>NZ_CM146747.1:0-4966501 GCF_055702265.1 Streptomyces sp. HUAS MS02 | reverse complement strand
TTGCCGCGGTCGGAAATGAACTTCCGCAGCATGTTCGTGTCCTTGTAGTCCACGTACGTGACCTTGTCCTTGCAGAAAGCGCAGACCTTCTTCTTCGGCTTGCGCACAGGCGGCTTCGCCATGGTGTATCTCCTGTGTGATCAAGAAGTTTGGGGTACGGCCCCGCCCTCGACCTCGAAGACCGGTGAACCCGGCCACGAGGGCTTAGAAGGGGGGCTCGTCCGAGTAGCCGCCACCGCCGCCGGAGCTTCCGCCCCAGCCGCCGCCACCGCCCTGGTTGCCACCGGCGGGAGCGCCGCTGGCCCACGGGTCGTCGGCGGGAGCGCCGCCGCCCTGCTGACCGCCGCCGGGGCCACCGCCCCAGCCGCCGCCACCCTGGCCGCCACCGCCTCCGCCGCCGTAACCGCCCTGGCCACCGCGGCCGACACCGCCGGCGGTCTTGGTGACCTTGGCCGTGGCACTGCGCAGGCTGGCGCCGACTTCCTCGACGTCCAGCTCGTAGACCGTGCGCTTGACGCCCTCACGGTCCTCGTAGGACCGCTGCTTCAGCCGGCCCTGCACGATGACGCGCATGCCTCGCTGGAGCGACTCGGCGACGTTCTCCGCCGCCTGACGCCAGACCGAGCAGGTCAGGAACAGGCTCTCGCCGTCCTTCCACTCGTTGGTCTGACGGTCGAAGGTGCGGGGGGTGGACGCGACACGGAACTTCGCGACCGCCGCACCGGAAGGGGTGAAGCGCAGCTCGGGGTCGTCGACAAGATTGCCGACGACCGTGATGACGGTCTCGCCTGCCATGGGGGAACCTCTCGGCGGGTTTGCTGCTGGCTGCTTGTGCTGCTACTCGGATCCCGGGACCGACTGAGCGGGAAGGCTCAGTGGGTCTCGGGGCGGAGGACCTTGGTCCGGAGGACCGACTCGTTCAGGTTCATCTGGCGGTCGAGCTCCTTGACGACCGCAGGCTCGGCCTGCAGGTCGATGACCGAGTAGATGCCCTCAGGCTTCTTCTTGATCTCGTACGAGAGACGACGACGGCCCCAGGTGTCGACCTTCTCGACCTTTCCGTTGCCCTCACGGACGACGGAGAGGAAGTTCTCGATCAGGGGGGCGACAGCGCGCTCCTCAAGATCGGGGTCGAGGATGACCATCACCTCGTAGTGACGCATGTGGAACCCACCTCCTTTGGACTCAGCGGCCACGGTCGTTCCGTGGCAGGAGGGTTGTGATGCGTACGCAACGGTATCGGCAGCCACTGACAATCGGGGGTCCCGTGGAGGATCCCTGTCATGGCCTGGGCAGACACCGGTGCAGAGGGTACAGACTACCCGCACACCCGCTTCCGGTTGAAATCAGGTGGTGGTGACCGTCAATCTGTACACATCGGGTGTGTATGGCGCTACGATGCGCCGCCTTCCGCAGGAGGTGCCCCATGGCACAGACATTGCGACCCAACATCGCCGGCTCCCTGTTCGCCACCGACGACAAGCCTCACCCAGTGCAGGACACCCTGCTGGCCGTGACGCTCGTGCTCGGGGCGGTCTCTTTCATCACGGCGATGTTCCACCATCTGCACCTGCTCAGTTCCTGGACGGGCCTGGTGGGGATTCTGACCGGCGCGTACGGGCAGTTCATCTCGGAGACGACCCGTGAGCGCTTCGGCCTGATCGTGGGTCTCGGTGCCTCGGCCGTCGGATTCTTCCTCGGCATGGCCCACGGGGGTCTCTTCGGCGGGGTCATCGGCTGACTCCGCGGCCCCGATCGATCGGTCGGCGGACGGTCCCCCATGCTGTCCGTGGTCTCACATCGGACCAAGCGGCCGAATAACACCACCTGGCGTCCTGACCACGTGCTGGGCGGGCTCCAGGTTCCATACAGCCATTCGGGGCGCCCGCAGGGCGCAGTAGGCTTCGGCGCGAGAGCCGGAGCCCCTGTACCCATGGGGACACACCAGCCCGAGGAGCGCCCCGAATGAGCCTGACCCTGAGGACGATCAGCCGTGAGCAGCATCTGGCATACATCCAGAGCCTGCCCTCGGCTAGCCACATGCAGGTCCCGGCCTGGGCCGACGTCAAGGCCGAGTGGCGCTCCGAGAACCTCGGGTGGTTCGATGACAGGACAGGCGAGATGGTCGGCGCCGGCCTGGTGCTGTACCGCCAGCTGCCCAAGATCAAGCGCTACCTCGCGTATCTGCCCGAAGGTCCGGTCATCAACTGGTTCGCGCCGAACCTGACCGACTGGCTGGAGCCGATGCTCGCGCATCTCAAGCACCAGGGCGCCTTCTCGGTGAAGATGGGCCCGCCGGTGATCATCCGGCGCTGGGAGGCCACCTCCATCAAGGCCGGCATCCAGAACCCGGACGTGAAGCGCCTGCGGGACATCGAAGCCGACTTCATCGAACCGCGGGCCTTCGAGGTGGCCGACAAGCTGCGCCGCATGGGCTGGCAGCAGGGGGAGGACGGCGGGGCCGGCTTCGGTGACGTACAGCCGCGCTACGTCTACCAGGTGCCGCTCGCCAACCGGTCTCTGGAAGAGGTCCACAAGAACTTCAACCAGCTGTGGCGCCGCAACATCAAGAAGGCCGAGAAGGCCGGGGTCGAGGTCGTCCAGGGCGGCTACCACGACCTGGAGGAATGGCAGCGGCTGTACGAGATCACGGCCGTGCGCGACCGCTTCCGGCCCCGCCCGCTGTCGTACTTCCAGCGCATGTGGACGGCCCTCAACACCGAGGACCCCAACCGCATGCGGCTCTATTTCGCCCGGCACAACGGCGTGAACCTGTCCGCGGCGACCATGCTCGTCGTCGGCGGACACGTCTGGTACTCCTACGGTGCCTCGGACAACATCGGCCGTGAGGTCCGGCCCTCGAACGCGATGCAGTGGCGCATGCTGCGCGACGCCTACGCCCTCGGCGCGACCGTCTACGACCTGCGAGGCATCTCCGACTCGCTGGACGAGACGGATCACCTCTTCGGCCTGATCCAGTTCAAGGTGGGCACGGGCGGACAGGCCGCCGAGTACCTCGGTGAGTGGGACTTCCCGCTGAACAAGCTGCTCCACAAGGCGCTCGACATCTACATGTCGCGCCGCTGACGCCCCCGTTTTTGTTTCCATACCTCTGATACACCGCAGCCACGAGAAAGGTTCCGGGACCGTCCATGGCGCTCACGCTGTACGTCGACACCGCGCGCTGGCGGGCACACCACAAGCACGTTCAGGAGCAGTTCCCGGGACTCGTCCCCGTCTGCAAGGGCAACGGCTACGGCTTCGGACACGAGAAGCTGGCGGAAGAGGCCACGCGTCTCGGGTCGGACATCCTCGCCGTCGGCACCACGTACGAGGCCGCCCGGATCAAGGACTGGTTCAGCGGCGACCTGCTGGTGCTGACGCCCTACCGGCGCGCCGAAGAGCCCGTCCCCCTGCCCGACCGCGTCATCCGCTCCGTGTCGTCGGTCGACGGCGTGTACGGCCTCGTGGGCGCCCGCGTCGTCATCGAGGTCATGTCCTCGATGAAGCGGCACGGGGTGAGCGAGCAGGAACTGCCCCAGCTCCACGCGGCCATAGAGAACGTGCGCCTGGAGGGCTTCGCCATCCACCTGCCGCTGGACCGCACCGACGGCTCGGACGCCGTCGAGGAGGTCATCGGCTGGATGGACCGGCTCCGTGCGGCCCGTCTGCCGCTGCACACCATGTTCGTCAGCCACCTCAAGTCCGAGGACCTCATCCGCCTCCAGCAGCAGTTCCCGCAGACCCGCTTCCGGGCCCGCATCGGCACACGGCTATGGCTGGGCGACCACGAGGCGACCGAGTACCGCGGTGCGGTGCTGGATGTCACCCGCGTCGCCAAGGGGGACCGATTCGGCTACCGGCAGCAGAAGGCGGCCTCCGACGGCTTCCTGGTCGTCGTGGCGGGCGGTACGTCGCACGGAGTGGGCCTGGAGGCCCCGAAGGCCCTGCACGGCGTCATGCCGCGCGCCAAGGGCGTCGCCCGGGCGGGCCTCGCCACGGTCAACCGGAACCTTTCTCCGTTCGTCTGGGGTGGCAAGCAGCGCTGGTTCGCCGAGCCTCCGCACATGCAGGTGTCGATCCTCTTCGTGCCGTCGGACGCCCCGGAGCCGAAGGTCGGTGAGGAACTGGTGGCCCATCTGCGACACACCACCACGCAGTTCGACCGGATCGTCGACAACTGAGCCCCCGCCCCGAAGGGCGGAGAGCCGAGCGCCGAGCAGATCAGCTCCGCAAGGACGCATACGGAAGGCCGTACACACGATCTCGTGTGTACGGCCTTCCGCGTTTGTCGTTCGTCCCCGCGTCGTCCCAGGGGCGCCTATCCCGTCCTGTTCGCTCAGAGCGAACTACCGCCTGGGCCGCGACTTCCCCACTCGACCTGATGCCCTTCGAAGGGCATCGCGTGCCTCGGAGGGCGGGCGGCCGCACCGAACACATGGACATCCTCCGCGCCGTCCAGGACTCCTCCGGAGGGATCGTCGTCACCGGCCCTGCGCACCCCGTCCCGCTCGGGCATGAAGATGTCGCACACGACGACGACGCACAGGTAGAGCGTGCCCAACAGGTGCGCCATGATGGCGAGTTGGTAGCCCTCGGCAGGCAGGCCCTTGTGAGCGTCTCCGCTGGTCGTGTAAGCGAGGTACATCCAGATCCCCAGGAAGTACGCCACCTCGCAGGCCTGCCAGATCAGGAAGTCGCGCCAGCGGGGCCGGGCCAGGGCGGCGAGCGGGACCAGCCAGAGCACGTACTGCGGCGAGTAGACCTTGTTGGTCAGGATGAAGGCCGCGACGATCAGGAAGGCGAGCTGCGCGAAGCGGGGGCGGCGTGGGGCGGTGAGCGTGAGCGCGACGATGCCGGCGCAGACGATCACCATCGAGACCATCGCGTACGCGTTCGCCGTCTCGGCGGTGATCTGGATGTTGAGCCGTTGCGAGATGACGAGGAAGAACGAACCGAAGTCCACACCGCGCTCCTGACTGAAGCGGTAGAACTTCGACCATCCGTCGGGTGCCAGCAGCATCACCGGGAGGTTCACCGCGAGCCAGGCCCCGACAGCACCGAGCAGCGCGGTCGCGAACGCGCGCCACTTGCCCGCTCGCCAGCACAACACGAAGAGCGGTCCGAGCACCAGGAACGGGTAGAACTTGGCGGCCGTGGCGAGCCCGATCAGCACACCGAAGGCGAGGGGGCGCCGACGCGACCACATCAGCATCGCGGCGGCCAGCAGGGCCACCGCGAGGAGGTCCCAGTTGATGGTGGCAGTCAGGGCGAATGCGGGCGCCAAGGCCACCAGAAGGCCGTCCCACGGGCGCCGGCGGTGAATGCGCGCGCAGCACACCGCGATGACCGCCGCGCACACCATCAGCATGCCGGCGTTGACCATCCAGTACCACTGCTCCTGGTCCTGGATGGTGCCGCTGCCCGGGGTGAGCCAGGCGGCGACCTCCATGAACACGCCCGTCAGTACGGGGTACTCCAGGTACTCCATGTCGCCGGGGATCTTGTCGAAGTACGGCACGAGGCCGTCCGCGAAGCCACGCCCCTGGTACAGATGCGGGATGTCCGAGTAGCAGGCGTGCGTGTACTGGGAGCTGGCCCCGAAGAACCAGGCGCCGTCGTAGCAGGGCAGCTTCTGCACCATGCCCAGCGCGAACATGCCGATGGCCACCAGCGCGACGACCCGCACCGGCGTCCACCAGGACGTGCCGAGCAGCGCCCGGCGCCCGATCGGGCCGCCGATCAGCTCGCTGCCGGTCGCAGCGACCTCGTCCTCCTTGGTGGGCCGCACCGGCTCCGGCTCGTCCGTGCTCACTCGCGTCGTCTCTGCACTGGGCATGCCGCACATCCTGCCGTACGCACCTAGGGATACGCCGAGGACCACCGCATCCTGTCGTACCCGGCGGCCTGTGTTTCACGTGAAACACAGGCCGCTTCTTCGTCGGGTCCGGCAGGGGATACGGCATGGGCCACCGCACCTGGTCGGTGCGGTGGCCCATGTTTCACGTGAAACAGATCCTGCCGGGTGGGGAGCTACCCGTCGTTGCCTCCGAAGAGCCCCCCGTTCTGATTGCCTCTCGAATCGTCCTCCGACTCCGAAGGTGACGCGGTCACCCCGCCATCGAGTCCACCGGTGTCCGTGCCACCCGTGTCGGTACCGCCGGTCTCCTCACAGGTGGGGTTGAACGGGTTGCGGCAGGTCTCGCTGGGGGTCGGCGAGGGCAGAGCCTCGCTCTCGGTGGGCGTCGGGCTCGGGTCGGGCGACTCCTCCTCCGACTCGGTCACCGTCGGGGTCGGCGTCGGGTCCGGGTCCTCGTTGACGATGACACCGATCGGCTCCGGCTCCGGGAAGTCCTCGGCCGGCTGGCCCTTGAGCGCGTCCTCCATGTAGTCGTGCCAGATCTCAGCCGGGAACGAAGCGCCGTGGATCGTTTCCTGGCCACCCGTGCCGTACATCTCAAGGAACTTGCGGTTCTTGTTCGACTCGTCGTCGTCCATGCGATACATGCTGATCGCGGTCGACAACTGCGGGGTGTACCCGACGAACCAAGCCGACTTGTTGCCGTCGGTGGTGCCGGTCTTGCCCGCCACCTCACGGCCGGGCAGCTGGGCCGACGTACCGGTTCCCTCGTCGACGACGGTCTTGAGGACGTCGGTCACGTTGTCGGCGACCTCCGAGGTGAAGGCCCGCTTGGTGTCGGCGATGTCGTCGTGGTCGAACCGGGTCAGCCCCTCGTACTCGACCGACTTCACCGAGAACGGTTCGTTCTGCTTGCCACTCGCGGCGAAGGTCGCGTACGAGCCCGCCATACGGATCGCACTCGGGTCGGAGATACCGATCGAGAAGGACGGGAAGCTCGTGCCCGTGAGGCTGCCCTCCTTGAGGCCTGCCTCCATGGCCGCCTCCTTCACCCGGTCCAGGCCGACGTCCATGCCCAGCTGGACGTACGGGGAGTTCGCCGAGACCCGCATCGCCTCACGGAGATCGATCTGGTACTTCGGCGGGCTGCCGTACGACTCGTCGCCGTCGTTGGCCTGCAGCCACTCCTTGCCTTCTTCGTTGGTCCAGATGTCGCCGTTGTAGTCCCTGATCTTGAGGTTGTTCTTACCGTTGTAGAGACTCTTCGGCGAGACGATGGTCCGCTCGTCCTGCGCCTGGTCCGGATCGAGGTCAGGGTCGCGCTTGCCCCAGGTCATGGCCGCCGCCAGGACGTAGGGCTTGAACACCGAGCCGACCTGCGCTCCGGTGACGTCGGCGTTGTTGGTGAAGTGCTTGGTGGCGTCCTCGCCACCGTAGATCGCCTCGATGGCGCCGGACTTCGGGTTCACCGACGCGCCACCGAACTGCACGTGGGTGTCGGTCTTCGGGCGCAGGTCCGGCTTGATGTTCTCCTTGCGGACCTTCGTCACGGCCTTCTCGAGTTCCTTGACCTTCTTCTTGTCGAAGGTCGTGTGAATCTCGTAGCCGCCCTGTTCGAGCTGCTTCTGCGTGATGTCGGTGTTGTTGAGGATGTAGCCCTTGGCCGTGTCGACCAGGTAACCGATCTGCCCGCCCAGCTGTTCGTTGGAGCGGGGACGCTGGATCTTGGGGAAGTTGGGGTACTTGGCCAGCTCGGCCGCGGACAGATGCTTGTCCTTGACCATCTCGTTGAGGATCCAGTACCAGCGTTCTGTGGCCCGCTTGGTGTTCGCCTCCGACGTGGCAGCCGGGTCGATCGACGTCGCACCTGCCGGGTCGTAGTACGTGGCGCCCTTGAGCACCGCGGCCAGGAAGGCGCACTCGCTGGGGTTGAGCTCCTCCGCGTCCTTGCCGAAGTAGGTGCGGGCGGCCGCCTGCAGACCATAGGCGCCACGACCGAAGTAGGCCGTGTTCAGGTAACCGCGCATGATCTCGTCCTTGTCGACGGAGGCGCCCACCTTCACCGAGATGAAGAGTTCCTTCACCTTCCGGGACAGCGTCTGCGACTGGTCGTCGAGCATGGCGTTCTTCACGTACTGCTGGGTGATGGTCGAGCCACCCTGTGTCTGACCGCCCTTGGCCATGTTGACGACGGCGCGCGCGATTCCCATCGGATCGACACCGCTGTCGGTCTCGAACGTCTTGTTCTCGGCGGACATGACGGCGTAGCGCATCGCCTTGGGGATCTTCTCGTACGCGATGATCTGGCGGTTGACCTCACCACCCGTCGCGACCATCTGCGAGCCGTCCGACCAGTAGTAGACGTTGTTCTGCGCCGTCGCGGCCTGAGCCGGGTCGGGTACCGCCACCACCGCGTACCCGATGCCCGCGGCCGCCACGAGGCAGCCGAAGAAGCCGATGAACAGCCCTGTCACCTGGCGCCAGGAGGGCACCCACCGCATCGCCCCGTACTTGCCGGCGCGCGGATAGTCGATAAAGCGCTGTTTGCCAGGTGGAGCGGCACGCCCTCGGCCACGACCCGGCCCACGCCCTGCGGGCTCGGCCGTTCTACGACGGCCACCGCCCGCACCCGCGCCGGTGCTTCTCTGCGCCGAACGTCGTGTAGCCGCGCGGCCCTCGTACGGTGACTCCTCACCTCCCGCACCATAGGTATCGGAAAGTGACCCGGTGGCGCCCCGCGGTGCCGCGCGGCGGCCGGAGGACGCCGACTGGCCGCGTCGGGCCGCGGCACGTCCGCCTCCCTGCGGCTGCGGCGGTTTGCGACGGTGCTCGCTCATCGAACGACTACTCCTCGGGCAGGCGCACCCGTGCGCGCCTGGAAACGGCGGCTGGTTTCCGGTCCCCCCGAAGTACGGATGCGGTCGTGTAGGCATTCATCCGTACCGCACCCAGGACGACGACGTGCTCATACGTCACTCGGTTCCCGGTGGTGTGCATGCCGCACAGACTACGCACCGCCCAAACCCACTGGGCACTTAACTTCACCCCAAATCAGGCAACTTGCTTCCTACTAACCGGTGATGTGACCCCGTTCACCGGATCCCCACTTGTCGCATCCGTAGGGGCGTTCTATCGTCATGATGTATCGAGTCGATACATCAGCTCGGCATACATCGTGCCGACAGGGCCAGCGGGAGACGGGAGGCGACGATGAGCCGGCGCTCCGGGATACTCGAGTTCGCCGTCCTCGGCCTACTCCGCGAAGCCCCGATGCACGGCTATGAGCTGCGCAAACGACTCAACACGTCGTTGGGCGTGTTCCGGGCCTTCAGCTACGGGACGCTCTACCCCTGCCTCAAGACGCTGGTCGCCAACGGCTGGTTGATCGAGGAATCGAGCAGTACCCCGGAGGATGCTGCCGCCGTCCCGCTCACGGGTCGCCGCGCCAAGATCGTCTACCGGTTGACGGCGGAAGGTAAGGAGCACTTCGAGGAGCTGCTCTCGCAGACGGGTCCCGACGCCTACGAGGACGAGCACTTCGCCGCTCGTTTCGCGTTCTTCGGACAGACCTCCCGGGATGTGCGGATGCGCGTCCTGGAGGGCCGTCGCAGTCGTTTGGAGGAACGGCTGGAGAAGATGCGCGTCTCTCTGACGCGCACCCGCGAGCGCCTCGACGACTACACGCTTGAGCTCCAGCGCCACGGGATGGAGTCCGTGGAGCGCGAAGTGCGCTGGCTGAACGAGCTCATCGAGAGCGAGCGGGCAGGCCGGGACCTGAAAGGTCCCGCCCACGGAGAGCCCGCTCGCGACACCACAGAGGGAGCGCCGGGCGCCCTGCCCCGGACCAGGGATGTCCCCGGTCCGGATGCGCCCGGCGACACCACCACGTGAGGTCCCTGCCAGGACCTCACTCGTACACACAGGGAGCAACCGGAATGGGTTCGGTTCGCGTAGCCGTCGTCGGTGTGGGCAACTGCGCCGCGTCGCTGGTGCAGGGAGTCGAGTACTACAAGGACGCCGACCCGGCGTCCAGGGTCCCGGGTCTCATGCATGTGCAGTTCGGGGACTACCACGTCAGTGACGTGGAGTTCGTCGCCGCCTTCGACGTCGACGCCAAGAAGGTCGGTCTGGACCTCGCGGACGCCATCGGCGCCTCCGAGAACAACACGATCAAGATCTGCGACGTGCCGAGCACCGGTGTGACCGTGCAGCGCGGCCACACGCTGGACGGCCTCGGCAAGTACTACCGCGAGACCATCGAGGAGTCCGCCGAGACCCCGGTCGACGTGGTCCAGGTCCTCAAGGACAAGCAGGTCGACGTCCTCGTCTGCTACCTGCCCGTGGGTTCCGAGGACGCGGCGAAGTTCTACGCCCAGTGCGCCATCGACGCCAAGGTCGCCTTCGTCAACGCCCTTCCGGTCTTCATCGCCGGCACCAAGGAGTGGGCGGACAAGTTCACCGAGGCGGGCGTCCCGATCATCGGTGACGACATCAAGTCCCAGGTGGGCGCCACCATCACGCACCGCGTCATGGCGAAGCTGTTCGAGGACCGTGGCGTGGTCCTGGACCGCACGATGCAGCTGAACGTCGGCGGCAACATGGACTTCAAGAACATGCTGGAGCGGGACCGCCTGGAGTCGAAGAAGATCTCCAAGACCCAGGCCGTCACTTCCCAGATCCCCGACCGGGAGCTCGGCGAGAAGAACGTCCACATCGGGCCGTCGGACTACGTCGCCTGGCTCGACGACCGCAAGTGGGCGTACGTCCGTCTCGAGGGCCGTGCCTTCGGTGACGTCCCGCTGAACCTGGAGTACAAGCTCGAGGTCTGGGACTCCCCGAACTCCGCCGGCGTCATCATCGACGCGCTGCGCGCCGCGAAGATCGCCAAGGACCGTGGCATCGGCGGCCCGATCCTGTCGGCGTCGTCCTACTTCATGAAGTCCCCGCCGGTGCAGTACTTCGACGACCAGGCCCGTGAGAACGTCGAGAAGTTCATCAAGGGCGAGGTCGAGCGCTGATCACGCGCTCGTAGGGCCATTGAGGGTCCCCGGGGCAGGCGCCCCGGGGACCCTCCCCGTATGTGAGGCTGTGCCCCATGTCCGTCGTGCGCGACCTGCGCGTCCTGCTCCGTTTCCGGGACTTCCGGCGTCTGCTCGCCGTGCGGCTGCTGTCCCAGGGAGCCGACGGCGTCTATCAGGTCGCGTTGGCCACGTACGTCGTCTTCTCACCCGAGAAGCAGACGTCGGCAGCCGCGATCGCCTCCGCGATGGCGGTCCTGCTTCTTCCGTACTCCCTCGTCGGCCCCTTCGCCGGCGTCCTGCTCGACCGTTGGCGACGGCGCCAGGTGCTGCTGTACGGAAACCTGCTCCGCGCTCTCCTGGCTTCCGTGACGGCCGTCCTGATCCTGAGCCATGTGCCCGACTGGCTCTTCTACGTCTCCGCGCTCTGCGTCACGGCGGTCAATCGCTTCGTCCTGGCGGGCCTCTCCGCCGCACTGCCACGAGTGGTGGACGCCGACCGCCTGGTGGTCGCCAACTCGCTCTCACCGACAGCCGGGACGCTCGCCGCGACCGCCGGCGGCGGACTCGCCTTCGTCGTACGCCTGGTTGCGTCGGATTCCGACGCCGCAGTGGTCCTCCTGGGTGCGGGCCTCTACCTGTGTTCGGCTCTGGCATCCCTGCGTATCGCCCGGGACCTGCTGGGCCCGGATCCCGAGCTGGTGCAGCCACGACTTGGCGCGGCCCTGGCCGGCACCGCGCGAGGTCTGGCAGCGGGTGTACGGCATCTCGCCGAGCCGGGACGCCGGGCAGCTGCCTGGGCACTGGCCTCGATGACGCTGATGCGGTTCTGCTACGGCGCCCTGACCGTCATGGTGCTCATGCTCTGCCGTTACGCCTGGTCGTCCGACAGCTCTGGCGTGCCCGACTCCGAGGAAGGACTGGCCCTCCTCGGTCTCGCCGTGGGCATCTCGGGAGCGGGATTCTTCACAGCGGCGGTGATCACGCCCTGGGCCGCGGGCCGGTTGGGCCCCGCCCAGTGGATCGTCGTCTGCTCCGCGGCCGCCGCCGTGCTGGAACCCGCGCTCGGCACGCCCTTCACGGAAGTGCCCATACTGATCGCGGCGTTCGTCCTGGGTCTGGTCACACAGGGAGCGAAGATCTCGACGGACACGATCGTCCAGTCGTCCGTCGAGGACGGATACCGGGGCCGGATCTTCTCCCTCTACGACGTCCTGTTCAACATCGCCTTCGTCGGCGCCGCTGCCGTGGCCGCCCTGATGCTCCCGCCGGACGGCCGCTCGGCTGCTCTGGTGATCACTGTGGCGGTGATCTACGGATCGATCGCTGCCGCCATGGCCCGCTTCGGCGTGACGAAGCAGCGCTGATGCGGAGCGAGCGATGTTTCACGTGAAACATCGCTCTCTGTTTCACGTGAAACATCGCGTCGCGTCGATGCCGAGCGAACGCGACAGACTGCCTGCCGTCAGGAAACCTGTGACGCCTGCGCCCACCACTCCTTGAGTGCTGTCACGGCTTCGTCGTGTTCCATCGGCCCGTTCTCCAGACGCAGCTCCAGCAGGAACTTGTACGCCTGCCCGATCACCGGGCCGGGCCCCACGCCCAGGATCTCCATGATCTGGTTTCCGTCGAGATCCGGGCGGATGGCGTCCAGCTCTTCCTGTTCCTGGAGCTGGGCGATGCGCTCCTCCAAGCCGTCGTACGCCCGGGAGAGAGCGTTCGCCTTGCGCTTGTTCCGGGTGGTGCAGTCGGAGCGAGTCAGTTTGTGGAGGCGGTCGAGGAGCGGGCCCGCGTCGCGCACGTAGCGGCGTACAGCGGAGTCCGTCCACTCGCCGGTGCCGTATCCGTGGAAGCGCAGATGGAGCTCCACCAACCGCGAGACATCCTTCACGAGGTCGTTGGAGTACTTCAGCGCTGTCATGCGCTTCTTGGTCATCTTGGCGCCCACCACCTCGTGGTGGTGGAAGGAGACCCGGCCGTCCTTCTCGAAGCGACGGGTACGGGGCTTACCGATGTCGTGCAGCAGCGCGGCAAGCCGCAGCGTCAGGTCCGGGCCACTCTCCTCGAGCGCGATCGCCTGTTCCAGGACGATCAAGGTGTGGTCGTAGACATCCTTGTGCCGATGGTGCTCGTCCCGCTCCAGTCGCAGAGCCGGCAGCTCGGGCAGGACGTGCTCGGCAAGGCCGGTGTCGACCAGCAGGGTCAGGCCTTCACGGGGGTGGGCTGAGAGGACCAGCTTGTTCAGCTCGTCCCGCACCCGCTCCGCCGAGACGATCTCCAGCCGACCGGCCATGTCGCTCATCGCCTGGACGACCTCGGGAGCCACCTCGAAGTCCAGCTGGGCGGCGAAGCGCGCCGCCCTCATCATGCGCAGCGGGTCGTCGGAGAAAGACGCCTCAGGCGTCCCAGGGGTACGCAGCACGCGCGCCGAGAGGTCCTCCAGCCCACCGTGCGGATCGATGAACTCCTTCTCGGGCAGGGCCACCGCCATCGCGTTCACGGTGAAGTCACGTCGTACGAGATCATCCTCGATCGAGTCGCCGTACGACACCTCAGGCTTGCGCGAGGTCCGGTCGTACGCCTCGGAGCGGTAGGTCGTGACCTCGATCTGGTAGCCGTCCTTCTGCGCGCCCACCGTGCCGAACGCGATCCCGACCTCCCAGACGGCGTCCGCCCAGGGCCGCACGATCCTCAGCACGTCCTCGGGGCGGGCGTCCGTCGTGAAGTCCAGATCGTTGCCGAGCCGGCCGAGCAGCGCGTCCCTGACCGACCCACCGACCAGGGCGAGCGAGAACCCGGCCTCCTGGAAACGGCGGGCGAGGTCGTCGGCGACAGGGGACACCCGCAGCAGTTCACTCACCGCGCGGCGCTGCACCTGGCTCAGGGCACTGAGGTCTTCGTTGGCGTTCGGCACAACTGAAAAGGGTACGGGGCGCCGGTGGCCGCGGTCGCCTCCATTGAACGTGCACAAAGGCTTCGTGCAGGTGGCCCCCTCGCCCACCCCTTTGATACGTGCACATACAGGGACAGCCCGGCCTCGTCCCCCGATCTTGTGGAGCGGACCGCGGCACTTCCCCTCAGCGCACATCGTTACCATGCGTGGACGCACATTCCGACGACCACTGACGACGACGAGGGACGGGCGAGCGCGTGGCCGAGGCGGCAGACTTCCAAGGGACGAGTCCCTCACCTGCCCGCCGGTGGCTGCTGCGCACCGGGGCCCTCTTCGCCGGGGTGCCCCTGTTGGCCGGCCTGTTCCAGCTGCCCGCAGTCCCGTCGGCGCAGGCAGCCCCGAAGGCCGCCCTGGCCGAGGCCACGGGGTCGAACACCGTCGAGGTCTCCCTCGACTCGCTCAGCCCCAGCGTGCCCACCGAGGGCGACACCGTGACCGTCTCGGGCACGGTCACGAACAAGGGCAAGCAGACCGTCACGGACGCCCACGTGGGCCTGCGTGTGGCCCCGGCTGCCGTGAAGGGCCGCTCGTCCATCGACGACGCGGCCAAACGGACCGGCTTCGACCAGTACGCCGACGGCCCGGAGGTCGGCGGCAAGTACGTGGAGAAGTTCTCCGCGCTCGCCTCCGGGGTGGCGCAACCCTTCACCATCTCCGTGCCCGTCAAGGAACTGGACCTCGGCTCGGACGGTGTCTATCAGCTGGGAGTCTCCCTCTCGGGCAGGACCGCCGCAGCGCAGTACGACCAGGTCCTCGGCATCCAGCGCACGTTCCTGCCCTGGCAGCCGGACGAGGCGGGCACCAAGACGAAGACCACGTTCCTCTGGCCGCTGATCTCCAGCACCCATCTGACGGCCGAGACCGGTCCCGGCGAGCGGCAGACGCCTGTCTTCCTCAACGACGACCTGGCAAAGGAGATCTCCGCCGGCGGACGTCTGGAGCAGTTGCTGACGCTGGGCAAGGACCTGGACATCACGTGGGTGATCGATCCGGACCTGCTGGCATCCGTGGTCGCGATGACGGGCGGCTACCAGGTCCGCAGCGGGGACACCACCGTCGCGGGCAGGAATCAGGCCGTCGCCAAGGAATGGCTGGCGGAGCTGGAGACGGCGGTCCAGGGCGAGGAGGTGATCGCCCTTCCCTTCGCCGACCCCGACCTCGCGGCGCTGGCCCACAACGGCAGGACGATCACCGGCTCGCTGAGCCGTCTGAAGGACGCCACCGATGTGGCATCGGACACGGTCCAGAACATCCTCAGGGTGGAGCCGGAGACCGACTTCGCCTGGCCGGTGAACGGCGCCGTCGACCCGTCGATCGTCAAGGTCGCCATCTCCGCGGGCGCCGACAAGGTGATCGCCCGCAGCGACAGCCTGCAGGAGAGCAGCGGCCTGTCCTACACGCCCAACGCGGCTCGGCCCGTCGGCGGCGGCACCACGGCGGTGGTCGCGGACTCCCGACTGTCGACGGCCTTCCAGGGCGACATGACGAAGGCCGAGCGTTCCACGCTGGCGGTGCAGCGGTTCCTCGCCCAGAGCCTGACCACGGACCTCCAGAACAGCAAGCAGCGCAGCATCGTGATCGCTCCGCAGCGCATGCCGTCGGCCAGCCAGGCACAGACGATGGCGCAGGCTCTCACCGCGCTCGAGGGCGGAAACTGGTCGCAGCCCCAGGAACTCGCGGCTGCCGCCGCCGCGAAGCCCGATCCGAGGGCCAACACCAAGATCCCGTCGGCCTCGGCCTACCCCTCGTCACTGCGGAAGCAGGCGCTGCCGAAGTCCGCCTTCGAGGAGATCCGAACCACGCAGGCCGACCTCGACCGCTTCAAGGTGATCCTCTCCGACCAGTCCCGCGTGGTCACACCGTTCGGCAGGACCATGGACCGGGAGATGTCCACCTCCTGGCGAGGCCGTTCCATGGACGGGGCGGTGTACCGCAACAGCGTCCAGTCGTACCTCAACTCGCTCACCGAGCAGGTGCGGTTGATCGAGAAGTCCGAGACGAAGCTCTCGGGCCGCAGCGCGACGATCCCCGTGACCGTGCAGAACAACCTCGTGCAGGGTGTCGACAACCTGACGCTGCGCCTCACGTCCAAAGCACCGAAGCGTCTGAAGATCGATGACGACGACTTCGACGAGCAGTCCGTCGACATCTCCGGTGGGCACAGCGAGTCGGTGAAGTTCACCACCAACGCCGAGGCCAACGGGCCGGTCACCGTCGTCGCCCAGCTCTACACCGTGGACGGCGAGAAGTATGGTGACGAGGTCACGTTCACGGTGGACGTCACCGAGATCACCCCCACGGTGATGCTGGTCATCGCCGGAGGCGTCCTGCTCCTCGTCCTCGCCGGTTTCCGGATGTACACCCAGCGCAAGCGCGCCGCCGCGCGGCTGGAGGCGGAGGGAGCCCCGACGGACGACGAGGCGTCGGAGAGCACCCCGAGCGACGACGACGCGAACACGGAGGCCGCCTCAGTCGTACACACTGTCGAGGAGGAGCTCCCGGTGAATTCCGGGACGGACGAGCCGGAGCACCCGAGTGACCCGGCACCGGACACCGCTCCGGAAAGCACCGACCCGTCCGGCACGGGTGAGAGAGTGGACCGTTGAGCGATTGTCGTGGCCGGTGGGCCCGGGGACGATGAGGTGGGGTAACCATGAACGCGCCGTACGACGGTGACCGCGGCCAGGGCGCGGCCGACTCGGGGTATCCCGACGGCCCGCTGCCCGGGCCGGGCCAGGTGCCGCCGCAGCCTCCCGCGGACATGTACCTCCAGGACGCCTACGACCAGGACCCCTACCGCGCTCGGGACCTCGCCGCCCAGGACCCGGTCGCGGAGGCTCTCTACGACCGCGCCGCCCACCCGCCACCGGCTCCGGGCACCTACCAGCCGCAGCAGCCGCTCTACGCGCAGCCGTCGGCTCCGCAGTACGCGCCCGACCCTCGTGTGTGGGCCCAGACGCCGGCGCCCGAGCCCGAGGGGCCGACCCGGCATCTGCCCTACGGCGACGACGCCCGTACCACCCAGTTCGTCGGCGTGGACGACCTGGTGACCCAGGCCGGTGAGGAGCGCCACGAGCCGGACGCCTTCGCCCATCTCTTCCGCGACCAGCAGCAGGGCGGCTCCCCGGTGGGACAGCCGTCCGTTCCGGGTCCGACCCCGCCCTCGGGCCCCGGGGCCGGCCGCCCGACGCTCGAGGAGCCCGCACCCGTTCCCACGCCCGCCCCTGCCGCGAAGAAGGGCGGCCGGGCTTCGGGCCTGCTGAAGTCGAGCGCCGTCATGGCGGCGGGCACCATGGTCTCGCGCCTCACGGGGTTCATCCGCTCGGCGATGATCGTCTCGGCGCTCGGCCTCGCTCTGCTGGGCGACGCCTTCCAGGTGGCCTACCAACTCCCGACGATGATCTACATCCTGACCGTCGGCGGGGGCCTCAACTCCGTCTTCGTGCCGCAGCTCGTGCGGGCCATGAAGGACGACGACGATGGCGGAGAGGCGTACGCCAACCGCCTGCTGACCCTGGTCATGGTCGTCCTCGGGCTCCTCACCGCGCTGGCGATGTTCGCCGCTCCGCTCCTGGTCCGTGCGCTGTCGGTGGGTGTGGCCGACAACGCCGCGGCCAACGAGACCGCGGTCACCTTCACCCGGTACTTCCTGCCCTCCATCTTCTTCATGGGCATCCATGTGGTGATGGGGCAGATCCTCAACGCCCGCGGCCGGTTCGGCGCGATGATGTGGACCCCCGTCCTCAACAACCTCGTCATCATCGTCACCCTCGGCGCGTTCCTCTGGGTCTACGGCAGCGCCGCCGACTCCCACATGGATGTGGACAACATCCCGCCGGAGGGGGTGCGGCTCCTCGGCGTCGGAATTCTCCTCGGCCTCGTGGTCCAGGCTCTCGCGATGATCCCGTACCTGCGGGAGACCGGTTTCCGGCTGCGGCTTCGCTTCGACTGGAAGGGGCACGGCCTCGGCAAGGCCGCGATGCTCGCCAAGTGGACGATCCTCTTCGTCCTCGCCAACCAGGCGGGCGCGCTCGTGGTCACCCAGCTGGCCACCGCCTCGGCCATCGACTCCTCCGCCAAGGGCACCGGCTTCGCCTCGTACGCCAACGCTCAGCTCATCTGGGGCCTGCCGCAGGCCATCATCACGGTCTCGCTCATGGCCGCCCTCCTGCCTCGTATCTCGCGCTCGGCTGCCGAGGACGACGCCGGCGCCGTGCGTGACGACATCTCACAGGGCCTGCGCACCACGGCCGTCGCCATCGTGCCGATCGCCTTCGGCTTCGTCTCGCTCGGCATCCCGATGTGCACGCTGATCTTCGGTTCGTCCGGCACCGGCGCGGCGACGAACATGGGCTTCATGCTGATGGCCTTCGGGCTCGGCCTGATCCCCTACTCCGTGCAGTACGTCGTCCTCCGCGCCTTCTACGCGTACGAGGACACCCGGACGCCCTTCTACAACACGGTCATCGTGGCGGCCGTCAACGCGAGCGCCTCGGCGGTCTGCTTCTTCGTGATCCCGGCCCGCTGGGCCGTGGTCGGCATGGCGGCCTCGTACGGTCTGGCCTACATGATCGGTGTCGGCGTGGCCTGGCGTCGCCTCAAGAAGCGGCTGGGCGGGGACCTGGACGGCTCCAGGGTCATGCGGACGTACGCGCGCCTGTCCATCGCCTCGCTGCCCGCGGCGCTGCTCAGTGGGGCCGCCTGCTACGGCATCAGCCGGGCCCTGGGACAGGGCGTCGGCGGCTCGATGCTCGCACTGTTCGGGGGAGGAATCGTTCTGCTCGGTGTCTTCTACGTCGCCGCGCGACGCATGCGCATCGAAGAGCTCAACTCGATGGTCGGTATGGTCCGCGGACGGCTGGGGCGCTGAGCCTGGGGTACGCGCACAACCATCGTCCGCCGACGCGTGTCGCTCATAGCGGCGGACTGTGGGCACAATTGGCTTTGGCGTCTTGGAACGCTCAACGGATGGGGAGGCAGGGACGACGGTGGCGGAACGGAGCACGGCTGCCGTCGACGTGGCAGACAACAGTGGCGACGAGCCGCTGACCGCACAAGCGGACCAGTCCACGGCCGACGGGGAGGCCCAGAACCGGGAGCGGGACACGGAAAGCTCGGCGAGCGAAGAGGCACAGGGGAGCGGCGGTACCGAGGTCCCGTCGAAGACGACACCGCCCGAACTGCACAGCGGTCACAAGCTCGCCAGGCGCTACCGCCTCGAAGAGTGCGTCACCCGTCTGGACGGTTTCAGCAGTTGGCGTGCCGTGGACGAGAAACTGCGTCGCGCGGTCGGCGTGCATGTGCTGCCCGCCGATCACGTACGCGCGCGTTCCGTGCTGGCGGCGGCCCGCTCCTCCGCGTTGCTGGGCGACCCCCGCTTCGTCCAGGTGCTGGACGCGGTCGAGGAGAACGACCTCGTGTACGTGGTGCACGAATGGCTGCCCGACGCCACGGAACTGACGACGCTGCTGGCGTCGGGTCCGCTGGAACCACATGACGCCTACCAGATGGTCACGCAGATCTCCCACGCCATGGCCGCCGCGCACCGGGAGGGCCTGTCGCATCTGCGGCTCAACCCGAGTGCGGTGCTGCGTTCCGCCTCCGGCCAGTGGCGCATTCGTGGTCTCGCGGTGAACGCCGCGCTGCGAGGCATCAGCTCGGACACCCCGCAGCGCACCGACACGGAGGCGATCGGTGCGCTGCTGTACGCGGCGCTCACCCAGCGCTGGCCGTACGAGAACGACGCGCATGGCCTCTCCGGGCTCCCCAAGGGCGTCGGTCTCATCGCGCCCGATCAGGTCCGAGCGGGCGTCCACCGAGGGCTGTCGGAGTTGTCCATGCGGGCGCTCGTCAACGACGGTGCCACCGCCTCCCGTCATGAGTCCCCGTGCACGACGCCGGAGGAGTTGGTGAAGGCGATCGGTGAGATGCCCCGCATCCGCCCGCCGGAGCCCACGTTCACCGCGCCGCCGGACTACCAGCACACGACGTACCAGCAGGGCACGTACGGCCGTCAGTCCCCCCATGCCGGCATCACGCAGCCCCTGCCGACCCCGCCGCCCCCGCTGCAGAGCCGCACCGGCAAGGCCCTCAAGTGGGCCGTCTCGGCCCTGCTGATCGCCGCACTCGGTCTCGGCAGCTGGCAGCTGGCCGACGCGCTCATGGGCAAGGGAGGCCAGTCCGGCGAGCCGGACACGAGCCAGACAACCGACGGCAACGACAAGGGCAGCGACAAGGCCAAGCCCATCACGGCGCTCAGCATCAAGGGCGCCGCGGAGTACTACCCGGACGGGAAGCCTCAGCACGCGGACGACGTGGATCTGACGTACGACAACAGCTCGTCGACGTACTGGAGGACCTACTCCTTCAACGACGGCCCCACGCTGGCTCCCTTCAAGCAGGGCGTCGGCATCGTCTACGACCTGGGCTCGGCCAAGGACGTGTCTGCGGCCTCGATAGGGCTCTACTACTCCGGGGACCACACCACGGCCACGCTGTACGCGGCCGACTCCCTGTCGTCCTCCGCCCCCCTCAGCTCCATGACGAAGATCGCTACCAACAGGACGAACGCCACGGACCTGAAGATCTCTGCCAAGAAGCCGGTGAAGACCCGGTACGTTCTCGTCTGGCTCACCGATGTGCCGAAGGGCGCCGGTGACCAGTTCAGTGGCGCCGGATACAAGCAGGCGATCACCGACGTGAAGTTCATGGGCTGAGAGCTCGTCGAAGGAGGGGGGTCCGGTGGCGCACAGCGCCGATCACAGCGGGGTGAGCGATCAGGATCTCCTGGCACGCCATGTCGAGGGCGACCCCGACGCCTTCAGCGAGCTCGTACGGCGGCACCGGGACCGCCTGTGGGCGGTGGCGCTGCGGACCCTGGGCGACCGCGAGGAAGCCGCCGACGCCGTCCAGGACGCCCTGGTGTCCGCCTACCGGGCCGCCCACACCTTCCGTGGCCAGTCGGCCGTCACGACCTGGCTGCACCGCATCACGGTGAACGCCTGCCTGGATCGTGCCCGCAAAGCGGCGTCCCGCAAGACGTCGCCCGTCGACGACACCGAGCGCCTGGAGCAGCTCCTGGAGCCGCACGAATCGGCATCCGCTCCTGCCGAGCGCAACGATCTGCACCGCCAGCTGCTGGAGGCTCTGGGCACCCTCCCGAAGGATCAGCGGGCGGCGCTCGTCCTGGTGGACATGCAGGGCTATCCGGTGGCGGAGGCCGCCCGCATCCTCGATGTGCCGACCGGCACGGTGAAGAGCCGCTGCGCCCGTGGCAGAGCCAGACTTCTGCCGCTCCTGACCCATCTCCGAGCGGAGGGTGAGGGGGAGGGCGGCAAAAAGTCGGGGCGCGGAAGGAACCGGACGCAGGGGACATCCGTCCCACCCGCAGCGGAAGCACATGATGCAGGGCCAAGCGATTCAGCGGCTGTGAAGGGCGGAGGTGGGCGGGCGTGACATCCACGACCGACACGGCCGGGCACCCGGAGGTCGCGGAGATCTCCGACCTCAGTGAGGGTCTTCTGCCTCCTTCCCGCACCGCGGATGTCCGCCGGCACCTGGACGAATGCCCGCTCTGCTCCGACGTCTACGCATCGCTGGAAGAGATCCGCGATCTGCTCGGTACCTTGCCAGGGCCTCCGCGTATGCCCGACGACGTAGCGGGACGGATCGACGCCGCCCTGGCCGCCGAGGCTCTGCTGAACGCCACGGCAACCGAGAGCGAGACGGCCGAAGAGCGAGCCGATGTCTCCCGCCCCGCTGAGCGCGAAGACGGCACGCATGTTTCACGTGAAACATCGCCTGCCGTGGATCGCCCTGCCGGTCATCCACGCGCGTCCACCGGCCCGGGTCGGACGAGTCAGAAGCGGCGCAGCCGTCGCAGGACGGCCATCGGTGCCGTCCTCGCGATCGCGGTCCTGGGCTTCGGCGGCGTTCTCGTCCAGTCGCTCGGCGAGAACGACGATCCCCCGAACTCCGCTACCGCCGCGTTCTCCGGCGTCAAGCTGGAGAAGCGGGTCGAAGACCTCCTGAGCAAGACGGAAAGCGGCGGCCGGCCCGAGAAGGATCACTTCGGGACTGCGGCGTCCCCGGACGAGCGCACGAAGACGTTCTTCGTAACTGACGTGCCCGACTGCATCGCGAAGGGCATCGGAGACACCACAGGTGCGATCGCTTCCGAGCTGGGTACCTACCGGGGAACTGACGCGTACCTCGTGCTGCTGCCCGACCGCTCCGACGACGCACGCGTCACCGCATACATCGTCGACGCCTCGTGCCTGGAGAAGGCTTCCGAACCTGCCGGCGACGTTCTCCTGAAGCGTTCCTACTCCCGTCCTTGAGGACTGTCTCCCCCGCTGTGCCACCTCCGGCGAGCCCGCGGCCGGGACGCGCCTCCGTGTGCCCGGACACACCGGGAATGCGCGCCCCTTAGGATCCGTTGGGTGGGGTGAGAGTTTCGAGAGCAGCTCCCACCGGCAGTACGCAGCAGTCTCCAGAGACGAGGAATCAAGCCGTGAGCGACGTCCGTAACGTGATCATCATCGGCTCCGGGCCCGCCGGCTACACGGCGGCGCTCTACACCGCGCGCGCGTCGCTGAAGCCGCTGGTGTTCGAGGGCGCCGTCACCGCAGGCGGTGCGCTGATGAACACCACCGATGTGGAGAACTTCCCCGGCTTCCGGGACGGCATCATGGGCCCCGACCTCATGGACAACATGCGGGCCCAGGCCGAGCGCTTCGGTGCCGAGCTCGTCCCGGACGACATCGTCGACGTCGACCTGAGCGGCGAGATCAAGACCGTCACGGACACCGCGGGCACGGTGCACCGCGCCAAGGCCGTCATCGTCACCACGGGCTCCCAGCACCGCAAGCTCGGGCTCCCCAACGAGGACGCGCTCTCCGGTCGTGGTGTTTCCTGGTGCGCCACCTGTGACGGCTTCTTCTTCAAGGACCAGGACATCGCCGTGATCGGTGGCGGTGACACCGCCATGGAGGAGGCCACCTTCCTCTCACGGTTCGCCAAGTCCGTGACCATCGTCCACCGCCGGGACACCCTGCGTGCCTCCAAGGCAATGCAGGAGCGTGCGTTCGCCGACCCGAAGATCTCCTTCGTGTGGGACAGCGAGGTGGCCGAGATCCAGGGCGACCAGAAGCTCGCCGGTCTGAAGCTGCGCAACCTCAAGACGGGCGAGACGTCCGAGCTGCCGGTGACGGGCCTGTTCATCGCCATCGGACACGACCCGCGCACGGAACTGTTCAAGGGACAGCTCGACCTGGACGACGAGGGCTACCTGAAGGTGGCTTCTCCGTCGACCCGTACGAACCTCACCGGTGTCTTCGGCGCCGGTGACGTCGTCGACCACACGTACCGCCAGGCGATCACCGCCGCCGGTACCGGCTGCTCCGCCGCCCTCGACGCCGAGCGCTTCCTCGCCGCCCTCGCCGACGGCGACCAGGCCGCCGAGCCCGAGAAGACCACCGTCTGACCCCCGTCCGCCCCACCGCACCAACCAGTTAGGAGCCCTCAGTGGCCGGCACTCTGAAGAACGTGACCGACGACTCCTTCGAGCAGGACGTCCTCAAGAACGACAAGCCCGTCCTGGTGGACTTCTGGGCCGCCTGGTGCGGTCCGTGCCGCCAGATCGCGCCGTCCCTCGAAGCGATCGCCCAGGAGTACGGCGACAAGATCGAGATCGTCAAGCTCAACATCGACGAGAACCCCGGCACTGCTGCCAAGTACGGCGTCATGTCCATCCCGACGCTGAATGTCTACCAGGGTGGCGAGGTCGCCAAGACCATCGTCGGCGCCAAGCCCAAGGCGGCGATCGTGCGGGACCTCGAGGACTTCATCTCCGAGTGATGTTTCACGTGAAACACGAAAGGGCCGACCCAGGAGGGTCGGCCCTTTCTCATTAGAGGGGTCGCAGCACCGGTTCCTTCTGGACGGCGCCCAGGAGCCGGTCCAGCGCCAGCTCGACGTCTTCCTTCCAGGAGAGCGTCGTCCGCAGCTCCAGTCTCAGTCGGGGATGAGTGGGGTGGGGCCGCACCGTCTTGAAGCCCACGGCCGTCAGATGGTCGGCGGGAAGCACACACGCCGGTTCCTTCCAACGGGCATCCCCGAAGGCCTCGATCGCCTTGAAGCCTCGTCTCAGTAGGTCCTTGGCGACCGTCTGGACCATCACGCGGCCCAGCCCTTGGCCCTGGTAACCCTGCATGATGAAAGCCGTCATCAGCTGGACGGCGTCAGGGGAGACCGGGCTCGTGGGAAACGCGGTCGAGCGGGGGACATAAGCCGGAGGCGCATACAGCACGAAGCCCACCGGTACCTCGTCCACGTAGACGACCCGACCGCAGGATCCCCAGTCAAGCAGGACGGCTGAGATCCACGCTTCCTTCTCAAGGGCGGGAGTGCCCGCCTTTACCGCGGCTTCGCCGCTGACTGGGTCCAACTCCCAGAAGACACACGAGCGACACCGCTTGGGAAGGTCCTGAAGGTTGTCCAGCGTGAGCGGTACGAGCCGACGGCCCATAAAGGCTGTTCCTCGCTTCCTTCGCCCGCAGCGTCGCGAGCGGCTGTCAGAGCGCTCCGCTCCCTGAGCAGACTGCCGACGAATCCGCCGACGGCCCCCAGTCCCAGGCCTGCGGTCACCAGTCCGGAACGGCTCACGGTTCGCATGGCCCGCCTCTCCATAAAGATCCGCCAGGTCGATGCGCCATACCCGAACGCATCGTATCGACGATGCGATTGCCTAGATACCGCCTCAAAGCAAAGAGCGGGCTGTGTCCGGTATACATCGGACACAGCCCGCTCATGCGGTCGACGAGCCGAAGCCCGTGGCACGAACCGGGGGGTCAGGCTTCCGACTCCTCCGACGCATCGTCCAGGAGGCTCTTCTGGAGAGCGAGCTTCTCGCCGGGAGCGAGCGTGCTCAGGATCCGCTCAAGGTCCTCCGTGGAGGCGAACTCCACGGTGATCTTGCCCTTCTTCTGCCCCAGATCAATCTTCACGCGCGTCTCAAAGCGATCCGACAGTCGGGTCGCGAGCTCGCCCAGCGCCGGGGACGGTACGGAGCCGGCCCGCGGGCCCTTGGACCGTGCCGCGCTCTTCGGACGCGATCCCATGAGGGTGACGATCTCTTCGACCGCCCGCACCGAGAGTCCCTCGGCCACGATCCGGTGAGCCAGCTTGTCCTGCTCCTCCGAGTCCTCGACGGAGAGCAGCGCGCGTGCGTGCCCGGCCGAGAGAACACCGGCTGCCACACGGCGCTGAACCGCCGCGGAAAGCTTCAGAAGGCGCAGGGTGTTGGAGACCTGCGGGCGCGAGCGACCGATGCGGTCCGCCAGCTGGTCATGCGTGCAGTTGAAGTCCTTGAGCAGCTGGTCGTACGCGAAGGCTTCTTCCAGCGGGTTCAGCTGCGCACGGTGCAGGTTCTCCAGAAGCGCGTCCAGCAGCAGCTTCTCGTCGTCCGTCGCCCGTACGATCGCCGGGATCGCGTCGAGCTCGGCCTCATGACAGGCACGCCAACGCCGCTCACCCATGATGAGTTCGTAGCGGCCCTGGCCCACCTGCCGTACGACGATGGGCTGGAGAAGGCCGACCTCCTTGATGGAGGTGACGAGTTCCTGGAGAAGATCCTCGTCGAACACCTCGCGCGGCTGGCGCGGGTTCGGGGTGATCGAGTCGAGAGGAAGCTCAGCGAAGTAGGCGCCGACCGGTGCTGCCGGCAGTTCGACTGCGGTGCTGGGCGACAACTCCTCTGTTTCACGTGAAACAGAGGGGAGCGTGGCCAGCTTCGAGGCTGCCACCCCACGTTCGGGAACGAAAACAGATGCAGCTGGTGGCGTAGCGGCGGGCGCAGCGGCGGCCGGAGCCTCCTTCTCGCCCGTCGCGGCCGCTGGGATCAGTGCGGCGAGACCACGGCCCAACCCCCTCCGTCGATCACTCACTGGATCCCCTCCACCACACTCGGATTGTTCTGAGCACCGATGTGAGCGTGCGTCGGGTCGTACCCGACGCCCACGCCCTTCAGTGCGATTTCTCGTGCCGCCTCAAGGTAGGAGAGGGCACCGCTCGATCCTGGATCGTAAGTCAGCACCGTCTGCCCATAGCTCGGCGCCTCGGAGATACGGACGGAGCGGGGAATGCTCGTCCGCAGCACCTCTTCACCGAAGTGGGTGCGCACCTCGTCGGCGACCTGGGACGCCAGGCGGGTCCGTCCGTCGTACATGGTGAGCAGGATGGTCGACACATGGAGGACGGGGTTGAGGTGCCCCCGTACCAGGTCGACGTTGCGGAGCAGCTGACCGAGGCCCTCCAGCGCGTAGTACTCGCACTGGATCGGGATGAGGACTTCCTGGCCGGCCACCAATGCGTTCACCGTCAGGAGACCGAGCGAGGGCGGACAGTCGATGAGGATGTAGTCCAGGGGCTGCTCGTACGCCTGGATGGCTCGCTGCAGTCGGCTCTCTCGTGCCACCAGCGACACCAGCTCGATCTCCGCACCGGCGAGATCGATCGTGGCGGGGGCGCAGAAGAGGCCTTCCACATCGGGAACGGGCTGGACGACCTCCGACAGCGGCTTGCTGTCGATCAGCACGTCGTAGATGGACGGCACCTCGGCGTGATGGTCGATCCCCAGCGCGGTGGACGCGTTGCCCTGGGGGTCCAGATCGACCACGAGGACACGGGCGCCGTGCAGAGCCAGCGACGCGGCGAGGTTGACCGTCGTTGTGGTCTTTCCGACGCCGCCCTTCTGGTTGGCGACGACCATGACTCGGGTCTGTTCGGGCCGCGGCAATCCCTCACCGGCCCGGCCCAGAGCCTCTACCGCCAGTTGGGCAGCACGACCGATGGGAGTGTCGTCCATCGGGGGCGGTGTTTCACGTGAAACATCCTCCCCCATCGACTCGGTACGGGGACCGGGGACCGGATCGGTCATCGGTCCCGCGATGTTGGCGTCGGACCGCAAGGATTCACTCTCCTCGACTTCAGGCTCGCAATGAACAGAGCCTCCCATGTCTTCGGGGTCGTGAACCAGTGAGGCCTGGTGTTCTGTGGAGAATTCCACCTCTGTGGAAAACTCCGTTACCTCTCCGAGTGACCCGAGAGGCTTCCGGTCGCGCGGTTCGGCCGCGGCGCGGCCACGACTGATGATGCCGTGCAGCAGTGAGCGACGTTTCACGTGAAACACGATGCCCAGCGGCACAGGCCAGGCTTGCGCGACACTCCGAGATGCGTAGGTTTGGAAGCTTGTGTGGAGTACGACTCGTCGTCAGGACGGATCAACGAACGTCCAGATCAGTGCCTAGCGGCGACGCCGTACCCGACCTGACCGAGCCGCCTTCGCCCGCTTGGCGGCGAAGCGCACTCCTCCGGGGCTCTCCCCGACCTCCACCCGGACCACCGTGGACAGCGGATCGACCACGCCCTCACCCACATGATGGATGGAAGTCTCCACCGCGCCGAGCTTGCTCAGGGCGGTGGCGGCGCTCTTCAGCTCCTCTTCCGCGGTGTCGCCCTTGAGCGCCAGCATCTCCCCGTACGGGCGGAGTAGCGGGATACCCCAGCCGGCCAGGCGGTCCAACGGTGCCACCGCTCGTGCCGTCACCACGTGGACGGGCTGCAGCGTCCCCAGGACTTCCTCGGCCCGGCCACGAACGACGGTCACATGGTCGAGGCCCAGGAGCTCGACCACCTCGGTCAGGAAGTTCGTGCGCCGCAGCAGAGGCTCCAGCAGCGTGATCTTCAGATCGTTCCGGACGAGGGCCAGCGGAATACCAGGCAGCCCGGCACCGGAGCCGACATCGCACACCGTCACCCCCTCGGGCACGACCTCGGAGAGCACCGCACAGTTCAGCAGGTGCCTCTCCCACAGACGGGGTACCTCCCGCGGGCCGATGAGCCCGCGCTGTACTCCCGCCTCAGCCAGGAGCTCGGCGTATCGGACCGCATCCGCGTAGCGATCACCGAATACGTCGCGCGCCTGCTCGGGCGCAGGGGGGAGCTCCGCTGCCTCCGTCACGGGGACCGTCCTTCCGTACCGCAAGAGCGCACTGGGCGCTGACACCAGAACAACAGGCTGACAAAGTTCGGCCCCGCCTGCAGGCAGACGGGGCCGGAGAAGCGTTGGTACCGAGTCAGGCAGGCAGGACGACGACGAAGCGCTGCGGCTCCTCGCCCTCGGACTCGCTACGCAGACCGGCGGACTTGACCGCGTCGTGCACGACCTTGCGCTCGAAGGGCGTCATCGGCTGCAGCTTCACGGGCTCGCCCGTGCTCTTGGCCTCGGCCGCCGCCTTGGCACCCAGCTCGGAGAGCTCGGCGCGCTTCTTGGCCCGGTACCCGGCGATGTCCAGCATCAGACGGCTACGGTCACCGGTCTCGCGGTGCACGGCCAGGCGCGTGAGCTCCTGGAGCGCCTCAAGCACCTCGCCCTCGCGGCCGACGAGCTTGCTCAGATCACGGCTACCGGAGTCGCTGATGATCGAGACAGAGGCACGGTCGGCCTCGACGTCCATGTCGATGTCACCGTCGAGGTCGGCGATGTCCAGCAGACCTTCCAGGTAGTCCGCCGCGATCTCACCCTCCTGCTCCAGGCGGGTCAGGGTGTCGCCACCCTCGGAGGCTGCGGAGGTGGTGCCTTCCGTCACGGGATGGACTCCTTCTTACTTCTTGGACGGGGACTTGGGGCGCTGCTGACCCTTGCGCTGACCGGACTGAGCCTTGCTGCGGCCGCCGGCACCGGGCTTGGGCGCGGCTTTCTTGGCAGCGGCCGCCGGCTTGGCGTCCTCCGGCTCGTCCGACTTGGTCAGCGACGTGGGCTCGGTCTTCGGATCGGTGTCGTCGGTGGTCTTCGCGCCACCGGACTGACGCTGCGACTTGGTCTGGCGCTTGGGCTGCTGGCGCTTCGGGGTCGCCGACGTGCCGTCCTCGGCGGTGGCGACCGGGACCTCGCTCTTGATCACGGTGCCGTCGCTCTGGGCCGCGAGGCCCTCCTTGCCCAGGCCGGTGATGAACTTCCGCTCGTACTCGTTGCGGTCACGGCCCTTGACGACGATCGCCTTGACGATGGCGCGCTCACGGCGGTTGCGGGTCTTGCCGTGCCGCGCGACGTGCTTGAAGAGGCGCTCCAGGTAGGCCGCCTGGGCCTTGGAACCCGGGGTCGGGTTGTTGTGGATGACGTACATCTGCTGGCCCATGGTCCACACGTTGGTGGTCAGCCAGTAGACGAGGACACCGACCGGGAAGTTGATGCCGAAGACAGCGAACATGATCGGGAAGATGTACATCAGCATCTTCTGCTGCTGCATGAACGGCGTCTTCACCGTGGTGTCGACGTTCTTCGTCATCAGCTGACGCTGCGTGTAGAACTGCGACGCCGACATCAGGACGATCATGATCGCGGTGACGATCCGGACCGTGGTGATAGAGGCGTCGAGTGCGGCCGCCTCGGCAGCGGAGTCCGTGAAGGTCGCGGCCAGGGGCGCACCGAAGATGTGCGCCTTCTGCGCGCTCTCCAACAGGCTCTCGTTGATGACACCGATGGTGTCGTTGTTCGCGATGCTGTTGAGCACGTGGTACAGGGCGAAGAAGAACGGTGACTGCGCCAGGATGGGAAGGCACGAGGAGAGCGGGTTGGTGCCCGTCTCCTTGTACAGCTTCATCATCTCTTCGGACTGACGCTGTTTGTCGTTCTTGTAGCGCTCCTGGATCTTCTTCATCTCGGGCTGCAACGTCTGCATCGCCCGGGTCGCCTTGATCTGCTTCACGAAGAGCGGGATCAGGCAGATACGGATCAGGATCACCAAGGACACGATGGACAGGCCCCAGGCCCACCCGGTGTCAGCGCCGAAGAGGGCGCCGTACACCTTGTGGAACTGGACGATGACCCAGGAGACAGGTGTCGTGATGAAGCTGAAGAGGCTGGCAATCGTGTCCACTAATCATGCTCCTTGGGCATGGGACGGGGTCTCTGCGGCCGGGCCCGAGGAGACGTGCCCCTCGGTGGCCAGTTCGGCGGCGGAGGTCCCGCCCTTGCGTGCACGCCAGGCGCCACGCAACATCTCGTGCCACCGTGGGCGCTTGCGCGGCGGGACATGATCCACACCGCCGAGCGACCACGGATTGCATCGCAGGATGCGCCAGGCGGTGAGTGCCGTTCCCTTGATCGCACCGTGCCGGTCGATGGCCGTGAAGCCGTAGTGGGAGCACGACGGGTAGTACTTGCACACCGGCCCGAGCAGCGGACTGATCGTCCACTGGTACAGCTTGATCAGCGCCAGCAGCGGGTACTTCATCGTGCGCCCCCTCCCAGCAGCCGCCCTATGGCGGCATCCAGGTCTTGGGCCAGTTGTACGTGGTCGGCGTCACCCGCTCCGGGCAGCGCTCGTACGACTACCAGGCTACCGGGGGGAAACAGGGCGACTCGATCGCGCATCAGATGGCGAAGCCTGCGCTTCACCTTGTTGCGCACAACCGAACCACCGACGGCCTTGCTCACGACGAAACCCGCACGCGTCGGGGGAGCGCTCTCCCCAGGCGCGTGCGGGTCCGTGGCACCGCTACGTAGGTGAACGACGAGGAGAGGGCGTCCGGCCCGGCGTCCTCGTCGTACCGCGGTCGCGAAGTCCTCGCGCCGCCTCAGCCGATGCTCGGTAGGCAGCACGACGTCATGACCTGATCAGGATCAGGCGGACAGGCTGGCGCGACCCTTGCTGCGGCGGTTCGCGAGAATCGCGCGGCCGGCACGGGTACGCATCCGCAGGCGGAAGCCGTGGGTCTTCGCGCGACGACGGTTGTTCGGCTGGAAGGTGCGCTTGCTCACTCGGGGGCTCCAGAAAGAAATCGGTGTTTGCGGGTGCCGTCCTGGCTGTCACCGTGCGCCCACGAGTAGCTCGTATCAACGCCCGAGTGCACCGCTGTCCGATCACCTGACGTGACCTGTGCCCATCGGAGGCAGGCGGCAGCAGCCATCGACAACTCGACCTGGTTACGGTACGCGCGGCTACGCCATCCGGTCAAACCAGCGGCCACGGGGAGACACTATCCACAGGCTGGGGACAACAACTTGAACCGCACCGGTCGCCGTGACTACCGTGCTGAACTCCGATTCGTTCCCTTTGCTTTGGCTGCTGGGCCCCGACCCGCCCACCAGCACCTCGTTCCGAGTGCCCCACCCGAGTTCCAAACCGACCTGTCCCAGAACCACACGTTCGTGGGACCTGTGAGAGAGCGTGCCCTGTGGCTGACGTACCTGCCGATCTTGCCGCAGTGTGGCCACGCGTACTGGAAAAGCTTCTGGGTGAGGGCCAGGGCCAGGGCGTCGAGGTGAAGGACGAGCGCTGGATCAAGCGCTGCCAGCCGCTCGCCCTGGTCGCGGACACGGCACTTCTCGCCGTACCCAACGAGTTCGCGAAGGGCGTACTCGAGGGCCGTCTCGCGCCGATCGTCAGCGAGACGCTGAGCCGGGAGTGCGGCCGCCCGATCCGGATCGCGATCACCGTCGACAGCTCCGTCGGCGAGCAGCCGCTCCCACCGCTCCAGCACCGCTTCGAGGAGCCCGAGCTCCCCTCCGTTCCGGCCCAGAACCGCGAGTCCTACGACAGCAGGGACTCGTACGACAGCCAGGGGCGCGAGACGCGCGGCGGGTACGAGACGCAGAACTCGTACGAGAATCCGAGCGGGTACGACAGCCAGGGACGCGATCCTTACGAGGGGTACGGCCGCCACCGGGCCACCGACCGTGGACCGGGGCGCGGCGACCAGCCGGGTGGCGGCCCCGGCGACCTGCTGCCGCCCCCGCGCTCGGACCAGCAGTCCGTCGGCCGCTCGGACCAGTTGCCGACCGCGCGTCCCGCGTATCCGTCCGAGTACCAGCGGCCCGAGCCGGGCGCCTGGCCTCGGCCGTCGCAGGACGACTACGGCTGGCAGCAGCAGAGGCTCGGTTTCCCGGAGCGGGACCCCTACGCTTCGCCGTCGTCGGACTACCGCTCGCAGTCGACGGACAGGCGTCCGTACGACCCGCGCCCCGACTACGACCGGACCGGCGCCGACTCCGACTACCCGCGACCGGACCGGCGAGAGCTCCCCGACCCGCCGCCGGGTTCGGGACATGTGCACCGGGGCGGTCCGGCCAGCAGTGCGCCCGGCCCCCTGGCGGCGCAGCCCGCACCGGCCCCCGGCCCGGGTGAGCCGACGGCACGCCTGAACCCGAAGTACCTCTTCGACACCTTCGTCATCGGCGCCTCGAACCGCTTCGCGCACGCGGCCGCGGTGGCCGTCGCCGAGGCGCCGGCCAAGGCGTACAACCCCCTTTTCATCTATGGGGAGTCGGGCCTCGGCAAGACGCACCTGCTGCACGCGATCGGGCACTACGCGCGCAGCCTCTACCCGGGCACGCGCGTGCGATATGTGAGCTCGGAGGAGTTCACCAACGAGTTCATCAACTCCATCCGCGACGGCAAGGGCGACAGCTTCCGCAAGCGGTACCGCGAGATGGACATCCTGCTCGTGGACGACATCCAGTTCCTGGCGGACAAGGAGTCGACGCAGGAGGAGTTCTTCCACACCTTCAACACGCTCCACAACGCGAACAAGCAGATCGTGCTCTCCAGCGACCGGCCGCCGAAGCAGCTGGTGACCCTGGAGGACCGACTGCGGAACCGTTTCGAGTGGGGCCTGATCACCGACGTCCAGCCGCCCGAGCTGGAGACGCGGATCGCGATCCTCCGAAAGAAGGCGGTCCAGGAGCAGCTCAACGCCCCGCCGGAGGTGCTGGAGTTCATCGCCTCCCGTATCTCGCGCAACATCCGCGAGTTGGAGGGCGCGCTGATCCGGGTGACGGCGTTCGCGTCGCTCAACCGGCAGCCGGTCGATCTCGGGCTGACCGAGATCGTCCTCAAGGACCTGATCCCGGGCGGCGAGAACGCGTCCCCGGAGATCACCGCCACCGCGATCATGGGCGCCACGGCCGACTACTTCGGGCTCACGGTGGAGGACCTGTGCGGCACCTCGCGCGGCCGCGCCCTCGTCACCGCCCGCCAGATCGCGATGTATCTGTGCCGTGAGCTGACCGATCTGTCGCTACCCAAGATCGGCGCGCAGTTCGGCAACCGGGACCACACCACCGTCATGCACGCCGATCGCAAGATCCGCGCGCTCATGGCCGAGCGCCGGTCCATCTACAACCAGGTGACGGAGCTGACGAACCGCATCAAGAACGGCTGACGACAGAGCCGGCGAGACAGCCGACCACGATGCGGCCGATCCCGACACAGCCGTCGACGACACGGCTGCCGGACCGCGGTCAGAACGCCGTCGTACGTCGCTGAGGGCGCCCCGGGACGAGTTCCCGAGGGCGCCCTCAGCCTTTCTCGGCGGCTTCCACGCGTCTCGTCGACGGGTGCCGGTCGGCTCCGAGGCGGCCCAGGCCGTCGCCGTCCCGTCATCAGGTGTTCGATTACCTGCGGCGTCACGGCCTTCCTCCACAGATTCGGGGACTTTCTGCCGTCCACACCCTGGGGACCGGGAAGTTATACAGATCGTGTCCACAGGGCGGGCTGTCGAGAGATCATCGGGCCAGGTCACCCCCCTGTGGATCCGTGGACGAAAGATCTCCACAGACTGTGGACGAAGCGGTGATCCACAGACTGTGGACGGAGTTGTCCACCGACGACCCACAGGCTGTGGCCGGTTGTCCCCAGTGACCGTCGGCTTCTCCACATGCCTGTCCACTGTTCGGCAAGCCCACGCGTCTCCTCACCGTGTCGAGTGAAAGGCGTCACACGAAGTTGCCTGGTTGGGCTGTGGGAAAGACGGGTAAACCTGGGGACGCCGCTGGGGAGAAGTGCCCCGGGGCTGTGCACGGTGTGTGCAGAACTTTCCGTTCTCCACAGAGACCCCCGGTTGTCCACCGCCTCCGCCCACAGGCACGGTGGACAAAATTTGCCACCTGAGCTGCGAAAACGGGGTTATCCACGGTTTCCACAGGCCCTACTACTACTCCCAACTAGAGAGAGCTGGGAATCCGTTTCGAAGAGGGTCCTGTGCACAACTCGCTCTCGGCTGCCTGACCGCGCCTCGTCACGACTTGACCCCGAGAGGCTCCGAGTGTCAGTGGTGTGCGTCAGACTGTTCCCCGGTGTCCTTCCCGTCACAGGAGCCAGCGACACCGAGACAGACGACGAAGCCAGGCAGGGCGAGAAGCGCCGGCAACAGCAGGAGGCGGCAACAGTGAAGATCCGGGTGGAACGCGACGTACTCGCGGAGGCAGTTGCCTGGGCGGCGCGCAGCCTCCCGGCCCGTCCGCCGGCGCCGGTCCTCGCCGGCCTCCTTCTGAAGGCCGAGGAAGGCCAGCTGAGCCTCTCCAGCTTCGACTACGAGGTCTCCGCACGGGTGTCCGTGGAGGCCGAGGTCGACGAGGAGGGCACGGTGCTCGTCTCCGGCCGCCTGCTCGCCGACATCTGCCGCGCTCTGCCCAACCGCCCGGTGGAGATCTCCACCGACGGTGTACGGGCGACGGTGGTCTGCGGTTCCTCGCGGTTCACCCTCCACACACTGCCTGTGGAGGAGTACCCGGCGCTGCCCCAGATGCCGAACGCCACGGGCACCGTCCCCGGCGAGGTCTTCGCCTCCGCCGCCGCCCAGGTGGCCATCGCCGCCGGCCGTGACGACACGCTGCCCGTCCTCACCGGTGTCCGCATCGAGATCGAGGGCGACACGGTCACGCTGGCCTCCACCGACCGCTACCGCTTCGCGGTCCGCGAGTTCCTGTGGAAGCCGGAGAACCCCGAGGCGTCCGCGGTCGCCCTGGTGCCCGCCAAGACGCTCCTGGACACCGCCAAGGCCCTCACGAGCGGCGACAGCGTCATCCTGGCCCTCTCCGGCTCGGGCTCGGGGGAAGGCCTGATCGGTTTCGAGGGCGCGGGCCGTCGTACGACCACGCGGCTGCTGGAGGGTGACCTCCCGAAGTACCGCACGCTCTTCCCGACGGAGTTCAACAGCGTGGCCGTCATCGAGACCGCGCCCTTCGTCGAAGCCGTCAAGCGTGTCGCCCTGGTCGCCGAGCGGAACACCCCGGTGCGACTGAGCTTCGAGCAGGGCGTGCTGATCCTGGAGGCCGGCTCCAGCGACGACGCACAGGCTGTGGAAAGGGTCGACGCCCAGCTGGAGGGCGACGACATCTCGATCGCCTTCAACCCGACGTTCCTGCTGGACGGCCTGAGCGCCATCGACTCCCCGGTGGCCCAGCTGTCGTTCACGACGTCCACCAAGCCCGCGCTGCTCAGCGGCAAGCCGGCCGTGGACGCCGAGGCGGACGAGGCCTACAAGTACCTGATCATGCCGGTTCGGCTCAGCGGCTGACCGGGCGGATGCCGCCGCGGCCGAGCCGCGGAGGTTGTCCACAGCGCTGTGGGGGCCCGGTGGATCACCGGGCCTTCGGCGCGAAGCCGCAGGTAGGGGTGTACTTATGAGCGGGTATGCCCACAGGTGTGCGTGAGCGTCCGGGTTTAGGCTCGTGCGTGGGTACGCAGTTCAGGTGCCCTCCTGCCACGTCGCAACCTAAGGAACAACTGATGGAGCTCGGTCTCGTCGGCCTCGGCAAGATGGGCGGCAACATGCGCGAGCGGATACGCCGCGCGGGCCACACCGTCATCGGATACGACCGGAACCCGGATCTCGCCGATGTCCACAGCCTCGAAGAGCTTGTGGGCAAGCTCAAGGGCCCGCGGGTCGTGTGGGTGATGGTCCCGGCCGGTGCCGCCACCCAGTCGACCGTCGACGAGCTGGCCGAGCTGCTGGAGCCCGGTGACGTCGTCGTGGACGGCGGGAACTCCCGCTGGACCGACGACGAGAAGCACGCCGAGGAGCTGGCGGCGAAGGGCATCGGCTTCGTCGACTGCGGTGTCTCCGGCGGCGTCTGGGGCCTGGAGAACGGCTACGCGCTGATGTATGGCGGCGACGCGGAGAACGTCGCCAAGGTACGACCGGTCTTCGACGCGCTGAAGCCCGAGGGCGACCTCGGCGCGGTGCACGCCGGCAAGGTCGGCGCCGGGCACTTCGCGAAGATGGTCCACAACGGCATCGAGTACGCGATGATGCAGGCCTATGCCGAGGGCTGGGAGCTCCTGGAGAAGGTCGACTCGGTGACGGACGTCCGCGAGGTCTTCCGTTCCTGGCAGGAGGGCACGGTCATCCGCTCCTGGCTCCTCGACCTGGCGGTGAACGCCCTCGACGAGGACGAACACCTGGACGGTCTGAAGGGCTTCGCGCAGGACTCCGGCGAGGGCCGGTGGACCGTGGAGGCCGCCATCGACCACGCCGTGCCGCTCCCCGCGATCACGGCTTCCCTCTTCGCGCGGTTCGCGTCGCGCCAGGAGGACTCACCGCAGATGAAGATGATCGCGGCGCTGCGGAACCAGTTCGGTGGCCACGCGGTCGAGAAGAAGTAGCCCACGGCGCGAAGCGCGCACGGCACAGAACAACGACGACCACACTACGGTCGACGAGAAGTCGTCCACAGGGCCGCACGGTGGTCCACAACCCTGGGGGAGGTCGGCACCCGACCATGCACGTCACGCACCTGTCACTGGCCGACTTCCGCTCGTACGCCCGGGTCGAGGTCCCGCTCGACCCGGGCGTCACCGCGTTCGTCGGCCCCAACGGGCAGGGGAAGACCAACCTGGTCGAGGCGGTCGGCTACCTGGCGACCCTGGGCAGCCACCGGGTTTCGTCGGACGCGCCCCTGGTCCGCATGGGCGCCGACCGCGCGGTGATCCGGGCACAGGTGCGGCAGGGCGAACGGCAGCAGCTGGTCGAGCTGGAGCTGAACCCCGGCAAGGCCAACCGGGCCCGTATCAACAGGTCCTCGCAGGTCAGGCCACGCGATGTCCTCGGCATCGTACGGACAGTGCTGTTCGCGCCGGAGGACCTCGCGCTGGTCAAGGGCGACCCCGGTGAGCGGCGGCGCTTCCTGGACGAACTGATCACCGCGCGGGCCCCGCGCATGGCGGGAGTGCGCTCCGACTACGAGCGGGTCCTCAAGCAGCGCAACACCCTGCTCAAGACGGCCGCGTTGGCCCGTCGGCACGGCGGCCGCTCCATGGACCTGTCCACCCTCGACGTGTGGGACCAGCACCTCGCGCGCGTGGGGGCGGAACTGCTCGCCCAGCGTCTCGATCTGGTCGCCGCGGTCCAGCCGCTCGCCGACAAGGCGTACGAACAACTGGCACCCGGCGGCGGCCCCGTCGGCCTGGAGTACAAACCCTCCTCGCCCGGCCTCGTCGGGCACGCGCGCGAGGAGCTGTACGAGCAGCTGACGGCGGCCCTCACCGAGAGCCGCAAGCAGGAGATCGAGCGGGGCGTCACCCTCGTGGGGCCCCATCGCGACGACGTGATCCTCAAGCTCGGTCAGCTGCCGGCCAAGGGCTACGCCTCCCACGGCGAGTCCTGGTCGTACGCCCTGGCGCTGCGACTCGCCTCCTACGACCTGCTGCGCGCCGAGGGCAACGAGCCGGTGCTGATCCTCGACGACGTCTTCGCCGAACTGGACACCCGTCGGCGGGAGCGGCTGGCGGAGCTGGTCGCGCCGGGCGAGCAGGTCCTGGTGACCGCGGCGGTCGACGACGACGTACCAGGCGTACTGATGGGGACGCGGTACGCCGTGTCCGACGGGACGGTGGAGCGCGTATGAGCGGATCCGACGCAACCCCCAAGCCGCCCGAGCCCTCCGGCGTGGACCTCGCGCGCGTGGCGCTGCGCGCCGCGAAGGAAGCCGCACGCGCGCGTGGCGAAGCCACCCAGCAGCAGAAGCAGGCACGACGGGGCCCCGGGCTGCGCTCCGGTGCGCGCGCCGACGGCCGGGACCCGATGCCGCTCGGCCCCGCCATCAACAGGCTGATCACCGAGCGGGGCTGGGAGACGCCGGCCGCCGTCGGCGGCGTCATGGGGCGCTGGCCCCAGATCGTCGGCGACGACCTGGCCAGACGGTGCGTGCCCGAGCGCTACGACGAGGACGAGCGGGTCCTGCACGTGCGGTGCGACTCCACCGCCTGGGCCACGAACGTCCGGCTGCTCGCCCCGCAGCTCGTCGCCCGGCTCAACGAGGACCTCGGCCACGGCACCGTGCGGCTCCTCAAGGTCCACGGCCCCGCCGGCTCTTCGGCCCGTCGCTACGGTCCCCTGCGGGCCCCGGGAAGCACGGGCCCCGGCGATACCTACGGGTGACCGTAGTCACATTTCCAGGTGCTCCCGCGCCCATGACCGGCGGTCCTCCGAGCGTCGGCGGGCGCCCGCGCGCTCCGGCGCGGACGTTCGCATGCGGATGCGAACGTCGACCTGACCCGGGAGTAGCAAAGGGTTGACACCCGGAAGCGCTGAGTGCCGCTGTGAGCCTCTTGGAGCCCCGCTCCGCATATGGGGAGTCGGGAGAGACCGGTTCAGGGCGGCACATGCGGACTCAGGTACCGGCAAACCCCCATCACTGTCGGCGCTACCGGTAGACTGGAAGCTAATCCCGCCCCATTCGTGGGGACCGCTTCGGAAACACTGTGCAACGCTGACAAAGGCTTCCACCGCAACATGCCGCAGCCGCTCCGGCAAACCCGCCAAGAGCCTGGCTTGTGCTGTGCCAGAAAGGGCGCTTCGTGGCCGATTCCGGCAACCCCAACGAGAACATCCCGTCCACCGAGGCCCTGGCCGGAACGGCCGAGGCCTCTCCCTCGGCGTACGACGCCAGTGCCATCACCGTCCTCGAAGGGCTGGACGCGGTCCGCAAGCGGCCCGGCATGTACATCGGCTCGACCGGTGAGCGCGGCCTGCACCACCTCGTGCAGGAGGTCGTGGACAACTCCGTCGACGAGGCCCTGGCAGGCCACGCGGACACCATCGATGTGACGATCCTTCCCGACGGCGGTGTCCGGGTCGTCGACAACGGCCGCGGCATCCCGGTCGGCATCGTGCCGTCCGAGGGCAAGCCGGCCGTCGAGGTCGTGCTGACCGTCCTGCACGCGGGCGGCAAGTTCGGTGGCGGCGGCTACGCGGTCTCCGGCGGTCTGCACGGCGTGGGTGTCTCCGTCGTGAACGCCCTGTCGACCAAGGTGGCCGTCGAGGTCAAGACGGACGGCTACCGCTGGACGCAGGACTACAAGCTCGGCGTCCCGACCGCTCCGCTCGCCCAGCACGAGGCCACGGAGGAGCACGGCACCTCGGTCACCTTCTGGGCCGACCCGGACATCTTCGAGACGACCCACTACTCCTTCGAGACGCTCTCGCGGCGCTTCCAGGAGATGGCGTTCCTCAACAAGGGGCTGAGGATCAACCTCACCGACGAGCGCGAGTCGGCCAAGGCCACCGCCGGGGCGGACGAGGCCGGCGAGGACGAGAAGCACGAGGTCAAGGCCGTCTCGTACTACTACGAGGGCGGCATCGTCGACTTCGTGAAGCACCTCAACTCCCGCAAGGGCGACGTGGTGCACCCCTCCGTGATCGACTTCGAGGCCGAGGACAAGGACAAGGCCCTGTCCGTCGAGGTCGCGATGCAGTGGAACAGCGGTTACAGCGAGGGCGTGTACTCCTTCGCCAACATCATCCACACGCACGAGGGCGGTACGCACGAAGAGGGCTTCCGCGCCGCGATGACCGGTCTGATCAACCGCTACGCGCGTGACAAGAAGCTGCTCCGGGAGAAGGACGACAACCTCACGGGTGACGACATCCGCGAGGGTCTCACCGCGATCATCTCGATCAAGCTGAGCGAGCCGCAGTTCGAGGGCCAGACCAAGACCAAGCTGGGCAACACGGAGGCCAAGACCTTCGTGCAGAAGGTCGTCCACGAGCACCTGACGGACTGGCTGGACCGCAACCCGGTCGAGGCCGCGGACATCATCCGCAAGTCCATCCAGGCGGCCACCGCGCGCGTGGCGGCCCGCAAGGCGCGTGACCTGACCCGTCGCAAGGGCCTGTTGGAGACGGCGTCGCTGCCGGGCAAGCTGAGCGACTGCCAGTCGAACGACCCCATCAAGTGCGAGATCTTCATCGTCGAGGGTGACTCCGCCGGCGGTTCGGCCAAGTCCGGCCGCAACCCGCAGTACCAGGCGATCCTCCCGATCCGCGGCAAGATCCTCAACGTCGAGAAGGCGCGGATCGACAAGATCCTGCAGAACCAGGAGATCCAGGCGCTGATCTCCGCCTTCGGCACGGGTGTGCACGAGGACTTCGACATCTCGAAGCTCCGCTATCACAAGATCATCCTGATGGCGGACGCCGACGTCGACGGCCAGCACATCAACACCCTGCTGCTGACCTTCCTGTTCCGCTTCATGCGGCCGCTGGTCGAGGCCGGGCACGTGTTCCTGTCGCGTCCCCCGCTCTACAAGATCAAGTGGGGCCGGGACGACTTCGAGTACGCGTACTCGGACCGTGAGCGCGACGCCCTGATCGAGCTGGGCCGGCAGAACGGCAAGCGCGTCAGGGAGGACTCGATCCAGCGCTTCAAGGGTCTCGGCGAGATGAACGCAGAGGAACTGCGCATCACGACCATGGACATCGACCACCGGGTCCTCGGCCAGGTCACGCTGGACGACGCCGCTCAGGCCGACGAACTGTTCTCGGTCCTCATGGGCGAGGACGTCGAGGCCCGGCGGCAGTTCATCCAGCGCAACGCCAAGGACGTTCGCTTCCTCGACATCTGAGTCGGTCTCAGCTGACCGCACCAGGAAGGATCCCCACCAGCAATGGCCGACGAGAACCCCACCGTCACGCCTGACGACGCCGGCGAGACGACCGTGCGCATCGAGCCCGTCGGGCTCGAGACGGAGATGCAGCGTTCGTACCTGGACTACGCGATGTCCGTCATCGTGTCCCGCGCGCTGCCCGACGTACGCGACGGTCTCAAGCCCGTTCACCGCCGTGTTCTGTACGCCATGTACGACGGCGGCTACCGGCCCGAGAAGGGCTTCTACAAGTGTGCCCGCGTCGTCGGCGACGTCATGGGCAACTACCACCCGCACGGTGACTCCTCGATCTACGACGCGCTGGTCCGCCTCGCGCAGCCGTGGTCGATGCGGATGCCGCTGGTGGACTCCAACGGCAACTTCGGCTCGCCGGGCAACGACCCGGCGGCGGCCATGCGCTACACCGAGTGCAAGATGGCGCCGCTGTCGATGGAGATGGTCCGTGACATCGACGAGGAGACCGTCGACTTCACGGACAACTACGACGGCCGCTCCCAGGAGCCGACCGTCCTCCCGGCCCGCTTCCCGAACCTGCTGATCAACGGCTCGGCGGGCATCGCGGTCGGCATGGCGACGAACATCCCGCCGCACAACCTCCGCGAGGTCGCGGCCGGCGCCCAGTGGTACCTGGAGAACCCCGAGGCCTCCCACGAGGACCTCCTGGACGCGCTGATCGAGCGCATCAAGGGCCCCGACTTCCCGACCGGCGCCCTCGTGGTCGGCCGCAAGGGCATCGAGGAGGCGTACCGCACGGGCCGCGGGTCCATCACGATGCGCGCGGTCGTCGAGGTCGAGGAGATCCAGAACCGCCAGTGCCTGGTGGTCACGGAGCTGCCGTACCAGGTCAACCCGGACAACCTCGCGCAGAAGATCGCCGACCTCGTGAAGGACGGCAAGATCGGCGGCATCGCGGACGTCCGCGACGAGACGTCGTCCCGTACGGGCCAGCGCCTGGTCATCGTCCTGAAGCGCGACGCGGTCGCCAAGGTCGTGCTGAACAACCTGTACAAGCACACCGACCTGCAGACCAACTTCGGCGCCAACATGCTGGCCCTGGTCGACGGCGTCCCCCGGACCCTCTCCCTGGACGCGTTCATCCGCCACTGGGTGACGCACCAGATCGAGGTCATCGTCCGCCGTACGAAGTTCCGGCTGCGCAAGGCCGAGGAGCGCGCGCACATCCTGCGCGGCCTGCTGAAGGCCCTGGACGCCATCGACGAGGTCATCGCGCTGATCCGGCGCAGCGACACCGTCGACATCGCGCGCACGGGCCTGATGGACCTCCTGGAGATCGACGAGATCCAGGCCAACGCCATCCTCGAGATGCAGCTGCGCCGCCTGGCCGCCCTGGAGCGCCAGAAGATCATCCAGGAGCACGACGAACTCCAGGCCAAGATCCGCGAGTACAACGAGATCCTCGCCTCCCCCGTGCGTCAGCGCGGGATCGTCAGCGCGGAGCTCGCCGCGATCGTCGAGAAGTACGGCGACGACCGCAAGACGATGCTGGTCCCCTACGACGGCGACATGTCCATCGAGGACCTCATCGCCGAGGAGGACATCGTCGTCACCGTCTCGCGCGGCGGCTACGTCAAGCGCACCAAGACGGTCGACTACCGGGCGCAGAAGCGTGGCGGCAAGGGCGTTCGCGGTACGAAGCTCAAGGAAGACGACATCGTCGACCACTTCTTCGTGTCCACGACCCACCACTGGCTGCTGTTCTTCACCAACAAGGGCCGTGTCTACCGGGCCAAGGCGTACGAGCTCCCCGACGCCGGGCGTGACGCGCGTGGACAGCACGTCGCCAACCTGCTGGCCTTCCAGCCGGACGAGGCGATCGCCGAGATCCTCGCCATCCGCGACTACGAGGCCGCGCCCTACCTGGTGCTCGCCACCAAGGGCGGTCTTGTGAAGAAGACGCCTCTGAAGGATTACGATTCGCCCCGTTCCGGCGGTGTCATCGCGATCAACCTTCGTGAGAAGGAGGACGGTTCCGATGACGAACTGATCGGAGCCGAACTCGTATCGGCAGAGAGTGACATCCTTCTGATCAGCAAGAAGGCACAGTCGATCCGCTTCACGGCGACGGACGAGGCGCTGCGGCCCATGGGCCGTGCCACCTCGGGTGTCAAGGGCATGAGTTTCCGCGAGGGGGACGAGCTGCTCTCGATGAATGTTGTTCGACCCGGTACGTTCGTGTTCACTGCCACAGACGGCGGGTACGCGAAGCGGACCGCCGTCGACGAGTACCGCGTCCAGGGTCGCGGCGGCCTCGGCATCAAGGCCGCCAAGATCGTCGAGGACCGCGGTTCGCTCGTCGGCGCGCTGGTGGTCGAGGAGACCGACGAGATCCTCGCCATCACGCTGTCGGGCGGTGTGATTCGTACGCGAGTCAACGAGATCAGGGAAACCGGCCGTGACACCATGGGCGTCCAACTGATCAACCTGGGCAAGCGCGATGCCGTGGTCGGCATCGCTCGCAACGCCGAGGCGGGGCGGGAGGCGGAGGAGGTCGACGGCGACGATGCCGTCGACGAGACCGCCGAGGCTGCCCCATCGACCGGTACGGACGAGGGTGAGGCGCCCTCGTCCGAGTAGCACGAGGAGTGAGTCAGCGTGAGCGGAGCCACGGGCGCCGGATCGTCCGGTACTTCGGCCGGCACTTCGACCGGGTCGGAGGCGGACGGCGGCGGCCGTGGCTCCGCCGCGCGTGCGATGGACACGCACACGACCCAGCTGAAGGCCATCAAGCCGGACGCGACCGACGCGGCCGCGCCGGAGAGGCCGGGATCGCAGGGGGCGACCACGACGGACTCCCGTGGTCCGCAGGCACAGAAGCCCGTGTCCGGAAGTCCGGCCGCGGCTCAGGCCGGGCCGGGCCGTCAGGGCGGTCCGTCGGCCGGGGCCCAGCCCCAGCCGCAGCACCAGGCTCCGGCGCAGGCCGCCGACTCCGCGCTGCCGGGTGAGCGGCAGTCGCAGCAGCAGTCGGGCCCGTACCACCCGCCGCAGGCCTATGCGCCGGCTCCGGAGGCGTCCTCCCGCAAGCCTCGTACGGGGGCACGCACGACGCCGCGCACGCGCAAGGCGCGGCTGCGGGTGGCCAAGGCCGACCCGTGGTCCGTGATGAAGGTCAGTTTCCTGCTCTCCATCGCCCTGGGCATCTGCACGGTCGTCGCGGCGGCGGTGCTGTGGATGGTCATGAACGCGATGGGCGTGTTCTCGACGGTCGGCGCCACCATCTCGGAGGCGACCGGCTCGAACGAGTCCAACGGATTCGACCTGCAGTCGTTCCTGTCGCTGCCCAATGTGCTGATCTTCACCACGATCATCGCGGTCATCGACGTCGTGCTCGCCACCGCCCTGGCCACCCTCGGAGCCTTCATCTACAACCTCTCCGCGGGCTTCGTGGGCGGCATCGAGCTGACGCTCGCCGAGGACGAGTAAGCGCGGCTCACCGCGTCGCGGTCGCCCTGCGGGTATCGATTTTGGGACTGCCCACGTCGTGCGCTAATCTTCAGGAGTCAGCGCGCGGGACACACCGCAAAGCGCGGCGGGGCTATAGCTCAGTTGGTTAGAGCGCATCCCTGATAAGGATGAGGCCACAGGTTCAAATCCTGTTAGCCCCACCAGACAGAAGACCCCCAACCGGTTGCGGTTGGGGGTCTTTGCTGTCGTGAGGGACACGTGGGGTGCCGCGGACCTCGACGATGGGATCCCGACGATGGGCGGCAGGACGGCTTCCATCCTCGGCCCCCTCCTCTCCTGATCAGCCAACGCAGAGTCGGAGCGGACGACTTGCGCGGACGACTTGCTCCGACTCGCTCCGACTCGCTCTCTCTTGCCACCGTCACCGGCCGCCCAGGCGTATCCCGTGGGCTGCGCGCGAACGCGCTGTCGCACGGAAAGACCCCCAGCCGAGTCCGGCCGAGGGTCTTCGTCGTTCATGGTCGTGCAGCGGGCGTCGTACGCAAGATCGCCGCTGGGTCTGTCCTGGCCTGCCGCAGATCAGCGTGGGAGAGGTGCGCCTGGATGCTCGGCCTGTGGCACAGGTGCCTCCGGGACCGCACCCTGGCCCGTGACGTCCGTGGCGGTGTCCGTGGCCGTGTGCAGCGCCGTGCGGCGGCGGCAGGAGGGGGAGGAGCCGTGGGCCTCGGCGCGGATGCGCTGCTTCATCGTGGGGGGCAGGGCGCGGTCGTGGGGCCGGGCCGGGAGGGACATCGCCGGGGTCGTCGCGGTGGCCGCGCAGTTGCGGGTGGTCTCGGTCTGCGGTACCGCCGCCGAGGCGGTGGTCGTGACGAGTCCGAGCGCCGTGCACAGCGCGAGGAAGGCGGTGACGATGGCGGTCCACAGCTTCATGACCTTGTTCTGGGCCATGGCCCCTCACTTTCGGGTTGGGCGATTTGCGTACTTTCCTCATGATGTGTATGTGGGCTCCGAAATCATGGACCGACGTTCATGGCGCGTCGATCTTCGGATGAACACCACTCGGATGGGTGCAGGGAGGCCCGAGGGGTTGCAGGGAGGTCTGAAAAGTTGCAGGAAGCCGAGGTCCGCGGGATCCGTCGAGGTGTGCGAGATGTGATGGACCTGTGTGATGAACCTGCGATCGGAACAGTGGCGTCCGGTTCTACTGCGCTCTTCCCTGCGGGAGTTGAGGGGCCGACGCAGGTCACCGATCGGTATCGGTCGGTGTGTATAGTCGGGCGCCAGAGGTCCCCTACGTCAAGGAAAGACGAGGTCGCGCGGTGAAGAAGCTTCTCCTGGTCGCACTGGCCGCCATCGGCGGGCTCCTCGTGTACCGCCAGATCCAGGCGGATCGCGCCGAGCAGGATCTGTGGACGGAGGCGACTGACTCCGTGCCCACGGGTTCGTGACGTCGACATCAGTCTCAGAGCAGACCCCGACCGCCCTGGCGGTCGGGGTTTTGTGTTGCTCGGCGGCGCTTCTCCCGCCTTGTGGGACTTTTGCGGAAATTGCACCGAACCTTGATTCGCGTTAGCGAACGATGTGATTGCGGCAGCAAGGTGCCGGGCCGGGCAGAGGCCGTTTTCAGCCGCTCGTCCCCAGGAACACCGGCATCGGCGCGCATGGCCGGGCAGGATGGGCGCGTTCGGGGCCGCGATCACAGGGCTGGGGCCTCGCATCACGGTCTACGACGAGGGGTGGCGCTTGATGGGGCGGCGCACGGTCTGGTGGCGAGCCGGGGCGGCCGTGGGAGCGGCCCTGTGCGTGACGATGGCGCAGTCCGGCCCCGCCGGGGCGGCGGACGGGCCCGCCCCGTACTCCTACGCCGAGGACGCGAGGGCGGTCGAGGGCGCCACGAGCAGCACGGGAGCCGTGCGACTGGCGGCCGGCAAGACCTACCGGAGCTCCATCGGGCCGGGCAGCAAGCTGTACTACCGTCTCGATCTCGGCGCCGCCACCAACGCGTACGTCTCGGCCACGGCCGTACCCAAGGCGGGTTCGGCGGTCGGTTCCGCGGACGGGGTCAGGGTGTCCGTGCAGGACGCCGACGCACATCGCTGTTCCTACGAGACCGCCCGCTTCGGACCGACCCGCAGCGCGCACCCCGTCACCGCCTGGGCCTCGCGGGAGGTCGGCACCGACGAGTACATGTGCCAGGGGGCCGGGGTGTACTACGTCGTCGTCGAACGCGTCGGCTCGGTCACCGGAGCCGGTTCGGGGACGAGCGCGGGCTCTGCCTCCGGCTCGGTGACCGGCGCATCTTCCGGTTCGGCTTCCGGTTCGGCTTCCGGTTTCGTGACGGGCTCCCCCTCGGAGGGTGCGTCGGATGAGTGGGGGCTGGAGCTCGGCTTCGTTTCGGAGCCCGCTGTGACGAAGGGCGGTTCGACGAGCGCTCCCCAGAGCTGGAACTCCGCCTCCCCCGACGCTGTCTCCGGTGACCCCGAGCCCCGCCGCGGCGGGAGCGGCTTCGCCGCGGCGAGCCCCGTGGCACAGGGCGTCTGGCAGGACGAGGTCGGCATCAGAGCCGGGGAGACCCTGTTCTACAAGGTGCCCGTCGGCTGGGGTCAGCAACTCCAGGCCACCGCCGAACTGGGCAGCACGACCGAGGGTGACGGCTACGTCGGGAACGCGTTCGCCATGTCGCTCTACAACCCCGTACGCGGCCTGGTGGACAACAGGACGGCCAACTACGGGGGTGACCAACGCTCCGTCTCTCTGGACCCGCTCCCGCCCGTCGCGTACGAGAACCGTTTCTCTCCCGACGACGAGGTGGGCGGGATGCGGTTCGCCGGCTGGTACTACCTGGCACTGCACCTCGGGACGTCGGTCGCCGACCGGTTCGGCGACAAGCCGGTCGGCTTGACGCTACGGGTGCGGCTGGAGGGAGAGGCCGGGCCCGGGCCGGGATATCTGGGGGACTCCGAGCCGCGCGGCGTCTTCGAGGTCACCGAAGGGGATCGGGAGGCCGCCGAGAACGGCATCACGGGGGACACGCTGGAGGGCGGCTCCCGGGACGGCGGTGACGGAGGGGGCACAGGGGGTTCTGATGACGGGAAGGGCTCCGGGAACTCCTCGGTCGGTGGAGACCGACGACTGGCCATGACCGTCGTCGCGGCGGGCGGCCTCGGCACGGGCAGTCTGCTGGTTCTCGGGCTTCTGGCGTGGACACTCGTGGCCCGCAGGAGGGCGTCCGCTGCCATCGAGTCCGAACGCTCGAACGGTGCGGGCGCGGCAGCGCGTGGGCGGCACGGGGCGTCCCGGGGGTAGGACGGGGATCAGAGTTGTCCCAGTGCCCAGAACCCCACCGCGAAGCAGGCCAGGGCGAGCAGCAGGACCGGGACGACCACCTTGACCGGCGGGCCCGGACGGCGCCGCGGAAGCGCCCTCGATCGACGTGGAACCTCCGGGGGCCCAGCGGTGTATGAACCAGTAGAGGCGTACGCGTGCTGCACCGCCGAGGCGGGGTCCTGAGAGAGGCCCAGCGGCGGGTGGGACCGGGGGGAGGGCACATGCACGGGTTCGGGGTGGTGCGCTGGGCCTGTTCGGAGGGGCGTTCCGGCAAGGGGACTGGCCTGCTGCTCGGGTTGCTGCTGTGGGTGGCCCAGGCCGGGGGAATGCTGGTCGATCTGTCGCGAGGCCGCCTGGGCGGTGAGCACCTGGGGCGGGGGCAGATGGAAGCTGCCGGTGTCCGACATCGTGGAGGGCTGCGATGCGGGGGCGCGTTCGGGGCGCGGTGGTACGGCGGCGGGGGGCGCCCCGGGCGATATGTGACCGGGGTGGGGCGACGGCGCCGGAGACGCCGAAGACGAGGCCCCGGAATCCTGGGACCAGTGACCGGTTCCTGTTCCCGTGCCGGCGCCGGCACCCGTGCTTGGGTCGGTTCCCGCGCCACCAGCACCAGCACCAGTACCAGTACCAGTACCGAAGCCCGAGCTCCTGCTGGAGCTGGCGGAGTCGGTCTGGGGCGGGGCGGTGGTGGGCATGGGGGGCGGAGATATGGAGCCTGTGGCTGTGTACGGGGGCGGAGGGGCGCTGCCTGGGAACGGCGCCGGTAGCGCGGGGCCCGCCCCGGGCTGGGACGGCGGCCCCATGGGGGGCGGTCCGTAGGCCGGCGGATGGTGAGGCGGTGGTGGGGTCGTGTCCGTGACGGGAGTCGGGGAGGGCGTGCCGCTGGTGTCGGCACCGGCGCCTGTGCCTGTTTTGTCCAGTCCTGATGCCCTGTGCAGGGGGCCTTCGGGAGCGAACCCGGTGGGAAGCGGGCCGAGTTGGTCGAAGACCTCCACCAACTCGTCGTCGGGCCCCGGCTCGGGCAGCAGCTCGATGGCCGCGGCGAGGGCCTTGCGGGCGCCTGTGGCGGTGCGGAAGCGGGAGTTGGGGTCCGGCTGGAGCAGCGTGGCGATGACCTGCCACAGTGGCTCGGGGATACCTCGCGGCGCCTTCGGAGTGCCATGGGCGGCGAAGTGCTCGATGAGGGCCTTGGCGTCGGGCTTCGCGCCCTCCAGGAGGTACAGGGCGACGAGACCCACAGCGAAGAGATCGGCGGGGAAGTCAGGATCCGCGCCCAGCATCTGCTCGGGAGCGAAATAACCAGGCGTTCCCACCACGTAGTTGGTCTCGGTGAGGCGGGGCTCGCCCAGACGCATGGCGATGCCGAAGTCGGACAGGCGCAGGCGGGGGCGGGCCGTCCCCGTGGCCTCCAGGAGCACATTGGCGGGCTTGATGTCGCGGTGGATGACGCCCTCGGCGTGCACGGCGGCGAGGCCGGACAGGAGTTGGTCGAGCAAGCCACAGACATAGGTCGGCGGGAGAGGGCCGTAGTCGTTGACGAGGTTGACCAGGGAGCCTCCGGCCACCAGGTCCATGGTGAACAGGACCTTGTCGTCGTCGGCGGCCCAGCTGGCGGGGGCGAGCACATGAGGGTGGTCGATCCGTACGGCCTGCTCACGGACGAAGCGCAGCAAGGCGTGCGCGTCACGCTGTTGCAGGACCTTGGCGGCCACATAGCGGCGGCGGCGGTGGTCCCAGGTGCGCCAGACCGCGCCGACTCCCCCGCGCCCGATCGGGTCGACCAGTTCGTACCGGCCGGCGAAGACCTCACCCATAGCTGTGCGTCGTTCCCCCTTCGGCTCCCCTCTTGGCTGCCCGTCGGCGGAGGGCACGGCGCTCGCGCCGCCCTCCGCGGAGCCGGCTCGCACGTGCCCGGCTTCCCTCGGAGCTAGTACCCGCTTCTGTCCCCCTGTCGCTCTGTCCTGTTCCTGATTCCGGTTCTTGCGCGGAGCCTACGTCCACGACGCTGCCGCTCACGAGGGGCCTACAGACCCCTTCCCCCTCCTCGGCTCCCCCTCTTCGGCCTCGGCCCGGTCGCCGAACCCCCTTTCGGGGACCGGGCCTTGAGCTCAGTTCTGGTGGGACTGGTAGTGCGCCACCGCGTCCGAGGTGCGGCCCGCGCCGTACACCCGGAGGAACTCTGCCAGCTCAGGGTGGGTCGGGGCGAGGGTGTCCGCCGCCTCGATGATGTCGCCCGCGGCGGCGACCGAGCGAAGCAGCGACTGGATCTCGCGGACGACCCGCTTGACCGTGGGCGCCCCCGAACTCGTCGTCGACTGCGTGGTGTTGCTGAGCACCGAGCCCCCCTGTGACTTCTTGATCTCATCCATGCGCTCGGTCGCCTCGGCGGCGCTCACGCTGCCGTCCGCGACCTGACCCGCGAGGTCCTGCAGCAACTGCACCCGCTGGACCACCGCCGGGTTGCCGATCTTGGCACGCTGACCGCTCATCAGCTGCGACAGCATCGGTGCGGACAGGCCCAGCACCCCCGCGAGCCTGGCCTGGTTGAGACCCAGGTCCTCGATGAGCCTACGGAAGAGCGCCCCCAACGGCTCTCCGTACCAGTTCCGCTGCAGCTCCCGGGCTCTTGCGGTCGCTTCCTGCTGTGCGGCGTCCATTGCGTCTCCCCATCGCTTCCCCAAATACCGTGGTTCGCTGTAGCGAACCACGACGAGCATCTTACGGAGAGTGGTCGTTCACGGGGACCCCCAATCTTTTTGCGAGATCCCGGGGGTGACCCGGTACTCTGGTCTGCGAAGCCTCCCGGTGGCCCTTGCCTCCGGGTGGATGCTTCCCTTCCGGGGCCTTAGCTCAGTTGGTAGAGCGCTGTCTTTGCATGGCAGATGTCAGGGGTTCGACTCCCCTAGGCTCCACAGCGGATCGACCGGGCCGGATGTCTTAGGACATCTGGCCCGGTCTTTTTTCTGCCTCGGGAAGCATGGTCGTCAGTGGCGCCCTGGGCGGCGGCCGTCGCGATCGCTATCTGTGCACTCCGTGGAAAGAAGCCTGCTGGAACGGGGCAACGGATGCTGGCACGTGTCGGCGTGCGCAAATGCGAAACCAGTGTCCTGGGTCACACGAGGGCTGAGGAAATGTGTGCGTCACCCTTCGCAACCGGATCAACACATTCCGTTTGGTGGGGTGCAGGGGGTCTCGTGGGGTGGCGCACTTTCACGTGAAACAGCCCTGTGGGGCAGAAGACCGTCAAGTCTTCTGCCCCACAGGGCTGTTGAAAGATGTCCCGCCGAACGCGCCCTCGGGCAGGGCTGAGTCGGAACGGAACACGTCCTCCGACGCCGACCGTAGAGAAAGCGGCCTCGGCTGCCGATGCTCAGTCGGTTCTCAGCGCCGGTTGTCCCGGTCGGCCGCCTCGTCCTCCGCCTGCTTGGCCTCGACCTCGGGGTCGAGAACGGACTGACCACTGCCGTCCACAGCGGACAGACGACCGGAGTCGGAGACCTCGGTGGCGGCAGGGGGCTCGACGAGCCAGTCGGGGTTGGCCTGCTTGTCCCACCACTTCCAGGCGGCGAAGGCGCCCCCCGCCAGGACACCCAGGACGGCCAGGCCCTTGGCGGCACGGCCGAGCCTGGCCCTGCGCTGCTGCCTGCGGACCAGCCGCTGGATCTGCTGGGGTGAGACCTGTCCCCGCAGTGCGGCCAGCGCCGCGACGCTGCGGGCGGTGGCCTCCTCGCGGACGGGGCCGGCGGCGGCCACGGCCTGCTCGATACGGGGACGGGAGTAGTCGGCGGCCTGACGGGCCGCCTTGCGGGTGCGTGCGGCGGCTTCATGGGCCGCGTGGTCGACCTTCGGCGGCACATGCGTGCGAGCCTGCTCCAAGCGCGGGACGACATGGGCGCCGTACTGGACGCGTGCCTGTTCCGCGGCCTGCGACACCTTCGGCGCGAGTCGTACACGTGCCTCTTGCGCGTAGTGCGAGGCCTTGTCCTTGGCCGTGTCGGCGTAGGGCGCCACCACTTCCGCGGCGTGCAGCACGCTGTCCTTCGCCGAGCCGGTCGCGGCGCGCACGCTGTCGATGCGGGTCACGGGATCCTCCTCCTCGGTGGCGTACGTAATTCGACTTTCCACCCTTTTGGGGATCATGCCTCTCGGAGTGCTCCGGGGCATGTGCGGGCGGGCATCCGGGTCATGCCCTCGGCCCCGGCCGATCATCGACAGGAGCCGCTCATGAATCCGGTCACGTGCAATAGAGGATGAATGCGGGACAACGGGAACTTGTCCACGACAAGGCCGACAATGCCACGGATCGCCGTGAAGCGCGCCGGTACCGGTGGTACTCGGCCGGTTTTCCATACGCCCGCCGTACGAGAGCGAGGGCGTCGGGGGACGCACGGCGTCGGCCGTGCGAGGATCGGGGGAGTCACAAAGGACAACGGAAGGCAGATCGTGGCAGAGCAGCTGTACGCCACCCTGAAGACCAACCATGGCGACATCGAGGTGCGGCTGCTGCCGAACCACGCGCCCAAGACGGTCCGTAACTTCGTCGAGCTCGCCCAGGGCGAGCGTGAGTGGACCAACCCGGCCACCGGCCAGAAGTCCACGGACAAGCTCTACGACGGCACGGTCTTCCACCGGGTGATCAGTGGATTCATGATCCAGGGCGGTGACCCGCTGGGCAACGGCACCGGTGGTCCCGGCTACCAGTTCGCGGACGAGTTCCACCCGGACCTCGCCTTCGACAAGCCCTACCTGCTGGCCATGGCCAACGCCGGCCCGGGCACCAACGGCTCGCAGTTCTTCATCACCGTCTCCCCGACGGCGTGGCTGACCCGCAAGCACACCATCTTCGGTGAGGTCGTCGACGCGGCCAGCCAGAAGGTCGTGGACGCCATCGCCGGCGCCCAGACCAACCCGCGCACCGACCGTCCGGTCAACGACGTCGTCATCGAGTCGGTCGTCGTCGAGACCCGCCAGGGCTGAGCCCTCGGGCCTGTCGCACCGAACGCGCATCACGGGTTCACCGCCCGGACCGGACCCCGAAAGGTTCACAAGGTCCTGAAGGGAACCAATCGCCCCGCTCATCCGTAAGGATGGGCGGGGCGATGCGTTCCATCCAGGAGACGGAGGGACCCGATGGACCAGGTGCCGAGCGGCTCGAAGGACGCGCCGAGCCTGCCCACCTGCTACCGGCACCCGGACCGGGAGACAGGTATCCGCTGCACCCGCTGCGAGCGGCCCATCTGCCCCGAGTGCATGGTGAGCGCCTCCGTCGGCTTCCAGTGCCCCGAATGCGTCCGCAACGGCTCCGGCACGGGCCACGCCCCCTCAGCCGCCGCCCCGCGCACTCTCGCGGGCGGCACGGTCACCGCCGACCCCCGGCTCGTCACCAAGATCCTGATCGGCGCGAATCTGCTGTTCTTCCTGGTACAGGAGGCCATCGGCGACTCCTTCACCGAGCGGTTCGCACTCGTCGGGCGGGCTTGGGGCTCCGATTTCGGCTCAATCCAAGGCGTCGCCGAAGGTCAGTGGTACCGGCTGGTCACGTCGATGTTCCTGCACGGCGGTGTCATGCACATCGCCTTCAACATGCTCAGCCTGTGGTGGATCGGCGGTCCGCTGGAAGCCGCCCTCGGTCGAGCCCGCTATCTGGCGCTCTACTTCGCCTCGGGCCTCGCGGGCAGCGCACTCACCTACCTGCTCGCCGAGCCGAGCCAATCGACGCTCGGTGCATCCGGCGCCATCTTCGGCCTCTTCGGCGCGACAGCCGTCCTCATGCGTCGGCTGAAGTACGACATGCGCCCGGTCGTCATCCTGCTGGTCATCAACCTGGTCATCACCTTCGGCTGGTCCGGCATCGCCTGGCAGGCCCATGTCGGCGGTCTCGTCGGCGGTGTGCTGATCGGCTATGCGATGGTGCACGCACCGCGCGAACGGCGAGCACTGATCCAGTACGGCGTGTGCGTGCTGGTACTGGCCGCCGTGATCATCGTGACCCTGCTGAGGACGGCCCAGCTGACCTGAGGTGATGGCGGATCGTCACCATCCGGGTGCTGGTCCGGGCACTGTTACAGCACTGTTGTCCACAGACGGTGGCGGATCTTGTGCATAGGGTGCGGGAACAGGTGTGCCCCCTGTCGCTCACCTGTGTTTTCGCAGGTCAGGAAGGGGGCGAACACGCTTGCGGGTGCCGGTAGGTCAGTCGTACCGGCGTCAACGCCCAGTGAGTTATCCACAGATCGTCGTTCTTTTTCCCCACTGTGGAAAACGCCTGTGGATAACTCCGTGGATTGCTCTGGGGAGAACTAGCTCCACCGAGCGGAGACCACTACTTCCACTGGGTGGAGACACCGAATCCGGCGGCGATGAAGCCGAAGCCGACCACGATGTTCCAGTTGCCGAGCGAGTCGATCGGCAGCGAGCCGTCCGTCACATAGAAGACGACGATCCAGGCCAGCCCGATGAGGAACATGGCCAGCATGACCGGGGCCACCCAGCCGCGGCTGTTCAGCTTGATGTTCGTGGCCTGCTTGGACGGCGGCGGCGTGTAGTCGGCCTTCTTGCGGATACGTGACTTCGGCACGAGGGTCTCTCCTGTCGATGCGCTGCGTGGCCGCGCAGGGAACTGTGGCGGGCTCCGGGGCAGCGTACAAGGGGACACTGAATGCTCCCCCGGGCGTCCGTTAGCGTAGTGCTTCCGCGGCGCCTAAGGAGATAAGGGTACGTTGAGCAATTCAGCCGACTCCCCCGAGGCGGGTACCGGCACCTCCTCCCGAGGCGGTTTCCGGCCCGTGCGCGTGCTCACCGTCGGGGTCTTCGCCCTCGCTGGGCTGATCTTCTTCACCAGCTTCGACACGGCCAAGGGCACCAACATCCGTACGGACGCCTCTCTGCTGAAGCTCTCCGACCTGATCCAGGAGCGCAGCCACAAGAACGGGCAGCTCGACGAGTCCAACGCGGTCCTCCGGGACGACGTGGAGGCCCTGGCCGAGCGGGACGACGGCAGTACCAAGGCCGAGGACGCCCGGCTCAAGGCACTGGAGAAGAACGCCGGTACCCAGAAGCTCAGGGGGCAGGCCCTCACGGTCACCCTCAACGACGCCCCGCCGGACGCCACCGCCAAACTCCCCGGATATCCCGAGCCGCAGCCCGACTACCTGGTCATCCACCAACAGGACCTGCAGGCCGTGGTGAACGCCCTGTGGCTGGGTGGTGCCGAGGGCATCAAGGTCATGGACCAGCGGTTGATCTCCACCAGTGCCGTCCGCTGCGTCGGCAACACCCTGATCCTCCAGGGCCGCGTCTACTCGCCCCCGTACAAGATCCAGGCGGTCGGTGATCCCGAGAAGCTGCAGAAGGCGCTCAACGCCAGCAAGGCGATCCAGAACTACATGGTCTACGTGAACGTCTACGGGCTGGGCTGGAAAGTCACCGAGGACGGGCCGGTGACTCTTCCCGGCTACTCGGGCACAGTGGATCTGAAGTACGCGAAGCCCGTGGAGTGACGGCAGCCGGGGGACCCGTGTCGGTGCGCGTGATCGTGAGGACCGCCAGCGAGCTCTGCATCACCGTCGGCACCCTGATCGTGCTCTTCGTCGTCTACGTGCTGTTCTGGACCGGTGTGAAAGCCGACACCGAGATGGATCACCAGGTCGACCTGCTCCAGGACCGGTGGGCGAAGCAGCCGACGTCCGGCCCGGGCCCCTCGTCTGCGCCAGAGCCGCCCGCCGCGTACGAGAGCGGCGAGCCCTTCGCGCTCATGTACATCCCGCGTCTGGGTTCCACGTGGAACAAGCCCGTCCTGGAGGGTACGAAGACGGACACTCTCAAGAAAGGACTCGGCCACTACGCGAACACCGCGCAGCTGGGACAGAAGGGGAACTTCGCGGTCGCCGGCCACCGGCGTACCTACGGCGATCCCTTCAAAGATTTTCCCAAGCTGCGTCCCGGCGACGAGGTCGTCCTGTCCGACGGCGCGGACTGGTTCACGTACGTCATCGACAAGGGTCCCTACCGGACATTGCCCACGGACGTCCAGGTCATCGACCCCGTGCCGACGAAATCGGGCTACACGCGCGCGGGGCGCTATCTGACGCTGACGACATGCGACCCGGAGTGGGGACACAGTCACCGGCTCATCGTCTGGGGCCATCTGGATTCCACGCAGCCTGTCGAGTCAGGGAAACCGGAGGCACTACGCCGTTAGTCTGGTGGCGGTGCGGCGTGATTCCGGTGCCGTGGTGTGAAGGAAGGGACGGCATGTACGGCTGGATCTGGCGACATCTGCCGGGTAGCGCGTGGCTGAAGGCGCTGATCTCGATCGTGCTGACCCTGGCTGTCGTCTATGTCCTCTTCCAATACGTCTTTCCCTGGGCAGAGCCCCTGCTGCCCTTCAACGATGTGACGGTGAACGACCAGTGAGTGCCGCCCGACCCGCCCGGGTCCTCGTCGTCGACAACTACGACAGCTTCGTCTTCAACCTGGTCCAGTACCTGTACCAGCTGGGCGCCGAGTGCGAGGTGCTGCGCAACGACGAGGTGGCGACCGCCCACGCCCAGGACGGCTTCGACGGCGTGCTCCTGTCCCCCGGCCCGGGCACCCCCGAGGAGGCCGGCGTCTGCGTGGACATGGTCCGCCACTGTGCCGCGACCGGCGTCCCCGTCTTCGGCGTCTGCCTCGGCATGCAGTCCATGCAGGTGGCCTACGGCGGTGTCGTGAACCGCGCGCCCGAACTGCTGCACGGAAAGACCTCACTGGTGGAACACGAGGGCAAGGGAGTCTTCGCGGGCCTGCCCACCCCCTTCACCGCGACCCGCTACCACTCCCTCGCCGCGGAGCCGGCCACCGTGCCGGCCGAGCTCGAGGTCACGGCGCGCACGCACGACGGGATCATCATGGGCCTCAGGCATCGGGAACTGCCGGTCGAGGGCGTGCAGTTCCACCCCGAGTCGGTGCTCACCGAGCACGGCCACCGCATGCTGGCCAACTGGCTGGCCGAATGCGGCGACCAAGGGGCCGTGGCCAGGTCGACGGGGCTCGCCCCCGTGGTGGGCAGGGCCACGGCGTGACGGCACTGCGCCCCGAGCGCGAGAGTGCCCCCTACGGCGGCGAGGCCGCGTACGGGGGCGCCGAGGCGTTTGAGGCGGAGGCCTTCCAGCCGGGGGAGTCGTTCGGCGATCCGGCCGAGCCTCAGGCCTGGACCGTCCAGCAGGGCTCGCAGACCGTCCAGCAGGGCTCGCAGTACGGGCAGGGAGACTGGTTCGGCCAGCAGCAGCCGTACACGGAGCCCTCGTTCGAGCCGTACCAGCCCTACGAGTCGTACGACACCTACGAGCCGCGTCCCCGACCCACGGCCGAGGGGTTGTACGGGACCGACACCGCGCTGCAGCACCCTCCGATCGACGAGGAGACGGTGGCCCTCCGGGTGGAGGAGGCGCGGCGGCTGGCCGCCGCGGCCGAGCCGATACCCGCGCCCCCGGCTCCCGGAGGCCGTGCGGCCCGCCGTAAGGCCGCGAGACGGCACGGGAGGCACGGGGGCTCCTTCGGGGCCCACGCGGGTCCAGGAGCCGCTCAGGGGCCCGAGGAGGGCTTAGGAGAGGACGGGCTGTCGGCGCCCCGTTCCAGGATCGAGGCGCGGCGGGCGGCGCGGGCGCGCAAGCCCAGCGCGGGAGTGATCGCGAGCCGGGTCATCGGCGAGGTGTTCATCACCACCGGCGTGGTGATGCTGCTCTTCGTCACCTACCAGCTCTGGTGGTCCAACATCCGCGCCCATCAGCAGGCGGGCCGGGAGGCGACGAGCCTCCAGGAGGAGTGGAAGAGCGGCAAGCGCGCGCCGGGCGCCTTCGAGCCCGGGCAGGGCTTCGCCATCCTGCACATTCCGAAGCTGGACGTCGTCGTGCCGATCGCCGAGGGCATCAGCAAGTCGAAGGTCCTGGACCGCGGAATGGTCGGCCACTACGACGAGAACAGCATCAAGACGGCCATGCCCGAGGACAAGACGGGTAATTTCGGTATCGCGGGCCACCGCAACACCCATGGTGAACCGTTCCGTTACATCAACCGACTCAAGCCGGGCGATCCGATCGTCGTGGAGACGCAGGACAAGTACTACGTCTACGACATGGCCTCGATCCTGCCGGTGACCCCGCCGTCGAACGTCAGCGTGCTCCAGCCCGTGCCCCCGGGCTCCGGCTTCACCCAGCCGGGTCGCTACATCACGTTGACCACGTGCACGCCGGAGTTCACGAGCAAGTACCGCATGATCGTGTGGGGCAAGATGGTGGAGGAACGGCCGCGCAGCGAGGGGAAGCCCGACGCGCTCGTCCAGTAGGGGCTCGACCAAGGGCGGAAGAACTGTGGCAGTGACCACCGACGACACCGAAGAGAAGACGGACGCGTCCGAGGCCACGCCGCGGCGCCGCGGCATGAGCCGGATCGCCATGGCGGTCAGTGTCTTCGGTGAACTCCTCATCACGGCGGGCCTCGTGCTCGGTCTGTTCGTCGTCTACTCGCTGTGGTGGACGAACGTGCTCGCCGACCGTGAGGCGGACAAGGAAGCGAACAAGGTCCGCGACACCTGGGCCTCGGACGACGGACCGGGCGCCCTGGACACCAAGGACGGCATCGGCTTCCTGCACGTGCCCGCCATGAAGAACGGCGAGGTCCTGGTGAAGAAGGGCACCTCCACCAAGATCCTCAACGGTGGTGTCGCCGGCTACTACACCGACCCGGTCAAGGCGACCCTCCCCAGTTCCGACAAGGACGGCAACTTCACCCTGGCCGCCCACCGGGACGGCCACGGCGCGAAGTTCCACAACATCGACAAGCTGGAGAAGGGCGACGCGATCGTCTTCGAGACCCGCGACAACTGGTACGTCTACAAGGTCTACGACACCCTCTCCGAGACTTCGAAGTACAACGTCAAGGTCCTCTCGAACATCCCCAAGGAGTCCGGCAAGAAGAAGGCCGGCAAATACATCACCCTCACCACCTGCACGCCCGTCTATACGTCCCGGTACCGGTACATCGTGTGGGGCGAGCTCGAGCGCGTGGAACGGGTGAACGCGGAGCGTACGGTGCCGAAGGAACTTCGATAGCCGCGCGGTGGTTGCTCCCCCGGAGGGATGTTTCACGTGAAACATCCGGTTTCACGTGAAACATCGAGACGACGAAGGAGCCCCGGTACCCCCTCAGGGAGGGTGCCGGGGCTCCTTCGTCGTACGGGGCAGAGGGCTCTCTCAGCCCCTCCGTCTTAGCGGGCGGCGCTAGCCGAAGAATCCTCCACCGTCGCCGCCGCCATTGTTGTTGTTGCCGTTGTTGCCGCCGAAACCGACCGAGGCGAGGGTGATCGTCGTCTTGGTCGGGTCGGCTTCGTTGCCGCCGTCCGGGTCTTGGTCGGTGACGAACGCGGTGTCGCTCTGGTCACTGCCGCCCGCGAACTGGATGTTGGTGAAGCCGGCCGCCTGGAGGATCTGCTTGGCCTCGCCCACGGTCCGTCCCACGACGTTCGGGACCTGGGCCTTCTTCTCCTCCTCGGCCGCCTTACCGATCTGGATGGTGACCGTGTCGCCCTTGTTGAGCTCGGAGCCGGCCTCGGGGTTGGTCGCGATGACCTTGCCGACGAGGTTGGGGTCCTGGGTCTCGACCTCGGTGCAGGTGCCGACGAGGTTGTTGGCCGCCATCTGGTTCTTGGCGTTGTCACAACTCTGCCGGGCCACGTCCGGGACGGTCTCCTTGTCCGGCGCCTTGGCGACAGTCAGCGTGATCGTGGAGCCCTTCTCGAGCTTGCCGCTGGCCGGGTCCTGATCGGTCACAATGCCGGGCGTGCGGTCGGACTCCTCAGTCTTCTTCTCGACCTCGAAGCCCTTGTCCTTGAGCTCGGCCTCGGCCTCGTCGAACTGGATGCCCTGGACGTCGGGGACTGTGACCTTCGGAGCACCCGTCGAGATGACCAGGGCGACAGTGTCGCCCTTCTTCAACGGGGTACCCGCCTGCGGGTTCTGCTCGCAGACGTTGCCCTTCTTCTGGTCCTCGCAGGGCTTCTGGGAGGTCTCCACCTTCAGGTCGACGTTGGTGGCCGCCTGTTTCGCTTCCGCCTCGCTCTGGCCGATGAAGTTCGGCGCCTTGAGGGTGTCGTTGCCGGCGTCATTGCCCGAGAACATCCACTGCCCGATGAGGACGGCACCGATCAGCACCAGCACACCCGCGACGACCAGAAGGATCGTCGAGGTGTTGTTCTTCTTCTGTTGCTGGCGGCGACGGCCCTGGCGGTCGTCGTAGCCGTAACCGTCGTCCGGGCCGACCGGCGGGAGCATCGTCGTGGCACCGGCGTCGGCGCGCAGGCCGGTGGTCGGCTGGTCGTCCGGGTAGCCGCCGTAGCCGACCGAACCCATGGCCGCCGTGGCGGCGACGGGCTGGCCGTCGAGGCAGGCCTCGATGTCGGCCCGCATCTCGTCGGCGGACTGGTAGCGGTAGTCCGGGTCCTTGACCAGGGCACGCAGGACGATTGCGTCCATCTCCGGAGTGATCTCCGGGTCGAAGACGCTCGGGGGCTGCGGCTCCTCCCGCACGTGCTGGTAGGCGACCGCCACGGGGGAGTCACCCACGAACGGCGGGCGGACCGTCAGCAGCTCGTAGAGCAGACAGCCGGTGGAGTACAGGTCGGACCGGGCGTCCACCTGCTCGCCCTTGGCCTGCTCCGGCGAGAGGTACTGGGCGGTGCCGATGACCGCGGACGTCTGCGTCATCGTCATCCCGGAGTCACCCATGGCGCGGGCGATACCGAAGTCCATCACCTTGACCTGGCCGTTGCGCGTCAGCATGACGTTGGCCGGCTTGATGTCGCGGTGGACGATCTGGTTGCGGTGGGCGTACTCCAGTCCCTGGAGGATGCCGATGGTCATCTCCATGGCCCGCTCCGGCAGCAGCTTGCGGCCGCTGTGGAGAAGTTCACGGAGGGTGGAGCCCTCGACGTACTCCATGACGATGTACGGGATCGAGACCCCGTCGATGTAGTCCTCGCCCGTGTCGTAGACCGCCACGATCGCGGGGTGGTTGAGCGAGGCGGCCGACTGGGCCTCCCGGCGGAACCGGGCCTGGAAGGTGGGGTCGCGCGCGAGGTCCGCTCGCAGCGTCTTCACCGCCACGGTGCGGCCGAGGCGGGTGTCCATCGCGAGGTAGACCTCCGCCATGCCACCACGGCCGAGCACCTGGCCCAGCTCGTACCGGCCGCCGAGGCGACGCGGCTCTTCCATAGCTTCCTACCAGCCCTCTCCGTCGGTCCCGACCGCACCCATGTGTGGTCCGGCGGCTGTGCTCCGGGCATACGGTACCCGGCTCGCCTTCTGTGACCTGGCCAACCGCATCACCCGATACAGGACCGGTATCGCAACGTGCACCGATGTGAAGGCGACGTGAGCGGGGTCACTTCTTGCTGTTGATCACTGCCTGCATCACGCTCTTCGCGATCGGGGCGGCGAGACCGCCACCGGAGATGTCGCCACGCGAGGCGTCGCTGTCCTCGACGACCACGGCCACGGCGACCGGCGAGCTGCCGTCACTGAGCTTGGCGTAGGAGATGAACCAGGCGTACGGCTTCTCCTTGTTGTTCACGCCGCGCTGCGCTGTACCGGTCTTGCCGCCGACGGTGACGCCGCTGATCTGCGCGTTCTTACCGGTACCCGTCTTGACGACGCTCTCCATCAGGTCCTGGAGCTTCTGGGCGTTCTCCGGTGAGACCGCCTGGGAGAGCGTCTCGGGGTCGTGGGTCTCGATGACGTCGAGGTTGGAAGCCCGCAGCTGGTCGACCATGTACGGAGCCATCAGCTTGCCGTCGTTGGCGACGGCGGAGGCGACCATGGCCATCTGGAGCGGGGTGGCCCGGTTGGATGCCTGACCGATGCCGGCCATCGCGTTCTGCGGGCGGTTGTCCTCGGGGTAGATGCTCTCCGCGGCGCGCACGGGAGTGTCCAGCGTGGCGTCGTTGAAACCGAACTTCTCGGATTGCTCGATCATCTTGTCGTTGCCGACGCTGTCGGAGAGCTTGCCGAAGACCGTGTTGCAGGACTGCTCGAGCGCGTAGCGGAGGGTGGCGTTCTTGCACACGCCATGCTGGTTGGTGAGGGGGGTGGACGACTCCGGCAGCTTGTACGGGTCAGGCGAGTCCGTCTTGTCGTCGATGTCCGAGACGACGCCGTTCTCCAGGGCCGCGGCGGCCGTGACCACCTTGAACGTGGAGCCCGGCGGGTAGGTCTCGCGCAGCGCGCGGTTCAGCATCGGCTTGTCGGCGTCCTTCTCCAGCTTCGAGAAGGTCTCGCTGTCCTTGGTGCTGATTCCGGCGAAGGTCGACGGGTCGTAGGACGGCGTGGAGGCGAGGGCCAGGATCGCGCCGGTCTTGGGGTCGAGCGCGGCGACGGCGCCCTTCTTGTCGCCGAGGCCCTCGAAGGCCGCCTTCTGCGCGGCGGCGTTGAGGGTGGTGACGACGCTGCCGCCCTCCTTCTTCTTGCCGGTGATCATGTCCAGCGTGTTCCGGAAGAAGAGCCGGTCGTCGTTGCCGGTGAGGATGCCGTCCTCGAGGTTCTCCAGCTGGGTGGCGCCGACGATCTGGGAGGAGTAACCGGTGACCGGCGCCCACATCTCGCCGTTCTTCCAGGTGCGCTTGTACTTGTAGTCGGCGCCCTCGGTCGCGACGGACCCGGTGATGGCCTTGCCGTCGACGATGATGTCCCCGCGAGGCGTGGCGTAGCGCTCGATGGAGACGCGCCGGTTCTCCTTGTGGGTGGCGAGGGCATCCGCCTGGACGTACTGGAGCCAGTTGTTGCGGATGAGCAGGGCGAGTACCAGAAGCCCGCAGAAGATCGCGATGCGGCGCAGGGGCTTGTTCATGACGGGCGGACCACCTGGGTCATCTCGGCGTCGGGGTTGGGTGCGGGTGCGGGTGCGGGCCGGCGCGCGGTGTCGCTGATTCTGATCAGGACGCCGATGAGCGCCCAGTTGGCGATGACCGAGGATCCGCCGTACGCCAGGAACGGCATCGTCATACCGGTCAGCGGGATGAGGCCCATGACACCGCCGGCGACGACGAAGACCTGGAGGGCGAACGCGCCGGACAGGCCGACGGCGAGCAGCTTGCCGAACGGGTCGCGGGCGGCGAGGGCCGTGCGGATACCGCGCTCCACGATCAGGCCGTAGATCAGCAGGATCGCCATCACACCGGTCAGACCCAGCTCCTCACCGAAGGTGGCGAGGATGAAGTCGGAGTTCGCGGCGAAGCGGATGAGTTCGGAGTGGCCTTGGCCCCAGCCGGTGCCGAGAGTGCCGCCGGAGCCGAAGGCCCACAGGGCCTGCATGGCCTGCTCGGAGTGGATGATGCCGTCGCTGGTCCCCGCGCGGCTGAGCTTGTACTCGCGATACGGATCGAGCCATGCCTGGACACGGGTCTGGACGTGGGGTTCGAAGCTGGCCACGCCGACCGCGCCGGCCGCGGACATCAGCAGACCGAAGACGATCCAGCTGGTCCGCTCGGTCGCGACGTACAGCATGATCACGAACATGCCGAAGAACAGCAGCGACGTACCGAGGTCGGTCTCGAAGACGAGGATCAGGATCGAGATCGCCCAGACGACGATGATCGGGCCGAGGTCGCGGCCGCGCGGCAGGTACAGGCCCATGAAGCGGCGGCTGGCCAGTGCGAGCGCGTCGCGCTTCACCATCAGGTAGCCGGCGAAGAAGATCGCCAGCACGATCTTGGCGAACTCGCCGGGTTGGATGGTGAAGCTGCCGACCTGGATCCAGATCTTGGCACCGTAGGTGAGTTCCGCGCCGAGGCCCGGCACCAGGGGGAGCAGCAGCAGGACCAGCGCGCCGGCCATGGAGATGTAGGTGTAGCGCTGGAGGGTGCGGTGGTCCTTGAGGAAGATCAGTACGACGATGAGGAGGGCGATGCCCATCGCTGTGTAGACGAGCTGATTGGTCGCCTTGCCGCCGGCCTGTCCGATCTGCTGGAGCAGTTTCGACTGGTCCAGTCGCCAGATGGCCACCAGCCCCAGTCCGTTCAGCAGTGTGGCCAGAGGCAGCATCAGCGGGTCGGCGTACGGCGCGAACTTGCGGATGACGAGATGCCCGATGCCGGCCAGCACCCCGAGGCCGATGCCGTAGGCGGCGAGTCCCGCGGGCACCTCGTCGTTGAGTGCGAGACCCACGTTGGCGTAGGCGAACACCGGGATGACGACCGCGAACGCCAGCAGTGCCAGCTCGGTGTTGCGTCGGCTCGGTGTGCCGATCGCGCCGATCGTGGACGTGTGCTGCGTCGACGGGTTGGTAGTACTGCTCATGGTGTACGTGGGCCCCTCGCGGCTTGCCTACTGCTCACCGCACCGTGAGACCAGCTCCTGCTCCTCCTCCGAGAGGGTGGGGCCGGTCGACGGTGTGGGTGCGGTCTCAGTCTGGGTCGGGGTCGGGGACGCCGGCGGTGTCGGCGTCGGGGACGATGTGGCCTTGGACGTGAGGGAGGTCTTCGTGGTTCCCGTGACTCCGCCCGCCTCGCCCTCGCCCGTCTTGGCGTTGCTGTCCGCGGCCTCGCGGCGCTCGGCGTTCTTCTTGCACGCCGACGCCTGGGTGGACAGCTCCTCGATCTTCTTCCGGGCGTCGCCCAGACCGCCCTCGGCGATCGTGGCCTCGACCAGTTTCTGCTGGTAGGGCGGCAGGTACTTGAGTTCGATCTCGGGGTGGTCCTTCTCGACCTTCGAGAGCGAGATCCAGGCCAGGTCCTGGCTGATGCCGCGGTACAGCGCCACGTGGTCGTCGTTGGAGCCGACGTAGTACTGCGTCTGTGTCCAGCGGTAACCGCCGTACAGGCCCCCGCCGACCACGGCGAGGGCGAGGATGCCGAAGAAGGATCTCTTCAGCCACCTGCGCTTCTTGCGCGGCTTGACGAAGTCGTCGTCGGAGTAGTCGCCGAAGCCGCCCGCGGCGGGCATGTATCCGGTGGTGTCGCCGGAGCCGGGCGGGCCGAACTCGCCGCCGCCCTGTCCGTGCCCCTGGCGGCCGAGACCTGAGGCCCGGCCGGCGGGGGTCTGCATGATGCCGTTGTCCTGGAGGTGGAGCTGGTTCTCGGCGACGGCGCCGACCACGACGGGGGTGTCGGAGAGCTGCCCGGCGAGGGTGTCTCCGGTGTCGAGGTCGAGGACGTCGGCGACGATGACCGTGATGTTGTCCGGGCCGCCGCCGCGCAGCGCGAGCTGGATCAGCTCCTGCACGGTCTCCTGCGGGCCCTGGTAGCTGGCGAGGGTGTCCTCCATCGTCTGGTGGGACACCACGCCGGACAGGCCGTCGGAGCAGATCAGGTACCGGTCGCCGGCCCGGACCTCACGGATGGAGAGGTCGGGTTCCACGTGGTCGCCGCTGCCCAGCGCGCGCATCAGCAGGGAGCGCTGCGGGTGGGTGGTGGCCTCTTCCTCCGTGATGCGGCCCTCGTCGACCAGACGCTGCACCCAGGTGTGGTCCTGGGTGATCTGGGTGAGGACGCCGTCCCTGAGGAGGTAGGCGCGGGAGTCGCCGACGTGGACCAGGCCGAGTCGCTGGCCGGTCCACAGCAGGGCGGTGAGCGTGGTGCCCATGCCCTCCAGCTGCGGGTCCTCCTCGACCATCGAGCGCAGCTGGTCGTTGGCGCGCTGCACGGCGGTGCCGAGGGAGGTGAGGATGTCGGAGCCGGGGACGTCGTCGTCGAGCGTGACGAGGGTGGAGATCACCTCGGAGGAGGCGACCTCACCGGCCGCCTGGCCGCCCATGCCGTCGGCGATCGCGAGCAACCGCGGACCGGCGTAGCCCGAGTCCTCGTTGCCCTCGCGGATCATGCCTTTGTGCGATCCGGCGGCGAAGCGCAGTGACAGACTCATGCGCACCTCGCCCGTCGGCTCCGGGTACATCCGCACGGTGCCCACCCTCCGGTCGGGAGCGCGCCGGGAGCCCTGGTGGGGGCCGCCCCTGCGTGCTCGCTCCGCTCGCGCCTACTCATGATGTAGCACTACTTCCGCAGCTCGATGACGGTCTTGCCGATGCGGATCGGCGCGCCCAGCGGAATCGGCGTGGGAGTCGTCAGTCGGTTCCGGTCGAGATATGTGCCGTTGGTGGACCCCAGGTCCTCGACGATCCACTGGCCGTCGCGGTCCGGGTAGATCCGGGCATGCCGGCTGGAGGCGTAGTCGTCGTCCAGCACGATCGTGGAGTCGTGTGCGCGGCCCAGGGTGATGGTCTGGCCCTGGAGCGCCACGGTCGTCCCCGTCAGTGTGCCCTCGCTCACGACGAGCTTGGTCGGGGCGTTGCGCCCGCGACGGCCGCCACCGCCGGTGGAGGGTGCGGGCTGCTGGCCGCGCTGCTGCGGGGGCGCGGCCTGGCGGGCCGCCGCTTGCGGCCGCGCGCTCTCGCGGCGCGACCCCCGCTGGGTGACACGCGTACCGAACAGGTCGCTGCGGATGACCTGCACGGCCACGATCACGAACAGCCACAGTACGGCCAGGAAACCCAGCCGCATGACCGTGAGGGTCAGCTCTGACATTGCCCCCGCTTCACCCTTCGGCTTGCCGGTAAATGATGGTGCTGCTGCCCACGACGATCCGCGAGCCGTCGCGGAGCGTAGCGCGGGTGGTGTGCTGCCCGTCCACCACGATGCCGTTGGTGGATCCGAGATCCTGGATCGTCGAGGGCGTTCCGGTCCGGATCTCGCAGTGCCGGCGGGAGACGCCGGGGTCGTCGATCCGCACGTCGGCTTCGGTGCTGCGTCCCAGCACCAGCGTCGGGCGGGAGATCTGATGGCGGGTGCCGTTGATCTCGATCCAGTAGCGCGTGCGTCCCCCGCCCGCCGGAGAGGCGGGCGGCCGCTGCCCGAGCGGGGCGGGACGGCCGCCGGGCGGCGGTGTGGCCGGCATGGGCGGGGCACCCGCGGGTGCGGCGGTGGGCGGGTAGCCGTAGCCGCCGGGGCGGCCCGCGGCGGGGCTCGCCGGGGCGCCCGAGGGGGCCTGCTGGTTGGTGGAGGAGGCGAGCGTACGACTGCGCACCCGGTACAGGCCGGTGTCGAGGTCGTCGGCTTTCTCCAGATGGACCTTGATGGGGCCCATGAAGGTGTAGCGCTGCTGCTTGGCGTAGTCGCGCACCATGCCGGCGAGCTCGTCACCGAGCTGGCCGGAGTAGGGGCTGAGGCGCTCGAAGTCGGGCGTGCTCAGCTCCACGATGAAGTCGTTGGGGACGACCGTACGGTCGCGGTTCCAGATGGTCGCGTTGTTGTCGCACTCCCGCTGGAGCGCTCCCGCGATCTCCACGGGCTGGACCTCGGACTTGAACACCTTGGCGAAGGTGCCGTTGACCAGACCTTCGAGACGTTGCTCGAACTTCTTCAGGACTCCCATGGGGCACCTCCTCCGTCGTCACCGCTCTGCGTACCGCATCGGTACTGCTTACTGATCGTATCCACGCGCCGGGAAATCGGCTGGTTCCCTCTGTCGGCCCGGTCGACCGGTGTCACCCGGCGTCGACGCCCACTGAAGTCCCCTCCCGGATTCCCATCGGAGCTCCTCTTCGAACTACCCCGTCCGAACTCTGCCAAGGATCGTAGAGGCGGCGCGAGACCAGTGTCCCGCACCGGACTGTGCGCCCGTCCCTCTCCCAAGGAGATGACCGGGACCGGTACGAGGTTGATACGTGAACCAGCACTCGTTGATACGTGACAGGAGGGGGCGTGTGTTCGGTCCGTGCTGGTCGGCCCGCCAGGCGGCGTGGGATGGGGCGGGCCGCGGTTTAAGGGATGTGAAGCCACCCTCTCCAGCGTGCTAATCTTCTCGATGTCGGAAGGCGCCAGACCGCTAGGAACGGGGCCTGAGGACACACCCAATGCGCGGGTGGCGGAATAGGCAGACGCGCTGGATTCAGGTTCCAGTGCCCGCAAGGGCGTGGGGGTTCAACTCCCCCCTCGCGCACAGCGAAGCGGTCCCATCGTAATCACGATGGGACCGCTTCTTTTTGTCGTCGGACCTGCATGCGCACGGGTAGGTCGGCTTACTGCGCGGGGCTCTGGAGTGTGAGGAGTCTCTCAGGAGATTCGGTAAGGGCTTTCGACTTCCGGTGGTGCGGGACGGCGCGGGGGCGTGCCGTGCTGGGTGTGCGCGGTCGCATACGTCAGGGGAGTCAGCGCCACGTGAACCGTCGTAGATGTGGGCACGAGCGATGTTTCACGTGAAACGGTGTCGAGGGCGTGCAAGTGGCCCCGCGATGTGGGTCGTTGACCTCGGAAAGCCCGTCATTGCCGTTGACGCCCGACTGTTGCATGCCTATCTTCCGGTCGGGAATTCGCACAACGTTCGCAATGTCGAACATGGTGCTCGCTTTCGCCCTCCACCCCCCACCGCCAGAGACGAGGCGCACATGGCACCGCCCCTCTCCAGACGTTTCCTCCTCCAGTCGGCGATACTCGCCGCGGCCGCACCCGGGGCCTCCTTGGGGACGGGCGGCGGCCGTGCGGTCGCCGCCACGGTCCCGACGCCGTCCACCTGGTCGGTGCGGCCCTTCGAACTCAAGGACGTGACGCTCGGCCAGGGCCTTTTCGCGGACAAGCGTCAGCTGATGCTCGACCACGGCCGCGGCTACGACGTCGACCGGCTGCTGCAGGTCTTCCGCGCCAACGCGGGACTCTCCACGAAGGGCGCCGTCGCCCCCGGCGGCTGGGAGGGCCTGGACGGCGAGGCCAACGGCAATCTCCGTGGCCACTACACCGGGCACTTCCTGACGATGCTGGCGCAGGCGTACGCGAGCACCGGGGAGCAGATGTACGCCGACAAGATCCGCACCATGGTGGGTGCGCTCACCGAGGTGCGTGAGGCGCTGCGCGAAGATCCGCGCATGCTGGCCGTCACCGGCAGATGGGGCGGCGCGCACGAGAACGTCCGCGGCTCCTACCAGTACGTCGACCTGCCGGCCGCCGTGCTCGGCGGTGCCTCGGCGATCACCCTGTCGGTCTGGGTGAAGCCCACCCACGACGCCAACTGGCAGCGGGTCTTCGACTTCGGCGACAACACGACCCGGTACATGTACCTGGCATCTCGCAACGGCAGCGGGGTGCCGCGTTTCGCGATCACCAACAGTGGTGCGGGCGGGGAGCAGGGGCTCAACGGCACCGCCGCCCTGCCGCTCGATCAGTGGAGCCACCTGGCTGTCACGATCAGCGGCACCACGGGCACCCTCCATGTCAACGGCACCGCCGTCGCCCAGAACACCTCGATGACGCTCAACCCGTCCGTCCTGGGTGCCCTCACGAACAACTGGCTGGGTCGCTCGAACTACCCCGACGACCCGGTGTTCGCGGGCGCCTTCGACGAGTTCAACGTCTGGTCGAGGGCTCTGACCACGGCGGAGATCACCTCGCTGCAGACCAACGAGGCCAAGAGGTCCTCCGCGGGGCTCGGAAACCTCGCGTCGTACTACTTCTTCGCGACCTCCGGTGGCACCTTCGACGATGCCTCCGGACGCGGCCTGACCGCCACGCTGCGCCGCACCTGGGGCGGACCGAGCCATCCCGGCTTCCTCGCCGCGTACCCGGAGACGCAGTTCATCGACCTGGAGACGCGGACCACCGCCGACTACACCAAGGTGTGGGCGCCGTACTACACGGCGCACAAGATCCTCAAGGGCCTGCTCGACGCCTACCTCGCCACGGACGACGCCCGCGCGCTCGACCTGGCCTCCGGAATGTGCGACTGGATGTACGCGCGGCTCTCCAAGCTGCCCGACACCACGCTTCAGCGGATGTGGGGCATCTTCTCCAGCGGTGAATTCGGCGGCATCGTCGAGGCGATCGTCGACCTGTACACGATCACCGGCAAGGCCGACCACCTCGCACTGGCCAAGCTGTTCGACCTCGACCGGCTCATCGACGCCTGCGCCGCCGGCACCGACATCCTGGACGGCCTCCACGCCAACCAGCACATTCCGATCATGACCGGCTACGTCCGGCTGTACGACGCGACGGGCGAGACGCGCTATCTGACCGCCGCCAAGAACTTCTGGGGCATGGTGATCCCGCACCGCATGTACGGGATCGGCGGCACCAGCACGGCCGAGTTCTGGGAGGCTCGCGGGGCCATCTCGGGAACGATCAGCGACACCAACGCCGAGACCTGCTGCGCGTACAACCTGCTCAAGCTGAGCCGGAGCCTGTTCTTCCACGAGCAGGACCCGAAATACATGGACTACTACGAGCGGGCCCTGCTCAACCAGGTCCTCGGCTCCAAGCAGGACAAGGCCGACGCCGAGAAACCGCTGGTCACGTACTTCATCGGGCTGAAGCCCGGGCAGGTGCGCGACTACACCCCCAAGCAGGGCACCACCTGCTGCGAGGGCACCGGCATGGAGAGCGCCACCAAGTACCAGGACTCGGTGTACTTCACCAAGGCCGACGGCACCGCGCTCTTCGTCAACCTGTACAGCGCGACCACGCTGAACTGGTCGGCCAAGGGCGTGACGATCACGCAGAGCACCGACTATCCCCGCGAGCAGGGCTCCACGATCACCGTCGGGGGCGGCAGCGCGGCCTTCGAACTGCGGCTCCGGGTGCCGTCCTGGGCCACCGCCGGTTTCCGGGTGACCGTCAACGGCAGCGCGGTGAGCGGTACGCCGACCGCCGGGAGCTACTTCACGATCCCCTCCCGCACCTGGCGCGCCGGGGACGTCGTCCGGGTGACGATCCCGTTCCGGCTGCGGGTGGAGAAGGCGCTCGACGACCCGACGCTCCAGACCCCGTTCTACGGGCCGGTCAACCTGGTCGGCAGAAGCAGTGCCACCAGCTCTCTGTCGGTCGGGCTGTACCGCAACGCGGGACTCTCGGGTGACCTGCTGCCGTCCCTCGCACCGGTCAGCGGTAAGCCGCTGCACTACACGCTGGACGGCACCGAGTTCGCGCCCTTCCACGAAGGGAGCGAGGATCCGACCCACGCCTACGTCCGGCGTTCCGAGCCGAAGGTCGTCCTCGGCGGCACCGACTCGGGCGTGGCCAACCCGGCGAAGTCCGACGGGACGACGCTGCTGGACGAGATCTGGGCCGGGGCGCCGTTCGCCGACAAGGCCGCGCTGGTGGCGCGGGTGCAGTCGACCGTCGGTTCCTGGGTGGCGGCGGGACTGCTGAGCCCGGCCGACGGCCAGGAGGTGGTGACCACCGCGCAGAACGCCACGTATGCGGCTTGAGGCCGTCTGCGCCGTCTTACGCCGTCGAAGCTGTCTGAAGCCGTCCGGTGCAGTCTGTCGCCGTCTGGCCCGTCTGGCGCCGTCCAGTGGTGCGGGTGGGCGGCGCGCACGAGCCGTGCTCGGGCTCAGGTTCGATGACAAGGGCGGCCGCTCTCATGGCGGAGCGGCCGCCCCTCGCTTTTCCCGGCGAACCTGGGCGACGAGGCGGTCGGGCAGGCTCCCGGTCTTCGCCGATGGTGGCGCGGAGGTCGGTTCCGTCCTTCCATCCGGTTATCCACAGGTGTGGACGGGTGTGACGCGGAGTTGTCCACAGGGTCTGACGCGTTTCGGCCACCGGCTGTACCGTCGTCACGAGTTGATGTTCGTGCGTGGACGTGAGCGGGGGAGGCGGTCGCTGTGACCGAGGTCGGTGCGATGGCGGCGGGCGCGGGAGCCGAGCCGGGGTCGGCGGAGTCCGGGCGGATCGGGGCGGCGACGGTGGCGCGGTCCGCCGGTGCGCGGGTGCCGGCGGTGACGGGGTTCGCCCGGTGGCCCGTGGCGGGGTCGCCGAAGGACGAGGGCAAGGCCCTGCGCACCAGGGTGCCCCGCAGCGCGCACGCCGACCTGACGCTCACCACCGACCGGCCGGACGCGGTGTCGGCGGTCGAGGAGTCCAACCGCGGCCGGATCCCCGAGCTCACCCCGATACGAGTCGGCAGGATGGCGGCCACCCCCTTCGCGTTCCTGCGCGGCTCGGCGGGCCTCATGGCCCATGACCTGGCCCATACGCCCATCACCGGCATCGGCGCGCAGATCTGCGGAGACGCCCACGCGGCCAACTTCGGCCTGTACGGAGACGCCCGCGGGGAGCTCGTCATCGACCTCAACGACTTCGACGAGACCGTGCACGGCCCTTGGGAGTGGGACCTCAAGCGCCTCGCCACCTCGCTGGTGCTCGCCGGCCGGGAGGCTGGCGCCGACGAGGACGTCTGCCGCAAGGCGGCGTACGACGCGACGGGCGCCTACCGGCGCACCATGAGGCTCCTCGCCAAGCTCCCGGCGCTCGACGCGTGGAACGCCATCGCGGACGAGGAACTGGTCTCCCACACCGACGCCCACGACCTGCTGGGCACGCTGGAGCGGGTGGCTGAGAAGGCGCGCGCCAACACCAGCGGCCGTTTCGCGGCCAAGTCGACCCGGCAGGTGGAGGGCGGTGGCCGCCACTTCGTGGACGCCCCGCCGGTGCTGCGCCGCGTGGACGACAAGGAGGCCGCCGTCGTGGCCACCTCCCTGACGCAGTACCTGACCACGCTCTCGGAGGACCGCCATCCGCTGCTCGCCCGGTACGCCGTGCAGGACGTGGCGTTCCGCGTGGTGGGCACCGGCAGTGTGGGGACCCGTTCGTACGTCGTCCTGCTCCTGGACCACCGTGGTGAAGCGCTCGTCCTCCAGGTGAAGGAGGCCCGCCCGTCGGCTCTGGAGCCGCACCTCGTGACGGCCGGCTTCGAGGTGCCGCAGGTGGATCACCAGGGGCGCCGGGTGGTCCTCGGCCAGAAGCGCATGCAGGTCGTCAGCGACATGCTGCTGGGCTGGACGACGGTCGACGGATTCCCCTTCCAGGTGCGCCAGTTCCGCAACCGCAAGGGCAGTGTCGACCCCGCCGCCCTGGCCGCCGACCAGATCGACGACTACGGCCGCATGACGGGCGCCCTCCTCGCCCGCGCTCACGCCCACAGTGCCGACCCCCGCCTGCTGGCCGGCTACTGCGGCAAGAACGACGAACTCGACGAGGCGACGGCCACGTTCGCCGTCACCTACGCGGACCGCACGGAGGCGGATCACTCGGACCTGGTGGCGGCGGTGCGGGCAGGGCGGATCGCGGCGGAGTCGGGGGTCTGAGGGGAGGGCGGATCGCGACGGACCCGGGGTACGGAGCGGAGGGCGGGGCGGCCAGGTGTGATGGCGGGTGGACGGTCGGGGCGGCCTTGGGTGATGAGGGTGGACGGACAGGGCGGCCTGGGGTGGTCGGGCGTTCGTGCGGATGCGCGATGGCCAGGTGTCCGGTGGCTTGCCGTGCGGCCTGGGGCCGTGGCCTAGGCTGGGTCGGGTGACGACCCCGGAAGCCGACCAGACACCGTCCGAGCGCTCCACCGAGCCCGTGGAGACCCCGGAGCCCGGCGCGGGCGCCGAGCCCGGCGGAGCGACGCCGTCCGCCGAGGGCGACGCCGCTGCTCGGACGTCGGGGCCTGCCGAGTCGTCGGTGTCCGACGCGGGGCCGGCATCCGCCGATGGTCAGGGGGACGCCGGGGAGGGGGTCCCCGGGCGGCCCGAGGAGCGGTTGGAGCGGGCCGTGCGGGCGGCCGAGCAGGCGTTGATCGAGTACGAGATCGCCGTGGAGACCTTCCGGGTGGAGGTCGAGAACTTCTCCCGGTTGCATCACCAGAAGCTCGGCCCCATGTACGCGCGGCTGGACGAGCTGGACGCCCAGATCGCCGAGGCGAAGGCGGCCCGCACCGGTGACCCCGAGGACGTGCGCAAGGCGCAGGAAGCGCGCGCTCGGGTCATGCCCATGCCGGGCGTGGAGGAGTTGTTCCACGGCTGGATGGACTCGGAGGGGTTGTTCCCCGAGGCGGCGGCCATGCTCACCGACCAGCCCGTGCGGCCCCCGGAGCGGGTCCGCCCGAGCGACGAGGCCCGCCGGCTCTACCGCGAACTGGTGCGCAAGGCGCACCCCGACCTGGCGCGGGACGACAAGGAGCGGGAGCGGCGGGACGAGTTCATCGCCCGGGTGAACGCCGCCTACGGCCGTGGTGACGAGGTGCTGCTGCGGGAGCTGTCCGAGGAGTGGGCGGCCGGGCCGGTCCCGGAGGAGCAGAGGCCGAGCCGCGCCGAGGAGCTGTACGCACGGCTGGAATGGCTCGCCCAGCGCAAGGAGCTTCTCGCGCTCCTCGCCCGTGAGCTGGAGGAGGGCGCCATCGGCTCGATGCTCCGCCTCGCGCCGGACGACCCGGACCGCCTCCTCGACGAGATCGCCGACCAGCTGCTGGCGGAGGTCGAGCAGCGGGAGGCGGAGCTGGCGGGGCTGGTCGGCCAGGACGTCGATGGTGGCCGGGACGGTCAGGGGGGCCAGGGAGGCCAGGACCGGCAGGGTGGCTGAAGCGGCTGCGGCGGCTTGGGCTGCCGAGTCGGTCCGCTGGTCCGCTCGGTTGTCGGCGGCTTCGGACGGCGGCCGTTCGGTCGGGTAGCGTCGGACGCATGCATTTCGGAGCGGGTGTGCCCACGGTCGAGGTCACAGACCTCAAGGACGACGACTTCCTGCTGGACGTCAGGGAGGACGACGAGTGGCAGGCGGGTCATGCCGAAGGGGCGCTGCACATTCCCATCAGTGAGTTCGTGGCGCGCTACGGCGAGCTCACCGAGGCGGCGCCGCAGGACGGCAGGGTCCATGTGATCTGCCGCTCGGGCGGACGCTCGGCGCAGGTCACCAACTATCTCGTGCAGCAGGGCATCGACGCCGTGAACGTCGACGGCGGCATGCAGGTCTGGGCTGCCGCCGGTCGTCCCGTGGTGGATGACAAGGGCGGGGCGGGCTTCGTTCTCTAGGGAACGTGGCGGTTCGGGGCGCGCGGAGGACGAGCGGATCCGACGGGCGCGCCCCGCGTCGAGGCGTGCGCGGTGCTCAGCCGAGGGGGTGTGCCGCCAGCAGGTCCCCGAGGGCCTCCTCATGGGCCGCCGCAGGGCCGAGCGACAGTTCGAGGTGTTTGGCCCAGGCGTGGTAGCGGTGCAGGGGATAGTCGACGTCGGCGCCGAAGCCCCCGTGCAGATGCTGCGCGGTCTGCACGACCCGCCGTACTCCTTCCGAGGCCCAGATCTTGGCCACGGCCACATCTCCGGAGGCGGGCAGGGCCCCTGCAGCGCCGGAGGTGACGCGCCAGGCGGCCTGCCACAGCGTCGCCTCCATCGCGCGCAGGTCGATGAAGCGGTCGGCGGCCTGGACGGCGACGGCCTGGAACGAGGCGATCGGGAAGCCGAACTGTTCGCGTTTGCCGGCGTAGTCGCTGGTCATGCTGAGGGCACCCTCACCCAGGCCGAGAGCCAGGGCGCAGGTGCCGGTGGCCAGCAGTTCCCGTAGCCGTTCCCACGCGCCTTCCGCGTCGAGGACGTTCCGGTCGGCGATCCGCGCCGAATCCAGTCGCAGTTCCGCGAGCCGTTCGCCGGTGGTGGAGATCTGCTCGGCGAGCGTCACCCCTGCGTGAATGCGGGGGACGAGGGCGAGCACGGCCCGGCTGTCTTCGGCCGCCACCGGGTCCTGCTCGGCGGCACCGGCCTCCGCTGCCCCGTCGGCCCGCTCGGCGGAGGCGCCTGGGGCCACCGACGTCCGTGCGACCGTCGCGGGGACGACGACGAAGTCCGCGTTGTAGGCCCAGGGCACAGCCGTCTGTATGCCGTCCAGGACCCAGGCGCCGCCTTCGTCCCGGCGGGCGGTCACGGCGAGCTCGGCCGGATCGTGTCCGGTACGGCCGTGCGCGGCGACGGTCAGGACGACCTCCCCCCGGGCGACGCGCGCGAGCAGCTCCGCCTTCAGGTCCTCGTCGCCGTGGGCCTGCACGGCCACGGCGGCGGCGCTGCTCTCCAGCAGGGGGACCCTGGCCAGCACCTTCGACGACTCGCGCAGCACCAGGCAGAGGGCGATCGGATCGAGCCCCGACCCTCCGTACGCGGGGTCGAGCAACAGGCTGAGCAGGTCCGCGTCGGCGAGCTTCGCCCACAGGGCCCGGTCGAAGTCGTCGGCGACCGCCCCTGGCACGAGTGACGGGCTGGGCACTCCGTCCGGCGCGACCCCGGCGAACACCGCCCTCGCCGCCTCGGCCGCCGCCTGCTGCTCCTCGGTGAACGTGAAGTCCACGGTCCCGCCCCTTCCGTGTCGCCGATGACGGGGCGTCAAGATAGAACAGGTTCTAGAAGAAGGGAATGGTGTGGCGGCGCCCGGGCGGCGGCCTGGTGACGAACGCCTGGTCCGAGGGGTGGCAGCGCGGCCGCAGCGGCTTTCGGGAGAGAAGCGGACCGCACCGCGCCGTAAGGTGTCCCCCGCTGTGGATAACCTCGGGGGTGCCGTGTGAGCGGTGTGACGATGTGACTGCTGTGGCCATCGGGGCTGTGCCGGAGGAACGCGGCTGAGTAAGTTCCGGTGGGGAAGTCGACCAGGTAGTGGAAATCGGGGAGCTGGGCGCGATGGACGCGAACGACGAGGACTCGAACGCCCGGCGAGGGCCGGACGAGCCCGAGAGTGACGCGGCCTCCGTGCGCGACACGCCTCCGAAGAGTCCGCAGAGCCAGCCGCCTCGTGAGGCACCGACGCAGTCGCCGCACCCGTCCGAGTCCTCGGAGCCGCTGGTGGAGTCACCGTCGGAGGCGTCCTCCCCCTCGCGGCCGGAGCGGATAGCCGAGCCGGCGCAGCCGGCCTCCGGCATCGCCGCGCTGACCCTGCCGTACCAGATCGCCGTGGCGCTGGTGCTCGCGATCGTGGCGGTGGCGACCTGTGCGCATCTCGGGCTGGTGTTTCTGCACATAGCACCCTCGAACACACTGACGAAGCAGCACGGCCGGGCGGTCGACGAATGGGTCTATCCGGAGTTCGAGCAGAACTGGAAGCTGTTCGCGCCGAACCCGCTGCAGCAGAACATCGCGGTGCAGGCGCGCGCCGAGGTCCGCACGGCCGGCGGTGAGGTGCGGACCACCGGCTGGTACGACCTGTCGGCGCTGGACGGTGCCGCGATCGACCACAATCCGGTGCCCAGCCACACCCAGCAGAACGAACTGCGCCGGGCCTGGGACTTCTACACCGCGACGCATGACGGCGAGCACCGCGCCACCTCGTCGCGCGGTGATCTGTCCGAGCGCTATGTGCGCCGCATCGTCGTGATGCGCCTCGACCGTGAGCAGGCCGGCGGCCCCGGCGGAGAGATCGAGCGCATCCAGCTCCGGTCCCGTACCACCAATGTGCAGCCGCCCGAGTGGAGCGAGGAAAAGGTGTCCGACAAGCCCGTCGTCCGCGAGCTGCCCTGGTGGTCGGTGACCGACGACGACCGGACGGACGCCGCCGCCGACGCGGCCGGTGCCGACCGTGCCGTCACCGGCCGGACGGAGGCGAGCGCCGGATGAGCTCCATGAGCCCGCCCCACCCGGTTCCGCCGGTGACCCCCGTGGGACGCCTCGTCGCCGCGATCGGCAACGGCATCACCCGTGTCACCGATCGCGCGCTGGGCCCGTACCAGAGCGCGATCATCCGGATCGGCTTCTCCGCGACCTGGCTGCTGTTCCTGCTGCGAGAGTTCCCGCACCGGCGCGAGCTGTACGGCCCCCACGGGCCCTGGAGCTTCGAGCTGGCCCAGCGGCTGATCGCGGACAACCACGCCTTCACGGTGCTGATGTGGTCCGACAGCATGGTGTGGTTCGAGATCGTCTACGCACTCGCCGTCCTGTCGACCTTCCTGCTGCTGCTCGGCTGGCGCACCCGCGCCATGAGCGTCCTGTTCATGGTGGGCGTGCTCTCGCTGCAGAACCGCAGCGTCTTCATGGGGGACGGCGGCGACAACGTCATCCACCTCATGGCGATCTATCTCGTCTTCGTCCGCTGCTCCCAGGTCTGGTCGCTGGACGCACGGCGCGCACGGCGCACGCGCGAGCGTCTGGAGCGCGACGGCAGGGCGCAGGAGGATCTGGTCGGTCCCGTCCTGTGGTCTGTGCTCGGTTTCGCGCTGCTGGTGGCGACGTTCGGCGGCCTGATCCCCGGGGGCCTGCTGGGCGGCTGGCTCACCTTCTTCTGGGGTCTGTGGGCGGTGCACGGCCTGTGGTGGGTCGCCGGGCGCGTCGAGTCGGACGCCAAGCCGCGTGCGCTGCTCGACATCGTCGGCAATCTCTCGCACAACGCCGCCCTGGTCGTGATCATGGCCGAGGCGTGTCTGATCTACGCGGCGGCCGGCTGGTACAAGATCCAGGGCTCGCGCTGGCAGGACGGCACGGCCGTCTACTACCCGTTCCACCTGGACTACTTCTCGCCCTGGGCCGCGCTCTCCGACCTGATGTCGTCCAGCGGCACGATGGTGATGCTGGTGACGTACGGGACGGTGGTCGTGCAGGTCGCCTTCCCGTTCACGCTCTTCAACCGGCGGGTCAAGAATGTCCTGCTGGCGGTCATGATGACCGAGCACGCCGTGATCGCGGTCGTGCTGGGGCTGCCGTTCTTCTCGCTCGCGATGATCGCCGCCGACGCCGTCTTCCTGCCGACGCCCTTCCTGAAACGCCTGGGTGGCCTGGTGGTCCGGGCGCGTGACCGCGTCCTGCGCCGTGTGCCGCCCGGCGGCGACCGGACGATCCCGGGTCCGCGCACCCCGGGGCAACCGCCGCTCCCCCAGGAGAAGCAGGAGAAGGGGACGGCCGAACAACCACCCGTAGGCTTCACCGCATGAACGATCCGGTGAGCGCGCCAGGGGGCGAAGGGGCCGGCGGACCTGCGAGCGAGGCGGCGGGCAAACCCGAGGGCGGAGCGGCGGGCGAGCCTGGGGGCGAAGCAGCGGCCGGACCGGTGGCGGGACCCGCTGTCGACCCGGCGAGCGGCTCACCCGCGCGTCCCGCCGACGCCTCGGCGAGCGGCTCATCCGCCCGTCCCACCGACGCCTCCGCGAGCGCATCGCCCGCCTCCCCGGCCGGGGACCCCGTGCGGGCCTGGCGCCGTCTCGTCGACACCGCTGTCCTGCTCGACGGTTTTCACGCCCTCAAGCACGCCGTGCGCTTCGGCGCCGACGTGCCGGTGGCCGTCACCGTCGACCGCGCGGCGGCGCTCGCCCTCGCCGACGACCTGGCCCCGGACGTACGGGACCGGCTCGCGGGCCTCCTCCAGGAGGTTCCGGAGGAGACGTACCGGACCCTCGTGGCGCGCCCGCATCCCACCGCCGTCGCCGCCCTGGCCGTGCGCCCCGCGCGTGAGGCCCATCTGGCGGCGCTCGCCCGCATGCCGCGCACCGCCCCGGTCGTCGTCCTCGACAACCCGCGCAACCTGGGCAACGCGGGGGCCGTGATCCGCCTGGCGGCCGGTTTCGGCGCTACCGGGGTGGTCACCACGGGCACCTTGGACCCCTGGCACCCCACAGTGGTGCGCGGCGGGGCGGGCCTGCACTTCGCGACCGCCGTGGAGCGCCTGAGCGTGGCGGATCTGCCCCCGGGCCCCCTGTTCGCGCTCGACCCCGAGGGCGACGACATCCGGGGGCTGAAGCTCCCGGACGACGCCGTTCTCGCCTTCGGCTCCGAACGCAGCGGTCTCTCCACCGAACTGCGCTCCCGCGCCGACCACTTGCTGTCGCTCCCGATGCGTCCCCAGGTCTCCAGCTACAACCTGGCGACCAGCGTGGCGATGACGCTGTACCACTGGAGCGCGGGGTCGGGCGCCCCCTGAGGGGCGCTCAGCGGCGTGATCCGCTACGCCTCACGGCGCACTTCGACCACCCGGAACCGGTTGGCGACGAACGCCCCGTCGCACAGGGCCGCGTTCGCCGCCGGGTTGCCACCGGATCCGTGGAAGTCGGAGAACGCCGCGGTCTGGTTGACGTAGACCCCGCCCGTGAGGTTCAGCGACAGCTGCGCGCACTCCTCCAGGCAGACCTCCTCGACGGCCTCGGCCACCTCGTCGGAGGTCGTGTACGCGCCGACGGTCATCGCGCCCTTCTCGGCGATGGTCCGGCGCAGCAGGTCCAGCCCGTCCGCCGTCGAGTCCACCGCGACGGCGAACGACACCGGCCCGAAGCACTCGCTCAGGTACGCGGCCTCGTCGTCGGTCCGCTCCCAGTACTTGCGCGCGCCGTCGAGCTTCACGATCACCGGCGTCCTGACGACCGCGTCCGGGAACTCGGGGTGGGTGATCTCCCGGGAGGGGAGCGCGACTTCGCCGAGGGAGGCTGCCGCTTCGAGGCGTGCCTTGACGTCGGGGTTCACGATCGCGCCGAGCAGCGCGTTCGCGCGCGCGTCGTCGCCCAGCAGGCCGCCGACGGACTTCGCGAGATCGGTGACGACCTCGTCGTAGGACTTGGCGCCCTCGTCGGTGCTGATGCCGTCGCGCGGGATGAGCAGGTTCTGCGGGGTGGTGCACATCTGGCCGCTGTACAGGGAGAGGGAGAAGGCCAGGTTGGAGAGCATGCCCTTGTAGTCGGCGGTGGAGTCGACGAGCACCGTGTTGACGCCGGCCTTCTCCGTGTAGACCTCCGCCTGGCGGGCGTTGGCCTCCAGCCAGTCGCCGAAGGACGTGGAACCGGTGTAGTCGATGATGCGGATCTCGGGGCGGGTCGCCAGGTCCTTGGCGATGCCCTCGCCGGGGCGTTCGGCGGCCAGCGCGACCAGGTTCGGGTCGAAGCCGGTCTCCGCGAGGACCTCGCGGGCGACCTGGACCGTGAGGGCGAGCGGCAGCACCGCGCGCGGGTGGGGCTTCACGAGCACCGCGTTGCCGGTGGCGAGGGAGGCGAACAGGCCCGGGTAGCCGTTCCACGTGGGGAAGGTGTTGCAGCCGATGACCAGGGCGATTCCGCGCGGGACGGGCTTGAAGGTCTTGGTGAGCGCGAGCGGGTCGCGCTTGCCCTGGGGCTTGCTCCACGCCGCCTCGTCGGGGGTGCGGACCTGCTCCGCGTACGCGTAGGCCACCGCCTCCAGGCCACGGTCCTGGGCGTGCGGGCCGCCGGCCTGGAACGCCATCATGAACGCCTGGCCGCTGGTGTGCATGACGGCGTGGGCGAACTCATGGGTGCGGTCGCTGATGCGCTTGAGAATCTCCAGGCACACCGCCGCGCGCGCCTCGGCGCCCGCGTCGCGCCACGCGCGCTGCCCGGCCTTCATGGCGGGCAGCAGCGTGTCCACGTCGGCGTGCGGGTAGGTGACACCGAGCTCGATGCCGTACGGGGAGGTCTCGCCGCCCACCCAGTCGTCGGTGCCGGGCTGGCCGAGGTCGAGACGGGTGCCGAGGAGGGCGTCGAAGGCGGCCTTGCCCTCGGCCATGCCCAGGCTGCCGTTCTCGCCGTACGCCTTGGGGTGCTCGGGGTGGGGCGACCAGTACGCGCGGGTGCGGATCGCTTCCAGGGCCTGGTCGAGGGTGGGCCGGTGCTGGGCGATCAGGGTGTGCGCGGACGGTTCGGCGGCCATGCTTGACCAACTCCTCACGTCAGGGGCTCTTCATCGGGCTCTGACCTGGGCAGGAATGAATTCGGGGGGCGGCGCGAAGCGCCTCGTGCAGGGTGGTGGTGGGCGACGGGCGGGCGGACAGAGTTAGAGTAACCGAACGATCGGTCGGGACAAGGGGGTCCGCCGCATCTGTGGACAACCCCGTGCGGGAGGATCGCGCACATGACAGCACTCGACCTCAGCAGCCCCGTGGCCGTCGTCGGCACCGGCACCATGGGCCAGGGCATCGCCCAGGTCGCGTTGGTCGCCGGCCACCCCGTACGCCTGTTCGATGTCGCCCCCGGTCGTGCCCGGGAGGCCGCCGAGGCGATCGGCGCCCGGCTCGACCGGCTCGTCGCGAAGGACCGCATGACGGGCGCGGACCGGGACTCCGCGCGCGCCCGGCTGCACGCCGCCGAGAGCCTCGCCGACCTCGCGGACTGCGGCCTGGTCGTCGAGGCCGTCCTGGAGCGGCTGGACGTCAAACAGGAACTGTTCCGCGCCTTGGAGGACATCGTCGGCGAGGACTGCCTGCTCGCCACCAACACCTCCTCCCTGTCCGTCACGGCCATCGGCAGTGCCCTGCGCAACCCGGGCCGTTTCGTGGGCCTGCACTTCTTCAACCCCGCGCCGCTGCTGCCGCTCGTCGAGGTCGTCTCCGGGTTCGCCACCGACGTCACCTCGGCCACGCGCGCGTACGAGCTGGCGCGCGTCTGGGGCAAGACGCCGGTCGCCTGCGCGGACACCCCCGGCTTCATCGTCAACCGCATCGCACGGCCGTTCTACGCGGAGGCCTTCGCGGTGTACGAGGCGCAGGCCGCCGAGCCCGTCACCATCGACGCGATCCTGCGGGAGTGCGGCGGCTTCAGGATGGGCGCCTTCGAACTGACCGACCTCATCGGGCAGGACGTCAACGAGTCCGTCACCCACTCCGTCTGGCAGGCGTTCTTCCAGGACGTGCGCTTCACGCCCTCGCTCGCCCAGCGACGGCTCGTCGAGTCCGGCCGGCTCGGCCGCAAGACGGGACAGGGCTGGTACGACCACACCGACGGCGCCGAGCGCCCCGAGCCGCACACCGCCGAGCCGGTGCCCGCGCCGGCGTACGTCGTCGTCGAGGGCGACCTCGGCCCCGCCTCCGACCTGCTCACCCTGATCCGGGAGGCGGGCATCCCCGTCCGTGAGGACGAGGAGGACCACGGCACCCGACTCGTCCTGCCGAGCGGCGGCCAGCTGGCCCTCGCCGACGGGCAGACCTCGGTGGAGTTCCGGGACGTCGTCTACTTCGACCTGGCGCTGGACTACCGAAGAGCCACCCGGATCGCGCTCTCCGCCTCCCAGGACACCTCACCGCAGACTCTCACCGAGGCCACCGGCCTCTTCCAGGCGCTCGGCAAGGACGTCAGCGTCATCGGGGACGCCCCCGGCATGATCGTGGCCCGCACGGTGGCACGGATCATCGACCTCGCGCACGACGCCGTCGCCAAGGGCGTGGCCACCAAGGAGGACATCGACACGGCGATGCGGCTGGGCGTCAACTACCCGCTGGGGCCCTTCGAATGGAGCCGCAGGCTGGGCCGGAACTGGGCGTACGCCCTCCTGGACGATCTGCACCTGCGCGACCCGTCCGGACGCTACGCGCCGTCCCTGGCGCTCTACCGCCACGCCTACGCTTCCGACAAGCGGGAGGGCACCTCCTCATGACCACCGCCAAGCGCGACACGTACACCCCGGAGACGCTGCTGTCCGTCGCCGTCCGGGTCTTCAACGAGCGCGGCTACGACGGCACGTCCATGGAGCACCTGTCCAGGGCGGCCGGTATCTCCAAGTCGTCGATATACCACCACGTCACCGGCAAGGAGGAGTTGCTGCGCCGGGCCGTCAGCCGGGCGCTGGACGGCCTCTTCGCGATCCTCGACGAGGAACCGGCGCGTGAGGGGCGTGCGGTGGAGCGCCTGGAGCACGTCGTCCGGCGCATGGTCGAGGTGCTCATGAACGAGCTCCCCTACGTGACCCTGCTGCTGCGGGTGCGCGGCAACACCGACACCGAGCGCTGGGCGCTGGAGCGGCGCCGCGACTTCGACCACCGGGTCGCCGAACTGCTGAAGGCGGCGGCGGCCGACGGGGACGTCCGGGGTGACGTGGAGGTGCGGCTCGCGACCCGGCTGGTCTTCGGGATGATCAACTCGATCGTCGAGTGGTACCGGCCGGACGGGCGGGGCATGGGCGAGCGGGAAGTCTCCGACGCCGTGACGCAGCTGGTGTTCTCGGGGTTGCGCGCCCAGGGGTGAGCCGTCCTCGGTGGTGCCCCTCGGCGCGCGCCCCTCGGTGAGCGCGTGCGCCTGGGTGCCGTCCGGCGGGACAGCCGGCCCTCGGGCGCTCAGCCCTCCGGTTCCACGTCCTCCTCCTCGAACACCAGCAGCGTCCGGGTGCTGAGCACCTCCGGGATGGCCTGGAGCTTGGTGAGGACGACCTCGCGCAGGGCTCTGTTGTCCGAGGTGTGCACGAGCAGCAGGACGTCGTAGTCGCCGCCCACCAGCGCGATGTGGGCGGCGCCGGAGAGCTGGCGCAGCTGGTCGCGGACCGTGCGCCAGGAGTTCTGCACGATCTTGAGGGTGATGTAGGCCGAGGTGCCCTTTCCGGCGCGCTCGTGGTTCACGCGCGCCCCGAAGCCCCGGATCACGCCGTCCTCGATGAGGCGGTTGATGCGCGCGTAGGCGTTGGCGCGGGAGACGTGGACCCGTTCGGCGACCGACCGTATCGAGGCGCGGCCGTCCGCCTGCAGCATGCGCAGGATGTCCTGGTCTATGGCGTCCAGCGGTCGAGGGGGCGGCAGCGCCGGGCCGTGCTCCGGAGGCTCGGCCATTTGTTCAGGTGCCATGTGCCCCCGCCTCCCTACCATGGACGTACTGCGTTCATTTGAGGCTGTGCAGAACCGTTTGTCCACAGCCTCAGGGTGCCTGTAGCCAAAATGCGCCAACGACCGAACAATCGGTAGGTGAGACGCGTCACAACCGTGCCGCGTCCCTGAGCCACTCCCACGAGGAGGTGCCGTATGACGGTCATGGAGCAGCGGGGCGCGTACCGCCCGACACCGCCGCCCGCCTGGCAGCCCCGCACGGACCCCGCGCCGCTGCTGCCCGACGCCCTGCCGTACCGCGTGCTCGGCACGGACGCGGCCGCCGACGCCGATCCCGCGCTGCTGCGCCGGCTCTACGCCGAGCTGGTGCGCGGCCGCCGCTACAACACCCAGGCCACGGCCCTGACCAAGCAGGGCAGGCTCGCCGTCTACCCCTCCAGCACCGGCCAGGAGGCCTGCGAGGTCGCCGCCGCGCTCGTCCTCGAGGAACGGGACTGGCTCTTCCCGAGCTACCGCGACACGCTCGCCGCCGTCGCCCGCGGCCTCGACCCCGTCCAGGCGCTCACCCTGCTGCGCGGCGACTGGCACACCGGCTACGACCCGCACGAGCACCGTGTCGCACCCCTGTGCACCCCCCTCGCCACTCAGCTCCCGCACGCCGTGGGCCTCGCGCACGCCGCCCGCCTCAAGGGCGACGACGTGGTGGCGCTCGCCCTGGTCGGCGACGGCGGCACCAGCGAGGGCGACTTCCACGAGGCCCTCAACTTCGCCGCCGTCTGGCAGGCCCCGGTGGTCTTCCTCGTCCAGAACAACGGTTTCGCGATCTCCGTCCCGCTCGCCAAGCAGACCGCCGCCCCGTCGCTCGCCCACAAGGCCGTCGGCTACGGGATGCCGGGCCGCCTGGTCGACGGCAACGACGCGGCGGCCGTGCACCAGGTGCTCGCCGAAGCCGTGGCCCACGCGCGCGCGGGCGGCGGACCCACGCTGGTCGAGGCGGTGACGTACCGCATCGACGCCCACACCAACGCCGACGACGCCACCCGCTACCGGGGCGACGCCGAGGTCGAGACCTGGCGCGCGCACGACCCGATAGCGCTCCTGGAGCACGAGCTGACCGAGCGCGGACTCCTCGACGAGGACGGCATCCGGGCCGCCCGGGACGCCGCCGAGGCGATGGCCGCCGACCTGCGCGAGCGCATGAACCAGGACCCGGTGCTCGACCCGATGGACCTCTTCGCCCACGTGTACGCCGAACCCACCCCCCAACTGCGCGAACAGGAAGCCCTGCTGCGGGCCGAGCTGGCGGCGGAGGAAGAAGGGGCGCACCGATGACCACCGTCGCGCTCAAGCCCGCCACCATGGCGCAGGCGCTCACCCGCGCCCTGCGCGACGCCATGACCGCCGACCCCACCGTGCACGTCATGGGAGAGGACGTCGGCACCCTCGGCGGGGTCTTCCGGGTCACCGACGGCCTCGCCAAGGAGTTCGGCGAGGACCGCGTCACCGACACCCCGCTCGCCGAGGCGGGCATCCTCGGCACGGCCGTCGGCATGGCCATGTACGGGCTGCGGCCGGTCGTGGAGATGCAGTTCGACGCGTTCGCCTACCCGGCGTTCGAGCAGCTCATCAGTCATGTCGCCCGGATGCGCAACCGCACGCGCGGCGCCATGCCGTTGCCGATCACGATCCGCGTCCCGTACGGCGGCGGCATCGGCGGCGTCGAGCACCACAGCGACTCCTCCGAGGCGTACTACATGGCGACCCCCGGCCTCCATGTCGTCACGCCCGCCACCGTCGCCGACGCCTACGGGCTGCTGCGCGCCGCGATCGCGTCCGACGATCCGGTGGTCTTCCTGGAGCCCAAGCGCCTGTACTGGTCGAAGGACACCTGGAACCCCGAGCAACCGCAGAGTGTCGAGCCGATCGGCCGCGCGGTCGTGCGCCGCACGGGCCGCAGCGCCACGCTCATCACCTACGGCCCGTCCGTTCCCGTCTGCCTGGAGGCCGCCGAGGCGGCCACGGCCGAGGGCTGGGACCTCGAAGTCGTCGACCTGCGCTCCCTGGTGCCCTTCGACGACGAGACGGTCGCCGCGTCGGTACGGCGGACCGGACGCGCGGTGGTCGTGCACGAGTCCGGCTCCTACGGCGGCCCGGGCGGCGAGATCGCGGCCCGTGTGACCGAGCGCTGCTTCCACCACCTGGAGGCGCCCGTGCTGCGCGTCGCCGGGTTCGACATCCCGTATCCGCCGCCGATGCTGGAACGGCACCATCTGCCCGGCGTCGACCGGATCCTGGACGCCGTGGGGCGCCTGCAGTGGGAGGCGGAGAACTGATGGCCCAGGTGCTGGAGTTCAAGCTGCCCGACCTCGGCGAGGGACTGACCGAGGCCGAGATCGTCCGCTGGCTCGTCCAGGTCGGCGACGTCGTCGCGATCGACCAGCCCGTCGTCGAGGTCGAGACGGCCAAGGCCATGGTCGAGGTCCCCTGCCCCTACGGCGGCGTCGTCACCGCCCGCTTCGGCGAGGAGGGCACGGAACTGCCCGTCGGCGCGCCGCTGTTGACCGTGGCGGTGGGAGCGCCGGTCACCGACGGTTCCGCCGGGACGCCGGGCACGGGCACCGCCGACAGGAGCGAGGGCTCCGGCAACGTGCTGGTCGGCTACGGCACCGGGGCGCCCCCGGCGCGCCGCAGGCGGGTGCGGCCGGGCGAGCCGATCCGGCCCGCGGGCCCGGCGGCGCCGACGGTGGCGCTCGACTCCGTCGAGAGGCCGACAGCGCCGGCCGGTTCCCCCGGTCAGTCGGACGGGGCCGTCTCGGCCGCCTCCTCCGCGCGCCCGGAGAGCCTCACGGCGGCCACCTCCCCCGCGCGCCCGGACGGGCCCGTGCCCGTCATCTCCCCGCTCGTCCGACGTCTCGCCCGGGAGAACGGGCTCGACCTGCGGACGCTGCGGGGCTCGGGGCCCGAGGGCCTGATCCTGCGGGCGGACGTGGAGCACGCGCTGCGGGCCGCCACGGCTCCGGTCCAGGCACCCCTGGCCGTGACCGCCACGCCGGCCGCGACTCCGGACTCGCGGTCCGTGCCCGCGGGCACCGCGTCCGGTACCCGTGTCCCCCTCCGTGGCATCCGTGGCGCCGTCGCCGACAAGCTCTCCCGCAGCCGGCGTGAGATCCCGGACGCGACCTGCTGGGTGGACGCCGACGCGACGGAGCTGATGAACGCCCGCACGGCCATGAACGCCGCCGGAGGCCCCAAGATCTCCCTCCTGGCGTTGCTCGCCCGTATCTGCACCTCCGCGCTGGCCCGCTTCCCCGAGCTCAACTCCACGGTCGACATGGAGGCCCGCGAGGTCGTACGGCTGGAGCAGGTGCACCTCGGGTTCGCCGCCCAGACGGAACGAGGGCTGGTCGTCCCCGTCGTGCGGGACGCGCACACCAGGAACGCGGAGTCGCTCGCCGCGGAGTTCGCCCGGCTGACCGAGGCGGCACGCACGGGCACCCTGACGCCCGGCCAGCTGACCGGCGGCACCTTCACGCTCAACAACTACGGCGTGTTCGGTGTCGACGGCTCCACGCCGATCATCAACCACCCCGAGGCCGCCATGCTCGGCGTCGGCCGCATCGTCCCCAAGCCCTGGGTGCACCGGGGCGAGCTGGCGGTACGGCAGGTCGTGCAGCTCTCGCTCACCTTCGACCACCGGGTGTGCGACGGCGGCACGGCGGGCGGTTTCCTGCGCCACGTGGCGGACTGCGTCGAACAGCCGGCGGTGCTGCTGCGCACGCTCTGATCACCGGCTTCGTCCGTCGGGTCCGGCCGCCGCGGCGGCCGGACCCGACCGGGCCGGGAACGCGCCGCCTCCCCCGTTCCCAGTGATCGTGGAGGCCCGCATACTCGGAGGGTGACCGCGTACGAGCCCCCGGGGGACCCCGGTACCGACGTGTTCGACGCCGTCGTGCTCGCCGGCGGTGCCGCCCGGCGGCTCGGCGGCACGGACAAGCCCGCCGTGCGCGTCGGCGGCCGGGCCCTGCTCGACCGAGTGCTGAGCGCGTGCGCCGGGGCCGGGACGACCGTGGTCGTCTCCGACCCCCGGCCCACCGCGCGGCCCGTCGTGTGGGCCCGCGAGGAACCCCCCGGCGGCGGCCCCCTCGCCGCGCTGGACGCCGGACTCCGGCACACCACCGAGCCGTACGTGGTCGTTCTCTCCGCCGACCTGCCGTTCCTGGACGAGAAGACGGTACGGCGGCTGCTCGACGCCCTCATGGCCGACGAGGGGACCGTCGACGGCGTCCTGGTCACCGACCCCGACGGCCGTGACCAGCCGCTCGTGGCCGCCTACCGGGCCGAGACCCTCCGCCGCGAGCTCGCGCGGCTCGCCGACGAGCACGACGGGCTGACGGGGCTGCCCCTGCGGCGGCTGACCGCCGCACTGCGCCTCACCCGAATCACCGACCCCCTCGCGTCCTTCGACTGCGACACCTGGGACGACATCGCCGCCGCCCGCGCACGGATCAGGGAGCATGGCCACGTGTTGGATGAATGGATTTCCGCAGTCAAGGACGAGCTGGGGATCGACCTCGACGTCGACATCACAGAGCTGCTCGACCTCGCCCGTGACGCCGCCCACAGCGTGGCCCGGCCCGCCGCCCCGCTGACCACGTTCCTCATCGGCTACGCCGCCGCCAAGGCCGGGGGAGGCCCCGAGGCGGTCACCGAGGCCGCGCGCAAGGCCTCCGCCCTTGCCCTGCGCTGGGCCGACGAGGCCACTCCCGAGGCTGGGCCGGATGCCGGGCCCGAAGCCGCCCCGCCCGCCCAGCCCCACCCCGGGCCCGGCGCCGGCCAGGACACCGGCCCGGCCGCCGGATGACCGCCCAGGACGCCGAGGAACTCGACGTGGAGGAGGCGCTGGCCGTGGCCAACGACAGGCCCGTCCGGGGGCCGGCCGAGCCGCGCTCCTCCCGCGAGACCCCCACGACCGGTCGGACCGGCGCGCACCGGGCCAAGGACGATTCCCACCACCGGGCCACTTCCTGGCCCGAGGCCCGGGCCGTCGCCGAACGCGCCGCCCGCTCGGCCGGGCGCAGGGTCCCCGTGTCGGTCACCGTCGACAAGGCGCTCGGCCTCGTGCTCGCCGCCCCGCTCTTGGCCCTCACCGACCTTCCCTCCTTCGACACGTCGGCGATGGACGGCTGGGCGGTCGCGGGCCCCGGGCCCTGGGCGGTACGCGAGGACGGTGTGCTGGCCGGTCACGGCGAGTCCGTCCGGCTCACGGACGGGGAGGCGGTCCGGATCGCCACCGGCGCCCGTATCCCGCCGGACACGACCGCCGTCCTGCGCAGCGAGCACGGCCGCACCGACGACAAGGGGCGACTGCACCCGACCCGGGACCTCGCCCACGGGCAGGACATTCGGCCACGAGGCCAGGAGTGCCGCAACGGCGACCAACTGCTGCCGCTCGGCACGCAGATCACCCCGGCCGCGCTCGGGCTCGCGTCGGCCGCCGGGTACGACACGTTGAGCGTGCTCCCCCGTCCCCGCGTCGAACTGCTCGTCCTGGGCGACGAACTGCTCACCGAGGGGCTCCCGCGGGAGGGCTCGATCCGGGACGCCCTCGGACCGATGCTGCCCTCCTGGCTCCGGGCACTGGGCGCCGAGGTCACCGCCGTACGCCGCCTCGGCGACGACGCCGACACCCTGTACCGGGCGGTGAAGAAGTCCTCCGCCGACCTCATCGTCACCACGGGCGGCACGGCATCCGGACCCGTCGACCATGTCCACCCCACCCTGCGTCGCGTCGAGGCCGAACTCCTCGTCGACGGGGTGAAGGTGCGCCCGGGCCACCCCATGCTGCTGGCCCGGATCAAGCCGGATCAGCACCTCGTCGGGCTGCCCGGCAACCCCTTGGCCGCTGTGTCCGGGCTGTTCACGCTCGCCGAGCCGCTGCTGCGCACCCTCGCCGGGCGAGCCGCCCCGGAGCCGTACACGATGCCGCTGCGGGAGGCGGTGCACGGGCACCCGTACGACACACGGCTGGTGCCGGTCAGTCTGCGGGGTGATGACGCCCTTCCGCTGCACTACAACGGTCCCGCTATGCTCCGCGGCATCGCCACCGCCGATGCTCTCGCCGTCGTACCGCCGGGCGGCGCTCGTTCCGGCCAGGAGCTGGAACTGCTCGATCTGCCCTGGGCGACGGCGGGCATCCAGGTGTGTTTCACGTGAAACGTCGATACGGCCCAACGGCCTTGCGACCAACGGTGTTTCACGTGAAACAACAGGCAGTCGGGGGCGGAGTGCAGCCAGGGGATGTACGCCGAAACGGGGAGTGTTTCACGTGAAACTTCCGGGCCAGGACGCGATCGCCCGCAATGCGGACGAGCGTCACGTGACCCACCAGGTGAGACTGCCGAAACGAGAGGTCGAGCGGCCGATCCGCCAGGTCGGCAAGCGACTGGCGATGGCCTTGTTCCTGCTGGTCGCCACCGCCTTCATCGTCTATGCCGACCGTGAGGGGTACAACGACAACTCCGACGGATCAGTGGATCTGCTCGACGCGTTCTACTACGCCACCGTCACCCTCTCCACCACCGGATACGGCGACATCACCCCGGTCAGCGATGCTGCCCGGTTCACCAACATCTTCGTGATCACGCCGTTGCGTGTGCTGTTTCTGATCATCCTGGTCGGCACCACGCTGGAGGTGCTCACGGAGCGCACGCGCGAGGAATGGCGACTGAACCGCTGGAGGGCGGCCTTGAGGGAGCACACCGTTGTCGTCGGCTGGGGGACGAAGGGGCGTTCGGCGGTCCAGACCGTCTGCGCGACGGGTCTGAGGAAGGAGCAGGTCGTCGTCGTGGACCCGAGCTCGAAGGCCATCGAGGCGGCGACCTCCGAGGGGTACACGGGGGTCATCGGGGACGCGACCCGCAGTGATGTGCTGCTGCGGGCCGAGCTGCAGAAGGCGCGCCAGATCATCATCTCGACCGCGCGGGACGACACGGCCGTTCTGGTGGCGCTGACCGCACGCCAGCTCAACCGGGGCGCGAAGATCGTGGCCGCCGTCCGGGAAGAGGAGAACGCGCCGCTGCTGAAGCAGTCCGGAGCCGATGTCGTCATCACCAGCGCCAGCGCGGCCGGACGGCTCCTCGGGCTCTCCGTGCTCAGCCCGGCCGCCGGCATGGTGATGGAGGACCTCATCCAACAGGGCAGCGGCCTCGACATCGCCGAACGGCCGGTCATAAAGGCCGAGGTGGGACGAGGTGTTCGGGAGACGGAGGACCTGGTGGTCAGCGTGCTGCGCGGACACCGGGTGCTGGGCTACGACGATCCGTCCATCGGTGAGCTCCAGTTGACGGACCGCCTGATCACCATCGTCCGGGCCACCCCGAGCACGAAGATCACCCCCGAGACCAAGCATCTGCCGTAACGGGAGCGAAAGCCGTAACGGGAGCGAAAGCCGTAACGGGAACGGAAAGGGTGGCCCCGGGGTCCCGCACGCCGGGGCCACCCTCTCGGAGCGATCTCCTACTTGCGGTTGTACAGCCGCATCGTGATCGGTCCGAAGACCAGCACGAACAGGGCGGACCAGCCCAGCGTCCAGGCGAGCTCCGCCGTCGGCCACTCGCCCGCCATCAACTCGCGGACCGCCGAGGCCAGATGCGTGACCGGGCTGTTGTTGACGAACGCCTGGAGCCAGCCCGGCATGGTGCTCGGATCGACGAAGACGTTGGACAGGAAGGTCAGCGGGAAGATCACCATCATGCTGACGCCCATCACGGACTTCTCGGTGCGCAGCATGAGGCCCAACATCGTCCAGATCCACGAGAACGAGAACGAGAAGACGATGAGCAGCGCGACCCCGGCGACCACGCCGACCACGCCACCGTCCGGGCGGTAGCCGAGGATCATGCCGACGGTGAGCATCACCACCGACGCGATCGCGTAGCGCAGGGCGTCGCCCAGCAGATAGCCGACCATCGTCGACGGCCGCCAGATGGGCAGCGAGCGGAACCGGTCGAAGACACCCTTCTCGATGTCCGTGTTGACCGAGACACCGGTGTACATCGTGATCATCACGACCGACATCACCAGGATGCCGGGCAGCAGGAACTGGATGTACTGCTCCGGTGAGCCGGCCAGCGCCCCGCCGAAGAGGTACGTGTACATCAGCACCATCATGATCGGGAAGGCGGTGACGTCGAAGAGCTGCTCCGGTACGTGTTTGATCTTGAGCATGGCCCGCCAGCCGAAGGTCAGCGAGGCCGACACGGCGCTGGGCCGCGGCGGGCGTTCCTTGGCGATGAGCAGCGCGGCGAGCGACTCGGCGCTGACGGGGGCGAGTTCCTTGTTGTCGGTGGTGGTGGCCGTGCTCATGCCGCTGCCTCGTCCTTCGTCTCGGGGGCGTCCTCGGCCTGCGTGGCCGCTTTGGTGTCGTGTCCGGTGAGGGCGAGGAACACCTCGTCCAGGCTGGGCTGGCCCAGCGAGAAGTTGTCGACGGTGATGCCGGTGCGGGCCAGCTCGGCGAGCGCCCGGGCGGCGGCCTCGGCGGCCCCCTGTCCGTTGGCGGATCCCGCACCGACGCGCGCCGTCAGTGCCACCGGGTCCGGCTCGCGCTGCACGTCGGCGTCGAGGGCGAGGCGCAGCACCTCCTCGGCCTGCGGCCGCTGGGCCGCGTCGCGCAGCCGCAGATGGACGGAACCGGCGCCCACGGACGCCTTCAGCTCACCCTTCGTGCCCTCCGCGATCACCTTGCCCTGGTCGATGACCGCGATCCGGGACGCCAGCTGGTCCGCCTCGTCCAGATACTGCGTGGTCAGCAGCACGGTCGTACCCTGGGCGACCACCGCGCGCACGATGTCCCACACGTGGTTGCGGCTGCGCGGGTCGAGGCCGGTCGTCGGCTCGTCCAGGAACAGCAGGTCGGGCGTGTTGAGGATGGATGCGGCGATGTCGATACGGCGCCGCATGCCGCCCGAGTAGTGCTTGACCTGCTTTCCGGCCGCGTCGCTCAGTCCGAATGCCTCCAGCAGCTGACCGGCGCGCTCCCGGGCCGTTCGCTTGTCGTGGCCGAGAAGCCGGGCGAGCAGCACCAGGTTCTCGGTGCCGGTGAGGTCTTCGTCCACGGAGGCGTACTGCCCGGTCAGGCTGACCCGGCCGCGTACCTCGTCGGCCTCCCGGACGACATCGTGTCCGAAGACGTGTGCCTGGCCGCCGTCGGGGCGCAGCAGGGTGGCGAGCATCTTCACCGTGGTGGTCTTGCCGGCGCCGTTCGGGCCGAGGACGCCGTAGACCGTGCCGGCGGGCACGGCCAGGTCGACGCCGTCGACGGCCCGGGTCTCGCCGAACGTCTTCACCAGACCGGCGGTCTCGATCGCGAGGCCGGACGTCTGTGCGCTCATGTTGAGATCCTTCCGCGTACGGGGCCCGTGTCCGGGGCTACGCAAGGGGAGACCGCCGGGACCGCCGGAACTCATCGGTCGCCGCGCGGGAAAAACGCGGGAAATCACGATCGCTTCGGCTGCTTCGGTATCGAAGCGAAGCGCGTCGGCGAGCGCCCGTGCGGCCGTGGGGTCTCCACCGTCTCTCCGATGAGCGTCGATCGCACCCCGTTTACGCGACCAGAGACGAACGAACGGACGGCCGGACGACCGAGGGACCGGCGAGGCTGGACCGCGGTGGGAGTCCGCAGAGCCAGGTTAGGGGGCGGCCGGGGTGGTGCTGCAGGTCGGAGACCCGGGCGCGCGCGAGGGAGACGCGGGGCGTGCGGGGGGAGTCCGGGATCGGCGAAGCGAGGGGGGACGGGGCCGGGATCGGACGGGGAGGGCGGGGGTAGCGTCCCTCTCATGCATGCGATCACGATTCCCGAACCCGGTGGACCCGAGGCCCTGGTCTGGGACGAGGTCCCCGACCCGGTGCCCGGCGAGGGCGAAGTGCTCATCGACGTGGCGGCGAGCGCCGTGAACCGCGCCGACCTGCTGCAGCGCCAGGGCTTCTACGACCCACCGCCCGGCGCCTCCCCCTACCCCGGCCTGGAGTGTTCCGGCCGGGTCGCGGAGATCGGGCCGGGGGTGGCCGGGTGGAGCGTCGGCGACGAGGTGTGCGCGCTGCTCTCGGGCGGTGGCTACGCGGAGAAGGTCGTCGTTCCGGCCGGTCAGCTGCTGCCGGTCCCCTCCGGTCTCGACCTCCGGCAGGCCGCCGCGTTGCCCGAGGTGACCTGTACGGTCTGGTCGAACGTCTTCATGATCGCCCACCTGAGTCCCGGTGAGACGCTCCTCGTGCACGGCGGCTCCAGTGGCATCGGCACGATGGCCATCCAGCTCGCCAAGGCCGTCGGCGCGAAGGTCGCCGTCACGGCGGGTACCAAGGAGAAGCTGGAGCAGTGCGCCGCCCTGGGCGCGGACATCCTGATCAACTACCGCGAGCAGGACTTCGTCGAGGAGGTCCGGGCGGCTACGGACGGCAGGGGCGCGGACGTCATCCTCGACAACATGGGCGCCAAGTACCTGGACCGCAACGTCCGGGTCCTCGCGGTCAACGGACGGCTCGCGATCATCGGCTTGCAGGGCGGTATCAAGGGCGAGCTGAACATCGGCGCCCTCCTCGCCAAGCGGGCGGCGATCAGCGCGACCTCGCTGCGGGCCCGGCCCCCGGAGGAGAAGACGGCCATCGTGGCCGCCGTACGCGAACACGTCTGGCCCCTGATCGCCGGAGGCCATGTGCGTCCGGTCGTCGACCGTGAGATCCCCATGCACGACGCGGCCACGGCGCACCGGGTGCTGGAGGAGAGCGGCCACGTGGGCAAGGTGTTGCTGGTGGTGCCGTAGGAGGGTTCGGTGAGCCGCTGGGCCGCGCCCGGCCCAGCGGCACGACTCCGGTTCACTTCGGTTCAGTACCGCCGTATGCGCAGCCCCACGAAGGCCAGTCCGAGGCCCATGCCTATGAGGATGAGGCCGCCGCCGAGGGCGAGGGCCTGCAGGACGGGCTCCTCGACGGTCGCGGTGCCGGTTCCGGGTGGGACCCCGGGGACGGGCAGGGCGGCGTTCTGCGAGGGGTCGGGGGCGAGGGGGGAGTCCGGGCCGTCCGGTTCGGCGGCGGGCTCTTCCGGGGGCGTGGAGGTCTCGTCCTCCGGTTCCACGGGGACCGCGTCCGGCCGCCCCGGCCGTTCGCGGCCTTCGCCCGCGCGGCTGCCGGCCCAGGAGGTCGCGGGGTCGGGGTCGGGATCGGCCGCGTACGCCGTGGGCGCGACCCCCGTCACCAGAACGACGAGCAGCCCCGCGACGAGAACCGGTCCCGTCACGCGCACCGAACGAAGCCAGGTAGCCACGCCCTCAGCGTCACACGGCACCGACCTCCCGGCATCCGGACGCGTCGCACCGCCCCTCCGAACCGACCGACGTCGATGCGGCGCGCTCGAAGCGAGTCGACGGTTGCCGCGCGCGTGTCCCGCCCGCGAGCCGACGGCTGCCGCGCGCGTGTCCCGCCCGCGAGCCGACGGCTGCCGGGCAGCGTCTGCCCTGCCCCAGGCCGCCCTGCGCTCACAGTTGCCCCGACACGCGCCGGAGCGGAGCACGGCGGTAGCCCCGAGACGGCGTGTTCCGGGTGGGGCGCGTTCGGGTCGCGGCAGCGAGCGGGGCGGCAACGGCGGGTCGGGGCTGTGCTCGCCGGGGCGGCGCTCGGTGTCCCAGCACCGGCCGGCCCGGTCCCCGGCCGGCCCGGTCCCTGGCCCGCCGCACCGACCCGCCGCACCGACCCGCTCCGCGCCCTCGACCCGAGCGCTCCCACCCGCTGTGCCCTCAGCACGCCGACCTGCCGACGCGGATCTCCGGCCCGCTGCCGAACCCGTCGGCTGTTCCCGAGGCCGCGGCCACCGCCCCGAGCCCGCGGCACGGTCCTCTGGCTCCGTCTGGAAGCACCCACGCGACAGCCACTCCCGGGCAAGACGCGAACCATGGCTACGTAAACGGTGGATCACCCTGTGTGGGGGGCACCAGGGTGGTGAGGTGTACGCGTGCGAGAGAATGGCGGCATGGAGATGCCGAGGAACGAACGGTCGCCCGAACAGCCCCAGATCCTGGTCGTGGGCCAGGACGGCATGGCCGTGGGCGGCGGTGGAGGCGATGAGGAGTCCCGCGAGGTCCCGGTGACGGAGATGGTGGAACAGCCGGCCAAGGTCATGCGCATCGGCAGCATGATCAAGCAGCTGCTCGAAGAGGTACGGGTCGCCCCGCTCGACGAGGCCAGCCGGGCCCGGCTGAAGGAGATCCACGCCAGCTCCGTCAAGGAACTGGAGGACGGCCTGGCGCCCGAGCTGGTGGAGGAGTTGGAGCGGCTCTCCCTGCCCTTCACCGACGAGGTGATCCCGAGCGACGCGGAACTGCGGATCGCCCAGGCCCAGTTGGTCGGCTGGCTCGAAGGCCTCTTCCACGGGATCCAGACGACGCTGTTCGCCCAGCAGATGGCCGCCCGGGCCCAGTTGGAGCAGATGCGCCGCGCGCTGCCGCCCGGCGTCGGCGGCCACGAGGGCGACGACGACCCGCGCACGCTCGGCCGCTCCGGCGGCCCGTACCTCTAGCCACCACTCCTTCCGGCAGGCTTTCGACGAGAGCCTCCGAGAGCCGTTCGGTGAAACCCCCCACCATGTACGCAAAGGGCCCGGCACACCGAGTGCCGGGCCCTTCCTACGACTGTTCCCGCAACGGCCGCGACAGGGACGTCAGGCCGGGTTGCCCGTCGAGACCTTGAGAATGATCGAGGGCATGTCCTTGGGGTCGACGTCCTCGGAGGCGGACGGGTACTGCTCCATGACCGTGCCCTCGCCGTACGTGTTCTCGTCGACCTTCTGGACGTCGTACTGCCAGCCCGCCGCCTGGAAGCACTTCTTCACCGAGTCGATGTTCTTGAAGGTGAAGTCCGGCAGCTCGATCTTGTCCGGGTCGTTGTACGACTCCGTGGGCTCCGTGCACTCGGTCGAGTCGATGACCTTCGACGTGTCCGGACCCTTGTGCCCCTCGACCACGGTCGGCGAGGGGGACGCGTTCGCGCCGTCGTCGCCGCCTTCGGCCTCACTGCCGGAGTTCAGGCTGAGCGCCACGATCAGACCGCCGACCGCCAGGACCGACACCGCGATCGCGCCCACGATGACGCCCTTGTTGTTCTTCCCGCCCCCGGAACGCCCGGCCGACAGCGAGGACTGCTGGGGCGTGATGTTGTACGGCGGCGGGTTGGAGCCCTGCTGCGGCGAGTACGCGGCGGTCTGCGGCGGCGTCTGGTAGCCGCCCTGCTGCGGGTAGCCGTAGGACGGGGCGGGCGTGGGAGCGGGGGCGGGCGTGGGCGGGCCGTAACCGCCCGTCGCCGGCGGCTGGTACGGCGTCTGCACGCTGCCCGACTGCGGCGCGCCCGTGTGGTCGATCGGCGGGAAGACCGCGGAGGAGACCCCCGCGCCGCTGGCCGTCTGCACACCCGGCACGATGCTCGGCGCGACGGGCTGGAGGGACGCGGCGACCCGCAGGCACTCGTCCCGCATCGCCTCCGCGCTCGGGAACCGCTCGTTCGGGTTCTTCTTCAGCGCGCGGGCGATGATGGCGTCCACGGCCGGCGGCAGGGAACGGTTGATCGAGGAGGGAGCGACCGGCTCCTCCTGGACGTGCGCATACGCTATGGCCAGCGGCGAGTCCGCCTCGAACGGCAGTCGCCCGGTGGTCAGCTGGAAGAGCATGATGCCGACCGAGTACAGGTCGGAGCGGGCGTCCACGCCGCGGCCGAGGGCCTGCTCGGGCGAGAGGTACTGCGGGGTGCCGACGACCATGCCGGTCTGCGTCATCGACGTGACACCGGACTGCATGGCGCGGGCGATGCCGAAGTCCATGACCTTCACGACGTTGCGCTTGGTCATCATCACGTTGCCCGGCTTGATGTCCCGGTGGACCAGGCCCATCTCATGGCTGATCTCCAGCGCCGCCAGCACATCCGCGGTGATCTTCAGAGCCTTGTCGGAGGGCATGGCGCCGAGCTGGGCGACATCCGCGTCGAGCACCGAACCGAGCGGCTTGCCCTCGATGTACTCCATGACGATGTACGGCGTCGTCATGCCGTCCAGATCGTCCTCGCCGGTGTCGAAGACCGACACGATGTTGGTGTGGGTGAGCTTCGCCACGGCCTGCGCCTCACGGCGGAAGCGCTCACGGAAGGCCTGTTCGCGGCCGAGGTCGGTGTGCAGTGTCTTGATCGCGACCTGTCGGTCGAGCACCGAGTCGTACGCGAGGTGGACGGAGGCCATGCCGCCCTCGCCGAGCAGGTCACGCAGTTGGTACCGGCCACCGGCTAGCGACCGCCCCGTGTACCGGCCCTGTGCGGCGTCCTGGCTCATCTTCCTGCGTCCCCCATCGGCGCGCGCGAAAGCAGCTGGCGTGGCTCCCGCGATCGGTGATCCCTGATGATTCCGGTGATCCTTTGTGCTATTCCCGGCCAAGTCTGCCCCAGGGCACTGACACGTCAAGCGCGGTGCCCGATCCGTGACCGTACGCGAAAGAAGCGTCGCGGAAGCGTTACAGGGGGCGTACGCCCGGTACACAGAACTTGCACGAGTGCGCGCGCGGCGGGTTTCATGGCCGATCAACCTTTGAATCCACCTTGAATCCGTCGTGAACCCGTCGCGCATCCAACCCGGACCGGCCTCTTGCGTGAAGGCTGTAGCGTGGCCGACGGAGACCGTAACAAGTACCGCGCGGACCGCGGGCAGAAACGACGGCGAGGACTGATGGCACAGCAGCAGCGCTCTCAGGGCCCGTCCGACCCCGAGGCGACTGGCGGCGGCATGTCGGACGCGCCGGAGTTGTGGGGCAACGGCGGGCTCGTGGGCGACGGTCGGTACCGGATGACCCACAGACTCGGCCGGGGCGGTATGGCCGAGGTGTTCGCGGCCGAGGACGTACGTCTCGGGCGGACGGTCGCGGTCAAACTGCTCCGCTCCGACCTCGCCGAGGACCCCGTGTCCAAGGCCCGCTTCACGCGCGAGGCACAGGCCGTGGCCGGCCTCAACCACCACTCGATCGTGGCGGTCTACGACTCCGGTGAGGATGTCGTGAACGGCACCCCGGTGCCGTACATCGTCATGGAGCTGGTCGAGGGCCGCACCATCCGGGACCTGCTGCTCAACGCCGAGGCCCCCGGCCCCGAGCAGGCGCTGATCATCGTCTCCGGTGTGCTGGAGGCGCTCGCGTACTCGCACCAGCACGGCATCGTGCACCGTGACATCAAGCCGGCGAACGTCATCATCACCACGAACGGCGCGGTGAAGGTGATGGACTTCGGCATCGCCCGCGCCCTGCACGGGGCGTCCACGACGATGACGCAGACCGGCATGGTCATGGGCACGCCGCAGTACCTCTCCCCGGAGCAGGCGCTCGGCAAGGCCGTCGACCACCGCTCCGACCTGTACGCCACCGGCTGTCTGCTCTACGAACTCCTGGCGCTCCGACCGCCCTTCATCGGCGAGACCCCCCTTTCGGTGGTCTACCAGCACGTCCAGGACATCCCGGTGCCGCCCTCCGAGACCTCGGAGGGGGCGGCGCCCCCGGAGCTCGACGGACTGGTCATGCGCTCCCTCGCCAAGGAGCCGGACGACCGGTTCCAGACGGCCGAGGAGATGCGCGGCCTCGTCCAGTACGGCCTGCAGATGCTCTACGACCAGGGCGGCCACACCGGCACCTGGAACACCGGGCCCGTCGCCATGCACGACGGCCGACACACCCCGCCGGGCGGTATGTCCGGTACGACGGTCATGCCGCACCCGGGGGAATCGGGCACCTCGCAGATCCCGCAGCCGATCCTGCCGGGGTACGGCGGCGGAGGCCGGGACGACGGCGGTTTCGAGGGCAACGGCAACCGGGGCAGCGGCCGCGGCAAGCTGTGGATCCTCGCCGTCCTCGCGGTGATCGCCATCGCGGCGGGCGTCGCCCTGGCGCTGAACAACAAGGGCGACTCCGGCGGCGGCGGCAACGAGACCACGAAGTCCCCGACGGCCACGACGTCCAGCAAGGACAAGGACGCCAGCGAGTCGCCCACCGACGAGGCGACCGAGGAGCCCACGGACGACACCACCGACTCGAACAACGGCGGCGGTTACACGCCGTCGTACACGCAGCAGCCGAGTTCCACCCCGTCGCCGACGCGGAGTGAGCCGTCGGAGGAACCGACGTCCGAGGAGCCCACGTCGGAGGAGCCGACCACCGACGAGCCGACGGACGAGCCGACCGACGAGCCGACCGACGACAGCAGTGGCGGCGGCGACGCGGGCGGGCTGCCGGGCGGCATCGGCGGCGAAGAGGGCTGACCACGCTGGAGGGGGTGCGCCGGGGCGGAACCCGCCCGGCGCACCCCTTCGTCGTGCAGCGCGCGGCGCGTCGGCTCACTCCACGAACGCCTCGCGCACCGCGTCGTACTCCCGTGTCCACCACACCACCAGCGCCGAGGCCGCCGGGAACTGCGGGTCGGCGCGGGTGTCACCGCGTTCGTAGTGCCAGCGCAGCATCCAGAAGTCGTTGAGCCGCTCCCACCACACACGGTGCACGGCCGCCGCGAGCTCGGCCGGGGCGGCGCCCGCGGAGCGCCGGTACGCGCGCGCGTAGGAGCGCACCTTCGCCAGGTCGAGGGCACCGACGGGACGTACGAAGAAGATCACCGCCGCCCGGACCGCCTCCTCCGCACGCGGCTGCACACCCAGCCGGTCCCAGTCGAGGATCGCGGCCGGCACCTCGGGGACGTCGTCCCGGTAGAGCACGTTGTAGGGGTGGAAGTCGCCGTGCACCCACCCCACCGGGCCGCCCCTGGGCGGCCGCCGGTCCGCGTGCCGTTCCAGCAGGCGCCGCCGCTCCAGCAGCCGGTGCCGGGCGAGCGCGTCGAAGGGGTCGGCCGGGCGGTAGCGGCGCACCCGGTCGAGCAGATCGTCGATGAGGGCGAAGGTCTGCGCCGGATCGGCGCTCTCGGCCCCGACGGCCGCCCCGGCACCCCTTCGAGGCCGGCGGGTCTCCCCCGTCCGCCGCTGCGCCGGGATCAGCCGCTTCCGCGCGGGTGAGACCGGCTCCTTCACGGACGCGTCCGGCTCCTCCGGCGTCGGCATCACCCGGTCCAAGGAGGCGTGCACGACCCCCAGCAGCGCCCCCAGGCGGGCGCACTGCCCCGGAGTGAGCTGGCCGCCGTGCCGGTGGCGCCCCTCGATCCACGGGTGCAGGGCGTAGGCGTGGCCGGCGACGATCGCCACCGTGCCCCCGTCCCGTCCGGTCAGCGGTGGGGCGACGGGAACGCCCAGGTCGGCGAGGCACTGGGTGGCCCGGTGCTGGCGCAGGATCGCGGCCGGGTGGGCGGTCTCGGGGTCGAAGTGGTGCTTGAGGAAGTACCGGCCGCGGGTGGTGCGGAGCCGGTAGCCGCGATTGAGAAGTCCCTCGTCCACGGGTTCACAGGCCAGCACGGAACCGGCGGCGTACTGCTCCAGCAGGGGGCCCAGAGGGGGCGCGTGGAGCACAGGGGGTGGTACAGATGAGCGCGGCACGCGCCAGATGTTAGGGCACGCGCCACGCCGCTGACCTCATGCTTGTCACACACAGTCGTTACCGATCACCGAGTGCATAGATCCGAACTACGACTCGACGCGCAGACATACGGGCCGGGCGGACGCCGCGCCGGGGCGGAGCGGGGCACTCCCACCCGCTTCACGGATGGAGCAACTTGCGCCACCGATCTCGCGGCCCGCCCCCGGCGAACTCTTCCCGTGGCCGGGGTGGCCGGGATAACGTGCCGGTGTTCCGGCCCCCCTGCCAGGCTGTAGCCAGTGCTGTGACCAGCAGCTGTTCCCGACAGACGCGAACTACTTGGACCCCCTAGTACCGAATTACTTGGAAATCCAAGGAAAATCGCAGGTCAGTAGGGGTTTCACAGGAATGTGGCGCACTGGGTAACGTGCCTCGTGCAGGGCGCTCGCCGGGGCACCTGTCACGTCTGTTCCCGGCCAAGGGCACCCACCCCGTGCACGGGCACCGGGATCAGGCGAGCCGCACTGGTCACCCGGCAACCCCGGGGGCCGGACCGACGGAGGAGCACACGTGACCGTGGAGAGCACTGCCGCGCGCAAGCCGCGACGCAGCGCCGCAGGCAAGACCGGCACCACCGGCAGCAAGGCGGCCGGCACCACCGGCACCAGGCGCGCCACTGCGAAGAAGCCGACCGACGCCCAGCCCGAACTCGTCCAGCTGCTGACGCCCGAGGGCAAGCGCGTCAAGAATGCCGAGTACGACCCGTTCGTCGCGGACATCACCGCCGACGAGCTGCGCGGCCTGTACCGCGACATGGTGCTGACCCGTCGCTTCGACGCCGAGGCCACCTCCCTGCAGCGCCAGGGCGAGCTGGGCCTGTGGGCCTCGCTGCTCGGCCAGGAGGCCGCCCAGATCGGCTCCGGGCGGGCCACCCGCGCGGACGACTACGTCTTCCCGACCTACCGAGAGCACGGCGTCGCCTGGTGCCGCGGCGTCGACCCGACCAATCTGCTCGGCATGTTCCGCGGCGTGAACAACGGCGGCTGGGACCCGAACAGCAACAACTTCCACCTCTACACGATCGTCATCGGCTCCCAGACGCTGCACGCCACCGGCTACGCCATGGGCGTCGCCAAGGACGGCGCCGACTCGGCGGTCATCGCCTACTTCGGTGACGGCGCCTCCAGCCAGGGCGACGTCGCCGAGGCCTTCACCTTCTCCGCGGTCTACAACGCGCCGGTCGTGTTCTTCTGCCAGAACAACCAGTGGGCCATCTCGGAGCCCACGGAGAAGCAGACCCGCGTCCCGCTGTACCAGCGCGCCCAGGGCTTCGGCTTCCCGGGCGTCCGCGTCGACGGCAACGACGTCCTCGGCTGCCTCGCCGTCACCAAGTGGGCGCTGGAGCGCGCCCGCCGGGGCGAGGGCCCCACCCTGGTCGAGGCGTACACCTACCGCATGGGCGCCCACACCACCTCCGACGACCCCACCCGCTACCGCCACGACGACGAGCGGGTGGCCTGGGAGGCCAAGGACCCGATCGCGCGTCTGCGCAGCTACCTCGAGTCCGAAACGGACACGAACGAGGGATTCTTCGCGGAACTCGAAGCGGAGAGCGAGGCGTTGGGAAGGCGAGTGCGCGAAGTGGTGCGTGCCATGCCCGACCCGGACCACTTCGCCATCTTCGAGAACGCGTACGCGGACGGCCACGCGCTCGTGGACGAGGAGCGCGCCCAGTTCGCGGCGTACCAGGCGTCGTTCGCCGATGTGGACGAAGAGGAGGGCAAGTAGCGATGAGCACGCAGACAGCCGCGCAGGCGGCAGGGCAGACCGCCGGGCAATCCGCTGTGAAGAACATGGCGATCGCCAAGGCGATCAACGAATCGCTGCGCAGGGCCCTCGAAGCCGACCCCAAGGTCCTCGTCATGGGCGAGGACGTCGGCAAGCTCGGCGGTGTGTTCCGGGTGACCGACGGCCTCCAGAAGGACTTCGGTGAGGACCGGGTGATCGACACCCCGCTCGCCGAGTCCGGCATCGTCGGCACCGCCATCGGCCTGGCCCTCAGGGGCTACCGCCCGGTGGTGGAGATCCAGTTCGACGGCTTCGTCTTCCCCGCGTACGACCAGATCGTCACCCAGCTGGCCAAGATGCACGCGCGCTCGCTGGGCAAGGTCAAGCTCCCCGTCGTCGTCCGTATCCCCTACGGCGGCGGCATCGGCGCCGTCGAGCACCACTCCGAGTCCCCGGAGGCACTGTTCGCGCACGTGGCGGGCCTGAAGGTGGTCTCGCCGTCGAACGCGTCCGACGCCTACTGGATGATGCAGCAGGCCATCCAGAGCGACGACCCGGTGATCTTCTTCGAGCCGAAGCGGCGCTACTGGGACAAGGCCGAGGTCAACCCCGAGGCGATCCCCGGCCCGCTGCACAAGGCCCGGGTGGTCCGCGAGGGCACCGACCTCACGCTCGCCGCGTACGGCCCGATGGTGAAGCTCTGCCAGGAGGTCGCCGACGCCGCCGCCGAGGAGGGCAGGGCCCTGGAGGTCCTGGACCTGCGGTCGGTCTCCCCGCTGGACTTCGACTCCATCCAGGCCTCCGTGGAGCGGACGCGCCGCCTGATCGTGGTCCACGAGGCCCCGGTCTTCTTCGGTTCGGGCGCGGAGATCGCCGCCCGCATCACCGAGCGGTGCTTCTACCACCTGGAGGCTCCGGTCCTGCGCGTCGGTGGGTACCACTCCCCGTATCCGCCGGCCCGGCTGGAGGAGGAGTACCTGCCGAACCTGGACCGGGTGCTCGACGCCGTCGACCGCTCGCTGGCGTACTGAGGGAGAGGTCCGTGACGACGATGACAGACACGTCTCCGCGCGAGTTCAAGATGCCCGACGTGGGCGAGGGACTCACCGAGGCCGAGATCCTCAAGTGGTACGTCCAGCCCGGTGACACCGTCACCGACGGCCAGATCGTCTGCGAGGTCGAGACGGCCAAGGCCGCCGTCGAACTGCCCATCCCGTACGACGGTGTCGTACGCGCCCTGCACTTCCCCGAGGGCACCACGGTCGACGTCGGCACGTCGATCATCGCGGTGGACGTGGCGGGCGGTGCGGCCCCGGCCGGCGCCGACGAAGCCGCGCCCGCCCGGCCCGCGGCCGCCGAGCCCGCGGCCGAACCGAAGCCCGCGGCCAAGCCCGTGGCGGCGCCGGCGGCCAAGAAGCCCGAGGGCCGCAAGCCGGTCCTCGTCGGCTACGGCGTCGCCGAGTCCTCCACGAAGCGACGCCCCCGCAAGGGCGTCCCGGCCGCCGCCGCGCCCGCCGAGGACACGCTGTACGGCGCCTCGGCCCTCCAGGGCATCCAGGGCGACCTCAACGGACACGGACAGCACGGGGTCACCGTCGCGCGTCCGCTGGCCAAGCCGCCGGTCCGCAAGCTAGCCAAGGACCTCGGGGTGGACCTGGCGACGATCACCCCGTCCGGCCCGGACGGCATCATCACCCGCGAGGACGTCCACGCGGCCGTGGCCCCGCCGAAGGCTCCCGAGCCCGTGGCGGCGACCCCGGCCCCCGTCGCACCAGCCCCGTCCGCCGCTCCCGTCGGGACCCCGGCCCCGGTGGCCTCGTACGACGGCGTGCGGGAGACCCGTGTTCCGGTCAAGGGTGTCCGGAAGGCGACGGCCGCGGCGATGGTCGGCTCGGCCTTCACCGCCCCGCACGTCACGGAGTTCGTGACCGTGGACGTGACGCGGACGATGAAACTGGTCGAGGAGCTGAAGCAGGACAAGGAGATGGCGGGCCTGCGGGTCAACCCGCTGCTGCTGATCGCCAAGGCCCTGCTGGTCGCGATCCGGCGCAACCCGGACATCAACGCCACCTGGGACGAGGCCGCCCAGGAGATCGTGGTCAAGCACTACGTCAACCTCGGCATCGCCGCGGCCACCCCCCGCGGTCTGATCGTCCCGAACATCAAGGACGCGCACGCCAAGGCGCTGCCGGAGCTGGCGCAGTCGCTGAGCGAGCTGGTCTCGACGGCCAAGGAGGGCCGGACCTCCCCGGCCGCCATGCAGGGCGGCACGGTCACCATCACCAACGTCGGCGTCTTCGGCATCGACACCGGCACGCCCATCCTGAACCCGGGCGAGTCCGCGATCCTCGCGGTCGGCGCGATCCGTCTCCAGCCCTGGGTCCACAAGGGCAAGGTGAAGCCCCGCCAGGTGACGACCCTGGCCCTGAGCTTCGACCACCGTCTGGTGGACGGGGAGCTGGGCTCGAAGGTGCTGGCGGACGTGGCGGCGATCCTGGAACAGCCGAAGAGGTTGATCACTTGGGCGTGAGTCCGGTGACTGGGTAGGGTCATGCAGAAGGGGTCGGCCGCAACTTCGTCTTGCGACCGGCCCCTTCTCTTTCATTCTTTCTTTTTCATTCTCTGTCAGCCCTGGTCAGACGTTGCCGTCAGCGACGGCTGAGCACATACACCGGCGCCCCGTCCTCCGCCGCGCCCACGGGATGGATACACGCGTGCTTGCGCAGCAGCCGGAGGCATTCGTTGACGCGGTGCACCGACAGGCCCGTACGGGCCGCGATGGCGTCCAGCGGCTGCCGCAACTCGCCCTCCTCGACGAGGACCGGGGCGATCACGACGGCCACCGTCCACACGTCCGCCGTCACGGACAGCCGCTCGCGCCAGTCGGCCAGGACCGTCTCCGTGGTGGGGCGCGTTGAGCGCGCGGTGGTGTCCGGCGTCGGTCGGGCGAGCGTGAGGGCGAGGGCGTCGAGCCGGTCGGCGATGCGTTCCATGGCCTGGGCGATGGCCTGCTGGGCGGCGAGGGTTGCGCTCTGCAACTCCACCATGTGCTCCTGCAGGGCGATCGACCTGTGCTGTGCCTGCGCGAGTTGCTCGTCGGCGTGGAGGTTGCGCTCCTCCAGGCGGACGATGGCTTCCGCGACCTGCTCGGGCATGGCGTACGCGACGGGGGCCGCCGGATCGGCGGGCTGCACCTCGGCCTCCTCCAAGGTGTAGGAGCCTTCGCGCTGAACGGTCTCGATCACTTCGGCGACCCATCGTTTGAAGGGTGCGCACTCTGGCTTGGTGCAGGCGCTGACGAGCAGGATCAGGCCTTGGAGATCGATGAGATTCAGGTCTCGACGCCACTCTCTACCTGCGGGAACGCCGAGACCGTAACCTCCAGTTAGGGTCTCGAGAATCTCTCGATGATTCTCCGGCACATGGTCGGAGAGCGCCTTCTGCGTGTTGGTGTGCCCCAACTGCTTGCAGACATCCACCGCTGGGAACCAATGCGTCCCGTCCGGCATGGTCAGTCGGCGGACGCGGGCTCCGGTTGCCGCGTAGACGAAGTCGCCGACGTCGAGGGCGTCCTCCTTCCGCATGCGGGGGTCGGGCTGGTGCTTGCTGGGTTCGATCATCTGAACCACCTCCGCTGTGGAACGTACGGAGGTGGAAATCGAATATGCCAGCTGGGTTAGCCATGTTCACTATTGCGAGGTAAAGAAGCCTGATCGGCTTGCGCGGGAAACGCGAAGGGGACCACCGCGGTCAGCGGTGGCCCCCTTCGCATGCCTCCGAGAGGCCGCTCGTCTAGAGAGTGGCGAAGCCGTAGTCCATCAGCTTCTTCACGTCGGCCGTGCGGTTGGCCGCGGAGGAGGAGGTGAGGACGGTGCCCACGATCGTCTTGCCGTTACGGGTGGCGGCGAAGATGAGGCAGTACTTGGCCTCGGTGCCGGAACCCGTCTTGACGCCGATCGTGCCCTTCCAGCCGAGCAGGTCGTTCGTGTTGTTCCATGTCGCCATGGTGCGGGTGCTGCCGGTCTTGGTGATGGTCTTGGCCGTGTAGGCCTTCGTCGCCACGATCTTCTTGAACGTCGTGTTCTTCATGACGTTCTGCGCGAGCTTGCTGAGGTCGCGCGGGGTCGAGGCGTTCGCACCCTTGCTGATGCCGTCGAACGAGTCGAACTTCGTGTTCGTCATGCCGAGGCTCTTGGCCGTGGAGTTCATCTTGGCGATGAAGTTCTTGGTACGGGCCGCGACCGTCGAGCCGGTGCCGAACTTGTCGGCAAGCGCCATCGCGGCCTCGCAGCCGGACTTCAGCATCATCCCGTAGAGCAGCTGACGGACGGTGACCTTGTCGCCGACGATCAGGTTGGCCGACGAGGCGCCGTTCTTGACGATGTAGTCGCTGTACTCCTTCTTGATGGTGACCTTGGCGTCGAGGTTCAGATTCGACTGCGACAGCACGACCTTGGCCGTCATGGCCTTCGTGGTGGAGGCGGTGAGCCTCTTGGTGTCGGCGGCCTTGGTGAAGAGCGTCTTGCCGTTGGCGGCGTTCATCACGAACCCGCCCTTGGCGGTGATCGTCGGCTTCGCGGGAGCCGCCTGCGCGGGAGCGGAGGTGACGACTCCGGTCGCGATCATCGCACCGGTGGTCACGACGACTGCAGCGGCTCTGCGGACACGTGCGCCCTTTATGGCGGTAATCAAGTCAAGTACCCCGATTGCGTCAAATGTCTGTGGAGCGCGGCCACTTGTGCTCCGGTTTCGGGCAAGCAGTGCCGCTTCTCATGTGACAAGTGAGTAGCACAAAAGGTTGTGCCCTGGGTGGGGCGGGGGTCAATTCGCGTCCATCTCACAGTTCTTCGGCGGGTTCAGGGTGGGTGCGAGGCGGGTTCGGGGCCGGTTTCGCGGTGGGCGTGCCGTCCCGGATCGTGGACGAGGGCGGCAATGCGTACGTGTTGTATCTATGCTGTGGACATGCCCTCCGCCCCAGCTCCCGTCTCCGCCCTCGCCGTTCCCGCCGTGAAGCAGCCTCCCGCCGCCGACCGTGTCTACGCCCATGTCAAACAGGGTGTTCTGGAGCGCCGCTACGAGGGCGGCACCCTGCTCACCGAGGGCGAGCTCGCGGAGGCGGTCGGCGTGTCGCGGACGCCGGTTCGGGAAGCGCTGCTGCGGCTGCAGGTCGAAGGGCTGATCAAGCTCTACCCGAAGAAGGGCGCCCTGGTGCTGCCCGTGTCCGCGCAGGAGATCGCGGACGTCGTGGAGACCCGGCAGCTGGTCGAGGAGCACGCGGTCCGCAAGACGGCCCCGGCCTCGCCGCAGCTGATCGAGCGGCTGGAGAGCCTGCTGGAGCAGCAGAAGGCGCAGGCCGCCGCCGGGGACCTGGCGGGCGCCGCGGTGACCGACCGCTGTTTCCACGCCGAGATCGTCCGCAGCGGCGGGAACGAGATCCTCTCCCGCCTCTACGACCAACTCCGCGACCGGCAGCTGCGGATGGGCGTCGCCGTGATGCACGCCCACCCGGACCGCATCACCAAGACGCTCACCGAGCACGAGGAGATCCTCCAGGCGCTGCGCACGGGCGACGCGGAGGCGGCCGTGGAGATCGTGCACCGCCACGTCAGCTGGTTCTCCAACCTGGCGCGAGGGGAGGTCCGTTGACTCGCCCCGTCATATCGTCGTCCGCCGGGTCCCTGCCCGGGGACCCGCCCGGCGGCCGTCGCGCCCTCGCCGTCTGGGGCGTGGGCGTCTCCGTCTACTTCGTCGCCGTCATCTTCCGTACGTCGTTGGGCGTGGCCGGCCTCGACGCCGCCGAGCGCTTCCATGTGGGCGCTTCCGCCCTGTCCACGTTCTCGATCCTCCAGCTGCTGGTCTACGCCGGCATGCAGATACCCGTCGGCCTGCTGGTCGACCGGCTCGGCACCAAGAAGGTGCTGACCCTGGGCATCCTGCTGTTCACGGCCGGCCAGGTCGGCTTCGCGCTGTCGCCGTCGTACGGCATGGCGCTGGCGTCGCGGGCGCTGCTGGGCTGCGGCGACGCGATGACGTTCATCAGTGTGCTGCGGCTGGGCAGCCGGTGGTTCCCGGCCCGACGCGGGCCGCTGGTCGCGCAGATGGCGGGCCTGGTCGGCATGGCGGGCAACCTGGTCTCGACGCTGCTGCTGGCCCGGCTGCTGCACGGGGTGGGCTGGACGGTGGCGTTCGCGGGCAGCTCGGTCGCCGGTCTGGTCGTACTGGCCCTCACCCTGCTGTTCCTGAAGGACCACCCGGACGGGCACGAGCCGGAGCCGTTCCCGCACCACGGTGCCGCGTACGTGCGGCGGCAGATCGCGGCGTCCTGGCGGGAGCCCGGCACCCGGCTCGGGTTGTGGGTGCACTTCACCACCCAGTTCCCGGCGATGGTGTTCCTGCTGCTGTGGGGGATGCCGTTCCTGGTCCAGGCGCAGGGGCTCAGCCGGGGCACCGCCGGTGAACTGCTCACCCTCGTGGTCCTGTCCAACATGGTGGTCGGACTGGTGTACGGCCAGATCGTCGCCCGGCACCACGCCGCGCGGCTGCCGCTGGCGCTCGGCACCGTCCTCGCGACGGCGGTGGTGTGGGCGGCCACGCTCGTCCACCCCGGCGAGCACGCCCCGATGTGGCTCCTGATCGTGCTCTGCGCGGTCCTCGGCGCCTGCGGCCCCGCCTCGATGCTCGGCTTCGACTTCGCCCGCCCGGCGAACCCGCCGGAGCGTCAGGGCACCGCCTCCGGGATCACCAACATGGGTGGTTTCGTCGCCTCCATGACGACCCTGTTCGCGGTCGGCGTCCTCCTGGACCTGACCGACGACGACTACGGCATCGCCTTCTCCGCCGTGTTCGTCCTCCAGGCGCTGGGCCTGAGTCAGATCCTCCGCCTGCGCGGCCGCGCGGCCCGCCGCGAGCGGGAACGTCTGGTGGCGAGCCGGGTGGAGACGGTGCACGTACCGGCGTAGGGCCGGGGCGCCGGTGTGAGGGGCGGCGCTTCGGCGGCCCCGCGAGCCGGCGGCCCCGCAGAACCGGCCGCTACCAGGTCACCCGGCCGCTACACGGTCACCGCGAACGCGTGCAGGATCGCCGCGATCAGGTGGGGGTCACCCTCCGCCTTGATGCGGTCGGCGACGAGATCGGCGGTGACGCGGCCGCAGGCGAGACGGACGTAGGTCTCCCAGTCGAGTGTGAGGGTGGCGGCGGGGCCGAGGGCGGGAGCCGTCTCCAGCGTGCCGCGGCCCTGGATGTCCACCCGGACGGTACGGATGAACTCCACCGGGCCATGCACGTCGAAGACGACGGCCGAACTGCGCGGCGCCTGGGCGTCCTCCGCGACCACCTTCGGCAGCACGGACAGCAGCTCGTCACGGACGACGAGCGCGCCCGGCGAGTCCAGGTTCCCGGGCTGGCCCAGCGCGGCGCGCAGGTCCTGCTCGTGGACCCAGACGTCGAAGGCGCGGTTGCGCATGGCCTGTTCGAGGGTCAGCTCGGTGCCGAGCGGGCCCCGCACCTTGTGACCCGGGTCCCGGGACTCGTTCCGCAGCTGGCGGTTGCGCCGGATGATCGTGTACTCCAGCTCGGAGGTCATCTCCGGCGCGGTGTGGTGACGGCGGGCGTCGACCTGCATCTCCATGTACCGCTGGTGCTCGGTCCGTACGTGGTACAGATCGCGCGGCAGGGTGTGGATCGGCCGGGGGTCGCCGAGCATCTCGCAGTCCAGGCCGATGACATGGGAGACCACATCGCGCACCGACCACCCCGGGCATGGCGTCCGGCGGTTCCACTCGCCCTCCACGAGCGGCGACACCAGCTCGGATATCGCGTCCACGGAGTGGGTCCAGGCGTCGGCGTAGGGCTGAAGAGTGGGATGCAGACTCACGGAACGGGACCCCTCGGGCGGTCGGTACGTGTCAGTACGGTCGGTACGTGTCGGCTACGTGGGTGGTGGTCTTCAGTGGGGGCGTCGGCGTTGACGGCGTGGAGTAGGTCGTCGGCGGCTGTCAGTGGGTGCTGTGAAACGTTAAGTTACGCTGCTCTGAGGCACCCCGGCAGTGCTTTCGTGTGACGATCGTAGGCCGGTATGGACGGCTCGAATGCCAGGACGGTGGTACTGTGCGCGCCTCGCTCATCCAGATCGGCGTAGACGAGGACGAATCGGTCGATTCGCGCAGGCGCCGGGTGGCCTCGCGGGTACGGGACCAGGCAGGCGCCGATCTCGTCGTCCTCCCGGAGCTCTGGACCACCGGCGCGTTCGCGTTCGAATCCTTCTCCTCGGCGGCCGAACCGCTGGAAGGGCCGACGTACGAGGCGATGGCCAAGGCGGCGAGCGACACGGGCGTCTGGCTGCACGCGGGCTCGATCCCGGAGCGGGCCCCGGACGGAACCCTCTACAACACCTCCCTCGTCTTCTCACCGTCCGGCGACCTCGCCGCCTCCTACCGCAAGATCCACCGCTTCGGCTTCGACAAGGGCGAGGCCGTGCTGATGGGCGCCGGCGCGGAGCTGGTGACGCTCCGCGTCCCGGACACCACCATCGGCATCGCCACCTGCTACGACCTGCGGTTCCCCGAGCTGTTCCGGGGGCTCGTCGACGCGGGCGCCGAGATGTTCGTGCTGTCGGCGGGCTGGCCGGAGCGCCGCCGCTCCCACTGGACGCTGCTGGCGCAGGCCCGGGCCGTGGAGAACCAGGCCTACGTCCTCGCCTGCGGAACGGCCGGTACGCACGCGGGAGTTCCCCAGGCCGGTCACTCGATCGTGGTCGACCCCTGGGGCGAGGTCCTGGCGGAGGCGGGCCCCGGCGAGGAGGTCCTCACGGTCGACCTCGACCCGACGAGGGTCGCGACGACGCGTGAGCAGTTCCCGGCACTGAAGGACCGCCTGCTGGGACTGGAACCACCGCGCCGCTGAGCTTCGTGCCTGCCGGGCTTCGACTCCGCCGAGCTTTCGCGGCGCTGAGCCTTGGCGGCGTGCGCTTTCGCCACGTGTGTTCCCTCAGTCGTCGTCCCGTTCCCGCTCCGCCAGGTTGATCACGCACACCGTCACGGCGATCAGCAGGGCCGGGTCCGCGTCGTCGCGTACGACGTCGAGGCCGTAGGTCTCGCGGACGTGCAGCCATCTGCGGGAGATGAGCGCGAGGAGTTCGCCCTCGTACTCGATGGCGAACTCACGGTCCAGGATCTTGCCGCTGACGTCGAGTTCGGTGCCGTCCGCCAGGATGACCCGGTAGTGGTTGCGCAGGAGGGAGAGGCGCTTGCGGCGGACGGTGGCGAGCGGCTCGCCACCGCGTTCGACGACCATCGTGTCGCGCAGCGCGAACATCTTGCGGCGGATGTCGATCAACACCTCCCCCCGGGTGTCCTTCAGCTCGAAGGTGTCCCGCAGCCGCATGGCCTTGCCGTCGACGAGGAAGGCCTTCCGGCCGTGCTCGTCCTCGATCCAGTAGTCGTCACCGATGCCGAGGATCCGGTCGCGTACGAGGAATCTCATGCGTGCAGACGTTCCCCCGGACCCGCTCCGAAACGTCGTCTGTAGCCCGAAGGGCTCAGGCTGGTTTCCCGGCGAAGGCGGGTGAAGGGCTACCGAGGTTGGGGCATATCTGTCCGGGTGCGCGAGCCATGGCTGTCCGTGTCGAGGAGGCAGTGGTGTGCGCGTTCCTGGCGAGGAACCCCGTTGTGACCACGGCCCGGCAGCAGAGTGACGTGCCGCAACGGCGAGCCCTGCTGTCCGCGGCGGTCGATCGGATCTGGGGCACGAAGGCGGAGGGGCGGGGGTATCGGTTCGATGCCGCGAAACGCCTGCACACCGTCTGGAAGCAGGACAACGCGCCAGGCTGATTCCCCTCAGTGTGATTGGTTTGACAGATGACCAAGCGGGCCCGCGTTCGCGCCCCCGAGCTCGCGGGCAAGAGTGACTGGATCAGCACAAGCACCCGATGCTCCACGATCCGGAGCTCGCCACCTGGAAGCAGTACGCGGTGCGGGGCTGGCGGCCCGAGCTGCGGGGCGAGGGCGCGGGCACGGCCCTGTCCCACGAGCTCGAACTCGACCCGTCCATATCCGAGGGCGTGTTCCACGTCTCGGCGATGGCCGCCTCCTGCGACGACGACCCCTCCCACGCCCACCCGGCCTGCCACGTCCACCAGCAGGACCGGGGCGTGCCGGTCCGGCGCACGGAGGGTGGGACGGACCGGCTGCCGCTGGTGCCGACGGGGATGGACGAGGGCGACGGGGCGTGGGCCCCGACCAGGAGCGCCCCGACCATGAGCGGCCCAGGCCCGGACCGAAAGGCCCGGACCAGGGCCGGACCAGCCAGGGCCGGCCCAGGCCGTTGTCCGGCCTAGTAGCCCTGGTAGCCGCCCCGCTGCTGGCCGGTCTCGTCCACGACCGGGGTGGTGGGGGGCACCACCACCCGCCTCCGCCTGGCGATACTGCTGAACGTCGCGACTCCGATGAGTCCGACGATCATGAAGATGATGCCGACCAGGTCGAGGTTGACCCCTTGCATGTCCCAGTCGGTGGCGAACGTGAGGATGGCCCCCACCGCGATCAGAATGATGCACCCGCCCAGGCCCATGAGTGTTCCTCCCTGTGTCCGGTTGGGTCGGCCGGTCGTTCCGGTCGTTCGGTCCTACCGGTCGACATCGGGTACCCGGACAGGCCGGTCATTAACAGGCGTTGAGGGCGGGACGGGGTGCACGGCCGCGGGTCAGTCCTCCAGGAAGGCCGCCAGGGCGTTCGCCAGGAGGTAGGGGTCCTTCGCTCCGCACAGCTCGCGGACGCTGTGCATCGAGAGGATGGCCACGCCGATGTCGACGGTGCGGATGCCGTGCCGGGCGGCGGTGATGGGGCCGATGGTGGTGCCGCAGGGCATGGAGTTGTTGGAGACGAACGTCTGGAAGGGCACGCCGGCCTTCTCGCAGGCGGCGGCGAAGACGGCCCGGCCGGAGCCGTCGGTGGCGTAGCGGTTGTTGACGTTGACCTTCAGGATCGGGCCGGCGTCCGCGCGGGGGTGGTGCGTCGGGTCGTGGCGCTCCGCGTAGTTGGGGTGGACGGCGTGGCCGGTGTCGGAGGAGAGACAGACGGTGCCGGCGAAGGCCCGTGCCCGGTCCTCGTAGGAGCCGCCGCGGGAGAAGACGGAGCGCTCCAGCACCCCGCCGAGCAGCGGGCCGTCGGCGCCGGTGTCGGACTGGGAGCCGTTCTCCTCGTGGTCGAAGGCGGCGAGGACGGGGATGTGGGGGAGTTCGTCGCCCGAGCCGGCGACGGAGGCGAGTGCGGCCGTACCGGCGTGCACGGAGAGGAGGTTGTCCATGCGGGGTCCGGCGAGCAGTTCGTTGTCGCGGCCGAGGTAGGCGGGCGGTTCGACGGAGTGGGTCATCAGGTCCCAGCCGGTGACCTCGCCCGCGGGGAGGCCCGCCTCCTCCTCCAGGAAGGCGATCAGGTCGCCGTCGCGGACGTCGTCGCCGAGGCCCCAGACGGGCTGGAGGTGGCGCTGCTTGTCGAGCTTGAGGCCCTCGGAGGAGACCGTCCGGTCGAGGTGGATGGCGAGTTGGGGGACGCGCAGGAGGGGTCTGTCGACATTGACGAGGCGGCTGGTGCCGTCGCGCAGGGAGAGCCGGCCGGCGATGCCGAGGTCGCGGTCGAGCCAGGAGTTCATCAGCGGGCCGCCGTAGATCTCGACGGCCACCTGACGCCAGCCGTGGCCGCCGCTGTCGGGGCGGGGCTTGACCCGCAGATTGGGGGAGTCGGTGTGGGCACCGATGATGCGGAAGGGGGTGTGGGGGTGGGCGCCCTTCGGGACGTACCAGGCGATGATCGCGCCCCCGCGCAGCACGTACCGGCCGCCCAGTGAGCCGTCCCACGCGTCGGTCTCCGAGACCTGCCGGAAGCCTGCCTTCTCCAGCCGTTCCGCGGCACTCGCCACCGCGTGGTAGGGGGTCGGGCTGCTCGCCAGGAAGGTCATGAGGTCGTCGGTGTGGCCGCGATCGAAGCGTGGGGGTGTGCGCATGGGGTTCACCTTAACGACGTACGAGGGCCCACTCCCTGGGGATGGGAGCGGGCCCTCGTGGTGAGCTACGGAGGGGGAGGCGCCGGACGGACGGGCAGGGTCCGTCCGGCGCCAGGACCGGGGTGCGGCCGGTGCGGGGCGGGCTAGAACGCCGCCTCGTCCAGCTCCATCAGCTCCAGGTCGACGCCCTCGGAGATCTTGCGGGCGAGGGTGACGCCCGGCAGGACGTTGGCCGCGAAGAACTTCGCCGCCGCGATCTTGCCGGTGTAGAAGGCCTTGTCCTTGGCGGAGGCCGTCTCCAGCTTCTCGGCGGCGACGGCGGCGCCCTTGAGGAGCAGGTAGCCGACGACGACGTCACCGGAGGCCATCAGCAGGCGGGTGGTGTTGAGGCCCACCTTGTAGATGTTCTTGACGTCCTGCTCGGTGGCGGCGAGGTCGGTGAGGAGGAGGCCGACGATGGCCTCCAGCTCGACGGCGGCCTTGGCGAGGTGCTCGCGGGCGCCGTCCAGCTGCTCGCCGCCCTCCCCGAGGGCCAGGAACTTCTTGATCTCCTCGGCGAGGGTGTTCAGCGCGGCGCCCTGGTTGCGGACGATCTTCCGGAAGAAGAAGTCCTGGCCCTGGATCGCGGTGGTGCCCTCGTAAAGGGTGTCGATCTTGGCGTCGCGGATGTACTGCTCGATCGGGTACTCCTGGAGGAACCCGGAGCCGCCGAAGGTCTGCAGGGACTGGGCGAGCTGCTCGTAGCCCTTCTCGGAGCCGTAGCCCTTGACGATGGGCAGGAGCAGGTCGTTCAGGGCCTCCAGGGCGGAGATGTCCTCGCCCGCCGCCTCCTTGACCTGGATCTCGTCCTGGATGGAGGCCGTGTAGAGGACGAGGGCGCGCATGCCCTCCGCGTACGCCTTCTGCGTCATCAGCGAGCGGCGGACGTCGGGGTGGTGGGTGATGGTGACCTTGGGCGCGGTCTTGTCCATGAAGTTCGCCAGGTCGGGGCCCTGGACGCGCTCCTTGGCGTACTCCAGCGCGTTCAGGTAGCCCGTGGAGAGCGTCGAGATCGCCTTCGTGCCGACCATCATGCGGGCGAACTCGATGATGCGGAACATCTGGCGGATGCCGTCGTGCTTGTCGCCGACCAGCCAGCCCTTGGCAGGGTGGCGGTCGCCGAAGGTCATCTCGCAGGTGTTGGAGGCCTTGAGGCCCATCTTGTGCTCGACGTTGGTGGCGTAGACGCCGTTGCGCTCGCCCAGCTCGCCGGTCTCGAAGTCGAAGAGGTACTTCGGGACGAGGAAGAGGGACAGGCCCTTGGTGCCGGGGCCGTGGCCCTCGGGGCGGGCGAGGACGTAGTGGAGGATGTTCTCCTCCATGTCGTGCTCACCGGAGGTGATGAAGCGCTTGACGCCCTCGATGTGCCAGGAGCCGTCCTCCTGCTGGACCGCCTTGGTGCGGCCGGCGCCGACGTCGGAGCCCGCGTCGGGCTCGGTGAGGACCATCGTGGAGCCCCACTGCTTCTCCACGGCGACCTTGGCGATGTGCTTCTGGACCTCGTTGCCCTCCTCGAAGAGGATGCCGGCGAACGCGGGGCCCGAGGAGTACATCCAGACGGCCGGGTTGGCGCCCAGGATCAGCTCGGCGAAGGCCCAGATCAGGGAGCGGGGCGAGGTGGTGCCGCCGATCTCCTCGGGCAGGCCGAGCCGCCAGTACTCGGAGTCCATGAAGGCCTTGTAGCTCTTCTTGAAGGATGCCGGTACGGGCGCGGTGTTCGTCTCCGGGTCGAAGACCGGCGGGTTGCGGTCGGCGTCCGTGAAGGACTCCGCCAGCTCGTTCTCCGAGAGCCGGGCCAGCTCCTCCAGGATGGTCTTGGCGGTGTCCGTGTCCATCTCCGCGAACGGGCCGGTGCCGTACAGCTTGTCGCGCCCGAGGACCTCGAAGAGGTTGAACTCGATGTCGCGGAGATTCGACTTGTAGTGCCCCATGGCGACGGCTCCGTAAGAAAGAGATCGGCGAGGCACTGGATCCTCGCACTGGTTCACGTACCAACTAGTAGCTTGTACGTCGATGATGCTACCCATCAGTAATAAGAAGCAACCCCGATCGGGTCATCTGTGACTCGTTACGCTTTGCCGCATGTACGGCTACGACCAGAGCGCCGGCCCCCAGCAGCAGTACGCCCCGCCGCCGCAGCAGCAGATGCCCGGGCAGATGCCCGGCGGCCAGATGGGGGGCGGTTACGGGCAGCAGCCACCCCTGTACCCGGAGCCGTCCCCGCCCTCCCTCGCGGACGCGGTGCGGGCCTTCACCACCGGGCAGATGGCGGCGGAGGACTTCCAGCAGGTCTTCGCGTCGTCCAAGGTGTACTGCCCGCGCGGGGACAACCCCGGATTCCTGGCGCTGCACAACACCCAGCAGCCGGTGATCCCGATGTTCACCTCGCTGAAGGAGCTGCGTCGGTACGCCGGCAAGGAGTCGAAGTACTTCGTGATCACCGGTGCGGAGGTGATCGATCTGCTGCCGACCGGGTACGGCTTCGTCCTCGACATGGAGGGGGAGCACCGGATGGTCTTCGACGCGAAGGCCGTGGAGCAGATGGTGGAGTTCGCGATGCGGCGGATGTATGGCTAGACGCCATTGCTTCGCAGACGGGTAGCTCCGCTGGTTCCGCCGGGTTCCGGGTCAGGGTCCGGGTCCGGGGCGGTGGGGTGCGGTTCGTTGCGGAGTGCGGGGCTGCGGGGGTTGTTCGCGCAGCTCCCCGCGCCCCTTCAGGGTGCGTCCCGGGGTGCGGGCTCGGCGGGAATGCCGGAAGGCCTGTGTGCTGTTGAGGGTGGCAGGAAGTTCAATCGTCAACTAAACTGAGCGCACAAGGAGGTACCGACATGCCCGCAGTGACTGTCGAGAACCCGCTGACCCTGCCCCGTGTCGCCGCACCGACCGACGCGGTGGCCCGACCGGTGCTCGCCGTGAATACCGCGCCCAGTGGGTTCGAGGGCGAGGGCTTCCCGGTTCGCCGGGCGTTCGCGGGGATCAACTACCAGCACCTCGACCCGTTCATCATGATGGACCAGATGGGCGAGGTGGACTACGCGCCGGGAGAGCCGAAGGGCACCCCCTGGCACCCTCACCGTGGCTTCGAGACCGTCACCTACATCATCGACGGGATCTTCGACCACCAGGACAGCCACGGCGGTGGCGGCACCATCACCAACGGCGACACCCAGTGGATGACGGCCGGCTCCGGCCTCCTCCACATCGAGGCGCCGCCGGAGTCCCTCGTCATGTCCGGCGGCCTGTTCCACGGCATCCAGCTGTGGGTGAACCTCCCGGCCCGGGACAAGATGATGGCCCCCAAGTACCAGGACATCCGCGGTGGTCAGGTCCAGCTGCTCACCTCTCCCGACGGAGGCGCGCTCCTCCGCGTCATCGCCGGTGAGCTGGACGGTCACCAGGGGCCGGGCGTCACCCACACCCCGATCACCCTGCTCCACGCGACCGTCGCGCCGGGCGCGGAGATCACCCTGCCGTGGCGGGAGGACTTCAACGCCCTCGCCTACGTCCTCGCCGGTCGTGGCAGCGTCGGTGCGGACCGGCGGCCCATCCACCTCGGGCAGACGGCGGTCTTCGGCGCGGGCTCCTCGATCACCTTCCGGGCGGACGAGCAGCAGGACTCCCATGCGCCCGACCTGGAGATCGTGCTTCTCGGCGGACAGCCGATCCGTGAGCCGATGGCCCACTACGGCCCGTTCGTGATGAACACCCGCCAGGAGCTCCAGCAGGCGTTCGAGGACTTCCAGAAGGGCCGGCTGGGGACGATCCCGGCGGTCCACGGGATGACCTCCGAAGGGCTGTAGCGAGCGCCCATCGCTGGGCAAATACGGCTCGTCCCCGCCAATCGGGCCACCGGGCGTCGTCCGGGTTCACTCCGCACCGGGTGATCATGCCCACCCGGCCGACGCCTGGCTGAGCGGCACCCCGCCGCGTAGGTTCGTGCGTGCCCACCCCTTCGGCTGACCTCCGGAGCGGGTGGCGCTCACGGGGGAGAGCGCACCACTCGGAGCCCGCCCCGGCCATCGGCCGGGGCGGGCTCAGTCCTGCCCGTTCCCCCGCACACGCAGGGAAACGGGGAGAGACACCATGCGCAGGCCGTTCCACGACGATGGATCCCGACGTCCGGCCCACCCTTCTCCGCTCACTTGAGCGCGCCCGCGCCGGCCCTTCTCGGAGGGTGCGCGACGGTCACGGCGGTCCGCTCGGCGGCCGCGGCGACCGCGCGGCGGCTGCCGGTCTGGTCGGCACCGGTGCTGTGGACGATCGCGCTCGGACTGTGGGGGCTCTCCCGGCAGCACAGCGTCTGGCGGGACGAGGCCGCGACCTGGCAGGTGGCACGGCGGTCGACCGCCGACATCCTCCACATGCTGGCCCAGGTCGACGTCGTGCACGGGGCCTACTACCTGCTGATGCACGGCCTCTTCACCTGCTTCGGACCCGGTACGACGACGCTGCGGCTGCCCTCGGTGCTGGCCATGGCGGGGGCGGCGGCCTGTGTCACGGTCATCGGCCGTCGGCTGGCCGGACCCTGGGCCGGGCTCGGGGGCGGACTGGCGTTCGGGCTGCTGCCGACCGTGCAGTTCCATCTCCAGGAGGGCCGCCCGTACGCGCTGATCGCGGCCGGCGCGGGACTCTCCACGCTGCTGCTGGTGACCGTGCTCCAGCGGGGGCGGGCCGGCGGAGGGGCGCGCTGGGCGGCGTACGGGGGCCTGATCCTGGTCTGCGGGCTGCTGAACTGGCTGTCCCTGCTGGTGGTGCCCGCACACGCGGCGACCCTGGCGTGGGCACGGGCGCCGCGCGCGACCTGGACGCGCTGGGCGGCGGCCTCGGCGGTCGCCGCGGCGGGAGTCCTGCCGCTGATCCTGTTCAGCCGGCGGCAGTCCGACCAGGTCTCCTGGATACCGCCGCTGACCTGGCACATGCTGATCGGCCCCGCGGTCCTGCTGACGATCGGCGGGCTGGGGGCCCTGCTGGACCGGCCGCGGGCGGGGCGGCTGTCGTTGGCGGCCGTCGCGCTGCCGCTGCTGGCGGTGCCGCAGCTCGGGCTGCTCGGCCTGTGCCTGATCCGTCCCGTGTTCCTCGACCGCTACGTCCTGTTCAGCATGCTGGGCCTGGCGCTGCTGATCGGGGCGGCCCTGAGCGCGGCGGTGCGGGCCGTCCGGCCGGAGTTTCCGAGGACGGCGTCGTGGCTCGTGCCGGTGCTGGTCGGCGTCGCGATGGTGGCGCTGTTGCCGCACTCACTGGCCAAACGGTCCCCTGACAGCCGGGTCGACGACGTCCTGGCCGCGGCCGTGCACGTACGGCACCTGAAGCGGCCCGGCGACGCGGTCCTCTTCGCCCCGTCGGCCCGGCGCGACACCGCGCTCGTCTCCCCCGACGACTTCGCGGGCCTGCGGGACATCGCGCTGGCCCGGAGCCCCGTGGCGTCCGGGACGCTCAAGGGGGTCGAGGCCGATCCCGTCCGGATACGGGACGCGATGCTGGCCCGCCACCGGATCCTGCTGGTCACCGACGCGCCCGGGGTGGCCCGTCCGCCGTCGGGGGGACGGGACCGGATGAAGGCCGCTGTGCTGGAGGAGTACTTCACCGTGGTGGCGGACGAGTCGGTGCGCGGGCGACGGGTGATCGTGTACGAGCGACGGTGATCACCGAGTAGGAGCGGCAGTGATCATCGTGTGCGAGCGGCGGTGATCGGGGGCCGCGCGTCGGCGTCACCCGGGCGGGGTCCCATCCGGCGACACGGGCGGTGGGGCGTGGTGCCCTGGGGGTGTGCAGCTGCTTCCCGAAACCGTGCGGCGTCTGGCCGCGTGGTGCGCCGTCGCGCTGCTGGTGGCCGGGGTCGCGTACGTCGGCGTGCGGCTGTGCGTGGAGTTCCGGACGGCGGTGACACCGGTGCTGCTCGCGCTGTTGGGGACCGCCCTGCTCGGGCCGCTGCACCGCAGGCTGGTCAAGGCGCGGGTGCACCGGTCGCTGGCGGCGGCGTTGACCTGCGTGGCCGTGGTCGGGGTCGTCGGCGGTGCCGTGTACATCGTGGTCGCGGCGCTCGTCGAGACGGGGGACCAGATCATCGCCTCGCTGCGGGACGCCGCCGGTGATCTCGCCTCGCACTTCGGGGCGGCGGGGACCTCGCTCGACGATCTGGCAGCCAACGCGAAGGAGTTGCTCGCCAGGTTCGGGGGGACGGCGGCGTCCAACGTCATCAGCGGGGTGAGCGTCGTCGCGGAGGTCATCGCGATGGCCGTGCTCGCGCTGTTCCTCGTCTTCTTCTTCCTGCGGGACTCGCACCGGGCCGTCGACACGATCCGGGCGCTGTCACCGAGCGGGGGCGCCGACACCGTCGAGGCGATCGCGCGGCGGGCCTTCGAGGCGGTCGAAGGGTTCATGCGGGGGACCACCCTCATCGCCCTCATCGACGCGGTCTGCATCACCGTCGGGCTGTGGATCCTGGACGTCCCGGGGGCGATCGGCCTCGGAGCGCTCGTGTTCGTGGGGGCGTACCTGCCGTATCTCGGCGCGTTCGTGTCGGGTGCGGTGGCCGTGCTCGTCGCGCTCGCGGACCGGGGGGTGGTGATCGCGCTGTGGGTGCTGGGGATCGTGCTGCTCGTGCAGGTGCTGGAGGGGCATGTGCTGCTGCCGGCCATCCAGAGCCGCACCGTGCGGATGCATCCGGCGGTGGTGATGCTCGCGATCGCGGCGGGGGCGTCGGTCGCGGGGGTGCTGGGGATGCTGCTGGCGGTGCCGCTGACGGCCGCGGCGTTCGGGGTGGCGCACGAGCTGAGGGGGCGGTTCGGGGAGTCCCGGCCGGGGCCCCGACCGGGTTCGGGTGGTCCCGGTCCGGCCCCGGCCGGTCCCCCCTCGGGTGCCGTCTAGTTGTGGGGTCTCAGGATGTTGGTTCCGCGGCGTCCTCGAAGGTGGGCTGCTGGGGGATTGTGTCGAGCGGCTTCGGTGGCTGGTCGAACACGATGCGGTGGTCGCTGCCGGAGGTCCGGCTGGTGGGTGGCCGGCCTCCGGGCGCGGAGTGCGGGCGCTCGTGGTTGTAGTGGTTGAGGAAGTCCGCGGGCGCGGCCCTGCTGGTGGTGCTCTTGGGCTCGGTGGCCGCGTTCACCGGGATCTCGGGGGCTCCGCGTGAGCAGCTGTGCGGGGCGTCAGCGTGCGAACTTGTGGGGTCAGCGTGCGAACTTTTCGATGGCCGCCGGGGTGACGGGGGTGAAGAAGTTGACGAGGTTGCCGTCGGGGTCGCGGAACAGCAGTGACCGGTTACCCCAGGGCATCGTGGTGGGCTCGTTGACGAAGTCGGTGACGAAGCCGGTCAGGTTGTTGTGAACGCGGTCCACGTCGTCGACGAGGAACTCGGTGATCACGCTGTGGTTGTCCGCCGGGCGGGCAGAGCCCGGGGCGAACAGCGGGACGGTGCGGGTGCCGGCGATCGCGAGGGTGGCGCCCGCGGTCCTGAGTTCGGCGAAGTCGTCGGTGGCCCACGTCGCCTGCGTTCCTGTGGCTCGCTCGTAGAACTCGACGAGGCGTGCGACGTCGCTGGTGATGATGCGGATCGAGACGAAGTCCATGGGAATCTCCTTGGCTGGTGGTGGAGGCGTATACGCCGCAGGCTAGGAGAAATAGGGGACAGAATCGGTCCTGTATTCGCGTTAGGCTGCGAACGTGCCCCGACCCACCGGCCGCGTGCTGACACTCCTGGAGCTGCTGCAGTCGGGCGGCACCCGGACTGTGGCCGAACTGGCCGACCGTCTCGGCGTCGAAGGGCGCACTGTGCGGCGGTATGTGGGCCAGCTGATCGACCTGGACGTGCCCGTGGAATCGGTGCGCGGCCGCTACGGCGGGTACCGGCTCGCTGCCGGGTACCGCCTGCCGCCCCTCATGCTCAGCGACGACGAGGCGCTGGCCGTGCTGCTCGGCCTGGTCGCCGGCCGCCGGACAGGGCTGACGACGACGGAGCGCACGGCGAACGAGACGGCGTCAGCGAAGATCCGGCGGGTGCTGCCCAAGCACATTGCCCGCCGGCTCGACACACTCCTGGACACCCTCGCCTTCACGGATCAGCCCGGCGAGTTCGACACCCCGGACGCCGGGCTCCTGCTCACCATCGCCGATGCGGTGCGCCACCGCCGACCGGTCTCGATCCGCTACACCGACCGCGACGGACGGCGCAGCGAACGCACACTGCACGCCTACGGGATCGTCGCCCACGAGGGCCGGTGGTACGTCACGGGCAAGGACGCCCAGCTCGGCGAAGACCGAACCTTCCGGCTCGATCGCATCGCAGACGCGAGGACCCTGCCCGGCTCATTCGAAGCGCCCGCGGGTCCCGGTCCGACACAGCGCGTGCTGTCAGGATTCGCCACAGCCGAGTACCGGCATGAGGTGACCTTGCGGATCCACGGGACAGTTGAGCAGATCCGCGCGCACCTCCCCGCCGGCGTCGCGAGCATCGAGGAACACGAGCCCGCGGCCGGCCAGGACCCGGCGGCCGAGCACTGGCCGCGCGTCCAGCTGCGGGCCGAGCGACTCGACTGGTTGCCTCCAGTACTCGCCTCACTCGACCGGCCGTTCGTCATCGAGCGCCCCAAAGAACTACGCGACCTCGTCATCGCACTCGCCGATCGCCTCACGTCCTACGCCCGCAAGCCTGACAACGAGGAACCAATGTCATGAGACGACACATCTAGTGCCGCATCAGGCAACGTTCGCCCTGTCGATCACGGCTCGTAGCCGTGATCGGCGGCGCGACGGTTTCGCCAGATGATGCAGCGGCGGATCATGCTGCTCTGCTCCTTGTGGCCGGCGTGGTCGGTGCCGTCCAGGGCGAAGTGGCGCAGGGCGGTGCACTGGGCCTCGATGCGGTTCAGCACGAGCTGTTCGTGGGCGGGTAGGCGAGCTCGACGTTGTTGGCCGCGGCCCAGTCGCCGACCCGGCTGTCCTTCTTCGTGGTCAGGTGCGGGGAGAACTTGTCGAGCACGATCGCGATGCGGATCTCGGGCGAGTGGAGGCTGCGCAGGTAGCGGCAGAACTCCAGGGACCTCGTCCGGTTCTTCTTCGGCTTGATCGGCCGTAGAGCTTGTCCCGGGCAAGGTCGTAGGCGGCGAACAGATGTCTGACCCCGTGCGGGCGGGTGTTGGTCGCCCGCCGTCGGGGCCGGGACTCCCGGTCGGGGTCCTTGTGCCGTCCGCCGCGCTCGGCCCCCTGTCGGCCGGGGTGGGGCTGGAGGTTGAGCGGCCCGAACTCGTCCAGGCATAAGACGACTTGGGGTTCACCGTCCTCGGGTACGACCTCGCCGTCGGCGATCGCGCAGAGGTGCTCGACGCGGGCCTTCTTGGGGGCATAGTCAGGGTCTCGGGAGGTCTTCCAGGTCCTTATACGTGGAAAAGACACGCTCTCCTCGCGGAGCAGGACCCGAAGGCCCTCGTGGCTGATGTCGTCGACCACCCCCTCGGCGACCAGGAAGTCGGCCGGCTTGGCCACGCTTCAGGTCGAGAACGGCAGACCGTGCCCGGCCGGCCTGGACTTGGCGATCTTCTCGATCTCGCGCCGCTCGGGCAGGGTGAATGTCCTGGTCCGACCCGCCTTTGTACTTTGGGTAGAGGGAGTCGAAGCCGTCGGCGTTGAAGTTGTGGATCGCGTCCCGGACCCGGTCCGCGCTGGTGAACGTCACCTCGGCGATCTTCGCCACGGGCATGCCTGGGCGGACAGCAGCACCATCTGGGCCCGCCGCCAGGTCACCACCGACCCGCCGACCCGGCGGATGATCCGCAGCAGGCGCTGCCCCTCTTCGTCATCGACTCGCGGACGCGTACTCGCTCAGCCGCCAGCCACAGCTTCCCTGCCGCGCGCTGCCAACGAGTGTCATTCCGCTGGCGTTCCGATCCGCAGCCGGTTGCCGTCCGGGTCGCGCAGCTCAATCTCACGTGCCCACGGAGCATCCTTCGCCTGCACGCCGAACTCGGAGGCGATGACGTCGACATCACGAACGCGGAGGTAGACCAACGTGTCGGGACGGGCATCGCCCTTGTGCTCCGACAAGAACAACCGCACCCCACCCCGGGCGACCTCGACGAACACGGGAAGTCCCGGTTCGAATCGGTGTTCCCACTGCTTGGCGAAGCCCAGTCGCCCGTACCACGCGACCGCCGCCGCAGCGTCCTCGACGCGAAGAATGGGAATGACTTCTTCGGCCATGGCGTCATCGTCGCAGACCGCCCAGGGCGAACGTTGCCTGATGCGGCACTAGCTCAGGGACTCGTCGTGCGCACCTTCCGGCGGGGGTGTCTCGTACAGCTCGAACCAGATGCTCTTGCCGTCGCCGCGGGGGTCCACGCCCCAGGCGTCGGCGAGCACGTCCATGAGGACGAGGCCGCGGCCGGAGGAAGCGAGTTCACCGGGGTGGCGCTTGTGGGGGAGGTCGTCGCTGGTGTCGGTGACCTCGACGCGCATCCGGCGCTTGCCGCCGTCGCCGGTCATCTCGGCGACGAGGAGGGCGTCCGCGTCGGTGTGGACGAGGACGTTGGTGAGCATCTCGGAGACGAGGAGCACGGCGGAGTCGACCTGGTCGCCGCAGCTCCAGTCGTGCAGGAGTTCGCGCACCTGCTGACGGGCGCCGGCGATGCGCTCGGGCTCCGCCTGGGCGACGGTCAGGGCGGTGCGGCGGGTGGGCGCCGGTACGGCGGTGGTGCCGCCGCGTCCCGCGCTCTCCCGGCACAGCAGCAGCATCGCTATGTCGTCCTCGCGCCGGTCGGCGAGCGGGCCGGGCGTGTGGTGGGAGGAGGGGCCGTGCACCCCTTGCACGAGCGCGTCGGCCAGCGCCTCCAGCCGCCCCGGCCCGAGCCCGGGGGCCTCCGGCCGAACGGAGACGAGGGCGGCGGCCGGGGCGCGGGCCGCCGCCGGGGCGCGGGCGCCCGGCTCCTCCGCCGCCGCTCCTCCAGCCCCGTCGACCTCCAGGGTTCCTGCGGATCGCTGGGCACCCCCGGCCTCCGGCGTCTCCCTGACCTCGGTGGCCCCGTCGACCTCCATGGCCCCTTCGGATTGCTGGGCCCCTTCGGATCGCAGGGCATCCCCGGCCTCCAGGGCTTCCCCAAACCTCGGGACACCCCCGGCTTCCAGGTCGCCTCCGACCCCCGGCACGCCCCCGGCCTCCAAGGCACCCCCGGTCTCCACGGCCCCCGCGGTCTCGGCCGGGTCCGCGTCGAAGGTTTCCAGGATCGTGCGGATGCGGCGCCAGCCCGTTTCGAGGTCGTGACCGCCGGTCTCGATGAGGCCGTCGGTGCACAGGAGGATGGTCTCGCCCGGCTCCAGCACCAGCCGGGTGGTGGGGTAGTCGGCGTCGGGGTCGATGCCCAGGGGGAGGCCGCCCGGGGTGGGCCGGACGAGGACCGTTCCGTCGGCCATGCGGACCACCGGATCGGGGTGCCCGGCACGGGCGATGTCCAGGACGCCGGAGGGCGGGTCGACCTCGACGTAGAGGCAGGTCGCGAAGCGGAGGTCGGGGTAGGCGTCGGCGGCGGAGTCGGTGATGCCGTGCAGGAAGCGCGAGGCGCGGGAGAGGACGGCGTCGGGGCGGTGGCCCTCGGAGGCGTAGGCGCGCAGGGCTATGCGGAGCTGGCCCATCAGACCGGCGGCGCGCACGTCATGGCCCTGGACGTCACCGATGACCAGCGCGAACCGGCCGCTCGGCAGGGCGATCATGTCGTACCAGTCGCCGCCGACCTGGAGTCCGCCGCCGGTGGGGACGTACCGCGCGGCGACGCTCATGCCGGGTATCTCGGGGCCCAGGCTGGGCAGCATCGTGCGCTGCAGGCCGTCGGTCAGTTCGCGCTCGGTCTCGGCGGCGCCGGCGCGGGAGAGGGCCTGGGCGAGCATGCGCGCGACGGTGGTCAGGACCGAGCGCTCGTCGGGGGTGAAGGTGACGGGGTGGGTGAAGCCCGCCATCCACGCGCCCATCGTGCGGCCGGCGACGGTCAGCGGCAGGAACGCCCAGGACTGGCGGCCGAACTGTTCGGCGAGCGGCCAGGCCGTGGGGTAGCGCCCCTTGTAGTCCTCGGGGGAGGAGAGATAGACGGCGCGGCCGGTGCGGACCACCTCGGCGGCCGGGTAGTCCGTCTCCAGCGGCATATGGGTGAAGGGGCGTTCGTCGCCCTGGTTGTGCCCGTGGTGGCCGATGACGGTGAGGCGGTCGGCTTCCACACCGAAGACCGCGAGGCCGTCCGGTGAGAAGCCGGGCATCGCCAGGCCTGCCGCGACCCGCAGCACCTCGGCCGTGGACCGCGCCTCGGCCAGCGCCCGGCCCGCGTCCAGCAGGAACGCCTCGCGCGACCGCCGCCAGTCGCCGGTGACGGACGGCCCCCGCACGGCGGTCGCCGGGGAGGGCTCGGTGACCTCCTGGATGGTGCCGATCAGCTCGAAGGACTTGAGCACCGGGTCGAAGGTCGGCTTCGAACGGCTGCGGATCGTACGGACGACCCGGCCCTGTTCGTCCATGACCCGGATCCGTACCTCGGCGAGGGTGTCCTCGGCGACGGCGAGCTGCACGACCGAGACGATCTCGTTCCAGTCGACGGGGTGCAGCCGCGAGCGCGCCCCGGCCTGGGTCAGGGTCGTCGGCCGGGCGGGCAGCCCCATGAGCCGGGCGGCCTCGGCGTCCAGCGTGACGGTTCCGGCAGCGCTGTCCCAGGTCCACAGTCCCGTCGCGAGGGCGGACAGGACGTCCCCCACGGTGGGCGGGGGCTCACCAGTGCGCATTGACCCACTCTAAGAACAGCTGATCGGACCGTGCCACCGAAGCTGTACCGGGCACCGAGCGGTGCCGGAGGTCATGACGACCCATGAGCCGATGAGGACCATGACGGAGCCATGACGAGAAACCACGACCGGCGGCGACGGAGGTGACGGCAATCGACGCTAGCGACAGTAACCGCTTGCGGTCCTGCCCATGGCTATGACGGTGCGTATCCGGTCAGGGAATGACCGCCGCGTCGTCGTGGGCCTCTGCGTGACGGCCCTGCCCGACGGTAAGCGCTGGAGGCCCTGGCCCCTGGGGAACTGGATGTCCTGGCCCTCGGGGAAATGGTGGGGAGGCGATCTCGGGGTGGCCGGTACCCTTGGCGTTGTTTCACGTGAAACAACGGCCGAGGGAACACCGGCCGTGAAACACCCGCCAGATCCCCGATCAGCGAAGGCTGGATGAACGACGATGCATCGGTACAGGTCCCACACCTGCGGCGAGCTCCGCGCCTCTGACGTCGGCACCGACGTCCGGCTGAGCGGCTGGCTGCACAATCGGCGCGACCTGGGCGGCATCCTCTTCATCGATCTCCGCGATCACTACGGCATCACGCAGCTGGTGGCCCGCCCGGGCACCCCGGCCTACGAGGCGCTGGACAAGATCTCCAAGGAGTCGACCGTCCGGGTCGACGGCAAGGTCGTCTCGCGCGGCGCCGAGAACATCAACCCGGACCTGCCCTCCGGCGAGATCGAGGTCGAGGTCGGCGAGGTCGAGCTGCTCGGCGCGGCCGCCCCGCTCCCCTTCACCATCAACGCCGAGGACGGGGTCAACGAGGAGCGGCGCCTGGAGTACCGCTTCCTCGACCTGCGCCGCGAGCGCATGCACCGCAACATCATGCTGCGTACGGCCGTGATCAGCGCCATCCGTCACAAGATGACGGCCCTCGGCTTCAACGAGATGGCGACGCCGATCCTGTCCGCCACCTCCCCCGAGGGCGCCCGCGACTTCGTCGTGCCGTCGCGCCTCAACCCGGGCAAGTTCTACGCCCTCCCCCAGGCCCCGCAGCAGTTCAAGCAGCTGCTGATGATCTCGGGCTTCGACCGCTACTTCCAGATCGCGCCCTGCTTCCGCGACGAGGACGCCCGCGCGGACCGTTCGCCGGGCGAGTTCTACCAGCTCGACGTGGAGATGTCCTTCGTCGAGCAGGAGGACGTCTTCCAGCCCATCGAGAAGCTCATGACCGAGCTCTTCGAGGAGTTCGGCAACGGGCGGCACGTCACCTCGCCCTTCCCGCGCATCCCGTTCCGTGAGGCGATGCTCAAGTACGGCTCCGACAAGCCGGACCTGCGGGCCCAGCTGGAGCTGGTGGACATCACCGATGTCTTCGAGGGCTCCGAGTTCAAGGCGTTCGCCGGCAAGCACGTGCGTGCCCTCGCGGTGCCGGACGTCTCGGCCCAGCCGCGCAAGTTCTTCGACCAGCTCGGCGAGTACGCGATCGAGCAGGGCGCCAAGGGTCTGGCCTGGGTGCGGGTCGCCGAGGACGGTTCGCTGTCCGGCCCGATCGCCAAGTTCCTCACCGAGGACAACGTCGCCGAGCTGACCAAGCGGCTGTCGCTGGCCGCCGGCCACGCGGTCTTCTTCGGCGCGGGCGAGTTCGAAGAGGTCTCGAAGATCATGGGCGCGGTGCGGGTCGAGGCCGCCAAGCGCGCCGGGCACTTCGAGGAGGGCGTCTTCCGGTTCTGCTGGATCGTCGACTTCCCGATGTACGAGAAGGACGAGGACACCGGCAAGATCGACTTCTCGCACAACCCGTTCTCCATGCCGCAGGGCGGTCTGGAGGCCCTGGAGACCCAGGACCCGCTGGACATCCTCGGTTGGCAGTACGACATCGTCTGCAACGGCGTGGAGCTGTCCTCCGGCGCGATCCGGAACCACGAGCCCGACATCATGCTCAAGGCCTTCGAGATCGCGGGCTACGACCGTGACACCGTCGAGGAGCAGTTCGCCGGCATGCTGCGCGCGTTCCGCTTCGGCGCCCCGCCGCACGGCGGCATCGCGCCGGGCGTCGACCGTATCGTCATGCTCCTCGCCGACGAGCCCAACATCCGCGAGACCATCGCCTTCCCGCTCAACGGCAACGCCCAGGACCTGATGATGGGCGCGCCGACGGAGCTGGAGGAGGCGCGGCTGCGCGAGCTGCACCTGTCGGTGCGCAAGCCGCAGCCGAAGTAGGACAAGCCTTTAGAAGCGCTTTCCGGAGGGCCCGGGAGAGGGACCTGAAATCGTCCGTCGATTTCAGGTCCCTTTCGCGTGTGCGGGGAAAACGGACCTTTTCCGCATGGAGAGCGAGGACGGGCGACGGTCCAATTCACCAGGGGTCGAGCGGCGAGACGTGCTGTCCACGCGGCACCTGGCGGGACGGACCGGCGGGGTGAAGGGGCAGTGGTTTCCAGCCGCTTTTCCCCAGCCGCAGAAATGCCGGACAAACCACAGCCCCTTCTCACGGCTTTGACAGCCCGGCTCCCTAATTTCCTGGCCATGACGGGAAACCAGACCGGAGACCAGACCGGAAACGAGAAGGCCCAGGGGCCGAGGCACAAGCGGGATCTGACGCGCCGCAAGGTCGTCGTGGCGGGTGCGGGCGCCCTGGCCGCCGTGGGTGTGGGCGGAGCGGTCGTCGCGACCGCGAGCGCGGGCACCACCACGGGCACCGCCAAGGCGAGCGGGAAGCCCCTCGCCTCCGCCGGCGCGAGCGCCGGCGAGGAGTGCTACAGGCTCACCTCGGAGACCACCGAGGGCCCGTACTACATCGACGCGGACAAGCTCCGACAGGACATCACCGAGGACAAGGAGGGCATCCCCCTCACCCTGCGCCTCAAGGTGATCGACTCCGAGACCTGCGAGCCGATCCGCGACGCGGCCGTCGACATCTGGCACTGCGACGCGCTGGGGCTCTACTCGGGCTACGAGAGCTTCTCCGAGGGCGGCGGCACCGCCCCCACCGACGCGCCCTCGGGAACTCCGACGGACGTACCCTCCGGCACCCCGACCGGGGAGCCCCCGGCCGGCGGTGGGGGCGGGGGCGGCGGGCACGAGGAGCCGACCAGTGACACCCGCTATCTGCGCGGCACCTGGAAGACCGACAAGCAGGGCCGCGTCACCTTCACGACGATCTTTCCCGGCTGGTACCGGGGCCGGTGCGTGCACATTCACACCAAGGTGCACGTCAACGGCGAGTGGACGGACGCCGGTTACGAGGGCGGCACCACCTGCCACACCGGCCAGTTCTTCTTCGACGAGGAGTCCGTCCTCGCCTCCGCTGAGGTCGAGCCGTACGCGACCTCCACGACCGAGCGCACCACCCTCGACGACGACACCATCTACGACGGCAGCGGCACCCAGGGCGGACTGCTGAAGCTGAAGTACCGGAAGAACGACATCGCCAAGGGTGTCGTCGGCTCCCTCACGGTCGGCGTCGACCCGGAGGCCACGAACACCGGCACGGACGACTCCGTCCAGCCGGGCACGTCGGAGACCGCGTCGGAGTCGGCTTCGGCGAGCTGACCCCGACCCGCGTACGCCCGTCGCCGAGCGGCCGACGGGCGTACGCGGGTCCGTGCACGGCGCACTCGCCGGGGAAGTCATCAGGGGACGCACAGGTTTCTCGACGGGCGGTCACAGCGGAAGGGGGTGTGATGGGACGTACAGGGTGAGGAACCCGTACGGGACGTAGGCCCGGTACGGGGCGCAGGCCCGCCTACGGGACGGAACGTCGGGATGCAGGAGGGGGCCATGAAGCTGGCCGTGCTGGTGGCACTGTTGCTGATCGTCGGGGCGGTGGTCGCGATCGTCGCGCGGCGGCGGTCGGTGGAGGATCCGACTCCGTCGTCCGACCTGGACGCGGAGGCCGAGGCCAACCGCTGGGTCGTCCGGCTGGACGGCAGCCTGGCCGGTATCGACGTACGGGCCCAGGCACGGGCGGGCGGCAGCGCGGCCCAGTCCCTGACCGACGCCACCGAACGCCTCCGCACCGCCCGCGCCCAGCTGAGCACGGCCCGCACGTCCGACGAGTACGCGCGGGTCACGCGGACGGCGGTCGAGGGGCTGCGCCATGTGCGGGAGGCCCGTGCGGCGTTGGGGATGGACCCGGGGGCGGGTGGGGGCGGGGGTGCGGGGTCTGACGGCGGTGGTCAGGGGGAGGGGGAGGTGACGGCGGTGGCGTCGGTCCGTACGGCGATCAGCGGGCCGCTCGACCAGGTCAGCCGGGTCGTGCGGAAGTCCGGTCGGCCCGTCGGCGACGCGAGCAGGTCGGTCACTGTCGCTTCGTGAACTCGACGCGGACCAGTGTCACCGTGGGTTTGTTCGGAACTCCCGGTCGGCCGCAGGCGTCGTACCGATCATGACCATGTCGATCGACTCCACTCCCGCGCCGGTGCCCGCCCCCACGACCCTCGGGGAGGAGATCCTCCTCCTCTCGCTCGACGACACCACGGGTGAGGCCCGGCTCCCCCTGCGGACGCCCTACGCGATCGCGGCGGCGAGCCTGCTGGAGCGGACACTGTCGGGTGCGGGCGACGGGGTCGAGGGAGCCGAAGGAGCCGAGGGGGCTGAGGGATCCGAGGGGGCTGAGGGATCCGAGGGGGCCGAGGGGGCCGGTGGGCTGGGCGGGGTGGGTCTGCCGGACGACGTCGGGAAGTGGATCCACGAGCACAGCACGGCGGAGTACGAGGCCGCGCTGCGGGGTGTCCTGGACAAGGGCCTGATCCGGGAGGAGAAGCGCCGGGTCCTGCTCGTCTTCCGTACGACGCGGTATCCGGAGGCCGACGGCACGGTGGAGTCGGCCCTGCGCGGGCGGCTGGCGGAGGTGGTGCTGGAGGGCGCCGACCCCGATCCCCGAACCGCCGCCCTGATCAGCCTGCTCCACCACGGTGACCTGCACACCCTCGCCTTCCCGGACGCCGACTCCGAGGACTCACCGGTGCGGCAGCGTATGGCCGACATCGCGGAGCGGCATTGGGCCGACCCCACCCTGCGCCGGATGGCCGAGACCGCGGCGGCGACGGCTGCGGCGCTCACGGCGGCGACGATGGTGACGACGGTGGTGGTGATCACGGCGGTGACCTGAGGATCACGTGCGCGAGGGCGGCCGCGCGCACGTCGTGGTTCTTCGCGCGGTTACCCGCGCCCCTGAAGGGGCGTCGGCTCAGGAGGTGCCCGTCATTCGGGTTCCTCCTCCGGTGGGGATGCCAGGGCCTCCTCTTCCAGGAGGCGTTCGGCGATGTCGCCGGCCCAGTTCTGGGCCCAGCGGCGGAGTTCCAGGACGGCGTCGGAGTCGAGGCCGTGGCGAGTGAATTCCCGGTCGTCGAGCCACTCGGTGCCCTCCAGCCGGGCCTGGAGGTCGGCGAGGTCGAACGCGGTGGACGTGGCGGAGGTGTGGCGGCGGGCCAGTTCCTCCAGTTCGACGACGGTCCAGTGGGCGGTGGCCGCGTGTACGGCGATCAGGTCGCGGGCCGTGCCCCGGTCGGCCACGGCCCGGACCTTCGTACCGACCACGTCCTCCAGGGAGAGGGCGAGGCCGAGCGGAGTCTCCACCGGCGGGTGCCAGAGGGTCTCCTTCAGGAGGTCCAGGACGCGTTCCTCCTCCGTGGTGGGTTCGGTGACGAGGAGGCGGGAGCTGAGCGGGGCCATCTCCACCGTGCGCACCAGCCAGCCGCGTTCCGCGAGACCCGCGTGGACCGCGGCCGCGATCTCCTCCATCGGCGCCGCGTGTTCCGTCGCCGCCTCCAGGTCCCGGCCGGGCGGCCGCGCCTCGACCAGCTCGTGCGCCTGCGCCGCGTGATCGCCGGTGAGAGCGAGCCCGTAGGGGGCGCCGACGGCCAACACGTCGTCGAGGAGCTGCTGGAGCTGTTCGGGGAGGGGCGCGGGTGGGGGCGGGGCCATGGAGGGATTATCACGGCCCCCGCGGTCTTTCTCCGGTCTTTCCCCGGTCAGTACGGCCGTCGGCCCACCCAGTTCCCCGGCGGGTCGAAGTTGGCCACCACATAGGTCCAGCCGTTGCCGCACTTCGCCTTGGCCGCGCCGACGCGGGTCGAGCCACGCCAGACCAGCTGCGTGTAGTGCAGGCACTCCCGGTCGTTGACGCAGGAGTTGGAGGGGCGGTCGTAGTCCGCCTTCTCGTCGAGCCAGAGGCGGGCCGCGTCCGCCAGCGAGTAGCGAGGGTTCGACCCCTTGGCCAGGTTCTCGCCGTAGCGGCTGTTCGAGTGGACGAGCGCGCAGTCGGCGACCCGCACCCTCGCCCAGGAGCGGGCCTGCGCGGCGACGGACTCGTCCCAGACCAGCGGGGGGACGCCGACATCCGCCCGAGCTTGGTTGACGACCGTCAGGAAGGCTCTGATCTCCGGTTTCGGTGCGGTCGGGGTCGCCGCCGCCACCGACCCGGCTCCGGTCACCTCGACGCCGGTCACCTCGGGCATCCCGGGCACCCCAGCCACTCCGGTCACCCCGGCACCGGTCACCCCGGCCGCCGTCGCGGTGAGCGGGGTGACCGTCTCCACGACCGGGGGCCGGGGGCCGACGGCCTGGGCCGCCCCCGGGGTGAGCGCCAGCGTCGCCGCCGCGGTCGCCGCGGCCATCGTCCGCGCCCTGTCCCGTCGCACCACTCGTGCCTCCTTCTGCTCCGACTCTTCGACCTCTTCAACTGCCTTACCGGCGGAGCTACTTGTAGGGCAGGACGGGCTCCGGACGGGTGCGGACCGGATCACCTGCCACCCCATCGGGGGAATCGGAGCCGGGGTGGGTTTCGGCGCCCATGGGACTCGTCGGGCCCAGGCCATTGCACCGTGACCTCCGGATGGGTGCCCGCCGAGACGGTCCGATCGGAGGGCGGAGGCGGCGAGCCGTGACCGAGCGGGCCTCGCAGGGCGGCACCGGGTTCACCCCCCGTTGGCCCGTGGGACTTCTCAAGTTCGGTTAAGGCCAGGCAAAGCGCGCTCAAAGGTTGACCCACGATCGTCCTTTGACATGGACCAGACCCTTCTCGTGGTCGCCGATCTGGCTGCCATCTCCGTGCTGACCTTCGCGGTCTACTTCCCGCGCCACCACCGCCGGGACCTCATCGCCGCCTTCCTCGGCGTCAACGTCGGCGTTCTCGCGGTGGCGATGACGCTCAGCTCGTTGTCCGTCGGCATCGGCCTCGGCATGGGGCTCTTCGGCGTCCTGTCGATCATCCGGCTGCGGTCCAACGAGATCGCCCAGCACGAGATCGCGTACTACTTCTCCGCACTCGCGCTCGGTCTGCTGGCCGGGCTGCCGGAGCGGGTCAACCTCCTGTCGACGCTGCTCATGGCACTGATCGTCGCCACGATGTACGTCGGCGACCACCCCCGGCTGTTCGGCCGGTACCGGCAGCGCAGCATGCGCCTGGACGCCGCCTACACCGACGAGGACGCCCTGCGCGCCCACCTCGAAGTACTGCTGGGCGGGCGCGTGGTGAATCTCTCCGTGCAGAGCGTCGACCTGGTCAACGACATGACCCTGGTCGACGTCCGGTACCTCGTCACCGGCGCGGGCCCGCGCGCACCGCGCGAGTCGCGCGAGGCCGGCGGCCGGGTCGAGCGGGAGCGCCGACGGGAGCAAGGGGTCCGGGCATGACGGCCCTGGACTCCGTGGCCCCCGTGGTCGGGGCGCTGCGCCCCATCGGCCTGGACGAACTCGTCGACCGCGCCGAGCTGCTGACCCGGCTGGACCGCAAGTACATGCTGCCCCTGACCGACCTGCCCTTCGTGGTCGGCGGGCTGGAGGGCGGGGACCCCTCCCGGTCGGGCGAAGTCGAGACCGGGGGAGTTCGGGTCCTGGAGGTCGACGGCGAGCGGCGGTTCGCGTACCGGTCCGTGTACTTCGACACCCCGGACATGGACGGCTATCTGGCCGCCGCCCACCGCCGTCGCCGCCGCTTCAAACTGCGCATACGGACCTACCTGGCGTCCGGGCAGCACTTTCTGGAGGTCAAGACGCGCGGCCCGCGCGGCACCACCGTCAAACAGCGCGTCCCGTACGACGGGGAGCTGGGGCGGCTGGGCCCCGAGGCACGGGCGTACGCCGACGACGTGCTCCGTGCGGCGGGCATCGACCCGCACGGATTCCACCTCGTGCCGGCGCTCACCACCCGCTACCTGCGCACCACCCTCTTCCTGCCGGGCAGCGGCAGCCGGGTCACCGTCGACACCGACCTGAACTGGGCGCTGCCCGACGGCACCGAGCTGCGCACCCCCGAACGGACCATCGTCGAGACGAAGGCGGGCCGCGCCGGCTCGGGCGCCGACCGGCTGCTGTGGTCGCTCGGGCACCGGCCCCGCCCTGTCTCCAAGTACGGCACCGGGCTCGCCGCGTTGCGGCCCGACCTGCCCGCCAACCGCTGGCTGCCCGTCCTGCGGCGCCACTTCCCCACCGCACCTGCACCGAACGGGAGCCCCGCATGAACCTCCGTAGGAACTCGTGGACCACGTGGACCGGCTGGACGAGAAGGGCGCGCGGGCTCCGTACGAAGACCGCCGGTGCCCTCGCCTCCGTCGTTCTCGCGACCGCCGCGCTGGCCGGGTGCTCCGCCGGGAGCGATTCCGGCTCGGCGTCGTCCGACTCCTCGTCGAGCGCGAGCGCGGCGGCGGCCGTGGACGGGACGCGGGACGCGGCGGCCGTCCTCGCCGACAACGAGGAGACGCACGCCGAGGACGGCGACACGGAGTACGAGGAGTCCGAGGCGTCGGAGGCCGTCGCCGTCGAGCTGAAGGGTGACTCGGCCTCCGTGGAGGGCAAGGGGGTGGACGTCGACGGGGCCACCGTCACCATCACCGCCGGCGGGACCTATGTGCTCAGCGGGTCCCTCGACGACGGACAGATCGTGATCACCGCCCCCGAGGCGACCGTGAAGCTGGTCCTGGACGGCGTCGACATCTCCAGCTCCTCCGGGGCGGCGATCGCCGCGACCGAGGCCGAGCGGTTGGTCGTCGTCCTCGCGGACGGCAGCGAGAACAAGCTGAGCGACACCGACTCCTACGCCGACGACGCCGAGGCGAACGCCGCCCTGTACAGCGCGGGCGACCTCACGATCGGCGGCAGCGGCTCGCTCACGGTGCGGGGGAACGGCAACGACGCCATCGCCGGCAAGGACGGTCTGGTCGTCGAGGGCGGGAACATCACCGTCGAGGCCGCCGACGACGGCATCCGGGGCAAGGACTACCTGGTGGTCGACGGTGGCACGGTCACCGTGACGGCGAAGGGCGACGGGCTGAAGTCCGACAACGCGGACGAGGAGGACGCGGGGTACATCGCCGTCGCGGGCGGCACGGTCTCCGTCACCGCGGGCGGGGACGCCGTGGACGCCGCCACCGACCTCGTCGTCACCGGCGGCGAGCTCACCGTGAAGGCCGAGGCGTCCGACGACACCTCGGCGCACGGGCTGAAGTCGGGGGTGATCACGGTGCTGGAGGGCGGCACGGTCGACGTGGACGCCTCCGCCGACGCGCTGCACGGTGACGCGGCGGTCCACCTCAACGGCGCCGATGTCACCCTCGCGGCCGGGGACGACGGCATCCACGCCGAGGGCGACCTTGTCATCAGCGCGGGCACTCTGGACATCACCGGCTCCAACGAGGGCCTGGAGGGCAAGGACATCCTGGTCAGGGGCGGTACGTCGACGGTCACCTCCGACGACGACGGCGTCAACGCCTCCGGCAGCGAGGCGACTTCCGAGGAGGACGCGCAGGGCGGCCCGGGCGGCGGTCCCGGTGGCGGGGGCGGTGGCATGGAGGTCGGCGACTACTCCGCCAAGGTCACCGGCGGCACGCTCGTCCTCAACTCCCAGGGCGACGGCTTCGACTCCAACGGCACCGCCGAGATCACGGGCGGCACGATCGTCGTCAACGGCCCCGAGGCGGGCGGCAACGGAGCGCTCGACGTCAACGGCAGCTTCACCGTCAGCGGCGGAACGCTGCTGGCCTCCGGCAGCGCCGGCATGGTCGTCGCACCGGACGAGGAGTCGGAACAGGGGTGGCTGTCGGCGACCCTGGACGCGTCGGTGGAGGCGGGCACCACCCTGCACATCGTCGACGCGGACGGCGACGTCGTGGCGTCGTACGTCACCTCGAAGACCATCCAGAACGTCGTGTACTCGGCCGCCGGGATCAAGAGCGGCGAGGAGTACGGCGTGTTCTCCGGCGGCTCCGCCTCCGGATCCGACACCGGCGGTCTCGCGGGCTCGGGGAAGCTGGGCTCGGCGGAGAAGATCGCCACGGTCACGGCGGGCGAGGCCCCGGAGGGCGGCGGCTTCGGGGGCGGTCCGGGCGGGGGTGGGAACCGGGGCTGAGGGCTGAACGGAGAGGGGAGCCGGCAATCCGCCATCGCCGCCGGGCCCTGTCGGCCTGGCGGCGACAGTGGTGCTGCCGCACGTGACCGGACTCAGCCGCTCGATGCCGCGATGGCCCGATTACCCCGCAGGGGGCAGACCAGGGCTCATACGAGGCCCTCACCGGACGGGGCATCGGCGGCTCCTGAGTTCTCCGGGTCCTCCGCGAAGAGTTCCTCCGCGTGCGTGACCGTGCCGGACCGGTCGAGCCAGGCGCTGACTCGGGTGGGGTCGGAGCATGTGGTGATGCGTTCGCGGACGTCGTCGGTGACGGGAATGCCACGCACCTCCAGGACGCGCAGGACTCCCTTGGCCTCGCCCTTGGCCTCCCCCTCCAGGTAAGCCGTCTCGCGGACTGTCCCACGACCGGGGAAGTAACTGACGAAGCTCATGATGTCCCTCCATTTTTCTCCGGCGGGAGTGCCCCGCAGATTGACTTCCAGGAATTCGTAGAAGTAGTCGGCTGCCTTCCCGTCCGTCTCCTGAAGGGCGCGGCCCATCGCGTCCAGTATGTCGTTGATCTGAGCGCTGCGGGCGTGTGCGAGAGCGGAGAAGGCGGCCATGGCGAGGTTGTTCGCCGCGGTCCTCGGGTCGATGATCGCCGGAAGGTTGTCCGGCCCGACGACCATGGGGTGGGTTCGCTGAGTGATCCAGCCGCGCGTACCGCAGTCGAAGGGGCCTGACGCCCATTTCGCGGTGCGCCGATCCTGACAGACGACGAGCAGCAGTACGGGCAGACGGTACTTGGACTGGAGGTATGCGACGTAGTACGGCCAGCTCCTCTCCTTGTCCGGCTTTCGCTCGCCCTGTACTTCGACGGCGAGCATGAAGTCCTCCCCGTCGGACGGGCCGATGCGCAGCACGGTGTCCACGCGCCGCTCCATCGGTTTGGTCTCCGTCACGTCGGTGGTGAGCGCGTCCACGGTCGCCTTCTCCGGAAAGGGGAGGCCCAGCACTCCGAAGACGGGTGCGAGTATCTCGGGCTTTTCCTGGAAGATGCGGTGCAGGCCCTCGTGGGCTGAAGTGACCATGTGGTGGAACCTACGGGCCATCTTGCACCGTTGTGGGGTCACTTGAGGCGGGATCGCTCTTTCGAGTAAGGAAGAAACGTTCACACCGCCGTGGTCGGCTCGCACCAGACGAACTTGCCGTCCGTGACCCCGCCCGCATACTCCTCGTCACCCGCCACGGCGCCGCCGCCCTCCCACGGCACCTCGGCGGTTACGCCTGTGAGCCGAAGTTCTGGGTCCAGTAGTTGCCCGGTCCCGCCAGGCCGATGCCGATCTCCTTGAAGGCGCAGTTGAGGATGTTCGCCTTGTGGCCGGGGCTGTTCATCCAGCCGTCCATGACGCTCGCGGCGGTGCCGTACCCGGCGGCGACGTTCTCGCCCGCCGTGCTGAAGCGGTAGTCGACACGGGAGAGCCGCACACTCATGTCCGAGCCGTCGGAGCCGGTGTGGGACATGTTCTGGTGGTCGGCCATGTCCTGGCTGTGGTTCTGGGCCGCCTTGGTGAGCTTGGCGTCCACGGTCACCGGCGAGCAACCCGCCTTCTGGCGTTCGGCGTTGACCAGGTTCAGCACCTGGGCCGTGGGGCCGGAGGCCGTGTTGCCGGAGGAGGCGGCGGGGGTGCGGTCGGCCTGGGTGGCCTTCGGGGCCGGCGGCGGCGTGGTCCTGGCCGGGGTCTTGGCGGCCTCCGGGGTGGACTTGGGCTTCGGGCTCGCGGACTTGGAGGGAGACGCGCTCGCCTTGGCCTTGGAACGGGCCGGACTCGGGGAGCTCTCCGGAGTGTCCGGGGTGCTCTCGGCGGAAGGCGTCGCGGACGTGGAGGGGGTGCGCGAGGACTCGGGAAGATCAGTGTCCGCCTTCTGCCCTCCCCACCACGAGGAGGCCACACTGCTCCAGTCGCCAGGCCCGACACCGCCGACCCAGGCGGCCGTCGGGATGCCCACGGCGCCCGCGGCCACCACGAGAGCGGTGGCGACGGCTATCTTCCGGCGCGTCGTCCTGGGCTGCCGCGCCGCCGACCGTTTCGTCCTGCGGCGGTGACTGTTCGTTCGTCTCGTGCGTGACATGCGTGGCCTCACTGAATGGTCCGACTTCGACGCAATCGACCCCTTGGCAGGCCGTGGCCTCTGGTGAGCCCGGTCATTATGGGGACCCCTCACCGCACCGGGCAACGAACACGTGTGCTGGCTTCGGAGTGCGTCGACGAGGCCCTCGGAGGGGGTGAGAGCGCATGTGTGTGGTGGGCCGCCATGGTGCTCCCCGCGCCCGAACCCGCCCTGGGATCAGGCGGAAAGCCGTTTCTCCCGACAGCGTTGGCGCGGGCGTCCCCGGGGTGGATGGCCAGGTGGATTCGCCGCCTGTGCGACAAATGCCGGATGGGGCTTCGAGGGTCGGCATTTGTCGCTTTGCTGAAACGGATCGATCGGCTCCATCATGGGCAATTCGGCCGTGACGCATGTCACCCCGATTCGAGGTGTGTGCGGGACGGGCACAGACTGGATGGAGAAGCGGAGATCGCACGGAGCCCGCAGTGATCCGGTCGTGGAGGAATCATGACGGCAGCCACGCGGACGGGAACCTCCGTGCTGATCGAGGGCGACGGTCTTGAGGTACGCGTCCACGAGATCGGCGGCGGCATGACCGTCGCCTTCATCAAGCTCCCCAAGGGCACCGACATGGCCCCGGCGCTCAAAAGGACTCCCCGACGACCTGTGCCAGTGCCCCCACTGGGGCCACCTCGTCAGCGGACGGCTGAGGATGGGCACCAAGGACGGTGAGGACTTCTACGAGGCGGGAGAGGCCTACTACTGGGCCCCCGGCCACTCGCCGGAAGCCCTGGAGGACGTCGAGGTCGTCGAGGTCGTCGAGTTCTCCCCGACCGAGGAGTTCAAGAAGGTGATGGAGCACATCAAGTAGAAGGTTCCTGACGTCCTGCGAGCACTAGGCGGGCAGATGTACGGCGATACCGCAACCTCGCTTCCCGAGGGCTCGGTCCCGGGCGCCCGGGCACAGAGGCCGTGCGACATCTGAAGCCTCATCCGTTCTCCACGGTGGAACCACGTGGACCTGGTCCCCGGCAGGCCGCCGACTCCCCTGCGGATTCCGGCGCAGGATGTCGCGTTCCCGGCCGGTCCGGGTGCCGAGAGAGTCCTCGTGGTCGGCGACTGCCGTGCGCTGGGGCGCCGACGTGTGATCGGGTATTCGTGGGATCGATCGTGCGGTGCGTGAGGAATGGTCGAATCGGTTGCTTCGCGGGAGAATTCGGCTGATGTCGCCCAGATCCGCCGAACCGGCAGGGAACTGCTTCCGCGGACGGGCCTAGCAGGGCGGACCGGACGAAGGAGTACTGCGTGGTGCGAGTTCTCATGGTCGGGGCGGGAGGCGTGGGAGGGGCGGTCGCCAGGATCGCGGCCCGGCGGGCGTTCTTCGAGCATCTGGTGGTCGCCGACTACGACGTGACCCGGGCGGAGTCGACGGTCGCCGCCCTCGGCGCGGAGGCGCGGAGGTTCGCGGCGGTCCGGCTCGACGCCTCGGACACCGGCGCCGTACGGACCGCGCTGGAAGGCCACCGCTGCGACGTACTGCTCAACGCCGCCGATCCCCGGTTCGTGCCGCCGCTGTTCGACGCGGCGCTCGCGCACGGCGCCCACTACCTGGACATGGCGATGTCCCTGTCCAGGCCGCACCCGACCCGCCCCTACGAGGAGTGCGGGGTCAAGCTGGGCGACGCGCAGTTCGAACGGGCCGCCGAGTGGGAGCGGGCCGGCCGGCTCGCCCTGGTCGGCATGGGTGTGGAGCCGGGCCTGTCGGACGTCTTCGCCCGCTACGCCGCCGACGAACTCTTCGACGAGGACGGCATCGAGGAGATCGGTATCCGCGACGGCTCCGATCTGGTCGTGGACGGCTACGACTTCGCCCCCTCCTTCAGCATCTGGACCACCATCGAGGAGTGCCTCAACCCGCCGGTCGTCTACGAGGAGGGCCGGGGCTGGTTCACCACACCGCCGTTCAGCGAGCCGGAGGTCTTCGACTTCCCCGAGGGCATCGGCCCGGTGGAGTGCGTCAACGTCGAGCACGAGGAAGTGCTGCTGGTCCCCCGGTGGGTGAAGACCAAGCGGGTCACCTTCAAGTACGGCCTGGGGGACGAGTTCATCGGCGTGCTCAAGACCCTGCACAAGCTGGGGCTGGACCGGACCGACCCGGTCACGGTCGCCTCGGCCGCGGGCCCGGCCGCGGTCTCCCCACGGGACGTCGTCGCCGCCTGTCTGCCGGACCCGGCCGGCCTCGGGAACCGTATGCGCGGCCGGACCTGCGCGGGCACCTGGGTCAAGGGAGTCAAGGACGGACGGCCCCGCGAGGTGTACCTGTACCACGTGGTCGACAACCAGTGGTCGATGCGGGAGTACGGCTCCCAGGCCGTCGTCTGGCAGACCGCCGTCAACCCCGTCGTCGCCCTCGAACTCATCGCCACCGGAGCGTGGCGGGGAACCGGGGTGCTCGGCCCTGAGGCACTGCCGCCCCGCCCCTTCCTCGATCTGCTGACGGAGTACGGCTCGCCGTGGGGCATGCGTGAGGAGACGGCAGGAGCGCCCGGATAGCGTAGAAAGTCCCTTGGCTCCATGTTGAGCCCTCTGTTGTCCGGAACCACCCACGAGCAGCCGGAGCGAGGGACCGTTTGATGGCCGACGTCACCGCCGAAGCCCGCCCACCCGACGACGAAGGGCTGAAGCCGAACGCGATCACGTTCCTCGACGCACTCGTCATCGGGCTCAACTCCACCTCCCCGGCGTACTCGTTGGCGGCGGTCATCGGCCCGGTCGTCGCGCTCGTCGGCATTTACGCCCCCGGAGTGCTGGTGGCGTCGTTCGTGCCGATGCTGCTGATCGCCTCGGCGTTCTACTACCTCAACAAGGTCGACCAGGACTGCGGCACGACCTTCTCCTGGGTCACCCGGGCGATGGGCCCCTGGGCCGGCTGGCTCGGCGGCTGGGCCATCGCCATGACCGGCGTCCTGGTCGTCGGCTCGCTGGCGGACGTCGCCGTGAGCTTCGGCCTGCTCGCCTTCGGCCTCGACAGCTGGGTCGACGACGACTTCGTACGCCAGTCGCTCACCGTGCTGCTCATCCTCGTCATGACGGCCGTCTGCGTCATCGGCACCGAACTGTCGGCCAGGGTGCAGAACGTCCTCATCCTCGCCCAGGTCGTCTGCCTCCTCGCCTTCGCGGCCGTCGCGCTCTACCGCGTGTATGCCGACACCGGCACCCTGGACTCCATCGACCCGTCGATCACCTGGTTGGACCCCTTCGGCCCCGGCGGTTCCGCCCTCACCGGCGCGCTGCTGCTGGGCGTGTTCATCTACTGGGGCTGGGAGTCGGCGGTCAACCTCACCGAAGAGGTCGAGGACTCGGCGACCGCCCCCGGCAGGGCCGGCGTCTGGTCCACGGTCATCCTGCTGGTGACGTACGTGTCGGTCGCCTACGCGGTCGTCGCCTACGCCGGCACCGACTACCTCACCGAGAACGCCGAGGAAGAGGAGTACATCTTCGCGCTGCTCGCCGGTGAGGTGATGGGCGGCTGGGACTGGGTCGTCCTGCTGGCCGTCTCCACGTCCGCGCTGGCCTCCACCCAGACGACGATCATCCCGGCGTCCCGCACCGCGCTGTCCATGGCCCGCCGGCACGCGCTGCCCCGGCACTTCGGGCACATCAGCCACCGGTTCCGCACCCCCGACGTGAGCACCTGGTGGGTCGCGGGCATCGCCATCGCCTGGTACGTCGTCGTCAACCTCATCAGCGAGAACGCCCTCTTCGACTCGCTCACCGCGCTGTCCCTGCTGATCGCCTTCTACTACGCCCTCACCGGCCTCGCCTGCGCGGTCTACTACCGCCGCCATCTCACCGAGAGCCTCCACCACTTCCTGCTCATCGGCCTCGGCCCGCTGGTCGGTGCCGGGCTCCTGGCCTGGCTGCTGGTGGAGTCGGTCTCCGACATGTCCGACCCCGAGAACTCCTACAGCGGCGTCTCCTGGTTCGGCCTCGGCCCGCCACTGGTCATCGGCCTTGGCATCGCGCTCACCGGTGTGGTCATCATGGTCGTACTCCGCGTGACGACCCCAGCCTTCTGGTCGGAACGGCCGAGCGTGCCCGACCCCGACCTCGTCCACGGCGTCCAAGGCGTCAACGGCAGGGAGGACTGAGGAAGATGGCGATCGTTCTCGGATACGACGAGTCACCGGGCGCGCTGCGTGCGCTGCGGGTCGCGATCGAGGTGGCGGCCGTCTATGGCGAACCCCTCATCCTCGTCTACGCGGCGGCGGCACCCGGGGGCATGGGCGAGGAGTACCGGGCCCATCGAGAGGCCCTCCACCAGGCCGGACGTATCGCCCTCGACCACGCGGTGGCGGCGGCGGACGCGGCGGGGGTCCCCACCCTCGTCGACCTCGTCGACGAGAAACCGGCCCAGGCCCTGCTCGACGCCGCCGCACGCCACGACGGCCGGCTCATCGTGGTCGGCACCTGGGGTGAGAGCCCGATGCGTGGCGCCCTCCTCGGCTCGACCCCGCACAAACTCCTGCACCTGTCCCGTCTCCCGGTGCTCTGCGTCCCGGGCGAGGACGAGAGGGAATGAGGGCGAGGGGAGGCGACCGGTGGGTCATCGGGGCATCGGTTCACCGAGTCAGCGGGCCACGAACTGCGTGAGGATCGCCTGCACCTCGTAGATGTCGACACCCTTGGTGAACGTCTTCTCGATCGGTTCGTGGGTGCCGGAGAGCCAGATCTTCAGTTCGGCGTCGAGGTCGAAGTGGCCGGCCGTCTCGACCGCGAAGTGCGTGATGCTGCGGTACGGGATCGAGTGGTACTCCACCTTCTTGCCGGTGAGCCCCTGCTTGTCGATCAGGATCAGCCGGCGGTCGGTGAACAGGATGGTGTCGCGGATCAGCAGGAACGCGGCGTGAACCTGCTCCCCGTGACCCAGCAGACGTCCGTAGTCCTGCTGGGCCTTGCCGGGATTGACGGTGTGCGCGTTTCCGAACAGTGCCATGCACACAGAGACGCACACCTGGACATACGGGTTGCTTCTTCCCGATGTGTGTAGCCGCTGCCTATGGCTCGAAGGGCAGCGATGTCTGTTCGGCGGCCTGGCCGAGATACGTGTACTCGGCGGATCGAGCGATGCCCAGGGAGTCCAGCTGCTGGCGGAAGCGGACCAGGAAGTGCACGTTGTCTCCGAGGCCGGGCCGCATGCGTAGCAGTTCCTCGGGCTCCTCGAATCGGGCTCTCATCCTGGCGCGGCTCTGAAATGCGGTTGTCAGCCACTTCGCCCCCCGTTTCCGGCCCGCTCGGCGCGTGTGTCGGGGCTGTCGGCGACTTCGGGAAGTCGGCCAGATACCGGGTCCGTCCTGCCGCTGGTCGCGCATTCGTCGCAGCGGAGGGGATCAGGGCCGCGGTAGCCGCGGTCGCAGGCACGGCAGTTCCGGACCGGGTACAGGACCGCTGGTGGTGACTGCGGGGCGCGGAACGGTGGCAGGGGCGGGAGCTGGGCGCCCAGGCGATGGGCCAGGAAGGCCGCCGGGCGGTACAGGGGTTCGTCGGGGAGGTCCGAGGCCAGGGCATGGCGTACGGCGGTGGGGACGACGTCGCGCTCCAGCCAGGCCACGACGCCCGGCGCGAGGTGCTCGGCGTCGGTCTCGGAGAGGAGGAGGCGGGGGTCGTGGCGGCGGAGGCCGGCGAGGAGGTCGGTGGCCGTGCGGAGGAGGGTGGGTGAGGAGTAGGCGGGCTGAGGGACGGCGGGCAGGCGTTTGCGGGGTGGGCGCTCGTCCGTGGCGGCACGGCGGGCGGGCTTCCGGGGCGTGTCGGACGTCGTCGTGTCGTGGTGTCCGGGCTTGTTGCAGGAGACCGTGCGCGTGACGATCCGGCCGCCGGGTACGCGTTCGCGGGTGCGGCGGAGGTAGCCGTGGGCTTCGAGTTCGCGCAGGGCGGCGGCGATACGGTCCGGGCCTTCGGGAAAGCGGGCGGCGAGACTCTTGATGTCGGCCGGAGCTCCGGTGGGGAGCGACTGGATGTGCGTGGCGAGCCCGATTGCCAGCAGCGACAGCGCCGGGTGCTGGGCGAGGTGGTTGCCGATCACCGTGAAGCGGGTGGTGTGGCGGGCGTTGTCATGGATGACGCCGCCGGGGCGGGGCTTCCCGTCGGCGGCTGGGTACCGGTCCCACCGCGGGTGGTTTTTGCCCGCTGTACGGGACTGGGCGCGCGGGGGCGCGCTAGGGTCTTGGGTATCCATCGGGAAGCTCTCTTCTTCCTCGGTGGTCAGGCCCTCGCCCTTGGGATTGCCGTCCCGGCGGGGGCCGTCGCATGTCTGCGGTTGTTGGTTCGGATGTCCGCTGCGGATGCCTGCTGCGGACGTCCGTGGCTGTGGTGGTGCCGCGCCGAGCCTAGGCCAGACAACCGGTCCCGAATCCAGCTGAGTTGGCGATGTTCACTCGCGGGAGTGAGTTTGCGCTGCGGGCGGGAGGGGTGGGGCTTGGTGGGGTTCTTTCTCTCCCGTGGTCCTTGGGAAAGAGCGCCGGCGGCACCGAAGCATGGAGCCCTGGGTCACGGTGCCACCTGCGGTGGGGCGGGCAGGGCGGTCGTCGTGCGTGTCCGTGAGTGCCTACCGTGAAGCGTGACCATGACGATTCGCGCGGTGACTGTCCGGAGTCTGTCCGGTGGTGCCCGGGCTGTCGGCGGCGGGCGTACGGGTAGGGGCGTTGCGGCACAGCGGCACGACGGAGGGGCGCGGGATGCAGCGGGTTGACGGTGACGCGGGTCGGCTCAAGACCGAGGCGGACGAGCCGGGTTGGGAGGTGGACCCGGACGACGACTGGGGTGTGGCGGTCGTCGCGACCGTGGGGCGGCAGCTGAAGCTGCGGCGGGAGGCCGTGGGGATGCGGGCCGCCGAGTTCGGGGAGGCGGTGGGGTACGGGGAGGACCTTGTCTACAAGATCGAGGGGGGTAAGCGGATCCCTCGGCCTGAGTACCGCATCCTTGAGCTGCGGTACAGCACCATTCGGGCACAGGCTCTCACTCCACGGGAGTCGCTGGCCTTCATCGAGCAACTGCTGGGAGACACATGATCCGCAAGGCCTCTTCCGGGGACGCCTCCGAACTGGCGTGGTTCAAGAGCAGTTACAGCGATGGCCCTGAGGGCGACTCCTGCGTCGAGATCGCCACGACCCCCGGCACGATCCACGTCCGCGACTCCAAGAACACCGAGGGCCCCCGCCTGGGCTTCGCCCCGGAAGCCTGGACGGACTTCGTGACGTACACGTCGGGGACCTGACCCCTCATGGCAGAGCGGGGGCCCGGAAACGGCTGTCGTTCCCGGGCCCCCGCTGTGTGGTGGCTGTGCGCTACGCGGTCGGCTTTTCCTCCAGGCGCGGGAAGAGGATCGCGCCCTTCGTGATCGTGGAGCCGGACGGGAGGATGCCCCACTCGCCCGCGTCCTGGACCTTCTGGTCCGCGAGGGCGCCGAGGGTGGGTTCCGCGCCCAGGGAGTCCCAGAGCTGGGCGGAGGTGTCCGGCATGATCGGGTTGAGCAGGACGGCGACGGCGCGGAGGGACTCGGCGGCCGTGTAGAGGATCGTCGCGAGGCGGGCCTTGCCCTCGTCGCTCGTGTCCTTGGCGACCTTCCACGGCTCCTGCTCCGTGATGTAGCCGTTGACCTGCTTGACGAAGTCGAAGACGGCGAGGATGCCGCCCTGGAAGTCCAGCTCGTCGCCGATCTTGCGGTCGGCCTCGGTGACGGCCTTGGCCAGGCCCTCGTGCAGCGCCCTCTCGGCCTCGCCGTCGGCCGTGGCCTCCGGCAGGGTGCCGCCGAAGTACTTGCCGACCATGGCCGCGACCCGGGAGGCGAGGTTGCCGTAGTCGTTCGCAAGCTCGCTCGTGTAGCGGGCGGAGAAGTCCTCCCAGGAGAACGAGCCGTCCTGGCCGAAGGCGATCGCGCGCAGGAAGTACCAGCGGTAGGCGTCGACACCGAAGTGCGAGGTGAGGTCCTGCGGCTTGATGCCGGTCAGGTTCGACTTCGACATCTTCTCGCCGCCGACCATAAGCCAGCCGTTCGCCGCGATCTTGCCGGGGAGGGGCAGGCCCTGCGCCATCAGCATCGCCGGCCAGATCACCGCGTGGAAGCGGAGGATGTCCTTGCCCACGAGATGGACGTCCGCCGGGAAGGTGGCCTCGAACTTCTCCGGGTTCTCGTTGTAGCCGACCGCCGTCGCGTAGTTGAGCAGCGCGTCGACCCACACGTAGATCACGTGCTTCTCGTCCCACGGGATCGGGATGCCCCAGTCGAAGGTCGAGCGGGAGACCGACAGGTCCTGCAGGCCCTGGCGGACGAAGTTCACGACCTCGTTGCGCGCGGACTCGGGCTGGATGAAGCCGGGGTTCGCCTCGTAGTGGGCGAGGAGCTTGTCGCCGTACTCGCTCAGCTTGAAGAAGTAGTTCTCCTCGCTGAGGATCTCCACGGGCTTCTTGTGGATCGGGCAGAGCTTCTGGCCCGCGAAGTCGCCTTCGCCGTCGAGCAGCTCGCCGGGGAGCTTGTACTCCTCGCAGCCGACGCAGTACGGGCCCTCGTAACCGCCCTTGTAGATCTCGCCCTTGTCGTACAGGTCCTGCACGAACTCCTGGACGCGGTCGGTGTGCCGCTTCTGCGTGGTGCGGATGAAGTCGTCGTTCGCGATCTCCAGGTGCTCCCAGAGGGGCTTCCACGCCTCCTCGACGAGCTTGTCGCACCACTCCTGCGGAGTCACTCCGTTGGCATCGGCGGTACGCATGATCTTCTGACCGTGCTCGTCCGTGCCGGTGAGGTACCACACCTTCTCGCCACGCTGACGGTGCCAGCGGGTGAGCACGTCGCCTGCGACGGTCGTATAGGCGTGGCCCAGGTGAGGAGCGTCGTTGACGTAATAGATGGGGGTGGAGACGTAGAACGCCTTGCCACCCTGCTTCTCGGTTCCAGTGGCCGCCATGCCGAAATCCTACTGGCCCGGTGAAGATCGACTCACACGCGTTTCGGGTGGCGGACGGGCCCCGGATCGCCCGGGGTCCGTCCGCTTGCCGGTGACTACGGGCGCCAGGTGGACAGGATGCCCTCGTAGACCTCTGCGTCCGTCAGCTCGCGGGGGGTCTCGCCGGCCAGGAAGTGGGACGTGTTGGGCGTCTTCAGCTTCCGGAGGTAGTCGAAGGCCTTGTTCTCCGGGTCGCCGAACGCGACGAACGCGAAGTGGACGGCCGGGTGGTTCTTCGCGGCGTCCGCGAGCGCCTGGTTCGCCGGGGTCTTGGCGTCCGGGGCGCCGTCGGTCTGGAAGACGACGAGGGCGGGGGTGCCGGGGGCCGCCTTCTGGTGCTGGGCGAGGACCTCCTCGACGGCCACGTGGTAGCTGGTACGGCCCATGCGGCCGAGGCCGGCGTGCAGGTCGTCGACCTTGTTGTCGAACGCGTCGAGGGTGAGCTCGCCGGTGCCGTCCAGTTCCGTGGAGAAGAAGACGACGGGGACGGTGGGGGGCTGCTCGGGGTCGAGGTGGGCGGCGAGGGCGAGGGTCTGCTCGCCGAGGGCCTGGGCGGAGCCGTCCTTGTAGTAGCCGCGCATGGAGGCGGACCTGTCGAGGACGAGGTAGACCTTGGCGCGGGTGGTGGTGAGGTTCTGCTTGGCGAGGGCTTCGTGGGCGGCGGTGTAGGCGGTGCGGAGGCCTGCCGGCACGGTGGCGGTCGGCACGGCCTCGGCTTCGCCGTCGGCCGTGTCCGTCTTCCCACCCGCACCACCCGTGCCGCTTTCGTCGTCGGCCGCGGGTGCCACCTGTGGGGCGACCGCGCCGTCGGCGTCCGCGGCTTCGGGGGTGGCTTCATCGGCCACGACGACGAGGTCAGCGGCCTCGGAGGACTCGGCGGCGACCGGTTCGGGGGTGACTTCCGGTTCAGGGGTCACGGCCGGTTCGTCGGCGATCGGGTCGGGGGTGGTGGCTTCGGGCTCCGGGGTGGCTTCCGGCTCAGGGGTCACGGCCGGCTCGGCTGCGGCTTCGGGCTCGGGGGGCGCGGTCGGCTCCGGAGCGGCTTCCGGCTCGGCGGCGGCCGCCGGGGCCGGGGCGGCCTCGGGTTCAGGAGAAGCCTCGGCCTCCGGCGCGGCCTCGGCGGCAGCCTTCGGCTCCGCTGCGGCCTCGGGCTCCTCCGTGGCCTCCGGCTCCGGGGTGGACGCGGGCTCCGCCTCCTCCGCCACGGGCGCGTCCGCAGCCACCTCGGTGGCCTCGGGCGTCGCCGTAGCAGCGGCCTCGGGCTCGGGCTCGGGCTCGGCGGCAGGCTCCGCCTCGGCTTCCTTCGCTGCCACCGGCTCGACGTCGACATCGACGTCGACATCCGCAGCGGCCTCGGGCTCCGCGTCCGCGGACGCGGCCACGGTCTCGGCGTCCGCCTTCGGCTCCGGGGCGGTGTCCGCCGCCACGGGCTCGGCCTCGACCACCGGCTCGGGCGCGGCTTCGGCGACCGCCTCCGGCGCGGCGGGCTCCTCGTCGGCGGCCTTCGCGTCTGCCGCAGCCGACGCCTCGGGCTCGGCCTCGTCGGCAGTCCCCACCTCGGCCTTGGCGGCAACGGCGGGCTCCGCGTCAGCGACCGGCGCGGCAGCCTCCGCCTCATCCGCCGCATCCGCTTCATCGGCGGTATCGGTGACCGGCTTCGGCTCGTCCTTGTCGGCGGCGCCCACCTCAACGACGGGCTCCGCCTCGACCACCGACGACGTCTCCGTCTCGGCCTCCACCGCAGCCTCGGCAGGCCCCTCGGCCTCGGTCTTCTCCTTGGCGACCGGCTCCGGCTCGGCCACCGTGGGCTCCGCCTTCGGCTCGGCCTCCACCGCAGCCTCGGCAGGCGCCTCGGTCGCAGCCTCGGCGGGCACCCCGGCCTCGGTCTCCGGCGCGACCTCGGCGGACGCCTCAGCCGGCACCTCAGCCTCAGTCTTCGCAGCCTCGGCGGCCGCGTCCGAAGGCGTGGCGTCCGCCCCCGCCTCCGGCTTTCTCTCCGTCGGCTCGGTGGTTCGCGGCTTCGGGACCGTCACGTTGTCGAAGGCCGCGGAGACGAGTTCGTCGGCGACTGAGGAGGATGAAGGTGAGGATGAGGTCGGGGTCGCGGGCTCGGTCGCCGGGGCCGGGACCTTCGGCTCGGCGGCCTGCCGCGTCGCGGCCCCCTCGGCCGCCGCCGCGGAGGTGTCCTCCGGGGCGGAATCCCGCTCCGCCTCCTGCGAAGGAACCGTGTCGCGCCCCTTGCGTGAGCGGCTGAACGCATTCCGCAGGAGAGAGAGAATGCCCATGTGCGCAACCCTTCGGGTGAGTTGAAGCCCGTCAATCCCTGGCCAGGACGGACACGTAAGGTTAGCGGCCAGGCGTGGCGATCTTGGGGTGGGGCAGGGGCCTTTCACTATCTCCGCCACCCCGCGCTGTCAACACCGCCCCAACTGCCGCAGGTTCACCCCCCGTTCATCTCGCGTCCCCGTGCTCGAACACACGCCCCCCTAGCGTCGCGCTCACACCAAAAAGGCACAAAGAGCATCGAGGAGCGCGCTGTGCGCAAGCTGCTGCCCATGATCGGCTCGCATCCCGGCGGCCGTTCCGCCCTGACCTGTCGGTTCCGCTGTGGGGACGCCTGCTTCCACGAGGTGCCGAACACCAGTACCAACGAGTACGTGGGCGACGTGATCGCGAGCGCGCTCAGCCGTCGCTCGGTGATGAGGGCCGCCGCCGTCGTCTCCGTGGCAGGCGCGGCCGGCACGGCCGTCTCGCTCGGCACCGCCCACCCCGCCACCGCGGCCACCTCGGCGGACGCCGCCGGGTCCGCCGGAGCCGCCGCGTCCAAGACCAGGCCCAAGGCCGCCCGCGGTCTGCGCTACACCTCCGTCGCGCCCAACACCGCCGACGCGGTGACCGTCCCCGACGGGTACAAGCAGAACGTCGTCATCCGCTGGGGCGAGCCCATCCTGCGCGGCGCCCCCGCCTTCGACCCGGAGAACCAGACGGGCAAGGCCCAGGCCGGCCAGTTCGGGTACAACTGCGACTTCCTGGCCCTGCTCCCGCTCCCCGGTGAGCGCGGCCGCCAGCTGCTCGTCGCGAACCACGAGTACACCGACGAGGTCCTGATGTTCCGCGGCTACGACGCCGCCAACCCGACCCGTAACCAGGTCGAGGTCGCCTGGGCCGCCCACGGCCTGTCCGCCGTCGTGGTCGAGGAGGACCGGCGCACCGGCAAGCTCACCGCCGTGCCCCGCCACCACCTCAACCGCCGGGTCACGGCGACGACCGAGTTCCGGCTCACCGGCCCCGCCGCCGGCTCCGACCTGCTGAAGACCTCCGCCGACCCGACCGGCCGCAAGGTCCTCGGCACCCTCAACAACTGCTCCGGCGGCACCACCCCCTGGGGCACCACGCTGCACGGCGAGGAGAACTTCAACCAGTACTTCGCCAACAGCAGCAGGACAACCGACAAGCGGTACGGCATCGGCACCGGCGCCAGCGAGCGCAAGTGGGAGCAGTTCGACAAGCGGTTCGACGTCGCCCAGGAGCCGAACGAGGTGCACCGCTTCGGGTACGTCGTCGAGTTCGACCCGTACGACCCGTCCTCCACGCCGCGCAAGCACACCGCGCTCGGGCGGTTCAAGCACGAGGCCGCCACCATCCGGCTGACCGCGGACGGGCGTCCCGTCGTCTACTCCGGCGACGACGAGCGCTTCGACTACTTCTACAAGTTCGTCAGCAGCAAGCGGATGAAGAAGGGGTCGAGCCGCGCCGTCCGCGAGCACAACCTCTCGCTGCTGGACGAGGGCACGCTCTACGTCGCCAAGCTGACCGGCGACTCCCCGGCCATCGAGATCGACGGCACGGGCAAGCTGCCGGCCGACGGTGAGTTCGACGGCAGCGGCGAGTGGATCCCGCTGGCCACCGCCACCGCCGAGGGCGCCGTCTCGCACGTGGAGGGCATGACCGCCGACGAGGTCTTCGTCTTCACCCGGCTCGCCGGTGACAAGGTCGGCGCCACCAAGATGGACCGCCCCGAGGACATCGAGCCCAACCCGGTCACCGGCAAGGTCTACGTCGCCCTCACCAACAACTCCAACCGCGGCAAGACCGGCTTCGCCGCCGCCGACGAGGCCAACCCGCGCAACGCCAACAAGCACGGCCACGTGCTGGAGCTCACCGAGCGCTGGAACCGGCCCGAGAGCACCAAGTTCGCCTGGCTGCTCTTCCTCGTCGCGGGCGACCCGAACGACCCGGCGACCTACTTCGCCGGCTTCCCGAAGGACGACGTCTCCCCGATCTCGTGCCCGGACAACGTCGCCTTCGACCGGTACGGCAACCTGTGGATCTCCACAGACGGTGCCCAGCTCGGCTCGCACGACGGCCTCTTCGGCGTCGCGACCCGGGGTGAGCGGCGCGGTGAGCTGAAGCAGTTCCTCACGGTGCCGAGCGGTGCCGAGACCTGCGGCCCGATCATCCAGGACCGCCGTGTCCTGGTCGCCGTGCAGCACCCGGGCGAGCTGGACGGCGCCACCGTCGAGAACCCGAAGAGCACCTGGCCCGACGGACCGGGCAAGTACGTCCGCCCGGCGGTCGTCGCCGTGTGGCGCGCGGACGGCTGCGACATCGGCGTCTGAGCGACACAGGTACACAGCGACACAGGTACACACATACGAATGCGGGCCGCCCTCCTGTCGGAGAGGGCGGCCCGCACGTCCTCGCGCGGAGCGGGGCTCAGGGAGCCAGGCAGCTGACGCCGGGGGCGGCGGCCGGGTCCAGCAGGGCGGCCGGGTCGAGGAGCGCGGCCGGGTCGGCCAGCTCCGCCAAGGCGGCCGGGGTCTCGGTGACGCAGGTGACGGTGGCAACCGGGTCCGGGATCGCGTGGGCCGCCGGGGCGACGGCGCCGGCGAGGGCGAGGGTTCCGAGCAGGACGGTCGCGGTGCGACGCATGAAAAATCCCCTTATAGGTAGGGCGGTTGAACAGGATTGATCATGACTGCTTTCCGGCTGCGAATTCGCCCCCCGTCACCCGTGCGGGGATGACGTAACGATTCGGCGCCCTGCGCCGGGTTGACCTGGAGAGACCGTGGCTCAGCGGGGCGAGGCGATCGTCCGGGCCGCCGCCACCTCCTGGCGGAGTGGCTCCAGCACACTGTCCGGCGGTCCGCTGAGGTCGGAGCGGACGGCGTAGAGGGTCTCGGTTTCCCGTAGCCCGTCCGCCAACTCCCGCAACTGCAAGGTGACTTGGTCGACCTCGGCGGCGGACGGCGGTGCGGCGCCCTGCTTGATCCGGACCCGGGCGGCCGTCGTGGCGTCCACGATCCGCTCGACCGCCACCACCAGCGGCCACCAGGCGGCGGCGCGCCGGCCGACGGGCGGCGGTTCGGTCAGGGCCCGCTGGAACTCCGTACGGATCGTGGAGAGGTCGCGGTAGAGGCGGCGGCGGGTCCGGGCCCGGTCGGCGGGGTCCGCCGGGGTCTGCCCGAAGGCGCGCTCGACGTACGCGGCCGTGTCGGCGACGGCGTCCGCGAGCCGGTCGCCGACCCGGGCGTGCCAGCTCTCCGGCCAGAGCAGATAGCCGGCGACGAGGGCGATCGCGCAGCCCATGAGGGAGTCGACGAGACGCGGGACGAGCAGGTCGGTGCCCTGGTGGTTGAGGATGTCGGAGAGCAGCAGGATCACCGGGGTGATGGCGGCCGTCTGGTAGCCGTAGCCCCGGGGCGTGAGCACCGGGATGAGCGGTGCGAGGAGCAGCATCACCGGCACGTCCCACCAGCCGCGCGGCACCTCGGTGAGGATCCCGGCCGCGACCACCAGCCCCACCACCGTGCCGAGCGCCCGCAGCAGCGCCCGGGAGAACACCGATCCGAAGTCCGGCTTCAGGACGAACGTGATGGTCAGCGCCACCCAGTACGAGCGTGGCACGGGCACGAGCGACACCAGGGCCTGGGCGATGCCGATGCACAGCGCGAGACGCAGCCCGTAGCGCCAGGAGGTGCCGGACAGGGCGACGTTCCGGGCGACCCGGACGGCGCGCACGCCCAGCGGCGCGGGGCGGCCGGCCCGGTCGCCGGCCTTCCGCAGCGCGTCCGGCGACTGCTCGGCGGCGACGTCGGCGGCGTGCCGCAGCGCCTGGTCGACCGCCCGTCCCGTCGCGCTGCCGGGCTGGGGCAGCCGCAGCGCGAGCGGCCCCGAGTACCCCGTCTCGACGGCCTCCGCGAGATGCCGTACGGCCACCGGGATCTCCGCGGGCAGCGGGCGACCGGACAGCCGTACCGCCGGGGCGGCCTCCACCAGCGGGGTGACCGCGTTCAACTGGGCCAGCAGACGCACGAGTTCGGGACTGCGGCCGTGGTGCCGGGCGCGGCGGGCGAGGACCAGGTCGTAGGACTGGTTGAGGGACTCGGTGACCAGGACCCGCGCGTCGTCGTAGGCGTCCTTGGTGGGGGTGTCCGGTGTCATGGTGGCGAGCAGGTCCGCGACCTTGCGGTAGGTGTCGGCGACGGCGGCCCGCTCCGGTACGCCCGCCCGGAGGGGCCAGGCGAGCAGGGCCAGCGCGAGGACGAGGAAGCCGCCGCCGGTCATCAGCAGCGGGGCCAGCCACCACTGGCCCGGCATCGGCAGCCCCGCCCCGATCACCGAGTTGAGCAGCAGCAGAAGCCCCGACACGGAGGCCACGGCGCCGATCGACGAGATCATCCCGGAGACGAGCGCGACCCCGGTGAGGACCCCGACGGTGACCCAGCCATGCCCGAACACCAGCGACCCGAGCGTGATGCCCACGGCGGCGAACACCTGCGGGACCGCGATGTTCAGCAGCCGCATCCGGTACGCGGCCGCCGTGTCGCTGATGACGCCCGAGAGGGCGCCCATCGAGGCGAGCGCGCCGTACTCGGGCCGGCCCGCGGCGAGGCCGAGCGCCAGCGGCAGCGTCAGCGCGATCGCCGCGCGCGCGACGGCCGGACGGTTGACCGGCGCGGGCTGCGGCCGGAGGTTCCGCACCAGCCAGTCGGGCGGGGTGAGACCGATGGGGAGCGTGCGGGGCATACGCCCATTATGGCCGGGGGTGATCGGGGCTTCCGGGCGTGTTTGTGCCCCTTCGGCTCACCCGCGCCGGTGCAGTGAGAGGTCCACGGTGACGGCGTTGTGGTCGGTGCCGGACAGCTCCCGGAAGCGGACCTCGCGGGCGGAGAAGTCCTCCTCGGAGACGAGGACGTGGTCGATCTGGGCGCCGAACCTCGGGGTCGTCCGGGAGGGCCAGGTCGGCCTGCGGTCCTGTCCGGTCAGCCGGGCGGCGTCGTTCATCCCCGTGTCGAGGATCGCGCGGAAGGCCGCGTGGTCCTGGGAGGCGTTGAAGTCGCCGGCCACGATGGTGGGCGTCCGGGGGTCCTTCGCCGCGTACGCGCGCAGCGCGCCGAGCTCCCGCCGCCAGGTGTCCAGCTGCCCCGGCAGCGGCGGCATCGGGTGCGCCAGCTGAAGCCGGACGGGGTGGCCCTCGACATCGGCGACGGCACCCGGCATGCCCATCGAGCCGGGGATCGGGTCGGTGGACTTCAGGGGGTACCGGCTGAGGATGACGGAGCCGGTGGAGCCGTAGCCCTCGACGGACTGCCGGTGCGGGTAGTCGGGGGTCCGGCCGCTCAGGTCGCCGAGCTTGTCGCGCAGCTCGGCCGAGCAGGTGAGCTCGCACTCCTCGACGAAGACGATGTCGGGGCGCTCGCGGCGTACGGCCTTCACGAGGGCGTCGGTGCCACGGCCGAACTGCACGTTCGACGTCATCACCCGCACCTCGGCGAGCACCGGCCCGGTCGGCTCGCTCGCCTTGCCGTACGGCTCGATGAACCAGGCCAGCGCGCCGAGGAGCACCACGCCCCAGGTCAGGCCGATCCAGCGGCGGGCGAGGAGCGAGAGGAGGAGGGCGAGGCCGGTGGGGGCGAGCAGCCAGGGCAGGAACGCGAGGAGCTGGGGGACCGGGGTGAAGGCGTCGATGCCGGCGGCGCGGGAGCCGACGACGAGGGTGACGCCGAGGAGCAGCAAGGTGGCGAGGAAGGCCTTGCCGCCGTGCCGCTTGCGCGGGCGCGGCCCGGCCGGCGGTGCGGGTTCCGGGGCGGGGTCCGGCCGTTCGATGGTCGCGCTCTCCACGGCCGGTGCCTTTCGCTGTTCTTGGCGGGTCCTTTTAAGGACGGGTGGGGTGGGGGGAAGGTTGCGCCGGGGTGGGATCGGGGTGGGGTGGGGTGGGGTGGGGTGCGTGGGCAGGTGCGGGTTCGTGGGGGTTCTCGCGCAGTTCCCCGCGCCCCTGAGGGGCGAGCCGGGGCTGCGCCCGGCTCGCCCCTCAGCCGTAGGTGCCGTGGGTCCGTTGTCCTCGCGAGCTCTCAGGCGCTCGGCGTTCAGCCGGAGTGACTGAAGTCCGGGGACGTCGCCAGGGACCAGATCACGAAGACCGCGATGCCGATGCAGACGACCGACCAGACGGGCGCGTACGGCAGGAACATGAAGTACTCGATGGCGAACAGCGAGGTCAGGGCGATCCCCACCGCGCGGGCCCAGTCGTGGCCCTGGACCACGCCCCATCCGGTGGCCAGGACGCAGAGTCCGATCACCAGATGGATCCAGCCCCAGGTGGTGAGGCTGAACTCGAAGACGTAGTTGCCGATGTTCGCGTAGACGTCGTCCGTGGCGATCCCGGCGATGCCGTTGAGGATGCCCATGACGCCGATGACCATCATCAGGACACCGGCGAAGATCGTACCGCCGTGGGCCATACCCGAGTCGGTGCCCCGGTGGGACATGGTCGTTTCCTGCGTCGTGGCGTTCGAGCGAGGTGCGGTGCTGTGCTGGGCCATGAGGGCCTCCTCCGTACGGATGGACAGCTCACCCGCATGCTCACGCGGCAGGGAGGGGGCCGCACGTGGTGTAGGCCGAATGGGTGAAAGGGGGTGGTGGGAGGTGTGGGAGGGCCGGGACGGGGAACGCGGCGCGGCTCGGTCCAGGCGGCTCGGTTCCGGCGGGCCCGGGTCGGTCCAGGCGGGTCAGTCCAGGCGGGCCAGGAAGGCCCCCAGTGCCTTGTTGAACTCCTCGGGGCGTTCCAGGTTCGGCAGGTGGGCGGCGCCCTCGACGACGTGGAGGGTGGAGTCGGGGAGGGCGGCGTGCATGGCCTCGGCGTCGGAGACCGGGGTGTAGTCGTCGTCGGCACCCACGACGACCAGCGCCGGGACGGTGACGCGGGTCAGCAGCTCGCGGTAGTCGGGGCGCTCGGCCCGCCCGCGCAGCGCCGCCGCGGCGCCCTCGGGATCGGTGGCCGTCATCATGCGGCGCACCTGGGCCGCGACCTCCGCGTCGGCGTACGGCGCGACCATCCTGAACAGCACCTCGTCGGCGTACCCCGCCATGCCCTCGCGCAGCAGCCGGTCGGCCATGGCGTTCCGGGTCCGTCTGCCCTCCTCGGTCTCGGCGGCCGGGAAGGTGTCGGCGAGGAGCAGGCCGCGGACGCGGTGCGGGAACAGGCGGTAGCACTCCATCGCGATCTGGCCGCCCATGGAGAGGCCCCCGAGGACGAACTCCGGGACCCCCAGGTCGTCCAGGAGTGCCGCGATGTCCTCGGCGAAGGCGGAGAGCGGGGTGACGCCCGGGACGACGGGGGACCGGCCGTAGCCGCGCAGATCGGGGGCGATGACGCGGCGCGAGGCGGAGAACTCGCTGATCTGCGGGGCCCACATCGTGCGGTCGAAGGGGTGGCCGTGGATGAGGACGAGGGGGAGGGGGAGGCGGGCAGGACGGCCCGCGGGAACGGGTTCCCCTTTGTCCTCGTATGCGAGGAAGGTGGTCATGGCATCGACCCTAGGACGCCCCAACTCCTCGGTGCAATAAGATCTTTGCTCTCGGTGCAATGTGGTGGTCGGGGCGGAGGCGGCGAGGGAACCGCGTGGTGGCGGGACGCGGAGAGGGAACACGCGAGAACAGGACCCGGAGAGGGAACCGGAGAGGGAACACGCGAAGGCAGGACTCGGAGGCAGGACGGAGAGGCGAGGGGAGGGGAAGACAGTGGCCGACTACCGGCGTATCGCCGATCGCATCGCGGACGACATCGCCACCGGGCGGTTGCAGCCCGGTGACCGGCTGCCGCCGCAGCGGGTGTTCGCGCGGCGGCGGGGCATCGCCGGGTCGACGGCCGGTCGGGTGTACGCCGAGCTGGTGCGGCGCGGGCTGGTGGTGGGGGAGGTCGGGCGCGGGACGTTCGTACGGGCGGCGCCGACGGCACCGGCCGGGCGGGCCCTGGCCGAGCCGGCCGGCTCGGCACCGGTGAACCTGGAACTCAACTACCCCTCTGCGCCCGGGCAGTCGGAGCTGCTGGCCACCGGGCTGGCGCCGTTGCTACGGCCGGACGTGCTGACGGACGCGCTGGGCACCGCCCGCGCGACCGGTACGGCCGCCGCGCGCGAGGCGGCGGCCGGGTTGCTCGCCACCGCCGGCTGGCGCCCGGATCCGGGCCGGTTCCTCTTCGCTGGGAACGCCCGCCAGGCCATCGCCGCGGCCCTCGCCCACCTCGTACGGCCCGGGAGGCGCGTCGGTGTCGAGTCCCTCACGTATCCGCTGGTCAAGGAGATCGCCGGGCGGCTGGGGATCACCCTGGTGCCGCTCGCGACGGACGGGGAGGGGCTCCGGCCGGAGGCCGTGGCCGCCGCGCACCGGGCGGCACCGCTGTCGGCGGTGTACGTCCAGCCGACGCTGCACAACCCGACGTCCGTGACGATGGGGGCGGGGCGCCGGGCCGAACTCGCCGGTGTGGTGCGGGAGTTGGACCTACCGGTGATCGAGGACCGGATCTGGTCGTTCCTGGCGAGCGGGGAGCCGGGTGGGGAGCCGGGTGGGGAGCTGGGCGGGGCCCTGGGAGGGGCGCCGGGTCGTGACGCGGGCGGGAACGCGAGTGGGGGCGTCGGTGGCGGTGCCGTCGGTGGCGTGGGCGTCGGTGATGTGGCCGTCGGTGATGTGGGCGTGCTGCCGCCGTTGGCCGCGTACGCGCCGGAGCGGGTGTTCGTCGTGGACGGGCTGTCCAAGCGGGTGGCGCCGGGGCTGACGGTCGGGTTCCTGGTGGTGCCGGAGGGACGGGTCGCGGGCGCGGCGGACGCGTTGCGGTCGGGCGGCTGGACGGCGGGGCGGTTCGCGTTGGAGGCGGGGGCGCGCTGGATCGGGGACGGCACGGTCGCGCGGCTGGTCGCGGCGAAGCGGGCCGACGCGGCGGCACGGCAGCGCTTGGTCGCCGAGCACCTCGCCGGGTTCGCGGTACGGGGGGACGCGCGGGCCTACTACGCGTGGTGGGAGCTGCCCGAGCCCTGGCGGGCGGACACGTTCCGCGCGGCGGCGGCCGCACGGGGCGTGGCGGTGACCCCGGGGCCGGCGTTCCGTGTCGCGGGGGTGCGGCGCGGGTCGGGGGTGCTCGCGGGCGCGGCCGCGGCCGCCGCCGACTGTGTCAGGCTCGGGCTCGCGTCGGTTCCTCCGTCGGTGCTGGCGGGGGCGCTGCGGACGCTCGGCGATGTCGCACGAGGTGGCCCGTGAGCCAGGCGGCGGCGGCCACGGTCGTGCCGAGCAGCACCAGCCCCCAGGTCACCGTGCGCAGGGTGGCCGTGAGTGCGTCGTAGACGGCACCCGCGGCCGCCGGGGAGACGTCCGGGGGCAGGTCGGCGAGCGTGAGGTGGCGGCCGAGGGCCACGGCGACGCCGAGCAGCGCGCCGCCGAGCGCCGCGCCGAGACCCGTCGCACAGACGGCCCGACGGCGCTGCGTCGCGACGAGCACACCACCGGCGGCCAGTGCGAGCGCACCGACCGGAAGCCAGAACGCGGCGATTTCCAGCACGCGATACCCCTTTCGAAGCTGGACCAGTTCCGTGGCCGACAGGACCTCGACCTCGGTGCGCGCGACCGGGATGCGATGGGCGAACGGCACGTGGTCGCGCACGAGTTGACGTTTGACCCGCTCGCCGACCGGCGCGAGGTCGAGCGTCACCCCCCGCGGCCCGCCGACGCCGGGCCCGCCCGCGCCCGCGCCGTCCGTGTCCTCGGCGCGCACCGCCTTCAGCACCGCGTCGTGCGCCGCCCGGTTCACCATGTGCCAGGCCGTGCGGAACGCCTCGGTCTGGGTGAAGGAGTGCGCCGCGTCGTGCGTGAACTCCCGTACCGGCCGCCGCAGTGGCGGCCCGACCCGCACCTCGCGCAGGATCCCGGCGGCGACCGCGTCCGCGAGCGCCTCCCGTACGGCCGGGTCGGTGGCCAGCGGTGCCATGACCGCCTCGTACCGCGTCCGGTCCGCGAGCTCGTACGTCGCCCACGCGGACAGCGCGCCCACCGGCGTGAGCAGGCAGGCGAGCGCGGTCAGTACGGCCGACAGGGCGCCGCGGACTCGGTGGGACACCCCTCCAGGCAAGACCCCCGCCCACGACCTCGCGAGCGCTCCCGACGGACGTGACTGCGAATGGCCCCCCAGGACAAGCCGAACGGGTTCGGTGGCGGCATGGGCGGTGGCGGTGCCTCTCCGGTGGAGCGCTCACTCGAACGGGTGTTACCTGGAGGAAGAGTGACAGGGGGTTGGCGAAGGGGGTGTCGAGGAGGCCAGGCATGCGTAGTGATCCGCGTACTCCGAATTCGTCCGCTTCCCCCTGTTCCCCGAGTTCCCAGAGCTCCCCCAGTACCCCCTGTTCCCCGAGTTCCCCCAGGTCCCTGGGCACTTCGGCCCTGCGGGCGCTCGTCGCGGCCGGTGTCACCGGTGGTGTGCTCGCGGTGACGGCGCTCGGGACCACGGCGGCGGCCGCCTCCGACGGCTCCGTCCGCGGCACGGTCGTCTCGGGCGGTGACCTCAACCTCCGCGCACAGCCGACCACGGACTCCCGGGTCGTCGGCTCCCTCGCGCCCGGCAGCCGGGCCGTCGTCGACTGCGAGGTCCGGGGCCAGAAGGTGTTCGGCGACCCGCACTGGTACTGGCTCGGGGACGTCCGCGGCTGGGCGAGCGCGGTGTACGTCGACACGCACGGCCGCTCGGTGCCCAACTGCACGGATCCGTGCCCGAGCTGGAAGGACTGCGATCCCTGCCAGGACGGGCACGGTTCCGGGTCTGTCTCGTTCACCTGGACGTTCACTGCCTCCGGCACCTGGGAGTGGGAGGAGGAGTGAGCGGGCCGACGCACCGCTCGCGCTGACCGGACCGGTCAGCGCAGGCGGTGGCCGGTCGCGTCCTCGTGGGTGTAGTAGCGGTAGAAGGCCACCGCGAAGACCGCCGCCGCGATACCGAGGGACATGAGCGTCGAGCGCACCACGGTGTGCTGGGTGGCCTGGCTGTAGAGGAAGCCGAAGGCGCAGCCCGCGAAGGCGGCCCAGAGCAGGGCGTGCGGTTCGCGGCGCAGCCGGGGTGCCACGGTCTGTACGGCGATGTAGAGCGCCGCGAACACGAACGCGGTCACGAAGCCGAAGAGGACGTTCCAGCCGGTGATGGGGCCGGCGTCACGGTTCATCGCCGCGGCCCAGTAGCCGTAGACGAGGCCGAGGGCCACGGGCAGGATCAGGTTGGTGAGCCGGTGGGTGCGCTCACTGAAGACATCGGGCGAGGCCGGCGCCGCCGACCTGCCCGGGACCGAGGGCCCGCCCGGAATCCCCGGCCGCCCCGGAGTGGGTGCCGTCTGAGCCATGGGAGCACTCCTCTCTTCCCTCCCCCGTCACTCTCCGCCCCGTCTTCCAGGGCACACCTGGGGAGGGCCGCTGGCAAGTCGGGGGGTGGAGGTTGTGACAGGGGGTGCGGGGGCGGCCGGGGGGCGCCTGACGGCTCGGGGGAGCTGTGGGGGCGTCTGACCGCTCGGGGGGGAGCTGAGCGGGGCGGCTGCGGGTGCGTTGTGGCTGGTCGCGCGGTTCCCCGCGCCCCTGTTCGGCCTGTTCGGCCTGCGGCCGTGTACAGGGGCAGGGCCGTGGCGGGTCGGGATGCGGGGGGCGTGGGCGCGTGTTTCGCTGTGGGGCATGCGGATGCGGATGCCGGTGCCGCTCGGGCGCCGGGAGCCGGACCCTGTCGCGCGGCAGCAGCCGCTGCGGATCCACGGGCGGAACGTCGCCTGGCTGCCGCCGCTGGTCGTGCTGCTCGCCGTACCGGTGGTCGACTGGTTCACCAGCGGCGACTTCCGGATCATCTCCTGGCTGGTGCTCGTGCCGGGCACGGCCGCCGCGGTCTGCCGGGTGTGGACGACCGCGCTGTTCGCGGCGCTCGCGATGCTCATGTACATCGTGGGCGACAGCGCCTGGCCCCACCAGGAGCGCACCGGCCTGCCCGACTTCATCCTCGTCGCCGTGGGCGGCATCCTGTCCGTGCTGGCCTGCGCGGTGCGGCTGCGCGGGCAGGAGCGGATGCTGCACATGCGGGCCGTCGTCGACACCACCCGCCGTATCCTGCTGCGCCAGCTCCCGCCGGACGTCGGCGGCCTCGACCACGCCGAGATCTACCTCGCCGCCGACAGCGAGGCCCGCGTGGGCGGCGACTTCTACGACATCCAGCCCAGCCCTTACGGCACGCGCGTCGTCGTCGGCGACGTCCAGGGCAAGGGGCTCGCGGCGGTCGAGGCGGCCTCCGTGCTGCTCGGCACGTTCCGCGAGGCCGCCTACCACGAGGCCGAACCGGTCACCGTGGCCGAGCGGTTGGAGACCCGGATGGTCCGCCATGTGCGCTACTGCGCGCACGTCGGCCGTGACGACGCCGAACGCTTCGCCACCGCCGTCCTGCTGGACTTCCCCGAACTGCGCAGCGAGCGCACCGACTGGGGCCCGGACCTCACGGGGCTCGACGCGCTCACCGTGGGCGTCGTCAACTTCGGCCACGAACCGCCGCTGCTGCTCTCCCCCCACGGCGTGCGCTTCCTCCCGCTGCCCGACGGACTGCCGCTGGGGCTCGGCGAGTTGGCCCCGCCGGAGACCCGGGCGGCCACGGTGCGGCTCGCCGCCGACGAGACGTTGCTCCTGGTCACGGACGGGGTGACGGAGGCGCGCGACGGGCGCGGGGTCTTCTTCCCGCTCCGCGAGTACCTCACCCGCGCCCTCGCCGCCGGGACGCCCGCGCTCGCCCCCGAGTCCCTGGTCCGCCTCGTCCGGGACGGTGTCCTCGCCCACACCGGCGGCTTCCTCGACGACGACACGACGATCTTCGCGGTGCGGAGGGCGTCGGAGCCGGTACGGCGGGCGCCGGGCGCACCGAAGTGAGCGCGGCCCCCGCCCGGTTCGCCCCGCTCCCGCCTCCGCTTTCGCCCCGCTCCTTTCCCCCTTTGCACGCGCAGCGGTTACCGTGCTGGCTGGTGCACGTGATCGACGGGGAGGGAACGATGCCGGGAACGGTGCTGCTGCTCGCGGCCTCGCCCATGGGCAAGGGGTGCCTGGTGGACGCGGCCTCCGTGCTCCCCGTACTGGCGGCCGTCACACCCGAGGTGCTGTCCGGCACGGCCACGGCCAACGTCGTGGAGCTGGCCGACCCGCTGGAGCCCCAGGCCGTCCTGACCCGGTTGCGCGCGGCGGCCACCGCGCCCGGCCCGCTCACCGTGTATCTCGCCGGTCAGCTGCAACTCGACCGCAAGCAGCGGCTCGTGCATCTGGCGCTGGCGCGTACGACTCCGGCGACCGTGCGGTACACCGCGTTCCCCTGGCACTGGATCGTGGAGGAGCTGCGGCTGCGGACGCCCGGGTCCACGACGTTGTTCGTCGATCTGCACGCCGACGCGGAGGTGTGGCAGCAGTTGGCCGGGCAGCCGTTGGCGCTCGGGCCGGGGGTGAGTGTGTACGGGCGGGTCGCGCCGCCGGTCGGTGGGGTGCGGCGAGGGGTGGCCGTGCCGGCGTACATGAGGGCGTTGGCGACGATACTGCGGAGCGGGCAGCGGCCGGAGCCGGCCGTACTGCACGAGCAGGTGCTCGCCAGGACGGGGGGTTACGGCGACCTGGTGCTCTCCTACGACGCGACGGGCGCCCGGGCGGGTGCCACGCTCGGTGGTGTCGCCCCTGCCGCGCCCGCTGCCCGTCCCCGGCCCCAGGGGGCCGTGCCCCCGGTCCCCGTCAGCCGCCCCGAGCCCTCGCCCGCGCCCGTGCTTCCGGCGGCGAGTGAGGCCGGGGAGGCCGGCGTCGATCCGCACGATGCCATCAGCGCGGCCGTCGGGGCGGGACGGCACGGTGAGGCCGACGCTCTCGCCGCTCGGTGGGAGCAGGGGGCCCTGCGGGAGTTCGGGGACGGGTCGGAGGAGGTGCTGCACTGGCGGGAGGTGCGGGCCGATCTCGCCATGTTCGCGGGGGACCCGGCGGGCAGCTGCGCCGCCTGGATGGGGGTCGCCCGGGCGCGGCTCGCGGCGGGGCGGCCGGCCCAGGACCCGGTGGTGGAGGCCGCGGTCGACCGCGCGCATCATCAGTGGAGCCTGATCACGGACACGGCACGCGCCCATGAACTGGGCGTCGAGTTCGTGGAGTTGCGGGGCAGGGTCCCCGGACGCCGCGCCGGGGCCGTGGAGCACGCCCGGCAGCACCTGGCCGAACTGCGGCGGCAGCCCGCGTAGGCGGGGGCCGGGGGTGGGGCCAGAAGGTGGGGTCAGAAGGTGGGGTCCAAGTGAGGTCGGCCCCGCACGTACCCGGTTGAGCCGAGCCGGTCGATGAGCCGTCGTTCCGTTCGTCGTAGATCGATGAGCCGTCGATCAGGGCGCATACCGGGCCGACCTCGGAGGGGAGTTGTACGAGGTCGTACCGTGCGTACACGGTGCGGCACCGCACGTCGATCACTTAAGCGCTCGGTGCTCCGAAACGGGTCGGAGCCGCATCAGAGATCGATCAGAAACTCCCCAGCCGTTGGCAAAGTCCACCTCCGGTCACCACCCTTGGGTGAGAGCCCGTCGCAGGGGCCCCGGGCCGGGCGGCTCACGACGGCGCAGGGATGCGGACTCTGAACCAGGCTCCCCGGCGCGAGGGTTCGGACGGTTCCAGGGTGACCACGCCCCCGTGGGCCGTCGCGATCGCCGCCACGATGCTGAGGCCGAGTCCGCTGCCGGCGGCCCGGGTCTCCTCGCCGCGTACGAAGGGGTCGAAGAGCCGGGCGCGGAGTTCGTCGGGGATGCCCGGGCCGTCGTCCAGCACCTCGATGACCCGGTGGCCGTCCTCCGTACCGAGGCCCAGAGTGGTCGTGGTCCCCGGCGGCGTGTGCACGCGGGCGTTGGCCAGGAGGTTGGCGACCAGTTGGTGCAGCCGCAACGGGTCACCGGTGACCGTGTGGTCGCCGGGGGCCAGCAGCAGCCGTACGGGACGGTCGGGGTGGCAGTCGCGGGCGGCGGAGACCGCGTCGCGGCACAGTTGGGCCAGATCCACGCAGGTCAGCCGGATCGGCTGGCCGAAGTCCAGGCGGGTCAGCAGCACCAGCTCGTCGATGAGTGTGCTCATGCGGCCGACCTCGGTGGTGATCCGGCCGAGCGCCTCCTGCCGCATCGGTTCGTACGCGGCGTCGCCGAGCCGGGCGAGTTCGGCGTAACCGGAGATCGTGGTCAGCGGGTTGCGCAGTTCGTGCCCCGCGGCGGCCATGAACTCGCGCAGCCGCCGCTCGGTGTCCTGCAGTTCCCTGACCTCGCGGTGGCCGAGGCGGCGGGCGCCGATCAGGACGGTGGCCAGGAGGGGAAGGGCGGCGGCCGTCTCGACCTGGAGCAGGCGCTCGACGGCCCGGCGGTCGTCCGCGGTGGATCTCGCGGTGACGACGTACCCGCCCTGGCGGTCCCGGCCCACCTCCGCCGTGCGCACCACCTTCGCCCGGTAACTCTCCCCGAACGCGGAGGGCGCCGACCGGTCCGCGTACGCCTTCAGCCGGTCGGCGGTGAGCACCGGAAACGCGGGGAGATCGTCGGACCCGGGGTGACGAGCGACGACCCGCCCCCGCAGATCGAACACGAGCACGAGCCCGTTCTTGTCGAGGGGCGGGGGTGGGGGTGAGGTGAGGGGCGAGGAAGAGGGTGTCGATGCCGTGTACGGAAGGACACCCTGACCCTCTAAGCCGTCGAATCTGTCGAAGGCGATCGCGCCGCCGAAGGCGCTGGCCCTGGTTATTTCCTGGTCGGTGCGGGCCGTGAGGTGGCGGGCGAGGGTGTGGGCGGAGAGGGCGGCGACGGCGCCCAGGGTCGCGATCGTGGCGATCAGCCAGAAGCCAACGGTGCGTTGGCCGGTGCGGTGGGGGCGGATCGGCTGCTCGACGGGCGGGAGCGGGCGACCGGGCAGGGGCCGGGAGGATGAGTCACCCGGCGCGAGCAGCCCGACCGCCCGGATGCTCTCCCCCAGCCCGGTGAACCCACTCATGGCCACAACCCGCCCGTGGCCGGCCCGGCAACGGTGCTCTCGTTCAGTTGGCGCACAGTTGGTAGCCCACTCCTCTGACCGTTCGTATGAGGGACTGACCCGGCTCGCCCAGTTTGCGGCGCAGGTAGTAGATGTACGTGTCGACGACGCCGGACCCCTCGTCGCGGTGGTTCCAGACCCGTTCCTGGATCTGGCGCCGGGACAGGACGCGCCCGGGGTTCTCCATGAGGTAGCGCAGCAGGGCGAACTCGGTGGTGGTGAGGTCGACGGGGCGGCCGTCGGCCCAGACCTGGTGGGCGTCGGCGTCCAGTTGGACCGCGCCGGCGCGGAGGCGGTTGCGGTTGCGGTTGCCGTCGGGCGTGGGGTGGGCGCCGCCGGCCCGGCGCAGCAGGGCGCGGACCCGGGCGGCGATCTCCTTCAGTTCGAACGGCTTGGTGACGAAGTCGTCGCCGCCCATGTCCAGCCCGCGTACCCGGTCGTCGACCCCGCCGAGCCCCGTGAGGAACAGCACGGGGACCGCGTTGCCCCGGTCGCGCAGGTTCCGGCACACCTCGAAGCCGTTCAGGTCGGGCAGGCTGATGTCGAGGAGGATCAGATCGGGGTCGTACCGGGTGACGGCCTGCAGGGCCTGGCGGCCGGTGGCCGCGGCGGTCACCTGATAGCCGAGGAACTCCAGCGCCATCGTCAGCATGGAGCGGATCCCCTCCTCGTCGTCGACGACGAGCAACTGCCCGCCCGAGGGCGCGTGTTGGACTGCCGAGTGGGCGGAGGGCACAGGCGTGGTCATGTCCTGTTCCTTTGCGAACGTGGCCTCGATCGAGGACTCAAGTTTCGAACAGGGCCGTATCGTCACACGTACCGGCAGGTAAGGGAGACCGCTTTCGACATCATTCGGAACGGCTCGTTCCTGGCGGACCGTTCGCCGTCGCGAGGCGTCTGAGCAGTCTGAGCATGACACACCGGTACACGCCGGTGGCCCGCGACGTACGACGTCGCGGGCCACCGGTGCGGAGGGCGCCCGGGCGGGGCGCCCCCGCGGGCTAGCTGGTGTAGATGAAGTACTTCCAGGCCCCGTACGTCGTGGTGTTGACGTTGTCGCCGGATGTCGTGTCGTGGTACTCCGAGCGGAAGCGGAGGCGGACGTTCGTGGTCGGTGTGCCGGTGAGGGTCACGTCGGACTTGCCCGCGGTGCCGAGGGGGAAGTACTCGCTGCCCCAGTCCCGCCAGGCGCCGTCGTAGTGGAACTGCAGCTGGAGGCGCTGCTTGCGGTCCGGGTAGTACGACATCGTGGTCTTCAGGACCGGGTCCTTGGACTTGCGGATGTAGTGGTACTTCTGGCCCCAGGCCGTCCGGGTCTTGTAATGGCCCGAGATCGACGACGAGATGGCGACCTTGGTGTAGACGGTGTTGGTGACCGTCCTCGCCTTGTAGCGCGCGTCGCCCGCGAACTTCACCGAGAGCTTGGTGTCACGCTTGAGGTCGACGGTGACCGACAGGTTGCCGCTGGAGTTCACCGTCCCCGACTTCACCAGCTTGTTCGGCTTGTCCGAGCCGTACGGGTCGGCCCAGATCTCGACCTTGCGGTTCTTGTAGGTCGTGCCGAGGTGCGCGGTGAACTTCACGTCCGCGCCGTACGCGTAGGTCTTGCGGTTCTTGTCCAGCGTCAGCGCGGGCGTCGCCCGGGAGACCTCGACGGAGCGGGAGGCGGACGCGGCGGTGTGCTGCGCGTCGCCCGCGTACGACACCTTGTAGGTGACCTTGCCGCCGGCCGGCGGGGTGTCCGTGAAGGAGAACTTGCCGCCCGTGCCCAGCGTCTTGGTGCCGAGCGACTTGCCCGTGGGGGACTCCACGTCGGTCCGGGTGACGGTGAGCGGGGTGCCGGCGGGCAGGGCCAGGTTCGAGGTGAGCGTGCCCTTGACGGTGAGGGACTTGGCGCGGGTGGCGGTGGCCGGAGCGGTCACGGAGAGCTTGCCGGTGTACTTGCGGGGCTCGTCGACGACGTGGAACGTGGTCGCGCCGGACGACGATGTCAGCGCGAACAGCTTCTGGCCGTCGGGGGCCCACGCCACGCCGTTGTCGTTCCACAGCACCGAGGGGTGCAGATCGCGGACGCTCGCGGGCTGGTCCGAGCCGTTGGCGAAGACGTACGTGTCGCCCTCGTTGTCGAAGTCGAAGATCGTCGCAGCGACCGTGCCGTCCGGGGCGATGTCGACACCCATCGGCTCGTCCGCCACCGGGAAGGTGCGCGTCTGCTCCAGGTCGGAGAGGCGGTACTCGGTGAGCGCGCGGCTGTTGTTGCCCGCCACCACCAGGTGGGTGCCGTCCGGGGTGAGGGCAGCGTCGTTGGGGAAGCCGCCTTTGTCCGCGGAGACCCGGATCACCGGCGTACCGGAGGAGATGTCGTAGACGATGACCGGGCCGGAGCTGATGCCCGCGTCGAGCGCGACGAGCGTGCCCGGGTTGTCCGGGTCGGCGTACAGCTGGGGCGGGCTGGCGTAGTCGTGGCCCCCGGCGAGGTCCAGCGTGACCGTGGGGGTCTCGGCGGTCAGGTCGACCGCGCCGAGACCAGAGTCCCACTGGTCGCCGTAGGCGAACCACAGCTTGCCGCCGGCGAGGGCCAGCCGCGACGGGTCGGTGTTCGCGCCGGTCGGGTACTCGGCGGTCTGGGTCCGCGTCTCCGTGTCGATGGCGACGATCCTGTCGGCGCCGGACACGGCCGCGTACAGGGTGGTGCCGTCCGCGCTGAGTTCGAGATCCCTGACCTGCGGCAGACCGGTGAGCTGGCCGACGACCACACCGGCGTACGTGGTGACGACGATCTTGCTGTAGCCCGGGTCGCTGATGAACAGCCGCTGGTGCTTGGCGTCCACCACCGTGTCGGACGGATCGGAGACGGCGACGGGCCTGCTGCTGTCGGCGGCCACCGGTGCGGCCGTACCGACCGCGAGCGCGGCCGAACTGAACAGGACTGCCAGCGCGGTGGCAGCCGGAAGAGTGCGCATACGCACAGGTTTCGAACCCCCCGGAACGAAAGAAATGGGCGCGTCGCCGTATGCCGTCGCGCGGGGCCGGTGTGTTCGACCTGTGCCGCGCGTGTGACTCCTGTGACGCGTGAGCGAAGAGTAAGTCATGCCACTGACAAGAGCGTCACAGGGGGTGGCCGGGAACTCAACGGATTTACGGAGCGGACGTCCACTCCGGCGTGCGCGCCCTCCACGCACCCCGCGCGCGGTCACCCGAACGGCCCTGAGGTGCGCCGTCACCCGGTCGGCCCACTGCTATCCACAAGGGGAGGGGACGTATCCGACGTACCCGCGAAGGGGAGAACCACCCATGGTCAGCCTGTCCGTCGACCTGTCCGTCGACTTCGCCCGGGGCTTGAACGACGCCTGGTCCAAGGTCGCGCAGTTCGTACCGCAACTCGTCGCCTTCCTCGTCATCCTGGTCGTCGGCTGGTTCGTCGCGAAACTGGTCTCCCGCGCCGTCGACCGCCTCCTGCGCAAGGTCGGCTCCGAGCGCCTCTCCGAACGTGCCGGAACGTCACGGCTGCTGCGGGACTCCTCCTACGACCTGACCGGCATCCTCCGCCGGATCGTGTACTACGCGCTGATGCTGATGACCCTGCAGTTCGCGCTGGGTGTCTTCGGTCCCAACCCGGTGAGCGCGCTGATCGACGACATCGTGGGCTGGCTGCCGCGCGCGGTCGTCGCCGTGGTCCTCGTGGTCGTCGCGATGGCCGTCGCCGGCGCGGTGCGCGGGATCGTCGGAGGCGCGCTCGCCTCCCTCTCCTACGGCCGCGCCCTCGCGACCGCCGTCTGGGCCTGCGTCGTCGGCCTCGGCGTCATCGCGGCGCTCGGCCAGGCCGGCATCGCCCAGGACGTCACCCGGCCGGTTCTCTACGCCGCGCTCGGCACGGTCGCCGGCATCCTCGTCGTCGGTGTCGGCGGCGGCCTGATCGGGCCGATGCGGCAGCGCTGGGAGCGGATGCTGACGACGGTGGAGCGGGAGACCGTGCAGGCGCGGGGCAGTGTGGCGGCGTACCGGGCGGGCCGCGAGAGCGTCCCGGCGAGCCGCGAGGGCGAGCCGGCCACCGCCGACAGGTGACCGGCATGTGACCGTCAGCGTGTCGCCGTACTCACACAGGTGCCCGCGCCTCATCGAGGGGCGCGGGCACCTGCGCGTCCGTGCGGGATCAGCCCCCGACGTCCGGGTCGAAGGCGATGCCCGACGTCATGCTCGACAACCCGGAGGCGTTCGTCCGCGCGACGGCAACGGCCCTGACCGACTGACGAGCCCGCCGCGCGGAAACGTAACAGCACGCTCGTTCGAGTGAACGGCACCGGATTCCCTGCGCGGGCTTGCGGTCTACTCTGGGAGCGTCGCGCTGAGCGAAGGAGGTCTGTCATGGCGACGGCGGAGCCGATCATCATGCCGGGGTACCAGGGCGAGTACATCAGCGGTCCCTTCGACGACCCTGACGGTGACAGTGACGTGCCCGACCACACAGGTGCGAGCGCCGAGCAGGTCTTCCAGCTCTTCAGTGCGACGGCCCCCAGGGGGTGGCGCGTAGAGCTGATCGAAGGAGAGATCTGCGTGACGCCTCCGGCCAACGGGGAGCACGAGGAGATCGTGGCGGAGCTGACGGAACAGGTCATCGACCGCCGCCGGGACCGATCCCTGCGCAATTACACCGGCATCGGGCTGGACGTCCCCGGTGGCTCCATGACCGGGCACGTGGTCCCTGACCTTGCCGTCGCCCCCAAGGGCACCTTCGACGACGAGCAGGAGTGGCACGATCCCTCCGCTGTCCTTCTCGTGGCCGAGGTCACCTCGACCAGCACCGGGGACCGTGATCGCGAGACGAAGATCCTCGGTTACGCCCGTGCCGGTATCCCCGTCTACCTCCTCATCGACCGCGAGGAAGCCGAGGTCACGGTGTTCTCGGAGCCCTCTGCGGACAGGTACGCGAAGGCGGTGAAGTGCAAACTGGGCATGGTCGTCCCCCTGCCCAGCCCCCTCGGCTTCGACCTGGACACCGCCGAGTTCTGAGCCGACGGAAAGATGATGCGCGCCCTGTCATCGGGGGAGCGCGTTGGCCGCTGTCATCAGGGCCGTGATCGCGAGCAGCGCGGCCGCGGCGGCGCGGGCATGGCGGGTGAGCAGGTCTCGGATCACGGCGACCTCCCTGCGGCTGACCGGGTGGGTTAAGCACGCTTAACGCGTCGCTTAACGTAAGGCTTTGGCCTACCAACGGCAAGAGGTTGTTGGGGAGTTGGGTGAAACGGCCGGTGTAAGCGGAGTTACTGGCATGCTTTACGTCATGGCAGGTATGGCCGAGCGTGACGACCCCGAGGTCATCGGGCGCAGAGTGCAACAACTGCGGACGGAACGGGGCCTCACACAGCGGCAGTTGGCGGAACCGGCGTACACCCCGGCATACATCTCGACCCTGGAGGCCGGCCGGGTACGCGCATCGGAACCCGCGCTGCGGCATATCGCCGAACGGCTCGGCGTCGGCTACGACGAGCTGGCCACCGGCCGCCCCGCGGGCTTCGCCACCGAGCTGCGGCTCCGGCTGACCGGCGCCCAGCGCACGCTCGCCAGCGGTGCCGGCGAGGCCGCCGCCGAGGGGTTCACGGCCGTCCTCGCCGAGGCGGAGGAGTACGGCCTGGTCACCGAGCAGGCCGACGCGCTGCTCGGCCTCGGTGAATGCGCCCTGGAGACCGGTGACCTGGAGACCGCCCAGCTGCGGTTCGAGCAGGTCGAGCAGCGGCTCGGCGACGCCCCGCTGCCGGCCCGGGTCCCCGCCCTGCGCGGCCGCGCGACCGCCCACTACCTCGCCGGTGAACTGCGCTACTCCTGCTACCTGTACGAGTCCACGCTCGACGAGCTGAACCGCAACGGCATGCACGACCCCGACGCCCTGCTCCTCCTCTACACCGGCGTCATCGCCCCCTACATGGACATGGGCGCCCACGCCCGCGCGGCCCAGGCCGCCGAGCTGGCCCTCGCGCTCGCCCCGCAGTCCGGCGACCCGGCCCTCGTCGCCCGTATGCACCGCTCGGTCGCCCGGACGATGATCGCCGAAGGGCGGATCGCCGAGGCCGACGCCTCCCTCGCCAAGGCCTCCGAGCTCTACCGCCAGCTCCAGATCCGCACCGAGCTGGCCAACTGCCACTGGATGCGCGGCTACCTCCACGCGCAGAACGGCGACTACGTCCGCGCCGAGGAGGAACTGCGCGAGGCCCGCCGGATGCTCTCCGCCAAGCGTGCCGCGCTCTACACCAGCCAGGTCGCCGTCGAACTCGCCGACGTCCTGCACCGCCGGGGCAAGTCCGAGGAGGCCGCGGAACTGCTCCGTGAGGTCCTCAGCGACCTCAGCTCCGAGCGCGGCGCCCTGCACTCCGCCGCCGCGCACCGTCTCCTCGGCATCATCGCCGAGGACGGGCGGGACGCGGACGCCGCCGAGGAGCACTACGTACGGGCGCTGAGCCTGCTGGAGCGGGCCGGTGCCGCCGGCGACCTGGCCGACCTGTGCCGACTGCTGGGCGACCTGTACCGCCGCACCGGCCGCGTGGAGGCCGCCCTCGACGCCTACCGCACGGGCCTCGGCCACCGCACGGCCCCCGGTACCACGACACTCGGCCCCGCGCCCGCACAGCCGCCTCTCTGACGATTCCCGGGTGGCCGAGCCCGAGAACCCGTACGAGAAGCGGTGACCCCGGCGGCACTCAGCCGAGATCCAGCGAGGCGACCACACCGCCGTCCTTGTCGTACACCGTGACCTTGCGGGTGATGCCCCGCATGTGCTCGGGGTTCGAGACGCCTTCCTCGACGTCGGCGAGCACGTACCACCCGCCCCACTCCTTGTTGCCGGCCAGCCGGACGACCGTGCCGTCGAGCGTCCTGCCGTCGTACAGCTCGATCCGTACGCCCGCCGCCACGGTCCGGCCGCCGTGGTACACGCCGGTGAGGAACGTCTGCCTGGGGCCCCGCGACGTCTCCTGCACCGAGGCGCCCGGTCTGCTCCTGTCGATGTTGCCGTCCACCACGCTGCGGAACTCGGGTACCTCGGAGACACCGGGTGTGTCCCCGTACTTGCCCTCTTTCGTCAGCCAGATCCGCGTGCCGTCGCCGACGTACACCTTCTCGCCCTGCTCGACGACCCGGACCTGTCCGGCGACGGGGGTGGACGGACGCGACGGCGTCGACGAGGCGCTCGCGCTCGGTTTCGGCTGCGGCGGGGCCATGGGCCGCACCGAGGTGGAGGGGCCGTCGGGGCGGAGGGCCAGCATCGCGACCAGCGGGAGCAGCAGCAGCCCGCAGCCCGTGCTCAGCGCGGCGGCCCGCCGCCGTCGGCGACGGTTGCGCCCTTCCCGCTCGATGGCCTCCAGCGGCACGGGCGGGGGCGTGAGGCCGTACGCGGCCTCGGCGAACGCCGCACGCAGCCGCCGCCCGGTGTCACCGGTGTCACCGGCGTCACCGGTGTCGTCGGTGGTGTCGGTGGTGTCGTCGGTGTCGAGGACCCCCCGATGAGCCCCTGGTCGGGCGGCGGTGTCCGGGCCGGTCCCGGAGGTCGGGTGGTTCATGGGCGGGCTCCGGGGACGGGTGAGGGTGGTGCCGGAACGAACGGGAGGGAGGGCGCGGAGCCGTGGCCACGGCGGTCCGCCTGGGCCGCGCCGGTGAACTCGGGGTGGGCGCGCAGGGCTTGCAGCCCCCGGCGCACGTGGGTCTTGACCGTGCCGAGCGAGCAGCCCAGCAGCTGGGCTATCTCGTTCTCGCTGAGGTCCTCCCAGAAGCGGAGCACCAGCACGGACCGCTGGCGGGCCGACAGGGCGGCCAACGCCTGGGTGACGGCGGCCCGTTGGGCGATCGACTCGTCGTGCCCGGCGTGCCGCTCGTGCACCCGCTCGGGCAGGAACGGGGTCAGCAGGTGCGCCACGCGTCTCTTCCGTACGCGGCTGATGTTGTTGTTCACCAGCGAGCGCCGTACGTAGAAGTCGACGTCGTCGCGCGGTATGCGCCGCCAGCGCGCGTACACCTTCGCCAGGGTGGTCTGCACGAGGTCCTCCGCCTCGTGGAAGTCGCCGGTCAGCATGTGCGCGGTGCGCACCAGACGGGGCCAGGCGGCGGTGGCGTACGCGGCGAAGTCGCCGGCCTCCGGTGCTCCGGGTTTCTCCTGCGGCACGGGCGACGGTCCTCGGGATCGGGATCGGAACGGGAACAGGAACGGGAACCACGACGGGGGAGCGTGTCGTGCGGGAGGGCGGTCACCCCCCCCTCCCGCATGGTCGGGTCAGCGCAGGCGCAGCCGGGAGTAGACGCGGCCCTTGGTGTCGAGGACGGTCACACCGCGCAGGAACTCCTGCCCGTCGTCCACCGTGGGCAGGTCGGCGATGGCGTACCAGACGCCCCAGCCCGGCTTGCCGGGCAGCTCGATCAGTTTGCCGTGGACCGTGTCCGTGCTCGTGCGGACCACCACGCGGGAGGCGGTTCCCTTGCCCCCGTAGTAGACGCCGGAGAGGTAGTAGCGCCCCTCGAAGGCGGACGCCTGGAGCGAGACGCCCGGCCGGCTCCGGTCGATGTTGCCGTCGACGACGCTCCGGAACTGCGGGAAGTCGGGCAGGCCCGGCTCCATCCAGTGCTTGCCCTCCTCCGTCATCCAGAACTCGAATCCCGGCGCGACGACGAGGTGTTCACCGGGCTGGAGGATCCGCGGAGTCGGCGCCTTCCTGGCCGCCGCCGCGACCGCCGTGCCGACGCCGTGCGCCGCCTCCCCCCCCGCGAGGCGGCGTACGACGTCGTCGACGCCCCCGCCAGCAGCGTGGTCAGCGCTGCGACGGCGACGAGTGTGTGCATCCGTGTCATGGTCATGAACGGACGGCCCCCCAAGGTGTGTTGGTCCAGGTGCTTGGTCTGACACTCCTGAAACCCGCGAGGCGTACGGGACGGATGACACCGCCGGGAACACTTTTTTCTCCGGCCCCCTACGCCTTCTCCGGCTTCTCCCTCCGGCTTCTCTCTCCGGTTTCTCCTTGCGGCTTCTCACCGGCTTCTCTCAGTGGCCGGGCGCGCTCGCGGCGATCTGTGAGCGGCCCACGGTGAAGTGCCGGGTGAGGGCCGTGCCGACCTCGACGGTGACCTTCGTGCCGGGCTGCCAGGAGGCGCGCGGGCGGAAGTCGACGCGCTGCCCGCCGGCGAGGGCCGGGTCCTCGACCCAGCTCCACGTGCCCTCGGCGCCGTCGCCCAGGGCGGTGACCTTCAACTGCCCCTCCACAGAGACTCGTTCGGAGGACGGGACCGGGCGGGCGAAGGTGACCGCTATCGGTATGCCGACGCCCAGGGTCTGCCCCTCCGTGATGTTCACCCGCACACCGTCGAAGGCCGGCGGCGTGGCGCGAACCTCCGCGTCCGCCCGGGCGAGGGCTCTGGGTATCTCGCTCGGCCCCTCGACCCGCACTCCCTCCCCGCTCCCCGCACAGCCGGTGAGCGCGACCGCGCACGCGGCCATCGCGACGATCATGTGCACCGGACGCCGGCGTGATCCCGTCCCGACGCCCCGGCTCCCCCTGGCCCTGCTCCCCGTGGTCATGGTCTCCCCCAGTCACTGACGGCGATGTGTTTCGATGGGCTGCGGCGTACGTTCGAGACCTGTACGCACGACGGGGGCGACCGGGTTGCATAGCGATGCACGGCACTTCTGACAACGGCGGGGGCATGACCGAGGAAGAGTTCGACGCGTTCTACGCCACCGCGTTCCCCCGCCTGACCGGCCAGCTGTACGCCTTCACCGGGGACCATGGCGAGGCGCAGGACGTGGTGCAGGAGGCCTTCGTACGGGCCTGGGACCGGCGGCGTGACTTCCTCGCCGAGGGGGCGCCCGAGGCATGGATCAGGACCGTGGCGATGCGGCTCGCGGTGAGCCGGTGGCGCCGGGCGCGCCGCTGGCTGGAGCTGGTGCGCCACGAGCCGCCCCCGGAGCACGCGCCGGGCCCCGATCCCGAGCGGGCGGTGCTGGTCGAGGCGTTGCGCAGGATTCCGGAGGCCCAGCGGATGGCAGTGGTTCTGCACCATCTGTGCGACTTGAGTGTCGAGGAGGTAGCCTCCGAGACCGGTGCCCCCGTGGGCACGGTCAAGGCCCGGCTGTCCCGTGGCCGGGCGGCGCTGGCGCGCGAACTGGCCCCCGGCGAGGGTGCGAAGGAGGACGGCCGTGTCCGATGAACTCACCGTCCGACTGCGCGAGTTGGCCGAGTCCGCCGAGTGCCTGCCGCCCGGGTCCGGCGCCGAGGTCCGCGCCACCGCCGGACGCCGTCGTCGACGGCGCCGTACGACAGCCGCGGTCGCGGGCGGCTGTGCGGCGGCGGGACTGGCCGCCGTCCTCACCCTGAACGCCGTCTCGCACGGTACCGAGCAGCGCCCGTCCACCACCGCGAGCATCCCGCCGAGCGCGACGGCCGAGGTGGCCGGGGCTGCCGACGCCACGGTGGACCTCTCCCGCCGCGTCATCACCGTCGACGGCCGCGAACTGCCCATCTTGGCGGGCAGGCCGGCGGCATCGACCCCGACCGGCCTGATGACCGTCACCGCCAAGGTCGACATCAAGATCGTGCCCTACCTGACGCCCGGCCCCGGCGACGAGAACGGCGAGAAGCTGGCGTGGGTCCTGGAACTGTCCCCCGCGGCGACGGGTGCCACGGGCGAGTCGGACGGCGGTGAAACGACCGACGGACCCGCCACCGACGTCACGCCCGACGTGACCGACGGGGCCGACAGAGCCGATGGGACCGACGAGGCCGCCGCGGCAGACCCGACCGACCCAACCGACCCGACCGACGCGACCGAACCGAGTGGACCCACCGAACCGACCGGCCCGAGCGGACCGACCGACGTGACCGGCGCGGAGAAGCGGACGAGCGAAGCTCCCACACGGGGCCCGGCCGCCGGCGCGCTCTGGATCGCCGCCCTCTCCGCCGAGGAGCAGGCCCCCGGCAACCAGGACATCACCTCGGGCTGGATCGGCCTGCGCACCACGGACGCCCGCTGGCTGTACGGCCGCCTCACCGAGGGCGCGCTCGTGGAGATCCGGGGCACGACCTCGCCCCGGACCTCGACGGCCCCCACTCCCTCCGCCTCGCCCACGTTCACGTCCCTCGGATGACCGGGCGGCCCCGTACCTGAGGGCCCCTGCCGCTGTCCGGGGGACCACCTCACCCGTACGCCCGCGAGCGCTGGTGGGCGGGCCCGAGCGGTGTTGGCGTGGGAACGGCAACGTCGTGCTCTCGGGAGGCTCCGCCATGCGTCGTCCGTTCCGTGTTCTCGCCCGGGTCATGGCCCTAGGGATGCTCGCGGGGGCGACGGCCTGTGTCGTGGACGACCCCGGGCACCCCCGCGGCTTCCCCGAGGCCGCCTCCGTCGAGGAGAGCACCACCTCCGCCTCGCCCACCGCCCCGGCGACCCCCGCTCTCACCGACGCACGGGCCCGGAGCGCCCTGCTGCGCCAGGACGACCTGGGCGACGCCTGGTCCGGCACCCAGGGCGCGGCGACCTGGCGGGACGGCCTCCTCAAGGGCCGCACCGACCGCCCCGAGTGCCAGGCGCTCCTCGACGCGGTCTACGCCGAGGACGTCCTCGGCGAGCCCAAGGGCGGCACCGCCGTCACCGGCTTCGACGACTACGAGTACGGCGCCCAGATGCGCTACCAGGTCGGCGCGTACGACAAGGCCGACGTCGACGCCCGCCTCCGTCGCCTGGGCCAACTCGTCGGCACCTGCGAGGAGTTCACCATCACCGGTGTCCAGGGCCGGGAGTACGGTGCCGAGGTCACCCCCGTCGACCTGCCGGGCGACCTCGGTGACGCCCGCCAGGGCCTGCGGCTGATCGTCAGCGGTGACCTGGAGGGCGGGGAGACCGCGCTCACCCTCGACCTCGCCACCGTACGCGTCGGCGACACCGCCGCCCTGCTCACCCACGGCGGCCTCTACGGCATCGACGACACCGCCACCACCGAGGCGGCACAGGCCGGCATCAAACGCCTCCAGACCCTCCTGAAGGAACAGGCGGCGAAGAAGGACAAGAAGAAGCAGGAGAAGGCGGAGAAGAAGGCGGAGAAGAAGGGGAAGAAGGACCCGAAGCCGAAGCAGGACACCGAGCAGCGGGAGAAGAAGAACACGAAGGAGCCGTCACCGTCCGACGAGAACTCCGCCGAGGAGGGCGCGTCCGACGAGCCGTCCACGGACACCGACGAGCAGTCCACGGACGCCGACGAACAGGGCTCATCGGACGAGGCCCGGGGCCGGTCCACCGCCCGCACCGAAGCCCTCCCCGCCTCCGCTAGCCCTCCTCCAGCATCGGCGTGACGACGCTCCGCACGTCCTCCTCCGTCACCGTGCTCTGCACGGCCCCGGCGATCCGGCCCGCGCGGTCGACGAAGAGGGTGAAGGGGAGGATCCGCGGATTCACGAGGCCGTTCGGCAGCTTCAGGAACTGCTTGCCGCCGGGGTCGTGCAGGCTCGGGTAGGACAGGGCGAGGTCCCGCTGGAAGGCGAGCGCGTTCGACCGCGACACGTCCATGCTGACGCCCAGGACCTGGACGTCCCGCCCCTTCAACTCCCGCTGCACACGGTCGAGATCGGGTGACTCGACCCGGCAGGGGCCGCAGGTGGAGGCCCAGGCGTTCACGACGACGACCTGGCCCCGGTAGTCGGAGAGCCGGACGGATCCGCCGTCGACGCCGTCGCCGGCGAAGTCGGGCGCGGCGGGCCGCTCGCCGACGGGGATGCTCTTGAACAGCCGGCCCCCACCCGCGTCCCCCGACTGACCCGACTGCCCGTCTCCCTTGGCCCGTTCGGCCTGTTCCACGTCGGTCGGCAGCGGCTTCGGCGTGGCGCAGCCCGTCATCGCGAGCCCGGCCACCACCACGCACAGGACCGCACGGGGGTTCGTCTTCATCGCCGTACAGCTTAGGCAACTCCCCCGGGAGGCCTGCCGATCGGCCCCTCGTAGGCGGCTGGGACACTGCTGTGGTCACCGGTTGACCGCCGGTGACGTACGGGGATGCGAGGAGCGCAGATGATCACGCCTTGGCGCAGAGCGGTGGAGTACGCGGCCGTGGTGACCCTTCCCTCATGGCTGTGGGGGCTGGTCGTGCTGACCGTGGGGACCGGAGGGGACACATCGGCCGACGACACCGCTCTCGGGCTGGTCGACGGCGGGGGACTGCTCTTCCCGCTGGTGGCGGTGCCCGTGCTGACGGTGGTCCGCAAGGCGCTTCCCGCCCTGTCGCGCTGGCGCACCGCGACGATCGACACGTCGGTCTACGCGGTCCTGTATCTGCTGACCCTGGTGGCGACCGGGTTGTGGGCGGGGTCCGGACCGGCCGACGCGGTGGACTGGGCCTTCGTGATGATGACCGTCGCCCTGCTCGACCTCCAGTTCCTGATGACGCTGGGCCTGTGCGCCTGGCGCTACGGCCGTCTGGTGCCGACGGCCCCCTCGGGCAGCCTGAGCGGTGGCCCCCGCATGGTCTGACGACGGTCGCGCCGGAGTGGTCAGCGCGGGGCGGCGTCGGCGGCGGACACGCACTCGTCGTCCGGCGCCCGCTCGATCGGTCTCACCACGTCGCTGAGGTCCACCAGGACGCCGTCGATCGCCGTGATCCGGTCGTCGACGAAGGCCTGGACGGCCGGGTCGCGGCCGTAGGTGATGAGGACGCGGTAGCCGGAACCGGTGGAGCGGTCCTCCCGGAACACCCAGTCGACGCCGTCGACCTCGACGCACGGGTCGACGGTCTCGGCCGGCGGTTCCAGGCCGCAGCGCAGCACCACGCCCCCGTTGCCCCAGGACGTCACACCGGTGACGGAGACGGGGTCGCGGGACTCGCCCGCGATCCGGTCGGGGTAGTGGTCGGCGATCCGGGTGCAGGCCGGGTCCCCGGCGCGGGCGGCCGGCCGTAGGTCCAGGGCCGGTGAGGAGACCTCCCGGGCCACGAGCAGTCCGGCGACCACCGCCGCGCCCATGGCCGCCCCGATCGCGATCCGGGCACGCCTCGAAGGGCGTCTCATCCGTCAACTCCTGCGTAGGTCATGTTCTTGCGTAGGTCGTGTCTGCGGTGTCTGCGGTGTCTGCGTTGTCCGGGTTGTCTGCGGTGTGTCGTGGTGCAGGCGGGGGGAGGGGCCCGCGGCCGGGACCCTTCGCTCGGACCCGCATGTCCACATTCACCCCGTAGGTCGTTCGGATCGGTGGTCGGCCGCGTCTCGGTGAATGGTCGAATTTTCCACAAGTGAACGCCATAACGCGGCGGTGGATCAGACTGCGGACGCCCCGACGAGCCGGGACAGGTCCCGAACCGGATCGGCCCCCGTGCGCCGGTAGGCGCAGGCCGTGTCTCCTGCGTCAGACCTCTTGGTCATTGGTCGGCCCTTCCCGATGCCGCATTCCCGACAGAGCCCCGTGCCCCGGGTGCGGCGGCGATCTACCCCCCAACTTAGCGCCCGCTACTGACATGAAGCACCCCCGTAATGACACGGGCACGTCACAGAGGAGGGGCAGCGGAGGGGCCACGGGGGGCGCCGCGCGGGCTCAGCCCTGTGCGGGGTCGGGTGCGGGCGCCTCGGACGGCGGGCCCAGTGAGCGCCAGGTGCCCGGCTTGGCGCCCCAGATGTACACGGCGTCGTCCTCGTGCATGATGCGCCACAGGCGTTCGGCGTCGGCGTAGCGGAGGTTCACGCAGCCGTGGGAGCCGCCCCGGAAGAGGTCGTCGAGGACGCCGTGGAAGGCCTGCCCGTCGTTGAAGAACTGGGCGAACGGCATCGGGGCGTTGTTGTACAGGTCGGAGAAGTGGTCGCGGTGCTTCCAGTACACCGTGTGCCAGCCGGTGCGGGTCTCCTCGCCGTCCTTGCCGGTGCGCACGGGCACCGGCGCGTAGATCACCCGCTTCCCCTGCTGCACCCACACCAGCTGCCGATCGAGGTCCACGCACGTCACCTGGTACGTGCGCACCGGACACTTCCCGGCCGCGTTGGGGTTGGCGCGGGCCTGCACCACCAGCATCGTGCGGTAGGTGGCGAGGCCCGCGTAGCCGTCGGCCGGCTTCACGCCCGTGCGCTGCTGGAAGGCACGGATCGCCACGCAGTCGGCGGTGGACTGCCGGCCGTCCGCCGGGAGCCTGAGGTGGCGTTCCAGGTCCCACTGGTAGGGCCCGGTCCGCGCCGTGCACTCCGGCGCGGGAGCCGCCTCGGCGTCGGATGCCGTCGTGACCGCGGGCTCCGTCGTGACCGCGGGCTCCGTCGTGACCGCGGGCTCCGACGTGGTGGCCGTTGCCGACGTGGCGGCGGGTGCCGCCGTCCAGCCCACCAGGGCGGACGACAGCACCGCGACCACACGTATCCGGTGTATCCGATGTATCCGGCTCTTCTGCGTCCTGCGGGCCTTCCGTGTCCTTCGTCTGGTCAACGCGGCCTCCGGTACTCGCTCACTCGCTCACTCGCCGAACCCCCTCCCAGAGATACGGCATCCGGTGCGCCCCGGAGACGTCCTGCTGGGCCGAACGGGCACCGGCGTCAGCACTTCTTGCCCTTGCAGGCCTCGCCCCGCGCGTTGGAGAGCTTCACCAACAGCCCCTGCCCCTGGGAGGCGTTCCGCGGGGTGAGGACGTACGGCCCGGTGACCGGTCGCCTCGGCTTGAGGTAGCCCTCGGGGACGTCCGTCTCCACCAGGTGGTACGTGCCGGGCAGCAGCGAGCCGAAGGAACAGCGGCCGGTGCGGGCGGTGGCGCAGTCGTTGACGAACCGGTCCTTCCTCGGTCCGCTCCGCTGCAGGCCGCGGACCCCGTTGGTGTCCTGCCACAGCTCGAACACCGCGCCGGGCAGCGGCTTGCCGCTCTTCTTGTCGAGCTTCAGGAGCGTCAGCCGCACCGACTGGGTGATACCGGCGTCGACCGTGTGGTTCACATGGCCGGGGTCGCCGACGCGGACCGTGGTCCGGCCGAAGGGGTCGACGTCGGAGTCGATCGCACGGTTCGAACCGGCGCCCTTGACCGTCCACTTGAGGGACGCGCGGCTCGGCCGCCCCGGCAGCGCGTTGGTGTCGACGCCGCTGTGGTCGAAGGAGACCCGGTAGGTGGTGTTCGGCCGCAGTCCGCCCTGGTCCAGGCTGCCGACGTAGTACTCGCCGTTCGCGTCGGTGCGCGTGACGAGGTCGGGGCCGGGTGACGACGTCGGGTGGAGCGTCACCTTCACGCCCTTGACCGGTGGCTCGGACGGGTCCTGGATGCCGTCGCCGTCGGTGTCGAACCAGACGCGGTTGCCGACCTGGACGGGTGCCCGGTCGCAGATCAGCTCCAGGTCGGCGAGGCCGTTGCCCTCGCCGAACAGCATGGCGCGCTGCGCGGCGTCGGGGCTCCAGGTCCGCTGCACCAGCAGGTTGCCCTCGGTCGTGCCCTTGGTGGCGTTCCAGCGGCGTACGCCCTGCTCCCAGGGGTGCTCGTCGAACGGGGAGTGGACCGTGCTCCACAGCTTGTTCCGGTACGGCTGGAGGGCCGTGCCGCCCAGGGTCACCTGGTCCTCGTGGGCGTCCGCGAGCCTGGTGGAGTCGGCGTAGAACTCGCCGTGGCCCGGCCCCTCGTCGTTGTTGGGGAGCGCGCCGTGGAGCGCGTCGCAGCGGGCGTTGTTCTCCAGCGTGTACGTCGTACCGGTCGCGCACACCCGCAGCACGTCACCGGCGGCGACGGCCCTGACCTTGGGGCTGACCCGGGGGGCGTTGAAGGGGTACGTCGCCGTGCCCTGCATGTCGGCGAACCGGTCGCGGAAGCCGAGGATCAGGTCGCCGTTGTCGGCGATCTCGATGTTGGACAGGATCGGCTGCGGCGCGGAGACGAAGGAGAGGCGGCCGGGGGTGGGGACGCGCTGGTTCCACGCCTCCCACATGGCGCTCAGCGGGGTGCCGACGCTGGAGGGCTTCGAGCAGCGGGGGGCGGTCGCGGGCGTACCGGTGAAGCGGTACGCGCAGCCGCGCGGGTAGTTCATCGCCGCCTGGAACAGTGGGCGGAACGAACCCCGGGTGAACTCGTAGACGTGCGAGGTGACCTGGGAGGGGTCGCCCCACGGGGCGGTCCTGGTGACCGTGTTCTCCGCGCCGCACACCCCGCCGACGAGCACACGGCCGCCGCGTACCCCGATGCCGTACGGGTGCCAGTGGCCGGCGCACTCCTCCGGCCGGGGGATGACGTGCGAGCGGTAGGTGCCCGGGTAGACCCCGTCGCCGGTGCCGCGGATCGGCACCGCGTACAGCCGGGAGTCGTTGAGGCTGACCGCGTAGAGGGTCCGGCCGTCACCGGAGACGTCGACGTCGCCGATGCCCTCGCGGCCGACCCTGCTGTAGACCGGGTTGTCGCGCAGCCAGTCGTCGGCCTCGTCGTGCTCGGTCAGCAGGCCCGGCAGGGTGACGAAGGTGCTCACCCCGGAGGCGCTGTTGCGGCGGTAGATGGTGTTGGTCGCGCCCGCCGGTCCGTACGCGGCGTGCCGCTTGACCAGCGTGCCCATGTACGTGTTGCCGGTCCGGTCGTTGCCGATGCCGAACACGGCGCCCTGCTGCTGGTTGTTGGTGAGCCGGGTGACCGTGCCGCCGGGGTGGGTGTCGGAGAAGTTCCCCGCGAACCGCACCAGGCCCGTGTGGGTGTCGGGGGCGTCGCCCTTCGTCAGGTTGCAGGTCACCAGGTCCGGGTTCTCCTGGCAGTAGACCCCCGGCTCCCAGAAGCCGGTCGTGTACGTCGTGTGCCGGCCCCCGGAGACATCCACGAAACCGACGCTGCTGCGCATGACGCCCGGTCCGTCGCCGAGGCCCGCGATCGCCGGCTGGAGGGTGCGGGGGTCGGGGTTGTAGGCCTGGACGCGGTACTTGCCGCCGCGCAGCGGGGTGGCCGACGGCTGGAACCAGGCGATGCCGTACGCGTTGGTGGTGCGGGTCTCCACGGTGCCGTGGTCGTCGGTGAGCGTGACCCGCACACCGGCCCGGCCCTTCTCCTGACCGTGGTCGTACTTCCCGTCGGCGTCCAGCTCGTTGACGACCCGTACGGTCACGTTGCCGTCGCCGGGGGCTCTGCCGTCCGCGGTGCCACTGGTGCCGGGGGCGGCGGGGGCCGCCTCACCGGCCAGCCCGACCACCAGCGCGGCCGTGACGGCCAGGGCCAGACCCACACCCCCCGGTGTTCTTCGCTTCACCACGTCTCTTCTCCCTGAAGTCCTGCCGAGGCGACGGAGCCCGGTGCCCGAAGCCGACGCCTGCATTCATATGAAGTGCCAACCGTCACTAATCAGGCTGAACGGGGCACGGGAGCGGGTGGGGCCGTCGGCCACGATGCCGGAAATGTGGAGATTCGGGGGAGGTGGAGGGGGCGAGGGAGGGGACCTCTGACAGCCCGCGCGACCGCCTCCCGCCCATAGGGTTCACCCGAACGGCACCGCCGAGGGGTCCCCACATGGCGTACTCACCGAATTACCGCTAGACGCTGCCGCACTCCGCTGGGGGCTGGTGCCGCTCTGTCTGTGGGGCGGCCGTCGCCGGTGCTCCGGTGGCCGACCGCTCGGCCGCCGCGGGCCACTGCTGTCGGCCGCCGCCCTGCCTGCCGCCCCGGTCGTCGGCTCTCCCGTCGCGGCGCAGCCGCCGCCGGCTGTCGCCGCGTACTGCCCTGCCTGCGTGGCGACCGCCGGCCGACCCGCGCGCCGGTCGCTGTCGACTCTCCTGGCGCCGACCGTTCCGCGGCCGACTCTCCCGCCGTGTAGGGACCCGGGCCCGCTGTGGAGGGACGGGTGCCCCGCCCGTGGACGGACGAGGGGTGGGCCCTCGATGGATCCGCCGCCGGTCGGTCTGCGGCCGGCAGCGACCCGGTCGGCTGTCCCGTGAGGGGCGGACGGATGCGCCTCCGGTCGTTTCTCCGCCGGCTATTCCCCGGCCGGTTCCGTGACCGTCGGTTCCGTGACCGATGGCTTCGCGGCTGTCGGGTCCCCTGCTGTCGGGTCCCCTGCTGTCGGGTCCCCTGCCGTCGGGTCCCCTGCCGTCGGGGCGTCGGTCGGCTGGTTGGGCAGGGGCTGTTCCGCCCAGATGACCTTGCCCTCGGGGAGGAAGCGGGTGCCCCAGCGTTGGGTGAACTGGGAGATGAGGAACAGGCCGCGGCCGCCCTCGTCGGTGGTGCGCGGGTGGCGTAGGTGGGGCGCGGTGGCGCCGCCGTCGAACACCTCGCAGGTCAGGGTGCGTTCGAGGATGAGCCGCAGCCGGATGGGCCCGGCGGCGTGCCGGATCGCGTTGGTGACCAGCTCGCTGACGATCAGTTCGGTGGTGAACGCCAGCTCCTCCAGCCCCCACACCCCGAGCTGCCGCGAGGTGGTCTTGCGGGCCTCCGCGACCAGCGCCGGGTCGGCCGGCAGCTCCCACGACGCCACCCGGTGCGCGGGCAGCCGCCGGGTGCGGGCCAGGAGGAGGGCGACGTCGTCGGTCGGGCGGGCCGGCGCCAGAGTGTCCAGGACGCGCTGGGCGTGCCGTTCGAGGGAGGGCTCCGGCCGGGCCAGGGCACGGCACAGCGCCTCCCGGGAGGCCCCGGCGAGCAACCCGTCGGTGTGCAGGGCGATGACCGTGCCCTCGGGGAGGTCCAGCTCCAGCGCCTCGAAGGGCTGCTGGTCGACGCCGAGCGCGGGCCCCTCGGGAAGCGCGGGGAAGGTGACCGTGCCGTCCGGGGCGACCAGGGCCGGGGCGAACGGCCCGGCGGCGGCCATGGCGCACCTGCCGGACACCGGGTCGTGGACGACGTACAGACAGCGCGCCCCGACCGTCTGACCGCTGCCCCCGCCCGGCTCGGCCCCCTCCTGCCGCGCCGACTTCGCCACCATGTCGTCGAGATGGGCGAGCACCTCGTCCGGCGGCAGGTCGAGGTCGGCGAGGGTGCGTACGGCCGTACGGAGGCGGCCCATGGCGGCGGCGCCGTCGATGCCGTGGCCGGCGACCTCGCCGACGACGAGGGCGACCCGCGCGCCGGAGAGCGGGATGACGTCGTACCAGTCGCCGCCGAGGCCGGTCAGTTCGTCGGCGGGCCGGTAGCGGACGGCGACCTCGGCCGCGTCCTGCTCGGGCAGCCGGCGCGGCAGCAGGCTGCGCTGGAGCACGAGGGCGGCGTCCCGCTCGCGCGTGTACCGGCGGGCGTTGTCGACACAGACGGCGGCCCGGCCGACCAGTTCCTCGGCGAGGCCCAGGTCGACCGCGTCGAAGGGGTCCAGCCGGTCGCGCCGGAAGAACGTGGTGATGCCGAGCGTGATCCCACGCGCCCGCACCGGAACGATCATCACACTGTGCAGCCCGAGCGCCTCCACGGGCATCGTCCGGCAGCCCGGGAGCGCCCTCGCCCACTCCGCCGACAAAGGGTCCAGCCGCGGCTCGGACCACGAACGGCCGTCGAGCAGGACCCGCACCGGGGGCGATCCGGCGGCGTAGGAGGCGACCGCGCCGACCTCCAGGACGGCCTCCGGCACCCCGTCGTGCACGGACTGCTGGGCGATCCGCCGCAGCGGCACGGAACCGTCGCCGAGGGGACCCGGCTCGGCGCCGCGCAGCACCGAGTCCAGCAGGTCGACGGTCACGAAGTCGGCGAGCGCCGGCACGACCACGTCCGCCAGCTCCTGCGCGGTCCGCCGTACGTCGAGGGTGCGGCCGATGTGCTCACCGGCACGGTCCAGCAGGGCGAGCCGGGTGCGGGCGCGGTGCCGCTCCGAGACGTCGACCACCGTGTAGTACACGCCGATGGGCCGGCCGTGGTCGTCCTCCAGTCGGGTGAAGGACATCGCGTGCGCGGTCTCGCGGTGCGGTGCGGACCGCACCCGGCCCACGTGCTCGTAGTCCAGCACCGGGACGCCCGTCTCCAGCACCTTCCGCATCTGCGTCTCGATGCGCTCGGCGTCGAGCCCCGGCTGCACCTCGGCGAGCCGCAGCCCCACCCTCTCGTGCGCCAGGCCGCCACCGAACCTCTCCAGCGCCGCGTTCGACCACACGAACCGCAGCTCCGTGTCCACGATCGCTATCCCGACCGGCGACCACGCGGTCATCCGCTCCAGCACGGTCCGGCTCATGTCCCAGCCGGGCGCCTGCGTGGCATCGGACACGAGAGCGACCCAGTGGGCGGGCCTGAGGGGGTCGGTGGAGGGAGGGGGAGCGGGTGGTGGCGTGGGGGCGGACCGTGCTGCCGCGGGGGAAGGGGCAGAGGCAGAGGCAGAGGCGGGGGGAGGGGCGAGGCGCGGCGGAGAGGCCGGCGACGAGGAGAAGGGCAGACGTCCGGACGGCGATGGTGACGGTGAGGGCGACGGCGAGGACGACGGCGACGGCGGCTGCGGAGGGGAATCGGGGGCGGCCACGGGGACGGGGACGTTCTGCCGGGCGGCCGGGCCGCCGGAGTGCTGCGCGGCGGGCCGTGGACCGGCGGCCACGCCGCCCGTGCCCTCCCGGGCCGGGGCCCGCCCGGTGGGGGCCGCGTTCGGCCGGGGCGCGCCCTGCGCCGCCGCCGGCGCCGCGGTCCGGGGCGGAGCGGGCTTGGGTGGAGCGGGCTTGGGTGGGTGCGGGTGCGGGTTCCGCCGGGGCGGGCCTCCGGCCGCCGTGGGACCCCCGCTCACCGCCTCACCCGGCACAGGTGGCCGCGCCTCACGGGTGGGGACGACGCGGACCATCACCTTGACGGTGTGGCCGTCGCGGTGGCGGGCGGTGAGGATGCCGGACCAGCCGCCGAGCGCGCGATGGGTTTCGGCCAGCGCGCCGATGCGTTCGCCGTCCTCGTCGACCAGGAGCGTACGGACACTGCGGCCCAGGATCTCGGCCGCGGGATACCCGAAGAGGCGCTCGGCGTCCCGGGTCCAGCTCGTCACGAACCCGTCCGCGTCGATCAGCAACGGCGCGGCGTCGGCCACGTCGAAGCGCTGACGGGAAACGGCACTGCCCCAGTCGGTCCCCACGGCGACCCTCTCTGTCGCTGAGACGTCCTCAGGCCCCATTATTCACCTTGTGTGATCGCAGGCAGGCCAACTTGTGACGGCGCATATCGCACGATCGCACGCCACGGCGCACGGACCGGCACGCACCAGCCCCCGCGCGGCCCCGCCGAGCCCCCAGCGGGCACCCGACCGCCCCGCCCGAGCCCGCCGCAGTCCCCCCGGGGCCCGCTTCACGGCCGTGCGGGATCGGTCACTATCGTGCGCTATGGGGACGAAGTCGCGCACCCGAGCGGCCCGGAGTCGCCCGCACTACCGCCCCCGCCCCCGCCCCCCCCCGGTGCAGTCGTACGCCGGTAACGCGCCCCCGTACGCCCTCTGAGCTCCCCCGTACAGAAACGACCGCCCCCTCCGCGAGAGGGGTGCGGAGGGGGCGGTCGACGGCCGATTCAAGCCAACTCGGGTGTCAGCAGTCGCGGAACTCCGGCGACTGGTTGAGGATCTGCGACCGCAGCGACGTGAAGCGGGTGTACGTCTCGCCGCCGCGCGCCTCCGTCGGGAAGACCGCCACCCGGTGGCAGTTCTGGAAGGCGAGCGCCACCCCGAAGTGCCGCTCCAGGCTCCCCCGGATCGCGTCGCTGGACAGCGCCCGCAGCAGCTGGCCCCGCTCCTTCTCCGACGGCGGCGGCGTCCGGTTGTCGGCGAACGGCGCGGAGCCGGCTCGCAGTTCACCGACGAGCGAGGCGATGAGCTCGTAGGCGTACGGCAGCGACGTGCGCACCGTTTCCACGAACTCCTCCTCCCGCACCTCGCCCTTCTCGGCATCGGCGAGCAGCTGCGGGGAGACGTCGAGCGACATGGGTGTTCCTGTTCTGATCAGAAGGAGACTACGGAGGGGGCGGCCCCGGCGGCGGTCGGCGCCTCGGGTCCGTGCTGGAAATCGGGGTCCACCTGGGCGGCCAGGTCGTGCCCGGTGGCGTCGTTGGCCCAGGCGGCGGCGTTGCGGAGGTGGAACTCGACGGCGTGGCGCTGGAAGGTGACCCAGTCCTTCGTGCGGGCGTCGACGGCGTCCTTCAGCAGGGTCAGCGCGTGCAGGTTGTGCGCCTCCAACTCGCCCTGCTCACGGCCCTGTTCCTGGGCGCGGACGTACGACGACTGCACGCAGTACGCCAACAGGTCCTCGCCCACGTGCTCCTTGAGGAAGAGCAGGTCGTCCTCGCCGGTGACCTTGTTGCCGACGACCGCGATCGGGATGCCGAACTCGGCGGCGTGCTCCCGGTACTGCCGGTACACGGAGACGCTCTTCCGTGTCGGCTCCGCGACCAGGAAGGTCATGTCGAACCGGGTGAAGAGCCCGGAGGCGAACGCGTCGGCGCCGGCGGTCATGTCGACGACGACGTACTCGCCCGGCCCGTCGACGAGGTGGTTGAGATACAGCTCCACCGCGCCGAGCTTGGAGTGGTAGCAGGCCACTCCGAGGTCGCTCTCGTCGAAGGCGCCGGTGACCATGAGCGGCACCTCGCCCACGCGCTCGACGTGCCGGGTGTGCAGGTCGTCGTCGCCGAGGAGCCGCAGCAGGCGTGAGCCGCGACCCGGCGGTGTCGTCTTGACCATCGCCTCCCGGGAGACGATCCGCGGGTTGGTGCCGCGCAGCAGGTCCTTGATCTCGCCGGTGCGCGAACTCAGCGGTGGGGCACCGAACTCAGCGTCCTCGTCCAGGCCCAGCGCGTGCGCGAGGTGCTGGTTGATGTCACCGTCGATCGCCACCAGCGGGGCGCCCGTCCGGGCGAGGTGCCGGGCGAAGAGCGCGGAGAGCGTCGTCTTGCCGCTGCCGCCCTTGCCTACGAACGCCACACGCATGGACCGTCACCTCGCTCGCCCTCGGCGGCACCCTTGACGCCGATAATGAAAATGGATGTCATGAACGTAGATTCGGGAGCGACGGTCGGCTTGTCAAATCCGCCCCCGATCAACTCCCTTGTGCACGTAAGCGAGTTGGCGAACCTTTTGCGGTGGGCCCGGTCCTGGGGTCCCGTAGGGGGCCTCATGGGGGTCCGGTGGTTTCCCCATGACTTCCCGATGGTTTCCCGATGGTTTCCCGGAGGAACTGATTCCCCTTGTGTCCCATATGTGCCCACGCAGGGTGCGGACGTGCCTGACGAACCGTCCAAGTCCGTGCTCCGGTTGGCGTTTTCCGAGGTTGACAGCCCCTACCCCTTGGTAAACGATGTCCCCACCCCGTGGCTCAAGTGACCCCTGAGCCCGGTGTTTTCTCCGACCACTCACCCCCCGGCGCGGCCTCCGGCTGCCCTCGTGCCGCCGTGCTGCCGCCGCGCCCAGGGGTCTCGTACGTATCGACGTTCCGAGTTCGAGAATGGGATCTGCATGTCCATAGCGAGACGTGTCATCGTGAGCCGCCTGGTGGGGACGGGCATCGCCGCTCTTGCGCTGAGCGCGGCGGTCTCGGCTCCGGCCTTCGCCACCGACACACCCGGCGGCGACGGTTGGGGCAAGAAGAGCTACGCCCCCGGCCAGGGCGCGGGCACGGCCACCGAGACCGACCGCTGCGAGTTCTCGCTGGACGGCGTGACGTTCGCCGGCTGGGTCAAGCTCGACGACCAGAACCTCAAGCCCAGCGACGACGGCAAGGTCCACATCAAGGTCCGCGCCGCCTCCGACGCCACGACCTGCACGGTCTCCCTCGCGTCCTACCTCGCCCACGGCCCGACCTTCGCCACCTCCGGCGAGCAGGTCTTCGTCGACTTCGACACGGTCACGGTCAAGCGCGGCGCGACGGACTCCCTCGACATCGCCGTCCCCGACGCGGGTTGCTACGCCCAGATCGACCTCTACCGGGGTGCCGTGAAGTTCGACGGCAAGCTCGACGCGAAGGACGGCTTCGAGCACGGCGACGTGCCCAAGGGCCCTGACCGCCCCGTCATCAAGGACAAGCTGATCGCGGCCTGGAACGGCGGCACGAAGGACTGCACCACCGAGCAGCCGCCGGCCGAGGAGAACCCGCCGGCGGAGGAGCAGCCCCCGACCGAGGAGCAGCCGCCGGCCGAGGAGAACCCGCCGACCGAGGAGCAGCCGCCGGCCGAGACCCCGCCCGCGGACGAGAAGCCGCCGGCCGACGACACCCCGAAGACGGAGTCCCCGTCCCCCTCCGAGTCCACCCCGGCCGCCCCCTCCCCGAACGGCGGTGAGCCCGGCGACCTCGCCGAGACGGGCGGCGGCAACGCCATCCCGATCGCCGTCGGAGCGGCGGCTCTGGTGGCCGCGGGCGGCGCGATCTTCGTCGTGACCCGCCGCAGGGGTGCGGGCCGCACGGGCGCGTGACCGCCCCGTAGCCCTTGTCCCACCTGCCCGAAGAAGCGGCGCCCGGCCTCCTGCGAGGTCCGGGCGCCGCTTCGGACATGCGGGCGCGGGCGGCGCACGTCGACCTATCGGGCCGTCCGCTCAGGGAGCGCTCACGTGCTGTTGCCGACCGCTGGGCAGCACATGGGTCAGACCTGGCCCAGGTCGATCTCTCCAGGGAAGGGGGCCGCTACTTTGATGACGCCGGTGAATACGTCTCCGTCCCGGTAGGTCCTTGTCGCGGGGTCGAGAACATAGGTGTAGACGAGAGGCACGCCTGTCGCGGCCTGCTCGATCCGCCAGTAGAAGGCGATGCCCGCCTTGGCGTACTGATCGACCTTCACGATCCTGTCGGTGGTCTCCGAGCCCGGCGACACCACCTCCGCGACCAGCAGCACGTGCTCAGGGCGGGTGGGGGTGACGTCGATCGTGTCCGCGCGGTACACGACGACGTCCGGGCGGCGGTTGGTGAGAGGGACGTCCTGAAGCCGGACGTCGAAGCCGGTGTCGGCATTCCATTCCGGGCCCGCGGCGGCGTCCAGGGCGTTCGCCAGAATCCGGGCCAGCCGGTTGTGCCGCTTGGAGGCACTCGGACTCACGACGACCATCCCGTCCACGATCTCAATACCGGCGCACTGTTCCTCGGACCAGGAGTCGTACTCCTGCGCCGTGATCTGCTCATGCATCCACGCCGGGGCCACCATCTCGGCCGTCATGAAGCACCTCCCGGTCACTGCGCTGCGGGCCCGTTCCCGATGGGCTCAGCGTACTGTCTGCCGTAAGTGGTGCACCGCTCGTCGTGGCGGACGGTCGCCCTGGACGTCGAGGTGGTGCTGTCACCGGCGAAGGCCCGGTGTCGGCTACAGGCCGACGGCCCCGCGAAACCGGGCGAGGAGGGCCTGAGCCTCCTCGGTACCCGCGTCGAAGAACTGCGTGGACAGCGCGACCGGCACCGTGTCCCCCCCGCATCCGCACCTCGTCGCAGGAGAAGCAGAACGCCGCCTCGAACAACACCAGGTCGAGGTCATCGCCGTACGCCCGGATTCCCCACCCGGGCGAGAACCCGCACCGATGCCGCACGCTCCCGGGCAGGGCCCCGACCAGGGCGAACAGGCCATCGATCTCGTCCCCGGCCCAGTGAGCGACCACCTCTCCGGGGTACGGGCCCCCCTTCCTGCCCGGAAGCCCGGAGATCCGTACGACCTCGATCAGCGCGGTGACGGCGACGGCCGGTGCGGGGAGCTGCATGCACGCAGTCTGCCCGGCGGTGCCGTGCGCCGACGACCGCCGACGTTCGGCCGAGCCGCCGCCCCCGACTCTCGGCAACGCGTGACGCGTTCCTGCGGGCCTCATAGGGGCGCGGGGCAACCGCGAAACGGCCCCATATCGCCAACTCCCGCCGCCGGAGCCGCTGTTCATGAGCGGCGAGGTACGGGCACACGGGACGGTCTGGGCACGAGGCCGAGGCGGCCACCGACACGCCTTCCATTGGAACGAGAGTCAACCTGAATTCCCTATTCTCGAAGTGGCGGTTGGTTGCCGAACGGACGGCGTACGTATATGCCCAGGTGCAGGAGCGGGCGTCCGTAAGTGTGTAGTTCTTGTGGTGAACGCGATCGTCAAAAGGTGTTCGAGGTGAATTCTGCGATCGGTGCCATTCGGCCCGCCGAACATGAAGCCCGGTGTCATTCGGTCCACTACGCTCAAACACCAGCCCCAACCAGCAGTCGGACCCCAGCTCGTGCAGGTGAGCGGCCTGCACGCGAGGTGTATTCACCGCCCGTTGATCACTCAGCGAATGGCTACCAACGGGTCCGGTCACCAATTTCCAGCCGATCGAACCTTTCTGAGGGTTACACGTGTCGTTATGACCGTCGTTTTGTGGGCCTCCCATATCCAATCCGTTTTCCATCCTGCTAGATTGACGCCCGCGTCTCCGAAGTGAAGCCGGACAGATCCCGCAGCCTCACGGAGACGGCATTCCCCCCGTGCCTTCACCAAGGCCTTCTTCGGGTGCCCGGAAACTGCGGCGGATGAGTTTCGCTGCCCGCCAACCACGGCTCACGCCCATGTTCTCGGCATCCACCCCCCCAACACTGGAAAGCACAAGTAAGTGATGAGATCCCTTCAGCGTTTCGTCCCCCCGCTGGCCATCTCCGCCATGACGATCGTGCTGAGCACGCCCGGTCCGGCCACTGCCGACGAGGCGACCAACGGCAAGGACACCACCTACTACATCTCGCTCGGCGACTCCCTGACCACCGGCTACCAGCCGGACGTCGACAAGGACACCGGCGTCGCCTACACCGACCAGCTCTACGCGCAGCTCAAGCAGCGCACCCCCGGACTGGAGCACATACGCCTCGGCTGCACCGCTGAGACCACCGAGTCTCTGATCAACGGCGGAAAGTGCGACTACCCGAACGCCAAGTCCCAACTGGACGCCGCCCTGAAGGCCATGGCCCAGCACCCCGGCAAGGTCGCCTATGTGACCCTCAGCGTGGGCGCGAACGACATCCTGCTCAACTGTGTCAGCCCGGCCGGCACTCTCGACGCGGCGTGCCTGAACAGCAAGAGCCAGGCCATGGCGAAGAACCTCGCCCAGATCGCGGGCGCGCTCCGCCAGGCGGGTGCGAAGGACACCCAGTTCGTGGGCTCGACGTACCACAACCCGTTCCTGGGGGCCTGGCTGCAGGGCGCCGCGGGGCAGCAGGCCGCCAAGGAGTCGGCACCCCTGGTCTCGGCCGCCAACGCGGGGATCACCCAGGTGTACAAGTCCACCGGTTTCAAGGTGGCGGACGTGGCCGGGGCCTTCTCCTCGGACGACTTCACCACCCAGGTGAACGTGCCCGGCGTCGGCGAGGTGCCGGCGAACGTGGCCAAGATCTGCCAGCTGACCTGGGCCTGCACGAAGAAGGACCCCCACCCCAACGCCGAGGGCCACAAGGTGATGGCAGCCGCCTTCGCGGCCGTACTCGCCAAGAACGACGCGCCCGGTGGGGACGCATCCCCGACCCCCAGCTCGCCGGCCACGCCCGGCGCGAGCGACTCCCCGGCCCCCAGCGAGTCGCCCACGCCCAGTGCGGGCACGGACACGGGGGCGAACACCCCGGCCCCGAACGGTGATCTCGCCGAGACCGGCGCGTCGAGCTCCACCCCCGTCCTCGCGGGTGCCGGTCTGGCGGTCGCGGCGGTCGGTGCCGCCGCGGTCTACTTCGCGCGCAGGCGCCGTACGAGCGAGAACAGCTGATGATCAGTCAGTAGATCCCACTCGGGCAGAGCAGGCCGGGAGAGGTCCTCAGCCCGACGAAGACGACGAAATGCGCCCCCATCGAACATCGAAGAGATGGGGGCGCATTCGTCAACTTCGCCTACTTGAGCGCTGTACGACCCGAGTTGTGATACGCGATCGTCTTGCGGATCAGGTTTCCGCCGTCGGTCTCGGGCGTCGTCTGCTCCGTCCACCCCGCACCGAACAGCAGGCCGGCGATGTGGGCGTCAGCCACCTGGTCCATGTGCCCGAAGAGCCAGTCCACCTTGTCGTCCTTGAAGTGGCCGGGCGTGTTGTTCCCCGCCATGTTGCCCACGGGGATCTGCCACAGGACCACCGGCTTGCCCACGGACTCGGCCATCGTCTTCCAGAACTTCAGCGAGGCGGCGGCCTTCTTGTCGGTCCAGAAGGTGTCACGGCTGCCGTGGGCCGGCAGTGCGTACCAGCCCGCGTCGCGGTCCGACACATCGGTGACCAGGAAGTCGGCTTTCTTCGCCCCGAGGTCCGCGTAGTCCTTGACGCACTTCTGGACGTCGGTCTCCCAGTCGAAGCAGGAGAGGTGCAGACCCACGGCGGCGTTCGGCGCGTACTTGTGCGCCATCGAGATCAGGCACTGGGCGAGTCCGGAGGCGCTGTTCTCCTGCGATCCGCAGTCCGTCGGGTTGGCGCCCGTGACCTGCGCGGGAACCTGGTGCAGATTGCCGAGCGACCGGGCGAAGCCCCAGAAGTCGGGCTCCAGGTCGATCATGTCGTGGGACTTGCCGATCTTCTGGAGGAAGAACCGGTAGTCGTTCAGGTACATGGTGAGCAGGTCACGCCTGTTGATGGCCTTGACCTCGCCCGGGCCGTCACCCTCGCCTGCCATGTCCCCGAGGTCGCGCAACGAGTACCAGGTCCAAAGATACTTCTGCGGTCGCGACTTGCCCTCGTACGTTGCCTTGGCCGCCACGCTGTCCTGCCAGGTCACCTGGTTTCCGGGCGCCGTGCTGGTGCCGCCCCAGCAGCCCCACCAGGCCGACCACTCTTCCTTGCAACGCGATGCCGTATAGGCGGCCGACGAGGGCGCGGGCTGGCTGTGTATGTAGGCGTATCGCACGTCGAACGGCGCGGCGTTCGCGGAGGCGTCAGTCATCGAACCGCCGATGAACACCTTGTCGCTGCCCATGAAACGTGTCGTCGAGCTGCCGTTGGCGGGGGTCGGAGACGCCGGCGACGACGCCGGAGTGCTGCCGCTCGGAGCCGGGCTCGCCGGAGCGTTGCCGCCGGGCGTGGGCGTGCTGCCGGCGTTCCCCGGGTTCCCGGTACCGCCGGCGACGCTACCGGCCGCGACGAGCTTCCACTGCTGGTTGGCGCGGCCCCGGTCGCGCTTCTGGACGATGTCGCCCCCGTTGGCCTTGGTGGCGTTCTCGACACCCACAACCATGCCGCTGAAGCGATTGACCAGACGCACGTAGCCGTCCGGCGACTTGGCCAGCTTGAACTGCTGGTTGGCGCCGTTCAGGTCCTTCCACTGCACGATGGCGGAGCCGGCGGTCTTCGACCAGCCGAGGTCGTCCAGCACCTTGCCGGAGTTCCGGTTCTGCAGCCGGTAGTACCCGTCACCCGATTCGATGAACCGCCACTGCTGGTTGGCCCCGCCTTTACGGCTCCACTGCTCCACCTGCGCGCCGTCCTTCGTGGCCACGGCGCGGTTGTCCAGCACCTTGCCGCTGTTGCGGTTGACCAGCACGTACCACTTCTTCAGATCCAGGCCTTTCTGCTCCGCCGAAGCCTGGTTGACCACAACGGCCGAGCCGGCCACGACCACCATGGCGAGACCCGCCCAGAGACCCCGACGCGCGAGCAGCCGACGGCCACGATGCTTCGGGCGGTCACCGCGCGCGCCGCCGTCGGCACGGTGGCCGCCGACGCGGGACGCCACCGGTGACGTGGTTGGGCCTGGGACATGTCTGTGCTCTGGTTCCAGGGACATGTCTGTGCTCTCGCTTTCAGCCGTTGCATCTGACCGGGCCGCTTGGCCGGACAACGCTTAGTGGTCCGAGAGGCCGAAAAGGTTGCCGCGAAGATCCACGGATTTTTTCGCCTTGATCGTTTTCCGTTCGCTATCGAGGACCGGCGCCCGGGATGGCCGTCAACGCGCTGACGAGCTCGACGAATTCGGTACGTTGCCGGTCGCCCAGCGTGGCGTAGAGCGGCGCCTGCAGCTGGTCGGTGAGGTGCTCGGCCCGCCGCCGTCGCGGGACCAGCTCTTCGGCAACGGGCTGGGGGTCCTGCCAGCCGTAGTGGGTCGCCTGCTCGACGCCGAGGTTGATGACCATTGCCTCTCGGGCGCTCAGCCCGCTCAGGCGCACCGCCGCCAGATGGCAGGCGCCACGGTGTTCGCGCAGTACGTGTATGCGCTGCATGGCCGCACCGACCGGGTCGTCGGTGGGGCAGGGCTGTGCGCGCCAGCCGGCGAACAGAGGCAGCGCGTCGGCGTCGGCGGCGTCGATCAACCGCTGCGCCAGGCGATTGAAGTGTTCCACGTCGACGTCTGCGGGGATGTGGGCGTGCCCCCACGTCCGGACGGCCTGCGCATACCGGTCGGCGGCTTCCTCCGCCGGCATTACGGGCCGTCCCGCCAGCCAGCCCGCGGCGACCAGGCCGGGGCCGAGGAAGCCCTGCACCGCTTGGACCACGTCGACCGATGCCTCGCCGAGCACCCCGAACCGGCCGCGGCAGTAGAAGCCGCGCCCCGCGGGAAAGCCGGCGCGCAGACCGACGGCGGCAGTCGCCTCGTCGGACATGAACTCGTCACCGAAATCGTGGATGGGCCGGGCAACCGCGGCGATGCAGTCGAAGATCTCCATGAGCTGAAGGTCGCTCACCATGAATCAATAGGTCAAGGGGTGTATTTCTGATGGAACCCTTTAGGTAATCTATCGAATCATGCTGGATGTTCGCCGACTGCACATGCTCAAGACCGTCGCCGCCCGCGGCTCCATCGCCGCGGCCGCCCAGTCTCTGGCGCTGTCCGCCGGTGCCGTGTCCCAGCAGTTGTCCGCGCTGCGGCGCGATGTGGGAGTCGATCTGCTGCGCCCCGACGGGCGGACCGTGGCGCTGACGGAGGCGGGCCGGGTGCTGCTCGAACACGCCGACCGGATCCTCGCCGCCGTGCAGGAGGCCGAGAGTGCCGTAGCGGCGGTCAAGGGCACGGTCGGCACCACGGCCACGCTCGCCGCGTTGCCCTCGACCGTCGCCCGGATCGTGGCCCCCGCACTGACCGCGCTGGGATCGGACCACCCGCAGCTCACCGTGACCTGTCTCGTCACCGACCAGGCGCAACTGCGGGAACTCACCCTCGGCACCGTCGACGTGGTGCTGGGACAGCGGTACCACCACCTGCCCGATGCCACACCCCGGGGCATCGAGGTCTCCCCGCTGCTCGACGATCCGCTGCTCGTCGTCACCGCGGCCGGCCAGGGCGACGAGCGGCCCGTCGCCCTGCGGGAACTGGCCGTGCACAGCCTCGCCGTGCCGCCGCCGACCACGGCCTGCGGACAGGCCATCCTGCACGCCTGCCACCAGGCCGGCTTCACCCCCACGGCGCGCTACGTCACCGCCGACATCGCCGCCCAACTCACCCTCGCACGGGCCGGCCTCGCCACCGCGCTCGTCCCCCGGACGGCCATCGACCCGGCCACACCCGGAATCCGCACGGCGCCCATCGAGGACCGCCCTGTCCGGCGCCTGCTGTTCGCCGCGACACGTCGCACCGAGACCGCGAACCCGACGACCACGGCCGTCGTCGCAGCGCTGCGCGTGGCCGCGCGGGAGAACCGCACCCCGCGCCTTCCCCCGGTCTAGGACACGCCGTCGAGCGGTCGCAGGAATCGGCGCTCGTACCGTCTGATGCAGCGGGTGTCACGGGCCAGTTGGAACGCTTCCCGGCACTCCGGGTCGGACATGCTGTCCGTGCGGTACTGCTCGTACACGGCCAGGCTGGGAAACGAGAACAGGGCGTAGGCGATGTCGCTGTCGCCCTCACTCGGCAGGAAGTAGCCGTGGTGCGTCCCGCCGAAACGGTTGACGAGCCGGACCCAGCGGCGGCCGTATTCCTCGAACTCCTCGAGCTTGTCGGCGTCGATCTCGTACTTCAGATGAATGGTGATCACGCCTGCATGATGCCGTGTGACGGTTTAGCGCGATGAGGGGCGGCTGAGACCGGGATCGTCAGGGCTTCGCGACTACGCTGGGGACATGACAAGCGAAGGCGCTCGAAGCAGCAAGGGGTGGGTGAGGAAAGCAGGTTGGGGTGCTCTGGCACTGTTCCTGATCGCCTTCGCGGGTTTCGAGAGCGTCAAGTACGGCCTTCCGACGACAGCTGCCGCGCTGGTGTTCTTCGCGCTGCCCGACCTGGCCCGGCTGGCGGGGGTCCGCCCACCAGGTCTCGTCTACCAGTCGGTGCACCGCGTATGGATCCCGCTGGTGGTACTGGTCGGCTACTCCCTCGGGCCGGTCGTATGGCCACCACTTTTCACCGCGGGCCTCGGCTGGCTCACGCGGATCGCCATCGACAGAACGCTCGGCAAAGGACTTCCCGCCGGATCCTGATCCGACGCGACGGCTCCCGGGAAATGCCGGCCGCCGCGCCGGCCGTGATCGCTCCGCCGGGGACGGAGGCCGCGGTGGCGTCGTGATCGCCGAGCGGCCTCAGGTCATGGCCAGGACGGCCGAGACCAAGGACCGCAGGCAGACGCGCTCGGCTTCCTCGTTCGGCAGGGCGAGGTGCTGCATCGTCAGTCCGTCGAAGCCGGCCAGGAAGAACCTCGCGATCGTCTCGGCGGGCTGGCCGAGCGGGTGACCGGTGCGTTCGGCGGTCTGCTCGACCAGCTTCGTCGTCACCGCCAGGACCTCGCTGTAGTGGCTCTGAAGAGCCTCCTTCAGGTAGGGCGTACGCATGGCGAACATGCTCAGCTCGGTGAGCAGCTGGTGCGCGGCGGGCTGTTCGAGCACGGTACGCCAGAGTGCTTCGGCGAGCTTGACGATGGTTTCCTCGAAGCTCGCGTCCGTGGGCGCGGCCTCTGTCACCTGGTTGATCAGGTCGTGCGTGAGCTGTTCCATGACGGCCCGGTACAGCTCCTCCTTCGTGCCGAAGGTGTAGTGCACGGTCGCCTGTGCCACGCCGAGCTCGGCGGCGATGGCGCGGGTGCTGCCGGCGGCGACGCCCTCCCGGGCCATGAGGACGATGGCCGCCTTGATCAGTTGCGGGCGGCGCTCCGCCGCGGATACATGAGCCATGACGCGATCCTATCCGACTAAGTCTGTCGAACAGGTCGCTCGACAAATCAGCGATACATGATGACGGCCGCTCCTGGGCCGGTGGCCGGTCGGCCGGTCGGAGGGGCGGACCGGCCGCCGGCCCAGGAGCGTTCGCCGCCTGTCAGCGAGCGGTCCTCGACGCCTCGGAGCGGAGCAGGGTGTTGAGGTTGGCCATGGAGGTGCGCATACCGGCGCGCATCGCGGGCTGCTGTATGGAGTCGAGGAGCAGGCCCAGGGGGCCGAGGCCAATGGTGTACTCGACCTGGTAGAGCATCTCCGTCGCCTCCCGGCCGTCGGCGCTCTGGACCGGGCGGAACTCGAAGATGTTGGTGACGTCCTGGAGTGGGGCGAATCCGACGCCGGTGTCGACGCGGCGCTGCAGGGGCACGATCTCCACGACGGTCCAGACCGAGTCGGTCCTGAGCGGGCCGAGGGTGCGGTTGCGCTCGGAGTAGGTCTTGCCGACGGTGGCGACGCCGTGGTGGTCGGTGACCTCGATGGCTCCGGCGACCCACTCGGCGTACCGGTCGGTGCGGGAGATGACGTCCCAGACCCGCCCGAGGGGGGCGTCGATGACTGCGGTCTCGGCGACGACGAAACGGTTCATGGCAGGGTTCCCTTGCTTGTCGGTGCTCGGTGCTTCGTGCGTTCAGCTCTGGTGGAGGAGGACTTCGGTGGCGGTGTGGCGGCCGGAGCGGACGGCGCCGTCCATGTAGCCGTTCCAGTAGGGGGAGAACTCGGCGCCCGCCCAGTGCACGCGGTGGTGGGGGCGGCCCATCCACTGGCCGAATTCGGTGAGCACGCCGGGGGCGGCGACGGAGGTGGGGCCGCCCTGGGTCCACTGCTCGGCGGTCCAGTCCTGCTCGACGTAGTCGACGGTGTCGAAGGCGCGGTCCCCGACGACCTGGGCGAAGCAGCGCAGGACGGCGCCGCGGCGCTCGGCGGCCGGGCGGTGGGCCCACTTGCGCCATTCCCGGCCGCCGAGGAAGCCCATCAGCACGCCCGGTCCGCCGTCGGGCGGGGTGTTGTCGAACATCTCGCGGATGGGCGAGCCGCCGCGCAGCAGGCCCATGCCGGACAGTCCGTCCTCGCGCCAGAACGGCTTGTCGTAGACGGCGACGCACTTCATCAGGGTGCCGAACGGCAGCCGCTGGAAGAGCTGGTCCTGCTGGGCCGGCAGCAGCGGGTCCCACATGATCCGCGAGGCCACGAGCGGCGGTACGGCGACGATGACCCGCTCGGCTTGCCAGTCACCGGCGTCGGAGACCACGGTGACACCGGTGGAGTCCTGGCTGACGCGCCGCACCGGGGCCGACAGGTGGACCCGGCCGTCGAGTTCCTCGGCGAGGCGCTGGGCGACGAGCTGTGACCCGCCGACGAACCGGCTGTCCTGCGCGCCGCCGGTGGTGCCGGTGCCGCGCTCCATGGTGCCGGGGTTGGTCTCGTTGCCGAAGGTGGAGACGTACCAGAGGCTGAACAGGGCGGAGGCGTCACGGGCCTCGCCGCCGTAGGCGGAGTTCAGAAACAGGTTGATCATGTCGACGGCGTCGCCGGTGATCTCGGCCTTGCGCAGCCATGTCTCGTAGGTCATGCCGTCCAGCTCACGGGCGTTCGGCGCCTTCCACGGGGCGGCCGGGTCCACCTTGGCCGCCGCCTGGCCGACCCGGGCCAGGGCGATACCCATGTCCGGCAGCGCGAGCAGGTCCGGCGGGGTGTGCCCCGTGAACCGCTTGGCCCTGCCCTCGTTGACGTAGACGGCCTCGCCGGGAATGGCGGCCTGGAAGGTGTCCACGCCGACCTCCTTGGCCAGCGCCAGGATGTGGTCCTGGGTCGGACCCACGTACTGCCCGCCGATCTCGGTCACCTGACCGTCGCCGAGATCGTGGTTGAGCAGCCGGCCACCCACCCGGTCCCGGGCCTCCAGCACAGCCACCGACTTGCCCGCCGCGACGAGCTCCCGCGCCGCGGTCAGACCGGCCAGCCCCGCACCGATCACCACCACATCCGCCTTGCGGGCGTGGTGAGCCGTGACGTCCTTCTCCTGCGTGCTGCTCATGATCACTCCTTGTCCTGCGGTGGTCCCGGCGCTGCGGACGTGCTCCGCGGGAGAGCGGCGCAGGCCCATGACCTGGCTCTTCCCGGGGGCGGTGCGCTCCGGTGGCCATCACCATACAGGCGACATGGTCGGCTGACAATGTCGGCAGTTCAAGTTAGATGATTCGATCGCATGACTTGAGCGAGTGATAAAGTCGGTGACGAAGCACGGCCGGATGCCGTCCACGGCACCGGCATGCCTCATGCCCGTTGCCGCTCGACGGCGCGGGCCGACCCGCTCCGCGGCGCGGACCGACCCGCTCCGCCGTTCGTCCCGCGTCCGCGACGAGACGTCCGAGACGTCCGGGACATCCCTGACCGACCTTGGGAGTTCGCCATGGCAGTCCTGCTCCATCGGCTGGGCCGCAGTGCCTACCGCCATCGCAAGCTGGTGCTCGGTATCTGGCTCGTGGTCCTGGCCGCGCTCATCACGTGCGCCGGCGTCTTCGGCGGCAAGCTCGACGACCGCTTCACCGTGCCGGGCACCGAGTCGCAGCGCGCGCTGGACACGCTCGGCAGGACGCTGCCCGAAGCCTCCGGAGCGGGCGCCCAGATCGTCCTCACCGCACCCGAGGGCCACCGCATCACCGAGGCCCGGTACACCGCGACCATCGCCGGAACCGAGGCGGCGGCCGCGAAAGCACCCCAGGTCAAAGCCGTCATAGGCCCAAGCCGGTCCGGTGCTGTCTCCGCCGACCGGAGCACGGCGATCGTGCAGGTGCAGTACTCGGTGCAGCGGGCCGAAGTACGCCCTTCGTCCCTGGACGTGATCGAACGGGCGGCCGAGGCGGCCGAGAAGAGCGGGCTCAGGACCTCGGTGGGCGGCAGTGCCTACGGCAGCAACGGCGTGCACATAGGCCCGTCCGAGATCATCGGTGTCGCTGTCGCCGTGCTCGTCCTCGTCGTCACCTTCGGCTCCCTGCTCGCCGCGGGCATGTCGCTGCTGCCCGCCCTGCTCGGGGTGGCCGTGGGACTGGCCGGGCTGTTCGCCCTCACTCCGGCGGTCAGCATCTCCTCCACCGCCGTCACGCTCGCGCTGATGCTGGGGCTGGCCGTGGGCATCGACTACATCCTGTTCATCCTGACCCGGCACCGCCAGCAGCTCGCCCGTGGAACCGACCCGCAGGAGTCCGTCGCGCTGGCCAACGGCACGGCCGGCAGCGCGGTCGTCTTCGCCGGCAGCACCGTGATCACCGCCCTGGCCGCGCTCAGCGTCATCGGCATCCCGTTCCTGACCGTGATGGGTCTCGGTGCCGCCGGAGCCGTTCTCGTCGCGGTCCTGGCGGCGATCACCCTGCTCCCGGCCCTCGCCGGATTCGCCGGCACCCGGTTGACCCCGAAGCCCGGCAGCAAGGAGGCCCGGCGGGCCACCGATCCCGACGGATCCGCCGGCCGGGCGACCCTGGGCGCCCGCTGGGTGAGGACCGTCGTCGCCAAGCCCCTGCTCACCGTCCTGGCCGTCGCCGGCATCCTCGTCGCACTGGCGCTCCCCGTGGCGGACCTGCGCCTTGCCCTGCCGGACAACGCCTCGGCCCCGGTCACCTCCACCGAACGCAAGGCGTACGACACGGTCGACGACAAGTTCGGCCCCGGCTTCAACGGCCCACTCCTGGTGCTGACCGAGACCGACAAGGGGTCGGGTGCGCACGCGGGTGCCGAGGCCGCGCAGCAACTGCGGGACCTCAAGGGGGTCAAGGCGGTCCTGCCCCCGGTGCCCACACGCGATGCGGCGCAGACCGTCATCCAGGTCATCCCGGAGACCGGTCCCGACAGCGCCCGCACCGACCGGCTCGTCCGCGACATCCGTGCCGCCGCCCCGGACATCCGCGCGACAACCGGAGCGACGGTCGCGGTCACCGGCACCACCGCCGTCAACATCGACGTCTCCACCCGCCTCAGCGACTCCCTGCTGCCGTTCATGGCGATCGTCGTCGGGCTGAGCCTGATCCTGCTGACCGTGGTGTTCCGCTCGCTGGTCGTCCCGCTCAAGGCCGCCGTCGGATTCCTGCTGTCGGTGGCGGCCTCGCTCGGCCTGGTCGTCGCCCTGTTCCAGTGGGGCTGGCTGGCGGACACCCTCGGCCTCGCCCACACCGGTCCCGTCGTCAGCTTCCTGCCGATCATCCTGATCGGCGTGCTCTTCGGACTCGCCATGGACTACGAGGTGTTCCTCGTCTCCGGGATGCGGGAGGAGTGGGTCCACACCGGCGTGGCCCGCGGGTCGGTGATCGACGGCGCGCGGCACAGCGTCCGGGTCGTCACCGCGGCCGCCCTGATCATGTTCACCGTCTTCGCCGGGTTCTTCCCGCTCGACGACGCCCTGATCAAGCCCATCGCCTTCGCGCTCGCCGTCGGCGTCGCCATCGACGCCTTCGCCGTCCGCCTGACCCTCGTCCCGGCAGTCCTCGCCCTCGCCGGACGGCACGCCTGGTGGCTCCCCGCCTGGCTCGACCGCGTCCTGCCCGACCTCGACGTGGAAGGCACACGTCTCCAGAAGGCCCCGCAGGCACAGCACAAGGAGCCCGAGCGAGTCTCCTGAACCGGCCGCGCACCCGGCGGATCCGCCGTCGGCAGGGGGCCCTGGCCCGGAGGGAGCACCACCTCCGGGCCAGGGCCTCGCCCTGTGCCGGCGGCGCCCAGGGCGAACCTCGGCACCGCCGGCCCACCGGCCTTACAGCCAACGCCTCTACGCCGTCACTCCCTGTCCCCGCCGGTTGCCATGATGTCGACGCATTCTTCGAGCGCGGCGTGCAACGGCGTGACGAAGGCGGCGAGTTCGGCGTCCGATGCCTTCCCCACCTCCAGTACGGCGCCGACGACCGTCACCAGGACGGCGGCGGCCTTCAGGGCGTGCGTGTCGGCCAGTTCCTCAAGACGGCCGCCGGGGTGCGTGACCGCCAGGGCCTGCTTGCCGGTGGCCGGGTCGAGGCCGAGGCTGCGCAGACGCGGCGTACTCGTGCTCATACGGCGACCTCCCACGGAACCGGAACGTAGTCCTGCCCCAGCGTCGCCAGGACCGCGGCCCGGCGCCGCTCGCGCTGAAGGCGGCGCCGGTCATGTTCGTCCCGCTCGCGTTCCCATTCGACGACGTACGGGCGGACCAGGGGCATGGCGTCGACGGTGATGACGTCCGCCGCGTGCGGGCACGTGATCACGGGCGGGGTTACGGGGGCGGAGGGACAGGTGGCGAGGGCCGCCGACGGCGGCGCCGCAGCGCGGTGTGTTCCGCGGCCGGGCAGGAAGAGGCTCAGGAACGCGGCCACTAGGCTGCGCATAGGTCGACTCCTCATCAGTCGGCTCAGCCCCGGCATGGAAGCTCTCACCCTTCCGGCCGGGGCGTTTGTGTGTGCTGCGACCTTAGCGCGATAACGGTAGTGGTGGGTAGTGGTTGGTAGTGGTGCACGGTAATGCGTGGTAGAGGGTGGCGGTCTACGGTCAAAACGTGGACACGATCAGCCCTGACTCGCCGCAGTACGTGTATGAGCAGCTGGCCGCGATCATTGAGCGGAAGATCCGTTCCGGTGAGTACGCGCCCGGCACCCGGCTGCCGGGAGAACTGACGATGACGCACGACTACAAAGTCGGTCCGGGTACCGTCCGCCGTGCTCTGGACATCCTTCGGGACCGGGGGCTGGTGGTGACCGTGCGCGCCCGGGGTTCGTTCGTGGCCGACCCCCTGCCGCCCTCCCCCGAAACTCCCGCCCCCTCCGCATAGCCAAGCTCGCTCGCGTTCAGCCTGTCAGTTCCACTTCGCAGTCCAGCGTCTGTGTGAACTCGCGACCGCCCTGCCGATAGACGAACCCGCAGTAGCGGGCGCCCTGGTCGGGAAGGGCGGTGATCTTCAGTCTTGCCAGGTAGTAGATGTCGCTCGACGTGTGTGGAGCCACCTTCACGGGCTTGCCGGAGTGGTCGCGCAGCGCAGCGAACCGTGGAGTCAATCTCTCGCCCTCTTTCACCAGCAGAGCCAGCCCTTCGGTGTCCTCAAGGCTGTAGGCACCGTATTGCAGGACCTCTATCCCCTCGGACACCTGCACGAGGGATACCTCGGTGATGTCGATCGGCTCGGCGGACCTGTTGGTGGGTACGGGGAGCGCGAACCACCATGTCTCCCCGACCTTGGCGTTCTCGCTTCCGACGATCCCGTTCTCCTGGGCGCCACCCTCCAACGCGTTACCTTGATGAAGCTGTTGCTCCGGCGCGGAACATACCGAGAAGAGGAGCACGGTCGCCGCTGCGAGGGCGACTCTCCTGGCAGTGGAAGACGCCGCGCTCGGTCTGTCCGGGACCATTTTTTCCCCAATGTGTTGCCGGGCATGGATTCTTGGTCCCGGCCATTGAGTGTTGCATGCGCTCGGGAGCGGCTTCGCCGTGCCGGCGAATGAGCAACCGGCTGCGTCTCTACGTATCCCCTGACGAATGCACTCGGTACGGAGAACGCGAACGGAGATCAGGGCATGGTGAGGAAGCTGCCGCGAGGTGCCGCGCTGGCTGTGACTCTGGCTGTCCTGCCCCTGGTGGCGGCGTGCAGTGGGGGCGGTGACGACGACAAGGCATCGGGCAAGGCGAGTGACGGGTCCAGCCCGGTCGCCGCGGTCGTCGCGCCGGCCAAGGTCGAGGTGATCGCCGAACTCACGGGGTGTGAGGTGAAGATCCGGACCGAGGCGGAGGAGCTGCGCGAGGGGGTGTGTCAGACCGGGGACGGAGACTACCTCATCACCACCTTTCCCAAGGACGAGTTGAAGGAAGTGTGGCTGGAGTCCGCCTCCATGTACGGCGGCAAGTATCTGGTCGGGCCGCGCTGGGCCGTCTCCGCGAAGCCGGACGTGCTCAAGAAGCTGAAGATCAAGGTGGGCGGCACGATCCGGGACCTGAGTCAGCCGAGTGCCTCGTAGCCACTGAGGTCGTACGCCGCCTCGTCGTCGATCGCGTTCTCCTCCCAGTCGATGGCGATGGAGACGGGACGGCCGTCCGCCGCGTACGAGACGTCGACGGTGTCGGCGCCGTCCTCGCGTGCCGATTCCACCTCCCGCAACAGGCGACCGATGGTGGGGATGTGCTGCGGTGACCGGTCGACCACGTGTCGGCCGCTGTCGTCGAGACCTACGGCCTTCACGACCCTGCCGTCCCGGACCGTCACCGTGAACGTCCCGATCAGCGGCCGCTCGCCCTGCGTCGACTTGAGCGTGTAGGTGTACGAGGCCGGTTCTTTCCAGGTGGGTGCCGAAGCCTTCGGGAGGGCGGGCTCCTGCTCGCACCCGGAGATCGCCCACATCAGCGTTCCCGCCGCCGCCAGGGTGGACAGAGCGCGGGCACGCGGTCGTACGGCGGTGGTCGGTGGCATGGTGGGGTCCCCTCGGAGCGCGGCTGAAGACGGTCACCACTCGGACGCCGGACGGGGTGACAACGTTCGGGGGCAGCGAGAGGACAGGCGTCGGCGCCGAGTCGAGTGAGCCGGGCCGACACGTTTTCCGGTCGTCGTTGCCAGGAGGCTCCGCCCGGGAGCGCCCCACGGGCAGGATGGCCCCATGACGAAGTCGTCCGTACAGTCCGCCCGACGTTCCTCCTGCTCCTCCTCCTGCTCCTCCTCCGGTTCGGTGCTGTCCCTGTGGTCGCAGGACTCCGTGCTGTCGATCGGGTCCGTCGGGTCCGTGCTCTCCGTGGGGTCCGTCGGTTCGGCCCTGTCGATCGGTTCCATCGGGAGCGCCCTGTCCGTCGGCTCGATCGGCTCGTCCCTGTCGCTGATCTCGACCGGGTCCTGGCTGAGCACGGGCTCCCTGTTCTCCGCGCAGTCCCGGTGGTCGGTGCTGTCGTGGCGCTCCAACGGGGGCTTCCTGGCTGCGGGAGCGGTGGGGGCAGGGGTGGTGGGGTTGGCGGCCGGAGGAGCCCTGTTGCTCAGGTCCTGCGCCAGGCGCTGAGCAGGTCCTCCGGGGTGAAACGCGATGAGCCCCGCTTCACGTGGAGTGAAGCGGGGCTCATTCTCTGGAGCGCCGGGCAGGCCTTGCACCTGCATTTCCCCGCAGGAAGCGGGGCGTCTTTCCTTGGACCACCAACGCATCGAGTGCTACCGGGAGTTCCTTTTCCGGTGAGCGGCTCGAGATCAACTATAGCGGATCTTGGGGGGCGTTGCATCTCCCGCCCTGGCGGGTCAGAGCAAGTGCGCCTGGGGGGCGTACTCGACGCGGAGGTACTTGGCGTTCCGTTCGCCGACGAACTTGCGGAGGATCGGCTCGGCGATGTCGGGGTCGTCCACGCCGACGTGGACGAAGCCCGTGCCGTCCAGGCCGACCTCGCGCAGGGAGAAGGTGCCGTCCCAGCGGCGCATGTCCTCGCTGACGCGGTCGAGGAGGGCGTTGAGGTCCTTCTCGTTGATGTCGCGGTCGTGGAGGCGTACGGTCACGCCCTTCTCGGCGGCCTCGCAGACGGCTTCGTCGAAGGGGGCGGAGGGGATGCGGTACACGTCCAGGGAGACCTCGTCCTCGTCCAGGACCATGCCCGTGTAGATGGGGGCGTGGCGGCCGGTGACCAGTTCGTCCACGTAGCTCAGGGTGCGGTCGAGTGGGGTGTCCTCCGGGTAGCCGTCCCTGGCGTGGCCGGCGAGGCTGCCCTTCGGCTGGGTGCCGTGGCAGGTCCTCGTCGCGGACGACACGACCTCCACGGTCTGGGCGTCGGCCGCCGATCCCTGGACGCCGCCGAGGACGACGACCGCGCCCAGGGCGGCCACCGCGGCCCCGGCTCGGGTGCGGGTGCGGGTGCCTGAGCGGGTCCAGGGTCGCCGCGTCCAGGTCCACCTGCTTGTGTTCGGCTCGCCCATGTGACCCCTCCGCGTCCTCTGCCCCTGCGACCGCACGATCGGTACTTCGACGCGCGGGGCCGCCCAAACGTTCGCCCCATCCGGATCGATTCGCGGGCGTCGACTCTCGCGCGGCCTGCGGTTGAATCGGATTTCAAGCACATAAGCCGTACGACGGACGAGGAGGGGCGGGCGATGGGGCGACTGCTCGGGGTGCTGACCAGGCCGGTGGTGATCGTGATCCTGCTGGTGGGGGTCGCGCTGGCCGGCTTCGGGCTGTACTGGTTCCAGCCGTGGAAGCTGTGGACCGACGAGACCGTGCGAGAGACGCTGCCGTCGGCCACGGCCACGGCCACGCCGTCGGCGACAGCCGAGCGGCCCGTCGGGGAGACCGAGACCGTCGCCCGTGGGGAGTTCGTCAGCCACGAGCACTCGACCTCCGGGGACGTCCGGCTGCTGCGGCTGGCGGACGGGTCGTACGTCGTACGGCTGGAGGACTTCGACACCAGCAACGGGCCCGATCTGCGGGTGTGGCTGAGCGACGCGCCGGTGAAGGAGGGGGAGGACGGCTGGCGTCTCTTCGACGACGACGTGTACGAGCACGTCAGCCTCGGCAGGCTGAAGGGCAACAAGGGGGATCAGAACTACCCGGTGCCCGGGGACGTCGATCCGGGCGACTTCGGCAGCGTCAGCATCTGGTGCGACCGCTTCAACGTGTCGTTCGGGGCGGCCGAGCTGGTCCGGGGCGGATGAGGCTCCGGACCAGCTCGGGATCACCGGTGCCGGACGCACATGGCCCGGGTGTCAGTAGCCCACCCGGAACGTCGCGTCCGCCCGCTCCGTCGCCGTCGAGACCGGGTCGATGCGGAGCACGTAGTTGTAGTGGCGGAGGTAGCGGGTCGGGTTGTTGTACGAGCGGAACGAGGACCACGTCGAGTCGGCGAGGCCGGCGACGCGGGTGAACGTGGCGTCCGCCGCGAACGTCGACGTGCCGTCGTTCGCGTCCAGGCGGAGGGCGTAGTTGTAGTGGCGGAGGTAGCGGGTCGGGTGGTTCACCGACTGGAAGGAGACCGCCGAGGAGTCCGCCAGGCCGGGGACCAGCCTCCACTGGGAGTCGGGGAACGGGTCGAAGGGGTACTCGTCGATCCGGCCCACGTAATCGCTGTGGCGGACGTAGCGGGCCGGGTAGTTGTACGACTTGAGGCGGTTCCACGTCGGGGCGCCCCACCTGGCCAGCAGGTTGGAGTACTCCGTCGACGTGATCGGGTGGATGCCGCAGTGCTTGGAGTTGAGCGGCTGGGTGTAGAGCTTCTGGTCGAGGGCGGTCCAGGTGCCGGAGGCGAGGTCGTTGGACTGCCAGACGTAGAAGACGCCGTTGGGGGTGTAGGTGTCGCCCCACAGGTACCAGGCCGAGGACGTCAGGGACTTCACCACTGTGGGGGCCTCGGTGCCGCCGTGGGCGACAGGCGTGCTGAACGGCGTGAAGCTGCCCGGGGCGAGGGACGTCGACCGCGCGCCGACCAGTTGCTGGTTGCGCTTGTAGTAGAGGTAGTTGACGCCGTTGACGCCGATGGTGAGGTTGCCGTCGATGATGTCGTAGCCGGGGTCGAAGAAGACCTGGGGGTTCGTCGACGTGACGAAGTCCGTGGTGTAGCTGACCATGATCACGTTGTGGCCGCTGCTGTTCACCGAGGAGTAGAGGATGCCGTACTGGCCGCGCGAGGCGTCCCAGTAGGCCTCCGGCGCCCAGCTGTGGGTGTTGGTCATGTCATGGAGTTTCAGCCGCCGGTAGCCGGTGAGGGTCCGCAGGTCGGTGGAGTCCCAGACGTGGATGTACGTGCTGTTGTAGTTCCAGTCCGTGCCCTTGAGGTCGGTCGCGAGGACGACGAACGTACCGTCCTGCTTGCGCATCAGGAACGGGTCGCGCAGGCCGCCCGCGCCCTGGGTCGGGGTGACCAGGGGGGCGTTCTGGTTCAGCGGGGTCCAGTTCAGGCCGTCCTGGCTGACGGCCAGGTGGAGACCGTAGTCGGCCTCCAGCATGGTGGTGGACTCGGTGAAGTAGACCATCGCGTACGCGGAGTCGGCGGCGTGGGCGGTGCCGGCGCCGAGGGTGAGCACGCCCGTCGCGGCCAGCGGTACGGTCGCCGCGGTGCCCAGGAACATACGGCGGGACAGGCCGGGTCCGTTGGTCGTGCCGCTGATGCCGCTCATGTCAGGCTCCACTTCTGGTTGTTCTGACCGTTGCAGGCCCACAGCACGAGCTTCGTGCCGTTGGCGGTGGCCGCTCCGTAGGCGTCGAGGCACAGTCCGGCGTTGACGTTGGTGATGGTGCCGTCGCTGTTGATGTCCCACTTCTGGTTGGTGCCACCGTGGCAGTCCCAGATGACGACGCGGGTGCCGTTGGCCGTGCCGCGGTCCCAGGCGTCGAGGCACTTGTTGCCGTACACCACCAGCTCCTTGCGGGTGGAGTTGTACGCCCACTGCTGGTTCGGTCCGCCGCCGCAGGCCCACAGCTGGGCGTCGGTGCCGTTGGCGATGGAGTTGTCGTCGATGTCGGCGCACCGGCCGGACTGCGTCCCGGTGACGAGCGTGGCGTCGGTGCCGGGCAGCGGCCGTACGACGATGCCTTCCAGGGTGGGCGCGCCGGAGAAGGAGATCGTGTTGGCGGAGCCCTTGGTGAGGCCCACCTGCACCGAGACGTTGCCGGGGGTGGCGCCGGTCGGCGGGAAGGAGACCTTGGTGGGGGTCTGGTCGTTGACCGTGAGGGTGGCGACCCGGGCGGTAGAGGTGTTGTTGGTGTAGGAGACGTCGACCGTCTTCAGACCGGTGTTCCCGGCGACCACACCGGAGAAGCTCGACGAGCCGTCGTAGGAGGCGGCCGACTGCTCGGTGCCGCCCTTGACGGTGAGCAGGACCGAGCTGCCCGCCGGGACGCTGGTGGTGTAACTGGTGCCGGGCGTACCGACGTTGGCACGGGTCCACAGGTCACGGACCGTCGCCGCGGCGTTCGTCAGGCCGAGGTCGGACCAGCGGACGGTCATGTTCTGGGTGGTCGAGGTGCGGTTGAGCAGGACGACCGCGCGGTTGCCGGTGCCGGAGAGCACCTTGCCGTACACCTGGAGGCCGGTGGTGTCCTCGGCGACCTTGACGCCCTGGAGGCCGCGGGGGTCCTGGTCGACGGCGATGACCTCGGGGTTGGTGAGGATGTTCTTCGTCTCGGTGGTCAGCGTGGTGAGGTCGAGGCCGGTGAGCAGCGGGGCGCCGGAGATCGCCCACAGGTTCATGTGGGAGCGGTTCTGGGCTGCGTTCAGACCGGGCATCCCGGCGACCATCATGTCGGCGTCGTTGTAGTAGCCGGTGTGCTGGGCCGTGGGGTGGATGTTGCGGTCGAAGGCGGTCAGCACGTTGCCGTACGACGGGGTGTTGCCGTGGAAGTAGATGTCCGTGTTGGTGCGCCACATCGGGCCCATGCCCGGGGCCCAGTTCCAGGTGTTGGAGTAGCCCCAGTTGCACAGCGAGAGGGCGAGGGGGCGGCCGGTGGTGGCGGACGCGGTGGCGACGGCGTCGCTGATGGCCTGGTAGGTCGTCCTCGGGTCGAGGCCCTCGGCGTCGCCGCCGCACCAGTCGACCTTCACGAAGTCGAAGCCCCACCGGGAGAACTGCGTCATGTCCTGGACGTAGTGGCCCTCGCTGCCGCTGCCGGGCGCGGCCGGGCGGCCGGTGGGGAAGTAGTAGCCGCAACCGTCCTTGCCGGCGTCGGTGTAGATGCCCGCCTTCAGGCCCTTGCTGTGGATGTAGTCGGCGATGGCCTTCATGCCGCCGGGCCACTCGGCCTCGTCGATGGTGATGTTGCCCGCGCTGTCGCGGGTGCCCTGCCACCAGCCCTCGTCGATGTTGATGTACTCGTAGCCGGCCTCGGGGAGCCCGGCCGCGACGAACGCGTCGACCTGCTGCTTGATCACGTTGTGGTCGACCTTCGCGGCGAAGGCGTTCCAGGAGGCCCAGCCCATCGGGGCTTCGGGTACGGGTATTTGACGGTTCGTCACAGCGACGGGTGTCGCGTCGAGTTGAGTGACCGGGGTGTCGGTGTCTGTCGCGGTCGTTCCGGCCGTCGGCTGGACGAAGAGCAGGGCGGCCGTCGCGGTCGTCGCCAGGGCGAGGGCGCGTACGGCGGCGTCTCTGCAACGGCGCCTGACAATAGGGGAGTTGGCGTGGGGCGGGGGGTGCATGCGGCTCCTTCGAAGGATATCTGAGGGTGCGGGGGTCGATATCTCGAACAAGGATCGGCTCGCCGAACGTATCGGCTGGCCGAAGGTAGAACCGGTGGGGGCGGAAGTCAACGGGTGTGGCAGGGGCGGTTTTTGAACCGGTCACATTTTGTCGGCGGGGGGTGGGGAGAGCCCGCCCGTAGCGCTCCGCAACGCGACGACGCCGAGCCCGGAGAGGGGTTCGGCGTCGCACTTCGGTCGTGGGGTCCTGCGGCGGGAGACGGGGTGTGCGGGGGGAGAGAGACGGGGCGTGCGGGGGGCGTGAAAGCGTCCCGCTAGACCCGGCCCGCGATGTGGGCCGTGCCGGGCGATGTCTGTACTGGTTGCCGACAGTCCGGGGAGCCTGGGGGTGAGGGCCGGCCGTCGAGGGCTCGGCAGAGGGCGGCGTGGAGGTGTTCGGCTTCGACGAGGGTGAGGGTCAGTTCGCTGTCGGTCGGGTGGCCGCCGCTACCGGTGACGCGGAGGGGCACGGACAGACGGTCGTCGGCGGTGCGTCGCACGGGGCGCCCGGGTGCGCGCTCGATCGTCCAGTTCATGACGCCGCCCCGCCTCTGCCGATCCTCGCGAGGCGGTACGCACCCCACAGTTCCCGCCCGCTCTCGCACCCGTCCTGCGCCTTGGGGACGCCCTTGCAGCCGCCGTCGCACTTGCGGGTGTGGTCGAACCACAGCCGGTACGCGCGGAGCATGGGAATCTCGGCGGGCCGGGAGACGGCTCGCATCTGTCCCTCCGTCATCGGTTCACCTCCGCGAACTGCCGGGTACGGCTCGATGCTGCCGGGCGGCTCGGCGTACGGCCGCGAGCGCTGGGCCCACAGGTGCATTCCCGCTTCCGCACGTCGGCGTCCACGTATGGCCGGACCATGACGGTCGCCGCGCCGTCGAGGAGCGTTTCCAGCCCGTAAGGAGATCGGTGAGTGGGAAGAGAGGCGGCCATCGCGTCGGAAGGCTCGTGCGATCGCTTGCGGACAGAGACCGACGTCCGCGTGCCCGCTCGTCGCCTGCCGGTGCCGGGCGTCATCACGGACAGCGCCCAGCGCGTCAACACGGGGATAATGCTCACTGCCATCAGCTCCTGTGAGTTCGGCTGGTGGCCACGCCCCCGGACGGTTGCACCCGTCGCGGGGGTTCTCACCTTGTCGGCGAGGCCGTGGCTGGTCTCGTCACCGGCCATCGAGGCTGTCGTCGCACTAGGCTCGTCCGGTGACGCATACGAAGGTAGAGGTCCGTGATCACTGGTTGAAGTGACCGCGAGTACAAGTGCTTTGCCGTGCACACGGGAATGGGGCTGTTCCATGCAGTCGAGTTCGCGACCAACCCTGACCGGCAGTCAGGGATCGACCGCCCGCCCACGTACGGGCGTCATTTCCGGCCACGTCTTCCGGGTCATACGAGAGCAGGCAGGGCTCACCCAGGAGGAGGTGGCCGAGCGGTTACGCGTGTCGGCAGACACGATCGCGGGTTGGGAGTCCGGCCGTCGCCCTCTGACGGCTGTGCCGGTCGGGCAGATGCTGGTGCATCGTCACCGGCTCATGCAGATGGGCACGGTACCCGCCCTTCTCCGGGCCCTCGACCGTGCTTTGGAAGCGGATGTCTTCCTCGCGGAGGCTCTCGACGACACGGCTGGGATCAAGGACAGCCCGCTCGGGGCCTGTGTCATGCGGCGCGACCTCGTCGAGGTGCTTGCCTGGCCCCTCAACCGCGTACCACCCACATCAGTGCGTGACCTCCCCGCCGCGCCCCGCAGGCGTAGAGGACCCGCGCCGGACGGGCCGGAGCTGTCGGCATCCGACCGAGCCCGCTTCTTCGCACAGATGCGGCGAACCGCCGAGCAGGCCCGTGGCGAGGATCAGTTCCTTCTTCGCCGTCAGGCCCTGTATCTCTCCGGGTATGACGATCAGCCCGACACCTCGGAGTGGCTTATCCACCAACAAACCACCGAGCGCCCTGGCGACTGGCTCACCAGATGGCTCAACTCCCGTTCTGTGGCGGCTGTATCGGCTCGTCAAGGAGACCGGGACGGCATGATGCGCTTCATCGACACAGCCCTGATCGACGATGACGCCGGTGAGGCGGCGAACCTGAACTACTGGGCGTACTGGATCGGTGAGACCGCTCATGTCGAGTTGGCCGACGACTTCATCGCCACCCGCACTCCCGGAGCATGGCCGGGTGACCGGCTGCTCGCTCACCTTGCTCAAGGATTCACCCCGCAGCACGGTTACGTCGACCTCAACATCCACTCCGTGTGGTCCCTGCTCCAGGCGAGGCCCCACCTGCTGCGATCCGGTGCGGCGAGCCGGGCCCTGCGCGACCGGTTGCCCGTGATGTTGGATAGCTGCGAGCTGTCGGTGCGCGGGCGCCGGGAGTTGGAGAGCATCCGATACGCGATCCGCCTCGCCGAGGCGTGAGAGGAGCCGGACGGTGGCTGAAGACCTGTCGGCGGTGGCGCGCTTCCTGTACGAGGCGGGCACGCTGAAGCAGACCAAGCGCACCGGCTGGTGGATGGCCGGTGTACGCGATCCCGAGTCGGTGGCGGAGCACTCCTGGCGTACGGCTCTCCTCGCGACGATCATCGCGAAGCTTGAAGGAGCCGATCCCGCACGCGCCGCCTACCTGGCGGTGTGGCACGACTCGCAGGAGACGCGGACCGGTGACGTGAACCACCTCGGCAAGAAGTACGCCACCTCTGCGGACCCGCAAGCCGTCACCGCCGATCAGGTTGCCGGTATGCCCGAAATCCTGGCCTCGGCCGTGCGGGAGGTCGTCGCCGAGTACGAGGCGAAGGAATCAGCCGAGGCGATCTGCGCCCGAGACGCCGACAAGCTGGAATGCATGATCCAGGGCATCGAGTACAAGGCCCAGGGCTACGAGAACGCCCAGCGCTGGATCGACAACAGCCGCAGACGGCTCACCACCAAGTCAGCCGGCGAACTCGCCGACGCGGTATTGGCGACGGGATCTATGGATTGGCTGCGCACGGCGCTTGGCGAGAAGCGGAGTTGATCTTCGGACTGTCGGCGGGGAGCCAGTGACACGACGCTCGGCCAGAGGATCCGGCCGAGCGTCGTGTCGTTGTCGTTGTGGCGGCTGCCGCCGCCCTGGGGCTACTGCGAGGCCGTCGGCCTCCTCGACAGCCTGGTCGCGAGGTCCACGTCCGTCAGCGGGCGCAGGCGGTACGTGTACGCGTAGTCGCGGTTGGCGAAGAGCTTGTACTCGTCGTGGGTGTGGGCGCCCCAGCTGTTGTCGCCGCCGACGCCCATCTGGCGGTGGTTGACGCGTACGACGACGGCGTCGCGCGGGGTGAGGTGGTAGTCGTGGCGGAGGCCGGTGGAGAGGTCCTCCGGGGTGAAGTGGGAGGCGTTGACTTCGAGCAGGGAGTCGCCCGCGATGAGGAGGCCCTCGCCGTCGCGGTCGGTCAGGGCGGCCCAGCGGACGTCGGTCTTGTTGCCGTTCTCCTGGGGGCGGATGTAGCCGGACCACTGTTCGGCGACGCTGCCCGAATAGAGGCCCACGTCGGTGCCGTTGTTGCGGTCCCAGTGGTTCTCCTCGGGGCCGCGGCCGTAGTAGTGCAGCCGGTCGAGGCGGCGGGGGAGGTGGAGGAGCGTGCCCACCTCCGGGATGTACGGGAGGGAGGCCGCGCCCGGGCGCAGGGTGTTGTCGACCTTGATCTCGCCGTTGCCGAAGACCGTGTAGGTGGTGGTGTAGGTGGATTCCACCGTGGTGGGGAGGGTGCCGGTTACCTTGATCTCCACCGCCCGGCCCGCGGCCAGGGGGCGGACGGTCACGTCCGTCACCTTGCGGTTGGCGCCCGCGTCCCGCCAGGTCTGGTTGCGGGTGTGCTGCCCGTTGCCGTGGTCGTTGTCGGTGGGCGCCCGCCAGAAGTTGGGGGTCGGACCGGAGGTGAGCAGGCGGGTGCCGGCCGCCTTGTAGGAGGTGAGGGTGCCGCTCTTCCGGTCGATGGTGACGGAGAAGGCGGGGCCGCCTTTCACGCCCTTGCCGGTGACCGTGATCTCGTCCGGTCCGTCCTTGTACGTCAGCTTCGGGACGCTCGCCAGGGGGACCGGGGTCACCGCCGGGCTGCCCGCGTCCACCGGCAGTTGCTGCCGGGCCACCTCGAAGCCGGACTTCGCCCAGGGGGTGCGTTCCCGGGTGGTGAAGGAGAGTTCGAGGAAGTACTCGGTGCCGGGTGCGGGGGAGGAGGGGAGGCGGAAGGGGACGGTGATGTCCTTGGTGGAGAGAGGATCCACGTCCAGCTGGGTCCGGGTGAGGCGGCCCTGCTGGATCTTCCTGCCGTCCGCCACCAGGGTCCAACTGCCGTCGAACTCGCGGAGGTTGGTGAAGAGGTACTCGTTGGTGAGGGTGATCTTCTTCGAGGTCAGGGCGTCGGTCTCGGTGCCGGTGGCCGGGGTCGCGTGGATCGCCTGGTAGACGCGCTTGATCTCGGCGGCCTTGCCGGTGTGGCCCCGGTCGGCCTTGACGATGCCGTCCGCGACGAAGGCTCCGTCGTTGGGGTTGTCGCCCCAGTCACCGCCGTACGCGAAAAACGAACGTTCCTTCGCGAAGCCCTCCCGCTTCCGCTCCCCCACCTTCACCGTCGCCGCGTCGAACCAGAACCGCACGCCCTCGTCCCCGGGCCCACGCCCCCCGGACGCCAGCTCGGCCCCGCTCAGGGCGCGCGCGTACACACCGGCGCGCCGGATCGTCCCGCTGAACTCGCGCGTCGGGTTGTCCGTGTCGGTGCCGAGGGAGAGGGGAGCGGTGTTGACGCTGGGCCGCCGGGTCGTGGTGCGGGTCGCCTTCACCTCGCCGTCGACGTAGAGGGTGAGGGACCCGGCCTCGGCGTCGAAGACCCCGGCGACATGGTGTTCGCGGCCGGTCCAGCCGTCCGCCGGGAGGCCCCAGCTGACGCTGACCCACTGGCCGCCGCCGTAGATGAAGAACTCCACGCTCTTGTCGCTCTGCTTCAGCGCGTACTGCGTGTCGCCCTTGGCGACGAGCGGCTGGTGGCCGCCGGTGACGTGCGGGGTGACCCACGCCTCCAGGGTCAGCGAACCGGTGAGGTCGAGGGCGGGGTCGCGGGTGAAGCCCGTGGCGCCGGACAGCCCCTTGCTCCGGCTGAACGTTCCTGCGGCGGTGAGCAGTTGGCCCTGCAGAGCGCTCGGGCCCGCGTCCGTGAAGACCCTCAGCTTCGGCACCGGCCAGGTCAGCGACTGGTCGACGAAGTCCCAGATCCAGCCGCCCTGGAGGACCGGGTAGCGCCGGATGAGGTCCCAGTACTTCTTGAAGTTGCCGTTCGAGTTCCCCATCGCGTGCGAGTACTCGATCATCACGTACGGCCGGGTGTCCGAGGTGTCCTTCGCCCGCTGCTCGACCCGCTGCGGGCTGTCGTACATCTCCGAGCGGATCTGGCTGATCGTCGGCCGGTCGTCGCCCTCGTACTGGATGACACGGGTCTTGTCGTACGACTCGATCCAGTCGCGCATGGCGACGAAGGTGGAGCCGCCGCCGGCCTCGTTGCCGAGGGACCAGATGACGACGGAGGCGTGGTTCTTGTCGCGGTGGACCATGGCCTTCGCCCGGGCCACACAGGCGGTCGTCCACTCGGCGTCGTTCCCGGGGTAGCGGTCCCGGATGCCGTGGGTCTCCAGGTTCGTCTCGTCGACGAGGTAGAGGCCGTACTCGTCCGCGAGCTCGTACCAGAGCGGGTTGTTGGGGTAGTGCGAGGTACGGACGGTGTTCATGTTGAGCCGTTTGATGATCCGCATGTCCTCGACCAGGTCGGCGCGGGTGAGCGCCATGCCCCGGTCGGGGTGGATCTCGTGGCGGTTGGTGCCCCGCAGGGAGACCGGCTGCCCGTTGATCCGCATCAGCCCGTCCTTGAGCGCGAACTCGCGCAGGCCGACGCGGTGGGAGAGGGTCTCGACGACCTTGCCGCGCGGGTCGCGCAGCCGGAGCACGGCCGTGTAGAGGGTGGGGTGCTCGGCGGACCACAGCTCGGGCGAGGGGACGGACTTCTTCGCCCGGACGGTCACGTCCTCGCCGACCCCGCCGCCCTTCTCGCCGCCTTCCCCGCCGACGACCACAGACTGCACGAGGGGCCGCGACCAGACGGCGTGGCCCCGGTCGTCGTAGAGCTGCGTCTCGACGGAGTACGTCCCCTCGTGCCCGGCCGCGTACGCGCGCACGCTCGCGGTGACGGACAGTTCGGCGGTCCGGTAGCCGTCGCCGAGCGGGGTGTCCAGCTTGAAGTCGCGCAGGTGCACGGCGGGTGTGGAGTACAGGTAGACCGAGCGGAAGATGCCGCTCAGCCGGATCATGTCCTGGTCCTCCAGCCAGTCGCCGTCCGAGTAGCGGTAGACCTCGACGGCTATCTGGTTGGTGCCCGGCTTCAGGTGCCGGGTGATGTCGTACTCGGCCGGGTCGAACGAGTCCTCGTGGTAGCCGACGAGTTCGCCGTTGATCCACACGTAGTGGGCGGACTTGACGCCCTCGAAGTGGAGGAAGGTGCGGCGGTCGCCGGCCGTCCAGTCCTTGGGGAGGCGGAAGGTGCGCCGGTACTGGCCGACGGGGTTGTAGCGGGTCGGCGCGGTCGGCGGCTGGGCCTCCTCGCCGAGGCCGTTGGGGCCCCACCACGGGTAGGTGATGTTGACGTAGATGGGGAAGTCGTAGCCGTGCAGCTGCCAGTTGGAGGGGACCGGGATCGTGTCCCAGCCGCTGTCGTCGACGTCCGTCCGGTAGAAGTCCTCGTCCCGGTCGCCCGGCCGGTCCACGTACGCGAACTTCCACCGGCCGTCGAGGCTCAGCCGGTACGGGGAACGGGTGCGGTCGGCGACGAGGGCCTGTCTGACGTCGGCGTACGGCATGAGGGTGGTGTGCGGCGGTTCCGCGCCGACCTGGAAGAGCGCCATGTTGCCGGACCACTCGGGGCTGCCGGGGGCCCCCGGGCCGGTGCGGGGCACGGCGTGCGCGGCGCTGCCGGAGAGGGCCAGCGCGCCGAGGAGGGCGGCGCCGCCCTCCAGCAGCCGGCGGCGGCTGACGACGGGGCGGGTTGCGGGGGTGCGGGCTGCGGGGGTGCCGGTGGGCGCTTGCGGGTGCGGGTGCGGGGGGTGCATTGCCGGGGCCTTCCTCGCGATGACGGGGGTGCACGTACGGAGAGACGTGTGGGACGAGGAGCATCGGTTGCTGTCTGATGTTGTTGAAAAACCGCGCCCACCCTAGGACTTCGAACAGAACCGAATCAATGACTCTGTCGGACTTTGTGCGGTCGTGGGTGCCCCGCCCTGGTGTCGCACCGCCGCCGCCCCCTCGGCCGCTTACGGTGCCCCCATGGTGGCGGGAGTGGTGTGGGCGTTGTGCGCGGCGGTGTGCATGGGAACGGCGACCGTGTTCCAGGCGCTGGGCGCGCGAAGGGTGGCGGCCGCGCGCGGCGAGGGGGGTGCGCGCGAGCGGGGGCGGGCCGTGGTGGAGGTGCTGCGCGGCTGGCCCTTCCTCGCGGGTGCGGGACTGGACACGCTCGGCTTCGCGGCGCAGGTGGTGGCGTTGCGCCTGGCACCGGTGTTCCTGGTGGAGGCGGCGGTGGCCGCGTCGTTGGCGGTCACGGCGGTGGCCGGCACGGTCGTCCTGGGGCTGCGGCCACGACGGGCGGAGTGGGCCGCCGTGGCCGTCGTGGTCCTGGGGCTGGCGACACTGGCGGTGTCCGCCGGGCGCGCGGGCGACGGGGACGGTGACACCGCGCTGCGGGTGGCGGTGCTGGTCGCGTCGGTGCTGGTGGTGGCGGGCGGCTGGGTCGTGGGCGGCCGGCTGCGGCGGGGCCGGGCCGTCGTCCTCGGCGCGGCGGCCGGCCTGAGCTTCGGGCTCACCGCGATCGCCGTACGCCTGCTGCCGGACACCACGGTCCTCGGGGTCCTGGCCCAGCCGTCGGCGTACGCCGTCGTCGTCTCCGGCCTCGGCGGGTACCTCCTGCTCGTCCAGGCCCTCCAGTCCGGCTCGGTGACGGCGGCCACGGCGGCGATGGTCATCTGCGAGACCGTGTGGCCGGGCGTCTTCGGGGTGGCGTGGCTCGGCGACTCGACCCGCGACGGGTACGCGTGGTCGGCGGTGCTCGGCTTCGTGTGCTGTGTGGCGGGCGGGGTGGCGCTGGCGCGGTTCGGGGAGGCGGGGGAGGGCGGGGGCGCCGGGCAGACCGGGGGGACGGGACGGATGGGGGGTGCCGGGCAGGCCGGGGTGACGGGACGGGCGGGGGGTGCCGGGGAAGCAACCTCGCGGGCGGTCGGTGGTGACCCGGAGGGGAAGTGAGGGCACGTGAAATCCCGCGCCTGCCGAGAGAGTTCACCATGTACACCCACGGCATCCGCATCGCGAGACTGCTCCGTGACTTCTGGCGCCACATGAAGTCCCGTTACGGTCTCTGACACCTCTGGTCCGACGACGTTCTGCGGGGCCATGACAGATGTCATGGCCCCGCTGTGAGACCGATCGTCCGCGGGATGGATGTAGGGCGCACGGGTTGTTCGTGACAATCGCCTGACAGGGCCCGGGAGTTGACCGTCCCGGGTCGTCGGAACGTCAGGATCGAGGGGGACACTCGTGCGTATCAAACAGCTCGCCGGGACCGCGCTGGGCACCACACTTCTGCTGGTCGCGGCGGTGCCCGGCGCCGAGGCCGCCGCCCCGGCGTCGTCGGCGCCGTCGGGCAAGCTGGACCGGGCCGAGCTGCGCGAGACGCTCGACGCGGTCCGCGAGGCCGGGATGTACGGCACGTACTCGGCGGTGCGGGACGGCCGGGAGCGCTGGGCCGGCGCGGCCGGGCTGGCCGACGTGGACACGGGGCGGAAGGTCACCCCGACCATGCGGCACCGCGTCGGCAGCATCAGCAAGACGTTCACGGCCGTGGCGCTCCTGCAGCAGGTGGAGCGGGGCCGGATCCGTCTCGACGCGCCGGTCACGGACTATGTGCCCGAGCTGTTCGGGGGCAGCGGAAGCGACGGGGACGGGCGGGAGCGCGGGGACGCCATCACCGTGCGGATGCTCCTCAACCACACCAGCCACATAGGCGACTACGTCCTCGGCGCCTTCCCCTCCCTCGCCCAGAACTCCACCGCCAGCCTCGACGAGCACCGCTTCCGCGAGATCGGTCCCCGCGAGCTCGTACGGCTGGGCCTCGCGGCCCCCGCCACCGGCACCCCCGGCGCGCAGCCGGGCAGCTACTCCAACACCAACTACGTCGTGGCCGGCCTGATCCTGGAGAAGGTCACCGGTCAGAAGGCCTCGACGTACATCACCCGCAACGTCATCGACCGCGCCGGCCTGCGCCACACCTCGTACCCGCGCACCGCGTACATCAAGGGCCCGCACCCCAAGATGTACGAGTCGTTCTACGGTCTCATCGACCCGCCCCGCGACTACAGCGTCTACGACATGTCCTGGGCGTACACGGCCGGCGCGATCGTCTCCACGACCGACGACCTCAACCGCTTCTACCGCGAGCTGCTCACCGGTGATCTGCTCCGCCGGTCGTCCCTCGCCGAGATGCGGCGCACGGTTCCGGTGGAGATCGGCCCGGGCGCCGCGATCGACTACGGCCTCGGCATCTACACCTTCGACGTGCCCGGCTGCGCCCGGTTCTGGGGCCACGACGGCGGGGTCTTCGGCGCGGGCACGATCAGCCTGACCAGCGCGGACGGCAAGCGTCAGCTGTCCATGGGCTGGAACCTGATGAAGTACCAGCGCCTCAACGCGGACGGTACGGCGCTGGAGCCGAGCCCGATCGACGAGGCGATGGGCGCCCACGTCACCAAGGCGCTCTGCCCGATGCTGGAGGACGAGGGAACGGGGGCCGGTGCGAGGGACGGTTCGGGTTCCGGGGCCGGGCTGAAGTCGCGGCTCGCGGCCGGGGACGCGGGGCGGATTCTGCCGGAGGGTCTGCTGGGTAGGACGCTGTCCTGACTTGCACCTCGGGCTGCAGCCCGAGGATTCTGGCCTTCTCGACTGGTTGCCGTGCCGCTACGCGGCACGGTTTCCGGTCGGGAATCCGTGGCTTTCTGTCTCTTCTCCGGTCCCGCCACGGACAGGTCCTCCACGGCGGTCCCTTGGTTCTCGGAGATCAGCCTCGTGGAGAGCTGGATGGGGGTCCCCCGCGCGAGCGCAGCCGAGCGTGGGGGAGGAACTCACGGTGCGCGTCGGCAACCTTGGCGTGGGCGCGTTCGACCCGAAGGCCGGACCACCGCGCATGCATCCTTGTAGCCGTCCTCAACCGTCCTCGCATCCCAAGGAGCGCGCGTCTTGCCCACCTTCGTCGTCTTCGACCTGGAGTTCACGACCTGGCCGGGGGCCATGGAGCAGGACTGGTCGGCGCCCGGCCAGCTGCGGGAGATCGTGCAGATCGGCGCGTTGCGTGTGGATGAGGAGTACTCCGTCGTCGAGGAGTACGAGACGCTGCTCCGCCCGGTGGTGAACCCCCGGCTCTCGCCCTTCTTCACCACCCTCACCGGCATCGACCAGCGGAGCGTGGACCGGGACGGCCTCCCGCCGGACCGGGCCCTGAGCGACTTCCTCGCTTTCTGCCGGGGCGGGGCGGTCCTCTCCTACGGCAACGACATGCTCGTCCTCGGCGAGAACATCGGCTGGGCCCGGGCCCGGGGCGAGAAGATCGAGCACAGCGCGCTCGTCCCGGGCTTCCTCAACGTCCGGCCGTGGCTGAACGCCGTCGCCCCGGCGACGGCGGGCGTGAACTCGGGGCGCCTGTGGCAGACCCTGGGGCTGCCCCGGCCCGCCGCCCCGGGCGCCGAACACTCGGCCCTCTTCGACTGTCACTCCATCGCGACGGCCCTGCGGCACCTGTCGGGCACGGGGGTCGCGCTGCCGGACGGTCTTCTCTGGGGCACTGGGGGCGGCACCTGGCTGACCTGACCTGACCTGACTTGACTTGACCTGAACCGCAGTGAATTGAGGCCGGGGTCCGTCGGCCTGCCGACGGACCCTTCCCTCCGACCCGATACATCCTGATACGTCCTGATGCGACCCGAACCCTGCCAGGGAGCCGTCATGTCCGAAGAACCCGCAGTCCGCGAACTCCGGCTGGTCGTCACCGCCGCCGACTACGACGCCGCGCTGCACTTCTACCGAGATGTGCTCGGGCTGCCGGAGCGGGCGGCGTTCTCGTCCGACGGCGGGCGGGTGTCGATCCTCGAAGCGGGCCGGGCGACGCTGGAGATCACCGACCCGAACCACGCGGAGTTCATCGACGAGGTGGAGGTCGGCCGCCGCGTGGCCGGCCACATCCGGGTCGCCTTCGAGGTGGACGACTCGACCGCGACCACGGCGAAGCTGGCGGCGGCCGGCGCCGAGGTGATCGCCGAGCCGACCCGCACTCCCTGGAACTCGCTGAACTCCCGCCTCGAAGCCCCCGGTGCCCTCCAGCTGACCCTCTTCACCGAACTCGGGACGTGAGAGCCGTGGGACGTGAGAGCCGTGGGGCGCGGGAGTCGTCGGACGTGAGGGCCGTCACCGGACGGCACTTTGCATGATCATGCATTGCCATGCATAATAATTTCTATGTCCAAGGTCCTCACCTCTCTTCCGGCCGGCGAGCGCGTCGGCATCGCCTTCTCGGGCGGGCTCGACACCTCGGTCGCCGTCGCGTGGATGCGTGACAAGGGTGCCGTCCCCTGCACCTACACGGCTGACATCGGCCAGTACGACGAGCCCGACATCGCCTCGGTGCCCGGCCGCGCGAAGACCTACGGTGCCCAGATCGCGCGCCTGGTCGACTGCCGCGCCGCGCTGGTCGAGGAGGGCCTGGCCGCGCTGACCTGCGGCGCGTTCCACATCCGCTCCGGCGGGCGGGCGTACTTCAACACGACCCCCCTCGGCCGTGCCGTCACCGGCACGCTGCTGGTCCGGGCGATGCTGGAGGACGACGTCCAGATCTGGGGCGACGGCTCGACCTTCAAGGGCAACGACATCGAGCGGTTCTACCGCTACGGCCTGCTCGCCAACCCGCACCTCAGGATCTACAAGCCCTGGCTGGACGCCCGCTTCGTCACCGAGCTCGGTGGCCGCAAGGAGATGTCCGAGTGGCTGGTCGCGCACCAGCTGCCGTACCGGGACTCGACGGAGAAGGCGTACTCCACCGACGCCAACATCTGGGGTGCCACCCACGAGGCCAAGACCCTGGAGCACCTGGACACCGGCGTCGAGACCGTGCAGCCGATCATGGGCGTCCGGTTCTGGGACCCCGAGGTCGAGATCGCCACCGAGGACGTGACGATCGGTTTCGACCAGGGCCGCCCGGTCACCATCAACGGCAAGGAGTTCGCCTCCGCCGTCGACCTGGTGATGGAGGCCAACGCCATCGGCGGCCGCCACGGCCTCGGCATGTCCGACCAGATCGAGAACCGCATCATCGAGGCCAAGAGCCGCGGCATCTACGAGGCCCCCGGCATGGCCCTCCTGCACGCCGCGTACGAGCGCCTCGTCAACGCCATCCACAACGAGGACACCCTCGCCCAGTACCACTCCGAGGGCCGTCGCCTCGGCCGCCTCATGTACGAGGGCCGCTGGCTGGACCCGCAGGCGCTGATGATCCGGGAGTCGCTGCAGCGCTGGGTCGGCGCGGCGGTCACCGGCGAGGTCACCCTCCGCCTGCGGCGCGGCGAGGACTACTCGATCCTCGACACCACGGGCCCGGCGTTCTCGTACCACCCGGACAAGCTGTCCATGGAGCGCACCGAGGACTCGGCCTTCGGCCCGGTCGACCGGATCGGCCAGCTCACCATGCGCAACCTCGACATCGCCGACTCGCGCGCCAAGCTGGAGCAGTACGCGGGCCTCGGCCTGATCGGCACCGGCAGCCCCACCGTCGGCGCCTCCCAGGCCGCCGCGACCGGGCTGATCGGCACCATGCCGGAGCTGCCGCAGGGCGGCGCCGAGGCCATCGCCTCCCGCGGTGAGGTCTCGGAGGAGGACGCGCTGCTGGACCGCGCCGCGATGGAGTCCGGCACGGACTGACCGCCGGCGGACGGCGACGACATGAGGTGGAGGCCGGCTCGACGAGGGATGTCGAGCCGGCCTCACGTCAGTCGGTCGAGGACGCGGTTCGCCGCGTACTGGAGACGCTGGGAAGAGGGCGGCCGCGCGAGCGCGGTGATCACGGCGAGCGGGTCGGTCCGGTGGGCTGTGTCGGGCACGTCGGGCCGGTGGACTGTGTCGGGCCGGTGGACTGTGTCGGGCCGGTGGACTGTGTCGGGCACGTCGGTCACGTCGGGCACGTCGGTCACGTCGGGCACGTCGGGCACGTCGGTCGCGTCGGGGACATGGGTTGTGGCGGCGGCTTCGGGGAGCTTCCCGTACGTGGCGACGTAGCGGTCGATTCCCCAGAGGGCCTGGTAGCGGGCGGGCTCGTACGGATCGTGGAGGTGGGCGAGGAGGAGGGCCACGTCGGCGTCGTCGTCCTCGTCCAGGAGCCTCAGGACGGTCGCCCTGACCTCGCCCGACGGGTGGTCGATCCGGCGGCGTACGTCGGGGAGGGTCTCGGGGTACTCGGAGAGCGCGTTGCCGGTGTGCCAGAGGGTCGGCTCGTCGGTGGTGAGGAGCTCCAGCAGGGCCGCGCCCGCGGCGTCCCGCTCCCGGCTCGGCAGTGCGTGCTCGCCCAACAGCCTCAACCCGTCCACGGCCCCGGCCCGTACCCGCTGGTCGGGGTCGCGCAGCAGCGGCAGCAGCGTCTCGGTGGCGTCCGGGGGCGCCAGCCTGCCGTACGCGGTGGCGGCGGTCGCCCGGACGTACGGGCGAGCGAGACCCGGCCCCAGGTCGGGGCCGGCGGCGGAGACGACCACGGCCCTGACCGACCGGACCGCCGTCGGTGTCCCGATGCCGGCGAGCGCGAGGACGGCGCCGGCGGCCGCGTCCGGGTGGTCGAGCCACCGTACGGCCGCGGGTACGGCACGAACGTCCCCCCACCGCCCGAGCACGCCGAGGAGCCGGGCGGCGACGTCCGCGTCGGTCTCGGCCTCCAGCGCCGCGAGGAGCGCGTCGGCCGTCGCGGAAGGTCGCAGGACCGGCAGGAGCAACTCCGCCGCGCCGTACCGCCGCATCGCGGAGAAGAGCGAGTCGACCGCCCCGGACAGGCCCAGCCGTGACAGCAGCGCGTCGGCCGGTCCGCGCAGATCGGTGGCGAGGAGCCCGGCCGCCACCTCGCGCACCTGGGGGCACTCGTCGCGCAGCCCGTCGAGGAGCGAGTCGCGCAGACCGCGGACGTGCCGCTCGGGCAGCATCTCCAGCGCGCGTGCGCGGGCGAGACCATGACCGTGCCGGGCGGTGCGTTCCACCTCGTCCAAGACGGGGCGCCGGCTCAGGGAGGTGTACAGGGCCGCCCGCGCGAGGCCCCAGACGTAGGAGTCGGTGTCCCCCAACAGCCGGACGAGTACGGCCGGTTCGGCGTCCCCGCCCCGACTGCGCAGCCCGAGCAGCCCGTTGAGCCGCAGATGCCGGTCGTCGTCGTCCAGGAGCCGTCGGAAAGCCTCCGTGACGTCCGGCCCGGTCAGCGCCAGCCGTTCGGCCGCGAGTGACGCCCGCCGCCGTACACGTGTGTCCGCGTCCCCCATCAACGCGACGACCACGGCGCCGGCGTCGTCACCGCCGAGCGGCCCCAGCCACCCGAGCGCGTCCGCTACCGCGGCCCGCACCGGGGCGTCCGTGTCCCCGGCCATGTTGATGACGGCCGCACCGACCCCGGCGACGACGTCCCCGTACTCGGCGGCCCACCGGCCCACCCGCCCGAGCCCCTTCACGGCGGCGGCCCTCGGCGCGGGCTCCTCCGCCGTCAACTCCCGCAGGAAAAAGGCGACCTGATGCCCCGCACCGGTGGCCCCGCCACCCCGTACACCCCGACCACCCCGCACACCGGCCACGCGCTCCCCCTTCGCATCCCTCTGGGGAGAACGACTCGCAGAACGGCTCGGGAGTTGCGCGGCCGGCTCGAGGCGCCTCAGCCGTTGTCCGTGTTCTGGTTGTTCTGGTTGTTCTGGTTGTTCTGGGAGTTGGACTTGTTCGCGCGGAGCAGCACGTCGCTCGCGACGTCGGTCGTCCTGGCCACACCGCGTGCCCAGCGTGGGGCGTCGCCGCGTGCCGTCCAGTAGACGCAGACGATGCCACCGAGGGCGAGGAGGAGGACGACGGACAGGATGAGTATGAGCATGGTCGTTGCTCGCTCTCTGTGCTGGAGGCCGAGGACGGCGGTTTCCGCGCGACGAACGTGAACGCGGGGAACGCGAACGCGACGAAGGGGACGCGTGTGCACGGGGATTGGTTGCGTCGCGCGGGGCCACGTGCCGTGGGCCGGGCCGCTCGGGCGCGCTGCCGTCGGGCTTGGTCCTGGTCGTGGGAGCCGTCGACGACGATCTGCGCCGCGGCGACGGCGAGGCGCGGTGTCAGTGGTGCCCGCTAGGTTCCGGCCATGGGCATCTATCTGGTGAGTGTCGACGCGGCGGCATGGTTCGGGGAGGGTGAGTACGAGGAGGAGGGGCTGGGGCGGGTCGCCGCGGCGTTGAACGAGGAGCTGGGGCGGCGGGGGCTGCCGGCCTATGAGTCCGTACCTGCGGCGAGGCCCGTGCGCGCGCCGTTCGTCCGTGGCGCGGGGCTCGACTTCGAGGAGAAGCTCGTCCCGCCGATGGACGGGTTCATGCGGCTCTGCGAGGGCCACCTCACGCGCGAGGAGGTGGAGACCCTGTGCGGCTGGACGGTGCTCGTGCCGCTCTCGCTGGAGGAGGACGTCTGGCTGGACGATGTCGAGTCCAGCTTCGCGGAGTCGACCATGGTCGCCGGCGCCCCGCAGGTCCTGGCGCTCGCGGAGCGGCTCGCGGCGGCCGTCCAGCTACCGCCCGAGACACCGGAGATGTGCGACAACCTGGACCTGACCATGTGGTTCCTGGACGGACAGGCGAAGACGCTGGCAGCGACCCGGCCGGGGCCGTGGGCCGAGGACCTCGACATGGCCTTCTACGTGGCCGTCTACCTACGCGCCGCCCAACACTCGATCCGCCGGGGCTGCCCGATCGTCTACTCCTGAGTTCCGGACACGGTCCCGGTTTCGGCGTCGGCCACTGCGTCGGCCACGGCGCCGGCGTCGCGAAGGCCTCGGCCAGGAGGGCGACCAGGTCGAGGGCGCCGTCGTACGCACCCGTGGCAACGCAGAGTCCGGCTTCATCCGCAGCGTCGACGACGCCGTGCACCGCTTCTACTTCTACGCCTCCGTCGTGGTCCACCTGGACCGCCCCGCACCCCGCCGGGCCCCGTCCTCCGCCGCCGCGTAGCGAGGACCTGGTCCCTGCCCGTCGGCTCGGCGATAGCATCGTGGATTCGGTGCCGGGAATGTGGTGCCGGGGCTCCGGCGCCGAGGATCCGTCTCGCGGGGGCGTGGTCGGGTGGTGTGGAGGAGCGGGAGTGGGAGTGGGATGGGCGGTGGGGTAAGACGTGAGGCGTCGCCGGTGCGGCGGCGGGATGCGCGGCGGAACCGGGAGTTGCTGGTGGCCGCGGCTCACGAGGTGTTCACCGAGCAGGGGCTCGAAGCGCCGCTCGATGTGATCGCCCGCAGGGCCGGCGTCGGGAACGCGACGCTGTACCGGCACTTCCCCAGCCGCGCCGCCCTCATCGACGCCGTCTTCCACGACCAGCTCACGGGCACGATGGCCGTCGGGGACCGGGTCCGCGACGCGCCGGACGCCTGGACCGGGCTGACCGAGTACCTCGGCGCGGTCTTCGGCACACTCGCCGCCGACCGGGGCACGAACGACCTCATGACCACGCGCGTACCGGGCGTGGACACCCTGGAGGACGTCCACGAGCACAATCGGCGAACCATCGAGTCCCTGCTGCGGCGCGGCCGTGAGGAGGGCACGGTCCGGGCCGATGTCACCACCGAGGACGTCCTCTTCGCCCTCGCCGCCCTCGGCCGCGCCGTCCCCGCCCTCACCGCCGTCACGACCCCCGACGCCTGGCGCCGCCCTCTCACCCTCCTCCTCGACGGCCTGCGCCCACCGGGGCCCACGGACCCCCGGTCATCGCCGACCCTGCCCGAGCCAGCCTTGGACGCCGCTCAACTCGCCGACGTGCTGGCCGAGTTGGGGCCCCATCGGGCGCCCAAGGGGTAGAGGGGACCAGGCCCTGGATCTACTCCTCACGTTCCTCCTCTTCGAGGGTGATCGCCGCCGCCGGGCAGACCGCCGCCGCCTCGCGGACGGGCGGGTGGTGGGGTGCGGCGGGTGTCGGATCGAGGAGTACGACGACGCCGTCCTCGTCGCGTTGGTCGAAGACCCCGGGGGCGATGAGGACGCACTGGCCGGCGCCGCAGCATTTCGTCTCGTCGACGTGGACCTTCATGGGGATGCCTCCGTCACCAGCGGACCGGGACCTCGCGCAGGCCGCCGACCAGGAGGCCCTCGACCCTGTGCAACTCGGCTGCGGGGACGGCCAGTTCGAGGGTCGGGAGGGTGCGGAGGAGGACTTCGAGGACCACCTGCAGTTCCGTGCGTGCCAGGGCCTGGCCGAGGCAGGAGTGGGGGCCCGCGCCGAACGTGAGGTGGGGGTTGGGGCTGCGGGTCAGGTCCATCTCGTCGGGCGAGGCGAAGACCCGGTCGTCCCGGTTGGCGGAGGACATCCCGCAGAACACCGTGGTGCCGCCCGGCAGCGACTCCCCGCCGAGGTCCACGTCCTCGCTCAGATAGCGTCGCATCCCGAACGCGCCGAGGTTGGCGTCGAAGCGCAGTACCTCCTCCACCGCCGTACGCACGAGGGAGGGGTCGGCGAGCAACTGCTCCCAGCGGCTCCGGTCCGCCAGCAGCAGTGCGACCATCTTGCCGATCATGTTCGCGGTGGTCTCGTGCCCGGCCACCAGCAACCCCATCCCGGTGGCCAGGAGTTCGGCCTCCGTGAGCCGTTCCTCCTCCGGCAGCGCGGCGCTCTCCACGATCAGCGTGCTGAGCAGATCCTCGCCCGGTGCGGCACGCTTCGCCGCGACCAGGGTGGACATGTAGTCCGCGAACTCCGTGAACGCCGCCCGGGTCTCCTCCTTCGAGAAGCGGCTGACGTTCAGGAACGCGTCCGACCAGTGCGAGAAGCGGTCGCGGTCCTCGGCCGGCGCACCGAGCAGGTCGCAGATGATGTAGACCGGGAGCGGGAAGCCCAGGGCCGCCTTCAGGTCGGCCGGCTGCCCGCGCCCGATCATCTCGTCGAGCAGGGACTCGGCGATCCGCGCCATGCCCGGGCGCAGGGCCGCCATGCGTTTCGCGGTGAAGTACCGGCCCACCTGGCGCCGCCAGCGCAGGTGTTGCTCGCCGTTCTCGGGGATCGCCAGCGTGTACTCCGGGGCCGCGTCGGCCGCGACGCCACCGGAGCCGTCGGCGGAGAGCCGCGCGGTGTCGTCGCCGGCGCGCGGGCGCGAGAAGCGGGGGTCGGAGAGGAGGGCGCGGACGTCCTCGTAGCGGCTCAGGAACTTCGCCCGGTCGCCGCTCGGCAGCTCGACCGTGGCCACGGGGCAACGGGCGCGCAGCCGCTCCCAGGTGGCGGGCGGGTCCAGCGGGCCGTCGCTGCGCATCGGCAGCCGGATCACCTCGTCACGGCCGGGGTCTGTTGTGGCTTCGCTCGTTTCGACCTTGCTCATGTCGGCATCTCCTGGTGGGGGAGGGGGAGATGGACGTGCTCTTGCGCATGCACGCTACACGGATAGTGCATCGTGCATCAATGGTGCATCATGCACTGTCTATGCATGGCGCAATTTCGACGTAGGGTGAGGGGCCCATGGAGGCCGGACAGCCAGGAGGAGACGACCGGTGGATGCCCGAGAGGCGGGGGAGCGTATCGAGCGGGAGCTGCTGATCCTGACGCGCAACCGCGAGACGTCGACGCCCCGCGGCGTCCGCGACGGCGGTGCGCTGGACCGCAGCGCCTACGTCCTGCTCACCAGGCTTGAGGCCCAAGGGCCCATGTCCATCCCGGACTTCGTGGAGGCGTTCGGGTTCAACGCGTCCACGTTCACCCGGCAGACCTCGGCGCTCCTGCGGGAGGGGCTGGTGGAGCGGACCCTCGACCCCGACGGGGGAGTGGCCCGCAAGTTCCGGATCACCGACAAGGGGTCGGAGCGCCTCGCCGCGCAACGGGAGGAGTTCGTCACCGGTCTCACCGGCGTCATCGCCGACTGGCCGGCCGAACGCCTCCGGCGCTTCGTCGCCGACCTGGAGCAGTTCAACACCGACATCGAACGTGTCAGCGGGCGTTCTTGGCCACGTCCGATGGCCGAGGGCTGAACCGCTCGGTAGCGGTCGGCCCCCGGCTCCGGCCCTCGGCCTCGGCCGTCGGACGTGCGTGTAAGGGTGTGGGTGGGTGCGCGCGGGGTTCAGTTCACGCAGACGATCCCGAGCAGGCAGAGGCCCGAAGGGGACGTGGTCGCCGTGTCGGAGTTCGAACCGTCCGACCCGCCCGTGCCCGAACCGGAGCCCGCGTCCGAGCCCGTGTCCGAGCCGCTTCCGGCTTCCGAACCGGTGCCGGTGCCGCCTCCGGTGCCGTTGCCCGTGTCCGAGCCGGAACCCGACCCCGACCCCGCGCCCGTGCCCGTGCCCGCTTCCGAGGAGCCGGAGTCGCCGGTGGAGGGCGGTGTGGTCGTCCCGTCCGACGGGGTGGCGTCGTCCGCGGCGGACCTGCCTGCGCCGGAGGTGCCGGTCCGCGCCCCCTGGGCCGACGGCGTGCCCGAGTCCGTACGGGCGGAATTCGGCTGCTCGGCGCGGGAGCTCGACCGGCTGGCGGTGGAGCGGTCGCGCGCGGTGTCGCCGGACGGGGTCCACGGGGTGGAGGCGTCCGGGGTGCGCCTGGCGTCGTCGGTCTCCGTCGCCGACGTACGGCCGCGCTGCGAGCCCTGTTCCTCGACGGAGCCGAGGCCCTCGGCGTCCGGGGCGGTGGCCGCCTGGGTGCGGTCGGTGGACTGCCGGTCCATGCTCATGACGGTCAGACCGCCGCCGACCAGCGCGACGGCGGTCGCGACGACGGCCCGGCGCTGGTTCTTCTTCCACCGCGCCAACTGACGCCGCCGCGCGGCCCGCCCTCGCGGCGCCACGGGAACACCCTCGACGTCCACATCGTCCACATCGTCGACACCGTCCGCACCGTCGACGCCGTTGACACCGTGCGCGCTGTCCACACCATTCAGGTCACCGGCATCGCCGTCGTCGGCGAATCCGTCCCCCGCGTATCCGCCGTACTCCCACGTCGGCGCCGGAAGCACCGCTGCCGCCGGTGTCGTCGGCGGCAGCGGGATCATCAGCGGCGCGGTCGTCGTCCCGGTGGGGCGGGACGGGTCGACACGGCTGTCGATCGTGGCCGGGGCTATGTCGGGCGCGTAGGCGCCGCAACCCGGGCACACGAGGGCGCCGTTGAGATGTCGGCGGCATGAGGAGCAGTAGTCCATCGAGCTCTTCCTGTGTTGGCATGCCGTCGACCCGCAGGGCCGCGGCCCGGTCACCTCACGTTCGCACGTGGGATCGAACGGATCGAGCGGTGAGCAACGCTAACGAGGCATTCTCAGAGCTGTGTGCAGGCTGTGTGATGCTCCTGCGTGGATTCCCGGATGACTTGGGGCCGGTTCCGCAGGGATATGCGGGCGTGTGTTTGAGCCGTGCTCACCACACCTTCCGTGAAATTCCCTCCCAACAGGCAACCCTGGCACCGCATTTACCAATCTCTCAGATTGCTCACAGGAAGAGCGGATCGAGCGTGGTCGGCCCGGGGTGCGTGGGGGCGCATCCGCACGGCGGGCCGCGGATCGGCCGTCGACCGTGGGCTGTCCAGTCCGATGCCCCTGACCAGGGCACTCGCAGACGAGGAATCGATGACCAGCCAGATGACCAGCCCCTCCAGTCCGACCGACCCGACCGACGCGGCCGGTGCGACCGCTGCGGCGGACTCGACCGGCCCGACCGGCGGTCAGGGCCGCCGCCGTCGCCTGAAGCGCCCGGCCCTCGCCGCCCTGGCGTCGCTCACCGTCGTCGCCGCCGTGGCCGGGGCGGCCCCCGGCGCCGGTGCCGCGCCCGCCGCGAAGTCCGGGAAGCCGCAGCTCAAGCTGATCGCCGCGTCGAAATCCGTGACGCTGACCCGCTACGAGTGGGACAACGGCGTCCAACTGCAGCTCGGGACGTACGTCTCGGTCGACAACGCGCCCCTGGAGTTCCAGGTGACGCGGAAGTCGTACAAGGACCCGATCGTCGCCAAGCAGATCCTGCGCGACGGCAAGAAGACCACGACGAAGACGCTCCCGAAGGGGCTCGTCGACGACTTCTCCGGGCTGACGGGCTTCCTGGAGATGTCGGTCAAGAACGCGGCCGGGGAGGAGGTCGTGAAGACCGAGGGCACCTTCTGCCCGAACAACGCCTCGGGCCGGATCCGTCCGGACGCCCCCTCCACCAACCACTATCCGCAGAGCTGTTCCACCAACCCGTGGACACTGGGCTCGGTGTGGGGCGTCGAGAAGGGCTGGGCCACCAACACCACCAGCTGGAACTACGACAGAACGGTGGACCTGCCGGCCGGTGAGTACACCGCCCAGGTCGGGGTCGCGAAGAAGTACCGCGACGCGTTCGGCATCCCCGATGACCGGCCGACCATCAAGGTGACGGTGCGCGAGGAGCGCTCCGAGGAAGGCGGCGAGGGCGGCGGCGCCGGCATGGCCCCGTCGAAGTCCTCGTCGTCCTCCGCCCACCACGGCGGTCACGGATCGGGTCACGGCTCCGGCCACGACACGGGGTCCGCCCCGGCCGGACAGCCCGCCCCGGACAACCACCACTACGGCCCGCGCGGCGCCGACGCGCCGACGCCGCCCGAGCTCCCCTACGCCCTTGTCGACCGGGGCCTGGCGAAGCATCTGGGCGACGGCAAGGGCCACACCGACGGCTCCCGCATCGCCCCCGCGCTGCAGGCCGCGCCCAAGCGTCCCACCGGCAAGGCGGGCGCCCCGGCGAACATCCCCAAGCCCGACCTGCGGTCGCTGCCCGCCTGGGACATCGCCATCACCGACGGCGAGGACGGCGACGCTCCCGGCAAGGAATACCTGGCCTTCAGCGCCAACGTCTGGAACGCCGGCCCCGCGCCCCTCGTCGTCGACGGCTTCCGTAAGCCGGGCGCGGACCTGATGGACTCGTACCAGTACTTCTACGACGCCAAGGGCAAGCAGGTCGGCTACGCGCCCGCCGGCACCATGGAGTGGGACCCGCGCGAGGGCCACGAGCACTGGCACTTCACGGACTTCGCCAGCTACCGCCTGCTCAGCGAGGACCAGACCAAGGAGGTGCGCTCCGGCAAGGAGGCGTTCTGCCTGGCCAACACCGACGCCATCGACTACACGGTGAAGAACGCCAACTGGCACCCGGAGAACACCGACCTGTCCACCGCGTGCGGTTCCGAGGACGCCATCAACGTCCGTGAGGTCCTGGACGTCGGCTCCGGCGACACGTACACCCAGTACCGTCCCGGCCAGTCCTTCGACATCACGGACCTGCCGAACGGCACGTACTACATCCAGGTCATCGCCAACCCGGAGAACCGTCTCCAGGAGGCCAACCACAAGAACAACATCGCCCTGCGCAAGGTGATCCTCGGCGGCACCGAGGGCGCCCGCACGGTCCAGGTCCCGCCGCTCGGCCTGATCGACGCCAAGTGATCGACGCCAAGTAATCGACACCAAGTAACAGCGGCCGCGCCGCCCACGGCGGCACGAACCCCCAGGCCCACCCGGGCCTGGGGGTTTCGTCGTGCGCGGCGGCCGTCTTCCGGGATGTTCCGCGCCCCGCGTGGGAGACTCGGACGGTGATTATCGAACGTGCGTACGCGCATCTGGAGTCGAGCGACGAGCGGGGTGGGGCAGCGGCGGACCACGGGGAATGGCCCTGGTCGGTGCCCTGTGTGCGCGGACTCCTGGCGGACGGTCTGCGCTTCACCGCGCCGGTGACCTTCCTGGTCGGGGAGAACGGCTCGGGGAAGTCGACCCTCGTCGAGGCCCTCGCCGAGGGCTTCGGCCTGGACTCCTGGGGCGGCTCGCACGACTGGCGCTACGCCTCCCACCGCCCCAAGTCGGTGCTCGGCGAACGCGTCCGCTTCGACGCAGCCCCGCGCGGCCGCCGCATGCTCGGCAGCTGGAGCGCGCGCAAGGGCTTCTTCCTGCGCGCGGAGACGGCGCTCGACGCGCTGGACCGGGAAGGCTTCGCCCCCGACTCGGTCAGCCACGGCGAGGGCTTCCTCGCGGCGTTCCGGGGGAAGTTCCTCCAGCCCGGCCTGTATGTGATGGACGAGCCCGAGGCGGCGCTGTCGTTCACCTCATGCCTCGAACTCCTCGGCCACATCGACCAGGTGGTGAAGAACGGCGGGCAGGTCATCTGCGCCACCCACTCGCCGCTGCTGACCGCGCTCCCCGGCGCGGACATCATCGAGGTCGGCGACCACGGCATGCGCCGCGTCCCCTGGGACGAACTGGCCCTGGTCGACCACTGGCGCCGCTATCTCGCCGACCCGACGGCCTATCTACGGCACGTCCTCGGCTGATCGGCGCAGGGCGCCGAGGGAGCTCAGGGCGTTCAGGGTCTCCGGCGGGATCGTGTGGTCGAGGAGGTGGAGGGGCGCCGCCCGGACTCCGGCGGCCTCGGCGGCGTGCCAGTGGGCGAGGGCGCGGGGGAGGTCGACCAGCCCGTGGATCAAGGGGAGCTCCGTACGGGTGCCCGGGGCGGCGCCGGGTCCGGGGCGGGTGAGATGGGCGTGCAGGAGGGACTCCAGCCGGCAGGAGGCGAGGGTGCCGGGGAGGTGGACCGTCAGGTGGTGCTGGGTGCGGGCGGCGGCGTGGCCGGTGAGGGCGGCGGCCGGGAGATCCGGTGACAGGTGGGTCTCGGTGGAGTCCAGGGCCAGCAGGCCGCCTCCCACGATCAGTACGTCCTGGTCGCGTCTCATCCGCTCCAGGGCCCGCGCGGTGTCGAAGCAGTGCGGGAAGGAGTCGTCCACGACGATGGTGCCGGGGCGCAGCCGGTCCACGTCCAGCAGGGCCGTCGGGCCGCCGCTGACCGCCGTGACGATCAGGTCGGACGTCTCGTAGACCTCGACGGGCAGGGCCCGGGGGTCGGTCGACTCGACGACCCGTACGGCCGTCGCGGGGTGGTCCGCCGACAGCTCCGCCGCCAGGTGGTGGAGGCGGGGGGCGCTGCCGGGGACGTCGCAGAGCAGGACGCGGGCCGGTGGGTGGGGGCTGAGGGAGAGCAGCAGACGCAGGGACGACGTGCCGATGGAACCGAGGCCGACGACGGCGAGGGTCAGGTCGGCCAGGTCGCGGTCGGTCGCCCGGAGGGCGGCGTGGACGGTCTTCACCACGGCGACGGTGGTCGCCGCGTGGCCGGTGGTGAGGGTGGTCGGGGCGGTGGGTGGCGGGGCGGTCGGTGTGGTCGGGGGCGTGGGTGTGGATGTGGGCGTGGCCGAGAGTTCGCGGAGGACGTCGTAGCCGTAGCCGGTGAGGGACGGGATCATGCCGGCCAGGGAGACGCAGCGCGCGCCGAGGGACGCGGCGTGGTCCACGGCGCGGGCGGTCAGGGCGGCCAGGGTGCTCGGGGCGGTCGGGGTAGTCGGGGCGGTCGGGGTGGTCGGGGCGGTGGGCATGGTCGGGGCGGTCAGTTCGTCCGCGAAGAGGGGGAGGGAGACGAAGCCTGATCTGCCGAGGGGGGTGGTGACGCTCTCCAGGACTCGGGGGCTGCCGTCCGGGAAGAGGAGGGCGCGGAGCTGTTCACGGCCGGGGACCGCGTGCGCCGGGAGCCCGGCGAAGGCGGCCAGCTGATGAGGGGGAGGGAGGTAGCCGATGAGGGCCGCGTCCAGGGCGTTGTCGCGGTGGCCGGGTCCTTCCAGTTCTCCCCTCAACTCCCTTGTGAAACAGGCGAGTTCATCGGCGGTCACGGCCTTCGACGACGCGCGCGCCGTGATGCTCAGACCCTCGCCGTCCGGGGAGGGGCGTACGGCCAGGAAGACATCGGTGCCCACCGGCGGCGGCGCGAGTTCGGTGTCGCTGTCGTCGGCCCGGAGCGACAGCGTGGTGTCGGCCGGTGTGCCGAGGGAGCTGAAGTCCAGGAACGTGAAGAAGAACTGGGCGGTACGGGGCAGCCCTTGGGGCGTACGGAGGTCCAGGGGGCCGGTGGCGCGGGCCGCGATCGTCTCGGCGGTGACACGGCGGAGGTCCTCGTCGAAGCCCGGGACGGGGCGGGCGTCGTCGGACGGTGACACCGGGCGCAGCGCCACGGCCTCCGCGAACGGGCCGAAGACGCGGTGGGCGTCGTCGGTGGTCCCGTCCCGGCCGGTGACGGCCAGGCCGAGGACCAGGTCGCGGCGGCCGGTGAGGGTGGTGAGGGCGCGGTAGTACGCGGTGAGGACGGGGGCGTGGAGCGTGGTGCCCGCCGTCCGGGCGAGGTGGCGCAGGGCCCGGGTGCGGTCGGCGTCGAGGGTGACGGTGGTGGTGTGGAAGGCGGGGGTGCTCCCGTCGGGGTGGGCACGCAGTACGGGTGGGGTGTACGGGGCGTGGTGGCGGGCGCGGTAGTCCTCGGACGCCGGGTCCTCCGCCGGTGCCGGTGCCGGTGCAGGGTCCGGGGTGGGTGCCGGTTCCGGTGCGGTTCGGCGGAGGACGTGGTCGCGGAAGGTGGAGGCGAGGGGCTCCAGACCGTGGGGGAGACCGCGCTCGAAACGGCCGTACACGGTGAGGAGTTCGCGGGTGAGGAGAGCCGCGCTGTAGCCGTCGCCGATGAGGTGGTGGGCGTGGACGAGGAGGACGTGTTCGTCCGGCGCGACCGTGAAGAGGCGCAGCCGCAACAGGGGCCAGGCCCATGGTTCGAAGCGGCGGCTCGCCTCCTCCGCCGTCCGTTCCTCCAGCAGGCCGGGGTGGGCCAGGGTCTCCGTCTCGACGGGAAGCCGTAGCGAGGCGGGGAGTTCCTGCTGCACGGGTGGGCGCGCACCGGCCGGGAACACGGTGCGGAGCATGGGGTGCCGGGCCATGAGGACGTCGACGGCCCGTTGGAACAGGTCGGGGTCCAGGGCGCCGTGGATACGGAAGCGGGCCAGCCAGGCGGGGTTGGGGCCGGGGGCGGCGCCCGCGCCGGTGCCGGCTCCTGAGCCGGACGCGAGCGCGTCGGCGAGGAGGAAGCCCTGTTGGGAGGGGGTGAGGGGGTAGGGCGTGAGGGGTGAGGGGGTGGGGATGGAGGGGGTGGGGGCCTCGGGCGATGTGGTGGTCTCGGTGGTCTCGGTGGTCTCGGTGGTCTCGGTGATCTCGGTGATCTCGGTGGTGTCGATGGCTGTGGCCAGGGCCGAAAGCGTGCGGTGGGTGTAGAGGGCGGTCGGGCGTGGCAGTGCGGGGCGTTCGCGGCGGAGGCGCGAGAACAGTTCCAGCACGGTGATGGAGTCGCCGCCGAGGGTGAAGAAGTCGTCCTCGCGGCTGATCTCGGACGCCGGTGTCTCCAGCAGCTCGGACCAGATGCGCGCCAGCAGCCGCTCGGTGGGCGTCGCGGGCGGTGTGCGCCGAGGGTCGGGGAGCGTGCTCTCGCCACGGGGAGCCAGGCGGTTGCGGTCGATCTTGCCCGTGCCGGTCAGCGGGAGCGCCGGGAGGGAGTGGACGCGGGCGGGGAGCATGTACGGGGGGAGGGTGCGGGCGAGGAAGCCGCGCACCTCGCGGGGGTCGAGGGTGGCGGTGGTCCTCGGCTCCACATAAGCCTCCAGGCGACCGTCGCGCAGCAGTACGGCCGCGCGGGAGAGGCCGGGGTGCGTGAGCAGGGCGGCCTCGATCTCGCCGAGTTCCACGCGGTGGCCCCGGACCTTGACCTGGTCGTCGAGCCGTCCCAGGAACTCCAGTACCCCGTCGGCCGTACGGCGGACGCGGTCGCCGCTGCGGTACCAGCGGCGGCCGTCCCGTTCGGTGAAGGCGGCGGCGGTGAGGTGGGGGTCGCCCAGGTAGCCGGGGGTGAGGCCGGTTCCGGCGATGAGGAGTTCACCGGGTTCGCCGGTGGCGCACGCGTGGCCGTCCTCACCGACGACGGTCAGTTCCGTACCGGCGATGGGGCGGCCGATGGGGAGGTGGCGGACGTCGTCCGCAGGGCGGGTGTCGATGATGTGGCAGGTGGCGTTGATGGTGGTTTCGGTGGGGCCGTAGAGGTTGGCGATCCGGTGGGGTCGGGGGTGGGGGCGGGTTCCGTCGTCGGTGGTTCCGACGGTGGTGATGTCGGTGGTGGTGCCGGCGGTGTTCAGGAGGTCGAACCAGCGGCGTACGTGGGCGGCGGGCAGGGCCTCGCCTCCTACGTGGACCCAGCGCAGGGCGGAGAGGTCCGGGGCTGTGCCGCCGTTCCGGCGGGCGTGTTCCTCGGCGGCGGTGAGCAGGCGTTCCCACAGGGTGGGGACCGAGCTCCACACCGTGATCCGGTCCGCCACGACACGGTCGAGCAGCGCCTCGGGGTCGCGCAGCAGGTCGCGGGAGAGGGTGTGCACGGTGGCACCGACCAGCAGGGGTGCCAGCAACTGCCGTACGGAGGCGTCGAAACAGGCCGACGCGGTCTGGGCGAGCCGGTCGCCGGGGCCGTAGCCGAAGGTCGTCAGCGACCAGTCGAGGTAGTTCGTCATCGACCGGTGGGTGATGGGCACGGCCTTGGGGCGGCCCGTCGAGCCTGAGGTGAAGATGACGTAGGCGATGGCGTCGGGGGAGGGAGAGGGCGAGGGCGAGGGCGAGGGCGAGGAGGTGGCGTCGGAAGCGGGGTCGGGGCCGGGTTCGGTTTCGGGTTCGGCTGCGGGGGTGGGTACGGGGACGAGGGTGACGTCGTCCAGGGTGGTGGCCGTGCCGTGCGTCGCCGGGTCGCAGACCAGTACGCGGACTCCCGTACGGGAGAGCTGGTCCCGGTGTCGTGCGGCGGGGTGGGTGGCGTCCAGTGGTACCCAGCCGGCGCCCGCCCGCAGGATGCCGACGACTCCGGTGACCGTGGACGTGCCACCCGGTTCCGTGAGGAGTCCGACCAGGTCGCCGGGGCGTACGCCCTGCGCGCGCAGGCGGGCGGCGAGGGCGGCGGAGGCGGCGTCAAGGGCGGCGTAGGTGAGGGTGATCCCGCCGTCGGCGGCGCTCACGGCCACGGACCGAGGGGTGGCGCGGAACTGGGCGCGGAGACGGTTCACGATGCCGCCACCGCCACCTGTGTCGGCCGCGTCCGGGAGTGCCGGGGCGGGGAGCGCTGGGGTGGGGAGTGCCGTGGTGGCGGCCCGTAGTTCTGTGAGGTAGTCGTCGGCGAGGCGTCGTACGGTCTCGGGGCTGAACAGGTGGGCCGGGTGGTTCCACGACAGGCGCAGCGCGGCGTCGGCCTCCCAGCACAGGAGGCCGAGGCGGGTGGCGGCGGAGGCGGTGGCCGCGGCCGTGGGGGTGACGGTGACGGGCCAGTCGGGGCCGTGGACCACCGGGAAGCGGGCGAAGCTGAAGCCCGCCTCGGCCGCGGTGCGCGGGGCCGGGCCCGTGGTGGGGCGCACCTCGGACAGCAGTCGGGCGAAGTCCGTGCTGCTCAGGGTCGCGTGGGCCTCGGCCTCCCGCCAGCCCCGGCGCAGCCGGTCGGCGAGCGCGGTGACCGGCTCGGCGGGATCGATGTCCACGAACACCGGGAGGGTGTCGGCCAGCGGCCCCACCAGACGGTCGATGCCGGCGATCGGCGCCTCCCGTCGCGCCCGTGCCACGTTGACGGCGACGGTTCGGCGTCCGCTCCACCGGGCCAGACAACGGCCGTACACCGCCAGCATCAGGTGGAACAGCGACACGTCGTGCCGCGCGGCCGTCTCCCGGAGCGCGGCGGTCAACTCCTCGTCGATGTCGGTGCGGTGGTGGGTGAGGGGCGGGGTCGGGGGTGCCTCGGGGTCTCCGTCGTAGGGGAGGGAGAAGGGGGAGGCGAAGGAGGTCGTGTGTTCCGCCAGGCGCGCGCGCCAGTGGGCGAGGTCCTCCTCGTGCGCCGGGGACTGGCGTTCGGCGGTCAGGGCGGCGGCGTAGTCGGTGAACTCGGCCTGGGGTGAAGGGAGTTGGGGCGTCTGTTCTCCGCGCGTCAACGCCGTGTAGAGCGACCAGAGTTCCTCGGCCATGAGCTTGAGGCTGAAGCCGTCGGCCGCGGCGTGGTGGACGACCAGGAGCAGGTGGGCGAGGTGTGCGCCGTCCCCGTCCCCGTTCCTGTCCCCGTTCCTGTCACCGTCGTGGACGAGGACGGCTCGTACCGGGTCCTCCGTCCTCAGGTCGAACGGGCGGTTGCAGAGGGCGTGTTCGAGCTGTCGTAGGTCGTGGGGGCGGCCGTGCGGGTGGGCGCCCTGGATCTCGTACCAGCGCGGTGCCGTGTCGGTGGGGCCTGCGGGGGCGGCGTACTGGCTCGGGCGTGCGGCTCCGTCGTCGGTGATCCGCAGTCGCAGCATGGGGTGGCGGGCGGAGAGGTGGGCCAGGGCCCGGCCGAGGAGCGTGGTGTCGAGAGGGCCGCTGATGCGTTGCCGTACGTAGCCGTAGGCGGTGATGCCCTCGTGGAGGGTTTCGGTGGTGTGGAAGGCGAGTTGGAGGGGGGTGAGGGGGAGGGGCGTGAGGGGGGTGAGGGGCGTGTTGGTCGGGGGTGCGGGGCGGGGCGCCGGCTGGGGGGTCGGGGTCGGGGCGGGGGTCGGCGGGGTGGTGGCCAGGTGGGTGGCCAGTTCGGCGATGGTGCGATGCTCGAAGAGGAGGGTGGCGGGGAGGGGGCGGTCGAGTTCGCGTTCGAGGCGGCGGGCGAGGTCTACGGCGCTGAGGGAATCGAGGCCGAGGGTGAGGAACGGTTCGTCGTCGCCGATGTCCTGTGGGGGGCGGTGCAGGGCGTCGGCGAGGAGGCCGCGTATGACGGTGGTTACTTCAGTGGGCGTGGGCGTGGGCGTGGGCGTGGGCGTGGGCGTGGGGGTGGGTGGGCGCCTGAGAGCTCGGGGAGAGCTGGTTGTTGGCGGCTGCGGGTGGATTGTGGCTGGTCGCGTGGTTCCCCGCGCCCCTATGGGGCCTGCGGCCTCCATACCGCCTGCGGGACTCGCCGGGGGCGTGGGCGCCGGGAGCAGGGTGTTCGTTGCTGTTATCAGGACGTGGGGCGTGTCGAGGGTGAGGGCCTTGTGGAGGGCCGCCAGGGCTGCCCGGGTGGTCAGTGGCGCGAGCGCCGAATGCGTGCCGCTCGCCATTCCCGCGTCGGCGACCGGGCCGAACGCGATGCTCTGCCAGGGGCGGCCGGCGGCGCGTTCGGCGGTGGCGAAGGCGTCCAGGAAGGAGTTCGCGGCGGCGTAGTCACCGAGGGCGCCGGCCAGGCCGGGCAGTACGGCTGAGACGGACGAGAAGGCGACGCACACGGCGTCCTCCTGACCGTGTCGCCGCAGCGCCTCGGCGAGCAGCCTCGTCCCGCTCACCTTCGCGGCGAGTACGGCCTCGATCTCGTCGTCCGGCTTGCCCCGCAGGCTGCCGGGGCGAGCCGTGCCCGCCGCGTGGAACACGGCGTCCAGGGGCGGCAGACCGGCCACGAGGTCGTCGACCGCGTCGGCGTCGGTGACGTCGGCCGCCTGGTAGCGGGCGAGGGCGCCGAGCGCGCGGAGTTCGCCCAGCAGGGCGCGGGGCGGGGTGACGGTACGGCCGGTCAGCACGAGCGTGGGCGTGCCGCGTTCCGCGAGGTCGCGGGCGAGCGCGGAGCCGAGGCCGCCCGCGCCACCGGTGATCAGGTAGGTGCCGTTCGCGGGGAGAGGTGTGGTGGTGGGGAGGGGAGAGTGGGCGGGGGCGGGGGTCGCTGTCGTGCGGGTGAGGCGGCGGCCGGTTCGCCAGGCGATGGTGCCGGCTGTGCCCGCGTCGGCGTGCAACTCCGCCTCCAATGCGGAGAGTTGGACGTCCAGCTCGTCCTCGGCCGACACGTCGACGCTCAGCGAGGTGAGGTTCGGATGTTCCTGCGCGAGGGCCAGGGCGAAGCCGTGCAGGAGGGCCTGTTCGGGGCGAGGGAGGGGGCGAGGGCGAGGACGGGAGCGGGGGGAGGCGTCGGTGCCCGTGCCCGAACTCGTGCCCGTGCCCGTGCTCGTGCTCGTGCCGACCTCCGTGCGGTACGCGTTCTCGGTGACGAGCAGCAGACGGGTGGGCCTGGTGAGGGGGGTGTCGAGCGTCGCCAGCACCTCGCGCAGGGCCGAGACGGCCGTGTCGGTCTCCGCCCCCGGGCTCGGGGACTCACCGGCGAACCACAGCACCGCCTCCGGGCCTTCCGCCTGGCCTTCCGACTCGCCTTCCGTCTGGCCTTCCGCCGGGCCTTCGTACGGTCCTGGTGTCGGCGTCGGGCTCAGCACCGTCACCCCGCGCCCGGTGAGCCGGTCGGTGAGGGAACGGCGCAGCGGGGTGTCGGCGCCGACGAGGCGTACGGCTCGGGGGCCGGGGGCGGCGGTCAGCGGGGCGTCCCGCCAGAGGAGGGGCTGTGGGGTGGGCGGGGAGTCGGGGAGGGGGAGGTGCGCGTGGGGTGCGGAGGCACCGCGCACGCCGGAGGACACCGCGCCCGACTCGGCGGCAGACGCGCCGCCGGACCGGCTGCCTGACCGGGCGGCCGACTTCGCGGGTGCGGGTGCGGGCGCCGACCCGGTTGCGCTCGCCAACCCGGATGCGGACGCCGCTCCGGATGCGGACGCGGCTCCGGACGCGGGCGCGGACGGCGGCGCGGCTCCGGGCGCGCTGTCGAGTCGTCGCGCCCAATGGTGCTCGCGCTGGAAGGGATACGGGGGCACGGGGACCCGTCGTCGTGTCGTGTCCCGGGCCGGGGACGTCGGGGAGAGCGGGGTTCCCAGGGTCCAGAGCCGGCCGACCGTTTCGAGCAGGGCACCCGCTCCCCTCGTCCTCGTCGTCCTCGTCGGCCCTTCGCCGGTGGCCAGGGCGGGCAGGACCGTCACCTCGGCTCGTGCGGTGGCCGGGCGGGCGGCGGTGACCGCGTGGATCGGGGCGGAGAGCGTGGCGCCGGGGCCGAGTTCGACGAACGTGTCGTAGCCCTCGTCGAGGAGCCGGGCGACGGCGGGGCCGAAGCGGACGGGGCGGATCGCGTGGTCGCGCCAGTAGCCGGAGTCGGGGGTCAGGTCGGGGGCCCAGTGACCGGTGACCGTGCTCAGCATCGGAACGGTGGCCGGGTGCACGGTCATGGCCTTCGCCGCGCTGTGGAGGGGGTCGAGCACGGGGCTGAGCAAGGGGGAGTGGAAGGCGTGGGAGACGCGGAGCCGCCGGGCGGCCACGCCCCGTGCGGTGAGCGTCGCCACCGCACGGTCGACGGCCTCGGACGCACCCGACAGCACGATCTGCGTGGGTGAGTTGACGGCGGCCACGGTGAGGGTGCCGTCGGAGTCGGCGACCAGGGCGGCGACGGTCTCCTCGTCTCCCCTGACGGCCGCCATGGCTCCCGGCGTCGTGGTGAGTCCGCCCATCAGGCGGCCGCGTTCGGCGGCGAAACCGACCGCCTCGGCCGGCGGCAGGGCGCCGGCGACGCACGCGGCGGTGATCTCGCCGACGCTGTGCCCCACGACCGCGTCCGGCGCCACACCCCACGCGGCCAACTGCCCGGCCAGGGCCACCCCGAACGCGACGAGCAGCGGCTGCGCCACCTCCGTCCGGGCCAGGGTCTCGGGGTCGGCGTCCTCGTCCAGACACCAGGCGGCCAGGCTGCGCCCGGACACCGGCCCGGTGAGTGAGGAGGCTTCCTCCAGAAGGTCCCGGAACACGGGCGCCGAGCGCCACAACTCCCGCCCGAGCCCGGGCTGTTGGGCCCCCTGCCCGGGCAGGACGAACACGGTCCGGGGCCGTCCCCGAACGAGCCCCGTCACTGCGCGACCCGGACGGTCCGCGACGCCTTCCGGGCCCTTCCCCCACGACCGCCCGGCCTCTTCGAGCCGTTGCGCGAGGTTGCCCTCCGCCACCAGGGCCAGCCGGTGCGGTCCCTCGTCGCGGGCGGTGTTGACGGTGGCGCACACGTCGCCCTCGTCCAGTGCGGGGTGGGCCCGCAGATGCGCGGCCAGCTCGGCCGCGGCGGCGCGCAGGGCCCCGTCGGTCCGGGCGGACAGGGTCAGCAGGTGCGGGCCTTCGGCGGCCGGGGTCGCCCCGCCCCCGCGCCGGTTCCGGGGCGCCTCCTCCAGGATCGCGTGGGCGTTGGTGCCGCCGAAGCCGAAGCTGTTGACGCCGGCGATCAGGGGACGGCCGTCCGCGCCGGTCCACTCCTCCTCTTCGGTGACGAGGCGGAACCCGGGGGCGGTGTCGGCGAGGAACGGGGCGGGGGTGGTGACATGCAGGGACGGCGGGAGCCGGCGGTGCGCGAGCGCGAGGGCGACCTTGACCAGCGCGGGCATCCCGGCCGCGTTGAGCAGGTGACCGACGTTCGTCTTCACCGAGCCGAGCCGTCGCGGGACCCCGTCGGCGCGGGGCGGGAACACCTGCCCGAGCGACCGCGCCTCGACCGGGTCGCCGATCGGCGTTCCCGTGCCGTGCGCCTCCACGTACGACACGTCGGCCGGATCGACACCGCACTCCTCGTACGCCCGGCCGATCACCTCGCGCTGCCCGCGCGGGGTCGGCGCGAGCAGGCCCAGCGAGCGGCCGTCGTTGTTCACGGCCGTGCCGCGTACGAGCGCGAGAACCGGGTCGTCGGCGGTGCGGGCGTCGTCGAGGCGGGCGAGGACCAGCGCCGCGCCGCCCTCCCCCGGGACGAATCCGTCCGCGTCGGCGCCGAACGCGCGGCACCGGCCCGTCGGTGAGACCGCGCCCGTCGCCGCGAGGAGGCGGTGGCCGGTCGGGGTCAGGCCCAGGTTGACGCCGCCGACCACCGCGAGGTCGCACTCGCCGGACAGCAGGCTGCGCCGGGCCAGGTGCAGGGCGACGAGGGCGGAGGAGCAGGCCGTGTCGACGGCCAGTGCGGGGCCGTCGAGGTCCAGCACCTGGGAGACACGGGCGGCGATCAGGTTGGGCAGGTTGCCGGTGAGGGCGGACGGGTGGCGGGCGAGGTCCCCGTCGGCGGCCTCGGCGAGGATCTCGCGGTACCCGCTGTCGCCGGTCGCCGCGAAGACACCGACCCTGCGGCCGGCCCGCCGGGGCCCCGCGTACCCGGCACGCTCCAGCGCCTCGTGCGCCAGCTCCAGGAAGATCCGCGCCTGCGGGTCGGTCGCCCGCGCCTCCGCGTCGTCCATCCCGAAGAAACGGGCGTCGAAGGCCCCGGGATCGCTCAGCCGGCCGCCCGTGTCCCCGCCGACGGTGTCCCCGCCGGTCGCGAGCAACTCCCAGAATTCCTCGGGCGTCCCACCCCCGGGAAACCGGCAGGCGACGGAGAGAACGGCGAGGGCACCGCGCTCCGAACGGGCCGCAGGCCCGTCAGGGGCGCGGTGCCGTGACACATGCGGCTCCGCCGCGTGGGCGCGACCAGCCACAACGTGCCCGCACTCGCCCCCGACGGACGCTTCCCCCCGAGCTCCTGGGCGCCCTCGTCCCGCCCCGTCCCGCTCCCCCGACAACCCCAGCACAAGCCCGGCCAACGCCCCCACCGTGTCGTGGTCCCGCAGAGCACCCGGCTCCACCGTCACCGCGAACTCGTCCTCCAACCCGGCGAGCACGGCCATCGCCTTGAGCGAGGACCCCCCGAGGTCGAAGAACCGTTCCCGCAGTCCGACTTCGGCCACGGGCAGGTCCAACACCCGCGCCCACAGCGCTCGTACGGCCTCCTGGACCTCACGCAGTGAACGGGGAGCACCTCCGCCCCCTTCCTCCGCGGAGCTGTCCACCACCGCCGCCGTGCCGACGCACTGCCCCTCGACCGCCGTCGTGCCGACGCACTGTCCCTCGACCGCCGCCGTGCCGACGCACTGCCCCTCGACCGCCGTCGTGCCGACCCACTGTCCCTCGACCGCCGCGTACTCCCCGGCCTCGAACCTCTCCCGCAGCACTCCCCGCCGCAGCTTCCCGCTGGTCGTCCGCGCGAACGCCCCCGGCGGCAGCGGCAGCACCCGTACGTCGTCGTGCCCGAGGGCCTCCCGCAGCCGGCCGGCCGCGGCGCGGAGCACCCGGGCGGCGGTGGACCGCTCGGGCCGGGCCCACTGCACGAACGCGACGACCCGCTCACCCCCGCCGTCCGGGTCGGTGGACCCCACGACGGCCACGGCCCCGGGCGGCAGTCCCGGCGTCGCGGCGACCGTCTCCTCCAGGTCGGCCGCGTGGAACGTCCGGCCGTTGGCGAACACGACGTCCTTGTGGCGCCCGGTGACGCACAACCGCCCGTCCCGCAGGAACCCGAGGTCGCCGGTGCGCAGCCAGCCGTCGTCCCCGAACGCCGCCGCGCTCGCCTCGGGCGCCCGGTGGTATCCGCGGCCCACCTGCGGGCCCCGTACCTCCACATGTCCGACCCGCTTCTCGCCCGCCGGGGCCCCGCTGTCGTCGGTGATCCGGACCTCGCACGCGGCCACGGGCCGACCGAGGTCCATCAACTCCACCGCGTGCTCCCCGGGTCGGGTGTCCACCACCCGCCCGGCACTCAGCGCGGCCCGGTCCAGCACCAGCGGCGTCGCGGTCTCGCCCAGCGGCGGTACGGTCACCGCGAGGGTCGCCTCGGCCAGGCCGTACACCGGGAGCGGGGCGCGCGGGTCGAGCCCGGCGGGGACCGTGAGGGCCGTGAACTCCCGCCAGACGCGGGGGGCGATGGGTTCGGCGCCGACGAGCAGCAGGCGTACGCAGCTGAGGTCGAACCGGGCGAGCGCGGCGGCCGGGACGCGGCGGACGGCGAGGGCGAGGGCGAAGTTCGCGGCCGACAGGAGGGTCGCGCGGTGGCGGTCGACCGCCTCGAACCACAGGGCGGGTCGCTTCGCGAAGGACAGCGGTTCGATCCGGATCTGCTGCACGCGCGCGGCCATGGGGACCAGGTGCGTGCCGATGAGCCCCATGTCGTGGAAGTACGGCATCCAGGTCGCGATCACGTCGTCCGAGGTGATCGCCATCGCGGCGCGGATCTGGCGGAGGTTGGCGAGGACCCCGGCGTGGGTCAGCCGCACGCCCTTGGGGGTGCCCGTGCTGCCGGAGGAGAACTGGAGGAAGGCGATGTCGTCGGGGGCGGGGCGCGGGAGGTCCCGGGGAGGGTGGCCCTGCCGCAGCTCGTCCAGCCGCAACACCCGTATGGAAGAGTCGAGTTGGCGAACCGTGGCCGTCGTTGTGTCGTCCGTCAGCACGGGAGGTCTGTCGAGGAGTTCCCACACCGGGCCGATCCGGCGGGGCTCCGCCGCGAGGGGGACGGGAACGGCCCCCGCCGCCACCGCGCCCCAGAACAGGGGCTGGAAGGTGTCGCCCCGGTCGGCGACCAGCGGCAGGGGGGTGCCCGGGGTCACGCCCGCCGCGAGCAGGCCGCCGGCCACGCGCAAGGCGTCGTCGCGGAGTTCGGCGAAGGTGACCGTGTGCTCGCCGCCGTCCCCCCGGACGTGCACGACGGTCTGCTCGGGGGTCTCCCGCGCCGCTTGGAGCAACACGTCCAGCAGCGTCGGGTTCGCACCGTCGTTCACACGTTCTTTCGATCTCTCCACCGTGCGGACACTACAAGCCGTCCGGGCCGGTGGCGGGGAGCGGCGGCCGGTCGGGGCCGGCGTCCCGGCACGCCGGGACCGCCGACCCCGAGGTCGTCCTCCGCTCTGCCCCTACGTCCAGCTGTGGGCCACGTCCACCACGAGGCGGTCGGGGAGTTGGAGCACCCGGAACGGCAGCCGGGCGCGGACGCCGACGCCGATCTGGGTCTCGCCCTCGAAGCTGCCGGCGAAGCGGGTGTCACGGAAGGTGCGGTAGCCGGTCAGGTTCACCCCGGGAAGGGGCTTGGCGACCTTGCCCGGGTAGACGACCCCGCCCGTCTCGGGGTCGTAGCTCGGCGCGGCGACCCGTATCTCCAGGATGGCTCCGCCGGTCACCGGGATCGGGTCGCCGGAGCCGACCTGGTGGAGCCGGTCGACGTAGTGGACCCAGTAGCCGACGCGGTCACCGCCGTCGGGCACGTCGAACACGATGCGGTCGAAGCAGTCGTGCCGGCCGGTCCTGATGTCCGTCAGCGGCACGGCACCGCTGTCGGGGCTGCCCTTGACGCCACTGCCCCAGCCCGTCGGGCAGGCCGCGGCGGCTCGCGCGGCACCCCCGGGCGCGGCACTCGCGGTGGCCGCCGCCGTCCCGATCGCCGTCCCCGCGAGCGCGAGCGCCAGAATCGCGGCTCCGATTCGTCGCATGTCGTCCCCCCTTGTTCGCACAACGCTGCGGTAGCGCTGTTATCTGATGAGACGACCGGATATGCCGGAAGGTTGTACTCCGATCCCACGGAAGCGTTCCCGGGACCGCGACCGCGGCGAGCTCCGCTCCCCCTCCGGGCCCGCGCCCAGCTCTCTCCCGTCTCTCCCGGCCCTACTTCTGCGCCACGGGCGAACCGCTGCGCTCCGGGTGGCGGCGGCGGGCCGCCGGGGTGGGGGAGGGGACCTTGTGGAGGAGGGGCGCGGCGGTCGGGCGGCCGGGGCCCGGGCCGGACGGGCGGCTCACGTACTGGCTGTGCAGACTGTCGTCGATCCGCCAGAGGATGCCGGTGGTGCGGCCGGTGGGGGCCGCCGGGTCGAGTTTGGCGGTGAAGGAGGCCAGCCGGTCGTACAGGGTCCGGGCGCGCGCTCCGGTCGCGGTCAGCTCCGAGGTGGTCGCGTCGTGGAGCGCGTCGAGGACGTGGACCAGGTTGTGCCCGGACAGCTGGACGTCCTGCATGCCGCCGTCCGCCTTGGTGATGCGGCCCGGCGGCAGGTTGGGGTTCGCGGTGAAGTGGGCCGCCCTGGTCGCGGTCGGGCCGACGCGGTCGTAGGGGTCGCGGGTGCTCTGCGTCCAGGCGGGCTCCCAGACACCGAACGCCGTGCGGGCCAGGAACGTCCAGGTGTCCTCGTGGCAGCGCAGGGTGAGGTACGAGACGCCGGCCGCCCGGCGGAGGGTGTCGTTGTGCTCTTCGAGGGCCACCCGGTTCGCGGCGAGGGCGGCCCGCAGCACCACCCGGTCCTCCTCCCGCCAGCGCCGCTCCTGCTCACCACGCTGCGCCAGCAGATCCCGTTTGAGCTGCTGGTTGCGCGCGTACTGCTCGACGAACGTCTTGATCAACGTCTTGACTGCCTGGAACATCTCGAACATGGCGCCTGCTGGGGTCGGGCCGGACATCCTGGGGTTGCAGCGGCCCAACGACGTTCATCAGATCTTGGTCACGGCGCGCGCGGCGGCGCCCGTGCCCCGTACGGATTCTGAATGGACGTCAAATGTGTTTGTGTGGCGCGCTGTTGACCTCCCCGGCCGACGCCGGAGACGGCAGCGGGAGTGACTGTGGAATTACTGTGGCGGACTGCCGTACGTGTGAGTAGAACGTTAGGGTCTGCCGTATGAACGCACGGCTGGCCCTGCTCGGCACGGTGGAGCCCGGTGTCGCGGAGAGCGAGGTCTTCCGGCTGGCGCTCCAGCACGCGGTCGGCGAACTCGGCGCGCTCGGGGCGATGATGCATCTCAGAGGCCCCATGTCGGCCCTGCGTCTGGTGTCGGTCAGCGGCCTCCCGCCCGCCCTGACCCGCCCCTGGGAGATCATCGACCAGGAGGGCCCGCTGCCCCCGGCCCGCGCCCTGCACCAGGGCAGCGGGGTGTGGTCCCCGCTCGGTTCCATGGCCCTCGCCTGGCCCGGCACCGGGCTCGCCGCGTTACCCGTCTCCGGCCGTGACCGCACGGTCGGCGCGCTCACCGTCCTCACCGGCGACCGGGGCGAACCCACCGGCCTGCAGTGGGACTTCCTGCGGTCCGTCGTCGACTGGACCCAGGACCGCATGGCCCAGGCACCCCCGCCGTCCGGCCCCGCACCGGCCGAACCGGACGCCGAGCGGCTGCGGCAGGTGCTGAAGGATGCCAGCGTCGGCTCCTGGGACTGGGACATCCAGAGCGGCGACCTGATCTGGGACGAGGCCGCCCTGCAGCTCTACGGCACCCGGCCGGCCGAGTTCACCGGCAGGATCGAGAGCTGGATGCGCATCGTCCACCCCGACGACCTCCCGCCCACCCTGGCCGCCGCCGAGCGGGCGATCCGCGACCACACCGTGTACGAGGCGGAGTACCGCGTACGCCGCCTCGACGGCACCTGGGGCTGGACCCGGGCCCGCGGCCGGGCCACCTACGACGAGCACGGCGCACCCGACCGGATGATCGGCGTCGGCTGGGAGAGCGACGAGGCGCGCTCCGCCCGGGACGCGGTCGGCCGGGCCCTGCGGCACATGAGCGACGGGTTCCTCGCCGTCGACAACGACTGGCGGATCACCTTCGCCAACCTGGTGGCGGAACGCACCCTCGGCCTCACCGAGGAGGAACTGTTCGGGCGGCAGCTGTGGGAGCTGCCGTCCGTGCGCGAGTCGCCCTGCCTGGAGACCCGCTGCCGGGAGGCCGCCGCCGAGGAGAAGCCCGCCGGGTTCGACGTCCAGGTGCCGGACCACGACCGCGTCTACCACCTGCGGCTGGTCCCCGGCCCCGACGGCCGCACCATCTACTTCACCGACGTCACCGAGCGGCGGCGACACGAGGAGGAGCGCCGCGAGGCCGAGCGCGCCGCCTCCGAACGGGCCCACCGCATCGCCGCGTTGACCACCGCGCTCGCCAAGGCGACCACCTCGCAGGACGTCGTCGACGCGGTCGCGCTGCGGGTGCTGCAGCCGTTCGCCGCCAGCGGTCTCCTCGTCCAGGCCGTCGAGAAGGGCCGGCTCCACAACGTCGGCGGCGTCGGCTACTCGCCCGAGTTCATCGACCTCGTCGGCAACCAGCCCCGCACGCAGTACGGCCCGGCCTGGGACGCCATCAACACCGGCGTCCCGGTGTTCATCTCCTCGCCGCAGGAGTACGCCGCCTACGTCCCCCAGCACGCCGACCTGCCCGCCCGCGGGGGCAAGGCGTCCTGGGCGTTCCTGCCGCTGACCGTGTCCGACCACACCTTCGGCGTGTGCGTCGTCTCCTTCGACCGGCCGCGCCGCCTCACCGACGAGGAGCGCACCCTGCTGACCGCGATCAGCGCCCTCCTCGCGCAGTCCCTGGAACGTGCCCGGCTCTACGACCTCGAACACACCCGGTCCCGGGAACTCCAGCGTGCCCTGCTCCCCCAGGACCTGCCGGTCCTCACCGCCTGCGAGTCGGCCGCCCGCTACCTGCCCGCCGGCCAGGGCATGGACGTCGGCGGCGACTGGTACGACGTCATCCCGCTCTCCAGCGGACAGGTCGCCCTGGTCGTCGGCGACGTCATGGGCCACGGTCTGTCGGAGGCCGCCACCATGGGCCGGCTGCGCACGGCCGTGCACACCCTCGCCGACCTCGAACTGCCCCCCGACGAGATCATGGGCCACCTCAACGACATCGTCGGCTCCATGGGCGAGGACTCGTACGTCACCTGCCTGTACGCCCTGTACGACTCCACCACCGAGGTCTGTTCCCTCGCCCGGGCCGGGCATCCGCCACCGGCCGTGGTCCTCCCCGACGGCACCGTGCGCTTTCCCGAGTGGACCGCCGACCCGCCGCTCGGCGCGGCCGAGCCGCCGTTCGAGACGCTGGAGCTGAGCGTGCCCGACGGCAGTCTGCTGGTGCTCTACACCGACGGGCTGGTCGAGTCGGCGAAACGCGGCATCGACGAGGGCATGGCCGACCTGGCCCGGCTGCTGCGCACCGCCCACGAGGACGGCACCGCCGCCGACCTGGAACGCCTCTGCGACACCCTCACCCAGGGCCTGCTGCCCGCCGAGCACGCGGCGGCCGACGACGCGGCCTTCCTCGTCGCCCGGCTGCACGCGCTCACCGGCGACCGGATGGCCTCCTGGCCCCTCCTGGACGACCCGAGGGCCGCCGGGCAGGCCCGCCGCCATGTCCGCGAACAACTCGCCGCCTGGGGCCTGGACGCCCTGGCCCCCACCACCGAACTGCTCGCCAGCGAACTCGTCGGCAACGTCGTACGCCACGCCAAGGGCCCGGTCCGGCTGCGGCTCCTGCACGGCTCCGCGCTGGTCTGCGAGGTCTTCGACGGCAGCCTCACCATGCCCCGCATACGCAGGGCCGGCGACACCGACGAGGGCGGCCGGGGCCTGCAGCTGATCACCGCGCTCTCCCAGCGCTGGGGCACCCGCTACACCGCCAACGGCAAGTGCATCTGGACCGAACAGTCCCTCACCGACCCCGACCCCCGGCCCACAGCGCAGTCCGGCCCGCAGGAGCACACGCTCCTGGTCCCGGCCGACTTCGACGGCGACCTGGACGCGCTGCCTTTCGACGACATCGACATCGACATCGACATCGGCATTGACAACAACATCGACGTCGACACCAGCACCGGCACCGGCACCGGCAGGGAAAAGCGGCGGGGCGGCGGCCGCCGGTGACTGTCAGCCCCGGTTGCCGCCGCCCCGTACCGCAGGTGCGTTCAGCAGTTGCGGATGGAGTAGACGGGACCCCAGTCGACGGCGTAGACGTCGCCGTTGGCCGGGTAGGAGGCCCGCTCGTTGCCGCTCGAACCGTAGATGCGGGCGACCGCGCTGCCCGTCTGGCTGTTCTTGGCCTCGCCCCACTCGTTCCAGTTGGACAGCGAGTAGCGGGCGCAGTTGTAGAAGTAGAAGACGCGGAACCGGCCCGCGTTCGGGTCCCAGACCGAGGCACAGAAGTTCCCCGAGCTGCACACGATGCCGGAGCCCGCGGGAAGGAGCTCGGAGCGGACGGCCGGTGAGGTCGTCGGCGACGCGGCGGACGTGGCGGAGGACGCGGCCTGGGCCGTTCCGGAGGTGAGGGCGGAGGCCAGCACCAGGGTCACGGTGCCGACGGTGCCGAGGAACGAGCGCTTCGTACGCATGGGTTCGGGATCCCCTTACGGGTGTCGAGCGGTGGGTGTGGGGTCTGCGGCCGCCGTTCGCCGGCCGGATGCGGGCACGCCGGGTCGTGGGGCCCGGGGCCGCGCCTCATCGTCACCGTCACCGCTCGGCCGGTGCCATGGCTTTCGAGCGTGGTCGAATGCCGCAGGTCGTGCCGCCTTCGAGGAGGTCGATGCCCAGCGGCGTGACGGTGTGCAGCACGGCACCGCCGATCCGCCGGCTGGTCAGGAGCCCCGACTCCCGGAGCACGGCCACATGGTGGCTGACGGTCGCCGGGCTGAGCCCCACCCGGGCTGCCACCTCGCTCGTGGTGCGGCCGTCGGCCACCTCCTCCAGCACGGCGGCCCGGGCCCGGCCGAGCAGCGCGGCGAGCGCCTGGTGCGTGCCGGGCGCGTCGGGCGGCGGGGCCAGCCAGCGGGGGTCGTGGGTCACCGGGTACACGAGCACCGGCGGCAGGGCGCCGTCCTTGAGCACGATCGGGCCGGGCCAGCAGAAGAACGACGGGATGATCCGCAGGCCCCTGCCCTCCAGGTGCAGGTCGCCCTGGAGGTGCGCGCCCGCGACGTGCAGCACCGGCGCCGACCAGCGCAGGCTGGGGTGAAGTCCGGCCGCCAGACCGGCGAAGCCGGACCGCAGCAGGGCCCTGGCCGCGACCGACCTGGCATCGTCGAAGCGGGCCCGGACATGGGTCCAGTACGGGGCGACGAACCGCTCGTGATGTCTGCGGACCAGGCCGGCGAGCCCCCGCAGGGCCTGGGGGTCGCCGTCGGCGAGCGGCCTGGCCCAGCCCGGCAGGGGGCGGGCGAGGGACAGCTCCGTCAGGTCGGTCCGCAGCCGGGCGCGGGGGGTGGCGAGCATCGCGTCGAGGCCCGCCTCGAAGCCGCCGACCGCCCCGGCCGGGGTCAGGAAGTCCGCCGAGTAGCCGCGCGGCGGCGCGAGATGGCGCAGTCTCGGCAGCTCCGGGTCGAAGAGGCCGCGCGAGGCACGGCGCCAGCGGCCGAAGACCAGGGCGCCGTCCCGGTTCTGCAGCAGGTGCAGGCTGAGCAGCCCCTCCCACAGCGGGTCGGGTTCCTCGGCCAGCACCACCCTGGCCAGGTCGTCGTACGTGAAGTGGATCCGCAGTCCCATCGTCCTGCTCCCCCAGATCCGTGCGGCGCGACATGCCGCGGACGTGTCGCAGACATACGGAACCCCGGGGCGCTCGCCGTGGAGTGGAGGGGCGGGCGCCCCGGCGTTCGTTCGGTCGGTCAGCCCATGGGGCCGTGGCCCCAGGGGTCGAGCAGCGCCGCGAGTAGGTCGGCTCGCGGCGCCGAAGCGAGCCGATCGGCTCGTGGTGCGGGTGCGAGTAGGTCAGCTTGCGTCGCCGATGCGCTCGACGCGCTCGTTGACGCCGTTGCGCAGCTCGCTCAGGGTCGTGCCGGGCGGCGCCGTCTTCGGCGTCGAGGACGGCGGCTGGGTCTCGTCCGCGCAGGTGGTGCCGGAGGCCGGGACCACCTGGTCGACGAGGTAGTTCACGACCGCGTCCGTCGCACAGGCGCTGCGGCCGAACGCCGTGTGGCCCTCGGCGTCGAACGTCAGCAGCGAGGCGTTGTCCAGCTGCCGGGACAGCGCGACCGCGTCCTGGTACGGGGTGTCCGGGTCACCGGTGGTGCCGAGGACCAGGATCGGCGCCGAACCCCTGGCCCGGAAGGAGCCGTCGTAGCGGCTGGGCGTCTCGGCGGGCCACTGGACGCACGCGGTGGCGTGCTGGTGGTCGTAGGTCGGCGGACCGAACGCCATGGCCGGACCCAGCAGCGGCGCGTCCTTCGCGTTGGCCGTGACGTTCCGCTGGAGCTTGCGCAGGCTCTTCGGGTAGTCCTTGTCGACGCACTCCACGACCACGTTCGGGCCGAGGAAGTCGTAGCTCGCCGGGGACGGCGGCCGCAGCAGGAACGAGGTGTTGTCCCGTGCCTGCGCCTTCTTCAGGGCCGCGCCGAGGGAGGGCCAGATGACCTTGCCCTCGTTGATGTTGAACATCAGCCGGTAGACGAGGGTGTAGCCGTTGGCCTTCCCGCCGTTCGCCGTGGTGACCGGGTTGGCGTCGAGGTCCTTCTTCAGCTGCTCGAACGCCCCGCGCGGGTCGCCGTCACCGAAGCCGCAGACCGCCTGGTCGGCGGCACACCAGTCGAGGAAGCGGCTCATCGAACCGTCCAGCGCCAGGTACTGGGCCCGGTCGTATTCGTAGGGGCGGTAGGCGTACTTGTACGGGTCGTACGCCCCGTCGAGCGTCAGCGCCCGCACCCGCTTGGGGAACATCGACGCGTAGACGGTGCCGATGTACGCGCCGAACGACCGCCCGTAGTACGTCAGTTGCTCCTCGCCGAGGGCCTGACGCAGCAGGTCGATGTCACGGGCGACGTACTCCGTGCCGACGTACGGCAGCAGGCCGCCCGAGTTGTCGAGGCACGCCTGGTTGAACTCGGCGGCCTCGCGCACCGCCGGGCCGAAGGCGTCCGGGCCGGGGACGCCCTTGGCGTCGGTGACGGCCTTGGTGTAGCGGGCGTCGTCGAAGCAGGTGAGCGCCGAACTGCGGCCGACACCGCGGACGTCGTAGCCGAAGACGTCGAACGACTCGCGCAGGGCGGCCGGGAGGTCGTCGTAGTTGTTGCGGACGAAGTCCACGCCGGAGTTGCCCGGTCCGCCGGGCTGCATGAAGAGCGTGCCCTTGCGCTTCGAGGGGTCGGCGGCCTTCTTGCGGACCACCGCGAGCGTGATCTTGCGGCCCTCCGGCTCCCGGTAGTCCAGCGGGACGTCGGCGTTGGCGCACTCGTACCCGCCCTGGCAGTCGGTCCAGGCGAGCGTCGGCACGGGCGGCGGCGGGGTCTTGGCCGACTGCGGCTGCCGCGTCGTGTCCTGCGCGGCCATGGCCTGGGTCGCCGTCCCCGTCGCGGCGAGGACGAGTGCGGTCACGGCCGCACCGACGAGTCTGAGCCGAGAGATACGTCTGGGCGCATACCGATACGTGGTCATGCGTGTGTTCCCCCCTGGGAATCCGTGTCTACGGCAACCCACTGGTCAAGGTGGGGCCGGAGCATGTCTAACTGAGGAGAGGCCAAAAACGCCAGAGAGGTGCCGCCGTGGCCGACCTTCCACGCAATTTCTCCACTACCTGCCGGTAGTTACCGCCGCCGGCCTTCGCTTCGTAATCTTGGAGTCGTCCCTGGCCGGTGATCCGGAGACGGTCCCGGCCGGACCCCCCACGATCACGAAGGAACCGCGCACGTGTCAGTCAAGAACACTCGTCTCAGGGTCGCTTTCCTCGCCGTGGCGGCCGCGGCCGCCGGTCTCGCCCTCGCGGGGCCCGCCGCGGCGGCCACGCCGCACACCACCACCGTGTCCACGGCCTCACAGCCGTCGTCCATACCCGTCGACTTCGTCGACCTCGCCATCAGCCCGCTCACGGCGGACGGCCAGAGCCACGAGGTCACCGTCACCTACCGCAATGACTCGGGGGCGGCCCGGACCGTCGCCCCGCAGCTCCTGGTGGAGTCGCCGGACGCCGGCCCCTTCCTCGACCCGACGGACGTCGAGGTCGAGCGCCGCACCGCCGGCGGCTGCTGGCAGGCCGTCGACCTCGGCAGCCAGACCGGCACCCTCTTCACCGACCTGACCACCGCCCGGCGCACGCTCGGGGCCGGCGCGACCCTCACCGAGGTCTACCGGGTCACCGTCCCCGACCCGGCGGCCCAGGGCACGGTCCACCCGAGGATCGCCCTCTACTGACCGCGGGCCGTACCGCCCATCGACAAGGGCCGGGCCCTGCTCTCCCAAAGCGGGTGTCGCAGGTTCCAATCCTGCCTGAGGCACAGCGCGTTACCGCTCTGACCTGGGGATCCTCCCTCAGGTAGGGCTCCTGATCGGCCTCGGACTCCCAGTCCGGGGCCGCTATCGGGCTCTGGCTCCGCTTCAGGCACCCAAGAAGCGCACGAGCGCGCACGGAAGACTCGCGCTTCTGTCGAAAGGGGTTACGCCTCTCCGGAGCCCAGGGCGGTTTCCGCGTCGTGGCCGCCCCAACTGTCGGGGGTGCGCCACAGGACCTGAACCCCGAAGACACCGAACACGGTGTCGGCCGACCAGTCCTCGGCGGGCGGTTCGGAGAGCACCAGGTAGAGGCGGTCGGCAGGAGCGGGCAGGGTGTGGTTGATCTCCAGGAGGCGGGTGGCTCCCGAGCGGAGGTCGGCGTAGGTGGAGCGGCCGGCACCGAGTACCTCGTAGAGGAAGTGGCCGTCTTCCGCGGTGCGGCTGACATCGATGACCGGGGAGTCGGTCGGCTGCAGGTCCGCCCAGAGCAGAGCCGCCTTGAGAGCATGGCGCACCGCCTCGTGCTTCTTGCATGTGCGGTCGGCGGCCGCCGTGGTCTCCAGCGAGTGCAGAAGTCCCTTGGCGGGCGTGGCGGGCGCTGGCGTGGCGGGCATGCCTTCGGAGGTCACGGGCTCTGCTTCCTTCTTCTCGGACGGCTGCTCGACGGAGGCGGGCGCACTCTCGGTTTCCGGTTCACCCAGGGCGGCCCGGCGGTGCTGGAGCGTCTCCCGGGCCTCGTTCAGGGCCTGGGCCCAGTCGGCGCGTGCCAGGTCCGCCTGGAGTCGGTTCAGGTCCAGGTTGTTGTCCTTGAGCATGCGGTTGGTGTGCGCCGCCAGGTCGCGCAGGAGGCTGAGGCGGTGTTTGTCCGGGGATCCGAGCACACGACGCACGTCCACCCAGTCCGCCTGGTCACGGCGGAGGACGCGGTTGGCCATGCCCTTGAGCTCGGACAGACGGTCACGGGCGTTCTCGGGAACGGTTCCGTCACCGTTGGTCAGGTCGTCGAAGACGCCGAGCGCCGCCACATAGCGTTCCGCCATGGTGGGGGAGATGGGCTGGCGGCCACGCTGGTCCGCGGTGAGCAGGCAGTGGTTCGTCTCGTGGGCGAACACCCAGCAGTCCAGTACCGAGCCGGGACGCGGGGGCACCGAGCCGTGGCGGACGGTCAGGACCAGAGGGACGTCGATCGCGGGCGACAGGGCCTTGACCTTGTACCGGCCACCGGGTGCCCGGCCGGTCACGCGGACTCTGACGTCCGTACCGATGTCGGGGACGTCAGCGTCTGCCATGCCTGGTTCGCCTTCGGCAGGTGCTGGTTCGGTACTGCTGCCGTCGGGGTTCGTGAGGGCCTCCGGGAGCGGGGACGTGTGCAGGACGGTCAGGCTCTGGGTGCTGCGGGTGAGCGCGACGTACAGCTGGCGCAGGCCGGCCGGGCCTCGGTCGGCGATGGTTGCGGGTTCGACGACGAGGACGTGGTCGTACTCCATGCCCTTGGCCTGGGCGGCGGCCAGCACGGACACCGCCTCGCGTCCCTGCTCGGTGATGCCCTCCGCCAGGTCCAGCTGGCGGCTGATCTCGTCGAGCCAGCCGGAGTCGTCGGGGACGATGACCGCCACGGAGCGCAGGGTCCGTCCGTCGCTGGTGCCGATGAGGCGGGTGGCTTCCGCCACGGTGTCGTCGAGGAGCTTCCACGGTTCCGTCGTGACCGTCCGTACGGCGTCCTCGCCCGCCGCGCGCACGGCCTGCGGGTAGGGCAGCGTGGGGGCGACGGTACGGGCCAAGGGGGCGACGAACTCCATGATTTCGGCGGGCACGCGGTAGCTGGTGTTCAGCTCGGCCACGCGCCAGTCGCCGTGGTCGGACAGAAGGGTGCCCAGGCGGTCCCAGTCGGTGTGGGTGTGGGGGCCGGTGGCCTGGGCGAGGTCGCCGAGGATGGTCATGGAGCCCTGCGCCGCTGAGCGCCTGCGGAGGGAGCGGGCCTGCATGGGTGTCAGGTCCTGTGCCTCGTCGACCACGATGTGCCCGTACCGCTGCGGTGTCTCCCCGGTGATGAGATACCGCAGTTCTTCGAGGCAGACCCGGTCGTCGAGCGTCCAGGGATCGGCGTCGGCCGTGTCGGCCCGAGGGCGCCGCACAGCGGCCTGCTCCGCGGCGTCGAGAATGCCCTCGGCGCAGGTGCGCAGGAGGTCTTCGGAGTCGTAGAGGGTGCGGAGGGCTTCCCTGGCGCCGGGCGAAGGCCAGACACGTTCGATGAGGCGCTCGACCTGACGGTTGCGTTCCAGGTCGCGGCGGATCGTGTCGTCGCGGCTGCGGCGAGGGGCGACGGCGACGAGTTCCTGTAGCAGACGGTCGACGAGCAGTCCGCGAAAGCGGTCGCGGCGCTCACGGTAGGAGCCGTCGCCTTGGCGCACGTCCGCGAGGAGCGAAAGCATCTCGGAGCGCGGGACGCGCAGGGTCGTGCTGCCGACGGTGACGGTGAGCTCAGGCTTGGCCCCCTCGTAGGAGGCAGTGGTGGTGAACTCGTCGACGGCCTCGGGACGGCACTCGATCTCGACGCGCCGCCGCAGGACGGCCGCCATGCGTTCATCGGACTTCACCATCCGCGCCGCGGGGGTGTCGGTGCCGAGGACCTCGCCGTCCCACAGACGGTTCACCTGCACGGCGTTGACGTTCCGGGTGCCGAGCGTGGGCAGCACCTGGCTCACGTAGTCCAGGAACCGCTGATGGGGGCCGATGACGAGGACGTCCTGGGCTTTGAAGTGTCCGTTGCTGACGAGCCAGGTCACGCGGTGCAGGCCGACCGCCGACTTGCCGGTACCCGGGCCGCCCTGGATGACGAGGATGTCGGAGGGCGAGCCGGTGACCAGGGCCATCTGGTCGCGGCGGATGGTCTCGACGATGTCCCGCATGCTGCCGCGGCGAGAGCGCTGAAGCTCGCGGAGGAGGAAGTCGTCGGGCTGCTGGGGCCCTTGGCGATGAAGACGGGCGACGTCTCCGGGGGTGAGGACGGGCGGCCGCGCCTTCTCAGGCCGCTGTGCGTTGGTGGTGGAGTCTGCCGCGGCGGACTGCGGATCGGCGTCGTCCGCGGTCGGCCGCGGGGCGGGGACGGTGACGGAGATGTCGTCGGCATAGCCTTCGACGACGCGCTGCGTGCAGTGCAGCCGCCGCCGCAGGAGCACCTCCCCCGGAGCGTCCGGCAGCGCGTCGAGCCACTTCTTCGCAAGCTCGTTGGTCCACTCCACGACGACGGTATCGCGGGTCCGCACGTCGGAAACGGCACGCCGGCCGACGTACCAGGTCTCGGGCTCCCCAGCTGGGCCGTCCTGCACGTCCACGCGGCTGATGACCAGCGAAGCGTTGCCGAGACCTCCGTACGCCGCGGCTCGCTCCTCGGCCGCGAGACGGTTGGCGACGCTGTCCTTGCCGCTCGCGGAGGCCGAGGCCACCGAGCCCCCGGTCATTTCTGCCAGCCGCGCGGCATAGCAGTCGTAGGCGCGGTCCACCGCCTTCTGCTCGACGGCGATGATCTCGTTGCGCGTGGTGGTGCCCATGTGTATCCCCCTCCCATGCAGCGCCCCGAAGAGTGCTGCGGCGGGCATGTGCCCGTACACGGTTGAAATAACTATCAGAGACCTGCTGGTAACAAACAGTCAGAGGGCCAACGTCCCGACCAGCTCACGGACCTCCGTCCGCCAGGCGCGAACCTGGTCGTGCGTGGGGCCGATCTCGTACTGGTGGTAGTGGCATCCCAGGCAGAGGTGCGACCAGACGGCGTTGGTGCGGCGAGCGGTCTCCGCCGCGGTGTAGCAGTGGAGGCACAGCATCTTGGCCCGCATCGTGGTGTCGGCGAGCCCTGGCACCGCGGCGTCGAGCATGCGGTCGATGGAGAGCTCCAGGGCGGTCCGCAGAGCGAGGGAGGCTCCGCGGTGCCGGCCGGCGGCCGTGGCGCCCGTACGGGCGGCAAGCAGCTGATCGGCCGTCAGCAGGAGCTCCTCGACCGAGGTGGTGGGAGTGCTCATCACGCGGTCACCCCCGCCTTGCGCACCTTCTGCGCCATGGTCTCGATGTCGTCCACGAAGCGGTGGGGGTCGGCGATCTGCGCTCCCGTGGCGTGGGCGCCCTTCTGGCACTCCTTGAGGAGGTCCACCGCACGCGGTCCGCACAGGGTGAGCAGTTCCCGGTAGACGTCGCCGGTCCGGCCGGCGTCGCCGAACAGGGCCAGTGCCGCGACCTTCATGAGCTTGTCGGCGCTGCCGACGGCGGCCTGCAGGTCATCCTCGGGTGCGCCGGAGCGGTGATGCCGGATCCAGGCGGCTTCGAGGAAGGCGTTCTCCAGGGCGATACGGCACAGGCTGGGGAGCACATGGGTCCGTGCCGCCGACGGCAGGTCACCGGTACTGGCGAGGGCCCGCGCGTCGTCGAGTGCCTGCCGTACCGGGTCGGTCACCGGCCTGACCTTCACCCGGGACGACGTGGCCCGCTCGACCTCGAACACCGTCACGGGCAGACCCTGGCTGGTGAACGCTCGCTGGAGCCGGGTGTCGTGGGTGAACACGACGACCTGCCGGTGCTCGCCGAGCTCGTGCAGGACCTGGGCGAGTCCGTTGACCTTGGCGGGGTCCATGGACTGCACGGGGTCGTCGATGACGATGAAGCCGAACGGGCTGTCGGCGGTGGCGGCCCGGGGCAGGAACAGGGACAGCGCGAGGGAGTGCTGCTCGCCCTGGCTCATGACGCCGAGAGCCGAGGCCTCATGGCCGTCGACGGTGACGTCCATGACGAGCTTGCGGACGGCGGCCTTCTCGCTGCCCTTCAGGCTCACGTCCGTGAGATCGATGTTGCTCTCCTGGCGGAGCCGCTCCCAGATGCGCTGCGACTGGTCGGCGAAGCCTTCCATCCGCTGTTCCCGCAACTCGGCGGCCAGCGCCTTGATCCAGGCTCTCGCCTTCCTGATGTCCCTCAGCCGGGGCTTGTTCGCCTCCACCGAACGGGCCCTCTCCGCCCAGCCCGCCAGGCGGGTGACGAGCCCGCGCCAGCGTTCGTCCCGCTTCTCCAGTTCCCTGACGGCGTTCTCCTTGACCGCGGCGCAGGCATCGGCCAGGGTCGCGGCGGCCTTGTGAGCGCGCTGGGCGAGCTCGCCGGGATCACTGATCGTCCGGCAGGCGGCCCAGGTGCGCCACGGGTCGGCCAGTGCGGCGGGGATCTGCCTGGGCGTGTGGACGAGATCCTGCACGGCCCGCGCGGCCGACCGGAGTTCGCTGCGCGCGCCCGCCGCTGCCTCCGCCTCCTGCCGCAATGCGGCGATCTGGGCGACGGCGTCCGCGGCCCATGCCGCGTCCAGCATCCCGTCGGTCCCGCACACGGGGCAGACGGCCGTGTCGGGGTGACGGTCGTGGTGCGCCACAGCCCGTTCGAGGAGTTCCGCACGCCGCAGGGCGTCCTCGGTGCCGGTGCCGCGCAGGTCCTCGGCATCGGCGAGGGCATTGCGCAGGCGGTCCAGGGCCGCGTGGACCTGCGCCATCTCGGGTCCCTGCACGTCGGCCTCGGCGCGCAGTCGGGCGAGCAGGCCATCGTCCGCGTCGGTGGGCAGACCGGCGACCAGGGCTTCGACGGTCGCGAAGTCGGGGGTTCCCGCCATGTCGACGGCGACGAGTGCCTGCACCGCGCGCTCGTCGTCCTCCAACTCGTACAGCGCTTCCTTGAGGCCCGGCAGCTCCGCCTTCGCCGCCTTCTCCGCGTCTTCGAGCGCCTTGGCTTCCTGGCGGAGCCGGCCGTCGGCAGCGCTGAGCTGCCCCAGGCCGAGGATGGTGGCGATGGCGTCGTACATCTCGGAGGGCTTGCCACTGATCATGCGGTCGAGGTCGACGTACGACAGGAAGGGCCGGAAGTCCCGCAGGGCCTGCTTCCAGTCCGCCTGGTCGAGGGGGGCGCGGCCGTGCCCGGGTCGCTTGAGCTCGGCCCGGGAGGCGTCGAAGTCGTCGCCCTCCCAGGTGCGGGTGAGGGTGCTGCGGCCGGTGTCGCCCTCGATGGCGAGCTTGACCTCGATCTCCGGCCTGCCGTCGGTGTCGTGGAGGTTGCGCCAGTTGCTGCTGCGCATCGCGTGCTGCCCCTGCCAGCGCATGTTCACGCCGGTGAAGGCTGTCTCGATGCCCTCAGCGATGCTGGACTTGCCGGAGCCGTTGCGACCCACGACCAGGTTCACGCCGGGTCTGGGGCTGAGCTTGAGCCAGGCGCGCGGTCCGATGCCACGGAACCGGGCGACGGCGACGGATTCGAGGTAGATCCGGCCGGCAGGGGAGGTCCCCCGGGGCTCGCCGTCGCCCAGGGCCTCCTTCAGGAGCACCTTCACGGGCTCGCTGAGCGCCTCCTCCGCCAGGCGGGCCTCCACCAGAGCGGCCACGGGAACGGGCTGGTCTGACGACGCCGCCGGACGGGCGTGGTCGGTGGGGTGGTGTGCGTTCTGCCGGGGCTGTTCCGTCACGGTCATGCGGGTTCCTCCCGTGGGTGCGGTGGGTGGCGACTGCGGTGCGGAATGGACGCGGAGTGGACGGCCCCGAGGTACGGCGTTGCGACGAGAAGGGGCCGGGAGAGGCGGGATGCGTGGCGCGTTACGGCGCCAGGACGTTTCACGGTGCGGTTGCGGAGTGAGGGCGCATACTCCCATCCGGAAGCATGCCCAGATAAGCATGCCCGTGAAAACACTGTCAAACACATTGGCAGACTTGACGGCTGTTGTAACGTGTTAACCGTCCCTACTCGACAGGCCCGAGAGGTGCGGAACCCGACGCCATGTCCCAGCAGCCCTCAGCCCCCCCGGCGCCCTCAGCGCACGTCACGGCCGCCGAGATCTCCCGCATCGCCGGGGTCACGCGGGCCACGGTCAGCAACTGGCGCCGCCGCCACGACGACTTCCCGAGCCCCAGCGCAGGCACGGAGGCCAGCCCGCTCTACGACCTGTCGGCCGTCCAGGCCTGGCTGCGTGGTCGCGGGCACACCTCCGCCGCCTCGCCGTCCGAGGAACTGCGTACGGCACTACGGCTACTGGGACCCGGCTCGGGTGTGGCCGCGCGACTCTTCCCGCTGGTGGCTGCCACGTCCCGCCGCACGCCGGAGGAACTGGCCGAACTCGCCGCCCTGCCCGACGACCAACTGCTCGCCCGAGCGGAGAAGGCCGCAGGCGAGCTCCCGGCCACCGTGCCCGAGGCCGAGCCGGTCCAGTACGGCCCGGACGACGCGGGCGCGGTCCGCGCCCTGCTGGGCTGTGTCCGTGACGCGGGGGCCCAGGCCGCCCTCGACGTCCTCGCCGAACGCGAACTGGACGAGAGCGCCGCCAGCGGCGTCTACCAGACCCCGGAGGGCCTGGCCCGGCTCATGGCACGGCTCCTGCCCGCCGACGTGTCCCGCGCCCTCGACCCCGCCTGCGGCAGCGGAACGCTCCTCGCCGCCGCCGCACGGCTGGGCGCGCGGGAGCTGTTCGGGCAGGACTCACTCCCCGTCCAGGGCCAACGCACCGCGGTCCGGCTGCTGATCGCCGCGCCCGAGGCCGAGACGGCGATCCGCGTCGGCGACAGCCTGCGGGCCGACGCCTTCCCCGACGTCACCGTGGACGCCGTCCTGTGCAACCCACCGTTCGCCGACCGCGACTGGGGTCACGACGAGCTGGCCTACGACCCGAGGTGGGCGTACGGGGTCCCGCCGCGCTTCGAGTCCGAACTGGCGTGGGTACAGCACGCCCTCGCCCACCTGGAGCCCGGCGGCCACGCGGTCATGCTGTTGCCGCCCGCGCTGGCTTTCCGCTCCTCCGGCCGCCGCGTCCGCGCGGAACTCATCCGCGGCGGGGCCCTGCGCGCCGTCGTCTCCCTTCCGGCGCGTGCCGCGTATCCGCTCCACATCGGACTGCAGATCTGGGTGCTCCAACGCCCCGAGCCGGGCGGCACGGACCGTACGACGGTGCTGTTCGTCGACGGGGAGGGCGAGCAGCGGGACGGCGCCACGGGCACGTCGTCCGCCACCGGTACGGCGACGGCGGGTGCCGGCTCCCGCGGCGGCTCGCGCTCCCGCCGGTCCGGCTCTTCCGCCTCCGCGGCCTCCGCCCCCGCCTCTTCGGCCTCCGCCGCCACCTTCGACTGGGCGGGGCTGTCGGAGCGGGTCCTCGGCCAGTGGGCCGCGTTCACCACCGCCCCCGACACCTACGCAGACGAGCCCGGCGTAGCCCGCGCGGTGCCGGTCGTCGACCTTCTCGACGACGTCGTCGACGTCACCCCGGCCCGCCATGTCCGGGCGACCGCGGCCGACATCGACCCGGCAGCCCTGGCCCGGCGCGTGCACGACCTGCACGAGCAACTGGCCGAGCAGGTCGCCGCCCTGGCATCCGCCTCCGCGTCCGGCGGCTGGCAGCCCTCCGGGGACTCGGCCCGCGAGTGGCGTACGGCAACCGTCTCCGACCTGGCGCGCGGCGGGGCCCTGACCGTGCTGCGGGCGGCGCCGCCCGGCACCCGCGGCTCCAAGGGCTCCGCCGCCCCCACCGTGGACCGGCCGGTCCTCACCGCCCAGGACGTCTCCACCGGAAACCCCCCGTCCGGCGGGGCCATGGACCTCCACTCCGACGCCGCGCAGCCCGTCGCCGCCGGGGACGTCCTGGTACGCGCCGTCGCGGGCAGCGGCAACGAGTCCGCGATGACCCGGGTCGCGGACGACCGGGACGCCGGAGCCCTGCTCGGTCAGCACATCCACCTCCTGCGCCCCGATCCGGCCCGCCTCGACCCGTGGTTCCTCGCCGGGTTCCTCGGCGCCGACGACAACATCGCCTCCGCGTCCACCGGCTCCACCCTCGTGCACGTCACACCGGGCCGCCTGCGCGTACCGCTGCTGCCGCTGGAGGAACAGCGGCGCTACGGGGAGGCCTTCCGCCGCGTGCACGAGCTGCGCGCGGCCGTCCGCCGAACCGCCGACCTCGCCGCCGACACCGCGGCCACCCTGACCACCGGCCTCACCGCCGGCGTACTCCTGCCACCGGACACCCCGGGCAGCCCGGATGCGTCGGGCACCCCGGACAGCCGTTCTGTCTGAAACGCCCCACGCGTCCCATCGCATACGACCACACTGGATCCCTGCCGTCCCCCGCCCGGACGGCGCTCTTCGGAAGGAAGCCGGGACCTCTTGAACAGCAGCAAGCACACGGAGTTGGCGAACCACGCCTGGTCCGTCGCCGATCTCCTGCGCGGCGACTACAAGCAGTCCGACTACGGCAAGGTCATCCTGCCGTTCACCGTGCTGCGCCGCCTGGAGTGCGTCCTGGAGCCGACGCGCGACAAGGTCGTCGAGACCGTCGCCAGGTTCGCGGGCCAGGACATCGACACCGGCCACTTCCTGCGCAGGGCCTCGGGCCACTCCTTCTACAACAAGAGCGACCTCACGCTGCGGAAGATCGCGGCCGACCCGCAGAACGCGGCGAAGAACCTGCAGATCTACGTCGGCGCGTTCTCCGAGAACGCCCGCGAGGTCCTCGACAAGTACGAGTTCAACCAGCAGGTCAGGAAGCTCGACGGGGCGAACCTGCTCTACCAGGTGATCGGCAGGTTCACCGACCTCGACCTGCACCCCGACGTCGTGCCCAACCACAACATGGGCTACATCTTCGAGGAGTTGATCCGCCGCTTCGCCGAGCAGTCGAACGAGACCGCGGGTGAGCACTTCACCCCGCGCGAGGTCATCAAGCTGATGGTCAACCTGCTGGTGGCACCCGACGCGGACGCCCTCACCGTGCCGGGTGTCGTCCGCACGGTCATGGACCCCGCCTGCGGCACGGGCGGCATGCTCAGCGCCGCCGACGACCGCATCAAGGCCCTCAACCCTGACGCGACGGTGGAGGTGTACGGGCAGGAGCTCAACCCCGAGTCCTGGGCGATCTGCCGGTCCGACCTCATGATCAAGGGCCAGGACCCGGAGAACATCCGCTTCGGCAACTCCTTCTCCGACGACGGCCACGCCCGCCGGAAGTTCGACTACATCCTCGCCAACCCGCCGTTCGGCGTGGAGTGGAAGAAGGTCAAGGAGGAGGTCGAGTACGAGCACAAGTCGCTCGGCGACGCCGGCCGCTTCGGCGCGGGCCTGCCGCGCATCAACGACGGCTCGCTGCTCTTCCTCCAGCACATGATCTCGAAGATGAAGCCGGTGGACGTCAACGGCGGGGGCGGCTCCCGCATCGCCATCGTCTTCAACGGCTCCCCGCTGTTCACGGGCGCGGCCGAGTCCGGCGAGTCCAACATCCGCCGCTGGATCCTGGAGAACGACTGGCTTGAGGCGATCGTCGCGCTCCCGGACCAGCTCTTCTACAACACGGGCATCTCGACGTACTTCTGGATCCTGACGAACCGCAAGGACAAGGACCACAGGGGCAAGGTCGTCCTGCTCGACGCGCGCGACCAGTGGGTGAAGATGCGCAAGTCACTCGGCGACAAGCGCAAGGAGCTGGGTGACGGGACGAACGGCCGCCCCGACCACATCGGCGACATCACGCGGCTGTACGCGGAGGCGCTGCAGATCGCGGGTGACACGGAGCACCCGCTGCACGGCAAGGTCAAGGTCTTCTCGAACGAGGACTTCGGCTGCCAGCGCATCACGGTGGAGCGGCCGCTGAAGCTCCGCTTCGAGGTGACGGAGGAGACGCTGGCGGCACTGGCGGAGGCCAAGCCGGTGGCGAGGCTGGAGCGGAGCGAGGAGTTCGTGGCGGCGGTGCGTACGTTGCTCGGCTCGTCCTGGACGACGAAGTCCGACGCTTTCATCGCGCTCAAGGACGCGGTGGTCGCGGCCGGGCTGACGTGGCCGTCGGGAGCGCCGTTCGCGAAGGCGGTACGGGAGACGATCGGCGTCCGGGACCCGGAGGGCGAGGTCCAGATGGTCAAGGGTGCGGCGGAGCCGGACGCTGACCTGCGGGACTACGAGAACGTTCCGCTCGGCGAGGACGTCGAGGAGTACCTCAAGCGCGAGGTGCTGCCGCATGTGCCGGACGCGTGGATCGACCACACGAAGACGAAGATCGGCTACGAGATCCCGTTCACGCGGCACTTCTACGTGTACAAGCCGCCGAGGCCGCTGGCGGAGATCGACGCGGAGTTGAAGGCTCTGGAGGCGGAGATTCAGGCGCTGTTGGGTGAGGTGACGGACTAGTGATCGAGTACTCAGTATCACCGCTCCGGTATCTACTTCGTCCTGTGGAGCGGACGGGCTTTCCATCGGCAGATGTGTTGTCCGTCTATCGCGATCACGGTGTCATTCTGAAGGGATCACGCACTGACAACTACAACAAGACCCCCTTGGACCTCTCTCGCTACCAACTCGTACAGGCTGGCGATCTCGTAGTCAACAAGATGAAGGCATGGCAGGGGTCGCTCGGCGTCTCCGCATACGAAGGAATCGTTAGCCCAGATTATCTGGTCTGCGAGGTGAGTCCCAAAGTTCACTCACGGTACCTTCATCACTTGCTCAGGTCTCGTTTTCTGATTGGCGAGTTCAAGTCGCGATCAAAGGGAATTCGCCCAGCGCAGTGGCGTCTTTATTGGGAAGATTTGGCGAAGGTAGAGGTGTCCCTTCCTCCCGTGGAGGAGCAGCGCCGCATCGCCGACTTCCTCGACGTCGAGACCGCTCGCATCGACCGCTTGGCTGATCGTTACCAAAAGCTGTCAGATTTGGCAGTTGAGCGAACCCGGGCAGTGATCGACAAGGTTTTCACTGAGTTCTCCCCAGAATTTTTCGCCCCTGCATCTGCTGTCTGCATCGCCATCGTGGACTGCGTGAATAAGACAGCCCCAACATCGGCGAAGGCCACGCCATACAAGATGATCCGAACGTCCAATATTCGAAATGGAGACGTGGATCTATCGGAGACTTTCTCCGTGGAGCGTCGGGTGTTCATCGAATGGAATCGTCGTGGCGCCCCCCGAAACGGAGACATCCTCTTCACGCGTGAAGCTCCACTCGGGCAAGTAGGCATGCTGCGCACGGATACCTCCGTCTTCCTCGGACAGCGCATCATGCTCTATCGGGCAAATGAGAATGCAATCAAGAAGGAGTTGCTGCTCTACAACTTCCTGGGATCACACATGGACAGGCAAATTCGGCTCCTCGGCGCTGGTTCATTGCACGAGCACATGCGTGTTGGGGATTGCTTGAAGTTGCGCATCTGCTGTCCGCCTCGTACACAGCAAGATGGGCTCGTGGCAGAAATTGAGGCTGGAAGGGCAAAGAGTCTCCACCTCGCCAAGCTCGCAAAGCGACAGCTTGCTCTCCTCACTGAGCGCCGCCAAGCCCTCATCACCGCCGCCGTAACCGGCCAGTTCGACGTCTCCACCGCCAGCGGGCGCAACGTAACGGACGGAGTGAGCGCGTAGCCATGAGCCCCATCCACACGGAGTCCGCCTTCGGTGACGCGATCGTCGCCGCCATGGTCGAGCGCGGCTGGCGCGAGGCCCGTCCGCAGGACTATGAGGCCGATCTCGGCCTGGACACCAACGAGTTGTTCACCTTCATCGGGGCGACCCAGCCCGACGAGTGGAACGAGCTGCTCACCGTCTACGGCGGCGACCCGAACGAGGCGCAGCGTGGGTTCGCCAGTCGCCTCGACCAGGCCATCGCCACCAACGGGCTCCTCGATGTCCTCCGCAACGGCGTCAAGGACCGGGGCGTACACCTCCGCATCGCGTACTTCAAACCGAACCTCGTCGCCCACGACTCCGTGTTGGACGGCTACCGGGCCAACCGCCTCACCGTCGTCCGCGAACTCGAATACGCGACGAAGCAGGCCGACTGGGGCAACCGGCTCGACCTCGCCCTCTTCCTCAATGGAATCCCGGTCGCCACGGCCGAGTTGAAGAATCCGCTGACCAAGCAAGGGGTGGAGCAGGCCAAGGAGCAGTACCGCACCGACCGCGACCCCACCGAGCTGATCTTCACGCGTCGCGTCGTCGCGAACTTCGCCGTCGACCCGGACCTGGTCTTCGTCGCCACCCAGCTCAAGGGCAAGAACACCCGCTTCCTCCCCTTCAACACCGGCTCCAACGGCCCCGGTCAGCCGGGCGGCGCAGGCAACCCGGCCCCCACCGCCTTCGGCACGTACGCGACCTCCTACCTCTGGGAGCAGGTCTGGCAGCCGGACAACTGGCTGGACCTGCTCCAGCGGTTCGTTCACCTGCACAAGAGCAAGTCGCCCGGCGGCGGCACCACCAAGACGATGATCTTCCCCAGGTTCCACCAGTGGGACGTGGTCAAGAAGCTCACCACGCATGCCTCCACCCATGGCGCCGGCCACGACTACCTGGTCATGGCGTCGGCTGGCTCGGGCAAGTCGAACACCATCGGCTGGCTCGCCCACCGCCTCAGCGACCTGCACACCCCCACCGACCCCCGCGAACTCGACCCCGAGGCCGTCGCCAAGGGCCTCAAGCCGGGCGTGCCGGTCTTCGACAAGGTCATCGTCATCACCGACCGCCGCAACCTGGACGCACAACTCCGGGAAACGGTCGGCAGTTTCGTGCAGACCGCTGGTCTCGTCGTGAAGATCGACGAGAAGCACGGGGCGAAGGGCGAGCAACTCGCCAAGGCCCTCTCCCGCGACACCGGGAAGATCGTCACGGTCACCCTGCACTCGTTCCCGGCCCTGCTCGACTACCTCCAGCGCAACCCCACGGAGATCCGGGGCAGTCACTTCGCGATCATCGTGGACGAGGCGCACTCCTCGCAGTCCGGCGACGCCGCCACCGCCGTACGGTCCGCCCTGCGCGACCTCGGCCTGGACTCCGACTCGGACGACGCGGGCGCGACCACGGTCAAGGCAGAGGACGCCACTCTGGACGAGCAACTCAAGAAGCGGGCCGAGCAGCGTTCCCGCGCCGCGAACCTCTCCTACTTCGCGTTCACCGCCACGCCGAAGGCCAAGACCCTCGAACTCTTCGGCACGCTCCAGGACATCGGCGGCAAGGCGACCTACCGGCCCTTCCACACGTACTCCATGCGCCAGGCGATCGAGGAGGGCTTCATCCTCGACCCGCTGCGCAACTACGTCACGTACAACACGTACTGGAAGCTGGTGAACCAGAATCCGGACGAGCGGGAGGTCGACCCGTCGAAGGCGAACGGCCTGCTCGCCCGGTACGCGCTGACCCATGACTCGACGGTCGCCCAGCACGCCCAGGTGATCGTCGAGCACTTCGTGGCGCACAGCCGGGGCCGTCTCGGCGGGCGGGCCAAGTCGATGGTGGTGACCGCCTCGCGGCAGTCCGCCGTGCAGATGGCGCGCGCGATCAAGAGCTACATCAAGGACCGGGACTACGACACCAAGTACCCGGACCTGGGCGTCCTCGTCGCCTTCTCCGGCTCGCTCACCATCGACGGCGAGGAGACCACCGAGCCGAAGGAGAACGGCGGGCTGTCGGAGAGCGCGCTGCCGAAGGCGTTCGCGTACACGCGTGCCGACGACAAGGCCGCCCGAGCCGGCGGTCCGGGCCAGCACGAGTACAAGATCCTGGTCGTGGCGGAGAAGTACCAGACCGGCTTCGACCAGCCGCTCCTCACGACGATGTACGTCAACAAGACGCTGACCGGCATCTCCGCCGTCCAGACCCTGTCCCGGCTGAACCGGACCGCCGAGCGCAAGACCCAGGCCGACCTGGCGGTCCTGGATTTCGTCAACGACGCCAACGACATACAGGACTCCTTCCGCCCGTACTTCGAGGAGGCGATGACCCTCCCCTCCGACCCCAACCTGCTCTACACCGCGCAGAGCCGGGTCATGCAGGCGCCGATCCTGTCCGGGCAGGAGATGGACGAGTTCGCCGCCGCGTACTTCGCCGCCAAGGAGAAGGCGGCGGGCTCACAGTCCAAGTGGGAGAAGCTGCACGCCGAGCTGTACCGGCTGCTGTCCCCAGCGGTCGCCCGCTTCACGCACCTGCTCGAAAGCGAGGACGAAGACGACCAGGAGACGGCGGAGGGCTTCCGCGCCGACCTCAACGACTACGTCAGGAAGTACGGCTTCCTCGCCCAGATCGTCCCCTACCAGGATGCCGAGCTGGAGCGGCTACACCTCTACGGCCGCTACCTCCTCAACCGGCTGCCGCGCCGCGCGGACGGCGGCGTGGACATAGGCGAGGTCGACCTCAGCCATCTGCGGGTGGAGAAGACCGGCGAGTACGACGTCTCCCTCACCCCCGAGGGGCCGGCGACGATGCCGGGCTTCGGCGACGGCTCGGGCGGCGCGAAGGAGGCGGAGAAGTCGCTGCTCTCCGAGTTGATCGAGAAGTTCAACGAACGGTTCGGCACCGAGTTCACCGAGCAGGACGTCATCCGGCCGTTCGAGGAGGCCAAGGCCGACCCGAAGGTGCGGGCGGCGGCCGTCGTCAACGACGAGGAGAACTTCGGCCTCGTCTTCGACAACGTCTTCGCGGACAAGATGGCCGACCACATCGACACCATCGCGGGCATGGGCCGCCAGTACTTCGGCCCCGACAAGGGCTTCAAGTCCAGCCTGGACCGCAGCGCCCGCAAGGCGGCCTGGCGGATGATCCGCCGCGAGGAGGGCCTGGACGACGACATCTGACGTGTTCGCCCCGGCCGGGTGGCCGACCGGGGCGTCCTTCGAGTACGTCGCCAGTACAGCCGGAAGTACGGGTTGCCCTCGCCATGAGGTGCAACAAATGGGGAGGGGTACATGAGCAACACGTCGGACGAGCCCGCAGGGTCTCGGCTCCAGAAGGCCGTCGAGACCATCGTCATGACACCGGCGGCGGCCGCCAAGGTCGTGGACGGTTACCGCGTGTCCTTCGAGGACAAGAACGAGCGGAAGCCCGAGAGCCTGGAGGACAAGCGCCGGATCGCGGCCAAGATCATAGGCCGGTACTCCAAGATGTCGGCAGCCGCTGGGGCTGCCACCGCCGCCCCGAGTGTGATTCCGGGGGTCGGAACCGCGGTCGCGGTCCTCGGCGGTGGTGCCACCGACGTTGCCGTGGCGCTCAAGCTCCAGGTCGACATGTGCATGTGCCTGGTCGAGGTGTTCGAGACCGAGCTGAGCGCCGAGGACAAGAAACACCTCGCCTTCACCCTCGCCTTGGCGGGTTCGGCGGAACAGTTGGCGTCGAAGGGGGGCAAGGCGGCGGTACAGAAGATCGCCGAGAAGCTGGTCTACCAGTACCTCACGGGGCCCGCCCTGGTCACGATCAAGCAGTTGTTCAAGCGGGTGTCCATCACCTTCACCCAGAAGGCGATGGCCAAGGCGATTCCGGTCGGCGTGGGTGTCGCCTTCAGCAGCTCGACCAACTACGTACTGACGAGGGTGGTGGGCAGGGTTGCCGTCGCAGTCCTGGCCAAAGATGTGAAGTAGCAGCGCCGCATCAGGCCCGACCAAGCTTGGCTATGCGGAGGGGGCGGGGGTTTCGGCGGAGGGCGGCAGGGGGTCGGTGACGAACCACCCCCGCTGGGGCACGGCGTACACCCAGCCTTCGTCGGCCAGCAGGCCGAGCCCCCGCCGCACGGTCGTACGCGCGATCCCGTAGCGCTGCACAAGCTGAGCCTCACTCGGCAGCATCCGCCCGGGCTGCCAGTCACCGCGCTGAATCTGCCCACGCAGGATCTCGGCCAGTTGCCGGTACGGGGTCAGCGGCGCGCCATGGTCGATCTCAGCATCAGGGTTCATGGACTCGACGCTAGGCAAGCCGACTGATTCACGCTCTTTGAGATACGTCTCGCGACGAATCGATACAAGGCGATACCATGGCCCAAAGAAACGCCCCGGCTGGAAGGGTGAGAGCTTCCATGCCGGGGCTGAGCCGACTGATTGGGAGTCGACCTATGCGCAGCCTACTGGCCGCGATTCTGACCCTCTTCCTGCCCGCCCGCGGTACCCACCGCTCCGCGGCACCCCCACCACCACTGCCCCTCACCCCCTGTCCGCCCGCTCCGGAACCCCCGCCCGTGATCACGTGTCCGCACCCCGCGGACGTCATCACCGCCGACGGCATGCCCCTGGTCCGGCCGTACGTCGTCGAATGGGAACGCGAGCGGGACGAACATGACTGGCGCCGCCTTCAGCGCGAGCGGCGCCGGGCGGCGGTCCTGGCGACGCTGGGGCAGGACTACGTTCCGGTTCCGTGGGAGGTCGCCGTATGAGCACGAGTGCGCCGCGTCTGCGCAGTCTCGGCCTCGACCCGGCCACCGGCAAGGAGGCCCTGGCGGTCACGCGCCCCGGCGGCCGTCTTGAGGAGTTGGCCGACGCGCACGCTCTGAAGGCCGCCGCCGTCCTGGTGACGGTAGTCGGCGCCGTGCTGGAGGTAGGGAAGGCGTCGGACGCCGAACTCGCCGCCTTCGTCACGCCGTTGCACGCCGCGCTCGAAGAATGCGTCGGCATCATCGCGACCGACCTGGAGTGACGACGTAGAGGTATTTCACCTTGAGGCCGGTGGCGCCCGGAGGGCTAGTCCCTGGGCGCCACCGGCCCACATCCCCCGCTGCTCCTTGACCTCAGGTCCGCATCCGGTCGGCCCCCTTCTCGCACGCGCGGCGCTCGGCTGTCCGCCTCGCTCCCGGATGAGACCGTGATGCACCGCCCAGGGTCACGGTGCGACTGCTCGTACGAGGAGCGTTCCGATGTGCCCGGGATGCGGGGCATCGAGTATCCGGGCGTCGGCTGTGTGGAACCCAGCCCGAGAGAGCAGGCGCTCCCATACCGCCGGGCGGTAGCTGTAGCGGTAGGTGAACATCGCTTTGCCTGCGAAACCTCCCTTGTACATGCCCTGCGGCCCGTACGCGCCGGGGATGGCCGGCGGCTGCGAGAAGACGAAGACGCCGCCGGGGTTGAGCCGCTGACGGACAAGGGGGAACAGACGGCCCGGGTCGGTGAACCAAGCGGCCCCGAAGATCGAGTAGACGGCGTCGTATGCGTCCTCGTGCTCCTTCAGGTACTCCAGGACCTCGGAGCACACGAACTCCGCCCCGGTACTGGCCCACTTCGTGGTGATCTTCTTGACCATGACGGGAGAGAGGTCAACTCCCCGGGCGGTGATGCCGCGTTCAGCGAGGTAGGCGAGGGCGCGGCCGGTGCCACAGCCGATTTCCAGAACGGAGCATGGGTCGCCGAGTAGTTCCGGACCGGGTCCGTGACCGGCGTACTGGGTCCAGCAGAAGCTCGGCTCCACATCGTCCTTGAAGGCGGAAGCGGCGAAAGTGTCCCACAGCTCCGTCTCGGCGGCGATGTCGTGTTGTGCGGGCAAGGCGATTCCTCTTCGAAAGGGCTGGCCCCTGTCCTCCCGGGGGACCGAGGACAGGGGCCAGCGTAGGACCGTTCAGTGGCTGTCGGGGACCTTGTTGTCACATGGCGAGCAGTCCGTGCCGTCGATCGCCCACAGTTCCTCGTCGACTTTGAATCCGATGGACTTCAGGAAGTCCGCCGTGCGCAGGCACAGGCCGTCGCGCCGACGCTCGATGAACGGGGCGTGGTGCTTGTAACGGCCCTCGTTGTACACCTCGCAGAGGGCCCACCACACCGGCGTGTCGAGGATGAGCTGGTGAACGCCGATGTCGACGAGCTTGCCGACGCCCAGGTGGACCTCGGGGTGCTCCATGCAGCCGATGGTGTACATGACGGCGTTGCCGAGGATGCGCTCAGCCATGTCGCGGACCATGGTGTGGTCGCGCAGCAGCAGGGCGACCTCGCGGTCCCAGATGGTCATGCCGCAGTCCAGCACGTTGATCGTCAGGTGCTTGACGTGGGGCTGGACGGCGTTGAGGAGATCCTTGGGCTCCCTGGTGCGGGTGTGGGAAAGGCTGTCGAGCAGGACGGTCATGGACGTTCCCTTTCTGGGAGGTGTCGTGCCGTGCCGGTAACCCGCCCCCGGCTCAGCCTGTGCAGGGTGGGTACCTGGGGCGGGGGCTGGAGACCCACCCCGCCGGAGGTGTGTGGTCCTTCGACGGAACGGGTGTCGGGGGTGGGCTGATGTCGAGGGGCCCTGTCAGCGAGGACCTGGAGGAGCTGCCCCGGGCGTACCGGCGGGCGTGGGTTGCTGACGGTCATGTGCGTGGTGGGGCAGCGAGATGTCCTCGGTCCGGCGGCACCCGCGGTGAGGGTTCCGCGTAGTTGGGTGGTGGCGAGCGCGTACTCGACCGACAGGGGCAAGGTCTCGGTGGCGGGCACGGGGTCATCCGAGGCGCTCTGCCCGGTTCATCTCGGTCACACGAGCGCGCAGCACTTCGGTGTCCGTGGCCTGCCGGATGGCGTCGGGGTCCGCGTCCCACTCGCGTCCGCCGCCGGGAGGCCGGAGCTGGACATAGGGGCCGGCGTGCCCCATCACGTAGCCGATCTTGTCTGTCGTCGTGTCGACGACAAGGGCACCACTCCCTTCCCGCCTCGCCATCACTCACGGCCTCCTCGCCGAAGTGCTTCCGTCAGTCGTTCAGCCACGTCGGCGCGGACGCGCCTCAGCTCGACGAGTTTCAGGTCGGGGTTCGCGAAGTCGACGCCAAGGGAGGGCAGACGATCCCGACCTCGGTGAGCGCCGCTCGCAGAGACTCCACTGCCGCGTGCGGGTCGACATCCCGCAGTTCCGTCGTAGGCATGAACAGGACGCTAGGGAGGTGCTGTTGATGGCCGCCAGGGAAGTTGCGCGAAGTTGCTTGACTACCCGGCAAGGTTGCGCAAGGTTGCTGATTCAGGTGGACGGAACCCCCACCAGAAGGCGCTGACCTCGGGAAGGCTTGGGAGACCAGTTCCCCCAGCAGAAGGACGTGATCATGGCCCGACGACTGCGATTCAACGGCACGGGCAGCGGCGTCAACGGGTGTCCGTCCCTTCACGAAGACCTCGACACGGGCGAGTTCATCGTGCACGGCCCGCCCCTCACCGAGGCTGACGACGTGGCCCAGCTCAAGCACCTCAACGAGGGGGAGGTGCCGATCGTGGTGCCACGGGAACTGCTCGTCGACTTCGCGCCCAAGGAGGTCACTCGCGTGCCGAACATCATCGGGCTGGATGAGTTCGACCGGCTCTTCACCCAGTTCGAGCACACGGCTTGGCGCCTGGAGAGCCGCCGCCGGTACGCGTCCGACGAACTCACTGACACATACGCGCAGTTCACCCGTGGCGAGCCCGTCAACTGGGCGGGCGTCGATGCCGAGTGGTGTGCCGAGCGCCGCGAGCAGACCGGGCTCGGCAAGCGGTTCGAACGTGTCCGCATCGTCGACAACCCACCGACGACCGGGCAGCTCTATCTGCTCGACAACGCACGCCGCAACAGCGCCGTCGGCGAGAAGATCTTCAATCTCCGGCGTGTGGACGCCAACCAACTCAGCCTGCCCACCGAAGATTTCTGGATCTTCGACTCCCGACTGGTCGCACTGCTCAATTTCGACGACGCGGACAACCTGGTCAACGTCGAACTGGTCACGGAGCCCGTGGCGGTCCTGCGGTACGCCATGACGCGTGACGCGGCGATGCACCACGCCATCCCGTACGAGAAGTTCGCGGCACGGCTGACAGCGAAGGAGGACTGAAAACAGGTGCGTACCGGTGAGCACTGACTATCAGCAGGCACGAGAAGCTCTCGGGGTACGACTGCGCGAACTCCGGCTCTCCGCCCCTGGACGCGCGCTCACCGGTACGAAACTCGCCGAGCAGTACGGGTGGAACAAGTCCAAGGTCAGCAGGCTGGAGAACGGCAGGCAGACTCCAACACCCGACGACCTGCGCAAGTGGGCCGAGGCGACCGGTCGGCCCGAGGCGTACGACGAGTTGCTGGCCCGCCTGAGGGGCTTCGAGTCCCACATCAGGTCATGGCGGCGTCAGCTGGCCTCGGGGCACAAGGCGGTCCAGGACACCCACCTGAGCGCTCATGCCGACGCCTCGGTGTTCCGCGGCTGGGAGTCCTCCATGATCTTCGGAATTCTCCAGACTCCGGACTACGCACGGTCGATCTTCACGAGATACGCGGAGCTACAGCGATCGCCACGGGACACCGAGGAAGCAGTCCGGTCCCGCATGAAGCGGCAAGAAGCGCTGTACGACTCCTCGAAACACTTCCGCCTCCTCCTGTGGGAAGCCGCCCTTCACGCCTTGATCTGTCCACCGTCGGTGCTTGCGGCCCAGCTCGACCGCCTCTCAGGAGTCATCGGTCTGGACACGGTCGAGCTGGGGATCATCCCGCTGTCCGCCTCGCTCAAGATCCCCCCGGCCACCGCATTCTGGATCTACGACGACCGTCAGGTGATCGTCGAGAACTGGCACGCGGAGCTGTGGATCGACGACGCAGCCAGCGTGGAAACGTACCTGCGGACCTGGAAGACGCTCCGGGAGTCCGCCGTGTACGGCGCTGACGCCCAGAACCTCGTCAGCGCGGCACGACGAACATTGCGCTCACCCTGACGCCGACATGTGAGCGACGCGCCCTGCCCCCGTCATACCGCGACCGCTGGACGGCATCCTGACGCAGCGGTCACACTTGACCCCTGACCGTGACTGTTCATCACGCACACCGGGGGCAAGGTGCCGCAGGAGGCGATCTCCGACCGTTACGAACTCCTGGAGGAGCTCAGCCACGGCGGCATGGGCGACGTGTGGCGCGGCTACGACGCCGTCCTCGACCGGCCCGTCGCCGTGAAGCTCATCCGGCAGGCTTCGGTCACCTCCCCGCAGTTAGCCGAGGAGTTCGCCAAGCGCTTCCGGCGCGAGGCCCGCATCACCGCGCGCATCCAGCACCCCGGTGTGCCGCAGGTGTACGACGCGGTGCTCGACGCGTCGTACGAGCGGCTGTTCCTGGTGATGGAGCTCGTCGACGGCGTACCGCTGTCCGCCTACCTCGACCCCGGCCGGCCACTGCCGGTCAGCTGGGCGGCCGCCGTCGCCGCGCAGGTCGCGACCGTGCTGTCGTACGCACACGACGTGCCCGTCATCCACCGGGACCTCAAGCCGGGCAACATCCTCGTCGCCCGCGACGGCACCGTGAAGGTCCTCGACTTCGGCATCGCGGCGATGCTGCGGACCGACGTCACCAAGCTGACCGCCACCGGCAGCCCCATCGGCACCCACCAGTACATGTCGCCCGAGCAGGTCCGCGGCGGACGCATCACCCCGCAGACCGACCTGTACGCGCTCGGCTGTGTGCTGCACGAACTCCTCAGCGGGCGGCTCGTGTTCGAGGCGGAGAGCGAGTACCTGCTGATGTACCAGCACGTCAACGCCGCCCCCACCCCGCTTCGGCAGCTGCGGCCCGACGTCCCCGAGGCGCTGGAGGAGCTGGTCCTGCACCTGCTGCGCAAGGCGCCCGAGGCGCGGCCCGCCGACACGCAGGAGGTGTACGCGCGGCTGCTGCCGTTCCTCCCGCCGCCGGGCCAGGAACCCGGCACGGCGGACGCCGGGCCGGCCGGCGCGCCCGACCCCACGGGCGTGTTTCGTCACCCCTTCGCGCCCCGCGCCCGCGCCCAAGCCCCGGCGCCCGGAGGTCCGGCACCGACGGCCGTCCTCCCGGGGGCCCCGCCGGCGCCCGTCCCTGCCCGGCTGCGCGAGGACATCAAGGAGGCGTACGCCCACTCCGACGCCCTGCTGGAGGAGGAGCGGTTCGCGCAGGCCGCCGAGGTGCTCGGCGAGGTCATCGAGCCCGCCGCCCTCGCCCTCGGCTCCGAGAGCAGGCAGGTCCTGGCGCTGCGCCGCCAGCGAGCGGCGATCCGCCTCCTCGGCGGCGACTACCGGGCCGCCCTGCCGGAGTTCGACGCCCTCGCCGACGCGTACGCCCGCATCGCCGGACCCACCGGCGAGCAGGCCCGCGCCTGCCGCGCCCAGGCGGCCCGGTGCCGCGCCGAACTCGGCCAGGTCACCGACGCGCTCGCCGCGCTCCAGGGCGTGCTGAACGTCGTGCGGGCCGTCGACAGCGACGTGAGCGAGGAAGCCGTGGAGCTGCGGCACAACATCGGGATGCTGCTGCTCGCCCAGGGCCGGGCCGCCGAAGCCCGGCACATCCTCGAACCGCTCCACCAGGACATGTGCATGGTGTTCGGCCCGGAGGACGAGATGACCGTCGAGATCGCCGAGGCGCTCGCCGTGATCCGCCTCGACCTCGACGGTTCGGCTTCCTGACCCGCTTCCTCCACAAGCAGCATCGCCCCAACCATGCCGCTCTGTAGCCGAGGGAATTCCGCTCCGCAGCGGGGCCCGGCTCTTCGTGTGCGCGTCCGGGGCGACCGTCCGACGACCGAGGGGCTACATCCTCTGGGAAGACTCTCCCGTTGCAACTGTGGCCGTCGTGGACACATACGGGCAGAAGCCACGGAAGGAGCCAGCGCCGAGTTGGCGAGCTGGACCGGCACGCCCCGCAGCCTGGACGCGGCCGGCGCCGAGGGCTCGGGCGCCGAGAAGGAGTGCCTGGACGCGACGGAGGACTACGGTTCCTGGCCCGTCGTCGTCAGCAACGCGGACATCCTGGGCAGCGTGGCCTCGATGGTCGTCAGCCGGGGCGGCGATGCGGTCTACTGCCTGTCCGGCTCGGACGGCGGGCGGACCACGATGGCCGTCTCCCCGGTGCTCGACCTCCCCGCCGACGGCGTCGAACTGGACACCTACGGCTCCCGGGGCGAGGGCGACGGACTGCTCAACTGCCTCGTCGCGTTCGTCGGTGCGGACGTCACGAAGGTCACGGTCCGCGACAGCGGCCACACCGTCGCGGCGACCGTCCAGGACGGCCGCTGGACCGCCTGGTGGCCCCGCGGCGACCGTTACGGTCTCCTCCCGGCACGGTCACCCTCACCTTCACCGACGGCACGACCCGCACGATCACAGCGAGAAGCTGTCGTCGCGGAACGGGACTGTGCGCCTGTCCACGGGTGTTCGGAGGACGTGGCGGGCGTCACATGCGGCCGTGTCACATCCGCGCGGACCCGGCCCGTCCTTGTGTTGTCACCGCACACGACGGCACAAGGAGCCCGCCATGGAAGCGCGTCTGAACCTGTTCGCCAACCCCCTCACCGGCAAGCTCGTCAAGCACCTCGTCGGCGCCGACAAGGTGATCGCCTCGTCCGAACTCCCCAAGGCCACGCAGGAGTTGGTGAAGATCCGCGCCAGCCAGATCAACGGCTGCGGGTACTGCCTCGACATGCACACCAAGGAGGCCGAGCACGCCGGGGAGACCGCGCAGCGGCTGCACATGGTGGCGGGCTGGCGGGAGGCGAAGGTCTTCACGGACGCCGAGCGCGCCGCGCTGGAGCTCGCCGAGCAGGGCACCCGCATCGCCGACGGGGCCGGTGGCGTCCCGGACGAGGTCTGGGAGAACGCGGCCAAGCACTACGACGAGGACCAGCTCCTCGCCCTGGTGGCGCTGATCGCCCTCATCAACACCTTCAACCGGCTGAACGTCATGGTGCGGCAGCCGGCCGGCGACTACCAGGTGGGCATGCTCGGCTGAGACGAGCGGGCCGCGCACCCCGCCCACGACACACCACGTCGTGGTGTGTCGTGGGCGGGGGAACGGTCAGTTCCCGCGGCACCTGCCCACGTCGATCCGCACGATCTGCGGGTCGTGGTCGCTCGCCTGGTCCGCGAACTCGGCGTTGATGTGCACCACGTCGTAGTCGAAGCGGGTGACCGCCGGGCTGGTCAGGATGTGGTCCAGGGTCTGCGAGTTGCCCTCGTAGACGTAGGTGTAGCGCTCGGCGGCCGGAAGCGTCCTGATCAGCGGGTTCAGGACCTCGCCTGCGGTGAGCGCGGTCATGGTCCCGGAGAACTCGAAGTCGTTGAGATCACCGAGGACGACGGCCTTGGCGTTCCGGTCGGCCTTCAGCAGGTCCTTGACGAAGGTGTTGACCTCGGCGGCCTGCTGCTGACGCTTGGCCTCGGAGCTGCGGGTCGGCTCCTGGTAACGGCCGTGCAGGGGCTGGTCGCCGCCCTTGGAGCCGAAGTGGTTGGCGATGACGAAGACCTGCTCGCCGTGGAAGACGAACTCGCCGACCAGCGGCTTGCGGCTGCTGCCCCAGGCGTCGCTGGTGGGGTTGATCCGGCCGGGGGAGTAGGTGAGCCGGGCGCCCTTACGGGTCTTCACCACGCTCGTGGCCGTGGTGGGCGTGGCGGGCGTGGAGGCGTCGCCGGTCCGGTCGGTGAAGGAGACCCGCTTGGGGTTGAACAGGAACACCTGACGGATGTTGCCGCCGGGCTCGCCGCCGTCCTGGTTGTTCTCGGGGGCGACGTAACGCCACTGGTAGCGGGGGCCGCCGGCCGCGCGGACGGCGTCGGTGAACCGGGTCAGCGTGGCCTCGGAGGTCACCGTCCCGTCGTTCGTCGCCCCGTTGTCGTCCTGGATCTCCTCCAGGGCGACGATGTCCGGCGAGGCGAGACCGACCGCGACGCCCTCGGCGAGCCGGTCGAACTTCTCCTGCCCGTCGAGCGCGTCCAGGTTCTCCACGTTGTACGTGGCGACCGCCAGCTCGTCGCCCCTCTGCCGCCGGGTCCGCTCCGCCTTCAGCCCGTTGTCGACGAGCGTGCCGAGCTGGGTGGCCTGGAGGTTGTAGCCGCCGAAGGAGGAGTAGTCGAGCGGGCCGCTGGTGGTGCCGGACAGCTCGTCGCCGACGTCCGCCTGCGGGAAGGCGGTGGTGGTGTCGAGCGACATCACCTTCAGCCGGCCGGTGCCCGGCTGGTCGTAGGAGGAGTAGAGCGTGCCGCCGCGCGGCGTCGGGCTCTCCTGCGGCTTCACCGTCACCCACACCTCGTCGTACTCCGTCGTCGCGCCGACCACGCGGGTGTCGGCGGCCTGGACCCGCGAGCCCTCCAGCGCCTCGTAGAAGTCGAGGGCGTACACGGACGGTTCGAGCGGCAGCGCGTCGATGCTGCCGCCGCCGGCCGTGGGCACGTACGCGTCCGGCACGCTCGACGCGTCCAGCGTGACGGCCGCCGGCAGCGCGTTGCCGCCGGACAGCACGGTGGCGGTGGGCGCGGTGATCTCGGTGACCGACTGGCTGGTGCTGCTCGGGTAGTACTCGGTGACCTTGCCGCTGACGAGGACCGAGTCCCCGACCGCCACGGCGGGCTCAGCCGACCCGGTGTAGACGAACACCCCTTCACCGGTACGGGGGTCGCTGTCGGCCTGCGGGTCCTGGATCCAGTACCCCTTCGAGCCCGACTTCCGTACGCCGGTGACGATGCCGGGAACCCGGGTCACCGTCTGCCCGGTGAGCGGCGACAGCCGGGTGGTGCCCTGGATGTCGTGCACGCGGAGGGGCCCGGGTTCGGTGGAGCCGCCGCCCTCGCCCTCTCCGCCCCCGTCTCCGCCGCCCGAACCCGGCGTCTGACCGGCCGAGTTGACGGGGGAGGGCGTACCGGCCGCGAGGTCGGCGGCGTTGTCGTCGGTGTCCGCGAGGGAGGCGGCACGGGCGACGGAGGCGGTGTTGGAGGCGCCGGCGGCCGGGCCGGAGCCCTCGCGGACGACTGCGCTGCCGTACCCGACGAGATCGACGACGCGGGAGTCCGCCGCGCACTCGGCGGCGGTCTTGCAGGTCAGCGCGGTGGTCCCGGAGACCAGGGCGATGGTTCCGCTGCCGGCGCTCATCGCGATCGACCCGGCGGCGTCGGCGGTCGGCAGGGCCGTCGTACCGCCGGTGCCGGCCGCCTCGGCTATCAGGTACCGTCCGCCGGGCGCGATCGCGCCGCTCAGCGCGGTCACCTGCCACTGCGAGGACGCGGACGGCGACCCCGGCAGGTACTGCACGCTGTGGCCCGCCAGGTCGTAGGCCCCGGACCCGGCGTTCCCCAACTCGACGAAGTCCCTGACCAGGGTCGCCCCCGAGTTCCCTCCGCCGCCGTACACCTCCCCGATGACCGCGCTCGCCGAGGGCGCGGCGAACGCGGCGGGCAGCACGCCGAACGCGAGCGCGCCGGCCGCGCCCACGGATATCAGCGGACGGGCGACGCGACGCACACGGGCGCCGCTTCCTGAGGGTCTGTCGGACCTGGGGGACATGGGCACGCTGAGGGCCTCCTCGTACATCGGGCATCGGGCGTCGGGCACGCCGAAGCGATGGTGTGGGGGGAGTCGGCTCAAGTTACGCGCGTAGAGGGCTGGTGGCCAAGGGGCGGCGGGTTAAATCCCGGGAACGAACGGGGGGATGGAGCTTTCCCTGCTCCCCCTCTCCCTCTCCCTCCCCCTCTCCTGCTTCCCCTCCCTACTCCCCCTCCCGCTGTGCGAACTGCAGGGAGATGGATCGCAGGACGTCCGCGGCCGTCGTGTCGGTCCGGCCCTCGTCGTGTACTTCGGCCAGGTGGACGAAGGCGTACGAGAAGCAGTTGGCCAGGGTCACGATCGCCGGTGCCAGGGCGTCCGTGATGATGTGCGCGGTCTCCTGCGCGGAGGCGTCGGCGGGCAGCTCGATCTTGGGCAGGGTCTCCACGAGCAGTGCGGAGACGGCCCCCGTCAACGCCACCTCGACGCCGGGGTTCTCGCGAGCCTGCCGCCGTACCTCGACCGCCTCGGTGAGAATCCCGACGACGCGCTGCATGATCTCGGATCGCTCCATGGGGGGGAGCTTAGGGCCCGCAGGCCGGGCCCAGGGCTTCAGCCCGAGCCGCCGCTTCCACCACCAAACGCCGTCGGCGACCTCACCCTCGCCTACGAGGGCCTGGAGATGACCGCCGCACCGGGCCTGATGCTCAGCCTCCACGGGGTGCCGGATAGAACTGCGCGTACCACCGCCGCAGCGCCCTGATCCCCTTCTCGTGGGGCAGCAGTACCGGCCGGGCCTGATGGATCTTGTGGTCCCAGATCCGTACCTCCTCGCGCACCTCGCCCAGCGCCTCGGCCCGGAAGACGAGCTTGAACAGGGGTGTGAGGAAGGGGAACCGGCGTGGTTTGCGCAGGTAGTACAGCATCCGCAGCTCGCTCGTGCGGTCGTCGACAGGTGTGCTGAGCGCGACGGCGGTCACCGACAGAACGGGGCCGTGGACCCGGACGACCATCACACCCGGCCCGTACATGAACGCGTCGAAGGTGTTGTGGATGTCCCACCCGAACACGCGCCGGCTGATCGTCCCGAGCGCCTCGGCGAACGGCCCGTCCTCCCGCCACTCCTGGACCGGCGGCTCGCTCTGCCCGTGGATGAAGTGGAAGTGGGACTCGTCGACGATGTTCTCGCGCATCTCCTGGACGTGGATCCGCGCCCGGCACGTGTCGTCGATGGGCGAGGCGAACCGCCGTGACCCCGCCTCCTCGATCTCCGGCACCTCCCAGGCGGGTTCGCCCACTCCAGCCGGCGTCGCACCCGGCGTCGCACCCGATTCGTCCAACGCTTCCGGCGCTTCCGGCGCGTCCGGACCGACGTACACGAGGACGAGCCCACTGTGCTCGCGCACCGGGAACCCGCCGATCGACACCTTGGGCGTCCGCACGGCGAACGGCGCCTCCACGCACCGCCCGTCCGCCCCGAACCGCCACCCGTGGAAGGGGCACTGCACCGTCCCGTCCACGACCTTCCCGCCGACGCCCAGGTGCGCGCCGTAGTGCGGACAGTGCGCGTCCCGCACGGTGGCCCGCCCGTCCGCCCCACGGAACGCGATCAGCGCACGCCCGAAGTAGTGCAGGCTGACGACCTTCCCCGCGGGCAACTCCGTGCTGCGCAGCACCCCGTACCACCCGTACGGCACGCTCGGCATCGGATACGCGTCGGCACGCGGATCACGGTCCGGCCCCTGACCCCGACCCTGACCCCGGCCCCAGTTGTCATGGCTCCGACGCATTCGCATGCCGCCGATGCTAGGGGGCCGACGTGATCCGAGCACCTCAACTAACCAAATCTGTAGGTCAGTTGTCCTGATCGGATCGTGCCCGCTACGACGGCATCCCGTAGGCCGCCACCATCACGCTCATGGCCACCTTGTTCATGGTGCTGCCCTTGGCGTCCGTGGAGTTGACGCTGTAGACGAGGGTGCGCGAGCCGTCGCGCGTGGAGGCGATGACGCTGTTGTAGCCCCAGCGGCCACCCGTCTTGCCCCACACCTCACGCCCGCCGAGCACCTTGCGCGCCAGGCCGACGGCGTACTCGGCGGGGCTGCCTGTCGTGTGGTCCGTCACCCCCGGCACCGTGAACATCTCCTCCAGCACCGGCCCGCGCGGCACGACCCGCCCCCGGAACAGCGCCTTCGTGAAACGCTCCAGATCGGCGGTGGTCGAGACGATGTCCCCGGCCGCCCACCCGTCCGTGACGCCCCACACGGTCACGTCCCGCAGCCCGGTCGTCCCGTCGTCGAGGGTCATCCGCTGGTACCCGTGGTTGTGCGGGCCGACGATGCGCGGATCGGTCCCCGGGAAGTACGTGTCCCGCAGCCCGAGCGGCCTCAGCACCTGCCGCGCGACCTGCTCCTCGTACGAGTCCCCCGTCACCCGCTCGACGATGAGTCCGGCGATCGTGTAGCCGATGTTGAGGTAGTGCTGCCGCTCTCCCGGCGCGAACTCCCGCTCCTTCGCCGTCGCCGACCGCACCATCTCCTCGGGGTCGTGGATCCGGAAGCGGTTCGCGTACGCCCCCTCGACGGTCGTCCACGGGAAGTCGGGCGCGGGGATGCCGTGCGTGTGGTTGAGCAACTGCCGGACGGTGACATCGCCGTACGACGCCGGGATCAGCTCGGGCAGGTACGAGCGCGCGCTCCGGCCGAGGTCGACCTTCCCCTCGGCGACCAGCCGCAGCACGAGGGCGGCCGTGAACACCTTGGTCACCGACCCGGCCCGGAAGCGGGCGTTCGGGTCGGCCGACCGCCCGGTGGTGAGGTCGTGCACACCCGAACTGCCGCGCCACACCCCCTCGCTCCCCCCGACCCGTACGAGCGCGGCGGTCGCGTCGGCGGAGGGCAGCCCGGCGATGGCGGCCTCCATGGCGGCGGCGAGCCGGGTGTCAGCCGACGACGGTGCCTGCGACCGTGAGGAGGCGGAGGCGAGGGTGGGGGCGAGGGCTGGTGCGGCGTCGGTGGCCGCCGTGGCCGGCAGCACCGTCGGCCCGGCGGCCACCCCCAGCACGAGGGCGGCGGCGAGCAACGTACGGGTGGTGCTCCTCATGGTCAACTCCTGGGATGTGGGCCGGTGTTCAGGTCGTGGCCCCATCCTTCTGACCGGCGGCTCCCAGCGGATCGCCCGAGCGAGCGGTTCTGCAGCGTGCTAGCGGCGCCGTTTCCTCGCCGACATGGGGGAGGACCAGGCGCGGCCGGCTCCCCCGGGCGAGCGACTCCCGGCCCCGCCCGGCGTACCGGGGCGGGCAGGAGGTGAACCGGCCGCCTCCCCGAGGGACGCGTCGCCCGCCGCAGTCGATGAACCGGCTGCCCAGAGCGAGTCGTCACCCGCCGCGATCAGCCCCGTCTCGTACGCGCAGATCACCGCCTGGATACGGTCGCGCAGGCCGAGCTTGGCGAGCACGTTGCCGACATGGGTCTTGACCGTGTGATCGCTGACGACCAGTTCGGCGGCGATCTCGGCGTTCGACAGCCCCCGCGCCAGCAGCAACAGGGTCTCCCGCTCCCTGCCGGTCAGCACGTCGAGCCGGGGATCGGGCCGTCGGCCCCGGGCGGCGTTCACGGTGGGCCGCGTGTACTGCTCCACGAGCCGCCGGGCCACGGACGGCGCGAGCAGCGAGTCGCCCCGCGCCACCACCCGCACCGCGTGCACGAGATCGTCCCGCCGGACGTCCTTGAGCAGAAACCCACTGGCCCCCGCGTGCAGCGCCTCGTACACGTACTCGTCGGAGTCGAAGGTCGTCAGCATGACCACCCGACACCCGCCGCCCGCGCCGCCGGCACCGCCCGCACCGCCGGCAGTCCTCGTACTGCTCGTACTGCTTGTCCCGCTCGTAATGCTCGTCCCGCTCGCACATGTCTCACTGATCGCCCGGCACGCCTCGATGCCGTTCATCCGGGGCATCCGGATGTCGAGCAGTGCCACGTCGGCGCGGTGCCGCCGCACCGCCTCGACCGCCTCCGCCCCGTCACCGGCCTCCGCGACGACCTCGATGTCGGGCTGCACGTCGAGGATCAACGCGAACCCGCTCCGCACCAGCTCCTGGTCGTCGGCGACGACCACCCGGATCGCCTCACCGGTCACCGGCCCGCCTCCGCCGTCGCGACCACGGCCTGCACGGGTATCCGCACCCGCACCTCGAACCCGCGTCCCCCGGGCCCGGCCCCGGCCTCCGCCGTACCCCCGAGTGCGGCGGCCCGCTCCCGCACCCCCACGAGCCCGTGCCCACCGCCGCCGGACCCCGCCCGAGCCCCTCGCCCGTCATCGATCACGCGTACCCCCAATTCGTCTGTGCCGTAGGTGAGTTGGACGGTGGCGGTACGGGCCGCCGCATGCCTGACCGTGTTCGTCAGTGCCTCCTGCACGACCCGGAAGACGGTCGCCCCGACGGCCTGCGGCAGCACATGCGCCGACCCCACGACCTCGTACCGGACCTGAAGCCCGCTGCCCCGCACCCGCTCGAACAGCGCGGGCAACTCCCCGACCCCGGGCTGAGGCGCACGGGGCGCGAGCCCGGGCGCGTACCCCGAGCGGGCCCCCACGCCGCCGTCCTCACCGCCGTCCTCGCCGACCTCCTCGCCGGCCTCCTCGCTGTCCCGGAGGAGGCCGAGCATCCGCCGCAGCTGGACCATGGCGTCCCGCCCGGTCTCGGAGATCGCGTCGAAGGCGGCCTCGGCCCGCTCCGGCGCCGTACGCACCGCCACGGGCCCGGCCTCCGCCTGCACGATCATCAGGCTGACGGCGTGGGAGAGGATGTCGTGCATCTCCCGTGCGATGCGGGCCCGTTCCCGCGCGGCGGCCCGCTCGGCCTCGACCCGGTGGGCGCGCTGACGGGCGTCGGTGAGCCGCCCGAAGACGTAGGCGGCCGCGAACACGAAGGCGGAGAAGGTCAGTTCACGCGCCGACCGCGTGTTGAGCCAGACCCCCACAGGCACGGCGATCAGCACCAGCACCCCGCTGACGAGCCGCTTCCAGGGCGACGACAGGACGGCGACCGTGTAGACGATCACCAGCCCGTTGTACGGCAGCGGCTGCCCGGGCCCGTCGACGGCCAGCTTGTAGACCATGCTGGTCACCAGAATCGCCAGCAGCACGGCGAGCGGAGCCCGCCGCCGCCACACCAGCGGCACCACGGTGAGCGTCATCATCCCGTACGCGGCCCAAGTCGCCGGCGCCAGCCCGACCGCCCGAGGCAGCACGAACGGCATGGTCATGGCCCCCTGCACCAACAGGGCGACCCCGACATCCACCACCCACGGGTACCTCTCCGCGAGCCCTCGCCCCCGCGCCCACCAACCCCGAGCCCCCCGTATGCCGTTCACGAGTCCACACCGTATAGCTGAGCGGTTGTGAAGATACGTGGCGCAGCAATCGCCGACCCTCGCGGAGCCGCCGACCCGGCGGCATCATGGCGAAGCAGAGGCCGAGGGGCCGAGGGGGGCCATGCACGCGATCGCGCTCAGCGTGGGTCCACGGCAGGGGAGGGCACATCATGGTCGAACACGGTCAGCCGTACACAGCCGTCCTGTTCAAGTTCGTCGTTCTGGTCGGCCTGTTGTACATGCCGGTCCTCGTCTTCCACCTGGGCACATGGTTCCCGTTCGCCGGCGCCAGCGGTTACCTGCTCTGGGAGCTCGGCCGCCTCCACCGGGCGTACGGCGAGGTCACCGGCCGCGGGGACGAGCGGCGACGCGAGCAGCCCGAGGAGTCGACGACGAGCGCCCCCTGAACGCTCAGCGGACCTCAGCGAACGGACCCCGGCGGCGGGGCGGACCCCGGCGGCGGTGCCGTGCTCCGTCGCCGTACGAGCCGCGTCGGCACGAGTGTCGTCCCGTGCCCTTCCGTCTCGTCCTCCTCTCGCCCGCCCTCCCGCATCTTGCGGAGAACCCCCTCCACACACAGCCGTCCCACCTCCGCGAAGTCCTGGTGGACGGTGGTCAGGGGCGGCAGGAAGGACGCGGCCTCGGGAATGTCGTCGAACCCGACGACACTGACGTCCTCGGGCACCCGCCGTCCCCGCTCGTTCAGCGCCCGCAACAACCCCAGCGCCATCTGATCGTTCGCGACGAACACGGCCGTGCAGTCCGCCTCCTCGGCGATTCGCAACCCGGCCCGGTACCCGGACTCGGCCGACCAGTCGCCGCGCACCAACGGCGGCGCGTCCGCCACGCCCGCCTCGGTGAGTGTGGCGCGCCACGCGTTCGCCCGCCGCTGCGCCGCGAACGAGTCCTCGGGCCCGGCCAGGTGCCACACGGTCCCGTGCCCCAGCTCCAGCAGATGCCGTACGGCGTCCCGCGCGCCCCCCGCCTGGTCGGTGTCGACGACGGTGTACCGGTCCCCGGCGTCGGAGTCGGCGACCACGACCTGCACCCCGGGCGGCACGGACACGGTCGCCGCGTCCAGCAGATGCACCTCCATGATCACGATCACGGCGTCCACGGCCAGCTCCCCGAGCCGGGAGAACGCCCCGTTCACCTCGTCCTGCGTCGGCACGGCGACGGGCAGCAGCGTGACGGCGTACCCCTCCCGCGCGGCGGACGTGGCGATCGCGTCGAGCGTGCGGATGTTCCCGAGGGTGGAGAGGGAGAAGGTGATCACCCCGAGGGTCCGGAACTCCCCGCGCCGCAGGGCCCGCGCCGCGCTGTTGGGCCGGTACCCCAGCTCCCGCATGGCGTCGAGGACCTGCCGGCGGGTGTCCTCGTTGACGCCGGCGAAGCCGTTGGAGACGCGGGAGACGGTCTGGGCGGAGACCCCGGCGACCCGCGCGACGTCTCCCATCGAGGGCCCTTGGCGGGGCCGGGCGCCACGTCTCCTCGTGCGTCCGTCGGTTGTGTCCACCTTGTTCCCCCGACTCCTCAGATCGACTCTTGACGACTCCTTGACCACCGAGATTCGGACAGTGTAGACATCCGCCTCAGTGGATGTTTACGTAAACATCCACTGAGACAAACCATACGAGAACACCTCGAACCGCACCACACTCGTCACCCCGCATCGCCGCAGCACCACGCACCACGCACCACGCGGCACGCAGCACGACGCACACACCCGCGGCACAGGCACCGCCTCGCCTCGCACCGCACGCACCACGCTGAACGTCGGCCCCGATCTCCGTGCACCGCCGGGACGCGGCACACGGAAGAGTTGGAGTACTCGAATGGCACACCGCACCCGTACGAGACGGCTCCTCGGAGCCATCGGCATCACGGCCCTGGCCACCGGCACCGCCATGGCCACGACCTCCCTGCCGATGGCGCACGCCGACACGTCGGCCCCCGCCGCCGCGTCCGTGACGGTCAGCCCCGACCCCTCCTACAAGGGCCAGAGCTTCGAGGGCTGGGGCACCAGCCTGGTCTGGTTCGCCAACGCGACCGGCGACTACCCGCCCGCGATACGCGAGAAGCTCGCCAAGCTCCTCTTCGGCGCGGACGGCCTCAACCTCAACATCGCCCGCTACAACATCGGCGGCGGCAACGCCCCCGACGTCAAGGACTACCTGCGGGCCGGGGGTGCGGTCGAGGGCTGGTGGAAGGCCCCGGCGGGCACCACCCGCGAGGACGTCGACTGGTGGAGCGCTGACGACAAGAAGGACTGGAACAAGAACGCCGACGCCACCCAGCGCTGGTGGGTCGACCGCATCAAGAAGGACATCACGCACTGGGAGACCTTCAGCAACTCCCCGCCGTGGTTCATGACGGAGAGCGGCTACGTCTCCGGCGGCTTCGACTCCTCGAAGGACCAGCTGAAGGAGGAGTCGGTCGAGGACTTCGCCGAGTACCTGGTCGGCGCCACCGAGCGCCTGGAGAAGGCGCACGGCATCAAGGTCGACACCCTCGACCCGTTCAACGAGCCCAACACCAACTACTGGGGCACCAAGCTCGGCGCCGACGGCCAGCCGACCGGCGGCCGCCAGGAGGGCGCCCACATGGGCCCCGAGCTCCAGCAGAAGGTCCTCAGGGCGCTCGGCCCGGTCCTGGAGGACTCCCGCAGCCGCGCGAAGATCTCCGCGATGGACGAGACGAACCCCGGCACGTTCGCCACGAACTGGAACTCCTACCCGCAGGAGGTCCGTGACCTGGTCGACCAGATGAACGTCCACACCTACGGCACCAGCCAGCGCACCACGGTCCGCGACCTCGCCAAGGCCGCAGACAAGCCGCTGTGGATGTCCGAGGTCGAGGGCGACTGGGGCGACGGCCAGAGCTTCACCGACATGCGCCCCGGCCTGGGCCTCGCCCAGCGCATCGTCGACGACCTGCGCGAACTGGAGCCCCAGGCCTGGGTCTTCTGGCAGCCGGTCGAGGACTACGACAACATGAAGCCGGGCGGCGAGTCGGAGAAGGGCGGCAACTGGGGCTCGATCCAGCTCTCCTTCGCCTGCAAGAAGTCGGACACCCTGAAGACCTGCCCCATCTATACGAACACCAAGTTCGACACGGCCCGCAACTTCACGCACTACATCAAGCCGGGCGACCGTCTGATCAAGACCAACGACGAGTCGAGCACGGCCGCGGTGGCGAAGAAGGGCGACAAGGCGACGGTCGTCCACGTCAACAGCACCACCGAGTCCCGCGCGGTGACGGTCGACCTCTCGAAGTTCGGCAAGGTCTCCAAGAAGGCGACGATCACCCCGGTGGTCACGGACGCCGCCGGCAAGCTGATCCGCAAGAAGGCGGTCAAGGTCACCGGCAAGCAGGCGACGATCACGGTCCCGGCCCAGTCCGTGACCTCCTTCCTGGTCAACGGCGTCTCGGGGGTGGCGACCGCCAAGGCCGAACTCCAGGACAACCACAGCTACACCCTGACGGGCGTCCAGAGCGGCAAGAACCTGGCCGTGGGCCCCGACAGCAAGAGCCTGGTCATCAAGACCCCGAGCACGGCGGCCGGCAACGCCCAGCAGTGGACCCTGGACCGCATCGGCAAGGGCGCGACCGACAACCGCACCCGCTACGCCCTGACGGAGCCGACCTCGCGCAAGCGCCTGGCCATCCGCTTCGACTCCCTGGTGGCGGAACGTGACACGGCCACGCGCGACGAGGCCGCCCAGTGGATCCTGTCCTCGACGGGCAACGGCACATGGACCCTGGTGAACGTGGCCACGGGCCAACTCCCGGACGTCCACGGCCAGTCGACGAACGACGGCGCGAGCGTGGGAGTCTGGACCCCGAACTCGGGCCTGAACCAGCGCTGGACGCTGACGGACGTGACGCCGACCGCGGCGCCGTAGCCCTGCCCCCTCCCGCCGAGAAGCCCCAGGTCGTGAAATCGGCCTGGGGCTTTCGGGCTTTCTCACGCCGTGCGCCGTTCGACATTCCCCTCGTCCGTGTCGGTCATCTGGTGTTGGCGCAAGCCTCGGCTTCCGCCAGATAGCGCGCCACCGGCCCCAGAGTCAGCATCCCGCTCGCCCCGCCCGCGTGTTCGAGGCGGGCGGCGTGCAGGGCCGTCGCCGCGCGGGCGGCGAGCGGGCGTTCGTGGAGGCGGGCGGCGGCGTGGGCGGTCAGGCACCAGAGTGCTTCCTGCATGTGATCAAGGGGCGGTTCGGGCGCCGTGGTCAGCGCGGTGCGGGCCTCTTCGGTCCGGTTGTGGGCGAGCAGCGCCAAGGGGCGCGTCCAGGGGTGGTAGGGGCCCCAGTCGAGAGCGGGATCGGTGGGCGCGGGACGGCCGTGCAGGAGGCGCAGGCCCAGGAGGGCGAGGGCGAACAGGCCCCGGTGCAGCCCCGGCATGCCCGCTGTCTCGGCGAGGGTGTCTTCGGCGGCGCGGTAGTGCGCTGCGGCTGTGGCGGCGGTCGGTCCGCCCGGTGCGGTGCTGTGTGCGGCTGTGACCCGGGCGCGGAACCAGCTGGTGAGTACGGGGACGGCCGAGGCCTCGGTGCTGACGGCGAGCTGCTCGGCGGCCTCGGCGTGTGCGGTCGCGGCGTCGAGGTCGCCGAGGGCGGAGGCGGATTGCAGACAAATGAGCCGGCCCAGCACGGCGAAGTTCGCCAGTTTGTGCCGGGTGGCCAGGTCGAGGATCTCGGCGCCGATCACGTCCCGTGCCGCCGCGAGCCCGGGCCGGGTGAAGGACTGGAGGAAGACGCCGTTGAGGGCGAACACCAGCAGGGCGGGATCGCCCAGCTCCCGGGCCAGCGCCTCGGCCTCGCGCGCCGCCTGCCCGGCGCGCCTCAGTTCGATGGCGGACAGTTCGGCGCTGCGGCTCTCGACCGCGACGGTGGCCAGCAGGCGGGCGCGCAGTTCGGCGGGGCCGTCGGTGCCGAGTGCCGTGAGCGTACGCTCGGCCGCCGCGACGACGGCGCGGGACTGCTCGGGGTCGTCGGCCCGGCTCCACAGGGCGGGCACGTCGTAGGCGCCGATGACGCGGGCGGTCAGGTCGATGTCTCCGGTGCGCTCTGCCGCCTGGACGGCGGCGAGGCGGTCGCGCCGCGAATGGACGAGAGCGTCACCACCCGCCAGGGCCAGGGTGCGGGCCAGTTCGACGGTGGTGCGCGGGCCGAGTCGTACGCCGGCGGTCCACACGGTGCGCGGCGGCTGAAGCGAGGTAGCCCCCTGGAGAATGTCCATCTCCAGGCGCCGCAGGTCGGCGCCGGGGTCGAGCCCGAGCTGGTCCACGAGCATCGTGCGGGCGCGGCGGAGGGCGGCCAATGCGTCCGCCGTACGGCCCGCCCGGTGCAGTGCGCGGGCCAGCAGCCCCCAGGCCGGCTCACGCCAGGGGTGTTCGGCGACGTGGGTGCCCAGTTCGGCGACCAGCTCGGCTCCTGAACCGGAGTCGAGGAGAAGGCGGGCGCGCAGTTCCGTCCCTTCCAGCCTCAGCTCCTCCAGCCGGGTTTGTTCGCGCTGGGCCCACGCTGAGCCGGTCACGTCGGCGTAGGCGGGGCCGCGCCAGGCTTCAAGGGCCGCGTCGAGGTCGGTCAGCGCATCGGGTGTACGCCGGGCGCGGGCCAGGGCGTCCTCGAACCGGTGGACGTCCACGGAGTCGCGTGGCAGGCGCAGCGCGTAGCCGGGTCCTTCCGTGACGAGGACGCGCGGCGGGGTGCGGGGCGGCCGGTCGGGTTCGATGGCGCGGCGCAGCGCGGCGACGAACGTACGCAACGCACCCACGGCCCGCACCGGAGGCTCGGCCCACAGGTCGTCCACGAGGGTGTCGGTGGGCACCATCCGTCCCCCGGCGGCGACAAGCCGGGCGAGTACCTCGCGGTGGCGGGGTCCGCCCAGGTCGACCGTGGTGCCGTCGTCGCGGAGGGCCCGTACGGCACCGAGGACGTCGATTCGCATGGCGTCCATCTTCCGTGCCGCGGGTCCGCGCCGGCGAAGCGTACTGATCGGCTGCTGATCGCCGTCGCCCACGCTGACCCCCTCAGTCCTTGGACCAAGGCCTTTGCCGGTCCCCCGACCCCAGGAAGGGGCCTTTCATGACGCTCACCATCCCCGGTTTCGACCACCTCCGTCTGCCCGGCGCCGACGGAGTGGAGCTGGCTGCGGCTGTCGGCGGCCAGGGCAGCCCGGTCGTGCTGCTGCACGGCTTCCCCCAGACCCACCTGATGTGGCGGCACGTCGCCGAGCGGCTCGCCGACGAGCACACGGTGATCTGTCCCGACCTGCGCGGCTACGGCGCCAGTGACAAGCCGGTGGCCACCGGCCCTGAGGTGTACTCCAAGCGCACCATGGCCGCCGATGTCGTCGCCCTGGCGGCGGCACTCGGCCATGAGCGCTTCGCCCTGGTCGGCCACGACCGGGGTGCCCTGGTCGCCTTCCGGGCGGGACTGGACCATCCCGAGACTCTCACGCACCTGGGCATCCTCGACGTCGTGCCGACCCTGGACATGTGGAACGTCCTGCACGGTGTCCCGGCGGCGGTCGGCTACCACTTGTTCCTCATGGCGCAGCCGCCGGGCCTGCCGGAGACGATGATCGCCAACAGTGCTGACGCCTTCTTCGGCTCCTTCCTCGACGCCTGGTCCGATGACCCGGCCGCCATGCCGGAACCGGTCCGGTCCGCGTATCTGCGTGCGAGCGCCGCGGCCGTGGCGTCGATCGTCGCGGACTACCGGGCCTCGGCGGGCATCGACGTCACACACGACCAGGCGGACCAGGACGCGGGTTCCCAGCTGGCCATGCCCGTGACGGTCGTCCAGCAGGACTGGGGCGCGCGACTGGGCTACGACGCCGCCGCGGTCTGGCACGCGTGGGCGCCGGACCTGGACCACCGGCTGACCGGGGCGGGGCACTTCATGGCCGAGGAGGCGCCCGACGAGATCACGAAGGCGATCCGCGACCTCCTGCTCCGCTGAGCTCCATCCGGGCCGGGCCGCGAGAGGCGGCGGGTGAGCCCCCGCGTCCCGGCGCTGGACGGGCCCCGCCATCAGGCCACGCCGACCAGCCCCCCTCCCTACGGCCGCCGCCGCGGCCCGGGGAACACCAAGGGACGCTCGGCAGGGCGGGGCAACGCCCCACGCACGGGTGTACGCACCGGGCCGCCGCGCGGTCTGCTGTGCCTGGATTGCCTGGTTCAGCCGCGAAGGGTGGCGAGCCAGTCGCTCAGCAGGCGGTTGACCTCGTCGGGACGCTCCTGCTGGATCCAGTGGCCGCAGCCCTCCAGGAGGTGGGAGGCCGACAGACCGGGGAGGGTGGTGGGGTAGGCGTCGATGGCGTCGGACATCCAGGTGGTGGAGGCGTCCAGCGCGCCGCCGACGAACAGGGACGGCTGCTTGATCGGGGCTCCACGGTGCGGGGCGAGGTCTTCCCAGTCGCGGTCCATGTTGCGGTAGCGGTTGAGCGCGCCGGTCATCCCTGTGCGCTCGAACTCCCCGGCGTAGACGTCTAGGTCACTCTCGTTCAGCCAGGCCGGGAGAGCCCCCGTGGGGAAGCGGTCACGCAGCCGGCCGCCGCCGCGGGTGACGAAGTGCGGGTCGGGCTCGCCCGGGGCGGGCATGGTGTCGGCGGACAGGGCCGCGTAGAAGCCCGCGAGCCAGCCCCGGACGTCGGGCTCGATCTCCGCCTCGGCGCGGCCGGGCTCCTGGAAGTAGGAGACGTAGAACTCCTGCTCGGGGCCGCCGATCTGGCCGAAGATGTCGGTGGGACGGGGGCCGCCGGGCGGTGCGTACGGCACGCTCAGCAAGCCGACCGCGTGGAAGACTCCGGGGTGGAGGAGGGCGGAGGCGGCGGCGATGTTGGATCCCCAGTCGTGGCCGACGATCACCGCACTCTCCTCGCCGAGGGCGCGCACGACGGCGACGTTGTCCTCCACCAGGTCGAGCATGCGGTAGGCCTCGGCCGCCTCCGGCCTGGAGGAGCGGCCGTAACCACGCACGTCGATCGCCACCGCCCGGTAGCCGGCCGCGGCGAGGGCCGGGAGTTGGTGGCGCCAGGAGTACCAGGACTCGGGGAAACCGTGCACGAGCAGGACCAGCGGGCCGATGCCCTGCTCGACCAGGTGCAGGCGCCCGGCCGGGGCCTCGACGGTGCGGTGGCGCAGTGCGGCGGTCGGCTCGGATCGCATGGGGACTCCTTGATTCGCGGCCGGCGGGGGACCCATCGATCATGCGGCGCGGCGGCCACTCGGCGCGATCAGCGTTGCCATTCCGGCAACCTTGCAGGACAGAGCGGTGAAGCGGCACGGCGGGGAGGACCAGGGACGGTGGCAGGGGACGACGTGGCCCGGACGCCGGCGGCGATGGGGGACCGGCAGAGGGTCGTGCGCGAGTGCCGTGGCGTCACACTCTCCGATGTCAGCCGCGCGACCGGTACGATGCGCTGACTGATCAACGGGTTCGGCATGAGCGTGGTTCACCTGGCCTGCCAACTGGCCTGCTTTTATGTGCCCTTGCGGGGACCTGTGCGTACCGGAATCAGACAGGCTTACCGAGTCATCACAGCGTGCGCCGCGTCTCGGCTACGTGCATTGTGGAAGGCCCGGCAAGAGGTGATCTTCGCGCGAAGCCGCCCAACGTGCCGGTCTTGGCCACTCGTTGAGGACTGCCACCAACACGGTCACCTCGTAGTACGACGATCTGGTGTGGCTCTGAGCTGCGATGGTGTGGTCCGCTGACGTTCGCGGGCGTCCGCTGTCGTTCGTCGTTGTTGTCACGCACTTGGACACCCAGGGTTCCGGAGGGCGCGATACAGTGCGCGCCGTGGACATACCCGGCTGGTTCGTCTGGTTCGCTCTCGGTCTGGCCGTCTTGCAGGCCCTCGGCCTCGTTCCCGTGATCCGCCGACTGCGCGGATCCGACTCGGCGGTGCGGTTCGAGGCACGCCTCGACCTGCTGGACGTCGTCGCCTCCCTACTGCTCTTCGGCGGCTTGCTGCTGAGCCTCGCAGTGGCGGATTCCTGGTTCTGGCTCACTTTCGTCGGCTTCGCGCTCATGGCCGCCGTGTACGCCGTGAAAGGTGTCCGCTGGTTCCGCGCCAGCCGTCGTCGCACGGCCTGATCGACGCGACGGCTCGATCCGCTCGATGTAGTGATCACGGGGACGTGTGACGAGACGGCCGTCGAGCCCCTGGCTGTCGAGGTCCTGCGGCGCGACGTCGAGTACGGCTGGACCGCTTTCCAGGCGAGTCACTTCGCGTCGCTCGGCCGGGTCGTAGGCACCGAAGGCTCAATCTTCCAGCGCCTTACAGACGGCCGGCATCCGCACGGGGTTGTACACCCGCGCATCACCATGAGGTCGTCGCCTTTCCGATGCGAGCGAGGCGGTACGTGCCCCACAGCCGACGTCCGTCCTCGCAGCCGTCCTGGGCCTTGGGGGCGCCCTTGCAGCCGGCGGTGCATGTGCGCGTGTGCTCGAACCAGAGGCGGTAGGCGCGGAGCACGCAGTTGGGGCGAACTGCGGGTCGTCCGGCGCATCCTGGATCGGAAATCGGGCGGCGTCCGGAGACCGGGCGGTCTAACGTGCGGGCATGTCACCCTCACTTGAGCGTCCCCCCTTTCAGGCCGACGAACGTACCGCGCTCGTCGGCTGGTTGGATCTGCAACGGCAGATCCTGAGATGGAAATGCGAGGGTCTGAGCGAGGCCGACGCGCATCGCTCCGTCATCCCCACCTCGCCGGCGATGACGATGGCCGGGCTCATCAGCCATATGCGGTGGGTCGAACACACCTGGCTGGAGGTGCTGTTCCTGGGCGGCGACAAGGCGCAGAATCCGTCCCTGACCGCGATGGGCGAGGACGCGGACTGGCGCACCGACGGCAGCTCGCTGAAGCAGCTGCTCGCGGAGTACGAGGCCCAGTGCGTCCGGAGCAACGAGATCGTAGCCGAGGCGTCCCTGGACGACGTCGGCCGCCACCCCGACTTCCGCGCCGGCAAGGCCAACCTCCGCTGGATGCTCATCCATCTCGTCGAAGAGACCGGACGACACGCGGGCCACGCGGACATCGTGAGAGAGCTGCTCGACGGGGAAAAAGGGTACTACTAGGGCACATCGGAACTGGGAACTGCCTTCTTGCGACGCCCCGTTGCAGGAGCACCAGCGGCGTCGGGCCGCGCCGATACGCAGGTCAGCCGAAGCCTTGTAACAGCGGGTCGGTGCTGGTTCACTGTGGCGACCTACGGGCCCCGTGCGGCAGTTCGCGCAGTCCTCGCTGCCTTCGTGCCGTCCTCCAGGAAGCGTGACGCATGAAGGATTCAGCGCTGATCACGACCGGCTTGCCCGTCGCGCTCGCCATCATCATGTTCGGTCTCGGGCTGTCGCTCACCACGGCCGACTTCAAGCGGGTGGCCCGCTCGCCGAAGGCGGTCGTGTTCGCGCTGACCGTGCAGATCGTGGTGCTGCCGCTGGTCGCCTTCGGGCTGGTCAAGGTCTTCGACGTGGACCCGTTGCTCGCGGTGGGCGTTATGCTGCTCGCCGCGTCACCGGGCGGCACCACCGCCAACCTCTTCAGCCACCTGTTCCGCGGGGACGTGGCGTTCAACATCACCCTCACCGCGATCAATTCGGTACTCGCGGCCGTCACCATTCCCCTCGTCACCAACCTGGCCATCAGCCACTTCGACGCCGAGGGCGACCTGGGACTGCAGTTCGGCAAGGTGCTACAGGTGATCGCCATCGTGCTCATCCCGGTCGGGCTCGGCATGCTCGTCCGGCGGCGGTCCGCCGACTTCGCCGCCCGCGCCGACCGTCCGGTGCGGGTGTTCTCCATCGCCGTCCTGGTCGCGGTGTCCCTCGCGGCGCTGTTGGGGGAGCGGGAGAACCTCGCCGACTACCTTCGCCAGGTCGGCCTGGTCACCGGCATCTTCTGCCTCGCCAGCCTCAGCATCGGCTACGGCGGTGCCCGAGCGCTGCGCCTCAGTCAGCCCCAGGCCGTCGCCAGCGCCATGGAGGTGGGTATCCACAACACCACCGTGGCCCTCACCATCGCCCTGAGCATCCTCGACAGCACCGAGGTCGCCGTTCCCAGTGCCGTCTACTCGGTGCTGATGTACGTCCTGGCGACGGCCTTCGGGTACGCCATCACCCGGGATCGTTCAGGGGCTCCCGCAGGGCGTTCCTCCACGGTGGGCTGAGCCGGCGAGTCCGCTCTTCCGCTGGGTCCCGGGTGCACTGAAGGACGTATCCCAGGATATTCCCAGGGCATTCCCAGGAACCCATTCATCCCAGGTCAGCAGGGGTGGGACCGTTCTGCCGTCCGGGACGGGGCGGCAGCTGTTGTGGTGGGTCCCGGCGTCCTCGAAGCTCTGGGTGTCGCCCCGGCCGGGTCACAACGACCGGCCCGGCCGCCGTGTGGCGACGACACCCTCCCGACCCTGCGTACCGGGCATCTCCGTGCCCGAGTGCCGGGTCGACGAACAGAGATGGATGACGCACATGAACACGAAGTTCTCCGCCCGCCGTGCCCACGGTCTCCGCGCGGCCGCCGCCGGTCTCGTCCTCGCCGTCGGGCTCGGTGTGTCGGCGCAGCTGCCGGCGCAGGCGTCCGTCCCCGCCTCGGCACAGGCACCCACCGCCTGGTCGAAGCCGGTCGCCGCCGCTCAGTCGAAGCAGCCGGTCACCGCACCGAAGTCGGTCACCGGTACGCCCGGCACCGTGGTGACCCGCGTCGCCGACTTCTACGGCGCGTACATCGACGCGAAGGGCGACTACTCGGACCCGGACACCACACTGGCCAAGGCGCTCCGCAAGCACTACCTGACGCCCGACTTCGCCAAGCGGCTGACCGCCTGGGAGAAGAAGAACGGGGCCGACGGCGTCCTGCGCGCCCAGAACGTTCCGGCGCGGTGGACGGTGACCGACAACGGCAGCATGGGGCACAGCCACGAGGTCGCGGTCACCCTGACCTTCGGCAGCGGAACGACGACGCAGAAGGTCAAGCTCTTCGTGGTGGTGGAGCGGTACGACCGTATCGCCGGCATCGGGACCACCAGCGTCCGCTGACGGCGGTGCCCCATCCCGTGCCGTCCGGTACGACAGCGGGCGGCACCGGCACCGGCCCCGGCACCGGGGCAGGGGGCGGGCACCGGTGGAACCATCCCCGCGCATCTGACGTGCAGTGATACGTGTGCTGAGAGGCGCACTGATACACGTACTGATACCCGTACGGATACGTGCGGTGACATCAGAGCCCGGGATGCGGGATCGCGGGCGGTGGGGACGGCGGGGGAACGATGTCGATTCAGGGCGATGCCGAGGAGTTCGCGGCGCTGCTGCGGCGTCTGAAGGACCGTACCGACCGGAGTTACGGCTCCCTCGCCCGCCGTCTCAACATGAACACCTCCACGCTGCACCGGTACTGCGCGGGCGACGCCGTACCCCAGGACTACGCGCCCGTGGAGCGGCTCGCGGCCTTCTGCGGCGCGACACCACAGGAGCGGCTCGATCTGCACCGGCTGTGGCTGTCGGCGCTCGCGGCTCGGCAGCGGGTGCGTACGACCGATGCGCCGGAAGCGGTGATCCCAGCTCCGGCACCGGCACCGGCAGCAACGCCAACACCAGCACCAGCACCAACGCCAGCACCAGCACCAGCACCAGCACCGGCCGCGGATGAGGACGCGCACGAACACGCGCACGCCGACGCGGACGGAACCCTCGCCGAAGAGAGCCGCTCCCCAGAGCACCCCGGCCACCACCACCCCGACCCGGACGTGTCGCCCCCCTCCTCCGGTCCCCACCCCCGTCCCCACGCTCACCCCTGGTACCGCCGTCGGCGCATCCTGGCCTCCGTGGCCGCCGCCGGCGCCCTGCTCGTCGGCGGCACCGCCCTCACCATCGGCAGCCTCTCCGCGCACTCGAACGGCCGCTCCTCCGAGGCGGACACCTCCCGCCCCACGAGCATGGGGACCCCCACCCCTGGCGCATCCGACCGCCCGACGAACCCGCCGGCCGCCGACCCGCCCCTCACCTGGAGCGTCGACTCCCTCGTCTGGGAGAGCGGGTGTGACCACGACTACGTCATCGACAAGCCGCCCGCTCAGGTGCCTCCGCCACCGTCGGAGCAGGACGCCGAGGTCTGGGCGGCGACGCAGAACGCGGTGCACGGGCGGCGGACGAAGGTGCGGATCTCGGTGCAGGGGAAGTCCTCGGCGGCGGTGGTCCTGGACGCGCTCCACGTCCGCGTCGTCGGCCGCGACACCCCGGACGACGGGACCGCGTACAACATGGGCCAGGGCTGCGGCAGCGAGCTCACGCCCCGCCGCTTCACCGTGAACCTCGACGCGGACCGCCCCATCGTCCACCCGAAGGACGGCGAGGACGGCGCCGACGGCGGACGTGTCCTCCCGGCCGTGCGCTTCCCGTACCGTGTCTCGGCCGACGACCCCGAGGTGCTGCTGGTCGACGCGACGACACAGACCTACGATGCCCGCTGGTACCTCGAACTCGACTGGTCCTCCCAGGGCCGCACGGGCACGATCCGCATCGACGACCACGGCCGCCCCTTCCACACCGCCGGCATCAAGGGAATGCCGCGCTACTGGTACGGCACGGACGACACAGGAGGGCGGGCCTGGGTCCCCCTCGACAGCGACTAGGGACCACCGGGAGTGCCCCACTACGAGGGACCACCTGGAGGGACCACCACGAGGGACCATCAGTGATCGACAGGGAGGCGTCTCCGTATGACCGACGCTGAGGGTGACCCCGTTCCGCGTCAGCAGCGGACCACCATCGCGGTGACCGGTCACCTGGATCTGACCCAGCGGGCCATCCCCCTCGTGCGCGCGGCGCTGGACGAGCTGCTCAAGCCGTACGCCGGGGAGGACGGCCCGCTCGTCGGGGTGTCCTGCATCGCCAAGGGGGCCGACACGGTCTTCGCCGAGGCCGTGCTCGCCGCCGGGGGGCGGCTGGTCGTCGTCGTGCCCTCCCGGGACTACCGGCGCGGCGTCGTCGAGCCCGAGCACGGGGGCTCGTACGACCGGCTGTCGGCGGCCGCCGAGGAGGTCGTCGCGCTGCCCTACGAGACGGCCGACCGGGAGGCGTACGAGGCCGCCAACGCCGTGCTCGTCCAGCGGGCCGACCGCCTCGTGGCCGTGTGGGACGGTGCGCCGCCCACCGGCAAGGGCGGCGGCACCGCCGATGCCGTGCTCGCGGCGCGGGCGGCCGGGATCCCCGTGGACGTCGTCTGGCCGGAGGGAGCCGCCCGCGGCGGCTGACCATCGGGGGGAACCTCCGGGGGCAGCGCAGGGTCAGACGGTCGTGAGGATCACCAGCCGCTGGGTCGCCCGGGTCATCGCCACGTAGTGGTCCACCGCTCCCTCGATGCCCTCGCCGAAGGTTTCCGGGTCGACGAGCACCACGAAGTCGAATTCGAGGCCCTTCGAGAGTTCGGGGGTCAGCACGCGGACCCGGGGGGTCGCGCGGACGTACCGGGTCGCCTGGACGTGCGTCGCGACGTCCGGCGCTGTGATCACGCACGCCGTTCCGTCGGGGTTGGCGGACAGCCAGGTGTCGAGGGTCGAGGTCAGGGCCGTCGTCAGGTCCGAGGTCGGGGTGTGGTCGACGGGGACGCCGTTGCTGCGGATGGAGGTCGGGACGTTCGCGTCGGGGAGTGCGGCGCGGATCACCGGTGCCGCCTCCGTCATGATCTCCTCCGGGGTGCGGTAGTTGATGGTGAGGGAGGACTGCGTGACGCGGTCCAGGCCCACCCGGTTCAGGCGGTCCTCCCAGGACTCCGTGAAGCCGTGCCGGGCCTGGGCGCGGTCGCCGACGATCGTGAAGCTGCGGGACGGGCAGCGCTGCAGCAGCATCTGCCACTCCGCGTCCGTCAGCTCCTGCGCCTCGTCCACGACGATGTGGGCGAAGGGACCCGCCAGCAGGTCCGGGTCGGCGGTGTGGAGTTCGGAGTCGTCGACCAGGCTCACCCGGGCGTCCTCGCCGCGCAGCATCGTCACCAGGCCCTCGCCGTCGTCGCCGTCGGCGCCCGAGTTGGAGACCGCCTCGATCAGGTTGTCCACGACCTGGGTCATCCGCTCGCGCTGTGCGGCGAGCGTGGCCTGGTGGCGGCGTTTGCGGCGGGCCGTCTCCGGGTCGCCGAGGCGCCGGCGGGCGGCGTCGAGGAGGGGGAGGTCGGAGGTCGTCCACGCCTGGGGGTCGTCGCGCTGGAGGAGCCGGACCTCGTCACGGCTCAGCCAGGGCGCGCACAGCCGCAGATACGCCGGTACCGTCCACAGGTCTCCCACCAGGTCCGCCGCCTCCAGCAGCGGCCAGGCCCGGTTGAAGGTCGTGACCAGGTCCCTGTTCTGGAGCAGGGACCTGCGGAGGAGGGCCGGGGGTACGGCCGTCTCGGCGTCGGGGTCCCCGTCGGGGTCGGTCGCGGCCTCGTGCTTGTCCGTCAGGATCGTCAGCAACTCCTCCCAGACCTGGTGGCGGGCCTCGTTGTGCGGGGTGCCCGGTTCCGCCGCGTCGAAGGCCGCCGTCCAGTCGGCGGGGCTCAGCCGTATGTCGGACCAGGGGGTCGTGACCGTCATGCCCTCGGTGGGCGGTTCCTCGTAGAAGCGGACGGCCTTCTCGATGCCGTCGACCAGCGCCGCGGACGACTTCAGACGGGCCACCTCCGGGTCGGGCTCGACGCCGGCCGTCGCCCCCTCCTCGACCAGGTCGCGCAGGATGCACGTCTGCACGCCCTCCTCGCCGAGGCTGGGCAGGACGTCGGCGACGTAGGAGAGGTACGGGCGGTGGGGGCCGACGAAGAGGACGCCGCCCCGGCGGTGGCCCAGCCGGGGATCGGAGTGGAGGAGGTACGCGGAACGGTGCAGGGCGACGACCGTCTTGCCGGTGCCGGGCCCGCCGTCCACGACCAGCGCGCCCCGGGAGCTCGCGCGGATGATGGCGTCCTGGTCGGCCTGGATGGTGCCGAGGACGTCCCGCATGCGCTCCGACCTGTTGGTGCCGAGGCTGGCGATGAACGCGGACTGGTCGTCGAGCGCGGCCGTGTGGTGGTGGTCGGTGAGGCTGTCGAGCTCGGACGAGGAGAAGATCTCGTCCCAGTAGTCGCTGATACGGCCGTCGGTCCAGCGGTAGCGGCGGCGGCTGGTGAGGCCCATCGGGTTGGCGTGGGTCGCGCCGAAGAAGGGTTCGGCGGCGGGGGAGCGCCAGTCGACCAGCAGACGGCGGCCCGTGGTGCTGTCGGTGAGGCCCAGGCGGCCGATGTAGACGGGGGTCTCGGGGTCGTCCTCGGTCACCATGCGGCCGAGGCACAGGTCCAGGCCGAAGCGGCGCAGGGTGCGCAGACGGGCGGTCAGCCGGTGGATCTCCGTGTCGCGGTCCATGGCGTGGCGGCCCAGTCCGCCGGGGGCCCGCCGTTCGGCGTCGAGCTGGGCGGAGACCTCGGCGATCGACCGGGCGAGGGAGGTGGCGAGGTCCGCGAAGTACCGCTCGTCGGTGGAGAGGAGGGCGGGGCCGGCCTTGGCGGAGAGCCGCTCGGGGAGACGGAACGCGCTGGGGTGGGTGCGGGTGGAACCCGCCTTGGGGGCGGAGTCGGTGGTGGCGGGCGTGGGGGCGGGGGTGGGGGTGGTCGAGGGGTGCATCTCGTCTACTCCGAAGGTCATGTCCGCGTGCTCCGGGCGTGGAGTGAAGGGCGGGGTGAGGGGCGCGTCACGGGGTGGAGGTGGGAGGGGTGGAGCGTGTCGAGCGACGGGAATGAGGCGAGCGTGGGAATGAGGGCGGGCGTGGGGAATGAGGGCAGGCGGTGTGTCGGTGGGGCCTGGGGCGTGATGATCCCTCCGGCCCTCCGGCCCCCACCCCGGCTCATGCTGACGTAGACCGTCGCTCCCCTCCGTACGTGTCCAGCAGCAGCCTCGCCGCCCGCGCCGCCCCGTCCGGCAGGACCGTCCCGGCGACCTCGGCCGCCCGCGTCGCCGTCTCCGGCGCCAGGGCCACCTTCAGCGCCGCCGACAGTGACTCGAACGTCGGGGTCGGACCCTCGTGGGCCACGCCGATGCCCAGCCCGGCCACCCGGCCCGCGAAGTATGGCTGGTCCGCACCCTGCGGCACGACCACACCGCGGCCGGGAGCAGCCCCGTCGTCGAGCTCGGTCGGCGGCTCGGCCGCCCGCCGTGGCACACCGCTCGGCGTCGGCGGCGCCGCCGCGGTCATCAGTGCGCGTGCGGGACGGCCGAACGGCACCAGCGGTACGTCGGCACCCGTCGGCCGCCGCGCGAACTCCTCGTCCGGCGGCGCGCACTCCCGCACCTCCGCGCCGAGCTCACGCAGGCGGACCGCGAGTCCGGCCAGGGGCTCGGCGCCCCCGCGCGAGTCGTCGTTCGCCAACAGCACACGCATCAAAGCGCCCCCGGTATTCGTCGAATCAGGCTCAGGCCGGAGATTCTGCGGCACCACGGGGGCCTTGCCGCAAGCCCCCCGGTGCGCTATACGTTGAGAGTGGCAAGGAGTACATGACTCCTTGCCTTTGTCGTGTCCGGCCCGTCTCCCGCCGAGGCAGCCCCCGCTCACCGGCTCCCCAGCCCCCAGAAAAACTGTCGGGAGAAATCCCACGGCGATGTCGAGACCCCGCGTCCAGCTTCGTCCCCGGTATGAACGCGACCACAATGGGTCGCAGGAGTTCCGAGGAGTACGACCATGGCCAAGTACCTGCTGCTGAAGCACTACCGAGGCGCCCCGGCCCCGGTCAACAACGTGCCGATGGACCAGTGGAGCCCCGAGGAGATCTCGGCGCACATGCAGTACATGAACGACTTCGCGGCCCGGCTGGAGAAGACCGGCGAGTTCGTCGACGGCCAGGCGCTCGCGCCCGAGGGGGCGTGGGTCCGCTACGACGGTGAGGGGCGCCCGCCGGTCACCGACGGCCCGTTCGCCGAGACCAAGGACCTGATCGCCGGCTGGATGGTCATCGACGTCGACAGCTACGAGCGCGCCGTCGAGCTGGCCGGTGAGTTGTCCGCGGCCCCCGGGGCGGGCGGCAAGCCGATCCACGAGTGGCTGGAGGTGCGCCCGTTCTACGGCGTGCAGCCCACCATCACGGAGTGACAGCACACGTGCAGCACGAAGTGATGGACGAGATCCTGCTCAGGAGCCTCACGCCGAGCGTGCTCACCGTCCTCGTCCGCCGCGGAGCCGACTTCGCGGCGGCCGAGGACGCCGTGCAGGACGCGCTGGTCGAGGCGCTCCGCGTCTGGCCGGCCGACCCGCCGCGTGATCCCAGGGGCTGGCTGGTCACCGTGGCCTGGCGCAAGTTCCTCGACGCGGCCCGCGCCGACGCCGCCCGCCGCCGACGTGAGGACCGCGTCGAGGAGCAGCCCGCGCCCGGGCCCGCGCCCGCCGTGGACGACACGCTCCAGCTCTACTTCCTGTGCGCGCACCCGCATCTCACCCCGGCCTCGGCGGTCGCGCTCACGCTGCGTGCCGTCGGCGGCCTCACCACCCGGCAGATCGCCGAGGCCTATCTCGTCCCCGAGGCGACCATGGCGCAGAGGATCAGCCGGGCCAAACGGACGGTCTCCGGTGTGCGTCTCGACCGGCCGGCCGACGTCGCCACCGTGCTGCGCGTGCTCTACCTCGTCTTCAACGAGGGCTACTCCGGCGACGTCGACCTCGCGGCCGAGGCCATCCGGCTCACCCGGCAGCTCGCGGCCGCGATCGACCACCCCGAGGTGGCCGGGCTGCTCGCGCTCATGCTGCTCCATCACGCCCGGCGCGCGGCCCGGACCGCGCCCGACGGCAGCCTGGTGCCGCTCGCCGAGCAGGACCGGGGGCGCTGGGACACGCGTCTGATCGCCGAGGGCATCGGGATCCTCCAGGCGGCCCTCGCCCGCGACCGGCTCGGCGAGTTCCAGGCCCAGGCCGCGATCGCCGCCCTGCACGCCGACGCGCCCACCGCCGCCGAGACCGACTGGGTGCAGATCGTCGAGTGGTACGACGAGTTGGCGGCTCTGACCGACAACCCCATCGTCCGGCTCAACCGCGCGGTCGCCGTGGGCGAGGCCGACGGTCCGCGCGCCGGTCTCGCGGCCCTCGCCGAACTGGACGCCTCCCTGCCCCGCCACACCGCGGTCGCGGCCCACCTCCACGAGCGCGACGGCGACCTGACCACGGCCGCACGGCTCTACAGCGAGGCCGCCCGCAAGGCCCCCAACCTCGCCGAACGCGCCCACCTCACCCGCCAGGCCGCCCGGCTCAACGCCCGCCGCCGTCCTTGACGCGACGTCAACACCGATGAGCGTGAGCGTTCACCGGATCATCGGCAGCTCCGACGGCAAGTCGAACGTCAGCTTCGGCTGGACGCCGGACGCCGGCCGGATGTGCGTGCTGCGGATGCGCGTGCTGCCGTGCCGGCCGTCTCGACGAAGGCCGTCACGGCACGCGCGTACGCCTCCGGGTGGGGCACATGGGGGAAGTGGCCCGCGCCCTCGAAGGTGTGGGTGGCCGCCTGCGGCAGGGCCTCGCCCCTGGGCACCTTCGGTCTCCTCGTCCGTCGGGTCCGTCGGGTCCGTCGGGTCCGTCGGCTCCGCCGGGCGGTGGTGCCGAGAACTCAACGAGGCGCCGCACCCCTCGGTCGTGCGCGCCGGCTCAGCCCTGCCGCTCGCTGATGTTGACCATCCACGGGACGCCGAAGCGGTCCGTACACATGCCGAAGACGTCGCCCCACATCTGCTTGTCGAGCGGGACGGAGACGGAGCCGCCCTCGGACAGCTTCTCCCAGTAGCCGCGCAGCTCGGTGTCGTCGTCGCCGCTGAGGCTGACGGAGAAGCCGCCGCCGGGCTGGTACTCCATGCCGGGCGGGGTGTCGGCGCCCATGAGGGTGAAGCCGTTCGGCGCCTCCAGCATGCCGTGCATGATCTTGTCGGACTCGGGGGCGCCGGGCTGGCCGAAGTTGCCGAAGGTGTGCAGCGTCAGCTCGCCGCCGAAGACCTCCTTGTAGAACTCCATCGCCTGCCGGGCGTCGCCGTCGAAACTGAGGTACGGGTTGAGCCGCGAGACCATGAGAACCTCCCTGAAACGGACAAACGGGTATACGGTCGGTTGTCCGGAGACTAGCCCTCGGCACTGACAACGGCATGCCGGGAGCGGTCGCGAAGGAGCCTCGGGTGTGCTCAGCTCTTCGTCGGCTCCAGGTCCGTGTCGGGGGCAGGATGTCAACTGGAACGCGTACGCCGCCTCGGCGACGACCTCCTCACGGCCCTCTTCCACTGACGTACGTGTCGGCCTCCCTCGCCGTCCACAGCCTGTGGACGGCGGACTCCGGACGCCGCCGCACCCGCCCCCCATCTCCACCCCCACTCCCTATAACCCAGGTAAGAGGCGGACCTCGGTCTCCAGCCGGACTTCGGGCGGGTGGTCTCCGCTCTAGCCTGGGGGCGCCATGATGCGGACAGAGGACGACCGGCTGCTCCCGGTCCTGCTGATCGTCGCCCAGGCCGTGGTGTGGCCCGGAGCGGCACTGGTGCGTGGCACCGTCCCGGACGGTGCGGCCCTGCTGGTGGCGGCCCTGGTCGCCGGAGTCGTGACGGGCGCGCTGGCGCTGCGCCGCAGCCGCCCGGTGGTCGCGCTGGTCGTGGTCGCCGCCGCGTGCGCGCTGGGCACCGGGCCGCTCCCCGTCGGAGCGACGGCCCTGCTCGGCACGGCGGGCGTCGCGCTGGCCCTGTACACCGTGGCGACCGAACGCGACACCTTCACCGCCGTGTTGTGCGTCGTGGCCCTCGCCGCCTGGCAGGGCCTGATGCAGATCAGCCTGCACGGCCTCAGCGACCCCTCGGGCCTCGACCTCGTCCTCACCGCTCTCCTCTACGCCTCCGCCTGCGGCGCCGGTCTCCTCGTACGACGGGCCCGGCGCGCACGGTGGGTGGCCGAGCAGCGGCTGAAGCGGGCCGAGTCGGAGCGGCATCGGCTGCCGGCGATGGAACGGCGGCGTATGGAGCGGGAGTTGCACGATGTCAGCGCCCACCATCTGACGGCCGTCGTCGTCACGGCGGGGGCCGCGCTCGGACTGCGCGAGCAGCGGCCCGAACTGGCCGGACAGGCACTGGAGTTCGCGGTCGAGACCGGTCGCGAGGTCACCCGGGCGCTCGGCGCGGTACGGGCACCGGCCCCCTCCCGGGAGGACCTGCCGTCGCCGGAGGAACGCCTGTCGGACCTGGTCGCCGGGTTCCGCCGCCTCGACCAGCGGATCGACTGCGAACTCGACCCGCTGCCGGACGGGGCCGTCGCGGACGCGGCGTACGGCATCGTGCGCGAGGGTCTGACCAATGTGGCCCGGCACGCGCCGGGGGCGCACACGCGGGTGCGGGTGCGGTACGGCGAGACCCGCACGGACGTCGTGGTCACGAGTGCGGCGCCGCCCGCCGGGACGACGGCGCACGCGGCGGGTCTCGGGGGCGGACGCGGTCAGGGGTTCCTGCGGTCACGGGCGCGGGAGGCGGGCGGCACGCTGACCAGCGGGCCCACGGGGGAGGGCGGTTGGGAGATCCGGGCGGCGCTGCCCGGGCGGACGGCCGCGCCGGTGGAGGCGGCGTTCCCGCGCAGCTACCGGGTGGCGCAGCTGGTGGCCGCCGTCGGCCTCGTCCTGCAGCCGCTGCTCCCGGCGCTGGTCGCCCGCCCGGACACGGCGACGGTCACGCAACAGGCCTCCGCCGGCACCCTCTTCGCCCTGCTCGCCGCGGCCCAGGCCCTCACCCTGCTCTGGCTCCCCCGCGCCCCCCGAACCGCCCTCACCATTCTCCTCGCCCTCCCCCTCCTCTGGCCCCTCGCCATGACCGCGACCCACTACACCGGCCCACCCCTCCTCCCCCCGGCTCTGAGCCTCCTCACCACATGCGCGGCCATCACCCTCCGCACGGCCCACGACATCGCGAACGCCCCCGGGACGACCACGGATACGACGGGCGGGACGCCGAAGACACCGTCAGGGACAGCGACGGCCGGGACGAGCCCGGCGGCCGGGACGGGGCGCGGAGTCCTGGGCGGGCCAGGCGAGTTGCTCTTCCTCCCCCTCGCCGCCGTCCTCGTGCACAGCCTGGCCGCCGTCGTCGCCCTGGTCGGGCAGGGGAACCGGGGTTTCGGGTGGGCGGTCGGGGTGTGCGGTGGGGTGGTGATCGTGGTGGGGGGTGCCGTGTGGGGTGGGGTGGTGCGGGGGCGGCGGGTGCGGGGGGATCGCGGCACGCGCGACGAGCGGGTCGCCCTGTGGACCGAGGAGGCCGTGCGGGACGCCTGGACCGAGCGGCGGCGGATCGCGGCGGGGCTGGAGACGACCGTGCTGTCCCGGACCGCCGACATGGTCGAGGAGGCCGAGGCGGGCCGCCTCGACGCGGTAGCCGACCGCGCCCGCGAGGCCCTCGCCGCGATGCGGGCCCTGCTCGACACCGTCCGCGACGGCGAACGCGGCGCGGGCCCCGGCCGCAGTCCGCAACCCACCCTCCAGGCCCTGGACCTGCTCGCCCACCAGTCCCGGGCCACCGGCCGCGACGTGCGGATACGCCTGACCGACCGGGTGCCCGAACGCCTCCCCACCGCCGTCGACCTGGCCGCCTACCACGCCGCCGAGACGATCCTCGCGGCCGGCGGCGACCAGTCGGCGATGCTCGAATTCGACGCGAACGACGGTACGTTGACGCTCACCGCCACCGGCGTGCCGCACGCCGCGCGCACCGCCGTACGGGAGCGGCTGACGGCCCGCGTCGCGCCGCTCGGCGGCACCCTGGCCACCGGCGGCCCGGACACGGTCCACCTCCGGCTGCCGCTCGCCGCGGTACCGGTTCCGCAGCAGGGCGACGCGACAGAGGACGAAGAGGGAAGTGACGGATGAGCCTCAGGGTGCTGGTCGTCGACGACCAGGGCATCGTACGGGCGGGGTTCGCCGCCGTGATCGACGCGGAGGAGGACATGACGGTCGTCGGTGAGGCCGCCGACGGCGCCGAAGCGGTGCGGCTCGCCGAGGAGTTGGCACCGGACGTCGTCGTCATGGACGTACGGATGCCCCAACTGGACGGCATCGCCGCGACCCGCATCATCACCGGCCGGGACGACGCGCCCCGCGTCCTCGTCCTGACCACCTTCGACCTCGACGCGTACGTCTTCGACGCCCTGCGCGCCGGCGCCTCCGGCTTCCTCCTGAAGGACGTGCACGCCGCCGAACTGCTGGCCGGTATCCGCGTGGTGGCCGCAGGCGAGAGCGTGCTCGCCCCGTCCGCGACCCGCCGTCTCATCGGCCACTACGCCTCCGGTACGACCCCGGGGGCGGCGGACGGCGGCGGCCCGCGCGTCCTCGACGCGCTCACCGGCAGCCAGCGCACCGTTCTCTCCCTGGTCGCCACCGGACTCACCAACGCGGAGATCGCCGAGGAACTCGGCATCACCGTCGGCACCGTGAAGTCCCACGTCAACGCGCTGCTGCGCAAGCTCGGTCTGCGCGACCGCGTCCAGGCCACGATCCTCGCCTACGACCTGGGCCTGGCCCGCCCGAACCCTCCGGGCACCCACCTCTGAGACCCACCCCGACCCCATGAGGACACCGGAACACCAGGACACCGGAACACCAGGACACCAGGATCGGCCCATGACCGAGGAACCCGCTTCTCCTGACCCTTCCCGCCCTCCCGAGCCGCACCGCGCGTTCCCGCCGCGCCGCCGCACTCGCCCCCGCCCCGGCGATCTCCTCGCCCTCGCCTACCTCGTGCTCTGCGTCGGCCTGTTGGTGTGGGCGGTGGCGATGAGCTCCGACGACGGCTCGGGCGGGTCCATGGCGATGGTCGTCCCCATCCTGGCCTCGGCCCCGGTGAGTTTCATGTGGCTCGCCCTGCCGGACGGGGCCGCGACGGCCGTCGTCGCCGTGGTGCTGGGCGGCCTGGCCAACGCGGCCGTCATCGTCTGGTGCGGCCGCGCCCTGCGCCGGGGCACCCGTCCGGACCCGTTGCCCTGAGTCACGGAAAGGCGCCCCGCACTGCGCAGACCGGCGGCCGGTGTCAGCCACGAAGGTCTGCCGGTGTGTCAGCCGCGCAGACCGGCGGCCGGTGTCAGAGGCCGAACTCCTGCGGGGACAGGCCGAGGGCGGCGCACGCCTCGCGCAGGACCTGCTCCTCCGTCTGCGCGATGTACCCGTCCGCGCCCGCCACCACGAAGCCGGTCTGGACGACCGCCCGCGCCTCGGTCGGCTTCTTCGCGGCCTTGGCGATCTCCGTGAGGGCCTCGGCCTTGCCCTGCTGGAAGTTGCGGGAGAGCTGGTCGACGTGCCGGTTGAAGCGCTGCCGCAGCTGGTCGGCGGGGAAGTTCTGCAGGACGTCGTTGTTGAGGATCAGCGACTCCACGTGCTGCCGCTCGGCCGGGTCCACGTTCCCGTCGGCGGCGGCGACCAGCGCGCACATCGCCATGCTGGCGTCCCGGTAGGCGCCGCTCTTCAGCTCCGTCTTCAGGGAGGTGAGCTGGGACTTGAGCGCGCTCACCAGCTGGGCCTTGGAGCCGCCGGAGGACCGCCCGGACCCCGAGGACCTGCCGGCTCCCATGGCACCCAGCGGTCCCGCCCCCGGCTGCCCGTGCCCGCTGCCGCCCCGCGCGCCCTGCGCCTGCTGCTGCAGACCCTTGGCCTGGTCCTTGATCCGATCCCACATCGCCATGCGTGCCACCTCGGCTTGAGCCCGTGTCGTGCCGGTCGTTACGGTCGTCCGCGTGCGTTCCGCACGTCTCCCTGTGAACGCCCGCCACCCCCGTAGGAGTTCCTCGACCGGCCCACGCCGTCGTCCGCGCGTACTTCGAGTCCCTGGCCTGAGCCACGCCGCGCCGTGCGCCGCATCGTCCCGACGGGCTCGACGGGCTCGACGGGCTCGGCTGGCTGAGTGGGCTCAGCGGCCGTTGCCCTTCGCCGGGGCGCGGCGGCGTCCCTGGGCGGACGGGCGGCTGCGACGGCCGCGCGACGCCGAGGAGGGGCGGGCGGCCGGCTGCTGGGTGACCGGCGGGGTGAGGACGACCGGGACGCCGGAGGGTGCCTGCGCGCCGGTGATGCGGTTCAGTTCGGCACCGCCCGAGCGGACCTGCGTGGTCGTCGGGGTGATACCGGCGACCGCCATCAGCCGGGTCACGTCCCGGCGCTGGTGCGGCAGGACGAGCGTGACGACCGTGCCGGACTCGCCCGCGCGTGCCGTACGGCCGCCCCGGTGCAGGTAGTCCTTGTGGTCGCCCGGCGGGTCGACGTTGACGACGAGGTCGAGGTCGTCGACGTGGATGCCGCGCGCCGCGACGTTCGTGGCGACCAGGGCGGTGACGTCCCCGTCCTTGAACTGGCTCAGGGCCCGGTTGCGCTGCGACTGCGACTTGCCGCCGTGCAGGGCGGCGGCCCGCACGCCCACCGCCAGCAGCTTCTTCACCAGCCGGTCCGTCGCGTGCTTGCTGTCCAGGAACATGATCACGCGCCCCTCGCGGGCGGCGATCTCGGTCGTGGTGGCGTGCTTGTCGTCGTCCTCGATGTGCAGCACGTGGTGGTCCATCGTCGTGACGGCGCCCGCGGACGGGTCGACGGAGTGGACGACGGGGTCGTGCAGGTAGTCGCGGACCAGCCGGTCGACGTTGCGGTCGAGGGTGGCGGAGAACAGCAGCCGCTGGCCGTCGGGACGCACCTGGTCGAGCAGCGCGGTGACCTGCGGCATGAAGCCCATGTCGGCCATCTGGTCGGCCTCGTCGAGGACGGTGATGGCGACCTGGTCGAGTCGGCAGTCGCCGCGGTCTATGAGGTCCTTGAGCCGGCCGGGGGTCGCCACGACCACCTCGGCGCCGCCGCGCAGCACGCTCGCCTGCCGGCCGAGGGACATGCCGCCGACCACGGTGGCGAGCCGCAGCCGCAGCGCGCGGGCGTAGGGGGTGAGGGCGTCGGTGACCTGCTGGGCCAGTTCGCGGGTGGGGACGAGGACGAGGGCCAGCGGCTGCCGGGGCTCGGCGCGCTGTCCGGCCGTACGGGCCAGCAGGGCGAGACCGAAGGCGAGCGTCTTGCCGGAGCCGGTGCGTCCACGGCCGAGGACGTCACGGCCGGCCAGGGAGTTCGGCAGCGTCGCGGCCTGGATGGGGAACGGCTCGGTCACCCCTTCGGTCCGCAGCGTCTCCAGCAGCGGTCCGGGCAGCTCCAGTTCGGCGAAGGTCTCGACGGCCGGCAGTGCGGGCGTGAGGGTGACCGGCAGCGCGAACTCGCCACCGGTGGGGGCCGCTACGGTCCGCCCGCCGCCGCCCCGGCGACCACGGCCGGCCTTGGCCGCACCGCCGCGGGCCGAGCCGTTCTTGACGGCGCCGCCCTTGCTCTGGGCGCCCCTGGCGGTGTCCGCGCGCCCGCCGGTGTTCTTGGTGGTCCTGGCGGCGCCCCCGCGACCCGCGGTGCTCTTGGAGGTGTCGCCCCTGCCGCCGGTGTTCTTCGTGGCGTCGCCGCGGCCCGCGGCTTTGCCGCCCGTCGCCGATCCGGCTCCGGCCGTACGGGAAGGAGCCCCTTGGTCACCCGTCGCCGCGCCGCGTGAGCGTGCGCGGTCGCCCCGGGCCGTGCCGGTGCGGGCGGAGCCCTCCGTACGGGACCGGGAGGAGCTGCTGCTGTTCGTACGAGCCGTGCGGTTCATGGGGACCTTCCTCGATGCGGCGGCGCCTGTCGCACACGAGCCGGGGCCCGCGCCTTTCGGGCGCGGACCCCGGCTCATGCGTTACGCGTCAGCGTCAGGCGGGAACGATGTTCTCGGCCTGGGGGCCCTTCTGGCCCTGCGTGACGTCGAAGGTCACCTTCTGGCCCTCCTGAAGCTCACGGAAGCCGGAGGTGGCGATGTTCGAGTAGTGGGCGAAGACGTCGGGGCCGCCACCCTCCTGCTCGATGAAGCCGAAGCCCTTTTCCGAGTTGAACCACTTCACGGTGCCGGATGCCATGCTGAAACTCCCTTGATGCAGTGCCCGGAGCCCACACTGTGCGGACCCGGTGTCGCAGCAACGGTTCGACCCGACGGGAAGTTGGAGAACACCCGGAAAGCCCCGGAAACAACAAAGAGTGCTCGTCGACGGAAGGTCGAAGAGCACTCAGAAGCCTCTGGTAACCAAAACTGCCACTTCATGTCAAGGTAGCACAGGCGAGGGGTGCCCGCAGGGTGACACGCCACACTCCTGCGGACGCCGCTCGGTCAGAGGCCGGATCGGGAAGGGCTCAGCCCTGCGTCGGGGGAGCCGGGGGCTGGGCCGGCGGGAAGGGCGGGGCCGGCTGAGCGGCCGCCTGCGCACCGGGCGCTCCGGGGGTATCGGGCGCACCAGGGGCAGGAGGGGCGGCAGGCACACCTGGCGTACCTGGCACTCCGCCGGGCGCGGCCTGCCAGGGCTGTGACGGCTGCGCGGGTCCGGAGAGGGCCGGGGCCGGACGGCGGGTGCCGAGGACGGCTGTCACGGTCGCGCCGAGGGCCAGCAGGAAGGCGACGCCCAGCAGATAGAAACCGGCGCCGAAGGTGGTGGTCCGGCCGTCCCCGTCCCACTGGGTGTCGTTGAACGCCTCCGTCAGCACCGACAGCGTCGTGCCGAGCAGCAGGACCGACCCGCCGACGGCGAGCGCGGGGCCCAACGGGAGCCGGCGGCTGCGGCCGGTCAGGAGCAGGACGGCGGCGGCGACGGCGACCAGGGCGCCGAAGAGCAGCAGAAAGCCGGAGAACTGCATGACCGACTCGGTCTTCCCGCCGATGTCCCCGCTGGAGTAGGACCACGGCTTCGCGACGGTCTCGTAGACCGGCTCCTCCTCCTCGCCGATGTGCTGGACCGACTTGTCCAGCGTGGCGAACGAGGAGCCGAGGGCGAGGAGGGCGCCGAGGATCAGCAGCGCGCTGGCCGTGCGGTCGGAGGCCGCCGCCGGGTCCCCCGGCGGGGAGGCTGGTCTGCCGTAGCCGACGGGCGGCGTGGCCGCGTACGGATAGGGGGCCCCTTGCTGCGGGGGCGGGGCCCAGCCGGGCACGGAGGCCATCGGCTGGTGCGGAGGCACGGGCTGACCCGTGTACGGGCCGGACTGCGTCGGTTCCGTCATCTTCCGATGATAGGGAGAGAAGATCGTGCACATAAGGTGAAGTGCCCATCGGAACAGGCGAGTTGGAGGTATACGGCTCGCCCTCGTTGCGGGTGGCCGTCCCCGCACGAGAAGTTCGACACCCTGCCCGCGCTCTCGACCCGTCCCCGCGCCGCCGCTGACCGTCCGAAGTGGAGCTGATGCCCACCCGGCGGGCCGGGAATAGTGTGAAAAGGATGTAGAGGGACATATCGAAGATAGGGGTGTGGCCCAGGTGGGGTGTGGCCTCGCCTGGACCGGATCCCGGTGAGAGCGAGGTGAGCGGACATGGAGCGGCGTGTCGTCGACGCATCGGGTGCGGGCTCCGGCCCGAACCCCGTCGGTGAGGCGTTCACCGCCCGGGCCACCGTCGACGAACAGGGCACCGTCACCGGCTGGAGCGCCGGCGCCGAACGCCTCCTCGGGTACACCCCGACGCAGATCCTGGGCCTGCCGGCGGCCTCCCTGCTTGCCGAGGAGCCCCCGGCGGACGCCCTCCCGGCCTTCTCCGACCTGCCGCGCTGGCACGGCACCCTCGTGCTCAGGCACCGCGACGGGCGCCGTCTGGAGGTCAGGGTGCTGGCGCACCACCGCACGTCGTACGGCGGGGTCCGCGACTGGTTCCTGGTCTCCGCCCTGACGGGGACGCTGCCCCGCCCCGGCGACGACGCGCTCGCGCTGCACGGCTTCCTCGACTCCCCGTCCTGCGCGACCTCGGTGCACGACACGGACCTGCGGTACCGCGCCGCGAACCAGGGCTCGGGCCGGGCGCTGGGCCTGAACGACGACGATCTGCGCGGGCTGCGCATCTCCGAGGCCGTGGACGATCCCGCCGTGGGCGAGCTGGAACGGGTGATGTGGCAGGTCCTGGAGACCGGTGAACCGCAGTACCTGGAGAACCACACGCGGGCGCCCGGGGAGACCCGCGAGCACGCCTGGTCGGTGGACGTCTACCGGCTCCACGGCGAGGACGGCCGCGTCCTCGGCGTGGCCACCACGGGGCACGACGTGACCGAGCAGTACTGGGCCCGCAAACGCCTGCAGCTGATCGCCGAGGCGGGCCGCCGCATCGGCAGCACCCTCGACGTGACGCGGACGGCGCAGGAACTGGCGGACATCGCCGTGCCGGACCTCGCCGACTTCATCAGCGTCGATCTGCTGGCCTCCCTCGACGAGGGCTTCTCCCCCGTCCTCGGCGCGGCGGAGGAGTACAGCCGGGTCCCGCGACTGCCGGCGGCGGGCCGCGCCCTCGCCCTGCGGCGGATCGCCCACCGGTCCGTCAACCGGGGGACGCCCGAGGCGGTCGTCGCGCCCGGCGAGGTCGACGAGTACCCGGACGGCTCGCCACCGGTGCGAAGCCTGCGGTCGGGGCGTGCCGTGCTGTTCCAGGTGACCGAGCCCGCGATCGCCGAGTGGGTGGCCGAGGACCCGCTGCGGGCCGCCCGCATCCGCGAATACGGGTTCCACTCGGTGATGACCGTGCCGCTCTCCGCACGCGGCACCACCCTGGGCGTCGCCGTCTTCGCCCGCCACCGGCAACCCGAGCCCTTCGAGCAGGACGACCTCGTCCTCGCCGAGGAGCTGGCGGCCCGAGCGGCGGTCAGCATCGACAACGCCCTGCGCTACACGCGCGAACGCGGCACCGCCGTCACCCTCCAGCGCAGCCTGCTGCCGCAGAGCCTGCCCGAGCAGGCCGGGGTGGAGGTGGCCTCCCGCTATCTCCCGGCGGGCGCCCGCGCCGGGGTGGGCGGCGACTGGTTCGACGTGATCCCGCTCTCCGGGGCAAGGGTGGCGCTGGTCGTCGGCGACGTCGTCGGCCACGGCATCCACGCCTCGGCGACGATGGGCCGGCTGCGCACCGCCGTCCGTACCCTCGCCGACATCGACCTGCCCCCCGACGAACTCCTCACCCACCTCGACGACCTGGTCGCCCGGCTGGCCACCGAGGCGGAGGCCGCGGAACGGTCCGAGGGGACCGGCGAGCGCGGCCGGGGCCGGAGCACCGGCGACGCAGCGGCGGACGTGACCCCCGGGGTCCTCGGCGCGACGTGCCTGTACGGCGTGTACGACCCCGTGTCGCGGCGGTGCACCCTCGCGCGGGCCGGGCATCCGCCGCCGGTCGTGGTGGGGCCGGACGGCACCGCCACCCTGCTGGACCTCCCGGCGGGACCCCCGCTGGGCCTGGGCGGTCTGCCCTTCGAGTCGCTGGAGACCGAATTGCCCGAGGGCAGCCTGCTCGCCCTCTACACCGACGGCCTGATCGGGTCCCGAGACGCCGACGGTGACGGTTCCCGCACCGACATCGATGACGGCATCACCCGGCTGTGCCAGTCCCTCGCCACCCCCGCCGCCGACTCCCTGGACGCGCTGTGCGACCGGATCCTGGGCTCCGTACTGCCGGAGCGGCCCACCGACGACGTGGCCCTGCTCCTCGTACGCCCCCGCGCCCTCGACCCCGGCCGGGTCGCCACCTGGGACGTGGCCGCCGACCCCTCGGCCGTCGCCCAGGCCCGCAAGAACGCGCTCGGCCGACTGGAGGCCTGGGGTCTGAACGACGCGGCCTTCGTCACCGAGCTGGTCGTCAGTGAACTGGTCACCAACGCCATCCGGCACGCCGAGCCGCCCGTCCGGCTGCGGCTCATCCACGACGAGAGCCTCATCTGCGAGGTCTCGGACGGCAGCAGCACGGCACCGCACATGCGCCGCGCCCGCAGCTTCGACGAGGGCGGCCGGGGTCTGCTCCTGGTCGCCCAGCTCACCCAGCGCTGGGGCACCCGCCCCACCCCGACGGGCAAGACGATCTGGACGGAACAGACCCTCGGATGACGTGCGCGGCCGCCTACCGCCTGCCCTGCTTGGGGCCGGCGAGGGTGTCCGCGGCGTGCCGGGGGCCCGGCCCGGACGAGAACTGGCCGACGAGTTCACGGAAACACACCAGCGCGGTGATGGGCGGAATTCCCACGATCGCCATGGCCAGCAGGGAACTCGGTGACTGCCCGATGCACAACGCGACCGCCGTGCCGGACGCGAGCAGCATCACCGCCCAGGAACGCCGGGCGGTCCGCTGCTGCACGGACGCCCGGAGAATCGACAGACCCGCCAGCAGCCACGGCCCGTACACGGTCAGCGGCCACCAGCGCGCGAGATGCTCCGACACCACCAGCAGCGCGATGTCGCGCAGCTGAATGTATGAATAGGAGACAGACCAAAAAAGCATGGTCAGTGCGCACACGGCGATAGTCGTAATTAAGAAAGCGACGGGGACGATCCGGGGGTTCCTGGCGAAGAAGTGGGACCCCGGGCGGGGCCGTCGCCGACTGACCGGGCGTCGTGGGAGGTCATGGACGGCCGACAGTGTCGGTTCGGGAGCCAGGCCGTGCGCCGCGTACGCCATCTGGATCAGCTCCGCGTCCGGATCCCATACGTCCGAAGCGGCACGCGGGCCCGGGAGCCAGATGGGCTGGGTGTCGATCTGCTGAACCCCGTCAGGGTTGTGATCCACCGAGTCATAATCGGTTCTCATTTTGAATCCTGCTCCATGGGGGGTCCGCTTTTCCGACCGGCACGAGGAATGCCGAGCCTGATTTTTGGCATTCGGGAGAATAGCGATCGGCGCCGATTTCCGCGAGGAGCAACCGCTGTGAATGGCTGTTGAAACTGTGAAGTACCGGCCGCATCCGAACGAGTGAACTCGCGGAATGTTGTACGGGACAGAGGCATGTGCCCACGGCTCGGACGGTGACGCTTGCCCCTTCGAGACCCCGTTCCGGGAAAGGCGCCCCGACATGCGACGCACCCCCCTCCGCCGTCCGTTCGCCGCCGCGCTGCTGGTGGCGTCCGTGGTGGCCCCGATCGTGACGGCACCCGCGACCGCCGTGCACGCGGCGGCCGACCGGTATGACGAAGACCGGTACGACAAGGGCCGATACGACAAGGGCCGGTACGACAAGAACGACTGTCCGCGCGGTGGTCTCGGCTCCGCACTGACCGCCCGTCTGGACCAAGCCGTCGAGGGTGTCCGCAGGGAGGCCGGCATCCCGGGGGTCACCGTCGGCCTGTGGATGCCGGGCCAGGGGTGCTACGTCCGGTCGACCGGGGTCGCCGACACCGTCACCCGCCGGCCGATGAACCCCGACCTGTTCATGAGGATCGGCAGCGAGACCAAGACCTTCACGGCCACCGCGCTGCTCCGGCTCGTCGACGACCGCCGGGTGCGCCTGGACACCCCGATCTCCCGCTACGTCCGGGGCGTCCCGAACGGCCGCCGGATCACCCTGCGCCACCTCGCGCAGATGCGCAGCGGCCTCTTCCCGTACAGCGCCGACCCGGGCTTCGTGCGCGCCCTGCTGAGCGACCCGAGCCGCTCGTTCACGCCCCGGGAGCTGCTCGCGTACGCCTTCCGGAACCCGAACACCTTCGCGCCGGGTGAGCGGTTCCAGTACTCCAACACCAACTTCGTCCTGCTCGGCCTGGTGGTGGAGAAGGTCACCGGCACGCGCTTCGCCGACTACCTCCGCCGGTATGTGATCGGCCCGGCCGGGCTGCGCCGCACGCTGTTCGCCGAGGGCCTCGGGTTCCCCGGGCCGCACGCGCGCGGTTACACGAACCAGACGCTCAGCGGTGCGATCGAGGACGCCACGGACTGGAACCCCAGCTGGGCCTGGGCGGCCGGCGCGATGATCTCGAAGCTGCGCGATCTGCGCCGCTGGGCCGAGGTCGTCGCCACCGGGACCCTGCTCAGCCCGCGGACACAGGCCGAACGGCTCCGGATGCTGCCGACCGGCTTCCCCGGCACCGACTACGGCCTCGGCATCTTCGAGACCGGCGGCTGGATCGGGCACAACGGCTCCATCCCGGGCTACCAGAGCGTGACCGTCCACCTGCCGGAGCGCAGGGCCACCCTGGTGCTGGTGCTCAACACCGACGTGACGTACCAGGGCCAGGAGCCGTCCTCGCTGGTCGCCCGCGCGATCACGGAGGTCGTCACCCCGGACAACGTCTACGACCGCCCGGCGCCCCCGCGCTGAACGATTTGCCGTGAATGCGCATGTATGAGCCGTGTCCGGTCGGTTACCCGCACGGGCATGATGCGAACGCTGAATTGGCACAGAGGGCAGGGGCGGCACGGTGGGCACCCGGGCTACGGCGGCCACACCGACCAGGCCGAGCAGCCCGACCAGGTCGAGCGCACCGAGGAGGTCGAGCGCGACGACCGGTTCGAGCGCGACGAGCAGACCGGGCGCGGCGCGGATGTCCGGTACGGCACGGAGGCCCGGTACGGCACGGAGGCCCGGCACGACACGGAGGCCCGGCACGACACGGAGGCCCGGCACGACACGGAGGCCCGGCACGACACGGAGACCCGGCGCGGCCGGGAGGACCGGACCGCGCGGGCGCCGGCGGCCGGGCCCGACGAGGAGGTGGAGCGGCGGGCGCCGGACAGCCCCGGTGAACTGCCCAGAAGCTCGTGGTGGGCGGTGCTGAAGGGCACCCTGAAGGAGTTCAAGAAGGACGAGCTGACCGACCGGGCGGCGGCGCTGACCTACTACGGCATCCTCGCCCTGTTCCCGGCGCTGCTGGCCCTCGTCTCCCTGCTGGGGATCGTCGGGCGCTCGGCGACGCAAGCGGTGCTGGACAACATCCAGCAGCTCGCCCCCGGCGCCGCGCGGGACATCCTCACCAACGCCGTCCGGCAGATGCAGGGCAACGCCGGGCTGGGCTCGATCATGGCGATCGTGGGCCTGGCGCTCGCGGTGTGGTCGGCCTCCGGCTATGTCGCGGCGTTCATCAGGAGCGCGAACGCGGTGTACGACGTCCCCGAGGGTCGTCCGGTGTGGAAGGTGCTGCCGGTACGGGTCGGGGTCACGGTGGTGCTGATGGTGATGGCCGTGATCAGCGCCCTGATCGTGGTGTTCACCGGCGCCCTCGCCAAGGAGGTGGGCACCGCTCTGGGGGTCGGTGACACGGCGCTGACCGTGTGGTCGATCGCGAAGTGGCCGGTGCTGGTCCTGCTGGTCACGATCATGATCGCGGTCCTGTACTGGGCCACCCCGAACGCGAAGGTCCGCGGCTTCCGGTGGATCACCCCGGGCAGTCTGCTCGCCCTGCTGATCTGGATGGCGGCCTCGGCCGGCTTCGCGTTCTACGTGGCCAACTTCGGCTCGTACAACCGGACCTACGGCGCGATCGCCGGCGTGATCATCTTCCTGGTGTGGCTGTGGATCACCAATCTGGCGATCATCCTCGGCCTGGAGTTCGACGCCGAACTGGCCCGTCAGCGGGCCCTGGCGGGCGGCCACCCGCCCCACGAGGAGCCGTACGTCGAGCCGCGCGACACCCGCGCGTGGGACGAGGAGGACCGACGGCGCCTGGGCGCCGACGGCCGCTGACGCGCGGCGCGGTGACACGCCGTCGGATGGACCATCGGGCCGGTTTGCGGGGCTCATGGTCATATGTTGCGGAATATGACGAAATGGCATATTGGCTATCTGGCGTGCGTCGCGGCGGTCATCGGGGTGGGGCTCGGGGCCGCCCCGCAGGCCGCCGCCGACCATCCGACCCGTGTGGTCTTCCCGGGGGAGTCCATCCAGCAGGCGGTCGACGCGGCGGCGCCCGGGGACACGGTGCTCGTGGCCTCCGGCACCTACCGCGAGAGCGTCCGGATCGGCACCCACGGCATCACCCTGCGCGGCATGGGCCCCCGCACCGTCGTCGAACCGGCCGTGACGAAGGCCGCCGACGGGTGCGGTGACGCGGGCAACGGCATCTGTGTGATGGGGACGAAGGACCACAAGGTCGAGGACGTCACCGTCGCCAACCTCACCGTGACCGGCTTCACCGGGTCCGGGGTGTTCGCCCAGGACACCGACCGGCTGACCGTGCGGCACGTGACCGCCGTGAAGAACGGCGTGTGGGGCATCGCCCAGGAGCGCTCGGTGCGCGGCGTGTTCCGCAAGAACACCGCCCGGGACAACGGCGACGCCGGCCTGTTCCTCGCGAACACCGTCAAGGCCGAGCAGGGCGCCACGGACAGCGGCGGCACCGTCGTCGCCCACAACCGCCTGGAGGGCAACCGGATCGGCCTCACCGTCCGGCGCCTGCGCAACCTCACCGTCGCGGACAACCACCTCACCGGCAACTGCGCGGGTGTCTTCGTCGTCGGCGACGAGAACATGCCGAGGGCCGGCGCCCTGACCGTGCGCGACAACCTCATCGACCGCAACAACAAGTCCTGCCCGAAGACCGCGCGGCTGGACGCCCTCCAGGGCACCGGCATCGTGCTGACCGGCGCCGAGGACACCCTGGTGACACGGAACCGGATCACCGGGAACGCCGGCGCCTCCCCGCTGTCGGGCGGCATCGTCGTCTGGAAGAGCTTCGTGGGCACCACCAGCGAGCGGAACCGGATCACCGGGAACGTCCTGGAGAACAACTCCCCGGCCGACATCGTCAACACCGACACCGCCGGCAAGGGCAACACCTTCTCGGGCAACACCTGCGGGGCCTCCAGGCCCGCGGGACTGTGCTGACCGGCCGAGGCCGTCCATGAACGCGAAGAAGGAGGCCGTCGTATGACGACCGCTCAGACCAGACCGGCGGGGGAGCCCTCACCCACCGCCCGCACCACACGGACCCAGACCGTCCACACCTCCGCCCAGGGGGCCCCGGCCGCCCCGCCGCCACCCATGCGGTTCAGGGAGCTCGTCTTCGGCGCGGCGGTCGCCGCCTCCCTGCGCGCCGCCGCCCGGCTCGGCGTCGCCGACGCCCTCGGCGACACCCCGCTGCCGGTGGAGGACCTCGCGGCGGCGGTGAAGGCCGAACCGAAGCCGCTGCGAAGGCTGTTGCGGGCCCTGTCCTGCCACGGCGTCTTCACCGAACGGCCGGACGGGACGTTCGCGCACACCGACATGTCCCGGCTGCTGCGCGAGGACGACCCGCACAGCCTGCGCGCCATCGCCCTGTGGTGCACCGAACCGTGGACCTGGGACGCCTGGCCGAAGCTCGACGAGGCCGTGCGCACCGGCCACAACGTCGTCGAGGACCTGTACGGCAAGGAGTTCTTCGTCTACCTCAACGAGGACGCCCCGCAGTCGGCCGACGTCTTCAACCGGGCCATGACGACCTCCAGCACGCAGTCCGCGCGCGACGTCGCCGAGTTCCTCGACCTGTCGGGGAGTTCGTCGGTCGCCGACATCGGCGGCGGGCAGGGCCATGTGGTCGCCAGCCTGCTGGAGAAGCACCCCGACCTGCACGGCACCCTGCTCGACCTGCCGCGCGTGGTGGAGAACGCCGACCCCCGGCTGCGCCCGGGCGGCGCGCTCGCGGACCGTACCCGCGTCGTCCCCGGCGACTGCCGCGAGGCCGTCCCGGTCCGGGCCGACGTGTACGTCATCAAGAACATCCTGGAGTGGGACGACGACAGCACCGCCCGGCTGCTGCGCAACGTCATCGGGGCGGGCGGCCCCGGCACCCGCGTCGTCGTCATCGAGAACCTCGTCGACGACTCGCCGTCGATGCGGTTCAGCACCGCCATGGACCTGCTGCTCCTCCTCAACGTCGGCGGGGCCAAGCACACCACCGAGAGCATGACCTCCCGGCTGACGGCCGCGGGGCTGGTCATCGACGACGTACGGCCGGTCAACGCCTATCTGCACGCGTTCGACTGTCACGTGCCCGGCTGACCGGCAGGGTGACCCGGACAGGCCGGCGGGCCCGCGCGACGCGCGGGCCCGCCGGCCTGTCGGTCCGTCGTTCTGCCGGTGCGGTCAGGAGGGGTTGTCCCGGTCCCACCGGTAGAAGCAGTTCGCCATCGCGTCCTTCGGCGAACGCCAGGTCGCCGGGTCGTACGCGGAGACGTACGCCGACAGCCGTTCGCTGATGGCCCGGAACTCGGGGTGCCCGGCCATCTTCATGATGACGGGCGTGGGGTCCCGCTCGGCCTCGACGAGGTGCATGTACACGTCGTCGAACTGGAAGAGGCTGCGCCGGGAGACCCCGATGAGGTGCGGCAGCTCCCCCCGGTCGGACTCCTCGAAGATCTTGGCGATGTCCGGCGCGGCGCCCGGGGCCATCCGGGCGACGATCAGGGACTGGTGCATGGGGTGTTCTCCGTCCGGCTCGGTCGGTCGGCGCTCGAAGGCTCGGCGCTCAGTCGGTCAGGCCCGGCGCGGCGCCCTGTTCGGCGGCGGCCTTCTCGATGCGGTCCCGGATCAGGGCCATCTGGACCTTGGAGTTCCGGTTGATGTTGTCGGTCATCCAGTCGTCGTCGACCGGCGCGTCCGGCTTCATGGAGAAGTCCTGCGTCCACGTCATACGGGTGCCGCCCGGGACCTTCTCGTACTCCCAGAGGATGTTCATGTAGGCGAAGGGCCCTGTCTCGACGCGGCGGGCCTCCACGCTGAGCGTCTCGCGGTCCGCCTCCCGTTCCGAGACCCAGCTCCACACCTTGCCGTTCTCGTCCGGGTGCATGGTCAGCCGGAACGTCACCCGGTCGCCCTCCTGGGAGAGGATCTCGGCGCTCGCGTACTCGCTGAACAGGCGGGGCCAGTTCGCGACGTCGTTGGTCATGTCCCAGACCAGGTCGACGGGCGCGGCGATGGTGATCTCGTTCTGCGTGTGTCCGGCCATCTCAGGCTCCCGCCATCAGCGCGCTGTTGACCTGGTCGAGGAACTGCTTCGGGCTCTTGCACTTCTCCGCGTCCGGCGGCATCGGCGTGCCGTACCGGTTCTCCAGCTCGCCGACGATGCCGAGCAGGCCGAGCGAGTCGATGCCGAGAACGTCGAAGCCGGACTCGTAGCGCTGCTTCAGTTCCTCCGGGGTGACGGTGACCCCGGCGGCCTTCTTCATCAGCTCGGACAGTTCTTCCACGGTGATGCGGTCACTCATGCGGTTCTCCTTGGTGCAGAGGTGGTGCGGGGTGGTGCGGAGGTGGTGCGTCGGGGAGGGATGGTCAGGAGGTGTCGCCGGGGCCGAGTCGCAGCACCAGCGCCGAGTTCGACCCCATGAGTCCCCGGCTGAGGACCAGTGCCGTGCGCGCCTCGGCGGCGCGGGCACCGGAGGTGACGAGGTCGAGGTCGTGGCAGACGTCGAAGACGTTGGGGGTGGGCGGGATGACGCCGTGCTCCATCGCGAGCACCGCCGCCGCCACGTCCAGGACGGCCGCCGCGCCGTTGCCCCGGCCCACGGCGGTCTTCGGCGCAGTGACGGGGACCCGGGTGCCGTGCGGGCCGAGGGCGTCCGTGATCGCCAGGGCCTCGGCGCGGTCCGCCTCGGGGGTGCCGAGGGCGTCGGCGAAGACCACGTCGATCTCCTCGGGGGCGCAGCCGGCCTCCGCCAGGGCGCCCCGGATCGCCTCGGCGAGCCCCGCCCGGGACTCCGCCCAGCGGGAGGCACCGGTGAACGTGGCCGCGTGGCCCGCGAGGTGGGCCCGTAGGGGCGCGCCGCGTTCCCGGGCGGTCTCCTCGGCCTCCACGACGAGCATCGCGCCGCCCTCGGCGGGCACGAACCCGCAGGCCGCCGCCGTGAAGGGACGGTAGGCGCGGTCCGGGTCGGCCACCGTGCTCAGCTCCGGGTAGCCGAGCTGGCAGACCACCGAGTAGGGGGCGAGCGGCGCCTCGGTCGCGCCGGTCACCATCACGTCGGTGCCGCGCCGCACCGCCCGTGCCGCGTGCGCCACGGCGTCGAGACCGCCGGCCTCGTCGGAGGCGATCACCCCGCAGGGGCCCTTGAAGCCCCGGCGGATGGAGATCTGACCGGTGCTCGCGGCGTAGAACCAGGCGATGGACTGGTACGGGCCGACGAACCGGCTGCCCTTGGACCAGAGCTGTTGCAGCTCCCGCTGCCCGAACTCGCCGCCGCCGGACCCGGCCGCCGTGACCACGCCCACCGAGAACGGGGCCGCGTCGGTCGCGGGCCGCTCCAGGCGGGCGTCGTCGAGCGCCTGGTCGGCGGCGGCCATCGCGAAGTGCGTGAACCGGTCGGTCTGGACGAGGTAGCGCTCCTCGACCGCCGACGGCGGATCGAAGTTCCGGACCTCGCCCGCCACCTTGAGCGGCAGGTGTTCGCAGCCCTCGCGGGTGACCCGGTCCAGGACGCTGATGCCCTCCCGGGTCGACTTCCAGAACGTCTCGGTGCTCGTTCCGTTGGGCGCGACCACGCCGATTCCGGTGACGGCCGCGCGCCGAGGACGCCGTGTGCTCATGTCTTCTCCCTCGGCAGACTCATGACCACCGCGGACTGGAAGCCGCCGAACCCGCTGCCCACGGAGAGCACGTTGGTCAGCTTCCGTTCGCGGGCGACGCGCGGCACGTAGTCCAGGTCGCACTCGGGGTCCGGGGTCTCGTAGTTCGCGGTGGGCGGGACGACCTGGTGGGCCAGGGCCAGCGCGCAGGCGACGACCTCGATGGCGCCGATCGCGCCGAGCGAGTGGCCCACCATGGACTTGATGGAGCTCATGGGCGTGTCGTAGGCGTGCGCGCCGAGCGTGCGTTTGACGGCCGCCGTCTCGTGCCGGTCGTTCTGCTTGGTGCCCGAGCCGTGCGCGTTGACGTAGTCGACGGCCGTGCGGTCCAGGCGGGCGTGGTCGAGGGCGTCCTCGATGGCCCGCGCCATCTCCAGGCCCTCCGTGGTCAGACCGGTCATGTGGTAGGCGTTGCCGAAGGTGGCGTAGCCCCCGATCTCGCAGTACACGTGCGCGCCCCGGGCCCGGGCGTGTTCCAGCTCCTCCAGGACGAGGACGGCTCCCCCCTCGCCCATGACGAACCCGTTGCGGTCGGCGTCGAAGGGGCGGGAGGCGTGGGCCGGGTCGTCGTTGTTGGGGGAGGTGGCCTTGATCGCGTCGAAGCAGGCCATGGTGATCGGGGAGATCGGCGAGTCCGACGCCCCGGCTATGCAGATGTCGGCCCGGCCCTCCTCGATGGTGTGGAAGGCGTACCCGACGGCGTCGAGACCCGAGGTGCAGCCGGTGGAGACCGTCTGCACCGGCCCGCGCGCCTCGAAGCGCTCCGCGACCGTGGAGGCGAGGGTGCTGGGCGCGAACGCCCGGTGCAGATGCGGACCGGCCTCCCGGTGGTCCACGTCCCAGCGCCGGCCGCTGTGGCTGACCAGCACGTAGTCGTGCTCCAGCCGGGTGGTGCCGCCGACGGCGGTGCCCAGGGACACCCCGACCCGCCAGGGGTTCTCCGTGGCGAGGTCGAGGCCGGAGTCCGCGATCGCCTCCTCGCCGGCGACCAGGGCGAACTGGATGTACCGGTCGCAGCGGGCGATCAGGTCCGCGTCCAGTCCGTGGGCCGCCGGGTCGAAGTCGCACTCGGCGGCGATCCGCGAACGCAGCCCGGACGGGTCGAAGAAGGTGATGCCGCGCGTCGCCGTACGGCCGCCCGCCAGGAGGTCCCAGAACGCCGGGACGCCGATGCCGCCGGGGGCGACGATGCCTATGCCGGTGACCGCCACGCGCCTGGTCATGAGCGGACCTGGGCGTTCTCGGCCGGCCGTGCGGCGTGCGCCGCCTCCACCGGGATCGGTACGCCGTTCGCGTCCTCGGTGTCGACGTGGCCGAGCGGCGGGCTCGGCGCCAGCGGGCCGAGGTGGAAGACCATACGGGCCTCCACGTTGCCGACGTTGCGGAAGCGGTGCCGCATGTGGGCGGGGATCAGCAGCCCCTGCTCGGGCCGGAGTTCATGGGCCTCGCCGTCGAGGTCCACCTCCAGCTGCCCGCAGATGACGTAGATGAACTCCTCGGAGTACGGGTGGTAGTGCTCGGCGATGCGGTCGCCGGGCGCCACGATGGCCACGCCCATGAAACCGCTGGTGGAGCCGACGGTGCTGGGGGTCAGCATGGCGCGCAGATCGCCGCCGCGCCGGGTGTTGGGCTCGACCTCGCTGACATCCACGACTCTGGGATGGCGATTGATCACGACGTTCCTCCGAACATGAGCTGCATCGGACTGGTGAGGGGTGGTCAGGCGTCGGGCGCCCGGCGGTCGGTGACGAGGTCCATGCGGGCGACCGTGAGCAGCCGGGCGGGGGCGTCGTCCCGCGGCGAGCCGTCCATGCCGAGGGCCTCGCCGTCGAGGAGCGCCGTCAGCTCGGCCGCGCGGGCGCGGTCGGTCAGCCCGAGCACGGGGCCCGGGTCGGCGTCGAGCCCGCCGCGCACGTCGACCAGCCGCACCACGATGTCGTCGCGCTGGAAGATCGTGCTGCGCAGCACCGGGCCCTGCGGGTCGTCCGCCGCCGCCTCGTCCTGCCGGGCGAGCAGCTCGGCCAGCCGCAGCCCCTGGCCCTCCCGGGCCGGGTAGTACAGGGCGTGCCGTACGGCGTCCGGGCTCTCCTGGCCGGCCGTCACATGGTGGACGGCGGGCAGCGCCGCGCGGGTGAAGAAGACCCGGGCCGAGTCGGGGTCGTCCAGGTCCCGGTCCTGCTCCAGATAGGGGTTGATGGCCTCCTCGACGGCCCGTACCTCGGGCTGCCGGGCGACGTGCCGCAGCGCGGCCAGCAGGTCGCCCCGTACCTCGACGGCCCGGACCACCCGGTTGCCGTGCATGAACAGGGAGGTGCGGCACAGCCGGGTGGTGTCGTCGACCCTCGGCTCAGGCGCGGCGTAGTCGGCGAGGATCTTCGCGACCTTCTCCTCGCTGCCGGGCTTGACCGTGAAGGTGAGCGCGTGCCGGATCAGGCCGTCGCCGATCCGGGGCGAGGTCTGCAGCCGGCGCTCGCCGGCCTCGGCCGCCACGGCCGGGCCGCCGGTCTCGCGGACGATGTGGAAGCGCAGCGAGCGGGTGTCGCGGACGCAGTCGTGCAGCGGTCGCACCATCTGCACGTGTTCCTCGCTGTTCACCCAGGTGAGGAAGGGCGGGGCGCTCTCCCACTCGCTGGTGATCAGCCACTGGGAGGGGTTCTCGATGGACTGGCACAGCTGGTCGCTGACGTGCCCGGGGACGGACGCGACCTGGTTGCACAGCTGCTCGTACGCCTCCAGGAACTGCTGCTGGGCGCCGTCGTAGACGTCCACGAGGAGGACGACGCGGAGCCGGGAGCCGTCGAAGACGGACTGGGAGACCCGCTGCGACACCTGTCGCCGCAGTGACTCGGAAACACGTTCGGACGTGGTGGTCATCCTGCGCACATCTCCTCGGTGGGGGGCAGACAAGGACGGACGTCGCCCGGATCGGCGTGACGTCGGCGTGCCTCGATCCTGAGCCCGGCCCACGGGGCGCGCGACTCGTATGCACTGCGCGGGTGACCGGTGCACCGGGCGGGTGACGGGGCCTCCGGGTGGGTGACGGGGCCGCGGAGGGGGCCGCCGACCGCAGGTCTCGCCGTGACCGGCCGGGCCGTCGTGCGGCGCGGCCGGTCACGCGGCTATCGGGGCCGGCACGGTCAGGCCACGCTTGCGGCGGTCTTCTTGCGGCGCGCCGCGTACAGCCCCGTCCCGGCGACGGCCAGGACGGCCAGCCCGCCCGCGGTCACGGCCGGGGCGGCGAGGCCGCCACCGCCGGTGTGCACGCCGCCGCTGGGCTTCTCGTGCTTGCCGCCCCAGGACTCCTCGTCCTGCTTGCCGCTCCAGGAGCCGTTCTCCTGCTTGGCACCGGCGGCGCCGTCCTCCTGCTTGGTACCGGCGGCGCCGTCCTCCTGTTTGCCGCTCCAGGAGCCGCCGTCCTGCTTCTCGCTGGAGGACCCGCTGTCCTGCTTGCCGCTGTAGGAGGAGTCCGCCTCGTCCCAGCCCCCGGACGCGTACGCGAGGGGCGCGCCGAACGCGAGGAGGGCCGAGGCCGCCCCGGTGGCCATGAGCATTCGTACAGAGCGCATCTGACGATCCTTCCGTCGACGGGGCGGGCAGCCGACGCCTCGTCAGCTGTGGTGACCCGCCCCCGACGTGATCCACCGTCAGACAGCTGTCTCCCCCTCACCACTCAAGACGATCACTCGGGTGAATGCGGGTGAACGCGCCCGCCCTGTCAGGCGAGTTCACGAAGGAGACGGGTCGGGCCCCGGCCCGGGGACATGGACTCAGGCCCGCGCCAGCAGCGTGGTCAGGACCTCCCGCAGGTGCGCCTCGGCGTCCGGGACCGGCCCCGGCGCCCGCCAGGCCACGAACCCGTCGGGCCGGACGAGCACGGCGCCGCCGGGGGCCGTCCCGTGGACCTCCGCCCAGTCCGCGTCGCCCTCGGGCGTCAGGTCGGCGGCGGGGCCCTCGCCGATCCGGTACGAGGTCAGGGGGAGGGACATCTCCTCGGCCAGCCGGAGGGCGGCCTCGTGCCAGCCACCCGAACCGGCACCGCCGGCCGCGGCGTCGGCAGCGGCGTCCTCAGCGGCGTCGGCGTCGCTGAGGAGGACGAGCGAGCGTTCGTAGAGGTCCAGCGTCGAGACGGGTTCACCCCGGTGCCGTACCGCCATGTGGGGTGCCCTGCTGCCCGGGGCGCCGGACAGGTCGAGGCGTTCCGGGACGACCGGGGACGCGGGGTCGGTGCCGAGGACGGCACCCCGCGGATAGCGGTAGCCGAGGGCCACGTTGAGGATGCCGCGCTGCGGGCCGCCGCCACCACCGCCGACGCCGGGGGGCGGGGCGAAGCCGGGGTGGCTGTGCTCCACGGAGCGGGCGGCGGCACGGGCGCTGGTCGCCTCCGCCACCGGGCGGCGCTCGGCGTCGTACGTCTCCAGCAGGCCCTCCCCGGCCCAGCCGCCGAGCACCGCCGCCAGCTTCCAGGCGAGGTTGTGGGCGTCCTGGATACCGGTGTTGGAGCCGAACGCCCCGGTGGGGGACATCTCGTGGGCGGAGTCGCCGGCCAGGAAGACCCGGCCCGACCGGTAGCCGCGGGCGACGCGCTGGGCTGCGTGCCAGGGGGCCTTGCCGGTGATCTCGACGTCGAGGTCCGCCACCCCGATCGCGCGGCGGATGTGCTCGACGCAGCGCTCCTCGGTGAACTCCTCCAGGGATTCGCCGTGTTCGGGGTGCCAGGGCAGGTGGAAGACCCAGTTCTCCCGGTTGTCCACGGGCAGCAGCGCCCCGTCGGCGTCGGGGTGCGTCAGGTAGCAGACGATGAAGAGGCGGTCGCCGACGACCTCGGCGAGGCCGCGGGAGCGGAAGGTGACGCTGACGTTGTGGAACAGGTCGCCGGGGCCGCTGTGGCCGATGCCGAGCTGCTCGCGGATCGGGCTGCGGGGGCCGTCGGCGGCGACGAGGTAGTCGGCGCGGACGGTGGTGTGCTCGCCGGTCTCGCGGCTCTTGACGATCGCGGTGACACCGGAGGAGTCACTGTCGAACGACAGCAGTTCGGTGTTGTAGCGCAGGTCGCCGCCGAGCCGTTCGGCGTGCTCCCGCAGCACCGGCTCCAGGTCGTTCTGGCTGCACAGACACCAGGAACTGGGGCTGAACCGGGCGAGTCCGCCGCCCGCGTCGATCTCCTTGAAGAGCCACTCGCCCGCGTCGCCGACGAGGGTGGGCGTCTGCAGGATGCCGTGGTTGCCGGCCAGGGTGGCGGCGGCCCGGCGGATGCCCTCCTCTACGCCGGCCGTGCGGAACAGCTCCATCGTGCGGACGTTGTTGCCGCGGCCGCGCGGGTGGATGGAGGTGCCGGCGTGCCGCTCCACCAGGGTGTGCGGCACCCCGAGGCGCCCCAGGAACACCGAGGTCGACAGGCCGACGAGGGAACCCCCGACGACGAGGACCGGAACGTGGTGGGTGCGGCTGCCGGTGGGGTCGCTCCGATCGGGCCTCTGCCGCGTCTCGGTCCTCTGCTGTGTCTCGGGGTTCGACCCCGTCTCATGGCTGTGCTTCATCGCGTTCATCGCTCAACTCCAGCGCGTCGTGTCCGCCGACTCGTCCGGATGGGGCCGGGGGCTTCATCCATGCCCCGCACCGGGAGGAGGGGACCGGGCTTCACCCGCTTAGGGGGCGCTCGGCGGCGGTGCGCGCGGCCGCCGGTCGCTCAGGTGCTCGGGTGCGGCTGACGACATGCGCTCTGCCGGGCCCGGCAGAGCGCATGGAGGCTGGGGCCATGAGCCAACGACTCCGGCACCTCGGCTGGGACCAGCGGCTTCGAGTACCGCGTACGCCGAGGAGTGTCCGGTGCCGAGGTGCGGTCGGAGGAGGACAAAAGGCGTGGGGGAAGCCGCTGACGGCGGTGCCGGGACAGGCGTCCGCGCTGCCCTTACCGCGGTCGTCGAGGCTGGTGCTGTCGGCATCGAACACGCGTTGGCCTATCGGCCCGGCAAGCGAGGTGGAGCTGTTCCCCCGGGGCGCCGGTTCGACGCACGCGGCGCCGATGAGCGTGCGCGTGGCCGCCTTCGCGGCCGGACGGCTGACCACCAGGTCCGCGCGGGCTCGCCGTGTTCGCGGTGGCGCGCCCCGCGCGGTGCGGATGCCTGTGAGGGACCGTGCGCCGCCGCACCCGGCCCGGCGGCGACGCGGGTGGGCGGGGCCCTCGGTCAGTCGCAGTCCGCGGCGGTGACCGGATCGTCCTGGGCCCGGATGGTGCCCGAGGGGAAATCGTTGGCGTCCAGCACGTCCGCCGACGAACTGGTCTGGAAGGCCGGCGAGGTGATGCGCTTGTTGCCCGTGTCGTTCCAGCCGTTGATGTCGGTCTGGCCGTCCTGGTCGATCCGGGCGATCTTCTCGATGACGAAGACCGGCTGGCTCACCACGGTCCGGATCACCGGGACCCGCTCGAAGTAGCCCTTGGTCCGGGCCGGTACGTCGATCGTCACCGCCCGGGAGATCGACTTCGACTTGCCGAACGCCCAGGACTGGGTCACGGACGCGTTTCCGCTGAGCGAGAGCACGTCCTTGATCACTGCGAGGTCGAACCCGCCCCCGACGGAGACGCTGGTGGTGTACGTCTCGCTGGTCGTGAAGTCCTGGGTCACCGATTCGCGGAGGGTGACCTCGTCCCCGCAGTTGACCAGCGGGCGGGAGACGACCTGGGCCTTGCCGATGTCGTCCTTGACGTCGGTGACCGGGAACTCGCAGTGTCCCTGGACCTGGTGGATCAGCGCGTCGATCGGCTGGGCCTCGCCGATGCCTTTGGAGGGGTCCTCCGCGACCTCACCGGTCGCGGGGTCGTAGAACCAGTGCGTCACGTCCGTCCAGTAGTCCACCTTGCGGGGAGCGGGGCAGAGCTTGGCCATCAGCGCGCCGGTGTCGAACGACTCCGACGTGCTCAGATCGAGGACGGCCGACGGAGGTTCCGGTACCAGCGCGGCATACGCGCTGGGCAGCGTGGCCGCTCCGGTGACGGCCGCCCCGACGAGGACGAGGCGCAGTGTCAGTTTGCGCTTCGAGGACCGGTTGCGGTGGGACTGGGCGGAACGGGTGCCTTCGGTGGTCATCCGGGGCTCCTTGCGTGGGGGTGGGGTGACTTCGCCATCCTGGCCATCCCCAGGAGCCGCCCGACAGGGGCAAATATCCCGGTGCCGACGGGGTGCGGTGGTGAAAGAGGTCACGTCGGCAGGCGGCCGCGGCAGATGAAACAGGCCGTGTCGGGGCAGGCCGGGACGAAGCGATGCTCGTGGCGGCGGGTGGTCGGTGGATGGTCGGCGGGTGCGTGGGAAGAGCCGCCGCCTCGCGGAGCGAGGTCACGGGGCCTGTCGCACTGCGCTTCTGGGGGTGCGTCAGTGCTTTCGTGGAGCACCTGTGGCGCAGGGGGCGAGGGAACCGTTCACACCCGTCCCCGGGACTCCGCCGCCCGGCGGGCGAGAGCGTCGAAGACCACGGCGACGAGCAGGACCCCGCCGGTGATCATGAACTGGACGGCCGGCTGGACCCCCAGCAGGGCCATGCCCGAGGCGATCGACTGGATGATGAGGACGCCGAGCAGCGCGGACCATGTCGAGCCCCGGCCGCCGAAGAGACTGGTGCCGCCGATGACCGCGGCGGCGATCGAGTTGATCAGCAGCATCCCGGAGCCAGGCACCTGGGTCGCCGAGGTGAGCCGGGACGCGACGAACAGACCGCCCACCGCGGCCAGGGTCCCCGACACCACGAACACCGCGATCCGTACGCGGGACACGTCGACGCCGGACCGTCGCGCCGCCTCCACGCCGCTGCCCAGCGCCATGACCTGACGGCCGTGGACCGTGCGGCGCAGGAAGAGGTCCGAGGCGATGACGACGCCGAGGAAGATCAGCAGCGCCAGCGGCAGGCCCTCGAAGCGGTCCAGGACGTGGACGGTGATGAAGGCGACCAGCGCGAGCAGCGCCGTCCGCGCCCAGATCCCGCCCCTCGCCCGGTACGGCATCCCGGCCGCGCCCCGGCGTGCGCGGTCGCGGAGGCAGACGAGGAGGTACGCGAGCGGACCGAGCGCCGCGAGGCCGTAGGTGACGGCGGTGGAGCCGAAGGAGAGGCTGGTCAGCTCGGCGACCAGGCCGTCGCCGCTGAAGCTGATGGAGCTCTCCGGGCCCAGGAGGTAGAGCATCAGCCCGTTCCAGGCCAGCAGGCCCGCGAGGGTGACGACGAACGCGGGCACGCCGATCTTGGTGAACACGAATCCGTGGACCGCCCCGGCCGCCGCGCCGCAGGCCACCGCGACGAGCACGGCGAGGCCCTCCGGCATGCCGTGGTTCACGTTCAGCGCGGCGAACAGGGCGCCGGAGAGCCCGGCCAGCGAGCCCACCGAGAGGTCGATCTCGCCGATCAGCAGCACGAAGACGACGCCGACGGCGACCATGCCGGTGCCCACGATCTCGACGCTGAGGACGGAGAGGTTGCGCGGGGAGAGGAAGTTCTCGTTGAGGCTCTGGAACACGATCCAGGTCACGGCGAGGGCGAGGAGCGCCGGCACGGGGCCCAGCTCGCCCTCGTGCACCCGGCGGCGCACGGCGTGCGCGTACGCGCGGGGGCGCTCGCCGTACCAGCGGCGCCCGGCGGGCGACCGCCGCCCGGCCTTCGACCGGTGCGCGTCGTCCTGGGAGCCCCCTTCCCGGGGGCTCCCCTCTCCGGTCCCCCTCACGGCCATGTCTCCTCCGGGTCGGCCGGATGGTGGCCCGCCGTGTTGTCCACCGCGCCGGTGATGGAGGAGATGATCTGCTCCTGGGAGGTCGTGCTGACGTCGAACAGGCCGTTGTTGCGGCCGAGGCGCAGGACGGCGATGCGGTCGGCGACGGCCTTGATGTCGCCCATGTTGTGGCTGATGAGGAGCACTCCGGTGCCCCGGTCGCGCAGTTCCTCGATGAGGTCGAGGAGCTGGTTGGTCTGTTCGAGTCCGAGGGAGGCGGTGGGCTCGTCGAGCAGCAGCAGCCGGGGCGCGCTCACGAACGAGCGGGTGATCGCGACGACCTGCCGCTGCCCGCCGGACAAGGTGGCGAGCGGGACGCGTACGTCGGGGATGCGGATGGAGAGGGTGTGCAGCAGCTCGTGGGTGCGGCGCTCCATCTCCACCTCGTCGAGGATGCCGAAGCGGTGGATCTCCCGGCCGAGGAAGAGGTTGCCGACGACGTCGAGGTGGCCGCACATCGCCAGGTCCTGGTAGACGGCCGCGATCCCGAGGAGCTGGGCGTCCTGGGGGCGTCTGATCTGGACGGGTTCGCCCTCCCACTCGATGACGCCCTTGTCGGGCGGACCGACGCCCGAGATCACCTTGACCAGCGTGGACTTCCCGGCGGCGTTGTCGCCGACCAGGGCGACCACCTCACCGGCCCTGATCTCCAGTTCGACGTCCACGAGGGCGTGGACGGCGGCGAAACGCTTGGAGACGCCGCGCAGCGCCAGCAGGGGCTGAACCACCGGGTCACCTCCTGGACGGTGCCGCTCTGCCGAGGCTCATGGGGTGAGCCCGGCCTTGTCGCACGCGGGCCGGAGCTTCGGGGTGCAGATCTGGTCAACGGTGTACATACCGTCCTTGACCACAGTCTCCTCGATGTTGTCGACCGTCACCGCGACCGAGGGGAGGAGGACCGCCGGGACGTTCTCGTCGGTGGGGCTGTCGACGGTGCCGGTGGCGATGTCGTCGACCGCCTCGCCGCGCCCCAGGGCGACGGCCATCTCGGCGGCGGCGTCGGCGGCGGGCTCGAACGGCTTGTAGACGGTCATGTGCTGGCTGCCCTGGACGATGCGCTGGATGGCCACCAGGTCGGCGTCCTGCCCGGTGACCGGGGGCAGCGGCCGTACCGCACTGGCGTTGAGGGCGGAGACCACGGCGCCGGCGAGGCTGTCGTTGGCGGCCAGGACGCCGTCGATGTTCTCGGCGCCGAGGGCGGAGATGGCGCCGCTCATGTTGACGTAGCCGTTCTCCGGCCGCCAGCCGACGGTGTCGTAGGACTTGCCGATCTTCACCTCGCCCTCCAGGACGGAGAGCGCGCCGCGCTTGTACCAGCCGGCGTTGGGGTCGGTGGTGGCGCCGTTCATCATGACGATCTGCCCGCCGTCCGCCTTGTCGCCCATGGCCTTCAGCAGTTCCTGGGCCTGGAGTTTGCCGACGGTGTCGCCGTCGAAGGTGACGTAGCCGGAGATGGGGCCCTGGGCGAGCCGGTCGTAGGCGACGACCGGGATGTCGGCCCGCTCGGCGGCCTCGACCGACGAGCGCAGCGCCTTGGCGTCGACGGCGGCGACGATCAGGACGTCGACGCCTCTGGTGATCATCGCGTCGAGCTGCTGTCGCTGGACGGCCGGCTCGGCCGTGGCGGCGACGGCTGCCGCCGGGCAGCCGGGGCACAGTTCCTTGAGCCGCTTCTCGATCAGGGGTCTGTCGAACTGCCCGAAGCGGGAGGCTCCGCCGCCGGGGAGCAGCACGCCGACGGTGAGGCTCTCATCCCCGCTCCCGCCGTCCCCGCCACCACATGCTCCGGTGAGCACCAGGCCGGCACCGACCACGAGGGCCGCGCCCGCCCGGCTGAGGGACCTACGTTTCACGGCCGTACGGCCGACGCCGAGACCCATGGTCGGTTCCTTAGGGATATTTGCCTGATCTTGCTCAGCCTTGCCCCGTTATGGACGTCTGTCGTCCAGCGTAGTCAAGAGGGTGGGCGGGCGGGTGAGGCGAGACCCCTGGTGCGGCAGGCTTCGTGCCGAGGTTGCGGGGCCTCTGCGTGGCGCTGAGCATGGGCCGGGGGAGCCGCGAGCCGCGACACAGAGGCCGGTGCCGGTATGAACACGTCCCGCACGACCCGTACCACGCATACCGCCCCTACCACTCCTTCCGCCCCTACCACCCGTACGGCTCATGCTCCCGACCCCGTGGCCGATGACGACCGCCCGCTGAGCTGCCTGGTCACCGGTGCCACCGGGTACATCGGGGGCCGGCTCGTGCCCGAGTTGTTGGAGGCCGGGTACTCGGTGCGGTGTCTGGCGCGGGTGCCCGGGAAGTTGCGGGACCATCCGTGGGCCGGGCGGGTGGAGGTGGTGCGTGGGGATGTGACGGACGCGGAGTCCGTGGGGGCGGCCATGGAGGGCGTGGACGTCGCGTACTACCTCGTGCACGCGCTCGGCACCGGGCGGGGGTTCGAGGAGACCGACCGGCGTGCGGCGGAGATCTTCGGGGAGCGGGCGCGGGCCGCCGGGGTGCGGCGGATCGTCTATCTCGGCGGGCTGACCCCCGCCGGAGTCCCCGAGCGCGAACTCTCGCCCCATCTGCGGTCCCGCGCCGAAGTGGGCCGGGTGCTGCTGGCCTCGGGTGTCCCCACCGCCGTGCTCCGGGCCGCCGTGATCATCGGGTCCGGGTCGGCCTCGTTCGAGATGCTCCGCCATCTCACCGAACGGCTGCCCGTGATGGTGACCCCCAGCTGGGTGCGCACCCGTATCCAGCCGATCGCGGTCCGGGACGTGCTCCGCCTCCTCGTCGGCTGCGCGGGCCTGCCGGAGGACGTGAACCGGACCTTCGACATCGGCGGGCCGGACGTCGTCACGTACGAGCAGATGATGCGGCGGTACGCGGCCGTCGCGGAGCTGCCGAAGCGGGTCATCGTGCCCGTGCCGCCGCTCACCCCACGGCTGTCCAGTCTGTGGGTCGGGCTGGTCACCCCGGTGCCCGGCAGTCTCGCGCGCCCGCTCGTCGAGTCGCTGAAGCACGAGGTGGTGTGCGGCGAGCGGGACATCGTCCGGTACGTCCCCGACCCGCCGGAGGGGCCGGTCGGCCTGGACCGGGCGATCGCGCTGGCCCTGCGGCGCGTACGGGACGCCGACGTGGCGACCCGGTGGTCCTCCGCCGCCACGCCCAGCGCCCCGAGCGATCCGCTGCCGACGGACCCCGACTGGGCGGGCGGCAGCCTCTACTGCGACCACCGCGAGCGCACGGTCTCGGCGCCGCCGCGGGCGCTGTGGCGGGTGGTGGAGGCGATCGGCGGCGAGAACGGCTGGTACTCCTCGCCCCTGGCCTGGTCCCTGCGCGGCTGGGCGGACCGGCTGGTCGGCGGGGTCGGGCTGCGCCGGGGCCGCCGGGACGCCGCCCGGCTGCGGATCGGCGACAGCCTCGACTTCTGGCGGGTGGAGGAGATCGAGCCGGGCCGGCTGCTCCGGCTGCGCGCCGAGATGCGGCTGCCGGGCCTGGCCTGGCTGGAGATGACCGTCGACCGGGACGAGGAGGGGCGGACGGTCTACCGGCAGCGCGCCCTGTTCCATCCGCACGGGCTGGCGGGGCATGTGTACTGGTGGAGCGTGGCGCCCTTCCACGCGGCGGTGTTCGGGAGGATGGCGCGCAACATCGCGGACGCGGCGGAGGCCGTGGCCGACGAGACGACGGGCTCCGCACCCGTCCGTACCGTGCGCTCCTGACGTGCCCCGGGCGGGTCCGTGTCCGGCGCGGGCAACCGCCTGCCGCGTGACTCGGCCACGTGCAGGCGTCGGCGAGGTGGGTTCCCTCGTCCGCGACGGCCCCGCCCGGCCCGCGACGCCATCCCAGGCACCCACGTATCCGCAGGTCAAGTGGGCTGGGATGGTTCCAGGGGGCTCGACGGGGCGGTGGCTGTTGCGTTCGGTTGCCGGGACCGCTGATGCTCTTGGTGTCGCACCGAGCAGGGCCGGGCCGACCAGCCGGTCCCTTCGGGGCGCTCATGTCCACGCACCACTCACTCATCGGGGGAAACACCCATGTCCAAGCGCATCCGTACCAGCGCTCTCACCGCCCTCGCCGTCGTCGCCCTCGCGGCGGGCTCGGTGCTGACGGCGCCGGCCGCCGGGGCCGCCACGAAGGCCGCCGCGCCCAAGTTCCTGTCGGCGTCCCAGCTGCCCCCGCACCCGTCGTCGTCCTGGACCGCCGGGCGGGTCAGCGAGGGGGTCCCGGCGGCGCTCGACCTCTGCTTCCACACGGAGAACGTGTCCGACTACGACTACCGGCACCGGGAGTTCCGGACCGACGTGGACACCCGCGCCGTGCAGCTGACCGTCGTAGCGACCACACCCGCTCTGGCCAAGGGCCTGGCGAAGCACTACGACGACCTGTTCCGCACCTGCGCCGACCGCCTGGAAGCGGGCTCGCCCGACATCGACGCCGAGGGCCGGGACTACGGCACGCTGGCGGTCGAGGAGGGCGCGCGCGTCCGCGGCGTGAACACCGAGACGTCGGGCGGCGCCACCGACGTCGCCCTGCTGTCGGTCGGGCGGGACGGCAACACCGTCACCGTCGTCCAGTGGGGGCAGATGGGCGACTTCACCGACGCGCCCGTGGCCGCCTTCAAGAAGACCACGACCACGGCCGTCAACAAGCTGTACTGACCGGGCGGGCACCGGGAAACGCCGGGGCCGTCCTTCCTCCGGAGGGGGGTGGAAGGACGGCCCGTACCGCAGGGTCAGCTGGACTCCGCCGTACTCCTACGCGTTTGGCAGCGATGCCGCCAAGTGCTCCCGCGCCCCGTGCACGTGCTCCCCCACGATGCCGAACCGGGTGAGGACCGCGACGCAGTTGCCGTGCTCGTCGTCGAGTTCGAGGGACGTGCGCCGCGCCCCCGGTCATGTGTCTGCCGGGTGTCCGGCCCCGCGTGCATCTGTCGGCTGTCCGGCCCTGCGTGTATCCGGCGGGTGCCGGGTGCCGGGTGCCGTGGCTCGTCGGCTCGGCACGCCGTACGGCTCTCAGATGTCCCGGCGCTCGATGAGGGCGGTGCACTCCTCGACCAGCCGTCGGGTCGCCCCGTCGGTCAGGGTGAACGGCTGGAGGCGCAGCGCGACGCCGCCCAGCCAGCCCGTCAGATCCTCCGCGAGTGCCGCACCCTCGGGATCGGCCTCGCACGCGGCGATCAGGGCGAGCAGCAGCCGCGCCCAGGTGCCGCCGAACTCGTGGAACCGGGAGCGCATGAGCGTGGCCTGGCCCCGGGAGGCCGCGGCGAACAGGCAGTGCGCCTGGAGTCCGAGGACACCGGCCGCGTCCGCGTTGTCGGAGCCCGGGGCGCGCAGCAGACCGAGGGCGGCCTCGGCGAACAGGGTCGCCAGGACGGGGGCGGTCTGCGGCTCGCAGCGCAGGGACGGCGTCACGGTCGTGGCCCCGGCCGACGGGTCGAACGCGAGGTCGCGCAGGATCGACGGCACCGCGTCCTCCCCGAGGACACGGGTCGCGGCGGCGACCGCCGCCGAGTACGACGCGATCGGGCGCCTGCCGCCGTGCTCCGGACTCCGGCCGGTCAGCACCTGCCACTCCCGGGTGGCGTCGGCCTCTGCGGCGGGATCGATGCTCCGGGCCTCCCGGATGAGCTCGTTGCCCTCGGCCGTACGGCCCGCGACCCGCAGATCGAGGCCGTGGCGGGTGAGGGCGGAAGCCAGATGGGTGCGGTCGTTCGGGCTGTCCGACTGGGCCAGGCCACGTGCGGCCTGCACGTGGGCGGTCCCGGCTCCGATGGCGATCGAGAGCCTGCCCTGCTCGGTGTGGATCCGGGCCGCGATGCCGGCGGCCTCCCGCAGATACTGCGCGTGCGTGACGGCCTCGGCGAGGGGGCCGCTGTTGATCGACTCGGCCTTGGCCAGGTAGTACCGGACGGCCCAGTCCGCCGAGCAGACGGCGAGGTCCCGGTCGCCGAAGCTGTACAGCACGCCCGCGTTCAGGCTCAGCACACGGGCGAGGTCGAGATGGTGAGGGCTGTCCGTGGCGTCGGCGCCGAGGCCCAGATACGTCATGACCGCCTCGTCCGACTCGACGAGGGCGGACGCCCCGTGCCCCAGCACGCTGAACGCGTGCGCCTTGCGCGCGTGGACGTCGGCGAGGAGCGGCACCATGTCGGACGCGGTGTACCAGCCGGAGGCGGTGTCCCCGCCGGACGGCGCGCGCTCGCCGGATGGGGTGTCCCCGCCGGACGGCGCGTTCCCGCCAGACGTGGCGTTCCCGCCAAGTCCGGCCGGCTGCCGGGCGAGTTCCTCGTAGAGGGTCGCGCACTCCGTGAGGGCGTCGAGGGCCTGTCCCGGTTCGTTCGCACTGGTCAGCGTGGAGCCCAGGCCGTACAGCACACTGCCGAGCATCGCCTTGGCCGCGTGGTCCGTCGGGTGCCGCTCGATCAGGTCGTACATCAGCCGCCGGGCCTCCTGCTGCAGCGGCACGCCCTCGTCGGGCCGCCCGCTGAGCATCAGCACCTGAGCCTCGGTGAACAGCTCGCCCACGCGGCGTCTGAGTCCCGCGTCGGCGTCCTCGCCCGCCTCGTCCGCGTCCCGCGTGGGGTCGGGCCCCGGCTGCGCACCGCCCGCGGGGGCATCGGACTTCGGCCGACGACGCCACTTCATACGCCCTCCCCCAGCCCGGCCCCGAACGGGTCCTCCCCTCCCAATGTCCTTGTAAACAAAGGGAGTTGCTGAGATCTCAGGGGTGTTCGCCGAGAAAGTCGCTCGCGCGCCCCGAACCGGCACGAACCCCTCCGAATCGCGCTGCCCCGCACGTACATCCAAGGCCGTGCCGTGTGCGTCAAACAAGGAAGTCCGTTGCCCGCAAGGGAAGTTCAGGGACGTTCCAGGGAAGCTCACCGTCACCGGAGGACCCGATGCACCGTCGCCTCGTCATCTCGGCCGTCACCACGGCCCTGTGCGCCACCACGCTCCTCGGCACCGCCACGTCCGCCTCCGCCGCGCCCCAGGCCGTCGACTGCCGCAAGGTGAAGTGCGTCGCCCTGACCTTCGACGACGGGCCGGTCAAGGACACCCAGCGGCTGCTGGGCATCCTCAACGACCGTGACGTCAGAGCGACGTTCTACGCCGTCGGCACCAACGTCCAGAAGAACCCGGCGACGGTGCGCGCCGCGGCGCAGGCCGGTCACCAGATAGGCAACCACAGCTGGGACCACGCGAACCTGACCAAGCTCAGCGCCGCGAAGGTCAAGTCGCAGCTCTCCCGCACGGACACGGCGATCAAGCAGGCGACCGGCAAGAAGCCCACCACCTTCCGCGCCCCCTACGGCGCCCACAACGCGACCGTGCGCTCGGCCGCCGGGCGCCCGCTGGTGCACTGGAGCGTCGACACCCTCGACTGGAAGTACAAGGACACGGCCCGGCTCGTGAAGTACGTCAACGCCGAGACCAGGCCCGGCGACATCGTCCTCATGCACGACATCCACCGGACGACGGTCGACGCGGTGCCGGGCATCATCAAGGCCCTCAAGGCCCGCGGCTTCCACTTCGTCACGGTCGACCAGCTCTTCGCCCCGACCAAGCTCCCCGTCGGCAAGGTCACTTACCACAACCGCGCGGCCTACCGCCCCTGACCAGCGCCTCCACGGGCACGGCCGCAAACGGCAGTTGGGGTGGGTGCGCTTCACCCGCCCCACCCACCCCACACGTCTCTGCAACCATTCGTGTTCGTTCCGTTGACACCCCGCACATACCCTCCTAATGTCTCGCCAGCATTCCGACCATGTGACGAGATTTCGAACGGTTGAAAGGCACGTGCCCGCGTATCACCGGAAGAAGCAGCACCCACGTGGTCGGAGCGGCGAGACGCGGCCCGACCCCGTGCGGCGGCGCGCGCTCCGGCGGCGGGGTCGGAACAGCCGCTGTGTGGCGAGCCCTCGACGACCCGGCCGGCCTCCCCTGGCCCGCCCGGCCGTGGAGCGGATGTTCTCCGGGGCCACCCGCTCCGCTCCGCCGCCCTCCCGCGGTCGTCCGGCGCGCCGTCACCCTGCCCCCCACGACGACCAGAACGGGACATGACCACCATGCGCAACCGAAGAGCCGTCCTCGCAGCCCTCGCGGGAGCGACCTCCCTCGCTCTCACCGTGTCCGCCTGCGGCGGCGAGGCCGGCGAGGCCGCTTCCGGGGGCGGCACGATCGGTATCGCCATGCCGACCCGGGCCTCCGAGCGCTGGCTCACCGACGGCAAGAGCGTCGTGGAGGATCTGGAGACCAAGGGGTACAAGACCAGACTGGTCTACGGCGACGACGACCCGAAGGCCCAGGTGTCGCAGATCGAGAAGCTGGTCGAGCAGCGCGTCGACGCCCTCATCGTCGCGGCCATCGACAACAAGTCCCTGGGCGGTGTGCTCAAGAAGGCCGCCGCCGCGGAGATCCCGGTGATCTCCTACGACCGGCTCATCCTCGGCACCAAGGACGTCGACTACTACGTCTCCTTCGACAACGAGCAGGTCGGCCGGCTCCAGGCCCGGCACATCATCGACAAGCTCGGCCTCGACGAGGGCAAGGGCCCGTTCAACATCGAGCTGTTCGCCGGTTCCCCCGACGACAACAACACCAAGTACTTCTACGACGGCGCGATGCACCTCCTCCAGCCGTACCTGGACAACAAGCAGTTGGTGGTCCGGTCCGGCCAGACCGAGCTGGACCGGATCACCACGCTGCGCTGGGACGGGCCGACCGCGCAGAAGCGCATGACCAAGCTGCTCGCCGAGTCGTACGGGACCGAGAAGGTCGACGCGGTGCTCTCGCCGTACGACGGCATCTCCATCGGCGTCCTGAACGCCCTGAAGGCGGACGGTTACGGCACCGCCGGCAACCCCGTCCCCGTCATCACCGGTCAGGACGCCGAACTGGCCTCGGTGAAGTCGATCGTCGCGGGCGAGCAGTCGCAGACCGTCTACAAGGATCTCCGCCAACTCGCCGAGGTCGCCGCGAAGATGGCCGACGACATCCTCAGGGGCGAGACACCGGAGCTCAACAACAGGCGCGCCTACAAGAACGGCGTCAAGGCCGTGCCCGCGTATCTGCTCCAGCCGATCAGCGTCGACAAGTCCAACTACGAGTACGTCCTGCTCGGCAGCGACTACTACACGGCCGAAGACCTGAAGTGATCCGGACCGGGAGTGATGTGGGCCGGGCGTGATCCGGACCGGGGTGATCCGGTGTGGGCCGGGTCACTTCCGGGCGTCGATGACTTCTCCTGTCCCCGCCGGTCATGACCTACGACGACCGCAGGACACATCGCACATCACACATCACCTGCGAAGACCCGCAGGACAGGAGAGGACACGACCGCCATGACCGCACCCGTGAAGGGCCCCGCGAGCTACTTTCCCTCGATCGAGAAGAAGTACGGCCGTCCGATCGCGGAGTGGAAGGACCTGATCCGGTCCTCGCCGCTGACCAGGCACATGGAACTCGTCGCCTGGCTCAAGAGCGAGCACGGTCTCGGGCACGGCCACGCCAACGCGCTCGTGGCCCACACGCTCGCGGAACGGGCGGAGGGCTGAACGGGTCGCCCCTGCCGTCGCGTTGCCGTCAGGGGCCGGTCGTTCCTTCCAGGAAGGGGCCGGTCGTTCCTTCCAGGAAGGGGCCGGTCGTTCCTTCCGGGACGGGGCCGGTCGCCGCTTTCAGGACGGCCAGGAGTTCGCGCATGGCGGCGAGGCCGGCTCTGGCCTGCCGCGCGGCGCCGTCGAGGTCGTCACGTTCGGCGTGTGCCACCACCTCGTGCGCGTGGTGGAGCACGGCCTGACGCAACTCGGCGGCGATCCGCTGCCGCTCCTCGTGCGCCTCGGCGACGGCGGACCACACCACCGCCGTCAACGCGCTGTCCTCACGCCGGGTGACGCGCTCGCGCCGCCTGCGGACGAACACGCCCGAGCCCCAGACGCCGGCCGCCAACAGGGCCAGGGGCACCGCGAGGACGACGGCGAGGAAGACGCCGAACCAGAGCCCGAGGCCGTCCGCCCCGGTCGTGTCGAAGCCGTCCAGCGCGTCCAGCGCGACCGTCGTCGTCGCGAGACCGGTGGCCACCGGTCCGATCGCCGGCCAGGTGCGGCCGGGGGGTCCCGCGAAGGCCGCGACCGCGTGCAGGGCGACACCGTCCGCGCAGACCCCCGCCACGGTCAGCGCCCAGGCCACGTCCGCCGGCAGCAGCCCGAGCGCGAGGCAGGCCGCCGGGATCCAGGCGGCGGCCAGCACGAGGAGAAGAACGGTCCACGGGGCCCGGCGCCGCCAAAGCAGGGGCAGCGCGTGGAGGACGGCGGGCAGGCAGGCCACGGCGGTGGCGGCGGGCCGCTCGATGAGGACGGCGACGACGGGCAGCGCCGCGAGGGCCAGTACGGTCGCCGCGTCGGTCCAACTCCACTGCGGCAGGACCGAGGTGACACCCGCGCCGGTCGGGGGACGCGGCAGCCGGGCCCGCACCGACCACCCCGGAGCGTCCGCGCGGGGGCCCGCCACGAGGGTCCCGCCGAGCCCGACGGCCCGATCCCGCATCCCGGCGGTACCGCGCCCGGCTCCCAGCCCTCGCGCCGCCGCGGCGACCACGCCGGGGGTGCGGATGGGGGTGGTGGGGGCGGCGGTGGAGGTGGAGGCCGCGGGCGTACCGTCAGGTGTGGCCGGGGCGGGAGGCGTCGGAGTGGTGACGGTCGGTGAGGTGTCGGTCGGTGGTGGGGGTGTGCCGTCGTCCTCCACCAGGACGTCCAGTGTTCCGGCGTCGTCGCGGATCACCACGCGTACCGTCGCGCCGGGGGCGTAGCGCGGCGTGTTGGTGAGGGCCTCGCGGGCGATGCCGAAGGCGGCCTCGGCGGGCGGCCCCGTCAGGTCGGCCGCGCCGGCGGCGATGCTCACGTCGACGCGCTGGCCCAGGCGCACGCATCCCGCCACGAGTTCGGCGACGCGCTCCGCGAGGGGGCTCTCCTCGTCGGCCGCCGAGGTCCGCATCACCGTGACGAGCCGGTTCAGCGCGGCGACGGTCTCGCGCCCGGCCTCCGCCGCCAACCGCAGTGCGTCGGCGGTCAGTTGCGGGTTGCGGTCGCCGACGTGACGGGCGGCGTTCGCGGTGACCACGACGGAGGTGAGGTGGTGCGCGCTGACATCGTGCAGTTCACGGGCGAGCCGGTGGCGTTCCGTGGTGGCCGCGGTGACGCGTACGGCCTCGGCCCGCGCCAGTTCCCGTTCGGCGGCCCGCCGTCCGGCGAGCCAGCGGCGGCGGCTGCGGCCGACGCCCACCGTTCCCGCGTAGACCACGACACTGGCCAGCGCCTCGCCGCCCACGTCCACCGGGGAGTCGTACAGCAGCAGGGCCCTGACCGTTCCCGAGGCGACCAGTGCGGACGCGACGAGGACGGCGGTGCGGGCCGGGCGCCGTACGGCTACCGAGTACAGCGCGATCACGCCTGCCACGGCGGCGGCGATCAGTGCGCGGTCCGGTAGGGCGAGCCCGGCGGTCAGCAGGGCTTCGATGGTGAGCGCGGCGGCGACGGGGAAGCGCCGGCGTACCCCCAGAACGGCGGTGGCCGCCACGGTCACGGCCGGGCCGACGGCCAGCGGCACCGCCTCCACCGTCTCGCCGCGCGCGAGTGCGAGCCCGGGCCAGGCGGACAGCTGCGCGACCGCCAGAAGTGCGGGCAGCAGCCAGTTCCGTAGGTGCCCCATGATGCGGTCGATCATACTTTCGGCTCGCTGGCGGGGCGGTGCCTATCCCAGGTTGGAGGCGGGGGTCCTGCCCACGGCCGACGTGGAGCCGACCGCCGCCGGGGATGCTTCTCTGTATGGCGACGAGGCACACCTTCGACAACGACGACGATCCGCGACAACTGCCCACCGGGGAGGGCGCTGTGCCGGAGTACGGCAGTCCGGCCGCGGAGGCGAGCCCGGCCGCGGAGTCGAGCCCGGCCGCAGGTGGGGGGTCGGCCGCGGGCGGGAGCTCGACTGCGGGCGCGGGATCGACCGCGTGGGGGAGTATGCCGTCGTACGGGGGCTTCGTCGCGCGGGAGAGCCTGGTCGGCCACGGGGGCTCCGCCGCCGAGGCGAGCCCGCCCGGGTACGGGAGCCTGTCCGCGCCGCCCGGGCATCCTGCCGGGCCCGGCAATCCTGCCGCGCCCGGGACCCCGTCGCCGCACGGCAACCCCCACCCGTACCCCCACCCCGACTCCCACCTCAACCCCCATCACACCCTGCCCTGGTATCCGCCCCCGGTCCCCGCGCCGCCCGGCCCGCCCCTCCCCTACCACCGGATGGCCTTGGCGGCCGGTGCGAGTGGGTGGTGGCGGCCCTTGCTGGGGACCGTTGTCGTGCTCTTTGGTGCGGTCCTCGCCGCCTTCGCCGTGCTCGCCGGTTCCGAGATCGCCGGAGTGGTCCTCGACCGTCCCCGTGACGCCGACGGCAACGTCCTGTGGGGCGGGATCGGCGACACCGCCCTGGCCCTGCTCTCCCTCGCCCTGTGCATCCCCGTGGTGCTGCTGGCCGCCCGGTGGACCCAGCGCCGCCCGGTCGGCACGGTCTCGTCGGTGACGGGCGCCCTGCGGTGGCGCTGGCTGGGGCTGTGCCTCGCGATCGCGCTCCCCGTGTCCGCCGCCATCCTGGGCATATCCCTGCTCCTGCCCGACCCCGAGGGCGGCGGTCAGGAGATGACCTGGGCCGGGCTGTCCCCGTTCCTGCTCGGCCTCGCGGTCGTCTGCCTGCTCGTACCGTTCCAGGCGGCGGCCGAGGAGTACGTCTTCCGTGGCTGGCTCTCCCAGGCGGTCGGAGCCTGGTTCCGCTCACCGTGGGTCGCGGTCGCACCGCAGGCGGTGCTCTTCGCCGCCGCGCACGGCTGGGGGACACCCTGGGGCTTCGTCGACCTGGTGGTGTTCGGCCTCGTCGCGGGCCTGCTGACCGTCCGCACGGGCGGCCTCGAAGCGGCGATCGCCCTGCACGTGCTCAACAACCTGCTCGCCATGGGCTTCATGGCCGCGTTCGCCGGGGGCCTCGCGACGGACGAGACGGCCGCCGACATGGGCGGGCTGATGCTGGCCGTCGACGTCCCGTTGGTCGTCCTCTACGCCGTCGTCGTCCTGTATCTGGCCCGCCGCCGAGGCACGACGACCCACGCTCCGCACGCCGCCAACGGTCACGGTCCCCACCCGGCCCACAGTCCTCACCCGGTCCATGGCCTTCACCCGGCCTACGGTCCCCACCCGGCCTACGGCCCTCACCCTGCCCACAGTCTTCACCCTGCCCACGGTCTTCACCCCGCCGAGGGCGGGTACCCGGCGCCGTGCGCGACGACCGCGTCCGAGAGGACCCCGACCCCCTGAGCGTCAGGCGTCTCCGATCCGCAGTGAGGGGCGACGGCATGCAGACCTTCCTCCCCTATCCCGACTTCCGTGCCTCGGCGCTGGTCCTGGACCGGCGCCGGCTCGGCAAACAGCGGGTCGAGGCGCTGCAGGTGCTGCGCGGCCTCATCGTGCCGGGGTACGGGTGGCGCCGGCATCCGGCCGTCCGCATGTGGGCGGGGTACGAGGAGGCGCTGGTCCGCTACGGCCTGGAGGTCTGCGAGGTGTGGAGCGAGCAGGGGCACCAGGACAGCTGCGCGGCCACCCTGGTCGCCGACTTCACCGCGTTCCGCCCCGGCGCACGGAACCGCTACCAGCGACGACTGGCCGCCGCCGGGGAACTCCCGCCCTGGCTCGGCGACGACGACTTCCACCGCAGCCACCGCTCGGCGCTGCTGCGCAAGGACCCGGACCTCTACACCCCGGCCTTCCCCGACGAGCCGGACGATCTGCCGTACGTCTGGCCGGCCTCGGACCGCGAGACCCCTCCGCCCGCCGACGGGAGCCCCGGCGCCGCCGCGTAGGGACTGATATGGCGGGCGGACGGAGCGAACCCGCCGGGCGGGCGTGGCGCTAGCCCTGCCGAGGGGCCACCCACAGGGCCGAGGAAACGCCGCAGAGGTCTCCCTCGGCCGTGGCCAGGGCGGCGCCCACCCGGTGCTTGCGTCCTTCCTCCGCGACGACCCACGCGTACGACACCAGCCGCGAGGCGATCGGCACCGGCCGCAGCAGCCGGGCGGCGAGCGAGGCGGTCACCGCGCCCTCGGGCATGGTCCCGAGCAGCCGGCCCGCCGCGTTCCCCGGGCAGTCCAGCGCGCCCCACACCAACTCCGCCGGCAGCATCCCGTCGGCGTCCGCGAGCGCGGTCCCGGGCGTCCAGGCGGTGGCCACCACCTCCCGCCCGGCGACGCCTCCGCAGTGCAGTCGGAGCCCGGTGTCGGGCGTACGGTCGAGCCCGCATCCGAAGCAGTCCACGGACCCCGTCGGGGGCGCCGCGCGATAGGCCTCGGCCGCCGTGGTCGCCTCCGCCCAGGAAGGCGGTGCGGGTACGCCGAGCGCCGCGAGGTCCTCGTCGTCGGGCACGGCCACCGCGAGGTCCCCGTCCGCACCGGTCAGCACGGCCCCGCCGTCGGCGGTCCGCGCGAGCCCCACCGGCATCTCGACGGGCGTCGGCCGCCGGAAGTCCACCCGCACGGCCCCGGCCTCCGCACGGCGGGCCAGCACCCCCGCCACGTACCCGCCGAACGCCACTCCGGGATAGCCCCGCAGCAGGTCGGGCACCGTGATCGTCTCGATGTCGCTCATGCCGCCACTCCACCACACACCCACCGTCGACGACCGTCGGAGCGCCTCCCACAGTCATGGGCGACGACCGGACGACGTCCGCACGGGCCGCCCGACGCGCGCCGCGCCCGGGGTGCGGCCATGCCCCGTGTGCGGCCCTGCCCCGTATCCCGCCGGGCCCCGCCCTGTCTCCCCGGTGTCCCGAACGGACGCCTACCCGGAGCGGAACATCGGTTCCCGTCGCAGGGGCGACCCGCTGCCGGACAGCAGTCCATGGGCCAGCGGTGTCGCCGAGTGCTCGACCCGTTTGCCGGCCCGGCGGCTGACGATCAGTCCCGCCCCGCGCAGGACCCCGATCTGATAGCTCGCACTGGCCGGTGCCAGCCGGAGCGCCCGGGCCACGTCGGCCGTCGTGCGCGTGCGGTGACCGGCCACCTCGGCGAGGACCGCGCTCCTCGTCCGGCCCAACAGGCGTTCCAGCCCTTCCTCGCCGGTGAGCGCGTGGTCGAACGGCTGCTTCGCGACCGGGTAGACGAGGACCGGATCGAGGCCGGGGTCGGCCAGCGCCGTGGGCCTTCGCCAGCAGAAGTACGACGGCACGAGCGTCAGTCCGCGTCCCTCCAGGCGCAGTTCCCGCTCGACGGGATAGTCGACGTCCAGATACGGAGGGTTCCACCGGGCGAACGGGTGCAGCCCCGCGAGGAGAGCCCCGGTGCCTCCGCCGAGCGCGGCCCGGGCGCGGACGGCGACGTCGTCGCCCACCGCCGAGCGCACCTGCCGCCAGTACGGTTCCAGCAGCACCCGGAAGGAGTCCCGCAGGGCGTCGGCGGTCATCAGCAGGGTGGAGGTGTGCCGTTCGTGCGGGCCTCGCACCCATGCCGGCAGCGGCAACGGCCGCGACGCGGCGAGCTGGGCGAGTTCGGCCACCAGCCGTTCACGGGGGGTGGCGCGGACCCTGTCGAGCGCCGCGTCCAGGTTCTCACCGGTGACCGGAGGCGTCAGGAAGTCGGGGATGTATCCGGTGGCCGGAATGAGGGTGCGCAGCGTACGCAGGGCGGTGTCGGCGCGGCTGTCCCGCGACAGCAGGTGGGTGGACCGCTGACGCCAGTGCCCGAACTCCAACGGCCCCTCGTCCGTCTGTAGACGACAGACGGCACACATCAACTCCCAGAGGGGATCAGGCTGTTGAACCAGACGTACGTTCTCCAGGTCGCGCCAGCCGAAGTGGATGCGAAGCACATGGCTCCTCGCCGCTCGTGTCCCGGGAACAACTCCTGTGATCGTGACGCAGATGATCGGTACGGAGAAGTCGAGAATGAGAAGAGGATCGGATTCGCGTCGATAGCCTTTTCTCCATGAGCCCTGGTCGCGGCATTGGTGGGGTGCGAGAACCGAGCCTGCACCAGCTCCGGCTCTTCCTCGTTCTCGCCGAGGAGCTCCACTTCGGACGGGCCGCGGCACGCGTCTACGTCACCCAGCCCGCGTTCAGCCAGCAGATCAGGTCGCTGGAACAGCGGCTCGGTGTCACCCTCGTCGCACGCGGCGGGCGGGGCACACGGCTCACGCCGGCCGGCCGGGCACTCGCCGAGGAGGCGCGGGCGGTGGTCGACGCCATGGCCCGATTACGGCGGACCGCGGACTGCCACGCCGGAACGGCGCGCGGGCGTCTGCTGATCGGCAGCCTCGGCGCGGAAGCGGCCATGCCGCACGCGCACGCCGTCCTCGCCCATCTCCGTGAACTCCACCCCGACCTGGAGATCGAGGTCCGCAACCTGACCTTCGTCGACATGTTCGGTGCCCTGCTCGCCGGGGAGGTCGACGCCGCGTTCCTGCGTGGCCCGCTGCCCGGCGGGATCCAGTCCCTGCGTCTGGCCACCGAGACCCGGGTGGTCTGCCTGCCCGCCGACGACCCCCTCGCGGGCCGGGAGACCGTCACCCTGGCCGACCTCGCCGACCGCACGGTGGTCGACATGCCCCCGGAGGTGCCCCGCGCGTGGTGGGACCACCTCACCGTCAACCCGCGTCCCGACGGCACGCCCGTCCGCTACGGCCCCGTCATCAGGGACACCGAGGCCATGGTCTTCGCCGTCACCCAGAAACAGGCGATCGCCTTCCTGCCCTCCGCGGCCCGCCACCTCTATCCGCGCACCGGCGTCACCTACGTCCACTGCCCCGAGCTGGGTGTGTCCACGGCCGAACTCGCCTGGCTCCCCGACCACCGCGACGAACCGACCGTGACCGCCCTGCGCGAGGCGGCCCACCACGTCCTTCGCCAGGCTCACCCCGCCCAGCTCTGATCAGGGCCCGTCCCGTCCCGGCGGCTTCCCGGCCACTTGGCCGGAAGGGGACCCATGTTTTCGACGAGCATCGAAAACATGGCGGTGGAGACGGCCACCGCCGCACGATGTGCTGAAGCAGCGGCTCGACCGGCCGCCGCGGCGTTCGGAGGGGGAACCGGCTGTCATGGCCGGGCACCGGACGAGACGGGTGTGATCATCGCCGTCGCGACGGGGCTTCTCCCTCACCTCTCGTGAAGGGTGCCATCGGCCTGGCGACTCCGGCGCCGGCCCTGTCGGCCGAGCCCGGCCGTGGCGCTCCACCTCTTCCGATCACCACTCGTCGATCCAGGAGGATCACCATGACCTACACCGTGACCGCCGACATCCGGACCACCATCGAGGCCGGGACGTCCGCCGAGGAGGAACTCGACCTCGTCATCGGCGAACTGGAGCAGGACATCCCCCAGCGTACGAAGGCGGCCGCCAGCACGTGTGTCCGCTGGTACTGCCTCTGACCAAAGCCACGGCCGAACCACATCACCGGCCATCGCGCAGGTGCCGCTCGGCTGTCGGCGGGCGGCACCGTTCAGGGGGAGGCACACCAACCGTGATCGACGTGCTGTGGGACGCGGCCCCGGCCATGCCGGACGTGGCACCGGCCACCGGCCCGCGGCTCGCGGGTCCGCACGGCTCGGCCGCCGGTCCGCGCCCCGCGCGCTCGCTCGCCTCGGCCGCCGCCCGGAAGGTCGTGGCGGCGGTGAGGGCGGGTACGGCGGGCCGGTTGTTCCCTCCGGTGCTGCGGCTCGCCGACGACGGTCTGCTCGTACACGACCGCTTCCTGGCCGGCGACGGCGACGCGGACGTCCTGGCGGCGGCCCTCGCCTCCCCTCGGTTCGCCCCCGTCGTCGCGGTGCTGGACGCCCTGGACGCCTGGTGCGGGCACGCCACTTCCCGGTACGGCACCCTGCTCGCCCCCGGTCTGCTCGACGTGACCGACGGCGCCCTCTTCGGACCGCTCGTGGCCGAGGCGTTCACCGCCTGTGCCGCCGGCGTCCCCTACGCGGCCGACGAGCAGCACACCCACTGGACGACGTTCCTGGACCGGTTCCTGGAGCGGGTGAGCCGGGACGTCACCGGGCCCTGGTTCGACCGGCCCGCGCTGCGTCCGCCCCTGACGGGCATCGAGGCCCAGGGCGGGGAGACGCACAACGGCCGCGGCAGGATCCTGCGGGTGAGCCTGAGCGGCGGTGGCGTCGTCGCGTACAAGCCCCGCCCGGTGGACGGCGAACTGCTCTTCCTCGCCCCCGAGGACTCCGTGTTCGCCCTCCTCAACTCCCTGCCGCCCGTCACGGGACCGGTCGTCCTGCCCGTCCTGCGCTGTACGGCGGGCAGCGGCCCCGACGGACGGGACTACACCTGGCAGGAGTGGATCGAGCCGCCCCCGCAGTGGGGCCCGATCCGCTCGGCGCCCGGAAGACGGCTCGACGGGACCCGGCTCGGCCGGCGCCGCGCGGAACTCCTCTGGCACCGGGCGGGATCCCTCGCCGCCGTCGCGTTCCGCTTCGGCATCGCCGACCTGGCCGAGGGCAACATCCTCGCCGGGACCCGTTCCGACCAGCCGGAACCCCTCCTCTACCCGGTCGACCTGGAGATCTTCCTCGCGCCGCTGCCACGCCTCTACGACACCGGCCTCGTCGCCGACACCGAAGCCGGGGACCACCACCACCCGGGGCTGGAGGACCAGCCGCGCTGGTGCACCCTGGACGGACCGGTCGCCCACTTCACCGAACTCCCCGACGGCGGCCTGCGGTTGGTGCGCCGAAGCCGGCCCTGCGCGCGCGACCGGACCCGCACGGTCGTCGCGGACACCCTGGGGCGCACCGGATACGGGCCCTACCTCCCGGAGTTCCTGCGCGGGATGTTCGACGCCTGGACCCTCATGTCCCGTCACCACGACGTCATCCGGTCCTTCCTGGTCCGCGCCGGACGTGAGCGGCACGTCCGTGTCCTGCTGAAGCCGACGGCCGCCTACACCGAGGTGCTCGCCGACCGCGTCACCACGACGACACCGGGTCCCGCCGACACCGTCTTCGGCCCGGAGGAGACGGCTCAGCTCGACGTGCTGGACGCCCCCTATTTCTTCCGCTCCGCCGAGGGCGGGCCACTGCTGCGCACCGGACCGGCCCCCACTCCCGTACCGGGGCCCCCGCACCCGGACTGGCCGCCGTCGGCCACTGTCCGCGACGACCGCGGCCGCGACCTGGCCGGCCTCGGCGTGGCCCTGCGGGACGCCGTGGAGTACGTGTACGACACCGTCGGGCCCGGTGACCTCCACGGGGACGGCGTCCACGTCCGGCTCACCGACCGGAACTCCGGCGAGGTCGCCTTCGACCGGCCGCAGGCCGGGCGCCGGATCGTCTACACCTGGGACCGCGACACGACGAGGATCCGCCCGGAACCGCAGGCGCGGCCCGCCCCCGCGCTCGACGTGCGGCCCGCCCCCGGACCCGACGTGCGGCCCGCCCCCGCACTGGATGTGCGGCGGCGCCTGCTGGCGATCGACCGGGTGGACGCGGCCCTGCGCGCCCGCTGGACCGACTCCCGCTTCGGCGACGAGGAGACCGGGGAGAGACTGCGCGCCCTGACCGCCGCGGCCGTCCGCTGGCTGGAGGACGTCGTGCGACGGCACGGTTGGCCGGGCAGGGCCCTCGTCGGCCCGGCGGCGGCGGCCGCGGCCTGCCGGCTCCTCCAGCACGCCGAGGGGCCGGCGGACTTCCAGTACGAGTGCCTCGGGCTCATCGAACAGGCCGCCCGCGACGGGGATCTGCCCTGGCGTCAGGTGGCGTACGTGACCGACGCGCTGCGGGTCCGGGAAGGCCGGCCGCAGCTGTACGGGACCAAGTTCCGCATGCGGGAAGGGAAGCTGGAGCCGTGCCCCATCGAACAGCCCGAGCAGGTGGACGAACGTCGTCGCCGTCTGAGGATGGAGCCGCTCGCCCGGTACGCCGGCCGGCTGCACCGCCGGTACCAGCCGCACACCGGGTGACCGGGACCGCGTGGGACCTCTTCGCCGCCCGCCACTGGGAGCGGACACCGGTGGTGGTGCCCGCGCCGGGCGGGCCGCTCACCGTCGACGCCGACCGCGCCTACACGACGATGGTCGAGGCCGCGCGACCGTTCCGCGCCGGGACCCGTTTCCAGGCCCTGCCCGATGTCCGCTTCCACGTCGAGGACGGCCGGATCCGGGCCCCGGGCGACCTGCTGCCCGGGCCGGAGGACACGACCGCCGAGCGGTACGCCGAGCGCCTCGACCAGCGGATGGCGGGACGCGGCCGGCTGCTCGTGGTGGAGCAGGGACTCATGCTCGACCGGCCGTTGTGGGCGGGGGTGCGCTCCCTGGTCACGCCCCTGTGGGAGCGGGTCGGCTTTCCCGTCCTGCCCGTCGTCGCCGAACTCGTCCTCGGCGAGGGCATCGCGGAGAGCCAAGGCTCCCCGCACTCCGCCCTGGTCTGGGTGCTGCGCGGCAGCCTGACGGCCACGCCCCGGGGCTCCGGGGCCGCCCTCGACGCGGAAGCGGGCGACCTGCTCCACTGGCCGGCCGACCGGCCGCACACCCTGACCTTCGGTCCCCGCACCATGGCCCTGCGGCTCCTGGTGCCCCGCGACCCCCGACTGGCGACGGCGGAGGTCACGGGCGTCGTGGCCGGTCTGGTGCACGCGCGGCGCGGCCAGGAGCGCGTCCCCTACCTGCCGTACCCGCCCGACGGCCCGACCCCGCCCGACGTGCCCGAACTGGCGAGTACGGCGGAGCTGGTGCGCGAGGTGACGGCGACGCCACGGCTCGGGCGGCTGCTGAGCGCCGTGTGGGCGCGCAGGGTCAGCGCCGCCGGTCTGGAACCCGCCCCGGACGCGCGGCCACCCGTACGCCTCTCCCCGGACGACCGCCTGCGGCCCGCGTCCGCCGTCGTCCGGATGCCCCTCGACGACGGGCAGACATGGCTCTGGGCGGTCGACGGCCACGCCTTCTCGCTCCGCGGCACCCTCGGCGAACGCGTCCTGGACCGCCTGCGGCAGGGCGACACCCCCACGGTCCGCGAGCTGTGCGCCGTGGCGGGCCCCGGCCACGACGAGGCCGTCGTGGCCCTGCTGGAGAAGCTGTACACGCTGCGGGGCGTCGACATGGACGACGTGGACACGGACACGGACACGGACACGGACACGGACGTGTACGTGGCCGGACGGGAGAGCGGCAGGTGAGCACCTCGGTGGCGGCGGCGGTGGCGGTGGAGACGGAGTTCGACTGGACGACCTTCGTGGAGCGGTACTGGGACCGGTCGCCCGTGCTGTTCCGTGGTCTGTCGCCCGCCCCCTTCGAGGTGTCGGAGGTGTTCCGGGCGGCCGTGCACGCAGGCCCGTGCGCGGGACCGGAGGAACGGGTGCCGCCGCACGCGCAGTTGACGGTCGAGCGGGTCCAGCGCGACACGGCCGACGGCCTGTTGCCGACCGCCGCCGACGGTGGCTTCGACGGATACGACACCCGGCTGGCTGCCCGTCTCGGCGGCTCGCGGTACGCCCTCGTCGTCAACGACTTCCACGCGTTCGACGCCGCCCTGTGGTCGCGTGAGCGCGCCTTCTACGCCGGCCTGTGGGAAGCGGTCGGCCTGCCCGTGACCGGTGCCATCACTACCCTGTTCCACGGCACCTACGAGCACAGCCCCGTGGGCGTCCACAAGGACCGCTTCGCCACCTTCATGTTCGGGCTCCGAGGCCGCAAGCGCATGCGGTTCTGGCCGCGCAGGCCGTGGGACGAGGCCGTCTCCACCAAGGTCGACTACACCGGGCACCTGCCCGGGTCCTTCTCCGCCGACGTGGGGCCCGGCGACCTGCTGTACTGGCCCGCCGACTACTACCACGTCGGCGAGAGCGCCACGACGTCCCCCGCGACCAGCGTCAACGTCGGTGTGCCCCGGGACGAGCACCACGCCGGTTACGAGGTGGAGGCCCTCATCGCCGACCTCGACCCGACCCGGCTCACCGGCCGCGGCAGCCTGGACACCCTGCTCCACGTCCCCGAGGCCGAGGCCGGCGCACCGGGCCCCGGCCTGGACGGCCTGCTGTCCCCCGTGCTCCCCGAGGCGCTCGGCGGTGCGGTGCGGGCGCTCGCCGCCTTCGCCCGGCCCGAGCGGACGGGCCCCCGCGTCACCACCGTCTCCCTGCGCCACTGGTCGTCCGGGGGTTTCGCGCCCGCACCGGCCGCCGCCGCGCCGCTTCCCCTCGCCGACGACGACCGCCTGCGGACCGTGCCCGGCGCGCGCGTCCTGTGGGCCCCGGACGGCGACGACGGGACGCTCTGCACGGCCAACGGCCTCCAGACCCGCACCCCCCTCGGGCCCGGTGCCCTGACGGCGGTGACCCGGGCGCTGGCCGGCCCGGACCCGGTGCGGGTGGCCGACGTCCTGTCCCTCGTCCCGCCCGGCACACCACGCGACGACGTCCGCGCCCTGCTGGAGGCCCTGGAGAGCTTCCGAGTACTCCGCCGCGAGCCCTGAGCCGGACCGGACGGCCGACCTGAACTCTGGTGCCGGGTACGTGTCCGGCCGGGGTGAGGCGGGGTGGCCGGGGTGACCGGGGTGGCCGGGTGCGAAGGGTCAGGTCCGGCAGGCGTACCCCGCGGGGACGGTGTCAGCAGGTCTCGTCGAGGTAGCCGCTGGTGCCCTCGGGCACCACGTTCTGGTCGCGGCGGACGATGCTCAGTTCGCCGCCCCAGCCCTCGCAGGCGTTCGCCAGGCCCTTCGCCGTGTACTCGACGACGAAGACGTTGTTGTCGAACGCCTTCGCGAAATCACCGCACTCGTCCCACTCGCCGCACTCCTCCACCACGGCGAAGTCCAGCCCCACGGAGGTGCGGTCGGGCGCGAGTTCCAGGGTGTTCTTCTGGGCGACGGCCAAGCCCTTCGCGTGGGCGTGCGCGGACAGCAGCTTCATGAACGCCTTGGCCTGATCGGCCGTGAGCTGGTCCGGGAAGCGGGTGAACGTGTCGTAGTTGTCGGGCTCGACCGCCTGGTACCCCTTGGCCGCGCACTCGTCGATCCAGGAATTCACCCGGGCGGCGATGCGCTGCCGCTTGGCGGCCGTACGAATGTCCAGGACGGCCTCGTTCCAGTCCTCGTCGCGGACGACCTTCCCGGCGGCGTCGCGCAGCAGCAGATCGGAGTCCCAGTCGTCCTCCGCGTCCTCCTGCGCCTGGAGTGCGTTGAAGTTGCAGATGTTGTACGCCCCGGGCGCAGCCGGGTCCTCGTAGCTACGGCTGACCACCCGCACGCCGGCCGGCAGGGTGTACGCCCCGCCGATCTGGTAGTCCCACCGCACGTGCTGCGGGGGCAGGGACACGGCGGCGGACCCCGACCCCGACCCCGACCCCGAACCCGCCCCAGTCCCAGTCCCAGTCCCAGCCCCAGCCCCAGTCCCAGCCCCCGAGCCTGACGGGCTCTCCTCCGTCTCCCCGGTCGTCGTCAGCAGCATGAAGCTCAGCCCCGCGACGACCAGGACCGCGCCGACGCCGATGAGGAGACGCCGCCCACGACCTCCCTGCCGAGCGGGCCGCCCGTCGCGGGCATCCTGGGCATCCGGGGCGTCGGAAGCCGGGGAGCCTGCCGCCGACTCAACGGGTTCCGCCGGTTCCGCCGGTTCCCCCGGTCCCATCGGTGCCGCCGGTGCGGTCGACACCGCCGGTACCGGCGCGTCCGGCGTCTCCGGAGGCTCCGGAGCCTCCTTGGCTTCCGGAGCCTCCGGCAGCGTCAGGACCAGGCTGTGCAGCTCGGCGAGATCGGGGCGTTCGGCCGGGTCCTTGGCCAGGCAGCGTTCGGTGATGCTCCGGAGCGGTTCGGCGACCCCGTCCAGGGCCGGCGCCTCGTACATCACCTGATAGCCCGTCAGGTAGGGGCTGCTCCCGTCGAACGGACGGGTCCCGGTGGCCGCGTACACCAGGACCGAACCCAGCGAGAACACGTCCGAGGCGGCGGTGACCTCCCGGGGGGAGGCGAACTGCTCCGGCGACATGAAGGGCGGCGTCCCGATCAGCCGCCCCGTCACCGTGAGGGCCTCGTTGTCGACGGCGTGCGAGACGCCGAAGTCGATGACGCGGGGGCCGTCCTCGGCCATCAGGACGTTGCTCGGCTTCAGGTCGCGGTGCACCACCCCCGCCCGGTGGATGTCCCGCAACGCCTCCACGAGCCCCAGGGCGAGCGTGCGCAGCGCACGTCCGCCCAGCGGCCCGTCCTCGGCCACGACCTCGGAGAGGGTGCGGCCGGGCACGTACAGCGTCGCCATCCACGGCTGCTCGGCGTCCGGGTCGGCGTCCACCACCGGCGCCGTGAACGCCCCGCTGACCTGGCGTGCCGCCGCGACCTCCTGCCGGAAGCGCGTGCGGAACTCGTCGTCCTGCGCGTACGGGGGGTGGACGACCTTGACGGCGACCTGCCGTCCCGAGGCCGAGCGGCCCAGGTAGACGATGCCCATGCCGCCGCTGCCGAGCCGGTCGGTCAGCGTGTAGCCGCCTATGGACTCCACATCACCGGGCCTCAGCGGCATCGCCCGTCACCTTTTCCCTGTGCCGTGCCTTCGAATGGCTGTTCAGTGGGATCAGAGTAGTCGCGCGTTTTTCTCGCGAGACAGCGCTTACCGGGACATGCTGATCCCCAGCCCGAATGCCGCTATTCACACCTGCGTTCACACTGGACGGCGGCCCGGGACTTCCTCGCGTGGAGCACGTTCCCGTCCAGGGGCAGCGGGCTCCGGTCCACCAGGGCGAGGCCCGCGTCGGCGAACAGCCGGCCGTAGTGGTCGGCGCGCCGTTCGCGCCCGCCGACGTTGCACATCATGTGCAGATCCCAGGCCGTGGCCAGCGAGACCGAACCGTCGGAGGGCAGGACGCGTTCGACGACGAGGAGATCGGCGTGGTCGGGCATCGCGCGGGCGCAGTGGCGCAGGATCTCGCGGCAGCGCTCGTCGTCCCAGTCGTGCAGGACGCGGGACAGGACGTAGACGTCACCGCCCGCGGGGACGTCCGCGAAGTCGCCGGCCACGAAGGCGCACCGCGTGCCCTGCCCCGCCTCCGCCAGTCGGCGGCGGGCGGCCTCGACGGCGTGCGGACGCTCCAGCAGGACCCCCTTCAGACGGGGGTGCGCGGCGAGGACACGGCCCAGCAACTCCCCGTTGCCGCCCGCCACATCGACCACCGTGCCCCCGACCGGGGCTTCAGCCGCGGCGGTGAGCACCGGATGCGCGGGCAGCGGGTCGAACATCGCGGACCCGGCGGCCATGGACCGGTCGAAGAGCTCCGCCAGTTCGGGGTCGCGGGCGAAGTGGTCGAAGTGGTTCTCGCCGAAGAGGTGCTCGAAGGCGACCTCTCCGGTGCGCACGGTGTGCCCGAGCCCGGCGAAGGACCGGTAGAACGGGCCGCCGTACATCAGCGCCAGCGCCCGCATCGACCCCGGGGCGTCCGCCCGCAGCAGCGCGCCCGGTCCGGTGAGCCGGAAGCCGTCGCGGCCCTCCGCCACCACGCCCAGCATCACCAGGTAGCGCAGCAGCGTCGCCAGGTTCTCCGGCCGCGCGCCGACCTCCCGCGCCAGCTCCGTCACGCCGGTTCCCCGCTCGCCGTCCATCGCGTCGGCCACCCCGAGCTGCGCGAAGGCGGTCAGCGCCTGGGTGGTCCACGCCCCGGTCAGCAGGCGCAGGAGCGTTTCGGCCGGCTGCCGTGCGCGGTGCCCGGCGAGGTGGTCGGCGAGCACGTCGCGGTGGTCGCCGGGGACGTACAGCTCCACGCGCCGGTACCCGGCCTTGGCCTCGGCGGGCGCGTCGAAGTAGAGGACGGTGCCGTTCTCGTGCGGGTTGTAGCCGCCGCCGTCCGGGGTGGCCCCGTAGCGCGCGAAGGTCGCGCACAGGCCGCGCAGCACCAGTGGTTCGGGCGCCGTGACGTCGAACGCGAGGTGGGTCTCGTGCTGCCGCTCCCGCTCGTGCGCGGCCAGCGTCTCCAGGCCGGATCCCGGCGGCACGGTCAGGGCGAACACCTCGACCGTCCGGTGCTCCCCGCCCGCGCCGACCACCGAGGGGCGCACGATGCCGATGTCCAGCTCGGCCCGCGGCCGCCGATGCCGCAGCGCGAGTCGCTCGCGTACGACGACACTGGGCCTCGGCGGCGGGACCGCGCCGAGCCCGCAGTCGGTGAGCATGGCGCGCAACTCCGTCTCGTCCGAGGGGAAGACGAGCAGCGCGGCGTGGGAGAAGCGGCAGCGCTCCGCGAGAGCCCGTAGCTCGGGACCGTCGAGGCCGGGCAGCAGCAGCGGGAGCAGCGCGGCGGTGTCCTGCTCCTTGACGAAGTCGACCGTCGCGCGCAGGCGGGACGTGTCGCTGTCGCCCGACAACGTCGTGATCATTGCGGGGATCCTCATTCGGGGGTGCGGAATTCGGGAGGGCGGAGGGAAAGGGAGGGATAAGGGAACTGCGGGGCTGGGGGAGGGCGGGGCGGGGATCGGGAAGAGGGGCCGACCTCATACGCCGACGTAGTGCTCGGCGAACCAGTCCTGCCGGGTGCGCGAGCTGCGCAGCGACGCGAGGCGGGCGCGCCGCAGGGAGTCGTGGAACGAGAGCGTGCCGTCCGTGCCGTGACCGTCGGTGCCGTGACCGTCGGTGCTGTAGCCGCCGTCCGTGCCGGGGCCGTGGCCGTCCTTGCCGGGTGGGCCGTGGAGCAGTCCGATCATCCAGTGCGAGAACTCCTGCGCGCGCCAGATGTACGGCAGACAGCGCGCGGAGTACGTGTCGAGCCCCCCGGTGTCGCCGTGCCGGAGCGCGTCGATCAGGGCGCGGGCGAGGAACTCCGCCTCCAGAACGGCGAGGTTGGCGCCCTTCGCCGCGGACGGGCTGATGAGACCGGCGGCGTCGCCCACCAGGAACAGGGAACCGTGCCGCAGCGGTTCGAGCACATCGGACTCCAGGTCGACGACGGTCCGCTGCACCACGGGGCCCCGGTGCAGCGGACCGTACTCCGTCGCCCGCATCCGCAGCTCCAGCTCGTCCCAGAGGCGCTCCTCGGACCAGGCGTCGGCCGGGGTCCCGCGCTCGCACTGCAGGTAGTAGCGGGTGATGTCCCGGGTCCGCGCCATGTGCCCGGCGAAACCCCGCTCGTGCACCGCGTATCCGACGGCGTCCAGACTGGGCGGTGCCTCGGCGAGCAGTCCGAGCCAGGTCACACCGTGGTCCAGGTGGTGACGGCGTACGGAGCCGGCCGGCAGCGACCGGCGGGCCACGCCGTGCCGTCCGTCGCACCCGGCCACGTACCGCGCCCGCCAGCGGTCGGGCCGCCCGTCCTGGTCGCGCACGGTCACCGAGGGCCGGTCCGTGTCGGCGTCGAGGACGTCCATGGCCTCGGTGGTGAACTCGACCTGTCCGCCGGCGGCCAGGAACCGCGTCAACAGGTCCGTGACCAGCCGCTGTTGGGGATAGACGGTGTGCCGTTCACCGCGCCCGAGGCCGCTGTAGTCCAGCCGGAACCGGCCGTCCTCCGTGCGGAACTCGCAGGTGCTGTGGGCCTGTCCGTCCCGGCGCAGCCCCTCGGCCAGCCCGTGCCGCTCCAGGATCCGTACGGTGTGGGCGGCCAGGAACCCGGCCCGCGCCCGCGTCTGGACGTGCGCGCGCTCGGCACGCTCCAGGAGGACGCAGTCGATCCCGCTGTCCTGGAGGAGATTGCCGAGCACGAGCCCGGCCGGACCGGCACCGAGAACGACCACATCGGCTGCTCGCCGGATCTTCCTATCTGTCACGAGAAGGGATAGTAGGTGCCAGGAAGTTCCCTACCGGACGAAGATCACCTGAACGAGAAGACCACAAACCGTGACGTGCCGTGAGCGGCCATGGCATTGGCGGAGGACTGCCCTCAGGCAGCCGTGGCGGGGCGCGGTGTGCCGCGGAAGACCTGGCTGATGTGCCAGTCGAGGTGGTCGGCCGCCACGGGGCGGACGCCCGGCTGCGGACCGACCAGCGCACGTCCCGCCAGGGCGATGACCTGCTCCCGGGCGGCGGGGCTGTGGCCGACGAAGTGCTGGGAGACGAGGACGCGGTGGTCGCCGTCGACCCCGAGGACACCCTTGTCGAAGAGTTTGTGATGGAGCGAGCACAGGCACAGCCCGTTGTCGACGTCGTCCGGTCCGCCCAGCGCCCACCAGCGCACATGGGCGGCCTCCAGCCCCACCGGGACCGGGCCGAGCCGGCCGTCGTAGCCGCAGAAGGCGCACCGGTACTCGTAGGCCGTCAGCACCAGTTCGCGCATGCGCCGGTCCCGCTGCTTCCGTACGGTCGAGAGGGGGACGACCTCCGCCGGGTCCAGCTCCAGGCCGACGGCCTCGCACAACTCCCCGTGGACGGAGGGCGGAAAGTGCCGGTCCAGCAGCAACCGCGTGACGCGCGGCAGCAGTTCCGGCTCGCTGCGCAGCGCGGCGCCGAATTCCGCCGAGAGCCGGCCGGTGGCACCCGTCTCCCGGAGATCCCGCACCCCGCTCCCGGGACTGCCGGGGCCGCGATCCGTACGGACCTCCCAGACGCCGTCACTGACCAGGTGGTGGAACGGGTAGGCGGGTGACGTCCTGTGGGGCGGGCCGTACTCGGTCAGCAGACGCTGGAGGTCCTCCTCGACCGCGCTGTACCGCAGTTCGCCGTCGGGGTCCTGCTGGAACCGGCCGAGGGCGTGCAGAAGCAGCAGCGGCTTGTGCGGAGCGCGCGTCCCGTTCCTGGTCCACTGTCTCAGCTTCGCCACCCGCTCCAGCCAGTCCATGGCCGCTGATCGTAGTGAGGCGCATGGGCCGGGGGCGAGGGCCACGGGACGAGCGGGACGGCGACCGGGCAGTGCGGGCAGGATCGCCGTCCCGTCGGTGCCGGTGGTTCAGAGGATCCTGAACTTGTCCATCCGCACGCCGCCCGGGTGGTTCGAGAAGGTGTAGACGGTGTTCTTCGCGATCGGTGTGTCGGGCTGCCACCTACCGTCGCCGTACCACTGGACGCGGTTGTTGCCGGTCGAGATCCGGTGCAGCCACATGTTGGCGCCCGTCATGTCCCAGGTGCCGGCGTTGGCGACACACCAGTCGTAGGGGCCGCCGGAGTCGGTCGAGTGGACCGTGATCCGCAGGAACTCGCTGGGGCCGCACGGCACCGTATTGATCGCGAACGCCTCCGTGGCCGTGACGGCGGTCAGGGAGGCCGTCAGCGCCAGGGTCGTCGTCGCGGCCAGAGCCGCCCGCTTGGCGATGTTTCTCATGGAGTTCGACGCCTTTCAGAATTGTGGTCACCGGCAGGACTTTTCCGTGCTCGCCGGTCCTTCACTCGGGTAATTGCCGTGCGTTTCAGAGGATCTTGATCCAGGAAGCGCTCACCCCGCCGGGGTGATTCGGCCAGGTCATCACGTTCCACTTGTTGATTCCGTTGGCGGGCTGCCATGCCGCGTCCCCGAACCACTGGACGCGGTTGTTTCCGGTCGAGATGCGGGTGATCCACGAGTTGCCGGGCAGGGGAGCCGTTCCGGCGTTGGCGAAGCAGACGTTGGTGTCGGAGCGGCCGGGCTGGTGGTAGGTGACCTGCACGAAGTCGCTCCGGCCACAGCTGACCTCATTGATCGCGAACGCGTTCGTCGCGGTGAGGGCGGTCAGGGAGGCCGTCAGTGCCAGGGTCGTCGTCGCGGCCAGGGCCGCCCGCTTGGTGAGGTCTTTCATGGAAATTCTTCACCTTCCGGAAGTCGACAGAATGTGACTCGGTCGACTGTTAAAACGGGTCTGCGGGGAAAGGGGTTGCTTCGCCGAAGTGGATTCTTCCGGCCTGCCCTTTGGGGCAACTCCGAGGGCAGAAAGGGCATCGACCCGGCACCGACCCCGAATGTCCCGGGTTCCTGCGTCATCCCCTCACGGCCAGGTGCGCTCGATGCGGTCGTGCCGCACGGCGTAGGCCGTCGGCCCGCCCTTCTCGACCGCCCGGTGGATCGCGTTCCGGTGCATGGCGAGGCGATCGATCATCTCGGCGCTGCGAAGCTGCTGGTTGTCCAGGTAGAACAGCACCGCCTCGCGTTCCAGGACCGGTTGGATCTCCAGGTCGCGGGTCTTGATCCGTCCGTCCTTCGAGAGCGGAACCCAGGAGCGGTCGAGACCGTGCGTGATCCACTCCTCGTCCGGGATGTCCTGGCCGTCGTCCGGGAAGACGTCTCCGATGCGGTGAACCGTCCACCCGCAGGCTCTCAGGCCCTCCGCCACACGGCGACCGGGATTCCGGTCGAGGAAGAACTCGGGGAGGACTCAGGCGACAAGGTGCACCACTGCCTGGCAGAGCGCGTCCACCTGCTCAGGCGTCATGTCGTAGTCGTAGGCGATGTCCTCGACGGTTTCCCCGGCCTCCCACAGGTCGGTGATCGCCTGGACCGTGACGCGGTTCGCGGCCACGACAGGGAGACCGTGGCCGAACCTCGGGTCGATCACTACGGGGACGGAGTCCGGGTACTGCCTCAGCCGCAGGCTGGAGGGGAAGTCCTCGCCCGGCTCCCAGGTGAGGTAGCGAAGATAGTCGGAGACGACTTCGTGAATGGGTACCTGGCCGTCGCGGGCTCTGCGGAGATCCCCCCAGCCGTGCTCGATGAAGATGTCCACGCCGTCCGTGGCGATTCTCTTGGAGACGAGGCCGTAGGGAGTGTCGAGAGCGTCCCGTACGGCGGCAGCCGCCTCCCTGATCTCGCTCATGCGGAGCCCCAGAGAACGGAGGGAGCGCAGGGCGTGCGCCTCGGCCACCGCGATGAACGGCACCGAAGGCTGCCCTTTCCGCACCGGCTCCACCTGGTGGACCAGTGGTGCTCCGGCGGCTTTGCCCTTCAGCCACGAGGTGAGGGTCGACTGAGGAATCTGAAGGTAGGAAGCCGTTTCCGTGGGCGTCAGAAGCCCGTCCGTGAACCTGTCGACCATGTCCCACCTCCTCTTGGCGTCAGATTTCGCACCGTGCCACACCAAGCCTCCCACCTGCGGGCGGACCGCACACCCGGCCACCGGCTCAGCCGGTTGCGGGGAGTTGGTTCCGGGTCCGGCAGTCCCGGCAGTGGCTGTGTCCTGCGGAGCGGAAGCCTCGGTCGCAGCCGTCGCAGTTCCGCATTCTCAGGACCGCCGGGCGCTCTGGGCTCTCGGGGCTTCCGGACTCCGGTGCGGTCAGCGGAGTCTCCTTGAGGCGGTAGGCGAGGATGCCGACCGGGCGGACGAGGAGGTCTGCTGGGAGGCGTGCGGTGAGGTGGTCGGTGATCTGGGTGGGCAGGAGGCCTGTCGTGAGCCACTGGGTGACGGCCGGGGCGAGGCGGGCGGCTTCCCGTTCGGACAGGACGAGGCGGGGGTCGACCCGGCGGAGGCCGGCGAGCAGGGCGATGGCTCGGGGGTCGGCGTCGGTGAGTGGGGCCGGTGCCTCCGCCGTCTTCACCTCCGCTTGTACGGGCGTCTGTACGGGCGTCTCCACTGTGTCCCGCACGGGCGCGGACGCGGGTGCGGGCGTGGCGGCGGCGGGTTGCGTCCGGGGGCGACGAGGCTTGGGGGGAGCGGGAGGCCCGTCCGGGTTCGGGTCGGGCTTGCCGCCGGGTACGTCGTAGAAGTACGTCCGGGTGCGGACCTGCCCGGTGGTGGTTCGCTCGCGGCGGCGTTCCAGGTATCCGGCCGCTTCCAGTTCCCTGAGCGCTCGCGAGATGAGGATCTCGCCCTCGTCGAAGTGGGCGCACAGGGCGGTGATGCTCACGGGGGTGCCGGTGGGCAGGGAGGAGATGTACGTTGCGACGCCGATCGTGACCGCGCTGCCGCGCCGCTGCGCGAGGGCGTTGGAGATCACCGTGAAGTCGGCCGTCAGCCGGGTGCGTACATGGATCACACCGGAGGTTGGTACTCCGGCGTCAGCGCGCAGGCGCGCGTTAGACTGCGAATCAGCCATCGGGAAGCTGTTCTCTTCCTGATCGGTCAGGCCCTCGTTCGGGATTGCAGTCCCGGCCGGGGGCCGATGTCTTTGTGCGGTTGTCGCGGCGAACGTAACCGCCCGCCTCCCGCGCCTGCAAGCCGGTCACCCGGACGGGTGAAGCGGCCCCTCGCGGCCAGGGAGGGTGGGTGGGCGGGTAGTTCTTTCCCCCGGTTCTTTGGGGAGGTCAGCGGCCCGCCGGACCCTCGCGGACAAGGGCCCGGTGAGCCCGGAAGACGGACGGCGGCCGGGGCCCGGCCGCCTCAGGGACGGTGGTGCCGCCCAGTCTTCAACTCGCCTATGAAGGCCGCCCAGATGGCTGTGTTGAAGTGCAACACCGGGCCGTGCGGGACCTTGCTGTCACGGACGGGGACGACGGTCCGGAACCCGTCGGCCACCTCCACGCAGTCGCCTCCCTCCTGATTGCTGTAGCTGCTCTTGCGCCAGGCGACGCCGTTCAGATCGGGACGGGACGTTGGCTCCACGGTGGTTGTCCTCCATCACGGATCGGATCATGTCGAGCGACATGAGCGGGGGCAGAGCTGCCGCCCGCAGCCGATCGTAAGTCAGCGCGAAACTCCTGACTTGGTCCGGATCCTCGATGAGTTGGCCGTAGTGCGCGCCTTCCGTGTAGGCGATCTCCGAGCCGTCCGGCATGGTGAGCACCGTGAGCGATCCGCCCAAGGCATCGTGCTCACCTTGGTCGAACGGCAGTACCTGCATGGTGATGTGAGGTTCCGCCGTGGTCCCGAGCAGCCGCGCCAACTGCTCACCCATCACCTCCCGGCCACCGACCGGACGCCTGAGCACTGCCTCGTCGAGGACCACCCACAGTTCGGGACGGTCGGGCGTACCGAGGCGCTCCTGTCGTCCCATGCGAAGGGTGACCCGCTCTTCCAACTGCTCCTCGCTGCTGAGCGTTCGGCCGACCCTCAGCACCGCCCGCGCATAGTCCTCCGTCTGCAATAGCCCCGGCACCACATGCGCCGCGTACTGCCTGATGGTCACCGCCCGCTCCGAGTACTCCATGAACTTCCGCGACCAGTCCGGGAACGCCTCCCGGTACACGTACGGCCACAGGTCCACCAACAAGTCGTCCGCGCCGAGGACCGCGTCCAGCGCACGCGCCAGCTCCAGCGTCGGCTTCGCCCCGGACGCCCGCTCGATCTGGGTGATCCGCGTGCTCACCACATGCGTCCGGTCACCGAGCTCGGCCTGTGTCAGTCCGGCCGCCGTGCGGAGCCTGCGCACTCGCGCGCCGAACAGCGCCGCCATCGACACGCTGGGATCAATTCCGTTGGCCAAAGCGTCACTTCCGTTCCTTACGGACTGAAAAGTAAGGCTGCGTCACCTGTCGAGCGTAGGGCGATCGGACGACTCTTGGACACGGAACGTGACGATTCGCGTACGCCGTGAAATGTCTCAGCTCGACAGACAAGGACGGACCAGCCGTGCTGACAGCAACCACCACCCCGTCGGACGAACCAGGACTCCCCGTGGTCGCCCAGCGGTTCGTCTCCTCCCCGCGAGGTGTGCGGCTTGCCCGGCACCTCGCCGTCAGGCACATGGAGGAGTGGGGTTACCCGGCGGCGTCCGAGGTGTCGTGCAGCGTCGCTCTCGTCGTCGGCGAACTCGCCGCGAACGCCGTACAGCACGGCCGAGTACCTGGACGGGACTTCGGTCTCCGGCTCGCCCTCGACCTGGCGGCAGGGCTGGTCCGTATCGAGGTCGCCGACGCCGCCTCCGCGAAGCGACCACCCACGGTCCCGCCCTCGTCGTACCCCGAGGGCGAGTCCGGTCGAGGGCTGCTGCTGGTGGACGTCCTGGCCGCGCGCTGGGGATCGGAGCCTCGTCGCCCGGTGGGCAAGACGGTGTGGGCTGAGGTGCCCCTTGAGGCGGCAACTCGCCTGTAGGTAGCTGGAATTGAGCCAACCCAGGTTATCGCCGAACAGATTCCCTGCCCCACCGAACCTCTTGCGTGTGACGCGCATCTACAGGGGGGCAGGCGCACACCGACCTTGTGCGCCGATTCGTACGCGAGGGGAACCCGACACATCATGAAGAGCAAGCTGACCGCCGTGGCCCTGGCGGCGATCGTCGTCGCAGGCACCGCCGCTGCCGCCGCACCGGCCTCCGCCGCCCAGGCCGCGCCGACCCGCTGCCACACCGCCGACCTGAAGGCCGGCTTCGCGCTGGGGGACGACGCGAGGCCGGAGATGAACCAGACCGAGAAGCAGACCCAGGCCTACATCTGGTTCACCAACCAAAGTGAGCGCACCTGCACGCTGTCCGGCTTCGCGGGGGTCGACATGGTCGGCGCCCAGACGACCGACGGCACCTGGTCGTTGATGCGCTCCTCCCAGAAGTCCACGAAGATGACTCTGGAGAAGGGCGACACGGTGGACTTCAGCATCACTCTGCTCCCCGTGGCCGCGTCCACGCCCCGGGCGGAGAAGTTCGTCCCGTCGAAGTTCCTGGTCACGCCGCCGAACGAGACGGAGCACTTCACCCTGACGTGGCCGTTCGGCGGCCAGATCCTCAAGCAGGACGGCGCCACGCGCCCGGCGACGTACCTCAACCCGATCGGTCTGTAGACGCGATAGGCGCGATAGGCGCGGTAGACGCGGGGGCAGTCTTGGACAGCCTGACGGGACGGCCCCGGCGAGCGAGGTCGTCCCGTCAGCTTTCACGGACGCGGAGCGAGCCGCAGATGACGAATCCGTCGTCCGCCCCGTCCGACACGAGCAGCGTGGTGAATGTGGACCGATGCCGGTCCGGGACGCTCGCGAACGCGTCGATGTCGACGGCGGCCGCCGTGCCGGGGGCGGGCGCGCGGGAGATGAGGAGCTGGGAGTACTGGGACTTCACCTTCATGCCCAGCACGTTCAGGAACTCGACCTCCACCGCACCGCCCATCACTCCACCCGTCGCTCCGCCTCCCGGTCGCGACCGCAGTACGAGTCGACAATGGGACACCTCGTAGGACCAGAGCAGAAACGGCCGTTCGACACGGAGAGGAAGCTCCTTCTCCAGGCCCGCGGCTAGACGTGACACAGGGCTCCCCCAATTGCTGTTCGTGCTCGGGTACTTCAGTCGGCCAGGTTCCCATGCGAGCGAGGAGGCGGGCCCGGTCGCTCCCAGAGGCCGGCCAGGTGCCTGTGGAGGACGTCCTGTGCCTCCTGCGGGGTGAGGTGGCCGATGAGGACGTGCGTGGTGAGGCCGTCCGCCAGGGCGAGGAGGGTGCGGGCCTCACGCTGCGGATCGAGGGGCACGCCGCGGTCCGCGTCCTCGCCGGCCTCCGCGACGAGCCGGGTGAACACCTCGTGCAGAGTCGCGTAGTTCGCCTTCAGCGTCCCGGCGAGCGCCTCGCTGACAGCCGCCTGCGCGACGAAGGCGAGCCAGACGCGCGCCTCGGCGCGGTGCTCCTCCCCGAGCAGTGAGATCTCGGTGACCGCATGGCCCAGCGCGGTGCCCGCCGACTGGGCAGGGCTCCTGACGAGGCGGGCCCGTACGCGTTCACTGATCCGCTCGCCCACGTGTTCCAGAGCGAACACGAGCATCTCTTCCTTGGTGCGGAAGCACCGCTGAACCGCGCCCATCGACACCTGCGCGTGGGCGGCGACATCGCGCAGGGTCACGCCCTCCAGGCCGCGTTCGTCGGCGAGTCGGCAGACGGCCTCGGCGATGAGGCGGCGTCGGCCCACGTGATCCACCTGCTTGGGCATGCCCGTTCGCCTCCCCGCTCCACGGCCCTCTGCCGCGCACCGCCACCATGCTCACTCTGTTCGACGTTCACTTTATTCGATGCGCTCGCATCGGTACGGGGATACGGTGGCGGTCATGGTTCCGATGCGAGCGCATCGGTACGTGGGAGGAAGGCAGGACCATGCGGGACGCCCTGTGGAAGATGTCGGCCGCCGCGCAGGCGGAGGCCGTACGCGGCACGCACGTCTCGGCACGCGAACTGGTCGACAGCCACCTCGACCGCATCGCCGAGGTCAACCCACAAGTGAACGCGGTCACGCAACTCCTGGCGGAGCGCGCACGCGAGGCCGCGACCGGGACCGACCGCCGACGGGCCGCCGGTGAGCCCCTGGGGCCGCTCGCGGGTGTGCCGTTCACCGTGAAGGAGAGCACCGCCGTCGAAGGCGTGCCGACCACGTTCGGCACGGAGCGCTTCCGGGATCTGGTGGCGCCGGCCGACGCGCCCCCGGTGGCACGGTTGCGCGCGGCCGGGGCCATCCCCATCGGGCACAGCAACATTCCCACCCTGATCCTGGCGGGGATGCACACGCGCAGCGAACTGTTCGGCGACACGGTCAACCCGTGGGACGGCGGCCGGACCCCGGGCGGCTCCAGCGGGGGCGACGCGGTGGCCGTGGCCACGGGCATGGCGGCGCTCGGGCTCGGCAACGACTCCGGGGGATCGGTGCGAGTCCCGGCCCAGTTCTGCGGCGTGGCCGGGCTGAAGCCGTCCACAGGCCGCTTTCCGGCCGACCATCGCGTCCTCGGCCCCGACGATCCGGGCCCGGCGTCCCAGTTCCTGGTCACCGACGGCCCGCTGGCCCGGAGCGTCGGCGACCTGCGGCTCGTCTACGAGGTGCTGGCCGGGACCGATCCGCGAGACCCACGGGCCGTGCCGGTCCCCGCGTACGGCGAAGCGCTCCCCGGCCCGGTGAGGGTCGGGGTCGTGGCGGACCCCGGTGGGCACGGGGTCCACCCCACGGTGCGCGGAGCCATCGAGACCGCGGCCGACGCCCTGCGCGACGCCGGGTACGACGTGCGCGAGGTGCGGGACGTACCGCGGATGGACGAGGCGCTCGAAGCGTACGGCCGGATCACCGTGACCGAGTTCGCCCCGACCTGGCCGGTGGTGCGCCGGCTGCTCGGCCAGGGCGGGGACCGCTACATCGCGATGGCGATGGAGCGGACGCCGCCCGCGAGCGCGGACGAGTTGATGAAGCTGATGGGCACATGGATGAGCGTGCGCCGCTCGTGGGCCGAATTCCTGGACGCGTACCCGCTGTTGCTCGGCCCGTCGTTCACCGAGCCGCCGGTCGAGCCGGGGCTGGAGTCGCGCGACAGGGCGGGCCGGGACCGGGTCGGGGCGGGGATGCGACTGTGCACCGTGACGAGCTTCGTCGGTGTGCCCGGAGTGGCCGTACCGACAGGCGTGGTGGACGGGCTCCCTGTAGGGGTGCAGATCGTCGGGCGGGCGTTCCGGGAGGACATGTGCCTGGAGGCGGCGCAGGCGATCGAGGACCGGCTCGGGGTGATCACACCGGTCGACCCGCGTGGGGGAGGCCGGACGGATCGCGCTGGCCGAAACCACACCCGCTCACCGTAAATCGCTGGCCACGGCGGCATGAGATCGCGATACGAGTAGAGGCACACCCGAGGCTCCCACGACGATCGGCGCCCGGAACGACAACCGGAACGACAACCGGAACGACGACCGGAACGACGACCGGGACCACGACCGGAACCACGACCCCCGAACGGACACCATGAACACGGCCCCCACGGACGGGCATTCGCCCTCCTGCCGAGACCTGGTCGGTCTCCTCGCCCAGAACGACCGGCGCGCCGCCTACGCCGCCCTCGCCCTCGGCGCGGCCTCCGTGGCCGAGGTCGCCGAACTGGCCGAGCTCCGCCCACCGGCGGCCGCCGCCGCGCTGCGGAAGCTGACGGACGGGCGGATCGCCGCCTTCGACAGCGAGAGGCGCACGTACACGCTGCTCGACGACACGTTCCGGCTCGCCGTCCAGGCCGAGGTCAGGGTCTCCGGTCGGGGCGGCGGGGACGGGGCGGGCTCCTACTTCCGCCGTGGCCGGCTCACCTCCATTCCGGGCAACGCGGAGGTGCGCGGCCGCGTACTGGCCGTGGTGCGGGACTCGTTCGCGCCCGACGTGACGTACTCCGAGGCCAAGGTCAACGCGATCTGCGGCGAATGGTTCGACGACTGGGTGACCCTGCGCCGTGCCCTGGTGGACGAGGGTCTGCTGCGCAGGAACGAGTCCGGCACCACGTACGAGCGCGTCTGACGGACGGCACGCGCGGGGGACGGCGGCGCGGAGCCGGCCGGTCAGTCGCCGCGTCGTGTGGTGGACGGCTGGAGGAGCTGGTCGACGGGGGCGTAGTCGTCGGTGAGGGGGCGGGCGCCGTCGATCCAGGAGGTGAGGTCGTCGCCGGTGGTGGTCCGCCAGCCGGTTCCCCGGGCGTCCAGCGCCTTCTGCGTCGCGCGCAGGTCGAGAGGGCGGTCGGAGGCGAGCACCACCAGGTTGCCGCCGTCGGAGGTCGTGGTCGTGTCGAGGCCGATGTCGGCGGGTTCGCCGACGACGGCGACGTGCTCGAACGTCTCGTCCAGGGTGGCCACTTCGGCACGCGCGAAGTCCATCCCGCCGTGGTCGATGAGGTTGGCGACGTACAGGCCGTCCGGGACGAGCACCCGCCGTACGTCGGCCATCGCCTCCACCGTCGTGAGGTGCCACGGCACGCTGACGCCCCCGAAGGCGTCCCCGACGACGAGGTCCCGGCTGTCGGCGGCCAGCGCCCGCAGACCGAGCCTGCCGTCCTCGACGCGTACGTCGATCCCGGCGCCCGGTCGCAGCCCGAGCCGCTCGCGGTCGATGCGTACGACCCCGCTGTCGATCTCGGACACGAGGCTGCGTGTCCCGGGCCGTGTGGCGGCGAGGTAGCGGGGGAGGGTGAGTCCGCCGCCGCCCAGGTGGTGCGCGGCCAGGGGCTCACCTTCGGGGAAGGCGGCGTCGACGGCCGACGCGATGGCGCGTACGTACGCGAACTCCAGGAACGTCGGATCGTCGACGTCGACGTAGGAGTGCCGCAGGCCGTCCAGCACGAGCGTGCGGCCGCTGTCCCGGTCGGGGTCCGCGACGACCCGGGCGCAGTGGTACCTGGTCTCCGCGTCGCAGCCGCCGGGCGCGACCGCCGTGCCGAGGCCGCCGGCGACGACCGCGAGGGTCAGGGCGGGGGTGCCTGTCCCCCTCCACCGCCGGGTCCGCCACTCGACCACCGCCGAGCCGACCACCAGCAGTGTGCCGAGGCCGATCAGGATGCCGCTGACCGGCAACCGCGAGACGAGGACGAAGCCGGTGAGGACGGTGCCGACGATGGCGCCGACGGTGCCGACGCCCGACAGCCGGCCGACGACCGTCCCGGTCTCGGCGAGGCTGGTCAGCCGCAGCTTCGTCACGATCGGTGTCACCGCGGAGAGCAGCGCGCCCGGCACGAGGATCGCCAGCGACGCGGTCAGCAGCAGGAACGCCGGTGCCCACTCCGCGGCGGTGCGCAGTACGGCGGGGGTGAGCGCCACGACCGCTCCCGACGCCCCGAGCGAGGGGCCGATGAGCCGCCGCGGATCCACCTGGTCGGCGAGGCGCCCGCCCAGCCAGGAGCCGACGGCGATCGCTGTGAGGGCGATGCCGATCACCAGGGTGCTGGTCTCCAGGGTGAGACCGAGGTAGGGCGCCAGCAGCCGCAGAGCGACGATCTCGACGACCAGGACCGCGGCCGAGGACCCGAACACGAGCACGGCGGCGGCGCGGGGACCCAGTCCCCGGTCGCGAGGACTGTCCTCGGCACCAGGTCCGGGTAAGGACGGCGATCCGGTCACGGCCGACATCCTCGCACGCGCCCCCTCACACCACTGCGGCGACCGCTACCGGTCGGCCCGGGGGAGCCCGCATCCGCGGCACCGCGACGGACACCGTATGGCTCGGATCGGCACGGCGACTCCCATGCTCGCGGTCGCCCTGTCCGGCACCGACGGGTCGGCCAGGCCAAGACCGGCACCGGCACCGGCACCGGCAAGACGCTGGGCTTCGCTCTCCCCTCCTCGAACGCGGCGTCGTCCCCGCCGACGTCGAGGCCGGCCACGCGAAGCCCGACCCAAAAGTGGCCCGGGCTGATCAGTGCCGGGCGGGGCGCGCTCGTGGTCGAGGATGCCTACGGCCGGTTGCCGTCGCCCGGTGCCTCGGTCGTGCGACTCGGGCCGGGCTCCTGGGACGGCGGCGGGCCCGAGCCGGGGACCGGCCCGCTTCCCGGGGGCACGACCTTGCCCTCGACGACCTCGGGTGGGGTGGCTTCCCCGGTACCGGCCTTTTCGTTCTTCATGGCGCGGGCCTCCGCCTTGAGGATGCGGGCCGACTTGCCGGCGGAGCGGGCCAGCTCGGGGAGTTTCTTGGCGCCGAACACGAGTATCACGACGATGAGGATGACGGCGATTTCGCTCAGTCCGAACATGCGGACACTGCCCTTCTCTCCCTGCGCAGGTGTGCGACGGTCCGACCGGAACGGTCCCGAGTCAGACGTTGACGCCGAAGTCGGCGGCGATCCCGGCCAGCCCGGAGGCGTAACCCTGGCCCACGGCACGGAACTTCCACTCGGTGCCGTGGCGGTAGAGCTCGCCGAAGACCATGGCGGTCTCGGTCGAGGCGTCCTCGGACAGGTCGTAGCGCGCGATCTCGGCACCGCCCGCCTGATTCACGACGCGGATGAAGGCGTTGCGGACCTGGCCGAAGCTCTGGCCGCGGTTCTCGGCGTCGTGGATGGAGACCGGAAACGCGATCCTGTCGATCTCGGCGGGTACGGCCGCGAGGTTCACCTTGACGCTCTCGTCGTCGCCCTCGCCCTCGCCGGTGAGGTTGTCACCGGTGTGCTCGACCGAACCGTCCGGGCTGGTGAGGTTGTTGTAGAAGACGAAGTGCCCGTCGGACGGGACCTTGCCGGAAGCGTCGAGCAGCAGCGCGGAGGCGTCGAGGTCGTAGTCGGTGCCGGTCGTGGTACGCACGTCCCAGCCCAGGCCGACCAGGACGGCGGTCAGGCCGGGGGCCTCCTTGCTGAGCGAGACGTTGCCACCCTTGGACAGGGAAACTCCCACTGCGCACTCCTTCTCGACACGTCGGATGAGGCCCGGAGAGGCCGCTCTGAAATCTACAGCACTGTAGAAGAAATGGGGGTGCCGGTTTCGGGCCGGTCGCGGGAGCGGGCGAAGAGGATGCGGCGGTAGCACCTGCCCGGCGGCTGCGCTGCCGCTCCGCGCTTTCGTAGATCCTGGGTGGTGGTTCACAGTGGGGTGGTCGGCCGTCGGGCGTCCATACGATGTCCGGTCGGAGAACGGGTGGCGGCGGAAGGGAGACTGGCGTGACGGATCACCGGGAGCGTCCCCGGCGGCGGGGGCAGGGCGAGCTGGAGGCGCAGATCCTGTTGGCGCTGCGGGAGGCGGAGGGGCCGGCGACGGTCGGCTGGGTGCTGGACCGTCTCGACGGTGACCTCGCCTATACGACGGTGATCACGATCCTGACGCGGCTGTTGGCCAAGGGCGCGGTGACCCGGGAGCGGGTGGGCCGGTCCTTCGTCTGGACGCCCGCCTCGGACCAGGCGGGCCTCGCGGCGCACAGGATGCGGAAGGTGCTGGACAAGGAGAGCGACCGGGAGGCGGTGCTCGCCAGCTTCGTCACCGGCCTCGGCCCGGACGACGAGCGACTGTTGCGCGAACTGCTGGGTCGGAGTCGGAACGAAGGGGAAGACTGACGCCACATGGGGGTCTTCGTCTTTCTGCCGCTGGTCCTGCCGCTCACGGCATGGCCGATGGCCCGCCTGGCCGAGCAGCATCTGCATCCCCGCGCCGCGACCCGGCTGCTGACCTGGGTGGCCGCGGTGATGGCGTCGTGCAGCACGGTGTGCCTGGGGCTCGTGATGGTGGTCGGCACCGCCCAGTTGCCCGGCAACCCGCTGCCCGACGGCTGGTCCGACCCCGAGGTGCGCGAGGCGGTGCCGTACGACGAGGTGGCCGGCAAGGCCGCCATTCCCGCGCTGTTCGCCGTCCTGGTGGTCTGCGGTCGGACCGTGTGGCGGCACGGCCGCGTGCGCCGCAGGGCCCACCGGGCGCTCGGCGGGCTGCCGGGCACGGAAGTGGTCGTACTGCCCGACGACGCCCCGTACGCGTACGCGTTGCCCGGCGGGCGTCGGGACCGGGTGGTCGTGACCACCGCGCTGCTGTCCTGTCTGGAACCGGCCGAGCGGCGGGCCCTGTTCGCGCATGAGCGCGCCCATCTGGCCGCCCGGCACCACCGGTTCCTGCTCGCCGCCCAACTCGCCGCGTGCGCCAATCCGTTCCTGCGTCCTCTGCGAACGGCCGTGTCCTACACGGCGGAACGATGGGCGGACGAGGAGGCTGCCCAGGTGGTGGGCAGCCGCCGGACGGTGGCGCACGCGATCGGCAAGGCGGCCCTGGTCTCCCGCGGGACCCCGGTGCCGACACTGGCCGGGTTCGCCTCACCCGGCCCGATCCCACGCCGGGTGACGGCCCTCCTCGGCCCGGCCCCCCTCGTGCGTACCTGGCCGTCGGTGTTCACCACGGTGGGCCTGGCCGCCTGGGGAGCCGCCGCGGGCACGGCCGTATCGGCGATGTCGTCCGCGAACTCCGCGGTGACCATGTTCCCCATCCTGTACGCCGCCACGCCTCTCTGAGCCGCCACGCCTCTCTGCGCGGGAGGTGCACCGGAAGGCGGGGCGCCGTCCCGTCAGCTCTCCTCTTCCTCCTCCTCTTCCTCGTCCTCGCCCTCGAAGAAGTCCCCGACCTCGTCGACCACTTCCGCGGCGACCATCCCGCCGACCACGCCGACCGCGAGTCCGGCCGCACCCGCGGCGACGACCGTGCCCATGCCGGGGCCGGAACGGTGGCCGTCATGGTGGTGATCGTCATGGCCGTGGTGACCGTGGCCGTGCGCGTACGGGTCGCCGTGCCCGTCGGCGGCGTGCGAGCCGTACGTGGACCGGCGTTCGGCCAGCCCGCGGATCCAGCCGTCGACGACCGCGTTCCAGTCCTGGTGCTCGACGCCCTCGTGGGAGACGGTGAACCGGGTCAGCGCGTCATGGCCCGAGGAGAACAGGCCGCCGCGCTTGTCCGCCTCCAGGACGACCTCCATGCCGCCCGGGTCGGCCAGGAACGTCACCTCGATCTCGTTGAACTGCTGCGCGTACGAGGGCGCCGGGAGCAGCTCGATCTCCTGGTAGAAGGGCAGCTGTTGGCCGGTGCCGCCGATGCGCCCGTACTCCAGGTCCGCAGACCTGAAGCCGAAGCCGAGCTGGCCGAGCGCTTCGAGGATCGCCTCCTGCACGGGCAGCGGGGCGACGGCCAGCTGGTCCAGGTCGCCCTTGTCCTTGGCGCCCGAGACCGCCAGTTCGGTGCGGACGCCGAGGACGATGCCCAGGCCCTGCCCGTACAGCTCGGTGATCGGCGTCTCCCAGGGCAGGGCCACGCTGAACGGAACGCTGCGCAGCTCGCCCTCGGCGAGCCGGAAGCCGCCGCCGACGGTGAACCGGTCGAAGGTGACGACACCCTCGCCCTCGCCGTCCCCGTGCTCGGCCTCGACCCGTGCCACCAGCTCCAGCGTGATGTGGTCGATGTCGAAGTCGGCGTCCCCGCCCTTGAGATGGACCTGGCCGGTCAGCGCACCGCCGGGCCGGGCCGCGCCCGGGTCGAGGACCGTGTCCACCGTGGGTCCGCCCATGCCGAGCGAGCCGAGCAGTCGTTTGAACACCATCGTGGCGTCCACTCCTTCTACGTGCGTGTGTTCCTTGGGGGGTGGCGCCGCCGGGCCGGGGGCTTCGCGGCGCCACGGCGGTTCGCGGGCTGCTTACTCGGCCGCGTCGAGGGCGGCGAGCGCCTGTGCCCAGCGGACGTACTTGAGGTCCGCCAGGTCCGCTATGGTCGTGACCCCGAACGCCTCCCGGAGCAGTTCGCCGTCACGGTCCGAGACACCCTTCAGGGCCCCGACCGGGGCCCCGAGGATCTCGGGCAGGCTCTTGTCCGCCCACGACTTGTCCAGCACCTTGTCCAGGTCGATCGAAGCCATGTGTGTCGTCTCCAATGGGTGCGTGCGAGGCCGGCCCGGCCCGCGCCGGATCTTCTACAGACGAGTAGAAGAATAGGTTCGCCGAGGGCCGCGCGGCGCACGGTCCGCGCGGGCGCGACGGAAAAGGCCGAAACGTATACCCGTAACGGCCGGAGGGCCGCGCTCGGCCACCGGGATGACTGACTCGGAGCGGCCCACATGTGGCCCTCGTCGGGCCTGAACCACATGAACGACCGCTACGGCAGCCCCTGCGAGGCATGGGCGTTCGGGCAGGCCGGTAGCTCCACCGAGCCGGCAGCTCTACCGAGCCGGTATCGAGCCGGCACCGGACGCGCCCTCCCCTGGGACGAGTGACGTCTGAGCAGGCAGGTGCGCTGGATAACTGCGGACAGCCTGTGTGACGGCTGTGCCTGAGCCAAGTCAACGTGAACTGGTGGATCAGTGGCTTCGAGCCACCGCTCCGAAGGAGATACATGCGCAAGCGCGCTGCCATTGCCCTACTCGCCGCCGTCGCCGCGACGGCGGGCTTCGCCGTCCCCGGCGCCTACGCCGACGACATCGTGGGCGACATCCGGGTCGACGGCGTGGTCGTCAACGGAGGCAAGAACATCGTGGTCGACACGGCCGACAGGACGGTCACGGTCTCCGTGACGGCCACCGACCCGTCGGGCATCTGGGACGCGGACTTCCACCTGTGGCGGGGCCCGGACGGCACCGACCCCTACTACAGCGCCGACGGCGTCATCGACCCCAACGAGAACACCACGCCCGCGGACTGCGTCGCCTCCGGCAGTACGACGTCGACCTGCTCGAAGACCTTCACCTTCGAACCGGACTGGTGGCTCACGAACGCCGACGCCGGCACCTGGAAGGTCCAGGCCCAGGTGTGGGCCGACGACGGCAGCTACACCGACCGGTGGGCCTACACCACCACCCGTCTCCAGCGGCAGTCCCGGCTGACCGTCAACGCGAGCCCCGAGCCGATCGCCAAGGGGGCGTCGCTGACCATCACCGGCAAGCTCACCCGCGCCAACTGGGACACGCTCGACCACCGGGGCTACACCGACCAGCCGGTCAAGCTCCAGTTCCGCAAGGCCGGCACCACGACCTACACCACCCTCAAGACGGTGTACACCTCAGGCACCGGCAGCCTGACGACCACGGCCGCCGCCTCCGTGGACGGCTACTGGCGCTGGAACTTCGCGGGCACGACCACGACCCCGGCCGTCAAGGCGACCGGCGACTTCGTGGACGTGCGGTAGCTCGCACACACAGGTGATCAGCTGGATTGAGGCAGGTGAGAGCTGGAAGCCTCGTGTTCGGCGCGTCGGCGGTACTCGGCGTTGATCCGCTGGGCTTCCTCGAGCTGGTCCTCAAGGATGACGATGCGGCAGGCAGCCTCGATCGGGGTGCCCCGGTCGACGAGCTCGCGGGCGCGCGCCGCGATCCGCAGTTGGTAGCGGGAGTACCGGCGGTGTCCGCCCTCCGAGCGCAGCGGAGTGATCAGACGAGCCTCCCCGAGCGCTCGGAGGAAGGCCGGGGTGGTGCCGAGCATCTCGGCGGCCCGCCCCATGGTGTATGCGGGGTAGTCATCGTCGTCCAGACGATCACTGAGGGGGTTATCTGCTGTCATGTCACCTCTTTGTGCAACGCGTCGAGGGGCCCTGATGCCGTACGGCACCAGGGCCCCGAAGGAAATTCAACACCATCCGTCGGCCGTGATGCTCTGCCGACCTTCTGCTTCCGCTACCCAGCCCTGCTGAAGGGGGGGTGCGGGGATCGCGGTTGCGTGACCGGGGACCACCTTCCAATCCGGGGTCTTGCGGTACCCGGCCGGGTACTTGTCGGGCCGGGCGATCCTGATGGCGTCTGTGTCCTCCGTCCTTCCTGTGAACCATTCACTCGACTCCAGGGCCGTAAGGCCCTGCGTACTGCATGTACTGCACCCGCCAGTTCGTGTCTGCCGGGTTCGCTCGACTCGTGTTGACGAGAAAACACTAACTGAGCCAGTGCCCAATGTCTACTGTGGCAAAGGTAGATTTCACCTGTTGGGGGAGGCAGATAGCCTGTGATCTGGGAAAACGTCGACCGGTAGGTCGACGTGGGAGACCCGCGTGGCGGGGTGTGGGGGCAGGCGTGGCCGGTGAGGCCGGTGCGGCTGAGGCGCGCCGAGGCGGATCAGGGGGACAGGGCGAGGGCGCCCGGGGCCCGGGGCTCGGCCGTGCTCTCCGTCGGTGACGGGGCCGAGGGGCGGGCCGGCGCGTTGATCGTCGCCGTCACACAGGAAGTGGCGTGCCGCTCCCTGAAACGCAGCGAGCTGGGACCCGCACCCCAAGGGGTGAGAGTCCCAGCTGCGAAGTGTGCGTTGCCGCCGGTGTCAGATCAGGCGGGAATGATGTTCTCGGCCGTCGGGCCCTTCTGGCCCTGCGCGATGTCGAACGACACCTTCTGGCCTTCCAGCAGCTCGCGGAAGCCCTGGGTGGCGATGTTCGAGTAGTGGGCGAAGACGTCGGCGCCGCCGCCGTCCTGCTCGATGAAGCCGAAGCCCTTTTCCGCGTTGAACCACTTCACGGTGCCAGTAGCCATGTTTTTCTCCTTCGGGACGATGCCAGGAATCCACCCTGTGCGGATTCCGTGTCGCCGTGCTGATTGGCCCGTCGGAAATAAACCTTCTGGCAACCACACCTGCAACTGAAAAAGACGTTAGCACGGCCCGAGCGGCCCTCTTCGGTCAAAGAATTCCACCGGTGTCGGCGTTCGAGGAATACTCGTTGCGTGTCGTGCCTATTTCTTACTTTGCGGATACAGATATTGCTCCGCGCGGCCGGCAGCGTACTTGCCGGGCGCTCGGTCGCAGCGCCCTGACCTCCGTCGGGCCCGTCGGTGCACGCCCGTCACCGGCGCAGGTGGCTGTCTCCGTCTTCCGTGGACCGGCCGTCCTCCGTGTGCCAGGCGTCTCCCGTGGACCGGCTGGTCTCCAGCCATGATCGGACGGGTTCCGCCGCGTGGGTGGTGTCCACGGTGAGGTCGAGGCGGGTGCCTCCGTCGGGGCCGGCGGGGTAGCTGCGCTGCTCGGTGGAGTCGAAGCAGCGGCGGAGAACCTCCGCCACCCGACGGGCGACTTCGGGCGAGGCGGCGACGACACGGACCTCGGCGTGGCCGTCCGAGGGTGTTTCGATCGACGGCATGGCGACCTCGGATTTCTACGTGCCCGTACGAGACGGGCCGTGCTCACCACCCTACTCCGGCAGTCGCCGCAGGTCCCGGGCCTCTTCCCGGCACCGGACGAACGGACCCCGGCGCCACGCGAGCCCATGGGGGCGGGGTGAGGAGCCCGGTGAACAGCACCGGTGATCAGCCCGGCGTGGACGGCAGGCGTGAATGGCAAGCATGAATGGCGGGCGGAAGAGGTCACAGGAGCGCGTCCACGTCACGGGTCTCCCGGGCCGGCAGGACGCGTCGCCGGGCGGGTACCGCCGTTCAGGTCACCGCGGGCGCGCACCGTCCGGGCGGCGGCCGGTGCTCCCGCCGCGAGGCGTCACGCGTTCTGCGGATCGGGGCCCCCGAGCAGTGCCGAGGCGGTCTGGAGGGGGCTGAGGGCGGTCGGGGCCGGGGGCCGCGCGGCCCGGGGGCCGGCATGGCAGGAGAAGCCGAGGCGGACCATGGCCCGGACCACCTCACCGCCGCTGAAGTCGCGACGGTCCTGCCGGGTGATGACCTCACCGACCTGCTTCACGGGATACCGGCGGCGGCCGATGGTCACCGAGTCACCGGTGACGATCTCGGGGCTGACGCCCGCCATCGTGGCGAGCACTCCGACCCTGGTCAGTTCGAACGGGTACTGGGCGATGACACAGCGCATGATGCCTCACTGAGGGTAGGAGGAGGGGCTGACGATCGGGCATGTGAATGGTCCGCCGAGGACGTCCCGCAGGCGGACGCGGTCCGTATAGGCGGAGCTGCCGCGGTGCACGGCGAGTTCGGCCCGGGAGACGCGGCCGGTGCGCTCGTTGTCCTCGTCGCACAGGAGCAGGTGCTCCACACCGGCACCGGCCATGACGGACAGGGCGACCTCGACGGTCATGTCGTCACCGACCCGCAGCTCGGTCGTGTCCAGGTGAACGGCCCTGTGCGTGAAATGGGGAGCGATGGGGCTTCGAGGTGTCTGAACCGGTGTCACGGCTGCCTCCTGCGGTACGAGTGGACGTTCGGGTCGAGATGGCTCCGGACGGGCCCCGGGGGCGACGGCGGCCCGCCGACACGTCCCGTGGCCCGCCGACACCTCACGCGGCGCGGCGCCTGGCCGCGGACCGGCCCCGAGCGGTGCGGCCTCGTCGGCCCCGGGTTGAGGCCGGTGCCCCGGCCTCGCCCCGGCGGGACGGTTCCGCGGTCGGCGCGGTGACGACGACCGGGACACCGGAAGGGGCCTGGGCGCCGGTGATACGGCTGAGCGCTTCCTCGCCCGAGCGCACCGCGGTGGTCGTCGGGGTGATGCCGGCCGAGGCCATCAGCCGGTTCATCTCGCGGCGTTGGCGGGGGGTGACCAGGGTGACGACTCGGCCGGACGCGCCGGCGCGGGCGGTACGGCCGCCGCGGTGCAGGTAGTCCTTGTGGTCGCCGGGCGGGTCGATGTTGACGACGAGGTCGAGGTCGTCGATGTGGATGCCGCGTGCCGCGACGTTGGTGGCGACCAGCACCGTGACGTGGCCCTCCTTGAACTGGGCCAGGGTCCGGGTGCGCTGGGGCTGGGACCTGCCGCCGTGCAGGGCGCCGGCGCGGACGCCGCTGTCCAGGAGGTGCTTGGTCAGCTGGTCCACCGCGTGCTTGGTGTCCAGGAACATGATCACCTGGCCGTCCCGTGCCGCGATCTCGGTCGTCGTGCGGTGTTTGTCCGTCTCGTGCACATGGAGGACGTGGTGCTCCATCGTGCTGACGGCGCCTGCCGACGGGTCGACGGAGTGGACCACCGGGTCGGTCAGGTAGCGGCGGACCAGCAGGTCGACGTTGCGGTCCAGGGTGGCTGAGAAGAGCATTCGCTGGCCGCCGGGTCGCACCTGGTCGAGCAGCGCGGTGACCTGCGGCATGAACCCCATGTCGGTCATCTGGTCCGCCTCGTCCAGGACCGTGACGGCGACGTCGTCCAGTCGGCATGCGCCTCGGTCGATGAGGTCCTTGAGTCGTCCCGGTGTCGCCACGACGACTTCCGCCCCGGCCCGCAGCGCGTTCGCCTGCCGGCCGATCGACATCCCGCCGACCACGGTGGCCAGGCGCAGCCGTACGGCGCGGGCGTACGGGGTGAGCGCGTCGGTGACCTGCTGGGCGAGCTCACGGGTGGGCACCAGGATCAGGGCGAGCGGCTGCCGAGGCTCGGCGCGGCGCCCCGCCGTACGGGCCAGCACCGGCAGGCCGAAGGCGAGGGTCTTGCCCGAACCCGTGCGGCCGCGGCCGAGAACGTCACGGCCGGCCAGGGAGTTCGGCAGGGTCGCCGCCTGGATCGGGAACGGCACGGTCACACCCTCGTGGCCGAGTGCGGCCGACAACGGTGCGGGCATGGCGAGTTCGGCGAACGACTCGACGGCGGGCAGCGCGGGCGTGACCGTCTTCGGCAGCGCGAACTCGCCTCCGGGCGCGGCGGGCCGGCCGCCACCGTGGCCCTTGGGCCCGGCCGTGGGACGGCGCCGGGTGCCGGAGCGGCCGGCTGCGGGGCCCTCGAAACGGTCGTAGGCGCGGGCGGTGGGCGTGGTGCGGGTGGTGCGGGTCGTGCGTGAACTGCGTGACGGACGTGCTCGGTTCATGCGGAACCTTCCTCGATGCGGGCGCGTATCAAGGAATTCCCGCAGCACGGTGAGCGGCGCAGAGAATCGCGAGAACGGACCGAAGACAACGGGGGAGAGCCCCCTGGAAAATGCAGCGAGCTGGGGCCCGCACCCCAAGGTGCGGGCCCCAGCTGCGAAGTAAGCGTCAGAGCGTGTCAGGCCGGAACGATGTTCTCGGCGGTCGGGCCCTTCTGGCCCTGCGCGACGTCGAACGACACCTGCTGGCCTTCCTGGAGCTCGCGGAAGCCCTGGGTGGCGATGTTCGAGTAGTGGGCGAAGACGTCGGCGCCGCCGCCGTCCTGCGCGATGAAGCCGAAGCCCTTTTCGGCGTTGAACCACTTCACAGTACCGGTAGCCATGTCATTTCTCCTTCGGGAAACGGGCTCGGAGCTCACCGTGTGTGGGCTCCGTGTCGCCGTGATGATCAACCCGTCGGAAAATGAACCCTTTTGGCAACCACAACTGCAACCTGATTCGACAGTAGCACGGCATGCTCGATCACGGGGCCGGAAATAATCCCGCACGATTTCTTGTTCGACCCCGTGGTTTTTTGGATTTACCGCCCCGCCCTGCCCTGTACGGCCTCCTACACGCGCAGCAGCCGTCCGGTGATCTCCCGGTACTCCCGCAGTGCGAACCTCAGTTCGGTGGACTGTGTCTCGTGGTCCAGGTCCGCCCAGCCCGCACGCAGGGCCCGCCGCCGCTCCGCGAGGGCGTTCATCAACTGGGCGGCGGCTTCGTCGAACGCCCTTTCCGCCTCTTCCAGCGCCTCGCGCGGGCTGTCCGCGAAGGTGTTGACGGCATGTCCGAGGCGGTGCGCGATCTCCTCCCGTCCGTCCGAGGGGAGCAGCGGCTCCGGGCCCGTGGCATGGCGTCCGGTGTGACCCGAGGGCCGGTCCGCGGGCTGCTGGGCGCGTGTCTGGTCGTACATCGTCGTGTGTACCGCTTCCATGGGATGAGTCACCGCCCGAAGGCGCCGTTCGCCTCCTGGGCGGCCTGTCGCAGGCTTCCGGAGACCCGGTCGCCCTGCCCTTCCAGGCCCTGTGCCGTGCTGCCAGTCAACGTCCGGGGCCGGTGGGTGTCAACGCGCCGTCGGCCCGGGCTCGCCTGCAGGAGGGGGCTGACCAGGGCGGCGACCAAGGCGGTGACCGGGGCAGTGACCAGGGCGGCGGTGACCAGCGGCGTCAGGGCGTCGTCCCGCGCGGGGATGCGCCGCGGGGAGCGCGAGGGTGTGTCGCGCCGCCTCGACGCGACCGTCGACGCGACGCGACCGTCGACGCGACGCGACCGTCGACGCGACCGCCGACTCGACATGAGCGAGGAAGCCGCGGAACCGCTCATGGCGGCCGCGGCTGGCACCCCTGGCCCTGCGGGAGGCCGACCAAGCTGCGCTCGGCCCCCGCGTGGGCGTCCGCCTCGGACAGCCAGGCGAGCCGTTGGGCGAGGCCCGTGGCCCGGCCGCCGCCGACGCCGTTCGCCGCGGGGGCCTGCTGGCGCGGCGCCCGGACCAGTCGTCCCCGCGTCCCTCCCCGCGCCCTCACACCACGGCGCCAGAACCCCGCGCCCGCCCGCGCCGCCCCAGCGGACCGCGTGCCCCGCTGCCGCCGCCGTCCTCGTCGCTCTCGCCCCGCCCGTCGTGCTCGCCGGGCTTGGGGCGCGTAGGCGGTGCCGGGTGGCTGCTCTCCAGCTGCACGGCGATCGGCACGGCGGTGAACACGCTCGACGCCATGCCGATCACCACGCCGGCGATCAGCGCCACGGAGAAGTCAGCGAGCGAGTCACCGCCCAGCACGGCCAGGGCCGCCAGGATGAACAGCGCGCCCATACCGGTGTTCACCGTGCGCGGCAGCGTCTGTACGACGGCCCTGTTCGCCGTGGATTCCAGGTCCGCCGCCGGATCGCGGCGGCGCGCCTCGCGCACCCGGTCGAAGACGACGACGGTGTCGTTGACGGAGTACCCGATGACCGTGAGCAGGGCCGCCAGGAAGACGCTGTCGACGGGCCTGCCGAGCCAGGCGAACAGGCCCACCACCAGCAGCACGTCGTGCACCATGGCCGACACCGCCGCGGCGGCGAACGTCCACCGGAACCGCACGCTGAGGTAGATCAGCTGGGCCGCGACGGCGATGCCGAGCGCGATGAGCGCGTGCCGGCGCAGTTCCTCGCCGAGGCTCGGACCGATCAGTTCGTCCCGCTCGACGGTGACCTCGCCGCCCTCCTTCGCCAGCGCCGTCCTGATCGTGTGCTGCTGGTCGTTGCTCAGCTCCCCGGTGCGTACCGAGATGTCCCCGTCCCCCGACTCCTGCACCACCGCGCGCGGAAACCCCGCGTCGGCGACGGCCGTGCGCGCCGCGTCCACGTCCACGGGCCTGCTGGTGCTGTACTCCACCAGGCGCCCGCCGGTGAACTCCACCCCGAAGTCCAGGCCGCGCAGGCCGATTCCGGCGACGGCGACCGCGACCAGCAGCGCGCTGACGCCGAGCCAGCGGCGCCGGTGGTGCACCGGACGGAGTTCGCGGCGCGCGAGCCAGGCCCGCACCCGGCCGGTGGAGGTGATCCCGGTCAGGCCGGGCCGCTCGCGCACGAAGCGGCGCCGGATCGCGAAGTCGGCCAGGACCCGGGTGATCACCAGGGCCGTGATCATCGAGGCGAGGACACCGATGGAGAGCGTGACGCCGAAGCCTTTGACGGGCCCGGTGGCGAAGAAGAAGAGCAGCCCTGCCGCGAGCAGCGTGGTCACGTTCGAGTCGACGACCGCGCTCCAGGTCTTGGCGAAGCCGGTGCGCAGCGGCTTGTCCAACCGCGCCGAGGCCGACTTCAGGGCGCGGGCTCCCAGATACTCCTCCCGGGCACGCTCGAAGACCAGCACGTTCGCGTCCACCGCCATGCCGATCGCCAGGACGAAACCGGCGAGTCCGGGCAGCGTCAGAGTCGCGCCCAGGGCGACCAGCGCGGCGTAGGAGATCAGCCCGTAGAGCGCGAGCGCGAGGGTGGCCAGGGCGCCGAGCAGCCGGTAGACGACGAGGATGAACAGCCCGGTCAGGGCGACCCCGATGATCGCGGCCTGGGTGCTGGCCGCGATGGCGTCGGCGCCGAGTGTGGGGCCGACGGTGCGCTGCTCCACGACCTCGACGGGCACCGGCAGTGCGCCTCCCTTGACGAGCGCGGCCAGCTCGCGGGCCTCTTCCCGGCCGAAGCCGCCGGTGATCTGCGTGGAGCCGCCGGAGATGCCGACCCCGCACGCCACCTTCGCGTCGACGCCGGGCGCCGAGAGGATCCTGCCGTCCAGGACGATGGCGACGCGCCGCTCGGGGGCGCCCTGGGGTGCGCAGGCCGCCGCCCCGGTGACCCGCGCCCAGTCCTTGCCCGCCTGCCCACGGAAGGTGAGGTCGACCATCCAGCCCGACGCCGTCCGCTGGTCGAGCACCGCCTCGGCGTCCTTGACGCCCTCCCCGGTGAGAGCGGTGGGCCCGAGTTCGAGGTGGGCCCCCTTCTGGCCGGGGTCGGGGAGGACGCGTGAGCCGTCCTTGGCCGGTTCCCCCTTGCCCGCGTCGCGCGCGTCCGTGGTGCCCTTCACCGGGTGGACGGTCAACTGCGCGGTACGGCCGATGACTTCGGCGGCCTCGCGCGGGTCCTGCACGCCGGGCAGCTCGACGAAGATCCGCTGCTGTCCGGACCGGTAGAGGCTCGGCTCGGACACGCCGAGCGCGTCGACCCGCTGGCGGAGCACCTCCAGGGCCCGCTGGGTCGACTCGGCGTCGGCCTCGACGACGGGTGAGTCCTTGGTCTCCAGGACGATCTGGGTGCCGCCGCGCAGGTCGAGGCCGAGGCGGGCGGTCTGGGTGAGGGCGAAGTAGAGCGAGGCGGCGATCACACCTAGGGCGACGATCGCCCGCCACATGGGCGCGCGAGACATGGGTTCTCCACGATGGGCAGGCAGACGGAACCGACGTCTGTGCCGGGCGCGGAGGCGGACGGTCAGGCGTCGGTACGGACTTGGGTGCTCCATCGGGAGGGAGGGCCGCGCGGGCGATGGGCGTGGGCGCCCCGGCCCGCTCCGGCGACGGCGGCCGCCACGGCCACGGCGGGACCGCCGACGGCGCGGTGCGGGGCCGCGTCCCCGGCGCCAGGGCCCAGGAAGCCGTGGAACGGGTACGGTACGGCGTCGGCGTGGCCGGGCGCGGCGTGCGCCACGGTGACGGGGCGCGGCGCGTCGGCGGTGGTGGCGGACGCCGGTGCGGTCGCCGTGGCGGCGGTGCCCGTCGAGAACGGGCGTGATGCCGGCGCCGACTTGGCCGACACCGGCAGGAAGAAGGTCAGGACCGCGAGCAGCGCGGAGAGCACGACGGCGGCGGGGCGCGCGGGATGAGCACGGTGCTGCTGCACGCCTCTTGCCCCCCGGTCAAGTCGCCGTACGAAACCAGCAGTTGGGTCCTCTGTGCCGCCGGCGCGGCTCGTCCGGCCGCCATGACACGAACGTCGTCGGGCGTCCGGAGGTTCCCGATCCTGGCCGGTGACCGCGGCGACGTACTCGACGTTCCGATCGCCGCCACGCCGGAGAGGCCATGCACAGCCCGTCAGCGCGACGCCTTCCCTGGCGGCGGGGCCCGGAGCCGGACGGGAACCTGCCGAAGGCCGAGGCGGACCACCGCCGGGCACGTGCCGTTCCGCACGCCGCAGGCCAGGGCCGTCCCAGAGCGTGATCGGGCCCTGGGGCATGGAGAAGAGAGGGTGACGAGAAGGAGTGGTGCGGGCCGGTGGGGCCGGTCGGCCCCCTGGACGGGTCGTTCGGCACCTGCTCCGGCGGCGCCTGTGGTGTGAGGGTGGAGAGCGGGCCGCGAGACGAGCGGTGACGGGGCCCTTCTTGGGGGAAGGATCCCGTCTCCGCCTTCTCGCCCCGGGCCGCACAGGGGTGGCGGCCCGCGGAGGCGGGAGCGTCTCATGGGCTGCGCCGGAGTGGGGACCGGCGCGGGCTGCCACAGCGGCTCCTCGGGAAAAGGGGCGGGCGGCTTGTCCCGCCCCGGTGCCGGGCACGCGTGAGTACGACGGGTGACGACGCCGTCGTCGCGGGTCGTCCTCGTGGGGCGCGTGCCCGGCATCCGGTCTGCCCCGCCGTCTTTCCGGCCGCCCGAGGGCGCGCGACCTCCGTGCAGCGCCAGAACGGGCCCGTACTCCTCTGCCGGTGATCAGGCCGGGTGACGACGACGCTCCACCCGAGATGGGTGGCGGGGTCGATGTCATCGGCCTCGTAGGCGGCCACGACACCGGGGCCGCCGTCCTTCTGCGCGCTGACGACCAGGGCGGCGCCGTCACGTGTGCGGATGACGATGTCGCCGGTCCAGGATGTGGCTGGCGGGGCGCACAGCAGGCAGTGCCTTCCGTGTGAAGGCGTACACGGCCTCGCGGGACGCTGCCGAGCAGCTCCCCACCGGCTGAGGGCGGCCGGAAGCCGCTGCTTGCTCCCGGTCCGGGTCCGCCCGGCACGGCGACCTTCGCTTCGGTCCGGCGGCGCGCCGCGTCGGCCGGTGCCACGCCAGGGGCGTACGGCCCCGCTGCCTGTGCCGTACGCGGGCCGGGACGCCCGCTGGTCAGGTCCGGTCGTCCTCCGTGTGCAGGGCGAGGACGGGGCAGGCGGCGACGGCCCGGCGGGCGTGGGCGCGCAGTCGGTCGGGGACGGTCCTGTCGCTGAGGACGGGGTAGCCCCATTCGTCGAGGCGGACGAGCTCCGGGAGGAGCTCGGCGCACAGGCCCTGCCCGGTGCAGGCGACGCGGTCGACGCGCAGGGTGCGGGTGCGGCTCATCGCCAGGTCCCCGGGGCTGTGGCGGGTGGCACGGGGATCCGGGGCGGCCGATCGGCCGCCGGGCAGCCGCCGTGGGCGAGGTGGTGGTCGACGTCGTCGGCGAACGCGTGCAGGGCGGAGGCCGCGAGGCGGGCGGCGCCGTCGGGATGGCGGCAGGCGCCCCGGTCCGGGAGCAGGCCGACGCGGCGGCGCAGGCGGGCCAGCAGGACCGCGTCCGCCCGTCCCGTGGCCAGGGCGGTGAAGTCCTCGGCCACGGCGGGCAGCCCGAGACGGCAGGGGCCGCACTGGCGGGCACTGTGCGCGGCCAGGTAGGCGAGGACGCGGGCCGTCTCGGTCAGGCCGCACGACGCCTCGGGCAGGGCGACGAGCACGCCCGCGCCGGGCGCCGCACCCAGCGGGGCCAGATCGTGCCGGGTGAGCGGGGTGCGCAGGTGCTCGGCGGCGAGCCAGGCGCCGGCGAAGCCGCCGAGCAGGACCGCCCGCAGCGGCTGCGTGGCGCCGTCGGCCTGATCGAGGACCGTGGCGAGCGGCGTGCCCAGTGCCACCTCCAGCACGGCGGGTGTGCGGACGGCTCCGGAGACGGTGACGAGCAGGGTGCCCGGCTCGTCCTCCGTGCCGACCTGCCGGAACCAGGCCGGTCCGTGGCGGGCGATCAGGGCCAGATGAGCGAGGGTCTCGGCGTTGTGGACCAGCGTGGGGCGGCGGCCCACGCCCCGCTCGTGGGTGCGGGGCCGGTCGCCCCGGGGCTGGGCCGGGCCGCCGTCGAGCCAGCGCACCAGAGAGGTCGACTCGCTGGAGACGTAGGAGTGCGGAAGGCCGTGCACCAGCAGCCGTACCGGGTCCGGGCGGGCGCGTCGGCGCTCCTCCACGGCGGCGCTGAGCTGCCGGTGCTGGGCGGCGCGGTCGCGGGGCAGGCACACGTGGACGGTGTCCGCGCCGACCGCCAGGGCGGCCAGCACGGCGCCGTCGAGGACCAGATGGGGGGCGACGGCGATCAGGAACCGGTCCTTGCGGCTGGCCGGCTCGCTCTCCATGGCGTTGACGACGACCACGCCTCGGCCCCGGTGTGCGGCGACCGCGCCCAGTTTGCGAGCGGTGGGGAACCCGGCGCCGCCGCGCCCGGTGAGCCCGGCCGCCGCCACGGCCTCCACCAGCGGCAGGGGCGCGCGACCGCCGGTCGCCGAGGTGAAGGGAAGTGCCCCGTGGCGCCTCAGGTGATCGGTCAGGGTGGCCGCCCGGCCGGTGGCGTACCAGCCCGCCAGCAGCCGGGCGGCGGCCGGATCGCCCGGTCCGGGTGCGTGGGGGCGGGGAGCGAACCGTGCCGTGGCCGACGAGTTCATCGTCCACCCCCGAGAAGGGGCACCGTCGAGGCGGCGCGCTGGGACCAGCCGGGCTGCAGGGGCCCGGTGGCGAGGAACGCCGCGAGCACCACCGGTACGGCGGCAGCGGCGACGGCGGCCGTCAGACGCCCGGCGACCCGTCCCGGGGCGGCCTTCACCAGCCGCCACCACACGGCCGGGACCACCGCGCCGACGCACCCGGCGTACAGCCAGAGCTGGAGGGGGAGCCGGGTGTCGGTGCCGGTGCCCACCCCGTGGAGGAGGGCGAGCGGCCAGGCCGCGTACGCCAGCCAGTGCACGGCCTTCCAACGGCGCACCCCCAGGCGTCGGCGCAGCCCGCTGGTGACCGCGACGGCCAGCAGCAGGTCCAGCCCCGCCGTGCCGAGACCGAGCCACAGGGGACGGTAGGACGCCCCGAACGGCACCACGGACACCGCCCATTCCAGGTGGACGAACGGATCGAGCACCGCCGTCATCACGTGCACGACGAGGAACGTCAGCGTGAGCAGGGACAGGTTGCGGTGCAGCACGCCGAGCTCGAAGCGGCCGATCCGACGGGGCCGGGACCGCCCGCCGGAGACGATGCCGAGCACCACGGTGGCGGTGAGCAGCAGTAGCGCGAGGGTCCCGCTCGCGCGGCTCGCGTACCAGAGAGGGCTGCCGGTCAGGGCCAAGGCCGTCATCGCGGACCTCCAGGAGCGGTTCCGGGGTCGGTTCCGCAGCCGGTTCCGGGGGTGACTCCCGTGGTGGCTCCGGACGTGGTGGCGGGCGCGGAGTCGGGCGGCCAGCCGCCGAGACGCACGACGCGGCCGTCCGGACCGACCAGCCGGGCGGGCAGAGCGCTGCCGCGCAACCAGTCGACCGCGTTGTCGCCCAGCACGATCGCCGCCGTACTGGCGGTGTTGGCGTCCACACAGGTGGCGGCCGCGACGGTCACGGTGCGCCAGACGGGGGCGGCGGGTTCACCGGTGGCCGGGTCGACGATGTGATGCAGGGTGCGTCCGGCGCGCCGCCAGGTGCGGACCCGGATGCCTGAGGTCGCCAGCGCCCCGCCGGTCACCGCGACGGTGGGGCCGTGGTCCGCGGCGGGCCGCGCGTGGTCGTCGGCGAGGGCGATCCGCCAGCCCCCGTCCGGGGCCGGACCGGCCACCGAGAGGTCTCCGCCGAGACCGACCAGGATCCCGCAGCCGGTGGCCGCGGCGGCCAGGCGGGCGGCGCGGTCGGCGGCGAGGGCCTTGGCGGTCGCGCCCAGGTCGAGGTGGGTGTGCGGCGGAAGCCGCAGCCGCCGGGAACGCGGGTCGAAGTCGATCCGCCGCCATCCGGGGGCCGGGAGGGCGGGTGGCAGTGGGCGGGCGTCCTCCGGACGAAGGGAGGTGAAGGTGCGGTCGTAGCCGAGGGCGGTCATGGCACGCCCTACCGTCGGGTCGACGGCGCCGTCGGTGAGGCGGGCGGCGCGGAGAGCGGCCTGGAGGGCCTCGGCGAAGCGTTCGCTTACCGTCGTCGGGGTTCCCGCGTTCAGGTTGACGCGGGTGATTTCGGAGTCCGGCCGGAAACGGCTGCAGGTGAGATCGACAGCGGCCAGTTCGGCGCGCAGGACGGCCTCCGCGGCCGGCCGGGCGTCCGGGGCGGTCACGAGCAGCACGGCAGTCGTGCCGAGCGCCGGGAACACGGCCGCGGCCGGGGACGGGGCGGGAGCCCGGGTGGTCATGACGCCCCCGTGGTGGTGTGGGGCTGCTGCCGGGTGGGGGCGGGCGGTTGAGCCGGGGGTTGCGGTGCCGGTCGGGACGCCGGAGCCGTTCCCGCGTCGTCCTCACCCTCGTCCTCACCCTCGTCCTCGTGCTCACCCTCGTGCTCTTCGTCAGCGTCGTCACGGGCCGAGTCGCCACGGTCCTCGATACCGGTCTTGGTGGAGCCGGTGGATGACACCGCAGGGTTGTGCGGGGACGGGCTCGACGGCACGGGCGAGGCCGAACTTCCGGGGAGCAGGTGGGTGTAGAGGCTGCCCAGGGCCGCCGCACCGGTCACCGCGGCGACGACGATCCAGCGGGTGAGTCGGCGGCTCCGCCGCAAGCCACGATCACGTGTGCGCGCCGAGTCGGTGGGGGACGGGACCTGGCCGGAATCGTCGAGCGAGGGAGACATGTCAGCGGCTCCTGGTGGATCGGCGGCCCGCGATCGGCTGCGTGCACCTCCAGGCTGTGCTCACGGCACCCGGGAACCTGCTCACGTCCTCTTCGGAACCGGTAAAGATCTCTGAGCCGGTGAAGATCTCAGGGCTCTCCCGCCCACAGAGGCAGGTCCATGACGACGGTGAGCCCGCCGCCCGGCGTGTCCTCCAACCGCACGCCGCCCCCGTTGACGGTGACCAGCCGGTGGACGATGGCCAGCCCGAGCCCCGTGCCTCTGGCCTCGGGATTGCCGAACCGGCGGAAGGCGACCGCCTTTGCCTCGTCGGTCATCCCGGGGCCGTCGTCCCGCACCCACACCCGGGCCGACTCCCCGACCAGCCGGTGGCCGACCGTCACGTTCCCTCCGTCGGGAACGGCCTCCAAGGCGTTGGCGATCAGGTTGTCGAGGATCTGCTCCACGTGGCCGCTGCCGAGCGCGGCGGTCAGGGCGGGCCCCTCCGACGTACTCAGACGCACGCCGCGCTCCTCGGCCACCGGCGACCACGCGGCCACCCGCTCCGCCACCACCTCGCCGACTCGGACCATGGTCGGCCGGGGCGTCGCCTGCTCGGCACGGGCCACCGCGAGCAGCCCGTCGACCAGCCGTGACAGCCGCGCGATCTCTTCCTGGGCCGCGTCCAGCTCCACCGCCGTGTCACCCTCGGCGCCGGTGCCCAGGACGTCCAGCCGTAGCCGCAGGGCGGCCAACGGGGTGCGCAGTTGATGGGACACGTCGGCGATCACGGCCCGGTGGCCGTGCACCAGGGCCTCCGTACGGGCCGCCATGGTGTTGAACGTGGCGGCCAGACGGCGTACTTCCGGTGGACCGCCGTCGACGTCGGCACGCGCGTCCAGGGCACCTTCGCCCAGCCTCCGGGCACTGACGTCCAGCGCCGACAGCGGTCCGGCCACCCACCGGGCCAGGCGGACCGACAACAGCACGGACGCGGCGAGCCCCGCGGCGCCGATCGCGGCCGACCAGCCCCATATCGCGGCGACACGGGTGTCGAGCGGATCCGAGGAGCGGGCCAGGACGACGACGCCGGCGGGTCGGCGGACCTCACCGGCCGGCTCCGCGGCCAGCAGCCGGCCCTCGTCCTCCGGCGGCTCCGGCTCATGCCCGGCCAGTACGTCCTCCACCAGTTCCTCCGCCTCCTCGCCCTGGGCGGCGGTGCAGGGCGTACTCGCCACCGGTCGCGCGGCGGCGTCGTACACGGCGGCGCAGTCCCCGGCCCGCGCCGCGGTCTCCAGTTCACGGCGCATGCCGGTGGGCGGCTTGCGGTCGGAGAGGTGCTCCTCCGCCGCCGCGGCGATCGAGCGCGTGGCCGCCCGTTGTTCGTCGCGGAAGGCGACCCGCTCGCGTGCCGTCATCGACACGGCGAGGGGGACGACTGCCAGCACCAGCAGCACGGAGGTCAGGGCGAGCAGCGTCCAGGTGATCCGGCGGGTCACGGCCGCTCCCGCGCCCCTTCGACCGCACCGAGCCGGAAACCGTGCCCGTAGACCGTCTCGATCAGTCCCGGCACGCCGAGCTTGCGACGCAGCGCCGCGATGTGCACGTCCAGGACCTTGGTGGGGCCGTACCAATGGGCGTCCCAGGCCCGCTCCAGGATCTGCTGTCGGCTCACCACCCTGCCCGGGTCGGCGGTCAGGCACTCCAGGATCCCGAACTCCTTCGGTGTCAGCGCGATCGCCCGTCCGCCCAACGAAACCTGCCGGGTGCGCAGGTCGAGCGCCAGCGGCCCGTGCCGCAGGATCTCCGCGCCGGCGGGGCGTCTGCGGCGCAGTACGGCCCGGACCCGTGCCAGGAGCTCGGCCAGCCCGAACGGTTTGACCAGGTAGTCGTCGGCACCCTCGTCCAGGGCCACCACCCGGTCCGCTTCCTCACCGCGCGCGGTCACCGCGATGATCGCGGCATCCGACCGTGCGCGCAGCATCCGGCACACCTCGACCCCGTCGATGTCGGGCAGCCCCAGATCGAGCAGCACGACATCGGAAGCCGCGGCGCTCAGCGCGGCCCGGCCGGTGCGCACCCCCTCGACCGCGTATCCGGCCTGCCGCAGGCCACGGGCCAGGGATTCCGCGATGCTGCGGTCGTCCTCCACGACCAGCACCCGCGTCGGCTCGGTCGAGCCCGTGACCTGACCGTCCATGCGTCGGACCCGCTTTCGGACTGTGAGAACGGCTGTACCTCTTGCCGTGCAGTCTGCGTCGCCGGACGGGCCGCGCCGCAAGGGGCCGTTCGTCCCGGTGTGCGTCGTGGAGCGGGCACCGCCGACCACAGCGAGGCGTCGTTGACCGAAAGGGCGGTGCAGGTCGGGCGTCGCCGGCCGGCGAAGGCGCGCCGCTTCGCCGGCGCCCCCGCGTCCCCGCTCCCGTTCTTCGCTCGTGATCGCGCGTCGTGGCCGGACAGGAGACGCCGATAGCGAGATGAAAACGCCATATCGCTCTATGTTTAGCTTTTATTGGCCTTTACATCTCTTATTATCCTTGGCCTGGATAATGCTGGCTGGTGCTTCCTTCGCAAGGGATGCGGTGACGAGAGAGCAGCAGGCGCCCGGACTGCCCGGCGCACGTGGAGCGGTACAGGCCGACGGTCTGCCGTTCCGGGCGTCTGCCCTGGCCGCTGCTCGCGTGACGGCGCGGGCCGCCGCCCTGACGGCAGCCCTGCTGGGTGCGGTGAGCCTGGCCGGATGGGTCGTCGACGTCGATGCGCTGAAGAGCGCGCTGCCCGGCGACCCGGTGAGCGTGAAGCCGAACACCGCCGTGGCCGTTCTGGCGCTGGGGCTGTCCCTGGCCGTGGCGGCCACCGGTCCCGGCCGCCGACGGATGATCGCGGCGCGCGCCGTGGCGGCGGCGGCCGCCCTGATCGGCGTACTGACCATCGTGGAGTACACGACCGGGGCCGGCCTCGGCATCGACGAGCTCCTCTTCACCGACGACACGGCGGAAGCGGCGACGGGAACGCCCGGCCGGATGGCCCCCAACACGGCCGCGGCGCTGACCCTCGGGGCCGTGGCGTCGCTGTGCGCCAGTACGTCCCGGGTCCCCGCCTGGTGCAGCCAGATCCCGGGCCTGGCCGTGGGGGCTCTCGGCATGCTCCGGCTGTACGGGGCCGCCTATGCGGTGCCCGAGCTGGAGCGGTTCGGCGCCTACACGGGCATGGCCCTGCACACCGCGCTCGCTCTGGTGCTGCTGGGCACGGCCGCTTTCCTGGCCCGGCCGGACGAAGGTCTCGCGGGGCTGCTGATGAACACGGGCACCACGGGCGCGCTGGGCCGCCGGCTGTTCGCCACTGTCGTGGTCGTGCCGCCGTTGCTGGGCTGGAGCGTTCTGGCAGGTGAGGACGCGGGGCTGTTCGGGACGCGGCTGGGCACCACGCTGCTGGTGTGCGGCCACGTCGCCGTGTTCACGGCGGTCGTCTTCGTGGCTCTGGTCGTGGGCCGCCGTGTCGAGGTGGCTCATGCCCGTGCCGAACGGCAGGTGCGGCAGTACGCGCTGCTGCAGGCCTTCATGGACCACACGCCGGCCCTGGTCTTCATCAAGGACCTGCACGGCCGCTTCCTGGCGGTCAACACGACGTTCGAGGAGAACACGGGCCTGTCCCGGGAGCGAGTACTGGGCCGTCTGGACGCGGACGTCCTGCCACCCGGCCTCGTGCGTCAGGCGCGGGCCACCGAGCTCGCCGTGCTCACCGACGGCACCCCCGTGCAGCGTGAGGAGTCGATCACCCTGCCGCGGGGTCCACGGGACGTCCTCACCTCCCTGTTCCCGCTCAACGACGAGAACGGCACGCCCTACGCGCTGTGCGGCGTGGTCACCGACATCACCGAGCGGGTCGCGGCTCAGCGTGAGGTCCAGCGGGCGCACCGGCGCTTCCGTGCGCTGCTGGAATCCGCCCCCGACGCCACCCTGATCACGGACGGCCGCGGCACCATCGTCATGGCCAATACGCAGGTGGAACGCCTGTTCGGGCGTGCGCCGGATGACCTCGTCGGGACCGAGGTCGTCGACCTGGTGCCCCGTCCTCTCCGTCGGCGGCACGCCGCCCTCCTCGGCGCCTACCTGCGCCTGCGCGCCCCGAAGCCGACGATCATGGACAGGGAGCTGTACGGGCTGCACGGCGACGGCCGTGAGTTCCCCGTCGAGGTGAGCGTCAGCAGCCTCCGGGCCGAGCACGAGACCCTCGTGTTCCTGACCGTACGGGACATCACCGAGCGCAGACGGGCCGAGGCCGAACGCGCCGAGCGCTACGAGCAGCTACGGCACATCGCCTACACCCTGCAGCACAGCCTCATGGGCGAGCCGCCCCGCCTTCCGTACCTGCCCAGCGCCCACCGCTACCTGGCCTCCGTCCAGGACCCCGGCGTCGGTGGTGACTGGTTCGACGTCATCCCCCTCGGCCGACGTCGCACCGGCGTCGTCATCGGCGACGTGATGGGCCGTGGCCTGGAGGCGGCGGCCGTCATGGGACAGCTGCGTGCCGCCTCCCACGCGCTGGCCCGCACCGGCACGTCGCCCAGCCTGCTCATGACCGGGCTGGACACGTTCGTCGGCGACCTGGCGGACCAGCTCGTCACCTGCGCCTACCTGGTGATCGACCAGGACGCGTGCGAGGTCACCCTGTGCTCGGCCGGGCACCTGCCCGTCATCGTCCTGCCCCCCGACGGGCCCTCCCACCGGCTGCCGGCACCGGTCGGTGTGCCGCTGGGCGTCAACGACGCGTGCGGCGGCGAGGCGCTGTTCGAGGAGGTGACCCTGCCGCTGCTGCCGGGGAGCACCCTCGTGCTCTACACCGACGGACTGGTCGAACGGCCCGGCACCGACATCGAGGCCCAGATCGACGTGCTCGCCCACGCCCTCGAAGCCGTGCCGAAGGGCGTTCCCGCGGACCCGGAGAGCCTCGACCGTGCCGCGGCCCGGCTGATCAGGACGCTCATCCCGGACACGGCCGTCCACGACGACGACGTGACGCTGCTGATGATCGCCGTGCCCGGCCGGGAGGGGGAGGGCACCTGTGCCTGACCGCCGACGCCCAGCTGCACCGGTGACGGCGGACGCGCGAGTCGCCGCCCTGTGACCTGAATCTGTAGATTTGTACGCCGGGGTGCACAGCTGTCGGGCGTGCCGACGGTCGCGCCCGTCTCATGGACCTCGCAGGCGAGGACAGACATGTTCGACTTGAGTGCGCCGGTCGTGACCACGTTCGTCGTGTACGTGGCCGCCATGATCGGAATAGGTGTCTGGGCGTACACCCGCACTCACACCTTCGCCGACTTCGCCCTCGGGAGCCGCAGGCTCAGCTCGTTCGTCGCCGCCCTGTCCGCAGGGGCCAGCGACATGTCCGGCTGGCTGTTCCTCGCCCTTCCCGGAGCGGTGTACGCGGCCGGCCTCGGCGCCGGCTGGATCGCGCTCGGCCTGGCGGTCGGCACCTACCTCAACTGGCTGTTCGTCGCTCCGAGGCTGCGCACCTACACCGAGCACGCCGGCAACGCGGTGAGTCTCTCGGCGTATCTGGAGGAGCGGTTCGAGGACCGCACCCGGATGCTCAGGATGGTCTCGGCGGCGGTCACCCTCGTGTTCTTCACCGTCTATGTCGCCAGCGGTCTGGTGGCCGGCGGGTTGCTGTTCGAGCAGGTCTTCGACATCCGTTTCGGACTCGGGGTGACGCTGACCGCTCTGGTGATCGTCATCTACTCGGGTCTGGGCGGCTTCCTCGCCGTGAGCCTGACGCACGTGGTGCAGGGCACGCTGATGTTCCTCGCCCTGCTCGTGCTCCCGCTGGTCGGTATCGCGGCGCTCGGCGGCTTCGGGGCACTGGGCGACGCCGTGGAGAGCAGGACGCCGGAGCTTCTGGACGCGGGGGCCGACGTCGGTTACGCGGGCGGTCAGTGGTCGGCGGACGGGTCGCTCGGCGCCGTCGCGATCATCTCGCTGCTCGCCTGGGGCCTCGGCTACTTCGGTCAGCCGCACATCCTGGCCCGTTTCATGGGCATCCGCAGCATCCGTGCCATCCCCGCGGCCCGTCGCATCGCAACGGTGTGGGTCGTCGTCGTGCTCGCCGGTGCCACACTCGTCGGCCTCGTGGGCATCGGGGAGCTCGGGGTCCCGCTCAGCGACCCCGAGACGGTCTACATCGACCTGACCCGGACCCTGCTCAACCCCTGGGTCGCCGGGCTGATGCTGATCGCCGTACTGGCCGCGATCATCTCGACCGCCGACAGCCAGCTTCTCGTGTCGTCCGTCGCTCTCACGGAGGACGTCTACCACGCGTTCCTCAACCGGCGTGCCTCCGACAGGACGCTGGTGTGGATCGGTCGCGGTGCCGTCGTCGTGGTGATCCTGGTGGCCTTCGTGATCGCGCTCGAGGGCGGCGGTGTGCTGAGCATCGTCGCCTATGCCTGGGCGGGCTTCGGAGCCGCCTTCGGGCCGGTGGTCCTCCTCTCGCTGCACTGGCCCCGTATGACCTGGGCGGGGGCCATGGCCGGGATCGTCTCGGGCGCGGCGACGGTGCTCCTCTGGAAGAAGATCAATCCACTGCTCGGGCCACTGGAGTCGGGCATCTACGAAATGGTCCCGGGCGTGCTGGTCGCCACGGTCGCCGCACTGGTCTTCGGCCGGTTCGTCGGCCGGCCGCCGAAACGGGCCTTCTGGCGGATGCCGGGCGGCGGGATGAGTCAGTTGATGCTCTCGCCGTTCCTCGCCCACGCACCGGTCGGCATGGCCGTCCTGGACACGGATCTGCGCTACGTCTGGGTGAACCGGCCGCTGGACCGCCTGATCCCCCTGGAACAGCGGCTGGGGCGGAAGGCGACGGAAGTGCTGCCGAGCGGGGAGGCGGAGGCCTTCGAGGAGAAGATGCGGACGGTTCTGGAGACCGGGTCCCCGGTGATGGACTACGAGTTCCGGGCCCCCGGCTTCACGGGCCTCGACCGCAGACGCGCGTACTCCGCCTCCTTCTTCGCGATGAAGGACCGCCGGGGCCGGTACGTGGGTGTCTGGTACATGGTCATCGACGTCACCGAGCGCTGGCGGGCCCAGGAACGCCTGGCCCTGCTGAACGATGCCGGTGCCCGTATCGGCAGCACGCTGGACGTGACGCGGACCGCTCAGGAACTGGCCGACGAGGTCGTGCCGTTCGTCGCGGACTTCGTCGCCGTGGACCTGCTGGACTCGGTGATGCGCGGCGAGGAGCCGGCCCCCGGACCGGTCGGCATGACGCCCGTGCTGCGCCGCGCGGCGCAGCAGTCGGTGCGCGAGGGCTGTCCGGAGGCGTCCCTGGCCGTCGGAGAAACGGTACGGCGCGCCGCCTCGTCGCCCGTGACCCGCTGTCTGCTGGAGAGCAGAACCCTGGTGGAACGGATCCTGGACCCCTCCACCAGCGCCTGGGTGACCGAGGACCAGTCACTGGGCGCCACCCTGCGAGAGTTCGACTTCCGCTCGCTGATGGTGGTTCCGGTACGGGCGCGCGGCGTCACCCTGGGCGTGGCGACGTTCGCCCGGTCCCGGCACTGCCACCCCTTCGAGGAGGACGATGTCCGTCTCGCCGAGGAACTCGTCTCCCGCGCGGCGGTGAGTGTCGACAACGCGCGCCGCTTCACCCGCGAACGCGCCGCGGCCCGTTCCATGCAGCGGTATCTGCTGCCGCAGGAACTGACGGCGGGGTCCGCTCTCGAGGTGGCGTCGTGGTACTTCCCGGCGGACGCCCCCAGCGGTGTGGGCGGCGACTGGTTCGATGTGATCCCGCTCTCCGGAACCCGGGTCGCACTGGTCGTCGGGGACGTGGTCGGGCACGGCATGAACGCGGCGGCGACCATGGGACGCCTGCGCACCGCCGTACGCACGCTCGCCAACCTGGACCTCCCTCCGGACGAGTTGCTCGCTCATCTGGACGACCTGGTCATCGGCCTCACCGAGGAGGGCAGCGGGGAGTCGGCGGCGTACGGGGACGGGACGGCGGGCACCGCGTTCATGGGAGCCACCTGCCTGTACGCCGTGTACGACCCCGTCAGCAGACGGTGCACGCTGGCCCGGGCCGGTCACCTCCCGCCCGTGGTCGTCGGCCCGGACGGTGCCGCCGACGTCCTGGAACTGCCCACCGGACCGCCGCTCGGCCTCGGGTACCTCCCCTTCGAGTCCGTCGAACTGGAACTGGCCGAGGGCAGCCTCATCGCGCTCTACACCGACGGCCTCATCGAGACCTTCGACCGGGACCTCGACGTCGGTCTGTCCCGGCTGGGCGAGGCCCTCACGGTGTCCCGGCCGACCCTCGAAGGCATCGGCCACAGTGTGGTCGACGCCCTGCTGACCGGTCCGCCGTCGGACGACGCGGCCCTGCTCCTCGCCCGGACCCGCGTGCTGGCTCCGGACCAGGTCGTCTCCTGGAACCTGCCCAGCGACCCGGCCGCCGTGGCGCACGCCCGTGCCCTGGTCGGCCGGCGGCTCGCGGAGTGGCGCATGGACGACCTGACGTTCACCACGGAGCTCATCGTCAGCGAGCTGGTCACCAATGCCATCCGCCATGCGAGCGGACCGGTCTGCCTCCGCCTGATCCGGGACCGCAGCCTCATCTGCGAGGTCTCCGACGCCAGCAGCACCTCGCCGCGCCTGCGCCATGCCCGGACCACCGACGAAGGAGGGCGGGGCCTGCTGATCGTGGCCCAGCTCGCCCAGCGATGGGGTACCCGCTACACGGCGACCGGCAAGATCATCTGGGCGGAGCAGGCCATTCCCGGCCCTGCCGCCCCCACGGTCCGCCGCGCATAGCGTTCCGGCGACCACATCGGTGTGCGCGGGCCGGGGCCGGTCTCGATGCTCCGTCGGCCGGGGCGCACCGGATGCCCGGCAGGACCTTTCGCCCTTCGTCGCTCGACGAGGTTGCCCCGCGCGCGAATTGAGCGACACCGGCGCCGGGCGACAGGAGGAGGTCGCCGCCGGCACATCTCGCGGGTCTGCGAGAGCCGTTGCTCCACGCTCGTGTGTGCGTCGCTTCGGGACACGCTGCCCTTCGTCGGTCTGTGCGCCAGGACTTGGTGCCCGTCTGTCGAAGTCGAGCGCCAGGGCCACGAGTTCGGCGACCGGTCACGTAGCCTGGGGGCCATGTTGCGCCGCTTGCTGGCTCTGCCGTGGGTGCACACGGCGTACGACATCGCCATCGCCGTGCTGGTGTTCCTCATCGCCTTGAGCCACGACCGGACGGACGACCGACTCATCGGGTCGGCGATGGCCCTCGCACTGGTCTTCCGGCGGCGTCGGCCGATGACGGTGATGGCTCTGGTCGTGGGGCTCGCGCTGGCCCAGCAGCTGGTGGCGTCCGACCTGGCCGCGTACGACCTGGCCGTGCTCGTCGCGATGGTCTCGGTGGTCACCCACACCCGGACCATGTGGCACGCCCACACGGCGGGCGCGGTCGTGCTGCTCGGCGCGGTGCTGGCCTTCGGCGGGTTCGTCCCCTTCGGCGGATCGTCGACCGAGAGCCTCGTCGACATCGTCGCCTTCGGCGGTGTCTGTGTGGCCGTATGGCTGACCGCGATGGTGCTGCGGACCCGCCGGCTGTACGTGGCCAGCCTGGAAGCACGTGCCGCCACGGCCGAACGGGAGCGTGAGCATCTGGTGCGGCTCGCGGCCGCCGAGGAACGCGCCGAGATCGCCAGGGAGCTGCACGATGTGGTGGCCCACAGTCTGGCCGTGATGATCCTGCAGGCCGACGGCGCCGGCTACGTCCTCAGGTCCGACCCCGACAAGGCCGGTACGGCGCTGAAGGCGATCGGCGACACCGGGCGGGACGCGCTCGCGGACATGCATCGGATCGTGCGGGTCCTGCGCGGCGGCAACCGCGCCCCCGGCCAGGGCGAGGCGCCGGACCCGGACACCGATCGCCGCCGGATCTCGCTGGACGATCTGGAGACTGTGGCCGAGCGTGCCCGTACCGCGGGGCTGAAGGTGGACCTGGACGTCGAGGGCGACCGGAGCGGACTGTCGACGGCGGACGAACTGACCGTGCTGCGGGTCGTCCAGGAGAGCCTGACCAACGTACTGCGGCATGCCGGTCCCAGCGCCCACGTGACGATCACGCTGCGGTTCGTCAAGGACGCCGTACGGATCCGCGTGGTCGACGACGGGGCCGGCAGGCTGGCCGGCCCTCGGCCCGCGGCGGACCGCGTCAGCGGTGGCAACGGGCTGGTGGGCATGCGCGAGCGGTTGGAGGTGTCCGGCGGCAGTTTCACCGCCGGACCGCGTCTGGGTGCCGGTTGGCAGGTCGACGCGGAGCTTCCGGTGGAGACCTCGCCGGTGAGGACCTCGCGATGAACGACGCGACGAACGACGCGACGAACGACGGGATGAATGGCGGCACAGGCGATGGCGGCACAGGCGAGGGCGATGGCGAGGGCGAGGGCGATGGCGGTGACGGCGTGGGCGGCGATGGCGGTGACGGCATGAGCGGTGGTCATGACGGGACGCGGGACACCCGCGGGCCGATCCGTGTCGTCGTGGTGGACGATCAGCCACTGATCCGGGCGGGGTTCGCGATGGTGCTGGCCGCGCAGAGCGACATCGAGGTCGTGGGGGAGGCGGAGAACGGCGCGGACGCCCTGGCGTTGCTCGCCCGGACCACGGCCGATGTCGTCATCATGGACATCCGTATGCCCGTCATGGACGGGGTGGAGGCGACCCGGCGCCTGGTCCAACGCCCGGACAGGCCAAGGGTGTTGGTGCTCACCACGTTCGACACCGACGAGGACGCCTTCGCCGCGCTGCAGGCCGGGGCGAGCGGCTTCCTGCTGAAGAACACCCCGCCCGAGGACGTCGTGGCGGCGATCCGGGTCGTGGCCGCCGGCGAGTCCGTCGTGGCCCCGCGCGTCACGCGTCAACTCCTGGACCGGTTCGCGGGCAAGCTGCATCCCTCGCCCCGCCACGACGAGCGGCTCGACCTGCTGACAGCGCGCGAACGAGAGGTGCTGGAACTGGTCGCCGAGGGCCTGTCCAACAGCGAGATCGCCGGTCGGCTGTTCATCGCGGAGGGAACCGTGAAGACCCACTTCGGAAAGATCCTCACGAAGCTGGATCTGCGCGACCGCGTACAGGCCGTCATCTTCGCCTACGACTCCGGCCTGGTGAGCCCCGCGAGCTGACGACTCGGCGGGACTGCGACCACGGTCGTAGTCCCGCTCTGCCTCCGCGGTCGCAGACCGGCGGCCCACAGATCAGGTTCTGAACCGATGTGCCGGTGCCGCCCATTCTCCGAGAATCAACCGTGTTGCTCGACGAACGGTCGACCAGAAAACCGGAATGAACCGGACCGCACGGAATACCTTTCTCGGAGGCTGTCATGACCGCTGTTTCCCGCCCGCGCAAGACCAAGGCAATTGTTTTCGGCGCTGTCGCCGCGGTCCTGTCGGCGGTGATCGCGACCGGCGCCGCATTCTGGTGGCAGGAGCGCAACGAGCCCAGCCAGGCGTCCAGGTCCGACTGCGCCCTCGCCCAGCGACTCATCGACTCCGCGCGGGACATCCCCGCTGACAGGGCGGGTGTCGAGCAGTGGGAGAAGGCCGCGCAGAAGGGCAGGGCGGACCTCAAGGACGGATATCTCGCCGCCGGCGTCTCCAATTACCACGGACTGGCCGCCATGAAGGCGAAGGGCGAGGCGAACCCGACCGAAAAGAAGGTGACGCAGCTGTCGGACCAGGCCAATGAGCACTGCGCGGACGCCCTTGTCACGCTCACTTTCCCGCCCCTTTCCTCCTGACGCTCCCGCGGAGAAGGGAAAGGCGAAATCATGGTGATGAGGCAGGGAGCGGACATGCTCACGACCCACGGTGGGGACATCGCCGCGGCCGTCGATCTGGTGAAGACCTATCAGCAGGGCGAGAGCGAGATCAGGGCCCTGGACGGGGTGACGGTCGGCTTCGACACCGCGCGGTTCACGGCGATCGTGGGCCCTTCCGGCTCGGGCAAGTCGACCTTGATGCACTGTCTGGCCGGTCTCGACTCGCCCACCTCGGGTCAAGTGGTCCTGGACGGCATGGAGTTGACCGGTCTGTCCGACCGGGCACTGACCCGGGTACGGCGGGACAAGGTCGGCTTCGTCTTCCAGTCGTTCAACCTGCTGCCGCAGCTGAGCGCTCTGGACAACATCGCGCTGCCGGTCACCATGTCCGGCCAGCAGCTGGATCGCGACCTGCTCGACCACCTCGTCGGTGTGCTCGGCATCGGCGACCGGATGTCCCACCGGCCCGGCGAGCTCTCCGGTGGACAGCAGCAGCGCGTGGCGCTGGCCCGGGCCCTGGTGGCCCGGCCCGCCGTGGTCTTCGCCGACGAGCCCACCGGCAACCTGGACTCGCGGTCGGGCACGGAGGTACTCGAATTCCTGCGCCGCTCCGTACGCGACCTCGGTCAGACCGTGATCATGGTGACGCACGACCCGCGTGCCGCCGCCCACGCCGACCGTGTGCTCGTCCTCGCCGACGGACGGGTCGTCGACGACGTCGACCACCCGTCCGTCGGTGACGTCGACACGGCCATCGGCGCGGATGTCGCCCGGGCGCCGCGGATCACGGGGAGGGCCGGATGAACCCCTCCTGGCGCGCGAGCGTCCTCGGGTCACAGCTGGCCGAACTGTTCCGCAGGCCCGGGCGGTTGCTGACGACGGGGCTGTCGGTGCTGGTGGCCGCCTTCGTGGTCTTCGCCACGGTCATGGCCCAGCAGATCACCACGAACACCGCCCTCGACCGCTTCCGCGGCACCCCCGAAGCCGTGAGCCTGATCGCGACCACCGACGGCTCGTCGCCCCACATCGGCGACGCCGTGCTGAAGCGGATCCGCGCACTGCCCGGCGTGGCCGAGGCCGTCGGCCGGGTGGAGTCCGGTGCACCGCTCGCCGGTCCGTCCGAGCGCTACCTCCAGATCCACTCCGACCCCGGCACCGGGCCGCTGTCCCAGGCCCGGCTCGTCAAGGGGAGCTATCCCGACGCCGCCGGCCAGATCGCCGTCAACAGCCGGGCCGCCGAAGAGCTGGAGCTCGCCCCCGGCACCCGTACCACCCTGCTGATGCTCGACCCCGGGAACACGGACAAGACCGTCGAGGTCCCCGTCACCGTCACCGGGGTGGTGCGGAGCACCACGGTCGCCGAGCAGCAGACCGGCGCTTACACCACCGACGCTTATGTCACCCGTTTCACGGATCTGCCGGGCTATCCGCGCGTGGACATCCGCGCGAAGGACGGTGTCCCGGAGAGCGAGCTGTCCCAGCAGGTGCGCGCCGTGCTCGACGAGGCGTCCTCCACCGCCGTACTCAAGTCCGGCAGCGAGGTACGCGCCCAGGAGGCACGCGAGGCCGTGGGAGGGGACCTCAAGGAGGTCTTCCTGCTCATCTCCGTGTTCCTGGCCGTGGCGGTGGGAGCCGCTGCCCTGGTCGCCACCTCGACGTTCCGCATCGTCTTCGCGCAGCGGCTTCGGCAGTTGGCACTCCTGCGCGCCATCGGTGCCCCGCAGCGCCGGCTGGTGACCGCACTCGCCGTCGAGGGCGCCCTCGTGGGCGTGGTCGCGGGCTCGCTCGGTGTGCTGACGGCGCTGGCCGCCGCACAACTCGCCCCACCGGCCGCCCGCCTCCTCGCGGGACAGGAACTCTCGGCACCCGGCTTTCCCCTGGCGCACGCCGTGCTGGTGGTCGTGGGAACCGTGCTGGTGACGGTGTGCGCGGTCCTCGCCCCCGCCCTGTCGGCGGCCGGTGTGTCACCGCTCCAGGCACTGCGCGCCGCGGGCACCGTCACCGCGGAGAGCCGCATCCGCCCCGCCCGGCTCGTCACCGGAATCGCCCTCGCCGCCGCGGCCACGGGGCTCGCCGCCCTGCTCCTCGACCAGCTGCCCCGGCCGGGCCAGGAGGACTACGACCGCGACGGCGCGATGCTGCTCACCGTCGCCTCGGCGGCCCTCTCCTTCCTGGCGCTCATCGCCCTGGGCCCGCTCCTGGTCCGCCCCGTCCTGACCGTGGCCGGATGGCCACTGCGCCGGCTGGGCACCACCGGCAGGCTGGCCGTCAGCGGTGTCGGAGGGACACCGCGCCGTGCCGCGGCCGTCTCCGTCGTCGTCGCCCTCGGCGTCGCCCTGGTCTCCGGAGCCCTCGTCAGCGTCGCGTGCCTCACCGGCCACGCGGAACGCACGGCGGCCGTCGAGGCGCCCGCCGACTTCCGTGTCGCGGCTGACGGCAAGGGCCTGGACGCCACCGTCGTACGGCGGTTCGCCGCGTCCCCCCAGCTCACCCATGTCACCGGCTACCGCACCCTGGAGGTCACCGTGGGCCCCGAGGGACAGCGCACGGAGATCGCGGTATCGGACCTGGACCCGAACGCCCTGCGCACCGGCAGGTCCATCACCACCGCCACCGGCTCCCTCGACGACCTCGGCCCGGGCAGCGCCGTGGTCGCGTCCCGGGTGGCCGACCTCCTCGGTGTGAAGGCGGGCGACACCCTCACCCTCCCTGTCCCACAGGCGGCTTCGCACGAGCGGAAGGACAACCGTCGCCGCGGCGAGATCCACCTGACCGTCGCCGCCACACTGCCCGGTGAGGGCCCGGTCCTCACGGATGTGCTCGTCGTACCCGCCGACCTCGACCGGATGGGCGCCACCGGATACGCGAGCGGCATCCTCGCCGACGCCGCCGCCGAGGGCTTCGCCGCCCGCGGCGAGGCGCACCGGGCGCTGGAGGCCACGATCCGCGAACACGTCCCCGACCCCGACGGCGTCAGCATCAGCGTCCTGGCCGAGGGCCGGGACAGCGAACGGGACACGATCCGGTTCATGGGCACCACCGCACTCGGGCTCGTCGCCCTGACCGTCCTCATCGCGGTCGTCGGTGTCACGGCCACCACCAGCCTGACCGCGATCGAACGCACCCGCGAGTTCGGACTGCTGCGCGCTCTGGGCCTGGGCGGCGGCGCACTGCGGCGGACCATCAGCATGGAAGCCGGCCTGTACGGCGTCCTCGGCGGCGTCCTCGGTCTGGCCCTCGGCATCCCCTACGCATGGCTGCTCATCCGCATCGCCGTCACCGACGCACCCCTGCGACTGCCCACCGGACAACTGCTGGCCGTCTTCGCCGGCCTGGCCGTCCTCACCGCACTGGCCGGCTTCCTGCCCGCCCGCCGCGCCACCCGAGTCACTCCCATGACGGCCTTGGGCAGCACCGAATGATCCGAGGCGGGCGAGAGCCCGTGGGCTGCCCGGGCACACGGACCGACGCGTCTGCGTGCGAGGGGTTCCGCACCCGCGCGTGAACCCTCCTGGCCGCTTCGGACAACAGGGGGGTGGAATGCACTCCACTCCTACTGCACGAAGAAGTGAGGGCCTCGTGGGGGATCCACCCACCGACGACGCGCTGGTCATCCAGGAATCCCTGGAGCAGCCGGAGATATTCGCCCGGCTCTACGACAGACACGCCGCCGAGATCCACCGGTACGTGATGCGCCGGCTGGGCGACAGTCACGCCGACGACATCACGGCGCAGACCTTCCTCATCGCCTTCCGCAACCGTGCCCGCTACGACGTCGCGCGCGCCAGCGCCCGGCCGTGGCTCTACGGCATCGCCGGCAACCTCATCGGCAGCCACCGCCGCTCCGAGGTGCGGGCGTTGCGGGCGCTGGCCCGTACCGGCGTCGACCCGGTGGCCGAGTCCTGGTCGGAACGGGCCGACGAGCGGGTGACGGCCGCGGCCTCGCAGCAGGCGCTGGCCGGGGCGATCGCGGACTTGCCCGGGAAGGACCGGCATGTGCTGCTGCTGGTCGCCTGGGCGGATTTCACCTACCAGGAGTGTGCCGACGCCCTCGGGGTGCCGGTCGGCACGGTCCGCTCCCGGCTGAACCGGGCGCGGCGCAGGATGCGCAAGGCGCTCGGCGCCGACCCCACCCTCGTAAGCGACCACAACGGGGCGGTAACCCATGGATGACATGACCAGGCTGAGCGAGTTGCGCGCCGACGCGCCGACGCCGGACCGGGCGCGGCTGGTTGCCGGCCGCCAGAAGCTGCTGAGCGCAGCGCAGCAGGGCTCTGCCCGCGGGATGCGGTGGGACTGGCGCGTGACGGCCGCGGGGGTCGCCGCGACGGTGGTCACCATCGCGGTGCTGGTGACCATGCTCGTCGGGGGCGATGAACCCGAGCGCGGCGTGCAGCCTGCCGGCCCCGACCTGACGTCCGCGACGGCACTGCTGGAGCAGGCGGCGGAAGTGGTGTCGCAGCAGCCGGATCCGCGTCCGCGCGACGGCCAGTGGGTCTACCTGAAGACCGCGCAGTGCCGATACGGAGCGTCGGACGCGGCGCCCGACGCAAAGCCCGAGGTGAGCGAGGAGTGGGTCCAGTACGACAGCCCCGCGAGGGAGGACGACACGGACGGCGACGACGAGCCCTCGCAGCGGCGACTGTATCGCCTGCTCGCCTCGCTGCCGGACGACCCCGCCGAGATCCGTAGGCGGGCGGCGGACATGTTCCCCCTGGGCAAGGACACGGGCTTGACGGATGAGCAGGTCGAGACCTTCGCGCTCCTGGCGACCCTCGACGAGGCCTATCCCGTGCATCCGCGGGGGATGGCCAAGCTGTTCCGGGCCCTGGCCGCGGACCCCGGGATCGAGGTGGTCCCGCACCTGGTGAAGGACCCCCTGGGGCAGGACGCCATCGCCATATACCCGGACCTGGGCGGCAAGGCCGTTCAGCGCCGGGAGTACCTCCTCGACCCCGACTCCTTCCAGTACCGGGGGAACCAGTCGGTCGCGGTGCGCGACTACGAGGAGAAGTACGAGGACGGCTCGTCGGCCGGGCGCTCGTACAAGAAGGGCGAGGTCACATTCTGCGAGTTGAAGACGACCCAGTCCCTCGTCGACCGGGACGGCGAGAAGCCCTGAACCGGCCGGGCGGGGCGCCCCACGGGCAGTCCCGCCCGCGGCCGGAGCCCGAGCGGACCGACGGGAAGCGCGCTCCCGGGCCGAAAAGGGCGCCCGACCGGCATCAGCCCAGTTCGGGCCAGGTCGGGCGCCCTGCTCGGGTCGCCGGCAGAAACTGACTCCTATGCCTCTGTCGCCTCTGTCGCCTCCGGCGCTTCCGTTGCCGCCGTCCTCGCGGTGAGGGGGCTCTTGCCCTTGCTGAACGCGAAGTAGAGCGCACCGGCCACGACGACTCCGATGAACCAGGAGTACGGCCCCAGCGCGGCCCCGTATCCGGACGGTCCGTAGACGGGGAGGATGCTGGAGAAGACGGCGCCCACCACACCGGCGGCGAACGCCCGTATGTTCCAGCCCCCCTGGAAGCGGAACTCCCCGTCTTCCTTGTACAGGGCGGGCACGTTCAGCTGTGTCTTCCGGATGAGGTAGTAGTCGACGATGATCACACCGAAGATGGGGCCCATCGTCGAGCCGATGGCGTTGACGAAGCTGGGGGCGTTGTCCCAGGGGTGGAGCGGGTAGAGCAGCAGCGCGATGACGGCGGCGATGAGGCCGCCCCGGCGGAAGGTCACGTGCTTCGGGGCCACGTTGGCGAAGTCGAAGGCGGGACTGACGAAGTTGGCGACAACGTTGATGCCGAGGGTCGCCACGGCGAAGGTCAAGGCGGCGAGCAGGACGAGGAACGCGCTGTCGAACTTGGCGGAGATCTCGGCCGGTTCGAGGATGACCTCGCCGTACACCGTGCTGGCGGCGGCCGTGGTGATCGCGGCGACGAGGGAGAAGAGGATCAGGTTGACGGGCAGGCCCCAGATGTTGCCCTTCTTCAGAGCCTTCGTGTCCGGGGTGAAGCGTGCGAAGTCACCGAAGTTGAGGAACAGGGCGGCGAAGTAGGTGACCCAGGTGGCGGCTATCGCCGCGATCGCGGCGAACGAGCCGGGGCTGACGTCGAGGCCGGTGGCGCTCTTGGCGAGTGCGGCAAGGTCGCCGCTCGGCATGTCGACGGAGAAGGACAGCGTCCCGGCCTTCACGGACAGCGCGATCGCGAGGATCAGCATCATCACCCAGACCGCCGGGCCGGCGAAGTCCTGGAAACGGCGGACCGTTTCCATCCCCTTGCTGATGATGAGCAGCTGGGCGGCCCACACACCGAGGTAGCACAGCACTTCGAGGCCGCTGTGGTCGAAGAGCCGACTGGTCTCGTGCAGATGCTTGGGTCCGTCGTAGCGGACCAGGAAGGCCACGATGGCGCCGGCGGCGGCGCTGGTCTGGGCGCCGTACCAGAAGGTGGCGACCACGGCCCGTACGAGGGCCGGGACGTTGGCGCCGAAGGTGCCGAACGAGGCGCGGGCGAGGACCGGGTAGGGAACGCCGGTCTTGACGCCCGCCTTGCCGATGAGGGTCATCAGCCAGTAGATGATCAGCGAGCCCACACCGATGCCGATGAGGAACTTGAAGGTGTTGCCCGCGACGAGGAACAGGCTGGCGGCCAGGAAGTAGCCGTACAGACTGTGCACGTCCGAGGTCCAGACGTTGAAGATGCTGAAGGCGCCCCACTTGCGTTCGGTCGCGGGGGCGAGGTCCGCGTTGTAGAGACGGGAGGAGTACCCGGGCGGGGCGGTGGTTCTGTCCGCGTCCGCGCTGTCCGTGACCGTCATGTCCTGCTCCTTCTTGCTGTGCCCCGTCCCCTACCGGCGCCGCGCCGGACGGTTGATTGCGGCAGCTAACGGCCCGGTTGTTGCACCGGCGTGTCGGACGCGTACCAGACCCGTCAACGGAAAACCCCTTCCATTTCCAGGATCGAGTCGCCGGTCGATCCCGCTGCGGCGGGTGTGGTTGGACACCGCGTAAGGGACACCCCCCGGTCGTGCTGCGGAAGAGGTCCGTCCACGAGGCGGCTTCCGCGGTGACGGTTTACCTGACCTCCACGAGCGGATATCGGCGGTCCAGGCCGGCCGGTCCGGCGTGAACGTCAACAGGCCTTCCCCGGGCGGACTTTGCCTCGGCGTACGGGGGAGCGTGAGCCCGGCGCATGTGCGGTCGCCGTCGGGCCGGTGGCCGGCACGGTGGCCGCCACGGTGGCCGCGAGGCCGATGCGGCTGCCGGTCTCCGAGGTCGTTGAGAAGGCCGGCATGCCGCATCACGGTAGGCACGGGCGGTCCCGTGATCACTTGTGGCCGGTAGCGCACCACTAACCCCCAGGTGTGCGTGCCGGTGTGGACGACACCGGGATCTCCGGCCCGCCCAGGTCGATGCGCTCGCCGAAGCCATCGATGTCCGCCGACGCCTCATGGTGCCGAAGAACGAGGGACGCTCGATCGGAGCCGTGCGGAACCGCATGGCCCGGGCCGGGGAGCACCGCAGCGCATGTCGAGCACGGCAATGCCGGACTCATCCGTCGTCGCACACCTTGCGGTACGGCACGTCACGCACGTACGTCCGCCACTGCGCCCGCGTCAGCTCGCGCACTCCCGCCCGTGCGCACACCGACTCGACCGCCAGGGCCGGGTCGATCGTGTAGCGCTGGAGAGGCACGTGCGCGCTTCCCGCGTACACCGTGCCGCTGTCCGCGCCGAACGCCACGGTGTCGATCGCGTCGCCGGGTGTGGTCAGGAGGCCGCCGAGCGGCTGCTGGGTGGCGATGTCCCACAGCTGGAGGCTTCCCGCCTCGCCGCCCACCGCCAGCGTGCGCCCGTCGGGGCTGATGGCGAGGGCGCTGACGGCCTCGGAGGTGTCGTCGCCGAGCGGGTCGGACCCGGGGTCGTCTGCGCCGGCCATTCCCTTCGGGAACGCGGGGAAGACGTTCGGCAGGATGCCCTCCCGCTGCCGGACCGCTCCGTCCCACAGCGCCACCCGGCCCGTCTCGTCCCCCGCCGCGATCCGCGAACCGTCCGGAGCGAAGGCGAGGGCGCCGATCTGGCTGCCCTGGACCAGGTCGCGTCCGGTGGCCTTGCCGCCTGGCAGGCTCGCCGTGCGGTTGTCGCCGACCAGGAGCCCGTCGTCGGGACGGACGGCCAAGTGACTGCTGGACAGGCCGGTGACGACGGCCGTCCGGCGGTGGCGGGCGACGTCCCAGGTCTCGTTGGCCAGCTCGCCGACGTCCGGTGTACGGGTGACGTGGAGCGTGCGGGCGTCCGGGCCGAGGGCGATCGTGATCACCGCACCGGCCGACTGTTTCTCCGTACCGGCCGGCGTCGGCGCCGCCAGGTCCAGCGTCGTACGGACCCGGCCGCGGGTGACGTCCCAGAGGGTGAGGCGCTGCGGGGACGCCTCGTAACCGGGCGCCGAGACGGTGTAGGCGAGCGCCTTGCCGTCGGGGGTGAAGGCCAGAAGGGGGAGGGCGTACTCCGGGATCAGCGGCCGGGAGGGGTCGTGCGACACGGGGAGCCGCGGGGGCGGCAGGGTGGCGAGCAGTCGTTTGTCGCGGGCGTCGCGCAGCTCGAAGCGGTAGGTGCCGCCGGTGCGTTGCGCGGTGGCGAAGGTGCGGCCGTCGGGGCTGATCAGCACGTCGTCCGCCGGCTGGTCCTGCCAGGCGGAGGTCACGGCCGTCGCGACGTCCAGGGAGTGGACCGTGCCGGCCTCCAGATAGCGCAGGACCGGGCGTGCGGGATCCCAGGCCAGGCCGCCGTAGAGGTGCTGGTTGTTGAGGGAGTGCCGAAACACCGGGGCGTCGGTGCCCAGCCGCCACACCATGATCTCCTCCCCGTCGGCGGTCGCCAGGAAGTGCCCGTCCGCGCTGAAGGCGGCGTACTTCACTCCCGCGTCGGGGAGGTCGGCCAGCTGCCCGCCCGAGTGCAGGTCCCAGACCCGCACGCCGCTCTGGAGCACCGCGGCGAACCTCCCCCGGCTTCCGCCCGAGGCCACCCCCGTCTCGTTTCGCCCGCCCCCACCGAACACCAGCTGCGAGAACTCGTCGCCGCAGATGTCGCCCGCGCGTTCCCAGCGCCCGTGTACCGTGCGCCGGGTCGTGAGGTCCTGGACCTGCGGCCCGCCGCCTCCCCCGCCGGGGCAGACCGCGATCAGCCGGCCGTCCGCACTCGGCGCCGTGTGGCGAGACTCCGCCTCGAACAGCAGCTTTCCGTCCGCGGCCGAGTGCACCCGCACCCGGAGGTCGTTCACCCCGCTCACGACGTACACGCCCTCGCCGAAGTCCACGACGGACGACGCCGGCAGCCGGTCGCCGACCCAGCGTCCGGCGGCGGTGTCCCACAGCCGTAGCCCGTCGCCCGGGCCGTTTCCCTGGATGGCCAGCAGCCGCCCGTCCGGACTCGCCCCGACCGCGGTGCCGCCCTCCGGCAGCCGCCCCTCGGCGATCCGCCGGTGCCGTGCCACGTCCCAGGTCCGCCAGGTGCGCCCCTCGACGCTGAGCAGGGTGCGACCGGAGTCCGTCAGACGGCGGAAGGGGCCGTCGCCCGGCGCCTGGTCACTGAAGGTGTCCAGTTCCTGCTGGCCGAGCGAACCCAGCAGCGCCCGCCGGGTCTCCGGCAGCTCGGCCACCCGCCAGGCGGCGACGCCCAGCAGCTGTGCGGTGCGCGGGTCGGTCGTGCGCAGGCCGTCCGCGACGGCGGCGATGCGGCGGGCCGCGTCGTCGTTGCGGCGGCGCTCGTTGTCCCGGCCCTGCGTCCAGGCGGCGAGACCCGCGACCAGCGCCACCACGAGGACCGCCGCCAGTACGCCCATCCCGGCCCGTGCCCGGCGCGTGGATCGGGCGGCGGCCCGGCGTTCCGCCTCCCGGGCCGCCAGCGCGGCGGTGAGGAACTCGCGTTCCGGCACGGTCAGGGAGTAGTCGTGCTCGTGGTCGGGGAACAGCTCCGCCGCCCGGTCCAGGCGGGTGCCCCGGTAGAGAGCGCCGGGGTCGCGGTCGTGCTCCAGCCAGATGCGGGCGGCATCGGTCAGCGCGCGGCGGGGGCGCAGCCGCTCGCGGTCCTCCTCGATCCAGCCACGCAGCCGGGGCCAGCTGGTGATCAGCGCCTCGTGGGCGAGCTGGACGGCGTCCTCGTCGACGGTCAGCAGCCGGGCGCGGGCCAGCCGCTCCACCACCACGGGCACGTGGGGGCAGGCGACCTCCGCGCGCTCGGCCCGGGTCAGCGGGCGCCGGGTGTCCGGGGTGCCCTGGCCGGGCTCGACCATCCGCAGCAGCAGCCACCGGGCGGCATCCGCCTGCTCCGCGGTCAGCTGCCCGTACGCCTCCTCCGCGCTCGCCGCGATCGCGCCGCGCACCCCGCCCGCCGCCTGGTACGCGGCCAGGGTGAGCACCCGGCCCTTGCGCCGCCGCCAGGTCTCCAGCAGGGCGTGCGAGAGCATCGGCAGCCCGCCGGGCTCGTCGAGGACCTCCTCCACGATCCGCGCGGTCAGCTCCCGCTCCACCAGGTGCCCGACCTCCTGCGCCGGCTTGACGACCGCCTCCCGCAGCTCCTCCGCGGTCATCGGGCCGACCAGCAGTCCGGCGCCGCACAGCGTGTCCGCCAGACCGCGGTGCTCGCCACAGCGGGGGTAGAAGTCGGCCCGTACGGCGATGAGGACGCGCAGCCGGCTGCCGGGGTCCCGGGCGGCGAGCAGCAGGTCGATGAACCGGGCCCGCTCGGCCCGGTCCCGGCACAGGGTGAAGACCTCCTCGAACTGGTCCACCACGACCCAGCTCTCGGGCTCGTCCGCCGCCGGGGTCAGCAGATGGCCGTACCTGGTGGCCGGGCGGTCGCCGGGCGTGAGCACCCGCAGCACCGCCGGGCAGTCCCGGTCCGCGATCTCCTCCCGGAGCCGGGGTATCAGTCCGGCCCGCAGCAGGGACGACTTCCCGCTGCCGGAGGCGCCGAACACCGCGGCGAACCGGTGCCCGCACACCAGCTGGAGCAGGTCCTCCGTCAGGCGGGCCCGCCCGAAGAACAGCCCCTGGTCGGCCGGCTCGAACCGGGCGAGGCCCCGGTAGGGCGGCGCCGCCTCCTCGTCGTCCTCGCGGACCTCCCCGGCCACCTCCGCCTCGGCGTCCTTCCACCGCGGCTCCCACTCGTCCGGGTCGCCGCCGCAGGCCCGTACATAGCCCTGGACGACGGCGAGGGACGGCAGCCGTTCACCGGCCGCGGCCTGCGACAGCGTTGTCGCGGAGAAGCCCGCCGGCTCGGCCATCTTCCGGTACGAGGGGCTCCCCGCGGCCTTGCGCAGCTCCCGCAGCTCGTGCGCGAGCCGCGGCACGGGACCGGCCGTCGGGTCCAGCGGTCTTTCCGGGCGCGCCATGCGCACACCTCCGTACGGCTGGCGAAAGGGACATCGAGCGCGACGAACGTACAAGCCGCCGGGTAGCGACAAGGTTGCCAACGGGTGACGTACGGGCGAGGCGGCATGTGACGTCCATCAAGCCTCCTTCCGCCCACGAGATTGATCGGCCTGGCAGATGGGACGTGCACAGCAACGTTCCGGTTGCGGGCGTCGGCGGGGCAAGGCCGATCCCGGCACTCCGAACACCTGGAGGACAGCACATGCCCCACACGGACATGCGGACGATCGACCGGTGGAACCGGCTCATCGGCGTCCCGCTCACGGCCCTGGCCGACTACGCCCTCGTCCTGAACACGGCCAAGGGCCGGCCGTGACCCGACCGGCATTGATTGCCCTGATCGGACGGGCTGACGATCAACTCTCCGACTGCCAGTCTTGAACCCGTGCCCCTCATCCCCCCCCGAGGGGCAGAAACAGCCGCCGGCGGACACTCCCCCCCCCCCCCCGTCCGCCGGCGGCTTCTGGCGTGGCCGTCAGCGCCCGACGTGGCCCACGAAGGCGACGTACGCCTCCGGCGAGAGGGCGAGGGCGCCGACCCGGGGGTCTTGGAGTCGCGGACGGCGATGTGGGGGTGAGGCGGGCGACCTCGACGCAGTCGCCGCCCGTGGTTCCGTGTAACTGGACTTACGCCAGGGGAACGTTGGCCAGATCCGGTGTGGACTCCACTCCGGTGGCGTGAAGCGCGTAACTGCCTCTCCCGAGGGAGGACTTGGCGCCCGGCACGGCACCGTCTTCACCCTCGGTGAGCACTCCGCCCGGCGCCTGCGCCGCATCCTCCGCCTGTATCTGTCGTCCCGACCGGCGTGCCGCGGTGCTGATGCCGCGGCTGCCGGGGGAGCCGGGGCTGTGCGTGGAGGTCACCGACACGGGCCCGTGCCCGCGGTCGTCCACAGCTGTGGACGGACTCTCGGAACTCTCGGAACTCTTCGAACTCTTCGAACTCTCCGAGGACGGGCGTGGAGTGGCGATCGTCGAGGCCGTGACGGATCGGTGGGGGCGGGTTCCGCTGACCGGCCCGCCTGGCAGGCCCGCCCGGTTCGAGTGAGACGCCAAGGCCGCGGGACAACGCGAGGTGAACGGCGAACGGCGCGAGAGGAACGGGTGTTGACGCCACGAGGAACATCCGCCCGAAACGCCGAGGACGATTGTTCGCCCTGATCAGAACATGCTGCCGATCAACTCCACGCGCTCCAGTCTCGGTGTCGTCCCGCCGGAATCCCGGCAGAACGAACCAAGCGAACCACTGGAGCACCCCACATGTCTCAGACAGCCAGGCCCCGCCGACGGTCCCGTCTCGCCAAGGCCGCCCTCGTCCTGGGCAGCGCCGCCGCCCTGACCGTCGGTCTGACGGGCAGTGCCAGCGCCGGCGTCCTGAACCCGCTGCCGTGGAACGCGAGCACGTTCCAGAACAAGTACATGCCGCTGTTCGACTATGACGGGGACGGCTGCTTCCCCGCGGCGGCGGTGGACGCGAACGGAAACCTCAACGGCGGCCTCAACCCCAGCGGCTCGATCACCGGCCAGTGCCGCGACGGCCACCTCGGCAGAGCCAACACGTACTCGCAGTCCCTGTGCCGGAACGGCTGGTGCGCCTACGTCTACGCGCTCTACTTCGAGAAGGACCAGACGCTCAACGGCGCCGACGCCTTCGGGCACCGCCACGACTGGGAGTCCGTGGTGGTCTTCCAGAAGCAGGGCGAGGAGCGTCCCCGGTACCTGGCCGCCTCCCGGCACGGCGGCTACAGCACCCACCCGATCAACGAGGTGCCGATGGACGGCAACCGCGTCAAGATCGTCTACCACAAGGACGGCGCGAGCACGCACGCCTTCCGCTTCGCCAAGTGGGGCGAGGTTCCCGAGGCCTGGGGCAACGGCGGCTGGGACACCCCGGCCCTGGTCACCATGGAGCAGATGGACAAGACGCCGCGCGACGCCCTGTGGAACTCCCAGTGGGGCAGGGCCAACTTCCCGCTGACCAACAACCTGGTCAGCAACATCAACAAGGCCCGCCCCGGCGAGGTCCCCGCGTTCTGACGCACGGACCGACCACCGGGCAGTCGCCGGCGGTGGTCCCGGCTGGGTCATCGCGGACAGCGCCGTCGGAGGACGACGCGGCGCTGTCCGCTGCGCGAAGGACTACGCGGCGAACTCCAGGTGGACGTGGAACGCGCCCACCGGCCCGCGTGCGGGGCGGCGGTGACCCCGTCGACGGCGTAACCCCGCTGGGCACCAGCGGCTGGACGCAGTACGACGTGCTGACCTCGCCCGGGGACGTCAGCGGTGACGGCCGCGCGGACCTGATCGCCCGTCAGGCCTCCGCCGGGGACGTCTGCCTGTCTTCTTGAGCAGGGTTTTCCCAGCGGGCACACGGCCATCCCCGCCGCGCCGACCCTCGCCGCCGTCCTCGTCGTATCCCCTCGCATCCGCCCCTACGTCGCCACGGCAGGTGTGCTGTGGCTCGCCTGCATCGCCGCCGCCAGCGCGACCATGGGCGGCCACCGGCCCAGCGAAGTGCTGGGAGCCACACTGCTGGCTTGTGCCTGTTACGGCCTCTGGGACGCGCTCAGTCCGGCGTGTCCTCCCGTGGTCCGGTCAACAGTGAACGCGGACGTGATGCCTGGCTGTGTAGGCGCTCACCTGGGAGCGTCCCCTGGGGCGGACCCGCCCACAGACGCTGATGATCACGGCGGCCGTTCAGCTGCCCGCGGGCACCACTCCGATCAGGGCGCTCCCCTCCACCGCGTAAGAACCACGGTTGCCGCGTCTGTCTGCCAGGCGTTCCGGAAGGTAGGTTGGTGGGGAAGCCCCTGAAGGAGGGCGATTCGATGCCGTGGTTCTTCTGGCTGATCGCCGCCGCGGCGCTGGGTGCGGCGGAGTTCTTCACGCTGACCCTGGTCTTCGGCTTGTTGGCGGGCGCCGCGTTGGTGGCCGCAGTGGTCGCAGGTGTGGGCATCGGCCTGCTCGGCCAGCTCGTGGCCCTCGCGGCGGCCTCGGCGGCGGGTCTCCTGATCGTGCGTCCTGTCGCGCTGCGGCACATGGCGCAGCAGCCGCTCGTGCGCGACGGCACCGACGCGCTGATCGGCAGGCGGGCGGAGGTGATGCAGGAGGTCACCGCGACCCATGGCCTGATCAAACTCTCCGGCGAGGAATGGTCCGCCCGCGCCCTCGACGAGACCCTTGTCATCCCGGTGGGAGCGTTGGTGGACGTCATGGAGATCGAAGGGGCCACGGCCATCGTCTACCCCCGCGAACTCCTTCCGTGAACGGCTGAACACCCAGCAACGGAGGCACTGTGGATCCCGTCGTCATCCCTCTCCTCGTCGCGGCCATCGTCGTCGTCTTCCTCGTGGCCTCCACCGTGCGGATCGTCCCGCAGGCGCGCCGCTACAACGTCGAGCGGTTCGGCAGATACCGCCGGACGCTGCAACCCGGCCTGAACCTGGTCCTGCCGGTGGCGGACCGGATCAACACCAAGCTCGACGTGCGCGAACAGGTCTATTCGTCCGACCCCAGGCCGGTGATCACCGAGGACAACCTCGTGGTCAACATCGACACCGTGCTCTACTACCAGATCACCGATCCGCGGGCGGCGGCCTACGAGGTCGCCGACTACCTCCAGGCGATCGACCAGCTCACTGTCACCACGCTGCGCAACGTCATCGGCAGCATGGACCTGGAGGAGACGCTCACCTCGCGCGAGGAGATCAACTCCCGGCTCCGCGCCGTCCTCGACGACGCCACCGGCAAGTGGGGCATCCGGGTCAACCGCGTCGAGATCAAGGCCATCGATCCGCCGGCCACCATCAAGGAGGCGATGGAGAAGCAGATGCGGGCCGAGCGTGACAAGCGTGCGGCCATCCTGCACGCCGAGGGTGAGCGACAGGCCAAGATCCTCACCGCGGAAGGCACGAAGCAGAAGGACATCCTGGAGGCCCAGGGCGCGCAGCAGGCCATGATCCTTCGGGCGGACGGTGAGGCCAAGGCGGTGGAGCTCGTCTTCCAGGCCGTCCATCGCAACAACGCCGACCCGAAGGTGCTGGCCTACAAGTACCTGGAGACGCTCCCGCACCTGGCGAGCAGCGACAACAACACGTTCTGGGTGATCCCGGGGGAGCTGACCGAGGCGGTCCGCACCGTCACCCGAGCCTTCGGTGACGAGTCGACGACGGTGACCCCGGCCCCCGGGCAGTCCGGGGAAGCGGCCACCGCCGACGATCACGACATCCCGGACGGCGGCATCCGGACCCCGCAGCTGGAAGCGGGCTCCATGGTGTCCCTCGACGCCGCGGCCGCGGCGGACGAGGCCGGGAAGCAGGCCGCCGCGGCGGTCAGCGACGCCAAGGCGGAGGCGGAGGCGGCAAAGCCGACCCAGGTGCCGCGCCGGGCGCGGACTTCTGACGGTTGAGCAGCCGGGGCCGACCGAGAACCGTTTCGCGTGCCCAGGCGCCGGTGCACGGCCCCCCGGTGCGACCGCCACGCCGGCCCTTGTATGACCGCGCATATGACCGCGAACCGGGACTCCGAGGGGGAGCCCGGCGTTTCTTGACGCCTTCTTAGCAGGGCCCCGGCATGGACGATCCACCCAAGACTGCCGGGATCCGGCAATGCGGTGGGGGGCAGATGCGGGCAACATAAAGGGCGAGGGGAGCACGCGACCGAGGTCCCGATGCCGGGCACCGGCAGGTGTCCGGCATCCGGGTCGCGGAGCTGTGCCGAAGTCGTGCGACGGGGTCGATCGGGGGGTGGGCATGCGGACGTTCTTGGAGGCCGCCACAGGCTTTCCGACTTTCCTGTTCACCGTCCCGCTCGTGGCGGCCGCGGGTTTCTGGCTGCTGGTCACGGTGGGTGCGGCCGGCTCACGCACCTTCGACGGGGACGCCGACCTCGGAGCGCTGGGGCTGGACGGCGTCCCGGTCGCGGTCGCGTTCTCGCTGTGGACGGGCTTCGCCTGGGCCGGCAGCCTCGGCGCCGTCGTCCTGCTGCAACCGTCGGCTTCGTCGGGGCCGGCGCATGCGCTGACGGGGCTCGGCGTCCTCGTCGTGGCTCCCTCGGTCTCATGGGGTGCGACCCGATCGGTGGTACGGCTGCTGCGCCGCCTCCATCCCGATGAACCCGGGCCGTCCTCGCCGCGCGTCGCCGGGCCGTCCCGCTCGGGCCGTTCGGAGCCGGCGGACACCGGCCTCCTCCAGGGCGACCGCGCAGCCCCGGAACTCCACGCACGCCGTCGGGCCGCCTGAACCGCAGACCCGCCCCTGCCCCTGGGGGTTGCCCTCCAGAGGCGCACGTAAGCGCGGGTGCTCCTTCCGGCTCCCGGCATGCGCTCCCTCCCGATCTTTCCGTTCCCGATGACGTCCGGGCCCGCCCGGTCTCGGGTCCCTCACCCGCCAAGGATGTTTCTCATGACTGCCATGACCGTGGGCGCCGGCGTCTTCCTGCTCATAGCGCTCCTCGTCCTCCTCCTCTTCTCCCGGCTGTTCCGCAAGGTGGAGCAGGGCAAGGCACTGATCGTGTCCAAGACGCGGAAGGTCGATGTGACCTTCACCGGGCAGGTCGTGCTGCCCGTGCTGCACAAGGCCGAGGTGATGGACATCTCGGTGAAGACCATCGAGATCACCCGGGCCGGCAAGGAGGGGCTGATCTGCCGGGACAACATCCGGGCCGACATCCGGATCTCGTTCTTCGTGAAGGTCAACAAGACCGTGGAGGACGTCGTCAAGGTCGCCCAGGCGGTCGGTACGGCGCGGGCGAGCGACCGGAACACGCTGCAGGAGCTGTTCCACGCGAAGTTCTCCGAGGCACTGAAGACCGTCGGCAAGCAGCTGGACTTCACCGACCTCTACACCAAGCGTGAGGAGCTGCGGTACCGGATCATCGAGGTCATCGGCGTCGACCTCAACGGCTATCACCTGGAGGACGCGGCGATCGACTACCTGGAGCAGACGCCGCTGACCCAGCTCGACCCGGCCAACGTCCTCGACGCGCAGGGCATCCGGAAGATCACCGAGCTGACGGCCGTGGAGCACGTCCGTACCAACGAGGCCCAGCGCACCGAGGAGAAGGAGATCACCCGGCAGAACGTCGACGCCCGGGAGACCATCCTGGAGCTGGAGCGGCGCCAGGCCGACGCCGAGATCAAGCAGCGGCGGGAGATCGACACCGTACGGGCGAGGGAAGAAGCCGAGACGGCCCGGGTGGTGGAGGAGGAGCGGCTGCGGGCGCAGGGCGCGTTCCTCAAGACCGAGGAGCAGCTGGGCATCCAGCGCGAGAACCAGGCCCGCGAGGTCGCCGTCGCCGCCAAGAACCGCGAGCGGGTCATCGCCGTGGAGAGCGAGCGCATCGAGAAGGACCGGCTGCTGGAGGTCATCGCCCGGGAGCGGGAGACCCAGTTGACGCGGATCGCCGCCGAGAAGGAGGTCGAGGCGGAGAAGCGGGAGATCGCCGAGGTCATCCGGGAGCGGGTCGCCGTGGACCGTACGGTCGCCGAGCAGGAGGAGTCCATCAAGAAGCTGCGGGCCGTCGAGGAGGCGGAGCGGCGGCGGCAGGCCGTGATCATCGCCGCGGAGGCGGAGGCGCAGGAGAGGCTGGTCAAGGACATCAAGGCGGCGGAGGCCGCCGAGCAGGCCGCCACCCACCGGGCCGCCGAGGAACTCACCCTGGCCGAGGCCCGGTTGAAGACCGCAGACCTCGACGCGCGGGCCAAGCTGCGGCTCGCCGAGGGCGTCCAGGCGGAGACGGCCGCCGAGGGCCTGGCCGCCGTCCAGGTCCGCGACAAGGAGGCCGAGGTCATCGAGAAGGCCGGCCGCGCGGAGGCCGAGGCCACCGAGGCACGCATGCGGGCCGAGGCGGAGGGCTCCCGGGCCAAGGCGCTCGCCGAGGCCGAGGCCATCGGCGAGAAGCTGAAGGCCGAGGCGGCCGGCCTCACCGAGAAGGCCGCCGCGATGGCCGCGCTCGACGAGGCGTCCCGTACGCACGAGGAGTACCGGCTGCGGCTCGCGGCCGAGAAGGACATCCGCCTGGCCGGGCTGGACGTGCAGCGGCAGGTCGCCGAGGCGCAGGCCACGGTGCTCGCCACCGGGCTGGAGAACGCCGACATCAGCATCGTCGGCGGGGAGTCGGTCTTCTTCGACCGGCTGGTCGGGGCGATCTCGCTCGGCAAGGGCGTCGACGGCTTCGTCCAGAACTCCGAGACCGCCCAGGCACTCGCGGGGCCCTGGCTGAACGGTACGGCGAGCTTCACCGACGACCTCACCCGCGCCCTCGGCTCGGTCTCCACGGCCGACGTACGGGATCTGACCGTCTCCGCGCTGCTGATGAAGCTGATGAAGACGGGCGGCGCCGACTCCGGTGCTCTGCGGCAACTGCTGGACATGGCAGGGGAGCTGGGTGTCGCGGACACCCCGCTCGCCGCGCTGAACGGCAACGCCAGGAGCTGACCGGCCGAGCGGCGCGGGGCCACCACCCCGGGGCCGCTCAGCGGTCCGGAGCTGCCGCACAGGGGACGGCAGCTCCGGGCCGCGTCACACCGGCCCAACAAGGCTTCGACTTCGGAAAGTCCCCGACCTCCTGAGACTTCCGAGTGACTTCCGAGTGACATCCGAGAGGGACCGATCGCATGACCACCGGGACGACGGACCTGGACACCCGCACGTACGAGGCGCTCGCCACCGATACACACGACGTGCCCGACACCGGTACGCACGACGTGCTCGACACCGGTACGTACGACGTGCTGCGCGACCGGCTCACCGCGCAGGCCGCCGAACTCGCCCGCCGCGCCGAGGCCCTCAACATCCGCCGCGCCCAGGAGTTCGGCTCGACGCGCCTCGACCTCACCGGCACCGAGCGGCTGCGCACCGAGCACTCCTGCGTGCCCCGCGACATCGTCTCCGTCGGTGATCTGCTGCTCCTCGGCCACAACGCCCTCACCCGCCGTGGGCCCGAGACGGCCGTGAGCGACGTCCTCGCGCTGCACGACCGCGACCTGAACCGGCTGCCCGACGACGCCGTGCCCGGTCTGCTCGACGACCCCGGCTTCGTACGGGAGTTCACGGCCCTCCACCGCTACTACCGCCAGGCCCACCTGTTGCGCCTGAGCCGTGTCGACGGCAGGCTCCTGGCCGTCTTCCGTACCGGCGAGAAGGCCGACGACCTCCGCGTCCTGCGCTGGGCGCTCACCGACGACGGACAGGTGTCCTTCCTCGACGCGCGCGGCGACCGCGACCACGTTCCCCCGCCCGCCCACGACTTCACCTGGACCGAGGCGACCCGTGAGTCCCACGTCCTCGGCCGCCACCCGCACGTGTCCGTCGACGGAGAGGTCTTCGTCACGACCGTCGGAGGCGCCCTCACCGTCAAGGTCGAGGACGACACGGAGACGGGCGAGGGAATCCACTCCGAGCCCGTCGACGAGCCGTTGCAGTCACTCGCCGACGCCGACATCGCGTACGCGCGGGTGGGCACCCTCGTCCTGCTGCGCATCCGGCCCTACAAGGAGGACGCGGACCGCTACCTGGTCTTCCACACGCTCACCAGGAGTGTCGTCCGTCTCGACGGCATCGGCCCGGCGTGCCGCCGCCTGCCGGAGGACCAGGGCATCGTCTTCCCCGGCGGCTACTGCCTGGCGAACGGCACGCACAAGATCTTCGACGGCGTCGGTGCCGGCGACCTGGAGTTCGACCGGGTGGTCCGCTCGCCCAACGGCGAGGACGTCCTCTTCGCGTTCCACGCCCCCGTGGCGGGCCGCAGCCTGCTGCTGCCGTACAACGTGATCCGCAAGGAGACCGCGACCCCGCTGACCTGCCGGGGCTGGGCCCTCCTCGACGACGGCACGCTCGTCCTGCTGCGCGCCGAGGGCGAGGAGCCACAGCGGGTCCACCCGGTCCAGCTGTGGAGGTCCCCCTACGTCTCCGACACCCACGCCGCCGCCCGGCCCCTCGGGGACGGCCCGCTCGCCCGCGTCGGCAACGCCGACCTCGTGCGCGGCATCTCCGACTGCCTCTCCATCGCCGGTGCGGTCGCCGGGACGACCCCGACGAGCGAGGTGTACGAGGCGCTGGTCGCGGCCTGCGTCCGGGCCGCCGACACCTACCACTGGCTGGGGGACGCCGAACTCGGCGATCTGCGGGCGCCGCTCACGAACGTGCGGACCACGGCCGAGCAGGTACTGGCCGAGTTCGAGACCGTACAGGCGCTCACCCGGCAGGCCGCCGACGCGCTCGGTGAGGCGGCGGACCGGGTCGCCCAGGTGGTGCGCCGACTGCGGGGGGAGACCTTGCGGGGCGCCGCCGCCTGGGTGTCCGGCCTGACCGAACTCCGTCAGGCGCAGGGGCATCTGCTCACGCTCAAGGACATGCGGTACGCCGACACGGCCCGCATCGACGAACTGGCCGCGGACGTCGAGTCCGACCTCGCCTCGTTCGGTCAGCGGGCGGTCGCCCACCTGGCCCGCGAGGACGCCTTCGCCGACCACCACGCGGAGGTCGAGCGCCTCCTCATGGACGCCGACGCCCTCGCCACCGTCGCTGAGGCCGGGTCCGTCTCCGCACGCATCGACGCACTCGCGGACGGGCTGGGCACGGTGACCGAGGTCGTCGCCGGACTCGACATCGGTGACGCCACCGTCCGCACCTCCGTCCTGGAACGGATCGCCGAGGTCCTGGCCGGTGTCAACCGTGCCCGCGCCGTGCTCGACGGCCGCCGCCGCGAGCTCCTCGACCGGGAGGGACGTGCCGAGTTCGCGGCCGAGTTCACCCTGCTCGGCCAGGCGGTCACCATCGCCCTCGCCTCCGCCGACACTCCCGAGGCATGCGACGAGCAGCTCGCCCGCCTGCTGGCACGGCTGGAGAACCTGGAGGCGCGGTTCTCGGAGTCCGCCGAGTTCGACGACTTCCTCGGGGAGCTGGCCGACAGGCGCGACGAGATCCACGAGACGTTCTCCGCCCGAAAGCAGAACCTCGCCGATGCCCGCGCCCGCCGCGCCGAGCGCCTCGCCGACGCGGCGGCCCGCATCCTGCGCACGGTCGTCCGCCGCGCCGCCTCCCTCCCCGACGCGGACGCCGTCACCACGTACTTCACCTCCGACCCGATGCCCGCCAAGGTCCGCCGCACCGCCGACGAACTGCGCCAACTCGGCGACCAGGTACGGGCGGACGAGCTGGACGGCCATCTGAAGGCCGCCCGCCAGGAGGCCCTGCGCGCCCTGCGCGACCGCACCGACCTCTACGGCGACGACGGCCGCACGATTCGCCTGGGCACCCACCGCTTCACGGTGAACACCCAGCCGCTCGACCTCGCCCTCGTCCCGCACGGCGACGGCCTGGCCTTCGCGATCACCGCCACCGACCACCGCTCCCCGGTGACCGACCCCGACTTCGCGGCGACCCGCCCGTACTGGGAGCGCCCGCTGCCGTCGGAGTCCCCGGACGTCTACCGCGCCGAACACCTCGCCGCCCGGCTGCTCGACGAGCACGGCGCGACGGCCCTCGCCGAGGCCACGGACCTGCCCGCCCTCGTACGCCGGGCGGCGCAGGAGGCGTACGACGAGGGATACGAGCGCGGAGTCCACGACCACGACACGGTCCTGATCCTGACCGCGCTGCTCCGCCTGCACGCGGAGGCGGGCCCGCTCCGCCACGAGCCGGTGGCCCGCGCGAGCGCCCAGCTGTTCTGGGCGCACGCCACGACGGCCGAGGAGCGTGAGGCGTGGACCCGCCGGGCCGTGTCGCTCGCCCGCGCCCGGGAGACGTTCGGGCTCGCGCCCGCGATCGCCGACCTGCGGGGTGAGCTGGCGCGAGCGATCGGCGGACCCACCGCGGACGCCGCCGCGGCCTACCTCTTCGAGGAACTCACCGGCGGCGCCGACGGCTTCGTCATCGACGCCGGTACCCGCACCCTGCTCGACAAGTTCCGCCGTACGGTGGGGACTTCGGCGTACGACGAGGACCTCGCCGCCCTCGGTGACCTGGGGGCACGCCGGCAGCTGGTCGAGGCGTGGCTGTCCGCGTACGCCGCCTCCACCGGCGCGGACCTCGCGCCCGGTGACCTGGCGGCGGCGGTGGCCGCCGAGCTGTGCCCGGATCTGACCCGCTACGAGTACGACGCGCGCCTGACCGAGACGGTCGAGGGCCTGCTCGGCACCCACCCCCGCCTCGCCGACGGCACCCTCACGGTCCGGATCGACGAACTCCTCGCCCGCACCCACGCGTTCCGCACCCACGAGGTGCCGGCGCACCGCGCCTACCAGCGTCACCGCCACGCCCTGACGGCCGCCGAACGCGTCCGGCTGCGCCTGGACGAGCACCGCCCGAGGATCATGTCCGGATTCGTCCGCAACCGGCTCGTCGACGAGGTGTACCTCCCGCTCATCGGCGACAGCCTCGCCAAGCAGCTGGGCACCACGGGCGAGTCCAGGCGCACCGACACCGGCGGTCTGCTGCTGCTCGTCTCCCCGCCCGGCTACGGCAAGACGACCCTCGTGGAGTACGTCGCCGACCGGCTCGGCCTGATGCTGGTGAAGATCAGCGGCCCCGCCCTCGGCCACACGGTGACCTCGCTCGACCCCGCCGAGGCCCCCGACGCCACCGCACGCCGGGAGATCGAGAAGATCAACTTCGCGCTGGAGGCGGGCAACAACACCCTCCTGTACCTGGACGACATCCAGCACACCTCGCCCGAACTGCTGCAGAGGTTCATCCCGCTGTGCGACGCCACCCGCCGCGTCGAGGGCGTACGGGACGGCGAGCCGCGCACGTACGACCTGCGCGGCAAGCGCTTCGCCGTCTGCATGGCCGGCAACCCCTACACCGAGTCCGGCAGCCGCTTCCGCGTCCCCGACATGCTCGCCAACCGGGCCGACGTGTGGAACCTCGGTGACGTCCTGACCGGCAAGGAGGACGCCTTCGCGCTCAGCTTCATCGAGAACGCCCTCACCGCCCACCCGGTCCTCGCCCCGCTCGCGGGCCGTGACCGCGCCGACCTCGACCTGCTGATCCGGCTCGCCGGGCACGACCCCACGGCCCGTGCCGACCGGCTCACCCACCCGTACGCCCCCGCCGAGCTGGAGCGGATCCTCGCGGTCCTGTGCCACCTGCTCACGATCCGGGGGACGGTCCTGGCGGTGAACGCCGCGTACATCGCCTCCGCCGCACAGTCGGACACCACCCGCACCGAGCCGCCCTTCCAGCTCCAGGGCTCCTACCGCAACATGAACAAGATCGCCCAGCGCGTCCAGCCGGTCATGAACGAGTCCGAACTGGCCGCCCTGATCGACGACCACTACACGGCCGAGGCCCAGACCCTCACCACCGGAGCCGAGTCCAACCTCCTCAAGCTGGCCGAACTGCGGGGCACGCTCACCCCGGAACAGGCCGCCCGCTGGACGGAGGTGAAGGCGGCGTACGTCCGAACCCAGGCCCTCGGCGGCCCGGACGACGATCAGCTCACGCGCGCGGTCGCCGCACTCGGCCTCCTCGCCGACCGGATCGCCGCCGTCGAGTCCGCCATCGCGCGGGCCGCAGACCCCGGCAACCTGCGCGCCAACCCGAACGCCCGGCACGCGGCCCACGCCGTACGCGACGTGGAGGGGCTCTGATGTTCCAAGGCCGACATGACCGCGACCGGACCTCCCGGCACACCTGGGAGCAGCGTGGGCGCCGCGTCGGCTGCCCGCCCTTCGACGGCCCGCCCGCCTCGGCCCCCCTGCCCGAACCGGCATCCCCTTGCCGGGGGCAGGCAGCGCTCCGGGCACGGGCGAGTACGCTCCTGCGACCGTGCGTCAGAACGACGACAGGGGCGCATCCGATCGGGGGGACCTGCATGGCGGGAAGGGACGTGTCCGAGGGGCGCGGGGCGGCGGGGCACGAGACGTATCTGGAGGGATACGCCGACATCCTCGCCGATGCCTCGGCCACCGGCCGCAGGCTCTCCCGGGAGGAACTGGCCTCGCGCCGTGCCCTGGGTGAACAGGCGGCCGAGGCGGGGATCGGGCTGCGTGCCCTGGTCGGCGCCCACATGACAGCCACCCGGGCGCACTGGCCCACCGGCAGCGAACCGATCGTGGACGACGTGCTGTCCGTCGCCGCGCAGGCTCTCGACGCCTTCGCCGAGGGCTACGAACGGGCCCAGCGCCACGCCGTGCGCCAGGAGGAGGCCGCCCGCCGGGAGTTCATCGACGACCTGCTGTACGGCCGCAGCGACCTGGGCCGACTGGCCCAGCGCGCGGAACGCTACGGGCTGCGGCTCTCGTACGAGCACGCGGTCGCCGTGGCCCGCGGCCCGGCCGCCTACGAGGAGGGCGACCCGGTGCTCCGGGAGGTGGAGCGCGCGTTGAGAGGCCGGTTCGGCGACCGCAGCATCCTGCTCACCACCAAGGACGGCCGACTCGTCTGCGTCGCCCCGGGCGACCAGGACGATGTCCTCGCGTACTTCGCCAAGCAGGCGTTCGCCGCGACCGGGGGCGGACAGGTGGCGCTCGGCCGCCCGCACACCGGCCCGGCGGGCGTCGTCCAGTCGTACGAGGAGGCCCTCAACGCCCTCGACCTGGCCGAACGCCTGGAACTCGACGATCCCGTGCTCCGCTCCGCCGACCTCCTCGTCTATCCCGTCCTCACCCGGGACAGACAGGCCATGGCCGACCTGGTGGAGAACGCCCTCGGCCCCCTGCGTCAGGCCCGCGGCGGAGCCCAGCCACTCCTCGACACCCTCACCGCCTACTTCGACTCGGGCTGCGTCTCCGCCGAGGCCGCCCGGCGGCTGTCGCTGAGCGTGCGCGCCTTCACGTACCGCCTCGAACGCATCCACAAACTGACCGGTGCCGACCCCTCCGATCCGGTCCACCGGTACACCCTCCAGACCGCGGTGATCGGCGCCCGACTGCTCGACTGGCCGGCGAAACCCCTCTGACCCGCCCCCCGGCAGGACACCCAAACGTGATGATGATCGCAGCGGCCCCGCCGTATCGGGGGCGCTCGGTCCGCATGCCCCGCGCCGTGGCGGTTAGTGTGTAAAGAACGCGTCAAAGGCGCGGGGTGTGCCGGGAAGTCTGGTCGGCGTCGAAGGGGCACGTGTGCCCGGAACCCGATGCTGTGGAGGTCTTCCCGGATGCGTGCCCCCCGTCGTGAACGTTCCGTCTTCCTCGGTCTGCTGCCCTGGCCGGAGCAGGTGCAGGTGGCCCGCGCCCTGCGTACGGAGACGGTGGGCGGGCTCGTGCTGCTGGCGGCTGCCGTGGTGGCTCTGGTCTGGGCGAACACCCCGTGGAGCGGGTCGTACGAGGACCTGCGCGACGCACACTTCGGGATATCCGCGCTCGGCCTGGACCTGTCGGTGGGGCACTGGACGGCGGACGGACTGCTGACCGTGTTCTTCCTGGTCGCCGGGATCGAGCTGAAGCGTGAGCTGGTGGTCGGCGAACTGCGGACCCCGGCCACGGCCGCCCTCCCGGTGGTCGCCGCCCTGTGCGGCATGGTGATCCCCGCCGGCGTCTACCTGGCCACCGTCGGACTCGGCGGCGGCAGCGCACAGGGCTGGGCGGTGCCCATGGCCACCGACATCGCCTTCGCGCTCGCCGTCCTCGCGGTGCTCTCCACCCACCTGCCGTCCGCGCTGCGGGCCTTCCTGCTGACCCTGGCCGTGGTCGACGACCTCGGCGCGATCCTGGTCATCGCGGTCTTCTTCACCAGTGACCTGAACCCGGCCGCGCTCGCCGGGGCCGCCGCGGGCCTGGTGGTCTTCTACCTGCTGCAGCGGTTCCGCGTACGCGGCTGGTGGTGGTACGTGCCGCTGGGCCTGGTGATCTGGGCGCTGATGTACAACGGCGGCGTGCACGCCACCGTCGCCGGTGTGGCCATGGGCCTGATCCTGCGCACGGTCCGCGACGAGGACGAGGACGCCTCCCCCGGGGAGCGGACCGAACACCTGCTGCGGCCGGTCTCGGCCGGCGTGGCGGTGCCGCTGTTCGCGCTGTTCGCCGCCGGGGTGAGCGTGTCGGGCGCCGCCCTGGGCGCGGTGTTCACGCAACCGGAGCCACTGGGCGTCGTCCTCGGACTGGTGCTGGGCAAGACGGTGGGCATCTTCATCGGCACCTACCTCGCCGCCCGCTTCACCCGGGCCCGCCTCAACCCCGACCTGGCCTGGGCGGACGTGTTCGCCCTCGCGGTACTGGCGGGCATCGGCTTCACCGTGGCCCTGCTCATCGGCGAACTGGCCTTCACCGATCCGGCCGACATCGAGCACGTGAAGGCGGCCGTGCTGCTCGGCTCCCTGATCGCCGCCGCCCTCGCGGCCCTCCTGATCAAACGCCGCAACGGCATCTACCGCCGCCTGTGGGAGGCGGAGAACCTGGACGAGGACGCCGACGGCATCCCCGACATCTACCAGCGCGCCGCCCTCGGCCGCGACGGCGCCGAGGGCACGGGCTGAGCTGTCGGCGGCGTGAGCCGGAGACACGGCCTCCACGGCCTGCACTGGACCCGGCGGGGCCGCCCCGGAGCGGCTCGTGAGTGCTCCGCGTTCGCTTGCCGCCGCCGGATAGGGTGACGGCCGCGCGGGGTGCGATGGGCTCCGCACCAAGTCCGTACCCATCCTCGACGGGCGGGGCGTACGCAGAAGGGGAGCCGTGGCGAGACGTACCGCGCATCCGCGCAGGTCGCTGTCGACCGCGCACCCGGCCCGTACGGTCGTGCTGGCCTTCGCCGCCGTGACCGCCCTCGGGACCGGGCTGCTCGCGCTGCCGGTCGCCGCCGAGGACGGTACGGCCACCGGGCTGGTGACCGCGCTGTTCACGTCCACCTCGGCCGTCTGCGTGACGGGTCTGGCCGTGGTGGACACCGGCACGTACTGGAGCGGCTTCGGCGAGGGCGTGATCCTCGCGCTGATCCAGGTCGGCGGCTTCGGCATCATGACCATGGCCTCCCTGCTCGCGCTGCTGGTCTCCGGGAAGCTGCGGCTGCGACTGCAGCTCACCGCGCAGGCGGAGACCAAGAGCCTGGACATCGGTGACGTGCGGCGGGTGCTGCTCGGCGTCGCGGGCACGACGCTGATCGTGGAACTCGCGGTCGGCGCGGTCCTCTCCCTGCGCTTCCGCTTCGGCTACGGCGACTCCATCGGCGAGGCCGTGTACCTGGGCTACTTCCACGCCGTGTCGGCGTTCAACAACGCCGGCTTCGGCCTGCACGCCGACAGCCTGACCCGTTATGCCCAGGACCCCTGGGTCACCCTGCCGATCGCCGGCGCCGTGATCCTCGGCGGGCTCGGCTTCCCCGTCCTCCTGGAACTGCTCCGCCACCGCAACCGCCACCGCACCACCGGACGCCGCAACTGGACCCTGCACACCAGGCTGACGCTCGTCACCACCGTCGTGCTGCTGGCCGTCGGCACCCTGCTCACCTGTCTGCTGGAGTGGACCAACCCGGCCACCCTCGGGTCGCACGACTGGCCCGCGAAGCTGCTGAACGGGTTCTTCCACTCCACGATGACCCGCACCGCCGGCTTCAACTCCCTCGACATCGGGGCCATGCACGCCTCCACACTCCTCATGACGTGCATGCTGATGTTCGTCGGCGGCGGCAGCGCGGGTACCGCGGGCGGCATCAAGGTCACCACGTTCGCGGTACTGGCTGTCGCGATCATCGCCGAGGTACGCGGCGAACCCAACTCCACGGTCCTCGGCCGCAGGCTCGCCCCGCACAGCCTGCGCCAGGCGCTGACCGTGGTGCTGCTCGGCGTCGGCCTGGTCATGGCCGCCACGCTCGCCCTCCTCAGCATGACCTCGCTGCCCCTGGAAGGAGTGCTGTTCGAGGTCGTCTCCGCCTTCGCCACGGTCGGGCTGTCCACCGGCATCACCGCCGACTTCCCCGACGCCGGACAGCTGATTCTCGTCCTGCTCATGTTCATCGGCCGCCTCGGCCCGGTCACCCTGGTCTCGGCGCTGGCCCTGCGCGAACGCGTCCGCCGTTACGAACTGCCCGAGGAGCGACCCGTCATTGGTTAACTACCTGCACTCCCTGCGCCGACGCCGCCGCAAGCGCCTGGCCCACCAGACCACCCAGCACGCCGGGGACCAGCGGGTCGCGGTCATCGGCCTCGGCCGCTTCGGCAGTTCCCTGGCCAACGAGCTGATGCACCGCGGCTGGGACGTCCTCGGCATCGACACCGACACCCGGCTCGTGCAGAAGTACAGCGACGGACTGACCCACTCGGCGGTCGCCGACTGCACCGACCCCGAGGTGCTCCGCCAGCTCGGCGTGCACGACTTCACCAGCGCCGTCGTCGGCATCGGCACCGACGTCGAGGCGTCCATCCTGGTCAGCTCCAACCTGCTGGAGGCCGAGGTGCCCAACATCTGGGCCAAGGCCATCAGCCGCCAGCACGGCCAGATCCTCGAACGCCTCGGCGTCCACCACGTCGTCCTGCCCGAGCACGAGATGGGCGAACGGGTCGCGCACCTGGTCACCGGCCGGATGCTGGACTTCATCGAGTTCGACGACGACTACGCCCTGGTGAAGACCGTCGCCCCGGACATCGCCACCGGCGTCCCCCTCGGGCAGAGCCACGTCCGCAGTCGGTACGGCGTCACGGTCGTCGGCATCAAGCGCCCCGGTGAGGACTTCACGTACGCCACCGCCGACACGGTCGTCCAGAAGGGCGACGTCATCGTGGTCACCGGCAAGACCCACGCGGTGGAGACCTTCGCCGAGCTGAGCTGAGCTGAGCTGAGCGGAGCCGAGCTGAGCGGAGCGGAGCCGAGCTGGGCCGAGCCGAGCTGGGCTGGGCCGGGCCGGGCTGCGGGGTCTGGTCGATCCGCCCGTATGGGATGCGTCAAAGGCGTCAGCGCCGCCGTCAGGGAGGCGTCAAGGACGGCCGAGTACGCCGGAAAGAGAGGTTTCCTCGAGAGGTCCGTTCTTGTCCGAACCTCTTCGAGGAGCTCGCGATGGCCGACGTGGCCTTCGTTCTCACCACTGTCGCGGTGTTCGCGTTCGTGGCTCTCGTCGCCAAGGGGGTGACGAAGCTGTGACCGCCGAGAACATCGCGGGTCTGGTCGTGGCTGTCTCCCTCCTGGGCTATCTCGTCCTCGCCCTGATCTTCCCGGAGAGGTTCTGAGCACGCCCATGAGTCCCGTCCTCGCCGACGTGCTCCTGGTGACCGCGCTCATCGGCGCGCTCGCCCTGGTGCACCGTCCCCTCGGCGACTACATGGCCGCCGTCTACTCCTCCGAGAAGCACCTGCGTGTCGAGAAGTGGATCTACCGCTCGGTCGGCGCGAACCCGGACGCGGACATGCGCTGGCCCGCGTATCTGCGCGGGGTCCTGGCCTTCTCCGCGGTGAGCGTGCTGTTCCTCTACGTTCTCCAGCGCGTCCAGGACAAGCTGCCGCTGTCGCTCGGCTTCAAGGCGATCACCCCGGACCAGGCGTTCGACACGGCCGTGTCGTTCGTGTCGAACACCAACTGGCAGTCGTACTCGGGTGAGGCGGCCATGAGCCACGTCACCCAGACCGCCGGGCTGGCCGTGCAGAACTTCGTCTCGGCGGCCGTCGGGATGGCCGTCGCCGTCGCGCTCGTGCGGGGCTTCGCCCGGTCCCGTACCGGTGACCTGGGCAACTTCTGGGCGGACCTGGTGCGCGGTGTCATCCGCATCCTGCTGCCGCTGTCCGTGGTCGCGGCGGTGCTGCTGATCGCCGCCGGTGTCATCCAGAACTTCGGAGACATCCACACCCTCACCACGCTCACCGGCGACAAGCAGGCCATCAGCCCGGGGGCGGTGGCCTCGCAGGAGGCCATCAAGGACGTGGGCACGAACGGCGGCGGCTTCTTCAACGCGAACTCCGCCCACCCGTTCGAGAACCCGGACGGCTTCACCAACCTGCTGGAGATCTTCCTGCTCCTGGTGATCCCGTTCTCGCTGCCGCGCACCTTCGGCAAGATGGTGGGCAACGTCAAGCAGGGCTACGCGATCGTCGCGGCGGTGGGCATCATCTGGTTCCTCGCCGTGGTCGCGGTGACCTGGATCGAGTTCGCGCACCCGGGCGCCGCCTCGCAGATCGCGGGCGGTTCGATGGAGGGCAAGGAGCAGCGCTTCGGCGAGGGCCCGTCCTCCCTGTTCGCGGTCTCCACGACCATGACCTCGACGGGCTCGGTCAACTCCTTCCACGACTCCTTCCAAGGGCTGTCCGGCGGAGTGCTCCTGCTCGGCATGATGCTCGGCGAGATCGCGCCCGGCGGGGTCGGCTCCGGCCTCTACGGCATGCTGATCATGGCCGTCATCGCGGTGTTCATCGCCGGTCTCATGGTCGGCCGTACCCCCGAGTACCTGGGCAAGAAGATCGGCACCCGCGAGATCAAACTGGCCGCCTGCTACATCCTGATCACCCCGGCCCTGGTGCTGATCGGCACGGCGCTGGCGATGGCGCTGGGCAAGGGCGAGTCGTCGATGACCAACATCGGGGCGCACGGCTTCTCCGAGGTCCTGTACGCCTACACGTCCGCTTCCAACAACAACGGCTCCGCCTTCGCGGGGTTCGCCGCGAACACCGAGTACCACAACACGATGCTCGGCCTGTGCATGGCGCTCGGCCGATTCCTGCCGATGGTGTTCGTGCTGGCGCTGGCGGGCTCGCTCGCCGAGCAGAAGCCCGTTCCCGAGACGGCGGGCACGCTCCGCACGGAGAAGCCGCTGTTCACCGGCCTGCTGGTCGGAGCCATCATGATCATCACTGGTCTGACGTTCTTCCCGGCCCTTGCGCTGGGCCCGCTCGCCGAGGGGCTGGCGACATGACCACCGAGACCAGGAAGCAAGAGGACCCGATGTCCACGGTCACCCCGAGCCGGGCACCGCACCAGGACGCACCCACCGGGCACAGACAGCCCGAGGGCCGTGTCGGGGCCGGCCTGTTCGACCCCAAGCAGGTGGTGCGGTCGCTGCCGGACGCCTTCCGCAAGCTCGATCCGCGGGTGATGGTCACGTCACCCGTGATGTTCGTGGTGCTGGTCGGCTCGGTCGTCACCACCGTGCTGGCGGTCAGGAATCCGGGCGACTGGTTCGGCTGGACCATCACGGTCTGGCTGTGGCTGACCGTCGTCTTCGCCAACCTGGCGGAGGCGGTCGCCGAGGGCCGTGGCAAGGCGCAGGCCGACACCCTGCGCAGGGCCAAGACCGACACCGTGGCCCGCACCCTTGTCGGGGAGACCGAACAGCGCGTGCCCGGTACGGAGTTGAAGGTCGGCGACCTGGTCGTCTGCGAGGCCGGCGACATCATCCCGGGCGACGGTGACGTCGTCGAGGGAGTCGCCTCCGTCGACGAGTCGGCCATCACCGGTGAATCGGCCCCGGTCATCCGGGAGTCCGGCGGTGACCGCAGTGCTGTCACGGGCGGTACGAAGGTGCTGTCCGACCGCATCGTCATCAAGATCACGACGAAGCCCGGTGAGACCTTCATCGACCGCATGATCAACCTGGTCGAGGGTGCCGCACGGCAGAAGACGCCGAACGAGATCGCCCTGAACATCCTTCTCGCCTCGCTCACCATCGTCTTCCTGCTCGCGACCGTCACCTTGAAGCCGTTCGCCATCTACGCGGGCGCCGACCGGCAGACCTCGATGATCGTGCTGACGGCCCTGCTGGTCTGCCTGATCCCGACCACGATCGGCGCACTGCTGTCGGCGATCGGTATCGCGGGCATGGACCGGCTGGTGCAGCGCAATGTGCTCGCCATGTCGGGGCGGGCGGTCGAGGCCGCCGGTGATGTGTCGACGCTGCTGCTCGACAAGACGGGCACGATCACGCTGGGCAACCGGCAGGCGTCGGAGTTCGTCCCGGTCGCGGGCACCACGGAGGCCGAGGTCGCCGACGCGGCCCAGTTGTCGTCGCTGGCCGACGAGACGCCCGAGGGCCGCTCGATCGTCGTCCTGGCCAAGGGGAAGTACGGGCTGCGCGAGCGGCACCAGGGCGAGCTGGCGCACGCCGAGTGGGTCACCTTCACCGCCCAGACCCGTATGTCGGGCGTGGACGTGGACGGGCGCAGGGTCCGCAAGGGCGCGGCCGGTTCGGTCGTCGCCTGGGTGCGGGAACAGGGCGGCACGGTGGCCGAGGACGCGGACGGGATCGTGAGCCGGATCTCCGCGGCGGGCGGTACGCCGCTGCTGGTCGCCGTCCAGGACGACCGGGGCGCTCGCGTCCTCGGGGTCATCCACCTCAAGGACGTCGTCAAGGACGGCATGCGGGAGCGGTTCGAGGAGCTGCGCCGCATGGGCATCAGGACGATCATGATCACGGGTGACAACCCGCTCACCGCCAAGGCGATCGCGGACGAGGCCGGGGTCGACGACTTCCTCGCCGAGGCCACGCCCGAGGACAAGATGGCCCTCATCAAGCGCGAGCAGGCGGGCGGCAAGCTCGTCGCGATGACCGGCGACGGCACCAACGACGCGCCCGCGCTGGCCCAGGCGGACGTCGGCGTCGCGATGAACACCGGCACGTCGGCGGCGAAGGAGGCCGGCAACATGGTCGACCTCGACTCCAACCCGACCAAGCTGATCGAGATCGTCGAGATCGGCAAGCAACTCCTCATCACCCGGGGCGCGCTCACGACGTTCTCCATCGCCAACGACGTCGCGAAGTACTTCGCGATCATCCCGGCGATGTTCGCCGTCGCCTACCCCTCCCTCGACAAACTCAACATCATGGGCCTGGCCTCGCCGGAGTCGGCGATCCTCTCCGCGGTCGTCTTCAACGCGCTGATCATCATCGCCCTCGTGCCGCTCGCCCTGCGCGGCGTGCGGTACCGGCCGACGAGCGCGGACCGGATGCTCCGCCGCAACCTCGGCATCTACGGACTGGGCGGGCTCGTCGCCCCGTTCATCGGCATCAAGCTCATCGACGTACTCATCTCGCTGATCCCCGGGATCGGGTGAAGGACATGAACACTTCTGTGGTGAACACCGCGCGGCTGCTGTGGGCGGCGCTGCGCATGCTGCTCGTCCTCACCGTGGTGACCGGCATCCTCTACCCGCTGGTCGTCACCGGCATCGGGCAGGCCGCGTTCCACGACAAGGCGAACGGCTCGATGGTCGAGGTCGACGGCAAGGAGGTCGGCTCGAAGCTGATCGGGCAGAGCTGGAACCTGCCGGGCACCGACAAGCCCGACCCCAAGTGGTTCCAGGGCCGCCCCTCCCACAGCGGCTACGACCCGCTGGCCACCGGCTCCGGCCAGCTCGGCGCCAGTGACCCGACCCTGGTCAAGGACGTGAGGGCGGCGAAGAAGCAGGTCGCCGAGTTCAACGGCGTCCCCGAGTCCGAGGTGCCCGTCGACGCGGTCACCGGCTCCGCCTCCGCCATCGACCCGGACATCTCGCCCGCGTACGCGGACATCCAGGTCGAGCGGGTCGCCGAGGCCAACGGGCTGGGCGTCGCCCAGGTCCGGAAGTTGGTCGACGACCACACCCGGGGCCGCACGCTCGGCTTCCTGGACCAGCCGCGCGTCAACGTCCTCGAACTGAACATCGCGCTCAGGAAGCTGGCCGGCACCTGATGGCCCCCGGCGGAAGGGACCACGACCGGGGGTGGGACGACAACCCTCGCCGACCGAACGGCCCGGGTCACGGCTCCGAACGCCTCACCCCGTCCACCGAAGACAGGAAGGCCGCACACCGATGACCCGGGTGCTGGTGGTGGAGGACGATCCACAGCTCGTACGAGCCCTCGTGATCAACATGCGGGCCCGTGAGTACGGGGTGGACGCGGCGCCCGACGGCGCCTCGGCCCTCCGGCTCGCCGCCGCCCGCCGGCCCGATGCCGTGGTCCTCGACCTGGGGCTGCCCGACATGGACGGCGTCGAGGTGATCAAGGCGCTGCGCGGCTGGACCAGGACCCCCATCCTGGTCCTGTCCGCGCGCCGGGCCTCGGAGGAGAAGGTCGCCGCTCTCGACGCGGGCGCGGACGACTACATCACCAAACCGTTCAGCATGGACGAGCTGCTGGCCCGGCTGCGAGCCGCCGTCCGCCGCACCGAAACCGTACCTCCGGCGCGCGGGGCGACCGTGGTGACGACCGACGACTTCACGGTCGACCTGCTGGCCAAGAAGGCCGTCCGCGCCGGCCGCGACATCCGGCTCACCCCCACGGAATGGCACCTGCTGGAGATCCTGGTGTGCAACCCCGGCCGCCTGGTGACACAGCAGGAACTCCTCCAGGAGGTCTGGGGCCCGGCGTACGCCACGAGGACGAACTACCTTCGGGTGTACATGGCCCAGCTCCGGCGCAAACTCGAAGCGGACCCGGCCCACCCCCGCTACCTGATCACCGAACCGGGCATGGGCTACCGCTTCGAGACCTGACCTTCCCGAAACCCTCCCGACTGCGACCAGGATCAGCGCCGGGTTCGCGGACGTCATGTGCGGGCGGAACGGCACCAGGGCGAGCGCCACGACGAACGGGGCGAGCCCGGCAGCGGGCAGGGCGATCCGGTCCTGGTCCGGTCCGGGCGCACGACGGGACCGATGTTCCAGGGCTGACCACGGGTTCCGCCCCCCTACGCGGTGTTGCCGTGCGCCGAGTCCATGGCCCGCTCCACCAGGGCGACGACCTCGTCGGGAGACTCGTCCAGCAGCAGGTGACCCGAGTCGTCCATGACGTGCAACCGGGCGCCGAGGTGCCGCTGGGCGGCCGGTCCGATGTACCTGGGCGGCAGGAAGACGTCATGGCGACCCGTGGCCACGACGCACGGCACCGACCGGCGCTGCGCCAGCAGCTCGGGCGGCAGCGGGGGAGGGGCGAGACTGCTGCGGCAGCTGCGGGCGACCAGCGTCATCCACTCCGTGAGTTCGTCCGGCACCCGCCCGTCGGAGGCCGTCATCCGACGCAGCAGCCGGGCGGTCCTCGGCGGAGTCGGCCGGGCGAGCCATGGGACGGTGGCCGCCACCACACCCATGGGGACCCGCAGGCGCACCAGCCCCGCACTGGAGAGCAGCAACCGCCCGGCGATGCGCGGGGAGTCGGAGGCCAGTACGACGGCGCCCCCCAGCGAATGCCCGACGAGCAGGGCCGCCCCCGGCACCGTCTGCTCCAACGCCTCGGTGAGCCATCGCCCGTACCACGCGGACCGTCCCCGGCGTGGGCGGACGTCCGCGCTCAGACCGGGCTGGCCGGGCACGTCGAGTACGACGGTCGGCCGGCGTGCCGCGAGCGCCCCGGCCAGATGGCGGCAGACGGCACCGTTGGTGTTGGTCCCCGGCACCAGCACCACCGTCGGCGAGGCCGCCACCGGTTCCGGGCCGACGAGGAGCACGCCGGTGACCCCGGCCTCCGTCCTGATCTCTCCGCGTCGGTGCGGCACGTCCCAGCTGTCGAGCCGTTCGAGACACCAGTCCCGTACACGTCGCCGGTCCGCCGGGCTGCGGTAGATGGAGGGCATGGTCGGCAGGGTAGACCTGAGACGGCGCTTGACTGGCCCCTTTGGCTCTGCCCTGCACAGACGCCCCGCACAGACGCCCCGCACAGACGCCCTGCGCAGAAGTCGCTGTGCCGGTCGGATCGCACTCCTGTTGACCGTGGTCGGCCGCCTTTACGGGCACGCCGGGGCACGGAGCCGCGCAACGGCCGAGGAACGTGTCCGTGGTGTCGCTTCCCTGTGCGGTCGTGCGGCGATTTCGTCGTTGGTGCATCCGGCGGCGATGCGACGAGCGGCTTCGAGGCCGTAAAGGGGTGGCGGAGTGTGGTCTATTTCAACAACCCCTGCCCCGGTAGCCTCACCTGTGGCCAGTAGCGCGCCATCCCCCCACCCCCCACGTATGCGCGTCGGTGTGGACGACACCCACCTGTCTCTGTCCCTGGCCGCCGGGTGCTCTCCCCCGTTCGCCGCCTCCAGGAGGATCACGGTGAAAGTTCGCACCAGAAGCTCGGCGATCATCGGCACCCTCTGCCTCGTCGCTTCCCTCGCTTTGACCACGGCGTCCGCCGACGAGCTGAGCGCCCCACGTCAGGCAGCGAAGGTCGTGCTCAACAAAGTGGCCACGGCCCAGAATCCGTCCGCCGGCGCCGCCGGTCCCGGCGGCACGGTCTGGATAGCCGAACGCGCGGGCAGGGTAAGGGTCTTGGGCGATGAGGGGCTCGGCCAGCCTGTCATCGACATATCCGGCGAGACCACCACCAACGGCGAACGTGGCCTGCTGGGCATCGCGTTCGACAAGGAGTTCGCGCACTTCTACATCTCGTTCACGAACCTCCAAGGCACCAGCACCGTCGACGAGTTCGCGGTGCGGGACGGCAGGATCCAGCCGGGCACCCGGCGCACCGTCCTCACCCAGACACAGCCCTACGCGAACCACAACGGCGGCGACATCGCGTTCGGCCCCGACGGCTACCTCTACATCGCGCTCGGTGACGGCGGCTCGGCCGGCGACCCGCACGGCAACGGGCAGAACCTCGGCACGCTGCTCGGCAAGCTGCTGCGGATCGACCCGAGAGGCGGCAAGCCCTACGCGATCCCGCCGGGCAACCCGTTCGTGGACGACCCGAACGCGAAGGACGAGATCTGGGCGTACGGGTTGCGCAATCCGTGGAGGTTCTCCTTCGACGCGGGCACGGGCGACCTGCTGATCGGGGACGTCGGCCAGAGCGCCTGGGAGGAGATCGACTGGGCCCCGGCCACCAGCAAGGGTGGCGAGAACTACGGCTGGTCCCAGATGGAGGGCAACCATCCCTATCGGGGCGGCACGGAGCCCGCGAACCACGTACCGCCGGTCTACGAGTACGACCGCAGCGGGGCCGGCTGCTCGGTGACCGGCGGATACGTCTACCGAGGCGAGGCGATCCCGGACCTCAAGGGGCAGTACGTGTTCAGCGACTACTGCGACGGCACCCTCCGTGCTCTGCGGATGGAGAACGGCGAGGTGACCGGCGTGAGCAACCTCGGAGTCGACGGCGGCCGGGTCGTCTCGTTCGTGCAGGGAGGCAAGGGCGAGCTGTACGTGCTCGACCTGCGTGGCAGCGTCTCCCGCATCGACCCGGCGTGACGACGACCGGATGAAGAAGCCGCCGAGCAGCCGGTGTCCCCCAGGCCGGCTGGATCACCTTCGGGATCTCCGGCCCGCTTGAGGCAAGTCCGGGGCCTCGACCCGAGAGCCTGACGTCCTTCGGGTGCAGGACCTGCAGTTCGGCCACCGCTGCCGGACGACGCAGAGTCAGTGGTGCGCCCTCGGGGACGTACTCGGGTCGGGGTTCTCCGGGCTCGGCCCGGAGCCTGCGGCAGGCAGGCAGGCCCGACCAAGCCGATGCGTTGGTGTGTGCAAGCCGTGGTTCTCCTGGCCTTCCCGTACGAGGAGGTGAGGCGGCGTCTCGCTCGGTTCACCGGGAAGGGGCCTGACGGCCCGGTCTTCGTCGGCGAGAAGGGGTCGCCGTTTCGGCGGACTTCGTACGGCCGGTAGCGGCGGCGCGCTCGCGCAGTAGTGTGCGGTCGGAACGGCCGGCACTCGCTCTCGGTCTGTTCACGGACCTCCTGCACCTGCCAGGCGCGGTCGTAGGCACAGTCGTAGGCACGGTCGTCGACCGGCACCCGGCCGACGAGCAGGCACATGTCCTCGACGTCTTGCGCGCGATCACAACAGGCCGAGGTCCCGGGCACGGAGCGCCGCCTGGGTGCGGTCGCGCAGGGCGAGTCGGCCCAGGATGCGGGAGACGTGGTTCTTGACCGTGCCCTCGCTGAGGTACAGCCGCGCGGCGATCTCCCGGTTGGTGTGCCCCTGTGCCACGAGCCGCAGGATGTCCGTCTCGCGCGGGCTGAGGGAGACGGCGGGAGCCTTGGCGGCGGGGCCGGAACGCGGCAGGAAGGCGGTCAGATGGCGGGCCACGGACGAGTCGAGCTGGGTGACGCCCGCATGCGCCAGACGGACCGCGTGTGCGAGTTCCTCGGCCGGCAGATCCTTGAGGAGATACCCGTGCGCTCCGGCCCGCAGTGCCTGCACGACGTACTCCTCGTCGTCGAACGTCGTCAGCATCACCACCCGGCACCCCGGCGCCCGGTCGCGCAGGACGGCGACCGCCTCGACACCGTCCATCTCCGGCATCCGGACGTCCATGAGCACGACATCCGGACCGAGTTGCAGCGTCTTCGCCACGGCGTCCCGGCCGTCCACGGCGGTGCCGACCACTTCGATGCCCGGCCGGATGGACAGCAGGGAGGCGATGCCGTCCCGGATGAGCCGCTGGTCGTCCACCACCAGCACCCGCACGGGCGGCGCCTGCTCCGGCTCCTCGTCGCTCATGTCACTGCCTCCCCGTCCACCCGGACTTCGCCGTCGCCCCGCGCGGGAGCGTGACCGTCACCCGGGTGCCGGCGCCCGGGCTGCTGTCGATGTCGACGCTCCCCGCCACCAGATGTACCCGCTCCTTCATGCCGAGCAGCCCGAATCCGGCGGTGTCCGTGTGCGGTGCGAAGCCGCGGCCGTCGTCCGTCACCTCCAGCCGCGCGGCGTCCCCGGCCAACTGGACCACGACGGTCACCTGTGCGGCCCGCGCATGGCGGCGCGCGTTGGTGACGGCCTCCTGCGCGGCCCGGTACAGCGCGGTCAGCTCGACCGTGCCCCAGCCGTCCTCGTCGCCGCTCACCTCGACAGCGACCCGCGGTCGTGCCGTGCCGTCCTGCGCCAGCGCGGTGAGCGCCGCCGACAGCGTGGGGCGCGTCGGCTCGTCCCGCAGGGCGCGCACCGACTGCCGTACATCGCCGAGCGCGAGCCGCACCGATCGCCGTGCCTCTTCCAGCGCATGCCGGGCCGCGTCGGGGTCCAGGCTTCTGAAGTCCGAGGCCATCTCCAACTGCACGGACATCGCGGTGAGATGGTGACCGAGGCTGTCGTGGATGTCCCGCGCCAGCCGGTTGCGCTCGGCTGCGGCGGACAGTTCGGCGACTCGCGCGGCGTACGCCTGAAGTTCGAGCCGTGCGCGCTGCTCGCCGACAGCCACCGCCGCCATCGAGATCGCCAGCACCAGCCCGACGCAGAGCATCAACAGGTCCGACACATGCTCCTGGTCGCGGTACCAGCCGGGCGCGGTCAGCAGGTAGGTGCTGAGCAGCCCGGCCAGACACAGCGTGCCCAGCGCCAGCGCGGCTGTGCGCCCGAAGGCGAAGTAGGCGGTGAACGGCAGCAGCACGAACAGGACTTGGGACAGTCCCGAGGCGTCCAGCAGCACCACCGCCGCGATCAGGGTGCAGCGGGCCAGCAGCAGCGGTACCGGAGCAGCGGGCCAACGGCGTCCGGCCGCCTCCAGGGCGAACAGCGCACCGATCGCGGTGACGAAGCCGCCCGCCCGCCAGGCCGTCGGCCCTGAGCGGTCATCCAGGCCGGCCACCGCGGAGTACAGACCACCCACCAGTACGACCCCGTACAGCAGCGGCGGCACCCATCGCACGGGCGCATACACCACCATGCGCACCCCCTCACCCGTTGCCGCCAGGCTAGGCCGAGCACGACCGCCTTGGGGCACCGCCGGGCACATCACGGCCGGGTCAGACCCGACGGCATGTGCCGAACGCCACGGTGCCGTCCGGAAGACGGTGACTTCCGGACGCCGATGCCCGACGTCCTTCACCTCCCGGCGCCGACCGGCTTCTTCCTACCGTTGCCACCCGGACCGGCTGTACGAGCAGGTGCTCACCGTTCGAGCCTGCAGTCAACGGCTCTGGACAACCAACCAACCACCCACCCACGCACCCACCGTCCGAGCAACCGGAGCAGCCCCATGCCCTCATCCGTCAACTCCTCCATCTCCTCCATCTCATCGACATTTCGCGTCGGCGCCCTGTGCGGGGCGCTGTCCGGCCTGCTGATCGCCGTGCCCGGCCTGGTCGAGGCGTTCACCGGGGAGACCTCGGCCACCAGCGTCCCGCTCGCCCTCGCCCCCGCGTTCGCCCTGCCACTGCTCACCGCGCTGCATCTGCGCCAGGGCCCTGTCGCTGGGAGCCTCGGGAAGATCGCCGCGCCCGTGAACCTCATCGGCCTCGGCCTGTTCGGCGGTGCCGCGTTCGCGTCGAACCTGGTGATCTTCTACCTGGACGAGGATGTCGTCGACGAGACCCTGACCGGCCCCACCATCCCCGCGCTCATCGGTTCCGCGGCCGTCTTCGCCGTGGGCTGCGCCCTGTTCGGGGCGGTCATGATCCGCGCCCGGGTCCTGCCGAGGGTGCCGTCGTGGGGGTACGCCGTGGTTCTGCCGCTGTTCGCGTTCCTGACCGCGCTGCCCGACTCCCTGCTCACCAGCGGGCTGCACGTCCTGGTCGGCGGCATCCTGATGTGGCTCTCGGCCGCACTGTGGCGCACGGCCCCAGGCGTCGAGCACACCACGGACCCCAACCGGATACGAGTCTGAGACGACCAGCGCTGTCGGCGCACAGCCACGCGCCATCAGCTCGAACCTGCACCCCCGCCGGGAGCTCCGCCGGCATCTGGAGAGTTACGCCGAACCGGGCCCGACTGGTCTGCCATTGCCGACGAGAAGGGGGTGCCCTTCGATGTCGTATCGGGCCTTCCTCGTCGAGCTGCTGATGGCCGAGTGCGAGGACCGGGCCCGACGCAGGTCCGAACGCCGCATCAGGGCCGCGGCCTTCCCCCGCGAGAAGAGCCTGCGGGCCTTCTGCAACGGCGCCATCATCCGGACCGGCACGGAGTCCTACCGCCTAGGGCCTGTTGCGAAAGTGGCGCCTGCCGTGCGACGCCCGGCACGCACTCTCGCCGCACCGCCCTAAAGCCCGAGTACACCCAGTACGAGGGCTTTAGGGCGGCACGCCGAGAGCACGCACCGGACGCCGCGCGGCCGCCCTTCGGGCGACGACGCCACTTTCGCAACAGGCCCTAGCCCACACCAAGGCCCTGGCTGAGCAGACCGCCTCCCGCTGAGAGCCGGAGCCGGGTGCTTGCGCCGTACTCGCGACCGCGCAAGCATGTCTCATGCGCCGGTGACTCCGTCGATCTGCTCGCGAATGAGATCAGCATGACCGTTGTGACGTGCGTATTCCTCGATCATGTGCACCAAGATCCAGCGCAGGGAGACCCCCTGATCGCCGACGAAACCCGCTTCCTGTTCGGAGAGGCGGCCGGAATCGTCCAGTGACGCGTCAGCGATCAGCTCACTGCCTCGGGCAACCTCGGCCTGCCAGGCAGCCGTCGCCTCGTCGAGCCCTCGGTCCGGCCGGAGCGCATAGCCGTCGACGTTGTTCTCCCCGAAGACCGGCGGCACGTCCTCACCTGCGAATACACGCTGGAACCAGTTGCGTTCCACCTCAGCCACGTGCTGAACGAGACCGAGCAGCGTCATCGAAGAGGGTGACACTGCAGCAAGCCGTAACTGATCATCCTTGAGGCCCGAACACTTCAGGGCAAGAGTTGCACGGTGAAAGTCCAGCCATGCCTCCAGCATGGCGCGCTCGTCAGCATGCGCGGGTGGGATGGGCCGTCCGTCCGGTGTCGTATTCATCGGCACACCATGGCAGCAACAGCCGTGCCCCACGACCGCCTTCGCCGGCAACGAACACACATCGTGCCGCCGGCTCCCCGCGCAGTGGTGTCTGTCGCCGCGTCACCAGCCCACGGTGGCCCAGGTCGTCAGCAGATCCTGGACCCCGTCCCTGACCTCCTCGATCTGCTCGTCGCTGAAGCACTCGGGGCTGTAGGGGAGTTCGACGGCGATCCGGCCCTCGAATCCGAGGGTCAGTCCCAGTACGGGGCCCTGGCCGGCCTCGGGGAAGTAGTGATCGAGCGCGATGATCCCACGCAGGTCGGCCAGACGCAGACCGGCGGGCAACCGCGGAGCGGGGATGGCCCCCACGCTGCTCGACAGGACTGTCGACGCCATCAGCTCGGGACGGTCGGCGACGTGCGCCAGCAGACGCGCCTGGTGCACATGCTCACCCCGTCTGACGATCCCGCGCAGGTGATCGGTGACCGCGTGGGCCAGCGCCAGCGGATCGGTGTCCCTGTCCACCGCGACCAGGCCCGTGCAGGAGGTGACCGCCGGGAGCATGGCCTCCACCGCCGGGCGCGGGCGCAGCCGCCCGCGCAGGTCGATCGGGGACGAACAGCCCAGCGTCAGCGGCCCCATGTCGCGGTCCAGTCTGTGCCTGACGGCGAGCAGCATGGCAGCGCTGACGAGGCCGTGCAGCGACGCACCCGCCTCCCCGGCCCGCTTCAGGAGGCTCGCGGTGGTGTCGGGTTCGAGAAGGGCGCGGCGGACGCGGACAGAGCTCGGCGGGCGGTCGGCGCGCTCTGCCTCGTAGGGCAGCGCGGAGACGGGTCGTCGGCGGACCTGCTCGACGAGTCGGGTGGCGTACTCCTCGACGTCCTCGGGACGGGCCGGCGGCAGGAGCTGCGAGAGGGGAGGCGGCAGCGTGCCCGACGGGCGCACCGTGGCGGGACGTCCTTCGACGAGGTCGCTGTACGTGTGCCAGATTCCGGCGTGCAGCGCCAACAGACTCCGGCCGTCGCAGACGAGGTGATCTGCGCACAGCACCAGGGTGTGTTGCTTCCCGGTGCTCAGCAGCGTGGCTCGGATGAGGGGCCCGACCGTCGGCAGCGGCTCGTTCCATTCGTCCTCAAGTGCCCCTGGGGCGTCCGGCCGTAGGGCGAGGACAGGGTTCTCGGCCGGGTCGAGCGGCCGGAAGACGGGGACAGCGCCCTCCGTGACGACCCGGCAGCGCAGCGAGGGGTGCTGGGCCACCTTGGCGGCGAACGCCTCGGCGAGGCGGTCTCCGTCCAGGTCGCCGTGGAGCACCGAGGCCAGGACGACCCGGGTGCGCGGGACCAGGTAGAACGCCTCCAGCGGGCACAGTTCGCGGGACGCTCCGGCAATACCGTCCGAAGGGCCGGTCGCCGAACTCTTGAATTCAGTCATTTTGCCTACCGTTGCTCAATTCTTTATGAGATCGCGTCGAACTTAATCGAAGTCACCAGAGCTCTCAAAACCCGTGGCAGACGTCCATCGGCATCCGCCGCCACGGAATTTTCGTAAGTGAAGCAGAGATAAGGGCGGCATCCGGAAGCTCCACCTCCGGATAGGGGTTCGTAGGGGTTGTAGGGGGTGGGGGCTTCCGCCTGTGCTTCGTAGGCTTTCGCATGGCTCTGCAGGTGATGACCGGAACGACGCACAAGAAGAGGTCGAGTACATGGAGTTTTCTGCGGGCGAATCATTGGGTGTCGCAGTCGAGGATGGGGCCTTCGCATATTCTCTGGATGGTCGATATGAAATCATCGACGGCCGGATGGCGACAGCCGACCTGCTCGACGCCGTGCTCTCGGTGCTGCGCGGAGAGGGAATACCGGTCGAGGAACTCGAGGAGGCCGGTAAACCAAGCAGCGGTGAATACCGGCTTGTTCTCGACGGCACCCCGGTGTGCATCCGCAGCCGGGCGGTCGCGGACCCGGCCCCCGGCACCCTGGACGCCGTCGACCCGCCGGCTGCCCGTACCCAGGTGCTGGTCGCGGCCGCCGGAGCGCTCTCCGTGCAGGCCGAGGCCGTCTTCGACCGGCTGGTGCGGGCCGTACGGCTGCGCGGGCAGTGCTACACCGACGCGGAGACCGACTCGATCGTCCGGGGCATGCCCCTGGTCGACCGGTACGCGACTGAGGAACCGGCTTTCCGTGACTGGGCGTTGATCTTCCGCGACCACTACGTGGAGAACAGTGTCGGTTTCCTGCTCGGCATGGAGCGTGCCGGGATCGACCCGAAGTGGATCTTCGCGCTCTCCAAGGGCGACCGGACCCTGCACCGGGACCGGGTGCATGCCTGGTTCCTGCACCGCGGATACCGCAGCGACATCCTCGACAACTCGGTCATCAACGGCTCGGCGGACACGGCGGAGCGCGCCTACGCCCTCGCCGTCAACGAACAGGTGGACCAGTTCATCCGCGAGGCACACGCCTCGGGACGCAAGGTCCTGGTGATCGACGACGGCGGACTGCTCGCCCAGGGCTATGGCGCCGACGGCGTACTGGACGAACACATCGACGGCGCGCTGGAGTTGACCGTCAGCGGCCTGAAGCGCATCGCGAACGCACCGGGCGAACTGACCGTGCCCGTCCTGAACATGGCGCGCTCCCGGCTGAAAACCATGCTCGGCTATCACGAGATCGCCGACTCCTGCGTCCGCCGACTGAGGGCCATCCTGCCCGGCGAGAAGTTCCTCGGCAGGCATGTGCTGCTGCTCGGCTTCGGCACGCTGGGCGCGCGCGTGGCGCACTATCTGCGCTCCCAGGGCGTCCGGGTCGCCGTGGTGGACACCGACATGCTCGCGCTGATCACAGCCGCCGAACACGGCTACGAGACCTACACCAGCACGGCCGAGGCGCTGCGCGCGCACTCCCCCTTCCTGGTCATCGGCAACACCGGTGAACTCGCCCTCACCCACGAGGAGTTGCCGCTGCTGCCGGACGGGGTGTACCTGGCGGGGTTCGCCACCAAGGACTTCAGTCTGCTCAGCGAGGGGTTCGAGGGGCTCGCCTCCACCGAGATCCCGCACGTCGGGGTGCGCTACACCCTGCCCACCGGCACCACGGCGACCCTCCTCGGCGACGGCCGTTCGCTCAACCTGTTCGAGTACGAGGGCATCGCCAACCGGGGCTACGACGCCTATCGGGCGGGCACCCTGATCGCCGCCAGGCTGCTGTGCCGCGAGGCGGACAGGCTGGGTCCCGGGCTCCACCTGGAGCCCGTCGACCAGGTGATCGACGAGGCCGGCCTGTTCGCCGCGTACTACGAGCAGTACCTCGCCTCGGGCAGCCGCCGCCCGGCCGCCCCGGCGCAGGACGGCACGGACCCGGAGACCCGATGACGGCGCCCGAGGCCTCCGGCCGTCCCGAGGCACCGCACGCGTCGGGAGCACATGTCTGCGTCGTCGGTCACGGCGCGGCCGGCCGCCTGCACCTGGGGTTGCTCGGCGACCTCGGCTTCGCCCTCAGCGTGGTCGACCCGGCCGCCGTCACCCCGCCGCCCGGGGTGCGGGCGTTCGACCGGATCGACGCGGCGGCGCGGCACCGTGCCGTGGACGTCTGGTCGGTGTGCTCGCCGACCGCCACGCACGTGGACACCGTCGCGGCTGTCCTGGAAGCGGACCCCGCGGCCCGGCTGCTGGTGGAGAAACCGCTGTGCCGCGCCCGGGAGATCCCGCGGATCACCGCGCTGCTCGCGGCCCACCCCGAGGCCCGGCTGGTCGTCATGGACCAGTACCGGCACGCCACGTCGATGGTCCTGCTGCGCTCGCTGCTGCGGGAGCTGGCCCCCCAGCACCCGCTGCGGGCCGTGCGCGTCGGGTTCGGCAAGGACCGGCGGGCGGACATCGCGGCCGGCCGGTTCGTCGACCGGGACCACGGTGTGTTCGGCTACGAGTGGCTGCACATGCTGGCCGTGCTGCGCGGGGTCCTGCCGCCGGAGTCCTTCGACGCCTACCTGGCCGCCGACCCCGACCCGGACCGGCTGCGCGTGGCGACCGACCCCGAGTTGGTCAGCACCGCCGCACACGAGGTCGCGGAGGTCCGCGGGGTCGCCGTCGAGCTGTACTCCACGGTGGTGGGCCCCGAGGCGGCCGCCGATCAGGTGCCGGTGCCGGGCTGGTTCGACCGGCCGGTCACGCCCGACGAGAGCCGGCAGCGCTATGTCGAGGTCGACGCCGGACCGGTCCGGTTCGGTCTGGCCCTGGATCCGGTGACCCTCCCGCAGGGCACCCGGCTGCCGCGCAACACCCACTGGCTGACCGCGACCGGACCCGACCTGCGGCGCGAGTGGTTCGTCCACGACTCCCCGCTGGACAACGCCCTGCGCTGGTCGGTCGCCGCCCTGCTGGCGCAGCCGTACGGCCCGCCCGGCCTCGACCTGCGCGGGGTGTCACGCATCAACCTGCTGGCCGAGGCGGCCCGTTCCTCCCACACACCGCCTGTCTTCCGCCGGCTTCCGGCCGACACGCCCCCCGTCCGTCTGTGAGGTTCTCCTTCCCCATGCGTATCTGTCTGGTGATTCCCACCAACCGATTCGACCGGTTCTTCATCCAGGTCCCGCTGGACGTCCTGACCGCGGCCGGCCGACTGCGAGCCGACGGGCACACCGTCACCGTCTGGGACCAGCGGCTGCAGGACGCGCCCTCGAACGGTGAGGCGCCCGACCTGCTGGTGATCTCCACGGCCATCGCCGACCGAGCCCAGTGCTACCCGCTGGACCTCGACCCGGTCCGCGCCGCCGTGGACCGGGCCCGGCAGCACTTCCCCGCCGCCCGCACCATGGCCGTCGGCCCGCACGGCACTCAGCTGCCCGGCGCCACCCTCATCGAGCTGGCCGTGGAGCACGTGGCGGTCGGCGAGGCCGACTCGGCGACCGTGCACGGCGTCCGGGCCCTCGCGGACGGGATCACCGCCCCGGTGCTGTGCGCGGACCTGCCGGCCCCCGGCGCGGCTACGGCCCTCACCGTCGTCGGCAACAGCCCCCGCCCCTACCCCAACCTCGACCTGGACGAATGGGAGTTGCCGGCCTACGACCTGGTCCCCCTGGAGCGGTACACGGCCGAGGTCATCGTGGACGGCCTGCCGCATCCGGGCACCTGTGGCATGGTGATGGCCGCCCGCGGCTGCACCTACGGCTGCACGTTCTGCCATCTCCCGTTCGGCACCCGCATGCGGCTCAACCCGGTCGACCGGGTCATGGCCGAGGTGGACGCGCAGCAGCGCGGCGGACTGGAGTTCCTGTTCTTCCTCGACTACGTCTTCGGCATCAACAAGACCTTCTACGGCGAGATCTGCGAACGGCTCAAGGGCCGGGGCATCGGCTGGGTGGGCCAGACCCGGGCGGAGATCGTCCTCAAGACCGATGTCCGGCAGTGGGCCGAGGCGGGTTGCCAGGGCATGTGGCTGGGTGCCGAGTCCCCCTCGGTGGCCGGCACCGGTGTGCACAAGCGGGTCACCGAGCAGCAGATCCGCGACGCGGTGCTCAAGCTGAAGGACGCGGGCATCACCCCCTTCGCCTTCGTCCTGCTCGGCCTGCCCGACGACGATGCCTGCATCTCCGACTGGCTGGTCGACTGGGCGGCGGACATCCCGGCCTGGTTCGGCATCAACCAGTTGTTCCTGCGCCCCGGCACCCCGCTCTACGACCAGCTGGCCGCAGACCTCAACGGCGGCACCGCGCCCGCCACCTGGGAAGAGGTCCGCGAGGTCACCCGCCGCTACCGCGAGCGGTACCCGGTGGACCTCGACGACCAGGAGCGCCGGCTCACCGCCCTGCCCAACTACCTGGGCAACGCCATGGCCGTGGCCGGGTGAGGCGGCCGTGCTGACCTTCGGAATCATCGGATGCGGGTCGATCGGCGGCTTCCTCGCCCGGCTCCTCACCCGCGACGACCCGCGGTTGGCGAGCAGGGCCCGCCTCGCCGCGATCGCCGCCCGGGACGCCTCCCGGGCCCGGGAGGCGGCGGCGGAGGCCGGCTGTGCCGCACTGGACGTGCCCGGGCTGCTGGCCCGCCCGGACGTGGACGCCGTCCTGTTGTGCACCCCGAGCGGTACGCACGCCGGGCTGGCGGAGGCCGCACTGCGCGCCGGCAAGCATGTACTGGTCGAGAAGCCCGTCGATGTCACGCCCGAGGCCGCCGACCGGCTGATCGCCGTGGCCCGTGCGCAGGGCCGGGTGCTCGGTGTGGTGTCGCAGCACCGCTTCGACCCGGCCGCCCGGCTCGCCCACGAGGCGGTACGGACCGGCAGGCTCGGCCGGATCACCTCCGCGACGGCCGAACTGGCCTGGTGGCGCGGCCCGGCCTACTACGCCTCCGGAACCTGGCGCGGCACCCGGGACCTGGACGGCGGCGGCGCGCTGATGAACCAGGCGATCCACGCGGTGGATCTGGTGCAGTGGCTGGCCGGCCCGGTGGTGGAGGTGCACGCGCACACCGCGCGCCTCGCCCATCCCGGCATCGAGGTGGAGGACGTGGCCACAGCGTCCCTGCGCTTCGCCGGCGGCGCCCTGGGCACGCTGCTCGCCACCACCGGCGCCTACCCCGGCCGTACCGCCCGCCTGGCGGTGCACGGCGACCGGGGCTCGGTCGTCATCGACGACGACGAGCTCGCCTATCTGCACCTGGCCGCGGAGGGCGAACAGGCACCCGTCTACGGGGCGTTCGGCGCCGCCGACCAGTCCGCCGAGCACGCGGCGGCGCTGGTGCGCGACACCGCCCGCGACATCTGCGGCCTGCTGTACCAGCCGCACCGCGACCAGCTCGTGGACTTCTGCGACGCGGTGCGCGAGGGCCGGCCACCGCTGAGCGACGGGGCGGCGGGACGGCGGGCGGTGGCCGTGGTGAACGCGGTCTACGCGTCCGCCGCGACCGGCCGGCCCCAGCGGATCGACGCCGGGACAACCGGGACAACCAAGACAGTCGAGACACCAGCGTACGACGCCATCGAGGAGAGCATCCCGTGAACAGCACATCGACCGACGCGGCCGGCGTCGGCACGGGCAGGACGCCGGCCGGGACAGCAGAGGGCGAACCAGCGGGGGAAAGGGACAGGAAAAAGGCGCTGGCCGGGCTCTTCGACCGCAGTGCGCCGAGCTACGAGCGGGTCGGCGTGGACCACTTCGCGGAGCTCGGCCGGCGGCTGGTCGCCCACGCCCGGCTCGCACCCGGGCACCGTGTCCTGGACGTGGGCTGCGGCACCGGAGCCGTACTGGTGCCCGCGGCCCGCGCGGTCGGCGTCCACGGGGAGGTGACCGGACTCGATCTGTCCGCGGGCATGGTGGCCCGCGCGCAGGAGGAGATCACCCGGCTCGGACTCGCCTGGGCCCACGCCGTACAGGGCGACGCGGAGACGGTCTCCGCGCGGGACGTACCCGTTGCGGTCGGTTCCCTCGACGCGGTACTCGCCGGAATCTGCCTGTTCTTCTTCCCCCACCCCGAGCTCGCGACCGCCCGCTACCACGAACTACTGCGCCCCGACGGCCGGTTGGCGGTCTCCTGGTTCGGGCCGGGCGATCCGCGCTGGACACCGGTGTTCGAGGCGAGCGCCCCCTACGGCCGGGCGGCCTCCTGGCACACGGTCGGTGACAACAGCCCCTTCCGGTCCGTCGACGCCTTCCACACCCTGCTGGACAAGGTGGGCTTCACCGACGTGGAGACCGTCGAGGAGGAGTACGTCACCCGCTTCGCCGACGCGGAGCAGTGGTGGCGGTGGGTGTGGTCCACCGCGGGACGTCAGTTCTGGGAGGGCGTGCCGGAGCACTCCCGCCCCGCCGCTGAGGCCGCCGTGAACGCCGAACTGGCTCGGCTGGCCGCCCCGGACGGCAGCCTGACCAGCACGTCGACCGTCCGGTACACCCTGGCGCGGAGGTCCCGGTGAGCGGTACGGACGCCTTGCCGGACACCGCACGGTCCGACGCACGGGCCGTCACGGCGACCCGGGAAACCCGGCACCCGCTGTTCTCCCCCGCATGGCTCGCGGCGGCGGACGCGGAGTGCGCGGGCACGCCGCTGGACGAGAAGACGGCCGTACGGATCGGACTGCGTGTGACGGACGCACACCCGGAGACCGTTCAGGAGGTGGAACTCCTCGCCGATCTGGCCACCGGTGCCCTGCGGTTTTGCCCGGGGCCGATCACCGGCCGGCCGACCTGCACCCTCGCTCTCGGCCGCGCGGCGGCCAGGACGCTGCTGCTGGGCACCGGCGCACAGCGCACCGCGCTGTTCGAGGACGGCGCACTCCGGCTGGAGGGCGCCTACATGTTCGTCTTCTTCGTCGACCGGCTTCTCCAGCAGGACAGGCATGGGACGGTGGCCCGGCTGCGCTCCGTTACCTCGGGCGCGCCGGACGGTCCCGCCGACCCGGAGTGGCCGGTCCGGCCCGCCCCCGTCCCGTCCGTGGGCGAGGTCGCCGCCCAGCGGCTGGCGGCCGAGATCCTGCCCCGGACGATGGCCGTGCTCCGGGCGGAACTCGGCACCAGCACACCCGGCGCACAGCTGTATGTCTCGCACGCCCCATCCCGGACGGTGGTCTCGGTGGCCCTGGGCGAGGCCCGGCCCGGGGTGGCGTTCACACGCAGTTCCTGCCCCATGTGGTACTGCTCCGCCAAGTCGCTCGGAACGGTCGCGTTCGGACGGCTCTGGGAGCGGGGGCTGGTGGCGCTCGACGAGCCCGTCGCGTCGTACGTGCCGTGGTTCACCGGCGGCGGCCGGGAGCGCATCACCCTGCGGCAGTTGCTGACCCACACGACCCCTGTCCCCATGGCGCTGGACCCGCTGCACGGGGCGCTCGCCGCCCCGGTGGAGGTGCGCCGGGAGCTGGTGCGCACCATGACCGTCCCCGCGGAGGCACCCGGCCGGCGGATCAACTACTCGCCCTGGTGGGCCTGGTTCGTACTGGCCGAGGTGGTCACCGCGGTGGACGGGCGCGACTGGGAGACGTTTCTGACGGAAGAGGTCCTGATGCCGTGCGGGATGGCCGACACCCGGATCGTCCTCCGTGAACGGGAGTACGGCTGGGAGGCGGGACTGCTCCCGCTGTTCTACATCAGCGGCGGCGGGCTGCCCGCCCAGCCGACGCACTGGTGGGCCACCCGGGCGAGCTGCACCCGGCCTCTGTTCGGGGTCAACACCCGTGGCCCCATCAGGGATCTCGGGCGGCTGTACGAAATGCTGCTGGCGGACGGACAGGGGCCACGCGGGCGCGTGCTGAGCCCGCAGACCGTCACGGCGATCACGGCCCGCCACCGGGTGGGCCTGACCGACCCCTACGGCAATGCCGACTGGGGACTGGGCTTCCGCGTGGAGTCCCACCACCTCGGCGAGCAGTACACCTCCTTCAGCAGGCACGCCTCGTCACGCACCTTCGGGCACTACGGGCTGTGGACGTCCCTGGTCTTCGCCGACCCGGCGGCCGGGCTGGTCACCGCCTTCCACCTCAACGGCAAGACGCTCCAGGACGAGCACCAGCGGCGCACCCTCGCCATCGGCGACGCCGTGTACGAGGACCTGGGTCTCACCTCCTGACACACCCCTCTCGCCTCCTGACACACCCTTCTTCTCCTGACACAGATCTGACCTCCCCTCACGAAAGGCAGTCATCACATGAGCACGCACACGGACACGGGCACGCACGGCCGTCGGTCCCCGCACGAGATCATCTCTGTCGCGACCGCGTTCTGGACCTCGAAGGCGCTGCTGAGCGCGGTGGAGCTGGGGGTCTTCGCGGAGTTGGCGAAGGGACCGCTCGGTGGCGAGGAACTGTGCGGGCGACTGGGCCTGAAGGGCCGGGGCGCGCCGGACTTCCTGGACGTCCTGGTCTCCATCGGACTGCTGGAGCGCTCGGACGACGGCGTGTACCGCAACGCGGAACTGGCGGACACCTACCTGGACCCGGGCAAGCCCGCCCAGGACATCTCCGGCTACCTGGAGTACCTCAACTCCGCCTTCCCCGCCTGGTCCCAGATGTCCGCGGTGCTGCGCAGCGGTGACCGGCTCGACTTCTCCGAGGCTCTTCGGGCCGCGGCGGACGGCGGGGCCGAAACGGCCTCCGGTGCCGTACTCACGGAGGCGGACGCCGAGGCCGACACCTTCGGCGAGGCCTTCGCCACCCCCGAGCAGGTCACCGGGTTCGTCCGCTCGATGACCGGGTTCAGCCTGGGCGCCCACCAAGCGCTGGCCACCGCCTTCGACTGGTCCCAGGTGCGCGAGGTGGTCGACGTCGGCTGCTCCGAGGGTGCCTTCCTCGGCCATGTCCTGGCCGCCCACCCGCACCTGACCGGGACCGGGTTCGACCTTCCGCAGGTCGCCGACCGCTTCCGGACCTATCTGGCGGGCGTGGGCCTCCCCGACCGGGTCCGGTTCGCGGCCGGCGACTTCTTCACGGACCCGCTGCCGTCCGGGGACGTCCTGGTGATGGGGCACGTCCTGCACGACTGGAACCTGGACATCAAGCAGATGCTGATCCGCAAGGCGTACGAGGCGCTGCGGCCGGGCGGTTCCCTCCTGGTCTACGAGATGCTGATCGACGACGAGCGGCGCAGCAACACCACGGGCATGCTGACCAGTCTCAACGTCTCCCTGGTGTCGGCCGGCGGGCTCGGCTACACCGGTGCCCAGGCTCAGGCGTGGCTCACCGAGGCGGGCTTTCGCGAGGTGTCCGTCACCCATCTCGACGGTCCCGAGTACATGGTGGTCGGCACCAAGTAACGGTAAGACCGTGTCAGCGCCAAGTAACTGGTAAGACCGTGTCAAAGATTCCCTCGAAACCGGCAGTACCCGCATTGCGTCGTAGAGTTGATCATGGCGCACCGGAGTGCATGGGAGCGCTCCCGTGCGCCGTGGCAATCGAAGCTGAACAGCTCCGTGTTCCATGCGGATAGGACGGTTTGATGGGGATCCTGGTAATCCAAGGTGGCCCCGGAACAGGCAAGACCAACACCTTGGCGGAAATCAGAAGACAGGCCGAGAAGTCGGGTGCGTTATGTCTGACCGTCAGTGGATTTCACGACGAACGCAAAATCCGTTTCGCCGCACTTTCTCAGCTCACGCACGCACCGGGAATTCCGGGAAGTCTGCGGTCCGCGCTGTTGCGGCTGATCGACCGGGCGGCGTCGGGGGCGCCCTCGGACGACCTCCCCGCCCGGCTGCTGCGGAACGTCGTCTCCGAGATGGCCGAGTGTGCCGCCCGGCAACCCCTCTTCCTCGTCGTCGACGACGCTCATCAAGTGGACCCGGTTTCGCAGTCGTGTCTCCTGCACATCATCCGGCGTGTCGAATCCCACGACGTCACCGTGGCAGTGGCCTTTCCCCGCACCTGCCGGGGCCGCATCCTCGACCCGCTGGAGTTGGTCGGCCTCGGCTCCCGGCTGATCGAGACCACCACGCTGCGGGAGGCCGAGGTGAGCCGGCTGCTTCAGGAGCGGACCGATGCCGACACCGCTCTCCGGCTGGGCCCCGACGTCCACGCGATCAGCGGCGGGAACCCCGCCCTGGCCACGGCACTTGTCCATGACGTGGTCCAGGCCGGCCCCCTTCGACCAGGGGACCCGGTCCCGGTCGGCGACGGCTTCCGGACCGCCTATCTCGGCGTGATGAACCGTCATCCCGACCTCGCCGCATGCGTCGAGGCGCTGACCGTGCTCGGCGAGAACGCCACCCGGGCCCGGGTGGCGCGGCTGCTGGACAAGTGCCCGGCCGCGACGGGGACGGACTTCGACGAGCTCGAAGCGGCGGGGATGCTGACCGGGGGAGCGTTCCGGCACCCGGCTCTCCCCGGTTTCGTGGCGGCTTCGATGGACGGCACCCGCCTGCGACGGCTGCACCGGCGGGCCGGCGAGCTCCTCTTCTCCGACGGAGCGCCGGCGGCCGTCGTCGCCCGGTACCTGGTCGTCGCCGACGACGCGCCGGACATCTCGCAGGTACGGGTGCTGCTGTACGCCTCGCACCACCTGCTGCTCGACGGCCAGGCGGACGAGGCCGTCGCCTGTCTGCGCCTGGCCGACCGGGCGGACCTCGACGACGGGATTCGCAACGAGGTCGCCACGGCGCTGATCGGCACCCTGTGGTGGACCAATCCCGGGGCGGCGGAGCCGGAGGTACGACGCCTGCTGACCGCGGCGCGCAGGGGGCAGGTCCACTGCCATGCCCTGCGTTTGCTGGTGGTCTGGTACCTCTGGTTCAACTGGCGGGAGCTCACACAGGAGACACTGGCCAGGGTGACCGAGCAGTGTGGAACAGATCATGACCACGGTGAGGAACTGGTACGGGACCTCCGGACGCTGGTCGGCTATCTGCGGCCGGAGCTGCTCGAAGACCTCGCCGCCTCTCCCGCTGTGTCAGTTGTGTCTGCCATGTCCTCCGTGTCCGGTGGTCCGCCGTCCGGCGGACGGCTGGGGCACTCATGGGCGCTCCTCGCGGACGACCGCGCCGACTCCGCCCGGCCGCACGGACCCGGCCCAGCCCCGGTGCCGGTCCCGGACCATGAGGCCACTGTGCGGCGCGAAGAACTCTCCGACGCCTGCCGGTTCTGGACCAGGGACCTCATGGGCGTACTGAGGCTGGTGTGGGAAGGCGAGATGAGGCTCGCCGACCGCTCCTGTGCCGAACTGCTGGGCCGGATGCCCCCCGGTGGCCTCGCGGCCCGGCGCGCCTTCCTGTCCGGGCTGCACGCCCACATCTGCTGGAGTCTCGGCGACCTGAGCACCGCCCTGTCACGCGCCACATCCGCCCTTGACCTCTTACCCGACCACAGCTGGGGCATCGCCATCGGTCTCCCTCTGTCGGTCGTGATCAACGCCCACACCGCGCTGGGAGACCTGGACCGGGCGGCCGACTACCTGGAACGCCCGGTCCCCCGGGGGATGCAGGGGTCGTTCTTCGGCGCGCTGTACCACCTGGCCCGGGGCCGCCGACTCCTGAGCGCGGGACAGGCGGGCGCGGCGCTGGACGCCTTCGTCTCCTGCGCACCGGCGTGCGAGCCGCCCCACACCCGGGGGTTCGACCTGCTCGGCTGGCGTGCCAGTGCCGCGGAGGCCCATCTGGCGCTCGGTGAGCCGGAGGAGGCGCGGCGCATGGCGAGGGCGGAACTCACCGCGCTGGGCGCCCGGCCGACGGAAGCCCGGGGCCGCGCCCTGACGGTCCTGGCGACCCTGGCCGAGCTCCCGGAGCAGCGCAGAGCGCATCTGGAGGAGGCCGAGCGAGTCCTCAGGCTCACCGGCAGCAGACTCTCGCGGGCCGGTGTCCTCGCTCAGCTGAGCCGGCTCGACCTTGCCGAAGGGAACACGGGCGAGGCCCGCGCGCGCCGGAACGAGGCGCTGGACCTGGCCCACCAGTGCGGTGTGCCCGAACGCGTGCTGCTGCCCTCGCCGTTCCCGCCGGGGCGGCATACGGACTCCCCGGTACCGCCGGGCGAGGCCGTTCCCGCGCAGGGCGGCGGCCAGGCCGCGTCCCGGCTGTCAGAGGCCGAGTGGAAGGTCGCCTCACTGGCGGCGGAGGGCAGGTCCAACCGGCAGATCGCCAAGGAGCTGTTCGTCACGGTGAGTACGGTCGAACAGCATCTGACGCGGGTGTACCGCAAACTCAAGGTCCGCCGCCGCTCGGACCTCTCCGACCTCCTCCTGTCATCGCACTGACACCCGCCGCCACCCCGACGAGAGCCAGGGCGGTCGGAGAGTCTCTGGCCCGTCGCCACCGGAACACGCGCTCCGGCGCTGCGGCCCGAGCGGGGTGCGCGTGGCCCGGCCGAAGAAGCCCCGCTCGTCCCGCCGGCCCGACGGCGTCTCCCTGAGGCTGGCGGGTAGAGCGGAGCCGAGCCGAGCGGTCCTCGGTGGCGGTCTCCGAGTCGCACCACGCCCAGGCCGTCGTTGTCGCCCACGGACAGGCTTGATCGTCCCGGCGCGGGTACCCCTGGCAGGAGCCGCAGTACGAGAATCCCGGCTCAGGGATCGTCCGAGCCGGGATTCGTTTCGGATGCGGCCTCAGCCGACAGCCAGGACCTCATTGATGAGCAGGGTGTTCTCACGGTCCGCGGCGTCGCCCACGGCGAACCGGTCGCGGACGTACGCGTACGCGATGCCGAGGCGCGGGCTCGCGAACGCGGCGGAGCCGGCCGCCCCCGAGTGGCCGAAGGCATCGGAGCCGAGGGCGGGGTAGCGGACGTCGTAGAGCTGGAAGCCCAGCGCGAACCGGCTCTCGGCTCCGGTGACGACGTCCGGCCCCACCGACTGGGGCCGGGTGAACGTGGCGACCGTATCCGCGGTGAACAGCGGCGGCGTCCCGTCGAGACCGCCGAGGAGGGCCGCGTATGCGCCCGCCGCACCCCGTGCGGACGCGACACCGCCCGCCGAACCCTGGCCGAGTTCCCGGACGCGCCGGACGTTCGCGAAGGTGGCCAGGTCGGGCAGGTACCGGGTGCTGAACGCGATGGCGCCCAGGTCCTGGCCCTCCGGAGGGTCCGGGGGAGGGGGGATCTGTCCGGGCTCCGGGGCGGCGGGGCGCATCGGCCGGTAGCGGGGCTCCAGCTCCCGCGGCAGGCCCAGATGGAAGTCCAGCCCGTGCGGGCCGCGCACCCGGTGCTCCCACCAGTCGTGCAGGGTCCGGCCCGTGGCACGGCGTACGACCTCGCCGACGAGTGCGCCGATGACCAGGCCGTGGTAGCCGAAGGCCGTGCCGGGCTTCCAGTAGGGCTGCTGTGCGGCGAGCCGCTCGGCGAGCACGAGGTCGTCGGCCAGCTCCTCGACGGTGAAGTGCTCGTCGACGCCGATCACACCGGCCTGGTGGGCCAGCAGTTGCCGCAGGGTGATGTCCGCCTTGCCGGCCTGCCCGAACTCCGGCCAGTACGCGGCCACTTCCCGGTCGAGGTCGAGGACTCCGTCCTGGACCAGCAGGGCGGCGACCATGAACACCGCGCCCTTGCTCACCGAGTACACGCCGAGGAGCGAGTCACCGTCCACCTCCGGACCCGCCCAGAGGTCCACCACCAGCCGCCCGTTCCGGTACACCGCCAGCTGCTGTCCGGGGGCCCCGGGCTGTGCGTCGATCACGTCGGCGAAGGCGGCGCGCACTCCTTCGTACCCGTTGTCCGTCCACCCGTGGACCGGGTGTGGCTCATGGGCCTTCATGTCGGTGTCTCCTCGTCGGTCGACACGATCGGGTCGGCCCTGGTCGGCTCCGCGGGGGCGGGGACTCACAGGGCCCTGACATGGCTGGTGACGCGTCCCTCCTCGTACAGGTGGAAGGTGAGCGCGAGTGGGGCTCCGCGGGTCTTCCAGGAGTCCTCGGGTCCCTGCTCCCAGGGAAGGAGCGCCGTGGACGCGATGCCCGGGGCGCAGAGCAGTGGCAGGCCGGCGAAGGTGGTCGTGGCCGCTGTGTGGGCATGGCCGCACAGCACGGCGAGCACCTGGTCGTGGCGTTCGAGGACCTTTGCCAGGGCCGTCGGCTCGCGCAGGGCGATCCCGTCGATGTACGGCAGGCCGAGCGGCGTCGGCGGGTGGTGGAAGGCGACGAAGGACGGCCGGTCGGGGGCGGCCGCGAGGGTTTCGTCGAGCCACCGCAGCGTGCGAGGTTCCAGCGCGCCCTCGGGCCGCCCGGGTACGGAGGAGTCGCACATGAGGATCCGTACGCCGCCGATGTCGTGGACCTCGTCGACCGGGGCGGGCCCGGCGGGAAGGCCGAGCAGGACCTCGCGGTACTCCGGCCGGGAGTCGTGGTTCCCGGGGCACAGCAGGACGGGGTGACGGTCGTGGAGCGGAGCCAGTGCCTCGCGGGCCTGGCGGTACTCCGCCTCGGTCCCGTGATCGGCGATGTCGCCGGTGATGAGAACGGCGTCGACCGTGCCGGGCAGGGTGGTGAGGTACTCCACCACCCGCCGGACACGGTCCGCGCTCTCGGCACCGCCGTCCAGGTGCAGGTCGCTGAGGTGGGCCAGTACGGTCATGCCTTGGCCTCTTCGGCCGGCTGACGGGCGGGATCCTGCTTCCCCGGGCGCCTCCCGTGGCGCCAACGGGCCCAGGTTCCCAGGCACATCGCGGCGGACACCGCCATGATCCCGATGAAGGTGTGCTGCGACTGGTGCAGCCTCGGGTCGAGGAACTGGGTGATGTAGGTGATCAGCAGGTTCGTCCCGAACAGCATCGAGACGGTGATCGGCTCGGTCCGCACGATGCCCTGCTGCAGCAGGTAGAGGGAGAGGATGACCCCGATGACGCTGATCGCGAGGATCGCCCCCACGTTCGCCGGGGAGTACGGCCCGAAGCTGTCGCGGACCACGAGCAGGGTGAGCGTGGCCACGATGAGGGCCACGAAACGCGAGGCCATCATCTGCGGAACCGTCATGCCGGCGTCGCCCAGCCGCTTGGTGTAATAGGTGACCCCCGACAGGGAGATCGAGGTGAGGAAGCACATCACCAGCCCGAAGACCAGTTCCCCGGTCGGCACTTCACCGATGGCCGACGCCCCGTCCGACGCCATGGCCAGCAGGTAGCCCATGGCCCCCAGCATGGCCGCGGCCGCGGCCAGCTCCAGCGGGAGGGCCTTCGTGCCGGGACGGAGCTTGAAGCCGAGCACGATGGTGATGGTGGGGCCGAGCCCGATGATCACAGAGTTGGCCACGGCGGGCTCGAGGACGGTGAACGCGTACAGCACCGCGATCCAGCAGACCGCGGTGGAGATGTTCAGCATGATGACGTCGGGCAGACAGCGGCGCACCACGGACTTCAGCGCCTGCTTGTCGCGCAGGGTGAGGAAGTAGAAGGCCTGGGCGACGACGAAGGAGTTGAAGGCGATGAACTCCGGTGACAGGCCCTGGACCAGCGCGCCCTCGAAGACCGACTTGGTGGAGTTGATGACGCAGTAGCCGAGGACCAGCAGGGGGCCGGCGGCGAGGGCGAGGCGGCGCTCAGACGACATCGTAGAAGCCCTCGCCGTCCAGGTATCGGGCCGTCATGTAGTCGTGCGTGACCACGCCTTCCACCTCGTGGAGCAGGTGGACGAGCATCGGGTAGGTGAGGTCGTTGACCGTCCGGGACATCTCCTCGCCCGGCCGCACCTTCAGGAGCACGTCGTGGAAGCTCTCCAGGGCGCGCAGTTCGGACAGCTTCGGGTAGTCGACGAGCTTGCCGCCCTCCGGCGCGATCATGTTGACGCAGACCGCGTGCCGGGCGACCTCGTAGTCGGTGTGCCGACGGGCCTCGAAACCTGCCGGGTCGGTGTAGGCGAGCACCGTCCACTCCAACTGGCTCTCACCGATCGCCGCCCGGGTGAGCAGCGGGAGCATCGCGCCGCAGACCCGGGCGCCGGTCTCGACCAGCCGGGGGCCCTGCGGGGTGAGCTTCAGCTCGGTGTGCGCGGGGCCGTTGCGGATGCCCAGGGCGTCGAGCACGGAGAAGGCGTAGGCGGCCAACAGGTCCTGTTCGGGACCCTGGCGGACCATCAGCGCCGATCCGCCGAGCAGATCCCGGACCCCGTTGACGCCGAGGTGCTGGGTCTTCCACAGGTCGCACACGTAGTGCTTTCCGTCCAGGCTGACCGTGTTGACGTAGTACTCGGCCCCCACCAGGTACTCCTGGGCGACCACCGCGTCGTTGCGCAGTCCCAGGGCGCTCTCGGCGCCGACCAGTGCCTCGAAGGCGGAACGGACTTCCGCGGCGGTGGAGCAGAAGGACACACCGTCGTTGAGCGCGCTGCGCACCGGCTTGAGGACCACGGTCCGGTCGGTTTCGCCGTACCAGGCCAGCAGGGTGTCGAGATCGCCGGCGAGAATCTGGTCGGCGGCCGGCACGCCGGCGGCCTTGACCGTTTCCACCATCCGGAACTTGTCCCGCCGAGCGGTGCTCAGCGCTGTTCCGTTGGTCCGCAGGTCCAGTGCCTCGCTGAGTATGTCGGCCAGTTCGACACCTATCTCGGCGCCGGGCAGCAGCGCGACCGGGCTGTAGGGGGCGATGGCGGCCAGCGTCTCGGCCACGTCGCCGCGGTGGACGACGGTGTCCAGGAAGTCGTCGGGCCGGAAGGACGCTCCGAAGACCGGGGGTGGTTCCTCCAGACTCCGCACATGGAGGCAGTCGTAGCCCCGGGCATGGAAGAGCGGCGCGAGATGGCTCGCGGTGGAGTAGGCGTCGACGATGGCGACGACGGGGCGCGGGCCCTGGGGGGTGCTCATACGGGGATCCTTCATGTGTGGGCGCGGGGTGCCGCGCAGGGGGTGGAGGTGATGCGGTCGACGGCTGCTCCGACCAGGCCCACGAAGAGCGGGTGCGGGCGGGTCGGCCGTGAGCGCAGTTCGGGGTGTGCCTGCGTGGCGACCAGGTAGGGGTGGATGTCCCGCGGGTACTCGACATGCTCGACGAGCCGGTCGTCCGGGGAGGTGCCGGAGAAGACGATGCCGCTCTTCCGCTCCAGGTCCGTGCGGTAGGCGTTGTTGACTTCGTAGCGGTGGCGGTGGCGTTCCGCGACGTACTCCTCGCCGCCGTACACCTCGCGTACGAGGGAGCCCGCGGCGAGCTTCGCCGGGTAGGTGCCGAGGCGCATCGTGCCGCCCAGGTCGCCCTCGCCGGCCACGATGTCGAGCTGCTCCGCCAGGGTGGAGACGACCGGGTGGGCGGTGGCCGCGTCGAACTCGGTGGAGTCGGCGTCCGGGATGCCGGCGAGGTTGCGGGCCGCCTCGATCACGACGCACTGGAGGCCCAGGCAGATACCGAGCAGCGGCACCTTGTTCTCACGGGCGTACCGGATGGCGCCGATCTTGCCGGAGACACCTCGGTCGCCGAAGCCGCCGGGTATCAGGACGGCGTCCACGTCGGAGAGTTGCTTGTGCGCACCGTCCTCCGTTCCGCACTTCTCCGACTCCACCCACTTGATCTTGCACCGCGTTCTGTTGGCGAAACCCCCCGCGCGCAGCGCCTCGGCGACCGAGAGGTAGGCGTCGGGCAGGTCGACGTACTTTCCGACCAGAGCGACGGTGACCTCGTGGTCGGGGTTGTGGACGCGATCCAGCAGGTCGTCCCACCGCGTCCAGTCCACATCGTGGAAAGGGAGGCGCAACTTGCGCACCACATAGGAGTCCAGGCCCTCGCTGTGCAGGACCTTCGGGATGTCGTAGATCGACTTGGCGTCGATCGCGGCGACCACGGCGGCCTCGTCGACGTCGCACATCAGCGAGATCTTCTGCTTGATCGCCGCCGGTACGTCGCGGTCGGCGCGCAGCACGATCGCGTCCGGCTGGATGCCGATGTTCCGCAGGGCGGCGACCGAGTGCTGGGTGGGTTTGGTCTTCAGCTCTCCCGAGGGGCCGATGTAGGGCAGGAGCGAGATGTGGACGACGAAGACGTTGTCGCGGCCGACCTCGTGACGGACCTGGCGGACGGTCTCCAGGAACGGCAGCGACTCGATGTCGCCGACCGTGCCGCCGACCTCCGTGATCACCACGTCGACCCCGTCCGCCGCCATGCGGCGGACGCGGTGCTTGATCTCGTCGGTGATGTGCGGGATGACCTGCACGGTGTCGCCCAGGTACGCGCCGCGCCGCTCCTTGGCGATCACCGTCGAGTACACCTGTCCGGTGGTCACGTTCGCCGAGCCGTCCAGGTCGACGTCGAGGAAGCGCTCGTAGTGGCCGATGTCCAGGTCGGTCTCGGCGCCGTCGTCGGTGACGAACACCTCGCCGTGCTGGAAGGGGTTCATCGTGCCGGGGTCGACGTTGAGGTACGGGTCCAGCTTCTGCATCGTGACCCGAAGCCCCCGAGCCTTCAGCAGCACCCCCAGGCTGGAGGCCGTCAGGCCCTTGCCGAGCGAGGAGGCGACACCCCCGGTGACGAAGATGTGCTTGGTCGTCGTTGCTGTGCGCGGCTTGGCCAAGGCAGGGCTCCGGTGGTCGCGAGGGTGCGGGGGAGGAGGCGGAGGAGGGGGAGGAAGGGGTGCGGAGAAGGAGGGCGAGGGAGGTGCCCGGGCGTGCTCAGTCCGCCGCGGCCTTCACGGGCCGCGTGCGCTGCCCGTCCACGGACGGATCGGGATCGGCCGGCATCGGGTCGCGATCGTTCGGCATCGGCTCCTGATCGTCCGGGTCGTGGGAGAAGGCCCCCCGGCCCACGGCCCGCTCCAGCCACCAGCCGGCGAACTGTGAGGTGAAGACGGCGGTGAGCACCAGCGTGGTGAACAGCGAGGCGTTGATGATCCCCGCGTCGTAGGAGACGGTGGCGAGCACGATGCCCGGCCCGCCGCGCGCGTTCAGCGCGACGGCGAGGTCCAGGGACTCCGCCTTCGGCTGCTTGGCCAGCCGGGCCCCGCCGTACGCACTGGACGCCTTCGCGACACAGGCCACCAGGATGAATCCCACGGTGAGCCAGGGGTCGAAGGAGTGGACCAGGTCCAGCTTGAGGCCGACGACCGCGAAGTACACCGGGATGAAGAACCCGGACGCGAAACCCCGGAGATGGCCGAGCGCGTCGCTCCGCGAGAGGCCCCCGGTCATGCCGGACAGCAGACCCACGACGAACGCGCCGAACATGGGGGCGACCCCGAGGAACACACAACTCGCGGCCACGGCGAGGACGACGGCCATCCGGACCGCCACCCGGCCGAGTGGCCGGTCCCCCGTACCGGACGTGGCGCCCGGCAGGCGCCGCAGCGCCGCTGCCGCCAGCACCATCAGACCGAAGAAGGCCACCGACGCCATGGAGTGGTAGGCCGCCGAGCCGTTCGCCGAGCTGATCCCCAGGGTGTGCGCCAGGCCGAAGCCGTTCTCCTCGCCGCCCGCGACCATGCCCAGCGCCACGGACAGGACCACGTTGAGGACGATGTCCTCCAGCACCGCGACCGACAGCACGATCCGTGCGAACGGGGTCCGGATGATGCCCAGGTCGAGCATGATCCGGGAGATCACCGGGATGCTGGTGATCGCGATGGAACAGGCGACGACCAGGGCCAGGGCCGGCACGTCGGCGGCCGGCCCGAGCACATCCCCGGTGTCGATCGCCCTGACCAGGAGCAGGCCGAGTGCGAAGGGCACGACCATGCCCGCCACCGCGATCAGGACCACGGAGCGGCTGTCCCTGCGGGAGAAGACCGTGCGCATCTCCACGCCCGCGGTGAACATCAGCAGCAGCATGCCGACCTGGTAGACCAGCGACAGCCCGGACGCCACGGGACCCGTCCCGGGGAAGAGCCAGGTCTGCGCCTCCGGCAGCAGCTGGCCCAGTACGGTCGGCCCCAGGAGCAGCCCGCCGACGATCTCTCCGATCACCGGGGGCTGCCGGAACCTGGCGAAGAGTCGCCCCACCGCGTGTGCCGATGCCAGGAGCAGGGCCAGGGCCATCAGTACGCGGAAGAGGTCAACCTGTGACACGGGCGTCCAGACTGAAGCGGGAGGCCACGGCGGAGGAGGAGCCCGTGTACTTGCCGTCGTAGCCGACGGCCTCGCCCTGCATGGACCAGAAGGCCAGCTTGCCGATCATCATGCCCGGGTACACCCGCACCGGGTGAGCGACCTTCATCTCCAGTGTCCAGGGGAAGACGGCGCCGCTGTGTCCGAGCGGGGCGGAGAACTGGATCCAGATGCCGAGCGTCGAGGCGGACCGGCAGGCGTAGAGGGTGGCGGCGTAGTGCGGGCTTCCCATCGCCTCCATGGTGCCGCCGAGGTAGAAGCGGCCCGGTTCGAGGACCATGCCCTCGGCACCCATCTTCACGTGCGCGGCCTGGGGCGGCTCGAAGCAGTCGATGACGTCCTGCTCGTACCAGAGGATGTCGTCGGCGAGCCTGAAGCCGTAGCTGTTCGGCTCGATGCGCTCCGCGTCGAAGTCGTCGATGTGGATACGTCCCGCTCGTACCTCGGACAGGATCTCGGGCCCGCTCAGAATCACAGCCAGCTCCCCAGCAGCTCGTGGACAGCCGACCGGTAGGTGTCCAGGCCCGCCCCGTTGTCGATCACGGCATCCGGCTCGATCAGGTCGATCTCCCGGGTGGAGCGGTCCGCGCGCGACGGGTCGCCGCGGCCGGCCAGCCGCACCTGGCGCAGCTCCTCGGCACAGGTGATGCGCAGGACCCGGAACCCGTGACCGCGCAGCGCCGGGGCGTCCACGTGCGGGTCGCGCAGATCGTCGTTGACGACGAGATCCGCGTCGACCGCGGCGAGCCGCGCGGCGAAGTCGTCCGCCAGCGACTCGGGCCGGATCCGGCGCATCGCGTCGGCGAGCGCCTCCATCAGGACCTGGTCCTGGGCTCCTTCGTGGAGGGAGCCGCCCGCCCTGCGATACACCTGCTGCTGCAGGTCGTACAGCGGGGCGGCGAGCTTGACCCGGGCGTAGGCCAGGCCCTTGTCCCGGGCGAACTCCTCGATGAACGTGGCGCAGGTGGACTTGCCCGCGCCGGCCAGGCCGACGACGGCTACCCGGAGGGGGCGGCGGGCTTCGGTCGTCGTCATCGGTTCTCCTGTTCGGGGGTCGTGCCGGTGCCGGTGGGGCGACTGCCCAGGACCACGTCCGGGTCGACGTCGAGAGTGCCGTGCAGGCGGACCATGGCCACGGAGTCCAGCACGGTGCGCAGTTCGCCCAGTGAGCGGTAGAACCGCGTGTAGTCCGGGACCAGGTACGACTGCCAGGTGAAGAAGGTCGTGTCGACCTGCCGGTCCACGATCTTGTTCAGATGGGCCCAGCGTTCGTTGTCGTCCGTGAGGTGCCGGACGGTCAGCGGCTCCCCGGGCCTGACCTCGGGCAGCAGCAGCGCGGTCAGTCGCCTGGGTTCGGCCGTGAACTCCGCGCCGAGCCAGGACTCGAAGACGTCGGGGTCCATGAGGATCTTGTGGCCGGGCTCGTACGTGTCCACCTGGTCGTCGACGCCGTCGCGGACCATCTGCTCCAGCCGCGCGTCGGCCCGGATGGTGCCCACGCCCACGTACGGGTAGTCGCGCCACGGGTGGACGAGGACCGTGCCGTCCTCGATCGTGCAGAACAGCTTGTCGCCGGTGAAGTACCGCCATCCCGGCCGCCGCAGGACGGAGAGCAGGGTGGTCGTCTTGCCTGCGCCCTTCGGCCCGGCGATGATCACGGCCTCGCCGTCGCGGTGTACCCCCGAGGCGTGGAGGACGACCGTGCCGAGGTTCTCCTCGTTGCGGATCACGAGATCGCGGACGAAGTCGAGGACCTGGACGGTGGACTTCTCGGTGATGCGCAGCGCGAAGGTGTTGTCCTTGGCGGTGTCCACGGGAGCGTCGAGCAGGGTCGCCCGGTTGATGTACCGGCGACGGCCGCCCCCGTCCACGATGTGCGCGTCGAAGTTGAACTCGGCGGCGTTGCTGCGGCGCACGATCGACTGGGGCGTCTCCCAGATCTCGGCGGCGACATCCGCTTCCGGGTCGTAGCCGTGCACGTCGATCCGGAAGGTCGGCTCGTGGGCCGCCTCGGCGGAGATCAGGTGCCGGAAGAAGCGACGCACCGGCTCGAAGACGGCCTCCGCGTCCTCGGCCACGTCGAACCGCACGGTGGTGTGCAGGAAGTTCAGGTACAGACTCATGTCAGGTTCTTCTCCGGTGCACGGTGTGCTGCGGCGCAGGCCGACACGGAGCGCATCAGCGCGTCCGCGTGGGCCTGGAAGGACTGGGACCAGATGGGTTCGAGGAGCGGGGCCAGGCCGTCGACGCCCAGCTCGAACGCGAGGGAGAGCCGGACCCGGGTCCCGGCCGGCGCGGCGGTGACGGCCCACTCGCCCGACAGCTGCTCCAGGTCGCCGGTGGTCTGCTCGAAGCGCAGCCGCAGGCCCGGGCCGGCGGCCTCCCGCTGCACCCAGGTCACCTCGCTGCCGTTGAGCAGCACCTTCCACTCGTTGAGCCGGAAGGTCTTGTCCTGCTGCGACAGCGGGCGCACGGCGACCACGTGTCGGGCCCGCGACGCGATGCCCGCGCTGTCCTTGACCAGTGCCCACATCTCGTCGGGGGTTCGCCCCTCGACGAGCAGCTCCGCCTGAATCTCAGGCATGTTCACCTCACCTCTCTGTTTCAGGCGGCCTTCATGAAGGGGGCCAGGAATCCGATGTCGAGCCCGGCCGCGCGGGCGAGGACGGCCCAGACCCGCAGGGTGTGCAGCATGTCCCGCTGCCCCTCGGCCACCAGCCGGTCGGGCAGCTCGCCGGGGAAGGCGGCCAGCAGCCGTTCCCACAGGGTGTGGATCTCCTCGACCGCGCAGCTGTCGCCGCCGAACTCCTCGTACAGGCCGAAGACCTCGGCCAGTTCGGGGCCGGTGGCGTCGACCACCTCTCGCATCCCGTACTCCAGGGCGACCGCCAGGCAGTGGGCGTCGTCCACCGGGGCGCGGCCGGCCAGCCGCTGGTCGATGTCCAGGAGCTGCTCCAGGAAACGGAGCTTCGCGGCCTGCTGCATCTGCGGCTGCTCGGTGCCTCCTTCGAGATCCTCGATGTACGCCCGCCCCTCGGCCAGCATCAGCCAGGCGGCCTGCACCCAGGCCTCGACGGCCCGCGGGCCGGCCATGACGTGCCCGGCCCGTACCGAGGGGAACGCCGTCAGTTCGGCGGCGGCCCGTGTGGTGCGGGGCGTGCGGCCCTCGGTCATGTCCGACTCCTTGTTCCCGTACGTGGTCATCGGCCCGCCTCCGTGACCGGGTAGCCGACGCGCAGCGCGGCCGCGCCCGCGCGGAGCGCACGCAGCAGCGAGGCCGCGGACTTCGCGTCGAGCCCGGCCAACTCGTCCAGGCCGACGGCGGGGCCGGTGAGCGGAAGGTCCCTCTCGGCACCGACACCGGGGAGCACCACCCCGTTTCCGGAGCCCAGCACGAGCGTCGAGCCGGCGAGGAACGGCTGGACGGATCCGGTGAGTTCGGCGCCCACGGTGACCGTCTCGGCGGTACCGGTGGCCCGTACGGCGTCCAGGGCGAGCGCGGCGAACGCCCCGGCCAGCGGCTCGCCGGCGGCGGCCGGACTCAGGGCGGCGCCCACGCCCTTGCGCAGCCGCTCCACGTCCGAGGCGACCGCTTGGAGCCGGTCGTCGTGCCAGCCGCCCTCGGCCACGAGCCGCGTCCAGCGCAGCGCGTACCACTTGCGTGTGGTGTAGACGTCGCCGTGGTGCGACAACAGTGCGTCCATCAGGTGCAGGAGCACGTTGTACGCGTAGCCGACCCGCCCGCGGGTCTCCCCGGCGGCCTCGGCCAGCACGCAGTGGACGGCCTGCTCGACGGCGGTCTGCAGAGAGGCCCGGCTCCAGACCCGGCTGAGCGGGGGCAACCAGTCGAGATACGGCGCGGAGCCGTCCAGGGTGATGCCGTTGACAATGCGTTCGGTCTGCTTGCGGCGCGGCTCGCGCAGTTTGTCCCAGGCCCGGAAGCCGGCCACGGTCTCCTCGGCCGGCAGGCCGGCGAGCCGGTGCAGCTCGTCCAGGTTGGAGGCGAGCTCGGCCCGGCTGAAGGAGACGACCTCCAGGTGGTGCCCGTTCTCGAAGATCTTGGTGGAGATCCGGGGGCCGTCGATCTCGGCCTCCTGGATGCGGATGAAGTCGAGGTCACTGGTGGGGTTGGCCAGCCCGTGCACCGGGGAGCTGGTCAGCATCAGCAGCCCCTCGCCGACCCGTTCGCGCATCAGGTCGGAAAGCCACTCGGCGTCCAGGGACCGGCTCTCGAGGAACGCGGCCACATGGGCGTGGCGGTGTGCTGTCAGGTCGGCCGGGGCCAGGACGTGGGGAAAGCCGGACGGCATACCATCAACTTTCGTCGGTCGGTTCGAATGTGCCGGGGGTGTGCGCGCCCGCCACGGCGGGGTCCACGCCGAGCTGGCCGAGGACCAGTGCGGCCGGCCAGGTGTTGTCGATGACGCCCGCCCGGCCGTCGGCCGTGATGCCCGGACCGACGGCCGCGTGGACGGCATGGAGCCTGCTGTCACCGGTGTAGACGACGTGGGCGCCCGTCTTCGGGACCCGCCGCACCACCTTCTCCTCGCCCAGGATCTGGGCGGTCGGCTGGTAGTCGTCGGCGAGGGCGACATAGGCGACGAAGGGGTCGGAGCCCAGGTCGGCCGCACGGGTGCCGTCCCGGTCCAGGAAGCCGGCCACGACGGGCCGCCCCGTATCGGGATCGGTGAGGGAGTCCAGGGCGGTGCGGGCCCGCTCCATGGCGGCCCGGGCCCGTACGGGATCGCCGGCCAGGCTCGGCCCGGCCCACAGGGAGCCGTTGTTCGCCGGGTGGTAGAACACCGCCGAGCCGTCGGCGTCGAGGCTCCCGTCCGGGCCCGTCCGGACCAGGCCGGCCTGCGCCAACCGGTCGTTGACGTGGACCAGATGAGTGCTCCCGACCATGCCGTGGTCAGCGCCGAGCACCACCGTGTCCTCGGGCCCCGCACGGTCGAGCATCCGGCCCAGCACGGAGTCGGACCACTGGTAGCAACGCCGGATGTACGACCACACCGTCTCGGAGATGTCCGCGCGGTGGGCGGCGCTCTTCTCGTCGCACCAGCCGAGCAGTTCATGACCGACGTCGTCCGTCATCGGCAGGTAGACGACGACCAGATCTGCTTCGTGCGTCTCCAGTACGGCATCGGCGGCGGCGCCGAAGGAGCGGGCCACGCACTCCACCGAGGAGAGGAACACCTCCTCGGCGCTGCCGTCTCCGCCCTCCGCCAGCCGGGGGCCGAAGACCCCCTCCCGGTAGAGCGGGCCCACCCCCTCACCGGCGAACGGCGGGCACTGGGCGAACCGCTGCAGCGTCTTGCGATTGCGTCCGGCGGAACGGGGCCGCCAGACCCCGGTGTGCACCAGCAGGAGCCGGCCGCGGGCTTCGACGCAGGAGATCCAGGTGCCGTGCTCGCGGTCCAGTTCCAGCGGCTGCCAGCCGCCGCCGGGTTCGAGCAGCGGCTCGTCGGCACCGCCGCCCCCCGGAGCCCCGGAGACCCGCACCCGCACCCGGACCCGCCGGGAGAGCCCTGCCTCCACCGAGACCCCGACCCGGAACCCACCGATCCGCCAGTCCTGGTGCGGGGCGTCCAGCTCCCGTGCCGCGGGCCGGGTCACGCGTCGGCTGTACGCCTCCACCGCGCCGTCGATGTGCGGGCCGACCTGGTCCTCGTGGTCGAAGACCCAGGGGGCGTGCACGAGCGCGCTGCTGAGATCGCGCTCCGACAGGGTCTCCCAGACCGGCGGAACCGCGGGGAACCCCGGTGAGAAGCCGCTGACATGGCTGGCGATGCCCTCGCCCGCGCCGGGCACGGTGTACCCCGTGACCTTGTGCTCGCGGGGCCAGGCACCCGTGAACAGGGTCGCCAGCGACGGCGGGGTCTGGCAGTTGGGGTGCGCAGGACGGGCGGCCGCGAAGGCGCCGCGCTCCCGCATGCGGCGCAGCGAGGGCAGGGCGCCCTCCCGCTCCAGCCGGTCCACGACCCAGTGCGCCGCCGCGTCCCACACCACCCAGTACACCGTCATACGGCGACCAGCTCGCGCAGCAGCCCGGGAAGAGAGGCCACGGAGTCGATCTCGTGGTCGGCCCGGCCGGTGAGCCCCTCGGCCCGCTGGTCGGTGAACTTGCCCGTCCGTACCTGCACGGTCCGCATGCCCGCGGCCCGGCCACCGGCGATGTCGGTGGTGGCGTCGTCGCCCACCACCACACACGCGCCGACGGGCAGTTCCAGGGACCTGGCCGCGAGCTCGAAGAAGTCGGTGGCGGGCTTCCCCAGCACCCGGGCCCGCGCGCCCGACGCGTACTCGACGGCGGCCACCACGGCACCGGTGTCCAGATGGTCGCCGTCGGCCCGCTTGAAGTAGCGGCCGGTCTGCAGGGCGAGCAGTTCGGCCCCGTCGCGCACCGCCCGGAAGGCGCTGTCGAGCGTCGCGTAGTCCAGCGTGTCCCGGCAGTCCCCGATCAGCACATGGGTGTACGGCGGCTCGTCGGCCAGCGTGGGCAGTACCGCGCTCAGCTCCCGCGAGACCAGCGCGCGGGTGCGTGCCCCGGCCGCGGTGAGCAGCTGCGTGGCCGCGACCACGGGGGTGAACAGTTCGTCCACCGCCACCGTCAGCCCGTACCCCGCCAGTTCGGCGTGGATCCGGTCCGCCGTCCTGGAGTCGGTGTTGGTCAGGAAGCGCAGCCCGATCCCGAGTCCGCGCAGGGCGGCCACCGCTTCCACCGCACCGTCGACGGCGGTTCCCCGGGCGTACAGGGTGCCCTCCAGGTCGAGCAGGACGGCTCGCACCGGCGTGCCCGTCATCGGTCCACCTTCCGCGCCAGGTCGGGCCGGGCGGCCACGGCGTCCTGGAGGAAGGTCCGCTTGGAGTAGAAGCCCCGCTCGTCGTTGAGGCCACGAGCCCGCAGGAACGATTCCAGCCAGGCGACGATCTCCGTCATCTCCGCGAGCACCTCCGCCTCGTCCGGCTCGACGGCGACGCGGCTGCGCAGGTACTCCAGCTCGCACTGGTTGAGGGTCATGTCGCGGGCTTCGACGAGACTGCAGTGGTCGAAGAAGATCCCGTAGACGTGCCCCGTGCGCACGGACTCGAAGTTGATGTCGTAGCGGACCCGTCGGAACGACGGCAGCCGCACGGCCTGGACCTGGAGTTCCTCCCGGACGTACTGCTCGAAGCGGCCGTCGTCCGCGAGGTCGAGGCCGTAGGTGTGCGATTCCCGGCGCTCGAAGGTGTCCTCCGCGTACCACTTGCGCTTCAGCAGGTGCTTGCCGTCGGTGGTGGGGATGAAGGAGGCGTAGCCGCGCTCCTCCTCGGGGCCGGTGATCTCGAAGAGGTGGTTCAGGTAGTCCCAGGCCTGGTATTCGTCCCGGTACTCCATGATGTAGCCCGGCAGCCCGCCGGCCAGCATCTCCTGGTACAGCTCGACCGTCAGCGTCCAGGAGTCGACGGGCGGGGCGAGCGTGTACTTGTACTCCAGCTCCTTGCCGGCGAAGCACTTGCGGTAGTAGCGCTGGTGGTTGTTGAGGAAGAGGAACCGTTCCGCGTGCAGCCGCACCGCCTCCGGCAGCCACCCCAGGCTCTCGACCTCGGACGCGGCCACCGGCTCGGGTGTGATCCGGATGAAGCAGGCGTCCTCGGCCAGGAACCTGATCTGGCTGTGCACATGGGCCCGGTCGCCCTCCGCCGTCACATAGAAGAGCGGCACCAGGGGGCCGGTCCGCCCGTCGGTGACCGTGGCCACCGCCGCCCGCAGGGCCTCGCCCGGCAGCATGCCGGGGAACAGGTCGTCGCCCTGGGCCTTGAGCGTGTGCCGACGGGAGCCGTCGACGGTTCGGGCGGACAGTTCCAGCGGTCCGAGCCGGTCCCAGCGCACCACGACCGTGTTGCTGGGGAAGGGCTGCTCCACGGGAGCGTCGAGCTCCACGAGGACCACCGCGTCGGTGCCGGCGAGCGGGGCCGTTCCGTTGAGCAGGTGGAGCCCGCCCAGGGCCAGCCAGGCCCGGCGGCGGCCGGCCGTGTTCGCCGTCGGTACGGAGGTGTCGCTCACGTTCATTCTCCCTTGCGGCCGGTCGTGGCGACGGTGCCGTCGCTGATCACTGCCTCGGCTCCGGTGATTCCGGCGGCGGTCACCGCGGGGATCCGGGCCTCGCGCAGCAGGATCGCCAGGTGTCCGAGCGCGGATCCCTGGTCGAAGACGAATCCGGCGACGTGCTCGATGAGGACGGAGAGCACGGCGTACGGCCGGGAGGCGCTGACCACGGGCTTCTCGTCGTAAGACGAGACCAGGTCGAGGATCCGGGCCAGTCCCTCGTGCTCGCTGACGTCCTGGGACTTGTCGATGCTCACGGCCGGGCCGATGGAGAGCCGGCGCAGCAGCGCGTCGTCGTCGAGCCGCAGCAGCGGTCCGCGGGCCGTGCCGGGCGAGATGCAGACCTCGCCGTGGGAGACGGTGACGGAGTCGTCGCCGCCGAGCACCGAGTAGTCGACGAAGTAGAGGGTGCCGTTGTCGTACACCCACTCCAGGGTGACAGGCCCGTGCTTGGTGTGCATGGCCGCGGTGAAGCTGGCGATCTCGTCGAGGTGCGGACGCAGGACGACCCCGGCGGGCGGGAACGTGGCGTTGGCGGGGTCGTCATGACCCGCCGTCACGTCCTTGACGACGATCGTCTCGCCGCCGGCCGTGCCCCGGTTCAGGGCCATCAGGCCCTCGTCCGTGTACTCGACGACCAGGCCCGTCTCGCCCACCTGACGGGAGATCACTCCGAGTTCGCCGCGGATGAAGTCGCGTACGACCACGCTGTGCAGCGCCGTACCGTCCGCGGACGCCCCGGTGGTGACCGCGAGCTGGGGCAGCACTTCCTCCTTGGGCACCACGATCTGGCGCAGGGTGTCGCCGAAGTCCAGCACGCACTCGTCGGTGCCGCCGCTCAGCATCGCCTTCAGGGACGCCGCGGTCTCCGCACCGTGCAGGCCCCTGCCGTTGAACCGCACGACCCAGCCCGCTCCGGTGGACACACCGTGCTCGTGGGCCATCCGGTGGGCGGGCCCCCGCTTGGCGGTGTAGCCGCCGTACACGGCCGCCACCGCGCCGAGGTTGAAGGAGGAAGGGAGTTCGTCGAGGTAGAGCCGGTGGCCCTCGGCGACCGGCACGGGGGAGGTGGTGGACACCTCACGGGCCGCGGTCAGCGGCCGGACCTGGACGAGGTGGACACCGTCCGCGTCGGCCGCCCACTCGACGTCCACGTGGTGGCCCCGGCTCTCGCGCAGGCGCCGGACCATGTCGATGACCTCGACGAGCACAGGGTGGTCCGCTTCGGTCTGTGGCGACGGCCCGGCGGCCACCTCGGCCGAGTCGGTACGACGCGGTACGGCGACACCGGCGACCAGCGCGTCGGCGAGCCCCTCGACGTACTCGACGACCACGTCGTCGTCGGCGCCGTCGAGTCCGGTGAACGCCACACCGGCCAGCGTCGGCCGCACCAGACGCTGGACGATCACCGCGAGGCGCGGCGTGGACCGGAAGTTCCCGGCTCGGATCCGGGCTGCGACCGCCGGAGCCTCGTAGTAGGACCTCCAGCACCGCTCGATGGCGTCGATCACCGCGTCGACACCACGAACGCCCAGGACGGACTGGTGCACGCCGGCGAGACTCGAGTCCTCGGTGTCCTCGTCCAGGCCCGAGGAGCGGACCGCCAGCTCCACCCCGTCCACGTCGCCGAAGACCTCGGTCACCCGGGCGGCGAGAAGTGCGCGGGCCTGCTCCGGGACGCGGATCTCGGCACTGATCTTCTGGATCTTCGCGACGGAGTCCGTGAAGAAGGCGCCAACCGTGGCTTTGAGATCGGCGAAGGTGTCCGCGAGTGACGTCTTCTGCTCGTCGGTCAGCGCGTCCGCAAATTCACCCGCCGGCACGCAGAATGCGGTCGGCACCTTGAAAGCGTGGCTGGAGAAGCCGAGTTGGGCGAACTTGGGACCCACTTCGCTCGGCTCGAAGGTCGCGCCCAGCCCCGGAAAGCGCTGACGTGCGAACTGCTTGTCGAAGTCCACATGAATATCGCTGGACCGGGGGCCGACGGAGCCCTGGTACTTGCCGTCGTAGAGGATGATGTCGCCCTGCGGGCGCCACCACATCATCTGGCCGATATTGATACCGGGGTACACGCGGACGCGGTTCATGCTGTAGAGCTGCAGAGTCCACTGGCCGGTGTAGCCGATGTCCCCGAGGCTGGCGGACAGGTTGATGAACAGGCCGAGCCGGGCGACGGAGGAGCGCGCGGCGAAGGTGGGCGCGTAGTGTTCGCTGCCCAGCCGCTCGATGGTGTGGGCGAGATAGAGCCGACCGGGCTCCAGGACGTAGCCGTCGTCCGGTATCTCTATCTCTTCGTACTGGTTGGTCTGCCGGGCGTCGAGCGGCATGTCCTGGTAGACCCTCAGGGTCTTGCCCAGGCGGAAGTTGTAGCTGTTGGGATTGACCTGTTCCGGAGTGAACGGCTCGATCGTTATCCGACCATTCTTGCGTTCACGTTCGATTTCGGTCCCGGTCAGAATCATGGATCGCCTATTCGCTTGTTCCCGGTGAGGGGGCATGCCGACGCAACTGTCCGGCCGGAGAGTGGGTGGCGGGGAGGAGGAGGGAGAGACCGGAAGGCCACCTGGAGTCGGTGGGGGTCGCTCAGCCCCAGCCGGTGTCCTGCGTGGCGACGCCGACCTTGCCGGCCGCCGTGGTCGTGACATCCGTCGGCCCGCTCGCTGCGCCGACGGCCAGGGCCAGGGCCCAGCCGACGAGAACGGTCGTGTATAGGAGCTTCAAGAGTCTTTCCTTCGCCTGCATGTGGGGTGATGTCCACCTCCTGATCACACAAGTTGGTGCGAAGTGAAGGAGGCGAGGCGAATCACCATGCCATTCAATGCATGGTGATTACATAATAATGAGGCGTCATCATGCTGCCACGCAGCATGATGACGCCCGGAAAAATGGGACAACATATAGCAAATAGGGGTTGTTGGGCTTGGTTGAGGTGGATCACGGGACCCTGGAATCCGTGTATAAACATGCTCTTGATCACGATGTGAGTCAGGGGTTCCTGAGGGCCGGAGTGGGCGCGGCCCTCGGGCTGCCCGACGCCCTCGCCGCCGCCGCTGTGGAGAAGCTGATCGCGATGGGGCTGTTACGCGGTCACTCCAGGGGCAGGCTGCGTGTGGTGGCGCCCGGAGAGGCGGTCGACGGGGTCGTGCTCCCTCTCGAACGGGAGATCCGGGCTCGCCGCGCCCTCGTCGAGGGCACGCGCGCATCCATCATGTCCTTCCTCCCGCTCTTCGAGGCGGCCCAGGTCGCGTACGAGGACGACAACCGTTTCGAAGTCCTGGACGACCTGTCGAAGGTCCGGATCGCGATCGCCGACCTGACCACTCGGGCCCGCGGCGAGATCCTCACGGCCCAGCCCGGCGGCGCCCGGGAGGAAGGCATCCTCGCCGAAGCCGCCCCCCGGGACCGTGCCGCTCTCGAGCGAGGCGTGAAGATGCGCGTCCTCTACCAGCACACCGCGCGGTTCGGTCTGGGCACGAGTGAGTATGTCGACCGCATCACCCAACTGGGCGCGGAAGTACGCACCCTGGACGACCGCTTCAGCCGCCTCCTGGTCTTCGACGACGAGGCGGCGGTCATCTCCGTGCGTGACGACCCCCTCGCCGCGACCATCGTCCGGGAGGCGAACGTGGTCGCCTTCATCAAGGAGACGTACGAGCGGCTCTGGCTCACGGCCGAACCCTTCTCCACGGCGTTCGGTGCCGGGAGCGAGATCACGGACGACATCCGTCAGGCCATCGTCCGTCTCCTCATCGAGGGCATGACCGACGCCTCCATAGCCGTGCGCCTGGGCATGTCCGTTCGCACCTGTCGCCGGCACATCGCGGACCTCATGGTCGAACTGGGCGCGCAGAGTCGCTTCCAGGCGGGCTACCTGTGGGCCATGCGGGCCCGACGGAACTCGGCGTAGCGAGGGACCACACCGGGCAGACCCGGGTCCTGCATGCCTATCTGCGCCGGCGCAACGCCAATGCCCGCCACCGCGACGTCCTGGCCGCCGAACGCAGGGAACGCGCCCGCATCCGCAGCGAGAAAGGCATCCGCTGGGGCGGGCGCACTCAAGACCGCGGCTTGATCCAACGCGGCGGACCGATGCGTCACAACACCTCAGGCGGAGAACCTCTTCGCGAGGTCCCGGAGCCGTGCGACGGCCGTGGCCGCCTGGTCACCGGTGATGGTCATACCGGGCATCCGGCTCAGGCTCTCGACCTGGTCGGCGAAGCGCAGGTACTCACCGTGTGCATGTTCCCGGCAGGCGAGGCACGTGACACTTTCCGGACGGGCAGAGGTCATGGCGTACGGCACCTGGTGTCCGCAACCAGTGGTGACGACGCTCGGTGCGTCGGGTGCGCGGCCCAGCGTCGACACGATCAGACTGCGGACGTCCGAGGTGGCCTGCACCACCTTTTGCTCTACGTGGATGTGCGGATCGGTCTTGCCCATCTGTGCCCACACCTCCGTCCGCGTCATTCCGGAACCAGGGTAGTGCGGTGACCGCTCAGGTTCACCGGGCCGGCCACACTACTCGTGAGCGCGCGGAGGGTACACCGTCCCCAGAATCGAACTCGCGCTCTCAGCTCGGGAAGCGACGGCGCTCAGGGGGCTTCACTGCCCTGACCAGCGCAGATGTCTCGTTCTCAAGGTGGTCGTGTGGGTCGGATCGCACCGCTGCTGACCGTGGTCTTCCGCCTTTACGGGCACACAACGGGCAACCCGTGCGGGAGCAAGGGTGTCGGTCGTGCACACCGAGGGGTGGTGGCGTTGCGCACCTCATGGGGTTCGCCGGTCCGCGTGCTGGGACCGGGGGAGCCTGATGGTGAACACGCAGCCCTTGCCGGGCTCACTGTCGACGGTGACGGTTCCCTCGTGCGCCTCGACGAACTGGCGCACGATGGACAGGCCCAGACCGCTTCCGCCGGTGCGTCGGCTGCGGGACTTCTCGGCCCGCCAGAAGCGCTCGAAGACGTGCGGGAGGTCTTCGGCGGTGATGCCGCTGCCCGTGTCCTGGACGGTGAGGACGGCCACGTCGCCGGCTTGTCGGGCGGCGAGGGTGACCGTGCCGCCCGCCGGGGTGTGCCGGAGGGCGTTGGACGTCAGGTTGCCCAGGACCTGACGCATCCTCACCGGGTCGGCGTCCAGGACGAGGCCGGGGTCGGTGCGGGCGCGCACGCGGACGCCCGCGGACTCGGCCAGGGTGCGGTGGGCCGACACCGTCCGCTCGACGAGGTCGTCGGCGGGTACGGGTTCGCGGTGCAGCGTCAGGGTGCCGGCGTCGGCGGCGGCGAGGTCCTGGAGGTCGTCGATGATGTGCTGCAGGAGCAGTGCCTCGTCGTGCAGGGAGGCGATGAGGTCCGGGTCCGGTTCGAGCAGCCCGTCGCGGGTGACCTCCAGCCAGCCGCGGATGTTCGTCAGCGGGGTCCGCAGTTCGTGGGCGATGTCGCTGACCATGGCCTTGCGCTGGGCCTCCAGCTGTTGGCGGCGTGCGGTGAGGTCGTTGAACGCGGCGGCCAGGTAGCCGGTCTCGTCCTTGGTGGTGACCGCGACACGCGTGTGCTGCTGCGTCGGCTGCCGGGCCGCGGCGGTCAGGGCCCGCAGGGGGCGGACGAGGCGGATCGCGACCGCGGTGGTCGTGGCGACGGTGACCACCAGGACCAGCCCCGCGACGCCGACGATCTTGGCCTTGTTGGCGGGGGAGAGGTCGAAGCCCACGGGCTGTTGGCCGAGGGCCCCCAGATAGAGCCTCGCTCTGGGGGCGACGTACGGGTCGAGCTGGGTGCGACGGGCGTCGTCGACACAGTTCTGCGTCTGCCGGCCGCCGCCGAGTCGGCGGTCGGGATCCTGTGCGGTGGAGATGAAGCCGGGGGCGACATCGACTCCGATTCCGGCCAGAGGGTTGGCTGTCCTCTTCTTCTCGTCATCGGGGCGGAGGCAGGGAGCGGCCAGGGCGATGAGTTCGTCCAGTGCCTTCTGCTCGGTGCGAGTGGGGGTGTTGAGCGCTCCGTCCGCGCACGGCGCCGGTACGGATGCCTCTCCGCCGTCGGCGACGACCACGGTGCGGCCGCTGGGAAGCTCCCGGACACTGCCGTCGCCCAGGTGCTTGCGCACACACGCCAGGCGCTTGTCGGCGAGGGCCCTCACCTGCGCCCGTTCTGCCGCCGGGAGCCGGTACGGCCCCGCCGCCCGCGGGTCGATCCCGGCGAGCTGGGCCCCCGGTTCGGTGTGGGTGTCGGTGTTCAGCGGGTCGACGGTGGCCGACGCGCGGGCCGGCAGGGCCGTGCCGGGGGCGGCGGAGTCGGCGATGGTGCGTCCGGTCTCCGTCGTCAGGGCGATGCGCCGCCCCATGGTGTGGGAGAGCTCGCGCACCGAGGAACGTACGCCGTCCCAGTCGGAGTGGGTCGCGGCGTAGCCGCTGAGCTGTCGCAGGATGTCGGTGTCGTCGGAGAGCACCTGTCCGCGCTCTTCCTGGATGGCCCGTGTGGTCGTCTCCGTGGCCAGCCACGCCGTGGCACCCACGGAGACGACGGCGATGGCGACGGACGTGAGGAGCAGCCGCACCAGCAGGCTCTTCCGCCAGGGTATGCGGGGGCCGGGCGTCACGACGGCTGCCCGGTGAGCTTGTAGCCGACGCCGAAGACGGTCAGCAGCCGGACGGGTGTGCGCGGGTCGGCCTCGATCTTCTTGCGCAGGTTCATGATGTGTACGTCGATGGCCCGCTCGGTGGAGGCCCGGTCGTGGCCCCGGGTGCGTTCCAGCAGTTGGCGGCGTGAGAAGACCCGGTCGGGTGCCCCGGCCATGGCCTGGAGGATGGCGAACTCGCCGGGGGTGCACAGCACGGGGACACCGTTGCAGGTGACCTCGTGCCGTGCGGGATCGACGGCGATGCCCCCCGCGCGCAGCACGGGTGTCACGTCCGCGGGGCGCTGGGTGCGGCGCAGCACCGTGCGAATACGGGCCAGAAGCTCCCGTGGGCTGTACGGCTTGGTCATGTAGTCGTCCGCGCCGACCTCCAGGCCGAGCAGCACGTCGTCCTCGGTGGAGCGGGCGGTGAGCATGAGCACGGGTATGTCCCCGTTCTGCCGCAGCACACGGCACACACCGAGGCCGTCGATCTTCGGCAGCATCAGATCGAGGACGACCAGGTCGGGCCGACGGCTCCCGGCCTCGTCGATCGCGGCCCGCCCGTCGGCGGCGACGACGGCGGTGTGACCCTCCCGCAGCAGCAGCCGCCGTATCAGCTCGGCCTGCATGGTGTCGTCTTCCGCGACCAGAATATGTGCGCACACGCGATCGACTCTAAGCGCGGGTGACCGGTGTCCAGGACCGGCTGCGAGGCTTCCCACACCCTCACGACTTCCTGACACGACTGCGTTCCGCGCCCGGCGCCGATGCGCACCGGGCCGGTCGGCCGGCGCTCCGGGGCCGGAGTCCGAAGCTGACGAGTTCCTCATACGTCTCCTTCAGCCTGACGCTCATGGCTTCATCAACGCGTCATCTCGGGATACCGGCCGTCGGCCTGGCCCTGCTCCTCACGCTCACGGGGTGTGGCGGAACGGGGGCGGGTGCCGGGACGGCCCAGGACGGTCGGTCGGCGACCGGCGGAGCGTCCGACGGATCGGCCACCGTGTCCGCCGCCCCCGGCACGACCCGGGCCAGACCCGGGCAGACGTCACCGAACAGCACAAGTCCCTTGCCGCTGCCGGGTGTCGGGCCCCGGATGCTTGCCGAGATCCCCGACAGCGCACGCCAGGTCGTCCTGGTCACCGGACGGGGCAGGAACTCCTCGGCCTCGCAGGTGGTGCTGTACCGGCGCACCGACGCGGGCTGGGAGCCGGGATCCACCTGGCCGGCCCACAACGCCCTCAAGGGCTGGACGGACGACCACCGCGTCGGCGATCTCCGCTCGCCCATCGGCGTGTTCACCCTCACCGACGCCGGCGGGCTGCTCCCCGATCCCGGCACCGAGCTGCCGTACGACCACGGGCGCGGATTCACCATCAACGGCACGGGCTTCGAAGGCGAGTCGCTCGCGGGCTCCTTCGACTACGTCGTGGCGATCAACTACAACCGCAGGCCCGGCACCTCGCCCCTCGACTGGACCCGCCCGCTCGGCGCGGACAGGGGCGGCGGCATCTGGCTGCACGTCGACCACGACGGACCCACGCAGGCCTGCGTGAGCGTCGCGAAGCAGCACATGAAGGAGCTGCTGCGCACCCTCGATCCCGCTCTGCATCCGGTGATCGTCATGGGGGACGCGGCGTCTCTCGCACGTTGACGCGACGAAGCACTCGATCAAGAACCAAGTACCAGGCAAGTACCGAGCAAGTACCAAGTAGGAGCGGAACATTGAGACGTGCCCGGCGACGTGACCGGCGAATATTGATCGCCGCCGCAGCGGTGCTCGCGACAGCGGTGGCAGTGCCCTGGCCGACCGCCGCCCAGCAGGCTGCCGACCCCCGAACGTCCGCCTCGCGGGTCGGCCCGGACGGTCCGCTCCCGTCCGACTGGCGGATCACCGGTGACGACTCCGGGAAACGGCGGCTGATCTGGCGCTCGGCCGAGCCGGTACCCCTGACCGACGCCGGCGTGGAGTTCTACGCCGGGGACGTGTTCCTCGGCCGGCCGGTGGCGGAGAAGGACCGGCGTACGTTCCGGCTCGACCTTCGTAGTGCGCGGCTGGGGCAGCCGACGGACCTCCAGGCGCGGGCGGGGGGACGCCGTCTGGACGCGGCCGGAGTCGCCGCGGGCGAGCAGAACCGACGTACGGCACCGGCGGCGAAACAACTGCCCGCGCTGCCGGCGGGCTCGGTCGACCCCGGCAAGGCAGGCGGGTACGGGACGGTCACCGGCGAATACGCCCTGCCGCCGGTCCGGTTGCCGGGCCTCTTGGCCCCCGTGGAGATGAACGCGGTCGTGGTGGCACCGACCGGAGCCACGGGCCGTCGGCCGCTCGCGCTGTTCCTGCACGGCCGCCACGACACCTGCTACACGACTGAAGGCGACCGCTCGGGCGTATGGCCGTGCCCGGCCGGTTCGAAGCCGGTGCCGAGCCACCGGGGGTATCTGCGCGACCAGGAACTCCTGGCGTCCCAGGGGTACGTGACGGTGTCCGTCTCCGCCAACGGCGTGAACGCGCAGGACGCACTGGAGGACGGCGGGGCCCAGGCACGCTCCTCCCTGGTGCGGCTGCACCTCGCCCGCTGGGCGGACTGGGCCGCCGACCGGGCGACGGCACCGGAGATCGTGCGCACCGCACCGACGGCCGACCTGTCCCGGGTCCTGCTGGTCGGCCACTCGCGCGGTGGCGAGGGCGTCAACCAGGCAGCCACGGACAGCATCACCCCGCCGCCCGCCGATCAGGACGGGTACGGGGGTGCGGTGCGCTGGCGCATCCGCGGCACCGCCCTCATCGGCCCCACCGCCTTCGGACAGAACCCGGCGCCCGACGTGCCGTCGATGACCATCCTGCCGGGGTGCGACGGCGACGTCGCCGACCTCCAGGGCGAGATGTACGTGGACGGCACGCGCGGAGTCAGCCGGGGCGCCGCCCTGCACAGCGCGGTGTACATGGTCGGCGCCAACCACAACTTCTTCAACAGCGAGTGGACACCCGGGCAGGCACAGGCTCCCGCCGAGGACGACTTCGTGGACGACGGCGGGTCCGACCCGGTGTGTGCGCCGGGCCGGGCGACCCGGTTGACGGCGGTGCAGCAACAGACCGCCGGCGCCACGTACATCGCCGCGGCGGCCCGCCTGTTCGTCGCGGGCGACGACCGCGTACGACCGCTGCTGGACGGCTCGAACCTGCGAGCACCGTCCGCGGATCCCGCGCGCGTCCTCACCCACGCCGTCGGAGCGCACCGCACTGCCGCCTTCCTCCCCGGCCCTTCGGCCACCGTGAGCGGGGGACGGCTGTGTTCGGCGGTGGACGCCGACCCGGCGGTCGCCTGCCTGGACCCCGATGAGACCGGGAGGTCGCCGCACTTCGCGGAATGGAGGACGGGACCCGAACCGGGCCGCGACGCGGTGGCCCTGAGCTGGTCGGTTCCTGGTTCCGCCGTCAGGATGCGCCCCGCGAAGCCGGTCTCCCTCTCCGGTGCCGAGGCGCTCGCCCTGCGGGTGATCGTGCCGCCGGGCAGCACCGGAACCGAGCTGGACGTGGCGGTCGCCGACACGTCCGGCCGCCGGCTCACGCTCGGCGTGGTCCGTGTCGACGGGCTGCCGGGGAGCGACCGCACGGCCTCCCACTGGGGGCAGGAGATCCGCGTTCCGCTGACCGCCGCCACCCGGGCCGGGCTGGACCTGGAGAACGTCCGAAGCCTGGAACTGACCCCGCGCAGCGGCTCCGGACGGGCCTGGCTGATGGACGCCTGGGGCTGGCGCCCCGGGACACCGGCTGTCCGGCCGGCCGCACTGCCCCGTGTCGACATCGGCCGGCTGAAGGTCGAGGAAGGGGACTCCGGTTCCCGGACCCACCAGGTCCCGGTGCGTGTCTCCGGCCAGGGCAGCGGTCAGGTACGGCTGTTCGTCATGGACCACGCCACCGGACGGGCCACGGCTCGGCTGGTGACCGTGCGGCCCGGCAGCCAGGTCGTCGACCTGCCGGTGGAGGTGGAGGGCAACACGCGCTACTCCTACGACATCTCGCACGACGTCCTCGTGAAAGCGGTGCGGGGCGCGGTGGTCGGCTCCTTCCACGGCGGTGTGACCGTGCGGAACGACGACCCGATGCCCGAGGTGACCGTCACACCGGTCGCGGACCTGGTCACCGAGGGGAAGAGCCTGACCTGGCGGGTGACCCTGTCCGAGACCGCCGACACCGAGATACTCGTCCCCTTCAGCGTCCTGCCGACCGAGGACGGCGCGGAGCTGTCCAGCACGGACGTGGATCCGCAGTGGCTGATGGAGAACTACGGCGAAGCGGCGCTCCCTGAGCGGCCCCTGTCCCAGGTGGGAGGGATGTCCCTGCTTGCCGCCGTCCCTGCCGGTCGGCTCAGCACAGAGGTGGCGATACCCACCGTCGAGGACGGGGCGACCGAGCCGGAGGAAGCGGTGCGGATCCAGCTGTTCGGCTTCGAGGAACCGCCGGTCGGCCCGGTTTTCACCGGCAGGGTCGAGGACGGTTCCTGAGGCGCATGACGACTTCCGCTCGTGTCCGTGGAACGCAACAACCCACCGTGCGCACGCTTTCCGACTGGGGTGGTGGGGTGGTGGGCTGAGTGCCGGGGTGTTCACGGGCGTTCGGCCGCGGGAGCGGCCACTGGCTTCGGTCTCGTCTGAACGGCCGTGAACGGTGCTGAACGCTGAACGAGACGGAAACCGAGACGGACGCCGCTCCTGCCTGAGTACTGGCTCTGGCCTGCTCACGCGCTGCCCGCGCCAGGGGGCGCGTCCGGTGTCGGTGCCTTGAGCGGCGCCCACAGCCGATCCGGGGGATCATTGCAAAGAGGTACGGCAGCCACCGCGACCGAGGAGGTGGCGATCATGGTGGGTCCCTTCGGCCCCGACGATTCCCACGCCCCACGAGCGAAGCCCGAGAGGGAATGGGCCCACAAACGGCTTGAGAAGAAGCGCAAACTCCGGGCGGACCTCGCGGCCTACGTTGTGATCAACGTCTTCTTGATCGTGGTGTGGGCACTGACCGGAGCCGGGTACTTCTGGCCGGGCTGGGTCCTCGGTGGATGGGGCGTGTTCCTCCTGCTTGACGCGTGGCAGGCCTACTTCCGGCGGCCCATCACCGAGGAGGACATCGATCGGGAGCTGCGTAGCTTGCGTTGAGATCCGTGCTTCGTAGGAGAGGGTGACGAGATCGACTCGCGCTCGCAGTGTTGGGGGCTTGAGGGACGGGAACCTTGCTGACCTTCGGCGGACTCTGAAACGGCCGCTCGGGGGTCGGCGATCATCACGGCGACGCCGATTCTGCGGCTGCGCCGACGGCACCGAGGGACCGTTCTCCTGCACGGCGGTATCCAAGTCGCCGTGCGGTGCCTGCGGGGGCGGAGGGCCTCACTCAGTCTCAGGGGTCCTTTCGCCGTGCCCGCCCGGGTCGCGAGGCGTGGCACCGCTCCCTGAGTGCTCGGCTGCGCTTGAGCGGGGGCACCCCCGTCCAGGGCTCGCCGGTGGAGGGTCCGTGCCGACTCAGCATACTCATCCGATCTATCTGAGTTTGATCCCAGTCGGTGCTCCGATGGCATGACGTGAACTTGAAGGTAAGTCGCAGCTTTGAAGAGGTTCTTCTTGCATGCCTCTAGACGCGTCGTGGGTTGGTGCCACTTAATACATCCGATGTTGTAGAGCCGAACGTGCCCCGGTGTCGGCCTCCTTGCGCCTCGCGGCCCGAGGGTGAGTCGGTGCGGCATGTCCAGACGTCGTCCCCTGCAATCAGTCCAGGAGTGAGCCATGTCCTCGCGAAGAATGACTCGCCGTACGTTTCTCGGCGCGGCGGGTGCGGCGACCGCCGCGACCGCCCTGCCGATCGTCCCCGGCTTCTCCGGCCTTCTGTCACAGGCGTCTGCCGCGGACACCCAGACCAACCTGAGCAGGATGGTCGACATGCGGTTCGGCATGTTCAACCACTTCAGCCTGGGCACCTTCACCAACGAGGAGTGGGCGGCGCCCCACCAGAGCCCCACTCGCTTCGCTCCCCCGAGTGTCAACTGTGGGCAGTGGGCCGACGCGGCGGCGGCCGCGAAGATGAGTTACGGCATCCTGACCACGAAGCACCACGACGGCTTCGCCCTCTGGCCGAGCGCCTACGGCACCCAGAACGTCGCCAACAGCTCCTACAGGCAGGACGTGGTGAAGGCGTACTGCGACGCCTTCCGCGCGAAGGGGCTGAAGGTCGGGTTCTACTACTCGATCTGGGACCGCACCTTCGGCGTCGAGGCGTGGGAGAGCCGGCACAAGGTGTCGGGTCTCGAGATCACCGATGCCATCCAACCCGCCGACATGACCTTCATCCTCGGTCAGATCACCGAGCTGCTGACCAACTACGGCACCATCGACATGTTCATGACTGACGGTTATGCGTGGCAGATGGGACAGCAGGCCGTCTCCTACCAGAGGATCCGTTCACTGGTGCAGCAGCTTCAGCCCGACTGCGTCATGATCGACATCGGCGGGCTGTCCGAGCCCTTCCTCAGCGACGCGATCTTCTTCGAGGAGCCGCTGGGCGTCACGGCGCCCGCGGGCAACACCTACGCCGGAATGCAAGGGCAGACCATCAGCAACGGCTGGTTCTGGCACCCCTCCACCCCGACCGAGGGCCTGATGAGCAAGGACGCGATCCTCTCGCACCTGGCCGACCTGGAACCGAAGTACACCTCGTTCATCCTCAACTGCCCGCCCAACCGCGACGGCAGGCTGGACACCAACGTCGTCAACCGGCTGGCCGAGGTCGGCGCGGCATGGAGCCCCGACACCTCCCGGCCGCCGCTGCCCGCCCAGCCACTGCGCGCCGAGCACCCCGTCACACCGGTCAACGCGTACGCCACCGCCTTCCACGCCGGCGAGGGCCCGCTCAACGCGATCGACGGACTCAGCGACGTCCGCTACGAAACCTGCTGGTCGACCTGGGGCCTGTCGCTGCCGCAGTCGATCACCATCGATCTGGGCGGGGTATGGAGCAACGTCTCCACCCTGGAGTACCTGCCCAAGCAGTGGAGCCGCACCAACTCCACCGACGGCGACATCACCTCGTACACCATCCTCACCAGCACCGACGGGGTCACCTTCACCCAGGTCGCCGGCGGCACCTGGGCCGGCAACGGCACGTACAAGGTGGTGGAGTGGCCCGCCCGGAACGTGGGCTTCGTACGGATCCAGGTCAACGCCGCCACCGGTGGCTACGCCAACATCGGCAACGTGAGGATCGGCGGCCGGACGGCCAAGCCGGCCCTGGTGTCCACCACGCTGCCCGGTGACGGCACCGTCTACCGGCTGGTCGCCCGGCACAGCGGCAAGGCCGCCGACGTGCGGAGCGGGGGCACCGCCAACGGCACCAACGTCCTGCAGTGGCCGTGGCTCGACAAGACGAACCAGAAGTGGACCTTCGCCAAGACCGGCGACGGCTACTACGAGATCAAGGGTGTGGGCAGCGGCAAGCTCCTGGAGGTCGCGGGCCTCTCCCGCGCCGACGGCGGCAACGTCGGTATCTGGTCGGACTCCAACGTCCCCCAGCAGCACTGGGCCGTCACGCCCACCGGTGACGGCTACTACTTCCTCATCAACCGCTACAGCGGGCTCTGCCTCGCCGTCGACGAGGGCAGCACCGCCGACGGAGCCAACGTCGAGCAGCAGCCGTACGCGTCACTGGCGCGGCAGCAGTGGCAGATCATCCCCTCCTGACCTGACCTGACCTGACCGAGCACAACGTCCACGACATCGCCTGACGCGTTTGCTCCACGCCGGTGTCAGCCGGCGTGAGTGAGTCTCATGGCTGGCCTGACCGGCACGTTGTCGCTGAAGAGCGTGCAGGAGTGGCTCACCGGGGCGCTGGCCGATCGGGACGACGGCGTCCACCGCGTGAAGCCATTTTCAGCGGCTCGCGGAGTCCAGCGCCGACTGGAGTGACTGGCGGTAGCCCTCGCTGGTGTACGTGGCTCCGGAGACGGTGTCGATGTCGGCGCTCTGAGCCGTGAGCGCCTCCCGCGTCAGCTGCGGGATCGCGTAGCTGTTGATCTGCTCGTCCCTCGGGTTCTCCTGGGGGTAGGTGATCGCGGTGACGTCGGTGAGCCTCCCGTTCTTCAGGGTGATGCGGAGCTGGACGGGGCCGTAGCGGGTCTGGACCGAGTCCCCGGTGAGGGTTTGGGCACCTGGGGCCGAGCCGCTCGATCCGGTTCCTCCGCTCGACGCGCCCGAACTGCTGGAAGGTACGGGAGAGGTGGCCACGTCGGCGACGGTCGGCATGGTGTGCGGCTTCAGTGACAGCAGCAGCACCATGCCGGAGACAGTCGCGGCGCTCGCCAACACGATGCGGCGCAGGGGACGGTTCTTCCTCAACGTGTGCAAGGGGGCCTCACAGCTCGAAGGACTCGTGGTGGATACGGCGGTCGGGGACCCCGGCGGCGCGCAGCGCCTCGTACAGGTCCCGCGCGAGGTCGTGCGGGCCGCACAGGTACACGTCGTGGTCGTCCAGGTCGGGCACGGCGGCGCGCAGGGAGTGGGCCGTGAGGTCCGGACGTCGGCCGTGCGGGCCGTTGAGGGCGTAGAGCACCTTCGCCCCGCGCCATCGTGCGACGGCCTCCAGTTCGCCGCCCAGGGCGAGGTCCTCAACCGTGCGGGCGCGGTAGAGGAGGGTGACGTCGCCGGGCAGCGTCTCGAACAGGGCCCGCAGCGGGGTGATGCCGACACCGCCCGCGATCAGCAGGGACTTGTGCGAGGTCTGCCGGTCGGCGGTCAGCGCCCCGTAGGGACCCTCCGCCCACACCCGGGTGCCCGGCCGCAGCAGGGGGACGGCGGCGCTGTGGTCGCCGAGCGCCTTGACCGTGATGCGCAGCAGGTCCGGGCGGGGCGGCGCCGACAGGGAGTACGGCGTGGAGGTCCAGCGCATGCCCTCGGTGAGGAACCGCCAGCGGAAGAACTGCCCGGGCCGCGCGCCCGTCTCGTCCAGCCGTCGGCCACGTATGACGACGGAGTACACGCCCGGAGCCTCCCGGTGCACGGAGTCGACCCGCAGCCGGTGACGCAGGTTGAGCCGTACCGGAGCGAGGATCCGGAACCACCCCACCAGGGCCGCGACGCCCAGGTAGAGCGCGTACCAGGCGGCCTGGGCCGCCTGGTTGCCGGTGAAGTCGGAGCCCAGGGCGATCTGGTGGCCGAAGGAGAGGAAGACCGCGGCGTACGTGAGCAGGTGCACGTAGTACCAGAACTCGTGGCCGACCCGGCGGCGCACCGCACGGGCCGAGACGAACCCGACCGCGAGCAGGACGACCGTGCCCGCGGTGGCCTTGAGCATCTCCGGGTAGTCCAGGACCACTGTGAGCGTCTCGGCGAGGAACGAGGAGCCGTCCTGGGCGGCGTACCCGAGCAGGATCAGCACGACGTGTGCCACCAGCAGACAGACCGTGTAGCGGCCCGCCATCGCGTGCCAGCGCGTCACCCGGTCCGCCCCGATCCGCCGCTCCAGCAGGGGTACGCGGGCCATCAGACCGACGAGGACGGCACAGGCGTACCCGCACAGCAGCCCCGCGATCCGCCCGGCCCCCGTCAGCCAGCCGGCGGCACCGACGACCGACCCCGTGTCGTGCCACCACAGGGCGACCACGGCGGCGGCCCCGCCCCACAGGAGGGCGAGCAACGGGCCGGCGGGGGAGCGCCGGGGCGCGGGAGGCGCGGGGGCGACCCTTTGTCGCGCGTACGCCGTCGTCATCCGTGTACTCCCTTCGTTTCCGTACGTCCTGTCGGCCGTCCGGGAACGACACTGTGCCGACGCAGTCTCTGAGCCCGCTCTCAGCGCGTGGCCCGCGGCGCGGCCGAACCGCAGGTGGGAGGGGTCGGTCGGGTGGTCCGGTGGCAGAGCGGACTCAGAGGGAACTCAGAGGTCGGGAAAGCGGCCCGGGGACGCGGTGAGACCGCATCCTGGTAGTCGAGATGAACACTTCCCGCCCCCGCGGCCCCGGCCGCCCCGCGCTGACCCGGACCGACGGCACTCCGCTCCGGGTCCTCGTCGTCGACGACGACCCCGACCTCGCGGAGGTCCTCTCCGGCGCCCTGCGCTACGAGGGCTGGGAGGTCCGCACTGCGGGCGACGGCGTCTCGGCCGTCACCGAGGCACGCGAACTGCTGCCCGACGCCGTCGTCCTCGACGTCATGCTCCCGGACACCGACGGCTTCGCCGTCCTGCGCTCGCTGCACACCGTACGACCCGATGTGTGCGTGCTCTTCCTGACCGCCCGGGACGCCGTCGAGGACCGCATCGCCGGCATCACGGCGGGCGGCGACGACTACGTGACGAAGCCCTTCAGCCTGGAGGAGGTCGTCGCCCGCCTGCGCGGACTGCTGCGCCGGGCCGGCATGGCCCGGCAGACGGAGGGCGGGCCGCGGCTGACCGTCGGCGACCTCGTCATGGACGAGGAGGCCCGCGAGGTCACCCGCGGCGGCGACCTCGTCGAGCTGTCCCCGACGGAGTTCGAACTGCTCCGTTTCCTCATGCGCAACCCGCGCCGGGTGCTCAGCAAGGCGCAGATCCTCGACCGCGTCTGGTCCTACGACTTCGGCGGCCAGGCCCATGTCGTCGAGCTGTACATCTCCTACCTCCGCAAGAAGGTCGACGCGGGCCGCCCACCCATGATCCACACGGTGCGGGGCGCCGGATACGTGCTCAAGCCGGTGACCAGGTGAGGACACGACGCAGGCTGCCGCGTCCACCCGGGCCGCACACCCTGCGGGCGCGGCTCACCGCCGGGCTCGTCGTGCTGCTCGCGGTCAGCTGTGCGGCCGTGGGGGTGGCGGCGGTGGTGGAGCTGAACGGCTTCCTCACCGGCCGCCTCGACGAGCAGCTGCGCGAGACGGGCGTACGGTTCCCGGCGAGCCTGGAACACGGCGGCCCGCTGCCGTCGGACCACGACGGCGACGAGGACGGCGACACCCGCCGCCAGGCCGCCGGAACCTTCGGCGCCCGGCTGGTCGGCGGCGCTGTCACCAACGCGGCGGTGGTGTCGTCCGGCAGCGGTACGGGCACGGTGACCGTCGAGCTGAGCGCGCGGGACCGGAAGCGGCTCGCGGGGCTGCCCGCCGACGGCGAGGGGCACACGACCGACCTCTCGTCGCTGGGCGACTACCGCATGATGGCGACCGAGGGCAGGGACGGCGACGTCCTGATCACCGGGCTTCCCATGGAGTCCGTCGAGGCCGCCGTCCACCGCCTGGAACTCGTCGCCGCCATCGTCTTCGGCGCGGCGCTCGCCGTCGCCGGCGTCGCGGGAGCCCTGTGGGTGCGCTGGTCGCTGCGACCGCTCAGCAGGGTGGCCGCGACCGCCACCTGGGTCAGTGAACTCCCGCTCTCCAGCGGCGAGGTGGACCTTCCGTCCCGCGCGCCCGAGAGCGACCCGCGCAGCGAGGTGGGACGCGTCGCCGGAGCGTTCAACGCGATGCTCGGCCATGTCGAGGACGCGCTGACCAAACGGCACGCGAGCGAGGAACGGCTGCGCAGTTTCGCCGCCGACGCCAGCCACGAACTGCGCACGCCCGTGGCATCGATCCGCGGGCACGCGGAACTGGCGTTGCTGCACCCGGACCCGGTGCCCCGGAAGGTCGTGCGGGCCCTGGAGCGCATCGAGGCCGAAGCGGCCCGAATGGGCGAGATGGTCGACGACCTGCTGCTCCTCGCCCGCCTCGACGCGGGCCGCCCCCTGGAACGGAGCCCCGTCGACCTGACCCGCCTCGTCCTGGACGCCGTGACGGACGCACAGGCCGCGGGCCCCGGACACCACTGGGCGCTGGAGCTGTCGGAGGAGCCGGTGACAGTGCCGGGCGACGCCCACCGGCTCCATCAGGCGTTGGCCAACCTGCTGGCCAACGCCCGCCTGCACACACCCGCCGGGAGCACGGTGACCGTTTCCCTGCGGATCGACGCCGGTACGGCGGTACTGAAGGTGCACGACGACGGACCGGGCGTCGCCGAGGAAATCCGGCCCAAGGTCTTCGAACGCTTCACCCGCGCCGACCGCCGCCGCACAGAGGGCGCGGGTACCGGCACCGGCCTCGGCCTGTCCATCGTGGCGGCGGTGGCGGAGGCCCACGAGGGGAGCGTCAGCCTCGACAGCCGCCCCGGATCGACCACGTTCACCGTCCGGCTCCCCACCGGCGAGGAGTGACCGGAACCGCTGCGTCTTCCCGGCCCCCGTTCTCGGAGGACCACCACAGAAACCAGGAGGCCCCAGGTCGCTGCCCAGGGGCCTCGATCTGGAGTGGGTGGCGAGAACCGGACCCGCGCTCTCAGCCCGGGAAGCGACGGCGCTTCCCAGCCGGATGGCCTCTGACCTGGGCATACGTTCTCTTGCGTGGTGCCCGGGAGCGCATGATCGCACCGTAGCGACCGTGGTCCGCCGGTCTTGTGGGCACGCTATGGGCACGGAGTCGGCTCGGAGGTGTGGAGGGCTCCTGCTGGCGTCTCACGGACCACCCAGTTCCGGGACCGAGCGCCGACCCGAAGGGCGCGGTCGCGGGAGCACATGGAGTGGGCCGGTAACGGCCGAACAACTCGGGGCGGAGGTGGCTCGGAGCGTCCCCCGCAACGCCGGCCCGCGTCAGGTGGGGCCGCTCCAGTCGAAGGGGAAGTGCTTGCTCGACTTGCCGGAGCGATCCCAGGAGAAGCCGAACGCGTTCGCCTGGTCGACGGTGGCCCGGCCCCAGGTGGCGACCTGGCCCGGCCCGACCTCGGCGCCCGGGGCGTTGTGGACCTGGACGCGCCCGCCTTCGGTGGTGGTCGGGCCGGTGAGTGCCTCGGCGACCGCGGTGACCCGGCCAGGGACCTCGGCCCGCCAGGTGGCGAGGTCATCGTCTATTTCCACGTGGATGGGAGCGACATCCGTCCCGCGTATCTCGGGGTGGAGCATCTCCCCGAACTGTGCAGGCCAGCCGCCCGCCTCGCCGCCGAAGACGGCCCCGAGAGCACCCCGCTGCTGTTCGTCGGCGCGTTCGTCGAGGAACACCGCGGCGTAGGGGGCGCTGTGCTCGCCGGCCCAGACGTTGCCCATGAAGGAGCCGAGCATCAGGACGTTGAGGCCGTCGAGCCGGACATCGCCGTAGTTGCCCTCCCGGATGTGCCAGACCAGGACGCCTTCGCAGTCGCCGTAGGTCGGGGGTTGTGCGAAGGTGCACGGGCAGGGGATGGCGCACTTGCACACATCGAACCAGTCGCCGGTCAGATGCCAGCGCGTCGCAGTCGTGGCCTGTTCTGTCATCTCGCTTCCCTCCTGCCGAGCTCCAGGGAGCTCACTCGGAGTGACGAGACCGCGTGCGCCGAGCCCGGTCCCGGGCACGGGACACGGTCTCCCTTCCAGCTTGCATCTCCCGCCCCTCTGCGCGGAACCCGGTTACGCCCAGGGATCACATGTCGTCCATCGACGGCATCGAGTCCTGCAGCCCGGGCAGCAGCCAGTCCTGGAAGGGCGCGAGCACGGCCAGGACGAGGAACGCCACGCCCACGACGCGCCCCAGCAGCACACCCCGGGGCGACAGCTTCTCCAGGAAGATCACCAAGGCCAGCCCGGCCATGGCCGCCACGTTCATCACGCCCAGCGGAACGAGGACGACCATCAGCCCGGCGCAGCAGCCGACGCAGTAGGCGCCGTGGTGGAGGCCCACCCGCACGTCGCGGGTCGGCCCCCGGAAGCCGGAGTAGCGCACCAGATGGCCCAGGGGGTCGCGGCAGTGCCGCAGGCAGACGTACTTCAAGGGGCCGAGCTGGTAGAGGCCCGCGAGCAGGAAGGCGACCGAGCCGATCCAGCGACCGGCTGTGGGGTGGTCGTCCACGAGGCTGCCGGTGAGGGCCAGTGCGGCGTAGGCGAGCAGCCCGAACGCCGTCCACACGAGCAGATATCCGGCGACGAACTCGACGGTGCGGACAGTCCGGGCCCAGCCGGAGGACTGTCGGCCGATGCCACGGACCCAGGTAATGGCCACCGGCGCCATGGACGGCAGCATCATGGCCGCCATCATCGTCACCCAGAGCACCAGGAACAGCGGCAGTGCCATCCCCATCGTGCCGGGCTCCACCCCCATGTCCTGGGCCTGGCCGATTGTCAGCACCCAGGCGGGGACGCCGATCAGGACCACGAGGAACCAGGCGGCCGCGAGATCCCGAGTGGGCAGCAACCCCCCACCCCTTCCGGTCGGGGCGACCGACCGGCCGGCTGTGAGAGCGGAACCCCGGCTGTGACGCATCGGCGTGTTCTCCTGCGGCTCCTTCCAGGAGAGCATTTCCCCGCCCTCGGCGCGAGCTGGTCCGGGCAGTTCTTCGCGAAGGTCTTGGCGCGCATTCCCATGCCTGCCCGCGGCAGCGGCGGCCCGACGAGCTCTACGCCCTTGGCCGTCCTCACGATGGACGGTCGTTCGGAGACGCACAGGTGTCCGCCGGGGCGCAGGACGCGGGCGCATTCCGCCATCACGCGTGCCTTGTGGGGCGAGAGGTGGTCCTGACCGCCATGGGCTTTGAACCAGCCCGCGCGCTCGGGGCGTTGCGGCTCCTCCACTTGCCCGCCGTACACGCGCAGAGGCAGCGAGGGTGAGGCGCGGGGAGGTGTTCCTGAAGTCGGCGGCTCGTTGATCTGCGGGCGCCGCCTGCCCCCCCCGCGTTCCGTCAGGAGTCTGAGGTGAGCGGGGTGATGTCCGGCAGTCGCCATGTCTTCTCGAACCATGGCTCGAGGGGACCGTAGAGCCGGAACATCGTGAACCAGCCCTTGCCGGGCAGCGTCTGGATCCAGTTGCGGCTGCCGGCGTCGGGCGGCTCGGGCCCGAAGCGGATGTCGACGGAGCCGTCCTCGTTCGTGGTGAGGCCCTGGTCCTGGCTGGTCACCGACGGCCACTCCTGACCGGTCTGCAGCATGGACCGGGTCTGGGTGTCGTAGACGATGACCGACCAGAAGTTGTTGACCGGAACCGCCGGGGGGACGTGGAGCCGGTAGGTCCTGCCGCCGTCGAGCGGCGATCCGGTGGAGTCGACGAAGGCGAAGGCGTACTGCGAACCGGTGCCGACCATCTTCTGATCCCACGCCGGACTCACCGAACCGCCCCAGAAATAGAGCTGAGCGGCGGAGTCGAGCAGGGCCGCTCCACGGTCCTGGCTCCGGTAGCCGCCGAGGAAGCCCTTGCGCCAGGAACTGCCCGGGTAGTACCAGGCCTCGTCCTGGCGGAACCGGTAGGTCAGGGCGCGGGCGGTGGCGTCGCCCACGGCCGCCGCCTCGGTCAGGATGGCCCGCATCCGGTCGTCCGGATCGAAGGCCCTGCCGTTCTGGACACCGATGGAGGCGAACATTCCCAGGGTGAGCGGGTCGGCCGACTCGGGTGGTTCCGACTGCACGACCTCGTTCAGCAGATCCCAGAACCGGTGGTCGGCGGGTGGGACGGCCACGGCCGGTTCGGGCGAGACGTTCACGAAGCGCATCGGCGGTGGGTCGTCGGCCTGCGAGAGCGCGTGGACGCGGGTGTTCGCCTTGATCACCTCGACCGCGGGGTGCGGGTCGCCGTGTTCGTCGCGGAACCCTCTGAGGGCCAGGAAGTTGCCGTAGGTGCGCGGTCGCACCACCACGTGATCGTCGGGGATGCGGCCGTCGTACCCGGGCGGCAGGAACAGATATCTGCCGCCCTTGCCGCGGTCGGGCCCGGTCAGACCCAGGTCGACGACCCACCGGCACCAGTGGTCGTCGACTCCGCCGTACACGCCGGGCGGAACCTCGACGACCAGTGGCCCGTCGCGGAGGTCGAGCCACGCGTAGCAGTAGGAGGTGCTCGTGTTGTACACGAGCCCGATGAAGTGTGGGTGGACCAGGTCCTCCCAGATCGCCATCGTGGAGTTCGCCGGGCCCCAACGCGACAGCGCTGTCCGCATCGTCGCCATGTCCACCGGGGCCAGTCCCAGCAGATACGCCTGCACGGCGCGCTGGAAGTCGAGGTTCTCGTACAACGTCCGGACCGTCGCATCGTCCGGGAAGCCGTCGACGAACCTCAGCGTCCCCAGCCGGGTCCGCACCTCGGCGGGACACGCGATGCCGGACGGGACGGGCGGCCTGGTCGTATGTGTCGCCATGGACGGTTCACCTCTTCAACCATGCCATCGGCTCCGATGACACCAGTGTCGGAGAGCTGATCCGCACGTGCATCCGTAGCGTCCCGGAGCGTCGGTCATGGCTCCGCGCCGGCGAAGGGACGGCGTCGGGAAAGGCGCCGAGGGGCTGCCTCCCCCATCACGACGGTGCCCGCGACGTGGAGGTGCCGGGTCAGGCTGGACGCGGCGTGGTCCTCCGGGGCGGGCCACGCCCCTGCCTGTCCGGTGTGGTGAACGTACGGGCTGTCGGAGAGGGCCCGCGACGGAGATTCCGGTCCGCCCGGCGGGGAGCGGAAGTCGCCCCCGGGGGGGATCGACCCCGTGACGGTTTCCCCTGTGTCTTCGCGTCGCGGCCCACACCGCACGACGGGACCCTCCGGCACCATCACCGCTCGAAGGAAATTGCCCTCCGACGGACTAGGTGCGGTGGTGGTCCGCGGCCGGTACGGCTCATGGTCGAAAAGGAGAGCCTCCCCCGTGAACGGAGCGATGCCTTGCAGCAGGCCGAACGGATCTCGCCCCAGGTCCTGGAGTCGATCTCGACTCCCGAGCAGGTCGAGACACAGCTGGGCACTCTGGAGTTCCCCTTGGGAGTGCCCACCGACGAGACCGCCGACCGCGTCTACGACCATCTGGACCATGTGCGGGCGGTCAGCGCGTTCCTCGACGCGTATTCCGGCGTCAGCCTGTGGGCGGCCCGCCGGGGGTTCCTGGAGGCCGGAATCCAGGACCACGACGTCCTGCTCTTCTCGGAGTTCATGGATCCCAAGACGCTCGTGCTGACCGGGAACGCCGACACCGTCTACTTCGTCAGCTTCCTCGACCTGACCGAGGGCCCGCTGGTGGTGGAGGTGCCACCCCTCGCCCTCTGCTTCCTCAATGACATGTGGTTCCGCTGGGTCACGGACCCCGGCATGGCCGGTCCGGACCGCGGAGCGGGCGGCAAGTACCTCTTCGTGCCACCCGGCCACGAGGGCCCTCTGCCCGAGGGCGGGTTCTTCACGCTCCGGACCCGCACCACGCGGCTCATCCTGGGCGGTCGCGCCTTCCTGGAGGGCGACGACCCGAAGCCGGCGGTCGAGCGCATCAAGGAGGGCATGCGCATCTACCGCTACGTCCCCGGGTACTACGGGACCAGCATCGGGGAGATCGTCACCGGCGGCACGGCCCCGCCGCTGCCATGGACCGCCCAGACCTGGACCGCCGCGCTGCGCAGGCCCGACCCGCCGCGCTTCGTCGAGGGCTCCGGGCGTGCCGTGAACATGGTGCCGCCCGCGGACGCGACGTACTTCGACTTCGCGAGCGAGCTGGTGAACGACCAGCCGACCGAGGCGCTCGACCCCGAGATCGCCGGTGCGCTGGCCGCCGTCGGCATCGTCAAGGGCAAGCCCTTCGAGCCGGACGCGCGGATGCGGGAGATCCTCGCCGGGGCGGCCGCGGTCGGCAACGCCACGGCCCGTACCCTCGCCTTCAGTCCGCGTCCGGCCGAGGGGGCGCACTACTACGGCCCCTCGTCCCGGTGGCTCAACGGCCTGCTGGTGTCCGGCCACGAGTTCCTGGCCCCGCCCGCGGACATCACCGACAAGGGCGTCGAGCCCCGCCCGAACGACGGCGCCCGGAAGCTCAACCTGCGGTCCTGGTGGTGGTACCTGGGCGTGGGCATCAGCCCGGCGTTCACCGCGCCGCTGCCCGGCGTCGGCTCCCAGTACGTCTTCGCCCTCGCGGATCGGGAGGGCCGCGCCCTCGACGGCGGCACGTACTACCGACTGGTGCTTCCGCCGGACATCCCCGCCGCGAAGTTCTGGTCGGTCACCGTCTACGACAACCAGACGCGATCGATGCTCGACACCCCGCAACGCTTCCCCCGGGCCGGCAGCCAGGCCTACCCCACCCCGGCGGCGGTCGCCGACGCCGACGGCACGACCACGGTGCACTTCGGGCCCGACCGGCCCGACGGCGTGCCGGAGGGCAACTGGATCCAGACCACACCGGACCGGGGGTGGTTCGCGGTCCTGCGCCTCTACAGCCCGCTTCAGCCGTTCTTCGACAAGACCTGGCGGCCGGGCGAGATCGAGGCGGTCGGTTGACCGCGCCCCGCGGCGCTCGGAAGGCACGAGGTCCGGACGGAGAGGTGGCCATGGGCACGAGCCCACTGGAGAGTTGGAACGACGGTGCCGCCAAGCGGGCGATCGTCGAGTTCGTGACATCCGCGGCGGCGGAGGACTCACCGGGTTTCGTCCCGCCGATGGACCGGGTCGCCGTGTTCGACAACGACGGAACCCTGTGGGTCGAGAAGCCCGCGCCGGTGCAGTCCGCGTTCATTTTCGGGAAACTGGCCGCGCGGATGAGGGAGGATCCGTCGCTGGCCCGGCAGCAGCCGTACCGCGCGATCGTCGACAAGGACGAGTCGTTCCTCCGCGCGCTGGAGGTACAGGACCCCGACGCCGTGCGGTCGATGGTGGAGGCCATCGGCTCGGCCTGGGAGGGCACCGCCTTCGGGGAGTTCGAGGCCGAGGCCGCCCGGTACCTGGCGTCCTGGCGTCACGAGAGCCTCGGCCTGCCGTACGCCGGCCTCGTCTACCAGCCCATGCTGGAGCTGTTCGACTACCTCCGGGCGCACGGCTGGCGGCTGTTCGTGTGCTCGGGTGGCGGACGCGACTTCATACGGGTGATCTCCGAGGAGCTCTGGGGCCTGCCGCGGGAGAACGTGATCGGCTCGGCCCCGGAGTTCGCCTACCGGGACGGTGCGCTGGTCCGCCGGGCGGTGCTGCACGGCCCCGTCGCGCTCGGGCCCGGAAAGCCGGAGTACGTCCTCGCCCGCACCGGCCGGCTGCCTGCCTTCGCCGTCGGCAACGACGACGTGGACGTCGAGCTGCTGGCGTCCGCCCGGTTCGCCCTTCTCGTCGTGCACGACGACGACGTGCGGGAGTACGCCTACACCGAGGGGGCGGAACGGGCACGCGCGACCGCGCGGCGGGAGGGCTGGACGACGGTCAGCGTGAAGGCCGACTGGAACGTGGTCCTCAAGGAACGACACACTCAGGAGGAAACCAGTGCCCCGCATCAGTGATGCTCCCAGCCCGGGCACATCGCCCGGGACCCTCGCGTCGATCATCTGTCCGGACCGGCTGGAGACGCCCTTCGGAACGTTGGACTTCTTCGACGGCATGCCCTCGCCCGACGCGGTCAGCCGCAGCTACGACACGCTGGATGCGCTGCGCGGGATCGAGGCGTTCCTCAACTGCGTCCCCGGTGCCTCCATGGTGGCGATGCGACGCGGACTGCGGAGCGTCGGCGTCGACTCCCGCACGATCGGCTACACCGCCCCGCGATGCACCTCGGCACCGGTGGTGCTCACGGGCAACACGGAAACCACCTACGGGATGACCTTCCTGGCGCTCGACGAGGACGGGCCCACCGTCATCGAGGCGCCGGGGAACTCGCTGTGCATCGTCAACGACATGTGGCAGCGCTACGTCACCGACATGGGCATCGCCGGGCCCGACCGGGGAGAAGGCGGCAAGTACCTCTTCCTTCCTCCGGGGTACGTGGGCGACGTTCCCGAACGGTACTTCGTCGTGCGGCCGGCGACGTACGGCTCCTGGGTGCTGTTGCGCGCGCTGGGTGGCACGGAGAGCTTGCTCACGGCGCGCATCTACCCGCTCTCGGCCGCGGCGGACCCGCCCGAGCAGCGCTTCCTCAACTGGGCGGAGTCCGACTTCAACACCGTCCACGCGAACGACATCTCCTTCTTCGAGGAGATCGACACCATCGTCCAGGCGGAGCCGCCCGAGTCGCTCGATCCCGAGCGCGCCGGTCAGCTCGCCGCGCTCGGCATCGAGCGCGGCAAGCCCTTCCGGCCGGACGACCGTATGCGCTCGATCCTCGACAACGCCGCCAGGATCGCCTCGGGCGTCGTACGGACGCTGGCCTTCAAGCCACGTGACCCGGGCTTCTTCTACTACCCCGACAGTTCGTGGAAGACCCCGTTCCCCACGCACAGTCACGAATTCCTGTCGCCGGAGGGTGCCCGGCTGCTGGACTCCCGGGCGGTGTTCTACTACTTCGCCGCCGCCTCCTCTCCGGCGATGGTCACGGCGGCCGTCGGCACCGGATCGCAGTACGCCTACACGGCGGAGGACTCCACGGGCCAGTGGCTCGACGGCGGACGGGCGTACACGCTCACTCTGCCGAGCGGCATCCCCGTGAAGAACTTCTGGGCCGTCAACGTCTACGACCCCCAGACCCGCTCGCTGCTGCGCACGGACCACCCCTACCCGAGCGTCAACAGCCTGTCGGAAGACGTTCGGCCCGAGGCCGACGGCGAGACGGTCATCCACTTCGGCCCGACCGCGCCGGAGGGCAAGGAGGCGAACTGGGTCCAGACCGTACCCGGCAAGGGATTCTTCGTGATGCTGCGGCTCTACGGTCCGCTCGAAAGCTGGTTCGACAAGAGCTGGCGGCCGGGCGAGATCGAACCGGCGTAGGCAGGCGGCCGTGGGTGAGGCGATCGGTCAGGTTCTGTCCTACGGCGTCGCCGTCGCGCTGAGCGCGTTCCCGATCATCGGTGTGGTGCTGATGCTCGCCACCCCCAGGGCGCGCGTCAACGGACCGGCGCTGCTCGTGGGCTGGGCCCTGGGACTGGCTCTGGTCGGCACGATCGTGCTGCTGGTCTCCGGTGGCGCCGGTCCGGGCGACGAGGGGCAGCCGGCGGAATGGGTCAGCGCGCTCGACCTGGCGCTCGGCGTGCTGCTGCTGTGGGTGGCGGTGAAGGAGTGGCGCGGCCGGCCGCGCGGCGACGAGGAGGTGACGCTGCCGAAGTGGATGAAGACGGTCGACTCGTTCACCCCTGGCAAGGCGCTGGCGCTGGGGATGGCGCTGTCCGCCCTCAACCCGAAGAACCTGCTGCTCTCGATCGCCGCGGCGTCGGCGATCGCGCGCACGGACACCTCCGCCGGCGCACAGGCCGTGGCACTGGCGGTCTACGTGCTGCTCGGGGCGCTCGGGCCCGGAACACCGGTCGTGCTCTACTTCGCCCTCAGGGAGCGCTCGAAGCACATCCTCGACGGTCTCAAAGTCTGGATGGAGCGGCACAACACGGCGATCATGGCCGTGATCTGCCTGCTCTTCGCCGCGAAGCTGCTGGGCGACGCCATCGGTGACCTCTCCTCGTGAGGGCGGACATGCACTGGCTGTTCCCCTCGCTGCGGGGTTACCGGCGGCAGTGGCTGGGCCGGGACGCGCTGGCCGGGGTGACCGTGTGGGCGGTGCTGGTGCCCGAGGCACTCGCCTACGCGACGATCGCCGGCGTCTCGCCCGTGGTCGGCCTCTACGCCGCACCCGCGGCCCTGATCCTCTACGCCGCCTTCGGCAGCTCGAAGCACCTGGTGGTCGGGCCGATGGCGGCGACGGCGGCGCTCTCGGCGGCGATCGTCGGTGACGCCGCCGGCGGTTCGAGCGCGAACTTCACCGCGATGACCGCGGCACTGGCCGTCACCGTGGGCATCGCGGCGCTCCTCGCCGGGCTGCTGCGCCTCGGCTTCCTCGCCAGTTTCATCTCCGAGCCGGTGCTGAAAGGCTTCATCGTCGGGCTGGCACTGACGATCATCGCGGGCCAGCTGCCGAAACTGTTCGGTGTCGAGGGCGGGTCGGGGGACTTCTTCGAGAAGATCTGGGCCCTGGTCGGCGACCTCGGCGGAGCCAGTGGCCTCACCGTCCTGGTCGGCGTCGGCAGCCTCCTGCTGATCCTCGTTCTCAGGCGCGTCGCCCCGATCGTGCCCGGCTCGCTGATCGCGGTGGCGCTGGGGATCGCGGCGGCAGCGGCCTTCGATCTGGAGGACCACGGCGTCGATGTCGTCGGCAGCGTCGAGACCGGGCTGCCTTCGTTCGGCTTCCCCGACGTCTCGGTCGGCGACCTCGGCGACCTCGCCGCCGGAAGCATCGGTGTGCTGCTCGTCGCCTTCGCCGAGGGACTCGGGGCGGCGAAGAGCTACGCCGCTCGGGACCACTACGAGGTCGACGCCAACCGCGAGCTGATCGGGCTCGGAGCCGCCGGCCTGGGCGCCGGCCTGTCCAGCGGCATGATCGTCAACGGCAGCCTCTCGAAGACCGCCGTCAACTGGTCGGCGGGCGCGCGCACCCAGCTGTCCGGAGTGTTCGTCGCCCCACTTACCGTGATCACGCTTCTCTTCCTGACCGACCTCTTCGAGAAGCTTCCCGAGGCGGTGCTCGCGGCGGTGGTGGTCGCGGCGGTGGTCGAACTGGTCGACATCCCCTCACTGGTCGCCCTCTACCGCGTCTTCACCCGCAGGCTCGGCCAGGCCTACGGCGTCGCCGCGCGGCCCGACTTCCTCGCCGCGATCGCCGCGATGCTCGGGGTGATGATCTTCGACACGCTGCCCGGCCTCTTCATCGGCATCGGTGCCTCGTTGCTCCTGCTCCTCTACCGCTCCTCGCGGCCGGTCATCAGCGAACTCGGGCAACTGCCGGGGAACGGACACTTCGCCGCGCTCGACAGGCACGCGGACAGTCGCAGGATTCCGGGGGTGGTGGTGCTACGCGTCGAGGCGGGCATCTACTTCGCCAACGCCGAGCGCATCCGGTCCACGGTACGGAAGGCCGCCGGCCGGGAAGGGGCGACGGCGGTCGTGATCGACGCCGAGACGGTTCCCTTCGTCGACGTCAGCGCGGTACGCATGCTCGACGAGCTGGCCGAGGAACTGGAGGCCCGCGGAGTCCGGCTCCTGCTGGCCCGCGATGTGGGTCAGGTACGGGATGTGCTGCGCACCGCCGAGGCCAGGGCGGAGCTGAGGCACGTTCATCCCACCGTGCGGGCGGCCGTCGACGCGGCCAGGACCGGCACATGACGCGACCGTGCCCTGTTCCCCTCTGTACGCGTTCGAGGCCGGAGTGCAGGACAGCGGTGTCCTGTCCACCGCTCAGAAGGAGCTGGTGACACGGACGCTGGAGCAGCAGGTCCAGATCACCGCCGCGTCCGACGACGACCTGCGTGCCCCCGTGATGTCGCACGGCATCACGGGGGCCGCGGCCGACGAGCTGGTACGGGTCAACGCACATGCCAGGGAGGAGGCGCTGGCCGTCTCGGCGACCGGGATGGCCGTGCTGGCCCTCGTCGGCTGGCTGGTGGCACGACGTATTCCCGTCCCCGCCGGGACGGCGGCGGACACGGCGCCGTGACGCGAACCTCCTCCGGAACGCCCATAGGTCTCGAACCACCTTCGGCATTCCGGCGTCCCCGGCGGGGACCGGTCGGCTCCCCTCGGCTCAGTGTCCTGCTTCGGCGTGGTCGCCGTGGTCGCTGAGCTGTGCTTCGAACCAGTCGTGCAGGGCGTCGACCAGGGCGGGCTCGTCGGTGGTGTAGGTGAGGGTGGCGCCGTCGGGCCGTTCCCGGTAGCGCACCGCGACGCGTTCGTAGCCGTCCTGAAGTTCCGCCAGGCCCGGCATGCTGTCGCCGTGGATCCGGGCGGGGTCGCCGAAGTCTCCCTGGCCGAAGGCTTTGGCCTCCTGCTGGAGGTGGGCGCGTATGAGGTCGACCTGCTGGGCGTCGTCGGGCTGGTCGGCGACGACGTCCTGGACGCCGCCGGTCTCGCTGGGGGTGAAGTGGTGAGTGGTCGCTTCGAGGTCGAAGGGCATCACGGTGCGACCGCGTTCGGCGACCGCCTCCTGCCGATCGGTCCGCCGATCGCCGCTCTCCCGCTGTGGGTCGCCGATCAGCAGGAGAGCGGCCAGCGCCGCGCCGACACCCCCTGCGGCGATGCCCGCCGTCAAGAGTCGGCGCTTGCGGTTATGCATCCAGTGCCTCCGTCAGGACTCCGAGGGCGTGCAGTACGCCGGCTCGTTCGTGGGGCGGGATCGCGTCGAGCAGCCGGGAGAACTTCTCCCGCCGCGCGTCGGCGAGGTTGTGCGCGGCCGTCCGTCCGGAGGCTGTGAGGCGCAGGGTGACGCCGCGGCCGTCGCCGGGGGCGGGAGCGCGTTCCACCCAACCGCGGGCGGTCAGCTGCCCGACGAGCCGGCTGACGGTGCTCTTCTGCAGGCGCAGCCGACGGGCCAGTTCCACCTGCCGCAGTTCGCCCTCCTGCGCGAGCTCGCCGAGGGCGTGAGCCTCGGAGACCGGGATCGCCTGACCGCACGGGGTGCTTTCGGGCTGGTGCAGCCCGAAAGCACGGACGAAGCTCCGCAGCGCGTCTTGCAGCAGGGCGGGTTCCGCTGCTCCACCATCCTCTGGCATGGTTCGACCGTACAACCAGATGGTTCGGCGCTGCAACCAGTGTTGGGTGCGCATCACGCTGCTTCGCGGTCGGCGACTTCGCGGGCGCCTCCCGCGGCAGGGCTACAAGTCGCAAGAAGCTCGGCATGTCCACATAAGTATCTTTTTTAATGCCTATTACTTTGTGTACTGGCTGAGAGCAGGAAGCGGGGCCGCCCGGCAGAGCTGCTGGAGCGCTGGTGCGTTGGGAGCACATCCATGACCACTGACGGCTACGTGTGTAGTGGCTTGCACATGTACCTGCGGTGGGGACCGACGGGAAGCATCAGCGAGAAGCACCGCACGGCCCCGGTGCACGCGCCCGATGTGTTCCTCGGCCTCCCGGCTCCCGCCCAGCCGCTCGGTAGCGGTGCCGCCACGAGGGAAAGACAGCGGCACTCATGATGTCCACCGCAGGTTCCGGAGGTGCAGGCGGTTCCGGCGGTCCCTCCGGCCGTTCACGTGCTACACGTCCGATGAGGTGGGGCAGTTGGGTGGCCCGCCGCCGGTGGTGGGTCCTGTCCTTCTGGGCCGTGATCTTCGTTGCCTCGGGCCTCGCGTATCCCCATCTGGTCTCGACTCTCGCCGCGTCCGACTACAGCGTGACCGGCTCGGACTCCCAGCAGGTCACCCAACTGCTCGAGTCGGACTTTCCCTCCGCCGGGGCCGAGCAGGATGTGATCGTCTTCGACTCGGACACCTTGACCATCAAGGACGAGGAGTACGTCCAGGTCGTGGACCGCGTGGTGAGGGCCGTACGGGACGAGCCGGGGGTCACGTCCGTGTCGGGGCCCACCGACCCCGGCATGCGGAACGTCCTGTCGCGTGGTTCGGCGGCGGTGGCCTCACTGGGCCTGGCCGGCGACGACCGTGAGCGGGGCGATCGGGCCGCCGACCTCCAGGACGTCGTGCGGGACGCGGCGGGCGACTCCCCGGTCCAGGCCTATCTGACGGGGTACTCGCCGACTGCCAACGACCTGACCGAGGTGGAGAACGCCGACGTGGAGCGGGCCGAGTCGATCGGCATTCCGGTCGCCTTCCTGGTTCTGCTCATCGCGTTGGCCGCGCTGGTCGCCTCGTTCGTTCCCTTGATCACCGCTCTGGTCAGCCTCACGACCACCTTCGGCGTCCTCGCCCTGCTGACGACCGTGACGGTGTTCGACGCCTTTCTCCTCTCGATCGTCACGATGATCGGAGTGGGGATCTCGATCGACTACTCCCTCTTCATCCTGTTCCGCTTCCGCGAGGAACTGACCCGTGCCCGGGACGGGGAACGCGCTGACGCCGTGGCCCACTCGGTGGGTGTGGCGATGGCGACGAGCGGCCGCACGATCGCCTGTTCCGGCGCGATCGTCGCCATCGCCCTGCTCTCCCTGTTCGTGGTGGACTCGCCGCTGTTCCACGGCATCGCGCTGGGTTCCGTGCTGGTGGTCCTGTGCACGCTGGTGGTCGCCTGGACGATGCTTCCCGCGTTGCTGGCGGCGCTCGGCGAGCGTGTCAACCGCGGGGCACTGCCCCGGCGTCTGCGGCCGAAGGAGGACGTCGCGGACGTGACCGGACGGCCCGGCGGCTGGGAGCGTTGGGCCCGCACCGTTCTCGCGCGCCCCTGGATGGCCATCCCCGCCGCGGCCCTGCTGATCCTGTTCGCCCTGCCGACGGTCGGCATCAAGCTGGGCATCGACCTGGGCATCTCCGCGATCTCCGACGAGCCGTCCGGAAAGGGTGCCGCGATCCTCGCCGACAAGTTCAGCGCGGGCGCGTTGTCCCCGGTCCAGGTCCTGGCGTCGCACGAGGGCTCGGGGGCGCTCAGCGCGAGCGACCTGGCGACGATCGACTCGTTCACTGCGTCGCTGGCGAAGGATCCTCGGGTCGCCGACGTCTACTCCGTCTCGACGCTGCTCAGACAGACGACAGGGACGGTGTCCCCGCAGGCGCTGCGACAGCTGGAGCAGGATCCGGCGGTGAAGCCGCTCCTCGCTCAGACGGTCAATGTCGGCGCCGGGGGCGACCGCACGGTCATCACGATCGTGCCGAGGGCTCCCGTGGACTCCTCCGAGGCGACCGGTCTGGTGGAGGACCTGCGCGACGACGTGATCCCCGCGCGGACCGCGTCGGCCGGCCCGCACATGCTGGTGGGTGGCGAGACAGCACAGTTCGCCGACCTGTCCGACGAGACGCTCGGCAAACTCCCCCTGGTCATGGGGATGGTGCTGACGCTGACGTTCTTCTACCTGCTGTTGGTCTTCCGCTCGGTACTGCTGCCGCTGAAGGCGGTCCTGCTGAACCTGCTCGCGACCTTCGCGGCCTTCGGGATCACGACCTGGGTGTTCCAGGAAGGGCACCTGGAAGGCCTCTTCGACTTCACCAGCGTGGGCTTCGTCCAGGTCTACCTCCCGATCATGGTCTTCGCGCTCCTGTTCGGCCTGTCCATGGACTACGAGGTGTTCCTCATCGGCCGCATGCGGGAGGAGTACCTCCGCACGCACGACAACGACCACGCGGTGGCGAAGGGCCTGGCGCACACGGCGAGGCCGATCGCCGCCGCCGCGGTCATCATGACGGCCGTCTTCGGCTGCTTCCTCGTCGCCGACGTGCTCGAACTCAAGGAATTCGGTCTCGCCCTGGCAGTGGCGGTCCTGCTGGACGCGACGCTCGTCCGCCTGCTCCTGGTACCGGCGTTCATGAAGGTCGCGGGCAGGGCCAACTGGTGGGTGCCGGCGTTCCTGGACCGGCACCTGCCCCGAGTCGGCCTCGACTGATCGGTGAACGGCACCGGGTTCGACCACTGCCGGGTGTGCGCGATCCGCCGGTGCCATCGCCGTTCGAGGCGGATTACCTCACCATCGGACACGCGAAAATCTATAGTCGCTGGAGTAGACATTGGGTGGTCCCGTGGTTATGGTTTCTCTCGTAGCCCAGAGAGACAGAAGGGCCCGGCAGACACGAACTACCGGGCAGCGGTAGGCAGTTGCAGTTCGCAGGACGGTGCGGTGGTGGAGTTCCGAAGCCAGGGTTGTCGCAGGACGGCGACGGGGCTGACGACCGGACCGGGTGGCCCGCAGTGATCAGGGGCCGCCATGAGCAGTACCGCAGTGGCAGTACCCGTGAAGTCCGTAGTACCCAGCAGTGAAGTCAGTGGGCAGTACCCGTTTGGCAAGTGATTGGTTCAGAGGGAAGGACGGAGGAGCCGAGCGCCATCAGGATCGCCCGGGCGGACGTGTTGAGCCCGGGTACCGCAGGACATCGATAGTGAGGTGGTCTCCGGTCGAGCAACCGCGATCCCCGCGCCCCCGACAGCGTTTCGGTCGGGTCGGCGGACACAGAAGGCCCGCGCAGCACTGGGGCCGGCAGATGGTGTAACAGTTCCTTCGGGGCCCTGGTGCCGTACGGCACCAGGGCCCCTCCGCGCGTTCCACAGAGATGGCGGCAGACGATTTCTTCGGGCGTCTCGTTCGACCTCCCCGACTTCGCACGCACCGGCGGCACCACGGTCGTCGTACCGGCGTAGGTCCTTTTCTGCCGGGGTGCCCGGTAACTGAAGTGACAGATGTGGCTACAGAAGCGATGGACTGTGGGGCGGGCATGGACGGTTTCGAGCGCAAGCCCGTGACTGCACGAGGTGATGGATGCTAGAAAGGCCAGATGAAAGGACATTTTGTCCGAGTTGGTCATATATCGTCACTGTGGTCACTGGCGCGAAGGAACACCCGAAGCGTCGCGGGGCAGATATTCCTCCTGCAGGTGGCGCTGGTGGTGCTGCTTGTGGCATTCGCCGTCTTCGCCCTTGTCCTTCAGTCGCAGCGGCACACCGACGCCGAGGCCAAACGAAGATCCATAGCCGTCGCGCAGACTTTCGCACATTCCCCGGGCGTGCTGTCCGCACTGCAGGCCCCCCAGCCCGCGAAGGTCCTGCAGCCGCTGACCGAAGCGGGACGCAAGTCCGCGGGCGTCGACTTCGTCGTGGTCATGGACACGAAAGGGATCCGCTACACCCATCCCCTGCCGGACCGGATCGGCAAGCGATTCGTAGGAGAGATCGAGCCGTCGCTGGCGGGGAAGGTCTATACCGAAAGCGTGCGGGGCCCCCTCGGCGACGAGGTTCAGGCGACCGTGCCCATCCAGGACACGCGGGGCCAAGTGGTGGCCCTCGTTTCCGCCGGGCTGAAGGTCAAGAACGTGACCAGTCTGGTGGACCGGCAGATACCGATCATCCTGACCGCCGGTGCGGGCGCTCTCGGAGTGGCCACCGCCGCCACCGTGCTGGTGGGCAGGCGGCTGCGACGACAGACTCACAGCCTGGCACCGAACGAGATGTCCCGCATGTACGAGCACCACGACGCGGTACTGCACTCCGTACGCGAAGGCGTGCTCATTGTCAGTGGTGAGGGGCGATTGCTGCTGGCGAACGACGAGGCCAGGCGCCTCCTGGAGCTGGAGCCGGACGCAGAGGGGAAGCACGTGTCCCAGATGCCGGCCCTCGAACCCGAGATGCTGTCGTTGCTCAGCTCCGGCCGCGAGGCCACGGACGAGGTGCACCTGGCCGGGCCGCGGCTGCTGGTGGTCAACCAGAGGCTCACGGATCGCGGCGGAGGTCCCCGGGGCACCGTCGTGACGCTGCGCGATTCCACGGAGCTGCGGGCCGTGTCCGGCAGAGCCGAGATCACCGGTGAGCGGCTGAAGCTCCTCTACGACGCCGGACTGGGCATCGGCACCACCCTGGACGTGATCCAAACGGCCGACGAACTCGCCCGGATCGCCGTCCCCCGCTTCGCCGATTTCGTCACCGTGGACCTGGCCGACGCCGTATTGCACGGTGAGGAACCGGCGGCCACGGCCAAGGGAATGCGACGCGTCGCCGTATGCGGTATCCGCGACGACCAACCGCTCTACGAGAAGGGCCGGCTGATCGACTTCCTGCCCTCCACGCCCCAGGCACGCGGCTACGGCTCCGGCCGCTCGGAACTGGTGGCCGACCTGTCCACCGCGACGGGCTGGCATCTGCAGGACCCGGAGCGCACCGAGCAGATAGTGGACTTCGGCATCCACTCGCTCATCGCCGCTCCGATCCAGGCCCGCGGTGTCGTGCTGGGCATGGTCAACTTCTGGCGCTCCAAGGAGCACGATGCCTTCGACCAGGAGGAGCTCTCGCTGGCGGAGGAGCTGGTGGCTCGTGCCGCGGTCAGCATCGACAACGCCCGCCGCTACACGCGTGAGCACGCTCTGGCGGTCACCCTCCAGCGCAGCCTGCTGCCGCGGGCCCTGCCCGAGCAGAGCGCCCTCGACGTCGGCTACCGGTACCTCCCGGCTCAGTCGGGTGTGAGCGGGGACTGGTTCGACGTGATTCCCCTGCCGGGCAGCCGCGTGGCGCTGGTCGTCGGTGACGTGGTCGGCCACGGCCTGCACGCCGCGGCGACCATGGGGCGGCTGCGCACCGCGGTGCACAACTTCTCCACGCTCGATCTGCCCCCCGACGAACTGCTGAGTCATCTGGACGAGCTGGTCGGGCGCATCGACCAGGACGAGTCGTGCACGGAAAGCCCCGCCGCCGTGGTGGGCGCCACCTGCCTGTACGCGATCTACGACCCTGCGACGTGCCGCTGCACCATGGCGAGCGCGGGGCACCTGGCTCCCGCGCTGGTCCAGCCCGACGGGAAGGTCACCTTTCCCGACCTGCCGCCGGGTCCGCCCCTGGGGCTCGGGGGCATGCCCTTCCAGACCGCCGAGCTGGACATCGCCGAAGGCTCCCAGCTCGTCCTGTACACCGACGGCCTCATCGAGGACCGGACCCGTGACCTCGACGAGGGAATGGAACTCCTGCGGCAAGCCCTGACGGATCACACGGAGCGCGCGCCGGAGGAGAGCTGTCAGGCGGTGCTGGATGCGCTGTTGCCCGAACGCCCCACGGACGACGTGGCGTTGCTCATCGCCCGTACCCATGCGCTGCCACCGGATCGGATAGCCGAGTGGGACGTGCCCCCCGATCCGGCTGCCGTCGCCGGGGTGCGCGCCGCGGCGACCGGCAAGCTCGACGAGTGGGGGCTGTCCGAACTGGGCTTCAGCATGGAACTGGTGCTGAGCGAACTCGTCACCAACGCCGTCCGTTACGGCGGCGAGTCGATCCACCTGAGACTGATCTACGACAGCAGGCTGATCTGCGAGGTGGCTGACGGCAGCAGCACCTCGCCCCACTTGCGGTATGCCGCGACGACCGACGAAGGCGGCCGGGGCCTGTTCCTGGTGTCGCAGCTGACCGAGCGCTGGGGAACCCGGTACACGCCCCAGGGCAAGGTGATCTGGGCCGAGCAGGCACTACCGAACAACTGAGACGACCTTCGCCGGTTTCTGGCATCTCTCGTGCCGGGCGCCGGACCCGCCATGCCGCCCTCCTGTCATGGGGGCCTCGACACACGGTGTCGGCCCCGGCGTCAGCGGACGGGACGCCGCCTGGCACGCCGGGACACCAGCACCGTGAAGGAAATCACGGCTGCGGCGAAGACCACGATGCCGATGGCCAGGAGAAAGCCGAGGCCCTCCGCCGCCACACCGATGATCCCCAGTACGACGGCCACCAGGAGCAGCAGAAGGAAGAGCGCCATCACCGCGGACCATCTCCTCCGTGCCGTGCGCGCGTGATCACCGGCGCGCGAGCTGACGTTCGCCGGCCGCCCCGGGCCGGTACGTCATGCCGTAGTGCTGGAAGATCTCCTCCTCCCGCTCGGCCGGCAGGACGTCGTCCGTCCCGATCGACGGGGCCTTCCGTACCTGCCCCTTGGTGTAGGGGACCCGGACGTAGTCCGGTCCGAGGACCGCGTCGTCGAGGGGGACGAAGACCAGCCGGTGGCGAGTGGGCAGTCCGGTCCGGACGGTGGCCATGGCCGGTTCGTCGGTGGCGGTGTCGACGTAGACCGCTTCGAGCATGCCGATCCTGCGCTGCTTCTCGTCGACCACGTCCTGGTTGCGCCACTCGCGGATGTCGGCTGGACGGATCATGGCCTGCTCCCTGTCTGCACGCTCTGCCGGGTGGTAGGTACGAATACCCCGGCCTCCGTGTCCCAAGGCGCCCTCGCGGGGTCAGCCGCGGTTCTCCTCCTCGGCCTCCATGAGCCGTATCCCCTGATGCGTCAGCACGACCGTCGCGGGGACATCTCCATGGGCCCAACGGACCGTGACCAGTCCCTCGCCCACCAGATAGGTGCAGGCCGCGGCCAGATCGTGCTCCGGGATGTCCAACTCGTCACGCAGCCTGGCCCCGGAGACGTCCGGAAGGCCACTTCCCTCCATGTCTTCGTAGAGGGTCTTCATGATCGCTTCGCGGTGGGTTTTCCGCTGGTGCAGTGTTGCCATGGTCGCCGCCACTTGTCTGGGCTCCCGAACCGGCTCTCCGTGTTCACTCTACTCCGGGCCGTACGCCGGTAAGGGCCCACGGCCAGCGGTTTTGCAGGGCAGCGCACGGGCGGCGCGGTGGTGCGAGGTGGTGGTGCGGCGTGGTCATGGCGGGCGATGCGCCCGCGTGCGGTACGTCGCACAGCCGGACCGTGCGCGTGGTCGCGACGGGCGGATCCGGCAGCACAGGTGCGGCTGAGCGCGGCCGTTGACGACGTTTCCGGACGGATGGTCGGCCAGGGCGGCGGGTGCGCTCGGCAGGTCGCTGAACGGGGGCCACCAGGCGCCGTCCGACGCGGCGGGACCCGCAGCGGGGATCCCCCTACTGTCCCCGGTGGCTGTGTCCCGTGGACCGGCTGGTCGCCAGCCATGATCGGGCGGGTTCCGCCGCGTGGGCGGTGTCCACGGTGAGGTCGAGGCGGGTTCCTCCGTCGGGGCCCGCGGGGTAGCTGCGCTGCTCGGCGGAGCCGAAGCAACGAGGGAGGACCTCCGCGACCCGACGGGCGACTTCGGGCGAGGGGGCGACGACACGGACCTCGGCGTGGCTGGCCGAGGGGGGCCACGGACCGCATGGCGACCTCGGAGTTCGACGTGCCCGTACGGGACGTGCCGGGTTCACCCCCTCACTCCGGCAGTTGCCGCAGCTCCCGTGGGCGACCGGCGACCTCCCGGCCCGCTGTCGGGGCGCGGAGTACCGTGAGAACGAGGAAGCCACCCGGTCTCCTCGGTCCAGGTAGGCAGGCGAGTGCCATGGTCGACTCCGGCTCCGACTCCCCGCGGATGACGAGACTCCTGCCGGACGCCGTGCACCGGGCCGTGCGGCCCGGGACGGCCCTCGTGCGGCTGGAGACGACACATGACCGGCAGGGCGTGCTCGACGGGGTGTGGTGGCCTCGTTCCCGCGACATCGCCGCCGAACTCCCCAGCCTGATCGGCGCACTGACCGAGCACCTCGGGCCCATCACACGCGTCGGCCTCGACACCGGGGCGTGGGACGAACTGCCGACGCGGATGACCGTCGACGACCGAGTCGTCCACATCGACTCCTTCCCGGTCGGCGACGACACGGTTCTCATCACCCGGGGCGAGCAGGATCTCTTCTCCCTCCTCGTGGTCCCGCCGCACGCGACGCCCGACGCCGCGCGCGCTGCCATGGCCGAGGCCGTCCGCCCCGGCAGCGGGAGGCGGGCCCAGCAGATCCTCATCGACACGGGCACCGGACGAACGGACCCGAGCACTGCACAAGCCCACGGGGGCGCGGTGAAGAGCCCCGGTGAACAGTCCGGATGAACAACCCGCCGATGAAGAGCCGGGCGGGCCCCACCAGTCGCCCGCAGGGTGATCTTCACCGTGTTCGTCGCCCCAGGGACGTCATTCGGGGGGTTCCATGACGGGTCGTCACGGCCGCCGCCGGTCGTCACGGGCGCCATGACGCGTCGTCACGGCCGTCATGACCGTGATGACGCCACCATGACCGCGGCGATGCCGCACCAGCCGATGGGAAGGTGAGAACCGGCCCGCACGCAGGGCCCGCCGCCGCTCCGCGAGGGCGTTCATCAACTGGGCGGCGGCTTCGTCGAACGCCCTTTCCGCCTCTTCCAGCGCCTCGCGCGGGCTGTCCGCGAAGGTGTTGACGGCATGTCCGAGGCGGTGCGCGATCTCCTCCCGTCCGTCCGAGGGGAGCAGCGGCTCCGGGCCCGTGGCATGGCGTCCGGCGTGACCCGAGGGCCGGTCCGCGGGCTGCTGGGCGCGTGTCTGGTCGTACATCGTCGTGTGTACCGCTTCCATGGGATGAGTCACCGCCCGAAGGCGCCGTTCGCCTCCTGGGCGGCCTGCCGCGGGCTTCCGATGGCGCTGAGAAGGACGGTGACCAGGGCGCCGACCAGGGCGGTGGCCAAGGTGCCGACCAGCGGCGTCCGAGCGTCGTCCCGCACGAGGAGTACGGTGGGGAGCACGAGGGTGTGTCGTGCCGACCCGACAGGTCGTCTCCAGCACACCACCCACACCAGGGGCAGCCCGTGACCCCGGCGGTACCTCCGCCAGAGCGGCCTCATCGAGGGCAGGAGCCCTGTCCCATGCCACCCACTCCCACGCATGTCACATCTGTCCCGGCACCCCCGCTGGACACCGTCACGCCGCAGCGGACCTACGACGGCACCTCCCCCTTCCCGCCGGACGGCCCGACGCCCGCGCGCGACGGCGGGGAGCGCCTGTACGTGGCCATGACCGCGGTGATCGTCATCCTGCCGCTCGTGGCCCTCGGCCTGGCCGGCTGGCTGCTGTGGGGCCGCCTGATCCACCCCGCCGACGTCGTGCTCGCCGCCGTCCTCTACACGATCACGGGCCTGGGCGTCACGGTCGGCTTCCACCGCGGACTGACCCACGGCGGCTACCGGGCCGTCCGTCCCGTGCGCATAACGCTCGCCGTGGCCGGTTCGCTGAGCTTCCAGGGCGACGTCATCGGCTGGGTCGCCACCCACCGCCGCCACCACGCCTTCACCGACCGTCCCGGCGACCCGCACTCGCCGTACCGCTACGGCACACACCTGCGCGGCCAGTTGCGCGGACTGCTGCACGCCCATGTCGGCTGGCTGTTCCGTAACGACCGCACCCCCGCCGAGCGTTACGCCCCCGACCTCCTCGCCGACCGCGACATCCGTGCCGTCTCCCGCGCCTTCCCGCTCTTGTGCGTCCTCACGCTGGCCCTGCCCTTCGCGGCGGGCTGGGCGATCGGCGGCACCTGGATGTACGGCGTGACCGCCCTGCTGTGGGCGGGACTTGTCCGTATCGCGCTGCTCCACCACGTCACCTGGAGCGTCAACTCCCTCTGCCACGTGATCGGTGAGCGTCCCTTCCGCACCCGGCGCCACGACCGGGCCACCAACCTGTGGCCGCTCGCCCTGCTCTCCTTCGGCGAGAGCTGGCACAACCTCCACCACGCCGACCCCACCAGCGCCCGGCACGGCGTCGACCGCGGTCAGATCGACCCGTCGGCCGCCGTCATCCGCCTCCTCGAACGCCTCGGCTGGGTGTACGACGTGCGCTGGCCCACGCCGGAGCGTGTCGCTGCCCGTCGCGCCTGACGTCAACCACCCATCCGCGCATGGCAGTCGACAGGAGTCCCGCCCATGACCACCGCACTGCAACCCCCGCTTCCCCCTCACCCCGTGCTGCGCCTGCGCCTGGCACCCCACAGCGGCCTGCCCCGGGCCGTCGACGGAGCGTGGTGGCCGCGTTCCTACGACCTCCTGGTCGAACTCCCGCTTCTGCTGGCCGGGTTGCCACGGGAGTGGGGCCACGTCACCAGCGTCACCGTCAACGGGGCGGCCTGGCCCGTGACGGCCGGTCGGATGTTCGTGTCCAACCAGGTCGTACGACTGTGCAGGACCCTGGCCGCGTCCGCCCCGCCCACCGTCGTCCTGCTCGCCCCCGGCCAGGGGCGCTGGGACCTGCTGGTCGTGCCCCCGGACACGACCGAGGAGGCCGCCGAACCGCTCATGGCGGCCGCGGCGGGCACCCCTGCGGGAGGCTGACCATGAACGGCTTTGGGCCCGGGTTTCGTGGCGGGCTTGCCTGTGGGCGGGTGAATCGGGGCGCAGGGACCACCAGGGGCCGTCGACCCGTGCGAGTTCCAGGTCGGCCAGTCGTGTGGTGAGTTCGCCGAGGGCCGTGAAGTCCGTCAGCTCGGCGGTGATGTGGACGTGGGTTGACGCCTGTGCCCCTTGGTCTTCGGCGCAGGCAGGTCGTCGTGTGCCGTCTGAGGTTCACCGTGAGAAGCGGTTCCCAGACCGAGGGACACGACTGCCGCTCCAACCTACGTGCGTATCAGCTCGTTTCGGGTGATCGCTCCACGGCCGGCGCCGCTCGACGGTACGCCCGGCGAGGTAGACATGCGATCGGCTCTGCCGACGTCAGCGGCGACCTCGCGGTCCAGCGGCTCTGCTCGGCGACTCCACAGTCTTGTCGGTGGTGTTCGGCGCGTTCCTCAGGCGGGTTCGTGGGACCCGGGCTTGTCGGAGTTGGGCAGGCTGCTTTGGATGTCCTGCCGCCCGGTGCGCAGTTTCGCCAGGACGCGGGCCACGTGCTTCTCGACGGTGCGGGGGGACAGGAACAGGGTCTGGGCGATGTCCTGGTTGGTGGCACCGTCGGCGAGCAGCTTGGCGACTTCCAGTTCACGGGGCGACAGCTGGGTTCCGTAGCCGCGGCGTCCCGGTCGCCGCGACGTCTGGACACCGAGTTCGCGAAGGCGGTGTTGGCAGCGTGCGGCGTCGCCGGTCGCGCCGAGCCCGGTGAAGCCGCACGCGGCGTCGGCCAGGTGCGCCGCCGCGTCTTCGGGAGACGAGCAGGTCAAGGCTTCGCCCCGGCGTTCGGCGGCCTTGGCGACCTCGTAGGGGCGGCCGATGTCCTGCCACCTGCGCTGCGCGTCGGCGAAGTATTCGGCGGCCCGCGCCGGCTCGGTGGCGCGGAGCAACATCCCTCGGACCAGCGTCAGTTCGGCCGAGGCGGCCGGCGCGTCGCGGTCGCACAGGTCCGACTCGGCCTCCGCCACCAGTCGTTCGACCAGTGCATGGTGCCCACAGGCCAGCGCGGCCTCGGCCGCGACCGGGACGAGGTCCATGGTCCGGGTCCAGGACCTGAGTCCTCGCGACATCGACAGCGCGGGTTCGGCGATCTCCCAGGCCGCCCGCGGGTCACCCTCGGCGAGCCGGAGCGCGGCGAGCGCGGCGGCGATCCTGATGCTCACGTCCACCTCGCTCGTGCCGTCGGCGGCCTCCGCCGCGGTGGCGAAGTGGTCGTGGGCCAGGGAGCGCCGCCCCTGGGCGAGGGCGAGGTGTCCCTGGCACAGAGCCCGGTCCACGTTGATCTGCTTCACGTCGGGGTGGGCGTGCGCCAGGGCCGCGTAGTCCTCCTCCAGCCGGGTCCAGCGCCCGGCCAGCCAGTCCAGGCGCAGCTCCGCGACGCGGGGGAGGCACTCGATGCGCCCGTGGGCCGCGTGTTCGACCAGGTCCTCGACCTCGGCCAGCAAAGCGCGGGCCCGGCGGTCGTGGCCGAGCTGGATCGCCACCTCGGCGAGGGCGTACAGCGCGTAGGTGGCGTGGCGCAGCACCGCTCCGGCGGCATCTCGGCGCGGCAGCCGCTCCAGCAGCGGCCAGACGGCCCGATCGCCGTCCCGGGCCATCAGGATGAGCCGGTTGATCTGGACTGCTCTGCGGCTCGTGTCGTCGGCGCTGTCGTGGACGGCCTGCTCGGCTCGGCTCTGCCAGTCCCACGCGTGCGCGGCGGCACCGTCCTGCTCGTAGAGGGCCAGGTTGACCATCGCCACAGCCGCCTTGTGCGGCTGCGTGGCCAGCTCGTCGACGGCGTGGGCGAGCTCGCGGAAACCGGTCGGGTCGGCGCCGACGTTGAGCATGACCAGGCCGAGCCCCAGGCGGATCTCGCCCCGGACGGCGTCCGGCAGCTTCGGATCGGCCAGCACGGTCCGCAGCTCGCGGACGGTCACGGCGTAGTCGACGCCGTAGCTGACGATCCGGGCGAGCGTGAGCGCGGCCCGGGACCGCCGCCCCGTGTCCACGCGGGGTCGGTCCAGGATCTGGTGCAGGAGGAAGGCCGCGGTGCCGGTGTCGCCCAGTGCGACGGCCTGGTCGGCGGCCTGCTCGACGCGGTCGAGCCAGCCCTGATGGTCGCCGGTGGCCAGGGTGTGGTGGGCGATCTGCACCAGCGGGAGCGGGTCCTGGGTCTGGAGGTGGTCGATCGCCCGCTGGTGCAGGCGTGTGCGGCGCGGCCCGGGGATGTGCCGGTAGGCGACCTGCTGGGCCAGCACGTGACGAAAGCCGTAGAGGCCACTTGCGGTCTCGCGCAGCACGGCCGCCCGCAGCGCGTCGACCAGCCCGTCCGCGGCCTCCTCGCCGTCCAGGGCGGCGACCTCGGCCAGCAGCGTCTCGGTGGACGGCACGGCCAGGACGGCCGCCGCGTTCACGACCGCCGCACCGGCCGGCGACAGGGAGGTCAGCCGTTCGCTGACCGCTTCCCGCAGGCCGCCCGGCACCTCGGCCCGCTCCACTTCCCCGACGTCCAGGCGCGCCTGGTCCCGCAGCGTGATCAGGTCTTCCTCGGCGACCAGCGGCAGGCCCTCGCTGCGGCGGTGGAGCACCGCGCACAGCTCGGGCGTGGCCTGGGCGCCCAGCGCCGCGCCGGCCAGCTCGGCCACATCGTTCTCGGTCAGCGGTGACAGCCGGATCACCGTGCCGCTGGCGCCGGGTGACGGGCGGCAGGCGGCGCCCAGGGCCGCGGCCCCCGGCGGCAGGTCCTCGGCCCGGTAGGTGACCACCAGCGCGAACTGGTCGGGCAGGTCGCGGGCGAGCAGCAGGAGCAGCTCACGGGTGGCATCGTCGACCCAGTGCAGGTCCTCGACGACCAGGACCACCCGCCCGACCGCGTCGAGCACCGAGCGCACGGCCTGGATCAGCTGGTGGCGCGCCGCGCCCGGGCCCTGCGGCTTGGCCGGCGCCGGCGGCAGGCGGTCGGCCAGGTCCGGGAGCAGCGGGGCCAGCGCGCCGGTGGTCGGCGGCAGGGCGCCGTCCGTCAGCCACGGACCGATCTTGCCGAGCGCGTCGATCACCGGCCCGTACGGCAGGGGCTCGCGCAGCGGGTGGCAGAAGCCTGTCATCACCCGCCACCCTTGCGACTTCAGGATCGCGGTGGCCTCGCGTACCAGCCGGGACTTGCCCATACCGGCGTCGCCCTCGACCATCACCACGGCCGGCGGCTGCCGGATGGCGGCGAGCACCAGGTCGAGTTCATGGCGGCGACCGACGAACGCGAAGCCCCGCCCAAGTCCCGAAGGGCCCTGCTGGGCCGCCATACCATCACCGTCCTATACGGGACGCCCGGCTTCGGTCACGTGCAGTGACCGCTCGGGTCGAGATCATCGGCCATCCCCATCTTAATAGGGGCCCTACCCACTCAATGCGACCCCCATTGTTTCGGCCTGTCCTTCACCCGCATCGTCAATGCCATCCACACAAGTGGAAGCCACGACAACAGCGTTGTTGCCGCATGGCGCACAGCGCGAGGGGCCGAGCCCATCGAAGCGCAGCCCCCGATCACCTCCGCGTACCGGTGTCCGGTCACGTCGGAAAACGACGGCCCGCACGCCGTTCGACACAGTCCATCTCCTTCCTGGGTCGGCCCACCGACCACGCACAACGGAGCGCACACCATGTCCCGAGCACACATCTTCAGCAGGCTCAGCACATCGGCCGTACTCTCGGCGGCCCTCGCCGGCGCCGTCGTCCTCGCCGGCCTGGGCGGCAACCTCACCACCGGTGCGCAGCACCAGTCGCTGGGCGGGCACGTCCAGCTGGCCAGCGCGACGTACCCGACCGATGGCATGAGCTTCGACCTGACGAACGCCGGCCCCGACCGGTACGACGCCATGATCAACTTCATCCGCGGACGGGGCGGCAGCTGGAACCTCTACCAGAACATCCGTCTCACGGGGACGCGCGACGACTACTTCCCCGTCACCCTGCGGGTGGGCACGAGGGCGGTCACTCTGATCTTCAACGCGCGGAACCTGTACGTGACCGGCTGGTTCAACGAACAGACCCACCAGTACGTCCGGCTGAACAATGCCGGACCCGCTGCATTCCAGGGGCAGGACGGGCAGAACAGGAGCTGGCTCAGCTACGGCGACATGGAGCGTGCCGCCGGGGTCGACCGCGGTTCCCTCGGCATCACCATGAACACCATGCAGGGGGCGATCAGCGACCTGGCGGGCAGCAACAATCGGGACCAGGCGCGGGCCCTGCTCGTTCTTGTCCAGGCCCTTTCCGAGGGTGCCCGCTTCGACTTCATCTCCTACCGGGTCGGCCACGCGATGCGCAACAGCGGCATCTTCTACGCCGGGTCCTCGTCCCTCATCAACGGCGGGTCGGGCGTCATCGAGCTGACGTCCCTGGATCTGGAGAACAACTGGGGAGGCCTGTCCCAGGCGGCCGAGAACTCGACACACAACCACTTCCCCCTGAACTATCCGATCGGCAGTGGGTCTTTCACGTCGATGCAGGCGCTTGACGAGCAGCTGGCCATGGCCTTGTACATCAAGTTCCCGAACGAGTAGCCCGCTTACCGTCGCCGGGCGGTCTGCACAACAAACAAACCCCAGGTCGCTGACCTGGGGTTTCATCATGGAGCGGGTGACGAGAATCGAACTCGCGCCCTCAGCTTGGGAAGCGACGGCGCTTGCGCGGCCATAGGGCAGCTGACTTGGGCAGATTCGTTGGCAGGCGGCAGGTGTGAGGGACTGGTTGCACCGTTGAGGGCGAGGGCGCGCCCCGCGCCCTGCGGAGCGCCGGCGCCTTCGGGCCGGAGGCCGCCGCCGTGAGGCACCCCTCCGGGCCGCCCACCATCCCGTCCGTCCCGCGCCCGCCCCCTCGCGCCCGGCCACGGCGACGGTCTCCCCCACACCGCCCGCTCACGCCCCCTCCGAACGGTTCCGCGGCCACGATCGCCGCACCCACCCCGCCCGATCGCCGTCCGCCCCGTCGGCGTCGCCTTCCTCCGGACCCGCCGGACCCGCCCGTCCGGCGGCCCCCGAGCCGTCGGGGCCGCCCGACGCGCCCGCGCCCAGCGACTCCGCCTCCCTCGGGGGGTGCCGGCGGGGGAGGGCCGGGAGCGGCCCGGCCGACCTCTCCGGCTCGCCGTCCTCCACGAGCCCGGTGAAGCCCGCTCGTACTGAAACGGCAACAGAGGAGGAGCCCGCCGAGGAGTCGGGCGAGGGGGGCGAGGCGGTACCCAAGACGGACGCCCCCGGCCGCCGAGAGCTCGCCCGCGGAGCTGTCGGCGGCCGCTCACCGGACCGGCACCGAGGCTCCCCCCTCGACCTCTCCGACCGGCGGATTCCCGTGTTCACACTGGGCGTGGGGCTGGCTCTGGTGGGCCTCGGCATCGGCTTCCTCGGGGTGCGGATGCGCCGCCGCTGAGCGGCTCGCGACGGCCCGGGTCCCCCTTGAGTCGGACCTCCGGCGTCCGTCTCAGGACGCTTGTCCACGCGGACTTACTCGGTATACATACTCGGTATGTCCATCCGCCACGGGCTTCTCGCCCTCCTCGAACGCGGCCCGCGCTACGGCTCACAGCTCCGTACGGAGTTCGAGTCCCGCACCGGCTCCACCTGGCCGCTCAACGTGGGTCAGGTCTACACGACCCTCAGCCGGCTTGAACGCGACGGCATGGTCGTGCAGGACGGCGAGGACGAGGCCGGCCACCCGCTCTACGCGATCACCGACAGCGGTCGCGTCGAACTTCGCAGCTGGTTCGAGCACCCCGTCGACCGCACCAGCCCGGCCCGTGACGAGCTGGCCATCAAGCTGGCCATGGCCGTCGGGGCGTCCGGCGTCGACATCCGTGACGTCATCCAGTCCCAGCGCCGGCACACCGTGAAGGCCATGCAGGACTACACCCGGCTGAAGGCGCAGGCCCTCACCGCCGTGGAGAAGAACGGGGCCCAGGAGCGGGACGACCTCGCCTGGCTCCTCGTCCTGGAGCAGCTGATCTTCCAGACCGAGGCCGAGGCGCGCTGGCTCGACCACTGCGAGTCCCGGCTGATCCGTCTCTCGTCGACCGCCCCGGCGGCGGGGCCGGAGCCGGCCTCGCCGGGGGCGGCAGCGGGAGCGGCGGGGATGGGGGCGCGGGCGGGGGCCGGGGCAGAGGGGGCCGCACGCCACCGCCCGTGATGTCCGCCCTTCACGACCGGTCCTGAGCACCCGAACGACCGGATCCACAGGGCCGACCGAATCCACAGGGCCGACCGAGTCAACCGGCTCCACCCGACCCACCCGTAGCACCTGAAGACTCCGAACCACCCGACCAGACCCATACCGTACGCACGGCGCGCCAACGACCGTCCGTCGCACCGACGTCCGGCCGTTCGCCGGCGTACGCCCGAGGGGGAACCATGTCCACACATCAGCAGCCCGTGCTGCGTCTGCAGAACCTGACCCGCGTCCACGGCTCCGGCGCCACTGAGGTGCACGCCCTGCGCGGCGTCGACCTCGACGTCCACCCCGGTGAACTCGTCGCCGTCATGGGCCCGTCGGGCTCCGGCAAGTCCACCCTGCTCACCATTGCCGGCGGCCTCGACACCCCCACCTCCGGGCAGGTCTTCGTCGAGGGCACCGACGTCACGGCCCTCGGCATCAAGGGGCTCGCCGCCCTGCGCCGCCGCAGCATCGGCTACGTCTTCCAGGACTACAACCTCATCCCGGCCCTCACCGCCGCCGAGAACGTGGCCCTGCCCCGCGAACTCGACGGCATATCGGCCCGCAAGGCCCGCACCGAGGCCCTCGCCGCCCTCGCCGAGATGGACCTCGGACATCTCGCCGACCGGTTCCCCGACGAGATGTCCGGCGGCCAGCAGCAGCGCGTGGCCATCGCCCGCGCCCTCGTCGGCGACCGCCGGCTCGTCCTCGCAGACGAGCCCACCGGCGCCCTCGACTCCGAGACCGGCGAGTCCGTGCTGGCCCTGCTGCGCTCTCGCTGCGACGCCGGAGCCGCCGGCATCATGGTCACCCACGAGCCGCGGTTCGCCGCCTGGGCCAACCGGGTCGTCTTCCTGCGGGACGGTGCCGTCGTCGACCAGACCGTACGCAGCGACGCCGAGTCGCTCCTGAACGGCCCGGCGGCCCAGCGGTGACGACCTGGTTCCACTCCTGGCGGGCCGCGGTCCGCATCGCCCGCCGTGACGCCTGGCGCTCCAAGGGCCGCAGCTTCCTCGTCCTCGCCATGATCGCGCTGCCGATCCTGGGCGTGAGCGCCCTGGACCTGACCGTGCGCAGCGCCGAACTCACGCCCGCGCAGCGGATGGAGCGCACCCTGGGTGCCGCCGACGCTCGCTTCTCCGACGCCCGGACGGCCGGCGTGGCCATCCTGCAGGACCCCATCGGCGAGCAGCACACCCCGGCCGGGGACTACGACTCGCCGGGCAAGTCCTGGCCCGACGGCCCGACCGATGTCACCAAGACCATCCCGGCCGGTTCGACGGTGCTGACCGACAGCAGGGGCAGCGCCAAGCTGACCACCAGGCACGGTCTGCTCCAGGCCGAGGTCCGTGAGCTGGCCGCCGCCGATCCCGTCGCCCGGGGCATCATGCGGCTGCAGGAGGGCCGCTTCCCCGAGAAGAACGACGAGATCGCCGCGACCACCCGGTTCCTGGAGAGCAGCGGGCTGTCCGTCGGCTCCACCCTCACCGCCCGCGGCTTCGACCGCACCTATGTGATCAGCGGCTCGTACGAGCTGCCCAGCGACCTCACGGCACAGCAGGTCAACGCCCTGCCGGGGGCCTTCCTCGCGCCGTACGCCAAGGCGGTCGAGAAGGCCGGACTGCCGAAGCCCGACTTCTCCACCACCTACTTGGTGAAGAAGTCCGGTGGTTTCACGTGGAACACGGTCCAGGCGATCAACGTCAAGGGTGTCCTGGTCACCTCGCGCGCCGTGGCCCTCGACCCGCCCGCCGACTCCGAGGTGCCGCTCTACCAGAAGGAAGGCTGGGCCAACTACGAGAGCAGCGAGGCCGCAGGCGCCGCCGAACTCGCCGCCGTGGGCACGGTCGTCGGTCTGGCGATGCTGGAGATCTGCCTGCTCGCCGGTCCCGCCTTCGCCGTCGGTGCCCGTCGTTCCCGCCGCCAGCTGGGCCTCGTCGGCGCCAACGGCGGTGCCCGCAGCCACATCCGGGCCATCATGCTGAGCGGCGGCCTCGTCATCGGCGTCGCGGCGGCCCTGGTCGGCACGGTCCTCGCCCTGATCCTGACCTTCGCCCTCCGGCCGCTCATCGAGGACTACATGGGGCAGCGGTTCGGCGGCTTCACCGTCAAGCCGCTGGAACTGCTCGCCATCGCCGCCCTCGCCGTCCTCACCGGCCTGCTCTCCGCGATCGTCCCGGCCGTCACCGCCTCCCGGCAGACCGTCCTGGCCTCCCTCACCGGCCGTCGCGGCGTGCGCCGCAGCAACCGCGTGCTGCCGCTGATCGGCCTCGGCGCCTTCCTGATCGGCGCGGCCATCGCCCTGTACGGCTCGGTCTTCTCCGACCAGTTCGTCCTGGTCGCGGGTGGCTCGGCCATCGCCGAGCTGGGCGTGGTCGCCATGACGCCCGCCCTGGTCGGCCTGTTCGGCCGGGCCGGCCGCTGGCTGCCGCTCTCGCCGCGCCTCGCCCTGCGGGACGCCGTCCGCAACCGGGGCCGTACGGCACCCGCTGTCGCCGCCGTCCTGGCCGCCGTCGCGGGCACCGTCGCCGTCTCGACGTACGCCGCGAGCCACGACGCCCAGAGTCTGGCCGAGTACCGGGCCAGCCTGCCGTACGGGGCCGTCGCCGCGCTCGTCACCGAGGAGGGCGGCCGGGACGTCCCCGAGGTCCGCGACGCCGTGCAGCGGACGCTGCCCGTCGACGTCCGCGCCGACGTGTTCCGGATCGCAGTCGGAAAGCCCGGCTGCGCCCCGTACGGCGAGGGCGAGGGCTGTGGCCGCTTCGAAGTCGTCACCCCGCCGGCCAACGAGTGCCCGCTGTGGGTCAACACCCCCGACGGCTCCGACCCGGCGGAGAAGTACACCAAGGAGCAGCGGCGCGCGCTCGCCAAGGACTGGCGCTGCCTCACGCGCGACGGCAACGGCATCTACGTCGAGGGCGGTCTCCTCATCGCCGACGCCCCGCTCCTGAAGGTCCTCGGCATCGACGACCCGGGCGCGGCCAAGGCCCTCGCCGACGGAAAGCTCCTCAGCTTCCACAAGCCCCAGGTCGACAGGAACGGCACCGTCGGCATCAAGCTGATCACCGACCTGAAGGCCGCCGACCGCGCCGCCGAGCAGAACAAGCCGGTCCCGGGCGAGCTGAAGACCTTCCCCGCCTACCAGGTGGCCGGCTCGCCCGACTCCTACGGACTGCAGAGCGTGCTCAGCCCCGCCGCCGCCAAGGCCGCCGGGCTGACCACCGTCCCCCTCGGCGCCTTCTTCAGCACCGACCGGATGCCCAGCACCGAGGAGCGGCAGAAGCTCGACGCCGAGATCGCCAAGCTCGGCAGCAACGTCGAGCTGACCGTGGAGCAGGGCTGGGTCGACGAGAACGGGCTCGTCCTGCTCGCGCTGACCGTCTTCGCCGGCTTGGTCACCATCGGTGCGGCCGGCATCGCCACCGGTCTCGCCCAGGCCGACGCGGAGGCCGATCTCAAGACGCTCGCAGCGGTCGGCGCCCCGCCCCGGGTGCGCCGCACGCTCAGCGGCTTCCAGTGCGGTGTGGTCGCCGCGATGGGTGTGGTCCTCGGCTCGGCTGCCGGTGTCCTGCCCGCGGTCGGGCTGCGGCTCACCGAGGAGCGCGAGCAGACGCGCTTCTACCAGGACGCTCTCGACAATGGCTGGGGCGGCGCCGGTGACGCCCCGCCGTACGTGCCGATCGTCGTCCCCTGGGAGACACTCGCCGCCCTCCTGGTGGCCGTGCCCCTCGGCGCCGCCTTGCTGGCCGCGCTGGTGACCCGCTCGCGCGGGGCGCTGGCCCGCCGCGCCGCGCACTGAGCCTCCGTTGCCGGACCGTGCCCCTGGACGAGGGCGGATCACCCTCGTCCAGGGGCACTCCGTGTGGGAAAGCATGCGGCACTGACCAGGGATCACCTTCCGTTCCGGCCGTACTCCTTGGTCGGTGGTGGTGACGAGGTAGTGCCCGTCCGGAGCGATGCTGCTCGAAGCCGGCCAGCGCTTCCGGGCATCTCTACCTCTGGGCGCGACGACCGTTGCGTCAAGGCGTGCGTGCCCTCTGCGTGCCCAACCTCGGAGTCCGGGAGTACTCGCAAACCGCAGCAACGAGGCCCCCTATGAAACAAGCCCCGGGTCGCTGACCTGGGGCTTGAAGAAGAGCGGGTGACGAGAATCGAACTCGCGCTCTCAGCTTGGGAAGCTGATGTTCTACCATTAAACTACACCCGCGTAAGACGCCGGTCGGTGCCGGTGTCGGAACGCTTCGTTACTTTACCTCATGTCGGGCCCCGCGCGCTGAAGGCGTGGGGCCCGGTTGTGTTCCAGGGGCCGGGATGGGGCTGCGGGGCGCGGGAGTTGGGGCGTACGGTGGAGGCGCGGAAGAGGGTCCGAGGGGGCCTTGGAACGGATCGGAGTGCCGCCTGGAGGGGCGTCCCGTTCATCCCGTAATGTGGCGCTTCGTCGTCAGGTCGACGTAGGTCGACAGCCAGACGCGGCTCTTGGGGAAGGGACTCTTGGACTTGATGGAGCGCACCGTCGTCCGTTGTGCCGATGGGCACGTGTTCAGCACCGCTTCGTTCCCGATGCAGCAGGCCGAGCGCCTCGGCCCCGGTCGGCTCATGCGCTGCCCACGCTGCGCGCGCCTGCGCAGCGTCGTGCCGGTGGCGTTGCAGAAGCGGTAGTCGAAACGGTAGTCGAAGCGGTATCCACAACGGTCGCCACAGGTAGAGCTACCTGCGGCCGGCAGTCGTCGAGGCGCGCGGAGTCCGTCCTGATGGTGGGCGGCCCGCGCGTCTTGCGTATCCTCGGGGCGTGCTTCTCTCAGACAAGGACATCCGGGCCGAGATCGACGCCGGTCGGGTGCGGATCGATCCGTACGACGAAACCATGGTGCAGCCGTCGAGCATCGACGTGCGTCTCGACCGCTTCTTCCGGGTGTTCGAGAACCACCGCTACCCGCACATCGACCCGTCCATCGAGCAGTCGGACCTCACGCGGCTCGTCGAGCCCGAGGGGGACGAGCCGTTCATCCTCCACCCCGGCGAGTTCGTGCTCGCCAGCACCTACGAGGTGATCTCGCTCCCCGACGATCTCGCCTCTCGCCTGGAGGGGAAGAGCTCCCTGGGCCGGCTCGGGCTCGTCACGCACTCCACCGCCGGGTTCATCGACCCCGGCTTCTCCGGCCACGTCACCCTCGAACTGTCGAACCTCGCCACGCTCCCCATCAAGCTCTGGCCGGGCATGAAGATCGGGCAGCTGTGCATGTTCCGGCTCAGCTCGCCGGCCGAGTTCCCGTACGGCAGCGAGCGCTACGGCTCCCGCTACCAGGGGCAGCGCGGTCCGACGGCCTCCCGGTCCTTCCTCAACTTCCACCGGACGCAGGTGTGAGCGTGTCCCAGCCCCGGGAGAACCTCACCTACGAGGCGTTCGGCACCGCCGTACGCGAACTCGCGCAGACCATCGCCGACGACGGGTACAAGCCCGACATCGTGCTCAGCATCGCCCGCGGCGGGGTCTTCGTGGCCGGCGGGCTGGCGTACGCCCTGGACTGCAAGAACATCCACCTCGTGAACGTCGAGTTCTACACCGGCGTCGGCACGACCCTCGACATGCCCGTCATGCTCGCCCCCGTCCCGAACGCGATCGACTTCTCCGACAAGAAGGTCCTGATCACGGACGATGTCGCCGACACGGGCAAGACGCTCAAGCTGGTCCACGATTTCTGCCTCGACGCCGTCGCCGAGGTCCGGTCCGCCGTGATCTATGAGAAGTCCCACTCCCTCGTGAAGTGCGAGTACGTGTGGAAGCGGACGGACGAGTGGATCAACTTCCCGTGGAGTGTCCTGCCTGTGGTACGTAGGTCGGGGGAGCCCCTGACTCCGTCCAAGGAAGCGCTCTGACTCGGTTCGTTGCGACCGGGACTCATACCGCCAGCGGTCTTGAGGACCGTCACGGCGCAAGTCACCGTGGGCCCAGATCCCACCCACCGCCAGGTGAAACGGCCCCTGACCAGGTTATTGGTCAGGGGCCGTTGTGCCTCCACGCCGACGGCACTCCTCGGCGAGCCGCGCAGGGAACTGATGTCGCGTGAGCATGCGGACGGCGTGCCCATGGTCTTCGAGCGGGTGCGGCCCTCAGCGTGAAACCTGCGGGCTCCGGCGCTGGTGTCGTGGTCTCGTGGGCGAACTCTTGCGGCAGGGTTCTGCGAGGTGAAACGTCGGAAGGTCGGCACGGCCGAAGGTTGAGGCGCGGTGAGACGGAGCTTCGAGGATCTTTCCCCCACAGCGCGGCGGCGGCTGTTCTTCCGCACTCTGCTGCGTGCGGCGATAACGGTGACCGCCATGGTGCTCGCCTACTACTTGCTGCCCCTGGACCAGCCGTACTCGGCCGCTGTCGCCGTCTGGCTGATCACCGGCCTGCTGTGCCTGGTGGTTCTCGTCGCCTGGCAGGCGAAGCAGATCATGCGTTCCGACGTGCCACGGCTGCGCGCCGTCGAGGCCCTGGCTACGTATCTGCCGTTGTTCCTCCTGTTGTTCGCCGCGGCGTACTTCGTGCTGGCCCGGGGCCAGGCTGATGCCTTCAGCGAGTCATTGACGCGTACCGACGCGCTGTACTTCACGGTCACGGTGTTCGCAACGGTCGGCTTCGGTGACATCGCCCCTCGGCTGCCGGGGGCCAGGGTCATGGTCATGGTGCAGATGATCGGCGATCTGATCCTGGTCGGTGTGGCGGCGCGCGTGATCCTCGGCGCGGTCAAGACCGGGCTAAAACATCACGAAGCGTCGGCGCGGGGCAACGGTGAGGACTCCTCCGGCCGCCGTTAGGCCGCGGGCACGAATGGCGGGTCACACGACCGCGCACACCCTCGATCTGCAGCACGGTCATCACACCCGTGCCCAGCAGCCTCTCGTCCCGCCCTGCGGCGGGTCGCCGCAGGGCACTCTCGACTGAATCGGAGAATTCGTCACAGACTGTTCATTTCTGCGAATCATGTGCGAGAGAGGGCGGTCGTGGCCACGGAGAGCAGACGCGGGGCACAGCCTGTTCGCCGGGGGAAGGCCATGACCTGGCTGTCGAAGGTGTTCGAGCTCGATCCCGCAGGGCTGAACTGGCCCCGGGCCGTGGCCTTTCTGGACGCCGCGCTGGTGCCGATGTTCGTCTTCTGGGCGATCGGGCATGAGGTGTACCTGCTCAGCGCCTTGTTCGGCCTGCTGTTCGCGGCGCTGGCCGACCCCGGAGGCGGCTACGGACACCGCGCGCTCCACATCGCCCTCTTCGCGTTGATCGGCGCCGGGGTGACCGCGCTGGCCTTCGGCATCGGGTCAGAGGCCTGGGGCTGGCTGGTGCTCGTCGCTTTCCTGGTCACGCTGGCGGCCGGTCTGGCGGTCGCGTTCGGGGTGCGCAGATTCGTCAACGCGCTGCTTCTCAACATCTGGTTCATCGTCGCTGTCGGGTTCGAGTTCGGCATCCACGACGAGGGCCACATCACCAGCCACGTCTGGGCACAGGTGCTCTCCTGGACCGGAGGAGCGGCGCTGTGGATCACGGTGACCTTCCTGTGGTGGCTCGTCCGGGGCCGCACGGACCAGGGCCGGCCCTTCTCGGAGCTCCCGGGCGACACGACCCAAAGGAAGCTGACCTGTCCGCTGGTCCTGTTCGCGGTGCTCCGCGCCGTGGTCGTCGCCGGCACCGTCGCGCTGGCCTTCGGACTGGACCTGTCGTACGGCTCCTGGATCCCGATCGCCGCCATGATCGCGATGAAACCGAGCCTGGAACAGGCCGCGCTCGCCGGCGCGCAACGCCTCGTCGGCGCGCTGATCGGTGCCGTCGTGGCCGCGCTGCTGCTGTGGGTGCCCGCGAGCGCACAGGGGCTCAAGCTGTTCGCGGTGCATCGCGGACTCGAAATGGTCGCCCTCGTCCTGCTGATGCACGGGGCGGGGATCCGCTTCTGGAACTACACGCTCTACAGCGCTGCCATCGCCGCCGGAGCGCTCATCCTGGTGGACCTGCCGCAGCCCTCCGACAACTCGGCTGAGGGCTACCGGGTGCTGTGGACGCTGTGCGGTGTGGGGATCGGTCTGATCGTCATGGTGCTGGCGGGACTGCTCGCCAAACGCACCACCAAGACGCCGCCACAACCAGCGTGACCTCAAGCTACTGGTCGCCCTGTACGCGGCCCGGCCGCCGGCCGGGCTGGAGCGGGATGAAGGCAGGAGCGCAGGCCCGGCCGGGGCCGGCCCGCGCGCGGTGAGGCACTCTGACGCGACGAGCGGCACGGTGGCCCCTCGACCGGTGATCGAGGGGCCGACAGGTCAACGGCCGGTCACCGGTCGAGGGGCCGCCGCGCGGCCGGTCACCGTGCGGCCGGTGTGGCCGGTGTGGCCGCCCACCGTGCGACCGGTCCGCGTGCGGCCGTGTGGCCGGTCACCCCAGGGCTCACGTTCGTGAGGCCGTCCCGCATCGCTCCCCGTCGGACTTCCGCATGCGCTCGTCCAGTGACGTGCTTCGGTCGTACGGGTCGAGTGCCGGGCCCGATTCCTCGGGTGACGTCGCGCGTTCCGCGGCGAACTCGGGGGTGAGGTAGCCCGTGAAGGTGTCGCAGCCGCCGTTGGTGGTGTCCACCTTGTAGGAGACCAGGGAGAACGTGCCGGGCTCGGTGATGATCTTCGCCGGGTCGTCCCAGCTCATCACGACCTCGCGGCGCACGATGGTGCGGGCGACCTCGTCGCTTCCCGCCTCCGCGCGCACGACCGGGTAGACGTACGTGACATCCGTGGTCACCTCGACCGAGCCACGCTTCCCTTCCCGGTACGTGATCCGCCCGCGTGTCTTGACCACATCCCCGACCAGCCGGACCTCGGAGCTCTCGAACCGGCTGAACAGCAGCAGGGGATCGTTCTCCCGGCTGGGCGAACGGAACGCGGTCGCCAGGAAGTCCTGCACGTCCTTCTGGTGCGGATTGATCAGCGCGATCGCCTTCTTCGGGCGCTCCCCGCGCAGCACACCGCGATCCAGACTGGACTCGGCGAGGAAGTCCCGGCTCTCCTTGAGTGCCTCCGCGACCTGCGCCTTGCTCATCCAGCCGGTCGCCCGTGCCTCGGGCAGGGCGAGCGCGGCCGTCCCGTCACCCCACCGCGCCGCGGGCGATCCCCTGAACGGCTGCTTCAGCGTGGGCTGTTGGGCCGCCGCTTCCGTCGGCGGCGGGGCGTCCGGGCGCTCCGACTCCACGGCGAGCGGCGTGCTCTCGCCGTCCCCGCCCGCGAACCAGTCGACCACCCGCCCCGGCGCCACCGCCACGACCAGCAGGGCGACCGCGACCAGCAGTCCGACGACGTACCAGCCCTTGCCTCTTCGCCGCCGCGGCGGCTGGTGGCTCCGCCACGGCGCCGGCGGGTCGGGCTCCTCCCGCAGACGCCCCGCCACCATGCGGGCCCGCGCCGACGGTTCCTCGGGCGCGTCCTTGGCCCCCGCCTCGGATTCGCGGAGGAAGCGCTCCCACTCCTCGTCCGATATGGACTCCCCACCCTTGCCCACGCCGGGCCCCGCCCTTCTCGCCCACCCGGTCCCACCCCAGGGCCGGTCGTTGTCGACTGTGATTTTCGAGCATCATCACACAGTCAACTCGGCCCACCCTGGCCGCCGTAGGGGTTCAGAGCAGCGACCGGCGCGACGGCCGACCTGACGGCCGACGCGCCGGCCGGACACAGGAGGAGGGGCTCCCGGCTTGGTGCCGCCCGGAGCCCCTCGCTCGGTCTCACCCGTCGCGTACCTGCCGCGACCGTCGTGCCTATGCCTGCCTAGAACGTACCCAGCTTGATCAGGGACAGGATCGCCACCAGCTGGATCGCCGAGGCGCCCAGGGCCTTCGGCCAAGGGAGGTCGTGGGACTTGGCGACCATCATGGTCAGCAGGGCGCCTGCGGCGACCCAGGTGATCCAGCCGAGGATCTGGACGAAGGAGGCGTCACCGCCCGCGAACATCGCGACGACCAGGCGCGGCGCGTCCGTGAGGGTCATGATCAGCATGGAGAGGCCGACCGTGGGCTGCCAGGCGCCGTCGCCGCCGAGCTGCCGGGCGAGGGTGTGGGTGACCACGCCCAGGACGAAGATGCTGACCACCATCGTCACGCCGGTCACGAGCACGATGGGAACGGCCGCCGAGAGCGTCGCCTTGATCGCCTCTTCGCGTGCGGCGTCGAAGCCGAAGACGGCCAGCAGGCCGTACAGGAACGTCACGATGAGGGCGGGGCCCCACACCGCGTAGTCGCGCATCACCAGGAACGTCTGGTTCGGGTTGGTGATGATGCCCTTGAGGAGCGCCTTCCAGGGCAGCCGCGGGCCGAGCGGCGCCGCCGGGGCGTTGCCCGCGCGGTAGGTGTCGCCCTGCTGGTACGGGTCCTCGCCGACGGAGAACATCTGGGTGTGCCCCGGGTTGTTGGCCGCGTACGGGTCCGGCCCGCCGCCGTGGGGGTGCCCGCCGTCGTCGCCGAAGTACTCCGGCTCGCCGTGGTTCCCGTGCCCTCCATGGCCCCCGTGGCCCCCAGAGCCTCCGTGGTTGCCCTGGGGCCCGTACCCGCCGGGGCGTCCACCGCCGTGCGTCTGGGGCCAGCCGCCCTGACCGCCGCGCCCGCCGCCGTACGGCGGTCCCGGGGGCGTCTGGGGGTAGCCGTACGACGGGCCGCCGGCCTGCGGGGCCTGCTGTCCGTACGGAGGGTTGTGCGGTCGCGCTTGAGGAGCGCCGTTGTCCCGGCCGCGTCCGATCCTGAATCCAGCCACGTCATCGAACGTACCTGGTCCCGGACGGCCGCGTGCCGGGCCGGGGCCAACCGGCCCGGCTTTGCGGCCGAGCTGTGACATCCCCTAAGGGATCGTCAGGGATGTGTGAGGGGTGGGCCGGGGGCGGCCCGGTGGTCGATCCGGTGGTCGGTCCGGTGGGTCGGTCCGGTGGTCTGCCGATACGGCCTCCGCGCAGGTCGGCGGCCGTATCGGCGCGAGCTCAACGGCTGCTGACGTACCTGCCGTACGACAGGGCCGACGCCGGGGACGGCAGGCCCAGGTTCTTCGGGGTGAGGGCGTAGGAGCCGTTGACCGAGGTCTTCGGGAAGACCCAGACGCCGCCGGACCTCGCGTTCTCGCCCGGGGCGCCGACGGCCGTGTCCGGGGTGCCGTCCTTGTCGTAGTCGCCGGTGGCGACGGCGGTGCCGAAGGCGTCGTTCGCCTCCGCCACGCCGGGGACCTTGGGCCGGTCCTGGTGGTACGGGACGGAGGTCGCCTCGCCGAAGCGGTCGACGATGCCGCCCTCGTGGCTCAGCAGGAACGTCATCGCGCCGGCCGCCGCACGGGTGCCGATGGCCTCGCCCGGGGCGCCCACGACCAGGTCGTCGCGGCCGTCGTGGTTCCAGTCCAGTACGGCGAGGGAGGCGCCGAAGCGGTCGCCGTCCTCGGCGACGCCGTGGACGCCGACGGTGTCCTGGTTGAGGGTCTGGGTGCGCAGGCCGAAGGAGTTCTTGTCGCCGTAGAGGAGGTGGATACCGCCGCCCTCGGCGTACGACTCGGGGCCGCACGGGTCGTCGATGTTCTCGTCGGCGATCTCGCGGCACTCGCCGAGGGCCAGGTCGTCCAGTCCGTCGCCGTCGAAGTCGCCGACGGCGAGCGCGGAGGCGGCGCCGTTGTCGGAGTTCCAGACGTTGGCCATGCGGCGCTCGGTCTCGTCCCAGGACCACAGCCGTACGTGGGACTGGGTGAAGGGGGCGTCGACCGTGTAGTAGGCGAGGGCGAGGTCGTCCGTGCCGTCGGCGGTGAAGTCGCCGGTGGCGAGGACCGGGGCGCGGCCGCCCATGGGCGTGGTGAGGACGGTGGTGACGACCAGGTCCTCGCCGTTGTCGACGGCGGCCCGCACGACGACCTTGTCCCGGCCGCCGACCACGAGGTCCCGGCCGCCGTCGCCGGTCAGGTCCGCCGCCGCGACCGACCAGCCGTACGCCGCGTTCCCCGACGTGCCGGTGAGGGCGTTGGACGCCGGGCCCGTGCCGCTCCGCGCGCCGCCGACGACGGTGACCGTGCCCGCGTCCGCGCCCCGGCCGGTGACGTCCTCGCCGGGCGCGCCCACGATCAGCTCGGCGAGGCCGTCGCCGCTCAGGTCCGCGAGCAGCACGGAGGCGCCGAAGCGGTCGCCGGCCTCGGGGGTGCCGGGGACCTCGGCGGTGGCCTGGCTGACCCGGATGCTGCCGTACCTGCCCAGGCCCTTGGCCCCGCCCCAGACGAGGTTCACATGGCCGGCCTCGGCCTTGCCGTTCACGGTCGCGTCGGGGACGCCGACGGCGAGGTCCGCGTAGCCGTCACCGTTGAAATCGCTGGTCACGGCGGCGGCGGAGGGGGCGGCGGTGGCGGCCGGCGCCAGGGTGAGGGCGAGGGCCGCCGTGGTGGCGGTCGCCACGGTGGCGGCGGCCAGGGCGTAGGTCCGTCTGTGCACGGGGGGCTCCAGGTGATGGCCGGATATCGGGGTGGGGTGCTGGCCTGGTTCGGCTGGTTCACCTGTGTGACACCTGGAGGCCGTACGGGGTTGTAGTACCGGAGCCGGGAGCCGGGAGCCGGGAGCCGGGAGCCGGGAGCCGGGAGGGGCTAGGACTAGGACCAGAAGTCCGCCTCCTTGTCCATGTCCTCCTGGCACTCGTCGATGTCCGTGAACTTCTCTCCGACGATCCGGAAGACGAGGCAGCCGTTCTGCTCGATCCGCTTGCCGCCGCGCTCGGCGGTGTAGCGGTGCACGGAGACGGCGTGGCCCCGGCCGTCCACGCACACATGGCTGAGGGTGACGTCGAACGTGCCGCCGGTCTCCTCGAAGAGGCGCTGGTACATGCCGATGATCGAGTCCTGCCCCTTGTGGTCGCCCGACAGGAGGTGGCTCCCGGGGACGTGGTGCGTACAGTCCGCGGCCATCAGGGAGCGGAGGGTGTCCATGTCACCCCGGGTGAAGGCGTCGTAGCCCTTGCGGACAAGCGCTGCGTTCGGGTGTTCGGCCATGGGGATCGCCTGCTTTCGGGGTGCCTGCCTGTTGTGCTCCTTTTGTGTGATTATCGCCACTGGTGGGGTACTTCGCAGGCCAAGGCTGGGTGCGGGCCAGGAGGAGGAGCTGGTTGGGGGCCGGTAGGCGTGAGGGGGAACGGGGGGTGCGGTCAGTTCTGCCACACCGGCGGCAGGGCCTGAGCGGCTTCAGCCGGGCTTCAACTCCGTACCCAGTTCGCACCAGATGTACTTTCCGCTGTTCCTGTTCACCGTGAACCACCCCCAGTCGTCCGCGTAGGCGTCGACGAGATGCAGGCCTCGGCCGGAGGTGGGGGTGAGGGCGGGGGTGGTGATCGTCGGAGGCGTCGGGTCCGTGTCCCAGGCGCCCAGGCGGAAGGAGCGGCCGGACTGGCGGAGCTTCAGGGCCGCCGGGCCGGTGGTGTGGTGCAGGGCGTTGGTGAGGAGTTCGGAGGCCAGCAGCTCCGCCGGTTCGACGAGGGCGGGGAGGGGGTGGCTGGTGAGGATGTCGCGGAGGGTGCGGCGGCTGATCGCCACGGCTCGGGGGTCGTGGGGGATGTAGAGGGGGATGTAGAGGGTGTACTCCCAGTCGGTGCGCATGGGGTCTCCCGGTACGGAGGGGTGGGGGCGCTGGGGTGGCGGGCGGTGGCTCTGTCGCGGCCGCCATGGCAGGGCGGGGCGGTGCGCTTCCGGGGTCCCGTGATTCCGCAGCGTGTGCGTCGCGTCACTGACGGTATGGGGTTCAATTGAACCCGGTCAAGCTGAACCGGGATAATGGAGAGCCGACTTCGGGGAGGGACCGCGCACATGCCGGCACGGAGCATCGTCACCGCACGTCAGGAGCGGCTCGGCGCTGAGCTGCGCAAACTCCGGGAACGGGCAGGGCTCAGCGGTCGGGAGGCGGCGCGGGCCCTGGGGATCGCCGAGAGCAAGTTGTCCGCCACGGAAGTGGGACGGGTCGGCGTCAGTGCGGATCGTGTTCGGTACCTCGCGGCTCAGTACGCCAGCGATGACGCCGCTCTCGTGGAGGCGCTGGCGGCCATGGCGACCGAGCGTGGGCGGGGTTGGTGGGAGGACTCCCGGGGACTGCTCCCGCGTGGGTTTCTCGACCTCGCGGAACTTGAGCACCACACGCGGCACGTGCGGTCGTTCGAAATCGTGAGCATTCCGGGTCTGTTGCAGTCGGAGGGGTATGTCCGCTCGCTCTACGAGGGCTCTCCGTCAGGGATGAGCCAGGAACAGCGGGACCGGCGCGTGGAGTTCCGGCTGCGTCGGCAGCGGGTCCTCGAAAGGGACGACTTCGTCTACGAGGTCGTCATCCATGAAGCCGCGCTGCGGATCAGGAAGGCCGATCGCGCGGTCGCGCGGCGGCAGTTGCGGCACTTGCTCGAACAGTCGGAGCGGCCCCAGGTCGCCGTTCGTGTCGTGCCGTTCGACCGGGACGGGTTCACGATCAGCAGTACGATCCTGTTGCTGGACGGGCCGGTTCCGCAGTTGGACACTGTCTTGCGCGACGCCCCCCATGGGGGTGCCTTTCTGGACGCGGAGGCGGAGCTGGTCACCTACCGGCGAAGGGTCGCCGTGGCGGAGAAGGCCGCGCTCGGCGTCGCAGAGTCGCGGGACTTCCTGCGCGACCTGGCTCAAGAGATGTGAAGGACGACATGGCAGCTGTTCCCGCATGGCAGAAGTCCTCGTTCTCCGAGGACGAGGACGCTCCCAACTGCCTTGAGATCGCGGCCCATCGCGAAGCTCTCCATCTCCGGGAGAGCGAGGAGCCCGGCCGGGTGGTGCGTTCCACCCCCGCCGGGCTCGCCGCCCTCATACGTGCGATACGTGAGCCGCGTTACTGAAGCATTCCCGTGATGACGTCACCGTTCACCGTCTCCACGCCCGTCGTCGTCACGCCCTTCGACGTGCCCGGCAGGCGCAGCGAGCTGTTGTCGCCCATGACGTACAGGTCCGCCCTGCCGTCGCGGTCGGTGTCGCGGAGGCGGACCGTGTGGCCGACGTAGTCGCCGGTGGCCAGGGCGCCCGGGACGCCCGGGGAGTTGCGGGCGAACCACTGCGAACCCTTGGCCCCGAGGCCCGACTTGGTGCCGTACAGGACGTGCACCCCGCCCGCCTCGTCGGCGCCGTCGATGGTCTCGCCGGGTACGCCGACCGCCAGGTCGCGGTAACCGTCGCCGTTCACGTCACCGGCGGAGACCGAGGCGCCGAACCAGTCGCCGCGCTCCGCGCCGCCCGCGATCCCGGCGGTGTTCTGGGTGAAACGGGCGCTGCGCGACGGGCCGGACGAGGCGCCGTACCAGATCGATACGCGGCCCTTGCCCCGGTCGTGGATCTGGGTGCCGATGGCGATGTCGCCGTACCCGTCCTTGTCGAAGTCGGCGATGACGCCGTCGCCGCCGCGTTCGGCCTGGCCGCCGTTGCCGTTCTGTCGCTCCAGGCGCAGCGTCTTGCCGGGGTACAGCTTCGCCTTGCCGCCCTTGACGAACCAGGCGTCGGAGGCGATGTACTCCGGGTACACCACGTCGCCGATGACGACCAGGTCGGTCTTGCCGTCCTTGTCGACCTTGCCGGAGACGAGGGCCGTGGCGTAGAAGCTCGACGTCTCCTTGTCCAGGACCGTCACCGAGCCCTTGACGCCCGCTTTCGTGATCGCGCCCCGGTAGACGTACGTCTTGCTGTCGCGCACCAGGGCCAGATCCTGGTGGCCGTCGCCGTCGAAGTCGCCGGTGGCGAAGTCGGCCGCCCTGCCGGAGACGCCCTTCGGGCCCTTGAACGGGAGGGTGGTGCCGCCGGAGAGGCCCTTCGCGCTGCCCCAGAGGATCGTCACCGTGCCGTTGTCCTTGGCTTTGCCGACGTCCTCGCCGTTGGCGGAGACCGCGAGGTCGCCGTACCCGTCCTTGTTGAAGTCGGCGGCCACCCGGACGTCACCGAAGAGGTCGTCGTTCTCGTCGGCGCCGGGGACGCCCGCGCTCGCCTGGTCGACGAACTGCGTCTTCGTACCGGGACCGTTCGCCGTGCCGAAGGTGACCAGGATGCCGCCGCCCTTGCTGAAGCGGGTGTCCGTGCCGTGCGAGAAGACCGCGTAGTCGCGGTGGCCGTCCCCGTTGAAGTCGTCGGCGTACTTGGCGGGGGCGGCGGCGGCCGGTGTGGCAAGGGCGAGCGGGGTCAGGCCGGATGCGAGGAGGCCTGCGGCCAGGAGGAACGAGCGAGTGCGCAAGGGAACTCCAGAAGGGAAGGGGGTACGCCGAGCGGACCGGGCTCCACTGCCGTCGTAAGGGTGTGCCGGCGGAAGACCCGTGGTGGGGCGGGAGGGTCGTACGGCAGTTCGGTGAGCTGCTGAGGCGGCAGGGCCCGCGTCCATCGTGGACGCGGGCCCTGTGGTGCGCGGCCGAGCCGGATGAATGGACCGGTCAGTTCGCGAAGTTCACGCCGAAGGCGGGGGCGCCCGTCGTGGAGACGCCCGAGGTGCTCGGGCTGATGGTGCGACCGCCCGACGTGGTGATCTTCGTGCCGCTGGACGGCAGGTAGAGCACCGAGCCGTTTCCGGCGTTCTCGTACGAGCCCGCCAGCAGGTCGGCCTTGCTGTCGCCGTTGACGTCGTCGAGCTTGACCTCGGCGCCGAACGCGTCGTACGCCTCGGCGCTGTCGGGAACGTTGGCCGTGTCCTGGGTGAAGTACTGGGTGCCCGAGGAGAGGTTGATGCCGCTCGCCGAGCCGTACAGGACGGTGAGCGAGCCGGCGTCGTCGATGGAGCCGATGTCCTCGCCCGGGGCGCCGACCACCAGGTCCTGGAACCCGTCGCCGTTGATGTCGCCGAGGTCCAGCTCGTAACCGAAGTAGTCGTCCTTCTCGGACTCGCCGGGGACGTTGCCGGACTCCTGGGTGAAGCCCGTCGAGGAACCGGGACCGACCGCGGTGCCGTAGGTGACGTTCACCTTGCCGCCCAGCGCGCCGCCGGGGATGGTCGTGCCTTCGGGCGTCTTGTTGTTCCAGTGGGTGCCCGTGACGATGTCGCCGAACCCGTCACCGTTGACGTCGCCGATCCCGGTGATCACACCCCCCTTCAGGGTGGTGGCGGACGAGGCGTTCAGGCCGCTCGCGGTGCCGGGCACGAAGTAGTTCGTGTTCCAGCCGGACTCGGTCTGGGTCTCGAAGCCGTCGACCACGAGGTCGGTCTTCTTGTCGCCGTCGACGTCGCCCGCGTGGATGTTGAGCGGGCCCATCGAGGGGGAGCCGGACTGGATCGGGGGATTGACCTTGTAACGGCCGCCCACCGCCGAGCCCGTGGAGCTGATGCCGCCTTTGAGGACGTAGAGGGTGCTGGACGTGTTGCCGACGACCAGGTCGTCCGTGCCGTCGCCGTCGAAGTCGCCCGCGGCCAGGTTCTTGCCCCAGCGGTCGTGGGAGGAGGCTGCCGGGTCGGCGATGGTGACGCTGCCGGTGCCGGTCACGCCCTTCGCCGAGCCCCACAGGACGACGACCGTGCCGCCGTCGGTGTCACCGCCGACGTCCTCCTTGTAGGCCGTGGTCGCGAGGTCGTCGTAGCCGTCGCCGTTGAAGTCGCCGTACGCGCTGACCGCGCCGAAGGCGTCGCCCGCCTCGGCGGTCCCGGGAACGCCCGAGCTGTCCTGGCTGAGGACGGTGCGCTTGGCGGAGGAGACGCCGGTGGCGGTGCCGTAGAGGACGACGATCTGGCCGGCGGCCTTCTTGCCGTTCACGTAGGCGCCGTCGGCCGAGAAGGCCACATCGCCGAAGCCGTCGTTGTTGAAGTCGGCCTGCGGGACCGTGGCGGAGTCGGCCGCCGTCGCCGTCGCGGCCGAGAACGTGAGCAGACCGCCGGTCAGCGCGGCCGCGGAGGCCGTCGCGAGGGCGAGTCGCAGGTGTCTGTGCATGCGGGAATCTCCTGCTGCATGCGGACGCCTGGCAGACGTCCGCAGTCAATGGGGTGCCCTTTCTGTCCGCGTTGGCCCGGAGTTCTCCGAGGGTTCACGGGAAAGTTGGCGAACAGGAGACCGGTGGGGTGACGGGAGGGTTGTACGGGAGTTCGAGAAACTTCTGTGACCTGGGAGACAGAGGGGGCTTGCGCGTGTCCTTGTGCATGCGGCCCGGGGTTCCGCGGGTTCCGAACGTTCCGCCGTGCTCGTGCGTCTGCGGTGCGAGGCAACGAGAGGCCAGCCGTCGAACCGGTAGGAGACAAGATGCTGAGCGGTACCCGTGTACGGCGCGTACGGATCGCCTTGGCCGCCCTGGCTGCCCTGGCGGCGGTCCCCCTGGCCGTCGGATGCGCGGCACTGGACACAGGGGGCACGAGTTCGGCCTTGTGCGTGTTCGCCGTGGACTACGACGACCGCCAGTACGTCGAGGCGGGCAAGGTCGCCTACACCCTCGGTGCCGAGGTGGGCACCGCACGGGACTCGGTCTGCGACGACCAGGGCGGCGGTGAGGAGGACCAGGTGGCGGCCGAGGACCTGACCGTCTACTCGGCCTATGCCATCAAGGGCGTCGACACTCAGGACGCGATCGCGGTCCGCGAGTCACCGGGGGGCAAGGTGCGTGTCCTGGTCCACGCGGTAGAGGACGAGGGGCTGAGCGTGGCGGTCGAGCGGGTGTTCGGGGAGGGGAGGGGCTTGAGCGACGGTGAAGGGGATGCCGGCAGCGGCGACAGCGGCGATAGCGGCGGCGGGGAGGTTGCCGCGAAGTGCGCCTTCGTCGTGGAGTACGGAGGGGAAAGCTACAGCGACCGCGGCGAGGTGGAGTTCGCATTGGGGGCCAGGGCGGGGACGGCCCGTGCGGTGCCCTGTGGGGACACGCCCGGCGAGGTCGACATCACAGCCGAGCCGGCGGTGTACGAGGCGTACGAGGTCAAGGGGCTGGACCCGGCCGACGCCGTGGCGATCCGGCTCTCGCCGGACGAGGAACCGTTCCTGGTGGTGCGTATGGCCGACGACCTGCCGCCGGAGATCGAGAAGCTGTTCCCGGACGAAGAGTTCTGAAGAGTTCTGAGCCGCACGGGCTGAGCGGGTTGTGACAGCTGTGAGAGCTGTGAGAGCTGTGAGATCTGTGAGAGCTGTGGCGTGACGATGCCCCCGGTCCGAACTGGACCGGGGGCATCGTCACGCCAACTGCTGTGCACACACGGCTACTTCACCGGCTGCGGCTCCGGCTCGCTCTCCGTCTCCGCCGTGCCCGCCGGGGGCTCGTCGTCCGGGACCGGGGTCTTGACGGACTCCAGCAGCAGCTGGGCGACGTCGACGACCGTGACGGACTCCTTGGCCTTGCCCTCGTTCTTCTTGCCGTTGACCGAGTCGGTCAGCATGACGAGGCAGAACGGGCAGGCCGTGGAGACGATGTCGGGGTTGAGGGAGAGGGCCTCGTCGACGCGCTCGTTGTTGATGCGCTTGCCGATCCGCTCCTCCATCCACATCCGCGCGCCACCGGCGCCGCAGCAGAAGCCGCGTTCCTTGTGGCGGTGCATCTCCTGCTGGCGCAGGCCCGGGACGGCGGTCATGATCTCGCGCGGGGGCGTGTAGATCTTGTTGTGCCGGCCCAGGTAGCAGGGGTCGTGGTAGGTGATCAGGCCCTCGACCGGGGTCACCGGGATCAGCTTGCCCTCGTCGATGAGGTGCTGGAGCAGCTGGGTGTGGTGGATGACCTCGTAGTCGCCGCCGAGCTGCGGGTACTCGTTGCCGAGGGTGTTGAGGCAGTGCGGGCAGGTGGCGACGATCTTCTTGGCCGACTTGGGCTTCGCCGACTCGGGCACGACCTTGCCCTCGTCGTCCATCTCCTCGCCGAAGGCCATGTTGAGCGCGGCCACGTTCTCCATGCCGAGCTCCTGGAACAGGGGCTCGTTGCCGAGGCGGCGGGCGGAGTCACCGGTGCACTTCTCGTCGCCGCCCATGATGGCGAACTTGACGCCCGCCATGTGGAGCAGCTCCGCGAAGGCCTTGGTGGTCTTCTTGGCGCGGTCCTCCAGGGCGCCGGCGCAGCCGACCCAGTACAGGTACTCGACCTCGGACAGGTCCTCGATGTCCTTGCCGACGACCGGGACCTCGAACTCGACCTCCTTGAGCCACTCCAGGCGCTGCTTCTTCGCCAGGCCCCAGGGGTTGCCCTTCTTCTCCAGGTTCTTGAGCATCGTGCCCGCCTCGGACGGGAACGCGGACTCGATCATCACCTGGTAGCGGCGCATGTCGACGATGTGGTCGACGTGCTCGATGTCGACCGGGCACTGCTCCACGCAGGCGCCGCAGGTGGTGCAGGACCACAGGACGTCCGGGTCGATGACGCCGTTCTCCTCGACGGTCCCGATCAGCGGGCGCTCGGCCTCGGCCAGGGCCGCGGCGGGCACGTCCTTGAGCTGCTCCTCGCTCGCCTTCTCCTCGCCCTCCATGGTCTTGCCGCCACCCGCGAGCAGGTAGGGCGCCTTGGCGTGGGCGTGGTCGCGCAGCGACATGATCAGCAGCTTGGGGGAGAGCGGCTTGCCGGTGTTCCAGGCCGGGCACTGCGACTGGCAGCGGCCGCACTCGGTGCAGGTGGAGAAGTCGAGGATGCCCTTCCAGGAGAACTGCTCGACCTGGGAGACACCGAAGACGTCGTCGTCACCGGGGTCGGTGAAGTCGATCGGCTTGCCGCCGGAGGTCATCGGCTGCAGGCCGCCCAGCGCGGTCGCGCCGTCGGCGTTGCGCTTGAACCAGATGTTCGGGAAGCCGAGGAAGCGGTGCCAGGCGACACCCATGTTGGTGTTCAGCGAGACGACGATCATCCAGATCAGCGAGGTGCCGATCTTGATCATCGCGGTGAGGTAGATCAGGTTCTGGAGGGTGTTCGGGTCCAGGTCCCGGAAGGCCACGACCAGCGGGTACGAGGCGAAGTAACCGGCCTCGTAGTGGTCCACGTGGTGGATGGCGCCCTCGAGACCGCGCAGGGTGTAGATCGCCAGGCCGATGGTGAGGATGACGTACTCGACGAAGTACGCCTGCCAGGCCTTCGAGCCCGCGAAGCGCGACTTGCGGCCGGCCCGGGAGGGCAGGCTGAGCAGCCGGATGGCGATCAGTACGAGGATGCCGAGGATCGTCATCACACCGATGAACTCGATGTACATCTCGAACGGCAGGAAGCCGCCGATGACCGGCAGCGTCCAGTCGGCCTCGAACAGCTGGCCGTACGCCTGGGCGAGGGTCGGCGGCAGCGTCAGGAAGCCGATCGCGACGAACCAGTGGGCGAAGCCGACGATCCCCCACCGGTTCATCCGGGTGTGGCCGAGGAACTCCCGGACCAGGGTGATCGTGCGCGCCTTCGGGTCGTCGGTACGGCTGCCCGCCGGCACCGGCTGACCGAGCTTCACGAACCGGTAGATCTGCGCCACGGCTCGGGCGATGAGCGCAACGCCGACCACGGTCAGGACCAGCGACACGATGATCGCGGCGAGTTGCATTTCGGGGCTCCTCGGGCCTGCGAGGGGGTTTTCTCCGGGGAGTTCTCCGGGGTACCCGTCGGGCACCGCGAAGATCACCGGAGATCATTACTAAGCGGTAACTTATGCAGTCCGTCTGAGACTACCCAGTTCTTCTGCCGCACTGTAGCCAGGAGGGCGGTGATCTGCGTCGCTGAGGGTTGCCTGAGTGCGACACCGTGGCGACCTGGTGGTGACCCCGTGAGGGCATCGGGCGAGCGTGCCATTTCAAAACGATCGTGTTATTCATCAGAAATTGTGACATTCGCGCCTAACTTGGATCCGTGCTGTACGGAATCCTCGCCGCCGCCTCCGCCCTGTTGCTGACCGCCGTGCTCTCGGCGGCCGTCCGCGTGCCCGCGCTGCGGCTGGGGATCGTGGAGCGCCGGCGGGGGCGGCGGGTGCCGGTGCTCGGGGGCGTCGCGGTGCTGGGCGGGGTGGGGGCCGTGGCCTGGGTGGGGGAGTGGAGCGGGGTCGCTCCGCTCGGGCGGGAGGCCGGATGGCTGATCGTGGTCGGGGCGGGGCTCGGGGTGTTCGGTCTGGTCGGGGACGTGTGGCGGCTGCCGGCCGTGGTGCGGGCGGCGGGGGTGGCCGTCGGTGCCGCGCTGGTCGTGCCGTACCGCGAGCTCGGGGTGCTGGGCGGGATGGCGGGGGTCGTCTGGATCGTCCTCGTGGTGCACGGGTTCAAGGGGATGGGGCGTTCCGACGGGGTGCTCGGGGTGGTGGGCGCGGTCACCGCGTTCGCGTTGAGCGGGTGCGCGGCGGCGGAGGTGATGGACGGGCTGGCCACGCTGTTCAGCGTGCTGGCCGCCGCGCTCACCGGGTTCCTGATGCACAACTGGCCGCCCGCGCGCGTCGTGATCGGCACGTGCGGGGCGCTGTTCGTGGGCTTCCTGCTCGCGGGGGGTGCGCTGCATGTGTACGCCGTCGGGTACGGGGCCGGGGTGGGCGCGCCCTTCGCTCTGACGGCCGTGGCGACCGCCGACGCGGTGCTCGTCCTGGTCTCGCGGAAGCGGGCGGGGCGGGAGCTGTGGCGGGGTGGGCCGGACCATCTCGCGCACCGGCTGCGGCGGGTCGGGCTGACGCCGCCGGGGGTGGTGGTCGTGATGGGGGTCGCGGCCGCGGGGTCCACGGGCGTGGGGCTCGCCATCCACATGCTGTGGACGCAGCCGCGTTCGGCGTGGTGGGTGGCGGGGGCGACCGCCCTGGTGGTCCTGGCCATGCTCTTCGTCCCACCCGGCCCGACCCGACCGTCCCCCACGGCGGCGCACCCCGCCCCCACAGGCATCCACCGCCCCCGCCCCGTCCCCACGGGGGCCCACCGCACGTCCGCGCAACCGCCCCGTCCCCGCCCCATCCCGGGAGGCCGAGCGCCGGGCCCCCGTTCCCGCTCGCAGCGCTACCGCGAACAGGAGGCGGCGGAACTGGGGCGGAGGGGGTGGGTGGGGTAGGGGGGTGGACGCGAGCGGGCTCCCGCACCGCGCCCCGAGCCGTCTGCCTCCGGGCGTCCGCCTCCGGCCGTCTGCCTCCGGCCGTCTGCCTCCGGCCGTCTGCCTCCGGCCGTCTGCCTCCGGCCGTCTGCCTCGGCCGTCTGCAGCCAGCCGTCTGCCTCCGGCCGTCTGCCGTCTGCCGTCTGCCTCCGGCCGTCTGCAGCCAGCCGCCTGCCGTTTGCCGCCCGCCTCCGGCCGTCTGTCGCCCGCCGCCTGCCGCCTGCCGTCCGCCGTCTGCCGCCTGCCGCCTGCCGCCTGCCGCCAGCCGTCCGCCGTCTGCCTCCGCCGTCCGCCGCCAGCCTCCGGCCGTCTGTCGTCCCGCGCCGCCCCCGGTCGTTCGCCATCACCCTCCGGCCGAGCGTCGCCCGCCTCCGGTCATCCCCAGTGCCCCGGTCGCAGCCCCGCCTTCCTCCGGCCCCCGGTCGCAGCCCCGCCTTCCTCCGGCCCCCGGTCGCAGCCCCGCCTTCCTCCGGCCCCCGGTCGCAGCCCCGCCTTCCTCCGGCCCCCGGTCGCAGCCCGTCCGTCACCCTCCCCGTCCACCCGCGCAGGAAGCATCTCCGCAGGTCAGGAGCCAGTTGCGTATAAGGAAAACATAAGAGTTGAGTCCCCTCGACTCAGCTCTGTTGACCCATCGGTGGGCGTCATGCACACTTGAGTCCGTTCCACTCAAGTCATTGTTGGAGGAATTGAAATGGCACGTGCGGTCGGCATCGACCTGGGCACGACTAACTCCGTCGTCAGCGTTCTGGAGGGCGGCGAGCCCACCGTCATCACCAACGCCGAGGGCGCCAGGACCACGCCGTCCGTCGTCGCCTTCGCCAAGAACGGTGAGGTGCTCGTCGGCGAGGTCGCCAAGCGTCAGGCGGTCACGAACGTGGACCGGACCATCCGGTCCGTCAAGCGTCACATGGGCACGGACTGGAAGATCGAGCTCGACGGGAAGCACTTCAACCCGCAGCAGATGAGCGCCTTCATCCTGCAGAAGCTGAAGCGCGACGCCGAGGCCTACCTGGGCGAGAAGGTCGCGGACGCGGTCATCACCGTCCCGGCCTACTTCAACGACTCCGAGCGCCAGGCGACCAAGGAGGCCGGTGAGATCGCGGGCCTCAACGTGCTCCGTATCGTCAACGAGCCGACCGCCGCCGCCCTCGCCTACGGCCTCGACAAGGACGACCAGACGATCCTCGTCTTCGACCTCGGCGGCGGCACCTTCGACGTGTCGCTCCTGGAGATCGGTGACGGCGTCGTCGAGGTGAAGGCCACCAACGGTGACAACCACCTCGGTGGTGACGACTGGGACCAGCGCGTCGTCGACTACCTGGTGCAGCAGTTCCGCGCCGGCCACGGCGTGGACCTCGCCAAGGACAAGATGGCCCTCCAGCGCCTCCGCGAGGCCGCCGAGAAGGCCAAGATCGAGCTGTCCTCGTCCACCGAGACCTCGATCAACCTGCCCTACATCACCGCCTCCGCCGAGGGCCCCCTGCACCTCGACGAGAAGCTCACCCGCGCCCAGTTCCAGCAGCTGACCGCGGACCTGCTGGAGCGCTGCAAGACGCCGTTCCACAACGTCATCAAGGACGCCGGGATCGCCCTGTCCGAGATCGACCACGTCGTTCTCGTCGGTGGCTCCACCCGTATGCCCGCCGTCGCCGAGCTCGTCAAGGAGCTGACCGGCGGCAAGGAGGCCAACAAGGGTGTGAACCCGGACGAGGTCGTCGCCATCGGCGCCTCGCTCCAGGCCGGTGTCCTCAAGGGCGAGGTCAAGGACGTCCTGCTCCTCGACGTCACCCCGCTGTCCCTCGGTATCGAGACCAAGGGCGGCATCATGACCAAGCTCATCGAGCGGAACACGACGATCCCGACCAAGCGGTCCGAGATCTTCACCACCGCCGAGGACAACCAGCCGTCCGTGCAGATCCAGGTCTACCAGGGCGAGCGCGAGATCGCGGCGTACAACAAGAAGCTCGGGATGTTCGAGCTGACCGGTCTGCCGCCGGCGCCCCGCGGCGTCCCGCAGATCGAGGTGTCCTTCGACATCGACGCCAACGGCATCATGCACGTGACCGCGAAGGACCTCGGCACGGGCAAGGAGCAGAAGATGACCGTCACCGGCGGCTCCTCGCTGCCGAAGGACGAGGTCGACCGGATGCGCCAGGAGGCCGAGCAGTACGCGGAGGAGGACCACCGCCGCCGCGAGGCCGCCGAGACCCGCAACCAGGGCGAGCAGCTCGTCTACCAGACCGAGAAGTTCCTCAAGGACAACGAGGACAAGGTCCCCGGTGACATCAAGACCGAGGTCGAGGCGTCCGTCGCCGAGCTGAAGGAAGTGCTCAAGGGCGAGGACACCGCCGAGATCCGCACGGCCACCGAGAAGGTCGCGGCCGTCTCGCAGAAGCTCGGCCAGGCGCTCTACGCCGACGCCCAGGCCGCGCAGGCCGCGGGCGGCGAGGCCGGCGCCGGTGACGCCAAGGCCGACGACGACGTCGTCGACGCCGAGATCGTCGACGAGCCGCGTGACCGCAAGGACGGTGCCGCGTGACGGAGGAGACCCCGGGCTTCGACGAGCAGCAGCCGCAGTCGGCTCAGCCGCAGCAGCCTGATGTCCCCTCCGGCTCCGAGGACGCCGAGCCGAAGGCCGCCCCCCAGGAGGGGGCGGCCCCGGCCGGGGACGCGGCAGCGACGGCCCAGGTGGCCGGTCTGACGGCGCAGCTGGACCAGGTGCGTACGGCGCTCGGTGAGCGCACGGCGGACCTCCAGCGCCTCCAGGCCGAGTACCAGAACTACCGTCGACGGGTCGAGCGTGACCGGATCACGGTCAAGGAGATCGCCATCGCGAACCTCCTGACCGAACTCCTGCCCGTGCTCGACGACATCGGCCGCGCGCGTGAGCACGGCGAACTCGTCGGCGGCTTCAAGTCCGTCGCGGAGTCGCTCGAGACCGTCGCCGCGAAGATGGGTCTCATGCAGTTCGGCAAGGAGGGCGAGCCCTTCGACCCGACGATCCACGAGGCCCTGATGCACAGCTACGCGCCCGACGTCACCGAGACGACGTGCGTGGCGATTCTCCAGCCGGGGTATCGCATCGGCGAGCGCACCATCCGCCCCGCGCGGGTGGCCGTGGCCGAGCCGCAGCCCGGCGCGCAGACGGCCAAGGCCGAGGAGGCCGAGGGTGCCTCCGGTGCCGACGACAAGGAGAGCGGTGGCCCGGACGAGGGCTGACGCCACAGGCCGGCACGGCATGCAGGGTGAGTGGGAGGAGGGACGTCGAGGATGAGTACCAAGGACTTCATCGAGAAGGACTACTACAAGGTCCTCGGCGTCCCCAAGGACGCCACCGAGGCCGAGATCAAGAAGGCGTACCGCAAGCTCGCCCGCGAGTACCACCCGGACGCCAACAAGGGGAACGCCAAGGCGGAGGAGCGCTTCAAGGAGATCTCCGAGGCCAACGACATCCTCGGTGACCCCAAGAAGCGCAAGGAGTACGACGAGGCCCGCACCCTCTTCGGCAACGGCGGCTTCCGCCCCGGACCCGGAGCCGGCGGCGGCTCGTTCAACTTCGACCTGGGCGACCTCTTCGGAGGCGGCGCGCAGGGCGGCGGGGGAGCGGGCGGCTTCGGCGGGGGTATCGGCGACGTCTTCGGCGGCCTGTTCAACCGGGGCAGCTCCGGCACCACCCGGGTGCAGCCCCGGCGCGGCCAGGACATCGAGTCCGAGGTCACGCTGAGCTTCACCGAGGCCATCGAGGGCGCGACCGTACCGCTGCGCATGTCCTCGCAGTCCCCCTGCAAGGCATGTTCGGGCACCGGCGACGCCAACGGCACCCCCCGGGTCTGCCCGACATGCGTCGGCACCGGCCAGGTCGCGCGGGGCTCCGGCGGCGGTTTCTCGCTCACCGACCCCTGCCCGGACTGCAAGGGCCGCGGCCTGATCGCCGAGCACCCCTGCGACATCTGCAAGGGCTCGGGCCGCGCCAAGTCCTCCCGCACCATGCAGGTCCGGATCCCGGCGGGCGTCTCCGACGGCCAGCGGATCCGGCTGCGCGGCAAGGGTGCCCCCGGCGAACGGGGCGGCCCCGCAGGCGACTTGTACGTCGTCGTGCACGTCGACCCGCACCCGGTGTTCGGCCGCAAGGACGACAACCTCACGGTGACCGTCCCGGTGACGTACCCCGAGGCGGCGCTCGGCGGAGAGGTCCGGGTCCCGACCCTGGGCGGTCCGTCGGTCACCCTGAAACTGCCTCCGGGCACCCCCAACGGCCGTACGATGCGGGCCCGGGGCAAGGGCGCCGTCCGCAAGGACGGCACGCGCGGGGACCTGCTGATCACGGTCGAGGTGAGTGTCCCGAAGGACCTGTCGGGGAAGGCTCGTGACGCGCTGGAGGCGTATCGCGAGGCGACCGCGGGTGAGGACCCGCGAGCGGAGCTGTTCCAGGCCGCGAAGGGAGCATGAATGTGATGGACGGCCGCCGACGAAACCCCTATGAGCTGACGGAAGAGACACCGGTGTACGTCATCTCGGTGGCCGCCCAGCTCTCCGGTCTGCACCCGCAGACCCTGCGCCAGTACGACCGTCTCGGCCTGGTCTCCCCGGACCGCACCGCCGGGCGGGGCCGTCGCTACTCGGCCCGCGACATCGAACTGCTGCGTACCGTCCAGCAGTTGTCGCAGGACGAGGGCATCAACCTGGCCGGCATCAAGCGCATCATCGAACTGGAGAACCAGGTCGCCGCGCTCCAGTCCCGGGTGGCCGAGATGGAGGCCGCGCTCGACGGCGCCGCCGCGGCCATGCGCCAGCGCGAGGCGGCGGTCCACGCCTCGTACCGGCGCGATCTGGTGCCGTACCAGGAAGTGCAGCAGAGCAGCGCGTTGGTGGTGTGGCGGCCGAAGGGTCGGCAGGCGTCGGCGGACTGACGATACGTCAAGTGCGAACAGGGGCCCGGAGGTTCAGCTGAACCTCCGGGCCCCTGCTGTGTCCTGGTAGGTGTGCTCAGGGGGCCAGGGCCACCCAGGCGTCGTCGGGGGCGGATTCGGTGCCGTCGGCGTGGAGGGCGGTCACCCAGTAGAAGTGGGTGGTGCCGGCGGCGGCCGTGGCGTCGGTGTACGACGTGCCGGTCACCGGGTCGGTGGTCAGGAGCTCATAGGCGGCGGTGGCCGGGTTCCACCGGTACACCCGGTAACCGGTGATGTCCGTCCCGTGGTACGAGCTGGACAGCTTCCAGGTGAGGTCGACCCCGGCCCCGCCGACGGCCTTCTCGGCCCTCGCGTCGACCAGCCAGTCCGCGGGGGTCTCCACGGTGGGCCGCAGGTCGAGCTCGGTGACGGTCGTGGACACCATCTTGTCGGCCGACGTGTAGTTGGAGTTGCCCGAGGTGTCCACCGCGTCCACGAAGTACGTGTGGTGCTCGCCGTCCTGGAGGTTCCCCGAGTCGACGAGCCGGCTGGTGCCCGCCTTGACCGTGCCCACATGCGTGTACTCGGTCCCGTCGTCCACCGTGCTGAGCCGGAACACGTTGTACTCGGCGAGGTCGGTGACCGGGCTGTCGTCCCAGTCCAGTACCGTGCCGTACGCGGTGGCGGTGGCCGTGAACCCGGTGACGAGCGGTGGGGCGGTGCCGTCGCCGTAGCCGTGGGAGATGGTCTGCGAGGGGCCCGACTCCCGGCCGAGCGCGTCGACGGTCGTCACCCAGTACACGTAGAACCCGTCGTTGGGGCTCGGCACGACGGTGGTGTCGGTGCAGGTGTAGCTGTACTTGGTGCCGTAGGCGGTGTCGGTGAGCTTCGGTTCGCAGGGCACGACCCGGGAGTCGACGACGTCGAAGGTCCCGGTCGCGTTGTCGAAACGGCGCTCCTCGCGGTGGACCCGGAACTCGGTCGGCGCGTACGGCGACACGTCCCAGCGCAGATCGACACCGCCGCCGTCCTCCGGCCGGTTCTCCGTCTTCCAGAGGTACGGCACCGCGAGCGGCCTGGCGACCGACACCACCGACGAGTACGCGGTGTTGCCCGCCGCGTCCGACACCGCGACCTTGTAGTACGAGGTCTCCCCGTACGGGGCGGTGGCATCGGTCGCCGAGTTGCCCCAGGGGCCCCTGACCTCCTCGAACGGCCCGTCGGGCGAGACGGCCCTCAGCAGCCGGCTCGTCTCGGCCCCCTCGGACATCCACCAGAGCGACACCCCGTCGAGGGCGGACACACCGCTGACCTTCAGATCCCGGACGGTGGGCGGGATCCGGTCCACCGTGGTGACCAGCTGATCGGCCGTGCCCACCGACGCATTGCCCGCCTTGTCGTAGGCGCGGACCTCGTAGTAGTACGCCGCGCCCGACTTCGGCAGTCCGGTGTCGGTGTACGAGGTGGAGGTGGTCGTCGCGAGCGGCGTGCTGCCGAACGAGGCGCCCTTGAGCCGCCGGTAGACCTTGTACCCGGCGAGGTCCATCTCCTTGTTCTTCGCCCAGGTCAGCTTGGCCTTGCCCGTCTCCGAGTCGTACGACACCGAAGTCCCGGTCGGAACAAGGGGCTTGACCGTGTCGACGGTGGCGGAGGTGCGGGGCGTGTACGTGAACTTGACCTTGGCGGAGCCGGTCCAGTTGACGTAGTCGACGCGCAGGGTGTGCCTGCCGGAGGGGATGGTGAGGTTGACGGCCGTGGAGACGGTCGTCGAGCCGTTCTTCCAGAGGCTGATCTTGCGGGCGTCGGTCGTGCCCGGGTCCAGATAGACGCGGATCCCGTCCAGGCCGGAGACGGAGAGCGTGAACGGGCCACCGGACCCGAAGTCCCGGGTGACGGTCCAGCGGACACCGAAGTTGTTGGTCGGCAGACCGGTGGCGGGGGCGCCGGTGCCCCAGTTCTGGTCGATCGCGCTGTCGCAGTCCGTCTTCTTCGGGGTGCCGGAGAAGGTGGTGTTCGCGAAGAGCTGCCGCTTGAAGACGGGGGAGGAGCAGGTGACGGCGGCGGACGCGGGCGTGGCGGTCGCGGTGAGCAGTCCACCAGCGGTGGCGAACACGACGGCGGTCGCGCCGGCCGTACGTCTGACTGGGGTTTTCGGGATCACTTGGGTCCTTCTGCGCCGGTGCCTGTGTGGGATGCCTGGTGCCTGATCGTCAGCGGCCAGGGACACTACCGCCGACGAACAGACAGCTGAGGTGGGCGATTGGTTGTACGGGCCCCGTGGGGCGTGTGTGTCGGTCGGGGTCTGGGGCCCCAGGCGCACAGGTATCGGCCGCCTCCCCGTAGGGAGCGCGGGTCACGCGTCCGGTGCGCCGACCGGTTCCGTCAAGGTGACGTACGAGAACTCCTCGCCGGTGCCGAAGCGGGAGTTGCGATGGATGTCCACGGCGATGACCGCCCAGCGGACGGTCTCGCCGCGAGAGCCGTACAACTCCTGGACGTGACTCAGGGGTTCATCGGGGTCCGTCCATCCCTCGTGCACGGAGTTCCACAGCTCGTACTGCCAGGTGCCGTCGACGAGTTGGCCCCGGTAGACGTCATAGTGGTCCACCTCGTCCACCTCGTCCACCTCGTCCGCCTCGGGGTCGCTTCGCCATGTCAGCTCGTCATCCTGACCGACGATGGCCCCGGTCAACCCGATGCCGGCCGCCGGTTTCGTGGTCGCGGTCAGACCGGTGGGCGCGGAGGGGGCGTGATCACCCCGCGAGACGTGGGTGCCCGCGGACTTCGCAGACTTGTTGCCGGCCTCGTCGACCGCGGTGACTCGCGGTAGCGGTCGGCGGGCTTGTCGAACCTGGTCGCGATCGCGCGGAACCGCTTGAGGCTGCCTCCCGGCCCCTTCCGCCGCTTTGGGTACGTCCTGCTTGCTTCGTGGGTTCACCTCGGCCTAATATCGTCATCATGACGATAACTGCTCAGTGGTCTCCGCTCCCTGCAGGCATTGGCTCCAGCAGCCTCGAGTACCTCCACGGATTCGACGCGCACAAGTGCGTGGCCCGCAGCCCTGCCATTCGCCTCAATATGCCGCCTGTGACTGTTCCGGGCGGTTGGGTTCACGGTCACGTTGGTATTGACGCTGACCGCAGGACGGAGAAGTGAGCATGTTCGGAATGCCGGTAAATCCCTTTGAGCTCTCCGAAGAAGCGCTGAGTCGAATATCTGCCGATGACTCATGGGCCCCGATCGAGTTGGAGATCCCAAATGTCGATGCCAGGGTGATTCGCAATTTCCTCACTCCGGCTGAAGTGGAGATATTCGCGGCCGAACTGGCTTCCCAGCGCTTTGTGCCGGTGGGTCGAGATGGAAATGCCGCCAACTATACAGACGGAGATCCGGTCGCTCATCTCCGTGCCACGGCTGAATCCGAAGCCTTGGCGGCAGAGTTCTACCGCAGGCTGCGGACGTTTCTATCGTTTGAGGTGGGATCGGACGATCCGACGGATTCAGACGGAAGGCCATGGAAGCCGGCGGCCGTCAATCCGCGCATGCGCTTCATCACGTACGAACACGACGGATTTCTTGTCCCGCACTACGATTCTCCCTATTTTGCCCCCGACGGAAGGCGAACTCTCCTGACTGTCGTCGTCTACCTGTCATATGAGGCAGTGGGGGGAGAAACGCGGTTCATCGCCGATAAGCAGAACGATCTTCCCTTTGTGCAACGTGACTTCTCGGACTGGCCCCGGCTCGCGAAGCCTGAGGAAATATTGAGCGCCCACCACCCCGAACCGGGCGATGCGCTCCTCTTCTGGCATCGGACGCTTCACGACTCGGCCCCGCTTCTTGAAGGTACGAAAACAATTCTCAGAACCGACGTGCTCTACGAGCCCGTAGATGCGCCTTGAGGCAACAGCAAGGCAAACGCCGCACAGGAGGGCTCACGTGGTACCCGCCCGGGCTGGTGGCACCGGGTGGGCGCCCAGGGCGGGCTTCGGATTCGACGACCTGCCCCTCGTGTCATCTGACCGATGCGCCGTGGGGTGGGCCGGGTCGGATCTCGGGTGGGCGGCAGGTGATGGCGATCAAGGCCCTTCGCAGCTCGCCCGGTTCGAGTGCGGGGCCCAGGGCCACTCGGAGGACTGTGATGCGATCCTCGGGCTGACGCTCCCGCCAGATCGTCAGCCGGTACGGGCACATGTCCTCCCAGCCGGATATTCAGGGGCATGAGCCAGTGACGCTCGTGCCAGGGCTCGGGGACGTCCGTGTCGTCTCAGGCACCTGAGTACTCCGGTTCACCGAGAGCGGGCCGGAGGGCCGCCTCGAAGGCGCTCCAGGCGTCGGCGGACCGGTCGAGACGGCGTCGTTCTCGTAGGTGTTGTCGGCGCTCAGGCCCCAGGGGGCCAGCTGACGAGCTTCACCGGAGCCCAACCACGCTCCTCGACGGGATAGAGCGCCATGCCCTGACCGGTGGGGCCGGTGACATCCAGGAGCCACTCGGCGGACCGCGGCTTCCGGCCGAACTGGGCGCACCAGTCTTCCAGCGGACGGCCCGGTGCGGGCGGCCCCGCCCACACCGTGGGCCAGTGCACACGCTCAAGTGCCCGGAACTCGTCGAGCAGTTGGGCGGGAGTCCGGTTACTTCTCGCGGTCGCCACTACCTGTCACCCGTCTCGAACACCATTCTCGAAGCCTGTGTCTTCCCGTGCCGGAGGAAGTGGAAGCGCCCTCCGGGGGCCGTACGCACGTACTGCCTGTGGTTGTGGTGCCGGAGCGGCTCCCAACTGAGGATCCTCGCCCTTCAGGGCGAGGAGCATGTCAATGCTGCCCCGGCCAGTTCGGCGGCGGCCCCTGGGTCCAGCCGCCCGGGGGCTGCTGGGGTGGGGTCGGCTGCTGCGGCATGCCCCACGTGCGGGGGTCGGCCGGCTGACCAGGTGACGACGACCACTGGGGGCCCGGGGCCTGCGGTGCCGCCGGAGCGTACGGCTGCTGAGGTGGCATGGCCTGAGGAGCCGGGGCGTACGGCTGCTGGGGCGCTCCGGCGTACGGCTGTTGCGGTGCCTCGGGCTGCTGCACCGGCGGGTAGTACTGCTGCTGGGGCTCCGGAGGCGCCTGCTCGGCAGCGATGGCGGGAGCGGGGGTGTGGTGCGGCAGGGTGTCGAAGCGGGGCAACGGCTGCGTGCTCACCCGGTCCAGCAGGACCACGTTGGGGTTGCAGTCGGCGGCGTGCACCTGCACGGCACCGCCGGGCTGCCGCTCCACCACCAGCAGGTTGAACTCGGCGAGCGACTGGAGCTGCGTGGGTTCGAGGGCGTACTCGTAGACACGCTGCCGCCCGGTCGCCAGGCTCGTGCTGTCACTGTCGCCGGTCGTGTGGGTGGTGGACTCGTTCGTGGTGTGGGTGACGCTCGTGGAGGTGCCGGTCGTCTTGCTGTAGCCGCCGCCCGAGTTGGTCGAGTCCGACGTCGAGAGCGGGTTGAACCAGCCCTGGTAGGTCGTGGAGCTGCTGCTGCCCCAGTTCCGGCTGTACGTCTCCGAGTGGCTGGTGGTGGTGCCGCGGCTGGTGGAGGAGCCGATCGTCCTGGCGACGGAGGTGTTGACGGTCCGGCCCTCGGTGTCCGTCAGCGAGTGCAGGACGAAAGAGTGGTGGCGGCCCAGGAAGTCGGCGGCGACCGTGGCTTCCTGGTGGTTGCCGAGCCGCATGAAGGCGACCGTCCCGCCCCCGATGAGCTCCTCGCCGGCCTCCCTCAAATGCGAGTGCACAAAGGTGAGTTGGGAGCCGCGACGTTCGCAGAGCTGCGCCAGATTCTCCAGATGGCGTCGCTGGAGACCCTGCTCTCCGAGCATCACGACGACGCTGGGGGCCTCCTCCTGGAACGAGGAGAGCCGCCGCATCACGCTCTGCATGGCGAGGTCGGCCAGCAGCTCGGTGCTCGCCGAGCCCGCGCCGAAGTCCAGGGCGACGCAGGTCAGATAGCCCGGCCCGCGGCCCTCACGGGCCGTTCCCAGCTGCTCCAACGGGTGCACGAAGGACGCGAGCCGGATGAGGCTGTCCCGCATCTGGTCCTTGTTCTTGTCGCTGAACAGGTCGTCCGCGATGCGGTTGCGCTCCTCCCTGCTCAGCGCCTTGGCGTCGTCGGCCTCACCCACCAGGACCCGCAGCCCCGCACCGAGCCGCGCCAGGGACACGTCGTCGCCCAGCGCGCCGCACAGTTGGGTGAGGATCCGGGTGTACACGGCCCGCTCGGCCCGACCCGACTCCGGGCTGTCGCCGTGCATGGCCTCGACCAGGGCCTGTACCAGTTCGTGGGGCGCGAGCCCGCCCACGATGCCGCTCTCCGTCATACGGCTGGGCAGCAGTTGCACGTCCACGGGTACGCCGCCCGCCTCGGCGAGCACGGACAGCTCGCGGCAGACCATCGCCTGGGTCAGGTCCAGCACGATCAGGGGCCGTTCGCGCAGTGTCGACGCGCCGAACACCGTGAGGAAGCCCTCGCGCCCACGCTGGCTGCCGCCGAAGACGTCCAGCCGTCGGGTGTCCGCCCCGAAAGGCAGCGCGCCCCAGGCGTCCAGGCCGGAGACCCACTGCGTCTGCTGTGCCTCGTGAAGAGTCCAGCGCTGGTGCCATGACTGCCAGTCGTGCTGGAACCTTTCCTCCAGCGCCTTCTCCTGGGCGGTGCGGGCGCGGGTGGCGACGGAGAACCGCACCGAGGCGTAGAGGGCACGCACCACCAGAATGCCGACGATGACACCGCCGATGGTGAGCATCACCGTGAAGACGAGGCTCAGCAGGTAGAAGACCACCGCGACGGGGATACCGATCCTCAGCGCGGAGCTGATGCGGTCCTTGCGGTCCAGCCGGGCGGCCTGTATGCGGTTCTCGTAGCTGCCGTCCAGCTCCTGGCGTTGTGGCTCGGCTTCGACGAAGGGCTGACGCAGCGACTCGGGGTCGCGGTAGACCCAACCGACGCGCTGTCCGGGGTCGAAGAGTCTCAGATACGGGCCGAGCGGCCCGGCCTCGGTGTTCTCGATCGTCATGGGAGGGCTCCAGGCCGGTCAGGCGACGAAGGTCTCGATCGCGCGTATGCGCTTGTGGAACGGCGGGTGCGTGGACATGAGGCGCGCCATCGTTCGCTGCTTTCGGCGGGCGTCGTCGGCTCCCTCCGCGTGCCATGCGGTGAACACGGTGACCAGGAGGGGGCCGTAGCCGATCAGGCCCGCGAACCGGTCGGCCCGCAGTTCGCTCTGCCGCCCGGACCAGGCGAGCAGGAACGGTACGGCGTAGAGGGCGAGCGCGGCCGGGAAGGTGAACAGCAGACCGATGGCCAGGACGCCGAGGAACAGCACGAAGAGCCCCGCGAGGAATTCGGAGATCGCGGCGATGACGCGGATCACCAGCCTCAGGGCACTCATGACGAGCCGGGCGGGCACGGCGTACCAGAGGCCGAGCAGTCCGGACCAGGCGTGGCCGCCGACGTGGTGGCCCAGCTCGTGGGCGAGCACGGCGGCCAGGTGCTGGGGCGGGAGGTTGCGCATGGCACCGCGTGTCACAGCGACGATGTGGCCCGCCGCGGCCGAGGCGTTGAGTTCGTCGGTGTCCTCCATCCACAGGTCGTACTTGGACCCGTCGACGCCGGCCCGCTGGGTCACCTCGTCCCACAGCGGCTGGAGCACGACGAGTTCGCTCGCCAGGGGTTCGCGCATCTTGAAGTACAGCTTTGCGAGACCTCGTTCGGTCGGGCGGTTGAACACCAGGGCGCCCGACGCGACCCAGGCGACGACGAACGCCACGTCCACGCCGCTCGGCATGGACAGCGATATGAGGATCATCACCAGCAGACTGCCCAGGAAGAGGGGGATGTTGAGCAGCATGGTGGTCACGGACGTGGAATCGGCACCCCGGCGGATCTCGGGGGTTCCCACCGGGGTGTGGGCAGCAGGAGATGCGGGGGCGGCGGTGGAGAGGGCCGGGGGAGGCGGTGGCGGTGCGTACTGCTGGTATTGCGTCGTCTGCGGAAGAGCTGACTGCGGCTGGGGGTGTGGCGGGTAGCTCAGTGGGGCCTGCGGGTACGCGGACTGCGGCTGGGCGGGCTGCGTGTACGGCGGGGCCTGCGGAGCCGCGTACAGCGGATGGTGGGGGGCCTGGGGAGGCATCTGCTGTGTGGCGTAGGGGGGTTGCGGCGCCTGTGGAGGCGCCGGGTAGTGCTGCTGGGGATGCGGCTGTTGCGGATACGGCTGCGGTGCGAACTGCTGGGGTGGGGCCGCCTGGTAGGGCGGTTGTGCCGGAGGCGGGTGGGCGGGGCCCTGCGCGTACGCCTGCGGAGGCGGGACCGGGGCGCCGTACGGCGGCATGGTCGGCGGCGCGCCGGGAGCCGGGTACGAGGCGGGCGGCCCCTGATGCGGCTGACCGTGCGGAGGTTGGCCGTGGGGAGGGTGGCCGGGGCCGACCGGCCGGCCCGGTTGGTGCGGATCGACAGGATGGGTCACGTGAGAGGTCCGCCCTGGGGAGAATGTGTGCCGAAGAGGCAGTCACATATGGACAGTTGGGAAATGACCGTCCCGAGGGTGGTAACACGTACGCCTCTGGTGATTGAACTCGCCCCCGTGACCGCCGAAGCGGACAGCCAGTCATTATTCGCAGCCGAAACATGCTGCATGAATTCGCTCCCCGAGTCCAGTTGGAACCGCCGGAAACGAAGTCACAGTTGCAAGGCTTGGCTTGGACCCCGACCGGCCCTAGGGTATAGCCCGCAAGATCGACAACGGGGGAGACGTTGCCAACCGCACTGCTCGCGCACGATCCTGGTCAAGTGAGGGTTGACACCCCTTTCTTCACGTCGGCGGACATCTCCGGCATCCGGGGTGCTTCGCCCGTTCGCCGGAGTGAAGCAGGTGGGGCCGCCGATTCCGGCAACGCCTTCGAGCCGGACGGCAAGGAGCGCACCTGGCCGCATCCTGTGGACCCGGCTCGAAATTGCTGTTGCGCGGTGCGATCCCATTCGATCGACGACAGCGTCGGTCAGCGATCAGGAGCGGTCTGAACCCCATGGACACCACGTCGTACGGCGGTACGTGGCAGCGCTTCGTCGGCATGGAGGCATGTCTGTTGCGCGAGGTCCCGCGCCAACGCCTCACGGACGACCGGCCCGGCGGCCCCGGTGACGACCTGCACGCCCAGCGACTCGCCGCCCTGGTCTCCGCGCATCACGCACGGCGACCCGACGACCCGGCGGGCGGAGCGGTGTTCGTCGGTTGGGCACGCCGGGCGGCGGACCGGCCCATCGATGTGATGGTCGGGGGGAGCACCCTGCTCGGTGGTCGTGCCGACGCGGACGGTGGCACGACTCTGCTACGGCTCCCCGCCGGCGCCCGTGGGCTGGCCCAGCCGACGGGAACCGCGGCGTCCCTGTTCGCCGACTTCCCGTACTGGAGCGTCGTCGCCGGTGTGACCGACGGGCTGCTCGTCGACGCGGAGCCGAACGCCAGCGGGGCCGGCGCCGCACGGCAGCGGCCCAGCCTGGAGGACTGCCTCCTCGCGGTGTGGCAGGAGCCCTTCGCCTGGATGGTGTTCGCCGAACCGGTGCCCGCCGCCGAACTCGACGACCTCACCGGCGACATCGCCGACGAACAACGCCGCGCCATGTCCAAGGCGGACGGTTCGCCCGAGTACGCCATAGCGGCGGCCCGCTTGGAGCGACGGCACAAGGACCTGGCCAAGGCGGGGGCCACCGGACTGTGGCGGATACGCCTGCTGGCCGGCGGGCGGACGCCGGAGGACGCGAACCGCGTCGCCGCGCTGGTCTGCGCGTCGGCGGACCTGGAGGGGCTGCCCTACGCGCTCCGGCCGACCGGGCGGGTCGCTGACCTGCCCACGGCACTGGGCGGAGCCCTCCCGGCCCCCGAGGAGTATCCGATCCACGCCGGATCGGACCTGCTGGCCTCCCTGGCCCGGCCACCCGCTCAGGAGATACCGGGCGTACGGTTCGCGTTGCGCCCGGAGTTCGACGTCACCCCCGAGACCACCGGCCGTCCGGCCACGGCCGACACCCCGCCTCCGGTCCGGCTCGGGTCCGTGCTCGACCGCAACCGCAGCCCCGTGGGCGACCTGGAACTGACCCGCTCCACCCTCAACCGGCACACCTTCGTGTGCGGGGCGACCGGCGGCGGCAAGTCCCAGACCGTACGCGGCCTGCTGGAGGCGGCTACGCATGCGGGCATCCCGTGGCTGGTGGTGGAGCCGGCCAAGGCCGAGTACCGCTTCATGTCGGCGCGACTCGGCGACACGAGCGAGGTCGTCGTCATCAAGCCCGGCGACCCCGACGCGCTCCCGGCCGGGCTGAACCCCCTGGAACCCTCGGCCTACGCGGACGGTTCGCGCTTCCCCCTCCAGACGCACCTCGACATGGTGCGCGCCCTCTTCCTCGCCTCCTTCGACCCGCAGGAGCCGTTCCCGCAGGTACTGAGCGCCGCGCTGACCCGCTGCTACGAGGACCTGGGCTGGGACCTCACCCTCGGCGAACCGCTTGTCCCCGGCACCGAGCCCCGCTACCCGACCCTGGAGGACCTGGAGCACACGGCTCTGAAGGTCGTGACCGACATCGGGTACGGCAAAGAGGTCGCCGACAACGTCCAGGGCTTCATCAAGATCCGTCTGGCCAGTCTCCGGCTCGGCACGACGGGCCGTTTCCTGGAGGGGGGACGCCCGCTCGACTTCGGTGAACTCCTGCGCCGCAACGTCGTCTTCGAGATCGAGGACGTCGGCGACGACAAGGACAAGGCGTTCCTGATGGGCACGATCCTCATCCGGCTCGTCGAGTACCTGCGCATGGAACAGCGCGTGACCCGTCGACTGTCCTTCCCCTTGCGGCACTTGAGCGTCTTCGAGGAGGCTCACCGGCTGCTCCGCCGAGCGGAGGAGGGCGGCGCGAGCGCCCACGCGGTGGAGATGTTCGCCGGTCTGCTGGCGGAGATCCGGGCGTACGGAGAGGGCCTGGTCATCGCCGACCAGATTCCCTCCAAGCTCCTCCCGGACGTCATCAAGAACACCGCCGCCAAGGTCGTCCACCGTCTCCCGGCCCAGGACGACCGTGAGGCGGTCGGCGCGACGATGAACATCACGGCGGCCCAGTCCGAGTACCTGGTCACCCTGCGGCCGGGAGAGGCCGCCGTCTTCACGGACGGTATGGATTACCCGCTGCTGGTCCGCATGCGGGACGGGACGGACCGCGAGGACGCCGGGGCGATCCGGCCGGCGTCGGCTGCCGCGCTGACGGGCGAGCGCAGTCGGGCATGCGGCCCCTGCTGCACTCCGGAGCCGTGCACCCTGCGTGACCTGCGCAGGGCGCAACGGCTGGTGGAGCAGCCAGAGTTGCGGATCGCGTTGTGGGCGGAGATGGCGGTGGCGGCGCACCTGCTGGGGTGGACCACGCCCTTGCCGGGCGAGGCGATGCGGAAGGCCCTCGACCCGTACCTGTCCACCGATCACGACCGCCGCCTCCTGCACTGCGCCATCGGCCAGGCTGTGGACCGGGCGGTCCACAGTCGGGTGGGTGCGCCCGCCGCACCGGATGCTCTGGCAGAGCATGTGGCCGCGATGATGCGGGGGCAGCTCGACGGGGAGGATCCGTGCCCGGTGGGTGAGCCTCGGTTCAGGGCGCGGAAGGGGACGAAGACGCGGGTCTACTACCACGGTCGCCACTCGCCGTCAGTGGTCGAACAGATCGTCGGGTGTGCGGATCCGTCGGAGGAGTGGGGCAAAGAGTTCGGTCGTGCCCTGTCCTGCTTCGAACGGACGACCAGAAGGCCCCGGGCCGCGGTGGGAGGACAGGCGCGACGTGACTGAACTCCGGGATGGAGAACGGACGCCGGATGGCACCACGAGCGAGGTGGACAGGACATCTGCATGGCGAGCGGATGCGGAGCCGGAGGAGCCGGACGCCGTAGAGGGCTCGTACACGCCGACCGAGAACGACCACGGGAGCGACGGCGAAGCAACTGAGCCCACGGAGCCGGAGGACAGCGACACCACGGACGCGTCGGCCGAAGACGCGGGCGAGCCGAGCGAGCCTGTGGGTCTGGATACGACGACTGATTCGGCGTGGGACGAGGACCTGTTGCGGGGTGAGTTCCTGGACCGGGTGAAGAGCGTGTTCGGCGGCAGCGGTGCCGATCGGGTGCGGGAAATCACGGACACCGTGGACACGCCGGAGTTCCAGTCGCCCGGGAAATCGGATCCTCCGGACCGCTACGGCACACCGCTGGATCGTCCCGACGGGACCCGGACACCTCTCTTCGACGGAGTGCCCACCCGGGAACAGACCAAGCAGGGCGAACTCGGGGACTGTGGTGTCATCGCCACGATGGGGGCCGTTGCGGCGCATCGACCCGAGGACATCCAGGCGGCCGTCCGGGAGAACGAGGACGGCACCTACGAGGTCAGGTTGCATGCGGCCAAGTCCACGGGCGCGGGTGGGTACGAGCCGACCGGCCACATCATCAAGTTGACGGTGACGCCTGATCTTCCTGTTCACGACGAACTGCCTGATTTGCCGGCCTTCGCGGATTCCGTGGGGACCGGCGCGGCCTGGGCGCCCGTTCTGGAAAAGGCAATCGCGGGGCTCGACCAGATATGGACCGAGGACCGGGCCGACTCGTGGAAGACCGTACACAACTGCAAGGGGGACATGCCCACCGGATACGTACGGTTGGACGACGGGACAAAATCCGGGGATCGCGCCGAACTGATGGTGCAGCTGACTGGCGTTCCCGCCGAGACATGGCCGCTGCCAACCGGCTACAACTTCGAAGGGCATGATCCGAGGCGGCAGGTTCTGGACCATTTCGTGGAAAAGTTGAGCAACGACTGTCCGATCGTAGTTGGTACACGTAAGACGAGGGTGGACGAGCAGCCGCCGCCCAAGGATCTCATCGCGGGTCATGCGTACGAGGTGACCGAGGTGGATGACAAGGGGTTCATTCATCTGCGTAACCCGTACAACAGGAAAGATCCACGTCCCGTGACATTCGAAGAGTTTCGTAAGCACTTTCTCCCGAACTACACTACTCTGGAACCCAAATGACTCAGGAAATTGCGCTGGCGCCCAACATGCAGGCGAACAGGCCCATTGGAAGCTTCAGCGTCATCCATGTTTATGCCCCTCAGGGTCAGGCCGCGACCGTGCGGATTGCTGTGGAATCGGCAGGGGAGGAGGCGCGCTACTCGCTGGCGGTAGGGGACGTCTTCCCTGTCCAGGATCAGCAGTGGAAGCTCGACCGCATTGAGGACCTCCACTCCCCGAGCGGCGACTGGACGGTCGTTCTCTCACGGGTGGCGTGAGATCAGTGGGCGAACTGTATGCGGCGGACGCGGCGCGCGAGGCCGGGCTTGCCGCCGAGGCGCTGACAGCGCCCGCACGACCGGAACCTGCGCATATGGACGCGGAGCCCGAAGAGCCCGAGGAGTTCGAGGCGCCCGGAGAGGGTGGACCGCTTGACACTCCGGAAGAGCCCGAGGACGTCGAGGCGATGGACGCGGCCGACGACGGTGATGGTGCTCCGGCATCTGAGAGCGAGCCGACAGAGCCTGCAGCCCCCCATGACGGGGAGTACCCGCCGTCCCACCGCACCGACGGTGACCTTGAAGGCGCGTTTTTGGGTGGGATGTGGGAGAAGATTCGCGGCACCGTGCTCGAGAGGAAGTCCGTCGACCAGTCGGAGGACCTATACGCGACGGTCGACCGACCGGCTTTCAACGAAAAATGGGTGGAAGGAATCGGCGTCGGGCTCGTCGAGTACGGCGAGCCGCTCGAACGCCCCGACGGAGATCGCGTTCCTCTCTTCGACGGGCCGCCGCGTCGTGACCAGACCGAACAGGGGAGCCTCGGCGACTGTGGCGTGATCGCGGCACTCGGTGCGGTTGCGGGGCACCGTCCGGAGGACATCGCCGGCTGCGTTCGGGAGAATCGTGACGGGACGTACGAGGTCACCCTTCACCAGGTGCAGAGCCGAACCGTCGACGGCTGGCAGCACTATGAGGCCACCGGGGGGAAGGCGGTGCTCACCGTGACGCCGGATCTGCCCGTGCCGACTTTCTCTCCTGAGGGGCCTGCTTACGCGTCGACGGGAGGGGGTGAGATGGCGTGGGTGGCCGTCATGGAGAAGGCCTTGGCGGGCGTTGATCAGACATGGAACGACAAGACGCCTGACGGGGCCGAGGGGTATCGTCGTCTCGACCTCGGTTCTGATCCTGACAGTCGAGCGGAAATGCTCACCCAACTTACCGGCCTGCCGGCCTACTCGGAGGACTTTCCTCAGGATCACGACTCGCAGGGGAGGAGCCCCGACCGTCAACTCCTGGATACGCTCCGCGAAAAACTCGACAACGGGCTCCCGGTGTTGATCGGGACGAATGCTGATGACCCCAAGGCTGCGCCGCTTGCAAAAGATCTTATTCCTTCCCATGTTTATGAGGTTACGGCAGTGGATGACCGGAATGAGATACATTTGCGCAATCCGCACAATGTTGACCACCCGGAGCCGTTGACTATCGAAGAATTCAGGGACAACATCAAGAACCGTTACACTACGCTGGGGTGAATTGTCGAGTGAGTGCTGTTCTTAAAGAGGTCGGGCTTCGTCACGCGGTTCCTGAGCGCAGGAATGGTATCCGTTTTATTCTGCGCTACGTCAAGGCTCCGGACGAAGGGCCGTTGACTATTTCGCTGACTGTCGTCGCTGACGAGGAGAAGAAATACGTCCTCGAGGTCGGAGAGACGTTCTCGGTCCGTGACGAGACATGGGTCGTGGCTCGCGTAGACCCGACGAGTGACGACGTGCGAGCGGTTCTGCGTCTGGTGGAGTAGTCACCACAGGGACGGGCGATAGGGGTCGTCGGCGTCGTCAATTTTTCGCTCGGGAGTCGGCCTTGCTTCGGTCGGCGCGCTCCCCTGTATCGCGAAGGCGACCTCGTGGCAGGGGAGGGGGACAGCGGCGCGGATACGCTGATCCGCAGGGGTGGTCCAGGAGGTCCGGGTGCCGTCAGGGATCCGGACGATGTACTCGCCGTCGTCGAGTTCCTGGCACTTGAAGAACCTCAGGATGCCCTTGTGCGCCTGGCCCGGCGGAGGGAAGCCGTGTCGGGCGAGCACCTGCCCCGAGGCACCTGCGATTTCGACCACCTCTGACGAGCCGCCTGCCTCGCCCTGGAACACACGCGGTGACTCCAGCCGGCGGACTCCGTCCGACTGGCGGTACGTCAGCCGATTCAAGTAGATGAGAGCGGACTTGCGGCCCCAGTCGTTCGTGGTGACCAGTACACCCAGCTGCGTTCGCGCCATATACGTCCCGTCCGCGGACGTCCGCTCGGCCCAGCGACTCCAGACTCCTGGGAGGAAAGGCTTGTGGGGGTGGAAATCGCCGTGGGGGTTCAGACCATTGGACTGGCTGATGTCCAGTTCACTGCGCGATCTGAACTTCACGGACAGGGCTGCGGCACCGCCCCAGACGTCGTGAGCCGTTCCCACAGCAAGGGTCAGCTCCATGACGATGAACGGACCGACGCCGGAATCAGGCAACCAGTAGGCGAGCCGGTATGGGTCCCGCTCCTCCAGCCGGATCAGCGGATCGGTGAAAATCGTGCCACGCAGTCGGTCGGGAAAGTCCTTGGAATCCCAGGATCCTTCCCAGGTCGGTTCTCCCAGCACCGAGCGTGCCGCGGCCAGGTAGGTCCGCCATGCCCGGGCCCCCTCTGCCAGGAGCACGGGATTGTCGTCGGAGGTTCGGGCCTCCCGGCTCCAGACACGGTGGCGGGCTTCTCGTAGCTTGAGCTCACCGCTGGACACCAAGTCCAGAGCGAGATCACCTCCGGCACCCGTCCGTACCTCCAGGAACGGTGCGAAGCTGGTCGGTTCCCAGCCGAACCGGGCACACCACACGCCCGGCTCCAGGGGAGGCCTACGGACGCGCAGTACTTCTCGCCAGTCCAGCTCGGACAGTTCCAGCAATTCGGTGACGAACTGCTGAGGGGTCCGGTTCTGACGACTCATGGTTGCTCTTCGGGCTGATGCAGGAGCTTGGTGACGTTCTCCTGGCGATGGCGGGGATGGACCGGAACGAGTCCGGCACAGAGTGCTGTGACGAGTACGGCAGCGATGGCTGTTCTGGGCTGCCGGACCTCAGTCCAGCTGTTCCGTCGTCCCGTCCGGGTGGATCAGGAGGCGGATGGCGCCGCCGTAGCGGTTGTCCGTGATGGTGGCCGGGGTGGGGGCGCCGAGTTGCTGGGCGCGTTGCTGGAGGATCGACAGGACGACGTCCTGGATGTCGCCGTACGGCGGCGCGGTGACCGGGACGCCGTCGATGAGGCCGGCGTTGGGGGAGAAGACGTGCACCTGGGCGTCCGCCGCGCCGGGGTTCGCGGCGGGCGGGATCGGAGACGGGGTGGGTTCGGTCATCTCGGGTCGGGATTCCTTCCGGCTCGGGTCAGGCGCTCTTCGCCTCTCCCCGCTCGGGGAGGAGGGTCTCGTCGAGGTCCTCGACGTTCAGGGCTTCCAGGACGCGAGCGTACGTGCCGCGTGAGAGACGTTGCAGGCGGCCCGACTTGACCAGGGTGGAGAGGACGTTGCTGATGGTCTTCGACGGGTCGCCGTAGACGCCGGCGGGGAGCGCGCGGAGCACGTCGCGGGCGGAGAAGGCGCCGGGAAAGCCGGCGACGGCCTTCTCGACGGCGGCGCGGATGCTGGGGGTCGAGGGGGTGCGGCGGGAGGCGGGTCCTGCCGCGGCCGGGGCGGGGTGCCCGGTGTGCGTGGGGTGCGATGTGGGGGAGACCGATCGCGGGAGGCGGTCGTGGATCTCGCGTACGGCTGTGCGGATCGTCTCCAGGGAGGCGTCGCCGGTCTCGTCGCCGGCGGCCGCCAGCATCGTCGCGACCTTCTCTATGTTCGCGAGCGTGGCGGCGAGTTCGCGCAGCAGCGGTTCCAGGAAGTCGCGCCGGAGCGCGGCCACCGGGTCGGTGGTGGCGAGCTCGACGGAGACGGAGCCGGTGAGGGGGCGACGGGGAGGGAGGGGTGTTCCGTCGGTGTCCGAGGGGGTTGCGGCGGCGTCCGGGAGCAGTGACTCGACGGCGTCCCGTACGGCCGGCAGGTTCCGCGGGGCTTCGGCGGCCGGGTCGGTGCCGCCCGGCATGCACGTCAGCATCGCGACGAGCTGTTCGAGGCTTGTGAGCGCGGGGAGGGCGGAGCGCACCAGGGGGCCGAGCACGGCCTGCCGTACGGCCAGGGCGGGATCCTCGTACGAGAAGGTGATCCGTTGCCCGGCCTCGGCCGCTGCCATGGGTTCCTCGCTCCTGCCGTTCGACGGTCCGGACGTGTGTGACGGCCCGTCCGGAGGGGGTGTATGTCTGTGCGTTGGCTGTGTGGGGGTGTGTGGTTGCAACAGCGATGTCAAAGCGGCGCGCGGTGGACGTTCCCTCAACATGCGCTGATCATCGGCCAGTTGCCCCTGAAGCTGCTGGAGCTGGTCGAACGCGTCGAGAATCCGCTCCAGTTCGGGAAGGTCCGGCGCGGTCGACCGACGGATTCCGGAGTGGGTCGCCGACGACTCGTCCGCGCGGGACCGGAGCCGGGTGAGCCGTCGGGGGAGCGAACCGGAGTCGAAGCGGACGGCGGCGTGGGCCGGCAGGTCGCCGTTCTCGTCGCCGAGGCCGAGCATGCGGCGCAGTGCGCGCCGGTCCTCCCGCGTGGTGGCCGCCGTGTAGCCGTACGGCTCGGCGTACGCGACCGCGTCCTGCAGGCATTCCGCCCAGAGGGGGCAGGACGCGCACAGATCGCGCGCGGTGCGGAGGAGGACGAGGTGTTGGCGGCGCTGATCGGGTGATACGCCCGGATGTGCCGGAGCCGCGGCGACCGGGGAGTGCGGGCCTTGCGGATTCTCCGAGTTGTCCAGCAGCGGGTGTTGGAAGACGTCCGGCCGACGCCGGCACGGCAGGGCCGCGTCGGGTATGTGGGCCTCCCGGTCGACCGCCCGGCGGGCAGGTCGGACAGGCAGCCTGGCCAGCGTCGTATGGCTTGCCATACGCATGAGTAATAGCCCCCGTGGTGATCTGTGATCGCGGGGGACTCTAGAACAAATTGTCAAACTCATGCAACGCATGTGCAAAGTGCTGGCTGGAAACGAACAGTGCCGCGACGAACCATTCACAGGAGCCTCAACTGTCCGCCGTTTTACGGGTGTCACGAGGACGCGGCCGACGTATCGCCCTGCCCACCCTTCTGACCCGGGCAGTCATGGCCTTCGCGGATGCGCCGCGCACGGCCAGGACACCGAGCACGCCCACGAAACCGATCGGCACGCCCGCCTCCGGCACGAACATGCCGACGACGGAGCCGATGACCAGGATCACATCGGCGAGCACGACCGTGACGCCGCGCCGGCCCGGGTGCTCCTTCACCATCCAGGCGCCGAGCAGGGCCATGCCGGTGAGGGCCCAGTAGCCGAACGCGGCGGTTCCGGTGACGGCAGCGCTGGTGGTCATCCGGGCCGAGTCGCCCACCGCGGAGAAGTAGCCGGTGAAGGCGGTTGTGAGGATGGTCGAGGCGAGGGCGAGGAGGAGTTGGGTGCGGCGGCGGAGCAGCCAGACGGTTCCACCGAGGAGCAGAGTGGCGCAGACCATCACGAAGGACGAGCCGCTCTGGGACGCGATGGCGAAGAGGGTGTAGGCGGCAGCCAGACCGAAGACGACGCGGGGGAGCATGCGGACGGCCCAGGGGTCGGACTTGTCCTGGTGGAGGAGGCGGACGAGACGGGACGGCGCGGGGCTGCCGCCGCGCGCGCCGTGGGCCGAACCAGCGGCAGTGGTGCTCGCAGTAGCGGCAGTGGCGCTCGGAGCGCCCGTCGTGGTGCGCGGAGCGCCCGTCGTGGTGCGCGGGGCGTCGGTCGTGGTGCGCGGGGTGCGGCTCATGGGGCGGTCACTCTCCCGTGGCTGTGCGGCGCGCCGCCCCGGACACCCGCCCGCACCGTGGGCCGGGCCGCACCGGAGAGCCGCTTCGTGTCCCCGACCATCCGGTCGGGGTCGCGCTCGGCGTTCGGGGCGGGCATGGGACGGCTCCTCGGTGCGGGTGCGGGGTCAGGTGGACGGCCGCGGTCGGCTAGACGCGGCCGCTCGGGCCACGGGGGTCCCGTGGGGCAGGGGCCGGGATGGCGGGCGGCGTCGGATCGGCCGGCGTGGTCCGAGGAGACGTCGGCGTGGGCTGGGGCCTCGGCGCGGGGGCCGCGGGTGCGGGACTCGGCGTGGGCGAGGGTGTGGGCGACGGCTGCGGGGTCTGCGTACCGCTCGATCCGCTGACGCGTCCGCTGCGCCTGGGCGCGGTGGGCGTCTGTCCCTCCGGCTCCGGCTGTGCGTCCTCGCCGTGCCGCTGCTCGCGGAGTTCGCGCGCGTCCTCCCTCGCCAGATAGGCGTCCTTGCGCTGCTCACGCTTGGACTGGCCCAGCCAGCCCCTGCGCTGCATCTTGTCCCGGTACTTGCCCTTGAAGGCGAGCTTGTCCACCGCCCAGGCGCCGTTGCGTGCCGTGCTGCCCGCCGCCCGGCCCATTCCCCTGGCCGCGGTGCCCGCGACCCGGCCCGTCTGGCGGGCGGTGGTGCCCGCCGTGGAGACGGCCAGGCCCGGGGCCACGGCGGCGGCCTTGTTGAACGTGGCGTTCGCGGCGTCCCCGACACCCAGGGCGTCCTCCGCCCCCGCCACCTGCGGCGAGAACTTCCCGGACAGCAGGTTCTTCAGCAGCATGACGACGGAGATGGTGACCAGCAGCAGCATCAGCAGCTGCATGCCCAGCGGGACCGACAGCGGCAGGATCAGCTGGTAGAAGAGCAGCAGGATGGTCAGGATCACGCCGAAGCCGGCGCGTAGCACGAAGCTGTGCACGAACGTCTGCCACCAGCCCCTGAGCAGTTTCTGCTGGGTCGGGTGGATCGAGATGATCGCGACCAGCGGCAGCAGGATGATCATGATGAGGGTGACCGAGTGCCACAGCAGCGTCAGCGCGCTGAGCACGACCACCATGATGCCGACGATGAGGGAGGCGATGAGCGCGTAGACGCCCATGGTGATGCGGTTACCGGGCTTGTGACCGCTCCACTGCTCGTACACACGGGACTTCTCGTTCTTGGCGATGTAGTTGCGCAGTTCCCCGTACTGGTTCTCCTTGTGCTTCATCACACCGCCGTCCACGTCCGACCAGTCCTTGTAGTAGTCGAAGTTGGTCACCGACTGGACGTTGACCTGCTTGACCCGCAGATCGGTGCATCGCGCCTTCTCGCCGAAGTCGCAGCTCGTGGAGCCCTTGTACTCCATGCGCTTCTTGCCCGGATCGCCGAACTGGCCGATGGCCCAGGGCCGGAACGCCAGGGTGTCGTACATGGCGCAGCTGGATATCCGCATACCGCGCTGCGGCGCGTTGGCCGCCAGGTCGCAGGGCGGTTCGATGTCGTCCACCGCGCCGCCCAGTACCGCCTCGGTCAGTGCGGCGTTGCCCTGGGCGATTCCGGAGTCGGCCGTCTCGACCACGCGCGTGTAGTTGTTGTCGACCAGGAACGCCGACACCGCGATCACGACGAACGCGGCCCAGCCCACTCCCGACCACACCTCGCGCATGTCGCCCTTGCGCCACTTGCCGAAGACCCAGAGCCCGGTGAGCAGGATCATGGTGGGCACGGCGACCTGGAAGACGTTCGTGTTCAGCCGGTCGACGACGCTGTTCTTGCCCTCGACGGTGCCCTCGTACAGAGCGGCGAGCGGGCTGGGGTTGGAGGAGATCTCCTTGATGCTGATGGAGGCGCGGGTGATGAACTTGCTGAGGTCGAACACCATCTGGGCGATGGAGTTGTAGATCTCGTTCTGGATGCTGCAGTCGTCGTTGTCCGCGTTCTCGCCGCGCTCGCCCTGCTTCGCCTGGTTCTGACTCTGCTGGGTCGAGGCCCAGTTGAGGCCCCGCAGCGCGCCGAGTTCGTAGACGGTGTAGTCCCCGGGGGAGCCGTCCAGGCGCACGGCGCCGGAGACGAGCTCACGCTTGCCGGCCCACTGCTTCACCGAGGGGAAGATGTTCTCCGAGGCGCCCGGCATGTCGGCTTTTTGGTTGATGCTGTCGGACGTCCAGTCGCAGGTGTCGAAGAGGGCCTTCGCCGACTGCGGGGTGGAGAGCGAGAGGGCGATCACCCCGAGTGCCACGAACAGCGCGGCGCGTGCCGCGACACCGGCACTGACCAGTGTTTTGAGGAGGGACCGCTTCGGCCGGCGCCGTGCCGGGCGGTCGGCGCGGGGCCGGCTGAGGGTCAGCATGAGAAGTCCTTCGGAGCGGATCAGACGTCTGTGGGGATGTACGTGGTCATGACGCACCCGTCGGCCTGCGCGGGCTTCTTCTCGTAGCCGCTCGGGACCTCGAACTTCGGGTCGCACGCCAGGTAGTTGAGGCCCGACGTCCGCAGAGCCTCAGCCGTCTGGTCGTCCTGCGGGTACACCGCGAAGTCCTTGCCGATGAGGATGCCGCGGTAGCCCTTCTCCTTCATCGTTGTCTGGAACTGCTTCATGTCCGAGATCAGGAGCAGCGTGTTGGGATGGTCGTACTGGTCCATGCAGACGGCACGGTCCTTGATCGCCCAGACCGGGTCGGTCGACTGGTCCTCCTCCAGCCAGGCGGCGTAGCGCTCCGCCTGGGTGGAGGCGTCGTACTCCTTGCCGGTCTGGAGATCCAGGCAAGCGGCGTGCTGGTTGAGGAAGTACTCGATGGACGCCATGTCCGAAGCCGACGGCAAGGCGTCGGGCTGCTTCTCGCCGGTCGACTCCTTGCCGCCCTTGCCCGCCTCCGCGCTCGCTTTCCCCGACGGCTTGCTCGTGTCGTCGTCCCCGCCGCATGCCGTCAGGGACACCGACACGAGGAGGAGGGCGCCGATGGTGAGTGCTCGTTTGATTCGCATGGTCCTTCTTCGGCTGGGGGCTGCGGGTGGGGGGCGCTGCGGCGCTGGCGGTGGGAGGTCACACGGTGGCCGTCTCCGGGGCGGTCGTCTCCGGGGCCGGGGGACGGGCCGGGTCCTCCGCCATCTCCTGCAGGAACGTCCAGTCCCACACGCTCAGCGGCGGGTTGACCCCTTGGCGGGCCGGGCGGGTCGTGCCGTTGGTGTCCGTGGCCGCGAGGATCTCCTTGAAGACCAGGTCGACGGCGACCGTGCCGACGCGCTTGTCGGCGTCGCGCTGCAGGCAGACACCGGTGCGCAGTTCCTGGAGGGCCGCGATGACCTTCGGGTCGTCCTCGGGGCGGCCGAGCAGCGGGGCCACCAGGGACGCCTCCTGCGCGGACTTCTGCTTGAAGGCGAAGACCGTGTGGATCTGGTTGGCGCCACCGCTGCGGGCCTCGGAGTCCTCGATCTGCACCAGGTCGATGGCCTGCTGGGTGATCAGGACGGTGACCGCAAGGTAGGAGCGGCCCTGCTTCAGGGCGCGGCGCATCAGGTCGCGGCCCGACTCCGTGGCCGTGACGACGTATGCCTCGTCCACGAACAGCGCCTTGGGGCGCAGGCCGATCTCGCCTGTCACCGGGTTCTTCTCGTAGCCGACGTCGAGCATCTGGCTGCCGAGTTCCACGACCGCCATGAGGGCCGTCGCCGCGAGCCGTTCCGCCGGGTTCCAGCTGCGCGGGTCCGAGGCGGCGGGTGACTGGAAGCCTCGCAGGGTGATGACCGTACGGCGCTTGCGCATCGCGGACAGCGGCTGCGGGCGCTCGGCGAAGGCGAGCCGGGCGTAGGGGAGGGTGCGCAGCTCGGTGAGGAGCATCTGCGCGAGCTTCAGGTCCTTCGCCGCCTCGCGGTCGTTCGTCGCGATCGCGTGGTCGTACGCCGCCACGACCTCGTCGACGACCTGCCACAGCGTCGGGCGGGGCACCTGCTGGTCGGCGTCGCGGGCCGTCAGGCCCTGGTCCACCGCCTGCCGGATCGCGGAGTTGTAGCGGCCGATGACCGTGGCCATCGCCTCGATGACGGGGAGGCGTACGCGCTGGTAGTCCTCGTCGCCGAGGAAGCCGCGCAGCATGGACTCCGCGAGCAGACGGCCGGCCGGGACGTCCCGGGCGATCACCCACGGGTCCAGTACGCCCGCCTGGCCCTTGAGGAGGTCGACGACCTCCGTCTCCGCCCAGAACTCCGGGTTGACCGGCTGGAACTTGCTGGCCGGGGTGCCCAGCAGGCCCGTCTCCGCGTCGCCGGCGAAGTCCGGGTCGTTCACCTGGGAGCCGAAGGCGAGGTAGTAGCAGAGCTGGGCGAAGTCGGTCTTGGGGTCGATGACCAGGCAGCGGACGCCCGACTCGGACTCCTCGTAGAACTTCTGCAGGGCCAGGGAGGACTTGCCACCACCGGAGGCGCCGACGATGGCGAGGCCACCGCCGTCGTTGCGGGCCGGGCCGACGTGCAATGAGTAGTGGACCGGCATCTTGCCCGCCCAGCCGACCAGGTTGCCGACCCAGCCGAGGCGCTTGCCGGAGCGCTGCTCGGGGTTGTCGCCCAACTCCGTTCCGGCGGTGGGCAGTCCGGCGCCCAGCTGCTCCACCTCCTGGAGGCGGAGGTAGGGGGCGATGGGAAGCTTCGGCGCGTCGCCCGGGAGCTGGGACTGCAGCAGGCGCCACTGCTGGCGGGTCGGGCGCAGCAAGGTGACCTTCAGGTCCTGCTTGAACTGCATCTCCAGGACCCGGCGGCGACGCTCCAGCTCCTTGACGTCCGGGGCCGAGATCGTGAAGCGGATCTGCGCCTCCATCCCCGGCATCTTGTGCTCCTCGATGTCGTCGACGAGCTCCTGGGCGCGGGTCACCTGGGTGGCCAGCTTGGTGTCGGGGCTGCGGCCGGAGTTGGCCATGTCGTTCATCTCGTCGACGAGGTTGCCGCGGATCTTGTCGGCGCGGTCCTTGAACTTCAGGTACGGGATGAGCGTGAACCGCATGTCGATCTCGACCGGGAAGTCCACGTGCTGCGCGGCGTACCGGGCCCACGCCGTCGATTGGCGGAAGCGGGTCTCCGCAGGCCAGTTGGCGGCGACCAGGGTCGTCGTGTAGCTGGTCTGCTGCTCACCGGTGATCTCGTCGTACTGGTTCAGGACGATGTGCGTCTTGCGGTTCTCACCGGAGAAGTCGACGACGAGGTCGAAGGCGTTGGGGCCCCAGGCGCGCGAGCCGAGCACCGGCTCGGGCGGGACCGGCAGGTCGCCGTGGAGCGGCTTGCGGATCAGCCAGACCAGTTCCTCGCGGGTGAGGGGTGTCCCGCGGAGGTTCTCCAGGCTCTCGTGGACCTCCGCGGCGACCTGCGTCCACTCCGCCACCACGGACGGGGACAGGTACTCGTCCGCGACACCGGTCGCCGCGGCGGTGACCTGGTCGGCGGCCCCGCTCACGCCCTTGAGCAGGCCGGCGTCGTCGTGCGGCTCGTCGTCCTGCGACAGCACACCCGTCCCGCCGCCGGTGCGCTTCACCGAACCCAGCTTCACCAGCAGGATGTTGCGCTCGCGCTTGGCGCCGATGCGCTCCTGGTACTCGGCCTTGCGCAGGTTGTACGCCTTGTAGTTGTCGGTCGGGTCCCAGGCGACCGCGTTGAGGTCCTCCGCCCAGGTCAGCGCGGTGATCGGCTGGTACACCTTGCGGTAGTGGCACTCGACGTTGCGGTCACCGCGGGCAAGGTTGAGCAGACCGCGCGGCGGGCCCTCGGCCATCGCCTGCAGTTCGCCGGCGTTGAGGTACTCGTCGATGGCGGTGGGCAGGACGAGCCCCGTCCACACCGAGTCGCCGTGGACGAAGATCATGTCGTCGGCGTAGCGGTAGGGGAGGCGGAGGTCCTCGCGGCGCGCGGAGGCCGAGGAACCGGAGGACCTGGAGCGGGAGGAGGACGAGCTTCTGCCGCCTCCGCCCTGGCCCTGCTTCTTGCCCGACGAGGCGGCCATGATCATGGCGACCACGAAGAAGGCGGCCGCCCCGCCCAGAAGGATCATCATGAACATGGAGGAGTCACCTGCGGTGGATCGAGGTCGGTTGGCGGTGGGTCGGTGCGGGACCGGGGGTCGGTGCGGGACCGGTCGGTGCGCGGTAGTGGCTCAGCGGTGCGTGGGTGTGGCTCAGCGGTGAGCCGCGAAGGCGGTGCCGCGTTCGGCGGCCGCCCGGCGTGCGTCGTCGTAACGCGCCTGCCAGCGTGGTGAACCGGGGGTCCAGAGGATGACCTGCCAGTGCAGTTCCTCCGGTTCCTGGTCGGCGGAGAGCCCCTGGAGACGCTTGGGCTGGAACCACCAGTCGGTCCACACCACCAGCTGCTGGCTCAGGGTGAGCGCCGAGGGCAGGGGCCGCCCCCAGACGAAGTAGACGGCGAACGGCGGTCCGAAGTAGAGGATCGACGTCCACATCGACATGCCGAGGAACGGCAGGAACGCGGACAGGGTGAACAGCCCGATGAGCCAGACCAGGCCGAAGCCGAAGGCCGCGCCCAGCGCGGGCAGCAGCAGGCCGGGCAGCGGGATGTTGCCCCAGTTCCAGATCCGCTTGGGACGGTTGACCAGATCGGTGTGGTCGTACGCGACCAGCGGCTCCGGTGCCTCCTGGGCCATCGCGGCTGACTCCCCTCGTTCCTAGGGTGGCTGACGATCCGTCGGACGGACGTCAGTTGTTGCCCTGGCCGCCCTCGCCGCCGCCGATCTGGCTGCCGAGGTCGATCAGCACACCGGCGAGGCCGCTGGCGCCGCCGATGATCAGGGCGGCGAGCGCGATCATGCCGAAGCCCTGGAAGGCCTCGCGCATGCCGTCACCGCGCTTCATCGACAGCAGCATGCGGATGCCGAGGACGAGGAGGGCGATGACGGCGACCATCGTGCCGGCGTTGGTGAGGATGTCCTGGATCTCTCCGAACATCGAATCCAGGGTGGCTGCCAGGTACACGGGTGGTTCCTCTCGATCAGACGGTGAAAGGCGTGGTGAAGAGGGGGACGTGGTCCCGCTCAGGACTTGTCGGACTGCTTGTCCTTCGAGGACCGGGGGGACTTGGAGGCGGACGGTGACTGCGACGGGGAGGCGGCGCCGTCCTCGTCGGGTGCCGTGTCCTCGTCGGACCCGGTGTCGTCGTCGGGCGCGGCGGTCTCCTCGTCCACGTCGGCCCGGCCGCCCTCCGCGTCCAGCACACCGCCGCGGACGTCCTTGATGAACCAGCCCTGGGCCGTGTTCACCACGGTCATCCGGTACGAGCGGTTCACGGCCCCGCCGGCCGGGTCGGTCCAGGCGACGACCACCCGGAGCTGAACGGCCTGGCCGTCGGCGTAGGAGTACGGGTCGGTGCCCTGGACGTTCCTCGGTACCAGTGCGTCGACTTCGCTGACGGTGGGCTCGGACAGTTCGCCGGAGAGCCCGGTGGTCGCGGCCTGCGTGGCGTCGGACGTGGTGAAACGGGCCATGGCCGTGGTGTCGGACGCGCCCCATGCCTCGAAGTAGCCGGGCAGCACCTGCTCCCGCAGCTGGTCGGACAGGGTGTCGTCCACGACCTCGGCGTCCTGGTCGACCGGCGGCACGTCCGCGCGGGGCGGCAGCGGCATCTGGCCGACGTCGCCCGCGACGCGCATGCCCTCGCCGGTCGCGAGGTCCTTCACATAGACGGGCACGGTGAGCGTGGTCAGCTTGCCGCCCTCGCTACGGACCTGCACGCCCAGGTAGCGGCCGTGGTCGCCGTACTCGGGCAGCGTCTCGGCGGTGCCGTCCCAGGTGGCGGCGACGGCCTTGCTCGTTCCCTTGCCGTCCCAGCCGCACTCGCCGTCGACGCCGGAGGAGATGTAGCGGGCGAGGTCGTCACGGCGCGTGGACGCGGTCTCGGGGGAGTACGTCATGCACAGCAGCGCGTACTGCTCGGCGAAGGTCGCCGCCTGCCGGGTCGGGAACTCGCTGAGGCGGTACTTGGCCGCGTCGGCGGGGTCGAGCCCGGCGGTCGCGGGCGTCGACGACTTGCCGATCACCAGCCCCATCACCCCGCACGAGCCCAGCGCGAACACACAGGTGGTGATCAGCAGGGTGGCCCGGAGGGCGACATGCGTACGGCGGCCACCTGCGGGGATACGGCCACCGGGCTTGGGGACCCCGAAGTCGCCGGCGGGGGTGGCCTTGGCGCCGGTCTGGGCGGAAGCGCCGGCGGCCGGACCCGTGGCGGAGGGCCCGGCGGCCGTGCTACCCGCGGTGGCCCCGGTCGCCGAGGCGGCACCGGCCCTGAGCGTGAGCGTGGCGTTGGCCGGGACGTTCGCCTGGTGCGCGGGCGAACCCCCGGCGGTGTGGGGGGCGATCGGGGAGGCGGGCCGGGCGGCCGAGGCAGCGGCGGGGACCGGAGCCGAACCACCCTTCTTGCGCTGCTCCTTCGCCGCCTTCTTCTGCTCGTACGCGGCCTTGCGGGCCGCCCGCTCGCGCTCGCGCTTCTCCTTCTTCGTCTCGCTCGCGGGACGCGTCTCGCGCGGCGGCAGCGCCGGTACGGCGGCCTGGCCGGCCTGGGGCGTGTTGCGTACCCAGGCGGCGGCGACCTGCGCACGGGCCGCGTCGGAGGGGAGCTGCTGTGGCTGGGGGTGCGAGGCCTGGGGAGCCGCGGGCTGCGCCTGGTGCGGAGCCGGGGCGTTCTGCCCCTGGCCCTGCGCCTGCCACGCCTGCTGATGCGGCGGCTGGGGCTGCTGCGGCTGTTGGTTTTGTGGGGGAGGACCGAAGGACCCGGGCTGCCCGGAAGGCTGGCCTCCGCCGACCGCGCCAGCAGGGCTGTTGTGGTCTGTCATCGAGTCGGTTACTCCAGCGAGTCGGTTCCCCGTCCGCCTGGGCGGGTCACGACCGCACCGCACGACGGGCCCTGGCCCAGCCAGGTGCGCAGGCAGTGTGACAAAGACCTGTCACCGGACCGCCGCCGCTTTCCTCTCCGGGAGAGCGTGGATTCCCGGCGGGGCGGCCTCCGGGAAAGCGGCCGGGAAAAGTGTCAGGGACACGGCGGGAAAGCGGGCTCGCTGTCCCGGCCCGCCTTGGGCCCACAATGCGCGGGGGGCCTCCGCCGTACGGCGGGGCGCGTCCGCCGTGAGCACGACGCCCCGGAACACCCAGTACCCGCAACACCCTGCACCCGACGGACCCGGCGAAGGACGAGAGTTGACCGACCACAACGGGCACCCGCAGCAGCAGCCCGATCCGCGCGCCTGGGACGTCGCCCAGCAGACCGCACCGGTCGAGCCGGTCGAGCCGACGCCGCCTGCGCAGCAGACGCCGGTCCAGGAGACGCCGCCGGTCCAGCACACCCCGCCGGCACCGCAGGCGCCCGTCCCGGCCCCCGTTCCCGCGGCCGTACCGGCGGCGCCCCAGGCGCCCCAGGTCTTCCAGGCCGACCACGCCTGGGTCGACGGCTACGAGCCCGGCAACCCCTGGCAGGCGCGGCTGTGCATGGAGACGCCGTACGGCACCTTCACCTATCCCCTCACCCCGCACACGATTCCCGAACTCCTGGAGCAGATGGTCCTGGTGGCCCAGGAGCAGCAGGGGCTGCCGGTCGGTTTCGACGCCGACCCCGAGTCCGGGCCGCTCCCGGAGGACGGGGAGGGCGCGGACGAGGACCAGCAGGGCCATGCGCCCGGTCTCCACGGCGGCCGCGCCGCCCGGCTGACCGGCTGGGCCCTCGTCCATGACCTGTGGGAGCGCGAGGACCCGAGGGCACGCATCGTGATGGGCGCGGTGGTCGTGGTGCTCCTGCTCCTCGGCATCGTCCTGACCTGACCCCTCCACCGTCCCCGGCCCCCGACAGAAGCCCGCAGGAGCGGAACGATGAGCGGCACCGAAGCATCCTCCGAACAGCCGGAGTTCTACTTCGCGGACGTCTACGCGTTCGTCTCCGACTACCTCGCCCAGATGGTCCGGCGTCGCGTCAACGGCTCGTCGGCAACATGGTGCCCCCGGTGGTGGGAGCATCCCGAGGCAGGCGCCCGCCTCTCCGCACTCTGGCTGGCCTGGGAACACCTGCGGCAGGACCCGGCGCTCGGCATGTCGACGTGGTGGCTGCACCACGCCGACCCGCATCTGCGGGTGCTGATGGACGCCGACGCCGGCCCGTTCGCGGCGTGTTCACCCAAGGACGGGCACACGGCCTACCCGTTCGACCCGCTGCCGGTGGACGCCCGGCCGGAGTGAGCGGGACGGACGGGCGGGGGAGCGGCGCGGCCGGAGTGAGCGTGACGAGCGGGCGGGGGGAACAGCGCGACGAAGCGGTGCCGGGCGTACGGGTCGACACGAGTGCCTCGGACGCCGATGGTCCGCCTCGCCTCCGCCGGGGGCGGTGACGCCGGGTGGCCCGTCCGGGAGGCTCAGCCCAAGCCCCCGCCCGGGTGTCCCGTTCTTTCCCGACGGCACCCCGTGCTTTCCCCGCCGGGAATCCCTTCGGCTGCCCGCCCCACACCTCCCCCTACCGTGTCCCGGTCACCCGTCGACCGCCGGACCGGCTCAGCACAAGGGAGGCGCGGGAGCGTGGAGTTGCCTGAGGAGAACAAGCGCACGGGGCTGTTGGCCCTGGGGGTGCTCGGCGTTCTCCTGATCGCCGTCCTGACCGTGTTCACCGTCTTCGACGGGGACGAGGGGAGCGACGAGGACGGTGGCTCGGCGAGCCCCACCGCCACCGCCGGCCAGGGTGGCACGGGATCGGGCGGACAGGAGACCTCCGACTCCGACGAGGACACGTCGGACGGCGACCGCGCCGCGGCGACCGCGCCGATCGTCTCGGTAGCCGAGGCCGCCGAGGCCCACGGGATCATGACGCGGTACATGGCGGGCATCAACACCTACGACCACACGGCCAGGGCGGCGGCCTGGCGGGCACCGCTCCTCGAACTCACCCTGAACGACGAGCGGATGAAGGAGCTGACGGCACTGCCCACCGGCAAGGCCTGGGCCACCTGCCAGGCCGAGCGGTGCACCTCCAAGGGCACCGCCGTCGTGGAGCGCGACGCGGTGATCTCGGACGATCTGGTGCGCGGCAGCGGCCGCTCCATCTCCAGCCTGGTCGAGGTGAAGGCCACGCGCACCGAGGGCGGCGAGACCATCACCGAGTCGAATCAGTGGCTGGTGAGTGTGCAGGAGGTCAATGGCAAGTGGGTCGTCTCCGGCTTCGACATCTTCGGGCTCGGTGACGTGGGCGCCTCCGACGACTCGGGGGCGTGACGCGCGATGGTTGCACCGGCGGTACTGGCCGCCGCCGCGAAGGCGGCGAAGGTCGCCAAGGCGGCCAAGGCGGCGGCCCAGGTCAAGAACGGCTCGGGTGGCGGCAAGAAGAACAACAACAAGAAGTGGCTGTGGATAGCCGCGGGTGTCGGATTCCTGCCCCTGGCCGGGATCGGCACCCTCGTCCTCGTGCTGCTGGGGTCGCTCCTCGGAGGCATGGGAGCGGGAGCCGCCGCCGCCTCCTGTGCGGACTACGCCGACAACGCCGAGGCGGGCAACACCGACGACGCGGCGGCCACCAACCCGGTCATGCCGGCCGGGAAGATGTACACGCCGAGCGAGACCGCGCGCAACGAGATCCCGCCGAAGATGATCCTCGCCGCGATGCGCGCGGCCGCCCGCTACGACGGTCTCGACTGGACCATGATCGCCGGGCAGATGTACCAGGAGACCAAGTACGGCCAGGACCCCTCGGCCGCGCCCGGCGGCGCCAACTCCCTCGGCTACATGGGCATCCTGCAGTTCGGCAAGCCGGCCTGGACGGACTACGGCGACGACGGCAACGGCGACGGTAAGAGGGACCTGTACAACATCGACGACGCGGCTTACGCCGCGGCCAACTTCCTGCACGCCAAGAAGGCGGAGACCCAGCCCTTCAAGGCCCTCCAGATCTACTCCGGTTCGGCTTCCTCCAACAGCGTCTACCCGCGTGTCGTCCTCACCCAGTCAGCCCGCTACCGAGGGGCGCTCACCGGTGACAAGGACCTCATCAAGCGCTGGTACGCCCATCTGAAGGAGACCATCGAGAAGAACCCCGCCTTCCCCACCCTGGGGAAGCAGTCGGACATCCCCGAGCCGGTCGGCAACAACGCCCAGCCCAGCCGGGCCCTCAGCATCGCCGCGAGCCCGGCCCGCTCCTGGTCGACGCCCCCGCTGGACGACAGCGGCGACGACACGACCACCGCGATGTCCCTGGCCGCGTACTCCGCAGACGCAGACGTCGCCACCGGTTCGACGACCCTCGCGCTCCCCGCCGCCAAGCCCGTCACCGGCGGCAAGGACTGGCAGTGGCCCATGAAGAAGGGCACCTACCAGATAGGTACGCCCTACCACAAACAGGGCAACATGTGGAGCCTCGGCTACCACACCGGCCTGGACCTGACGGCCACCACCGGCACGCCGATCTATGCTCCGGCCGACGGAGAGGTCATCGTCGCCGGGCCGGGCGGGTCGTACGGAAACATGACCAAGCTCCGCCACGCGGACGGTGTCATCACGCTCTACGCCCACCAGACCTCGATCAAGGTGTCCGTCGGTCAGTCCGTCAAGCGCGGTGACCAGATCGGCACCATCGGTGCGACCGGCAATGTCACCGGCCCCCATTTGCACTGGGAGGTCCTCGTCCCCGGTGTCGACAACCCGTTCGTCGGCGGCCAGGACCAGGGCCCCGGCATGGTCGACCCGGCGGAGTGGATGGCGGGCCGGGTCACCGCGAACCCCGACTACGGCACCGTCCCGGGCGACAGCAACGGCGAGGGCCGCAACGCGCAGTACGAGGAGTGCGCCGAGGACAACGGCGGCGCGGCCGTCGCCCCCGACGGAGTCGGGGCCTCCGGTGTCCTCCCCGACTCCGACGACCCGGTGATCCGCGCGGTCCTCGGCTGGGCGCAGCGCGGGGTCGGTGTCCCGTACGTGTACGGCGCGCCGCGACTCCAGGGCCGGAACCCGACCAGCTTCGACTGCTCCAGCTTCACGCAGTGGGCGTACTACATGGCCAGCGACGGGAAGATCAACATCGGCGCCACCACCCGTGATCAGGAGCCCAGGCTCCGCAAGTACGAGGTGCCGCTGTCCGAGGCGCAACCCGGTGACCTGATCTTCTTCCGGCCCGAGGGGGGCGGCTTCTCCGGGCATGTGGGCCTCGTCTGGGACCCCAAGACCAAGAAGATCATCCACGCACCGCGCCCCGGCAAGTCGGTCTCCTTCAGCACCTGGGACGTCCAGGACGAGATCACGGGCGTCTACCGCGTGCCGATCCCGGCCGGTACGAACGCGGTCGAGGGCGACGGCAAGACCGGCACGGAGGACGCATGAGGCGCACGTTCCTGGTGGCCGGGACGATCCTGTCCCTCGGTGTCCTGACCGCCTGCGGCGGGAGCGGCGATCCCGAGGACACGGAGGCGACGGAGAGGACGAAGTCCAAGGCCTCACCCTCCGCCGTGCGGCGGACGGGTCCCGCCTATGAAGGGGCGAGGCTGCCCGGCCTGTCGGCGGAACCGGTGTGGAGCCTGAAGGGCGGCGGCCTCAGGGGCTGCGCCGACGACCCGGCCGAGGCGGCCGCGACCGAGGTCGTCCACTTCGACGCCCAGACCTGTGTGCTGGGTGACGCCGTGGTCCTGACCGAGGACCTCTCGGAGCACTCCGAGGCCGAGGAGACGGAGAGCCGCTTCCGGGCCCGGCTGTACGACCCGGCCACCGGCGAGGTCCGTCGGACCGTCGACGTCACGGTCCCCGCCGACTGGAAGGGCGACCGGGAGCGGTCCCTGGACCGTTTCCTGCAGATCTCCGAGTGGAAGGACGGCTCCCCGGCCCTCCTGGTCGTCTCCGGTGACGTGGTCGAGCCGGACGGACTGAAGAAGGCCACGATCACCACGACATACACCATGTACGCGCCGTCCGGGAAGGAACTGGGCAGTTCCACCCTCACCGGTGAGGACGGCTCCGGCCTGAGCGTCGAGGCCGGGCACCTCCTCACGAAGGAGGAGTACAAGAGCGACACGTACACCCCCATCGGCGGCGGCGCCCCCGTCGAGGTCCGCGACCGGGGCCTCGACCAGCAGCCGCTGGGCCCCGGGTTCGGTTACCGCACCGCCTCGACCTGGTCCGTGGTCGACGGCAGCGGAAGCCGCCTGGTCGTCAGCGACCGCCTCGCCGGCAAGGAACTGTGGGACCTCGGGGACGTCGACCGGCCGTCCGCCCTCACCGCGGTCGAGGACTCCGGCGACCTGGATGCCCGTCTCCTCCCCCTCGCCGACGACAAGGGCATCCTCGCCTGGAAGCAGCCGGGCGACGACGCGGACGACGAGATCCTGACCGTCGTCGACCTGAAGACCGGTCGGCTGATCGCCGAAGGGCCGAAGCAGGACCTCGACGAGCTCTCCCGAGGACAGGGGAACATCGTCCTGGCCCCGGACGGCGGCACTGTGGTCACCCGGTTCGGTGGCGGTGCGGTGGCCTGGGACCCGGGGACGGGCGCCGAACTGTGGCGGCAGGAGGAGGACGAGCACATCGTCGAACCCTGGGGTCTGACGACCACGGGTGTCCTCTACGCCTCCGTCGACGGCATGGGGCTCACCGCGCTGGACCCGAAGACCAAGAAGGTCCTGGCCTCCGACCTCGCCCCGGACCTGAGCCCCGGCCTGACCGCCGACGCCGAACCCCTGCAATTCACCACGAACGGCTACGGGGTGCTGGCGGGGTCGGACCTCTTCGTCTTCGCCCCGGAGACGAAGAGGTAGCCGCGACCGGCACGCATGGTGTGGTGGCGGACGCCGCCCCAACCCCCATCCCACCCCCAGAAAGGACGGACCCGCGGGTGACCGCAGAACAGCAGAAGAAGCCCCGCGCCGAGGACGACTGGACGATCGAGATCGTCATCGTCGTCGCGATCGTGCTCCTGGGGGTCGTCGGGGCCTGGCTCGCGGCGAAGATCGGCGCGCCGTTCGCGGACGCGCCGGCGCCCGCGTCGAACCCGCTGACGTTCCTCGTCGCCCTGGTCAAGGGCGACTACAGCTGGCCGGGGTCGCCCGCCAGCGCCGTCGCCGCCGCCGAGGCCGTGCTGCTCGGCATCCTCGGGACCGCCGTGTACCGCGTGGTCCAGCGGTTCCGGAAGAAGCCCAAGGTGGACGGGGCGGCACAGCATCTCGCCAAGGGCGAGGAACTGGGCAAGCTGACCATGAAGGGCGCCGCGGCCATCGCCGAACGGCTCGGCGTGAAGGCCCAGACCCCCGGTGTCTTCATCGGACGGTCCGTCAAGGGCCGCCAGCCGCTGTTCGGTTCGTACGAGGACATGCACGTCGACATCTGGGGGCCCAGGACCGGTAAGACGACCCGCCGGGCCGTCCCCGCCATCCTCGACGGGCCCGGCGCCGTCCTCGTCACCTCCAACAAGCGGGACATCGTGGACTCCACCCGGGGGCCCCGTTCCGCGCGCGGACCCGTCTGGGTCTTCGACCCACAGCAGGTCGCCGCCGAGACGCCCAGCTGGTGGTGGAACCCGCTGTCGTACGTCACCGACGTGGCCAAGGCCCGCAAGATGGCCGACCACTTCGCCAGCGGCTCGCGGGACGCCAACGCCTCCACGGACGCCTTCTTCGACCCGGCGGGCCAGGACCTGCTCGCCAACCTGCTGCTCGCCGCCGCCTGCGGCAAGATGCCGATCACGCAGATCTACACCTGGCTGTCCAACCCCAAGGACGACACCCCCGAGCGGATCCTGCGCGGCTCCGGGCACACCATGGCCGCCGACGGCCTCAACGGCGTGCTCACCGCCCCCGACAAGCAGCGCAGCGGCATCTACGGCGTCGCCCAGCAGATGGCGTCCTGCCTGATCAACCCGGAGGTCAACCGCTGGGTGACCCCGCCGGCCGACCCGAACGCACCCCAGTTCGACCCGCATGCCTTCGTCCGTACCGGCGGCACCCTGTACTCCCTCTCCCGCGAGGGCCGCGACTCCGCCGGACCGCTGGTCACCGCGCTCACCGTCGCCGTCGTCGAGGCGGCCGAGGAGTACGCCACCACCCAGCGCGGCGGCCGCCTCCCGCTGCCCCTCGTCGGCGTCCTCGACGAGGCCGCGAACGTCTGCCGCTGGCGCACGCTGCCCGACCTGTACTCCCACTACGGCTCGCGCGGCATCATCCTCATGACCATCCTCCAGTCCTGGGCCCAGGGCATCGAGGTGTGGGGCGAGCGCGGCATGGAGAAGCTGTGGTCCGCCGCGAACATCCGCGTCTACGGCGGCGGTGTCTCCGACACCCGCTTCCTGGGCGACCTCAGCGAGCTGGCGGGCGAGTACGACCAGCGCGAGTACCAGGCGAGCCGTGAGTCGGAGTTCGGCGGCTGGAGCGGCAACCGCACGGTCAGCGAGTCCGTCAGCCGCCAGCGCGTCCTCGGCGTCTCCGACCTGGGCGCCATGCCCCCGGGCCGCGCCCTCGTCCTCGCCTCCGGCACCAAGCCGGTCCTCGTCGAGACCATCCCGTGGTGGGAGGGGCCGTACGCCCGCGAGGTCCAGGAGTCGCTGCGCAAGTACGACCCCGGGGCGCGCTGAGAACGAGGCCGGAGGCCGGCGCCCGCCCTGGGGTCTCGCCCGCCCGGCTGCGGTGAGTCACGGTGAGCCCGCGGTGAGGCCGGTGCACGCCCTGAGCCTCTCCCGCCCGGCCGCGGTGAGGCCGTGGTGACGCTGTGGTGAGGCCGGGGCGGTACGCGCCGCCCCGGCCTCACCACTCACACCTCGATTCCGCCGCCGCGGGGACCGGACAGGTCCGGCGGCGGCTGCTGTGCACCCCCGGACCCTCCTGCTCCGCTCTCCCCGGCACCGCGCCCCGCGGCGGGCGGGTCCTGGGAGACGCCCACCTGCCACAGGGGCGTCGCGCTCTCGGCCGGGGCGGTGCCGCGGGGGCTGCCGGTGCCGCCCTGCTGGGGAAGGCCCACCTGCCACAGCGGCGTCTGCTGCTCGGGCGAGGCGGCACCCCGGGCGCTCTCGGCCTCGGCGCCGGCCTGCTGCTGAGCGCTCTGCGCGTTCTGCGCGTTCTGCGGCAGACCCGCCTGCCACACGGGCGCCGGAGCGCCGGGTGCCTGGCCCTCCTGCGCCGGCCCATCCCGCTGCACGCCGACCCCGGGTCCCGGCCGCTCCTCCATCGCGGGCGGCGCCTGTTCCGGCGCGTCGGGCCTGAGCAGCTGCCCGTCGGGCCCCTGCACCGTACGAAGCAGGTCCCGTTCCTGAGCGGTGATCAGAGTCCGGGGGTCGCGGTGCGGCAGCGGCGTCTGCTCCATCGCGGCCTGAACGGTGGCCTCGGCGGCGTGCTCCCAGGAGTACTGCTGGAGGATCTCCCGCATGCGCAGGGCACCGGCCTGACGTGCAGGCAGTTCTTGCCTGAGCTGACGGATCGCCTGCATCCACGCCTGTGCGCGGCTGCTGCCGTCCGTAGGCTCGGCGACCACACACGGTCGGCCGATCTCCGGCGGGAACCGCTCGGTGTCCTGGAGGAACTGAGCGGCCCCGCTCTCCTCGTTGACGAGTACGGGGACACCGTGCCCCAGCCCCTCCGAGGCCACCATGCCGAAGCCTTCGTGCTTGGACGGCATGATCATCGCGTGGGAGGCCCTGATGTCCTCGTTGATCTCGTCCACGCTCTTCGTGCGGGGCTTGACCGTGACGTTTCCGCCGGTGAGATCCTCAAGCCTCTCGTACTGTTCTTCGAGTTCTTCCTGGCGGATGCCACGGACGGTGAGGTGTACCCGGAGACCGGCCTCGTTCAGTCGCTTCACTGCCTCCGCGGCGTCGTCCACGCCCTTGAGGGGGTCCCCGACGCGTCCCATCACCAAGAGATTCAGCGTCTCCGGGGCGGGGTCGTGCTGCACGGGATCGTAGACCCTGGTGCCCGGAACGAACTCGTGGGAGTGCGGAATGTGCTCGCCCTCCGCGGAGAGGTCTCTGCTCGCCTGCGCCAGCAGTGGGCCGACTCCGGCCACGACGTCCGAACGCTCCATCAGACCGCGTTCGATGGCGGAGTCCTTGGCAGCCTTGGCTTCGGCCCTCTCGGGAGTGAGGCCCCGTACGAACGGAAGCCGCTCGGGGCTCGTGTGCAGGAAGTGCACCAGACGCGCGTCCTGGTACCAGTTCTCCCGCAGCCCGGCGGCGGCCGGCCCGGAAAAGCGCGAGTGCCCGATGATGATGTCGTACGGCTGGGCCGCAGGGTCTTCCAGTCCGTACTGCTGCGGGTTCTGACGGGCGAGGTGTTCGAGCCAGTCCCGCCGTTCCATCGGCTTCGGTTCACCCTGCTCGCCCGGTCCCGGCTCGATCAAGGGCGGTTGCGTCTGCACCGTCCTCTGAATGCCCTCGTGCGCGGGCATATCGGGATTGGCCGTGAACAGCGTGACGTTGTGCCGACGGGCGAGAGCCTCGGCCAACTCCTGGTTGAAGACCTCGGCACCTCCCGCACCCCTACCACTGTTGTCAGAGACGACGAGAATGTTGTAGCGCGCTTCAGACACCGGTTCCCCCGTACTTCGCAACCTTCATCCGTCCCGTCTCAGAAGCCGAATGTCGCCCTGAGTTCGCGGCCGATTCCCTGGGCGATGAAGTCCGTCAGGTCGTAGGAGGACAGGTGCATGACGCCGCACTGGGCACCCGGGTGGATCCTCGCCGCGTACTCGTCCAGAAGCTCCGCCAGGATTTCCGCGCGGACGGCGGAGATGGCCACGTCCTCGGGGTTGCCCTTCTCACGGAAGATGCGGCGCTCGTTCGCGTGCGGGGCCCTCGGCTTCCGGTCCAACTCCACACTGCGCAGAAAGCCCTTGGCCATGTTCGTGACCGGCCGGGGATCCGGCTGGCCTTCGTTCCACGCCACCCCCAACAGCAGGTGCACCCGCGGATCGATCGTCTCGTGCCGCTCACGCCAGTACAGTCCCGACCGCCCGGCCAGCAGGTTCTGCAGGTCGTCGGCCGCGATCGTCGTCGCCGGAGTCACCGAGAAGTCCCCGTGGTCCCGCATGTCCTTCAGGGACGGCAGGTTCTCCGACGCACGCCAGGCCGCCCGGGACATGGTCTCGTACCGCGTCTGCAGGTCGTCCACGTCGGACGGACGGTGGAACACCCGCGCCACGTCGACCGTGCCGACCGGGTGCGGGGTCGGTGTGGGCAGGCCGATGGCCGCCCTCAGTTCGTCGGCCGCCTCGTGCAGTAGACGGCTCAACTCCGCGGTGTCCGCGGCGATGGTCACCGGGGGACGTCCCGCCGCCAGCCGGTGGACCAACTCGTCGAGCGGGCGACACAGCACCATCATGTGGCCCTCGGGGATCACCACGGTCCGGCCCGGCACCATGTAGTCGTCCGGGTAGGGCTCCATCCGCGGCTCGTAGGGGCCGGGATCCTCGATCAGCCGGGCGGTCCACTCGGCGACCGCCTCGGCGAAGGTGATCGGCCGGTCGACGGGGCCCGCCGCACGACGGGAGATCAGATGACGTACGGGGTCGGACGGTTCACCGGCCTGCGGCTCGGGTCCCTCGGAGACGCTGAGGGCCGCCTCCAGCGCGCGCCAGGCCTCCCGGCGCTCCTCCGGCCAGCCGCCACCCGGGCTGTCCAGGCGCCACACACGGGTCTCTTCCACCCACATCATCCGCGCCGCCGCCGAGTACACGAGGTCGTAGGCGTCGGCAAGCTGCATCTGGCCGCTCATCCCGGCTCTCCTTCACGACTGATCAAGTAACTCACATTCTCACACTGCGCTTTAGTGAACCGGTGAAGATCAAATCGGTGGGAGCGGGTCCTTCGGTGAGCGTGGGGCGAAGGCCGAGGACGGCAGTTCGCCCGCCCCGCACGGAGCCTGCACGTCCGTCAGATGTGCCCCCTGGCGGACGGCTCGGAGGCGCTGAACCATCCACGGCCGAGTAACGTCTCACCAGGCGAAACGCTTAGGTCGCCGGTTGGGGAGGCACTCATGGCCATGGTCGGACTGTTCTGGATCGCCGAGGACGGTGGCGTGTACGTCGGGGCGCAGCCGGAGGGGTTCGGGCTCGGGGTGCGGCTGACGCGGGACTGGGTGGAGGGGCTGGGGACCGGGCAGAGCGCGGTGTGGGGCTGGTCGGAGATCAAGTCGGCCACCGTGCGGTACGTGCGGGTCCGGTCCGGCGCCCGGCTGCTCGCCACCACCGCCGTCGACCTCGTGACCAACGCCGTCGCCGGAGGCGGGGACGCCGCTGCCGCGTTCGAGGTGCACCTGGAGACCGCCGACCGGACCGTCGAACTCAACGCGCTGTCGGCCGCGGCCCTCGGCGGTTACGTCCAGTCCGAGTACGACCTCTCCGTCGCCCTGCTGGACCGCCTCGTGGCGGGTACGGCGGACGTCGACACCCTCGCGCGCTGGGGCCGCGACCACGCCGCCGAGGGCACCCCGCGACGCGAGCAGCGGGAAGCCCTGCTGCGGGCCTGGGCGAACGGGGGCTGAGCCGTTCGGGGGCGGCCCCCTCGCGACGACCTCGCCGGTCGCCCCCTCTCCCTCCCCGGCCGTCCCCGGCCCTCCTCCGGCCCTCCGCGGCTCCCCTCCGAGTTCCCGGGAACCCGGTTCCCCTCGTCCGCCGTCCCCCACAATGACCACTGGACACCGGGACACCGGAGGGACACATGACCGCACGGGACACTCCGTCAACCACCCCGCAGGGCGCTCCACGGGACACCGCACGCGGCACCGCGCGGAACAGCGGCGTCTCGGTCACCCACGACCTGGAACCGCACGACTGGTCGAACGAGGAGACCGCGGCGTACGAGGCGGCGATCGAGGCCGTGAACGGCGCGGTCGGCGCGTACAGCGCGCGCATCGCGGCGGAGGAGGCCAAGGACGCCCCCGACCCCGCCGTCATCGAGGCCGCGCGCGCCGCGCAGGGGCGGCTGGCGCGGGAGCGCGAGCGGCTGCGCTCGGCCGACCGGGAGCAGATCGCCGAGGCCCGCTCGCGCTACGCCCGGCTGGCCCGCGAGGTCATGGCGGACCTCGCGTGACCGACCCGGCCGAACACCGGCCCGCCCCGCCGTCGCAGCCGAGCCCGTCGCCCCGGCCCGCCCCACCGCCACGCGAGATCGACCCCCCCGAGGTGGAGCGGCACCGGCTGTCCGACGCCGAGAACCGGCGGATCTTCCGTGAGCGGATCGTCCCCGACCTCCTGGCGGGCCGTGTCGGGCAGGAGACGCCCACCGTGGTCTTCCTGGTCGGCCAGCCCGGGGCGGGCAAGAGCCGCGTCACCGAGATGGTGGCCGGCGCCCTGAACCGGCACGGCGGCTTCGCGGACGTCGACAGCGATCTCTACAAGCCGTACCACCCCGCGTACGCCCGGCTGATGGCCGAGGACGACACCCTGATGGCCGCGTACACCCGTGCCGACGGGCGGGCCTGGATGGCCCAGGCCGAGGCGTACGTCCGGGAACACGGGCTGCACGCGATCATCCAGGAGACCTCGCAGAACGCGCGTGCCGTCGAGGAGAAGATGCGGGCCTACCGCGACTCCGGCGCCCGTGTCGAGGCCCTGTTCATGGGCGTGCCGCAGGCGATGAGCAACCAGGGCATCGTCAACCGGTACTTCGAGCAGCTCGCCGACCGGGGCCAGGGACGGCTGACCGTGCAGTCCAACGCCGACGAGTCCTACGTCGGCATCCTCGAACTCGCCGACCGCGTCGACCGGGGCGCCCTCGCCGACCTCGCGAGCGTCTACCGCCGGGGTGAGAGCAAGCCCCGCTACAGCAACTCCCTCGACGGCACCGGCAACTGGGCCGGCCCGCCGGAGCTGCGCCAGGCCCTCGCCACGGAACGGGCCCGCCCCTGGACGGCGGCCGAGAGCGACTCCTTCGTCAGTACGCAGCTGCGCCTGCGCGAGAGTGCCCGGGCCCTGGGCCCCGAATGGCCCGGTCGCCTCACCCGCATCGAGGACCAGGCCCGCCCCCTGCTGACTCCGGCCGCCGCCGCCCAGCTGCCCGTCACGCCACCGTCGACGCCGCAGCCACCCATGACACCCCCGGCGCCGCCGCAGGCAGCCGGGCCGACAGTGCCCCCCGCCTCGCCCTCCACCTCGCCATCCGCCTCTCCTCCCGCCTCACCCTCTCCCTCGGCCGCCGCCGCCCGCTCCCGCAGCACTCCGCGCTCCGGCGGTCCGGCCTCCCCGGGACAGGCCCCGCCCCCAGGACAGGGGCCCCGTCCCGGCTCCGGTCGGGCGGCCGTGCCACCTCCGCAGGGTCCTCCCGGGCCCGACCCCAACCGGCGCGGCAGGTAGCGGACGAGGTCCTGCTCGGCGGGTGGCGGACGACATCCTGCTCGGCGGGTGGCGGAGGCGGGGTGGCGGATGCCCGATCACGGGCCCCCACGTGAGGTCCGCCACCCTCTCCACACCCGCCCCGTCGGCCCGAGAAGCGGCAGAGCCCGTACCGAGCCCCTACCGAGCCCGCGGTGATTCCCGTCGCAGTCGGCCGCCGTCCGTGCCCCCGCCCCCCGGTCGGGCCCCGCCCTGACCTGCCGCCCTTCCCCGGGCGCCCCGCGGTGGCCCTCACACTCCCCTGCGCGGACAACGTCCGGCCGTGCCGCGGGCCTTGGGGCCCGGCGGTCTCCGGCGGGAGCCGGTCGCCCGCGTCAGGGGTGAAGGCCGCACGGTGGCATCGAGGGCCCTTTGCTTTACCCTCTTCACACCGAGACCACACAAGGCTGTTGTCATCTCGTTAAGTGATTGGTCCTTGACGCAGAGGTGATCACCGCGTTGGCTTTCAGCCACCTGGGTCGCAGTGCTGCGCGCCCACGCCCGGAAGGCCCTTGATGTGAACGCCCGTACCACCAGCTCCACCCCCAGCACTCGTATACGTCGTCGCGCCACAGTTCTGCGCCGTACGGCCACTGCCCTCGTCGCCTCGGCGGCGGCCGTCTCCCTCGCCTCCTGCGGGGTCTCGGACATCGGCGACAGCGCGGAGGCGAGCCCCACGAAGGGCGACGACATCACGGTGGGCGTGCTGTTCCCCGACAAGGACACCAAGCGGTACGAGCAGTTCGACTACCCGAACATCAAGAAGAAGATCGCCGAGCTCACCGACAACAAGGGCGTGACCAAGTACGCCAACGCGGACAAGGACCCGGAGACCCAGAACAGCCAGATCGAGCAGATGGTCGCGGACAAGGTCGACATCATCATCCTCGACGCCGTGGACTCCAAGGCCGTCGCGCCCGCCGTGCAGAAGGCGGACGACGCGGGCATCCCCGTCATCGCCTACGACCGCCTGGCCGAGGGCCCGATCGACGGCTACGTCTCCTTCGACAACCAGCTCGTCGGGCAGGTGCAGGGACGCTCGCTGGTCGAGGACCTGGGTGACAGCGCCGCCAACAAGATCGTCATGATGAACGGGTCGCCGTCCGACCCGAACGCCGCCATGTTCAAGGAGGGCGCGCTCTCCGAGCTCCAGGACAAGGTGACGATCTCCGAGAGCTTCGACACCAAGGACTGGGACCCGAAGGTCGCCAAGGTCAACATGGAGCAGGCGGTCGCCAAGCTCGGTGCCGACAACATCGACGCCGTCTACGCGGCCAACGACGGCATCGCCGGCGCCGTGATCGACGTGCTGAAGACCGCCGGCGTCGCCAAGGTGCCGCCGGTCACCGGGCAGGACGCCGACCTGGACGCGGTGCAGCGGATCCTCTCGGGCGACCAGTACATGACCGTGTACAAGTCGTTCCCGACGCAGGCGAGCGCCGCCGCCGAGATGGCCGTCGCCAAGGTCCAGGGCCGCTCGATCGAGTTCGACGCCCTCGCCAAGGACAGCGTCGACTCCCCGACGACCAAGAAGATCCCGGCCCAGCTGGTGCCGCCGGTCGCCCTCACCAAGAACAACATCCAGGACACGGTCGTCGCCGACGAGATCTACACCGTCAAGCAGATCTGCACGGCCGAGTTCAAGTCCGCCTGCGACGCGGTCAACCTGAAGTAGTGCACAGGCGGCCCGGCCGACCTGAAGTGGCGCACACACGGCCCGGGCCGACCTGAGGCAGCGCCCGGGCGGTCGGCCGGGCCGAGGTGGCGCCCAGGCGGCCCGGCCCACCCGTGGCAGTTCTCAAGCCACCCGGGTGAACTCGACCGTCACCTCCGGTGGGCCCCCCGCCACTCCCCGGTAGATGCCCTTGTGGGGGGTCACGTCGTCGTAGTCGCGGCCTCGGCCCACGACCACGTGGGACTCGTCGGCGGGGACGCTGTTCGTGGGGTCGTAGCCCGTCCAGTCGCCCGCCCAGTACTCGATCCAGGCGTGGCTCTGGCCGGCGACCGGGCGGTGGAGTTCGGCCTCGCGCTCCGGGTGGAGGTAGCCCGAGACATAGCGGGCCGGCAGGCCGAGGCCCCGGAGCATGCCGAGGGTGAGGTGGGCGATGTCCTGGCAGACGCCGGCCCCCTGCTCCCACGCCTCGGCGGCGCTCGTGTGCACCCCGGTCGCGCCCGGCACGTACGCCACGTGGTCGGCGACCAGGGACGAGACCGCGATCGCCGTCTCGTGCGCGGAGAGACCCTCCGACGCCTCCCGGGCCCGGTCCAGCAGGTCCTGCGGGAGCGTCGTACGGCCCGTCGCCGTCAGGTACTCCAGCAGACGGGAGTCGGCGCTCGCCCGGCGGATCTCCGCCCGGTCCGGCGCCTCCGGGAGCCGCTCGGGCGGGGACGTCTCCACCAGGCTGGTCGCGGTGATCGTCAGGTCGGAGTGCGGCTCGATGAGGTCGAAGCCGGTGACCTGGGTGCCCCAGTAGTCCCAGTACGACCAGGTCGGCGTCGACGGGTTCACCAGGACCCGGGCGTCCAGGGTGGTCTGGCCGGGCAGCGTCAGCGGCGTCATCCGGACCTCGTTGTGGGAGGAGGCCGCGGGCTGCGCGTACGCGACGCGGGTCGTGTGCCGGATGCGCAGGCGCCGGGTCGCCCGGGGAGCCGTGGCGGGCAGGTTCATCGTGCTCACGCGCCTTCCTGAGCCCATTCGACGGGCCCCTGGTACGGGAAGAACTTCTCGGCGACCGCCTCCGCCGAGGCCATGCACGCCTGCTGGAGGTCGCGCAGCAGCGCCGGCAGCCCGGCCTCCAGCGACTCGGAGTCGAGGTATTCGAGGTGGGTGCGCAGGGCGCCGATCGGACGCCGGGCCGGGTCCTGGCGGGGGCGGCCGAGCGCCGCCAGGCACTCCTCCGCCGTGGTGAGGGCGTGCAGCGCGGAGCGCGGGAAGTCGCGGTCCAGGAGCAGGAACTCCGCCACCTTGGGGGTGTCGCCGAAGCCGCCGTGCACCCGCGCGTACGCCTCGTCGGCGCCGCTCGCGCTCAGCAGGGTCGGCCAGTCCGGCGCGTGCGCCGCGTCCAGCACCCGTACCGACAGCAGCCGCACCGTCATGTCCACCCGCTCCAGGCTGCGGCCCAGCACCACGAAACGCCAGCTGTCGTCCCGGCTCATCGTGGAGTCCGCGAGCCCGAAGAAGAGGGCCGCGCGACGCCGTACCAGTTCCAGGTACGCGTACGGGCCACCCGTGCGGCGCGCGGCCGTGCGCTGGTCGGCGAGCGCGTGCCAGGTGGAGTTCAGGCACTCCCACATCTCCGACGACACCGCCTCGCGGGCGCTGCGGGCGTTCAGCCGCGCCGCCCCGAGCGCGCCCTCGATCGACCCCGTCGAGCGGGCGTCGAAGGCCAGCCGGTCCAGCACCTGCTGCATGTCGCAGTGCCGGTCGGGCGCGTCGACGCCGAGGATCGCGTAGAGCGAGCGGCAGGCCGCGTCCTCGTCGCGCCAGGGGTCCTCCAGGAGGCGGTGGAGGTAGGCGTCGAGGATGCGGCCGGTCGCGTCGGCCCGCTCCACGTACCGTCCCGTCCAGGTCAGGGCCTCGGCTATCCGGGAGAGGATCACGTCGTTCACTGCTGCGCCCCTTCCTGCGCGACCGCGCGGGTGCCGTCGGGTCCGAGCAGACGCGGTGCCTTCTGCGGCAGCGGGCCGCCGGTCGCCTCGGGGGGCTGCCCGGTGGGGCCCTCGGCGAGCACCCAGGTGTCCTTGGAGCCGCCGCCCTGGCTGGAGTTGACGATGAGGTTGCCCTCCTGGAGGGCGACGCGGGTCAGCCCGCCGGGCAGGACCCACACCTCGTCGCCGTCGTTGACGGCGAAGGGCCGCAGGTCGATGTGGCGCGGGGCCATCCGTTCGCCGGCGAGGGTGGGGGAGGTGGACAGCGCGACCGGTCGCTGCGCGATCCAGCCGCGCGGATCGGCCGCCACGGCCTCCCGGGTGCGCTCCAGCGTCTCCCGGTCCGCCTTCGGCCCGATGACGATGCCCTGGCCGCCGGCCCCGTCGACCGGCTTGATCACCAGCTGGTCGATCTGGTCGAGGACCGCCTCCAGCTGTCCGGGCTCGTCCGGCCGGAAGGACTCCACGTTCGGGAGAATCGGTTCCTCGGAGAGGTAGTAGCGGATGAGGTCCGGGACGTAGGTGTAGAGGAGCTTGTCGTCCGCGATGCCGTTGCCGACCGCGTTCGCCAGCGTCACGTTCCCGGCCATCGCGGCGCTCATGATCCCGGGGCAGCCGATCACCGAGTCGGGCCGGAAGTGGAGGGGATCGAGGAAGTCGTCGTCGAGGCGCCGGTATACGACATGGACCGGCATCTCCCCGCGGGTGGTCCGCATCCACACCCGGTTGCCCCGGCATACGAGATCGTGCCCCTCCACCAACTGCACGCCCATCAGCCGGGCCAGCAGCGCGTGTTCGAAGTAGGCGGCGTTGCTGGGGCCGGGGGTGAGGACGACGACGCGCGGGTCCCCGATCCCGCCGGGCGCGGCGGCCCGCAGCGCGGCGAGCAGCCGCTGCGCGTAGCCGTCGACGGGCACCACGTGCTGCTCGGCGAAGAGGGACGGGAACACCCGGGTCATCGCGCGCCGGTTCTCGATGACGTACGACACCCCGGACGGCACCCGGACGTTGTCCTCCAGCACCCGGAAGTCGCCCGCCTCGTCCCGTACGAGGTCGATGCCGGCGACATGGATGCGGACCCCGCCCGCGAGCTCCACGCCGTGCGCGGCCCGGTGGAAGTGGGGGGAGTTGAGGAGCAGCCGCCAGGGCACCACGCCGTCCTCGAAGGCCCGGCACGGCCCGTACGCGTCGGCGAGATACGCCTCCAACGCCCGTACCCGCTGGGCGACTCCGCGCTGGATCAGGTCCCACTCCAGAGCGTCCAGGATCCTCGGCACCAGATCCAGCGGCCAGGGTCTCTCCTCTCCCGCGAAGGCGTAGGTCACGCCCCGGTCGGTGAAGGCGCGGGCCATCTGGTCCGCCCTGAACCGCAGTTCGGCCGGCTCGATCGGCTGGAGCGCCGCGAGCACCGGCTCGTAGGCGGCCCTGACCTCACCCGGCCGCTCGAACATCTCGTCCCACGCGTCGGCCAACGCGTACGCGTCAAATATGTCCGCCATGGGCCGACGGTAAGCGCGCTCAGTAACACCGTGATCACCATCGCGTTTCCGCCACCTTGCGGGAACGGCCACGACCTGCGGAAACGGAGGGTTTGAAGTACGGCCGGGCGGGGGATGCGGGGTGTCGCCCGCCGGGAGTGGTGACCCGGGCGGCGGACCGGGTAGGCGCGGGGCGCGATGTACCGGGGCCGTTGTTCTGGACGCTCGTCCTCGACTTCAGCTTGTTGCAGAGCGCACTGCCTGAGGGGTGAAGAAAGAGGAACGTAAACGGAGGTATCGGTACATAAACGCGGCACAGCCGTGTTGCGGTGCCGGTGGCGGGCCGCGCATAGTTGCGCTGCGAGGGGCTGGAACCGGGGGTGAGTTGGGTGATGGCCGGGCACGCGACCGACGAGCATCCGCACGGTGCCGACCGGCTCTGCGCGGCCGGGGACCGGGTGTACTCCAGGGCCGTACGGCGGGGCCGTGTCACGCGCGCGGACGCCGACGCCGTGCCCTGTCTGCTCGAACTCGCCCTGCTGCACCCCGACCCCGACGACATGGGCTGGCTGGTGCCGACCTCCCCGCAGGAGGTCATGACCCGGCTGCTGCGCAGCGTCCACGCCGAGGTGAGCGCCAGCCAGGCCCGCATGGGCGCGGCGGTCGACGCGGTCGAGTGGTACGCCGGGCTCGGCAGCTCCCGGGGCCCGCATCCGGCCGAGAGCACCGCGATCCGGGTGCTGGACGGGCTGTCCCGGATCCGGGCGGCGATCGACGAGGCCACCGACCGCTGTACGACCGAGGTGCTGACCGTGCAGCCGGGCGGCATCCGGCGCGAGGACGAACTGCGCGAGGGGCTGCACCGGGCGCTGGCGATGTGCCGCCGGGGCGTACGGATGCGGGACCTGTACACGCATGTGGCCCGGCACGGGCAGGGCCTGCACAACTACATGGAGCTGATGGGGGAGTCGGCGGAGGCCCGCACCCTCGACGAGGTCGTGGAACGCCTCATCGTCTTCGACCGCACGGTGGCCTTCATCCCGGCGAACTCCGACCGCACCATGGCCCTGGAGATCCGCCATCCCGCGCTGGTCGAGTACCTGGTCACGGTCTTCGAACGCCTGTGGCGCCTTGGAATCCCGCTCGCCACGTCGCTCCCGTCCACCGGGGTCGCGGGCATCACCCACCGGGAGCGGTCCATCGCGGCGCTGCTGGCGGAGGGCCACCAGGACGCGGTGGTCGCCGAACGCCTCGGCATCAGCGTCCGCACCTGCCGGGCCCACATCGCCCGCCTCTCCGAACGCCTCGGCGCGGCCAGCCGCACGCAACTGGGCGTTCGCATCGCGGAGGCGGGCCTGGACAGGCCCGCACACGCCGGTCCCACGGGCGAGCAGTTGCCGGTATCCGTGCCCTCCACTCTGACCGATACGCCTGGCGCGACCGTGCTCCGAGACCGGGAGAGGTGAGCCGCGCGGGCCAGCCGTGTGTGCTGGATGGCGTGAGTTTGCGGCACGCTTAGCCTCTTTGGGGTGGCGACGGGTTTCGTGTCTCCATCTCGGGGTTCGAGCAAAGATCCTGCGGCACTCACCTCGCCCCGCGAACGACAACCCGTAATGTCCAGATTCCATCGGTAGTTGAGGGATGTACCCCCTCCGGGCGTCACAAGATGAGGGTGGTGTCTGTGGAACGTCCCTCCTAGATTTCTCCTGTCAGTGCATGGAGCGACGCTCGGAGCGAGCATCCTGCCGGGCGTATCGCAGGCTGAGGGGGTTCTCGATTCTGAGCTTTTCGGGGGTGCCGACAAGATGCTCGTCCTTCGTTCAACCTTCCTGCGCTGGAGCGTCGTCGAGGATGCGGTGAGCGAGTCGAACCGGGCGCCGCGGCCCACGGCTTTTCAGTCATTCTGTGGCGGCGGAATTTCATCGAAGGGGGACGTCTCGGTCGATGCTGATTGACTGCGTTAATGTCGCAATTTGCCAGTACGTCCATTTCTGACCAGGCGGGGGGATGGATTTATGTTTGCAGGTGTAAAGTAAGTTGCTCAAAGCGCCTGTGTCCAAACCGCTGCCTACGGCGGCAGAAGTAGTGTGCCCGCTGAGGGATCCCGTGAAAGCGGGTGACTGCCTGGCAGCGGGAGGCAGAGCAAGAACGGATCGAGGGATCGTTCCACGGAGTGATGTCGCTTCAGCTGCAACTTGATGAGAGGCAGAGGATGAGGAGAATGTTATTCGAGATCCTGGGGCCGTTACGGATTCAGGGAGACGTGTGGTCGAGTTCGCCTGTCCGGCGTGCGTTGCTTACTGCATTTCTGTTGAGGCCTGGGCAGGTCGTATCCGTTGGGGAACTCGCCGAATTGCTGTGGGATGATCCGCCGATATCTGTCGCAGCCAACATCCGCAGCCATGTCACTGCTTTGCGGCGCGACCTCGACGGGGTGGATACAGGTCTCGGCCGCAAAGTGAAGACCTTTCGCGGCGGGCGGAGTGGTTACGGGCCTGACATCGCCTCAGACGAATGTGACTTGGCGGCATTCACGCTGATCGTATAGCGCGGTCGCAGCCTCCTCAAGAGTGGCGAGATCAACTCGGCAGTGGACACGTTGGAAGCTGCCGCGGCACTGTGGCGGGGATCTTTTGGGTTGGAGTTGCCGCTAACCCGATGGTTTAGCGCTCACGCCACGGGGCTCAACAGTGCGCGCTTTGACGCGTGTGAGGACCTCTTCATAGCGCGCATTCTCTCAAAACGCACTGAGATGCTGAGCTATCGGATCGAGAGTCTCATCGCAGAAGAGCCTTATAGGCAGAATCTATGGGAGCTGTTGGCTGGTGTTTACTGTATCAGCGGTGATGCAGTTGGGGCTTTGGATACGGTGAAACGTTGTCAGGCTCTCTTCACAGAGGACTTGGGTCTCGACCTGCCTCCCAATTTGGAGGCGATGCGGAGAGCCGCGCTCAAATGGGACCGCGAAGAGGATTTCCGGCTGATTGCTGCTCGCGCGGCCACTGCCGAACCTCTTTCATGCTGATCTGTTGCTGTTCAGGGGTAAGAATTCGGAAAGGACGCGGTTATAATAAAACGGCCGAAATGCCCTCCAATGCAGCCGTTTAGCCCCCTTAGAAAACCGACCTGCGACCGGCTGAAGCTGCGCTGGATCAGTCACCGTACCCATGCCCTTCCACGCACTTCCCGTCAGCCAACAACCGACTGGTTGACGTGGGCACCACCACCTAGGATCAACGAGGTTTTGCAAGCACGGGGGAGAGACCACATGGCGCACGACAACGAAGAATTGCGAACTATCCCTCACGGAAAGCTCCGCTTCAACGTGCTGGGGCCACTGGAGGTGTGGGTCGGCACGGAACGACTCCGCTTTGGCGGGTTGATCCAGGAACGAATCCTCGTCGCCTTGCTACTCGAGACCGACACGACCCTGCCCGTCACGCGACTGGTGGAAGCAGCTTGGGTCGAAGCCCCGCCTGCCACCGCGTCCCACCAGGTGCGCAAGGCAGTGGCCGATCTTCGTCGTCGGCTCCCCGGGGGCGGGGAAATCCTGGTCACCGACGGCCCCGGATACCGGGCTGCGGTGTCGCCCGATCAGCTCGATCTGAGCCTGTTCCATGGGCTGCTCGCGAAGGCCAGGGATGTTGCGGCGATCGGTAACACGGCCGAGGTCGCCAGAGCACTTGGTGAGGCGGTCGCCTTGTGGCGCGGCCCAGTGCTGGGCGGGTCGGCGAGCCCGGTGATCGAGGCGACCTCCGCAGCGCTGGAGGAGCGCCAAGCGGCGGCCATCGAGCAACTGTTCGACATTCGACTTGCTCGGGGTGAAGCCGCCGAGCTCGTAAGCGACCTGCGCGAGATCGTCGCCAAGTACCCGCTGCGGGAGGCCATGCGAGGACAGTTGATGCTAGCCCTGCATCGGTCGGAACGTCAGGCGGAGGCTCTGGCGGAGTACAGCAAAGTCCGCGAGCTACTCGTAGAAGAACTTGGTATCGACCCAGGTCCGAGTTTGACCAAATTGTACGAAGATATTCTCCGGGAAAGCCCAGAGTTGGCGGCTCCCTGGTCACCCCGTAGCGCTCCCACCGAAACGCCCGCCGCCGTCGACTCGCCGTGCACTCTGCCCTATGACATATCAGACTTCTCCGGACGTGAATGTCAACTGAATGAGATCCTCGACCGAGCACGACAATCAGGGGACGCAGGCACACACATTATCGCCATCGACGGGATGGGCGGCAGCGGTAAGACGTCGCTGGCGGTGCGGGCCGCGCACCGGCTTGCCGACTCCTTCCCGGACGGACAGCTCTACATCGACCTGCGTGGTTACTCTCCCGGCCAACAACCCATGAGCCCGGTGAGCGCCTTGGGCACTCTGCTGCGGGTTCTAGGTCTGCCCGACGACCGAATACCCGAGGATCTTGCCGGCAGGACCGCGCAGTGGCGCACCGCGCTCGCCGGTAAACGGCTCTTGATCCTCCTGGACAACACCTCGGACGCTACGGATGTTCGCCCACTACTGCCGACCGAACCCGGATGCCTGGTCGTGCTCACCACCCGAGCCCGTCTGATCGACTTGGACGGTGCCCACTGGCTCTCTCTAGGCGTGATGACACCCGAAGAAAGCCTCACACTGATCAGGGAGACGCTGGGTGAACGGCGCGTCGCCGCAGAATCGGCCGCTGCTGCGGAATTGGCCCGGCTCTGTGACTACCTACCGCTGGCCCTCCGCATCGCCACTGCCCGGCTAGGCAAGCGGTTCCGCTGGACGGTGCAGTACATGGTCGATCGGCTCCGGGACGAGACGAGGCGACTGGACGAGCTGAGCACGGGCGAACGCAGCGTCGCCGCGACCCTGCGGCTGTCGTACCAGGCCCTCGGCAAGGAGAACCGCGTCGCCTTTCGAACCCTGGCTTTACACCCTGGCGGGGGCATTGACGTGTACGCCGCGGGCGCGTTGCTCGGGACATCGCCACGCCACGGTGAGGAGGTGCTGGAACTCCTCCTCGACGTGCACCTTGTCGAACAGCCGGAGATCGGCCGCTACGCCTTCCACGACTTGGTGAGCAGCTTCGCCCGAGGTCTGCACAGCAGTGATCCGGCATCCACCGACGAGGCAGCAGTGGAGCGTCTACTCAGCCACTACCTCACCGTCACCGAGGCCGCGTGCAGGATCCTCTTCCCTGGGCGGCGGAACATACCGACCGGCATCAGCGACTCTTCGTTCGAACGCCCCCCCACTAAGACCGCTCAACAGGCCCAGGCTTGGTTCGCCAGGGAGCAGAACACCTTGCTCTCCGCCATCACACTAGCCGTACGCCATAGGTATGACCGACATGCCGTGTGTTTGGCGCGCAACGTCATCTTCCATCTCAACGCGCGCGGGCTCCTGGACGAGTTCGAAATGCTGGCTGGCACCGCCGTGACGGCCGCTCGCCGACTGGGTGACGACGCCCTGCTGGGGGTGAGCCTTGCCAACCTAGGGGTTGCCTACTGGGAACTGGGAAAATGCGCCGAGGGGATCGAAGTGGCGCAGGAAGGCCGCAGTCTCGCCGAACGCCTTGGAGACCGGGGCACCGAAGCGCACAGCGACAGCACACTCGGGCTTTACAACAGCCTGCTGGGAAGGTTTCCGGAGGCCCTGGCCCATTTGGAGAGGGCAGTCGCGCAGGAGCGGCAGATGGGGCTGAGTCGAGCCGAGTCGGAGAGCTTGACCATCCTCAGCACGCTTTACGAGCAGTGGGGCCGCTACGAGGACGCCGCCGATGCGGCAAAGCGCGCAGTGGCGTTGTCCCAGCAACTCGGCCAACACGAGAACAAGCTCGTGGCGCTCGTCGACCTGGGCTTCGCGTATGCAGGCCTGGGCCGGTACACGGACGCTGACGCCGCGTTGGCTCAGGCACGCGAGCTGTGCGACGACACCCGGCAGGCAGGGATCGTCGCTATGGCGCTGGCCCTATCTGCCGAGATCGCCTACCACCTGGGCGAACAGGAACAGTCCGCTGATTACGTCCGGGCTTCCTTGGACCGCATCACATCGAGTGTGTCACCGCTGCGGTCCGTCAAGGTCAAGAACATGATCGGACGGGTGCTCCACAAGCACGGGAATCACCGCCGAGCGCTCGACCTCCACAAGCAGGCCCGTGAGCTCGCCTCACGGCTCCGATATCGCATCGAAGAGGCGTACGCACACCTCGGCATGGCTCGGGCTACGCAGGCCCTGGGCGATGCCACGACAGCCGCCAGGCACAGGGCGGCATGCGAAGAGCTGTTCGCCTCGATGGACGTGTCCCCAGGCCGCCGGCGGAACTGAGGACGACTGCCGTTGGACCAGCATCAACCGTACTGCCGAGGCCGCTACGGGGTCCTTGCAGAATGATCCTTTTTTGGCACGGTGGAGATGTATGTGATCCCGTGCCTTGTGGGGTGTGACCATGGCCCGGCGGAAGCCGTGGGAGGTCAGTGACGAGTTGTGGGCGGTGATCGAGCCGCTGCTGCCGAAGCATGAACGGCTGTTTCGACACCCAGGGCGCAAGCGGAACGATGACCGCAAGACACTGCGGGGAGTGCTGTTCGTCCTCTATACCGGCATCCAGTGGGAGTTCCTGCCGCAGGAGTCGGGGTTCGGTTCGGTTCCCACGTGCTGGCGGCGGCTGGCCGAATGGCAGCAGGCCGGTGTGTGAGAGGAACTCCAGCGGGTGCTGCTGAGTGGGTTGCGGGCGGCGGACCGTCTGGACTTCTCCCGCCCCACGATTGATGCGTCGCACGTGCAGGCCAAGCGGGGGGAAGCAGCCCCAAAGTCGGTCCGAGCCCGGTCGACCGTTGCGCGGCCGGGCTCGAAGCATCACGTGCTGACCGATGCCTGCGGCACCCCGTTGCGTGTGTCGCTGACTGGCGGTCACCGCAACGACGTCACCCAGCTCCTGCCACTGGTCGACGGGCTGCCGCCGGTGCGGGGCAAGCGGAGCCAGCCTCGGAGCAGACCCCGAACATTATACGCCGACCGTGGCTGCGACCACGACGTCTACCGCCGCAGCCTGCGTGAGCGCGGCATCGTCCCCAAGATCGCTCGGCGCGGTCAGCCGCATGGCTCGGGCCTGGGCAGGATCCGGTGGGTCGCGGAATCCGCCATCGCCTGGCTCCACGGCCCTCGCCCCCTATGGATGCGCTGGGAAAGGCGTGACGACATGCACGACGCCTTCCTCCTGGCGCCTAAGCCCTGGTACTCGTCGGCCCCTTGCCCTCGGCAAGAGCGTGCTGTCCCACGTAATGCGGCTGGGAATGGCCCGTCTCCACAACGGATGCCGGGCCGAAAGCCAGTATCGCCGTGGTGATCCCGATCAATGCAGCCAGTCTGCGTCCCATGCCAGGGCCCCCGTATGTTGTCCGCTGTTGACATCACCATCCTGCGGGCAGGCCTTCCTGTGTCGTTCCTGCGGCGTTACCTCGAATGGGAACGTCCGTCTCATCGAGTTGTCCGGCGGCGTCCAGGTTGACACCTCCGAGCTGGATCGTGGCGATCCGGGGCCCGCTGCCGGTAAGGGCCACTGTGGTACGGGCAGCGCCACACTCGTGCCCAATGACATCAAGTGCGGCTCTGACCACTGAGCGCAGCAGGGTGAGCTCGGCCTCGGTCGCCTCCTGGAGGGCAGGCTCTTGGCCGTCCACTGGCAGATGCGAGAAGATGTCGAGAATGTGGTGCATGCCCTCGCTACTGGAGGTCGCAACGCCGAACACGGGGCCGTCCAGCGTCTCCTCCGAGGCGTAGGACCGCACATTGTTCGCGACCTCGATATGCTCGGCCAATCGTTCCATCACCACGATCTCGTCGAGGGAACTGTAAGGCGCCGCACCATCGTTTGATGAGGAAATCAAGTGGAGAACTTTCTGTAGACGATGGCCACAGAGTCGGTCTTTTCGCAAAGACGATTCCGCCTGGTCAGATAACCGTGCGGTAGGCGTGCCTCTTGGCTCCCTTCCATGAGAGCTCGTAACACGATCTTGTTGAAGTGCCCTGGTTGGGCGTGACCGGTGTGACGATTCGGCCGTTCGGGATGGTGTGAGTGCTCGGCCGTGGATCGTGGACGATGACTTGTGGGCGCTGATCGAGCCGTTGCTGCCGCCGTGGCCGGAGAAGTCGCCGGGCCCGCGGCCGGTGGCGGACCGGCTGTGTCTGCAGGGCATCCTGTATCTCCTGCACAACGACATAGCCTGGCAACTCCTGCCGCTGGAGCTGGGGTTCGGCTCGGGACAGACCTGCTGGCGACGGTTGGACCGCTGGCAGCAGGCCGGAGTCTTCGACCAGCTGCACCGCATTCTGCTGGTCAAGCTGAACGCGGCCGGTGAACTCGACTGGTCCAGGGCGTGTGCGGACGGCTCCCACATCCGCGCGAAAAAGGGGGAGCCGACACCGGTCCGTCGCCGGTCGACCGGCGGAAGGCAGGCAGCAAGCACCACTTGATCTGCGACGGACGCGGCACCCCCTTCAAGGCCATCACCACCCCTGCCAACGTGAACGACGTCACCCAGACCCTCGCCCTGGTCGACGGCATCCCGCCCGTGGCCGGACGTCCCGGCCGGCCACGCCGCCGCCCCGATTCGCTGCTCGGCGACAAGGGCTACGACTCCAACCCCAACCGCGAGGAACTGCGCAAGCGCCGGATCCTGCCGGTCATCTCCCGCAAGGGCGCCCCGAACATTAAAGGCCTGGGCAAACTCCGCTACGTCGTCGAGCAGTCCTTCGCGCTGCTCCACCAGTTCAAGCGCCTCGCCGTCCGGTGGGAACGCCGAACCGAACTCCACGACGCTTTCCTCTCGTTGGCCTACAGCCTCATCTGCTGGAGACGCCTCAAGAAGAACCGATCATGATCGTGTTACGAGCTCTAAGCAAGCGGCCACCACAGAGCAGACCCGGCGGGGTTTCAAGAGAGCCCAGGTTCTGGGTGCCTCGCTGCCGCAGCGAAGAAGGCGGCGGCATCACCTCCGGCATTATGATCCGCGAGTTGGCCGGTGCTGCGTGCGCGGCAGAGCAGGGCCCCGCCCCAGGCCATGCCCAGGTACTGGGCGGTCCGCTCCAACATGCCGACGAGAGGCTGCGCGTCCCGGGCCTCTCCACGGGCGAACGTGCTGACCGCCCACAGTGTCTTGCCACCCATCCGAGCCCGGAAGTCCAGGCCGGGTCGAGCCATCCAGAACGCCCAGTAGTCCAGATACAGCTTGGTCTGCGCCGAAACGCTGTACCAGTAAAGCGGCGACACCACCACGATGTCCGTGTGGTCGAGAGTCGCGCCAAGCAGCCTCTCCTCCGCCGCTTTGGTACCGGGAACCGCTTGCGCGGGAAACGAAAGCTTGTTCAAACAGAGCCAACTCCGCTCGACCGCCGCGGGAAGGCCCCCGGCCGCGCGGCGCGCCAGCGACTCGGTCGCGCTTCCTGCGCGCGATCCGCCAAGCATGAAGGCGAAGCTCCTGACGCAATCGTTGCTGAGCACCGAAGTCGCCGCGTTCATTCCTGGCTTCACTGGGTCCCTCGTCAGAATCGACTCTGACATAGATCTCTCCCTGCCGTCGGCAAACCAGACCCAGCCGGCCGTACGACGAAGCCCCCGGTGGACGAGTCCTCCACTGGTGGCACAGCTCCTCCACCGGGGGCTTCTGCCTGCTGGCCTGACGCTCTGTCCGTTTAGTTGGTCAGTTCCTCGGGCCAGTTACGGAGGTCCGCACCGTGCCGGTGCAGAACGGCCAGCGCGATCCTCTCCAGTCCGAACGCGACGCACGAGGTGTGTGCCTCGCCCGCCGACATCCGGAACCCGAACTCGGCCGAGAAGTGGTCTTTGTGGCAGTTGCACGAGACGACCGCCTGGCTGAGCCCGTCCGCCACCTCGACGACGAGCTCCCACTTCAGCTGATCGGCACGCTGCATCCTGCCCATCATCCGGCCCGCGTTCCCGAAGAAGGGATCATTGGCTGGTTCCACGGTGACCGTCAGTCCCAGTGCCCTCAGCCAGCCGGACGCCCGCTCGATCCAGCCGTCACGCCAGTCGAGAACCGAGGCAGGCATGTCGACACGGATGATCTCGTGCATCCGGAAGGAGCGCATGCGGCCGGCCTCGGCCGTGCGCTCGTGCCGATAGCAGTGGCCCGTGAGGCCGAAGACGGCGGGTGCGGAGAACTCCGCCTCAGCCAGCTGGGGGTACAGGTGGTAGCAAGCCGCCGGGAGCAGCGCGACATCACTGAGTTCGTGCCGCTGGGTCCAGGACTCGCCTCGACGCAGTGCCGACGCCATTTCGCGCCACTGTCGGTCGTCGCCTTCATAGGTGTGCACGGTTCCCAGCAGGTGTGGGAAGGTCTCTACGTAGCCCAGCCGTTCCAGCAGCTGACGGGAGATCACCGGCGGTACGCCGATCCTTGTCACGCGCTCATCGGCCGCGAGGCGGCCAATGGATCTCTGCAGATTGTCGATCAGCGTCTCGAAGGTGGCGCCGAACGCCACGAGTCCGGGTACGCCGGTGTCCAGGACCACAGACTCGTCGGCGGGAACAGTGGCGGGACGGGTCATGATGTCAGCCATAACGCCTCATCAGCATCGCAGTGGCATTGGTTTCTTGAAGTCGGCTGTTTGAGATCATCAGCCTGGCGGAGTAGAGGTCGCGGAGCATGCGGGCCACGGAATGCACACCGCGCTCCTGGTAGCCCTGCATCCCACAGATTTCCAGCGCGGTCTCGGCGATCTCCACGGTTTCGGTCGAGGCAGCCAGCTTCAGGCTGTTCGCTTCGACGGCGAATTCGCTGGTCACGATGCCCGTGTTCGTCTCGTCCAGCTGCTCATAGCCGCGGATCACGCTCTGCAGCAGACCGTTCAGCGCGTCAAGCCGCTGTCCGATGGAGGCAAGCCGCAGGTCCGGGGCCGCACCCTGCTTCCCGAGCCGGCTGGTCTGCCGGAGACGGTGCGTGGCCCGCCGAGCGGCCTCTTCCGCGATACCGATCCAGGCGGCGCTCCACAGGATGTGCGAGAGCGGCACCATGGTATGGGCCGCCACCTCGGCGAACGGGGTGCTGAGCACCTGAGCGGAAGGCACGTCGACGGCGATGCGACAGCCCGGGCTGCGCGTGCCGCGCATGCCCATGACGTCCCACTCCCCGACGTCCTGCAGTTCCACCTGGTCCCTGGACGCCAGCACCAGCACCTGATCGCTCGCGGCGGCCTCACTGTTCCGCCGCGCGGTGATGAGGAACGCGTCCGCCATGAGGCCGTAGGAGATGGTGGGCGCCTGCTTGACGAAGGAAACCCGGCCTCCTTCGCTGTGGCAGGGGACGCGGCTCTCCCGGAGATTCCCACCGACCCCGAGTTCCGAAGTGACCGAGGCGATCAGCCCGTTCCCGGCGACGATCAAGGTGAAGAGTTCGGCAAGCGCCGCATCCGCGGCGTCGATGTGGCGCGCGACGCAGGCGAGCTGCACCTGGTGCATGGTCCAGATCATCGCCGTCGAGCCGCATGCACGGCCCAGAGTGCGGGCGACCTCGCTGAGGGTGGCGGTGCTCAGGCCCATGCCGCCCAAGTGGTGCGGAAGTACGGCATTGAGCAGCCCGGTCCGGGCAAGCGCGGCAACGGACGCTTCCGGGAAGACCCCGTCCCGGTCGACCAGGTCCGCGTGGTCCGCCAGGGTTCGGGCGGCGGTCTCCGCGGCGGTGATCGCCAGCTCCCGCCCCGGCTGCTCCGTCAGTTGAAGGGTCATCGTCCGACCTGACCTTCCGCTGTGTTCGACGTTCCGGCCAGTAGGCCGCCGATGGCCTCTGCGATCGCGGCGATGCTCCCGAAGGTGTTCCGGGCCAGCAGAGATGTCGGGAATTCGATGCCCAGCTCGTCCTCCAGGCCGATCATCACGCGGACGGATTCCAGGGAGGTCAGTCCGGCCGCCCAAAGATCGTCGGTGAGCTGAAGGTGCTCGGTCTTGACGTCGGTCTGCCGGGAGAGGACCGACGAGATGAGACTGATCAAGTGCGGCGGCGCCTCCAGGGCGCTTGCCAGCTCGTCGAGCAGCCGTATCTCGCGTTCCCGCAAGTCGCGCAGAACCTTGGCCATCCGCTGCGGCGAATGCCCGCTGGCCTCCATCCCCATGGTGTGGGCGAAGTACCAGCGACGGGCCAGAGCGTCGGCCTTCGCGACCAGCGGCTCCAGAGCCGGCAGTTCTCGTGCGGCAGCCGCCATCACCTTCTGCGCGTAGGTGCGCTCCGCAGCCACGTCCGCGACGTCGGGCACCGCATGCCCCGCCTCCACCGCACGGATGAACACGTCCAGGTCGGCCAGTCCGGCTTCGCGGTGCGTGAGAGCGTCGGTGCGCAGCTCGGCGAACGCCTCGATCGCGGAGTAGGCGTGTTCGACCTTCCCCTCGAAAGCGATCAGCTCGAAGTCCCGGGCCACCGCGCTCGCCCGGGTACGGCGGTAGGTGTCGAGGGATAGGAAGGACGGACTCGGCTCATTCATCGGGTCGAGTACGGTCACCGACTCCGAGCCCCACTCCACGAGGATCAGCGCATGCATCAGGTGGGTACGTCCCAGGTAGGGCGAGGCGATGTCGAAGGAGTCGACCGCGGCCACCACTGGCACACCGCTGTCCAGAGCGGCCCGCTCCGCGGCGAATGCGGCCGTCGCCGAGTCGAACCGCTGTCGCTGGATGTTCAGCCCCGACAGCCGCGCGACCCGGGCGAGCCATCGTTCACCACACCGCAGCCGGTCGGAACCGGGCCCGTAGCCGAAGCCCCAGCTCACTCCGATCCGATCAGATGCCTCCGCCAAGCCCTGGGCCGTCAGAACGTTGCAGGTCGCCTGCTGGACGCAACTGCCGAACTGGGCGGTACCCGTGTGGGACAGTCCGGCGCGCAGCTGCTCCAGCGCTCCGTTCGTAGAGCTTTCGATCGTGTTCAGCATGTCTCTCCTCGTAGCTCCGCAACCAGCTGCGACGTGCCCTCAGCAGCAATTCCCTTTGCTTCGGCGACCACGTTGACGAGGTCACCGACGGTCGACTGGTCAAATAGCTCGCTCAGCGGAATCCGGACACCGAACGCCTCAGCGATCCGCGCGATCAGTTGGGTGGCGAGCAGGGACTGGCCCCCCAGGTCGAAGAAGTCGTCGTTGAGGCCGACCTCGTCCAGCCCGAGCACCGCGCTCCAGACCGCGCACATGCGCTGCCGTATCTCTTCCAGCCCCACGGTGGGGGGTGACACGGTCGCCGTGGTCTCGTCTTGGGACGACCGGCTGCCGCCAGACCGGTCGGCGTTCTCATTGGTGGCTGTCGCGGCACCGGCCAGCCGTACTGTGCACAGCGTGTCCGGAGCATCGAGTACCGCAGCGACCAGGGTCTCGAAGTCGTCCACCATGCGCGCCACCGTGTCGTGCGCGAAGAGGTCGGTGGCGTAGTTGACGATGCCAGTAAAGGTGTCTCCCGTCTCCCGCAGGTGCCACTCCAAGTCGAGCCGGGCCGTTGTCCATGGGAAGTGGAACCGCTCGGCGGTGACGTCGGGCAGTGTCAGCTCCCCTGCTCCAGGGCGCCTGTTGTGCAGTTGGAACAGCACTTGTGCCAGTGGATTGCGGCTCGGGTCCCGGGGCTGCCGCAGCTCTTCGACAAGCTGCTCGAAGGGCAAGTCCTGGTGCTCGTACGCTCCCACAGCCACGTCCTTGGTGCGGCGCAGCAGTTCGCCGAGATCCGGTTCACCGGACAGGTCGAGCCGAAGGACAAGCGTGTTGAAGAAAAGCCCGATCAGCGGCTCGGTCTCCTGACGGTTCCGGTTGGCGACCGGTGTCGCGACAGGGATGTCGTCACCCGCTCCGTAGCGCTGTAGCAGCACTCCGAAAACGGTGAGGAGCACCATGTACGGCGTGCACCCCTGGGCGTCGGCGAGGCGGCGCAGGCCGGCGGTGACTTCGGGGCCGAGGTCGAAGGTGACAGCAGCCCCTCGCTGGCTGGGGCGCCTGGGTCGAGGCAGATCGGTGCGCAGCGGCAGCGAGGGTGGTGAACCGGCCAGCTGCCGTCGCCAGTAGCCCAGTTGGTGCTCGCGAACCGTCGCGGAGACCCACTCGCGGTGCCACATGGCGAAGTCGGCGTACTGCACCGGGAGCGAGGGCAACTGGATGGTCCGCCCCGTCGTCAGCGTTGTGTAGAGCGCGGACAGCTCCTGCAGCAGCTGGTTGTTAGACCATTCGTCGTAGGCGATGTGGTGGATGCATATCCACAGGACATGATCAGCGTCCGACCCCTCCAGCTGGATCAGGCCAGCCCGGATAACCGGGCCCTGGCTTAGGTCGAACGGTTGGCGGATGCGCTCCACGACGACGGCCCGTGCCTGTTCTTCGTCCCCGGCGGCGACCTTGTCCAGTGGTACCGACGCGTTGGCCACGATCACCTGGTGCGGTTGGCCGCCGGGACTCGGATAGCACGTACGCAGCACCTCGTGCCGCTCGACGATCGCGCTCAGTGCGCCCTGCAACGCCTCGACGTCGACGGGGCCGGTCAGCCGGAGCGCCTCGGCGACGTTGAAGAACGCGTTGTCTGGCACCAACTGGTCCATGAACCACATGCGGTGCTGAGAGAAGGACAGCGGAGTGCGTGCCGGTCGCTCCGTCACCGGGATCGGTTCGGCCGACGGTGCCGTGCCGTCGGCGGGGGCACGCTCGATCACACCGGCGAAGCCGGCCAGAGTGGGATGATCGAAGAGCCGGCGCAAGGTCACCTCGACCCGGAACTCCCGTCGAACCCGGGTCACCATCTGAGTGGCCAGCAGTGAATGTCCGCCCAGGTGGAAGAAGTCGTCTTCCACGCCGACCGCCGGCGTCCCGAGCACATCGGACCAGATGGCACTCAGCCGCTGCTCCGTCCGCGTCCGCGGCACCGACGCCGCGTCGCGCGGCTCGACGGACGCCGGGGGCACGGGCAGGGCATGGCGGTCGACCTTGCCGTTCGCGTTGCGGGGCAGGGCGTCCAGCACCACGAGGCTCGCAGGCACCATGTAGTCCGGCAGCCTGTCCCGCATCAGGGTGACCAGCTGCGCCGACAGCTCTCCGGCCTCGGCACCGGCGTCCGCCCTGGATGTCACATAGCCGGCGAGCCGCCGGTCCCCGGGTCGGTCCTCGCGCAGCACCGCAGCCGCGTCGGTGACCCTGGGGTGCGTCCGCAAAACGTGCTCGATCTCGGCGAGTTCGATACGGAAACCGCGGAGCTTGACCTGATCGTCACTGCGGCCCAGGAACTCGAGAACTCCCTCGGCCGTACGACGCACGCGGTCCCGCGTCGCGAACATCCGGTCGCCCGGCTCACCCCACGGGTCGGGGAGGAAGGACGCCTCGGTGCGCGCGGGGTCCCCCAGATAGCCGCGCGCCACGCCGGGGCCGGCTATGTAGAGATCTCCCGGAACGCCCGGCTGGACAGGGTTCAGCGAGGCGTCGAGCACGTATGCGCGCACTCCCGGCAGCGGTCGGCCGATGGGGACGGCGCCGCCGGAAGGCCGGTGCGTCGGGACCGAACCAGGGGCGTGCGGCTCGTACACGGTTGCCGTGATCGTCGTCTCGGTCGGCCCGTAGGCGTTGAGCCACCTCACGTGCGCGGGGGCCTGCGACTGCCAGGTCGCCAGCTTTCCCGCGTCAACGGCTTCACTGCCGACGACGACCAGGCGGAGCCGGTCGTGCCGCGACGGCGGATACTCGGGCAGGACGGAGACCCACTCGTGCCAGTAGGACGCTGGCAGATTGAGCACCGAGACGCCGTGCTGCTCCACCAGCGACATCAGTTCCCCGACATCGGGCATGGGGCCAGCGTCCCTGAGGACGACGGTGGCCCCCCGGATGAGGGTGGCGAAAAGCTCTTCGGCGGCGACGTCGAAAGTCAGCGCCGAGAACTGCAGCACACGGTCGTCCGGGACGAGTCCGTAGCACTCGGCGACGGCCTGCAGTGTGTGCACAAGGTTGCCGTGGTCGACGCACACGCCCTTGGGGCGCCCGGTGGTACCGGAGGTGTAGAGGATGTAGGCCAGTGCCGAAAGATCCGCATCGGCCGGCCGCGGCACAGCGTCCGTACTGGCGTCGAGGACTTCCTCCACTACGGCGAACGGAACCCGGTCCGAAGGGGGCGCTCCACGGTCCCGTGACACGAGGATGAAGGTGGCCCCCGCGTCACTGAGTATGTACTCCAAGCGGTCCTGCGGGTGTTTGACATCCAGCGGCAGGTACGCCGCCCCCGCCTTAAGAATGCCGAGCAGCGCCGTCGGCCAGGCCGGTCCGCGGTCCATCCAGACGCCCACGGTGCTTCCCGGACCGATGCCGTGCGCTGTCAGGAAGGCGCACACGGCGTCGGAACGCTGGGCCAGCTCGGCGTAGCTGAGTGACTGGTCCCCCTGGACCAGTGCGAGGCGGTCCGGCCAGCGAGTTGCGGCCGTGGTTACCAGACCGGACACGGTAAGGCCAGGGCGGGGTTCGTTGAGCGCAGTCAGCCCATTCATTTCAGGACCTGCCCGATGTGACCGGCGAGCTCGGAGACCGCGGGTTCACGCATGATGCTGTGGTGGTCCGCGTCGGCGGAGGCGAAGTCGAGGACCTGGCCGACCACGTTGCTCCAGCCCCAGGTCCGATCCCGGTCCAGGGGCTTCCCGGAGGGCTCGGCGCGGACCAGAGTGACGGGGAAGTCGGGCGTCCGGAATTCCGGCTCCTTCTCGAAGTGCCGTTCCGATGCCGTCATGTTGGACGTGTACACAGCCAGCAGAGTGCGCAGCTCGTCCTCTCCCGCGTCGGGCGGCAGGTGGCCCTTGTTCTGCATCGTGGAGAGGAGATCCTCGTAGGTGAGAGCGTCAACCGTCTCCTCGGGCAGGCCCAGTTCGTAGTGCCAGGCGAAGCGGCTGATGAGCGTGGGCTCCTGGGCCGCGTCGTCGGACTCCTCCCCGTCGGCTCCCGGAACGGAGCTGTCGATCAGGATTAGCCTGTCCACCTCGGTACCGGCTCGGCGTAGTGCTTGAGCCGTCTCGAAGGCCATGGCCCCGCCGAAGCACCAGCCGATGAGCACGGGCGGTTCCTGGCTCTCGGCGGCGATGGCGGCGGCATACTCCTCGACCATCTCGGTGTAGTTCTCTTGCGGTTCCCGGCCATGCAGACCCCAGGACTCGACGCCGATGACCTGCACACCGTCCGGCAGCAGGCGAGCCAGTTCCCAGTAGCTCAGCGTGTTCCCGCCGCCGGCGTGCAGGCAGAAGACGGGCTTCCCGCCCCGCGCACCCCGCAGGGGCACCAGGTTCGAGTCGTGTCGCTCGCTGGTGCGTATCAGCGACGCCATCGCCGCCACCGTGCGGGCGCTGAAGATCGACGACATGGGCAGCCTGCATCCGAACGCGTTGTTCACGAGGGAGATCAGCTTGATCGCCCGCAACGAGTGACCGCCGGACTCAAAGAAGTCGTCCTCGGGTGCGAGGGCGTCGGTTTCGAGGACAGAGGCCCACAAGGCCAGCAGCCGCTGCTCCACGGAGTCACGAGGACGGCCGACCCGGGTCTGCCGGGTCTCGACAGGGGACAGCGCCTCGCGGTCGACCTTGCCGGTGGGCGTGAGCGGCAGCCGCTCGAGGATCTGCCACCCTGTCGGCATCATGGCAGCGGGGAGTCGGCGGCCGAGTGCCGCCTGAACGTCCGGGAGCGAGAGCGTCCCGCCGCTCGGGTGCCCGGCGCCCACCAGGTAGGCGTCCAGGTGGGAAACGAGACCGCTGTCGTCCGCGCGAGCGATCACAGCAGACGTGGACACGCCGGATTGCTGGTTCAGCAGCGACTCGATCTCACGCAGCTGGACACGGTATCCGTGCAGCTTCACCTGGTCGTCCAGTCTGCCGATGATCTCCACACCCACGCCGGGCACCAGACGGCCCAGGTCGCCGGTCCGGTACGACCCGGACGTCCCGCGCTCCGCGAAACCGGACCGTCCGGCGCACAGCTCCGACAGGTAGCCGATGCCGACTCCGGGGCCGGTGATCAGGACCTCCCCGGGGCACCACGGCGGGAGCGGGTTGTTTTCGTCGTCGACGATGGTAAGGACGTTCTCGCCGAGGCCCGTACCCACCGGAAGCGAGGCGCACCGCTCGTCTGGAGCCGCGTCCAGAGTCAGACAGGAGGCACCGATCGTGGTCTCGGTCGGGCCGTAGTGGTTGTAGACCCGCAGTTGGGGGGCGAGTTCACGCAGCCGGTCACGCAGCGAACGGGGCAGGAGCTCACCGCCCAGTACGAGCGCTTCCTGCGGCAGCAGCTCTGCCGGGTCGCTCGCCTCGTCGAGCAGCGCACGCAGGTGCGACGGCACGAGCTTCATGGCGGCTACCGGATGCGCCCGGAGTCGCTCGGCAAGGGCCCGCGGGCTGGTGGCGTCGTCCAGGTCGAGCAGCCGGACGCAGCCGCCGGCGGCCAGCGTGGGGAAGATCGCCGTGTAGGAGAGGTCAGAGGCCAGCGTTGACACCGCCGCGAACTCGGCCCCTTCGGGCAGACGCAGTTCGTTGAGGACTGCCGAGGCGTAGTGGGCCAGCTGCGCATGGCCGATGACGACGCCCCTGGGCGTGCCCGAGGTGCCCGAGGTGAAGATCGTGTAGGCGGTGCCCTCCGCGTCGGCTGAGTTCGGGGCTGGCCCCTCGGGCCGCCCCGTGCCGACCGCAGCCGGTACCGATGCCGTGGGCACCGCTAGGTCGGCGACCATGGCGGCACCGGGCACCAGCGCCAGCGGCGGCGCCGCCTGCCGCAGTACGGATGCGATCCGCTCCGCCGGCCACGCCGCGTCGAAGGGGACGAACGCCGCCCCTGCCATCCAGGTCCCGAGCATCGCAGCCAGCGTGTCCTGCGAGGCCATGGCGAGGACCGCCACGTTGTCCCCGGCACGGACGCCACGCTTATCCAGCAACGCGGCGACCGCGGCAGCACGGTCCCTCAGTTCCTCATAGGACAGAACCTCGTCTCCACAACGGACCGCAGGCCGGCCGGGGTGGCATTCGGCATGTTCCAGGAAGCGGTGCAGCACCGACTCGTACCGGCCGTGCCGAGGTGCCGCGGCGGCCCGCGGCGGACATAGCCGGAGCACACCGACCGCCCGGTCTGGCTCCTCCAGCGCGTCGGTCAGCAACTGCTCGAACGCCTCTGCGATCAGAACCAGGTCGGACTTGGTGACGCGCCCGTGCGTACCGGCCAAGGTGAGCCGTAGACGCTCCGTCTCCCGGTCACAGTGCATGTGGAGGACGCCCGGCACATCGGCGCTGGACAAGGCATCCTGACCCGCGCTCGAATCCGCGGGACCGTGCCGGAACCGGAAGGACAGCACCGGCCCACGATCGAGATCGGCGTCGGCCGCTGCCGCGCCGACGGTGCCCGTTCGGCTCCGCGTCTCTGTGGCAGCCCGCAGCTCGGTGTCCGACGCCTTGACGACATCGGTGAACGGAGCACTCGGCGACAGCGGCAGGCGCATCGACACCGGGTCGTCGGCCACCACCAGTACCTGGTCGTCGCGGTTCTGCGTGTACCGCGCGTACAGGGACCGCCAGGCCGCCAGAAGGATCGCCGCTTCGCTCACGGAAAGCTCACCGGCCATCTCATGCAGGCGCTGCACCACGGACCCCAGGAGGGGGACGGTCAGGGTCTCAGGGGGCGCATATTCGTCCCACGCACCGACCGGCGCTATGAAGGGCACGAACGTAGACGGCTTGAGCACATAGGCCGATTCGATACCTGCTGCGGTCATCGCGGACCTCCCAAGGACTCGGAAAATTCTTCGGCGTCTGCCCGGAGCGCGAGATCCGTGGTGGACTCCGCTTCCGCCGCTTCGGCCTCGTTCAGTTGACGGACGCTGCGCAAAGGGGAGAAGAACAGCAGCAAGGAGGCCAGAAACCCGCCGCACGCGGATACCAGGACCGTTCCTCGAAGGCCCAGCGTCGAGCCCAGGGCACCGCCCATGAGAGACCCCAGGGAAAGCGCACTCCAGGCGAAGGTGCGCACGGTCGCGTTGACCCGCCCCAACAGACGGTCGGGAGTCACCACTTGGCGGAAGCTGATGACCGTCACGTTGAAGATGGGCAGTCCGAAAAGCGCGACGAAGTTTGCCGTGGCCGCCACGCCGACCGTCCACACGGAGGCCCCGTGCACCGACCCGAGGAGCAGATAGCCGATTCCGGGCAGGGCCATGGCCGCGACGAGCATGGGGCCGGCTCCAAGCAGACGGGTCAGCCGTTCCACGAACAGCGCACCGACGACCGCACCCGCACCGCCGACCGCGACGATCAGACCGACCTGCGTCGATCCGAGGCCGACGTCCCGGATCAAGAACAGAAAGAACACTGAGAGCAGCGCGCTTTCGAAGAGATTCGCCAGGACCGCGGCAGCCGTGCACCACCGAAGGATCGGGTGACGCCTGACGACGTCGACGCCTTCGCGGATGGACATCCAGAGCGAAGGGGCTGACTCTCCCTGCTCCTTGTTCCCGGCCGGCGACTCGTCCGGGGGCAGCTTGAGCACCGCCACGCTGGACAGAAGGTAACTCAGGGCATCCGCTGCGATCACCAGCGGTGCGCTCAGCAGGCCAATCAGCGCTCCGGCGGCGCCGGGACCGACGACCTCCGCCATCGACTCCGACACCTGCATCTTCGCGTTCGCTTCCATCATCCGTGCCCGACCGATCGTGGTCGGCAAGTAGGACTGGTAGGCGAGATCGAAGAGCACGGTCATCGTACCGACGACAAAGGCGACGACGAAGAGTTGCGGGATCGACAGCACGTCGAGGGCATACGCGATGGGAATCCAAGCCAGTGCGACAGCACGCACCACATCGGCGGCGATGAGGACGGGGCGGCGCGTCCGCCGGTCCAGCAGAGCGCCGACTCCCAGGCCGAACAGGAGGAAGGGAAGAGTGGTGAGAGCGCCCAGTATTCCGGATTCCATCGGCGTGGCATGCAGGATGACAACGGCGGTCAGTGGCAGCGCCACGTAGGTCAGCTGCGCACCGAAGAGCGAAATACTCTGACTCGACCACAGAAGCAGGAAATTCCCCTGCCGGAAGAGCGAAAGCTCCTTGGCGGCCGCCGTCATCGGGTCGCCCCCGGCAGCTCGGACAGCCGACGATCCGGATCAGCGGCCGCAGCCTCGAGAAGGCTTGAGAACTCCTCCACGAAGGTCAGCATCGTGCTCTCGTTGAAGAGCGAACTGTCGTACTCCACTTCGAGTTCCAGTTCCTTCTCGAGCTCGGTGATGTAATACGTGACGTCGAACTTCGTCGCATCGGTGGTGACGAACACGTCCTCGGAGACGAGCCCCGCCAGGTCGAGCGCGGGGTTGTGCATGTTCTGCAACGCCAGCCATGCCTGGATGAGCGTGCTACGCACGCCAGTACGTTCGATCGCAGCGTCGGCGACCTGCTGGAAGGGAACGTCCTGGTTCTCGTAGGCGCGCAGAGTCCACTTGCGCACCTGCTTGAGCAGTTCCCGGAAGGTTGGCTCCCCGGACAGGTCTGTCCGCATCACCAGGGTGTTGATGAAGCAGCCCATGAGCGGCTCTGTCGCCGGATCCTGACGGCCGGCGATCGGTGTGCCGACCACCACGTCCTCACGGTTCGCATGCCGCCCCAGGACAATGGAGTACGCCGCCAGGAGCACCATGAACACAGTGGTCCTGGTCGCCCGGGCCAGTTCCACGGCCGGAGCCTTGGAGAAGGTGACCGTCACGGACCTTCCGGGCACCGTTATCCGCGACTGCCGGGGCCGGTCGGTCCGCAGACCGAGCTCGCGGGGCACCCCGCTGAGGGCCTGCTTCCAGTACTCCGCCTGCCGGGCAAACATCTCGGTCTGCGCTCGCTGCCAGGTCGCGTGATCCCGGTACTGCAGGGTGAGTTCGGGAAGGTCAGGCGCGACGCCCTGGATGCCGGCGTTGTACACGGCCGCCAGTTCGTCGATGAGGTTACCGATCGACCATCCGTCGGTGATGATGTGGTGCACGGTGACGTGCAGGACGTACTCGTCCTCACCCATCCGCACCAGCACCGGACGCAGCATCGGGCCGGTGGCCAGGTCGAACGGCGCTTCCGTGCACTCTACGAGGAATGCCTGCAGGTCGCCTTGGACCTCGACGATCTCGAAAGCGTGGGCCCGCGGCTCCTCGACCACCGCGGTCAGCTCACCGTCGGCAAGGAGCGTGTAGCGGGTGCGCAGAATGTCATGTCGCGCCATGACCGTCTGCAGCGCCGCGTTCAGGGCGGGGATGTCCAGGCGCCCGGTGAGACGGAACGTGATCGGGATGTGGTAGGCGGATGACTGGTCCTCGAAGGTGTACGCCATCCAGAAGCGTTCCTCCGCAGGGCTGAGCGAGTTGGACCAGACGGACTTCCGGTCCCGCATCGGCTGGATGCGGGATGCCGGACTGCCGGATTCGCTCCGACGGCCGGCCAGGCGCTGCGCGAACAACTCGCGCTTCGCCTGGGACACGGAGTCCAGCCACGCGCGAGGCGCGTTCACGTCGCACTCGGGGTCGGGGTCGTGCTGCCGTTCCTCGCCATCGATGGAAAGGCCCGGCGTCGTGGGAATCGTCATGGGTCGGGCCCCTAGTCCGTCATGGAGACGAGAGTCCGGCGGGTCCCGGTGAAAGGCTGCCGACCGTGCGCTACCAGCATGTTATTGATGATCATCACGTCGCCGGTCTGCCACGGGAAGGCGAATGTGACCTGCTCGTAGACCTTCCGGACGATGTCCAGGTCTGCCTTGTCGATCCCGGAGCCATCACCGTAGTAGGCGTGCCGGGGCAGGTCCTCCTCGCTGTAGAGGGAGAGGAGCGCTTCGAGCACCTCCGGCTCCAGGCTGGTGGCGTGGAAGAGGTGCGCCTGGTTGAACCAGACCCTCTCCCCGGTGCGCGGTTCCACTTCCCACGCCGGCCGGCGATGCGAGGTCCGCAATCCTTCGGCAGTCCACTGGAACTGCTGCCCGTGCTCGGTGCAGTACTGCTCGACGGCTGCTCGGTCGTCGGTCTGGAATGCCTCCTGCCAGGACAGGCCGAGCCCCTCCCGGAAGGAGCGGGTGTAGACAACGCCGTCGGCGAACCGCTCGCGCAGCTCGGCCGGAAGAAGGCGGTACATCGCACGGCTGTCGGCGACCGGCGTCGCCCCGCCGCTCTCTGCGGGAACGGCGGACAGGAAGAACAGCAGTCGCGGCCAGTTCTCCGAGTAGGAGCTCTCGTTGTGCATCGGGATCGACTGGTCGGCCGGGTATTCCGTGGACGTGTAGATGGCGCCCTGGACCTCGCTCCGCGGCGTGGACCGCTCGGTGTACTGCAGCGGCGACCCGCCCACCAGGCGGGTGATCTCGTCGAAGAGTTCCAGATCGGCCGGAAGACCGCGGAGCAGCACCGCCCCCTGGTCGTGCAGCGCCGCGTCCATCTCGCGCAGGAGATTCCGGCAGTCGTCCAGTCCTGTGACGTCGTCGAAGACGGCGACATGCGTGTGTTCATTACCGATGAGTTGCATGGGTACGGATTCCTTTTCCGGCTCCGGTGAGCGCATCAAGGGGAAGGTCGTCGAGCCGCCGGGCGATGCGGTGCGCACCGGTCGGGCGGGGGCAGGGTCAGGCGACGCCCTGCTGCAGGAGTTGCACTGCGTCCTCGTCGCTGAGGGCGTCGAGGTCCGCCATGATGAGCCGCTCGATCTCCGCAGCGAGCGCGGCCACCGTCGTGAACTTGAACATCCCTCCGACGGGTAGGTCGACGTCGAGCTGAGAGCGGATACGGGCGATGGTGCGGATGGCGGTCAACGAGTTGCCGCCGAGGGCGAAGAAGTCGTCCTCCACGCCAATCCGCTCCACGCCGAGCAGATCGGCGAAGAGGTCGGCGACCAGCAGTTCGACGTCGGTACGCGGGGCGATGTAGTCAGGCTCGGCCTTGATCTCGGGCGTCGGCAGCGCGGCGCTGTCCAGCTTGCCGTTGGTAGTCAGCGGCAGCGCATCCAGCTTCACCAAGATGCGGGGCACCATGTAGTCGGGCAACTCGCGCGCCAGTGCCTCCGGGTCGGGATGGCCCGGACCGACGACATATGCCACGAGCTGTTCCCCGCGGACGGCGACGGCCGCCTGCTCCACACCGGGCTGTCTGCGCAGCAGGGTCTCGATCTCACTGGGCTCGATACGGAACCCGCGGAGCTTGATCTGCTGGTCGTTGCGCCCCAGGTACTCCAGGAGTCCGTCCGCCCTGCGCCGCACCAGGTCACCGGTGGCGTACATCCGGTGGCCCGGGTGGAAGGGATTGCTCGCGTACGCCTCACTGTCACGGCCCAGATAGCCGCGGCTCACCTGCGGCCCCGCGACGTGCAGGATCCCGGGGGCTCCGTCCGGGACCGGCCGACCCGCCGGGTTCAGCACATAGGCGGCGTGTCCAGGTATCGGACGCCCGATCACGACTCCGCCGGAGGCGTCCACCGGCGGCTCGGCACCCGGCTCGACGGTCAACGCGACGCACCCGACGGTGACCTCCGTGGGGCCGTATTCGTTCGTGACGCGCGCCTGCGGGTTGCGGGCCCGCCAGTGCGCGAGGGCGTCGGCAGGCAGCGCCTCGCCGCCCACGACAAGGTCCTGAGTCGGTGATGCGGCGTCTCCGATGGCCTCCAGCAGCGGCAAGTGGCTCGGCGTGACCTTCAGGAACGTGGGGCGCTCCGACACGTTGCACGTCAGCGGGGCTAGGTGCACCGAGCCGCCCACCACGAGTGGACCGAACAGACCGGTCATCGTCAGGTCGAAGCACAACGTCGAGTGCACCAGGGACTGTCCCGCCAGCCCGGGGTATGCACCGGCCGCCCAGGTCAGGTAGGCGGCGAGCGAACCGTGCTCGACCACCACGCCCTTGGGCCGACCGGTCGACCCGGACGTGTACAGCACGTACGCCACCTGGCCGGGCGGACCTGGGACCGGGTCGCCTGGCGTGTCCGCGCCCAGCTCGTCGCCGACCGGCAGAACCTCCACGGGGAACGTCCCTGCCGACCTGGCCAGCACCAGTGGCGCCCCGGCGTCACGCAGCAGGTAGGCCACGCGGTCGACCGGATGGCCGGGGTCGACCGGGACCCAGGCACTGCCGGCTTTCCAGGCGCCCAGCAGTGCGGGCAGCAGCTCGATGCAGGGCTCTGCCGAGACGCCCACCACAGCCGGCGCCCCAGCGGCCCGCAGCCGCGCCGCGACACGCGTGGCGGCGACCTCCAGTTCCCGGTAGCTCAGTCGCCGGTCACCACTGATCACCGCGACGGCATCAGGCGTACGCGCCGCCTGCTCCTCAAACAGACCGAGTACGGTCGTGTCCGGAGCGGTGGTCGGCGGCGCTGCGAAGAGGCGCGCACGTTCGGCGTCGTCCAGCAGCTCCAGGTCGTCTGTGCAGGAGTCCGGGGCGTCCAGGCCGGCCTGGAGCACGCGGAGGTAACGGGCGGCGACAGCCTCCGCGGTGGCGTGATCGAAGAGATCGGTCCGGTAGCACAGACGGCCTTCGCCATCAGTCAGCTCGATCGCCAGATCGTGGGTGGTACCGCGGCAGGGGACCTCCGTCAGTTCCGAGTCCGCGTGGTGGTCGAACCCGATCTGATGCAGCGGCTGCACGGAGGGAATTCGCATAGGCGCGACCGACTCCACCACCGTCTGGAACGGTACGTCGGCGTGACGGAGCGCGTCGGCGACCCTACCCGCCACGCGGGCCACCAGCTCCGCGAACGAGAGGTCACCGGAGACTTCCAGACGCACGACGACCTGATTGTCGGCCATGCCGATCACCGCGGGGGCCGACTGCCGGACACGACCCGGCACGGTCAACCCCACGACGACTTCCCTGTCACCGGAGAGCCGTGCGATCAGGGTGGCGTATGCGGCGAGGAGCACCGTGGACGAGGTCGCGGCGTGCCGACGGGCCAGCTCGGCCACCCCAGCCGACACGCCTCGCGGAACCTCGAAACGGACCTCGCCAGCGTCGTAGGTCAGCTGCGCCGGACGGGGGCGGTCTGTCGGCAGGGAGTGCACCACGGGCAGCCCCGCCAGCGTTTCCCGCCAGTACGCAACCTGCTCCGCATTGTCCTGGTTACGTCGCCCGGCCGAGAACTCCGCGTACGACCGGTCCGGGCTGGCGAGCTCCGGCCCGGAGACGGCGCACAGCGCTATCAGCTCCCGACGGAAGACGGCCGCGGACTCCGCGTCGAACACGATCCGGTGGACGACGAACGCGACCCACCAGTCCTCGTCACCAACGCGGATCGCAGCTGATCGCCAAAGCGGGGCCGCGTCCGTCGCGAGAAGATCGGCCACCAGACCCGTCACGAGGTCCCGCGCCGCCGCCTCCGGATCCGGTTCGCCGCGCACGTCATGCTCCGGCACCTCTACCCTCACGGTGGTGTGTACGACCTGCCACAGTTTGCCGTCCGCCTCACGTATGGACGTACGCAGTGCATCGTGCCGCTCTACCACGCGCTCAAGGGCTCGCCGGATCACCTCGGCGTCCCGCGCCCGCACCAACACGATGTTCGGCACGTTGAACACGGGTGAACCTGGAACGGCCTGCCCGGCCAGCCATACTCGCTCTTGTCCGGCAGAGACAGGTATCCCTGCTGCTTCGTCAGCCATTCCTCTTCCTTTTCTGCCACTTTCGCCGCTATCCGGCGACGCGCCCTTCGGCGGGTCTTTATGCCATCGGCCCTACGGTCGTCCGGGGTGGTGATCGTCCTAAGGGCACACTGAACCAGCGCATCGCGGGCATCGAATCCTTCGGCTACTGCCCGCCTCCCCATGAGCCAGCACGAGTTGATGGGCATCGCGTCAGGTCGTCGAGTAGGCCACTCGTCGGTGGGACCTCGGCTGCGCCCCGGCACCCATGATTCCTCTGGTGCTTCCCACGTCGGTCCTGTCCCGCTCCCGCGAGAAGTGCCCGACGGGATCTGGCAGGAGGATCGGGGTAGCTCTCGTCCTCGAGAGCTCTGTCAGCGCAGGTTCTGCGTGATCGGTGGCCATATCGGTCTGTTCAAGTCGACTGCGGCGTGACCAACCTCGCCACAACGCCCTGTGGCGGATACCCCGCACCGGCTCAGCCGAGGCGGGTGCTGCGCCCATGAAACGGTGCACGGCCGAGGATCGCGGAAGCCGCTGGAAGTGTTGCTCGATCCATTCGGAGCAGCGGCCACCTTCGTCCGCGGTCGGGAAAGACACGACCCCCGCGCCGGGGCGCGGCCACTTGCGTTGCGTTTCTCCCGCGCATCGGCGTCTATCGGCGCACTCTCGAAGGTGACCAGCTGTCGCCGTTCCTTGAACCGCGGTTCTGGATCACTTTCAGTGGCAGGGCCACGGAGAGTCACCAAGACCGCGATCATGAAGGGCCGTGGGTGATGTCCTCCTCCAGGACCTGTGGTTCCACCAGTCGAAGGTGTCGTGATCGAAAACGTCGTGCCTGACAGCGCGTTGGTGGCAGTGCGGGCCAGCAGGGCTGCTGCCGAGCGGGTTGTGTCCGGCGTGCGGGACACACCCGTCCCGGGTGCACAGCCGATACGTACGTCGGCTCGCCGACAGCGCGGTCGGCGGACGCCGGGTGCTGCTCGAGTTACCGGTGCGGCGTCGCCCGCCAGCTAGGGCTGGCCCGCAACACGGTCCGCCGCTTCGCGGGACGCCGCGGACCCGGACGAGCTCCTGGTCGGCCGGTGGGCCAGCCGCACCAGCATCTTCGACCCCTGCAAGCCTCACCTGCACCAGCGGTGGGCCGAGGGCTGCACCGTCGCCCGCCGCCTGTTCGAGGAAGTCCGCGAGCGCGGCTACACCGGCGGCGAGAGCGTCGTGAAGAAGTACGTGGCCAAGCTCCGCGAGAACTTCCCGCACGACCCGCCCCGCAAAGCATCGTCCACCCGGGACGTGACCAGTTGGCTCACCCGCCAACCCGACCGCGTCACCGACGACCAGGCCCAGCAGCTCAAAACGATCCTGACCCGCTGCACCGCGCTCGATCGGACTCCCACCACGTCCGCGCATTCGCCAAGTTGATGAACGACCGCCAGAGCAAACACCTCGACCAGTGGATCGCCAGCGTCCAGGCCGATGACCTGCCGGCCCTGCACACCTTCGTCACCGGCCTTGGCCAGGACTCTGACGCCGTCGTCGCCGGCCTTAGCCGCTACAGCTCCAGCGCGTCGAAGGCCACACAACAAGAAGCACATGCAGGGCAGGGGTCTCGGGTGGTGGCCCTGGGCGCAATGCCCCGGCAATGAAACCCACCGTTGACCTGCGGCTCAGCGGTTCGCGTCGCAGTCGGCCTCCGCCAGCAGACCTCAGCCCGTCATTCCACAACGAGGCTGAAGGATGTCGCTACCCGGCAGAGGCGACGGATACCGATGCCCTTTTTGGGAGGGCGCCTCAGGCGATGTCGTGGACGTTGTGCTCGAGCAGGTCGGATGCGTGCCGGGCAAAGGCACGGTAGTCGGCATCGTCGTGGAGGACAGCCAGGCCGTGGTGGGCTGCCGTGGCGTCGATGACGAGGTCCACCGCCGAGTCGCTGCGATGCTGCCCGGCCTGGGCCATACGATGCGGCACCGCGCTGATCCAACGCCCCGCGTTCTTCGGTACCGCCGCATCGGGATAGAGGTCGGTGAACATCTCTGCGATCTCGTCGTACTCGCGGGCGTTCCGGGCGCTGTACAGGAACTCGGCTCGCTGCACGTAACAGGATGCGATGGCCCCGGCGTCGATCGCGTCGTACCAAGCCGTCTGAAGTCTTGGGTCCCGGAGCAGCCGGACCAGGCCGGACGTGTCGAGCAAGTAGATCACCGGCTGTGCTTCTCCGCCCGGTGCAGACGCTCTGCGTCCTCGACGGCACCCCACTCACGCGCACGCTCGAAGTGACGGCTGATGCGCGCCGCGCGCTCCTGCTGCTCGGCGTAGAAGTGCAGGGCGAGATTGACCGCCTCTTTCTTGGTCCTGACCTTGGACAGAGCCATGGCGCGTTCCAGGGCGTCGTCGTCGATGTCGATCTGAGTCACAGACATGCGACACCTCCTCGCGATGTTGGTGACGTACGGAATACGTCACCAACATTCTCGAGTCCACGGCAGTGCCGGCACCCGGCATGTGCAGTCGCGACGGGCATTCCAGATCAGCCCCAGACTCGATGCGCTCCGATATGCGCAGGCGTCGCGCGCACGCATGGCCCGGCTGCTGCCGGCATCCGTGCCCATAGCGTGCCCATAAGAGCGGACAACCACGGTCAACGACGGTGCGATCCCACCCTCACGACCGCTGCCGAAGGAAGGCATCTGTGCAGGTCAGATCCAATGAACCCACCCAAGCGCCGTCGCTTCCCAAGCTGAGAGCGCGAGTTCGATTCTCGTCACCCGCTCCATGGGGTGTGTCAATTTAACGGCTGATCTTGGTTGTTGATGGTCAGTTGTTGCTCGGGGTGAGGCAGCCTTCGAAGGCGATCTGGAACGCGTTCAGGGGTGCTTTCCAGCGCATGGTCCACCTCTTGCGGCCCTTGCCGGTCGGGTCCAGGCTCATCAGCGCCATGTAGATGCACTTGAGGGCGGCGGCCTCGTTGGGGAAGTGCCCGCGGGCCCGGACAGCCCTGCGGATGCGGGCGTTGACGCTCTCGATCGCGTTCGTGCTGCAGATGACCTTGCGGATCTCGACGTCGAAGGAGAGGAAGGGCACGAACTCGGCCCAGGCGTCCGACCACAGCTTCACGATCGCCGGATACTTTCGGCCCCACGTCTCCTGGAACTCGAGGAACCGCTCCGTCGCCGCGTCCTCGCCGGGCGCGGTGTAGACGGGCTTGAGAGCCTTGGCGACCTTGTCCCAGTCCTGGCGGGCCGCATATCGGAACGAGTTCCGCAGCAGGTGAACCACACACGTCTGGACGATCGTGCGAGGCCAGACGGTCTCCACCGCCTAGGGAAGGCCCTTCAGCCCGTCGCAGACCAGCATCAGCACGTCGTCCAGGTTGCGGTTCTTCAGCTCGGCGAATACGTGCAGCCAGTACTTGGCGCCCTCTCCGCCGTCGCCGGCCCAGATGCCGAGGATGTCGCGGGTCCCGTCCACCGTCACCGCCATCACGACATAGACCGGACGGTTCGCGACCTGCCCGTCCCTGATCTTGACGTTGATGGCATCCACGAACAAAACGGGGTAAACACGGTCGAGGGGACGGTTCTGCCACTCGGCCATGCCCTCCATCACCTTGTCGGTAATGGTGGAGATGGTCTGCTTGGACACCTCGGCCCCGTAGACCTCGGCCAGGTGAGCGGCGATCTCGCCGTGCGCGAGCCCCTTCGCGGACAACGACAGCACCATCTCGTCGACCCCGGTCAGCCGCCGCTGCCGCTTCCTGACGATCTGCGGCTCGAACGTGCCCGCAGTGTCACGCGGCACCTTGACCTCGACCGGCCCGACGTCGGTCAGCACAGTCTTGGCCCGGCCCCCGTTTCGGGAGTTGCCACTGCCCCGGCCGGCCGCATCGTGCTTCTCATAGCCGAGGTGATCGGCGATCTCACCTTCCAGCGCAGACTCCAGGACCCGCTTGGTCAGCTGCTGCAGCAGCCCACCCTACCCAGTCAGCTGCAGTCCCTCCGACCGGGCCCGTTCCACCAGCATCGCGACCAGCTGCTCATCCGACACGGGGACGGACGGCCCGGACTGGGCACTCTCGACAGGTTCCACGGTCTCCAACTCCACGGCGGTATCAGTCACTTGACGTTCTCCCATGATCGTCGGATCCGCCGTTAGATTTACACTCCAGCTCCATGCGAAACCCCCAGGTCAGAGACTCGGGGGTTCTTTATTATCTAGACCGGTGCGCGGGTGGCGCACCACAACCGCACCATTAGCCTCGATCTTTCGTGAGGGTCCGCCGATGGAGTCGGTGGGCCCTTTCGCTTTCAGGGGCTGATGGTGGGCAGGCTGGCGGCCCGGCTGTCGCGTCGGTGGGTGCCGGGTTCCACTGCCCGGGGGGTGCTGTTGTCGTCGGGACGGTGGAAGGTTGCTGGTCAACCGGGGTTGGGCAGGAGCGCGAGCCGGTCGAGGGCGGTGGTGATCTCGCTGGTCCAGGGCCAGTGCTGGGTGAGGCGGAGAATCCGGCGTCGGCCGGTGGTGACGAGCTGGGCGGCTGCGGAGAACAGGCGGAATCGCAGTCGGCGGGGTTCCCAGAGTCGTGCCTTGCCGGTGAGGGCGAGCATGGGCATCCAGGCCAGCAGGTCGAGGGCGATCTGGACGATCTCCAGCCAAACCCTGTTCTGGGCTGTTGTGCGGAGGGGCAGGTTGCGCAGGCCCGTGGCCCTGGCGGCCCGGATTCGGTCCTCGGCCCGGGCCCGCAGCCGGTGACGGAGTTCGAGGGCGGCGATCGGCCGGTCAAGGGTGTGATCCGCATGCCGTCCGCGTCCGTGATCCTCAACTGGGCGCCAGGATGGGGGCGTTCCTTTCGGACGATCAGTCGCATGCCCTCTGCGCCGAGCGCCGACCGGTCGTCCCGGAAAATTCTGGCCTATAAACCACTTGACTTGGAGGCTTACTGAGGGATCAGCGGGGTTGATCTCTTACTGCAGGGTCCACCAGGATCTGCTTCGTCGCTACTCTGTCCGCATGAACCCAGCCGATCTTGCAGTTTTGGTCGCCGACTGTGTGCGCGCCGCGATCTCAGACGCGCGCATCCCCGCTGAGCCGCCTGCCGCTGTGCGGGTCGAACGTCCCCGACATCGCAGTCACGGAGACTATGCAAGTAACATCGCGCTGCAGCTCGCCAAGTCCGCCGGACGACCTGCACGCGAAATCGCTGAGGCACTGGTGCCCTACATCAACGCCGCGCCGGTGGTGCACTCTGTGGAGGTTGCGGGACCCGGCTTCCTCAATATCACCCTCACGTCGGCTGCCAAAGGCATGCTGGTCCAGAAAATCGTTCAAGCCGACGGTGCGTACGGCTGTACGCACCAGCTTGCTGGCCTTCGGCTCAATCTTGAATTTGTTTCTGCCAACCCCACCGGACCTGTCCATATCGGCGGGGCTAGATGGGCGGCGGTCGGCGATGCTCTGGCCCGGCTGCTCGAGGCTGCTGGTGCGCAGGTGACCCGGGAATACTATTTTAACGACGCCGGAGCACAGATCGACCGATTCGCGAGGTCGCTGTTCGCCACCGGGCAATGCCTTCCAGTACCCGAAGACGGCTACAGCGGCGCGTATATCCAGCAGATCGCGGACGAGGTGCTCAAGCAGCGGCCGGACGCGCTTGAACTGCCCCCCGCCGACGCCCTGGCCGTCTTCAGGGACGTGGGCACGGGGTTGATGTTCCGGGAGATCAAGACCTCCCTCGCCGACTTCGGCACCCGTTTCGATGTCTACTTCAACGAGAAAGAGCTCCATGACGGGGGCGAACTCGATGCGGCCGTGTCCCGACTGCGTAAGGGCGGTCACGTCTATGAAGCACAGGGCGCGGTATGGCTGCGTACCACCGACTTCGGGGATGACAAGGACCGGGTGCTGGTAAAGAGCGACGGCAGCTGGACGTACTTCACTGCCGACTGCGCGTATTACCTGAACAAGCGGCAGAGGGGTTTCGACCGAGTCGTGATCATGCTTGGCGCCGACCACGTTGGTTACGTGGGGCGGATGCGGGCTATGGCAGCCTGCTTCGGCGATGACCCGGACACCAGCCTCGAGATTCTCATCGGTCAGTTGGTCAATCTCGTTCAAGACGGCGGACCGGTGAGGATGAGTAAGCGGGCCGGCACGGTGCTCACTTTGGACGACCTGGTGGAGGCGGTCGGTGTAGATGCCGCCCGGTACGCCCTCGCCCGTGCCAGCGTGGATGCGGCCATTGACCTCGATCTCGACCTATTGACCCAGAAGACTAACGACAATCCCGTCTATTACACGCAGTACGCCCATGCCCGTCTGTGTGCCGTACAGCGCAAGGCTGCAGCGATCAGTGCCGATCGAGGCGCAGCCGAAGACTTCGACCCGGACCTTCTCACGCACGAGCGTGAGGACGATTTGCTTCGCATGCTGGCCGAATTTCCCAGCGTTGTGTCCACCGCCGCCGAGTTGCGTGAGCCACACCGAATCGCGCATTACCTGGAGCAACTGGCGGGTACCTACCATCGGTTCTATGACAGTTGCCGGGTGTTGCCCCGTGATGGTGAACTGCCCACCTCGCTGACCCAGGCCCGGCTTTGGCTCACCGACGCCAGCCGGGTGGTCCTGCGTAATGGGCTCCACCTGCTCGGCGTTACTGCGCCTGAACGTATGTGACCTTTGTGGCCTGCCCCTGTCTGGGCTGCTACCGATATTGATTCGAGACGATAGTGTCCTGAGTCGTTAGTTCGTGTGCAGTATGCGGCGAGGGTTTCGAGGATCTCGTCTGCGGTTTTGGTCCACACGAACGGTTTGGGGTTCTTGTTCCACTCGTTGATCCAGCCGCGGATGTCCCGTTCCAGCTCGACGACGCTGCGGTGGGCCGAGCGGCGGAGTTTGCGGCAGGTCAGCTCGGCGAACCAGCGCTCGACGAGGTTGAGCCAGGACGTGGAGGTGGGGGTGAAGTGCAGGTGGAAGCGGGGGTGCCGCAGTAGCCACTTCTTGACCGTCTCGGTCTTGTGGGTGGCGTAGTTGTCCAGGACCAGGTGCAGGTCCAGGTCCTTGGGTACGGCGGCGTCGATGGTCTTCAGGAAGCGGAGGAACTCCTGGTGGCGATGGCGCCGGTAGTGCTGGGCTATGACCGAGCCGGAGGCGATGTCCAGGGCGGCGAACAGGCTTGTGGTGCCGTGCCGGACGTAGTCATGTGTCATCCGCGCCGGCGCCGTCGGTGCCAGCGGCAGCATCGGCTGGGTGCGGTCCAGAGCTTGGATCTGCGACTTCTCGTCCACCGCCAGGACCAGGGCGTTCTCCGGCGGGGACAGGTAGATGCCGACCACGTCGCGGACCTTGGTCACGAACTGCGGGTCGGTGGACAGCTTCCATGTCTGCACGATGTGCGGCTTGAGGCCGAAGGCCCGCCAGATCCGGGAGACGGCCGACTGCGACATGCCCGCAGCCTGGGCCATCGACCGCGTCGACCAGTGCGAATCCCCCGAAGGAGGTGCCTGGTCGAGGGTCCGGGCGACCAGGGACTCGACCTGTTCGTCCGTGATCCTGCGCGGGGCTCCGGACCGCGGAGCGTCGACAAGCCCCTCAAGGCGGTCAACCACGAACCGGGACCGCCACTTGCGCACCGTCTCCCGCGAGACGCCGAGCTCCTGTGCGACCTGCGCGTTCGGACGGCCTTCGGCGCACGCCAGCACGATCCTCGCGCGCAGCACCAGAGCTTGCCCCGCGGTCCGCTTGCGCAACCATCCTCGTAGTACGCGGCGTTCGCGCTCGGACAACTCCAACGACAACGGCTTTGGGCCCGGCATCCCCCAACACTACAACCGCCAACGAACTACCGACTCAGGACAATAGGTGTTCTGGGTCGTTGATCCCTGCGCAGTGAACTGGTGGGGGATGCACGGCAGTTGTCGCCGTCGGTACAGGAGGCCCTTCGGCTGCGGGCGGTGGCGGCGTTGGTGGCGGGCCGGACTCGTGAGGATGTCGCGGCGGTGTTCCAGGTCTCGCTCAAGGCCGTGGACAACTGGTGGGCGAAGTGGCTGGCCGGCGGGCGTGAGGCGCTCGTGGCCCAGCCGCGTGGGCGCCGGGTCGGTGAACATCAGGTGCTCGACGCGGTCGAGCAGCAGGCCATCCGACAGGCCGTGCTGGATCACCGTCCCTGTGACCTGGGGCTGGCCGGACAGCTGTGGACGCGTGCCGGGGTGGGGGACCTGATCGCGAAGCTGTACCGGGTGCGGCTGACCGAGCAGGGCGTGGGCAAGTACCTGCGCCGGTGGGGGCTGTCGTTCCAGCGCCCTGACAAGCGGGCCGTCGAGCAGAGCCCGGAGGCGGTGCGCGTCTGGCGGGAGGAGACCTGGCCGGCGATCCGCGCGAAGGCGAAAGCCGAAGGCGGTGAGGTCCTCTTCGCCGACCAGGTCGGCATCCGCTCCGACCAGGTCACCGGCCGCACCTGGGGCTCCAAAAGGTGCACCCCCATAGTGCACCGCTCGGGCAACCGGTTCTCGGTGAACGCGATGTCCGCGATCAGCACGAAAGGTCGGATGCACTTCATGGTGTTCACCGAAACCTTCGACGCCGACGTGATGTGCCGCTTCCTCGACCGGCTCCAGGCCACTTCGACCACAAGGTCCACCTCGTCGTGGACGGCCACTCCGCGCACCGCTCCCGCAAGGTCCGCGCCTGGCTCGCCGATCACCCGGACCGAATCGAGCTGCACTTCCTGCCGTCGTACTCGCCGGAGCTGAACCTCGACGAACTGGTCAACGCCGACCTCAAACGAAGCCTGCCGATGCACAGCCGGGCCCGCGGCCAGGCCCAACTCGCTGCCGAGACCCGCCGGTTCTTCCACCGACGCCAACGCCAGCCACACATCGTCCGCGGCTACTTCGGCGGCCCGCACGTCCGTTACATCCTCGAATAGAACCCTTTGAGTTTCGGATCAATATATGTCAGAAAACTGCCAATGTCATCTATGAGGTGTTTCACGTTGGCCGCCGTAGTGCCACCTCTGAATTATCGGAACATTCATTCCGGCGAACGCTGCACGACCCAATTCTTGTAAAGCGGCTGGAGTCGTCCATTCCGCATGCTGCCTCTCCGGTAGCCATTTCCCGTATCGATAGGTCTTGTGTAGACGCGTGCATTGTTGTAATCGACGGACTTCGGATTCTTCTGGAGTCGGCGGATGAGGTAAAGGACGGTCAAGTGTGGTTTCCTACTGCGCGGCGTGGGCTTTCCCCTGGCTTCCTGCTAGTGGACGGTTCGCGGGGGCGTCCTGCGTCTGGTCCGCTGCTGCGGATTTACTTGCAGGTTGATGATCCAGATGACGGCGTCCGTCTGTGGGTGAAGTTATTCGACGCCTCGAATATGCGAGAGTTTGCTACCGTGCGAAGGTGACTTCGACTGAGCGACTTTATCCACGCCGAGATGGTCGGGTGGTCTATATCGGTGAAGATGCCTGGAGAATTATTCCCGCGCTAATCCAGGGGTTGCAGTCGAAAGAGAAAGTTTGTCAGCCCAACCTTTCGTCGGAGTTTGCCAGGGTTATTTCGCCAGGCGTAGCCCTTGCTTGGGAGCCGAAAGATACCCGTCCTGGGCGGCGGGGGGGGGGTGAGCTTTGGTCGGCATCGTGCAGCAGCTATCGCTGACGCGCTATTCGCTGCCATGCCAGCAGGTGATGGGTGACCTCTGCGTGAGTGCCTTGAGCGCGAATTTCGAGAGGCGAACATTGATTTTACTGCAATTCATCGAAACATCAACTCCCCGAAACTCCCCTATTGTTGACATCCCTCGCTGAGGAGTCCAGTCGTAGGGGGGCATCACAGGGCTTCGGCGTAGTCGCGTGACGTCCGGTTCGTGATTATCCGAGGCCGAGAAGTGCGAGGGGGCGGCGAGGGTCGCGGGCGTTACGGCGGAGGCCGGTCGCGATGTTCTTCGTTCCGGCCGTGCGGAGGAATCCGATGGCGAGGTTGCGCCAGGTGATCATCGCGCGAGGCGCGTTGCCTGTCCGCAGTTGGGAGGCGTCCTCGGCGAAGGTGGTGTCGCGGACATGGTGCAGGGCCTCGATCTTCCAGTGGTCGCGGACGAGTCCGGCGAGCTGGGCCGCGGTGACCTGCTCCGCGGTCAGGCTGGTGACGGCGTAGACCGTCTTGACGGTGGTCTTGCCCGTCTTGCGGTCAGTGCGCCGGCGCTTGATCTGGACGGCTTGGCGGGCCCCGGGGAAGAGGAGGCTGTTCACGGTGGCGACCTTGATCGGGCGGGTCTCCGAGCGGCCGTGGCCGATGTCCCTCCTTCAATGCCCTCGCTGGGCATCGCTCCCGCCGCGAAGGTTGACCAGGGCGAACCAGTACGTCCCCGGTCACGACGGGCACCGGTTTCAGGTGCCGTTCCGGTCGCAGTAAATTGCTGCCGCTGGAGATTAGGGTTCAGGCAGTCAAGCTTTCGCCATACCGCGCGGGTCCCCCGGCGCACCGCTCCAGGCACCTGGGCCCGGTCGCCGGTTTCCTGGCATGCTCTTGTCCCCTTCACCTTTCGGATCCAGGTCAGCCATCGGACCCAGCAGACCTCCCTTCGAGTCTGTCCCGCCTGTGGCGGGGATGTGTCAGAGCGCCTCGTGGCGCACTGGTTGCCCTTGACGATCACGATGTAGTGGGTACCCCGGCCGAGGAGGTAGTCGGCGTGCTCGCGCTGGGTGTGCATGGCGTCGCTGGTGACGACGGCTCCTGCCAGGTCGGCGACGGTGTCCAGCAGCGGCTGGAAGCAGGTGATCTCGTTCGTCTTCTCGCCGACGTCCAGCTGGGCCAGGACCAGGCCGGTGGCGTGCTCCAGTGCGGCGAGCAGGGGATCTTGCGGGCCGTTCGCTTTGGCCGCGCCGCGCAGGCTTTTGCCGTCCACTGCGAGGCCGCGCAGCCCGGTCGCCTTCGGGCGGCGGTCGGCGAGCCAGCGTCCGACCGCCCGGTCCAGCGCGTCGCCGTCGATGCGGGCCAGCAGTCGGCGGACCGTGGTCTCGGCCGGGCAGGACCCGCCTGGGCAGAAGCGGATCGGGGTTCGCACCGACCTGTTCCAGCTCATAACCGGGGGCATCGGCGATCCATTCGCCGACCGCCAGCAGCGAGGTCGCACCGGCCAACACCGCGCACGCGCTGAGAGCGAGCACGACAGCCCGGCGGTGGCGCACCCCGCGGGTGTCACGCGGGCCCGGCACCTCGGCCAGCCACTCCAGCAGGCCTGGGACCTCCTCGGTTCCGATCTGAGGATTCTCGCGCAGTTGGTCAAGAGCACGAGGGATCAGAGATGATACGTCGGCAGGCACGGTCTCCCACTTGGATCACGGGGCGTAGAGAACTCCATGATCTTGGAAGCCGTGCCTATCACGCTCCGAGAACACTGCCGCTGAGCTGGCAGTTCACCACGAATCGGGCGTCACGCGACTACGCCGAAAGCCCTGGGTGTCTCCGGGATACCTTCGGCGAGGGACCCGCTGCCGATCATTCCCGCGTACCCGGCTCCTGTTCCAGGATTCCGGACTGTCCGATGAGGTAGCCGAGTTGGGCGCGGCTTTCGCTGCCGAGGGTGGCGGCGAGTTTGGCGATGTGGACGCGGGCGGTGCGGACGTTCATGCCGAGGCGGTCGGCGATGACGGTGTCGGTGTGGCCTTCGGTGAGGAGGGCGGCGATGGCGCGTTGGCGGGGGGTGATGCCGTGGATCGTTGGGGGCTGGACCGCGTCGGGATACATCGGGGTGGCCAGCCGCCAGAGGCGGTCGAAGAACGTGGCGAAGTATCCGACCAGGGCTGGCTGGCGGACCGCCAGAGCGGTGGAGCCGGCCTTGTCACCGGAGATGAAGGCGACTTCGCCGTCGACGACGATGAGCCGGTCGGTGATCTCGTCGAGCGTGCGTGCCTCGGTGTCGCCCTTCAGCTGTTCGTAGCGCGCGAGGACCATGGGAGCGTGGCGGAGGGTGTGCTGGTAGAGGGTGCGGATACGGACACCGCGGTCCAGCACGGCTTGGTCGCGGTCCAGTGCGACATGGCGGTTCTGCTGATGGTGGTATCTGACGTGTGGCTGGATACACAGAAGTTCCTGCGACGCGTCGGCGACAGCCGCGGTGATGGCCTCGTTGATCTGCTCGGAACCACTGAGGAATGCGATCGCCGAATTGTCCACGATTCCCGTGTGGCGCGTGTCGACGCGCATCAGCGGTTCGAACATCGCGGTCAGCTGTTCCTCACGGTGGCGTTCGCGGGATATGCGATCCTCGATGCCGCGCAGGAGCCGATGGAGGGCCGCGACGGGTGAGACGGGTTCCAACCGCCCCGGGCCGTCGGTGGCAGGGCGGAGGAGCCCGAAGGCGAGGAGACAAGGGGTCTCGGCTGTGTCCTCGCTGCGTACATGTCCTTCGCGGAGGGCTCGTTCGTATAACTCCGCCCCTTTGGCGCATAGTTTCTCCGCGCCGTGTTCCGTGTGTGTCGCTGTGCTCACTGCGCGCTTCCTTCTTGTTCCAGGATCCCGGACTGTCCGATGAGGTAGCCGAGTTGGGCGCGGCTTTCGCTGCCCAGTATGGAGGCGAGTTTGGCGATGTGGACGCGGGCGGTGCGGACGTTCATGCCGAGGCGGTCGGCGATGGTGGTGTCGGTGTGGCCTAGGACGAGGAGGCGGGCTATGGCGCGTTGGCGGGGGGTGACTCCGTCGACCACGGGTAGCTGGACGGCCTCGGGGTACATGGGCGTCGCCAAATGCCAGAGCCGGTCGAAGGTCGTGGCGAAGAACGAGATCAGTGTGGGATGGCGGATCTCCAGTGCCATAGTCCGCTCGGCGTCGACAGGAATGAAGGCCACCGTGCGGTCTATGAGTATGAGGCGGTCGGTGACCTCATCCAGGGTGCGCGCCTCGGCGTCGCCGCGCAGCTGTTCGTAGCGGGCCAGGATGAGAGGGGAGTGACGGAGGGTGTGCGGATAGATCGTACGGATACGGGCGCCCCGGGCCAGCAAGGCCTGGTCGCGGCCGAGAGCGCCGACCTGGCCCTTCTGGCCGCGCGGGCCGTGTTGGTGGGTGTGCGGCTGGATGCAGAGCATTTCCCGGGTCGCCTCGGCCATGGCCTCCGTGATGGCAGCGTTGATCTGCTCGACGCCGCTGAGCAGGGTGATCGCCGGGGTTCCGGTGTCGGCCGGTGCCGTCTGATGCTCCGCGATCCGCAGCAGCGGCTCGAATGCTGTCGCCAGTCGTTCCTCACGGCGTCTTTCTTCGGCGACCCGGTCCTCGATGTTGCGCAGCAGTCTGTGCAGGGCGGTCTCCGGGGCGGCTGGCGCCAGCCAGGACGGGTCCCCGATCACGGGGTGCAGTAGCCCCGCATCGATCAGACAGGGCACGGCCTTGGCGTCTTCGCCGCGTATTCGTCCCTCGCGCAGGGCGCGTGCATACACCTCTGTGCCGGCCTCGCACACGTCGTCCGTCGTGTGGCTCTGGTGTCCTTCCGCGCTCACTGGCTCGTGTCCTCCTGCTTGAGAATGCCGGACTCGGCGATGCGATAACCGAGTTGGGCGCGGCTCTCACTGCCGAGTTGGGCGGCGAGTTTGGCGATGTGGAGGCGGGCGGTGCGGACGTTGAGGCCCAGACGGTCAGCTATGACGCTGTCGGTGTGACCCAGGACGAGGAGGCGGGCGATTGCACGCTGGCGCGGGGTGATGCCATCGATCACGGGGAGCTGGACGGCCTCGGGGTACATGGGCGTCGCCAAATGCCAGAGGCGGTCGAAGGTGGTGGCGAAGAAGGAGATCAGTGCGGGATGCCGGACTTCCAGAGCCATGGTGCGCTCGGCGTCGGCGGGGATGAAGGCCACCGTGCGGTCGACGAGGATGAGGCGGTCGGTGACCTGGTCCAGGGTGCGTGCCTCGGCGTCGCCGCGCAGTCGCTCGTAGCGGTCGAGGACGAAGGGCGAGTGCCGGAGGGTGTGCGGGTAGAGCGTGCGGATGCGGGCGCCTCGGGCCAGCAGGGACTGATCCCGATCGAGGGCGACGGCGTGGCCCTGCTGGCCCTTCTGGCCGCGCGGGGCGTAGTAGTTGGTGTGCGGCTGGATACACAGCAGTTCCTCGGATGCCCCGGCAATGGCCTCGGCGATGGCGGCGTTGATCTGCTCGATCCCGCTCAGCAAAGTGATCGCCTGTGTGTCGCTGTCGGCGGGTGCCGTGCGCTGCTCCGCGATCCGCAGCATCGGCTCGAATGCCGCTGCCAGCCGCTCCTCCCTGTGCCGATCCTCCGCGATGCGATCCGCTATGCCGCGCATCATTCGGTGCAGGGCGACGGCGGGGGCGGCTGGCTCCAGCCAGTCGGGTTCCTCGACGACCGGGTGCAGCAGTCCAGCCTGGACCAGACACGGCGCCGCGAACGCCTCCTCGCCCCGCACCCGTCCTTCCCGCAACGCTCGCGCGTACAACTCACTGCCGACTACGCACAGTTCATCGGTCCGATGCCCGTGGACCTCGCTGCTCACCTGTACTCGCTTTCCTCGGCCGTCTCAGTGGCTCTGCCCCTGCTCCAGCATCCCCGACTGCGCGATGAGATAGCCGAGTTGGGCCCTGCTGCCGCTGCCGAGCGCGGTCGCCAGCTTGGCTATGTGGGCGCGGCAGGTGCGGACGTTCATGCCGAGGCGGCGGGCGATGGCCTCGTCCACGTGGCCCTCGACGAGGAGCTTGGCTATGGAGTGCTGGATGTCCGTGATGCCGTCGGGGGCCGTCTCATAGGGCGCGCCGGCGGTCAGTGGGACAGCTCGGCCCCACATGAACTCGAAGACCTTGACCAGGTAGCGGACAAGCCCGGGATGGCGCAGTTCCAGAGCGACCTGCCGATCGTCCCTGATGGGGATGAAAGCGACGCTCTCGTCGCAGATGATGAGCCGCTCGACGAGTTCGTCGATCGTGCGTATCTCCACCTTGCCGTCGCCGATCTGGTCGATGTAACCCAGACGTTCGGGGCTGTAACGAGCCGTGTGCTGGTAGAGAGTGCGCAGGCGCACTCCTCTTTCGATCAGCGGCCGGTCACGTTCCAATCCCTCGATGAGCCGCTGCTCGGGTCGGCGGCGCCCACTCGGCTGGACCGTCAGCATCTCGGTCTGACACTCGGCGGTAGCCAGGTCAAGCGCCGTGTTGATGCGGTCCAGGCCCTCCAGGACCGTGATCGAGTGAGTGGGTGCGGTCTCCTGGGCGGTGAGGGCCATAAAGGGCTCGAATACGTCGGAGAGTTCGATGGACAGCCGTCGGCGCTCACTGATTTCGCGCTCTATGGGGGTCAGTCGCTGGGCCAGGGCGACCAGGGGGGCCACGGGGCGCAGCCAGCCGATGTCGTCCGGATCCGGGTGGAGGAGTGCGAACTCCATCAGGCAGGGCGCAGACTCTACGTCAGCGCGAGCGATACGTCCCACCCGCAGCGCGTTCGCGTAGAGGCGCCCACCTTCCTCGCACAGCTCGGTCACTGGATGGGGATGTGTCGCTTTAGTCGGATCTGTCACCAAATCTCCACCCCCCAGGGTCCTGAACATGCAGGAACATGATGCATCGATTATGTGGCCATGACGTGCCCGAATGAGTCATCGTCATACCCGACGGGGGAAGAGGGGACCTTCAAGTGAGGACGAAGCCGACTATGCGTAACAGAATGCTTCGCTCGGTGCTTGTCGCCGCCTTCTCCGCCGTTGTGGCTTTCGGGGCGCTGAGCGGCCTTTCCGGCGCGGAGAGTGGTGCTCGCCCGGCGAACGGTGGCGAGGCGTCGACTGCCGTGGTGGCAGCCGAAGCCAGTGTTACCGGGGAGACCGGCGAACAAGACAGCGTCTGGGACTGAATGACATGACGACTCCTCCCGACGACCGTTCCTTCCGGCGCGAGATGGCCACCGCCTATCGCTCCGGCTGGCACTTCATCGACCTGGCCACCGCCATCCCCCACAGCGGTGACTCGTTGATGGTGACCGTGTTCGGCGAACCGGTGGTGGTGACCCGGGACGAGGACGAGGACATCCGGGCGTACCGATGTCTGCGGCGACCGCGCGGCGCGCCGCAGCCAGTGCGGTGTGCCGTTCGGTACGGGATGGTCTTCGTCAATCTCGACCAGCGCGACCACCGGCTCGCCGAGCCGGAGACCCAGGCCTCCACGGCCGTCTCAGCCACCCCCCGCAGTGCCTGAAGCGATTCCCCCGTCGTTTCAAATCGCTCAGGCGCTTCCCCCCAGCAGCGGCGTCACCGTGACCTGAACACGGTGACGCCGCTGCAGGTTTACGGGGATATTTCGGGACTGCTCCCGGTATCGGGGCCGTCTCGCCGCCCGCCCATCGGTCCGGCGTCGGGCCGTCGTCCGTCCGGCATCTGTCCGAAAAAAGGTCAACCGGAAGCAGGCGGTCACGATCGGCCCGCCCTCGCCCCTGGTGGCCCGCCGCCGCCCCCGGCGGCCCGTCACCGGCGCGGGCGGCCGGCCCCGTAGCCCTCCCCTCCCGCCGACGGCCCCGTCACCCCCGGCCCAACGCCCGCGTCAGCTCGATCTCGATCACCACGCGCTGCGGATTCGGTCGCGGATCCCTGCCGTATCGCTCGGCGTACCGTCGCTCGGCGTCCGCGATCCGCTCCCGGTCCGTGCGGACGAACGCGCGCCCTTCCAGTGTGGCCCAGCGCTTGCCCTCCATCTGGCAGACGGCGACCCGGGCGCCCTCCTCCCCGGCGAGAGCCACATGCCGCGCTTTCGCACTCGTCGAACTGGTGATCACCCGAGCGAGACGCGCCCCGGGCTCGTATGTGACCCCGACCGGCACCACATGGGGGCTGCCGTCGGCGCGGAGGGTGGTGAGGGTGCAGAGGTGGCGCTCCCGCCAGAAGGCCAGGTACGCGTCGTCGGGATCGCCCGGATCCACTCGGTAGGTGCTCACGGTCCTGGAATCTAACGGGGAACGCTCCCGACCCCACATTGAGTGGAATAGACTCAACTTTGTGTACGTTACTCAAGTCACCATGGCCGACGGCTGACGCCAGGAGGGAAACGCGAACGTGGACGCCGAGCTGACCAACAGGAGCCGGGACGCGATCAACGCGGCCAGCAACCGGGCCGTGTCCGAGGGACACCCCGACTTCACCCCCGCCCACCTGCTGCTGGCTCTGCTCCAGGGGCAGGACAACGAGAACATCACCGACCTGCTCGCCGCCGTCGACGCCGACCAGGCGGCCGTACGCGCGGGCGCCGAGAAGATCCTCGCCGGTCTGCCCAGCGTGACCGGCTCCACCGTCTCGCCGCCGCAGCCCAACCGCGAGCTGCTGAGCGTCGTCGCCGAGGCCCAGGCCAAGGCCAAGGAGCTGGGCGACGAGTACGTCTCCACCGAGCACCTCCTGATCGGGATCGCGGAGAAGGGCGGCCAGGCCGGGGACGTACTCTCCCGGCAGGGGGCGAACGCCAGGAAGTTGCAGGAGGCGTTCCAGAAGGCAAGGGGAGGACGCCGGGTGACCACCGCCGATCCGGAGGGCCAGTACAAGGCCCTGGAGAAGTTCGGGACCGATTTCACCGCCGCCGCGCGGGAGGGGAAGCTCGACCCCGTCATCGGCCGGGACCAGGAGATCCGCCGGGTCGTGCAGGTGCTCAGCCGCCGTACGAAGAACAATCCCGTGCTCATCGGTGAGCCGGGCGTCGGCAAGACGGCCGTCGTCGAGGGGCTCGCCCAGCGGATCGTCAAGGGGGACGTGCCCGAGTCGCTGAAGAACAAGCGGCTGGTCGCGCTCGACCTCGGCGCCATGGTCGCCGGGGCCAAGTACCGGGGCGAGTTCGAGGAGCGCCTGAAGACGGTCCTCGCCGAGATCAAGGACTCCGACGGGCAGATCATCACCTTCATCGACGAGCTGCACACGGTCGTCGGCGCGGGCGCCGGCGGCGACTCCGCGATGGACGCCGGCAACATGCTCAAGCCCATGCTCGCGCGAGGTGAGCTGCGGATGGTCGGCGCGACGACCCTCGACGAGTACCGCGAGCGCATCGAGAAGGACCCGGCGCTGGAGCGCCGTTTCCAGCAGGTGCTGGTCGCCGAGCCGACCGTCGAGGACACCATCGCGATCCTGCGCGGACTCAAGGGCCGCTACGAGGCCCACCACAAGGTCGTGATCGCGGACGCGGCGCTGGTCGCCGCCGCCACCCTCTCCGACCGGTACATCACCTCCCGCTTCCTGCCCGACAAGGCCATCGACCTCGTCGACGAGTCCGCCTCCCGCCTCCGGATGGAGATCGACTCCTCGCCCGTCGAGATCGACGAGCTCCAGCGGTCCGTGGACCGGCTCCGCATGGAGGAGATGGCCCTCGACAAGGAGACCGACGCGGCCTCCCGCGAGCGTCTGGAGCGGCTGCGCCGCGACCTCGCCGACAAGGAGGAGGAGCTGCGGGGCCTCACCGCCCGCTGGGAGAAGGAGAAGCAGTCCCTCAACGCCGTCGGTGAACTCAAGGAGAAGCTCGACGAGTTGCGCGGCCAGGCCGAACGCGCCCAGCGCGACGGCGACTTCGACACCGCCTCCAAGCTCCTCTACGGCGAGATCCCCACGCTGGAGCGGGCGTTGGAGGAGGCCTCCGAGGCGGAGGAGGAGGCCGCCGCGTCCAAGAACACCATGGTCAAGGACGAGGTCGGCGCCGACGACATCGCGGACGTCGTCGCCTCCTGGACCGGCATCCCGGCCGGCCGCCTGCTGGAGGGCGAGACCCAGAAGCTGCTCCGCATGGAGGACGAGCTGGGCCGCCGTCTCATCGGCCAGACCGAGGCCGTACGGGCGGTGAGCGACGCCGTACGGCGCTCCCGCGCGGGCATCGCCGACCCGGACCGCCCCACCGGCTCCTTCCTCTTCCTCGGCCCGACCGGTGTCGGCAAGACCGAGCTGGCCAAGGCCCTCGCCGACTTCCTCTTCGACGACGAGCGGGCCATGATCCGCATCGACATGTCGGAGTACAGCGAGAAGCACAGCGTGGCCCGGCTGGTCGGCGCGCCCCCCGGCTACATCGGCTACGAGGAGGGCGGCCAGCTGACCGAGGCCGTCCGCAGGCGCCCGTACTCCGTGGTCCTGCTCGACGAGGTGGAGAAGGCCCACCCGGAGGTCTTCGACATCCTCCTCCAGGTGCTGGACGACGGCCGGCTCACCGACGGCCAGGGCCGTACGGTCGACTTCCGCAACACCATCCTGATCCTCACCTCGAACCTGGGCAGCCAGTACCTGGTCGACCCCGTCACCACCGAGGCGGAGAAGAAGAAGCAGGTCCTGGACGTGGTCCGGGCCTCCTTCAAGCCGGAGTTCCTCAACCGTCTGGACGACCTGGTCGTCTTCTCCGCCCTGAACAAGGCGGAGCTGGAGCGCATCGCCAAGCTCCAGATCGACCGCCTCTCCAAGCGGCTCGCCGAGCGCCGCCTCACCCTGGAGATCACCCCCGAGGCCCTGGCCTGGCTCGCGGACGAGGGCAACGATCCTGCCTACGGCGCCCGCCCCCTGCGCCGCCTCGTCCAGACCGCCATCGGCGACCGCCTCGCGAAGGAGATCCTCTCCGGCGAGGTCAAGGACGGCGACACGGTCCGGGTGGACGTGTTCGGAGAGGGAGAGGGCCTGATCGTGGGGCCGGCGACGGGCACACCGGCCACCTCCGCGACGGACGGCCGGACCGCCCCCGGGACGGACGGCCCGACCGCCCCGTCGATGGAGAAGAAGAACCCGTGACCGTCGATGTCGAAGGAGCAGAACGCGTGACCGGGGGTACCCGAGAACGCGTGACCGGGGGTATCCGAAAGGTTCCCGTCCACGCTCGTAGCTGAATCCGCGGGCGAATCCCTTCCCGGATCCGGCCAAGGGCGACGAACCACGCGGGGCGGGGGTTGCCACTCCCGCCCCCGCATGGGGGAGGATGGCGGAATCCGTACGAAGGGAAAATCACGGTGAGCATCGACCCGTCCTCGATTCCGAACTTCGGGGGCCAGCCCGAGCCGCAGCCCGGCCCGCCGCCCGGCCCCGTGGTCCCGGATCAGGACCTCGTGAAGCAGCTCCTGGACCAGATGGAGCTGAAGTACGTCGTCGACGACGAGGGTGACCTCGCGGCGCCGTGGGAGGAATTCCGTACGTACTTCATGTTCCGTGGCGAGGGTGACCAGCAGGTCTTCTCGGTGCGCACGTTCTACGACCGCCCGCATCAGATCGACGAGAAGCCGGCTCTGCTGGAGACCATCGACGACTGGAACCGCCGCACCCTGTGGCCCAAGGTCTACAGCCACACCCACGACGACGGCACGGTCCGCCTCATCGGCGAGGCCCAGCTGCTGATCGGCACCGGCGTCAGCCTGGAGCACTTCGTCTCGTCGACGGTCAGCTGGGTGCGCGCCGCCATCGAGTTCGACAAGTGGCTCGTCGAGCAGCTCGGCCTGGCCGAGGACGTCGACGAGGCCGACAAGCCCAAGGACGACAAGGACGACGAGGGCGACGCGTAGCCGCCCCGCCCGCTTCCGTGGCCACCGGCGGCGACTGCCCCCGGTGGCCGTCCGGAGGGACGCCAGAGGGCGAAGCCCTCCCTCTCGCCGAGCGCACCGCAGTCACCAGCTCGGGCGCGGCCTTGCCCGGTGTGCCCCAGTCCTGCTGATCTCCGAGGTCGTCGACCTCCTCCGCCCGCAAGGACGGCATCCCGACCTACCTGGTGGTTGACCCCTACGCCCAGGAAGTCGTCCTCCACACCCAGCCGACCGGCACGGGTTACATCGCGGCACACACCCACAAGTACGGCACGGGCAAGCTCCCCATCCCCTTGGCCGACGGCCGCACCTTCACCCTCGACCTCGACGAGCTCCCGCGTCCGGAGTGAGCAACCAGCCCTCACCGCGGTGGTCATGCCATTCAGCCGACACGTCTCTCGTCGAGCGCGTCGAAGTACGTGAGGTACCCCTTCTCCTGCCCCCATGTATTGGGTATGGACATGACATGCTGCTGTCCTCTTGAATGCCAACACAAGATCGGCGCCGCCCCAGCGCCTCTCATGTGCCCCCGGTGCCGCCCACACGCGCCCCCAGGCATTTCTCCAGGAGACAGAAGACACTGATGAGTCGGTTACGGCAGCACGTCCGAGGTTCCCGTCTCGCCACCGTCGGCATCGCCGCCACCACCACCGCCACACTGCTGGCCGCCGCACTCTCCCCGGCCGCCGACGCCGCCGACAGGCCGACGCGTGCCACCGCCCTCGACAACGCGGCGGCGGTCCTCGCCGACCGGGCCGCGATCCTGGGCCTCACCTCCGCGCAGGACACCTCCGTGCGTGACGTGGTCGTGGACAAGGACGGCGCCCAGCACGTCCGGTACAACCGGACGTACCGCCAACTCCCCGTGCTCGGCGGCGACTTCGTCGTCCACCTGGCGCCCGACGGAACGTACCGCGGCGCCGACCGGGCGGCGAGGACGGCGATCTCACTGCCGAGCACCACCCCCAAGGTGCCGGCCCCCGAGGCGGCCGACGTCGCCGCGAAGGCCCTGCGCTCGGCCAGGCCGGGCGAGACGCTGAAGCAGGTGAAGGCCAGCCCCCAGCTCGTCGTCGACGCTGTGCACGGTGCCCCGAGACTGGCCTGGCGCACGAACGTCTCCGCCCTGGACTCCCTCGGCAACCCGGTCGCCCGCGCGGTGCTGTCCGACGCGCGCACCGGCGCCCAGATCGACGCCTGGGACACCATGGAGACCGTCGCCGGCGACGGCCAGTCCCTGTACAGCGGCACCGTCCCGCTGGAGACGACCCTCTCGGGATCGACGTACCAGCTCAAGGACCCCACGCGCGGCAACACCTACACCGGTGACGCGGCCGACAGGACGGACGTGTGCGGCGGCGGCACCTGCAGCGGCCGTGTCCCCCTGACCCTCTTCACGGACGACGACAACCACTGGGGCACGGGCACGACCGCCGACCGCTCGACAGTCGCCCTCGACGCCCAGTACGGCAGCGCCATGACCTGGGACTACTACAAGGACGTCCACGGCCGCAACGGCATCGCAGGCGACGGCAAGGGCTCCTACAACCGCGTCCACTACGGCAACAAGTACTCCAACGCGTACTGGACCGACGACTGCTTCTGCATGACGTACGGCGACGGCAACGGCGTCCACTTCGGGCCGATGGTCGGGCTGGACGTGGCCGCCCACGAGATGTCCCACGGCGTGACCTCGAGAACCGCCGGACTGGTCTACACAGGTGAGTCCGGCGGCCTGAACGAGGCGACGTCCGACATCCTCGGAACGCTGGTCGAGTTCCACGCGGCGAACCCGCAGGACCCCGGCGACTACCTGATCGGCGAGAAGGTCGTCCGCTCCGGGTTGGGGCGCGACGCCCTGCGCTACATGGACAGGCCGAGCAGGGACGGCGGCTCCGCGGACTACTGGAGCGGTTCCGTCGCCAACCTCAGCGTCCACTACTCGTCCGGCGTCGCCAACCACTTCGCCTACCTCCTCGCGGAGGGCAGCGGCACCAAGACCATCAACGGGGTCAGCTACAACTCCCCGACGTACAACGGCTCGACCGTCACGGGCATCGGCCGCGCCAAGCTCGGCGCGATCTGGTACCGCGCCCTGACCGTCTACATGACGTCCACGACGAACTTCGCCGGCGCGCGGACGGCCACCCTGAACGCGGCCCGCGACCTCTACGGCGCGGGCAGCACGGAGTACGACACGGTCGCGGCGGCCTGGAGCGCGGTCAACGTGAACTGAGCGGCATCGTGCCCCGGACGTGTCACACGGCGCGGCCGGTGGCGGCGGCTCGACGCCGGTCGGGCGGGCCGTCCGGCGCGCCCCGCCGCAGCGCCCTCGGGCCGCGGGACGGGCATCGGCTCGCGCTCCGCCGCAGCGCTCTCGGGCCGCGGGACGGCATCGGCTCGCGCTCCGCCGCGGGTGCGCGAGCAGCGGCCCTCACGCACCCGCGGACCGGAATGGGCCGACCCCGCGGAGCACTACGGCTCGGCAGGGCGCACCCGGCGGCGCTCAGGTCCAGCCGGTTGCCGGTCGTGAAGCAGGCCGCGATCCTGACCGGTCCCGCAGGGCGGCGGTCAGCCCGCGAATGCCTTGCGTAGCCGTTCCGTCGCGTCTGTCAGCACCTCGGTGCGCTTGCAGAACGCGAACCGTACGAACGGGGCGCCGGCCTCCCGGTGGTCGTAGAAGACGGCGTTCGGGATGGCGACCACGCCCGCGCGCTCGGGCAGCGCGCGGCAGAAGGCGAAGCCGTCCCTCTCGCCCAGGGGGCGGATGTCGGTGGTGATGAAGTAGGTGCCGACCGTGCGGAACACGCCGAACCCGGCGTCCGCGACTCCCGCCGACAGCAGGTCGCGCTTGGCCGGCATGTCCGCTCGGAACGCGTCGAAGTAGCTGTCCGGCAGGGCGAGGGCCTCGGCGACGGCGTACTGGAACGGCCCGGACGCCACATAGGTGAGGTACTGCTTCGCCGAGCGCACCGCCGTCACCAGCTCGGGCGCGGCCGTCACCCAGCCCACTCCCTGTTCGCACACCTATTCGTGTGCGGTGCGGGGCAGGTCGCGAGGAGGGCACTGTGCCCGACCCCGAGTCCTGTCAGCTTTCGTAGTGGTAGCGGCACTGTGCGATCAGGACGGGGGCTCAGCTCCCGTCCGTCCAGTACTTCTGGAGTCGCGCGACCGCCTCGTCCTTGGTCATCCCGGCCACGGTGTCCTCGCCGACGCCCACACGGTGGATGAGCAGATGCACCAGGTCCGCGGGAAGGGCCTCGCTCGGCGGCTCGGGGGCACCTCGGTCAGGCAGTTCGCCGTGCTGGGCGCAGGCCCAGAACTCGTCCTCGGTGACGTCCAGTTGGTCCCGCAGGGTGTGTCGCCACATCGCGGCGCCGTACGCGGTGCGGTCCACCGGGTGCGAGATTCTGGTACGCAGGACCCGGCCGTCGTGCAGGGTGAGTTCGTAGGTCACGTGATGGGTACCGGTGCGCCCGCGGGCGTCCCGAACGCGTTCCCACTTCTCGGCACGGCAGAAACGGTCATGATTCTCGCGGTCGGGCTGGGGCCAGGTCACCGTGGAGCACCCACCAGCCAGTCGCGCAACTGTCCGTCGTCACTGAGAGCGATCAGCTGCACCAGGCCCCAGTTGTCCGCGTGGTTGGGTGCGGTCCGCAGCCTGTCCTGCCAGTCCTCGGCATACTCGCGAAGGACCTGGACCATCTCCCCTATGGCTTCGTCGAAGGTAGCCCCGTCGGCGGCCAGCGGCAGGCCTGGCAGAAAGACGGACCAGCCGCCCGCCTCGGCGACCACCTCCGCCTTTGAGGGGCACACCAGCGACAGATAGTGGCGCAGCCGCTCCACGTCCACGACTGCCGAGCGCCCGGAGTCACGGCGTACGGTCGCCACCCGTCCCTCGTCGGCCGCGTCGAGGAGGTCCTTCAGGTGTGCGCGCGCCTGGGTGTAGCTCTCGTAATGCACAGCGGCCATGACCTGCCTCCTCGATCGTCCGGCCTTCCCAGCGTGCACCCCTCCGTCACGTACGTCAAGTACTTCACGTACGTGACGGAGGGGTGCGGTCGCTGGAGGCGGGATTGCTCCAGAGCCTCCTGTCGTCCGCCTCGTCCCGGCGCAGCGTCCGCTGACCTCGGACGGCCTCGCGGCGGCGGTGAGATCCACGCGAGAGGCCGCCCAGGAGCAACCGCCCAGGACCAACCGCACAACGGCAATACCAACAGGTAGGTGGCCGGCCCGACCTCATTCAGGACGCGAGATGCTGCAGGCGGCTCGTGGCTTCGTCGAGAATCTCGTCCCTCTTGCAGAAGGTGAAGCGGACCTGGCTGCGGCCGGCGTCGGGGTCGTCGTAGAAGACGGAGTTGGGGATGGCGACGACGCCGCAGCGTTCGGGGAGGGCGCGGCAGAAGGCGTAGGCGTCCTTCTGGCCGAAGGGGGTGATGTCGGTGGTGATGAAGTACGTGCCCTGGGGCTGGTAGACCTCGAAGCCGGCCGCGCGCAGGCCGTCGCCGAGCAGGTCGCGCTTGCGGTGGAGGTCGGCGCGGAAGTCGTCGAAGTACGAGTCCGGCAGCCGCAGGGCTTCGGCGATCGCGTACTGGAACGGGCCGGCGCTGACGTACGTCAGGTACTGCTTGGCCGAGCGGACGGCGGCGACGAGATCGGGGGCGCCGCTGGCCCAGCCCACCTTCCACCCGGTGAACGAGAACGTCTTGCCCGCCGAGCCGATGGTGACCGTCCGCTCTCGCATCCCCGGGAACGTCGCCAGCGGCAGGTGCTCGGCGTCGTCGAAGACCAGGTGCTCGTAGACCTCGTCCGTCACCACCAGCAGGTTCCGCTCCACCGCCAGCTCGGCGATCGCCGTCAGCTCCTGGCGGGTGAGGACCGTCCCGGTCGGATTGTGCGGCGTGTTGATCAGCAGCAGCCGCGTCCGGTCGGTGACGGCGTCCCGCAGCTCGTCGAGGTCCAGCCGGAACCGCCGGCCCCCGCCCTCGTCGCCGGGCCCCTCGCCCTGTCCCTGTTCATCGGACGGCCGCAGCGTCACCGGTACGCGCGTCCCGCCCGCCATCGCGATGCAGGCCGCGTACGAGTCGTAGTACGGCTCCAGGGCGACCACCTCGTCCCCCGGCTCCAGCAGCCCGAGCAGCGCGGCCGCGATGGCCTCCGTGGCACCGGCGGTGACCAGCACCTCGGTGTCCGGGTCGAACGTCAGTCCGTACCGGCGCCGCTGGTGGTCGACGATCGCGGCCCGTAGCTCGGGCACCCCGGGACCCGGCGGGTACTGGTTGCCCCGGCCGTCCCGCAGTGCCCGTACGGCGGCCTCGCGGATCTCCTCGGGGCCGTCCGTGTCCGGGAAGCCCTGCCCGAGGTTGATCGACCCGGTCCGCAGGGCGAGCGCCGACATCTCGGCGAAGATCGTGGTCCCGAACTCGGCGAGCCGCCGGTTGAGCGCGGGGCGGGGGGCGGGGGCGGGGTTGGCGCTGGAGGTCATGGCCGCCATCCTGCGCCGAAGCTCCGGAGTTCCTCAACCCGCGTTCGGAGTGTGGCGCCCGAGGTGTCGCCCCACGCGCCGGCCACGCGCCGCCCGGCCGGGAAACCCCGGCCGGGCGCCGTGCTGCCCGGGATCAGGCGGGCGGACCGTCGAAGGAGGACCACTCGGACCAGGCGTCGTCGGGGTGGGTGCTCACCTTCCACGACGACACCGAACCGTTGTCGGTGCCGACCACGATCTGCGGACGGCCGTCCGTCAGGGTGGCCACACCCACACTGCGGGCCGACCCCGGCAGGCCGTTGAACTTCGTCCAGTCGGCCCAGGCGGCGCTCGCGTCGGTCGTCACCTTCCAGGTGCTCCACAGCTCGCCGGTTTCGGACACGGCGAAGATCTGCGGCCGTTCGTCCGTGAGCGGGGCCGCGGCGAGCGACACCACGCGGCCGTGGTCGAAGGCGAACGGCTGCCAGTCGGTCCAGCCGGCGTCCGGGTGCTCACTGACCTTCCAGCGGGTGAACAGCCCGTGGTTGCTCCCCGCGAACACCTGCGGACGACCGTCCGTGAGCCGCGCCGACGTCATGCTTCGAACAGACATATGATCCGACTCCCTTCTCAACGCCCAGACAGCGTTCATGTCCCTCCCCTCGGCTCCAGCGTTCGTGCGGCCACCCGGAACCGCAAGTCGGACGACCCCCGAGCTGCATGTCTGCGCAGGTCAGGAGGTGTTGACCCGAGAGAACCCTCTGAACTTGCTCAACTCGTCTTTGACCGGTGAGACGCCCGGGCATCCCCACGTCACGCACGGCCCACGGGGGGTTCGTACGGGGGAACGAAAGGCGGGTGCCGTCATGGATGGCTTCTTCATTCTCTTCCTGGGCGCGGTGGCCCTGATCGGTGTGCTGTCGTCGCTCGGCCGAGGCGCGCGGCGCAGCCGCCGTCGCAGCTGGTGGGCGGACGGCGGGTCGTCCCACCGGTCGTCCGGGGGAGGCAGCTGGTTCTTCTGCGGCGGCGGCTCGTCGTGCGGCGGCGGGTCGTCCTGCGGCGGGGGAGGCGGCGGTGGCGGCGGCTGCGGTGGCGGCAGCTGAGGACGTGCCGCCGCGCGCGAAGCTCTGGACTTGCTCAACTCGGCTTTGAGCGGTCACCGGCGGGGGCATCCCCGCCACACGCAAGTGAGCGAGGCACCCACGGGGGGTCGCTTCGGGGGACACAAGCAAGGAAGAGGGGAGGGTGGGCCATGGCGGAAGTCGGTCTCATCCTGGTGCTCAGCGCCATCGGTCTGGCCATCGTCGTCGGAGTCGTCAGGAGTTCGCGGCGACGCGGCCGGCGCGGCAGCTGGTGGGCGGGCGGGGGCTCGTCCGGGGGTTCGTCGTCCAGCGGTTCGTCGTGCGGGAGCGGTTCGTCCTGCGGCGGAGGGTCCTCCTGCGGAGGGGGCGGCGGCTGCGGTGGCGGCAGCTGACCGCGCGACAGCGCCACGAAGGAAGTTGGGCGACATCGCCCACGAGCGAAGTGCGGCAACAGCGCCCACGAGCGAAGCGCGGCAACGACATTGAGCGAGGCACCCATGGGGGTCGCTTCGGGGGACTACAGGACAAGAGGGGAGGGGTGACGCCATGAACGCGATCGTGGTGATCGGCGGCATCATCCTGGCGGTGGTCTGTGTGACGACGGTGGTCGGCGTGGCCGTCAACCGCGGCAGGGCGAACGCGGCTCGTACGGCGGCAGGGCGCCGTCGGACGTCCGCCCGGGGCGGCGGCGCGTACCGCGGCGGCCGCAGAGGCAGCGGCGCCCACCACAGCAGCTCCGACAACAGCTGGTGGGTGCTCGGTGCGGCGACCGCCGGCGACTCGGGATCGTCCCACTCCTCCAGCGACGACCGTGGTTCGTCGTCCGGTGGTGGTGGCTCGTCCTGCGGCAGCAGCAGTGGTTCCTCGTGCGGAAGCAGTAGTGGCTCGTCCTGCGGTGGCGGGTCCTCCTGCGGAGGTGGCGGCGGGGGCGGATGCGGTGGAGGCAGCTGACACGGGGCAGCCGAGCTCCACGACACGAGCGCCCGCCGGGACGAACCTCCCGGCGGGCGCTCGCGTGTCCCGGTCTGCGTGTTCAGGTCCGGGTGTCCAGGTCCGGGTGTGTAGGTCCGGCACGAGGGGGCAGGCGCACCGATGCGGCGCTTCTTCACGCCTGAGTACGCCGGGTGGGCCCGGTTGTCCGGCAGGCGCTCCCCCGAGTTCGCGCGCCCGGCCCGGTGGGCGCGCGGGGAGCGCGTCGACCGACGGGGCGTACGCCTGGTTGAACAGTTGAGCTGGGCAGCCCTCGGGGGGATGGAAAGCACGTCAAGTTGGGTAAAAACGCTGTGGTGGCGCCACAGTTCATGATTCCCTATAAATCGCCAACGCAGCCCCCGGACGTCCCTCCCGGCAGGCCTGACCTGGCTGACCGGACCGACCGGGACGTCGTCCTCACGTGACCTGGCTGACCGGGCCTCAGCTCCCGGTGCCGACCGGGGTGCGCCGGACCCACCTCCTCTTCTCTTTGCGTCGCTGCGGAGCCGACCCATGCTCACGACCCTGAACACCGCCTACACCGACACGCGCGCGGCCGACCTCGCCTGGGCGCTGGGGCGCGAGCCGCTGCCCGCGCTCGCCACGCTCGATCTCGAACTCACCGGTGCGAAGCTGCAGTTGAGGCTGCTCGGCGCGTCCCACCAGGTTCTCCTGGAGGAGGAGCGGGGGAGCCACTGTTCGGAGACGGTCGCGTGCATCCCGGGATCCAGCACGCCGCTCCCGCTCGGGGTGGCCAAACGTGTGGGCGACTGGGAGTACGAATTCGCCGCGCGCGTCGAGGTCTTGTCGCCTGGGTCCTTCGCGGGCCGGGCCCAGGAACTCCTGGCGCTCGTCTCCGACCATCCCCATGGGCTGGCCGGGGTCTTCCCCGGCAGCCCGCACGCCTTCACGGCGATGCTGGCGCAGCGCCACGAGGGACAGGTGCACTGGCGTACGTGGCACGCGTATCCGCAGGACGGGCAACTGGTGGCCACGAGAACGCGGGTGGGGGTGCGGGTGCCTGCGGCGCTGTGACGGGGTGCCTGATAGCTCGGGGGTGCGGGTTCGTCGGCGGGTGCGGCTCCGGTGGGGCGTCTCGCGCAGTTCCCCGCGCCCCTAAAAGATCAGGCCCTGCGGGCCTGAAGAGCCGGGGGCTGCGGGTCCGAAAAGCCGGGGGCGCAGCCCCCGCTTTTCAGGGGCGCGGGGAACTGCGCGAGAAGCCCCACGCACCCGCGGCCGCCCACCCACCCGAACCCCCGAGCTATTAGGCACCCGGCCAAGCGTCGCAGACCACCCGTGTGGGTGACCCAGCGCAGCGTGACCGTGACGGTAGCGTGCCAGGAGTGATCGAGCCGCACGCCCCCGCACCCCCCGGCGCCCCTCCCCCCTGGCGCGGCAACGGCGGCCCGGGTGCCCAGGCGTGGCTCCCGGTCCGCCCGGGACTCGGCCGCTTCCTCGTCCTCGCCGGCGTCTTCGTCTGCGCCGCCTGCGGACTGGTGTACGAACTCGAACTCGTCGCCCTAGCCTCGTACTTGATCGGCGACTCCGTCACCCAGGCCTCCGTGGTCCTCTCGGTCATGGTCTTCGCCATGGGCATCGGCTCCCTCGCCGCCAAACGCCTCCGCCCCCGCGCCGCCCTCGGTTTCTGCGCCATCGAAGCCGCCCTCGCCCTCGTCGGCGGCTGCAGCGCCCTCGCGCTGTACGCCGCGTTCGCCTGGACCGGCGACTGGGGCGGCATGTGGGCGAGCGGCTCCCGCTACCTCCTCGTCGCCTTCTCCCTGGCCATCGGCGTGCTCATCGGCGCCGAGGTCCCGCTGCTGATGGAGCTGATCCAGCGCATCCGCCGCCAGGACGCGGGCTGCGCGGTCGCCGACCTGTTCGCGGCCGACTACGTGGGCGCGCTCGTCGGCGGCCTCGCCTTCCCCTTCCTCCTGCTGCCCTGGCTGGGCCAGTTGACCGGTGGCCTACTCACCGGCACCGTCAACGTCCTGGTCGGCGGCGCGCTCGTCCTCGGTCTGTTCCACCGCGACCTGACCCGCCGCGCCCGCTGGCTGCTGCTGGTCACCAACCTCGCCGTCCTCGGCCTCCTCGCCACCGCCGCCGTACACGTGGACGACTTCGAGCGTGCCGCCCGGCGCGCGGTGTACGGCAAGGACGTCCGGGTCGCGCTCCAGACCGGCCGGCAGGAGGTCGTCCTCACCGGTGGCCGGGACGGCCGCCGGTTCTCCCTCTACCTCGACGGCCGGCTGCGCATCAGCGGCAACGACGAACACCGCTACCACCGGGCCCTCGTCCACCCCGCGATGAACGCCGGACCGCACGCCCGCGTCCTCGTCCTCGGCGGCGGTGACGGCCTGGCCGCCCGCGAGGTGCTCCGCCACGACGGCGTACGCCATGTGGACATCGTCGAGATCGACCCGGGCGTGGTGCGCCTGGCCCGCACGGACCCGGCGCTCTCCGCGCTGAACGGCCATGCCCACGACGACGACCGGGTACGCGTCCACACGGAGGACTCCTTCGGCTGGCTGCGCGGCGCCCGGCCGACCGAGCCGTACGACGTCGTGATCTCGGACCTTCCCGACCCCGGGATCACCGCGAGCACCAAGCTCTACTCACAGGAGTTCTACGGGCTGGCCCGCGAGGTCCTGGCGGTCGACGGGCGCATGGTGGTGCACGCCGGGCCGGTGGCGTCCCGGCGGCAGGTGTTCTGGACCGTCGACGCGACCGTGCGCGCCGCCGGGCTGCGCACCACGCCCTACGGGGTCACGGCCGCCGATCCCGGTTTCGTCACCCGCCCCGACCGTACGGCCCACACCTCCCGCGCCCCGCACGACTGGGGCTTCGTCCTGGCGACCCGTCCCTCGCCCAATGACGGCCGCCGTCCGGGCCCGGCGCTGGGCACTGGGGCGACGCGGCTCAGCGCCTCCGACGGGGTACGGGACCTGCCGCCGTCGACGCTGGTGCACCCGAGGTACGCGGGCTGAGCCGTGGCCGGGGTGGAGGGGGCGGTGGGGGTGGTGGGGCGTGTGGGGCCGCGTGGGCGGAACACGAGCAATAACGCGTATGTACGGGTGCGGTGCGGGGCCTCGTGGGTAGGCTCGACTGCCATGGAGCATGAGGTGTTCGTTCCGGTTCCCGTCGGCCGCCTCCGGGAGGCGCTGTCCGACCCCGAGCGGGTGGCCCGAGCGGTCCCCGGGCTCCAGCAGGACGCGGGCACGCCGCCGGTCGCCGGGCGCCTGAAGGTACGGGTCGCGGGGCACACCATCACCTACCGGGGCACCCTGCGTGTCACGCCGCAGGAGGACGGCTCCTACGTCGTGGAGGGGGACGCCGCCGAGGTCCGGGGCTCCGGCACCGTGAAACTCACCCTGACCCTCCGCCTCGCCCCGGCCCCCGAGGGCACCACCCTGAGCTGCGCGGCCACGGCCACCGCGACCGGCCGCATCACCGACCTCCCGTCCGACTCGGTGACCTCGGCGACGACCCGTCTGCTGGACAGGTTCGCGGAGAACCTGGGGGCGGCGGCGGGGCCGGCGGCCGAGAAAACACCGAAAGCATCCGAAGGCGAAGCCTCCGCCGACCGGGACGACCACGAGGAGCCCCCGGCCCCGGCCGAGGAAGAGCAGCCGACCGCACCCAAGACCAAGGACGGGGCGAAGGCCAAGCCCGAGGCCAAGGCCAAGCCCGAGGCCGAAGGCGAGCCCGGTGCCACCGCCGACGAGGCGTCCCCGGCTTCCACCGACGAGAAGCCCCCGCCCGCCCCCGACGAGGAACCCCCGGTCTCCGCCGACGAAGAACCCCCGGTCTCAGCTGAGGCTGAGCCGTCGGCCTCCGTCTTCGAGACCGACGTCCCACCCCCGGCTCTGGACCCCTTCGGCGAGGGCGGCTTCGTCGCCGGGGACGAACCCCCGGCCGAGGCGGCGCACGCCCGCAGGACGATGATCGGCCGCAGCGCGGAGGAGGTGGACCACGCCCCACCACGCGGCAGATACGCCCCGGTCCCGGCCCCGGAAACGGTCTCCGCGAGCGCCGCGCTCCGCTGGGCGGCTCCGGCGGCGGCCCTGGCCGTGGCGTCGGCGATCATCGTGAGCCGAGCCTTGCGCAAACGCCGCTGACCGCACGCCGCCGGGCTCTGCCCATTCCTCGTACCCCGGGCCCGGTCCTGCCGTCGGCGCCGGCTGTGTCGCCGGCCCTCGGGGCCCGGCCACTTCCTGCTCGCCCCCTCACACCCGAGCGGCGCCCCACCGGCTCTCCCCGTCGTCCCGTAAGTCCCCCGTCCCGTCGACCAGTAGGGTCGAGGCGTGAGTAGTGAAGAGATCACGTTGGCCGCGGGTGACGCGGAGGTCGTGTTGGCGCCGGGGAACGGTGGCCGGGTCGCGGGGCTGCGCGTCGGTGGGGTCGAACTGCTGCGGCAGGGCGAGCGGTTCGGCTGCTTCCCGATGGTGCCGTGGTGCGGCCGCATCCGCGACGGCCGGTTCCTCAGCGGCGGCACCGTCCAGCAGATGCCCCTCAACGCCCCGCCCAACGCCATCCACGGCACCACCCGCGAGGGCGCCTGGCGCGTCGCCCGTCACGACGCCACCGAGGCCGTCCTCACCTACGACCTGGTCGACCCCTGGCCCTACCCCGGCCGCGTCACCCAGGTGTTCACCCTCACCCCGGACGCCCTCACCCTCACCACGTCCGTGGAGGCGTACGACTCCTCCTTCCCGGCGCAGGTCGGCTGGCACCCCTGGTTCAACCGGAACCTGGACGGCGGCGGCGAGGACGCGGACGTACGGATCGACTTCCACCCCGCCTGGCAGGAGGAGCGCGGGGCCGACCACCTCCCCACCGGCAACCGCGTCGACCCCGAACCCGGCCCCTGGGACGACTGCTTCGGCATGCCCGGCGGCGTCGACGTCACCCTCACCTGGCCGGACCGGCTGGAACTGAAGGTGACCTCGCGCGAGGAGTGGGTCGTGGTCTACGACGAGCAGGCCGAGGCCGTGTGCGTCGAACCGCAGACCGGTCCGCCGAACGGCCTCAACACCCACCCCCGGCTGGTCACCCCCATCGACCCGCTGGAGGCGAGCACGACCTGGACCTGGCGTCGCCTGTAAGCGGACATAAGGGCCCCCTTAAGCTGACTGGCATGACTGACGTGGACGTACGTGGATCTCTGCTGCAGCAGATCAAGGACAAGGCCGTGGTGCACGGCAAGGTGACCCTGTCGTCGGGTCTGGAGGCGGACTACTACGTCGACCTGCGCCGCGTCACCCTCGACGGCGAGGCCGCCCCGCTGGTCGGTCAGGTCCTGCTCGACCTGACCGCCGACCTCGACTTCGACGCCGTCGGCGGTCTCACGATGGGCGCCGACCCGGTCGCCGGCGCGATGCTGCACGCGGCCGCCGCCCGGGGCCGCAGGCTGGACGCGTTCGTCGTCCGCAAGGCCGCCAAGGCGCACGGCATGCAGCGCCGGGTGGAGGGCCCCGACATCAAGGGCCGTCGCGTCCTCGTCGTCGAGGACACCTCCACCACCGGCGGCTCCCCGCTCACCGCCGTCGAGGCCGTCCGCGAGGCCGGTGCCGAGGTCGTCGCCGTCGCCACCATCGTCGACCGAGCCACCGGTGCCGCCGAGAAGATCGAGGAGGGCGCCGGAGTCCCGTACCGGTTCGCGTTCTCGAAGGACGAACTGGGTCTCGACTGAGGCCGACTCGCCGGGAGGAACACCAAGGTCAGCGGTTACCGACCAGTTCCGGACACCCTGGCCGGAGCATCGGGTCCCGTCTGGAAGGATGGGGCCGACGATGACGTCGCAACCCTAGGTCAGGGACCGTAAGCACAACGCCACCCGCACATACAAGGAGCGGACCATGCCCATCGCAACCCCCGAGGTCTACAACGAGATGCTCGACCGGGCGAAGGCAGGCAAGTTCGCCTACCCGGCCATCAACGTGACCTCGACCCAGACGCTGCACGCCGCGCTGCGGGGCTTCGCGGAGGCGGAGAGCGACGGCATCGTCCAGATCTCGACCGGCGGAGCCGAGTTCCTGGGCGGTCAGTACAGCAAGGACATGGTGACGGGCGCCGTCGCCCTCGCCGAGTTCGCGCACATCGTGGCCGAGAAGTACCCCGTCACGGTCGCCCTGCACACCGACCACTGCCCGAAGGACAAGCTGGACGGCTACGTACGTCCGCTGCTGGCGGTGTCGGAGGAGCGCGTCAAGTCCGGTCGCAACCCGCTGTTCCAGTCGCACATGTGGGACGGCTCGGCCGAGACCCTCGCCGACAACCTCTCCATCGCCCAGGAACTCCTCGCCCGCGCCGCCGCCGCGAAGATCATCCTGGAGGTCGAGATCACCCCGACCGGTGGCGAGGAGGACGGCGTCTCCCACGAGATCAACGACTCCCTCTACACGACGGTCGACGACGCGATCCGCACCGCCGAGGCGCTCGGCCTGGGCGAGAAGGGCCGCTACCTGCTGGCCGCCTCCTTCGGCAACGTCCACGGCGTCTACAAGCCGGGCAACGTCGTCCTGCGCCCCGACCTCCTCAAGGAGCTGAACGAGGGCGTGGCCGCCCGCTTCGGCAAGGAGTCCCCGTTCGACTTCGTCTTCCACGGCGGCTCGGGCTCCACGGAGGAGGAGATCCGCACCGCCCTGGAGAACGGCGTCGTCAAGATGAACATCGACACCGACACGCAGTACGCCTTCACGCGTCCGGTCGCCGCGCACATGTTCAAGAACTACGACGGCGTCCTGAAGGTCGACGGCGAGGTCGGCAACAAGAAGACCTACGACCCCCGCACCTGGGGCAAGCTCGCCGAGGCGAGCATGGCCGCGCGTGTCGTCGAGGCGACGCAGAACCTGCGTTCGGCGGGTCAGAAGATCAAGTAAGGGCGGCTCGCCCGTCCCGTTCCGTACGACGAGCCCGGCGCCACGGCGCCGGGCTCGCTGTATACCTGGACCCATGCCCGACATCCGGCTCTCCTCGCCCCAGGGCAAGTGGATCCTGTTCACCACGATCCTCGGCTCCAGCATGGCGCTGCTGGACTCCACCGTCGTCAATGTCGCCCTGCCCCGGATGGGCGAGGACCTGGACGCGGATCTCGCGGCCCTCCAGTGGACCGTCAACGCCTACATGCTGACCCTCGCCGGTCTGATCCTGCTGGGCGGCGCTCTCGGCGACCGCTTCGGCCGGCGCAAGGTGTTCGTGATCGGCGTGGTGTGGTTCGCCGCGGCGTCCCTGCTGTGCGGTCTCGCACCGAACGTCGGCGTCCTGATCGCGGCCCGCGCGCTGCAGGGCGTGGGCGGGGCGCTGCTCACCCCGGGCTCGCTGGCGCTCATCCAGGCCTCGTTCCACCCCGACGACCGCGCGCGGGCCGTCGGCCTGTGGTCCGGCTTCGGCGGCATCGGCGCGGCCGTCGGCCCGTTCCTGGGCGGCTGGCTGGTGGACGGCCCCGGCTGGCGCTGGGTCTTCCTGCTGAACGTCCCCCTGGCGCTCGTCTGCGTGCCCGTGGCCACCCGGCACGTCCCCGAGTCGGGCGACGGCCGGGCCCACGAGAACCGTTTCGACGTGCTGGGCGCCTTCCTCGGCGCGGCGTCGCTGGCGCTGGTGACCTACGCCCTGATCGAGGCGGGGGAGGGCTCCCTGGTGGTGACCGTCTCGGCCGTCGCCGGGGTCGCGGCGGGCGTGGCCTTCGTGTACGTCGAACGCGGCCGGCCCGACCCGATGATGCCGCCGGAGATCTTCGCCTCCCGCCAGTTCACGACGGTCAACCTGGTCACCCTGTGCGTGTACGCGGCCTTCGGCGGCTTCTTCTTCCTCGCCGCGCTCCAGCTCCAGGTGGTGTCGGGGTACTCGGCGCTGGGCGCGGGCACGGCCCTGCTCCCCATCACGGTGCTGATGCTCCTGCTCTCCTCCCGCGCGGGCGCGCTCGGCGAACGGATCGGCCCCCGTATCCCCCTCACCGTCGGCCCGCTGCTGTGCGCGGCGGGCATGCTGCTGGCGCTGCGGGTGGGGCCGGACGCGTCGTACGTCCTCGACGTCCTGCCCGCGCTGCTCGTGCTCGGCCTGGGCATGGTGACCCTGGTCGCGCCCCTGACCGCGACGGTCCTGGCCTCCGTGGACACCGAGCACGCGGGCCTGGCGAGCGGCATCAACAACGCGGCGGCGCGTGCGGCCGGCCTGGTCGCCGTGGCCGCGTTGCCGCTGATCGCGGGGATGGGGCCGGAGTCGTACCGGTCGGCGAGCCAGTTCGACGACGCGTTCGGCACGGCGATGATCGTCTGCGCCGCGACGCTGGTGGTGGGCGCGGTGCTGTCCTTCACCACGATCCGCCGCCCGGAGCCGGACTGCCGCCATCCCGAGTGCCGAACGCACTGCGGGGTGGTGTCACCGCCGTTGGAGGCGGGCCGGGCGGCGGATGAGCCAGACTGGAACCCATGACGATTCACCAGAACCTCCTCGGGGGCCCGCCCCCGACGCACCTCCCCGACGACCCGGAGCCCCGCGAACTCCTCGCCAACGGCACGCCCCCGGCCGACGTCGCCGCCAAGTACCCCACCTCGTCCCTCGCCTGGGCCCAGCTCGCCGACGAGGCCTACGAGCGGGGCAGCGTCGTGGAGTCGTACGCCTACGCCCGTACGGGCTACCACCGCGGCCTGGACGCCCTGCGCCGCAACGGCTGGAAGGGCCACGGCCCCGTGCCCTGGGAGCACGAGCCGAATCGTGGCTTCCTGCGCGCCCTGCACGCCCTCGCCCGTGCCGCGGGAGACATCGGCGAGCAGGAGGAGTACGAGCGCTGCTCCCAGTTCCTGAAGGACTCCTCCCCGACGGCGGCGCAGACGCTGAGCTGAGCGGACGCCGTTCGGGTACTGACCCGAGCGGGCGTCGATCGGTCACTGGGGCGAGCGGGCGCCGATCGCTCGCTGAGCCGGCCGGAGGGGCGTTCGCCAAGGTCCGCCTGGTGTGACCAGGCGGACCTTGCGGTGCGGGGGTGGTATCGCCGACCATGCCGGTGGGGACCGGGGCCCCCGTGTCGGAATTCGGCAGGGGCGGACCGCTACCCGGAGTACACAACAGGAGACAGCGATGTCCCAGCAGGCTCAGCCCCACGAGGCTTCGGAGCCCGAGACCCCGCATCTCGACTTCCAGGGCACGACCCCGTACGAGGACTACGTCCAGGCGGACGTCCTCACCCACCTCCAGCACCCCCTCTCCGACGACCCCGGCGAGATGGTGTTCCTGGTGACGACCCAGGTGATGGAGCTGTGGTTCACGGTCATCGTCCACGAATGGGAGACCGCGACCACCGCGATCCGGGGCGACGACGTGGCGAGGGCCAGGGACGCGCTGAAGCGTTCCGTGCGCGAACTGGAGGCCCTGAACGCCTCCTGGCGCCCGCTCGCCCAGCTCACCCCCGCCCAGTTCAACTCCTACCGCGCCGCCCTCGGCGAGGGCTCCGGCTTCCAGTCGGCGATGTACCGCCGGATGGAGTTCCTGCTCGGCGAGAAGTCCGCCTCCATGCTCGTCCCGCACCGGGGCGCCCCCCGCGTCCACGCCGAATTGGAGAAGGCGCTGCACGAGCCGAGCCTCTACGACGAGGTCCTGCGGCTCCTGGCCCGGCGCGGCCACGCGATCCCCGAGTCCGTCCTGAGCCGTGACGTCTCCCAGCGCTACGAGCCGTCCCCCGAGGTCGAGGAGGTGTGGACCGCGCTGTACTCCGGCGACCCGGACCACGAGCTCGCCCGCCTCGGCGAGGCGTTGACCGATGTCGCCGAGCTGGTGTGGCGCTGGCGCAACGACCACCTAGTCGCCACGCGCCGCGCGATGGGCTCCAAGGCCGGCACGGGCGGCTCCGCCGGTGTGGCCTGGCTGGAGAAGCGCGCCCGCAAGAACGTCTTCCCCGAGCTCTGGACGGCGCGCTCCCATGTCTGAACCGACCGCGCTCAGCGCTGAACTGGCCTCCCTGGCAAGGGAGTTGGACAAGGCCGACGAGCTGGCCTGCCTGCGCACCCGCTTCGTCCTCGACGACGCGGTGTACCTCGACGGCAACTCGCTCGGCGCGCTGCCGGTCGCGGTCCCCGGCCGGCTCGCGGACGTCCTGTACCGCGAGTGGGGCGAGCTGCGCATCCGTTCCTGGGACGAGAGCGGCTGGTGGACCGCGCCCGAACGCATCGGCGACCGTATCGCTCCGCTGGTGGGCGCGGCCCCCGGGCAGATCGTGGTCGGCGACTCCACGAGCGTGAACGTCTTCAAGGCGGTCGTGGCGGCGGTCCGGATGGCCGATGAGGACGAGGACGAGGCCGCGCGGGAGGGCGCGACCGGTGGGACCGGTGGGACCGGTGGGACCGGTGGGGGTGGTGTCGGGCGTCGGGACGAGATCCTCGTCGACGCGACGACCTTCCCCACGGACGGCTACCTGGCCGAGTCCGCGGCCCGGATGACCGGCCGCACGCTCCGCCCGGTGACCCCGGCGGAGGTCCCGGCCGCCCTGAGCGACCGTACGGCCGCCGTCCTCCTCAACCACGTCGACTACCGCACGGGCCGCCTCCACGACCTCCCGGGGCTGACGGCGGCGATCCACGAGGCCGGTGCCTACGCCGTCTGGGACCTCTGCCACAGCGCGGGCGCCCTCCCCGTCGGCCTCGACGCGCACGGGGTCGACCTGGCGGTCGGCTGCACCTACAAGTACCTCAACGGCGGCCCCGGCTCACCGGCCTACCTCTACGTCCGCCGCGACCTCCAGCCCCGCTTCGACTCGCCCCTGCCGGGCTGGACCTCCCACGCCGCCCCCTTCGCCATGCGCCCGGCCTACGAGCCCGCGCCGGGCGCGGTGCGGGGCCGGGTCGGCACGCCCGACATCCTGTCCATGCTGGCCCTGGAGGCGGCACTGGACGTCTGGTACGGCTGGGTCGACGGGAAGGAGCACGGCGACGGGAAGGGCCTGGGCCCGGCGCAGGAGGCCGGGGCGATGATCGAGGCGGTCCGCGCCAAGTCCCTCGCCCTGACGGACTTCTTCCTGCGCTGCGTGTCGGCGTACGTCCCGGAGGGCCGCGTGGAGTGCCTCACGCCGACCGCCCACGCGGAACGCGGCAGCCAGGTCGCCCTGCGCTGTGACGATGCCGGCGACATCATGAAGCGCCTCATCGCCCGCGGAGTCATAGGCGACTTCCGCCACCCCGACGTCCTCCGCTTCGGCTTCACCCCGCTGTACGTCAGCTTCACGGACGCGGAACGAGCGGCACGGGTGTTGGCGGAGACGCTGGAGGGGGCGGGGTAGCGCGCGGGGCGGGGCGGGGGCGGGGCGACTACAGCTGCGGGCAGTCGTGCCGCTGGGGCGATGGGGGCACCTCCCGCTCGAGCGAAGCCGAGAGTGGGGGAGGGTGGGCGCAGGCGGCACCCTGCAAGCGCCGGTCAGCGCAACCCACCCCCGCCCAGCCCCACCCCTCCTGACCCCCCGTCACATCCCCGTGTCCGCGCACGTCACCCGCCTGATACCGTCCCCGCCAACGGCGGGCGCCCCTTTCCCCGGTACCCGCCCACCCAAACCCTTCCAAATCCGTTCCCCCGAGAGGTTGCCGCATGCCGGACGACGACGCCGCAGCCCGCGATGCCGCCGAAGAGGCATCCGCCTTCTCGCACCCCCCGGTCACCCCCGACGCGACCGCCCCCTACGGCGACCACCCCGACCAGGTGATCGACTTCTACGCCCCCCGGGGCACGGTCGCGGCCTCGGCCACCGCCCCCCTCGTCGTGGTTCTGCACGGCGGCGCCTGGCGCGCCCCGTACGACCGTCACCACATCACCCCGTTCGCGGACTTCCTCGCCCGCCACGGCTTCGCCGTGGCCAACGTCGAGTACCGCAGGGGCAGTTCACTCCCGGCCCAGACCGGCCCCACCGGCACCCCCGCGCCGGTCGCGGGCCGCTGGCCGGAGACGTTCGACGACACCGCCGCCGCCCTCGACGCCCTCCCGGACCTCGCGCGCGCGGCCCTGCCCCAGGCCGACCCCCGCCGCACGGTCCTCACCGGCCACTCCGCGGGCGGTCACCTCGCCCTGTGGGCCGCCGCCCGCCACGTACTGCCGCCCGACACCCCGTGGCGCAGCCCCCGCCCGGCCCCCCTGCGCGGCGTGGTGGCCCTCGCCCCGATCGCCGACTTCGCCGTGGCCGAGAAGCTCGACGTCTGCGGCGGGGCGGCCACCCAACTCCTCGGCGGCCAGGACAAGTTCACGGACCGGCGCCCCTACGCCGACCCGGCCCTCCTCCTCCCGACCGGCATCGCCACCACCCTCGTGCAGGGCCGCGCGGACATCGTCGTCCCCCAGGCCGTCGCCGAGGCGTACGCCGACGCCGCGGCCAAGGCGGGGGAGGTCGTGGGCCTGACCCTGCTGGAGGAGGTGGGCCACTTCCCCCTCATCGACCCGGCGGCGGACGCCTGCGCGGTGGTGGTGGAGGAGATCGCCCAGCTGGCCTGGTGAGCGACGGCGCCGAGCCCCCTGCGGGTTCCCGGCCCCGCCCCGCACTCGACCCGTAGTACCTGAGACGGACCCGGACAGACCCTCCTCACTGGTGACGACGGCGCACCCGCCCTCCGCCTACCGTTTTCCACGTGACCGAGACGACCCAGACGCAGACGATGCCCTCGCGCGGCGGGGGCAGGCTGAGCAGCCCGGAGTTCCGGGTGGTGAGGGACGCGTGGCGCAGGCTGCGGCAGGACCTGTTCCACGACGCGTTCGCCTACCGGCCGATGCCGCGCATGAAGATGGACGGCCTGTTCACCAGCAGGCTCTCCGGCCGCCTCCGTGATTACGTGGCCTGGGCCCCGCACGCGGTGGTGGTGACGGCGGGCCTGCTCTCGATGATCATCGCCGCTTCCGCCACGGACGGCGACGGCTTCGCCGCCGTGATCGCGGCGGCCTTCGCCCTGATCCCGGTCCTGCTGACCATGGTCCGGCCCGTGGCCGCCTTCTGGGCGTCCATGATCGCCACCCCGCTGACCTCGGTGTCCAGCGACATGTGGGACGACTGGCCGTGGACGGCCGGCAGTTTCGCCACCCACCTCGTGGTGATGACCGTGGTGGCCCTGCGCAGCCGGCCGCGCACAGCCGCCTGGATGTGGGGGCTGACCGCGGCGTACGGGATGTGCGTGGAGAGCACCATCGGCGGCGGTCACTACGCGTCGAACACGGGCCCCCTGCTCGTCATCTCCGCGATGTCCCTGCTGGCCGTCTCCGCGCTGACCATCCGCCGCACGGCCCAGCGGGAGGTCACCGCCCAGCAGACGGTGACCGAGCACGAGCGTTCCCGGCGCACCCTCCTGGAGGAGCGCACCACGATCGCCCGCGAGCTGCACGACGTGGTCGCCCACCACATGTCGGTGGTCGCCATCCAGGCCGAGGCCGCGCCCTACCGCGTGGAGAACCCGCCGCCGGAGCTGGAGCAGGCCTTCGCCACGATCCGGGAGAACGCGGTGGCCGCGCTCACCGAGCTGCGCCGCGTCCTCGGGGTGGTCCGCGCCGAGGACTACGAGGCCCCGGACGCCCCGCAGCCCACCCTCGCCGACCTCGACGGCCTGCTCGCCAATGTGCGCGAGGCCGGCCTCACGGTCGACAAGGCGGTCACCGGAGCGGTCCGCGAGCTCCCGCAGGGCGTGGAGCTGTCGGCGTACCGGATCGTGCAGGAGGCCCTCAGCAACACCCTGCGGCACGCACCCGGGGCGACGGCCCGCGTGGAGATCGGCTACGTCCTGGGCGGCCTCGGGCTGCGCGTGGTCAACGGCCCGTCCCCGGAGGTGAACCTGGTGAAGTCCACCCACGGCACGGGCCACGGCCTCACCGGCATGCGGGAGCGCGTCACCATGCTGAACGGCGAGATGACGGCGAACGAGACGGCGGACGGAGGCTACGAGGTGACGGTGTTCCTGCCCGTTCCGAGCGCGAGCGAGGCCGACGCATGACGATCCGCGTGCTGATCGCCGACGACCAGATGATGGTCCGCGAGGGCTTCTCCGTGCTGCTCGGCGCGATGCCGGACATCGAGGTGGTCGGTGAGGCGGTGAACGGCCGGGACGCCGTCGACCGGGTCCGGGAGCTGTCGCCGGACGTCGTCCTGATGGACATCCGGATGCCCGAGCTGAACGGCATCGAGGCCACCCGGGAGATCGTCGCGTCGGACGGCGGGGCGAAGGTCCTGGTGCTGACGACGTTCGACCTGGACGAGTACGTGTACCAGGCGCTGCGCGCGGGGGCCTCCGGGTTCCTCCTCAAGGACGCCTCGGCCCGCCAACTGGCCGACGGGGTGCGGGTGGTGGCCTCCGGGGAGGCACTTCTCGCGCCGTCCGTCACCAAGCGGCTGATCACGGAGTTCTCCAAGCTGGCCCAGGCCCCCCGCCCCTCGGCGGCCACCCAGCTGGCGTACGGCGAGCTCACCGACCGGGAGACCGAGGTCCTGGTCCTGATCGCCCAGGGCCTGTCGAACTCGGAGATCGCGGAGCGCCTGGTGGTCGCCGAGTCCACGATCAAGACCCATGTGAGCCGGATCCTGGTCAAGCTGGGCCTGCGCGACCGGACCCAGGCGGCGGTGTTCGCCTACGAGGCCCGGCTGGTCACGCCCGGCTGACGGACTACGGCCGACCGGACTCCGGGGGCGGCTTCGGCGAGGTCACGCGCGGGTTCCCCCTGTTCATCGGCACCGCTCGCGGGTTAGCGTCCGGTCATGGCACCTGCTTCCGACCCCGCTTCCGCCCCCGCCTTCGACCTCGGCTTCGACCCGTGGGACCCCGACTTCGTGGCCGACCCGTACCCGGCGTACGCGGAGCTGCGGGCCCGGGGCCGGGTGCGGTACTTCGAGCCCACGAACCAGTGGCTCGTCCCGCACCACGCGGACGTCTCGGCGTTGCTGCGGGACCGGCGGCTCGGGCGGACGTACCAGCACCGGTTCACGCACGAGGACTTCGGCCGCACCGCCCCGCCGGCGGAGCACGAGCCGTTCCACACCCTGAACGACCACGGGATGCTCGACCTGGAGCCCCCGGACCACACCCGGATCCGGCGGCTGGTCTCGAAGGCGTTCACCCCGCGCACGGTGGAGCAGCTGAAGCCGTACGTGCGGGAGCTGGCCGGTGAGCTGGTGGCCGCGCTGGTGGAGGCCGGCGGCGGCGACCTGCTGACGGACGTCGCGGAGCCGTTGCCGGTGGCGGTGATCGCCGAGATGCTGGGCATCCCCGAGTCGGACCGGGCGCAGCTGCGGCCCTGGTCGGCGGACATCTGCGGGATGTACGAGCTGAGCCCGTCGGAGGAGACGGCGAAGCGGGCGGTGCGCGCGTCGGTGGAGTTCTCGGAGTACTTGCGGGACCTGATCGCGCACCGCAGGGCGGAGCCGGGCGAGGACCTGATCTCGGGCCTGATCGCCGCGTACGACGAGGGCGACCGGCTCACCGAGCAGGAGATGATCTCGACCTGTGTGCTCCTGCTGAACGCGGGCCACGAGGCCACGGTGAACGCCACGGTCAACGGCTGGTGGGCGCTGTTCCGCAACCCGGACCAGCTGGCGGCCCTGCGCGCGGACCACTCGCTGGTGCCGGCGGCGGTCGAGGAGCTGATGCGGTACGACACCCCGCTGCAGCTGTTCGAGCGCTGGGTGCTGGACGACATCGAGATCGACGGGACGACGGTCCCCCGGGGCGCGGAGATCGCGCTGCTGTTCGGCTCGGCGAACCACGACCCGGCCGTGTTCGCCGACCCGGAGAAGCTGGACCTCACCCGCCGGGAGAACCCGCACATCTCCTTCAGCGCGGGCATCCACTACTGCATCGGCGCGCCCCTCGCCCGTATCGAACTGGCGGCCTCGATGACGGCGCTCCTGGAGCAGGCCCCGACCCTCGCCCTCGCCACCGAGCCGACCCGCAAGCCGAACTTCGTGATCCGGGGCCTGGACGGCCTGGCGGTCGAGATCTGAGGGTCCGGCGGCGCCCGACCTCGGCCCCGACCTGGGGCCGGGCCTTGGCCCCGACCTGGGCCCTGGCCTTGGCACCGGGTCTGCCCCCGGCCCCGACCCGGGCCTTGGCCTTGGCACCGGGTCTGCCCCCGGTCCCGACCCGGGCTCCGGCCTCGGTGCTTGCCTCTCGCTCGGCTGTGCCTCCGGCCCCGGCCCGGGCCCTACTCCCGCCCGCTCTCCTGGCCCCGGCTCCGACGTGTGCCCGTCCCGGCCCTCGACCTTCGTCGGCGGGCCGGCAGGAGGGCGATCGCCAGGCAGACGGCGGCAGGGAGGGCGGCTCCGGCCAGGGCGACGAGGGGGAGTTCGGTGGCGAGGACGGTGTAGTCCGTGCCCTCGCCCTCGAAGCCGCCCCCCAGATGGCGCCGGGTCCGTTCCGAGGTCCCCCGGACGAGCGTCGCGACCACCGCGCCCACCCCCGACAGGGCACACCCACCGCACCCGGAAACACTCTGCCGATCCAACCCCGGCCCCCTCGCCCGACCCTGCCTGCCGTCGGCCTGCCCGCCGTCGTTTCCGCCCGCCGTGGTCCTGCCCGCCGTGGTCTACGTCCCCTCAGCCGCCCACATCCCGTCGCCGCAGCCCCGCCAGACCGCCGGCCACCAGGACCACCGCGATCCCGGTCAGGGTCAGTACCGGCGTCCAGTCCATCGTGCCGCCCGGCAGCTTCGGGAGGTGGCCGAAGGGGGAGAGGTCGAGGACGGCCTGGGGGGCGTTGAGGGCGGGGCCGATCCAGCCGATGAGGAGGACGGCGCCGGCGAGGCCCCAGACCGCGGGCGCCGCCCGGGGGGTGAGCCCGTGGAGCAGCACGGCGGCACCGCCGATCACCCAGACCCCGGCGACCTGGACGAGACACGCGCCCAGGATCGGACCGGCCTCCTTGCCGTAGCCGAGGGCGAAGCCGAGACCGGCGAGGACCATGATCCAGACGGTTCCGCCGAAGGCGATCACCAGATGCCCGGCGGCCCAGCGCAGCCGGCTCAGCCGGTTCGCGAGAAGCGGCTCGGCGCGCCCGGAGGTCTCCTCGCCGTGCAGCCGGAGCACCGCGCCGACGATGTACAGGGCCGCGACCAGCCCGAGCATGCCGATCATCGACGCCAGGAACGCGTTGGTCAGCAAGGACTGCCCGCCCATGCGTTCGAAGATCTCGCGGGCGTTCTCGTTGTCGCCGACGAATTCGGCGGTGCCCTCGGTCAGGCCGCCGTAGACGAGCCCGGCGAGGAAGAAGCCGATGCTCCAGCCGAGGACGCTGCCGCGCTGAAGCCGCCAGGCCAGCGCCCCGGCCGTCCCCAGCCGGCCGGTCGCCGGTCCCGGCCGGGTCGGCAGGAAGCTCATGCCGACGTCGCGGCGCCCGGCGAGCTCGTACGCCACCACGCCCTGGACCACTGCCGCCGCGACGAACAGCAGCAGCACCCACCACCGCTCGTCCGCGAACGAACGCTCGTTTTCGAGCCACCCCAACGGCGACACCCACGTCAAGAAAGACGAACCTTCGTTCTCGGAAGCATCGCCCGCCGCCCGCAGCACGAACGCCGCGCCCAGCGCACCGGCCGTCAGCCCCCGCGCCAGCCGCGCGCTCTCCGTCAGCTGCGCCACGACCGCCGCCATCGTCGCGAACACCATCCCGACACCCGCGATCCCCAGCCCGAAGGCCAGCGCGCCGGCCGCGCCGTGCCCCGCCAGCCCCAGCGTGACCAGCAGCGCGAGCCCGCCGTTGGCGACGGCGGCCGTGAGCAGGGCGGCGGTCAGCGAGGCCCGGCGGCCGACCGTGCCCGAGGCGATCAGCTCCTGGCGGCCGCTCTCCTCCTCGTCGCGGGTGTGGCGGATGACGACGAGGAGGCTCATGACGGCGGCGAGGAGACCGGCGTAGACGCCGACGCGCCAGGCGGTCAGGGCGCCGAGGGAGTCGTCGAAGACCGGGCCGACCAGGGCGCGCAGCGAGGAGTTGGTGGTCAACTGGCGCATGAGGTCGGCGCGTTCGGTGGCGGTGCCGTACAGGGCGTCGAGGCTGTTCGGCATGGAGACGACCATGAGCCCCGTCACCCCGACCCAGACCGGCACCATCACGCGGTCACGGCGCAGGGCGAACCGCAACAGGGTCCCCGTACCGGCCAGTTGACGGCTCCCGCCGGACCGTACGGCGGGTGATCCCGCGAGACCGGTGTCGGTGTCGCCCGAGCTGCCGGCGGTGGTGGTCATCGCGCGGCCACCTCTTCCGCCTGTTCCGCCTGGTAGTGCCGCAGGAACAGCTCCTCCAGCGTCGGCGGCGTCGAGGTCAGGGACCGTACGCCGGACTCGGTCAGGGAGCGCAGGACGGCGTTGAGTTCGGCGGTGTCGACCTGGAGGCGGACGCGGTTGCCCTGCACGTCGAGGTCGTGGACGCCGGGGAGGTGGGCCAAGCCGTTGGGAGGGGACGCCAGTTCGGCGGTGACGGTGGTCCGGGTCAGATGGCGCAGGTCGGCGAGGGAACCGCTCTCGACGGTGACGCCCTTGCGGATGATGCTCACCCGGTCGCACAACTCCTCGACCTCGCTGAGGATGTGGGAGGACAGCAGGACCGTACGGCCCCGGTCGCGCTCCTCGCGGACACAGCGCTGGAAGACCTCCTCCATCAGCGGGTCCAGGCCCGAGGTCGGCTCGTCCAGGATGAGGAGGTCGACGTCGGAGGCGAAGGCGGCGACGAGGGCGACCTTCTGGCGGTTGCCCTTGGAGTACGTACGGCCCTTCTTCGTGGGGTCGAGTTCGAACCGTTCGACGAGATCGGTCCGGCGCCGGGAGTCCAGTCCGCCCCGGAGCCGTCCGTAGAGGTCGATGACCTCGCCGCCGGACAGGTTGCGCCAGAGGGTCACGTCACCCGGCACGTACGCGATCCGGCGGTGCACCTCCACCGCGTCCGACCACGGGTCGCGGCCCAGCACCCGCGCGGCGCCCGAGTCGGCGCGCAGCAGGCCGAGCAGGACGCGGATGGTGGTGGACTTCCCGGAGCCGTTGGGGCCGAGGAAGCCGTGGACCTCGCCGGTCTCGACGGTCAGGTCGAGGCCGGCCAGGGCGTGGGTGCGTCCGAAGGACTTGTGGAGTCCGGACACCTCTAGGGCGGGGTTGGCCGTCGTCATGCTTCAGAACGTACGCTTACTTCAGAAATTTGTGAAGTTAAGGAAACGTATAAACCGCCGGTAGGCTGGCCGAGGGCGTCGGGAGAGGGTGCCTGAGCCGTGCGCGCGGTCTCTGACCAGGGGAGATGATCGAGGGATGGTGGAGTCGAGGGCCGAGGCGGCTGTTCCGGAGCGGGACCCGGAGTCGGTCTCCCGTTTCGTCGAGCACTTCGCGGCGCAGCTCGTCGAGGCCGGGATGGCGCGTATGCCGGCCCGCGTCTTCGCCGCGCTCCTGGCCTCCGACACCGGCGCGCTGACCTCGGTCGAGCTGGGTGAGCAGTTGCGGATCAGCCCCGCCGCCGTCTCGGGAGCGGTGCGCTATCTCGCCCAGGTGCACCTGGTCTCACGGGAACGCGAGCCCGGGTCGCGCCGTGAGCGCTACCGCGTCCACAGCGAACAGTGGTACGAGGCCCTCACCAACCGCGAGGCCATCATCAAACGGTGGGAGGAGGCGCTGCGCGAGGGCGTCGCCAGCCTGGGCGCGGACAGCCCGGCGGGCCGCCGGCTCTCCGAGACCCTCGCCTTCTTCGAGTTCCTCGAGACCGAGGTCGAGTCGATGATGGACCGCTGGCGCACCCACCGCGACGAACTCTTCGGCCGGGACTGACCGGCGCCCCGCCGCCCCTCTCCGCAGGGCCTGCCCTAGTGGACCCTGACCACGTACTTGCCCCGCACCCCGCCCGCCTCCAGCGCCCGGTGTGCCGACGCTGTCTCCTCCAGCGGGAAGACCGTGTCCACCGCCGGCCGCAGCTTTCCCTCCGTCACCTGGCGGGCGAGATCGTCGAAGAGCGCGCGTCCGGGGTTGCCGCTGAAGAAGCGCACCCGGCCGCGTCCGTGGACGGCGCTGACCGCGATGTAGCCCAGCGATGCGGCGGGCCGCGTCAGGTCGAAGGCGATGGTGACCATGCGTCCGCCGGGCTTCAGCAACCGCCGTACGGTACGCAGGTCGGTGCCCGCCGTGTCGAGGACCACGTCGAACAGTCCCAGTTCCGCTGGGGACACGGTCCGGTGGTCGGCGGCACGGTGGGCACCGAGCGTACGGACGAAGTCGAGGTTGGCGGCGCGGGCCAGCGCCGTGACCTCGGCGCCGTACGCCTTTCCGAGCTGGACGGCGGCGTTGCCGACGCCGCCCGCCGCGCCCCGTACGAGCAGCCGTTCGCCGGGGCTGAGTGCGGCCTTGTCGCGCAGAGCCGTGACGGCCGTGGTGGCCACCGGCAGTGCGGCGGCGGCCACGAGGTCCAGCCCGTCCGGGACCCGGCCGAGCCGCTCGGGCCGTACGGTCACGTACTCGGCGGCGCTGCCGAACCCGGAGGTGCGGCCCAGGACGCCCCACACCCGGTCGCCGACCGCCACGCCGGTCGCGCCGGTGCCGAGTGCGGCGATCTCGCCGGTGAAGTCCAGCCCGATGCGCTGCGGGAACTTCCGGCCGGTGACGAAGCGGACCCGACCGGAACGGGCGGCCAGTTCGCCGCCGTTCACGCTGAACGCGTGCACACGCACGAGGACCTCGCCGGGTGCCGGTCCGGGGCGTGGCACCCGGCCCACATACAGCACCTCGGGGCCGCCGAAGCGGTCGAACAGTACGGCTCTCATCGTGCGGTCGTCCATCGCCTGCGTTCTCACCTTCGCTGTCAGTGGCCTTGCGGGGGATCGTGGCGCCGAGCGTAGGCTGACAAGCGGACGGGATCGTCCAGTTGACCGGAGGTGAGAGACAACGGTGGGGGAATCCTCTCGGATCGCGGGGCAGGACAGTCTGCGGGCGGACGCCCGGCGCAACCGGCGGCGCATCCTCTCGGCTGCCCGCCTGGTTTTCGCCGAGCACGGCATCGACGCACCCATGGCGACCGTGGCCCGGCGAGCGGGGGTCGGCGTGGCGACGCTGTACCGGCGTTTCCCGACGCGGGACGCCCTGGTGAGGGCCACGTTCGCGCACCAGATGGACACCTGTGCCCGGGCGCTCACCGACGCGCTGGCCGATCCCGATCCGTGGCAGGGCTTCCAGCGGCTGTTCGAGACGGTCTGCGAACTGCAGCGGGAGGAACGGGGCTTCCCGGCCGCGTTCGTCGCGGCCTTCCCGGACAGCACGCGAGAACACGCGCGTGTACGGGAGCAGGCGGAGCGGGACCTCATGACCCTGGTCCGCAGGGCGCAGGCCGCGGGCGCCCTGCGGGCGGACTTCCACCCCTCCGACCTTGCCGTGGCCCTGTTGTCCCACTGCGGTCTGGTCACCGCACTGCCGGGTGACCGTGCGGCGTCCCGGCGCCTGGTGGCCTACTTGCTCCAGTCGTTCCGCGCCGAGGCGGCCCACGGAGCGCTGCCGGCGCCGAGCGCGCTGTCGCTGTGCAGTCTTCCGCTCGCGGCCGACGGCTCCCAGGGACAGCAACCCACCAGAGCCTGATACGAAGCGGCGCCTGCCGCGTGGCCCGCTCTTCAGGCGGCCGTGCCGGGGCTGGATCTCCCCACCCCTTCCGGGCCTGTCCTGGTGGGACGGGACCGATGGCGAGGGACCGCCCGACAGCCCGTCAGGGTCCGGGCGGTGGGCGGTTGCACATGCCGTAGCGGCATGTGGTGTCGTCGAGGGCACCACAGCACGAAAGGCCCTGTCTGCGATGTACCCCACCGTCACGATTCCCCGCGAGGTCAAGATCGGCGATGCCGCCGCCTTCGCCGGAACCACCCCGCGCGCCATTCGTCACTACCACCAGATCGGTCTGCTGCCGGAGCCCGAGCGAGGCGGAGACGGGCGCCGCCGCTACGGCTACGACGACATGATCCGCCTGCTGTGGATCCGCAAGATGTCCGAGGCCGGCATCAGCCTGGACGACATGCGGGCCGCTTTCGACGAATCCCGGGACGTCGAGGACGTCCTGGGGCGACTGGAGGAGACCCTGGCCGCCCAGGAGGCCGACATCAAGCGTCAGCGCGCGGCAGTCCAGCGCCTGCGAGCCGTGGGCAGCCCACTGGGCCTGCTCTCCCCGTTGGTCACGGACCGGCTCAGTCACCTGCCCCCTGGCGCAGTGCGCCCCTCCGACCTGGACACCCTGCTGGTCACGGAACGGATCTTCGGGCCGCTGGGAGCCGCCATTCAGGCCAGTGTTTTCATCATCCTGGCCACCCATCCCGGCCTACGGGCCGAGGCGGACCGCCTCGACGCGGCCGACGCCGCCCTCGATGACACCGTCGACCCTCTCGACCCGCGGGTCGAGGAACTCGCCGCGCAGCACTGCGCCCACCACAAGGCCATGGAACAGGCCATGGCGGCGGCCGGACTGGACGAGGCCGATGAGAATCTCTTCGAGATCTACGACGCCGACCTGACGGGCGACGAGGAGGACACCGGGATGAGTGCCGTCGAAGCGATCACCAAGATGCCCTATGGCTTCTCCGCGGCCCGGACGCGGTGCATCGAACTCACGGGCCGGCTCCTTTACGGGGACCTCTCTGCCGACAGCTGATCGCTGGTGTGGGCAGTGCGTCAGGATTCTGACCTCTCCGTACGGCTCGCCAGGCGCTCGTAGCGCTGCCTTGCCGCCTGGGGGGTCTGGAGCCCCAGGCCGAAGGCGATCTCGGGCCAGGTCATGCCCCTGCCCCGGGCCATCTCCAGCAGGCCGACCTCCAGTTCGTCCATCTCGCCGCGGGCGAGAGGGAGGAGGGTGAGGGCAGCGGTGATGTCCGCGCGGTCGACCTCGTCCTCCCCGTCGCCGAGGAGCGCGGCGCCGCTGAGCAGGAACGACACCAGCCGGACCGCCTCGTGGGGCCCGAGCACATGCGGATGGGTCTGGCGGCGCCGCTGCTCGTCCGTGGCCGCGTGGCGCTCCGCGATCCGGAACAGGGACGCGGGGACCCGCTGCGCCCGCGCCTCGTCCGCGCTCGGTGGCGTGAACGGGGCTGTGGGGCCTGCGGGGTCGGTGGTGTCGGAGGGCGGTTGTGGAGGGTTCGGCGGTGTCATACGGTCAGCGTCGGAGACAAACAACATGTTGTCAACGTCTTATTGCTTCGAGCCTGGGGCTTCGAGGTCCCGACGCCCGGCACGAGGTGGTGGTGACCGTCTCCGGCCGCCCCGCCGAGTGCGCGATGACCGAGGACGACGTCGTGGCCGTGCGCGACGCGGTGCGGGACATGGCGCAGGAGTCCGTGACGGACGTCTCCGCGGCGGATGCTTCCCTGCTGGAAGGCCGCCCGCCGGGACTGGAACTCGACCTCGACCGGGTCCTGCACACCCAGGGGATGCGTGAGGTGGCCCGGTTCGGCTGCCGTACCCGTGAGTGGTCACCGGACATCGCCGTGTGGCTGGTGGAGATGGTCGCCGACGGGCTGCGCGCGGCCGGGCTGCCGGCCCAGCTGGTGATCACGGTTTCCCTGGCATCACCGACGGTTTAGCTCCGGACTTTCGGCGTACCGGAGCCACCTCGTCATCGGCCTCAGTCCTGCCTGTTCCGCCGCGCCGCCCCCGCCGCCTTCCTGGCCGCGCGGTGACGTTTGGCCAGCCGCATCGAGTGCAGGCACGAGACCCCGTCCCGCCGGCACGCGTCCACGCAGGCCACGGCATGGTCCAGCCACTCGCTGAACGTGGCCAGGACGGGGTCGGAGGGCAGGGCGGACCCCTCTGCTCGTTCTGTCGTTCCGTCGGTCATGCCGTACGTCCCTCCCCGAGGTACGCCGTGACATACGCCCGCACGAGGCCTCCCTCGTCCGCTGCGTCCGCGTGCGGTCCATCCATGAGTACGGCCCGCACGGGCGCCGCTCTCATCGGACGCCTCTCCCAACAGGGTTCGCGCGTCGGGAACGGCAACCACCGGCCGTACGTGGCCCGATACCGTTCCGCGCGAGCCGCCCAGCGCCGCCACCGCCCACGGTACGGACTCAGCACCGCCGCGCTCACCGTACTGCCCGCCCCGGGATCACGAAGTACGCCCACACGCACTTGGTGAAGGGCCGCGCCTCATGGCCCCACCGTTCGGAGATCGCGTCGACCAGGACGAGTCCACGGCCGCCGTCCCGTTCGGCGTCCCCGTCGCGCAGTGTCGGCACCTTCCCCTTGTCCGGATCCGACACCTCGACCAGTACGCCGCAGCCCCGGACCGACACCACCACCTCGACCTCCGCGAGGGTCACCCGGCAGTGCCGGACCGCGTTCGTCACGAGTTCCGTGGCCACGGTGGCGACGTCATCGGCGAGTTCACCGTCGAGCGCCCAGTCCTTGAGGATCCGCCGCACGTGGGTGCGGGCTTCGGGGACGTGTCTTACGCGCTTGGGGATACGGAAGGAGTCGCGACGTGGGGTGAGAGCGGGCATGGCGAATGAACCCCCTGACGTGCAGGCAAGTAGCGCCGAGTAGTGGTGCGATCACTCTGAGGCTAGATGGTTGGCCTGCTGATTAGCAACAAGATGAAGAGCATGTATGCACTAACGGGGGTTGCTGAGCGCGATCCCAGCCCTAGAGTGGTGGCTCTGAAACCTCGCCGGAGAGGGGAAGCAATGCCCGCAGGGGGACGGCCGACCGTACGCAGCAGGCGACTTGGTGCCGCGCTCAAGAGGTACAGGCAGGCCGCCAAGTTGGATCAGCCGCAGGCGGCGGACGTACTCGGGGTGCATCAGACTCGGATCAGTCGCATAGAGAGCGGGCATGTGACCGCGCGCATCCTCGAGATCCGCGTGCTGCTGAACGCGTACGGCGTCGACGACCCTGAAGTCCTGGCCAAACTGGAGGACTTGGCGAAGAGGTCCAAGCACCGGGGGTGGTGGCTCGAACATGCCGAGCACCTGCGGCCGAATTACCTCGACTACATCTCTCTGGAAAGCGATGCGACCCATATCCGGGTCTGGGCCCAGGTGCTGGTGCCGGGCCTGCTGCAGACGCCCGCCTACGCGGAGTCCGTCATCACCTCCGGGCCCAGCTATGTCCCTCCGGAACGCGTGGCCCAGCTCGTCAAGGTGCGCGAGGCGCGGCAGGAGAAGATCGACGAGGGGGAGGCGGCGTACACGGCCATTATCTGGGAGCCCGTGATCATTCATCCCTTGATCCGCGCCGAGAGCCACCGCGAGCAACTCGAACGCATCCTGGAGGTCGGGCAGCGGAAGAACGTCACCATTCAGGTCCTCCCCGTGAGTGCGGGGACGCTCGCTGGTGAGATCTCCGCGTTCGCCTCCTTCAGCTTCGACGTCGAACCGGTCGTGGAGGCGGTGACGTTGGACAACCTGCGGGGGACCTCCATCCTTGAGGCACCCGAGGATCTCGCCGCTTACACCCTTGCCTTCGACCAACTACGATCGGCCGCGCTGGCACCGGACGCGAGCGCGCGGCTCATCCGGCGCGCACTACAGAGAAGCAAGGACGATGCATCGTGACCCCTGAGTTCATAGGCCCCTTCCGGAAGTCTTCGCACTCCACGTCACAAGGCGAATGCGTCGAGGTCGCCCTCGTGTCCAACGGCGGCCGAGTCATCCGCGACAGCAAGAATCCCCACGGCCCTCTCCTGCACATCTCGCCCACCGGATGGCACGCTTTTCTCGGCGGCGTCGCCGGAACGGCCGTGCCGCGCTGACTACCATGGAAATGGTCATCCCGTAGGGATACCCCCGCGCCGGAACCCCGGCTCGATTACGGCGAGCCGGGGCTTCCGGTACTGGGTATGCCGGGGTGAGCGCTTGCCCTCTCGGCTATCACTAGTGGTGGCCGTTTCCGACGACGCGGAAGCTGCCGATGAGGAGCTGTCCCTCCCGGTCCCCTTCGACCGCGCTGCTGGAGCTGTGCGGGCCGACCGTGGCGACGGGAGCCCCGTTGTCGCAGGTGATCCCGTTGAAGAATTCGACGGTCTTGTCGCTGTCGTTCCGGATGTTGAAGCTGTCGGCGCCCACCCGTCCCTGTCCCTGATCCTGGCCCGCGACCTGCCTCTGGCTCTGCCCGTGGCGTACGTTGACCACCGCGATGCAGGACCCCGGCTCGGCGCCGTACACGCGCTCGTTGACCTGGATCTGACCCTCGTCCCGGCGCTCGCCACGACCCGGACCGCGGCCCTCGTTGCCCTTACGGGGCCCGTTGAAGCTGTCCGACGCGCCCGCGTCGGCCGGGGCGTTGGCCGCGTTCGAGCCGGCGCTGGTGCCCGTGCCGTTGCCGCCGCGGGGGGCCGGGGCGGCGTCGGCGACGGCCGAGGCGGACTTGGGGGCCGACTCCAGGGCGGAGCTGGCGTAGGTGACACCGGTGGCTGCCGCGACTGCCACGCCGACGGAGGCGGCGATCACTGTGATCTTACGAGTGCGCAATGCACTTCCCCTTCTCTTCGTTCTCATCGACAGGACCTGCCGACGAGAACGAACGTAATGACGGCCATTTCCGCTGTCATTTCGAGGAGGGCTGGGGTGGGGCCGGAAAAGAGGCCGAACGGCCGCATGAACGGTCGCTCTGACGGGTGACGATCGGCGTGCCTGACGCCTCATCAAAATATGGCGATGAGCTGGTATTTCGAATTCGGGCGCGACCTACACCCGCACACGCTGACACGTCGTCACCCTCTTGGGGGCGCCGGGACGTACTCGCTCCCTGAATTAACGTCAGGTCGCGGCTCTGGCTTGTATCTGACAGTTCCTCAAGAGCCGGTAACTGCCTGCCGGAAGGCCGTACGCCCTGCCGCGTGAAATCCGTCTCCGGGAAGTGATCGCGACGGCGTGTCGCGCCCTCGTGCGGGCCTGGCGGCGCATATCGTCGTCGGCCCTCCGGTGTGGGTCGCGACGTCGGCAACACGCGCCCCCCGCACGCTCGCCGGTACGGGTGGAAACGGGCATATCGGCGTGCGCGATGGGCAGGTCGCCGTGTCAGCTGTGGCTGGCCCCTGTCGACCGACCACCGTTTCCGGGAACTCCCTCCCATGCGCCGACCCGTCCTCCCCGTCGCCCTCCTCACCCGCATCCGCGTCCGCACCTCCGCCACGCCCCCCGCCGTGCTCCTCGTCTGTGGGCTGCTCCTCGGCGCCGGTACCGCCTGTTCTCCGGCCCCGCCGACCCCCTCGGCGTCGGCCCCGCCGCCCCGGTTCTCCCCGGACGACGTCATCAAGGCGGCGACCCAGCGGCTGACCGACGACTGCCTCACCCGGCAGGGGCTCACCCCGCCGCGGCCCGGGCAGAGCGGCCCGCCGGGCGTCGGGCGGACGCGTGTCGCGGAGGCCATGTTCGGCGCGGGGCGTACGGAGCTGTCGTTGCGGCTGCCCACGGGGCACGTCGTCCGCGCCCACACCGACGGCTGCCTGGCCGAGGCCCAGCGGCGCCTCTACGGCGACCAGAGCCGCTGGTTCCGTACGTCGACGATCGTCAACAACCTCGCTCCCGAGGCCGCCCACACCGACCGCACCCTCGCCGAGGTCCGCGCGGACCGGCGTACGGAACTCGCCGAATGGCGGCGGCTGCGCTCCCGGGCCCTCACCGAAGCCACCTCTCTGATCGGCAGTACCAACCGCGGTACCAACCCCCCACCCCCGAAGGGAAACACACCACAATGAAGCGCTTCACCGCCCTGGTCTCCGCCCTGCTCTTCTCCGCCGGACTGGTTCTCGCGTCGTCCGCGCCCGCTCAGGCCGCCGCCTGCGGCACCGGCAACTTCTGTGTCTGGACCGACGCCAATTTCGGCGGCATGAAGGTCGAGTGGCCCGGCGACGACCGCTGGTGGGAGAGCAACATCGCCGACCAGGACTCCTCCTGGGCCAACCACGGCGTCTCCGGCCCCGGCGTCAAGGACCACGTCAGGGTGTACTCCCGCGCCCACCTCGGCGGGCACATGACCATCTGCCTCACCCCCGGCCAGGAGGTCGGCTACAACGGCGCCGCCAACGACAACGGCGACTCCCACACCTGGGCCATGAGCTGCTGACCCAGTGACCCGGTGATCCGATGACCCAGGGGCGCCCGGCACCCGCCGGGCGCCCCCACGCACGCCCGCCCCCCTACGCCGCCAGGCGAACCACCCGGGTCACCTTCACCCCGGCAGCGTCAGCCCCCACGCCGCCTCCCGTACCGTCCACGTCCGTGTCCGCACCGGGCCTGCCACCAGGGAGTCCGCCCGGTAGCGGAAGTCCGCGCCGGAGACGGTCACCCGGTGGCCGGTCGCCAGCAGCGGGGCCGCCTCGGCGCCCACCGACACCGGCCGGATCTCGACGTCGGCGCCGCCGTCGACGCCGGGCATGACGGACACGGCCTCCACGGGCTGGTCCAGGTCGACGAGGATCACCCCGTCCACCTCCACCCGCAGCCGCGAGGGCCCGGGTCCGCCCCCGGCGGCGACCCGTATGCGCGAGGGCCGCAGCGGACGGGACATCCGGGCGGGTATCGCCGGACGCGTCGACAACGTACGGGCGAGGGACTGCGGCCAGGCGCGCAGCCAGAAGTGGGAGCCCGACGGCGGTGACGCACAACCGTCGGCCGACCCGTCCCCGGACCGGCTCGCCCCGTCCGGCCCCGCGCCGCTGCCCGCCTCCCGGCCCGCCCCCGTACCCGAAAAGCCTGTCGGGGAGGAGCCGGTTCCCGTCCCGGAGGCCGGCCCGGCCCGGCCCGGAGCCGTGCCCCTGTCGGATCCCGGGGCCGTGCCGCCCCTGCCAGTGCCCGGCGGGGCCGTGCCCGCCGTCGGCCCGCCCGCCTCCGGCGTGTCCCCCGGGGGCGCGCCCGGCAGGGCCGGGATGCGCAGGGCGCCCAGGACCACGCCGTCGCTGTCGTCGACGAGCAGATCCAGCCGCCGCTCGACGCCGTCGAGGGCGGCGCGGGCCGCCGCGACCGCGCCGGTGGGCACGCCCAGGGAATGGGCGAGCCCCAGGGCGGAGCCCACGGGAACCAGGGAGAGCGCGCACCCCGCCAGCTCCCGTCGCCGATGCAGATGAGCCACCGCCCGCAGCAGCGCGCGGTCGTCGCCGACCACCACCGGGCGCCGGGAACCGCGCCGCGAGAGGGCCCGCGCGAATTCCTCGGGCCCTTCCGGAAGGCACACCTTCGTACTCGCCGCACCCGCGCTGAGCACGTCTTTCGCGATCCGTACGGCCTCGCCGTCCGTGCGACGGGCGAGGGGGTCGATGACCACGAGGAGCTGGTCGTCAGTCGCCACCTCGGTCCTGCCTCGCTTCCTCGGGTAGCATCTTTGTGCAAGAGCCCCTTGCGCTATTGCGCCAGGGGCTTCGTCTATTCCGGGGCATCCGGGTCCACAGTGTGCGGCCAACGACGGTCGCGGCGCACGCGACGGTAACAAGCCATCGCGTACGCCCCCGACCTTGGACATGCCCCGCCCGGAAGGGGTGTACGCGCGTGCCCGCACTTGTGCTGCTCGGTGCTCAGTGGGGTGACGAAGGCAAGGGAAAGGCGACGGACCTGCTAGGCGGATCCGTTGACTACGTGGTGCGCTACCAGGGCGGCAACAACGCCGGCCACACGGTAGTCGTGGGTGACCAGAAGTACGCCCTCCACCTTCTCCCTTCCGGGATTCTCTCCCCCGGCTGCACGCCGGTCATCGGCAACGGAGTCGTCGTCGACCCGTCGGTCCTGCTCTCCGAGCTGAGCGGTCTGAACGAGCGCGGCGTCGACACGTCCAAGCTCCTGATCAGCGGCAACGCTCACATCATCACGCCGTACAACGTCACCGTGGACAAGGTCACGGAACGTTTCCTCGGTAAGCGCAAGATCGGCACGACGGGGCGGGGCATCGGCCCGACCTACGCCGACAAGATCAACCGCGTGGGCATCCGGGTCCAGGACCTGTACGACGAGTCGATCCTGACGCAGAAGGTCGAGGCGGCCCTCGACGTCAAGAACCAGCTCCTCACCAAGCTCTACAACCGCCGCGCGATCGCCGTGGACCAGGTCGTCGAGGAGCTGCTGGGCTACGCGGAGAAGCTGGCGCCGTTCGTCGCCGACACCGTCCTGGTGCTGAACCAGGCGCTGGAGGAGGACAAGGTCGTCCTGTTCGAGGGCGGCCAGGGCACGCTCCTGGACATCGACCACGGCACGTACCCCTTCGTGACCTCGTCGAACCCGACGGCCGGCGGCGCCTGCACGGGCGCGGGCGTCGGCCCGACGAAGATCAGCCGGGTCATCGGCATCCTCAAGGCGTACACCACCCGCGTCGGCGCCGGTCCGTTCCCCACGGAGCTGTTCGACGAGGACGGCGAGGCGCTGCGCCGCATCGGCCACGAGCGGGGTGTGACCACCGGCCGTGACCGCCGCTGCGGCTGGTTCGACGCGGTCATCGCCCGCTACGCGACCCGCGTGAACGGCCTGACGGACTTCTTCCTCACCAAGCTCGACGTCCTCACGGGCTGGGAGCAGATCCCCGTCTGCGTCGCGTACGAGATCGACGGCAAGCGCGTCGAGGAACTGCCGTACTCGCAGTCCGACTTCCACCACGCGAAGCCGATCTACGAGACCCTGCCGGGCTGGTCCGAGGACATCGCCTCGGCCAAGTCCTTCTCCGACCTGCCCAAGAACGCCCAGGCGTACGTCAAGGCACTGGAGGAGATGTCCGGCGCCCCGATCTCCGCGATCGGCGTGGGCCCGGGCCGCGACGAGACGATCGAGATCAACTCGTTCCTCTAGCTCCACCCCGCTTCCCGCCCCGGCCGGGCACGCGCAGGCGTGCCCGGCCGGGCCTATCCTGGAAACGTGCGCGAATGTGTGCATATCGGGCTAGCCGAGGAAGTGGTTGTGATGCGGATGATGCTCAAGGCCCGGCTGGACACCGAGAAGTCGAACGAGGCCATTCGGAACGGGACTCTGGGGAAGCTGATGCAGGCCTCCATGGAGCAGGTGAAGCCGGAGGCCGCGTACTTCACCGCCGACGGTGGGCAGCGCACCTGTTACCTGGTCTTCGACATGCAGGACAGCTCGCAGATGCCCGCCATCGCCGAGCCGTTCTTCCTCGAAATGGGCGCCGAGGTCACGTACACCCCGGTCATGAACGCGGAGGACATGCAGAAGGGCCTCGCGGCACTGGGACGCTGAGCCCAAGTCGTCGAGAACCGGGGCTCAGCTGAAGACGATCATCGAGCCCTGCGCCAGACTGCGGGTCGTCGCCGCGTGCAGGCCCAGCCAGACGTGCCGTTCGCGGGCGAACGGGCTGGGGTCGTAGGGCGGCGGGACGGCCGGTTCCTCCAACTCCGTGGGCGTGAGCGGCGCCTCGGGCGGTGCCGGGGGGTTCGCCGGGTCGATGCCGATGGCCGGGGCCACGAACTCCAGTTCCCGCAGCAGGCCCTGGGAGGAGCCCAGGGGGCCGCCGCCGGCGAGGAGTTCGTCGCTGGAGAGGGGCTGCGGGAAGTCGACGGGGACGTAGGCGCCCGCGTGGTCGTAGTGCCATACCAGGTGTGACTGCTGGGCCGTGCCCTCGAACATCTCCAGGAGCTGCTCGTAGTCCCCGCCCAGCGCGTCCACCGGGGTCACCGCGAGCCCGCACACCTGCAACAGATAGGCGCGGCGCAGGAAATGCAGCGCGTCGTAGTCGAAACCCGCGACGGGGGCGACCTCGCCGGTCAGCCCCGGCATGTACTGGTACACCGGAACCGGTGGCAGCCCGGCCTCGCCCAGCAGCTTGTTGTAGAGCGCGAGTTCCTCGGCGAAGGGGTTGTCGGGCGTGTGGCACAGCACGTCGACGAGCGGGACCAACCAGAGGTCACAGGCCAAAAGAGAACTCCTCGGTCATCCGGCCGCACACGCACGGTAGGGATACGTTCGCGTACGGCACACAGTGGTCAGGGAAGCGTAGTCGCTGGACGCGCCTTCAGTCCCCTTCGTGCAGGTCCCATACCCACACTCCGGCCACCCACCTCCCGGGGCGGCCGACCAGCTTGTCCACGGCCTCCCGCAGCTGTTCGTCGTACGGCTGCGGGCGCAGGACCAGCGCACCCGCGTGCCAGTACGCGAAGTCCCTGCGCGCCTGCGCCTGCCAGTTCTCCCCGATCACCGGGACCTTGCCGGTGTAGCGGACGTCACGCAGCAGGTTGGAGGTGTGGCGGGGGACGGCGCCGTAGATGCCGACACGGTCCTCGCCGAACGGGCCGTTGAAGTAGCCGCCGGGCATCCGGAACCCGAAGTCCGCCGTGGTCTGCCAGCGCAGCGCCTCCGCGTTGCCCGGGTCCGGCAGCGGCACCGGCACCAGGGTCTCGCCGGCCGAGGCGTCGACGTACGAGCGCCATGTGCCGTCCGCGAAGAACGCCGGGACCTCGGCGCGGTCCACGGACTTCAGCGGGGCCGGGACGATCGGCAGCAGGGCGAGGGTGACGGACAGGAAGCCGACGTAGCGGGTGCCGAGGGAGGGGGTCGCCGCCAGGCGTTCGCAGGCGATCGCCAGCAGCATGCCCAGCACCGGGGCGCAGATCATCGCCACCCGGCCCTCGATGACCGACTCGAAGAGCGGCTTCTCCGCCAGCAGCGCCCACGGGCCGGGCAGGACCAGGTCCGTCTGCGGCAGGCGGAACTCGGGGCCGAGGGAGAGCACGGCGGCGGCGAAGGCGGTGGCGGCGAGCGCCTTCACCAGGGGGCGCTCCCACAGCCGTACGACGATGCCGAGGGCCAGCAGGACCAGGGGCCAGCCGTAGAAGGCGTTCTGTTCGGTGATGTTGAGGGAGAGCGCGTCCGCGCGGTCGCGGTCGCCCGCGAGGAGGGAGCGTTCGGCGAAGGAGAGAAGCGCGAGCGGGCTGTTGCCGGAGTTCGCGCCGTGCGCGATGTTGCCGTAGCTCTGCGGGCCGAAGAACTGCCAGGAGAGCGGGAAGGTGACGAGGGGGAGGGCCACGACGAGCGCGATGCCGAGGCCCTTCAGCAGCGGGCGCCAGGACGTGCGGGCCACGTCCGGGCGGGCCAGGCCGTACGCGACGGCGAACAGCAGCATGCCCATCGCGGCGAGGAGGAGGGGCTCCTCGCCGAGGAATATCTGGTAGGCCGCCATCAGGCCGAGGACGATTCCGTCCCGCCGGGTCCGGGCGCCCGTGCACAGGCGCAGCGCCCGGTCGACGATCAGCGGGAGCATGAACAGGACGACGAAGTTCGGGTGCCCGTTGGCGTGGCTGACCATCGGCGGCGCGAACGCGGCGAGGGACGCTCCGGCGAAGGCCGCGCCCCGGTGCCGTACGACCCGTTTGACGATCAGCCAGTACCAGGCGCCGGCCGTGGCGGCGAGGCCCAGGGTCATGACCAGGGCGAGCGAGACCGCCGGGCCGAGGAGGAGCGTGACGGGCGCGAAGGGCACCGACAGGCCGAGCATGACCGTGTTGGCCATCAGGTTCACGCCGTCGGGGAAGCCCTGGAAGGTGGTGAAGAGCGGGTTGCGGAAGTGGACGAGGTTGTCGGCCGTGACCGCGAAGAACCACTCCCACTGGTTCTGGTCCTGGAGGGAGTCGGGGAGGTAGCGGCCGTTCGGGTCGGTCCAGCGGCCGATGTAGAGGGTCACCGCCATCAGCAGGAAGCCCAGGACCGCGAGGACGTCGGCCCGGCGGACGGAACGGGCCCGCAGGGCGGCGAGTTCGCCGAGGACCCGGGCGTAGTCGCTCGGGCGGATCTTCGAACCGGGCTGGTGGGACCAGCGGACGGGGACCTCGGCGACGGGCCAGCCGCTGCGGTGGAAGTACCGCAGGATCTCCACGTCGATCCCGAACCCGTCGAGTCGGGAGGCGGCGAAGGCCTCGCGGGCACGGTCGCCGTCGAACAGCTTGAAGCCGCACTGGGTGTCGCGGATGCCGGGCACCGCGACGCCGCGTATCAGGAAGTTGCCGGCCCGGCCGAGCGTCTCGCGCAGCCGGTGCTGGTGGCGCTCGATGCTGGCGCCGGGCGCCTCGCGCGAGCCGATCGCCGCCGTGTGGCCGTCGGAGAGCGCCTTGTCGAGCCGCTCCAACTCGTCGATGGGCGCGGAGAGATCGGCGTCCGTGAGCAGCACCCGGCGGCCGTGCGAGGCGAGGACACCGAGGCGCAGGGCGTGCCCCTTGCCCCGGTTGCGGGGGCCGCCGGAGACCAGCTGCACCCGTGCGTCGCGGGCGGTGACGGCGGCCACGACCTCGGCCGTCGCGTCGGTCGACCCGTCGTCGACGACGATGATCTCCCAGCGGGCGGCGGCCTCGGTGACCGAGAGATGACCGATGATCGCGTCGAGCGTGGGGGCGAGGCGGTCCTGCTCGTTGTAGGCGGGGACGATCACGGAGAGGTCGACGCTCAGCTGCCCGCCGCCCGGCTTCGGAACCGTGCCCATCCGTCCGTCGCCCGTATTCGGGGTCGTGCTCATCCGTCCGCCAGGCGTTCCACAAGCGTCAGGGACTGCTCGTCGTAACCGGCGATGATCTCCTGCGCGCTCTGCGCGTCCCGGCGGCTGAGGGCGTCGACGAGATCGGTGTGGTCGGCCCACAGCCGGCCCTTGAGGTCGTCCGCCCCGTGGCAGCCCTGCCGCAGGTACTGCACCGCGCACACCCAGGACTGCACACGCAGCCGGTGCAGGAAGTCGGTGAGGTACGGGTTGCCGAACAGGGCGCTCAACTCGCGCCAGAACCGCAGGTCGTAGCCGATGAGGATGTCCAGGTCCCCGGCGGTCGCGGCCCGCCGCGCCTCCTCGCCGCGCCGTCGGATCCCGGCGAGCGCGGCCGCCGTACGCGGGTCGACCTTGCGGTCGCCGAGCCGCCGGAACATGCCGTCGGTGACCAGGATGCGGGCCTCGACCATGTTCCGGTAGTCGGCCACCGAGTACGCGCGGACCTCGAAACCCCGGTGCTGCACGGCGTCCAGCAGCCCCTGCGCGGACAGATCCACCAGCGCCTCGCGCACGGGCGTCGCCGAGACGCCGTACTGCTCGGCGATCTCCTTGACGGTGAACTCCTGCCCGGGCTTGAGTCTGCCGGCCAGCACCTCGTCACGGAGCGCGTCCGCGAGCTGCTGCCGCAGGGTGCTGCGGGTCACGGCGCCAGTGCCGCCGCCGGTGCCGGGCATCGTGGTCTGGGCCCCCCATCCGCGTACGCGTACGCGTCCTGTACGTGCTCTCTGCGATCTCTGACGAGTTCTCTTCCGAATGCTCTTCCGAGTTCTCTTACGAGCACGTCACCTTACGCGTTCGGGTTCGGGGGAGGAGTTTCCGCCCTTCCGCTCGGCACCGCCGCCTGTCACGGCGTCACACGGTGTACTCGTCCGCCACGGACAGCGCCGCGTCCAGGGCGGCCAGCCCCTCCTTGGCCTCGGCCTCGGTGATGTTGCAGGCCGGCACGACGTGGGTGCGGTTCATGTTGATGAAGGGCCACAGGCCGCCCGCCTTCGCGGCCGCGCCGAAGGCGAGCATGGGGGCGTTCGCCTCACCGGTCGCGTTGTAGGGGACGAGGGGTTCGCGGGTCTCCTTGTTCCGCACCAGCTCCAGCGCCCAGAACATGCCGGTGCCGCGCACCTCGCCCACGGAGGGGTGCCGGTCGGCCAGGTCGCGGAGGGCGGGCCCGATGAGGGCGGCGCCGAGGGAGGCGGCGTTGGTGACGACGCCCTCCTCCTCCATCACGCCGATCGTCGCGACGGCGGCCGCACACGCCAGCGGGTGGCCGGAGTACGTGAGACCGCCGGGGTAGGGGCGGCGGGCGAAGGTCTCGGCGATCGCGGGGGAGATGGCGACCCCGCCGAGGGGGACATAGCCGGAGTTCACGCCCTTGGCGAAGGTCATCAGGTCGGGCACGACGTCGAAGAGGTCCGCCGCGAACCAGGTGCCGGTGCGCCCGAAGCCCGCCATGACCTCGTCGAGGACGAACACGATCCCGTACTTGTCGCACAGCTCCCTGACCCCGGCCAGATAGCCCGGCGGCGGGACCATGATCCCGGCCGTGCCCGGGACGGTCTCCAGGATGATCGCGGCGATCGTCGACGGCCCCTCGAAGGTGATCGTCGTCTCCAGGTGCTCCAGCGCGCGGGCGCACTCCTGCTCCTCCGTCTCCGCGTGGAAACGGGTGCGGTAGAGGAACGGCGCCCAGAAGTGCACGACGCCCGCCGTGCCGGTGTCGGAGGCCCAGCGGCGGGGGTCGCCCGTGAGGTTCACGGCCTGCTGGGTGCCGCCGTGGTACGAGCGGTACGCGGCGAGGACCTTGGGGCGGCCGGTGTGCAGACGGGCCATGCGGGTGGCGTGCTCGACCGCGTCGGCGCCGCCGTTGGTGAAGAAGATCTTGTCCAGGTCGCCGGGGGTGCGTTCCGCGATGAGCCGGGCGGCCTCGGAGCGGGCCTCGACCGCGAACGCCGGGGCGAAGGTCGTCATCGTGGCGGCCTGCCGCTGGATGGCCGCGACGACCTTCGGGTGCTGGTAGCCGATGTTCGTGTAGACGAGGCCGCTGGTGAAGTCGAGGTAGCGGTTGCCGTCGTAGTCCCAGAAGTAGGAGCCCTCCGCGCCGGCGATGGCGAGGGGGTCGATGAGTTCCTGTGCGGACCAGGAGTGGAAGACGTGCGCGCGGTCCGTGGCCTTCACCTGGGCGCCGGCCTGGGGGTTGGGGCGAGGGGTCATGAGGTGAGGCTAGGGGTGGGGGGTGGGTGGGGGACATCGGCTTTGTGTCTGCGGGCAGGTGGTTTGTCGCGACAGTGTGTCGCCCCCGCGAACTCTTCGGCCCCACTCAGCCGCAGTGGACACGCCACCCTCCCTCTCCTCATTGACAGCACACTGTCGTCATGTCAGGATACTGTCATGACGAATCGGAAGCCCGTTCAGCTCGCCGTGTACGACACCTACGCCGACTGGGAGACGGGGCACACCACCGCCTGGCTCGCCCGGGGCGGGTACGAGGTCAGGACGGTCGGGGAGGGGACCGACGCCGTGCGGACGATCGCGGGGGTACGGATCCAGCCCGACTCGGCACTGGAAGCGCTGCGGCCCGAGGACAGCTCCCTGCTCGTCCTCACCGGCGCGGACCTGTGGGACACGGGGGACACGCTCGCGCCGTTCGCCCGGAAGGCGCGGGAGTTCCTCGCGGCCGGCGTACCCGTCGCCGCGATCTGCGGCGCGACCGCCGGGCTCGCCCGCGAAGGGCTCCTGGACGACCGGGACCACACCAGCGCGGCCCCCTTCTACCTCGCGGCCACCGGATACGCCGGCGGCGAGCGCTACGTCGACGCGGACGCCGTCACCGACGGCTCCGGACTGCTCGTCACCGCCGGCCCCACCGAACCCGTCGCCTTCGCCCGCGAGGTCCTCCGCCTCCTCGGCGTCTACGAGGGCGAGGTCCTCGACGCCTGGTACCGCCTCTTCCACGACTCCGACGCGGAGGCGTACGCCGTGCTGGAGGCGGCGGCACAGTGAGCCGCGAGCAGCAGGACCTCCTCAGCCGCGCCGCCCTCGGCGTCTTCCGGCTCAACGGCCAGTTCCTCTCCGTGGCCGACGAGTTGGCGAGCCCCGCCGGGCTCACGGCCGCCTGGTGGCAGGTGCTCGGCGCGGTGCTGCCCGAGCCGCTGCCGGTCGCCGGGGTCGCCCGCGCCATGGGCATCACCCGGCAGAGCGTCCAGCGGGTCGCCGACCTCCTCGTCGACCGGGGGCTCGCCGCGTACCTGCCGAACCCGGCCCACCGTCGCGCCAAACTCCTCACGCCGACCCCCGCCGGCCGTGCGGCGATCGAGCGGATCGACCCGGGCCACGCGGCCCTGGCCGCCCGTCTCGCCCAGGCACTCGGGGAGGAGGAGTTCGCGGCGACCGTGCGGGCGCTGGAACGGCTGTCGGCCGTCCTGGACGACCTCGCGGCGGCACCGGACGCTGTTACGGAACCGTAGACACCGCTCCATCCGCCTCCCCGCACGGCCGCACTACGATCGGTCCGTTGCGCACGTACGCGACGTAGACGACGTTGATGAGGTTGCCGACGTAGGCGACGTACCCGTACGTACAAGTACACGGAGACACGGATACGTGCACGCGTCCACGGACGCGGCGGGGCGGCACGGGGAATCGGGGGGACGGTGGCCATGGAGAAGCTCGGGCCCGGGGATCCGCAACGGATCGGGGCGTACCGGCTGCTCGCCCGGCTGGGGGCCGGCGGCATGGGGAACGTGTACCTGGCCCGGTCCGAGCGCGGCCGTACCGTCGCCGTCAAGCTGGTCCGGCGGGAGCTCGCGGAGCAGGAGGAGTTCCGGGCGCGGTTCCGGCAGGAGGTGCGGGCCGCGCGGCAGGTCGGCGGGTACTGGACCGCGCCGGTGCTGGACGCGGACACCGAGGCGGGGATCCCGTGGGTCGCCACCGGGTATGTCGCCGGGCCCTCCCTCCAGGCCGTGGTGGGGCGCGACCACGGGGCGCTGCCCGAGCGGTCCGTACGCATCCTCGCGGCCGGGCTCGCGCACGCGCTGGAGGACATCCACGCGGCCGGGCTCATCCACCGTGACCTCAAGCCGTCCAACGTGCTGGTGACCATCGACGGGCCGCGCGTCATCGACTTCGGGATCGCGCGGGCGCTGGAGACCGTCACGGACGGCGGGCTGACGCGCACCGGAGCGCTCGTCGGGTCGCCGGGTTTCATGGCGCCCGAGCAGGTGCGCGGCGACCGCGTCACCCCCGCCTGCGACGTCTTCTGCCTCGGCTCCGTCCTCTCCTACGCCGCCACCGGCAACCTGCCGTTCGGCGCCGCCAACTCCGGTGTCCACGCGCTGATGTACCGCATCGCCCAGGAGGAACCGGACCTGGACGGGCTGCCGGAGGGGCTCTACGACATCGTGCGCGACTGCCTGCGCAAGGACCCCGCCGCCCGCCCCACCCTGGCGCAGATCCTCCAGCGCACCGGCGCCGAGGACACGGTCTTCGCCGGCCGCTCCCGCGACCCGTGGCTGCCGAGCGCCCTGGTCGCCCAACTCGGTCGGCACGCGGTGCGCTTGCTGGAGGCCGAGGATCCGGAGGAGAGCGGGGGGCCGGGGGAGCAGGGGCAGCCGGGAGAGCTTGGGGAACCTGGCCGATCGGGGCGGCCCGGGCAGCCCGAGCGCCCGGGAGCGGGAGGGCCGGGGGCTTCGGGGGTGCCCGGCGTTCCAGGGGCGCCTGGGGCACTTGGGGCGCCTGGGGCCGGTGGTTCCGGTGCCGCAGGGGGTTCAGAGGCTGTCGGAGGTCTTGGCGGGGCGGGAGGCCCGGCGGCTTCGGCGGCTGGGGCGAGCGCGGCGGCTGCGGGCGGGCCGGGTGTGCCGGGCGGGTCGGGCGGCGGCCTCGGCGCGCCGGGAGGCCCGGCGGGAGGTCCGGCGGGAGGTCCGGCGGTCGGCGGTCGGCCTACGGCTTCGGGTGGTTCCGGCCACTCCGGGCAGCCGGCCGCAGCGACTTCCTCGGCCTCGGCCCCGCCCGCCGCGGGCCCGCACCCGGGGCCCGCGGGCCAGGCCCCGAACTTCCCCACTCCGCCGTCGACCCCGCCGTCGACCCCGCCCGCGACCGCGCCGTCCGCTCCGCCCTCGGGGTCGTCGGCCGGTACGGCCTTGGCGGGTACACCGTCTGCCGGTCCCGCGGCCCCGGCCGGGGCCGCCGGGCCGCCGTCGGCTCCGCCCGTGTATCCGCTGGGTGATCCGCACTCTCCGTACGGTGGTTCGGGAGCCGCGTCGGGCGCTTCCCCGTCCCCGTACTCCGGTGGGGCGGCTGGGGCGGCGGCAGTTCCCGGCGCCCCCGGCTCGCCGGCCGATCACTATGCCGCCCCGCCCGAGGGCGCCGTGCCGCCTCCGCCGGGGGAGCCGTCGGACCAGATGCCGACACGGATCGCGGGGGCGCCCGCCGCACCCGGTGGTTACAACCCGGGGCCCGCGCCCGCCGGCTACGGCTTCCCGCAGCCGTACACCCAGCAGCCCGCCGGTGGCTACGGCCAGGGCCCCGCCCCCGCCCCCGCTTACGGCTACCCGCAGAGCGGGCCGCAGGCGCCGTACGGGGCGTACGGGCAGCCGCCGTACGGCGGCGGTCAGGGGCCCGGAGGCGCCGCCGGGGCGGGGCTGGGCGCGACCCCGCCGTACGGACCGGAGCCCTTCTACGGATCGGAGCCCCCCTACGGGCCCGGGGCCGGGACGGGCCCCGGCGGGGGTCCCGAAGCGGAGCGCGGGAGCCGGCGCGGCTCCGTGCTGCTCGTCGTCGTCGCGTTGGTGGTCGCTCTCGGGGCGGGCGGATCGGTGTACGCGCTGATGAAGAAGGGGGGCGACGGCGGCGAGAAGGACGACGCGAAGGGCGGTACGAGGACGAGCGCGCCCGAGACGCCGGGGCCGACGACCGACGAGCCCACGGACCCCGCGACCTCGCCGGACCCGACCACCGAGTCGCCCGACGCGGGCACCGTCCCGGAGGACTTCCTCGGCACCTGGGAGGCCACGCTCGACGGCGCGAACACCCGTCGGCTCGTCATCCGGCAGGGTGAGGTCGGCGACACGGTGCTCTCGCTCACGGCGGACGGTCCGCTCGACGGCGGCGGCACGTACCACTGCGTGTTCGAGGCGGCGCTCACGGACGAACCGGACGACGACGGTCCGCTCCAGATCGGCCCCTCCACCGTCACCACCGGCGAACCGGCCGAGTCCTGTTCCCCCGGCGCCGCCACCACCGTCACCCTCCTGCCCGACGGACAGCTCCGCCGCGTCGACACGGCGGGCAAGTCGGTGACGTACACGAAGACCGACTGAAGCGGCGCGGGTGAAACAGCACGGGGCGCAGCCCCTGCTTTTCAGGGGCGCGGGGAACTGCGCGACCGGCCCCCACCGAGCCGCACATGGGGGTCAAAGGGGCGCAGCTCCTTGCGACGATGGGACGGGTAGGGGCGGCGGGGGCGAACAAACCCCTACCGAGCCTCCGGCGGCCGCTGCCGAGGCATGTTCGGCCGAGCCCCCGGAGGCAACGGCACCCGCCCGTTCACCATCCCCTCAGGCCGAGCCACGGCTCCCCCCACCCGCAACCCCGACGGCGCCGCCCCCGCCCGGAACTCCACCATCCAGTCCACCGTCTCGGCCCGCACCAGCTCCGTGATGTCCTCGGAGAACCGCCGCAGCACCCCGAGGCACCGCTCGGCGGCCTCCCCGGCCGTCCCCTCCGCCGGTCCCAGCACCTCCCGCGCGCTCTCCGACGCCCAGTCGAACCGCAGCATCTGCAACCGCCGCTGCACCGCCTGGGCCGTGGCGACGTCCCGCATCCACCCGGAGGTGACCCCGAAGAACCGATCCACCGCCACGCACGCCACACAGGACAGCAGCGCGAGATACCCCCAGGGGGCCGCCCCGCTCACCGCCCCGGTCAGGTCGAGCAGCGGCAGCGCGGCCCCGACCAGCGCGCCCGTCGCCGCCCCGACCCGCAGTACCCGCGCCGCGAGGCGTTTCCACACCCGGTCCGCGAGATACCACGACGCGGTCTCCAGCGCCGCCCGCTCGACCCACTGGTACAGCTCCTCCAGCCGCTCCGCCGGCGCCCCCCAGTCCCCCTGCGGGAACGGCCGGCCGGCCAGTTCCCCCACCCACGGTCCGGTCGCGGCCATCCACGGCTCCGCCCACAGCCCGGACCCCTCACCCCGCCCGTCCTGGGGTCCCCCCTCGGGCTGCATCTCCGGCTGGCTCACCCGGCACTCCCTACGTACGTACGGCGCTCACGCACCACCCTGACGCGGCCGGACCCTTCCTACCGCCCAATGGGTGGCGAAGATGGTGTTTTCGCCGCTTATCCCCTGGAAGATGCCCTTGATCGGATATACGAATCCCCGCCGACTCACTCGAAAGAGTGGCGCGGCAGAGGCCGTGCCGACCACGTAGGCTCGTTGCGACCGCAAGAAGGTCCCCGGGGGCGTCCGTAGAACCGTCCCCGCGGGTCTCCGCAAGTACTCGTGCGAGGGAGCTGAACGTGATCCCCGGTGGTGGCCAGCCCAACATGCAGCAGCTGCTCCAGCAGGCCCAGAAGATGCAGCAGGACCTGGCGAGGGCGCAGGAGGAGCTCGCGCGCACGGAGGTCGACGGTCAGGCGGGCGGCGGCCTGGTGCGGGCCACCGTCAACGGCTCCGGCGAACTGCGCGCCCTGAAGATCGACCCCAAGGCGGTGGACCCGGAGGACACCGAGACCCTCGCCGACCTGATCGTCGCGGCCGTCCAGGCGGCCAACGAGAACGCCCAGACCCTCCAGCAGCAGAAACTGGGCCCCCTCGCCCAGGGCCTCGGCGGCGGTTCGGGCATCCCCGGCCTGCCCTTCTGAACCGGGCCTCTCGGCCGCCCCCTTGCCCACCCTCCCCGCGCCCCCGGCGCGACTTTTCCGCCGAACACCTCCCGACAGCTCCGAACTCCGCAGAACTCGCCCGCAACCCCCCGGCGAGCCCATCCGTGCCCGGTACCGCCTTCCTCGGAGCGGCGGCGGCCGACTACGGTACGTACTGAAAGACACCAGGAAGGACGGCAGTCCGTGTACGAAGGCGTGGTCCAGGACCTCATCGACGAGCTGGGGCGACTGCCCGGCGTCGGTCCCAAGAGCGCGCAGCGGATCGCCTTCCACATCCTGCAGGCGGAGCCCACGGACGTACGGCGGCTCGCGCAGGCCCTCCTGGAGGTGAAGGCGAAGGTCCGTTTCTGCGCGACCTGCGGCAACGTGGCGCAGGAGGAGCTGTGCAACATCTGCCGCGACCCGCGCCGCGACCTGTCCGTCATCTGTGTCGTCGAGGAACCGAAGGACGTCGTCGCGATCGAGCGCACCCGCGAGTTCCGGGGCAAGTACCACGTCCTCGGCGGCGCGATCAGCCCGATCGAGGGCGTCGGCCCCGACGACCTGCGCATACGGGAGCTGCTGGCCCGCCTGGCCGACGGCACGGTCACCGAGCTGATCCTGGCCACGGACCCGAATCTGGAAGGCGAGGCCACGGCCACGTACCTCGCCCGCATGATCAAACCCATGGGCCTCAAGGTCACCCGCCTGGCCAGCGGCCTCCCGGTGGGCGGCGACCTGGAATACGCGGACGAGGTGACCCTCGGCCGCGCCTTCGAGGGGAGACGATTGCTGGATGTCTGACGCCACGCTGCACGCGACGGACCTGAACCCGGACGACTTCGCGGTCCAGATCGCGGACCAGATCGAGAGTTTCCTGGTCGCGGTCACCGAGGTGGCCAAGGGCGACGAGCCGGACTCGGCCGTCCCCTTCCTGCTGCTGGAGGTCTCCCAGCTGCTGCTGGCCGGCGGTCGCCTCGGCGCGCACGAGGACATCGTCCCGGACGAGCGTTACGAGCCCGACCCCGGCCCCGAGCCGGACGTCGACGAGCTGCGCGAACGCCTCGCCCTCATGCTCGACCCGGTCGACGTCTACTCCGAGGTCTTCGACCCCTACGAGCCCCGCAAGGCGCCGGTGCCGGCCCGGATCTCCGACGACCTCGCCGACGTCATCGCCGACCTGCGCCACGGCATGGCCCACTACCGCGCGGGCCGCACCACCGAGGCGCTGTGGTGGTGGCAGTTCTCCTACTTCTCCAACTGGGGCTCCACGGCGTCGGCGACCCTGCGGGCCCTGCAGTCCCTCGTGGCGCACGTCCGCCTGAACCAGCCCCTCGCCGAGCTGGACGGCCTCGACACCGACCAGGAACTGATGGGCGACGAGACCCTGGAGTTCGAGGCGGGCAAGGTCATGGCGGAGGAGATCGCGGGGCCGCTGGGGCTGGGCCGGAAGGTCAAGTAGCTCCACCGCCCGTCGTCCGTCTCGAACGCCTGCCTAGTCGCCCGCTTCATCGCCTGCTGCGGGCCCGCTTCGTCGTCTGCTTCGGGCACGTCAAAGGGTGCTGCGGGTGCGGGGACCGGCGGTAGCGTAAGCACCGTCGCCCGCCCCCGCCCCTCGACAGGAACCGGACCCAGTGACGTGACCGTTCTCCTGCTCCTTCTCGCCGCCGTGGCGCTGACCGCCGCCGTGCTCGGCCCCCGCACCCTGGTGAAGGCGGGGTGGCCCGAGCGGGAACCCGTGGTCGCCCTGTGGGCGTGGCAGTGCCTGGTGGCGGCGGCGCTGCTGAGCTGCCTCGCGGCGCTGGTGCTGGGCGCGGCGGCGGTGTTCGAGACGGTGCGCACGCATGCCTTCGCCCCCGCGCCCCCGGCCGTGACCGCCGCGTACGACCTCACGGCCGCGCCGCCCTGGACGGCCGTGCTGACGCTGGCGCTGGCCCTGGGTGCGGCCTGGAGCGGTGCGATGCTGGCCCGGGAGCTGGTCGAGGCCCGGCGCCGACGGCAGCTGCGCCGTGCCCACCTGCGGGAGCGGGCCCCCGATCTCCCGGCGGGCCTGCCGCAGGCGCAGGGGCCGCTGCTGGTGCTGGAGGACGAGTACCCCGACGCGTGGCTCATGCCGGGCGCGCCGCCCCGACTGGTCGTCACCACGGGCGCGTTGGGCAAGCTGAGCGACCGTCAGCTGGACGCCGTGCTCGCCCATGAACTGGGTCACGCCCGCGCCCGCCACGACTGGCTGCTCCACCTCTCCACGGCCCTCGCCACGGGCTTCCCACGCGTCCCCCTCTTCGCCCACTTCGCCGACCAGACCCACCGGCTCGTCGAACTCGCCGCCGACGACACGGCATCGCGCCGCTGCGGGCACTTGACCACCGCCCTCGCCCTCATCGAACTCAACCAGCACCGGGGCGTGTTGAGCTGCTCCAACACCCGCCGCCTGCTGGGCGACCGGGTGGAGCGGCTGCTGGAGCCGCCGCCCCGCCTCGACCGCACCCGCCGCGCGGCCACCACGACGGCCGCCGCGCTCCTGGCCCTGCTCCCGCTGCTCATCGCGTTCGCCCCGGCGCTGGGGACGCTCTAGGCCGGGCCCGGCTCGGGCGGTGGTCCCGGCTCGGGCGACGGCCCCGGCTCGGGCGGTGGTTCCGGCTCGGGCGACGGTCCCGGTTCAGGCGACGGTTCCGAGGAACGCCAGCAGGGCGCCCGCGAGTTCGGCGGGCGCGTCCTCCTGGACGAGGTGTCCCGCGCCCGCGATCGGGACGAAGCGCGCCCCTGGGATGCGGTCGGCCAGCTCCCGCCCCTTCGCCAGCGGGATCCAGCGGTCGTCCTCGCCCCAGCACACCAGCGCCGGAAGGCCGATCTCCCCGTACCGATCCTGGATCTCGTCCGTGTGTGCCTGGTCGGCCTGGGCGATCTGCCGGTAGAAGGCGGGCTGACCGTGTTCGCCGAGCCACGGCTGGACGAGCCGGTCGAGGACCGCCGGGTGCAGCCCGGGGCCGCTGGCGGAGCTCACGTACTCCCGCACGAGGGCCCGGTGCAGCGCGGGCGGCAACTGTTCGAAGACATCGGCGTGCCGGCCGAGCAGCCGGAAGGAGGGCGACCCCCACGGGGCCAGCGCCACGGGGTCGACGAGGGCGAGCGCGCGGTAGCGGGCCCCGTGCAGCAGATGGGCCCGCAGGGCGACGGCTCCCCCGAAGTCATGGGCCACCACCAGGGGTTCACCCAGCCCCCACCACTTCAGCAGGTCGGCGAGGACCTGCCCCTGGGCGGCCAGGGAGACGTCCTGGCCGGTGTGCATGTCCGACTCGCCGTACCCGGGCATGTCCCACACGAACACCTGGTACCGGCCGGTGTCGGCCAGCGTCTGGGCTATACCGCGCCAGACGTAGGAGGAGAAGGGTGTGCCGTGGCAGAGCACGACCGGCTCCCGACCCGCCTCTCCGGCCGTGCCCCACCGCACGGCCCCCGACGCACTACGAAAACTCTCGCTCAGCAGTACTTCGCTCATGGCTGTCTGTTACCCCGTCAGCCCCGCACCAGTTGTGCACGGCGCGTCACGGTCTGTGCTTTGTACGATCCCTGCCCCACGGCTGTACGTCCGTTGCACGGCCCCTAACCGGCGTCACGCGAATCTTGTGTCACTTCCACCGCACAGGAAGCGGAGGCAGTAACACCCCCACCTCGCACGGGAGATCGCGATGACCCGCAAGAACCGGATACGCGCCGCCGTCGTCACCGCCACCGCTCTGGTCACCGCCGGCACGGTCACCGCCGGTGTCAGCATGGCCGGGGCCGACGCCGCGCCGAAGAAGACCTCCAAGAAGGAGATCGCGGCGCTGTTCGACGGCTGGAACAAGGCGCTGCGGACCGGTGACTCCAAGAAGGTCGCGGACCGCTACGCGAAGGACGCGGTCCTCCTGCCGACCGTCTCCAACAAGATCCGCACGAACCGCGCCGGCATCGTCGACTACTTCGACCACTTCCTGGAGAACAAGCCGGTCGGCAAGAAGACCAGGACGGTCATCAACGTCCTGGACGCCAACTCGGCCATCGACACCGGCTCGTACTACTTCATCCTCACCGACCCGAAGACCGGCGAGAAGCGGCGCGTCGACGCCCGCTACACCTACGAGTACGAGAAGCGGAACGGCGTGTGGAAGATCGTGAACCACCACTCGTCGGCGATGCCCGAGGGCTGAGCACCCGCCCCCGCGAGCGTGGCCGAGCCCCCCACCCCCCCCCGGCTCAGCCACCCCCGTGGCGCGCGGCGCGCAGCGTGAGCGCGACGCACAACCCGCCCCCGGGCGCGTCCTTGAGGGCCACGGTCCCGTTGTCGTCGGTGACGAGTTGCTTGACGACGGCGAGACCGAGGCCCGACCCCGACCTCCCGGTGAGGCCCTGACCGCGCCAGAAGCGGTCGAAGGCGCGGGACTTCTCGGCGTCCGTCATCCCGGGCCCCTCGTCCAGCACCGACAGCACCACCTCGTCACCCCGGGTCTCCACCGTGACCGTGATCGTCGCACCGTCCGGCGAGACCTCCAGGGCGTTGGAGAGCACGTTGTCCAGGACCTGGTCCAGATGACCGGGGCTGGCCAGCACGAGCGGCCGGCCGTCGGCACTCCCCCTGAGCGTGATGGTGACTCCGCGCTCGTCGGCGGCCGGTCTCCACACGTCCAGACGCTCCTGGATGACGTCCCGCAGGGACAGCGGTTCCGCCGCCGTCACCTTCGCCTCGGCCCGCGCCAGTACCAGCAGACCGCTGACCAGACGGCTCATCCGGACCACCTCGGCCGTCGCCTGCTCCACGTCCTCCCGCACGAACTCGTCGTCCGTGCCGTCCGCGATGTTGTCCAGGGACAGCCGCAACGCCGTGAGGGGGGTGCGGAGTTGGTGGGAGGCGTCGGCGACGAAGATGCGCTGCGAGGCGATCAGCGTGTCCAGCCGTTCGCCCGCCTGGTTCAGCGTGCGCGCCAGGGTCTGTGTCTCCTGGGGGCCCGTCACGGGGGAGCGGGCCGTGAGATCGCCGTCGCTCATCTTGCTGGCCATCTCGTTGAGCTGGCGGAGCGGAGCGGTCAGGCGCCGGGCGGCGAAGACGCCGATGACCGCCGCCGCCAGGAGCACCAGCACGGCCAGCGCCGCCCGGAAGCCCCAGATCTGCCACAGCCGGGACGTGAGGTGGTCGGTCGAGAACATGATCCGGACGGCGCCGACGACCTCGTCCTTCTGGGTATCTCCGTCCGGCGAGCGCTCGAAGGCGGGGACGGTGACCACCAGGTTCTCGCCCCAGATGACGTCCGAGCCCCAGTCGACGGTGCTCTCGCCGCGCTCCAGGGCCTTCTCCAGCGCCGCGTCCGCCGTCGGTTCCCGCAGCCGTTCCGGGGCGCAGCGTTCGGTCGCGGTGACCTCGACCTTCTCCTCGTCGGACGGGTACGCGCCGGCCAGCCGCGCCAGGGCCGCGCAGGAGGCGGTGTCGCCGACGCCCAGCAGCCGGGCCATCGTCCTGGCCTCGCGCCGCACCGCCTCGCTGGTGTCGTCCCGCAGCTGGTCCGTGAGCGTGAACGCCACGGGCACGGTGAACAGGGCGATCGCCACAGCCACGAGGAACACGTAGCTGCGGATGAGCTGACGGATCATGACGCGCCCGGGCCCACACTGCCGTCGGCGCCCGGGCCCTCACCGGCGTCGGCGCCCGCGCCCTCGTCGACGACGAGCCGGAACCCCACGCCCCGCACCGCCTCGATGGTGATCGCCCCGGCGAGCTTGCGCCGCAGCGCGGCCACATGGACGTCGAGCGTCTTGGTCGGGCCGAACCAGTTCGCGTCCCAGACCGCCTCCATGATCTGCTCGCGCGACATCAGGGCGCCCGGCTCCTCGGTGAGGAAGGCGAGGAGGTCGTACTCCTTGGGCGCGAGCGCGACCTCCGTACCGTCGAGATGGACGCGCGCGGCCTTGCGGTCGACGGTGAGGCGGGGGCCGTAGCGGTCGGGGCCGGCGGCGGGTGAGCCGGCGGCGCGCGGCTGCACCCGGCGCATCACCGCCCTTATCCGGGCGATCACCTCGCGCACGCCGAACGGCTTGGAGACGTAGTCGTCGGCGCCGAGCTCCAGCCCGACCACCCGGTCCGTCTCGTCGCTGCGGGCGCTGATCACGATGATCGGCACCTGGCTGCGGTCCCGCAGGGCCTTGCAGACGTCGAGGCCGTCGGTGTCGGGCAGCCCGAGGTCCAGGAGGACGACGTCGTACGGGCCGTCGAACGACAGGGCCGCCCCGCCCGTGTTGACCCACCGCACCTCGAAGCCGTACCGCAGGAGCCCTCGTCGCAGGGACTCGGCGACCGGCTCGTCGTCTTCCACCAGAAGTACGCGCACGGCCATGACCTTAATGCTTGAAAGTTGGGGTTCCTTCGGCGGAAGGACCGCGGTGGGCCGGGGTGTGACTCCAGGCACTTTTCCCCGTCCGTGCCGACTGTTCGGCGACGACCTGGGCAGGGACGTTCCCGGAGCGGTCGAGGCTCCGGACGAGAAGCCGGGTGAAACCGGTGGAAGGCCCGGAGAAAACCCAGGTGATCAAAGGGTGAGCGGGACATCTCACCATGCGGTACCAGGGAAGGGATATTCGGCCGCTCGATAGACTGAGCCGACCGCCGCAGCACGTGTGAGTGCGTGTATGTGCGGATAAGGGACTGAAACGGAGCGAGGAGCGCACGTGGGCCTTGTCGTGCAGAAGTACGGAGGCTCCTCCGTAGCCGATGCCGAGGGCATCAAGCGCGTCGCCAAGCGGATCGTGGAAGCGAAGAAGAACGGCCACCAGGTGGTCGTCGTCGTTTCCGCGATGGGCGACACGACGGACGAGCTGATCGATCTCGCCGAGCAGGTGTCACCGATGCCTGCCGGGCGTGAGTTCGACATGCTGCTGACCGCCGGAGAGCGTATCTCCATGGCACTGCTGGCCATGGCGATCAAAAACCTGGGTCACGAGGCCCAGTCGTTCACCGGCAGCCAGGCAGGCGTCATCACCGACTCGGTCCACAACAAAGCCCGGATCATCGACGTCACGCCCGGCCGCATCCGGACCGCGCTGGACGAGGGCAACATCGCCATCGTCGCCGGCTTCCAGGGTGTCAGCGCGGACAAGAAGGACATCACCACCCTCGGCCGCGGCGGGTCGGACACGACCGCCGTGGCGCTGGCCGCCGCGCTGGAGGCCGAGGTCTGTGAGATCTACACCGACGTCGACGGCGTCTTCACCGCCGACCCGCGGGTCGTGAAGAAGGCGAAGAAGATCGACTGGATCTCCTCCGAGGACATGCTCGAACTGGCCTCGTCCGGTTCGAAGGTGCTGCTCCACCGCTGTGTCGAGTACGCCCGCCGCTACAACATCCCGATCCACGTCCGCTCGTCCTTCTCCGGACTGCCGGGCACCTGGGTCAGCAACGAGAAGCCAGAGTCGCAAGGGGACCACAAGGTGGAGCACGCCATCATCTCCGGAGTCGCCCACGACGTCTCCGAGGCCAAGGTCACGGTCGTCGGCGTCCCGGACAAGCCGGGCGAGGCCGCCGCGATCTTCCGCGCCATCGCGGACGCCGAGGTCAACATCGACATGGTGGTGCAGAACGTCTCCGCCGTGACGACCGGGCTGACGGACATCTCCTTCACCCTCCCCAAGACCGAGGGCCGCAAGGCCATCGACGCGCTGGAGAAGAACAAGGCCGGCATCGGCTTCGACTCGCTGCGCTACGACGACCAGATCGGCAAGATCTCCCTGGTCGGCGCGGGGATGAAGACCAACCCGGGCGTCACCGCCTCCTTCTTCGAGGCGCTGTCCGACGCGGGTGTGAACATCGAGCTGATCTCGACCTCCGAGATCCGCATCTCGGTCGTCACCCGCGCCGACGACGTGCCGGAGGCCGTGCGCGCCGTGCACACCGCCTTCGGGCTCGACTCCGACAGCGACGAGGCCGTCGTCTACGGAGGCACCGGACGATGACGGTCCGTTCGTACCGGGCGTACGACGGCGGTGCCGGCGTGCGTGTCGGTGGCGGACTCCGCGGCGGTGCCCGCGGCGGAGTCCGCAGCGGTCACGGCATCGGTCGCTGATGGCGGTCGATGCCGGGCGCGCCGGCAGGCCGACGCTCGCGGTCGTGGGCGCGACCGGGGCCGTCGGCACCGTCATGCTCCAGATCCTGTCCCACCGTGCGGACATCTGGGGCGAGATCCGTCTGTTCGCCTCCCCGCGCTCGGCCGGCCGCAAGCTGACCGTGCGCGGGGAGCAGGTCGAGGTGACGGCGCTGGTCGAGGGCGCCGAGGAAGCCTTCGACGGGGTCGACATCGCCCTCTTCGACGTTCCGGACGAGGTCGCCGAGCGGTGGGCACCGGTCGCGGCGGCCCGGGGCGCGGTCGTCGTCGACAACTCGGGCGCCTTCCGGATGGACCCGGAGGTGCCCCTCGTCGTCCCCGAGGTCAACGCACACGCCGCCCGGAACCGGCCACGCGGCATCATCGCCAACCCCAACTGCACGACCCTCTCCATGATCGTGGCGCTCGGCGCGCTGCACGCGGAGTTCGGGCTGCGAGCGCTGGTGGCCTCCTCGTACCAGGCGGTCAGCGGCGCGGGCCGGGCCGGCGTGGACACCCTGCGCCAGCAGATCGCCCTGGTCGCCGGTACGGAGCTGGGGACCACCCCCGGTGACGTACGGCGGGCCGTGGGCGACAACACCGGGCCGTTCCCGGAGCCGGTGGCGCTCAACGTGGTGCCGTGGGCCGGGGACCTGCGCGCGGACGGCTGGTCCTCGGAGGAGATGAAGGTGCGGGACGAGTCCCGCAAGATCCTCGGAATGCCGAAGCTGCCGGTCGCCGTGACCTGTGTACGGGTGCCGGTGGTCACCGCGCACTCCCTCACCCTGCACGCCCGCTTCGAGGGCGAGGTCACGGTCGCCAAGGCGCGGGAGATCCTCGCCACGGCCCCCGGGGTCGTCCTCTACGACGATCCGGGCGCGGGGGAGTTCCCCACGCCGGCCGACGTGGTGGGCACGGACCCCACCTGGGTCGGGCGCGTACGCCGGGCCCTGGACGACCCGACGGCCCTGGAACTCTTCGTCTGCGGCGACAACCTGCGCAAGGGCTCCGCCTTGAACGCGGTTCAGGTGGCTGAGCTGGTGGTGAAGGGGGCGTAGTCGCTCTGCTCTGCTCTGCTCTGCGGTGCGGGGCGGTGCGGCGCGTTGGCGGGTGCGGGTGCGTGGGGGTTCTCGCGCAGTTCCCCGCGCCCCTGAAAAGCCGGGGCTGCGCCCCGTGCTCTTCATCCTGCGGCCCGGCCGCCGTCCAGGCCCGCCGGGCCTGATCTTTCAGGGGCGCGGGGCACCGCGCGAGAAGCCCCGCCGGGCCCGCGGTCGCCGACGAACCCGCACTCCCCGCCCCCGCGGCGTCGGCCCTTGTCAGAGGTGGCGTGTAAGTTCTTCGGGTCGGCGGTTCCATGGGCGGACGATTTCCGCCCGTACCGCCGCCGGATTTCCGGGTTGATTCAGGCCTCCCGGTGATCGAGGATTTTTCTCCCCGTCCGCCGCAACCGCGCGGCGTACGGGGAGCGTCTTTACCGGGCGCCCTTCGGCGGGGCTGGGCGCCACCACTTGGGGCATAGGGGAAGAGCTGGTACGCATGAGAGCGTTCGACGCGCTGTCCGGTGTTCGGTGGGTCGTACCGATGGCTGCGCGCTGCGTGCCGACGGACGTGGCCGCCATACCGACCAGCGCCCATGCCATACGGACACGTGTGCGGTCTGACGCAAAAGTGATGCCTGTCTCGTACAACCCCGACGGGGGGATGCGGGTCCAACAGGCGTGGCAGAGGTACTCGATTTCACCGCGGTACAGACGAGGGGCACCGCCCTGCGTCCACCCCGCCGTCCCCGCGTGCCCGGTTCGGCCGGCGGCATGCCGGTGATCGCGCCGATGCCCGCGGCGCGGCCGACCCGCATACCCAGCCAGCGCGACGGCTCGGACGACACGTCGACGGTGCCGGCCTCCGGTACGACGGTCGACCACCTCACCGAGACGTATCGCGCCCACTACCGTTCGCTCCTCGGACTCGCGGCGCTCCTCCTCGACGACACCGCCTCCTGCGAGGACGTCGTCCAGGAGGCGTTCATCCGCGTGCACTCGGCGCGCAAGCGCGTCCGGGACCCGGAGAAGACGCTCGCCTATCTGCGCCAGACGGTCGTGAACCTCTCGCGCTCCGCCCTGCGCCGCCGCATCCTCGGCCTGAAGCTGCTGTCGAAGCCGATGCCCGACATGGCGAGCGCGGAGGAGGGCGCGTACGACCAGCTGGAGCGCGACTCGCTCATCAAAGCGATGAAGGGGCTCCAGCGGCGGCAGCGCGAGGTTCTCGTGCTGCGCTACTTCGCCGACATGACCGAGGCCCAGGTCGCCGAGACGCTCGGCATATCGCTGGGCTCGGTGAAGGCGTACGGCTCCCGGGGCATCGCGGCACTGCGCGTCGCCATGGAGGCGCCCGCATGAGCACGCACGGCAAGGACGACGGACCCGAGGGGCGCGAGGGACTCGACAGGCACGGCGGAGCCGACAGGCACGGCGGGCCGGGCGGTCGGGACGAGCTCGGCGCCAGGAGGCGTGCCTCCTGGGGGCGCCGGGACGAGGACGAACGCGCCGAGGAGCGCGGGGACGAACGCGCGGAGCAGCGCGGGCGGGACGGGCGCGTCGGGGGGCGCGGGCTCGATGAGCACGAAGAAACGCAATCGCACGCTGGGAACGGAACTGTGAATCACGGCCCCGAAGAACAAGGCCCCCACCCCGAGGGCCAGGATCTCGAAGGCCACGCCCCGGAGGACTCGCATGCGGAGGACTCGCGTGCGGACGGCTCGCGTTCGGCCGACCTGAATTCGGCTGACCCGGGTACGGACGACGCGCCCCCGGACGACGCGACCTCGGACGACGCGACCTCGGACGGCTCCGCGCCGGACGGTCCCGCGCTCAACGGCTCGGTGCTCAACGGCTCCGGGGCGAAGGGCCTCGGCGCGTTCGACTCCGACGAGCTGGTGCTGCGTAATCTGCTGCACCAGGCGGTGGCGGAGATCGAGCCCAGGGACGGCACGCTGGAGCATCTGCGGCGGGCGGTACCGGCGCGGCGGACCCGCAAGCGTCAGGCCGTCGTCGGCATGGCCGCCGCCGCGCTCCTCATCGGCACGGCGATCCCGGCCCTGGTGCACGTCTCCAACTCCACCGGCTCCGACGTCAACACCTCCATCATGGGCAACGGCTCGAACAAGCAGGAGACCGAGGGCCAGTCCAAGGGCCAGACGGGCGGGAACGGTTCGTCGGGAGGATCCTCCGGCGGGTCCAAGGAGACCGGCAAGAGCACGGACAAGGACAAGGGCGACAAGGGCAAGGGCCAGAGCAGCGGCTCCACGAGCGGCACGCAGGCGACGCCGACGGCCGCCGCCTCCGCGCTCTGCACGGCGGCCCAGCTCGGCGGGGGCGGGAGCGTGAGCGCACCGGACTCCGGCGGAGCCGTCTACGGCTCGTTCCGCGTCTCCAACATCTCCGGCACGAGCTGTACGGTCACCGGCGGGGGCTCCGTGAGCGCCGTCCCGCAGGGTGCCGCGGACGGTTCGAAGATCACCGTGGCGACCCATGTCGCCGGTGACGCGGCGGCCGGACTGCCCGACCCGTCGCTGTCCCTGACCCAGCTGGTGCTGGAGCCGGGAGCGGCGTACGAGGTGCGGTTCGCCTGGGTGCCGTCCGAGCCCTGTCCGACCACCGGCGGGACGACGGGCGGCGGCACCGGCGGTTCGGATCCGTCACCGGACCCGACGCCCACGGGGGAGGCGAGCCCCGGCACCACCACCGACGGCTCCAACTCCGTCTCCACCCAGCTCTTCACCGAGGACGGCGTCGTCGACGGCAGCGTCCTCGTCTCCCACACCACCGAGGGCGGCATCGCCACCTTCTCGACGGGCATCGGCAATGCCTGCGCGGGCGTGGTCTACCGGACGGGTTTGATGGCAGCGACCTGACGGGCCTGCCGGTGGGTGCGGCAGGGTTTCTCCCGGTGAGGCTCCCGGTGGAACCGGAGAGGCCGGAACCGTGGCGCACCCACGGTCGGGTGAGCCGGTGCGGGAGCCTCCGCCGGTCCTACGGGGCCGGTTCGGCCTCGCGGGAGCGGTTCTCGTCTGCTCGGTCGGCGTGCGGCTCGTCTCGGTTCGTCTCGCCGCCGTCCCGCTCGTCGCCGTCGCCGTGGCCGTCCGGTGCGGCGGTGCCGGGACCGTCTCCGTCTCCCTCCCCGTCCGATTCGGCGGCGTCGGGCAGCAGCCCCAGTTCCGCGTCGCGGACGAACTCGACCTCGCGGCGGATCAGGCGGAACCACATGAACACGACGAAGCCGGCGAAGACGAACCACTCGCCGGTGTAACCGAGGTTCTGGAAGGCCTTGAGGTCGAGCCCGGTGTCCTGCGGCGCCGTCGCCGGGACGGCCTTCATGCCCGAGTCGCCCTTGTCGAGGGTGATCCAGGCGTCGTACAGGTCGTCCGGCACGAGGTTCACCAGCGCCGCCGCGCTGATCGCCGAGGTCTGCCCGGCCGGCAGCCCGCCCTGGACGGGCACGCCGTTCGACCCCGGGGTCTCGGAAGCCTGAAGGGACCCGGTGACGGTGACCTCGCCGGAGGGGGCCGCCGGGGCCCGGTCGGCGTCCGCCGCGCCGGGCAGCCAGCCCCGTACCACCGGCAGGGCCTTGCCCTCGCCGGTGCGCAGCAGGGTCAGGACGTAGAACCCGGTCCGGCCGTCCAGCTCACGGTTGGGCACGAGGAGCTGCTCGCCGTACCGCCCGCTCACGGTCGCCAGTTCGCCGGAGGTCTCCTTGTCCACCGGCAGCAACGCGTCCAGCGGGCGTGCCGGGGCCCGGTCCGCCGGGTCGATCCGCTCGGTCGCCGCGCGATGGTCCTGCATCCGGTCCTCGAACCGGCTCAGCTGCCACGACCCCATGAACACGCAGAACGGGATGGCGAGCAGCACGAAGACGTTGATCCCCCACCATCGGGGCGTCAGCAGGAACCGGTACACGCCTTCCACCGTACGGTGCCCGCGCGGGGCCCCCGGCTCCGGGGTCGCCCCGCCGAGACCGCCGCGACGCCCCCTCAGTACCGCTCGACGAGGTGCTCGCGCCCGGCCGGAGGCTCGTACGGTTCGGGCCAGAAGTCCGTGATCGCGGCTATCCGGCCGTCCTCGTCCCCCGTGAAGAAGGAGATCGCGTACATCTCCTCCGGCCCCACGGTGACATGTATCCAGCTGACGACCTGTTCCGGCTGTTCCGGCTGCCCCGGTGATCCCGGTCGGCGCGGCTCCGCGACGATCCGTTCGATCCGGGCGTGCCAGTCGCCGGGGTACTCCCGGTTGAACTCCACGTACCGCTCGCGGCCGCGGATCCGCTCCCGCGTCTGCGGCAGCTCGTACACGACGTCCTCGGCCAGCGTCTCGGCGAACGCGGCCCAGTCCCGGCCCTCGGCGGTGGCCCAGAACCGCTCGACCGTCCCGCGCAGATCGGCACGCGCGGCCGTCCCCGCAGCGGTCACCGCGGGGGTCCCCGTAGTCGTCCCCGTGTCCGTCCTTCGTGTCGTTGAGGTCATGCGGCGAGTCTGCACCCGGGCACTGACAATCGGCCCGGCCGACCCCGACCCGGGCACTGGTGATCAGCCCGGCCGACCCCGTGGCGGCCGAAGTTATCCACAGGCTGGGGACCTCGTCGGCGCAATGCCGTGCGGTCGGGGCAATATGGGGCCATGACTGAGAGCAACGGGGCCACCCCGCAGCAGCAGCACGGGTCCATGCCCGACTGGGAGAAGAGGTTCCGGGCACCGAGGGTGTCCCTGCCGGACTGGGCGGAGGACGCGCCGCACCGCTCGCTGTTCGTCTCCAACGCCACGGGCACGTACGAGCTGTACGCGTGGGACCGCGTCACCGGCGAGCAGCGCCAGGTCACCGACCGGGCCAACGGTACGACGGACGGTGTGCTCTCGCCGGACGGCGAGTGGATCTGGTGGTTCGACGACAAGGACGGGGACGAGTTCGGCATCTGGCGGCGCCAGCCGTTCCAGGGCGGCCCGGACGAGGAGGGTGCCCCGGGCCTGGAGCCGTCGTACCCGGCGGGCCTGGCCCTCGGCCGGGACGGCCGGACGGCGGTCGTCGGCCGCTCCACCGACGAGGACGGCTCCACGATCCACCTGTCCCGCCAGGGCGAGGCCCCCGTCGAGATCTACCGCCACCGTGAGTCGGCCGGCGTGGGCGACCTCTCGCACGACGGCTCGCTGATCGCGATCGAGCACACCGAGCACGGCGACGCGATGCACTCGGCGCTGCGCGTGGTCCGGCCGGACGGCACGACGGTCGCCGAGCTCGACGACACCAAGGGCGGCACGGTCGAGCTGGGCCTGGAGGTGCTGGGCTTCGCCCCCGTCGTCGGCGACACCCGGCTGCTCATCGGCCACCAGCGGGGCGGCCGTTGGGAGCCGCTCGTCTGGGACGTGGTCTCCGGCGAGGAGACCGACCTCGGTCTCGGCGACCGGCTGGAGGGCGACCTGAGCGCCGAGTGGTATCCGGACGGCTCCGCGCTGCTGGTCGCCCACAGCTTCGAGGCCCGCAGCGAGCTGTTCCGCTACGACCTGGCGACCCGTGTCCTGGAGCGGGTGGACACCCCGCGAGGGACCGTGTCGGGGGCCACGGCCCGCCCCGACGGCAGCGTCGAGTACCTGTGGTCCTCGGCCGCCGAACCGCCGGTCGTCCGCTCCACGACCGGCGAGGTGGTCCTCGATCCGCCGGGCATGAAGTCTCCCGGTTCGGTGCCGGTGGAGGACGTCTGGGTGGACACACCCGGGGGCCGCGTCCACGCCCTCGTCCAGCGCCCGGAGGGCGTGTCCGGCCCTTACCCGACGGTCTTCGACATCCACGGCGGCCCGACCTGGCACGACAGCGACGCCTTCGCGGCGGGCCCGGCCGCCTGGCTCGACCACGGATACGCGGTGATCCGCATCAACTACCGCGGTTCCACCGGGTACGGCCGCGCCTGGACCGACGCCCTCAAGCACCGGGTCGGCCTGATCGAGCTGGAGGACATCGCGGCCGTGCGGGAGTGGGCGGTGGGCTCCGGCTTCGCCGACCCCGACCGTCTCGTCCTCACCGGCGGCTCCTGGGGCGGGTACCTCACCCTCCTGGGCCTCGGCACCGAGCCGGAGGCCTGGACGCTCGGGATCGCCGCGGTCCCCGTCGCGGACTACGTGACCGCGTACCACGACGAGATGGAGGCGCTCAAGGCGATGGACCGCACGCTCCTCGGCGGCACGCCCGAGGAGGTCCCCGAGCGGTTCGAGGCCTCGTCCCCGCTGACCTACGTCGACGCGGTGAAGGCCCCGGTGTACATCTCCGCCGGGGTCAACGACCCCCGCTGCCCCATCCGCCAGATCGACAACTACGTCGACCGCCTCGCCGCCCGCTCCGCCGTCCACGAGGTCTACCGCTACGACGCCGGCCACGGCTCCCTGGTCGTGGACGAACGCATCAAGCAACTCCGCCTGGAACTCGACTTCGCGGCACGCCACCTGGGAGGACGCCCCTGAGCGAGCGCAACACCCCGCGCCCCTTTCGGGGCGCGGGGAACCGCGCGAGAACCCCCACCGGACCCGCGGCGCGAGGCACCGGACGCCGACCGACGACGCGGAACCCCCTCAGGCCGCCACCAGCACGCGCTCGCCCTCCCGCCCCTCCTCCCGGCATCCCTCCGCCGCCGCCAGCAACCGCACGAGCGTGCTCCGCGCCCGCGACACCCGTGACCGCACCGTCCCGACGGGGCACCCGGTCAGCTCCGCCGCGTCCTCGTAGGACAGCCCCAGCATCTGCGTGAGGACGAACGCCTCACGTCGTTCCTCGGGCAGCGCGCCCAGCAGATCGGCGAGCGCGATCCCGTCGTCGAAGCCGGGCAGCCCGCGCGGCTGGGCGTGCTCGACGGCCAGCCGCCAGTCCGGTACGTCGGACAGCCGGGGCCGGGCCGCCGCGTACCGGAAGCTGTCGGTCACCGCCCGGCGGGCGATGGACAGCAGCCACGTACGGGCGGAGCAGCGGCCCTCGAACCGGTGCAGGCTGCCGAGCGCGCGCAGGAACGTGTCCTGTGCGAGGTCGTCCACCGCCTGCGGGTCCGCGCAGAGGTGGGCGACGAACCGCCGGACGTCACGCTGGAGCGCGCCGACGAACCGTTCGACGGCCTCCGGGTCCCCGCCGCGCGCGGCGAGCGCCCAGGCGGTTATGGACTCGTCGGTCGTGGACCGGGAGGCGCGCGGGATCGACGCGGGCGGGGGAGTAAGGGTGATCACCTGATGTCCTTCTCGGGTCGTCCGAAGACCCGGACCATCCGTCGACGCGGGCACGCGGGCACGCGGGCACGCGGGCTGGCAGGCAGGCGTGCGGACGTGTGTGACGCGTGGGGACGCGTGGGAACGCGTTCGGTGGTCCGGAGGGGAGGGAAGCCGGCCGTACGGCACGCGCGTGGGCGGCGTACGGCCGTAGCCCGGGAGCGAGCCGTGGTGGCTGCCCCGGGGCACCGGCTGTCGTCAGCTGACAGCGGTCCCGGCGGGTGGACCCCGAGAGGTGATCGCGTGGACGAGAAGGAGTCGACGAGGCGAGCGGTCCGTACGGCTGCGCCGCAGCCGGGGACGCGGCCGCTCCACCGCGAGGGGCAGCGCGAGGGGCCGCAGCGGTGCGGCCAGTCGGCCGGCCACGGCCCGCAGCAGCGCGAACGCGGCGCGCTCGCCGTGGGCCAGCCAGAGACCGCACAGCAGCGCGGCCAGCAGGTGCGCGGCGAACATGCCGGAGGAGGACGTGTACGCGCCGTCCAGGAGGTAACCGGTGGGGTCCACATGGTCCACGTGGGCGGTCGGGCCCATGTGGACCATGTGATTCATGGCGGCGTGATTCATGTGGGCGGAGCCCACGTCCATGGCGCCGCCGGACAGTGCGCCGACGGACATCGCGTCCGCCTCCGCCGAACCCGACGGCCGCGCCAGCTCGAAGCCCCAGTGGAGGGCCGTCTGCGCGGCGACCACCACGGACGTGATCAGCGGCAGGCCGCGCTCACGTCCGGCCAGGCACCAGCCCGCCGCACCGGTCGCGGCGGCCCCGACGGCCAGGGCCCACCAGGGGACATGAGCCCCCGACATCAACACGTGGCCCAGGGCGGCGAGCAGCACGCAGACGGCCGCGAACATCGCGGCGCGTGTCGTGCGTGTAGCCCACCCTGCGGTCATGGCGCCCCATCCTCGCATCCGGACACCGCCGTCATCCCGTCCCCCTTGAGTACGTTTTTCCACCCGGCGTCGCACTCACACCGGCAACTGTGATCCGGATCACTGGGGAACCGGCGGTGTCGATGAGGCAGTCTTCTGCCTCGTGGGGAGCCCTTCGCAGCACAACAGCCGTACCGGCCCCGGCCGGCAGCCGGGTCCCGCCGACCCCGGCGCGCACATGGTCGTCTGCGGGGACGACGGGCTGGCGCACCGGCTCGCCGCCGAACTGCGCACCGTGTACCGGGAGCAGGTGACCCTCGTCGTGCCGCCCACCGCGCGGATCGCCCAGCGACCGGTCGTCGGGCGCGCCCGCACCGCCGCCGCGCTCTTCGACCGGGTGACGGCGGCCGTCAACAGGGCGGCGGGCAACGGCGATCCACCCACCGGCGACCGGACCGACGACCGTTCCGGGAGCCGTACCGGTGACCGGACCGGCGTGGTCGGCGACCGCACCGGCGGCGGCAGGAACAGCCCACGGGACGGCGGCGAGCGGGTCCTGGAGGCCGCCGAGGCCACCGAGGCCGTGCTCGCCGAGGCCGGGGTGGAACGGGCCGCCGCGCTGGCCCTGGTGTACGACGACGACGAGACCAACATCCGTGCGGCCCTCACCGCCCGCCGCCTCAACCCGCGCCTGCGGCTCGTTCTCAGGCTCTACAACCGCCGGTTGGGCCAGCACATCGAGGAACTCCTGGACCAAGCGTCGGCGTTGGCGACGGGAGGCACGGCCGCCGACGGGGTCGACGGCCTGGGTGCCTCGACGACCGTCCTGTCCGACGCCGACACGGCCGCGCCCGCACTGGCCGCGACCGCCGTGGCCGGGACCAGCAAGGTCGTCCAGACGGACGGACTGATGCTGAGGGCCGTGGAACGCCCGCCGGGTCAAGCGGGCCAGGGCGAGGGAGGCCAGGGTCAGGGAGGGCAGGGCTCGGGAGGACGGGGCACGGGCGGCCTCTGCACCCTCGCGTTGCTGTCGGCCACCACCAACGACCCCGCCGGAACCGAGGGTTCCGAGGGCAGCGGGGAACGCGGCCCCCAACTCCTACCCGACGAGGCGGCGGTGGCGGCGGCCACCGGGCGCGGCACCGTCGTCCTCGACACCGTGCGCTACACGGGGCCCGCGCTGCCGCCCGGCCGGTCCGGCGGCGGTCCGTTCGGCGCCGTCGGCTCGCTGCTCTCGCGGCGGCTGCGGTGGTCCCTCGCGGGGATGATCGGGTGTGTGTTCGCCCTCGCCGTGGCCCAGATGGTGATCACGGGGGAGCATCCGCTCCAGGCGACGTACGCGACGCTGCTCGACCTCTTCGGGATCGCCGACCCCGCGACCGACCAGAGCGACTCCCGCCAGATCCTCCAACTCCTCTCCGGCCTCATGGGCTTACTCCTCCTGCCCGTGCTCCTGGCCGCCGTGCTGGAGGCGCTCGGCACGTTCCGCAGCGGCACCGCCCTGCGCAAGCCGCCGCGCGGCCTGTCCGGACACGTCGTCCTCCTCGGCCTCGGCAAGATCGGCACCCGCGTGCTCGCCAGGCTGCGCGAGCTCCACATCCCGGTGGTCTGCGTCGAGGAGGACCCCGAGGCACGCGGTCTCGCCGAGGCCCGCCGGTTGCGGGTGCCGGTCATCCTGGGCGACGTGACCCAGGAGGGGGTCCTGGAGGCCGCCAAGATCCACCGCGCCCACGCCCTCCTCGCCGTCACCAGCTCCGACACGACGAACCTCGAAGCCGGCCTGTACGCCCGTTCCGTACGCCCCGACCTGCGCGTCGTCCTCCGCCTCTACGACGACGACTTCGCCACGGCCGTCTACCGCACCCTGCGCGCCGCGCACCCCGGCGCCCTCACCCGCAGCCGCAGCGTCACGCACCTGGCCGCGCCCGCGTTCGCCGGCGCGATGATGGGGCGCCAGATCCTGGGCGCGATCCCCGTCGAGCGCCGCGTGCTCCTCTTCGCCGCCGTGGAGGTCCGAGGGCACCGGCGCCTGGAGGGGCGGACGGTCGCGGAGGCGTTCCGGGCGGGGGCGTGGCGGGTGCTGGCCCTCGACACGGCGGCGTCCGGGGAGCCGGGCGCGGAGCGGGGCCCGGGGCCGCCGCCGGGTTCGGGACTGATCTGGGACCTGCCGCCGACGTACGTCCTGCGGGCCGAGGACCGTGTGGTCCTGGCGGCGACGCGACGGGGGTTGGCGGAGTTGTTGGGGAGACGGGCGGGGGAGTAGGCCTGGGCCGCGCGTCGTCTGCGGCCCTGCGGGCCTGAAATGCAAGGGGCGCAGCCCCGGCCTTTCAGGGGCGCGGGGAACTGCGCGAGAAGCCCCACGCGCCCGCAGACAACCTCACTCGCAGCTCACCCCATGCGTCTCCCACGCCGGAAACGGGTCGTCGAAGGCCACCCCGGCCCGCACCTCGCCCTCCGTCACCAGGCACCCCGCGAGAGCCGCCCGCAGGGCATCCCCCCGCAACCCCGTCCCGATGAACACCAACTCCTGCGCGAACGGAGCCTCTTCATCCTGCGCGGCCGTCGGTTCGAAGCGGGCCACCGACCCGGCCTGCGACCACAGCCCGACGACCCCGGTCCGCCCGGCGAGCGTGAAGAACCCCTTCGACCGCAGCACCTGCCCGAACGCGCCGCTGTCCAGCCCCTCGGTCACGAAGTCCCACAAACGCACGGGATGGAAGGGCCGTTCGGAGCGGAAGACGGTCGACGAGATGCCGTACTCCTCGGTCTCCGGCACATGCTCCCCGTTCAGCTCCCGCACCCACCCGGGCGCCTGCTGAGCCCGTTCGAGATCGAACGCCCGCGTGCCGAGCACCTCCCCGACCCGGATCCGCCCATGGCTGACCGGCACGATCCGCGCCGCCGGATTGAGCCGCGCCAGGGTCGCCGCGAGCCGCTCGGCGGTCGCCGTGTCCACCAGGTCGGTCTTGTTGAGCACGATCACGTCGGCGAACTCCACCTGGTCCATGAGCAGATCGCTCACGGTGCGCTCGTCGTCCTCGTACTGGTCGAGCCCCCGCGCCACCAGTTCGTCGCCACCCGCGAGCTCCGGCAGGAAGTTCACCGCGTCGACGACCGTGACCATGGTGTCGAGCCGGGCGAGATCCCCGAGCGTGGCGCCGTCGTCGCGCGCGAAGGCGAACGTCGCCGCGACGGGCATGGGTTCGCTGATCCCGGAGCTCTCGATCAGCAGGTAGTCGAAACGACCCTCCCGCGCCAGCCGGTCCACCTCCTCCAGCAGATCGTCGCGCAGGGTGCAGCAGATGCACCCGTTGGTCATCTCGACGAGCCGCTCCTCGGTGCGGGACAGCGCCGCCTCGCCCCCGCGCACGAGCGCGGCGTCGATGTTGACCTCGCTCATGTCGTTGACGATGACCGCGACGCGGAGTCCCTCGCGGTTGCCGAGGACATGGTTGAGCAGGGTGGTCTTGCCGGCGCCGAGGAACCCGGACAGGACGGTGACGGGCAGGCGTTCGTGGAGCGTGGTCACGGCCTCAGCCCTCGGGGTGGATCAGCCCGCGCTCGTACGCCTTCAGCAGCCGCTGCGGTACGAGGTGGGTGGTGCCGTCGACCGTGAACGGCACCAGCTGGGGCGTGCTCGCCTTCCACTGGGCGCGACGGTGGCGGGTGTTGCTGCGGGACATCTTCCGCTTGGGTACGGCCATGGGGTCCTCCTCCACAGGGTGATGGACCGGAACGCTACATGAAAATGGATCCCATTACTAAAATTGGGATCCGGAGGCCGTGAGCAACCGCGGGCCGGGCGCCGTATGGGAGGAAAGGGTCGAACAGGCCCGCTCAGCGCAGCCGTTCCCTACGGAGGTACCGTCCCCCGTGGCCACAACCAAGGAAGAAGCCCCCCACCGCGGCCGGCATCTCGACCCACCCCTGCTGCTCACCATGCTGCTGGTCCTCGCGGTGGTGGCGCAGGCCCCCCTGCGGGGCCTGCTGTCCGCGCCCGTGACCCAGAGCTGGATGACCGTGTTCGTCGCGGTGGTCGTGCAGGCCCTGCCGTTCCTGGTCATCGGGGTGCTGCTGTCGGCGGCCATCGCGGTGTTCGTGCCCGCGTCGTTCTTCGTCCGCGCGCTGCCGAAGCGGCCCGCCCTGGCGGTCCCGGCGGCGGGCGTGGCAGGGGTGGTGCTGCCGGGCTGCGAGTGCGCCTCGGTGCCGGTCGCGGGCGCCCTCGTACGCCGGGGTGTGACGCCCGCGGCGGCGCTCGCCTTCCTGCTCTCCGCCCCCGCGATCAACCCGATCGTGCTGACCGCGACCGCCGTGGCGTTCCCGGGGAACCCCGAGATGGTGCTGGCCAGGCTGGTGGCGAGCCTGCTGGTGGCGTGTGCGATGGGCTGGCTGTGGCAGCGGGTGGGCCGCGGCGAATGGATGCGCCCGCCGGAACGGCCGTCCTACGAGGGGCAGAGCAAGGGCGCGGCCTTCTGGGGCTCGGTGCGGCACGACGTGATGCACGCGGGCGGGTTCCTGGTCGTCGGCGCGATGGCGGCGGCCACGCTCAAGGCCGTCGTCCCGGCGAGCTGGCTGAACGCCGCCGCCGACAACCCGGCGATCGCGATCCTCGCCCTCGCCGTCCTGGCCGTACTGCTGTCGATCTGCTCGGAGGCGGACGCGTTCGTCGCGGCCTCCCTCACCCAGTTCTCCCTGACCTCCCGGCTGGCCTTCCTGGTCGTCGGTCCGATGATCGACCTGAAACTCTTCGCCATGCAGACCGCCACCTTCGGCCGCGCGTTCGCGCTCCGCTTCGCCCCCGCCACCTTCACCCTCGCGATCCTGGTGTCGGCCCTCGTCGGGGCGGTGCTGCTGTGAACCGCCAGGCCCAGACCGTCGTCCTGTTCCTCACCGGCGGAGCCCTGCTGCACGCCGGCTTCACCGACCTCTACCTCCGCTACGTCAAGGCCGGCCTGCGCCCTCTCCTCATAGGCGCGGGCATCGTCCTGATCACCGCCGCCGTCGCCACGCTCTGGTACGAACGCCGGGCACGACGCCAGAGCGACGGCCGGCCCACACGGGACCACCCGGACACCCCCGACGAGCCGCACACCCACGCCGACGAGCCGCATGCCCACGAGCCGCATGCCGACCAGTCGCCCGCAGCCGAACCGCACGCCCACCGCGAACCCCGGGTCTCCTGGCTCCTCGTCCTCCCGCTCCTCGCCCTCGTCCTGGTCGCCCCGCCCGCCGCCGGTTCCTACACCGCGATGCGCACCGGCACGGCACTCCAGGAGCAGCCCTGGGGCTATCCGACGCTCCCCGCCGACGGCACCCTCCGCCTGAGCGTCGCCGACTACGCGGGCCGCGCGGTCTACGACAAGGGGCGGGCCCTCGCGGGCCGCACGCTCAAGGTCACGGGCTTCCTCGCCTTCGACGACTCCGGCCGGCCGTATCTGGTCCGCATGGCCCTCAACTGCTGCGCCGCGGACGCCCAGCCCGTCAAGATCGCCCTCACCGGCGAGCTCCCCGCCGTCCTCCAGCCCGACACCTGGATCGAGGTCACCGGCACCTACACACCGAAGCGGACCGAGGACCCCCTCAACGGCACCGCCGTCCCCTACCTCCAGGTCACGACGACCAAGCCGGTCAAGGCACCGCAGGACCCGTACGACGAGGCCTGGAACGGCTGAGACGGGCGGGGGAGGGAAGAGCGCGGGGGCGAGGGGCCAGTGCGCGGGGGCGAAGCCCCGGCGGGCATGAAAGGGCCCGGTCGCTGGCGACGGGGGATGCACCAGCGACCGGGCTATGGCCAAGGCTAACAAGGCTGTTCGCGCGACGGGACCCGACTGGTCGATAGCGTTGACAAGTTGTGATCGGTATCACGCGACAGCCCGGGCCCCTCCACTCACCCCCGGCCCCGCCCAGCAGGCCGGACGGGACCGGCGAGAACCGGGAAAAGAGCTGCTCAGAGAGGGTTCAGGAACCCTCGCACGGTGGCTCGTACGACAGTCGGGGCAGGTACTCGTCCCACTTCTCCCGCGTGAGCACCCCGCGTGTCGACGAGCAGATGTGCCGTACGGCGTCGTCGACGTCCAGATTCCACAGCCGTACGGTGTCGGCGCCGCTGGAGACACCGAGCATGTCGCTCTTCGGGCTGAAGGACAGGAACTGTCCCGTCTTGGCGTTGGGGCTCATCGCCCGGCCGATGGGGGAGGCGTCGGCGGGGCGGGAGACGTCCCAGAGGTGGACGGTGCTGTCGTTGCCACCGCTGGCCAGGGTCCGCCCGTCCGGGCTGAAGGTCAGCGAGACGATCGCCTCGGTGTGGCCGACGAGCGGCGCGCCCAGGCGCCTCGCCTCGCGGGGGTCGGAGACGTCCCAGAGCCGGACCTTGTCGTCGCCACCGCCACTGGCCAGCGTCCTGCCGTCCGGGCTGTAGACGAGATCGCTGACCGCGCCGCGGTGGGCGGTCAGGGGCCCGCCGAGCCGTGTGGACCGGGCCGGGTCCGCCACGTCCCACAGCCGGATGGTGCCGTCCGCGCTGCCGCTGGCGAGGGTCCGGCCGTCGGGGCTGAAGCCCAGGGCGAGGATGTAGCCCTTGTGGCCGGTGAGGGGCTTGCCGAGCGGGACCACGTGCGACGGGTCGCCGACGTCCCACAGCTGCACGTCGTGGTCACCGTAGGAGGTGGCCAGCACACGCCCGTCCGGGCTGTAGGCCTGCGCGTCCGTGTACCGGATCCGCAGCGGGAGCGGCGACCCCCGCAGCACCGGCCGGGCCGGGTCGCCGACGTCCCACAGATACAGCGCCCGGTTCCCGGCGACGATCGAGAGGGTGCGGCCGTCCGGGGAGAACGACAGGGAACGGTTGCCGCTGTCCTTCAGCGTGAACGCCTTCCCCAGCAGCACGGGCCGACCGGGCTCCGCCACGTTCCACAACCGGATCCGGCCGTCGCGCCCGGCGGTGGCCAGCACCCGACCGTCCGGCCGGAACACCCCGTTGCGGCCGACCATGTCGGAGGTCGGCAGCGCCCACAGCCGGACCTTGCTGTCGCCGCTCCCGGTGGCGAGGGTCCGGCCGTCCGGGCTGAACCCCAGGGCGAACATCTCCCCGCTCGCCCCGGCCAGCGGCTCGCCGACCTGCGACGGGTACGCCGGGTCCTCCACATTCCACAGACTCGCCGTACTGTCCGCGCTGGCGGCGGCGAGCGTCCTGCCGTCCGGGCTGAAGGCCACGGACCAGATGGGACCGGTGTGCCCGGTGAGCGGCGCGCCGAGCGCACTCGCCCGCCGAGGCTCGGTCACGTCCCAGAGCCGGACGGTGTTGTCCGAACTGCCGCTGGCCAGCGTCCGCCCGTCGGGACTGAAGGCCAGCGAGTGCACCAGACTCGTATGGCCCTTGAGCACGGTGCCCAGCGCGCGCGGCGCACGCGGATCGGCCACGTCCCACAACCGGATCGTGTTGTCGTCGCCCCCGGTCGCCAGGGTCTTCCCGTCCGGGCCGAACGCGACGGCGCGTACGGGAGCGCTGTGCCCGGTGAGGGGCGCGCCGATCTCCTTCGCGTGCGCCGGATCGCTCACGTCCCACAGCCGTACGGTGTGGTCCTCGCCCACGGAGGCCAGGGTCTTCCCGTCCGGGCTGAAGGCGATCAGGAAGATCGTGCCGTCGTGGCCGGTCAGCGGTGCGCCCAGCGCGCGCGGCGCACGCGGGTCCCGCACGTCCCACATACGGATCGTGCCGTCGTCGCCAGCGCTGGCGAGGGTACGGCCGTCCGGCGCGAAGACCGCGCTGCTCACCCAGCTGGTGTGCCCGGTCAGGGGTTTGGCCAGGGCTTTGGGCCGGGACGGGTCCGCCACGTCCCACAGCCGTACGGACCGGTCGTAGCTGGCGGTGGCCAGGTACTTCCCGTCGGGGCTGAAGGAGGTGAGGTAGACGGCACCGCCGTGGCCGAGGAGAGGGGTGGCGAGGGGCGCGTTGACGATCGAGACGAGCCGGTTGCCGGTGCCCTCGTCGTCGGGCCGCAGCTCGTGCGCCACCAGGTCGAGCTGGGCGGACAGCGACGGATCGGAGAACTGGACCCGATCGGCCTGGGCGACCACCTGCTCGAACACCGCGTCGTTGCGCTGCTGCCAGGCGACCACCGCCGAGCCGACGGCGACCAGGGCGAACGCCACCAGCGCCGCCACGGCACTCCGCCGGATCCGGACGGTACGCCGCCGCAGCCGGACCGAGGCGGCCAGGAACTCCACCGCGCTACGGGTCAGGAAGGCGCCCCCGGCGCCCCCGGCGGCCCCGGCGGCCCCGGTGTCGGCGGTGTCGGCGGTGCCGCTGGGGTGCCTGGCGCGCCCGTCCCCGCCACTCCGCCCCTTGCCGTCGGCACGGCCGGCACGGCCGTCCCTGCCGGTGCTCCCTGCGCTCCCTGTGCTCCCTGCGTTCCCTGTGCCTCCGGCGTTGCTGGTGGACTGCGCCCAGGTGTGCGCCTGTTCGAGGCGCGAGCCCCGGTAGAGCAGCGAGGAGTCCCGCCCGGAGTCCTCCCAGGCGCGGCCGTCCTCCTCCAGCCGCTGCCGCAGCAGATGGTCGTTGCGGCCCTCGTCGATCCACCCCCGCAGGCGCGGCCAGGCGTGCAGCAGCGCCTCATGGGTGATCTCCACGGTCTCCGCGTCCAGCGTCAGCAGCCGGGCGCGGGCCATCGCCTCCAGCGACTCCTCGGTCTTCGCCGGGTCCGCCGAACCGTCCGCGAGCTGCCGCCGGGTGCCCCGGCGCCGGGTGGCCTGGGTGTCCTCGCCCAGCCGGACCAGCCGCAGCAACAGCAGCCGCGCCGCCGCGCGGGCAGCCGGGTCCAGCCCCGACCAGGCCCGCTCGGCGGTGGCCGCCACCGCGCCCTGGATACCGCCGGCCGCCCGGTAACCGGCCAGCGTCAACCGGCCCGCCTTCCGCCGCTGCCACGTCACGAGCAGGGCGTGCGACAGCAAGGGAAGCACGCCCGCGTCGTGCGCCCCGCGCGGCCCGTCCGCGCTCACCTCGCGCACGATCAGCTCGGCCAGCCCCGGTTCCAGCTCCAGCCCCACGGCCTTGGCCGGGCCGGTCACCGCCTCCCGCAGTTCCGCCGTGGTCAACGGCCCCAGCACCATGTGCCGGTGCTGCAGGGCGTCGGCCAGCTCCGGATAGCCGAGGCACTGCTCGAAGAAGTCGGCCCGTACGCCCAGCACCACGACCAGGGGTGCCACCCCGCCCTCCTCCCCGGGCGAGCAGGCCGCGCTGAGCACCTGCACGAACGTCCGCCGGTCCGCCTCGTCGGAGGAGAGCGTGAAGGTTTCCTCGAACTGGTCGACGATCAGGACGGGGCGGAGGGGGGCGGGGGTGGCGGCGCTCCCGGTCTCGCCGGCGCTGCTGCCGGTGCCGGTGCCGGTGCCGGTGTCGGCGCTGTCGTGGCTGCCGGTGCCGTGGCTGGTGATGTCGCGGCTGTCCCTGGTCTCGCCGTCGCGGGTCTCGGTCCCGCGTCGCCGTGCCCACGCCGCGACCGCATCCCGTACCGCCTCGGCGAACATCGGCGTACCGGGTTCGTAGGCGGCGGACACGACCTGCGCCAGCTCCGGTATATGACGGGTCAACTCCCCGACCGGATCGGCTCCCGGTACGAGCTGGAGCACATCACCGGCCCTACGCCCACCGGCGGAGCCCGTGCTCCCGAGGCCCGTGCTCCCGACGCCCGCGCTCCCGACGCCCGCGCTCCGCCGGCTGTTGCCGCCGTCACCGTCCGACTCCAGGGCGCCGCCGCGCACGGCGGGCACGAGTCCGGCGTTGAGCAGGGAGGACTTCCCGGCGCCCGAGGCACCCACGAGCATGACCAGACCGCCGGTGCGCCCCGCCGCACGCAACTGCTCGACGAGCGCGTCGGTGCTCCGCTCCCGCCCGAAGAACCAACGGGCGTCCTGCTGCCGGTACGAGGCCAGCCCCCGGTAGGGGCAGACACCACCGGGGAGGGAGGCGCCGTCGCCGGGAGGCTGCTCGTCCGTGACGGTACCCGACGCGGCGGTGGCGGCGCCGGACGCGGAGTCCCCGGGGCGCTCCCCGGCGGGATCGGCCAGGGCCCGCTCCCAGAGCCGCTGCCACTGGGCCATGTCGTACAGCCCCTTGGAGACCGGAACGGGTCGTGCCCGTCGTGCCTCGGGGATCAGCACGTGCAGGACGGCGGCGAGGGCGGCGAACTGCGCGGGCACGTTCCGGGCTCGTCGCCAGTCACTGATCCGCTGGGCCGAGACCCGCACGGGGCGCCCGCGCTCGTCGACCCGCTGCAGCCGGACGACCGACTCGGAGACGCTCTTGAGGGGAGGGTTGCCCGCTTCCTTGTACAGCAGCGCGAGACGTTCCGCGAAGGCCGTGCGTGCCTCTGAGTCGTGACTCAAGGCATCTACCCCTTACCTTCCCCCGCTTACGTGGACATCCGGACCGGAAAACTCGGCTTACTGGTCTGACCTGCGGAAATGCCGCCACCGGACGCCAGAGCCCTCCTCTTCCACCAGCCCCCACTGGCAGGATCTGGCCCAAGCCGCCCACGCCGGTGCACGCCCCGCAGGGGACACCGGCGTAGCGCCCGCAAATCCGATCCATCATGCCGCACGCTTCCGGCCACCCTGGGCGAAGCCCCCTGGCCACCCTCCTCGGTCCACGTCCCCAAGCGTGGACCGACACCCCGCACCGTTCGGCACCGGTCCCCACGTGGGGAGGGACCGGTGCCGAACGAGGCGCCCAAGGCGCCGACGCGTACACGGGGAATGAAATGAACTGAGGGCGAGGAAGCGGAAGCGGAATCGGCTCCGAGGTGGCCGGGCCCACCCCCGCGGAACCCGGCCACCGGCTGGGAGCTCTCATGGCCCGCGCCGAAGACAGCCGATCGGAGCCATGGAACACTCTGGTGTGAGTGACCCCCGTAGAACGTACACCGTAGTTGTGGTCGATCGTCAACTAAAGTTGATGAGAAGCCACGACGTTCCGCGCTCACACACACCAGAGTGGACACAGCGGCTATCAGGACAAGGACGAACCGGACGTGACAGACGACGAGCCGCGCACCTTCGCGCAGTTGCTGGACCACCTCTTCCAGGAGGTCCACCCTGCGGGTCGCGGGCCCTACACGTACGCCGAGGTCGCGGAAGGGATCCGAGAGGCTTCGGGGGAGGAGGGCAAGGGGCTCACCGCGAGCGCCATCCAGCAACTGCGCACCGGCACCAAGAAGAACCCCACGAGGCACACGATCAAGGCTCTGGCCGACTTCTTCGGCGTGCCCGCGGGCTACTTCGTCGACGAGAAGGCCGCCGAACGCACCCGAGCGGAGATCGCCGTCCTCGCCGCCATGCGGGACCAGAACGTCCGCACGGTCGCCCTGCGGGCCAACGGCCTGAGCGCGGAGACCCTCCAGATGGTCACAGCGGTGATCGAGCAGGCCCGCATCCTGGAAGGCCTCCCCGGCGACACGCTGCCACCCGACCTCGACCTGGACAATTAGTTACCGCGGGGCTGCGGGGCTGCGGGGCTGCGGCGGTGCTGGGCTGCGGGGCCGACGAGCGGCGCTCGGCAACGGGGGTGGCGGTCAGTGGCTGACGGCCAGTGGCTTGGCGACCGGGTACGGGCGACCGGGTATCGGCGACCGGCGGCCGACTCGCCCGGGGCCGAGTGAAGGCTCTCCCGGCCCCAACCCCTGCGCCAACCCTGCCCCAATCCTGCGCCGACCCCTGACCCGCACCCGCACCCGGACCCGGTGAAGCGCGCCTTCGCCACCGACATCCCACGCTCGGCGGCCGCCTCCGGGGCCGGCGACCGGCGGATGGCCAGCTCACCCAGGACCCGGCGACCAGCCTCAGTTGCGGATTCTGCCCCCGCCCCACCCCGCCCAGCCCAGCCTCCGGCTCTTGCTCCTGCCCCTCAACTCAACCCTGGCGGCCTCCAGCAGCCGACCGACGACGCTGCCGGCACCGGACCCGGCACGGCGCCGGCACGACACCGACACGGCATCGATCGCGGCACCACCCGCTGATCCCCGAACGCGAGATCCGGCCATTCGGCCACAGCCCGGAGATTCCCTTGGACCGGCCTACGCGTTCGCCTAAGCTTTCGAACGATTCGGTGCCGGGGATCCCGGATCGCACTCCGGCCTTACGGGGTCACGCCGTCGGCGGCCAGACCCGAGCAACGTCAGGACCGGACATGGACCTTGAGCGGTTACGCCGCGCGTGCGAGGAACGCGTGGACGCGCTTCACCTCCCCCACCGCTTCAACACCCGGGACCTCTGCGACGCCGTGGCGGAGAAGCGCGGCCGTCCGATCATCCTCAGACCGCTGAGCACCCTCGGCGCGATCGACGCCCCCTGCGGGATCCGCCTGGAGACACCCGACGCGGATCTCCTCTTCTACGAGGAGGGAACGTCCGCCCTGCACCAGAACCACATCCTCGCCCACGAGGTCAGCCACATCATCTGCGACCACCCGGGCACGCTGGAGCTGGACCCCGAGGCCTTCCGGGCCCTCGGCTTCAACCCCACCCTCGTCCAGCGGATGAACGGACGCACCAGCTACTCCACGGACGACGAACGCGAGGCCGAGACGATGGCCACCGTCATCCGACAGCACATCTACCGCGGACGCGAGTTACCTCCCCGCGAGCCCGAGAAGGGCGCCGAACGCTGGGAGGCCCTGTTCGCCAAACCCACCAGAAAGGGCCGTCGGCGCCGATGATCGACCTCTTGTTCGCAGGCGTGGCCCTCGTGCTGCTGCTCGCCGCCGGCTACTGGGTCCGGGGCCGTGGCGGCCACCGGCCGACCGGCACCTGGGCCATGGCCGCACTGCTCGTCTCCTTCGCCTGCGCCTTCGGCTCGTACGTGTCCGTCGTGGAGAACGCCGTCGAAAGCATCGTCCCCGACGGCGGGCGGCTGCTCAGCAACTCCTTCACCCTGGCCGCCGCGACCGCCGTGCTCGCGTTCATGCTCCAACTCGATCTGGAACCCGACGAGGCCCGGCGGAGCATCCGACGGCGCGTGCTCTTCCTCGGCATCTCCGTCACCGGCATGACGGTGCTGTTCACCGCCAGCCGACTGAACGACGACTCGCCCCAGCTGTACGCGCTCTACGTCCTGATCTACATCACCTACCTCAGCGTCACCGCGAAGGACTTCGGCAAGCAGACCTGGAAGCAGGCCGGTCACTCCCGCCGCAGGAGCCAGCGCGTCGGACTGCGCATCACCGCCGTGGGCTGCGTCTTCGCACTGCTGTACGCGGCCTACAAGGTGTTCGGCCTGGTCTCCATCGGTCTCGAACTGAACCTCCTGCCGCACGGCGTCCGCTGCTCGACGCCCATCAGCCCCGTCCGCTGCGTGTTCAGCGTGACGGCCCCGGCGCTGGCCGTGCTCCTCATCACCCTGGGGCTCACGCTCCCGGCGGTCGTCTGGCCGTTCAGCCAGTTCCTGCGCCGTCGCTGGGAGACGAGGTCGTTCGCCGCGCTGGCGCCCCTCTGGAAAGACATCACCGACACGACCCCCGAAGTCGTCCTGGCCTCGGAGGGCTCGCAGCAGGTGGACGACTCCGACTTCCTCCTCCACCGCCGGGTGATCGAGATCAACGACGGCGTACTCGCCCTCCGCCCCCACCGCTCGGAGCGCGTTCGGGAAAGCGCCGAACGGGCCGTCGCCGCACGCGGCCTGGCAGGTACGCCGGAAGGCGACGCGATCGTGGAGGCCGCGATCCTCCGCGCAGCCGTCCACGCGAAGCGAACCGGAACCCGATCCGTGACCGGACCTCCATCGATGACCGGCACCCCATTGACGACCGGCACCCCATTGACGACCGGCACCCAATTGACGACCGGAACCCGACCGGGCGACCTCCGTGCCGAGACCGAATGGCTGCTCCTGGTAGCCCACGCATACACCCAGAACGACACCCGCACCCTCACCCCCACCACCGAACCCTTGACACCGTCCGGAACGGACCCCCGAACGTGACCGACCCGCCCCACCCGCCCCATTCGTCCCATTCGTCCCACCCGCCCAACCCGTCCCGCCCAACGCAGCCCCACCCAACCCCATCGGGACCCTCGGCCACCGACCCACTGCAGGACCCCACCTTCTTCGCCGACCCCTACCCGACCTACGCCCGCCTCCGAGACGCGGCACCGGTACACAAGGTGCCCACCGGTTCAGGGGGAGGCCGCCACAGCTACGTGGTCACGGGCTACGCCGAGGCCCGGGAGGCCTTCACCGACCCCCGCCTCTCGAAGGACACCGCGAGGTTCTTCGCAGGCCGGCCGTCGCAGCGCGATCTCCATCCGGCCGTCTCCCGGAACATGCTCGCCACCGACCCTCCGGAACACGCCCGGCTACGGGCGCTGGTGACGAAGGCGTTCACCACGGGGGCGGTGGCGCGGCTGCGCCCCTACATCTCTTCCCTGGTCGACGAGTTGCTCGACGCCTGGCCGGACCACGGAACAGTGGACCTGATCGCCGACCTCGCGGTACCGCTCCCCGTCACGGTCATCTGCGAGCTGCTCGGGGTGCCCGAGTCCGACCGCGCGTCCGTACGCACCTGGTCGAGCGACCTGTTCGCCGCCGGAGACCCGCAGCGGATCGACGCTGCCTCCCACGCCGTCGGCGAGTACATGACCGCCCTCGTCGCCGCCAAGCGCACCGCGCCCGGCGACAGCCTGCTCGACGACCTCATCGCCGTACGTGACGGCCAGGACCGCCTGTCCGAGGACGAACTCGTCTCGCTCGCCGCACTCCTGCTGGTGGCCGGCCACGAGACCACCACCAACTTCATCGGCAACGCCGCCCTGGCCCTCCTACGGCACCCGGAGTCGCTCGCGCGCCTGAGGGCCGAGCCGCAGCTCCTCGGTGGAGCGCTGGACGAGTTGCTGCGCTACGACTCACCCGTCGGGATCGCGACGTTCCGCTTCAGCACCGAGGCGCTGACGCTCGGCGGCACCGAGATCCCCGAAGGCGTGCCGGTCCTCATCGCACCCGGCGCCGCCAACCGCGACCCCGCCCGCTTCCCCGACCCCGACCGCCTGGACCTCACCCGCGGCGCCACCGGTCACCTCGCCTTCGGCCACGGCATCCACCGCTGCCTGGGAGCCCCCTTGGCCCGAGCCGAAGCCGAACTCGCCCTGCGCGGCGTCATCACCCGCTACCCCCACGCCGCCCTGGCGACCCCCACCGAAACCCTCCCTTGGCGCCACACCCGCCTGACCCGAGGCCTGGCGTCCCTGCCCCTCACCCTTCGAGATCACCCCAAGTGAGCGTGGTCTCAAGCAGCAATTCGCCGCAACGCCAAAGCCCCTCCCCGTCGTACTGACACACATGGATGCAACCCACGAACACAACGAAGAAATCGAGGAGTTGGCGCTCCTGCTGACGCGCCTCAAGGAGCGCTCGCACCGCAGTTACGCGGCACTGGCCGGCCGTCTGGACATGAACGCCTCCACGCTGCACCGATACTGCGCCGGCGAGGCGGTCCCCCTGGACTTCAACACGGTCAAGCGGTTCGCCGCACTCTGCGATGCCTCGCCCGAGGAACTCGTGGAGCTGCACCGCCGCTGGATCCTGGCAGTCGCCGCACGACAACGCCCACGCCGAACCGCGGCCCGTCAAGCACGCGCGGAGGCGAGGAGACAGACTTCCCACGCCACCGGGAGCACCGCCACCGCACCGATCGCATCGCCAAGCCACACCGACCCGCCGAACGAGGCACCCGACCCGACCGCGCGGACCGCCCCGGCCGCGCAGACCGCCCCGAGCCCGCAGCCCACCCCGTCGCCGGCCACTAACCCTGACCCGATCCCATCGTCCGACGCCACCCCCGCACCCACCCCCGCACCCACCTCATCGCCCGACCGGCGCCACGAAGCCGCACCCACCCCACGACACCCCACCCCACGACAGCCCACCCCACGAAGCCTCACCCCCCGACGCCCCGCCCGACCACGCTCCCCCCGACCTCACCCCCTCCGATCCATCGCACTCGCGGTCACGCTCGCCGTCACGTGCGCCGGCCTCACCACATCCGCCGCCGGACCGACCTCCGGTGGCGGCGAACCGACGGCCTCGGCCCGCGTCGCACCGAAACCCTGGGCATCGGCCACCCCCGGCAGCAGCCCCGGACCCGCTGCCACACCCTCCCCGGGCGCAGGTGAGCCATCGACCTCGGCCGGCCCCACGACGAAGACGTCAGGGCCGACCATGATGCCCACCGGCGACAGCAGCCCTCCTGACAACCGGGCGAGCGCGGACACGACCGCACGCCCACCCACGGTCCCCCTCACCTGGACGGCCGACTCCCACGTCTGGAGACCCGAATGCGACCATGACTACGTCATCGCCAAGCCCCCACGGCAGGTCCCGCCGCCCCCCGCCCCGCAGGACGCCGCCGTGTGGGCCACGTCCCTGGGGGCGGTCCACGGGCGTACCACCCATCTGCGGATCACGGTCCAGGGAAGCGGCTCCGCCCCCGTCACCCTCGAAGGAGTGCGGGTGCGGGTGGTCAGCCGCTCCGCCCCCACTGCCTCCACCGCTTCCAAGGGCATCGCCTACTCCATGTACGAAGGCTGCGGCGCCATCCTGATCCCCCGCCACTTCTCGGTGGACCTCGACGCGCACCGCCCCCTGGCCCGTTCGCTCCCGGGAAACCAGACGGACAACCCGGACCCGGCCCTCGACTTCCCCTATCGGGTGTCCCTGCGGGAGCCGGAGGTCCTGCTGCTCTCCGCACGCACCGACTCCTGCACCTGCGACTGGTACGTGGACCTCGACTGGTCCTCACAGGGCCGCAAGGGAACGGTGCGCATCGACGACCACGGCCGCCCCTTCCGCACCACCACCATCAAGGGCCTACCGCACTACTGGTACCAAGACGCCGGCTGGGTCCCCACGACCTCAGCCGAGGCCGAATCGGAGACCGGCGACTGACACCCCGACGAAGGCTCAAGCCGCGATCAGCACCTGGAACTGCTGCTGATCCGAACCCCATTGACCCTGTAGGCGTTGGTGAACACGGTGTGGGAGTTCGGCCCCAGACAGACCGAGCCCCCACTCTGCAGCCGCAGATGCACCACGTCGTCGTTGCGGGTGTTCAGGACCCCGTAGTGCGGACGGGGCGTGACCGACTGGAAGTCGCTGGTGACGACCTGGTACTTCGCCATCGGCCGACCTGCCAGCAGGGCGTCGTTGTCCACGTAGAAGCAGACGTAGGGGTACGGGCAGCCCTGCGTGGGGGCTTCCGCGTGGGCGGCGGTCGCGCCGGTCACGGACATGGTCGCCACGGCCACACCCACCCCCACGAAGCCGGTGACCTTCCGGATGACGGATCTCATCAAATCTCCACTGAATGCGGTTGGTTGGGCCTGAAACGGTCACGGATCGAGATGCCTCACCTCGACATGATGAAATCCAGGGCGAAACCGGGAGCGGTCGTCCAGTAGGTGACCCGCTGAAAGTCGTTGGCGTACAACGTCTCGACGGGCATCGGCACATCGATCGGCTTGCCCGCGCCGCTGCCGGGCTTACGACCCTGGAGGCCGAGGGTGATGCTCTTCGCCTCGTACTCGTCCATGGGACCGTTGACGACCAGTCCGGCATACGCCTCGTCACCCGGAGCGAGGGTGACGGGAACCCCCGGGTTCGGGTCGCTCTCCTTGATCACGGGGGCCGTGCGCTTGCCGTCGCCGAGCCGCACGAGCGGGTAGCGGTAGAGGTCGCACTTCTTGGTGCCGGTGTTCTGGACGGTCAGCAGGAGGTGCCTGGCGTCCTTGCTGTCCGCCGGCTCCTTGGAGGCGGACACCCCGAGAACCTTCTGCGTGCAGGCGGCCACGGCGCTCTTGCCGCTCTTCACCACCGGCCCGGTGGCGGAGGCCTGAGCCGACACACCCCACCCGAGAGCCAGGACGAGACCCGCGGCCACGGCCGCCCGACGGCCCGTAAGGGACTTCACGTTCATGTGCGTGCTCCTTCGCTGATCTGCATGAGGTCGCACACGCTCACGGCCCGCGTCCCGGGCGCTCGAAGAACTGAACGCTCCCGCGGACGGGCTGGGCGGAAACACCGAGACACCGCAGGGCGCTCGACCGCCCCAGCCGGTGCGACACCCGTAGCCTCGGCCGCCCCACGAACCGGGGACAACACCCGCCCCCCAACCCGCAACGATGGAACAATCCCACCCCCACCACCTGCGAAAACGAGAACACCTGGGATACCGATCCGGGATGCCGCCCCCCGAAAAACAGCCTGACCCCGAACCACAGCACCCTGGGCGGGGGCCCTGGCTGACGAGCACCGCTCCGTACGGCTGGGGGAGGTGAGGGCCGTCTACCGCAGGCGGCCCCGCCTTCCCGCCGTCTCCGAAGGGCTGCGCACGCCTCGCTCGCTGATCCGCGCTCGGGTACCCCTGCCAGGTAGGGGCTGAACGGCCCACTGTTCCTGGACCGTCCGGCCCCAGACCGCCACATGGGGCAGAGGGGACGATGCGGGTGAAGGCGGGTGAAGACGGGAAAGCCTTGGGGAAGCCCATCCGACTCTCCGTCGCCGACAAGTTGCAGCAGGTGAGTGGCGGGCGATGATGTTCTGCATCGCCGCGGCCCTCGCCCACGCCTTTGCCGACACTCTCCGTGACACCCGGGCCGTTCAGGGCGCGGCTGGGGCCGGGAGGACGCCATGACCGGCCCGGGGCACGCACCGGCCCGGAACCGGCGGAGCTGCCGGGCCGGCAGTGCGCGCCGACAATGGAAGAACCATGGTCCGGGCTGTGACCGCGGCGGCGGACGCCGACGCGCACCTGCCCGCGAACGGGCCCGGCCGGTCTCTCCCGCGTCACCCGGCATCCAAGAGGCGAGAGGAAGGCGGTCGTCATGACCAGCATCACTCACCGTATCGCCACCCTGTTCCGGATCAAGGCCGACAAGGCACTGGACCGGGCCGAGGACCCGCGCGAAGTCCTGGACTACTCCTACGAACAGCAGCTTCAGATGCTGCAGAAGGTACGGCGCGGCGTGGCCGACGTGGCGACCAGCCGTAAGCGCGTCGACCTGCAGGTGAACCAGTTGCGGCAGTCCACGGACAAGCTGCAGGACCAGGCGCAGCAGGCGCTCGCGGCCGGTCGGGAGGACCTGGCCCGCGAGGCACTCACCCGCCGTACGGCCGTGGGCTCGCAGATCATCGATCTGCAGGACCAGCAGACGTCGTTGCGGGCGCAGGAGGAGAAGCTGACCCTGGCCGCACAGCGTCTGCAGACGAAGGTCGACTCGTTCCGTACCCGCAAGGAGACGATCAAGGCCACCTACACCGCGGCGGAGGCCCAGACCCGGATCACCGAGGCCGTCACCGGTATCGGCGAGGAAATGGGCGATGTGGGCCTGGCCATGCGGCGCGCCCAGGACAAGACCGAGCAGATGCAGGCCCGCGCCGGAGCGCTTGACGAGTTGATCGCCTCCGGGGCGCTGGAGGACGCCACGCTGCCGGCCGGGCGGGACGACATCCAGGCCGAGCTCGAGCGCGTGAGCGCCGGCCAGGACGTGGAGCTCGAACTGGCCCGCATGAAGACACGGCTCCCGGCCGCCTCCGGCCCAGCGGCGGTGGAGGGCGCCGAACCCCCGAAGACCTCGCCGGACCAGGAGGCGACATCATGATCATGCGGATTCTCGGCGAGGGCCAGTACGAAGTCACCGAAGAGCACCTGAGCCTGCTCAACGAGCTGGACACCGCCCTGCAGTCGGCCGCCGACGCGGGCGACGAGGCGGCGTTCACCACCGCACTGTCGGCCCTGCTGGACGCGGTACGCAGCCTGGGCACGGCACTGCCGGACGAGCGGATCACACCGTCCGACCTGGTGCTGCCCGATGCCGGCACCAGCCTCGCCCAGGTACGGGATCTGCTGTCCGACGAGGGTCTGATCCCGGGGTGAGGACGCGATGCGCAGTCGTTTCGAGCCCGACCGGCGGCTGACCGCCCGCATGGCGGTCACCATGTTCCTGCTCGGGCTGGTGTATGTGGCATTCATTGCCGCACTGATCGTGCTGCTCAAGTCCGTCGTCCTGGTGGTCGTCATCGCTGCCGGGCTGCTGGCCGCGCAGTACTGGTTCTCGGACCGGATCGCCCTCTACGCGATGCGCGGCCGACTCGTCACAGCCGAGGAACAACCCCAACTGCACGGCGTCATCGACCGGCTGTGTGCCACCGCCGACATGCCGAAACCCCAGGTGGCCATCTCCGACATGGACCTGCCGAACGCGTTCGCCACCGGACGCAACGCCGACCACGCCGTCGTCTGCGTCACCACGGGACTGCAGCGCCGTCTGACGAGCGAGGAACTCGAAGGCGTCCTCGCCCACGAGCTCTCCCATGTGGCGCACCGTGACGTGGCGGTGATCACCATCGCCTCGTTCCTGGGTGTGATCGCCGGACTCGTCGTCCGCTTCGCCTTCTACTCCCAGTTGTTCGGCGGACGCAACCGCGACCAGAACGCCGCCGTCGCGCTCGTCGCGGTGATGGCGGTCTCGGCCCTCGTCTACGCGCTGAGCTTCCTGCTCATCCGCGCGCTCTCGCGCTACCGCGAACTGGCGGCCGACCGCGCCGGAGCCATGCTGACCGCCAAGCCCTCCGCTCTGGCCTCGGCCCTGACCAAGGTCAGCGGCGACATCGCCCGTATCCCCACCCAAGACCTGCGTACGGCCCAGGCGTTCAACGCGTTCTTCTTCACCCCCGCCCTCGGCCCCGGAACCGCGGTGGCCCACCTGTTCTCCACCCACCCCAGCCTGGAAAGCCGCCTGGAGGCCCTCGCGGAGATCTCCGCCGAGCTGGGCGAACCGGGCAGTCGGACGCCATGAGAAGGAGCTGAGCGCTCGTGGGATTCCTGGACGCCCTGCTCGGCCGGTCCAAGCCGGTCAAGCCAGACCTGGACCAGCTCTTCGGCCTGCCCTCGGCGGCGATCACCCTCCAGGCGGCCGTCGGCTTCACCCCGACCGGTGCGGGCTCGGTGTGCTTCGCATCCATCGAGGGCGGGGCATTCGCCCAAGTCCAGCAGGAGGTAAGGGCGCTGCTGGACGCGGACTCCGAACGGGCAGGTGTGCCCGTGGAGTTCAGCCGTGACGAGTACGGGTACTCGTGGCTGCTCTCGCGCCGCGATCCCGACAGTCTGCCCGCGCTGGTGAGCGATCTGCACGCGGTGAACACCGCCCTGCAGGACAGCGGCTTCGGACCACAACTCCTGTGCTCCCTGGTCTCCTTCCACGACGCCGAGCTGCGTCCCCTGGCACTGGTCTACCTCTACAAGCGCGGCACCTTCTACCCCTTCGCTCCGCTGCCCCACCAGAAACGCGACAACCCGCTGGAACTCCAGGTCAAGGCGGTGGTCAAGGACGACCTGCGTATCGAGCAGGACCTGAGCCGCTGGTTCCCGCTGTGGGGCGCCCCCGGCCTGTGAAGGGCCGGCGCGGGCATCCGGGTCCGGGAGGTGGCAGGTGACAGGAATCTGCGCCCGTCATGACGACCTGATCAGCACCGAGCCTCCCGCCCGGCGGCGTTGGCCGACCAGCTCCCAGAACTTCAGGTAGGTGTCGAAGTCGAACCTGGCGTAGGGCTCGTCCAGCAGCAGCACCTCCGGGTCCGCCAGCAGCGCCAGGCCCAGGTTCAGTTTGGAGAGGGTGCCGCCGGAGAGACGGGCGGTGCCCGTGGCCGCGTATCTCCCGAACCCCAGCTCCTCGTACAGCTGCCGGCCGGCGCGGCGCTCGGCCTGGTCGGTCAAGCCGTAGGCGTGACCGAAGAGTTCGAAGTGTTCGTCGCAGGTGAGACGTTCGTGGACAACCGGCTCCTGCGGGCAGTGGCCCGGCCGCCCGCTGCGGGTCACGGTGCCGGCGTCGGCGGACAGGGCCGAAGCCGTGGTGACGGCGGTCCGCACTGGGACGAGAAGCGGCAACGGTGGATCGCTACGGCGAACCTCGGCTTCGATCCGCTCTCCTCGGCTGTCGGCAAGCCGCTCGACGCGGCCGACGTCCGCCGCGCCTTCCGCCAGACGCTCAAGGACGTCGACAGGGTCAACGCCGACGAGTGGACCCCTCGGGAGCTCCGGCACAGCTTCGTGTCACTGCTCTCCGACCGGGGCGTCCCGCTGGAAGAGATCTCGCGGCTCGTCGGGCACTCCGGGACGGCTGTCACTGAGGAGGTCTACCGTAAGCAGATCCGGCCGGTGATCCAGACTGGCGCCGTCGTCATGGACGGCATCTTTGGAGCGGGGCCGCAGTAGCCGTAGTCACTCAGCACGCACTCAGGATCGATAGTCACGCAGGTAGACAGCAACGCCAGAGGGCCCTTACCGATTCGGTAAGGGCCCTCTGAACTGCTATCCAGCTGTCGGGGTGGCGGGATTTGAACCCACGACCTCTTCGTCCCGAACGAAGCGCGCTGCCAAGCTGCGCTACACCCCGATTGTCGCTGCTTGTCGCGGCGACGTCGTTTACTTTAGCCCACCGGTGGCCGGAGACGAAATCCGGTTTTCGGGGTGGCGGTCAGGGCGGTCGGGGCGCCCTCGGCGGGGGTGCACCGGGTCGGGGCGGAGGTGGTCGACGACCACGATCAGGAAGGCGGCGGCGCAGAAGGCGAGGCCCAGGAGGAGGGCGTTGCCGAGGACGCCCTTGTAGCCGTGGCGGTCGACGTCCAGGAACGGGTAGAGGTACGGGGCCGGCCAGTCGGTGGTCACCAGGGCCGCACGGCCGAGCGTGGACGCCAGGTACGCCAGCGGGTAGAGCAGCCAGGCCGCCGCGTGGATCAGCCGGGGTGGGGACGGGCGCGTCAGCAGCAGCCAGTCCGCCACCACCGCGAGGGGGATCACCGTGTGGAGGGCGACGTCGGTCACGGCGAGCCAGCCTGTGGGCGTGACCAGGGCGCCCGTCGGCGACGTGCTCATCGAGAAGGTCGTCGGGCTGTTCGTCAGGAGTAGGTGATACACCGACGCCGTGATCACGGCGTAGAGAACCGTGCCGCCCGTCACCGCGGACGGCAGGGGGCGGTGGGCCGTCCACGCGCGGCGGGCCGAGACGGCGAAGACCAGCGCCACCAGGACCGCGCTCTGGACCGCGAAATGGCTGAACGCGCGCAGCGGGCTGCCCAGCACCATCTCGGTCACCACGGCCGCTGCCGCGGCCAGTGCGACCAGGGCGCGGTACGTCCCTGCCAGTGGGCGTCGTGCCGGTGCCACCACCGCCGTCGCGGGCACGACGGACGTCACCGGGGCGGGGATGCCCGAGATCGCGGGCAGATCGGGGATGTCCCTGGGTATCGGTGCGGTCATGCGCTCACGCTAAGTCGACCGGACGAAAGGGGCTATTCAGGGCGATCCGTACGGGTGGTTGTCAGGGGCGGGGATCGGCCATGTCGGGCGCGCCCGAAGGCCTCGTCGCGGCACAGCCCAAGTCCCGCCAGAGCGCGAGCCTGTCGGGCACAACATGGCCCCTCGACCCGGTCCAGCCCGGCCAGGCCCCGTCGAGCGGGCCCTACCTCGGTCCAGGCCCAGGCCCAGTCCCAGGCCCTGACCCGCTCGGCCTACGCCTCCTCCCGTCCCACCAACGTCAGCAGCGAAGCCTCCGGTGGGCACGCGAACCGCACCGGGGTGTAGCGGTTCGTGCCGCAGCCGGCGGAGACGTGCATGTAGGCGGTGCGGCCGTCGGCCGTGTGGGTGGAGAGGCCCTTGACGCGGTCCGTGTCGAGATCGCAGTTGGTGACGAGGGCGCCGTAGAAGGGGACGCAGAGCTGTCCCCCATGGGTGTGGCCGGCGAGGATGAGGGGGTATCCGTCGGCGGTGAAGGCGTCGAGGCTGCGGAGGTAGGGGGCGTGGACGACGCCCAGGGAGAGGTCGGCGAAGTCCGACGGGCCGCCGGCCACCCGCGCGTACCGGTCCCGCTTGATGTGCGGGTCGTCCAGGCCGGTCAGCTCGACCGCCATGCCCTCGATCTTCAGTGTGCCGCGGGTGTTGGTGAGGTTGAGCCAGCCGGCCCCGTCGAAGCCGTCCCGCAGGTCCTCCCACGGGTTGTGGATGGCGCCGACCACCGGCTTGTTGCCGTTCAGACCGTGTCGGCCCTGGACCTTCTCCAGGAGGTAGCGCGCGGGGTTGCGCAGCTTGGGGCCGTAGTAGTCGTTGGAGCCGAAGACGTACGCGCCGGGGAACTCCATCAGCGGGCCCAGCGCGTCCAGCACCTCGGGGACGCCCTCGGGGTCGGAGAGGTTGTCCCCGGTGTTGATCACGAAGTCGGGGCGCAGCCCGGCCAGGGACCGCAGCCAGCGCTGCTTCTTGCGCTGCCCGCTCACCATGTGGATGTCGGACACCTGAAGTATGCGCAGTGGCCGCATGCCCGGTGGCAGCACCGGCACCGTCACCCGACGCAGCCGGAAGGAGCGGGCCTCGAAACCCGCCGCGTACACCACACCGGCGGCACCGACCGCCGCGATCCCCAGAGGTACTCCGTATCGCGCTCGCATGTGTCCATCGTGTCAGACCCCGCCGAGCCCGAGCGCCCGCCTGTGGACAACCCCCGCTCACCGCCGCCGATTGTCACCGGTCGTCAACTCGCCCTGTGGACAACCGACTCCGGCTCCGTGCACCCGGTCCGCACACACCAGCGAAATCAAGGCGCGCTCCGCACGCCACACCTGCGACAATCGACGCCATGACCACGCTCAAGTCGAAGCTGCAGGAAGACCTCAACGCCGCCATCAAGGAGCGCGACGAGCTCCGCTCCTCGACGCTCCGGCTGACCCTCACCGCGATCACGAAGGAAGAGGTCGCGGGCAAGGAGAAGCGTGAGCTCTCCGACGACGAGGTGCTCAAGGTGATCACCAAGGAGGCGAAGAAGCGCCGCGAGGCCGCGGAAGCCTTCGCCCAGGGCGGTCGTACCGAATCGGCCGAGCGGGAGAAGGCGGAGGGCGCGCTCCTCGCCGAGTACCTGCCCAAGCAGCTCTCCGACGAGGAGCTGCGGCAGATCGTCGTGCAGGCCGTCGAGGAGGTGCGGGCCGCCGGTGCCGAGGGGCCGCGCGCGATGGGCCAGGTCATGAAGATCGTGAACCCGAAGGTGGCCGGTCTCGCCGAGGGCGGCCGAGTCGCCGCCATCGTCAAGCAGCAGCTCGCGGGCGGCTGACGCCCACTGGCTCCGGCAGGCTCTCTGGCTCTGGGTCGGCTTCCGGCTCCGGCGCGGCCTCCTGGCTCCGGCGCGGCCTTCTGGCTCCGGCGCGGCCTTCTGGCTCCGGAGTCGGCTTCCAGCCCCGGTCGGCCAAGCTTTCCGGCTCCCCGGTCGGCTTCCGGTTCCGGCCAGCCAGGGCTCCCTGGCTCCCGGTCGGCTTCCGGCTCCGTCCCGCCCTTCCGGCGCCAGGCAAGCTCCCCGGCTCCGGCAAGCTCCCCGGCTCCGGCAGGCTCCTGGCGGCGCCCGCCTGCGCCCCGGCTCCCGCCGACCCTCCCACTCAACGGCGGTGGGGGGCGCCCCCTTTCCAGGGGCGCCCCCCACCGCCGTATCTATATCTCCCGGCCCGGCTCCACGGCCGTCACCGGTCCACGGAGGTCAGCGAACCGCCTCCCGGACCCCGGCCGTGCTCCGGTCCTTCCGTCGGTCCGTCGGTCCGTCGGTCCGTCCGTCCGTCCGTCACCCGAACCCGCCGCCGCCTCCGCCGTTGCCGTTCCCGTTGTTCCCGCCGTTCGTCTGGCCCTCGAACCAGTTCTCCGGGATGGTGAAGTCCGGGGTCGGGAAGCTGGTGCCGCCGTCGTTGCCGCCGACGAAGCCGCCGCCGTCGTCACCGTTTCCGTTGTCGTCGCCGTTCCCGTTCCCGTTCCCGTTTCCGTTCCCATTGCCGTTGTCGTCGTCCTCACGGTCGCGGTCCGGCCGCTCGTCGGGGATGTAGACGCGGTTGAAGTCGGGGTTCGGCTTGCCCGCCAGTGCGCCGGACATCATGTCGCGCCAGATCGGACCGGGAACCCGGCCACCGAAGACCTTGTCGTGCCGTTCGCCGCCGATGGTGATGTTCACCATGCGGCGCTTGTGCGCGGGGTCACCGACCCAGACCGCACCGGCCATGTTCGGGGTGTAGCCCACGAACCAGGCCGCGTAACGGAAGTCCGTCGTACCGGTCTTACCGGCGCTGGGGCGGCTGGGGCCGAGGCCGGCCTCCCGTCCCGTACCGTCCTCGACCACGCCCTCCAGCAGGGTGCTGATCGTGTCGGCGGTCTTCTCGGACATGGCCCGCGAGCACGTCGACTTCGGGACCTCCAGCGACTTCGACTTCTCGCCGACCCGCTGGGTGATGGACTCGATGGCGACCGGCGTGCAGTACATGCCGCGCGCGGCGAAGGTGGCGTACGCGTTCGCCATGGTCAGCGGGGACATCTCCTGCGTGCCGAGCGCGATCGACGGGGCCTGGTCCATCTTGCGGCCGTCGGCCCGCTCGACGCCCATCTTCCCGGCCATCTTCGTCACCGGACAGATGCCGATGTCCGCGATCATCTGCACGAAGTAGGTGTTGACCGACAGCGCGGTCGCCTTCTCCATCGAGTACGGGCCGACCTCGCTCGCGCTCTCGTTCTCGAGCTTCGCGGCGCTGGTGCCGGTGCCGTTGCGCCAGGTGCCGCCGCCGCAGGTGGAGATCGGACTCGGGTACGCCATCTTGTACGGCGCGGAGTAGATCTTCCCCGGGGACATGCCGTCCTCTATGGCCGCCGCGGCGACGATCGGCTTGAACGTCGAACCGGGCTGGTAGCCCGCTCCGCCGCCCATCGACTCGTCGACCGAGAGGTTGATGGACGTCTCGTTCTTCTTGGTGTCCAGGCCGTACGGCCTGGACTGGCCCATGGCGAGGATCTTGCCGGTGCCCGGCTCCACGATGGTGGCGGCGGTGGCCACCTCGTCCTTCTGGCGGACGTGTGCCTTGACGGATGCCTGGACCGACTTCTGGGCCTTCGGGTCCATCGTCGTCCGGATCGTCAGACCGCCCTGGTTCCAGATCTTGGCCCGCTCTTCCTTCGTCTTGCCGAAGATCGGGTCGTTCAGGAAGATCTTGCGGACGTAGTCGCAGAAGAAGCCCGCGCCCTTGACCGCGGTGATGCAGCCGTTCTTGGGCTTGCTGATGTCGAGGCCGAGCGGCTTCCCCTTGGCCTTGTCCGCGTCCGTCTGGGAGATGTCGCCGACATCGGCCATGCGCTGCAGCACCGTGTTGCGCCGCTTGGTGGCCTCCTGCGGGTCGTTCACCGGGTCGTACCGGCTGGGCGACTGCACGATGCCGGCGAGGAGTGCGGCCTCCTCGACGTCCAGGTCCTTGGCGGACTTGGAGAAGTACCGCTGGGAGGCGGCCTCGACGCCGTAGGCCTGCTGGCCGAAGAACGTGATGTTCAGATAGTTCTCGAGGATCTTCTTCTTGCTGAGTTCCTCCTCGAGCTGGATCGCCTTCTTGAGCTCGTTGATCTTCCGGCCGAGGGTCTGCTGGGTGGCCTGGGCGACCAGCGTCGGGTCGTCACCGGCCTCCTCCACCGCCACGTTCTTCACCAGCTGCTGCGTCAGCGTGGACGCGCCCTGGGTGACACCGCCGTCCTGCGCGTTCCGGTTGAGCGCGCGCAGGACGCCCTTGAGGTCGATCGCGCCGTGCTGGTAGAACCGGGCGTCCTCGATCGCGATGATCGCCTGCTGCATGTACGGCGAGATCTCTTTGAGATCGACCACCGTACGGTCGCGGCTGTACACCGTGGCGATCGAGTCGCCCTTGCTGTCGAGGATCGTGGTGCGCTGGCTCAGCGGCGGCTGCTTGAGGTTGGCGGGGAGCTCGTCGAACCCCTCGACGGAACCCTTGGCCGCGAGCCCCAGGGCGCCGACGGCGGGCAGGGCGATGCCCGCCATGACGGCGCCGGCGAGCACGCTGACACCTACGAACTTGGCGGCCTGCTGTGTGGGGGACAGACCACCACCCGAGCGCTTGTTTGGCATGAGGGCAGCCTAATCCGTGCCGATGACCGTTCCGAAGGAGCAGGTGCGTCCGGAGGGGTACGGGTGCCGGATCGTGACATCCGGGGCCCGGGGTCCGGGATCCAAGGCCCGGGGTCCAGGGCCTGGCGCTCGGGACGCGGACGGCGTCGGGGCGTGAGGGAAACGTGAACGGCTGTCTACGTTCTCATTCGCCGGACACGCGCGCAGGCCTTGGCCTAAGCTGCTCTCAACTGTCACAGCCGTAGGCCCTTGTATCAAGTACGTCCAGCGAGCCCGAATCGTTCTGACGTTCTTCCGATTTTTTTCCGGTGCCGTGTCCGAATCCACCTCGTGTGTCATTCGGTGTCCGTTGTGACGCATGTCAACCGTCCCGTTCTGACGGGATAGTCACGTATGTCCTCAGGTCACTCCCGCGGGTGATCTGCCGCTTACGCATAGTCCGTTCGGGCCATTCAAGATTGGGCCCGAAGGGGGTGTTGCGCTGTGCCCACCTTCCGTAACGTCCTCAACTGGCGGCGGTGAATATGCCGCTGCCGCCGTGGGGGAGCCTCGATTCGGGAGAGGACGGCGCCGGTATGGGCTGGGTAACCGACTGGAGTGCGCAGGCTGCCTGCCGCACTACCGATCCGGATGAACTGTTCGTTCAAGGAGCAGCGCAGAACAGGGCCAAGGCGGTGTGCACCGGATGCCCGGTGCGGACGGAGTGCCTGGCGGACGCGTTGGACAACCGCGTCGAGTTCGGCGTGTGGGGAGGAATGACGGAGCGAGAGCGCCGCGCACTGCTGCGCAGGCGACCGACCGTCACGTCGTGGCGCAGGCTGCTGGAGACCGCGCGCACGGAGTACGAGCGTGGCGCGGGCATTCTGCCGCTCGACGATGACGAGATGTACGAGAACTACGCGGCGGTGAGCTGAGGACGAGGCCCCTTCCGGGCCACGTCGGTCGAGGGCGCCCTTGAGGTGTCGGCGCGTCGGGCAGGTGTGCCGGCTCTCGGGTGCCCCGAGACGTGGATCGGCCTTGGGGCCGCGGACGGCTCCTCGGCCTTCCGCCAGTTCAGCAGGTCTCCCGGTCGGTTGTCGGTGGGTCGGCCGGTCGGTTGTCGGTAGGTCCGCCGGTCGGTTGTCGGTGGGTCGGCCCGTCAGTCGTCGGTGGTGGGCAGCTCCGGCCTTATGGCCGCGAGCCGGTCCCCGATGTCCCGCAGCCCCGCCAGGTCGTGGACGTCACCGGGCAGCGCGGCCACCTCGGCCACGGCCACCTCGGGATGCAGCGCGGTGAAGCGGTCACGCGTGCGCTGCTCGCGCGTGAGCAGACGCATCCGCTCGGCGTGCAGCCTGAGCAGGCCCGCCGTGAGTTGTTCCACTGTCAGGTCCGGGGCGGGGGAGCCCTCCTGCGGACCGGTCGTTGCGGGAGATTCTGAACTGGCGGAACGGGCTGAACTGGCTGAACTGTCGTACGTGTCGGGAGAGTTACGAACTGCTTTCCCGTCCATCTGATCCACAATGCGGGGCTCGTCAAGATTTTCCGCGGCGGCGAGCGCGCGCTCGGCGGACAGCTGGGCCGCGCCGCTGCCATGGACGCGGTTGAGCACCAGGCCGGCCAACGGCATGTCCTCGGCCGCCAGTCGCTCCACGAAGTACGCCGCCTCACGCAGCGCGTCCCGCTCCGGCGCCGCCACCACCAGGAAGGCCGTGCCCGGCGCCTGGAGCAGCTTGTACGTGGCGTCCGCGCGGGTACGGAAGCCGCCGAACATGGAGTCCATCGCGGCCACGAACGTCTGCACGTCCTTGAGCAGTTGACCGCCGAGCAGCTTGCCCAGGACGCCCGTCATCATCGACATGCCGACGTTCAGGAACTTCATCCCCGCCCGCCCGCCGACCTTCGCGGGCGCCAGCAGCACCCGGATCAGCTTGCCGTCGAGGAACGACCCCAGCCGCTTCGGCGCGTCCAGGAAGTCCAGCGCCGAACGGGACGGCGGGGTGTCGACGACGATCAGGTCCCACTCGTCCCGGGCCCGCAACTGGCCCAGCTTCTCCATCGCCATGTACTCCTGCGTGCCCGCGAAGCCCGCCGAGAGCGACTGGTAGAACGGGTTGTTCAGGATCGCGGAGGCCCGCTCGGGGTCCGCGTGCGCCTCGACGATCTCGTCGAACGTGCGCTTCATGTCGAGCATCATGGCGTGCAGTTCGCCGTCCCCGTCGATGCCCTTCACCCGGCGCGGGGTGTTGTCCAGCGAGTCGATGCCCATGGACTGGGCGAGCCGCCGGGCGGGGTCGATGGTCAGCACGACCACCTTGCGGCCGCGTTCGGCGGCCCGCAGCCCGAGGGCCGCCGCCGTGGTCGTCTTGCCCACACCGCCGGCGCCGCAGCAGACCACGATGCGGGTCCCCGGGTCGTCCAGCAGGGGATCCACGGCCAGGGGCCGGGTCGGGCTGATCACACGATGCCCGTCCGGCGTCTGGGACGGGGCGTGGGCGGGGTCCAGGTCGTGGTCGTGCGCCGCGTCGCGCTCGGCGGCCGGGTCCGGAGTCATGAGATCCCTTGCTGACGCAGTTCCGTGGCGAGTTCGTACAGGCCCGCGAGGTCCATTCCCTCGGCGAGCAGCGGCAGTTCGTGCAGCGGCAGGCCCAGCTCGCCGAGGACACCCCGCTGCTCGTGCTCCAGGGTGTACCGCTCGGCGTACTCCTCGGCCTGCGCGAGCAGCGGCCCCACCAGCCGCTCGGCGTTGCCGCCGCGCCGCGCGCCGCCCAGGCCCGCCGTGGACAGGGACTTGGCGACGGCCGTACGCGGCACCGCGCGCGCGAACTCCAGCTCGCCCGCGTCCAGCACCTCGGGCCGCACCATGTTGACGATGATCCGCCCCACCGGCAGCCTCGCGGCCCGCAGCTCGGCGATGCCGTCCGTCGTCTCCTGGACGGGCATCTCCTCCAGCAGCGTCACCAGGTGCACGGCCGTCTCGGGGGACTTCAGGACCCGCATGACGGCCTGGGCCTGATTGTGTATCGGGCCGATCTTCGCGAGGCCCGCCACTTCGTCGTTGACGTTCAGGAAGCGGGTGATGCGCCCGGTGGGCGGCGCGTCCATCACCACGTAGTCGTACGTGAACCGCCCGCTCTTCTCCTTGCGCCGCACCGCCTCGCAGGCCTTGCCCGTCAGGAGGACGTCCCTGAGGCCGGGCGCGATCGTGGTCGCGAAGTCGATGGCGCCGAGCTTCTTCAGGGCCCGGCCCGCCCCGCCGAGCTTGTAGAACATCTGGAGGTAGTCCAACAGTGCCAGTTCGGGGTCGATGGCCAGCGCGTACACCTCCCCGCCCCCGGGAGCCACCGCGATCTTCCGCTCCTCGTACGGCAGTGCCTCTGCCTCGAAGAGCTGTGCGATGCCTTGCCTGCCCTCGACCTCGACCAGGAGGGTGCGCTTCCCCTCGGTCGCGAGGGCGAGCGCGAGTGCGGCGGCGACCGTGGTCTTTCCGGTCCCGCCCTTGCCGCTGACGACCTGGAGCCTGCTCACGTATTCGAGCCTAACCAGTCCGCGCGCGGCATACGCGGGAGGCTGTGGACAACTTGTGCTCCTCCCGTCTGCCCGGCCCCCGCGCGCCCCGTGCCCGGACGGCGGCGGAACCCGTGCCGGACGGCGGCCGGGCAGCGGATAAAGTCGGCCACATGACCAAGTGGGAATACGCAACCGTGCCGCTGCTCGTCCATGCCACGAAGCAGATTCTGGACACCTGGGGCGAGGACGGCTGGGAGCTCGTCCAGGTCGTGCCCGGGCCGAACAACCCCGAGCAGCTGGTGGCCTACCTGAAGCGGCCCAAGCCGTGAGCGCCGTCGAAGCGAAGCTCGCGGAACTCGGGCTGAGGCTGCCCGAGGTCGTCCCGCCGCTCGCCGCGTACCAGCCGGCCGTGCGCAGCGGGGTGTACGTCTACACCGCCGGGCAGCTGCCCATGGTGGAGGGCAAGCTGCCCGTCACCGGCAAGGTCGGCGCCGAGGTCACCCCCGAGGAGGCCAAGGAGCTCGCCCGTACCTGCGCGCTGAACGCCCTGGCCGCCGTCAAGTCCGTGGCGGGCGACCTGGACCGGGTCGCGCGTGTGGTGAAGGTCGTCGGCTTCGTGGCCTCGGCCTCCGACTTCACGGGCCAGCCCGCCGTACTGAACGGCGCGAGCGAACTCCTCGGCGCCGTCTTCGGCGACAAGGGCGTCCACGCGCGCAGCGCGGTCGGTGTGGCGGTCCTGCCGCTGGACGCGCCGGTCGAGGTGGAGCTCCAGGTGGAGCTGGCCGAGGGCTAGAGCCCGCCGGGATCGCGGAGGCTCACTCGAACATCAGCCCGTGACGAGTTAGCCTCCGCCCATGGCAAACGGGCAGTGGTATCCCGCCGAGTGGCCGGACCGCATCCGCGCACTCGCGGCCGGCACGCTGACACCGGTGACCCCCAGGCGGGCCGCCACCGTGATGCTGCTCAAGGACACGGCCGACACCCCGGTCGTGCACATGCTGCGCAGGCGCGCCTCCATGGCATTCGCCGGAGGCGCGTACGCGTATCCGGGCGGCGGGGTGGACCCGCGCGACGACGACCACCAGATCCGCTGGGCGGGCCCCACGCGCGCGTGGTGGGCGTCCCGCCTCGGCGTCGACGAGGACGACGCCCAGGCGATCGTCTGCGCGGCCGTCCGGGAGACGTACGAGGAGGCGGGCGTCCTGCTCGCCGGGCCGAGCCCCGACACCGTGATCGACGACACCACGGGCGACGACTGGGAGGCGGACCGCGCCGCGGTGGCCGCCCGGGAGTTGTCCTTCGCCGAGTTCCTGGAGCGCCGGGGACTGGTCCTGCGCTCCGATCTCCTCGGCGCCTGGGCGCGTTGGATCACCCCGGAGTTCGAGGCCCGGCGCTACGACACCTGGTTCTTCGTGGCCGCTCTTCCGCAGGGCCAGCGCACCCGCAACGCCTCCACGGAGGCCGACCGCACGGTGTGGATCCGGCCCCGGGACGCGGCGGACGGCTACGACAAGGGCGAGCTGATGATGATGCCGCCGACCATCGCGACCCTGCGCCGGCTCGCGGAGTACGACTCGGCCGCCGCCGCGCTCGCCGCCGCCCCCGCCCGCGACCTGACACCCGTCCTCGCCCGGGCCCGCCTGGAGAACGACGACGTGATCCTCTCCTGGCCGGGCCACGACGAGTTCACCAAGCGAGTTCCGGCCGCCGGAGACCCGACGTGACGGCGACGACAGCCGTTCGGGGCGCGACAACAGCCCTTCCGGGCGGGACGGCGGGGCGGGCGGCAGCCCTTCCGTGTCGGGCGCCTGCGTCGGCGGGGCGGGTGGCGGTCCTTCCGGGTCGATCGGCAGCGCTGGTGGGCCGAGCGATAGCGCTCCCGCGTCGGGCGACTGCCCTTCCGGGCGGGACGGCGGCGCCGGCGGGGCGGGCGGCAGTCTTTTCGGGCCGGGCGATAGCGCTCCTGGGTCGGGCGGCAGGCCTTCCGGGCCGGGCGATAGCGCTCCCGGGGCGGACGGCAGCCCATCCTGGCCGGACGACAGTGTTGCCGGGGCGGGCGGCAGCCTCCCTGCGTCGGGCGGTAGTGCTTTCCGGGCGAGTCGCAGCCCGCTCGGGGCCGTCGAGCGGTCGGTCCGAGCCCGTGCCCGCGTGCCTCGTGTCGCTGCTTGGGGGCCGGGGTGCCGTCCGGGCCCGCTCGCGGCACCGTCGCACTTCTCCCCTCCCGCTGGAAGGCACCTCCGTATGACCGACGCAGCAGCCCTTCCCGGCCGGCCCAGGGGCGGTGTCCTGTCCGGCCCCGCCACCGCCCGCGCCGTCAACGTGCTCGCGCCGAACGCCTCCGTGATGACGCTGGACGGCACCAACACCTGGATCGTCTCCGAACCGGACTCCGACCTCGCCGTCGTGATCGACCCCGGTCCCCTGGACGACGCTCATCTGCGCAACGTCGTCGCCACGACGGAGAAGGCCGGCCGTCGCGTCGCGCTGACCCTGCTCACCCACGGGCACCCGGACCACGCGGAGGGCGCCGCCCGCTTCGCCGAGCTGACCGGTACGAACGTACGGGCCCTGGACCCGGCGCTGCGGCTCGGCGACGAAGGACTGGGCGCGGGCGACGTCGTCTCGGTCGGCGGCCTGGAGCTCCGGGTCGTCCCCACCCCCGGCCACACCGCCGACTCGCTCTGTTTCCACCTCCCGGCGGACCGGGCCGTCCTGACCGGTGACACCGTCCTGGGCCGCGGCACGACGGTCGTGGCGCACCCCGACGGCCGTCTCGGGGACTATCTCGACTCGCTGCGCCGCCTCAGGTCCCTCACGGTCGACGACGGCGTCCACACCGTCCTTCCCGGTCACGGCCCCGTCCTGGAGGACGCCCAGGGTGCCGTCGAGTTCTATCTGGCCCACCGGGCCAACCGACTGGCCCAGGTGGAGACGGCCGTCGAGAACGGCTACCGCACCCCCGACGACGTCGTCGCCCACGTCTACGCGGACGTCGACCGCTCCCTGTGGCCCGCCGCGGAACTCTCGGTACGGGCACAGCTGGAGTACCTGACCGAACACGGTCTGATCTGACCGCTTCGAGTCGGCCCGAGGTCGAGCCTGACCGTCTTTGCGCCTGGGTGTCCGTCTCCGGGCTTCCCGGACGCCCGGGGCGGCCACCCGGCCTCAGCCCCCTCTCAGGCCCCAGAAGCCCCTTCCAGGCGCGCCCAGGGCGGCACAGAACGATGGGGTCCGCCCCGAGAACGAGACGAACCCCATCGAAAGACGAACCCGATCGAAAGACGAACCGATCGAAAGACGAACCGATCGAAAAGCGAGCCCCGCGTCAGCGAGAGCGCTTGGCCAGTCGCTCCACGTCCAGCAGGATCACCGCGCGAGCCTCCAGGCGCAGCCACCCGCGCTGCGCGAAGTCCGCCAGCGCCTTGTTCACGGTCTCGCGGGACGCGCCCACGAGCTGCGCCAGCTCCTCCTGTGTGAGGTCGTGCACCACATGGATGCCTTCCTCCGACTGCACGCCGAACCGGCGGGAGAGGTCCAGCAGCGCGCGGGCGACCCGCCCGGGCACGTCCGAGAACACCAGGTCGGACATCTGGTCGTTGGTCTTGCGCAGGCGTCGGGCGACCGCGCGCAGCAGTGCCGCCGCCACCTCGGGCCGCGCGTTCAGCCAGGGCTGGAGGTCGCCGTGGCCGAGGCCCAGCAGTTTGACCTCGGTCAGCGCGGTGGCCGTCGCCGTCCGCGGACCCGGGTCGAACAGCGACAGCTCGCCGATCAGCTCACCGGGGCCGAGCACGGCCAGCATGTTCTCGCGGCCGTCGGGCGAGGCGCGGTGCAGCTTCACCTTGCCCTCGGTGACCACATAGAGGCGGTCTCCCGGGTCACCCTCGTGGAAGAGAGCGTCACCGCGCGCGAGGGTCACCTCACTCATGGAGGCGCGGAGCTCCGCGGCCTGCTCGTCATCGAGCGCCGCGAAGAGCGGGGCGCGCCGCAGAACGTCGTCCACGAGTTCTCTCCTTGTCGACCTGCTCAGGGGATCTTGCTCCCCGTATTACCAGGGGACCGTGTTCCCCATCTTGCCGGACGGTCCAAACAGTGTGATCTGTCACAAGGATGCCGCACACATGTCCCGGGGTAAGCGTCAGGGGTCCAATTGGGGGCCGATCTTCTGGGCCCGGGGCGGATGTCGGTGCCGGGCTTTAGGCTGGCCGGGTGTCCAAAACGCCGGTGAGAGCACAGGCCGAGGGGGCTGGACGCGTGGTTGTACGGCGTGATTCCGCTGTGGGCGAACAGGGCCCCATGGGAGCGAACAAAACGGCAAAGGCGACGAAGGTGTCCGATCCATCAGCGGCGGAGAACTCCGCCCGAGAGACCACGGCCCCGGCGAAAGCAGCCTCGGCGAGCAAACCCGCCCCGGCGGGCCAACCGGCTCCGGTGAGCAAGTCGGCCCCGGTGAAGAAGGCCACCGCCCGGAAGACGGCGGCGGTGAAGAAGGCTGCCGCGGCGCAGGGAGCCGCCCGGGTGCAGGGAGCCGTCGCGGCGCAGGGAGCGGCCCCGGCTCGGAGAAAGGCACCGGCGGCCAAGCCCGAGTCCCGGACCGCCCTCGTCCGCCGTGCCCGCCGCATCAACCGCGAACTCGCCGAGGTGTACCCGTACGCGCACCCGGAGCTGGACTTCGAGAACTCCTTCCAGCTGATCGTGGCGACGGTTCTGTCCGCCCAGACGACCGACCTGCGGGTCAACCAGACGACACCGGCGCTGTTCGCCAAGTACCCCACCCCCGAGGACCTGGCCGCGGCCGACCCGCAGGAGGTCGAGGAGATCCTGCGGCCCTGCGGGTTCTTCCGGGCCAAGACGAAGTCGGTGATGGGGCTGTCCAAGGCCCTGGTGGAGAACCACGGCGGTGAGGTCCCCGGCCGTCTCGAAGACCTGGTCAAGCTGCCGGGCGTCGGCCGCAAGACCGCCTTCGTCGTCCTGGGCAACGCGTTCGGCCGCCCCGGCATCACCGTCGACACCCACTTCCAACGGCTCGTACGGCGCTGGCGCTGGACCGAGGCGACCGACCCGGACAAGATCGAGGCGGCCATCGGCGCGCTCTTCCCGAAGAGCGAGTGGACGATGCTGTCGCACCACGTGATCTTCCACGGCCGCCGCATCTGCCATGCCCGCAAACCGGCCTGCGGCGCCTGCCCCATCGCTCCGCTCTGCCCGGCGTTCGGTGAGGGGGAGACCGACCCGGAGAAGGCCAGGAAGCTCCTGAAGTACGAGAAGGGCGGCTTCCCCGGCCAGCGCCTCAAGCCCCCGCAGTCCTACCTGGACGCGGGCGGCATCCCGGCCCCGCCGCTCGGAGCCGCCGGATGACGGCCCGCACCGAGCGCCCGGCCCTGCCCGCCGACGGCCCCCGCGGCGCCCACACCACCACACCTGCCCCTTCGGGCACGCACGTCGCCACACCCGGCCCCTCATCCATGCGCATCACCACCCCCGCCCTCTCGGGCACGCACGTCACCACACCCGACCCCTCAGGCACGCGCGCAGGCGCTCGCATCCCCTGCACCGCGCGCGCCGTCCCGCGCCCCCACTCCGGCACACGCCCTCCCCGCCCCGTCGCCTTTCGCCACCCACAAGAGGGACGTGGGGCCCAAGTGGAACGATCAGCGGCCCTCCGGGCGTTGGGACCGGAAGAACGACGGGGGTGGCTATGACAGGCGCGAGCCGGACGGACGGCGGCACGGACACCGACAACGGGCACCAGGCGGGGCGGCCCCCCGCGTGGGCCGGGCACGTCGCCTTGGACAAGGCGGGTCTGCCCCCCTGGCTGGACCCGGTGGTGCGCGCCGTCGAGACGGTCGAGCCGCTGCAGCTCAGCCGCTTCCTGCCGCCGGAGAACGGCTCGGGGCGGCAGTCGGCGGTCCTGATCCTGTTCGGCGACGGCCCGGACGGACCCGAGCTGCTGCTCATGGAGCGCGCCGGTTCGCTCAGATCGCACGCGGGCCAGCCGTCCTTCCCGGGTGGCGCCCTCGACCCCGAGGACGGCGACCCGCAGACCGACGGCCCGCTGCGCGCCGCCCTGCGCGAGGCCGAGGAGGAGACCGGTCTCGACCCCGCCGGCGTCCAGCTCTTCGGTGTGCTGCCTAAGCTCTACATCCCGGTCAGTGGCTTCGTGGTGACCCCCGTCCTGGGCTGGTGGCGCCGTCCCACGCCGGTCCGGGTCGTCGATCCGAACGAGACGGCCCGCGTCTTCACGGTTCCCGTGGCGGATCTCACGGATCCCGCCAACAGAGCCACCGCCGTACACCCCCGTGGCTACGCAGGCCCGGCATTTCTGGTCGAATCAGCCCTGGTGTGGGGTTTCACGGCCGGAGTGATCGACCGTCTGCTGCACTACTCGGGTTGGGAGCGCCCCTGGGACCGCGAGAAGCAGGTCCCGCTCGACTGGCGCTCATGACAGGGTGTCTGCCGTGCTGCGTCTTTTGGGGCCTGTCGCGTCCCCCTGTCGCCGCGCGGTGGACCGGTCCCCCCGGTCGGCCTGTAGTGATCGCGTAGTGACGAGGCGAGGCTTGAAGCGGTGAACGTGCTGGACATCCTGTTGCTGGTCGCCGCCGTCTGGTTCGCGATCGTGGGCTATCGACAGGGCTTCGTCGTCGGCATCCTCTCGGTGATCGGCTTCCTCGGCGGCGGTCTCGTCGCCGTGTACGCCCTGCCCTTCATCTGGGACTGGATGACCGACAACTCCGAGGTCAGCACGGCCGCCGCGGTCGTCGCGGTGGTCATCGTGATCGTCTGTGCCTCCGTGGGCCAGGCCCTGACCACCCACCTCGGCAACAAACTGCGCCGCTACATCACCTGGTCCCCGGCCCGTGCCCTGGACGCCACCGGCGGCGCCCTCGTCAACGTGGTCGCGATGCTCCTGGTCGCCTGGCTGATCGGTTCCGCACTCGCCGGGACGACCCTGCCCACGCTCGGCAAGGAGGTCCGCAACTCCAAGGTGCTCCAGGGCGTGGCCGGTGCCCTGCCCACCCAGGCGGACACCTGGTTCGCGGACTTCTCCTCCGTCCTCACGCAGAACGGTTTCCCGCAGGTCTTCAGCCCGTTCTCGAACGAGCCGATCACCGAGGTCCAGCCCCCCGACCCCGCGCTCGCGAGCAGCCCGGCCGCCCAGCGCGCCAAGCGATCCATCGTCAAGGTCATGGGCACCGCCCAGAGTTGCGGCAAGGTCCTGGAGGGCACCGGCTTCGTCTTCGGCGAGCGCCGGGTGATGACCAACGCGCACGTGGTCGGCGGAGTCGACGAACCCACCGTCCAGATCGGCGGCGAGGGCCGCAAGTACGACGCCAAGGTCGTCCTCTACGACTGGGAGCGTGACATCGCCGTCCTGGACGTGCCCGGGCTCAAGGCGCCCGCGCTGCAGTTCACCACCAAGGACGCCGTCAGCAGCGACGACGCGATCGTCGCGGGCTTCCCGGAGAACGGCGCGTACGACATCCGTCCCGCGCGCGTGCGCGGTCGCATCACGGCCAACGGCGCCGACATCTACAAGCGCGGCACCGTCCACCGTGACGTCTACTCGCTCTACGCGACCGTCCGCCAGGGCAACTCCGGCGGTCCGCTGCTCACGACCGACGGCAAGGTCTACGGCGTGGTCTTCGCGAAGTCCCTCGACGACTCGGAGACGGGCTACGCCCTCACCGCGGACGAGGTGGAGGAGGACATCGCCAAGGGCCGTACGGCCAACCAGCAGGTGGACAGCGACAGCTGCGCGCTCTGAGGCCGGGCGGGGCCGGTGGTGGTGTGAGGTCCCGTCCTGTGCGGGTCGCCCCGATCGGGGATCGCCCGTACAGGTCAGGGACGGGGATGGCGCAGGCGGGCCGAGACCCAGCGGGCCCGGCGGCGCAGGATGCGCGGAATGCCCAGTCGGGGATCGGTGCCCTGCAGTTGCGGGCCGCCCCTCTGGTGCGAGCTCAGACCCGAGGCCGAGCGGCGGTTGCGTGCTGCGTCACTGTAGTCGTGCGTCCAGCCCATACCCCGACGTGTGCCCCCACCCCAAGGTCGATAACCGCCCCCACGCCCCCCAATTGGCCTATGCGCCGGGCAAGTGGCTGTTCGTGGAACAGGTGTTCACGTTCGGGTGGCGGGCGACCTGGCCGACTCACCGGTCGGGCTCGGGGTCCTTCAGCCAGTTGATGAGCTCCGTGGAGAACGCCACCGGGTCCTCCTCGTGCGGGAAGTGTCCCAGACCGTCGAACAGCCGCCAACGGTACGGCGCTTCGACATACTCCCCGGAGCCGGCCGCACTGCGCGTGCGCATCACCGGGTCGAGCGAACCGTGCAGATGGAGGGTGGGCACCCGGACCGGCCGCTTCATCCGGCGGTTGAACTGGATGCCGTCGGGGCGGGCCATGGACCGCACCATCCACCGGTACGGCTCGATCGAGCAGTGCGCGGTCGACGGGATGCACATCGCCCGCTGGTACGCCTCCACGGCCTCGTCGTCGGGCAGCCGCGGCCCCGACCAGTCCCGGATCAGCCGGCCGACCAGGGCGCCGTCGTCGGCGGTCAGTTGCCGCTCGGGGATCCAGGGCCGCTGGAACCCCCAGATGTAGGAGCCCGCGGAGGTCTGCTTGACGTCGGAGAGCATGGCCGAGCGCCAGCGCCGCGGGTGCGGCATCGAGGAGACCGCGAGCCGCCGTACGAGCTTGGGGCGCATCACGGCAGCCGTCCACGCCAGATACCCGCCCAGGTCGTGGCCGACCAGCGCGGCGTCGGGCTCGCCGAGGGACCGGACGACGCCGGTGATGTCGAGGGCGAGGTTCGCCGGGTCGTAACCCCGGGGGGTGCGGTCGCTGCCGCCGACTCCGCGCAGGTCCATGGCCACGGCCCGGAACCCGGCCTCGGCGAGGGAGACCATCTGGTGCCGCCAGGTCCACCAGAACTGCGGGAAGCCGTGCAGCAGCAGTACCAGCGGTCCGTCGCCCACCTCGGCGATGTGGAAGCGCGCGCCGTTGGCGGCCACGTCCCGGTGGATCAGCTCCTTGGCGCCGGGCACGTCGAGCCGTACGGGAGACGCGGGCTGATTCCAGGGGGCGGCCGGGGTGGTCGCGGGGTCGGTCATGACGTCGAGCGTGCCACAGCCTCGACGGCGCCGTCGGCCGGGGCGGTCCGACGGGGGTGCGGCTTGGCGTTCTGCAGCACGCCCGCCGTCTCCTTCATGGAGGCGGCGACCTTCTGCGGACCCTGGCTCTTCTTGGCCTTCTTGGAGAAGGCGACGCCGACGAGCGTCAGGACGAGGGCGACCACGACGTTCGCCGCGAACGACAGCAGGAAGCAGATCGCCAGGTTCCACTCGCTCCAGGTGCGGATGCCGTACGCCAGGGCGAAGCTCAGCATCGGCAGGGAGAAGATCAGTACCGCGCCGGCCGCGGTGAAGGCCCCGCCGCCGATCATTCCTCGCTTGACGTCCTGCCTGAGCTGGGCCTTGGCCAGCGCGATCTCGTCGTGCACCAACGCGGACATCTCGGCCGTCGCCGAGGCGACCAACTGGCCGACGCTGCGTTCGGCTCCGACCGGGCTGCCGTCGGGTGCGCTCATCGGGGTCTCCCTCATATGCGTTTGTACGGTCCTGTCTACGGTCCTGTCAGATCATGCCGGACCGTCGTCGCCGACGCCTGCCCCGCCCGCCACTTCGGCAAGCCTGCGATGTTCCGCGGCCTTGCGTTCGTAGATCTCCGCCATGCGCAGGTGGTACGCAGGGTCGTCCTGTTCGTAGATGTCGGGGATGCCGTCGAGGTCGTCGTCGCGCTCCTCGGCGGCCCACAGTGCCTGGTACTTGGCGTTCCGCAGCTTCAACAGGACGGTCGCCAGGACCGCCGCGACGAGCGAACCGCTGAGGACGGCGGCCTTGACGCCGTCGGTGAGCACCTGGTCGCCCTCGAAGGCCAGTTCACCGATGAGCAGCGACACGGTGAAGCCGATCCCGGCGAGGGAGGAGACGGCGAAGACGTCCGGCCAGGCCAGGTCGTCGGAGAGCGAGGCCCGGGTGAAGCGGGCGGTCAGCCAGGTCCCGCCGAAGATCCCGACCGCCTTGCCGACCACCAGCCCGAGCACCACCCCGAGCGTCTCCGGCTGCGTGAACACCTTCGCCAATGCGTCGCCCGACACCGCGACACCCGCGCTGAACAGGGCGAACAGCGGCACCGCCAGACCGGCCGACAGGGGGCGCACCAGATGCTCGATGTGCTCGCCGGGGGAGCGTTCCTCCCCGTCACGCCGGCTACAGCGCAGCATCAGCCCCATCGCGACCCCGGCGACCGTGGCGTGCACGCCGCTGTTGTACATCAGCGCCCAGACGACGAGCGCGAGCGGAACGTACACGTACCACCCGCGTACGCCCTTCCTCAGCAGCAGCCAGAAGACGGCGAGCGCGGCGACGGCGCCGGCGAGCGCGGCGAAGTTCAGGTCGTCGGTGAAGAACACCGCGATGATCAGGATCGCGCACAGGTCGTCGACGACGGCGAGGGTGAGCAGAAAGGCCCGCAGCGCGTTCGGCAGGGAGGTGCCGATGACGGCGAGCACGGCCAGCGCGAAGGCGATGTCGGTGGCCGTGGGCACCGCCCAGCCGGACAGGGAGCCGTCGCCTAGGAGGTTGGTGAGCGTGTAGACGAGCGCCGGTACGGCCATGCCGCACAGCGCGGCCACCACGGGCAGCGCGGCCGTCCTCGGGTCCTTGAGGTCACCCGCGACCAGTTCGCGCTTGAGTTCGATGCCGGCGACGAAGAAGAAGATCGCGAGGAGCCCGTCGGCCGCCCAGTGCGCCACGGACAGGTCGAGGCCGAGGGCCTCGGGGCCGAAGTGGAAGTGGCTGACGGTCTCGTAGCTGTCGCGCAGCGCGGGAATGTTGACCCAGACCAGCGCGGTGACGGCGGCCAGGAGCAGCAGCACACCGCCGACGGTCTCCGTGCGCAGCGCGTCCGCCACGAAGGTCCGTTCCGGCAGGGAGAGCCGGTCGAGGACCTTGCGGGTGGGGGGGTACGGGGCGCGGCCACGATGGGACCTCCGGTCGGTGGGCAGCACGGATCACTCGCCGACCAGACTTCCCGGCACACCTGTTCTTTAGCTTAGCTAAGGGGCACCCGGCGCGCTTGCGGCCGGGTGCCCCTTGAGCCGTATGTGACGCGTCAGTCCTCGCTGGGCGCCGCCGGCAGCTTGGCCTGGATGAGGTCCATGACCGTGGAGTCGGTCAGCGTCGTGACGTCGCCGAGCTGGCGGTTCTCCGCCACGTCACGCAGCAGTCGCCGCATGATCTTCCCGGAGCGGGTCTTCGGCAGCTCCTGCACCGGCAGAATCCGCTTCGGCTTGGCGATCGGGCCGAGGGTGGCGCCGACGTGGTTGCGCAGGTCGGCGACGAGGCTCTCGTCCTCGGCGTTCGCCGTGCCGCGCAGGATCACGAACGCCACGATCGCCTGGCCGGTGGTCTCGTCGGCCGCGCCGACCACCGCGGCCTCCGCCACGGACGGGTGCGAGACGAGCGCGGACTCCACCTCGGTCGTCGAGATGTTGTGACCGGACACGAGCATCACGTCGTCGACGCGGCCGAGGAGCCAGATGTCCCCGTCGTCGTCCTTCTTCGCCCCGTCACCGGCGAAGTACTTGCCCTCGAACCGGGACCAGTACGTGTCGAGGAACCGCTGGTCGTCGCCCCAGATGGTGCGCAGCATGGACGGCCACGGCTCGGTGAGGACGAGATAGCCACCGCCGCCGTTCGGCACCTCGTTCGCCTCGTCGTCGACGACCGTCGCGGAGATGCCCGGCAGCGGCGTCTGCGCGGATCCCGGCTTGGTCGACGTCACGCCCGGCAGTGGCGAGATCATCATCGCGCCGGTCTCGGTCTGCCACCAGGTGTCCACGATCGGCGTCGCGTCGGCCCCGATGTGCTTGCGGTACCAGATCCACGCCTCGGGGTTGATGGGCTCACCGACGGAGCCGAGGACGCGCAGTGAGGACAGGTCGAACTTCGCGGGGATGTCGTCGCCCCACTTCATGAACGTACGGATGGCCGTGGGCGCCGTGTAGAGGATCGTCACCCCGTACTTCTGCACGATCTCCCAGAACCGCCCCTGGTGCGGGGTGTCCGGCGTGCCCTCGTACATGACCTGCGTAGCGCCGTTCGCCAGGGGCCCGTAGACGATGTACGAGTGGCCGGTGACCCAGCCGACGTCGGCCGTGCACCAGTACACGTCCGTCTCCGGCTTGAGGTCGAAGACGGCGTGGTGGGTGTACGACGTCTGCGTGAGGTAGCCGCCGGAGGTGTGCAGGATGCCCTTGGGCTTACCCGTCGTGCCGGACGTGTACAGGATGAACAGCGGGTGCTCGGCGCCGAACGGCTGCGGCGTGTGCTCGTTGCTCTGCCGGTCGACGATCTCGTGCCACCACACGTCGCGGGAGTCGTTCCACGCGACGTCCTGGCCGGTGCGGCGGACGACGAGGATGTGCTCGACATTGCCGGCCCGGTCGGCCGCGTCGTCCACGGCGGGCTTCAGCGCGGACGGCTTGCCGCGCCGGTAGCCGCCGTCGGCGGTGATGACCACCTTCGCGTCGGCGTCCTGGATGCGGGTCGCGAGCGCGTCCGCCGAGAAGCCGCCGAACACGACGGAGTGCGCGGCGCCGATCCGGGCGCAGGCGAGCATCGCCACGGCCGTCTCCGGGATCATCGGCATGTAGACCGCGACCCGGTCGCCCGCCTGGACGCCCAGCTCCAGCAGGGCGTTGGCCGCCCTGCTCACCTCGTCCTTGAGCTCGGCGTAGGTGAGGGCACGGCTGTCACCCGGTTCGCCCTCGAAGTGGATGGCGACCCGGTCGCCGTTGCCTGCCTCGACATGCCGGTCGACGCAGTTGTACGCGACGTTGAGCTCGCCGTCCTCGAACCACTTGGCGAACGGCGGGTTCGACCAGTTCAGCGTCTGGGTCGGCTCCTTGGCCCAGGTCAGCCGCCGGGCCTGAGCCGCCCAGAAACCGAGCCTGTCAGCCTTGGCCCGTTCGTACGCCTCGGCCGTGACGTTGGCGTTCTCGGCCAGGTCAGCGGGCGGCGCGAAGCGTCGCTCCTCCTTCAAGAGGTTGGCCAGGCTTTCGTTGCTCACGACATCTCCCTTGCGGTGCTTTGCCGGGGGGCGACCGTTGTGTCCCAGGCCACAGCTCATCAGACCCGGACCCCCGATGACAAGGGCCTTCGTCGGATTGGTTTAGACCTGTGGGCGGGTGGCCCTGCGGCCAGGACGCCACCCGTTCCCACGGACCCCGACGGACATCGGTTCACGCGCGAGTGTCGTACAGGACCGTCCCGTTGGGTTCGGCCGGGTCTGCCGCGCCGGTGACCTGATCGAAGACTCCGCTCTCCGGCGCCGATTCCGTGAGCAGGTAGGCCTGTGCCTCACCCACGTGGAAGTACATGCCGTGCAGTTCGAGCGCCCCCTCACGCAGGGCGCGGGCGACGGAGTCGTGGGCTCTCAGGTGCTCCAGCTGCTGGATGATGTTGGTCAGGCACAGCTGCTCGATGGCGTCGGCGGGCTCGCGGCCCGCGAGCCGGGCCCAGGGCCGGTTCTTGTCGGTGGCGCGCTCCAGGCTGGGCCGGCCGTGCCGCAGCCAGCGCTTGAGAGGGGTCTGGGCGCCGTGCGGATCAGTCTTGAGCAGGGCCTGCATCGCGCCGCAGCCCGAGTGCCCGCAGACCGTGATGGACCGTACCTTCAGCACGTCCACCGCGTACTCGATGGCCGCCGCCACCGAGTCGTCGCCGCTCTCCTCGCCGGGCGGCGGAACGAGGTTGCCGACATTGCGGACGACGAAGAGGTCGCCGGGACCGCTGGAGGTGATCATCGACGTGACGAGCCGGGAATCCGCACAGGTCAGGAAGAGCTGCGAGGGCTGCTGACCCTCGCGCGCCAGCCGGGCCAGCTCCCCGCGGACCAGGGGGGCGGTGTTGCGCTGGAACGCGCTGATGCCGCGCGCCAGTTGATGACCGCTCGGCTCTTCGGCCGTCTCCTCCCGCGCTGTGCCCTCGGTCGGGCTGGCCGGGGCCTCGCACTGGTGGTTGCGCCAGGGCGTCCAGGGCCGGCAGCGGCAGCCCGCCGTGGTGCTCGCGGGCTCGGCGATCCGGGTGCCGGCGCGGCCGGTGATCTCCACGGAGCCGCCCCGCGCGTGGTGCGCGTGCTGCCAGTCCTGCAGCGACTCGTACGCCGCGTGGTCCATGAACGACCCGTCCAGCTCCACCACGGTGACGGCGCCCGCGGGGACCTGGTGCAGGGCGCGGCTGAGCCGGGGCACCGCGAGGAACGTCAACTGGCCACGCACACGGACGTGATGGACGCCGTCCCGCTGGTCGTGGGTGATGCGGGTGCGCGTGAGGCGGTGCAGGGCGACGCCGACGGCCACGGCGATACCGAGCGCGACGCCCTCCAGGACACCGAAGACGACGACGCCGAGGGTGGTGACGGCGTAGACCAGTACCTCGCGGTGGCGGGTGACCGTACGGATGTGGTGCAGGGAGACCATCTGGATTCCGACGGCCATCACCAGCGCGGCGAGTGAGGCGAGGGGGATCAGCTCCAGGACGGGCACCAGGAGCAGGGTGGCCGCCATCACCCAGACGCCGTGCAGCATCGTGGAGTTCCGGCTGGTGGCGCCGGCCCGGACATTGGCCGTGCTGCGGACGGCGACGCCGGCGATCGGCAGGCCGCCGAGGACGCCGGAGGCGACGTTGGCCGCGCCCTGGCCGCGCAGTTCGCGGTCGAGGTCGGAGCGCCGTACGTCGGTCCGTCCGGCCGCCAGTTTGTCCATGGCCACGGCGCCGAGCAGGGACTGCACGCTGCACACGAGCGTGGTGGTGAGGACGGCCGCGACGAGGCCGAGCACCGGTCCTTCGGGCACGCCGGCCAGGGCGTGGCTGCGCCAGGACGGCAGGTCGACCTTGGGCAGGCTCAACGCGGCGAGCGCGGCGGCGGCCGTGGCGCCGGCGACGGCGACGAGGGCCGCCGGGACCGCGCGCAGTTGCCGCCCGACGGAGCCGGGGAGGCGGGGCCAGGCGAGCAGCAGGACGAGGGTGAGGACGCTCACGGAGACCGCGGCGGGGTGCAGGTCCGCCAACTGGGCGGGCAGGGCCCCGAGGTTGGCGCTGACGGAGCTCTGCGGGGTGCCGCCGAGCACGATGTGGAGCTGGGCGACCGCGATGGTGACGCCGATGCCGGCGAGCATGCCGTGCACGATCGCGGGGCTGACGGCGAGCGCCGAGCGGGCCACGCGCAGGTGGGCCAGGCCCAGTTGGGCGATGCCCGCGAAGACGGTGATGGCGCAGGTGGTGCGCCAGCCGTACTGGTGGATGAGGTCGGCGGTGACCACCGTGAGACCGGCCGCGGGGCCGCTGACCTGGAGGGGGGATCCGCCGAGGCGTCCGGCCACGAGACCGCCGACGGCGGCCGCCACGAGGCCGGCCTGGAGCGGTGCGCCCGTGGCGAGCGCGATGCCCAGGGACAGGGGGAGGGCGATCAGGAAGACCGCGACGGAGGCGGACAGATCGGCGGCCGAGACGTGGAACCGGCGACGCGGGCCCTCCGGCGGGCTGTGCGGTCGGTGGTCACGCTCCGTCCGGTTCGAGTCCGGGTCGGTGGTGGGGGTGGGGGTGGGAACGCAGGCGGACATGTTCTCCCGTCTCCTCCGGGGCTGCGCGGTCGCGTCGGTTCGCGGCCGTGGGACACGGCGTACAGCGGCGGGATTTTCTCAACGCTCAGTAAACGAATCGTAATGCAGGGTAAAGGATGCGCAAGAACATTAGCCGCAAATGGGTCATTAGATCACTCACGGGGGTGAATGAAGCATTTCATCGGCTTGTCGTATTAATCATGATCGGAACTCTGTGTGACCTTGGCCGCTCTGCCCCGGAACGAAGGAAGGTGGGCGGGACATGGCCGTCACCCAGAGGATCGCCGCCGCAGTCACGCTCGCCGCGACCGTGGCCGCGGCGATCGCCGGATGCGGGATCGGTGAGCCGACGTCGACCGCCGGCTCACCCGGCGCGAAGAGAACGGAGCAGGGGGGTCCCCAGGGCGGGCTCACGAAGGGGGGTGCCCCGGCGCCGCCCAAGACCGCGGTCCGGCTGATCGGCGACGGCTCCACCGCGTACACCGGGGCGCAGCCGCACCTGCCCAGGCCACAGCGGTTGAAGCCCGGTCAACGGCCCCCGCAGTTCGTCGTCTTCTCCTGGGACGGCGCGGGGGAGGACAGCCAACGGCTCTTCTCGCACTTCCGCAAGGTCGCCCGGGCCAACGACGCGACCATGACGTACTTCCTGAGCGGTGTGTACATGCTGCCGGAGGAGAAGCGGGACCTGTACCGGCCGCCCCAGCACTCACCGGGCCGCTCCGACATCGGGTTCAACGACGTCCGCGGGATCAGGGACACCGTGGACCAGCTGCGCGGCGCGTGGCTGGAGGGCAACGAGATCGGCACCCACTTCAACGGCCACTTCTGCGGACCCGACGGCGGGGTCGGCGAGTGGTCGGTCGAGGAGTGGAAGAGCGAGGTCGCCCAGGCCAAGTCGTTCGTGAAGGCATGGAAGACCAACACCGGCACGGAGCGGGCCGACCCCCTGCCCTTCGACTACGACAAGGAGTTGATCGGCGCCCGCACGCCCTGTCTCGAAGGACAGACCAACTTCATGCGGGCCGCCCGGGAACTGGGCTTCCGCTACGACACCAGCGGCGTCCGGAACCAGGTCTGGCCCGAGAAGAAGGACGGGCTGTGGGACCTCTCGCTGCAGCTCGTCCCGGTCCCGGGGCGGAACTTCGAGACCCTGACCATGGACTACAACTTCTACGTCAACCAGTCCGGCGCCCGGGCGGGGGCGCCCGCCCGGCGGGAGGAGTGGGGCGACCAGTTCCGTGACGGGTTGCTCGCGGGCTTCGAGCGCGCCTATCAAAGCAACCGCGCGCCCCTGATCATCGGCAACCACTTCGAGTCGTGGAACGGCGGCGTCTACATGCGCGCGGTCGAGGAGACCGTCGAGGCGGTCTGCGGCAAGCCCGAGGTGCGCTGCGTCTCCTTCCGGCAACTCGCGGACTGGCTCGACGCCCAGGACCCGAAGGTCCTGGACAGGCTGCGCGGCCTGGGTGTCGGTCAGTCTCCGAAGGGCGGCTGGACGTCCTTCCTCTCCGCAGGAGCGGCACCGGCACCGAAGGGGGTTCCGGGGGCACCCGCGGCCAAGCCGTAGCGGCGCTCACACGGCGGCGGCCACCTGTTCGCCGAGCACGAACCCGGGGTCGATCTGCGAGGCCAGATCGGCCCCGGTCCTCTCGTTGCCCCAACTGGTGGCGTTCTTCAGGTGGAAGTGCTCCATCTGACGGGTGTAGCGCTCCCAGTCACGCAGCTCGTACGTGGCGTCGGCCGCTTCGTGCAGGGTGCGCAGGGAGCGGCGGTTGGCCTCCTCCAGGTGCTCGAAGCGGGGCGGGCGGCCCTTCTCCAGGGCGCGCACCCAGTCCGAGTGCCCGAAGGCCACCAGCAGGTCGTCCCCGACCTCGGCGCGGAGGAAGTCGAGGTCGTCCTGGCCGTGCACCTTGTTCCCGACGACCTTCAGGGCGACGCCGTAGTCGGCGGCGTACTCCTTGTACTGGCGATAGACGGAGACCCCCCTCCTCGTCGGTTCGGCGACGAGGAACGTCATGTCGAAACGGGTGAACATGCCGGACGCGAAGGAGTCCGAACCGGCTGTCATGTCGACCACCACGTACTCGTCGCGGCCGTCCACCAGGTGGTTCAGGAACAGCTCCACCGCTCCCGTCTTGGAGTGGTAGCAGGCGACCCCCAGGTCGGCGTCGGTGAAGGGGCCGGTGACCATCAAACGGACGGCCCCGCCGTCGAGTTCCACCGGGCGGGCGCAGGCGTCGTAGATCGCGTTGGGCTCGCAGATCCGCACCAGACGCGAGCCGTCGCCCGGCGGGGTCGTCTTGATCATCGTCTCGGCGGAGGCGATCCGCGGGTTGGAGCCCCGCAGGTGGTTCTTGATCAGTGCCAGCCGCTCGCCCATCGCGGGCAGTTCGGCGGCCTCCGACTCGTCGAGGCCGAGGGCGGCGCCCAGGTGCTGGTTGATGTCCGCGTCGACGGCGACGACGGGGACTCCTGAGGCGGCGAGGTGGCGGATGAACAGGGAGGACAGCGTGGTCTTGCCACTCCCGCCCTTCCCGACGAAAGCAATTTTCATGTTCACTAACGGTAGCGGTGTGGCCGCCCAGGGTGTTCGCGCGGTCGGGAAGACCACTCCTTCGAGGGGTCTGCCGCCGGTGCGCGTAGGGTCGTACTCATGAGTACGACAGGTGCGGCCGCCGATCCGCTCGCGGCCCTGGGAGAGCTTCCCGGTGTGGCCGAATCCGTGGAGTCCGTGCGCAAGTCCGTGGACCGGGTCTACGGCCACCGCGTCATGCGCCGTCGCAGCAACGCGGTCACCTCCGAGGCCGCCCTGCGGGGCGCGCGCGGCTCGGCGGCGCTGTCCGGCGCCGACTGGGCCCTCGAAGAGGTGCGTCGCCGTACGGACTTCAGCGGTCAGGACGGCGACGACGAGGCCCGCGCCGTGGGCGCCGCGCTGCGGCTCACCGCCGAGGCGGGACAGCTGCTGTCGATCTGGCGGCAGTCGCCCCTGCGCGTGCTGGCCCGGCTGCACCTGGTCGCGGCCGGGAGCGACGACGCGCGCGTGGGGCGCCCGCGACAGGACGGCGAGCCCGTCGAGGAGCCCCTGGTCGAGCTGCCCCTGCCGGGGCCGGCGGAGGTCGCGGGCCGGCTCGACGGGCTCTCCGAGCTGATCATCAAGGGCAGCTCGGCTCCGGCGCTGGTGACGGCCGCCGTCGTCCACGGCGAACTGCTCGCCCTGCGGCCCTTCGGCTTCCACAACGGCCTCGTCGCGCGCGCGGCCGAGCGGATCGTGCTGATCGGCAGCGGCCTCGACCCCAAGTCGGTCTGCCCGGCGGAGGTCGGCCACGCGGAACTGGGCCGTGCCGCCTATCTGGCCGCCCTCGACGGCTACGCTTCCGGCACCCCGGAGGGCATGGCCGCCTGGATCGCCCACTGCGGCAGGGCGATCGAGCTGGGCGCTCGGGAGTCGACGGCCGTGTGCGAGGCGCTGCAGCGCGGGGCGGCGTAGAGAGCCGCGAACAGGCGACGCAGAACTCCTGGAAAAGGGTTGCGGCGGTACGAGAATTCGTACCGCCGCTGGCATGTCCACCTGGTTACCAAGCGTCCTCGATATATGCCCATCAGGCCGGGAACTCAGCCCGTGACCTGGTGCGGCTGGCCCGTAATCGACGGGTCGACGTCGCGTGGGTGCCTGGTGTTCATGCTAGGTCCGTGGGGCCAAAATGAGTTGTTAAAGGTGATCCTCTCGGACGCCTTTGGTCTCGCGGGCCTTGAATCCTTTCTACTCCAGGACCCGGGCAAGCGGAACCCCTTGATGCGCTTCTTTACTTTTGGGTTCAAAGAGGGTGAATCCGCTGCCGGCTGCGCGGAGAGCGGTTCAGGCGGTCGCCACGCGGCGCCGGCTCGCGTACCAGACCAGCCCGGCGGTGGCCGCCGCGGCGCCTATGGCGGCCGCCGCGAGAAGGGCGGGCCGCGGCCGTACGGCCAGGCGCTGCTTGAGGCGCACCGGGCGGTGGAAGTCGAGGATGGGCCACCCGCGCGCGAGGGCCTCCCTGCGCAGCGTCCGGTCCGGGTTCACCGCGTGCGGATGACCCACGGCCTCCAGCATCGGCAGGTCCGTCGCCGAGTCGCTGTAGGCGTAGCAGTGCGCGAGGTCGTACTCCTCGGACTCGGCCAGCTCCCGGATCGCCTCCGCCTTCGTCGGGCCGTAGGCGTAGTACTCCACCTCGCCGGTGAAGCAGCCGTCGTCGCCGACGACCATGCGGGTCGCCACCACCCGGTCCGCGCCGAGGAGCTCCCCGATCGGCTCGACGACCTCGGCGCCCGAGGTGGAGACGATGACGACGTCCCGACCCGCGACGTGGTGCTCCTCGATGAGGGAGGCCGCCTCGTCGTAGATGATCGGGTCGATCAGGTCGTGCAGGGTCTCGGCGACGATGTCCTTCACCTGTTGGACGTTCCAGCCCCGGCACAGCGCGGACAGATACTTCCGCATCCGTTCCATCTGGTCGTGGTCGGCGCCGCCCGCGAGGAACACGAACTGGGTGTACGCCGTTCGCAGGGCGGCCCTGCGGTTGATCAGGCCGCCTTGGTAGAACGACTTGCTGAACGTGAGCGTGCTCGACTTCGCAATGACCGTCTTGTCCAGGTCAAAGAAGGCCGCTGTGCGGGGCAAGGAGTGGTTTTCCACGGGGCCGAGCATATGCGCCCGCCATTCGGGCTAGTGTGGGGCGCGTGGGTTTGCCTGAGAGGCCTCTCGGGTACACCATGGAAGTCACGGATCGTTCGCGACCGTGCTAACGCGGTCCGGCTCCTCCCCCCCCGAGTCGGCCGTGGAGACGACCCCCACTCTCCCCCCCGGTGGGGGTCGTCGCATGTCCGGACGCGTTTCCTCTCTTCTCCCCGGCCCGCGAGGCGCTCTCAGGCCCTCGTGGGCTTTCCTCTGCCCCGGCACAGGATCCGTCACCTTCCGTAGTCGTCAGGCTGCGCTGTGGAAGTCGCACAGCAGTCGCCTGTTCGGGTGACGGCGATATTCACAAGGGCCGAGTTGTCCACAGTTTTCGACCAAGATCCACATGATTTCCGAGGCCGTCGCACCGTGATTCCAGCGCGTCCCGACGGCGGCGAGTTCACGGCCGGTTCCGTTTCGCGGATGCGTAGGGCCGGATTCCGTCGACCGCCTCCGCGGCGGCCGATCTCCGGTGCTTCACACAGGAGTTGAACACGTCGTCCGGAACACCGGGCGACCGCGTTCACGCAGCGAAGGGGGCTGGAGATCGTGGCGGGAGCCATCACCGACGACCGGCCGTCCGCCGCCGAGGGGCGGCAGGGCAGGCCGTTGATCGTCACCGAGGACGTGGAACTGCTGGACGACCTGCTGCGCCTGTGCGCGGCAGCGGGCGCCCGGCCGGAGGTCCACCACGGGGTGCCGGAAGCCCGGGGCCGATGGGAGACGGCACCGCTGGTGCTCGTCGGGAACGACGCGGCACGGCGGCTGCGCGGGGCCGCACGCAGACGAGGAGTGGTGCTCGTCGGCAAGGACCAGGACGACTCCGGCGTCTGGCAGCGGGCCGTGGAGATCGGCGCCGACCACGTCCTGATGCTGCCCGACGGCGAGCAGTGGCTCGTCGACCGCATCGCCGACGTGGCGGAAGGCGTCGGCAGGCCGGCGCTCACCGTAGGCGTCGTCGGCGGCCGGGGCGGTGCCGGGGCGTCCACGCTGGCCTGCGCCCTCGCCGTCACCTCCGCGCGCCGGGGCACCCGCACCCTCCTCGTGGACGCCGATCCGCTCGGCGGCGGCCTGGACGTGCTCCTCGGCGGCGAGAGCGCCGACGGACTGCGCTGGCCGGCCTTCGCCGCCTCACGCGGACGGGTCGGCGGTGGCGCGCTGGAGGAGTCGCTGCCCGAGGTGCACGCCCTGCGCGTCCTCAGCTGGGACCGGGGCGACGCCGTGGCCATTCCGCCCCAGGCCGTGCGCGCGGTGCTCGCCGCGGGCCGGCGGCGCGGCGGCGCGGTCGTCGTCGACCTGCCGCGCCGCATCGACGAAGGTGTCGCCGAAACCCTCGCCCAACTGGACATGGGGCTCCTGGTCGTCCCCGCCGAACTGCGGGCCGTCGCCGCCGCCTCCCGGGTCGCCTCCGCCTTCGGCATGGTCCTGCGAGACCTGCGCGTCGCGGTCCGCGGCCCGTACGCCCCCGGCCTCGACGACCACGAGGTGGCCCGCCTCCTCCGGCTGCCCCTCGCGGGCGAAGTGCCCACCGAGTCCGGGCTGTCCGACGGCGGCGGACCCCCGGGTGCGCCACGTGGACCGCTCGCCCGTTTCTGTGACGGCTTCTGGGAGCGCGCGGCGGTCCGGGGTGAGGCGGCGTGAACCGGGTGAACGGGATGCCCGACGACGGTCTGCTGGACGGCGTACGGCAGTGGCTCGTCGAGAGCGGGGCCGAGCCGACGCCCGCGCGCGTGGCGCAGGCGCTGCGCGAACGGGGGCGGGTGCTCGGGGACGCCGAGGTGCTCGGGGCGGCCGAGCGGCTGCGGTCGGAGCTCGTGGGGAGCGGGCCGCTGGAGCCGCTGCTCGCGGATCCCTCGGTCACCGACGTGCTGGTGTCGGCGCCGGACCGGGTATGGGTGGACCGGGGCGGCGGCCTGGAGCTCACCGTGATCTCCTTCCCGGACGCGGCGGCCGTACGACGCCTCGCGCAGCGCCTGGCGGCCGTCGCCGGACGTCGGCTGGACGACGCCCGACCGTGGGTGGACGCCCGGCTCCCGGACGGCACCCGACTGCACGCGGTGCTCCCGCCGGTGGCCGTCGGTTCCACCTGTCTGTCCCTGCGGGTCGTCCGGCCGCGCGCCTTCACCCTCGCCGAACTGGTGGCGGCGGGCACGGTTCCGCCCGGCGGCGACCGGGTCCTGCGGGCGCTGATCGGCTCCCGGTTGTCGTACGTCATCAGCGGCGGGACGGGGACCGGGAAGACCACCTTGCTGAGCGCGCTGCTCGGGCTGGTCGACCCCGGCGAGCGGATCGTGCTGGCCGAGGACTCGGCGGAGCTGCGGCCCGACCATCCGCATGTGGTGCGGCTGGAGGGGAGACCGGCGAACCAGGAGGGCGTGGGCCTTGTCGAGCTGCGGGACCTGGTGCGACAGGCGCTGCGCATGCGCCCGGACCGGCTGGTGGTCGGCGAGGTGCGGGGGCCCGAGGTGGTGGCCCTGCTGGCCGCCCTGAACACCGGCCACGAGGGCGGCAGCGGAACGCTCCACGCCAATGCCGCGGGGCAGGTGCCGGCCCGTCTGGAGGCCCTCGGCACGGCCGCGGGGCTGGACCGGGCCGCACTGCACAGCCAGCTGGCGGCCGCGCTGTCGGTGGTCCTGCATCTCGTACGGGACCGGGACGGCCGCCGGCGGATCGACGAGGTGCACGTGCTGGAGCGGGACGTGTCGGGGCTGGTGGTGACCGTGCCGGCCCTCCGCTGGGGCGAGGCGGCGTTCGTGCACGAGCGGGGCTGGGAGCGGCTGCGGGGCCTGCTTCGGGGCGGGGCGCACAGCCGGGGGGACGAGATCTCCGGCGGGGCGCGGGGTCCGGACGGCGGGGCGGGGGGCCCGGGCGGTCGGATGCGAGACCCGGACGGCGGGCGGATGGATGAGACCTACGGCCGGGCTGTCGGCCTTGTGGAAGGGAGTGGGCGGCGGTGACAGGGGTCGGGGAGATCTCGGGGGTGGTGGCCGTGATGTGCGCCGGGGCCGCGGCCTGGATGTCGGACGACGGGCGGGGCGCGGGGGCGCGGCGGGCGCGGTCGTTGTTGCCGGGTGGCACGGCGGTGGGGCCGCCGCGATGGAAGCGGGTCGTCGGCCGGGTGCGGACGCTGGGGACCGAGTGGTGGGCGCCGGTGGCCGGATTGGTGATCGCGGTGCTCGGGGCGTCGGTGCTGCCGGTCGTCGTGGGAGCGGCCGGGGTGCCGTTGCTGAGGCGGGTGCGGCGGGCGGCGGAGGAGCGCCGGGTCCGGGAGCGGCGGGGCGATGCCGTGGTCGCGCTGTGCGCGTCGCTCGCGGGGGAGGTGCGGGCCGGGCGGCAGCCGGGCGAGGCGTTGACGCGGGCCGCGCGGGACTCCGCCGGACTGGGCGAGTCCCATGCCGTGGTGCTGGCGGCGGCCCGCTTCGGCGGGGACGTGCCCGGTGCCCTGGTGGACGCGGCGCGGCAGCCCGGTGCCGAGGGGCTGTCGGGGCTCGCCGCCTGCTGGCGGGTGGCCGTCGACCGGGGCGCGGGCCTGGCCGCCGGCCTCGACCGGCTGGAGGGCGCCCTGCGCGCCGAGCGGGACCAGCGGGCTGACCTGAGTGCCCAGTTGGCCGGCGCGCGGTCGACGGCCGTGATGCTGGCCGGACTACCGGTGCTGGGCCTGTTGCTGGGGACCGCGCTCGGCGCCGATCCCTTGCACGTGGTGCTGCACAGCGCGGCGGGGATGGGCTGTCTGGTCGTCGGCGCCGTGCTGGAGGGCGTGGGCCTGTGGTGGGCGCTGCGGATCGTGCGGGGAGCTGAGACGGCGTGAGCGCGGAGGTTGTCCACAGGCTGGGGGTGACCGTCGCCGTGATCGTGGGGCTGTGGTGGCTGGTCCGGGCGTTCGACTCCGCGCGACGTCGGCGAAGGCTGCGTGCCCGCCTGACCAGGGTGCTCGCACTGGCGGTCGAGCCGCCCCGGCGGAACCGCCTGACACAGGGGGCCGTACGGCGATGGCTGCCCGTCGTCGGCGCGGTCTGCGCCGGGTGGGTGCTCGTCGGCGGGCTCGTCGGCCTGCTGCTGGGGCTGGCCGCCGGGGCCGGGGCCTGGCGGTGGCTGAGGAGGGCGCGGAGCGCGGGCGGTGAAGCGGGTGAGGAGTACGACGTCGCCGCAGCGGCACGCCAACTGCCTCTCGCGGCCGACCTGCTGGCTGCCTGCATCACGGCCGGGGCGAGCCCGGTGGCGGCCGCGCAGGCCGTGGGCGAGGCCCTCGGCGGACCGGTGGGCGAACGGCTGTCCAGAGGGGCGGCGGAGGCGCGGCTCGGGGGAGAACCGGCCGAAGCGTGGCGCTCGTTGGCGGCGCTGCCCGGCGCCGGAGCCCTGGCGCGGCTGCTGGAGCGGGCCGACGAGTCCGGGGTGCCGGCGGCCTCACCGGTCGCCCGCCTGGCCGCCGAGGCTCGCGCCGAATGGGGCCGCTCGGCGACGGAGCGGGCCCGCCGGGCCGGCGTGATGGTCACCGCACCGGTGGGGCTGTGCTTCCTGCCCGCCTTCATCGCGGTGGGCGTCCTGCCGGTGGTCATCGGTTTGGCGGACGGGCTGTTGGGAGGAGGTGGGCCGTGACGGGGCGGACGTCGGCGGGTGTTGCGCGGGGGCCGCCCGGGCGGATCGGAAGCGGGCGACGACGAACCGCGGTGATCAGCGGACAGACGAGACAGACGAGTGGTCAACGGAACAGAGCCTCACGGGGGTTGAGATGCGCAAGGCAGTACGGGCAGTACAGGCGATGCGGACTGTGGAAGCAGTGCGGGTACGGGTGGTGCGGGCCGTGCTGCGCCGGGTGCTCGCGGCGCGGAGGGACGCGGGGATGGTGACCTCCGAGTACGCGGTGGGGATCATCGCGGCCGTGGCCTTCGCCGCGGTGCTGTACAAGGTGGTGACCAGCGGGCAGGTCCAGGCGGAACTGCAGCAGATCGTCGGGCGGGCCCTCAATGGCGGGGCGTGAGCCGCGTCGGCTTCGCGCGGCGCTGGGCGGCGACGGCGGGTTCGTGACGGCGGAGGCGGCCATGGCCCTGCCCGTGATGCTGCTGTTCGCGACGGCGCTCGTGTGGGCCTTGCTCGCCGCCTGCGCACAGATCCAGGTCGTGGACGCCGCCCGGGCGGGTGCCCGGGCGGCGGCCCGGCAGGACCCGCCCGGGGCGGTCGAGGCGGCGGCCCGGAAGACGGCGCCGGACGGGGCGGAGGTGCGCGTGGGCCGGGAGGGTGATCTCGTACGCGTCGTGGTCTCGGCCCAGGCGCCGGGGCCGGACGGACTGGGCCTCGACCTCAGCCACGCGGCCGTGGCGCTCGCGGAGGAGACGGTGGGGGAGGCGGGCGGGTGAGCGCGTTGTCGTGGTTCGGCCGGCGGTTCGGGTGCGTCCGCCCGGTCCCGCGGCGGCGGGCCGGCTCGGACAGGGGGTCCGCGACCGTCTGGGCGGTGGGGGCGATCGCGGTGCTGTGCGCGGTGTTCGGTGCCGTACTCGTCTTCGGCCAGGCCGTGGTGATCCGGCATCAGGCGGAGGGGGCGGCCGACCTCGCGGCTCTCGCGGCCGCCGACCACTGGGCGAAGGGCGCCGAGGGGGCCTGCGCGACCGCGGAACGGGTGGTGGAGGCCCAGGGCAGCCGACTGGTGCGCTGTGAACTCCAGGGAGAGATCTCGGACGTCACGGCCGCCTCGGCGATGGGCCCACTCACCGCCGAGTCCAGGGCACGTGCGGGGCCACCGAACGCAGCGGACGGTCCCGCGGGTGCGCCCCTCAGGGGGCGCGGGGAACTGCGCGACCAGCTCCACACGACCGGCAGCCGCCCGATCCCGGACGTCCCCGAGCTCTGAGGCGCTCAGCACGCCGGGCTTCCTGGGCAGGCACCCCCGAGCACTAAGGCACCCGGCCCTCCGGCGGAGCCCCCGGCGCGGTGCGCAGCAGCTCGGTCAGGAGGCGTACGGCGCCCCGCTTGTGCAGCGGCTCGTTGCCGTTGCCGCACTTGGGGGACTGGATGCAGGACGGGCAGCCGGCGTCGCACTCGCAGGAGGCGATGGCCTGGCGGGTGGCGGTGAGCCAGGCACGGGCCGTGTGGAACGCGCGCTCGGCGAATCCGGCGCCGCCGGGGTGGCCGTCGTAGACGAAGACCGTCGGGAGCAGGGTGTCCGGGTGGAGCGGGACCGAGACACCGCCGATGTCCCAGCGGTCGCAGGTCGCGAAGAGGGGCAGCATGCCGATGGAGGCGTGCTCGGCGGCGTGCAGGGCGCCGCCGAGGATCTCGGGGTTGATCCGGGCCGCGTCGAGCTGGTCCTCGGTGACGGTCCACCAGACGGCGCGGGTGCGCAGCGTACGAGGAGGGAGGTCGAGTCTGGACTCGCCGAGCACCTCGCCGGTGATGAGGCGGCGACGGAGGAACGAGACGACCTGGTTGGTGACTTCGACCGAGCCGTAGCACAAGCGGCCGTCGCCCCAGGGGACTTCGGTGTCGGTCTCCAGGACGGAGATGGCGGTGGTGTCGCGGGCGACCGTCGAATAGGGCGGGTCGGCCTGCTGGACGAGGGCGACGGAGTCCTCCAGGTCCAGTTCGCGGACCAGGTAGGTGCGGCCCTGGTGCAGATGGACCGCGCCCTCGTGGACGGTGGTGTGGGCGGCGCCCGCGTCGACCGTGCCGAGGAGCCGGCCGGTGCCGGTCTCGACGACCTGGACGGGGCGACCGCCCTGGCCCCGGATGTCGGCCAGGTCTGCGGCCCGCTCGCGGCGGGTCCAGTGCCAGGCCTTTGCCCGGCGGCGGAGCAGTTTCGCCGCCTCCAGCTGCGGCAGGAGGTCCTCGCAGGCGGGACCGAACAGGACGAGGTCCTCGTCGGTGAGGGGCAGTTCCGCGGCCGCGGCGCAGAGGTGGGGGGCGAGGACGTACGGGTTGTCGGGGTCGAGGACGGTCGATTCCACCGGTCGGTCGAACAGGGCCTCGGGGTGGTGGACCAGGAAGGTGTCCAGCGGGTCGTCGCGGGCGATCAGGACGGCGAGGGCGCCCTGACCGGCGCGTCCGGCGCGGCCGGCCTGCTGCCACAGGGAGGCGCGGGTGCCGGGGTAACCGGCGATGAGGACGGCGTCGAGGCCGGAGATGTCGACGCCGAGTTCGAGGGCGGTGGTGGCGGCGAGGCCGAGGAGCTCGCCGGAGTGGAGGGCGCGTTCGAGGGCGCGGCGTTCCTCGGGGAGGTAGCCGCCGCGGTAGGCGGCGACGCGGCGGGCGAGGGAACGGTCCACCTCGGCGAGGCGTTCCTGGGCGATCACCGAGATCAGCTCCGCGCCGCGCCGGGAGCGGACGAAGGCGACCGAGCGGACGCCCTGGAGGGTGAGGTCGGTGAGCAGGTCGGCGGTCTCGGCGGTGGCCGTGCGGCGTACCGGCGCGCCCTTCTCGCCGTGCAGCTCGGTGAGTGGCGGCTCCCAGAGGGCGAACACCAGTTCACCGCGGGGTGAGGCGTCGTCCGCGACCTCGGTGACCGGCACGCCGGTGAGGCGGCGGGCGGCGACCGAGGGCTCGGCGGCGGTGGCGGAGGCGAGGAGGAACACGGGCTCGGCGCCGTAGCGGGCGCACAGGCGGCGCAGGCGCCGGAGCACCTGGGCGACGTGGGAGCCGAAGACGCCGCGGTAGGTGTGGCACTCGTCGATGACGACGTATTTCAGGGCGCGCAGGAAGGAGGACCAGCGGGGGTGGGAGGGGAGGATGCCCCGGTGCAGCATGTCGGGGTTGGTGAGGACGTAGTTGGCGTACTGGCGAACCCACTCGCGTTCCTCGACGGGGGTGTCGCCGTCGTACACGGCGGGGCGTACGGCGTTTCCGAGGGGTTGTGAAAGTTCCTTCACGGCTCGGCACTGATCCGCCGCGAGGGCCTTGGTGGGGGCCAGGTAGAGCGTGGTCGCGCCACGGCCGTTGGGGGCCTCGGAGCCGTCCAGGAGGCGGGAGAGGACCGGGACGAGGTAGGCCAGCGACTTGCCGGAGGCGGTGCCGGTGGCGACGACGACCGATTCGCCGTCCAGCGCGTGCTCGGCGACGCGTGCCTGGTGGGCCCAGGGATGTTCGATTCCGGCGGCCTGTACGGCGGCGACCACTTCCGGTCGGATCCGGTCGGGCCAGACGGCATGGCGACCCGCACGTGGGGGCACATGCTCCGTATGAGTGATGCGCGAAGCCCGGCTCGGCCCCGAGGCGAGCCGGTCCAGGACCGTGCCCGGCGAGGGGCTGGAGGCGGTGTCCGTCGGGGTTCGATCGGATCGGTGATTCTTGGCCATCGGCATCGAGTGTGTCACCGGCGTGACGGACAATGGAGCCAAGGCGTCGTGCACGCCTGCCGGTAAGTGATTGAATGCCATCGCGGCTGGCGAACCGTCCCGGGGGCTTTCAAGCCGAGGTGTCCCGAGGGGCGAACGCTCGATAGCAAGGTGCTGGAGGATCCGTGGACCTGTCCCTGTCGACCCGTACCGTCGGCGATCGTACGGTCGTCGAGGTCGGTGGCGAAATCGACGTTTATACCGCGCCCAAGCTGCGTGAGCAGCTGGTCGAGCTGGTCAACGACGGGAGTTTCCACCTCGTCGTCGACATGGAGGGCGTCGACTTCCTCGACTCCACCGGGCTCGGCGTACTGGTGGGCGGCCTGAAGCGAGTACGGGCCCATGAGGGCTCGCTGCGCCTGGTGTGCAACCAGGAGCGGATTTTGAAGATCTTCCGCATCACCGGTCTGACCAAGGTGTTCCCCATTCACACCTCGGTCGACGAAGCGGTGGCGGCCACTGACTGATCACGTCCGTCCGGGCCCCGGGCCCGGACGGCCACAGACAAGTGAGGAGGACCGGGCCCGTGCGGCCCGGCCTTCCGACAGCACGCCCGTAGTTCCGAGGGGGATGCATGGCCACCGTTGAACTCCGCTTCAGCGCGCTGCCCGAGCACGTCAGGACCGCCCGACTGGTGGCGGCAGCGGTGGCGCGCAGGGCCGGAGTGGACGAGGCCGTCCTCGACGAGGTCAGGTTGGCCGTCGGTGAGGCGTGCACCCGTGCCGTCGGACTGCATCAGAGCAGCGGTATCTCGGCGCCGGTGCGGGTGTTGCTGATCGAGGAGGAGAAGCAGTTCTCCATCGAGGTGGGCGACGAGGCGCCGCACGTCGTCCCCGGTGACCGGTCATCGGGTGCCGGGGACGCGGACGCGGAAGTCGAGGAGGACGACATGGGCCTCGCGGTCATCAGCGGCCTCGTCGACGACGTGGAGGTCACCGCCGGCGAGAACGGCGGGCTGATCCGCATGACCTGGCCGACGACACCGTCGGTCGCGGTCGTGCCCTGACCGTCCGTACTCCCAGTTTCAAGTAGTACCGCGAGGGCCCTGCTGAGCAGGGCCCTTCGTGTTTTTCCGGCAATTTATTCCGATCATTGTTCATCGGAACACCGGAATTCGTGAAGGAATTCACGATCATTCACGTGATAATTGATCAAGTGTCAATGCCTTTGAGGCGTTACTTCTTTCGAGTAGCGTGGTCGGGTCCGGATCATTTGCTGAAGGGCATGTGAAGGGCAATTCCGTTTCCCGCGCACTGTTTTGATCAGGTTCAACTCCCTACAATCCGTCCACATCTTGAGCTCAGCCCAAGCGTCAAGGAGGACGAATGGCGGGGCTTTCTACCCCTCAAAGGTTTGACCACACCGCGAACTTCGCAGCCGCGGTGCTCACCGACGACAACCGGATCATCGTCATGGTGATCGGCGTCGTGGCCCTGGCAGCGCTCGTCGTCGCCGGGATCCTGGTGCGCCAGGTGCTCGCGGCGGGTGAGGGCACCGACAGCATGAAGAAGATCGCGACGGCCATCCAGGAAGGCGCGAACGCCTATCTGGCACGGCAGTTGCGCACGCTCGGCGTATTCGCCGTCGTCGTGTTCTTCCTGCTCATGCTGCTGCCCGCGGACGACTGGAATCAGCGCGCCGGACGATCGGTGTTCTTCTTGATCGGCGCGGCGTTCTCGGCGGCCACCGGCTATATCGGTATGTGGCTCGCCGTGCGCAGCAATGTGCGCGTCGCCGCGGCGGCCCGAGAAGCCACACCGGCGGAAGGCGAGCCGGAAAAGGATCTCACCGCCGTCTCACACAAGGCGATGAAGATCGCATTTCGCACCGGCGGCGTCGTCGGCATGTTCACGGTGGGGCTCGGCCTCCTCGGCGCGTCCTGCGTGGTCCTCGTCTACGCGGCCGACGCGCCCAAGGTGCTGGAGGGCTTCGGCCTCGGAGCCGCGCTCATCGCCATGTTCATGAGGGTCGGCGGCGGCATCTTCACCAAGGCCGCCGACGTCGGCGCCGACCTGGTCGGCAAGGTCGAGCAGGGCATTCCGGAGGACGACCCGCGCAACGCCGCGACCATCGCCGACAACGTGGGCGACAACGTCGGCGACTGCGCGGGCATGGCGGCCGACCTCTTCGAGTCGTACGCCGTGACGCTCGTCGCCGCGCTGATCCTCGGCAAGGCGGCGTTCGGCGACTCCGGACTCGCGTTCCCGCTGATCGTGCCCGCGATCGGCGTGATCACCGCGATGATCGGCATCTTCGCGGTGGCACCCCGCCGCACCGACCGCAGCGGCATGTCCGCCATCAACCGCGGGTTCTTCATCTCCGCGGTGATCTCGCTGGTGCTCGTCGCCATCGCCGTCTACGCCTACCTGCCCTCGTCGTACGCCGACCTCGAAGGGGTCACGGACACGGCGATCGCGGGCCACGACGGCGACCCACGGGTCCTCGCGGTCGTCGCGGTGGCCATCGGCATCGTGCTGGCCGCGCTGATCCAGCAACTGACCGGCTACTTCACCGAGACCAGCCGGCGTCCCGTGAAGGACATCGGCAAGAGCTCGCTCACCGGCGCGGCCACCGTCGTCCTCGCCGGTATCTCCATCGGTCTCGAATCGGCCGTCTACACCGCCCTGTTGATCGGCCTCGGTGTCTACGGGGCGTTCCTGCTCGGCGGTACGTCCATCATGCTCGCGCTGTTCGCGGTGGCGTTGGCCGGCACCGGCCTGCTCACCACGGTCGGTGTCATCGTCGCCATGGACACCTTCGGACCGGTCTCCGACAACGCCCAGGGCATCGCCGAGATGTCCGGCGACGTCGAGGGCGCGGGTGCGCAGGTGCTCACCGACCTGGACGCCGTCGGCAACACCACCAAGGCCATCACCAAGGGCATCGCCATCGCCACGGCCGTCCTCGCTGCCGCCGCGCTCTTCGGCTCGTACCGGGACGCGATCCTCACGGCCGCGAACGACGTCGGGGAGAAGGTCTCCGGCGAAGGCGCGCCCATGAACCTGATGATGGACATCTCGCAGCCCAACAACCTGGTCGGGCTCATCGCGGGTGCCGCGGTCGTCTTCCTCTTCTCGGGACTGGCGATCAACGCGGTCGCGCGGTCGGCCGGTTCGGTGGTCTACGAGGTGCGGCGGCAGTTCCGCGAGCATCCCGGGATCATGGACTACAGCGAGAAGCCGGAGTACGGGCGGGTCGTCGACATCTGCACCAAGGACGCCCTGCGGGAGCTGGCCACGCCCGGTCTGCTCGCGGTCATGGCGCCCATCGCGATCGGGTTCACTCTCGGGGTCGGCGCGCTCGGCGCGTATCTCGCCGGCGCGATCGGGACCGGGACGCTGATGGCGGTGTTCCTCGCCAACTCCGGTGGCGCGTGGGACAACGCCAAGAAGCTCGTCGAGGACGGTCATCACGGCGGCAAGGGCAGCGAGGCCCATGCCGCGACCGTCATCGGCGACACGGTCGGCGACCCGTTCAAGGACACGGCGGGGCCGGCCATCAACCCGCTGCTGAAGGTGATGAACCTCGTCGCACTGCTCATCGCGCCCGCGGTCGTCCAGTTCAGCTACGGCGAGGACAAGAGCGTCGCGCTGCGGGTCACCATCGCGGTGGCCTCGATCGCCGTCATCGTCGGCGCGGTGTACGTGTCCAAGCGACGCGGGATCGCGGTGGGTGACGAAGGCAACTCCGACCGGGTGGCCAAGTCGGCGGATCCAGCGGTGGTTTCGTAGGCGGTCCCGGACCGGCTCTGCCAGAGGCCAGCTCAAGGGGCGGGCGGACGGCGCGTGTTGACGCGTCGGCCGTCCGCCCCTTGGCCATGCCGGGGGTGGCCGTGAGCCTTGTCTCTCTTGGTGCAAACGGTTACAAAAGGTGCACCGGGGGTGCTCGGCACACAGGTGGCTCCCATTCGGCGTGTATGTTCCGGGGCCGAGAGCCATGGAAGGGACCAATCCGGTGAACAAGAAGCTCGCGGCCGCACTGTCCGGCGGTGCGGTACTGGTACTGGCGCTGTCCGGCTGCAGCGGCGACGACGAGACGAACGACAAGCTGAACTCCTGGGCCAAGGAGGTCTGCGACTCGGTGCAGCCGCAGATCAAGAAGATCGCGGCGGCCAACGCCTCGATCCAGAAGGAGACCTCGGACGACAGCGCGCCGGCGGACGTGCAGAAGGCCGACTCCCAGGGCTTCCAGGACATCTCCGACGCCTACAAGGCGATGGCGACGGCCATTCAGCAGGCCGGGGCACCGGACGTCGAGGAGGGCGAGAAGAAGCAGAAGGCCGCGGTGGCCGAGCTCAACCAGCTGTCCACGGCGTACGGGGAGCTGAAGAAGAAGTCGGACGCGCTGAACATCAAGGACCAGGCGAAGTTCGCGGACGGGCTCGAAGGGGTCGCGACGGAGCTGGAGAAGCTGAGCAAGACCGGGAGCGACGCGTTGAAGGAGCTGGAGAAGGGGGAGGTCGGGCAGGCGATGGCCGAGCAGCAGAGCTGCAAGTCCGCGGGCACGTCCGGGGCGGCGTCGGTGCCGGCTGTGCCTTCTGAGGGCTGAGGGCTGAGGGGTGCTCTCGGTGGTCGGTGCGGATTGTGCCGGGCCGGGGGTTGATCGGGTGCACGGCGGTCGGGCTGAGCGGGGTGGGTTCCGCGGCTCGGCGATTACGAGGTGCCGCCTGCGCCCACCCTCCCCCACTCTCGGCTTCGCTCGAGCGGGAGGTGTCCCCATCGCCCCAGCGGCACGACTGCCCGCAGCTATGACGTGGCGTCGGGGGCGCAGGGGGAGAACACGGGGTGTGTGCCGCTGAGGCGGGTCGTGGGGCGCGGCTACGCTGGGCGGTGTGAGTGACTCCAGGCTGTCTTCGTTGCCCTCTGTTGATCGGTCCGATGTCGCCGCTCGGTTGCGGGAAGCCCTGCTCGGGGCCGACTTCACCGCCGACGGGCTGCTCGAACTGCTCGGTGCGCCGGCGTACGCGGCCCTCGCGCGGAGCGAGGTCGTGCCCGCGCTGAGGGCGACGCGGGGGGAGACGGCGCTGGAGGCGCTGGTCCGCCTGTTCCTGTTGCAGCAGCCGGTCGTACGCGCGCGCGTGGAGGGCGTGCTGCCCGTCGACGCGTGCGTCGAGAGCGGCTGGCTCGTCCGCGTCGGCGACGACGGGGACGAGGTCGCCGCCACCGTCGACGTCCGGCCGTACGGCGGCCCCGGCGGCGAGGACTGGTTCATCGTCTCCGACCTGGGGTGCGCGGTCGGTGGGGCCGGCGGGATCGGGAGCCGGGACGAGGGCGTCGTACTGGGGGTCGGCGGGGCGTCCACGACGCTGGCCGGGATCACCGTACGGACGCCCGTCGCCGCCGCCCTCGACCTCGGGGCCGGCTCCGGCATCCAGGCCCTGCACGCCGCCCAGCACGCCACGCGCGTGACGGCGACCGATCTCAACCCGCGCGCGCTGCACATCACGGCGCTCACGCTGGCGCTGTCCGGAGCCCGCGCCGCCGAGCTGCGGGAGGGTTCGCTCTTCGAGCCGGTCGGGGCGGACGAGACGTACGACCTCATCGTGTCGAATCCGCCGTTCGTGATCTCGCCCGGTGCCCGGCTGACGTACCGCGACGGCGGGATGGGCGGGGACGACCTGTGCCGCACGCTCGTCTCGCAGGCGGGGGAGCGGCTGAACGAGGGCGGCTACGCGCAGTTCCTCGCCAACTGGCAGCACGTGGAGGGGGAGGACTGGCAGGAGCGGCTCAGGTCGTGGGTGCCGCGCGGCTGCGACGCGTGGATCGTGCAGCGTGAGGTCCAGGACGTCACGCAGTACGCGGAGTTGTGGCTGCGGGACGCGGGCGACCATCGTGGTGACGTGGCCGAGTACCAGGCACGGTACGACGCGTGGCTCGACGAGTTCGAGGCGCGGAAGGTGAAGGGCGTCGGGTTCGGGTGGATCACGCTGCGGAAGTCGGCCGCCGCGGAGTCGGAGCCCTCGATCACCCTGGAGGAGTGGCCGCATCCGGTCGAACAGCCGCTCGGTGAGGCGGTGCGGCAGCACTTCGCGCGCGTCGACTACCTGCGGGCGAACGACGACGCGGCGCTCCTGGAGGCGCACTTCCGGCTCACCGCCGAGGTCGTTCAGGAGCAGGTCGGGCTGCCCGGTGCCGAGGACCCCGAGCATGTGGTGCTGCGTCAGAACCGTGGGATGCGCCGGGCCACGAAGGTGGACACGGTGGGCGCGGGATTCGCCGGTGTGTGCGACGGCACGCTCAGCGCCGGGCGGATTCTGGACGCCATCGCCCAGCTCGTCGGCGAGGACCCGGTGGCCCTGCGCGACCGGACGCCGGTCCAGATCCGCCTCCTCGTCGAACAGGGGTTCCTCGAACCGGCTCGGTGACCCGCCCCGCACCGGCGGGGGAGCCCGTCCGGTCTCCCGCACCCGGTGACCATTTCCGGACCGTCCGATGACGGGACCGGTACCCCGCGCGGCGCCCGTTCCCGTGATGGGTGGGGCTGGTTCGCACCTCTGGGACACATGTGTCTCCTCTGCCTGAATTGGTCCGTAAAAGGGCTCCTGTCAGTGGTGCGTGCGAAGCTATTTTCAAGAGACGGATTCGACGTGTCCTCGGGGGAGGCACGCGCTGTCTCTGGGGGATCGGGGGATCGCGATGGCGGGGGATACGCCGGAGCAGGGCCGGGGAAGGATCATCAACGACCGGTACCGACTGCTGCGCACCCTGGGCGCGGGCGGTATGGGCCGGGTCTGGCTCGCGTACGACGAGGAACTGGCCTGCGAGGTCTCCATGAAGGAGATCTCCCTGCCCGATGTCCCGATGGACGCGACCGAGCCCGCCCAGCGCATCGCCCGGGCCCGCAGCGAGGCCCGGCACGCCGCGCGACTGCGCGGCCATCCCCATGTGGCCACGGTCCACGACGTGGTGCTCCACGAGGGCCTGCCGTGGATCGTCATGGAGTACGTGCCGGACGCGATCGACCTCCAGGCGGTCGTACGGCAGCGGGGTCCGCTCTCGCCCGAGCAGGCCGCCCGGGTCGGGCTCGCGGTCCTCGACGCGCTCACGGCGGGGCACCGCATCGGCATACTCCACCGGGACGTGAAGCCGGCCAACATCCTGCTCGCGGCCGACGCCTCGGGCGACCCCTACGCGCGCGTGCTGCTCACCGACTACGGCATCGCGCTCCAGCCGGAGTCCCGCGAACCCCGGCTCACCGCCACCGCCGGAATCCTCGGCACGCCCGGGTATCTGGCGCCCGAACGGGCCCGGGGCGAGCCGCCGACCCCGGCCGCCGACCTGTTCTCGCTCGGCGCCACGCTGTACGCGGCGGTCGAGGGCCGCGGCCCCTTCGACCGGCACGGCGAGTACGCGACGCTCACGGCCCTGCTCGGGGAGGAGCCGGCACCGCCCGCCCGCGCCGGTGAACTCGCCCCCGTCCTGCACGGGTTGCTCATCAAGGACCCCGTGCGCCGACTCTCGCCGGAGGCCGCGGCACGTGGCCTGGAACGGGTCGCCGCCTCGGGCGGCGAGCCGACCCCGCCGGGCTGGGGCGCCACCCCCGCCTCGGCACCCGGCGCCTTCGGACCGGCTCCCCGCACCCCCGGCACCCCCGGCACGCCGGGGACCCCCGCGACCCCCGGCACTCCCGGCGCGCCTCCGGGGTATGTCGCGAGCGCGCCCCCCGGGTACGTCGCCGCCGGGCAGCACGGCCTCGGGGGCACGCCCGACACGCCTGGCCCACCCCACACGCCGTACACCCCGGGGGTGCCGCACACCCCCGGCACGCCCTCGTCGCCGAACGCCCCCAACACTCCCGCCGGTGGCCCGCCCACGCCGGGCGCGGCCCCGGGCGGCGCTTCGCCGCACGACCCGTGGCAGCGGGGACAGCAGCCGCGCGGCCCCTACGACAGCTACAACCCGTACGGGGGCCGCCCGTCCACGCCGTACGGGAGCCCGGCGGGCGGCGGGGCCACGCCCTACGCGGGCGCCCCCGGTGGCCGGCCGTCGGCGTACGGCGGCGCGGGCGCTCAGCCACCCGGGTACGGCGGCACCGTGGGCAACCAGTCGCTGCCGTACGCGGCCAACGCGTCGCCGCCGTACGGCGGTGGCGGCGCCACGCCTCCGGGGAACGCGGGATTCCCGACCATCACGGCAGGGAGCCCGCCGCCGCCCGGCGGACCGCGGCGCAGGACGCCCGCGGGGGCGGTCGTCGCGATCGTGGTCGCCGTGCTGCTCGTGGCTGGCGGCGGCACCTGGGCCGCGGTGAACCTGTCGGGCGGCCCGGACCCCAGGCCCTCCGACAGCCCGGGCCCGTTGTCGTCGCCGACGTCGGAGTACCCCTACGGCAAGCAGGCGGCCCTCAAGAAGGCGCTGGAAGTGGGGGACTGCGTCAAGGCCGTCTGGACGGGGACGGCGTTCGACTCGGTGCCCGACCTCGGCGTGGTGGACTGCGACGAGGACTGGCCGGACGGTCAGGTCGTGGCGATAGCGACGGCGTCGGACCCCGCCGAGGCCAAGGCCAGCGGAGAGCAGCGCTGCGCCGGCCAGGCCGACGCGCTGGCCGAGGCCCTGCCCGACGCCGGCGTCTACGCACTGATCCCGACGAAGGAGGGCTTCACCGCGGCCAAGGGCGGTACGGCATGTCTCGTCCTCGGCAAGCACGTCCCGATCGGAGGCGAGGTGGGCCGACTCCGTGACGTGGGCATGAACCTGTGGCCCACGCAGATGGCCGTCGGCGACTGCTGGGACTACACCATCAGGGAGGACGAGGGGTACGACGCCCCGCTGACCGACTGTGCCGAAGCGCACACCGACCAGGTCGTCGGATCGGTGCAGGCACCCGACAACATGACCTTCGCCGGAGCCCTCGCCGAGGGCGGAAAGCTGTGCACCAACAGGTTCGAGACGAGTTGGGCGCCCGGCGCTGACCTGATCGTGTCGGGATGGGTCTCCGCCGAAGAGGAATGGAAGAAGGGCTTCAACAAGGTGGTGTGCACGGTGCGCAACGCCGACGTGTCGCAGACGACCGGCAAGATACCCACGCCCGGCTCTGTCTGAGAGGCCGGACGCCTCACGTTCACCTCGGGTTCGCGCGCCCGCTTCCCGTCCGTGCCAGCCTCCCGTCCCGGGGCAGTCGAGGGGTGGGAGGACGGGACATGGAGAGCGGTCCGGCGATCTTCGTAGGAGTGGTGTTCGCCCTGTTCGGGGGCGGACTGATGCTGTGGACCGTGCGGAGGCTGCGCCTTGGCGAGCCGGTCGCGCAGGGGGCGCGTCCCGCGTTGTCGGCGACCCTCGCGAGCATCACCGCGGTCACCGCTCTGGTGCTCGCCGCCTGGTGCCTCACCCGCGTCTGAGCGGGCGCGGGGAGCCGGGGCCGGCGAGCGAGCGGGGTAACCGCGATGTGACCCTCCGCATAGGCCCCGAACGGATCGCTGAGGACGCCGGGCGGCAGGAATGGCGGTAGTCGGGTTACCGTTCGAGTGGCCGTTGCGGGCTTTTCCCGTTTGACACGGGGGCGGGATGTACCGTCACACTCCGCAGCGTCAGCATGACCCGACCCCCGGGCCGACAGCCGAGCCCCGTGCGAGGCAACGGCCTCAAGGGGTCGCCCGCCCCGGGACGCAAGCCTGGGGAGACCCAGCGTCGACCGGAGAGAAGAGCGAAGTTGTCCCCGACCAGCGAGACCGCGAAGGGCGGCCGCCGACTCGTCATCGTCGAGTCGCCTGCCAAGGCGAAGACGATCAAGGGCTATCTCGGCCCCGGCTACATCGTCGAGGCGAGCGTGGGGCACATCCGCGACCTTCCCAACGGCGCCGCGGAGGTGCCCGAGCAGTACACCGGCGAGGTGCGCCGCCTCGGCGTCGACGTCGAGCATGACTTCGCGCCCATCTACGTGGTCAACGCGGACAAGAAGGCCCAGGTCAGGAAGCTCAAAGACCTGCTGAAGGAGTCCGACGAACTCTTCCTCGCCACCGATGAGGACCGCGAGGGCGAGGCCATCGCCTGGCACCTCCAGGAGGTGCTCAAGCCCAAGGTCCCGGTCAAGCGGATGGTCTTCCACGAGATCACCAAGGCCGCGATCCAGGCCGCCGTCGCCAACCCGCGCGAGCTGAACCAGCGCCTCGTCGACGCCCAGGAGACCCGCCGCATCCTCGACCGCCTCTACGGCTACGAGGTCTCACCGGTCCTGTGGAAGAAGGTCATGCCGCGGCTGTCGGCGGGCCGCGTCCAGTCCGTCGCGACCCGGCTCGTCGTGGAGCGGGAGCGGGAGCGGATCGCCTTCCGCTCGGCCGAGTACTGGGACCTGACCGGCACCTTCGCGACCGGCCGCGCCGGTGACGCCTCCGACCCGTCGTCGCTGGTCGCCCGCCTGCAGTCCGTGGACGGCCGCCGCGTCGCCCAGGGCCGCGACTTCGACTCGCTCGGCCAGATCAAGGGCGCCAACGTTCTTCACCTGGACGAGGCGAACGCCCGCGCGCTCGCCGCCGCCCTGGAGAACACCCGCTTCTCGGTCCGCTCCGTCGAGTCCAAGCCGTACCGCCGCTCGCCGTACGCCCCCTTCCGTACGACGACGCTCCAGCAGGAGGCCTCGCGCAAGCTCGGCTTCGGGGCGAAGGCGACCATGCAGGTGGCGCAGAAGCTGTACGAGAACGGCTTCATCACCTATATGCGTACGGACTCCACGACGCTCAGCGAGACCGCCGTGGCCGCCGCTCGCGCCCAGGTCACCCAGCTGTACGGCGCCGACTACCTGCCGGCGCAGCCGCGTACGTACGCCGGGAAGGTCAAGAACGCGCAGGAGGCCCACGAGGCGATCAGGCCTTCGGGTGATCGTTTCCGCACGCCCGCGGAGACCGGGCTGACCGGTGACCAGTTCAAGCTGTACGAGCTGATCTGGAAGCGGACCGTCGCCTCCCAGATGAAGGACGCCACGGGCAACAGCGTCACCGTCAAGATCGGCGGCACCGCCTCCGACGGCCGGGACGCCGAGTTCAGCGCCTCCGGCAAGACGATCACCTTCCACGGTTTCCTCAAGGCCTACGTCGAAGGTGCCGACGACCCGAACGCCGAGCTCGACGACCGTGAGCGCCGGCTGCCGCAGGTCGCCGAGGGCGACCCGCTCTCCGCCGAGGAGATCACGGTCGACGGGCACGCCACCAAGCCCCCGGCGCGCTACACCGAGGCGTCGCTGGTCAAGGAGCTCGAAGAGCGCGAGATCGGCCGCCCGTCGACGTACGCGTCGATCATCGGCACCATCCTCGACCGGGGCTACGTCTTCAAGAAGGGCACGGCCCTCGTGCCGTCCTTCCTGAGCTTCGCCGTGGTCAACCTGCTGGAGAAGCACTTCGGGCGGCTCGTCGACTACGACTTCACCGCCAAGATGGAGGACGACCTCGACCGCATCGCGCGCGGCGAGGCCCAGGCGGTGCCGTGGCTGAAGCGGTTCTACTTCGGCGAGGGCAGCGATGCCGGCGGCACGACGGCGGCCGAGGCCGGCAACGGCGACGGGGACCACCTCGGCGGCCTGAAGGAACTGGTCACCGACCTCGGCGCGATCGACGCCCGCGAGGTCTCCTCCTTCCCCGTCGGCAACGGCATCGTGCTGCGCGTCGGGCGCTACGGCCCGTACATCGAGCGGGGCGAGAAGGACGCCGAGGGGCACCAGCGCGCGGACATCCCCGAGGACCTGGCCCCGGACGAGCTGAGCGTCGAGCTGGCGGAGGAACTGCTCGCCAAGCCGAGCGGCGACTTCGAGCTGGGCGCCGACCCGGCGACCGGTCACCAGATCGTCGCCAAGGACGGGCGCTACGGCCCGTACGTCACGGAGATCCTTCCCGAGGGCACCCCGAAGACGGGCAAGAACGCGGTCAAGCCGCGCACGGCCTCCCTGTTCAAGTCCATGTCCCTGGACACGGTGACCCTCGACGACGCCCTGAAGCTGATGTCGCTGCCGCGGATCGTCGGCGCCGACGCGGAGGGCCAGGAGATCACCGCGCAGAACGGGCGCTACGGGCCCTATCTGAAGAAGGGCACGGACTCGCGTTCGCTCCAGAACGAGGAGCAGCTCTTCACGATCACCCTCGAAGAGGCGCTGGCCATCTACGCCCAGCCCAAGCAGCGCGGGCGGGCCGCCGCCAAGCCGCCGCTGAAGGAGCTGGGTGAGGACCCCGTCAGCGGGAAGCCGGTCGTGGTGAAGGACGGCCGCTTCGGCCCGTACGTCACCGACGGCGAGACCAATGCGACGCTGCGGTCCGGGGACAGCGTGGAGGCGATCACGCCCGAGCGCGGGTTCGAACTGCTGGCGGAGAAGCGGGCGAAGGCACCCGCCAAGAAGACGGCCAAGAAGGCGCCGGCGAAGAAGACGGCGACGAAGACCGCCGCGAAGAAGGCCACGCCGGCGAAGAAGACCGCTGCCGCGAAGAAGACCGCTGCTTCGAAGACGGCCGCGGCGAAGAAGGCGGCACCCGCGAAGAAGGTGGCGGCGAAGAAGGCGACGTCGGCCGGGGAGAGCGCCTGACAGCTCGGGGGCGTGGTCGTTCGGCGGCTGCGTGATCGTCGTGGTTGATCGCGCAGTTCCCCGCGCCCCTGGGGTGGCTGCTGTGCGCGGTGGCTGGAATCTTCACCTCGGGTGTACTGAATCCGCGCGCTTTCCGCGACTTGGTGTCGAAGTGTGTGCGCGCTTGGGCGCTGCTTCTGGGTGTCGGTGCGTGCCGATAGGCTGAAAGCATGATGCGAGCCGAGCAGCCTACGGCCCACAACCCGGCCCCCGACGACGCCCTGGCAGCCGACTCCAGGGAGCGCGCCGTCCGGGCGCTGCTGCGTCGGCCGCAGCTGAAACGGTTGTGGAGCGCACAGCTCGTGGGCGGCGTGGGCGATGTGCTCGCGCTGCTCGTGCTGGTGCTCCTCGCCTTCCAGGCGGCGATCGCCGAGGGCGCCTTCGGCGGCGGATACCGGGGCGTCGCACTGACGGTCGCGGTCGTCTTCGGCACGCGCGTCCTCGCGACCCTGCTGTTCGGTGCCGTACTCCTCGGGCCGCTCACCTCCCTGACCTCGCAGGACGGTCCGCTCGACCGCCGTTGGACCATGGTCGGCGCGGACGGGCTGCGGGTCCTGCTGCTGATCGTCGCGCCCCTGTGGATCGACTGGACGCCGGACAACGCGCTCGCGGTGCTGCTGGTCACCGTGTTCGTCGCCGGTGTCGCCGAGCGGTTCTGGACGGTCTGCCGCGAGAGCGCGGCCCCCGCGCTGCTGCCCGCGCCGCCGCCGGAGGGCGCGACCGTACGGCCGCTGCCGGACCACATGGACGCGCTGCGGCGCCTGTCCCTGCGTACCGGATTCGTGGCCGTTCCTCTCGCGGCCGCCGTCCTCGTCGTCGCCTCGCTGCTCAACAACCTGCTGGGTGCGGGCCTCGACTGGTTCGGGCAGCACCAGGCCGCGCTCGCCTCGTACGTCGCCGCCGGGCTCTTCGCCGCCTCACTGTCGGTCGTGACCTTCCTCGACCTGCCCAAGACGCGTACCCCGCGCGCGCGGTCGCCGCTGGAGGGGCTGCGCCGGCCCAAGACCGGCACCGGTGTCGACAAGGGCCGCACGGGTGCGATCCCGCTGCTGGTGCCGGCCTGTGGGGCCGTCGCGGGTGCGGTCGCCGCCGCGGTCGCCGTCGCCGTGCTGCACGCCAAGGACCTGGGCGGCGGGCCGGTGATGTACGGGCTGTTCGTCGCCGCGCTGACGGGTGGCGTGGTCGTCGGGATCCGTCGGGGCCCGTCCGTGCTGCCCTCGCTGTCCCGGCGCCGGCTGCTCGCTCTCGCGATCGCCTTCACCGGGGTCGCGCTGCTCGCCGCCGGTCTGACGCCGGACGTCACGAGCGTCGTGCTCATCCTGGGGCTCGCCGGAACCGGCGCGGGGATCGCCGCCAACACCGGGCACACGCTGCTCGATCAGGAGGCCGAGGACTCCCGCCGAGCCCGGACGACCGAGCATCTGCACGCTGTCGTACGGGTGTTCGTGGCGCTGGCGGTGCTCGTCGCTCCGCTGGTCGCGGCCGTCATCGGACCGCACCGGCTGGAGAGCGGCAAGTTCGTCTTCGCGCACGGCGGTGCGGCGTTCACGCTGATGCTGGTCGGGGCGTTGCTGCTGCCGGTGGCCGCGCTGGTGCTCGCCAAGGTCGACGACCGGTCCGGGGTACCGCTGCGGCAGGACCTGCGGGACGCGTTGCTCAAGGGCGACGACCCGGTGCAGGCGCCCGCGGCCTCCGGGTTCTTCATCGCCCTGGAGGGCGGGGACGGCGCCGGGAAGTCCACCCAGGTCGAGGCGCTCGCCGAGTGGATCCGGGCCAAGGGCCACGAGGTCGTGGTGACGCGCGAGCCGGGGGCGACTCCGGTGGGGAAGCGGCTGCGGTCGATCCTGCTCGATGTGTCGTCGGCCGGCCTGTCCCACCGCGCCGAGGCGCTGCTGTACGCGGCTGATCGTGCCGAGCACGTGGACACCGTGGTGCGGCCCGCGCTGGAGCGGGGCGCGGTGGTCATCTCGGACCGGTACATCGACTCGTCCGTGGCCTACCAGGGGGCCGGGCGGGACCTCTCGCCGACGGAGATCGCCCGGATCTCGCGGTGGGCGACCGACGGACTCGTGCCGCACCTGACGGTGCTGCTGGACGTGTCGCCGGAGGCCGCGCGCGAGCGGTTCACCGAGGCGCCGGACCGGCTGGAGTCCGAGCCGGCCGAGTTCCACGAGCGGGTGCGGGCGGGATTCCTGACGCTGGCCGCCGCCGATGCCGGGCGCTACCTGGTGGTGGACGCCGCGCAGGACCCCGAGGCGGTGACGACCGTGGTCCGGCACCGGCTCGACGTGATGCTGCCGCTGTCCGAGGCCGAGGTGAAGGCGCAGGAGGAGGCGCGGCGCAAGGCCGAGGAGGAAGCCCGGCGCAAGGCCGAGGAAGAGGCCGCGCGCAAGGCCGAGGAGGAGCGGCTGGAGCGCGAGCGCCAGGAGGAGCTCGCGCGGCTGCGGGCCGAGGAGGAGGAGCGCAAGCGGCGCGAGCTGGAGGAGGCTCAGCGGCGCGAGGCGGAGCGGCAGGCGGAGGAGGCCCGGCAGCGGGCCGAGGACGCGCGTCGCCGAGCTGAGGAGGAGCAGGCGCGGCTCCTCGCGGAGGAGAAGGCGCGGGCCGAGGCGGAGGAACGACGTCGGGTCGAGGAGGAACGGCGTCGTCAGCAGGCCGCCGAGGAGCAGCGGCTGCGGGCCGAGGCGGAGGCGCTGCGCCTGGAGAAGCAGCGGAAGGCCGAGGAGGCGTTGCTGCGCGCCGAGGAGGCCCGGCGGGTGGCCGCCGCGGCGGAGGCCGAGCGGGCGGCGGCGGTCGCGGCGGAGGCGGAGCGCGCCGCGGCGGAGCGGGCCGAGGCCGACCGGAAGGCTGAGGCGGAGCGGGTCGCGGCCGCGGCGGAGGCTGCGCGGATTGCGGCCGAGCGGGGGAGTGGGGCCGAGGCCGGGTCCGCCAGGTCAGGTGCGGGCGCGGGCGCTGGCTCTGGGGCCGGCGACGACGCGGTGACTGTGGCTACGCCGTTGGTGACGCCGACGAACGCTTCCGGTGGGCCGGTGGATGAGACGGCTGTGCTGCCGCCCGTGCGGGACGCGTCCGGGGCCGACTCCGAGGCGACGGCGAAGCTGCCGAAGCCGTCGGTGCCGCCGGTGCAGTCGCCGGGGGCGGCTACGGAGGACGAGACCGCGGTGTTGCCGCCGGTGCCTTCGGGGGCGGCCGATGAGACGGCTGTGCTGCCGCCGGTGCGGGACGACTTGGCGCCGCCGGGGTACTTCCGGGACGAGCGGCCCGCGGCCGGCGGGGCGGACGGGTCTGACGCCGTGGATCGGACGCGGGAGCTTCCGCAGGTCGATGAGCAGGGGGTGCCTCGGCGGCGGCCTCGGTCGGACTGGGCCGAGGAGACGCCGTTGGACGATCTGCCCACGTTGGCGGACGAGCTGTTGGGGTCCCACGACGAGGACGACGCCGATGAGGGGCGGGGCTGGCGGCGTCGCCGTCGCTGAACCGAGCTGAGCCGAGCTGGGCTGGGCCGAGCTGGGCTGGGCGGCTGAGCTTTGGTGGGGCGTGTGCGGCTGGTACGCGTTCCGCCGGTGGTCGGGTGTGGTCGGGGCCGTGCCGGTGCCTCAGCCCGTCGCTTTGGTGCCCTGTGCCCGGGGTGGTCCCCCGGGCACTCTGGGCCGCTGTACGCGACGGGCTGACGCACCGGTGCGGCCCCTTCCGTGTGTGGGCGGCGGACCGTGGGGTTGGGTGCGGGTGGCGGTTCACGCGTGGGGCTGGGTGTCAGTTGGGTCGCGCACAATGGGGCGCGGTGACGGTTGAGTGTGACGGAGGCGGTGGGGCATGGCTGTGTGGGACGACCTGGTGGGGCAGGAGCGGCTGAGTGCGCAGCTGGACGCTGCCGCTCGGGACGCGGACGGGATCGTCACGGCGGCCGAGAAGGGGATCGCGCCTCCGGAAGCGTCGAAGATGACGCACGCGTGGCTGTTCACGGGGCCGCCGGGGTCGGGGCGGGTGACGGCGGCGCGGGCGTTCGCCGCGGCGTTGCAGTGTGTCAGTCCGGACCGGGCGCTCGGCGGGAGCCCGGGCTGCGGGTTCTGCGACGGATGTCATACGGCGCTGGTGGGGACGCACGCGGATGTGAGCACCGTGGCGGCGGTGGGCACGCAGATCCTGGCCGACGACATGCGGGACACGGTGCGGAAGTCGTTCACGTCGCCGGCGAACGGCCGCTGGCAGGTGATCCTCGTCGAGGACGCCGAGCGGCTGAACGAGAAGTCGGCGAACGCCGTGCTGAAGGCCGTGGAGGAGCCCGCCCCCCGGACGGTGTGGATGCTGTGCGCGCCATCGTTGGAGGACGTGCTGCCGACGATCCGGTCGCGGTGCCGGCACGTCGGGCTGCTCACCCCGTCGGTCGACGCGGTGGCGGACATGCTCGTACGGCGGGAGGGCATCGAGCCGGAGGCCGCGGCGACGGCCGCGCGGGCGACCCAGGGGCACATCGAGCGGGCCCGGCGGCTGGCCACCGATCCGCGGGCCCGGGAGCGGCGGGCCGCTGTGCTGAAGCTGCCGTTGCGGGTGGAGGACATCGGGGGGTGTCTCAAGGCGGCGCAGGAGCTGGTGGACGCCGCCTCGGAGGAGTCGAAGCAGCTGGCCGAAGAGGTCGACACCAAGGAGACCGAGGAGCTGAAGGCGGCGCTGGGCGCGGTGCAGGGCGGGCGGATGCCGCGCGGCACGGCGGGGGTGATGAAGGACCTGGAGGACAAGCAGAAGCGGCGGCGTACGCGGGCGCAGCGGGACAGCCTCGACCTCGCGCTGACCGAGCTCACCGGGTTCTACCGGGATGTGCTGGCTCTGCAGCTGGGCTCCCGGGTGCCGCTCGCCAATGTCGAGGTGCGGGACAGCCTGGAGCGGTTGGCGCGGGGAGGCACGCCCGAGGCGACGCTGCGGCGCATCGACGCGATCGCGGCGTGCAGAGAGGCGTTGGACCGCAATGTGGCGCCTCTGCTGGCCGTGGAGGCGATGACGATGGCCCTGCGCGCCGGGTGAGGGTTGTCAGCGCGCAACGACGGTCCTTGCGTGCCGGGTGAGAGGGTCAGCGCGCGGCGCGGGGGCGGTCTGCGGGGGTGAGGCGGCTTGCGCGCGGGATGCTCGTACGCGGGACGCCGGCGAGCGGGATGCGGGTACGCAGGATGCTTGCGCGCGGGATGAGGGTGCGTTCGGTTGACGGCGTCACTCGTACGAGGAGCCTTCGTTGCTGTTCGTGATGAATTGAGCGGTTCTGGTTAGGCTCGCGAGATGCACATCAGGCGTACTTCCTGGCCGAACCGGTCCGTGCGGGCCGGCGGCGCGTTGCTCGCGGCCGCCGCGCTGCTCGTCGCGGGCTGCTCCTCCGGTCACTCCAGTGCGGCGGCCACGACCGTCGACGGGGGGCCCGTCCTCGGCTCGCTGCCCCGTGCGACTTCGTCGGCGCTGGCCCCGTACTACGAGCAGAGGCTGAGCTGGCGGGGCTGCGACACCCCCGGTTTCCAGTGCGCCACGATGAAGGCGCCCCTCGACTACGCGAACCCGTCTGAGGGCGACATCAGGCTGGCCGTCTCGCGGCGGAAGGCGACCGGACCGGGGGAGCGGCTCGGCTCGCTGCTGGTCAATCCGGGTGGTCCCGGCGGCTCGGCGGTCGGCTATGTGCAGAGGTACGCGGGCATCGGCTACCCGGCCGAGGTGCGTGCGCGGTACGACATGGTGGCAGTCGACCCGAGGGGCGTGGCCGGCAGCGAGCCGGTCGAATGTCTCACCGGGCACCAGATGGACACGTACACGCAGACCGATCTCACTCCGGACGACACGGCGGAGAAGGGCCGGCTGGTCGCCGCGTACAAGCGGTTCGCGGAGGGGTGCGGGGAGCGGTCGCCGAAGCTGCTGAGGCACGTCTCCACGGTCGAGGCCGCCAGGGACATGGACATCCTGCGGGCCCTGCTGGGCGACGAGAAACTGACGTACGTCGGCGCCTCGTACGGCACGTTCCTCGGTGCGACGTACGCGGGGCTCTTCCCGGAGCGGGTCGGCCGGCTGGTGCTGGACGGCGCGTTGGACCCGTCGCTGCCGGCCCACCGGCTCAACCAGGAGCAGACGGCGGGGTTCGAGACGGCGTTCCAGGCGTTCGCGAAGGACTGTGTGGGGCGCCAGGACTGCGTGCTGGGGCGTACGCCCGCGCGGGTCGCCAAGAATCTGAGCGGTCTCTTCGCGCGGCTGGACGAGCGCCCGCTGGCGACCGGTGATGCCGACGGGCGCCGGCTCGGCGAGTCCTTGGCCACGACCGGCGTGATCGCCGCGATGTACGACGAGGGCGCGTGGCCCCAGCTGCGCCAGGCGCTCACCGAGGCGGTCAAGAACGACGACGGCGCAGGCCTGCTCGCGCTCTCGGACAGCTACTTCGAACGCGCGCCCGACGGCACCTACTCCAACCTGATGTACGCCAACGCCGCCGTGAACTGCCTGGACCTCCCGGCCGCGTACGACACCCCCGAGGCGGTGGAACGGGCCCTCCCCGAGTTCGAGAAGGCATCCCCGGTGTTCGGCCGGGCTCTGGCGTGGGCCTCCCTGAACTGCGCGTACTGGCCGGTGAGGCCGACGGGCGGGCCGCACCGCATCGAGGCGAAGGGCGCGGCCCCGATCGTCGTCGTCGGCACCACGCGTGACCCCGCCACGCCCTACCGCTGGTCCCAGGCCCTCGCCTCCCAGCTCTCCTCCGCCCGCCTCCTCACCTACGACGGCGACGGCCACACCGCCTACGGCCGCGGCAGCGCGTGCATCGACTCGGCGATCAACACGTACCTGCTCCGCGGCACACCCCCGACCGACGGAAAGCGCTGCTCAGCGCCCTGATCATCGACACCCGGGCCGGTCGGGCCGGGGCGACCCCGGGGTGCTCCGACCCGTGGTTCGGAGCACCCCGGAAACTGTGTAGACTTACCGACGTTGCTGATCGCACCATAGTGCGGACAGCGCGCCGCCTTAGCTCAGATGGCCAGAGCAACGCACTCGTAATGCGTAGGTCTCGGGTTCGAATCCCGAAGGCGGCTCCAAAGCAAACCCCAGGTCATGCCTTTGACCTGGGGTTATTTGCATTCGTTGACCTTGGAATTCCGGCGAATCGGATACCCGTACTCTGCGGATCGTAATGCGTAGGTCAGTGGTTTGCTTTCAGTGGCGAGATCTGCGGCCTTAGGTCTCTGAAGTGGCCTTTCGCCTCGGGGGCGGATCGTCAGAGATTCGTTGCCTGAGCTATGGGGAACGTACGGGGAACATGGCGTCGGACAGTGTCCACTTCGGCGGCATTCGACGCGGCATCTGCGTCCTGGTCCTGCTTTCCCTCCGGCCGACGCCGGGCCGCGTGATGCCATGCGATCGAAGTGCCGCGCGAGCCTCGCCCGCAAGGTCTGGTCGACGCTCTTCTGAACGTGATCGACGAGTGGGTATTCGGCCGCTTTGGAAACCGTCAGAGCTGGAACCTCGAGCAAGGCGTGAAGCTGACAGTTGGGGCCGCAGGAGAAGTGTCGATCTTCATGTTCTACGAACAATCGTCACCCGATGCCGGGGCCGTCTTCTCCGCTTCCTCCCGCCAGGATGCGAGGTTGTTCCGTGTAGTGACGGTGTGGGGGTGATCATTGCCCAGTACCCGTGCCTGGTCGTCCAGCAGTTCGGTGAGGGCGGCGGCAGCCCCGGCCGCATCGCCCGCCTCACCGCGCCAGTGGGCGAGATTGTTCCGGATGGCGAGGGTGTCGGGGTGTTCCGCGCCGAGGACCCGCTCATAGTCGGGCGCTAGCTCGGCGAACGCGGCAGCGGCCCCGGCCGTGTCCCCCGCCTCACCCCGCCACCGAGCGAGGTTGTACCGGGTGAAGAGGGCGTCAGGATGGTCATTGCCCAGCACCCGGACCTGGTCGTCCAGCAGCCCGGCGAACGCGGTCGCCTCGCCGACGGCGAATCTCACCGGTTGTCGGCCTTGCGCAATGTCGCGCAGCAACTCGGCGAACGCGGCCGCAGCACCCACAGCGTTCCCCGCCTCGCCCCTCCAGTAGGCCAGGTTGTACCGGGTGGCGAGAGTGTCGGGGTGATAGACGCCCAATACCCGCACCCGGTCGGCTAGCAGGACCTCGAAGGCTTTTGCGGCACCGATCCGGTCCTGAGCACGCCCTCGCCAGTAGGCCAGGTTGTGGCGGGTGGCGAGGGTGTCGGGGTGGTCCGGCCCATGAGCCCTTACACGCTTTCGCAGGAGCTGTTCCAGTGCGGTGGCGGCGGCGGCCGCATTTCCCGCCTCGCCCCGCCAATGGGCCAGGTCGGCTCGGGTGGCGAGGGTGTCGGGGTGGTCGTCGCCCAATACCCGTACCTGGTCGATCAGCAGCTGTTCCAGCGCGGCGGTGGCGCTGGCTGTGTTGCCTGCTTTCCTCTGCCACTGGGCGAGGTTGTGCCGGGTGGTGAGGGTGTGGGGGTGGTCGTTGCCCAGTACCTGTGCCTGGTGGGGCAGTAGTTCCGTGAGGGCGGCGATGGCCCCGGCCGTATCCCCTGCCTCACCCAGCCACCGGGCGAGGTCGGCTCGGGTGGCGAGGGTGTGGGGGTGGTCGTTGCCCAGTACCTGTGCCTGGTGGGGCAGTAGTTCCGTGAGGGCGGCGATGGCCCCGGCCGTATCCCCTGCCTCACCCAGCCACCGGGCGAGGTCGGCTCGGGTGGCGAGGGTGCCGGGGTGGACATTCCCCCGTACCCGCACCTGGTCGCCGAGTAACTGCTCCAGCGCGGTGATGGCGGCGGCCGCATCCCCTGCCTCACCCAGCCACCGGGCGAGGTTGTGCCGGGTGGTGAGGGTGTGGGGGTGGTCGTTGCCCAGTACCCGCACCTGGTCGGCCAGCAGTTCCGCGAACACGGCTGCGGCCCCGGCCGCGTTTCCTGCCTCGCCCCGCCAGCAGGCCAGTTCATGCCGCGCGGTCAGGGTGTCGAGATGATCGGGGCCGAGATCCGGTATCCGGTGCCGGAATACCAGCTCGGCGAAGACGGCCTCCGCCCCGGAAGGATCTCCTGCCTTCCCTCGCCAGTGGGCATAACGATGCCGGGCCCTGAGCGTGTCGGGGTGACCGGCGCCGAGGTGGCAGTGGGCGGTCCTGGCCAGGTGGCGGAAGTAGCCGGTGGCGTCCGTGAACTGGCCGTTCTCGCCGAGGCTGCGACCGGCACGGTACAACACCGTATGCACGGTGGGTTGGTACAGGGCGTCCTGGGCGCTCTTGGTGAGGGCGGTGGTGTTGGCGCGGAGGGTCTGGGCGAGGGCGGTGTCGCGTTCGATGTCGGGCCAGGCGGCCGTCAGGGCGTCCGCGGCGGCACGGGCGGTGTGATCGTGTTGGTGGGTGGTGAGTGTGTCGCGCGTGGCGCGTTGGATGAGTTGGTGGACCCGGGCGGCTTGGTTGGGGGTGTCGGGAGTGTGGTTGATGAGGCTGAGGCGGTGAAGGTTCCGCAGGGCGCGTACGGCGTTCCGGGCAGAGACCGGGTCCGATGCCTTGGCGGGGCTCGGACCGGTCCGGATGCGGTGCGTGGTGAGGTAGGCCAGCGCGGGTTCACTCGTCAGCACGGTTTGCGGGATGCCGTTGGGATCGAGCAGAGAGGTGAGCCGGAGCATGGGGCGGGCCAGACCGACCGGACGGAGAGCGTCGGCGCGGTCGATGGACAGGGACCAGGCGGCGGCGAGAGAGTGGGCCTGGTCGTCGGGCAAGACATCGGGGGCTGCGTCGGCGAGTGTGGTGGCGCGGTCAGCCAGCAGTCTGCGGTAGGTGCCCACGTCGTCGCCGGTGTCGATGATGTATGCGGCGGCCTGTGCGAGGGCCAGGGGAAGGTATCCGAGGTCGTCGGCCAGGGCGGCGAGCTCGTCGGTGGGTGAGCCGTGGCCGTATCCGGCCAGAGACGCGATGAGATAGGCGAGGGCTTCGTCCTTGGTGAACAGGTCGATCGCGACGGTGTGACGGCCGTCCGCGGCGAGTGCGGCGTCCCGGCGGCGGGTGGTGACCAGGGTGCGGCCGTGGTAGCTGGCGGGTGGCCATAGATCGCGTAGGTCGGCAGGGTCGGTGACGTCGTCCAGGACGATCAGCCACCGGCACGGCTTTGCTGTGGCCTTGGGAGTAAGCCAGGCCAGGAACGAGCCGGCGGCCTTCTCCGGATCGTTGGGATCGGCCCGGCACAGCTCGACGCCAGCCTGCGCGTATCCGGTCACGATGGCCTGCCTGCTGCTCGCGGTGACCCACACCACGACATCCAGACCGTCTACCGCGCTGGCGTTGTCCCATGCGGTGCGGGCGTAGTCGGCGGCCAGCTGGGTCTTGCCCACCCCTCCCATGCCCGTCAGCAGCTGCGTCAGTACGGCGGTGCCGCCGCCGTCGACCGTCGTGCGCAGCCGGTCCGCTGCGGCGCGGTACTGGAAGGACCGCGCCGCAGGTGGGATGAGTCCGACCTGGTGCGGCCAGGAAGCCGGTTCCTGGGGCGCGCGCTGCTGCAAGGTCAGCGTGCCGATGTAGCCGGTGTTGGCGACCGCGTTCCCGGTGGCGGTCGCATGCCCGGTGCGGGACAGACGTACCGGAGTGACAGGGGCGCCTTCGGTCCCTGGGGCCGGGCCGCTGTAGCCGGTCACCGCCGTGGCCCCGGACGCGGCCGTGGCATTCCCGCTGCCGGATACCGTGATCTCCGTGACGGCGGTGTCGGGGCCGTGCCGGCGTTTGTCTTCTCTGACCATGCCGTCGTTGTTCTCCCACCCCTGGTGCTGTGCTGCGGCCGGGCCGGTCAGCTGTAGTCGATGCCGGTGACGGCACTGCCGTCACCGGTGGCGCTGGCGTTCCCGGTGTCCTCCACCCGCGCCGATCCGCTGCCGAGGCCCCCAGGACGCCTGATACCGGGGACGGCCCTGCCACCGCTGCTCGCGCGCGCTGCTCCGGTCCGCACGGCCGAGTCCTCCGTTCGGTTTTCCGGGTGTCGAAATAGGGCCCAGACCAGGGCCGCGATGCCGACAGCGGCCTGGATCGAGGCCCCGGCCAGCTGTCCCGCATCGGGACTGTCCAGCAGCCAGATCAGCGGCGTGGAGACAAGTCCCACCGTTGCCAGCAAGATGACCGTGATCTTCCATCCCTGCGTCATGCTGACCTCTTACCTCATTGGCATGCCTGACAATCTACTGATAGTCAGTCATTTAGTATGGCATCACTATGTTTTCGTGTGAAAGGGGAAACGCGTCCAGCGGCATCGTGGACCCAGGGGTGATGAGGCGGGATGCACCGTGTCACCACCGGCGCGTAGCGGTCGGCGGCCCTACTCGCCGAGCTGGGCGCGTTCGCCGTCGTGCCGACGATAATGAAGCCGTGTGTGACTCTGAATGACTTTTCTGGCCCCAGCGGAAACGCTTGGGTTCTAGAGGTGGTTGCAACACCTGACCCTCGGGGTTGTTGCGATGACCAAGCCGCGCCGGAAGCCGAAGAAGCCCGGACCTGCACCGTTGGCGGATAAGCATGATCAATACCTTCGCTCCATGGCGCAGGGTATGGGCAACTCTGCCGCGTGCCGAGAGGTGGGAATCAACCGCAAGACCGGGAACCGCTGGAAGTACGGAAGGACCGAGAAGGGGCGAGAAAGGCCCAGCATGGACGGTGCACGGCACCTTTCCTGACCTGTTGAAACACGATGGATCAAGCAAGGTGAAGAAGATCGTCTAGAGGTTCCTCGATACCACATCCAACGACCAACATGGCTGAAAGTGGACGGTATTGGCACTAGGCGACTTAATCCCCTACGTGGTGAAATCGGGCTGCGATGAGAGTCCGCGTGATGGGGGCACTGATGCGGCTGCTATGGATCTCCGACAGTCCCACCACTCCGTCCGGATTCGCTACCGTCACCCGCGAGGTCTGTCGGCGGCTGCACGAGCGTGGGCATCGGATCGAGATCCTCGGCTGGCAGACCCGCGGCGTGGTGTCCTGGTGGGAGGGCGTCGCTGTGCACCCCGTGCGGCACGACCAGTTCGGCGCCGACGTGCTGCTCGGCTATCTGATGAGGGTGCGCCCCGACTTCGTGGTCAGCCTCGCGGACGTCTGGTGGATGAGCTTCATGGCTGACCCGCTGATCCAGTCCTTCCTGGACACCTCGGGCACCCGCTGGGTGCACTACTACCCGGTGGACGGCGCCGACCCGGCAGGCAGGCTGCCGCCCGGCTGGGCGGAGCTGCTGACCGCCGCCGATGTGGCGGTCGCGATGAGCGGGTGGGGCCAAGAGGTCTCCGCCGCCAGCGGGGTCGATGCCCGGTACGTTCCGCACGGTGTCGACCTGCAGTTGTTCCGGCCTCCGGACGACAAGGCGGCGGCGAAGGCCGAGCTGGGCTGTGCAGGCCGGTTCGTAGTGCTCTCCGATGCCCGCAACCAGCCCCGCAAGATGCTGCCGCGCACCCTCGACGTGATCCGGCTGCTGGCCGGCGACTCACGCTACGACGACATCCTGTTCCACCTGCACTGCGACCCGCGCGACCCGGCTGCCGAGAGCGAACTGTACGCGTACAGCGTCCTGCACGACCTGGAACTGCTTGGGCTGCTCGGCCGGGTGCGGTTCACCGCCGGCTTCCGGATGCGGGCTGGCGGTGGAGTCACCATGGCCGAGCTCGCCCGGCTCTATCAGGCGGCCGACGTGCACCTGCTCAGTTCGTACGGGGAGGGCTTCGGGCTGCCCACGCTCCAGGCTGCCGCGGCAGGTGTGGTGCCAGTCGCCGTCGCCGCCTCGGCTAGCCGTGAGCTGGTCGGCACGCACGGCATCGCGGTGCCGGTCGAGTCGACGATGCGAGACGAGTTCGGCATGGTCCGCACGTTGCTCGATTCGGCTGCCGCGGCCGTCGGTATCGCCGACCTGCATGACGACCCGGCTGAACTCGCCGCCCGGTCCGCCCAGTGCCGCGAGTTCGCGCAGGGCTATGGGTGGGACACCGTGACCGACGACTGGGAGCGGTGCCTGCACGAGGCGCCCGCGCGGCGGAGGTTGGTGCGCTCCCGGACGTACGCCCTGGTCTCGGGGGACGCTCCCGATCCGGCCGTACCCACCCAGGTGCGCAGTGCTCTCGCCCCCGCTATGACGGGTTTGCCGGAGGGCGCCAGCGTGACGGTCCGAGTGGCCGAACGTCGGCACGGCGAGGCGGCTGGCCGGATCCGGGCGGCTGCCTTCACCGAGGGCGACGAACTGTCGATCCCGGTCCGTCTGCCGCCGGCGGTCACCGGGGCGCGCCGAGCACACGTCGGCTGGGTGCTCGCCGGGCCAGGCAGCCTCGCCGAACTGGCCCCGTTGCAGACCGTCTTCCCGGGCACCAGGATCGCTGTCACCACCCCCGGGCTTGACATCACCACCGAGCAGCGGCTCCCCCTCGACGAACTGGTCGTCGCGCTTCCGTCCTACGCCCTGGTGGCCGACCACGGCGGCGACGCCTGCCCGGGGGTCGATCTGGCCTGTGCGGTGCTGGGTGTGCCCTACCACGGCACGAGTCCGTGGTGGCCGCCGGTCACCGGCGTCGACGAGCCCGACGACATCAGTGCGCTGCGCCGGTTGCTGACCGACCACGGCTACTCGGTCTGGCGGCGCGACATCGCGCGCGCGGCGGCGCTGGACGCGCTGCCCGCCGACGTCGTACGCCAGTTTGAGGATCTGGCCGCGCCCGGCCGCGCCCGGTTGGAGGCCGTCCGATGAGTCTGGCCGACGCGAGTGGGATCGAGATGTTCTTCGTCCGTCCCGTGCCCGGCCACGGCGACGCCGCGCTGGAGGCGATCGCCGAGCACACCGCCTGCCTCGGCGGCGTGGTGCTGCTGAGCACGGGCGGCGGCGCATTGGTGGTGGGCCTGCCGCCGGGGCGCAAGGAGGCCCTCCACGCGCACAGCCTGGTCGGCTTCGTCGGGGGTGTCAGCTTCGCCGAGGACGCCCCCGGCCTGCGGGTCCTGCAACAGCGTTTCGCCCTGAACGCGGCTCGCCAGCTCGCCGAGCAGGGCCGCACCGGCCTCACCGACCCCATCAGCCCTCGCACCACCGGCGGCGCTCGTGAGGTGCCGTGGAGCCAACGCCTTACTGACACCCAACAGTTCCTTTCGCCCACCGGGCGAGCAGCAACCGACGATCCGGAAGGAAGCCCGACATGAGCGTCGGCCAGGATCTCCTCGACGTACCCTTCCCTCAGATGGTCCAGAATCTCGCCTTCGCCATCGCGCGCGGGCAGCTCGCCCTGGACCGCTCCTCGATCGAGACCACCCGCCAGCTGGCGCGGGAAAAGGTCAAAATCATCGAGGAGATCCACGAGACAATCACGCCGTCCTTCGAATCGGTCAATTTGACCATCGACGACGGTGAGGGCGGTACCAAACAGGCGCACGTGGTGATCACCGGTGCGAAGATCACGTCGGACTCGACCGACCCGGTGGACTACAGTCTGTTGCAGGCCGGCCTCTTCCCGACCTTCTACCAATTCACCGAGTCGGTGATCGAGGTAAAGATGTCGATCTCGCAGAAGACCTCCAGCTCGAGCGAGCTCGAGGCTGGCGCGTCCCTGTCGGTGCAGGGCGGGTTCGGCCCGGTCAGCGTGGCCTTCGCGGCACACGTGAACTACAAGAACTCGAACACCTACTCCTACTCGGCCGAGGGTTCCAGCCTGCTGCGCACGACGCTCAAGCCGGTGCCCCCGCCGAGCAGGCTCACACCGCGCATCATCACCGTGAACACGCTGCCGATGCTCCAGGGACAGCCGCCCGTCGTCACAACGGTCTGAGAGGGGCGCGACTATGGCCATCGGCCGCGATCTGCTCAACCTCCCGTTCGCCGAACTGGTGCGCAACCTGGCCGTCGCCATCGCCGACGGCCAGACCGCTCTGGACCGCAACTCCCTAGAGACATTGAGCTTCTTCAGCGTTGCCGCTCCAGCGTGAGGATGGCCTTGGCGATTGACGTCATGCGATTGGGGCTGCATCGGGACCTGCGGAAGATCCGCCAGGACTTCAGCCTCGCGACGCCGCGTTCGACGGGTACTCGCGCTGCGGCCAGTGCCTGATTGAGAGTCCTCTCGGTGGGGGTGAGTTCCTGCAGGGGCCTGCGTTTGATGCCGGTGGTCAGCCACGTGCCGGCGCCCTGGTAAGCGAGATCGGCCAGGATGGGAACGCCTTGGCGCTCGCAGATCCGGATGATCCGGTGGGTGCGGGCTGCAGTCAGGTCATGGGTGCGGCCCGGCAGGGCGGGCGAGAGCCAAAGCAGTTGGCCGCCGGGGTCGGTGACGACCTGCACGTTCACGCCGTGGCGTCGGTGTTTGTGGGAGTAGTCGGCCCGGCCGTCGCCGACCCGGTCGCATTCGGCGAGGGTGCCGTCGAGCAGGACGAAGTCGGGGTCGTGCTCGCGCAGCGTCTTCAGCAGACCCGGTGCACGTTCGGCGAGAAGGTCGACGACCGTGCTGGTGTAGGCGTGGGCGGTGGACTCGCTGATCCCGAACCCGGCGGCGATCTTCGCGAGGGTGGTGTGTTCGCGCAGGTACACCAGTGCCACCATCGCGCGCTGGGACGGACGGAGCTTGCAGCGCCGGTCGCCCTCACGGGTGATGAGCAGCATGGTGACCCACTCCACGAGTGCATGCGGTAGGTCGAGTGCGGCAGGATGGATGACCAACGAGGCCCCCGAGCAGCGTGATTGAGACGTCAGACATCTCGATCAACAGCCCGGGGGCCTCGCTCGTTGCGCTGCACGGCCCATCACCCGATCGGTGGCCAACTCGAAGAAGCTCATTGAAGGCCCTGGCCGAGATACAGGTGGACGTGCTCAGCGGGGTCACCGAAGTGATCGAGCGGACCACCACACCGGTCACGGTCACGGTGCCCGACACCGACGGCGGCACTCACACGGAGACCGTCGAGATCACAGGCGCCCGGGTGCTCCCGTCCGGGGTCGAGCAGACCACCATGTCAATGCTTCAGGCTGGCCTCTTCCCGACCTTCTACCAGTTCACCGAGGCCTCGATAGAGGTGAAGATCGCGATCACGATGCACGAGGACACGGAGTCACAGACGCAGAGCTCCCACCCGGGATTCCTGGGGCTGCAGTCGTCCCGTGCGTTCGCTTCGACCGTGGACTACCGCACCCAGAACGCCTACAGCTACGACGCGAACGGGTCCAGCGTGCTGCGCGCCACCCTGCGGCCAGTGCCACCGCCGAGCCGGCTGCAGCCCGCGATCACTACGATCAATACGCATACCAATCCGCCCACGGTCACGACGGTCTGAGCCATGACCAACCCCACCCAACAGATCGCCGAGCTGCTGTCCGTGCCGCTGGAGCAGTTGCTCAGCGCGCTCGGCCGGGGCATCGGCGAGGCGCAGTCGGCGCTTGACCGGCACAGCATCGAGATCCAGCAGATGATCGACGCCGACCCGGTCCTTGGCCAGTACGGCCTCCAGGCCACCTGGTACCAGATCCCCAGCACCGAGCTCGACCTGCGGATCGCTGTCGCGGTCGAGCAGCCGACCGCACCGGCGGGGCGCGCTCTGCCCCGGCTGTGGGCTCAGCCGGTCAACGCCCGCTACGCCAACCAGTTCGGCTACGACGTACGGGCCAGCAGCAGTGTCCGGCTGACCGTGGTGCCGGTGCCGCCGCCCGCTGTGGTCACCACGGTGCGGGCGATTCACTCGGCCGAGGAGGTGGTGGCCGCCGTCCAGGACCGGCTGATCACTGGCGAGGCGGGCGTCCGCGGCCGGGTCAGCGTCACCTTCAGCCCGGCGGCGCGCTCCTGGATCGTGCTCCAGACTGAGGAGGACGGACCGGTGACGCATCGGTTGAAGTTGATCAAGGTCGATGACGAGACCCTCGCCGCCACCCTCGAGGAGCCGGTGGAGGGATGACCCGATGACCTCGAAACCGGACGGCGGCCGCTCGGACGACTCCACCGTTGAGGAGCTGAGACTCGAGCTGGCCCGCACCCAGGAGCGGCTAGCCGCGAGCGAACGTGAACGCGACAAGCTCACCCGGCAGCTCGACCGGCTGACCGAGAAATACGATGGGCTCCAGGGCGAGTACTCCCGACAGCAGCTCGAGGTCGGCCGGCTGCGGCAGGTCGAGACGACTTCGGGCGAGCTGCGGCAGGAACGCGACGAGTTGCGCCGCGAACTCGACCAGACCCACACGGCGATCCCCGAGCAGGTCCGCAGCCAGCTCGACACCACCCTCGGCGACGTCAACCAGGCGCACGCCGAGGAGGTCGACGCCCTGCACGCCGACCGGGACCGTCTCCAGGCCCGGGTCACTGAGCTGGAACAGACGGCGGCGGCGGGCGCGGGTCCGGCGATGACCACGACGGACCTGGCCGGGCACTTTGCGGACGTGCTCAACGACCTCGGCAACCGGCCGACGTCCGGCGGCGGGTTCGGGGCCGCGCTGACCGGGCTGAATGTGCAGGCCAAGGGTCTGCTGCGGACCAACGAGCAGGGCGACGTCGAGATCCTCACGGCGCAGGTCGGCGCGGCACCCGCCGACCAGTTGTCCACCGTCCAGATGGAGCTCAAGCTGCTGCCCCGGCTGCCTGGCACCACCCCGGAGACGCCGCAATGAGCGACGGTACGCAACGGTTGTCGGCCGCCTTCGTCGAGCAGGCCGTCGCCCGCGCGGTCGCCAGCGAGGTCGGCCGCAGCCTGATCGACCGGCGGGACCTGCTGATCAGCCAGGCGGCGGCAGCCCGGATCGAGGTCGAACGGCTTCGCCGGGTGGTCACTGAACAGGCCGCACAGATAGCCGACTTGCAGGCCCGGCTCGACCAGGCGCAGGCCGAGGTGCATCGGCTGACCGTCCGGCAGCTGGTCGATGCGGTCACCCGGGCGGTGCTGGTCGGCGCGGAACTGCCACCCGGTTACGCGATCAACGACGCCCGCGTGGAAGTGCGGGCCGCGGTGGAGTTCGCCGACGGCCGGGTGGTGATCACCGCTGACCCGGGTGGCCTGCTCAGCCCGGAAAGCCTGTCCAGGTTCGAGATCCGTCTGGCGTCCCTGCCCCCGCCGCTGGGCGAGGCCGCGCCAGCCGCCCGGGGGTGACCGTGGTGAACCTGGTCGAGCAGGACGAGGCCCGGCTGCGGGAGCGCCGGGAGCGCGAACGTGAGCAGGAACGGCGTAAGCAGCGGTTGGAGGAGCTGCGCGAGAAGGCGAGGGACGAGGAGCGCGATCGGGAGAAGGAGGAGCAGCGACGGCTGGACGCGTTGGAACAGGCGCGCGAGAAGGCGGCCGCGGAGCAGCGAAAGGCGGCGCGGCGCGCGGAGGTGGTGACCCGGATCCGGGCGCGGCGCCGGGCCGAGCAGGCGGCGGAGGGCCGGGCGGCGGAGAGGCAGGCGGGCCGGCTCGACGCGGCGCGGCGGGCGGCGGCGGTCTCCGCACGGGCGGTGCGTGCGGCCCAGCAGGCGACGGCGGAGAAGGCCAGAGCAGCGGCCGAGGAGCGCGCACGGGCGGACCGCGACCAGCAGCGCGACCAAGCCCGGCGTGAGCAGGCCCGAGACCAGGCGCGGAAGCAGCAGCGTGGTGAGGCGCGGGAGGCGGCTCGTGGGGAGGACCGGGCTCGGCAGCGTCAGGAGGCACGCCGCCAGGAGTCGGCCGCGGACCGTCGGCGGAAGGATCGCGACCAGCGAGCTCGTCAGGGGCAGCGGCAAGCGGTGGCCGCCGGGGACCGGGGCCTCACCCGGCTGCGTGTGCACGGCCCGTTGCTGCTGGACGAGACCGATCGGCCGGTGCGGCTCCGGGCCGTACACCTGCCGGGTTTTGATCGTGCCGGGCTTCTGCCCGACGGGGGGTATCCGCCGCCGGTCTCCGAGGAGGACCTGGATCTGCTGGTGCGCTGGGGAGCCACCGCCGTGAGCGTGCCGATCGCGCTGGACAAGGTGGTGGCCGCGGAGGCCGTCCCAGATCCGCGCGTCGTCCTTCCCGAGGGCGCCACCCCTATTCTCGACGAGGCCGACCGCAGTGGCTTCGGTGGCGACTACCTCGACGCGCTCGACACGACGGTGCGGGCTGCCCAGGACCGTGGGCTGTACACCATCGTGCAGCTGGCCACGATGCGGTCCAGCGACGACGACCGGCCGCTCTCCTTCGATGCCTGCCGCCAGCTCTGGCGGGTGCTCGGCCGGCGCTGGAGCGACTCCCCGGCCGTGCTGTTCGAGCTGCTGCGCACCCCGCTCGCGGTCGACCTGCCGGACGCCGGACCCGGCTCGGCCGCGGTGGCCGCCCGGCAGCTGCATACCCTGTTGCTCGCCATGTTGGGCGAGTTGCGCGCTGAACACCCCGCCGCGGTCGCGATCGCCGGTTTCGTCGCGGGCACCGTCGGTGCCGCACCGCTCGCCTTCACCGACGGCCAGCCCGCGCCCGGCGTCATCACCGGCTACCGTCCCGGCCCGCGCCCGCTGGTGCCGCCGGAGCTGATCGGCCTGGCCCGCCGGGTCCCGGTAGCCGTGCTCGGCTGGTCCACCGGTGACGACCGCTACCCGAACAACGCGGCTGGCCGCCGACTGGCCGCGTCGGGACTGCACTGGGTGGCCGAGGGATGGCCCGCCACCGGCACCCTCATACCGGGCCGCACACCGGTCGCCACTCCGGCCGGTCAAGCGGTGCGCACCGCGCTCACCCAGAGCAGGTCTGCCGCCCCCGGCCTGCCCGCGGCTGGCGGCGGCGGGGGTGGTCTCGCGAACCGGCTACTGACGCAGATGCTGCTGGGTGCCGTGGCGCCGATCCCGCCCGTCATCGAGCCGAGTACTGCGGCGACCGCGTACCTGCCGCACGCGGCCGGCCTGCGCAAGCAACTGCAACCGCTGAGCCAGGCTGACCGGGCCAAGCGGATCACCGACGAGTTCACCCCAGTGCTGGCCGACTGGCAGCAGGCGACGGCGGACGGCTCGCTGACGATGCTCGCCCGAGTCCGCCCGGCCGAGAAGACCGCCCAGGTGACCGGCCCTCGAGTGCCGACCGACCTGCCCGGTGCCGTACCCAAGTATCTTCGGCAGGACCTCGACCTTGCCGCATCCACCGGGGCCGCCCTCGGGCAGGCGCTGCTGACCGGCGTGGCCACCGTGGCCGACGCGGCCAAGGGACCGCTCACCGCCAGTCAGGCGATCGTCGGGCTACGCCGGGTCCAGGACATCCTGTTCCGGTTGCGAGTCGCCCGCGCCACCGCCACCGCGACCGGCGCCACCCCCGAGTTGGTGCTCGCGGTCTACCGCACCGAGGGGGCGCTGGGCGTTCCCCCGTCCGCCGACAGCATCGACGGTGGGGTGCCGAGCGGCACAACCGACGCGGTGACCTCGCTGACGCCCAGGCCGGACATCAGTCATCTGGTCTGGCTAGCCGGGGCGGCGCCGTTCGCGGGGTACGCCGATCCTGTCATCGCGGCCTTCGCCACCACGTCCTATGTGGTCCAGCTGGCGGGCCTGGACGTGCTCGGCGGCCTGCCGCCCGGCGGCCCCGCGTACCAGATCTGGACCTATCAGACTTGGAAGGCGGCCGGGGTGGACAACCTGGGCGCCGCCCTGGCCCGCGCCGTGTTGATGCGCGACGCGGTGACGCTGCGCAGGATCAGCCCACCGGCCCCCGCCGCACCGGCCATCGCTGCACCCGTCAAGAACCCGGTCGCGCTCCTCACCACCGTGCTCGGCGACGCGGTGCAGCTGCTGCGCACATTCACCAAGCCGGACTGGCTGTTTGGCCCGCCGCCGCTGCCGGCCGGTGCTCCGGCTGCGATCGATCTGCCACTGGCTTATCTGCGCTACAACATCGGCACCGACCAGGTACGGCTGCTGCTGGCCAGCGCGGTCATCGCCGCCGCCGGCACCAGCGGTGCTCGGTGGAAGACCCTGCGCACCCGGATCGCGGCGACCCCGGGGCTGCGCTCGACGCTGAACTCCACCCTGACGGCCGCCGGGCCGCTGACGACCGCCGCGCAGAAGGCGGCGACAGCCGCCACGGTGTGGGCGTCGCTGTTGCCTTGGTGCCTAGTGCCCGGCAACCTGGACGCGATCGCGACGTTCGTCTACGAGGCAACCGGCGCGGAGTGGTCGTCGGGTTGGAAGGTGCCGCGAGCCAACGTCGCCCGGTTCCGGTTGCTACACCACTACTACGGCCTGGTCGTCAGCCCTTGAGCTCGACGACTTCGACCGGCACCGCGTCCGGGTCTAGCGGTAACGCCAGCATCGTCTCAGCGGCGACGGGCGACTCTACGGCACGTAGTCACGGGCACGCGGCGCAGGTCTCGAACCTGATGCCGTTCAGTACGGTGAGCATCGGGTGGTGTGGGCCCACACACAAGTTCGTCCACCCCGAATGGCCTCCAGGGGTTGGGCCGTTCGGGGTGCCAGGCGAACGGCGGCTCGTAGATGAAGACCCGTTCCCGCTGGCGGATCCGTCGGGCCAGGCGACGCCCGAGGTCCTAGTCCTCGCCCGTATGCCGACTGCAGTAGGCCAGATCGAAACCGCCGGAGACCAGCAGTTCGTCGGGACGGTACGTGCCCGCGTAGCAGCTCTGGTAGCCGAACGCGCCATCACCCGGGGTCGCAAAGGGAAGCCGCCGCGTTCCGCACCGCGACGTCATCGCCAACGACATCTGGCTCCGCCACCACGCCGCCGCCCTCAACCTCTGCCGAGTGAACAACCTCGGACTCACCCGAACTGGCACCACTCGGCACCTCACCCCGGCCACCGAATAGCGAAAAGGGCTGTCGGGCCCACGGCCGGACAGCCCCAACAATAAGATTTTCAGGAGCCTGTTAGTGCTCAGGCGAGCCGGACCGCCGTCATCGTGGTGCCGGTACGCGCCAGGAGCGGAATCAGCCTGGGCAGACCCCGGAAGCGAACCTTGGCGCGGACCGTGAACGCCGCCTGTACGGCTCGGGCGACCGTAGAGCGACTCTGGTGAAGCAGCCACAAGTGGGCCGAGATGGTTGTGATTTCAGAGTCGTCTGGCTGTGTAAGTGTCAGCGGGAGGCGTTTGTTGCTGACTTCGGATGGCGGTTGACGGCTTGAGAGGCCGTGAATGTCGGTGAGATTTGAAGTCGCTCAGTTGTGCGGATCTGCCCGGGTGCCGGTCAGGGATACCAGTTGTCCTGCCAGTCGGGATGCAGCTCGAAGGGCAGCGCGAACGCCTTCATGGTCTGGAACGCGATGATCGAGTCCAGGGGCCAGCACAGGCCCTTCTCCTGCTCGTGCTTGATCCGCTGCTCGCAGCCCCGGATGATCTCCTGGTGGGTGGCGATCCGGGCGAGAATCCGGGCGGGGCAGGGACAGCCGCAGTGGCTGGTGCGCCCCGTCGTGTGCGAGGCCGGGCAGTCGAGTTCGTGGAAGAGGGCGGCGTCGCGTCCTTCTTCGTCCAGCCGGGCGTGGACGAACGAGGCCAGCTCGGTGACTGTGTCCATGGTTCAGCCGGCGTCGGCGCGTTCGGCCTGGGCTTTGGTGTGGGCGAGGCGGTAGGAGTCGGTGCCGGTCTCGATGATGTTGCCGCCGAAGGTGATGCGGTCGACGATGGCCGCGCAGAGCCTGGGATCGGTGAATGTCTTCGTCCACCCGCCGAACGACTCCTTCGAAGCGATCGCCACAGAATGCTTTTCCTCACGCTCCGTTAAAACCTGGAAGAGGAGTTCGGCGCCCCGGCGGTCGAGCTCCATGTAGCCGAGTTCGTCGATGCACAAAAGATCGACGCGTCCGTAGCGGGCGATGGTCTTGGCCAGGACCTTCTCGTCTGCGGCCTCGACCAGCTCGTTGACCAGCTTGGTCGCCAGGACGTACTTCACCCGGTATCCCTTCATCGCGGCCTCGGTCCCCAGCGCGATGAGCGGATGGGACTTGCCCGTGCCGGAGTCGCCGATCAGGCAGAGCGGGTGGCCCTTGCGGACCCATTCGCAGGTGGCGAGGGCGTTGATGGTCGCGGCGTCGATGCTGGAGTTCGCGTCGTAGTCGAAGGCCCGCAGTGACTTCTCGCGCGGGAACCCGGCGGCCTTGATGCGCCGTTCCGAGCGCCGGCGGGCCCGGTCGTCGCACTCGGACAGCAGCAGTTCCGCCAGAAAGCCCCGGTAGGACATCTGCTCGCGGAACGCCGCCTCGGCGAGGTCGGGGAACTGGCCGCGGATGGTGGGCAGTCGCAGCATCCGGCATGCCTGCCTGGTCGATGGCGGTGGTCGCGGCTTCCTCGGTCAGCCCGCGGTTGCGTTTGGCGTTCATGTCGCTTCTCCCTTGCTCGGAGCACTCCCGCCACGGCGGCGTCGCAGCAGCTGGTCATAGGCGGCAACCGAGGGCAGCGGCCGGGTGTCGGGCGGCAGGTGGGACAGCCGCCAGTCGGCGAGAAAGGTGACGGTCGCCCGCGCCGGCCCGGCCGCTTCGGGTTCTGGCAGCGGTGAGGGCATCGGCTGGTCCGGCAGGTCGCCGTCGGCGATCTTGCGGGCCTCCAGCGCGACCGCGTCCGCTGTCAGCGCCCCGGCCCGCAGCGCGGCCGCGAGTCCGGCGACCAGGTGCTCGTGGCTCATGTGCCGGGCCAGCAGCAGCACCTCGATGAGGGCCTTGGTGCCTTCCTTGTCGCCGTGGGCCGCGCGGGCCGCGGCCCACCAGTCGTCATGGACCGGCGTGAACCGGCCGGCCGAGCGGGCCTGTTCCAGGGCTGTTGCCCCGGGGAAGGCGCCCGGCTTGCGGACCAGGGCCTCCAGATAGTGATCGAGCACCAGGCGCGAGCCGCCCTGCGTGCTCAGCCTTTCGTGGCGGGCCACTTCCCGACCGTCGTCGAAGACGATCAGCTCGGAGGCGTGCAGCAGCACCCGGAGCGTCTTGTGCGCCGGCCCTCGTCCTCAAGGTCCCACCGGTCGACCATCTCGTTCAGCTCGGCGAGGGTGGCGACCTCGGGGACCGGCACGAAGTGGTTGCGGCGGAAATAGCCGATCTGGCCCTCCACCCCGCCCTTCTCGTGGGCGCCCTCGATGCCCGGACGGCAGTAGAAACTCTCGATCCCCCAGTGCGAACGGAAAGCGATCCATCGCTCCGGTTCCGTGCGCTGCCGGGAGAAGCCCAGCACCTGGGCGACCGCCGCTTTCAGGTTGATGCCTAGCGCACCTTGCCGCGCGGCACCCCGCCCAGCACGTTCAGCGCGTGGACATGGCCTTCGAAGAACGCCTCCTGGCCGCAGGAGGCCGACACCCGGTGCACCGCCTTGCCGGAGTACGACAGCCGCAGCGAGAACAGATAGCAGCGGGTGGGCACCCCCGCCAGCACGATGTGGACATCACCGAAGTCGACCTCCGCCTCGTCCCCCGGCATGTGGGACTGCGGGACGAACATCTCCTCCGGGCCCCGGCCGGCCTCCCACCGGACCTCCTTGCGCCGCACCGCGACGTAGCCGCGGACCATCTGGTAGGAGATCCCGTCCGCCGCGTGCTCGTCGAGCAGCCGGTCGAAAATCCGCTTCACCGTGTGTTTCTGCTTCGGCGGCGCGTCGAGGTCCGCCCGCAGCATCCCGTCGATCACCGGCTTGTACGGGTCAAGCCGGGTCGGACGCGGCGCCTGCTTCTTGCGGGGCTCGGGCCAGTTCGAGTCCAGGGCCTTGCGGATCGTCCGCTAGGTCACCCCGTACTTGCGCTCCAGAGCGCGCATCGACAGACCGGCACGGTGGTCACGGCGGATCGCCGCGTACAACTCGACCTTGCTCGTCGATATGTGCATTCGAACCCCCAGCGGGAGAAGCACACCGATCGTCCCACTGCAAGGCTCCAAGTGCCGTCAAAACTGGGCAACATCACCCTCCGCAACACGAAGTCGCCTCCCGTACCGGACGACAAACGCCTCCCCTATTCACCGACATAGCCAGTCGTCCTTGAATGCCCGCCTGCGAGGTCCTTGTCACCTGTGATTCTTGGCCACGCGAGAGCAAACTTTGAGGACGACTTGATGCAGATCGCTCTCGCCCTCGAAACTTCCGGCTTTTGCCCATCGGAGGGTCGCTGCGTGGACCTCAGGATGGCGCGCCCGTAGGACGTCGATGATCTCATCGCAGGACTTAAAGTCATTCAAGCCGTCTGCAATGGCCAGCATCCCTGACAGTTTCTCCGTGGATTGGGATTCATAGAAGTCGTTCATGATTATCTCCCTTCCGGTATCATGACTCTTGAATATGGATGCCTATCGGCTACATAAGCCACCGGCCGGCCATGGCCCCGAGGCAGGCAGGACTGCTATGCCCCTGTCGTATTCGCGCGGGCCTGTTCAGCCTCCCTATGCGCTCCGGCATCTTGATAGGCCGTGGCTGCGGCTTCCCACGCCGCCTGAGCCAGTACACCGCGCCCGGCACGCTCGTACATCTTGGCGAGGTCTTGCCAGGTGTGGGCGGCGCCGTAAAGATCACCGGTGACTGTGCATGAGTCAATATCCTTGTGTAATGAGGCTACTGCCTCGTCTATTCGCCCCACTGCTCCCAGGGCCAGGCCGAGGTTCGCCCATGCCCTTTCCTCGCCGTGGTGGTCGCCGGTGCGTTCAAATATGTCACGCGCCTTGGTATGGGCGGTGATGGCCTCATCGAAGCGACCCACTTCCCGGAAGGCGAGGCCGAGGTCATTCAAGGCTTCAGCTACACCGTGGTGGTCGCCGGTGCGTTCAAACATCTCGCGCGCCTTGCTGTATGCGGCGATGGCCTCATCGAAGCGGCCGATTTTCCGCAGGGGAAAGCCGACGTTGTACCAGGCGGTGGCCTCGCGATATTCGTCGCCGAGGTCGTAGAAAGTGCCGCGTGCCTTGGTGTGGGCGGTGATGGCCTCATGGAAGCGACCTACTTCCCGGAAGGCGAGGCCGAGGTTATTCCAGGCCATCGCTTCGCCGTGGTGCTCTGCGAGGTCATGGTGCATATCGCGGGCGTGGGTGCAGGCGTTTACGGCCTCATCGAAGCGGCGCACGTCCTGAAGCACAAGGCCGAGGTTGTCCCAGGTGCGGGCTTCGAACCTGCGGTCCTCGGTTTGCTGGAACAGGTCACGGGCGTGTTCGAAGGCGGCGACGGCCTCGTCGAAGCGACGAACCTCCCGGAAGGCGACGCCGAGATTGTTCCATGCTGCGGCTTCGCGGCGGTTGTCACGAGTGTCATGGGCGGTATCGCGTGCGATGGTGGCGGTGGTGATCCCATCGTCAAAATACCTCCGCCACAACAGATATTCACAGAGAGATGCCGGAAGACGGATGGCGATATCTGGGTGTCCGGTCCTATTCGCGATGGCGACTGCGCCAACCAAGTTGGCGCGTTCGGCGTCCAACCAGCTCAGGGCCGCCTCGCGTCCGGTGAACGCCTCGGGCACGGTTTGGCCGGGTAGCGCCCGCATGTGGTCATCAGCCGCTTTCGTGGTGGTTGCGTAATGCTCCAGCAGCCGGGTCATAGCTGCGTCCCGCCAGCCAGGGGCCATATTCTCCGCGGCGCGCTCGTCGACGTAAAGGCGGACCAGGTCGTGTAGCCGCCAGCGGCTCCAGACAGGTCCGGGTTCGATCAGGTGGGCGCGGGCCAGATCCTGCAGTAGCTCTTCGACCTGGAGCTGGTCCACATCGGCGAGGTGAGCGGCGGCTTGAGTGGATAGGTCTGGGCCGGGGTTGAGCGGCAGCAGCTGGAACAGCCTGGCGTGCTGGTCGTCGAGGTGCTGGTAGGACAGGTCGAAAGTGGCGCGCACGGCGCGGTCCTCACGTTGTAACCGGTCTAGTCGGGAATGCTCCGTCTTCAGGGCGAGGGCCAGGGAGCTCAGTGGGCGGACGGGGGAGTCTGCGAGCAGGGCGGCGGCGATGCGCAGTGCCAACGGCAGACCCGCGCACAGTCGTGCAATCTCGGCGGCTGCTTCCGGGTCGTCGTCCACGCGATCGTCTGCACTGCCCCGAGCCCAGTGCAGGGCGTCGCGGAGCAACTCGATGGAGGCGGGTGCGTCGAGGATGTCCAGGTCGTACAGACGTGCATCAATGTCGAGGGTATGGCGGGAGGTGAGCAGGGCGACGGTAGTGCCGTCGCTGGGCAGCAGTGGGCGGGCCTGCTCGGCGCTGGAGGCGTTGTCGATGACGACCAGGATCCGTCGGCCTTGTTCGGCGAAGGCAGCCAGCACACTTCGGTACAGGCGCGTACGGTCCTGCAGGCTGGCGGGTATGTGCTCGCCAGGCATCCCGAGGGCGCGCAGCAGCCCGTCCAGGGCGTGCTCGGGGGACAAATGGCGGTTGGAGTCGTAGCCGAACAGGTCGACGAAGAGCACCCCGCCTGGGAACCAGCCGGGTTTCCGCAGGGCCTTGTTGGCGGTCTGCACGACGAGTTCCGTCTTGCCGACGCCGGCCAGCCCTGCCACTGCGGCCAGCAAGACCGCCCGCTGATGCTCCCTACTAGCGGGCGCCAGGCTTTGGAGCAGCTCGTCAACATCGTTGTCGCGGCCAGTGAAGGTGGGTGAGGCGGGGGGGCAGTCCGGACAGAGCCGGGGTGATCTGCGGGGGCAGTTGCACGGTGACGTCCCGGCCCTGGATCACCGTGTGGAAGAAGAGACCATCGTTAATTGTGTTCGAAACTGGCCCACCTGCACTGCCGGATGCGCCACCCATGTTGCTCACCCTCGCGGAGGGGTAGAAGTGTCCGTGGTAGGCGGCGCAGGCGGGTCGGGAATGCCCCCGACGTTGCCGCTTACCTGCCACGTCGGCCCGTAGAAGTGTCCGCCGGTGATCAGATTCATCTGCCTTGCCTGCCACTGCTGTAGATCTGCAGAGAAGTCCGGGTCTAGGTCGGCGCGCGCCGCCAGAGCCGTGCTCAGGGACTGCGCCGCCTGAGCACGGGCCGCATCCGTCGACGCCTGCTCCAGCCTGGTCAGTTCCTCCTCTCCGGAACTGACAGTCGCACTATCCACGGTTCCCTGGCCGCGCCGGGATGGGTGCCGCACCAGTGCGCTCAGCCCGGCCCACGCCTGCCGGCCAACCTCACCAGCAGTGCCAGTCGCGAGTGCCACCAGCACTGCCACAGATATGGGCTCCATCGCTCTTCACCCTCCGCCCTGGGTTGGTACGCCTCTGTCCTCGAAGGCGCTATGCGACTGTCAGGAATGGCCGTTTCGATACATCGCCGTCAGAATTGCGTACGCCGCCTGCCGACCCCGCACATCGCTGTGGGAGCGTATGAATTCGTCAGCTTGGAGGTTGTAGACGCCGCGCGGTGCAAAGCCGTAGTGGCTGCCGACATTCAGCAACGCCTTGTCAGTGGCTTCCGGGGTCGCGAGCGCGCCGCTACTCCCGATTGCGCCGTACTTCCCGGACTTGGCCAGCGCATTTCCGACCCCGACCTGCCGGGCTAGGAAGGACGCGAACCGGTACGGCCACTTAACTGCGGAATCGTTGGTGGTATGCGTGACCAGCACGGGGCCGGCCAGACGGCTACCGGTGAGCACGGGGCGGAACAGCCCGTTCCCTCCCTTGCCGTCGTAGTTGTGGGCAAATCCGTAGTGGCTGAACGCCCCTTGCAGCAGTGTCATGGAATGCACGGGCGGCCCGGATTCGTTGGCAGCGACCGATATGACCCGAGCTCCCATGGAGTGTCCGGCGAGATGGAGGCGGGCGTCCGTCTCACCGAGATGAATGAGGACCGAGGCGGCACCAATGCCGCCGACCTCTGTTGTCCGCCTCCGCATGCGGTAATACGTGGTCAGGTTGAGTAGTCGATGTGCTCCTTCGGTGAACGACTGTTGGAACCCAGGAGGCTGTATAGCCCCTCCTCCACCCGGCGGGGCGCCGACTACGAACCAGGTCCCCGGGCCACCGCCTGGACCGCTTACGGCGGCTCCTCCCGAGGAAGGGGCGTCCTCGTCCCAGTCCTCAGGCTCGAACTCGGTCGCCTTCTGGAAGGTCTCGAGTGGGTCACCGCTGAGGAAGGATTGAGGCGGGGCATCGAGGTCCTCGCCCCCCACCGCGGGAACCAAACTGCGCAGAGCGTCAACAAATTCGGCTCTGGCATCCTGCTGATCCAGGTCTCGCGTTAGACGCGCGAGTTCCTGGCTGGCGCTCAGATCGTCGATGTCTTCTTCAATATGTGCCTGTAGTCCACGGGGTTCGACGCCCATTGCTGCCCCGCCGGCAGGGATATCGCTCTCGTCGGCCCACCTCACCGACGGCCAGACCAGACCCACTACGACGAGTCTGTTGCGATCCTCTGCCTCTGCTTCCTCCCGCACTGCCCGGATGCTTGTGGTGAGTTCCCGGATCAAGGAACGCGCCTGTGCTTTGCCGTTCTGCCATCCATGCGCGATGACCAGTACGTCCGTGGCGTCTGCGGCAAGGGCCACGGCCCGTTCCATCTGGCCGTGGTCATAGATCTGCCCAGTCTTGCGGATCTCCACCTCAGCGGTGGGAAATGGGTAAGCGTTCTCCATGGCTCCTCCCGCAGGTCACACGGACTGGATGGCACTCATTGCGTCCACTAGACCGTTACCTTGGAAGTCACGAGATCTGCCCAGATCTACTGCGGAGCCGAGCAGGATCCGCTTGACCTCCTCCGGCCGCCCGATGTACTCCCTGTGTACGGACAGGAAGGCGGCGGCTACGCCGGAAACGTGCGGTGCAGCCATGGAAGTACCGGAGTTCTCTGCATAGGGGGCACGGGCTGAGGGCGAGCCAAGGTCTTCCCATAGCTTTCCGGCGGCGGCACTCACCACGCGTTCTCCCGGGGCGACGAGGTCCGGCTTGGGCCGACCATCACCAGTGGGGCCTTTGGAAGAGAAGTAGGAGACCCCGGTGCGGTACGGGCTGGCGGACGTCGAACCGACGGTGATGGCCGCTTCGGCATTCCCGGGATCGTTGATGGTCTGACCGACTCCCATCTGGAAGCTGGACGCCCGGGGACCGAACCCCCGGGCCATCCCGCATCCCGTATTGCCAGCGGCGGAAACTACCACCAGACCTGCGCGGACCAGCGCGTCAACCTCTCGGCAGACCGGTGTTTGCCCCGTCCCGAACCAGCTCGGATCAAACGGATAGCCGACGGAAAGGTTCACTCCGTGCACCGGCAGCTCGCCGTCGCGTTCTTCGATGAACTGGCGCAGGAACTGAAGCGCCTTGATGAGCGTCACTACGTCTCCAGAGCCGTCGCTCCGGAGTACCTTCAAGGACAGGAGGGAGCACTTGGGTGCCATCCCGCCGACTGCCGCGACCTTCTCTAGCCCCACTCGCAGGTCTACGTCATTGACTATGTGGCTGCGGGCGACGAGCACTCCGGTGTCTTCTCCCGCGATGATGCCAGCGACGTGCGTACCGTGCCCGGCCTCATCGGTGAGGGCGTCGGCGACAGAGCTACCTACGAAACTCCGATGACTCAGCGGTGAGCCCGGAGTACCGAGATTCGAGTGGCGGGTGAAATGTGAATGTTTTGCCTCGATGCCTGAATCGACCACCGCCCATGTGATTCCCTCGCCGTACGCTCCGAAGGCCCGCTGTGCGGCGATACTTTTTGTGGTGATAGCGGTGCGGTCGATCAACCCATGGATCTCGAAGTTCGGCCAGAGTCCCCTGATGGGTCCTCTGCAATCGTGCTGTCCCCCCTCGGACAGGTCCGGCGGCCTCGAGTGCTCGAAGGCGTCCCACATGTGGTTGGCCAACTCTATGTCCATGTGTGCGATATCGATGATTCCCTGTTTAGGGAGGGCCGCGGCGATGTAGGGCCCAAATTCCTGCACTGAACTTGCGGCGTGCCGTTCGATGGAGCGCATGGTGACATGACGTGCCTCTTCGGGGCGCCCTGGCCATGCATCATTCAGCTCGATGACAACGCCGATCGGTTCATTCCCGGCCCTCCCCATGCGGTCCCGGAGCGGTCGGGATATCGCAGAATCTGCCGCCAGCCACGGTGAGCTGGGAACGGGACCCCCCGCTTCCGGAATCCTGGACGCGTATTCCATCCAGTATGAATCGGTGAATTCGCGAGGGATTTCATCGTGACCGCCGAAGACATCTGGCATAACGCGACCTCCGCACAGAGGGGTTGTTCCTATGGTCGCGCGCCTGCACGGCTGCGGCAAACGCGCAGCCTGCTCCAAGCTCTGTGGCTACGCCTATCAACAGAGCTGGTGCCCGTGGAGCCCAAGGGACTCACTCACGGTGCAAGATCTGGCGGGTTCTGACGCGGTGGGGTACGGGTGAAGAAGGCCGTCAGCGGGTCCGTGACTACGTTCCGGCGGACTGCGTCAGAGGTCAATGCCTCATCCAGACGCTTTCCCAGATCAGGGCCGGCCGCGGATGCGGTGATCAGCCAGCGCAGCGTCACGTTCGTGGCAAGCTCCCGGAGATCGTGCAGGTGCTGGATGTCTTCCTTCGTTTCGTCGCCGTGAGCGAACTTCGACCGGCTGTCGTAGCTCGTGGACACCAGGTTGAGGACTCGTTCGCGGGTCTCGTCGGTCATCCAGAGCATGGCCGCGCGCTGCCTGATCTTCTGGGCGACCCCGCTGTTCCCATCACCAGTCAGCAGTGCCTCCATCGCGATGACGTAGTGCAGCGTGATCTCGTCTGCCTCCTCCTCCCAGATGGATCCGTCAACATGCGTGCGGTGGGAGGCGCGCACCAGGTGCTTTGCTGCACGTTCCAAGCGCCGTGCCCGCTTCCTGCCGGCTTTCGAGGTGTCTGCTAGGACCAGGTCGACCAGCGAATCAACGGCGTCACAGAAGGAGCGGAATCGAGGCATCTCCTCTGCCGACACCTCGTAGAGACCCCTTTGGTGCCGCTCCACTTCCACCTCCTCGCCGTGCTCATCGACGAAAACGTCCATCGTCCAGGGAACTGCACCGCTGCGGCGATCGATACGCCGGCCACGCTCGACCACGAACCAGGCATCCATGTGGCACGCCACGTCGCTGCGCCACAACAGCAGAATGAACAGCGGCCGCCAGTGATGCAGCTCAGGCCGGGTCGGAAGCTCCATGAGCGGCCATCGAATGCCGTTGACCAGCTCCCCGTCCGGATCGTCACGGCACAGGAAAGCAGCACCATCAAGGAACTTCGGATCCATCTCGGACCGCTCCAACACGTCGCACACCGCCCGGGCCGTGGGCAGCGCCAGGAGCTGACGCAAGTCCGCGGCCGTCGCCGATTTCAGGTTGTACCCACCTACCGAGACCAAAGTGCCCTTGGGAAGCTGCGCGTCCAGAAGAAGCCAATCCTCCGGCATCGGCAACGGAGACTGGCAGAAGGTCACGAACTCCGCGACTGCGGTGTCCACCTGTAGGTCGTTGCTGTGCTGGTAGGAGCGTGGACAGCACTGGTCGTTCACGGGCAGGCCGTTGGTGATGACCTGCGCAGCCCGGGCAAGGCCGGTCATACCCAGTAGCGTCGCATCCCGTAGCTCTCCCTCGTTGGTATAGAGATCTGGGCGTACCGTCAGCGGAGCTGTCACCTGGACTGCGGCCCGTACCGAGGCCCATGCCGGGTAGTGGCTCATGGTATTCACCAGTGAGGCGCCGGACTCGACGGAAATCCCCGCCTGCCGCACCTCGCTGAACCAGGCATGCAGGCGTGCTGCCAAGTCCGGAGCGTTGTTCATGCCGGGCATGCTACCGAGGTCTGAAGCCATGAGCGCCTGATAATCCGGGACTTGGGCGATCGGTTGCGCTGATGGAGAGATCGTGTCGCAGCCGCCTCTCGGAACCTCAAGGGGTGTCGCCCTCTCATCATCAGGTCCATCCTTCCCGATTGCGCTACGCTGTTGCCGCGCGGCTGACCTGCGAAAACGGTCACAGGCTCCACCCCGGGTGCAGGGGATGTGAAGCCCAGCTCGCCCCAATGGACGTGCGTAGCTCCAAGGTTCGTATTTGCTGCTTTCGCCAGCGGATCTGCTGCCGACGGCTGTTGCAGCTGCTCTGCGCGGGGCCGTCCGGGGAACGAAGGGGAACGCTGGGGGAACGGAAGCACCGGGAAGGATCGAGAAGGAACCAGTAAGGGCGAGACGCCGAACGCCATCTGACCTGCTGAAACGCTACAGATCAAGCAGGATCGAGGAAGATCGTCAAGGGGTTCTTTCGACTCGTAATGCGTAGGTCTCGGGTTCGAATCCCGAAGGCGGCTCTAAAGCAAACCCCAGGTCATGCCTTTGAGCTGGGGTTATTTGCTTTTGTTGACCTTGAAATTCGGGCGAATCGGATACCTGTAGGCTGCGGATCGTCATGCGCAGGTCAACGGTTTGCTTTCTGTGACGAGATTTACGCTCTTAAGTCTCTGAACTGGTCTTTCTCCTCAGGAGTGGGGAGCGAGGGGCCCGTTGCGTGAGCCAAGGGGAACGTACGGGGAACATGGCGTCGGGCAATGTCGTCTTCGGAGGCGTTTCTGCTCCGCGGTGACGAGCGTGAGAATCGCCTCCAGTGCGAGGCAGGAGTTCACCTCATGCGAACGCGCCCTGCCTGCCGGGGCCCACCGCTACTCTCCGGTTGTTACCCAGTTGTGCGAGGGCGTGAGCATGGCGCAGCAGGCATGGAATAGCGACCGTAGGTTGACCGCGATCAGTCGCGCGAGCCTCTCTGTACCGGCCAGACAGGCTGTGATCGACAAACAGGTAGTCCCTGGCCGGACTGTCCTTGACTACGGCTGTGGTCGTGGTGGCGACGTCCGAACCCTTCAGTGCCTTGAATACCAAGCCGTCGGCTGGGACCCGTTCTACCTGCCTGAGGCGAAGTTGGGACCAGCGGATGTTGTCCTTCTGACTTACGTCCTCAACGTCATTGAAGATTCTCAGGAACGCCGAAAGACTTTGCAGGCTGCTTGGAACCTAGCGGGTACCGTGCTGGTTGCTTCGGCACGACTGACCTGGGAGAAGTCGAAGGTCAAGGGCGAGGAGTTCGGCGACGGCGTACTGACTAGCCGCCAGACATTCCAACACCTCTTCGGCGCCAGCGAACTGCGCAACTACGTCGAAGAAGTCACCGGCGTCCGCACCATGTCAGCGGCACCTGGGGTGGTGTACGCGTTCAAGGACGAGACAGCACGGCTGAGTTACCTGGCGCAGCGGATCGTCCCGGATGCGGTTTGGCTCGCTTCCGACGACATCACCTCGGCGATCGCAGCAGTCGTCGACTATGTGGAACGCCGCGGGCGGCTGCCCCGCATGGAGGAAGCACCCCACCCGATGGCCGAACTCCTCGGTCACCTGCGCCCGAACGAATTGCGTCGGCTCGTCCGAGAATCCGTAGACCAGACCAAGGCCGAGGAGGGTGGCAAACGATCGACACTCAACACCTTGCTTTTCCTTGCCGTCGAGCTCTTCAACGGCCGAGGCCCGTTCAGCAGCCTTCCCCTCAGTGTCCAGCTCGACGTCCGGGCCTTCTTCTCCTCCTATAAGGAGGCCTGCAAGCGATCCGACCGACTGCTGCTCAAGCTCCGTGACGACACATACATCCGCGGGGCCATGAACGCATCGACCGTCGGAAAGCTGACCCCGACCGCCCTGTACGTGCATCGCCGCGCCCTGGACCACATGCCGACCGTCCTGCGCCTGTACGAGCACTGCGCCTCGATTGCTGCCGGCCGGCCACCGCAGTGGACGGTGGCGAAGTTGCGCCACCAGGGACGCGCGGTGAGTTGGCTGGACTACCCCGACTTCGACACCGATCCGCATCCGCGGATCCAGTCGTCTTACCAGGTGGACATCACGACGTTAGAGACATCGCACACGTCGTATGCCAACTCCAGCAACCGGCCCCTGCTCCACCGCAAGCACGAGTTCCTCGCCCCCGACGATCCGGATGCCGAGAAGTACAAGCGCCTAACAGCATCCGAGGTGAGAGCGGGCTTGTACGAGAGACCTCATCTCATCGGCACTGAGAGCGGCTGGGAAGCCGAACTCATCCGCTGCCAGCGCGCGTTGCGCGGGCACCGTCTCGTGCGGCGGATGCAGTGAGTGATCATGCAGAGTCAGGCTGCAGACGCGCGATCGTAATAGCCAGTTCCGTCGCGTCCAGATCCGTCGCCTGGCTCGGGAACCACGACAGGCGAAGCCCATTCGAAGCCACCTCTTCAGGCAGGCCCATGGCAGTCAGGACATGACTAGGGGTGTACGAGGCACTGGTGCACGCGGAACCGGTGGCAACGGCCACCTGGTCCTTGAGCATCACGATGAGTGCCTCGGCGTCGACGCCGTCGAACGTCAGGTTCACGATGTGGGGGACCGTGTGTTCCTGGTCTCCGTTGATCTGGAATCGGGTCTTCGAGAGCGCGTCCAGGAGACGCGTGCGGAACGTCGCCGCGTCGTGGCTCCAACGGGCGTGTTCCTTGTGGAAGATCTTCGCCGCTTCCGCCAAGCCCATGATCAATGGGACCGGCAGGGTCCCGGGCCGCAGGCCGCGTTCTTGACCCCCGCCGAACATGATCGGCTTCAGGGGCAGGGTGTCCCAGCCGCGGTGGCGGGCCACGAGCATACCGATCCCCTTCGGCCCGCCGATCTTGTGACCGCTGACACTGATCAGGTCAATCGGGGCAGCGAGGTCCTGCGTCAGCTTCCCGTAGCCCTGCGCGGCATCCACGTGCATGAAGGTCGGACTCTCCCGCAGCTTATGAGCGAGATCAGCGACGGGCTGCACAACCCCCGTCTCGTTGTTGACGTGCATCAGTGACACCAGGAGTGTGTCCGGGCGCAACCGCTCCATCACGGCCTCGACGGTGACGCGTCCAGACGGACCAGGCTCGATGAAGTCGACCTCGAAACCACGGGACTGGAGGTGCTCTAGAGGCTCGATGACTGCTTTGTGTTCGATGGCAGAGGTGATGATGTGGCGCCGGCCACTTTCTTCCCCGTGCTGGGCAAGTCCGAGTAGGGCGATGTTGTTGCTCTCGGTGGCGCCGCTCGTGAAGATCACCTCGTCTACCTCGGCGTTGAACGTGCCCGCAAGGTACTGGCGCGCCTGTTGCACAGCGCGCTTGGCTCGGGATCCGTATTCGTGCGTGCGGCTGCCGGCGTTACCGAAGTCTTCGGTCATCCAGTGCAGGACGACCTCGGCCACGCGCGGGTCCACGCGCGTGGTTGCTGCTGCATCCAGGTACGTCACCACTAGCCCCACCACACCTCTGTGCGTTATTCCTGCATGGTCTGTACGTCTAATCTCTCACGTACAAGTACGATACCGTTGCGTAGGTGGGATCATCGTCGCCTTCGCAACTCGCTGACACCGCCACGTCCTCGGGGTTCGACTACATCTTTCCAGCCATCCGAGGCGTCCAGGCGGGGCGCGAGTTTTACGTATCCATGTGTCCGCTTCGTCTCATTCCGAAGATCTTCCTGTTCGATGAGGATGAGCTGGCACCCGAAGTCCGTGCGCAACGGGTGCTGAACAAGGGGAGACTCCCAGCCCTTACTCGGTACATCGTGGACAATCCGGACGACTATGTCTTTAGTGCGCTAACAGCGTCGGTGGACGGCGAGATGCACTTCGAAGGCATCTCGGACTCCGGCGTCGGCATGAGGGCCGGCCAGATCCGCATCCCCATGGCCGCTCGCTTCCTTATCAACGACGGGCAGCACCGCCGAGCCGCGATCGAAATGGCGCTGAAGGAGAACCCGGATCTCGGCGAGGAAACCATCGCGGTCGTCTTCTTCCACGATTCGGGGCTCGCGCGCTGCCAGCAGATGTTCGCCGATCTTAACCGTCATGCCGTTCGTCCCGCTCGGTCAATCGGCGTGCTGTACGACCATCGAGATGATCTGGCTATCATCGCCCGGCTCCTGGCCATGAAGTGCCCCGTGTTCAAAGGCCATGTGGAGATGGAGAGCAGCACCCTCTCCCAGCGGTCCCGCAAGCTCTTCACGCTCAGCTCCGTCTACTACGCGACCCAGTCCCTTCTACAGGGACTGGAGGTTAAGAAGGAGAAGGCTCAGGAGCTTGCTGAGCAGTACTGGGAGGCCGTGGACGAAGCCATCCCAGAGTGGGATCTTGTACGCCGCCGAGAGTTGCAGGCCTCCGAGGTGCGTCGCGACTACATCCACAGCCACGGCATTGCTCTCCACGCTATCGGCCGAATCGGCAACACCCTTCTGCGAAGCTCGGATGCTCCCAAGGTGTGGAAGCCAAAGCTGGTTCGATTGCAGTCGGTGGACTGGAGCCGTACCAACTCCGACTGGGAAGGACGCGCACTCGTCGGCGGTCGCGTCTCGAAGAGCCACCAGAACCTGACCCTGACCGTGAACTATCTCCGTCAGCACATGAAGCTTCGGCTGAGCCCCGAAGAGCAGCGTGTAGAAGACGCCTACCTGCGAGGAGACGCATGAGCACCCCGACACGGACTGCGCCTTTCCAGGGGCGGTCCCTCTCCGAAGTCGTGAACGAGCTGACGGACGAGGTTCGCGAGCTCTACACCGCGGATGAGGTGCCCTGGGTCATCGGATACAGCGGAGGCAAAGACTCCACCGCCGTCCTCCAGCTCGTCTGGCTCGCCCTGAAGGACCTGCCAGTCGAGCAGCGCACGAAGCCTGTGCACGTCATCAGCACGGACACTTTGGTCGAGAACCCGGTGGTTGCGGCTTGGGTCAGCCAGTCGCTCGAAACGATGCGTAAGGCTGCCGACGAGCAGGGACTCCCGATCGAACCGCACCGGCTCATCCCGAAGGTCGAGGACACCTTCTGGGTGAATTTGATCGGTCGTGGCTACCCGGCTCCCCGCCCTAAGTTCCGTTGGTGCACGGAGCGAATGAAGATCAAGCCGTCCAACAGGTTCATCCGAAGCGTGGTCCGCCGGCACGGTGAAGCGATCCTCGTACTGGGCATCCGCAAGGCAGAGAGCCAGGCGCGTGCTCGCGCTATGACCAAGCACGAAAAGGGCCGCGTGCGGGATCGCCTCTCGCCCAACGGCAACCTGCCCAACTCGCTTGTCTACAGCCCCGTCGAGGCATGGACCAACGACGAGGTCTGGATGTTCCTCATGCAGCAGTCCAACCCGTGGGGGCACAAGAACAAGGACCTGCTCACCATGTACCAGGGCGCTTCCAGCGACTCAGAATGCCCCCTGGTCGTGGACGACACCACGCCATCGTGCGGTGACAGCCGCTTCGGCTGCTGGACCTGCACCCTGGTGGATCAGGACAAGTCGATGACTGCCATGATCCAGAACGACGGAGAGAAGAAGTGGATGCGACCGCTCCTTGACCTCCGTAACGAGCTCGACGATGTCTCGAAGGAAAAGGACACCCGCGACTTCCGGCGCATGAACGGTCGCGTCGACCTCTTCAACGATCGTGTCATCCCTGGCCCGTACACCCAGGCCGCGCGCGAAGAGTGGCTGCGGAAGCTGCTCAAGGCTCAGGCCCACGTGCGAAAGAACGCTCCGGACGACATGAGCAACATCGAGCTGATCACGATGGAAGAGCTCCATGAGATCCGCCGCCTCTGGGTCTTCGAGAAGCACGAGGTCGAAGACTCGCTGCCGGGCATCTACGAGGCAGCCACAGGCGAGGCGTTCCCTGGGCCATCACTGGATGAACAACTCGTCATCCGTGCTGACGAAGTTGGTCTCCTGCGGGAAGTCTGTGGAGACGACGAGATCCACTTCAATATGATCCGTGAACTGTTGGCCGTTGAACGCCAGTTCCGAACCAAAACTCGCCGCAAGGGTCTATTCGAGTCTCTAGAAAAGGTTATCCAGAAGGGATTTTATGAGAACGCGGACGACGCACTCGACTTCGCCAAGCGGAAGAAAGAGCTTCGCGAAAATGGCACCTTGAACGACGACGAGCCTCAGGCTCTGACGCTGGACGAAAAGACGACCGATGCTCCTGCATAACATCACCCTGCATGACTTTGGCGCGTACCAAGGTGAGCAGCAGCTCGATCTGCGCACACGGCCAGGACGGCCAATCGTCCTGATCGGTGGTTTGAACGGCTGCGGCAAGACCACCCTTCTCGACGCTATCCAGCTGGTTCTCTACGGACCCAAGACGGACTACAGCGGTCGAGGCGCCCGCGGCTACCTCGACTACCTCGAGCAGTGCATCAACCGCAAGGCGGATCAACGCTCAGGCGCTTCCATCACGCTGGAGTTCTCCATCAATGTGGAGGGCGAAGAGCGCCACTACAAGGTGGTCAGAAACTGGTACTTCACCGGAACCAAGACGCTGAAAGAATTCCTCACTGTCATGGTCGACGGAGAGTTCAGCCGCGCGGTAACGGAGAGTTGGCCAGACCACGTTGAGACCATCCTTCCCATTGATGTTGCCTCTCTGTTCTTCTTCGACGGTGAGCGAGTAGAGCAACTCGCTGATCCAGAGCGAGCGGCCAAGGTCATTGAGTCTGCAGTCCAGTCACTGATGGGCGTCGGCACCGTGGAACGTCTCCGCAACGACCTCAAGGCCCTCCAGAACCGGCAGCAACTCTCAGGGCAGCAGCAGGAGGTCCTCGACAAGATCTACTCACTGCAACAAGAGCTGGAACACGCCACCCAAGTCGCCGCGGACAGCAAACAGACGCTGTCGGGCTTTACCTCCCACCTCGACGTGTGCAGGAACGACCTGGCCAAAGTCGAGGCCACCTTCGAGCGGGCCGGTGGTAAGGCCTTCGAGCAGAGCAAGGAACTGGAAGCTGAACGCGAACGCATCAGTGAACTAGCGAAGTCTACGAACAAAGCTCTGGTTGCCATGGCCGAAGGGCCCCTACCTCTCCTGCTCCTCAAGAAGCAGCTCGAAGGAGTCAAGGAGCAAGCGCAACTGGAGCAGCAAGCCGACGACGCGTCGCGTGTTGTCGGCGTACTGGAGGAGCGAGACGAGTGGCTCATGCAGCAGCTCGCTGACGCACTGCCAGCGGCTGCTCGCACGGCACTGAAGAAGAAGCTGACGAGTGATCGACGCAAGCGCGAAGCGACAGCCAACCTCGAGCAGTCTATGGGCCTTCCACACGATGCCCTGATGCAGCTGTCGGCACTTGACCAGGCTCTGAGCAGCGATTCGGAGCGCACTCTCGCCCTGCTGCAAGAAGCTGCCGACATTGCTGAGCGGCTGGAATCGGCAGACCAGCAGCTCGGGGCTGTACCCGAAGAGAGCCTCATCGCGGACCTTGTGGCCAAGCGCAATGCGGCGATGGAGAAGGTTGCTGTCGCGCAAGCCCAAGTGCAGCGTGGTGAATCCCTCTATGCAGAGGCAACCGCCCGCAAGACGCGCCTCGCCGCAGAGTTGAAGCGAACTCAGCGAGATCGCAGAGAAGTTGAGTGGCAGTCAGAGGTACTCAAGCGAGTTGCCAACTACTCCGACAAGGCACGCCACACGCTGGAGAAGTTCCGCGCCGCACTCATGGCCCGGCACATCAAGAGCGTGGAAGTCGCGGTGCTCGAGAGCTTCAACAAGCTCATGCGCAAACAGGGCCTCATCCGCGACATCCAGATCGACACGGACAAGTTCACACTCCAGCTGACCGACGCCGAGGGCGGGCCCGTTGACCCCGGACGGCTGAGCGCCGGCGAACGGCAACTCCTGGCGGTCTCTCTCCTGTGGGGCCTCGCCAAGTCGGCAGGTAACCGACTGCCGAGCATCATCGATACCCCACTCGGCCGACTGGACAGCCGCCACCGCCAGCATCTCGTCGACCGCTACTTCCCCGAGGCCGGCCGCCAGGTCCTGCTCCTGTCCACGGACGAGGAGATCGACGAGAACCTGCTTGGGCGCCTGAAGCCGTACCTCGCCCACACCTACACCCTCGTTCACGACGACAAGACCTTCACCACCACCGTTGAACCCGGTTACTGGTGGACCGCAGGAGCAGCGCATGTCGCTTGAGACAATCCGCCTCTCGCAAACGGCGAGAGATCAACTCGTCTGGCTCAAGCGCAATACAGGGATCGCTCATTGGAACGTTCTCTGCCGTTGGGCGCTTGTGCTCTCCCTGCAAGATGATTCGACCCCGCTCGTCAAGGAGATCGTCACCGACTCCAACGTGGAGATGAGCTGGCGGACCTTCGCAGGCTCCTACGGTGATATCTACCTCGCGCTGCTCAAGCAGCGGTGCATCGCCGACGGCGAAGAACCGAGCGACGAAGCCGTGTCCCGGACCCTCATCGTCCACATCCACCGCGGCGTGGGCTACCTTCATGGTCGGAGGGAACTCAAGAGCATCAGCGACTTCGTCAAGTTGGCTGTGGCCTGATCTGCAAGATGCCTCGGTGGAGGCGCCGTTGCCCGTCTCCACCAAGGTATCTGCATCTGCCAGGCGACTACCTGATGCTCACAGAACATCCTTGATCTTGTTGAGGTAGAGCTCGGCGAAGCCGCCCCACTGCTTCCTCAGCTGTCCGTACTGATCGTTCGGGGTGTCGTGCATCGACTCAGCCTTGGCGTATGCCACGAGCAGCAGCGTGATCGCTTCGATTGCGCGCCGAGCAGTTGACTGCAGGGACGGCGCGCTCGACGCGGTGGCGTCCTTGGACAGTGCGTGGAGGGGCTCGTACATCTCCCGGTAGAAGGCGTGCCGCTGGTTCAGCCGGATGATCGTCTGATCCCCGAGGTGGGTGAGTTCAATGAGTTGGTCGCCGGGGAAGCTGACGGTCTCGATTACAAACGGCAGGTCCTTGATCTCCTGAACGTACGCCGCCTTCTCCTCCTCAGTGGAACTCCGCCCCGCGTCCTGGGCTAGGTCGGCGTATTCCCTCTCGCGCTCGGCGGGTGTCGGTACGGCCTTGACCCGGCCCTTGGGCATCGTGCGATCTGCCTCCTTCACCGCCTTGGCGAGGGGGGCATGCTCGCCGGACTTCACTGCCTCCTTTCGGTCGTCTTCACCCCACACACGCTGGAGCTCTTCGCGGGCCTTGGGGATGACGGTGCGGGCCAAGTCTCGTAGAGTCCTGCGGAGTTCGTCCGCGGGTACCGCTCCGCGCTTCACGTTGCGGACACCCATCAGACGGTCGAGTTCGGGGGTGAAGTACACCTCGAATCCGATGAACCTGTCCGGCGTCAGGATCCCGTCGGGGAATAGGCGAGCGACCGGGGTGTAGCTGATCTCGCGGTCCAGCCGCATAAAGCTGATCGCGCCCTCGTTTTCAGGCAAGCGCAGCTTCTTGGCCAGGGCGTCACCACCCAGCCCCTTGGCCCGCAGTACCTCGCGCGGGGCAAGAGTGATGACGACCCGGACCTTGTGCGTGGTGCCCTGAACCGGCACTTCATCGTTGAAGAAGACTTGGCCGGGGAAGTGGGTTTCCTCCGCGCCGACGTTCCGCGGGGTACCTCCGCTGCGGGCAGCTTCCTCGGTCAGGACTTGGTCCACCCAGGTGCCCTTGCGAAGGAAGGTCGGGTCATGCGGTACGAGGTCCGTGTGGTCGACCGTGATCTTGATGCCTCCGCAGAGGAAGTCGCGGAAGATCCTGGACAGTTCCTTGGTCATCTCGTTGCGGATGTGGTCCGGGGTGCTTCGACCGTGTCCGTCGGAAACCCGGTCGATCTTCGACCACAGAACGAGCGTGCCCGTGCCTTCCGGGAAGTACGGGACCAGATGGGCGGGCAAGGGTTCATCGTCCGGCGGGTTGATGCCGATCTTCTCGCCTCGCTTCTCTGCCTCGATGGCGTCGTCGAGATCGAACTTCACGTGCCTGATCGCGTCGCTGCCCGCTACCCGCGACCATGCTTCGATGCAGGTACCTACGCTGAGGCCGGCGAGTTTGGCTCCGACGCCGAACTTGCCGATGGTCTTGTCGGACATGAAGCGCGTCGAGAAGCCGAGTTGCAGGTAGTGGTGAAGGGTCTTGTCATCCATGCCCTCGCCGTCGTCGATGAAGGAGATCTGGCTGATCGCCTTCTTGCGGCCCTTCATGAACTCTTCGGTCAGAATCTGGATGTGGTTCGCGCGTGCTTCGATGCTGTTGTCGATCACTTCACCCACGGCGGAGGGGAAGTTGTGGCCGGACTCACGGAGGCTGAGGAGTGCCTGTCCGGAGAGGACGACCGGAATGGCGCCCTCGACGATGTCGTTCATGTTGATCTCCTGGTCTACGGGGTGCGGGAGGCGGGAAGGGCCCGGCGCAGCGCGCGCTCGATTTCGGTCTCGGGGCAGAAGGGGCAGCTGCGGCCCGTTCCTGTGGGGCTTGCGGGATGGATCTGGTTCGCGATCGGGGTGTTCGTCGAGAGGTACCGGTGGTACCAGGCGGACTCGATGGCGTAGGCCTGGTGGCGGTTGGAGGTCGGTGCAGCCACGAAGTACGTTGCACGGTCGCGGAGTGGATGACGGGTGAGCCGACGGCGGAGGCAGGTGTCCGAGCGACCGACGTACAGGGGCGTGGGCTGCTGCTCGTGGCGCAGAAGGAGGTATGCGCCGATCGTTCCTGCGGGGATCTGCATGTTCACGACGCCCCGGGTGAACCGGAGGGCGACACTTCCGTTGCCCTCATACGGCTCACCAAGACGTACTGAGAGCCCCCGGGGGAGCGCGGTCACGCCGTGACGCTGATTAGCGTTTTCGCGTGTTCGCGCAGTGCACGCCGGGTTCGCTCCACTGTGGCCACGGACATTCCCGTCTGCTTGGCGGAGTCAGCGACGGTCAACATGTCGAGCATGCCCTGGAGGCAATCGGGGCCATGGGCCCCGAGCGTAGAGGCAAAGGCCCCCAGCTCCTGCAGCATTTCGGCGGCGATGGCCCGTGCCTCAGGGGTGTCGTGGGTAACCATCTCAGCCGCCAGCGCGCCGTCTGCAGCGGTGGTGCACACGCGGCGACTGGCAGCGTCAGGAAGAGGCCGGCAGGCGGCATTCTGACGGGCAGTGGCCTGCGAGCGGCGGATGGTGCGACGTGCGTCCCTGATCACGTTCCTGCACAGGAGATCAGGGCTCTCGGCTGCACGCTTGTGGCCGAGAGTGAGGTTCAGCGCGGTCTCGAGTACGTCGAGGAACTCACCGTCCCACGCCCGCCGCTTCTGCTTGCTGTACAAACGGCACATCGTCTCGACGTGCACGTCGGTGAACTGGAGCATCAAAGCCCCTCCCCGGGTGCCCGGCTGCTGTAAGCCGGACCCACTCAGTTGTGACCCGCTCGCCCTTTGGCCGTCGTCGCCATTCGGTCGACTTCGGCATGAGCAGGTGGTGAAACTGTAGTGCTCGCCACCGACAGCCGGTGGCAGAACGCTCACATCTCATAGGGGACAGCTTCAGTCGAGAACCCCTCACGGCGGCGCGCATCAACTGGTCGCGAGGGGGGATGACTTGGAGCCATCCAGGAGGATGCACGTGGCGGCGGCCCGCCCGTGCATGTGTCCCCGACGGTGCTGACTCTGCATACGGAACAACCTTGGCTCCGTTCCCTTCATCGCCTTCCCTCACGTCTCTGCCGTTGGAGAGACTGGTGACGGGCTACGGCGTGAGGGGATCTGGGTGCGGACGGTCCCCTTTGTCGTGTGGCATCCAACCCAGCTGGTTGTCACTCGCCCATGTTCTGCAAGGAGTTGGGCAGCGGACCACGTCTCGTCTTCGCTTCTGGTGCACTGCTACCACTCCTAACCTCGGGCTTTCACGAGGTGAGCTGTCCAGGAGTTGATCAGAAACACGGAAAGTGCCCTTGACCTGCAACGATGGGACTTGCTGAGGGTCCTGTTGGCTGCAAGGAAAAGAGCACTTTCCAGGTGAGAGAGCCTATCTCGTCGTACCCGCGTGTCCGTGTCCAGGGAGACGGTCGGCGGGTGGCCTCGCAGGCTGGCGCGGTCCTGCTGCTGGAGACGGTCCGCAAGATCGGCCTTGACCAGGCTATATCCACAGCCCTGGCGTCCTGGCGCAAGCCGCGGGCCGTCCACGATCCTGGGAAGATCCTTCTGGACCTTGCGCTGGCGGTCGCGCTGGGCGGGGACTGCCTCGCGGACGTCGCGATGCTGAGGTGTGAGCCGGCTGTCTTCGGTCCGGTCGCTTCCGACCCGACGGTCTCCCGCCTGATCGACCCCCTCGCCGGCTCCGAGGAGAAAGCCCTGCAGGCCATCCGGTTCGCACGGGCCGAAGTCCGCAGCCGGGCCTGGTCGTTGGCGGGCAAGAACGCCCCGGACGCAGATGGACGGGTCACGGTCGACATCGACGGCGTCCTCGTGATCGCGCACTCCGACAAGGAGGATGCGGCCGCGACCTGGAAGAAGACCTACGGCCATCACCCCCTGACGGCCTTCGTCGACCACGGCCCGGGCGGAACCGGAGAGCCGGTCGCCGCTCTCCTCAGACCGGGTAACGCGGGCTCGAACACGGCCGCCGACCACATCACCACCGCCCAACGAGCCCTGGCTCAACTGCCGAAGAAGTACCGGCGAGGACGGCGGACGCTGATCCGCACGGACTCCGCCGGCGGCACCCACGACTTCGTGTCCTGGCTCGCGAAGCGAGGCCGATGGCTGTCCTACTCGGTCGGCATGGTGATCACCGAGGCGATCCACCAGCACGTGCTGAAGATCCCCGGCCCGGCATGGACGCCGGCCGTCGAGGCCGACGGCCAGGTCCGCGACGGAGCCTGGGTCGCCGAGCTCACGGGCAAGCTGCTGGAGGGCTGGCCCAGCGGCATGCGGCTGATCGTCCGCAAGGAACGACCCCACCCCGGCGCACAGTTGAGAATCACGGACGCGGACGGCATGCGGATCACCTGCTTCGCTACCAATACGACCGGTCGGCCGATCGCCGAGCTCGAGCTCCGTCACCGTCTGCGGGCCCGGGCGGAGGACCGGATCCGGGCCGCCCGGTCCACCGGCCTGCGCAACCTGCCCCTGCACCACACCGCGCAGAACAAGGTCTGGCTGGAGATCGTTCAGATCGCACTCGACCTGCTGGCCTGGATGCCCATGCTCGCCCTGACCGGCAAAGCCCGACTCTGGGAACCCCGTCGCCTGCGGCTCCGCCTGTTCTCCGCGGCCGGACAGCTCGTCACCACCGGCCGACGCCGCGTCCTCCGCCTCGCCCACCACTGGCCCTGGGCCCACGACATCACCGACGCCCTCGAACGGCTCGCACTCCTGCCGAACCCCGGATGACCGGCGGACTCACCCGTCCCTGCGAGAAGTGGATCCAGCCCGGAGCAGTGGAACCCGGCGTCCACCCGAGACGACACCCGGGCCCTCAGCCTGCCCGCCCTCCACCGCCGACAACGAAATGGGCCGCCGACTTCGTCGGCGGCCCATCACGAAAGTTCGAGGCTAAGGGACGGCGTGCCTCTGTCAGCCCTGACGCGTCCCGGGAGACAAGGTACGGCTCCGAACGGCCGTTGATCGGCATACCCTGATCACGGTCCGCCGCTTCTTGGCTACCAAGGCAGAGCAACAGACAGCACATGACGGGATCGATCTTGGGTGGTTTGGAGGACGCCGACGTCGGCGCTGAGGATCACGCGGCGTCGAGATTCGGCATGCTTGAAGTCGAACAGGCGCCCGAATCCCCGGGTATCTATGCCTGGTATGTGACGTTCCAGGCGAGTGCTCAGGACTGGGAGACGAAGCCCGTCAACGGCCAGGACGCCTCCATCGACGGCTTCCTTGGGCTGCTCCGAGAGTACGCCAGTTACTACGAGCCGCTCCCCATAACGCTGCACGGATCTGCGCCTTATGGAGGGCGGTGGGACGGGGCCCTTGAGCTTGACCACGGAGTAAACCGACGTGAGGGTCCATCGCAGGGCGAAGGCAATGATCGGGAGAGGGAACGACGGGAGCGGGATCGAGAGGCGCTGGACAACACCATCAGCTCACAAACTGGACGCCGCTTGCTCGCACAGTTCCTTGGTCGCGCAACACCAGTGTTCTCGTCACCCCTCTACATCGGTGTCGCTGAAAATCTCAACGAGCGCCTCCAGCAGCATCGCAACAATTACAGTCGGGCCATGGATTGGCTTCGAGGAAATCCCAATGATATAGACAGGCTAAAAAGAGACGCCAAGAATTTCGGACAGCGCGCGGCCGCACGCGGGATCGCTATGGAGAATCTCGAGGCCTGGGTAATTGACTTGAAGGCACTAGAGTCCGATACTCCCATCAACGTTTTGCGTGAGAGCGCCCAATCGGCAGAATGGCTGCTCCACCGTCTATTTGCGCCAATTCTGGGAAGGCAGTGACTGTATTGTTTCGCTCCACCGTCAAGAGTACGTTTCGCGACTACGTACAGGGCACTTGGGGTACATTCAGCACCCCCGCCGGGCGCGTTGAGTACATCATGACCAAGGCCCGTTTGGGCGAGGAGTCACCGGCGCCCGAGCGGCTCTTGACGCAGCACCTGTCACCTGTCCGAGAGGTAATGGATGCTGATGTTCTCGACTTCAATCAGCTTCTTCAGCGCGACCTCGATGACCACCGTGTGGCCACGGGGCTGATCCCCTACCTGCTTAAGAACCGAGCAACGGGGCCGGCATTCTTCCCTCCGATCATGGCTGTTCTCCTGCCCTTCAAGGAGGGAGTGCCCTCGCGCTTTCCCGTGTTCGGGGAGGCCGAGGCGGTCGAGGATCAGGACCTTCCCTGGAAGCAGGTGCAGGCAGGCGACGCCTTCGCAGTGCGACGCCTCGTCGATGAGCAGGGTGACTATCACCCCGTGAACCTCGCGCAGCTGCGCTGGAACGAGCACGCATCCAGGCTGGTCGTCCTGGACGGTCAGCATCGAGCCATGGCGCTGTTGGCCATCGATCGCACCATGTCGCACAAGTGGCGGGGAAGCCGAGGCGAGAAGTTCCGTGACTTCTATGAGAAGCAGGTTCAAAGATATCTCGCAGACGAAGCCATCGCATCGAACGTGGACTTGTCCAACGTAGAGGTCCCCGTCACTGTCTGCTGGTTCCCTGACCGCGTCGGTGAAACGGGCCACGCCCACGAAGCAGCGCGCACGTTGTTCGTGGACGTAAACAAGGAAGCCAAGGCTCCCAGTGAGTCACGGATCATCCTGCTCTCAGATGCCGAGCTGGTCAACGTCCTCACTCGCAGCATGCTTAGCGATCTGAGGCGCCCCGACAATGACGACTTCATTCCATTGTACGCAGTGGAATACGACAATCCTGACATCAACACAACGCGCCCGGCTCGCTGGTCAGTTATGACCAACATTCATCTGCTTAAGGAGGCAGTGAACCGTTGCGTCTTCGGCCCTCCGAAGTACTTGAGGGACGTAACAAAAAAGATCAGCAGCCGCGAAGGGAAGCCGGAGCGCGACGCCTTCATGCGGCAGCAGCTTGAAGTAGGAAAGCTGTTTAAGGCTGAGGTACAGGATGAGGGCTTCACCTATCGCCGGGATGCCATCGGCAACGAGAACTTCCCCCTCGGGAAAGCTGACATCCTGAGTGCTCGCTTCTCTGAGACCTGGGGACGATCCATCCTCACTCTGCTATCGAAGGTAGAGCCATACGCTGCGCACGCTCGCGCCCTCAGGCGCATGGAAGCGGGTTGGACGGGGGTAGAGATCTACGCCTCGCTTGCACGTGATGCATTGTTTGGCGGTGTGGGCGTGTACTGGACGCTGAAGGACAGCTACGAGCATTACAAGGAAGAGTCGCGAAACAAACCTGGAACGAGCCGGCGCAAGCCGGATGATGATGTTCTGCGCGCGTGGGAGGTGATTGAGGAGAAGGAGAGCGACTTCGAGGTGCTGCGGGCTGAAGAGTACCTCGGTTCAACTTCAGACGAGAAGCGCGAGCCTAGCAAGTCTGCATATCTTGTGTTGAACACCCATGCCTGCCAGCTCGGGCTGGCAATGACCTTGGGGTCTCTTTGGGAACTGCGGAAGGCCGAAGTCAAGCGGTGGAAGCTTGACGAGCTTCCGGGCTTCGCTGATGCGCTCGCGCAAGGCTGGAACGCCTTCTTCCTGCACGAAACTGGAAAAGGCAAGGCCCGGGATCGACGGCTCGCGTTCAGCAAGTCGGTGTCAGACCCGATCAATCAAATCCCGAAGCTTGAAACAGCGCGCGCAGTGTACTTCCGGTACTTCTGGCTTCAGGCCCTTGCCAGCCCAGATTCGTGGAAGCACGTGGCCGAGTGGTTCGATGGCCGCGACGGCTTCGAGAAGATGCTCTCAGATGCCCGCAAGATGTACTTGAGCTTCTGCATCGAAGAACGCAAGAAGGCACTCAAGTCCCTTCGGCCAGGTCAGACAGATGACCAGCGGAGGAAAGCAGCTGAAGAACTCGCCACCAAGACGCTCCGTAAGGCACTCGTGAACTGGTTCTTTGTCTCGGAGACGGACTTCAATGACTGGATTTCTGCTGGGGCACTTGCTGACACGGAACAGGACGAGGCGGAAGACAACGGCGACAATGGAGACTCTGCCGAAGATGATGAGATCGAAGGCGACGAATCGCGTCCTCTAAGCTACGAGGACTTGCTTGACGACGAGTAGGCGTGGGGTCAATTCGTCCACTGTGGTTGAGAGACGAAGTGCGCCGGACTCCGCCAGCTTGTCGTAGCGGGTGACTCAACGCTGCGTCTACCTGGCGTCGCAAGCAGCGAATGGTCACCACTCTCCACCAGGTCAAGGCTACAGGCGTTGCCTTGCGCATCGCTGAGGACCTGATCGGCTACCCCATGCTCACGATCACCTGTGCATCCAAGAGGTACAACGTGACTTACCCGGCTGTCAGCAATGCAGTGAAGGAGCTTGTCAGCCTTGGCCGTCTGCGCCAGTACGGCGACGGGAAGTATGACCGGGTGTTCATCAACGGTGAGGCGCTGCGAGTTCTGGTCTGCTGGCAATAGGACAGCCGGCCAGAGCGGGGGTCGGCCACCGAATAGCGAAAGGGCTGTCCGGCCCACGGCTGGACAGCCCCAACAACAAGATTTTCAGGAGCCTTTTAGTGCTCAGGCGAGCCGGACCGCCGTCATCGTGGTGCCGGTACGCGCCAGGAGCGGAATCAGCCTGGGCAGACCTCGGAAGCGAACCTTGGCGCGGACCGTGAACGTCGCCTGTACCTGTACGTCCGCCGAGGCGTCCAGCAGCAGTCGCAGCTCCTTGTTGGTGTGCAGGTAGTCGCCCGCCTTGGGATAGAAGTCCCAGTACGCCTTGCGGAAGCCGATGCCAGACGTCAGGACCAGCGGATAGTAGACCGTGCGCCGTTGGCCGAGCTGGGGCGCCGCAGAGAGGTCCACCGCCGAGGCCGCGATGGAGAAGGACAGGTCAACACCGACGGTCGTCTCCACCTCCAGCGGAAGATCCTCGACCTCGCGAGGTGCCATGTCCGCGATGACGCAGTCCGGGGTGGGGCTGAGGTCGACCATCAGACGTGACCAGGCGAAGGTGCACTCGGGATGGGCGTGCAGAGTGAACAACAGCGGAACGTCGTGACCGCACCGGCCCTCTGCCATGCCCGGGGCGGAAACGCGTCGGCTGGGCGCCCGGGCGATGGCCACCCGGTTCTCACGCTTCAGCAGGCGCAGCGTGGCATCGTCGATCACTTCGGTGGCCGCGCGGTCCGCTTCCTCCTCGTCCACGTCGAAGGCGAGCTCGGCAAGAGGCGCGAACAGGGTTTCGTCGTCCGTCATCCGGTGGGTTCCTTTCCGCGAACGTCAGTTCCTGCCTCTCAGCGCCAGTCCCCGATGAGCTGGAAACCGCCCCATCGGTCCAGCCGCCCCGGTCCGTACGTGTCCCTGGCACTGAGCACTGCGTGACGCAGCGCGTCGCTCTTGCTGCTGCCGCGCCCGATGGCGCCATAGAAGTCGTTCATGATGTTCTTGGTAGCCAGGTCGGGTACCTTCCACAGGCTGACGACCATGGCGTCGGCGCCCGCGAAGAGCAGCGCCCGGATCAGTCCGACCAGTTCCTCCGCGGCGTCCGTCTTGGAGATACCGGTCTCGCAGGCGGAGAGCGTGACCAGGGACAGCGCAGGGGACCTAAGTTTGAGGATCTCTCGTGCGCTGAGCACGCCGTCCGCAAGGACGAGACCGGACCTCAACGGGTCCGCGGCGTCGAAGTGGGCATGCGCGGCGACGTGGAGAATGCCCGCTGCGGTCATGGCTTCGCGTACTGCGGCCCGCGTGGCGTCCTCGCCGAGCAGCGGCACTGCCGCGAAGCGGGCCGCGACAGACACGGCCTCGGCCCGTGCCCCCGGCAGATCTCCGGCCGGGTCTCCGAAGACGGCAGCGGGTATCGAGGGCGATGCGTAGGCCGCCGAGTGCAGGGCTCGTAGGAGGGACGCGCTCGGCAACAGCGCGAGCGGGTTGCGCTCCAGCAGGATCCCGCTACCGGTCCGCAGCCCTCCGAGCGGCACATGGTGCAGGGCACCGGTGGGACAGACGATCAACAGCTCTTCCGGGTCGCACACTGTCGTCAGAAGGTCACCGACGATGGCCATCTCGTGCTGGAACAGATCCTCCGCGTCGACCGCCAGCTCGCGTACCCGTCCGGCCGAGCCGAAGTTCATCCGAATGAACCGCCTGAGCTGTACGACATCGACGGGGCGGGTCTCAATGACAGGCGTGGACTGATCGGCGCGCAACGCGATCACGCCGAGCGTCCCGTTCCCCAAGTGCACGAAGCTGGCCAGCACAGCGCCCCGTTCGCCGTGGTCGAGGAGCATGGACAGGTCCGCCGGATCGGCGGGCTGGGCCTGCCGCACTTCGACATACCCTTCGGCGGCCGGGCTCGTCCTGCGCATCTCCTCCCAGACTCCGTCGAGCTCCTGAACGAGTTCCCGGTACTCGTCCCAGAAGCCGAGCCTCTGGACGCCTCCCGCCCCACGTAGCCGGCGCCGACGGGCCAGCAGCTCCCGCTCCCTGTCCAGCAGGACGGCGGAAACGTCGGACGGAGCGGAGAGTTCGGCGTCGCCCAGTTCGTCGAGGAAGGCGCGAGCTCGCATGGACTCATTGGCCAGCCAGGCCTTCTCGGCGTACGAGCCCGCTTCCGGCCCGCCCTTGGCAGCCAGCCGCACGAGTACCTTGGTCAGCTCGGCGAACGCCTCGATGCGCTGGTTCTGCACCGCGATCCGCTGGCTGTCGTCCACCAGCCCTGCCCGCATCAGGTCCGCCAAACGAGTGGCGAGGGTCAGGAAGCGTGCTGCGGCTGGGTCGTCGCCGGACTCCTGGAACAGACCGCCGAACCGCATAAGCACCGGCCACGCCCGATCCGGGGCGCTGATCCGGTAGGAGGCCCCGCCCGAGGTCGTCCAACCGAATTCGTCGTGGCCGGGATCCGGGAGGCTCGCGTAGATCAGGGCCTGCTCCAAGTGAGCGCGCGCGTCACGCAGGTCGGGGGCCTCTCCGACGTTGCTCGCCAAGCCAGCGAGTTCGGGGCGTTTCCGCAGGACATCCGCGATGCGCATGTGATTGTAGGCAAGACGTTCCGCGTTGCCGGTCCGCTCGTTGAGGAGGCGGGCCCGTTCGAAGCAGGCCAGTGCCACACGCGCTGTACCCAGGCGCAAGTAGCCGCGGCCGAGACCGCTCAGCGCGGTCGTCAGAACACGCGGCACCAGCGGGTCCGGATCGTCGTCCTCGGCAAGGTAGACAGCGTGCTGGTACAGACCCAGCGCACGATCGACCAGACCACTGTCGAGGGCGAAGTCCGCGGCACTGATGAAAGCCTGCACCTCCACCTCGGTCGTGGGCCGGGAGTCGATCAGCTGTTCTGCCGCCGCCCAGTGTCGCTGCGCGGCGGTGTCATCCCCCAACTCGTGGCACACATCGGCCAGTGCGTGGAGAGTGTGGCCCATGACGCTCACCTGGTGAAACAATCGGTCGAACTCAGACTCGCCCACGAGTCCGGCCCGTGCGCGAGCGTCCTCCTCCGCAGTCAGCAGTTCGACGCAGTGCTCGTAGAGGGCGCGGGCCTCGGGAAGCAGCCCCTCCACCACCCGCAGCTCGGCCAGTTCGGAGAGCGCATCCGCCAGCAGACGGTCCCGGCCCAGCTCCAGCCTGCTGTGCTGCGGGCCGAAGCCGGCGGGAAGCGCCTGTGCGAGCGCCACCTGTCGCATCACGCACAACTTCCACCGGGGCAGGTCCCTGTCCTTGCTGTGGTACTGGAAACCAATAGCCGCTACGTCCAGAGCGGCTCGGGCAAGGTCGTCGGGCTCGGCCGCCGCGACCCATTGCGCAAATCGGTCGTCATCTTCAATGAAGTGGACGAAATGGTCGGGTGACTCGTTGCGGCGATGGGCGGCGAGATTGCGATCGCCGTAAGCGACCGCCCCCTTGTTTATGTCCGTCGCGGCTGGCGTTCCGGATTGCTGCGGCGCGGCGGCAGGTTCGGGGGTCGGTCCGTGACCAGAGACCGCTGCTCGGCCGAGAAGCACGTCCCGAAGGGACGGCGTTACGACCTCCCCTGCGCCGGGCGGCTGGAGCTGTTCCGGCGGTTCCTGTTCCCGCACATGGGCGAGCGCATCTCTCGCACCACGATAGTTCGGTGCCATCCTCAGCGCGTTCTCGTAACACGGACGGGCCCGGCGACCGCCATGGCCGCCGAACCAGATCGCGTCGCCGAGGAAGCGGTAGGCCTGCGGTGTCGGCTTCACAGCCAGAGATTCCTCGAAGTACGCCTGGGCAACGTGGTAGGCACCACGGCGGTACCAGGTGTCTCCCAGGTACGTCACCGCTTGCACATGTTCCGGTTGCAGTCGGAGCGTGGCTTCGTACTCGGCCGTGGCCTCGTCGAGACGGCCGCGACGGAAGTGTTCCTCCGCCGCGTCGAAGTGTTCGGCGGCCTGGGCCTCTTCCGGCGTCATCCTGACAACTCCGAGCAGGAACATGACCCGCTCCGCCATCACTGGATCGTCGCGCGTCAGGGAGTTCAGCAGTTCGCCACCCTGCGGGCTGCCCGCCACGATCGCCGCAGTCATGTGGGCAGTGAGCTCCTCGGGCGGCAGCCCTGCGGACAGTTCCTCCCAGATGTGCAGGGTGCCGTCAGTGAAAGTGGCGGCCAAGCTCCGGGGCCGCTCCGGCTCCGGCGGATCAGGCATTCCGGGCAGCCCCTGGTACGGGTCGCTCTCCGGATCCAGCTCCATGATCATGCGACGCCACCGAGCAGACTCCTCAGTATCGCCGAAGAGGTGCTCCATGCCGCACAGGTCAACAAGAACCGACAGGTCGTCCCGTCGTGGCGGGTCTCCTAGCAGTCCGAGCAGCAGTGCCCTTCCCTCGGGCCAGCGGCCCACGTTTCCGTAAGCACGGGCCAGGGCCTCCGCATCCGACAGGTCGCCCGGATCCAGCACGCGAACTTCGGTGAGCAGTTCCGCGGCCTCGGCCCACCGCCGCCTCGCACACAAGGCGTGCGAGAGCCTGCGCAGGCTCGTCGCTGGGGGCTCGGATGCCGGTCGAACGGCATCGGCGGTCCGTGCCAGCTGCGCGGCCACCCGCGGTTCATCGAGAGCGGACGCCGCGAAGAAGTCTAGGAGGGTGGGAGTGTCGCTGTCGGTCTCCGCAGGGACGGAGTCCGACTCGGCGTGTCCTGCGCGTACCTCCACGGCCCACTCGATGACGCTCAGATAAGGGGGCAGCGTCCGTCGCAGCGTGGCTGCTGTGTCGGCGTCGCCGCCCGCCAGCAGACCGAGTCGCTTGCGGACCTCGGAGAAGTCGGCTTCAAACAGGGTGGCCTGACTCACTGTGGCGGACGCGAACGAGGCGATACAGGCAAGGGCTTCCGCGCCCGCCCTGCGGTATTCGAGCGCCGCCAGCTCGTAGGCGCGGCGGGCGTTGCCTGGGGTTGTCAGATGTTCGTCGAGCCCAGCCAGGAAGTGGGCGTGGGCGATTGCCAGGTCGCCGCCTTCGAAACGGGTGCCGTGTCCGTTCGCAACGATCCGCAGCAGTAACTGTCCGGTGCCGTCGAGCCGGACTGCGCCGTCCCAGGCAGCAGTGATCGTGCGCGCTTTCGTGAGCAGCGTGAGCACCGCGGTCACCACACGCTCGTCGGGGGCGAAGACCACTGCGTCTCGCACAGCTCGGGGTTCTGCGGCCCTCAGCTGTAGCAGCCATTCCTCGGTCGAGGGATCAGTGGACACCGACGGCACGGTTATCCGACGGGACCAAGACGATGCCAACGCCCCTACCAGCACGCTCTGCCCCTTCGAGTGGACGAGCTGTCATGGGAAGAAACAGTGTGAGCCTGTCGTATTTCCCCAATCTGAGCTACTGAGGATTAATGCGTGATGTCGTCAGGGCTGATGGCGAGGCCGGTGCCGATGAGGCAGCCGATGATGATGGTGGGCCGGTACTGGATCTGACGTAGGCCCCGGCGGACTGCGTTGACCAGGTGCGTGTAGTCGGCGAAGGCGACGTTGGCCAGGCTGGTGCGCCGCAGGCTGGACCAGATCCCCTCCACGGGGTTGAGGTCCGGTGCGTAGGCCGGCAACTGGAACACCGTGAGCCAGTCCCGGGCCGTGGTCCAGGCGCGCATCGCGCGACTGAGGTGCAGGCCGACGTTGTCCCAGACCAGCACGATCGGTCCGCCGAGCTGAGTGTGGGCGGCGGCGAGCAGGTCCCGTAAGTCCTTCCAGGAGAAGCCCTTGCGGCCGTCGGCCCGCCGGTCACCGGTGTGCCGGAAGACCAACCGCGCCCGCTCGCCAGGCTTGTAGCAGCACAGAGCGGCCACCGACAGGTGGCGTCTGCTGCCGCCGTTGACCCGGATCACCGGGGTGACGCCTTGGCGGGACCAGGTGCGGGCGGTGTGCGGCGTCATCGAGAACCCGGCCTCGTCGGCGAAGACGGTCCAGGCGCCGAGCGCCGCCGCGGTGGTTCCACGGCCGGCCAGGTCTCCTTCACCCACGTCGCGACCGCCTCGTCGTCGCGCTGCACCGCCCTGCGAGCCGGGACCTGGGGCGACCAGCCGTGCCGGTGCAGCAACAGGCACACCCCGGGCCCGGTGTAGCTCTTGTGGAACATCCGCCCGATCAGTGTCCGGATCCGCGCGAGCGTCCAGCGCTCGTCAGGCCAGCCGTGCGCCACCGCCCCCAGCGCCAGCGCCGCCTCCAGCTTCACGAACAACTCGTCGCTGAGCTTGGGCAGGGACGCCGACCCCTTCGAGACCAGGCCCGCCTCACCCCGCTCGGCCCACTCGCGCCGCCAGCGCTGCACCGAGCGCACATGCACCCGCAGCACCTTCGCCACCTCGGCGTTGTCGCTACCGGCCGCGAACATCTCGCCCGCGTCCAGACGGATCCGCTCGCGAAAGGCCCTCCGCTCGGCAGTCAGCCCGCCACCCTGCGCGTACCTCATGACCGTGGTGTACCGCGACGATCACGACCTGTCAGCACCCCACGACATCACGCATTACAAGTCAGTAGTGATATCACACCTAAGAGTGAAATATATCCTGCTGGATGGTAATGGCCCTGCAGGGGGCGGGTCATACCTCGGGAACGGGTAAGCGGCCGGGTGGCCGGTGATCGATGGGATCGCTCGCGGTCGCCTGGCCAGTGTCCTGCGGAGGAGTGGTCCTTGCATTTCGGTAGTCGACGAGCACCTGCGCTAGGCTGCCACTACGTGGCTGACCTGCGACAACGGTCACAGGCTCCATCCCGGGTGCAGGGGATGCGAAGCCCAACTCGCCTCAATGGATGTGTGTAGTTCTAAGGTTCGCAACCCTCGCTTCCGTCTGCGAATCTGCTGCCGACGGCTGCCGACGGCTGCCGCGGCGGCTCCGCGGGGGGTCGTTTAGGGAACCAGGGGGAACGCTGGGGGAACAGAAGGACCGGGAAGGATCGAGAAAGACCTAGCAAGGCCGGTATGCCGCACCCTTTCTGACCTGCAAAAACGCTATAGATCAAGCAGGATCAAGCAAGATCGTCAAGAGGTTCTTTCGACTCGTAATGCGTAGGTCTCGGGTTCGAATCCCGAAGGCGGCTCTGTGATGAACCCCAGGTCGAGCCTTTGACCTGGGGTTTCTTGTTTTGGCTGACCTTGGAATTCGGGCCAATCGGGTACGTGTGGTCTGTGCATCGCAATGCGTAGGTCTGAGGTTCGCAGTCGGTGGCGGTTCTGCTCTGCAGAGCTGTGAGCTGGTCTTTTGCTTCTCGTGGTCACTCGTCTTTGGGCCGGTCGGATTGGCGTGCGCCCAACTGCGTCCATGGTCGGGCGGTCGTCGGCGCCCCTTCGGGGCAGGCTTCCGATCTCGAATATCCGTCACAGCGGATCAAGCCCAGTCGCCCGGGCGGAACGACCCATCTCACGGGCTGGTGAGGGTGGTGAACATGCCGAAGTCGCAGTCGCGAGGGAGGCTGTTCGCCACAGTACTGCGGTGGCGGTGGCGGCGGCGAGGAAGTCAGGGAGCGGTAGGGCGCGGTGGAAGCCCGCACTATGTGTGTGGTGCTGGATCTCCAGCGGGCGGCGAAGACGTTGTCGTCGATGTGCAGGTAGTCGGAGGAATCTTCGGTGGACAGCCGGTGGACAGCTGTGCGTGATGGACAGTCAGGAGTTCTCTCGCCGAGTCCGGGTTCTGGCGTCGGTTGGGCGGTCCGGGTGCTGCGATCAGCGGTCTCGGTCCTGTGCCGTTCCGACGGCCTGAGGCGGAATCGGCGGTCCCACGACGCACATGGGGGAACCGCCTCGGGGTGGCGCTCGGCGCCTTCGCGGGTACAGCCGGCTCATCGCGAAGCGGCTGAACCCTGGTGGTGCGCTCGCGTTCAGCCGTGCCGAGCCCATCGGGGGCTACGAGGGCCCACGGGCGAACGCAGCACCTCGGTGCCTTGCGTTCGATGGTGAGGGCGTCCTCGGGGTTCAGCCCGCTGCCGGTGATGAGCAGGTCCACGTCGTTCAGGTCGCCGAAGCCGGCGAAGTGCTCCTGGCCGTGCCTGGAGGCACGTACGGCAACCTACGGAAGTCCCTCGACCCGGTCCTTGGCCCACCACAGGAACGCGGCGGCGTGCTGCTGGTTGGCGAAGCCCGGGCCGACGAGGTCATTCAGGAGGTCGTTGCTCCAGAGGATGAGCCGGCCGAGGGTCCAGTTCACCGACTCGGGTGCCGGCAGCTCCAGTCCGTAGACCATTCGCGCGATCTCGCGCTTGCCGGCCGCCTCCGTCGTGTACTTGAGGATCGTCAGGAACCGGTCGGGGTGCATCACGCAGAGAACCCTCGTGAGGAGGGCCTCCTTGAAACCGGTCATGGCGAACGGCTTGGTGCCGGACAGCAGGTGTTGGAGCCGGTCTTCGAGCGGCACGTCGTCAGGTTCGTGCAGGAGGTACTCGATCGTCCGGCGGGTCGCCTCCCCGGCCGCGGCATCGCCCATGTCGTTCCACGCGGAGTTGAAGGTGGCCTGATTGCCGGGGCGGGCTCCGACCTCGGAGTTGGCGAAGTCCTTGAGGGCTCTGGGGTCGCACGCCCACAGCCCGCCGGGGGAGAAGATCTGCTGATACTTCGACCAGTAGGCCGCCACCTCGGGGGCGAAGTCCGGTTCGACGGCGAGGTACTGCTCCTTCAGCCGGGCCACGCGCTCCAACTGCTCGGGATCGACGTCCTCGGGCTTCGGGAAACGGGCCTTGAGGTCGCCGAAGGTGCGGAGCGGGTTCCGCTGCGGGGCGGTGGGCTCTGTGTGCTCCCATTCGTAGCCGCACCTGTGCTTCACAACGCGACGTCCGCCGTCGTGCGTGCGGATCACCTCGATGTCCTCGTCGTCGCTGCACAGTGGACACATGACCAACGCCATGGCTACCCCCGTTCCAACAGTGCTCGTGCCCGCCCCGAGCCGATGCTCACGTCCGCCCAACGGGCGCATTCTTGCAATCGGCAAAGGCGGGCGGGATGTGGGGCCATTCAGTGGGGCTGAGGTCGGGGACCTCCTGTCCGTCGGTCCGCTGTCCCGGCTACGGCTCGCCCGGTCCTCGGCGCCCCATGGCGGCCTGGGCCCGCCCGCTCGGCCGGCGGGCCCGTGGGGCGCTGCTGACGAGTGGGCGGCTTGACCGGACAGGCGGCGGCAGACCGACGGCACGCCGAAGCTCTTTGGCGTGAAGGCGACTTGGGGAGGCGCCACACGCAACGGGGCTTCGTCGCGTGTGGTCGCTCATTCCTCCAGCCTTGTCACGCTCCCGTGCCTCCCCGCAGGTCGCTGCGACAGCGCAGTCGCCCTGTGTGCGGGTGCGGAGCCATGGGATCAGATGCTCTGCGGAGCCGGCACTCCTCTGTGTCCGCCGAGGCCGGCGTCGCGTGCCACCACCACCGCCGTGGCCCGGTCGTGCACCTCCAGTTTGGTGAAAATCCGCGAGACGTAGTTGCGTACTGTCTTTTCGGCCAGGAAAAGCCGCCGGGCGATCTGCTGGTTGCCCAGTCCGCGCGCGACTAATTCCAGTATCTCCAGTTCGCGGCTGGTCAGATCGGAAAATTCCGTCAGGTCCGATCCGCTCTGCATCTTAGAGAAGTACCGGCTGAGTCGGGAAGCAATGTCCGGACTGAATGTGGCGCCGCCTTCGGCGACTATCCTGATGGCGTGGAGCAGTTCCTCGGACGACCTGATTCGCGTGAGGTATCCTTTGACGCCGACCCGTAGAGCGGCGACGATGACGTCGTCTTCATCCTGCTCTGACACCACGATTATCTTGGATCGTGACTTCTTGCGGTGATAGTGCGAGACGATCTGCTGTACGGTCTCGCAGATGGTCCTTTTCGAGGACGGTTCGCCGAGTATGACGACGTCCGGCTGTAATTCGGTGTCTTCGAGGCAACGTGTGACGTCGGAGCTTGCTACGGCCCGTCCTGTGAGGACGAATCTCTCGTCCTGCTCGATGATTGCTTCCAGTCCCGCAAAGGTGATCGGGCTGTCACTGATGACGAACAGGTTGGTTTTCATGGATGAACGCGACCCCCGTGTCTGGTTTCCATGACGAGCAAAGAGCGCAGGAGCAGCATTCTTTTGGTGACTGCGATGAATGGGGGCGGTGCCGCCATTCGTGGTCACATGTAATCAAGGATGCTATTGCATACTCCTGGTGCCGAGTATGCGTAGGTGATCGACAGGGATGCAAGGTCGCCTCTTAAATGGAAGGGTGCGGTTCCGCTTAAGGGGCGATTGTCGGCCCAGGGGTGCGATGTGGCCGGTGGCCCGCACGCGGGAGCGTCGGCAGACGTGCCAGGAAGGGCTGTGGCCGGTTCGGTTCAGGGTGTTCGGGCACCCGCCGGATAAGGGTGACGTGGCGATTCGGAGGCACAGCGAACTCACAGCAAGGGTGAATCCGTCTCGCCGTAGAGCGGTCATCACGCCATTACGTTGGACATACCGTGAACCGACCGAATACGTTCAACGGCATGGGTGATCTCCCACGACGGCGCTTGATCATGCTCGACGTGCCGGCCGCACTCGGGTTCGCACTGCTCCCGCAGGTGGCCGTGCTGCGGCCGGACCTCGCCGACGGAGTGAACGGCGGCACCTTGTGGCTGCTCTCTGTGAGCACCGCGCTTCCGCTGGTCGTCCGACGGCTCTGGCCCGTGCCGGTCTTCGGGTTTGTCCTGGCCGCCACCTGTGTGGCGCTGGCCGTCGGCGTCGGACCGATCCCGTTTCTCGCCACCGCGTACGCCCTGTACATGGTGGCCACGACGAGGCGACAACGGCCGGGGCTGTCGGCGGCCTTCATCACCGGCCTTTGCGCGGTGGGAGCCGTCCTGCTCACGGCGACGGGAGGACAGAGCTACCAGGGCGGGACCAGGGTCGTGCAGGTCCTGTTCGGGCTGCTCGTCCTCGGCGCCACCTGGGCGGCGGGGGCGGCCGTCAGGGAACGGCGGGAGAGCACGAGGCGCGCCATCGAGCACGCTGCCGAGCAGGCGAAGGTCGAGGAACGCCTCCGTATCGCCCGTGACATCCACGACGTCGTCACCCACAGCGTGGGCCTGATCGCGATCAAGGCGGCAGTCGCCAACCACGTCGTCGTCACCCACCCGGAGGAGGCACAAGAGGCCCTCAAGGTGATCGAGGACGTCAGCCGCAGAGCGTTGAGCGACATGCGGGCCACCATCAGGGTGCTGCGCCGGGAGCCGGACGGCGACGCCCAGGACCTCCGGCCGGCTCTCGGGTTGTCGGACCTGCCCACCCTGGCCCGCACGGCCGAGGCGGCCGGCGTACGTGTCGACCTGCGGTCCATGTGTCCGGAGGAACCTCCGGACGGGGTCGCGCTGTCCGCGTTCCGGATCGTGCAGGAGGCGCTGACCAACGTCGTCAAGCATGCCGCGCCCACCGGTTGCCGGGTCCATCTCTCGGCAGGGCAGGGCACGTTGGTGATCGACGTCGTGGACGACGGTCCCGGGACGGGGCATCGGCCGACCGTGCCCGGCGGCGGAATGGGCCTTGTCGGGATGAAGGAACGGACCGCCGCACACGGGGGCACACTCAGCGCCGGACCCGTCCCGGGCGGAGGTTTCCGGGTCCTGGCCACGCTGCCGTACTGACCCGGACTCATCCGTAGGTATGAGTTCGGAGCGCGAAGGCCGTCCGGCGGTCCAGCCTCGGGACCGATGCGGCCGGCGGGACGCCCGACGAGACTCACCGTGTGATTGACGTCCAGAACCTGACCAAGCGGTACGGGCAGCACACCGTCGTCGACGGCCTCACCTTCACGGTGCGGCCGGGAACCGTCACCGGCTTCCTGGGCCCCAACGGAGCCGGGAAGTCCACGACGCTGCGGATGGTGCTCGGCCTCACCCGCCCCGACACCGGATGCGCGACGGTGGAAGGCCGCGCCTATCACGAACTGAGGTACCCCGCCCGGCATGTCGGTGCCCTGCTGGAGACGTCGGCCCCGCACCGCGGGATGACCGCCGCCAACCATCTGCTGTGGCTCGCGCAGAGCAACCGGATCGCCCGGAAACGAGTCGGCGAGGTCCTGGAGACGGTCGGTCTCACGGCGGCGGCCCGGCGGCGGATCGGCACGTTCTCCCTCGGTATGGGCCAACGGCTCGGCCTGGCGGCGGCCCTGCTCGGCGATCCGCCGGTCCTGGTGCTCGACGAGCCGGTCAACGGCCTTGACGCGGAGGGCATCCGGTGGCTGCGCGAACTGCTGCGCTCGATGGCTGCCGAGGGCCGGACCGTGCTCGTCTCCAGCCACCTGATGACCGAGATGTCGATGGTCGCGGACCAACTGGTCGTCATCAACCGCGGGCAACTCCTCGCGGAGACCGGTATGTCGGAATTCATCCAGAGCCACGGCCGGACCTACGTACGGGTGCGGACCTCGGAGCCGCTGCGGCTCAACACCGAACTGGAGAAGAGGGGAGCGGCGTTGAGGCTCGCACCGGACGGCAGCCTGGAGGTCGACGGCATGCCGGCGGCCGAGATCAGCCGACTGGCCGCGGCGAGCGGGCTCCCGCTCGAAGAGCTGAGCACCCACACGGCATCCCTTGAGGACACCTTCCTCAAGCTCACCAGCGACGAAGGAAGCAACACCCATGTCTGAGACGGCCGCGGCCATCCGGGCCGAGTTCACCAAGGTGCGCGGAATCCGCGGCACGTTTGTCGCACTGCTCCTGTTCGTCCCCGTCAGCGTCTTCATCGCCGCCCTCGGCGGCTGGTCCGCGAAGGGCGCGATCGAGTCCGACAGCCCGGGGCTCCGCTCCGACTTCACCCCCGAGCAGGCCGGCCTGGACGGCATCCTCTACGGCCAGCTCGCCCTGCTCGTGTTCGGCGTCCTCATCGTCTCCAGCGAGTACGCCTCGGGCATGATGCGCGTCTCGCTGCTCGCCGTGCCCCGGCGAGGCCGGCTCTACGCGGCGAAGATGACCGTCACCGCCCTCGCCGCCGCGGCTGTGGCGGCCCCCGTCATCGTCGTCAGTTACCTGGTCACCCAGGCCGCCCTCGGCTCCCACGGCTCCTCGATCGACGCGAACGGCGTCCCGCGCGCCCTGGCCGGCGCGGTGGTCTACCTGACGCTGATGAGCCTGTTCGCGGCAGGTGTGGCCGCGACGGCCCGCAGCGCCGTCCTGCCCCTGGCCGTACTGCTCCCGATGGTGCTCGCCGGAACCCAGATCCTCTCCGTCATCGGAGCGACGAAGGAGGTGGCCCGGTACTTCCCCGACCAGGCGGGCATGCGGATGCTCACCGTCCAGTCGCACGACGCTTACACCGGATTCGCGGTGCTGCTCGTGTGGACGGCCGCGGCGCTGGCCGCCGGCTATCTCCGGCACCGGCGATGGGACGCGTGACGGGACGTGCGTGAGGCATCTGTCCCATGCCGGTGGGACATGCCGCCTCGTAGGTTCCCAGACAGGTCACGGGCCGAACTGGTCGGCCCGAGCGACCCGACCATCTGGGAGGAAACCATGTCCGCGATCTACGAGCCCCCCGCCCTCCAGGAGATCGGCGACTTCGACGAGCTCACCAAGTGCCTCGGCGTCGGTAGCTGTGACGACTTCGCCGGCTGTGGTTACGCCATCGTCTGCTTCTGGTGATCACACCGGTGCCGGTGCGCTTCGGCGCACCGGCACCGCCCGGGGAACGAGGCGACATGGAATTCACAGTTCTTCCGGACTGCCCCGCCGCCGGCCGGTCGGCCGCGGCGCTGAGGGCGGCACAGCGGATCGACCACGCGTCGGGGCGGCCCTGGATTGTCGGTGCCTGGCCCGAGGACGAGGTCACGGTGGTCGAAGCGGGCCCGCGCCGGATGGTGCTCCTCGGCCGCACCCGGCTGGACCGGGCGGCAACGACGGCCGCGCTCGGCCGGATGCGCTCCCTGCACGACGTGGACACGCTCGCGTCCCGGCTGCCGGGACTCTTCCATCTGGCGGTCTCGATGGACGGCAGGACCCGCGTCCAGGGGTCCGTGGCCGGCGTACGACAGATCTTCACCGCCGAGGTCCACCGGGTGACGGTGGCGGCGAGCGGCATGGAACCGCTGCTGCGCCTCACCGATACCGGCCTCGACGAGACGGTGCTGGCCGCCCGGCTGCTGGCGCCCGGCGGAGCACCCTGGCCGCTCTCCCTGCGCACCGTCCGCCGGGGCATCGACACGCTCGCCACCGGGCACTGGCTCGAACTGGACACCGACGGACGGTCACGGCAGAGGCGCTGGTGGCGGCTGCCGGAGGCGTCCCTGTCGCTCGCGCAGGGCGCGGAAGCCGTCCGCTCGGCACTGTCCGAGGCGATCACCACCCGGGTACGCCCGGACCGGACGATCAGCGCCGACCTGTCCGGCGGCCTGGACTCGACCTCGCTGTGCTTCCTCGCCGACGAGGCGGGCGCCGACCTGGTCACCTATCACGTCATGCCGCTCGACCACGCCAACGAGGACACAGCCTGGGCCCGCAAGGCAGCCGCCATGCTCCCGCAGGCCCGGCACCACATGCTGTCCGCGGACCGCGCCGAGAATCTGTTCGACGTCGGATACACCGCCGACCACACACACCTCGCCCCGGAAGGTCCCTCGACCTGGGCCTCCGGGCTCGCGCACGTCCGGGACCTTGCGAAACGGGCCACGACGGACGGCTCGTCCCTGCACCTGACCGGCTTCGGCGGGGACGAGCTGTTCGGCCGGATGCCCGCCTGCGCATGGTCCCTCGCCCGCGCGAACCCGGGCAGCGGGTTGAAACTGGTGAACCGCTACCGGCTCGCCAACCGCTGGTCGCTGGGCGCGACCGTACGGGCCCTCGCGGACCGGTCGACGTTCGCGCAGAACCTCACCGCGGTCGCCGCCCGGATCAGCACTCCGCCCGCACGGCTCGACGAACCCGACTTCGGCTGGGTGTTCGCACCCCGCATGCCCGCCTGGGCGACACCGGACGCCGTGGCCGCCGTACGGAAGCTGTTCACCACGGCCGCCACCGAGACACCGGAACCGCTGGACGCCGACCGGGCCCACCACCAGGCGCTCGCCTCGATCGTCTTCGAGGGGAAGACAGTCCGTCAGGTCAACACAGTCGTCGCGGACACGGGCGTCGTCTGGGACGCGCCCTTCCTCGACGACCGCGTACTGGAGGCGGCGCTGTCCACCCGGATCGACCAGCGCCTGGCGGCCGGGCGGTTCAAGCCCCTGCTGACCTCCGCCGTACGGGGCATCGTGCCCGCCGACATCCTCGACCGCCGTGACAAGGGCGAGTTCAGCGCCGAAGCGTTCCGGGGCCTCGAACGCAACCGGACCCGGCTCCTGGAGCTCTGCGAGGACTCGCAACTCGCCCGGCTCGGGCTCATCGACCCGGCGGCGTTCCGGTCCGCTGTGCTCAACCCCGGGCCGATGTCCCATCACCTCCACCCGATCGAGACCACCGTGGCGTGCGAGAGCTGGCTCCGGACGCACTCCCAGCCACACCCCCACGACACGGGAGAACGCACGTGAAGCTGAGCCTTGCCCGCGACGTCACCCTCACCTCCGTGGAGACCGGTGCTGTCCTGCTCGACGGGCGCCGGGGCCGCTACTGGCAGTTGAACCAGTCCGGCTCCGCCATCCTGCGCAGACTCCTCGAAGGAGCGACCCCCGACGCGACTGCCGCGAGCCTGTCCGAGGTCGCCCCGGTCAGCGAGGAGCAGGCGCACAAGGACGTGATGGCCCTCATCGAGTCGCTGAGCGCGGCCAACCTCCTGGAGGTGGCGCAGTGACCACCCCTGCCGTCGCGGAACAGGCCCCGCGGCTCCCGCTGCACCGGCAGCTCGCGCCCAGATGCGCGGCCGGCGCGGCACGTCTGCTGGTCAGGCTGCCTCCGGCCCGGCTGCAACGGGTGCTGCGCGTGATCAGCAAGGGCACCCGGCCCGCCGCGTACGGCGAGGTGGCGCGCGCCCGGCGTTCGGTCGTCTCCGTCAGCACCCGCTGCGCGGGCCTCGGCTGCCTCCAGCGCTCCGTGGCCACCCTCCTGCTCGTGCGGGCCCGGGGCAGGTGGGCCGACTGGTGTACCGGGTTCCGTATCCAGCCCTTCGGCGCGCATGCCTGGGTCGAGGTCGACGGACGGCCCGTGGACGAGCCGGGCGAGCTGAGCGTGTTCCGGACCGTCCTGGCGGTGCGGTGCCCCGACGGGAGGAGCCGCTCATGACGGCGATCCGGGCCGAGGGCCTCTACGCGTACTACGGCACATCACCGGCGGTCAACGGCCTGAACCTGGAGGTGCCCGAAGGCGCCACGTTCGGCTTCCTGGGCCCGAACGGCGCGGGCAAGACGACCACGATCAGCATGCTGACCACGCTGCTCAAACCCACGGCGGGCCGGGCGGAAGTGGCCGGCTTCGACGTGGCGACCCGGCCCGCCGAGGTCCGCCGCCGGATCGGCATCGTCTTCCAGGAGTCGACGCTCGACATGGACCTCACCGCGGCCGAGAACCTCCGTTTCCAGGCCGACCTGTGCGGGCTCGGCCGCCGCGAGGCACGGACCGCGATCGCCGCGATGCTCGACATGATGGAACTGTCCGAGCGCGGCGACATCCCCGTACAGCGGTTCTCCACCGGTCTTCGGCGCCGTCTGGAGATCGCCCGCGGTCTGCTCGGCTCGCCCCGCGTCCTCTTCCTCGACGAACCGACCACCGGCCTCGACTCGCAGACCCGCGCGGCCGTCTGGGAGCACCTGGACAGGCTGCGGCGGGAACAGGGGATCACGGTCTTCTTCACCACGCACCAGCTGGAGGAGGCCGAGCACTGCGACCGGATCGCGATCATCGACCGGGGCAAGGTGATCACCGAGGGCACGCCCGCGGAGCTGAAGTCCATCATCGGCGCCGACCTCGTCGTCCTGCGCACGGAGGACGACCCCAGCGCCGTGGAAGCCCTGTCCGATCGCTTCGGCCTGGCGGCGGAACCCGGACCGGACGGACTGCGCCTGCGGGTGTCGAACGGCGCCACCCTCGTCCCGCGCCTGTGCACCGAACTGGGCCTGACCGTCCGCTCGGTGACCGTCACCTCACCGACGCTCGACGACGTCTTCCTGCACCACACCGGGTCCGCCATCAGGGAGAACGCGCCGAACGCGCGCACACTCAGCAACATCGGGGAGGGACGACGATGAGCCGGACCGACACGGCACCGCTCGCACCCACGGACAGGACCACCACCCCCGACAGCCCGCCCACCGACCGGCGGAGCAACGCACTCAGGCCGTACGCGCTGCTCTGGCGCCGCGAGATGACACGGCTGCGGCACAACCCGGTACGCCTCGCGATGGGCCTGGTGACGCCATTGCTGTTTCTCGTGGTCCTGGGCACCGGCCTCGACGCCGCGTCCTCCACCCTCGGCAAGGCCCAGCTGAACGACTACCGGGCGTACCTGTTCCCCGGCGTGCTGGTCATGTCCGTACAGGCCCCGGCGATCGCGGTGGGCATCTCCCTCGTGTGGGACCGCAGACTCGGCGTGCTCCGCCAGATGCTCGTCTCGCCGTTCCCGCGCTCCAGCATCGTGCTCGGCCTCGCACTCGGCGGGGCCACCACGGGCGGGATCTACGGCCTCATGGTCCTGTCGGTCGGAGGCATCGCGAGCATCAGCTACACCCCGATGCTCCTGCTCGTGCTCCTGGAGATGCTGCTCGTCTCGCTGATGTTCACGTCGTTCGGGCTGCTCGCGGCGGTCACGATCAAGCAGGTCGACACCTTCCAGATCGTGGTGAACCTCAGCATGATGCCGCTGATGTTCTTCTCCGGCGCGATGTTCCCGCCGAACGGTCTGCCGGGCTGGCTCGATGCCGTGGTCAAGCTGAACCCGCTGACGTACGGCGTCGACGCGGTCCGCCGCACCCTGCCGGGCCCCGACAGCCTCACCTCGGAACAGACCCGGCTGCTGCTCGGCGACTGGAACCCGCCGGTGCTGGCGGAGCTGGGCCTGCTGGCCGCCATCACGGCCGCGGCGCTGGGCCTGGCCACCTACCGGTTCTCCCGTACGCCATGAGGGGGAGGGGAGTTCACGCGGTGCACGCCATGAGGGCATGGGTGTGCAGGTCCTGGGTGGGCATGGCCGCACGGCTCCTCCTGGCGGCGGTCCTGGGCTACGCGGGCCTGGTGAAGATACGCGATCTCACGGAGTCGGGCCGCACGGTCGCCCTCTACCGGATCGTCCCCGACGAATCCGCCCAACTCGTCGGCGGCGTCCTGCCGTTCATCGAGCTGGCGCTCGCACTGCTCCTGATCGTCGGCCTGGCGACCAGGGCGGTGGCGGTCGCCACCGCGGCCCTGATGGCCATCTACATAGCCGCCATCACCTCGGTATGGGCAAGGGGACTTTCCATCGACTGCGGCTGCTTCAGCAGCGGGGGCACCCTGACGAGCGGTGCCGAACGCGGCTACGTCATCGACATCGCACGCGACCTGGTCTTCCTCGGCGCCGCCGCCTTCCTGGTCCGCAATCCACGAACCCGGTACGCGCTGGACCGCTGGGTCCTGGACGTGAAGGAGTGAGTCAAGGAGTGACAGACATGCAGTCGACCGACGCCATGGTGCGGGAGATGGTGCGGAAGCGTCACCGCCGACGGCGCACCCTGCTGGTGTCGCTCGTGGCCGCCGTCGTGGTGGTCGCCGCCGCGCTCGTCGGCGCCGGCCTCGTCCGGGCGAACAACACCGAGCCCGGCGAGGCACCGGCCCGGGTCCCCGCCGGGGCGACCGCCGACAAGGCGGGGCTGGCCGCCTCGACGGGCGCGGTACGGATCGACCTCTACCTCGACTACCTCTGCCCCGAATGCCGCAACACGGAAAAGGCCCTGGCCGCCGAACTGGAGACCCTGAAGGCGGCCGGAGACGTCAGCGTCGTCTACCACCCGGTCGCCTTCCTCGACGGTCGCAGCAGCCCCGAGGGTTACTCGACCCGGGCGGCGTCGGCGGCGGCCTGCGCGGCGGACCAGGGCAGGTTCGAGGAGTACTCCGCGGTGCTGTTCGACCAGCAGCCCCCGGAGGGCGGGCCGGGACTCGGCGAGGCCCAGCTGATCGCGGCCGGAGAGGAAGCCGGCATCACCGACGGGGGCTTCGCGAAGTGCGTCCAGGAGGCTGCGTACACCCCCTGGGTGACATACGTCTCCGACGCCGCCGCGTCCCGGAAGGTCGCGCTGACCCCGACGGTCATGGTCGACGGCGACCGCATCGAGGTCACCGGACCGGACGCGGCGGCCTCGCTGACCCGCGCGGTGCGGGAGGCCAGGGGATGACACGGCTGACGGTGGCGCTCTCCGGCGACTGCATGGCGACCAGGGGAGCGCTGATCACGTCCGACCCTGCGGCGGAGGAACTCCGGGAGGTGCTGCGGGCTACGGACTTCGCCTTCACCAACCTGGAGGTGGTCCCCGCCACAGGCGAAGGCCACCCCATACACAACGCGGCGAGCGGCGGCGGCCTGATAGCGGACCCCGCGGTGATCGACGACATCACGGCGATGGGCTTCACGGTGCTCGGCTGCGCGAACAACCACGCGCTGGACTTGGGCACGAACGGCGTCCTGGGCACCGTGGACCTCCTCAACGCGAAGCGAATCCCCTTCGCGGGGATCGGCCCCGACCTCACCGCCGCCCGCCGACCGGTCTACGTGGACCGCCCCGGCGGCAGCCTGGCTCTGATCTCCTGCAGTACGACGTTCCTGGCCGGCCATGAGGCGGCGCCCCCGTCTCCGGACCTGCCGGGCCGCCCGGGCCTGAACCCGCTCAGACACCGCGCGACCCTTCAGGTGACGCCCACCCAACTGGACCTGCTCAGGGAGATGGACGGCGAGACAGGCCTTCGGGCCCGCCGGGCCGAGGCCCGCACACTCCTCGGTTTCGACCCCGCGATGCCCGCACCCGACCGGCTCACCCTGTTCGGCACCCGCTTCCAGGCCGCGGACGCCCCGGGCTTCACCACCACATGCGACCCGAAGGACCTGGACGAGATCTCCCGGTGGGTGACCGAGGCCCGACGCCGAGCGGACCTGGTCATGGTCAGCGTGCACTCCCACGAGCCGGGCCCGACACCGGAAACCCCCGGGGAGTTCCTACGGGAGTTCGCCCACCGGATGATCGACGAGGGCGCCGACATGGTGGTCGGCCACGGCCCGCACCAACTCCGCGGAGTGGAGCTCTACCGCCGGAAACCGATCTTCTACAGCCTGGGCAACATCGTGAGCCAGATCGACCTTGCGGACCGGATCCCAGCGGAGGACTACGCAAAGGTCCCCACGGCCGAACAGCTCACACCAGGCCGCTACTTCGCCGAACTGAGCGCACATGACCGCCGCCTGTTCGCCCCACACCGCCAGTACTGGGAATCACTCGTCCCGGTCCTCACCTTCGACGACGGCAAGCTGACCGAAGCCCGCCTCCACCCGATCGAACTGGGCTTCGGCCACCCGGTCCACCGCAGGGGCCGCCCGCGCATGGCAGCCCCGACAGCGGCGAAGGAGATCCTCACGGACTTCGCCGCACTGTCGGAGCCGTACGGAGCGACGGTCGTGGTCGGGGACACGGGGACGGGGGAGCTGATGCTCAACACGCAACAGCGACACAGCAGTTGAGGAGAACAGGACTGTTAGCATCGCAGTGCTCGAAAGCTCGATGAACAGTAGGGACAGCAGGTCCAGCAGGTAAGGGACGAGGCACACGGAATGGCGGACACGCCGGTCAGGGTCCTGATCGCGGACGACCAGGCCCTGTTGCGCGGAAGCTTCCGCCTCCTCATCGACTCGACACCGGGAATGAAGGCGATAGCCGAGGCGGAGGACGGCGCCAGGGCCGTGCAACTCGCACGCGAACTCAAGCCGGACGTCGTCCTGATGGACCTCCGCATGCCGGTCATGGACGGCATCGCAGCCACGAGGGAGATCTGCTCGGACGAAACGCTGACGGCAGTCCGTGTATTGGCCCTGACCATGTTCGATATGGACGAGTACGTCTACCCGGCCCTGCAAGCCGGCGCGAGCGGCTTCATGCTGAAGGACGTCTCACCGGCGGACCTGGTCGCCGGCATCCGGGTCATCGCCACGGGCGAGGGCGTACTGGCCCCCACGGTCACCCGCCGCCTGATCGCGAACTTCTCCCGTACCGACGAAACGACGCGGGCGGCCCCGCGACTGGTCGGCCTCACCAAGCGGGAGCAGGAGGTGCTCGTGCTGATCGCGAACGGCTTGTCGAACGCGGAGATCTCGGGGCAACTGGTGATCAGCCTGCCAACGGTGAAGACCCACGTGAGCAGCCTCCTGGCGAAGCTGCATGCGCGTGATCGTGCTCAGTTGGTCATCATCGCGTACGAGAGCGGGCTGGCGGAGCGGGGGATGCCGACGTGAGGGTCGGGGCAGAGAAGCCGGTCGGCGGGGCCCGGCCCGCCCAAGAGGGCGCGGATCAGCGCGCGTTCATGCTCCTCCTTGTGGAAAGTGGACAGTTGTCCCCACGGCGGGTTCCGGTCGTGTCAGGGGTTCGCCGGAAGCGATGAGGGGGTGATGGGCGGCTGACGGGGTGGTCCCGCCGGTGGACAGTCGGTGGACGGACGCCTTTGGACTGTGCGTCACGGGGTGGCACGGGTCAACCCGTTGTACATGCTCTGATCAGCCAGAACATCACCAGACGGCATGACGAAGCACTACACGACACGAACGCTTGTGGTCTCGTAATGCGTAGGTCTCGGGTTCGAATCCCGAAGGCGGCTCTTAAAAAAGCAGGTCAGAGGCTCGTGGGCTCTCCGTGGTGGATCGCGGAGGGCCTTTTTGGCGCCCAAGGGGAACATCCGGGGAACGTAGGCCGAGGTGTGCCCAGTCCTTTCGCAGGCAAGCCCAGGGTTCGCCGGGCAAGTCGGGAGAGGCCGAGGTGGTGCTGAACCCTCAGAACCAGGGCATGTTCAGTCAGCGAGGATGGCGCCGGACAGGCCCGTGTGGATGGGGGGCGTGTTCTCTCTCCACCCCGGCAGGCCGTTGCATCGCGAGCCGGACTGTTCGGTCAGGGAAAGGGCTATCGCGGCCAGTAGCGGGGCGGTTCCTTGGCAGGGTCGACCAGATCGAACCGCTGCTTGGCGCCGGGGTTCAGCCCCTTGATGTGAACGAGCTGCTGGCTTTCCGCCGTCTCGAGTTCGCGGACGAGGAGCGGCATCGAGGACGTTCTTGAGAGCCATGGTCTTCCTCCAGGAGTCAGACGGCGGCTACGGCCGGTTCGCCGACCGGGTCGGTGTCGCTCAGGGCGGCGAGGTACCGCTCGGCGTCGAGGGCCGCCGCGCAGCCGGAGCCCGCCGCGGTGATCGCCTGACGGTAGGTGTGGTCGACGACGTCGCCCGCGCCGAAGACGCCCGCGATGTTCGTGCGGGTGGAGGGGGAGGAGACCTTGAGGTAGCCCTCGTCGTCCAGGTCGAGCTGGCCGGTGACCAGGTCGGTGCGCGGGTCGTGGCCGATGGCGACGAACAGTCCGGTGGCGGGGAGTTCGGACGTCTCGCCGGTGACGGTGTCGCGCAGGGTGAGTCCGGCGAGCTTGCCGCCGTCCTCGTGGATCGCGGCGACCTCCCGGTTGAAGGCGAAGGAGATCTTCGGGTCCGCGAGTGCGCGGTCCTGCATGGCCATGGAGGCGCGCAGGGTGTCGCGGCGGTGGACGATCGTCACGGAGCGGGCGAAGCGGGAGAGGAAGGTGGCTTCCTCCATCGCCGTGTCGCCGCCGCCGACCACCACGATGTCGTGCTCGCGGAAGAAGAAGCCGTCGCAGGTCGCGCAGTACGAAACGCCCCGGCCGGACAGCGCGTCCTCTCCGGGCAGACCGATCTTGCGGTGCTGCGAGCCGGTCGCCACGATGACGGCCTTCGCCCGGTGGACCGTGCCCGCGGAGTCGGTGACGGTCTTGACCGTGCCGGTGAGGTCGACGGCGACGATGTCGTCGGGGACGAGTTCGGCGCCGAAGCGTTCGGCCTGGGCCCGCATGTTGTCCATCAGGTCCGGGCCCATGACGCCGTCCGGGAAGCCGGGGAAGTTCTCCACCTCGGTCGTCTGCACGAGCGCGCCGCCGGCCGTGACTGCGCCCTCGAAGACCAGCGGCTTCAGCGAGGCGCGGGCGGTGTAGAGGGCGGCGGTGTATCCGGCGGGGCCGGAGCCGACGACGATGACGTTGCGTATGCCTGTGGTGCTCTCGGCCGCGCTCATGCCTGGGGCTCCGGCGCGATCTCCTTGATCAGTCCCTCGACCAGTACCTTGATCTCGTCGCGGATCGGACGTACGGCCTCCACGCCCTGCCCGGCCGGGTCCTCCAGTGTCCAGTCCAGGTACCGCTTGCCGGGGAAGACCGGGCAGGTGTCGCCGCAGCCCATGGTGATGCAGACGTCCGACTCCTTCACCGCGTCCACGGTGAGCATCTTCGGGACCTCGGCGGAGATGTCGATGCCGACCTCGGCCATGGCCTCGACGGCGGCCGGGTTGACGCCGGCACCGGGGTTGGAGCCGGCGGAGCGGACCTCGACCCGGTCCCCGGCCAGGTGGGTCAGCCACGCGGCGGCCATCTGGGAACGGCCGGCGTTGTGGACGCAGACGAACAGCACGGAGGGCTTGTCGGACATCAGAGGGCTCTCTTGTCTCGCGTGTCTCACGACGGCATCAGGTGCGATTGATGTCAGCACCCGGTGGTGTCAGCCACCACTGATGTGACAGTATCAGCCCATGATGACGTCAGTCGACACTGATCTGATCCGGGTTCTGGCCGACCCGCTCAGGCTGCAAATCGTGACTCTGCTCGCCAAAGAGACGCTGTGCACCACCCACCTTGTGGAGGAGACCGGTGCCAAGCAGACCAACCTCTCCAACCACCTGAAGGTGCTGCGCGAGGCCGGGGTCGTCGAGACGGAGCCGTGCGGCCGGTACATCTACTACCGGCTCAAGCCCGACGTCATCGCCCAGCTCGCCAGTCGGTTCGCCGACCTGGCCGAGTCCGCTCGCACCGCCGCCGAGAACAAGAGGGCCTGCCCATGACCGCCGCCGAAGCCGCCCCGACCGCGGAGTCCGCGCCGGCCGGTCCTGCGCCCGAGTCCGTGGCTCCCGCGCCGGGCGCCACCCCGCCGCGCACCCCGCTGGTCGCCCGGACCGCCGCCGAACTCATAGGCACCGCCCTGCTCGTGGCGGTCGTGGTCGGCTCCGGCATCCAGGCCACCCAACTGACCAAGGACGTCGGTCTGCAACTGCTGGCCAACTCCACGGCCACCGTCTTCGGCCTCGGCATCCTGATCCTCCTGCTCGGACCGGTCTCCGGCGCCCACTTCAACCCGGTCGTCACCCTGGCCGAGTGGTGGACCGCCCGACGCGGCGGTCCCGGGGTCACCCCGCGCGAGGTGGCTGTGTACGTGCCCGCGCAGATCGTCGGCGCGATCGCGGGCGCGATCCTGGCGGACGCGATGTTCGGCGAGCCGCTGGTGAAGTGGTCCACCCACGACCGGTCCGCGGGTCATCTGCTGCTGGGCGAAGTCGTCGCCACCGCCGGTCTGATCCTGCTGATCTTCGGCCTGGCCCGCACGAACCAGCTGCGCTTCGCGCCGGTCGCGGTCGCCTCCTACATCGGCGCCGCCTACTGGTTCACCTCGTCCACATCCTTCGCGAATCCGGCCGTGACCATCGGCCGCGCGTTCACCGACACCTTCGCGGGCATCGCCCCCGGCTCGCTCGCCGGGTTCATCGGCATGCAGCTCATCGGCGGCGCGGTCGGCCTGGCGCTGGTCGCGCTCATCTTCATGCCCGGACGACCGGCCGAATGAGCCACCGCACGCAGGTGGTGGTGATCGATGGCGGCCAGGCCGGGCTCGCCGGCGGCTACCACCTGAGCCGCCTCCGACCCGCCTTCGTCATCCCTGACACCCGGACTGCGCCGGTCGGTTCAGAGGGCCGGACGAATCCCGAGCCGGTGCCCGGTGTCTTTCCCTGAAGGCGAGGAGGCGCCGTAGCGGGCAGCGGCCTCTGCCAGCGAGGATGCCCACCATGACCACCGGCAAAGATCTCGCGCCCGCCCGCTCGGCACATACGACGCCGTGGGTTTTCGGCGCGGGAGCGGGCATCGGTGTCCTGGGCGGGATGATCGGTCTGGGCGGCGCGGAGTTCCGCCTGCCGCTCCTGATCAGCCTATTCGGGTTCGCCGCACTCTCCGCGGTCATCCTGAACAAGGCGATGAGCCTGGTCGTGGTCCTGGCCGCGCTGCCCGCCCGTCTTGCAGCCGTCTCCGCCTCCGATGTGGCCGCCCACTGGTCCGTCGCGGTCAACCTGCTGGCCGGGAGCCTGCTGGGGGCCTGGGCCGGAGCCTCGTGGGCGGTGCGGATGCGCAGCTCCACTCTCTACAAGGTGCTGGCGGGGCTGATGGTGCTCATGGCCGCCGCCCTGATGGCCACGCACCTCACCGCCGTGGGGACGCTCGCACTGCCGCTGTGGGCCCAGGTGCCCTGCGGGGTCGTGGCGGGCTTCGGGATCGGCGTGGTCGCGGCGATCATGGGCGTGGCCGGAGGCGAGCTGCTGATCCCGACGATCGTGCTGCTGTTCGCGGTGGACATCAAGACGGCCGGCAGCCTGTCCCTGCTGGTGTCGTTGCCGACCATGCTGGTGGCCTTCGCCCGCTACAGCCGCGACGGCAGCTTCGCCGTGCTGGGCGCCAACCGCCGCTTCACCCTGATCATGGCCGCAGGCTCGATTGCGGGTGCGATGCTGGGCGGCCTGCTGCTCGGCGTCTTCTCGGACCTGGTACTCATTCCCCTACTGGCCCTGATCCTGCTCGTTTCCGCGGTCAAGCTCGCCCGTCACGACTGAGCCCGCACGGCGGAAAGCCGTGGAATCGCAGGAGCTGACCCGGTGAAGGTCAGGCGGTCGGCGCGGCCTGGGTCAGCAGCCGGCCCATCGCCGCGAGAACCGACGGCTCCACCCGGTAGTACACCCACGTGCCGCGGCGCTCGGAGGAGAGCAGCCCCGCCTCCTTCAGTTTCTTGAGGTGATGGGAGACGGTCGGCTGGGACACCCCGACGTCGGAGATGTCGCACACGCACGCCTCCCCGCCCTCGTGCGAAGCCACCGAGGAGAACAGTCGCAGCCGCACCGGGTCACCGAGCGCCTTGAACATCCGCGCGGCCGTCTCGGCCTCCTCGGCGGTGAAGGGGCGCTCGGTCAGCGGAGGGCAGCACGGCGCCACGGCCTCGGGCTCCAGCAGCGGCAACACCTTCGAATTCGACATGCGTCTATGTTGACATACGCCTAACCAGCCCGGCGAGGGCCACCGCTCCGGATTCGATGGATGTCTATGTTGACGGTTGTCTAATCAGGTGCCATCCTGGCTGGGCAAGGCATTGATGAACGTCGAAACAAAGGGGAATCCTCGTGAACGCGCCCGCCACCGACCAGCTGCCCGTCGTGGTCATCGGAGCCGGCCCGATCGGCCTGGCCGCCGCCGCCCATCTCGTCGAGCGCGGCATCGACCCCCTGGTCCTGGAGGCCGGTTCGGCGGCGGGCAGCGCCGTGCGCGAGTGGTCGCACGTCCGCCTCTTCTCCACCTGGGGCGAGGTCGTCGACTCGGCGGCCGAGAAGCTCCTCGCCCCGACCGGCTGGGCCCACCCGGACGCCTCCGCCTACCCGACCGGCGGCGAATGGGCCGAGCAGTACCTCCAGCCGCTCGCCGCCGTCCTCGGCGACAAGGTCCGCTACGGCATCACGGTCACCGGTGTCGCCCGCGCCGGCCGCGACCGGATCGTCGACGCGGGCCGTGACGAGCAGCCCTTCACCGTGCACGCCCGGTCCGCCGACGGCCGCGAGGAGCGGATCACCGCCCGCGCCGTCATCGACGCTTCCGGCACCTGGTCCGTCCCCAGTCCCATGGGAGCCGACGGCCTGCCCGCCCTCGGCGAGAAAAGCGCCGCCGACCGCATCTCCTACCGCGTCCCCGACCTGAACGACGCGGCCGTTCGCGCCCGATACGCGGGCAGGCGCACCGCCGTCGTCGGCTCCGGCGCCTCCGCCTTCACCGCCCTCGCCCTCCTCGCCGACCTCGCGAAGCAGGAAGAGGACACACACGCGGTGTGGATCCTGCGCCGGGGCATCGGCGCGGACACCTACGGCGGCGGCGAGGCCGACCAGCTCCCCGCCCGCGGCGCGCTGGGCCTGCGTGCCAAGGAAGCCGTCGAGGCCGGCCACGCGAGCGCGGTCACCGGCTTCCGCGCACAGTCCGTGGAGCGCGACGGCGACCAGCTCGTCCTCGTCGCCGAGGACGGCCGCCGTCTGGACCCGGTCGACGAGGTCATCGTCCTGACCGGCCTACGCCCCGACCTGTCCTTCCTCTCCGAGCTCCGTCTCGGCCTCGACGAGCGCCTCCAGGCCCCGACCGCCCTCGCCCCGCTCATCGACCCCAACGTTCACTCCTGCGGCACCGTCTACCCGCACGGCGTGAACGAGCTCTCCCACCCCGAGCAGGGCCTCTACCTCGTCGGCATGAAGTCCTACGGCCGCGCCCCGACCTTCCTCGCCATGACCGGCTACGAGCAGGTCCGCTCCATCACCGCCGCCCTCGCCGGAGACCAGGAGGCCGCCGAGCGCGTTGAACTCACCCTCCCGGAAACGGGGGTGTGCGGCGGGGCCGGCCTCTTCGACGAGCCGGAGAACGCCGAACAGTCCGGCGGCGGATGCTGCGCCGCCCCCACCACCCTCCAGATCGGCATCGGCGCCCCGGCCGCCACGTCCGGCGGCTGCTGAACAACCCACCCACCCCGAAAGGTTCGCCATGGCATCCCGTGTACAGCTCGCACTCCGCGTCCCCGACCTCGCCGCATCCATCGCCTTCTACACGAAGCTCTTCGGCACCGAGCCCGCCAAACTCCGCGACGGCTACGCCAACTTCGCCATCGACGAGCCCCCACTCAAGCTCGTCCTCATCGAAGGCACCGCAGGCGAGGCGACCCGCATGGACCACCTCGGCGTCGAGGTCGAGACGACCGAGGCCGTCCACGCCGCCACCACCCGCCTGGGCCAGGCGGGTCTGAACACCGACGTGGAGAACGACACGACCTGCTGCTACGCCCTCCAGGACAAGGTCTGGGTCCACGGCCCCGGCCAGGAACCCTGGGAGGTGTACGTCGTCAAGGCCGACGCCGACTTCCTCGCCAAGCAGCAGGGAAGCACCTGCTGCACCGGAACGGCCGACTCCGGCACGGACACCGGCGCGAAGGAACCGGTAACCGCAGGCGGCTGTTGCTGATCCGTCGATGACCGACCTCCACACCAGGCGGGGCTGTGGCCGAGACGGGGGACCGGCCACGGCCCCGCGCCGCACTGCCTTGCGCTGTGGGGGTGGGGGAGGGCGGGCTTGGGGGTGTGATGCGGTGTCGTATGGGCCGGAAGGCGGTGATCACGCCCCGGGAGGGATCAGCGGCCCACCTCGTGGTGGTGGCCCGTCGGGCCCGGGAGGGGCTTGAGGTCCACCTGGATGCGGTGGGTGGTGTCGTGGCTGACCGTGCCGCCCAGGCGGGCCTCGACGACGCCGAGGCGGAGGCCCGCGCCACCCTCGCCGGAGCGGTGGAACTGGACCGCGAACTCCAGGCTGACCTGCTCCACGCTGAACCGCCAGTCGCTCGCCGCGCCCTCCGCCTGGGCCCGGGCCAGTTCCGCGCGGACCGTGCCGATGGCCTCCGCCAGGCCGACCGGTTCGGTATCGCTCATGTCAACACCCCGTCGGATTCCGTTGATTGACCGAATCGATTGACCGATCCAAGTTGGTTCACAAGTCTAGGGAGGCACCATGCCCCGCGCGTAGTGTGAGGTGGCATGGGGGAATTGCGTGCGGACTGGAGACTCCGGCTGCGGCGCGGGAGCGCGCGGGGCCCCATCTGCGGCGCCGGGGTGCTCATCGATCAGAACACCGTGTTGACCTGCGCGCATGTGGTGCGCGATCCGGGTGCCGTGATGTGGGTGGAGTTCGCGGAGAACAGTGAGATCGAGGCTGTGTCCGCGCGTGTGACGCCCGGCGGATGGCTCCCCGAGGGGGAGGGTGGTGAGGACGTCGCCGTACTGCGGTTGGACGTCCCCCGGCCCCAGGCGCGGCCCGCCCGGCTGGAGACCGCGTTGTGGGGCGGGATGGAGGTGTCCGCCACCGGATACGCGGAGGGCTTCGACGACGGGATGAGTCTGTGGGGGCGGATCGGCGGGGTCAGCGGTGAGCGCGTGCAGCTCGACGCCGTCACCAAGGCCGAGGTGGTGCGGCGGGGGTTCAGCGGGGCCGCCGTGTGCACGCGGCCCGGGGAGGGGCGGCCCGCGCGGGTCGTCGGGCTCGTCGTCAGTTGGCGTGGGGACATGGGCGAGTTGTTGCCGGAGAACAACCGGCTCGCGTTCTCGTATCTGATTCCCGTGGCGCGTATCGCCGAACTGTCGCCGCTGGTCGCCGAGTTGAGTACGCCCCATGCCTGGGACCACGGTTTCGAGGAGCGGCTGGCGCGGTGGTTCGGTGACGAGTACGCCGACGAGGAGCCGGTGAAGGTCACCGTGGTCCCTCCGGGGAGTGGGAAGGAACGGTCCCTGCGGCATCTCGTGCATCGGGCCGATCTCGTCCACCGGGGTGGCGTGTCCAGTCGGCCCGACCTCGCCGATCACGCGCTGGGGCACATCGCCTTTCCGCCCGGGCAGTATCTGGCCTACTGGGACTGGCTCCTCGGGACCCGGCCGCCCCCGTCCGGGCCGACGCCCGGTCCCGTGGGCGGGCAGCGGGTCACCGTCCTGGTCGACGGGCTCGACGAGGAGGCCGAGCCCGGGCCGTTGATCGCTCTCCTCGCCCGATTACGCACCCTTGGCTTCCGGCTGCTTCTGGTCTTCCGGCACGAGGGCGGCACCGGCTGGAACGCCGCCCGCGACGAACTTCTCGCGCCCGCGCTGCTCGCCCACGCGGACACGTTGCTCGCCCGGCTGGAGCGGGCCGAGTTCAGCCGCGCGGTTCGACACGGTGTGGTCGACAGCGCGTCGCTGGGCTCCCTCACCGAGACCGCCGAACGGCGCCGGGGCGAGCGTCGACTGATCGACGCGGGCGAGGGGACTGGAGGGAGTGGAGCGAGTGGTGGGGGGAGGGCCTACGGGTTCGGTGCCGGTGCCGGTGCCGGTGCCGGTGCCGGTGGGGGTGGGGATCCGCAGCAGCGGCTTGCCCGGCTGCGGGAGTTGGTTCGCACGCTCCGCGCCGATCTGCGGCGCACCGGAGAGCGGGCAGCCGGAGGTCCGACATGAGGTCCGGGGTCTGGCATGAGGTCCGGGGGTCTGGCATGAGGTCCGGGGGTCCGGCATGAGGTCCGGGGGTCTGGCATGAGGTCCGGCGGTCGGGGCGGGCCGGGGAGTGCAGACCGGGGGGCGGGTGCCTCGGGGACAGGTGGCCGTGAAGCAAGGCGGACGGGGAGAGACGGTCCCGGGGAAGGCGGCCGGGGGGCCGGTGGCCGGGGGGCGCCCAGGTGTCCGCATCGGCGGTTCAGTGGGGCTCCCTGTGGTGGGGTCCTGTTGCCCACCCGGCACTGTGCCGTCTGCGGTCGTGCGGAGGACGGGCCCCGGCTGCCCGCCCTGCCCGACGTGGCCCGGGAGTTCGGGCCCGCCGAGCTGCTGGCTCTGCCCGAGCGTGCCTCGCGGCCCGCCCAGGAGCGCCTCATCCACCCCGAGGCGCCGCTGCGCGTCCGTATGGTCTGTTCGTCCGGCGAGTGCGGCATCACCTTCGCCCCGCCCTACACCGTGGGCCCGGTGCCGGTCGAGGGGTACTGCCCGGCCTGCGGCGAGCCCTACTCCTACCGGCCCGAACTCGCCGAGGGCGACGTGCTGCGCGACCAGTACCGGATCATGGGGCCCATCGCGCACGGCGGCCAGGGCTGGGTCTACCTCGCCGAGGACACCCACCTCGGTGACATCGTCGCCGTGAAAGGGCTGCTCAACCGGTACGAGCAGGACGGGGCCCGGCTCGCCGACGTCGAACGCCGCAACCTCGTCGCCATCCGCCACCCCCGTATCGTCCAGATCCGTGACTTCGTCGCCCGGCGCGACGACTCCGGGCGGATCACCGGCGGGTACATCGTCATGGACGACGTCGGCGACGGCACCCTGGACAAGGTCGTCAAGGAGACCCGGCGCGGCGAGTCCGTCCTCGACATCGAGCACGTGGCCGCGTACGGCTGCCAGATCCTCGAAGCGCTCGTGCATCTGCACACGGGCGGCGAACGGGGCTTCGTGTACGGGGACATGAAGCCCTCGAACGTCGTCCACCACGGCGACGGCGTCAAGGTCATCGACCTCGGCGGCATGCGCGAACAGGGCCAGGACCAGCCGCCCGCCCACGTCACCCCCGACTACATGGCGCCCGAGACCGCCTCCTCGCCCATGCCCACCACCGCCCACGACCTGCACACCGTCGGCGTCACCCTGCGGGAACTCGCCGGCTGGGCCGTCGACGAGGTACCCGGCCTCGGCACCGCCTCCTTCCACGAGGTCGTCGACCGCGCCACCCGCACCGATCCGGGGCTCCGCTTCGCCGACGCCCGCGAGATGGCCGGCCAACTGCGGGGCGCGCTGCGGGAGATCCGCGCCCTGCGCGGCAAGAGCGACCCGCCCGAACCCTCCGACTACTTCCGGCCGTCCCCCCAACTGCTCGGCGCCCGGCTCGGCACCGTGCCCGGCATCGAGCACTGGCTCGACCGCCCCCGCCGTGACCGGTACGACCCGCCCCTCGCCCCCGCCCTCGACCTCGGCGCCCCCACCCTCACCGAGATCGCCCGCCGGCTGCCGGTGCCCAGGCGCTACCCGGGCGACCCGCAGACCACGCGGTTCGAGGTGAGCAGCGGCTACGACCCCGGCCGGCTCCTCGACCAGGAGGAGGGCAAGCCGCCCTCGGTCGAGATCCGCCTGCACAACGTACGGGTCCTGCTGGGCCGGAACAGCCGGGACGACCTGGAGCGGGCCCAGGAGGAGCTGGACACCGCCGACTCCATCCCCGGGCCGTCCGCCGTGCGCCGGTGGCGCCTGGAGTGGCACCGCGCGCTGGTCGCGCTGCGCCGCGCCGACCTCGACGGCGACCCGCGCCGGGTCGCCGAGGCCAAGGGCCACTTCGCCGCCGTCCGCCTCGAACTGCCCGGCGAGTACGCGCCCAAGCTCGCCCTCGCCTACTGCGGCGAACGGCTCGGCGACGACGCGGCCGGGCCCACGGCCAAGGAGCTGTACGAGGCCGTCTTCGCCCGCAACCCCGCGCACGGGGGCGCGGCCCTGGGGCTCGCGCGGCTCGCGCTCCGGGCGGGCGACCGCCGGGCCGCGCTCGACGTCCTCGGCCGGGTCCGTCCCGGCACCCTGGACCACACCGTCACCCGGATCGCCTCCCTGCGCATCCGTGCGGCCCGGCTGCCGCACGACGACGATCCGCTGCCCGCGCCCAGCGAGGTCGACGCGGCCCTGGCCGAACTGAGCGACCTCGTCCTCCGGGAACCGGGCGCCGGCGGGCCGAGCCTGTCCGAGGACGAGGCGCTGCGCCTCAGCACCGAACTGCACGAATGGAAGCTGGACGCGCTCCACAGCCGTGGCGACCGGCCCGGCCCCCGGGGAGCGGGCGGCGGGCGACTCGATCCCGGCAGTCTGCGGCGGCTGAGCCCGCAGGAGCGGGAGCTGCGCGCACGGATCGAGTCCCACTATCGCCAACTCGCCGCCCGGCACGGGGAGACCACCGCCGCGCACGAACACCTCGTGGACCTCCTCCAGGCGGTACGGCCACAGACCGTGGTCTGACTGGGGGGAGGGGGAGGGTCGGGGGAAGGGGAGAGGGATTGGTTGCTTGCGGGGCTTTAACGGCTGGAGGGGCTGGAGGGGGCTGAGGGGCTGAGGGGGGGCGGCGGGCAGCGGCCATGTGGTGCGTACGGCGACGAACGGGGAAGGAACGGTGACGCACGACATGAGCGGGCGCGTGGGCGGGCAGATGAGCCGGTGCGTGAGCGGGCACATGGGGCGGTACGTGAGCGGGCACATGGGCCAGGGCGTGAGCGGGCGGACGGGCTGCGGGCGTGGGGGCGGACGTATGGAGCGTCGTACGGGCGGGCAGGGGGACGGGCTCGTGGGCGGGCGTACGCGCGGTGGTGCGGAAGCGCGGGCGGACGGGCGCACGGGCGACCACGCGCGGGACGGGAGTACGGGCGGCCACGCGCGGGGGGAGCGTGCGGGCGGCCACGCGCTGGGCGAGCGTACGGGCGGTCACGCGCGGTCGGCGCGGCCGGAGATCCGCGTGCGGGTCGACCTCGACGGTGATGTGCGGCCGCATCGCAGCGCGAAGATCGAGGCGCATCTGCGGGTTGACGTGACCGCCGGGGACGCCCCCGCCGAGCTGCCCGCGATCGAGCTCGCCGTGATCATCGCGGTCGATGTCGCCGAACCTCTCCGGACGGTCGTCCGGCACGCCCTGCCGGCCGCGCTCAGGGGCCTGCCGGACGGCATCTCGTTCACGGTGCACGGCGCCGGCCCCGAGCCGGTCCCCTGCTACCCACGGGGGAACGCCGAGTGGGCCGTCGCCGATCAGCACGAGAAGCGCCGGGCCGCCTTCGCGGCGGGCGCGATACCGCTGCACCGGGACGCCCCGCGCCCCGCCGGGTACGCCGTCTGGGCGGCCAGGGCGCGCGCCCTGCTCGCGGCCCGCCCGCTGTCCGTACGGCATCTGCTGCTGATCACCGACGGCAGCAGCGGCCCTGGCGAGACCCGGCTGGAGGAGGAACTGGACGCCTGCGCGGGGCACTTCACCTGCGATGTGCTCGCCGTGGGCGCGGACTGGGCGCCCGAGCCGTTGCTGACGCTCGCCGAACGGCTGCATGGCACGGCCGAGTTCGTGGACGACGGCCTCGGCGGGGCGATCACCGCCGCCGTACGGCGGTTGCGCCGGGTGCACGCCCCGCAGTTGCCGATCGAGGTGACCGTACGGCCCACGGTGCGGCAGGTCGCGCTGAACGAGAAGGCGCCCCGGCCGCACCGTCTCGGTGGACTTCCGCAGCCCGGTCGACCGCATCGCTGGAGCTTTCCGACGTACCAGTGGGAGCAGGGCGGCCGCGACTATCTGCTCACGCTCGTCGCCGACGCCGACGGTGACCCGTTGGAGACGTGGTTGCAGTTCGCCATGGTGTCCGTCGGGGACGTCCACGCGGCGGTCACCGCGCGCTGGCACCGGCCCGAGCTGCCGCCGCCCGAGGCCGCGGCGGGGGGCGACAGTGTGCGCGAGCAGAAGTCGCGCACCCTGATGCGGGACGCGTTGCGCCGGGGGCTCGTCGCGCTCGGGGAACGGCGGTGGAACGTCGCCGAGGGGCACTTGGGGCGGGCGGCGCGGCTGGCGGCCCGGTTCGGCACGGACTGGGTGCTGCACGAGATCGGTGCGGTCGCCGACATCGAGGACGCGTCGGCGGGGCGGGTCCGGCTGCGCCCGGGCGACGCCGTCGACGCGTCCACGCTCGGGCCGATGATCCTGCGCGCGGGGTCCCGGCCCGTGCCGCTGACCGACACCGCGGCCCCGCAACCGGGCGCACGCTGCGCCCGGTGCGCCGCCCCGGCCGGGAGCGAGGCCCGCTACTGCATGGCCTGCGGGGAGAAACTGCTGTGACGGCCGACCAGGGGGCATCCGGGGGCGGAGGGCCGGAACGGGCCGTACGTGGCGGCAGGCCGGAGCGGGCCGTACGTGGGAAGCGGCCGGAGCGGGCCTTCCGCGGCGTGTGGCCGGAGTGGGCTTTCCGGGACGGGTGGTCTGCGTGGGCTCTTCGCGTGGGGTCTTGGGAGTGGGGCCCCAGCGGCGGCTTCTCGAAGTGGGCACTGGGCGGCGAGGGGTCCGCGTGGGCTTTGCGTGCGAGGTGGTCGGAATGGGCTCCTCGTAGCGGGCGGCCCGCGTGGGTTCTCCGTGGCGGACGATCGGGAAGGGGCTCCTGGGGCGGTCGGGTTCTCGGTGCGGTCCGGCGAGGGCGCCTCGCGGCCGACGACGGCAGGAGCCGGCACCTCCCCGCCGTTCCTCCGAGCGGGCGCCCGGCGGCGGCTTCCCGGGAGGGCGCCGCACTCTCGACGCGCCGAGGCGTGTCCTTACGCTTCGCCACCACCGCGTCCGAGTCCGCGTCCGCGCCGGCGCGCCCGGGCGGGTCCGTGTTCTTCGCCGCCCGGCGTTCCTCCTCACGGCGTCGGCGGTGGTCGTACTCCCTCGGTGGTTTCTGGCGGGCCCGGCTGCGGCGGTGGCGGACGCGGCGGTTGCTGGAGGTGCATCTGGTGCTGCTGGCGGTGTGTGCGCTCGTGGCGGCCGGGGCCCTGTTCGTGTCCTGCCGGCAGATCCAGGGCGGCGCCGGGACGGTCGCCGAGCAGGAGGCACCGGCCGTGCAGGGGCTCGCCGCCACCCGGCTCGCGGTGCTGCGCGCCGACCGCGAGGCCCGCGCCCTCGGCGAGAGGGAGTTCGTCGACGTGGCGGGGCGCGGCGAGACCTACCGGGCCCAGCTCTCCGCCGCCGACCAGGGGCTGTCCAGGATCGCGGACCGTACGGACCAGGACCTCGGCACCGTCAACGGGCTGCTCGCCACCTACAGCAACTCCCTCACCCTCGGCACCGTGATGTACCGGGACCAGCCGCTCATGCGGCACCAGAAGCTCACCGAGGCGCGCTCGCTGCTCACGCGCGGGGACGTGGGACTCGTACCCCGTCTGGACGCGATGCAGCGGACGCAGCTGAAGCACGCCGAGGCCACCGTCGCCGAGGGATGGCTCCAGCGCGGTGGCTGGTGGATCGCCGAACTCGCCCTGACAGCCCTCGCGTTCACCCTGCTGTCCGCGCTGTTCGTGCTGCGCGACCGCTGCGGCCGGGACTGGAGCCCGTATCTGCTCGCGGCCTTCGTGCTCACCGTGCTGCTCGCCGTCGTCCCACTGCTCACGATGGGGTCCGCCCAGGACGACCTCGACCGTGTCATCGGGGATCTGCGGGAGATCACCCGGGTCTCCACGGACGCCTGCTGCGGCCAGGAACTGGAGCACGCGCAGCGGACCGTCACGGCGAAGTCCGAGGAGGTGCGGAGTGTCCTGGCCGACGACGCCTGGACCGACCGGGTGTACCAGGGCACCCTGACCGGCGGTCTGCTGATCGTCGTCCTGCCCGTGATCGGCCTCGGTCTCCGGCTCGACAGCGACTACTGGAGGCGGCGGTGACCCGGCGGTTCAAGGTGCTCGTGCTGCTCGCGGCGCTGCTGCTGGTCTCGGCCGGCGGCATGGTCGCGGTCTGGTCGGAGCGGGACGACGAACCGGTGACCATCCTCGGACCGTGGACCGACAAGCAGGGGGAGCAGTTCGAGGACGTGCTGCGGAGCTTCGGCATCCCCTTCGAGTACCAGGGCACCGCCGCCCAGCGCGAGGTGCTGCTGTCCAAGGTGCAGTCGGGGGAGCCACCGGACATCGCGATCATGCCGGGCGTCGGCGAACTCGCCGAGTACGCCGACCAGAACCTCCTCAAGTCGCTGAACGGCCTCTACGCCGAGGAGGAGTACGGCGCCCCCTGGAAGCCGGTGAGCTCGCCCCGGGCGGACGCGTACTGGGTGCCGGTCAAGGCGGACCTGAAGAGCATCGTCTGGTACCGCGAGGGCGAACGCCCCGCGAACTCGCCCGCCCCGCTCACGAGTTGGTGCATCGGCATGGGCGACGACGGAGCGTCCGGCTGGCCCGGCAGCGACTGGATCGAGGACCTCGTGCTGCAACGGGAGGGTCCGGAGGTCTACGGCAAGTGGGCGCTGGGCGACGCCACGGTGCCCTGGACCGGGGCTCCGGTGCGCGAGGCGTGGGAGGCGTGGGCCGGGCTGCTCCGGCAGGACGAGGCGGCGGCCGGGCGGGCCCTGCTCACCGACCATCGCGGCGCCCCCGGCGAGTACGGGCTGCTGTTCGAGGGCAAGGGCGGGTGCGCGCTGGAGCACCAGGGCTCCTTCGCCCGCTCCTTCTACGGGGACAAGCGGCAGGGGGCGGGGCTGATGGACTCCGCTCCCCTGCTGCCCGGCGGCGGCTACCGGGTGCGGGGCCACGAGGTGACCGGTGACTTCGCCGCGCTGTTCAGCGACCGTCCCCGGGCCGGTGACCTGATCGAGCGGCTGGCCTCCCGGGAGGGCCAGCGGAAGTGGGCGGAGGCAGCGGACGTCTTCTCGGCGAACCGGCGGGTGCGGCAGGAGGGCGGTCCCGTCGAACGGGAGATCGCCGAACGCCTCACGGGCACCGGCCCGCGCTGTCTCGACGCCTCCGACGTGATGCCCCCCGCCGTCCGCGACGCCTTCTACGAGGCCGTCCTGCTGACGATCGCCCGCGCCGCCGCCGGGGAGGAACTCGACGTGCCGGGGCTGCTGGCCGACGTACAGAACGTGGCGGAGGCGCGGCCCGACCGGCGGGCGCCGCTGAGTGCGGTGTGCAGTACGTAGTCAGCGGGCGGCGTGGAAGGTGCGGCGGTAGGTGTCCGGGGGGACGCCGAGGGTGCGGTTGAAGTGGCGGCGGAGGGTCGCGGCCGTCCCCATGCCCGTGGTGGTGGCGATGGCTTCGACGCTGTCGGAGGTGGTCTCCAGGAGTTCCTGGGCGCGGCGGATGCGTTGGGTGAGGAGCCACTGGAGCGGGGTGGTGCCGGTGGCCGCGCGGAAGTGCCGGGTCAGGGTGCGCGAACTCATGCTCGCGCGGCGGGCCAGATCCTCGACGGTCAGAGGCTGATCGAGGCGTTCCAGGGTCCAGGGGAACAGGTCGGTCAGCGGGTGGTCGCTCCGGGTGGGCACCGGGGCGGGGACGAACTGGGCCTGGCCGCCCGAACGGTGCGGGGGTACGACCAGTCGGCGGGCCACCGTGTTGGCGACCGCCGAGCCGTGGTCGAGGCGGACCAGGTGCAGACAGAGGTCCATCGCGGCGGCCTTGCCCGCCGAGGTGAGCACGCTGCCGTTGTCGACGTAGAGGACGTCCGGGTCGACCTCCACCTCGGGGAAGCGGGCGGCCAGGACGTCCGTGTGGGCCCAGTGCGTGGTGGCCCGGCGGCCGTCCAGGAGTCCCGCGGCGGCCAGGACGAACGCGCCGGTGCACAGCGAGGCGATCCGCGCGCCGGCCTCGTGCGCCGCGCGGACCGCGTCGACCAGGTCGGCCGGCGGGGCCACGTCCACATCGGTCCAGCCGGGGACGATCACCGTGTCGGCGTTACGGAGCCGGTCCAGGCCGTGGTCCGGCTCCAGACGGAAGCGGCCCACGGAGACGGGGCCCGGGCCGCAGAGGGCGAACTCGTACCAGGGGTCGACCAGGTGCGAGAGATCGGAGCCGAACACCTCGTAGGCGAGGGCCAGTTCGAAGTGCAGCATGCCGTCGGTGACGGCGAGCGCGATGGTGGTCCGGTCCGGGCTCGGCATGTCGGAAATTGTACGGGGCTCGTCGTTTCGGACACTCGTGGTGGGCGGCCGCACTCGGAAGGATGGTCGTCAGGCGGGGCGATCGACGCTTCGCCGATGGTGACGGTGGATGTGGGGGAGTGCGGATGAGTGCGGGGCGTACGGTCGCGGTGTTCGGGGCGTCCGGTCACACCGGGCGGTTCGTGGTGGCGGAGTTGCGGGCGCGGGGGTTCGTACCGCTGCTGGTCGGGCGCGACGCGGCGAAGCTGCGGGCGGTGGCGGCGACGTTGGAACCGGGGCCGGAGCCGGAGCCGGAGTCGCGGTCGGGGGCGGGTGCGGAGGGGTGGGTGCGGGTCGCCTCGGTCGGTGAACCGGGCTCCCTGGACCGGGCGTTCGCCGGGGCGGACGCCGTGGTCAACTGCGCCGGGCCCTTCGCGGAGACGGCCGCGCCGGTGATCGAGGCGGCTCTGCGCGCCGGGATTCCCTATGTGGACGTGGCGGCCGAGATCGAGGCCAATCTCGACACGTTCGCGCGGTTCGGGGAGCCGGCGCGGGCGGCGGGGGTCGCCGTGGTGCCCGCCATGGCCTTCTTCGGCGGACTCGGGGACCTGCTGGTCACCGCCGCGACCGAGTCGGCCGGCTGGACGGCGGTGGACGAGGCGCACATCGCGTACGGGCTGAGCGGGTGGCACCCCACGGCGGGGACACGGGACGCGGGCGCGGTCTCGCGGCAGCGTCGGGGCGGGCGACGGGTCCGGTACGCCGACGGGCGGCTGGAGTACCGGGACGACGCGGCCCCGGCCACGAAGTGGGACTTCCCCGAGCCGATGGGGACCCGGGCCGTGATCGGGGAGTTCAGCATGGCCGACATCGTCACCGTGCCGACCCATCTGGCCGTCCCCGAGGTGCGGACGTACATGACGGTCGAGGCCGCGCGCGATCTGGCCGCGCCGGACACGCCCGCGCCGGTCGCCGTCGACGAGCACGGGCGGTCCGCGCAGACCTTCGTGGTCGACGTCGTCGTCCGTTCCGGGGGCGTGGAACGGCGGGCCACAGCGCACGGACAGGACATCTACGCCGTCAGCGCACCGCTCGCGGTGGAGGCGGTGCGGCGCGTGATCGAGGGGCGGGTGAAGGGGGCCGGTGTGCTCTCTGCCGGGGCGGCGTTCGACGCGGCCGACTTCCTCGGCGCGCTGTCCGCGCACGTCACGGTGGAGCTGGGGAAGTAGGGGAAGTAGGGGAAGTAGGGGGAGAGCGGGGAGGGGGAGAAGGCTGGGCACAGGGGATCGGCGCCCTGGGGGCAAGGGACTGGCGCTATACCTCGGGGGCGGCGTCCCGGCTGCCGATCCTGGAACGATCAGGCCCGTCTCGTACGCCACCACGACGGCCTGGGCGCGGTCGCGGAGCCGGAGCTTGGCGAGGATGCGGGCGACATGGGTCTTGACGGTGGCCTCGCTGAGGCGGAAGTGGGCGGCCGGTTCGGCGTTGCTGAGCCCGGCGGCGAGGGACCGGAGAACCTGTAGTTCGCGGGGTGTGAGGGGGCCAGGTCGCGGTGGAGGACGGGGGTCTCGGGGGACGGGGAGACGAAGCGTTCGATCAGGCGGCGGGTGATGGCGGGGGAGAGGAGCGCGTCGCCGGTGCGGGCCAGGCGGACGGCGTGGACCAGGTGCTCGGGGGTGACGTCCTTCAGCAGGAAGCCGCTGGCGCCGGCGGTGAGGGCGGCGTAGACGTAACGGTCCAGGTCGAAGGTGGTCAGCATGAGGACGCGGGGCGGGTCGGGGACCGCGCCGGAGAGGATGCGCCGGGTCGCCTCCAGGCCGTCCGTGCCGGGCATGCGGATGTCCATCAGGACGAGGTCGGGGCGGGTTCGGTGGACCGCCTCGACGGCCTGCTCCCCGTCGGCCGCCTCCGCGACCACGTCGATGCCGTCGGCGGAGAGGATCATGCCGAACCCGGTGCGCACCAGGGCCTGGTCGTCGGCGATCACCACGCGGGGCAGGTCGGCGTCCGCCGGGTACATGGCAGGGGGGTGCGGGTGACCTGCCGTCACGGGCGCTCTCCGTCCTCGGGGTGGTGCTCGGCAACGCGCTTGGCCGTGCCGGTGCTGCACGGTGTGGTCACGCCGTTCATGGGCGACGCCGTCGGCATGAGCCTGCCGGACACCGTCGTGGCCGTGTACGACGGGCCGGTCCTCGTCGCCCTCGCGCTGGGCGGGCTGGTCATCGCGGTGGCGGGCGCGCTGCTGCCGGCGGGGTGGGCGGCGCGGACGGGTACGGCCAGGGCGCTGCGAACGGAGTGAGCGGTGACGTCCCGGAAGCGGACAATCGGACAACGAGACTTACCTGGGGGTGTGAGGGGGCGTAGGGCGTCCCGCGCACCCACAAGGTGCCGGGGCGCCCACTCCGCTCACCCGGTCACTCACCTCCCCTGCCGCGCACGGGCGTTGACCCGCGCGGGGCGCGCCAGCAGAATGAGCCCCCATCTGCTTGAGAGCGCTCTCAAACCGACTCAGGGCGCGCACGCACCACCTCTGCACCCCTCGACTGGCCCCTCGCGCTCGCACCTCGCACCCGCACCTCGCATCTCCAAGGGAGACCCATGACCGGCAGCACGGGCACCAGCGGCACCACCGGCGGCACGGGTAGTACGGGCAGTACCGGCAGCAGTACCGGCGGACGAGCCCGCGCGTTCAGCCGCCGCAGGCTCCTCGGCACCGGCCTCGGCGCGGCGACAGCGCTCACCGCGGTCGGCGCGGGCGCCGGCACGGCCCACGCCGCATCCCCGGTATCGCAGCCATCCCCGGTATCGCAGGCGTCCGCGGCGTCCGCCGCGTCCGGCGGCTCCGCCCCCCGGCGCGGGCACGCCTTCCTCGCCGCCGCCATGGACGCCTACCCCGACCACGGCGACCTCCGGCTGACCCAGAGCTACACCGACCAGGCGGGCCTGTTCAGTACGGCCTTCACCTACGACAACGCCCTCGCGATCCTCGCCCACCTCGCCGTGCGCACCGGGGACGGACGGGCCCGGGCGGTGGCGCTCGGGGACGCGCTGATCTACGCCCAGGAGCACGACCCGGCGTACGACGACGGCCGGCTGCGCCAGGCGTACAACGTCGGGCCGTACGTCTTCTTCGACGGCGTACCGCAGCCGGACGGGTTCGTGCGCGCGGACGGGACGGCCAATGTCGGCACCCAGTTCGGCTTCACGGGGACGGCCGTGGGGGACATGGCCTGGGCGGGGATCGCGCTGAGCGCGCTGGCCCGGCGGACCGGGGCCCGGCGGTTCCTGGCCGCCGCCGTACGGATCGGGGAGTGGATCGAGCGGACCGGCCGTACCGACGAGCCCCTCGGCGGCTACAAGTTCGGCGTGAACGGGGCTAACGAGAAGCTGCCGTTCACCTCCACCGAGCACAACACCGACCTGATCTGCCTGTTCGGGCGGCTCGCCCGGCTCACCGGTGACCGGGTGTGGTGGCAGCGGCGGGCACGGGCGGAAGCCTTCGTGAAGGGCATGTGGGAGCCGGGCCGGGGCGCGTCCGGCGGCTTCTTCTACACCGGCACGAACGACGGTGTCACCGTCAACAAGTCCCCGATCCCCGAGGACACCCAGACCTGGACCCACCTCGCCCTCGACTCCGACCGGTACGCGCGCTCCCTCGACTGGGCGGCCCGGGAACTCGCCGTCTCGGACCACGCCGAGCGCCGCAACAGCACGGTCCCCGCCGGGCAGTCGTACGAGGGCGTGACCTTCAGCTCGGCCGGCCTCCTCGCGAACGAGGACGCGCCCATCGCCGAGTTCCAGCCCAAGCCCAACCGCAACGGCGTCTGGTTCGAGGGCACGGCCCATCTCGCGCTCGCCCTGCGCGACCGGGGCGCGCGTGGTGACGAGAAGCGCGCCCGGCGCCTCCTCGCCTCTCTCGAACGCGCCCAGGACCTCCTCGGCACCGGCCAGACCGTCGGCGGCCGTGCCCTCCCCGACCGCTCGGGCGTCGTCTCGGCCAGCAGCCCCCTCGACACGGGCTTCGGGTTCGGCTACTACCCGTACCGGCACACGGGCGCCACGGCCTGGTACCTGATGGCAGCGGTCCGCTCGAACCCGCTGCGGGCCTGAGGCCCGCGTCCGCACCGGGGCCCGGAGCGCCGACTCGCGCTCCGGGCACGGGGGTTGTACGTCCCGTCACGGTGGGATGGGAGAGGGCGCGCGCGGCCGGCGGTCAGCCCTTCCCGCCCCTCGCCGTGCGCTCCCGGTGGCCCGCCCGGTCGGGCTGTCCCGCGTACGACGGCGGCTGCGCCACCACGCCGAACCACAGCTCGGGCGCCCACCGGCGCAGGGCCTGCTCGTAGGGCTTGTAGGCGTGAGGGAGGGGGATGCGGTAGCGCAGGCGGGGCAGGCCGGGCCGGAGCGGTTCCGTGTCACGGACGAACTGCCACAGCAGTGGGTCGTCGCGGTCGATCTCGTCCCGGGGGCAGAGTTCGAGGGTGAAGATCTGGGGCGTCCAGTAGATCCCCACTCCGGCGAGCGAGTCCCAGCGGAACAACGCGGTCTCCCTGCCCCGGATCCACCAGAATCCCGTCGCGTCGAACGCTGCCCTCCATCGGAGGGTCCGACAGGCGAAGACGACCGGAACGGCGAACAACAGCGCCATCAGGAGGAACAACACGGGGCCCCAGACCGTGAACCGGCTGTCGCTGTCGCCGCCGTACACCGCCTCGACCACACCGAGCCCACCCGAGACGAGCGTCACCGGCACGAACAACAGGGTCCAGAGAAACCGCCGCAGGCCGTATCGCACGACCGTCGCGTCGGCAGCCGGGCCTCCCCCAGAGATCATGGGGCGGGACCCTAGCCGAGGAACGACGCTCCAGCCAGAGCTGCGACCGCCCCGTCCGCTGTGACCTCAGCCCGACGTGGTCCAGTCGTCGGCGAAGTCGCAGAGGCGGGTCACGGTCGCCAGCTCCCGTTCGGGGGCGTACGCGGGGCGGTCCGGCCCGTGGAGGACGGCGTTCACCCAGTGCTGGTGGAGGCCGCCGGGCGCGGTGAAGGGCGCCGCGTGGGACGTGCCCAGGCGGCTGCCGACGTACACAGGCGGCTGTCGACGTACAGGAGGGCACCCATGACCACGGGCTGGTCGTGGCGCAGGTCGGTGCGGGGCGGATAGCGGTTCAGGTAGGCGCTGAGGATCTCCGCGTCCTAGGTCATGAACGCCATGAGTGCCGTCAGCGCCCTTGACGAGCGGGGTGGAAACGGCCGAGAACGACCGGCGCGGGCCATGGGTCTGATCCGTAATCAAGTGCGCGCGGAAAGACCGCAGTCGGTGTCACGACTAGGAGAACCTGCGTGACGAACGAGGGCCGGGGACGGCGAAGTAGAGCAGTCGATGCGAAGTCTCCGGCGTGAACGACTAGCATCCCGGCCGTAAACAGTCGGTGGAGGACGGGAAGCGGGTCGGCGGTCGTCGGCCGCGCCGGTCGTCGTCGGCGGTCCGTGGACGGAATGGGGTTGGTGTCGTGGTGGAGGCCGGGCCTCGGGTCGCTGTCGCCGTGGTGACGATGGGCAATCGGCCCGCGGAGGTGGACGCGCTGCTCGCCTCCGTGGCCAAGCAGGACGTCGCGCCCGAACGCATCGTGATCGTGGGGAACGGCTGCCCGCTCCCCGAGTTCGCCGAACGGCTGGACCTGCCCGGCGAGGTCACCCTCATCGAGGTGGACGAGAACCTCGGCTGCCCCGGTGGCCGGAACGTCGCCCTGGAGCGGCTGCGCGCCTTCGGTGACATCGACGTCGTCGTCGAACTGGACGACGACGGTCTGCTCGTCGACGCCGATGTACTGCGCCGCGTAAGGGACTTGTACGTCGCCGACCCCCGCCTCGGCATCGTCGGGTTCCGGATCGCCGACGAGCACGGCGAGACCCAGCGGCGGCACGTACCGAGGGTCGGGGCGAAGGACCCGATGCGCGGCGGCCCGGTCACCGGGTTCCTCGGCGGCGGCCACGCCCTCTCCATGGCCATGCTCGGCGAGACGGGCGACTGGGCCGCGGAGTTCTTCTTCGCACACGAGGAGACCGACCTGGCCTGGCGGGCGCTCGACGCCGGCTGGACCGTGCTGTACGCCCCCGAGTTGCTCCTCCAGCACCCGAAGACCTCACCCGCCCGCCACGCCATCTACTACCGCGTCAACGCCCGCAACCGCGTCTGGCTCGCCCGCCGCCGCCTCCCGCTCCCGCTCATCCCCGTTCACCTTGGCGTGTGGGTCCTCATCACCCTGCTGCGGATGCGCTCGGTCGGCGGTCTGAAGGCCTGGTTCGGCGGCTTCGCGGAGGGCTGGCGCGAGTCGGGCGGCGAGCGCCGGCCGATGAGCTGGCGGACGGTCTGGCGCCTGACGCGGCTGGGCCGCCCACCGATCCTGTAGGCCGGCCGGCCCGATGCTCCTCCGGGGTCGCTCGCCGATCCCGTACGCCCGCCCGCCGATCCCGTGAGGCCGTCCGGGGCCCCTCGCCGATCCCATGAGGCCCGGGGTCGCTCGCCGATCCCGTATGGCCGCTCGCCGATCCGGTACGGCCGCTCCCCGATCCCGTACGGCCGCTCGCCGATCCGGTACGGCCGCTCCCCGATCCCGTACGCCCGCCCGCCGACAGCTGCCCGCAGCCCCCGATGGCCGCCCGCCCCCGCCGCCCGTCCCGCACACACGAGTGCCCCGGTCGTTCACCTCCACCGACCGGGGCACAGCGCTTTGTGCGGTTCCCGGATCCGGCAGCGGCGGCGGCACTCCCCCGAGCTACGCGTCTCACGCGTGCGCCGTCGTCGCCGGATCCGATGAAGTGATCACATCAGGTCCCGCCAACGGATCGCTAACATGAGCCCAACGGTTCCACGGGGGGCCGTACGGGAGGCGGCGGCAGGTCGCCGCGGGGCGGGCCCGGAACGACGGTGCGGAAAGGCAGCGGACGGGTTCTATGCGGGACGGGCTGCGGTTCGGACTGCTCGGTCCGCCGGTTCTGTACGGAACCGGCATCGGTGCCGGGGACGCGGACGCGGATGTCACCCAAGTGCCCGGGAAAGCCATGGGTTCCGGCGGTGGCCCCGGTGGTCCCGGTGGCACTTCGGACGGCCGTGCCCCCGGTGGCGGCGTACGGTCCGTCGGCAGCGGCAAGATGCGCGCCCTGTTCGTCGCGCTGCTGCTCGAACCCGGGCGGGTCGTCTCCGTCGACACCCTGAAGGACGTGCTGTGGGACGCGGCGCCACCGCCCTCCGCGCAGGCCTCCCTGCAGAACCACGTGACCCGGCTGCGCAGGCTGCTGGACGACCCCGAGCGGCTGCGCGCGATCCCGCCGGGCTATCTGCTGCGGGTCGACGAGGGCGAGTTGGACGTCCGCGTCTTCGAGACCCACGCCCGCGCCGCCCGTGCCGCACACGCCGAGCGCGACTGGGCTCGCACCGTACGGGAGTCCTCCGCCGCGCTCGCGCTCTGGCGGGGCACACCGCTCGGCGGACTGCCGGTCGAGGAGTTCCGCGCCCAGGCGTTCGTCCAACGCCTGGAGGAGGCACGGCTGTTGCTTCTGGAGCGCCGGTACGACGCCGAACTCCACCTCGCGGCCGACAGGGCGGAGACGGAACCCGCCGGGGCGCATGCGCTCGGCGCCCTCGCGCCCGAACTCGCCGCCCTCGTCACCGAACACCCTCTGCGCGAGGCCTTCCACCGGCTTCTCATGCTCGTCCTGCACCGCACGGGCCGCCAGGCCGAGGCCCTCGCCGTCCACCGCGACCTCCGCGCGCGCCTCCTCGACGAACTCGGCGTGGAGCCGGGCCACGCCGTACGCGAGGCCCATGTGGAGATCCTGCGCGAACAGCCCCCCGAGCCCCGCCCGACGACCCCGTCCGACCCCCCTGCCGAGGACCCCCCGCTCCGCCCGGCCCAACTCCCGCCACCTCCGGCCTATTTCACGGGCAGGACAGAGGTACTCGCGGAGTTGCGCAAGAAACTGGCCGGGGGCGCGTGTGACGAAACCCCCGCCCCCACTCCGCCAGGGGCGCGGGGCGGCACGGAATCCGCGGCTACCACCGCGTGGGCGCGACCAGCCACGACGCACCCGCACCCGCACTCGCCCACGCAGCATGCCCCCCGAGCCCACAGGCGCCCCGCTTCGCCGACGGCGGTCATCAGCGGCATGGCCGGCGTGGGCAAGAGCGCCCTCGCCCTCCACCTCGCCCATGAACTCGCCGAGCACTTCCCCGACGGCCAGCTGTACATCAACCTGCACGGCGCCACCCCGGGCATGACCCCTCTCACCCCCGCCCAGGCCCTCGCCGCCCTCCTGAGGGACCTCGGCACCGACCCCCGCCGCATCCCCGAGCACCCGGACGCGGCTGCCGCGTCGCTCCGCTCGACCCTCGCCCCCACCCGGACCCTGATGGTTCTGGACGACGCCGCGACGGCCGCCCAGGTACGCCCCCTCCTCCCGGCGGGCCCCGGCTGCGCGGTCATCGTGACGAGCCGCTCGCCCCTCACCGCCCTGGACGGCGCCCACCGCTTCCCGCTCGCCCCGCTGTCGGACGACGAGAGCGCGGCCCTGCTGCGGGCCGCCTCGGGCCGCGCGGCGGGCCTGGACGCCGCGCACCCCCTCGTGGAACTCACCGGCCGCCTCCCGCTCGCCCTCCGCGTGGTCGCGGCCCGCCTCGCCGCCCGCCGCGCCCTCACCCCGGACGCGCTGGCGAACCAACTGGCGGCCACGGAAGGGCGGTTGCAGCACCTCGAATACGACGACCTGAGTGTCCGCCGCTCCCTCGCCGTCGCCCACGAGGCCCTGCGCGCCTCCCACCGCGAGGCCGACCGCGACGCCGCCCACGTCCTGATCCGCATCGGCGCCCTGGACCTGCCCGCCTACGGCGCGCCCCTCCTCGCCCGCCTCACCGGCACCGACGAGTTCCGCGCGGAGGCCGCCCTCGACCGCCTCGTCGACGTGGCCCTCCTGGAGGAGACGACGTACGGCCGCTACGTCCCCCACGACCTCGTACGCCACTTCGCCCGCGAACTCGCCGACCCGGCCGACACCTGCGAGGCCGTCCAGCAGGCGCTCGGCTGGTACGCCGGACACGCCCGGCAGAGCCTGCTGGTGATGCTCCCGCCGGGCTACGAGCGCGACGAACGCCTGCGGACCACCGCGCCCGTGCCGGACCAGGGGCCCCCGGAACTCACCTCCGCCGAGGAGGCCTTCGCCTGGGGCGACCGCGAACTCCCCAACATCGTCGCCCTGGTGGAGCGCTGCGCCCGGGAGGACGGCGGCCCGGCGGCGGCGCTCGTCCCCACCCTCGTCCGCCACCTCTTCCCCCATCTGCACCGGGGCGGCCGGCTCGCCGAGCTGGACGTGCTCGGCCGGCACGCGCTGGACATCGCGAGATCCCTCGGGGACGACGAGGCCGAGGCGTTCGCCCTCACCGATCGCGCGGGGCTGCACTTCATGTCCGGCCGGGCCTCGGAGGCGCTCGCCCTCAACGACGAGGGCCTGAAACTGTGGCGCCGCCTCGGAGTGGTGTCGTGCGTACGGCGCTGCCTGAACAACCGGGGACTCGTGCTGGAGAGCCTCGGCCGGTACGAGGAGAGCGAGGAGACGCTCCGGCAGAGCCTGGAACTGTCCCGGTTGCTCGGCGACCCCTACGGCGAGGCGGTGACCTTCAGCCACCTCGGCAACCTGTACAAACACACCGACGCGCGCGCCGCCATCGCCCACCACGAACGGAGCCTGGCGCTGGGCGAGATCGCCGACAGTCTCGTCGTACGGCACACCGCGCACTGCAACATCGGCTACGCCCACCTCCGCCTGGGCGAACCGGCCGCCGCCGTACGCAACTTCGAGCAGAGCCTGCGCATCCTCGGCGACGACGAGGACTGGCAGGGCGAGTCCAAGTCCCGGCTCGGCCTGGTACGGGCCCTGCGCGAACTCGGGCGCCCGGACCGCGCGGCCCAGGAGTGCGCGGTCCTGCTCGACCTCGCCGAACGCCGCGCCGACCAGTACGCCGTGGGCCTGGCCCGGCACCAGCGGGGGCTGCTGCTCCGCGCCGGGGGCCAGGAGGAGGAGGCCTACCACGAATGGGAACGCGCCCAGGAAATCCTGGACGACACGGACTCGACGGTGGCGACGGACCTGAGAGAACTACTGAAGAACCGCACGCCGAATGGCGGCGCAGCCGCCCTGTAGGGGCGCGGGGAACTGCGCGACCAGCCCCGACGCTCCCGCAGCCGCCACCCGACAGAACCCCCACCCCGGAAGGCGCCCCCCGCCCACGCACCCGCCCCCCGGCACCCCTCACTTCGCATCCGCATAACACTCGACCACCGCCGTCGAGAACGGAAACCGCACCGGCGTCTCCCCGAACGCCAGCCGCCCCGACAGCTCCGACGCCTCACGGATCGCCGCCACCACGGCCTCCGCCTCCCGCTCCGGGCAGTGCACGATCACCTCGTCGTGCTGGAAGAAGACCAGCTCGGCCGCCATGCCGTCGAGGGCGCGGCGGAGGGCCGCGAGCAGCAGCAGGGTCCAGTCGGCGGCGCTGCCCTGGACGACGAAGTTGCGGGCGAAGCGGCCCCGGGCGCGGGAGTTGGTGGAGGCGTACCCGGGGACCCACTCGTCGCCCTGTCCGCGCTCCCGGGTGTCGGGGTCACCGTCGTCCTGGGGGAGGCCCGCCTCGTCGCCGCCCGAGTCCGAGGCGCCGACCGCCGGTGGGCACGTACGCCCGAGCCAGGTCCGTACGAGCCGGCCTTCCTCGCCCGCGCGGGCCGCGTCGTCGACGTACCGCACGGCGAGCGGGAACCGTCGGCGCAGCGCGGCGAGGTTCTTGAGCCCGTCCCCGGACGTCTGCCCGTACACGGCTCCGAGCACGGCGAGTTTGGCGTGTTCGCGATTGCCGGAGAAGGCGCGGTCGGAGACGGACTGGTAGAGGTCGGTGGGGCGGCCCGCGACCTCCATCAGCCCGGGGTCGCGGGAGATGGCGGCCAGCACGCGGGGTTCCATCTGGTCGGCGTCGGCGACGACGAGCCGCCAGCCCGGGTCGGCGACGCAGGCGCGGCGGATCACCTTGGGGATCTGCAGGGCGCCCCCGCCGTTGGTGACCCACCGTCCGGTGACCGTGCCGTGCGCGAGGAACTCGGGGCGGAAGCGGCCGTCGCGGACCCAGTCGTGCAGCCAGGACCACCCGTGGGCGACCCAGATCCGGTACAGCCGCTTGTACTCGAGGAGAGGCTTCACCGCCGGATGATCGAGGCTCTCGATCTCCCAGCGCCGGGTGGACCGGATCCGGGTGCCGGCCTGGGCGAAGGCCTTGACGACATCGGCGGGCAGATCGGGCCGCACCCGCCGCCCGAACGCCTGCGACACCTCCTCGGCGAGTTCGGCGAGCCGACGTGGCTCGCCCCCGCCCGCGTACCGCTCGCCGAGCATCTCGTGCAGCACGTCACGGTGGACGTCGGCCCGCCACGGCAGCCCCGCCCGGTTCATCTCGGCGGCGACCAGCATCCCGGCCGACTCGGCGGCGGTCAGCAGGCGCATCCGGTCGGGGTGGACGGTGGCGTCGTGCCGCCGCTGCTGGTCCGCGTACACCTCGACGAGGTCAGTGAGGGGCACGTGGACGGGGCGGGGCTCGAACAGGGAGGGCTGGGCGCCGGGGTCGGCCGAGCGCGCGGGCGGGTCCGGGGGCACGGGGGCGCGACGGAGCCGGGCGAGCGCGGCGGCGGCGGAGCGGGGTTCGCCGAGCCGGCCCTCGTGTCCGAGCAGCAGGGTCTCGGCGTCCTCGATGTCGTAGCACCGCTCCACTCGCACCCCCGCGGCGAGCAGCCGTGGATACACCTCACCGGTGGACCGCCACACCCACCGCCCTACCTGCGGCCCGCGCCGCCGGACCGCCTCCGCGAGATCGGGCTCCCACGTCACCGCCCCCGCGAGCAGCCCGTCGGCGCCGAGCGGGGCGATCTCCACGCCCCCGTCCTCGGCCGTCGCGAGCACCCACCGGTCGGTCATGGGTGCGAGTGTGACAGGGGGGTCTGACAACGGCCCCAGAACGCGACCCGACCCACCGGCCACCCGCCGCCCCCGGCCCCTTCCCCCCGCCCCTCTCCTCCTCGCGCCCCCTGTGGCTATCCCTGTCCCTGTCCCAGCCCCTGGCTCTGCTCCTGCATGAGGGCCTGGAGTGCCTGGAGCGCCTCGGTCACGTGGGCCTCGGTGGCCTCCTTGGTGACGCCGAGGCCGCTGAGCACTCCCTGCCCGTTCTCGAACTCCAGGAGGGCGAGGAGGATGTGCTCGGTGCCGATGTAGTTGTGGCCGAGGCGCAGGGCCTCGCGGAAGGTGAGTTCGAGGATCTTCTTGGCGTCGGGCCCGTAGGGGATGAGCTCGGGGACCTCGGCGGCGGCCGGCGGCAGGACGGCGGTGGCGGCGTCCCGTACGGCCGCGGGGGAGAGGCCCTGGGCCACGAGCGCCTTGGCCCCGAGCCCGTCCGGTTCGGCGAGGAGTCCGAGGACGAGGTGGGCGGGCAGCCCCTCGACGGCGCCGGCGGCCTTGCCCTCGTTGTGCGCGGCCGTGACCACGTTCCGGGCGCGGGGGGTGAAGCGGCTGAAGCCCTGGCTGGCGTCGAGGTCGTTCTCGGCCTTCGGCACGAACCGCTTCTGCGCGGCCTGCCGGGTGACCCCCATGCTCCGGCCGATGTCCGTCCAGGACGCGCCCGAACGCCGGGCCTGGTCCACGAAGTGGCCGATCAGATGGTCGGCCACGTCACCGAGGTGGTCCGCGGCGATGACCGCGTCCTGGAGCTGGTCGAGCGGTTCCGGGTGGACCTTCTTGATGGCTTCGATGAGTTCGTCGAGACGGATGGAGGAGGTGACTCGAGGATTCGTCGTCATGTGTCAACCGTAGGTTGACACCCCTCGGGCGTCAACCCGAAGTTGACACCTGGTCTGCGTCGTCCACGCCCTTCACGCCGCCGCAGCACGAGGGGCCCCGCAAGGGGCGCGGGGGCCCGCCCAGCCACCCCCCCCACCCGCACACGCCCCTCCATCGCACCCCCACCCCATCGGGGCGCCGCACCGGGACGCGTCGACGCTCAATGCCGGCCCACCACGGCTCCCGCAAGGGGCGCGGGGAACGGCGCGCCCAGCCACCCCCCACCCGCACACGCCCCCCACCGCACCCCCACCCCATCGGGCGCCGCACCCCCTCCCGCGCCCGGCTACCTCACCCCGCCGGCGCTCGCCACCGCCACCACCCCACCCACCCCGACGCACGCCCCCACGCACGCGCCGAGCACCTCCCACGGCACCGTCACACCCACCGGCGCCGACAACATCGCCAACGCCCCCGCCATACCGGCCAGGTTCACCGCGGTGACCGCGACCCCCAGCAGCGCTCCCACCGCGATCGCGACCAGCGCCTCGCCCACCACGACCACCCGCACCTGCCTCCGCGTCGCCCCCGCCAGCCGCAGTGAGCGCAGCTCCGCGCCCCGCGCCGACGTGGCCATCAGCAACGTCCCGGCCAGCGAGATCCCCGCGTACACGAGCGCGATCCCCAGCACCACGACAAACCCCAGCCGGGTGTGCGCCTTGGTGCCGGGGCGGTTCGCCGCGAGCCACTCCCCGGCCGACCGCACGGTCCAGCCGGCCCGCTCCGACCGCCCTTCCAGCGCCGCCGCCACCCCAGCCCGTTCCACCCCGCTCCCACGCGGAGCGACCCGCACCTCGACCCGGTCCACCACCGCCCCACCCGCGTTCGCGGCCGTCACGTACGCCCCGTTGTCCCCGGTCCCCTCCGCGAGCACCGCCGCGATCCGCAGCCGTACCGGCCGCCCGTCGCCGAGCCACACGCGCACGCTCTCGCCCACCTCGTGCCGCTCCCACTCCTCGTTGACGACGATCGACCGGTCGTCGAGATCCCGCACGTCACCGGCGACCACCGGCAGCCGCGACACCGTCGCGAGCGCCGCCGCGTCCGTCACCGCCCGCGCCTCGGACCGCACGAGCGCGGTCCCCTCCTCCACGACGTACACGGCGGTGGAAGCGGACCCGACCACCGTCGCCCCGTCCCCGACGGCACCCCGCACCACCTCGTCCCGCAGCCCCGTTCCCGCCTCACCCGTGACCACGAAGTCCGCCCCGGTCCGCGCCGCCGCCTCCGCGCCCTTCGCCCCGGTGACCGTCCCGGCGGCCCCCAGCAGCGACCCGGCCAGCGCCACGGTCACCAGCACCGGCGCGGCGACGGCCGCGGTACGGCGTACGGACGTGGCCGCGTTCTCCCGGATCAGCAGCCCGACGGCCCCGGGCAGCGCCGCACCCACCAGCCGTACGACCGGCCGTACGAGCAGCGGCGCGAGCGCGGCCACGGCCGTGATCAGCAGCATCGGCTGGGTGGTGTACGTCTTCCGCTTCAGCAGCTCGGCGGGGTCCGTCCCCACCTTCCAGGCCAGCAACCCCAGTCCACCCACCAGCAGCACGCCACCGATCACCCGGCGGGACAGCGGCAGCACCCCCGTGTCCACGGACGCCTCGCGCAGCGCCTCCACGGGCCCGGTCCGCCCGGCCCGCCGCGCCGCCACCCACGCCCCCGCCAGGGCCACCGACACCCCCGTCCAGAAGGCCAGGTGATACGGCCACACGACCGTGTCCGGCACCGCGAACCACGACGGCGCGACCCCGCCGTCCACCAACTCCCGTACCAGCAGCGGCGCCCCCCACGCCCCCAGCGCACACCCGGCGCCGGACGCCACGAGCCCCACCGCCACGGCCTCGCCGAGCAGCAGCCGCCGTACCTGACGCGGGGTCGCGCCCGCCATCCGCAGCAGTCCGAACTCCCGTCTGCGCAGCGCCACCACGAACGCGAACGTGGACGCCGTCACGAACACCGACACGAACGCGGCGACCCCGCCGGCCGTCCCCAGGAGTGCGTTCACGGCGACCAGGGCCTGCGCGTCCCGCTCGTACGACGGGTCCACCTGCCGTCGGGCGTCGCCGGTCAGCACCCGCGCCCGCTCCCCGACCACCGCCCGCACCTCGGCCACGGGCGCGTCCACCCCGACCGCGTCCACCCCGGCCGTGTCCGCCCCGGCCGAGCCGGCGCCGGTCGCGTCCGTCCCGCCCGCGCCCGTCGGCACCGGCCCCAGCTTCCGCAGCTCCGCCAGCAACCGCTTGTCCACAGGGTGTGGACGGGCCAGCTTCTGCGACACCCTGGCCGTCCCCGGGCCCCGCCGGACCTCCACCGTGAGTCTGTCCTGGCCCGCCACCACCACGGGGGAGGAGCCGAAACGCTCAGGCGCACGCGCGGGCGGATCGAGCGACGCCGCGAGCCCCAGACCCATGGCCGTCATCACCCCGACCCCCACCATCACGGCGACGAACGACCCGAGCAACGCGGCCCACCGCGTACGCAACGACGACAGAGTCAGCACGTCACACCTCCGGCGACGCCGTCCCCCGCCACCCGCTCCAGCCCCGTCATGCGCGTGGCCACCGCCTCGACCGACGGCCGGACCAGCTCGCCGCTCACCCGCCCGTCGACCAGGAACACCACTCGGTCCGCGTACGACGCGGCCACGGGGTCGTGGGTCACCATGACCGTGGTCTGACCCTCCCGGTCCACCAACTCCCGCAACAGGCACAGCACTTCACGGCTGGTCGTGGTGTCCAGCGCCCCGGTGGGCTCGTCACCGAAGAGAACGGCGGGCCGGGTGATCAGCGCACGGGCCAGGGCGACCCGCTGCTGCTGCCCGCCGGACAACTGCGCCGGCCGGTGTCCGGCCCGCTCGGCCAGCCCCACCCGGGCCAGGGCCTCGCGCACCGCACCCCGCGAGGGGCGCCGCCCGGCGAGCCGCAGCGGCAGGGCGACGTTCTGCGCGGCGGTCAGGGAGGGGAGGAGGTTGAAGGCCTGGAAGACGAAACCGATCCGGTCCCGGCGCAGCAGCGTCAGCCGCCTCTCGCTCAGCCCGGCCAGCTCCACGCCGTCGACCCGCACGGTCCCGCCGGACGGCCGGTCCAGCCCCGCCGCGCACTGCAACAGCGTCGACTTCCCCGACCCCGACGGCCCCATCACCGCGGTGAAGGTCCCGCCCCCGAAGTCCAGGTCCACCCCGTCGAGGGCGACGACCTCCCCGTAGGCCCGCCGCAGCCCCCGCACGCGTACCGCCGCGCCCCCCGTCTCCCCGTGCCCTGCCCTGTGCCCTGCCCCGTCCCCGTCGGCTCCGGCCCGGCTCCGGCCCGCCCCGGCCGAGGCCGTACCCGCCCTCGCGGACACCCCGCCCGCCTCCGCGGACACCCTGCCCGCCTCCGCCGAGGCGTTGTCTCTCTCCACTGTGGTCATGCCCTTAGCGAACCGTCCGGGTCCCCGCCCGCACACGACCCCTGGAGGGCGTCCTGGAGGTAGGGCCAGCCATACCCCGGCCGGAATCCCCGCCCCAGGGACCCTGATCCACCCCACCCCACCCCATGACACGATCGAACACGTGAGTACGACCAGCACGGTGGACCGCGCCTTCGAGGCCGCGCTCTACGCCGACACCGACGCCGCCCTCGACACCGGCGCCTCCCTGCTCGCCGCCGACCCGGCGGCCGACGTCGAACTGGCCCGGCGCGGGCGGGAGTTCGTCGCCGGGGCCTGGCGGCGGGGCTGGCAGCCCGCCGACGTCGTCCGGTTCGCACGGCGCGAGCTGGAGGACGAGCACGTACGGCTCCTCGCGCGCCTCGTCGTCGAGGAGCACGAGTCCGCTGCTAGGGAGCACGGGACCGGACGGACGGGCGCCCGCCCCCAGCCCCCCGGCCCGCGCTGGGCCGCCCAGCTCGACGACATCAGAGAGCTCGCCGCGCACCCCACCCGCGCGGACCGCTTCTCACAGGCCACCACCGCCCTGGAGCTGTACCGCCTTCTCCTGCGCCTGCCCACCCTCGAACCCCTGGACCGGCCACGGGACGTCGGCGGCGCCAAGAACTCGCCCCACCCCGAGTCCCGCATGCTCAGCCGGATCCGTGCGCTCCTCGCGAAGGCGGAGGCGACCGGCTTCCCGGAGGAGGCGGAGGCGCTCAGCGCGAAGGCGCAGGAGCTGATGGCGCGGCACAGCATCGACGAGGCGCTCCTCGCGGCCCGCGCGCACAGCAAGGACACGCCCGGCGCGTGCCGGATCGGTGTCGACCCGCCGTACGAGACGGCCAAGGCGACCCTCCTCGACGCGGTCGCCCGGGCGAACCGCTGCGAGGCCGTGTGGAACGAGGCCCTCGGCTTCTCCACGGTGGTCGGGTTCGAGGCCGACCTGGAGGTGGTCGAGCTGCTGCACACCTCGCTCCTCGTCCAGGCCACCACCGCCATGACCAAGGCGGAGGCGGCCCAGCGCAAGGGCGGCCGCAAGCGGACCAAGACCTTTCGGCAGTCGTTCCTGGCCGCCTACGCCCACCGCATCGGCGACCGGCTGGCGGCGGTGGCCGAGGCCCAGGTGGCCGAGGCGCGGGCCGAGGCCGAGGCCGGGGGCGCGGTTGGGGTCGGCGGCTCCGACCAGGACCTGCTGCCCGTCCTCGCCGCCCGCGACGTGGCCGTCCACGACGAGTTCAGCCGGATGTTCCCGGACACGGTGACCACCCGAGTCCGAGGCGTCAGCGACCTCGCCGGCTGGCAACAGGGCGCGGAAGCGGCAGACCGCGCCCAGGTCAGGGCGCGCCCCCGGCTACCGGAATGACCCGGGCCGGGCCTTGACCCGTCACTGGCGACGCCGGTCTGGGAACCGGCACGGCCCGTGACCGCCCCTGGAGTCGTGACCGACCCCGGCTGCGCCATCACCCGGGCCGGTCACTGACCCGGAAACGGACGCCGGCTTGGGAACGGGCCTGGCCTCGTGTCCCGCGCCTGGCTTCGTGTCCCGCGCCGGGTCTCGTGTCCCGCGCCGGGTCTCGTGCTCCGCACCTGGCCTCATGATCCGGGCGTTGCCCCAGGCTCCGGGCGTTGCCCCAGGCTCCGGGCGTTGCCCCAGGCTCCGGGCGTTGCCCCAGGCTCCGGCCGGCCTCGGCACAGACGCCCACCCGGGTGGCCCCGGCCCGGCCTCCGCACTGACGCCGTCCCCGGTTCGTTCCGGTCCGGGGCCGGCCCCGACGACTCAGTCGCCCACCGGCAGGAACGGCCCCACCGTCGCCTCCAACGTGCTCTCGGACTTCACCGCGACCTCCGCGTCCGGCCACTTGAAGCTGCTGACCTTGCTGTCGCCGGGCAGGGTCAGCTTCAGTTCGTCCACGGCGGCACTCTTCTCCGCGTCACCGGCGACCCCGCGCACGTAGGAGATGGAGAAGCTCACCGACTGGCCGCCCTCCAGCTTCACCTCGGTGTCCTCGGACGCGCCCTCCTGCGGCTTGAGCGCCCACGACTTCTCGCCGGCGAACAGATCGACCCCGGCGAGGCCCTTCAACGTGCAGGCCGCGTCGCCCTTGTTGGTGACGGTGACCGGGACGGCCCCCTCGTCCCCGGCGGCCGGCGCCGCACTGCTGGGCCCGACCTCCAAGCCGACCCGCGCGGCCGTGCAGGCGCCCTCCTGGGCGCTCTCGGTGGTGGCGGCGGCACCGGTCTTGCCGTCGTCCCCGCCGTCACCCCCGTCACTCCCGCTGCAGGCGGTCAGGGTGAGGGCCGCGAGAAGGGCGGCGGCGATGGCGGTCGGAGCGGTGCGCATGGTGTTCCCGGTGGAGTTCGTGGCTGTCACGGCACAGCCGGCGGCGATGTGAAAGTGCGAACGGGCCACCGAACCCGGAGGTTCCGCGGCCCGTCCGACACATGATCTACGACCCGGCTGCCGAGCGAGGCCCATTTCGCAGCCCCGCAGCCCCGCAGCCCCCAGCCCCACTGCCCCAACGCCCCACCGCCCGAAGACGGCTCCACGGCCCTGGCCCGGACAGGTCCATGCCCTACCGCCCGAGGACGACTGCACTGCCCCGGCTCGGACAGGGCCATGCCCCAGCGCCCGAAGTCGAGGCGTCCGTCCCCACCCCTCGCGCCCCTCCCGCCCGAGCCGGCCTACGACCCCGCGCTCGCCGTGGGCAGATCCGTCGGCAGCCCGGACGGCATCGACCCCTCCGCCTTGCGGAACGTCTCCTCGCCGACGCCGCCCTCCCAGGTGATCGTGAGGGACTTGGCGCTCACCTTGTTCACCATGCCCTCGGTGCGGTCGTCGCTGCCGTCCTGGCACTTGAGGCTGATCATCTGCATGTTCGCCTCGTCGGAGACCTTGCCGCTGCACACCGAGGTGCCCACGAAGACGGCGACCTCCCCGCCGTTGACGAACAGGGCGACCGGCTTGCCGCCGGTCGTGGCCAGCCAGTTGCCCTGGAGTTCGGTCTCGGCGCCGGAGGAGTCCCCGGAGCCGCCGCTGTCCGAGCCGTCGGCGCCGTCCGACGGCTTCGGGTCGGCGGACGACCCCTTGGTCCCGGAGTCACCACTGTCACTACTGTCACCGCTGCACCCGGTCAGCACGAGCGCGGCCGTGAGCCCCGCCGCCGCGGCCACGACGCGTATGCGCCGGCTCGCGGAGGAAGCCCTGGTCGCGGGCCTTGCCGTCTGCGCGGTGGTCGCCGCGGTCACCGTAGTCACTGGAGGTCTCCCAAAGCTGTGGCCGGATCCGGTCGCCGCGGCGACAGCGGCAAGCTACCAGCAGCACCTCGGCGTCAGACGGCCGGGAACTGTGAGAACTCCGGGAAGGACGGGACGCCCCGGCACCCCTGGGACACACCGCCCCCAGCGGCAGGCAGGCCCGGGCCGCCCCCGTCACCCACCCCCTACCAGGAGGATTTCCGCACCCCCGGCAGATACCCCGCGTGCGCCTGCTCCCGCAGGCTCACCCGGGACAGCCCGAACTTGCGGAAGTGCCCCCGGGGCCGGCCGTCCACCTGGTCCCGGTTGCGGACGCGGGTCGCGCTGGCGTCGCGCGGCTGGGCGCGCAGCTCCCGCTGGGCGGCCTCGCGCTCGGCGTCCGAGGCGGACGGCCGCCGGATGATCTCCTTCAGCTCGGCCCGCCGCTCGGCGTACCGCGCGACGATCTCCCGGCGCTTCTCGTTCTTCGCGATCTTGCTCTTCTTCGCCATCGGCTCCTCAGCCCCTCAGATCTTCACGCCGCGCGCGCGGATCCGCGCGACCGCGGCCTCGACGCCGATGACGTCCACGGTCTTGATCCCCTTCGTGCTCAGCCGCAGCCGCACATGGCGGTTCTCGCTGGGCAGCCAGTACCGCTTGGACTGGATGTTGGGGTCGAAGCGGCGGGACGTACGCCGGTGGGAGTGCGAGATGCGGTTGCCGAAGCCGGGCTGGGCGCCGGTCAGCATGCAGTGGGCGGACAAGGTGATGCACCTCTCTCGATCAGGTGGTGTAAATGGAATTCATTTTCAGTAAGGTAGCAGCATGGCACGCAACGAACTCCGCCCGGTCATCAAACTCCGGTCGACGGCCGGCACCGGCTACACCTACGTCACCCGCAAGAACCGCCGGAACGACCCGGACCGGCTGACGCTGCGCAAGTTCGACCCGATGGCGGGCCGTCACGTCGACTTCCGAGAGGAGCGCTGAGGCGCCGATGAAGAAGGACATCCACCCGTCGTACGGGCCCGTCGTCTTCCGGGACCGTGCCGCGAACCACACCTTCCTCACCCGCTCGACGATGACGAGCGAGAAGACGATCGAGTGGGAGGACGGCAACACCTACCCGGTGGTCGACGTCGAGATCTCGAACGTCAGCCACCCCTTCTACACGGGCACCGCGCGCGTCCTGGACACCGCCGGCCGCGTGGAGAAGTTCCAGAAGCGGTACGGCGCCGGGAAAGCCGGGTCGGCTGGCACAACCGGATCAGTCGGCGCGACCGGCGCGACCGGCGTGACCGGAACGAAGCGAGGCTGACCGACGTGACCCAGCTGTCTGTCGCGATCGTCGGCGGGCTGCACGCCGACGCCCGGCGGGCCGCCGTCGAGGCGCTGCTCGCCGGGGTACCGGGCAGCGTCGCGCTGCACCACGACCTCTCCACCGCGACCGACGGTCCGGACGCCAAGGTCGTCCGGACCGTCCGGGACGCGGCGGGCCTCATCACCACCGGTGAGACCCCGCTCGTCAACGACTGCGCCTGCTGCGCGCTGCGCGAGGACCTCGTCCCCGAACTGGAGCGCTTCGCCGACGCCGGCCTCACCCGCCTCGCGGTCGTCGAACTCTGGGACTCCGTCGAGCCGAAGGCCATGGCCGAGGTGATCGCCGCCAGCGGCCTCCGCCTCACCTCCGTGATCACGGCGGTCGACCCCGCCCTCCTGCTGCCCTACCTCGGCAACGGCGACGACCTCGCCGACCGGGGCCTCGCCGCCGCCACCACCGACCAGCGCACGGTCGCCGACACCTTCGCCCGCCAACTCGAATACGCCCCGGTCCTCGCCGTACTGGACTCGGAGGACGCGGACGACGAGGACAGGGCGTTGCTGGCCCAACTCCACCCGACAGCCCAGCGGGTCCCCATCCAGAGCCAGGGGGCGCCCCTTGCTCTTGAGGGGCGCGGGGAACTGCGCGACCAGCCACGACGCACCCGCTCTCCGGAGCGCACCGCCACCCCCACGGCGCCCCACGGTTCCCTGCTCGCCGCCGCGTTCGCCGGCTTCGACGTGGACGCCGCAGCCGCGGCCCAGCACCCCGCCTCGGCCCTCCTCCCCACCGACGCGGACGAACACGGCGTCACCACCTTGGTCTGGCACCGCCACCGCCCCTTCCACCCGGAACGCCTCTACGCCGCACTCGAAGACCTGTGCTGCGCGGCGGCCCGCAGCCGCGGCAGGTTCTGGCTGGCCGAGCGCCCCGACACCCTGCTCCACTGGGACGCCGCCGGCGGCGCCCTGTGCGTGGAGTCGGTCGGCCCCTGGCTCGCCTCGCTCCCGGACGCCGCCTGGGACATGGTCCCCCCGGTCCGCCGGGCCGCCGCCGCCCTCGACTGGCACCCGGAACACGGCGACCGCTGCCAGCACCTCGTCTTCACCTCCCCGGGCCTGGACCGCGACGGACTCGAACGGCTGCTGGAGTCCTGCCTGCTCACCGACGCCGAGTACGCCGCGGGCCGCGCCGCCTGGGAACGGCTGCCGCGCCCCTTCGACACCTTCCTGGAGGTCTGAACCGCCATGCCCCGCAAGCCGGAGCGCAAGCCCGCCAAGTCCCGCCCCAACCCGCTGGACCAGGCGAAGATCACGTACATCGACTACAAGGACACGGACCTGCTGCGCCGGTTCATCTCCGACCGGGGCAAGATCCGCAGCCGCCGTGTGACCCGTGTCACCGCGCAGCAGCAGCGCCAGCTCGCGCGGGCCATCAAGAACGCCCGAGAGATGGCCCTCCTGCCGTACTCCACACGCTGAGCCGCCTGCCCGAACCGACCCGAATATCCACCCGCACCACCTGCACCACCTGCACCGCACGCACCATCTGGCATAACCCGCACCACCACCCCCCACCCGGCCCCGGGGAGGCTCCACGGCCTCCCCGGGGCCGTCCGTTTTCCGCCATTCGCGGGCGCCGCCCTCCCTGCCCTGAACCGCCCGGTTCCGCACGCCGTACGGAGAGATGTGGGCCCGGATGGAACAGGATCGCGCCGTCCTACGTCTCTCTGGTGCTGTAACCGGGGAGACACCCCCCGTGCACGTGCATCCGCTCATGCATCTGCACGTGAACAAAGCTATGATCCGGGGCAGTTGACTGCCGCATCACTGGTGTCACCGGCAACACCGACACCACTGACAAGGCAGGCGTCACTGACAAGGCGGCCACCACTGGCAACGAAGGCATCACTGGCAACACCGGCCACATCAGAGCCAACGCGCATCCAGCGCACTACTGCACCACCCCGGGGAGCGACCTGTGGACCACGACGTGTACGGCGTGGATGACGTGTACAACGGCATGGCCGCGACGGAGCTCACCGAGCTCCACGCGGTGGCCTGGCAGAAGAGCCGGCACAGCAACTCGCAGGGCAACTGCGTGGAGTTCGCCCGGCTGCCCGGCGGCGAGGTGGCGGTACGCAACTCGCGCTTCCCCGACGGCCCGGCGCTCGTCTACACCCGCGCGGAGATCGAGGCGATGCTCCTGGGCGTCAAGGACGGGGAGTTCGACCACCTGGTCGGATAAGGCCCGCCCGGCGGCGGGAAGTCGGCGGGCCCGACGGTGTGACACGCGTAGAACCGCGGCGCCGAAAAGCGCCGCGGTTCATCGACAGGCGGACTGGCGGCCCGGCACCTGCTCCACCTGGAACAGCGCCCACACCACCTTGCCGCTGAGCGCGCCGCCCAGCGGATGCCAGCCCCAGCTGTCCGCGAAGGAGTCGACCAGGAACAATCCGCGCCCCGACTCCGCCGCGAAGTCCTCGGAGTCGCCCGCGACCGGGCTGTCGTGGCTGGGATCGCGCACCGCGCACACCAGCCGCTCGGTCCAGCGCATCAAGTGCAGCCGTACGGGCGGGTCCTGGGCCGGGCGCGCCCCGTTGCCGGTGGGCAGACCGTGCCGCAGGGCGTTGGTGACGAGTTCCGAGACCACGAGGCAGACGTCGTCAAAGCGTTCGTCCAACCGCCACTGGCCGAGCGTGCCCCGGGTGAACTGCCGTGCCTCGCGCACCGCTTCGTAGCGGGGCGGCAGCGCGCAGGACGCGGCGTCGGACACGGTCGCGGGATCAAGTGGCGGAAGTCCCTGCCGTAAGGGTTCGAGCATGGTCGATCCATTCGTCCCCATGCGAGGCACTCCCGGGAGTTCGCGGTCGTTGCGATGCAGCGGTGGCGCGGGACCATGGTTTCTGATGCGCACAGCAGATGCAAGGGCAGATGCACGTGCACGCGCCCGAATTGGACCTTCGCATACCGCTTGCTGAACATTTCTTCTCTCCCCTCATTCCCTCCCAACGGGCCGCGGTCGACGGCTTCCTGGCAACTTCCTGACGGTTTCCTGTGTCCGCGGGGTGTTCTTCGCGACGCATCTCGGCCACACTCCCTTCTCTCCTCCGCCGTCTCATCCGTCTCAGATGTTGAAGACTTTCCATTTCTGTAACCGGGCGAGTGCGGATCGGAGTGGTTTAGTGGCAGACTGCGGCCCCTGAAGAAGTTGGGGAGGCTGGACGAACGTGGGCGCCGGTGAATCGAGCGGGTCGGTGGTGAGGCGGATGCTGCTGGGCTCGCATCTCAGGCGGCTGCGCGAGTCGCAGGGGATCACCCGGGAGAAGGCCGGGTACTCGATCCGCTCCTCGGAGTCGAAGATCAGCCGGATGGAACTCGGCCGGGTCAGCTTCAAGACCCGTGACGTGGAGGACCTGTTGACCCTCTACGGCGTCACCGACGAGGCCGAGCGCACCTCACTGCTCTCCCTGGCGAAGGAAGCCAATGTCGCCGGCTGGTGGCACAGCTACTCCGACGTCCTGCCCAGCTGGTTCCCCACCTACGTCGGCCTCGAAGCGGCGGCCCACCTCATCCGCAGCTACGAAGTCCAGTTCGTGCACGGCCTGTTGCAGACCGAGGCGTACGCCCACGCGGTCGTCGCCCGGGGCATGAGGGGCGCGAGCGAGGCGGAGATCGACAAGCGGGTCGCCCTGCGGATGGAGCGCCAGAAGTACCTGGTGTCCGAGCGGGCCCCGGAGTTCCACTGCGTCCTCGACGAGGCGGCGCTGCGTCGGCCGTACGGCGACCGGGACGTGATGCGGGGGCAGTTCCAGCATCTGATCGACATCTCGGAGCGCCCGAACGTGACGATCCAGATCATGCCGTTCAGCTTCGGCGGCCACTCCGGCGAGAGCGGCGCCTTCACCGTGCTGAGCTTCCCCGAGTCCGACCTCACCGACGTCGTCTATCTCGAACAGCTCACCAGCGCGCTCTACCTGGACAAGGGCGAGGACATCGCGCAGTACGAGCGGGCGATCAAGCGGCTCCAGGACGACAGCCCGTCCCCGGCCGAGAGCCGGGACCTGCTGCGAGGGCTGATCCAGCTCTCCTGAGACTCCCTGGGACCTCCTGAGGCTCCCTGAGAATCCCTGAGAGTCTTCACAGAGTCTCCCGAGTAGCTCTCCAACTCCCTTTACCCACCAGTACGATGACGGGTGATCAATCTTGATCGATGCCGACTGATTGAGGATCACATGTCGTCCTACTTCATCGACCTGGCCCAGCAGTACATCGGCGGCGAGTGGCGCCCGGGCTCCGGCTCCTGGGACATCATCGACTTCAACCCGTACGACGACGCGAAGCTCGCGTCGATCACCATCGCCACGGTCGACGAAGTGGACGAGGCCTACCGGGCCGCCCGGACGGCCCAGAAGGAATGGGCCGAGGTCAACGCGTATGCGCGTCGCGCGGTCTTCGAGAAGGCCCTGAAGGTCATCGAGGAGCGCGAGCAGGAGATCACCGAGGTGATCATCGCCGAACTCGGCGGCACGTACCTGAAGGCCGGGTTCGAACTGCACCTCGCCAAGGAGTTCCTGCGCGAATCGATTCAGCTGGCGCTGCGCCCCGAGGGCAGGATCCTTCCGTCGCCGATCGACGGCAAGGAGAACCGCCTCTACCGCGTACCGGTCGGCGTCGTCGGCGTCATCAGCCCCTTCAACTTCCCCTTCCTCCTCTCCATCAAGTCGGTCGCCCCCGCCCTCGCCCTCGGCAACGGCGTGGTCCTGAAGCCGCACCAGAACACCCCCATCGCCGGTGGCACCCTGGTCGCGAAGATCTTCGAGGAGGCGGGCCTGCCCGGCGGGCTGCTCAACGTCGTCGTCACCGACATCGCCGAGATAGGCGACGCCTTCATCGAGCACCCGATCCCCAAGGTCATCTCCTTCACCGGCTCCGACAAGGTCGGCCGCCACGTCGCCACCGTCGCCGCCTCGCACTTCAAGCGCGCGATCCTCGAACTGGGCGGCAACAGCGCCCTGGTGGTCCTGGACGACGCGGATGTCGACTACGCCGTCGACGCGGCCGTCTTCTCGCGCTACGTCCACCAGGGGCAGGTCTGCATGGCCGCCAACCGCGTCCTGGTCGACCGCTCGGTGCAGGCCGAGTTCACCGAGAAGTTCGTGGCCAAGGTGAAGTCCCTGAAGGTCGGCGACCCGAGCGACCCGAGCACGGTCATCGGCCCGGTCATCAACTCCTCCCAGGCGGACTCCCTCAAGGCCGTCGTCGAGCAGGCGCTCGCCGAGGGCGCCACCGCGCTGTTGCACGGCTCCACGACCGCCAACCTGGTCGAGCCGTCCGTCCTCACCGACGTCCCCGCCGGCTCCGCCCTCCTCCAGCAGGAGGTCTTCGGCCCCGTCGTCTTCCTCATCCCCTTCGACGGGGAGGAGGAGGCCGTCCGCGTCGTCAACGACACCCCGTACGGCCTCAGCGGCGCCGTGCACACCGGGGACATCGAGCGGGGCGTGCGCTTCGCCAAGCAGATCGACACCGGCATGTTCCACGTCAACGACGGCACCGTCCACGACGAGCCCCTCGTGCCGTTCGGCGGCGAGAAGCACTCCGGCATCGGGCGCCTCAACGGCGAGACCGCGGTGGACGCGTTCACCACCCAGAAGTGGATCTCGGTCCAGCACAAGCGGAGCTTCTTCCCCTTCTAGCCCCGTTTCTCTTCGCCCCCTTTCCGCCTCGTTCCTCGTTCTCCGAATTCGCCGGGCCCTTGCGGACAGAACCTGACCGCAAGGGCCCGTAGCTTCGTCGGTGTCAGAGGGGCTCACCGGAGCCCCCGGCCCGACGAGAGGCAGACGGTCATGGTCATGCACGTGCGCGCGGAGGAGACGGTCGACGAGCGCGGGGCGCTGCTCGCCTTCCTGGCGGAACAGCGCGGCGGCCTCCGCCGCTCGGTGCTCGGACTCACCGACGAGCAGGCCTCCAGTCGGCCGAGCGCCAGCGAACTCTCCCTCGCCGGGCTTCTCAAGCACGTGGCCGAGGTCGAGCAGTGGTGGATCGCCAAGGCCAAGGGCGAGGAGCCGGCCGTCCGGCGGGACCAGTCGAACTGGCACGAGTGCTTCACCCTCGTCCGCGACGAGACCGTGGAGTCACAGCTCGCGTACTGGGAGAAGGTCGCCGCCGAGACGGAGTCCTTCCTGCGTACGGTGCCCAGCCTCGACGACACCTTCGAGCTGCCGAACGAACCGTGGTTCCCGCCGAACGAGCGGGTCTCCATGCGCTGGCTGGGCCTGCACCTCATCCGCGAGACCGCCCGGCACGCCGGTCACGCCGACATCATCCGCGAGTCGCTGGACGGCGCCACCGCCTTCGAGCTGGTGGCGAAGGCGCAGGGTGCGAACGGGGGGTGACGTCCTGTGGTTCTACGCTGGGGCCCATGTCAGCGATCCGTCTTCTCGTGCTCGGCGCGGTGCGCCAGCACGGGCGGGCCCACGGCTACCAGGTGCGCAACGACCTGGAGTACTGGGGCGCGCACGAGTGGTCCAATGCCAAGCCCGGCTCGATCTACCACGCCCTGAAGCAGATGGCGAAACAGGGACTGCTGGTCGCGCACGAGATCGCCCCCTCCACGGCCGGCGGGCCGCCCCGCACGGAGTACACGGTCACCGACGCCGGCACCGAGGAGTTCTTCGCGCTGCTGCGGGAGTCCCTCGCCACCTACCACCAGAAGCCGGACGTGCTCTCGGCCGGGCTCGGCTTCATGGTCGACCTCGACCGCGCGGAGGTGCTCGGCCTCCTGGAGGAGCGGGTCAAGGCCATCGGCGCCTGGCGCGAGGGCATCACCGAGTACTACGCGCCCGAGAAGGGCCCGGACCAGTTCGGGCACATCGGCGAGATCATGAACTTCTGGCTCGACTCCTCCGACAGCGGCGCCGCGTGGACCCGCAGCCTCATCGAGCGCATCCGCGCCGGCGCCTACACCTTCGCGGGGGAGGGCGAGCCGTTCGTCGGCGTCCTGGCGGAGGGCCAGGACAACCCGTACGCGACGGGGGAGCGGCACCCGGGGGACGACCGCTAATCAAGTTTGACCATCCCGCTCGAAGGGGTTACCTTCGGATGGACGCTGTAGTCAAGTTTGACTAATAGGGGGATCTCCATGACCGATCAGGCGATCACTGTCGAAGGGGCCCGCAAGACATACGGCGGCAGGGGCGGCAAGGTGGCCCTCGACGGACTCGACCTCCACGTGGCGCGCGGCACCGTGCACGGAGTGCTCGGACCCAACGGCGCGGGCAAGACGACCCTGGTCAGGATCCTGGCGACCCTGTTGCGGCCCGACGCGGGCCGGGTCGAGGTCGCGGGGCACGACGTGGTGGCGCACGCGCGGGAGGTGCGCTTCCGCATCGGCCTGCTCGGCCAGCACGCCGCGCTCGACGAGGAGCTCGGCGGCCGGCAGAACCTGGAGATGTTCGGCCGCCTCTACCACCTGGGCGCCCGCCCCGCGCGCGTACGGGCCGACGAACTCCTGGAGCGGTTCGGCCTCGGCGACACCGGCCGCAAGGCGGTCAAGCAGTACAGCGGCGGCATGCGGCGCCGCCTCGACCTCGCCGCGTCCCTGATCACCGAACCGGAGGTGCTCTTCCTGGACGAGCCGACGACCGGCCTCGACCCTCGCGGCCGCACCGAGGTCTGGGACTCCGTCCGCTCCCTGGTCGGCGGCGGTACGACGGTCCTGCTCACCACCCAGTACCTGGACGAGGCCGACCAGCTCGCCGACCGGATCTCCGTGGTCGACGGCGGACGGGTCGTCGCCGACGGCACGGCGGACGAGCTGAAGCGCCTGACCGGCGGCGACCGCATCGACATCGTCCTGCGAGACGCCCGTCAACTGGGCGCTGCTGTCGACCTGTTGCCGGTCCCCGAGGACGACGTCTCGGTCGACGCCGACCGCCGCCGGCTCAGCGCCCCGGTCACCGACCGCATGACGGCCCTCACCGCGGTCGTACGCGCCCTCGCGGACGCCGGCATCGAGGCCGAGGACATCGCCCTGCGCCGCCCGACCCTGGACGAGGTGTTCCTGCACCTCACCGGGGACGACCGTACGAAGGAGGCCGTAAGCGCATGACCACGACGACAGTGACGACCGCGACGACCGCGACGACCGCGCACACGGGTGCGGGCGCACACGCCCTGACCGACTCCTGGACCATGACCCGCCGCGAACTCGCCCACTGGGCACGGCAACCGGTGCAGATGCTGGTCGGGCTGGTCTTCCCCGTGATGCTGCTGCTGATGTTCGGCTATCTGATCGGCGGCGGTCGCGGGGTGACCGGCGACTACCTCGACTACCTGGTCCCCGGCATGCTCGCGCTCACCATGGCCTTCGGCCTGGAGGGCACGATGCTCGCCGTCACCCAGGACCTCAACAAGGGGGTGATCGACCGCTTCCGGTCGATGCCGATGGCCAACGGGGCGGTCCTGGTGGGCCGTTCGGTCGCGGACATGCTTCAGTCGGCGGTGGGCCTGGCCGTCCTCATGGCCGTCGCCTTCGCCCTCGGCTGGCGCGCGCACGGCGGCCCCGCGGCCTTCCTCGGCGCGGTCGGCCTCCTGCTGCTCTTCCGCTTCGCGATGCTGTGGATCGGCATCCACCTCGCTATGGTGGCCGGCCGGCCCGAACTGCTCACCGCCGTACAGATCCTCGTCTGGCCGGTCGGCTTCCTCTCCAACGCCCTCGCCACGCCCGCCTCCATGCCCGACTGGCTCGGCACGGTCGTCGACTGGAACCCGATGTCCCACACGGCGACGGCCGTACGCCACCTCTTCGGCACCCCGGGCGCCGAAGCCCCCCACCTCTGGACGGCGATCGCCTGGCCCCTGGCCCTGCTGGCGGTCTTCTTCCCCTTGGCGGTCCGTAGATTCGCCCGCCTGAGCAAGTAGGGGCCGGGCCGAACAGCAGGGGCGCAGCCCCTGCTGTTCAGGGGCGCGGGGAACTGCGCGAGAACCCCCACCGAACCCGCACCCACCCACCGAACCCGCACCACCGCCCTAGTGGTGAAACCCCGTCGCCGCCCCCTTGTCCCGCACCGCCGGCCCCGACTGTCGTCGAAGCTCGGGCAGCAGCCGCCCCAGATCCTCCAGGAACATCCCCGCGAGATCGCTCGTGAACCCGTTCCGGCACACCACCCGCAGTACGGACAGATCCTCCCGGTTCTCCGGAAACGTGTACGCGGGCACCAGCCACCCCCTCTCCCGCATCCGCCGCGCCACGTCGAAGACGTCGAACGCGGTGACCCCCTCCTCCGTCGTGAAGGCGAACACCGGCAACTCGTCCCCCCGCGTGAGCAGCCGGAAGTCCCCGAACTTCGACACCTCCTCCGCGAGCCCCGTCGCCACGTCACGCGTCGACCGCTGCACGGCCCGGTACCCCTCCCGCCCGAGCCGCAGGAACGTGTAGTACTGCGCCACGACCTGCGCGCCCGGCCGGGAGAAGTTCAGCGCGAAGGTGGGCATGTCGCCGCCCAGGTAGTTCACCCGGAACACCAGCTCCTCCGGCAGCTCGGCGGCGGACCGCCAGAGCGCCCAGCCCACCCCCGGATACACCAGCCCGTACTTGTGCCCGGAGGTGTTGATCGACGCCACCCGGGGCAACCGGAAGTCCCAGACCAGCTCCTCGTCGAGGAAGGGCGCGACCATCGCCCCGGACGCCCCGTCGACATGCACGGGCACATCCAGACCCGTCCGCTCCTGGAGGTCGTCGAGGGCCGCGCACAGCTCGGCGATCGGCTCGTACGACCCGTCGAAGGTGGAGCCGAGGACGCCCACCACCCCGATCGTGTTCTCGTCGCACAGCGCCGCGGCCGCCGCCGGATCGAGATGGAACCGGTCGCCCTCCATGGGCACCTGCCGGGCCTCCACCTCCCAGAAGTTGCAGAACTTGTCCCAGCAGACCTGGACGTTGACCCCCATGACCAGGTTGGGCCGGGCGCCCGCCGACGGGTAGCGGTCGGCGTTCCGTTTCGCCCACCGCCGCTTGAGGGCCATCCCGGCGAGCATGCACGCCTCGCTGGACCCGGTGGTCGAGCAGCCGACGGCGGCGGCCGGATCCGGCGCGTTCCACAGGTCGGCGAGCATCGACACGCACCGCCGCTCCAGTTCGGCCGTGCGCGGGTACTCGTCCTTGTCGATCATGTTCTTGTCCCGGCACTCGCCCATCAGCACCCCCGCCTCGGGCTCCATCCAGGTGGTGACGAAGGTGGCGAGGTTCAGCCGTGAGTTCCCGTCCAGCATGAGTTCGTCGTGGACGAGCTGGTACGCCGTCGAGGGGGGCAGCGGCGCCTCGGGCAGCCGGTGCCTGGGCGGGGCCTCGGTCATGCCGCTCACGGGGTTGGCCTGGCCGTAGAAGGGGTTCACGGCGAGCCGGTGCCCGTCGTGCCGGTCGAGCCCGGCGTCCTGCGGGGCGTCGTTGTCCCATCGGTGCAGTGGCATGTCTTCGACGGTAGGTCCGCCGCCGGGGACGCGCACCTCACACCTGTGCGGAAGGGGTGCGGGTGGCCCGTGAGGGTGATGTGTCGGTCGTATCGTCCGTCCATTACGCTGCCGAATGCACACCACGTATGACAAGACATATGACAAGACGTATGGCAAGAGCGAACACAGCAGGTGGAGTTGAGCGTCCCGCGCACCCACGTGCGTGACCGGGGAGGGACGGCGCAGTTGCCCACCCTTGACTATCTGATCAACGAGCGGCAGCAGCTGCGGCTGAGGTTCCTCCAGCCGGGCCATGCCTCCCGCCACGGCGCGACCCGGGTCACCGAGGTCGTCGCCAGGCCGCTGACCGAGGCTCCGCACGGGCTCGGCGACCTCGCGGCCGACACCCCGTTCGAGGACGGGACGCTCTTCCTGGTCACCATGGACACGCCCCGGCCGACCCCGGCCCACCTGCGCGCGCTCGACCACCTGATCCGGCTCCTGGACCGGCGCAAGGCGGCCGGTCTGGTGATCGGCACCCCCGGGCACGATCTGCGCACCCTCCCCGACGCCACCCTCACCGCCGCGAACCGCCTGGAACTGCCGCTGCTGGCGACCTCCGCCGAGACCACCGCCTGGGCCCACGTCAACGAGGACCTGCGGCTGCGGCGCGCCCAGTTCGCGGAGCGCCAGGTCCAGCACCTCGACGGCCTCCTCAACCGGCTCCCGGCCCGCCTCGCCGACCCCACGGCCACGCGGCGCATCGCCGACTGGCTCTCGGTGGCCCTGGACGCCGAGGTCCTCGTCAGCTCGGCCCGGCGCGGCGTCCTCGCGGCGGCGCCCGACAGCGCGCCCGCCGGCCTGGCCCACGCCGTCATCACCAGCGCGCACGGCGCACCCGAGGCGCACGACGGCGCCATGCACACCCGGATCGTGGCGATCTCCTCAGGCTCCCCGGGCTCCCCGGGCGGCGAGGACGAGGTCCGGCTGGCCATCGCCTCCCACGAACCCTTCGACCGCGCGGCCACGGCCCTGATCCAGCACGCGGCGAAGCTCCTCGGACTGTGCGACCAGGCCCGCCGCGAGCACCAGGCCAGGACCCGGACCCCGAGGGCGGTGCGGCACGCCGCGTTCCAGCTGCTCATGCGCGGAGAAACGGTTCTGGCGCAGGTGGTCTACACGGGCGCCGCGCAGGCCCTGCTGGACACCGACACCGCCCGCGTCTTCATCGTCGACACCGGACCGCAGGAGCGCGAGGCCACCCTCAGCTGGTGCGAGCGGGCCCTGGCCGAGCAGGCCATCGTGGCCCCGTGTCCGGGCAAGCCGAAGCACATCCTCATCCTCGACCCCGCCCGGGAGGACGGCCGGGTCGAGACGGTCCTCAAGGAGATGATCGCCGCCCGTGAGGGCCATCTGATGGGCCAGAGCCGACCGCACGCGCTCGCCGAGACCGCGGTCGGCTATCTGGAGGCCCTGACGGCGGTCGGCGACGCGGCGGGTACCCCGCACCGCGTCCGGCTGGGCGGCTCCAAGGCCAAATTCGCCCCCCTGCTGCCCAGACGGGCGGCGAAGGCCTGGGCGGCGGCCCTGATGTCCCCGCTCCTGGACGACTTCCCCGGCCGTGGCGACGAGCGGAAGCTGCTGCTGGAGACCCTCCCGACCGCCCTCAGCTTCAAGCACACGGAGGCCGCCGGCGGCCTCGGCGTCCACCGCAACACGGTCACGCAGCGTCTCAACCGGGCCGGGAAGATCCTCTCCCTGGACCTCCGGGGCTCCGCCAACGACCGCGTCCTGACGCTGCTCGCCCTCGACATCCTCGCCCTGCCGGACCCGGACCCGGAACCTGACGTGCCCCTGGGGACCGGCACCCCCGCCCCACCGCACCCGGACACCGAGACCCCCGCCACGCCACCCGACTTCGCGGCGCTGATGGCGGCCGCGGCCGAGGAGGGCGCCACCGCCGCCTGGGCGGAGGAGCGCCTGCGCCCCGTACGGGCGGATCAGCGCGACCTCGTCGAGACCGTCTGCGTCTGGCTGGAGAGCAACCTCAGCACCAGGGAGACCGCCCGCGCCCTCGGCCTCTCCGAGGCCACCGTCCGCAACCACACCCGGGACGCGGCGGGCCTGCTCGGCATGGACTTCTCCACGAAGATGGTCGGCATCACCGACACCGACGTGGTGACCGTGGCCGACATCGCCCTCGCCCTGCACGTGCTCCTGGGCCGCCCGGCCCTGACCCAGCCGCCCCGCGGCTCCTGAGCCGCCGGCCCCCGGCACGACCGGCGCCGAAGACCGAAACCCGCGCACGTGCCCCAACACGTGCGCGGGTTGCCCAGTGGGTCCTCACGCCGGTACGGGCGCCCGCCACAGGACGAGCTGGGCGCCCTCGGCGCCGGCGCGCGGGTGGTGCACATGGTGCGCCGGGCGCATCCACAGCCGGCCCGCCCGGTGCTCCGTCCCGTCCTCGTCGATGATGCTGCCCGCGACGATGTGGGCGGCCTCGGCGAAGTCCTCGTGCACACAGGCCTGGCTCGGCGCGTTCGGCGGCCACACCACGAGATGGGCGGTGAGCCCGGCGTCGTCGCCCGCGAAGAGGGGCACGATCGTCAGCCGGCCGCGGTCCACACCCTCCAGCGCCGCGCCGAGGTCGGCGAACGAGGTGTCCCTCTTGTCGGTCTGGTTCAAGACAGTCCCTCCGCTGGGAGCTACGGGGTAGGAAGAGGCGACGGTGGCCGTCGACGGAACGCCTGGCCCGCACCCCCGTGACGGGCCGGGCGTTCTCGTCCGCGGACACCGCGCGGGCGGTGGCCTGCGTCGTCCGGCACCACCTGGGGAGGAAGGCCCCGGACGACGTGCGCTCAGCGTAGGAAGAGCGCCGGGCCTCGGGCCATTGCACAAGTGCACGGTCCACGCGCCCCGGCTTCGCGTTGTGCACAGTGAGACGCGTGTGACGTGTCGCCAGTGCGTTTCACCAGCCCCGAGCCTTGCGGAAGTGCACAGTCCGCTACGGCCGGACCCCCACCGCCGGACGCACACAGCCGGACCCCCACCGCCGGACGCACACAGCCGGACGCACACCGCCGGAGGCCCACCGCCCGGCCCCGGCGGTCGGTGGGCACAAAGGACTTGCACCTCACGTCACGTGAGGACCCAGCCTGGAACACGACCGACAAAGGAGCGGAAGCCATGAGCCACACCGTGGGACAGGTCGCGGGCTACGCCGGGATCACAGTGCGCACGCTGCACCACTACGACGAGATCGGCCTCCTCGTACCGAGCGAGCGCACCCACGCGGGCCACCGCCGCTACGGCGACGACGACCTCGACCGGCTCCAGCAGATCCTGTTCTACCGGGAGCTCGGCTTCCCCCTCGACGAGGTCGCGACCTTGCTCGACGACCCGGACGCGGACCCGCGGGCGCACCTGCGCCGCCAGCACGAACTGCTGACCGCCCGGATCGAGAGACTCCAGAAGATGGCCGCGGCCGTGGAACACGCCATGGAGGCACGCAGGATGGGCATCGATCTCACCCCCGAGGAACGGTTCGAGGTCTTCGGAGACAACGACCCCGAGCAGTACGCCGAGGAGGCGGAACAGCGCTGGGGCGGCACGGAGGCGTACGCCGAGTCGCAGCGCCGCACCGCCACCTACACGAAGGACGACTGGAAGCGCATGCAGGCCGAGGCGGCCGACTGGGGCGCGCGCTACGACGCCCTGATGGCCGCCGGCGAGGAGCCGACCGGCGAGGCGGCCATGCACCTGGCCGAGGAGCACCGGCAGCAGATCAACACCTGGTACTACGACTGCCCGTACGAGATGCACCGGTGCCTTGGCGAGATGTACGTCTCCGACGAGCGCTTCAAGGCGTTCTACGACGCGATGCGCCCCGGCCTCGCCGAACACCTCCGGGACGCGATCAACGCGAACGCGGCCCGCAAGCGCCCCTGACCCGCCTCCGCCCGCCCCGCTGACCACACAGCTTGGTCTCAGTGCGGCCACAGGGCACTCTGGAGGAGCCCGTGGAACCTAGTGGGGTGACCGTGCGTTGATAGCTTTGGTCACCCCTATGGGTCCCACTGCCTGTGCGACCCGCCGTCGTGGGTCCCCGCCCACAGGCGTTCCCTCTTCCTCACCCCCCAGGAGCCCGGAACCGTGCAGACGATCGCCCTCGGACCGAGCTGGCTGGATCCGGACTACCTGCTCAATTCGTTCGGCATCTGGGGCCTGCTCCTGATCGTGTTCGCCGAGTCCGGCCTGTTCTTCGGGTTCTTCCTGCCCGGTGACTCGCTGCTCTTCACGGCCGGCCTGCTGATCACCACCGATCAGCTGGACTTCCCGCTGTGGCTGGCGATCGTGCTGATCTGCGTCTCGGCGATCCTGGGCGACCAGGTGGGGTACATGTTCGGCAAGAAGGTCGGCCCCGCTCTCTTCAACCGCCCTGACTCCCGCTTCTTCAAGCAGGAGAACGTCACCAAGGCCCACGAGTTCTTCGAGAAGCACGGCCCGAAGTCCCTGATCCTGGCCCGCTTCGTACCCATCGTGCGGACGTTCACGCCGATCATCGCGGGCGTCAGCGGCATGCGGTACCGCACGTTCCTCGTCTTCAACATCGTCGGCGCCATCCTCTGGGGCGCGGGCGTCACACTCCTCGGCTCCTGGCTCGGTCAGATCGAGTTCGTGCACAAGAACATCGAGGCGATGCTCATCCTCATCGTCTTCATCTCGGTGCTCCCGATCATCTTCGAGCTCCTCAAGGCGAGGAAGGCGAAGAAGAACCAGCCCCAGCCCCAGCAGGCCCCGCAGCAGCACTCCGCCGCCGCCCCGGTCATGGACGACGCGACGACCCAGCTCCGCCGCGTCCCGCCGACCGACCAGCCCCAGCAGCCGTCGTACGACCAGAACCAGGGCTACGGCAACCAGGCCTACGACAACCAGGGTTACGGCGACCAGGGCCACCAGCAGCAGGGCTACCAGGAGAACTACGGCTACCAGCAGCCCCCGCAGCAGCCCTACGCCCAGCAGTACCCGCAGGGCGGCCAGTACCCGCAGAACCAGGACCAGAACCAGCAGGGCTACCAGGGCCAGGACTACCCGCGGTACTGAACAACCACGGTCCCGCGCCCCGCTTTTCAGGGGCGCGGGACCGTGTCTCTTTGCGGCTCCGCCGCGTGGGCGCGGGAAGCCCCACGCACCCGCGGCCGCCAACACTCAGCGGCCCCCGAGCCCTTGGGCCCTCAGAACCCTCGCGTCCGCTTCGCCGCCTTGCGGCCCGCCCGCGCGGCCCCCGGCAGGAACAACCGGAAGAGCTCGGACCCCAGGTTCACCCCGATCGCGATGGCCATGGCCAACGCCGCGGCCTTGGTGAGCGACACCAACCCCGCGTCCACATCGTTCTGCGCGAAGCCCAACAACCCGAAGTACGTGGCCGACCCTGGCAACAGGGGCCCGATCGCCGCGGTCGTATAGGGCAGCGCGGACGCGAACCGGTACCGCGACAGCAACTGTCCGAACAGCCCCACCAGCCCCGCCGCCACGGCGGTGGAGGCCACCGGTGAGATCCCGCCCGCCTCGTGCATGGCCCCGTACACCGCCCAGGCCACACCGCCGTTGAGGGTCACCGCCAGCACGGTGGATCGTTCCTGCTGAAGCAGCAGCGCGAACGTCAACGACAGCAACATCGACGCCCCGAGCTGCAACAGCGGCCGGTCCGCGCTGCCGAGCGCCGCGTCGGGGTTCAGCTCGGCGCCCAGCTTCACACCGAAGTACAGGACCAGCAGCACCCCCACCACGATGCCCACGAAGAGGTACATGACCTCCAGGAGCCGCGCGGAGGCGGTGATGTAGAAGCCGGTCAGCCCGTCCTGCACGCCCGCCACCAGCGCCCGCCCGGGCAGCAGCGCGAACAGCCCACCGGTGATGACGGCGGACGCCTCCACGTCCACGTGCGCCACGGTCAGCGCCACCCCGATCGCCGCCGGGGGCATCGCGGCCACCAGGAACTGGTAGAACTCCGGCAGCCCGCGCCCGGAGCACAGCCACGCCAGCCGGTCGCCGAGCATCGCGCCGAGCGCCGCCGCCACGAACACGACGACGCCACCGCCGACCAGCACGGACGCGGCCCCCGCCAGCAGCCCGCTAGCCAGGGTCAGCGTCCAGCCGGGATACGGGTGCCGGTTGCGCCGTATCTCCGCGAGCCGCCGGTACGCCTCCTCCAGCGAGATCGCGGTCTCCGGGTCGCTGAGGTCGTCCACCAGCCGGAAGACGGCCGCGAGCCGGTTGTAGTCGGTGGCCCGGCGCCGGACGATCCTCGACGCCGTGACCGGGTCGTCCACCAGCGACGGCTGGTGGGTGACCGACAGCTGGGTGAAGGTCACCGTCGGCTCGCAGCGGTCGAGGCCGTAGGACCGGCACACGGCGAACATCGCCGCCTCCACGTCCTCCGCGCCCTCGCCGCCCGCCAGCAGCAGCTCGCCGATCCTCAGGGTGAGGTCAAGCACACGGGGCACGGCGGGCCCCGTGTCGCCCTCCGCGCGCGCCGGCGGCTCCGGCGCGGGCCGCTCCGCCACCGGCATCCGCAGCATCGTGCGCATCCGGTCCTGCCAGGGCGCGTCCTTGGTCAGACTGACGGCCGGGATCCCGCCGGCCGGTGTGAACGCGACCGGCGCGTGCCGCGCGCTGTAGGTCCGGGGCACGCTGAACGCGGACCCCTCGTGCTCGTCCGGGACCCCCTCGGGCGGCGCCAGCCCCTCCGGCAGCGCGAACTCGGAGGTCGTCTGCGCCTCGGCCTCCGGGCCCGGCACGTCCAGTCCGGCCGGGATCGCGAACTCCGAGGTCACCGACGCGTCACCGTCGATCCCCAGCGTGAATCCCACCGGCGCGAAGGCACTGCCCGCCTCGTCCGACACCGGCTTGCGGTCCTCCACCGGCCCGCCGTCCCCGGGCTCCGTCACTCCCACTCCGCCGCGCTCCCTGTACGACACCGCAGATACGCCTCAGTATGCGCACCGGCACTCACGGATACGCGAACGGGCCACGCGCCCCTCCCGGGGACACGCGGCCCGTTCGCGGAATCGATCGGCAAGACAGCCGACAGGCTCAGGCGGGGTCAGTGACCGCCCTGCTCCTTGAAGCGCTTGTACGACTTCTCGACCTCGGCCTCGGCCTCGGAGCGGCCGACCCAGTCGGCGCCCTCGACGGACTTGCCGGGCTCCAGGTCCTTGTAGACCTCGAAGAAGTGCTGGATCTCCAGGCGGTCGAACTCCGAGACGTGGTGGATGTCACGCAGGTGCTCCACACGCGGGTCCGTCGCCGGGACGCACAGCAGCTTGTCGTCGCCGCCGGCCTCGTCCGTCATGCGGAACATGCCGATCGCACGGCACTTGATGAGGCAGCCCGGGAAGGTCGGCTCGTCCAGGATGACCAGCGCGTCCAGCGGGTCGCCGTCCTCGCCGAGGGTGTTCTCGACGAAGCCGTAGTCGGTCGGGTAGGCGGTCGAGGTGAAGAGTCGACGGTCCAGGCGGATCCGACCGGTCTCGTGGTCCACCTCGTACTTGTTCCGCGAACCCTTCGGAATCTCGATCGTGACGTCGAACTCCACCGGTGACTCCTCCATGATCAACACATAGTTCTGGTGGTTAAGTGTCCCTCACGCAGGTGTGTGATCGCGAAAGGGGCTGGTGGTCGTGCGGGAGCCGAAGGTCTGGCAGGCCGCGAGACCGCGTGTGGTGCGGGTGGTGCACGGCGTGAAACCGGGGATCGTGCGCGTCACACGCGCCGTGAAGCCCGGTGCCGCGCGCGTCGCACGGGCGGTGAAACCCGGCGTCGTACGCGTCACGAGCGCCGTCACGGCACGTTCTTCGCAGCTCACGGCGAGCACGAAGAAGCTCACGACCCTCCAGTTCACCGCCGGCGCGGCCACCCTGGGGCTGGTGTTCTCGGCCGGGGCGGTGGTCGCCGCCGGACCCTGGGACTCCTCCGGTCAGCGTACGGCCGAGCGCGACTGGGCGGCATCGCGCGAAGGCCAGGGTGGCGCAGATCACGGACGTAGTTCCGGTACGTCGTCCGGTACGGCCGCGGGGGCGCCCAAGCCCGCGCCGAGCGCCCCCTCCGTCCTGGCTGGCCTCGGCGGCACCTCCGGCGCGGGCTCGGCGCCCGACTCCGCCGCCCTGGCGGCCCTGCTCGACCCCTTCCTGAAGTCCCCCGTCCTGGGCCCGCGCCGCGCGGCCTCCGTCGTCGACGTCGAGACCGGCGAGCAGCTGTACTCCCAGAACGTGGACGAGGCCCTGACACCGGCCTCCACCACCAAGATCGCCACGGCCGTCGCGGCGCTCTCGGCGGTGGGCCCCGACCACCGCATCGAGACCCGCACGGTCCTGGACCCCGACTCCGCCGAGGTCGTCCTCGTCGGCGGCGGCGATCCCACCCTCACCGCGCACAAGGACACCGAGGGCTACGCGAGCCTGCGCACCCTCGCCGACAGGACCGCCGACGCGCTCGACAAGCGTCACCTGAAGGAGATCACCCTCACCCACGACGTCTCCCTCTACGAGGGTCCCGAGCGGCACACCATCGGCGACAACCCCAACATCGCCCTCGTCGTCCCGCTGATGGTCGACGAGGCCCGCCTCGACGACTCCTCCAGCGGCAGCGCGACCCGCGACCCCGACCCGGCGGGGGACGCCACCGCCGAGTTCGCGGGCCTCCTGGAGGACCGGGGCATCAAGGTGAGGACGGAGGGCGCCGTGGGGGCCCCGAAGAACGCGAAGGAACTCGCCGCGGTCTCCTCCCCGCCCCTCGCCACCCTGGTCGAGCGCATGCTCACCAACAGCGACAACGACATCGCCGAGGCCCTCGCCCGCCACGTCGCGCTCGCGACGGGCGAACAGCCGAGCTTCGAGGGCGGCGCGGCGGCCATCAAGAAGGAACTGAAGAAGCTCGAAGTGCCCCTCGAAGGCGTCGAGTTCGCGGACGGCAGCGGCCTCAGCCGGGGCAACGCGCTGACCCCCGCCCTCCTCACCGCCCTGCTCGCCGAGTCGGCGGCCCCCGACCACCCCGAACTCCGCCCCGTCCTCACCGGTCTCCCCGTCGCGGGCTTCACCGGCACCCTGCGCACCCGCTACCCGAGCGACGCGACCGGCACCGGCATCGTCCGCGCCAAGACCGGCACCCTCAGCAACGTGAACACCCTCGCCGGCACCGTCGTCGACGCCGACGGCCGCCTCCTCGCCTTCGCCTTCCTCGCCACGGAGACGGAACTGCCCAACACCGACCTGGCCAAGAAGGCCCTCACGGACGCCACCTCGACCCTGGCGACCTGCGGCTGCCGCTGAACCAGGGGAAGCTGGGAGAAGCACGGGGCGCAGCCCCTGCTTCTCAGGGGCGCGGGGAACCGCGCGAGCAACCACGGCCCGCCCGCGCCCAAGTCACAACCGCACCCACCCCCACCCCATGGCCTGCCCCAAGCGGCAGCGCTCCCGTACGGTTGACAACATGACTCGTATCGGTGGTGCCGAGATGGTCGACTGGAATCTCGCGGTGGCGACCGCGACCCGGCTCGTGCGGCCGGGCCCCGAGGTGAGCCGCGACGAGGCCAGGGCCATCGTCGCCGAGCTCCGCCGACATGCGAAGGCCTCGGAGGAGCACGTCCGCGCCTTCACCCGGATGCTCCCCGACACGGGCGACGACACCCCCGTGCTCGTCGTCGACCGGCCCGGCTGGGTCCGGGCCAACGTCGCCGGCTTCCGGGAACTGCTGAAGCCGCTGCTCGACAAGATGCAGGAACGTCGCGGCAACACCCCCGGCGGGGCCGTCCTCGGCGCGGTCGGCGGCAAGGTCACCGGCGTGGAGCTGGGCATGCTCCTGTCCTTCCTGGCCTCCCGGGTCCTCGGCCAGTACGAGACCTTCGCCCCCGCGACCCGCGACCTCCCCGCGGGCGAGAACGGCGGCGGCCGACTCCTGCTCGTCGCCCCGAACATCGTGCACGTGGAGCGCGAACTCGACGTGCAGCCCCACGACTTCCGCCTCTGGGTCTGTCTGCACGAGGAGACGCACCGCACGCAGTTCACCGCCGTCCCCTGGCTGCGGGACCACCTGGAGGGTGAAATCCAGTCGTTCTTGGGGGAGACGGAGGTCGACCCCACGACCTTCCTGGAGCGCATCAGGGAGGCCGCCCAGTCACTCGCGGGTGGCCGGCCCGAGGGGGAGGTCGGCGACGACGGTCACTCGATCGTGGAGTTGGTGCAGACCCCCGCCCAGCGCGAGATCCTCGGCCGGCTCACCGCCGTCATGTCCCTTCTGGAGGGCCACGCCGACTTCGTGATGGACGGCGTCGGTCCGGCCGTCGTGCCCTCGGTCGCCGAGATCCGCGAGAAGTTCCAGCAGCGCCGCGCGAAGGGTGCCTCACGTCTGGACCAGGCGCTGCGCAAACTGCTGGGCCTGGACGCCAAGCTCAGGCAGTACAGGGACGGCGAGCGGTTCGTACGGGCGGTCGTCGAACAGGTCGGCATGGACGGTTTCAACCGGGTCTGGACCTCCCCGAACACCCTGCCGACCAAGGCGGAGATCGCCAAACCGGCGGACTGGGTCGCGCGGGTGCATCGCAAGGCGGATTCGTGAGCCGCGCGTGAGCGTGGTGAACGAATCCGGCCGACGGCAGGCGAACGCCCCTCCAATCACCCGTCCGAGGGACCGTGAGCGAAGGGTAGGCGTGCAATGCTCGGGGAACCGCCCGGTTCTGTCACCATCTACACACTCTGAGTGACCGAGCTCGGGCTCACCCCCGACAATTTCATGAAGGGAACCGGACATGGGTCCCCACCCCGCGGTCGCGGCGATACGCCTGGCGGTCCGCCGCGTACTCCACGACCTCCTCACCGAACACCACACGAACACCACCTCGCACGCGCCCGCCCGCGCGCTCCCGGGCGCGCCCTCCGACCCGGGCGCACCACCGGTGCCCACGCCCCCCACGGCCGTACCCCCCGCGGCCGTGCCCGTCGAGGTGAGGCGCGGCGGTTCCGCGCGCCCGGGATCCGCCGCACCCGAGAGCCCGCTCGTGCTCGTGGCGTGCTCCGGCGGCGCCGACTCCATGGCGCTCGCCTCCGCCCTCGCCTTCGAGGCGCCCAAGCTCGGCGTCCGCGCCGGCGGCATCACCGTCGACCACGGTCTGCAGCCCGGCTCCGACCTGCGCGCCGAGGAAGTCGCCCTGCGCCTGCGCGAACTCGGCCTGGACCCGGTCGAGTCCGTCGCCGTCACCGTCGGGCGCGAGGGCGGCCCCGAGGCCGCCGCCCGGGACGCCCGCTACGCCGCCCTGGACGCTGCCCTGGAACGCCACGGTGCCACCGCCGTCCTCCTCGGCCACACCCGCGACGACCAGGCCGAGACCGTCCTCCTCGGGCTCGCCCGCGGCTCCGGCATCCGCTCCCTGTCCGGGATGGCCGCGGTCTCGGGGGCCGACGGCCGCTACCGCCGCCCCTTCCTCCAGCTCGACCGGCAGACCGCCCGCAAGGCCTGCATGGTCCAGTCGCTGCCCGTCTGGGACGACCCGCACAACGCCGACCCCGCCTACACCCGCTCCCGGCTCCGCCACGAGGGCCTGCCCGCCCTGGAGAAGGCGCTCGGCAAGGGCGTCGTCGAGGCCCTCGCCCGTACGGCCCAGCTCTCCCGGGACGACGCCGACGCCCTCGACACCTGGGCCCGCCAGGCGGAGGCCTCCGTCCGCGACGCGGCGGGCCTGTTGGAGTGCGCCAAGCTCTACGCCCTGCCGCCCGCCGTGCGCCGCCGGATCCTGCGCCGGGCCGCCATCGAGGCCGGAGCGCCGGCGGGTTCCCTCTTCGCCCGGCACATCGAGGAGATCGACCGTCTCATCACCGGCTGGCGCGGTCAGGGGGCCATCAATCTCCCCGGCCGGGTCGTCGCCCAGCGGCAGGGTGGCAGACTGGTGATTCGGCAAGGCTGAAACCGGACGCCGACGGGGCCCGCGCGACGGGCCCCAAGCCTCCCGCACACGGGACGCGGGCGTCCGGGGCCGGCCCTGGGACGACCGAAAGTGATGCGGGTGGACGCGAAAGACATGGGCACCGACCTCAAAGAGGTGCTCATCACCAAGGAAGAGATCGACGCGAAGCTGGCCGAGCTGGCCGCGAAGATCGACACGGAGTACGCGGGCAAGGACCTGCTGATCGTCGGTGTCCTCAAGGGCGCGGTGATGGTCATGGCGGACCTCGCCCGGGCGCTGTCCACCCCGGTCACCATGGACTGGATGGCCGTGTCCTCCTACGGCGCGGGCACCCAGTCCTCGGGTGTGGTGCGGATCCTCAAGGACCTCGACACCGACATCAAGGGCAAGCACGTCCTGATCGTCGAGGACATCATCGACTCGGGTCTCACCCTGTCCTGGCTGATCTCCAACCTCGGCTCCCGCGAGCCCGAGTCCCTGAAGATCTGCACCCTGCTGCGCAAGCCCGACGCCGCCAAGGTCGCCATCGACGTGGAGTGGGTCGGCTTCGACATCCCCAACGAGTTCGTCGTGGGCTACGGCCTCGACTACGCCGAGAAGTACCGCAACCTCCCGTTCGTCGGTACGCTCGCGCCCCACGTCTACGGCGGTTGAACCGATTCCGGCTCATTCCCCGTAAGACGCTCGGGAACCCCAGCGGGTTTCGCGCCGTTGGAGCATGCGAGGACGGGATTGCAAGCAGTCCCCTGCGGCTTCGGGTGACAATGCTGGGGTACCGTCCGAAGAACAGTCTTTTATCAAACTCACTATGGCAGGAGGGACGGGGCGGCACCGCTCCGTATGGATGGACGTGAAGCGATACTTCCGTGGGCCAGTCATGTGGATCGTGCTGGCCGTCCTTGCCGTGGTCGTGTTGATGCAGGTCGTCGGCTCGTCCGGCGGCTACAAGACGGTGGACACCGGCCAGGTGGTCCAGGCGATCAATGACAACAAGGTCAAAGAAGCCAAGCTGACCACCGGCGAAGAGTCGACCATCAAGGTTCAGCTCAAGGACGGCCAGAAGATCGAGGGCAGCTCGAAGATCCAGGCGAGCTACATCGGCGACCAGGGCGTCACCCTCGCCAACACCCTGCAGGACAAGTTCCAGAACAAGCAGATCCCCGACGGCTACACGGTCTCCCCGACCAAGCAGAACGCTTTCGTCGGCATCCTGCTGTCTCTGCTCCCCTTCGTCCTCATCGTGGTCGTCTTCCTGTTCCTGATGAACCAGATGCAGGGCGGCGGCTCCCGGGTCATGAACTTCGGGAAGTCCAAGGCCAAGCTCATCACCAAGGACACCCCGAAGACGACGTTCTCCGACGTCGCCGGCGCGGACGAGGCCGTCGAGGAGCTCCACGAGATCAAGGAGTTCCTGCAGGAGCCGGCCAAGTTCCAGGCCGTCGGCGCCAAGATCCCCAAGGGTGTGCTGCTGTACGGCCCGCCCGGTACGGGCAAGACGCTCCTCGCGCGCGCCGTCGCCGGCGAGGCGGGCGTCCCCTTCTACTCGATCTCCGGTTCCGACTTCGTCGAGATGTTCGTCGGTGTCGGTGCCTCCCGGGTCCGTGACCTCTTCGAGCAGGCCAAGGCGAACGCCCCGGCGATCGTCTTCGTCGACGAGATCGACGCGGTCGGCCGCCACCGCGGCGCCGGCCTCGGCGGCGGTCACGACGAGCGGGAGCAGACGCTCAACCAGCTGCTCGTCGAGATGGACGGCTTCGACGTGAAGGGCGGCGTCATCCTGATCGCCGCCACGAACCGCCCGGACATCCTGGACCCGGCACTGCTGCGCCCCGGCCGTTTCGACCGTCAGATCGCGGTCGACCGCCCGGACATGCAGGGCCGTCTGGAGATCCTCAAGGTCCACCAGAAGGGCAAGCCGGTCGCGCCCGACGTCGACCTCGGCGCCGTCGCCCGCCGCACCCCCGGTATGACGGGTGCCGATCTCTCCAACGTCCTGAACGAGGCCGCGCTCCTCACGGCCCGCAGCGACAGGAAGCTGATCGACAACCACATGCTGGACGAGGCGATCGACCGTGTGGTCGCGGGCCCGCAGAAGCGGACCCGGATCATGTCGGACAAGGAGAAGAAGATCACCGCGTACCACGAGGGCGGACACGCCCTGGTCGCGGCGGCCTCACCCAACTCCGACCCGGTCCACAAGATCACGATCCTGTCGAGAGGCCGTGCCCTCGGCTACACGATGGTCCTGCCGGACGAGGACAAGTACTCGACCACCCGCAACGAGATGCTCGACCAGCTCGGGTACATGATGGGTGGCCGCGCCGCCGAGGAACTGGTCTTCCACGACCCGACCACCGGCGCCGCGAACGACATCGAGAAGGCCACCAACCTGGCCCGCGCGATGGTCACGCAGTACGGCATGACCGAGCGGCTCGGCGCCATCAAGTTCGGCGGCGACAACACGGAGCCCTTCCTCGGACGTGAGATGGCTCACCAGCGCGACTACTCGGAAGAGGTCGCCGCGCTCGTGGACGAGGAAGTCAAGAAGCTCATCGAGAACGCGCACAACGAGGCCTGGGAGATCCTGGTCGAGAACCGCGACGTCCTCGACAACCTCGTGCTCCAGCTGCTGGAGAAGGAGACGCTGGGCAAGGAGGAGATCGCCGAGATCTTCTCCGCCATCGTCAAGCGTCCGGCCCGGCCCGCCTGGACCGGCTCCTCCCGCCGCACCCCGTCGACCCGTCCGCCGGTGCTCTCCCCGAAGGAGCTCGCACTGACGAACGGCGCCAACGGCGCGGCACCGGCGATCACCACCAAGGCGCCCGCCGAGGCGACCCCGGAGGAGAGCGCGGAGAGCTGACGCCCCACCGATGAGAACCGGCCACCGGGAGCCCGCCGCTCCCGGCCCCGGCCGGCCTCGTCAGGCCCGGAATGACTGCCGCGCCCCCCTGGTTCTAGCCTGGGGGGCGCGGCATTTTGTATGGCCGAAAGAGGGCCGCAGAAGGCCGAGGACGAGACGCGTCATCCGTACGTGTCACAGGCTCAGGAGCGAGGCACGACATGACCGACCCCGTGACGCTGGACGGCGAGGGCACCATCGGCGAGTTCGACGAGAAGCGCGCCGAGAACGCCGTGAGGGAACTGCTGATCGCCGTCGGCGAGGACCCCGACCGCGAGGGCCTGAGGGAGACGCCGGCGCGGGTGGCGCGCGCGTACAGGGAGATCTTCGCGGGGCTGTGGCAGCAGCCGGAGGATGTGCTGACCACCACGTTCGACCTCGGTCACGACGAGATGGTGCTGGTCAAGGACATCGAGGTGTACTCGACCTGTGAGCACCACCTGGTGCCGTTCCGGGGCGTGGCGCACGTCGGGTACATCCCGTCCACCAGCGGCAAGATCACCGGGCTGTCGAAGCTGGCGCGGCTCGTGGACGTCTACGCCCGGCGTCCGCAGGTGCAGGAGCGGATGACGACGCAGATCGCCGACTCGCTGATGGAGATCCTGGAGCCGCGCGGGGTGATCGTGGTCGTGGAGTGCGAGCACATGTGCATGTCGATGCGGGGCATCCGCAAGCCCGGGGCGAAGACCATAACGTCGGCGGTGCGCGGCCAGCTCAGGGACGCGGCGACCCGCAACGAGGCGATGAGCCTCATCATGGCCCACTGACTCCCCGGTGGCCCCCTGGCCCCTCGGTGCAGGGAGCGCCGGACCACGGCCGCGCGCGGGGGCCTAGGCTTGACGCATGAGCAAGCAGAACCGGCGTGGGTGGGTGGCCGGATTGCCCCGATGGGACCGTTGTGCGGTGATGGGTGTCGTCAACGTCACCCCGGACTCCTTCTCCGACGGGGGCCGCTTCTTCGACACCACGGCGGCGGTCAAGCACGGCCTTGACATGGTCGGCGAGGGCGCGGACCTGGTGGACGTCGGCGGTGAGTCGACCCGGCCCGGCGCGGCCCGGGTCGACGAGGCGGAGGAACTGCGCAGAGTGGTCCCGGTGGTGCGGGGGCTGGCCTCCGAGGGCGTCACCGTCTCCGTGGACACCGTGCGCGCGTCCGTGGCGGAGCAGGCCCTGGCCGCCGGCGCGGCGCTCGTCAACGACGTCAGCGGCGGTCTGGCCGACCCCGCGATGATCCCGGTGGTCGCCGACGCGGGCGCTCCCTTCGTGGTGATGCACTGGCGCGGCTTCCTCCAGGGCGGCAACGTGAAGGGCGTCTACGAGGACGTCGTCGCCGAGGTGCTCCAGGAGCTGCACGCGCGCGTGGAGGCCGTCCTGGAGGGCGGAGTCGCGGCGGACCGCGTCGTCGTCGATCCCGGCCTGGGTTTCTCCAAGGACGCCGAGCACGACCTCGCCCTGCTCGCGCACCTCGACCGGCTGCACGGCCTCGGCCGGCCCCTGCTGGTCGCCGCCTCCCGCAAGCGGTTCCTCGGCCGGGTGCTGGCGGGCTCCGAGGGTGCCCCGCCGCCCGCGCGGGAACGGGACGCGGCCACGGCCGCCGTGTCGGCCCTGGCCGCGCAGCAGGGCGCCTGGGCGGTCCGGGTGCACGAGGTCCGCGCCACCGCCGACGCGGTCCGGGTGACTCGCGCCATCGAAGGGGCCCGTGAGCGGTGAGCGCTCCCCACCTCGACGTCGAACAGGTCGAACTCGCCAACCGGGCCTTCTACGAGGCCCTGGAACAGGGCGACTTCGAGACACTCTCCGCGCTCTGGCTGACCCCGGCCGACGTGGGCGTGGACGAGGAGTACCACGACCCCGCCGAGACCGGTGTGATCTCCTGCGTCCATCCCGGCTGGCCGGTGCTCACCGGGCGCGGCGAGGTGCTGCGGTCGTACGCGCTGATCATGGCGAACACGGAGTACATCCAGTTCTTCCTCACCGATGTGCACGTCTCGGTCACCGGGGACACCGCGCTCGTCACGTGCACCGAGAACATCCTCAGCGGGGGCCCGGCGCCGGACGGCGGTGACGAGCTGGGGCCGCTCGTGGGGCAGCTGGTGGTCGCCACGAATGTGTTCCGCCGCACACCCGACGGCTGGAAGCTCTGGTCGCACCACGGTTCCCCGGTCCTGACGGAGTCCGACGACGACGAGGGCGAGGAGTCGCCTTCCTGAGCGGAGTCACCCTCCTGAGGGGGCCGGTGGTCCGTAGGGCCCAAGGGGTGATTGGGAACCCGGGTGCGCGGGTAGGGGCGGCTTCCGACCCGTGAGCCGTCGCGTTCCCTGGGAGAACGCTCGATGAACCCTGTCCGTACGGAAGTGGAATCGAGTCCTCCGGGGGGTGAGCGCTGTCAGTGCCCGCAGGTAGATTCGAAGGTGGCCGGTGTGCCGACCGTGTTCGGACGACACGGAGGACATCGGCCGTTCCCGACGACTGCAGGAGTGATTCGCGTGGATCGTGTCGCGCTGCGCGGCCTCAGGGCCCGTGGGTACCACGGGGTGTTCCCGGGTGAACGCGAGGAGGGCCAGACCTTCATCGTGGACCTGACGCTCGGGCTGGACACCCGTCCGGCCGCGGCCGACGACGACCTGGCGAAGACCGTGCACTACGGGATCGTGGCGGAGGAGGTCGTCGCCATCGTCGCGGGCGAGCCGGTGAACCTCATCGAGACGCTCGCCGAGCGCATCGCCCGGGCGTGTCTGCGGCATGAGGTGGTCCAGGAGGTCGAGGTCACCGTCCACAAGCCGAACGCGCCGATCACGGTCCCCTTCGACGACACGACCGTCACCATCACCCGGAGCCGAGTATGACCGCGTTCTTCACCGGGGGTCAGAGCGACCCGACCGTCCAGCCGGTGCCGGCCTCCGTCGTGCAGAAGGTGGACGAGGCCGACACGACCCTGCACAACCCCCGCCGGGCGGTGATCTCCATCGGCTCGAACCTGGGCAACCGGCTGGAGAACCTCCAGGGCGCCGTCGACGCCTTGGAGGACACCCCGGGCGTCCGCGTCAAGGCCGTGTCGCCGGTGTACGAGACCGAGCCGTGGGGTGTGGCGCCGGGCAGTCAGCCCTCGTACTTCAACGCCGTGGTGGTGCTGAAGACCACCCTGCCGCCCTCCTCGCTGCTGGAGCGGGCCCAGGCGGTGGAGGAGGCCTTCCACCGGGTGCGGGACGAGCGCTGGGGCCCGCGCACGCTGGACGTCGACATCGTGGCGTACGCGGACGTCGTCTCCGACGACCCGGCCCTGACTCTGCCGCACCCGCGGGCGCACGAGCGCGCCTTCGTCCTCGCGCCGTGGCACGACGTGGAGCCGGACGCCCGGCTCGCCGGCCGCGGCCCGGTCGCCCAGCTCCTCGACGGCATCACCCGCGAGGGCGTGTCGCCCCGCGCCGACCTGGAACTCCAGCTGCCCGAGTAGTCGTTAAGGTCTACCGGGTCGGGGTCATCCCCGACGCCGTCGGGACCACCGGCCGGGCCGATCACCCGGCGCCCGTGGGCCCGGCGTCCGTGGACCATCGGGCTCGTCGAAGGGGCATCGTGAAAGAGCTGCGCATCAGGACGCTGGCCGCGGTGTTCGTGGTGGCCGGGGTGCTGTCCTGGGCCGGGGCCCGGCTGTGGAACTCGGTGGACACCCTGCCGAGCGTTCCGCTGGCCGCCCCCATCGTGCTCGCCCTGATCGCCGCCGTCCTGACGGCCACCGCGCTGTCCCTGCGCAGCCGGCTCAAGGCCCAGCGGGAGCGCAGGCCGGAGGCCAAGGGCGTCGATCCCCTGATGGCCGCCCGCGCGGTCGTGTTCGGCCAGGCCAGCGCCCTCGTCGCCGCCCTCGTCGCCGGGATGTACGGCGGCGTCGGCGTCTTCCTCCTGGAGTATTTGGAGGTCCCGGCCCGCCGCGATCAGGCCATCTACGCCGGGTTCTCCGTCCTCGCGGGCATCGGCGTCATAGTGGCCGCCTTCTTCCTGGAGCGCGTCTGCAAGCTCCCGGAGGACGACGACACGGGTGGCGGGGCGGCACGGGCGACGTAGCCCGGCAGGGCTCGGCAGGGCGGCGGGGGCGGGCGGCCCGTCTCGCGCGGGCCGCACCGTTCACGCCGCGCTGCGCGCCGAGTGTTCCGCCGAGCGCATCGTATGGGCGCAGGGGGCCGGAGCCTTCGCGCGGCGCCGCAGCAGGCGGGGCAGGGCGAGGTTGACGAAGCCCTCGGCCTGCATGGCGGCCAGGCCGATGCGCGGGAGGTCGCGGGAGGCGGCGTAGACGACGAAGCGCGGTTCCCAGCGGGGGCGGAACTTGGCGTTGAACTTGTAGAGGGACTCGATCTGGAACCAGCGGGAGAGGAAGACCAGCAGGCCGCGCCAGGCGCGCAGGACCGGGCCCGCGCCGATCTTCTCCCCCCGGGCCAGGGCCGAGCGGAACATCGCGAAGTTCAGGGAGACCTGCCGGACGCCCAGGCGGGGGGCGGCCTGGAGGGCCGCGACGATGAGGAGTTCGTTCATGCCGGGGTCGGCGGAGCGGTCGCGGCGCATCAGGTCCAGGGAGGCGCCGTCCGGGCCCCAGGGCACGAAGTGGAGGACGGCCTTGAGGTCGCCGTACGGGCCGGGGACCTCGTCGGCCTTGTGCGCGGTGGCGATGAGGCAGTCCCCGTCGGCCGGGTCGCCGATGCGGCCGAGGGCCATGGAGAAGCCGCGCTCGGTGTCGGTGCCGCGCCAGTCCTCGGCGGCACGGCGGATCCGGTCCAGCTCGGCCTCACCGAGGTCACGGACGCGCCGTACCCGGGTCTCGTAACCCAGCCGCTCGATGCGCTTCACCATTTGACGCACGTTGCGCATCGCGCGTCCGGCGAGGGAGAAATCCGCGACATCCACCACCGCCTCGTCGCCCAGTTCGAGGGCGTCCAGGCCGGTCTCCCGGGTCCAGACCTCCGCCCCGGTCTCCGAACAGCCCATGACGGCCGGGGTCCAGGAGTGGGCCTTCGCCTCGTCCATGAAGCGTTCGATCGCGCCGGGCCAGGCCTCGACGTCGCCGATCGGGTCGCCGCTGGCGAGCATCACCCCGGAGACGACGCGGTACGTCACCGCCGCCTTGCCGCTGGGGGAGAAGACGACCGCCTTGTCCCGGCGGAGCGCGAAGTGGCCGAGCGAGTCGCGGCCGCCGTGCCTGTCGAGCAGGGCGCGCAGCCGTGCCTCGTCGTCGTCGGTGAGGCGGGCCGCCGGGTGTTCGGGGCGGAAGGCCAGGTAGATGGTGGTGATGGCGGTCAGCAGACCGAGGGCGCCCAGGGAGAAGGCCACCGTCCAGGACGTGCTGCCGGCGTAGTCGACCGGGCCCTCGAAGCCGAACAGGCCGTAGATGACGTGTTCGAGCCGGTCGGCGAGGCTCGGGTCGCCGACCATGCGTCCGGGGTGGGCGCTGACGACGGCCAGACCGAGGACGAGCGAACCGGCGCCCATCAGCACGAAGTTGGTGAGCGCCCGCCAGCGGCTGGTGGGGTCGGGCAGGGCGCGGAACTCGTCGCGGTGGCGCAGCAGCAGGACGAGCAGCGCGAGGGAGACGAGCACACCGACGAGCGAGTGGCGGTAGGTGAACTGGGCGATCGCCCCGGCCGGGAGCAGGACCACGGCCGCCCGCCAGGCCCGCCGCTTGCGCCGGCGCAGACCGTGGGCGAGGAGCAGCAGCAGGACGCCGACGCTCAGCGAGAGGGCCGCCGCGAACGGGCCGAGCGCGCCGGGGAGCACCTCGGCCAGGGCGTGCATACGGCTGTTGCGGAAGCGGGGGAACACCCCCGCGGCGATGTCCACGAGCCCGACGAGTGTGCAGGCCCTGGCGACCAGGGCGGGCACGGCCTCGGGGCGCGGGCCGCGCAGCACGCCGCGCAGGGCACCCGGCACCGCGCCTCGGTGTGCGTCCTTCGGCCGCCGGTCGGCGCTCGGCGCGAGTCGGTCCGACCGGACCGGAACCTCACCCGACATTTCCCCATCTGTCCTGACAGACATCGCATCCCGTAGTTCCGCGAGAGAGCTTGGATCCGGCGCCTTTCCGGCATCCGGCGACATTGCGCCCTCTAGGACGGTGGCTCGGCGGGGGAGGTTCACTCCCGATCGGAAAGCTGAACCAAAAGGGCAGGGAAAGACAAGGGAAGAAAGGTCGGCGGGGGACAACCCGATGGGTCTGACAAGCAACAAGGTCCTGGTGTTGGCGGTGCTGTCCGCCGTGCTGCTGTTCGTCGGCACGGTGTGGCTGTGGCCGCGGCTGGCCCGGCGCGGGTGGCGGGCGGTCGGCGGCCGGATCGTCGTCCTGCTGGCCACACAGATCGCCGTCTTCGTGTCGGTCGGCCTCGCCGCCAACCAGGCCTTCGGGTTCTACGCCAGCTGGGCCGACCTCCTCGGCCGGGAGACCGGGCAGGGGGTGGTGGTCGACCACGACGGGGCCGACGCCGGGGGTCCGTTGCGGGTCGTCGACACCCAGCAGGTGAACGTGGCCGGGGGCGGCCGTCCCGCGGTCGGCGGCCAGATCCAGAAGGTCGAGATCGTCGGCCGTACGAGCCGGATCGCGAGCCCGGCGTACGTGTATCTGCCGCCGGAGTACTTCCAGCCCCGGTACCGCACCCGCACCTTCCCCGCCGCGGTCGTCCTCACCGGCTACCCGGGCACCGCCGAGGCGCTGATCAAGGGGCTCCACTTCCCGCAGACGGCCCACGCGTTGGCCCGGGACGGGAAGGCGCAGCCGATGATCCTGGTGATGCTGCGGCCGACCGTGGCGCCGCCGCGCGACACCGAGTGCGTGGACGTCCCGGGCGGGCCGCGGACCGAGACGTTCTTCGCCCGGGATCTGCCGGACGCCGTGGGCCACCACTACAGGGTCGGGAAGAGGCCAGGCAGTTGGGGCGTCATCGGCGACTCGACCGGCGGCTACTGCGCGCTGAAACTGGCCATGCACCATCCCCGGGTGTTCGCCGCCGGCGCGGGCCTCTCGCCGTACTACAAGGCGCCGATCGACCCGACGACGGGCGATCTCTTCCAAGGGAACAAGACACTGCGGAACGAGGCGGACCTGTTCTGGTATCTGAAGCACCGTCCGGCGCCGGACACCTCTCTGCTGGTCACCAGCAGCAAACAGGGGGAGACCAACTACAAGGCCACGCTGAAGTTCATCGAACAGGTGAAGGAGATGCGGCCGACGCGGATCTCGTCGATCATCCTCGACAGCGGCGGGCACAACTTCAACACCTGGCGCCGGGAGATCCCGGCGACGTTGCAGTGGATCAGCGGGCGGTTGGGCGACCGGTGAAGTGGGCCGGTGAGGGGCGTGTCGGTCACGGCACGGCGACGGGTCGGCGACGAGTTCGGTAACGGTTCGGCGGCGGGTCCCGCAATTCGCGGAATTCACCGGAGGGGAAAGAGACGGATGCGGCCAAGGTGTATCCGGATTCAATGAGGTTGATCCAGAGGAGGAGCCGCCGGTGGGCGCATTGCCGCGCCCGCGGGGAGGAACCCTGTGAAGGCTTGTGAGAGGTGAGAGGGGCGGCTGAGTTTTTGCGTCCCGGGGCACCATCATTCGCCTACGCGCGGTAAGTTTCTGGCCATGCCACGTGGACGTCACCGCCATTCACCGCCTCTGCACAGGCTGCTGCCCCCCACGGCGATCGCAGGCGTCTCGCTCGTCTGCGCCCTTGGGCCATGGATGTTCTCCGAGCCGGCGGTGCTCAGGGTCACCGCCGCCGTCGCCGCGGCGACCGCGGCCGTGGGCGCGGCGGTCATGCGCCGCTGGGACGTCGAGGCGGGCAAACGCGTCGCCGACCTCACGCGCGCGCGTGCGAGCGACGAGTGGCGTCACGAGGAGAAGGTCGCCGAACTGGAGACCGACCTCGACGAATCCCGTGAGCTGCGCACCAAGCTGGAGCACAAGCTCCGCGCCAAGCGCACCGAACTGGCCAACCTCCGCAACGAGCACGCCGCGCTGCTGCGGCGCTACGCCACGGCCGAGACCGAGCGGGCCAGCGCCCTGGAGGGCCGCCGTCTGCTGGAGATCGAGACGACCGCCCCCGAGGACGCACGGGCGTTGCCGGCGGCGGATGCGGACGAGGACGACGGCGACGGCGGGACCGCGGCGGCGTCCCGGACCTCGACGGTGCCGCCGCAGGGGACTCCCGCGCCGGGGGCGCCCTGGGCTTCGTGGGAGACGGCGGCCAAGGCCGCTGCGGCCAAGGCCGCTGCGGCCAAGGCCGCAGCGGCGAAGGCGGCGGCGCAGGACGGGAAGGGCGTGAAGGGCGGGGCGGGTGCGGGTGCCTCGGCGGGTGCCGGTGGCGGTGCCGACTCGGGTGCGGGTGCGGGTACTTCTGCGGGGCGGGCCGAGGCCGAGGAGGAGGGCTCGGGGGAGGAGACGTCGGCCCCCACGGTGTTCTCGCCGGCCGGTTCGTCGCTCTTCCTGCGCGCGAACTCGGCGTTGGACCGGATCATCACCCAGCGGGGCTCGGTGAAGGGCACGGAGGACGCCGGGGCCGCCGCCGAGGCGGAGGGTGCCGCCGAGTCCGTAGCGGCGGGGGACGCGGACGAGTCCGCCGGTGAGCGTGCTGGTGAGGGCGTCGGCGAAGCCGCTGACGAGTCCTTCGGCGCCGCCGTGGACGACCCGGTCGACGCACCGGAGGACGGCACGGTCGGCGAGCAGAACGGCGAGTCGGCCGAGACCTCTGCCGAAACCAGCCGGCCGACCGAGCCCACCCAGGCCGCCGCCGCACCCGGCACGGTCACCGAATCCGCCGAATCCGCCGAATCCGCCGAATCGGCCGCACCAGCCGAATTCGCCGACGGGACGGCCAAGGGCGCGGGCGAGGTCGAGGGCAAGGCCAAGGGCGAGGGAGCGAAGGGCGGTTCCCCGAAGGGGCCTTCCCCCAAGGGCGATCCGGACGGGCCCACGGACGGGGGCACCCGGCAGGGACGTTCCGCCGAGGCGGAGGAGGAGCCCGTTCCGGTGCTCACCGCCGAGGAGGGCGACGCGGTGGGGAAATCGGTGGCGACCCGGGGGCATGAGCGCGCCGCCGGCGGCCCCGTACCCGTGGTCGCCGCACCGGCCGGCTCGACGGGGGTGGAGGAGCTGACCCGCGTGGAGCCCTCGGGGCGTGTGGAGCCGGTGGTTCCGCCGGTCGGTCACTTCACGGTGCCCACGGCCGTGGCGGTCGTCCCGGAGGCGCCGCGCCGACGGATGGCCGTCGAGGGAGGGTTCGACTTCTTCGGTACGCAGAAGTCGGCGGACGCCCTGGAGGCCGTGCAGAACGAGGATCTCGCCGACGTGGTCGGTCAGGAGGCCCTCGCGCTCCACAAGGCCGAGTCGGAGGCCCGGTTCAAGCGCGCCGACGAGGCATCCCGGGGGATCGGCCAGGTCATCGACCTCACCGCCCACGACGAAACGGAACAGATCGACGTACAGGGCCTCCGCACAGCGGCGTCCTGACCACCGACCACGCGCCCGCCTCCGGCCGCCCGCCCCTCCAGGCGGGCGGCCGCACTGTTTGCCCGGCCGCCCGGCCGCCCGACCCTCACTACCCTCCCTACCCGTCCTCGCGGGCAGCCGGGGCCCGGCCTATGCCCCCCGCGCCCTGCCCCAGCCCCAGCTGAGGGCAGTCGTGCCGTTGGGGAGGCACGGGTGGGCGCAGGCGGTGCCCGGCGAGCGCCGGTGAGCGGGAACGGTCCCCCGCCCGGCCCAAGCCGTGGGTCCCGGGCAGGCGGAGCTGCAGGACCCGCCCCGCCCCTACGCCATCCACCGATCCGGCAACGCCTCGCGCCGTCCCGTGCGGGACCGTTCCGCCTGGGCCCGCAGCAGGGCCGCCGCCTCGGCCGCGTCCCGCAGCCGTGCCGTCACGGTCTTGTTGGCGCCGGTGTCGACGTGGACGTCGGCGAGCCCCTTGTACCGCTTCCACGGCCCCTGCGACAGCCGCACGCTCTGCACCTTCGCGTGCGGTACGAGATCGAGCCGGCGCCGCAGCAGCCCGTGCCGCGCCGCAAACACCGCGTCGCTCACGGCCAGCCCGTACCCCCGCCACCACCACGGCACGCACCACCGCGCGCGCCCCGGCGGCCGTACGAGCGCCGTGGCGTCCGGCACGCTCACCCCCGGCAGCACCCGCGCGATGACCGACTCGGCCACCTCACGCGGCGCGACCGGCAGCAGGACGGAGTCGGTCGAGCCCGCCACGTCCAGCTCGACCCGGACCCACCCGCGCCGCCGCCACAGCAGCGGTTCGACGATGCGCACCGTCTGCACACGGCCGGGCGGCACCGTCTCGTGGTTCCGGTCGAGGAGCCCGTGGTCGATGCGGAGCCCGTCGGGGGAGTCGCCGACCGTCCAGTCGTACTCCCCGACGAACCGCCCCACACTGCTCGCCCCGGCCGCGCCGAGCAGCGGCAGCGCGGTCGCGAGGACCGTCCACACGCTCTCCGTGGCGAACCACAGCACGGACGGCACGACGACGGCGGCCACCAGGGTGCCCCAGGTCGCGCCGGTCAGGACGAGGGACATGGCGAGCACGCCCGCCGGGACCTTCAGCAGCTGCCGTACGGGCGCCTCGCCCACCTCGTGCGCGGTCTCCGGCGCGAAACCGGCCGCTCGGGCCAGGAGTTCGGCCCGTAGCGCGCCGGCGTGCGCCTCGCCGAGATAGGCCAGCTCGTCCTTCTTGTCGGTGCCGACCACGTCGAGTTTGAGTTTGGCGACGCCCGCGATCCGGGCCAGCAGCGGGCGGGTTACGTCAATGGCCTGAATGCGTTCGAGACGGATGTGGGCGGTGCGGCGGAACAACAGGCCGGTACGGATGCGCAGTTCGCTGTCGGTCACCGCGAAGTGGGTGAACCACCAGGTCAGGAAGCCGTAGAGGGCGACGGCCGGGACGAACACCGCGAGCCCGATCAGCAGGGTCGACGTGTCGAGCCGCATCAGCTGCCGCTGTGCCCCGTCCGGATCGTGCACCCCCCACCCGATCAGCACGGCCACCGGCGCCCAGGCCCGCCGCAACGGCGTCACCGGATGCAGCCGATGCTCGACGACCGGCTTCTCGGCCCCGGCGGCCCCGCCGCCGTCCGCCCCCACGCCCTCCGCACCGCCACCGTCAGTCCGTACGGCCGCGTCCTCCACCACGCCCTCAACCTCCACCGCGTCGTCCCCCAGCGCGCCGCCCGCGTCCGATGCCGGCACCGTCACAGCCCCGCCGATCGGGCCTCGCCCAGCTGCGTGAGGTGGTCGCGCAGGCGTTCGGCCTCGGCCGGGTCGAGGCCGGGGATGCACGCGTCCGTGGCCGCCGCGGCCGTGTGCAGCTGCACGCTCGCCAGGTTGAAGTGCCGCTCGACGGGACCGGAGGTCACCTCGACCAGCTGCATGCGCCCGTACGGCACGACGGTCTCCTCGCGCCACAGCACACCCCGGCTGATCAGCAGGTCGTCCGCCCGTTCGGCGTACCGCCACGATCGCCAGTTGCGCCCCAGCATCGGCCAGCCCCAGAGCAGCAGCGCCAAGGGCAGCAGCGCGAACGCCGCCCAGGGCGGCCCCGCAAGCCAGCCCGGCAGGACGGCCGTCGCGACGGTGATCGGCACCAGCCACACCACCAGCAACAACCGCCTCATCCGCAACAGCCCCGGCGGCAGTCCGATCCAGACCGGCTCGTCCTCCGCCCGCCCCGCGCCGTCTGCCAAGGTCCCCACGCTCCCCGTCTCCATTCCGCCAGCGTACGTACGACAGACTGTGTCCATGACTCCCCCGACGGAGACCCGAGAGACGACGGTCGGTATCGGCGGTGCCGCCGAGAGCACGGACATGGTGCTGAACATCGGCCCGCAGCATCCGTCCACGCACGGTGTGCTGCGGCTGCGGCTGGTCCTCGACGGCGAGCGCATCCGGCACGCCGAGCCGGTGATCGGCTATATGCACCGGGGCGCGGAGAAGCTCTTCGAGGCGCGTGACTACCGGCAGATCATCATGCTCGCCAACCGCCACGACTGGCTCTCCGCCTTCTCCAACGAACTCGGGGTCGTCCTCGGCGTCGAACGCATGCTCGGTATGGAGGTCCCGGAGCGCGCGGTCTGGATGCGCACGCTCCTCGCCGAGCTGAACCGCGTCCTGAACCATCTGATGTTCCTCGGCTCCTACCCGCTGGAGCTCGGCGGCATCACTCCGGTCTTCTACGCCTTCCGGGAGCGCGAGGAGCTCCAGACCGTCATGGAGGAGATCTCCGGCGGGCGCATGCACTACATGTTCAACCGGGTCGGCGGTCTGAAGGAGGACCTGCCGGCGGGGTGGACCGCACGCGCGCGTGGGGCGGTCGCCGATGTCCGCTCCCGCATGGACGTCTTCGACGACCTGGTGCTGGGCAACGAGATCTTCCGGGGCCGCACCCGGGACGTGGGCGTCCTCTCCCCGGAGACCGTGCACGCGTACGGGGTCAGCGGCCCCATCGCCCGCGCCTCCGGTGTCGACTTCGACCTGCGGCGCGACGAGCCGTATCTGGCGTACGGCGATCTCCAGGACGTCCTGAAGGTCGTCACCCGTGACGAGGGCGACTGCCTCGCCCGCTTCGAGTGCCTGCTGGAGCAGACGCACAACTCCCTCGCCCTCGCCGACGCCTGCCTGGACCGTCTCGCCGAACTCCCGCCCGGCCCCGTCAACCAGCGGCTGCCGAAGGTCCTCAAGGCCCCCGAGGGACACACCTACGCCTGGACCGAGAACCCCCTCGGCATCAACGGCTACTACCTCGTCAGCAAGGGCGAGAAGACCCCGTACCGCCTCAAGCTCCGGTCCGCCTCGTACAACAACATCCAGGCCCTCACGGAGCTGCTGCCGGGGACGCTGGTGGCCGACATGGTGGCCATCCTGGGCTCGCTGTTCTTCGTGGTGGGGGACATCGACAAGTAGCCGCTCCCCGCCTTCCGCGACAGCTCCCCGCCTTCCGCCCCGGCACCGCCCGCGCCCCGCGCGAGCGGGTCCGAGGGCCCGCCACGGCCCTCCCGGCCCTAGTAGTGCTTCGTTAGGTTGTGGGCTGTCTGCGGCGTCTCCGAGGGCTGGGTAGGGGGCGGCCGCAGGTGGTGCAGGTACCGGTCCAGCACCTCAGCAGGTCCTGAAGGACGTCGAGGACCTGGTAGAGGGTTAGGCCGGTGTGCGGACTTTTGGGTCGAGCCGCCGCAGGGTGAGGAAGGCCTGGGCGGCGGTGACGAGGGTGACGTGGTGGTGCCAGCCGCGCCAGGTGCGGCCCTCGAAGTGGTCCAGCCCCAGGCCGTGCTTGAGCTCGCGGTAGTCGTGCTCGATCCGCCAGCGCATCTTGGCCCATCGCACCAGGTCAGCGGCCGGTGTGGTGGCAGGCAGGTTCGATATCCAGTAGTCCGTGGGAGTGTCCTGGCCGTCCGGCCACTCGACAAGGAGTGTCTGGACAGGCAGGACGCCGTCCCACCGGTTGCGGCCGCCGCCCGCCTCCTGGGCTGCGGCCAGGGACTGCTTGCCCGCGGGCCGCACCCTCAGCACCGCGAACCGTGAGGTCATCGCGCCCTTGCTGCCCTGCCTCCAGGTCACCTCGGTGAACCGCTCTGCCCCCGCCTGTGCTGCGAGGACACAAACGGCTCGCGGTGGGGTGCGGTAGCGGGGAAGGGTGGGCGGTCCGAGCCCGCCATAGGCAGGCCGGCCAGGCTCGGCATCCTCCGCATGGGCGACTTCCTTCCCGGTCAGGGCCAGGACATAGGCCAGCCCGCGCTCCTCCAGACCGAGCCGGAAGGGGGTGCTGACGCCGTAGCCGGCGTCGGCGACCACGACCGGCGCCTTCAACTGCCAGGTGGCGAGTGTGTCCAGCAGGCCGAGCGCCAGACGCCACTTCTCCCGGTGCACCACGCCGTCGGGGACGCCTGCCCTGCGGCATCGGTCCGGCTCGTCCGTCCACTCACGCGGCAGATACAACTGCCATTCCAACGGGCACGAGGCGGTGTCGGTGGCGGCATGGACACTGACCGCGACCTGGCAGTTCGCCCGTTTGCCGACCGCTCCGCAGTACTGGCGGGCCACCCCGACCGACGCCGTGCCGCACTTGGGGAACGACACATCGTCGATCACCCACACCTCGGGCCCGACAACTTGGGACAGCCGCTCGGCGATCCGCCGCCTAACCGGCAGCGGATCCCACGGTGACTGGCTCACGAACTGCTGCAGGGCCTGCATGTTCCCGTCCGGCAGACGCTCGGCCATCGGCTGGACCGACTTGCGCCGACCGTCCAGCATCAGACCCCGCAGATAACACTCGCCCCACCGCCGCTGATCACGCCGCGACAACGACCCGAACACATCGGCAACGAACTCCGCCAACTCACCCCGGAGCCGTTCCACCTCCCCCAACCTCACCCGAGGAAGCTGCCCACGAACAGCCGAGATCACCCAACGTAACGAAGCACTACTAGGGCCCTTCTGATGGATCTCCGCGGCGTCGCGACGCCCGGCACGCCCTCTCGCCGCACCGGGCAAAAGCCCTAGTAGCTCCGCTACGAGGGCTTCCGCCCGGCACGCCGAGAGCACGCACCGACCGCCGCTCCTTCTCCCACGGAGATCCATCAGAAGGGCCCTATGCGAGCGGGTCCGTGATCCCGACCGGCTGCAGGAGCCATCCGAAGTCGCCCAGGCCGCCCGGCGCGGTCAGTTCGGCGGCCTCGCCCGCGCCCGCCAGGGCACGTACGTACGCCGCCGGGTCGGTGGTCGCCAGGGAAAGCGGAGGGCGCCCGCCGGTGACCCCCAGGGCGCGCAGGGCCTCCCGCTGGGTGAGCAGCCGGGCCCCCGGCAGCGCGCACGCGTCCAGCGCCACGTGCGCGGTGATGTCGCACGAACCGTCCGGGACCGGCGCGGTCTCCCGCCCCTCCCGGAACCCGGTGAGCGTCCCGAAGGGCGGCCGGGAGCCGGCGAGGTGCGCGTAGTCGACGGCGACGGCCAGCCCCCGCTCGACGCCCGCCACGGCGGCGGCCCACGCCCGGTCCCGGGGCAGTCCGACCTCGGCCCGCAGCCCCTCCTCCGGGTCGAGCGGCCACCACCGGTCCAGCCACTCGGCCTCGGCCCCGCCGACGGGCTCCCCGAGCACCTCGCCGCCGTCCTCCCGTACGAGCACCAGTCGTGCCACGCCTGCCGCGTCCACCTCGACGACGTCCACGGGCACGTTGTCCAGCCACTCGTTGGCGAACAGCAGCCCCGTGACGCCCCCCGGCGGTTCTGCGACCCACTCGATGCGGTGATCCAGGCCGGGCGGTCGGTCGGCCAGTTCGACGGCGTACGCGCGCGTGCGTTCCGCCACGTCGACGGGCAAGGCGTCCAGCACCCCGGACACCAGCTCCCCGCGCCCGGCCCCCATGTCCACGAAAGCCAGCTCGCCCGGCCGCCCCGCCTCCTCGTCCACGCGACACAGCAGCCGGGCCACGGCTGCGGCGAACAGCGGGGAGGCGTGCACGGAGGTCCGGAAATGGCCGGCCGGCCCCTCCGGCCGCCGGTAGAAGCCCTCGGGCCCGTACAGCGCCCGCTCGGCCGCCGCCCGCCAAGGCCGCGCCTCGTCGGGCGCGCGGGGAACTGCGCGGTCACCCCCACCCGACCCGCGGCCGCGGACCAACGCGCCCTCCCGAGTTCGTAGGCGATTCGTCACAGCGCCAGGCTAAGCGGAACGGACAACAACGCCTCCACCTTGGGGAGTACATGCACCCGTCATGGATCGGCCCTCCGGTTGACCCCGGCACACCGCCCGCTTCCCTACGCTGGGTTACGTGCAGCGCCTCTATGACTTCCTCCGCCGACACCCGACATGGGTCGACAGCTTCTGGGCCGTCGTCCTGCTCGGGGTGACCCTGGCCGGCGGAGCGATCGACCCGGACTACGCGCGTGACATGAACGAGACCGCGTTCGTGGTGATCACGCTCGTGCTCTGTCTGTCGATCGCCCTGCGGCGCCGTATGCCCGAGAAGATGCTGATGCTGGCCGCCGCGGCGGGCATCGCGCAGCTGATCCTCGACGTGCCGAGAATCCCGGCCGACTTCGCGATGCTCGTGGTCATCTACACGGTCGCGGCGAACGGCGCCCGCTGGGCCTCCTGGTTCGCCCTGGGCGGCGGCCTGTGCGCGGCGTCGCTGGGACAGCTGCGCTGGACCGACGACGACACGAGCACGATGGGCAACGCGGTGCTCGCGCTGTTCCTGACCGTGCCCTTCGCCCTGGCCTGGGTGCTCGGCGACTCGCTGCGCACCCGCCGCGCGTACTTCGCGCAGCTGGAGGAGCGCGCCGCCCGGCTGGAGAAGGAGCGCGAGGCACAGGCCAAGGTCGCGGTCGCCGCCGAGCGCGCCCGGATCGCCCGTGAACTGCACGACGTGGTCGCGCACAACGTGTCCGTGATGGTCGTCCAGGCCGACGGCGCCGCGTACGTCCTCGACGCCGCCCCCGACCAGGCGAAGAAGGCCCTGGAGACGATCTCCTCCACCGGCCGCCAGGCCCTCGCCGAGATGCGCCGCCTGCTGGGCGTGCTGCGCACCGGTGAGCACAAGGAGGTCGGCGAGTACGTCCCGCAGCCCGACGTCGAGCAGATCGACGACCTGGTCGAGCAGTGCCGAGTGGCCGGGCTGCCCGTCGACTTCAAGATCGAGGGCACTCCGCGCCCGCTGCCCAGCGGGGTGGAGCTGACGGCGTACCGCATCGTCCAGGAGGCCCTCACCAACACCCGCAAGCACGGCGGCCCGAACGCCGGGGCGAGTGTCCGGCTGGTCTACTTCGACGACGGCCTCGGCCTGCTCGTCGAGGACGACGGCAAGGGCGCGCCGCACGAGCTGTACGAGGAGGGCGGCGCCGACGGCCAGGGGCACGGCCTCATCGGGATGCGTGAGCGCGTCGGTATGGTCGGCGGCACGCTGGACGCGGGCCCCCGCCCCGGCGGCGGCTTCCGGATCAGCGCCCTGCTGCCCCTGAAGCCCGCGCACTGACACGGCGACACGGCCGTGCCGGCCGTTGACACCTGTAGACCCGATATCTGCAGACCCGGCACCTGTAGACCCGACATCTGTAGACGGAAACGGAAGAGGACCCGATGGCGATCCGCGTGATGCTCGTCGACGACCAGGTGCTGCTGCGCACCGGGTTCCGGATGGTGCTGGCGGCCCAGCCGGACATGGAGGTCGTGGCGGAGGCGGGCGACGGCGTCGAGGCCCTCCAGGTCGTGCGGTCGACCGAGGTGGACGTGGTCCTCATGGACGTCCGTATGCCGAAGCTGGACGGCGTCGAGGCCACCCGCCGTATCTGTGCGGAGCCCGAGCCGCCGAAGGTGCTCATCCTGACCACCTTCGACCTCGACGAGTACGCCTTCTCCGGGCTGAAGGCGGGCGCCTCCGGCTTCATGCTCAAGGACGTGCCGCCCGGTGAGCTGCTGGCCGCGATCCGTGCCGTGCACAGCGGTGACGCGGTCGTCGCGCCCTCCACGACCCGGCGGCTGCTCGACCGGTTCGCCCCAATGCTCCCGAGCACCGGCTCGGAGCCCAAGCACAAGGAACTGGAACGGCTCACCGAACGCGAGCGCGAGGTCATGATCCTCGTCGCGCAGGGCCTCTCCAACGGCGAGATCGCCGCCCGCCTCGTCCTCTCCGAGGCCACGGTCAAGACCCACGTGGGCCGCATCCTGACCAAGCTGGGCCTGCGCGACCGCGTCCAGGTGGTCGTCCTGGCGTACGAGACGGGGTTGGTGCGCGCCGGCGGACACGGCTGAGACGGCCGGCCCACGGCCCACGGTCCTCTGCTTCGCCCGTGCCGCCGGGCGTCCGGCTATCTGAGCAGCCCCTCCAGGAAGTCGCTGCCCAGCCGGGCCACCACCGTCACGTCCAGCTGGTGGAGCACGTAACGGCCCCGGCGGCGCGTCGTGAGGAGGCCCGCCTTCTTGAGGACGGCCAGGTGCCGGGATATCTCCGGCGGGGTCATGCCGAGCATCTGGGCCAGCTCTCCCGTGGTGTTCGCGCTGCGGGCCAGATTGCGGCACAGGCGCATCCGGACGGGGTGGGCCAGCGCGGTCATGCGCAGGGCGAGCTGCTCCACGGAGGGCGGGGCGGCGGGCTCGGCCGCGCTCACCGGGTACTGGATCACCGGCTGCCAGCCGAACCGGTGCAGGACGGTGAGATGGGGCCGCCCCAGGCTGGTCGGCACGAGCAGCAGGCCGCCGTCACCGGTGTGCGTACGGCCCTCGACCAGCTTGTCCACGACGATCCGCCCCGTCGCCGCGTCCCGGCCGTCCGCAACGTTCGGGCCGGCAGGGCCGTTCGGGCCGTTCGCGACGTTCGGGCCGTCCAGGGTCACTGACGGCGAGACGGCCCCCAGCGCCTCGGCCAGCCCCTTGTGCCGCAGCACGTCGGTCTTGTGGCGGGCGTCCGCCGCGAGCGGGTGGCACAGCCGGGACCAGGTCTCGGCGAAGAAGGCCGCGTCGCAGTCCTCCAGGAACTGCCGCAGCCAGGCCCGCACCCCGGGCGGGTCCGCCAGCAGCCGCCCGGCGAACCGCAGTTGCCGCGGCCCGCGCGCGGCGGCCAGCTCCAGGGCACTGCGCCGCATCTCCGCGTCGGCCAGCGGGCCGGGCCGCGGCGAGTCGTAGGCGTACCCGGGGGAGCAGACGAACTCCAGCCCGGCGTCGACGAACTGGTCGTCCGTCAGTTTGTCCAGCAGATCGAGGTCGTCGGCGAGTGTCGCGCCCGGGAGGGTGTCCCGGCCGGGGATCCCGGCGAAGGGGAGGAACAGGTCGGAGAACGACGTGCGCCACAGGAAGTCCGCCTCGGACATCCGGTCGGCGAGATGCGGGTCGAGCCGGGCGGTCACCCCCGTCACCCAGCCCTGGAGGCCCGGGTGGTGTCCGGGCTCGGACAGCACGTGCAGCGCCATGCCGAGCTCGGCCAGCGGCGAGGGCACGACGGCCACCTTCTCCCGCCGCAGCCCGGTGATGTCGATGCGCACACTCATGGCCCCATGGTGCCCCCGACCACTGACACCGCCCCCTCCACCGCCTCGGCCGGCCAGCAACCCCCGCGTCCGGCAGGTCTATTCGCGGGCCACCTTCTCCACGAGGCCCACGAAGTCCGCCACGGCCGCCCGGACGTCGTCGGCCGTCCACTCCAGCGCGGCGGCCCGCACCTCGATCTCCGTGACGGCCAGTCCCGGCCCGCCCGGGTCCCACGGGCGGGCGAAGAGCAGCGCGTCCGTCTGCTCGCCCTGGCGCACCGAGGCCTCAGCGACGACATCGACCTCGTACGGCAGCCAGACCTGGAACTCGTGGGTGTGGGGCTCCTCGGGGTGCACCCGGGCCCACGGCACCCCCGCCGCCGCGAACCCCTCGCGCAGCGCGGCCGCGACCACGCGCGCGTGGCGGACGTACTCCGGCAGCCGGGGCAGTTCGCGCTCCAGACCGACGAGGGCCGACAGGGCGGTGGGGAACTGCTGGAAGAGCTGCCCGCCGTAGCGGTGCCGCCAGGCCTTCGCCTCGTCGATCAGCGTCCTGGGACCGGCGATCGCGGCGCCGCCGTAGGCGCCCAGCGACTTGTAGTACGACACGTAGACGCTGTCGGCGAGGGCCGCGATCTCGTCGACGGCGCGGCCGAAGTGGGTGGTGGACTCCCACAGCCGGGCCCCGTCGAAGTGGACCACCGCCTCCCGCGCGCGTGCCGCCTCGGTGACCTCCTCCAGCTCCTCCCAGGAGGGGAGCAGGCACCCGGCCTCCCTGAGGGGCAGTTCGAGCATCAGCGCCCCGAAGGGCTCGTCGAGATCGCGTACCTCCTCGGCGGTCGGCTGCCTCGGCTCGCTCGTCAGCCGGACCGGGCGCAGCCCGCTGAGCCGGCTGAACGCGTGCCGCTCGTACATCTCGGGGTGCGAGAGGGCGTGCAGGGCGACGGCGGGGTTCCCGGTGCGGGCCGCCCAGCAGCGCAGTGCCACCTGCTGCGCCATCGTGCCGGTGGGGAAGAACGCGGCGGCCTCCATGCCGAGCAGTGCGGCGGTCCGGTCCTCCAGGGTCTCGACGACCCCGTTGCCGTACATGTCGACGGTCCGGTCCAGGTCGTACACGTCACCGGCCGTCTCCAGCAGCGCCAGGCGTTCCCGGACCGTGGCCAGCGCACTCGTCCGGGCCAGCACGCGCCCTGCCGCCCGGTGCGCGACCTGCCGCCGCTCGTACCGCTTCATCGCAGCTTCACTCATCCTGGGATCATCCCCTCGGGCCGTCCGGCCCGGCACCCGGTTTCCGGGCCGAACCGGCCATGTGTCCAAGCCCTCCGACGCGACCTGCGGAAACGGCCCGCGACCGCCCACAGCCTGTGGACAACCGAACGCCCCTCGAACCAATCGCGTTAACATGACGAGAAATCGTCCGGTACCCAGAGCGGACTGGAACGGGAAGGCCACCACCGAGTGAGTACATTCCAGCAGCCAGAGCCGAAGGACCGCCCCGCGCGGCTCTCCGTCGGTGTCGTCGGCGCCGGCCGGGTCGGTCCCGCGCTGGCGGCGTCGCTCCGGCTCGCGGGTCACCGGCCGGTGGCCGTCTCCGGCGTCTCCGACGCCTCCCGGCGGCGCGCGGCCGAACTGCTGCCCGACGTCCCGCTGATGTCCCCCGCCGACGTGCTGCGCCACGCGGACCTGGTCCTGCTGACCGTCCCCGACGACGCTCTCCCGGGGCTCGTCGAGGGCCTCGCGGAGACCGGCTCCGTACGGCCGGGGCAGCTCCTCGTGCACACCTCCGGACGGTACGGCGCGAAGGTGCTGGACCCCGCGCTGCGGGCCGGGGCGCTGCCGTTGGCGCTGCACCCCGCGATGACGTTCACGGGGACCGAGGTGGACGTGCAGCGGCTCGCCGGCTGCTCCTTCGGGGTCACCGCCCCGGACGAGCTGCGGCTCGCCGCCGAGGCGCTGGTGATCGAGATGGGCGGCGAGCCCGAGTGGATCGCCGAGGAGAACCGCCCGCTCTACCACGCGGCCCTCGCCCTCGGCGCCAACCACCTGGTGACCCTGGTCGCCCAGTCCATGGAACTGCTGCGCACGGCCGGGGTCACCGCCCCTGACCGCATGCTCGGCCCCCTGCTCGGCGCCGCCCTGGACAACGCCCTCAGGTCGGGCGACGCGGCCCTCACCGGCCCCGTCGCGCGCGGGGACGCCGGCACGGTCGCCGCGCACGTCGCCGAGCTGCGCGCGCACGCCCCCGCCACCGTCGCCGGATACCTGGCGATGGCCCGCGCCACCGCCGACCGGGCCCTCGCCCACGGCCTGCTCAAGCCGGAGCTCGCCGAGGACCTCCTCGGGGTACTCGCCGACGGGACCAGCGGAACCACCGGAGCGGACGGATCCGACGGCACCGAAGGGGACGCCCGATGACCATCACCGTGCTGCGCACCGCCGACGAACTGCACGCACGCGCGCGTACGGGACGCCGGGCCGTCGTGATGACCATGGGCGCCCTGCACGAGGGCCACGCCACGCTGATCCGCAGCGCGCGCGAGATCGCGGGCGACACGGGCGAGGTCGTCGTGACCGTGTTCGTCAACCCCCTCCAGTTCGGCGCCGGCGAGGACCTCGACCGCTACCCGCGCACCCTCGACGCCGACGTCAAGCTCGCCGAACAGGCGGGCGCGGACGTGGTGTTCGCCCCCTCCGTGGAGGAGGTCTACCCGGGCGGCGAACCCCAGGTCCGGATCACCGCCGGACCCATGGGGGAGCGCCTGGAGGGCGCCTCCCGCCCCGGGCACTTCGACGGCATGCTCACCGTCGTCGCCAAGCTGCTCCACCTCACCCGCCCCGACGTGGCGCTCTACGGACAGAAGGACGCCCAGCAGCTCGCCCTGATCCGCCGCATGGTCCGCGACCTGAACTTCGGCATGGAGATCGTGGGCGTCCCGACGGTCCGCGAGGCCGACGGTCTGGCCCTGTCCAGCCGCAACCGGTACCTGTCCACCGAGGAGCGCCGCACCGCCCTGGCGCTCTCCCAGGCACTGTTCGCGGGCCGCGACCGGCACGCCGCGCAGGAGGCCCTGCGCGCCCGCGCCCGTGAGGTGCCCGCCACGCGCGCGCGTGCCGAGGCCCTCAGCGCGATCGGCGAGTCCCGCGCCGCCGCCGACGCGCACGCCATGGCCAAGTCCGCCCCCGGCGGCCCGGCCGCCGTCCGCGCCGCCGCCCGTCTGGTCCTCGACGAGGCCCTGCGCATGAAGCCGCCGATCGTCCTGGACTACCTGGCGCTGGTCGACCCGACCGACTTCACCGACATCCCCGACGACTTCACCGGCGAAGCCGTCCTCGCCGTCGCGGCCCGGGTGGGGACGACCCGGCTGATCGACAACCTCCCCCTCACCTTCGGAGCCGCCTCGTGACCACCACAGGCATACGACTGCACGCACCTGCCCCAGGCTGGTCCATCGACGCCGACGTCGTGGTCGTCGGCTCGGGCGTGGCCGGCCTCACCGCCGCGCTGCGCTGCGAGGCCGCCGGCCTGACCACGGTCGTCGTCACCAAGGCCCGCCTCGACGACGGCTCCACCCGCTGGGCCCAGGGCGGCATCGCCGCGGCCCTCGGCGAGGGCGACACCCCCGAACAGCACCTGGACGACACCCTGGTGGCCGGCGCGGGCCTGTGCGACGAGGAGGCCGTACGCCTCCTCGTCACCGAGGGCCCCGACGCCGTACGCCGGCTGATCGCGACCGGCGCCCACTTCGACGAGTCGGAGGAGGGCGGCCTGGAGCTGACCCGCGAGGGCGGCCACCACCGCCGCCGCATCGCCCACGCGGGCGGCGACGCCACCGGCGCCGAGATCTCCCGGGCCCTCGTCGAGGCGGTACGCGCGCGTGGCGTGCGCACGGTCGAGAACGCGCTCGTGCTGGACCTGCTGACCGACGCCGCCGGCCGCACCGCCGGGGTCACCCTGCACGTCATGGGCGAGGGCCAGCACGACGGCGTGGGAGCCGTCCACGCCCCCGCGGTCGTCCTCGCGACGGGCGGCATGGGCCAGGTCTTCTCCGCCACCACCAACCCGTCGGTGTCGACCGGCGACGGCGTGGCCCTCGCCCTGCGCGCGGGCGCGGAGGTCTCCGACCTCGAATTCGTCCAGTTCCACCCGACCGTGCTGTTCCTCGGCGCGGACGCGGAGGGCCAGCAGCCCCTGGTCTCCGAGGCCGTCCGCGGCGAGGGCGCCCACCTGGTGGACGCCGACGGCACCCGCTTCATGGTCGGACAGCACGAACTGGCCGAGCTGGCGCCCCGGGACATCGTCGCCAAGGGCATCATGCGCCGCATGCAGGAGCAGGGCGCCGAGCACATGTACCTGGACGCCCGGCACTTCGGCGCGCACATGTGGGAGCACCGCTTCCCGACGATCCTCGCCGCCTGCCGCGCCCACGGCCTCGACCCGGTCACGGAGCCCATCCCGGTCGCCCCGGCCGCCCACTACGCCTCGGGCGGCGTCCGCACCGACTCCCGCGGCCGCACCACCGTCCCCGGCCTGTACGCCTGCGGCGAGGTCGCCTGCACCGGTGTCCACGGCGCCAACCGGCTCGCCTCGAACTCCCTCCTGGAGGGCCTGGTCTACGCCGAGCGGATCGTCACCGACATCGTCGCCGCCCACGCCGACCACGGCCTGCACGCGCGCGTGCCCCAGCCCGTCCCGCACGCGGAGCAGCCAGCGCACCCGCTGCTCGCCCCGGAGATACGGTTCGCGATCCAGCGGACCATGACCGAGGGCGCCGGCGTGCTGCGCTCCGAGGCGTCCCTGGCCACCGCCGCGGCCGCCCTGGACCGGCTGCACGCCGAGGCCCGCGACGCCCTCGCCGAGAACGGCAAGACGGCCGAGCCGGGCGTCGACACCTGGGAGACGACCAACCTCCTGTGCGTGGCCCGCGTCCTGGTCGCCGCCGCCCGGCTGCGCGAGGAGACCCGCGGCTGCCACTGGCGCGAGGACCGCGCCGAGCGCGACGACACCGCCTGGCGCCGCCACATCGTCGTACGGCTGAATCCGGACCGGACGCTCGCCGTACACACCACGGATACCGCAGACTTCCCCCCGACCCGGCAGCACCAGCAGGAGCAGTGACAGACGTGAGCACTCCCGACCTTCCCCTCGCCCAGAGCGGCGGCTGCGGCGACGGCTGCGCCTGCGGCGCGGACGACGGCCTCAGCGAGGAATACCTGGAGTGCGGGCTCGATCCCGCGCTCGCCCAGCTCCTGGCCGACGCCGGACTCGACCCCGTGGAGGTCGAGGACATCGCCAACGTCGCCATCCAGGAGGACCTCGACCACGGCGTCGACGTGACCACGGTCGCCACGATCCCCGAGGACGCGCGCGCCACCGCCGACTTCACCGCACGCGAGGGCGGCGTCGTGGCGGGCCTGAGAGTCGCCGAGGCGGTCCTCTCGGTGGCCTGCTCCGACGAGTTCGAGGTCGAGCGGCACGTCGACGACGGCGACCGCGTCGAGGCCGGCCAGAAGCTCCTCAGCGTCACCGGCGCCACCCGTGACCTGCTCACCGCCGAGCGCAGCGCCCTGAACCTGCTGTGCCGCCTCTCCGGCATCGCGACCGCCACGCGCGCGTGGGCGGACACCCTGGAGGGCACCACGGCCAAGGTGCGCGACACCCGCAAGACGACGCCGGGGCTGCGTTCCCTGGAGAAGTTCGCGGTCCGCTGCGGCGGCGGGATCAACCACCGCATGTCCCTGTCGGACGCGGCCCTCGTCAAGGACAACCACGTGGTCGCCGCGGGCGGTGTCGCCCAGGCGTTCAAGGCCGTGCGCGAGATGTTCCCCGAGGTGCCCATCGAGGTCGAGGTCGACACCCTGCACCAGCTGCGCGAGGTCGTCGACGCGGGCGCCGATCTGATCCTCCTGGACAACTTCACGCCGCTGGAGTGCGAGGAGGCCGTCTCGATCGTCGACGGCCGCGCCCTCCTGGAGGCCTCGGGCCGGCTGACCCTCGCCAACGCGAAGGCGTACGCGGACACCGGCGTCGACTTCCTGGCCGTCGGGGCGCTGACCCACTCGTCCCCGATCCTGGACATCGGCCTCGACCTGCGCGCGGCCGAGTAGGGACGGGGACGGGCCATGCTGCTGACGATCGACGTGGGCAACACCCACACCGTCCTCGGTCTGTTCGACGGCGAGGACATCGTCGAACACTGGCGCATCTCCACCGACGCGCGCCGCACCGCCGACGAACTGGCGGTCCTCCTCCAGGGCCTCATGGGCATGCACCCGCTGCTCGGCGAGGAGCTCGGCGACGGCATCGACGGCATCGCGATCTGCGCCACCGTCCCCTCGGTGCTGCACGAACTGCGTGAGGTGACCCGCCGCTACTACGGCGACGTCCCCGCCGTGCTCGTCGAGCCGGGGGTGAAGACGGGCGTCCCGATCCTCACGGACAACCCGAAGGAGGTCGGCGCCGACCGCATCATCAACGCCGTCGCCGCCGTCGAGCTGTACGGCGGGCCGGCCGTCGTCGTGGACTTCGGTACGGCGACGACGTTCGACGCGGTCAGCGCGCGCGGCGAGTACGTCGGCGGTGTCATCGCGCCCGGTATCGAGATCTCCGTCGAGGCGCTCGGCGTGAAGGGCGCCCAGCTCCGCAAGATCGAGGTCGCACGGCCGCGCAGCGTCATCGGCAAGAACACGGTCGAGGCGATGCAGTCCGGGATCGTGTACGGGTTCGCCGGGCAGGTCGACGGCGTCGTCAGCCGCATGGTCCGCGAACTCGCCGACGACCCCGCGGACGTGACGGTCATCGCGACGGGCGGGCTGGCACCGATGGTGCTGGGCGAGTCCTCGGTGATCGACGAACACGAGCCGTGGCTGACGCTGATCGGATTGCGGCTGGTGTACGAGCGCAACGTGTCGCGACTCTGAGCGCCTGAGAGGGGTGTGTTCGTCGGGTGCGGCCCGGTGGGGCTTCTCGCGCAGTTCCCCGCGCCCCCGAAAGGGGCCTACGGCCCTTTCGGGGTGAAAAGCACGGGGCACAGCCCCTGCTTTTCAGGGGCGTGGGGAACTGCGCGACCAGCCCCCACCCACCCGCACCCGACGAACGCACCCCTCGCGCCCCCCACCCGGGTGGAACCCTCCGCGCCACGCCCCCTCATCACATCTGTTTTGTCTGATTAGCGCGTATCGTCGCCGCATGCCCACGCCCCACGGAACCCGCGGCGGCATGGCGTTCGGCGCTGAGGAGCTGCGTGTGCTCCGCCGTGCCCTCGCCCTCGCCCTCAACCCCAGTCCCGTCTCGGCGGAGGAGGTGCAGGACTGCCTCCGGCTCGCCGAGTCCGTCGACGAGGCGGCCCGCGAGGACGCCCGTCTGAGGGCCTTCCTGCTGGCCGACCTCGCCCGGTACCGCGCCGCGCTCCCCGGCACCGTCACGGGCTACACGGCACTCCTGACGCAGGCCCTGGACACCGGGTACCGCCCCCACCCGGACGACCTCGCCGCGCTGCGCGCCCTGCGCGGCAACCCCACCGCCGCGTCGCTCCTGGAGCGCTGCCGCCCGCTCGTCGCCCAGGACGTGCGCGCCCGTTTCGAGGGGCGCGCGGCCGCCTCGGCCGTCGTCGTCCCCGCCTCGCGCTCCGCCTCCGGCCGCTCACGGCTCCGCCTCACCGCGCTCCCGGGCGGTCTGGCGGCGCGGGACAGCCACGCGCGCGCCGCCGGAGAGCCCGCCCGGCCCAAGCCCGCCCGGCCGTCCCGCCCCGCCCAGCCGGCCGAGCCCGCCGACAAGCCCGGCCCGGTGCCCCGCCCCGACGCCCCGCGCCCGGGCCGCCGCCCCATCCCCACCCCCGGCGAGGTCTTCCCGCCCAAGCGGAAGCCGCCCGCCCCGCCCGCGAACCCGCCCCAGCAGCTGGCCGCCGTCTAGCCCTGGCTACCCTGGACGCATGGACTACGTCTCCGCGCTGCTGCCCCCGTTCGTGATGGCCGTGCTGTTCATCAGCGTCATCCGGGTGATCGTGAAGACCCAGGGCGGCCCCAACAAGGCCAAGGAGGACGCGGTGGTCGACGCGGCCCTCGCCCGCGCGGAGAACACCCGCCAGGCCGACGGCGACTCCCGGGCCACCGGCGCCTGACGCGTACCGCTCCGCCCCATCGGCGTACGACTCGTGTGTTTTTCGAGTCGTACGCCCTTTTTGTTCCCCCGCTCCGGATAGTGTGCGGAACTGTGCCTCGCCCATTGGGAGAACTCGAAGACGCGGTCATGACGCGGGTGTGGAAGTGGAACCGCCCGGTGACAGTTCGGGAAGTCCTGGAAGATCTTCAGCAGGAACGGTCCATCGCGTACACCACCGTGATGACCGTTCTGGACAATCTCCATCAGAAGGGCTGGGTGCGCCGGGAGGCGGAGGGCCGGGCCTATCGATATGAGGCGGTCTCCACTCGCGCCGCCTACGCGGCCGCACTCATGAACGAAGCCTGGTCGCAGAGCGACAACCCCGCCGCCGCCCTCGTCGCCTTCTTCGGGATGATGAGCGAGGAACAGCGACAGGCGCTCACCGACGCCGTACGCATCGTGGAGGGCCCGGGCCCCGCCAAACCCGAACCCGCCGCGCCCGCCGCCCCCGTCCTCGAAACCCCTGTTGAAACCGCCGGCGAATCCGTCGAATCGTCCGGCGAAACACAGGGGACCCCCGGCGAATCACCGGATCTCCCCGGGCGATAGCGTCCGCTCATGCCAGCAACGAGTCCCGAAGCCACCGCAAAAGCCATCACCGTCAGGCGGGCTCGGACCAGCGATGTCCCGCACGTGCGCGACCTGCTCGACTCCTACGTCCAGCGCCGCATCCTGCTCGACAAAGCCACGGTCACGCTTTACGAGGACATCCAGGAGTTCTGGGTAGCGGAACGGGACGACAACGCCCAGGTCGTCGGCTGCGGCGCGCTGCACGTCATGTGGGAAGACCTCGCGGAAGTCCGCACTCTCGCGGTGAACCCCGACGCCAAGGGCCTCGGCGTCGGTCACCAGTTGCTCGAGAAGTTGCTGCACACCGCTCGCTGGCTGGGTGTTCGACGCGTTTTCTGTCTGACCTTCGAAGTCGAGTTCTTCGCCAAGCACGGCTTCGTGGAGATCGGGGAGACTCCCGTCGACACCGATGTCTACGCGGAGCTGCTGCGTTCCTATGACGAGGGCGTCGCGGAGTTCCTCGGTCTCGAACGAGTGAAACCGAACACCTTGGGCAACAGCCGGATGCTTCTGCATCTGTGATCGTCGGCGGAGACCAATTCCGGTGAGGGGCGTTCCGCCGAGGGTCGCCTTGCCCGCGGGGCCTATGTCCGAAACGCGCATGTTTCCGGTCTTCCCGGGGCTCCTCGTCCTCTCCGGACTCTCTCCCCGGACTCTCCTCGGTCTCTCCCAGGGGTTTGTGTTTTTCCTGGAAAAGCGGTTTGCTTTCCGACGTACTGCAGTACTGCATATAACAGGGGACGTGAAACAGCGGCGCTCGCCGCAGCCCTCGGCCCTGAAGTTTTCGATGAAAGGAAATCCGGTGGCACAGAAGGTTCAGGTCCTTCTTGTCGACGACCTCGACGGCGGCGAGGCGGACGAGACCGTGACGTTCGCGCTGGACGGCAAGACGTACGAGATCGACCTCACGACCGCCAACGCGGACAAGCTTCGTGGCCTTCTCGACCCCTACGTCAAGGGTGGCCGGCGTACCGGGGGCCGCGCTGCGGGCGGGCGTGGCAAGGCCCGCGTCGCTTCCGGCGGCAGCCAGGACACCGCGGCCATCCGCGCCTGGGCGAAGGAGAACGGTTACGAGGTCAACGACCGCGGTCGCGTCCCCGCCTCCATCCGCGAGGCCTACGAGAAGGCCAACGGCTGAGATTCCGACGGCCCGGTGCTCGCGCGCCGCAGCCGGACGCGGTGGCAGTGCGTCGCCACCGTGTCCACCACTCGCACGAGGTCGGGGGCGCCCCCACCGCCCCCCAACGCCGACATGCTCGGCAGCGAGGGTTCGACCTCGCACCCCGGCTCGGGGGGCCGCACCCACTCGGCGGCCCCCTGTGAACCGGCCTCCCCGCGCCCACCGATCACACCCGGGGGCTCCGGCGCCACCATGTGACCGCCCGTTCCGACGGCAGTGAGGTCCAGGTCGAGGCCGCCCCAGTCCAGCCACCGCAACAGCTCCGGCACCTCCTCCGCGCTCCCCGCCGCGACCAGCAGCAGCATCCGCCCGCCGCACAGCGCCACCGGGGAACCCGGGCCGGGCACCGGCCCCAGATGACGGAGCGCCGCGACCCCCGCTTCCACCGGTACGTCGAGCACATCGAAGCGCAGGCCCGTAATGAGGTGTACGGGCGTCCCGGGCACGGTCGCCCAGCCGAGATCGTTCTCGTACCACCACCGCACCGCGTCGCAGGGGTCCTCACCCGGGACATCGCGCGGGGCGACGGCCGAGGAGGCGCTCGGGTCGAGCGGTCGGCGGGGAAGGGGGACGATGGCCATGTCAGGAGCAACCGGGCGAAGGGGCCCAGAGTTACGCTGGGTGTCGGCGCTGCTTCGAAGAGTGCCGGGAAAGGGGGCGTTCCACAGTGTGCGGTGACGCAAGGATGTTCGCCCTTAGCGGAGGGAACCGGTGCATCCGGCATGGAGTGTCAGTCCCTACGGGTAAGACATCCCTAGTGGGAGGGGGCGACACGCAGGAAAGGCCGTCTCACGTTCGCCATCGGCGTACTGATGGTGGGGGTAACTGCCTGGCCTGCGGGAACATCGTCTCGCACCATCGGGTTGGAGCAGATGTCGGCGTTCGGGGTCAGGAGGCCAAGGACGGTGTCGGCAGTTGGAATGAGCGGTCCCCGCTTGCGGGACTAAGCTGCGGAAGGACAGCGAGGGGAGCGTCCCCTCACTGCCTGACCGCTCTGAGGAGCGATTAACGATGTTCGAGAGGTTCACCGACCGCGCGCGGCGGGTTGTCGTCCTGGCTCAGGAAGAAGCCCGGATGCTCAACCACAACTACATCGGCACCGAGCACATCCTCCTGGGCCTGATCCACGAGGGTGAGGGTGTCGCCGCTAAGGCCCTGGAGAGCCTCGGGATTTCGCTCGAGGCGGTCCGCCAGCAGGTGGAGGAGATCATCGGGCAGGGGCAGCAGGCTCCGTCCGGCCACATCCCCTTCACCCCCCGTGCCAAGAAGGTCCTGGAGCTGTCGCTCCGCGAGGCCCTTCAGCTGGGCCACAACTACATCGGCACGGAGCACATCCTGCTCGGCCTGATCCGTGAGGGCGAGGGCGTCGCCGCCCAGGTCCTGGTCAAGCTGGGCGCTGATCTCAACCGGGTGCGGCAGCAGGTCATCCAGCTGCTCTCCGGTTACCAGGGCAAGGAGACCGCCACCGCCGGCGGCCCCGCCGAGGGCACCCCCTCGACGTCCCTGGTCCTCGACCAGTTCGGCCGGAACCTCACCCAGGCCGCTCGTGAGTCCAAGCTCGACCCGGTCATCGGGCGCGAGAAGGAGATCGAGCGGGTCATGCAGGTGCTGTCCCGCCGTACCAAGAACAACCCGGTCCTGATCGGTGAGCCCGGCGTCGGCAAGACCGCCGTCGTCGAGGGCCTCGCCCAGGCCATCGTCAAGGGCGAGGTGCCCGAGACCCTCAAGGACAAGCACCTCTACACCCTCGACCTCGGCGCGCTGGTCGCCGGCTCCCGCTACCGCGGTGACTTCGAGGAGCGCCTGAAGAAGGTGCTCAAGGAGATCCGCACCCGCGGCGACATCATCCTGTTCATCGACGAGCTGCACACGCTGGTCGGTGCGGGTGCCGCCGAGGGCGCCATCGACGCCGCTTCGATCCTGAAGCCGATGCTGGCCCGCGGTGAGCTGCAGACCATCGGTGCCACCACCCTGGACGAGTACCGCAAGCACCTGGAGAAGGACGCGGCCCTGGAGCGCCGCTTCCAGCCCATCCAGGTCGCCGAGCCCTCGCTCCCGCACACCATCGAGATCCTCAAGGGTCTGCGCGACCGGTACGAGGCCCACCACCGCGTCTCCATCACGGACGAGGCCCTGGTGCAGGCGGCGACGCTCGCCGACCGGTACATCTCGGACCGCTTCCTGCCGGACAAGGCGATCGACCTGATCGACGAGGCCGGATCGAGGATGCGCATCCGCCGGATGACCGCGCCGCCGGACCTCCGCGAGTTCGACGAGAAGATCGCCGGTGTCCGCCGGGACAAGGAGTCCGCGATCGACTCGCAGGACTTCGAGAAGGCCGCCTCCCTCCGCGACAAGGAGAAGCAGCTCCTGGCCGCCAAGGCCAAGCGCGAGAAGGAGTGGAAGGCCGGCGACATGGACGTCGTCGCCGAGGTCGACGGCGAGCTGATCGCCGAGGTCCTGGCGACCGCCACCGGCATCCCGGTCTTCAAGCTGACCGAGGAGGAGTCCTCGCGTCTGCTGCGCATGGAGGACGAGCTCCACAAGCGGGTCATCGGCCAGGTCGACGCCGTCAAGGCGCTGTCGAAGGCGATCCGCCGTACGCGTGCCGGTCTGAAGGACCCCAAGCGTCCCGGTGGTTCGTTCATCTTCGCCGGCCCGTCCGGTGTCGGTAAGACCGAGCTGTCCAAGGCGCTCGCCGAGTTCCTCTTCGGCGACGAGGACGCGCTGATCTCCCTCGACATGTCGGAGTTCAGCGAGAAGCACACGGTCTCGCGGCTCTTCGGTTCCCCGCCCGGATACGTGGGCTACGAGGAGGGCGGCCAGCTGACCGAGAAGGTCCGCCGCAAGCCGTTCTCCGTCGTCCTCTTCGACGAGGTCGAGAAGGCCCACCCGGACATCTTCAACTCGCTGCTGCAGATCCTGGAGGACGGTCGCCTGACCGACTCCCAGGGCCGGGTCGTGGACTTCAAGAACACGGTCATCATCATGACGACCAACCTCGGCACCCGGGACATCTCCAAGGGCTTCAACCTGGGCTTCGCGGCCTCGGGCGACAAGAAGACCAACTACGAGCGCATGAAGAACAAGGTCTCGGACGAGCTCAAGCAGCACTTCCGGCCCGAGTTCCTCAACCGTGTCGACGACGTCGTCGTCTTCCCGCAGCTGACGCAGGAGGACATCCTCGCGATCGTCGACCTGATGATCGGCAAGGTGGACGAGCGTCTGAAGGACCGGGACATGGGCATCGAGCTCTCCCAGTCCGCCAAGGAACTGCTGTCCAGGAAGGGGTACGACCCCGTGCTGGGCGCCCGGCCGCTGCGCCGGACCATCCAGCGCGAGATCGAGGACACCCTCTCCGAGAAGATCCTCTTCGGCGAGCTGCGCCCCGGCCACATCGTGGTCGTGGACACCGAGGGCGAGGGCGAGACGCAGACCTTCACCTTCCGGGGTGAGGAGAAGTCGGCGCTGCCGGACGTCCCGCCGATCGAGCAGGCGGCCGGCGGTGCGGGGCCGAACCTGAGCAAGGACGCCTAACCGCCGCGCTCGGCCTGAGCGACAAAGGGGCTGCCCCGGGACTTCGGTCCCGGGGCAGCCCCTTTTCTGCTGCCGGAATCCATCGCCCGTGAGTGATGTGGGCCTCGTAGGCGGCGTCACATTCCTGAGGTCTTTCGGGTCGGTACCGGTGACGTGCCGCACAGGTCATTTGTCCGGTACTAGGTGGAATAGTGGCGAAGGGGTGATGGGCAAAACGGACATTTGGGTGTGTTGTCAGGGGATTTGATTGCTGCCGTGCAGGTGGGGGACGGTTTGGGGGTGGATGTCAACGAGAGGGGCGGTTTATGGAGACCTACGACGTTCGGTCGTAGGTCACGCGTTTGGGGGGTTTCGGGGCGTCGGGGTACCAAGGGGTGTCCCATTCGGCGGCCGCAGATGTGTGCCGGGTGGGATTCGTGTCCGTCGAGGCACGTTCCCTGTCTCCGTCTCCCGTGAGGTACTCCATGTCGCAGCGTGTTCGCACTCCCCGTTCCCGTATGTCCCAGCTCCGTGTCCGTGCCGCCGTGGCGGCCGTGGGTGTGGGTGTCTCGGGCGTGCTGGGGGCCGGGGTCGCGGCCGCCGCCGGCGGTGCTCAGGCCACGAGCGCCGGCACCGCCACCGTCCAGACCGCCGCCGCCAAGAAGGCCGCCTCCTGGGTCAGCCCCGTCAAGGGCTACAAGCTGAGCGCGCGCTTCGCCCAGGCCGGCAACATGTGGTCCGCGAAGCACAGCGGCCAGGACTTCGCCGTCAAGAGCGGTACGGCCGTCGCCGCCGCGCACGGCGGCACCGTCGTGAAGGCCGGCGGCAACGGCGCCGGTGACGGCCCGGCGTACGGCAACGCCGTCGTCATCAAGCACGGCAACGGCACGTTCTCGCAGTACGCCCACCTGTCCAAGGTGAACGTGAAGGTCGGCCAGGTCGTCAAGACCGGGCAGCGCATAGCCCTCTCCGGCAACACCGGTAACTCCAGCGGGCCGCACCTGCACTTCGAGATCCGTACGACCGCGAACTACGGCTCCGCCATCGACCCGGTCGCCTTCCTGCGGACCAAGGGCGTCAGCGTCTGATCCGCTCGGGCCTGAGGCCAGGGCCGGTCGCCAGGGCCGGTCAGCCAGGGCCGGTCAGCACGGGCCGTAGTCCTGGCCCGTGCCGCACATCGGGGTGTCGGCGTAGTAGTCGCTGAAGAAGGCCATGAGGAGGAGCATCGCGATCCCGACCGCCACGGTGACGGCGAGTGCGATGCGGTGGCTTCTGCGGTCGTGAGCGGCGCGCTCCTCGTCGGTCATCCGGGCGTGGTCGTCGGCTTTCACTCGGGCCTCCTCGTGCCGATGCGGTCGAGATGTGGTCGGGATGCGATCGGCATGCGGTGGGGATGCGATCGGGAGGTCCCCGAGGGCTCTGGGGGTCTTACCCCGATACGAGGGCCCTCACGAGTGTGGGGTGCCGGCGTGCGCCTGGGTCACCAGGTCGATCGCGACCTCAAGGACGGCCTTGCGCTTCTCCTCGGGGTCGCCTTCGACGTCCCTGAGGACGAACATGCCGGCGTGCATGGTGAACAGGGCGCTCGTGCAGCGGACCTGGTCGGTCAGGGCGGCGTCCGGTTCCTTGATGGTGTCGATCAGCCGGATCATGCGGTCCTTGAACGTCTCGCCGACGCTCAGCTCTCGGACCGTCGCCTGGTTCTCCTGCATGAAGCGGAAGAGGGGGGCGACATCGGCCAGGGCCAGGCTGTAGCGGCGCAGGATCTCCCGCTTGGTGTCGAGGGTGCGCGGCTGGGTGCCCGCCCATTCGATCAGTTCGTCGATCGGGCGCTGCAGGTCCTGGAAGAGACCGATGAGGATGTCCTCCTTGGTCTTGAAGTGGTAGTACAGCGCCGCCTTCGTCACATCCAGGCGTTCGGCGATCTCCCGCAGCGAGGTCTTCTCGTAGCCCTGCTCGGCGAAGAGTTCGAGGGCGACGTCCTGGATGCGCTGGCGGGTGTCGCCGCGACGCTGCCGCTTCGGTGTCGGGCTCGTCGGGCCCGTCGCGTCCCGTGTCGTGCCGCTCATCCTCGTACTCCTCGCCGCTCGGACGGCCCGGGTCGGTCAAGCCTCGGCCAAGCGCGTCGAACTTACTTGACGCCCGGCTAGTTAGGGGCCTAGCTTCCCTAAGTGTAGACAACTAGCCGGTCGGCAAGTAAGTGCACGGGAGCTCCGGGGGGAGTGGAGGACCGCGATGGATGCGGAGAAGAAGAACGAAGCGAGCGGTGGGGCCGAGGCGGACGGGCCGCAGTCGCGCAGTGTGCGGGTGGTGCTGCTCGCGCTCATGATCGCCATGCTGCTCGCGATGCTCGACAACATGATCATCGGCACCGCGATGCCGACGATCGTGGGCGAGCTGGGCGGGCTCGAACACCTCTCGTGGGTCGTCACCGCGTACACGCTCGCGACCGCCGCCTCCACACCCATCTGGGGCAAGCTCGGCGACCTCTACGGCCGCAAGCGGGTCTTCATGACCTCGATCGTGATCTTCCTGATCGGGTCGGCGCTGAGCGGTATGGCCCAGGACATGGGCCAGCTCATCGGGTTCCGCGCCGTGCAGGGACTCGGCGCCGGCGGGCTGATGGTCGGCGTCATGGCGATCATCGGCGACCTGATACCGCCCCGGGAGCGCGGCAAGTACCAGGGCATGATGGCCGGGGTGATGGCCCTCGCCATGATCGCCGGGCCGCTGGTGGGCGGGTCCATCACGGACCACTGGGGCTGGCGCTGGTCCTTCTACATCAACCTGCCGCTCGGGGTCGTGGCACTGATCGCCGTCAGTGCCGTGCTGCACCTGCCGAAGCCGTCGCGCGAGGGGCGGTCGGCGCGGAACATCGACTATCTGGGCGCGGGCCTGCTGACCGTCGGCATCACGGCGATCGTGCTGGTCACCACGTGGGGCGGCACCGAGTACGCCTGGGGCTCGGCCGTCATCATGGAGCTGATCGCGCTCGGGGTGACCTCGCTGGTCGGATTCGTGTTCGTGCAGAAGCGGGCGGCCGAGCCGGTGATCCCGCTGCACATCTTCCGCAGCCGGAACTTCACGCTGATGTCCCTGATCGGGTTCTTCACCGGGTTCGTGATGTTCGGTGCGGTGCTGTTCCTGCCGCTGTACCAGCAGTCGGTGCAGGGCGCGTCCGCGACGAACTCCGGGCTGTTGCTGCTGCCGATGCTGGGGGCGATGCTCGCGGTGTCGATGGTGGCCGGGCGGGTGACCACGAACAGCGGCCGCTACAAGGTCTTCCCGCTCGTCGGGAGCGTCCTGATGATCGTGGGGCTGTTCCTGCTGGCGCAGATGGACATCGGGACGAGCCGGGTGACGTCCGGGCTGTACATGGCCGTGCTGGGGGCCGGTATGGGATGCCTGATGCAGATCACCATGCTGGTCGCGCAGAACAGCGTCGAGATGAAGGACATGGGGGTGGCGTCGTCCACGACCACGCTGTCCCGGACCCTCGGGTCGTCCTTCGGGGTCGCGATCATGGGTGCGCTGTTCAACAGCCGAGTGCAGGACGTGATGGCCGAGCGGGCCGGGGCGCTGGGGTCCAAGGTGACCGAGCAGTCGGCGCAGTTGGACGCGGCGAGTCTGGCGAAGCTGCCGGAGGCCGCGCGGGAGGCGTACCAGCACGCGGTGTCCGCCGGGACGCACTCGGCGTTTCTGCTGGGGGCGGTCGTCTCCGTGGTGGCGTTGGTGGCGGCGGTGTTCGTGAAGGAGGTGCCGTTGCGGGGGGCCGGGGGTTCCTCCGCGGCGGAGGCCTCGGGCAAGGCGGAGGCCTCCGGCAAGGGGGAGGCCACCGAGGGCATGGTGCGCGCATGAGAGTGGGGGGTCGGGTGCGATTGGCGGGTGCGGGTGCGTGGGGCTTCTCGCGCAGTTCCCCGCGCCCCTGAAAGAACAGGCCCTGCGGGCCTGAAAAGCACGGGGCGAAGCCCCTGCTTTTCAGGGGCGGGGGGGGGGAACTGCGCGACCAGCCCCCACTCACCCGCAGCCGAACAACCGGCCCCGGTCACCCCACCCCGTCGTTCGACATCGGCAGCATCGGGTAGCTCCCCGTGTTCGTCGGGGCGTGTTCCGGGAGCCACAGGACCGCGACCGCGCCCTCGGCCGGGACCGTGTCCGGGGAACCCGGCGGGCGGACGTTGCGGAAGGTGAGGCGCGCTCCGAGGACACGCGCCTGACCGGCGGCGATCGTCAGGCCGAGCCCGTGACCCTGGCCGGCCCGGTCGGAGGCCCCGGTACGGAAACGGCGGGGCCCGTCCGCGAGAAGTTCCTCGGGGAACCCGGGGCCATGGTCGCGGACCCGGATGACGCGGCCCTCGACGGACACCTCGATCGGCGGTCGGCCGTGCTTCGCCGCGTTGGCCAGCAGGTTCAGCAGGACCCGCTCGAGACGGCGGGGGTCGGTCGTCACCTCCGACTCGTGCACGATCCGCACCCGCACGTCCGCGTTCTTCGCCGCCACCCGCCGGGCCACGAACTCACCCAGCATGATGTCCTGCAACTCGGCCCGCTCGGAGGCACCGTCGAGGCGGGCCACCTCCAGCACGTCCTCGACGAGCGTGCGCATCGCCTGCGCCCGGTCGCGGACCAGCTCGGAGGGGCGGCCCGGCGGCAGCAGCTCCGCGGCCGTCAGCAGCCCGGTCACCGGCGTACGCAGCTCGTGCGCGATGTCCGCCGTCACCCGGCGCTCCGCCTCGATGCGCTGCCGCAGGGTGTCGGCCATCGCGTCCACGGCCCGCGCCAGCTCGGCGGTCTCGTCCCGGACGACACCACCGATCGCTTCCTGCACCCGTACGTCCGACTCGCCCTTGGCCACCTGGTGCGCGGCGGCCGCCGCCTTGCGCAGTCGGCGGGACATCTGGCCGCCGATCAGGACCCCGAGGGCCGAACCGCCGAAGACGACCGCGATCGAGCCGATCAGCAGGGCCTGGTCGAGGTCCCGCATCACCGCCGAGCTGTGGTCGGTGAAGTCGGTGTGCAGCGACAGGACGCGCTTGTCCTTCAGCGGGACCGCCGCCCAGATGTCGGGCACCCCGTTCTCGCCCTCGGACACGTAGGTGGCCCTGCGGCCCTCCCTGACCTTGGTCAGCAGGTCTCCGGGGATCTCGGGGTCGTCGATCTTCACGCCGAAGGCGCCCGACTTCAGCGGGCGGCCCGACTCGTACATGCGCTGGGCGACCTGGATGCGCTCGTCGGCGAGGTCGCGCGAGTTGTCGAGCATCGAGACCCGTGCCGCGTTGTGCACGACCAGGCTCAGCGCGACCGCCACCAGCGCGCCCACCAGGGCGATCGCCGCGCTCAACTGCCAGCGCAACCCCGTCCGGATGCCCGAAGCGGGCCCCGTGCCGACGGCCGGCCCCGCGCCTGCGACGGGTCGCGTACCCGACGCGGACCCCGCGGCGGACGGGCGGCCGACGACACGTACCGCCTCCGGGGCCCGCCTTCCCCGTATGCCCCTCGACTCCATCTCGGCTCCGCCCCCGCTCAGGCCTTGAGCTTGTAGCCGAAGCCGCGGACCGTGTCGATCCGGTCCTGGCCGATCTTCGCGCGCAGCCGCTGGACATGGACGTCGACGACCCGGGTGTCGCCGCCCCAGCCGTAGTCCCACACGCGTTCGAGCAACTTGTCGCGGGAGAGCACCGTGCCGGGGGCGGACGAGAACTCCAGCAGCAGCCGCATCTCGGTCGGCGTCAGCGCCACCGGCTCCCCCGACCTCCGTACCTCCATGCCCTCGGTGTCGATCTCCAGTTCGCCGAAGGTGAGCACCCCGGCGGTGCCCGCCGCCCCGGTCTCCTCCGCCTTGGCGTCGCCGCCGCTCGCGTGGCCGAAGCGGCGCAGCACCGCGCGGATCCGGGCGACCAGGACCGCGCCGTCGAACGGCTTGGTCACGTAGTCGTCGGCGCCCGCCTCCAGCCCCAGCACCACGTCGATGGAGTCGGCGCGCGCGGAGAGCATGATCACCGGGACGGTCGACTCGTCACGGATGCGGCGGCACAGGGAGACCCCGTCCAGACCCGGGACCATGACGTCGAGGAGGGCGATGTCAGGCCGGTTCGCGCGGAACGCCTCCAGCCCCGACAGCCCGTCGGGCATGGCCGTGACCGCGAAGCCGTCCCGCTCCAGGGCGAGCTGGGTGGCCTCGCGGATGACGTCGTCGTCCTCGACGAACAGGACGTGGGTCTGCTCTGCCATCCGGTGATCTCGCTCGCTCTCGGTCGAAGTGGGTCGCGACGGTTGTCGGGTCGGTCGGGACCGGCGCGGTCGGGGACGGTCGGCCGTCGCGGTCGGGGACGGTTCCGACCGTCGTATTCGGGCGGTCGGTCGGGCGGTCGGGATCGCCGTGACCAGCGGGGCTCAGCTCGGCTCGGGTGTCGCCGACTCCGTGCCGCCCACGGCGCTGCTGTACTCGGTGCGTGTACTGGAGCGCTGGACGAAGTCGTCCTTGATCCAGCGATAGGTGGCCACTTCCTCGCTGGACGGGTACGACGACGGGTCGCCATTCTCGTACAGCTGCCGGGTGACGAGGAGGTCGCCCCGGTCTATCTCCGCGTAGACGGGCGGCTGTTCGGACCGGAAGACGCTCCGGTACGCCCCCTTCTCCTCCGCGCGGTACACGTACGACGCCACACCGACGGCGTCCGCACACGTCATCACATTCACCACGAGGTCGTCGGACGAGGCCCCGGTCAGGTCCCCGTACGTCACGTCCACCGGGTACTCGTCGGCCACACACGGCCGCAGATCGCTCTTGACCGTCTTGCTGACCTCCGGGTCCGCGCGGACCATCCGGACGACCTCGTCGACGCTCGGGTGGTCGTCCTCGGCCTCCGCCGAACCGGAGACGGACGGGGTGGCCGCGCCCGCTGCGAGGGAGTCGCTGTCGGCCGGCCCCTCGTCCCGGGCACCGGTGCCGCCCGTGCCGCAGGCGGACACGGAAAGGGCGAGGGCGGCGAGCACGGCCACCGCCGTGATCACCGCCTTCGTGCCCTGCCTGACCCCCGGACGGGGGCCGGCCGCTGTGCTCAGGCCGCGCAACGCTCCTGCTCCTCGCTCGCTTCGAGCGCACGGGCGGCGCGCTCTTCGTGGTCCCGCGACTCCAGCTCCTCGCGGAGCCGGGCCAGCGCACGGTGCAGCGTGCTCTTGACCGTGCCGGCCGACATGCCGAGGGCGGCGGCCGTCTCCTCCGTGGACATCTGCTCCCAGTGTCGCAGCACCACGACACTGCGCTGCTTGGGTGCCAGAACCTTCATGATGTCCATCAGGAGGGCGCGGTCCGCGTGCTGCTCGGTCGAGTCCTCGATGCAGGCGTCCGGCAGCTGCTCGGTCGGGACCTCCTCCAGCTTCCGGGCCCGCCACCACTCGGTCCGGGTGTTGATCATGACCCGGCGCAGATAGGCGTCGGCCAGCCGCTTGTCCGCGATGCCGTCCCAGCGGCCGTACGTCCGTGCCAGCGCCGTCTGCAGCAGATCCTGGGCGTCCACCGGGTCCGGCACGAGCCGGCGGGCGCTGCGCAGCAGCGCGTCCTGCCGGGTACGGACGTACTCCTCGAATTCGAGCACCTCGCCGTGCGCCATGATCAACCGCCTCCGTTCCCCGTTTCCGACGTCCGCGCTGTCGCGCGGTGCCGGTTGTCCGCCGCTTCGTGTCGCGCGGTGTGTCGCGCGGTGCGTGTCGCTCGTTCCGCCGGATCCGCCGGTTCGTTTCGCGGGTTCCTGCGGTACGCCAATGAAGCTACGGAGGGGTTGTCACGGAGACGTCCGAGGCAGCCTGCGGAGAACGCTCGGCTGTCCGTCGGTTGTGTAACGAAAGTAGGAACGGGGTAAAGCGGGATGGGCTTTGGGGCGGAGATGGGCCGGTTTACCCCGTCGACGACACCGGAGGGTCAGGTGAGGGGGAGGCGGTAGAGGCCGCCGGGGAGGGGTTCCACCAGTCCGTCGGAGACCAGCCCGTCCAGGGCGCGGGCACGCTGCACGGGCTCGTCCCACACCCGGTCGAGAACCGCCTGCGGCACCGGGGCGATCGCGTCCCGCAGGACGGCGAGCAGCTTGCCGCGGACCTGACGGTCGGTACCGGCGTACGTCTGCCCGCGCCGCGCCGGGCCCTCGTGCGCGGGCTTCCCGGCCAGCCGCCAGGCGCACTGTCCGGCGATCGGGCAGCGCCCGCACGTCTCGTTCTTCGCCGTGCACACCAGTGCGCCCAGCTCCATCGACGCGGCCGCCCACCGGGACGCCGTCCCGTCGTCCTCGGGCAGCAGGGCCCGGGCCAGCTTCCGCTCGGCTGCCGTGGTCGCGTTCGGCGGGTACTGCGTGCCGCTCACCGCGCGGGCGAAGACCCGCCGCACGTTCGTGTCGAGCACGGCGTGCCGCTGCCCGTACGCGAACGAGGCCACCGCCGCGGCCGTGTACTCGCCGATCCCCGGCAGCGCGAGCAGCTGCGCGTGATCACGGGGTACGTCTCCGCCGTGCCGTTCCGTTATGGCCACCGCGGCGCCGTGCAGCCGTAGCGCGCGGCGCGGGTAGCCGAGCCGGCCCCAGGCGCGCACCGCCTCGCCCGGGGGTTCCTTCGCGAGGTCCGCCGGGCGGGGCCAGCGCGCCAACCACTGCTCGTAGACGGGCAGTACACGGTTGACCGGTGTCTGCTGGAGCATGAACTCGCTGACCATCACCCCCCAGGGGCCGGCCTCCGGTCGACGCCAGGGCAGGTCACGGGCGTGCGTCTCGAACCAGGCGATCACCGGGGTGTGCAGGGCGGTGGGTGTGGGGGCGGGGACAGAGGTGGGGGTTGGTGTGGGGGTTACGTCGGCAGGGCTGCTCTGGGGTTTCGTGGGTGCAGTCATGGCACGGTCGATCCTGCCACGCGGAGGGTGGTGGGGGCGGGTTCTGGTGGGGGGTGTCTGGGGTGGGTCCGCCGGGTGCGGGAAAGTCCCACCGGAGCCGCACTCGCCAACGCATCCGAACTCCCGTGCTCTTCGGCGGCACGTCAGCCGCCCGGCCGCCACCCCAGCGCCGGCCCCAACTTCGTCGCGATGTCCGTCAGGATCTGCACATAGTCCTCGTGCTCGAACGTGAACGGCAGCGCGAACGCCACCTCGTCGACCTCGCGGAACCCGGCGTGCGCCCGCAACCGCTCGGCGATCTCCGCGGACGTGCCCACCAGGTCCGGCGCGAAGAGAAGCCGCCCCGCCCCCTGCGGCGCCGTGGTCCGGGGCAACCGCTTCGCCGCGTACGCCTCGTACTTGGCGCGCTGCTCCGCACTCGCCGAGTCGGTCGGGATGACCACGAGTCCCTGCGAGACCCGGGCCCGCTCACCGTCGGGGTGGTGCGCCCGGAACTCCCTGATGTGCGAGCGCTGGATCTCGGCGAAGTCCACCGTCCCGGAGGCGGCCGTCGGCCCCGGCTCCGCCGCCACCCCCTCCGCCGGCTCCGCCTTCACCACGCTGCTGGTCAGGAAGTTCATCCCGTTCTCGCCGGCCCACCGCGCCGACCGCAGGCTGCCGCCGCCGTACCACATCCGGGCGCCCAGCCCCGGGGAGTGCGGCTGGACCCGGTCGGAGAAGACCTCGAACCCCTCGGTGCCGCGGAAGTCCGTGGCCGCTTCGCTGCGTACGAAGCCAAGGAGCCTACGGACCCGTTCGAAGCTGAAGTCCTCCGCGTCGGCGGTGTCCGGGTAGAGCGCCGCCTTGACGGTGTCGTAGTGCATCGGCGGTCCGACGCTGATCCCCGGGTTGACCCGGCCGCCGGACAGGAGGTCGACCGTGGCCAGGTCCTCGGCGAGCCGCAGCGGGTTCTCCCAGCCCAACGGGATGACAGCGGTGCCCAGTTCGATACGGCTCGTGCGCTGCGAGGCGGCCGCCATGACCGCGACGGGGGAGGAGATGCCGTACTGCAGATGACGGTGGCGCAGCCACGCGCTGTCGAAACCGAGCCGCTCGCCCAGTTCGATGATCTCCAGCGTGGATTCGTGGCCCCGGCGCGGGTCGGCCTCGTCGAACAGCCCGATGGTCAGGAACCCCAGCTTCCGCAACGGCTTCGACGCCGGTGCGCTGACGCCGTTCTCCACGGTCTCGGATCCGGCCATCGTCATCTCCAAGTCCTGCGGCGCGCTTCGGTGGTGGGGACGATTGTGGCAGGTGGGCCGAGGGAAGCGGCGAGTGAACTCGGGGTCGATGAGCGGATGTCTCCCTGAACGGGCCTGGAGGGCTGCGGAGTTGGTGCTGTTCGCATGACATGGATCCGGTCACGGAACGTGCCCGTACGGGCTCTGCGATCACGCACCGCGATCATGAGGCGCCCGGCCGGGGCGATCACGGGAACGACCGGGATGATGATCCGGAAAAGTTGAGGTTTCGGGCGGCGGGTGGGGCCAGCGAAGTGCCGGATCTCTCGTAAAGTTGCGCCGTGGGATCTCTGCGCAATCCGATCGGGCCGCTTCCCTCCACCATCTACTGGCGCCGGAGGGCCGTTCTGCTGACCGTTGTCGGTCTGCTGGCGATCCTCGTCGTGTGGGTCGTCACCGGCGGGGGCGGGGACGGCGACAACAACGCGGGTGGTCCCGACGGAAAGAATCCCGCGACCTCGATCACTCCCGGGCCGTCCGGTTCCGGTCCCGCGATCAGTGAAGCGCCGGGCGGACGCGACGAGTCGGGTGACGAGTCGAGCTCCGGGGGCGACAGCTCCGGTTCCGGGGCGGGCGACGGTTCGGGGTCGGGTTCGGGCTCGGCTTCCGGTGGCGGGGACACGAGCGCCGGGTCCGGTGCCGCGGGTGGGGGTACCTCCGACGACGGCGGCAAGAACGGCAGCAGCTCGGGCGAGCAGGTTCCGGCGGGGTCCAGCCTGCCCAACTGCACAGCTGGGGCCGTGAAGTTGACCGTGCGCAGCGTGCGCAACGCCTACGCGCCCGGGGTCAACCCCACGTTCGAACTCATCGCCCGCAACTCCTCCGGCGGCGACTGCAAGCTCGATCTCGGCCCGGACAACACGGTGGTGACGATCACCCCGGCCGACGCCGATGACGACGACGCGTTCTGGGCGTCCGACGACTGCCACGAGACGGCGGGCAGCCTGATGTTCAAGGTGCCGGCCGGTGACCGGGTGACCTACACCGTCGAGTGGAACCGTGACCCGAGCGCGCCCAACTGCGCGACTCCGTCAGCCGGTTCGGCCACCGCCGGGACGTACCTCGTCGAGGCGAAGGCACCGGGGCTGGCCACGGCTCGCACGTCCTTCGTGCTGGAGAAGGACTGACGGTCGGTGGGCTGACGGCCGGAGGAACTGACGGTCGGAGGGCTGACGGTCAGAGGGGCTGACTGTCGCAGGGCTGGCTGACGGTCAGAGGTCGGGCGGGGCCCCGGGTGGGCCTGAGTGGGCTGCAGGCGGTCGGTCAGACGTAGCGTTCCAGGATGGAGGACTCCGCCAGGCGGGACAGTCCCTCGCGGACGCTGCGGGCGCGGGCCTCGCCCACGCCGTCGACTGTCTGGAGGTCGTCGACGCTGGCGGCGAGAAGCTTCTGGAGGCCGCCGAAGTGCTCCACCAGGCGGTCGATGATGGCGCCGGGCAGGCGCGGGACCTTGGCGAGGAGGCGGAAGCCGCGCGGGGAGACGGCCGAGTCCATGCCCTCGGGGGAGCCGGTGTAGCCGAGGGCGCGGGCGACCGTGGGGAGTTCGAGCAGCTCGGCGTGGGTGAGGGCGTCGAGTTCGTGGAGGGCCTCGTCGACCGTGCGGGAGCGCTTCGCGGTGGGCTCGGGGACGTAGTCCCTGACCACCAGTTCGCGCTCCGGTTCGACGCCCGCGATCAGCTCGTCGAGCTGGAGGGCCAGGAGACGACCGTCGGTGCCCAGTTCGACCACATATTCGGCGATTTCGGTGGCGATGCGGCGGACCATCTCCAGTCGCTGGGCGACCGCCGAGACGTCCCGGACCGTCACCAGGTCCTCGATCTCCAGCGCGGAGAGCGTGCCGGCCACCTCGTCCAGGCGGAGCTTGTAGCGCTCCAGGGTCGCCAGGGCCTGGTTCGCCCGGGACAGGATCGCCGCCGAGTCCTCCAGGACGCGGCGCTGCCCGTCGACGTAGAGCGCGATGAGGCGCATCGACTGGGAGACCGAGACGACGGGGAAGCCCACCTGTTTGCTGACGCGGTCGGCCGTGCGGTGGCGGGTGCCGGTCTCCTCGGTCGGGATCATCGGGTCGGGGACCAGCTGGACGCCCGCCCGGAGGATCTTGGAGAGGTCCGAGGACAGCACGATGCCGCCGTCGAGCTTGCACAGCTCACGCAGGCGCGTGGCGGTGAACTCGACATCCAGGACGAAACCACCGGTGCACATCGGCTCGACGGTCTTGTCGAAGCCGAGCACGATGAGTCCGCCGGTGTTGCCGCGGAGAATCCGTTCAAGCCCGTCGCGCAGGGCCGTGCCTGGGGCCACGGCGCTCAGTGAGGCGCGCATCAGGCCATCGGCACCGGAGCTCCCACCGGACTTTCCGGGAGCTGCTGCCCGGTCGTTGGCTGCCACTGCACTCCTCCGGTCGCAGGTTCTGGGGCGCTCCCGTTTCGCACTCGTGGTTCGTACGGACGGGCGAGACCTGGGCAAAGTCTACCGGCGGTCCTCCGCGTCCCGTGGGGCCTCTCGCCGACGGGATCGGGGCAGTACCCGGAGCGCGTCTCCCATGTCGGCCACTTCCAGGACCTTCATACCGGGAGGAACCTTGCCGGGATCGGTCGGAACGAGGGCGTGCGTGAAGCCGAGGCGGTGTGCTTCGGAGAGGCGGCGCTGCACCCCTGTGACCCGTCTGACCTCGCCCGCGAGACCCACTTCACCGATCGCCACGAGGTTCTTGGGGAGAGGGGTGTCGGTCGCCGCGGAGGCCAGGGCGAGGGCGATCGCGAGGTCCGCGGCGGGCTCCGACAGCTTCACGCCGCCGACCGTCGCCGAGTAGATGTCCCGCTTGCCGAGGGCGCTGATCCGGCCGCGCTGCTCCAGGACCGCGAGCATCATCGAGACCCGGGAGGTCTCCAGGCCGGACGTGGTCCGGCGGGGGGAGGGGAGCTGCGAGTCGACTGTGAGCGACTGCACTTCCGCGACCAGGGGGCGGCGGCCCTCCAGGGTGACGGTCAGGCAGGTGCCGGGGACGGGTTCGTCGCGGCGGGTGAGGAAGAGGCCGCTGGGGTCGGTGAGGCCGGTGATGCCCTCGTCGTGCAGCTCGAAGCAGCCGACCTCGTCCGTGGCGCCGTAGCGGTTCTTGACGCCGCGGACCAGGCGGAGGCGGGCGTGCCGGTCGCCCTCGAAGTGCAGGACGACGTCGACGAGGTGCTCCAGGAGGCGGGGGCCCGCGATGGCGCCGTCCTTGGTGACGTGGCCCACGAGGAGCGTCGACATGCCGCGCTCCTTGGAGGCGCGGATCAGCGCGCCGGCGACCTCGCGGACCTGGGCCATGCCGCCGGGGGCGCCGTCGATCTCCGGTGAGGCGACGGTCTGGACCGAGTCGAGGATCAGCAGGGACGGCTTGACCGCGTCCAAGTGGCCGAGGACGGCGGCGAGGTCGGTCTCGGCGGCGAGGTAGAGGTGGTCGTGCAGGGCCTTGATGCGGTCGGCGCGGAGGCGGACCTGGCTGGCGGACTCCTCACCCGTGACGTACAGGGTGGGGTGCTCGGCGCTCGCGGACTTGGCGGCGGCGTCGAGGAGGAGGGTGGACTTGCCGACGCCGGGTTCTCCCGCGAGGAGGACGACGGCGCCGGGGACGAGGCCGCCGCCGAGGACGCGGTCGAGCTCGGGGACGCCGGTGGAGCGGGCGGTGGCCTGGCGGCCGTCGACCTGGGCGATGGGGACGGCGGAGGTGGTGACGCGGCCGGGGGTCGTCGTACGGACGGCCGGGGTGCCGTACTCCTCGACCGTGCCCCAGGCCTGGCACTCGGGGCAGCGGCCCAGCCACTTGGCCGTCTGCCAGCCGCATTCCGTGCAGCGGTAGGACGGGCGGTCCTTCGTGGTCTTCGTGCGGGCAGCCATGGACGAACCGTAACGGAGGGCACCGACAGTCTTCGACGGTCGGCCGGACGGGGGGTGTGGGGGAGGGTCTTGGGAGGGGCTTCGGTGCGGTTTCGGGGGCGGCTTGGGAGGGGTTCCGGGAGGTGCTTCGAGAGGGGTTTCGGGAGGGGGCGGGTGCGGGTTCGCGGGGGCTTTCGCGCAGCTCCCCGCGCCCCTGGGGTGCGTCCGGGCGGTGGGTGGGTGGGGCGGGGCCGTGCCGGTGCGTAGAGCTGGAGCCCGTCGCGTGGTGCCCTACTGCTCGGAGGTAAGGGCGAGCCGTTCTCCGGGCGGCTGTGAGCGACGGGCTGCTACGCACCGGCACGGCCCCTTCCGCGCGTTCGCGGCCGGGTTGCCGTCTCGGTGAATCCTCTCGCTACGGGCGGCGGCCGATGGTCAGTTGGGCCGGGGTGTACGGGATGTACGCCGCGCCGTCGAGGCCGAGGGCGGTCGCGGCCGACTGGAGGGCGGCCGGGGTGGCCGAGGCGCCCCAGCGGCCGGTGTCCAGGCGGGACTCCAGGGCGTGCAGGGCGGCCACCGTCTCGGCGGTGGTGAAGGTGCAGTGGCCCTGGCGTTCGACGTAGGCCTGGCGGAGCTGCGCGGCGTCGCCGGAGGCGCGGATCCGGGTGGCGAAGCGGGACTCATGCTCGACGGGGACGAGGTCGTCGGCGGTGGTGTGGATGTTGAGGAGGGGAACGGCGAGGCCCTGGCCGGCGGAGGACGTGCGTAGGCCGGCGGCGACGGCGTCCGGGTCGGCGGTGATGTCGGCGTTCGCGGTCAGGTCGCGCAGATCGGCGCGCAGGTCGAGGCCGGCCTTCTTGTAGAGGGCCTTGACCAGGGGTGCGTGCTGGGAGCCCGCGAGCACGCGCGCGTAGTCGACGCCCTTGTTCCCGGAGTTGTTGCCGCCGAGGGCCTTCTCGACGTGGAAGCGGGCGGGCTCCATGCGGTTGAGGACACCCTGGGCCAGCCACTGGTACTGCTGGGCCTGCTGTTCGTCCCGGTCACCGGCGGCGGGGCGGTCCTTGCCGGGCGCCCAGGTGGGCAGGTTGAGGTAGGCGGCGGCGAGGGCGATCCGGGCGCGGCCCTGCGGGGTCTTCTGGGCGGCGACGACGGCGTCGGTGAGCTGCCGGCCGGTGGTGGCGCCCTCCGCCTCGGAAGCGAAGTCCACCAGCTTCACGGGAGTGTCGGGGAGCAGGAGCCGGGCGATCGTGTACTCGGCGTCGAGCTGGTAGGCGTGCAGGTCGTTGGCTCCCGCCACGAGACCGCACAGGCCCAGCGCGCCGTCGATCCCGCCCGCGCCGGAGCGGGCGAGCCGGGCGTTGACCAGCCCGCCCATGGACTGGCCGATGGAGAGCGTGCGCGTGGGTTCGCCGATCCTCTCGGTGACCGCCGCGACGGTGGCGAGCTGGTCGCGCTCCGCGCTCTCCAGGGCCCAGAGGGTCTCGCTGACGTCGTAGGAGGAGCCGGTGAGCGCGTAGCCCTCTTCGAGGAGGCGGAGGCGCACGGCCTCGCGGGGGGCGTTCTGGGGCACCGTCACGCCGAAGCCGTGACTGAAGACGATCAGAGTGCCGTTCCAGTTCTCCGGGACGTCCGCTATCCAGGCGGCACCGTCGGGGAGGGTGCCGGTGAGGCGTTCCACGGCGGGCGCGGCGCTCTGCGGGGCGGCGGCGGAGACGGAGGCGCCGGTCAGGGAGAGGACGACGGTCGCGGCGAGGGCGGCGAGGGCGCGGTGGGTGGAGCGGTTGGTGGAGCGGCGGGTGCGTACGGCCATGGGGGTGGGGCTCCTGTCGGCGCGGAGGTGGGGACGTTGCTCGCTCTTACTGGGCAGTAACTCGTTTCCCGAGAGCAATGTAGGGCCAATTTTTGGTGACGGTCAATAAAGTGCACAACATTCGGCCAAGCTCCGCGTGCACCGCGGAATGCGGCATTCCTGTCCCCTTATGAGGGATCGTTTCACCCGTACGGAGTAAATGTGCTCAAGGGGCGAGAAGGTGCTGGTTCCGGGCGCCTACCGTCCATGAATGATGAGCATCAGTCCGGAAACCTCGACCCGCACCACCGGCGCACACCGGGCGCACCGTGAGGCGCGCGATCGGGCCGCGGCGCGCGCGGTGGCGCAGCACCCGTCGACGCGCTACGAGCCGTACCTGGACGGCCTGTTCACCTACTGCATGTCCGTGCTGTGCGACCGCGACGCGGCCACCGCTGCGCTCGCCGACGTGCTCGCGCTCGCCGAGCGGCGTCGGGGGCCGGACACCGCCGACGACCGCCGTGCCTGGCTGTACGCACTGGCCCGCTGGGCCTGTCTGCGCAAGCTCGCCGAGGTGCGGCAGAAACGGCCGGCCGCGCATGCCTCCACGCGCCCACCGGGGCACGGCGGTGGGGCCGACACCACGCATCCCGACAAGGGCCGCTCGGAGAAAGGGCGCTCGGAGAAAGGGCGTTCGGGGAAGGCGCGCGCCGTCGAGAGCGCCGCCGTCCGGGCCGTCGCGCTCTCCGAGGACGAGGAGCGGCAGCGGCGGCGTGAACTCGCCCAGCTCGCCTGGCCGGAGGCCGCCGGCACCTCGCCCGAGCAGCGCGAGGCCCTTGAGTTGGCCGTACGGCATCAGCTCACCGCCCACGAGGTCGCCGCCGTGCTGGGCATGGACCCGACCGCCGCGCGGGAGCTGCTCGCCTCCGCCGCCTGCGAGGTGGAGCGCACCCGAGCCGCCCTCGCGGTCGTCGAGACCGGCGCCTGTCCGAGCGTCGCCCGGCTGACCGGTGACCATCAGCTCGTCCTGAGCGCCACCCTGCGCCGCGAACTCGTCCGGCACGTCGACGACTGTCCCGTCTGCCGTCGCGCCGCCGAGCGCGCCGTCCCCGGCCGCTGGCCCGGCACCACGGTCACGCCCGCCGCGCTGCCGGTGCTCGAAGCGCCGCGTGCCGCCCTGGGGCCCGCGATGGCTCACCTCACGCGCGCGCGTGGCGGCGCCCCGCGCTTCGACCGGCGTGGCTTTCCCATGGATCCGAGGGACCGTGCGGCCCGACGGGAGCGGCTGCGCGCGCGGGCCGTGACCACGACCGTCGTCGCCACCGTGGTCGCGGCGCCCGTCTTCGCCCTCTGGGCCGCCTATCGGGGCGCCCCTCTCATCGGCGAGGGCGGCGACGGCCGTTCGGTCAGCGCGGGCGAGGAACAGGGCGACGGCGACGGCACCGTGGGCGACGGCAGCGGCGACGCCTACCAGAACGCCGGCAACGCCCGGAACAGGTCCGACGCCCGCCACGGCCGAGGCAAGCAGGCGTCGGACGACGTGTCCGTGGAGGTCACCCAGGGCAAGGGGCGGGGCGCGCTCTCCATCACCGCCGCCAACGACGGCGACACCACCCTCATCACCCTTGAAGCGACCGGGGACGCGGCCGTCCGCTGGTCCGCCCGCACCGGCGCCGACTGGCTCTACCTCAGCCAGTCCTCGGGCACCCTGAAGCCCGGCGAGTCTCTGACGATCAAGGTGTACGTCGACCAGCTGAGCGAGCCCTCCGGGTACTGGACCGCGCGGGTGACCCTGGCTCCGTCGGACGCCGTGGTGACGATCGAGGGCTACGGTCCGGAGCCGACGCCGCCGGTCGGCCCCCGGCCCACCGCGCCCGTCCCGGACCCGGGCCCCCCGAGGCCCACCGCTCCACCGCCGACCCCCGACCCGGACCCCACGCCGACCGGCCCGGCCCAGCCGGACCCCACGCCGACCCCGACCGACCCGGCCCCCACGGACCCGGGCGGCCCCACGACACCACCGGGCGACGGAGGCGGCGACCCGCCACCGGGACCGTAGACCGGCGGGGGCGCCGCCATGAAGCCGGGGTGTCAGGTGAACCGGGGCGCCAGGGAGGGCGCGAGGAGGGGCGGCGATGTGGCCAGTTCGGTCCGCGGACCGACCACCGTCCCCGCCCGCCCAGCCGCCTATTGGCCCGCAGGCTCCGCCGGACCCGTCGGATCCGCCGGGTGCGGTGCCACCAGGGGCAGGCGGGACGCCAGTCGCTGCTCGCACAGTTCGACCAGACGGCCGTAGCCCTCCTTGCCCATCAGCTCGATCAACTCCGGGCGGTACGACACGTACACCGGGTCGCCCGCGCCGTGCGCCGAGGTCGCCGAGGTGCACCACCAGTGCAGGTCGTGACCGCCCGGGCCCCAGCCGCGACGGTCGTACTCCCCGATCGACACCTGGAGCACCCGCGTGTCGTCGGGCCGGTCGATCCAGTCGTACGTGCGGCGGATCGGCAACTGCCAGCAGACGTCCGGCTTCGTCTCCAGCGGCTCGCGCCCCTCCTGGAGCGCCAGGATGTGCAGCGAGCAGCCCGCGCCCCCGGCGAAGCCCGGGCGGTTCTGGAAGATGCACGACCCCTTGTACGGGCGGGTCTGACGGTCGCCGTCCTCGTCCTTCGAGACCCAGCCCGTCTCCGTGCCCACATCGTGGAACTGCCAGATCTCCGGAGTGAGCCTCGCCACATGCTCGGCGACGCGCTTCTCGTCGTCCTCGTCCGAGAAGTGGGCACCCAGGGTGCAGCATCCGTCGGCCGCGCGGCCCGCCTGGATGCCCTGGCAGCCGCTGCCGAAGACGCAGTTCCAGCGAGAGGTCAGCCATGTCAGATCGCAGCGGAAGACCTGCTCGTCGTCCGCCGGATCAGGGAACTCCACCCACGCGCGCGCGAAATCGAGCCCCTTCTCGTCCGGCGTGGTGGACTCCGCCGAGCCCTTCGTCGACTTCGGTGGCCTGGTCGCCGCTTTCGCCCGCGAAGAGCCGCCGGCCGCAGCCGTCCCCGACGCCGCTCCCGCTGCCGACTTGTCGGCCTTTGCCTTTTTCGTCTTTGGCACCCGTCCAGGGTACGGCGCCCGAAGCCGCATCGAGGACGGCGCACGCCTCCGCTGGCAGTAGCGTTCCGTACATGAGACTCGGTGTCCTCGACGTGGGATCGAACACGGTGCATCTACTGGTGGTGGACGCACACCCGGGCGCGCGCCCCCTGCCCGCGCATTCGCACAAGGTGGAGCTGCGCCTTGCCCAACTCCTCGACGAGGCCGGGGCCATCGGCCCCGAGGGGATCGACAAACTCATAGCCGTCGTCCACGAGGCGCTCCAGGCCGCCGAGGACAAGGGCGTCGAGGAACTGCTCCCGTTCGCCACATCGGCGGTGCGTGAGGCCAGCAACGCCGATGACGTCCTCACCCGGGTCAAGGACGAGACCGGCGTGGAGCTCCAGGTCCTCACGGGCTCCGAGGAGGCCCGGCTGACCTTCCTCGCCGTCCGCCGGTGGTTCGGCTGGTCGGCCGGCAAGCTCCTCGTCCTCGACATCGGCGGCGGCTCGCTGGAGATCGCCTACGGCATAGACGAGGAGCCCGACGCGGCCGCCTCGCTGCCCCTGGGCGCAGGACGCCTCACCGCCGGCTGGCTCCCCGGCGACCCGCCCACCCCCGACGACATCCGGTCGCTGCGCCGGCATGTCCGGGCCCAGATCGCCCGTACGGTCGGGGAGTTCAGCCGCTTCGGGGCCCCCGACCACGTCGTCGCCACGTCCAAGACCTTCAAGCAGCTCGCCCGTATCGGTGGCGCCGCCCGCTCCGCCGAGGGCCTCTACGTCCAGCGCGACCTCAAGCGCGACGCGTTGGAGTCCTGGGTTCCCAAGCTCGCCGGCATGACCACCGCGCAGCGAGCCGCCCTGCCCGGCGTGTCCGAGGGGCGGGCCAACCAGATCCTCGCGGGGGCGTTGGTGGCGGAGGCCGCGATGGATCTGTTCGAGGTGGAGACGCTGGAGGTCTGCCCATGGGCGCTTCGGGAGGGTGTGATCCTGCGGCGGCTGGACCACATGGGTACGGCGCAGGGCGTCGGGAGCAGGGAGTGAGGGAGCGGGGGCAGGGAGCAGGTCAAAGGCGGGGTGCGTTGTCGGCTGCCGACCCGTGGGGCTTCCCCCGCGTGTCCCCGCGCCCCTGAAAGATCAGGCCCTGCGGGCACGAAAAGCCCGGGGCCGCGGGCAGGAAAAGCCCGGGGCCGCGGGCAGGAAAAGCCCGGGGCACAGCCACCCGCTTCTCAGTGGCGCGGCGACCTGCGAGGGGAGCCCCACCGGGCCCGCGGCCGCCGACGGGCAGGCACCCCGACGGCGCATGGGCGAGGCCCCACCCCTTAGGCTGTGCCGCGTGGCAGAACCCGTACGGATCCCGGACGCGAAGGTCGCCCTGTCCACGGCCTCCGTGTACCCGGAGTCGACGGCCACGGCCTTCGAGATCGCCGCACGCCTCGGGTACGACGGCGTGGAGGTCATGGTCTGGACCGACCCGGTCAGCCAGGACCTGGAGGCCCTGCGCCGCCTCTCCGACTACCACCAGATCCCCATCCTCGCCGTTCACGCGCCCTGTCTGCTGATCACACAGCGCGTGTGGTCCACCGACCCGTGGGTGAAGCTCCAGCGTGCCCAGGCCGCCGCCGAGAAGCTCGGCGCGAGCACGGTCGTCGTCCACCCCCCGTTCCGCTGGCAGCGCCAGTACGCGCGTGACTTCGTCACCGGGATCTGGCGGATGGCGAACGAGACGGACGTCCGGTTCGCCGTCGAGAACATGTACCCCTGGCGCTACCGCGACCGCGAGATGCTCGCGTACGCCCCCGACTGGGACGTCACGAACGACGACTACCGGCACTTCACGATCGACCTCAGCCACGCCGCGACCTCCCGCACCGACGCCCTGGACATGGTCGACCGCATGGGTGACCGCCTCGGACATGTGCACATGGCGGACGGCAAGGGGTCGGCCAAGGACGAGCACCTCGTCCCCGGCCGCGGCAGCCAGCCCTGCGCCGAGCTGCTGGAACGTCTGGCCCTGAGCGGTTTCGACGGCCACGTCGTGATCGAGGTCAACACCCGCCGCGCCATGTCCGCCGCCGAGCGCGAGGCCGACCTGGCGGAGGCGTTGGCCTTCACCCGGCTGCATCTCGCCTCCGCCGTGCGGGTCCCCCGACCGTGACCCCGGGCACTCCCCGCCGCAGGGGCCGGCCCTCCCGTACGGAATCGGCCGACACGCCCGCCGCCCGCGACCGCATTCTCGCGGCGGCCCGCGAGGAGTTCTCCGAGCGCGGCTACGACAAGGCGTCCGTACGCGGGATCGCCAAGGCCGCCGGGGTGGACTCGGCCCTGGTGCACCACTACTTCGGCACGAAGGAGCAGGTGTTCGAGGCCGCCATCACCCTCTCCTTCGGCCCGGCCATGCAGGCTCCGCAGGCCGTCGAGGAGGGCCCGCTCGACGACGCCGGCGAGCGGCTCACCCGGTTCGTCTTCGGCGTCTGGGAGAACCCGGCGACCCGTGCGCCCCTGCTCGCGATCGTCCGTTCCGCCGTGAACAACGAGGCCGCGGCCGCCGTCTTCCGCCGCATCATCGCCACGCAGGTGCTCCGTCGCATCGCCGACCGCTTGGACGTGCCGGACGCGGAGCTGAGGGCGGAACTGGCCGCCGCGCAGCTGGTGGGCATCGCGATGCTGCGGTACGTGATCAAGGTGGAGCCGTTGGCGTCGGCGGATCCGGAGCAGATCATCGCAAGGGTGGCTCCCGTGGTGCAGGCGCACCTCACCGCGCCCTCCTAGGGGGCAGCGGCAGGGGCAAGAGCAACCGGGCAACGGGGTCGGGCCCGTACTCGAAAACCGAGACGGTCGTCCCACATTTCGGTCATCGTGTCCATCACCTGGATGACCGGCGTACGCTCGACTTCAGTCATAACTCTCCGAAGGAGCGAGGCGAGCGACGATGCCCGAGCTGAGGTCCCGCACAGTCACCCACGGCCGCAATATGGCGGGCGCCCGCGCCCTTATGCGCGCCTCCGGTGTACCGGGCGCGGACATCGGCCGCAAGCCGATCATCGCGGTCGCGAACTCCTTCACCGAGTTCGTGCCGGGCCACACCCACCTCCAGCCGGTGGGCCGGATCGTCAGCGAGGCCATCCGCGAGGCCGGCGGCATCCCGCGTGAGTTCAACACGATCGCCGTGGACGACGGCATCGCGATGGGCCACGGCGGCATGCTGTACAGCCTGCCCTCCCGCGACCTGATCGCGGACAGCGTCGAGTACATGGTCGAGGCCCACTGCGCCGACGCCCTGATCTGCATCTCCAACTGCGACAAGATCACCCCGGGCATGCTGAACGCCGCCCTGCGGCTCAACATCCCGACCGTCTTCGTCTCCGGCGGCCCCATGGAGTCCGGCCGGGCCACCCTCGTCGACGGCACGGTCCGCACGCTCGACCTGGTCGACGCGATCTCCGACGCCGTGAACGACAAGATCTCGGACGAGGACATCCTCCGTATCGAGGAGAACGCCTGTCCGACCTGTGGCTCCTGCTCCGGCATGTTCACCGCCAACTCGATGAACTGCCTGACCGAGGCCATCGGCCTCTCCCTCCCGGGCAACGGCTCGGTCCTGGCCACGCACACGGCCCGCAAGCAGCTGTACATCGACGCGGCCCACACGGTCATGGACATCACCCGCCGCTACTACGACCAGGACGACGAGACGGTCCTGCCGCGCTCGATCGCGAACTTCGCGGCCTTCGAGAACGCGATGGCCCTCGACATCGCCATGGGCGGCTCCACCAACACGATCCTGCACCTGCTGGCCGCCGCCCAGGAGGCGGGCGTCCCGTTCGGTCTGAACGAGATCGACGCCGTCTCGCGCCGCGTGCCGTGCCTGGCCAAGGTCGCGCCGAACGTCGCCAAGGACCGCACGTACTACATGGAGGACGTGCACCGCGCCGGCGGCATCCCGGCCCTGCTGGGCGAGCTGCACCGCGCGGGCCTGCTCAACGAGGACGTGAACTCCGTCCACAGCCCCTCCCTCGCCGACTGGCTGAAGACCTGGGACGTGCGCGGCGGCTCCCCGTCCCCCAAGGCCGTCGAGCTGTGGCACGCGGCCCCCGGCTGCGTCCGCTCCGCCGAGGCGTTCTCCACCTCCGAGCGCTGGGACACCCTGGACGAGGACGCCGAGGGCGGCTGCATCCGCTCCGCCGAGCACGCCTACTCCAAGGACGGCGGTCTCGCGGTGCTCAAGGGCAACCTCGCCGTCGACGGCTGCGTGGTGAAGACGGCCGGCGTCGACGAGTCGATCTGGACCTTCGAGGGCCCGGCGGTCGTCTGCGAGTCGCAGGAGGAGGCCGTCCAGAAGATCCTGCTGAAGGAGATCAAGGAGGGCGACGTCGTCGTCATCCGCTACGAGGGCCCCAAGGGCGGCCCCGGCATGCAGGAGATGCTCTACCCGACCTCGTACCTCAAGGGCCGCGGCCTGGGTAAGTCCTGTGCGCTGATCACCGACGGCCGTTTCTCCGGCGGTACGTCCGGCCTGTCCATCGGCCACGCCTCGCCCGAGGCGGCCGGCGGCGGCACGATCGCCCTCGTCGAGGACGGCGACCGCATCCGTATCGACATCCCGAACCGTTCGATCGAGCTGCTGGTCGACGACGCCGAACTGGCCCGCCGCGAGCAGGCGCTGAACGGCGTCTACGCCCCGAAGAACCGGGAGCGCAAGGTGTCGGCCGCGCTGCGCGCCTACGCCGCGATGGCCACCAGCGCCGACAGGGGCGCGGTCCGGGACGTCAGCAAGCTGGGCTGAGGTGGGCTGAGGGCCGCCGCCGTCCCGCACGACGGCGCTGTGGTGGTACGAGTGAGGGCCGTTCCCCTGCGGGCAACGGCCCTCGGTCGTTTGCGGGTCGTTCCCAAGCGGGCAACGGCCCTCGTCCGTGTGCGGGTCGCGGGGCCGGCCGGCCGTCTCACCAGCTCGCCGGATCCGTTCCGTCCAGGCCGAGCACAGATCCGTCGAGCGCGCCCGCGCAGACTCGGTCGTCGATCACCACCGGCTGGGGCAGGGCACCGGTGAGGCGGTCCGATTCGCCCAGCCGTGCCGGTGTGTCCCCGCTGATCCGTCCCTTGCGCACGTCGACCGCGAGCACCCGGCCGTCGGACGAGGTGAAGTACACGTACCGTTCGCCGACGACGGGCGTCGAACTCCGCGCGACCCCCGTCTCGGTCCGCCACAACTGCGCGCGGGCCTTCATGTCGACGGCCACGAGCGCGCCGCTCGCGCCGCTCAGCAGGTACACGACGTCACCGCGCACCACCGCATGCGCCTGTTCGAGCCGTACGGGCAGCTCGACCCGGACGGTCTTCCCGGTGCCGGGGTCGTACCGGACCACGGCGACCGTGTCGGGGTAGGCGCCCCCGATCGCGGCGAAGAGGAGGGAGCCGTCCTGGGCCCCCACGGGTTCCAGCTGACCGTCCAGCCGGGCGTCCCACCGCACGTCACCCGTCTCGGGGTCCACCGCGGTGACCCGGGTCCGAGCCCCCGTGCCCTCGCCGGTGACGCTCGCCACGTAGGCCGACCGGTCACCGTCGAACGACGTGAAGTACGCCTCCGGCTGTCCCGGGATCCGGCGGCTCCACACGGTGTCGCCGGTGGCGCCGTCCACCCCGGTGACGGTTCCGTCGGCGGAGGTCAGCAGCAGCATGCCGCCCGCGAACCGCTGGGCGCCGTACGCGGAGAGGTCCCGCTCCCACCGCACCTTGCCGGTGCTCGGGTCGAGCGCCTGGACCCGGCGGTTCTGGTCCGTCAGTACGTGCACCAGCCCGCCCGCCTCGACGGGCGGGGCACCCGTGCCCGGCGCGCCCACGCCTTCGACGGTGTGCCGCCACAGCACGCTGCCGTCCGCCGGATCCAGCGCGGAGACCAGCCCCGGCTGGGAGCAGAGCAGCTTGCCGGCCCCGTACGAGCACTGCGGCACGCTCCCGTTCTTCGCCATGGGCTTGGTGGCCCAGGCTTCGAGCGCGGGCGCGGCGGCCGCGGCACGACTGGCCCGGGGAGTGGCCGTGGCCCCGTCCGCCCGCACGCCGTCACCGCCCAGCATTCGCGCCGAGACGAACCCGCCACCCGCGACAAGCACCAACGAGGCGGCGACCAGAACGGCCCGCCGACGCAACCGCCTGCCGGCCGTACCGGCCCCGCGTCCAGGCCCGCTGTCGCGGGGTGCCCCGGACTCGCTACGACCATCACCGACACCTGCGCGCGAGCCCGGGCCCGTTCCTGTGCCCGGCTCCGTATCGGTGCCGGTGCCGGCACCGGAGTTCTCGGCCCCCCTCTGCCCGGCTTTCGTGTCCCCGTACTGTCGGCCGTCTCGGCCGTCTCTGCCGTCTGTGGTGTCTCCGGCATCTTTGTCGGCGGGACGGTCGGCGGGGCGGTCGGAGCCCGGGACGGCCGCGGCCCATCCCGCCCCTCGTCTCTCCTTCTCCCGCTCCCTCTCCCGTTCCCGGTCCCGCTGGGTCGGTATGAAGCTCTGGGTGTCGTACGAGGCCGCCACGGACCGGAGTTCGTGCATCAGCTGGTCCGCGGTGGGCCGGTCGTCGGGCTCCTTCGCGAGACAGGCGCGGACGAGCGGCGCGAGGTTGTCGGGCACGCCGGTGAGGTCCGGCTCGTCGTGGACGACCTGGTAGGCGACGACGTAGGGGCTGTCGGAGTCGAAGGGGCCGCGCCCGGTGGCCGCGTGCACGGTCACCGAACCGAGGGCGAAGATGTCGGCGGCGGGCCCGACCTCCCGGGGTCGCCGGAACTGCTCGGGGGCCATGAACGGCGGTGTGCCGATCAACTTGCCGGTCTCCGTGCGCAGTTCACTGTCCTTCGGCCGGGAGATGCCGAAGTCGATGACCTTGGGGCCGTCCTCGGCGAGCAGCACGTTGCTGGGCTTGAGATCCCGGTGGACCACACCGGCGCGATGGATGTCGCGCAGGGCCTCCGCGAGTCCGGCCATCAGCCGCCGCAACTGCCCGGGCGGCATCGGCCCGTTCCGCTTGACGTGCTCGGCGAGGGTGGGGCCGGGGATGAAGAGGGTGGCCATCCAGGGCCGGGGGCTGTCCGTGTCGGCGTCGACGACAGGCGCGGTGAAGGCACCGCTGACCCGTCGGGCGGCGGCCACCTCCTGCCGGAAACGGCCCCTGAACTCAGGGTCCTTGGCGAACTCGGCATGCACCACCTTCACCGCGAGCCGTAGCCCCGAGGTCGAGGTGGCCAGATGGACGACACCCATGCCGCCGGACCCCAGACACGACTCCAGGCGGTACTGACCGGAGTACTCGGGAAGTTCCGCTTCCGCCCCCGACCCGGTGCCCCGCTGCGGTGCCATGGGTCCACCCCCGTGCTGTTTCGGCCGCTCTCGCGACGCTCGGAGCCTAGTCGATGACCCGTACGGGACAGAGGCGGCTTGCTAGCCTGCGCGTGCGAAAAACGTACAGGTGTGCGTGTCCTGATTCAGGGGTATCAAAGGGTCCCCATGGCTTGCATGGGGACCAATCGGGGTTCGCACGGGTTTCAAAGCAGTTTCAAACGGGGGGAGTTCAGCCATGTCTGTCGAGCATGCCGAAGAGATCACGGGTGACGGCGAGGGGGAGCAGACTGCCACTGTGGTGGCCACCGCGGCGGCGGTCACCGTGGCCGTCCGGTACTACTCGGTCGCGCCGGGTGTCCGCGTCAACGTCCGCAGCGGCCCGAGCACGAGTTACGGCATCGTCCGCGTCCTCTCCGAGGGCGCCAGGGTGCCGATCTACTGCCAGACCCCGGGCCAGACCATCTCCGGTCCGTACGGCACGACGAACCTCTGGGACAACATCGACAACGGCCAGTACATCTCCGACGCGTACGTCTACACCGGCAGCGACGGCTACGTGGCCGGCCGCTGCGGCTGACCCGAAGGGGAAGCCCGGACACCGCACGCGGAGAGGCAGCTCGCCGCGGTACCCCGCACACGAGGTACCGCGGCGAAGCCACAGAGCCTCCCGGGAGAGGCCCGGTACCGGCCAGGCATCTGGGCGATGGGGAGGCCGAGCGAGGCCGGTGATTCCGGGGCGCGGTCCGACCTCCTCCCACTCCTGATGCCGCCGCCCGGCCCCTTTCGACCCGGGGCGATAATCGACGTGTGAGCGATGAACCGAAGAACATCCGGGCGGAGCGGCGGGAGCGGCAGGCGCAGCAGGAGTCGGCGGAACCGCGGGAGCGCCAGGCGCCCTCGGCGGCCGGGACCACCCCTGCGGGACCTCGCCCCGAACCCATCCGTTTCTTCGGGACGACCTGGCTGAATCACGACGGCAACTATTCGGCCCGCCGCGCCGGCGTCACCGCGGGCTCGCTCGCCGCCGTGGTCGCCTCCGCCCTGATGCTGCGCCTGGCCTACGAGGGCCTGCAGTTGGCGGCGGTCGGCGGCTACGTCAGCATCCTGGTCGTGATCATGTTCGCCATCTGCAGCGCCCTGGCCTTCGGCCACACCTGGGGCTCCTACACCAAACGCCCCGACCCGGACCGCCAGTCCTCTCTGCGCGGCCTTCTCGCCATCGGCTTCCTGGGCTCCCTGACCGCCTACTTCCTCCGCTCCCTGAAGGAGGCCCCGGGCGAGGCCCTCCACCGCGAGGAACACACGACGGCGCGCGACCAGTACGACCGCCGCACAGCCAAGCGCACCGGAAACCCGGCGAAGCGACGCCGCCCCTGACGCAGCGCCCCCGCAGGGCGCGGGGAACCGCGCGTGCAGGTAGGGCCGACGGGGGCCGACAAACCTCTCCCCAACACCCCCCACCGCAAGCCACGATGCCCCCATGCCCACCTCCCGCCCGCACCCCCGAGCCCACTCCTCCCACACCACCCGAGCCCACTCCTTCAACACCGCCGCAGCCCAGTACGCGGCGAACCGCCCCTCCTACCCACGCGCCCTCTTCGACGCCGTCGAAGCCCTGTCCCCCCGCCCCCTCCACGGCTCCCGCACCGTCGACGTAGGCGCCGGCACCGGCATCTCCACCGCGCTCCTCCACAGCCGGGGCGCCCATGTACTGGCCGTCGAACCCGGCGCGGGCATGGCCGCCCAGTTCCGCCGCTCCCACCCCCACCTCCCCGTCGTCCGAGGTGACGGCAACGCCCTCCCCGTCGCCACCGCCTCCACCGACTTCCTGACCTACGCCCAGTCCTGGCACTGGACCGACCCCTCCCGCTCGGTCCCGGAAGCCCTCCGCGTACTGCGCCCCGGCGGCGTACTCGCCCTCTGGTGGAACACCGACGCCGTCGACATCCCCTGGATCGCCGACGCCACCACCCGCATCCACCGCTTCCTCGGCGTGGACCCGGACACCCCGATCGAGAAGAGCGCTTCCGGTGCGCCCGCCGCCCTCACCGACACAGCGGGGCTCCTCGACTTCACCCGCCGCGAACTCCGCTGGAGCCGTGAGGTCTCCCTCGACACCCATCTGGCCAACATCGCCAGCCATTCGGCGTTCCTGGTCCTGGGCGAAGACGCCACCACCGAGTTCCTCACCGAGGAACGAGCGCACCTCCGGGGGCTCTTCCCCACCGAAACCATCGAGGAGACCTACGACGTGGACCTGCTACTGGCCATCCGCCCCTGAACCAGGCCCCTTTGCGTCAATCCTTCCTGAACCAGGCCCTCCGGCACCCGCCCCGCGCTCCACGGCAACCCCCGCCCCCCATGCCTCCAGAGCCGCCGCACACGCGTGATCCACATGCCACAGCCCGCCCAACTCCAGCCGCACACCCCGCTCCCGAGGCACCCCGTCCAACGCGTCCAGCAGCTTCGGCAACCGCAGGAACGTCGCGTTCCCGACCACCCGCACCACCACTCCCGGCTCCCCCCGGTCCTCGATCTCCACATGGACCTGGCTGATGTCCCACGCCGTCTTGACCACCGCCAACGCGAGCCCCACCAGCACCCCCTCGAACAGGTCCCAGACCACGATCGCCGAGGCGGTCACCCCCAGCACCACCACCTCCCCGCGATCACGTCCCCGCCACAGCACCCCCAACTCCCTTACGGGCACCAGCCGACACCCCGCGTACACCAGCAACCCGGCCAGCGCCGCCACGGGGATCACACCGAGCACCCCGGGGAGCAACGCGGCGAAGAGCAACAGCCACAATCCGTGCAGCAGCCGTGAGGCCTTGGTCCGAGCCCCTCCCCGCACGTTCGCCGCGCTCCGTACGATCACCGCCGTCATGGGCAGCGCCCCGAGCACCCCGCACAGCACGTTCCCGGCGCCCTGGGCGACCAACTCGCGGTCGTAGTCGGTCCTCGGTCCGTCGTGCAACTGGTCCACGGCTGCCGCGCTGAAAAGCGACTCGGCGGAGGCGATCAGCGCGAGGGCGAGAACGGTCCCGACCACCCCCACCTCCGCGAGCAACCCCAGGTCATCGACCGTCGGCACCCGCACGGCCTCCAGCAACCCCCGCACCTCGACCCGCCGCACCCCCAGCTCGAAGACCCCCGTGACCAGGGCCGCGCCCCCGACAGCCACCAACGGCGCCGGCACGAACCGCGCTCCCCACCGCCACCGGGGCCACACCACCAGCACACCGACCGTGGCACCCCCGAGCGCGAGCGCCACGGGATCCACAGCCCCGGGCAGCAAGCCCAACCCCGCGACCTTCTCGATCCCCCCGCCCCGGGGCGCGGCCGCGTCCCCCAACGCGTAGACCTGCCCCGCCACCAGCACCAGTCCGATCCCGGCGAGCATCCCCTGCACCACGGCCACGGACACGGCCCGAAACCACCGCCCCCAGCGCAACGCCCCCAACACGAGCTGCAGCACTCCGGCGCCGAGCACCAGCACACCGAGCGCCGACAGCCCGTACACCCGCACCGCCTCGTACACCAACACCGTCAGCCCGGCCGCCGGCCCGCTCACCTGGAGGCTGCTCCCCGGCAACGCACCGACGACCAGTCCTCCGACGATCCCCGTGACCAGCCCCAATTCCGCCGGCACCCCCGATGCCACGGCGACCCCCGCACACAACGGCAGTGCCACCAGGAACACGCCGACCGAGGCGGCCAACTCCCCTCGCCACGGCACAGCCCCCGGGCCCCCGAGCCGTGGCCGCAGCCCTAACCGTCCCTGAAATGCTCCCAGGGCATTACGCACAAGACACACACCTCCGGCAGTCGAAGTTCGACAGGAGTGCCCGACAGGAGATGTGCAGTCCCGAGCCAGGGGAGGGAACCCGACGGTGATCACGAGAACTCACGACGGGAGTCCGCCGCACAGGTCACCCGGGCGACACGGCGCGGCCGAGTACCCTCTCCGCATGACCACGCTCCGCAATCAATTGTCACCCAAAGCGAGCATGCTCCGCACCCCTTTCCCCTGACCACCACCCCGCACCGGAAGCGCATCTCCGCGGACCCTCACCTTCCGATCCCCCCACCGAGCGCCCGCGCCCCTCCTCACTCCCGCCCGCGCCTGCCCTACCGCGCCGCCCCTCTGTCACCCACGCCCGCCCCGCCGCTCGGCGCCCGGATGCAGCCGCCCCCTCCCTTGACGTCGCCCCCATCCCTGCGCAATATTCATCACATGATGAATTACTCTCCGGAGGAGACTCCACCTCCACCTTCACCTCCACTCCCAACCCCTGAGGGCGCCCCTGCACGCCCTGCCATCCACGCCCAGGGCCTCACCGTGGCCCGAGGCCCCCGCACGGTCCTCCGCAGCCTCGACTTCGCCGTCCCCCGAGGCCAGATCACCGGCCTCCTGGGCCCCTCCGGCTGCGGCAAATCAACCCTGATGCGAGCGATCGTCGGCACCCAGGCCAAGGTCACCGGCACCCTTGACGTCCTCGGCCGACCCGCAGGCGACGCCGCCCTCCGCCACCGCATCGGCTACGTCACCCAGGCCCCCTCCGTCTACGACGACCTGACCGTCCGCCAGAACCTCGCCTACTTCGCCGCGATCCTCGACCCCGGCCGCGCCGCCGCCGACCGCCGCGACGAGAACGTCACCCGGGCCATCGCCGACGTGGCCCTCACCACCCACGCCGACGCCCTCGCCGGCAACCTCTCCGGCGGCCAGCGCAGCCGCGTCTCCCTGGCCGTGGCCCTCCTCGGCACACCCGAACTGCTGGTCCTCGACGAGCCCACCGTCGGCCTCGACCCCGTCCTGCGCCGTGAGCTCTGGGCCCTCTTCGACACCATCGCCGCCGAGCGCCGCGCCACCCTCCTGATCTCCTCCCACGTCATGGACGAGGCCGAGCGCTGCCACCGCCTCCTCCTCATGCGCGAGGGCGAGATCCTCGCCGACGACACCCCCGAGGCCCTCCGCACCCGCACCCACACGGAAACGGTCGAAGCGGCCTTCCTCCACCTCGTCGACGAGGCCACCACGAAAACCACCGCGACCACGCCCCCAGCCGCGACCGACACACACCGGAAGGAGCCGGCGCGATGACGACGACACCGAACACAGACGTGGCCCCCACGACCCCGCACCCCCCGACCGCTGACCCCGCGCCCTCGCACTCCAGGGCCCTCAGCTACTCCCGCACGACCGCCACCGCCGCCCGAGTCCTCCGCCAACTCGGCCACGACCGGCGCACGATCGCCCTGCTGATGCTCATCCCGTGCGTGATGCTCTTCCTGCTCCGCTACGTCTTCGACGGCAACCCACGCGTCTTCGACTCCATCGGCGCCTCACTCCTCGGCATCTTCCCGCTGATCACAATGTTCCTGGTGACCTCGATCGCGACCCTGCGCGAACGCACCTCCGGCACCCTGGAACGCCTCCTCTCCATGCCCCTCGGCAAGGGAGACCTCATCGCCGGCTACGCCCTGGCCTTCGGCACCCTGGCGATCATCCAGTCCGCCCTCGCCACCGGTCTGGCCGTCTGGTTCCTCGACCTGGACGTCACCGGCTCACCCTGGCTTCTCCTGATCGTCGCCCTCCTCGACGCCCTGCTGGGCACCGCCCTCGGCCTCTTCGTCTCGGCCTTCGCCTCCTCCGAGTACCAGGCCGTCCAGTTCATGCCGGCCGTGATCTTCCCCCAGCTCCTGCTCTGCGGCCTGTTCACCCCGCGCCCCGAGATGCACCCCGCGCTGGAAGCCATCTCCAACGTCCTCCCCATGTCGTACGCCGTCGACGGCATGAACGAAGTCCTGCTGCACAGCGACATGACCACCACCTTCGTCCGCGACGTCGCGATCGTCGCCGGCTGCGCCCTACTGGTCCTGACCCTGGGAGCGGCCACCCTGCGCCGCCGGACGACCTGACGGCCACCGATCACCTGCCCGACGTTCCGCCCACCGGACACGCCAGCCGGACGCCCGCCCCCGGTGCGAGGATGGCCCCAGGACGACGCACCCCCCCGGAGGGCACCCGCACCATGAGCCAGAAAGTCGCAGTCCTCGGCACCGGCAAGATCGGCGAGGCCCTGCTCAGCGGCATGATCCGAGCCGGCTGGGCGCCCGCGGACCTCCTGGTCACCGCCCGCCGCTCCGAGCGCGCCGAGGAACTCCGCACCCGCTACGGCGTCACCCCGGTCACCAACGCCGAGGCGGCGAAGACCGCGGACACGCTCATCCTCACGGTCAAGCCCCAGGACATGGCCACTCTCCTCGACGAACTGGCCCCGCACACCCCCGCCGACCGCCTGGTCGTCAGCGGCGCGGCGGGCATCCCCACCTCCTTCTTCGAGGAGCGCCTGGCCGCAGGCACCCCCGTCGTCCGTGTCATGACGAACACCCCCGCCCTCGTCGACGAGGCCATGTCCGTGATCTCCGCCGGCAGCCACGCGAGTGAGGCCGACCTCGCGCATGCCGAGGAGATCTTCGGCGCCGTCGGCAAGACGCTCCGCGTCCCCGAGTCCCAGCAGGACGCCTGCACCGCCCTCTCCGGCTCCGGCCCGGCGTACTTCTTCTACCTGGTCGAAGCCATGACGGACGCGGGCATCCTCCTCGGCCTGCCCAGGGACAAGGCCCACGACCTGATCGTCCAGTCCGCCATCGGCGCGGCCACGATGCTCCGCGACAGCGGCGAACACCCCGTCAAGCTCCGCGAGAACGTCACCTCTCCCGCCGGCACGACGATCAGCGCGATCCGCGAGCTCGAGAACCACGGAGTACGCGCCGCACTGATCGCCGCACTGGAGGCCGCCCGCGACCGCAGCCGCGAACTGGCCTCCGGCAACAACAGCTGACGCCGCCCGCGGTCAACCGGCCAGAAGACCGATCGCCCGATACGCCTCGTCCACCCTCGGTCGAGCCATCTCTCTGGCCTTCGCCGCACCCATCCGCAGCACCCCCTCCACATACGCAGGATCCGCGCACAACGCCTTGTGCCTCTCCTGTACGGGCCTGAGGAGCTCGACCACGGCCTCTGCGGTGTCCTTCTTCAGTGCTCCGTACGATTCATATACACCGCTCAGGTCCTCGGGGTTCCCACCCTCACAGGCCGCGAGGATCTCCAGCAGATTCGCGAGCCCCGGCCGCCCCTCCCGGTCGTACACGACGTCCCGCCCACTGTCGGTCACGGCCCGCATGACCTTCTTCCGCACGACATCCGGTTCGTCCAGCAGATAGACGATCCCCGGCCCGACGTCGTCCGTCTTCCCCATCTTCGACGTCGGGTCCTGCAGGTTCATCACCCGCGCCCCGACCTTCGGCGGGGTGGCCCGGGGAACGACGAACGTCTGCCCGTACCGCTGGTTGAACCGCACCGCCAGGTCCCGCGTCAGCTCCACGTGCTGTGTCTGGTCGTCCCCGACCGGTACCTCGTCCGTCCCGTAGGCCAGGATGTCCGCCGCCATCAGCACCGGATACGTCAGCAGCGAGAGCCGGACACTCCCGCCCCGTTCCCGCTCCCGCGCCGCCTTCTCCTTGTACTGGATCATGCGCCGCATCTCGCCGTCCGTGGCCACGCACTCCAACAGGTACGAGAGCCGCGCGTGCTCATCCACCTGACTCTGCACGAAGACGGTGCACAGCTCGGGATCCAGCCCCGACGCCAGCAACAGAGTCGCCGCCTGCCGGCTGAGTCTGCGCACCCGGGCCGGATCGTGGTCCACGGTCAGCGCGTGCAGGTCCACGACGCAGAACAGCGCGTCCGTCCGGTGCTGGTCGACCTCGGCCCACCGCCGCACGGCCCCCAGGTAGTTCCCCAGCGTCAGATGCCCTGTCGGCTTGATACCGCTGAAGACCCGTGTCATCTCTCCACCTCCTGATCAGGACCGCCGCGCTGGGCGGCCGACCCGCAGAAGGGAGAAACGAGAACGGCCGCCAGGGCGGCGGCCGTTGAGTACATACGTGAGCACGGCCGCCGTCAGGCGGCCCACCACTGCTGGCGACACGTACGCGTAGTCATGCGGGCCAGGCTACGCCCGTGAGGGGCCGATCGGCAGCGGGTTGACACACCCCGAGCCGATACGTAGTGTTCTCCGGGTTGTCCGACGTGAGCGCCGACCTCGGTCGGTCCCCGGACAGCCATTCCGCAGGTAACCACCAACAATCGGCGACCCGTCGTCGTGCCCTTGGCATGTGAATTTGCGAAATGAGGAATCCGCGCTCGAAAGGGCGCAGCCCCGATTAGCTCGGGGGCGAGGAATCCGCTAAAGTCTCACTCGTCGGAACGGCCGAACAGCCGCGAAGACAACTCCCGCTGACTGGGAATCAGGCCCGAAAGGATCTGATAGAGTCGGAGCCGCCGGAAAGGGAAACGCGGAAGCGGAAACCTGGAAAGCACCGAGGAAATCGGATCGGAAAACGATCTGATAGAGTCGGAAACGCAAGACAGCAAGACCGAAGGGAAACTGCCCGGAGGAAAGCCCGAGAACAGCTTGGGTGAGTACAAAGGAAGCGTCCGTTCCTTGAGAACTCAACAGCGTGCCAAAAATCAACGCCAGATATGTTGATACCCCGTCTCCAGCATCTGCTGGGACGAGGTTCCTTTGAAACAAACACAGCGAGGATGCTGTGAACCATCGGATTATTCCTCCGGTGGTTCCGCTCTCGTGGTGTCGACCCGATCACGGGTAAACATTCACGGAGAGTTTGATCCTGGCTCAGGACGAACGCTGGCGGCGTGCTTAACACATGCAAGTCGAACGATGAACCACTTCGGTGGGGATTAGTGGCGAACGGGTGAGTAACACGTGGGCAATCTGCCCTTCACTCTGGGACAAGCCCTGGAAACGGGGTCTAATACCGGATACGACACTCTCGGGCATCCGATGAGTGTGGAAAGCTCCGGCGGTGAAGGATGAGCCCGCGGCCTATCAGCTTGTTGGTGAGGTAACGGCTCACCAAGGCGACGACGGGTAGCCGGCCTGAGAGGGCGACCGGCCACACTGGGACTGAGACACGGCCCAGACTCCTACGGGAGGCAGCAGTGGGGAATATTGCACAATGGGCGAAAGCCTGATGCAGCGACGCCGCGTGAGGGATGACGGCCTTCGGGTTGTAAACCTCTTTCAGCAGGGAAGAAGCGAAAGTGACGGTACCTGCAGAAGAAGCGCCGGCTAACTACGTGCCAGCAGCCGCGGTAATACGTAGGGCGCGAGCGTTGTCCGGAATTATTGGGCGTAAAGAGCTCGTAGGCGGTCTGTCGCGTCGGATGTGAAAGCCCGGGGCTTAACCCCGGGTCTGCATTCGATACGGGCAGACTAGAGTGTGGTAGGGGAGATCGGAATTCCTGGTGTAGCGGTGAAATGCGCAGATATCAGGAGGAACACCGGTGGCGAAGGCGGATCTCTGGGCCATTACTGACGCTGAGGAGCGAAAGCGTGGGGAGCGAACAGGATTAGATACCCTGGTAGTCCACGCCGTAAACGGTGGGAACTAGGTGTTGGCGACATTCCACGTCGTCGGTGCCGCAGCTAACGCATTAAGTTCCCCGCCTGGGGAGTACGGCCGCAAGGCTAAAACTCAAAGGAATTGACGGGGGCCCGCACAAGCAGCGGAGCATGTGGCTTAATTCGACGCAACGCGAAGAACCTTACCAAGGCTTGACATACACCGGAAACGGCCAGAGATGGTCGCCCCCTTGTGGTCGGTGTACAGGTGGTGCATGGCTGTCGTCAGCTCGTGTCGTGAGATGTTGGGTTAAGTCCCGCAACGAGCGCAACCCTTGTTCTGTGTTGCCAGCATGCCCTTCGGGGTGATGGGGACTCACAGGAGACTGCCGGGGTCAACTCGGAGGAAGGTGGGGACGACGTCAAGTCATCATGCCCCTTATGTCTTGGGCTGCACACGTGCTACAATGGCAGGTACAATGAGCTGCGATGCCGTGAGGCGGAGCGAATCTCAAAAAGCCTGTCTCAGTTCGGATTGGGGTCTGCAACTCGACCCCATGAAGTCGGAGTTGCTAGTAATCGCAGATCAGCAGTGCTGCGGTGAATACGTTCCCGGGCCTTGTACACACCGCCCGTCACGTCACGAAAGTCGGTAACACCCGAAGCCGGTGGCCCAACCCGTAAGGGAGGGAGCTGTCGAAGGTGGGACTGGCGATTGGGACGAAGTCGTAACAAGGTAGCCGTACCGGAAGGTGCGGCTGGATCACCTCCTTTCTAAGGAGCATCTAGATCTCGCAAGAGATCCAGGGCCACAACGTCGGCGAACGTCCGACGGTGGTTGCTCATGGGTGGAACGTTGATTATTCGGCCGGTTTCACGGGCCGGAGGCTGTTAGTACTGCTCGCAAGAGCGTGGAAAACATGATCTCCGGACGGGACCCGGTCGGGCACGCTGTTGGGTGTCTGAGGGAATGAACTTCCTTCAGTGCCGGCCCCAGTGCACTCGAACCGCTGGTTCGGGGTGATGGGTGGTTGGTCGTTGTTTGAGAACTGCACAGTGGACGCGAGCATCTGTGGCCAAGTTTTTAAGGGCGCACGGTGGATGCCTTGGCACCAGGAACCGATGAAGGACGTGGGAGGCCACGATAGGCCCCGGGGAGTCGTCAACCAGGCTTTGATCCGGGGGTGTCCGAATGGGGAAACCCGGCAGTCGTCATGGGCTGTCACCCGCTGCTGAACACATAGGCAGTGTGGAGGGAACGCGGGGAAGTGAAACATCTCAGTACCCGCAGGAAGAGAAAACAACCGTGATTCCGGGAGTAGTGGCGAGCGAAACTGGATGAGGCCAAACCGTATGCGTGTGAGACCCGGCAGGGGTTGCGTATACGGGGTTGTGGGATCTCTCTTCTGTTGTCTGCCGGCAACAGGACGAGTCAGAAACCGTTGATGTAGGCGAAGGACATGCGAAAGGTCCGGCGTAGAGGGTAAGACCCCCGTAGCTGAAACGTCAACGGCTCGTTTGAGAGACACCCAAGTAGCACGGGGCCCGAGAAATCCCGTGTGAATCTGGCGGGACCACCCGCTAAGCCTAAATATTCCCTGGTGACCGATAGCGGATAGTACCGTGAGGGAATGGTGAAAAGTACCGCGGGAGCGGAGTGAAATAGTACCTGAAACCGTGTGCCTACAAGCCGTGGGAGCGTCGGACATCAAGCTTGCTTGGTGTCTCGTGACTGCGTGCCTTTTGAAGAATGAGCCTGCGAGTTTGCGGTGTGTTGCGAGGTTAACCCGGGTGGGGTAGCCGTAGCGAAAGCGAGTCCGAACAGGGCGGTTTTAGTAGCACGCTCAAGACCCGAAGCGGAGTGATCTAGCCATGGGCAGGTTGAAGCGGAGGTAAGACTTCGTGGAGGACCGAACCCACCAGGGTTGAAAACCTGGGGGATGACCTGTGGTTAGGGGTGAAAGGCCAATCAAACTCCGTGATAGCTGGTTCTCCCCGAAATGCATTTAGGTGCAGCGTCGTGTGTTTCTTGCCGGAGGTAGAGCACTGGATAGGCGATGGGCCCTACCGGGTTACTGACCTTAGCCAAACTCCGAATGCCGGTAAGTGAGAGCGCGGCAGTGAGACTGTGGGGGATAAGCTCCATGGTCGAGAGGGAAACAGCCCAGAGCATCGACTAAGGCCCCTAAGCGTACGCTAAGTGGGAAAGGATGTGGAGTCGCAGAGACAACCAGGAGGTTGGCTTAGAAGCAGCCACCCTTGAAAGAGTGCGTAATAGCTCACTGGTCTAGTGATTCCGCGCCGACAATGTAGCGGGGCTCAAGCGTACCGCCGAAGTCGTGTCATTCCAGCATGAGGGCCAACGCCCGCTGGGATGGGTAGGGGAGCGTCGTGTGCCGGGTGAAGCAGCCGCGGAAGCGAGTTGTGGACGGTTCACGAGTGAGAATGCAGGCATGAGTAGCGATACAAACGTGAGAAACGTTTGCGCCGATTGACCAAGGGTTCCTGGGTCAAGCTGATCTGCCCAGGGTAAGTCGGGACCTAAGGCGAGGCCGACAGGCGTAGTCGATGGATAACCGGTTGATATTCCGGTACCCGCTGTGAAGCGTCAAACATTGAACCAGGCGATGCTAAGTCCGTGAAGCCGCCCCGGATCCTTCGGGTGAAGGGGAGTGGTGGAGCCGACGAACCAGACTTGCAGTAGGTGAGTGATGGGGTGACGCAGGAAGGTAGTCCATCCCGGGCGGTGGTTGTCCCGGGGTAAGGGTGTAGGACGGTGTGTAGGTAAATCCGCACGCCATTAAGTCTGAGACCTGATGCCGAGCCGATTGTGGTGAAGTGGATGATCCTATGCTGTCGAGAAAAGCCTCTAGCGAGTTTCATGGCGGCCCGTACCCTAAACCGACTCAGGTGGTCTGGTAGAGAATACCGAGGCGTTCGGGTGAACTATGGTTAAGGAACTCGGCAAAATGCCCCCGTAACTTCGGGAGAAGGGGGGCCACACCTGGTGATCCGATTTACTCGGTGAGCTGGGGGTGGCCGCAGAGACCAGCGAGAAGCGACTGTTTACTAAAAACACAGGTCCGTGCGAAGCCGTAAGGCGATGTATACGGACTGACGCCTGCCCGGTGCTGGAACGTTAAGGGGACCGGTTAGTCACTCTTCGGGGTGGCGAAGCTGAGAACTTAAGCGCCAGTAAACGGCGGTGGTAACTATAACCATCCTAAGGTAGCGAAATTCCTTGTCGGGTAAGTTCCGACCTGCACGAATGGCGTAACGACTTCTCGACTGTCTCAACCATAGGCCCGGTGAAATTGCACTACGAGTAAAGATGCTCGTTTCGCGCAGCAGGACGGAAAGACCCCGGGACCTTTACTACAGTTTGATATTGGTGTTCGGTTCGGCTTGTGTAGGATAGCTGGGAGACTGTGAAGCTCGGACGCCAGTTCGGGTGGAGTCGTCGTTGAAATACCAGTCTGGTCGTGCTGGATGTCTAACCCGGGTCCGTGATCCGGATCGGGGACAGTGTCTGATGGGTAGTTTAACTGGGGCGGTTGCCTCCCAAAGGGTAACGGAGGCGCCCAAAGGTTCCCTCAGCCTGGTTGGCAATCAGGTGGTGAGTGTAAGTGCACAAGGGAGCTTGACTGTGAGACCGACGGGTCGAGCAGGGACGAAAGTCGGGACTAGTGATCCGGCGGTGGCTTGTGGAAGCGCCGTCGCTCAACGGATAAAAGGTACCCCGGGGATAACAGGCTGATCTTCCCCAAGAGTCCATATCGACGGGATGGTTTGGCACCTCGATGTCGGCTCGTCGCATCCTGGGGCTGGAGTCGGTCCCAAGGGTTGGGCTGTTCGCCCATTAAAGCGGTACGCGAGCTGGGTTTAGAACGTCGTGAGACAGTTCGGTCCCTATCCGCTGCGCGCGCAGGAATATTGAGAAGGGCTGTCCCTAGTACGAGAGGACCGGGACGGACGAACCTCTGGTGTGCCAGTTGTTCTGCCAAGGGCATGGCTGGTTGGCTACGTTCGGGAGGGATAACCGCTGAAAGCATCTAAGCGGGAAGCCTGCTTCGAGATGAGTATTCCCACCCACTTGATGGGGTAAGGCTCCCAGTAGACGACTGGGTTGATAGGCCAGATATGGAAGCCTGGTAACGGGTGGAGTTGACTGGTACTAATAGGCCGAGGGCTTGTCCTCAGTTGCTCGCGTCCACTGTGTTGGTTCTGAAACCACGAACAACCCCATGCCTCATGGTCACGAGGGATGGTGCGGTATTCACAGTTTCATAGTGTTTCGGTGGTCATAGCGTGAGGGAAACGCCCGGTTACATTCCGAACCCGGAAGCTAAGCCTTACAGCGCCGATGGTACTGCAGGGGGGACCCTGTGGGAGAGTAGGACGCCGCCGAACAATCTTTGAGAAAGCCCCTGCCGGGTGACCGGCGGGGGCTTTCTGCATTTACGGCCGGTTTGGGGTCGCTTAGGGTCGAGTCATGCGCTACGACCTCGTGATCTTCGACAATGACGGTGTTCTAGTCGACAGTGAGCCGATCTCCAATCGGCTGCTGGCGGCCTTCCTGACCGAGTTGGGGCACCCGACCTCGTACGAGGACTCCATTCGGGACTACATGGGGTCGGCGATGCACCGGGTGCACGAGCTCGTGCTGGAGCGGACGGGCCGGCCGTTGCCAGAGGACTTCGACGATGTCTTCCACGGCCGGGTCTTCGACGCGTTCGAGCGGGAGTTGAAGCCCGTTCCGGGTGTCGTCCACGTGCTGGAGAAGCTCGTCGCGGACGACGTGCCGTACTGCGTGGCCTCGTCCGGGAGCCATGAGCGGATCAGGGTGGGGCACCGGACGACCGGGCTGGACCGGTGGTTCGGAGCCGGGCTCGTCTTCAGCGCCCAGGACGTGGGGCGGGGGAAACCGGAGCCCGATCTGTTCCTGCACGCGGCCGCGCGCATGGGAGTGGCTCCGGAGAGGTGTGTGGTTGTCGAGGACAGTCCCGTCGGGGTACAGGCCGGTGTGTCGGCGGGGATGGATGTGTATGGGTTCACGGGGATGACGCCCGCCGATAAGCTCGTTGGAGCCAAGGGGCACTTCTCGGACATGGGGCAGCTGCTGGACCTGCTCGTCTGAAGCCGCTCCGCACGCTTAGTTGAGCAGTATTCAACTTCCTCTACCCACGGGTAGGCCCTGGCCCCTACTGTGCCGCCATGACAGATCTGCTGCGGCGCGGTCGGGCCGCGTTGGCGTTCAGCTTCTTCGCTCAGGGTGTCGCCTTCGCGCTGCTCGTGACGCGGATTCCGGCCATTCAGGACCGGTACGGGGTCTCCGACGCGCTGTTGCCCGCCTTCCTCGCCGCCGTGCCGATCCTCGCCGGCGTCGGCAGCGTCTGCACCGAGCACCTCGTGAAGAAGGTGCCGCCGAGCCTGGTGCTCCGGTGGTCCCAGCCCGTCGTGCTCCTGGCCCTGCTCGGGGTGGGGGCCGGCGAGCAGATGGTCGTGCTCGGCGCGGCCATGGCGGCCTTCGGACTGGCGGTCGGAGCACTCGACGCGTCGATGAACATGCTCGGAGTGAGCCTGCAGCGGTCGTACGGGCGGAGCATCATGCTCGGCTTCCACGCGGTGTACAGCCTGGGCGGTATAGCCGGGGCTTCGCTGGCGTGGGTCGGGGCGCACTGGGATCTTCCGCTGCTGGTGTCGTATCTGCCCGTGGTGGCCGTGCTGTTGCCGGCGGTGCTGGTGGGGAGCCGGTGGTACGTCGACGCCGGGCCGGAGGCGGTAAAGGAGGACGCCGCACAGGCCGAGGCGGGCGGGGCGAGCGGCGCGGGCGGGTCCGTCGCGTTCAAGATGCTGCTGCCGCTCTGTCTGGTGATGTGCTTCGCGTACATCGGCGACTCGACCGTCTCCAACTGGAGCGCCAAGTATCTGCAGGACGTGCTGGGAAGCAGCGAGCAGCTCGCGACGGTGCCGTACAACGTCTACATGGTCACCACGTTGATCGGGCGGTCCATCGGGGACTTCGGGGTGCGGAGGTTCGGGGCCGCGGCCGTCGTGCGGGCCGGGGCGCTGGTGGCGGCGGTCGGGTTCGCCGTGGTGGCGGGTGCGCCGGGGGCCTGGGTCGGCATGCTCGGGTTCACGCTGCTGGGGCTAGGGCTGTGTGTGCTGGTGCCGCAGACGTTCGCGGCGGCGGGGCGGCTGTTCCCCGGAGCTTCGGACGCGGCCGTCGCACGACTGAACATTTTCAACTATGTCGGGTTCTTGATCGGTTCTCCGTTGGTGGGGGCCGTGGGGGACCTCTGGAGCTATCGCGGGGCGATGCTCATCCCCATGGCGTTGGTGCTGGTGACCCTGGTGTACGCCCGGTCGTTCGAAACTGAACCGGACCGATACGGTGGCGGGCATGAGCGGCCGCGCACAGCTGATGTGGGACGAGGCAGTAACGGGCTATGACTTCGGTCCGGACCATCCGATGGATCCGGTCCGGCTGTCGTTGACCCGGAGTCTGGTGACTGCCTTCGGTCTCGACCGGGAGATGGATGTCGTCTCGGCGAAGCCGGCCGGGGAGTCGACACTGCGGCTCGTGCACCGCGAGGACTACGTGGCGGCGGTCCGGGCCGCGTCCGCCGATCCCGGGGGCGCGGACGGGTCGTACGGACTGGGGACCGTCGACGATCCGGCCTTCGCCGGGATGCACGAGGTGTCCGCGCTCATCGCGGGGCAGTCGGTGGGGGCGGCGGAGGCCGTGTGGCGCGGGGACGCGCTGCACGCCGTGAACTTCTCGGGCGGGCTGCACCATGCGATGCCCGGGGGCGCCTCGGGGTTCTGTATCTACAACGACGCGTCGATCGCCATCGCCCGGCTGCTGGAGCTGGGGGCCGAGCGGGTCGCCTATGTGGACGTCGACGTGCATCACGGGGACGGGGTGCAGGCGGCGTTCTGGGAGGACCCGAGGGTCCTGACGATCTCGCTGCACGAGCATCCCCGGACCCTGTTCCCGCAGACCGGGTGGCCCGAGGAGACGGGGGCCCCGTCGAGTGCGGAGGGGTCGGCCGTGAACGTGGCGCTGCCGGCGGGGACCGGGGACGCGGGATGGGTGCGGGCGTTCCACGCGGTGGTGCCCGAGCTGATCGCCGACTTCCGACCGCAGGTGCTGGTGACCCAGCACGGGGCCGATACGCACTTCGAGGATCCGTTGGCGCATCTGGCGGTGTCGCTGGACGCGCAGCGGGCCGTCCAGGTCGCGCTGCACGAGCTGGCGCACGAGTACGCCGACGGCCGGTGGGTCGCCCTCGGCGGGGGCGGGTACGCGGTGGTGGACGTGGTGCCGCGGTCGTGGACGCATCTGGTGGCGATCGCGGCGGGGCGGGAGATCGCGCCGGAGACCGTGATTCCCGAGGAGTGGCGGCAGCAGGTGTTCGCTCGTACGCGGCAGTTGGCGCCGGCGCGGATGACTGATGGGCGGTGGCCTGTGGCGTGGGCGGGGTGGGATGCGGGGTACGACCCCGCTGATCGCTTGGATCAGGCGGTGCTTGCTGCGCGGAAGGCTGTGTTTCCGTTGCGGGGGTTGTTGCCGTAGGGGGCTTTTTCGCCCCCGCCGCCCCTACCCGTCCCGTCCTCCAGGGGGCTGCGCGCCCCCTTCGGCCCCCCGTCAGGGATTCGGGGCTCCGCCCCGGACCTCGTTCGCGCAGTTCCCCGCGCCCCTGATGCATCGGCTCGGACTCCGTTCGCGCAGTTCCCGGCGCCCCTGGGGGCTGTTAGGCCAACTGTGTGGTGGGGCGGTGGTTTTCGGGGTGGGGGCGGGGGCCGTGCGTCAGCATCTGAGGGTGGTGAGCGGTGGGGCGTTGCGGCGGCATCTGGTGGGGGCCGGGCTGGCTGGGCGGGTGAGTACCGCTCGTGAGGTGAGTCTGCGGAGTTATCGGTTGTTCGCGGCTCGTGATCCTCGGTTTCTGATCGGGATCGATCCGGAGATGACCTGGTGCCAGCGTGATGTGCTCGCTTTGATGGCGGAGAGGTGCGGGGTTTCGGCCGATCCCGGGTGTACATCCGGGCAGGATGTGATCGACCCGGAGTTGACGGTCGGGGCGCTGGACCGGTTCGCGGAACGGGTCGGGGCGGTCGCTCGCAGTGGTGGTCCGGTGCTCCTCGGGACCGGGCACCCGCATCGGCTGCTCGGTTTCTACGGCGCGTTGGCGGACGCTTTGTCGGCGGCGGGATGTGAGGTTCTCACCCCTGCGACGGGTAGACGTGTCGACATAACGACCCGGTTCGGTCTACGCACGTACAACCTCGACTACGTACGGGGCGTCGCTCTCGTCCGTGAGGCGCCCGCCTTGCGCTCCGGTTGTGCGACCGGCGTGCACACACATTCACCGCTGCCGGTACGGACGGTTCTGGCGGCCGTCGCGGAGGCCGGCGGGCCGCTCCCGGAACTCGTGGTGGGGGACCACGGTTGGGTCTGCGGGGCAGGTCAGCTGGGGTTCGAGACGATCGGGCTCGCCGATACGGACGATCCGGCGCTCTTCGTGGGGGAGGCGGAGGGGCGGGTGTCCGTAGCCGTTCCACTTGATGACGGTGTGCGGTCTGATTACTACCGACCGCTGACCCGCTACGTACTCAATCGGGCGTGTCTGTCACAGTAGGCCGCCGATGGCATCCCCTCTTCCCCACTCGCATCACCCGCCCCTACATTGGGGAGTGAGCACGCAACGACGAAGAGTCACCGGAAGGGGAAGCCGGTGGCCGTCGAGTGCGGAAGGTTCAGGTGTGTCATGGCTGCAGCTGGCGAGAGGCCTCTGAACGAGGTTCAGTTCCTGACCGTGGCGGAAGTCGCCGCGGTGATGCGCGTGTCGAAGATGACCGTGTACCGCTTGGTGCACAGCGGTCATCTGCCGGCGATCCGGGTGGGCAGGTCCTTCCGGGTGCCGGAGCAAGCGGTGCACGAGTACCTCCGCGAGAGCTATGTGGGGGTGGAGACGGCCTGACGGCCATCGGGGCCGAGGGCTCCCGGAGGCCCCATGGGACCTCCGGGGTTCCCCGGTTCCCCCTCGATTACGACCTCAGCGCTCGGACGGGTAGGCTGGCCCCTCGTAGGTCGTATGGGCCCATGGCGCCCAAACACCGAGTGATGAGAAGTGAGCGAGGGTAGTCGTGGGCTCTGTTATCAAGAAGCGGCGCAAGCGGATGGCTAAGAAGAAGCACCGCAAGCTGCTCAAGCGCACCCGCGTTCAGCGTCGCAACAAGAAGTAAGGCGGTCTGGCCCCGCGATCGGGGTCCTGGCCGGTCCCCCTCGCGTAAGGGGGCCGTACGCCTTGCTTTCTTGCGCGAGCGCTGTTGAAGAACGCGTTGCCGCGACCCCCCACCGGAACCGGTGGGGGGTCGCGGTGTTTCACCGGTCATTGTTTTTGCCGGTCATTGACGGGGTCGCGGTCACCACAGAGCAACATCGACCCGCTAACGTGGCCGCACACGGGGAACGCGGAGAGCACGGGGAACGCGGCAGAGTACGAGCAGAGTTACGCCTGTGTGAGGCGACGGCTGGAAGGAAGGCGCTGATCTTGGGGAAGGTCGTGCTCGTCACCGGTGTGGCCCGTCAGCTGGGAGGCCGGTTCGTCCGGCGGATCCAGCGTGACCCGCAGGTGGACCGGGTCATCGCGGTGGACGCGGTGCCGCCGGGACACCATCTGGGCGGCGCGGACTTCGTCCAGGCCGACATCCGTCAGCCCGCCGTTGCCCGTCTGCTGGCCGAGCACAACGTGGACACCGTGGTGCACATGGACGTCACGGGCACCCCTCTGGGCAGCGGCGGTCGCGCCACGCTCAAGGAGACCAACGTCATCGGCACCATGCAGTTGCTCGGTGCCTGTCAGAAATCCCCGTTGATCAAACGGCTGGTCGTGAAGTCCAGCACGAACGTGTACGGTTCCGCGCCCCGCGATCCGGCCGTGTTCACCGAGACCACCCCGCCCAAGTCGCTGCCCAGCGGTGGCTTCGCCAAGGACACCGTCGAGGTCGAGGGGTACGTCCGCGGATTCGCCCGGCGGCGGCCCGACGTGGCCGTGTGCGTGCTGCGGTTCGCGAACATCCTGGGGCCGAGCGCCGATTCGCCGCTCGCCTCGTACTTCTCGATGCCGGTGCTGCCGACCGTGCTGGGCTACGACCCCCGGCTGCAGTTCGTGCACGAGGACGATGTGATCGAGGTGCTGCGGATCGCCTCGCACGAACCGGCGCGGGGCACGCTCAACAGCGGCACGTTCAACATCGCGGGCGACGGTGTGTTGCTGCTCTCGCAGTGCGCGCGGCGGCTCGGCCGGCCGACGGTGCCGCTGCTGATGCCGGCGGTCAGCTGGGTCGGCTCCATGGTCCGGACGCTGGGCGTCACCGACTTCTCGCCGGAGCAGCTGCGGCTGCTGACGCACGGGCGGGTCGTGTCGACCAACCAGATGCGCGAGACCCTCGGCTACCGGGCCAGGTACACCACCGCGGAGACGTTCGCCGACTTCGCGCGGAGCAGGGGGCCCGGCCTCCTGCCCCCCGAGGCCCTCGCTGGGGCCATCGACCGGATCGCCGCCCTGCCCGTGCCCACGGTGGGTGGCGGTCAACCCCCGACGCAGAGCGCCAACTGAGGAGCGCATCAACGATGGCGGATGCCAAGGTCATTCCGTTCGACGACGACCGCACGCGCGGGGGTGCCGCGCAGCGCCCGCCGCGCCGCCGGACCACGGGGAGCCGGCGCAAGGGTGAGAGCGCGGTCGCCCGGGACGTCCGTGAATCCGGCGAGGTCCAGGCCCTCCCCGCACGGCTGGCCGACACGGATGATGTACCTGTGACACGGGAGAAGCCGGAGCCGCCCCAGGAGGCCGCCGAGGCGCAGGACGCGGGCGGGCTGGAGCGACGCATCGCCGGAGGACTCGCGTTCCTGCGCAAGCGCCTCACGGGCGACTACGAGGTCGACGACTTCGGCTACGACGCCGAGCTCACCGACCAGGTGCTGATGTCGTTGCTGCGGCCGGTGTACGAGAAGTACTTCCGGGTCGAGGTGAAGGGCATCGAGAACATCCCGACGGACGGCGGCGCCCTGATCGTCGCCAACCACTCGGGGACGCTGCCGATGGACGGCCTGATGATGCAGGTCGCCGTGCACGACAACCACCCCACGGGCCGGCATCTGCGGCTGCTCGCGGCGGACCTGGTCTTCATGCTGCCGGTGGTCAACGAACTGGCCCGCAAGCTCGGCCACACCCTCGCGTGCGCGGAGGACGCCTCCCGGCTGCTGCAGCAGGGTGAGCTGGTCGGGGTCATGCCGGAGGGCTTCAAGGGGCTCGGCAAGCCCTTCGGGGACCGCTACAAGCTGCAGCGGTTCGGCCGGGGCGGCTTCGTCTCCACGGCCCTGCGTGCCGGTACGCCGATCATCCCGTGCTCGATCGTGGGCGCGGAGGAGATCTACCCGATGATCGGCAACTCGAAGACGCTCGCCCGGCTGCTCGGCTTCCCGTACTTCCCGATCACGCCGACCTTCCCGTGGCTCGGGCCGCTGGGCGCCGTACCGCTGCCGACGAAGTGGACCATCCAGTTCGGTGAGCCGATTCCGACGGACGGCTATCCGCCGGAGGCCGCCGAGGACCCGATGCTGATGTTCAACCTGACCGACCAGGTACGGGAGCAGATCCAGCACACGCTGTACAAGTTGCTGGTGCAGCGGCGGTCGGTGTTCTTCTGAAGCCCCGCGGGGCTGAGGGCGGACGACAGCAGACGTACGACGGTGGGGCGCCCTTCTCGAAGAAGGGCGCCCCACCGTCGTACGGGGCGGGTCTATCCGCCGTTGTCGCCGTCGATGCCCAGGCCGGGCAGGAGGCCCGGCAGGAGGGGCGGGAGGGTGACGTCGGGGTCTTCGGGCGGGGTGGACTTGCCGGTGGACGGGGAGGTGCTGGTGTCGTCCTGGGGCGGGTCCAGCAGGCCGCCGGTGGTGCCGCCGACGAGACCTTCGCCGCCGCTGTCCGAGTTCGACGTGGACGGCTTGGGCTTGCCGCCGGTGTCCTGGTCGCCGCCGACGGAGCCGCCGGTGGTGCTCGGGGCCGGGCGGCCGCCCGGGTCGGTGGTGCCGGGGGAACCGGAGCCCGTGGACCGCTGCCTGCCGTCGCCGCCGGGGGCCGGGGGCTGCGGCAGGAGCGACGAGTGCGGGGCGACCTCGTCGTCTATGGCGTCGAAGACCGACGAGACCTGCCGACTCACGTCCCCGAGCTGCACGGGCAGCCGGTCGCGGAGCGCGCCCCAGGCCTCGCGGTGGGACCGGGAGAAGGCCGACAGGGCCTGGATCGGGCCCAGGGAGTCCGGATCTCGCTCGAAGGCCTCGTGGAGCAGCCGGTGGCCCTCGGCGGCGTCGTGCCGCATCCCGGTGAGTGCGCGGCGGATCTCGCCGAGCGACTCGTGGTCGAGGTGTCCGCTCCGGCCGCGCTCCATGAGGCGGCGGGCCTCGCCGAGCCGGGTGGACGCCTGGTCCAGGTAGAGCCGGCCCCGGTCGTCGTTGTCGTCGGCCAGGGTCAGTTTCACGTCCTCGATGCCGCGCTTGAGGCCGTAGAGCGAGTCACCGGGGAGGGCGTCCGAGCTGGCGGCGGCCACACCGCCGAAGGCGCTCGCGGCCACACCGACGCTGAGCCCGCCCGCGGCGAGCCCTTTCGTCAGGCGGGACCTTGGTCGCAACTTGCCCAGCGGGCTCGCCCGGTGAGCGCCTCGCGCCCGGCCCGATCGCTGCTCGGGCACCGAAGGGTCCGACGCCTCGCGCCCCGGCAGTGTGCCGTCCCGCAGCATGGCTTCCATCGCGGCCACCAACTGGGCGCGATGGACGACCTTGACCTCGGGGTCGAGCACTGGCTTGGGCAGCTCGTCGAGACCGATGGTGAGGGCCACCATGCGGCCCCGCTCGGTCTGTTCCGCTGCCGGGGCCGGTGCCGATCCCTCGGGCTGCTCGGCCGCCGTGCCCCGGTCGGACAGCTCCTCCAGGGCCTGGGCGAAGGCGTTCGCCCGCCGGTGCGCCGATACGTTCGCGATCACTGGCGGCACCTCCTCTCGTCATGACGGTCGACTCCCCAGGGGGTCCTGAGGGTTGCACGTCCCCGACCGTGCCACACGATCGAGTGATCGGTGTCGGCCAGGCGCGACCACAGGGAGCCTGTATCCCGCACAACGAGCGGCGCGGCACTTGGGTTACGGACGGCGGATGATCGGACGAGGAAGTCAACCGACTTCGACGCAGGGTGAGTTGAGCGTCGCGGAGCGTATGTGATCGATGCGCTCGGCGAGCCGGTGGCTCAGCTGTGGTGGTCCCGGTGGGCGGGCCTCAGCGGGCGTCGTCCGGAAGGAGGCGGGCGAGCGTGCGGACCGCACGGTACTGGAGGGTCTTGATCGCGCCCTCGTTCTTGCCCATGACCCGGGCGGTCTCGGCGACGGAGAGGCCCTGGAGGAAGCGGAGGGTGACGCACTCCTGCTGCTGCGGGTTGAGCCGGCGTACGGCTTCCAGCAGGGCGGCGTTGGAGAGGGACTCCAGGACGGAGTCCTCGGGGGAGCGCTCGACCTCGTTGGCGTCGAGCATCTCGCCGGTGGTGACCTCCAGCCGGAAACGGCTGGACTTGAAGTGGTCGGCCACCAGGTTGCGGGCGATGGTGACCAGCCAGGCGCCGAAGTCGCGGCCCTGCCAGGTGAACGTGCCGATGCGGCGCAGGGCGCGCAGGAAGGTCTCGCTGGTGAGGTCCTCGGCGGTCGCCTTGCCGCCGACGCGGTAGTAGATGTAGCGGTAGACGGTGTCGCTGTACTGGTCGTACAGGCGGCCGAAGGCGTCGGCCTCGCCGGACTGGGCGCGTTCGACGAGGTCCATCATGCGGGCGCTGTCGCTGTCCGCGGCGGGACGGCGGGTGGTCGTGGCGGTGGATCCCGAACGGCCTCGTCTGCCCGCCCGTCCGTCAACCGACCGCCGCCCCTCGACGACAGCGCTTCGCGCCGGCCCCTGCTCGACGCCGTCGGCCAGTGCGTAGCACGGGCCGACGGGCGCGGCGGAGGTGGCGAGGGCGGGGACGGCGTACGCGGTGGGGACGAAGCCGCGCAACAGTTGGTTGACTGTCGCGCGCAGCGTAGCCAGGCCCGAGGCGTCAACCCCGACGTGTGGGTACACGGGACTCCCAGAGGCAGAGCTTCCATCACGTGCAGTGCGGAACCTTTCACCCGTCGTAGCGACGGAGGGGTACCGGTTTGCGTTTGAGGAGAATAACGCTTCGTGCAGGCACTGCTACACCCAGTTGCTCAAATCATCGATTACGTCGCTTCTGTTACCGATTGACGGCTGCTCAAGTACCGCCGCGTGATCGGATGTTGATCGATTGGGTTCGTTTTCCGTCTGGGTGCGGGGCGTGTTGTGGTCGGGTGCGGACGGTGTGACTGAGCGGGGCGCGGTGGGGGTATGACGGCCCGAATGCCGGGGTGACGGGGGCGGACGCGTCCGGACGCGCGAACGCCGGAGGGGCTGGGAGACCCAGCCCCTCCGGCGTTCGAGGAACGATCAGCCGTTCAGCGGCGGCGGCGGTGCAGCGCGATCGCGGCCGCCGTGCCACCGGCCACCGCGCCGACGCCCGCGGCCGCGGGGAGGCCGACCTTGGCGGCCTTACGGGCGGTGCGGTAGTCGCGCAGCCGCCAGTCCATGTCACGGGCGTGCTTGCGGAGTTTGCTGTCCGGGTTGATGGCGTACGGGTGACCCACGAGCGACAGCATCGGGATGTCGTTGTGGGAGTCGCTGTACGCGGCGCAGCGCGAGAGGTCCAGCCCCTCGGCGGCGGCCAGGGCGCGGACGGCCTCGGCCTTGGCCGGGCCGTGCAGCGGCTCGCCGACCAGCTTGCCGGTGTAGACGCCGTCGAGGGACTCGGCGACCGTGCCCAACGCGCCGGTCAGGCCCAGTCGGCGGGCGATGACCTGGGCGATCTCGACGGGCGCGGCCGTGACGAGCCAGACCTTCTGGCCGGCGTCGAGGTGGGCCTGGGCCAGGGCGCGGGTGCCGGGCCAGATGCGCTCGGCCATGTACTCGTCGTAGATCTCCTCGCCGATGATCGTCAGTTCGGCGACGCGGTGGCCCTGGACGATGGAGAGCGCGGAGTTCTGGGCGTCCTGCATGTGCTCGGGGTCCTCGGAGCCGGCCAGCCTGAACCACGCCTGCTGCCAGGCGAATCGGGCGAGGTCGCGGGTCTCGAAGAACTTCCGTTTGTACAGGCCCCGGCCGAAGTGGAAGAGCGAGGCGCCCTGCATGACGGTGTTGTCGAGGTCGAAGAACGCGGCGGCCTTGTCGTCACCGAGAACCGGGAACTCCGGTTCCTTGACGGCGTCGGGCGCGGGGGAGATGTCCTCCAGCTCCTGGGAGGACTTGCGTGCTGCCTCCGCAGAGGCCTCGCCTGCCAAAACGCTCCGCGCCGTGGCGGAGCGCCTACGGGGAGTGAGCCATCCGAGAGCGGCCATGTCGTGAGCATAGCCAGTCTGTTCGGTACTTCCGGAGTCTGGAGGTTTGCGGGCTGTGAACTCTCCGCGGCCGTGTCGTTAAAGAAGGGGTCCTCTTCGTGTGTCCGCGTGCGGAAGGCGGCGGAACCGGTGAGGAAAGGGGCAGGTCGTGCGCTTGGTGGTGAGGAGGAGGTGTGGACATCCCGTGCGGAGCGACAATGGCCGGCATGAGTGCCCTGTTCCGGCGGACGCCGAAGAATCCCGGTGAGCGAATCGTCACACTGATCGGCAAACCGGGGTGCCATCTGTGCGACGACGCGGAGGCGGTGATCGGGAAGGTCTGCGGTGAGCTGGGCGTTCCCTGGGAGAAGAAGGACATCACCGAGGACGAGGAGTTGCACCGGCAGTACTGGGAGCAGATCCCCGTGGTGCTGGTGGACGGCGCGCAGCACACCTTCTGGCGTGTGAACGAGGAGCGCCTGCGCAAAGCCCTCTCGTAGAGGTGCCCGAGATGTGACCTGACCGACCAGTCCAAGTGGTCCCAAAAGTCGCTTAGGATCGATGGGCTGGTTGGTCTCGGGGGCGGGATTCGTGAGGAGAGTGTGCGGTTTTGCCCCCGTCGTGCAAGGCGTCAGCCGAGGAGCGAAGGTACGCGTGTGCCGGTTCCGCGCGCGTGTGTCGTGTGTGCGTGACCCCGGTCACGTTGGCCGGGCAAATCGGACACCATCTTTGTGCACGCGTTCACAAAGACATAGCCTGCTGTCGACGGGGCGGTCTGGGGACGCATGACCGCCCGCAGCCCCGCTCTACCCGCAGGAGCACCGTGGCAACTGGCCGAACTCACCGACCGGCGACCCGTAGCCGAGGGATTCCCGAGGCCACCGTCGCCAGGCTTCCGCTGTACCTCCGTGCCCTGACCGCGCTGTCGGAGCGCTCGGTACCCACCGTTTCATCCGAGGAACTGGCGGCCGCGGCGGGGGTCAACTCCGCCAAGCTGCGCAAGGACTTCTCGTACCTCGGCTCCTACGGGACGCGGGGCGTGGGCTACGACGTCGAGTATCTCGTCTACCAGATCTCGCGTGAGCTGGGGCTGACCCAGGACTGGCCGGTAGTGATCGTCGGTATCGGTAACCTCGGCGCAGCGCTCGCCAATTACGGCGGGTTCGCCTCGCGCGGGTTCCGGGTGGCGGCGTTGATAGACGCCGATCCGGCGATGGCGGGCAAGCCCGTCGCGGGGATCCCGGTCCAGCACACGGACGAGCTGGAAAAGATCATCGACGACAACGGCGTCTCCATCGGGGTGATCGCCACCCCCGCCGGCGCCGCGCAGCAGGTGTGCGACCGGCTGGTCGCCGCCGGGGTCACCTCCATCCTGAACTTCGCGCCCACCGTCCTGTCCGTGCCGGACGGTGTCGACGTGCGCAAGGTGGACCTCTCGATCGAGCTGCAGATCCTCGCGTTCCACGAGCAGCGCAAGGCCGGCGAGGAGGCCGCCGCCGAGGCCGGTGCCGTACCGATGGCTCCCAAGGAGTCCGGGAAAGGGCCCGACGGGGATGTCCCCGCCGTGATGCCGGCATGAGTCTTCTGGTCGTCGGGCTGAGTCACCGCAGCGCTCCGGTGAGCGTGCTGGAGCGGGCCGCGCTGTCCCTGGACGCGCAGGTCAAGTTGCTTCAGGACACGGTCGCCGCCGAGCCTGCCGCGGAGGCCGCCGTCCTCGCCACCTGCAACCGCATCGAGATGTACGCCGACGTCGACAAGTTCCACGCGGGCGTCGCCGAGCTGTCCACGCTGCTCGCCCAGCACAGCGGGGTGGGTCTCGACGAGATCACTCCCTATCTGTACGTGCACTACGAGGACCGGGCCGTCCACCACCTGTTCTCCGTGGCCTGCGGACTCGACTCCATGGTCGTCGGCGAGGGGCAGATCCTCGGGCAGATCAAGGACTCGCTGGCCCGCGCCCAGGAGCTGCACACCGCCGGGCGGCTGCTGAACGACCTGTTCCAGCAGAGCCTGCGGGTCGGCAAGCGGGCCCACTCCGAGACCGGGATCGACCGGGCCGGACAGTCGCTGGTCACCTTCGGCCTGGAGCAGTTCACCGCCGGTACGGACGTCGCGAGCTGGGCCCGGGGCAAGCGGGCCGTCGTGATCGGCGCCGGATCGATGTCCTCGCTGGCCGCCGCGACCCTCGCACGGGCCGGCGTCGGCGAGATCGTGATCGCCAACCGGACGTACGACCGGGCCGAGCGCCTCGCGCAGTTGCTCGAGGAGCAGTACGGACAACGCCCGGCGGAGCAGGGCGCGACGGATGTGCTGGCCCGCGCGGTCCCGATGGAATCGGTGCCGGACGAGCTGACACGTGCGGACGTCGCCATCTCCTGTACGGGCGCCACGGGCCTGGTCCTGACCGCCGAGATGGTCGCCGCTGCCGTCGAGGGCCGGGTGCCCGAGGGCGCACTCCCCACCGAGGCCGAGCCGCGCACCGACGACGTACGGCCGGTGCTGCCGTCGACCTCCGTCGGCAGCGACGACGACTGCCCCCTCGACCTGCCCGCCGTGCAGGGCGGCGGCTTCTCCGTGCTCGGGGAGGCCGCGGTGGCCGGGATGGACGCGGCCACCCTGGAACAGCACGCGGCCTGGGTCGACAACGCCACCGTGGACCGGCGCGCGAGCCGTCGCACGCCGGAGCGTGAGACCGCGCGTACGCCCGACGCCGAGGCCGAGCTGATCGCCGCGCTCGTCGCGACCGTCGCCGTCACCGGGCGGATCACCGAGCTGCGCCGGCCCGAGCCCGTCGTCGACGTGCCCCGGCCTGCGCCCGTGCTCGCGCTGCTGGACCTGGCGATGCCCCGGGACATCGACGCCGCCGCGCACCGGCTCGCCGGCGTACGGCTGGTCGACATCGAGTCGCTCGCCGAGGTCTCCGCCGACGCGCCGATGGCCTCCGACGTCGACATGGTGCGGAGGATCGTTTCGGACGAGGTGGCCGCCTTCGGCGCCGCTCAGCGGGCCGCGCACATCACACCCACCGTCGTCGCGCTGCGCGCCATGGCCGCCGATGTCGTCGCCGGTGAGATCGCCCGCCTGGAGGGCCGGCTGCCGGGCCTCGACGACAAGCACCGCGGCGAGATCACCCAGACCGTGCGGCGCGTCGTCGACAAACTGCTGCACGCCCCGACCGTACGGGTCAAGCAGCTCGCGGCCGAGCCGGGCGGCGCCGGGTACGCGGACGCGCTGCGCACCCTGTTCGACCTGGACCAGGAGACGGTCGCGGCCGTGTCCCGGGCCGAGGACAGCAGCAGTTCCAAGAACGACGCCGAGAACCGAGGGCGATCATGAGTGACCAGGCACTGAGGCTGGGGACCAGGCGAAGCAAACTCGCCATGGCCCAGTCCGGGCAGGTGGCGGAGGCGGTCCGCCGGCTGACCGGGCGGCCCGTCGAACTCGTGGAGATCACGACGTACGGCGACGTCTCCCGGGAGCAGCTGGCGCAGATCGGCGGCACGGGCGTGTTCGTCACCGCGCTGCGCGAGGCGCTGCTGCGCGGCGAGGTCGACTTCGCCGTGCACTCCCTGAAGGACCTGCCGACCACGCACCCGGACGACCTGGCGCTGGCCGCCGTGCCGGTGCGCGAGGACGCCCGCGACGTCCTGGTCGCCCGGGACGGGCTCACCTTCGAGCAGCTGCCCGAGGGCGCGCGCGTCGGCACCGGTTCGCCCCGGCGCATGTCCCAGCTGAACGCGTACGCGCGCAGCCACGGGCTCACGATCGAGACGGTGCCGATCCGCGGGAACGTCGACACGCGGATCGGATACGTACGGAAGGGCGAGCTGGACGCAGTGGTCCTGGCCGCCGCCGGACTGAACCGGATCGGACGGAGCGATGAAGTGACCGACTTCCTCTCGGTCGACACCGTTTTGCCCGCCCCCGGCCAGGGGGCACTGGCGATCGAATGCAGGGCGGGGCACACCGCCCAAGACACTGCGCTGATCGCCGCGCTCAGTGGGCTCGACGACCCGCACACCCGGGCCGCCGTGACCGCCGAGCGGTCCCTGCTCGCCGCCCTGGAGGCCGGTTGCAGCGCACCTGTGGGTGCGTTCGCCGACCTTCTGGCCGACGGGCAGATTGTCAAGGAGATGCGCCTGCGCGGCGTCGTCGGCACGACCGACGGCTCGACGCTGGTGCAGCTGTCCACCACCGGTCCCGTGCCCGAGACGTACGACCAAGCAATGGCGCTCGGCCGTGAACTCGCCGCCGAGATGCTCGCTAAGGGCGCGGCCGGTCTGATGGGGGAGCGAGCACATTGAGCCCCACCACCCTTCCCGCCGGTCCGGACCACGGTCACGTCACCTTCCTCGGTGCCGGACCCGGGGATCCGGGACTGCTGACACTGCGCGCCGTCGAAGCGCTGGCGAACGCGGACGTTCTCATCGCCGAGCACGACGTGCTCGACGTGGTGCGTACGCACGCCCGTGCCGGCGTCGCCCTACTGGACACCGACTCGAGCCCGCCGCCGGCCCTGGCTGCGGCGTCCTCTGCCTCTTCCGCGGCTACTTCAGCGGATACGTTTTCGGGCACAGGCACGCCTCAGCTGACGGTTGTTGACGGCGCGTCAACAACCGTTGGTGCACCCGCTGTGCGGGATGCGGCACATCTTGTCATGGAGGCCGCGCGGGGCGGCAAGCGGGTCGTGCGTGCGGTGTCCGGGGACCCCGGGCTCGACACGTACGCCACCGAGGAGATGCTGGCGTGCGCCGCCGCGGGCGTGCCGTTCGAGGTGGTCCCGGGCGTGGCGGCGGCCGTGGGCGTGCCCGCGTACGCCGGTGTGCCGCTGCGTGACGCGCAGGGCGCGGACGTTCGGTTCGTCGACGCGCGCACGGCGTCCGACCGCTGCTGGGCGGAGGTCGGCGCGTCCGACGGGACGGTCGTGGTCTCGGCGACGCTGGAGACCGTGGCCGCGGCGGCGGGTGAACTGGTCGCCGCCGGCCGCAAGCCGGACACTCCCATGACCGTGACCGTCGCGGGTACGACGACGCGGCAGCGGACCTGGAGCGCGACGCTCGGCGGAATCGCGCAGACGCTGAAGCAGGCCAAGGTGCTGCCCTCGCCGGAGGGCGGGCGGCCGGTGATAGCCGTGGTCGGCGAGCGTTCCGCAGCGGCCCAGCGCGACCAGCTGTCGTGGTTCGAGAACAAGCCGCTCTTCGGGTGGCGGGTCCTCGTGCCGCGCACGAAGGAGCAGGCCGCCTCGCTCTCCGACCAACTGCGCTCGTACGGGGCCGTACCGCACGAGGTGCCGACGATCGCGGTCGAACCGCCGCGTACGCCGCAGCAGATGGAACGGGCCGTGAAGGGCCTCGTCACCGGCCGCTACGAGTGGATCGCGTTCACCTCGGTCAACGCCGTCAAGGCGGTGCGGGAGAAGTTCGAGGAGTACGGGCTCGACGCCCGTGCCTTCGCCGGGATCAAGGTCGCGGCGGTCGGCGAGCAGACCGCCAAGGCGCTGATCGCGTTCGGGGTGAAGCCGGACCTGGTGCCGAGCGGTGAGCAGAGCGCGGCCGGGCTGCTGGAGGACTGGCCGCCGTACGACCCGGTCTTCGACCCGATCGACCGGGTGTTCCTGCCCCGGGCCGACATCGCCACGGAGACGCTGGTCGCCGGGCTGATCGAGCTCGGGTGGGAGGTCGACGACGTCACGGCGTACCGGACCGTGCGCGCGTCGCCGCCGCCGGCGGAGACCCGTGAGGCCATCAAGGGCGGCGGTTTCGACGCCGTGCTGTTCACCTCGTCCTCCACCGTGCGGAACCTGGTGGGCATCGCGGGGAAGCCGCACAACGTGACGGTGATCGCCTGTATCGGGCCCGCGACGGCCAAGACGGCCGAGGAGCACGGGCTGCGGGTGGACGTGATGGCCCCGGAGCCGTCCGTGCACAAGCTGGCTGAGGCGCTGGCCGACTTCGGTGTGCGGCGGCGGGCTGCCGCCGTCGAGGCCGGGGATCCGGTGACACGGCCGAGCGAGCGGCGGCCGGGGGCGCGGCGGCGGCGGACGACGACGTGAGGTGAAGTGGGAGAGGGGGCGGTGGCTGCTTGCGGCTGCCGCCTTCGCCTTGTGGGCGCCCTGTTGCTGCGGCTCGGTGACCATGCGGTCTTCCGTATCGATGACGGGCGGGGCGTCTCCCGCGTGGGCCGTCACGCGGACCGGCTGCCATACGTGCGCCGAGAGGTCGCTGTGGCGCAATGGCTCGCGGCTGAACAGGCCCTGACGGTCGCCGGCCAGCGGTAGTTCTCTCTGTCGAGTCCTTCGAGGGCTTGGGAGTTCCGTAGCCTCGCGCTGTCGCATGAAGGAAGCCCCGGACGATACGTCCGGGGCTTCCTCGCTGGTCCGGCTATGGGGCGGGCGGCAGGTTGTCGATCTGGTTCTGCAGCCGGACGACGTCCCCGTCAGCCTTCGCGAGACGGGTACGGATCTTCTCGACCACGTTGTCCGGAGCCTCCGCCTGGGCCTTCTCCTTCTCCGCCGCGGCAAGGTCCTTGGCCAGCCTCTTACGTTCGGCCGCGACGTCGATCGTGCCGGACAGGTCGAGCGCGACCGTGGCACCGGCGACCGGAAGAGTCGCCGTGGCGCTGAAGCCGTCGCCCTCCGGCTGAAGCCGGAGCAGCTGACGGATGGCGGCCTCGTGGGCGGCGAGCTGCGTACCGGACAGCTCCAGGCGCGCCGGGACCTTCTGACCTGGTTGCAGGCCCTGGTCCGAGCGGAAGCGACGAACCTCGGTGATCACCTGCTGGAGGCTCTCGATCTCCGCCTCGGCCGCGGCATCGCGGAACCCGCTGTCCGCCGGCCAGTCGGCGATCACGACGGACTCACGGCCGGTGAGCGTGGTCCACAGCGTCTCCGTCACGAACGGAACGATCGGGTGGAGCAGTTTCAGCGTCACGTCCAGGACCTCGCCCAGGACGCGGGCCGAGACCTTGGCCGCGTCACCGCCGGCCATGAACGTCGTCTTGGACAGCTCGACGTACCAGTCGAAGACCTCGTCCCACGCGAAGTGGTACAGGGCGTCGGCGAGCTTCGCGAACTGGTAATCGTCGTAGTACGCGTCCGCCTCGGCCACGGCGGTGTTCAGCCGGGACAGGATCCAGCGGTCCGTGGCCGACAGCCGCTCGGCCGGGGGCAGGTCACCCTCGATCGTGGCGCCGTTCATCAGCGCGAACCGGGTCGCGTTCCAGATCTTGTTGGCGAAGTTCCGGGAAGCCTGGACCCAGTCCTCGCCGATCGGCACGTCGGTGCCGGGGTTGGCGCCCCGCGCGAGCGTGAACCGCAGAGCGTCGGAGCCGTACTTGTCCATCCAGTCCAGCGGATCGACCGTGTTGCCGAACGTCTTCGACAGCTTCTTGCCGTGCTCGTCACGGACCATGCCGTGGAACGCGATGGTGCGGAAGGGGATCTCGCCGTCCATCGCGTACGGGCCGAACATCATCATCCGGGCGACCCAGAAGAACATCAGGTCGTAGCCGGTGACCATGGCCGAGTTCGGATAGAACTTGGCCAGGTCCGCGGTCTTCTCGGGCCAGCCCAGCGTGGAGAAGGGCCACAGGCCGGACGAGAACCAGGTGTCGAGGACGTCGGTGTCCTGCTCCCAGCCCTCGCCGGTCGGCGGCTGCTCGTCGGGTCCGACGCACACGGTCTCGCCGTTCGGGCCGTGCCAGACGGGGATGCGGTGGCCCCACCACAACTGCCGTGAGATGCACCAGTCGTTGAGGTTGTCGACCCAGTCGAAGTACCGCTGCGACAGGTCGGCGGGGTGGATGTCCACCCGGCCGTCGCGGATCGCGTCCCCCGCGGCCTTCGCGAGCGTCTCGACCTTCACCCACCACTGCAGGGACAGCCGCGGCTCCAGGGTCGTCCTGCAGCGCGAGCAGTGGCCCACCGAGTGGACGTACGGCCGCTTCTCCGCGACGATCCGGCCGTCGGCGCGCAGCGCGGCGACGATCGCGGAACGCGCCTCGAAGCGGTCGAGCCCCTCGAAAGGCCCGTGGACCGTGATGACGCCGCGCTCGTCCATGACGGTCAGCGACTCCAGGCCGTGCCGCCGGCCGATGGCGAAGTCGTTGGGGTCGTGGGCGGGCGTGACCTTGACGGCACCGGTGCCGAACTCCGGGTCGACGTGCGTGTCGGCGACGACGGGGATCGTGCGGCCCGTCAGCGGCAGCGCGATGCGCCGGCCGACGAGGTGCTTGTAGCGCTCGTCGTCGGGGTGAACGGCGACAGCGGTGTCACCGAGCATGGTCTCCGCGCGCGTCGTGGCGACGACGACCGTGTCGTCCCCCTCGCCGTACTTGATGGAGACGAGCTCGCCGTCGTCGTCCTGGTAGTCGACCTCGATGTCCGAGATCGCCGTCAGGCAGCGTGGACACCAGTTGATGATGCGCTCGGCGCGGTAGATGAGGCCGTCGTCGAACATCTTCTTGAAGACCGTCTGGACGGCACGGGACAGCCCCTCGTCCATGGTGAAGCGGTCACGGCTCCACGCGACGCCGTTGCCCAGACGCCGCATCTGCCCGGCGATCTGACCGCCGGACTCGGCCTTCCACTGCCAGACCCGCTCGACGAACGCCTCGCGGCCCAGGTCGTGACGGGACTTGCCTTCCTTGGCGAGCTCCCGCTCGACGACGTTCTGCGTCGCGATACCGGCGTGGTCCATGCCGGGCTGCCACAGCGTCTCGTAGCCCTGCATGCGCTTACGGCGGGTGAGGGCGTCGATCAGCGTGTGCTCGAAGGCATGGCCCAGGTGGAGGGAGCCGGTGACGTTCGGCGGCGGGATGACGATGGTGTACGCGGGCTTGTCGCTCTTCGCGTCAGCCTCGAAGTAACCGCGCTCTACCCAGCGCTCGTACAGCGTCCCCTCCACCTCGGCCGGCGCGTACTGGGTCGGCAGTTCGGGGGCGCGGTTCGGCCCGCTGTCGGGGCGCTGAGTGTTGTCGGTCACGACGGCCACTCTAGGGCTGGGGCACTCGTCGCCTCGCCTGACTTTTGCGCGCACGCTCCGGCATGGTCAGGGAAGAAGGGACGGGCCGGAGCCCGGATACACGGGACCCGGTGGGGTGTGCGGGCAGGCTCGGTGGAGACAGGAGACAACCGCAGACATGCGACGGCCCCCGCCGGGACTGCAATCCCAGTGCGAGGGCCTGACCACCGAGGAGAATCTGGCCGCGCACTGGCGGGACGCCGCGTTCGATCTCGGTGAGTTCGCGCTGACGGAGCCCGTGCTGCGGGTCGTCCGGGAAGAAGAAGGGGGCTCCCGCGACCCAGGGCGTGGAGTTCAGGGGGCTCAGGGCGGGTGCGCGGCCGCCGACGAGGTGTTGGCAAAGGGGCCCTCGGGCCGGGCGTAGCGTAGGTGTATGTCGAAGTACGGATCGTTTCCCGGTACGCGGCCCCGCCGGCTTCGTACGACGCCTGTGATGCGACGGATGGTCGCGGAGACCCGGCTGCACCCGGCCGACTTCATCCTGCCCGCGTTCGTGCGGGAGGGGGTCAGTGAGCCGGTGCCGATCGCGGCCATGCCGGGGGTCGTGCAGCACACGCGGGACAGTCTGAAGAAGGCCGCCGTGGAGGCCGTGGAGGCCGGGGTCTCCGGGATCATGCTCTTCGGCGTGCCGGAGGACGCGAAGAAGGACGCGCTCGGCACCCCCGGGACCGATCCCGACGGGATTCTGCAGGTCGCGCTGCGGGACGTACGGGCCGAGGTCGGGGACGAGCTGCTCGTCATGTCCGATCTGTGTCTCGACGAGACCACCGACCACGGGCACTGCGGAGTCCTCGACGACCAGGGCCGCGTCGACAACGACGCGACCCTGGAGCGGTATGCCGAGATGGCCCAGGTGCAGGCCGACGCCGGCGCTCATGTGGTCGGGCCCAGCGGGATGATGGACGGCCAGATCGGGGTCGTCAGGGACGCCCTCGACCAGATCGGGCGTGAGGACGTCGCGATCCTCGCCTACACCGCCAAGTACGCGTCCGCCTTCTACGGCCCCTTCCGGGAGGCCGTCGGCTCCTCGCTGCGGGGGGACCGGAAGACCTACCAGCAGGACCCCGCCAACGCCCGTGAGTCGCTGCGCGAGCTCGCTCTCGACCTGGAGGAGGGCGCCGACCTGGTGATGGTCAAGCCGGCCGGGCCCTACCTCGACATCCTCGCCCGGGTCGCGGACACCAGCGACGTGCCGGTCGTCGCCTACCAGATCTCCGGGGAGTACTCGATGGTCGAGGCCGCCGCCGAGAAGGGCTGGATCGACCGGGACCGGGCCATCCTGGAGACGCTGACCGGGATCAAGCGGGCCGGTGCGCAGAACATCCTGACGTACTGGGCCGTCGAGGCCGCTCGCATGCTGCGCTGATACCGGTAGGGCCGTGGCCCCGGTCGTAGGGCCTTGACCTCGGGTCCTGGCCCCGGTACCCGCTCGGCTCAGTACTGCAGGGCGTCCTCCATGGTCGACTGCCAGTACGTGACGGCCACGGAGTTGTCGATGTAGACGCCCTTGGCCGGGAGCGCGGGGGACGCGGGGGAACCGGCGTCGCTGCCGGCCTCGGAGCCCTGGAAGTAGATCACGACCTTCTTCTCCGTCGTGCCCTTGCCGCCGCTGCCGTCGGCGGCGGAGAGGAGGACACCGGCGTAGCCGGACTCGCCGGGGGCCAGGGTCACCACGGCCTGCGGCTGCGACTCCTCGATCACGCGCGGCGCCGACTGGGCCTCGCCGAACCGGACCGTCGGGTTGAAGAAGAGGTCGCAGTACTTCGAACCGGTGTTCTTGACGGTGATCAGCATGTGGTTGAGCGGGCGTGAGACCGGCTGAGCGGTGACGGTGGTGTTGGAGCCGTTGCAGGTGACGCGGTTCTCGGGATCGGAGGGGTCCGAGGTCCCGCCCTTCGAGGAGGCCTTGTCGGCCGTGGAACCTCCGGTGGCCGAGCCGCCGCCGCTCGTGCCCGTGGAGCCCCCGGTGGTCGAGCCGCCCGTGCTCGTGGAACCTCCGGTGGTCGAGCCGCCGGTCGTGCCGGTGCCGCCCGTGCTCTGGGCGGACGTGGAACCGCCCGCCGCCCCCTCGTCCTTCGTGCCCATGCCGCTGTCGCACGCGGTGAGAGCGAGGGCGGCGAGTGCCGCTCCCGTCACGGCGAGCAGACGGGCGGGGCGGGCGGTACGGGCGGAGCGAGCGGTGCGAAGCGTGCGCATGAGAGGTCCCTTTCGGACAAAGCGAGTGGAGAAGGCTGAGAACAAGTGCTCGAAGCCGTGCCGCTCGACCGGTGTGCCGGGAGCGGCGTGCTTGGATGACCCAAGCTTGTGGGGTGATCCGTCCCGGCCACCACAGCCGACGGACGATCAGGGACGCTGGAACGCTCGCGAGGGCTTTCACCTGCGCAAACGCCCCTTCCCTGGAACGCGGGACGGGACGCGCGGGACATGAGGGGACGGAGGAAGACGTGTCGGGGAGCGGTACCGCGGGCGGCCTGGGGGCCGATTTCGCCGAGCTGCTGCGGGAGTTGAAGGAGCGCTCCGGGCTGAGTTACGGGGTGCTCGCCAAGCGGCTCCACATGAGTACGTCGACGCTGCACCGGTACTGCAACGGGGACGCCGTACCGACGGACTACGCCCCCGTCGAGCGGCTGGCCCGCCTCTGCAAGGCGTCCCCGGAGGAGTTGGTCGAGCTCCACCGGAGGTGGGTGCTCGCGGACGCGATGCGCCGGCGCAAGGGGGGTGACTCCGTCGGGGCGGCGGCGGAGGAGCGTGATTCGGGCGCGGGCGCGGGTTCGGGTTCTGGCGCCGGGTTCGCTGCGGGTGCGGGTGCGGGTGCGGGTGCGGGCGAGGGTTCGGGTTCTGGCGCCGGGTCCGCTGCGGGTGCGGGTGCGGATTCGGGCGAGGGTTCGGGCTCGCGGTCGGCCGTGGGGGAGAGCGGCGTGGCGGAGGGGTCCGGCTCCGCGGTCGAGGAGCCCTGGGCCGTCGAGGCGGAGACCGTGATCGGTGGTGTCGTTTCCGGTGGGGCCGGGGAACGGGGGCCGGCCCGGCGGCGTACGCGGGTCGCTCTGGTCGCCGGGGTGGCCGTGGCCGCCGTGCTCGGGGCGGTGACGCTCGCCCTGAGTCTGCCCTCCGACGGGAAGAAGGACGGCGCCGACCGTACGGCCGGGGCCGCGTCCGTCGGCAGCGGCGGTGAGGAGAAGCCCGACGGCGGCTCCGCCTCGCCGAGCGGTGCCTCGCCCTCCGCGTCCGCGAGCGAGCCGGGTGGCAAGAAGGGCAAGGACGCCGGCAAGGGGGCGGGGGCCTCGGCCACCGAGACTCCGACCGGCGGTGCGGACGCGGACGGGGCGGACGCGTCCCTCCCGGCGCCGCTGACCGTGAAGGTGGAGCCGTACACCTGGGAGAGCCCCTGCTCCCAGCGGTACCTGGCCGACCGTACGCCGGCGGAGGTGGGGCCGCCGCCGCTGGAGCAGGATGCGCCGGCCTGGGTGTCCTCGGAGGGTGCCGTCGCCTCGGGGGAGCAGTTCCTGACGCTGACCGTGCAGGGCACCGGTGAGGAGACCGTCGTCGTACGGAGTCTCAAGGTCCGGATGACCGACAAGCGGTCGCCCCTCGCCTGGAACGACTACGCCATGGGCTACCCGGGTGTCGGCTGCGGCGCCGGTGTCCCGACCCGCTCCTTCACGGTCGCCCTCGACGCCGCGCGCCCCGACGTGAAGCCCGCGGCGGGCAGCAAGAACTTCCCCTACTCGGTCAGTCAGTCCGATCCGGAGGTGTACTACATCACCGCCGACGCCTCCGCGTACTACGTCAGCTGGTACCTGGAGCTGGAGTGGAGCACCGGATCCCGCAGCGGCACGCTGACCCTGAACGACGACGGCCGGCCGTTCCGTACGAGCGGCAACAACGGGCGCCCGGCGTACGAGTATCCGCTCGGCGGTCCGAAGTGGGTTCCGGAGGGGACGACGCTGGGGGGAGGGTGAGGACGAGAGCGGTAACTGATTGACGAGTTCTCATCAATCGGCATAGGTTGCGCGCCTGCCCCGATTTTCCGGGGCGGACCTATGCCGATTTTCGGGGGAAGCCATGAACTGGTTCGTCGAGGTGCTCAAGAAGTACGCGGTCTTCAGCGGGCGTGCGCGTCGCCAGGAGTACTGGATGTTCACGCTGATCAGCTCGCTCATCTATGTCGCTCTGTACGTCCTCGGCCTCGCCCTGGACTCGCAGGCGCCCCAGCTCCTCCTCAGCGTCGCCCTCTTCCTGCCGTCCCTGGCGGTCAGCGTCCGACGGCTGCACGACACCGGCAAGAGCGGCTGGTGGGTCCTCATAGGGCTCGTCCCCTGCGTCGGATTCATCTTCATGATCGTTTTCATGGCCACCGAGGGCCAGCGGGACGCCAACCAGTACGGCCCCGACCCGAAGGCCTACCCGGCGCAAGCCTGACGCGGCAACTCCCCTGGGGCGCTAGGTTGTTGGTCGTTCAATGACCCGACCCCCCAGGGAGAGCTCGATGGCCGGTGACGCACTCAGCCAGGACCCCGCCGAGTTGCGGAAGAGGATCGACACCACCAAGGCGCACCCGGCGCGGGTCTACGACGTCTTCCTCGGCGGCAAGGACAACTACCCCGTGGACCGGGAGGCGGCCGGCGCGGCGCTGGCCGCCAATCCGCGCGGCTATCTGGACGTCCGCCACAACCGTGACTTCATGCGCCGCGCGGTGACCACGCTCGCCCGGGACGAGGGCATCCGGCAGTTCCTCGACATCGGCACCGGGCTGCCGACCGCCGAGAACGTCCACCAGATCGCCCAGGCGATCGTCCCCGACTCACGGGTCGTGTACGTCGACAACGACCCGGTGGTGCTCGCGCACGCGCGCGCGTTGCTCACGAGCGGGCCCGAGGGGGCCACCAACTACATCGACGCCGACTTCAAGTCGCCGACGAGCATCCTCGAACAGGCCGCGAAGACGCTCGACTTCGATCAGCCGGTCGCGCTGTGCCTGGTGGCGATCCTGCACTTCGTGGAGGACGACGAGGCCTACCCGGTGGTGCGGGAACTGGTGGAGGCGCTGCCCGCCGGGAGCCGGCTGGTGCTCAGCCATCTGACCGCGGATCTGAACCCCGCGAAGATCCGCGCGGTCCAGGAGACCTACACCGAGCGCGGGTTCACCTTCGTGCTGCGTTCCAAGGACGAGGTGGCACGGTTCTTCGAGGAGAGCGGGCTCGTGGTGGACGAGCCCGGGGTGGTGCCGGCGCACCACTGGCGGTTCTCCGACGGTGCGCCGGTGCCTGCGGCGGTGGAGCCGCATGTGCTGGCCGGGATGGACGACATCGAGCGGGTGCGGTACCGGGACATCAACGATGTGACCGACGCGGACATCAATGTGTATGCGGCGGTGGGGCGTAAGGGGTAGGGGGATCTGGGTCGGGTGTCGGGCGCGGGTGGATGGGGCTTCTCGTGCGGTTCCCCGCGCCCCTGAAGAACGGGGCTGCGCCCCCGTTCTTCACCCCCGACGCCCCGGGTGTCATCCCCCCGTTCCGAACCACGTCTCCGCCAGCGAGTCCAGTGTCTTGCTGGGTGGGGCCGGCAGCATGCGCAGGTACCAGTTCAGGTCGCTGTAGACGTGCAGGAGGGTGTAGGCCATCAGCTCGCGCGGGTCGAACGGGGGTTGGCCGTAGGCCTCGTAGAAGAGTTTCAGGAGGGCGGGGTCGGCCCGGGTGAGGTAGAGGCCGACGCTGACGAAGTCGTAGGCGGGGTCGCCCACCATGGCCGGCTCGAAGTCGAAGAGGCCCGTCAGGCGCCAGCCGTCGTGGGGGTCGACGGTGAGGTGTTCACGCATGAACTCCGTGTGCAGCAGCACCGGGCGGCGCGCGGCGGTCAGGGGCACCGAGCGCAGGAAGTCCGGGATCTGTTCGAGCCACGGCTCCGTGAGACCGCCGCTCCGCTGCTGTTCGACCACCCCCGCGCGCTGGGCGGCGACGAACCGGCCCCAGTCCGGCGGCCCGGTGAGCGGGACGACCGGCGAGGCGTCCAGGGCGTGCAGGGCGGCCAGGCCCTCGGCGGCCTCGGCGACGATACGTTCCTGGTCCGGCCGGGGGATCCGGGGCCAGACCTCGTTGAGGTCCTCGCCGGGCAGCCGGGACATCAGCACATAGCGCCAGCCGCTCTTGTACTGGTCCGCCGAGTGCAACCTCGGTGTGGGGATGGGGAGTTTGCCCCACAGGATGGACAACAGGCGGGCCTCGCGGACCGCTTGCGCGGCTTCGAAACCCGGATACAGCTTGAGGACGAGGGAGTCGCCGACGGCGTACACCGGCAGCGAGCCCTCGGGAAAGCGTACGATCCGCGCGCCTGCGAGACCGAGCTGACCGCAGAGATCCTGGGCAGCCGGACGCAGCAGCGCCTCGTCACCGACGACTTCTTCCAACTCGTCGTTCGTGTCCACGCTGGGCAGCATGCGCGCAGCCTAGGGGGTGACGGGGGTCGTCCGCATCGCGGAAATGGTGAATGTAGGGGGCACCTACCTGGCTAGGGTGCGGGCAGGGGCGGGACCGTGCCGTCCCGGAGTGGCGAAGGAGCCGTGGGATGGGTGCCGTGGATGCCGAGCGTGCCGCGTATGACGTGGGGTTTGTCGCGAGGACGGGGGCCGGGGGCGGTTCCGGGGACGAGAGCGGGGCGGGCGCCGGGGCGGCCGTGCCCGGCTTCGCCCGGCGCGTCGCTGCCGTCGGGGGTTCCCCCGTTCGGGACATCCTCGCCGTCACCTCGCGTCCCGAAGTCGTCAACTTCGCGGGTGGACTGCCCGCGCCCGAGCTGTTCGACACGGAGGGGATAGCGGCCGCCTACCGCGACGTGCTCGCCGAGTCCGCGGGGCGCGCGCTGCAGTACGCGACGACCGAGGGCGAGCCGGTGCTCCGGGCGGCGCTCGCGGCGCGGTACGGGGCGCGCGGGCTGCCGACCGGCGCGGACGGAGTGCTCGTCACCACGGGGTCGCAGCAGGGGCTGTCGCTGCTCGCCACCGCGCTGCTGGAACCGGGGGACGTCGTCCTGGTCGAGGACCCCTGCTATCTCGCGGCGCTCCAGGCGTTCCGGTTCGCGGGGGCGCGGGTGGTGGCCGTGCGGGGCGACGCGCACGGGGTGGATCCGGTGGCGCTGGAGGAGTCGGTGGTACGGCACCGGCCCAAGCTCTTCTACACCGTGCCCACCTTCCAGAACCCCACCGGGCGCACGCTCCCCGCCGAGCGGCGGGCGGCCGTCGCCTCCGTCGCAGCCCGGCGCGGGCTGTGGATCGTCGAGGACGACCCGTACGGCGAACTCCGCTTCGAGGGCGACCGGGTGCCGTGGATCGCCTCGTACCCGGGCGCCGAGGACCGTACCGCCCTGCTGGGCTCCTTCTCCAAGGTCATGGCCCCCGGGATGCGGCTGGGCTGGCTGCGCGCGCCGACGGGGCTGCGGCGGGCGTGCGCGGTCGCCAAGCAGGCGGCCGATCTGCACACGCCGACCGTCAACCAGCTCGCGGCGGCGCGGTATCTGGCCGACCGCGATCTGGACGCCCATGTCGCCCGGGTCGCCGACGCGTACCGGGAGCGGCGCGACGCCATGCTCGCGGGTCTCGCCGACGCGCTCCCGGAGGGCTCCACCTGGAACCGTCCCGAGGGCGGCATGTTCCTGTGGGCCCGCCTCCCCTCCTCCCACGACACCGGCGCGCTGCTCCCGCGCGTCGTCGCGCGGGACGTGGCGTACGTGCCCGGGGCGCCCTTCTACGCCGGTGAGCCCGACCGGTCGACGCTGCGGCTGTGCTTCGTGACGCAGACACCGCAGGAGATCCGTGAGGGGCTGCGGCGGTTGGGGGCGGGGTTGCGGGGGTGAGGCGTCGGAGGACTGGTCCTGCCGCCGTCAGGGGCGCGGGGCCTTCTCGCCGTGCATGGCGGTGTATTCGGCTGCCAGCCACGGGCCGAGGTCGTCGATGAGCGTCCCGAGCACCGCCGGGTCGGGTGAGGGCGCGCGGCCGGTCGATGCGGCGACACGCATCTGCGCGGCGCGCTCGGGGTAGTAGCGGCCGAAGAGCTCGGCGGACCGGTCGAGGTCGCTGGTCCAGCCGTTCCATCGGGGCATGACCAGGGTGAATCCCGTGCGGACGAGGCGGCGGCCGACGAGACGGCTGAGGCGCCGGTGATCGGCGTCCGTGGTGGCTTCGGCCGCTTCGGCACGCCAGCGGGGGAGCACGCGGGCGAGGTCGCCGTTGGTCTCTCGCGCGAGCAGGGCTGTGGGGCGGTATCGGGGCAGTTGCCGCGCGAGGTCGGGGCCCAGCAACGGGGTGCAGAGGCAGGCGATGAAGAAGCCGCCGTCGTGACGTTCGAGGTCGCTGAGGAGAACCCGAGTGCTGGACAGCAGGATCCCGACGCCGTCGATCTGCGGGAACGCGCGGTCGAGTGCGGCCTCGATCGCTGTGGCGTCGACCCGGTCGGCATCGGTGGGCTCGTCGTGGAGGGCGAGTTGGAGGTCGAGGTCGGAGACGCCGGGGGTGGCGGTGCCGCGGGGGATGCTGCCGTAGAGGTAGGCGCTGTGCAGGCGCCGTCCGCCGAACGTCTCCGTGAGGTGAGCGCGGGCGGCGTCGACGACGGGGACGAACGCCGCCGACACGCGGCCCAGCGCGCCTTCGCGGGCGATCGTTCCGTCGCGGTCCAGTCCTCGCTCATCCATGTTCACCATGGGGCCACTGTGCCGTGTGCCGGGGCACGCCGCCGAGCGGATTTCGGTGCGGCCTCAGTCCCACCAGAAGGACCAGAGGGGGGCGCCCAGGAGGGTGTGGGCGTAGGAGTCGCGGGTGCCGTCGGGTGTGCCCTGCCAGATGTTGTCGGGGCAGAAGGCGAAGTGTTCGGCGGCCACGGCTTCGGCCTCGGCCTCGGTGGTGGGCGGGGCGGCGACCGAGAGGACGAGCTGGTCGAAGGTCAGGGCGACGACGCGTATGCCGAAGCGGTCCTCCCAGGAGCGCAGGACCGCGCAGAGCCTCGCCACGTCGTTCTCGTGGTTCGTCGGGCCGGTCCAGCCGATGGCCGCCGGGATGTCGGCGCTGCGGCGGGCGGGGACGAGGGCGAGGCGCGGGTCCTTCAGCCGTGCGGGGTCCTTGACGAGGGCGTCGGCCGTCTCGGCGGCGAGGGTGTCGGGGTCGGGCGCCGCGTCCGGGGCGGAGGCCGGGGGCAGGGCGAGGCCCGGCCACTCGGGGTCCTCGACGGTGGCGTACGCGTCCCAGAACTCGGCCAGGACCTCGTCGGCGTCGTGGTCGCCGGGGTAGGACATCTCGCCGGGCATCAACTCCCACTCCGCCGGACCGCCCTGGCGGTCGCCGACGTCCAGCAGCACCGGGAGGAGGCCCACCGTGCGGCGGGCGGGCTGGACGGCTGCCCAGGCGCCCGGTGTCGCCGCCTCGTCCGCGCACCACAGCAGCGGTTCGTGCCACGGGCCGTCGTCCGTCGTGTCGATCAACCTCCCCTGCGGGAGCGGGATCTCAAGCCCGAGCACACGCCCGCTCGGGTCGGCCGCCAGCTGGGGCAGCGGGTTGGGAAGTGTCGCCATGGGTGTGACTGTAGGGGCCACCACTGACAGCGGCCCGGCCGTGCTGCCCCGAAGGGCACTGCCCGAAGAGACGATTTTGGTCAACTCGGCCGAAAAATAAGCAGTACAGCTCCGTCGGCAAGGGCCCCCTCGTGAAGAAGCAGGCCATCACCAGCTTCGCCGGGCAGAAGTTCGGCGCCCGCCTCTCCGACGGCTGAGCAGCGCCGCGAGAGGGAAACGGAGAGCGGGCCGCCGGTGTACGGCGGCCCGCTCTTCTTCTTCGTTCTCGCGCTCTCGCCGGTCGGCGTCAGAGCTTGTCGGGCGTCCTGATGCCCAGCAGGGCCATGCCCCGGTGCAGGGTGCGGGCCGTCAGGTCGACCAGGAACAGACGGTTCTCCACCTGCGCCGGGGTGTCGGCCTTCAGGACCGGGCACTGGTCGTAGAACGCGGTCAGCAGGGTCGCCAGCTTGAAGAGGTACGCGGCCAGCTTGTGCGGCTCGTACGACTCCGCGACCTCGGCCACGGTCTCGCCGAACTGGTCCAGGTGCAGGCCCAGCGCGCGCTCGGCCGGGGCCAGTTCGAGCTCCGGGTGGGCGGCCGGGCGGGCCTCGCCCGCCTTGCGGAGGATCGACTGGATCCGGGCGTACGCGTACTGCAGGTAGACGGACGTGTCGCCGTTCAGCGAGACCATCTGGTCCAGGTCGAACTTGTAGTCCCGGACGGCGGAGGTCGAGAGGTCCGCGTACTTGACGGCGCCGATGCCGACGTAGCGGCCGTTCTCCACGATCTCCTGCTCGGTCAGGCCCACCTTCTCGGCCTTCTCCCGGACGACGGCCGTGGCGCGGTCGATCGCCTCGTCGAGCAGGTCGACCAGACGGACCGTCTCGCCCTCACGGGTCTTGAACGGCTTGCCGTCCTTGCCGAGGACCGTGCCGAAGGCGAGCTGGAACGCCTTGACGTCCTCGTCGTTGAGCCAGCCCGCCCTGCGCGCGGTCTCGAAGACCATCTTGAAGTGCAGGGACTGGCGGGCGTCGACGACGTACAGCAGGGAGTTCGCCTTCAGGTTGAAGACGCGGTCCCGGATCGCGGACAGGTCGGTGGCCGCGTAGCCGTAGCCGCCGTCGGACTTCTGCACGATCAGGGGGACCGGGTTGCCGTCCGGGCCCTTGATGTCGTCGAAGAAGACGCACAGCGCGCCCTCCGAACGGACGGCCACGCCCTGCTCCTCCAGGAGGCGGCAGGTCTCCGCGAGCATGTCGTTGTAGCCCGACTCGCCGACGATGTCGGCGTCCCGGATGTCCATGTCGAGCTTCTCGAAGACGGAGAAGAAGTAGATCTTCGACTCGTCGACGAACTTCTGCCACGTGGCGAGGGTGTGCGGGTCACCGGCCTGGAGGTCCACGACCCTGCGCCGGGCCCGCGTCTTGAACTCCTCGTCGGAGTCGAAGAGCTTCCTGGCCGTCTTGTACAGCCGGTCCAGGTTGGACATGGCGGCCTCGCCGGACGCCTGGAGGTCGCCGTCGGACTCCTTGTGGTCCAGCTCGTGCGGGTGCTCGTCCAGATACTGGATGAGCATGCCGAACTGGGTGCCCCAGTCGCCGATGTGGTGCCTGCGGACCACGTTCTCGCCGGTGAACTCCAGGATCTGCACGACCGCGTCACCGATCACGGCGGACCGGAGGTGACCGACGTGCATCTCCTTCGCCACGTTCGGCTGGGCGTAGTCGATGACCGTGGTGCCGGGGCGCTCCGCCGTGGGGACGCCGAGCCGGCCGGTGTCGTCCGCGTACCGCGCGGCGAGGTTCTCGGTGATCGCGCCGTCGGAGAGGGTGATGTTCAGGAAGCCGGGGCCGGAGACCTCGATCTCCTTGATCAGCTCGCCGGACTCCACCTGGGCGACGACCTGGGTCGCCAGCTCCCTGGGGTTGGCCTTGGCCTTCTTGGCCAGCGCGAGGATCCCGTTCGCCTGGTAGTCCGCCCGGTCGCTGCGTCGCAGCAGCGGGTCCGCGTCCGCGGTCGGCAGGGTGGCCGAGAGGGCGGTCGCGAGGCGCTGGTGGACGGAGGCGGTGAGGGACGTGACCGAAGCCATCAGGGGGAGCCGTTCTCCTCGGGGTACGGGTGGATGTCGTTCAGTATCCCACGGGGGTAAAGGGGTTTTTCTGCGGTGCCTCGGGGGGAGCGGGGTGCGGGTCTCGTCGGCGGGTGCGGGTGTCTGGGGCTTCTCGCGCAGTTCCCCACGCCCCTGAAAGGCCAGGCCCTGCGGGCCTGAAAGCTTGCAGGGCCGCGGGTTGGAAAGCACGGGGCGCAGCCCCGGCTTTCCAGGGGCGCGGGGAACTGCGCGATCAGCCCCCACCGGAGCCGCACCCGCCCACGTACCCGTACCCCCGAGTTATTGGGCGCCCGGTTCGACCCACGGAGTGAAAGGCTGGGAGAATGGCGCGGTCGCCCGGGACCGTAACCGGCGGCCATGGAAACTCCAGGAAAAAGAGGACGTGCCGATCGTGGCTCAGAGCACCGAGACCACCGACTGGGTCTCCCGTTTCGCGGATGAGGTCATCGAGGAGTCGGAGCGTCGGGCCCCGGGCAAACCCGTCGTCGTCGCGTCCGGGCTGTCGCCGTCCGGCCCGATCCACCTCGGCAACCTCCGCGAGGTCATGACCCCGCACCTGGTCGCCGACGAGATCCGCCGCCGTGGCCACCAGGTCCGGCACCTCATCTCCTGGGACGACTACGACCGCTACCGCAAGGTCCCGAACGGCGTCGACGGCGTCGACGGCTCCTGGGCCGAGCACATCGGCAAGCCGCTCACCTCCGTGCCCGCCCCCCAGGGCTCCGCCCACCCCAACTGGGCCGAGCACTTCAAGGCGGCGATGGTCGACGCGCTCGCCGAGATGGGCGTCGAGTTCGACGGGATCAGCCAGACCGCGCAGTACACCTCCGGGGTCTACCGCGAGCAGATCCTGCACGCCATGAAGCACCGCGGGGACATCGACGCGATCCTCGACCAGTACCGCACCAAGAAGGCCCCGGCGAAGAAGCAGCAGAAGCCGGTCGACGAGGCCGAGCTGGAGGCCGCCGAGGGTTCCGGCGCCGCCGGCGAGGACGACGGCAGCTCCGGCACCGCCGGGTACTTCCCGTACAAGCCCTACTGCGGGAGCTGCGGCAAGGACCTCACCACCGTCACCGCCTACGACGACGACACCACCGAGCTGACCTACACCTGCACCGCCTGCGGCTTCTCCGAGACCGTCGCGCTGAACGAGTTCAACCGCGGCAAGCTCGTCTGGAAGGTCGACTGGCCGATGCGGTGGGCGTACGAGGGCGTCGTCTTCGAGCCCAGCGGCGTCGACCACTCCTCGCCCGGGTCCAGCTTCCAGGTCGGCGGGCAGATCGTCGGGATCTTCGGCGGTGAGCAGCCCATCGGGCCGATGTACGCCTTCGTCGGCATCAGCGGCATGGCCAAGATGTCGTCGTCCAAGGGCGGTGTGCCCACGCCCGCCGACGCCCTGAAGATCATGGAGCCGCAGCTGCTGCGCTGGCTCTACGCCCGTCGCCGGCCCAACCAGTCGTTCAAGATCGCCTTCGACCAGGAGATCCAGCGGCTCTACGACGAGTGGGACAAGCTCGACGCCAAGGTCGCGGACGGTTCCGCGCTGCCGGCCGATGTCGCCGCGCACTCCCGCGCGGTGCGCACGGCCGCCGGTGAGCTGCCCCGCACGCCCCGCCCGATGCCGTACCGGACCCTCGCGTCCGTCGCCGACATCACCGCGGGCGCCGAGGACCAGACGCTGCGCATCCTCAGCGAACTCGACCCCACCGACCCGCTCTCCGGCCTCGACGAGGTGCGGCCGCGGCTCGACAAGGCCGAGGCCTGGATCAACACCCAGGTACCCGCCGACCAGCGGACCATCGTGCGCGAGGAGGCCGACGCCGAGCTGCTGAAGTCCCTCGACGAGGCGTCCCAGCAGTCGCTGCGGCTGCTGCTCGACGGGCTCGCCGAGCACTGGTCGCTGGACGGGCTGACGCACCTCGTCTACGGCGTGCCCAAGGTGCAGGCCGGGTTCTCCGCGGACGCCACGCCCAAGGAGCTGCCGCCGGAGATCAAGACCGCCCAGCGGTCGTTCTTCGCCCTGCTGTACCACCTGCTCGTCGGGCGGGACACGGGGCCGCGACTGCCCACGCTGCTGCTGGCGGTGGGGCAGGAGCGGGTGCGGCGGCTGCTCGGGGAGTAGGGCCTACGGGACTACGGCGATGGGGGCGTCCGGTTTTCACCGGGCGCCCCCATCGCCGTATGCGCGCGGGTCAGGCTATGTGGTCGTCCTGCAGTTCCGCGGTGTGGCGGTTCTGGAAGCGCAGCACCATGCGCTTGGCCTCGGCGTCCAGGACGGAGACGCCGTAGGTCATCTCGACGTTGTCACTGAACTCGCGGGGCGTCGGGTAACCGCTTCCGGGGACTATCGACTGCTTGAAGACCTGGTAGAACGACTCCTCGTCCGGGGCGGGGGGTTCCGGGGTGCCGCCGCCCTCGCCCAGCTCGCGGGTGCGGCCGGGACCGGCGGGGATGGGGAAGCTGCCGGTCTCCTCCCCAGAGGACTCCGAAGACTGGGGTTCGGGGCCCTGGAGTTCCGGTGCCTCGAACTGCTGCTGCTGGAAGCGGGGGTCCCGGGGGTCCGGCTGGAGGCGGCGGTACTGCTCGTTCTGCTCGTACCCCTCGTACTGCTGCGGGTCCTGCTCCTGCTCCTCGTACCAGTCCTCGTACTGTTCCTCCGGGTCGTACGACGGGTCGTAGCCGCCCTGGTAGGGGACCTCCATGGGGTGGCGGGCGTGGAGCCAAGGGCTTTCGTCGACCGGGGGTGCTTGGTCGGCGTAGCTCTGTTCCTGCTGCCCGGTGTTTTCCGGCCGCTGCTGGGTGGGGGTGCTTTCCAGTTGGGGGCGCTGCTCGCTGGGAGGTGCCGCTGCGCCCACCCCTGCCGCCCCAGCGGCACGATTGCCCGCAGCCAGGTCGACCTCGACCTGCCGTGCCGGTGGCAGGACCGCTGGTTCTATGCCTGCCGCGGCCAGGCCCGCCGGGGCCGTTTCCGCCAGGGGGACGCCGTAGCGGGCCAGGCGCAGCGGCATCAGGGATTCGACCGGGGCCTTGCGGCGCCAGGCGCGGCCGTAGCGGGAGCGCAGGCGGGCCTGGTAGACGAGACGTTCCTGCTCCAGCTTGATGACCTGGTCGTAGGAGCGGAGCTCCCACAGCTTCATACGGCGCCAGAGCAGGAAGGTGGGGCCCGGCGAGAGCAGCCAGCGGGTGAGGCGGACGCCCTCCATGTGCTTGTCGGCGGTGATGTCGGCGATCCGGCCGACCGCGTGCCGGGCCGCCTCGACCGCGACGACGAACAGGATCGGGATCACCGAGTGCATACCGACGCCCAGCGGGTCCGGCCAGGCCGCCGCACCGTTGAACGCGATCGTCGCCGCCGTCAGCAGCCACGCCGTCTGGCGCAGCAGCGGGAAGGGGATGCGGATCCAGGTCAGCAGGAGGTCCAGGGCGAGCAGGACACAGATGCCCGCGTCGATACCGATCGGGAAGACGTAGGAGAAGTTCCCGAAGCCCTTCTGGACCGCCAGTTCCCGGACCGCCGCGTACGAACCAGCGAAGCCGATCCCGGCGATGATGACGGCGCCGAACACGACCACGCCGATGAGAACGCGGTGCATTCGAGTCAGCTGCATTGGCGCGGCCACCCGTACTCCCCTCCCCTTGCGTGTTGTTGCGCGCAACAGAGTGGCACATGTGTACGGCAAACGGGTTGCCGGATGGCAACGAGCCCGGCCCCCGCGGGGACCGGGCTCCGGCGAACTGCCAGGTGAACGGCGGCTACGACTTGCTCTTCCGGCTGCCGGAGGTGGACGAACCCGAGTCCGAATCGGAATCCGAGCCACCGTCCGCGTCCGAACTGATGTCCGCTCCGGAACCGCCCGACGACGACGCCTTCGTCCCGCCGTCCGACGGTGCCTTCGAAGCGCTCTTCGAAGGCGACGACGACGGCGACGCGTCCGAACCGTCGTTCGCGTCCTCGACCGCCTCCACGACGTCCTCGACGGCGGACTTCGCGGACTTCAGCAGCGCGGCCGCGTCCGGTGTCTTCTCACCGGCCAGACCGGCGCCGTTGTAGTCGAGCGTGATGACCACGTTCTCCGTGCGCACCACGACCGTCTGCTGCTTGAAGGTGTCGCCGTCCTTCTTCAGGTCGTACTTGACCACCGTCGCCTGGTCGCCCAGACCCGTCGCCGGCTCCGTCTTGACGTTCTTCGCCCCGTCCACGGCCTTCGCCGCGGCCACCTTCGACTCCATCGCCTTGGCCGCGCGGTCCTCGCCCGGACCGTTCGCCGCGTCCGACGCCAGCAGGTGCAGGGAGACGCTCAGCCAGCGGTACTGGGAGCCGTCCACACCGTTGTTGTCGAGGCTGATCCAGCGGCAGTCGCCGCTCACGTTCGCCTCGGCCTTGTTGATCGCCTTGCCGGACTTCACGCCCTGCGGCACCACCGACTTCAGCGTCTTGGCGGGGAACACCTCGCACGCGTCCGGCAGCACCGCGTACTTCGCCGCGACGACCTCCGGCGTGGCGCTCTCCTTCACCGACTGGTTCGCGCCCGCCGGCGTCTCGTCACCGGAGGCGCCGTCGGAGCCGGAGTCCGACGAGCAGCCGACCGCCAGCAGCATCACCGGCACGACCGCCGCGCCCGCGAGGACCCGGGCCCGGCCCGGACGCCCACGCCGTCCGACTCGCGTCACCCGCACCGAAGGCGCGACGCGCGGCGACTGATGCTGATCTGACTCTGCGGCTCGTTGCATGGTTCCTTCACAATCGGAGACATTCGGACACCTGTGGATTGGTTCTCCGAGAGGCCACCGTACGCGGTGAAGAAGAAGTGCGGTTCTGGTTCGGGTGGTTCACGTGTGGGCCCGAACCACCCCCGAACGCCGCTCAGTCGTCGAACGCCTCCGCCAGCCGTTCCGCCAGATTCCGGGCCCTGTCCTGCATTTCCTCGCTGTCCGGCACCGCCGTCGTGGTCGCCGGCTGCTCCTCGTACTCCACCGTCACGATCACGTTCGACGTGCGGAACACCACAGTCACCGTGCGCTGCCCACTCGTGCCGAGCGCGTCGTCGAGGAAGGCCTCGTCGCCGAGACCGTCCAGCGTGCGCGGCTGGAGGGAGGCGGGGGTCCCGGAGGTGGAGGGAGTGGCGGATCCGGCGGTTCCCGACGAACCCGACGAACCGGATGAACCAGCGGTGTTCGACGTGTTCGATGAGCCGGAGGAAGGGGATGCCGAGCCGGACGCGGAGGCCGAGGGGTTCGCCGACGCCTCCTCGGTGCCGTCCCCCGTCGTCCCCGTCCCCTCCGGCTCGTCCGTCTCCTCGTCGGTCCCGTCGTCGTCCCCGTCCGGGACGGTCGGGGTTGGCTCCGGCAGGTCGGCCGCCTCGACCTTCCCGCCGTACACCTCCTGCGCCTTGCTGTCGTCGCTGACCGCGTTCTGGTACGACCCGATCCGCTCGAAGTCGACGAAGAGATAGTGGGTGGCGTCCCCGGACTCCACCTTCCAGCGGCAGCCGGCCTTGCGGTCCGTGTCGTACGTCTGGGTCGCGTCGCCCTCGTACGCCTGCTCGCGCTGGGCGGCGTCGGGGAGTTGCCCGATGCCGGGCAGGAGGGTGTCGAGGGCGTCCTGGCCGACCGAGCCGCAGGGTTCCGGGAGCGTGTCGTAACGGCCGGGCTGGGCGACGGTGGCCGAGGTGGTGGCCTCGCCCGGGCGGGGGTCGTCGGGGGAGGCGTCGTCGCTCGATCCCGTGCACGCGGCCAGCACTGCCGCGAGGAGCACGGCGACGCCGGGTACGTACGCCTTCCGCTGCACGGTGGGGCTCCTCTCGACGGGTCCCTCGGGACGCCTGCGCAGTTCTGCCTGTGGTTATTCACTTGCCGCCCGGGGGTGACCCCCGGGCACCATGTGTATCGCACGCACTGCTGTGAACGCCGGTCCGGCATCCCTTTCGTAGACCTTGGCGACGGTTTTGCGTTCTGTGAACTTGAACGGTTTTCCGGGGGAATGAGGGCGAAATGTCGTATGTCGAGATACCGGGCGCGAAGGTGCCCATCCGCATGTGGACCGACCCCGCGTCGGTGGAGGAGGGGGCGCTCCAGCAGCTGCGCAACGTCGCCACGCTCCCCTGGATCAAGGGCCTCGCCGTCATGCCCGACGTGCACTACGGCAAGGGCGCGACGGTCGGGTCCGTCATCGCCATGCGGGGGGCCGTGTGTCCGGCGGCGGTGGGGGTGGACATCGGCTGCGGGATGTCGGCGGTGAAGACGTCCCTGACGGCGAACGACCTGCCGGGGGACCTCTCGCGCCTGCGGTCGAAGATCGAGCAGGCGATCCCGGTGGGCCGGGGGATGCACGACGCCCCCGTCGACCCGGCCACCCTGCACGGCTTCACCGCCGGCGGGTGGGACGGGTTCTGGGGGCGGTTCGACGGGATCGCCGACGCGGTGAAGTTCCGGCGGGATCGGGCGGCTCTGCAGATGGGGACGCTTGGAGCGGGAAATCATCACCTTGAAGTCTCATTCGATACTGAGGGTGCTGTCTGGCTCACACTCCACTCCGGATCTCGGAACATCGGCAAGGAACTGGCCGAGCATCACATCGGTGTGGCCCAGACGCTTCCGCACAATCAGGGCCTGGTCGACCGTGACCTTGCCGTCTTCGTCTCGGACACTCAGCAGATGGCGGCTTACCGCCACGACCTCTACTGGGCTCAGGAGTACGCGAAGTACAACCGCTCGATCATGATGGCGCTCCTCAAGGACGTGATCCGCAAGGAATTCAAGAAGGCCAGGCCGACCTTCGAGATGGAGGTCAGCTGCCACCACAACTATGTGGCTGAGGAACGATACGAGGGCATGGACCTGCTCGTGACCCGCAAAGGTGCAATCAGGGCGGGGGCCGGTGACCTGGGGATCATTCCGGGCTCCATGGGGACGGCCACGTACATCGTCAAGGGGCTCGGTAATGAGAAGGCGTTCAACTCGGCCTCGCACGGCGCCGGTCGGCGCATGAGCCGCAACGCAGCCAAGCGTCGCTTCTCCACGAAAGACCTGGAAGAGCAGACGCGAGGCGTGGAGTGCCGTAAGGACTCCGGTGTCGTCGACGAGATCCCTGGTGCCTACAAGCCGATCGAGCAGGTCATCGACCAGCAGCGCGACCTCGTGCAGGTCGTGGCGAAGCTGAAGCAGGTCGTGTGTGTGAAGGGTTGAACTACGCGAGGGGCCCGAGCCTTCGTTGGCTCGGGCCCTTGGCTCACTGTTCGCTGGCCGGTAGCGGAACTTGACCAGTACGCAGGCGCCAGAGGCGCAGACTACAGCTCTGGGCGGTCCTTCCGAGTCTCTCGCCTGCTGCCTTCGGACTGCTCAGTTCCAGCAGGATCCGGTCTTCGTGCCGACCCCAGGGGCGTTTCGTGTAGGCCGCCCTCATGCCCACAGGGCGTTCCCAGGATGCGAGTGAGTCGGCGACGTTGTGTTTGCGCTGCAGGGCCAGGCAGCCAGGGTAGTAGAGGTGGGCGGCCAGTCGCTGGGCCAACTCCATGGTGTACAGGATGTTGTAGATGCTGTCCCGAATGTTGCGCTTGAGGGTTCGTTCGGCGCCTGTGATCTCTTTCGCGTACTGGCACAGGTACGTGCCGATGGCCGTGCTGGTCGTGGTGAGGGAGATGAAGGGGAAACCCTTGGCTGTATATCCGACCGAGCCGTCGGCGTCGATCACGCCTCGAAGGTAGTCGAGACGCGAGAACTCACCGCGAGGCGGGGACACCGTCGTCGACTTGCGGCCATAGGGCAGGCCGAGGTCGTTGAGACGGGTTCTGGCTTCGAGGGAGCACAAGCTCCACGTGACTGAACTGTGGGTTTCGGCGAAGTTCGTGGAACGTACCCGCTCGGTGATACTGCTGTAGTACGGCGTCAGCTTCTGGAACCGCCGTAGGAGTTCGACGTCTTGAGCGGTGATTTCGACTGTGAGACGCCCCTTCTGGCCCAGTCCCTTGGCCAGATGCCCGTCCATCTGCAAGAAGCCGAACATGTACGCGTACGCGGGGACCGTGAGGTCCATGAACTCCGTAGCGTTAGGCTCGCATTCAGCCACAGGGAAGCTCCACTTCCGTGCTGGTCAGGCCCTCGGTCCGGGATGCCGCCCGGCCGAGGGCCGTCGTGTTGATGTTGTGGCGCGAGCCTAGGTCGGGAGTTCGGGCGGCGTGTGAGTGATCGAGAGGGTTCACCCTTGTGAGTTATGGCCGTGCGAAGCTACTGGCATGGTGATCGCCCGCTCCGCCGCCCTCTTCGTGCTGGCCGCGTTGTTCGAGATCGGTGGGGCCTGGCTGGTGTGGCAAGGGGTGCGGGAGCACCGGGGGTGGGTGTGGGTCGGGGCCGGGGTCGTGGCGCTGGGGGCGTACGGGTTCGTGGCGACGTTCCAGCCGGACGCGCACTTCGGGCGGATCCTCGCCGCGTACGGGGGGATCTTCGTCGCCGGGTCGATCGCCTGGGGGATGGTCGCGGACGGCTACCGGCCCGACCGCTGGGACGTGACGGGCGCGCTGATCTGCCTCGCGGGCATGGCCGTGATCATGTACGCGCCGCGCGGGGGGTGACGGCGGCTGTCGTCGCCTACGACGGCTGTCGATTAGGGCGGCCGTCGGTCAGGACGGCTGTCGGTCAGGACGGCTGTGCCAGCTCCTCCGGCAGGAGGCCGAGTTGGTTCAGGAATTCCAGCTGGTCGAAGTAGAGCCGGTAGCTGGTGATCTGGCCGTCCCGGACGGTGGCGAAGTCCACGCCGCGGATCCTGATGTTCCGGTGGGTGGCGGGGATGGACGTACCGTCGGGGAACGCCAGCGGGCCGGTGTTGGTGCCGCTGTAGATGCCCTCGTCGATGGCGGTGTCGCCGACCTCGAAGGAGGAGAGCGACTCGAACCTCGCCTCGGGCACGGCGTCGGTCATCTGCCGCCAGTACTCGGCGATGGCGTCCCGGCCGTGGAGTTCTCCACCGTCGGGCGTGTGGGCGACCGCGTCCTCCGCGAAGAGGTTCCCGACGGTCTTGGGGTCCTGGTGCGTGGTGAGCGCCTCGGTGAGCTGGTCCATCAGCTCGCGCGCCTGTCCCATGATCCACCTCCTGTACCGGGGATCACCTCTCTCATTGTCCCACCGCCCGCCTATCCTGGCCGGGCAGAGACCGACGTTCGATTCGCACCGCCCCAGGAGCAGCTCATGGCCACCGCCGTACCGTCCGCCGCCTCCCGCATCGCCGTCGTCACCGGGGCGAGCAGCGGGATCGGCGCCGCCACGGCCCGGCAGCTCGCGGCGGCCGGGTACCGGGTCGTGCTCACCGCGCGGCGCAAGGACCGCATCGAGGCGCTGGCCGAGGAGATCAACCAGGGCGGCGGGCAGGCCACGGCGTACGCCCTGGACGTCACGGACCGCGCGGCGGTGGACGAGTTCGCGACCGCGTTCAGGACGATCGGCGTGCTGGTCAACAACGCGGGTGGCGCGCTCGGCGCCGACCCGGTGGCCACCGGTGATCCGGCCGACTGGCGCACGATGTACGAGACGAACGTCATCGGCACGCTCCATGTCACCCAGGCCCTGCTGCCCGCGCTGACCGCGAGCGGTGACGGCACGGTGGTCGTGGTGTCGTCGACGGCCGGGCACGGGACGTACGAGGGCGGTGCGGGCTATGTCGCTGCCAAGCACGGCGCGCACGTCCTCGCGGAGACGTTGCGGCTGGAGATCGTGGGGACGCCGGTGCGGGTGATCGAGGTCGCGCCCGGCATGGTCAAGACGGACGAGTTCGCGCTGACCCGCTTCGGCGGCGACGAGGCGAAGGCGGCGCGCGTCTACGAGGGCGTCGCCGAGCCCCTGACCGCCGACGACGTCGCCGACACGATCACCTGGGCGGTCACCCGGCCCAGCCATGTCAACGTCGACCTGCTCGTCCTGCGCCCGCGCGCGCAGGCCTCCAACACCAAGGTCCACCGGGAGCTGTGATGGCGATCGAGGGTGCCCCGACTCCCGACGGCGACCTGACTCCCGACGGCGACCTGACGCCCGAGAAGCGCCGGCTCGCGGAGGAGAAGAGGAACGAGCGGTACGTGTGGTGGTACCTCGGGTACTTCCTCTTCGGCATCCACATCGTCGCCTTCGTGATGATCTACGCGGTCCTGCACGCGAAGTAGCGACAGGACCGCCGCCGGCAGCTCAGGAATAGAGGAGAGAGGGCACACGTTCAGGGGTATAGTTGAATCGTAAACAACCTGGAGGGTGGCAGCGATGATGCAGTTCGGGATCTTCAGCGTCGGTGATGTGACGCCGGACCCCACCACGGGCCGGACGCCGACCGAGCGCGAGCGCATCAAGGCGATGGTCGCGATCGCGCTGAAGGCGGAGGAGGTCGGCCTCGACGTCTTCGCCACCGGTGAGCACCACAACCCGCCGTTCGTGCCGTCGTCGCCGACCACGATGCTCGGCTACGTCGCCGCGCGCACCGAGAAGCTGATCCTCTCCACCTCCACCACCCTCATCACCACCAACGACCCGGTGAAGATCGCCGAAGACTTCGCGATGCTCCAGCACCTGGCCGACGGGCGCGTGGACCTGATGATGGGGCGCGGGAACACCGGGCCGGTCTACCCGTGGTTCGGGCAGGACATCCGGCAGGGCATCAACCTCGCCGTCGAGAACTACGCACTGCTGCGCCGGCTGTGGCGCGAGGACGTCGTCACCTGGGAGGGCAAGTTCCGCACGCCGCTCCAGGGCTTCACCTCCACGCCCCGCCCGCTGGACGACGTACCGCCGTTCGTCTGGCACGGCTCCATCCGCTCGCCCGAGATCGCCGAGCAGGCCGCGTACTACGGCGACGGGTTCTTCCACAACAACATCTTCTGGCCGGCCGACCACACCAAGCGGATGGTCGAGCTGTACCGGCAGCGGTACGCGCACTACGGGCACGGCACGCCCGAGCAGGCGATCGTCGGTCTCGGCGGGCAGGTCTTCATGCGGAAGAACTCGCAGGACGCGGTCCGGGAGTTCCGGCCGTACTTCGACGTCGCGCCGGTCTACGGCAACGGGCCCTCCCTGGAGGACTTCGCCGACCAGACGCCGCTCACCGTCGGCTCGCCGCAGCAGGTGATCGAGAAGACGCTGGCGTTCCGCGAGTACGCCGGTGACTACCAGCGGCAGCTGTTCCTGATCGACCACGCGGGGCTGCCCCTGAAGACCGTGCTGGAGCAGCTCGACATGCTCGGCGAGGAGGTCGTGCCGGTGCTGCGGGAGGAGTTCGCGAAGGGGCGGCCGGCGGACGTGCCGGACGCGCCGACCCACGGGTCGCTGCTGGCCGCGGCGGGGAAGCGGGACGCCGACCAGCGGGACGCGGAGAACAAGGACGCGGAGAAGAAGGAGAGTGTGTCGTGAAGCTCGTCGTCGTCTCGGCGGGGCTGAGTGTGCCCTCGTCCACGCGGCTGTTGGGCGACCGGCTCGCCGCCGCCGTGGTCGGGCAGGACGCGTCCGTCGAGGTCCAGGTCGTCGAACTGCGGGACCTCGCGGTCGAGATCGCGCACAACTTCACCAACGGGTTCCCGGGCCGGAAGCTCGCCGCCGCGTCGGACGCGGTGGCGGGGGCCGACGGGCTCGTGGTCGTCACGCCGGTGTTCTCCGCCTCCTACAGCGGGCTGTTCAAGTCCTTCTTCGACGTGCTGGACCGGGACGCGCTGGCCGGGAAGCCGGTGCTGATCGCCGCGACCGGGGGGTCGGCCCGGCATTCGCTGGTGCTGGAGCACGCGTTGCGGCCGTTGTTCGCGTACCTGCGGGCCGTCGTGGTGCCCACCGGGGTGTACGCCGCGTCCGAGGACTGGGGCGCGGAGGGGTTGGCCGGGCGGATCGAGCGGGCGGCGTCCGAGTTGGCCGGGTTGATGGCTGGGCTCTCCCGGCGGGTGGCTCCGCCGGTCGAGCGTGAGACCGGCCCCGCTACCGCGACCGGCACCGAGGGGTTCGTTGTTGTTCCCTTCGAGGAGCAGTTGGCGGCGCTTCGGGGCTGAGATGCGCCGTTGGGGGGCGGTCGGAGTCAGGCCGCGCGCTGGTTGTGGTTGCTCGCGCAGTTCCCCGCGCCCCTGAAGGGCACGGGTGTGGCCCTCTTCCACGTACGGACCTTTCGCCGTAGCCAGGCCTTCGCCCTCGTCGAGCCCCGTTCCCAGGTGCGCTGGAGCCGCGTTTCGCGCAGGTCCGTGAAGAGGAGTTCGTACTTGGTGACGATGGGGGCCGGGTCGTAGCGGTGGGCGCTCGCCAGGGCCGCTCGGCCCATGGCGCGGCGGAGGGACGGGTCCGCGGTGAGGTCGAGGATGGCTTCGGCCAGGGCGTGCGGGTCGTCGACCGGGACGAGGCGGCCGTCGACGCCGTCGGTGATGATCTCGGCGGGGCCCAGCGGGCAGTCGGTGCTGACGACCGGGACCCCGCAGCGCATCGCCTCGACGAGCGTCATGCCGAAGGATTCCGCGTCGGAGGCGCTGACCACGATGGAGGCCCGCGCGAACTCCTCCTCGATGGGGGTGTGCGGGCCCATCAGATGGGCCCTGTCGGCGAGACGGAGCTCCTGGACGAGGGTCTCCAGGCGCTCCTGCTGCTTGCCGCCGCCGTAGATGCGCAGCTGCCAGTCCGGTTCCTTCGAGGCGACCCTCGCGAACGCCTCCAGCAGCAGGTCGAAGCGTTTGCCGCGGGCGAGGCGGCCGGCGGCCGCGATGACGGGGGCCGTGACGTCCGACGGGGCGACCTGGGCCTCCGGGACGATGTTGGGCACCGACATCACCCGTACGCCGGGCAGTTTCATCCGTGCGCGGTACACCGCCGCGTCCGCCCGCGTGGTCGTGACGACCGCGTCCAGGGTGCGGTAGTGGCGGGCGAGGACCTTGCGGAGCTGCTTGGAGTGGGCGTCGTGGCGCAGGTGTTCCTGGGCGATGCGCAGGGCGCGGCGGGGCGCGAAGCGGGCGACGTAGACGTTGATGCCGGGACGGGTGCCGATGACGACGTCCGCGTCGCAGCGGGCCAGGTACTTGCGGACCCGGAGGTCGGTGAGGCGGCTGTACTGGCGGTGCCGCTTGTCCTCGGCCGGGAAGTCCGTCGCGGGCTGCGCCTGGGCCGGATCGCGCAGGTCGGGGCTGTAGGGACGGATGTCCACCAAGGGGACGAGCGTGACCCGCGGATCGACCTTGAAGCGGGGTTCCTCCAGGTGACGGGCCATCGAGGCGATCTCCACGTCGTGGTGGTCCGCGAGCGCCGACGCCAGGTTCAGCGTCGTACGGACGGTGCCGCCGATGGCGTACGCGTTGTGCAGCAGGAACACGATCTTCATGCGGCGGCTCAAGGCTCTACCTTCCCGACGGCGTGAGCGGTGCGGTGACGCAGTTGTGCGGAGGTGGTGTTGTTGTCCGATGTTGTGGTCGGTGGTGCTGGTTTGGCTGGTTCGGACCCTTTGTACTCCATCTGCTCGCTCTGCCCGGGTTCCCGTGCGGCGGGGTGTCACACGGACACGCTGCTCCCGGGGAGTAAGCCGGACGCCGGGACGGGGTGAGAGGCCGGTAAGAAGGGCGGTCCGGCGCCTCCGACGAGGTGGTGGGCGCCCGTGACCTTGGCAGACTGGTGGGGTGCCCCAGAACGTGCTGCTCGCCGAGGACGACCGCGCCATCCGCCATGCCCTGGAACGCGCGCTGACCCTGGAGGGGTACGAGGTCACGGCGGTCGCCGACGGCGTCGAGGCGCTCGCCCAGGCGCACCGCAACCGGCCCGACGTGCTCGTGCTCGATGTGATGATGCCCGGCATAGACGGCCTCCAGGTCTGCCGGGTGCTGCGCGCGGAGGGTGACAGGACGCCGATCCTGATGCTCACCGCGCTCGTGGAGACCGCAGACCGGATCGCCGGCCTCGACGCCGGAGCGGACGACTACGTCGTCAAACCGTTCGACGTCGAAGAGGTGTTCGCGCGATTGCGGGCGCTGCTGCGGCGCACGGGCGGTTCGGACGGGTTCGCGGCTCCGGCCCCGGCGCCGTCGTCGGCGGCCGCGGCCCAGGCGCCGGCCGCGGCCCCGGAGTCCGGTGGGCTCCTCACGGCCGCCGGGCTGCGCATGGACGTGCAGGCGCGGCGGGCGTGGCGGGGGGCGCGGGAGCTGGAGCTGACCCGGACCGAGTTCGACCTGCTCGAACTGCTGGTCCGCAACGCCGGCATCGTCCTCGACCACGCGACCATCTACGACCGGATCTGGGGCTACGACTTCGGTCCCGGCTCCAAGAACCTCGCCGTCTACGTCGGTTATCTGCGCCGCAAGCTCGACGAGCCCGGGGCACCGGCGCTGATCCACACCGTGCGGGGTGTGGGGTACGCGCTGCGGGAAGACTGAGTGCGGCGCGCGATGCCGCCGCTCCGTGGCGTCCGGGTGTCCCGGCTGCTCTCCCGGCTGCGTCCGGTTCCCTCGCTGCGGGCCACGTTCACCGTGTCGTTCGTGGCGGTGGCGTGTGTCGTCACCGTCCTCGTCGGGATCCTCAGCTACAGCGCGGCGGCGCGGCTGGTGCGGGTGGACGAGCAGACCGTGTTCGCCGAGGTCGTGCGTGATCTGCGGGAGCTGGTGGAGCAGGACCCGCTGACGCCGGAGGACTTCGCGCCGAGCGACAGCGGTGGCCCCCGCGACGACCTGAACCGCTCCGGCCGGACGGACGTCCAGGTGCTCGGCCCGCACGGGGAGATCCTCGACAAGGGCGCCCCCGGCCTGCCCGTCCGTGACGCCGACCGCCGTACGGCCGACGCGGCCCTGGCGGGGGTGACGGTCGAGCACGGCGAGGTCGAGGTCGGCAACGACCGCTACCGGGTGGTGACCGTCGCGCTCGGCGGCGGCCGGGGCGCGGTGCAGGTCGCGCAGGAGTTCAGCGACACGGAGGACCTGCTGCGGGAGTTGCAGCAGCGGACCCTGCTGTTCGTCTCCGGTGTCGTCATCTCGGCCGGGCTGTTCGGGTGGTGGCTGGCGCGGCGGCAGACCCGGCGGCTGGTGCAGCTGGCGGGGGCGGCGGAGGACGTGGCCCGGACCGGGCACCTCGGCATCCAGGTGCCGGTCGCGGGCCGGGACGAGGTGGGCCGGCTGGGCCGCTCCTTCGACCGCATGCTGGTCCGGCTCGCACAGTCGGAGGAGGACCAGCGGCGCCTGGTCCAGGACGCGGGACACGAACTGCGCACGCCCCTCACGTCCCTGCGTACCAACATCTCCCTGCTCCGGCGCATCGACGAGCTGCCGCCGCGGGTACGGGAGGAACTCGTCGACGACCTCTCCCAGGAGGCCCTCGAACTGACGGACCTGGTGAACGAGTTGGTCGACCTGGCGGCCGGGCAGTCGAGCACCGAGCCGGTGCAGCGGGTGCAGTTGGCCGACCTCGCGGAGGACGTCGCCGGGACCGCGCGGCGGCGCACCGGGCGCGAGATCGTCGTCCGGGTGGCCGGGGACACGACCGTCGAGGGGAGGGCCGGGGCGCTGCAGCGGGCCATCTCCAACCTGGTGGAGAACGCGGCCAAGTTCGACCGCGGCGGCTCGGGGACGATCGAGGTCGTGGTCGCCCGGGGCTCGGCGGGGGCCCTCGGTGAGCTGGGCGGACCGGGTGAGCGGGGGGACCACGGCGACCTGGGCGGGCTCGCCGGTCCGGGCGGACCCGGCCACGCCTCGGACGTGGTCCGCGTCGAGGTCCTCGACCGGGGCCCCGGCGTCCCCGACTGCGACCTCGAACGCATCTTCGACCGCTTCTACCGGGCCCCCGACGCCCGCAGCCTTCCCGGTTCGGGCCTCGGCCTCTCGATCGTCCGAGCCGTCTCCGCCGCCCACGAGGGCGCCCCGTTCGCCTTCCGCCGCGAGGGCGGAGGGCTGGTGACCGGCTTCACGGTACGAGGGGTCGCCGACGGCGGAGGGACCGGCGGCGGCGCCGGGGGACGGGGCGGGGGACGGGCCGGTTGACGGTACGTGCCGGTGTGCGACGGGCGACGAGGTGGGCGGGGCGCGGGCGGCTCGGGCCGGGGCGGTGGTTCAGGTCGCCGGGCGGGTCGCTCCCGCGCTCCAGCGGCCGAGCACCGGCTCGCTCAGGGTGCGGGCCGTCCAGCACAGGGTCTGGCCGTGGCGGGTGAAGAGTTCGTCGCGGTCGTCGAAGTGGCCGAGGTCGGCGACGACCCGGGCGGAGAGGTCGCAGGCGGTGCCGGATCCGGTGCCGGATCCGGTGCCGGCCTCGGTGCCGCAGGCGTCCCAGCGGACGCCCGTACGGGCCACCGCGTCGAAGAGGGTCTCCCCGCCCTTGTTGGCGAAGCCCTCGTCGTCGCCGCCCGGGGTGGGGAAGCCGAAGAGTTCGCCGATGGGGACCCAGGCGCCGCTGATCCTGAACTCCGGCCAGGCCAGCAGGACCTGCTCCGGCACGAACGGCTTCAGCCGAGGGAACCGCGGATACCAGAAGGTCCCGTCCACCAGCAGCCCGCGCACCCGCGTCCGCACCCGGACCGCCCGCGCGACCGCCTCCAGCGCCGCCATCCGCTGACTGCACGAGCCGCGCCGCAGCCGCAGCGTCCGCGACACCGGTCGGCGGTCCTCCACCGAGTACACGGGCCGTACGTCCCGGGCGATGATCCGGTGCGCGGTCCGCAGCGCGTCACGCGGTGTGGCCTCGTTCAGCACCCTGCGCGCGACCGCCCCGACCAGCGGGTCGTCGTGGTCCAGGATCTGCGTGGCCCGGGTGGAGCCGAGCACGCCCGTGGGCTCCCGCACCGTCACCGCGGCCCGTTTGACCTGCGCGTTGTAGGACATGAGCAACCGACTGGTCATGACAGTTCCGTCCCCGTACCCGTGGTGTTCGCGCTCCCTCGGGAGCGCCGCCCGCCCCCTGCGGGCGCCCTCCCGCCCATCATCACATGGCCCTCCGACCGCCTCGCGAACCACTCAGGGTGAGGGTCGGGCCGGAGCTCCCCAGCCGAGGGCGACGCGCTTTCGTAGTACTTCCACCGACCCCATTGCGGCGGCGTGAACGGGCCGACTACGGTCATTCCTGCGCTCACGGAGAGTGCTCGAACCATTACTCAGCTGTGCCGCAGGGTTACTTGTTTGTGCCGCCAGTCGTCAGCGCGCCCCGGGCCGTCGACACCCGAGGAGGAGCCACAGACGCGGTAGGGAGGCGAGCAATCCCTTCTCGTCGCAATGGAGTTGATCACCCGTGACCGAAACCGCCCGTAGTCTCCGCGCCCCGTTCCCCAGTGCCGCCCCCTGGCCCTCGCCCGCGGCGACGACGTACACCCTGTTCTGTCCGTCCCTCGACACCTCCCCGCTCATCGCCCGCGACTTCGTCGCCACCGTCCTGCGCGCCCTCGGCCTCGACACCCTCGTCGACGCGGCCGCCCTGTGCACGTCCGAACTGGTCACGAACGCCTGTGTGCACGCCAAGGGGGGAGGATCGGTTCTCTGGCTGTCGGTGGAGACCTGGCGCGTGCGCGTGATCGTCTTCGACGGGGACGAGAGTCCGCCGGTCATGCGGGAGTTGACGCCGGGCGGCTGGGAGGAGGGCGGACGCGGGCTCTACCTCGTGGACGCTCTCACCGAAGGGCACTGGGGCACCGCCGCCGCCCTCCCGGACGGCGGCCACCTCGTCCACCCCGACGGCAAGGCGGTCTGGTTCGACCTGGCGGCACCGAGCGCCTCCCTGACCAGGTAAAGCGCCCGCGCGGCCAAATCCGTTTGTGGCCGGTCCCGTTCGCGTATTACATGCCGGGGGCCGAACGAAGGGTGGCCGCATGCGGAGCAGGGCCGGGTTCATAGCGGATGCGTACGGACTGGGAGGCGGGGCCTGGGAGTTGGTGCCCGTCGCCCGGGGAGCCCTGGGGCAGATCTGGCGGCTGTCCGGGGGCGACGGGGTGTGGGCGGTCAAGGAGTTGCTGTTCGGGTGTGACGAGGAGCAGGTCGCTCGGGAGGCCGGGCTGCGCGACGCGGCGGAGGGACTGGGGATCTCGGCGCCACGCTTCCTCGCGGACCGCCACGGGGCGTATGTGTCACGGCTCCCGGAGTCGATGGGCGGGGCGTACGTGAAGGTGTACGGCTGGGTGGACGGGAGCGAGGCGGACCCCCGTGACCCGGAGCTGCTCACCTGGTGCGGGCGGACGCTCGCGCTGCTGCACCGGGCCGGGGAGGGGACCGGGGAGACCCCGAACGACTGGTACGAGCGGTGTCCCGGGCCGGCGGAGTGGGCTCGGGTGTGCGAGGCGGCACGGCGGGCCGGGATGCCGTGGGCGGCGGCGCTGGAGCGGTTCGCGGCCACTCGGGCGGAGGAGCTGGCGGCATACGTCACCCCGTCCGGGGGCGGCGACACCGTGACCTCGCATCTCGACATGCGGCCGCAGAACGTGCTGGTGGGGCCGGCCGGACCCGCCCTCCTCGACTGGGACAACGCCGGGCCCGTCTCGGCGGAGCGGGAACTCGCCCGGGCCGTCCATGTGTGGGCCGGCGGGAACGACTTCCGCGCCGCGTCCGCCCGGCGGCTGGTGCGCGGCTACGTGGCGGCCGGAGGGCCCGGGCGTATCAAGGGCGTGGAGTCGTTCTCCATGCTCTTCGCGACCGAGCTGAACTATGTGCGGGTGCAGGCCGAGTGCGCGATCGATCCGGAAGTCACCGCAGCACAGCGGGAGTTCGCGAGCGGACAGGTCGTGGAGCTGCTGGCCGAGGGCAGGCTGCCGGATCCCGCGGCCGTCGACCGGCTGGTGGTCGCCCTTGCCCCCGAGTGGTGACCGAGCGGGGACCGGCCCTCCGTGACGGAGGGCCGGCGCTCACGTCCGGTCGATGTGGACGTTCGTGGACTTCACCCGGGCCGTGGCCTCCATGCCGACCTCCAGGCCCAGTTCCTCCACGGCCTCCCGGGTGAGCAGGGAGACCAGGCGGTGCGGACCCGCCTGGATCTCGACCTGGGCCGCCACGTCACCGAGCTTCACGGCGGTGACGATGCCGGAGAAGGCGTTGCGCGCCGACGTGTACGGGACCTCGGCCTCGTCGGCGGCGTCCCGGGCGAGGCGTACGGAGAAGGCCGCGAGGTCCTTCCCGTCGATGAGCCGACGCCCGCTCTCGTCGCGTCGCGTCGCCATCCGGCCCGCGTCCGCCCAGCGCCGCGCGGTGTCGGGGCTGACCCCGAGCAGCCGCGCGGCCTGCCCGATCGTGTAGGACTGCATGGGCGCCAAGATATGCGGGCCGGCGGGAATACGCTCAGCGCGCCCCGGCGCCGGCCGCGACCGGCGTCGTACGCCGTCGGCCCGCCCGGCCGACGAACACCGCCCCCACGGCCATCAGCAGCCCGACCGCCGCCGCGCCGCCCCCGATCGTCACCAGCTCCGAGTCCAGCTCGGGGTGCTTGGTCTTCGACGTGCCGTCCGGGGTGCCGAGGTGCTCCTCGCCCTTGTACGCCACCGGCGCGGTGCGGTCCTCCGGCGGCTTCCCCGCGGCCTCGACGGCGGCGGGCGCGTCGACGATGCCGTACCCGTCCAGCGGGCTGTGCCCCTGGGCGGCGTGCCCGGCGGTGGTCGTCAGGATCGTCCTGACCTGGGCCGGGGTCAGCTTGTCGTTGCGGGAGAGCATCAGGGCGACGACACCGGAGGCGAGCGCCGTCGCGGGTGAGGTGCCGTCGATCGTCGCGTAACCGCCGCCGTTGCTCGCGCTCATGATGTCCACGCCGGGCGCCGCGACCGCGTTGTACGTCCGCACGGTGGAGAACGCGGCCCGGGTGCCGTCCTGCTGGAGCGCGGCGACCGCGATCACGCCCGGGTAACCCGCCGGGTACTGGGCGTCGTTGAAGAGGTCGCCGTTGTTGCCCGCCGAGGCGAGGACCGGCACGCCCGCCAGGGCCGCGCGGCCCAGGGCGTCGGTCTCGTCCTCGTCGTAGCTGTTGCCGAGCATCTGGTCGCCGATCGACATGGAGATCACGTCGGCCCCGTGCTCGATCGCGTAGTCGATTCCCTGGGCGATGGGATTGCCGCCCTTGCTGTACCCCGGCTCGCCGCTCCCGTCGGTCACCCGCAGGGAGAGGATCTTCGCCTTCGGGGCGACCTTGAGGACGTCCGAGGCCATCGCCGTGCCGTGCCGGCCCTCGTTGTCCGCCTCCTCGGAGTCGGAGCCCTCCCCGATGTAGTCGGGGCCCGTGGTCACCTTCCCCTTCAGCGCGGGATGGTCGGCGTCCACGCCGGTGTCGAGGACCGCGACGGTGACGCCCTCGCCCTGGGCGACCTGCTGTGCCGTGCCCAGCTTCAGCGCCTGGTACTCCCAGGACCGGGGGGTGGTCTCGGCCGCGCTCGCCGTGCCCGTGGTCGCCGTGGCGAGCAGCAGCGCCGCCGTGGACGTGAGGACGCCGGTCCGCCGCATGGTCGTGCCGCTCATGAGGTCTCCAGCAAAAGGTCACCGAGGTGGTAGCTGACGTCTTCGCACAGGGCCTTCGCCGCGCCCCGCCACGGGGCGCGGTCGTCGCCCGCGTCCCAGTTGTGGCTGCCGTACTCGCCCGGCAGATGGCCCGCCTCACGGCCGTCGACCGCGCCGGTGGAGGCCACGACGACGTACGGCAACGACGATTCCGGAACGGCGACCCCCGCCCCGCCGTTGCTGCGCGCGTCGCTCCACTTCGCCGCGATGGTGCCGGGCACGGTGAACGCCCTGACCCCGACCTCGGGGTCGAGCTTGTCCTCGTCCTTCTCGAAGAACGCGGTCATCTCCGCCTTCGCCGACTCCCCGGCGGGCAGCACGATCAGCGCGACCGTGCCGACGGTGTTCCCCGTGGGGTCCACGTACGTGGCGCGCAGCACCGCCTCGCAGTCGAGCTTCGCGACGGCGGCCGAGGTGACCTTGTTGAGGCCCTTCGCGCAGTCGGTGTCCTCGGATATGCCGATCCGGTGCCAGGTGGCCCGCGAGCCGTCCGGCTTCGTGGTCGTCGCGCTCACCCGGGGGGCCAGGGCCTCGGGGAAGAGCTGGTCCGCCGGCTCGTTCCGCCACATGGTCGGGCCGTAGCCGTCGCGGTTGGGAATGTCCTGAGCGGCGTTCGAGTACGCGTGCCCGATCAGGAGGCCGCCGCCGAGCATGCCGAGCAGCCCGAAGAACCCGAGGGCGCCGGCGAGACACCCACGGGCCGCGCCGCCCTTGGCCGGGGGAGGGGTCGGGACCGGGGCGGGGTGGGGCGGTGTGTGACCTGGGTACTGCGGCTGCGGCGCCTGGCCCGGGTGGGGTGCCTGGGCCGGGGGCTGCTGGGGCCAGGCCGCCTGCTGGGGCGGTTGGCCGTACGGTTGGGGCTGGCCGTGCTGCCCGTAGGGGCCGGGCGGTTGTCCATGGCCTGCGGCAGGGCCGGGCCGCTGGGGCGGTGTCGGGAAGGACATGGCCCCTCTCCTCGTCGTCGGTGTCATCGGAAGGACGCGCGACGCACGGGGGAGTGGGCGGCGCCGACGCCGCGACACGGCGCGAACACGGCAACGCGTGGCGAAAACGCCGAAGTTGCACCCGCACATGCCCCCGTACATGCGAACGCCGATCATATAGAGCCACGGTGACGGGTAGTCGACCGGCGTCGAGAAATGACGTCGGCCCCCATCAGGGGTCGTGCGGGCACCCACCTCACGACCCCACCGACCGGACCCCGCCCCGCGACGGGCGTACCTCCGTGCCAGGGGCCGTGCCTCAGCGCAGCGTCGTCATGAACTTCCCCAACCGGGCGATCCCCTCCCGCAGTTCGTCCGTCGAGGCCGCGTAGGAGAGGCGGACGTGGGTGTCGGCGGTGTGTGTGCCGAAGTCCCGGCCGGGCGTCAGGGCCACGTGCGCCTCCCGCAGGGCCCGCTCGCAGAACTGCCAGGAGGTCAGGCCGGTCCCGCTGACGTCGAAGTAGACGTAGAACGCCCCGTCGGGCGGCACCGGGACCGGCAGCCCGATCCGCGCCAGCCCGTCCAGGACCAGCGCGCGCCGCTCGCCGAACTCCACCCGGCGCGCCTCGCACACCGCGAGGGACTCGGGGGTGAAACAGGCGAGGGCCGCGTGCTGGGCCGGGGCGGAGGCGCAGAGGAAGTAGTTCTGGGCCAGCCGTTCCAGGGCCGGTACGAGGGGCTCCGGGACGACGCACCAGCCGAGCCGCCAGCCGGTCATCCCGAAGTACTTCGAGAAGCTGTTGATCACGACGGCACCCGGGTCGTACGACAGCGCGCTGCGCGGCGGTCGGCCCCGCTCGTCGTGGTCGCCGAGGTCGAGGTAGATCTCGTCGACGAGGCGCCACGCGTCCCGCTCACGGGCCAGCTCGCAGAGCGCGGCGAGCTCGTCGGCCGGGACGGAGGTGCCGGTCGGGTTGGACGGGGTGGCGACCATGAGCCCGCGCGTACGGTCCGTCCAGTGCGCCCGCACCGCCGCCGTGTCCAGTTGGAACCGGCTCGCGGCGGTGGTGGGCACGAGCGTGACGTCGGCGCCGAAGCTCTCCACGATCTGCCGGTTGCACGGGTACGACGGGTCGCCGATGAGCACCTCGTCACCGGGGTCGACCAGCGCGGCGGTGGCCAGCACGAGCGCGGCCGAGGCGCCGGCCGTCACGACGACCCGGCCCGGGTCGACCTCGACGCCGTGCCGGTCGCCGTAGAAACCGGCGATGGCCTCCCGCAGGGCGGGCATCCCGAGCGCGGCCGTGTACGTCATCGGCCGCCCGTCCATCACCTCCCGCATCGCCTCCACGACGGCCGGGGGTGCGCCGAAGTCCGGTTCGCCGAGGCTGAGTTTGACGACGTCATGGCCCTGGGCGGTCAACGCGGCGGCCTGCTTGGCGAACTCCATGGCGTAGAAGGGAGCGACGGCCCGGGCCCGCCGCGAGACACGCACCCCGCCGCCGCCCCCGGCAGCGACGACCGCGCTTTCCGCACCGCCCGTACCGCCAGAACCGCCCGTACCGCCAGAACCGCCCGTACCGCCAGCACCGGCCTTACCGCCAGCACCGGCCGTGACACCGGTACCGCTCATGCCGCCCGCGCCGCTCACGTCGTTCACATCGCTCATGCCACTCATGCCGCTCATGCCACTCATGCTGCGGCCCCGAGGGGGCTCGCGGCCAGCCGTGACCGGGGTGCGGACGGTGCCGCGCCCCGGCCGGTGGTCGCCGCTACGCCGTGAGGGCCCCCGCCACCAGGCCCGCCGCCCTGGCCACCAGCGGGTTGTCCGTGGGGCCCGCCGGGTCGAGTTTCGTCGACAGGACGGACAGGACGAGGGGCGGGCGGCCGGGAGGCCAGACGACGCCGACGTCGTTGGCGACGCCGTACGCCGCTCCGCCGCCGGTCTTGTCCGCGAGCGTCCAGTCGGCGGGCAGGCCGGCCCGGAACCGCTGGACGTTCGTCGAGTTGGCGATCAGCCAGTCGGTCAGCAGTTCCCGGTCCGCGTCCCGCAGGGCCCGGCCGAGGAGGAGCCGCGCGTACGTCCCGCCGATCGCCCGAGGCGTGGTGGTGTCCGTCGTCCGCCACGGCTCGGCCGTGTTCAACTCCGGCTCCCAGCGGTCGAGTCGGGTCGTCCGGTCGCCCAGCGAGCGGCAGAAGCGGGTGATCGCGCTCGGCCCGCCCAGCTCGCGCAGCAGCAGGTTCCCCGCCCCGTTGTCGCTGTGCGAGACCGTCGCGGAACACAGCTCCCCGACGGTCATACCGGCCTCGACGTTCGCCGCCGTGCCCGTGATCGGGCTGTAGCCCGCCGCCTCGACGTACTCCTTCGTGTAGTGGATCCGCCGGGCGAGGTACTCGCCGTCGTGGTCGAGGTCCCGTAACACCGCCCCGGCGGCGAGCGTCTTGAACACCGAGCAGAGGGGGAACCGCTCGTCCGCGCGGTACGCCACCGTGCGCCCCGTCGCCGTGTCGTGGGCGTGGACCCCGAGCCGCGCGGAGTACTCCCGCTCCAGCTCCGCCAGCTGCCGGGAGAGCCCCGCCCCGGCCCCGCCCGAGGCGTACGCCGTCCCGGCACCGAGCGTGCCGAGCGCGCCGACGGCACCCAGCCCGGCGGCTCCGCCGAGCCCGAGCCCGAGCACCCTTCGACGGCGGGGGAGGGGACGGGGGTGCCTTCTCATGGTCGCCAAGATCGTCTCCGTACATCGGTCGTCGTCGTGATCTCTGTCCGACTCCGAAGACGCCACTGCCGCCACACCGGTTTCCCCGCATCCCCGGCCGACGCGGCCCCCGCACATGACGGGACATGACGAGGGCGGGGTCCGAAAACCCCGCCCGAATCCCATGAAGCCCCAGGTCAGGGCCAGACCAGGCAGTACGGCTGATGCCCCGCCTCGTGCAACCGGTGGCTGAAGTCCTGCCACTCGTGGAGCAGTTGGTAGACGTTGAACGCGTCGCGCGGGCCGCCGCGGTCCGGGACCGTCGACCAGATGAACGCGGCAGCGCCGACCGCCTCCTCGCCGATGCCGCGCAGCGGGTCGACGACGGTCATGGGGAGCTTCACGACCGCGTAGTCAGGGTGCAGGACGACCAGTTCGAGCGGGGGCACCTTGTGGAGGGGGACGCCTTCGATGCCGGTCAGCACCATCGCGGCCATCGTCTCCGGCTTGATCTTGGTGAACATGCCGTTCATGCCGAGTTCGTCGCCGCCGAGTTCCTCGGGGCGCATCGAGATCGGGACGCGGGCCGCGGTCGCGCCGTCGGGCGCGCCGAAGTATTTGTAGGTCACCCCCACCCGACCACCATTCCCGCTCCCCGCCCGGAGCCGGCCCACCACGTGGTCCAGGCCGTCCACCCGGTCCGTGCGGTCCGCGCTCTCGATGCGGTCCATACGGTCCTTGCGGTCCGCGCGGCTCCTGCGTTCCGCACGCGTCCTGCGATCCACCAGGTCAGGCCGGTCCATCCGGTCCGTCTGATCCATTCCGTCCACACGATTGACACGATCCACATGATCGGCGCGATCCATACGGTCCATACCGTCCATACGGCTGCGCCGCCCGATCCGCTCAGCGCCACCGCTCTGGATCCGGTCGGACCCACCCGGAGGGACCCGGTCGGAGCCACTGGACGGGATCCGGTCGGAAGCGCTCTCGGAGCGGCCGAGTCCGCCCATGGACCGGTCGTGACCGCCCTCGGACCGGTCGGGACTCTGCATGGGGCGGTCGGTTCCACCCTCGGCCCGGTCGGAACCGGTCGGAGTCCCCCCGGTGCCGGCCTGGGAACGGTCGGTCTCGCCCTGCGCACCGCGTCGGCGACGCGAGCGGGGCGGAGTCGGCGGAGTCTCCTGCCGCTGGTCCTGCGAACCGCGTGCGTCACGCGCGGCGCGCGGATCGAGTGAGTCGTGTGTGCCGTGTGCACCCTGCGGACCGTACACGCCCGGCTGTCCCTGCGGTGCGTAGGGGGGCTGTGACCCCGGCGACCCCACGGGTGGCGGCGGTACCGAGGGAAGGGGTGGCACGGGAGGCGTCGGCGGTCCCACCGGCCGGGCCGGCGGACCGCCCTGCGGCCCCGGCGACGACGACTGCGGGCCCGGCCCGGCCGCCCCGCTCACCTCGCCCGGCGCGCTCCGGTCGGTCGACCCGCCCCGCTCCTGCCGTGTCTCCGCGGCCTCCTCCGCCTCGCGCCGGTGCCTGCCCCGCCGGGCACGACGAGGACCGAGGTCACCGGTCCCCTCGCCCAGTCCGCCACCGCGATGCATATCTCCACCCGAACGCATTTCTGGGCCGCGTGACCCCCGCCGCGCAACCCGATCATCGTGTCAGTGACCTCCCCCGCGACCGCTCGCCGAAACGTGCGCGCAAACACCAGTCGGCAGGATCTTCGGAGCCTCTGACACCATGGCCTGTGTGAGCTATCCGTACGAAGCCCCAGTTTCGCAGACTCTTTTCGAGCGCGCGGCGGCCGTCACGCCCGGCGGCGTGAACTCTCCCGTGCGCGCCTTCCGCGCCGTGGGCGGTACGCCCCGGTTCATGGTGTCCGGTACCGGTCCCTATCTCACCGACGCCGACGGCCGCGAGTATGTAGATCTTGTGTGCTCGTGGGGTCCGATGATCCTCGGGCACTCCCGGCCCGAAGTCGTCGCCGCAGTACAGGAGGCCGTCGCGCGCGGCACCTCCTTCGGTACACCCGGCGAGGGCGAGGTCGCGCTGGCCGAGGAGATGGTCGACCGGGTCGGGCCGCTGGAGCAGGTGCGGCTGGTGTCCAGCGGCACCGAGGCCACCATGTCGGCGATCCGACTGGCCCGCGGTTTCACCGGCCGCGCCAAGGTGGTGAAGTTCGCCGGGTGTTACCACGGTCACGTCGACTCGCTGCTCGCCGCCGCCGGGTCCGGCCTCGCCACCTTCGCGCTCCCCGACACCCCGGGCGTCACCGGCGCCCAGGCCGGCGACACGATCGTGCTGCCCTACAACGACCTCGACGCCGTACGCGCCGCCTTCGCCGCCCACCCCGGCGAGATCGCCTGTGTGATCACCGAGGCATCCCCGGGCAACATGGGCGTCGTCCCGCCGCTGCCGGGCTTCAACCAGGGGCTCAAGGACGTCTGCGCCGAGAACGGCGCGCTGTACGTCTCCGACGAGGTGATGACGGGCTTCAGGACCAGCCGGGCCGGGTGGTTCGGCATCGACGGGGTCGTCCCGGACCTGATGACCTTCGGCAAGGTGATGGGCGGCGGCTTCCCCGCCGCGGCCTTCGGGGGGCGCGCCGAGGTGATGGCCCGCCTCGCGCCCGCCGGGCCCGTCTACCAGGCCGGCACGCTCTCCGGGAACCCGGTCGCGACGGCCGCCGGGCTCGCGCAGCTGCGGCTGCTGGACGAGGCGGCGTACGACGTCGTCGACGCCGTGTCCCGGCAGATCCAGGGGCTCGTCACGGACGCGCTCAGCAAGGAGGGCGTCGCGCACACGCTGCAGAACGCCTCCAACATGTTCTCCGTGTTCTTCACGGAGACGCCCGTGCGGAACTACGAGGAGGCCAAGGCGCAGGAGTCGTACCGCTTCAACGCCTTCTTCCACTCGATGCTGTCGCAGGGCGTCTACTTGCCGCCGTCGTCGTTCGAGTCGTGGTTCGTGTCGACCGCGCACGACGAGCGGGCGGTTCAGCGGATCGCCGACGCCCTTCCGGCGGCGGCCCGGGCAGCAGCGGAGGCTTCGGCAGCATGAGTGACATCACGGTCGTCCACCTGATGCGGCACGGCGAGGTCAACAACCCGGAGGGGATCCTTTACGGGCGCCTGGACGGGTACCACCTCTCCGACCTCGGGCGGCGCATGGCCGACCGGGTCGCCGAGCACCTGGCGCCCCGGGACATCACGCATGTCGTCGCCTCCCCGCTGGAGCGGGCGCAGGAGACGGCGACGCCGATCGCCAAGGCGCACGGGCTCGACCTCGCCACCGACGGGCGGCTCATCGAGGCGGGCAACGTCTTCCAGGGCAAGACCTTCGGGGTCGGCGACGGCGCGCTGAAGCGGCCGGAGAACTGGAAGCACCTGGTCAACCCCTTCAAGCCGTCGTGGGGTGAGCCGTACGTCGACCAGGTCGTGCGGATGATGGGGGCGCTCGACGCGGCGAAGGACGCGGCGCGCGGGCACGAGGCCGTGCTGGTCTCGCACCAGCTGCCGATCTGGATCGTGCGGTCGTACGTCGAGAAGCGGCGGCTGTGGCACGATCCGCGCCGGCGGCAGTGCACGCTCGCTTCGCTGACCACGTTCACCTACCAGGGCGACAGGATCGTTTCCGTGGGGTACAGCGAGCCTGCGCGGGATCTGGTGCCGCCGCATCTGCTGGCGGGCGCCAAGCCGGTCAAGGGAAAAGACAAGGCCTTTGGCGCGTGAGCGCTCCGCTGAACAGCCGTGTTTGACGTTGTCGGGGAACTGCGGATCCGTCGTGGTCGCTCGCGCAGTTCCCCGCCCCCCTAAAGGCGTCCGAGTTTCCCGGAGATCAAAAGGAACCGTCGCGTTCTCTCGGCCCTCTCAGACGGTGTGCTTCACGTGAACCGGTGCGTGAGCTGGCCGAGGGGGATGCAATGCGCGAGATGTCGCGGAGGGGGATGCTCGGTGTCGGCGCGGGAGCGGTCGCCGGGCTGGGTCTGACGGGATGCGGTACGGGGCTCGGGGGCAAGCCGACCGAGGCCGGCGGGGCCGGCGACGGCGGCAAGGGCTCGGGGAAGAAGAAGCCGGGGAAGACGGCGAAGCCGCTGGGTGACGGGTCGACCTCGTACACCGGCAAGCAGCCGAACCAGCCGGGGAAGCCGCGGCCGCTGGCGCCCGGCGAGACGCCGCCGCAGTTCGTGGTGTTCTCCTGGGACGGGGCCGGAGACGTCGGGAACGGGCTTTTCGAGCGGTTCCTGAAAGCCGGGCGGGACCACGACGCCCATATGACGTTCTTCCTCTCCGGGATCTATCTCCTGCCGGAATCGAAGAAGCGCGTGTACCTTCCGCCGAACAACGCGCCCGGCGCCTCCGACATCGGTTATCTGACGGACGAGCACATCAAGTCGACGCTGGGGCACCTGCGTACGGCGTGGCTCGACGGGCACGAGATAGGCACCCATTTCAACGGCCATTTCTGCGGCGGCAGCGGCTCGGTCGGCAACTGGACGCCGAAGCAGTGGCGCAGCGAGATCGAGCAGGCGAAGTCGTTCGTCAAGGAGTGGCGGACCAACAGCGGCTGGACGGACGTCGAGTCCCTGCCGTTCGACTACGACAAGGAGCTGGTCGGCGGCCGGGCGCCGTGTCTGCTGGGGCAGGAGAACCTGCTGCCCACCGCGCGCGAGCTGGGCTGGCGCTACGACTCCTCCTCGCCCGGCGGCCTCCAGGTCTGGCCGAAGAAGAAGCAGGGCCTGTGGGACCTGCCCCTGCAGTCCGTGCCGTTCCCCGGGCGGAGCTTCGAGGTGCTCTCCATGGACTACAACATCATGTACAACCAGTCCCAGAACTCCACCCAGGCCCCGCCCGCCAACTACCCGGCCTACCGCACCCAGGCCACCGGCGCGTACGTCGCCGGGTTCCAGCGGGCGTACGAGACGAACCGGGCGCCGCTGTTCATAGGGAACCACTTCGAGGAGTGGAACGGCGGGGTCTACATGGACGCCGTCGAGGAGGCGCTCAAGCACATCGCGCGGGCCAAGGAGAAGGCCAAGGACGGCGAGGTACGGATCGTGTCCTTCCGGCAGTTCGTGGACTGGATGGACGCGCAGAGCCCGGACGTCCTCGCCAAGCTCCAGACCCTCGGCGTGGGGCAGCAGCCGTCGGGTGGGTGGAAGGAGTTCCTGGGAGCCGGTTCACCAGCCTGACCTGCGGGAAAGGGGGCCGTCGACCCCGCCGTAAGCCCTCGAAACGGGCATGCGAAACTTTTCACATGAGTGTCCGTACGAGCCGCAGTCGTGCCGCTTTGCTCTCAGCCGGGGCCGCCGCCCTGGCGCTGACGCTGTCCGCCTGCGCGGGCGGGGGCATCGAGGGCGGTGGCGGTCAGACCGGCTTCATCACCGGATCCGACGGGATCGCCACGGTGAAGAAGGGGGACCGGGACACCGCGCCCGACCTCTCCGGGAAGACCATCGACGGCAAGCAGCTCGACCTCTCCGCCTACCAGGGCAAGATCATCGTCCTGAACGTGTGGGGCTCCTGGTGCGCGCCCTGCCGCGCCGAGGCCCCCAACCTGGCCAAGGTCTCCGAGGACCTCGCGGACCAGGGGGTGCAGTTCGTCGGCATCAACACCCGCGACACCAGCACCCGGCCCGCGATCGCGTTCGAGAAGCAGTACAAGGTCGAGTACCCGAGCCTGTACGACCCCACGGGCAAGCTGCTGCTGCGCTTCGAGAAGGGCTCGCTCAACCCGCAGATGATCCCCTCCACCCTGGTCATCGACCGGGAGGGGAAGCTCGCGGCGCGCACGCAACAGGCGCTGAGCGAGGAGAAGCTGCGCAAGATGCTCGACCCGATCCTCGCGGAGAAGTGACGTGATGGTGTCGGGAACGGCCGCGCTCACCACGACCGCCGCCGAGCTGAACGAGACCGTCTTCAACGGGGCCCTGCTGCTGGCCCTGCCGATCGCCGTCCTCGGCGGACTCGTCTCCTTCTTCTCCCCCTGTGTCCTGCCGCTGGTGCCCGGCTATCTGTCGTACGTCACCGGAGTCGGCGGCACCGACCTGGTCGACGCCCGCCGCGGCCGGATGGTGGCCGGGGCCGGACTGTTCGTGCTCGGGTTCACCATCGTGTTCGTCTCCAGCGGCGCGCTCTTCGGCTACTTCGGCCGGACCCTGCTGGAACACCAGGACATGCTCACCAAGGTGCTCGGCGCGCTGATGATCGCCATGGGCCTGTTCTTCATGGGGCTGATGCCCTGGTTCACCCAGCGCGAGTTCCGCTTCCACACCAAGCCGGCCACCGGGCTCGTGGGCGCCCCGATACTGGGCGCGCTCTTCGGCATCGGCTGGGTGCCCTGCATCGGCCCGACCCTCGCCTCGGTCAACGCGCTCGCCCTCGAACAGGCCAGCGCCGGGCGGGGAGCGCTGCTGATGGTGGCGTACTGTCTGGGGCTGGGCCTGCCCTTCGTGCTCGCCGCGGTGGCCTTCCGCAAGGCGCTCGGCGCCTTCGCCTGGGTCAAGCGGCACTACGCGTGGGTGCTGCGCATCGGCGGCGGCATGATGATCACGATCGGACTGCTCATGCTGACCGGCGCCTGGGACCGCATCATTCAGGAGATGCAGGTCTGGTCCTCCGGTTTCACCCCTGGGATCTGAGCCAATGACGACGACCGACTCCGGCAACCGCGAGAACACCGCCCGTCGCGGTGGCGGAGCCCCCGACGACAACGACCTCGGCGCCGCCGGTTCGCAGCTGTCCACCGCTCCGCAGGAGGACGCGCCGAACCTGCCCGCGCTGGGGGCGATCGGGTGGGCCCGCTGGTTCTGGCGGCAGCTGACCTCGATGCGGGTCGCGCTGATCCTGCTGTTCATGCTGTCGCTCGCGGCGATCCCCGGCTCGCTGATCCCGCAGTCGGGACAGGACGCGACCCGGGTCGCCGACTTCATGGAGCGGCACGAGACCCTGGGGCCGATCTACGAGAAGCTCGGGCTGTTCCACGTCTACAGCTCGGTGTGGTTCTCGGCGATCTACATCCTGCTGTTCATCTCGCTCATCGGCTGCATCGTGCCCCGCACCTGGCAGTTCGTGGGCCAGCTGCGCGGCCGCCCGCCGGGCGCGCCCAAGCGGCTGACCCGGCTGCCCGCCTACGCCACCTGGCGCACCGAGGCGACGCCCGAGCAGGTGCGCGAGGCCGCGCTGAAGGCGCTGAAGAAGCGCCGGTTCCGCGCACACCTCGCCGGGGACGCGGTAGCCGCCGAGAAGGGCTATCTGCGGGAGGCGGGCAACCTCGCCTTCCACATCGCCCTGATCGTGATGCTCGTCGCCTTCGCCTGGGGCCAGCTCTACCGCTCCGAGGGCAACAAGCTGATCGTCGAGGGCGACGGCTTCGCCAACACGCTCACGCAGTACGACGACTTCAAGTCCGGCAGCCTCTTCACCGCAGAGGACCTCAACCCCTTCAGCTTCGACCTCAAGGACTTCCGGGGCACCTACGAGGTGAGCGGGCCGAACAAGGGCACGCCCCGGATCTTCGAGGCTTACATCGACTACGCGGTCGGGGCGGGCGGCAAGGGGAAGTCGACCAAGATCGAGGTCAACAAGCCGCTGGAGATCGGCGACTCCAAGGTCTACCTGGTCAGCCACGGATACGCCCCGATGATCACCGTGCGGGACGGCAAGGGCCAGGTCGTCTTCAGCGACGCCGCGCCGCTGCTGCCGCTGGACTCCAACGTCACCTCCTCCGGCGCGATCAAGGTCTTGGACGGCTACACCAACGCCCAGGGCAAGCGGGAACAGCTCGGCTTCCAGGCGTTCTTCCTGCCGACGTACGGCGGCAAGAACACGGCCGTGGTCTCGCAGTTCCCCGCGCTGCTGAACCCCGTGCTCAACCTGGAGCCCTACCACGGTGACCTCGGGATCGACTCGGGTGTGCCGCAGAGCGTGTACCGCCTGGAGAAGCGCAAGCTGAAGGCGTACGAGGACGACAAGGGCGCGCAGGTGCGGGAGAACCTGAAGGTCGGCGAGACGATGACGCTGCCCGGGGGGAACGGCACGGTCACCTTCGACGGGGTGAGGGAGTGGGCCGGCTTCCAGGTCACCCAGCAGCCCGGCAGCGGGTGGGCCCTCGCCGGAGCGATCGCCGCCATCCTCGGCCTCGCCGCGTCCCTCTTCGTGCAGCGCCGCCGGGTGTGGGTGCGGGCGGTGACCGGGGCCGACGGGGTCACGGTCGTGGAGATGGCCGGGCTCGGGCGCAGTGAGTCGGCGAAGGTGCCGGAGGAGTTGGGGGACTTGGCGGCGGTGGTGCATGCCGAGGCGCCGACTCTTGCTGAGCCCGAGTCGCACGGTTCGCCGTCCGCTGGTGTTGAGGCCGAGGGCGGTGACGCTGACCGGCGCTTGCAGGGTGCCGCCGCGCCCACCCTCCCCCACTCTCGACTTCGCTCGAGCGGGGGGACCCCCATCGCCCCAGAGGCACGACTGCCCGCAGACAGTGCGGGCCCCGATAACCCCCAACCCCCAGCCGTGCCGTCCGAAGGGGCCGAGCAGTGAATCTCGCCGCCGCCACCAACGAAAACCTCGCGAGCATCAGCAACACGCTGATCTACTCCGCGATGGCCGTGTACACCCTGGCCTTCTTCGCCTATATCGCCGAATGGCTCTTCGGGAGCCGGAGCAAGGTGGGCCGTACGGCCGCCGCGCTGACCTCCGAGGGCGGTGCCGCCGCGAAGAAGGCGGACGCGCCCGCGGTGACGGTGAAGACGGCCGGCGGGACCTCCGTGCTGGAGCGGCCGAAGGTGGTCGTGCGGGCCGCCACCGGCTCCCGGGACGTGCCGGACGGGCCCGGCGCCCACGGCGGGGACGAGCAGGGCGACCTCTACGGCCGTATCGCCGTGTCCCTCACCGTGGTCGCGTTCCTCGTGGAGTTCGGCGGGGTGCTCGCGCGGGCGCTCTCGGTGCAGCGGGCGCCGTGGGGCAACATGTACGAGTTCAACATCACCTTCTCCACCGTGGCCGTCGGCGTGTACCTCTCGCTGCTCGCGCTGAAGAAGAACGTCCGCTGGCTCGGGCTGCCGCTCATCACGACCGTCCTCCTCGATCTCGGTCTCGCCGTCACTGTCTTGTACACCGCCAGCGACCAGTTGGTTCCCGCCCTGCACTCGTACTGGCTGTACATCCACGTCTCGACCGCGATCTTCTGCGGCGCCGTGTTCTACGTCGGCGCGATGGGCACGATCTTGTACCTGTTCAAGGACTCCTACGAGAGCAAGCTCGCGAGCGGAGGCAGGCCCGGCCGGTTCGCGACCTCGGTCATGGAGCGGCTGCCGGCCTCCGCCTCGCTCGACAAGTTCTCGTACCGCGTCAACGCCGCCGTCTTCCCGCTGTGGACGTTCACGATCATCGCGGGCGCGATCTGGGCGGGCGACGCGTGGGGCCGCTACTGGGGCTGGGACCCGAAGGAGACCTGGTCGTTCATCACCTGGGTCGCCTACGCCTGCTACCTGCACGCCCGCGCCACGGCCGGCTGGAAGGGCCGCAAGGCGGCGTACATCGCCATCGCCGCGTTCGCCTGCTGGCTGTTCAACTACTACGGCGTCAACATCTTCGTCAGCGGCAAGCACTCCTACGCGGACGTCGGCTGACCGCCTCGTTCCGGTCTGGGGTCACCTCTGATGCGCTCGATCGCCGCATGACCCGAGCCCGTCAAGGGCAGGGGTCTTCGCGACAACACCGTTCGGGTGCGCCCTGGTGAGGAGGGGTCGGTATGTCGCGAAGCTGGAAGGCCACGATCGTGGTGGTCGCGTCAGCGGGGATTGTCTCCACACCGTTGTTCTGGCTGCTGGACAAGCCGGACACCGGGCAGTTGGTGGGCGCGTCCATCCAGGGTGCCACGGGGATCGCGGCCCTGCTCTGGGCCTTACTTAAGGCGTCATCGGATTCGGGGCCGACGAACGCGGCCGTCGATTCCGGCAGGGCGGAGGCCACCGGCGGTGGCACCGTCAGTACCGGCGTCAAGCGCCGGGGCACCGACGGGGGGGCCGCGCGGGCCGAGCGCACGGGTGATGCCACCGCGACTGGCCATGGAAGCACGGCCAACACCGGCGTCGACCTTGGCTGACCCGGACGCTCCGCCGCCCGACCGTCTGGCGGACTCGCGAGAGCGAGAGGGCTTGTTTGCCATGCGCTGGTGGAAGCGCCGCCTCGGTGCTGGCCGTCGCGAGAAGCCGGACGTTCCCGTGGTCGTCACGGACACTGGAGACGCACACGCCGCAGGCGGCTCGATCGCGGTGACCGGTGTGCACTCAACGGCCTCTGCACCGAAGGCCCTTGGAGGGGCCAGCGACACCGGGCACGCGAACGCCAGCGCCGGCGGCATCGCCAACACCGGCCACATGCACGTAGGTGGCGACTTCTCGGGTATCGCGCACGCCGTCGTACAGGCCGGAGTCATCAACCGGCTCACGATCGCCGAGACAGCTGCGGTCCCGCTGCCGCCGCCGCACCAATTGCCGCCCCGAGTTGCCGGTTTTCGGGACCGGGAAGGCGCCCTAAGCACCCTGAATGCGAACTTGGAGCGGTGTCGGCTGACCGACGAGCCTGCGGTGGTGATCGTGAGCGGCATGGGAGGTGTGGGCAAGACCTCGCTAACCGTCCACTGGATCCACTCGATCGCCGACCAGTTCCCCGACGGCCAGCTCTATGCCGACCTGCACGGTTTCTCGGGCGGGCCCACCGTCACGGCGAACCAGGTGCTCGAACAGTTCCTGCGTGCGCTGGACGTGCCGACAGAGAAGATCCCCGACGACGAGGACAGCCGCGCTGCGCTCTTCCGGTCGATCACCCATGGTCGGTCCTTCCTGCTGCTTCTCGACAATGCCTTGGACGCTCGCCAGGTCCGGCCGTTGATCCCGTCAACCAACACTTCGCTCACCGTGATCACGAGCCGGAACAGGCTCGCCGCACTAGCGGTCCGCCTCGGGGCGCTGCGGATCGGCCTGGAACCCTTCGACGGCCACGTGGCGATCCAGATGCTCATCGGCGACCGGGTAGATTTACCGGAGACCGACCTGCTGTTGGCCGACAACCTCGCCCGCAGGTGCGGTTACCTCCCCTTGACACTGCGGATCACCCTCGAACGGCTGGCAACCCGAGGGAGTGGCTCGTTCGGTGACTACGCCTCGGAGATCATCGGAGAGCTGCAGAACGCTCGTGCCGTTCTGGAGACGTTCTCCCCACTAAACGACGACTCATCTACGGAGCTGCGTGTAGTGCTCTCCTGGTCCTATTCCAACATCGACCATGTTCTGGCCCGCACGTTCCGGCTGCTCGGACTTCATCCCGGAGCCGACTTCAGCGCGGCCGACGCCGCCGCGCTGGCGGCCGTCGAAGAGGCCGAGGCCGTGCGCCGCATGGACCGGCTGGTCGAGCTCAGCCTGCTGGAGCCAAAGGGCTGGGCGCGCTACCGATTGCACGACCTGCTGCGGGCGTTCGCCACGGAGCGCGTTCAGGAGGACGAGCCCGATGCGGAAATCGGACCGGCGAGACGCCGACTGCTGGCGCGGTATCTCTCCCGAATCGACGCGGCCGATCGCGTCCTCGCTCCAGGACGCCGTCACGTGCTGTCGGCCGAGGAGGCTGGTGAACCCTTCACCTCGTACGAGGAAGCCCTCGCCTGGTGCGACTTGGAGCGACTGAACTCCTTGGCGATGGTCCGGGCAGCTGCGGCGAACGGAGAGGACGAACTGTGCTGGCGTATCGCCATGGCGCTGATCACCCCCCTTGTCCTGCGCTCTTACCACGCGGACCGCCGTGAGGTCTGCGAGATCGGGCTGGCCGCCGCCCGCCGGGCCGGGGACAGCTGGGGTGAGGCGTGGAGCCTGATGAGCCTCGGGGGTGCGCTGCACGCGTTGGGCCTGCACGATGAGGCCGCCGAGCAGGATCGGGAAGCGGCGGCGCGGTGGCGTGCACTGGGAGATGCCGAGGGTGAGGGCAAGAGCCTGAACAACCTGGGCGATGCGCTGATCGCCCAGGGACGGCTGTCGGAGGCGGCCGAGGTGTTGGGGGACGCGCTGCGCATTCGCCGCTCGCTCGGACAGCAGCGTGAGATGGCCATCTCGCTGTTCCTGCTCGGTGAGTTGCACCTGGCGCAGGGCGACCCCGAGGCGGCTGAGCGGAACTACCGGGAGAGCCTGGAGCTGCGAGCCTCGGCCGACCGACAGACCATCGGGTTCGCCCTCACTGGCATGGCCGAGGTCGCGTTGCTGCGGGGCGACCTGGAATCCGCACAAGCGGCCTTCGAAGAAGCCGCCGACACCCATGAGAACTCCGGCTACCCGTACGGTCAGGCCGTCGCGCTGCGCTCGCGCGCGCACTGCCTCCGCGATCTGGGGCGTGTTGATGACGCGTACGCCACTCTGGTGGACGCCTTGGCCGTGCTGAGGGCCATGGCTGATCCGGAGGCCGACGAGGTGCAGCGCGAGCTTGAGGAGTTCGGGCGCGGCTCCGCTTCTGGGGCCGACGGGTAGCCGGGCACCGCTCACTGCAGGAAATCTGCCTCCTGCCCCTGGTGCCCCAGGTCCTGGCGGAGACGGTCGGCCACGGCGAGGGACGGTGGGGCCAGGAGGTCCGTCGCGTGCCAAGCCGCGTGCAGCACGCGCCGTACGCGTAGGTACAGCTCGAGGTCGACACCCGGCGGTGGATGGTGGGTTGCGTCGGTCTGGCCGAGGGCGATGGCGGTGCGGTGATCGTGGCCCCTGTGGTGCGGCGCCGAGGCGATGAACGTGAGGGCGGCGAGCCAGTCCCGAGGGGCCGTGGCGTCGTATGAGTCGTGGAGGTGGGTGACCGCGAAGTCCGCGTTGCCCAGGGCGAGTTCGTGGTGGGCGCGGTGCAGGGGGTGGGCGCCGCCGTAGTGGGCCGCCAGGGCGCGGTGGGCTTCCCGCCAGGCCGGGCGGCCCGAGCCGGCGGTGTGCCCGTGGCGCAGGTGCAGCAGGAGCAGGGCCCGGAGGAAGGGGTCGCTCACGAAGTGGTCCGGGGCCGGGGCGTGACCCTGCGCCGCCAACCGGCTCGACAGCGCCCGTACGCCCGACTCGCCGAAGCCGACCGGGAGGTGGGACTCGGCCAGGACGACCGCCGAGTCGTGGTCGTGGGCGAGGGACAGGACGGCCAACTCGTCGAGGTGGTCCTCGCCCGGGAGGAGACGGTCCAGCACGGTCTTGTACGCGCGGCGCCCGGTGTCCTCCGCCAGCAGCAGGTCGACCGGTGTGCTGAGCCCTCGGGCGAGGTTCCGGCCGGCCGACGCGGCGAGGAGCGCCGTGCCGAGGGGATTGCCGCCGGTCAGCCGGTGGACGGCGATGGGGAGTGCGGGCGGGACCGACTGCCCGGGACAGGCCGCCTCCACCGCCTGCCGGGTGTCGTCGGGGGAGAACGGCGGCAGCGACACCAGCAGCGCGTGCGACGACGGCGTACCGCCCGGTGTCCAGTCGGTCCACCGAGTCGCCTCCGCGAGCGTGCGGCGGGCCGCGTTCCGCAGGGCGGGGTGGCCCTGCCCCCGCAGCCCCGCGAAGAACGCCACCTGGTCCGCCCGGCCGTCCGCCCGCGCCCGCAGCACGGACTCCATCAGCCGCCGCCCCGCCGCCTCCTGCACGTTGTCCAGCAGCACCACCGGCCGCCCGGCCCGCTGCGGGCGCGCTACGACCCCCGCGACCCCCGCGTACGCGTCGTCGAGGTCCGCCAGCAGCGCCCGTACGAGATGGTGCTCGGCGTGGGTCCGGGCGTCGCCGCCCGCGTGGAAGTGCCGGGAGAGCAGGACCATGCCCAGTTTGGGGTTGCCGGCCGCGTGCGGATGGTCGCGGTACCAGACGGCCCCCCGGCGCAGCCGCCGGTGCGAGGACGACATCCCCTCGCTGAACGCCTCCAGCGCGGCCTCGACGATCGCCTCGACCACCGGTCCCTGGTCCGACAGCGACGACACCAGCCGGGCCACGGTCCTCCCCACCCACCGCCCCGCCAGCCAGCCACCCGTGTCGCTCAGCAGCAGGACCCGCTCCGCCTCCGCGCAGACCCGCGACAGCCCGCGATCCCCCCACCCACCGGCCGCGACGGCGAGCAGCCCGCACGCCAGCCGGGGGAACGTGAGACGCCCGGCCCCGCCCAGTGGCTCCGCCAGCTGCTCGGCGACCACGGTCAGCGCCTCGTACGCCGGTGACCAGGACGCCGGGGGCCGGCCCGGGGGCGGTCGGTCGAACCGGGTCTCCTCCCCGTCGATCAACGCGACGGGGCTGCGCCCCCGGTAGGCCGCGCACAGCTCCCGCAGCACCGTGCTCCTGCCGAGCCCACGGGCTCCCGCCAGCACCACGAACGGGGGGCCCTCCGGGGGGCGGAACGCCTTGGGTATGTCGAGGAGGGCGTGGGGCTGGATGGTTGCCGTAGTCATAGCTGCTGGTGTTATCAACAGCTGTGGAGGGAGGGGCAGTTGTTTCGGAGTACGGCGAAGGCTGCTCGTTCGCTTACGACTCCGACCGAACGGCGGCTATGAAGGAGAGCCAGGCGGGACGGTTGATGACCAGGATGGGGCCGTCGGGGTTCTTGCTGTCACGGACGGGGACGACGGCGGGGATATCGGGGGCGACTTCGATGCAGTTGCCGCCGTCCTCGCCGCTGTGGCTGCTCTTGATCCAGGTCGCGGAGCTCAGCTCGTACCTGTGCATGATGTTCGTACCCCTCCATCACGTCGCTGATCAGAGCGGCGGAATCGTGGGCTGACGGAATGTCTGCCCTGAGCACATCATAAATCCGGCTGCCGCGCGCGTATCGGTCCGGATCGTTGATGAAGTGGCCATAGCCTTGCGATTCGGAGTACATCCAGCGCTCGTCGGGCAGCTCGATCAGGGACATGGAAACCCGAGGGCGGATGAGCCCGAAGAGGTTCGCCGGAGCCACCTGGATGCGGATGTTGGAGCGCCGTCCGACGTTGAGCAGATGCGCGCACTGCTCCCGCATGACCTCCGGGCTCCCGACCCCGTTGCGCAGGCAGCTCTCGTCCAGGATCACGATGTACAGGGGACCGTCGTCGGCCAGGAAGCGGGGCTGACGGCTCATCCTCGCCCGGACTCGTTCGTCCAACTCGTCGTCGGCTGAGACTCGTGAGAACAGCGCGCGTGCGTAGCCCGGGGTCTGCAACAAGCCCGGTACGAGCTGCTCTTGGTACTCCCTCAGGGACGAGGCTTCCTTCTCCAGCTCGACCCGGCGCGAGAACCAGTCAGGATGCTGAACCTCCGGATACCAGTCGATCTTCTCCCACATCCGGGCCAACACCCCACCCGTGCACAGCACTTCATCACACCGCTTCGCGAACTGGTCGCTCGGGACCCTCGTGCCCGCCTCGATCTTCGCCACCTGGGAGCGGTCGCACGGGATCTCTCTCGCCAGGGCCTCCTGCGTCAGCAGCGCCACCTCGCGGTAGTGCCGCAGCACCTCGCCGAACAGCACCGAACTCCCGGCGCCGACAGCCCCGTCCGCGTTCCGCCTCGTCATGACGACCCCCTCGTGCGGTGTGGCAATGGTCCAGTGCCACACGTCCCGCGTTGATATCGACCGTTCCCGTGGGCGACGCTGGATACACCCAGAGTGACGAACAGGGCTGTGGAGTGCGCGTGGAACCAGAGGGGCAGCTTGTCTTCGATCCGCGGACGCGGCGCGTGGGCGAGTACCGGGACAGGGTCGGGCCGTACGCGATGCTGCGTCCGGTGGGCGGCGGTCGGGAGTGGGAGGCGGATCCGGCGACGTTGCGGCCGGCGACTCCGGCGGAGCGGCTCGGGGCGCAGGTCAGGGCCGCCAACCGCCGTACGAAGAGGAGGGTGTGACGTTGCGTCAACTTGAGCCCTTGGGTCCGCCCCCCGTTCCGGTGAACGGATGCACGGCGTGCGCGGAGCTGGCCGTACGGCGGGACGAGGCGCGGGCCCGGTACGACCGGAGCGCAGAGACGGACGCGAACGTGCTGCTCCGTCACCATCAGCGACAGGAACACGCCGGAGGCCCCCGCACGCGCGATCGTGCCCGTCGTGTCTTCCGCTACGTGCCGTACGTCATCGCGCAGGACACGACGGCGGAGCCGGAGTACGAGGCGCGGTGCGTGTCGGGCGACGAGACGGAGTGCGGCGCGGAGTCGGGTGTGCACAGTGATCCGGCGGCCGTGGAGGAGTGGCAGCGCAGGCACACGCAGGAGACACGGCACCTGCGCTACCGCCGGAGCTTCGGGGACTACTCGGTGCTGGAGCCGCTGGAGGAGGTTCCCTCCTAGGGAGCGGCCGACGGCCGTGTCGGCTGGTGCCCGTACCGGCCGGTTCGACAGAATGATCGAATGATGAACGGGGAGAGCGGCGAGGGCAGTGGTCGTGACGCGGGCGACGAAGCGTCGTCGTCCGTAGGTGTCGGGCTTGCCGTGGGCATGTTGTTCGGCATCGCCGTCGGGATCGCGCTGGGAGTGGCGGTCTTCGACAACCTGGCGATGGGGGTCGTGCTCGGCAGCGGCGTGGGCGGAGTCCTCGGTGTCACCTTCCGGAGGGCACGGCTCTAGTCAGGGCCGGTCCGGGCCGAGGGCGTCGCGGACGGCGGTCAGGATGGCGTCGGTGTCGGCGCCCAGGGCGCGGGCTGAGGCAGTGAAGTCGCGGGCCAGGGTGGCGAGTTGGTGGGCGTGCGGGCGGGTCGGTCCGGTCCGGGGCGCCGCCACGCGGGTGCCCGCGCCACGGCGGGTGCGGATCAGCTCGGCGGCCTCCAGCTCGCGGTAGGCGCGGGCCACGGTGCCCGGCGCCAGGCCGAGATCCGTGGCCAACTGGCGCACGGTCGGCAGCCGTTCACCCTCGGCCAGGCGGCCGGTGACGATCAGTGCGGCGAGCTGCGCCCGGATCTGCTCGTACGGCGGGACCTGGCTGGTGGTGTCGACGCGGACGGCGGGGTCACTCATCGTCGGGTGCCCCGTCCTCGGCGTGCTCGTTCTCGACCGCGCGGGGCGCCACCACGGTGACCAGGGACCAGACGACGGTGAAGAGGTTCAGCAGGGCCAGGGGGTAGAAGACCCAGAAGGTGATCGCGCCCAGCGTGCCGGCGCAGCCCGTCTCCGTCAGCGCCACGGAGATCATCAGGACGGCGTACAGCTGCTGGCTCGACACCAGCAGGCCCCAGGCCCCGGTGACCGCCCACGCGCGGTCGCGGCGCTGCTGTTCCTCGCCCGGCCCGTGCGCGATGTGACGCAGGGCCCAGACGCAGGTGGGGGTGGCTATGGCGAGGGCGCCGAACATCGGGAGGCTGTAGTACAGGCCGGGCCACGGGCCGAGGGTGGCGCGCATCCCGTTGCAGGTGATGTCGACGACCTTGCCGGTGATGAACATCCGGTCGCCGTCCTTGGACGCCGTGGCGGCCGTGATCATGAGCAGGACGACGAGGGAGACACCCTGGAGGGCGATCAGCGGACCCATGCGCGGTGGCACATGGTCTCTGACCAGGCGCGGGGCGAGACTCGCGGTGCGTACGGCCTCCTGGGGGCGCAGGGTCAGGGCGTCGGCGAGGAGGACGCCGGCCACCGCGCACAGGCCGAAGGCCGTGAGGCAGAACACCACGCGCTGCTCGAACTCGATGTGCCCGAGCGTGGACAGCGCCTGCGCGACGACCAGGCCGACGGCCAGGCCGGACCAGCGGGCGTAGTGGTCGGCGTGGTCGAGGAGCCGGTCCTGGAGCGGGGCGGTGTCGAGCATGGAGAGATCCCCCCGGATCATCTTGTATCAAGCGGTGAGTACAAGATGCCGTGGTCGGGATCTTGTGTCAAACACTCGATACAAGGTGACGCGGGGGAAGACGGGATGAGGGGCGTTCGGGTTCCCCCAGGGGAGGTCAGTCGACGGTGATCGAGTCCAGTTGCGCCCGCAGGTACACGTGCGAGTCCACCGGCGGATACGCCACCCGTCCGACCGGCGCGGGTACGGACTCCACGATCGTGCCGGGCGTGCACTCGCCGAAGTAGACCAGCGACATCAGCTCCTCGGCGGGCTCGTCGGCCGGGGGCGGCAGGACGCGGTGGCGCCCGGAACGCCAGCGGTCACCGGTCCAACGGGCCATCAGGTCACCGATGTTGATGGTGAAGGCGTCCGGGTCGTACGGAGCGTCCTCCCAGCCTCCTTCGTCCGTGTACACCTGGAGTCCGCCCTTGCCGGCCTGCCGGTCGAGGATGGTCACCGTGCCGAAGTCGGTGTGCGGGCCGATCCGGAACTGGCCCGGCACGGGGTCGCCGATGACGTCCGTGCCCGGGTACCAGTTGATGTTGAAGCCGTAGGTGGGGTGGCTCATGTGGCGGGAGAAGAAGTCCGGCTCCAGCCCGAGCGCCTCCCCGAGGAGAGAGAGCAGCAGGTTCTCCAACTCGCCCATCCGCGCCAGGTACTCCTCGCAGAGCGCCCGCAGCTCCGGCACCTCCGCCGGCCACACGTTCGGCGCGTACCACTCCGCGTTCACGGCCGGGTCGTCGAACGGCTCGTGCGTCGCGAACGTCAGCGACTCCTTGAGGTCCGGCGGGGTCTCCGTACCCTCGGCGTACCCGTTCGCCTCGGCGCCGGGACCCAGCCAGCCGCGCCCGCCGACCTTCACCTCGTACGCCTGCTTGGCCTCGACGGGCAGGACGAAGAATCTCCGGGCGGCCTCCCGGATACGCGTCCGGAGCGCCGGGTCGACCCCGTGGCCGGTGACGAGCAGGAAACCGGCGCTCTGGAGCGCCTCGTCCACGGTCCGGGCGATCGTGGCGCGGTCCTCGGGGCCGCCGTCGAGCCAGGGGCGCAGATCGATGGTGGGGACCCGGGGCGGCCTACTGCCCGGTGTCGCCGATGTCTCTGGTGTCACTGATGTCTCTGGCGTCTCTGGTGTCTCTGGCGTCTCTGGTGTCTCTGGCGTCACCGATGTCCTCGTTCCATAGAGCCGGGTGGTGCTGGACGAAGTCCCGCATCAGGGCCACGCACTCCGGGTCGTCCAGCACCAGGACCTCCACGCCGTGCTCGGCGAGCCAGTCGTGGCCGCCGTGGAAGGTGGTGGCCTCCCCGACGACCAGCCGCGAGATCCCGAACTGCCGCACCAGGCCGGAGCAGTACCAGCACGGCGAGAGCGTCGTCACCATCGTCGTACCGCGGTACGACCGCTGCCGCCCCGCCGCGCGGAACGCCGCCGTCTCGGCGTGCGTGGACGGATCGCCGTCCTGGACGCGGCGGTTGTGCCCGCGCCCGAGCAGGCGGCCGTCCGGTCCGTAGAGCGCGGCCCCGATCGGGATGCCGCCCTCGGCCAGCCCCGCCCGCGCCTCCTCGACGGCGGTGGCGAGCCATGCGCGTGCCTGGCCTTGCCCTTGGTCCTGGTCCTTGTCCTGGTCCATGAACTCACTCTGCCCGCGACGCGCGGCGCTCACGTGTGTGACGCGGCGCGGGATCGGGGGCGGGAAGACCGGGGAGGAGGGGGTCAGGGTGGCGGGAGGAGGGGGTCAGGGCGGGGGGAGGAGGGTGCCCAGGGGGCCGAGGTCGAGGTTGAGGTCGTCGAGGGTGAGGTCGTAGCGGTCGCAGAGTTCCGTCATGCGCTCGTGCAGGACCATCAGGGTCATGCCGAGGCGCTCCTCCTGCTCCTCGGTCAGCCCGCCCTGGTCGACGCGGTGCAGGGCCTGGCGCTCCATCAGCTGGCGGAGCAGTTCGACGATGGTGAGGACGAGACGGACGAGGTCCCGCTCGACCGTGTCGGGATCGGTGCGCAACCGGCGCGCCACGGCTTCGCCCCGGGCCGGGGGCGGCGGGGCGACCTCCTCCGGCCGGGCGGGCAGCAGCGAGAACGCGCGGGACGCGGCCGCGGACACCTCACGGAGGCGGTCGATGTGAGGGCCGCCGCGGTCAGGCAGGGGGCTCGCCATGGTCGTCGCCTCCTTCCAGCCCTGCCGAGGGCGTCCGTTCGGGCAGGGGGAGCGCCCACTGTTCGTCCATCTGTTCGCGGACGGCGACGATCACCGCGCGCAGCGACACCCGTACCAGGTCGATGTCCGCGATGCTCAGGACGAGGTCACCGGTGAGGACGACACCGCCGCTCAGGAGGCGGTCGAGCAGGTCGATCAGCGCGACCTGCCGCCCGCTGATCGGGCGGTCGTAGTCGCCGGGACCTTCCTCCTCAGCCACGGCCCTCCTCGTCGTCCTCCTCGTCGAGGGTCACCGGCTTGCGCTGCTTGCGCCGGGGCTCCGCGGCACGGGGCTTCGCACGGTTCTCCGCCACCCGGTTCTCGGCCCCGGGCTCCTTGCGGCGGACCGCCTTGCGCGGGCGCTCGGCCGACTCGCTCGCCGGCAGCTCCTGCGGGGGCTCCTCGACGCGTCGGCGCAGCTCCTTCACCTCGGCGCGCAGGCGCTCGTTCTCGTCGGCGAGGGAGCGGCGGCCATCGGAGCGGGAGGCCCGGGAGGAGAGGGCCGGGTCGTGCTCCCACCAGTCGATGCCGATCTCCTTGGCCTTGTCGACCGAGGCCACCAGCAGGCGCAGCTTGATGGTGAGCAGCTCGATGTCAAGGAGGTTGATCTTGATGTCGCCGACGATGACGATGCCCTTGTCGAGGACCCGTTCGAGGATGTCGGCGAGGTTCGCGCTGGAGCCCTGACCGCCGCCGTAGGGGTAGGCGCTCCGCGACGGAGAGGGGACGGGGGAGCCGGACTGGGTCACGGTTCACGACCTCCTCGACCGCGACTTCGGCCGCCGGTCCGCGTCCTCGTCCTCATCCACGTCCGCGCCCGCGTCCGCTTCGTCGGCGTCTTCCTCCTCGTCCTCGTCCTCGTCCTCTTCCGCGTACCCGTCTTCGTCCTCGTCCTCGTCTTCGTCCGCCTGCTCGTCCTCTTCCACGTCGTCCGCGTACTCGGCCTCGGGTTCGTTGTCCTCTTCGGGTTCCTCGTCGTTCTCGTACTCGTCCGTGTCCTCGTCCTCGTCGTACTGGTCGTCCGCGTCCGCCGCGTCCTCCGTGTCCGCCGCCGCTTCTGCCTCTTCTTCTTCTGCCTCCTCCTCGTCCTCCGGCTCCTGGACCTCCCCTTCGCGGATCTCGCCGCGCCAGCTTCCGGTGGCCTCGCCGCGCATCATGACGAAGGTGCGGTAGAGCTTGAGGTCGAGGCGGGCACGACGGCCCTGGGCCCGGAACAGACCGCCGACCTTCTCGAAGAGCCCCTTCGGGAAGTACTCCAGGACGAGCAGCACCTTGGTGAGGTTCTCGCCGAGCGGGTGGAAGGTGACGACGCCCCTGGTGGTCGCCTTGTCGCCCTCGGAGGTCCAGGCGATGCGCTCGTCGGGCACCTGTTCGGTGATGTTCCCGCGCCAGTGCCGGGTGGACTTGGCGACCTTGACGTGCCACTGGGTGGTGGTGTCGTCCTGCTGCTCGACGGCGACCACGCCCTTGGCGAACCGGCTGAACTCCTGGAACTGCGTCCACTGGTCGTACGCCTCGCGCACCGGCACACCCACGTCGATGTCCTCGATGATGGTGTGCCCCTTGCCGCTGCCGCCCTCGGGGTCCTTCTTGCGCCCCTTGCCGCCGACGTCCTTCGCCTTCTCCACGACATCCCCGGCCTTCTCGCCGACGACGTCCTTCGCCTTGCCCGTGGCGCCCTTCGCCTTGTCGACCAGCGCGTCCTTGGCGTGGGACGCGGTCGCCGTCAGCGCCCCCGTGCCCATGTCGCCCAGCTTGCGGGCGCCCTCGCCGAGCCCGTGGCCCACGCCCTGGAGCATCAGGGACATCCGGGCCTCGATGTAGTCCTCCAGCTCTTCCTTCAGCCGGGTCGTGCCGGTGTTCTCGCCGGACTCCTCACCCGTCCTGCTGAGGGTGCCGGTGCCGCCGGCCGAGCCGCCCTTCGCCGATCCGCGCTCAGCCATCGTCCTGCCTCCTCGACCGTGTGCCGCTGGCGCTCTTGGTGCGGCTCGCGGCGGCGGTCTTCTTCTTCGGGCGCGCGCTGCTCCTCGACTGCGGCGCGCTCCTACGGCCCGAGCGCGACCCAGAGCCGCCCGCCTTCCCGGTCTTGGCCTCGGCCTCGGCCTGGTCCTCGGTGTCGGTGTCGGTGCCGGTGTCGGTCGTGTCCTCGGGCTCGTCCTCGGCCTCGTCGTCGTGCGCGCCGTCGCCCTCGGCCCGCTCCCGCAGGCCCGCCGTGCGTTCGTGCAGGGTGTCGGCCAGGTGGTCGGCCTTCGACGACAGCACGGAGGTGGCGGCGGCCTTGCTCGCGCCCGCCAGCTCGGACCGCACCTGGCGGGTGAGGTCGCTCAGGAACGGGGCGTCGAGCGCCTTGCCCAGCTGTCCCGGTCTGACCTGGGACCCGGCCAGCAGCGCACCGAGGCCGAGGGCGAGCTTGGTCTTCTTCGTCCGTCCCAGCAGATAGCCGCCGAGGACGGCCGCGCCCATCGTGGCGTTGTTCATGACTCCGTCTCCCTCTGCTGCTGGAGCCGGTAGGCGCTGATCTCCTGCAGCCGCCCCAGCAACTCCTCCTCGCGCCGCGCGAACTCCTCCTCGTCGATCCGCCCCTCGGTCCGCGCCCGCTCCAGGTTCACGAGTTCCTCCTGGACGGGCCCCGGGTCGTAGTACTCGTCCTCGGCGGCCTGCCGCACCTTGTCGATCACCCACCCGACGCCCCGCACGGGAGCGACCGGCAACGTCAGAATGGTCCCGACCAGTCCCACCACATCGCCTCCAAAGCCCGACTCGAAGGCCGTACGACGGTCATCCGTGAAGCCGCACGACGGTCTTCTGTTAAGCCGCACGACTGTCATCGATGAAGTCGTACGACGGTCATACGAAGCTGTACGGCGGCAGCGGTCCGCGCAGCCGCAGGTCCACCCCCTCTCCCAGGGCCTCGGCCAACTCCCCGCCGGCCTCGGCGAACTCGTCCGCCCGTTCGCCGTCGACCAGGAAGGAGACGTTCACGAAGTACTGCTGGGAGGGCGGGGCGAGCCGCTCGTCCAGGGCGTAGGGCCGCAGCGCGGCGAGGGCCTCCTCGCCGAGCGCGTCCTGCCGGCCCTGCACCTCCTGGGCCACGAGTTCACCGAGCGCGAGGCGGTCCTCGTACGTGCCGCCGCCCTCACGGATCGCGTCGTTCAGCTCACGCGCCCGCTCGGACTCCGTCAGGATGGCGCGCAGAAGCGTGTCCTCGTCCACCACGCCCTTGACGTTGAACTCCGCACGCCCCGTGAGTTCGTCCAGACGCCGGGAGAACGCCTCCGCCCGCTCCTGGAGCAGCGCCTCCACGGCGGCCTCGTCCTGGGCGACGAAACCGAAGCTCAGCGGCAGGATGGCGCCGTCGGTCCACAGCTGCTGCTGGACCTCCTGATGCGCCTCCACGTCCCGGCGGCTGACCGACAGGTCCTCGGGAGCCTCGCTGACGACGGCGCTCAGCTCGCCGTTGCTGACGGCGTGCAGCGCGGCGGGTTCCTCGCCGACGCCCTTGACGTCGTCCAGGCCCAGCGGGTGCTCGGCTTTGGTGATCGCGTAGACGTAGACCGACATCGGCTCGCTCACTCCTCCCGGTCCCTGGAGGAACGACGGCTCGTACCGCTCCGCCCGGAGCTCGCGCGCTGCTTCTCGCGCCTGGGCGCGTGCTCCACCTCCTCCTCGTCGTCATCGCCGCGCCTCTTCTGGAGCGAGTCGGTGACGGCCTCGACCGCCCCGGTGAGCGCGCCCTTGCTCTTGCCCCGGGCGCCCGACTCGGTGGTGTCCCCGACGATGTCCGTCAGCTGGGAGGGGGCCTTGCGTCCCGATTCCAGGTCCAGCCGGTTGCACGCCTCCGCGAAACGCAGATAGGTGTCGACGCTGGCCACGACCACACGGGCGTCGATCTTCAGGATCTCGATGCCCACCAGGGAGACACGGACGAACGCGTCGATGACCAGGCCCCGGTCGAGCACGAGCTCCAGTACGTCGTAGAGGTTCCCCGAGCCGCCGCCACCGCCACGGGCGGCGAGGGCGCCGCCCTCGCTCTGCGGCACCACAGTCACGATCTCTTCCCTCCGGATACGGGAAGCCGTCCGGCGCGGACCGCGAGCCATGGCCAGGACGGCGGCCGCCGGGTTCTTCGGCGGCGGCCGTGGCCTCAGCGGCTCAGCGAGAGCCCCGGTCGATCTGCGCGCGCGTGTACCGGCGTCCGCGCTCGTACGCCAGCAGGTTGCCCGCGGGGTCCAGAGACACCCGGTAGGCGGCCATCACGCTGGTCGTCTGGGGGATGCGCTCCAGCTCCATGACCTCGACCTGGGCCTCCCAGCCCTCGTCGGTCGGCTTCAGCGCGGAAACGGACTCGGGAGCGCGCCCGAGCAACTGGGAGAGCTGCTCGACCGCGCTCCGCATGGCCTCGGGCGCGGAGACCCGCTCCTCGGCGGGCGCCTGCCGCGACGAGGAACGGCGCTTCTCCGACTCACGGCCGTTCGTATTCATCACCTTCTTACCCTTTGTCCATCATCAACCTTTGATGGGGTATATGTCACCCGGGCGGCTCAGCGGCGGGCGGACGCAGGTATGTGTGCAGGTGGCCGGCGCCCTCCAGCATGGCCGCCGTGCAGGCGGTCAGCGCGGCGCCGCGGGTGGTGATCGCGGTGCGGAGGGCCTCCGTGCCGCCCTCCGCGCGGAGGTCTTCGAGGATGGGCCGGATGTCGTCGAGGAGGTAGTGGCTGCGGCGGAGGGCGAGGATGAAACGGGCGTCGCGTACCTCGTCGGGGGTGTAGTGGCGGTAGCCGGTGCCCCGGTCCCGCACGGGGGAGAGCAGGCCGGCGGCCTCCCAGACCCGCAGCGTCGACGTCCGCACGCCGAGCAGCGCCGCGACCTCACCGATCAGCAGGTCGGCCGCGGGCACGTCGTCCTCGGGAGGCTCCCCGGCCAGCGCCCGGAGCGCCTCCCCGGTCGTGCGCAACGACACCCGCTCCACGTGCAGCGCCGCGTGCGCCTCGTCCACCAGCGCCAGCGCCCCCGGTACGTCCCCCTCGTGCACGGTCCGCATGATCCGCGCGGCCACGACCGCCCCGTACCCCTTCGACAGCGCCCGGTACGTCAGCAGCGCCCGCCGGTGCGCGTCGCCGAAGATCCGGTACCCCGAGTCCGTACGCGGCACCGGCGGCAGCACCCCCGCCTCTTCGTAGTTGCGGATCTGCTGCGTGGAGACACCGGAGAGCCGGGCGAGGTCGACGGGACGGAGGCGGACGGGGGCGGAGGCGGAGGCGGAGGCGCTGGGAGGTGGTCCGGGTTCAGGCATCGAGGGGAAGGCTAGGGCGATTCGGCGTGCGGATGGGGACGAGGGCGTGAGGCGGATTCCTGTGTGACCGGGGACACAGGGACGGCCGGGGGCGGGCGGACAGGGGAAGGCGTGGAGCATTCTTTACGGGCACGCGTACGGGACGGCGATCCGGAGGCGTTCAGCACGCTCTTCTGGGAGCACGCGCAGGCGGTGTACGGCCATGCCGCGCGGCTGACGGCCGACCGGAACACGGCGGAGGACGTCGTCTCCCTGACCTTCCTGGAAGCCTGGCGACTGCGCGAAAAGCTGCTGTCGGACGCGGAGTTGGCCGGGGGCGGCCTCGGTGGTGGCGGGGGCGGCCCCGGCGGCGCGGCCGACGGTGGGGGCAGCGGTGAGGGCAGGGGCGAGGGCGGCGGTGACAGCAGTCTGCGGGCCTGGCTGTTCGGGATCGCCACGAACGTGCTGCGCAACACGCGCCGCGCCGCCCGCCGGCACAGCGCCGCCCTGGCCCGGCTGCCCGAACGCCACGCCGAGCGCGAGACCGTCCCCGACTTCGCCGACGCCCTGGTCGGCCGGATGGAGGACGCCGACCGGCTCGCCGCCGCCCACGCGGCCCTCGCCAAACTCCGCCGCCGCGAGCGCGAGGTGTTCGCGCTGTGCGTGTGGTCGGGGCTGAGCTACGCGGCCGCCGCCGAAGCCCTCGGGGTGCCCGTCAGCACCGTACGGTCGCGGCTGGCCCGCGCCCGGCAGCGGCTGCGGGGTCTCGCCGAGGCGGAACTCGCGCGGCGGCCGGCCCGGCGGCCCGAACGGCACGGAAGAACGAGACCCCTGCCGGGCGGTGGACAGGAACCTGTCGACCGCACCGAGCCGACCAGGCCGACGCCGACGCCGACGCCGACGCCGACGCCGACGCCGACGCCGGCACCGGCACAGACCCAGGCCCGGGCACAGACCCAGGCCCGGGCAGAGGCACAGGAGAGACGCCGATGAACCCCATGAACCCCATGAACCCCGCGAACCCCGCGAACCCCACGAACCCGATGAATCCCGCGAACCCCACGAACCCGATGAATCCCGTGGATGCCGTGAGTGACATGAGCGCCGTGGAACGTGACGAACTGGCCCGGCTGTTGCCGAGCCCGGGCGACCCGCGACTCTCCGACGACCGGCTGACGCGGCTGGAGGACCACCTCATGCAGGAGCTGACCGGCGAGGCCACCGTCCGGATCACCGGCACGCCCGAACCGGCGGCTGCCCGCACGCGCACGCGCCGCCGTTTCGCCGTCGTCGCGCTCCCGCTCGGCGTGGCCACCGCCGTCCTCGCCACCGTGATCGCGACCGGGGTGGTGGGCCGGGGACACGTCGACGACGAGGACGCGGCCGGGCTGCTCCAGCGCGCCGCCGACGCCGCGACGGGCGAACCCACGCCCGTGCGCGACGACCAGTTCCTCTACATCAGGACCCAGGGCGTGTCGCGGGCCTCGGTGGCCTCGACGGACGGCGGCAAGATCGTGAAGGACGCGAAGAACACGAAGGAGGAGGCGGGTTCGAAGACCGACTATCCCTACCGGCGGACCGACTGGATCTCCGTCGACGGCAGTGAGAACGGACTCGCCCGGACCACCTGGCTGGAGGGGCAACCGGCCCCCCGGGACATGAACGGGAAGGTCATCGACGACCCCCTGGCGGGCTCGATGGACGACGTCGAGGACATGACGCTCTCCGCCGACCCGGACCACAGCTACTACGACGAGCTGAAGGCGCTCCCCACGGACCCCGACACGCTGTACGACGAGGTGTGGGCCCGCACCCGGGGCCAAGGCCCCACCCACGAGGAGGCCGCCCTGGAATACATCACGACGATGCTCGACGGGGCGCAGTTGCTGCCCGCACTGAACGGCGCGCTCTTCCGGGTGGCCGCCGAGATCCCCGGGGTACGGGTCGTCGAGAACGCGGAGGACGCCGCCGGCCGCGAAGGCGTCGGCCTGGCCTTCGGCAAGGGCGACGACCGGGCCGCATGGATCTTCGACAAGAAGACGTTCAAGTACCTGGGCTCGGACAAGGAGGCCCTGCTGGAGGTCGGCGTCGTGGACAAGAAGGGCCAGGAACCGACCGGCTGACCACCGGCTGCGCCCCTGCTTCTTCGGCCCTTAAGGGGCGCGGGGAACTGCGAGACCAGCCCCCACTCGGCGACCGCTGACAGCCGACCGCTGACAGCCGACCGCTGACAGCAGCCCGCTGTCCACTGTCCGCTGACCGCCGCCGCGCTACGCCTCCTCGCCGTCCTTCCGGTCCCGTTTCTCGCCGGCCTCGCCCTTCTCACCCTTCGCGCCGCCCTCCGGCTCCCCCCGCTCCTGCCGCTTCAGTTCCTCCTCGCGGCGGCGCAGGTCGGCCTCCCAGCTCTTGAGCAGCGACTCGTCCTTCTTGTTGTCCTCGGCGAGCGACTTCAGGAACTCGGGGTTGTCGTCGGGCGCGACGTACTGCGTGCGGTGGTTGCGGTGCCACTCGGAGGGCGTGCGGCCGCCGGCCGGCACGTTGCGGAGCTTGCCCGCGGCGAGCCAGGCGATCGGGCCGACGATCCAGAAGAGCAGGATGATGAAGACCCACGCGATCTTCGGCAGGTGCTTCGCCTCGTCCTCGGGGGTGTTGAGGCAGTCGATGAACGCGTAGATGGTCAGCGCCAACGGCACGAGGTACATCAACAGCCTGAGCATGGAAGGGCCCCCTGGAAGCGGTGGAAGTGACATCAGGACCGTGCTCGGGGCCCCGTGACGGGGCCAGGGTAGCCCCTCGGGGATACTGGACCCCATGGCTTACGACGATCTTCGCTCCCTGCTCCGCGCACTGGAGCGCGAGGGCGATCTCAAGCGCATCAAGGCCGAAGTCGACCCCTACCTGGAGGTCGGGGAGATCGTCGACCGGGTCAACAAGGCTGGCGGCCCCGCCCTGCTCTTCGAGAACGTGAAGGGCTCCTCGATGCCCCTCGCGATGAACGTCTTCGGTACCGACCGCCGCCTGCTGAAGGCCCTCGGTCTGAAGTCGTACGGCGAGATCAGCGAGAAGATCGGCGGCCTGCTCAAGCCCGAACTGCCCCAGGGCTTCGTGGGCGTGCGCGAGGCGTTCGGCAAGCTCGGCGCGATGGCGCACGTCCCGCCGAAGAAGGTCAAGGCGGACAGCGCGCCCGTGCAGGAGGTCGTCCTCCAGGGCGACGAGGTGGACCTGGACCTGCTGCCCGCGCTGTTCACCTGGCCCAAGGACGGCGGCTCCTTCTTCAACCTGGGGCTCACCCACACCAAGCACCCCGAGACCGGCGTGCGCAACCTCGGCCTGTACCGCCTCCAGCGCCACGACAAGCGCACCATCGGCATGCACTGGCAGATCCACAAGGACAGCCGCAACCACTACCAGGTGGCCGCCAAGCGCGGCGAACGCCTGCCGGTCGCCATCGCCTTCGGCTGCCCGCCCGCCGTGACCTACGCCTCCACCGCCCCGCTCCCCGGTGACATCGACGAGTACCTGTTCGCCGGGTTCGTCGCGGGCAAGCGGATCGAGATGGTCGACTGCAAGACGGTGCCGCTGCAGGTGCCGGCGAACGCCGAGGTCGTGATCGAGGGCTGGCTGGAGCCCGGCGAGATGCTCCCCGAGGGCCCGTTCGGCGACCACACCGGCTTCTACACCCCGCAGGAACCGTTCCCGGCGCTGAAGATCGACTGCGTGACGATGCGGAAGCGGCCGTTGCTCCAGTCGATCGTGGTCGGCCGGCCGCCGACCGAGGACGGACCGCTGGGACGGGCGACGGAACGCTTCTTCCTCCCCCTCCTCAAGATCATCGTGCCGGACATCGTGGACTACCACCTCCCCGAGGCGGGCGGCTTCCACAACTGCGCGATCATCTCGATCGACAAGAAGTACCCCAAGCACGCGCAGAAGGTCATGCACGCGATCTGGGGTGCCCACATGATGTCCCTGACCAAGCTGATCGTGGTGGTCGACTCCGACTGCGACGTGCACGACCTGCACGAGGTCGCCTGGCGGGCGCTGGGCAACACGGACTACTCCCGCGACCTGTCGATCGTCGAGGGCCCGGTGGACCATCTGGACCACGCCTCCTACCAGCAGTTCTGGGGCGGCAAGGCCGGCATCGACGCCACCAAGAAGTGGATCGAGGAGGGCTACACCCGGGACGGCGGCTGGCCCGACATGGTCGAGTCCGACCCGGCCACGGCGGCGCTCGTCGACCGCCGCTGGAAGGAGTACGGCCTGTGACCAGCGCGTCGGCGGCCATTCCGCAGCAACCGGGCCGCACCAAGGCCTTCCTCCGCCTCGTGATGATCGAACACTCGATCTTCGCGCTGCCCTTCGCGTACATCGCCGCGCTCACGGCCATGTTCCGGCTGGACGGCAACATCCACTGGGTCCGGCTGCTCCTGGTCACCATCTGCATGGTGGGCCTGCGTACGTTCGCCATGGCGGTCAACCGGATCATCGACCGCGAGATCGACGCGCGGAACCCGCGCACGGCGCACCGTGAGCTGGTGACCGGCGCGATGTCGGTCAAGCACGCGTGGACCGGCGCCCTGATCGCGGTCGTGATCTTCCTCGGCTCGGCGGCGCTGCTGAACCCGCTCTGCCTCGCGCTGGCCCCCGTCGCGGTGATCCCGATGGTGGTCTACCCGTACGGCAAACGCTTCACGAACTACCCCCAGGCCATCCTCGGTCTCGCCCAGGCCATGGGCCCGGTCGGCGGCTGGCTCGCCATCACGGGGGAGTGGTCCTGGGAGGCGGTCGTCCTCGGCCTGGCCGTGGGCGTCTGGATCGGCGGCTTCGACCTCATCTACGCCTGCCAGGACGTCGACTCCGACCGCGAGTCCGGCGTGCTGTCGGTCCCGGCCCGCTTCGGCATCCCGGCGGCGGTCTGGGCGGCGCGGGTCTGCCACGCCCTGACCACGGCCCTCTTCGTCTGGTACGCGATCCTCACCGACGCGGGCGCGTTCCTGTGGCTGGGGCTGGCGATCGTCGCGGGCGCGTTCGTGTACGAGCACACGATCGTGCGCCCGCACGACCTGTCCCGCCTGAACCGCGCGTTCTTCTCCGTCAACGGGTTCATCGGCATTGCCCTGTTTGTGTGTGCGCTGCTGGATCTTCTGGTTCGGGGTCTGACCTTCTGAATATGGTGCGGCCTACCATCGAGTGCAGAGAGAGGGAGGCTGACGTGACCATCTCGGACAGTGACCGCCTGCACTCGCAGCTCGCCCGGTACGAGGACATGTTCCGCGGATACCGGATGGAGATTGTCGAGGGCAACATCGTGATGAGTCCGCTGAGGCCGTTCCACAACGAGACCATCGTGCGGCTCTGGACACAGCTGGAAGCCCAGCTGGGCCCGGAGTGGGGATTCATCAGCGATGTGGCCATTCCCTTCAGCGACGACTTCGAGTTCTGCCCCGATCTCGCGCTCATCCCAGCAGCCGAGAAGAACCGGAATCTGACCTTCTATGCACCCGACCTCATTGAGCTCGCCATCGAGGTGGTCTCCCCGAGCAGCATCCGCAATGACTACGAGGTCAAGAACAGGCAGTACGCCTCTCGGGGCATCCCCAGCTACCTGATCTTCGACCCGCAGAAGGCTCATCTCGTCACGCTCTGGAACCCCGGCCCCGACGGCTACCGCGGACGAGACACGCTTCCGTACGGCGGCAAGCTCACCGTGGAGACCAAGATCGGCCGCCTTACGGTCGATACGAGCCGTCTTCCTGTGGACCCCGCGTCGCCCGGCGCGCCCTGAGCGCGGCCCCGTCCGCCCGGCGGCGGAACAAGAACGCCGCCACCACGCCCGTCACCAGCCCGATCAGGTGACCCTGCCAGCTGATCCCGGTCGCGTTCGGGGCGATGCCGCCGAGGATCGCGCCGCCCCAGACGGCCGCCACCAGGACACCCACCGCGACCCCGAGCAGACGCCGCTCGACGAAGCCGGTGACGACGAGGAACCCGAAGAGCCCGAAGACGACGCCGGAGGCACCGGCGGTGTTGGTGTTGTCCGGGGATATCAGCCAGACCCCCAGCCCGTCCGCGACGATGATCAGCGCGCAGACGGCGGCGAAGCGGCGGAGTCCGCCCAGGGCCGCGAGGAACCCCAGCACCAGCAGCGGCACGCTGTTCGCCGCGACATGGCCGAAGCCGAAGTGGATGAACGAGGCGGGCACCACGTCGACCAGCTCGGGCACCGAACGCGGCACGATCCCGAAGTCGTCCAGCGCGTGGCCGGTCGCCACGTCGACGACCTCCAGGATCCACAGCAGCGCGACCCAGCCCACCATCAGCTTGGCCGCCGCCTTCGCACGGTCCCCGCGCGACCACTGCCGCTCGGGCCCCAGCGTCCCGCGTACTCCACCTGCCATGTCGAACCCCCGTCCCGACCTCACCCGTCCCTCGTGGAAACGGCCGGGCCCCCTTGACCGGTTCCCGCCGCGCGGCGCCGGATAGGCTCGGTGTCGTGAACCCAGTCAAGCCAGGGAAGACGCCGCGTACGCCTTGGATCGTAGGGGTGTCCGGCGCATCCGGCACCCCATACGCCGCGGCCGTGCTGCGCGCGCTCCTCGTTGCGGGCGAGAGTGTCGACCTCGTGGTGTCCCGGGCCTCGCGGCTGACCCTGCTCGACGAGACGGGCATCGCCTTCCGGGACGCACACTGGCGCGACGACCTGCGGGAATGGCTGTCCCGTGGCGCGGACGGCAAGCCCGGCACGTTCGCCGTGGACCTCGACGGCGACCACGGCGACCGGGTCCGGTACTGGAACCCCGGCGACCTGGCCGCCGGACCGTCCTCGGGCTCGTACCCCGTCAAGGGGATGCTGATCGTCCCCGCGTCGACGGCGTGTGTCGCGGGCGTGGCCCTCGGACTCTCCAAGGACCTGCTGCAACGGGCGGCGAGCGTCACCCTCAAGGAGGGCCGCCGGCTCGTGGTCGCCGTACGCGAGACCCCGTTGAACGGGCAGACTCTGCGGCACCTGGTGACCCTGGACGAGGCGGGCGCGACCGTACTGCCCGCGTCGCCGGCGTTCTACGCGGGGGCCACGCACATCCAGGACCTGGTGGACTTCGTCGCCGGACGGGCGCTGGACGCGGCGGGCGTCCCGCACACCCTGTACCGGCGCTGGGAGGGCGAGGTCGGCCGGGCACGCGAGTCCCACAGGTGACGTCACCCGCACCGCTCTCGTCTCGTCGTACGTGGTCGTAGACGACCGGGCATCACCGAACACCCATCACCCACAACGCAATTCTTAGTCGGAAGGCAACCGATCGCATGGACGCGGTGGACAGGCAGCTCATCCAGGCCCTGAGGGAGAACGGCCGGGCCTCCTACGCGGAGCTGGGACGCCTCGTCGGACTGTCGGGACCCAGTGTCACCGACCGCATCAACAGGCTGGAGGCGGCCGGCGTCATCACCGGCTATCGCGCCACCGTGAACGCGGCCTCCCTCGGCCTCGGCGTGACCGCGCTCATCGGCATCTCGCTCTCCGACGCCGCCGACCACGAGGACGTGGCGGACCGGCTGCGGGAACTGGCCGAGATCGAGGACTGCTGGTTCATCGCGGGCGACGACTCGTACATGCTCAAGGTGCGTGCCCCGGACGTCGACGGTCTGGAGAAGACCATCCGCCGGCTCTCCGGCACCAAGGGCGTCTCCCGCACCCGTACGACGATCATCCTCTCCACGAAGTGGGAGAACCGGGTGGGTGAGCTGCCGGAGGAGTCGTAGGCGTACGGTGGCAGGAGTTTTGTTCGGTGGGCATCGGTGGGCATCGGTGAGCATCGGGAACCGGTGAGGAGAGGCGGAGGCATGGACGTCGGGCTCAAGCGCGAGCTGGAGGAGAAGGTCCGTTCCGGTGAGCGGCTGACCCGCGAGGACGGCATCGCGCTGTACGAGTCGGACGACCTGGCCTGGCTGGGCGGTCTGGCGCACGAGGTGCGGACACGGAAGAACGGCGACGTCGTCCACTTCAACGTCAACCGCCACCTCAACATGACCAACGTGTGCACCGCCTCCTGCGCGTACTGCTCCTTCCAGCGCAAGCCGGGGGAGAAGGACGCGTACACGATGCGCATCGAGGAGGCGGTGAAACTCGCCAAGGCGATGGAGGGCGAGAACCTCACCGAACTGCACATCGTCAACGGCCTGCACCCGAACCTCCCATGGCGCTACTACCCGCGCTCCCTGAAGGAGCTGAAGGCCGCCCTCCCGAACGTCTCGCTGAAGGCCTTCACGGCCACGGAGATCCACCACTTCGAGACGATCAGCGGTCTGTCGGCGTCGGAGATCCTGGACGAGCTGATCGAGGCGGGGCTGGAGTCGCTGACGGGCGGCGGCGCGGAGATCTTCGACTGGGAGGTCCGCCGGCACATCGTGGACCACCGCACCCACTGGGAGGACTGGTCGCGGATCCACCGCCTGGCGCACGAGAAGGGCCTCAAGACCCCGTGCACCATGCTGTACGGCCACATCGAGGAGCCCCGCCACCGGGTCGACCACGTCCTGCGCCTGCGTGAACTCCAGGACGAGACCGGCGGCTTCCAGGTCTTCATCCCCCTGCGCTACCAGCACGACTTCGTTGACGTGAAGGACGGCAAGGTCCGCAACAGGCTGCAGGCCCGCACCCGGATGGCGACCGGCGCCGAGGCCCTGAAGACCTTCGCGGTCTCCCGCCTGCTCTTCGACAACGTCCCCCACGTCAAGGTCTTCTGGGTCATGCACGGCGTCCAGACCGCGCAACTGGCGCTCCAGCACGGCGCGGACGACATGGACGGCTCGGTCGTCGAGTACAAGATCACCCACGACGCGGACAACTACGGCACGCCGAACAAGCTGACCCGCGAGGACCTGCTGGACCTCATCCGCGACGCGGGCTTCCGCCCCGTGGAACGCAACACGAGGTACGAGATCATCCGAGAGTACGAGGGCCCGGACCCGGCCCGCCGGGAGTCCCCGCAGCCGATGCGGCTCTGAGGGGCCGGTTGTTCGGGTGCGGGTGGGTCGGGGCTTCTCGCGCGCCCCTGAAGGATTCAGGGCCCTGCGGGCCTGAAAGGGCTGGGGCGCAGCCCGTCTTTTCAGGGGCGCGGGGAACTGCGCGAGAAGCCCCCACCGGACGGACGTCTGGGGGTCGAAGGGGCGCAGCCCCTGGGGATGATGGGACGGGTAGGGGCGGCGGGGGCGAAACCCCTCTTGAGGCGAGCCTCACGTAATGATTACGGTCACCCCATGCCCCTTACGTTCCACCTCGACCCACCCCTCACCCCCACCCTCCACGACGGCATCCTCACCCTCTGGACGGACGTCACCAACACCGGCGGAGCCGTCGGCTTCGTCCCCCCGACCACCCGCGAAGCGATCCGCCCCGAACTCCTCAAACACCTCACCGCCATGGCGGAGGGCAGACACCGCCTCCTCCTCGGCCTCGACGACACCGGCACCCCCGCCGCCACCGCCTTCTTCAGCTTCAACACCCACCGCCTGATGACCCACTGGGTCTGGCTCTACACGGTGATGGTCCACCCCTCCCACCAGGGCAAGGGCTACGGCCGCGACCTCATGAGGGCGGCCGAGAGCGCGGCCCGCGGCTTCGACGGCATAGACGCCATCCGCCTCACCTGCCGAGGCGGCCTCGGCCTGGAGCACTTCTACGCCTCCTGCGGCTACAAGGAGGTCGGCCGGGTCCCCGGCGCCATACGGGTCGCCCCCGACGACCACCGCGACGACATCACGATGCTCCTGCCCCTGACGTGAGCCGGGCCAACACCCCCGTGCAAGATCGCCCCCCGATCGTGCTTCACTGGACGACGGTCTTCGAAAACGTCCGGAACGGAAACGGAAGAGTGGATTGAGATGCTCCGCTACACACTGATGCGCCTCGGTATCTTCGTGGGCTGCTTCGTGGTCGTCTGGGCCCTCGTCTACTCCGGCGTCGCCCCGCGCGGCCTGGGCGCGTCCAACGGCATGTGGATGGTCGTCCTCGCGCTCCTGGTCTCCGCGCCGATCAGCTTCGTCGCCCTGCGCAAGGAGCGCGACCGCGCCTCCGAGCAGATCGCCCCTCGCCTCGACCGCTCCATCGGCCGCGTCAAGTCCAACCTCGCGGCCAACCGCAGCCAGGAGGACGAGGCCGACGACGCGGTCCGGACCCCGGGCCCGGAGGCCACCGCCGAGACCACCGCCGAGGCCGACACGGCCGCCGGGGCCGACGAGGCCCGCGACGCCGATGACACGGCCGCCTCCGTCCGGTCGGGCTCCGGCAAGGCCTCGTAGCGGCTTCGCAGGCCGTACGCGGACCGCCGACGGCAGGTTCGCCGGCCCGCAAAGAGGGATCAACCGCCCGACGCCCAGGTCCGTCCCCGGCGTCGGAACCGTACGCTTGCCCGCATGGGTGCGGTGAAGAGCAAACGGATGCCTCGTGCGGTGCGGGAACAGCAAATGCTGGACGCGGCGGTGCGGACGTTCGGGCAGCGTGGGTACCGGGCGGCATCGATGGACGAGATCGCCGAACTGGCGGGCGTGTCCAAGCCGTTGGTGTACCTGTACCTGAACTCCAAGGAAGACCTCTTCACGGCCTGCATCCGCCGCGAGGCCAAGGCGCTCACCACGGCCGTACGGGCGGGTGTGGACCCCGAACTGCCCGCCGACCGCCAACTCTGGGACGGGCTGGGGGCGTTCTTCACGCACACCGCGCGCAACCCCGACGCCTGGGCCGTGCTGCACCTCCAGGCCCGTACGCACGGGGAGCCGTTCGCCGCCGAGGTGGCGGCGATGCGGGAGGAGATGGTCGCGTTCGTGACCGGGCTGATCCTGGTCGCGGCGCGGGAGGCGCGCCGGGACCCGTCCCTGCCGGAGCGGGAGGTCGCGGGTCTCGCCGAGGGCCTCGTCGGCGCCGCCGAGGCGCTCGCCGCCTGGGCCAACGCCACGCCCGGCATCACCGCGCGTCAGGCCGCCACGACGCTGATGAACTTCGCGTGGGCTGGCCTGGGAGACCTGATGGAGGGGCGCCCGTGGACACCGCCGGCTGCGGTGTGAGATGGGGGGTGGGGCGGGCGTGGGTGCGTTGCCGGGTGCGGGTCCGGTGGGGCTTCTGGCGCAGTTCCCCGCGCCCCTGAAAAGCAGGGGCTGCGCCCCATGCTTTTCAGGCCGGAGGGCCTGGTCTTCTAGGGGCGCCGGGGAACTGCGCGAGAAGCCCCACTCAGCCGCACTCGGCAACGCACCCCGCACCGCTCCCACCCCCTCAGGCGACCAACGGATACACCTGCCCCCGCACATGAACCCGCCCTCCACCCGCACCCCCCGACCCACCTGATCCGGGGGTCTCGGCCGGCTCAGGGGCACCGCTCCCGCGCAGCTCGAACCCACCCCACGCCTGCCCGTCCGCCGTGTACGTCACCGTGCCCGGCAACGGCACCGGCGCCCGGAACTCCGCGCGGACAAGGGTCGCCGGAGGCGCACCGTGCTCGGCGAGGCAGCGGGCCACGGTCCACATGCCGTGCGCGATGGCCCGGGGGAAGCCGAACAGCCGGGCACCGAGCGGATGCAGATGGATCGGGTTCCGGTCACCGGACACCGCCCCGTACCGCCGCCCCACATCCCCACCCAACCGCCACTCGACGACAACAGGCACACCGCGCCGCCCATCCCCCACCGCCCCACTCCCACCCCCGTCGGCCCGCGCTCCCCTCTCGCCCGCCCCCACACCCCCGGCCCCCTGCTCACCAGGCTCCCCCCGCTCACGCCGATGCCGGGCGAGGTACGTGCTGCGGGACTCCCACGCGATCCCGGCCCCGCCTTCCGCCTCATTACCGTCCCGCAGCTCCGTGACGACCGTCGCCTCGGTGCCGCGTCGGTGGGGCGTCAACTCGGCGACGTACACGGTGATCTCGTACGCCCCGGTGGCGGGCAGCCGTCGGCGGCGGGTGATCTCGATCGACGTGTGCACGAGCCCGAGCAGGGGCAACGGGAAGTCCCGCCCGGCCATGATCCGCATGGCCGCCGGAAACCCGAGGACATGCGGATACGTCAGCGGAACGGCGTCCTCCCCGGTGGGGAAGCCGCAGACCCGCTCGTACGCGGCGAGCCGCGCGAGGTCGATCCGGACGCCGGGGAGGACCAGCCGGGGGAGCCGGGAGGGGGAGACGAACCCGGAGGCCGCCGCGCGCGGGAGCCTGCGGCTCCTGCCCGGTGAGAGGAGGGCGCCCCTGGCGAGCAGCGGGCCGAGGGAGGGCGGCCGTGTGAGGGTGACGGTGTGCATCGGACGGTCTCCCCTTCCCCGCGCCGGGCTCCGCTCCCGCGCCGGATTCCGCTTCCTTGCTCCACTTCCTTACTTCACAGTCAGGTTACCCGAGGTAAGGGGCGGTCGATCCTCCCGCGCACCCCGGGAGCTGAACGACCCTCAGGTAACTTGGCGCGCCCTTGACCTGCGGTGAAGTCGTGACGGGGCGGTCCGTGACACTGCACATCCCCGGCCCCGTTCCATCTCCGGACCATCGCCACACTCACACGAACCTCACACACCAACCCCGTACGATCCGGACACGCCGAACGCCCAGGAGCCGCCCGTGTCTCACCTCGAAAGCACCGAACCCGCCCTGGTGGAACCCGAGTTGAAGCGGCTGGACGGCATCGTGCGGGAGGCGTACGTCCCCGCGCTCGCCGCGCCCGTGACCTACGGCTCGCTCGCGGACATCCCGTTCGACAACGCGACCCACGCCCCCGACTCGGTCGTCCTCAGCCGGAAGCACGGCGGCGCGGACGGAGAGGACGACGGCCGGTGGCGGGACGTCACGGCCGCCGCCTTCGCCGCCGAGGTGCTCGCGCTGGCGAAGGGTCTGATCGCCGAGGGCCTCATGCCGGGCGACCGGATCGCGATCATGGCGCGGACGACGTACGAGTGGACCCTCCTGGACTTCGCGGCCTGGGCGGCGGGCCTGGTCACGGTCCCCGTCTACCCCACCTCCTCCGTCTTCCAGACCCGCTGGATCCTCCAGGACTCGGGCGCGGTGGCTCTCGCCGTCGAGACGGCCGCCCAGGCCGCCGCCCTCGGCCCCGAACTCGACCGCATCCCCGACCTGCGCCACATGTGGGTCTTCGAGAAGAAGCACCTGGACCGGCTCGCCGAGCTGGGCCGTGACGTGTCGGACCAGGAAGTCGCCGTACGGCGTGGGGTGTTGGGTCCCGACACCCTGGCGACCCTGATCTACACCTCGGGCACGACCGGCCGCCCCAAGGGCTGCGCGCTCACCCACGGCAACTTCTGCGCCGAGGTCGACAACGCGATCGACCTGCTCTACCCCATCTTCCGCGCGAAGACGGATGAGGAGGCATCCACCCTCCTCTTCCTCCCGCTCGCCCATGTGTTCGGCCGCATGGTCGCGATCGGCTGTATGCGGGCGAGGGTGCGCCTCGGCCATTCGCCGAGCTTCCGCACGGAGGACCTCCTCGCCGACCTCAAGTCCTTCCGCCCGACGTTCCTGCTGGTCATCCCCTATGTGCTGGAGAAGGTCTTCAACACGGCCCGCGCCTCCGCCGAACGCATGGGCCGCGCCTCCTCGTACGACCGCGCCTCGGCCGTGGCCCGCCGCTACGGCGAGGCCCTGGAAGCCGAGCAGCACGGCACCGGGCCCGGCCCGTCCGCCTTCCTGAAGACGGCCCGCACCTTCTACGACCCGCTGGTCTACCGACGCATCCGCAAGGCGCTGGGCGGCCGGGTCCGTTACGTCATCTGCGGCGGCAGCCCGCTCGGCCGCCGGCTGGCCGCCTTCTACGCGGGCGCGGGCATCGACGTCTTCGAGGGCTACGGCATGACGGAGACGACCGCCGCCGTCACCGTGACCCCGCCGGACCGGCCCCGTCTGGGCACGGTCGGCCGCCCCCTCCCCGGCACCCGGGTCCGGATAGCCGCCGACGGCGAGATCCTGCTGCACGGCGGTCAGATCTTCCGCGGCTACTGGGACCCGCAGGCCGGCGGCGTCGTCCCCGCGGGGCCCGACGGCTGGTTCGCCACCGGCGACATCGGTCACCTGGACGACGGGGGTTACCTCACGATCACCGGCCGCAAGAAGGAGATCCTCGTCACCGACAGCGGCAAGAACGTGGCCCCGGCGCCGCTGGAGAACTGGCTGCGCTCCCACCCCCTCATCGCCCACGCCATGGTGATCGGCGACCGCCGCCCGTATGTCACCGCGCTGCTGACCCTGGACCCCGAGGGCGTCAGCCACTGGACCCAGATGAACGCCAAGCAGGACACCCCCCTCGACCGCCTGGCCGAGGACCCGGATCTGCGGGCCGTCCTGCAACGCGCGGTGGACGAGGCCAACCGCCTGGTCTCGCGCCCCGAGTCCATCCGCCGGTTCACGATCGTCCCCGACGGTTTCAGCGAGGAGGCGGGCCACCTCACGCCGTCGATGAAGCTACGGCGGGAGGTCGTGGAGAAGGCCTTCGCGACGGAGATCGAGGGGCTGTACGAGAAGTAGGCCCGCGCCGACCTGCGGCGACGGACCGTCATCCGTCCTCCATCCCCGCGGCCGGGTCGCCCTCTCCCATCTCGACCCACCAGTGCCCGTCGTCCTTGACCAGCAGCAACTCCTGCTGCTGGTCGGTTCTGTCGTAGGTGAGCCGCACCGGGTTGAAGTAGGGGACGTCACCATCCAGCACGGTGACCTCGACAGGCCCACGCGCCCCCTCGCCGAACTCCCGCACCTGCTCGTAGGCGGCACCCCGGGTCCCCTCGTACGCGGGCCCGGCCAGCTCCATCAGCCCTTCCACGTCGCCGGTCTTGAGCCGCTGGACATAGACCCGCACCAGGGTGTCGACGTCCTCGGCCGTCTCCCGCGCATAGGGATACTCGGACTTCACGGCCCGCACGGTCACCTGGACCGAGGGCGAGTCGGCGAGCGCGTACGGCGCCCGGAACCAGCCCCACCACACGCCCACACCCACGCCGAGCAGGACCACCAGCCCGCCCCAGCCCAGCAGAACGCCCCGCTTCGTCATCGTCCCCCGCCTTTTCCGCACCATCGAGGCCGTTACTGTACGACCCCATGATCCGAAGACGCGTCGCGCACCTGCACTCCTCGCGCTGGGGCAGGCTCTACACCGCCTGCACGCTCCTGGCCGTCGCAGTGGGGGGCTGGTCCACGGTGCGGACCCTCACGTCCTCGGGTCGGGACGACGACCTCACCGGTCACCTCTTCACCGCCTCGGTGGCCATGTGCCTCATCGGCTTCCTGTTCCTCGGCCTCCACGAGCGGCATCTGAGGGCGCGCCGCGGGGAGGCGGACCCCCTCGACGTACGACGGGTGGTGGCCGACCTCCGTTCCCTTACCGCCTCGGCCAACGGGAAGGTCGCCCTGGCCTTCGCCGCCCTCGGTGCGGCCGGGTGGGCGTACGCGTGGGTGTGCGTGCGGTGGCTGGGCTGGGACATACCGGGGGTGCCGGACGCCGACGGCGGAGAACTCTTCGTCCGGGCCGGAACACTCAGCTGCGCGATCGGGGCCCTCTTCGTCAGTGTGCATTTCAAGGAACGCCGCTGAATCCGCAGTCGCCCCCGGCGGCACGTTTCTGCGGTCCTTTGGTGAAACTTCGAGTTTCTGGCGTGACGCCGTCGGGGCGATCCGTGTCGGCCCCGCCGTCGGGGAACCGCGTCTCCGCGTCGCCGTCGCCCACCGGGGCGGCGGCGACGCCTACGTCAGTCCACCAGGTCCGCCGCCGTCAGCAAGCGCGTCAGGTCCGTCCGGGAGCGGACGTGCAACTTCCGGTAGATCCGGGTGAGATGGGCCTCCACCGTCTTCCGGGAGACGAACAGCGAGGCCGCCGCCTCCGTGTTGTTGAGGCCGCGGGCGATCGCGCGCGACACCTGGAACTCCTGCGGGGTCAGCTGGTTCAGGGCGCCGCCCATGCCGCCGGTGCCGCTGCCGGCGGACCGGGCGGTGCCGAGGACGCCGCCCGCCGCCGCGAGTTCACCGGCGGCCCGCCGCGCCCACGGCACCGCGCCCAGCCGTTCGAAGCAGGCCAGGGCGGAGGCCAGCGGGGCGCGCGCGGCCCCCGGGCGGCGGTGGCGGCGCAGGACCTCCGCCTCGCACAGCAGGGTCCGCGCCCAGTCGAACGGCCCCGTCGTCCGCTGGTGGGCCTTCAACGCGACCCCGAAGAACGCCTCCGCCTCCTCCGGCGTCCCCGCGAGCAGCCCCCGGACCCGGGCGGCCGCCGCCTCCGCCGACGCCAGGCCCGTCTCCCGGGCCCGCTCCTCCAGCCAGGACACGACCTCGGCGGCACGCGTCGCGTTCCCCGCCCGTACGTGCGCCTCGGCCAGGTCCGCCGCGAAGGGCACCACCTCGGGGTTCCCGATGCCCTGCTCGACCGCCAGTGACAACGTTTGCTCCAGCTGGTCGACGGCCGCGTCGTGGTCGCCGTGGGCCAGGGCCGACAGCCCGAGCACCGCCGTCATGTGGAACTCCTGGCAGCCGATGCCGTACGCCCCGCACTCCCGCCGCGCCCGCGCCACATGTTCCTCGCACTCGACCCGCTCACCGCGCAGGGCTTCGAGCCGGGCGAGGCAGTACAGCGTGTAGCTCACGCACGTCAGCTGGCCCAGTTCCTCCGCCCAGCGCAGGGCCTCCGTCAAGTCGCCCCGCGCGGACGCCCATTGGCCGATCCGGGTCTCCAGTTCCCCGCGTACGGCGAGGGTGAAGCCCAGCACGCCCACCGCGCTGTGCCGCCGGGCGGACTCCACGGCCGTGTTGAGCAGCCGACGCCCCCGGACGAACTCCTCCGCCCGGCTCCAGGCCTGCCCCGCGATCGCGTACACCTGCTGGTCGCGGACGGGGTCACCACCGCCGTGCCGGTCGGCGGCCTCCAGCATCTCGCGCCCCCGCGCCGTACGGCCGGACATGATCAGGGCCCCGCCCAGCATCGACAGGCTGTACCAGCGTTCGGGCCCGGACTCGGAGGCGAGGGCGAGGGACTCCTCCGCGACACGGACCGCCGCCGGGACGTGTCCGTCCAGGCGCGCGGCGGCCGTCGCCTCCGCGAGCAGCAGACAGGCCCGGGTGCGGTCCGAGCCGCGCACGGCGTCGGCGGCATCCATGAGCAGGGCGTACGCCTGGGCCGTCTCGCCCTTCCAGGTGTACATACGGCCCAACAGGCCCTGGATGGCGGCGCGTACGGCCGGGTCGGGGGTGATGCGCAGGGCCTCCTCGCACCACTGCGGGCCCGCCGGGGAACCGCTGAGCAGGGCGTCGGAGGCGGCGTGGTGGAGGCGGTCGGCGCGCGGCGCGGGGTCCGGGGTGAGCTCGGCGGCGCGTCGCCAGGCCAGCGCCGACTCGCCGAAGGCACTGCGCCGACGGGCCTCCCGCGCGGCGTCGGCGAGCGCCGCCGCGGCCTCCTCGTCGGGGCCGGGGGTCGCGGACGCCCGGTACCAGGCGTGCAGCGAACCGGTGCTCACCTCGGCCAGCGCCTGGAACGCGGCGTACCGGTGCGCGAGGGGGGCGCGGCCCAGCACCAGCGCGCGCAGCACCGGGTGGTGGAAGTCCAACTCGTCCGCCGTGGCCGTGATCAGGCCGTCCTCCTCGGCGGGGGAGAGCGCGTCGAGGGAGAGCCCGGCCGCCTCCAGGGCCTTGCGCAACGGGCCCGCCGCCGTCGAGCGACTGGCGGCCAGCACGACCAGGGCCCGGCGGGCGGTGTCCGGCAGCCCGTCGATCCGGGCCGCCCAGGCGCGCTCCAGATGACTGCCGAGGGACGGCGGATCGAGCAACGGCCGCTCCCCGCGCGCCTGTTCGTCCGTCAGCGCGCCCGCGATCTCACGCAGGGCGAGCGGATTGCCGCCGCTGACGCGCACGAGGTCGGCGAGCACGTTGGGGGTCACGCGGCCCTCCAGCAGGGCGGCGCACTCCTCCGGCTCCAGCCCGCCCACCTGCACGGTGGGGATGCTGCGGCGCGGCCCCGACTCGCCGTGGTCCTCGCGGGAGCCCAGGGCCAGGGCGACGCGTTCGCTGGAGAGGCGGCGGGCGACGAAGAGCAGGACGCGCTGGGAGGAGGGGTCCACCCAGTGCAGGTCGTCGACGAGGACCACGACCGGGCGCTCGTCGCCGAGCGCCGCGAGCACGTTGAGGGCGCCCATGCAGGCGGCGTAGGGGTTGCCCGGCGGGTCCGACGGGTCGCCGCTCAGGGCCAGACAGGACTCCAGGGCCGAGCGCTGAGCGCCGGGGAGTTCCCTGAAAAGGGACGAATGGGGCATCAGTAGGTCGCCGAGGGTGGCGAACGGGAGCACGGTCTCGGTCTCGATGCCCCGGGCGCGCAGGACCGTGGCCGGGGCCGCGCCGGAGCCGCCGGCCGTCGCCCGCTCCGCCGCGTAGTCGAGCAGGGCGGTCTTCCCGATACCGGGTTCGCCCCACAACAGCAGTGCCGCCCCACCCGCCCCACCCGCCACGAGCAGGTCGTCCATCAGCCGGCGTTCCCGCTCCCGACCGACGAGTCCCCGTAACAATGCGCCACCCCCTGGTGCCCGCCGTGCCCGGCCCCGCCCGTCCATCATCCCCCAGGGGGAGTTGTCAGGGGAGATGTAGGGACTTCCCGGAAGCGACGGGGGTCACCCCGGCCCTTCAATGGAGAACGAAGGAAAGCAGGAACCGAAGGAAACAGCAGGAACCGAAGAAACAGAAGAAACAGAAGAAACAGAAAGAACCAAGGGAAACAGGGGAAATGAACCAGGTCGCGGAACTAGGGGGACGGCCCATGCCGGCATCCGTGGGACGCGGGGATCTCACCTCGGGATCCGACCGGCTCGACTCGGTCGAGATCAAGGTGACGTTCTCGGGCGCGGGCGTGGCCGCCGCGACTGGGGCACTGGCGCCGGACACCGGGGGAGCCCGGCGCCGCGTCTACTTCTGTGAGGCCCTCGCCCGCTCCACGGCGCCAGGTCACCTGCCGCTTCTGGATGCGGGGCTGATCCTGCGCCTACGGGCGGGGAGCGGGCGGGGCGGGGCCGCGACCGCGGAACTGCGGCCCTGTCGCCGGTCCCGGCTCTCGGAACGTTGGCTGCGCTTCCGTGAGCAGGGACCGGACTCCTTCCACCTGGCGGCCGCCTGGTCGGGCGACCGCCGGGTGCTTTCCGCCGCTCTCGTCTCCGACTGCGGAGGTACGGCCGTGGAGGCCGCCGCGCTCGGCGCCGAGCCGCTGGACCTCGTCTTCTCCGACCGTCAGCGTGCCTTCCTCGCCGACTGTGCAGACATCGACGTCGGCCTCGGCTCGCTCGACGTCCTCGGTCCCGTCCGCACGGTCCGCTGGCGCGGGGTGCGGCTGGACCACCACGAAGTGACCGTGGAGCACTGCACGGTGGGAGCGGACCAGCCCCTGGAGTGGCTGGAGGTCTCCAAGCGGGTCGCCCCCGAGGGCGCGGAGGTCGTCCAGGCGTCCCTGACCGCGCTCCTGAGGGGGAAGGGACTCGAACCGGACCTGGGGCGGGGCGTCCGGCTGCGACGGGTCATGGAGTCGCTGGTCGCGGAGGGGGCCGTCTGAGGTCCGCCTGGGGGCGGGCCGGGGGAGGGGGACTTAGACCGGTTTCCGGACGCCGGTTCGTCGTGGCTGGTCGCGCAGTTCCCCGCGCCCCTTCGGGCGCGCTGTCGCTGGGCCCCGGCCGCGATCGCTAACCGACCCCCAGCGCCCGCAGACCCGCCGTGGTCGCCGCCGCGCCCAGGACCACCACTGCGAACGGGGCCCTCCGCCACGCCAGCACCCCGCCCGCCAGCACTCCGGCGGGCCGTGCCCACCCCGCGAAAGCACCGCCCTCCGTCAGGGCACCCGTGGCCAGCAACGCCACCAGCAGCACCACGGCGGCCCCGGCCAGCAACTCCCGCACCCGTACGGGAATCTCCACCCGTCCGTGCAGCGCTGGCCCGGTGAGCCGCAGGGCGTACGTCCCCACGGCGAGCGCGAGCATCGTACCGACGACCCCGTCGCTCACGACGCCCTCCCGTCCGCCGCGCCGTCCCCCTCCGGCGACGCCCGCCACAGCACCAGCCCGGCCAGCGCCAGCAGCACGGGAACCCCCGTCGGCGTGACCGTGGTCGCCGCCAGCGCGACCAGCGCCCCGAGCAGCGCGGCCCGCCGTACGGGCGGCCGCTCCCGCAGGGCGGGCAGGACCAGTGCGGCGAGCACGGCCGGGAAGGCGGCGTCGAGGCCGTACGTGGCGGTGTCGCCCAGCGCGGTGCCGGCCAGGGCCCCGGCCAGGACGCACACGTTCCAGACGGTGAAGAGGCCGAGCCCGGACACCCAGAACGCGGCCCGACGCCGTACCGGATCGCTCTGCGCCAGGGCGAAGGCCACCGTCTCGTCGGTGACGAGATGCGCGCCCACGAACCGCGCGGTCCTCCCCGGCCCCAGGAGGTCGGCGACCGCCAGGCTGAACGCGGCGTTGCGGGTGTTGAGCAGCAGCCCGGTGGCCGCCGCCGCGAACGGTCCGCCCCCGGCCAACAGGATCCCGACCGCGCTGAACTGCGCGGCCCCGGCGTACACGACCAGCGACATCACCACCGGTACCCACACGGGCAGCCCGCCCGCCACCGAGATCGCCCCGAAGGAGACACCGACGACGCCCCCGGCGGCGCAGACGAGGGAGACGTCCCGGAACAGGGCGGGGTCACGGACCTGGGGTGTTCGGAGTAGCGAACGCATGTTCTCTACAATGAACATGACCCCTCATGTTCGTCAAGGCGAACGATCGTACTTCTGGAGCGAACGACATGTCCGACGCAGCCTCCTCGGAAGCGAAGCCCCCGCCCCAGCCCTCGTCCCAGCCCCCGTCCCGGCTCCCGCTCGACTGGATCGCCGCCGCCCTCCGCCGGGAGCGCACCCGCGCCGGTCTCTCCCTCTCCGAGCTGGCCAAGCGCGCCGGGATCGCGAAGTCGACGCTCTCCCAGCTGGAGGCGGCGAGCGGCAATCCGAGCATGGAGACGCTGTGGGCGTTGGGTGTGGCGCTCGGGGTGCCGTTCAGCGCGCTGATCGAACCGCCGGTGCCGGCGGTGCAGGTGGTCCGGGCGGGGGAGGGGCCCACCGTCCACTCGGAACACTCCAGCTACACGGCGGTCCTGCTGTCGGCCAGCCCGCCGGGCGCGCGCCGCGACATCTACCGGACCCGGCTCGAACCGGGGTCGGTGCGGGAGTCGGAGCCGCACATCCCGGGGACGGTCGAGCACCTCACCGTGAGCACGGGCCGGGTGAAGGCGGGCCCGAGGGGCGAGGAGGTCGAACTCGGCCCAGGTGACTACATGGCGTTCCGGGGTGACGTGCCGCACTCGTACGAGGCGCTGGCTCCGGGGACGACATTCGTCCTGGTGATGCAGCACATGTAAGGAGCGGGCGGAAGGGGGGAGGGGGCGCGCCGGGGAAAGGGCGGCGAAAAGGCAGGAGCCCCTGCGCCGAAAGGCGAGGGGCTCCTTGGGTGGTGCTCTCAGACGTCGTCAGAGGGGCATCCCTCGGATCGAACGGATCAGACGGGGGTGACGTTCTCCGCCTGCGGACCCTTCGGGCCCTGCGTCACGTCGAAGGAGACCTGCTGGTTCTCCTCCAGCGAACGGAAACCGCTCGCGTTGATGGCGGAGTAGTGGACGAAGACGTCCGGGCCGCCACCCTCCTGGGCGATGAAGCCAAAGCCCTTTTCGGCGTTGAACCACTTCACGGTTCCGGTAGCCATAAGCCCTCCTTGGGCCCAAAGGGTTGCCCTGCTCCAGAACCCTGCAAGTGTGAAAACAAGATGCCGCACAACTGCATACGTCTGAAAACGACGAGAGCCCGCGGTCACATGCTCCGCAGGCTCTGTACTGCAAGGGAAACCAAACTGCAACTTGCGGGCGAGCCTAGCACGCAGGCAGGGGAATGCAATAGAGGGCAAGATCACGTCACCCGGATGTTTGAACCGCTCGGGTCTCGGCTTGACGGATCGCCTCTACTTCCCCGTCCGTCCCATCGGCGACACGCCGTCGACAGTATTGACACGGGGTGTACGTCCGGTTTCAGGAGCACCTCCGGGCCCCCGGAGCCCGCACCGTACCCCATGAGGGCTAGCCTCGCGATGTGGACAATTCTCGCAACCGGCCGCGCGTCGGCCACATCCAGTTCCTGAACTGCCTGCCCCTGTACTGGGGGCTCGCGAGAACGGGCACGCTCCTCGACTTCGAGCTCACCAAGGACACCCCCGAGAAGCTCAGCGAGCAGCTGGTGCGCGGGGACCTCGACATCGGGCCCATCACCCTGGTCGAGTTCCTGCGCAACGCGGACGACCTGGTCGCCTTCCCCGACATCGCCGTCGGCTGCGACGGCCCGGTGATGTCGTGCGTGATCGTCTCCCAGGTGCCACTCGAACGCCTGGACGGCGCACGCGTCGCCCTGGGTTCGACCTCGCGCACCTCCGTACGCCTCGCGCAGCTCCTGCTGGCCGAGAGCGTCGGCGTGCAACCGTCGTACTACACCTGCCCGCCCGACCTCTCGCTGATGATGCAGGAGGCCGAGGCGGCCGTGCTCATCGGTGACGCGGCGCTGCGCGCGAACCTGCTCGACGGGCCGAACTTCGGCCTGGAGGTGCACGACCTGGGGGCCATGTGGAAGGCGTGGACGGGGCTGCCGTTCGTCTTCGCGGTGTGGGCCGCGCGGCGTGACTACCTGGAGCGGGAGCCCGAGGTCACCCGCAAGGTGCACGAGGCGTTCCTCGCCTCCCGCGACCTGTCCCTGACCGAGGTGGCCAAGGTCGCCGAACAGGCGGCCCGCTGGGAGGCATTCGACGAGCGGATCCTGGAGCGGTACTTCACGACCCTGGACTTCCGCTTCGGCGGTCCGCAGCTGTCCGCGGTCGCCGAGTTCGCGCGACGGGTCGGCCCCACCACCGGATTTCCGGCGGACGTGAAGGTCGACCTGCTTTCCTGAACCCTTTCCGGCGAAGCTCCGGTGAACTTCCCGGAATTCCGGTTGACGAATTCACTGTTCTGTGGGTTCGGTTACGGATCCGTCGCCGACGTTCGCATTTCCCTTCGGGCGTGCGGCACTACGCTGGAGGGGCGGGGAGGTACGGGGGAGGTGTCGTCCATGCGACCGCTCGATGTCGGCGAACCCACGGTCGTGGGGCCCTACCGGCTGCTCGGCCGGCTCGGGGCGGGCGGGATGGGCCGCGTCTATCTGGGGCGGAGCGCGGGCGGCCGTACCGTCGCCGTCAAGGTGGTGCACCCGCACTTCGCCCTCGACGAGGAGTTTCGCGCCCGCTTCCGGCGGGAGGTCGACGCCGCCCGCCGGGTGGGCGGAGCCTGGACCGCCCCCGTCCTGGACGCGGACCCGGAGGCGTCGGTCCCCTGGGTGGCGACGGGCTACGCGGCCGGTCCCTCACTGGCGACGGCGGTGGCGGACGGCGGTCCCCTGCCTCCCCACTCCGTACGGGTCCTGGGCGCGGGCCTGGCGGAGGCGCTGTCGGCGGTGCACGCGCTGGACCTGGTCCACCGGGACGTGAAGCCGTCGAACGTCCTGCTCACGGTCGACGGCCCCCTCCTCATCGACTTCGGCATCGCCCGCGCCACGGACGGCACGGCGTCCCTGACCTCGACGGGCGTCTCGATCGGCTCCCCCGGCTACATGTCCCCCGAGCAGATCCTCGGCAAGAGCGTCACCGGCGCGGCGGACGTCTTCTCCCTCGGCGCGGTCCTCGCGTACGCCGCGACCGGCCGGTCCCCGTTCCCCGGTGACTCCTCGGCCGCCCTCCTCTACAAGGTCGTCCACGAGGAACCCCGGCTCGACGGCGTGGAGGGCGACCTGCGCGCCCTCGTGGAGCGCTGCCTGGCCAAGGACCCCTCCGCGCGCCCGGCCCCCGACGAGGTCGCCCGCACGCTGGCTCCCCAGGGCGCGGCCCCGCTGGTGACGGCGGGCTGGCTGCCGGGCCCCCTGGTGGAACAGCTCGGCCGCAGCGCGGTGCAACTCCTGAACCTGGACGCGGCGGAGGACGTTCCGTCAGGACCGGTGGGGTTCAGCAGCCCGTCGGTGGGCTCGGACGTCCAGGCCCCCTCGGCCTCCCCGGTTGCCTCGTCCGCCTCAGCCTCCCCGGTTCCCTCGTCCCCTTCGGCCTCCTCCGCCGACGTGAAGGTCGAAGACGAAGTCCCGGCCGGAAGCGGGGTGTTCGGCCCGCCTCCGGTGATGGCGCCGCCCGCGACACACGTGCCGGGCCAGCGGGCCGACTCCGCGTCGGCGGACACGGTCCCGCCGCCGGGCAAGCTGTCGCTGAGCGTGGCGGCGGCGTCCTCGCCCACGGCGAACGGGCGGGGCCGACGGGTCAGTTGCTCGGTCGCCCTGGCCGTCGCGGGCGCGTTCGCGGTGGTGGGCCTAGGTCTGGTGTTCGGGCTGAGCATGCTGAACGGCGACGAGAAGGGCGGAGAGGCGGCCGGCAAGGCCCCCTCGGCCGGCAGCAGCCCGAGCGAGGGGAACCAGGACTCGGAACCGCAGGACGGGGCGGCCGACCTGCCCAAGAAGTACCTGGGCACGTGGGAGGGCGACGGCTACGCCCTCGGCGGGAACCTCCCCGCGGGCACCTTCACCATCACGCTCGAACAGGGCTCCGTCGGCGACCGGTTGGGCACGTTCCGCTCCGTCGACCTGCTGGGCGGGGCCTGCGACGACACGTTCGTCCTCAAGAAGGTCACCGAGGACCATGTCGTCGTCACGAGCATCGCCGACGCGAAGAACAACCCCAAGACATGCACCAGCAACACCCACGAGGTCACGCTCACCCCCGTAGGCGACGAACTCCAGTACACCGCGAACAACGCGGACGCGGGCGACCCGACGGCCCGCCTGGCCAAGGTGAAGCGGTGAAGTGAGGGCCCGACTTTTTGGCTGCGGCTGAGTGGGGCTTCTCGCGCAGTTCCCCGCGCCCCTAACGGGCCTCCGGCCCTCCGGGGCAAAAGGCACGGGGCGCAGCCCCTGCCTTTTGAGGGGCGCGGGGAACTGCGCGACCAGCCCCCACCGGACGGACGCCTGGGGGTCGAAGGGGCGCAGCCCCTTGGTGGGGGAGGGACGGGTAGGGGCGGCGGGGGCGAAACCCATAGGCTGCCCCCCGTGGCTCTAGACCCCTGGCTGATCACCCTGACCGTGGCCGCCGCACTCTGGGGCGCAGCCACCGGCATCCTCCTCCCCCGCCCCGCCTACCGTTTCACGGTCGACGAGGACCACCCCTGGCACCACACCTGCCCCGCCGGCCACCACATCACGGGCCCGGCGAACGGCTGGCTGGGCCCCGCCCGCTGCACCCCACCCCCCACCTGCTCCTACGGCCCGCGCACACCCCCCGTCGCCCTCACCACCGCCCTGATCTGCGCCACCCTCGCCCTGACCACCGGCACCCGCCCCGAACTCGCCGTATGGCTGCTCCTCGCCCCCCTCGGCGTGCTCCTCACCCTCGTGGACCTCGGCGCCCAACGCCTCCCGGACCCCCTGACCCTCCCCTTCGCGGTCCTCGCGCTCACGCTCCTGGGCGCGGTCGCCCTCGTACCCGAGCACGCCGGCCAGTGGCGCACGGCGCTGTACGGCGCTCTCGCCCTCGGCGGCCTGTACTTCCTCTTCTTCCTCATCAGACCCATGGCCCTCGGCTTCGGCGACGTGAAGCTGGCCCTCGGCCTCGGCGCCGTCCTCGGCTGGTACGGCTGGGGCGCGCTGTACCTCGGCACGTTCGCCGGCGCGCTCATCGGCAGCGCGTACACCGTGGTCGCGCTGGCCAGGCGCCGCGCCGTACGCCGCCAGCTGGTGGCACTGGGCCCGTTCATGCTCGCGGGAGCGTACGTCGGCCTCCTGCTGGAGTCGTACGCGGCCTGACGCGACGTTGTCCACAGGCGGACGGCCTGACGTCGGCCGGTCCGACCCCCTGGCGTAGGCTGGCCCGGTCAGTTCAACCCTTACGAAAGGGACGCCCCCGGTGACCGAGAAGGCCGATCTCCAGTCCGTTCTCGACCGTGCCGCCGAGGGCGGGAGGATCACGCCGGAGGAGGCGCTCGTCCTCTACCGCGACGCCCCGCTGCACGCACTCGGCGCCGCCGCCGACGCCGTACGCAAGCGCCGGTACGCGGGCACGGAGCACATCGCGACGTACATCATCGAGCGGAACATCAACTACACGAACGTGTGCGTCACGGCGTGCAAGTTCTGCGCGTTCTACGCCCCGCCGAAGGCCACGGACAAGGGCTGGACGCGCGATCTCGACGACATCCTGCGCCGCTGCGCGGAGACCGTCGAGCTGGGCGGTACGCAGATCATGTTCCAGGGCGGACACCACCCGGACTACGGCGTCGAGTACTACGAGAAGCACTTCGCCGCCATCAAGAAGGAGTTCCCCCAGCTGGTGATCCACTCGCTGGGCGCGTCCGAGGTCGAGCACATGGCCCGGATCTCCAAGGTGGGCGTCGAGGAGGCGATCCAGCGGATCCACGCCGCCGGTCTCGACTCCTTCGCCGGCGCGGGCGCGGAGCTGCTGCCCGAGCGCCCCCGCAAGGCCATCGCCCCCCTCAAGGAGTCCGGCGAGCGCTGGCTGGAGATCATGGAGACCGCGCACAACCTGGGCGTGGAGTCCACCTCGACCATGCTCATGGGCACCGGCGAGACCAACGCCGAACGCATCGAGCACCTGCGGATGATCCGTGACGTCCAGGACCGCACGGGCGGCTTCCGGGCCTTCATCCCGTACCTATACCAGCCCATGAACAACCATCTGAAGGGCCGCACCCAGGCCACGATCTTCGAGTACCTGCGGATGATCGCGATCTCCCGGCTCTTCATGGACAACATCGCCCACATCCAGGGCTCCTGGCTGACCACCGGCCAGGACGCGGGCCAGCTGACGCTGCACTACGGCGCGGACGACCTCGGCTCGGTCATGCTGGAGGAGAACGTCGTCTCGGCGGCCGGTGCCAAGCACCGCTCCAACCTCCAGGAAATGATCGACATGATCCGTACGGCGGGGCGGGTCCCGGCCCAGCGCTCCACGACGTACGAGCACCTCGTCGTCCACGACGACCCGGCGAACGACCCCGTCGACGCGCGCGTGATGTCCCACATCTCCTCCACGGCGATCGAGGGCGGCACGGCGCACCCCGAGCTGAAGATCCTCGCCTCCAACTAGGCCCGGCCTTGCTGACGATGCACGCCGCCGACGAGGTGCGGCGCACCTGGGACGACCCGGAGCCGATCAAGGACGGTGCCGTCGTGGTGGACGGCACCCGGGTCCGGGCGGTGGGCCCGGCGGACGACCTCCGCCTGCGGTTCCCGGGCGCCCGCGTCCGGCAGTGGTCCGGCGTCCTCGGGCCCGGCCGGGTGCACGAGGGCCCTCTCCCGGACGCCCCCTCGCCCCGCGAACAGGTCCACGCCGTGCTGAAGTCGGGCGCGGTCGCGATCCTGCGACAGCACGCGAGCACCCCGGAACTCCGGTCGGCCGCCGAGCGCAACCACGTCTCGGTCCTGCCGCTCCCGACGCCCCCGGTGCTCGCCGAGGCGGGCCGCGCCGACCTGGCGGTCTACGACGGGGCAGGCGTCTGCACGGCCACGGTGTGCGCGGGGCGCCTGGTCCACCGTCGCCGCTGAGGGGCGCCACCGCCGCGCCCTCAGCCCGAGAACGCCTTCCCGAACGCCCCGTCCGCCTGATCGACCCCGCTGCAGTCGACCAGTGCGTCACTCGCCCCGTCCCCGCACTGCCGATCCCGGAACGTCGCCCACATCGACACCCAGGCGACGCCCTTCTCCTCCGCGAACTCCCGCACCTGCGCCGCGTCCTCCAGCGTGAACGTCTCGTTGTCGACGTCATTGACGCCCAGCATCGAGGTCAACGCCAACGCCCGCCACGCCGTCGACTCACTCGTGCCGAAGACGTCCATCAACTGCTCGTGCGTCGCCTCGGCCGCCCGTTCCGCGTAGTCGCCCATGTCACCGTCGTACGAACTGGCGTAGTTCATGGTCATGATGTTGACCGTGCCGACCCGGACGGCGTGGTCGTTGGCCGAGTTCAGCAGAGCCAGACCGTCGTCGTCGAGGCCGGACGGCATGACGGGGAGGGTGAAGGAGACGGAGAGGTCGGGGCGGTCCTCCTGGAGGAGCGCGATCGCCTCGGAGCGCAGGGCGACGGAGTCGGAGTCCCGCAACGCGTCGCCCTCGACGTCGAAGTCCGCCTGGGTCGAGCCCGCCGCGTCGAGCGCCGCGCCGTAGGCCTCGGCGAGTTCGGTCGCGCTGTCGCAGGCCTGGGCCAGCTCCGTGCCCGAGGCACCGCCGAACGAGACGCGCACCGACGCCCCCGAGCCGGTGAGCGCCGAGACACGGGACTTCACCGCCGTGTCGTCGATCGCGTCCGTGCCGTTCCACATGGGCGTGCACGCGTCACCGTCGGCGATCACGAAGGCCAGGTTGTACGCGGCGGCCGACCCGGCGTCGTCGAGGTCGGAGGCCTCGGTGGCGTTCACGTACGGCGCGTAGGCCGTGGACGGCGCGGAGGTGGTGGGCGCCGTGGGCGTCGTCGTCGCGGTGGACGGCCCGGCCGCCTCCGTCACCGCCTCCCGGGGGTTGGTCGTGCAGCCCGCGCAGGTCAGGGTCACCAGACACAGCAGTCCGACGACCGGTTTCAGGGAATTCCTCACGGTGCTCATGCAGGCAATGAAGCACAGGCCCCTGTGCCGCATGTGGCTTCTGCACATTCGAGTCCGCCCACGAAAATCCCACCCCCGAGCCCGTCTTCGTCGACAACTCCGGGCGCCGCGCCGGCGCGCGGCGCGTACTGCCACAATGGGACCGTGACCCGCGCATCCCTGGACAAGCAGCCGCACGAAGTCGCCTCGATGTTCGACCGAGTGGCGAAACGGTACGACCTGACCAACGACGTGCTGTCCCTCGGACAGGACCGGCGCTGGCGCAAGGAGGTCGCGCGGGCCGTCGACGCCCGCCCCGCGCAGAAGGTCCTGGACCTCGCCGCCGGCACGGGCACCTCCTCGCTGCCCTTCGCGCAGACCGGCGCGTACGTCGTGCCGTGCGACTTCTCCCTCGGCATGCTCCAGGTCGGCAAGGAGCGCCTGCCCTGGCTGCCGTTCACCGCGGGCGACGCCACGCGGCTGCCGTTCAAGGACGACACGTTCGACGCGGTCACCATCTCCTTCGGCCTGCGCAACGTGCAGGACACCGACACCGCGCTGCGCGAGCTGTACCGGGTGACGAAGCCCGGCGGCCGCGTCGTGATCTGCGAGTTCTCCCACCCCACGTGGACGCCGTTCCGCACCGTCTACACCGAGTACCTGATGCGCGCGCTGCCGCCGGTGGCCCGCGCGGTGTCCTCCAACCCGGACGCCTACGTCTACCTCGCCGAGTCCATCCGCGCCTGGCCCGACCAGGCGGGTCTCGCCGAGCGTCTCGGCAAGGCCGGCTGGGAGAAGGTCGCGTGGCGCAACCTCTCGGGCGGGATCGTCGCGTTGCACCGGGGATTCAAGGCCCAGGCGTAGAGCCCAAGTCGGCCTGCCGAAGCCGTAGTTCACCCGTACGAGGGATGATCGTCGGGGAATTCTGTTGACGGGAACCGGTCAACGGAAACTACCGTCCGTTGATACACCGGCACGCACCGGTGATGTCCGACGACGGGGGCTCCATGACGTCCTACTGCCCGCACTGCGGGACACCAGGCCCGGCCGAGGCGCGCTACTGCATGGCGTGCGGCCGGGAACGCATGCCGGTCCCCCCGGCACCCCCCTCCGCACCACCGGGCGCGCCGACCCTCGGCTCACCGCCCCCGCCGCCACCGCCCGCGTACGCACCCGTACCCGTACCCGTACCCGCCCCTGTCTCTGTTCCTGTCCCCGTCCGCCCTTCGCCCGTGGGCGCCTTCCTCGGCCGGGCCTTCCGGGGTGACTGGGGCGGCTCCGCGGCCGCCGCGCTCTGGCCGGTCGGGCTGCTCCTCGCCGCCGCCCTCGCTCTGGCCGTTCCTTCGTACGACCAGAGCGCCACGGACGACGACTTCGTCGGCTTCGGCGACCGGCTGGGCCTCGCCCTCGCCGTCCTCCTCCAGGGTCTCGGCGGCGGCTTCAGGATCTCCGAGAGCGGAAGCGGCGACTTCGCGGGCGACTACCAGTCCGCCGAGGCCGCCCTCACCCTGACCCTGGTCCCGCTCACGGTGACCGTCCTGTTCCTCGGGGCGCTCTTCCTCGGCGTACGGCAACTCCGCACCCGCCTGCTGACCCGTGCCGCGTACGCGGGCGCGGGAGCGCCCGGGGCGGGGCCCGCCGGCGGCCGTACCACCGGGCTCGAAGCGGCCGTGCGGGTCACGCTGCTGGTGACGGCCGCCGTCCTGCTCCTGGGGCTGTTCGCCCAGCCCGACATCGCGCGCGTCGAGGTCTCGGCCTCCCCCTGGCGCGCCGCGCTGGGCGCGCTCCTGCTCACCGCCGCCGTCTCGGCCGGCCTGCTGCAACGCGACGACCTGGCCGCCTGGCTGGCCGTCCGCCCCGGGCCCCGGACGCTGTTCCGGGCGACCGGAACGGCCGTACGGGCCATGGCGGTCGTCCTCACCCTCTGCTCACTCGTCACGTTCGTGCTCCTCGCGGCGAACGACGAGTGGCAGGCGGAGTGGGAGGAGGACCTCAACCCGCTCCTGCTGGTGCTGATCGTCCTCCCCAACCTCGCCGTCCATCTCCTCGGCCTCTCCTGGGGCGCGTCCGTCCAGGGCGAGGCGGGCCGCACCCGGTACGGGGACGACACGTCGTACGACTCCTCCGGCGACTACGGACTCGTCGAGTCCGGCCCGTACGGCGGCTACGAGCGCGAGTCGTTCGGGCTCTCCGAGCTGGGCGACGCCGTCAACTCCTGGGCGGTCGTGGGAGCGTTGACACTCGGCGCGGTCTGCGCCCTGACCCTGGGGATCCTCGCGGCCCGCCGTTCCTCGGGCCGCGGCGAGCAACTCCTCGCCGCGGGCGTCTTCTTCGGGCTGTTCCTCCTCCTCGCCGGTATCAGCGGCTTCGGCATGGAGGCGTCCGGCTCGGCCACGGCCGAGTTCACCACCGAGTTCTCGGTCGCGGGCGAGGTGGAGGCGGGCCTGGACCTCCCCGAGGTGCTGCCCTTCAGCCTGCTCTGGATCTTCGCCGCGGCCTTCCTCGCGCCCTGTCTGGTGCAGATGACGGGAGCGCGTACGGCGGTGATCGCACCGCCGATCCCGGCCATGCCGAGCAGCGGCCCGACGACGGCCCACGGGATCCCGCCACGGCCCTCCGTCCCCGCACCGGCACCGGCGCCCTACGAACCTCCGCTCGTGGAGCTGGGCCGACACCACCTGCCGCCCGCCGAGCCGCCCAAGTCCCGCAGTCGCGCGCTGATCTGGGCCCTCACCATCGCGGCGGCCTTCGTGATCGGCGGGGGAGGGGCGGCGGCGATCCTGCTCTGGCAGAGGTAGGAGGGGCGGGCGCCGGACGGGCCGCCCACCGGGACCTAGCGGAGCACCGCGAACGGGTCCCCCGGCTCGTCCAGTGCCCTGCGCAACCCGGGCGGCGGCCCACCCCGTCGGGGCTCCCGCACGCCCCCGCCGTCGTCCCCCGGCTCGAACCACACGGTCACGGCGGCGCCGCGCGGCACCTGGACCCCGGGTGGCGGGTACTGGCGTACGACGTAGTCCACGACGGTGCGTGGGAAGTCGGGGCGGTCGGGCGCGACGAGGAGCACCCCGCCCGCCTCGGCCGTCTCGCGCGCGTCCACGGCCATCAGCCCGACGAACCGTGGCACACGCACTTCGGATGACTTGGGTGTCATGCGCACAGATGTTCACCCCCAGCGGTACCGGCAGGGTAACCGCCGGGCGCCCCCGCCCGGAAGCACTGCGTGGCAATCTGCGGCAAATCGCTACTCTGGGTGACGAGTTGCCGAAATCTCGAACGCCGACCTCCCGGACAGCCGGACTGCCGACCTCCCGGACCGCCGGACCGCCGAACCCGCCGGACCGCCGAACCCGCCGGACCGCCGAACCCGCCGGACCGCTAGAGCGTCAGCCGGTAGCAGTGTCCCGGCCGTTGCGAGACGGGCGTCGTGAACGTCTCCGCCAGTTCCATGCCCAGCCGCCGAGTCACGGCGATGGACCGCTCGTTGCGGGCGTCGACCATGGCGACCACCCGGCCCACACCGGCCGCCCGCACCCGCTCCAGGGTCTGGAGCGCGGCGGCGGTCACATACCCCTTGCCCCAGTGGTCGCGGGCGAGCCGCCAGCCGATCTCGATCTCGCCGGCCGGGCCCCACTCGCGGGGCCACGGCTGCGCGCCGGTGAAGCCGATGGCCCGGCCCTCCTCGTCGAGCAGAGTCCACAGGCAGAACCCGTGCTCGGCGTCGTGGCGGCGCTGGCGCGCGGTGAGCTCCTCGTAGACGGACAGCTCGGCGGACCGGCCGCCGTGGAACTCCATGACGTCGGGATCGTCGAAGATCCGGTGCCAGGCGAAGGCGTCCTCGTCGGTGGGGACACGCAGCCGTACGTCGGGCAGAGCTCGGTTCACAGGGCAGCCCTTCAGCCGATGATCGGTACCGCTGAATAGACTGCCCATGTCCGACCCCGGTCGGCACATGTTTTCCGGACGTCCGGCGCCCCGGATGTCCGGCAGGCTTTGCTCCGATCCGCCTACTTCTTGGGGAGAACCCGTCGTGACCGAGCCCCAGCCCCTTACCGAACACACCGCCGATGTGATCGTCGTCGGGGCCGGGCCAGCCGGTTCCACCACCGCGTACTACCTGGCGAAGGCCGGTCTCGACGTGCTGCTCCTGGAGAAGACCAGCTTCCCGAGGGAGAAGGTCTGCGGCGACGGTCTCACACCCCGCGCCACCAAACAGCTGGTCGCGATGGGCATCGACATCTCCGAGGAGGCCGGCTGGCTCCGCAACAAGGGGCTGCGGATCATCGGCGGCGGCGTCCGCCTCCAGCTCGACTGGCCGGATCTCGCCGCCTACCCGAACTACGGACTCGTCCGCAAGCGCGACGACTTCGACGAGCAGCTCGCCCGCCAGGCCCAGAAGGCGGGCGCCCGGCTGTACGAGCGCTGCAACGTGGGCGCTCCGATCGTCGACGACCGCACGGGCCGGATCACCGGGGTGCACGCCAAGCTCGGCGACGAGAAGCGCGAAGTCACCTTCCACGCCCCGCTGGTGGTGGCGGCCGACGGCAACTCCACCCGGCTCTCCCTCGCGATGGGACTGCACCGCCGGGAGGACCGCCCGATGGGCGTCGCGGTCCGCACGTACTTCACCTCCCCGCGCCACGACGACGACTACCTGGAGTCCTGGCTGGAGCTGTGGGACAAGCGCGGCCCGGGCGAGGACCGTCTGCTCCCCGGCTACGGCTGGATCTTCGGCATGGGCGACGGCACGTCCAACGTCGGTCTGGGTGTCCTCAACACCTCCTCCGCCTTCAAGGAGCTGGACTGGCGCGACGTCCTGAAGGCCTGGTGCGCGTCCATGCCGGAGGAGTGGGGCTACACCCCCGAGAACATGACCGGCCCCATCCGCGGCGCCGCCCTCCCGATGGCCTTCAACCGCCAACCCCACTACACCAAGGGCCTGCTGCTGGTCGGCGACGCCGGCGGCATGGTGAACCCGTTCAACGGCGAGGGCATCGCCTACGCGATGGAATCCGGCCAGATCGCCGCCGAGGTCATCGTCCAGGCCCACGCCCGCGCCACCCCCGGGCAGCGTGAACTCGCCCTCCAGCGCTACCCGCAGGTCCTCAAGGACACCTTCGGCGGCTACTACACGATGGGCCGGGCCTTCGTGAAGCTCATCGGCAACCCGAAGATCATGAAGCTCGCCACCCAGCGGGGCCTGACCCATCCGCTGCTGATGAAGTTCACCCTGAAGATGCTGGCGAACCTCACCGACCCCACCGGCGGCGACGCGATGGACCGCATCATCAACGGCCTGAGCAAGGTGGCCCCCAAGGCGTGACCCGCCCCGGGGGCGTACGCCCCGGTATGACCGCGTTCGGCCGGCCACGGAGCACTCCGTGGCCGGCCGAACGCGCTGTACGCCCCTGAGGAGCTCACTGCCGCCCCGGGGTGCGGAACACCACAAGTGTGGGACGACAGGCGCCCTGTGGGGCGCCTGTGGCCTTTCCGCGGGCAGCCCGAGGGCCGCTGTCCCCTACGGGGAGAGCGGCCCTTCGAAAACGCCCTGGGCGACCGCGCGGGTCAGAGCACGCGCACCGCACCCGTCGCCGGGTAGCCGGAGAGGTCCTGGATCACGACGCCCTTGGAGGGGTTCGCCGCGTCGAGGTACTGGCCGTTACCGACGTAGACACCCACGTGGTAGGCCGAGCCCTTCGCGCCCCAGTACAGGATGTCGCCCACCTGGAGGTTCGACAGCGAGACCTCGGTGCCCTGCATCGACTGGTCCTGCGAGACCCGGGGGAGGTCCACGCCGACCTGCTTGAACGCGGCCTGCACGAGCGAGGAGCAGTCCCACGCGTTGGGGCCCGTGGCACCCAGGACGTAGGCGTCGCCGAGCTGCGCCTTCAGGAAGCTGATGACCGTGCCGACGCTGCCGGAGGCGGGCGCAGTCGTGGTCGTCGTCGACGCCGACGAGTTGGTCGAGAGGGTGGCCCGCTCGGTGTCGCGCGAGGCGCGCTCGGCGGCGGCCTTGCGCTCGGCCTCCTCGGCGGCCTTCTTGCGGGCCGCTTCCTTCTTCGCCTTGGCGAGGTCCTTGTCGGCCTGCTTGGCCGCCTCCTGGGCGGCGGCGTCACGCTCGGCCTGCAGCTGGTACTCGGCGGCCATCACCTTCGTGGCGTCCGCGGACTGCGCGGCCTGCGTGGCCAGGTCGGCCGTGAGGGTGGGCAGTTCGAGCGTCTGCGTCACCGGCTCCGCCGCGAAGGCCGACGTGGACGCGCCGGCCACTGCCACGGTGCTGAGAACGCCACCGGCGACTCCGGCGCGCATCGCGATCGAGGACGCGTTGCGGCGGGGTTTCCGGTGGCTGCGTATGTGAGCGGTGTGGGACATGGGTACAAGCGGTACCAGCGAATCCTCCATACCTTCAAGAAACGTGTGCTGCGCCACAGTTGTTCAACGGAGGCGCCGAATTTCTCGCGCGTCACTCTTTATTGACGCCGTAACGGGCATAGCGGACATGGCCGAACAGGCCTTTGATCATGCACTTTCGTGATTACGCCCGAATTGCCCTGCGCTTACCACCGATCGCAGCGAGTGGCCAAGGTCCGTTGATTTGATCTCGGTCCGATGTGGCGCAGGTCACGGAACGGTCACCCGTTCCCGGGGCGTCCCGCGCGGGAGGGCGTCCTCGCGGCGCTCGTGAACGCGTGCACGTGTCCACATCCGTCGCCGGACCTCCCTCCGGGGTGTGGCCGCGGGCTCTATCAAGCGATCTCGTCCAGCACCAATTTGCATGCAGCGGAACTCTCTTGATATGGAGACGCCCATCGTGACCAGCGGTGACGAGTGAAAATGTCACTTCTGGTGATCAGACTGGCGCTTCGTGTATGAAGATCGACGCTCATCCGACTTCATGATCCTTCGTCAGGTGGTGGAGATCACAAACTCGGTGCTGCACCCGTGTCGCAGATCACAGACCGGCAGGCATAGGATGCGGGGCAGTTGGGCTTGTGACCTGCTTCACATGTTCGCGATCTTCGTCGAGACGGACGGGGCTCGTGTGGCCGGTGGGGCGGGAGAGCAGGGCCGACGCAATCCGCCAGCAGTCAGTGCCGACTGAGAGGAGCGAGGAGCGGTGAACGCCTATGCGCCCATCCTCGTACTGGGAGCCCTCGGGGCAGGCTTTGCGATCTTCTCCGTGATCATGGCCACGCTGATCGGCCCGAAGCGCTACAACCGGGCCAAGCTAGAGGCCTACGAGTGCGGGATCGAGCCCACCCCCACGCCGGCCGGCGGCGGGCGTTTCCCCATCAAGTACTACCTGACGGCGATGCTCTTCATCGTCTTCGACATCGAGATCGTCTTCCTCTACCCCTGGGCCGTCACCTTCGACGCCCTGGGTGTTTTCGGGCTCGTGGAGATGCTGCTCTTCGTGCTCACCGTCTTCGTCGCCTACGCGTATGTCTGGCGCCGCGGCGGCCTGGAATGGGACTGAGGGGCCTTTAAGACCATGGGACTCGAAGAAAAACTGCCGAGCGGTTTCCTGCTGACCACCGTCGAGCAGGCCGCGGGCTGGGTACGCAAGGCATCCGTCTTCCCCGCCACCTTCGGCCTCGCCTGTTGTGCCATCGAGATGATGACCACGGGCGCGGGGCGCTACGACCTGGCGCGCTTCGGCATGGAGGTCTTCCGCGGCTCGCCGCGGCAGGCGGACCTGATGATCGTGGCCGGCCGGGTCAGCCAGAAGATGGCGCCGGTGCTGCGGCAGGTCTACGACCAGATGCCGAATCCCAAGTGGGTGATCTCCATGGGGGTCTGCGCGTCGTCCGGCGGCATGTTCAACAACTACGCGATCGTCCAGGGCGTCGACCACATCGTCCCGGTCGACATCTATCTCCCGGGCTGCCCGCCACGGCCCGAGATGCTGATGGACGCGATCCTCAAGCTCCACCAGAAGATCCAGACGTCCAAGCTCGGCGTGAACGCGGAGGAAGCGGCCCGCGAGGCCGAGGAAGCCGCGCTCAAGGCACTCCCCACCATCGAGATGAAGGGGCTGCTGCGATGAGCGACGCGAACGGAACCGACCGGCCCAACCCCGAGAAGGACCTCGCCGCCTCCAACCTCCCCGGCCAGCGCGGCGACGGCGGCGAGGAGATCCGCGTCCAACGCGGCATGTTCGGCGCGAACAACGGCGGCGACACCTCCGGCTACGGCGGCCTGGTCCGCTCCATCCGGCTCCCCGGGGAGGCCGTCCGCCCCTACGGCGGCTGGTTCGACGAGGTCGCCGACGAGCTGGAGGGCGCCCTGGAGGAACAGGGCCTCGTCCCCGAGAACGTGATCGACAGGACCGTCGTCGACCGGGGCGAGCTCACCTTCCACATCGAGCGCGAGCACCTGCCGACCGTCGCCCGCACCCTCCGCGACGACCCGGCCCTCCGCTTCGAGCTGTGCACCGGTGTCTCGGGCGTCCACTACCCCGGCGACAAGGGCCGCGAGCTGCACGCCGTCTACCACCTGCGCTCGATCACCCACAACCGGCTGATCCGCCTGGAGGTCTCCGCTCCGGACGCCGACCCGCACATCCCGTCGCTCGTCCCCGTCTACCCGACCAACGACTGGCACGAGCGCGAGGCGTACGACTTCTTCGGCATCGTCTTCGACGGCCACCCCGCGCTGACGCGGATCATGATGCCGGACGACTGGCAGGGCTTCCCGCAGCGCAAGGACTACCCCCTCGGCGGCATCCCCGTCGAGTACAAGGGCGCCCAGATCCCGGCTCCGGACCAGCGGAGGTCGTACTCATGAGCACGCAGCACGCATCGGCGGAGTCCGCCGCCTCGGCGCGCGAGACCACCGAGGGCACCGTCTACACGGTCACCGGCGGCGACTGGGACGAGGTCGCCGAGACCGCGGCCAGGTCCGACGACGAGCGCATCATCGTCAACATGGGCCCCCAGCACCCGTCCACCCACGGTGTGCTCCGGCTGATCCTGGAGATCGACGGCGAGACCGTCACCGAGGCCCGCTGCGGCATCGGCTACCTCCACACCGGCATCGAGAAGAACCTCGAGTACCGCACGTGGACCCAGGGCACCACGTTCGTGACGCGCATGGACTACCTGACGCCGTTCTTCAACGAGACGGCGTACTGCCTCGCCGTGGAGAAGCTCCTCGGCATCGAGGACCAGATCCCCGACCGCGCCACGATCATCCGGGTGCTCCTGATGGAGCTGAACCGGCTCTCCTCCCACCTGGTGTGCATCGCCACCGGCGGCATGGAACTGGGCGCCACCACGATCATGATCTACGGCTTCCGTGATCGTGAACTGATTCTCGACATCTACGAGCTGATCACCGGCCTGCGCATGAACCACGCGTACATCCGGCCCGGCGGACTCGCCCAGGACCTGCCGCCCGGCGCGGTGGACCAGATCCGCGAGTTCGTGAAGAAGATGCAGAAGAACCTGCCCGAGTACGACAAGCTCGCCACCGGGAACCCCATCTTCAAGGCCCGTATGCAGGACGTCGGCTACCTCGACCTCTCCGGCTGCATGGCCCTCGGCGCCACCGGACCGATCCTGCGCTCCGCCGGCCTCCCGCACGACCTGCGCAAGGCCCAGCCGTACTGCGGCTACGAGACGTACGACTTCGACGTCCCGACCGCCGACAGCTGCGACTCCTACGGCCGCTTCCTGATCCGCCTCGAAGAGATGCGCCAGTCCCTCAGGATCGTCGAGCAGTGCCTGGACCGGCTGCAGCCCGGCCCGGTCATGGTCGGCGACAAGAAGATCGCCTGGCCCGCGCAGCTCGCCCTGGGACCGGACGGACTCGGCAACTCCCTGGACCACATCAAGAAGATCATGGGCACCTCCATGGAGGCCCTGATCCACCACTTCAAGCTGGTGACCGAGGGCTTCCGCGTCCCGCCGGGACAGGCGTACGCGGCCGTCGAGTCGCCCAAGGGCGAACTCGGGGTGCACGCCGTCTCCGACGGAGGCACCCGCCCCTTCCGGGTCCACTTCCGCGACCCGTCCTTCACCAACCTGCAGGCCATGGCGGCGATGTGCGAGGGCGGCCAGGTCGCCGACGTCATCGTCGCCGTCGCGTCCATCGACCCCGTGATGGGAGGCGTCGACCGGTGACCACCACCCCCGAGGGCGTCAGCCTGGGCATGCCCCAACTGCCCGCGCCCGACTACCCGGACGACGTTCGGGCCCGGCTGGAGCGGGACGCGGCGGCCGTCGTCGCCCGCTACCCGGACTCCCGGTCCGCCCTGCTGCCGCTGCTGCACCTCGTGCAGTCGGAGGAGGGCCATGTCACCCGCACCGGCATGCGGTTCTGCGCCGAGGTGCTCGGCCTGACCACGGCCGAGGTCACCGCCGTCGCCACCTTCTACTCCATGTACCGGCGGGGCCCCTCCGGCGACTACCAGGTGGGAGTCTGCACCAACACCCTGTGCGCGGTGATGGGCGGCGACGCGATCTTCGAGGCGCTGCAGGAGCACCTGGGGGTCGGCAACGGGGAGACCACCGACGACGGCAAGGTCACCCTGGAGCACATCGAGTGCAACGCGGCCTGCGACTTCGCTCCGGTCGTGATGGTCAACTGGGAGTTCTTCGACAACCAGACCGTCGACAGCGCCAAGCGACTCGTCGACGACCTGCGCGAGGGCGCCGAGGTCCGGCCCACGCGCGGGGCGCCGCTGTGCACCTTCAAGGACACCGCCCGGATCCTCGCCGGCTTCCCCGACGAGCGGCCCGGTGCCGTCGAGGCGAGCGGCGGCGCGGGCCCCGCGTCGCTGGTCGGCCTGCGCCTGGCCAAGGGAGAGGCCGGACCCGCGCGCGTGGTCCACCCGCGGGACGGCGGCCCCCACGACGAGCCGCAGGACCGCAAGGTGCACAAGCCGTCGCCGACCGAACACCTCAGCTCGCACGACGCGCCACAGGAGACATCGGCCTCCGACCCGGCCCACCCGGCAGGGCCCGCCGCCGAGGAGGGGGAGTGATGACATTGGCACCCGAGATCAAGGGCAGCAGCCCGGAGAAGCTGCTCGCACCGGTGCTGTCGTCCTTCTGGGACGAGGACAGGCCCTGGACGCTCGACGTCTACCGCAGGCACGACGGCTACGAGGGACTGCGCAAGGCGCTGGCCATGACACCGGACGACGTCATCGCGTACGTCAAGGAGTCGGGACTGCGCGGCCGTGGCGGCGCCGGGTTCCCGACCGGGATGAAATGGCAGTTCATCCCCCAGGGCGACGGGAAGCCGCACTATCTCGTTGTCAACGCCGACGAGTCGGAGCCCGGAACGTGCAAGGACATTCCGCTCCTCTTCGCGAACCCGCACAGCCTCATCGAGGGCATGATCATCGCGTGCTACGCCATCCGGTCCTCGCACGCCTTCATCTATCTGCGGGGTGAGGTCGTCCCCGTCCTGCGGCGGTTGCACGAGGCCGTCCGCGAGGCCTACGAGGCGGGCTACCTCGGCGAGAACATCCTCGGCAGCGGACTCGACCTCGACATCACCGTGCACGCGGGCGCCGGCGCGTACATCTGCGGTGAGGAGACCGCGCTGCTCGACTCGCTCGAAGGCCGCCGTGGTCAACCGCGGCTGCGTCCCCCCTTCCCGGCTGTCGAGGGCCTCTACGCGTGCCCGACTGTCGTGAACAACGTCGAATCGATCGCGTCGGTTCCCGCCATCCTGCACCGGGGCAAGGAATGGTTCAGGTCGATGGGCAGCGAGAAGTCCCCCGGCTTCACGCTCTACTCGCTCAGCGGCCATGTCGCCTCCCCCGGCCAGTACGAGGCCCCGCTCGGCATCACGCTCCGCCAACTCCTGGAGATGAGCGGCGGCATGCGACCCGGACACCGCCTCAAGTTCTGGACGCCGGGCGGCTCCTCCACCCCGATGTTCACCGACGAGCACCTCGACGTCCCCCTCGACTACGAGGGAGTGGGCGCCGCGGGTTCCATGCTCGGCACCAAGGCGCTCCAGTGCTTCGACGAGACCACCTGCGTCGTCCGGGCCGTCACCCGCTGGACCGAGTTCTACGCCCACGAGTCCTGCGGCAAGTGCACCCCCTGCCGCGAAGGCACCTACTGGCTGGTCCAGTTGCTGCGTGACATCGAGGCCGGCAAGGGCGTCATGAGCGACCTCGACAAGCTGAACGACATCGCCGACAACATCAACGGCAAGTCCTTCTGCGCCCTCGGCGACGGCGCCGCCTCGCCGATCTTCTCCTCACTCAAGTACTTCCGCGCGGAGTACGAGGACCACATCACGGGCCGGGGCTGCCCCTTCGACCCGGCCAGGTCGACGGCCTGGGCCGACAAGGACAAGCACGCGGAGGTGAACGCATGACCGTGACCACCGGCGCTCCCTCCGGGAGCGGGGAGGCGGCGGTCCCGCCGGAAGATCTCGTCTCGCTGACCATCGACGGCGTCGACATCAGCGTGCCCAAGGGCACCCTGGTCATCCGGGCCGCCGAACAGCTCGGCATCGAGATCCCCCGCTTCTGCGACCACCCCCTCCTCGACCCGGCCGGCGCCTGCCGCCAGTGCATCGTCGAGGTCGAGGGCCAGCGCAAGCCCATGGCGTCCTGCACGATCACCTGTACGGACGGGATGGTCGTCAAGACTCACCTCACCTCCCCGGTCGCGGAGAAGGCCCAGAAGGGTGTGATGGAGCTCCTGCTCATCAACCACCCGCTGGACTGCCCCGTCTGCGACAAGGGCGGCGAGTGCCCGCTGCAGAACCAGGCCATGTCGCACGGCCACTCCGAGTCCCGCTTCGAGGGCCGCAAGCGGACGTACGAGAAGCCCGTGCCGATCTCCACGCAGGTCCTGCTCGACCGCGAGCGGTGCGTGCTGTGCGCCCGCTGCACCCGGTTCTCCAACCAGGTCGCCGGCGACCCGATGATCGAGCTGATCGAGCGGGGCGCGCTGCAGCAGGTCGGCACCGGCGAGGGCGACCCCTTCGAGTCGTACTTCTCCGGCAACACCATCCAGATCTGCCCCGTCGGCGCGCTGACCTCGGCGGCGTACCGATTCCGCTCCCGCCCCTTCGACCTGGTCTCCTCGCCGTCCGTCTGCGAGCACTGCTCCGGCGGCTGCGCCACCCGCACCGACCACCGGCGCGGCAAGGTCATGCGCCGCCTCGCGGCCGACGACCCCGAGGTCAACGAGGAGTGGATCTGCGACAAGGGCCGCTTCGCGTTCCGGTACGCGCAGCGACCCGACCGGCTCACCACCCCGCTCGTCCGCAACGCCGACGGTGTCCTGGAGCCCGCGTCCTGGCCGGAGGCCCTGGAGGTCGCCGCCCGGGGCCTGCTCGCCGCGCGCGGCAGGGCCGGTGTCCTCACCGGCGGCCGGCTCACCGTCGAGGACGCCTACGCGTACAGCAAGTTCGCGCGCGTGGCGCTCGACACCAACGACATCGACTTCCGCGCGCGCGTGCACAGCGGCGAGGAGGCCGACTTCCTGGCCGCCCGGGTCGCCGGCCGCGGCCGCGACCTCGACGGCACGGGCGTCACGTACACCTCGCTGGAGAAGGCGCCCGCGGTCCTGCTGGTCGGGTTCGAGGCCGAGGAGGAGGCGCCCGGCGTCTTCCTGAGGCTGCGCAAGGCCTGGCGCAAGCACAAGCAGCGGGTGTACTCGCTGGCCACGCACGCCACCCGGGGCCTGGAGAAGGCCGGCGGCACGCTGCTGCCCGCCGCGCCCGGCACCGAGACCGAGTGGCTGGACGCCCTCGCGAGCGGCTTCGGCCTCGACGACGACGGCACCAAGGCCGCCGAGGCGCTGCGCACCGAGGGCGCCGTGATCGTCGTCGGGGAGCGCCTCGCGGGCGTCGCGGGCGGGCTCACCGCCGCCGTCCGCGCCGCGTCGCTGACCGGCGCGAAGCTGGTGTGGATCCCGCGCCGGGCCGGGGAGCGCGCCGCCGTCGAGGCGGGCGCGCTGCCCTCCGTGCTGCCGGGAGGACGTCCGGCCACCGACCCGCGCGCACGGGAGGAGGTCGCCGCCGCCTGGGGCGTCGCCGAACTCCCCGCGCGCTACGGCCGGGACACCGGGCAGATCGTCGAGGCCGCCGCCACCGGAGAGCTCGGGGCCCTGGTGGTGGCGGGTGTGGAAGTCGGCGATCTGCCCGACCCGGCACGCGCGCGCGAGGCGCTGTCCGCGGTGGGCTTCCTGGTCTCACTGGAACTGCGGCCCAGCGAGGTCACCGACCGCGCGGACGTCGTCCTGCCGGTCGCGGCCGTCGCCGAGAAGGCGGGCACCTTCGTCAACTGGGAGGGCCGGGTGCGGATGTTCGAAGCCGCGCTGAAGCCCGACCAGATGACCCGCCGGGTGGCACCCACCGACGGACGCGTCCTGCAGATGCTCGCCGACGCCATGGACGTCCACCTCGGGCTGCCGGACCTGCGCACCACGCGCGCGGAGCTGGACCGCCTCGGGGGCTGGAACGGGGCGCGGGCCAACGAGCCGGTGGAGGTCGGGGCCGCGCTGCCGCGTCCGGCCGCCGGGGAGGCCGTCCTCGCCGGACACCGGCTGCTGCTCGACCAGGGCCGCCTCCAGGACGGCGACGAGGCGCTGGCCGGGACCCGGCACGCCGCCCACGCGCGCGTGTCGGCCGCCACGGCCGCCGAGGCGGGCATCAAGAACGGCGACCTCCTCGCGGTCAGCGGCCCCGCCGGGGTCGTGGAACTGCCGCTGCTGATCGCCGAGATGCCCGACCGCGTCGTCTGGCTGCCGCTGAACTCCACCGGCTCGGGCGTCGCCTCCGACACCGGGGCGCTGCCCGGCGCACTCGTCCGTATCGGCGCCGCGACGCTCGCCGCCGAGGCCCCCGAGGAGGTGGAGGCGTGAGCCCGATGTACCTCGCCGCGGAAGACCTCTCGATGTTCGGCCGCGACCCCTGGTGGCTGGTCGTCGTCAAGGCGGTGTTCTGCTTCGCCTTCCTGATGATCACCGTGCTGTTCTCCATCGTGTGGGAGCGCAAGGTCGTCGCCTGGATGCAGCTGCGCATCGGCCCCAACCGGCACGGCCCCTGGGGCATGCTCCAGTCGCTCGCCGACGGCATCAAGCTGATGCTCAAGGAAGACGTCATCGTCAAACGCGCGGACAAGGTCGTCTACGTCCTCGCGCCGATCGTCGCGGCCATCCCGGCCTTCATGGCGATCGCGGTGATCCCCTTCGGGCCCGCCGGCAACGAGATCTCGATCTTCGGCCAGCGCACCACGATGCAGCTCACCGATCTGCCGATCGCGATGCTGTACATCCTCGCCGTCGCCTCGGTCGGCATCTACGGCATCGTCCTGGCGGGCTGGAGCTCCGGCTCCACCTACCCGCTGCTGGGCGGTCTCCGCGCCTGCGCGCAGATGATCTCGTACGAGATCGCCATGGGCGCCGCGTTCGCCTCCGTCTTCCTCTACTCGGGGTCGATGTCGACCTCCGCGATCGTGGAGGCGCAGCAGGACCGCTGGTACATCGTGCTGCTGCCGGTCTCCTTCGTGATCTACATCGTGACCATGGTCGGTGAGACCAACCGCGCCCCCCTGGACATGCCGGAGTCCGAAGGCGACCTGGTCGGCGGCTTCAACACCGAGTACTCGTCGATCAAGTTCGCGATGTTCATGCTCGCCGAGTACGTCAACATGGTGACCGTCTCCGCCGTGTCGGTGACACTGTTCCTCGGCGGCTGGCGGGCCCCCTACCCCATCAGCACCTTCTGGGAGGGCGCCAACCACGGCTGGTGGCCGATGCTCTGGTTCGTGGTGAAGGTGCAGCTGCTGCTGTTCTTCTTCATCTGGCTGCGCGGCACCCTCCCGCGCGTCCGCTACGACCAGCTGATGAAGCTCGGCTGGAAGGTCCTCCTGCCGGTCTCCGTGGTCTGGCTGATGCTCGTCGCGACCGTGCGGACCCTCCGGAACGAGAACTACGACTTCGCCGAGATCGCGCTGTACGTCGCCGGCGCCGTCATCGTCCTGTTCCTGCTGTCCGTCGTCGCCGACATGTTCCGCGACCGGCGCGAGGCACAGGACAAGCCCGCCGAACCGGCCGGCTTCGACCCGATGGCCGGCGGGTTCCCCGTACCGCCCCTGCCCGGACAGACCCTCCCACCGGTGCCGCGCAGGCGCCCGCGCCGGGAGCGGGAGCTGATTGTCAGTGGTGGGTCCGATACTGAGAGTGACGGATCTTCGAATGGGAGGGAGGCGTCCGATGGCTGAGGAGCCGAAAGAGAACAAGCAGGGGTTCCAGAACCCCGTCGCCGGCTTCGGCGTGACCTTCAAGGCCATGTTCAAGAAGCGGCTGACCGAGCAGTATCCGGAGCAGCCGAAGACCACGGCCCCGCGGTTCCACGGCAGGCACCAGCTCAACCGCCATCCGGACGGCCTGGAGAAGTGCGTCGGCTGCGAACTGTGCGCCTGGGCGTGTCCCGCCGACGCCATCTACGTCGAGGGCGCCGACAACACGGACGAGGAGCGCTACTCCCCGGGCGAGCGGTACGGCCGCGTCTACCAGATCAACTACGCCCGCTGCATCCTCTGCGGCCTGTGCATCGAGGCGTGCCCCACGCGCGCGCTCACGATGACCAACGAGTTCGAGTTGGCCGACTCCAGCCGCGCCAACCTCATCTACACCAAGGAGCAGCTGCTCGCGGGTCTGGAAGAGGGCATGGTGGACTCGCCGCACGCGATCTACCCGGGCACCGACGAACAGGACTACTACCGGGGCCTGGTCACCGAGGCCGCGCCCGGTACGGAGCGTCAGGTGGCCACCTCCGAGGGCGAGAAGCCGCAGGACGCGGCCTCCACCACCGGTGCGGACGAGCCGGCGTCGGAGAAGGTGATCCGCCGATGACGCAGCACCTCGCCGCCTACACCACCTCCACCGGTGAGGCCTTCCAGTTCTGGGTGCTCGGCACGATCGCCGTGATCGGCGCCCTGTGCACCGTGTTCATGAAGAAGGCCGTGCACAGCGCCCTCTGCCTCGCCGGCACCATGATCATCCTGGCCGTGTTCTACCTGGCCAACGGCGCCTACTTCCTGGGCGTCGTGCAGATCGTCGTCTACACCGGCGCGATCATGATGCTGTTCCTGTTCGTGGTGATGCTCGTCGGCGTCACCGCGGCGGACTCCCTGAAGGAGACCATCAAGGGCCAGCGCTGGCTGGCCCTGCTGTGCGGCCTCGGCTTCGGCATCCTGCTGATCGCGGGCATCGGCAACGCCTCGCTGACGGAGTTCAACGGCCTCGGCACGGCGAACGCGGGCGGCAACGTGGAGGGCCTCGCGGCCCTGATCTTCACCGACTACGTGTTCGCCTTCGAGCTCACCGGCGCCCTCCTCATCACGGCCGCCGTCGGCGCCATGGTCCTCACCCACCGCGAGCGCACCGAGCGCGCCAAGACCCAGCGCGAGCTCGCCGAGCAGCGTGTCCGCGAGGGCAAGCACCTCCCGCCGCTGCCGGCGCCCGGCGTCTACGCCCGGCACAACGCGGTGGACATCGCGGGCCTGCTGCCCGACGGCACCCCGTCCGAGCTGACCGTCAGCAAGACGCTGCGCGACCGGGGCCAGATCCGAGACGTGTCGACCGAGGCGCTCAACGACCTCAAGGCACTGGAACAGCGCGCCGAGGACCGCCTGGAGCGCTCGCACAGCGGAAGCGGCGGCAACGGAGGCAACGGCCGCGACAGCGGCACCAGCGGGAAGAACGGGGAGGCAGCGAAGTGAATCCCGTCAACTACCTGTACCTCGCCGCCCTGCTGTTCACGATCGGCGCCACCGGCGTCCTGATCAGGCGGAACGCGATCGTGGTGTTCATGTGCGTCGAGCTGATGCTCAACGCCTGCAACCTCGCCCTCGTCGCCTTCGCCCGCATGCACGGCAATCTCGACGGCCAGATCATCGCCTTCTTCACGATGGTCGTCGCCGCCGCGGAGGTCGTGGTCGGACTCGCGATCATCGTGTCGCTGTTCCGGTCCCGCCACTCGGCCTCGGTCGACGACGCCAGCCTGATGAAGCTGTAAGGGGTCGGAAGAATCGTGGAGAACCTGATTGCGCTGCTGGTCGCGGCGCCCCTGCTCGGAGCCGCCGTCCTGCTGTGCGGTGGCCGGCGCCTCGACGCCGTCGGCCACTGGATCGGCACGGCCCTCGCCGCGGCCTCCTTCGTCGTCGGCGTGGTCCTCTTCGCCGACATGCTCGGCAAGGACGCCGAACACCGCGAGATCGGTCAGTACCTGTTCAGCTGGATCCCCGTCGAAGGCTTCCAGGCCGACGTCGCCTTCCAGCTCGACCAGTTGTCGATGACGTTCGTGCTGCTGATCACCGGAGTCGGCTCGCTCATCCACGTGTACTCCATCGGGTACATGGAGCACGACGAGCGCCGACGCCGCTTCTTCGGCTATCTGAACCTGTTCCTCGCGGCGATGCTGCTGCTGGTCCTCGCCGACAACTACCTGTTGCTGTACGTCGGCTGGGAGGGCGTCGGCCTCGCCTCCTACTTGCTGATCGGCTTCTGGCAGCACAAGCCCAGCGCCGCCACCGCCGCGAAGAAGGCCTTCCTGGTCAACCGCGTCGGCGACGTCGGGCTGTCCATCGCCATCATGCTGATGTTCACCACCTTCGGGACCTTCGCCTTCGGGCCGGTCCTGGGGGCCGTCGGCGAGACCAGTGAGGGCACGCTCACCGCGATCGCCCTGATGCTGCTGCTCGCCGCGTGCGGCAAGTCCGCCCAGGTGCCGCTGCAGTCCTGGCTCGGGGACGCGATGGAGGGCCCGACCCCGGTCTCCGCCCTCATCCACGCCGCGACCATGGTCACCGCCGGTGTCTACCTGATCGTCCGCTCCGCGAACATCTTCAACGCCGCCCCGGACGCACAGCTCGTCACCACCGTCGTCGGCGCGGTCACGCTCCTCTTCGGTGCGATCGTCGGTTGCGCGAAGGACGACATCAAGAAGGCCCTCGCCGGCTCGACGATGTCGCAGATCGGGTACATGGTGCTGGCCGCCGGGCTCGGCCCCATCGGCTACGTCTTCGCGATCATGCACCTGGTGACGCACGGCTTCTTCAAGGCCGGTCTCTTCCTCGGCGCGGGCTCGGTCATGCACGGCATGAACGACGAGGTCGACATGCGCAAGTACGGCGGCCTCAGGAAGTACATGCCGGTCACCTTCGTCACCTTCGGCCTCGGCTACCTCGCCATCATCGGCTTCCCCGGGCTGTCCGGCTTCTTCTCCAAGGACAAGATCATCGAGGCGGCCTTCGCCAAGGGCGGCACCGAGGGCTGGATCCTCGGCGGCGTGGCCCTGCTGGGCGCGGCCATCACCGCGTTCTACATGACGCGCGTGATGCTGATGACGTTCTTCGGCGAGAAGCGCTGGCAGCCCGACGAGCACGGCCATGAACCGCACCCGCACGAGTCCCCCAAGATCATGACGATCCCCATGATCGTCCTGGCCGTCGGATCGGTCTTCGGCGGTGCCTACTTCAGCATCGGCGACCGGTTCATCCACTGGCTGGAGCCCGTCACCGGCCACACGCACGGCCACCCGCCGATCAGCGCCCTGACGGTGACGATCTCCACGGTCGCCGTGATGGTCATCGGCGTCGGCCTCGCCTGGCTCCAGTACGGGCGCAGGCCCGTCCCCGTCGTCGCCCCGCGCGGATCGCTGCTCACCCGGGCCGCCCGGCGCGACCTCCTCCAGGACGACTTCAACCACGTCGTCCTCGTCCGCGGCGGAGAGCACCTCACGCGCTCCCTCGTCTACGTCGACCACACCCTGGTCGACGGCGTCGTCAACGGCACGGCGGCCTCGATGGGCGGCCTCTCCGGGCGGCTGCGCCGGATCCAGAACGGCTATGCCCGGTCGTACGCGGTCTCGATGTTCGGCGGCGCTGCGATCCTCATCGCCGCGACCCTGCTGATGAGGGCGGTCTGATACCGATGTCCTTTCCTCTGCTGACAGCGACGGCGGCGCTCCCGGCCCTCGGGGCGATCGCCACGGCCGCCGTCCCGGCCCAGCGGCGCAACGCCGCGAAACTGCTGGCGCTGACCGTCTCGCTGGGCACGCTGGTGCTCGCCGCGATCGTCGCGTTCCGCTTCGACCCCGGCGGCGACCGGTACCAGCTCACCGAGTCCCACGCCTGGATCGCGGACTTCGGGGTGCGCTACGAACTGGGCGTCGACGGCATCGCGGTGGCGCTGATCGGGCTCACCGCCCTGCTGATCCCGTTCATCATCCTCGCGGGCTGGCACGACGCGGACCCCGTGGAGACGGGTAGCAAGCGGTGGCGACCGACTCAGGGCTACTTCGCTCTCGTTCTGGCCGTCGAGGCGATGGTGATCATCTCCTTCGAGGCCACCGACGTCTTCCTCTTCTACATCTTCTTCGAAGCCATGCTCATCCCGATGTACTTCCTCATCGGCGGCTTCGGCGACCGTGCCCACCAGCACGGCGAGGAGACGGCGGCCACGCAGCGCTCGTACGCCGCCGTGAAGTTCCTCCTCTACAACCTGGTCGGCGGTCTGATCATGCTGGCCGCGGTCATCGGCCTGTACGTGGTCGCCGGGAACTTCTCGCTCCCGCAGATCGCCGAGGCCCGTGCCAACGGCACGCTGGAGATGGCGACCAGCACCGAACGGTGGCTGTTCCTCGGCTTCTTCTTCGCGTTCGCGGTGAAGGCGCCGCTGTGGCCGCTGCACACCTGGCTGCCCAACGCCATGCAGGAGTCCACCGCCCCGGTCGCCGTCCTCATCACGGCCGTCGTCGACAAGGTCGGCACCTTCGCGATGCTCCGCTTCTGCCTCGGACTCTTCCCCGAGGCCAGCACGTGGGCGACGCCCGTGATCCTCGTCCTGGCGCTGATCAGCATCATCTACGGGGCGCTGCTCGCCGTCGGCCAGCGCGACATCAAGCGGCTGGTGGCGTACGCGTCGATCTCGCACTTCGGCTTCATCATCCTGGGCATCTTCGCGATGACCAGCCAGGGCCAGTCCGGCGCGACGCTCTACATGGTCAACCACGGCATCTCGACCGCCGCCCTGATGCTGGTCGCCGGATTCCTGATCTCCCGGCGCGGCTCCCGGCTCATCGCCGACTACGGCGGGGTGCAGAAGGTCGCGCCGGTGCTCGCCGGCACCTTCCTGATCGGTGGTCTCGCGACGCTGTCGCTGCCCGGACTGGCCCCGTTCGTCAGTGAGTTCCTGGTCCTGGTCGGCACGTTCGCGCGCTACCCGGTGGTCGGGATCATCGCCACCGTCGGCATCGTCCTCGCCGCGCTCTACACCCTCGTCCTCTACCAGCGGACGATGACGGGCCCGGTGAAGGCCGAGGTCGAGGGGATGCCCGACCTGAGGGTGCGCGAGCTCGTGGTCGTCGCCCCGCTGGTCGCGCTGCTGATCTTCCTGGGTGTCTTCCCGAAGCCGCTCACCGACATCGTCAACCCGGCGGTCGAGCACACCATGTCCGACGTCCAGAAGAAGGACCCCCAGCCCGAGGTGGAGGCGGCCAAGTGAGCGCATCAGCCGTCCACAGCCTGTGGACAACCGCGGCCGACCCGATCACCAAGATCGACGCGCCGAAGATCGAATACGGGCAATTGTCGCCCACCCTGATCGTCATCGGTGCGGCGATCATCGGGGTGCTGGTCGAGGCCTTCGTCCCGCGCAAGTCCCGTTACCACGTCCAGGTGTTCGTCTCCGTGGTCGCCCTCGCGGCGTCCTTCGCGGCGGTCGTCGCCCTCGCGGCGGGCGGATACGGCACCACGAAGGCCGGCATCGCGGCCATGGGCGCCATCGCCGTGGACGGACCGGCCCTGTTCCTCCAGGGCACGATCCTCCTCGCCGGCGTCCTCGGCGTCTTCACCTTCGCCGAACGCCGCCTCGACCCCGAGACCCACGGCAACAAGGTCGACTCCTTCGCCGCCCAGGCCGCCTCCGTGCCCGGCAGCGACAGCGAGAAGGCCGCCGTCAGGGCCGGGTTCACCACCACCGAGGTCTTCCCGCTGCTGCTCTTCGCGATCGGCGGCATGCTGATCTTCCCGGCGGCCAACGACCTGCTGACCCTCTTCATCGCCCTGGAGGTCTTCTCCCTCCCGCTGTACCTGCTGTGCGCCGTGGCCCGCCGCAAGCGGCTCATGTCGCAGGAGGCCGCCGTCAAGTACTTCCTCCTCGGCGCCTTCGCCTCCGCCTTCACCCTCTTCGGCATCGCCCTGCTCTACGGCTACGCGGGCTCGGTGAAGTACGCGACGATCGCCCAGGTCGTCGACGGCACCATCGGCGACATCAACCCCGCCCTCGCCGACACCATGGGCAACGACGCGCTGCTGCTCATCGGCGCCGCGATGCTCGTCATGGGCCTGCTGTTCAAGGTCGGCGCGGTGCCGTTCCACATGTGGACCCCGGACGTCTACCAGGGCGCCCCCACCCCGGTCACCGGCTTCATGGCCGCCGCGACCAAGGTGGCCGCCTTCGGCGCGCTGCTCCGGCTCCTGTACGTCGTGCTGCCCGGCCTGCGCTGGGACTGGCGGCCAGTCATGTGGGCCGTCGCCATCGTCACCATGCTGGGCGGCGCGATCGTGGCCATCACCCAGACCGACATCAAGCGCCTGCTCGCCTACTCGTCGATCGCGCACGCCGGCTTCATCCTCGCCGGTGTCATCGCGGCCTCGCCCGACGGCGTCTCGTCCGTGCTGTTCTACCTCGGCGCCTACTCCTTCGTGACCATCGGCGCGTTCGCCGTGGTCACGCTGGTGCGCGACGCGGGCGGCGAGGCCACGCACCTGTCCAAGTGGGCCGGGCTCGGCCGCAGGTCCCCGCTGGTGGCGGCCGTGTTCGCGGTCTTCCTGCTGGCCTTCGCGGGCATCCCGCTGACCTCCGGGTTCGCGGGCAAGTTCGCCGTGTTCAAGGCGGCCGCCGAAGGCGGCGCGGGCGCGATCGTCGTGGTCGGTGTGATCTCCTCGGCCATCGCCGCGTTCTTCTACATCCGCGTCATCGTGCTCATGTTCTTCAGCGAGCCCCGCCCCGAGGGGCCGACGGTCGCCGTGCCGTCACCGCTGACCATGACCGCGATCGCGGTCGGCGTCGCCGTCACCCTGGTGCTCGGCGTCGCACCGCAGTACTTCCTGGACCTGGCGGGGCAGGCGGGAGTGTTCGTGCGCTGAGGCTCCGCCCCGGCGCGGCGCGCTCGGCCACGGTTCGTGCGACGGGCCCGGTCTCCTCCAGGGGGCCGGGCCCGTCGCTGTCGTACATATGAGCGAGCGGTGGCGCGGTCGAATACGGCCTCGCACGGGTGGAGCCTGTGGATAACTCTGAGGCTGTCGGTGCGGGCGCCTATCGTGGCAAGGGCTGGAGGAACCACGGACGGCACAGGACGCAAGGGTGCGGCGGGCGGGCCATGATCGGGACGGGCGGGACGAGTGTGATGGCGGACGAGGACAGGACGACCGGGTCGGACAGCGAGGCGCTGGCCGTGCTCCACCGGGTCTTCGGATACGACGCCTTCCGGGGCGAGCAGGAAGCGGTCATCGAGCACGTGGTCGCGGGCGGCGACGCCGTCGTTCTCATGCCGACCGGCGGCGGAAAGTCCCTGTGCTACCAGATCCCGTCCCTGGTCAGGCCCGGCACGGGCATCGTGGTCTCCCCGCTGATCGCGCTCATGCAGGACCAGGTGGACGCCCTGCGGGCCCTCGGCGTACGCGCCGGGTTCATCAACTCCACCCAGGACTTCGACGAGCGGCGGGTGGTCGAGGCGGAGTTCCTCGCGGGCGAGCTGGACCTCCTCTACCTCGCGCCGGAGCGCCTGCGGCTCGACGCCACCCTCGATCTGCTGGGCCGCGGCAAGATCTCCGTCTTCGCGATCGACGAGGCACACTGCGTCTCCCAGTGGGGCCACGACTTCCGGCCCGACTACCTCTCCCTCTCCCTCCTGGGCCGACGCTGGCCGGACGTGCCGCGCATCGCGCTCACCGCCACCGCCACCCGCGCCACGCACCGCGAGATCACCGAGCGGCTCGACATGCCCCGGGCCAGGCACTTCGAGGCCAGCTTCGACCGGCCCAACATCCAGTACCGCATCGTGCCCAAGGCCGACCCGAAGAAGCAGCTCCTGTCCTTCCTGCGCCAGGAACATCCGGGCGACGCCGGCATCGTCTACTGCCTCTCCCGCAACTCCGTCGAGCGGACCGCCGAGTTCCTCAGCAAGAACGGCGTGGAGGCGGTGCCGTACCACGCGGGCCTCGACGCGGGCACCCGCGCGGCACACCAGTCACGGTTCCTGCGTGAGGAAGGGCTCGTGGTCGTCGCCACGATCGCCTTCGGCATGGGCATCGACAAACCCGACGTCCGGTTCGTCGCCCACCTCGACCTGCCGAAGTCCGTCGAGGGCTACTACCAGGAGACCGGCCGCGCCGGCCGAGACGGGCTGCCGTCCACGGCCTGGATGGCGTACGGCCTGAACGACGTCATACAGCAGCGCAAGATGATCCAGGGCAGCGAAGGCGACGAGGCGTTCCGCCGCCGGGCCGCCAGCCACCTCGACGCCATGCTGGCGCTCTGCGAGACCGCGCAGTGCCGGCGCGGCCAGCTCCTGCAGTACTTCGGCCAGGAACCCCAGGCCGAAGGCTGCGGCAACTGCGACACATGCCTCCTGCCACCGGAGACCTGGGACGGCACCGTCGCCGCGCAGAAGGTGCTCTCCACGGTGGTGCGGCTCCAGCGCGAACGCGGGCAGAAGTTCGGCGCCGTGCAGATCGTCGACATCCTGCTCGGGCGGCGGACCGCGAAGGTCATCCAGTTCGACCACGACCAGCTCTCCGTCTTCGGCATCGGCGAGGAACTCGGCGAGGGCGAATGGCGGGGCGTAGTAAGGCAGTTGCTCGCCCAGGGGCTCCTCGCGGTCGAGGGCGAGTACGGCACGCTCGTGCTCACGGAGGACAGCGGAGCGGTGCTGCGTCGCGAGCGGGACGTGCCGCTGCGCAAGGAACCGAAGAAGCCGGTGACCTCGCGGGCGGCGTCGGGCGGCGGTTCGGGCGGCTCAGGCTCCGGCCGGGGTGAGCGCAAGGCCAAGGCGGCGGCCGTCGAACTGTCGGACGACCTGATCCCCGTCTTCGAGGCCCTCCGCGCCTGGCGCGCCGAACAGGCCCGCGAGCAGGGCGTCCCCGCCTACGTCATCTTCCACGACGCCACCCTCCGCGAGATCGCGGCCACCGCGCCCGCGTCCGTCGCCGAGCTCGGCACGATCAGCGGAATCGGCGAGAAGAAGCTGGCGACGTACGGGGAGGGGGTGTTGGGGGTGCTGGCCTCGCTGGGCGGAGCCGGAGCCGGAGCCACAGCCGAGGCAGGGGCCACGGCCGGGGCTGGTAGCGCGGGCGCGGCTGGGGCCGGAGGCACGAGCGGAAGTGGGGCCAGGGCCGCGGACGGGGAGTCGGCCGTCGCCTCCGGCGGGGCGCAGGGCGCGGCGCGCGGCTCCTCCACGGAGGCGGACGCCTTCGACTGGCCTGACGACGAGCCGGAGCCCGAATTCGACGACTGGGCGTAGGGGACACGCGACACGGCGGTGAGGGGAGGGGGCCCGACCATGGAGGCACAGGACACGGCACAGAGGCTGCGGGCGATCAGCGGGGAGCTGGCGGACCGTTTCTACGAGCGGGCCGACGTGGTGCGCACGCTCGTGGTGACCCTGCTGGCCGGGCAGCACTCGCTGCTGCTCGGCCCACCCGGCACGGCGAAGTCCGAGATGGCCAGGGACCTCACCGCCAGGTTCGACGGGGCGGCGTACTGGGAGATCCTGCTGTCGAAGTTCACCGCGCCGACCAGGATGTTCGGCCCCATCGACGTCGCCGCGCTGACCCGGGGCGAGTACCGCCAGGTGTACGAAGGCCGCGCCACGACCGCGCATGTCGCGTTCATCGACGAGATCTTCAAATGCTCCACGGCCGCACTCAACGAGACCCTGGGCTATCTCAACGAGCGGATCTACCACCCCGAGAACGGCGGCGAGCCGATCCGCTGCCCCCTGATCGGGGCCATCACGGCCAGCAACGAACTGCCCACGGGAGAGGACTCCGCCGCGATCTACGACCGACTGCTGGTGCGGATCGAGGTCGGCTATCTGGAAGACCCCTCGAACTTCGCCGCGCTGGTCCGCTCCGCCGTCAGCCGCCCGACACCACCGACACGGACCACCGTCGAGCTGACCGCGCTGCGGCAGGCCGTTGCCGAGGACGTCCCGGCCGTGGAGGTGCCCGACGGCATCGTGGACGCGGTGTGCACTCTCCGGGCGGCCCTGCGGCGCCGCGAACTCATCGCCTCCGACCGCCGCTGGCGGCAGGCGGTGGGCCTGCTCCAGGCGTCCGCTTACCTCGACGGCCGCCCGGCGGTCGCCGAGACCGACCTGTCGATCCTGACCCATGTGCTGTGGGACTCCCCGGCCGAACGCCCCACCGTCGAGCGCGAGGTGCTGCACCTGGTCAACCCCGACGCCAAGGAGGCGCTCGACCTGGCCGACGCCATGGACGAACTGGAGGCCCAACTCGACGCCATGGCAGGGCAGTCCCGCGAGGCACTGAGCGAATGGGTCATCAAGAAGGCCCACAACAAGCTGGCCACGGCGGGGAAGCGGCTGGAGCAACTGCGCGAGGAGGCGATGAGCGTCGGCCGCTCCACCGCCGCCATCGACCGTGTCACCGGCCGCCAGCGCGCCGTCCGTGCCCGCGTCCTCACCGAGGCCCTCGGCGTGGACGCGAGCACGGTGCAGGCGAGGGTCTGAGAACAGGGGGAGGAGGGGGGACAACCATGGATGTGAATGTGGATGTGGACATGGATGTGGAGGTGGCATCGGGCAGGCTGGACGAGTTGGCGGGGCGGGCCGGGGAGTGGGTGGGGCTGTCGGCCGCCGGGGCCGAGCGGTACACGGGGGCCGTGGTCGGGGACCGGTTCGACCGGATCGCGTGGCGTGACACCTACGAGCAGTCGGCCGGTCTGCGCGAACTGGCCGAGGAGCTGAACCGGCACGACGGCGGGGACCACGGCCACACCGCCGCCGACGGCCACACCGTCGACTACGACCGCACCACCGAGCATGACCGCACCACCGACCGTGCATGTGTCGCCGACCTCCTGAGTGATGTGTTCCTGGCCGCGTACAAAGTCCGGCCGAAGCTGCGTGAGCGTGCGGAGATGGCGCCCGCCCGGCTGGTCAACCACCAGGTGATCACCTCGCTGGTGGAGTCACCGGAGTTCACCGAACTGCACCGGGAGACGGCCGGGGATCCCTACGCCGCAGCCATGGCCGTCCTCACCCAGGCCGAGGCGTTGCGCCGGATGCTGGACCACACCCGGCACGCCCGGGAGCGGGCCGAGCAGGCGGGCAGAGCCCGGGCGGAAGCAGCGGACGCGGCGACCGCCGTGGGCGAGGAACTCCGGCGGGCGGCGGGCGAGGCCCAGGAGGACGGCACCGTGCGGGCTCAGGCCGCCGACACCGTACGGCGGGCGATCGAGGGCGCCGAGAACGCCGAGGCTGCGGCGCGGCAGGCCGCACTGGACGCCGAGCGGGCCGTCGCGACGGCGGCGCCCGGAATCCGTACCGCCGCACGGAACGCGGTGGCGCGGGCCGCCGAGACCGTGCGGCAGGAGGCCGCGCTGATGCGGGCGTGGGGTGTCGGCTCCGGGGAGCTGGAGCGGATGCGGTTCGACGAGCGGGCCCGACTCGCCGAACGGCTGCGGACCGGCCGCCTCGCGGAGTGGGCCGAACTGATCGGCCGCTTTCGGCAGATGGCCGACGGCGAGCGCGCCCGCAAGGTGGAGAACGCCGTCGGCGAACTGGTCGGCGTCACCCTCGGCGACGACCTCTCCCGGGTCATCCCCTCCGAGCTGGCCAACCTCGGACTGCCCGAGCTGCGTGCGGTGTTCGCCGCGCGGTACGCGGCCGGGGAGCTGATGCTCTACGACGGTCAGGGGGAGCAGGCGACCGGCAAGGGTGCCGTCATCGCGTGCGTCGACACCTCGCACTCCATGTACGAGGCGGGGCCCGGCGGTGTCACCCGGGAGGCGTGGGCCAAGGCCTGCGCCCTGGCCCTGCTGGACCAGGCCCGGCACGCGGGTCGGGACTTCGTCGGCATCCTGTTCTCCGCCGCCGACAAGATCCAGGTGTTCCGCTTCCCCGGGGGCGAGTCTGCCGACCTGGCTCGGGTCATCGAGTTCGCGGAGACCTTCCTGGGCGGTGGCACCAGCTACCAGACGCCCCTCACGGCGGCCGGGGAACTGCTGAGGGAGGAGTACGACGACACGGCCCGCGCCCGCGGGGACATCGTGATGATCACCGACGACGACTGCGGCGTCACCGCGGACTGGATGCGCGGCTGGCACGACGCCAAGCACGAGCTGGGCTTCCGCGTCTTCGGCGTGGCCGTGGGCGCCCCACGCGTCGCCGAGTCCGACTCGGTCCTCGACACCCTCTGCGACAACCTCCGCTCCATATCCGACCTCACGGACGTCCACGCCGCAGCCGACCTCTTCCGCGTGATCTGATCCGACGACGTCCGGTACCACGGCAGAGGCGGAACCTGCGGCGGCCTGCCGCGCCTGCGGCCGGACCTCCTCGGTGCGGGAGCCGCCCCGGTCCACGCCCTCACTCCTGGGGGAGGACGCCCGGTCTACCCCTGAGTCCGGACGCGCCGGTCTACCCCTGAGTCCGGACGCGTCGTTCCACCCCGGGCCCGGCGCGCCGGTCTACCCCTGTGCCCCCGCCACCCTCCCCCTGACCTCGCCCAGACCCACCTTTGTGCCGTTCGGGCCCGGGGCCCATGCCGTGAGGGTCACCTCGTCGCCGTCCTCCAGGAACGTGCGCTTGCCGGTCGGGAGGTCGAGCGGGTCGCGTCCGTTCCAGGTGAGCTCCAGCAGTGAGCCCCGTTGGTCGGGGTCGGCCCCGCTGACCGTGCCGGAGCCGTACAGGTCGCCCGTGCGCAGCGAGGCGCCGTTCACCGTCATATGGGCCAACTGCTGCGCGGCCGTCCAGTACATCGTGGCGAAGGGCGGCTCCGAGACGACATGCCCGTTGATCGCGACGCTGATCCGCAGGTCGTACCCGCCGGGATCGATGTCCGGCGCGGCGTCGTCCAGGTAGGGCAGCAGCGGGTGTGTGCGCTCGGGCGGCGCCACCCGCGCCTCCTCCAGCGCCTCCAGCGGTGTGACCCAGGCCGAGACCGACGTGGCGAACGACTTCCCGAGGAACGGCCCGAGCGGCACGTACTCCCAGGCCTGGAGGTCGCGCGCCGACCAGTCGTTGAGGAGACACATCCCGAAGACGTGGTCGCGGAAGTCCCCCAGCCCCACCGGCCGGCCCCGCTCCGAGGGCGCCCCCACCACGAAGCCGACCTCCGCCTCGATGTCCAGCCGTACCGACGGCCCGAACACCGGCGCCGGATCGGCCGGCGCCTTGCGCTGCCCGGCCGGCCGCACCACCTCCGAGCCGGACACCACGACCGTGCCGGACCGGCCGTGGTAACCGATGGGCAGGTGCTTCCAGTTGGGCGTCAGCGGGTCGGGCGCGTCGGGACGGAAGATCCGCCCCACGTTCCGGGCGTGGTTCTCGGAGGCGTAGAAGTCGACGTAGTCGGCCACCTCGAACGGCAGGTGCAGTGTCACCGAGGACAGCGCGTGGAAGTGCGGCGCGATCGTCTCGCGGTGCGAGGGCACCGTCAGCCACGCCGTGAGCGCCCGGCGCAGGTCCGACCAGGCCGTGCGCCCCGCCGCCAGCAGGGGGTTCAGCGTGGGGTGCGCCAGCAGCGCGGCGTACGGGGAGCCGAGGGCGTGGGCCGCCGCGGCGGCGTCGAGGACGTGGTCGCCGAGACGGACGCCGACGGTACGGGTGCCGGTGGTCCCGGCGTAGGCCGAGGGGGCGTCGGACGCGGCGAGGGAGAAGACGCCGTAGGGAAGGTTGTGCGGACCGAAGGGGTGACCCTCGGGGACGTCGAAGGGGTGACCCTCGGGGACCTCGTCGGGGACATCGAAGGGGGGCATCGGGTGCTGCCTCGCTCTCGTGCGTTCCGTCGTACCTCTGGTCGCGGCTCACGTTACGGGGCGGTGCCAAGATCGGGGAGTGTCTAAAGAGTTCGCAATGTCCTGATAGGGGAGGGTCGGAAGGAAAGGTTCCGGCTTAGCGTCCTCTGGGGGACACGGACGGGGTGGGTCCGGGTCCGGTAGGGGGGACACGTGGGGGGACCCGTGGCCATGGGCACTTGGGGTGCGCCGGTACAGGCGGACCGAGACGTTCCGGGACTGGTCGTGAAGCTCGGCGACTATCCGCTGCACCACGGCGGCGTCGGAGCCATCCGCAGCCTGGGCCGGCTCGGCGTGCCGATGTACGCGATCACGGAGGACCGGTACACACCGGCCGCCGTCTCGCGCTATCTGCGGCGCGCGTTCGTGTGGCCGACCACCGGCACGGAGGAGCCCGGGTGGCTGGTCGACGGGCTGCTGCGCATCGGCCGGCGGATAGGGCGGCCCACCGTGCTCGTCCCCACCGACGAGGAAGCCGCGGTACTCATCGCCGAACACCAGGAGGAACTGGCGACCCGCTTCCTCTTCCCCCGCGTCGACGCCAAGCTCCCGCGCCGCCTCGCCAGCAAACAGGGGCTGCACGAACTCTGCGTGGAGCACGGCATCGCCAGCCCCGCGAGCTCGTTCCCGCAGTCGTACGAGGACGTGGAACGGTTCGCGCAGCGGGCCCGCTTCCCCGTGGTGGCCAAGAACCGGGAGGCGTTCGAACGACGCCGGCAGCCCGCGGTGAACGGCACGACCCGCATCGCCGACCGGGAGTGCCTGCTGCGGCTGGCCCGCGGCTGGGGCGACCGGCCCGGGGTGATCCTCCAGGAGTACCTGCCGCGGGAGGACGCCGAGGACTGGATCGTGCACGCCTACTTCGACGCGGACTCCACACCGCTCGCGATGTTCACCGGGGTGAAGGTGCGGTCCTGGCCGCCGCACGCGGGGATGACGGCGAACGCGTACGTCGTCGACAACCCCGAACTCGCGGACATCGCCGCCCGGTTCATCAAGCAGATCGGGTTCTCCGGCGTCATCGACCTCGACCTGCGGTTCGACCGGCGGGACGGGCGGTACAAGCTGCTGGACTTCAACCCGCGGATGGGCGCGCAGTTCCGGCTGTTCGAGAACGAGGCCGGGATCGACGTCGTCCGCGCCATGCACCTCGATCTGACCGGACGCCCGGTGCCGGAGGGGGAACAGCTCGCCGGGCGCCGGTACATCGTGGAGAACATCGATCTGCCCGCCCTGCTCGCCTACCGGCGCAGCGGCTACACCACCCCGCATGCGCCGCCGCGCGCGAGCGGGACCGAACTGGCATGGCTCGCGGGTGACGACCCGCTGCCGTTCCTCACGATGCTCGCGCGCTTCGTACGACCGGGCGCGAAGCATCTCTACCAGCTGTGGCGGGCCAACCGCCTCGGCAACGCCCGTGTGCGCCCCTAGGCCGTGTCCGACCTGGCCCGTAGGGCCCTGGGGCCGTCGGCGCACGCGGGCACGTGCGTGACCACACGAAGTAGGCATGAGGCGTCCTGGGGAGGGACTTCGTGATTCAACCGGTAGCAGTCATCGGTGCCGGGCCGTTCGGTCTGTCCACCGCCGCGCATCTGCGGGCGCGCGGCATTCCCGTCCGTGTCTTCGGTGAACCCATGGTGAGCTGGCGGGACAACATGCCCGCCGGGATGCTGCTGAAGTCCACGCCGGCCGCGTCGAGCATCGACGCGCCGCAGCACGGCCACACCCTGGCCGACTACTGCGACGCGGCGGGGATCAGGCGGCTGGTGACGGACGAGGACATCATCCCCGTCGAGACCTTCATCTCCTACGGCGAGTGGTTCCAGCAGCGGCTCGTGCCCGACCTGGAACGGGTGCGCGTGGTCTCGGTGGACCGGAACGAGAGCGGCGGCTTCGAACTGAAGCTGGACTCGGGGGAGTCGTTCGCCGCGCGGGCCGTCGTCGTGGCGAGCGGGCTGTTCGGGCTGGCGCACCTGCCGGCCGAGCTGGCGGGCGCGGTCGTGGACGGCCCCACCCCCGCGGGGCCCGTCTCGCACAGCTCCCAGCACGCCGACCTGAGCCGGTTCAAGGACCGGGAACTGATCGTCGTGGGCGCGGGGCAGTCCGCCCTGGAGACGGCGGTCCTGGCGGCCGAGGCCGGCGCGCGGGTCCAGGTGGTGGCGCGCGGGCACGGCGCCGTGGCCTTCGGCGCGCCCCCGTGGCGGCAGCCGAGGCTGCGCCCCGCGTCGCCGTTCGGGCGGGCCTGGTCGCTGTGGGCGCTCAGCTACTACCCGCACCCCTACCGGTACCTGCCCGCCGCCGGCCGGCACTACCTGGTCCGCCGGGTGCTCGGGCCGCTGGGCGCGTGGTGGCTGCGGGACCGGTTCGAGGGGCGTGTGGAGGTGCGGGAGGTGGAGCGGGTCGTGCGGGCCGGCGTCATCGACGGGCGCCCGGTCCTCGTGGCGCGCGGGCACGACGGTCGTACGGCGGAGCTGGGCGCGGATCATGTCATCGCGGCGACGGGGTACCGGGTGGACCTCGGGGCGATGGGGTTCCTCGGGCACGAACTCCGCGCGGAGCTGGGTGTGAGCCGGGGGACACCGGTGCTGGGGGCCGGGTTCCGGTCGTCGATCCCGGGGCTGTACTTCACGGGGTTGCCGGCGGCGGCGTCGTACGGGCCGGTGATGCGGTTCGTGTGCGGGACGGAGTTCGCTTCGCCTCGGTTGGCGCGGCATTTGGTCGCCGCTCACGGGTGAGGGTTCCGGGGTGAGCTCGGGTGGGGGCGGTGCGTCGCGGGGTGCGGGTCCGGTGGGGGTTCTCGCACCCACGCGGCGGAGCCGCATGTCGGTACAGCCCCGCGCCCCTTTCGAGGCCTGCGGCCATCTCAAAGGGCGCGTGCCCCATCCAGTCCCCCTGAACCCCCGTTCGGACAAAGGGGGTTGACCTCAGGGGGCGTCAGGGGGTTCCGGGGCGGTCGGGGTGGCGTACGTCGTCCGGTTCGGGTCGAACCGATGGGGCGTCGCATCCGTATTCTCTGATCATGGCCGCTCCCACCGCATATTCACTCATCGCCACTGACCTGGACGGAACCCTCCTGCGCAGTGACGACACGCTCTCCGACCGGTCCCTCGCCGCGCTGGCGCGGGCCACGGAGGCCGGTGCTCAGCATCTCGTGGTGACGGGACGGCCGGCGCCGAGAGTGCGCCCCCTCTTCGACGACCTCGGCAGCAGGGGGCTCGCGGTGTGCGGACAGGGCGCGCAGTTGTACGACCCCGGCGCGGACCGGCTGCTCTGGTCGGTCACCCTGGACAGGGAACTCGCCGAGACCGCGCTCGGCAAGATCGAGGCCGAGGTCGGACAGGTGTACGCGGCCGTCGACCAGGACGGCGTCGACGGCCTCACCCTGATCGAGCCCGGCTACCTCATGCCGCACCCCACGCTGCCGGCGGTGCGGGTGCCGCGCCGGGACGACCTGTGGTGCGAGCCCATCAGCAAGGTGCTGCTGCGCCATCCCTACCTGTCGGACGACGAGTTGGCCTCGGCGGCGCGGATGGCGGCCGGCTCGCTGGCGACGGTCACGATGTCGGGGCCCGGCACCGTCGAACTCCAGCCATGCGGCATCACCAAGGCGACGGGGCTCGCGCTGGCCGCCGACCACCTCGGGCTGACCCCCGACGCGACCATCGCCTTCGGGGACATGCCCAACGACATCCCGATGTTCGACTGGGCCGCGCACGGCGTCGCCATGGCCAACGCCCACCCCGAGCTCAAGGCCGTCGCCGACGAGGTGACCCTCTCCAACGAGGACGACGGGATCGCGGTGGTGCTGGACAGGCTGTTCCGCTGAGACAGAGCGTTCCCCTGGGCCCGCCGGCCCAGGGGAACGCTCACGGAGCCGGTGAGGGCTCAGTGGTGAAGACTCAGTACGGACCGAAGACGTTGTCGATCGAGCCGTACCGGTCGGCGGCGTAGTTGCAGGCCGCCGTGATGTTCGCGACCGGGTCGTACGGGTCGTACGGGGTGCCGGACACGTGGTAGGCGGCGAACGTCGGGTCGATGACCTGGAGCAGGCCCTTCGACGGGGTGCCCGCGGCCGCGTTGGAGTCCCAGTTGTTGATCGCCAGCGGGTTGCCCGACGACTCGCGCATGATGTTGCGGTGGATCCCGTTGTACGACCCGGGAATTCCCTTTTGCGCCATGATGTCCAGCGACTCCCGGATCCAGCCGTCGAGGTTGTCCGGGTACGTCTTGACCGACGCCTGCGTGGCCTTGGCGGTCTTCGTGGCCGTCGACGCCTTCTTCGCCGTGGCCGCCTTCGTCCCGTCCACCTTCAGCTTCAGACCCGGACGGATCAGGGCCGGGTTGTCGCCGACGGCGGTGCGGTTGTCCTTGTAGAGCCGCTGCCAGCCGCCCTTGACGCCGTGCTTCCGGGCGATGGAGGAGAGCGTGTCGCCGGAGACCACGGTGTAGGTCGCGGACTTGGGCTGCGTCGCGGCCGGCGCGGACTGCGGCGCCGACTGGACGGAGCCGACGGCCTGGGCCGGGGTGGCGGCGCTCGCGGTCGTGGCGACCGTGAGCGGGAGGGCCAGGGCGGCCCCGCCCGTTCCGGCGGCGAGCACGCCACGGGTGAACGCGTTGCTTCTGGGACGGCGGTGTTTGCCTCGTGCGGGCATGGCGGATTCCTCTCCGTCGCCTGCGGGGTGAGCTGTCGGGTTCGGGCTGGAGATGCCCGGCCGCGCGCGCCCTCCCGGCGGCCGCTGTGCGTGTCGCGTCCGCTGGGCGTGCCGTGCGTGGCTTCACCCCTAGCCGGTCCGATGGGGGAAATGTCGGACCGGCGCTTACCTGGGTCCCCCGCTCCTGCCGTGCGTGGATGAGTGGTGATGGGTGGGGAGTCCGGGCGGCGGCAGGATTCGGCGGTCCGTCCGGACGGGGTGTGAACGTATGCGAGAGCACACGATCGGAACAAGTCCCGGTTTGGCCGGTAGGTCTAGTTGACCTTGAGTTTGGTGTGATTCGGTGGCTATTTCCGATGCGTGTTCCGGGGTCAACTTGCCTACCGCAAAGGGAAAGTCGGCGTGGTGACGGATGGTTGCGTCGTGCGGGGCTGGTGACTCAACTCACGGGAGGAGTGGGGTGAAGTGCTGGCTATGCGGCAAATCGGTCAAGTCGGGCTGTGTGTTCGCGGGCGAATCCGAGGGAGTTCGGAGGTTCGTGCGGGTCTTCGGGTGTCCGCGGGGGTCTCCGGATGCCGGTGGGGGTCTCCGGCGGTGGAGCGGGTACCCGGGGCGGACCTCGCGCGGGTGCCGTACGCGCGCGTCGACCCGTGGGCGCTCGTGGTGATCGAAAGGTGACCGGATACGCTGACTCGGGTGATGGCAGCGACAGATCGACAAACTGTGTCATCGACCGTGAGAGCGAACCAGACCGACCGTGTGACCGTGTGATCGTCAGTAGACGTCAGCAGACAGGAGAACCCTCGTGACCGTCGTCGAGCCGTTTGGGCTGAGCGCGCGGGACCAGGCTCTCGAAGCCGATGTCCAGGCCGGGATGGCGGCCGTCGAGGAGGGTCTGCTGGAGGCGACCAAGAGCGAGGTCCCCTTCATCCAGGAGGCCGCCCAGCACCTGCTGCGCGCGGGCGGCAAACGGTTCCGCCCCCTGCTGGTGATGCTCGCGGCGCAGTTCGGCGACCCGTACGCGCCGGGCGTCGTGCCCTCGGCGGTCGTGGTCGAGCTGACGCACCTCGCCACGCTGTACCACGACGACGTGATGGACGAGGCCGAGGTGCGCCGGGGCGTGCCGAGCGCCAACGCCCGCTGGGACAACTCCCTCGCCGTCCTCACCGGCGACTTCCTCTTCGCCCGCGCCTCCCACGTCCTCGCCGACCTCGGCCCCGACGCCGTCCGCATCCAGGCCGAGGCCTTCGAGCGGCTGGTCACCGGGCAGATCCTGGAGACCGCCGGGCCGCGCGACGGCCGCGACCCGATCGACCACTACCTCGACGTGCTCGGCGGCAAGACCGGCTCGCTGGTCGCGGTCGCCGGACGGCTCGGCGCGCTGATGGCCGGGGCCGACGAGACCGTGGTCGACATCCTCACCCAGTACGGGGAGCGGCTCGGCGTCGCCTTCCAACTCGCCGACGACGTCCTCGACATCGCCTCCGACTCGCACGAGTCCGGCAAGACCCCCGGCACGGATCTGCGCGAGGGCGTGCCGACCATGCCGGTGCTGCGGCTGCGCGAGCGGGCGGGCCGGCTGGGGCTGGCCGACGACATCGCCCTGTGCGAGCTGCTCGACTCCGACCTCACCGACGACGCCCGCCACGCCGAGGCCCTGGCCCGGCTCCGCGTCCACCCCGCCCTGGAGCAGGCCCGCCGCGACACGATCCGCTACGCGGAGGAGGCCCGCGCCGTGCTCGCCCCCCTCCCGGACTGCGACGCGAAGGCGGCCCTGGTGGAGCTGTGCGACGCCGTGGTGCACCGCGCCGGATAGCGACCGCGCCGGACGGGGCTTGTGCCGGACAGCCGTCCGCGCTGGATGGCTACCGTGCAGGGCGGGTCCTGTGCCGGACAGCCACCGGCGCCGGATGGCTACCGCGCCTGGACCGGTCCAGCGCCGGACAGTCACCGGCGCCGGACGGTCCTCGGTCCTCGGTGCGTCGGCGTACGGCCGGCCGCCGGTCGCCCGATCGTTCCCGCGCCTGACTACTTCCAGTCACCGCGCCGGATCGTCTCCGGGCCGGTCGCCGGCGGCGTCCCCTACGGGTCGTGGGGAGGCGCCGCCTCGTCATGTCATCCCTGACGGTTCGCCGTGTCATCCCGTAGCAGTACGTGGAGTTGAGCCCCGAGTCTGACGATTCCCGCTGGCCGATTTGGTCAGATGGGTATCACCACTCCTCACCGATTCGGGTGAGAATGGCGGCTGAGAGCAGACGCCGCCGCCGACGACGGAGGTAAGGCACACATGGCACCGTACGAAACCGACGACAGCGCCCGGTCCGGCGACGCGGCCGCGCTCGCCGCCGAGGCCGAGGAGGCGCGCTCGGCACGGCGACGCAAGGCCGCACGGTACGTCGTCCCGGTCACCGTGCTGGGCGTGGCGGCCGCGACCATCGGGCTCGTCCCGGCCTTCGCCGGCTCCGGTGACCCCGATCTGCCGAAGATCAGCGCACAGGAACTCATCGAGAAGATCGCCGCGTCCGACGTACAGCAGGTGTCCGGCACGGTGAAGATCACCACGGATCTGGGCCTGCCCGACCTGGGCGGTCTCACTGACAGCCTGGGATCGCAGGGCGCCCCCGGCGGCGACGGCGGTTCCTCCGCCGACCCGTCCTCCAAGCTGCTCGAACTCGCAACCGGCACCCACACGTTGCGGATCGCCGCCGACGGCCCCGACAAGCAGAAGCTGTCGCTGCTGGACGAGGCGGCCGAGTACAGCGTCATCCACAACGGCGACGACCTGTGGGCGTACGACAGCGCCTCGAACGAGGTCTACCACGCGACCGACGCCGGCCCGAAGGGCGAGGGCGAGGACCGCGCGGGCAAGGGCGGCAAGGACGCCCCGGACACCGCCGAGGACGTACCCGCCACGCCCCAGCAGCTCGCCGAGGAGGCCCTGAAGGCCGTCGACGACACCACGTCCGTGGCCGTCGACGGGACCGCGCAGGTCGCCGGGCGGGACGCGTACAAGCTGGTCATCAAGCCGAAGCAGTCCGGCTCCACGGTCGGGGCGATCTCCATCGCCGTCGACGAGAAGACGGGGCTGCCGCTGAAGTTCACGCTCACCCCGGCGAGCGGCGGCGCGGCCGTCGTGGACGCGGGCTTCACGAAGGTCGACTTCGGCAAGCCGAGCGCGTCGACGTTCGACTTCACCCCGCCGAAGGGCGCGAAGGTCACCGAGGCCGACGAGGTCGAGAAGTCGGGCAGCCACGAGTCCGGGTCCGGCGACTCCGTGTTCGAGGGGCCCGGCAAGCACGGGGAGTTCAAGAACGAGGACGGCAAGGGGCTCAAGGGTTCCGAGGGTTCCGAGGGCTCCGAGGAGGAGTTCGCGAGCGGGCTCGGTGGACTGAAGACGATCGGCAAGGGCTGGAGCACCATCGCCGTGATCGACGGCGGCTCCGAGGCCGGCCTGCCGACCGGCGGCGGCGAGTCGTCCGGCGACGCCCGGGTCGACGGCTTCCTGAACTCCCTCGGCGACCAGGTCAAGGGCGAGTTCGGCTCGGGTACGGTCTTCAAGACCCGGCTGATCAACGTCCTCTTCACCGACGACGGCAAGGTGTACGCGGGCGCCGTCACCAAGGACGCCCTGGTGAAGGCGGCGAACGCGGCGAAGTAGAGCCGCCGGGCGCGGTGACGCCGGTTCGGTGAAGCCGCCTCGGTGGGCCGGGGCGGTGGAGCGGTGGCACCGGTTCGGTGGGCCGGAGCGGTGCAGGAGTGACGTTCGGCTGTGGGCCGGGACGGCTGGTACGACGCCGTCCCGGCCCCTCGGCCGTACCCGAGGGGAGCCATGAGCGACGCAGCCATCCACACCCAGGGGCTGACCAAGACCTTCCGCGGCGGACAGGTGGCCGTGGACCACCTGGAGCTGACGGTTCCCAGCGGCAGCGTCTTCGGCTTCCTCGGCCCGAACGGCTCGGGCAAGACCACCACCATCCGCATGCTGATGGGCCTGATCGAGCCGACCTCGGGCACGGCCCAGGTCCTCGGCCGGCCCATGCCGCGCTCCTCCCGGACCGTCCTCCCGCATGTCGGCGCGCTCATCGAGGGCCCTGCCCTCTACGGCTTCCTCTCAGGCCGAGACAACCTGCTCCGCTACGACTCCGCCGACCCGACCGCCGACCCGCGCACCCGGCGTACGCGGGTCGCGGCCGCCCTCGACCGGGTGGGGCTCGCGGCCGCCGCAGGCAAGAAGGCGAAGGCGTACTCGCTCGGCATGAAGCAGCGGCTGGGCCTCGCGGCAGCCCTGCTCCAGCCGCGCCGCCTGCTCGTCCTCGACGAGCCGACGAACGGGCTGGACCCGCAGGGGATGCGTGAGATCCGCACCCTGGTGCGGGAGTTGGCGTCCGACGGCACCACCGTCTTCCTCTCCTCCCACCTCCTCGACGAGATCGAGCAGGTGTGCACGCACGCCGCCGTCATGGCCCGGGGCCGGCTCATCACCCAGGGCGCGGTGACCGAACTGGCCGCCGGCGCACGCGGCCGTCTCGTCGTCACCACCCCCGACACGGCGGACGCGGCCCGGGTGCTCAAGGAGCAGGGAATCGCGGACGTGGTCGTGGCCGAGGCGGGAGGCCGGGTGACGGCGGAACCGCCCCCGCCCGACCGCGACCTCGCCGAACTGACCGCCGCACTGGTCACCGCGGGCGTCCGCGTCCGCGGCTTCGCCCTCGAACGCGCCTCCCTGGAGGACGCGTTCGTGGCACTCACGGGGGAGGGTTTCGATGTCGCGGGCTGACACGTCCGGGCCGCAGGCCCCGCAGGAGACGCCGGGCACGCAGGAGACGCCGGGCACGCCGGGCACGCCGGGTACGCCGGGTACGCCGGGTACGCCGGGTACGCCGGGTACGCCGGGTACGCCGCCGGAGGCGACCGCACCGGCCGCCGTACAGGCCACCGCCCCCGCGCGCACCCCCAGCCTCCTGTGGACCTTCGGTCTGTTCCGCAGCGAGTTGCTGACGACCTTCCGGCGGTGGCGGACGATCGCGCTGCTGGGTGTTCTCGCGGCCGTGCCGATCCTCGTCGGGATCGCGGTGCGGATCGAGACGGGCGACGGGTCGTCCATGGGTGGCGGACCCGAGGGCGGTGGCGGCGGTGGCGGGCCCGCGTTCATCGCGCAGATCACCAACAACGGTCTGTTCCTGGTGTTCACGGCGCTGGCCGCGACACTCCCCTTCTTCCTGCCGATGGCCGTCGGCGTGATCGCCGGGGACGCGATCGCGGGCGAGGCGAACGCGGGCACCCTCCGCTACCTCCTGGTCTCACCCGCGGGCCGGACCCGGCTGCTGCTCACCAAGTACGCGACGACCATGACGTTCTGCCTGGTCGCGACCTTGGTCGTGGCGGCCTCCGCACTGGCGGTCGGGGCGCTGCTGTTCCCACTCGGGGACCTCACCACGATCTCCGGTACCCGGATCAGCTTCGCCGAGGGCCTGCTGCGGGCCCTGCTGATCGCGCTGGCGGTGGCGGCGTCACTGATCGGCGTCGCTGCCCTCGGGCTGTTCATCTCCACCCTCACCAACAGCGGCATCGCCGCCATGGCCACCACGGTCGGGCTGCTCATCACCGTCCAGATCCTCGACCAGATCCCCCAGCTCGACGCCCTCCACCCGTACTTCTTCTCCCACTACTGGCTCTCCTTCGCCGACCTGATGCGCGAGCCGGTCTACTGGGACGACCTCCAGCGCAACCTGGGCCTCCAGGCCGTGTACGCGGCGGTGTTCGGGTCGGCGGCGTGGGCGAGGTTCACGGCGAAGGACATCACCGCCTGACGCGACGGCTCAGGCGGCGGCCTCCTCCTCCGTGTCGTACGGGAAGCGCGCGAACGGCGGCTCCGTGGTGAGGAAGGTCTTCGCCCGGGTCAGGGCGGCGGTGTCCCGGAGCACGTCGCCGGGCTTGCTGCCGTTGCCCAGGAGCACTCCGCCGAAGCGCATGCCCAGGTACGCGGCCGAGTGGTTGAGCGTCCCGACGAGGGGCTCGGCGACCTCCTCCTCTTCGTGGGCGAGCGCGGTGACGCCCCAGAGGGTGCGGCCGGCCATGGTCTTCTTGAAGTCGACACCGGGGGTGCGCAGCCAGCCCGACCAGTGGTCGAGGTAGCGCTTGACGTGGGCGGACACGGAGTACCAGTACAGCGGCGACGCGATCACGATGTCCGTGGCCGCGAGCGTGGCGTCCAGCAGCAGCGCCCGGTTGTCGCCCTCGGGCCGTACGTGGTCACTGTCGTGCCGCAGGTCCTCGAAGTCCGGCAGCGGATGCCGGGCCAGATCGATCCACACCTGCGCGACCTCGGCCGGCAGCTGTTCCGCCGCCGCGCGGGCCAGCATCTCGGTGTTGCCGTCGGACCGGCTGCTGCCGAGCACGAACAGGAAACGGCGGGTCATGGGGTCCCCCTGGGTATGCGGCGTGCGACGATTACATGCACTGACAATATATGCGTACGCATGAGATTCCAAGAGGGGGCTACTGGGCTACTCCCGGACGGCCTCGGCGGCCTCCGCCACGCGGAGGAGCAGGGCTTCCTCGCCGGGTCGGGCGACGAGTTGGAGGCCGACCGGGCAGCCGTCGGCGTCGAAGCCGGCCGGGATGCTCAGCGCCGGGTGGCCGCTGAGGTTGAACGCCCAGGTGAGGGCCGTGGAGTAACGGTCACCGGGACCGTCGTGACCGTGCGGGGGGTTGGGCGTCGTGGGGGTGAGGATCAGGTCGGCCCCGGCGAAGAACGTGGCGAGCCGTCGGTCGTTCTCGGCGCGGATCTCTTGGGCCGCGCGAAGGTCCGCCGGGTCGACACGGGCGTCAGCCCCGGAGCCGGAGCCGGAACCGGCCCCGGCCCCGGACCGGGTCCCGGCGCGGAGGGTGAGCCAGGCGGGCCCCGGGTCCTCCAGGACGAGCGCGCCGGACGGCCCCGGGGGAGAAGGGGCCTGCCGCACGAGCCCCGCGCCGGCGAGGCGAAGGGCGGCGGCACGGGCGATCGCGACGAGCCCGGGTTCGACGTCGGCGAACCCGAGGTCGTCCGACCAGACGGCGACGGGGGGAGTCGGGGCAGCGGATGGAGGGTTGACGGCGGGCGCCGGCTCCCGCGCGGCTCCGGCGGCTTCCGTCACGCAGCGCCAGTACGCCGCCGCGTCGGACGCGTGGCGGGTGAGGACACCGGCCGAGGCGAGGCCGGTGCGGTCGGCGGAGGGGAGGAGCCCGTTCGTGGACTTCAGGCCGACGATGCCGCACCAGGCTGCCGGGATGCGTACCGACCCGGCGCCGTCCGTGCCGGTCGCCAGCGGTACCAGGCCCGCGGCGACCGCCACCGCCGACCCGGCGGAGGAGCCGCCCGGCGTACGGTCGGCCCGCCAGGGGTTGACCGTACGGCCGCCGGCCCCGAGACCCCAGGTCTGCCAGGGCGTACCCGGGCCGGGCACGGAGGTCGCGCCCACGGGGACGCACCCGGCGGCGACCAGCGCGCGGGCCGCCGCCGTACGCCGCCCGGACCGCCCCTTCACGCCGATCGGCACCCCGGCCAAGGGCAGCCGCACGCCCGCGGCGACGCGCACATCCACCTCCCCGGCCTGCCGCAGGGCCTCCTCCGCCCACACCTCGATGAACGCGTGCAGCGTGGGCTCGGCCCGCTCGATCCGGGCGAGCGCCGCCGCGACGACATCGACGGCTCGCCACTCACCCGCGCGCACGCCGTCGGCGATCCGCATGGTCGGCAGCGCCGCGAGCCCGTCGTCGACGGGGCCGTCGGGCGGCTGTGGTGAGTGAGGGTGCGGGGAGGTGTGCGGGTCCATGACCTTCCGGGGTGTTCGCTCTGCTCGGGCGGGTTGGCTGCTCGGGCTGGTGGGCTGGCGGGTGGGTCAGGATCGTGCGGCTGCTCGCTCTCGCTGGGGATCTCGCGTCTCGCGGCTCCTGGATCGCAGCTCGGGTCCCGCCCATCCCTCGGCTTGCCCGCATGCCCACTTGCCCGCTTCTTCAGCGTGCCGGGCCGCCCGGGCCGCCCGGCGCGGGCGGGGTCGGCGGCTTCTATGGAGCGGGGATGTGCGGGCGGGCCGGGGCCGATGGGCCGGTCGGGGGCGTCGCCGGGCCGGGGCCGAGCCCGCCGGCTCCACCGTTCGCCCCACCCGTACGGCGCTTGGCCGCCTCCGCGACCGGATTGCCGGAGGCCGGACCCTGCGGCCCCGTCGCCGGACCCTGCTGCCCCGTGATCCCCTGACCGGTCGGCGACCGCTGCCCGGCCGCCGCCTGGAGACTCGCCGTCCCCTGCCCGGGGCCCGCCTTCGGTCCGGCCACCGCCGACGCCACCGTCACCTCCGGCTTCGGCGCCTGCTGGGCGGTCAGCTGGTCCTTCGTCAGGTACGGGCGGGGTTCGACCTTCCAGGACGGGGCGTCGGGGTCCACCTCGCGGCGCACGACGCGTTCCATGAGGGTGGCCATCTCGACCGGGCCGATGCCGCCGGGGACGGGCGTGAGGTGCTGCGGGATGTCGTACGCCGCCCGCTGGACGTCGCCCTTCACGGTGCCGTCCGCCTGTGGGACGAACCCGGAGTCGACGACGAGCCGGTGGTGGGGACGGAGGTGGTCGGGGCCGAGGATGCCGGGGTTGCCGGTGACGGAGACGACGATGTCGGCGTCGCGTACCCGCCTGAGGTCGTCCCCGGCGTCGAGCTCCATCAGCCGGTGGCCCTGCCCGCGCAGGGTGGTGACGACGCCCTGCCCGACGAACCCCTTGCTGCCGACGACCGCGATCACCGGGTCGTCCTTGGCGAAGGGCTCCACGACCCGGCAGATCCCCTCGGCCGTGGCGCACGCGGCGTACGGGGAACGGCCCTTGGTGAGCGCGTCGATGTCCTTCGCGGGATCCATGCGCTGGACGAGCGGCTGGAGGTGGGCCGGCGGCGGGAACTGCACGATGATCGCCCGGGTCGCCGCGTCCTGGTTCGCCTGCTCCAGCACCGCCGCGAACTGCGCACGCGTGGTGCCGGGCGGCATCACCACGTGGTTCGCCTCGAAGCCCAGGTGCTCGAAGCTCTTCACCTTCTGCTCGGCGGAGACCTTCGACGCCTCCAGCTTCACCTTCCACTCCGGCGGATCGTTCTCCGCGGGCTGGAAGCGGATGATCGTCACCCGCTGTCCCGTCGGGGCCACCGCGTCCCGGTAGGGGGCGTACAAGTCCTTCGCCTGGCGCAGTACGTCACGCCCCGACACATGCTCGGTCATCGGTCAGCTCACCCCCGTGTCGCTTCGTGGTCGATACGGGCGAGCACCTGGGGCACGGGTTCGAGCCCGTGGCCCAGGAGTTCCTCCACGTCCCGCGCGGTGAACGTACGGTCCCCGGACAGGTCGTCGACGTGTCCCTCAGGGCCCGCGGTGAGGACGATCTGGGTGAAGGACTCCGGGCCGGTCGGGTCGTGGTACGAGAACGCCCCGAAGTGGGCGATCCAGAAGACCTCGACCGGCTCCGCGCCGAACGCCCGCCGCAGGGCGGGCAGTACGGCGTCCGCGACGCTGCCGAAGTCGTCGGTGACGCCCCGGTCGTCGGGGTTGCTCGCCAGCTCCGACACCACCGCGACCACCCGGCCGGTGACGGTGGAGCGCACCGCCCGCACCAGGGTGTGCGCGCGCCCCGCCCGGCGGTGGCGCCAGTCGACGACGTCCTCGAAGTACTCCAGGGTCGGGTTGTCCATGGTTGTCTCTCCCGTCGGCCGCGGACGATGACCGCTGTCGGTCCGTTTCCGCTGGTGGCCGCCTTGTGATCGGCTGCGCGTCGGTTCAGGGTAGGGGGGTTGTCCGGCGGGTCCGGTAGGAGCCGACCGCCCCTCAGTACCCCGTCCCGTACGGCTCCACGGTCGGCGGTTGCTTCGCGCGGTGGGCGCCCTCCTTGCAGCCCGCGAACGGGCCGCCGGGGGAGCGGAGTTCGGCCAGGACGGGCCCGAGGTGGTCGCGGTGCCAGACCGCCGGACCCGTCGGGCCCGCCGTGGGGTCGGTGAGTTCCTGCCAGGCCAGCCACAGGGCGTGCAGCCGGGCCACCGCCTCCAGGTGCTCCCACCAGCGCGGGCACCAGGGCTGCTGCGAGCTGACCTCCCGGCCGTAGACCGGGAGCAGCAGGTCCCCGACCCAGACGGCCAGGCCGTGCATCTCCTCGGCGTACTCGGCGCCGTCGAGGTAGAGGATGAACGGCGGGCCCACGGCGGGCAGCGGCTGCTGCGGGCCGGGCTGTTCGACGGTGGTGGTCATCGGACGATCCTCTCTGTGGCGCGCGCCGTGATCGCCTTGACCTCGGCCTGCGCGGCCAGCGCGATACGGTCGGCGCCGGGCTCGGCGTACCAGGGGCGGAGGCGGACCAGCGCGGGTTTGACGCCGGTGGCGAGGAGGAGGGCGGTGCCCTTGGGGAGGGCGCGGATACGGTCGGCGGGCAGGATGCGTTCCAGGCGGTACGACGTCGAGCGGGAACGCCCGCCCTTGCCGCGGGAGTAGCTGACCGTCGACACGTCGTGCTCGCCGACCAGCCGCGAGACCTTCTCGACGAAGTCCGCGTCGTCGAGGCCCGCGCCGAGCAGCTTGATGGTGGCGGCGCCCCACAGCGCGTCCATCCCCGCCTCGCCCCACACCCGGGTGCCCTGGCGGTAACTCTGCAGCAGGGTCACGACGTTGATGCCGCGCGAGCCGAAGTGGGAGTAGAGGTCGGGCAGGTCGGAGATCCGGCAGACGTTGGCCGCCTCGTCCAGTACCGCCGTCATCGGCGGGTCCAGGCGCCCGCCCATCCGCTCCGCCGCCACGACGCCCGCGCGCAGGACGGAGTCCGCGCAGGCGGCGATGACACCGGCGGCCGAGCCGCCGCCGTCCTTGGAGAGCAGGTAGAGGGTGTCGCAGGACAGCACATGCCGTTCGGGCAGGAACTGCGGCAGCTCCGGGTCCGGGCTCACCCAGGCGGCGATCACCGGGTCGAGCAGGCAGGCCACGCACTGGCGGGCCGTCTCGTAGATGCCGTCGCGGGTCTCCACCGCGCCCTGGACGGTGCCCTGGAGCTGGTCGGCGAGGGCCGCCATGCCCGCGTCGCGCAGCAGGTCGACGGGTGTGCGGTCGGCCGGGTCCGCGAGCCAGGCCAGCACCTCGCCGACCTGGCGCCCGCCCCGGTTGGCCGCGTGGAAGAGCGCGGTGAGCGTGTTCTGGGCCGCCGAGATCCAGAAGTCCCGCTTGGAGGCGTCGTCGTTGACCGCGCCGACGAAGTGGCCGGCCAGACGGCGGGCGCCTTCGATGGTGGCCGCGTCGGCGAGCATGTCCCACCACAGGCCGCGCGTGGTGTGGGCGATGCCCTGCGGGTCGAACGTCCAGACCGTGCCCGCGCGTTCGCGTTCCGCGCGGGTCACGCTGTACACGTCCGCCTTGTTGGACGTCAGCAGGACGCTGCCGCGGGCCCGCAGGACACGGGGGACCGCTATGCCGGTGGACTTGCCGGCCCTCGGTGCCATCAGGTCCAGCTCCACGTCCTCGTAGCTGCTGCGGAGTTCAGGGCCGCCGGGCTCCAGGTTGCCCAGGAGGTTGCCCGTGTCGTCGGCGGGGAGCCTGCCGGACTTCGGGAGGGACGGGCGGAGTTGGCGGGCGCGGGCGGCGGCGCCCTTCGGGAGGAGGGCGGCGAGTTCGCGGCGGCCCGCGAGGCCGGTGGGCTTTCCGCCTCGGCGGGTGATGAGGACGACGGGGGTGACGAGCAGGGTGAGGGTGGCGCCGAAGACCGTGCCCATGCCGGCGGTGAGGGTGCCGGGCGAGGTCGTGGGCCACAGGGGCGTGGGGCCGTCCGTGACGAGGGTCTTGAGGGTGGTCGGGGTGAAGGGGGGTGGGTGCCAGCCTGCGCCGGTGAGGGCGGCGGCGAGGGTGCCGCCCAGCCAGGCGGTGAGGAAGAGGGTGCCGATGAGCAGGGCGGCGCCGGGGATGATCCAGGGCAGTAGGTCGTCGGTGGTGGTGTGGTGTTGCTTGCGTGTGGCCATCTCTGTTCACCCGTCAGCTGATCGGACTTCTTCTTCGCCCCCGCCGCCCCTACCCGTCCCGTCCTCAAGGGGCGGTGCCCCTTCGACCCCCAGACGTCCGTCCGGTGGGGGCTGGTCGCGCAGTTCCCCGCGCCCCTGAAAAGCGGGGGCTTCGCCCCGCGCTTTTCAGGCCCCCGCTGGGGCTTTCAGGCCCGCGGGGCCTGATGCTTTTAGGGGCGCGGGGAACTGCGCGAGAAGCCCCACCGGAGCCGCACCCGCCGACGTACCCACCCGGCCCACCCCACTAGGCGCCCTTCGACAGCGACGGAGTCCACCGCGTGTTCGTGTTGTGGAGTTGCCGTTCCGTGTCCGTGATCGACACCTTGATCGGGATCCCGGGCCGACCACCCACCTTGATCAGGAAGCGGCCACGACCCGGCGGCTCCTCGTTGCCCCCGGTGCTGGCCCACCCCGGCGGTGACGACCACGACGACACGAGGTCGATCTCCCGCTCCGACAGACCGACGATCTCCCCGAGCTCCCTCATCTCCGTACGGGGAAGCCCCGCGCACACCACCATCCCGGCCCGCTCCACGAACCCGCGGGCCTTCGCCCGGTCCGCCTCGCTGCCCAGCGCCTCCGCGTCCTTCAACGTGTGCGTGATCTTCGCGTCGCCGAGCCCGAGGGACCGGTTGAGCCGGGTGAGCGCGTCGATGCGCTCGACGATGCCGGAGGCGGCCCGCAGCGGGCGCCACAGCTCGTCCAGCACCGTGAAGAACCAGCGCTGCGGGGCCAGACCCGCGTCGGCGAGCGCGTGGGCCGCCGCGACCGTGCCGAGGCCGTCCGACCACGCCGCCAGCATCGCCGCCGCCGTGAGCTGCGTGTCCGCCTCGCCGATCCGGGAGATGTCGACGCAGACGGCGGGCGAGGCGGGGTCGATCCGGGTGGAGGTCTCGGAGGCGAAGGTGTCGCCGAGCGGACCGTCCAGCACACCCAGCAGCGAGCGGTGCAGCGGATCCACCGCCTCCTGGTAGCGCGCCACGTCACCCCGGTCGAGGGTCACCGCGCGCACCCGGTCCGGGCCCTCGTCCAGCACCTTCAGCAGGTCGGGGAGGAGCGGCGCCCGGCCCGGCTTCGTACGTTCCGTCAGATGGTGCAGGCACGCCGAGAGGACGGACTGCTCGTGGTCGTCCATCGGGCGGCCCCGGACGATGGTGATCAGCGCCGCGACCATGTTCAGCACACGGCCGTGCGCCTCCGCCGCCAGGATCCGGCCCCGCTCGCCGCCGATCCGCAGCGCCGCCTCGCCCATCGCGCCCGGGTCGAGGACGTTGATGCCGCCCACCCCACGCCCGATGGAGATCACCTGGCCGCCGAGCGCCCGGACGGTGTCGGCGTAGTCGGGCTTGAGGTCGCCGAGGACCAGCGGGGTGATGCCCGTGGCCGCCATGCCGATCAGCATGCGGTTGACCAGCGTGGACTTGCCGAGGCCCGGCATGCCCAGCATGAACAGGGACGGGTTGGAGATGTAACGGGCGCGGGTGAACCAGGAGATGGGGTCGCCGCAGACCGTGGCACCCGTGTGCAGGTGCTGGCCGAGCGGCACACCCGTCATCGGGGCGCCGGAACCCGCCGCGAAGGGCCACAGCCCGCACGCCTGGACCGTCGTGGCCCGCCACAGCGCGGGCGGGTCGACATGCCCGACCTGACCGCCCCCGGGGCCGAACCACCCACGCGGGGGCGCCACTTGCGGCCGTACGGGACGGGTGGGACGTGTCTGACCTGCGGAACGTTCAGCAGCGCGCTTGCTCACAGCGCCTCCCGGATCTGGTACGGAACGAGGGTGTGCTCCCACGGCAGCAGGCCGACGGGGAGCGTGCAGGTGAACGCGGAGGCCTGCATACGGTCGGCGGGGCGCATCAGGATGCGGGAGGACGCCTGGAGGTTGCGTACGGTGATCGCCGCGTCCGGCAACTGCTCCTCGTCGTCGACGGTGACCGTCACCATCAGCGAGAACTCCACGAGCCCGGCACCCGCGGCCTCCTCGGCCGCCGTCTGCTCGGCCGCCTGCATCTCGGAACTGGCCCGCGCCTGGACCAGCCCCCGCTTGGAGCCGGCCATGAAGTGCGCGGCACGCCGGTCGGCCTCGACGATTCGGGCGGAGGTCGCCGGGTCGATCGGGCGGTAGACCAGCGAGACCCGCTTGCGGCGGGTGCCCGACGCCGGCTCCAGCAGGCCCCGCAGCACGCTGGACCGGACCGTGCCGCGCGGTGCCAGCGTCAGCATCCAGGTCCGCGAGACCCCCGAGTCGTGCTTGTACGACTGCACCGTCTCCACGGCCGCCGCCGGGCCCGCGTCCGCCCAGTCGAGGCCGGTGGTGGACTGCTCGGCCCGCGCGCTCAGCACGTCGGGGGCCACGGCGGGGTCGTACGCCACCCGTACGATCTCCGCGAGCCGGTCGGCGGAGAGCGGGTACGCGGAGCCGCCGCCGGCCGCGACCAGGCCCGACAGCAGGCCGGGGAGCCGCATGGACAGGTCGGTGACGACGTCCTGGACGTCCCGCTTGGGGCCGCCGGTGGGGCCGTAGGTGAGCGCGATGTAGGTGTGCATCTCGGAGGAGGCGGACGGGTAGCGCGCGACGACCTCCTCCATCACCGCGCGGGCCGCCGCCGGGGCGTCCGGCGAGATGCGCGGCAGCACCTCGGCCGCCAGCCGCGTCCCGGTGTCCGGCGCGGTCTCCACGACGACCTGGGCGCCGCGCAGGCCCGGCTCGTGCGAGAGCCGGGAGAGCCAGTCGCCCCAGGACGCCACCCAGATGTCGACCTGCTCGGGGTCGACCAGCGAACCACCGTCCGGCTCGCAGGCCAGGACCACCGTGCAGAGGTTGCGGCCGGGGTGGTGGATCACCCCGAAGGCGCGGTTGTAGGCGTCCCGGCCCTCGTACATCTTGGTGCGGGCCAGCAGGCCCGGCGGCTGGAAGCGGCCGCCGGGACGCTTGGAGAGCGGGCCGGAGACGTACGTCGTGGAGCCGTTCGCCTTGCGCCTGAGCCAACCGATACGCACCGCGACCACCTGGTAGATGTTGCGGCCGTCCACCGTGCGCAGCGCGAGCGGCGCGAGGAAGAGGCCGAGGGGGATGAGGACGAGGACCGCGGCCAGCAGCGAGACCAGCGAGGCGAGCAGAGCGACCAGGAGTCCGCCGAAGGCCACGACGGTGCCGAGGAGGCCCAGGGGGCCGAGGCCGGGGCGGCGGGGGCGGCGCCAGTTTCCGTAGGTGGGACGCGTGAGGGCGTCGGTGGACATGGGGTTCCTTCTTCCGGCTGAGGTCGCTGGTTTCCGGGTGCCGTCGCTGGGTGCTGGGTGCGGGGTGCGGGGTGCGGAATGCGCGGTGCGGGGTGTTGGGTGCTGGGTGCCTACGAACTCGGGGCACTGGGGTCGGATGGCGGCTGCGGGTGGTGCGTGGTTGCTCGCGCAGTTCCCCGCGCCCCTGGAAAGGCAGGGGGCCTGCGGCCCCTGCTTTCCAGGGGCGCGGGGGTCCGGCTAATGGTTGTGGCCCTTCATCCCGTCGTTGTCGTCCAGGGAGCCCGCGACCTCGGAGGCCGCCTGCATGCCGGTCTGGACGACTACCGCGGCGGCCTGGACCGCGACGGCCGCGCCCGCCGTGGCCGCTCCCGCGGCGGCGGTACCGGCCGCCGCACCGGCGCCACCGGCACCGCCCGCGGCGCCGCCCGCCGACGAGCCCGCGCCCGAGGACGGCGAGCCCTGGGGGCCGGCGGAACCGCCGCCCCCGCCGCCGCCCGACTGTCCTGCCGCGCCGACGGCACTGCCGGCGATGCTGACCGCGCCGGAGGCCATGTTGTTGGCGACGCCGAGGGCGACGGTGCCGCCCGAGGTACCGCCGAGGGCGGCCGTGGCCGGGACGATCAGCTTGAGCAGGGCGGGCAGCGCGAACACCGCCATGATCAGCATGCCCATGCCGGCGATGACCTGGTTCAGGTCCTTGGTGTCCTTGGTCATCGAGGTGGCCGAGTAGATGATCAGTGCCGCCGCCGGCTTGTACAGCAGCCAGGCCGCGAGCCAGCCGATGTGCTTCTTCCACCACCCCTCGCCCCACCCGGTCATCGAGGAGGCGGCGGCCAGCGGCAGCGTGCCGACCAGCATGATCAGGACACCGATGCGGATGTACATCAGCACGATCTGGACGAAGCTCGACAGCATCACCAGCAGACCGAAGATCAGCACCAGGCCTGGTTGGTTGAGCGTCAGCACGCCCAGCATCTCGGTGGCCTTGTCACCGAGGTTCGATCTCGCGTAGACGTCCTTGGCGTACGCGTCCGACGCCCTCATCAGGGCCGTGACCACGGGGACGGAGGCCGCGCCGACGAGGATGACCTTCCACATCCCCATGAACGCCTGCCGCATCGACTGGCCCTTGCGGTCCACGGCCATCCGGATCGCGGCCAGCAGCAACGAGGCCACCGCGACGTAGGCGACGATCCAGTTGACCTCCGCGGTGATCTGACCGATGGGACTCGCGGCGGTCGCCTGGCCGTGGCCGCCGCCGCCGTTCCCCGTCGGGTTCTCCACGTCGATGTTCAGCCAGACGCCGTTGAGCGCCTTGAGCACCTCCGCCGCGCCGTCGCCGATCGCCTTGGCGAAGACGACCACGGCACCCTCGGTGAACTGCTTGCCGCCCTCTTCGATCACACAGTCGTAGAGCTTCCAGGAGCAGGCCATCTCACGCCTCCCACGTGACGAAGCCGTCGGTGCCGCTGACCTGCGACACCCCGCTGTAGACCGTGCCGTCCCGGTCCGGGGCGAGCTTCCAGTCGCCGTCCCGCCAGCGCACGGTGACCGAGGCGGAACCGAAGCCGCCCTCGCCCATGCCGCGCACCAGGACCATCACGGTCGCCTGCGTCTCGTCGTACGACAGGACCGTGAAGCCGGCGTAGCCACCTGCGTCCGGCGAGCCCGTGGTCGACTTGTTCGCCTCCTGGGAGCGGCTCGCGATCAGCGCGTCGCGGCCGGCGCCCGGCACGACCTGCTTGTCTACGACCTCGCGCCAGCCGTCGTAGCTGAGGTGGTCGGTGATGGAGTGGACGGCCATGACGGCGCCCAGCGGGGTGTGGGCGAAGCAGGACCAGACCGGACCGTCGTACGTGCGCGGGCCCGCCGCCTTGGAGACCGGGACCAGGCCGGTGCCGTTGGCCTTCCAGTGGAAGTCGCGCGGCGCCTCGGTGGGCTTGTCCTGGTCGCGGTCGTCGGTGCGGCAGCCGGCGGGCCGCTTCTCCGAACCGCCGTCACCGCCACCGGAGTCCGAGCCCGTGTCCGAGCCCGTCTCCGATGTCGAGGTGGGCGCCGGGTCGGGATCGCCGGCCGCGCCGGTCGACCCCCCGCCGCCGTTGCCCGTGATCGCGAAGAGCACCGCGAGGACGAGCAGGACCGCCAGGAACCCGGCCGACAGGATCCAGCCCCGCTGCTGCCAGAACGGCTGCTCCCACTCTCCGCTGCCCCCGTGGGCCCGGCCGGAGTTCGGCATCGTCGCTCCCCCTTTCGACGTGCTCGGACGACTAGAAGACGAAGTTCACGAGCGGGCCGGCGGTGGCGACCAGGACACAGCCGCCGAGGACCATGCCGAGTCGGCCCATGTGCTCCGAGCCCTCGCCGCGGCGCATGGAGATCGCCATCATGGCGCCGCAGATCAGCACACCCGCGACACCGGCGGCGGTGCCGGCCCAGGCGACGATGCCGAGCACGGTGTCGACCTTGCCGGTGAGTTCGGCGGGGGCGTCGCGGTTGGGGTTGGGGACCGTGCCGTCGGCCAGGAAAACGGACTGATGAGCCTTGGCGGCTATCGCGTGCAGCATGTGGTTTCTCCCCGTGGTCTCGGCCGCCCGCCGTGGGCGGCGGACCGGCGTCGACCGATGTGAGCGGATGGGACATTGGTTGCTTTCGGGGCCGGCGTGATGTGCCTGGGTTCCCGGTCGCCCTGTGAGCTTGGCGACTGCTGTGAGCCGAAACCAAGCGATGTAGTGATCCAGCACCTGCCGGTGACGTGCTCGTGACAGACGGGAACTCCTCGTCATGTCCGGGACAGTGACGCCCTGTCAGAAACGCCGGGACCTGCGACTAAGCGGAAGGCATCGCACCGGCGTGCGAAGAGAGCGACGTGTTCATGTGCGACGGGGCCGCACGGCGGGGGTCGGGTGCCCTTGCGCGTCGGGGCCGTGCGGTCCTGCGCGTCGGGGTCGTCCGTCGGAGCTGCGACTCGGCGCGCCGGGCGCCCCGCGCGCGCTACGAGAAGCCGCCCGAAGCCTCGGCGGAGGCCGCCTGAAGTCACGGCGGAGGCCGCGCGAAGCCATGGCGGGAGCCGCCGTCAGACACGGCGGAGGCCGCGCAAAAGCACGGTGGAAGCCGTCAGGCACGGCAGAAGCCGCGCGAAGCCATGGCGGGAGCCGCCTGAAGTCACGGCGGAAGCCGTCCGAAGCCATGGCGGAAGCCGTCCGAAGACACGGCCGAAGCCGTCCGAAGCCACGGCGACGGCCCGGCGGTTCCCCGTGAACCGGCGGGCCGTCGCTCTGTCTTGCGCCTGGCGTCCCCCTACAGCACGAACCCCACGATCGGTCCGGCCGTCGCGCCGATGATGCAGGCGCCCATGACCACCGCGAACTGGCTGAGGTGCTCGTCGCCCTCCCCGGACCGCAGCGAGATGGCCATCCGCGTGCCCACGATCATCAGCCCGCACACGCCGGCCGCCGTCACCAGCCAGGCGAGGATGTTCAGCACGTAGTTGAGCTCGTTGGTGACCACGGCCGGAGGCGCGGCCAGCGTCGAGGCGGCGGCGTACAGGGTGCTGCTCATGGGGTCCTCCCGGTCAGACGGGCCAGTGCCGCGCTCTCCCGGGGCGGCGGGCCGGTGAGATCGCCGGTGCGCCAGGCGGGCACCCACGGCACGCGGTAGACGTCTATGACGGAACCGATCACCTTCACGCGCTGCACCAGCTGCCGGGGCAGCCGGCCGGGCGCGTCCGCGACCAGCACGATCGCGTCGAGGTCGAGCCCCGGCGGCGCGTCGCCCCGCCGGAAGATGTCCAGGGTGTGCGAGACCGCGTCGAGCCCGGCGGCGTGCGTGCGCCCCACCAGGAGCACCGACCCCGGCTCGCCCTGGTCGGGACGCGGCCAGTTGCGGCCCGCGTCATGACCGCCGAAGACCGTCGCGAGGGTGGTGGACCCGGCGCCGCCGTGCGTGGCGACCCAGGAGAACCGCCGCGCGCTCGCCGCCGCCATGGGCGCCGGGTCCGGCGGCCGTGCCTCCGGCTCCGTCACCGGACCCCGCACCCAGATCTCCGGCCCGGCCGCCGCCTGTCCCGTCTCCGGCCGCATCACCGCATCACCGCTCTCCACCACTCCCTGTTTCCGCCGCTGATCACAGCGGTCCGCTCGGCGCGGTCCGCCCGTCGCAGTCTTCCTGAGCCCGTGGTGCCCGTGCACCCGGCGGGGTGCCGGCCGCCGTTGCGTGCCCGGCGCGACGCCCATCACCGATCTTCACGGCGTACGGGCGGCTTGGGAATCGGGACGTGAGTTCCTGCGACGAGCCTGTGACGCACCGGTGACGCGCGGAGCGGGGGTGAGCGGAGAGACTCGTCTGACTGGACCCAAGTGGCAGGAACATGACGGAACGACGTCACGAGGAGCATGACGGAACCGCGTCACCGCATCTCGTCCCGTCCCGTCCGTCCCGTCCTTCCCGCCACTTCGACGCTGAGGGGAGCAGATGTCCAACGGGGGAGGGTCCGTCACGACCTGGGTCGTCGGCGGCTGCGTGGCGGCCGTGCTGATGCCGGTGGTCATGATGGTCGCGGTGAGTGGCGGCGGCGATGCCGAGGCCGAGGAGCAGGGCGTCGGGGGAGGACTCAAGTCGGGCCAGGTACCGGCCGAGTACGTGCCGTGGGTGCTCAAGGCGGGCGCCATGTGCGACGTCATCAAGCCCGCGGTGATCGCCGCGCAGATCGAGGCCGAGTCGGGCTGGAACCCGAACGCCAAGTCCCCGGTCGGCGCCGAGGGGTTGAGCCAGTTCATGCCGGGCACCTGGCCGAGCTGGGGCAAGGACGACGACGGCAACGGCCGCGTCTCCCCGTACGACCCCGGCGACGCGATCATGGCCCAGGGCCGCTACGACTGCGCCCTCGCCGAGCAGGTCCAGGGCTACAAGGACCGCGGCCAGGCGACCGGCGAGACCCTCGACCTGGCGCTCGCCGCGTACAACGCCGGTCCGGGGGCGGTGAAGAAGTACGGCGGCATCCCGCCCTACACCGAGACCCAGAACTATGTCGCCCGCATCAAGTCCCTGATCTCCAAGTACGAGTCGGTGGACGACCCGCCGGGCAAGCTCCCGGCCGGCCGGGAGATGGCGATGCCGCTCCCCGGCAACCCGCCCGTGACCTCGCCGTACGGCTGGCGCATGCACCCCACGCTCGGGGTCCGCAAACTGCACACCGGCATCGACTTCGGCGCGGCGTCCGGTACGCCGGTGCTCGCCGCCCGCGACGGCGAGGTGACCTTCGCCGGCTGGAGCAACGGCTACGGCAACCGTGTCGTCATCTCCCACGGAACCATCAACGGCGACACCATCTCCACCACCTACAACCACATGCTGTCCGGCCTCGGCGTGAGCGTCGGCGACAAGGTCAAGGTCGGCCAACGCGTCGGCCTGGTCGGCTCGACCGGCTACTCGACCGGCGCCCACCTCCACTTCGAGGTGCAGCAGAACGGGGCGTACGTGAATCCGGCGCCGTGGCTGGGGCTGTAGTGAGGATGATGACGAGTTCGGCGGGTTCGGCGGGTTCGGCGGGGCAGGACACTGAGGTGAGGAGGGGAACCAGGGTGAACGTGATGCGCGATGCGCGCGGTGGGCGCGAGGAACGAGACGCACGCGGGGCGGGCCGCTTCGGCGGAGGAGTGGTCCGTCGGGCGGGCATGGTCCTGCTCGCGACCGTGACCGGCGTCGCGGTCCTCACCGCCTGCGGTCTGGAGGACCACCGCGAGACGGCGGGCGGCTCCACGGCCACGTCCGAACCGCCCTTCACCCCCAAGGCCCCCCTCCCTTCCGGGAAGTCGCTCGGCCCGGACGCCCGTGTCCCGAACCCCACCGGCGTCGACGAGACGGACGCGACCGCCGTCGCCGAGGCCTGGACCGAGGTCGCGTACGGCTACGACACCAAGTACGACACCGGCCCGCACGACGCCGTACTGCGCTCCGCGCGCTGGTTCACCGCCGCCAAGGCGAAGGCTGAGCGCTCGTACCGTCCCGCGAGCGGCGCCGGCGAACAGTGGAACTCCTGGGCCGCGCACGAGGCATGGACCACGGTCGAGGTGGAACCGGACGACGACGGGGACGCGCCCTCCGACTCGGCCAGGGACGCCTTCCGCGCCCTCTTCGTCGACGGCACCGCACACGGCCGCGACGGCTGGACGGGAACCGGCCCTCAGGCCACGGTGTACGTGAAGCTGGTGCGCTCGGGCAAGGGCGAGCCGTGGCGGGTGGACGAAGTGCGTACGGTGGAGGCAGCGATACCGACACCGGACCCGTCCACGTCGGCCGCGTCCGCCACCCCCGCAACTCCTCTTTCTCCTTCTCCTTCTGCCCGACCCGAGTGAGGGAACGATGACTCGACTCAGCCGCGAACAGAAGCGGGAACTCAAGCGCGCGGGACGCGTGCCGGCCGGGCTCACCCCGATCGACGTACGGGTCTCGGCCGAGGCCGGTGCGACGGTCGGCGGCATGCCGGTGCCGCCGGCCGCCGGGGAGTCCTTCCAGACCGCCGCCCTCGACTACCTCCACCGGCTGGCCCTCGCCACCGGTCACCCCGTCCTCGCCACGGTCCACGACGAACGCATCGGCTACGTCGTCCCCTTGCAGATCCACGTCGACGGTTCCAGCCACTACGCCGGCGAGCCGGTACGGGTGGGCGAGCCGCAAGGGTTCGTGGCACAGCCGGGGAGCGGGTCAGCACCGGAACCGCCCACCTCGGCTCCGGCGCCGGCGTCGGCCCCGACACCGTCCGCGGCCCCGCGCCGCGACAGGTCGACGCATGTCCTGCGCGCGGTACCGGAGTCGGCGGCCACGGGCGCACTCCCGGCCGAGCAGGGCGTTCCGCACACCCCGCAGACCCACTCCACGCCACACCCGCACCAGGACCCGAACTGGCAGTCGGTCGCGCAGGCCCCTGCCCAGGTCCCGCCCCAGGCCGAGGCCCAGCAGCAGTGGCAGCCGCAGGCGATGCCGGAGGCGCCGGCCCACCCCGAGCATCGCCCGCAGCCGCAGCCGCAGCCGCAGCCGCAGCCGCAGCCGCAGCCGTCCGTCCAGGCGGATGTACGGCCGGACGCGCGGCCGGAGTCGCAGGCGCACCCGCAGGGGCAGCCGAGGCGGGAGCCCAGCACGATGCGGTTGGCGGCGAGCGAACCGGCACCCACGACGGAGCCGTTCACCCCCACACCCGAGCCCGAGCGCCCGAAGCGGGAGCCGAGCACCCTTCCTCTGTCGGCGGCGAAGCCCGCGCACACGCCGGAACCGGCGCACGCTCCCGAGCCCGCGCCCATCCGCGCACAGACCCCCGAACCGGCACCCGCACCCGCACACGCGCCCGTCTCCGAACCCTCGCACGCCCCCGACCACAAGTCGGCGGCCCCCACCCCCGCCGAGCCGGCGCCGCCCGTGAAGCGCGAGCCGCGGACGATGCCGCTCACGGCGGCGAAGGAGAAGCGGGGCGCGCAGGGCGACGCGTCGCAGCAGGCGTCGGGCGGGGTCGTTCCGTCGACGTTCGTGCTGCGCGCGGTGCCGGAACCGACGGAGGGCCCGTTGGCGCGGCCGCCGCGCACCCCGGACCTGCCCCTCACCCCGGACCTGCCCCTCACCCTCCCCGGCGTCCCGGTGGACTCGGAAGCCCGGACCTCGGCTCCCGAGCCCGCCCAGGACACCGCCCGGGCCGCCGGCACGGTCTCACCCCCGACCGGCGAGTTCGGCCCGCTCACGGCCCCGGCCGACCCGGCCGCCCTTGACCCGCAGCCGTGGCCCGCGGCACCGACGGACGTCCCGGCCCAGGAGCCGGCGCACCCGCACGCCCCGGAGTCGACGCACATGCCGTCCTCGGGGCCCGCCCCGGAGTCCGGGCCCGTCTCGCTGGAGCCCCAGCCCTGGCCCCCCACTCCGACTCCGGCCCCGATGCCGGTCCAGGCGCCGCCCGCCACCACGCCCACCCCGGAGCTCGCACCCCTCTCCACGCCGGCTCCTCCGGAGGAGTCCGCGTCCGACGCCTACTCCGCCCCCGAGTGGAAGGTGCTGGAGGAGGACGACGCGCCGAAGCCCGCGCCGGTACGGGAGTTCGACGCGGTGGCCGAGGCGGTGCTGGACCCGGAGGAGGACGGCGGCACCCCGTCACCGTTCGCGGAGGCCGTCTCGCGCATCAACGAGGCCGTGAAACTGGGCCGCATCCAGGAAGCCGCGGAGATGGCCGAGCAGACGGTCGCACAGGCGACGGTGGCGCTGGGCCCCCAGCACCCCGAGGTCCTGAAGCTCCGCGAACTCACCGCCTACATCGCCTACTTGGCCGGTGACGCCCTCCGCTCGTTCCATCTGTCGCTCGACCTCGCCGGCCTCCGCCACCGCATGCGCGACCAGCGGGCCGCGTACGGCAACATCCAGAGCGCGGCGGCCGCCTGGCGCGCGGTCCGAGACCCGCTCCAGGGGCTGCACCTGGGCCGCGACCTGATCGCCGTCTGGACCGACCTCGCCGCGGACGCCGGCCCCGCCGCCGACGACCTGGAGCAGCTGGAGAAGGCCCGCACCCGCATGACCCGCCTCACCGACCGGGCCCGCGCCCTCGACTCCGCCCCCTACGCCCATGGCCAGTGACCCCACCCGAAGCCACCGACGCCTCCCCGGCCACCAACTCGACGGACCACCTCACCGCCCCACTGGTGAGCCGGACCGCCGCGCCCCTGCACCCGACCGCCCCACCGACAGACACGACCAGCCCACCCGCGGACCAGACCGGCCCACCGACAGACCCGACCGGCCCACCCCCGCGCCCGACCGCCCCACCGGCCTTTCCCGAGCGGCCCGCGATCGCTCCCCCGCCTCCGCGGCGCCCCCCGAACACCGCCCCGCCCTCCGCCCCAAGGTCGAGGTGACCGTCAACGAGCTGACCGGCACCCTGAGTTGGCGCACCCTCGACCGGTCGACCCCAGCACCGCCCACCCAGCACGGCGCCCCCGGAGCTCCCCGAGCCCCCGGCACCCCTCACCGTCGTACGCCGGCGCCCCGAGCGGTCGCCCCCTGGAGCGCCCGCGCCGTCGCCCTCCGCTCCGCCGGTCTCGACCCCTCCCGCACCCCCGCGAAGGGTGCCGCCCCCATCCCGACGCACCCCGGAGCCGTCCGCGCCGCGCTGAGCGTCGACATCGGAGCGCTCACCCCGGAGCGACGCACCAGCCGGCTGGCCCGGCTCGGCGCGCTCCGCTCCGCCGTGGCCGCCGACCTCGCCCACGGCACCGGCATGCCCACCGCGGTCGCGTCCCGGCTCAGGTCGACGACCGCGACCCCGGCACACGCCCACGCCCTCACGGCCCGCCGCGCCTCAGCCGTGACCCGCCCGTCGCCCCCCGCCCCCGACCCCGCTCCCACCCACCGCCGGTCACTCTGACCTGCCGCCACACACACAAACGGGGCCGACCGCGGCGCTCCCCACCGCCGGCCGACCCCGGAACGACAACCACCCGGGCCTACCTACCGGGCGTCACCACCCGGTACGCCACGCGCCGGATGCCTCACTCCGACAGCTCCCACACCGCGTACGCCAGCGCGTCCCCGTTCCGGTCGAGCGCCGTGTCGTTGATGTTGGCCGTGTTGTCGCAGGACGAGTGGTAGCAGCGGTCGAAGGCCTGGCCGGACGTACCGCCCCACTTGGCGACCTGCGCGGCGGTCTTCGTCCGGCTCGCCCCCGTGAAGAGCCCGCCGACGGGAACGCCGGCGCTCTTGAACGGCGCGTGGTCGGAGCGGCCGTCGCCCTCGGTCTCGATCTCGGTCGGGACGCCGATGCCCGCGAAGTAGTCCTTGAAGGTCTGCTCGATGACGGGGTTGTCGTCGTAGACGAAGTACCCGGGGTTCGGCGAGCCGATCATGTCGAAGTTGAGGTAGCCGCTGATGCGGGCCCGGTTCGCGGAGGAGAGGTTGTTGACGTAGTAGCGGGACCCGACGAGACCCAGCTCCTCCGCGCCCCACCAGGCGAACCGGAGGTGCTTCGTGGGCTGGTAGTCGGTGCGGGCCACGGTCAGCGCGGCCTCCAGCACGGCGGCGGACCCGCTGCCGTTGTCGTTGATGCCCGCGCCCGAGGAGACACTGTCCAAGTGTGAACCGGCCATGACAACCTGGTTCGTGTCTCCGCCCGGCCAGTCCGCGATCAGGTTGTAGCCGGTGCGTCCGCCGGACGTGAAGGATTGCACGGTCGTGGTGAAGCCGACCGCGTCGAGCTTGCCCTTCACGTAGTTGAGCGACGCGAGGTAGCCGGCGCGGCCGTGGGCTCTGTTGCCGCCGTTGGCCGCGGCGATGGACTGGAACTGGGTCAGGTGGGCCTTGACGTTGGCCACGGGCAGGTCGGGCGCCGCGGCGATCGTCGCGGCCGGAGCGGCGGCCGCCCGGTCGGGGGCGGGGGCCGCCCCCGCTATGGAACCGGTGGTGAACAGCGTGGCCACCGTGACGGCGGCGGCGACGGCGGTGCGTCCCGTGACTGGAACAGAGAGCTTCATGGGTGGGGGGCTCCGAATTCCATGGGTCCGCCCCGGACGCACTATTGATGTGTCCATGGCGAACCCGGTGAATGAGGTGCCTGGATGGTGCGGGCGGGACTGACTCTCCGTCAAGGGTGCTATTTGGCCAGCGGGGTTCGCGCCTCGACGGGGTCCGCGACGACGCTCAGTTCCTCCAGCCGCTTGCGTGCCACCCGCGCCGTCCGCAGCGCGTCCCACGTCAGCAGGGACAGCGCCAGCCACACCAGCGCGAAGCCCGCCCACCGCTCGGGCGGCATGGCCTCGCCGAAGTACAGGACACCCAGCAGGAACTGGAACACCGGCGCCAGATACTGCAGCAGCCCCAGCGTGGACAGCGGCACCCGGATCGCGGCCGCGCCGAAGCAGACCAACGGCAGGGCGGTCACCAGTCCCGTCGCGGCGAGCAACAGCGCGTGCGCGGTCCCCTCGGGGCCGAAGGTGGCGTCCCCGCGCGACCCCAGCCACACCAGATAGGCCAGCGCGGGCAGGAACTGGATCGCGGTCTCGGCGGCGAGCGACTCCACGCCGCCCAGGTTGACCTTCTTCTTCACCAGCCCGTACGTGGCGAAGGAGAAGGCGAGACAGAGGGAGATCCACGGCGGCCGTCCGTAGCCGATCGTGAGAACGAGGACGGCCGCGAAGCCGACGCCGACCGCCGTCCACTGGACGGGCCGCAGCCGTTCCTTCAGCAGCAGGACGCCGATGGCGATGGTGACGAGCGGGTTGATGAAGTACCCGAGGGAGGCCTCGACCACCTGGTGGGTGTTGACGGCCCAGATGTACACGCCCCAGTTCACGGTGATCACCGCCGCCGCGACGGTGATCAGGGCGAGCCTGCGCGGCTGTCGCAGCAGCTCACCGGCCCAGGACCAGCGGCGCAGCACCAGCAGCAGGACGGCCACGACCGCGAGGGACCAGACCATGCGGTGGGCGAGGATCTCCACCGCGCCGGAGGGCTTCAGCAGGGGCCAGAAGAGGGGGACGAGCCCCCACATCCCGTACGCGGCGAAGCCGTTCAGCAGCCCTATCCGGTGTTCGCCCCTCGACTGCGCCGCCACGGCCCCTCCTCCTTGCCCGGCCGCACCGCCGCGACCCCGACCCCTCGACCCTCCCGAAGGTAACGCCGAGCACCCCCGCCTGTCATGCCCGTATCGGCATACGGTCATGACAGCCGGGGGTGAGGCGCCCAGAGGGGGAGTCCGGGGCGCCGGCCAGGGATGCTCGGGGCACGGACCGACGGCACTCGGCCACGGCGCACGCCCCAGGTCCGTCCGAGGCTCAGGTCCGGACGAGGCTCAGCCCTGTCTGAGGTCAGGTCCGTCCGAGGCTCAGGGCCGCCAAGGCTCAGCCCTGTCGGAGCCTCAGCCCCGCCCGGTCACGCCTTCAGCGCCGCCGCGATCGACTCGGCGATCGGCGTGGTCGGGCGGCCGATGAGGCGGGAGAGGTCGCCGGAGGAGACCACCAGCTCGCCCTTGGCCACGGACGCGTCGACGCCCACGAGGATCTCGGCGAGGAACGGGGGGAGCCCGACGCCGGTCAGGATGCCGGTGAGCACCTCGCCGGGGACGGGGTTGTTCGCTATCTCCTTGCCGGTCTGCGCGCTCAGCTCGGCCGCGTACTCGCCGAAGCTCCACGCGGTGTCGCCGCCCAGCTCGTACGTCTGGTTCTCGTGGCCCTCGCCGGTCAGCACGGCGACGGCGGCGGCCGCGTAGTCCGCGCGGGCCGCGGAGGAGACCCGGCCCTCACCGGCGGCGTGGGTGACGGCGTTGTGCTCCAGCACCGGCGCGAGCTGCTCGGTGTAGTTCTCGTGGTACCAGCCGTTGCGCAGCAGGGTGTACGGCAGCCCGGACGCGAGCAGCGCCTCCTCGGTGCCCCGGTGATCGTCCGCGAGCGCGGCCGTCAGGCTGCCCGGCGCGCTGGTGTAAGCGAGGAGCGCCACCCCCGCGGCCTTGGCGGCGTCGATCACGACCTTGTGCTGGCCCACCCGGTCGGCGCCGACCTCGCTGCCGGAGATCAGCAGCACCTTGTCGCCGGCGGCGAGGAGACCGTCGAAGGTCTCGGGGGCGCTGTAGTCGGCGACGGCGATCTTCACGCCACGCGCCGCGAATCCGGCGGCCTTCTCCTCGCTGCGGACGACGGCCGTGATCTGCTCGGCCGGTACCTTCTCCAGCAGGCCCTCGATGACGAACGTGCCGAGGTGGCCGGTGGCTCCGGTGACGACGATGCTCATGGTGGAACTCCTCCAGGGGGCGGGTGCGAGACTCACCCTAGGAGGTGCACTAACTATTCGAAAGTACCCACTTTGAAGTAAGCTACTGGCATGGCCGTAAGCAAGGTGTCGCCGCCCGCGAGCAAGTACGAGACGGGCCCCGAGGGGATGTGCCCGCACCGCCTCGTCATGGAGCACGTCACCAGCCGCTGGGGCGTCCTCGTCCTGATCGAGCTGCTGGAGCGGTCGTACCGCTTCAGCGAGCTGCGCCGCGCCATCGGCCGGGTCAGCGAGAAGATGCTCACCCAGACCCTCCAGACCCTGGAGCGCGACGGCCTCGTCCACCGCGACGCCAAGCCCGTCATCCCGCCCCGCGTCGACTACTCCCTCACCGACCTCGGCCGTGAGGCCGCCGAACAGGTGCGCGGCCTCGCGCTCTGGACGAAGGACCGCATGGACGCCGTGGAGGAAGCCCGGCGGACGTACGACGAGGCCCGGGGAACGTACGACGCTGCCCGGCGGACGTACGGCGAGGCCCGGGGCTGAACCGCCCCGGGCCTCGCCGCCCGCTCGTCCCGCCCGGTCGGCCGCCGCTCAGCCGACCACCGTCCAGGTGTCGCCGCCGGCCAGCAGTGCCGAGAGGTCGCCCTTGCCGAACCGGTCGATGGCGGAGTCCAGCTGGTCGGCCATCTGCGTGTCGTAGACGGGCCGTTCGACGGACCGCAGGACACCGATCGGCGTGTGGTGCAGGGTGTCCGGATCGGCCAGCCGCGACAGCGCGAACGCCGTGGTGGGGGACTCCGCGTGCGCGTCGTGGACCAGGATCCGGGACTCGTTCTCCGGGGTCACGGTGACCACCTTCAGATCACCGGTGGCCTCGTCCCGTACGACACCCCGCGCGCCGTCCGCGCCGAACCGGATCGGCCGGCCGTGCTCCAGCCGGATCACGGCCTCCTCGGCCTGCTGCCGGTCCTTGAGGACCTCGAAGGCGCCGTCGTTGAAGATGTTGCAGTTCTGGTAGATCTCCACGAGCGCCGTGCCCGGGTGGGCGGCGGCCTGCCGCAGCACCTCCGTCAGGTGCTTGCGGTCGGAGTCCACGGTCCGCGCCACGAACGACGCCTCCGCCCCGATCGCCAGCGACACCGGGTTGAAGGGCGCGTCCAGCGATCCCATCGGCGTCGACTTGGTGATCTTGCCGACCTCCGAGGTGGGGGAGTACTGCCCCTTCGTCAGACCGTAGATCCGGTTGTTGAAGAGCAGGATCTTCAGGTTCACATTGCGCCGCAGGGCGTGGATCAGATGGTTGCCGCCGATCGACAGCGCGTCCCCGTCACCGGTCACCACCCAGACGGACAGGTCGCGCCGCGAGGTGGCGAGCCCGGTCGCGATCGCCGGCGCCCGCCCGTGGATGGAGTGCATCCCGTACGTGTCCATGTAGTACGGGAAGCGGGAGGAGCAGCCGATGCCCGAGACGAAGACGATGTTCTCCTTGGCCAGCCCCAGTTCGGGCATGAAGCCCTGGACGGCGGCGAGGATCGCGTAGTCACCGCAGCCCGGGCACCAGCGCACTTCCTGGTCGGACTTGAAGTCCTTCATGGACTGCCGGGCCGTGGCCTTGGGCACGAGGGAGAGCGCCTCGATCGTGCCGCCCGTGCCGGCGGTCTCCGTGGACCTCTCAGCCATCGATGGCCTCCTTGAGAGCCGTGGCGAGCTGCTCCGCCTTGAACGGCATGCCGTTCACCTGGTTGTAGGAGTGGGCGTCGACCAGGTACTTCGCCCGTACGAGCGTGGCGAGCTGCCCGAGGTTCATCTCGGGGATCACCACCTTGTCGTAACGCCGCAGCACCGCGCCGAGGTTGCGCGGGAAGGGGTTGAGGTGGCGCAGATGGGCCTGCGCGATGGACTCCCCGGCCGTCCGCAGCCGCCGTACCGCCGCGGTGATCGGTCCGTAGGTCGACCCCCAGCCCAGCACCAGCGTGCGCGCCTCGTGCGGGTCGTCGACCTCGATGTCGGGGACGTCGATCCCGTCGATCTTCGCCTGCCGGGTGCGCACCATGAAGTCGTGGTTGGCCGGGTCGTAGGAGATGTTGCCCGTGCCGTCCTGCTTCTCGATGCCGCCGATGCGGTGCTCCAGCCCCGGCGTCCCCGGCACGGCCCACGGCCGGGCGAGGGTCTGCGGGTCGCGCTTGTACGGCCAGAAGACCTCGGTGCCGTCCTCCAGTGTGTGGTTGGGGCCCTGGGTGAACTGCACGGTCAGATCCGGCAGTTCGTCGAGTTCGGGGATGCGCCAGGGCTCGCTGCCGTTGGCCAGGTAGCCGTCCGACAGCAGGAACACGGGCGTGCGGTACGTCAGCGCGATCCGGGCCGCCTCGAGGGCCGCGTCGAAACAGTCGGCCGGGGTACGCGGCGCGACCACCGGCACCGGGGCCTCGCCGTTGCGCCCGTACATGGCCTGGAGCAGATCGGCCTGCTCGGTCTTGGTCGGCAGCCCGGTCGACGGCCCGCCGCGCTGGATGTCGACGACGAGCAGCGGCAGTTCGAGCGAGACGGCGAGCCCGATGGTCTCCGACTTCAGCGCCACACCGGGCCCGGAGGTCGTCGTGACCGCGAGAGACCCCCCGAAGGCGGCCCCCAGCGCGGCCCCGATGCCCGCGATCTCGTCCTCCGCCTGGAAGGTCCGCACCCCGAAGTTCTTGTGCCGGCTCAGCTCGTGGAGGATGTCCGAGGCCGGCGTGATCGGGTACGAGCCCAGGTACAGCGGCAGATCCGCCTGCCGCGAGGCCGCGATCAGCCCGTACGACAGGGCCAGGTTCCCGGAGATGTTCCGGTACGTCCCCACCGGGAAGGCCTGGGTCGCCGGGGCGATCTCGTAACTGACCGCGAAGTCCTCGGTGGTCTCCCCGAAGTTCCAGCCCGCGCGGAAGGCGGCGAGGTTGGCGGCCGCGATCTCCGGCTTCTTGGCGAACTTGGCCGCCAGGAACCTCTCGGTGCCCTCGGTCGGCCGGTGGTACATCCAGGACAGCAGGCCGAGCGCGAACATGTTCTTGCTGCGCTCGGCCTCCTTGCGGCTGAGGTCGAACTCCTTGAGCGCCTCGACGGTGAGGGTGGTCAGCGGCACCGGATGCAGGCTGTACCCGTCCAGCGACCCGTCCTCCAGCGGACTGGTCGTGTACCCCACCTTCTGCATCGCCCGCTTGGTGAACTCGTCCGTGTTGACGATGACCTCCGCGCCGCGCGGCACGTCCCCGATGTTCGCCTTGAGAGCGGCGGGGTTCATCGCGACGAGCACGTTGGGCGCGTCACCCGGGGTGAGGATGTCGTGGTCGGCGAAGTGCAACTGGAAGCTGGAGACGCCCGGCAGGGTGCCGGCGGGGGCGCGGATCTCGGCGGGGAAGTTCGGCAGGGTGGAGAGGTCGTTGCCGAAGGTGGCGGTCTCGGAGGTGAAGCGGTCGCCGGTGAGCTGCATACCGTCACCGGAGTCCCCGGCGAACCGAATGATCACCCGATCGAGTCGCCTGACGTCCTTCGGTCCCGCCGGATTGCGCTGTTCCCTCAGTTCTCCCAGAGCGGACTCGTCGGCCTGCTCCGCTGGGCTGCTGACCTGGCTGGTCACTGAACTGGACCTCCCTTGAGGCGGCTGTCCGGGAACGGCCGACCCGACGGCCCTCCCAAGACCAACCCTACGTCGGCGAGGCCGACGAAAGCCTCGAAGTCCACCCGGAGGCCGGACGGGCGACGGAAGAGGAGGAATCGGGAGCCCTCACCTGACACGGTGTCAGATAATCATGAATTCAGATAGGTGAGCACTGCTAGTACCCGTCGGTGGTCCCCGTCGCTCTGGGACAGCCCGAGCTTCAGGAAGATGTTGCTGACGTGCTTCTCGACGGCCCCGTCGCTGACGACCAGCTGCCGGGCGACCGCCGAGTTGGTCCGCCCCTCCGCCATCAGCCCCAGCACCTCACGCTCCCGAGGGGTGAGCCCCGCGAGCACGTCCTGCTTCCGGCTCCGCCCGAGCAGCTGCGCGACCACCTCCGGGTCCAGCGCCGTACCGCCCCGCGCCACCCGCACCACGGCGTCGACGAACTCCCGGACCTCGGCCACCCGGTCCTTCAGCAGATACCCGACGCCACGGCTGGACCCCGCGAGCAGCTCGGTGGCGTACCGCTCCTCCACGTACTGCGACAGCACGAGCACGCCCAGCTCCGGGTACGACTTCCGCAGCTGTACGGCGGCCCGCACGCCCTCGTCGGTGTGGGTCGGCGGCATCCGCACATCGGCGACGACGACGTCCGGGAGGTCGCCCTGCGCCGCGAACTCGGTGATCGTCTTGATCAGGGCGTTCCCGTCCCCGACCCCCGCGACGACGTCGTGCCCCCGGTCGGTCAGCAGCCGCGTGAGCCCCTCCCGCAGCAGCACCGAATCCTCGGCGATGACCACCCGCACCCTGTCCTCCACGCCTGTTCCCCCCACTGCACCCGGTACCGCGACACTCCCCAGCATCCCAGCATCCGGCCGCCCAGTCCCCACAGAGCCAAGGAAACAGGGGTGGAACAGGGGCGCCCTCACCCCCCCAAACACACGAGCCCACCCAGACCCGACACCCCCTGAACACACGCACCCGCGCCCTCTTTAAGGCGCGCTGGGAACTACGAGATCTTCAAGGAACGCGGGGAGGCCACCGATCTTCAAAGAACGCGGGGAGGCCACCGAACTTCAACGGGCACGGGAAACAGCGCGAACTTCAAGGGCCGCAGGAACTGCGCGACCGTCAAGGGGCGCGGGGAACTGCGCGAATACCCCAACGGACCTGCACGCATCCACAAGGCCGAGGCACCGACCCCCCCAGGGGCGCGGGGAACTGCGCGAAAACCCCCACGAACCGGCACCCACCCACGGCGCCGAGGCACCCACCCCCCCCAGGGGCGCGGGGAACTGCGCGAACAACCCCAACGAACCCACACCCACCCACAACCCCCAAGGCACCCCCTACCCCAACGCACCCACAACAGAGGGCGCCCCCGGCGAAGAGGCGCCCCCCACCCCAGCAGCCCGCAGGGCCCCCCTCAGGCCGCCCGCCAGGGCAACTCCGCCGTCACCCGAGTCGGCCCCCCGGCCGGCGAGTCGACCACCAGCACCCCATCGACCGCCCCGACCCGCTCAGCGAGCCCCGCCAACCCGGACCCGCCCCCACCCCCCGCATCCGCCCCACCCACCCCGTCATCGATCACCTGCAACATCAACCGGTCCTCGACCTTCCACACATCCACGGTCACCCGAGAAGCCCCCGCGTGCTTGCTGACGTTCTGCAGCAGCTCGGACACCGTGAAGTACGCGATCCCCTCGATCGCCGGCGCCGGCCGCGTCGGCAGGTCCACCTCCACCACCACCGGCACCGCACACCGCGAGGCCACTGACGACAGCGCGGCGTCGAGCCCCCGGTCGGTCAGCACCGCAGGATGGATCCCCCGCGCCAGATCCCGCAGCTCCTGCAACGCGGTCTTCACCTCACCGTGCGCCGAGTCGACCATCACCGCCGCCGCCCGGGGATCCTCCGCCAGCTTCTCCTTCGCCAGCCCCAGATCCATCGCCAGCGCCACCAGCCGGGCCTGCGCCCCGTCGTGCAGGTCCCGCTCGATCCGCCGCAGATCGGCCGCCGCCGTGTCGACCACGACCCCCCGGTCCGACTCCAGCTCGACGACCCGCGCCCCGAGCCGAGACGGCCCCAGCAGCGTCACCACCATGCCCCGGTCGACCATCGTCAGACCCCGCACGATCCACGGCGTGGCCATCGTGAAGAGCAATCCGACCAGCGCGGTCACGGTCACCTCGAACGGGTTGTCCAGATACACGGAGTGCGTCTCGTCCCCGTACAGCTGCAACCCGTCCTGCCCGACCCACACGGGGAACACCCAGAACCACAGCGGATACGTCAGCAGCGCCCACCCGTACGTCCAGAAGGCCAACGCCACCCCGAACGAGAACACCGACCACGGGAACTGCACGACCGCGTACAACAGTTGCCGCCACGACGCCCCGCTGCGCAGCACCGCGCCCATCCACGCCATCGCCCCGCGCCCCCGCATCCGCAGCGGCTCCGGCGCGGCCACGTCCACCCCGAGCAACACACGCGCCCGCGCCCGCTCCAGTGCGCCGAACGCCCGGCACCCGGCCAGCCCCGCCGCCAGCACCGGCACCCCGAGGAACGTGATCAGCAGCCCGGCACCGACGGACACCATCGTGACGGCGTAGGTGAAGAGCAGGATCCCGATCGGCAGCCCCAGCAGCACGTACCCGTACTCCCGCCAGCTGCGCGCCTCGAACGGCGCCCGCAACCCGGCCGGCACCCGACGCCGCCGCTCCTCGCCCCAACTCCCGTACTCGTCCCCGTACTCCATGGCCATCACCGTCGCCCGCCTCCGCTGTCCCGCATTCCCGATGTCGTACCTCCACCTTGCTGTCCCCCGGCTGCCGGAACCATGGAGCGGGTCGGCGTCTGGAGAGGGGGGTTTTCCCCACCCCCGGGAGCCGCGCGCCGAAAAGCCGAGGGGCACAGCCCCGGCTTCTCAGGGGCGCGTTCTCAGGGGCGCGGGGAACCACGCGAGCAACCACGACGCACCCGCACCCATTCGCACCCGCCCATGCAGAAGGGGCACCCACACCGAGCAGGCGCCCCTCACACCCCCGCGGTGGACCTACCGCCCCCGCAATGGACCTCCGCCCCCGCAGTGGACCTACCGCCCCCGCCAAGGCAACTCCGCCGTCACCGTCGTAGGCCCGCCCACCGGCGACTCGATCACGAACAACCCGTCCACCGCGTCCAGCCGCTCCGCCAGCCCGGCGATCCCGCTCCCCCCGTCGAGCCGCGCACCCCCACACCCGTCGTCCCACACCTGGATCAGCAGCCGGTCGTCGGACCGCCACACATCCACCGACGCCGCCTTCGCCCCACTGTGCTTGCTGATGTTCTGCAGCAGCTCGGACACCGTGAAGTACGCGATCCCCTCGATCGCCGCGGCGGGCCGCACGGCCAGATCCACGGTCACCTTCACCGGCGCTGTGCACCGCGACGCCACCGACGACAGCGCGGCGTCGAGCCCCCGGTCGGTCAGCACCGCAGGATGGATCCCCCGCGCCAGATCGCGCAGCTCCTGGAGCGCCAGCTTCACCTCACCGTGCGCCTCCTCCACCATCGAGGCGGCCGCGTCGGGATCCTCCAGCAGCTTCTCCTTGGCGAGCCCGAGCCCCATCGCCAGATTCACCAGCCGGGCCTGCGCCCCGTCGTGCAGGTCCCGCTCGATCCGCCGCAGATCGGCCGCGGCCGTGTCGACGACGACCCCCCGGTCGGACTCCAGTTCGGCGATCCGCCGCTCCAACTCGTCGGACGGCGACAACAGCGACCGCACCATCACCCGGTCCACGTTCGTCAGCCCCCGCACGATGTACGGCAGCACCGGCCACGCCACGAACAACCCCGTCAGAGTGATGACGAACGTCGTGACGGCCCACGGCATCCGGATCAGCTCGTACAGCATCGACCGCCAGCCGACCGGATCCTTCACGCTCATCCACACCTGCGCGAAGAAGCCCTCGTCCGCCCGCCGCCCGTTCCCGCGGAACGGCAGCGGACTCGGTTCGTCCACCCGCACCCGCAGCAGCGCCCGCGCCCGCATCCGCTCCAGCCGCGCCAACTGCCGGGCCCCCATCAGCGCGGCGGCCAGCAGCGGAAAACCGATCACCGTCAACGTCAGGAACGCACTGGTGAACAACACCGTCGTCACATACACGAACCCGAGCAGCGCGAACGGCAAGTTGGCCAGCAGATGCGCGATCTCCCGCCAGGTCTGCCCCCCGAACGCGAACGTCGCGGGCGGCAACGGGTCCGAGGGCGTGTCACTGGACGGCAGCGGACGACCGTACGGCCGCCCGGAGCCGGCCGGGGAGGAGAGGGGTTCGGTCATGCCCACCAGCCTGCCCGCCCCCTCCCGGCCCGCGCCATGAGGCGGACCGCCCCGGCCACCCTGGGGAAAACCCCACCCTGTCCCATACCTCCCCCTCCCGGCCCGATCACGGCGGCACTCGGGCATGCCGACCTGTGACGGGCTGCTTACGCTCTCTTTAGCAGGGCCTAGACTCCCGTGCGTACAGATCGTCGAACAGCGACGTACGTACGGCGTCCGCATCCCGTACGTACATATCGCCAGGCCAGGGAGCGAGGGACGGACGTGCCGGAACCGACCGTCGCCGCAGCGGCGCAGCCGAGCGTCGCCGTCGCGGCGGACTACTTCCAGTCCTACTCGGTGGTCGGACTGCTCGCCGCCGTGGGCGTGCTCTTCGTGGCCGTCGCCTTCGGCGCGGGACGGCTGCTGCGTCCGGAGGTCCCCACCCGGGAGAAGCTCCTGACGTACGAGTGCGGAGTCGACCCCGTCGGCGAGGGCTGGGCCCACACCCAGGTCCGCTACTACGTCTACGCCTTCCTCTACGTCATCTTCGCCATCGACTCGATCTTCCTCTTCCCCTGGGCGACGGTCTTCGCCGACCCCGGCTACGGGGCGACCACCCTCGTCGAGATGTTCGTCTTCCTCGGGTTCCTCGCCGTGGGCCTGCTCTACGCATACAAGAAGGGCGTCCTGGCATGGACGTGACGCCAGAAGTGAACCCGCCGGAGCCGGGGGCCGCCCAGCCCGTCCTCCTCCCGGAGCCCAAACGGCTGGGCGCGCTCGCCCGCCTCGCCCCCGAGCCGATGAAGGTCATCCTGAACTGGGGCCGTCGCTACTCGCTCTGGGTCTTCAACTTCGGCCTCGCCTGCTGCGCGATCGAGTTCATCGCCGCGTCCATGGCCCGCCACGACTTCATCCGCCTCGGCGTCATCCCGTTCGCGCCCGGCCCCCGGCAGGCCGACCTCATGGTCGTCTCGGGCACGGTGACGGACAAGATGGCCCCGGCCGTGAAGCGCCTGTACGAGCAGATGCCCGAGCCGAAGTACGTCATCTCCTTCGGCGCCTGCTCCAACTGCGGCGGCCCCTACTGGGACTCCTACTCCGTCACCAAGGGCGTGGACCAGATCATCCCGGTCGACGTCTACGTCCCCGGCTGCCCGCCCCGCCCCGAGGCCCTCCTCCAGGGCATCCTGAAACTCCAGGAGAAGATCGCCCGCGAATCCCTGGGCGAGCGCTACGGCACCACCGCCCGCCCGTCGACGGGGGCACTGCAGAGCGCGCTGGTGAAGCCGCCGACGACCGAGGCCGGATCGGCCGAAGCGGGGGACAAGTGACCGGCTGGCTGCCCACCCCCGTCGAGGAGCTCTTCGGCCCCGAGGCCACGGCCGAGGAGTCCTACGACGTCCTCACCGTGGACGTTCCGCCCGCGTCCTGGACCGAGGCGCTGCGCACCGCCCGCACCACCCTGGGCTGCACGTACTTCGACTGGCTGAGCGCGGTCGACGAGCCGGGCACCGGCTTCCGCGTCTCGGCCCACGTGGTGGCCCTGGCCCCCGTCCGACGACTCCTGCTGCGCACCACGGTCCCGCACTCCGCCCCCCTCCTGCCGACCGCCGTCGACATCTACGCCGGCGCGGCCTGGCACGAACGCGAGACGCACGAAATGTTCGGCGTCCGCTTCGAGGGCCACCCCGGCCTGGACCACCTCCTCCTCCCGGAGAACTTCGAGGGCCACCCCCTCCGCAAGGACTTCGTCCTGGCCGCCCGGGTGGCCAAGGCCTGGCCCGGCGCGAAGGAGCCGGGGGAGTCCGCGGCGGGCGCGGCACACGGGGGCCCGAAGCGCCGCCAGATGCTCCCGCCCGGCGTCCCCGACCCCAACGAATGGGGCCCCCTCAAGGGCCAGCTCCCCCCGGCCCCGTCCCGCCCCGCCCGAGCCACGGCGCCCCGCACCCCGGCCGACCGCCCGCCCCGCCGCACCCGCTCGGCCACCGAGGGCTCGACGAGCCAGGTCACGCCCCCCGAGGCACCGGCCGGCCCGCCCACGTCCACACCCCCACGCCGCACCCGCACGGCCTCGGAAGGCTCGGCGAGCCAGACCTCGCCCCCCGAGGCACCGGACAGCCCCACAACCAGGCCCCCACGCCGCTCCCGCACGGCGGCGGAAGGCTCGGCGAGCCAGACGGCCACCGCACCGACCCCGGAGGCACCGGCCGGCCCGCCCGCGTCCGCGCCTCCGCGCCGCTCCCGCACGGCGGCGGAGGGCTCGGCAAGCCAGACGGCCACCGCTCCGACCCCGGAGGCACCGGCCGGCCCGCCCGCGTCCGCGCCCCCGCGCCGTGCGCGCACCGCGTCGCAGGGCTCGGCCAGTCAGCACGTCACCCCCGCCGCCTCGCCCCAGCCGCGCCGCACCGCAGGCAGCCCGGACGCCCCCTGGCACCACGCCCGCCCGGCTTTCGACACCCCGCCGACCGAGCCGAAGCCGAAGCCTGATCCCGAGCCGAGGCCGGAGCCGAAGGCCACGCCGAAGCCGGAGCCCGAGGCCACGCCCGAGCCGGAGCCGAAGGCCGAGCCGGAAGCGGGGCCGGAGCCGACGCCCGAGCGCGCGCCGGAGGCAGGTGCGGAGCCCGAAGCCGCGCCCACGCCGCCCAGCGGCCCCGACGGCAACGGGACTCCCACCGACGCTGACGACAACGGGACCCCCGCCGCTCCCGACGAGACCCCTGCCGAGCCCGCCTCCGAAGGCACCCCCGCCTCCGAAGGCCGCACCCCCGACTCTGACGGCGGCACCCCCGCCACCGAACCCCCCACAGGAGGCACGCAGTGAACGACGCTCTGGACGTCGCCCTGCGACTCCTCATCGTCTTCGTCGTCTTCCTGACGTTCCCCTTGATCATCGGCCAGACCGAGCACAAGGTCATGGCCCACATGCAGGGCCGCCTCGGCCCCATGTACGCCGGCGGCTTCCACGGCTGGGCCCAACTCGTCGCCGACGGAGTCAAGTTCGCCCAGAAGGAAGACGTCGTCCCGGCCGGCGCGGACCGCCGGGTCTTCCAACTCGCCCCGGCCGTCGCCCTCCTCCCGTACCTCCTCGTCCTCCTCGCCATCCCGGTCGGCCCGGGCGAGGGCGCCGTCGGCGAGGTCATCGACGCGGGCGTCTTCTTCGTCCTCGCCGTGATGGGCGTGGGCGTCCTCGGCTCACTGATGGCGGGCTGGGCCTCCGCCAACAAGTTCTCCCTCCTCGGCGGCCTGCGCACCGCCGCCCAGCTCCTCGCCTACGAACTCCCGATGCTGCTCACGGCGGCCTCCGTCGCGATGGCGGCCGGCACCGTCTCCCTCGTCGGCATTGTCGACGCCTTCGAGTGGTGGTGGCTGCCCTGGCAGATCGTCGGCGCGATCGTCTTCTTCGTCGCCGGCCTCGCCGAACTCCAGCGCCCGCCCTTCGACATGCCCGTCGCCGACTCCGAGATCATCTTCGGCGCCTACACCGAGTACACCGGCCTCCGCTTCGCCCTGTTCCTCCTCGCCGAGTACGCCGGCATCGTCGTCCTGTGCGGGCTGACCACCGTCCTCTTCCTCGGCGGCTGGCACGGCCCGTGGGGCGACGAGGGCCTGGGCTGGGTCTGGACCCTCCTGAAGACCGCCGTCCTCGCCTTCGTCGTCATCTGGCTCCGCGTGACCTACCCCCGCCTGCGCGAGGACCAGCTCCAGAAGCTCTCCTGGACCCTCCTCGTCCCTCTCTCCCTCGCCCAGATCGCCCTCACCGGCGTCGTCAAGGTGGTGATCCAGTAGCCATGGCTGAGTCGCTCCCGCCCACCCGGCCCCGTATCCCTGGTTCCGGCCTCGCCAAGGGCCTGGCCGTCACCCTCCGCACGATGACGAGGAAGACGGTCACCGCGCAGTACCCGGAGGTCCAGCCCGAACTCCCGCCCCGTACCCGTGGTGTCATCGGGCTCTTCGAGGAGAACTGCACGGTCTGCATGCTGTGCGCCCGCGAGTGCCCGGACTGGTGCATCTACATCGACTCCCACAAGGAGACGGTCCCGCCCGCCGCCCCCGGCGGCCGCGAGCGCAGCCGCAACGTCCTGGACCGCTTCGCCATCGACTTCGCCCTCTGCATGTACTGCGGTATCTGCATCGAGGTCTGCCCCTTCGACGCCCTCTTCTGGTCCCCGGAGTTCGAGTACGCGGAGACCGACATCCACGAACTCACCCACGAGCGCGACAAGCTCCGCGAGTGGATGTGGACCGTCCCCTCGCCCCCGGCCCTCGACCCCGCCGCCGAGGAACCCAAGGAACTGGCCGCCGCCCGCAAGACCGCCGAGAAACTGGCGGCCTCCCAGGCCGAGCCGGCCGGCACCGAGGGAGAACCCACATGACCCTCGCCCAGGCACCGCAGGGCTTCCTCTCCCCGACGGGTGTCGAGATCGCCTTCGTCCTCGTCGGTCTCGTCACCTTCGGCGCCGCGATTGTTTCCGTCACCACCCGCCAGCTGGTGCACGCCGCCCTCTGGCTGGTCGTGGCGCTCGGCGGACTCGCCGTCGAGTACCTCCTGCTCACCGCCGAGTTCATCGCCTGGGTGCAGGTCCTCATCTACGTCGGTTCCGTCGTTGTCCTCCTTCTCTTCGGACTGATGCTCACCAAGGCCCCCATCGGCCGCTCCCCGGACGCCGACTCCGGCAACCGTTGGGCCGCCCTCACCGTGGCCGTCGCCTCCGCCGCCGCCCTCGTCTGGGTCGTCGTCGACGCCTTCCGCACCACCTGGATCGACCTGGACGGCCCGGCCGCCGGCTCGACCGAGGCCACCGGCGAGAGCCTCTTCCAGAACTGGGTCCTCCCCTTCGAGGCCCTCTCGGTCCTCCTGCTGGCTGCCCTGGTCGGCGCGATCGTCCTCTCCCGCAAGGCGAAAGCGGACGCGCCCCCCACTCCGCCCAGGACCCAGAAGGCCCAGCCGAAGGCCCCCACCGGACCCGAGTCGGCCGACTCGGCCGAGGGAGGTGCCCACTGATGCACCTCGCCTATCCCGTCGTGCTCTCCGCCCTCCTCTTCTGCACGGGCCTGTACGGCGTCCTCGCCCGCCGCAACGCGATCCTCGTCCTGATGTCCGTCGAACTGATGCTCAACGCGGTCAATCTCAATCTCGTCGCCTTCGACGTCTGGCTCAGCAGGACCGCCGAGGAGACCCTGCACTCCGGCCAGGCCCTGACCCTGTTCACGATCACCATCGCCGCCGCCGAGATCGGCATCGGCCTGGCGATCGTCCTCGCGGTCCACCGCAACCGGGGCACCGCCGACATCGACAAGCTCCGCGACACCGCCGAGCACCCCGACGACCCCGACCTCACCCCCGAGGCCGACGGCACCCGCGAGCCCGGCCTGCCGGGCCGCCCCGAGCGGAGCGAGAAGGCTGAGGCCACCGCGTGACCACGACCACCCTCGCCGTCCTCGTCCCCCTCCTCCCGTTCCTCGGCGCCGCCGCAGGCCTGCTCCTCGGCCGCACCGCCCCCGGTTTCGTCCGCCCCCTCGCCGTACTGCCCACCCTGACGGCCTTCGCCCTGGCCGTCCTGGTCGCCGTACGCCAAGGCGGCGACCACACCCTCGACGCGGCCACCCAGCTCACCCCGACCGGCTCGGTCCCGATCGACCTGGCCCTGTACATCGACGGCTTCGCCGCCCTCGTCGCCGTTCTGGTCGGCCTCGTCGCCACCTGTGTGCAGATCTACTCGACCGGCTACCTCCGCGACGACCCGCGCTACCCCTCCTACGCCGCCCTCGTCTCCCTGTTCACCTCCGCGATGCTGCTCGTCGTCTACTCCGGCGACCTGATGGTGCTCCTGGTCGGCTGGGAGATCATGGGCATCTGCTCGTACTTCCTGGTCGGCCACTACTGGGAGACCCCGGAGGCCCGCGCCGCCTCCCTGAAGGCCTTCCTGGTCACCAAGCTCGGCGACGTCCCCTTCCTGATCGGTCTGTTCGCCCTCGCCACGGACGCCGGGTCGTTCCGCATCACGCGGATCCTCGCCACCGTCGCCGACGGCGGCCTCGACCACCCCACCCTCGTCGCCCTCCTGCTCCTCGCCGGAGTCGCCGGCAAGTCGGCCCAGTTCCCCCTCCACACCTGGCTCCCCGACGCGATGGCGGGCCCCACCCCGGTCTCCGCCCTGATCCACGCGGCGACGATGGTCGCCGCCGGTGTCTACTTCGTCGCCCGTCTCCTCCCGGTCTTCGCCGCCTCCTCGGCGGCCCTGGTCGTCCTCGCCGTCATGGCCGCGCTCACCATGGCCGGCTCGGGCCTGGCCGCCCTCGCCCAGGACGACATCAAGCGCGTCCTCGCCTACTCGACGATCGGCCAGCTCGGCTACATGACCGGCGCCCTCGCCGTCGGCGACCGCGGCGCCGCCGTCTTCCACCTCCTCTCGCACGGCGCCTTCAAGGCGCTGCTGTTCCTCGCCGCCGGCGTGATCATCCACGCGTCCGGCACCAACTCCCTGGCCGCCATGTCCCGCATGAGCCACCTCCGCGCCCGCGTCCCGGACGCCTTCTGGACGATGACCGTGGCACTGCTCGCCCTCGCCGCGATCCCGCCCTTCAGCGGCTTCTTCTCCAAGGAGTCCGTCCTCGGAGCCGCCGAGCACGCCGCCACCGGTCACACCCTCACCGGCCCCGTCGAGCACGTCCCGGCCGCCGCCGGCTGGACCGTCCTGGTCGCCGGTGTCCTCACGGCCCTGCTCACCGCCGCGTACGCCGCCCGCCTGTGGCTGCTCGCCTTCCGCGGTCAGGGCACCGAGGCCCCCGACCACGGCCGTCAGCCTCGGGCGATGACCGTGGTGCTGTGGGTGCTGGCCGTCCCGTCCCTCGCCCTCGGCGGACTCGCCTACGGCAGGCTCCCCGACTGGTTCGACGGCGACGACCTGGCCCCCACGCTCACCACGTCCGTCCTCGGCACGGGCGCCGCCCTGATCGGCGCCCTGGCGATGTACGCGGCCTGGCGGTACACCACGGCCGTGACCCACCCGCCGCTGGGCGCGGTCGCGGCCCACCCCGACGCGGACGCCGGCACCGTCGAGGCGGAGGCCATCGCCAGCCACACCCCCGCCTACGGGGACGTGGCCTCGGCGCCCGACCCGGCCGACCCGGGCCGTCTCCTGCTCGGCCCGCTGCACCGTCACGCCGCCGCGGGCTTCCACCTCGACGCCGTGTACGCGGCGCTCTTCGTCCGCCCGGTCCGGGCCGGCGCGTCCCTCGTCCGGTTCCTCGACCGCGAGGTCGTCGACACCTATGTGAGCGGCGCGGGTGCCCTGCCCCGCCTGCTGGGCGCGGCCGTCCGCAAAGCCCAGACCGGCAACGTCCAGACCTATGTGAGCGCGCTGCTCGCCGGCACCGTCGTCCTGGTGGTCGCCGCCCTCGTCGTCGCCACGGGAGCGTGAGCAGGCGTGATCGATATCAACGAGTCCGTGATGCAGGCCCTTCTGGCGTTGATCGTCGTCGGCCCGCTCCTCGGCGCCGCCGCCGCTCTCCTCCCGGCCCCGCCCGGACTGAAGGGGAAGTCACCCGAGCAGGCGGTGCTGCGCCACGGGATCACCGTGACCGGCGCGGTCCTCGGCGCCGCGATCGTCCTCGCGCTCGGCTTCGACCATGACCAGCCGTCGAAGATGCAGGCCAGCACGGACATCAGCTGGATCCCGGCACTCGACGTACGCATCCACCTCGGCATCGACGGCATCTCACTCCCCCTCCTGGTCCTGACCGCGCTGCTGACCTTCCTCTGCGCGCTCTACTCCTACTTCAAGCAGCAACATCAGCGGCTGACGCCGCGGGCCACGGGGCCCTCCCCGAAGGCGTTCGTCGCTCTCCTGCTCGTCCTGGAGTCCGGCACCCTCGCCACCTTCGCCGTCCTCGACCTGCTGCTGTTCTTCCTCGCGTTCGAGATGGTGCTCATCCCGATGTACTTCCTCATCGCCCGCTGGGGCGGTGAGCAACGCACGCAAGCCGCTTGGAAGTTCATCCTCTACACCCTGCTCGGTTCCGTGGTCATGCTGCTGGGCCTGCTCCTGATCGGAATCAAGGCGGGCACATTCGACATGGTGGCACTCGCCACTGACAGTCACCCCGAACTGACCACGTCCGTGCAGGTCATCGCCGCTTTGTCGATCGGGATCGGGCTCGCGGTCAAGACCCCGATGTGGCCCCTGCACAGCTGGCTGCCGGACGCCCACACCGCCGCCCCGACCGTCGGCTCGGTCCTGCTGGCCGGCGTCCTGCTGAAGATGGGCACGTACGGGTTCGTGCGCATCCTGCTGCCGATCACCCCCGACGGGTTCCGCACCTTCGCGCCGTACCTCGCCGCCTTCGCGGTCGTCGGCATCATCTACGGCTCCCTCGCCTGCCTCGCGCTCGCCCGGCGGGGCGCCAAGGGCGACCTCAAGCGCCTGATCGCGTACTCCTCCGTGGGCCACATGGGCTTCGTGCTCCTCGGCATCGCCACGATGACCCCGACCGGCGTGAACGGCGCCCTGTTCGCCAACATCGCCCACGGCCTCATCACCGGCCTGCTGTTCTTCCTGGTCGGCGCACTGAAGGACCGCACCGGCACCACCGACCTCGACACCCTCGCGCAGGAGACCGGCGCCGCCCTCTACGGCAGGGCCCCCCGCCTCGGCGGCCTCCTCGCCTTCGCCGCCGTCGCGTCGCTGGGCCTGCCCGGACTCGCCGGGTTCTGGGGCGAGATGCTGGCCCTGTTCGGCGCGTTCGAACCCGCCGAGGGCCTCAGCCGTCCGGCCTTCCTCACCTTCATGACGATCGCCGCCTTCGGCACCCTCCTCACCGCCGCCTACCTGCTGATCGTGGTCCGCCGCGTGTGCATGGGCGCCGCCCCGAAGGAACCGGGGGAGGGACCACGCCGCACGGACGAACAGCCGTACGCCCACACGGACGAACAGCCGTACGCCCTCGCGGACGTGCAGACGTACGAGTTCGCGGCCTGGACCCCGCTCGTGGCCCTCACCGTCGCCGCCGGCCTCTGGCCCGCGGCCCTCCTCGGCCTGACCGACCCGGCCGTGCAGCAGCTCCTCGCAGGAGGCACCCGATGAGCCCGAGCCCCTTGGCCCAGCCGCCGGCCCCGGCCGAGGCCGTCCAGACCCTGGCCGAGTCGGTCGTCCAGTCCGTGGACTGGACGGCGATCGCGCCGCCCACCGTCGCCGCGGTCGTCGGCCTCGCCGTGCTCGTCGCCGACCTCTTCACCGACGACCGCAGAAAGGCCCTGCTCGGCTGGGTCTCCGTCGCGGGCCTCGCCGTCTCCCTGCTGGCCCTGCTGCCGCTCCTGGACGCCGACCGCGCCACCTTCTGCCTGACCGGCGCCCCGGACGTCTGCAGCTACACCGCCGACCGGTTCACCCTCGTCATCCAGTTCCTGGTCCTCGGCGGCGCCCTCCTCGCCGCCCTGCTGTCCATGACGGCCCTCAAGGACGACCGGAAGAACCTCCCGGAAGGGGAGTTCTGGTTCCTGCTGCTGTCGTCCGCCGCCGGAGCCGCCCTCCTGCCCGCCTCCCGCGACCTCGCCACCCTCGTCGTCGCCCTGGAGGTCGCCTCCCTGCCCGCCTTCGCCCTCGTCGGCATCCGGCACGGCGACCGACGGTCCTCCGAGGCGGCCCTGAAGTTCTTCCTGTCTTCCGTCACCGCGACCGCCGTCAGCCTCCTGGGCATCAGCTTCGTCTACGCCACGACAGGCACCCTGTACCTCACCCAGATCGCCGACCGTGTCGAGAACGTCGACGGCCAGCTGCACACCCTCACCCAGGCCGGCGTCGTCCTCACCCTCATCGGCTTCGCCTTCAAGACGGCCGCCGTCCCGTTCCACTTCTGGGTCCCGGACACCTACGTGGGCGCCCCCCTGCCCGTCGCCGCCTACCTCTCCGTGGTCGGCAAGGCGGTCGGCTTCTCCGGCCTGATCCTCGTCACCGTCGTCGCCCTCCCGTCGTACGCCGACGTCTGGGGGCCCGCCCTCGCCGTGCTGGCCGCCCTCACCATGACCGTCGGCAACGTCGGCGCCCTCAGGCAGGGCTCCACGCGCGCGTACAGCGCGGTCCGGCTGCTCGCCTGGTCCTCCGTCGGCCAGGCCGGCTACCTCCTCGTACCGATCGCGGCGGCCGCCTACGCCGACGACACCGCCGACGCGGAGAAGGCCGTCGGCTCCACCGTCGCCTACGCCCTGATGTACGCCGCCGTGAACCTCGGCGCCTTCGCCGTGGCCGCCCTCGTCGGCCGTACGAAGCCCCTGAACAGACTCAGCGACTACCGGGGCCTGTACGCGTCGAGCCCCCTGTCCGCCCTGCTCCTGGCCTTCTTCCTGCTCTGCCTCGCCGGACTGCCGCCGGGCATCATCGGCCTGTTCGCCAAGGTCACCGTCTTCGCGGCGGCCGTCGACGCGGGCCTCGGCTGGCTCGCCGTCGTGATGGCCGTCAACGTGGTGATCGCCCTCTTCTACTACCTCCAGTGGACGGCCCTGCTGTTCCGCGCCCCCGAGGGCGACACCGCCGCCGCGCCCCGGACGCACCGCGTGCCCGCCCCGCTCACCCTGGCCCTCGCCCTCACCGGCATCATCGGCATCGCCCTGTCCGGCGCACCCCAGCTCGTCCTGCGCTTCGCCGACATCGGCCTCTTCTGACGAAGCCGCGGCCCCGCCGTCGCCGAAGCCGCGGCCACTCGGCAAGGCGGCGGCCCCGCCCTCACCCGCCCGGCCCACCGGCCAGGCCGCGCGCACCAGGGAACTCGTCATCCCCGCCTGGCGTTGACCAGTACGGGAGGGTCCACTGAGAAGTGGAATCAACAGCTACAGCGAGCAAAGGGTTCCCCCGCCGCACGACCTGGAGGGCGTACCGTGCACCGCCGGCACAACGGGCTCAGGACCGCCGTTCTCCTCGGGGGACTGTCCGCACTCATCATCGTCATCGGAAGCCTCTTCGGCCGTACGGGCCTGATCATCGCGATCGTCGTCGCCCTCGGCACGAACGCGTACGCGTACTGGAACAGCGACAAGCTGGCTCTACGCGCGATGCGCGCCCGCCCGGTCAGCGAGTTCGAGGCCCCGGCGCTCTACCGCATGGTCCGCGAGCTCTCCATGCAGGCCCGCCAGCCGATGCCGCGCCTGTACATCTCCCCTACGGACGCCCCGAACGCGTTCGCGACCGGCCGCAACCCGCGCAACGCGGCCGTGTGCTGCACCGACGGCATCCTCCGCCTGCTCGACGAGCGCGAGCTGCGCGGTGTCATCGGCCACGAGCTGAGCCATGTCTACAACCGCGACATCCTCATCTCGTCGGTCGCCGGCGCCCTCGCCTCCGTGATCATGTTCCTGGTCAACTTCGCCTGGCTGATCCCCATCGGCCGCTCGGACGACGACGACGGCCCCGGCCTCCTCGGCATGCTGCTGATCATGATCCTGGGGCCGCTCGCCGCGTCCGTCATCCAGCTCGCGATCAGCCGCTCCCGCGAGTACGAGGCGGACGCCTCCGGAGCCCAGCTCACCGGTGATCCACTTGCTCTCGCCAGTGCCCTTCGCAAACTGGAAATGGGTACCAAGCAGCTCCCGCTGCCCCCCGAGCCCCGGATCGAGACCGCGAGCCACATGATGATCGCGAACCCCTTCCGGCCGGGCCGGGGATTCTCCAAGATGTTCTCGACACACCCGCCCATGGCGGAACGCATCGCCCGACTCGAGAAGATGGCAGGTCCCCCGCAGTGAAGACCGTACTGAACATCATCTGGCTGATCCTCAGCGGCTTCTGGCTCTTCCTCGGCTACCTGTTCGCAGGGTTGCTTCTGTGCATCACCATCATCGGTATCCCCTTCGGTATCGCGTCGTTCCGGATCGGGATCTACGCCCTGTGGCCCTTCGGGTACAGCGCCGTGGAGCGCCGTGACGCGGGCGCGCCCTCCTGCCTGGGCAACATCCTGTGGCTGCTCCTGGCGGGCTGGTGGCTGGCGCTGACCCACATCTTCACCGGCATCGTCCTGTGCGTGACGATCATCGGCATCCCCTTCGGCATCGCCAACTTCAAGCTCGTCCCGGTCTCGCTGATGCCCCTGGGCCGCGAGATCGTCCGCTCCGACCAGCCGTTCGCCCAGCAGCGCTGGTGATGTGACGGGGCGGCCCCGAACGCACGCCTCAGCGGCGCCGCCGCAGGCCGTACACGGCCGCCCCCACACCCAGCACGACCGCGCCCACGCCCACCGACGACGAGGGCAGCGAGAACGCCAGGACGGCGCACCCGACGAGTCCGACCACCGGCACCACCCGGGACAGGGGCGCCGAACTCAGCGTCCAGGCGGACGCGTTGGCGACCGCGTAGTACGCGAGGACCCCGAAGGACGAGAACCCGATCGCGCCCCGCACGTCGACCGTGGCGGCCAGCACCGCGACCACGGCACCGACGGCCAGCTCGGCCCGGTGCGGCACCTGGAAACGGGGGTGCACGGCGGCGAGCGCCCCGGGCAGGTGCCGGTCCCGGGCCATTGCCAGGGTCGTGCGCGAGACCCCCAGGATGAGCGCCAGCAGCGACCCGAGCGCCGCCACGGCCGCCCCCACCCGCACCACGGGCACCAGCCCCGGCACCCCGGCCGCCCGCACCGCGTCGGCCAGCGGAGCCGAGGCCCGGCCCAGCGCACCGGAGCCCAGCACGGCGAGCGCGGCGACCGCCACGGCCGCGTACACGACCAGCGCGATGCCCAGCGCGATCGGGATCGCGCGCGGGATGGTGCGCGCCGGGTCGCGTACCTCCTCACCCAGGGTCGCGATCCGGGCGTACCCGGCGAACGCGAAGAACAGCAGCCCGGCCGCCTGGAGCACGCCGCCCACGCCGCCCGACGCCCCGATGTCCAGCCGCCCGGCGTCGGCCTCGCCGGACCCCAGGCACACGACCACCACGGCGGCGAGGACCGCCAGCACCACCGCCACGATCGCCCGCGTCAGCCAGGCCGACTTCTGCACACCGCCATAGTTCACGGCTGTCAGCGCCACCACGGCGGCCACCGCGACGGCGTGCGCCTGCCCCGGCCACACGTACGCGCCCACCGTCAGCGCCATCGCCGCGCACGAGGCCGTCTTGCCGACGACGAACGACCAGCCGGCCAGGTACCCCCAGAACTCCCCGAGCCGCTCACGCCCGTACACATAAGTGCCGCCCGACTCCGGGTACAGGGCCGCCAGCCGCGCCGACGACATGGCGTTGCAGTACGCGACCACCGCCGCGATCCCGAGCCCGAGCAGCAGCCCCGACCCGGCGGCACGCGCCGCCGGCCCCAGCGCGGCGAAGATCCCCGCGCCGACCATCGCCCCGAGCCCGACGACCACCGCGTCCCCGACGCCGAGCGAGCGACGCAGCCCAGCGCCCGATCCGGCTTGTGTCATGTGCCGCACCCTACTGACCAGTGCAACCACCGGATGTCGGGGAGGCGTCCTCCCGGACAACAGGAGCAGGACAGACACGACAGACGGACAGACACGACAGGCACGGCAGACACGAGGCACGGCCGGAAACCCGGCCGCTGTCCGCTGTGGGGGGAAACACAGCACGGGTACCGCACACGTACGGCACGAAAGGGCAGGTGCACGGCATGAGCATCATCGGCTGGATCGTCTTGGGGCTGTTGGCCGGAGCCATCGCCAAGTTCCTGCTGCCGGGCCGCGACCCGGGCGGCTTCATCGGCACGACCCTCATCGGCGTCGCGGGCGCCTTCATCGGCGGCTGGATCTCCGCCCGCTGGCTGGACCACCCGATCTCCGAGAACTTCTACGACGGCGCGACCTGGGCGGCAGCGATCGGCGGCTCCCTGGTCCTGCTGATCGCCTACCGCATCCTGTTCGGCCACTCCCGCCGCTGACCGCGCGCCCGCGCCGGGGACACACACGAAAGGGTGGGCTGCACGGCGAACCGTGCAGCCCACCCTTCCTCGTACCTACGGGAGCTACGGGCCGCTCGTCACCGGTAGTTGACGAACTGCACCGCGAAGTCGAAGTCCTTGCCCTTGAGCAGGGCGATCACGGCCTGGAGGTCGTCGCGGCTCTTGGAGCTGACGCGGAGCTCGTCACCCTGGACCTGGGCCTTGACGCCCTTGGGACCCTCGTCGCGAATGATCTTCGCCACCTTCTTGGCGTTCTCCTGGGAGATGCCCTCCTCGATCGAGGCGAAGATCTTGTACTCCTTGCCGGACAGCTGGGGCTCACCCGCGTCCAGCGACTTCAGGGAGATCCCTCGCTTGATCAGCTTGGACTGGAAGACGTCGAGGATGGCCTTCACCCGGTCCTCGGAGTTCGCCTCCATGAGGATCTTCTCGCCGGACCACGAGATCGAGGCGCCGACGCCCTTGAAGTCGTAGCGCTGCGAGATCTCCTTGGCGGCCTGGTTGAGGGCGTTGTCGACCTCCTGCCGCTCGACCTTCGAGACGATGTCGAAACTGGAGTCGGCCATGTCCTGTGGCTCCTTGTATCGGTGAAACGGGAGGCGACAAGCCTAGCCACCCAGCCCCCGCGCGCACTGATCAATCAGGTGGCGAAGCACCCCCGAGCATCAGGTATCGTTTACGACGTCGCCACGGAGCGCCGCCGAAAAGCGGTTCGAAGGACGACAAATCCCAGGCGGTGTGCCCGAGTGGCCAATGGGAGCGGACTGTAAATCCGTCGGCTTAGCCTACCCAGGTTCGAATCCTGGCGCCGCCACGTGGAGGGAAGCCCCTTCCGGACTGTGAGAGCAGTTCGGGAGGGGCTTCTTCGTGTGTGCGGTGCGTGCGGATCCGGTCAGGGCCTCCGGTGGCCAGGCACACTGACCGCATGTCATCGCGTCGCAGGAACTGCCCCGAGTGCCGTCGTGAGATCGCCGTCGTGGCGGGGCGGTTCGCGCGGCACGATCCGCCGGGGGCGAGCGGGGAACTCGTGTCGTGTCCCGGGTCGCGCAGGCCGGCCCAGCTGGGGGCCGCCCAGCCCGCGCTCGACGGTTTCGTCGTCCCCGAGTTCCCCGGTCAGCTGCCCCTCTTCTGATCCCAATGATCCCCAGGGATCCCAGGAATCCGTTCCCAATGCTCCCAGGGATCCGTCAGCGGCCGGCCCGGGCGCCCCGTCCCCTCAAGTGCCCGTCCCCTCAGTTGCCCGCCACCGACTTCACCGCCACCGACACCGGCGTCGAACCGCTGATCAGCTCCAGGGTGAGGCCGGCCGTCGCCGGGGTGTCGAGGAGTTCGACGAGCGTCGCGGCCACGTCGTCGCGGGGGATCGGACCGCGCCCGGTGGACGCCGCCAGACGTACGAGGCCCGTGCCGGCGTCGTCGGTCAGCATGCCGGGCCGCAGGATCGTCCAGTCCAGCGCGTCCAGGCCGCGCACATAGGCGTCGGCCTGGCCCTTGGCCCGCAGGTACACGTCGAAGACATCGTCGCCCTCGTGGTCCGGATCCGCCCCCATGGACGAGATGACCAGGTGACGTCGTACGCCCGTGCGTACCGCGGCGTCCGCGAACAGGACCGCCGCCCCGCGGTCGACCGTGTCCTTGCGTGCCGTTCCACTGCCCGGACCCGCGCCCGCCGCGAACACGGCCGCGTCGGCGCCCTGCAGATGCGCGGCGACCTCCTCCACCGACGCCGACTCCAGATCGCACAGCACCGGTTCGGCACCGGCCGCGCGTAGATCGTCCGACTGTTCGGCGCGGCGGATGATCCCCGCGACCTCGTCACCGCGCGCGGCGAGCAACCGCTCCAGCCGCAACGCGATCTGACCATGACCTCCAGCGATGACAATGCGCATGTTTCCGACCGTACGCCCGACCCGACGCGTTTGCCGCGCAACCATTCGGCCGTCCCGAGTGTCTCAACCGTGTTCGCCGTTCCGGCGAGCACGGGAATTCACGGGGGGACCCATCACCGTCATGCCTGAAGCCATGCCTGAAGCCACGCCCACGACCGTCGTACGTACGTCCGTGAAGCGCGCATCCGTCGCGGGGGCGCCCGTGGCCGGCCGGGCCTTCACCGGGGTCGGCTGCGCCGCGGCCGTCCTCGTCACGGTGGCCGCCTGCGGGACCGTGCAGAACCTGACCGCGGGCCAGAAGGTCGACAACGCCGTCGAGCGGCTGGGCGAGCAGAAGTCGCTGGCCTTCGGGATCCGGCTCGACGCCGACCCGGACGACCTCGTCGCGTTGATGGGCGAGGACAGCGAGGAAGTGCCGCCGGAGATGGCGGACTTCTTCACCGGGCTGCGCGTCGACGTGTCGGTCACCTCGAAGAAGCCGCTCGCCGCGTCCGGAGAGAAGGACGTCACCGGCATGGGCATGAAGATCTCGGGCGAGGAGGGGGTGTTCGCCGAGTACCGGCTCGTCGGCGACTACACCTACTACCGCGCCGACATGCAGGCCATGGGCGACGCCATGGGCATGCCCTTCCCGACGGCCGACGAGCTCGGCGAACTCCCCGAGGATGAGCAGCACATGCGGCCGCTCCTGGAGGGCGACTGGGTCAAGGTCAACACGGCCGACCTGCAGGACGCCACCGAGGACGCGGGTGCCGGCTCCGGCTCGGGCGGCTCCGGCGAACTCGACGCCAAGACCCAGAAGAAGATCCTCTCCGCCGTCCGCGGAGTCGTCGCCCGCGAGGTCGACTTCAAGACCAAGAACGGCGAGGACGGCACCGAGGTCATCACCGCCAAGGCCAACTTCCGCGACCTGCTCACCGGGATCGTCGACAAGCTCCAGCCCATCGAGGGCGACCTCCCGCCGGGCGCCGAACTCCCCACGGGCGAGGACATGAAGGACGCCCCGAACAAGAAGGTCGCGGTCGACTTCACCCTCAAGAACGGCGACCTCACCCGCATCGAGACCGACCTCGCGGTCCTCGCCGACGACGCGAAGGGCGTCAAGGCCCCGCTCGTCCTCACCTTCGGCAAGGCCGGCGACATCAGCGCCCCCAAGGGCGCGTCCGAGATCCCGGTCGAGGAGTTCGGCGGCCCGCTGGGCAGCGGGATGTTCCCCATCTGACCCGGCGGCGAGCCGCCGGTTCGCTTCGGGCCGGGCACGCGCGCGTGGGGACAGGGGACATGAAACGCCCTGCGCGCACGGGGACATGACAACGCCCTGCGCGCACGGGACATCAGAACGCCCTGCGCGCGCGTGCGGCGGCCCGTCTCACCAGCCGGCTCGCCCATCTCGGCCGGGGGAGTCCGGACGGCTGCCGAGGCGACCTCACGACGGCTCCCCGCGCCCCTGCCGAGGCAGCTCCGGCGCCGTGCCCGCCGCCGTGCCGCAGTACTCGCGTACCGCGCTGGTGCGCGCCACCACACGCCCCCGGTGCACGACGATCCGGCTGTACGCCAGCGACAGGACCCCCGAGAGCCGCGCACCCCGCACCGCGAGCAGTTCGGCGGGGAAACCGGCCTCCACGCGCACCTCGGGCAGCCCCAGCGCGGCACGCGCCGCCCCGCTGACGGTGTCGTACGCCTCCTCGGGCCGCAGCCCGTACCGGGACGCAAGCAGATACGCCGCTTCCAGGGGGTCCCCGCGGCCGACCGGGTTCGACACGTCCCGCAGCGCCCCGCTGCCCGCCGCGACGCGTACGCCGGCCGCGCGCAGCAGCCGTACGGGGGCCGTGCCCCGGCGGTCCACCGTCCCGCAGCCGCCCTGTGGGAGACAGACGACGGTCACCCCGGCCGCCGCGAGCTGATCTGCGGCACGGGCGGCGGTCTGGGAGGGAAGGCGGGCGAGGCCGCCGCACGGGCCGAGCGTCACACCGGGCCGCAGGCCGCCCGCCATGGCCGCGAGCCGCGCGAGCCGGGCGGGGTCGTCGCCGTCGGTGTGCAGGTCGACCGGGCAGTCGTGCTCGGAGGCGATCTCCAGGACCGCCTCCACGTACCCGGTGGGATCGGGGTCCAGGTCCGGGCAGCCGCCGACCACGGAGGCCCCCATCTTCACCGCGTCCCGCAGGATCGCGAGCCCGTCGGCCCCCGCCACCCCGGTCAGCACCCGGGGCATCGCCACCGTCCGCACCTCGACGAGGCCGCGCAGCGCCCGCCGCGCGGCGTGCACCGCCGCCAGTGCCCCCAGCCCCTGCACACCCCCCACGTGGACGTGCGAGCGCAACGCCGTGGCCCCGTGCCCGAGTTGCAGCAGTGCGGCCTCGGTGGCCCGCCGCTGGACATCCAGGTCGTCGTACGGGACGGGCCCCTCGAAGTCGGCCGACAGGGCCGTGTCGCCGTGCGCGTGCGGCTCGACGGGGGCCGGCAGGAGCAGATGACCGCCGAGGTCCACCCGGGTGGCGGACACCCCGGACGTGGCGGGCCCGGGGCCCAGACTGCCCGCCGTGCCGACCGCCTCGATCCGCCCGCCGCCCAGCCGGACGTCCACCACCCGGCCGTCGGTCAGTCGCGCCCCGCACAGCAGCAGGGCGCCGGCCTCGTTCGGGCCCGAGGGCGGGCCGGAGGAGGAGGGTGACGGCTGCGGCTGGCTGTCGGGCATCGCGCTCCTGGGGCTACAAGATCACGCAGAGTGAGTCGAGCCTAGGCGGGCCACCCGCCCTCGTCGCGGAGGAGCGCAATAGTCGTACCGGAGCGGTTCACCTGCCGGGAGAGGGGACGGCGACGGCCGGTGGGAGGCGGGGGGACTGCCGGGAGAGCCGGGGGCGGTGGTGTGCGTGGGGCCCGCGCGGCCTGCGAAAACGCGACGGGCGGCAGTTCCCCGGCGGCTGCGGGAACCTCCGTGGACGAGCCGCGGACGGCGCCCGGACGACCCATGGTTGCGGGCCGGGAAACGGATTTGGGCGATCGGCGGTGGGGCGTGTAATGTCTTCATCGCTCGCCCCAATAGCTCAGTCGGCAGAGCGTCTCCATGGTAAGGAGAAGGTCTACGGTTCGATTCCGTATTGGGGCTCTGGTGTGAAAGGTTCCCGTCGCAAGGCGGGATCCGATCGCATCACAGCGGTGTAGCTCAGTCGGTAGAGCAAGCGGCTCATAATCGCTGTGTCACCGGTTCAAGTCCGGTCACCGCTACTGACAGTAGCCGATTGCGGGGTCGGTCCTTCGATCGGCTACTCTTTCTTGCGTTAAACCAGTCCTATCCGTTCGTCAAGGAGCACTCACGTGGCTGCCACCGACGTCCGCCCGAAGATCACGCTGGCCTGCGTGGAGTGCAAGGAGCGGAACTACATCACCAAGAAGAACCGGCGTAACAACCCGGACCGACTGGAGATGAAGAAGCACTGCCCGCGTTGCAACGCGCACACCGCGCACCGCGAAACGCGATAAATCAGGCTCGTACACGAGGCCGTCCCCGAGTGATCGGGGGCGGCCTCGCGTCGTTACATCGACCAGTACCGGCCAGTACCCGGCCGGTGCCGGTCAGTACCGCCGTATCCGCAGCAACCAGGAGGTGCCGAGCCCATGGCGCTCGACCAGTCCTTCGTGGGGCGTACCTACCCGCCCACCGACCCCTACGAGGTCGGCCGGGAGAAGATCCGCGAGTTCGCGGAGGCCGTGGGGGACACCAACCCCGTCTACACGGACCCCGAGGCGGCCAAGGCGCTCGGGTACGCCGACGTGATCGCCCCGCCGACCTTTGTGTTCTCGATCACCTTCCAGGCGGCGGAGCAGGTCGTCCGGGACCCCCAGTTGGGTCTCGACTACAGCCGGGTGGTGCACGGCGACCAGAAGTTCGCCCACAAGCGCCCCGTGCGCGCCGGTGACCGCCTCACCGTCACCTCGACCATCGAGGCGATCAAGTCCCTCGCGGGCAACGACATCCTGGACATCCGCGGCGAGGTCCACGACGAGTCCGGCGAGCACGTCGTGACCGCCTGGACCAAGCTCGTGGCCCGCGCGGCCGAGGAGGCGTGAGAACCCGATGACCGCGAAGATCTCCTACGACGACGTCGAGGTCGGCACCGAACTGCCCGCCCAGAGCTTCGGCGTGACCCGCGCCACCCTCGTCCGGTACGCGGGTGCCTCCGGCGACTTCAACCCGATCCACTGGAACGAGAAGTTCGCCAAGGAGGTCGGCCTCCCGGACGTCATCGCGCACGGCATGTTCACCATGGCCGAGGCGATCCGTGTCGTCACCGACTGGACCGGTGACCCGGGCTCGGTCGTCGAGTACGGCGTCCGCTTCACCAAGCCCGTGGTCGTCCCCAACGACGACGAGGGCGCCACCATCGAGGTCAGCGCCAAGGTCGGCGCCAAGCTCGACGACCGCACCGTCCGCGTCGACCTGACGGCCATGAGCGGCGGCCAGAAGGTCCTGGGCATGTCCCGGGCGGTCGTCCGACTGGCCTGACGGCCCGCGCCGCACGGCCGCACCCCCACGGTCCCCCGCCCCTCCCCGGTGCGGGGGTCTCGTACTCTTGAGCCCGTGCAGGAACTCCACGACGCCCCCCTCGCCCCGCTGACCACCTTCCGGCTGGGCGGGCCCGCGCGCCGGCTGATCACCGCGACCACCGACGACGAGGTCGTCGCCGCCGTCCGCGAGGCCGACGACACCGGCACGCCGCTGCTGCTCATCGGCGGCGGCTCCAACCTGGTGATCGGGGACCAGGGCTTCGCCGGAACCGCACTGGTCATCGCCACCAAGGGCTTCGCGCTCGACGGGACACGGCTGGAGCTGGCCGCCGGCGAGGTGTGGACCGACGCGGTCGCCCGGACCGTCGAGGCCGGGCTCGCCGGGATCGAGTGCCTGGCCGGCATCCCCGGCTCCGCGGGCGCCACACCGATCCAGAACGTGGGCGCGTACGGCCAGGAGGTCGCCTCCACCATCACCGAGGTCGTCGCCTACGACCGCCGCACCCGTGAGACCGTCACCGTCCCGAACACCGAGTGCGCCTTCTCGTACCGCCACAGCCGCTTCAAGGACGAGCCGGACCGTTACGTCGTCCTGCGGGTCCGGTTCGAACTGGAGGACGCGGGCGGCCTGTCGGGGCCGATCAAGTACGCCGAGACGGCCCGCACGCTCGGCGTCGAACCCGGCGACCGGGTGCCCCTCGCCGACGCCCGCGAGACCGTGCTGAAGCTGCGCGCCGGGAAGGGCATGGTGCTCGACCCCGAGGACCACGACACCTGGTCCGCCGGATCGTTCTTCACCAACCCGATCCTCACCGACGAGCAGTACGCCGCCTTCCACGCGCGCGTGCGCGAACGCCTCGGGGACGACGTCACCCCGCCCGCCTACGCCGCCGGCGACGGCCACACCAAGACCTCCGCCGCCTGGCTGATCGACAAGGCCGGCTTCACCAAGGGATACGGCACCGGGCCCGCCCGGATCTCCACCAAGCACACCCTGGCCCTCACCAACCGGGGCGCCGCCACCACCGAGGACCTGCTCGCCCTGGCCCGCGAGGTCGTCACCGGAGTCCGGGACGCCTTCGGCATCACCCTGGTCAACGAGCCGGTGACGGTCGGCGTCAGCCTCTGAGGCGTGTTCCGGAAGTCCCTGACGCCTTAGGCCACCCCGGCCCCGGCCGGGGTGGCGAGCCAGTCGTCCACGCCGGCCAGCAGCTTCTTCCGCTCCTGCTCCGGGGCCGCCGACCCCCGGATCGACTGCCGGGCCAGCTCCGCCAGCTCCTCGTCCGTGAAGCCGTGGTGCCGGCGGGCGATCTCGTACTGGGCCGCGAGACGGGAACCGAACAGCAGCGGGTCGTCCGCGCCGAGCGCCATCGGCACCCCGGCGTCGAACAGCGTCCGCAGGGGGACGTCCTCATGTTTCTCGTAGACGCCGAGCGCCACGTTCGAGGCCGGGCAGACCTCGCAGGTGATCTGCTGCTCGGCGAGCCGCCTGAGCAGGTGCGGGTGCTCCGCCGCCCGCACCCCGTGACCCACCCGGTTCGCGTGCAGGTCGTCCAGGCAGTCCCGCACCGACGACGGGCCGGTGAGCTCACCACCGTGCGGCGCCGACAGCAGGCCGCCCTCCCGGGCGATCGCGAACGCCCGGTCGAAGTCCCGCGCCATGCCCCGGCGTTCGTCGTTGGAGAGCCCGAACCCGACCACACCCCGGTCCGCGTACCGCACCGCGAGCCGGGCCAGCGTGCGCGCGTCCAACGGGTGCTTCATACGGTTCGCCGCCACCAGCACCCGCATCCCCAGCCCGGTCTCCCGCGCCGTCGTGTCGACCGCGTCCAGGATCACCTCCAGCGCCGGGATCAGCCCGCCCAGCCGGGGCGCGTACGACGTCGGGTCCACCTGGATCTCCAGCCAGCCCGAACCGTCCCGGACGTCCTCCTCCGCGGCCTCCCGCACCAGCCGCTGGATGTCGTCGGGCTCCCTGACGCACGAGCGCGCCGCGTCGTACAGCCGCTGGAAACGGAACCACCCGCGCTCGTCCGTCGCCCGCAGTCTCGGCGGCTCCCCGCTGGTCAGCGCCTCCGTCAGCGCTTCGGGCAGCCGGACCCCGTACTTGTCGGCCAGTTCCAGCACGGTCGTGGGCCGCATCGACCCGGTGAAGTGCAGATGCAGATGGGCCTTGGGCAGTTCAGAGAGATCACGTACACGCTCCATCGCCCGATCCTGCCGTACGCCCACGCCGTCCCGGTAGCGGAATCCTCGAACGTGGTCTTGCTCGCACACATGAATAAGGGCCCACATCCGGAAATCCGGATGTGGGCCCTCGAACGCTCGGGATGTCAGTCCGTCGCCTCCGCCAGCAGCTTCTGCACGCGGGAGACGCCCTCGACGAGATCCTCGTCACCCAGGGCGTACGACAGACGCAGATAGCCGGGGGTGCCGAAGGCCTCGCCGGGGACGACCGCGACCTCGGCCTCCTCCAGGATCAGCGCGGCCAGCTCGACCGAGTCCTGGGGGCGCTTGCCGCGGATCTCCTTGCCGATCAGCTCCTTCACCGAGGGGTAGGCGTAGAACGCGCCCTCGGGCTCCGGGCAGAACACGCCGTCGATCTCGTTGAGCATCCGCACGATCGTCTTGCGGCGGCGGTCGAAGGCCTCCTTCATCTCCTCGACGGCCGACAGGTCGCCGGAGACGGCGGCCAGCGCGGCCACCTGCGCCACGTTGGAGACGTTCGACGTGGCGTGCGACTGGAGGTTGGTCGCGGCCTTGACGACGTCCTTCGGGCCGATGACCCAGCCCACGCGCCAGCCCGTCATCGCGTACGTCTTCGCGACACCGTTGACCACGATCGTCCTGTCGGCGAGCTCGGGCACGACCACCGGCAGCGAGTGGAACTCGGCGTCGCCGTAGACCAGGTGCTCGTAGATCTCGTCGGTCAGGACCCACAGGCCCTTCTCGGCGGCCCAGCGGCCGATCTCCTCCACCTGCGCGCGCGTGTAGACCGCGCCGGTCGGGTTGGACGGGGAGACGAAGAGGAGGACCTTCGTGTTCTCCGTGCGGGCCGCCTCCAGCTGCTCGACGGAGACCCGGTAGCCCGTGGTCTCGTCGGCGACGACCTCGACCGGGACACCGCCGGCGAGACGGATCGACTCCGGGTACGTCGTCCAGTACGGCGCGGGGACGATGACCTCGTCGCCCGGGTCGAGGATCGCGGCGAACGCCTCGTAGATGGCCTGCTTGCCGCCGTTGGTGACGAGGACCTGCGACGCGTCGACCTCGTAGCCGGAGTCGCGCAGGGTCTTCGCGGCGATCGCGGCCTTCAGCTCGGGCAGACCGCCGGCCGGCGTGTAGCGGTGGTACTTCGGGTTCTTGCAGGCATCGACGGCCGCCTCGACGATGTAGTCCGGGGTCGGGAAGTCGGGCTCACCGGCGCCGAAGCCGATCACCGGGCGCCCGGCGGCCTTGAGGGCCTTGGCCTTGGCGTCCACGGCGAGGGTGGCGGACTCGGAGATCGCGCCGATGCGCGCGGAGACCCGGCGCTCGGTGGGAGGGGTTGCAGGGCTCATGGACCCCATCGTTTCAGACAGGAAACGCGCCGGGCACGCGGGTTTCACAGACTGAACAGCAACGGAACAACCGTCCGTATCCGCGGCCGGAAACAGTCGATCTCCGACGAGCAACGCCCCTGCGGACGCTTTCTGTTCGACGACAGGCCTCGGACCACGTATGCTCTGTCCTCGTTGGCCTTCACCGGCCGCGCTCACCAGGTGCACACCGAGCACTCGGTCGGATGCGGTACGTTGGGGGATAACCGCAAAGGGTCGTAGCTCAATTGGTAGAGCACTGGTCTCCAAAACCAGCGGTTGGGGGTTCAAGTCCCTCCGGCCCTGCTACACACTCCTCACGCCAGGATGTGTGCGCATGTACGTACAGCAATGTTCCGCCGTGCGGCTCAGACCGGGCGCGGCACGGCCACGACCCGGACCGGAATCAGGTGAGGATGAATGACGGACGCCGTGGGCTCCATCGACACGCCTGATGCCCAGGACGAGGTGCCCGAGGACAAGAAGAAGACCCGCAAGGGCGGCAAGCGTGCCAAGAAGGGCCCGCTGAAGCGCCTCGCGCTCTTCTACCGCCAGATCGTCGCGGAGCTGCGGAAGGTCGTCTGGCCGACCCGCTCCCAGCTGACGACCTACACGACGGTGGTCATCGTCTTCGTCGTCATCATGATCGGTCTTGTTACTGTGATTGACTTCGGCCTCGACAAGGCCGCCAAGTACGTCTTCGGCTGAGCCGAGAGCGAAGGGCGCCGTTACCTGGCGCCCCTTTCGCGTGTTCCACCCCCATGATCCAGGAAGAAGCAGCCACGTGTCTGACCCGAACCTGAAGGACGCCATGGAGCCTCGCGGTGAAGGTGCCGAGTCCGTGGACGACGAACTCGACATCGTCGAGGGCTCAGACTCCGAGGGCGACGTCGACGAGTTCGAGGCTGCCGAGGCCGAGGCGGGGGAGCCGGCCGAGGAAGAGGCGCTGCACGTCGAGGACGACTCCGACGACGCGGACGCCGACGAGGACGAGGACGAGGCGACCGAGGAGGTCGTCGAGGAGGAGACCGCGCCGGTCGACCCCGTCGAGGCCCTCCGCGAGGAACTGCGGACCCTGCCCGGCGAGTGGTACGTCATCCACACGTACGCCGGTTACGAGAACCGCGTGAAGACCAACCTCGAACAGCGTGCCGTCTCGCTGAACGTCGAGGACTTCATCTTCCAGGCCGAGGTGCCGCAGGAAGAGGTCGCGCAGATCAAGAACGGCGAGCGCAAGACGATCCGCCAGAACAAGCTCCCCGGATACGTTCTCGTCCGCATGGACCTGACGAACGAGTCCTGGGGCGTCGTCCGCAACACCCCCGGTGTCACCGGCTTCGTGGGCAACGCCTACGACCCGTACCCGCTGACCCTGGACGAGATCGTCAAGATGCTCGCGCCGGAGGCCGAGGAGAAGGCCGCCCGTGAGGCCGCCGAGGCCGAGGGCAAGCCGGCGCCCGCCCGCAAGGTCGAGGTCCAGGTGCTGGACTTCGAGGTCGGCGACTCGGTCACCGTCACGGACGGCCCGTTCGCCACGCTGCAGGCGACGATCAACGAGATCAACGCGGACTCGAAGAAGGTCAAGGGTCTCGTGGAGATCTTCGGCCGCGAGACTCCGGTCGAGCTGTCGTTCGACCAGATCCAGAAGAACTGAGTTCTCCGGAGCGACGCAACCCACGCTTCCGACCAGGTCAGGCGAGCTCTCCGCAGCTTGTCTGACCTGCTCGGTTTTTAGCCGCGCATCTGTACCCGCTATCGTTGTGCGGTATGCCTTCATCTGGCCGCGAACCGGATGAGGGCGCACTCGAATCGAAAGGACCCGGAGAGTAATGCCTCCCAAGAAGAAGAAGGTCACGGGGCTCATCAAGCTCCAGATCCAGGCCGGCGCGGCCAACCCGGCTCCGCCGGTCGGCCCCGCGCTCGGTCAGCACGGCGTCAACATCATGGAGTTCTGCAAGGCCTACAACGCCGCGACCGAGTCGCAGCGCGGGTGGGTCATCCCGGTGGAGATCACGGTCTACGAGGACCGCTCCTTCACCTTCGTCACCAAGACGCCCCCGGCCGCCAAGATGATCCTCAAGGCCGCGGGTATCGAGAAGGGCTCCGGCGAGCCGCACAAGACCAAGGTCGCCAAGATCACCGAGGCGCAGGTCCGCGAGATCGCCACGACGAAGATGCCCGACCTCAACGCCAACGACCTGGACGCCGCCGCGAAGATCATCGCCGGTACCGCGCGTTCCATGGGCGTCACGGTCGAGGGCTGAACCCCACCTTCGTAGAACCATGCGGCTCATGGAGCCGCACGTGGTAGGGCCTGCTCGGCCCGTACACCACGACTCCTTTCAGAACACACAGGAGCAGTTGTGAGCAAGCGCAGCAAGGCTCTCCGCGCTGCGGACGCCAAGGTCGACCGGGACAAGCTCTACGCCCCGCTCGAGGCCGTCCGTCTCGCCAAGGAGACCTCCACGTCCAAGTTCGACGGCACCGTCGAGGTCGCCTTCCGTCTGGGTGTCGACCCGCGCAAGGCCGATCAGATGGTTCGTGGCACCGTGAACCTCCCGCACGGCACCGGTAAGACCGCCCGGGTCCTGGTCTTCGCGACCGGTGACCGTGCCGAGGCCGCGACCGCCGCCGGCGCCGACATCGTCGGCTCCGACGAACTGATCGACGAGGTGGCGAAGGGCCGTCTGGACTTCGACGCCGTCGTCGCCACCCCGGACCTCATGGGCAAGGTCGGCCGCCTCGGCCGCGTGCTCGGTCCCCGTGGTCTCATGCCGAACCCCAAGACCGGCACCGTGACCCCGGACGTCGTGAAGGCCGTCAACGACATCAAGGGCGGCAAGATCGAGTTCCGCGTCGACAAGCACTCGAACCTGCACTTCATCATCGGCAAGACGTCGTTCGACGACACCAAGCTGGTGGAGAACTACGCCGCGGCGCTGGAGGAGATCCTCCGTCTGAAGCCGTCGGCCGCCAAGGGTCGCTACATCAAGAAGGCCGCGATCAGCACCACGATCGGCCCCGGCATTCCGGTCGACTCGAACCGCACCCGCAACCTCCTCGTCGAGGAGGACCCGGCCGCCGTCTGAGCCTGACGCTCACCGGCAGCCGCGTCGCGGACGCACAGCCCGAGGACGAGCCCCGCAACCTTTCGAGGTGCGGGGCTCGTCCCTTTCCTGCGTGCGGGTGGGCATACGCCCGCGCATGTGCTGCCCTGGTGTGCGGAGCACGATGAATCTCCCTGGGGGGTGGGGACGGATGACCAGGACGAGCACGCGTCGCCGTACGGCGGTGTCGTTCGCGGTGGTGGCCGCGCTGACGGGGGTGGTGGCCTGCGGCTCCCCGGACTCGGACGGGGACGGCCGGGACGATCCGTTCGCGGCGCTGAAGCTCGCGGACTCCTCCACCCGTGACGCCGACTCGTCGAGGATCGAGTCCACCGGCGACCTGGGCGAGCTGATGTCCATCGAGGCGGACGGCGAGGTCGACTGGGCCGACGGCCTCGACGGCACGATGACCATCACCTACACCGGCGGCCAGGCGGCCGACCAGATGCGCCGCCTGGGCATCACCTCGACCGAGGCCCGCTATCTGCCCGACGCCTACTACGCGGACATGGGCGACCTGTTCGCCGGCCGGTACGGCGGCAAGCGGTGGATCCGGTACGCGTACGAGGACATGGACGAGATGATCGGCGGGGCCTCCGGCGCCTATGTGCAGGAGCACTTCAAGAGCGTCACACCGAACCAGTCCGTACGGCTCCTGCTGGCCTCCGGCGACGTCGAGGAGGTCGGTGAGGAGGACGTCCGCGGAGAGCGGACCACGCACTACGCCGGAACCGTGGACGTCGCCGACCTCCAGGAGCGGAACGCGAACCTCGGCGAGGACATGCGGGCCCAGCTGGAGGAGCAGCTGAAGGCCGCCGGCATCACCACCGTCGACATCGACCTCTGGATCGACGAGGACAACCTGCTGGTCAAGAAGGTCGAGAAGGCCGAGACCGCGAACGGCACGGTGAACTCCACGGTCCACTACAGCGACTACGGCGTCGACGTCTCCACCGAGGAGCCACCGGCCGCCGAGACGGTCGACTACAAGGACCTGATGAGTCACCTGCCGACGAGCTGAATTCGCGGGACAGAGACGACCGGGCGGCGCTAGTGTCCCAGCCGTCCCACAGAGGTGGGGCGTGAGGGACCAGGGGGACACATGAGGTTTGCCGCGCGCGGCTCCGTACGCTCCGTACATGGCCGCAGGGCGGTCGGCGTCGCCGTCGTGGCCGCGCTGCTCGGCGGTGCCACCGCCTGCGGTACGGAGGCGCAGGCCGAGGCGAAGCCGAAGACACCCGCCGAGGCCGTGGCCCGGGCCGCCGAGCGGACCACGGACGTCGCGTCGCTGCGGTACCGGGTGAGGGGCACGCTGCCCGGGCACGGGAAGGTGCGGGCCGAGGCGTCCATGGGCGTGCGGCCGTCCGTACTGCGCATGGAAGTGACCGGGCTGGGGGCGAGCGAGGAGGGCTCCGTCGAGATCCGCTTCGTGGACGAGGCCATGTACACCGAGCTGGACGAGGCAACTCTCGGCGACGCCGGGCTCGTAGGGGTGGAGACCGCCGGCAGGCGCTGGCTGCGGGCGGCACCGGCCGCGTGGGGTGGCCTCAGCGTGGACAACCAGTCCTATCGGGTCCTGCCCCGGCAGCTGGAGGGCAGCCCGCTGGTGCAGTCCACGATCCTGAACGGCGCCGAGGACCTGCGGGAGGCCGGCACCGAGACGGTGGACGGCACCCGCACCACCCGCTACCGGGGCACGGTCACGGCCAAGGGGCTGAGGGCGGCCCAGGGGGCCGCCCAGGGCAAGAAGGCATGGGACCTCGCGACCAACAGCTTCGACCAGTTCAGGGCGCTGGGCCTGAAGGTCGGAAGCGCGCTCGACATGGAGCTCTGGGTCGACGGGGACGGCGGGACCAGACAGTTCCGGCTGCGCGGGGAGACCAGCACGCTGGACAAGAAGGGGCGCTGGGTCGACACCGGGCCCCTCGACATGACCGTCACCTTCCTGGCCGTCGACCCGTCCGTGTCCGTCGAGCCCCCGGCGGCCGACGACACCGTGGACCTCGACGAGGTGGTGGGCCGCCCCGGATCCGGCTGAGTCGCGGCCTCCCAGGGAGCGGATTTGCTTGACACGTCGTGTGTCATCTAACCTTCCGGAGAAGCCAAAGACCGCTGGTCGTTGCCGTGCGCTTGCAAGAGGGCGCGGTGGCCGAAGGATCCGCTGAACCGCGGACGACCCGCGCAGGTGACTGTGGAAGTTGCTCCTGGTCCGGTTCCGTGCCCGCACGGAATTCGTCCGGTCGAGCTACGCCCCGTGCGCCTGCGCCGGGGCGTTTCGTTCTGTTCAGCCCCTTCTGAGCGGTCCTCATCACCCGGAAGGAGGCCGACGCTCTATGGCAAGGCCCGACAAGGCTGCCGCGGTGGCCGAGCTCACGGAGCAGTTCCGTAGCTCGAACGCTGCCGTGCTGACCGAGTACCGGGGTCTCACCGTCGCGCAGCTGAAGAACCTGCGCCGTTCGCTCGGTGAAGACGCCCAGTACGCCGTGGTGAAGAACACGCTGACCAAGATCGCGGCCAACGAGGCCGGGATCTCGACGCTCGACGACCTGTTCAACGGTCCGACGGCGGTTGCCTTCATCACCGGTGACCCGGTGACGTCGGCGAAGGGTCTTCGTGACTTCGCCAAGGACAACCCGAACCTCGTCATCAAGGGCGGTGTCCTTGACGGCAAGGCGATGTCCGCCGACGAGATCAAGAAGCTTGCGGACCTCGAGTCCCGCGAGGTTCTGCTCTCCAAGCTGGCGGGTGCCTTCAAGGGCAAGCAGTCCCAGACTGCGCAGCTCTTCCAGGCGCTTCCCTCGAAGCTCGTCCGCACTGTGGACGCTCTTCGCGCCAAGCAGGACGAGCAGGGCGGTGCCGAGTAATTCGGCTCGCGCATTGATCCGCGTCGCCTGAGGCGCGGGTCGTAGCGGGCCGTAAGTACGCCCGCCGTTTCGATACATCCGGCACCTGCCGAATTAGTGGAAGGATCGCCCATCATGGCGAAGCTCAGCCAGGAAGACCTGCTCGCGCAGTTCGAGGAGATGACCCTCATCGAGCTCTCCGAGTTCGTGAAGGCGTTCGAGGAGAAGTTCGACGTCACCGCCGCCGCGGCCGTCGCCGTCGCCGGTCCGGCGCAGGGTGGCCCCGCCGCCCCGCAGGAGGAGGAGAAGGACGAGTTCGACGTCATCCTCACCGGTGCCGGCGACAAGAAGATCCAGGTCATCAAGGTCGTGCGTGAGCTGACCTCCCTGGGCCTCAAGGAGGCCAAGGACCTCGTGGACGGCGCCCCGAAGCCCGTTCTCGAGAAGGTCGCCAAGGACGCCGCCGAGAAGGCCGCCGAGTCCCTCAAGGGCGCCGGCGCCTCCGTCGAGGTCAAGTAAGGCCCACGGGTCCACTGCGGACCCGCTCGCGCCAGGCTCCGGGCTCGGGGCTGTAACGCGGACGTACCGAAGGGCGATCACCCATGTGGGTGGTCGCCTTTCGGCGTTCCGGGACGTCGAGTGACGGCTGCCTTGCACTGTCGGTGGCGGCGAGTATGGTGATCTTCGTCGTGCCTCCGAGCACCCCTGGTGACCGGCCGCGAGTGACGATCGCAGCATCTGGTTCGGGCATGGGGGGCCTTGACGAACTGCACGCAGCGCGCAATTCTCAGGACGCGTCGTCACACGGATCCGAACTCCGAGGCATGGATCGACGGCGAAGAGGGCAGTATCGATGTGCATCGAGGGCGTGGCTTGCCGCAGGTATTGAGGAACAACGAGGGTTTCCGAGGGTCCGTAAACCCGCACTGGACATCAGTGGGCCAACTGGCTACACTGACCCTTTGCGCTGCCTGTTAGCTGCCTCCTGCCCGTCACCAGGGGCATGCCCTCGCTCGAGCACCGACGATTGAACGTCCCTCACCTGGGGCTTTCCATCTCCGCGCCCGGTCGAGGGGGCCGGTACGCGCGTAGTGAGTCCGAGCCCTCGGAAGGACCCCCTCTTGGCCGCCTCGCGCAACGCCTCGACCGCGAATACGAACAACGGCGCCAGCACCGCCCCGCTGCGCATCTCCTTTGCAAAGATCAAGGAGCCCCTCGAGGTTCCCAACCTGCTCGCGCTGCAGACCGAGAGCTTTGACTGGCTGCTCGGGAACACCGCCTGGCAGAGTCGGGTCGAGGAGGCTCTCGAGAGCGGACAGGACGTCCCCACGAAGTCCGGTCTGGAGGAGATCTTCGAGGAGATCTCCCCGATCGAGGACTTCTCCGGGTCGATGTCGCTGACCTTCCGCGACCACCGCTTCGAGCCGCCGAAGAACAGCATCGACGAGTGCAAGGAGCGCGACTTCACGTACGCCGCCCCGCTCTTCGTCACGGCCGAGTTCACCAACAACGAGACCGGTGAGATCAAGTCCCAGACGGTCTTCATGGGCGACTTCCCGCTCATGACGAACAAGGGCACCTTCGTCATCAACGGCACCGAGCGTGTCGTCGTGTCGCAGCTGGTCCGTTCGCCGGGCGTCTACTTCGACTCCTCGATCGACAAGACGTCCGACAAGGACATCTTCTCCGCCAAGATCATCCCGTCCCGGGGTGCCTGGCTGGAGATGGAGATCGACAAGCGCGACATGGTCGGTGTCCGTATCGACCGCAAGCGCAAGCAGTCCGTGACCGTCCTCCTCAAGGCCCTCGGCTGGACCACCGAGCAGATCCTGGAGGAGTTCGGCGAGTACGAGTCCATGCGCGCCACCCTGGAGAAGGACCACACCCAGGGCCAGGACGACGCGCTGCTCGACATCTACCGCAAGCTGCGTCCGGGCGAGCCCCCCACGCGTGAGGCCGCGCAGACGCTCCTTGAGAACCTGTACTTCAACCCCAAGCGCTACGACCTCGCGAAGGTCGGCCGCTACAAGGTCAACAAGAAGCTGGGTGCGGAGGCTCCGCTCGACGCGGGCGTCCTGACCGTCGAGGACGTCATCTCGACGATCAAGTACCTGGTGAAGCTGCACGCGGGCGAGACCGAGACGGCCGCCGACAACGGCCAGACGATCGTCGTCGAGACCGACGACATCGACCACTTCGGCAACCGTCGTCTGCGTAGCGTCGGCGAGCTCATCCAGAATCAGGTCCGTACGGGTCTGGCGCGTATGGAGCGTGTCGTCCGCGAGCGCATGACGACCCAGGACGTCGAGGCGATCACGCCCCAGACCCTGATCAACATCCGGCCGGTCGTCGCCTCCATCAAGGAGTTCTTCGGCACCAGCCAGCTGTCGCAGTTCATGGACCAGAACAACCCGCTGTCGGGTCTGACGCACAAGCGTCGTCTCTCGGCGCTGGGTCCGGGTGGTCTGTCCCGTGAGCGGGCCGGCTTCGAGGTCCGTGACGTGCACCCGTCCCACTACGGACGCATGTGCCCGATCGAGACGCCCGAAGGCCCGAACATCGGTCTGATCGGTTCGCTCGCCTCCTACGGCCGCGTCAACGCGTTCGGTTTCGTGGAGACGCCGTACCGCAAGGTCGTCGACGGTCAGGTCACCGACGAGGTCGACTACCTGACGGCCGACGAGGAGGACCGCTTCGTCATCGCGCAGGCCAACGCCACGCTCAACGACGAACTGCGCTTCACCGAGAACCGCGTCCTGGTCCGCCGCCGTGGCGGCGAGGTCGACTACGTCGCCGGTGACGACGTGGACTACATGGACGTCTCGCCGCGCCAGATGGTGTCGGTCGCGACCGCCATGATCCCCTTCCTGGAGCACGACGACGCCAACCGTGCCCTCATGGGCGCGAACATGATGCGTCAGGCCGTGCCGCTCATCAAGAGCGAGTCCCCGCTCGTCGGCACCGGCATGGAGTACCGCTCCGCCGTCGACGCCGGCGACGTGGTCAAGGCCGAGAAGCCGGGTGTGGTCCAGGAGGTCTCCGCCGACTACATCACCACCGCCAACGACGACGGCACGTACATCACGTACCGCCTGGCCAAGTTCGCCCGCTCCAACCAGGGCACCTCGGTCAACCAGAAGGTCATCGTCAACGAGGGCGACCGGATCATCGAGGGCCAGGTCCTCGCCGACGGTCCGGCCACCCAGAACGGCGAGATGGCGCTCGGCAAGAACCTGCTCGTCGCGTTCATGCCGTGGGAGGGTCACAACTACGAGGACGCGATCATCCTGTCGCAGCGCCTCGTGCAGGACGACGTCCTCTCCTCGATCCACATCGAGGAGCACGAGGTCGACGCCCGTGACACCAAGCTCGGCCCCGAGGAGATCACCCGGGACATCCCGAACGTCTCCGAGGAGGTCCTCGCCGACCTCGACGAGCGCGGCATCATCCGGATCGGTGCCGAGGTCATCGCCGGTGACATCCTCGTCGGCAAGGTCACGCCCAAGGGTGAGACCGAGCTGACCCCCGAGGAGCGCCTGCTCCGCGCGATCTTCGGTGAGAAGGCCCGTGAGGTCCGTGACACCTCGCTGAAGGTGCCGCACGGCGAGACCGGCAAGGTCATCGGCGTCCGCGTCTTCGACCGCGAGGAGGGCGACGAGCTTCCCCCCGGTGTCAACCAGCTGGTGCGCGTGTACGTGGCGCAGAAGCGCAAGATCACCGATGGTGACAAGCTCGCCGGCCGGCACGGCAACAAGGGTGTCATCTCCAAGATCCTGCCGATCGAGGACATGCCGTTCCTGGAGGACGGCACCCCGGTCGACATCATCCTCAACCCGCTGGGTGTCCCGTCCCGAATGAACCCGGGACAGGTCCTGGAGATCCACCTCGGCTGGCTCGCCAGCCGCGGCTGGGACGTCTCCGGTCTCGCCGAGGACTGGGCGCAGCGCCTCCAGGCGATCGGCGCCGACTCCGTCGCCCCCGGCACCAACGTCGCGACCCCGGTCTTCGACGGTGCCCGCGAGGACGAGCTGGCGGGTCTGCTCCAGCACACCATCCCGAACCGCGACGGCGAGCGCATGGTGCAGCCGACCGGTAAGGCGAGGCTGTTCGACGGCCGCTCCGGTGAGCCGTTCCCGGACCCGATCTCGATCGGGTACATGTACATCCTCAAGCTGCACCACCTGGTCGACGACAAGCTGCACGCCCGCTCGACCGGTCCGTACTCGATGATCACCCAGCAGCCGCTGGGTGGTAAGGCCCAGTTCGGTGGCCAGCGCTTCGGTGAGATGGAGGTGTGGGCGCTGGAGGCTTACGGCGCCGCGTACGCCCTCCAGGAGCTGCTGACCATCAAGTCCGACGACGTCACCGGCCGCGTGAAGGTCTACGAGGCCATCGTCAAGGGCGAGAACATCCCCGAGCCCGGCATCCCCGAGTCCTTCAAGGTGCTCATCAAGGAGATGCAGTCCCTGTGCCTCAACGTGGAGGTGCTGTCCTCGGACGGCATGTCCATCGAGATGCGCGACACCGACGAGGACGTCTTCCGCGCTGCGGAGGAGCTCGGCATCGACCTGTCCCGGCGCGAGCCGAGCAGCGTCGAAGAGGTCTGACGGGAGTTCGGCCGGGCTCGTGAAGAGCCCGGCCGGCCCCAGGACCCCCGTATCAGACCAAAGACTTACAACCCTGAGAGGGATTGACGCATAGTGCTCGACGTCAACTTCTTCGACGAGCTCCGGATCGGTCTGGCCACCGCTGACGACATCCGTCAGTGGAGCCACGGCGAGGTCAAGAAGCCCGAGACGATCAACTACCGCACCCTGAAGCCCGAAAAGGACGGACTCTTCTGCGAGAAGATCTTCGGTCCGACCCGGGACTGGGAGTGCTACTGCGGCAAGTACAAGCGTGTCCGCTTCAAGGGCATCATCTGTGAGCGCTGTGGCGTCGAGGTCACGCGCGCCAAGGTGCGCCGTGAGCGGATGGGCCACATCGAGCTGGCCGCTCCCGTCACCCACATCTGGTACTTCAAGGGCGTTCCGTCGCGGCTGGGCTACCTGCTCGACCTCGCCCCGAAGGACCTGGAGAAGGTCATCTACTTCGCGGCGTACATGATCACGTACGTCGACGAGGAGCGCCGTACGCGCGACCTGCCCTCCCTGGAGGCGCACGTCTCCGTCGAGCGGCAGCAGATCGAGAACCGCCGGGACGCCGACCTGGAGGCCCGCGCCAAGAAGCTCGAGACCGACCTGGCCGAGCTGGAGGCCGAGGGCGCCAAGGCCGACGTGCGCCGCAAGGTGCGCGAGGGCGCCGAGCGTGAGATGAAGCAGCTGCGCGACCGTTCGCAGCGCGAGATCGACCGTCTCGACGAGGTGTGGACCCGGTTCAAGAACCTCAAGGTCCAGGACCTGGAGGGCGACGAGCTCCTCTACCGCGAGCTGCGTGACCGCTTCGGCACGTACTTCGACGGTTCGATGGGTGCCGCGGCGCTGCAGAAGCGCCTGGAGTCCTTCGACCTCGACGAGGAGGCCGAGCGCCTCCGCGAGATCATCCGTACCGGCAAGGGCCAGAAGAAGACCCGTGCGCTCAAGCGCCTCAAGGTCGTCTCCGCGTTCCTGCAGACCAGCAACAGCCCCAAGGGCATGGTGCTCGACTGCGTGCCGGTCATCCCGCCGGACCTGCGTCCGATGGTGCAGCTGGACGGTGGCCGCTTCGCGACCTCCGACCTGAACGACCTGTACCGCCGTGTGATCAACCGGAACAACCGTCTGAAGCGGCTTCTCGACCTCGGCGCGCCCGAGATCATCGTCAACAACGAGAAGCGCATGCTCCAGGAGGCCGTCGACGCCCTCTTCGACAACGGTCGTCGTGGTCGCCCGGTCACCGGTCCCGGTAACCGCCCGCTGAAGTCCCTCAGCGACATGCTGAAGGGCAAGCAGGGTCGATTCCGTCAGAACCTGCTCGGTAAGCGTGTGGACTACTCCGCGCGTTCCGTGATCGTCGTCGGTCCGCAGCTGAAGCTGCACCAGTGCGGTCTGCCGAAGGCGATGGCGCTGGAGCTCTTCAAGCCGTTCGTGATGAAGCGGCTCGTGGACCTCAACCACGCGCAGAACATCAAGAGCGCCAAGCGCATGGTGGAGCGCGGCCGCACCGTCGTGTACGACGTCCTCGAAGAGGTCATCGCCGAGCACCCGGTGCTGCTGAACCGTGCTCCCACCCTGCACCGCCTCGGCATCCAGGCCTTCGAGCCGCAGCTGGTCGAGGGCAAGGCCATCCAGATCCACCCGCTCGTCTGCACCGCGTTCAACGCGGACTTCGACGGTGACCAGATGGCCGTCCACCTGCCGCTCTCCGCGGAGGCGCAGGCCGAGGCCCGCATCCTGATGCTGTCCTCGAACAACATCCTCAAGCCCGCCGACGGCCGTCCGGTGACGATGCCGACCCAGGACATGGTCCTCGGTCTGTTCTTCCTCACCACCGACGGCGAACTCCGTGACACCAAGGGCGAGGGGCGTTCGTTCGCCTCCACGGCCGAGGCGATCATGGCGTTCGACGCCGACGAGCTCGCGCTGCAGTCCGCGATCGACATCCGCTTCCCGGTGGGCACCATCCCGCCGCGCGGGTGGACCCCGCCGGCGCGCGAGGAGGGTGAGCCGGAGTGGCAGCAGGGTGACAGCTTCCGGCTGAAGACCACGCTCGGCCGGGCGCTCTTCAACGAGCTGCTGCCCGAGGACTACCCGTTCGTCGACTACTCGGTGGGCAAGAAGCAGCTCTCCGAGATCGTCAACGACCTCGCCGAGCGCTACCCCAAGGTCATCGTGGCGGCGACGCTCGACAACCTGAAGGCGGCCGGCTTCTACTGGGCGACCCGTTCCGGTGTCACCGTGGCCATCTCCGACGTCGTCGTTCCCGAGGCGAAGAAGGAGATCGTCCGCGGGTACGAGGCGCAGGACGAGAAGGTCCAGAAGCAGTACGAGCGCGGTCTGATCACCAAGGAAGAGCGCACGCAGGAGCTCATCGCGATCTGGACCAAGGCGACCAACGAGGTCGCCGAGGCGATGAACGCGAACTTCCCCAAGACCAACCCCATCTTCATGATGGTCGACTCGGGTGCCCGAGGAAACATGATGCAGATGCGGCAGATCGCGGGTATGCGCGGTCTGGTGTCGAACGCGAAGAACGAGACCATCCCGCGTCCCATCAAGGCCTCGTTCCGTGAGGGCCTGTCCGTGCTGGAGTACTTCATCTCCACGCACGGTGCCCGTAAGGGTCTGGCGGACACCGCCCTGCGTACCGCCGACTCGGGTTACCTGACCCGTCGTCTGGTGGACGTCTCGCAGGACGTCATCATCCGCGAGGAGGACTGCGGCACCGAGCGCGGTCTGAAGCTGCGGATCGCCTCGAAGGACGAGACCGGGGTCCTGCGCAAGGCCGAGGACGTCGAGACCAGCGTCTACGCCCGCATGCTCGCCGAGGACGTCGTCATCGACGGCAAGGTGATCGCGCCGGCCAACGTGGACCTGGGCGACGTGCTCATCGACCAGCTCGTGCACCACGGTGTCGAGGAGGTCAAGACCCGCTCGATCCTGACCTGTGAGTCCAAGGTCGGCACGTGTGCCATGTGCTACGGCCGCTCCCTGGCCACCGGCAAGCTGGTCGACATCGGTGAGGCGGTCGGCATCATCGCCGCCCAGTCCATCGGTGAGCCCGGTACCCAGCTGACGATGCGTACCTTCCACACCGGTGGTGTGGCCGGTGACGACATCACGCAGGGTCTGCCGCGTGTCGTCGAGCTCTTCGAGGCCCGTACGCCCAAGGGTGTCGCGCCGATCTCCGAGGCGGCCGGTCGCGTCCGCATCGAGGAGACGGAGAAGACCAAGAAGATCGTCATCACGCCGGACGACGGCAGCGACGAGACGGCGTTCCCGATCTCGAAGCGCGCCCGTCTGCTGGTGAGCGAGGGCGAGCACGTCGAGGTGGGCCAGAAGCTCACCGTGGGTGCCACCAACCCGCACGACGTGCTGCGCATCCTGGGTCAGCGTGCCGTCCAGGTCCACCTGGTCGGCGAGGTCCAGAAGGTCTACAACTCGCAGGGTGTGTCGATCCACGACAAGCACATCGAGATCATCATCCGGCAGATGCTCCGCCGTGTGACGATCATCGAGTCCGGCGACGCCGAGCTGCTGCCCGGTGAGCTGGTCGAGCGCTCGAAGTTCGAGACCGAGAACCGTCGTGTGGTCCAGGAGGGCGGTCACCCGGCCTCCGGTCGTCCGCAGCTGATGGGTATCACCAAGGCCTCGCTGGCGACGGAATCCTGGCTGTCGGCCGCCTCCTTCCAGGAGACGACCCGAGTCCTGACGGACGCGGCGATCAACGCCAAGTCCGACAGCCTCATCGGCCTCAAGGAGAACGTCATCATCGGTAAGCTCATCCCGGCCGGTACGGGTCTGTCCCGCTACCGCAACATCCGGGTGGAGCCGACCGAGGAGGCCAAGGCCGCGATGTACTCGGCCGTCGGCTACGACGACATCGACTACTCGCCGTTCGGCACGGGCTCCGGCCAGGCCGTCCCGCTGGAGGACTACGACTACGGTCCGTACAACCAGTAGGCGAGCGATCGCAGCCGCTTGAGTTGAGGGGCGGTCACCTTCGGGTGGCCGCCCTTCGGCGTCTCGTCACTGGCGTGTGTCGGGGTGGCGTACGGGCGCCCAGGGTGGCGTACGGGCGTGCAGGGCGGGCGTACGGGTGTGCGATGTGGCAGAACCGGGACAGAAACGGTGCGGGGGAACCGGTGCCGGGGGGCGTGCGTTGTCGCATCATGGGGGGACAACCAGTCCGGGGGAGTTTCTCGTGTCGAATCCGTCGTGGCAGCCGATGCCGTGGCAGCAGGCGCAGGGCAGTGGTCCCTCCATGCTCGCCGCACATGCCGACCGTGAGCGTGCCGTCGATGTGTTGAAGGCCGGCTTCAGCGAGGGCCGCCTCCCGCAGGACGAGTACGAGAGGCGCGTCGAGAGGGCCTACCAGGCGCGTACGGTGGGGGAGCTGACCCTCCTGGTCGCCGACCTGCCCCAGGGGCCCACAGCGGCGCAGCCGAGCGTCATGGCGCCCATGCAGCCCATGGTCCCGAGAACGTTCATGCCGGCCCCCGTGCTGCCGCCGCCCACCAACGGCAAGGCCGTGGGCGCGATGGTCTGCGGTGTGCTCACGACCATGTCGCTGGGGCTCACCGGCATCCCGGCGGTCATCCTGGGCCACACCGCCCGTGCCGAGATGAAGCGCACCGGCGAGGGCGGTGAGGGCTTCGCCCTGGCCGGTCTGATCCTCGGCTGGCTCTCCGTGGCGGGCTGGGCCTTCTTCCTGCTGCTCCTGATGATCGCGGGAGTGTCGTCGAGCAGCGGAACCTGAGCTCCGGCGGGCCGGTGGCGCGGACGTGTCGGTGCGGAGACGTTCGTCGTTAAACCACCGCCCGCCCATTTGTTTTGACCATAGCGAATGAGGTAGGTACGCTCAGACCTTGTGCCTGGGGTGTGCCCTGGCTCTCGTGCGTGCCTTCAACCGCACAGGGGGAGCCGTAAGCGGCCGCCGTACTCTGCGCCCTTTCTGCCTCGCGGCGGGAGTTGAGCAGTTTCGACACACCCGACCGCGTGGGTCGGCGAATGTTCCGGGTTAGCTTCACCATTCGGCACACAGAAACCGGAGAAGTAGTGCCTACGATCCAGCAGCTGGTCCGTAAGGGCCGGCAGGACAAGGTCGAGAAGAACAAGACGCCCGCACTCGAGGGTTCGCCCCAGCGTCGCGGCGTCTGCACGCGTGTGTTCACGACCACCCCGAAGAAGCCGAACTCGGCCCTGCGTAAGGTCGCGCGTGTGCGTCTGACCAGCGGGATCGAGGTCACCGCTTACATTCCGGGTGAGGGACACAACCTGCAGGAGCACTCCATCGTGCTCGTGCGTGGTGGCCGTGTGAAGGACCTGCCGGGTGTTCGCTACAAGATCATCCGCGGTTCCCTGGACACCCAGGGTGTCAAGAACCGCAAGCAGGCCCGCAGCCGCTACGGCGCCAAGAAGGAGAAGTAAGAATGCCTCGTAAGGGCCCCGCCCCGAAGCGCCCGGTCATCATCGACCCGGTCTACGGTTCTCCTCTGGTCACCTCGCTCATCAACAAGGTGCTGCTGAACGGCAAGCGCTCCACCGCCGAGCGCATCGTCTACGGCGCCATGGAGGGCCTGCGTGAGAAGACGGGCAACGACCCGATCATCACGCTGAAGCGCGCTCTGGAGAACATCAAGCCGACCCTCGAGGTCAAGTCCCGCCGTGTCGGTGGTGCGACGTACCAGGTTCCGATCGAGGTCAAGCCCGGTCGTGCCAACACGCTCGCGCTGCGCTGGCTGGTCGGTTACTCCCGCGCCCGTCGCGAGAAGACCATGACCGAGCGTCTGCTCAACGAGCTTCTCGACGCCTCCAACGGCCTGGGTGCCGCTGTGAAGAAGCGCGAGGACACGCACAAGATGGCCGAGTCCAACAAGGCCTTCGCGCACTACCGCTGGTAGTCGCAGACCCCATCGAGACCGAGAGAAGACTGAAGCCTTATGGCTACCACTTCGCTTGACCTGGCCAGGGTCCGCAACATCGGGATCATGGCCCACATCGACGCGGGCAAGACGACCACCACCGAGCGGATCCTGTTCTACACCGGCGTTTCGTACAAGATCGGTGAGGTCCACGACGGCGCCGCCACCATGGACTGGATGGAGCAGGAGCAGGAGCGTGGCATCACGATCACCTCTGCTGCCACCACCTGTCACTGGCCGCTCGAGGGCGTCGACCACACCATCAACATCATCGACACCCCGGGTCACGTCGACTTCACCGTAGAGGTGGAGCGTTCGCTCCGCGTCCTCGACGGTGCCGTGACGGTGTTCGACGGCGTTGCCGGCGTGGAGCCGCAGTCGGAGACGGTGTGGCGTCAGGCCGACCGTTACGGCGTGCCCCGCATCTGCTTCGTCAACAAGCTGGACCGTACCGGCGCCGAGTTCCACCGCTGCGTGGACATGATCTCGGACCGTCTGGGCGCCCAGCCGCTCGTCATGCAGCTCCCGATCGGCGCCGAGGCCGACTTCAAGGGCGTCGTCGACCTCGTGACGATGAAGGCCCTGGTCTGGTCCGCCGAGGCCGCCAAGGGTGAGATGTACGACGTCGTCGACATCCCGGCCACGCACACCGAGGCTGCCGAGGAGTACCGCGGCAAGCTCGTCGAGGCCGTCGCCGAGAACGACGAAGAGATCATGGAGCTGTACCTGGAGGGCGAGGAGCCCACCGAGGAGCAGCTGTACGCCGCGATCCGTCGCATCACCATCGCGTCCGGCAAGTCCAACGACACCACGGTCACCCCGGTGTTCTGTGGCACCGCGTTCAAGAACAAGGGCGTCCAGCCCCTGCTCGACGCGGTCGTGCGCTACCTCCCCACGCCGCTCGACGTCGAGGCCATCGAGGGCCACGCCGTGAACGACCCGGAGGAGGTCGTCAAGCGCAAGCCGTCCGACGACGAGCCGCTGTCCGCGCTGGCGTTCAAGATCATGAGCGACCCGCACCTCGGCAAGCTCACCTTCGTCCGGGTCTACTCGGGCCGCCTGGAGTCCGGCACCGCCGTGCTGAACTCCGTCAAGGGCAAGAAGGAGCGCATCGGCAAGATCTACCGCATGCACGCGAACAAGCGTGAGGAGATCGAGTCGGTGGGCGCCGGCGACATCATCGCCGTCATGGGTCTGAAGCAGACCACGACCGGTGAGACGCTGTGCGACGACAAGCAGCCGGTGATCCTGGAGTCCATGGACTTCCCGGCGCCGGTCATCCAGGTCGCCATCGAGCCCAAGTCCAAGGGTGACCAGGAGAAGCTGGGTGTCGCCATCCAGCGTCTCGCGGAGGAGGACCCCTCCTTCCAGGTCCACTCGGACGAGGAGACCGGCCAGACCATCATCGGTGGTATGGGCGAGCTGCACCTCGAGGTGCTGGTCGACCGTATGCGCCGTGAGTTCAAGGTCGAGGCCAACGTCGGCAAGCCGCAGGTCGCCTACCGCGAGACGATCCGCAAGGCCGTCGAGCGCGTCGACTACACGCACAAGAAGCAGACCGGTGGTACCGGTCAGTTCGCCAAGGTGCAGATCGCGATCGAGCCGATCGAGGGCGGCGACGCCTCGTACGAGTTCGTGAACAAGGTGACCGGTGGCCGCATCCCGAAGGAGTACATCCCTTCGGTGGACGCCGGTGCGCAGGAGGCCATGCAGTTCGGCATCCTCGCGGGCTACGAGATGACGGGCGTCCGCGTCACGCTCATCGACGGTGGCTACCACGAGGTCGACTCCTCCGAGCTCGCGTTCAAGATCGCCGGTTCGCAGGCCTTCAAGGAGGCCGCGCGCAAGGCGTCCCCCGTGCTCCTTGAGCCGATGATGGCCGTCGAGGTCACCACGCCCGAGGACTACATGGGTGAGGTCATCGGCGACATCAACTCCCGCCGTGGTCAGATCCAGGCCATGGAGGAGCGGGCCGGTGCCCGCGTCGTGAAGGGCCTCGTGCCCCTCTCGGAGATGTTCGGCTACGTCGGAGACCTCCGCAGCAAGACCTCGGGTCGCGCAAGCTACTCGATGCAGTTCGACTCCTACGCCGAGGTTCCGCGGAACGTCGCCGAGGAGATCATCGCGAAGGCCAAGGGCGAGTAACGCACGGCGTTGGACCACCGCGTTCAACGCACCGCGTGCACACGCTTTAGGCTTGACTCCGGAGCCTCGTGGGGCAAACGGCCACAAACACGGTTGTTTGCCCCGGGACCCGGACTTTCCAGCAAAGATCACCTGGCGCCGATGAAGCAAGGCGTTCAGAACCACTCCACAGGAGGACCCCAGTGGCGAAGGCGAAGTTCGAGCGGACTAAGCCGCACGTCAACATCGGCACCATCGGTCACATCGACCACGGTAAGACGACCCTCACGGCCGCCATTACCAAGGTGCTGCACGACGCGTTCCCGGACCTGAACGAGGCCTCGGCGTTCGACCAGATCGACAAGGCTCCCGAGGAGCGCCAGCGCGGTATCACCATCTCCATCGCGCACGTCGAGTACCAGACGGAGACCCGTCACTACGCCCACGTCGACTGCCCCGGTCACGCGGACTACATCAAGAACATGATCACGGGTGCGGCGCAGATGGACGGCGCCATCCTCGTTGTCGCCGCCACCGACGGCCCGATGCCGCAGACCAAGGAGCACGTGCTCCTGGCCCGCCAGGTCGGCGTTCCGTACATCGTCGTCGCCCTGAACAAGGCCGACATGGTGGACGACGAGGAGATCCTGGAGCTCGTCGAGCTCGAGGTCCGTGAGCTGCTCTCCGAGTACGAGTTCCCGGGCGACGACGTTCCGGTCGTCAAGGTCTCCGCGCTCAAGGCGCTCGAGGGCGACAAGGAGTGGGGCCAGTCGGTCCTGGACCTGATGGCCGCCGTCGACACCGCGATCCCGGAGCCGGAGCGCGACGTCGACAAGCCGTTCCTGATGCCGATCGAGGACGTCTTCACGATCACCGGTCGTGGCACCGTCGTCACCGGTCGTATCGAGCGTGGTGTCCTCAAGGTCAACGAGACCGTCGACATCATCGGTATCAAGACCGAGAAGACCACCACCACGGTCACCGGCATCGAGATGTTCCGCAAGCTGCTCGACGAGGGCCAGGCCGGTGAGAACGTCGGTCTGCTCCTCCGTGGCATCAAGCGCGAGGACGTCGAGCGCGGCCAGGTCATCATCAAGCCCGGTTCGGTCACCCCGCACACCGAGTTCGAGGCCCAGGCCTACATCCTGTCCAAGGACGAGGGTGGCCGCCACACGCCGTTCTTCAACAACTACCGTCCGCAGTTCTACTTCCGTACGACGGACGTGACGGGCGTTGTGACCCTCCCCGAGGGCACCGAGATGGTGATGCCGGGTGACAACACCGAGATGAAGGTGGAGCTCATCCAGCCCATCGCCATGGAAGAGGGCCTGAAGTTCGCCATCCGTGAGGGTGGCCGGACCGTGGGCGCCGGCCAGGTCATCAAGATCACGAAGTGATCTTGTCGGTCTGACCTGGTAGCTCCAGCACCAAGCTGAGCTCCTGAAGGGGCCCGTACGACTTCGGTCGTACGGGCCCTTTCGCTTGCCCGTAACGCTTTTGGCCCGGCGGACCAAGTACGGGTGACAGCATGACCGATGACGAGAGGTGCACACCTTGGCACCGCACACGAGAAGCAGGGGCGGTCCGCCGGGAGAGATGTACGACCCGGCCGCGTTCGAGATCTTCTACCGCCGCCACGTCGACGCCGTCACGCGCTTCATGGCCCGGCGGGTCACCGATCCGCACACCGTCGCCGACCTCACCGCCGAGACCTTCCTCGCGGTGATCGACTCCGCCCGCGCCTACCGGCCCGACCTCGGCAGCGAGACGGCCTGGCTGTACGGCATCGCGCGCAACGTGGTGGCGGCGGAGGCGCGCCGCAGCGCGCGGCAGAGCGCACTCGGCAGCAGGGTCGCCGGGCGACGGCTGCTGGAGGCCGACGACATCGGCCGGCTGGAGGAGAAGCTCGACGCGGAGGAGGCCGGGCGCCGGGCGCTGGCCGCCCTGGAGGGGCTGAACGACGGGGAACGGGCGGTGATCGAGCTGGTCGCCGTCGACGAGCTGAGCGTCACCGAGGCGGCCATGGCGCTGGGGATACGCAAGGTCACGGCGCGCGTACGGCTGCACCGGGCGCGCAGGGCGCTGCGGTCGGCCGCGACGGGCGGGGACAGCGGGCAGGCGGCAGCACTCACGTACGCGGGGGGAGAGGCATGAGCACGGACGGGACGAGGACGGCGGAGAACGCGAAGACTTTCGAGGACCGGCTGCTGGAGGAGCTCCAGCGGGAGATCGCGCTGCGGGCGGAGAACCCGGTGCCGCAGCCGGTGATCCGCCGCCGGATCACCGCGCGGCGGGCGCTCGTCGCCCTCGCGGCGTGCGTCGTGGCGGCGGGGGCGACTGTGGTCGCGCTTCCCGCGTCGACCGGGGGAGCGCAGGCGTACGCGATCGAGCAGCATGCGGACGGCAGTGTCACGGTCAGCGTCGAGGACATCGAGAAGTGGGAGTTCCAGGGAGAACTCGCCGAACGACTGCGCGAGTTGGGCATCTTCGTCAGCGTCGACAAGCCCAGGAGCGGCTATGTCTGCGCGCAGCCGCGCGGTGAGTCGCCACCTCCTGGGGTGGTCGTCCGCGCGGACGAAGTCTGGAAGTACACGCTGCGTCCCGGTGACACCATCGCCTTTGAGGAGCCCGAGCCGGTGAAGGGCGGTATCAGCCCCGCCGGAAGCATGTACGCGGTCAAGGGTCGGATCAAGCCGTGCAAGGAAGTGCCCTGGGAGGGGCCCGAGGTGTTCGAGAAGTCCCTGAAGTCGAAGTAGGCCGAGCGGGCCCGTACGGCGTCGGCCGTGCGGGCAGCTCGTTCGAAACTATTCGGCGCGTTCGACCCGTTGTCCCCTCGCTTCACTCCCTCCACCATTTGTCATGGCACTGAGCAAATCCCGGCTTCGGGACGACCTGTCGAGGGGTGTGGCATGTCTGGGTACGTCAGCCGTAGGGGTGTGCTCGGCGCGGGGATCGGTGCTGTGCCGGTGCTCTCGATGGGGGGCGAGGGTGCGTGGGCCCAGGGGGGTGGCGGGGCCCCGCGGTTGACGGACTCGGGGGCGTATCTCTCCTTCACGCCCGTGCCGGGGGCGTTTCCGCTGGTCGGTGCCCCGGTCGTGGTCAGTTCCGAGGATCACGCCGGGGTCGTACGGGTCGCGGGGGACCTGCGGGACGACATCGAGCGGGTGACGGGGGTCCGGCCGGGGAGCGAGGTCGCGCGGGAGGTGGTCCTGGTGGGGACCATCGGGCGCAGTCCCCTGATCGACGGGCTGATCGACGCCGGGAAGCTGGACGTCGACGGGGTGCGGGGGAAGTGGGAGACCTCGTTGCAGACGGTCGTCGAGCGGCCGATGCCCGGCGTGCGGCGGGCCTTCGTCATCGCGGGCAGCGACCAGCGCGGCACGATCTACGGTGCGTACGACGTCTCGTACGGGCTCGGGGTCTCGCCCTGGTACTGGTGGGACGACGTGCCGCCGGTCCGGCGTGCGGCGGTGTACGTGCGGCCGGGCCGCTTCAGTCAGGGGACGCCGGCCGTGAAGTACCGGGGTGTCTTCATCAACGACGAGAACCCGGCGCTCGGGACGTGGGCGCCGGCGTACTTCGGGCCCGGGAAGGCGCCGGGGCACCCCGGGGGCTTCACCGCGGACTTCTGGGCCAAGGTCTTCGAGGCGCTGCTGCGGCTCAAGGGCAACTATGTCTGGCCGGCGGTGTGGGGGCGGGCCTTCGCCGAGGACGATCCGGAGAATCACGCGCGGGCGACGGAGTACGGAATTGTCATGGGCACGTCTCACGAGGCGCCCATGATGCGGGGGATCGAGGAGTGGAACCGCCATGCGGTACCGGCCGTGCGGGACAGCGCGGGCAATGTGGTCACCCCCGGGCGGGACCCCTACGGGGGCACCGGGGAGTGGTCGTACCGGCGCAACGCCGAGGCCGTGCGGGCGTACTGGCGCGACGGCATCCGGCGCATGGTGGACCAGGGCTTCGAGGGCGTCGTCACGCTGGGCATGCGGGGGAACGGAGACACGAGCCTGCCGGACGGTGACGGCATCGAGCTGATGCAGGAGATCATCGCGGCACAGCGCGGGATCATCGAGGAGGAGACGGGGCGGCCCGCCTCGGAGACCCCGCAGGTGTGGACCCTCTACAAGGAGGTCCAGCGCTACTGGGACCGGGGGCTGCGGGCGCCCGGCGACGTGACCGTGGTCCTCACGGACGACAACTGGGGGAACATCCGCAAGCATCCGGACTCCGGGGAGCCCGTACGGCCCGGGGGGTACGGGTTGTACTACCACTTCGACTACGTCGGGGTCGGGCGCAACTACAAGTGGGTGGACACCGCCAACCTGGCGAACCTCTGGGAGCAGCTGCACGAGGCGGACGCCTACGGCAACCACGGCCTGTGGGTGGCGAACGTCGGCGACCTGAAGGGCAACGAGCTGCCGACCGAGTTCTTCCTCGACTACGCCTGGAATCCCGGGCGTTGGGATCTGGAGAACCTGGGGGAGTGGGAGCGGGGTTTCGCGCGGCTGCACTTCGGGGAGCAGGCCGCGGCCGAGGTCGCCGAGGTGCTGAGCACGTACGGACAGCTTCAGGGGCGCCGCAAGCCCGAGCTGCTGAACCGGCGGATCACGGTCGCCGAGGGCACCACCGAGGTGGTCTACGACGACCAGGAGACGCCCTTCTACTTCGGTCACCGCGAGTTGGAGCGGGTCACGCAGGAGTGGCGGGCTCTGACGAGACGGGCCGAGCGGGCCGGCGGGCGGCTTCCGGAGAGCATGCGGGACGCGTGGTTCGAGCTGGTCGGGTACGAGGTGGCGGCCACCGCGAACCTGTACGGGCTGCGGGAGGCCGAGTTCCGCAACCTGCTGTACGCGGGGCAGGGGCGGGCGGCGACGAATCGTATGGCGGCCGAGGCGGAGGCGGGTCTGGAGCGGGACTTCGAGCTGGCCGATCGCTTCAACGCCGAGGTGGCGGGCGGGAAGTGGCGGGGCTTCCAGACCCAGCCGCACATCGGGTACGGGGACGTGGAGCGCTACGGCCCGAATGCCGGATGGCAGCAGCCGGAGAAGGACCATGTGGCGCTGCCGGACGAGATCTTCCCCAAGGTGCGGCGGATCGAGGTCCCGGAGGCCGCCGAGTTGGGGGTGGCGGTGGACGGTTCCGAGGACTCCGGGCAGTGGTGGCCCGGGGCCGGTGCTTCTGGGGCTTCTGATGCCTTTGGAGCTTCTGGAGCTTCTGGAGCTTCTGGAGCTTCTGGTGCGGAGCCGGTGCTTCCGGTGTTCAGCCCGTACCAGACCAGGCCCCAGCAGTACGTGGAGATCTTCAACCGGGGGCGTACGCCCTTCTCGTACCGGATCGAGCCGTCGGTGCCGTGGCTGGTGGTGGAGCGGTTGCGGGGGCGGGTCGAGGAGCAGGAACGCGTGGCGGTGCGGGTGGACTGGGGGCGGGTGCCGGACGGTGGGCGGCGTGTGGAGGGGGCGCTGACGGTGCGCGGGGCGGGGGCGTCGGTCACGGTGAGGGCCGTCGCGGAGAAGCCGTCGGCGAGGGAGGCGCGGGGTCTCAGGGGATTCGTCGAGGCGGGCGGCTATGTCGCGATCGACGCGGAGCACCACGCGCGGGCGGTGGGGTCGGCCGACGGGCGCGTGCGCTGGCGCCGGATCGAGCGGATCGGACGTACGGGGGCGGGGATGACGCCGTGGCCCGTGACGGCGCCCCGGCAGACGCCGGGCGGGGCCGGGCCGCGGCTGGAGTACGAGGTGAGTCTCCTGTCGGCCGTGGAGGAGGTGACGGTCCGGGCGTATCTCTCGCCGAGGAATCCGGCGCTTCCGACGGGGGGCCTGCGATACGGGGTGTCGTTCGACGGCGCGGAACCCCAGGTCGTCGACATCAACGCCGTCACCGGGGCCGACGACGGGCTCATGAACAAGCAGTGGGCGCGCAACACCTCGGACAACGTCAACGTGACGGTGACCCGGCACGCGATCTCCGGGCCCGGGGTGCACCGGCTGACGTTCTGGATGGTCGACCCGACGGTGGTGGTGCAGCGCCTGGTGATCGACACGGGCGGGTTGACGCCGACGTATCTGGGGCCGCTGGAGAGCCGCCGGATCTGCGAGATCCCGATCCGAGATCCGAGATCCGAGATCTGAGAACTGAGAAGGGACCTGGAGATGACGTACGTGAAACGGTTTCGCATGCCCGCGCTCGGGATGGTCGCCGGGGCGCTGCTGTCCACGGCGGTGGCCGTGCCGCCGGCCTCGGCGCACGGACCTCATGCCGGCCCGTCGCTGCGGGCGCTCGCCGACCGCGCCGGCGTACGCGTAGGCACGGCCGTCGACATGGCGGCCCTCGCGGACGACCGGACGTACCGCCGGACGACGGTCCGTGAGTTCAACTCGGTGACCGCCGAGAACGTCATGAAGTGGGAGTCGGTGGAGCCGCAGCGGGGTGCGTACGACTGGAAGGCCGCCGACGACCTGGTCCGTTTCGCGCGGGCGAACGGGCAGGTGGTGCGCGGGCACACCCTGGTCTGGCACAGCCAGCTGCCGGGCTGGCTGACGGCCGGGGTGGCGGACGGATCCATCGGCGCGACGGAGCTGCGCGGCATCCTCAGGAACCACATCACCACCGAGGTGAAGCGGTACAAGGGGAAGATCCAGCAGTGGGACGTGGTCAACGAGGTCTTCGAGGAGGACGGCAGCCTGCGGAACTCCATCTGGCTGCGTGAGCTGGGCCCGTCGTACATCGCGGACGCGTTCCGCTGGGCGCACGCCGCCGATCCGAAGGCGAAGCTCTTCCTCAACGACTACAACGTGGAGGGCGTCAACGCGAAGTCCACGGCGTACTACGAACTGGCGAAGCGGTTGCGCGCGGAGGGCGTACCGGTGCAGGGCTTCGGCGCGCAAGGGCACCTCGCGATCCAGTACGGCTTCCCGGCCGATGTTCCCGCGAACCTGGCCCGCTTCGAGGCGCTGGGGATGCGGACGGCGTTCACGGAGGTGGACGTACGGATGATCCTGCCGACCGATGCCGACAAGCTCGCGACCCAGGCGTCGTACTACCGGCGCCTGCTGGACGCGTGCCTGGGGGCGCGGAGCTGTACGTCCTTCACGGTGTGGGGGTTCACGGACCGGTACTCGTGGGTGCCGGGCGTGTTCGAGGGCGAGGGTTCGGCGACCCCGATGGACGAGGAGTACGGGCGGAAGCCGGCGTACGGGGCGCTGCGGGAGGGGTTGGCTGCGGGGCGGTGATCTCGGCCCCCGGCGTCCCCCTCAGCCCTTGTCCGGGTAGCGGGGCAGGTTCTCCGTGGAGATGGTCCAGTCGGCGATGGTGACGTCCTCGCCGTACACGAAGTCCTTGCGGGTGGCGTAGCGCGGGCCGTCCGGGGTGGCGTGGATGTCGGTGAGGACGGCGCCTGTGCCGGTGCGGGGGTCGAAGACGGCGTAGACGGGGATGCCGAGCAGGGGGTAGTCGCGCATCTTGGTGACCCAGTCGTTGTCGGGGTTGGTGCGGGACACGATCTCGATCGCGGCGACGAGTGTCCTGGGGTCGATGGAGCCCGGGACATTGAGATCGTCCCAGGCGATCACCATCACATCGGGGTGGCGCATGATGCCTTCCGGCTCGTCCTCCACGTCGGGCGTGCCGTTGTGGGCCAGCAACTCCTCCGGCATGAGTTTCTCCAGACGGCGGCTGACATGCGCTGCCGTCACTTCGTGAGGTCCTCCCGGAGACACCATGTCGTGGACGATCCCTTCCTTGGTGATCTCGAATTTGCCGGGGAGGGTGTCGTCCATCGACTGAACGAAGTCCCGCATGGCCCGGTAGACGTGGGGGGCGCCGTGCTGCGCGTTGTCCGAGGCGATGGTCATGGCGCTCGCTCCTCGTGTGGGCCCGTGGGCAAGGATCGTCACGTTCATGCTAGGCGGCCTCCATGCGGGTGCACGGGATCGGACGTGCAGTCGCGGCAGCGGCTCCCCTTCGGGCCCCGGAAGCCACGGTCACAGCCGTCGCAGTTCGTCATGTCGTAGTGGACGGCAGGTGGTGACGCGGGCTCCCGGAACGGCGGCAGGGGCGGCAGCTGCGCGATGAGCCGGTGGGCCAGGAACGCGGCCGGGCGGTGGAGGGGCTCGTTCGGGAGGTCGCCGGTCAGGGCGTGGCGTACGGCGGTGGGGGTGAGGTCGCGCTCCAGCCAGGCGGCCACGCCCGGGGCGAGGTGGGCCGTGTCGCACGCCGAGAGGAGCAGGCGGGGGTCCGTGCGGCGCAGGTCGGCGAGGAGATCGGTGGCGGTCTGGAGGAGGGTGGGGGAGCGGTAGGCGGGCTGGGGGACGGTGGGGAGGGGCTTGCGGGGGGTCTTTTGCCTCGGGTCCTGGCGGTCCTTCCGGGGCGCGTGCGCCGGGCGTGCCCCGGGCTCGTTGTCGGCCCTGTTGTGGCCGGGCTGGTTGCAGGAGGTCGTACGGGTGACGATCCGGCCGCCGGGGGTGCGTACGCGCTCCCGGCGCAGGTAGCCGTGGTCCTGCAACTCGTTCAGCGCGGCGGCGATCCGGGTCGCGCCCTCTTTGAAGCGGGCCGCGAGGCTCTTGATGTCGACGCGGGCGCCCTTCGGCAGCGACTGGATGTGCGTCGCCAGCCCGATGGCGAGGAGCGACAGCTCCGGGTGCTGGGCGAGGTGGTTGCCGATCACCGTGAAGCGGGTGGTGTGGCGGGTGTGGTCGTGGATCAGGCCGCCGCCGGAGGGGCTCTGCCGGTTCGGGTGGTTGTTGTCGGCAAGCCGGGCGTGGGCGCGCGGGGGCGCGCTAGGGTGCTGGGTATCCATCGGGAAGCGGTTCTCTTCCTTGGTGGTCAGGCCCTCGCACTGGGATTGCCGTCCCGGCGGGGGCCGTTGTCTGTCTGCGGTTGTGTTGCGCCGAGAGTAGGGCAGGTGACCGCTCCCGAATCCAGCCGAGTGGGCGATGTTCACCCGCGAGGGTGAGGCGGCCTGCCGGGCGGGAGGAGGGGTGGGGTTTGGTGGGGTTCTTTCTCTCCCGGGGTTCTTGGGGAAAGACCGTCCGCCGCACCGAAGCACACGACATCGGGTTCCGGTTCCGGTGGTGTTCGCAGGGTGATCTCGGCCCAGACGGTCTTGCGCGGCGGGCGCCCCTGGGCGGTGCCCCAGCGGTCGGCGAGTGCCTCGACGAGGAGGAGGCCCCGGCCGGACTCGGCGGCGGGGGAGGGGCGTTGGGCTCGGGGAAGCCGTTCGCGGCACGTGTCCGTCACCTCGATGCGCAGGGTGACACCGATGACGTACATCGTCAGGTCGAAGTCGCGGCCCCGAACGCGTCCGTGCGTCGCCGCGTTGGCCGCCAGCTCGGCGACGATGTGGTCCGCCGGGTGCAAGGGCATTTCCCATGCGCGCAGTTGCTCGGTGGCGAGAAGGCGGGCGAGACGGGCTCCCCGAGGCGTGGGTGACAGCCGCACGCTGAAGTTGCGGAGGGGGCTGACGCGTTGCGGCGGGCTTGACGTGGGGAATCGCCGCGAGATCAAGCTTGGTACTCTGCCGCCTCCCGTACGGACATCCATTCGAAGAGGTGTGAATGAAGTCAGGCAGACGGACCGTCGCGGTGGCCACGCTCGTGGGGGCGCTCGGGCTCTCGGTGCTGAACGCGCCGGCGGCTCAGGCGGCGGACACCGGTATCACCGTGTCGGACATCGTCATCAATCACGGCAAGCCGATCGTGGTCGGCACGTCGAAGGAGCTCGAGCCGCCCATCTCCTTCAACATCGCGCTGCCGTCCGGGTACAGCACGTCCAACCCCTCCCGCTACGACGCGTATCCCTTCCTCTACCGCGGCAGCATCGCGACGGCGGCCGACACCGGGGACAACTTCATCCAGCCGGGCAGCTACACCTGCTACGAGATCGACTCCAAGCGCGCTCGCTGCGAGGGCAACCTCTTCATCGACCCGCACCCGAGCCAGGAGCACGTCGACTCCAACAGCGACGCCACGACGTGGAAGGTCGGCGTCTCGCTGAAGCTGTGGAAGGCCGACGGCGGTCTCAAGACCGGGGAACTGGAGACGCGGTCCAAGACCGCCCAGCTCAAGCGCGCGGCCAAGGCCACGGCCAACGCCTCCCCGGAGCCCGTCACCAAGGGCAAGGCCATCACCGTCACGGGCAAGCTGACCCGGGCGAACTGGAACACGAAGAAGTACGACGGCTACGGCGGCCGTACCGTGAGCCTCCAGTTCAAGGCCAAGGGCGCCGACACCTTCAAGACGGTCAAGAAGGCCACCACCAGCAGCACGGGGGCGCTGAAGACCACGGTCAAGGCCTCCGCCGACGGCTCGTACCGCTGGGTCTACTACGGCAACTCGACGACCGGTGTCGCCACCAGCGCGTCGGACTACGTCGACGTCCTCTGACCTCTCAGCCCCGTCTCAGTCTCAGTACAGGGTCGGTACCTCGCCGCCCTCCGCCCGCGTCAGCGTGACTCCCGCCAGACCGCGTAGTCGGCGTTCCGCCACGGCGGTCAGCGCTGCGGCGGTCGGCGGGGTCTGGCCCAGGCCGATGGCATAGCGCGCGGGGGCCGTGGTGAAGGGGCGGGGCCAGGCGTGGCAGTCGGGGGCCAGTTCGGCGAGGTCCGTGATCAGGGCCCGCATCCTGCCCCGGACCCGGCCCTCGTCCCGGCTCCCGCCCCCGCCTCCGCCCGAACCCACCGTCACGATCGCCCAGGCCGCGTGGCGGCGGTGGAGTGGGGGAGGGGTGAGGAGGACGGACAGGGGGCTCCCCTCTTCCAGCAACTCCCAAGCCCGGAACAGCTCTTGTGTAACCAGGTCTCGCATGCCTGCCGAGACCTGGTCAGTACAGGATCGGACCGGGGCGGACGGGGTCGCGACCGTGAGGGGCCCGGCGGGGACTCCGTCCAGCTCTCCCACCGGCTCGCGCCAGTCCCACGCCGCCCACGTCGCGAAGAACTTCCGGAGGAGGTCGGCCGGTGGCAGATCGGCCGATCGTGCCGCCGTGCGGGCCACCAGTACGGACCACGCCAGGCCCGGCAGCCCGCCGAACGGTGCCGAGTCCAGGCCCCTCGCCCTCGCCCACGCCTTGATCTGCCTGGCCAGCCCAGCGAAGGCCGCACTGCGGTCCCCCACCGACGCGAGCACCGCCTCCGCGTCGCTCACCGCGCTGAGCGCGATCGCCGCCGCCTCACCCTGCTCGGCCCGCCGCTCCACCGCCTCCGCGGGATCCATCACTCCGGTGGCCACGACCGCCAGATCCACATCCAGCCCGTCGAGCCGCAGCCGTACGCCGGGTACGCGTGCCCCGATCACCTCGCGCACCTCGCCGACCGCCACGCCCGTCATCGCGGTCAACTTCGCCTCTACAGCGGCCAGTTCGACCGTTCCCGGCAGGGCCGCCACCAGGTCCAGGTCCGCGCCCGGCAGCGCACAGCCCATGCGCCGGGAGCCGACCACGTGCACGACGCCGTCCGGGAACGCCTCCGCGACGAGGCGGGCGGCCCGGTCGGCCACCTCGTCGTCGCCACCGGCCCCGCCCACCTCGTACGGCGTCGGCTCCTGCGCCCACCGCACCTCTCCCGTCCCCAGGCTCACCGTCCCGCGCACCCGCATGGGCTCGTCCCCGCGCCGTGACAGCAGGGCCAGTTCGCCGACCCGCGCCCGCATGGGGGTCAGCCGGGCCTCGCAGGACTTGGCCAGGGTGTTCGGGTCGGTGGTGCGGCCCAGGCTGAGGTGCGGGGTGAAGCCCTCGCGGCGGCCGCGACAGTGCGGGAAGTGGCGTACGAGGGTGCTGTGCAGGTCGGCCCACGGGCCCTCGCCGGCCGCCGCCGGGTCCAGCCACACCGTCGCGTCATCGCGATGCCCGAACCAGTGCACACCCTCCAGCCGGGCTTCGAACGGCGAGGTCGCGGCCGTCGCGAGCAGCGCGGCCGCCTCCTCGAAGGCGTGCTCCGGTGCGAAGCCGAAGAGGACGTTGACATGCGGGGGCCAGCGGTGGATCTGCGGGTCGTGGTCGCGGCGGATGTCCTGGATCGGCGGCCACAGCTCCTCGGGAGGGAGCCAGGCCAGCGCCGTACGGGCCGTCGGCCGTGCGTCGAGGCGGCGGGCGACGTCGGTGTCCGGGGCCTCGGGCGCCACCTCCACCCGTACGCCGTAGTGGTCCGAGACGTACAGCCCCTCCGGGGTGGGCGAGTCCCCGTACAGCCGGGCCGAGCGCACCCCCAGACCCGTGCCGCGCAGCAGTACCCGGTCCAGCCGGGAGGCCCGTCCGGACAGGGACGAGACCGCGGCCAGCGGGTTGGCGGTCGGGTCGAAGGTCGGAGTCGTGTCCGCCCGGCCGTGCGCCTCGCTCCACGCGTCCCGCATGCCCAGGGTCGACTGCGGGGTGTCGCCGCCGTCGTTGAAGTCGCCGAGGAGCAGCAGATCGGCGTCCAGGGTCGCGAACCCTTCGGCCAGCCGGGCCAGTTCGGCGGTGCGGCGCCCCGCCCCGTCGGTGGAGTGGTCACTGCTCAGATGCGTCGCCGCGACGACGAGGGGGCGTGCGCCCGCTTCCACGACCACGGCGGTCACCGCCTTGTGCGGGCCCAACGCGTGGAACGCGGCCTCGCGGACCGGCAGCCGGCTCAGCAGGAGCAGACCGCACTCGTCCACGTCCCGCCCGCGCGGATCCGTCCCCAGGATCCAGCCGTCCCGTACCCAGGGCTCGCGCACCAGCATGCCCAGCAGCTCCGCCTCGACCTCCTGCAACGCGATCACGTCCACGTCGGCCGCACGCAACGCCCGCAGCAGCAGCGGCCTGCGGCGGGCGCTGTCGATGAGATCGGCGTCGTAGCGGTCCCAGAGGGTGTTCCAGGTCAGTACGCGTACGGCTCCCGCGGCGGCGCCACCCGGTGAGCGCGCGGGGGCCCACTCCTTTCCGTCCCATGCGTACGGCGTACGCGCCGTGAAGAACGGCGCTCGGAGCAGACGCGCCTCCCGTACGCGCCCCGCGTCCGTCGCGTCGATGCGGTCCGTCCCCGTGGCCCGGTCCCAGACCAGCTCGCCGTCCGCCTCGAAGAACAGCACCCGGTGCCACGGGATCTCGCCGCCGGGCACGAACGCGGGCAGCGGGACCCGCTTGGGGGCGGCGTTCCGCTGGAGCACGCCGAGCACGAAGCGGGCCGGGTCGAAGCGCGCGTCCCAGCGCACCCGGTGGTAGATCTCCTCGCTCGTCCGCACGGTTCCTCGGACCTCTCCCTCAGATCTCGTCCTCTATGGTCCCGCTCGCACCGATGTACCAGGTGCGGTGGGCGTCGCCCGGATACGGCGGGGTGAAACGGCGCAGCTGGGCCGTGAGCACGTCCGGCGGCACGGGATGCTCGCGGCGGCCGTTGCGGCGGACCAGCTCGTCCTCGTCGACCAGGACCACGGCGTGGGTGATCAGGGCGTTGCGGCGGTGGGCGACCGCGTGCACCAGTGAGCGCTGCTGGTGGGTGAGGGAGGTGGCGTCCCACACCGTCGTCCCGCCGGCGGCGAGCGCCGCGTCCAGCCGGTCGAGCCCGGCGCGCAGCACATCGGCGTTGGCCCGCTGGTCGGCGCGTGCGCCGCGCGCGGCGCGCAGGTCGTCCAGTGATACGTACGTGTCCACGCCCGCGAGCCCCCGCGCGAACGTGCTCTTGCCGCTGCCTGCCGGGCCGACCAGCTGGATCAGCCTCGGGAAGGCCCCGGACCGCCACCGCCAGGTGGCCGCGACGGCCTCCGTCGCGTCTCCCACGCGCCCCCGCGCATACGCCTCCCGTGCCTCCGCCCGGCACCGGACCGCCGCGTCGGCCGACAGCTCCGCGAACGCCTCCGCCAGGGCCGCCTCGTCGAGGCCCCGTACCTCCTCGGCGTGCAGTGCCGACCACTCCACCTGCTCGCGTGCCTCGTCCGTCGCCGCCGTGGCGCGGGCGACCGCGTGCAGCAGACCGAGATCGGCGGCCAGGGACAGCCGGGCCAGACCCGTCCGGCGGTCCTCGTCGGGATACGGCCGGTGCAGCGCGGGGTGCAGCCCCACCAGGTCGGCGACCCGGCGCGCGAGTGGCATCCCCACGGCTTCGGGCAGTCGGGCGGCGACCCGGGCCCGCCGGCCGCCCGGGGCGTGCCCGTGCAGCAGCGCGGCCAGCACACCGGCGAGCCGCTCGTCCCCGGTCCGCCCCTCCGGGTCGAAGCGGGCCACCGCCTCCCGGTCCCCCTCGCCCGGCAGCCCGACGGCCTCCGCCAGCGCGTCGGCGTCCACGGGCGCGCCGGAGCGCACGGCCCACAGCGGCGCACGCGCCCCCAACCCGTTTTCCACGACGGCCGCGTGCATCCAGTGGGTGTCCGTCCGCACGTGCCCGGCCCGTACCCACTTGGCGACGCGCGCGCCGAACTCGTCCACGGCGAAACCGTCCACGACGCGGACGACGTACCCCTCCTGCCGCCCGAGGTCCAGCCGCAGCGCGCGCAGCGCCTTCTCGTCGAACACGCCCCGCCACAGCACGCGCGGCACGGGGACGCCGAGCCCGCGCAGCAGGTCCACCGTGCGGTCCCAGCCCAGGCAGCGCCCGTCCGCGTCCCACACCGAGAAGCCGTAGAAGAAGCTGTCCAGGTCGTCGTACGCGAGGGAGTGGCGGGCGAACATGTTCTCGCCGCACACCCGCCAGCCCGCCGGGACCGCGTGGCCGATACGGGCCTGGAGCGCCTTGACCCAGGTACGGGAGGGGTGGTGCGCGGAGTCGAGCGAGCGGGCGTGCAGGCCGTCGGCGTAGAGCGTGGTGTTCTCGCCGTCGAGCTTCTCGGTCACGACGACCTCGCGGCCGCGCAGGCCCGACAGGTCGGTGACCCGCAGGTCGTCGGCGGTCGCGCCGGGGGACCAGGGCAGATGCCTGGTCCGCGGATAGTGCGTGCGCATGATGGACGTTCCCCCGTGACAGCCCCCGTGAGCCGACTTACCTGATCAGCGTAGGAGCGCGGCTCGTGGGCGGGCGAGCGGATTACGCGCGGCTTAGGGTCCGGGTATGAAGCCCAGAGCGGGTGTCGGGCTGACCTCGATCATGGTGGTGCTCACGGTGACGACCGGTGTGATCGAGGCCGTCAGCTTCCTGGTCCTCGGCCCGGTGTTCACCGCCGTGCAGACCGGCAACCTCCTCTTCCTCTCCTTCGCGCTCACGGGTGCCGCCGGGCTGTCCCCTGCGGCGGCGGGCGTCTCCTTCGCCGGCTTCACGGTGGGCGCGGTGCTCGGGTCCCGGTTCGAGTCGATCGTGGACGCCCGAGACCGGCGCTGGTTCCCGCCCGCGCTGATCGGCGAGGCGCTGTTGCTGGGGCTCGGCGGAGTGGTCGCCTGGCGCACGGGCATCGCCGCGCCGGGCGCGGCGGCGGAAGGTCCGCACTTCGCCGTGGTCGCGCTGGTCGCCGGGGCCATGGGTGTGCGCAACGTCACCACCCTGCGGGTGCGGGTCGCGGACCTGCCCACCACGGTGTCCACCCGCGCCCTGACCGCGCTCCTCGGCGGGCTGCCCCTGCTCTCCGACACCCGGATCGGCTCGGGGGCCACGAACGAGGGCCGCCGCCTCGCCTCGGTCGGCGCCATGTTCACCGGCGGCCTGCTGGGCGCCTGGCTCCTCCACGAGGGGGTGCACCCGGCGGCGGTCCTGCTGGTCCCGGCCGTCCTGGTCCTGGCCCTGGGCACGGTGTTCTGGCTGACGCCTCGGGAGCGCACCTCGGAAACCGGCTGAGCCGGAGGTACGACATGGGCGATCATGGCGCCCATGAGTCATTTAGTAATGCGCATGACAGGCGTGGCGACGATTCTGGCCGCCGTCTCCCTCGCCTTCTGGCTGGTCTTCGGCGCTCCCCGCGACTGGGACGGGGGCATGCGGTTCCTGCGGCTGGCTCTGGGGCTGGGGTGCCTGGGGGCGATCAGGGGCGGGGCCAAGCTGGTGTTCCCCGACTCCGGGGACGACACCGACCCAGGCCAGGCCCCCGACCCGGGCGAGGCCCCCGACCGCCCTCAGGGCGACGGCCACCGCACCCGGGTTTGACCTGTGTCACTCTCGGGGTAATCTCTCCGGCTCGATTGGCGGAGGCGCTGCGCCGTATGGCAGACTAGCGGGGTTGCTCGGTCGAGTGTTGATGCTGCGCGCCTCCCGCCGGGAGGACCGGAAGCGAGTCCCACAGTACTCGTCGCCCCAACTGCCTTACGGCAGCGCTGGAGCGGACGTACGGGAATCTTTCGGGAAGCAAGGTGCGGCGCCGACCAGGCACCCGGTGGACCTCCGCCCCCGGCCCGCGGTACCGGAAGGGCCGCGTTTCCCAGGACTGGGGATGCTCGAACAAGGGGCATCTGTGTCAGCGGGAGCGCGACACGCCCGACCGCGTGGGTCGGAGGGGCGGGTGACGGAACACCGGGTTCCAGAGCGTTAAACGAGACAAAGGACTACTGAGTAGCCATGGCGGGACAGAAGATCCGCATCCGGCTCAAGGCCTACGACCACGAGGTCATCGACTCCTCGGCGAAGAAGATCGTCGAGACGGTGACCCGCACTGGTGCGTCGGTCGCGGGCCCGGTGCCGCTGCCCACTGAGAAGAACGTGTACTGCGTCATCAAGTCGCCGCACAAGTACAAGGACTCGCGCGAGCACTTCGAGATGCGCACGCACAAGCGCCTGATCGACATCCTCGACCCGACGCCCAAGACCGTTGACTCTCTGATGCGACTCGACCTCCCGGCCGGTGTCGACATCGAGATCAAGCTCTGAGGGTCGGTGATCTGAGAATGGCTAAGCAGATCAAGGGAATCCTGGGCGAGAAGCTCGGCATGACGCAGGTGTGGGACGAGAACAACCGTGTTGTTCCGGTCACCGTCGTCAAGGCCGGCCCCAACGTCGTGACCCAGGTCCGTACGAACGATGTCGACGGCTACGAGTCGGTCCAGATCGCCTTCGGCGAGATCGACCCGCGCAAGGTGAACAAGCCCCTCAAGGGCCACTTCGCCAAGGCCGACGTCACCCCCCGCCGCCACCTCGTCGAGATCCGCACCGCGGACGCCTCCGAGTACACGCTGGGCCAGGAGATCTCCGCCGAGGTCTTCGAGGCCGGCGTCAAGGTGGACGTGACCGGCAAGAGCAAGGGCAAGGGCTTCGCCGGTGTCATGAAGCGTCACAACTTCAAGGGCCTCGGCGCCGGACACGGCACCCAGCGCAAGCACCGCTCCCCCGGCTCCATCGGTGGCTGCGCCACCCCCGGCCGTGTGTTCAAGGGCCTCCGCATGGCGGGTCGCATGGGCAACGAGCGGGTCACCACCCAGAACCTGACCGTCCACGCCGTTGACGCGGAGAAGGGTCTGCTGCTCATCAAGGGCGCGGTTCCCGGTCCGAACGGCGGCCTCGTCCTGGTCCGCACCGCGGCCAAGGGGGCCTGAGGTACCGATGAGCACTGTTGACATCCTTTCGCCTGCCGGCGAGAAGACCGGAAGCGTCGAACTCCCCGCGGAGATCTTCGGCGTGGAGAAGGTCAGCATCCCGCTGATCCACCAGGTCGTCGTCGCGCAGAACGCGGCTGCCCGTCAGGGCACGCACAAGACCAAGACCCGCGGCGAAGTCCGTGGTGGTGGCAAGAAGCCTTACCGGCAGAAGGGCACCGGCCGCGCCCGTCAGGGCTCGACCCGCGCGCCGCAGTTCGCCGGTGGTGGCGTCGTGCACGGTCCCGTGCCGCGTGACTACTCGCAGCGGACCCCGAAGAAGATGAAGGCCGCGGCCCTGCGCCACGCCCTCACCGACCGGGCCCGCCACAACCGCATCCACGTCGTCTCCGGCGTGATCGAGGGCGAGACCCCGTCCACGAAGGCCGCCAAGTCGCTGTTCGGCAAGATCTCGGAGCGCAAGAACCTGCTCCTGGTCGTCGAGCGTGCCGACGAGGCCGCGTGGCTCTCCGCCCGCAACCTGCCCCAGGTCCACATCCTGGAGCCGGGCCAGCTGAACACGTACGACGTGATCGTCTCGGACGACGTGGTCTTCACCCAGGCCGCTCTCGAGTCCTTCGTCGCCGGCCCGAAGGCCACCGACACCGAAGGGAGCGAGGCCTGATGGCTACGCGTCACCCGAGCATTGCCTCCAAGGCTGCGAAGGCCGCCAAGGCCGCGCGCGTCGCCAAGGCGCGTCGCCACGCCGCCGAGGGCAAGAACACCGTCGTCACCGCGCCCAGCAAGGCGTTCACGGACCCCCGTGACGTGCTGCTGAAGCCGGTCGTGTCGGAGAAGAGCTACGCGCTCCTCGACGAGGGCAAGTACACGTTCATCGTCGCCCCCGACGCCAACAAGACCCAGATCAAGCAGGCCGTCCAGGCGGTCTTCTCGGTCAAGGTCACGGGCGTGAACACGCTCAACCGCCAGGGCAAGCGCAAGCGGACCCGCACCGGTTTCGGCCAGCGTGCCGGCTCCAAGCGCGCGATCGTGACCCTTGCTGAGGGCGACCGTATCGACATCTTCGGCGGTCCGACCGCGTAAGCGGGTCGGATCGTCCGATATCGGACGAGGACTGAGAAATGGGAATCCGCAAGTACAAGCCGACTACGCCGGGCCGTCGTGGCTCCAGCGTCGCCGACTTCGTCGAGATCACGCGGTCCACGCCGGAGAAGTCGCTGGTTCGCCCCCTGCACAGCAAGGGCGGCCGTAACAATTCCGGTCGTGTGACCGTTCGCCACCAGGGTGGCGGACACAAGCGCGCCTACCGTGTCATCGACTTCCGTCGTCACGACAAGGACGGCGTGCCGGCGAAGGTCGCGCACATCGAGTACGACCCCAACCGCACCGCGCGCATCGCGCTGCTGCACTACGCCGACGGCGAGAAGCGCTACATCCTCGCCCCGCGCAACCTGCAGCAGGGTGACCGCGTGGAGAACGGTCCCGGGGCCGACATCAAGCCGGGCAACAACCTGGCCCTCCGCAACATCCCGGTCGGTACCACGATCCACGCGATCGAGCTCCGTCCCGGTGGCGGTGCCAAGTTCGCCCGCTCCGCCGGTGCCTCCGTGCAGCTGCTCGCGAAGGAGGGCGCCTACGCCCACCTCCGCATGCCGTCCGGTGAGATCCGCCTGGTCGACGTGCGCTGCCGCGCCACCGTCGGCGAGGTCGGCAACGCCGAGCAGAGCAACATCAACTGGGGCAAGGCCGGCCGCAAGCGCTGGCTGGGCGTCCGCCCGACCGTTCGCGGTGTGGCGATGAACCCGGTTGACCACCCCCACGGTGGTGGTGAGGGCAAGACCTCCGGTGGTCGCCACCCGGTCAGCCCCTGGGGTCAGAAGGAAGGTCGTACTCGTTCGCCGAAGAAGGCTTCGAACAAGTACATCGTCCGCCGCCGCAAGACGAACAAGAAGCGCTAGGAGCGGGTTTAGATGCCGCGCAGTCTCAAGAAGGGGCCCTTCGTCGACGACCACCTGATCAAGAAGGTGGACGCCCAGAACGAAGCCGGCACCAAGAACGTCATCAAGACCTGGTCCCGTCGCTCGATGATCATCCCGGCCATGCTCGGCCACACGATCGCGGTGCACAACGGCAAGACCCACATTCCGGTGTTCGTCACCGAGTCGATGGTCGGCCACAAGCTCGGCGAGTTCTCGCCGACGCGCACCTTCCGGGGTCACGTCAAGGACGACCGGAAGTCGAAGCGCCGCTAACAGCGGGGTGGAATGACCATGACAGACACTGGAAGGACAACCATGGAAGCCAGGGCCCAGGCGCGGTACATCCGCGTCACGCCCATGAAGGCCCGCCGCGTGGTGGACCTCATCCGTGGCCTCGACGCCACGGAGGCTCAGGCGGTCCTGCGTTTCGCCCCGCAGGCCGCGAGCGTGCCGGTCGGCAAGGTGCTGGACAGCGCCATTGCCAACGCCGCGCACAACTACGACCACACGGACGCCTCCTCGCTGTTCATCAGCGAGGCGTACGTCGACGAGGGCCCGACCCTGAAGCGGTTCCGTCCGCGTGCCCAGGGCCGTGCCTACCGGATCCGCAAGCGGACCAGCCACATCACCGTGGTCGTCAGCAGCAAGGAAGGAACCCGGTAATGGGCCAGAAGGTAAACCCGCATGGGTTCCGGCTCGGTGTCACGACCGACTTCAAGTCGCGTTGGTACGCCGACAAGCTGTACAAGGACTACGTCAAGGAAGACGTCGCCATCCGTCGGATGATGACGTCCGGCATGGAGCGCGCCGGCATCTCCAAGGTCGAGATCGAGCGCACCCGTGACCGTGTCCGCGTGGACATCCACACCGCGCGTCCGGGCATCGTCATCGGCCGCCGTGGCGCCGAGGCCGACCGCATCCGCGGTGACCTCGAGAAGCTCACGGGCAAGCAGGTCCAGCTGAACATCCTCGAGGTCAAGAACCCCGAGACGGACGCTCAGCTGGTCGCGCAGGCCGTCGCCGAGCAGCTCTCCTCCCGCGTCTCCTTCCGCCGCGCCATGCGTAAGAGCATGCAGTCGGCGATGAAGGCCGGCGCCAAGGGCATCAAGATCCAGTGCGGTGGCCGCCTCGGTGGCGCCGAGATGTCCCGCTCGGAGTTCTACCGCGAGGGCCGTGTGCCCCTGCACACGCTCCGCGCGAACGTGGACTACGGCTTCTTCGAGGCCAAGACGACCTTCGGCCGCATCGGCGTGAAGGTCTGGATCTACAAGGGCGACGTCAAGAACATCGCCGAGGTCCGCGCCGAGAACGCCGCTGCCCGTGCGGGTAACCGCCCGGCGCGCGGCGGTGCCGACCGCCCGGCCCGTGGTGGCCGCGGTGGCGAGCGGCGCGGTCGCAAGCCGCAGCAGGCTGCCGGCGCCGAGGCCCCCAAGGCCGAGGCTCCCGCTGCTCCGGCTGAGAGCACCGGAACGGAGGCCTGACCGACATGCTGATCCCCCGTAGGGTCAAGCACCGCAAGCAGCACCACCCGAAGCGCCGTGGTCAGGCCAAGGGCGGTACGACGGTCGCGTTCGGCGAGTACGGCATTCAGGCCCTCACGCCGGCGTACGTGACCAACCGCCAGATCGAGGCGGCCCGTATCGCGATGACCCGCCACATCAAGCGTGGCGGCAAGGTCTGGATCAACATCTACCCGGACCGCCCGCTCACGAAGAAGCCTGCCGAGACCCGCATGGGTTCCGGTAAGGGTTCTCCCGAGTGGTGGATCGCGAACGTGCACCCGGGCCGGGTCATGTTCGAGCTGTCCTACCCCAACGAGAAGATCGCCCGTGAGGCCCTGACTCGCGCAGCCCACAAGCTGCCGATGAAGTGCCGGATCGTCAAGCGCGAGGCAGGTGAAGCGTGATGTCGGCCGGTACCAAGGCGTCCGAGCTGCGCGAGCTGGGTGACGAGGAGCTGCTGAACAAGCTCCGCGAAGCCAAGGAAGAACTGTTCAACCTCCGCTTCCAGGCGGCGACCGGACAGCTCGAGAACCATGGCCGTCTGAAGGCGGTCCGCAAGGACATCGCGCGGATCTACACCCTGATGCGCGAGCGTGAGCTGGGCATCGAAACGGTGGAGAACGCCTGATGAGCGAGAACAACGTGACTGAGACGAACACCGAGGCGCGCGGATTCCGCAAGACCCGTGAGGGCATCGTCGTCAGCGACAAGATGGACAAGACCGTCGTCGTCGCCGTCGAGGACCGCAAGAAGCACGCCCTGTACGGCAAGGTCATCCGCAGCACGAGCAAGCTCAAGGCGCACGACGAGCAGAACGCCGCCGGCGTCGGCGACCGTGTCCTCCTGATGGAGACCCGGCCGCTGTCCGCCACGAAGCACTGGCGCGTCGTCGAGATCCTCGAGAAGGCCAAGTAATTTCCTGCGGGGTAAATCCGCAGGTCAGTTCCGCCAGGCTCGGCAGGGGCCTCGTACATGAGGCCCCTGCCGGGAACCGGCAGACAATCAGGAGATAGACGTGATCCAGCAGGAGTCGCGACTGCGTGTCGCCGACAACACTGGTGCGAAGGAGATCCTTTGCATCCGTGTGCTCGGTGGCTCCGGTCGCCGCTACGCGGGCATCGGTGACGTCATCGTCGCCACCGTCAAGGACGCGATCCCCGGTGGCAACGTGAAGAAGGGTGACGTCGTCAAGGCGGTCATCGTTCGCACCGTCAAGGAGCGCCGCCGTCCGGACGGCTCGTACATCCGCTTCGACGAGAACGCCGCCGTCATTCTGAAGAACGACGGCGACCCTCGCGGCACCCGTATCTTCGGCCCGGTCGGCCGTGAGCTGCGCGAGAAGAAGTTCATGAAGATCATCTCGCTCGCGCCGGAGGTGCTGTAAGCATGAAGATCAAGAAGGGCGACCTGGTCCAGGTCATCACCGGTAAGGACAAGGGCAAGCAGGGCAAGGTCATCGCGGCCTTCCCCCGCGAGGACCGCGTCCTGGTCGAGGGTGTCAACCGGGTCAAGAAGCACACCAAGGCCGGCCCGACCGCCAAGGGTTCGCAGGCCGGCGGGATCATCACCACCGAGGCCCCGATCCACGTCTCCAACGTCCAGCTGGTCGTGGAGAAGGACGGCAAGAAGGTCGTGACCCGCGTCGGTTACCGCTTCGACGACGAGGGCAACAAGGTTCGCGTTGCCAAGCGGACGGGTGAGGACATCTGATGGCTACCACCACCACTCCGCGTCTCAAGACGAAGTACCGCGAGGAGATCGCGGGCAAGCTGCGTGACGAGTTCCAGTACGAGAACGTCATGCAGATCCCCGGCCTCGTCAAGATCGTGGTCAACATGGGTGTGGGCGACGCCGCCCGCGACTCCAAGCTGATCGAGGGCGCCATCCGCGACCTCACCACGATCACCGGTCAGAAGCCGGCCGTCACCAAGGCCCGCAAGTCCATCGCGCAGTTCAAGCTGCGTGAGGGCCAGCCGATCGGTGCCCACGTCACGCTCCGTGGCGACCGCATGTGGGAGTTCCTGGACCGCACCCTGTCGCTCGCGCTCCCGCGCATCCGCGACTTCCGTGGTCTGTCCCCCAAGCAGTTCGACGGCCGTGGCAACTACACCTTCGGTCTCACCGAGCAGGTCATGTTCCACGAGATCGACCAGGACAAGATCGACCGTACCCGGGGCATGGACATCACCGTGGTGACCACGGCGACCAACGACGCTGAGGGCCGCGCGCTCCTTCGTCACCTCGGCTTCCCCTTCAAGGAGGCGTGAGCGAGATGGCGAAGAAGGCTCTGATTGCCAAGGCTGCTCGTAAGCCCAAGTTCGCCGTGCGCGCGTACACCCGCTGCCAGCGGTGTGGCCGTCCGCACTCCGTGTACCGCAAGTTCGGCCTGTGCCGCGTGTGCCTCCGTGAGATGGCTCACCGTGGCGAGCTGCCGGGCGTGACCAAGAGCTCCTGGTAATCCCTTCTTTTAGGGATTCCCGAAGCTCTCGGTAAGCACTGGGCGTGTCAGGCGCCCTCCCTTCCATGGCTTAGGCTTGGAGGGTTGGGCGCCTGTTGCCGCCCGTACGACTTACTACGCCGTAGGTCCCCGCACCGCACCCGTCCCGCCACCGAGTGGGGAGAGGGATGGCGCATACAGGAAACCCCGGCGAGAGAGGCCGAAGGCCAATTCATGACCATGACTGATCCGATCGCAGACATGCTTACGCGTCTGCGGAACGCGAACTCGGCATACCACGACTCCGTGACGATGCCGGCATCGAAGATCAAGTCTCACATCGCGGAGATCCTCCAGCAGGAGGGCTTCATCACGGGCTGGAAGGTCGAGGACGCCGAGGTCGGCAAGAACCTCGTCCTGGAGCTGAAGTTCGGCCCCAACCGTGAGCGCTCCATCGCGGGCATCAAGCGGATCTCCAAGCCCGGTCTCCGGGTTTACGCGAAGTCCACCAACCTGCCCAAGGTGCTGGGCGGCCTCGGCGTGGCGATCATCTCCACGTCCCACGGGCTCCTCACCGACAAGCAGGCCGGCAAGAAGGGCGTAGGCGGAGAAGTCCTCGCCTACGTCTGGTAGCGGAAAGGAATCGGAGGAAACAGCTATGTCGCGTATTGGCAAGCTCCCCATCACGGTTCCCGCCGGCGTGGACGTCACCATCGACGGCCAGACGGTCTCGGTCAAGGGCCCCAAGGGCTCGCTGACCCACACCGTCGCCGCGCCGATCGAGATCGCCAAGGGTGAGGACGGCGTTCTGAACGTCACCCGCCCCAACGACGAGCGTCAGAGCAAGGCCCTGCACGGCCTGTCCCGCACGCTGGTGGCGAACATGATCACCGGCGTGACCCAGGGTTACGTGAAGAAGCTCGAGATCAGCGGTGTCGGTTACCGCGTGCAGGCCAAGGGTTCGAACCTCGAGTTCGCGCTCGGCTACAGCCACCCGATCACCGTCGAGGCGCCCGAGGGCATCACCTTCAAGGTGGAGACCCCGACCCGCTTCCAGGTCGAGGGCATCGACAAGCAGAAGGTCGGCGAGGTTGCGGCCAACATCCGCAAGCTGCGCAAGCCCGACCCGTACAAGGCCAAGGGCGTCAAGTACGAGGGCGAAGTCATCCGCCGCAAGGTCGGAAAGGCGGGTAAGTAAGCCATGGCATACGGGCAGAAGATCCTCAAGGGCGACGCTTACAAGCGTGCTGCCATCAAGCGGCGCCACATCCGGATCCGTAAGAAGGTCAACGGTACGGCTGAGCGTCCCCGCCTGGTCGTGACCCGCTCGAACCGCCACATCGTGGCCCAGGTGATCGACGACCTCAAGGGTCACACCCTTGCGTCGGCGTCCACCCTGGACTCGTCGATCCGTGGTGCGTCGGAGGACAAGTCGGCGCAGGCCGGCAAGGTCGGCGCCCTGGTCGCCGAGCGTGCCAAGGCCGCCGGTGTCGAGGCCGTTGTGTTCGACCGAGGTGGTAACCGGTACGCGGGTCGCATCGCGGCCCTGGCCGACGCCGCCCGCGAGGCCGGGCTCAAGTTCTGAGCTCGCTGCGTAGCTAGCGGAAAGAGAGAGGTAAATCCAATGGCTGGACCCCAGCGCCGCGGTGGCGGTGCCGGTGGCGGCGAGCGGCGGGACCGGAAGGGCCGTGACGGCGGCGCAGCTGCCGCCGAGAAGACCGCGTACGTTGAGCGCGTTGTCGCGATCAACCGCGTCGCCAAGGTTGTGAAGGGTGGTCGTCGCTTCAGCTTCACCGCGCTGGTCGTGGTGGGCGATGGTGACGGCACCGTGGGTGTCGGTTACGGCAAGGCCAAGGAGGTGCCGGCCGCCATCGCCAAGGGTGTTGAGGAGGCCAAGAAGCACTTCTTCAAGGTCCCCCGTATCCAGGGCACCATCCCGCACCCCATCCAGGGTGAGAAGGCTGCCGGCGTCGTCCTGCTCAAGCCCGCGTCCCCCGGTACCGGTGTTATCGCCGGTGGTCCGGTGCGTGCCGTGCTCGAGTGCGCCGGTATCCACGACGTGCTGTCGAAGTCGCTCGGCTCCGACAACGCGATCAACATCGTGCACGCGACCGTGGAGGCCCTGAAGGGTCTGCAGCGTCCCGAGGAGATCGCGGCCCGCCGTGGTCTGCCCCTCGAGGACGTCGCTCCCGCGGCTCTTCTCCGTGCGCGTGCCGGGGCGGGTGCGTAATCATGGCGCAGCTCAAGATTACGCAGGTCAAGTCCTACATCGGCAGCAAGCAGAACCACCGTGACACCCTGCGTTCCCTTGGTCTCAAGGGCATCAACACGCAGGTCGTCAAGGAGGACCGCCCCGAGTTCCGCGGCATGGTGCACACCGTCCGCCACCTCGTGACGGTCGAGGAGGTCGACTGATCATGGCGGAGAACAACCCGCTCAAGATCCACAACCTCCGTCCCGCCCCCGGCGCCAAGACCGCGAAGACCCGTGTCGGTCGTGGTGAGGCGTCGAAGGGTAAGACGGCCGGTCGTGGTACCAAGGGTACGAAGGCCCGCTACCAGGTTCCGGAGCGCTTCGAGGGTGGCCAGATGCCCCTCCACATGCGTCTCCCGAAGCTGAAGGGCTTCAAGAACCCCTTCAAGACGGAGTTCCAGGTCGTGAACCTGGACAAGCTCGCCGCCCTCTACCCCGAGGGTGGGGAGGTCACCGTTGCCGACCTGGTCGCCAAGGGTGCCGTCCGCAAGAACAGCCTCGTCAAGGTCCTCGGCCAGGGCGAGATCTCCGTGGCGCTGCAGGTGACGGTCGACGCCGTCTCCGGCTCCGCCAAGGAGAAGATCACCGCCGCCGGCGGTACCGTCACCGAGCTCGTCTGAACACACCAGGTGTCTCGATGACTTGAGCGATCCCGACCGGGGATACCCCACAAATGGGGTATCCCCGGTTGGTCGTTCCAAGGGAAGCAGTCTCGCCGGTAAGGTGACCTGCGCTGCCCGTTTTCACAGGGTGCTCCCATCCGGGCACTCGCCGAGGCAGTTAAACGTTACGTAAGTCGTCCTCATCAGAATCTCAAAACCGTCACCCTTGACGCAGTAGCGCGGGGGTCGCAGGAGGCACCGTGCTCACCGCGTTCGCCCGGGCGTTCAAGACGCCCGACCTGCGCAAGAAGCTGCTCTTCACGCTCGGCATCATCGTGATCTACCGAGTCGGCACACACGTCCCGATCCCGGGTGTCGACTACACAGCCGTCCAGTTCTGCATCGACCAGGCCGAGACGAACTCGGGTCTGTTCGGGCTGGTCAACATGTTCAGCGGTGGCGCGCTGCTGCAGATCACGGTCTTCGCGCTCGGCATCATGCCGTACATCACGGCGAGCATCATTCTGCAGCTGCTGACCGTGGTGATCCCGCGTCTGGAAGCCCTGAAGAAGGAGGGGCAGGCCGGTACGGCGAAGATCACGCAGTACACGCGTTACCTGACGGTGGCCCTGGCGATCCTCCAGGGCACCGGCCTCGTGGCCACCGCCCGCAGCGGCTCGCTGTTCAGCGGCTGTGCGCAGGCCGGCTTGATCGTCCCCGACGATTCCATCTTCGCCACCATGGTCATGGTCATCACCATGACCGCCGGTACGGCCCTCGTCATGTGGCTCGGTGAGCTGATCACCGACCGCGGCATCGGCAACGGCATGTCGATCCTGATGTTCATCTCGATCGCCGCCACGTTCCCGTCCGCCCTCTGGGCGATCAAGGAGCAGGGCGACCTGGCGGGCGGCTGGATCGAGTTCGCCATCGTCGTGGCCGTCGGCCTGGTCATGGTCGCGCTCGTGGTCTTCGTCGAGCAGGCCCAGCGCCGTATTCCGGTCCAGTACGCCAAGCGCATGATCGGCCGCCGTTCCTACGGTGGCACCTCGACCTACATTCCGCTGAAGGTCAACCAGGCGGGCATCATCCCTGTGATCTTCGCCTCGTCGCTGCTCTACATCCCGGCGCTCATCGTGCAGTTCTCCAACTCCACGGCCGGCTGGGCGAGTTGGGTGACCGCCAACCTCGCCGACACGGCGGCGCCGGCGCATATCACGATCTACTTCTTCCTCATCATCTTCTTCGCCTTCTTCTACGTGGCCATCTCGTTCAACCCCGAGGAAGTCGCGGACAACATGAAGAAGTATGGTGGCTTCATCCCGGGAATCCGGGCTGGCCGACCGACCGCTGAGTACCTCAGCTACGTGCTCAACCGGATCACCTGGCCGGGTTCGCTGTACCTGGGTCTGATCGCTCTCGTACCGACAATGGCGTTGGCGCCCCTCGGGGCAAACCAGAACTTCCCGTTCGGCGGAACCAGCATCCTGATCATCGTGGGTGTGGGTCTGGAGACGGTGAAGCAGATCGAGAGCCAGCTCCAGCAGCGCAATTACGAAGGGTTCCTCCGCTGATGCGAATCGTCCTCGTCGGGCCGCCGGGTGCGGGTAAGGGAACGCAGGCCGCGTTCCTGGCACAGAACCTGTCGATCCCGCACATCTCCACGGGCGACCTGTTCCGGGCCAACATCAGCAAGCAGACGGAGCTCGGCAAGCTCGCGAAGTCCTACATGGACAAGGGCGAGCTGGTGCCGGACGAGGTCACCATCGCGATGGCCAAGGACCGCATGGAGCAGCCGGACGCCGAGCACGGCTTCCTGCTCGACGGCTTCCCGCGCAACGTCTCGCAGGCCGAGGCGCTGGACGTGACGCTCCAGGAAGAGTCCATGAACCTGGACGCGGTGCTGGACCTGGAGGTCCCCGAGGACGAGGTCGTCAAGCGGATCGCCGGCCGTCGCATCTGCCGCAACGACTCCGCCCACGTCTTCCACGTCACGTACAAGAAGCCGAAGCAGGAGGGTGTCTGCGACGCCTGCGGCGGCGAGCTGTACCAGCGTGACGACGACTCCGAGGAGACCGTCCGCAAGCGCCTGGAGGTCTACCACACCCAGACCGAGCCGATCATCGACTACTACAAGGCCCAGGGCCTCGTGGTGACGATCTCGGCGCTCGGCCCGGTGGAGGAAGTCACCCAGCGCGCCATGGAGGCGCTCAAGCGCGAGGACGACGACCAGTAGGTCGTCGGTCGGTACGTCGGCCGCGGTGCCCGTGAGGGGCGCCGCGGCCGTACTGTTGTGTAGGCAAAAACGCGAGAACGAGATCCCGTGCCTCGTGGACGACAAGGAAGACGGAGAGCGCAGGCCCCCATGGTGCAGATCAAGAGTCCCGAGCAGATCGCCAAGATGCGTGAGGCGGGGCTGGTCGTCGCCGCCATCCACGCGGCCACCCGGGAGGCCGCAGTGCCGGGTGCCTCCACGAAGGATCTCGACGAGGTCGCCCGCAAGGTTCTAGCGGAGCACGGGGCCAAGTCGAACTTCCTCGGGTACGGCGGCTTCCCCGCGACGATCTGCACCTCGGTGAACGAGGTCGTGGTCCATGGCATCCCGAGCGACGAGGTCGTCCTGAAGGACGGCGACATCATCTCCATCGACTGCGGCGCGATCATCGACGGCTGGCACGGTGACGCCGCCTACACCGCGTTCGTGGGGTCCGGGCACGCTCCGGAGCTGATCGAGCTGTCGCGGGTGACCGAGGAGTCCATGTGGGCCGGGATCGCCGCGATGAAGCAGGGGAACCGGCTCGTCGACGTCTCACGGGCCATCGAGACGTACATCCGCCGGCAGCCGAAGCCGGGCGGCGGGAAGTACGGGATCGTCGAGGACTACGGCGGCCACGGCATCGGGACCGAGATGCACATGGACCCGCACCTGCTGAACTACGTCGAGCGGCGGCGGGGGAAGGGGCCGAAGCTGGTGCCCGGCTTCTGCCTCGCGATCGAGCCGATGGTGTCGCTGGGTACGCCGAAGACGGAGGTCCTGGCGGACGACTGGACCGTGGTGACGACGGACGGGACGTGGTCGTCGCACTGGGAGCACTCGGTGGCGTTGACCGTGGACGGGCCGTTGGTGCTGACCGCGCCCGACGGGGGCAAGGCGAAGCTGGCCGAGTACGGGATCGTCGCGGCTCCGGATCCGGTGGGCTGAGGTCGCCGTGCCGGGCGCGGGTCCGGTGGGGCTTCTCGCGCCCACGCGGCGGAGCCGCAGATTGACACAGCCCCGCGCCCCTGCGCAGCGGCTGCGCAGGGGCGCGGGCGCTTTGACGGCATAAGGATCTTCGACCTTGGGCATCCTTACCCGGATTCGTGTTTCTGGAGGCCCTGGCGTAGACTGACTCGTCGGCTCTCGTGTTCCCGTGTGTCCTCATTCGGTTACGTGGAGTCGATCAAGGTAGTCGATTCGAAGGGCAAAGCGTGGCCAAGAAGCAAGGTGCCATCGAGATCGAGGGCACTGTCGTCGAGTCTCTGCCGAACGCCATGTTCAAGGTCGAGCTCCAGAACGGCCACCAGGTCCTGGCACACATCAGCGGCAAGATGCGTATGCACTACATCCGCATCCTCCCTGACGACCGGGTCGTGGTGGAGCTGTCTCCGTACGACCTGACGCGTGGCCGGATCGTCTACCGCTACAAGTAGATCTTGCCCCCGCTCTCCGTGCCCCGGTCCTCCGGGACGCGGGTGGTGGCACTGACCCGGAGAACCTCACCCCATGAAGGTCAAGCCGAGCGTCAAGAAGATCTGCGACAAGTGCAGGGTGATCCGCCGTCACGGTCGGGTCATGGTCATCTGCGAGAACCCGCGCCACAAGCAGCGCCAGGGCTGACGCACGTACGACCACTCCCTCTGCATCTTCATCGCAGGGATTCGCGCGACGCGAGCTGAATTTGTTCATACGCAGGACCCAGGCGCCGCACGGCGTCTGACACCCCCGGCTCGGAGGCCGGGGACCCGGTTCGTACCTGGTACGGCGGCCGGGAGCCGGTTCTGCGGAAGACCTCCGACAATCACCAGGAGCCATTGAATGGCACGCGTTTCCGGTGTTGACATCCCGCGCGACAAGCGCGTGGAGGTCGCCCTCACCTATGTGTTCGGCATCGGCCGGACCCTCTCCCAGGAGACGCTGGCAGCGACCGGCGTCAACCCGAACACCCGCGTTCGCGACCTCTCCGAGGAGCAGCTCGTCGCGATCCGCGAGTACGTGGACAACAACATCAAGACCGAGGGTGACCTCCGTCGCGAGATCCAGGCCGACATCCGCCGCAAGGTCGAGATCGGCTGCTACCAGGGTCTCCGTCACCGTCGTGGTCTGCCCGTCCGCGGTCAGCGCACCAGCACCAACGCTCGCACCCGCAAGGGCCCGCGTCGCGCCATCGCCGGTAAGAAGAAGCCGGGCAAGAAGTAGTCCTCAGCGGACAACGCTTCATCAGCGGTCTTCGCTGTAGGACCGACCACCTCCCCGTAGGAGTTAGTAGATGCCCCCCAAGGGTCGTCAGGGCGCTGCCAAGAAGGTGCGCCGCAAGGAAAAGAAGAACGTCGCTCACGGCCACGCGCACATCAAGAGCACGTTCAACAACACGATCGTCTCCATCACGGACCCCTCGGGCAACGTGATCTCCTGGGCCTCCGCCGGCCACGTCGGCTTCAAGGGCTCCCGGAAGTCCACGCCGTTCGCCGCGCAGATGGCCGCCGAGTCGGCCGCCCGTCGCGCGCAGGAGCACGGCATGCGCAAGGTCGACGTGTTCGTCAAGGGCCCGGGCTCGGGTCGTGAGACGGCCATCCGTTCGCTGCAGGCGACCGGTCTCGAGGTCGGCTCCATCCAGGACGTCACGCCCACCCCGCACAACGGCTGCCGTCCGCCCAAGCGCCGCCGCGTCTGACCCTTCGGGTCGGAGGTACGGCCGCTTGTCGGTCTGAGGTTTTCGGGCGGTACGGCTCTTACGGGGCGTACCGCCCGTACCCTTGTAGTACTCAAGGGCATCAAATAGTGGGTGCCCATGACTGAAGGACTCACCACATGCTGATCGCTCAGCGTCCCTCGTTGACCGAAGAGGTCGTCGACGAGTTCCGCTCCCGGTTCGTGATCGAGCCGCTGGAGCCGGGCTTCGGCTACACCCTCGGCAACAGCCTCCGTCGCACGCTCCTGTCGTCGATCCCCGGCGCTGCTGTCACCAGCATCCGGATCGACGGTGTCCTGCACGAGTTCACCACCGTGCCGGGCGTCAAGGAGGACGTCACCGACCTGATCCTCAACATCAAGCAGCTGGTCGTCTCCTCGGAGCACGACGAGCCGGTCGTGATGTACCTGCGCAAGCAGGGCCCGGGTCTGGTCACCGCCGCCGACATCGCGCCCCCGGCCGGTGTCGAGGTGCACAACCCCGACCTGGTCCTCGCCACGCTCAACGGCAAGGGCAAGCTGGAGATGGAGCTGACGGTCGAGCGCGGCCGCGGTTACGTCTCCGCCGTGCAGAACAAGCAGGTGGGCCAGGAGATCGGCCGTATCCCGGTCGACTCCATCTACTCGCCGGTTCTCAAGGTCACGTACAAGGTCGAGGCCACGCGTGTCGAGCAGCGCACCGACTTCGACAAGCTGATCGTCGACGTCGAGACCAAGCAGGCGATGCGTCCCCGTGACGCCATGGCCTCCGCCGGTAAGACGCTGGTCGAGCTGTTCGGTCTCGCCCGTGAGCTGAACATCGACGCCGAGGGCATCGACATGGGTCCGTCCCCGACGGACGCCGCTCTCGCCGCTGATCTGGCGCTGCCGATCGAGGAGCTGGAGCTCACCGTTCGGTCCTACAACTGCCTCAAGCGTGAGGGCATCCACTCCGTGGGTGAGCTGGTCGCGCGCTCCGAGGCCGACCTGCTCGACATCCGCAACTTCGGTGCGAAGTCGATCGACGAGGTCAAGGCGAAGCTGGCCGGCATGGGCCTGGCCCTGAAGGACAGCCCGCCCGGATTCGACCCCACCGCTGCCGCGGACGCCTTCGGCGCGGACGACGACGCGGACGCCGGGTTCGTGGAGACCGAGCAGTACTAGTCGCTCCGCGAAGCAGCCGGATTCCGGCTGCGGGGCCGTAGTGGCTGGTCGCGCAGTTCCCCGCGCCCCTTACGGGGCGCGGACCCTCCGGAGTCGAAAAGGTCTCCGGATCTTCGACGGGCATCCGCCCGCTCGGATACTGACCCCGGTACCTAGTACGGCCGGGGCAGACACACAGGAGAAACATCATGCCGAAGCCCACCAAGGGTGCCCGTCTGGGCGGCAGCGCCGCGCACGAGAAGCTGCTCCTCGCGAACCTCGCGAAGTCGCTCTTCGAGCACGGCCGCATCACCACCACCGAGGCGAAGGCCCGCCGTCTGCGGCCGTACGCCGAGCGTCTGGTCACCAAGGCGAAGAAGGGCGACCTTCACAACCGCCGCCAGGTGCTCCAGGTCATCACGGACAAGAGCGTCGTGCACACGCTCTTCACCGAGATCGGCCCGCGGTACGAGAACCGTCCGGGTGGCTACACCCGGATCACCAAGATCGGTAACCGCCGTGGCGACAACGCGCCCATGGCTGTCATCGAGCTGGTCGAGGCGCTGACCGTCGCGCAGGAGGCCACGGGCGAGGCCGAGGCCGCCACCAAGCGTGCCGCCAAGGACGCCGAGACGCCTGCCGCTGAGGCCACGGTGGACACCACCAAGGCTGACGCCGCCGACGAGGCTGCCGAGGAGTCGAAGGACGCGTAGCGCTCCGCGGGGGCTGCGTTTTCGGCTGCGGGTTCGTTGTGGCTGGTCGCGCAGTTCCCCGCGCCCCTAAAAACGGGGCGCGTCTGAGTGGGTCCGTTCCTGTTACGGGAGCGGGCCCGCTTTTTTGTACCTGAGAGGATCCAGGGGTGAGTGACGAAGTACAGCCCGGTCATGTCCGTGTGCGGCTCGATCTGTCGTACGACGGGAGTGAGTTCTCCGGGTGGGCCAAGCAGGCCGGCGGGCGGCGGACCGTGCAGGGGGAGATCGAGGACGCCCTGCGGACCGTGACGCGGTCCCGGGAGACCTTCGAGCTGACCGTGGCCGGTCGGACGGACGCCGGGGTGCACGCGCGGGGGCAGGTGGCGCACGTGGACCTGCCGGAGGCTGTTTGGCGTGAGCACCACGAGAAGCTGCTGAAGCGGCTCGCGGGGCGCCTGTCGAGGGACGTGCGGGTCTGGGCGCTCAGGGAGGCGCCCAGCGGCTTCAACGCGCGGTTCTCGGCGATCTGGCGGCGGTACGCCTACCGGGTCACCGACAACCCCGGCGGTGTCGATCCGTTGCTGCGCGGTCACGTCCTGTGGCACGACTGGCCGCTGGACGTCGACGCCATGAACGAGGCGGCACGGCGGCTGCTGGGGGAGCACGACTTCGCCGCGTACTGCAAGCGGCGGGAGGGGGCGACCACCATCCGCACGCTGCAGGAGCTGAGCCTGGTGCGGGGCGACGACGGGATCATCACCGCCACCGTGCGGGCCGACGCCTTCTGCCACAACATGGTGCGCTCGCTGATCGGGGCCCTGCTGTTCGTGGGGGACGGCCACCGGGGGCCCGAATGGCCCGGGAAGGTGCTGGCCGCCGGCGTACGGGACTCCGCCGTGCATGTCGTACGGCCGCACGGGCTGACCCTGGAGGAGGTCGGGTACCCGGCGGACGAGCTGCTGGCCGCGCGGAGCAGGGAGGCGCGGAACCGGCGGAGTCTGCCAGGGGTACCCGGGGCCGGCTGCTGCTGACCCCGGGCGGCGGGGGTTCTGACGGGCTACTGCCCGTTGGCCGCGGCGGCCGCCTGGGTCTCGCCGCGGCGCCGGATCTGTCCGTACGTGGAGCTGCTGAGGTCGTCGCCGGCGGTGAAGACGGCCTTGTCCTTCTCCGTGACGTCCTTGCCGTCGGTGAAGCCGGAGAGGGTGAAGTAGGCGTAGCGGCCGTAGGAGTTGGCGGTCGTGCGGCAGACCGTCGTACGGCAGAAGGCGGGGACGCCGTCACCGGACAGGGAGACGATGGTGCTCTGCTTGTCCCAGTCGTCCTTGACCTTGGTCGCCTTGGCCTCGGTGTCGAACAGGGCGACGCCGATGGTGGTCGCGACCTTGTCCCGGAAGTAGGTCACGCGCATGAAGCGGGTGCAGTCGTTCTCCGTGAGGAGCTTGTCGAGGGTGCCCTGGACGGCTGAGGCGCAGTCCTTCGTCGAGGCCGTGGCGCCCTTGCGGTAGACGACACCCTCGCGCTTGGTGAACTGGGAGCCCGGGAAGAGGATGTCCGGGCTGATCGGCGCCTTGTCCTTGCCCGAGCTGGAGATGAAGTCCTTCGGGTTCAGCGGGGGCGGGGCCGACGTCGGTGCGAACGACGGGTCGGTCTTGGCGCTGGCGCTGGGTATGCCCTCCGTGACCGGTGGGTTGTTCGGGCCGTTCGCCGTGGTGCTGCCGCCGTTGTCGGTGTTGACGACGGCCATCGCCACGGCGACGCCTATGCCGACCGTGGCGAGGGCACCGCCGACGATCAGCAGGAGTCTGCGGCGCCTGTTGCGTGTTTCGGACTGCTCGGCGAGTGACGCCCAGTCCGGGGTCTGGTTACTGGAGGAACTCCACTGATTGTCCCACGGATTGTGGGAACCCCCGGGGCTCCACTGAGACCCCCCCTGCCCAAAGCTCATGGGCCGCAGTTTAGACGGGCGAGGGGAGGCCTTCTTCAGTTATGGGTCACGCCTTGGTACCGCGTTACTCCCGGTACCGGGTTACGCCCGTTACGCCTTGTCCTTCCAGCTGGCGATGAGCTTGCGCGTGCTGTGGTCGCTCAGCTTCGTGTAGGAGTAGACGTCGATCTGGAGCTTGTGGCCGTTCTTGAACTTCATGTCGCAGGTCTTGGACTTGCCCTTGCCCTTGACGCTGCAGGTGTCCATCGTCGGGTTCTTCGCGGACAGGTCGTCCACGACGACGTGGATGCCGGTCTTGCCCGCCTTGGTGTCCCAGACCTTGAGGATCTCGCCCTCGGACGTGAACTTCACCTGGCCGCCGGGCACCGAGTAGTGGCTCGACGCGGACGCCGTGCCGGCGCTGCCCAGGGTCAGGGCGACACCGGCCGCCACGATCGCGGCGGCAACGTTCTTGCGAAACTTCATATGTGAACCCCGTGGTTTGCAGCTTGCATGCCTGAACCGCGTGCCTCGCGGCACGTGGGGCCGGATCGTATCGAACCCGTGGGCGAAGTGGATCAACGGGTGCCGTGGGGGTCGGTCCCGGGGCCGTTTTGACCCGTCCGGGGCGGCGCGAGTACTCTTGCCGATTGTTATGCGTACTGGCTTGGTCGCTCTCAGGCGAGAAGCCCTTACGCGGGTTCCCTGGAGCAGTTACCAGTGGGCGGCATACGGGCAGCGTTCCCGGCACTGTCGTCCCCAGCTGCACGATCGCTTCAGTGATGCCATGTGTCACCACCCATCCACTGAAGAAGAAGGCTGCGAAGTGCGTACGTACAGCCCCAAGCCCGGCGATGTGACTCGCCAGTGGCACGTCATCGACGCACAGGACATCGTCCTGGGCCGTCTGGCTACCACTGCGGCGAACCTCCTCCGCGGCAAGCACAAGCCGACCTATGCCCCTCACATGGACATGGGCGACTTCGTCATCATCATCAACGCCGACAAGGTTCACCTGTCCGGCAACAAGAAGACCCAGAAGCTGGCGTACCGCCACTCCGGTTACCCGGGTGGTCTGCGCTCCGTCCGTTACGACGAGCTGCTGGCGAAGAACCCCGAGAAGGCCGTCGAGAAGGCCATCAAGGGCATGATCCCCAAGAACTCCCTGGGCCGTCAGATGCTCTCGAAGCTGAAGGTCTACTCGGGCGACCAGCACCCCCACGCTGCGCAGCAGCCGGTGCCGTTCGAGATCACCCAGGTCGCGCAGTAGTTCCGGCCACACCCCCAAACAGAAAAGATCTGAGGAGAATCGTGGCCGAGACCACTGCCGAGCAGCCGCTCGAAGAGCTTGACATCGACAGCTACACCACGGAGTCGGACGTCCCCGTCGAGGGCGAGTACACCTCCGAGTCCATGGCCTCCCGCTTCGGCGACCCGCAGCCGGCCGCCGGCCTGGGCCGTCGCAAGAACGCCATCGCCCGCGTCCGGATCGTCCCGGGCTCCGGCAAGTGGAAGATCAACGGTCGCACCCTTGAGGACTACTTCCCCAACAAGGTGCACCAGCAGGAAGTCAACGAGCCCTTCAAGGTGCTGGAGCTCGAGGGCCGCTACGACGTCGTCGCCCGCATCGCCGGTGGCGGTGTCTCCGGTCAGGCCGGTGCGCTCCGTCTCGGTGTCGCCCGCGCGCTGAACGAGGCCGACGTCGACAACAACCGTGGCGCCCTCAAGAAGGCCGGATTCCTCCGCCGCGACGACCGTGCGGTCGAGCGCAAGAAGGCCGGTCTGAAGAAGGCCCGCAAGGCTCCGCAGTACAGCAAGCGCTAAACCGCGCTCGCGCCGCTGGGCGCGATCCGCGTGCGTCGCGCATTGCGCGTATCGCCCCGGTGGCACGTATCCGTGCCGCCGGGGCGGTTTGCTTGGCAGGCGTACCAGCACGCGTCTCTTCATCGCAGGCTTATACACAGACTGTCGGTACAACCCCGAAAGGGGGAGGACAGTCTCAGGGGATGTACTTGGTCAGGGGAATGCCGGGACACTCGTGACCATCAGTACGAGCCGCACATTCTGAGCAATTTCGGAGGACACCACAGTGGGACGACTCTTCGGCACGGACGGCGTGCGCGGTGTCGCCAACGCGGATCTGACGGCCGAGCTCGCGCTCGGACTCTCCGTCGCGGCGGCACACGTACTCGCCGAGGCGGGAACGTTCGAGGGCCACAAGCCGGTGGCGGTGGTCGGGCGGGATCCGCGAGCGTCCGGGGAGTTCCTGGAGGCGGCCGTCGTGGCCGGGCTCGCCAGCGCGGGCGTCGACGTGCTGCGCGTCGGTGTGCTGCCCACCCCCGCGGTGGCGTTCCTCACCGGCGAGCTGGGCGCCGACCTCGGCGTGATGCTCTCCGCCAGCCACAACGCGATGCCCGACAACGGGATCAAGTTCTTCGCCCGCGGCGGTCACAAGCTCGCCGACGAGCTGGAGGACAAGATCGAGGGCGTCTACGAGGAGCACCGCACCGGGGCTCCCTGGGAGCGGCCCACGGGGGCGGGCGTCGGGCGCGTCCGGTCCTACGACGACGGCTTCGGGCAGTACGTCGAGCACCTGCTCTCGGCCCTCCCCCACCGGCTCGACGGCCTGAAGATCGTCCTCGACGAGGCGCACGGCGCCGCCGCCGGGGTCTCGCCGGAGGCCTTCACCCGCGCCGGCGCCGAGATCGTCACGATCGGGGCCGAGCCCGACGGGCTCAACATCAACGACGGGTGCGGGTCGACGCACCTCGGGCCGCTGAAGGCCGCCGTCCTGGAGCACGGGGCGCACCTCGGGATCGCGCACGACGGGGACGCGGACCGGTGCCTGGCCGTGGACCACGAGGGCAACGAGGTCGACGGGGACCAGATCCTCGCCGTCCTCGCGCTGGCCATGCGGGAGCGCGGCGTGCTGCGGTCCGACACCGTGGTCGCCACCGTGATGTCCAACCTCGGGTTCAAGCTGGCGCTGGAGCGGGAGGGGCTGCGGCTGGTGCAGGCCGCGGTCGGCGACCGGTACGTGCTGGAGGAGATGAAGGAGCACGGGTACGCGCTCGGGGGCGAGCAGTCCGGGCACGTGATCATCTCCGACCACGCGACGACCGGTGACGGCACGCTGACGGGGCTGCTGCTGGCGGGGCGGGTCGCGCAGACCGGCCGTACGCTCCAGGAGCTGGCCGGGGTGATGGAGCGGCTGCCGCAGGTGCTGATCAATGTGCCGGACGTGGACCGGTCGCGGGTGTCCACGTCCGCGGAGCTGGCGGTGGCTGTGGGGGAGGCCGAGGCCGAACTGGGGTCCACGGGGCGGGTGTTGCTGCGGCCGTCCGGGACGGAGCCGCTGGTGCGGGTGATGGTGGAGGCGGCCGACATCGAGCAGGCTCGGGCTGTGGCCGGGCGGCTGGCTGATGTGGTGAAGTCGGCGCTCGGGTAGGGCCGGGGGTTGTGCGTTCCGGGTAGGTCCGGGGTTGTGCTTTCCGGGTAGGGGCGTGGGGTTCTGTGGGTTGCGGGCCGCGGGTTCGTCGTGGCTTGTCGCGCCCACGCGGCGGTAGCCGCATATCAGCACAGCCCCGCGCCCCTATCGGGGCTTGGACCACAGCCACTTCTGGAGGAGCAGGGTGAGGGTGCCGGCCAGGAGGATGCCCAGGAGGTTGAGGAGCAGTTGCTCCGTGGAGCCCACCGTCTGCTTCGTGTCGCCGTAGGCCAGGGCCACCGCCGCGTTCGCGGCGGCCGGGACCGTGGTGACGGAGATGGCCACGCCCACCAGGGCTCCGGACTTGGCCGAGGTCAGGGAGAGGGTGCCGGCGATGCCCGCCAGGACCGCCACGATGAAGGAGAAGGCGTCGGGGGCGTAGACGAAGGCGGTGTTGGGGCGGTCGGCCTCCAGTTTGGCCTCGGTGAAGTACCCGAGCGCGTCCATGAAGAGGCTGAAGGCGACCGTCACCGCCATGGCCGCCGCGAAGCCCACGAGGAGCGCGATCAGGGAGCGCAGGGCGAGGCGCGGGTGGCGTTGGACGATGGACGTGCTGATGCCGGCCAGCGGGCCGAACTCGGGGCCGACGGCCATCGCTCCGACGATCAGGACGGCGTTGTCGAGGACCACACCGCAGGCCGCGATCATCGTGGCGAGGGTGATGAAGGCGACGTAGGTGAAGGAGAGCGTCGACTCCTCGTGGGTCGCGTCCGTCAGGTGCTCCCAGAGGACCGCGTCGGCGGACTCTCCCGGCGCGTCCTTCTCGGCCTTGTCGGCGCGCTCGGAGAGCGACAGGTCGATGTTCTCGACGGCGATGGAGCCGGTTCGGTCGAGGTCCAACGCCCTTAGCGCGCCGATCAGTTCGTCACCCGCCTCGCGTGCCACGTCGCACATGACGACGTCTCCGGCCGGGTTGCGGGCGGCACCCGGTACGACGACGAGGTGGGTGCACCCGACCGTGTCCTCGATCAGGCGCACCACGTCGTCTGTCCGGTCGGTCGGGGTGATCAGGCGCAGATGCAGCATGCCCGCAGGGTAGTCGGGGGCCGGTGACGGGACTAAAGCTTGCGCAGGCTGAGACGGCGGACCTTGTGGTCGGCGCCCTTGCGGATGATGAGGGTGGCGCGGCCCCGGGTGGGGGCGATGTTCTCCACCAGGTTGGGCTTGTTGATGGTGCGCCAGAGGGTGCGGGCGTAGTCGAGGGCGTCGTCCTCGGAGACCTGGGTGTACTTGCGGAAGTACGAGTCGGGGTTCTGGAACGCGGTCTGGCGGAGCTTCTTGAAGCGGTTGAGGTACCAGCGCTCGATGTCGTCGGCGCCGGCGTCGACGTACACGCTGAAGTCGAAGTAGTCGGCGAGACCGACGCGGGTGCGGCCGTCGCTGCCGGGGAGGGCGGGCTGCAGGACGTTCAGCCCCTCGACGATGAGGATGTCGGGGCGGCGGACCGTGAGCCGCTGGTCGGGGACGATGTCGTAGATGAGGTGCGAGTAGACGGGGGCCGTCACCTCGTCCTTGCCGGCCTTGATGTCGGCGACGAAACGGGTCAGGGCCCGGCGGTCGTACGACTCGGGGAAGCCCTTGCGGGAGACCAGGCCGCGCTCCTGGAGGTCCTTCATGGGGAGCAGGAAGCCGTCGGTGGTGACCAGTTCCACGCGCGGGTGTTCGGGCCAGCGGGCCAGGAGGGCCTGGAGGAGGCGGGCGACCGTCGACTTGCCGACGGCCACGGAGCCGGCGACGCCTATGACGAACGGGGTGCCGGACTGGGAGCCCTGCTCGCCCAGGAAGGTGTTCAGGGCGCCGCGCAGGCCGTGGGTGGCGCCGACGTAGAGGTTGAGGAGCCGGGACAGCGGCAGATAGATGTCCCGTACCTCGTCGAGGTCGATGACATCGCCCAGACCGCGCAGCTGTTCGACCTCTTCGGCGTTCAGCGGGAGCGGCGTCTTTTCGCGCAGCGCGCTCCACTCGGCACGGGTGAGGTCGACGTAGGGAGTCGCCTCCGGCCTGGGCCGGTGGGCGCTCCGCGGCAACGAGGAGACCGGTGAGATCACAGTCCATTGTTAACGGAGTTTGAACGGCGTGGCGGGGCGGGGTCCGGTGGGTTCCGTCACGCCGGGCGGGGTCGCGCTGAGGGGTTCTCCCTTCGCTGTGCGTGAACTGTGACGAAGGTATGGACCTCGGGTGGGGGGAGGACTAGCGTCCGGGCGGTCGGGAGGGAGCCCCTCCCGGTCGAACAGGGGGAAATGGGGGGATTGGTATGACTTTCGGAGTGCGTCTGACATTACGGGGCGCCGGTCGACGGGGGTCTACGCGCGGTGACGCGGAGCTCGCCGGACGGGTGTGCAGCGAGCTCTCGGCGGACCTGCCGGACGAGGATCTGGGCGAGTACCTCGATGACGCGATCGACATGTACCGGATGGGCAGCAAGCCGCGGTGCGAGGAGGTCGAGTATCTGGGGATGGTGCGGGAGGCGATCGACCGGATCGAGGAGGGGGAGTGATCAGACCAACAGATCCTTGTAGTAGATGCCGGCCTTCTTGCGGCTGTCGGTGGCGGAGGTGACCGACCCGAAGCCGCTGCACAGGCGGGCCGCCTGAAGGTCGGCGGGGTCGGGGACCTGGATGGCCATGCCCTCGGGCTCCCGGTAGGGGAGGGAGTTCAAGTGCCTGGGTACGGCGAAGGACATCCAGGTCGCGGAGGAGGAGCCAGACGATCACGCCTTCCTGAGCGATGACACGGCGGACACGCTCGGCATGATCAGTACTGGGCTGGGTATCGCCGCGGTGTTCACCGCCGCGACGCCCATCGGTCCCGTCCTCGGCCTGTTGGCGGTCGGCGTCGTCGGAATCGCGGGCGGCCTTGTGCCCATGCTGAAGTCGGGCGAGGCCATGCAGGGGATCGGTACGCTCCGGACCTGGGGTGTGCAGGCGGGGCGGTCGGTCGCCGACGGGGCTCGCAGTGCCTGGAACGGTGTCAGAGGCCTCTTCGGTGGTTGACAGAAGGAAACGCGATGAGACGTATGAAGCCCTGGTGGGAGCGGCAGGCTCTGGGTGCCCTGGTCATCATCGCCGTGACGGGAACTGTTCTCGCCGCGTTCCCGACCTTGAGGGACGCGGCCATCTGGAAGCTCGCGTTTCTTGTCATGCTCCTCTGCATCGCCGTGTTCGCAGGACGCGCGCAGATCGTTCCGCTCGTGCGCTACGACCAGGACACGCTCGTCGTACGCAACAGCGCCCGCCGCTACGAAATCCCCTGGACGGCGCTGCGCGCTGTGAACTGGGACGACAGGACCGGCCTCAGCCTCACGCTGGAAGGAGACCGCACGGTCGAGGTTCAGGCGTTCAGCCGCTGGCCGTCCTTCGGTCGTCACCGCCGGGTCATCGACGAACTGGAGCGGATGCGACCGCGACAGGCGGAGCCGGAGGCCGGAGACGTCACTGTGACACCGGTGCCGCCCGTGGTGGAACTGGTCTTCTTCGCGTCGACCGCAGTCCTGATCATCGCGTTGCTCGTCAAGGGCGGTGCGGCACTGTTCTCGTGACGTCCCGCCAGGCCGCCGGGATCGACTCCGCCACGTCGTGGGCGCCCGTCGGGGCGCCGTTCGCGGCGTAGCGGCCCGCCAGGCCGTGGAGGTAGGCCGCCGTGCTCGCCGCGTCCAGGGGGGAGAGGCCGGCTGCCAGGAGGGAGCCGGCCAGGCCCGAGAGGACGTCGCCGCTGCCCGCCGTCGCCAGCCACGGGGTACCGGTGGGGTTCGCGCGGACCGGGGCGGTGGGGTCCGGGGTGGCGACGAGGGTGGTGGAGCCCTTGAGGAGCACCGTGGCGTCGTAGGCGCGGGCCAGGTCGCGTACGGCGGTGAGTCGGGCGGACTCGACCTCCTCCCGGGTGATGCCCAGGAGCGCGGCCGCCTCCCCCGCGTGCGGGGTCATCAGGGTCGGGGCCTGGCGGGTGCGGACCGTGTCGCGGTCGGCCAGGCGGAGGCCGTCCGCGTCCAGCAGGACCGGGACCTCCGAGGCGAGGGCCTCGGCGACCGGGGCCGGGTCGTCGCCCGCGCCGGGGCCCGCGACCCACGCCTGGACCCGGCCCGCCTTCTTCGGGCCCGTGTTCGAGACGAGGGTCTCCGGGTAGCGGGCGAGGACCGCTTCGGTGGCGGCGCCCACGTAGCGGACGGCGCCCGCGCCGCCGCGCAGGGCGCCGGCGACCGCGAGGACCGCCGCGCCCGGGTAGCGGGACGAGCCCGCCGCGATGCCCACGACTCCCCTGCGGTACTTGTCGCTCTCGCCGGTGGGGCGGGGGAGGAGAGCGGCCACGTCGGCGTGCTGGAGGGACTCCAGGGCCGGGGTGGGCGGGAGCGTCTCCGCCAGGCCGATGTCGATCAGACGGACCGAGCCGGCGTACTCGCGGGCCGGGTCGATGAGGAGGCCCGGCTTGTGGGTGCCGAAGGTCACGGTGAGGTCGGCGCGGACGGCTGCGCCGTGCACCTCGCCGGTGTCGGGCTCGATGCCGGACGGGAGGTCGACGGCCACGACCAGCGCCCGTGCCGATGCGGCGAGTTCGGCGAGCGGCGCGGCGTCGGGGCGGAGGCCTCCCTTGCCGCCGATGCCGACGATGCCGTCCAGGACCAGGTCGGCCCGGTGGATGGCGTGGGTCGCCTCGTGGGGTGGGAGTACGGTGCCGCCCGCTCGACGCAGGGCCCTCAGGGCGGCGGGGTGGGTGCGGTCGGGGGTGAGGAGTACGGCGGTGACGCCCGCGCCGCGCCTTGCCAGGCGGGCGGCGGCGTACAGGGCGTCGCCGCCGTTGTCGCCGCTGCCGGTGAGGACGACGACGCGGGTGCCGTAGACCCGGCCGAGGAGGTCGGCGCAGGCGGTGGCGAGGCCGGCGGCGGCGCGTTGCATCAGGGCGCCGTCGGGGAGGCGGGCCATGAGGGTGCGTTCGGCTGTGCGGACGGTTTCTACGCGGTGGGCTGAGCGCATGCGACGAGTGTGCCTTGTTCTTGGGGCGGTTGGGGGTGGCTGGGGGGCCGTTGGGTTTACGGGCGCCCTCTGCTGTAGCTGGGCGGGGGTGGGTCCCGCCGCTCGGCGGTTACGAGGCGCCGCCTGCGCCCACCCGTGCCGCCCCGCGGCACGATTGCCCGCAGGAGGGGGGAAGGGAGGAGGGGGACACCTTCACCCCCTCACCTCCTCACCCCTCTGCGATCACCACCGCCGACGCCACGCCCGCGTCGTGGCTCAGGGAGATGTGCCAGGACTGGACGCCCAGTTCGGAGGCGCGGGACGCGACCGTGCCGGTGACGCGGAGGCGGGGCTGGCCGGACGGCTCGACGTACACCTCCGCGTCGGTCCAGCGCAGGCCGCTCGGCGCGCCGAGGGCCTTGGCGAGGGCCTCCTTCGCGGCGAACCGGGCCGCCAGGGAGGCGATGCCCCGGCGCTCGCCGCTGGGGAGGAGCAGTTCGCTGGGGAGGAAGAGGCGGTCGGCCATGCTGGGCGTGCGCTCCAGCGAGGCACGGAAACGGTCGATCTCGGCGACGTCGATGCCGACTCCGATGATGGGCATGATCCGCACCCTAGTCGCAGCCGGCCGCCGCCCCGGTCTCAGCCGGATGCCGCCCCGGCCCCAGTGCTCCCGGCGGAGGCCGTATCACTCCACCGTCACTGACTTCGCCAGGTTGCGCGGCTGGTCCACCTCGTTGCCGCGGGCCGTGGCCAGTTCGCAGGCGAAGACCTGGAGGGGGACCGTGGCGACCAGGGGCTGGAGGAGGGTCGGGGTCGCCGGGACGCGGATCAGGTGGTCGGCGTAGGGGACGACCGCCTCGTCGCCCTCCTCCGCGATGACGATCGTGCGGGCGCCCCGTGCGCGGATCTCCTGGATGTTGGAGACGATCTTGTCGTGGAGGAGGGAGCGGCCCGCCGGGGAGGGGACCACGACGACCACCGGGAGGTCCTCCTCGATCAGGGCGATCGGACCGTGCTTCAGTTCGCCCGCCGCGAAGCCCTCCGCGTGCATATAGGCCAACTCCTTGAGTTTCAGGGCGCCTTCCAGGGCGACCGGATACCCCACGTGGCGGCCCAGGAACAGCACCGTGTTCTTGTCGGCCAGGGTGCGGGCCAACTCCCGTACCGGCTCCATCGTTTCGAGCACCCGCTCCACCTCGCACGAGATCCGGGAGAGGTCGCGGATCACGGCGCGGATCTCGTCGCCCCACTTGGTGCCCCGTACCTGACCGAGATACAGCGCCACCAGGTAGCACGCCACCAGCTGGGTGAGGAACGCCTTCGTCGAGGCGACCGCCACCTCGGGGCCCGCGTGGGTGTAGAGGACCGCGTCGGACTCGCGGGGGATCGTCGAGCCGTTGGTGTTGCAGATGGCGAGGACCCGGGCGTCCTGTTCGCGGGCGTGCCGCAGCGCCATCAGCGTGTCCATGGTCTCGCCGGACTGGGAGATGGCGATGACCAGGGTGCGCGGGCCGAGGATCGGGTCCCGGTAGCGGAACTCGCTCGCCAGCTCCACCTCGCACGGGATCCGGGTCCAGTGCTCGATGGCGTACTTGGCGATGAGGCCCGCGTGGAACGCCGTACCGCACGCGACGATGACCACCTTGTCCAGCTCGCGCAGTTCCCGGTCGGGGATGCGGACCTCGTCCAGGGAGAGCGAGCCCGCCGCGTCGATCCGGCCGAGGAGCGTGTCGGCGACCGCCTTGGGCTGCTCGGCGATCTCCTTGAGCATGAAGTAGTCGTAGCCGCCCTTCTCCGCCGCCGACGCGTCCCAGTCGACGTGGTACGAGCGGACGTCGGCGGGGCGGCCGTCGAAGGTGGTCACCGTCACACCGTCACGGCGCAGTTCGACCACCTGGTCCTGGCCCAGCTCGATCGCGGAGCGGGTGTGGGCGATGAACGCGGCCACGTCCGACGCGAGGAAGGCCTCGCCCTCGCCGACGCCGACCACCAGGGGCGAGTTGCGGCGGGCGCCCACGACCACGTCCGGCGCGTCCGCGTGCACCGCGACCAGGGTGAACGCGCCCTCCAGACGGCGGCACACCAGTCGCATCGCCTCCGCGAGGTCGTCGCAGGAGGAGAACTCCTCGGCGAGGAGGTGGGCGACGACCTCGGTGTCCGTCTCGGAGGTGAGGGTGTGGCCCCGCTCGGCCAGTTCGGCGCGCAGCGCGGCGAAGTTCTCGATGATGCCGTTGTGGACGACGGCGACCCGGCCCGCGTTGTCGAGGTGCGGGTGGGCGTTGGCGTCCGTGGGGCCGCCGTGGGTGGCCCAGCGGGTGTGGCCGATGCCGGTCGATCCCGCCGGCAGCGGGCGGCCGACCAGCTCCTTCTCCAGGTTGACCAGTTTCCCGGCCTTCTTCGCGGCGGCGAGGCCCCCGTCGGCGAGCACCGCCACGCCGGCGGAGTCGTACCCGCGGTACTCCAGCCGCTTCAGTCCGGCGAGGACCACGTCGAGGGCGGACTGCGAGCCGACGTATCCCACGATTCCGCACATAGCAACCCCTGTGTTGTGCCGTGTTGTGCCGTTTGCGACCTGTCGTGTGTCGTGGGTGACTGTACGTGACAAGGGGGTGGCGGGTGAATGAGGCGGGTTCGGGGCGGGTTCGGGGTGGGCTCGGGGTGAGGGCTGCGTCGATCGCGGGCTGTACGTGCTTCGTGGCCTGTCGCGCCCACGCGGCGGAGCCGCATATCGATACAGCCTCGCGCCCCTGCGGGGCGCGTCGGTGCCCAATGCGACACTGGGGCTGACATGAGTGAGACAGCACCTGTGCCGCACGCGCCCCTTCGGGCCCGGGCGGAGATCGATCTGGATGCCCTGCGGGCCAATGTGCGGACGTTGCGCGCGTCGGCCCCGGGCGCCGCGCTGATGGCCGTGGTCAAGTCCGACGCCTACGGCCACGGCGCGGTGCGCTGTGCGCGGGCGGCGGTCGAGGCGGGGGCCACCTGGCTGGGGACGGCCACGCCCGAGGAGGCGTTGGCGCTGCGCGCGGCCGGGCTTTCGGGGCGGCTGATGTGCTGGCTGTGGGCGCCGGGCGGTCCCTGGCGCGAGGCGGTCGAGGCGGATCTCGATGTCGCGGTCAGCGGGTTGTGGGCGCTGCGGGAGGTCACCGACGCGGCCCGGCAGGCGGGCCTGCGCGCCCGGGTGCAGCTCAAGGCCGACACCGGGCTCGGACGCAACGGCTGCCAGCCCGAGGACTGGCCGGAGTTGGTCGCCGAGGCGCTGCGCGCGGAGGCCGAGGGCCTGGTGAAGATCACCGGGCTCTGGTCGCACCTCGCGTGCGCCGACGAGCCGGGGCACCCCTCCATCGACGCCCAGCTCACCCGCTTCCGCGAGATGGTCGCGTACGCGGAGGGCCGGGGCGTCCGCCCCGAGGTGCGGCACATCGCCAACTCGCCCGCCACGCTCACCCGGCCGGACGCGCACTTCGACCTCGTACGGACGGGTATCGCGGTCTACGGCATCTCGCCCAGCCCGGAGCTGGGCAGCTCGGCCGACCTCGGGCTGCGGCCGGTGATGCGGCTCAGCGCCTCGCTCGCGCTGGTCAAGCACGTCGCCGCCGGGCACGGCGTCAGCTACGGGCACCACTACGTCACTCCGGGCGCCACGACCCTCGGTCTGGTCCCCGTCGGCTACGCGGACGGCATCCCCCGGCACGCCTCCGGCAGCGGGCCCGTCCTGGTCGGCGGCAAGTGGCGCACGGTCGCGGGTCGGGTGGCCATGGACCAGTTCGTCGTCGACCTCGGTGGGGACGAACCCGCCGTCGGCGACGAGGTCGTGCTGTTCGGCTCCGGGGACGGCGGCGAACCGACCGCCGAGGACTGGGCGAAAGCGGCCGGGACCATCGCGTACGAGATCGTCACGCGCATCGGAACCCGCGTCCCGCGCGTCTACGTCAACACGGGTGAGTGAGCGGGCGCGGAGGACCGGGGCCCGTGAGGATGGACATCCCGGGCAGGGCAGCTGAGCACGAGCAAGGGCACGAGCAGAGGCACGAGTAAGTGCCCTGAGCACGTACATGAGTATGTGAAAGACGAACGAGACGGGTAACTCCGTACAGGCGTGCGGAGCGAGAGTGGTACCGAACAGGTCGGCGAAGAGGAGCGGGATGTGAGCGAGAGCAGCGCCGAGGCCGTGGAGGCCGTCGCGAGCGCGGCCGCCGCCACGGCCGCTGCCGGCGACGGGATCTGGCGCAGAGCCGGGGTCGCGGGGGCGGCGATAGGCGTCGTCGCGGCGGGCGCGGCGGCCGGTGTCGCCATAGAGCGGCTCACCGTCGGGCGCGGCATGCGCCGGAAGGCCCGTCTGGCGCTCGACTCCACCGGCCCGTACGGGGCGCTGCGCGGCGTCCCCGCCAAGGCGGTCGCCGACGACGGCACCGAGCTGTACTACGAGGTCGACGACGTCGAGGCCGAGGCGGGTCTCTCGCCGCGCAGGCGCCGCCTGTTCGGCCGCAAGGCCCCGGCCCCCGTCACCGTCGTCTTCAGCCACGGCTACTGCCTCAACCAGGACTCCTGGCACTTCCAGCGGGCCGCGCTGCGCGGTGTCGTGCGGACCGTGCACTGGGACCAGCGCAGCCACGGCCGTTCCGGGCGCGGGGCCGCCCAGGTGGAGGAAGGGCGGCCGGTCACCATCGACCAGCTCGGGCGCGACCTCAAGGCCGTCATCGACGCGGCGGTGCCCGAGGGGCCCATCGTGCTCGTCGGGCACTCCATGGGCGGCATGACCGTCATGGCGCTGGCCGCGCACTACCCGGAGCTGATCCGCGAGCGGGTCGTCGCCGTCGCGCTGGTCGGTACGTCCTCGGGGCGGCTCGGCGAGGTCAACTTCGGGCTGCCCGTCGCCGGCGTCAACGCGGTGCGGCGGGTGCTGCCGGGGGTGCTGAGGGCGCTCGGGCAGCAGGCCGCGCTGGTGGAGCGGGGGCGGCGGGCGACCGCCGATCTGTTCGCCGGGATCATCAAGCGGTACTCGTTCGCGTCGCGGGACGTCGACCCGGCGGTCGCGCGGTTCGCCGAACGGATGATCGAGGGCACCCCCATCGACGTCGTCGCCGAGTTCTATCCGGCGTTCACCGAGCACGACAAGACCGAGGCGCTCGCGACCTTCACCGAGCTGCCGGTGCTCGTGCTGGCCGGGGTCAAGGACCTGGTCACACCGAGCGAGCACAGCGAGGCCATCGCCGATCTGCTGCCGGACGCGGAGCTGGTGCTCGTGCCGGACGCGGGTCATCTGGTGATGCTGGAGCACCCCGAGGTGGTGACCGACCGGCTGGCCGACCTGCTCACCCGCGCGGGTGCCGTGCCGGCGGGAGCTACCGTAAGTGGTTATGGAAGCGCCAGCAGCACCGCACGTCCCGGGTGAGTCCGGGTCCTCCAGTTCCCTCGGTTCCTCCAGTTCCTCCAGTTCCTTCGGGTCTTCCGGGTCTTCCGGGGTGCCTCTTCAGATCACCGTCCAGTCGCCCGACCAGATGCTGGAGCTGGGCCGTCGCCTGGCCAAGCTCCTGCGTTCGGGTGATCTCGTGATGCTCAACGGGGAGTTGGGCGCCGGGAAGACGACGCTCACCCGGGGGCTCGGTGAGGGGCTCGGGGTGCGCGGGGCCGTCACCTCGCCGACCTTCGTCATCGCCCGGGTCCACCCGTCGCTCGGGGAGGGGCCGCCGCTCGTCCATGTCGACGCGTACCGCCTGGGCGGTGGGCTGGACGAGATGGAGGACCTCGACCTCGATGTCTCGCTGCCGGATTCGGTGATCGTCGTCGAGTGGGGCGAGGGCAAGGTCGAGGAGCTGACCGACGACCGGCTGAATGTCGTCATCCACCGGGCGGTCGGGGACACGACGGACGAGGTGCGGCATGTGACGGTCACCGGACTGGGTGAACGGTGGGCGGCCGTGGAGCTCGGAGTGCTGTCCGCGTAACTGCTGGTGGACGTGGCGTCACGGGCTGTCGGCCCGGCGGTCGGCCCTGCCGTCTGTCGGGCTGTCGTCTGTTCCGACAAGCTGTCGGCAAGATGTTGCGTTGGTCGTCCTCGGCGTGGTCACATGGTAACCAGTCCTTGGTTAGGTGTACCTAACTTGGTTGCCGTGGCACCAGGAGGCGTCCATGCCGACAACAGAGCGGGTTCCCTCCGGGGCGGGCGGGGTGTCGATGCGGGACCTCTTGGCTGCCTGTGCGGCGGCGAAGGCGGTGTCCACACCGCCGGCGGCTCCGCGGGCGGCTCCGCCGGTCAAGCAGGAGGGGCGGGGGCCTGGGGGTCGAGGGTGCCCCAAGGCTGCGTAGACGTCTGCGCCCCGGGTGGGGTGGAGCGATCGTCGCGCGGCTGCGGGTGGGTGGGGGCTCGTCGCGCAGTTCCCCGCGCCCCTGAGTGGAGCGGCGGCTGAAAGGGCCCCCTACTCCACCACGACCACCTTCGTGCCGATGCCTGCGAAGAGCCACATGGCCTTGCCGTCCTTGCGGGACTCTCGGATGCCGCCCGTCTTGGTGGTGGGGTCGGGGCGGGGGGTGGAGCCGTCGACCGCCGCGCTGAAGCCCACCGAGATGCCGTCGACCGAGGCGAAACGGACGACGTGTTCGATCGGAGTGCCGTCCGAGCCGGTGATGGCGGCCGAGCGGGACGAGACCGTGTACGTGGCGGGGGTGGGGTCGACCGTGCTCGGGGTGACCTCGAACGTGCGAGTGACCTTCTCGTTGGCGCCGACGAGCCAGACACGGTCCTCGTCGAGGGAGTAGACGACCCGCTCGCCGCTGCCCGAGTTCTCCGGGAGGGCCTCGTCGGTGTCCTTCTCCTGCTTGCCGGGAGCCTTGGACTGCTTGGCCTTCGGAGACTCCGATGCGGACGGTTTCCCCAGGTCGTCCGGCGCGTTCGCCGACGCCTGGTAGGTGAGGAAACCGACTGCGGCGATGGCCGCCGCGGTGAGCCCGGCCACGAATCCCGAGCTGCTACTGGCCACCTTCTGCGCCCACCTCTCGTACCCACGTACGCCCTTGAAGTACGTCTGTGCTGTGACGGTAGCAGCAGGGGGAGCGTGCACCGGGTCGGCCGTGGCCCGGGCCGAAGCGCCGTAGGCTGTTTGCGTGCTCTTGCTCGCTCTGGATACCGCCACCCCCGCCGTCACCGTCGCGCTGCACGACGGGACGGACGTCGTCGCCGCGTCGAGCCAGGTGGACGCGCGACGCCACGGAGAACTCCTGCTGCCCGCCGTCGACCGGGTCCTCGCCGAGGCGGGCACCCGCCTCGACGCCGTCACCGGCATCGTCGTGGGCATCGGTCCCGGCCCGTACACCGGGCTGCGCGTCGGCCTCATGACCGCCGACACCTTCGGCCTCGCCCTCGGGGTCCCCGTCCACGGCCTGTGCACCCTCGACGGGCTCGCGTACGCGGCCGGTGCCGAGGGGACCGTCGAGGGGCCCTTCGTGGTCGCCACCGACGCCCGGCGCAAGGAGGTGTACTGGGCGCGGTACGAGGACGCGCGGACGAGAGCGACCGAGCCGGCCGTCGACCGGCCCGCCGAGATCGCGGACACGGTGGCCGGCCTCCCCGCCGTGGGGGCGGGCGCGCTGCTGTACCCCGACACCTTCACCGACGCCCGCGCGCCCGAGCACGTCAGCGCCGCCGCCCTCGCCGCGCTCGCCGCCGAACGGCTCGCGGCCGGCGAGGAACTGCCGGCGCCCCGGCCGCTGTACCTGCGCCGGCCCGACGCGCAGGTCCCCAAGAACTACAAGGTGGTCACCCCCAAGTGACGACCCCGGTGCTGCGCGAGATGCGCTGGTGGGACATCGAGCCCGTCCTGGAGCTGGAGAAGGACCTCTTCCCGGAGGACGCCTGGTCGCGGGGCATGTTCTGGTCGGACCTCGCCCACGCGCGGGGCCCCCACGCCACCCGGCGGTACGTGGTGGCGGTGACCCCGGACGAGAACGGCGACGAGCGGATCGTCGGCTACGGGGGGCTCGCCTCCGCCGGGGACACCGCCGACGTCCAGACCATCGCCGTCGCCCGGGAACACTGGGGCACCGGCCTCGGCGCGCTGATCCTCACCGAGCTGCTGCGGGCCGCCACCGCCTTCGAGTGCGCCCAGGTGATGCTCGAATGCCGGGTCGACAACGTCCGCGCCCAGAAGCTCTACGAACGCTTCGGCTTCGAGGCGATCGGCTTCCGCCGCGGCTACTACCAGCCGGGGAACGTGGACGCGCTGGTCATGCGCCTCAACGACCCTTCCACATCCGTACAAGGAACCGAGATCAATGGCTAGGGATGGCAAGGTCAATGGCTGACGAACCGCTGGTCCTGGGGATCGAGACCTCCTGCGACGAGACCGGCGTCGGCATCGTGCGCGGGACGACCCTGCTGGCCGACGCGATCGCGTCGAGCGTCGACGAGCACGCCCGGTTCGGTGGCGTGGTGCCCGAGGTCGCCTCCCGGGCGCACCTGGAGGCGATGGTCCCGACCATCGACCGCGCGCTGAAGGAAGCGGGGGTGAGCGCGAAGGACCTGGACGGGATCGCCGTCACCGCGGGGCCGGGCCTCGCGGGCGCGCTCCTGGTGGGCGTCTCGGCCGCGAAGGCGTACGCGTACGCGCTGGGCAAGCCGCTCTACGGGGTGAACCACCTGGCCTCCCACATCTGCGTCGACCAGCTGGAGCACGGGGCGCTGCCCGAGCCGACGATGGCGCTGCTGGTGTCCGGCGGCCACTCCTCGCTGCTGCTGTCGACGGACATCACCTCGGACGTCCGGCCGATGGGCGCGACCATCGACGACGCGGCGGGCGAGGCCTTCGACAAGATCGCGCGCGTGCTGAACCTCGGGTTCCCGGGCGGGCCGGTCATCGACCGGTACGCGAAGGAGGGGGACCCCGCGGCCATCGCCTTCCCACGCGGGCTGACCGGGCCCCGCGATCCCGCCTACGACTTCTCCTTCTCCGGGTTGAAGACCGCCGTGGCCCGCTGGATCGAGGCCAAGCGGGCGGCCGGTGAGGACGTTCCGGTGCGGGACGTCGCCGCGTCCTTCCAGGAGGCCGTGGTGGACGTGCTCACCAGGAAGGCCGTAAGGGCCTGCCGGGACGAGGGCGTCGACCACCTGATGATCGGCGGCGGTGTCGCCGCCAACTCCCGGCTCCGCGCCCTCGCCCAGGAGCGCTGCGAGGCCGCCGGCATCCGACTGCGGGTGCCCCGGCCCAAGTTGTGCACGGACAATGGGGCGATGGTGGCCGCGCTGGGCGCGGAGATGGTCGCGCGGGGGCGCGCCGCTTCGGACTGGGACCTGTCGGCGGACTCGTCGCTGCCGGTGACGGACCCGCATGTGCCGGGGACCGCGGCCGGGCACGCGCACGGCCACGGGCATGACCACGACCACGTTCACGAGGTCAGCAAGGAGAACCTGTACTCGTGACCGTCGCGCTGATGTGGGAGGCGCGGGCCGTGGCCGGGCGGGGGGAGGAACTCCTCGCCTGGGCGCGGGAGCGGGTCCAGGAGCTTCCCGTACGGCCGCTGCGGCGCGAGACGTTCCGGGCTCCGCAGGACCGGGTGCTGGTCATCACGTGGTGGGACGCGGAGTACGACGCCGAGTTGCCCGAACTGCCGGAGCCGGGTGGGGAGTTGGTCACTCGGGCCGTGCACCGGTGGCGGTTCGAGTCGCTGGGGGCGTGAGCCCGCGTCGGTGCCGGCGTTCGCCGAGGCGGTCGAAGGCGTGGAAGAGGACGGGTAGGCAGGCCAGCGGGACGCCCAGGACGGACCCGGGTGCCGTCGGGCGCGTGGAGTCATGGGTCCGCGTGTACTGAGGGGGGAGTACGCGGCCGTTCGATGGACGGTACCGTGAGCGGGTCGTCACTCTGGGTTGATGGTGCACGGTGTGGAGTGGGCTGCGCAGGGGCCGGGTGGTGAGCCCGAGTCGTCGGACAGCATGCGGGCGTTCGGGGCGGTCGTCCAGGCGCTGCGGGAGCATGCGGGGTTGAGCCGGGAGGAGTTCGGGGCGCGCGTTCATCTGTCCAAACACTCGGTGGCTTCGATCGAGTTGGGGCGACGGCTCGCGGACCAGCGGTTCGTCGAGCTGGCGGAGGAGGCCACGGGCAACACGGGGGCGGTGCGGGGCGCGTTTCGGCATATGGCTCGACAGCCGGGGTTGGCGGCGTGGTTCAGGATGTGGGCAAGGCTTGAGCGCGAGGCCGTGAGCCTGGACACCTACGAGTGCCGCATTCTGCCGGGGCTGTTGCAGTCGGAGGCGTACGTCCGGGCCGCGTTCTCCAACAACATTCCGCTGGTCGGCGAGGAGGAGATGGAGGAGCAGGTGCGCGCGCGGATGCAGAGGCAACAGCTTCTGAGCGAGCGCACCGGCACGTCGTTCAGCTTCATCATCGACGAGGCCGTGCTGCGGAGCCGCCTCGGCGGTTCGGCGGTTATGAGCGACGCGCTCGACCACGTCCTCGCCTGCGCGGACGCGCGTAACGTGCAGGTCCAGATCATGCCGATGGGCTACGAAGCGCACGCCTGCCTCGCGGGGCCTCTCCGACTGTTGGAAACCGAGGACGGCAGACGGTACGCCTACGCCGAAGGGCAGCAGCACGGCCAGCTGATCGCGGACGTAAAAGAGGTCGTTACCCTTGGCCAGCGGTATGCCACACTGCGTTCGCAGGCCCTTCCGCCAGGTGACTCCAAGGACCTGCTCAGGGACATCCGAGGAGCGCTATGAGCAATGACCTCACGTGGTTCAAGAGCAGCTACAGCAGCCCGCAGGGCGACAGCTGCGTCGAAGTCGCTCTGGAATGGCGCAAGTCGACGTACAGCAGCCCGCAAGGCGACGACTGCGTGGAAGTCGCCCTTGGCTGGTGCAAGTCCAGCTACAGCACGGACCAGGGGGACAGCTGCATAGAGGTCGCCCCCACCCCCACCACCATCCACGTCCGCGACTCCAAAGACACCACCCGCCCCCACCTCGGTCTCGGCCCCGCCGCCTGGACCGCGTTCGTCGCGCACGCCGCGGCCCAGGCGGACTGAAACCGCCTACCTCAGCTCTCCACGGCCCGGACCTCCGTCTCGCAATGCAGCCGGCGGTCCGGGCCGACCTCCCGTACCTGGCCCTCCAGCGTCAGCTGAACCCGGTGGCGGATGTCCGCGCTCGACGCGCCCAGGCGCAGTTCCAGGGCGCCCGGTTCCACCACGAGCCGTCCTGAGCGGTCCGTGAAGCACGAGACGTCGGGGTGGAAGCGGAACGTGACCCGCGACGCATCCCCCGGCCCCAACTCCAGCCGCTGATAGGCGATCAGGCGGATGTCGGGGCGCGTCACCGAGGCCACCGGGTCGTGCAGGTACAGCTGCACGACCTCCGCACCCGCCCGCTCACCCGTGTTGCGGACCGTCACCGACACGTCGTGTCCCTCATCCCCGGCACCCTCGTCCGCGAAGTCCGTCCACGCGAACGTCGTGTACGAGCGGCCGTGTCCGAAGGGGTACAGCGGGGTCGGGTCGATGCTGCTCGCGCCGCCGAGCAGGCCCATGGGCGGCTGGAGGTACGTCCACGGCTGGCCGCCGGGGCGGTCGGGGACGCTGACCGGGAGGCGGCCGGAGGGGGAGATGCGGCCCGACAGCACTCCCGCCACCGACGGGCCGCCCTCCTCCCCGGGGAAGAACGCCTGGACGGTGGCCGCCAGCCGGCCGTTCCAGCGGCCCAGCGCGTAGGGGCGGCCGGTCAGCAGGAGCAGGACCACCGGCGTGCCCGTGGCGACCAGCGCGTCCAGCAGCTTCGCCTGGACGCCCGGCAGCCGGAGGTCCTCCGCGTCGCAGCCCTCGCCGGAGGTGCCCCGGCCGAAGAGCGCGGCGCGGTCGCCGAGGACCGCCACGCAGACGTCGGCCTCGGAGGCGCGGGCGACCGCCTCGGGGAACCCGCCGGTGTCGGCGCCGTCGACCGTGCTGCCGGCGGCGTACGTGATCTTCGCGTCGGGGAGTTCCGTGCGCAGGGACTCCAGGACGGTCGGGATCTCGATGCCGAGCGCGGTGCCGGGGTGGGCGGGCAGGACGTGGGACGGGAAGGAGTAGCAGCCCAGCATGGCCAGCGGGTCGTCGGCGCGGGGGCCGACGACCGCGATCCGCAGGTCGGGGGCGAGCGGCAGCACGGCCTCGGGGTTGTCCAGCAGGACCACCGACTCCTCGGCCAGGCGGCGGGCCAGGGCGCGGTTGCGCGGGGGGTCCAGGTCGGCTGCGGGGGCGGTCGGCTCGGGGCTCCAGTCCTCGTCCAGGAGGCCCAGTTCGCACTTCTGGAGCAGGACGCGGCGGGCGGCCACGTCCACCAGGGACTCGGGGATCTCGCCCGCCTTCACGGCCTCGATCAGGGGCTCGCCGTAGCAGCGCAGGCTCGGCAGCTCCACGTCGACGCCGGCGGCCAGCGCGGCATGGGCGGCCTCGGCGCGGCTGCCCGCCACACGGTGGTTGGTCTCCAGGAAGCCGATGCCGAAGTAGTCGGAGACGACCGTGCCGGTGAAGCCCCAGTCGTCGCGCAGCAGTTCGGTGAGCAGGCGCCGGTCGGCCGACACCGGGATGCCGTCGGTCTCCGTGTACGCGGCCATGACCGAGCGGGCGCCGCCCTCCCGCAGCGCCATCTCGAAGGGCGGCAGCACCACGTCGCCGAACTCGCGGACGCCCGCGCGCACGGGCGCGTGGTTGCGGGCGCCCACCGAGGCGGCGTACCCGGCGAAATGCTTCAGCGTGGCCACGATCCCGGCCGACTCCAGGCCCCGTACGTACGCCGAGCCGATGGTGCCCACCAGGTACGGGTCCTCGCCCACGGTCTCCTCGACCCGCCCCCAGCGCGGGTCGCGGACGACGTCCAGGACGGGGGACAGGCCCTGGTGGACACCGACCGACGCCATGTCGTGGCCGATGTTCCGGGCCATCTCCTCGACGAGCGAGGGGTCGAAGGTCGCACCCCAGGCGAGGGGGACCGGGTACGCCGTCGCGCGCCAGCTGGTGAAACCGGCCAGGCACTCCTCGTGGGCGACGGCCGGGATGCCGAAGCGGTTCGCGGCCATGATGCGGCGCTGGAAGCGGGCCAGCACCTTGGCGCCCTCGGCCGGGTCGAGGGGGGCCGTGCCGAAGACACGGGTGAGCTGGCCGAGGCCCCGGGTGATCAGCTCGTCGAAGTCGAACGCTTCCGTCATGCCCGCCTCGTCGGGGGCGATGTCCTCACCGTTCGCGTCGTTCTTCACCCACACGCCGTACAGCTGCGCGGTCTTCTCTTCGAGGGTCATCCGGGACAGCAGGTCCTCGACCCGCTCGACGGCGGGCAGGGCGCGGTCACGCCAAGGGGTGGTCATGCGACTCCTGTCAGGGGTCGGTGAGTTCCAGGGATGCGGAGAAGGCTCATTTGCCGCCCACGCCCATCAGCCCGCCCACCAGCGCCCGCCGCGCCACCAGGTACACGGCGAAGATCGGGATGCCGGAGAGGACGACCGAGGCGAGCAGGGCGGGGATGTTCACGCCGAACTGGCTGACGTAGTTGAACAGTCCGAGGGTCAGGACGCGTGGGCCGTCGGACTGCGTGAAGATCAACGGGAAGAGGAAGCCGTTCCAGGCCTGCAGCGCGGAGAAGATGACGACCGTGCTGATCCCGCCCTTGGCGAGCGGGATCGTCAGCTGGAAGAGCACCCGGAGTGGGGACGCGCCGTCCAGGGCCATCGCCTCGTACAGGTCCTCCGAGACGTCCCGCAGGGTGCCGACGAGGACCAGGACGGAGACCGGCATCGCGAAGGCGGCCGTCGGCAGGATGACGGCCAGGAGGGTGTCGTAGAGGTCGAGTTTGGCGATCAGCAAATACAACGGGACGACCACGGCCTGGGCCGGGATCGCCACGCCCAGGAGGAACAGGCGGAACGCGGCGTTCGACCAGCGGTCGCGGGTGCGGACGGCCACGTACGCGAGCGGGATGGACAGCGCCAGGACGATGCCCACGACCGATACCGCGACGATCGCCGTGTTGCTCAGCAGATGACCGAAGCCGCTGGTGAGAACGGTGTTGTAGTTGTCGAGGGTGGGGTCGGTCGGGGGCTTGAGGGGGTTGCCCGTCAGGGCCTTGTCGGCGCCCGTGAGCGACGCCGACAGCATCGCGTAGATCGGGATCAGGACGACGACGAGCCAGACGAACGCGCCGAGGCCCGCGACCGGGTTGGGCCGCCGGGTCCAGTGCCGGCGGCGCCGGGGTGACTCCGCGGACGGGCTCCCGTCCGGCTGCCGGGTGCTCGTGGGGCGCGCCAACGTGTCGTGTGACACTCCGTCACATCCCTTCGCGGGTGCTGCGCATGGCGCCGAAGCCCGTCAGCCGGACCAGGACCAGCGAGAGGCCCGTCGCGGCGATGACCAGGAACGACGCGATGGCGCTCGCGTAGCCGAAGTCGTACGTCTTGAAGCCGGCCTCGTACATCAGGTACGGCAGGATCGCGGTGTCCGTACCGGGGCCGCCCTTGGTGAGGATCAGGACCGTCTCGAAGTACGTCAGGGAGCCGACGACCATCAGGACCGTGGACGTGGTGATCGTGTGCCGCAGCTGCGGCAGCGTGATCGAGAAGAACTGGCGGTAGCGGCCGGCGCCGTCGATGGCGGCGGCCTGGTAGAGGACCTCCGGGATCTGACGGGCCCCGCCCTGGTAGATCAGGGTGTGGAAGGGGATGAACTGCCAGCCGCCGACGAAGACGATCGCCAGGAACGCGCCGCTCTGCGAGCCCAGGGTGTCCGCCTGGATGATGCCGAAGTTCGGGTCGAGCAGGGCGTAGAACAGGATCGCGATGGCGGTCGAGGAGAGCAGGAACGGCACGAAGAAGACCGCGGAGAGGATCGCGCGGTTGCGCTGCCGGCCCGCCGCCCAGACGCCGAGCAGCAGGGCGATGACCGTCTGGAAGACCCAGCTGGCGACCGTCAGGACGACGGTCAGCCACAGGGACTGGGTCATCCGCGGGTCGTCGAGGAGCTTCTTCCAGTTGTCGAGGCCGACCGGTCGTGGGTCGCCCAGGCCGTCCCAGCTGGTGAAGGAGAGGTAGAGGGCGAGGGCCATCGGGACGACCGCGAAGAACGTGAAGAACAGGACACCGGGAAGGGCCCAGGCGGCGTGCGGACGGCCGGCGCGGCTCGCGCGGTGCTCCGGTCCTTTCCGCGCAGCCGCCGGGGCCTTCTCGACCGTGACGGTCACTTCAGCCCCTTGCACGCCGTCACGAACTCGCTCGGCGAGGACTTGCCCGCGAACAGCTTGCCTATCTCCGTGTGCATCTTGGTGCCGATCCCGTCGCCGAGCGCCTGGTCCCAGGAGAGTGTGAAGGCGGGGGCCTTCTGCACCATGTCGTACTGGAACTTCGCGTACTCGGGGTTCGGCGCGGAGTCGAGGAGCGCGACCGCGTTCGAGGTGGTCGGTACGTCGCCGTTGTCGACGAGGGCCTTCGCGTACGCCTCCGAGGCGCAGTCCTTCAGGAAGCCCACGGCCAGATCCTTGTTCTTCGTACGGGCGTTGATGGACCAGTAGTTGGTGGGGTTGCCGACGACGTTGCGGACATCGCCGGTGCCGCCCTCGACCGTCGGGAAGGGGGCCCAGCCCAGGTTGCTCTTGGCGAAGTCCGGGAACTTGCCGAGCTGGGTCGAGTACTCCCAGGAGCCCATCAGGTGCATGGCGGCCTTGCCGCGCGCGAAGACCGCGGGGGCGCCGCCGTTGACGTACGACACCGAGGTGAACTTGGAGCCGAAGGCGCCGTCGTCGACGAGTTCCCTGACCAGTTCGGCGGCCTTGAGCATCGCGGGGTCGCCCCAGCCCTCGAAGTCGCCGTCCTGGATGCGCTTGAAGACCTCCGGACCGCCGAGCCGGTCGACCAGGTACTCCAGCCACATCAGGTTGGGCCAGAGGTCGGAGCCGCCGAGGGCGAAGGGGGTGATGCCGGCCTTCTTGAGCTTCGCGTTGTTGTCGAGCAACTGGTCCCAGGTGGTGGGCGGCTGGAGCTTGTGCTCGGCGAAGACGGACTTGTTGTAGAAGAGGATCACCGGCTGCATGCCGCGCATCGGGATGCCGTAGTGGCGGCCCTTGAGGTCACCGGCGGAGAGGACCGAGGGCAGGAAGCCGTTCTTGAGCACCGGGTCGTCGTCGATGATGTCGGTGAGGTCGACGAGCTTGCCCGCGTCCTCGTACGGCTTGATCGAGCCGCCGCCCCAGTTGAAGAAGATGTCCGGGGCGCTGGGCGAGCCCATCGCCGTGCGGAGCTTGGGGGAGTAGTCGGAGCCGGGGACCTTCTGGAGCTTGATGGTGCCGCCGGCCTTCTTCGCCGCGGCCGACTTGTTGAACCGGTCGACGCTCGCCTGCTGGACCTTCACCGCGTCGTCGCCGTACACGAACGCGGTGAGCGTCTTGCCGTCCCCGCCGCCCGCGCCGCCGCCGGAGCCACAGCCGGTGAGACCGGCGCCGAGCCCGGCGGTGAGCAGCGAGGCGGACCCCGCGCCGAGGAACCAGCGCCTGCTGAACGGCCGACCGCCCGCGCCGCTTTCGGTGGACCCGCCCACGCCGCTTCCGGTGGACCCACCTGCGGTCACCCCGGTGGACCGGCCTCTGCTCGACTCCATGACAGCACCCTTCGCGAATGTTCGGATGTGCGAATGTTTCGGATGGCACTTCGAATGTTCCGGGAACGTAAGGCCGTCGAAAGGGTTCGTCAAGGGGTCGCGCAGAGATACGATCCCGCACATGAAGCCCGCGAAGCCCGAGGAAATTCAGACAAGAGCGCGTTCGTCGCAATCCACGCAGACCGCGACGCTCGCCGAGATCGCCCGCCAGGCCGGCGTCTCGGCTCCGACTGTTTCGAAGGTGCTCAACGGCCGCGCGGACGTCGCGCCCGCGACCCGCACCCGTGTCGAGGACCTGCTGCGCGAGTACGGCTACCGCCGCCGACGCGCCGAGGCGACCCGGTCCCCCCTCATCGACCTGGTCTTCCACGAGCTGGAGAGCGCCTGGGCGATGGAGGTCATCCGGGGCGTGGAGAACGTCGCGCGGGAGGAGGGCCTGAGCGTCGTCCTCTCCGAGAGCGCGGGACGGCTCACCCCCGGCCGCACCTGGGCCGACCAGGTCGCCGCGCGCCGCCCGCACGGCGTCGTGCTCGTCCTGTCGGGGCTGGACGAGTCCCAGCGCGCCCTGCTGACCAGCCGCTCCATCCCGTTCGTGGTGATGGACCCGGCGGGCGACCCCGGCGACGACGTGCCCTCGATCGGCGCCACCAACTGGCAGGGCGGCCTGGCCGCCACCCGGCACCTGGTGGAACTCGGCCACCGGCGGATCGGCGCCATCAGCGGACCCTCGCGGATGATCTGCAGCCGCGCCCGGGTCGACGGCTACCGGGCCGCCCTGGAGACCGCCGGGCTGCCGGTCGCCGCCGACCTGATCAAGGCCGGGGACTTCCACCACGAGACGGGCTACCGGCTGGGGCTGGACCTGCTGCGCCGCCCCGACCGCCCGACCGCCGTCTTCGCCGGCAACGACCTCCAGGCCCTCGGCCTCTACGAGGCCGCCCGCGAACTGGGCCTGCGCATCCCGGAGGACCTCAGCGTCGTCGGCTTCGACGACCTGCCGGTGGCCCGCTGGGTGGGGCCGCCGCTGACGACCGTGCGCCAGCCGCTGATGGAGATGGCCGAGGCGGCGGCCCGCCTGGTGCTGGACCTGGGCCGCCAGGACGGGGGCCCGTCGGCGGCGACGAGAGTGGAACTGGCGACGAGCCTGGTGGTGCGGAGCAGTACGGGGGTGCCGCCGCTCCAGTCGTGAAAGGGCGGCGAAGCCGCCTTTCAGGGGCGCGGGGCTGTATCCATGTGCGGCTCACCGCGTGGGCGCGACAAGCCACGACGGCGCGTCAGTCGGCCTGGGACCCGTCGCGGCAGACGCGTGTCCGGAAGGTGATGTATTGACGGCCGAGCCGAACCGCCTCACACTCCTCCGAAGCCAATCGGTTACCTAGCCGAAACTTTCGGAGGCGCCCGCATGAGATCTCGCGCCCCTGCGCGACCTCGCCGCCGCCAGGAGCAAGGTGATCGGCACCGCCGTGACCGGCTCGAATCCCGCCGGCACCTACGGCGAGATCACGGGCCGCGAGTTCAACTGACTCACCCCGGCAACGCCATGAACGCCATGAAGTGGGGCTCGGTCGAACCCACCCGGGGCACCTACGACTGGAACAAGCGCTTCGCCGACCTCGGCCTGGACGTCGCCCTCACCGAGCTCGACATTCGTATGCAACTCCCGCCCACCGCAGCCAAGTTGGCGCAGCAGCGCACCGAGTACGACGCCGTGGTGAAGGCCTGCGTCGCCGTGCCCCGTTGCGACTCCGTACGACGAGAACTGCCTGCCGAAACCGGCGTACTACGGCAGCGCGACCGGCCTCGGCGGGACGGGCGCCACGCCCCCGCCGACCACGAGCGGCTGCGCGGCCTCGTACGGCGTCGCGAACCAGTGGAACACCGGCGCGGCGGTCAGTTGCTCCAACGCCTCCTGGAACGGGAGCGTCCCGAGCGGCGGTTCGGTGACCTTCGGCTTCAACGGCACCTGGAGCGGGAGCGATCCCGTACCGACGGTGACGCTGGGCTGAGCGTGACTGCAGAGGGCTGAGAAGTCTGAGAATTTCCGAAGGAACGGCGGCATGAGGTTCTGCCCGTAACAATTCGGACGTAAGTTCCTGTGCGTGAATGGTGAAGAAAGCGCGTTCGGGGGCGGCAGCGGGGACCCGGGGGGACGGCGGCGCCGGCTGAAGATCGCCGGGGGTCTGCTCGCCGGGGTCCTCCTGGTCGGCGCGGGCGGGACGGGCTGGGCCTTCTGGCGGCTGAACGACAACATCCAGAGCGTCGACATCGACGCCGCCCTCGGCGACAACCGCCCCGCGAAGGTCCGTTCCTCCCCGGAGCCGTCCGCGTCGGCCACCGTCGAGGCCCTGCCGAGCGGTGCCCTGAACATCCTCGTCCTCGGCTCCGACTCCCGCAGCGGCAAGGAGAACGCGAAGCTCGGCGGCGGCGGGCAGGGGGCGGGGGCCCGCTCGGACACGGCGATGGTCGTCCACATCGACGAGGGCCGCACCGGCGCGACGGTCGTCAGCATCCCCCGCGACACCCTCGTCACCCGCCCGTCCTGCCCGCTGGAGTCGGGCGGTTCGACGGCGGTGGCGTACAACGTGATGTTCAACAGCGCGTACGCGGTCGGCGGCCCGGTCTGCGCGGTGAAGACCGTCGAGTCGATGACGGACGTCCGCATGGACCACTACGTCGAGATCGACTTCGCCGGCTTCGCGAAGCTCGTCGACGCCCTCGGCGGTGTCACGGTCACGACGGAGGAGGACATCGACGACGAGGACAGTCATCTGAGCCTGCGGGCCGGCACCCACCATCTGGACGGCGAGCAGGCCCTCGCCCTCGCCCGCACCCGGCACGGCATCGGCGACGGCAGCGATCTCGGCCGCATCGGCCTCCAGCAGAAACTGGTCAAGGCCCTCCTGGACCAGATCTCCTCGACCGACCTCCTGACCAACCCGGCCCAGCTCTACCGGGCCGCCGACGCGATCACCGGAAGCCTGACGACGGACACCGGCCTGAACTCCCTCACCGAACTGACGAGGCTGGGCGAGAGCGTGCGGGGGCTGTCCTCCGCCGGCACGAGGACCGTGATGATGCCGGTGGTCACGGCCCCGTACGACCGCAACCGGGTGGTGGCGGACGAGCCGGAGGCGGGGCGGCTGTGGGAGTCGCTGAAGTAGGCGCGACGTCCGCGGCCGCGTCGAAGGCAGCTTCGAAGGCCGCCCACAGCTCAAGGGCTGAGTTTGTCCGGCGGCTGCGGCCGGTACGTGCTTGCCCGCGCAGTTCCCCGCGCCCCTTACGGGGCTACCCGCCGTGGCGGTGGCTGCGGGCAGTTGTGCAATGGGTTGCCGAGGCGGCGGCGAGAAAGTTTTTGCTTTGGTTCGCCGGCCGTGTCGATCCGGGGTGCGTTCGTTCGACGTAGGGGTGAGAGTCGGGGAGAGGCCCCGCCCGCCGATGTCGTAGGAGTCACCATGCCGCGCTATCTGTCGCTGGTTCAGATCGACGAGAAGACCGCCCCCGCCGAGGGCCCCAGCCCCGAGCTGATGCAGCGGATGGGGGAGCTGCTGGAGGAGATCACCAAGGCCGGGGTCATGCTCGACACCGCCGGGCTGACGCCGACCGCACAGGGCAAGAGGGTGCGCTGGGAGGGCGGGAAGCTCTCCGTGACGGACGGGCCGTTCACCGAGTCCAAGGAGGTCGTCGGCGGCTACGCGCTGATGCAGTGCAAGGACATGGCCGAGGCGATCGAGTGGACCCAGCGGTTCCTGAAGGTGCACGAGGAGCACTGGACGGTGACGTGCGAGGTGCGGGAGATCGCGGAGGGCTGAGCCCGCCCGACCGGGTCCGCCGGGCCGGGTCCGCCCGACCGGGTCCGCCCGGTCGAGTGCGTCTGGTCGGGTCCGTCGGTGGGGTAGGCCGGCTGAGCCCGCCCGGTCGGGTCCGCCCGGTCGGGTCCGCCGGTCGAGCGTCCGGCGGGTTCCGTCCGGCGGGTTCCGTCCGGTCGAGCCGCCGGCGGGGCGGCCGCTTCTCGGACGTCGGGGATGTCGTGTCTGATGGTGGGCTGTGACCCCACAGCCCACCACGGACAGCACGCCCGACCCGGACCCGGAGCCGGAGAGGGGGCCGGCCTCGGAGAGGGACCCGGCCTCGGAGAAGGACCCGGCCTCGGAGAAGGACCCGGACACGGCCATCGAGACCGTCTTCCGGATCGAGTCGCCCAGAGTCATCGCCGGTGTCGCACGGATCGTGCGGGACGTCGGCATCGCGGAGGAGCTGGCGCAGGACGCGCTGGTCGCGGCGCTGGAACAGTGGCCGAGGGACGGAGTGCCGGACAATCCGGGGGCCTGGCTGACGGCCACGGCCAAGCACCGGGCGATCGACCTCGTGCGCCGCCGGGAGCGGTACGCGCGCAAGCTCGCCGAGGTGGGGCGGGACCTGGAGTCGGCGGGGCCCTACCTCGACCAGCCGTCCGACCCGGACGACATCGACGACGACCTGCTCCGCCTGGTCTTCACGGCCTGCCACCCGGTGCTGTCCGCCGAGGCCCGCATCGCCCTCACCCTGCGCCTCCTCGGCGGCCTGACCACCACCGAGATCGCCCGCGCCTTCCTGACCCCCGAGCCGACCATCGCCCAGCGCGTCGTGCGCGCCAAGCGCACGCTGGCCACGAAGAACGTCGCCTTCGAGGTGCCGTACGGCCCCGACCGCGAGGCCCGTCTCGACTCGGTGCTCGAAGTCATCTACCTGATCTTCAACGAGGGGTACGCGGCCACCGCCGGCGACGACCTGCTGCGCCCTGCGCTCTGCGAGGACGCCCTCCGTCTGGCGCGTGTACTGGCCCAGTTGATGCCCAAGGAGCCCGAAGTGCACGGCCTGGTGGCCCTGCTGGAGCTTCAGGAGTCGCGGGCGGCGACCCGCACGGGGCCCGCCGGGGAGCCGGTCCTGCTGCGGGACCAGGACCGCCGCCGCTGGAACCGCCTCCTCATCGCCAGGGGCTTCACCGCGCTCGGCCGCGCCACCGCGGCCGCGCACGGCGCCCCGGGCCCGTACGCCCTCCAGGCGGCCATCGCCGCGTGCCACGCGCAGGCGCACACCTACGAGGAGACGGACTGGCCGAGGATCGCCACCCTGTACGCCCTGCTGGCCGCCCGCGCCCCGTCGCCCGTGGTCGAGCTGAACCGCGCGGTCGCCGTCTCGATGGCCGAGGGCCCCGGCGCCGCCCTGGAGATCGTGGACGCCCTCACCGCCGAACCGGCCCTGCGCGACTACCACTTGCTGCCGAGCGTCCGGGGAGACCTGCTGCGCCGCCTGGGCCGCACGGAGGAGGCCCGGGCGGAGTTCCTACGGGCGGCGGTCCTGACCCGCAACGAACGCGAGCGCGAACTGCTGCTGGCACGCGCGGAGGAGGACGACCGAGGGGCCGGTGACGGGGGCCGGCTGACAGGGGGCTGAGGGGCGGGAGGAGGAGTGGGGCGAGAAGCGGTTGGGTCGCGCCCTGAGGACTGGGGCCGCATCGATGCGCGCGGCTGCTCTGTGTGCGGGGCACCAAGGGCCGTCGCGTATCGACGGGGGTCAGGCACGACGGGCCGCGATCGCGACGGGCCGCGGCGATGCCGGGACAGCCGCGCGGCCGGCAGCCCCACGGGCGGCGACGGCACCGCGCGGCACCCCCGGCCGAACCCGTCGGCGGCACCCCGGCGGCACCCGCCCCCTACGCCGGGTGGCCGATCAGCATGGTGGGGGCTCCGGCGACCCGGGTCAGGAAGACCGTGGCCGAGTTGCGGCCCTGCGGCTTGACCTTCCTGCGCAGTTCCTCCGGCTCGACGGCCGACCCCCGCTTCTTCACCGTGAGGATGCCGACCTCCCGCTCGCGCAGCAGGGCCTTCAGCTTCTTCACGTTGAAGGGCAGTTGGTCGGTGATCTCGTACGCCGCCGCGTACGGGGTGACACGGTGCTCGTCGGCCGTGACGTAGGCGATCGTGGGGTCGATCAGCCCGCCCTCCAGCTCCTCGGCGACCTCGGCGACCAGGTGGGCGCGGATGACGGCGCCGTCGGGCTCGTACAGGTACCGTCCCACCGGACGGACCGGAGGGTCGGGCAGCATCGTCGCGGGGGTGGCGTGGACACCCGCCCCGGCGGGCAGCAGCATCGCCCGCCGCGCCCCCGGCGTCCCGTCCGCCCGGAACCAGAGCACGGCCTCCTTCACGTCCCCGCCGTCGGAGATCCACTCGGCCTCGGCCTCCGGCGGGATCGACTCGTGCGGGATGCCCGGCGCGATCTTCAGCGCGCCGAGCGGCGCCTTCAGCGCGGCCGACACGGCCCAGGACAGGGGCGGGGAGTAGGCCTCCGGGTCGAAGATCCGGCCGCGCTTGGAGGAACGCCGGGCCGGGTCGACGAACACGGCGTCGTACCCGTCCGTGTCCACCTCCGTCACATCCGCCTCACGCACCTCGATCAGCTCGGCCAGCCCGAGCGCGTCGGCGTTGGCGCGGGCCACCGCCACGGTCAGCGGGTCGTGGTCGACGGCCAGCACGCGGATCCCGGCGCGCGCGAACGCGATCGCGTCCCCGCCGATCCCGCAGCACAGATCGGCGACCGACCGCACGCCCAGCGCCCGGAGACGCTCGGCCCGGTACGTCGCCACGCTCGTCCTGGTCGACTGCTCGACCCCGTTCGGCGTGAAGAACATCCGCCCCGCGTCCGCCGCGCCGAACTTCGCCGCCGCCCGCTGCCGCAGCCGGGCCTGGGCCAGCGCCGCCGAGACCAGTTCCGCCGGGTGGTCGCGGCGCAGCCGGGTCGCCACGGCGAGCTCCCGGGCCGGCTCGGTGTCGCGCACCTCGTCGAGGAGGGCGCGGCCCTCGGGGGTGAGGAGGGGGGTGAGGAAGGTGGCGGGGTCGAGGTCGTTCACCGGGTCATTGTCGGTCAGCGGGACGGAGCCGGGACCAGGGGGAGGGCGGTCCGGGCTATGGAGACGGCGGTCCGGGCCATGGCGAGGGGAGGCGCGGGGGCGATGGGGAGGCGGTGTGGGCCAGTCGGTGGATGGTCGGGGGACCGTGGCGGTGTCGGGGCGGTGGAGGCGGGCCGCCCTGCGAGGATGCGGCGCCATGCGATTCGTACGACAAAATGATGTAAAGAGTGCGAAGTGGGCGGGTCTCCGGAGGGGGTGTGGCGGTGTCCGGGGCGGCATCGCGCTGCTCGCCGTCGCGGCCGTGGTGTCCGGATGCGGCGGGGGAGGTGCCGAGAAGGGCTCGGAGCGGGACTCTGCCGGGCTGCGAGGTGCCGCCGAGGCCGGGGCAGCCGCCGGGACCGCCGAACCCGCCCACGGCCAGCAGCACGGGGCGCGGCAGGGCGGACAGCGGCGCCTCGACGCGCCCGCGGCACGGGCCCTCGACGCGTACGCCGGGAAGGTGCGCCGGGCGCACGCCGCGCGGGTCGCCGCCGCGAAGCGTTGGGGGCTGGCGAAGGTGCCGCTGAACGCGCCCGCGCCGCCGGTGCGGAAGCCGGAGCTCAGGACCCGCGAGGGCTTCGAGGTCGACGGGCACGTGGAGGACGGCCTCCCCCCGGTCTTCACCACTGTCCCCACCCGCCACAAGGTCGTCTTCCTCACCATCGACGACGGCGCCGAGAAGGACCCCGCGTTCCTGCGGATGATGACCGACCTGCGGATCCCGTACACCGCCTTCCTCAGCGACTACCTGATCAAGGAGGACTACGGCTACTTCGCGCGGATGCGGGACCGTGGCGTCGCCCTCCACAACCACACCCTCCGCCACCGCCACCTGCCCTCGCTCTCCTACGGCGCCCAGAAGCGCGAGATCTGCGGCATGCAGGACGTCATGGAGAAGCGGTACGGCACCCGGCCCACCCTCTTCCGGCCGCCGTACGGCAGCTACGACCGGGACACCCTGCGCGCCGCCGCGACCTGCGGGGTGAAGGCCGTCCCGCTCTGGAACGAGGAGGTCTTCGTCGACCGCTGGGACTACCGCGAGTCGGACCGCGAACTCCGCCCCGGCGACATCGTCCTCAGCCACTTCCGGGGCACGTCCGACTGGAAGGGCACCATGCCCGACATGATCCGCCGCTTCCTGAACCTGGTCACCGCCGAGGGCTACGCGGTGGCAAGGCTGGAGGACTACCTGTGAGGGCCTACCGGGGCGGGAGGGAACCGGCCCGGGGCAGGTGGGGGCCGGTTCGGGGCAGGGGGCGCGGTCCGGGTGCGCTGGGCGTAGGCCGTGGGTGGGGTGCACGTCGTGGGCGGGGCGCGGGCCGTGAGGGGAGCGCGGCCAGTGGGCGGCGTGCGGGGCGTGCGGGGCGTGCGGGGCGTGCGGGGAGCGTAGGCCGTGGGCGGTATGTAGGCCGTGCGAGGAGCGCCGCCCGTGGGTGGTGGGGCGTGGGCCGCGCGGGGAGTGCAGGCCGTGCGCGGGGTGCAGGCCGTGCGGGGAGCGTGGGCGGCGGGTGGGGCGCCACCGCGGCCCGGACGTCAGCACCCCGCCCCCTGACCGCGACCCCCGTCGCCGCCCTCGCCGCTCTCACGGCCCTGACCGCTCTGCTCCTCACCGGATGCGCTGCCGACCCGGCGCACTCCGGACCCACCTCCCCGCGCCCGGGTGCGGGCGGGCCGATGCAGCCCCGCCCCGCACCTCCTCACTCCGGCGCGCACACCCCCGCACGCCCCCACCCCCACCCCCACCCGTCGGCACCCCCCTACCGCCGCTGGGGCCTCCCCGCCCCCCTCGCCCCCGCGCCCGAGAAACCCCACCGGTCCCCGGTCCCCCGCGCGGCGGGGCCGGGGCTGCCGCCGGTCGTCGACCGGGTGCCGACCCGGGACAAGGTCGTCTTCCTGACGTACGACGACGGGGCCGAGAAGGACCCCCGGTTCGTGGAGATGGTGCGCGAGCTGCGGCTGCCGGTGAGCATGTTCCTGACGGACAGCGTCGTGGGGCCGGGATACGGCCACTTCGCACGGCTGCGGGCCGTCGGCGCCACCGTGCAGAACCACACGCTCGACCACACCGCCCTGCGCGGCCTGCCGTACGCCGGGCAGCGCGCCGAGATCTGCGGCCAGCAGAACAAGCTCAAACAACGCTTCGGCGTCCGGCCGACCCTCTTCCGCCCGCCCTACGGCGTCTACGACACCACCACGCTCCGCGCCGCCGCCGACTGCGGCCTCTCCGCGGTGGTCCTGTGGCGCGCGTCCATGCAGATCCACGACCTCCGCTACGCCGTCGGCGACCGCCTCCGCCCGGGCGACATCGTCCTCGCCGGCTTCCGGGGCCCTGACCAGCTCAAAGGCACCACCCTCACGGAGATGACGACCCGGCTGCTGCGCCGCATCCAGGAGCAGGGACTGACGGTCGGCCGCCTGGAGGACTACCTCTGACACCGCGACGACCGACCGCCGCAACCCGCTCGATTAGCAGTCCGCTTGACCGAGTGCTAATCGCGGTCATAGTCTCAGGTCTGGCACTCCCCCCTGGAGAGTGCCAACAACGCGACGGGCAGGTCCGGCACCCGCGACGACGGATCCACCTGGTCGCCACCTCAGACAGTTAACCCCGTGAGATCTCCGAAGGGGGAGGTCGGATCGTGACGACCACCAGCTCCAAGGTTGCCATCAAGCCGCTCGAGGACCGCATTGTGGTCCAGCCGCTCGACGCCGAGCAGACCACCGCCTCTGGCCTGGTCATCCCGGACACCGCGAAGGAGAAGCCCCAGGAGGGCGTCGTCCTCGCCGTCGGTCCGGGCCGCTTCGAGGACGGCCAGCGGCTGCCGCTCGACGTCTCCGTCGGCGACATCGTGCTGTACAGCAAGTACGGCGGCACCGAGGTGAAGTACAACGGCGAGGAGTACCTCGTCCTCTCGGCTCGCGACGTGCTCGCGATCGTCGAGAAGTAATTCACCCGCTTCCTCACCGAAGCACCTTGCTTTTGAGCTGCGCCCTTGGCCCCCGCGACCACTAACAAGCCGGGCGTCGGGGGCGCAGTTCGTTTCACCCACGTTTTCCGAGAGGGCTGAACCGCTCCCATGGCGAAGATCCTGAAGTTCGACGAGGACGCCCGTCGCGCCCTCGAGCGCGGCGTCAACAAGCTTGCCGACACGGTCAAGGTGACGATCGGCCCCAAGGGCCGCAACGTCGTCATCGACAAGAAGTTCGGCGCCCCCACCATCACCAACGACGGTGTGACCATCGCCCGCGAGGTCGAGGTCGAGGACCCGTACGAGAACCTCGGCGTCCAGCTGGTGAAGGAGGTGGCGACCAAGACCAACGACGTGGCGGGTGACGGTACGACCACCGCCACCGTGCTGGCCCAGGCGCTCGTCCGCGAGGGCCTGCGCAACGTCGCCGCCGGTGCCTCCCCGGCCGCCCTGAAGAAGGGCATCGACGCCGCGGTCAAGGCCGTGTCCGAGGAGCTCCTCGCGACCGCCCGTCCGATCGACGAGAAGTCCGACATCGCCGCCGTCGCCGGTCTGTCCGCCCAGGACCAGCAGGTCGGCGAGCTCATCGCCGAGGCGATGGACAAGGTCGGCAAGGACGGTGTCATCACCGTCGAGGAGTCCAACACCTTCGGTCTGGAGCTGGACTTCACCGAGGGCATGGCCTTCGACAAGGGCTACCTCTCGCCGTACTTCGTCACCGACCAGGAGCGTATGGAGGCCGTCCTCGACGACCCGTACATCCTCATCCACCAGGGCAAGATCGGCGCCATCGCCGACCTGCTGCCGCTGCTGGAGAAGGTCATCCAGGCCAACGCCTCCAAGCCGCTGCTGATCATCGCCGAGGACGTCGAGGGCGAGGCCCTGTCGACCCTGGTCGTCAACAAGATCCGCGGCACCTTCAACGCGGTCGCCGTCAAGGCCCCCGGCTTCGGCGACCGCCGCAAGGCGATGCTGCAGGACATGGCGACGCTGACCGGCGCCGAGGTCATCTCCGAGGAGGTCGGCCTCAAGCTCGACCAGGTCGGTCTCGACGTGCTCGGCTCCGCCCGCCGCGTCACCGTCACCAAGGACGACACCACCATCGTCGACGGCGCCGGTGACTCCGGTGCGGTCCAGGGCCGCGTCGCCCAGATCAAGGCCGAGATCGAGAACACGGACTCCGACTGGGACCGCGAGAAGCTCCAGGAGCGCCTCGCGAAGCTGGCCGGCGGCGTGTGCGTCATCAAGGTCGGCGCCGCCACCGAGGTGGAGCTGAAGGAGAAGAAGCACCGTCTGGAGGACGCCATCTCCGCGACCCGCGCCGCGGTCGAGGAGGGCATCGTCTCCGGTGGTGGCTCCGCGCTCGTCCACGCCGTGAAGGTCCTTGAGGGCAACCTCGGCAAGACCGGCGACGAGGCCACGGGTGTCGCGGTCGTCCGCAAGGCCGCCGTCGAGCCGCTGCGCTGGATCGCCGAGAACGCCGGCCTGGAGGGCTACGTCATCACCTCCAAGGTCGCCGAGCTCGACAAGGGCCAGGGCTTCAACGCCGCCACCGGCGAGTACGGCGACCTGGTCAAGGCCGGCGTCATCGACCCGGTCAAGGTCACCCGCTCCGCCCTGGAGAACGCCGCCTCCATCGCCTCCCTCCTCCTGACGACCGAGACCCTGGTCGTCGAGAAGAAGGAAGAGGAGCCGGCCGACGCGGGCCACGGCGGTCACGGCCACGCCCACTGACGTACGACGTCGGTAAGCCGTAGGCGAAGGCCCGGCACCCCTCGGGGTGCCGGGCCTTCCCGCGTCCCTGCTCTCGCCCACCGCTCCGGCGCCGCCTACCGCTCCGCCGCCTACCGCTCCAGCGCGTCGAGCGCGCCCAACTGTCCCATCAGCCCGAGCCGGTCGTACTGCCACCAGCCCTCGACGATCTTCCCGTCCGAGGAGAAGCGGTGGATCGTCGTGCCGGTCATGGTGACCTCCCGCCCCGTGGCCGGGATGCCGAGGAAATCGCCCCGGTGCGTGCCGTTCCACGTCCAGCGTGTGCAGACCCGGTCACCCTGCGCGATCTGGTCCCCGATGGCGAACGAGAAGTCGAAGGCGGCCCGCCACATGCCGACCTCGCGCCTGACCGCGTCCATGCCGATGGCGTCCTGCGCGTTGGCCGGATCGTGGTCGTGATAGTCCTCGACCAACAGATCGTCGAGCGGCGGCAGTTCGCCCTCGGTCCCGATCGTCTCGAAGAACCTGCGCGCGTTCGCCGCGTACAACTGCTCGTCGCGCACCACGTCCAGATCGGTGAACGTGGGCATCTCGTCGCACAGCGCCACCATCTCCTGGAAGATCCGCTCCGTCTCCGGCAGCCCGGAGTTCCGCATCGCCTCCTCGTACGAGGGGAACTCGACGATCTCCACGAAGTGCGAGCCGTCCGAGCGGTCCTTCCCGATCACACTGTGCGTCGCGGTCCGCTTTCCCTTGGTCTGCTCCACCCAGGTGTCCATCAGCCGGTTCATCTCGTCGAACCTGCTGGTCCTGCAGTCGATGAGCTGCACGAATGTCATGACACACCGCCTCCGACCCCCCTGGGTCCGGATGAACAGCTCCATTGTCGCGCCGGGCCGCCGCCCGCACCCGCTGGGCCGTCCGGGGGACGGCTACTGAGGCCCGTACTTCCGTCCCGTCTTCGAGCTGATCCCGCCCAGCAGCCCGCGCGGCACCACCTTCACCACCCCCATCAGCGCCTTGTAGCGGGGGTCCGGGACGGAGACGGACCTGCCGCGGGAGAGATCGGCGAGCGCGGCGGTGACGAGCTTGTCGGCGTCGAGCCACATCCAGGAGGGGATGTTGTCGGTGCCCATGCCGGCCCGCTCGTGGAACTCGGTACGGACGAAGCCGGGGCAGAGGGCCATCAGCCGCACCCCGGTCCCGGCCAGATCACGCGCGGCACCCTGCGTGAACTGCACGACCCACGCCTTCGACGCCCCGTACGTGCCGCGCGGCACGAAGGCCGCCACCGACGCCACGTTCACCACACCGCCCCGGCCGCGCTCGCGCATGGCCTCGGTGGCGGCCGCGGTCAGCCGCAGGACCGCCTCGCAGTGGACCTTGAGCATCCGCAGCTCGTCGGCCATGGAGACGTCGAGGAAACGACCCTTGTTGCCGAAGCCGGCGTTGTTGATCAGCAGGTCGACCGGGTTCTTGCGGTCCGCCAGCCGCCGCGCCACCGTCTCGATGCCCTCGTCCTCCGCGAGGTCCGCCGTCAGCACCTCCGCCTCGATGCCGTGCCGGTCGTGCAGCTCGGTCGCCTGCTCCCGAAGCCGCTTGGTGTCCCGTGCCACCAGCACCAGGTTGTGCCCGTCCGCCGCCAGCCGCCGCGCGAAGGCGGCACCGATCCCCGCGGTCGATCCCGTAATCAGAGCCGTTGTCATGGCCCAAGCGTAGTGACCGGGACCGCGCGGGTCCGATTGCTCCACCGCACGTTCACCAGCGACTTCGCCGACACCTCGGTGAACCCCCGCACCGCGGTGGCACCTTCACCGGCACGCCGCCCCGCACCGGCCCGTCACCCCTGCGCCGCCACGTACTTCCGCGCGATCTCCAGCACCTCCGGATGCAAGGCATCGCCCGCCGCCAACAGCCTCGGCAGCAGGGAGCGTTGATCCATCATGGCGCGGAAGACGAGCGCCACGGTGACGTCGTGGCCGGGCCGGTGGACGATCTCGATCGGGTCGCCCGCGCTGATCTCGCCCGGCCGGATCACCCGCAGATACGCGCCGGGCGCGCCCTGGCGCGTGAAACGCTTGACCCAGCCCCGTTCTCCCAGGTGGCGCTGGAAGTTGAGACAGGGGACGCGGCCCGAGGTGACCTCCAGGACCACCTCGGAGCCGATCCGCCAGCGTTCGCCGATGAGGGCGCCGGAGACGTCGAGGCCCTCGGTGGTGAGGTTCTCGCCGAACACCCCGCTCGGCAGGGTGCGGCCCAGCTCGCGCTCCCAGCCGTCCAGGTCCTCCCGAGCGAAGGCGTAGACCGCCTGGTCGTCGCCACCGTGGTGCTCGGTGTTGCACACCGCGTCCCCGGCCACGCCGCTGGCGCCGACCCCCTTGGGTCCGGGCGCCGCCACCCGCACCGGCCCGTCCACCGGCCGCTTGTCGATGCCCGAGACCTTCTTCGACTCCTCCACGACGTCGACGGCCCGGGCCCGGCCCACATTCAGTGAAAGAAGCTTCATACCGGCACCGTAGGCGCGCACGGTCAAAGCGTCGACGCGATATCCGGCACGCGGTCCAAGCCCCGCTTATGCTCGACCGCGTGATCGAGGCCCGTCATCTCCGCGTCCTGCGCGCCGTCGCCGCCACCGGCTCCTTCTCCGCCGCCGGCCGGGAACTCGGCTGCACCCAGCCCGCCGTCAGCCAGCAGATGAAGGCGCTCGAAGCCTCCGTCGGCACCCCGCTGCTGGTCCGCACCGGCCGGGAGATGCGGCTGACCCAGGCGGGCGAGGCGCTGGTCCGGCACGCGGCCGGCATCCTCGCCGGGCTCACCGCGGCGGAGGAGGAGGTCGCCGCCATCGCTGGGCTGCGCGCCGGACGGGTCCGCCTGGTCTCCTTCCCCAGCGGCAGCTCCACCCTGGTGCCCACCGCCCTGGCGGCCCTGCGCGCCGACCACCCCGGCACCCGGGTCTCCCTGGAGGAGGCCGAGCCACCGCGGTCGGTCGAGATGCTCCGCGACGGCGACTGCGACATCGCGCTCGCGTTCCGCTACGAGGGCGCCCTGGGAGCGGAGGAGGGGGAGTGGGACGACCTGGTCGTGCGCCCCCTGCTCACCGACCGGCTCGTGGGGCTCGTCCCGCAGGGGCACCGGCTGGCCCGGGCGCGTTCCCTCGGCATCGGGGAGCTCGCCGGGGAATCCTGGATCGCCGGGTGCCCGCGCTGCCGGGGGCAACTGGTGCGGGTCTGCGAGAGCGCGGGCTTCACGCCCCGTATCGACTTCGCGACCGACGACTACCCGGCGGTGGTCGGGCTGGTGGGCGCGGGGCTGGGCGTGGCCGTGCTGCCGGAGCTGGCCGTGGAGTCCGTACGCCCCAAGGGGGTGCGCACGGTGTCGGTCGAGCCGGTGGTGCACCGGGAGATCGTGGCGCTCACCCTGCCCGACCTGGCCCTCGTGCCCACGGTCGCGGCGACGCTGGACCGGCTGGCCGGAGCGGCCGCGCGCTAGCGCGATGCGCTGAAGAAACGTTCTTTCAGGTATCCGAACCGGTGTCGCTCCCGGACGCGGACGCCGTCACCAGCCGGTGCCGGGCCCTGCCCATGAGCTCCTCGCGCTCGTCCTCGGTCAGCCCGCCCCACACGCCGTACGGCTCGCGCACCGCCAGGGCGTGGGCCGCGCACTGCGCGCGTACCGGGCATCGCATGCAGACCTCTTTGGCCGAGTTCTCACGAGCGCTCCGTGCCGCACCGCGCTCTCCTTCGGGGTGGAAGAAGAGCGAGCTGTCGACCCCACGGCAGGCCGCGAGGAGCTGCCAGTCCCACAGATCAGCGTTCGGTCCGGGAAGGCGGGAGAAATCTGCCATTGCGTGTCCCCTTGTTGCCGTTCTGGGAGGAGATGTTGCCCATGACCGTACATCGACTATCTAAGGAGATGAAAATATGACTCATTGCGAATCTAGCCTCAGACACCAATAAATGGGAACAAAAACGTCTGAATGGGGCATAGGTTGTGATGAAACGTTGAGGGTCCGTCGCGCATGTCTGCACCGTGTCCGCCCCCTCACGTAGAGTGCCGAAGGTGACCAGCCATCCCGTAACTCTTTCGAGTGACCGTCGTTGAGACGGGCGGAGGCGGTTGAAGGAACAAGCGCTCGGGCAGGCGTTCGTGTCCGCTCGTGAGTGTCGACCGCACAGGTGACGATTTCGTACCAGCCTGGAGGCTCAAGGTGACGCGCATCAGCTGCGGAGGGCGGCCATGACATCCGTCCTCGTCTGCGACGACTCCCCGCTTGCCCGAGAGGCGCTGCGCCGCGCGGTGGCGACCGTGCCCGGCGTCGAGCGCGTGACCACGGCGGCCAACGGCGAGGAAGTCCTCCGCCGCTGGGGGGCCGACCGCTCGGACCTGATTCTGATGGACGTACGCATGCCCGGCCTGGGCGGCGTCGAGACCGTACGGCGGCTGCTGTCCGCCGACCCAGGGGCGCGCATCATCATGCTCACCGTCGCCGAGGACCTGGACGGCGTGGCCCTCGCGGTCGCCGCCGGCGCACGGGGCTATCTGCACAAGGACGCCTCCCGCGCGGAGCTGCGCGCCACGGTCACCCAGGCCCTGGCCGACCCGACCTGGCGGCTCGCCCCGCGTCGGCTGCGCTCCGCCGAGATGGGTGCCGCGCCGACGCTCACCGCGCGGGAGATCCAGGTCCTGGAGGGCATGAGCCACGGCCGCTCCAACGCCGAGATCGGTCGCGAGCTGTTCCTCTCCGAGGACACGGTCAAGACCCACGCCCGGCGCCTGTTCAAGAAGCTCGGCGCCTCGGACCGCGCGCACGCGGTGGCGCTCGGCTTCCGCTGGGGTCTGGTCCGCTGAGTGGACCGTGCCGGGGGTGGCCCCCCACGAGGGAGGAGCCCCGCCTGCCGTACGGCCGGCGGGGGTGACGAGACGATCCGCCGGGTGCCCGCTGCTCGTTTCGCCGCGGATGCCGCATCCTTGAGATGTGGAGTCCCTAGGGGAGCAGTCGAACGAGCGGGAGGGGAGGGCGCAGGAGATGAGTTCCGGCGCGCCTGCTCATAACGCTTCGGTGCACAACCACGGACGTGGTGCCACGGACCGGACGGCCGCAAGGCACCATGGACCGATGCGCGACGACGAGACGACAGTGATCGGTGCGCTCGTGCATCGCGCGGTCGACGGGGACGAGCAGGCCACGCACGATCTGCTCGCCCATGTCCACCCCTTGGCGCTGCGCTACTGCCGCACCCGTCTGTCCCGGCTGCCGGGCGACGCGCGGCACTTCGTGGAGGACCTGGCGCAGGAGGTCTGTGTCGCCGTCCTCCTCGCGCTGCCGCGCTACAAGGACACCGGAAGGCCGTTCGAGGCGTTCGTCTTCGCCATCGCCGGCCACAAGGTCGCCGACCTCCAGCGGGCCGCGATGCGCCACCCCGGATCGACGGCCGTCCCCTCGGACGAGATGCCGGAGCGCCCCGACGACTCCCTCGGCCCCGAGGAGCGCGCCCTGCTCAGCAGCGACGCCGAGTGGGCCAAGAAGCTCCTGGCCAACCTCCCCGAGAACCAGCGGGAGCTGCTGCTGCTGAGGATCGCGGTGGGGCTCACCGCCGAGGAGACCGGACAGATGCTGGGAATGTCACCGGGCGCGGTCCGGGTGGCCCAGCACCGGGCGCTGAGCAGACTCCGGGCGCTGGCGGAGCAGTAACCGCGCCCGCACGGGCCCCGAGGGCGCCCCGCGTGAACAGGCGGGGCGCCTTTTCCGTACGAACATACGAAGCCCGGCGGTACTTCGTACCGTGGAATGTGTGCCCCGCGCTTCCCGTTAGCATGGACATCCGCACCGATCAAGGCCATTTGGGGAAGGTGTCATGACTGCCAACGTCGACGGAGTGCCCGATAAATTCGCGACGCTCGGGCTGACCTACGACGACGTGCTGCTGCTGCCCGGCGCGTCCGACATGGCACCCGACGAGATCGACACCGCCTCGTACGTCTCCAAGAACGTGCGGGTGAACATCCCGCTGCTCTCGGCCGCGATGGACAAGGTCACCGAGTCCCGCATGGCGATCGCCATGGCCCGTCAGGGCGGCGTCGGCGTGCTGCACCGCAACCTGTCCATCGAGGACCAGGCCAACCAGGTCGACCTGGTGAAGCGCTCCGAGTCCGGCATGGTCGCCGACCCGATCACCGTGCACCCGGACGCCACGCTCGCCGAGGCCGACGCGCTCTGCGCCAAGTTCCGCATCAGCGGCGTCCCGGTGACCGACGGCAACAAGAAGCTGCTCGGCATCGTCACCAACCGCGACATGGCCTTCGAGACCGACCGTTCGCAGCGGGTCCGCGAGGTCATGACGCCGATGCCGCTGGTCACCGGCAAGGTCGGCATCACCGGCGTCGAGGCCATGGAGCTGCTGCGCAAGCACAAGATCGAGAAGCTGCCGCTGGTCGACGACGCGGGCATTCTCAAGGGCCTCATCACGGTCAAGGACTTCGTCAAGGCCGAGAAGTACCCGCACGCGGCGAAGGACGGCGAGGGCCGCCTCCTCGTCGGCGCGGCCGTCGGTGTCGCCGGCGACGCCTTCGAGCGCGCCCAGGCCCTCATCGAGAACGGCGTCGACTTCATCGTCGTCGACACCGCCCACGGCCACTCCCGCCTGGTCGGCGACATGGTCGCCAAGATCAAGTCGAACTCCTCCGGCGTCGACGTCATCGGCGGCAACATCGCCACGCGCGACGGCGCCCAGGCCCTGATCGACTCCGGCGTGGACGGCATCAAGGTCGGCGTCGGCCCCGGCTCCATCTGCACGACCCGTGTCGTCGCCGGTATCGGCGTCCCGCAGGTCACCGCCATCTACGAGGCCTCCCTCGCCGCCAAGGAGGCCGGCATCCCGGTCATCGGCGACGGTGGCCTGCAGTACTCCGGCGACATCGCCAAGGCCCTGGTCGCGGGCGCCGACACCGTGATGCTCGGCTCGCTGCTCGCGGGCTGCGCCGAGTCGCCGGGCGAGCTGCTCTTCATCAACGGCAAGCAGTTCAAGTCCTACCGGGGCATGGGTTCGCTGGGCGCCATGCAGTCGCGCGGCGACCGCAAGTCGTTCTCCAAGGACCGTTACTTCCAGGAGGGCGTCGCCTCCGACGAGCAGCTCGTCCCCGAGGGCATCGAGGGCCAGGTGCCCTACCGCGGCCCGCTCTCCTCGGTCGTCCACCAGCTGGTCGGCGGCCTGCGCCAGTCGATGTTCTACGTCGGCGGCCGTACTGTCCCGGACCTCCAGGCCAACGGCCGGTTCGTCCGGATCACCTCCGCGGGGCTCAAGGAGAGCCACCCGCACGACATCCAGATGACCGTCGAGGCGCCGAACTACAGCCGCAAGTAGAACGCAAGCAGAATCGGCACGACGCTCCAGGGCGGTTCCGGGCACTCCGGAACCGCCCTCGGCGTGCCCGTCGGCGATACTGGTAGACGCTGAACGCATCAGGGAAAGGCCACAGACGTGACTGAGATCGAGATCGGGCGCGGCAAGCGCGGCCGCCGGGCGTACGCCTTCGACGACATCGCCGTCGTCCCCAGCCGCCGTACGCGGGACCCGAAGGAGGTCTCGATCGCCTGGCAGATCGACGCCTACCGCTTCGAGCTGCCGTTCCTGGCCGCCCCCATGGACTCGGTCGTCTCCCCGGCCACCGCGATCCGCATCGGCGAGCTGGGCGGCCTCGGCGTCCTCAACCTCGAAGGGCTCTGGACCCGGTACGAGGACCCGCAGCCGCTGCTCGACGAGGTCACCGACCTGCCCGTCGAGGCCGCGACCCGTCGCCTCCAGGAGATCTACGCCGCTCCCATCAAGGAGGAGCTGATCGGGCAGCGCATCAAGGAGGTGCGCGACTCCGGCGTCGTCACCGCCGCCGCGCTCTCCCCGCAGCGCACCGCCCAGTTCTCCAAGGCCGTCGTGGACGCGGGCGTCGACATCTTCGTCATCCGCGGCACGACCGTGTCGGCGGAGCACGTCTCCGGTTCGCACGAGCCGCTGAACCTGAAGCAGTTCATCTACGAGCTGGACGTCCCCGTGATCGTCGGTGGCTGCGCCACCTACACGGCCGCCCTGCACCTGATGCGCACCGGCGCGGCCGGTGTCCTCGTCGGCTTCGGCGGCGGCGCGGCGCACACCACGCGCAACGTCCTCGGCATCCGGGTCCCGATGGCGACGGCGGTGGCCGACGTCGCCGCGGCCCGCCGGGACTACATGGACGAGTCCGGCGGCCGGTACGTGCACGTCATCGCGGACGGCGGTGTCGGCTGGTCCGGCGACATCCCCAAGGCGATCGCCTGCGGCGCGGACGCGGTGATGATGGGCTCGCCGCTGGCCCGCGCGACGGACGCGCCCGGCAAGGGCAACCACTGGGGCATGGAGGCGGTGAACGAGGAGCTGCCGCGCGGCATGAAGGTCGACCTGGGGACTGTGGGGACGATCGAGGAGGTCCTCACGGGGCCGTCCCACACGCCCGACGGCTCCATGAACCTCTTCGGTGCGCTGCGGCGGGCGATGGCCACGACCGGGTACAGCGAGCTGAAGGAGTTCCAGCGGGTCGAGGTGACGGTGGCGGATTCGCCGCACATGCGGTGACATGACGCTGCGCTCGGCTTGAGCGGGGTTCGGGGCTCGGTTGCCTTGGGGTGACCGGGCCCTTTTGTGTGCCCAAGTGGGGTGGTAGGGGCGTGAGTTGTGGGGTGGGGGCGCGTGGGGGCGTTGGGGACGAATGTGGGCCGAATGGGCGTAGCCAGGCGATAACGTCTGGTGGTGGCGCCCTGGTTTCTAGGAGCGCCCCCTTCCAGGGACCTGGTCCGGACCCCGCCCTCGGGGCCCGGCCCGATTTCCGACGGACCGCCTACCGGGTCAATGGGTGGTGTCGTGGAAGGGGGCGTCTATGGGACGTCACCGCAAGCCCAACCGATGGGACCGAATCCGTCTTCGGGCGGTTCAGTGCCGGAGGAGGTGGATCTTGCGGATTTTTGGATGGTGAGCGGCCACCCCTATAGAGACTAGGGGTGGACACTCCGTAATCCATCTAGGAGCCTGCCGCAGTTACCCGCTGCGGTGGGCTCCGCCTTTTTGTACGGTACCGGATTCGCCGTGGGGCGGCCCTGCGCCGTAAAAATCCCGCCGCGCCGCCGGGCCAGCAGCGGCGGGTCCGTTTCGTACGGTACTGAGCTGAGGCAGCCCGACGCCACCAACACCGGGGGCTCGGCCATCCGTGCGCCCCCTCTCACAACCTGTGCGCCGCCCCCGTTGGCGTGGCCCCCCGCGTGTCCAGCAGTAGTTGCGCCTTCACCGACAGGCCCTGGAGGTCGTAGGTGCGGTGTTGCTGGAGGAGGATCGTCAGGTCGGCGTCGGCGGTGGCCTCGTAGAGGGAGTCGGCGCGGGGGATGGGGCGGTCGAGGACGCTCCAGGTGGGGATGTGCGGGTCGTGGTAGCTGACGTGGGCGCCGAGTTCGATGAGGCGGCGGGCGATCTCGTCGGCGGGGGTGCCCTGTTGGTCGGGGACGTCGGGCTTGTAGGTGACGCCGAGGAGGAGGACGCGGGCGCCCCGGGCCGACTTGCCGTGCTCGTTGAGGAGGGTGGCGGCGCGCTGGACGACGTACTGGGGCATGCGGTGGTTGACGCGCTGGGCCAGTTCGACCATGCGGAGGGAGCGGGGGGCGTGGCCCGCGAGGTCCTGGGGGAGGGCGTGGCCGCCGACGCCGGGTCCGGGGCGGAACGCCTGGAAGCCGAAGGGTTTGGTCTCGGCGCAGCGGATGACGTCCCAGAGGTCGACGTTCAGGTCGTGGCAGAGGGCGGCCATCTCGTTGACCAGGGCGATGTTGACGTGGCGGTAGTTGGTCTCCAGGAGGTGGACCGTCTCCGCCTCGCGCAGGCCGCGCGCGCGTACCACCTTGTCGGTGAGGCGGCCGTAGAACGCTGCGGCCGATTCGGTGCAGGCGGGGGTGAGGCCGCCGATCACCTTGGGGGTGTTGGCGGGACCGTAGGCGCGGTTGCCCGGGTCGACGCGGGCCGGGGAGTAGGCGAGGTGGAAGTCGCGGCCCGCGCGGAGGCCTGAGCCCTCTTCGAGGAGGGGGCGCAGGAGGTCCCCGGTGGTGCCCGGCGGGACCGGGGACTCCAGGATGACGGTGGTGTGCGGGCGCAGCCGGGCGGCCAGCGTGCGGGCGGCCTCCTCGACCTGGGTGAGGTCGAGCGAGCCGTCGGCGCCGAGTGGGGTCGGGGCGCAGATGACGGCCGTACGGACGCGGCCGAGTTCGGCGGGGCTGGTGGTGGGCTTGAAGCCGCGGGCCAGCATGCGGCGCAGTTCGCCGGGGGTGAGGGAGCCGGAGTCGGGCCCGGTGCGGTAACCGAGCGTGGCGATGCCGGCGGCGACGGCGGCCTGGGCGAGCGGAAGCCCCAACTGGCCGAGTCCGATCACGGCGAGATCTGCGGGCATGGCGGGGCCGTCCTTCCCAGTAACCGAAGCGGGACAGACGCGCAAGCCCGGTGGTCTGGATGAGCGAGCGCAATGTCACATTAGGCGGAAATATGACCGATATGCGGGATTGGGGAGTTGTTTTTCTGTGCGCGTCCTGCGGAGTTATCCACAGGCTGGGGGCCGGTGGTGGCCGAAGTCGGGCAACGCGGTCAGAATTTTGGGCAGGGGATGCGAGAGGGACGAAAGAGCTGGGTCTCGCCCGACGGGTACGGACGGATGAGGCCGACGCGACGGACAGCGGGAGGCAGCGGTGAGGACAGCGGCACTGGGACCGGCGCAGCGCGCCGAGTCACTGGCGGGTATGGCCGAGCACGAGCTGGACGTACTGGTCGTGGGCGGGGGCGTGGTCGGTGCGGGCACGGCCCTGGACGCCGTGACCCGCGGTCTGTCCACGGGCCTGGTCGAGGCACGTGACTGGGCGTCGGGCACCTCCAGCCGGTCCAGCAAACTGATCCACGGCGGTCTGCGCTATCTGGAGATGCTCGACTTCGCCCTCGTCCGGGAGGCCCTCAAGGAGCGGGGGTTGCTGCTGGAGCGGCTGGCCCCCCACCTCGTGAAGCCGGTGCCCTTCCTCTATCCCTTGCAGAACAAGGGCTGGGAGCGGTGGTACGCGGGCTCGGGCGTCGCGCTGTACGACGGGATGTCCATGGCGCGCCGGCACGGGCGCGGGCTGCCGATCCATCGTCATCTGAGCCGTCGCCACGCCCTGCGGATCGCCCCCTGCTTGAAGAAGGACGCGCTGGTCGGTGCGTTGCAGTACTACGACGCCCAGATGGACGACGCCCGGTACGTCGCCACCATGGTGCGCACGGCCGCGTCGTACGGGGCGAAGGTCGCCAACCGCGCGCGGGTGACCGGGTTCCTGCGGGAGGGCGAGCGGGTCGTCGGGGCCAGGGTGCAGGACGTCGAGGGCGGCGGGGAGTACGAGATCCGCGCCCGGCAGGTGGTGAACGCGACCGGGGTGTGGACCGACGACACCCAGGCGATGGTGGGCGAGCGTGGACAGTTCCACGTACGGGCCTCCAAGGGCATCCATCTGGTCGTACCGAAGGACCGGATCCACTCCACGACCGGGCTGATCCTGCGGACCGAGAAGTCCGTGCTGTTCGTCATCCCCTGGGGGCGGCACTGGATCGTGGGCACCACGGACACCGACTGGGACCTCGACAAGGCGCATCCGGCGGCCTCCAGCGCGGACATCGACTATCTGCTGGAGCATGTGAACTCGGTCCTGGCGGTGCCGCTGACGCGGGACGACGTGCAGGGGGTGTACGCCGGGCTGCGGCCGTTGCTCGCGGGGGAGTCGGACGCCACCAGCAAGCTCTCGCGGGAGCACATCGTGGCGCATCCGGTGCCGGGGCTGGTGGTCGTGGCCGGGGGCAAGTACACGACGTACCGGGTCATGGCCAAGGACGCGGTGGACGCGGCCGTGCACGGACTCGACCAGCGGGTCGCGGAATGCGTCACCGAGGACGTGCCGCTGCTGGGGGCCGAGGGGTACCGGGCGCTGTGGAACGCGCGGGCGCGGATCGCGGCGAGCACCGGGCTGCACGTGGTGCGGGTGGAGCATCTGCTGAACCGGTACGGGTCGGCCACCGAGGAGGTGCTCGAACTGATCGCCGCCGATCCCTCGCTGGGGGAGCCGCTGCGGGCGGCCGACGACTATCTGCGGGCCGAGGTGGTGTACGCGGCCTCGCACGAGGGGGCCCGGCATCTCGACGACGTGCTCACGCGGCGGACGCGGATCTCGATCGAGACGTTCGACCGGGGGACGCGCAGTGCGCGGGAGGCCGCGGAGCTGATGGCGCCGGTGCTCGGCTGGGACAAGGACCAGATCGAGCGGGAGGTTCAGCACTACGAGAAGAGGGTGGAGGCGGAGCGGGAGTCGCAGCGGCAGCCGGACGACCTGACGGCGGACGCGGCCCGGTTGGGGGCGCCGGACATCGTGCCGCTGTAGTCGTCCACGGGCTGGTCCGTTTCTGGGGCGGGCTCAGAAACGGGGCCCTGGTGGTGAAGTGTGGGTGGGTCTGGTGAGGGGCTTGGAGGTGGGGTGGCCGGTTGAGGGGGGCCCTGGGCGTGGGGCGGTTGGCGGGTGGGTGACAATGGAGGCTCTGTCAGGGCGGGTTGTATGAGGGGACGCATGTCGGAGGCGGAGCGGGCTGGGGAATCCCGTCAGGACAAGGACGCACGTCTCCTCGCCGGGCGGTACCGGCTGGGAGGGGTGCTCGGTCGCGGCGGCATGGGCACGGTGTGGCGTGCCATGGACGAGACGTTGGGCCGTACGGTCGCCGTCAAGGAGTTGAGGTTCCCGTCGAGCATCGACGAGGACGAGAAACGGCGGCTCATCACACGCACGCTGCGCGAGGCCAAGGCGATCGCGCGGATCCGGAACAACGCCGCGGTGACGGTGTTCGACGTCGTCCACGAGGACGACCGGCCGTGGATCGTCATGGAGCTCGTCGAGGGCAAGTCGCTCGCCGAGGTCATCCGCGAGGACGGCGTCCTCGAACCGAGGCGGGCCGCCGAGGTGGGGCTCGCCATCCTCGACGTGCTGCGCGCCGCGCACCGCGAGGGCATCCTGCACCGGGACGTGAAGCCGTCCAACGTGCTCATCGACAAGCACGACGGCCGGGTCGTCCTCACCGACTTCGGTATCGCCCAGGTCGAGGGCGACCCCTCCATCACCTCGACCGGCATGCTCGTGGGCGCTCCCTCCTACATCTCGCCGGAGCGGGCGCGCGGGCACAAGCCCGGGCCCGCCGCCGACCTGTGGTCGCTCGGCGGTCTGCTCTACGCGGCGGTCGAGGGGGTGCCGCCCTACGACAAGGGTTCGGCCATAGCGACACTGACCGCGGTGATGACCGAGCCGGTGCCGCAGCCGAAGCGCGCCGGGGCCCTGAAGGACGTCATCTTCGGCCTGCTCACCAAGGACCCCGAGCGACGTCTCGACGACGCCGGCGCGCGGGCCATGCTCAACAGCGTGATCCACGCGCCCGACCCGAAGGACGTCGATCCGGTGGACGCCACCCGGGTCGTGCCGTTGCCGCCGGTGCCGGAGGAGCGCTCGAAGAAGGGCGGTTCCGGTGGGGCCGGGGCCAAGAGCGGTGCGGGCGAGCGGGTTCGGGCGCCCCGGTGGTCCATGCGGAAGGGGTCGGCCGCGGCAGGGGCCGGGGCCGCCGGTGGGGCAGCGGCCGGCGGAGCCGGCACCGGTGTCGATGCCGCGCGGGGTACCTCCGGTGGGACCTCGGGAGGGGCTTCCGGCGCGGTTTCCGGTGGGGGCGGTGCGAAGTCCTCGGCCTCGGCGGCCGTGACGACGCGGTCCGCATCCGTCGGGGTGTCGTCCGGGGCCGACAGCGCGACGAAGGGCGGGGGCGCGGCGCAGGCGGCGGGCAAGCCGGCGTCCGCGGTGCCCGGCCCGCGGGCCGGCGGAGCCGGTCAGGGCGCGGGCCCGGGGAACTCCGTTTCGACGGGGCGGACTTCGGGGTGGCCCGAGATGACGCCGCCGGATCTGCCGCCGCGGCCGGTGCCCAGGGCGCCGATCACGGACGTGGTGTCGCGGCGGACGCTGGCGGTCATCGCGGTGGCCGTGGCCCTCGCCGTCCTCGGGACCGTCCTGGTGCTCACCCTCGGTGGGGACGACGGCAGTTCGACCGGCAGCAAGGGGTCCGACACCAAGGCGGCCGCGTCCAGCGGGTCGGCGTCGGGGAGCGACGCCGACGGCAAGGACGCGGACAAGGGCACGGACGAGGACACCGGCAAGGAGAAGGGGTCCGACCCCAGCCCCGACGGGGAGAAGACGGAGGAGGCCGGCGGGTCGAGTGGGGCAGGCGGCAGCTCGCCGAGCCCTTCCGGCGGGTCGAACGGCGCCGGGAGCGGTGACGGCTCCGGCTCCGGCTCGGGCGACATCGCGACCGAGACGTACAAGAGCGCTCAGGGGTTCTCGATCGGGCTGCCCGACGGGTGGAAGTACCAGTCCACGGACAACGCGGGTGCCCGGTTCTCCGGCCCCGACGGCCAGCGCCTGCTCGTCGGGTGGACGTCCACGCCGAAGAGCGACCCGGTCGCGGACTGGAAGAACCAGGAGCGCTACATGACGCGTTCGCAGTACAAGCGGATCCGAATAGAGGCGGTGGACTACCGGGGCTGGAAGGCGGCCGACTGGGAGTTCACCTACATGGAGAGCGGCACGAAGAACCGGTCGATCGACCGGGGGTTCGTCGTCGACTCACAGCAGGGATACGCGCTGATGTACACCGCGAAGGCCGCGAAGTGGAGCGGTGAGCTGCGCAAGGACACCTGGCGGACGTTCACGAAGACGTTCGAGCCGAAGGCGTAGGGCTTCGCGCTCGGTATGTGGGGGCGCGTGCCGGTGGGTGTTGTGCGCCGGTGTGTTGAGGGCGAGGGCTCTGTGCGGGCCCGTGCCTCGGTTCGGGGCGCCGTACGGGGGCGTGCGGGTGCGCGGGGCGGGGCGAGTCGGCTCCGTATGAGCTCAGCTTCGGGAGTTGTGCCCGCCGGGTGAGTTCGGGGACGGGTCTTCCGGGGAAGATCGGATGCGTTCGAGCGCATTCGAGACGAACGAGATATCGCATCGAGTCAATGTGAGTTGCCTCCGGCACGTATCGTGAAGGGCTGCGGATCGTACGCATCCAGCACGGAACGGGTCGCTGGGCGAGCGGAATTGACCAACCGGGCGGTCGGGGGAGGGCATTGTGGACGCATACGCGGGTCGGGTACTCGCCGACCGCTATCGCCTGCCGCTGCCGCCCTCCGACGAGTACGAACTCGCCGCCGAGATACGCGCCTTCGACACCTACAGCGGACAGGAAGTCCTGGTCCGGCAGGTGCCGCTGCCCGAGGTGGTCGAGGCCGAAGTGCTCGACTCGGACGGTCTGCCCGACGGGTACGTCGCGCGGGACGGCGGGGGGCGCCGGGGTGCCGGACGGGCCACGCGCGGGTCCGCCGACCCCGCCGTACGGCGGGCCGTCGAGGCCGCGCAGGCCGCCGCGCAGATCCCCGACCATCCCCGGCTCGACCAGGTCTTCGACGTGTTCGCCGAGGGTGGCTCGTTGTGGATAGTGAGCGAACTGGTGTCCGCCCGCACGCTGGAGGCGCTCCTCGCCGAGCAGCCGCTGACACCGTACCGCGCGGCCGAGGTCGCCGCCGACGTGCTCACCGCGCTGCGGGCGCTGCACGCGCACGGCTGGGTCCACCGGAACATCACCGCCCGCACGGTGCTGGTCTGCGACGACGGCCGGGTGATGCTGACCGGGCTGGCCGCCGGGGCGGCGGAAGAGGCGCTGTGCGGGTATGACCCGGTGCCCGCGCGGGAGTACGAGGACAGGCCGCCCCCGGCACCCGGCGGTGGCGCGGAAGCGCCTGCCAAGCCCGGCGGGGGGCAGGGGTCGCGGCAGGTCCCGGTGCCGCCCGGCGGGGTGCGGGACGCACGGCGTGGCCCGGTGCCGCCCGGAGGTGTGGCGGACGTTGGGCGTGGGACGGTGCCGCCCGGCGGTGTTCCCGGGGCCCGCGGCGGCGCGCTGCCCGGGAGCGGCGGCGGTACGTTCGGCGGTGCCCGGGGCGGTGTTCCCGGGGGCGCGGTCGAGGATCCCGAGGCCGCTCGGCGGGCCGCGATAGAGGCACGAGCGGCCGGGAGCGCGGCCCCGGGGGCGGATCCCTCCGGAGGGCAGCGCGCGCTGGAGGCCGGTGGGGACGCGCGTGCGGCGCGGGCGGGTGCCATCGCGGCGTACCGGGCTGGTGCGCGGGCCGCGGCCCGTGTGCAGGACGACCAACGCGGCGGGCCGGGCACGGGGTTGCCCGCCCAGCGGCCGGCGCCGCAGGACCGGGCGCCCGGGGCAGGACCGGACAGCGGCCCGACTTCCGGCGCGACGTCGGGCGCGGCGACGCGCCCGGTGCCGCTCCACCAGATCGCCGACCCCTACGGTGTCCTTGCCAACGGCGGCGCCACGAGCGCCTGGCACGGCGCCCTGCCGCGCGGCGGGACGACCACGTCCGGCGCGGGCGAGGGCGGGACGCACGACAGCGGCGTTCGCGGCAACCATGGCACCCATGGCACGTCCGGCACGTCCGGTGGCTCCGGCCGAGGCGCGGCCGGTGAGGCGTCGTACGGAGGCGGGGCCCCCAGCGACGCGCCGTACGGCGGTGGGTCGGTCGGCGGGGCAACGGTCGGTGGGGCGAACTCCGACGCCGTGCCCGGTGCGCCGGTTCCCATGGGTGTGACGGATGCCGTCCCCTGGGGCGGTGCCGGGGCGGGAGCCGCCCCTCGACGAGGCCCCGCGACCGCGCTCGCCGCCGAGCGCGCGCGGCAGGCGCGGATGGCCGTGGTGGGGCCGGTCACGGAGCGATGGGCGCCCGAGCAGGCCGGACCGGTGCACGAGAACTGGCAGTTGGCCGCGCCGATCGGACCGGCCACGGACCTGTGGGCACTCGGCGCGCTGCTGTTCCGGGCCGTTCAGGGACACGCGCCGTACCCGGAGGAGAACACCGCCGAGCTGGTGCAGATGGTGTGCGCCGAGCCGCCCGCGTTCGCCGAGGAGTGCGGACCGCTGCGGCCGGTCGTGGAGTCGCTGCTGCGGCAGGACCCCACCGAGCGGCTGGACTTCGAGGAACTGCGCGGCTGGCTGCGCTCCCTGGTGCGGTCGGCGCCCGAACCCGAGGCCGGTACGCACGTCGTGCCCGCCCCGCCCGTCGACGCGAGCCGGCTGCCGATCGTACGGCGGCGCGGCGAACTCGTCCGCAGACGACGGGCCGGGCTGCCCGCGACCAGCGCGCACGCCCGCCACAAGCGGACCCGCCAGGACAGGCGGCCCCAGCCCCGCAAGCTGGGCCGGAACCTGCTCCTGCTGATACTGCTCGCGCTGGCCGCCGCCATCACGTACGCCATGGTGTTCATGCCGAAGGCCACGCCGAGCAGTCAGGGCAGTGACACCGGCAGCCGTACGGACAGTGTCGGGCAGCCGAGTTCGGCGCCGGAGGCGAGCGGTGACTCCCGGCCCGGGCAGAACTCGAGTTCGCCCGACGGAGGTGAGGAGGGCCAGAGCGACGCGAGCCCCTCACCCTCGGAGTCGTCCGGGTCCACGCAGACGCAGACCGGTGACCCCGAGGTCGCCCAGGGGTTCACGCTGCGCAAGGACCCCGAGGGGTTCCAGGTCGCCGTCGCCACCGGCTGGGACCGCGCCGGCAAGAACGGGCGCGGCCAGATCGTCTACTCCCAGGGCGGCTTCGAGCTGATCGTCGTCCCCGGGCGGGACAGCACGTCGACGTACGGCAGTGATCCGCTGAAGTACCAGCGGGAGGACGAGCGCGAGTTGCAGCCCTTCCGTGACTCGACCTGGGCCACCTCCACCGGTATGCGGCTGGTCGAGGTGGGCGGGGTGACCTCGGCCGAGGGGCAGTTCACCTGGCAGGACGCCGAGGGGCGCGGTGTCTTCGTACGGAATCTCGCGATCCTGCTCGACGGGCGGTACCACGTGGTGCAGGTGCGTGGGCCGGAGGCGGAGCGGGACGAGGTGACCCGGCTGTACGAGCAGGCGGCGGCCACGTACAAGGCGACCGGCTGAGCGGCCACGTACACGGCGACCGGTCTGTGCGGCGAGGTTGCTGTTCGGCAAGTGGCGGAAGGTTGTGCTCAGTTCGCGGAAGCGAGAACCGTCACAGTGCGGTCTCTGTGCGGCCCGGCCGGTTCCCCGGGCCGTGGGCCGCTCCCTACTCTGACCCTGTCAAGAACATTGCGGGGCAACGTGAATCAGATGCAGGGCCAGCTCCTCGCGGGGCGCTACCGGCTTGTCGACACCATCGGCAGCGGTGGCATGGGACGGGTCTGGCGTGCGCACGATGAGGTGCTGCACCGGACCGTCGCGGTCAAGGAGTTGACGGCCGCGCTCTACGTCTCGGAGAGCGAGCAGGCCATCCTGTTGCGGCGGACCCGGGCCGAGGCGCGCGCGGCGGCGCGGATCAACCACTCGGCCGTCGTCACCGTGCACGACGTGCTGGAGCACGACAGCCGGCCGTGGATCGTCATGGAGTTGGTCGAGGGCGTCTCCCTGGCCGACGCCGTGCGGGACCGGGGGCGGGTGGAGGCGCGCGAGGCGGCGCGGATCGGTGTGTGGGTGCTGCGCGCGCTGCGGGCCGCCCACCGCGCCGGTGTGCTGCACCGCGACGTGAAGCCGGGGAACGTGCTGCTCGCCGAGGACGGCCGGGTCATGCTGACCGACTTCGGTATCGCGCAGGTCGAGGGCGACACCACCATCACCCGCACCGGCGAGATCGTCGGTTCCGTCGACTACATCGCCCCCGAGCGGGTGCGCGGGCACGAGCCCGGACCCGCCTCCGACCTGTGGTCCCTGGGCGCCACCCTGTACACGGCGGTGGAGGGCAAGTCGCCGTTCCGGCGCACCACTCCGCTCACCACGATGCAGGCCGTGGTGAGCGAGGAGGTCGAGGAACCGGCGGCCGCCGGGGAGTTGGGTCCCGTCATCGCCGCGCTGCTGTGCAAGGACCCGGCCGTACGGCCCGGCCCCGACGAGGCCGAGCAGATGCTCGCCGAGGCGGCGGAGGGGCGGCGGCCCCGGGACGCGCAGGTGTATCTGGCGACTCGGGAGCATGGGGAGGGCCGGGAGCATCGGGAGCAGACGGCGGGTGCGGCCGCAGGGGATGAGGGCTCGGGGCGGGCGCCGGGCTCGGCCGGAGTGCAGGGTGCGGGTGTGGGGAATGGTGCGGGTGCGGCGCACGGTGCGCCCGCGCGGGAGTACACCACCGGGGCCCAGGTCGGCTGGGGCGACGGGTCCGGTGGCTTCGGTGGGCCCGGGACCCCGGTCGCTCCGGTCGCGGGGGCCTCTCAGCCGGGGTTCGCCGGGGCGCCCGTCGCGTCCGGCGGCAAGCGGCGCCGTCGGGGTCGTACGGTCGCGCTCGTGCTGGCGCTGGCCGTGCTGGCCGGTGGCGGCGGGGCCGTCGCGCTGCAGTACGCGGACGGATGGTGGGCCGGGAGCGGCGCCTCTGCCGGGTCGGACGGTTCGGGCGGGTCGGAGGACGGGGTGCCCGAGGGCTGGGAGCGGGTCGAGGACCCGGAGGGCTTCAGCCTCGCGCTGCCCAAGGGGTGGAAGCGGCAGGTCGAGGGCTCGCAGATCGACTACACGCCCGACGGCCGTGAGCACTTCCTCCGGGTCGCCGTGGACGACTCGCCGGACTTCGACAGCCCGTACCGCCACCAGCTCGACCTCGAGGAGCAGGTGCGGACGAGGTCGGAGTACCAGCGGGTGAGCCTGGAGGAGAACATCTTCCGCGACCGGCCGGGCGCGCTGTGGGACTTCACGTGGACCGCGTCGGCGAAGGACACGGAGTTCCCCGGGCCGCGCCGGGCGATCGAGCAGATGTACCTCTCCCGGGACGGCGTCGAGTACACGATCTACATGTCCGCGCCGGCGGGGGACTGGAAGACGGCCGAGGAGCAGTTCTACGCGGTGCTGCGCAGCTGGCGGCCGACGGAGCGGTGAGCCCGACCCGCCGGCCACGGCCGAGCGGGTCTGCCGGGGCGCGCCCACGCCTGACACGCGGACGCCCAGGCCCGGAGACACCCGCCCCCGGGTGGTGACGGGTCGTACGAAGGCCCCACGGAAGTGCCGGTGTGGGCCGGCGTGGCTTCTGTGGCGGTCTCCGCGCGGCGCTCGCAAGGCGCTCGTGAGACGTGTGTGCGGCGCTTGTCGGCCAGCCCGTCGCGCGGCACCGGAGGGTTCGGGTCCGGTGCGGCATGATGGGGCGCATGGGGACCGAGGGGGAGAGCGTCCGTGTCATAGCCGGGCGTTACCGGCTGGAGGCCAGGATCGGCCGCGGCGGTATGGGGATCGTGTGGCGCGCCACCGACCAGCTCCTCGGCCGACAGGTGGCGGTCAAGGAACTCGCCCTGGACGACTCGCTCCCCGAGCAACGGTCCCGGGAGCGGCGCGAGCGCACCCTGCGGGAGGCGCGGGCGGTCGCCCGGCTCGGGCACCCGCACATCATCGTCGTGCACGACGTCGTCGAACAGGACGAACGCCCGTACATCGTCATGGAGTTGATCGACGGCGGCTCGCTCGCGGAGCGGATCGAGGAGCAGGGGCCCGTCGACGCGCGGGAGGCCGCGCGGATCGGGATCGCCCTGCTGGGCGCGCTGCGCCGGGCGCACGACGCCGGAGTTCTGCACCGCGACCTCAAGCCCGCGAACGTCCTGATGGAGACCGGCACCGACCGGGTCGTCCTCACCGACTTCGGTATCGCCCAGGTGGCAGGCGCGACCACGCTCACCGAGAACGGGTCCTTCGTCGGCTCGCCCGAGTACACCGCCCCGGAGCGGATGTCCGGGGTCCGCACCGGCCCGGAGTCCGATCTGTGGTCGCTGGGCGCGCTGCTGTGCGCCGTGCTCAGCGGGGAATCGCCGTTCCGGCGCGACTCGTTGGGCGGGATCCTGCACGCGGTCGTCGTCGACGAGATCCGGCCGCCCGTGCAGGCCGCGCCGCTGCTTCCCGTCGTACGGGGGCTGCTGGAGCGTGATCCGGACCTGCGGCTCGACGCGGCTGAGGCCGAGCGGCTGCTGCGGGCGTTCCGGGAGACGGGCCGGACTCCGCGGACGACCAAGAACCCGAGGACGTCGCACGGTTACACCCCGACGCGGCGCGACGTGCCTCGTCCGGGCCGCGACGCGCGGCGTACGGCCGCCGCCGGAGGCGAGGGGCACGCCGGGGCCGCCGCCCAGGATGCGACGGCGGCCGGTGGCGGACAGCCGCCGTCGGACCCGGGCGGACTCGGCGCGCCGGCGCCGGGAGAGCGGCCCGGGGACGAGCGCCCGACACACTCCACGCGGAGCGTGCTGGTCGCGGCCGCGCTGGTGGCGGCGATGGCCGGGGCCGGTGTCTCGGCGGCGGCACTGCTGATGCGCGAGGGGGGCGGTGGGGGCGGCACGCCCGGCAGTTCGGCGCCGCGGACCCCGGGCGTGTCGAGCACGGCCGGGGATTCGGGAGAGTCGGGAGAGTCGGGAGGCGAGGGGGAGCCGGGGTCGGCGGGCGAGTCGGGTCAGTCCGGCTCGCCGAGCACTCCGCACACGTCGGGCGCGTCGAGCTCCTCGGGCGGGTCCGGGGGGCCCGGCGGCACAGCCGGTACGTCGGGCGACGCCACGCCCACCGTGACAGGCTCCCGGGCGGCCACCGCGCCGACCGTGCCCTCGGGGTACCGGCTCGCCCGGGACGAACGGGGCTTCAGCCTCGCGGTGCCGGACGACTTCACCCGGGAACCGCAGGGGGAGCGGGTCTTCTACATGTCGCCGGGGTGGGTGGTCCGGATCGGCGTCAAGGTCGACGACCCGGAGGAGGGCGGGCCCGCCGGGGTGATGCGGCGCGCGCACGCGAAGGGGCCCTCAACGAACCCCGGTTACCGCGACGGCCGGGTCACCGAGACCACGCACGACGGACGGCCGGCCGCGCTCTGGGAGTTCACCTGGGACGGCTTCAGCTCGGCGGAGGGACCCCGGCACACGTACGACCTGTGCTGGGAGCGGGACGGGCGGCTGTACGACGTGTGGGTGTCGGCGCCGGTCGGGAGGGTGAGCGAGGCGAAGGAGTACTTCGACGTGGCGGTGGACACGTTCGTACGTAACTAAAGCGGAGATAAGTGGTGTTCCGCGTCACGGGTCTGTGACCGGAAAGCGCCCGGGGTGGCTGCCGAAGCGCTTGCCGCGATACAGATGAACGTATGAGCAGCAACGGGGGCGCCCCTTACGGAACAGGGCCTGGGCCCGGCTACGGAGCCGACGAGCCGACGAGTTTCGGACTGCAACCGCCGCAGCCGAGCGCGCCGTACCCCGGGAACCCTTATGCGCAGCCGCCCCGGGCCACGGACCAGCCCGCGCCGCCCTCGGCGCCGCAGGCCCAGGCACAACCGCAGGCCCAGGCACAACCGCAGTCACATCAGGAGCCTCAGGCCCAGGCGCAGCCGCAGCACGTGCAGGCGGCTATGCCCGTACCGCCCTCGCAGGCGGCGCAACCCGCGCCCGCCGCGCAGGATCCCGGCACCGGGCGGCTGATCGCCGGTCGCTACCGGCTCCTCGCCAAGCTCGGGCACGGCGGTATGGGCACGGTGTGGCGGGCGCAGGACGAGACGGTGGACCGGGAGGTCGCCGTCAAGGAGCCCCGCGTACCGGACCACCTTCCCGAGCGTGAGCGGGCCAACGCCTACGAGCGGATGCGCCGCGAGGCCCGCGCGGCGGCCCGGCTCGATCATCCGTCGGTCGTGAACGTGCACGACGTGGCGGTCGTCGACGACCGGCCGTGGATCGTCATGGAGCTGGTACGGGGCCGCTCGCTGGGCGACGCGTTGCAGGAGGGCACCCTCGGTACCCGTGACGCGGCGAGAATCGGCCTCGACGTGCTCGGCGCGCTGGAGGCCGCGCACGCGGCGGGCATCCTGCACCGGGACGTCAAGCCCGACAACGTCCTCCTCGGCCGGCACGACCGGGTCGTCCTCACCGACTTCGGTATCGCCCAGATCGAGGGCGAGACCAACCTGACGGACACCGGCGGCTTCGTCGGCTCGCCCGAGTACATCGCCCCCGAGCGCGTGCTCGGCCAGCGCCCCGGGCCCGCGTCGGACCTCTGGTCGCTCGGCGTCGTCCTCTACGCCGCCACGGAGGGCGTGTCGCCCTTCCGGCGCAGCAACACGCCCGCGACCCTGCAGTCCGTGCTCAACGCCACGCCCGCGGCGCCCGCCTCGGCCACCGGTCCGCTCGCCGAGGCCATCAACGGCCTGCTGCAGAAGGACCCGGCGCGCCGTCCGAGCGCCGCCCGGGTCCGCGAGCTGCTGGAGACGGCCGCGAACCCGCCGGCGCCCGCGCACACCCCGGTGGCCCAGACGATCGCCGGGCCCCGGGCAGGGGAAACCAAGGGCATCAGGATCGGCGCCAAGACCCTCGCCGGGGTCGGCGCGGCGGTCGTCGCGGTGGCGGTCGCCGGGCTCGGCGTGCTGGGCGTGGCGGCGGCGGTGACCGCCTACGTGGTGATCGCCGACCCCTTCGCGGGACCGCTGCCGGACGGCTGGAAGCAGCGCGACCTCGGTACGAAGGTCGCCGCGAGCGTGGGCGTGCCCGGCGACTTCGTGAAGGACCGGTTCGAGCCGGACGAGACCGACGGAACGTTCGCGCAGTACAGCGACCCGAGCGGGCTGATCCGGATCAACGTCGACCGGGACATCGAGCGGGACGACAAGGAGAACGAGATCCCGGGCGTCGCGCTGGACAGGGCGTATGCCGACTGGGAGCTGGTAAAGGACGGCGAGTACTCGCTGGACGTCGCCGACGACCCCGCGCCCAAGGGGCGGCCGCAGGAGGCCCGGTTCAAGGACCATGAGGCCGCCGAGAACACCATCAGGTACACGACCACCGACAGCCAGAACCCGCGCCTGCGGGAGGCGCGGGTCCTGTACTACCGGGCCGACAACGGTGACATGTACCGGCTGTGGATCGACTATCCGGGCAAGGGGCACTTCACCGAGCAGGGCCGCGAGATCGCCCGTACGGTCATCGAGAACCTGAAGATCGACAAGATGTAGACGTCGCCTGGCTGCCCCGGCCCCGGCTTCGCCCCCGTCCGTAGGCCTCATGACAGCGCGAGGGCCAGGTCGTTGGTGACGGTGAAGAAGAAGCGGGCCTGTGGCACGGATCCGTTCGGTGTGGTCATGGTGACCGCCGGGTACTTGTCGGTGTCCTTGCGGTCCACGATGTCGTCGAACAACCGGCCGAGCCGGATGAGTTCGGCGTCGGGGGAGGGCCGCAGGAACAGGTCCCAGATCACCTTGTCCGGGCCGACGGGGTCCGGGAGGGACGTCAGCCGCGCGCGGAACCCGGGGCGTCCGGTCGCGCGTGTCCCTTCCGTGCGTGTCCCTTCCGTGCGTGTCGCCGGTGCCTCGAAGTCCGCCACGTCCTCGCCCCGGGCGACGCCCACCAGCGTCGCGCCCTCGCCGAGCACGGCCCCGTGCAGGACGCCCTCCACGGCGAGCGACCCGTCGTCGACGGGCAGTGCGGTGACCTCGGCGTGCGCGGTGCGGTGGAAGGTACGCAGCGCCAGGTAGCCGTCCTTCGTGGCGTACGGGATCCACCAGGCGACCGGCGACCGGTCCGGGAGCTCGGCGGTCAACAGGCCCCGCTGCTCGACCAGTCCCGCCCGCAGCCGGCGGCGGGCCCCGTCCCCACCCCGCTCTACGTGCAGGTCCCAGCGGCCCTCCGCGAGGGCCGGCTCGTCGCGGCTCAGCGTGGCGGTCCACGGGCTCCTGGGGTCGTCCGGCGTGTCCTGCCGCAGGGGGACGCGCACCTCGTCGCCGGCGTGGCGTCGGCGCAGTACGAGCGTCAGGTCCGCCCCCGACACGCCGGACGCGGCGACGGCGATCCGTACACCGCCGCGCCGGTCGACACGGCAGCCGGCCTTCGGACGTAAGGGTTTAGGCGCCCCGGGTTTCGTCGCCGCCCCGACCTTCGCCTTCCCGGTCGTCGGCTCGGACGCCCCGGGCTTCTCGGCCGGCGTCGAAGCGGGCCACCCCAGTGCCCGGCGTAAGCGGCGGCCCAGTTTCACCGGGGCCGGGGTGCGGGCCTCCTGGAGGTCGGCGATCAGCTGTTCGTACTCCGCGGCGATCGTGCGGGGCGCGTACCGCTGGACGGTGGTGCGGCCGGCGGTGCCGACGCGCTGCCGTAGGTCCGGGTCGTCGATGAGCCGGAGCAGGCCCGTGGCCAGGGCGTTCGGGTCGCCCGGGGTGACGAGGAGGCCGTCGGTGCCGTCGGTGACGATCTCACCGGGGCCGTGCGGACAGTCGGTGGCCACCACGGGGACACCGGCGTGCATGGCCTCCAGGATGGTCATGCCGAAGGACTCCCACTCGGAGCTGACCGCGGCGACGGAGGCCTTCGCCCACTCGGTCTCCAGCGTGGCCTGGGCGCCCATGAGGAAGACGTGGTCGCCCAGCCCGAGTCTGTCGATCACGGCGCGCAGGTTCGCGCGCTCCGGGCCCTTGCCGTAGATCCGCAGCCGCCACTCGGGGCGTTCGGCGACGACCTTGGCGAACGCCTCGACGAGCAGGTCGTACCGCTTGACCGGGAACAGGCGCCCGGCGGCGACCACCAACGGCGCGCGCAGGTCGGAGGGTTCGGCCTTGGGCCGGGGCGCGGCGTTGGCGATGTTCGTGATCCGGGTGCGCAGGCCGGGCAGGTGCCGACGGTGGTCGGCGGCGTCCCGCGCGGAGACGGTGACGAAAGCGTGCAGACGCTTGATCGCCGCGTTCTGCGCCTCGCGTACGCCGGGCACGTGGTTGTCGTACGACAGGTGCTCCTGCCCGATGAGCAGCGGGCCCCGGCGGGACGCGCCGGTCGTACCGGAAGCGCCGGACGCGCCAGGTGGGCCGGGCGGGCGGCGCGAGCCGACGGCGCCGTGCCCGGCCAGGGCCACCACGAGCGCCGGGCGGGTCGCGACGACGACATCGGCGTCGGTGGTGTCGAGGAAGGCGCGCAGACGTTCGTCGGTGAGCGCGGTGTAGCGGTGGGCGAGCACCTCGGTGGGCGGGACCACGGCGGAGGGCCGGGACATCAGCTCGTGGCCGCCGTCGTAGGACTCGGCGTCGGGCCGCTCGTCGACGAGCGGTAACAGGCGGACCTTGCCGCTCACCCCGAGCAGCGGGCGGTCCTCGGTGCGTAAGACCGAGACGACCTCCACCTCGTGACGGACCGCCAGGGCTCCGGCGAGGTTCAGCGTCGAGCGGACGGTGCCGCCGATGGCGTAGGCGTTGTGGAGCAGAAAGGTGATCTTCATGGTGCTCAGTGCGTCCTCTCAGCGATCCAACCCAGGACCCGGTCGGCGACCCCCCGCTCCTTCAACAGTGCTCCGCCGTGCGAGGAACCGGCCACCGTCTCCACTGTGACCCCGTTGGCGGGCATGTTGTGCTCCTTCTCCTCGGCGGTCTGGAGTTCGAGCGAGTGCCGGACGGGCACGAAGTCGTCCTCGGAGTGGAGCAGGAGCATGGGGGCGTCGTCGCCGCCGGAGGCGCGGTTCCTGACGACCATGTCCGCCCAGGTGTCCCGGCAACCGGGGTGCGCGGAGGCGGAGTTGTCCGACGGGTCGGGGTGGCAGCGGGCCAGCAGCGTGGCGTTGTCGCGCAGTTTGCGCTGCCTGGCGGTCGCGTCACCGGCGTTGCCGTCGCGCCAGGCGCGGTACGGGTCGTTCACGGGGGACAGCGCCACCACGCCGTCGACGCGGAAGGCGCCAGAGCGGTAGGTGGCGACGGCCGTGGCGATCTGGCCGCCCGAGGAGGAGCCCAGCAGGACCAGTCGGTCGGGGGCGAGGTCGAAGTCGGCGGCGTGGTCGCGGATCCACTCCAGTGCGGACAGCGCGTCGGTCCGCTGGGCCGGCCAGGGGGCGTCGAAATTCAGCCTGTGGTCGACGGCGAAGACGGCGTACCCGGCGTCCGCGAACCTGCGCGACCAGCCGGCCCAGCCGGTGTCCTCGTACCAGTGGCCGCCGTGCAGGATGACGATGCCCGGCTGCTCCCCGCCCCGGTCCTCACCGGCGGTGTTCCAGTAGGCGTCGAGGGTCTGCCGGGGGTGCGAACCGTAGGCGTGGGAGCTTTCGTTGCGGTCGGCCGCCTCGCTGGCGCGGGTGTCGTGGACGAGCAAGGCGGCAACGATGGCAACGCAAAGAATGAGACAACCCCAGAGCCGACGCACGGCTACCTGCCCTTCGAGTGACCTGACGGCAGGCGACGTCGTCCCCTGGGCACGGGATCCGACCGAAACGTCCACGGCATGGGGGCGCCCACACGGCCTGCTTGCGTGAGCAACCGGACTATAGGCGGCCCGTGCGAACAACCGTCAATCGGGGTAAGCGAGTTGGCCGGAAATTTCCGGCCTGAACGGCTTGACGGGGGTCGAGGATGACATATGCAAACATCTCCATCACTGTGGATGGCCCATGGAGGAAGGGGGGTTGACATGTAGATGACGTGCACCTTTAGCTTCCCCTTACGTGGCCAGGGGTGTTGCTGTGGTCACTCAACGGGGATATAGGGGTGAGTTGTGCGAATACGCACACGCACAGCGGGGTTGGCCCTGCTGGCTTCCGTCGTCATGTCATCGGGGCTCTTGCCCTCCAGCGACGCCGGGGTGGCCGCGGCGGCCACCTGCACGGCCGGCACATCTACCGACTTCAACGGCGACAGCGTCGTCGACACGGTCGTCGCGGACCCGAACGCCACGGTGAGCGGTGTCAAGGGCGCCGGCCTGGTACGGGTGATCCTGGGCGGCGGCAAGGGGGTCTTCGAGATCTCGCAGGCCACTCCCGGCATGAACGCCGCGCCCGAGCCCGGAGACGGCTTCGGCACCTCCCGCACCACCTACGACGCCGACGGCGACGGCTGCACCGACCTCGTCGTCGGGGTGCCCTACGAGGACATCACCAAGGACGGGGTGAAGCTCGTCGACGCCGGGGCGATCTACATCGTCCACGGCAGGCCCACCGGTATCGGCGAAGGCTCCGTGATCGAGGGCTACAGCCAGTCGGGGCTGGACGCCGACACCACCACCGAGGCGTACGACTGGTTCGGACAGTCCGTCAAGGGCGGCGAGACCGCGAGCGGTGCGCCCTACCTGGTCGTCGGTGTGCCCGGCGAGAACGTCGTCACCGGCGGCACCGACCACGCGGACGCCGGCTGCATCCACTACGTCCAGGGCAGCACCAGGACGACCGTCAACCAGAACGACCCGGGGGTACCCGGGACCGTCGAGGCCCACGACCGCTTCGGCTACTCCGTGGCCGGCACCAACCGCTACTTCGGCGTCGGCATCCCGGGGGAGGCCATCGAGGACAAGACCTTCGCCGGAGGTGTCGCGGTCTTCAACCACACCCTCGCGAACGGCGTTCCCACCGCCCTGGCCGGATTCGACCAGGACGCCGCCGGGGTGACCGGCACGGCCGAGACCGACGACGGCTTCGGCACCTCGATCGCCATGACCGGCTACCGGCCGAGCGACCAGACGTACAACTCCGACGTCCTGCTCGCCGTCGGCACGCCGGGCGAGGACATCGGCACGGTCGCCGAGGCGGGCGGTGCGGCGGTCTTCCGGATCCAGCCCTCCGGCACGTACACCGAGACGGCGGCCATCGACGCCGCGGTGGCGGACGTCGAGGGCGACCCCGCGGCGGGCGACTTCCTGGGCCAGCGCGTGGCCATCTCCAACACCGACACGAGCGTCGTCACCACCGCCGCCACCGTGCGGCTGGCCGTCGGCATCCCCGGCAAGGACGTCGGCGCCGCCACCGACGCGGGCGCCGTCCAGGTCTTCCGGCCACTGGGGGCGATCGGCGCGGGCGACCGGCTGGTCACCCGCGGCTCGGGCCTGCCGGGTACCGCCACCCGGCGGGACCACCTGGGCATGTCGCTGACTGGCGGCGCGAACAACCTCTATGTCGGGGTGCCCTTCAGCAAGGCGTCCGGCACCACCAAGGGGGTCCTCCACGTCCTGACGTGGGCCGACCTCGACGGCACCACCAGCACGGGTGCCACCACGTACCAGCCGGGATCGGGCGGACTGCCCGACAGCGGCGTCTCGTTCGGCGTGGTCGGGTGACGGACGGCATGGAGAACAGGAAGTTCACCGCGATGACGTTCCGTTCGAACAGAAGTGCGGGAGAGGGGGTGGGTGCCTCCCGTGCGGGCAGACGTCCGGTCCGGTCGCTCACCGTCGCCACCGCGCTGACGGCCCTGCTGGTGACGGCACTCGGGGGCGCCCCCGCCCCCGAGCCCACGGCCGCGACCGCCGCTGCGGGCAAGGCCGCCGAGAAGGCGGGCAGGGGTTCCGGCCCGGCCCTCACCGAAGACGCCGCCCAGGACCGGGCCGCGAAGACCGGGAAGAAGGTCGAGATCACCAGCCTGCGCGACGAGCGCAGCACGACGGTCGCCAACCCGGACGGCACCTTCACCGTCACCGAGTACGTGCAGCCGGTCCGCACCCGCAAGAACGGCGTCTGGACCGAGATCGACACTACGCTGGTCAAGCGGGACAACGGGACGTACGCGCCCAGGGCCGCCGTCACCGCGATGGCCTTCTCCGGCGGCGGCGACCGCACCTTCGCCGAGATCGAGAAGGACGGCCGTGCCCTGTCCCTCGACTGGCCCGGCACACTGCCCGAGCCCAGGATCGACGGTTCCACCGCGACCTACCGCGACGTCCTGCCCGGCGTCGACCTCAAGGTCACCGCGAACGCCGAGGGCTTCTCCCACGTCCTCGTGGTCAAGAGCGCCGAGGCCGCCGCCCACCCCGACCTCGCCACCCTCGAACTCCCCGTCGACACCACCTCGGTGGAGCTGGCGGAGAGCGCCGGCGGCGGTCTGACCGCCACCGACAGCGGTTCCGGCGGCGCGGTCTTCGAGGCGCCGAAGCCGTTGATGTGGGACTCCAGCGAGGGCAGCGGCGAGCAGGCCGAGGCCCCCGCGGCCCCCGGCGGGGACATCACACCGCCCGACGGCGCCACCGTCGAGGACGTGGCGGTGGCCGTCGACTCCGACAGCGTCACCCTCACCCCCGACGCGGACCTGCTCACCGGCGACGACACGGTGTACCCGGTCTACATCGACCCCGTGTTCCGCACCGCCAACCGCACCGGCTGGACCATGGTGTCCTCCGACTCCCCGTCCGACTCCTTCTGGAAGTTCGACGACGACGAGGGCGTGGGCCTCTGCCCGTCCAACGTCTCGTTCCGCTGCTCCAGCAGCAGCGACAAGAAGCGGCAGTTCTTCGCCATCCCGACCGGGACGTTCGAGGGCAAGGACATCGTCGAGGCGCAGTTCGCCGTGACGCTGGTCCACTCCTACAGCGGCTCCGCGCGCGAGGTGCAGCTGGCCCGCGTCAACAGCACCGGCGCCAGCGCCATCAGCTCGAAGACGAACTGGTCCAACCAGCCCTCCTCGAAGGACACGATCACCGCCAAGTCGCCCACCGACACCGCCGGTTCGTGCACCGCGACCAACCAGAACGTGCGCTTCGGCGTGACGGACACCATCCGGACGGCGGCTGACAAGGGCTGGGACACCACCACGTTCCGCCTCAAGGCCGCCAACGAGTCGGACGTCTCGTACTGGAAGCGCTTCTGCGGCAATGCCCACCTGGAAGTGACCTACAACCGGCCGCCGTTGCAGCCGGACCAGGACGCCCTGCAGATGAAGCCGGGTGGCTCCTGCGAGTTCGGCGCGGCCACGGAGCACTACGTCACCGAGGCGCCCCGCGTCAGCGTCGTGCTCAAGGACCACGACCACAACGACACCGGCTCCAACTCCGAGAAACTGCAGGCCCAGTTCAAGGTCTTCTGGGAGAAGGACGGCCAGACGGTCACGCACTACGCCACGACGGGTCAGCGCGCCACCACCAACGTCAGCAAGAAGATCACTCAGACCGGTCAGGCGACGTTCTTCTACACCATCGGCAGCGACGTCAAGGACGACGGCGAGCCCGGCTTCACCCTCCCGAAGAACACCGTCATCGGCTGGGCCGTGCGCGGCTACGACCAGGAGGCCTACGGCGCCTGGTCCTCCGACGGCGCGCAGACCCGCTGCGAGTTCATCTACGACACCACGCAGCCCAAGTCGGCGACCGTCACCTCCGCCGCGTACCCGGACGACGAGGCCTGGCACGTCGGCACCGGCGACTACGGCAGCTTCACCATGGACTCGCCCTCCGCCGACGTCACCAAGTACACGTACCGTTTCACCGGACCGCACGCGGTGAACACCCCGAGGACGGTGGCCGCCGAGTCCGTCGGCGGTCCGGCGACCATCCGCTGGATGCCTCCCAGCGAGGGCACGTACGCGCTGCAGGTCACGGCCGTCGACGGGGCGGGCAACGCGCAGAAGACCCCGACGGTGCACGTCTTCCTCGTCAGCGACGGCCGGGCGCCGGTCGCGGCCTGGACCCTCGGTGACGCCAGGGGCTCCACGAAGGCCGCCGGCAGCGGGGAGGCGCCCGACGCCACCGCCGGCTCCGGGGTGACCTTCGGCGCCGGGGGACCGCTCGGCTCCGCCGACACCGCGGTCTCCTTCGACGGCACCGAGAACGCCTGGCTCGACGCGGGCGAGCCCGCCGTCGACACCGGCAGGACCTTCTCCGTCGGCGCCTGGGTGATGCTGCCCTCGCTGCCGAAGGAGAACATGACCGTCGTCAGCCAGGACGGCACCGCCCAGCCCGGCTTCGAGCTCGGCTACGACGTGGACTCGGCGTCGTGGACCTTCCGCATCCCGTACGGGGACATCGAGTCGCTCGGCACCTGGAAGGTCTCGGGCGCCGCCGCCGTCCCCGGCAGCTGGACGCACCTCATCGGGGTCTACGACGCCGAGCAGCGCAAGATGATGCTGTACGTCAACGGCGTCCTGGTCGCCGACGACGTCCAGGCCCGCCGCACCACCTGGAACGCGGGCGGCGCCGTACAGATCGGCCGCAAGCTGGCCCTCGACGGCTACCTCGGCCACCTGAAGGGCACGGTCGCCGACGTCAAGATTCACGATCGGGTGATCCCGCCCGCCGAGGGTCAGGAGCTGGGCGGCATCCAGCCCCGCCAGCTCGCGTACTGGCCGCTCGACGTGTCCGCGTCCGGCATCTCCCCGGAGGTCGACGGCGGCACCGGTCTGACCCTGGGCGGCGGCGCCTCCGTCTACCTGCCCGACGACTCCTGCGACCCCGAGGCCGACCCGGAGTGCGTACCCCCGGCCGAGCCGCTGTGGGGCGACGGGCACCTGGCGCTGAACGGCACGAACGCCTACGCGACCCGGGCAGCCGGCGTGCTCTCCGCCGAGGACAGCTTCACCCTCACCGCCCGCGCCCGGCTCGCCTCGACCGGCTCCACCGCGGACCAGACGGTGCTCTCGTTGTCCGGTGCCAGGGGCAGCGCGATCACGGTCAAGTACCTGGCCGCGAGCAACCGCTGGCAGCTGAAGGTGACCGACGCGGACGCGACGGCCCCGGTGGTCACCACGGTCCTCGACCACGGCGACCTGCCGAGCGCGGAGGGCGACGGCGACCATCTGGCGCTCGTCCACAACGCGGTCTTCGGTGACGTGCTGCTCTACGTCAACGGCGTCGCGGTGGCGGAGGCCCCCTGGGACAACACGTGGGACTTCACGACCACGAGCCTCCAGGTCGGCCGCACGCTCACGGGAACGGCCGGAAGCGAGTACTTCTCCGGGGCGGTCGACGAAGTCCGCATGTACCAGGGGCCGTTGGACGCGTCCCTGGTGACGCTGGTGGCGGTCATGCCGGCGGGTTCCAGCATCAGCGAAAGCTAGCCGACACGGCCGTCGGTCGACTGCCGGCCGTCCGTGGCTGATCGCGCAGTTCCCCGCGCCCCAAGGGACACGGCCCCTGAGGGCCGAGAGGCACGGGGCGCAGCCCCCGCCTCTCAGGGGCGCGGGGAACTGCGCGAGCGACCCCCACCGGCCGTCGGCCGCGCGCCGACCGAACGCCCCTCCCACAGAGCGCTTCGGCCCCACCCCCTCTCCTTCCCGATCCCCTCCTGACGGGAGACATCATGTCCTCGCCCCCCTGGTACCGGTCCCCGAGACCGGCCTGGCGCACCGGCCGGCGCCGCGCCGCGCTCGTGCTCGGCCTCGCGCTGTCGATCGGCCTGCTGCCGCAGTACTCCCCCCAGGCCCTGGCCGCAGACGACGGGCTCACCAAGCCCGGGACCCAGACCAACCTCGACGACCCGGTCCGCGGCAAGAACGCCGAGCCCGAGAAGTTCCGGCAGAGCGACGGCGCCGCGAAGGCCGCGGTCAAGGACGCCGAGAAGACCACCTGGCCCAGGGCGGCCACCGCCGAAGTCGCCCTCACGAGCGACAAGGCCACCCGGGCCGAGGGCCTCCCCCTGGCCGCCAGGGCCACCGGCGGCAAGAACGCCGCCGACTCCCTCCGCGTAGAGGTCCTCGGCCGCAAGGCCACCACCGCGGCCGGAGTCGACGGCGTCCTCTTCACGGTCGCCCGCGCCGACGGCGAGGACAGCAGGGGCACCGCCCAGGTCGCCCTGGACTACTCGGCCTTCGCGGACGCGTTCGGCGGCGGGTACGGCTCCCGGCTGCGCCTCGCGCAGTACCCGGAGTGCGTGCTGACCACGCCGGAGAAGAAGAGCTGCTCGACGCCGACGTACCTGAAGAGCACCAACGACGCGGCGAGGCAGACCCTCACCGCCAAGGTCACGGCGGCGGGCGACACGGCCGGCACCGGAACCCAGCTGATGCGGGACGCGACCGCGAGCACCTCCTCGGCGACCGTGCTGGCGGCCACCGCCGGCGCGGAGGGCGACGGCGGCGACTACAAGGCGACGAGCCTGAAGGCCTCCTCCGAGTGGGGCGTCGACACCTCGTCCGGCGCCTTCACCTGGTCGTACCCGCTCACCACGCCGCCCGTCCCCGGTGGCTCGCAACCCAAGGTCGGCCTCTCCTACAACTCCCAGTCGGTGGACGGCCAGACCGCGGCCACCAACAACCAGGGTTCGTGGATCGGCCAGGGCTTCACCTACGAGCCCGGCTTCATCGAGCGCAGCTACAAGGCCTGCGCCGACGACGGTCACGAGGACACGTACGGCGACCAGTGCTGGGCGTACGACAACGCCACGCTGTCCCTCGCGGGCGGCACCTCCGGCGAGATCGTCAAGGACGACACCACCGGGGAGTGGCGGGTCAGCGGCGACGACAACTCCAAGGTCGAAAAGCTGACCGACGCCGTCAACGGCGACAACAACGGTGAGCACTGGAAGGTCACCACGACCGACGGCACCCAGTACTTCTTCGGCCTGGGCCGCCTCCCCGGTCACAGCAGTGGCAAGGAGGAGACCGCATCCACCTGGACCGTCCCCGTGTACGGAGACGACTCGGGCGAGCCCTGCTTCGACGCGACCTTCGCGAACGCCCACTGCACGCAGGCATGGCGCTGGAACCTCGACCACGTCATCGACCCGCACGGCAACGTCATGTCGTACTACTACGGCAAGGAGACGAACCACTACACGCAGGGTCTGAAGACCGGCGAGAACGGCAAGGCGTATGTCCGCGGCGGGTACCTCAAGCGGATCGACTACGGTCAGCGCGCCGGCAAGGTCTACTCGACCGAGCCGTCCGCCCGTGTCGTCTTCACCACCGCCGAGCGCTGCATCGGCGATCTGACCGACTGCGAGCCCGGCGACCTGACGGACGCCACGGCCGCCGACTGGCCGGACGTGCCCTGGGACCAGAACTGCAAGGCCGACACCAAGTGCGCGGGCCAGAACTCGCCGACGTTCTGGACCCGCAAGAAGCTCACGAAGATCACCACACAGATCCGCACAGGTGACTCCACGTACTCGGCGGTCGACGAGTGGGCCCTCTCCCACGACTTCACCGACAACGGTGACGGCTCCAAGTCGCTGTGGCTGAAAGCCATCGACCACACCGGCAAGGTGGGCACCGACGTCCCCATGCCGTCCGTGGAGCTCTACGGACAGCAGCTCGCCAGCCGGGTCGACGTGGCCGGCGACAACCTCCAGCCCTTCCACCGCTTCCGTCTGTCGGCGGTGAAGAACGAGACCGGTGGGGTCCTCAGCGTCAACTACGCGGGCACGCAGTGCACGTCGAGCACCTTGCCCGCCGAGGACTCCTCCACCAAGCGCTGCTTCCCGGTCAAGTGGAGCCCACCGGGCGCCGAGAAGCCGATCGTCGACTGGTTCCACAAGTACGTCGTCGCCTCCGTCGTGGAGCAGGACCTCACCGGCGGCAACGCCGAGAAGGTCACCTCGTACACCTACCTCGGCGACGCCGGCTGGCGGAAGGTCAGGCCCGACGGCATCACCACCGCCGAGTTCCGCACCTGGGGCGACTGGCGCGGCTACGGCCGGGTCCGTGTCGAGACCTCCGACGGCACCAACTCCGCCTCGAACACCAAGTCCGAGCACATCTTCTTCCGAGGGCTCGACGGTGACGTCGACGCCGACGGGGACTCCCGCTCCGCCACGGTCAAGGACTCCGCCGGCACCTCCTACGAGGACTCCGACTGGAAGGCCGGCCAGGAGCTGGAGACGATCACCTACAACGGCTCCGACATCACCCAGCGCGCGGTCACCCTGCCCTGGACCCACGTCACGGCCACCCGCGTCGAGGACTGGGGCACCCGCCGGGCGCGCTACCTCGACAAGGGCTCCGTCGACACCTACATCTCCCTCGGCTCCGGCAACTGGCGGCACCTGAGGTCGACGACGTCCTACGACGACAGGACCGGGCGCGCCGTGCGGGTGGACGACGCCGGCGAGGTGGGCGTCGCCGACAACGAGTGCACCCGCACCGAGTACGCCGACAACGCGAGCCTCCACCTCTACTCGTACGTCTCGCGTGTGGAGAAGGTCGGCGTCGACTGCTCGACGACGCCGAACCGCAAGACCGACGTCATCTCCGACGAGCTGACCCACTACGACGGTTCGACCACCCTGGGCGCGGCCCCCACCAAGGGCGACGCGACCATGACGAAGAAGCTGTCGGCGCACGACGGCACGACGGCCACGTACCGGACGACCGCCGTGACGACGTACGACGACTACGGTCGCCCTCTGGTGGCGAAGGACGCCCAGACGGCGTCGTCCGGCACGGCGTACACCTCGTCGACCACCTACACGGACACCTTCGGCCTGGCGACGAAGTCGACGACCACGAACAGGCTGGGCTGGACGACGTCCACCGAGTACGCACCCCAGTGGGGCCTGCCCCGTGCGAAGGTCGACCAGAACGGCAAGCGGACCGAGCTGGCCTACGACGGGCTCGGCCGACTCACCTCCGTCTGGCTGCCGGACCGCATCGGGCTGAGCGCCTCGATCAAGTACCAGTACCTGGTCCGCGGAGACGACGCGCCGACCGCCGTCCACACCCAGCGGATCGAGAACGACGGCACGTCGTACGGCAGCGAGTGGTCTCTCTACGACGGCCTTCTGCGGCCCCGTCAGGAACAGACCGAGGGCGCCGACGGCGGCCGTATGGTCGCGGACACCCTCTACGACGGCTCCGGCCGTGTGGTGAAGGTCAACGACACCTACCACGTCGCGGGCGCCCCCGCCGCCACGCTCTTCGAGCCGGTCGACGCCGACCTCGACGCGCAGACGGTGACACAGTACGACGGGGCGGGGCGGGTCACCGCGACCCTCTTCAAGGTGCAGGGCGCGGAGAAGCACCGCACGACATACACGTACGGCGGCGACCGGGTCACGACGACACCGCCGGCCGGCGGCACGAAGTCGACGGTCGTGACGGACGCGCGGGATCGCACCACGACTCGGATCCAGCACCCGGCCTCCGGTGGCGCCGTCACCACCTCGTACGCGTACACGGACGCCGGCCTGCTGTCGAAGGTGACGGACGACCAGGGCAACACATGGTCGTACACCTACGACCAGCTGGGCCGCAAGAAGTCGGCGGTGGACCCGGACACGGGCGAGACCACGTTCACGTACGACGAACTGGACCGGCAGACCTCGTCCACCGTCAACGGTGCCAGGACGTCGACCGTGTACGACGAACTGGGCCGCCCGGTCTCGACCTGGGACGGCGAGGCCACCACCGGCACGAGGCTCTCCGTCACCCGGTACGACACGGTCGCCAAGGGCGAGCTGTACGGCGTCTACACCTACAAGGACGGCGCTGTCCACTCGTCGGTGACCTATCCGACGCTCGACCCGGAGAACGACTACAAGCCGGTCTCGACGAAGTACTTCCTCTCGAAGACGGCTGAGCCACAGCTCGGCGGCACCTACGAGTTCACCACCCAGTACAACGACGACGGCACCGTACAGGGGCAGGGCTTGCCGGCGGCAGGCGGTCTGGCGGGCGAGGCGCTGTCGTACTCGTACGACGAACTGCAACGCCCGGTGGCGCTGAACACGTCGCTGGGCGGCGGCAGTTACGTGTCGGACGTCTCCTACTCCCCGACGTCGAACCTGGAACAGCTTGAGCTGTCCACCGGGGACGCCTCCGCTCCCAAGACGTGGATCACGAACACGTTCGAGCGGGGGACGGACCGGCTGACCAGCACGCGGACGGACGTGGAGGGCGCGTCGAGCGTCGCCTACGACGCGAGCTACACCTACAACGCGGTGGGCGACATCCTCTCCATCGCCGACACCCCGACCGGCGGCACGAGGGACGTGCAGTGCTTCGCGTACGACGGTCTGCGCCGGCTGACGGACGCCTGGACGTCGTCGGTGGCACCCGGCGGCGCGTCGGGCACGGGTGCCTCGCAGACCGCGTGCTCCTCGGGGGCGTCGTCCACCACGGTCGGGGGAGCGTCCCCGTACTGGACGGAGTACGGCTACGACTCGATCGGCAACCGCACGAGCGAGGTACGGCACGGACTGAACGGCGGCCCGACGTCCACCCGTGCGTACGCGTACGGGGAGGAGGGCTCCGGTCCCGCGGGAGCGGCCTCGGGAGCCCACACGGTGTCCTCGGTCACCGAGACGACCACGGCGACGGCCACGACCCCGCAGATCACCTCTCGGGACACCTACACCTACGACGCCTCGGGCAACACCAGGACGCGGGTCCTGGACGGGGACACCCAGTCGCTGGGCTGGGACAGGCAGGGCGAGCTGACGACGGTCGAGAACGCCGACGGGTCCGTGACGTCGTACACCTACGACGCCCTGGGACAGCGGATCGTGCGGGACGCCCCCGACGAGAAGACGTTCTACCTGCCGGGCATGGAGCTCCACCTGGCCAAGTCGACGTCCACCGTGACGGCGACGCGTTACTACACCTTCGCGTCCGTCACCGTGGCGATGCGGGAGGCGGACGGTGTCCGCTTCCTGGCAGCCGACCACCAGGGCACCGCGCAGTTGTCGGTCGACGCGAGGACGGGCGAGACGACCCGCCGCCGCACGGACCCCTTCGGCAACGCACGGGACGACTCCACGTCCTCCGCGACCGGGTGGGTCAACGACAAGGGCTTCGTCGGCGGCACCGTCCAGGGATCCACCGGCCTGACGACGCTCGGGGCTCGCGAGTACGACACGGACACCGGCCGTTTCGTCTCGGCGGACCCGATCGTCGACTACACCGACCCGCAGCAGATCAACGGTTACGCCTACTCCAACAACAACCCGGTCACCTTCAGCGACGCCTCCGGACTGCGACTCGCGGAGTGCGTGGGCGGCTGGCAGGAGTGCGGCCCGTGGCCGACCGGCCACAAGCGCGGCGCGGTGGCGGCCAACGCCGACGGCACAGGTGGTGTCGCCCCCGCGGGCAACGCCTACACCGCCGCCCAGGCGAAGGCGGACCACGCCCGGGCGGAGGAGGAGGCGGCCAAGCAGCGCGCCATCGCCATCGCCAAGGAACTCGGCAAGATCATCGCCGACGAGCTGGGCATCACGGACGCGCTGGACTGCTTCACCACGGGCAGCCTCGGCTCCTGCGGGGCGACCGCCGTGAACGTCGTCACCTCGCTGATCGGCGGTGGTCCGGTCGGCAAGCTCGTGTCGAAGTACTGGTACCGGCTCGACAAGGCGTACGCCCTCGGCAAGCGCGTCGTGGGACTTGGCAAGAAGCTGTGGAACGGGTTCAAGGACTGGCGCAAGAGCAAGAAGGCCGCCGACGCGGCTGAGAGCGCGGCCTCCTCGTGCAACAGCTTCACGCCCGACACACGGGTACTGATGGCCGACGGTTCGACGAAGCGGATCGAGGACGTCGACATCGGCGACAAGGTCCTCGCCACCGACCCGGAGACCGGGGAGACCAGGACCGAGACCGTCACCGCCGAGATCAAGGGCACGGGCCTCAAGCACCTCGTCGAGGTCACCGTCGACACCGACGGCGACAAGGGCACCGAGACGGCGGCGGTCACCGCGACCGACGGTCACCCCTTCTGGGTGCCCGAACTCGGGGAGTGGCTGCGGGCCGAAGACCTCGCGGCGGGGCAGTGGCTGAGCACCAGCGAGGGGACGCGGGTCCGGGTCACGTCCGTGGTGCGGTGGAGCGAGCCGACAGCCACGGTGCACAACCTCACCGTCAGCGAGCTGCACACGTACTACGTGCTGGCCGAGGACGAGGCGCTCCTCGTCCACAACAGAAGCAGGCGCAGCGACCCGGAGCAGGTATGCCCCATCGGCAACTACGCCGGCGAGTCGATTCCCGCCCGGAGCAAGTCGCAGCGGTTCACGGACGAGGAGCACGACCAGATCGACGAGCTGGGCTTCCGGTTCGGATGCCATACTTGCGGCACGCTCGACCCGGGGGGCAACGGCCGGTTCGTCCCCGACCACCAGCCGATCAGCTCCTGGGTTCCGGACGGCACGCCCCAGCGGCTCTACCCGCAGTGCCGCCCCTGCAGCAGTCGACAGGGTGGTTGGGCAGGCCGCTTGAAGTCGGTGATGAAAGGGCTCTATGACGCACAGGGCTATTGAGGGCCGTGAATGGCTGGAGACGGACGGTGGTCCCTTCCTGCTGGCTCCGGTGTCGCTGCTTCCCACCTGGACGGGGTACGAGGGTGACTACGATCTCGTCATCGAGGGGACGGACGCCGGACGGTCGGAGTGCTACCTGCTGCCGGGCCGCAACGTGGTGGTCCTCGGGGACGAACCCCTGGCGAGCACGGTCCTGGAGTCGCGTTCTCTGATCGTCCAGTGGGTGCACGCGAATTCCGAGGACGAGATGCGGGCGCGTGTCTCCGAGGTCGATCTCGACTCCATCGTCTGGCGTGAGGGACCGGTGCTGGAGAGCGACGGAAGTCTCGCGCTCATGGACGCGGCGCTTCCGGGCGCCGAAGCGTTCGAGGACGACCTGTTCGTCCTCGAACGCGAGGCGGGTGCCTATCGGATCGACAGCGCCGAAGTCCCGCTCGCTCCGCACTGCGCGGCGAGACTGCACCGGCTCGTGCCGGTGAAAGCGGGTTAGTCCGCGCCCCCTCCGGTGGGTCACCGCTTCGGCGGTGGCCCACCGGATCTTTTGTCCCCGTCCTCCGGCAATCTCCCTTCGCCCGGCCCGCAGCCCCTAACATGCCGTGTCAAGTGCATGATCGGCGCGGAGGGCGAGCGAGCGTGGGCATCGAACACCTGGACGTACGGGCACACGCGAGACAACGCTGGGCGGCCAGGGCCGCCCTCGGCTGCGCGGTCCTCGCCGTGCTGCTGCCCCTCGGCTACGCCCGCGAGGCGAGCCTCCTCCTCGTCGCCGGCGTCGTGCTGGGCGCCGGTCTCACCGTGGCCTCGCTCTGGTGGGTGCTGACCCGGCGCGGCCCCGCCCGTGTCGCGGCGGGAGCGCTGGCCGTGGCCGCACCGGTCGGCGTCGTCTGGTGGTTCGCCGTCGTCAACCTGCTCTGGGTCGTGATCGTCTCCGCCGCCCTGTGGAGCGTCGCCGTCTGGTCCGGCAAGTTCGCCCTCAGCAGCACCAAGTCCCACCACGTGCACGTCCCCGAACACCGCGTCCCGGCCCCCACTCGCCCCTTCCTCATCATGAACCCCAAGTCCGGCGGCGGAAAGGTCGAACGCTTCCGGCTGAAGGAGCGCGCCGAACGACTCGGCGCCACCGTCCACCTGCTCGACCCCGCGCGCCACGAGGACGTCGCCGTCCTCGCCCGGGACGCCGTCAGGAACGGCGCCGACCTCCTCGGCGTCGCCGGCGGCGACGGCACCCAGGCCCAGGTCGCCGCCATCGCCGCCGCGTACGACGTCCCCCTGCTCGTCATCTCCGCCGGCACCCGCAACCACTTCGCCATGGACCTCGGCCTCGACCGCGACAATCCCGCCGCCTGCCTCGACGCCCTCACCGACAAGGGCGTCGAACTCCACGTCGACCTCGGCTACGCCAGCGGCCACCCCTTCGTCAACAACGCCTCGTTCGGCGCGTACGCGGCCGTCGTGCAGAGCCCCGCCTACCGCGACGACAAGGTCCGCACCACCCTGGAACTGCTGCCCGAACTGCTCACGCACCAGCGGGGCCCACGGCTCACCGCCCGCATCGGGGACGCCGTCATCGACGCGCCCCAGGCCGTCCTCGTCAGCAACAACGTCTACCGCAGCGACGACCTCGTCGGTCTCGGCCGCCGCGAACGGCTCGACGCCGGCGTGCTCGGTGTCGTCGGCGTCCGCGTCGACAGCGCCGCCGAGGCCGCCGGACTCGTCCTCGGTCCGAACGCCCCCGGCCTCAGCCTCCTCGTCGCCGACGAGATCGTCGTCGAGGCCGACCGGCCTGAGATCGAGGTCGGTGTCGACGGCGAGGCTCTCGTTCTGCCGACCCCCGTCCACTGCCGGGTCTCGCCGAAGGCCCTGCGCGTCCGCGTGCCCCGCGACCGCCCCGGCGTTCCCGAGCCCAAACCGCCCCTGGACTGGCGCCGGTTGCGCAAACTCGCCGCCGCGGTCGGCCGCACCGCGCTGCCCAAGCACCGCGAACGGTACGGCTGGGCCCAGGAGTTGTGGAACCGCCGACGCTAGAGACGCCGGGCGACCGGGTCCGCGTCGACAAGCTTCGCCCCCGCACGGTACTGATGGGGCATGAGCAACGACGGCGAACATCCGCGCGACGAACTCCCGTCCGGCGTCCGGGCGTCCGGGGGCACCGGTCGTCTCGTCGGCGGCCGTTACCGGCTCACGGAACGCGTCGGATCGGGCGGCATGGGCACCGTCTGGAGGGCGGTCGACGAACTCGTCGACCGCGAAGTCGCCGTCAAACAGCCCAAGCTCCCGGGCGACCCGCACGGCTCGCACGACCTCAACGGTTCGTACGGCCCCGGTCGCTCGGGTAGTCCCGACGGTCCCGGCGGTCCCGGCGGCCCTGAGCAGGATGCCCGTCGGCGGGCCGCCAACCGGCTCTACCGCGAGGCCCGTGCCGCCGCCCGCGTCGACCACCCGTCCGCCGTCACCATCCACGACGTCGTGGTCGAGGACGGGGCCCCGTGGATCGTCATGGAACTGGTCCGCGGCGAGTCCCTGCACGAGGTGCTCAGGCGCGGCACCCTCACCCCCGTCGAGGCAGCCCGCGTCGGCCTCGCCGTCGTCGGCGCGCTGCACGCCGCGCACGGCGTCGGCATCGTGCACCGGGACGTCAAACCCGCCAATGTCCTCCTCGGCCCGCACGGCCAGGTCGTCCTCACCGACTTCGGCATCGCCCACGTCCAGGGCGAGGAATCGCTCACCGTGACAGGGGAGTTCGTCGGGTCGCTCGAATGCGTCGCCCCCGAGCGGATGGCCGGTCCCGGCGCCGCCGGCCCGCCCTCCGACCTCTGGTCGCTCGGCGTCCTGTTGTACTCCGCCGTCGAGGGCTGGTCCCCCTTCCGCCGCACCACGCTGGAGTCCACGCTCGCCGCGATCCTCGCCGCCGAACCGCCGGCGCCGGAGCGGGCGGGCCCGCTCGCCCCCCTGCTCGTACGCCTGCTGGCCAAGGACCCGGCGCTCCGCCCGGACGCCGAGGAGACCGCCGGGTTCCTGAAGGACGTGGCGGAGGGCCGGACGCCCGACCTCCGGCTCCCGTCCGGGCTCCGCGAGTTGAACGAGGACGCGGGGACGCGGACGCTACGGCTCGGCGAGAAGCCGCAGCGAGCCGCCGTGCCGCAGCAGAGGAAGCCGCAGAACGCACGGGGTGAGGAGCCGCAGAACGCACGGAGCGAGGAGCCGCAGAACGCGCGGGGTGCGAAACCCGAGGCCGTGCACAGGGCGGGGCCCGAGAACGTACGGGGCGAGGAATCCGAGCACGTACGGGGCGATAAGCCCGAGAACGCACCCGGTGCGAAACCCGAGCACGCACCCGGCGTGAAACCCGAGGACGCGCCGGACACCGAAGTCGGGACGGTCGGCGCCGCGCGCCCCCGGCGCCTGTCACGTGCCGGCCGTCTCGTCGCTCTGGCCGCCGTCGGGCTCCTGCTGACCGCCGGGGGAGCCTGGGCCGGGGTCGCGCTCGACACCGGTGGCGGTGTCACCGAGGTCGCCGAGCCCAAGGTCGGGTGGGTGGACGCCCGCGTCGAGTCCCCGAGCACCGGCCCCACTTCGGGCAGCACGGCCGGCACGCGCTGGGTGGCCCACCGTGAGGAGGCCATGGACGCCGTCCTCTCCCTCCCCGGCCCCTACCGACGGATCCGCGCGGAGGACGGCGACGACACGCGGCCCCGCACGGTCACCTACGAGGGCGAGAAGGTCGTCCGGGTGCGGCTGACGCAGTGGGACCGGGCGCCCGCCTCGCCCATGGAACAGGCCAAGGACTCCACGGACATCGTGGCGGGCGACGTGAAGTCGACCGCCCAGTACACCAACACGAGCTTCCACGACCAGCAGGCCGTCCTCGCCGACACCACCCACTACCTGGACGGCACCCCCACCCGGGTCCTGGAACTGATCGTCCGTACCGACGACGACCGGATGTACGAGCTGCGCGTGGACATGCCGAAGGGCACGGCGGACGAGAAGAAGGGGACGGCCGTCTTCAAAGGGGCGCGGGAACGGCTGGAGATCGGACCGTAGGCCGTCGCCGCGCACCTACGTGATCCACGCCGCATTCGCGGCCGCACGCCACCGCCCGCCGCGCTGATCAGCGACTTCGTTGCCAGTGATCACTGGCATGGTGTGTGCGCCCCGTGAAACCCTGTTACCGCCGGGTACCCAAAGTCGTCCGGTCCGGAATACCCTGCGCGTCATGACGGACTCGCAGGCCCCCGAAAAGACCGGCACGACCACCACGGGTACGACCGGCACGGCGCGGACGACCGGCACCAACCCCCTCGCGGCAGCCCCGCAGGGCGCCCGTACGGCCGCCGACGTGGTGACCCCCGAACTGGTCGCCCAGCTCACCAAGGGCGTGGCCGGCTCCGGCCGCACCGCCAACCACACGCCGTTCACCGGCGAGAAGCTCGCCGACCTGCCGGAGTCCACCCCCGAGGACGTGGAGCGGGCCTACGCGACGGCCCGCGCCGCGCAGGCCGTCTGGGCCCAGCGGTCCGTACGGGAGCGCGCCGCCGTCCTGCTCCGCTTCCACGACCTGGTCCTCGAACGCCAGGCCGAGGTGCTCGACCTCATCCAGCTGGAGACGGGCAAGGCCCGCCTGCACGCCCACGAGGAGGTCCAGGCCGTCGCGGTCGCCGCCCGGCACTACGGCCGCAAGGCCCCCTTCTACCTGAAGCCGAAGCGGCACACCGGTGCCGTACCGACTCTCACCAAGGTCACCGAACTGCGCCACCCGCGTGGGGTGATCGGCCAGATCGCCCCCTGGAACTACCCGCTCGAACTCTCCGTCGGCGACGCGATCCCCGCCTTCGTCGCGGGCAACGCCGTGGTGATGAAGCCCGACACGGAGACCTGCCTGACCGCCCTGTGGGCCCGCGACCTGCTGATCGAGGCCGGCCTGCCCGCCGAGGTCTTCCAGGTCGTCCTCGGCGAGGGTCCCGTCATCGGCCCCGAGGTCGTCAGGCACGCCGACTACGTCTCCTTCACCGGCTCCACCCGCACCGGCCGCGAGGTCGCGCAGGGCGCCGCCGCCCGGCTCGTCGGCGTCTCCCTCGAACTCGGCGGCAAGAACGCGATGCTGGTCCTCGCGGACGCCGACATCGAGAAGGCTGCGGCGGGCGCCGTCCGTGCCTGCTTCTCCTCCGCCGGCCAACTCTGCATATCCATCGAGCGGTTGTACGTCCACGAGTCCATCGCCGACGCCTTCCTGGAGCGTTTCGTCGCCCGCACCAAGGCCATGCGCCTCGGCAAGTCCCTCGCGTACGGCGCCGACATGGGCTCCCTCGTCGGCGAACGCCAGCTGGAGACCGTCACCCGCCACGTCGACGAGGCCGTGGAGAAGGGCGCGAAGGTCCTCGCGGGCGGCGTGGCCCGCCCCGACATCGGCCCCTACTTCTACGAGCCGACCATCCTCGACGGCGTCACGGAACCCATGTCCGTGTGCACGGAGGAGACCTTCGGCCCGGTTGTCTCCATCTACCGCTTCACGGACGAGGACGAGGCCATAGCGGAGGCCAACTCCACCGCGTACGGCCTCAACGCCTCCGTCTGGACCAAGGACGGCCGCCGCGGCCGCGAGGTCGCCTCCCGCGTCCGCGCCGGCACGGTCAACGTCAACGAGGGCTACGCCTCCGCGTACGGCTCCGTCCAGTCCCCCATGGGCGGCATGAAGGACTCCGGCCTCGGCCGCCGCCACGGCTCCGAGGGCATCCTCAAGTACACGGAGGCCCAGACGGTCGCCCAGCAGCGCCTGCTGCCCATGGCCCCGTCCCTCGGCATGGACGACGAGAAGTACGCCCAGTTCATGAGCCGCAGCCTGCGGGCGATGAAGGCACTCCGGCTCCGCTAGGTCTTCGGGTAGCTCTTCGGGCCCGCCCACCGTTCTCAACGAGGAGAGCACGTGTCGTACGACTACGACGTCATCGTCGTCGGATCCGGATTCGGCGGCTCGGTCACCGCCCTGCGTCTGACCGAGAAGGGCTACAGGGTCGGCGTGCTCGAAGCGGGCCGTCGTTTCACGCGCGACTCACTCCCCAAGAACTCCTGGGACCTGAAGAACTACCTCTGGGCGCCCGCCCTCGGCCTGTACGGCATCCAGCGCATCCACCTCCTCGGCAACGTCATGGTGCTGGCCGGAGCCGGCGTGGGCGGCGGCTCCCTCAACTACGCCAACACCCTCTACGTGCCGCCCGAGCGGTTCTTCCAGGACCCGCAGTGGAAGGACATCACCGACTGGCAGGAGGAGTTGCAGCCGTACTACGACCAGGCCCGCCGCATGCTCGGCGTACGGCTCAACCCGACGATGACCCCGTCGGACGTGCACCTGAAGGCCGCTGCCGAGCGGATGGGCGTCGGCGACAGCTTCCACCTCGCCCCGGTCGGCGTCTTCTTCGGCGACGGCGAGGACGCCGACGGCAAGGCGAAGGCCGCGCCGGGCGATGAGGTCGCGGACCCGTACTTCGGCGGCGCGGGCCCCGCCCGCAAGGCCTGCACCGAGTGCGGCGCATGCATGACCGGCTGCCGCCACGGCGCGAAGAACACGCTCAACGAGAACTACCTCCACCTCGCCGAGAAGGCGGGCGCGGTCGTCCACCCGATGACCACGGTCGTGGCCGTGACGGAGGACTCGCAGGGCGGCTACGCCGTGACGACCCTCCCGACCGACAACCGCAGGAAGGGCGAGAGCCGGGTGCTCAAGGCCCACCGCGTCGTCCTCGCGGCCGGCACCTACGGCACCCAGACCCTTCTGCACCGGATGAAGGAGGGCGGCCAACTCCCGCACCTCTCCGACCGCCTGGGCATGCTGACCCGCACCAACTCCGAAGCGCTGGTCGGCGCCCAGACCGACAACCGCCGCTACCGCAAGGCGCACGGCGCGCCCGAGGTCGACTTCACCCGTGGCGTGGCGATCACCTCCTCCATCCACCCCGACGAGAACACCCATATCGAGCCGGTCCGCTACGGCAAGGGCTCCAACGCGATGGGCGGCCTGTCGATCCTCCAGGTCCCGTACGCGGGCAGCACCGCGTCGGGCACCGCCCGCGTCCTCGGCTGGCTGGGGTACGCGGCCACACACCCCCTGCTGGTGGCCCGTTCGCTCTCCAACCGCCGCTGGTCGGAGCGGACCATCATCGGCCTGGTGATGCAGTCCCTGGACAACTCCCTGTCGACCCACCTGAAGTCGAAGGGCCTGGGCAAGGGGCTGTTGACGGCTCGTCAGGGCCATGGCGCGCCCAACCCCAAGCAGATCGAGGCCGCTTCGCGGGCCGCCTCCACCATCGCCGCCGAGATCAACGGCTTCGCCGGCAGCAACGTGGGTGAGCTGATGGGCACCCCGCTCACCGCGCACTTCCTCGGCGGCTGCCCCATCGGCGCCGGCGCGGACGACGGCGTGATCGACCCGTACCACCGCCTCTACGGCCACCCCGGCATCTCGGTCGTCGACGGCGCCGCCGTCTCCGCGAACCTGGGCGTCAACCCGTCCCTGACGATCACGGCACAGGCCGAGCGGGCGATGTCGTTCTGGCCCAACAAGGGCGAGCCGGACCGGCGCCCTGCCCCCGGGGAGGCCTACGAACGCCTCACCCCCGTGGCACCCCTGCATCCGGTGGTCCCGGAGGACGCCTTCGGCGCGCTCCGGCTGCCGCTGATGCCGGTTCCGACGGTGCCGCCGAAGAAGTAGTCACGGGGCACGTGGTCATTTTTCCGGGGCGAGAAAGAGTCGAGAAAAAATACGGAGAAGGACCCGCACCCCCCTCCGAGCGCGGGTTCTTCTCTCGTGTGCCAGGTGTGACTGGTGAGTGCCGTGAAGGGTTGCCCTCGCGATAGCAGTTTTCTTGTGTGACGTGAGTCACATATATGGGTCGTCGAACCGGTACAACCGATGGGCGCGCCCCGCCGTCACCTACATGTTCGATGGGGCCTATGGGGCCCCTGTGAGGCATGAAACGAAAGTCATGAGGGTGGGGGACATGAAGTCGACGATGTCGCGGGTGGCGGTGGCCGTCTCGGTCGTGGCCACGCTGGGATTGACCGCGGCGTGTGGCGGGGGCGGCGACGAGGGCAAGGCGGAGAAGAAGCCGTCGGCCGCGGGCAGCGCCTCGGCCGCCGAGGACGCCAAGAACGGGGAGGACGGCGCCGGGAAGGCCGCGCTGACCCAGGCCCAGCTGAAGGAGGCGGCCCTCGCGAAGGGGGACGTGAAGGGCTACACGATCTCCGAGATGCCGGCGGACGACATGCCCGACGTGCCTGTTCCCGCTGAGCCGGCCGCCTGCCAGCCCCTCGCGAACATGTTCTACTTCACGTCCGACCCGCAGGCCAAGGACCGCGCCGGACGCAGGGTCACCGCGGTGGACGAGCTCTCCGCCAGCGTCATCGCGCTCGCTCTCGCCGCACACGAGCAGAGCGACGCCGAGAAGGTGATGGCCGACCTCCGCAAGGCGACGGAGAGCTGCGACGGGTACGAGCAGGTCGGCAACAAGTACACCGGCATCGAGACCCTCACCGCTCCGAAGCAGGGCGACGAGGCTGTCGCGTACAAGCTGAAGGGTGACATCGACGGCGCGAAGATCCCGATGTCCTTCACCGTGGTACGCAGCGGCTCGACGCTGATCATGTTCTCCTCGATGAACATGCTCGACGCCGACAAGGCCGAGGTGCCGGCCGAAGTCCTGGACACACAGGTCGCGAAGGTGGAGAAGGTCGCCGGCTGAGCGCTCCCGGCGTGACGAAGGGCCCCGCGGAACGGCCGGCTCGGCCGCCGTGGGGCCCTTGGGGTCGGTGATCTGTTCCGCGTCGTGAAGGGGGAACGGGCTCCGTGACCGTCGCGCCCACCTCGGAACAGTTCCGCCGGTCGGCCCCGGGCGTCCCCGGAGCCGGCCGTTCTCTTGAGTGACCGGGCTGCTGTCCCCTGCCGTCCGGTCACAACCCTGGAGCGAGGTCCCACGGCGCACGGCACGATCCGGACGCCTCATCGCTCCAGCGGAGCCACGCGTGGTTCTTTCGGGCCCGCACCTGGCTGGCGCGGACACCGACACCAACGAAGCGCGTCGTACGGCGGTCACGCGCCGTACGGGTGAGAGGACACGCGTACGTACGTGCGCCGCCGGTGCGCGCCGGTCAGATACGGCCCCGGCACAGCTCCAGCAGGGTCATGGCGAGCGCGGTGCCCGGCTTGCCGAGGGCGTCCCTGTAGTGGGCCAGGACCTCCATCTCCCGCGACAGGTTCACGCGCCTGCCGCCGGACTCGATCCGTGCCTCCTGGATCACGGCGGAGACCGCCACGCGTTCCTGGATCAGGCCGATGATCCGGTCGTCCAGGGCATCGATGCGTTCCCGGGCGCCGGTGATCACACCCGCCGCCTCGGAGGTACGGGCACCGGTCTTCTCGGTGGAGGTGATGCTCATCTTGGGGCTCCTCGTCGGAAGTCGAACGGACTCCCCGGAGCGGCAAGACCCGGAAAACGCCAGACGCCCCGGACCTTGTCGGCCCGGGGCGCCTGGGGAAGTCGCTTGTCAGTTGCTCAAGCAGCACGACCATGGCAGCCGGTGGGCCCGGTGCCATAGGTAAAGAAAAGGGTCGAGTGCGCGAACATGGCCGCAAGTATGCCACGCCCCACCCTGCCGCCTGCCGCCTGCCGCCTGCCGCCTGCCGCCTGCCGCCTGCCGCCTGCCGCCTGCCGCCCGGCCGTCGCCCGACGTCCGCGCCCCGTCGTGGGCGCGGGGAACCGTGTGACAAGCCCCGACCAAGGCGCCGGTCGGCCACGAACCGATCCGGCCGTTCGGCGTCGCTCCCGCACAGGGGCGTCCCCGTCCGGTGCCTGCCCTGATCGGTGCCCGCGCCGTGGTCGATTCCCGCGCGGTGGTCATGCCCGTCCTCACGGCTGGTGCTTCCGACGTGAGGGGTTCTCCCGTGCCGGGCTCCTCGACCTGGGCCGGTGTCCTCTTGGCCTACCGCGTGGGGTGGTGGGTGGGCGAAGGTGCGGCGGTCCATGCGCGGAGCCTCCGGTGGGCCCACTTCACGAGCGCGCACCCCGGTAGACTCGGACCACACAGACCCCCGCCCCACCGCCGGAAGGCACTCCGTGTCATCAGCGAACCCCGCTGCCGCCGCTCCCGACACCGTCCTGGTCGTCGACTTCGGCGCCCAGTACGCCCAGCTCATCGCCCGACGGGTCCGCGAGGCCCGGGTCTACAGCGAGATCGTGCCGAGCACCATGCCGGTCGCGGAGATGCTCGCCAAGAACCCGGCGGCGATCATCCTCTCCGGCGGCCCCTCCTCGGTCTACGCCGAGGGCGCCCCCCGCCTCGACCGCGACCTCTTCGAGGCCGGCGTCCCCGTCTTCGGCATGTGCTACGGCTTCCAGCTGATGGCCACCACCCTCGGCGGCACCGTCGACAACACCGGCGCCCGCGAGTACGGCCGTACCCCCCTGCACGTCTCCAAGAGCGGCAGCACCCTCTTCGAGGGCACCCCCGACGAGCAGTCCGTCTGGATGTCGCACGGCGACGCCTGCTCCGCCGCCCCCGAGGGCTTCACCGTCACGGCCTCCACCGACGTCGTCCCGGTCGCCGCCTTCGAGAACGACGAGAAGAAGCTGTACGGCGTCCAGTACCACCCGGAGGTCATGCACTCCACGCACGGCCAGCAGGTCCTGGAGCACTTCCTCTACCGGGGCGCGGGCATCACCCCCAGCTGGACCACCGGCAACGTCATCGAGGAGCAGGTCGAGGCCATCCGCGAGCTGGTCGGCGACAAGCGCGCGATCTGCGGCCTCTCCGGCGGCGTGGACTCCGCGGTCGCCGCGGCCCTCGTCCAGAAGGCCATCGGCTCCCAGCTGACCTGCGTGTACGTCGACCACGGCCTCATGCGCAAGAACGAGACCGAGCAGGTCGAGAAGGACTTCGTCGCCGCGACCGGCGTCCAGCTGAAGGTCGTCGACGCGGAGGAGCGCTTCCTGAAGGCGCTGGCCGGGGTCTCCGACCCCGAGCAGAAGCGGAAGATCATCGGCCGCGAGTTCATCCGCGTCTTCGAGCAGGCCCAGGCGGAGATCATCGCCGACGAGGGCCCCGAGGTCGCGTTCCTCGTCCAGGGCACCCTCTACCCGGACGTCGTCGAGTCGGGCGGCGGCACCGGCACGGCCAACATCAAGTCCCACCACAACGTCGGCGGCCTGCCGGAAGACCTCGAGTTCAAGCTGATCGAGCCGCTCCGCAAGCTCTTCAAGGACGAGGTCCGGATGGTCGGCCAGGAGCTGGGGCTCCCGGAGGAGATCGTCCAGCGCCAGCCGTTCCCGGGCCCCGGCCTCGGCATCCGCATCGTCGGCGAGGTCACCAAGGAGCGGCTCGACCTGCTCCGCGAGGCCGACGCCATCGCCCGCGAGGAGCTGACGGCGGCCGGCCTCGACCGTGACATCTGGCAGTGCCCGGTGGTGCTGCTGGCGGACGTCCGCTCCGTCGGCGTCCAGGGCGACGGCCGCACCTACGGCCACCCCATCGTCCTGCGCCCGGTCTCCTCCGAGGACGCCATGACCGCCGACTGGTCGCGGCTGCCGTACGACGTCCTCGCGAAGATCTCCACCCGCATCACCAACGAGGTCGCCGACGTCAACCGCGTCGTCCTCGACGTGACGAGCAAGCCGCCGGGCACCATCGAGTGGGAGTGAGTCCCCGGCAGGGGCTCAGGTCCGCTTGAGGGTGCGCACCGGCTCTCCGGGCTTCCAGACCTGGACGACCAGGTACTTGTCGTCCTCGACGTAGGTCCGTACGACCTCCGTCAACTCGGTGCGGAAGAGGTGGAACGGCTCCGGCGGTTCCACCTCTTCGCCGTACGCGGCCTTCTCCGCCGGATCGTCGACCTCGACCGCCCGGCCGCTCACCCGTACGTCCCCGCCGCCCATCCCCGTGCCCGGCCCCGGGTTGGCCTGCAGAGCGAAGCGGGGATCGCGGCGCAGATCGAGCGCCTTGAGCGAGTCGGGCATCATCCCCAGCCACAGCTCCCCCCGCTTGAACCGGACCTCCAGCCCGGTCGTACGCGGCGAGCCGTCCTTGCGCAGCGTGGCGAGAACGTGATGGGTGAAGGCCCCGAAACGCGCTTCGACGGTCTCGGCGAGCTCAGGTTCGGCGGCGGCGAAAGCGCCCCAGTTCGACAGATTCTCCGGCATACGTCGAGTCTCACCCGGATACCCGACAACCACTGTCCGGTTACCCCGAGCGACGTACGGCCGACGTACGGCCGACGTACGTGCCGATGCGCGGGCGCCGAACGGGCGCCGTACGGCCCGGCCGAGCGGTGCGCCGCCTGACGCGCTTCGGTGACTTGCGTAACGGTTGCGCACTCTCTTCACGAGACGGACCTGTTCTCCCCGGGGGACCGACGGTAACTTCCGCTTCGTAAAGGAAGTCATTCTGGAGGACACATGCACGGGCCCACACCGCCCCTGCCCCTACCTACCGACCAGCTCCGGTTCGCCATGCCGCCGATGCACGAGTCGGTGGAGGACGAGCGACGGCACCGCAAGGAACGGCTGGCCGGGGCCCTGCGGATCTTCGGGCGCATGGGGTTCGAGGAGGGGGTCTCGGGACACATCACCGCGCGCGACCCGGAGTTCAGCGACTGCTTCTGGGTCAATCCGTTCGGGATGCCCTTCAAGCACGTCACGGTGAGTGACCTGGTCCTCGCCAACCAGGACGGCCAGGTGATCGAGGGCCGCTACCACGTGAACCAGGCCGCGTTCACCGTCCACGCCCAGGTGCACGCCGCCCGCCCGGACGTCGTCGCCGTCGCCCACTGTCACTCCGTGCACGGCCGCGCCCTGTCCGCCCTCGGCGAGCTGCTCGACCCGATCACCCAGGAGTCCTGCGCCTTCTACGAGGACCAGGCGCTCTACGACCACTACACGGGCGTCGCCGTGGACGCGGACGAAGGCCGCCGCATCGCCGCCGTCCTCGGCAGCCGCAAGGCCCTCGTGCTGCGCAACCACGGACTGCTGACGGTCGGCGACTCGGTCGACGCGGCGGCCTGGTGGTTCCTGTCCATGGAGCGCTCGGCCCAGGTGCAGCTCACCGCGAAGGCGGCCGGCCGCCCCCTGCTCATCGAACACCGGCTGGCCGTCGCGACACGTGAGCAGGCGGGCGGCGACCTGGTGGCATGGATCAACTACCAGCCGCTGTGGCAGGACATCAGCCGCAGCGAGCCGGATCTGCTGAGTTGAACCGGAGCACCCGGAAGGGCGCGCGGGGAACCGCGCGATCAGCCCCACAGCCCCCGCCGACACGTGACGGCCTGGTGGGACGGCGACCTCGCGCGTGCCCGTCAGAAGCCGCGCAGCACGGCGGCCTTCGTGGCCGCGAACTCCTCGTCCGTGAGGACGCCGCCACGGTGCAGCTCCCCGAGTTCGCGGAGCCGACGGAGGAGCGTGTCGTGGTGGTCGGAGGAACCGGGGCGGTCGGAAGAGCCGGGGCGGTCGGAGGCGTCGGGGCGGTCGGAGACCGACGGCCGGGCCGCGTCGGCCCCACCCGGCCTCGCGCCGTCCACGGGCGTGTTCGTGGGGCCGTTCGTCCGTGTCGACGGATGGGGGAGCCGCGCCGTGACCGCCGTCGCGACGAGCGCCGTGAGCAGGTCGCGACGCCCACTGCCCCACAGGTCGAGGGCGAACGGGTCCCGCTCCGGCGGCAGCTTCGAGAACACGGTCTCGCGCGTCACGAACCGCAGGAACCCGTCCTCGTAACCGGAGTTGGGCACCCACTCGACCTGCACCAGTTCCCCGACGTCGATGATCCGCGGGCCGGTCGCGCGCTTGACCCGGTCGGAGGTGTCGTTCCAGTCGATCCGGACCCGCGTCCCGTCGAACGACACCGTGCCGTCACTGGACCGCACCGACACCGGCACGGGCGGACCGGGCAGGAGGTAGGCCCCGGCGGGCTCCTTCGGCGTCTGCTCCAGCAGCATCGACTGCCGTATCTCCTCGGCCACGTACTCGGCGATCCCCGACCGGTCGAGATCGACCGTCAGCCGGTACGGGTCGGCCTCGTCCGGCAGCCGCCCGCCCGTGGCCTGCAGCAGCGGATCACTGCCCTCGCGCAGCCGCAACCGCAGCCGCCCGCGCTTGCGTTCGGGCTCGTAGACGACACCGGCCACCGCCTCCAGCGGCACCGCGATCTCCCCGTACGTCTGCCGGAACAGCGACACGGAACGGTGCAGGCCCGGCGTGATCCGGACCGTGTCGCCGTCGAAGGCCCAGACGCCGTCACGCTGGATGATCTCGGCCATAGAAGGATTCTCCCAGCCCGGTCAACACGAGCACCCGCACTTCACCCCGCGCCACCCACGCACGGAGTGGCCCTGCCGAATGCGGGCCGTGTTCCATACGGCACAATTCGCTGTCATCGCAGGGCAGTTGTACGGCCGCACGGCTGTGGTATTGAGCGGACGAATGTACGACACCGCGCTACGGCGGTATCGACGCAGCGGTACCGGCAACGTTCGGGCGACTGTCGTCGCCCTCGTGGCCGGAGCGGTGACAGCAGTGCTGGCAGATGGCAATGACGGTGGCGGCGAATGCCGAAGTACGCGGACGTGGGCGCGATGGCGCCCGCGGACGACGGCGCGGGAAGGCGGGCTCGGGCGTGGCGGTGCAGGAGGCGAGAGGGGGCATGGGCGCGGGCGCCCATGAAGGCGGGTGCACGTGCGGGGACTGCCCGCACGGGGCGCGCGCGGGACACCGGCGCGCGGTCGCCGAGTTCCTGCTGAAGCGGGAGGAGTTCGCGTCGGGGCAGGGGCTGCCGGCGGCGGTCGCGCACTCCGCGTCCGCCTCCCGTCAGTGGGTCTCCGACGAACTCACCCAGTCCGCGGCCCTCGTCGCCGAACGCGGCCGGGTCGAGGGCGAGACCTGGCTGGCCCGCCTGTGGCTGCGCACGGCGATCGTGGTGTGGGCCGCCGTCGCCACCCTCCTCCTCGTCCAGTCCCTCACCGCGATCGGCGCGGGCTGGACCTCGGCCCGCACCGCCGGTCTGCTCGCCGCCCTGCTGGTGGCCGCGGCCCTGACGGGCGCCGGGTATCTCCACCGGGCGCGTGGCGGTGCGCTCGCCCCGGTCATCGGCGAGGACAACCGTCTCTCCACCTCCCGCGCGGTCGCAGCCGGGTGGGTGCTCCTCGTCGTCTTCGCGGTCCTCGTGCTCGTCGGCCGCCTCGCCGCAGCCTCCGACCACCGTGAACGCGACGCCCTCATCGCCGGCCTCGACCTCGCCCGCGGCGCCGGCATCGTGACCGTCCTCGCCGTCGTCTGCGGCATCGCCGTCCTGGTCCGCCGCGTGGTCGGTCTCCGTGTCCTCTCCCAGCGCCTCCAGAAGGTCCGCGCCCACCGCCCCCGCGCCGCCGACCTCCTCACCGACGACTCCGGCCGCGGCAGCTTCACCGACATCCAGTACGTGATCATCTGCACCGTCGCCCTCGCCTTCGCGGCGGTCCGCCTCGCCCGCCGCCCCGACCAACTCCCCGACCTCCCCTGGAGCCTGGCCCTCCTCGTCCTCGTCTCCGCGGCCACCTACGTCGCCGGCAAGTACGCCGAGGGCGGCCGCCCCGTCATCCTCTCCGTCGTCCGCGCCCGCGAGGCCGGCGACCTCGACGCCCCCATCCGCAACGGCGACGACATCGAGATCCGCGGCTCCGGCTTCGTCCCACCCGGCGCCCAGACCGCCGATCACCTCTCCCGCATGGTCGTCCGCATCGGCCCCGTCCACGTGCACGTCCCGCTCGTCCCCGTCGCCGGCGGCTTCAGCAACCCCACCGACGCCGTCCTCACCGCCCCGGTCCCCGTCGACGTCGAACCCGGCAAGATCGAAGTCCAGGTCGTGACAGCGGCGGGCGTGGAGACCAACCGCTACACCATCGAGGTCGCAGCGGACTGACCGGTTGCCGGGGGGGTGGGACCCAAGGCGGACTGGCTGACCGGTTGCCGAGGGGACCGACTGACTCAAGGGCGAAGGAGCGGGGCGGGGAGCTCAGGGGGAGCGAGCCACTGTCCGTCCAGCGGAGGTGCGGGGTGCGGAGGCGGGGAGCGGCTCGGCCCTTCGGCCGGTGGCGCGGGGAGCAGGTCGACGCCTTGAACCCTCGGCCCCTCGGCCGGTGGCGCGGGGAGCGAGTCGGCGCCTCGTATCCTCGACCGGTGGCGTGGGCAGCGAGTCCGCGCCTTGGATCCTCGGTCCCTCGGCCGGTGGGCCGGCGGGCCGGAGGAAAAGGTCCGTCGGCGGTGGCGGGAAGCCTCCCGGACGGAGACCACCCTGCCCTCCCGACCAGGCTCTCCGACCCGGAAAAACACGCCCGAACCATTGAGCGCCCCCACCCCTCTGAACGTATCGTCTGTTGAGGGGTCAACGGCACGGCGGACAAGAGGCGGCGCAGACCATGACTCACGACATTCGCTCGGACTCCCACACCCCCTACTTCGACGGTGGCCCCGACTGGCGCGACACCGCCACCCGCTACGCCCTCCTGCCCCTACGCGTCTTCCTCGCCGTCACCTTCATCTACGCCGGCCTGGACAAACTCACCGACAGCGCCTTCATGGCGGACTCCGGCTCCGGCTCCATCGGCGACATGATGAGCGCCGCCCGAGACTCCTCCGCCATTCCAGCCATGATCGACATGGCCCTGAACAACCCCGTCGGCTTCGGCTACGCCATCGCCATCGGCGAACTCGCCGTCGGTATCGGCACCCTCCTCGGTTTCCTCACCCGCCTAGCCGCCTTCGGCGGAGCCCTGATCTCCCTCAGCCTCTGGCTCACGGTCAGCTGGTCGGCGTCTCCGTACTACTACGGCAACGACCTCCCCTATCTCATGGCCTGGATCCCGCTGATCCTCGCCGGCGCCCCGGCCCTCTCTGTGGACGCCGCCATCCGTTCCCGCCGCCGGGGCGGCCCCAGCAGGCACCGAGCGGGCGGCATCTACCACTGAGCCCCACGATGCCCCGCCGCGCTCGATGAGTACGGCTGAGGCCAGGCGGAGTCGGCAGGTGAGCGCGGCTGCGTCTGTCCACACCGGCTGAATTGTTCCGCTGGGGGAGCGTGCGGACCGGCCGGGCCGCGTGAGTCCGAGGAGCCTTGGCTCACTCCCCGCCCCACCCGCCCCGCTCCCAGCCGGACCGGCCTTCCGTCTTGGCCGCGCCCAGCCGCTCTCACCCGAGCCCGCCTTTCTCTCAGCTGCGCCCAGCCGCTCCCCAGCCGCTCCCAGCCGGACCCGCCTTCTTCCTGGCTTCGCCCACCCGCTCTCAGCCGGCCCTGCCTGCTCTAGCCATGCCCATCCGTCCCCGGCGCCCCGGATGCCCCCGCCGCTCCCGTGGGCCCAGCCGGTCCCCCCGGCCCCGTCGCCCCGGTTGCTCCCGACCGCCCCGCGCGCCGGCGGCCCCGTATCTCGTGGTCCAGAGAAGCCACCGCCCCCGCGAGACACAGCCCCCCGACCACCAGGGGTATCACCACGAACCACGGGGTCTTCCAGACGCCTCCCGCGTCGCCGAGGTACACGACACCGGCGGCGGTGAGGAAGAGGCCGGCGACGAGCTTCCCGGGCCGGAACTCATGCCGCAGCACGGGCCACCTCCGCCTGTCCCAGACCGACTTCGAGGTCGATGGTGAGTGTGCCCCCACTGCCCGAGCCCTTCGCGGGGGGCAGTGTCAGCCGGTCGCTCTTGTCCGGTGCCACGTCCACGTCCTCCTTGTCGTCACCCGGCAACTGGATGTCACCCAGGCCCACTTCGATATCGAGCCGTACGGTGACGTCCGGTGGAACCACCACCGTCACCTTGCCCGCGCCCACCTCCACGCTCGTGCTCAGCGACTCTCCCTTCGGTATGTCCACCCGGGACAGATCCAGCGTGCCCACTCCGGTCCCGAGCTCGTAGCGGGCCGCCACGCTCTCCGCGTTCCGCGGTGTCCACTTCGTACGGGCCCAGTCGGTGGTGATGTTCGACGGAAGCGCCGCCGTGCCCGCCAGGAGTCCCGCTGTGACCACGGCCAGGAAGATCGACCCCGCACCCGTACGGCCGAGGAAGGCGCTGAGGGCTATGCCGAGACCGAACACGGTCAGCGCGCAGGCCAGACCGGTCTGCAGGCTGGCGGTGAGGGTGCGGTCCTCCCAGGTGGCTCCGGTACCCGCGCCGCCGGCGAGCAGCGCGAGCAGGAAGATCCAGCCACCGATCCAGCGCGGCCCCCGCGGCTTCGGCGGACGCGTCACGCGTATGTCCTGACGGGTGGGCCGGATGCCCCGGGCGATGTTGACCGCCGCGGCTATGTCCCGGTCGCGGGATTCCCACGGGCCCCATAGATAGCCCGTGCCACCGATATGGGTGCCGTCCTTGATTATGGGGTCGCGCCACCACGACGGGTAGGCAGAAGCCACCGGCGGTGCCTGGGCCTCCGGCGGGGCGTCGGCCACCGCCTGGGCGGCCAGCGGATCGGGGTCGGGGGCGCCGCGGTGCTGTGACCAGTACCCCGCGCCGGCCAGGAGCAGGGAGACGACCACCGAGAAGGTCAGGACGGTGGTGTTGCCCAGCATGGTGAGGAAGACGCCGCAGCCGACCAGCGCGAAGAGCACGGCCGTGAGGGCCTGGCCGTCGACCCGGCCGGTCAGCAGCTTGCGTAGCTCGTTCTCCTCCTCGTCGTCGTACGGCACGAACAGCCAGGCGAAGCCGTAGAAGAGGAGGCCGAGGCCCCCGGTGAGGGAGAGCACCGCCAGCACCACGCGGAAGATCACCGGATCCATGTCGCACTGGCGCCCGAGCCCGGCGCAGACACCGCCCAGCATCTTGTACCGCCGGTCGCGGCGGAATCTGTGCGGGGGACCGGGGGAACCGGCCGAAGCGTCGTCGTCCGATCGATCCGCGGGCGCGCCCGCATCCGCCTGAGCGCCCGCGCCCTCGTGCGCGCGCGGCTCCTTGGCCGCCGTGCCCGGTGGGGGCACGGCGTCCTGCGGCTCGCTGGTGGGCCGCAGGGCGTCCGGACCCGAGCCGGGGCCCGGCTCCGCTGCCGCGTGCTGGTGATCCGTCATGCGTCCATCGTGACCGCCGCGCCGTTCCGATGGCACTCGGGATGACCCTGGTCGAACCCTGATATCCGTCAGGGGGATGTGTTCGATCACGCTCGCGTCGAAGATCAGGGACGTCTCGGGGGTCGACCCTGATGCCCCGCTCGGCCGTGCGTGTGAACATCGATGGCATGCCGGAAGCCGCAGCACTGCCAGTCGACACTCCGCGGCCCCCGCGCAAGCTCTACCGCAGCAGCGACGGACGCTGGCTCGGAGGCGTGGCGCGAGGGCTCGCCGGGCACCTCGGTCTGCCTGTGACCTGGGTGCGGCTCGTGTTCGCCGGCCTCTTCCTGGCCGACGGCCTCGGTGCCCTCCTCTACGCGGCGTTCTGGTTCTTCGTCCCCCTCGGCGTGGGAGGCGTCGACAACCAGCGGCCTCCGGCCATCGCCACGGAGACCTCCCCCGACGGCCGCCGCAGACTCGTGGCCCGCAAGCCCGACCGCGGCCAGATAGTCGCCCTCCTCCTCATGGTCGTCGTGGCCATGGTCTTCGTCGGCAATGTGAACCTGGGGGAAGGCGCCAGGGCGTATCTCTGGCCGACGGTGCTCGTCGCTGCCGGCGTCGCCCTGGTCTGGCGCCAGGCGGACAACGCGCGGCGGGCCCGCTGGGCCGAGGTCGGCCGCCGTCGACGCACGATCACCCTGCTGCGCTCCGTGGCCGGTGTCCTGCTGGTCACCGCGGGGGTCTCCGGGATATTCGTCCTCCAGGGCTCGGCCGCCCACCTCGGCTCGGTCCTCCAGGCAGCGCTCGCGGTCCTCGTGGGCATAGCCCTGCTGGCCGGACCGTACCTCGTGCGTATGACCCAGGACCTCTCCGAGGAGCGCCTGATGCGCATCCGCGCCCAGGAGCGCGCCGAGGTCGCGGCCCATGTCCACGACTCGGTGCTGCACACGCTGACGCTCATACAACGGAACGCGGACAACCCGAACGAGGTCCGTCGCCTCGCCCGCGCCCAGGAGCGCGACCTGCGGAACTGGCTGTACAAGCCCGAGGGCACGGGGAAGGACGAGGACGACGAGCCCGACACCCTCGCCGAGGCCGTCCGGCGGAACGCGGCCGAGGTCGAGGACAAGCACGGTGTCCCCATAGAGGTGGTCGTCGTCGGCGACTGCCCCCTCGACGAGGGACTGACCGCACAGATGCAAGCCGCGCGCGAGGCGATGGTCAATGCCGCCAAGTACGGTGGCGAGGGCGGCGCCGTGCAGGTCTACGCCGAGGTCGAGGGAAGGACGGTATTCGTGTCCGTCCGCGACCGCGGCCCAGGATTCGACCTCGACGCGATACCCGCCGACCGCATGGGCGTCAGAGAATCGATCATCGGCCGCATGGAGCGCAACGGAGGCACGGCACGGCTCCGCGCCGTACCGGGCGGCGGCACGGAGGTCGAGCTGGAGATGGAGAGGGCGGAGACGACGTCATGAGTGACGCGAACGGGGCCAACGACACTGCCGCACAGGGCGGCTCGGGCACGACGCCGAGCGGGGGACCAGGAGGTACGGCCGCGCGGGGCACGGGTTCGGCAGAGGGCCTGCCCGGCGAGCCCGCCCGGCAGGACCCGTCCGACCGGCCCACCGCGCCCGATGGTGCCGCCGCGCCCAGCGCACTCGGCGCACCGGGACCGTCCGGCCCCGGGCGGCATGTCCGGGTGGTGCTGGTGGACGACCACCGCATGTTCCGTACGGGAGTGCAGGCCGAGATCGGGCAGACGGACCGTACGGGGGTGGAGGTGGTCGGGGAGGCCCCCGACGTCGATCAGGCGGTCTCGGTGATCACGAGTACGCGGCCCGAGGTGGTGCTCCTCGATGTGCACCTGCCCGGCGGCGGTGGGGTCGAAGTCCTGCGCCGCTGTTCGTCGTTGATGGCGGACGCCGAGCAGCCCGTGCGCTTCCTCGCCCTGTCGGTGTCGGACGCGGCGGAGGACGTGATCGGGGTGATCCGGGGCGGCGCGCGCGGCTATGTCACCAAGACGATCACCGGCTCGGACCTGGTGGACTCCATCTTCCGGGTCCAGGAGGGCGACGCGGTCTTCTCTCCCCGTCTGGCCGGCTTCGTGCTCGACGCGTTCGCCTCCACCGACGCCCCGCCCGTCGACGAGGACCTCGACCGCCTCACCCAGCGCGAGCGTGAGGTGCTGCGGCTCATCGCCCGTGGCTATGCGTACAAGGAGATCGCCAAGCAGCTCTACATCTCGGTGAAGACGGTCGAGTCCCATGTCTCCGCCGTCCTGCGCAAGCTGCAGCTCTCCAACCGCCACGAGCTGACGAGGTGGGCGACGGCACGCCGCCTGGTGTGAGGCCGAAGGTCCGGCCCGGCGCCCTCGAAGTACCGTCGCGCGGCCGCTGGCGGCGAGGAGGAGGGCGAGGGCGGTGGGCGAGTGCGGTGGGCCGGGCCCGGAGCGCCCGGGTGGGACGCCGGGGTGGGTCGGCCGGGGTGGGTCCGGCCGCGCCCGCCAGCGCCGGGGCGCCCCCGCCCCCTTCCCACCCGCCACTCGGGCCCACGGCTCAGAGCCCTCGCCTCAGGGCCCCGCTCAAGCCACCCGTGTCGCGCCCGCGTACGGCATCTCGTCCAGGGGTGCCACGCGTACCGGGGCCGAGGGGTTGGGGGCGTGGATCATCTGGCCGTTGCCGATGTAGATGCCCACGTGGCTGATGCCGGAGTAGAAGAAGACGAGGTCGCCGGGGCGGAGGTCGGAGCGGGCGACGCGGGGGCCGGCGTTGATCTGGGAGTAGGTGGTGCGGGGGAGGGAGACACCGGCGGCGCGGTAGGCGGCGAGGGTGAGGCCGGAGCAGTCGAAGGCGTTGGGACCGGTGGCGCCCCAGACGTACGGGCTGCCGATCTTGGAGTAGGCGTAGGAGATGGCCGCGGCGGCGCGGGAGTTGGGGGCGTCGGATGTGGCGGAGGCGGGGGAGACCGGGCCGGTGAGGCCGCGCTGGGCCGTGGTGGAGGAGCGCGAGGCGTGCCCCGTGGTGCCGCTGCGGGTGTCGAAGCGTGAGCGGTCCTCGGTGGTGAGTCGGCCGAGCAGCTGACGGGCGTCGGTCAGCTTGGAGGTGACGGTTTTCTTATGGCGTTTCAGTTCGGTCTGCCGGGTCTTGAGCGTGCCCAGTTCGACGCGGGCGGCACCGCGCAGGCGTTCGATGTCCAGCAGTTGCTTCCGTACGCTCGCCACGTCCGCCGAGTGCCGGCTGCCGACGCGCTCGGCGAGGGCGGCGCCGTCCAGGTACTGGTCGGGATCGGCGGAGAGGGCGAGCTGCCAGGTGGGGGCGATGCCACCGTCCCGGTACTGCGCCGCCGCCAGCGAACCGAGTTCGTCCCGGGCCGAGTTGAGCCGTTCGGTGCGGCGGGCGGCCTGGTCGCGCAGCTCCTCGAGGTTCTCCTGGGCCTTGTCGGCCTTCTCCTTCGCGCCGTTGTACTTCTCGGTGGCGACCTCGGCCTCTTGGTACAGCTTGGCCACCTTCGCCCTGACCTGCTCCGGGGTGAGCTGGGGGTCGGCGTGCCCGGTGCCGTCGAAACCGGTCGCTGTCGCCGCGCCCGCGAGGGCGATCGTCGCGGCCGTGCGGGCCGTATGGCCGCCGAGCGAGCGCTGTCTGGGCTTGCGGTGCGCTGCCACGTGGAGTCCACGTCCTCTCCGTACGACCGCCGTCCGCAGTACGAACATCGTCTGTCCGTACGGACCGCCTGGGGGGAGCGGTGACGCGTCCGGCGGCGGCCCGCACAGGGGGAGCGGGACGCCGCCGGACCTTCTCGGCGGTGGTGGCCGACTGCCGCCCCTGGCCCGGGCGGCGGTGGGGAGCCGGTCACCTGAGGGAGGACGTTAAACCTGGCTGTGATGGCCCGGTAACGCGTTGTACGGAAGTGGCGCGCACCGACTGTGAGGTGACCGTATGTGACCGAGATCCTGGCCCGGCGCCGCCGACTTCACGCTGTGCGATGACCGATGCGGCGATTTCGGACCGGGCGGGTGCGTCTCGGTGCTATGGAGCGCATATATGCAAGGTCATCCGAGGGTGCCGGTCGAGGGCGCCGGTCGAAGGTTCCGGTCCGGCCGCCCCGGTGCCCGAGGGGTCTCGGGCACCTCATTAGGCTCCGCGCATGGACGTACTCATCCACATCCTCGTCGGTCTCCACATCATCGGCATCGCCTCCCTCCTGGGAGGATTCCTCACCCAGATGAAGGCGATGGGCCAGGGCGCCGCCCGCTTCGTCCCCGCCATGCTGCACGGCGCCCTCACGATGCTCGTCACCGGCGCCCTCCTCGTCGGCCTCAACCAGGCCGACGACCAGCCCGTCGACAACATCAAGATCGGCGTCAAGCTCGCGCTGCTGATCGTGATCCTCGGCCTGGTCTACGTGAAGCGCGACGAGGAGACGGTGGAGAAGCCGCTCTTCGCTCTGGTGGGCGCGCTGACCACCGCCAACGTCTTCATCGCGGTGCTCTGGACCTGAGGCAACCCTCACGGTGAGGCCCCGGGTGGCGAGCCCCGGTTACGCGGGCCGCACCACGCTGTGGATCGAGGACTCGCCGTCGTAGAAGATCGACTCCTCGCGGACGTACGTGCCCGGCTTGGGGGCATGGATCATCATGCCGTTGCCGATGTAGATGCCGACGTGACCGATGTTGTCGTAGAAGAAGACGAGGTCGCCCGGCTTGGCGTCGGCGAGGGGGACGGTGGTGCCCGCCTCGACCTGGTCGTAGGTGGTGCGCGGGAGGTCGACGCCGGCGGCCTTCCAGGCGGCCTGGGTGAGGCCGGAGCAGTCGTAGGAGCCGGGGCCGGTGGCGCCCCAGACGTACGGCTTGCCGATCTGAGCGCGGGCGAAGGCCAGGGCCTTGGTCGCCTTCGTGGCGTAGGTGGAGTCCTCGACGGGGGCGGTGGTCCCGCTGGTGCCGGGGGACGTCTCCGTGCCGGCGGTGGTCCCTCCCTGGGGCTCCTGGGTCTCCTGGGTGCTCGGGGCCTCCTGGCTGGCCTGCTGCGCCGCCTGCAGGCGCGCGAGTTCCTCCGCCTTGCGGTCGGCCTCCTCCTGCTCGCGCTGTTCGATCGCGGCGAGCCGGGCCTTCTCCTCGGCGGTGAGGGTGGAGAGCAGTTCGCGGGCCTGGGCGAGCTTCGCCTGGACCTTGGCCTTGCCGGCCTTGAGGGCGTTCTGCGACTCGGTGAGCTTCTCGAGGCTGTCGCTCGCGGTCCGGCGCTGCTCCGCCGCGTCGGCCTGCTCGGTGACGTACGCGTCGACGGCCTGCTTCTGACGGTCCGTCAGACGGTCCATCAGCTGGTTCTGGTCGAAGTAGTCCTGCGGGTTGTCCGCGAGGAGCAGCGAGGCATGGTCGGGGGCGGACGCGCCGTTGCGGTACTGGGCCGCGGCGAACGATCCCAGTTCCTCCCGCGCCTCGTTGAGCTTCTCCGTGCGCTTGGCGACGCCGTCGAGGAGGGTGTCGACCTTCTTCTTCTGCTTGGTCGTCCTCTCCTTGGCCGCGTTGTACTTCTCGGTCGCCGACCCGGCCTTGCGGTAGAGGTCGTCGACTTTCTTCCCGACTTCCTCCAGGCTCGGCCTGTCGTCGGAGGGTGCGGCGGTGGCCGTCTGGGAGAGCAGGGCCACGGAGGTGAGGGCGGCCGTGGCGAGAGCGGGGGTGCGTATGCCCGCGCGCGTCCGGCCGGTCGGACGCGGCTTGCGGTGCGGCGCCATGGTTCGGCGTCTCCTTCCGTAGTCCGCCTACCGAGTTAGCTGTCGGGTTCGGGCGCAAGCTTCGGAAGGTTTGCCCTACGACCCTTGCCGCGAGCGGCGGTCGGGTCGATTCACCCCTGAGGTCGGTGGGTCCCCGGCTCCGGCGCCACGAGAGGCGTACCGGACTCGGCGGAGGCCGTGCGGCCCGGCGACGTTCGCCGGTTGTGTCGTACGGCCCAAGAGAAGAAGCTAGCCAACTCGTGGGTCCCGTGTGAAGGTTGATGTTCGATATGCCCGATACGTTTTCGTGACCTTAGCCTCGTGCGTGCGGCAGGCGGTACGCTCGATCGCTCACCGTCGTGAGGTGAGCGCGGTGAGTGGCGGGTGTGGACTTCCCGGGGCGGCCCCTCGCTGTCAGTGGGGGCGCCTAGACTCGGAGAGCGATGAGCAGCCTCTTTGACGACAGCTTCCTGGCGGACCTCCAGGCCCCCCGCGGCCATGCGGAGGAGCCCCCGCCGCCGCCCGAGGACGATCATGTACCGGAGCCGCTTCCGGACGATCTGTTCGGCGGGAAGTTCGACGCGCCCCCGGACCGGGACGAGTACTACCGGGGCGGCGCCCCCCGCCCGGCCCTCGACGCGGCGGCCCTCCTGGACGGGCTGAACGAGAACCAGCGGGCGGCCGTGGTGCACGCCGGCTCCCCTCTGCTCATCGTCGCCGGCGCGGGTTCCGGCAAGACCCGGGTGCTCACCCACCGCATCGCGCATCTGCTCGGCGAGCGGCATGTCCACCCGGGCCAGATCCTCGCGATCACCTTCACCAACAAGGCCGCCGGTGAGATGAAGGAGCGCGTCGAGCAGCTCGTCGGCCCGCGCGCGAACGCGATGTGGGTCATGACCTTCCACAGCGCGTGCGTCCGGATCCTGCGGCGCGAGTCGAAGAAGCTCGGCTTCACGTCCTCCTTCTCGATCTACGACGCCGCCGACAGCAAGCGGCTGATGGCGCTCGTCTGCCGTGATCTGGACCTCGACCCGAAGCGCTTCCCGCCCAAGTCCTTCAGCGCCAAGATCTCGAACCTGAAGAACGAGCTGATCGACGAGGAGGACTTCGCCGCCCAGGCCGCCGACGGCTTCGAGAAGACCCTCGCCCAGGCCTACGCGCTGTACCAGTCCCGCCTCCGCGAGGCGAACGCGCTCGACTTCGACGACCTGATCATGACGACGGTCAATCTGCTGCGCGCCTTCCCGGACGTCGCCGAGCACTACCGCCGTCGCTTCCGTCATGTCCTCGTCGATGAGTACCAGGACACCAACCACGCCCAGTACGCCCTGGTCAGGGAGCTGGTCGGCACCTCCGAGCACCCGGTGGACGTGCCGCCGGCCGAGTGGGACGTGCCTCCGGCGGAGCTCTGCGTCGTGGGTGACGCGGACCAGTCGATCTACGCCTTCCGCGGCGCGACCATCCGCAACATCCTCCAGTTCGAGGAGGACTACCCGGACGCGACGACGATCCTGCTGGAGCAGAACTACCGCTCCACGCAGACGATCCTCTCCGCGGCCAACGCGGTCATCGAGCGCAACGAGTCCCGCCGCCCGAAGAACCTGTGGACCAACGCGGGCGCCGGTGCGCAGATCACCGGCTATGTCGCCGACACCGAGCACGACGAGGCCCAGTTCGTCGCCGACGAGATAGACCGACTGACGGACGCGGGCGACGCGAAGGCCGGCGACGTCGCCGTCTTCTACCGGACGAACGCCCAGTCCCGTGTCTTCGAAGAAGTGTTCATCCGGGTCGGCCTGCCCTACAAGGTCGTCGGCGGCGTCCGCTTCTACGAGCGCAAGGAGGTCCGGGACGTCCTCGCGTATCTGCGTGTCCTCGCCAACCCCGAGGACTCCGTCCCCCTGCGCCGCATCCTCAACGTGCCCAAGCGCGGCATCGGCGACCGTGCCGAGGCGATGATCGACGCCCTCTCCCAGCGCGAGAAGATCAGCTTCCCGCAGGCCCTGAAGCGCGTGGACGAGGCGTACGGCATGGCCGCCCGGTCGACCAACGCGGTCAAGCGGTTCAACACGCTGATGGAGGACCTGCGGACCGTCGTCGAGTCCGGCGCCGGGCCGGCGACCGTCCTGGAAGCCGTCCTCGAACGCACGGGTTACCTGGCCGAGTTGCAGGCATCCACCGACCCGCAGGACGAGACCCGTATCGAGAACCTCCAGGAACTCGCCGCGGTTGCCCTGGAGTTCGAGCAGGAGGCCGGTGCCGCGGAAGGCGAGACCGAGGGCGAGGCGCCGGCCGCGGCACCCGTCGGCCTCGCCGCCTTCCTGGAGCGGGTGGCGCTGGTCGCCGACTCCGACCAGATCCCCGACGAGGAGGAGGACGGCTCGGGCGTCATCACGCTCATGACCCTCCACACCGCCAAGGGCCTGGAGTTCCCGGTGGTCTTCCTCACCGGCATGGAGGACGGCGTCTTCCCGCACATGCGCGCCCTCGGCCAGACCAAGGAACTGGAGGAGGAGCGCCGCCTCGCGTACGTCGGCATCACCCGCGCACGGGAACGGCTCTACCTCACCCGGTCGACGCTGCGCAGCGCCTGGGGACAGCCCTCGTACAACCCGCCGTCGCGGTTCCTGGAGGAGATCCCGGCCACCCATCTGGAGTGGAAGCGCACGGGTGCCTCCGCGCCGGTGTCCTCGGGTCCGGCCGCCGGTATCGCGGCGTCGCTGTCGTCCTCCCGCTCCCGTTCCTCGGCCCGTGGCGCGTCCGGCTTCGCCACCCGCCGCGGCGACGAGAAGCCGGTGGTCTCCCTCGCCGTGGGCGACCGCGTCACGCACGACCAGTTCGGCCTCGGCACGGTCGTCGGCGTCGGGGGTTCGGGAGCGAACGCGGAGGCGACGATCGACTTCGGCGACACCAAGCCGAAGCGACTGCTGCTGCGGTACGCGCCGGTGGAGAAGCTGTAGCGGACGCGCCCTGTGCCCTGCGCAACGAAACACCGGGCCCCTGCCTGAGCAGGGGCCCGGTGTTTCGTGTCTGTGCGCCCCAGGCGCGTGACGGCTGCCTGTTACGTCGGGTTACGTCGGATTACGTCGGGTCCAGCCCGTGGCTGCGCAGCCACGACAGCGGGTCGATGGCGGAGCCGCCCGCCGGGTGGACCTCGAAGTGCAGGTGCGGGCCGGTCGAGTTGCCCGAGTTGCCCGAGTAGGCGATGGTGTCGCCGGCCTTGACGGTCGTACCGGAGGCGACCTTGTAGGTGGAGAGGTGGCAGTACCAGGTCTCGGTGCCGTCCTTGGCGGTCACGATGACCATGTTGCCGTAGGCGTTGTTCCACTGGGTGCGCACGGTGCCGTCGGTCGCGGCCATCACCGCGGTGCCGTACGAGACGGGAAAGTCTATGCCGGTGTGCAGGGACATCCAGTTGACGCCGGACTGTCCGTAGTAGGCGCTGAGCCCGCGCTCGGCGACGGGGAGCGCGAACTTCGGCCGCAGGCGCTCCTTACGGGCCGCCTCCGCGGCGGCCTTCTTCTGCTCCAGCTCCTGCTGGGCCTTGAGGTCGATGCGCTCCTGCGTCCGGCTGGCCCGGTCGGCGAAGTTGTCGGCCTCGGCGGAGAGGCTCTCCAGCTGGGTGTCGAGCTGGTTGTTGGCGGTGGACGGTTTCACGGCGGTGGCGTCCGACTTGATCGACGCCGTCGTCTCCGTGTCGTCCGACGTGGCGCCGACCGAGGCCGCCGCGATCCCCGCGACCCCCATGACACAGGCCGACGGAACAGCCACGGTCAGCAGGGCGGAACGTTTGGCCGGAGCCTTGCGGCGCGACCGTGAGGCCGCGCGGGTGGCCGCCCGGCCGGGGCCCGCGCTGCTGGTGGCCGCCGTGGTGACCTCTTCCTCGCCGTCGAGGAGTATGGCGCGGTCCGCGCCGTCGCTCTCGAACTCGCCGTCCGCCGAGGGGTGTTCGTCCTGGTCGTACGGGGCGATCTGCTCGAAGGTGGCGGTCGCCTGCTGGTGGAAGTCCGTGGCCTCGGACGACAGGTCCACCACGACGGTCTGCGGGTGGTCGTGCGCTTCGTACGACTCGGGGGCGCCGCCGGAGTGTTCGGCCGCGCCGCCACCGTGCTCGTCGCCGACGGGTGTGCCGTCGCTGTTCCACTGGGTGGCGTCGAAGGCGCCCGTGTCGAAGTGCTGGGTGCCGATCCACTGCTGGGTCTGGCCGCCCTGCCCCAACTGGTCCGCGTCGTCGGACTGTTCGGTCTGCAGCCAGCCGCTCGCGTCCCACTGGCCGCTCGCGTCGGGGCCCGACGGCTGCGTCGGAACCTGGGAGAGGTGTTCGTAACCGGACGACCAGGACGTCGTGTCGTAACTGCCCGTGTCGTACGCGGCCTGGTGCTGCGCGGCGTACGGGTCGTAGTTCAGCGTCTGGTGGCTGCCGGTCGACCACTGGGTGGCGTCGTAGGAGCCGGTACCGCTGTCGTTGCCCGGCATGTCGCCGAAGAGGGGGTCGACCGCGAAGGTGCCCGTGGCGTTCACGTGGGAGCCGGTTTCAAAACCGGTGGCGGGGTAATCGCCGTACGTGGTGAAGTCGCCGTAGCCGGCTTCCTGGTGGCCGTACGACGCGTAGTGCGCCGGGTCGGCTTCAGAAGCCGCAGCCGGGGGTGTTGCGGTCCCCGACGGGTGACGATCGTTCACCAACTTCTCTTTCGCCTCGACGACAGGGGCTGGCAGAGCAGTGCGGTGACTGTACCCGGCGGTATGCGGGCGCGACAATCTTCAACGGGTTTCGCGCGCGCAGGAAACGGGCATTCGAGCGTCTTTCGGCGGTCTGTGGGCATGACTTTGGCCTGGCGTTCGAAGGTTGTTCGATAGTCGACCACTGCATGCGACATGCAGGACGCCCGTGAGAACCGGGGCGAGGCGTTTCTCCGGGTGACCTCGGGTCCGGCGTGGGGCGCGAAATTGCCGTCGGGAGGGGTGTCGCGAGTCGGGCGCGTGGTGGGGGCGCGTGGGCGCGCGCCAGGTTTACCGCCTTACGTCCGCATTTTGCCGCCCTGTGGCGAGCGTCACTGGCCCGGCCGTCAGGTTCCCGCCCCGTGGTCGGCGGTCGTGGCTCACGCCACCGTCAGGCCGCCCGGGCGGGCGGTGGCGCGGGCGCCCGTCCGTGAGGTGTCGAGGGCCTCGCGGATCCCGTTGGCGACGGCGGGGTGCACGGGCAGGGCGAGATGGCCGATCCCGGTGACCCTGATGTTCTGCGCCATCAGGTCCGGATGGTCGACGCAGGCGCTCTCCACCGGTGCCATCACATGGTCGAAATCGCTCCAGAACGCCACGAAATGGGTGCGGCAGCCCGGTGCCGGCTCCCGCAGTTCCTCCAGCACGTCCGAACCCGGCCGCATCTGCCGGACGATCGGATGGGCGTCCGCCAGCGGCACCGCCCGGGTGCCGCCGTGCGGGGTCCCCAGCGTGACGAGCGTACGGACACGGTGGTCACCGCCGAGGCGCTGCACGTAGTACCTGGCTATCAGTCCACCCAGGCTGTGGCCGACGACGTCCACCTGCTCCTGGCCCGTGCGCTCGCAGATCTCCTCGATGCGCCGGCCGAACAGCTCGGCGGCGGTGCGGATGTCGCAGGTGAGGGGTGAATAGTTGAGCGACTCGAGGTGCCGGGCGCCGGCCCCCGCGAGGGAGCGGCGCAGCAGGACGAAGACCGAGCGGTTGTCGATGAAGCCGTGCAGCAGGACGACCGGGGGCTTCTCCTCCGTGGGGAGCCGGGGCGCGTCGGACGGGGGGAGCGTGGGCGTGGCCCGTCGCTCCTGCGTCATCCCGGACGGATAGAGCAGCAGATGTCCCGCGAGGATCGCCAACTCCAGGGCGGTCGCCTTGAGAAGAGCCATGGACAGACCGGTCAGCCGGGTCGGCAGGAAGCGCTCACAGAGCGGAACAAGGGGCGCGACCGCCCTGGTGACCTTCATGCCCGACCTCCCGTCGCACACGGGCGGACGGCTCTGTCCCCCGTGTGCCTAGTGGAGAGACCGGCGGTGCGGGCGGCGGACGGCGGGTGCGATGCGACGTGACGCGGTGCGTGCGGAGCGCGTGCGTGACGTGCGGTGCGTGTGCGACGTGCGAGGCGCCGACCACGCGACGAGGGGTCCCGTTCTTCGCGACTCCCCGCTGCCCTGCCTTCTGCCGTCCGCCGGTGCCGATCCGTCCTCCACCCTGGCCTCCCGCGGGCGGTGGGTCGGTGCGGCACCTTCCGACGACTCTCCTTGCGCACGCCTCCCCGTGGCGCGCACGCCACGGGGAGCCTCCGGCCGGCGGCCCGGAAACGGTCCGGATGCCGCGATCACCTCCGTGATCACCTCGGTCCCCGCGACGCGTGGGCCGCGGAATCCGGGAGCAGTGCGCGGCGAACGTGTCCCACCGTGTGATTTCCCCCTCGCTCGCCACCGCGAAACGGCCGGTTGCGCGATCCTGGAGATAACGTTCGTTCACTTCCCCGGTGCGCTGTGTGGGTAGGTGTTTCATGGACCTGAGACCGTGATGTGCGCGGTTCGCCTGGTTGGGGCGGTGTTCTCGGCCGTTCCGTCACGGGTTGGTGCAGTCGTTTCATGGAGGCAGTGATGGGTGTGGCAGCCGGTCCGATCCGCGTGGTGGTGGCCAAGCCGGGACTCGACGGCCACGATCGCGGGGCCAAGGTGATCGCGCGGGCGCTGCGCGACGCCGGTATGGAGGTCATCTACACCGGCCTCCACCAGACACCCGAGCAGATCGTCGACACCGCGATCCAGGAGGACGCCGACGCGATCGGCCTCTCCATTCTCTCCGGTGCCCACAACACGCTCTTCGCGGCCGTCATCGAACTCCTCAAGGAGCGTGACGCCGAGGACATCCTCGTCTTCGGCGGCGGCATCATCCCCGAGGCGGACATCGCGCCGCTCAAGGACAAGGGAGTGGCCGAGATCTTCACGCCGGGGGCGACAACGGCGTCGATCGTGGAGTGGGTACGGGCGAACGTACAGCAGCCTGCGGGCGCTTGAGCGAGTGCGGGGCGGCCGGGAGGGCGCGTTGTCGGGTGCGCTCCGGTGGGGCTTCTCGCGCAGTTCCCCGCGCCCCTGAGAAGCAGGGCCCGCGCCCCCGCCTCACGAACCCTCCGGCGGTGCCAGCTCCGTGCTCATCGTCGCCCGTAGGCGCAACGTCGTCGTCAGTCGCTGGAACGCCTCCGCCCAGTACCCCCCGGCCCCCGGCGCCGCATCCTCCGCGTCCTCCGGCGTGGCCGTCAGCGGTTCGAGACGCACCGTTTCCACGGGGTCCAGGCACCGCTCGGCCAGCCCCATCACGCCACTGAAGCTCCAGGGATAACTCCCGGCGTCCCGCGCGATGTTGAGCGCGTCCACCACGGCCCGCCCCAGCGGCGGCGCCCACGGCACGGCACACACCCCGAGCAGCTGGAACGCCTCCGACAAGCCGTGGGTGGCGATGAACCCCGCCACCCACTCGGCCCGCTCCCCGCCCTCCAAGGTCGCCAGCAGCTTCGCCCGCTCGGCCAGCGACACCGCGCCCGGCCCGCCGGCCTCCGGCGCGGACGGCGCCCCCAGCAGCGCCCGCGACCACCCGGGATCCCGCTGCCGCACAGCCGCCCGGCACCACGCCCCGTGCAACTCGCCCTGCCAGTCGTCCGCGACCGGCAACGCCACGATCTCCTCCGGCGTACGCCCCCCGAACCGCCGCGACCAGGCCCCGAGCGGCGCCGCCTCCACCAGCTGGCCCAGCCACCACGACCGTTCACCCCGGCCGGCCGGTGCCTTGGGCAGCACACCGTCGCGCTCCATGCCCGGGTCGCACTCGTGCGGGGCCTCGACCACGATCGTGGGCGCCCCGGAGGCCGCCGACGCGCTGCCGGTGTGGTCGACGGCCACACACGCGGTCGCCCGCTTCGCCATCCGCCGCGCGAGCGCCGAGTCCGGCAGCGCGGACAGCAACTCCGCCGCCGTGGCACGGACGTTACGGCTGCGGTCGGCCAACGCGGCCTCCAGGAAGGGCTCGTCCGCCGCCTCCAGTCCCGTACGGAGCGTGTCGAGGAACATGAGCCGGTCCTCGGCCCGCTCCGTCGACCATGTGGACGACAGCACCTCGCGTGCCGAGGCGGCGTCCCGGGCCCGTATCGCCGTGAGCAGGGCGACGCGCTCCGCGAACAGGCCCTCCTGCCAGAGCTGCCGGACCCGCTCGGGCTCGTCCGGGCCGGGGAGCGCCGCGCCACCACCGGGCGCCGCACGCAGAGCGAAACGCCAGTCAGGGTTGAGCCGGGCCAGCCACAGCGCCCGCGCGCCCGCGAAGGCGAGCACGGCGGGACGCAGATCCGTACGGCCGCGGGCCGCGTCCAGCAGGGCGGGCAGGACCTCCGGAGGTGCCGCGTAACCGTAGGCGTTGGCCAGGGCCAGCCACTGGGGGAGGAGCTCCATCAGGTCGGGTGCCGCGCCCCGGCGTCCCCCACCGGTGCCGGGCCGGTCGGTGAGCAGCGTCGTCAGCCGCCGCGTCGCGGCCGGTGGCAGGGGCGGACGCGGGTCCGGTGCCGCCGGTTCGGGGCGCGCCGCCGCCCGTACCGGCCGTATCCCCGCCCTGCGCCGGACGGTCGCCACGGCCGCCGCGTCCAGCAGCGCGACCGGCGCGTCCCGGCCCGGCACCGCCCCCGGCGGCGTACGCCGGTCCGTCCCGAGCAGCGCGGTGGTGACCAGCTCCTCCCAGGCGAGCACTGGCGTGGTCGGCGTGGGGGAGGGAGCGTCGCCCGTGGGGCCTCTCATGTGGGGTCCTTCCGTGCGCGGACGGTTGGGTGAAGCCGGAGGGGTGTGACGGGGCCGAGGAAGAGGCGAGGCGGCCCGTACGTCGGCTCGTCTCAACACAGGGCCACCGCCTGCCCGGTGGGTCCCTGGGCGTCCTCTCGATCCGCGGCCCAGGCCGTCAGTGGTGTGAAGCCGTGGTGCCCGCACTCGCCGAACACGGTGACGGGTGCCCCGCCGGAGAGGGCCATGAGGCGCCAGAGGCCGGGGCGGGAGCGGGCGGAGGAGGTGAGAGGAAGAGCGAGATCGCTGTCGGCGTCGATCAGTTGCCAGGCCTCGCCGTCCGGGGCGGGGACGACGTGGGTGAGCGTGACCGGGTACGAGTCGAGCCAGGGATCGTCCTGGAGAGCCGTGCCGTACCGTGCGGCCGCCTCGGACGGGGGGAGGCCCGGCGGGCGTGCGGACGACGGCTCGGGCGCGGTGAAGCGCTCGCCCAGCGCCGCGCGCAGCTGTCCCGCGCCCGGATACGCCGCGACCTCCGCCTCGAAGGCCAGCCCTACCGGGAGCGACAGCTCGGGCGCGCGGCCGGCGGCTCCGTAGGAGAGGAGCAGTGCCGTACGGCCCGATCCGGTGCCGTACAGCCAGATGCGACGGGTGGTGAGACGGGCGTCGGAGGTGTCGTACTGGGCGAGAGTGAGCCAGTGGTCGCGGACCGGTGGGCCGTCCGCGGAGCCGGACAGGCCGATCCGGGAGCGGACCGTGGCCGCGAGGCCCTCCGGGAGGTGGTCGCGGCGCAGCCAGCCCTGGTCCAGCAGATGGAGGAGGGCGCACTCCTCCAGGAGGCGGACGGGCCAGCCCGGACCCGACCCCGGTATCGCGCCCAACTCCCGCACGCGGGAGGCCAGTCCGGGCGCCTGGGCGTCGACCATGCGGGCCGCCGTCTCCTCCCAGAGCGTGTATCCCGCCTGTTCCGCGGCGGCCAGGCCGCCGCGGAACAGGTCGGTCAGGCGCTGTTCGAGCTCCGCCGCGCCCGCGGTGATCCGGTCGGCGCGCCGCTCGGCACGGCGCCGCGCCGCCTCGGGGTCAGCGGACGTGGCCCCAGATGCCGCGTCCGTCCTCGTCGTCCTCTCCGCTGCGCGCGTGCGGCGGCCGGCAAGCCACTGCTGCGCCCAGTCCGGTGCCTGCCCAGGAGGCACCGCGGTGTCGTCGCCCGCCCAGAGCAGGAGCAGCCCCAGCGCATGCTTGCACGGGAACTTCCTGCTCGGACAACTGCACTTGTAGGCGGGCCCGGTGGAGTCCGCGACGTCGATCACTGTTTGATACGGCTTGCTGCCACTGCCTTTGCATAGTCCCCACACCGTCCCCTCGTCCGAAGTACCCGCCGACGACCAAGGTCCGGCCACGGCGAGTTTGCTTCCGGCTTTGCGCGACGCTGCGTCAGGTGCCAATGCCAGCACCTGCTCAGCCGTCCAGCGCACCCCCTGCTGAGTCATGTTCTGAAGGTAGATCCCACCACTGACAATTGGCTTGCGCGATCCAATTTCCCCAGGTCAGACTGGATTGTCAGTGGCGTGGTGCAGTGTGGTCAGCAGATCCGAACCGGCCGAGCTGGAGGGGGACTCAGCCATGCCTGCGTCTGCTGGAACGACCACTGTCGACCCGAGCCACAACCAGTCCGCGCCCGCGAACACGCACACGAGCACGCACCTGGACCCGCGCGGGCAGGCACGCCCCGACACGCACCCGGAAGCGAGTCCGCAAGCGCGTCCGGACGGCGAGGTGCTGCGGGCGCACGCCGAGCACGCCTTCGCCCATGAACTCGCCGCGCTGGCCGCCCAGGACGACCGGCCCCGGCCGGCCCGGTGGAAGCTCTCGCCGTGGGCCGTCGCCACCTATCTGCTCGGCGGCACGCTGCCGGACGGCACGGTCGTCACACCGAAGTACGTCGGACCGCGCCGCATCGTCGAGGTCGCCGTCACCACGCTCGCCACCGACCGCGCACTGCTCCTGCTGGGCGTGCCCGGCACGGCCAAGACCTGGGTGTCCGAACATCTGGCGGCGGCCGTCAGCGGCGACTCCACGCTGCTCGTGCAGGGCACGGCGGGCACCCCGGAGGAGGCGATCCGGTACGGCTGGAACTACGCGCGGCTGCTCGCCCACGGGCCGAGCCGCGACGCCCTCGTGCCCAGCCCCGTCATGCGGGCCATGGCGGAGGGCATGACGGCGCGCGTCGAGGAGCTGACCCGGATCCCGGCCGACGTCCAGGACACACTGATCACCATCCTGTCCGAGAAGACGCTGCCGATACCGGAGTTGGGGCAGGAGGTGCAGGCCGTCCGCGGCTTCAACCTCATCGCCACGGCCAACGACCGCGACCGGGGCGTGAACGACCTGTCGAGCGCCCTGCGCCGCCGCTTCAACACCGTGGTGCTGCCGCTGCCGGAGAGTGCCGACGCCGAGGTCGACATCGTCTCGCGCCGTGTCGACCAGATCGGCCGGTCCCTCGACCTGCCGGCCGTGCCCGACGGCGTCGACGAGATCCGCCGAGTCGTCACGGTCTTCCGGGAGCTGCGCGACGGCGTCACCACCGACGGCCGGACGAAGCTGAAGTCGCCCAGCGGCACGCTGTCCACCGCCGAGGCGATCTCCGTCGTCACCAACGGGCTCGCCCTGGCCGCGCACTTCGGCGACGGCGTTCTGCGCCCCTCCGACGTCGCCGCCGGCATCCTCGGCGCCGTCGTCCGCGACCCCGCCGCGGACCGCGTCATCTGGCAGGAGTACCTGGAGGCCGTCGTCCGCGAACGCGACGGCTGGACCGACTTCTACCGCGCCTGCCGGGAGGTGACCGCGTGAGCGATCGGGGGGAGCAGGCGCCGCCGGGCGGCGCCGTCCGGGCCGACGGGGCTGCCGACGGGCCCTTGTTGCTGGGGGTGCGGCATCACGGGCCGGGGTCGGCCCGGGCGGTGCGGGCCGCTCTGGACGCGGCCCGGCCCCGGGTGGTGCTCATCGAGGGGCCCCCGGAGGCGGACGAGCTGATTGCGCTGGCGGCCGACGAGGACATGCGGCCCCCGGTCGCCCTCCTCGCCCACGCGGTCGACGAGCCCGGCCGGTCCTCCTTCTGGCCCTTCGCCGAGTTCTCCCCGGAGTGGGTGGCCATCCGCTGGGCCCTCGCCCACGGAATCCCCGCCCGCTTCATCGACCTGCCGGCCGCGCACTCACTCGCCCGGGGGCACGAGGAGGACGCCGACCCCGAGCCGGAGGGGCCTGCCCCGTCACCGGAGGAGGAACCGCTGCGGGGCGACCCGCTCGCCGCGCTCGCCGAAGCCGCCGGGTACGACGACGCCGAGCGGTGGTGGGAGGACGTGGTCGAGCACCGGGGGACGGGCGGGGACGCCTTCGCGCCGTTCACCGTGCTGGAGGAGGCCATGGGGGCGCTCCGGGAGACGTACGGCACCGGGGGCCGCGACCGGGACCTGGTGCGCGAGGCGCACATGCGGTTGCGGATCCGGGCCGCGCAGAAGGAGTTCGGGGACGCCGGTGTGGCCGTCGTGTGCGGGGCCTGGCACGTGCCCGCGCTGCGGCAGAAGCGGACCGTGGCCGCCGACCGGGCGTTGCTGAAGGGGCTGCCCAAGGTCAAGGCGGACATGACCTGGGTGCCGTGGACGAACCGGCGGCTGGCCCGGGCCGGCGGTTACGGCGCGGGCATCGACTCGCCGGGCTGGTACGGGCACCTGTTCCGCGCGCCCGACCGTCCCGTGGAGCGCTGGCTCACCAAGGTGGCCGGGCTGCTGCGCGCGGAGGACCGGATCGTCTCCTCCGCGCACGTCATCGAGGCGGTACGGCTCGCCGAGACGCTCGCCGCGATGCGCGGCCGCCCGCTGCCCGGCCTGACCGAGACCACCGACGCCGTACGGGCGGTGATGTGCGACGGCTCGGAGGTACCGCTGTCGCTGGTGCGGGACCGGCTGGTGGTCGGGGACGCACTGGGGGAGGTGCCGGAGTCCGCGCCGGCGGTGCCGTTGCAGCGGGACCTCACCCGGCTCCAGCGGCGGCTGCGGATCAAGCCGGAGGCCCTGGAGCGGGAGTTGGAGCTCGACCTGCGGAAGGAGAACGACGCGGAGCGCAGCCGGCTGCTGCACCGACTGCGGCTGCTCGGCGTCGCCTGGGGCGAGCCGACCACCTCGCGCGGCAGCACGGGCACCTTCCGGGAGACCTGGCGGCTGCGCTGGGAGCCCGAGCTGTCCGTGCGCGTCGCCGAGGCCGGGGTCTGGGGGACCACCGTGCTCGCGGCGACGACCGCCAAGGCCGAGGCGGACGCCCTCACGGCCGGCTCCCTCGCCGACATCACCGGCCTCGCCGAGCACTGCCTCCTCGCCGAACTCCCGGACGCCCTGCCCGTGGTGATGCGCGTCCTCGCCGACCGCGCCGCCCTCGACGCCGACGTCGCCCACCTCGCCCAGGCGCTCCCGGCCCTCGTGCGCTCCCTGCGCTACGGCGACGTCCGCGCCACCGACACCCGGGCACTGGCCGAGGTAGCCGCGGGCCTCGCGGAGCGCGTCTTCGTCGGACTGCCGCCCGCGTGCGCCGCGCTCGACACGGAGGCGGCCCAGGAGATGCGCCGCCATGTCGACGCCGTGCACGGGGCGGTGGGGCTGCTGGGCGACGCCGTGCCGGGGAAGCGGGCGCCGGGAGACGACGGGCTGCGGCCGCGCTGGCACTCGGTGCTCCATGTCCTCGCGGGGCGGGACACGGTGCCCGGTGTCATACGGGGACGCGCCGTACGACTCCTGCTGGACGACGGGGAGTTGGCGCAGGACGAGGCCGCCCGGCTCATGGGGCTCGTGCTCTCGCCGGGTACGGCACCGGCCGACGCGGCGGCCTGGATCGAGGGCTTCGTCGGCGGAGGCTCCGGCGGCGGGATGCTGCTGGTCCACGACGAACGGCTCCTGGGCCTGGTGGACGCCTGGCTCACCGGAGTTCCGGGGGACGCGTTCACGGACGTACTGCCGTTGCTGCGCCGGACGTTCTCGGCGTACGAGCCGGGGGTGCGCCGCACCCTCGGCGAGCTGGTCCGCCGCGGGCCGGGCCGACCGACGAGCGCGCCGGCCGTCGGCGGCGGCATACCGGGTTTCGCCGAAGAACTCGACGGCGACCGCGCGGACGCGGTGCTGCCGGTGGTGCGGCTGCTGCTGGGCCTGGACGACGCCCACGAGAGAGCCCAGGGCGCTCAGGACGATCACGGCGACGGGCAGAACGCCGAGCAGAAGAAGGCCGAGCGGGTGCAGGCCGAGCAGGAGAAGACGGATCACGAGAAGGCCGGCGACAACGACCTTGTGGGGGTGGCGGGATGACGAGTGACGGACGGCGTGAGCCGAGGCGGGCCGCCGTGGCGGGGGACGGCAGGGACGGGCAGGGACAGGGACACGGGCCGCGCTCGGGCGACCGCCCGACAACGGTCACCGTGATGCCCCTCTGGGCCCGGTTCCGTGCGGGGGTGGACCGATGACGGCAGGGACCGGGGCGGAAGCGGCGGCCGAGCGGCTGCGGCGGTGGCGGCTGGTGCTGGGCGGGGAGTCGGCCGACGGTACCGGGTGCGCGCTCGGCGGGCGGGACGCGGCGATGGACCAGGCGTTGACCGCCCTGTACGGGAAGGGCGACAGGGCGGGGACGGGGCGGGACCGTGCGGCGGGGCTCGGGGCGTCGGCGCCGTCCGTGGCGCGCTGGCTGGGGGACATCCGGACGTACTTCCCCTCCTCCGTCGTCCAGGTGATGCAGCGGGACGCCATCGACCGCCTGGGGCTGTCCGCGCTGCTGCTGGAGCCGGAGATGCTGGAGGCGGTCGAGGCCGACGTCCACCTCGTCGGCACCCTGCTCTCCCTCAACAAGGCCATGCCGGAGACGACGAAGGAGACCGCGCGGGCCGTCGTGCGGAAGGTCGTCGAGGATCTGGAGAAGCGGCTCGCGACCCGCACCCGGGCCACCCTCACCGGCGCCCTCGACCGCAGCGCGCGCGTCAACCGGCCCCGCCACCACGACATCGACTGGAACCGCACGATCGCGGCCAACCTCAAGAACTACCTGCCGGAGTACCGGACCGTCGTGCCCGAGCGGCTCATCGGGTACGGACGGGCCTCGCAGTCGGTGAAGAAGGAGGTCGTCCTCTGCATCGACCAGTCGGGGTCCATGGCGGCGTCCGTCGTCTACGCCTCCGTGTTCGGGGCGGTGCTGGCGTCCATGCGGTCCATCAGCACCCGGCTCGTCGTCTTCGACACGGCCGTCGTCGACCTCACCGACCAGCTCGACGACCCGGTCGACGTCCTCTTCGGCACCCAACTCGGCGGCGGCACGGACATCAACAGGGCTCTGGCGTACTGCCAGTCGCAGATCACCCGGCCCGCGGACACCGTGGTCGTGCTGATCAGCGACCTCTACGAGGGCGGCATACGCGACGAGATGCTGAAGCGGGTGGCGGCGATGAAGGCGTCGGGGGTGCAGTTCGTGACCCTGCTCGCCCTCTCCGACGAGGGAGCGCCGGCCTACGACCGTGAGCACGCGGCGGCCCTGGCGGCGCTCGGCGCACCGGCGTTCGCCTGTACGCCCGACCTCTTCCCGGAGGTGATGGCGGCGGCGATCGAGAAACGGCCGTTGCCGATACCGGACAGCGCGTGAAGGCGGGGCGGCGGCCGCGCGTGAAGGCGGAGCGGTCGCGGGTGGCGGCGGTCGTGGTCGGGGTGGCAGGCGGTAACAGGACAAGGGAGGTTGAAAAACGGACATGAGAACACGTCGGTGACAGGGGGCTTGCGCGGCGGCTGGCGTCCCGTGCGAGGATCGGCAACACTTCACAGTCTTCACACGGGTGTTCGCATCTCGCGCATCTTCGCCCCGGACTCCGCCGTTCCGCCGCACCGGAGGATTTTTCCGTCTTGACCTCAGCGACCGCGCTTCCCGGTGCCGGTGGCGTCCTGCGCGTGGTGCGCGGGGCCGCCGGGTGCCGTCTGGTGCGCGTGGCGCTGTTGGTGGGTGGGCTGTTCGTGCTGGGCCTTCTGTGCGGGGAGCGGGCGAGCGCCGCGGACGGGGCACCGACTTCGCCGTCCCCGTCCCTCCTGGCCGCCGTCACGCAAGACGTCGTACGGCCGGTCGCCGAGCACAGGGTGCGGCCGGTCGCCGAGGTGGCCGTACCGGTCACCGGGACCGCCGTGAAGTCCGTCGCGAAGCAGGTGTCGCGGCCCGTCACCGAGCAAGTGGTGCGGCCCGTCAGCAAGCATGTGGTGCGGCCCGTCAGCGAGCAGCCCGCGCGGCCGGCGTCCGAGAGAGCCACCGGGCGAGCCACTGAGGTAGTCACCGGCGGAGTCCTGGAGCCGGTAGTCGGGGATGTCCTGCGGCCGGTCACCGAGTCGGTCGTGCGGCCGGTCACCGACGGCGTCGTGCGGCCCGTCACCGAGGGTGTCGTGGTGCCGGTGGGCGACCTCGTGGAGTCGGTGACCGGAGGGCTGGGCGGGGTGACGTCTCAGCTGCCGCCGGTGGCCCTGCCGGCGCTGCCCGGAGTGCCGGGGCCGGGGCTTCCGGAGCTGCCGACACTGCCCGGGCTGCCTGGGCAGCCCGAATGGAACACCCTGCCCGTCGAGTCCCTGCCCGTCGGCGGCGTGCCTCAGGAGTCGGGGCCGAAAAAGCCCGAGAACCCGGGCCCGGCCTCGGACGGTGGCGCCGGGCATGGCGTCGGAGGGGCCACCGGTCCGGCTTCCGTCACGTACGGGCCGAAGGCCGTGGTCGGCGGTACGGCCGCTGTGTCGGCCCCTCACCGGACCGCCGGCGACCTGGACGCAGAGGGCTCGCCCGGCGTCCGCGTGCCCGCGCAGCACGACCCGGACGGTGTTCCCACGGGTGCCCTCGGCCGGCACTCCGCCGTCGACAACGGCGGGCCCCGGCACGCCGAGCCGCACGCCGTCGCCGCTCTCGACCCGACGCCGCTGAGCCTCGTGCCCGGCGCCCTCGCGACCGACACCCCGGGCGGGACCCGGGACCGGCACCGGGACATCCCCGAGTTCCCCGGCTGAGGGCCGGTCTCCTCACCGCGCAGACCTGTAGCTCCGCGGCGGCCGACCACGTCGGCCCGCCGTCCGGACGCCCCGCCGCGGTGCGGGGGACCGGCGGACCACGAAGAGCGGTGGTTGCACCGCCCTCGCTGCCCGCCGTCAGGTCATCCCGATCCCCTTTCGTGCACCGCGCTGCCCCTACGCCGTAGGGGACGCGGCCACAGTCGACCGACCCTCCGTGCGGAAACCCGGACGGCCGAAAGCCGTCGGCCCGGTCCGGGCGGATGCCGGGGGCGGTGACGGACGGTCTCCCATGGGGAGGAGACCGCCCGTCGGGGGCCCCTTCCACGTCGGTGGAGGGCCTCTGGGAACCTCACCGGACGTACCCCCGTCCGGTGAGGTTCCGCACGCGCGGCACGCGGTGCCAGTGAGCACGGCATCATGTGACAGGTATCACCGCTCAGGTGTGACCCGCGATTTAGGGGGCTCCCGCAAGCAGCGATAACCTGCGAGACGGACATGCCGCGCGCTCGGACACCGTGTGCGCCTCCCTTGTGACTCTCGGCGGACGTCACGTTGCCCTTCGCGGCACGCCCACGCATCCAACGAACCGCGATCACTGATAGGGACGGAAGCGCGTGGACCTGTTCGAGTACCAGGCGAGGGACCTCTTCGCCAAGCACGGTGTACCGGTGCTGGCCGGTGAAGTCATCGACACGCCTGAGGCGGCGCGCGAGATCACCGAGCGGCTGGGCGGCAAGTCTGTCGTCAAGGCTCAGGTGAAGGTCGGTGGTCGAGGCAAGGCCGGCGGCGTCAAGCTCGCCGCCACCCCGGACGAGGCTGTCGCCCGTTCGACGGACATTCTCGGGATGGACATCAAGGGCCACACGGTCCACAAGGTGATGATCGCCGAGACCGCTCCGGAGATCGTCGAGGAGTACTACGTCTCCTACCTCCTCGACCGCACCAACCGCACCTTCCTCTCCATCGCCTCCGTCGAGGGCGGCATGGAGATCGAGGAGGTGGCGGCCACCCGCCCCGAGGCCGTCGCCAAGACGCCCATCGACGCCAACGTGGGTGTGACCCCCGAGGTCGCCCGTGGCATCGTCGAGGCCGCGAACTTCCCGGCCGAGGTCGCCGACAAGGTCGCCGACATCCTCGTCACCCTGTGGAAGACCTTCATCGAGGAGGACGCCCTCCTCGTCGAGGTCAACCCGCTGGCGAAGGTCGCCTCCGGCGATGTCCTCGCCCTCGACGGCAAGGTCTCCCTGGACGAGAACGCGGACTTCCGCCACCCCGACCACGAGGAGCTCGTCGACCACGCGGCCGCGAACCCCCTCGAGGCCGCCGCCAAGGAGAAGAACCTCAACTACGTCAAGCTCGACGGTGAGGTCGGCATCATCGGCAACGGCGCGGGTCTCGTCATGAGCACCCTGGACGTCGTCGCGTACGCCGGTGAGAACCACGGTGGCGTGAAGCCGGCCAACTTCCTCGACATCGGCGGTGGCGCCTCCGCCGCCGTCATGGCGAACGGCCTGGAGATCATCCTCGGCGACCCGGACGTCAAGTCCGTCTTCGTCAACGTCTTCGGTGGCATCACCGCCTGTGACGAGGTCGCCAACGGCATCGTGCAGGCGCTGCAGCTGCTCAAGGACAGGGGCGAGGAAGTCACCAAGCCCCTCGTCGTCCGCCTGGACGGCAACAACGCCGAGCTGGGTCGCAAGATCCTCTCCGACGCCAACCACCCGCTGGTGCAGCGCGTGGACACCATGGACGGCGCGGCCGACAAGGCCGCCGAGCTCGCGGCTGCGAAGTAAGGACGAGGGAACACAGCCATGGCTATCTTCCTCAACAAGGACTCCAAGGTCATCGTCCAGGGCATGACCGGTGCCACGGGCATGAAGCACACCAAGCTCATGCTGGCCGACGGCACGAACATCGTCGGTGGCGTGAACCCCCGCAAGGCGGGCACGAGCGTCGACGTCGACGGCACCGAGATCCCGGTCTTCGGCACCGTCGCCGAGGCGATCGAGAAGACGGGCGCGAACGTGTCCGTCCTCTTCGTACCGCCGGCCTTCGCCAAGGCGGCCGTCGTCGAGGCCATCGACGCCGAGATCCCGCTCGCGGTCGTCATCACCGAGGGCATCGCGGTCCACGACTCGGCCGCGTTCTACGCGTACGCCGTGTCGCAGGGCAACAAGACCCGGATCATCGGCCCGAACTGCCCGGGTCTGATCACCCCCGGTCAGTCGAACGCCGGCATCATCCCCGGTGACATCACCAAGCCGGGCCGCATCGGCCTGGTCTCGAAGTCCGGCACGCTGACGTACCAGATGATGTACGAGCTGCGTGACATCGGCTTCTCGTCGGCCGTCGGTATCGGTGGCGACCCGGTCATCGGCACCACGCACATCGACGCGCTCGCCGCGTTCGAGGCCGACCCCGACACCGACCTGATCGTGATGATCGGTGAGATCGGTGGCGACGCCGAGGAGCGGGCCGCCGACTTCATCAAGGCCAACGTGAAGAAGCCGGTCGTCGGTTACGTCGCCGGTTTCACCGCGCCCGAGGGCAAGACCATGGGCCACGCCGGTGCCATCGTCTCCGGCTCCTCCGGTACGGCCGCCGCGAAGAAGGAGGCCCTGGAGGCCGCCGGCGTCAAGGTCGGCAAGACGCCGACCGAGACGGCGAAGCTCGCGCGCGAGATCCTCAACGGCTGACCTTCGGCTCGGCCGAGCCTTTTGTGGGCCCGCACCCCGGTCACGGGGTGCGGGCCCACTGGCGTCTCCGGGCGGGGCCGGTCCGGCGGCGTTGCCGGTCAATCACCAGCTGCCAGCTGCCAGCCGTCAGCCCTCGTCGTCAGTCGTCAGCCGGCTTCCGGATGCAGGCGTTCAGGCCCGGCGGCCGCCTCCGACCTGAGCTTGGCCCGGAGCTTCTGTTCGGTCTTGGAGAGGGGGCCGGGGGCCGCCCGCGGGGGCACGCCCTGGACCGGGGCGCCGGGCGGGACCGGAGGCTCGTAGTGGTCGGGGGCGGTGTGGAGGGTGAGGGCGGTGCTGGTGAGGAGGAGGGTGGTGAAGGCGATCGCGGCGTGGATCCAGCGCCGGGCGCGCAGGTCGGCCCGGGCGCGCAGGTCGACGGGCTGGGTCGGGCCGGGGCGGACGTCCGACGGGAGCGCGGCGAGGAGACGGTTGAGGTCGTCGGGAGCGACCGGCTGGGGGAGGCGTGCGGTGACGGTCTCGCGGGCGTAGAGGAGACGGCCGGCCGTGGCGGGGGTGCTGGCCTCCGTCTCGGCGGCCGTGTCGGGCAGGTCGAGGCCGACGCCGTCGTAGAGGAGCAGGGCCCGGCGGTACGGGGGCGGCAGTTCCAGGAGGGCGGTCAGCAGGGCACGGTCGGCGGGGTCGGCCGGCGGTGGTTCGCGGCGCTGGAAGGGCCGGGGGTGCAGACGGCGCCAGGGGGAGAGGGCGTAGTCGTGGGCCGCCGCCCGCACCCAGCCCGCCGGGTCGCGGTCGACCGCCACCTCCGGCCAGCGGTGCCAGGCCAGCTGGAAGGCGCGCTCGACGGCCTCGCGCGCGAGGCGGCGCTGCCCGGTGAGCAGATAGGTCTGCTGTACGAGGGTGGGGGCGCAGTACGCGTAGAGCGCGTCGAATGCCTGGGCGGGCGTCAGGCGTGGTGGGGACGTCACCGAGGCCGCGGTCGGATCCTCGGCATCGGCGTCGATGCCTGTGCCAAGGGGCTGCTGATACCACTCGGCCTCACCCTGGACCGCCGGCTCACCGGAAGGCGCGGCCGCGGTTCCGGATGAGGTTCCGTTTTCAGCGCCGATGCCGACCCCGGCGCCCGTTCTGGCTCCGACTCTGGCTCCGGCTCCGGTGCCGGTGCCGGAGCCGGTACCAGCGCCCGTTCTGGCTCCGCTTCTGGCTCCAGTCCTGGTTCCCCTCCCGGCTCCCGTCCTGTTTCGATGTCCGGCTCCGGGCTCGGCCCCGGGCGCGGTCACCGGGTCGCCTCCCGCCGTGGCGACCTCCGTTGGACCAACCCTCGTACGAAAAAACACATAAGCACATATTGGGCGACACGTGCAGGAAACGTCCGTTACGCCGGTAAAGCGCGTGTCGTTGGGAGCATGGCCGACGTGACGCACGCGACCGACCCGAACGACCCGGCCACCGGGCCGGGCCACCCCACCGGCCACGGCTGGGCGGCATCGTCCACGGCACCCGGGATGCCCCTCAGGCCAGGGGAGTCGACCGCCTCCCTGTACTCGTCGTCGCCGCGGTCCCCGATCTCGCCCTTGCTTCGGCGAGCGCGCCGCCGGTCGTCCAAGCTCGTCTCCGGTGTGCTGGGCGGAGCCCTCGCGGCGGGCCTCGGGTGTGCGGTGTTCACCGCGCTCGTGACCGTGCTCTGGATCAGTTCACCGTACCCGGACAGCGGGCCCGCCGGGGCGCTGCACGTGGCGGCGGCCCTGTGGCTGCTCTCCCACGGCGTGGAGTTCGTCCGCACCGACACGCTCTCCGGAGCTCCCGCCCCGGTCGGCCTCGTCCCCCTCCTCCTGCTCGCGCTGCCGGTGTTTCTGCTGCACCGTTCGGCCCGCGATCACGCGGGGGACGGCTCCGGGGTGAGTGCTCGGGCGACCTGGGCCGGACTCGTCATCGGATACGGGACGGTCGGCGCGGTGGTCACGCTGTACGCCTCCGGGGGCGTGCTGCGGCCGTCGTGGCTGTGGGCCGCGCTCTGCGTGCCGCTGCTGGCGGCGCTCGCGGCGGGCACGGGGGTGTGGGCGGCGCGCCGGGGCTCCCGGCTGCCCCTGCCCGCGCTCCTCGGGGGCGCCCCCGGGACGGAAGGGCGGCGGCAGTTGGCGGTCACCGCCGGACGGGCCGCCGGGGCGGGTGTGCTCGTCCTGACCGGTGGGGGTGCCCTGCTGGTGGCCGTGTCCCTGGTCTGGCACGGAACGGCGACCCGTGACGCGTTCCTCCAGCTGACCGAAGGGCTGTCCGGGCGGTTCGCCGTCCTGCTGCTCTGCATCGCCCTCGTCCCGAACGCGGCGCTGTGGGCGGCGGCGTACGCGCTCGGGCCCGGCTTCGTGCTGAGCGCCGGGCACACCGTCGCGCCGTTGAGCGCGGTCGCTCCCGCCCCGCTTCTGCCGTCCTTCCCGTTGCTCGCCGCCGTTCCGGCGGGCGGGGGTGCGCCGGTGTACTGGGTGGTGGGGGCGGTGCCGCTGGCCGCGGGGGTCACGGTCGGGTCGTTCATCGCGGGACGGGCCGCCGCCGACCGGTCGAAGCCGTGGTCCGTACGGCGTACGGCCGCCGCGGCTCTCCTCGCGGCGCTGCTGTCCGCCGCCGCCTTCGCTCTCCTCGCCCACCTCGCCGGAGGCCCCCTCGGCGTCGCCGCGCTCACCGACTTCGGTCCCGTGTGGTGGCGTGCGGGTGGCGCGGCCGGTGCCTGGGTGGGAGCGGTGGCACTCCCGGTCGCGCTGATGACGCGCTGGGCACGGGTACGGCCCCGAAAGCCCAAGTCCGCCGCGCCGACCACCGGCCCACGAACGGCGACGGGGGTGCCGGGGGCGAGGGGAGCCGGGCGGGAGAGGGCGGCGGGGGCGCCGGGGGTGGCGACGGGGCGCGGTAAGACGGTGGAGGCGCCGGAGGGCGGAACGGGGCGGGAGAGGGTGCTCGATGCGCCGGCGGTTGGGGTGGGGCCGGAGAGGATGCAGGGGGCCGAGGTCGGTCGGGATCAGGCGGGGGGCGCGGGGGACGCGGGGGAGGACGGTGTGGTGAAGGACGGCGCGGTGGAGGTGTCGGGGGCAGAGACAGCACGGGATGAGACAGCACGGGATGAGACGGCACGCGAGGAGACGGCGCGGGGTGTGCGGGGTGTGGCAGTGCGGGACGGGCTGGCTGGGGCGCACGCGGCTGAACTGCGGACCTCGACCACTTCCACGCCCACGGCCCCGCAGGCAGACGCCGGCCCAGTCACCGTTCCCGACGCCGGCCCGGGCATTGTTCCCCGTACCAACCCTGGAGCCGGTCCCACCCTCGACGCGTCCGTCCAAGCGGCCGCCGTCTCCCCGTCACCGCCCGTCTGGGACCCCGCCTCGCGTGAAGCCCGCTGGGCGGCGCTGCGCGAGGCGCTGACGCTCGGGGGCGCAAGTGATCGAGGCCCCGCCCCTTCCGACCAGGGCGGCTCCGGTAGAGGTATCGCTGCCCCTGCCCCTGCCCCTGCCTCGTCCGAGGGCGCGTCGGCGGTCGACACCGGCGCCGAGGTCCGGCCCGGAGAGGCGCCCTGACCAGTGCGAAGGCGCCGCCCGTGGTCGTCCTCGGCGGCGCCTCCGTGGCGTTGGCCGCCGTGCCGGGTGGCTACTGCGCGCCCAGCATCTCCCGCAGCGGGCCCTCCGGGAGGAGGTCCTTGCAGGACTTGGCGGAGACCGTGGTGAGGGAGTCGTCGACGCAGGTGTAGTAGTCGCGGTAGACGAACTGCGCCGTGAAGGTGATGGCGACGATCGCGAGCGCGATCGTGGAGGTCACCAGGCCGCTGATGGCCGCCGTCCGCTGGGGGCGACCGCTCGGCTCGGGCGCCGCCGGCCGGGACGGGTCCGGCGTGGCCGGCTTCGCCCGCAGCGCGCTGACGGCCCAGTACACGGCCAGCGAACCGAGCAGCAGCGCCACGTAAGGCCAGGCGAAGAGCGCGAAGAAGAAGGCCCACATACCGCTGAGCAACGAGTACCGCGCGCGCCGCTGGGCCGGGTCCGTCGGGTCCCAGCGCAGCCCACTGCCCGGCCCGCCCTCGGGGCCCTGCCCGGAACCGCCGGGTCCACCCGGCCCGCTCTGGCCACCGGGACGGTCACCGAAGTGTCCGCCGGACGAGCGGCCGGGCTGCCGGTCGCTCCACTGACTGCCCCACGGCGAGTGACCACCACCGCGCCCCGATCCGTCGTCGGAACCCCGGCCGTCGGGCCGGCGCGGCTGCCACGGCCGGTCGGGCGCGCCCTCGGGCGGCGGCGCGAACGGATTGTCGTCCGAAGAGCCTGAGCCCTGGCCCCGCCCGGGCTGCCCGGGCTGCTCGGGGGTGTCCTCGCTCTCGCGCGGAGGCGTGGGCGAGGAACTCCGCTCGCGCAACAGGAGCGAAGGAAGGCGGAGGCTGCGATCCGGCATCAGGAGTGCGTCTTCCCCTTGGTGAATACGGTCTGGTGGTGTGCTCGGCGGTGAGTCGGTGGTGGACCCAGTCACGATCTCGGCGCTGAGATCCACTGGTAGGGCATGAGCCGGTACTCCGTGAACGCCCCGCACACCGACCGCGTTCCCGAGCCCACTCCTGGCAGACGCTACCTCCCGGCCACGCCCCCGTCCCACGGGGGCCGTCCGAAGTGCCGGTATCGTTGCTGACGGTCGGCCGCTTCGTAGACTTCCCCGTATCGGGGGACGCGAAGCATTCGTAGGAATGTACAAGCGTGCAGGTGCACCGCATGCACCGGCGCGATCGGCGGACCCGAACGTCCCGTAGAACCCGTAGAACCCGTAGAACCCGTAGAAAGGGCCCCACCGTGGCCGCCAAGCCCGTGGCCAAGCGCCTCGTCGTGCTGGTCTCCGGATCCGGCACCAACCTCCAGGCGCTGCTGGACGCCATCGCGACGACCGGCGTCGAGGCATACGGCGCCGAGATCGTGGCCGTCGGAGCCGACCGCGGCGGGATCGAGGGACTCGCCCGCGCCGAGCGCGCCGGGCTGCCGACCTTCGTCTGCCGGGTCAAGGACCACGCCACGCGTGAGGAGTGGGACGCGGCGCTCGCCGAGGCCGTCGCCGCCCATGAGCCGGACCTCGTCGTCTCCGCCGGATTCATGAAGATCGTGGGGAAGGAGTTCCTCGCGCGGTTCGGCGGCCGGTTCGTCAACACCCACCCGGCTCTCCTCCCCAGTTTCCCGGGGACCCACGGGGTGCGGGACGCGCTCGCGTACGGCGCCCGGGTCACCGGCTGCACCGTCCACTTCGTCGACGACGGCGTCGACACCGGGCCGATCATCGCCCAGGGCGTGGTGGAGATCCGGGACGAGGACGACGAGAGCGCTCTGCACGAGCGCATCAAGGAAGTCGAGCGAAGGCTGCTCGTCGATGTCGTGGGGCGGCTCGCCCGCAACGGCTATCGCATTGAGGGACGAAAGGTAGTTATCCAGTGACCGCCGACATCAACAAGCGGCCCCTTCGCCGGGCGCTCGTCAGCGTCTACGACAAGACCGGGCTGGAGGAGCTGGCGCGCGGGCTGCACGAGGCCGGTGTCGAGCTCGTCTCCACCGGCTCCACGGCCGCGAAGATCGCCGCCGCGGGCGTCCCCGTCACCAAGGTCGAGGAGCTCACCGGCTTCCCCGAGTGCCTGGACGGCCGGGTGAAGACCCTGCACCCCAAGGTCCACGCGGGCATCCTCGCCGACCTCCGGCTGGAGGACCACCAGCGCCAGCTCGCCGAGCTGGGTGTCGAGCCGTTCGACCTCGTCGTCGTGAACCTCTACCCGTTCCGGGAGACCGTCGCCTCCGGTGCCACCCCCGACGAGTGTGTCGAGCAGATCGACATCGGCGGGCCCTCGATGGTCCGCGCCGCTGCCAAGAACCACCCCTCCGTGGCGGTCGTCACCAGCCCCGCCCGGTACGCGGACGTCCTCGCCGCCGTGCAGGACGGCGGGTTCGACCTCACCACCCGTAAGCGGCTCGCCGCCGAGGCCTTCCAGCACACGGCCGCGTACGACGTGGCCGTGGCCTCCTGGTTCGCCTCGTCCTACGCGCCCGCCGACGACTCGCAGTTCCCCGACTTCCTCGGGGCCACCTGGGAGCGCGCGCACACCCTGCGCTACGGCGAGAACCCGCACCAGCCGGCCGCGTTGTACGTCTCCGGGACCGGCGGTCTCGCCGAGGCCGAGCAGCTGCACGGCAAGGAGATGTCGTACAACAACTACACGGACACGGACGCCGCGCGCCGTGCCGCGTACGACCACGACGAGCCGGCCGTCGCGATCATCAAGCACGCGAACCCCTGCGGTATCGCGGTCGGCGCGGATGTCGCCGAGGCGCACCGCAAGGCGCACGCCTGTGACCCGCTGTCCGCGTTCGGCGGTGTGATCGCCGTCAACCGGCCGGTCAGCAAGGAGATGGCCGAGCAGGTCGCGGAGATCTTCACCGAGGTCATCGTCGCGCCCGACTACGAGGAGGGGGCTCTGGAGGCCCTCGCCAAGAAGAAGAACATCCGGGTGCTGAAGGCGCCGGGCGCGCCCGCCGCGCAGGTGGAGCTGAAGCCCGTCGACGGCGGTGCGCTGCTCCAGGTGACCGACCGCCTCCAGGCCGACGGCGACGACCCGGCGAACTGGACCCTCGCGACCGGCGACGCCCTCTCCGCCGAAGAGCTGGCCGAGCTGGCGTTCGCCTGGAAGGCCTGCCGCGCGGTGAAGTCCAACGCCATCCTGCTCGCCAAGGACGGCGCGTCGGTCGGTGTGGGGATGGGGCAGGTCAACCGCGTCGACTCCTGCAAGCTGGCGGTCGAGCGGGCCGGCGCCGAGCGCGCGCGGGGCTCGTACGTCGCCTCGGACGCGTTCTTCCCGTTCCCGGACAACATCGACGTGCTGGGTGCGGCCGGCGTCAAGGCCATCGTCCAGCCGGGCGGTTCGGTCCGTGACGAGCTGGTCGTCGAGGCCGCGCAGAAGGCCGGGATCACGATGTACTTCACGGGGACGCGGCACTTCTTCCACTGATCCCACTGATCCCACTGAGCGGATGCGCTGAGGGCGTGAGGTGTCAGGCGTGAGGCGAGGGGCCCGTCGGTTCGTCCGACGGGCCCCACGTCGTACGTGTGCGCTGTGGTCCATTCCGCCGCTGCCGAGCAGCCCGAGCGGTACGTACGGCCCGAGGCGCGCGGGGCCCGAGGCCCGCAGTGGGGTCGGTCCCATGGGCAACACGAGTTGACGAGAGAGCACCGTGCGGGCGCTGCCGGGAACGGCCCGCCGGAGCTGGTCCGGCGGGCCGTCGCGGGCGGGCCGTATCAGCAGTTCTTGCTCACGACGTCCTTCCACGTCTTGCCCGAGCCCGTGTACGACTTGCCGCTGAAGTGCACCGGCTTGCGGTGCTCGGTCGGGATCCCGTTGGTCCGGTACCGCTGCTCGTAGTGCAGGTGGGCGTGGTTGCCGCTGTTGTTGCCGGTGGCGCCGATCCGGCCGATCTGCTTCTTCGCGGAGACGTTCTGGCCCACCTTGACGTACTTGGTGGCGCTGTCCTTCAGGTGGTAGTACGCCGTGTACCAGCCGCCGCCGTGGTTGATGATGATCATGTTGCCGGCGCCGGAGTCCTTGTAGGCCTTGACGACCTTGCCCTTGTAGCCGGGGTAGACGGGCCTCCCGGAGGAGCCCGGGTTGTCCTTCACCACTATGTCGATGGCCGGGTTGTGGCCCCAGGTGTCGATCCGCCAGTGGGTGTTGCACTTGAACGGCATCTGGAACTTCGGCTTGGCCGCCGCGGCCACGTCACCCGCCGTGGACGCGGACGTCGGCGCGGCCGCGGCCGAACCCCCGGCCGCCAGGCCGAAGGAGCGCCACGGCGGTCGCGGCGATCGAGACGGCCGTCCTGCGCCGTACGGCCGAAGGGCAGGGACTCGCCGGGCGCGAGTCGGATCTGTTCGCCCGGACCCGCTCCGTCGACGGGCACGACGATGATGCTGTGCATGACTGGTTCCTCCCCCGAGGCAGACATGGACGCGTCAGGGTACGGCGCGAGGAGGCGGACACCGCAGGTCCGGCACATCGGGCGTTTCCTAAGAAGGAACTGTCATAGAGGGCCATAGCAGGTGATAGACGGCACGTGATCGCCAGAGAGAGCGGCTCATTTCATGACGTAACGCCCTCTCCGTGGCGGCTGTGGCGGCTGTGGCGGCTGTTGCGGTTGCGGGCGGAATGGCCGATACCCCGGTGCAGAGGCGGGCGTTCCGCTGCGAGGGTCGACGGGACAGCGCTCTGGACTCAGGAGGTTCCGTCATGCGCAGCAGGCTGAATCGGTTACGCCGGACCGTGGCCGTCGGCGCGGTGGTCACGGCCGCGCTCGGTACGGGAATGGGCGGCACCGCCGTCGCCGCCCAGAAGGAGGCGGCGGCGGTGCCGTGTCCGCAGGGGTTCGTGTGTCTCGCGGAGAACCCGAACGGCGCGGGCCGCGTGTACCGCATAGCGCAAGGGGCGGCGGCGCAGCTGGGTTCGGCGCGGGTCGGTGAGGCCACCAACAGCACGAGCATCGACTACTGCGTGATCGGCACCTTCAGCTACCTCCTCCGCCCTGGCGAGACCCAGACCCGGGACAGTGTCGTCCGCTCCGTGACGCCCCGTCCGACCAGCGGGACCTGCCCGGTGTGAACACGCCGAAGGGCCGTACCCCTGCCGCGGGGTACGGCCCTTCGCTGTGCTCGGCGGCGCTCAGTAGCGCGGGCGGTTGAACCACGCCTTGCCGTTGGCGTTGCCGACGAAGACGGCGATCAGGATGCCCAGCACCAGGTGGACCAGGCCGATCAGGAAGAACGGGAAGACGCCCAGGACGGCCGTGATGATGCCGAAGACCAGCGCGGCGACGCGTACGCCGTTGCCCCCGGTCTTGAACTTCACGGCCAGCATGATCGCGTAGACGAGCCAGGCCACCGCGAAGACGGCGATCGCCACCATCTGGCCGGTGGGGATGTTGCCCAGCGCCTCCGCGAGGGCCGGGTCCTCGGTGCTGTCGCTGGCAGCGGCCACACCGATCGCGCCGATGCCGTACAGGAGCACGCCGACGACCTGGAGGCCGACGATGACCCAGAGCATGATGCGGGCCGCGTTCACCGTGCTGGGCATGGTCTCGGGCGCACCCGGGTAGCCGCCGTAGCCCTGGGAGACCGGCGGGGCGGTCGGGTAGCCGTAGCCCGGCTGCTGGGGCTGGTTCTGCTGCGGGTAGCCGTAGCCCGGGGCGGGCGGCTGCTGCTGGGGCTGGCCGTACGGGTTGTTCGGGTCGCCGAAGCTCATGCGGGGTTTCCTCCGTTGCCTGGTGCGGGGACGCGCGGCACGGTTCGGAGGAATGCCCTGCCTTTTGAACTGGTCACGCCCCCCGGCAGTGCCCGCGGCACTGTGTCCCAATCGTTTTATATGCCCGCCCGGATGTCCAGGGAGATACGCCGTGTGTTGTGCAAGTGCAACACACCCGATCTTGTTCGGCGCGGCCCGCGCGTACGGTCCGATGCGGGCCGGAAGGCGTCCGCCTGGTGACCGGATTGGAACCCGGCACCGGTCATCCGCGAAGATTGGGGCCATGAGCGCCCAGATTCTCGATGGCAAGGCCACCGCAGCCGCGATCAAGTCCGATCTGACCGCCCGCGTGGCGGTGCTGAAGGAGAAGGGCGTCACGCCCGGACTCGGCACGATCCTGGTCGGGGAGGACCCCGGCAGCCAGAAGTACGTGGCGGGCAAGCACCGCGACTGCGCGCAGGTGGGCATCGCCTCCATCCAGCGCGAGCTGCCCGCGACCGCCACGCAGGAGGAGATCGAGGCGGTGGTGCGGGAGCTCAACGAGGACCCCGCGTGCACCGGATACATCGTGCAGCTGCCGCTTCCCAAGGGCATCGACGAGAACCGCATCCTCGAACTGATGGACCCCGACAAGGACGCGGACGGCCTGCACCCGATGAACCTCGGGCGCCTCGTCCTGAACGAGCCCGCGCCGCTGCCCTGCACGCCGAACGGTGTCCTCACCCTGCTCCGCCAGTACGGCGTGGAGATCAAGGGTGCCGAGGTCGTGGTCGTCGGTCGGGGTGTGACCATCGGCCGCCCGATGCCGCTGCTGCTGACCCGGCGCAGCGAGAACGCCACGGTGACCCAGTGCCACACGGGTACGCGTGACCTGGCCGCGCACCTCAAGCGCGCCGACATCATCGTCGCGGCGGCCGGTTCGGCCCACCTCGTCCGGCCCGAGGACGTCAAGCCGGGCGCCGCCGTGCTCGACGTCGGTGTCTCCCGCTCCGCCGAGGGCAAGATCGTCGGGGACGTGCACCCCGGAGTCGCCGAAGTCGCCGGCTGGATCTCCCCCAACCCCGGGGGTGTCGGGCCCATGACCCGCGCCCAGCTGCTCGTCAACGTGGTCGAGGCGGCGGAGCGCAGTGTCGGCTGACGGCAGGACGGAGGGGACATCGGGACGGCCGGGCGCGGCGGCGTCGGAGAGGGCACAGATGTCGAGGACCACGGAAACGGCCAGGACGACAGGAACCGCGGGGGCCGCTGAGGGGGCCGGGGCGGTTGAGACGCCGGAGACTGCGGAAGCGGCGGAGACTGCGGAGACGGCTGGCGCGGACGAGGGTGCGGGGCGCGCGCGGTCTACCGGCGCGGCCGCAGGGTCGGGCGAAGCGGCCGAGGTCGTCGGCGCTACCGCTGAAGCGGCCGGGGCGGCCGACGCGGCCAGGTCCGCCGAGGGCGGTGATGAGATCGAGGTGCGGGATCACATCAGCGTGCCCGATGCCGACGGGAAGCCCGTGCGCGGTACCCGGCGGTTCCCGATGTTCACCAAGGACACCGCGCGACCCGAGGGCGGCGGCCGGGCGGCACCGCGTGAGGCGCCGGCGCCCGTCCGGCAGTGGCCGATCCTCGCCGTGCTGAGCACCGTGGGCGTCGGCCTGCTGCTCACCGCGCTGGACGCGTTCCGGGTCGGCACGATCCTGATCGGCGTCGCGCTGCTCGCCGGCGCGGCGATGCGCTGGGCCGTCCGGGACGTCGGCATGCTCGCCGTCCGCTCCCGCTTCACCGACATGGCCACGTACATCTTCCTGGGCACCGCGATCGTGCTGCTCGCGCTGATGGCCCAGCCCAAGCCGTGGCTGGAGATCCCGTTCCTCAAGGACACGCTGCACTTCACGGTGGGCGACGAGGAGACCGGCTGAGACCGGCCGCTTCGCCCCGGCCCGGTCCCTGACGCAGTGCGACGGCGGTCCGTCCCCTCCCCCGAGTAAGGACGGGCCGCCGTCGCGTTCCACGTTCCTGCACGGCGAACGACCTGTTCAACAGCTGTCAGGCCGCTGTGGCACGGAAGTGACCATTCCGCCAAGGTGTCCGGATCGGGCCACGGCGACGGCACCCAGACGTCATCCCGGCATGGCAGCAGCGCAGGCCGGCGGCGGTCAGGCCATCGCTGGCAGGCCGGCAGCGCCAGGCCACCGGCGGCAGGCCGACAGCCGTGGATCATCACCGGCGCGGGAACGATTTCACGCGCCCCCGTTCGTGCCCTTCGCTTCGCCTCACCAGGTCACCCACATCACTCCGCACCACTCCCACCCGGTCCGGCGCACTGTCCGAACGCCACGGCTCCGACGGCCGTACCGGTGGGAACCGGTCCACCCACGACCTTCGTCACCTGCTCAGACCCACCCTTGAGCCCCACCCTTGAGCCGAGGAGGCAGCCCGATGAGCGCCTGGCAGCCGCTGCCGGACGAACTCCCCCCGGAGGTACAGCATTTCGTCGAGCAGCTGCGCCTGCTGAAGGACCGCACGGGACTGAGTCTCGTCGCGCTCGGCGCGCGCACCGCCTACAGCAAGTCCTCCTGGCAGCGGTACCTCAACGGCACCCAGCCCCCGCCCCGCCAGGCGGTCGTGGCCCTGTGCCGGGTCGCCGGGGAGGACGCCGCACGCTTCGGGGCGCTGCGCGAACTGGCCCTGCGGGCCTGGCCGCGCCCGGCCCCCCAGACGGTGCCGCCGTCCCAGCCGCCCCAGCCCGGAGCGGCGGGGGAGCGGACGGAGAACGCGACCGAGGCGTACACCGAGGCGTACGAGGACGACCCCACGCTCCCCTGGTGGGACACCCCCGCCGATGAACCGTCCCCCCGCCCACCCGGCCGCGTCGCCCTCTACGCCGCCCTCGCCGTCCTGCTCGCCCTGGCCCTCGTCGCCGCCGCGCTGATAGGGGCCGTCACCCTGTCGTGACGACCCCCGTCAACTCCTTGCTGCGTCCGTCGACCTTCCGGTGGGCGCCCACCGTCACCCATCGGCGCCCACCGTCACCGATCGGCGCTCACCGTCAGTGATCGGTGCCGGCCGGACCCCCTCAGCCGCGCCAGTCGTACGCGGCGACCTTCCACTTCGAGCCGATCCTGACGTAGTAGTCCCCGTCGAGGCGCTTGAAGTTCACCTCGTGCGACAGGCCCGCGTACGTCACCTTGCCGTCGCCGTACGGCCCGTCGAGGAAGCCGTCGGCCTGGCCGAAGGTCTCCTTGCCGACGATCCCGTCGACGTCCTCCAGGTCTTCCTGCGCCTGCCAGTACTTGGTCGCCGAGCGGGTCTTCCAGCCGAAGATCCCGTCGATGTCCCACTGGGTGAAGGTGTGCAGCTTCCCGCTGGAGTCCTTCCACTTGGCGCCGTCGGCGTACAGGACGCTCTGCCACAGCCGCGTCGCGTTGCTCTTGGCGTGCGAGTTGACGGACAGCGTGCCCTCGTCGCCCCAGTCGTTGTACGCGGCACCGGAGCCGTCGACGACGTGCGGCTCCGCGGCCGTGGCGAGCGGAGCGGCGGTGCCGAGCGCGAGCCCGGCCGAGGCCGTCACGGCGACGGCCGCGAGCAGCAGCCTGGACTTGAGTTGCATGTGATCCCCCTGGTCCCCGTTGACTGTCGGTCTTCAGTGACGCACACGTTCCTCGCTGGTGTGTACGAGGTGCACGAGCCCCTGTTCGACTTGTGTGACCGTGCCTGTGTGGTCGCTGTGTCGATGTGTTGACAAGTTCGAGGATGTGCGGCCGACCCACTCAACACCAGGGCTAACGTGGGCATTTGGGATGGTCCGGGACGTCCCGTGCCTGGACCTGCGATTCCGCCCGGAAAATCGGGATGTCGGTGGGACACTGGAACACAGACCGTTGTGGGGCGCGCGACAGCGCGTGAGCACGTCCGAAATGCTCCCGCACGCCCCTTTCCACGGAACTGGCATCCCCGCAGGGCGCATCCCAGTGGGTAGGCCAGAACGGGGCTTCGGAGAGGGCCCCGGGTCGTACGGGTCGTACGGAGAGACGTACGGGGGGAAGAGGGGGAAGTAATGCCTCGTTGGAGGGCCTTGCCGGATGAACTCGATCCACAGGTCAGGGAGTTCGCGGGCCAGCTCCGCCGGCTCGTCGACCGCGGTGGGCTGAGCATCGCCGCGGTGGCCGACCGCACGGGCTACAGCAAGACGTCCTGGGAGCGGTATCTCAACGGCAGACTGCTCGCGCCGAAAGGCGCGATCGTCGCGTTGGCCGAGGTGACGGGTACCGATCCCGTCCATCTGACCACGATGTGGGAGCTGGCCGAGCGGGCCTGGAGCCGTTCGGAGATGCGCCACGACATGACCATGGAAGCGATCCGTATCTCCCAGGCGCGCGCCGCCCTCGGCGAGACGGGCGGCCAGTCCACCGTCAAGGGCGGCGGCAGGAACGGAAGAGCGGGCCGCAGCGCCACCGCGACGCCGGGCGTGGCGGGCCCGGCGGGAGTCTCGCCGACCGTCCCGCCGCAGCCGCGCTCCCCGAGCGATCGCATCTCGCGCTCGCCGTACGGGGGTTCGAGCGAGCCGTCGCCCTCGTCGCCGTCCGCTCCCTCCGTGTCCTCCTCGTCCTCCTCGTCCTCCCCCGCGCCGCCCTACGGCGGGGTCGGCGGGGCCGGGTCGGTCGCCGGAGGGGCGTCGCGCGTCAGCTGGGGAGCGACCCCGCCGGCCTCCTCGTCGGGCTCCTCGCCCTCGGCGGCCTCTGCCTCGCCGTCGGGCCTGGTGGGAGGGCGGTCGTCGTCGGCCTCCTCCGGGGCTGCCCCGGGTTCCGCCTCGGTGTCGTCGGCCTCCTCGTCCCGGGTCCCGGCCGGGGCCTCGGACTCCGGAGGTGTCCAGGGCGGCGGTGACGCCGCGGCCCCCTCCGGTGTCTTCGGGCCCCCGCCGGGCGGTGGCGGCCGGTCCGGCGACGGCGACTCCCAGCCGAAGCGGCGCGTGACGATGTTCCTCGCCGGGGCCGTGGGGGCGCTCGTCGTCATCGCGGCGGCGTTCCTGCTCACCGACGGAGACGGCAAGGACCGGGCGGGGGACGGGCCGCCGACCTCCCCGTCGACCTCGATCGGCACGAACCCCGACCTCCCGGCCGGCGTGAAGTGCAGCGGCAAGGACTGCGACGGCAAGGACCCCGAGACCATGGGATGCATCGGCAACCTCGTCCGGACCACCGACGAGGCCACGATCGGCACCACCCGCGTCGAGGTCCGCTACAGCAAGGCCTGTCAGGCCGCCTGGGCGCGCATCACCGGCGCCGCCCAGGGTGACGAGGTCCAGGTCTCGGTCGGGAAGACCAAGCAGACGGCCGCCATCGAAGCCGCCGGCGACAACATCGCCTACACCCAGATGGTCGCCGTGAAGGACGCGGGCGAGGCCACGGCCTGCGCGACCCTGGCGTCCGGGCAGAAGGGCTGCACGGGGTAGCGATCGGCCCACTCGCCCTCGCTCTTCTTTTCCTCGCCCCGGTGGACTCACTGTCGGCGGACTCGCCCTCCGCCGACTCGCCGTCGGCGGACTCGCTCCCGCCGACGGACTCGCGATCTGCCGACTCACCGTCGGCAGCTCCGGTCACCTTCCGTAATCAAGCCTGCCGAAAAAGTAATCACGGTGTAAGTGGAATGCCCGCCGAACTCCGGGGCAGGCGGAGAGTACCCCCACGGGAGTCCGGTCCGCCCGGGAGACGCACCACCCTCCCGGCCCGGCACCCCCACAGGCGGCCGCCTCGGTCCCACCCCCCCCGGACCGGCGGCCGCCTCTTTCGTGTGGCCCTCCCCGCAGCGCGACTTGTGGGCTGGGCCACACGAACCCCGGCCGTCCGGGATCCCGGATGCGCGATAGCCTGACCACCGATCTCTTGACGCCGAGAGATCGATCATTTGTACGTCCCGCAGGGGCAGGGACGCCCCACCGCCAGCTGTCATACGGAGAACGCCATGACCCGCACTCCCGTGAACGTCACCGTCACCGGCGCGGCCGGCCAGATCGGTTACGCCCTGCTCTTCCGCATCGCCTCCGGCCAGCTGCTCGGCGCGGACGTGCCGGTCAAGCTCCGCCTCCTGGAGATCACGCCGGCGCTCAAGGCCGCCGAGGGCACCGCCATGGAGCTCGACGACTGCGCCTTCCCGCTCCTGGCGGGCATCGACATCACCGACGACCCGAACGTCGCCTTCGACGGCGCCAACGTCGGTCTGCTCGTCGGCGCCCGCCCCCGTACCAAGGGCATGGAGCGCGGCGACCTGCTCGAGGCCAACGGCGGCATCTTCAAGCCGCAGGGCAAGGCCATCAACGACCACGCGGCGGACGACATCAAGGTCCTCGTCGTCGGCAACCCGGCCAACACCAACGCCCTCATCGCCCAGGCCGCCGCGCCGGACGTACCGGCCGAGCGCTTCACCGCGATGACCCGTCTGGACCACAACCGCGCGCTGACCCAGCTGTCGAAGAAGACGGGCGTCCCGGTCTCCGAGATCAAGAAGCTCACGATCTGGGGCAACCACTCCGCGACCCAGTACCCGGACATCTTCCACGCCACGGTCGCCGGCAAGAACGCCGCCGAGGTCGTCAACGACGAGAAGTGGCTCGCCGAGGACTTCATCCCGACCGTCGCCAAGCGTGGCGCCGCGATCATCGAGGCCCGTGGCGCCTCGTCGGCCGCCTCCGCCGCCAACGCCGCCATCGACCACATCTACACCTGGGTCAACGGCACCGCCGAGGGCGACTGGGCCTCCATGGGCATCCCGTCCGACGGCTCCTACGGTGTGGCCGAGGGCCTCATCTCCTCCTTCCCGGTCACGGTGAAGGACGGCAAGTACGAGATCGTCCAGGGCCTGGAGATCAACGAGTTCTCCCGCGCCCGTATCGACGCCTCGGTCCAGGAGTTGGCGGAGGAGCGCGAGGCCGTCCGCGCGCTCGGCCTCCTCTGAGCAGCCCTCTTGGGGGCGGCGCCCCCTAGCTCGTCCACACAGGCCCTGTCCCGGTTTCGACCAGGACGGGGCCTGTGCGGCGTGTTCGCCGCTATCGTCTGCCTACGCACGTCATGAGAACGCCGACGTCGGCAAGGGGGACAGGATGACGCGCTGGGACCCGCACCAAGGACGCTGGGTGGACGAGCCCTCAGGAGGGGGCAGCCCCTGGCCGCGCACCGCAGCCATCGTCGTACTCGCCGCATTGTTGGGCGGCGGCGCCGGATTAGGGGTGTGGACCCTGTCCAGGGACGACGACTCGACCCGTACGACGGCCACGGACACCTCCTCCACCACGCCCCCGCCTTCTCTCTCGGTGGCGGGCCCGGAGGACGACGAGGCCACCTCCTCGGCCACCCCGAAACAGTCGGCCCCGGATGACGAAGGGGCCGACGGCACGGACGCGGACAACGGTGAGGACGGGGACGGGAGCGGGAGCGCGGGCGCGAGCGACGGCGCGGACGTCGCCCCCGGCTACGTACGCTCCGACGACCCGGCGGGCTTCACCGTCCACGCCCCCTCCGGCTGGGACCGGACCGCGAAGACACCGTCGGGCAAACCACCGGTCGTGACGTACGAGTCCCCGGACGGCAGCCAAATCCTCCAGATCTTCCAGGTCAGCGAGGGCACCCCCGCCGAATCCATGGAGATGGCCGAGAACGAGAACTACGGCTTCGCCCGCCTCCCCGGCTACCGCGTCATCGACCGCGCCGCCGCCGACAACGACAGCTTCTCCGAGGTCGTCTACCGCTTCGACGGCGACGGCGACCTGGGCCCCCGCCGGGTCATCGACCACCGCTTCCGCACGGCCGACGACCAGATCTACGGCATTCGCCTCAGCGGGCCCGAGTCGACCCCGCTCGACACCCTGCGCGAGCCGGTCACGATGGCGGTCACCTCCCTGTGCCCGACGGGAGCGACCTGCGTACGGGGGTGAGCGCGGGGGCGGCCTACGGCGGCCTCTTCAGGAAGAGGCGCGCCCCGTCGCCCTGTCGCCCCGCCCTGTAGCTCTGAGCTGCCAAGCCGCGTGCTCGGGGGTGCTCCGGTCCCTTCACCGCAGCTCGCGGAAGAACTCCCTCAGGTCCTCGACGAGCGCCCCCGGAGCCTCCAGGGCGAGGAAGTGGCCCCCGCGTTCGAGTTCGGTCCACCGCACGATGTCGTGGTCCCGCTCGGCCCAGCGCCGGACCGTCACGTCGCGCGCGGAGACCAGCACGGCCGTGGGCACCTTCGCGCCTCCGCCACCGGTCTCACCCCGGTCCTCCGCCCCGCCCCGAGCCTCGGTCTCGCCCCAGGAATCCTCCGCGCCGCCCCAGGAACCCTCCACGTCTCCCCACGAACTCGCGGAGATCTCCTCGTAGTAGATCTGCGCGGCCGACGCGGCCGTGCCGGTGAACCAGTAGAGCGAGACGTTCGTCAGCATGCGGTCCCGGTCGACGCTGTCCTCCGGCAGCCCGTCCTCGGGGTCCGTGAGTTCCTTGAACTTCTCCACGATCCAGGCCAGTTGCCCCACGGGGGAGTCCGTCAGCCCGTACGCCACCGTCTGCGGCCGTTTGGAGTTGCACTGGAGGTAGCCGTCGTTGAAGTCCTGCATGGTCTGCCAGCGCCGCTGCTCGACCTCGCTGAGGCCGTCCGTCTCGCCCTCCGCCCCGACGGGGAAGGAGATCATGCCGTTGACGTGGACCCCGACGACCCGCTCCGGCGCCTGCTTCCCCATCTCGGGCGCGATCCACGATCCGGTGTCGTATCCCTGGACGCCGTACCGCTCGTAGCCCAGACGGGACATCAGCTCCGTGAACACCGAGGCCGTCCGGGCCGCGTTCATCCCGGGCCCGGCCAGCGGCGTGGAGAGTCCGAACCCCGGCAGCGACGGGATGACCAGGTGAAACGCGTCGCCCGGATCCCCGCCGTGCGCCCGGGGATCGGACAGCGGGCCGATGACGTCCAGGAAATCCACCACCGAGCCCGGCCAGCCGTGCAGCAGCAGCAACGGCGTGGCCCCCGCCTCCGGCGACCGCACATGCAGGAAGTGCACGTTCTGTCCGTCGACCTCCGCCGTGTACTGGTCGTACGCGTTGACCACCGCCTCCTGCGCCCGCCAGTCGAAGCCGGTGCGCCAGTACTCGGCGAGCTCCTTCAGATAGCCCGTCGGCACGCCCCGAGTCCACCCCACACCGGGGAGTTCGTCGGGCCAGCGGGTGTCGGCCAGGCGTCGGCACAGGTCGTCGAGGCGGTCCTGCGGGATCGCGAGCCGGAACGGAGTGGGTGCGAACGGAGTGGGCGCGGGCGTGGGCGTACGCGTGGACGCGGCTGTCGGGTTCGTCATGGCTCCGACGCTACGAACCGGTTGGGTCACCCTCGGTCCTAACTCTGCGGCACCCTCAAGACCATGCTGGAGACCTCCGGACGACTGCTGAAACTGCTCGCCCTGCTGCAGAGCCACCGCGACCGCGACCGTTCCGGCGCCGAACTCGCCGAGCAGCTCGGCGTCAGTCGACGCACCCTGCGCCGGGACATCGAGCGACTGCGCGACCTCGGCTACCCCGTGCACGCCGCCCGGGGCGCCGCCGGCTACCGGCTCGGCGCCGGCGCGAGCCTGCCGCCCCTGCTGCTCGACGACGAGGAGGCCGTCGCGGTCGTGGTCGGACTGCGCACCGCCGCCGAGGGCACGGTCACCGGCATCGAGGAGGCCTCGCTGCGCGCCCTCACCAAGCTGGAGCAGGTGCTGCCGTCCCGGCTGCGGCACCGGGTGACGACCCTGCACCACGCCACCGTCCGGGCGGGAGCGGCCCCGGTCCCCAAGGTCGCGCCGGACACCCTCATGGCCATCGCCGAAGCCTGCCGCCGCCACGAACGCCTCCGCTTCGACTACACCAGCCCGCACACCTCGGCCCCGGATACCCGTACGCCGGAGCCACGGGCCACGTCCCGATCCGCGCCCCGAACGGCGCCGCGCGTCCGCACCGTCGAGCCGCACAGGCTCGTCAGCTTCGACCGGCACTGGTATCTCGTCGCCTGGGACATGGACCGCGCGGACTGGCGGACCTTCCGAGTCGACCGCCTCGTGCCACGCACCCCGACCGGACCACGCTTCGTCCCGCGCGCACTCCCCGACGGCGACGCGGCGACCTATCTGGCTCACCGCCTCTCGTCCCGGGCCTGGCCCTTCCGGGCCACCGTCACCCTGCACGAGTCGGCCGCATCGGTCGGGGACCGGCTCTGGCCCGGTATGGGGGCGCTCGAACCGGTCGACGACGATCGCTGTCTGCTGCACCTGGGCGCCGAGACCCCGCGCGACCTCGCCTGGATGATCACCTCGGTGGACGCCGACTTCACCCTGGACGCGTCCGCCCCACCCGAACTCGCCGAGGCCCTGCGCGCCCAGGCCACCCGCTCGCTGCGGGCGATCCGCCGCCCGTAGGGAGCCCTTCGCACCCAGTTGGCCTCCTCCAGGAGTCGATCACTAGTCTGAGCGCCGATAAAGCGCACAATAAGACGGCGGCCGGTTTTCGTGCATGCATCGCGGACCGGTCCCGGTACGGCAGGGCTCACGAGCCCTACGGGGGAGCACACATGGGAGAACAGCGCAGGCGGCTGCGGTCCAGCACGGTCGTACTCGGTGGGATGGGCCTCGTCGCGGCGGCCCTGACCTCCTGCGGTTCGGATCCGGACCGCCGCTGCGTGGACCGCGACAGCTACGACTACGCCAACGGCTACAAGATCATCGCCGACAAGCGCTGCGACTCGAGCTCCAGCTCCTCGTCGTCGTACGGCAAGAACCGCAAGAGCAACAGCAGCGGCAACCGCAGCCAGACCGGCTCGGTCGACGCCGCCTGGTACTACGACGCCGACGTCAGCGGCGGCCGCGCCGACTACGGCACCTTCAGCCGCAGCGAGGCCGTCGACCGGGACGGCTTCGGCTGCTCGGGCTCCGGCTCCGGCGGCGGCTGACCCGGCGGGCGAGGCACCACCATGGAACGCCGCACCATCGAACCCCGGCCGGGCTGGCAGGAGACCGTCGAGGAACAGGGGCTGATCTACCCGCTGACCCGCCACCCCGACGGTTCCCTGCGCCCGTACTGGGACGAGAGCGCGTACTACGTCTTCTCGCTGCCCGAGGTCGAGGCACTGGAGGAGGTCGTCGAGGAACTGCACGGCATGTGCCTCGCGGCCGCTGAACACATCGTGGCCGAGGACCGCTTCGCCGACCTCGGCATCACCGACCCGCGCCTCGCCGGTCTCATCGCCGAGGCGTGGCGCCGACGCGCCGAACTGCCGTCCGTCTACGGCCGCTTCGACCTCCGCTACGACGGCACCGGCCCGGCCAAGATGCTGGAGTACAACGCCGACACCCCGACCTCGCTCGTCGAGGCGGCCAGCCCCCAGTGGTTCTGGATGGAGGAACGCTTCCCGGGCGCCGACCAGTGGAACTCCCTCCACGAACGTCTCGTCGACGCCTGGAAGAAGCAGTCCCCCCTCCTGCCGCCGGGCAGCCCCCTCTACTTCGCGCATTCCGCCGGCGACGAACTCGGCGAGGACCTGATGACGGTCGCCTATCTGAAGGAGACCGCCGAACAGGCCGGGCTCGCCACCGACTGGATCTCCATGGAGGACATCGGCTGGGACCGCCTCTCCGAGCGCTTCGTCGACAAGAAGCTCCGCTTCATCCGCGGCATCTTCAAGCTCTACCCGTGGGAGTGGCTCACCACCGACCGTTTCGCCTCCCATGTCCTCGCCACCCTCGACAACGGCGGCGGCACCGGCACCACGATGTGGATCGAGCCCGCCTGGAAGATGCTCCTCAGCAACAAGGCCCTCCTGGCCGTCCTCTGGGAGCTGTACCCCGGCCACCCCAACCTCCTCCCCGCCTATCTCGACGGCCCCCGCGAACTGGCCGCCACCACCGGCTACGTCGCCAAACCCCTCCTCGGCCGCGAGGGCGCCGGGGTCACCCTGCACGCCCCGGGCACCGCCCCCGCGCTCCGCGAAGAACCCTGCTGCTACCAGGAGTTGGCACCCCTGCCCGCCTTCGACGACAACCACGTCGTCCTCGGCGCCTGGGTCGTCGAGAACGAGTCCGCGGGCCTCGGCATCCGCGAGTCCTCGGGCCTGGTCACGGACGAGTACGCCCGCTTCCTCCCGCACGTCATCCTCTGACCGACGGTCCCTCCTCCCGACTTCTCCCGACTTCTCCCGTCGTTCGAATGGTGGACGTCCCGGCCCGCCGCTCCGGTCCGCCCGATAGGGTGACCGGTGGGTCGTGACTGGCGCGCTGGGATGGGACGGACCATCGGGGAGCGGCCCGGGGAAGATGAGTGCCGTGCGCCTGGGCCGTACCGTGAACGCTGAACGCAACGTCCGGAGGTCCCCATGTCAGCCGAGCCCCTCTCCCACGAGTCCACCGCCTTCCGTGCCGCCCTCGATGTGATCCGCGCCGTCGAGCCGCGGGTGGCCGACGCCATCGGCCAGGAGGTCACCGACCAGCGCGAGATGCTCAAGCTGATCGCCTCCGAGAACTACGCCTCCCCGGCCACCCTCCTGGCCATGGGCAACTGGTTCAGCGACAAGTACGCCGAGGGCACCGTCGGCCGCCGCTTCTACGCCGGCTGTCGCAACGTCGACACTGTCGAGTCCCTCGCCGCCGAGCACGCCAAGGAACTCTTCGGCGCCCGCCACGCCTACGTCCAGCCGCACTCCGGCATCGACGCCAACCTGGTCGCCTTCTGGTCCGTCCTCGCCGACCGGGTCGAGGTCCCCTTCCTGGAGAAGGCCGGCGCCCGCCAGGTCAACGACCTCTCCGACGCCGACTGGGCCGAACTCCGTCAGGCCTTCGGCAACCAGCGCATGCTCGGCATGTCCCTGGACGCCGGCGGCCACCTCACCCACGGCTTCCGCCCGAACATCTCCGGCAAGATGTTCGACCAGCGCTCCTACGGCACCGACCCCGCCACCGGCCTCATCGACTACGACGCCCTGCGCACCTCCGCCCGTGAGTTCAAGCCGCTGATCATCGTCGCCGGTTACTCCGCCTACCCCCGTCTCGTGAACTTCCGGATCATGCGCGAGATCGCCGACGAGGTCGGCGCCACGCTCATGGTCGACATGGCGCACTTCGCGGGCCTCGTCGCCGGCAAGGTCCTCACCGGCGACTTCGACCCCGTACCGCACGCCCAGATCGTCACCACGACCACCCACAAGTCGCTGCGCGGCCCGCGCGGCGGCATGGTCCTGTGCGACGACTCCCTCAAGGACCAGGTCGACCGGGGCTGCCCGATGGTCCTCGGCGGCCCGCTCCCGCACGTCATGGCCGCCAAGGCAGTCGCCCTCGCCGAGGCCCGTCAGCCCGCCTTCCAGGACTACGCGCAGCGCATCGTCGACAACTCCCGTGCGCTGGCGGAAGGGCTGATGCGCCGGGGCGCCACCCTGGTCACCGGCGGCACCGACAACCACCTCAACCTGATCGACGTCGCCACCTCCTACGGTCTCACCGGCCGTCAGGCCGAGGCCGCGCTGCTCGACTCCGGCATCGTCACCAACCGCAACGCCATCCCGGCCGACCCGAACGGCGCCTGGTACACCTCCGGCATCCGCATCGGCACGCCCGCGCTGACCACGCGAGGGCTGGGCACGGCCGAGATGGACGAGGTCGCCGGCCTCATCGACCGCGTCCTCACCACCACCGAGCCCGGCACCACCAAGTCCGGCGCCCCCTCCAAGGCCCAGCACGTCCTCGACGCGAAGGTCGCCGACGAGATCTCCCGTCGTGCCACCGACCTCGTCGCCGGCTTCCCGCTGTACCCGGAGATCGACCTCGGCTGAACCGGCCGACCCTCCGGCCGCCCACCGACCGTCTGCCGACCGCCGCCCTCAGGCGTCCAGCAGCTCCTGACGGGGCTCCCGCGGTGGCCCGGACCCGTTCCGGGCCGCCGCGCGGCGCAGCAGGAGGGTGGCACCGCCGGAGCCGACGAGCAGGCCCAGCGCCAGAGCGGGTATCGCCCAGTGGGCGTGGTCGGCCAGACCGGGTGCGGTGGCCGCGGCCCTGGCGTCGGCGGTCGTCCCGGCGGAGTCGGCCACGGTCCCTCCCGCCGCCTCGCCGGAACGCGGCTCGTCCCGCACCGGGTCCCCGGGGGCCGGATCACCCGGGGCCACGCCCAGGATTCCCAGGCCGTTGAGCAGCTTCCGCAGCTGGTCCGGCTGCTTCGCCCGGTGCCAGACGCCGGCGCCCGCGGCGCCCGGATCCTCCTCGCCGGCGACGAGCGTCGTGTGGATCCAGATGTCCTTGGTGTCCGGCGCGGCCGTGTAGACCCGGTCCAGCCGCCACGGCGTCACGTCGTGGATCATCCACGTCACGCTGACCATGTCACTGATCCCTTCTCCCCATATGTCCTCCCGCCCCCACCGCGGGGCCTCCTCGCGATCCTGGTCGAGCTCGCCGCCCGCGCGGGCGAGGAGCTTCTCCAGGTCGCCGTACTCGTCCTGTGTGCCGTACAGCGAAGCCGTCCGCTGGCCGGTCGGGGCGACCAGCAGCACACTGGTCGGTCCGCCCGCCGCCGAGGGCTGAGCCCCCAGCAGCACCAGAGCGAACGCGGTCAGCAACCCGCCCACCGTCGCCGTCAGTTGTCGCAGTCCACGCATCCGACACCCCCCGATCGATCCCGGTGCGGTCCTCCCGCACTCGCGGTGTCATTCCTGGTACACCGCTCGGACCGCCGGGGTTCCCACCCGGACCGGACCGATCAGTCCAACGAGTCCGCGATCTCCCGCGCCCGAGTCTTCGACGCCACGCCCTCCAGCCGCAGCGTGAACGCGTCGTCGTGGACCCACAGAAGGGTGGGCCCGGCCGTGCGCTCGGAGCGGGTGAGGCGGGAGCCGTCCTCGGAGGTCATCCAGAAGCGCAGCAGGTGCGGTTCGGGGAACCACAGCGCGTCGTGCGCGCCGTCCTTCAGCCCGACCCACTCCACGGCCTGCTCGCCCGCCACGGTCTTGCCGTACTCGGGGGCCAGCCGGGCCGCGTACTCGTCGAGCCGGACGGTCCCTCCCCGCTCGTCCCAGCAGAGGGTGATCACGAAGCGGTCCTTCGGCGCACGCGTCACGGACACCGCGTCCGGAGGACCCAGCGCCTCCGGCACGAGCGGAGCGAACCCCGCCCGCCGCCCGGCCTCGGCCAGCGGGACCGGCTCCGGGCAGCCGGGCACCCGCGCGCCCGGCGAAGGCGTCGCCGACGGGTCGTACCGCACCTCGACCCCGCCGAAGGAGAACCAGTCGGCCACCGCCGCCCGCACCGGAGGGGTGAGGACGAGGGCCGTGAGCAGCCCGCACAGCGCGGCGATCAGCGCGCGCCACCGCGTCCGCGCCCACCGGCGCACCGCCCGCAGCCGCTCCCCGGCCCCCGGCGGCTCGGCCACCGGCGTCGGCACCCGCTCGGCCAGTATCTGCTGGAGAACCCGCTCGACCATGGTCTCGTCGCCGTCGCTCCCGGGCCGGTCCAGGGCCCGCCCGAGCGCCCGCAGCTCCTGGGGCAACCGGACGTCACGCATGTCACCCCCCGTGTTCCCGCCCTTCCGCGACCGCTCCCGGTCCTCGCCAGGACCGCGCTCCCCGCCCTCGCCCGGCTCACGCACGCCCCTCACCCCCTTCCCCCTTCCGGCCCAGCGGTTCCCCCGGCTCGAACTCCGGCAGGAGGCGGCCCAGCTTGCGCAGGGCCCGGCTCAGACGGGACTTCACCGTGCCCCGGGGCCAGCCCAGGGCGGCCGCCGTCTCGGGCTCGTCCATCTCCAGCAGATAGCGGTACGTGACGACCAGCCGGTGTTCCTCGCTCAGCTTCTCCAGGGCGCCCAGGAGCGCGACACGCCGCTCTATCTCCAGCGCGGCGACCGCCGGGTCGGCCGAGGGCGGTATCAGCGGCTCGGCCTCCACGAAGGCGGCCTCCCGGTCGGCCAGCGAACGCTGGCGCCCCGCCGTCCGCACTGTGTTCCTCGTCTCATTGGCCACGATCGACAGAAGCCACGGCCGGAACGCGGCACCGTCCCGGAAGCGGCCCAGGGTGCAGTACGCCTTGAAGAAGGCCTGCTGCACCACGTCCTCCGCGTCCGAACCGGCACCGAGCGCCCGCGCCGCTCGCAGCGCGATGCCCGTGTGGGCACGCACCAGCTCCGCATAGGCCTCCGGCTCCCCGGCGCGTACGCGTGCGATCACCGCGGCCTCATCGACGATGCGGCCCCCCTCCCGCGTTCTCACAACATGGGTACACCGCCCGGACCGGATCGGTTCCCACCCATGTCACATCTGTTTCCGGTCGGTTCCGGAACGGCCCCGGACACCTGAGAGAATGGTGAGCATGGCCTCTGACCGACCTCGCGTGCTCTCCGGCATCCAGCCCACCGCCGGCTCGTTCCACCTCGGCAACTACCTCGGCGCCGTCCGCCAGTGGGTGGCCCTGCAGGAGTCCCACGACGCGTTCTACATGGTCGTCGACCTGCACGCGATCACCGTGCCGCAGGACCCCGCGGACCTGCGCGCCAACACCCGGCTCGCCGCCGCGCAGCTGCTCGCCGCCGGTCTCGACCCGGAGCGCTGCACGCTCTTCGTCCAGAGCCACGTCCCCGAGCACGCGCAGCTCGGCTGGGTCATGAACTGCCTCACCGGCTTCGGCGAGGCCTCCCGCATGACCCAGTTCAAGGACAAGTCCGCCAAGCAGGGCGCCGACCGCGCGAGCGTCGGCCTCTTCACGTACCCGATCCTCCAGGTCGCGGACATCCTGCTCTACCAGGCGAACGAGGTGCCGGTCGGCGAGGACCAGCGCCAGCACATCGAGCTCACCCGGGACCTCGCCGAGCGCTTCAACGGCCGCTTCGGCGAGACCTTCACGATCCCGAAGCCGTACATCCTGAAGGAGACGGCGAAGATCTACGACCTCCAGGACCCCGCGATCAAGATGAGCAAGTCGGCGTCGACCCCGAAGGGGTTGATCAACCTGCTCGACGATCCGAAGGTCACCGCGAAGAAGGTCAAGAGCGCCGTCACCGACACCGACACGGTGATCCGCTTCGACACCGCGGAGAAGCCGGGCGTCAGCAACCTGCTGAGCATCTACTCGACCCTGACGGGGACGGGTATCGCGGAACTGGAGCAGAAGTACGTAGGCAAGGGCTACGGTGCGCTCAAGACGGACCTCGCCGAGGTCATGGTCGAGTTCGTGACGCCGTTCCGGGAGCGTACCCAGCAGTATCTGGACGACCCGGAGACGCTCGACTCGATCCTGGCCAAGGGGGCCGAGAAGGCGCGCGCGGTCGCGGCGGAGACGCTCGCCCAGGCGTACGACGCGGTGGGTTTCCTGCCCGCCAAGCACTGAGCCGCACCACCTCTGCCCCCGAGCGCCTGTCGCACCACCGATCGCACCACCGACAGCGCCGCACATCACTCCCGCTGCGCCTGCCCGGAGGACCGTCGTGGCCGTACAGTCGATAGCCGGTACGACCGACAGCGGTACTACGGACAGTCGGTACGACGGGCAGTGGTACGACCGGGAGTCGGTACGACCGGTGGTCGGTTCGGCCGACCGCCGTACGACGGACCGCGGCTGACAAGGACTACGACAACTCGCATGACACGACGACAGGAGACGACGTGGGGACCGTAACGATCGGTGTGTCGATCGCGGTCCCGGAGCCCCACGGCAGCCAGCTCCAGGAGCGGCGCACGGGCTTCGGCGACGCCGCGGCTCACGGCATCCCCACGCACGTCACGCTGCTGCCGCCGACCGAGGTCGAGGCCACCGACCTCCCGGCGATCGAGGCGCACCTCCGCGAGGTCGCGGCGGCCGGGCGGCCCTTCCCGATGCGGCTGTCCGGCACGGGCACCTTCCGCCCGCTGTCGCCCGTCGTGTACGTGAGGGTCGTCGAGGGGGGCGAGGCCTGCACCTGGTTGCAGAAGCAGGTCCGGGACGCGTCGGGACCCGTGGCGCGCGAGTTGAACTTCCCGTACCACCCGCACGTCACCGTGGCGCACGGCATCGCCGAGGAGGCGATGGACCGGGCGTTCGAGGAGCTCGCCGGGTACGAGGCGCAGTGGCCCTGCACCGGTTTCGCGCTCTACGAGCAGGGTTCCGACGGGGTCTGGCGCAAGCTGCGGGAGTTCGCGTTCGGCGGGTCCGTGGTGCCGCCGCAGGCGGGTGCGCCGGTCGGAGACACGACGCTGCCCGCACGGTGACGTCGGGCGCCGGGTGAGTCGGACCGTTCCGGGAGGGGTGGTTCAGCGGGCTTCGCGCGCGGCTGCGGGTACGTGGGGGCTGCTCGCGCGGTTCCCCGCGCCCCCTGAAGGGGCGCTACAGCGGCAGGCGGCGGAAGATCGGCCTCGGCAGGTGCCTCAGGGCCGTCATCACCAGGCGTAGCGCACCCGGGACCCAGACCGTCTCCGAGCGGCGGCGCAGCCCCAGCTCGATGGCGGTGGCCACCGCCTCCGGGGTCGTGGCGAAGGGGCTCTCCTGGCGGCCCGCCGTCATGCTCGTGCGGACGAAGCCGGGGCGGACGAGCATGACGTGGGCGCCGGTGCCGTGGAGGGCGTCGCCCAGGCCCTGGGTGAAGGTGTCGAGGCCGGCCTTGCTGGAGCCGTAGATGAAGTTGGAGCGGCGGGCCCGCTCGGCGGCGACGGAGGACAGGACGACCAGGGAGCCGTGGCCCTGCGCCTGGAGGGCCCGCGCGCAGACCAGGGCGGACGAGACGGCACCGGTGTAGTTGGTCTGCGCGACACGCGCGGCGGACACCGGGTCGCGTTCGTCGTTCGCCTGGTCGCCGAGGACACCGAAGGCGAGGAGCACCATGTCGATGTCGCCCTCGGCGAAGACCTTGCCGAGGACCGCCTCGTGGGAGCCGGGGTCGAGCGCGTCGAAGGTGACGGTGTGGGTCTCCGCGCCGAGGCCGCGCAGATGGACGGCCGCGTTCTCCAGAGCCTGCGACGGGCGCCCCGCGAGCCACACCGTACGGGTGCGGCGCGCGATCAGCCGACGGGCCGTGGCGAGCGCGATGTCCGACGTACCGCCGAGGATCAGCAGGGACTGGGGGGTGCCGAAGGCGTCCTTCATGACAGCTCCTGGGTGTGGGGGACAGCGTGGGGCAGTGGGGGCAGTGGGGGAGGACAGCGGGGGCAGGGGTGCGCGCCGCGTTCACAGCGCCGCGTTCGCAGCAGGGCGCTCACGGCACGGCGCTGACGACACAGCGCTCACGGCACGGCACTCACGACACGGCGTTCACAGGCCGAGGCGGCGGGCCAGGTCCGAGACGAAGACCCCGCCCGGGTCCAACTCCTCGCGCAGTGCGCGGAATTCGGGGAGCCTCGGATACATCGCGGCCAGCAGCTCGGGCCGTAGCCGGGCGTCCTTCGCCAGGTAGACGCGGCCGGCGGCGGCCGCGACCTCCTCGTCGAGCGAGTCCAGGAAGGCGCCGAGACCGGGCAGGCTCGCCGGGATGTCCAGGGCGAGGGTCCAGCCGGGCATCGGGAAGGACAGCCAGCCGGGGTCGCCCTCGCCGAACCGCTTCAGCACGGCGAGGAAGGAGGGGCAGCGGCGCGCCGAGATCCGGTGGACGATCCGGCGCAGGGTCTCCTCCTGGCCGTGCCCGACGACGAACTGGTACTGCACGAAGCCGGACCGGCCGTAGATCCGGTTCCAGTGCGGGACCCCGTCGAGGGGGTGGAAGAAGGTGGAGATGCGCTGGAGTTCGTCGGTGCGGGACCGGGGCGCCCGGCGGTACCAGAGTTCGTTGAAGAGCCCCATGGCCGTACGGCCGAGAAGTCCGTCGGGGACGAAGGAGGGGGCGGCGGGGAGGCGGGGGGTGCGGAACTCCAGTGGGGTGGCGGGCGCGCCCCTGCGGAACCGCAACGCGTCACTGACCGAACGGCGCCCTGCACGCGCGCGCGTGGACGAGACCCAGGGCCCTGCCGACGGCGGCGCCCAGGGCCCTCCCCACGGCGGTGTCCCCGGCGTTCCAGACGGCGGTGCCCACGGTGACCCCGAGGCCGGTGTCCCTGGCGTTCCAGCCGGCGGTGTCCACGCCGACCCCCACCCCGCGTTCCGCCGCCACCGCGTCTCCAGGGCTTCCAGGGGCGCGTGGTCGCCGCGGGTGAGCACCGCTCGGCCCGTCGCGGAGCCCTTGGCGAGCAGATCGATCCAGGCGACCGAGTAACGGTAGTAGCGGTCCGTGGCCGTGAGACGGGCGAGGAGGTCGTCGAGGTCGCGCGCGCGTTCGGTGTCGACGCACATCCAGGACGTCTCGACGGGCAGGAGGCGGACGGTCGCGGTGAGGATGACGCCGGTGAGACCCATGCCGCCGGCCGTGGCGTCGAAGAGCGGGGTGCCGGGGACGACCGTGCGGATCTCGCCGTCGGCCGTGAGCAGGTCCAGGGAGAGCACATGGCGGGCGAAGGACCCGGAGACATGGTGGTTCTTGCCGTGGATGTCGGCCGCGATGGCGCCGCCGACGGTCACCTGACGGGTCCCCGGGGTCACCGGCACGAACCAGCCCAGGGGGAGCAGGACCTCCATCAGCCGGTGCAGCGAGACGCCCGCGTCGCACAGCACGGTGCCGCCGTCCGCGTCGATGGCGTGGACCCGGTCGAGGCCGGTCATGTCGAGGACGGCGCCGCCCGCGTTCTGCGCCGCGTCGCCGTACGCCCGCCCGAGCCCCCGGGCGATCCCGCCCCGCGCCCCCTGCGCCCCGCACTCCAGTACGGCGGCCGCGGCCTCCTCGTAGGTCCGCGGACGGACCAGCCGCGCGGCGCTCGGCGCGGTGCGGCCCCAGCCGGTGACCGTGACGGGAGCGGGAGCGGGAGCGGAGGCGGAGCGGGGTGTGGGGGTGGAGACGGAGCCGGGGGCGGGTGCGGCACGGCGGGGGCCGGCGGGCGGGGGAGCCGGGGAGGTCGGGGCGGCGTCGGCTGGCATGCTCGCGACCGTATCGCCGCGTATACGGAGGAGTCGGGCACGTCGGCGCGGCCGCTCGGTCGCCTCACCGAAATGGGTGATTAGTGGGATGTCGTTCAAGATTGCCGTAGCTCCGGCCCGGTCGCCCGCGAGAGTGGCGTCGCATGGATGAAGTTGACGTCGTCGAGGGCGTGCGGGGGCTGGACCGGCGGCTCCTCACCGCGCTGCACGCCCGTGGTGCCGACCCGCGTGTCGCGAGCGCCGCCCGCGGGCTGTCCCGGGTCGGGGAACACGGCCTGCTGTGGCTCGCGGCCGGGCTGGCGGGGGCCGCCGTCGACCGGGAGCGGCGTCGTGTGTGGCTGCGCGGCACGGCGCTGACCGCCGGGGCGCATCTGGCCAGCATGGGCGTCAAACGCGTCGTACGGCGACCGCGCCCCGCACACGTCGAGCCGCTGGTCGGCACGATCGGACGGCACTCCTTCCCCAGCTCGCACGCGAGTTCGGCGGCCGCGGCGGTCGCCGTCGTGGCCCACGGCGCCCCGGGCGGCACCCCGCTGCTGCTGTCCGCCGCCGCGCCGCTCGCCGCCGCGATGTGCCTCTCCCGGCTCGTCGTCGGCGTGCACTATCCGTCGGACGTGGCGGCGGGCGTGGCGCTCGGGGCGCTCACGGCGCAGTTGGGTGCGCGCTGGGTGGTGAGCGGTGATGGCTGAGCGCACGGTTGCAGGGCGCACGCCGGGGAGCGCCGTGGTCCTGGAGCGCCGGACGCTATCCGGACAGGCGCCCTCGAAGGCCGGCCTCGTCCGCGGACTCCTCCGGACGACCCGGCCCCGGCAATGGATCAAGAACACCCTGGTCGTCGCCGCTCCCGCGGCCGCCGGGGAGCTCTTCACTCCTCGCGCGCTCGTCCAACTCCCGCTCGTCTTCGTCCTCTTCACGGCCTGTGCCGCCGCCGTGTACCTCGTCAACGACGCCCGGGACGCCGACGCGGACCGCGCGCACCCCGTCAAGCGCCACCGGCCGGTCGCCGCCGGGCAGGTGCCCGTCCCCGTCGCCTACGGAGTCGGGGGCGCCCTCGCCGTGCTCGCGCCCCTGGGCGCCGCCTGGCTCTGCTCGCCGTACACCGCCGCGCTGCTGACGGCGTACCTCGGACTCCAACTCGCCTACTGCGTCAGCCTCAAGCACGTCCTGGTCGTCGATCTGGCGGTCGTCACCACCGGGTTCCTGATGCGGGCGATGATCGGCGGACTGGCGCTGGGCATCCCGCTCTCCCGCTGGTTCCTGATCACCACCGGGTTCGGCGCGCTGTTCATGGTCGCCGCCAAGCGGTACTCGGAGGCCGTGCAGCTGGCCGACCGGTCCGGCGCGACCCGGGCCCTGCTCACCGAGTACACCGCCGGATACCTCCGCTTCGTCTGGCAGTTGGCCGCCGGGGTCGCCGTGCTCGGCTACTGCCTCTGGGCCCTGGAGGAAGGCGGCGTACCCACCACCGGCGTGCTGCCCTGGCGGCAACTCTCCATGATCGCCTTCGTCCTCGCCGTCCTCCGCTACGCCGTCTTCGCCGACCGGGGCACCGCCGGTGAACCCGAGGACGTCATCCTGCGCGACCGCGCCCTCACCCTCATCGGCGCCGTGTGGCTGACGATGTACGGGCTGGCGGTGGCGGACTGGTGATCCGCTCCCCGTGGTGCCGGAGGCGCTGACACCGGGAGAGGATCCGCGGGCCGGTCCGGGGGTACCCGGTATCGGGTGTCGACGACTGGGGCAGAGTTCGGATCATGGACTGGCTGAAAAAGCTCCCCGGGGTGGGTCCTTGGGTGGAGCGTCTGATGACCACGCACGCGTGGCGTTCGTACGAGCGGCTGGAGCGGGTGAAGTGGACCCGGCTGGCCGCGGCGATGACGTTCATCAGCTTCCTGGCGCTGTTCCCGCTGCTGACCCTGGCGGCGGCCATCGTCGCGGCGACCCTCGGCAAGGACCAGCAGCAGGAGCTGGAGGACCGGCTCAGTGAGCAGGTGCCCGGCATCTCCGACCAGCTCGACGTCGCGGGCCTGGTCGACAACGCGGGCACGGTCGGGATCATCGCCGGCGCGCTGCTGCTGTTCACCGGCATCGGCTGGGTCGGCGAGATGCGCGGCTGTCTGCGCGCGGTGTGGGAGAAGGAGGACCCCGACGAGAACCCCGTCCTCGCCAAGGGCAAGGACGCCGGCGTGCTGGTCGGTCTGGGCGGCGCGGTGCTCGTCTCGCTGGCCGCTTCCGCCGCCGCCTCCTGGGCCGTGGGCCGGTTCGCCGACCAGCTCGGCATCGACCGCGACGGCTGGGGCGGCATCCTCCTGCGCCTCGCCGCGTTCGCCGTCGCCGTCCTGGCCGCCTTCCTGCTCCTCCTCTACGTCCTCACCCTCCTCCCGGGCGTCCATCCGCCCCGCCGCCGCCTCGTCGTGGCCGCCCTCATAGGAGCCGTGGGCTTCGAACTCCTCAAGCTCCTCCTCAGCGGCTACATCCAGGGCATCGCCTCGAAGAGCATGTACGGCGCCTTCGGTGTCCCCATCGCCCTCCTCCTCTGGATCAACTTCACCACCAAGCTCCTGCTGTACTGCGCGGCATGGACGGCGGAGGGCAGCAGGGAGAGCGGGGAGGCCGCAGACACAGGGGGCGCCGGAGCCACAGAGGGCCTGATCCCCCCGGCCGGCACCACCGCCCCGTAAGGGGCGCGGGGAACTGCGCGAGGAGCCACGACGAGACCGGCACCCCGCATCCGACACCAGCACCCCGTAAGGGGCGCGGGGAACTGCGCGACAACCCCAACGCACCCGCACCCCGCATCCGGCCCCGACCAGGCAGACGCTCCCGGACCGCCCTACTTGCTCCCCCGCAGGGGCCACTTCCGATTCACCAGAAACACCCCACCGGCCACCAACACCAACACGCCCCCCATGATCCCGAGGGCCACCCCGACCCCGCCGTCCCCACCGGACGCACGCGACGCGACCGACTTCCCGCCGGCCCCGCCGGAGGCAGACGCGGAAGCCGTGGCCCCCGGCTGCGCACTCGGCTCGTCGGCACCCCCACCGGAGGTGTCCGCGCTCTTGGGCGGCACCAGCTCACCCACCGGCGTCACCTTGCCCGCCGCCTTGAACCCCCAGTCGAGGAGGCTCGCGGTCTCCTTGTAGACCTGGTTGTGCTCCTCCTTCTCCGGATGCATGACGGTGACGAGGAGGACCCGGCCGCCACGCTCGGCGACCCCGGTGAACGTGGCGCCCGCGTTCGTGGTGTTGCCGTTCTTCACACCCGCGATGCCCTGGTAGGAGTCGAGGCCGCTGTCCCCGGTGAGCAGCCGGTTGGTGTTCTGGATCTCGAAGGACGAACGGCTCTTCTTGCCGTTCTTGCCCTTCTTCGTCTCGCCCGGGAATTTCGCCCGCACGGTGGAGCAGTACTCCCGGAAGTCCTTCTTCTGCAGCCCCGACCTGGCGATCAGCGTCAGGTCGTAGGCGGACGACACCTGCCCCTTCGCGTCGTACCCGTCCGGGCTGACCGCGTGCGTGTCCAGGGCCTGGAGTTCCTCGGCGTGCGCGTTCATGTCCGCGACGGTCTGCTTCACCCCGCCGTTCATGGCCGACAGGACGTGCACCGCGTCGTTGCCGGAGCGAAGGAAGACACCGAGCCACAGATCGTGGACGGTGTACGTCTCGTCCTCCTTTATGCCGACCATGCTGGAGCCCGAGCCGACGCCCGCCAGATCGGCGGGCACGACCTTGTGCTCCTCGTCCTTGTTGAACTTCGGCAGCAGCGTGTCCGCGAACAGCATCTTCAGCGTGCTCGCGGGGGCCAGCCGCCAGTGCGCGTTGTGCGCGGCCAGCACCTCGCCCGACTCGGCGTCGGCGACGATCCAGGAGCGGGCGCTGATGCCCTTGGGGAGCACGGGCGCGTCGCTGCCGAGACTGGCCTGCGTGCCGGGCCGGCCGAGCGCCTCGCCGCCGACGGTCGACATGGTCGCCGGGGGAGTCGCGGACGGTGAGGCGCTCGAACTCGGTGACGGCTTCGCAGCGAAGGCCGGGCCGGCCGTCAGCAGCGGCAGCGAGGCCAGGGAGAAGGACAGCAGGGTGGCTGAGGTGACCAACAGGGGGCGCCTGACGGTCTTCTTGGAGGCGGGCACGATCGAGAAAGTACATGGCTCCGACCGGTAAATCCCACTGGAGCGCCCCGTGGCGCTCAGACTCCCGCTCACGCCCCCGCTCGCACCCCGGCGCGATACCTGGACGGTCGACGGCGATACTGAACGCATGAAGCTCAGCCGCCCCCTCTCCTGGTTCCTGCTCGCCTTCGGGGTGTGGAGCTGGGTCATCTGGATCACTTTCGTCAAAAACCTCTGGAAGGACGGCAGCGGGCTCGCGTTCGACGACGCGGGTGATCCGACGGCGTACTTCTGGGTGCATCTGACGCTCGCCGTCGTCTCCTTTGCTCTGGGGACGGTCATCGGGGTCATCGGGTTGCGCGGGGTGCGGGCCCTTCGCCGAGCCGCGCCCGGGAGTGCCTCGTGATGACCGTCGTCTTCGTCCTGGTGCTCCTGCTGGTGCTGGCCCTCTTCGGCGCGCTGCACTGGTACGCGTGGCGCCGCCTGGTGCGCGACACGACACGCGGGCCGGGCCCGGCCAGACGCGTGGGCACGGCGGTGTTCGTCGCGGGGCCGGTGCTGATGATCGGCGGCTTCGCGGCCGAGCGCACCGGCGCGCCCTTCTGGCTGCAGCAGACACTGACCTGGCCGGGCTTCATGTGGCTCGCCCTCGCGCTGTACCTGCTCCTCGCCCTTCTGGTGGGGGAGCTGCTACGCCCTCTCGTACGCCGCCTGGTGGCGCGGCGCGCCCCGCAGCCCGCGCGGCAGCCGGAGCCGCGGCCGGAGCCCGCGGTGCGGGAGCCGGAGCCGGTCCCGGCGGGCGCGCAGCCCGCACAGTCCGCCGAGTCCGTACAGCCCGTCGAGCCCGCGGAGGCCGCCGAGCCCGGACAGTCGGCGCCGCCCCGCGCGCCGGAACCCCCGGACCGGGCCGCCCCCGCGGCCCCGGCCGACCCCTCCCGCCGTCTCTTCGTCTCCCGGGTGGTGGGCGGCGCCGTCGCCGCGGCCGCCGTGGGCACGGTCGGCTACGGCACCTACGGCGTCGTACGCGGACCCAAGCTCAAGCGGGTCACCGTGCCGCTGGCGAAGCTGCCGCGCGCCGCACACGGCTTCCGGATCGCGGTGGTCAGCGACATCCACCTCTCGCCGATGCTGGGCCGGGGCTTCGCGCAGAAGGTCGTCGACACGATCAACTCGACGCAGCCCGACCTGATCGCGGTGGTCGGCGACCTGGTCGACGGCGATGTGGCGGACCTCGGCCCGGCGGCGGCACCGCTCGCCGGACTGAGGGCACGGCACGGCAGCTACTTCGTCACCGGCAACCACGAGTACATCTCCGGCGCCGAGCAGTGGGTCGACGAGGTGCGGCGGCTGGGTCTGACGCCGCTGGAGAACGCCCGCCGTGAACTGCCGTACCTCGACCTCGCCGGGGTGAACGACATCGCGGGCGAGGACGAGGGCCAGGGCCCCGACTTCGCCAAGGCGCTCGGCGACCGGGACACCTCACGGGCCGTGGTGCTCATGGCCCACCAGCCCGTCCAGATCCACGACGCCGTCGATCACGGCGTCGACCTCCAGCTCTCCGGTCACACCCACGGTGGCCAGATGTGGCCCATGACCTATGTCGCGCAGGCCGCCAACCCGACCCTCGCGGGACTGGAGCGCTACGGCGACACCCAGCTCTACGTGACCCGCGGCGCGGGCGCCTGGGGGCCGCCCGTGCGGGTCGGGGCGCCCTCGGACATCACGGTCGTGGAGCTGGCGTCGAAGCAGGCGTGACGGTTCGTCAGGAAGGCTTCCGGTACAGGTACGGAGGCCTTTCGGGCACATATGGCGACATGCTTACCGAGTTCTTTCTCAACTCAACAAAACCTGTCTTCCGTCAACACAGCCGACTGTGGTTAGGTGATCCGCGCCATCGCGGAACCACTGTGCGTAGTGGGCCGGGTGGGGTCCTTGGAAGGGGCACCGATGCGGTCGGTTCGCATACGGATTCTCGCGTCGCTGCTGGTGGTGGCGATCGCGGCGATCGGTGGCTGGCAGCTGATGCCGGCCCAGCGGGACGAGAACAGGACGATCGTCGTCGGCACGACCGACAAGGTCACCTCGCTGGACCCGGCCGGAGCCTACGACGCCGGGTCCTGGGCCCTGTTCAACAACGTGTTCCAGTCGCTGCTGACCTTCGAACCGGGCGGCGCGGCGCCCGTGCCGGACGCCGCCCGCAGCTGTGAGTTCCTCGGCGACGCGCTCACCGTCTACCGCTGCGTCCTGCGGCCGGGCCTGAAATTCCCCAGCGGACGCGAAGTCACCGGGAAGGACGTCAAGTACTCCTTCGACCGGGTCAAGCGCGTCAACTCCGACGTCGGACCTGCCGGGTTGCTCGACACCCTGCGGTCGGTCAGCGCGGACGGGCCGACCGTCACCTTCCGCCTGTCCTCGCCGGACGCCACGTTCCCGTTCAAGGTGGCCACCGGCGCCGGCTCGATCGTCGACCGGACCAGGTACCCCGTCAACCGGCTCCGCACGGACGGCGGCGCCGACGGCACCGGCCCGTACACCCTGACGTCGTACGGCGACGGGCAGGCCCGCCTCACCCCCAACGACGGCTACCAGGGCGAGGCCCAGGGGGGCCGCAGCCCGGTCCTGATGCGCTACTACGAGAACTCGGCGGCGCTGCAGAAGGCGTGGGAGGCACGCCGGGTGGACGTCGCCACCCGTACGCTGCCGCCCGCGACGCTCGCCGCCGTCTCGCCCAGCGACCTCGACCAGCGGGTCACCGAGGCCGACAGCACCGAGACCCGCAACCTGGTGCTCAACGTGCGGGTGGGCTCGCCGTTCCAGGACCGCCGGGTGCGGCAGGCGCTGGCCGCGCTGATCAACCGCGAGAAGCTGGTCGCCGAGGTCTACCAGGGCACCACCGAGCCCCTGTACTCGCTCATCCCGGCCGGACTCACGGGCCACACGGCCTCGTTCTTCGACGCGAACCCCCGGCCCGACCCGCAGCGGGCCCGCAAGCTGCTCGACGGGGCCGGTGTCGGCATGCCCGTCCGCTTCACCTTCGGCTACGCCGAGGGCAGCGGCTCGGCCGCCGCCGAGGCCGCCGAGCTCAAGCAGCAGCTGGAGGCGAGCGGGCTGTTCTACGTGACCACCAAGGCGTACGAGTGGACGGCGTTCCAGAAGCGGTACGCCGAGGGCAAGCTGGACGCGTACGGGGTGGGCTGGGTTGCCGACTACCCCGACCCCGACACCTTCAGCGGACCCCTCGTCGGGACCGGCGGCTCCCTGAACAACGGCTACAGCAGCGGACGGGCCGACCGGCTGATCAAGGACAGCCGGCGGTACGAGGACCGCAGCCGGGCCGCCGCCGACTTCAAGGAACTCCAGGAGGCCGTGGCCGAGGACGTGCCGATGATCCCGCTGTGGCAGCGCAAGGAGTACGTGCTCAGCAGCGAGAACGTCGGCGGGGCGCAGTACCTGACCGACGACACCGGCGTCTTCCGGCTGTGGCGGCTGGACTGGATATGACAGACGCCGTGTGACAGCTGACGCGAAGTCGCGGGCCGCACGCGCGCGGGAGTGACACGGCGTGCCCGCCCCACGCATCGTTCTGTGGCGGGGGTGTGTCCGGGGTGAGGAGCGAACGTGCCGAGACGCGACTCCTTCCGGCTGCCCCGGCATCCGGCGTCCGTGGGGCTCGCCCGCCGACGCGTACGGGAACATCTGGTCGCCTGGGGGCACAACGAGGGCTCCGGGGACCTGGAGGACGTCGTCCTCGTCGTCTCCGAGCTCGCGACCAACGTCGTACGTCACGGGCCTTTGCTGGAGCGGGAGTTCGAGGTCGCCGTGACCGCCCTGGCCGACGGGTCCTGCCTGGTCGAGGTGTCCGACGAGGATATGACCGTGCCCCGGATCAGGGACGTGGGGGACTGGGAGGAGACGGGGCGGGGACTGCGGCTCGTGGAGCACCTCGCCGCGGCCTGGGGGGTGTGGGACCGGGGCCGGCACGGGAAGACCATCTGGGCGCTGATGGGAGGGTGACCGTCACTTTCAGGCCATCGCCCGGGGCCGTGCTCACCGCGACCTCGCCCTCGTGCGCCTCCACCACCCCCTGCACGATGGCCATGCCCAGGCCGCTGCCTGCCCCGCCCCCCGCCCGGAAGAAACGGTCGAAGATCCGGGCCGCGTCCTTCTCCGCCAGACCGGGCCCCTCGTCCGCCACGTAGAGACGCACGGTCCCGGCCGAGCGCTCCACCCCGAGCCGCACGGGCACGTCCGCCGGCGTGTGGGTGCGGACGTTGCTCACCAGGTTGCCCAGCAGCTGACGGAGACCCGACTCGTCGGCCCGGAGGAGGAGGGTGCCGTCAGCGCGGACGGTGACCGGGCGGTCGGGCTGCTGGGCGCGGAGATCGGCGGCGGCGTCGCGGACCAGGCGGGTGAGGTCCACGTTCCTGAGCCGGAGTTCGGGCCGCTGGTCGAGGCGGGCGAGGGTGAGCAACTCGTCGACGAGGCGGCCCATACGGTCGACCTCGTCGTTCATCCGGTCCCAGGCACGCCGGCGCTCGCCCGGATCGGTGAGCATGCCCTTGTCGTGGAGCTGGAGGTAGCCGCGGATCGCGGCCAGGGGCGTCCGCAGCTCGTGGGAGGCGTCGCCCACGAAACGGCGCAGCTGGGCGGCGCTGCGCTCCCGGGTGTGATGGGCCGTCTCGACCTGCTGGAGCATGGCGTTGAGGGCGAGCCGCAGCTGCTCGACCTCCAGCGTCGTCTCGTTGCTGGAGGGGACACGGCGGGTGAGGTCGCCGTCGGCGATCGCGGACGAGGTCTCGACCATGTCCTCCAGCGGCCGCATCCGGCGGCGCACGCCGAACAGGGTGAGACAGGCGAGCGTCGCGAGGAGCAGACCGCCGACGGCGAAGTCCAGCTTGAGGGCCTTGGCGATGACCCCGTGCAGCGAGGCGGTGGAGGTGGCGAGCAGGACGGTCGTGCCGTCGTCCATCCGGGCCGCCGTGACGCGGTACGGGTCGCCCGCCACGTCGACGTCGTACGGTTCGTCGTCCGCGACGAGAGCGGCAGGGTCGCCCACCGCAGCGGCGAGGGCGCGCTGCTCCCCGGTGGGCAGGAAACCGGCGATGGTCAGCGGCTCGCCCCCGGCGTCCAGCGCGGTGAAGACGGCACCCTGGACCAGGGAGTCGGCGCCGTCGGCCGCGGGTTCACCGGACGTCCGGTCGCTGAGGGCGACCAGCGCGCTGAGCGCGTCGATCTGCTCCATGCCGATCCGGGCGGCCCCGATGGAGTCGCGGGTCGACATCAGTTCCCGGTCGACGCTGTCGAGCAGGTACATCCGCATGCCTATCGCGCTGACCGCGGTGGCGGTGACGACGCCCACGGCGAGCAGGACGACGTTGGCGAGCGTGAGCTTGGCGCGCAGGGAGTACAGGCCGTGCCGCCGACACGACCTGCGCGGCCTCCCGGGACGGATCACGCGAGGCCGTATCCGACGCCCCGCCGGGTGGTGATCACCGGTGCGCCGAGTGTGTCCAGCTTGCGCCGCAGGTAGCTGATGTAGGTCTCCACGACGGTCGACTCGGCCGGCGCGTGCTGGTACTGCCAGACGTGGCGCAGGAGTTGCTCCTTGGGGACGACCCGTCCGCCGTTGCGCACCAGGAACCGCAGCAGGGCGTACTCGGTGGGCGTCAGCTCCACCGTGCGGCCCGCCCGGTGCACCGAGTACGTCGTCTCGTCCAGCTCCAGGTCGCCGTAGCGCAGCAGCGGGCGCTGGGGCAGCACGTCGGTGCGCCGGGTACGCCGCAGGACGGCGGTGAGCCGGGCGACGACCACCTCGATGTCGAACGGCTTGGTGATGTAGTCGTCGCCGAAGCCGAGGGCGCCCACGATCTCGGCGGGCGCGTCCCGGGCGGTCAGGAAGACGAGCGCCGACTCCGGCCGCCGGGCGCGCAGTTCGCGGCCCAGGGCGCGGCCGTCGCCGTCCGGGAGCATCACGTCCAGCAGGACCGCGTCGGGCCGGGTGCGTTCGGCGAGCGCGAGCGCCTCGCGGACCGTACCGGCCGTCATCACCTCGAAGCGGTGGTAGCGCAGGGCGATGGAGAGGACGTCCGCGATGCTCGGCTCGTCCTCGACGACGAGCACGGTCGCCCCTTCGTGGCCGAAGGCCGCCGCGTCCTCCAGGCCGGAGGTCGCTCGCTCGTGTCCCGGGGTCGCTCGCTCGGTTCCGGTCATGTCCTCAGTATCCGCACCGGAGTTCCCGGAAGCAGCCGCTCCGCCTTGGAGTTCCTTGAGAGTCCCGGCCCGGCCATGTCGCCCCGACCCCGCCGCGGCCGAGGGTGAGGCGAGGACCTGGGGGACCGACCGACGACCAATCGACCGCACGACAAGGAGAGTTCATCGTGGCGACCTTGGCACGGTGGTGCTATCGGCACCGGCTGGTGGTCCTGTTGCTGTGGGTGGGGACCGTGTTCGGCGTCGGCTTCGCCGGCACCAGCGCGGGCACGGACTACGCGAACGTCTTCTCCCTCCCGGACACGGACTCCAAGCACGCGTACGACCTGATGGACAAGGCCTTCCCCGAGCGCGCGGGCGACACCGACACGGTGGTGTGGAAGGTCGACGAGGGGGCGGTGGACGACGAGGCCGTACGGTCCCGGATCGAGCCCGCGCTCGCGGAGATCGGCCGGATGGCGGGTGTCGGGGACGTCACCAGCCCCTACGACGACCGGGACCTGGCCGGCGGCGGCGCGGGCGTCAGCCGCGACGGAACCATCGCCTACGCGCAGGTGACCTTCACCGAGCAGGCGAACTCCGTCCCCAAGGACCTGCTCGACGACGTCATCGAGACCGCGCGGGGCGCCGAACGGGACGGTCTCCAGGTCGAGTTGGGCGGCCAGGCCATCGCACGGGACCAGGAGGCCTCCCAGGGCACGGCCGAGGCGGTCGGCATCCTGGCGGCGGCGGTCGTCCTCTTCCTCGCCTTCGGCTCGCTCTTCGCGATGCTGCTGCCGATCGTCGTCGCCGTCGCCGCGGTCGGCACCGGACTGATGGCCACGGCCCTGCTCAGCCACACCACGAACATCCCGGACGTGGCCCCGCTGCTCGGCTCGCTCATCGGTCTCGGCGTCGGCATCGACTACGCCCTGTTCATCGTCACCCGGCACCGGCGCGGCATCCTGCGCGGCATGAAACCGGAGGAGGCCGCGGTCACCGCCCTCAACACCTCCGGACGCGCGGTGCTGTTCGCGGGCGGCACGGTCTGCATCGCGCTCGCCGGAATGCTGGTGATGAACCTCCGCTTCCTGGACGGCGTCGTCATCGCGACCTCGCTGACGGTGGTCCTGAGCGTGCTGGCCGCCGTCACCCTGCTGCCGGCGCTCCTCGGTGTCCTCGGCCCGCGCGTCCTCAGCCGCCGCGAGCGCCGGCGCCTCGCCGCCACCGGCCCCGAACCCGAGCTGACGAGCGGCCTCGCGGCCCGCTGGTCGGCGTACGTCGAGCGGCGTCCGCGCTCCACCGCCGTGCTCGCCCTCGTCGTCATGCTGGTCCTCGCGATCCCCGTCCTGTCGATCCGTCTCGGCACCTCCGACCAGGGCAACCACCGCGACACCACGACGACCCGCCAGGCCTACGACCTGCTGGCGGAGGGCTTCGGCCCCGGCTTCAACGGCCCCCTCCAGGTCGTCGTGGACGGAACCGACACCGAGGGGCTGCTCGCGCGCATCGAGTCCACCGAGGGAGTGGCCCAGGTCGCCGCCGTACCGCCCACGAACGGCGTCACGGTGATCCAGGTCGTCCCCACGACGTCACCGCAGGCGGAGGAGACGGACCGGCTCATCGACCGGCTGCGCGAGGACGTCATCCCGGCGTCCGGGGCCGAGGCCCATGTGGGCGGGGTGACGGCGGTCGCGAAGGACTTCGCCTCGGTGACGAGCGACCGCCTCCCCTACTTCGTCGCGACGATCATCGCGCTGGGCTTCCTGCTCCTGCTGGTCGCCTTCCGCTCCCTGATGGTGCCCCTGACGGCCGCGCTGATGAATCTCGTCGCGGCGGCCGCGTCCTTCGGGGTACTGGTGGCGATCTTCCAGTGGGGCTGGGGAACGGAACTCCTCGGCATCGGCAAGGAGGGCCCGATCGCCGCGTTCCTGCCGGTCATCATGCTCTCGCTCCTGTTCGGCCTCTCCATGGACTACCAGGTCTTCCTGGTCAGCCGGATGCACGAGGAGTGGGTCCACACCAAGGACAACGCCCGCGCCGTCCGCGTCGGCCTCGCCGAGACCAGCCGGGTCATCAACTGCGCGGCCCTGATCATGATGTGCGTCTTCAGCGCGTTCGTCCTCAGCGGCGAGCTGGAGGCCGCGATGGCCGGCATCGGCCTGGCCGCCGCCGTCGCCCTGGACGCCTTCGTCCTCCGTACGGCCCTGGTGCCGGCCGTGATGCATCTGCTCGGCAAGGCGAACTGGTGGTTGCCGTCCGGGCTGGAGAGGCGGTTGCCGCACCTGGCGGTGGAGCCGAGGGAGGAGGAGCCGAGGGAGGAGGAGCCGGCGGTCTCGCCCCCGGACGGTCCCGCTTCCGTGATCCACGGTTTCGTCAGCACGGCGGACGGCGAGCCGGTCGAGGGCGCCGAGGTGACCCTGCTGTCGCGAGGCGGCCGTCAGCTGGACCGGGTGACGTCCCTGGCGGACGGCTCGTACATCGTGGCCGTCCCCGGCCCGGGCACCTATCTGCTGGCGACGACCTCACCGACGTCGGCGTCCCGTGCGCGTCAGGTGGTCGTGGGGGAGGGGCCGCTGGTGTACGACGTGGAGCTGGCGGATGGGGAGGTGGACGCGGTCAATTAGCTTTTGGCTGACCGGCCTTGAGGATCGCCTCGACGTCCAGGGTCACCTTGGCGCCGATGGACTCGGGCAGGGTGACGGTCTCGCCTGGGGCGTGTACGCGGTGGCTGGCGTACGTGTCCCCGGCGGGCTCGGTGAGAACGTGGAGGCGCTGGTGCTGGCGGTTGACGATGACGTAGACCGGGATCTTCGCCTGGGCATACGCGGTGACCTTGGCGCGGAGGTCGTTCTGGTAGTTGCTGGAGGTGACCTCGAGAACGAGACGGAAGGCGATCGGGTCGTAGCAGTTGTTCTCGACGAGGTGATCTTCGATGTCGGCGTCGACCACCACGAGGTCGGGGATCGCGTAGTCCTCGGTACCGCCCGGAAGCCAGAGCCCGACCCCCTCGGTCACCTCCGAATCCCCGCCCCCCAGTCCTGCTGCGATGAAGGGGCTCCGCAACCTGGACAGAGCGCGGGCGTGGGCGAAGTTGGCGGGCGGCGTCACGACGATCGTGCCTCCGATGATCTCGACGCGATACCCCGGAAGGCGGTCCATGACCTGGTTCGCCTCCGCGATCAGCGGACGGTCTCCATGGGGCCGCTCGACGGATGCTGTGGACATCACGTGCCTCCTGTGGGCTGGTGTCGAGGTCATCATCGTAGGCAGGAGCGGAACCAGATGTCCCGTTCGATCCCGTTCACCCGAAAGTGATCACTCCGCCGCCCGCCCCTCGACCCCCGGCTCTGCCTTCGTCATCCCCGGCAGGAAGTCCGTGAACAGCTCGTGCACCTCGCGGACCAGCGGCCGCAGTGCCCGGAAGCGGGCCAGCGAGACACCCCGGGTGGTCAGCCGGGCCCCCCGCTCGGCCAGCCGGTAGCTGCGGGCGCGCCCCTCGCTCCGGTCGAAGACCCAGTACAGGACGAGCCCCATGAGAGACAGCCACATCAACTCGGGCAGAATGCCACGGAGTTCGTCCGGGACCTTGGCCTTGGACCCGGCGAGCACCTCGCGGTGGATGGCGATGGACTCCTCGCGCGGCCCCGCCGACTCGGGGGAGAAGGGGCTCAGCGGGCTCTGCGGATCGGCCGCGTTCTTGAAGAACTGCGCCGCGAACTCGTGGTACGGCTCCGCCACGTCCAGCCACGCCTTGAGCACCCCGGCGATCCGCGCCTCCAGATCCTTCTCCCGCTCCAGCACGGGCCGCACCGCCACCAGGTGCTCCGCGCCGATCCGGTCGTAGAACCCCTGGATCAGGTGCTCCTTGCCGGCGAAGTAGTAGTACGCGTTGCCGACGGAGACCCCGGCCTCCTTCGCGATGGCCCGCATGGTCGTCTTGTCGTACCCGCGCTCCTGGAAGAGCCGCAGCGCGGTCTCCAGGATCAGCGCGCGGGTCTGCTCGGACTTGGCGGTGCCCCGGGGGCCGGACTGCTCCGTGCCGTCCCCGGGGCCGCCGCCACCGGCCACAGACGCTGCCGACCCGGGGCCGCCGGGCTCCGCGTCGAGCTGGTCGTCGAAGGGCTCTGGGCTGGGGCTGTCGTTCGCTGCGGGCACGGGCAGAGCCTAACGAGTCGGGCAGGTACCGGTGTCGCAGTCACCCGGAGTCCGGTACACCCACCCGTACCGCCGGTCGTACACCCATCCCGTCAGCTCGGCCCCACCGCTTCCGCAGCCCGAGCCGGGCTGCCGGTGGGCGCCCCGCCACTTCGCGGCGGTGAGCACGGCGGTGCGCGCGAGCCGGGCTCCCGCCGGGGTGCTCAGCCGGTGCGCGAGCGGCCGGTGCTTGCGCAGCGCCCACAGACACACGATCCAGGCGGCGGACCCCCGGTACACCTGCCCGCCGTCCCCCACGATCGTGATCTCCTCCAGCGTCGCCGAGTGATCGAGCGACGGGAACCGCTGATGCGCCTCCTCCGAGCCTGCCGCGACGAACGTCAGCGGCACCAACTGCCGCTGCCTGCCCAGCCACTCCCGCAGGAAGGTGCACAGCCCGCACCCGGCGTCGTAGAGCACGGTGAGCCCGTGGACCGGGACGCGCTCGGCGCCCCGGTCCACGGTGGCCGGCCCGGCCGTGGCGCTCATACGCGTCCGGTCGGAGCGACCGGAGGGGCCCAGCCCTGCGGCGGGACCGGCGGCAGCTGCTCCCGCTCCATGACGCCCCGCCGCCGAAACTTGTTCAGCACGAACACGTTCCCCAGGTGCAGCGCGCCGAGCACGAGCAGCACCACGCCGAGCTTCGCCGACACCGCCTCGAACACCTCACGGGGGCTGGTGATGGCGCCGTCGGCGTTCAGGTACAGCGCCACGAAGCCCAGGTTCACGAGATAGAACCCGACCACCAGGAGATGGTTCACCGCGTCCGCGAGCGTCTCGTTCCCCCGCAGCACGTCCGAGAGGAAGATCCGCCCGTTCCTGCTCAACGTCCGCGCCACCCAAACCGTCAGCCCCACGCTGACCAGCGAATAGACGACGTACGCGACGACCGTGAGATCCATGTCCCCACCCCTCAGCAGCATTCTTGAACGCGTTCAAAGCGTTCTGGGGGAGACTGTAGCGCTGTTTTTGAACACGTTCAACCGATCGATCCGTGAACCGATCATCCGGTGCGGGCGAGCTCCGGCCGCTTGCTGTAGTCGGTGAGGCCGATGACGTTCCCCCAGGGATCCGCGAACTCGACGGTCCATCCGGTGGCGACCGAGAAGGGGGCGTCGAGCGGCGACACGCCCGCGGCCGCGAGGGCCCGCGCGGCGGCCCGCGCGTCGGGCACCTCCAGCCACACCCGCGCGGACGCCCACACGGGCGGCCGCTGCCGCAACTCCTCCTCCACCCGCAGTAGCAGTCCGGGAGTCTCCTTGCCGACCTTCAGCCCCGCGATCCCGGCCTCGTCCAGCCGAAAGCCGACCTCGAAGCCGGCCCGCTCGTAGAAGGAGACGGCTTCGCCGAGGTCGCCGACGGGGAAGAGGATGTTGTCGAAGCCGAGCAGGTCGTACGACTCATTGTCTGACATGTCGTCAGATTAGATCGCCGGGGTCTGTATCGGTGGGAGCGACAGCACTCGTGCCGTGGGGCTGGCGGTGCCCTGATGTCGTGAGGGGCTCGGCAGGGTCGCCCCGTGCCGAGCCCCTCACCCGGTGACGCGGTCAGCCGATGGCGATCCGGGTCTTCCAGTAGCTCGCGGGAGCCACGATCTCCGTACCCGAGCCCGCCAGGACGGCCTTGCCGCCGGCGTAGAAGCGGACCGAACCGTCCGAACGCACCGTCCAGACGTCGGGAATGGCATCCCCGTTCGCGTCCGGGGTCCCGATCAGCAGCGGGATGTTGGCGCTGGACCAGCCGGCGGAACCGTACTCGAGGTCGGTGCCGCCGGAGGAGTCGGCGCCGGAGGACAGGGAGTCCAGGTCGGTGCCGCCGCCGCTCGCCGCCTTGCCTTTGCGGAGCTTGAGCTGGGCATGGACGTCCGTGCGGTACACCATGTCCGTCACTCCGTCGCCGGTGATGTCCAGGACGGTGACGATGTCGCGTTCGGTCCAGGTGGACGCCGCCAGGCGCGTGGCCTGGTCGATGGTGGCGCCGTGGTAGCCGGTGAGGGCCCAGAGTTCGTCGCCCGCGGTGGCGAAGAAGTCGGTACGGCCGTCGCCGGTGGCGTCACCTGTGGACACGATCTGCGTCAGCGAGGCCGGGCTGGGAGCCCCCTCGGGCAGCAGGATCTCCACGCGCTTGTCGATGTCGACGGCACCGTAGCCGTCGCCGGGATACACCCACAGTTTGCCGCCGACGCGCACCACCAGGTCCTGAAGACCGTCACCGCCGTAGATGTCCCCGTTGTGGGTGATCAGGGCGCCCTTGAAGTGACCGGAGGGCGCGGCGACATACGGTGGAAGGTCGTCGCCGTTCGGATCCTTTGCCGGGTTGGACCGGTAGGCGCCGGCCATCGAGTAGTCCAGGTCGCCGGAGCCCTTGGTGAGGTCGTCGGTGGCCTGGGAGGGGTAGAGGGCCAGATTGCCCGCTTCGGTGACGACCATCAGGTCAGGGAGCTTGTCCCCGGTGAAGTCGCCGGGTGAGTCGGCCTGGTCGCGGGGGCTGACGTAGAAGAAGTACTTCGTGGGCTGCGACACGTTGCCCGCGCTGTCCACGGTCCGCACGTACAGAACGTTCGGACCGGCGGTGGGCGGCTTGGCATTCGTCAGTGTCGCGCTGACTGTGGTCGCGGTACCGGCCTTCCGGTCCAGGTGGAAGGGGTAGCTGGGCGCGTTGAACCCGTATTCGTACCGCTCGACATCCGTGTTGAGGGCCCGCACGGTGAACGCGCCCGCCGTACCGAACTTCTTGGTGCTCCACTTCGAGTCGTCGGCGCCACTACCGAAGCCGTTCTCGTCGGTGTCGGCGTTGGGGAAGTCGGTGGAACCGACCTTGGGCGATTTGGGCGCGGACGTGTCGAGGACGAAGCGGCACGGTGTCTTGGCCGGGGAGAACCGGGAGGACGCCTCCGCGTCGTCCCAGGCGCGCACCCGCCAGGAGTAGAGGGTGCCGTTGGTCAGCTTGCTGGTGGGAAACTCCTTCGTTGTCCTGAGCGCCGTGTCCTTGTCCGATCCCACGGACACTTTGCCGGTTGCGCCGAGAAGGTCACCCGTCGTCGCCCACTTGCCGTGCGGCCACAGGTCGAAGTCGAGGAAATCAAGGTTCTTGTCCTTGTCGGACGCCTTCGCGGTGAACGTCAGACTTCCCGATCCCATCCGGGCGTACGGCTGGGTCGTGGTGCACTTGGCGTCCGGGCCGAGGTCGAGCGAGGTGGGAGCGGTGGGCTTGCGGTTGTAGACGAACTCCCATTGCAGCAGAAAGCCGGATGGGCCGGACCCCGACGGAAACATCGTCTACCGTGCATTGGCTGCGAACGACGATCCTTCAGCTGGGTTGACGGCTAGGGACCCCGGTAACGTAGGGGTTAGCCCTCTGTCGCATGTTGCTGGAAAGAAGATGTCGCCATGGATATCAATGACTAAGAATCCGGCCATTGCATTCGGTAAGTACAATCAAGGTCATGGGGTGATTGCAGTTGATTTGAGGCGCATTCCGTATAGTTACGTTGATATATCTTCAGGGCCGTTCCCGTCGAGTAGGAGACATAGCTCCTATGCCAGGAAGGACTCGGAGGTCTTGATCTGGCGGAATATCCCGGCAGGGGCGATCGTTGGGCACTGGCCCGGAGGGTGATTATGGCTGAGTTGCTAGAGCTTCTAGATGAAGCATGGGATGACGAGTCTGGGTTCCTCGGGAAGCTCAGATCTGGGGAGTTCGATCTAGATGCTGGCGAATCGTATGTATCGCTGCTTTCTCGGATTCCTCCGATAGGCGACACTGTGGATTCAAGGCTGGTGCAACTCATCTGGTTCGCGCCCATGTTCATCGAGTGGCAGATGGAGCGCGCGGCTAAGAATGAAGATGAGGTGAGGCAGCTCACTCGAATTGCGACTCAGGTTCACGAAGCTGTTTCCAGTGTTCTCGGTGTTCCGTAACTGATTACTTGCTTCCGCCTGAGAGTTTCGGTAACCAAGGCGGAGCGGCGGGTAGAAGCTGAAGTGCTCTGAACGCTCGTACACAGTCATGGTGGCCCACCGGATCGCTTTCGGCGGGCCACCACGCGATGGTCAGAAGGTGCAGCCGCCCACCCGCCGGTTGCTCACCGCGATGTCGTCCATCCTCATTTCGAACGCCGCCGGGGCCGGGTTCGCCTGGTACAGCTGCCAGCCCAGCTTCAGTTTGTCGAAGGTGGGGAAGGTGAAGTCGTCCGACGTGCCGCCGTGGTTCTTTGTGGAGACGGTCAGGTCGGGCTGGGGTACGCCGTCCAAGTAGACCGTGACGCGGTTGTCGGTGGCGTCCAGGTGGAACTCCGCGCACTGCCACTTCCCCGCTACGGCCGGCGAGGTGGTCTTCCACGCCGTCCAGTCGCCCGTCGGGCCCAGGTCCGAGCCGACGCCCCAGAAGTTGCCCTTGTCGGTGGGGGCGTACTGGCCGCCGAGGGGGCGGACCAGGGTGGGGGAGTCGGGGCCGGAGGCCTCCGCGAGGGTCCAGTGGGCCCAGTCCGGAGCGATCGGGAACTCGGTCACGCGTAGCCGCATACGGGCCCAGAAGCTGTTGCCGCGCGGGGCGAGGTCGGACAGGACCATGAAGGCGCGGCCGTTGCCCTCGGTGTGGACGCGGAGTTCACGGCCGTGGCCGGTGGAGCTGGGAGCGACGGTCAGGGTGCCGTTGGAGGTGTCCGTGGTCCAGCCCCGGCCCTGGGTCACCGGGCCGAGGGGGAGGCGGTCGAAGTTCTCCCGGGCGAGTGTGCCGCCGTACGTGTGGCTGGAGGGGGCGTGCGGGGCGGGGGTCGCCGAGGCAGTGGGGGGTATCGCGATCAGGACCGCGGCCGCGGCCGACAGTACGGCCGCGGCTTTCCTCAGGTTGGTCATGGGGGTCATGGGGGCAGTGTGTGATCGACTTCCCCATCAGTCACGGACGTTGGACGCGATCCAGCCAAGCGGCGATGTACCGCCGCGACCCGAGGGCAGGGGCGTTGGTGCCCGCCTATGCCACGACCACCCGGGTCCCATTGAAGTTCGCGACGATCTCCAGTTCCCCGCCCAGTGCCTCCACATAGGCCGCGACCGTCCCCACCTCGGCGGACTCGGTCCTGCCGCGTTCGATGGCGGATACCCGCTCCTGGCGCACGTGCATGCGGTCGGCCACCTCGCGCTGGGTGAGGCCGAGTTGCCTGCGCATCTCGGCCAGCCGGTGCGCACGTGCCTCGGCGACCATGCGCCGGGCACCCGCCATGATCTCGTCCAGGTCCTCGGTGTCGAAGACCTCTGCCTTGACTTCGTCCCATGAGTGAAAGCCGGTCATCGCTCCGTCTCCTCGTGACGTCGCCGGTCCAGGTGGTCCAGCCACTCGGTATAGCGTTCCTCGGCCAGGGGGATGGCGCGGCGATACCACGCCGTCCATCGTCCCGCCTTATCGCCCGCGACCAGCGGCACGCAATCCGTGCAACCAGTCGCGCACCTCTCCGGTCATTTCCAGATGCCAGGGTCAATCGTGCCGCCGGCCGGACGGGGATCACCCGATCGAGTGCCCTCCGCGCTATCCACCGTCGCGCGGCTCACGCCCCCGAGAGGAGTCCCTGGCGCTGTCGTCGTTGAGATCGCGTCACTCTTCGTTGCGCCCCCTTGCTCGGTGCGCGCTTGTTCGTCCCGGTCGGCCATTTCGCTGAGGCGCCGAACCGGTATGCGCGGAAGTCCTGTTGGGGGCGGTGGGCGTTGCGCGGAGTGGAGGGGGTTTTCTGGGAAAGTTCCACGTCAGCCCCCTCTGTCGTACAGTGCGCGGACATGTCAGGCCCCTGGGTGTCCGGGGCGAGGGCGACGGGTGTCGAGGGAGGGGAGCCGCGCAGGCAGTGACCCGGTCCTTCGGCGAGTGGAGAAGGGGTGGGCGTCGATGGTGGGTGCGCGGAGGAGACGGATGACGGCCGTGGTGGCCGTCGCACTGGGGCTGCTGCTCGGTGGATGCGGTGAGCGGGCGGCCTGGGCGGAGCGGAAGCCCGCGTACGGCGACCTGCGGGAGCTGCCGGAGGAGCTGGACGCCGACGGTACGACGATCCGCGTCGGGGACCCGCACGCGCCCGTCACCCTCCGTCTCTACGAGGATCTGCGCTGCCCCGCCTGCGAGGAGTACGAGCGGACCGGCGGTCCGGCCGCGCGTGAGCGGACGCTCGCGCGCAGGGTGGTGACCGAGTACACCCTCGCTTCCTTCCTGGACGACAAGCTGGGCGGCAGTGGTTCGAAGAAGGCGGTGAACGCGCTGCGGGCCGCGTTGGAGGAGGGCAAGTTCGCCGAGTACCACGCGGTGCTCTACGAGAACCAGCCCGAGGAGATCGTCGACGGCTTCACCGACGCGTACCTGCTCGAACTCGCCTCCGAGGTGGAGGGGTTGCGCGGGCCGGCGTTCGACTCCGCCGTCAGGACCATGAAGTACCGCGACTTCGTGGCCAGGTCCGAGAAGGCCTTCGATCGGATGGCCTCCGGCACGCCCACCGCCGTCATCAACGGAAACAGGGTCCGTGAGGCGTACTCCGGGGTCCTCTACGAGGAGGTGGCGTTCGGCCGGTTGCTCGACGCCGTGGAGAAGGACCCGGAGGGGTGGGAGGAGTACGGGCCCATGTCGGAGGATCTGGACTGACTGTCGGTCCTGTCGGTCCTGTCAGAGCGGCCCTCACGGAGGGAACGGAACCCTGCAGACCGGCTATCTCCCCTACGAGGGCGACCGTATGCTCGCAGTCATCCTCAGCAAGGCGATGCTGCTCGCCAAGGACACGGAGATCACGGACCCGACGATCGTCAGCCAGCTGCGATCAGGGATTGTGACTCCGCCCACATGCGGGAGTCGGGGCGGGACCGGCCGAAGTAACAACTTCTCTCCGGGCCCTTGCCTCCTGCAATATGACGGACAGCCCATAGAGTTTTCAGCCGCTCAAGCAAACAACACGCAGGAGTCAGTACCGTGACCGAGCAGCCTCAGCAGCCCGCTCAGCCCCCGCAGCCGCCGCAGCCCGGATACGGGTACCCGAACGCCGCCCCCGGCCAGCCGAGCGCCGGCCCGTACGGGGCTCCGCAGGGCGGCTACCAGCAGCCGGGCGCGGGCCAGCCCGGCTACGGCTACCCGCAGCAGGGCGGCTACCCGCAGCAGGGCGGCTACCCCCAGGGCGGCTACCAGGTGCCCCCGACGCCGGGCGGCGCGTACACGGGTGACCCCAACGCCCCGTACGGGTACGACCCGTACGGCCGCCCGTACTCCGACAAGTCGAAGATCGTCGCGGGCGTCCTCTCGCTGTTCCTCGGCGCCTTCGGCGTCGGCCGCTTCTACATCGGCCACGTCGGCCTCGGTGTCGCACAGCTCCTCACCTGCGGCGGCCTCGGCATCTGGTCGCTGGTCGACGGCATCATCCTGCTCACCAGCAGCAACACCACGGACTCCAACGGACGTGTCCTGCGTGGCTGAGCGCGGCCTCAGCACCCTCCGGCATCCGGCGGCGGCCCCCCTCGCGGTGGCCGCCGCCGGGCTGGCGGGCGCCGCGTACCTGTACGGCACCAACCCGCACGAGCCCGGCCATCTGCTGCCCCAGTGCCCGTTCCGCTATGTCACCGGGCTGCTCTGCCCCGCCTGCGGCGGCACCCGCATGGTGTACGACCTGATGCACGGCCAGTTCACCGCGGCCTGGCACGACAACCGGATGCTGCTGCTCGCCGCGCCCTTCGCGCTCGCCCTGCTCGGCCGCTGGTTCGTCGAGGGGCTGCGCGGCCGCCGCTGGCGCCCCGGGCTCAAGCCCCGCACGCAGGCGCTGATCCTGGGCGTCGCCGTGACGTGGACGATCGTCCGCAATCTGCACTGAGCCGGCCCGCACCGAGCCCGCACCGAGCTCGCGCCGAACCCGCACCGAGCCTGCACCGAGCCCATGCGACACCCGTAAATCCCTTACGCCCGCTTTATCTTGCTCAGTTGTCGCAAGTTGGCTGGAATCGGATCACGGAATCGGAACGATCGCCCTCATCCACTCCCATCCGCCTCCTGCGTCTCATTACGCTGCAACAGCTACAGGGGGGATGACGGGGGATTACGTCGTGCTCGATCGCTGGCCGGTGTTCGCCGTGCCCGGACGCAGCAGGTTCTCTGCCACGCCTTTCCTCCTGTGATCGCTCCCGGAGCAATCCGCTTCGGTATCTCAGTCAGTAATCCAGGAGTTACTTCCATGACCGTCCCCACCCCTGACGCTCCCTTCGGCCACGACCCGCAGGGTCGCCCGTACTCCGACAAGTCGAAGATCGTCGCCGGTGTTCTGCAGCTCTTCCTCGGCACGCTCGGCATCGGTCGTTTCTACGTCGGTTCCGTCGGCGTGGGCGTCGCCCAGCTCCTGACCTGCGGTGGTCTGGGCTTCTGGTCCCTGATCGACGGCATCCTGTTCCTCACGAGCAACGACCGCACCGACTCCCAGGGTCGTGTCCTGCGCGGCTGAGTGCGGAGGATCGCCGCTCAGGTGATCGACCGAAGGGCCTCGTCCACCCCGGAGCTTCCCGCAAGGCTCCGCGCGGGGATGGGGCCCTCGTGCGTCAGCCCTGTACCCGGCCGGGCCACGCGTTTTCCCTGCCGGGTCACACGGACACCCTGCCGTGAGAACGGCTACGGCAATCTCCGCACCGCCGCCCCCGCGCCCGCCGTATTCCGTGGTCCGGAGCGCCCCGGACGCTGACGCGCGCCCGGCGGCGCCCCCATGATGGGTCACGGAGGGGGACATGTCCGTGACGCTCAGCGGTCGCCCGGCCCGGCGCGGTGTCGCCGAGGTGTTGCTCGGACCCGCCAGACCCGTACCGGTCGGCGTGGTCGGCCAGACCGAGGAGCGGATCGCGCGCTTCAGCGCGTACATCCGGATCGGCTTCGTCGTCCTCGTCTATCTGCCGGTCTTCGGCTGGCACCGACTCGCCCATCCCGTACTGGCGTTGGTCGCGGCGATCGCCGCGACCGCCGAGGCCGTCTGGTTCCTGCTGCGGGCCTTCCGGGGCCGCGACCTCACCCGCGACCCGGTGCTGGTGTGGGGCGATGTGGTGTTCACCCTTGTCCTGATGGTCGTCGGCTCGCGCGCGGCCGAGCCGTACGAACGCAACGAGATGACCACCGAGCTGGTGCCGTTCGCCCTCGGCTCGTCCGCGACCGTGGCGTTCGCGCTGGGCCTCACCCCGAGGGCCGTCGGCGCGCTGCTCACCCTGATGACGTGCTGGACGCTCTCCGTGCTCCCGCACGTCACCCTGAAACTCGGCTCCGACCTGCTTGGCTTCACCATCTGGTACTTCCTCGCCCTGCGCGTCGCCCAGCAGTTGCGGGTGCTCGCCGTCCGCACCGAGGACCTCCAGCAGGCCGCGCTGATCACCCAGCGCCGGGCCGCCGAGGAGGAGGCACGCGCCGCGACCGCCCGGGAGCGCGAGCAGCACCACCGGGAGATCCACGGCCGACTCGTCCCCGTCGTCCAGCGGGTCGCCCGGGGCGAGAACGGGCCCGCCCTCGCCGCCTCCGCCCAGCGCGCGGTCACCAGCGCCAGACGACTGATCGACCCCCGGGCCGGCGGCTCGGTCCCCACCGATCTCGCCCGCCAACTCGACGACATCTGCGCCGAGTTCACCGAGGAGGGGCTCGTCGTCGACGAAGTGCTCCGGATCCACCGCGAACCGCCGCCCGACATCGCCCAGACCCTCCTGGCGGCGACCCGTGAGGCCCTGCGCAACGCGCTCAAGCACAGCGGCACCCGCGCGCCCGTCCATCTGTACGCCGTCGCCGACGCGGCGGGCGTGGAGATCTCCGTACGGGACCGGGGCGCGGGCCTCTCCCCGGGCGGGCCCCGGCCCGGCGGGGGCCTGTCCGGCACCTACGCGGCGGTCGGCCGGGCCGGTGGCGCGTGGACCCTGACCCCGGCGGCCGGAGGGGGCGCGCGGGCGACGTTCTCCTGGCCGTGGCCCGAGGAACAGCGCGAACGACGGGACCGGGACACGAAGCCGGCGCGGGACGCGCGGCAGGCGCAGCACACGGCACAGGCACGGGACACGAAGCAGGCGCGGGAGGAAGGGAACGCATGACCGATGTCCAGGCCCGGGAAGAGGTCGGGCCGTCACCCGGGGCGCGGGCCCGGGTCGCCGTCGTCGAGGACGAGACGATGACGACCTCGCAGATCGTCGGCCAACTCGCCGCCGCACACCTGCCCGTGGTCGCCTGTGAACAACGGGTCGAGGATCTGCCGGAGGACCTGGTCGCCGACGTGGTCGTCTGCGATCTGCATCTGCCGGGCCGCTCCGGGGCCGACGCCGTGGGGCATCTGGTGGAGCGCGGCCTGCCCGTCGTCGCCACCACGGGAGCGGCGATGCGGGAGGAGGCGCTGGAGGCCGTCGCCGCCGGGGCCCGCGGCTTCATCGAGAAACGCGGCCGGGCCACCGACCGGTTCGCGGCGGCCGCCCTCGCCGTCGCGGACGGCGGCTGGTACGCCGACGCCCATCTCGCCGCGTACTTCCTGGACGACCTCGACCTCAACCCGCTCCTCGGCGAACGTCTGCGGCTCGACGACAAACGGCTCCTGGAGGCGCTGGCCCGAGGCGACCGCATGGAGGACGTCGCGGCCGAACGGCGCCTGCGATTACCGGAGGCGGTGGCACAGCTCGGTCGGCTCTTCGAGGCCGAGGTGCGCCACCGGGCGGCCTTCCACCTGACTCCCCGCGAGAAACAGGTGATGATCGCCGTCGGCTGCCGGGGCCTCACGTACAAACGGGCCGCGGCGGAGCTGGGCATCGAGGCCAACACCGTGGCCCAGCACATGGAGAACATCCGGGACAAGTACTGCCGCACCCACCCCGGCAGCGAAGGCGTCCGCAACACGTCCGCGGCCACCCGCTGGGCCTGGGAACTCGGCTACTGCCAACGGTAGGCGCGGCCGGCGACCCCGTACATCCCGGTTTTCGAGGATGGCCGCGCGGCCCGCGACGGGCGAAGGTGGAGGGCACGGGGGACACGGGGGACACCGGAAAGACGGAAGGCCCGCGGACCACTGGGTCCGCGGGCCTTCCGACATCACGACCGGTACGGGACGCCTGTCCGTGACCGGCGGCGGATCAGAAGCGGCGCGTGATGAGCGCCCGCTTCACCTCCTGGATCGCCTTGGTGACCTCGATACCGCGCGGGCAGGCGTCCGTGCAGTTGAACGTCGTACGGCAACGCCACACGCCGTCACGGTCGTTGAGGATCTCCAGCCGCTGCTCGCCGGCCTCGTCGCGCGAGTCGAAGATGAAGCGGTGGGCGTTGACGATCGCGGCCGGACCGAAGTACTGGCCGTCGTTCCAGAACACCGGGCACGAGGACGTGCACGCGGCGCAGAGGATGCACTTCGTGGTGTCGTCGAAGCGCTCACGGTCCTCGGCGGTCTGGAACCGCTCACGCGTCGGCTCGTTGGTGTCCTTCGTGATCAGGAAGGGCATCACGTCCCGGTACGCCTGGAAGAACGGCTCCATGTCCACGACCAGGTCCTTGAGGACCGTGAGGCCCTTGATGGGCTCGACCGTGATCGGCTTCTCGGGGTTGATGTCCTTGATCAGCGTCTTGCAGGCCAGACGGTTCTTGCCGTTGATCCGCATGGCGTCCGACCCGCAGATGCCGTGGGCGCAGGAACGGCGGAACGTCAGCGTGCCGTCCAGGTCCCACTTGATCTTGTGCAGACCGTCGAGGACGCGCTCCTTGGGGTCGATCTCCAGCTGGAAGTCTTCCCAGACCGCCTCGGCCGCGACCTCGGGGTTGAAGCGGCGGACCCGGAAGGTGACGGTGATGTACGGGGACGCGGCGGAGTCGGCCTCGACCTTGTCCAGAACGGGGGTAGCCATCAGTACTTACGCTCCATCGGCTGGTAGCGGGTCTGGACGACCGGCTTGTAGTCGAGGCGGACGGTCTCGGAGCCGTCGTCGCCGACCTCGCGGTACGCCATGGTGTGACGCATGAAGTTGACGTCGTCCCGGTTGGGGTAGTCCTCGCGGTAGTGACCACCGCGGGACTCCTTGCGGGCCAGCGCGGAGACGGCCATGACCTCGGCCAGGTCGAGCAGGTTGCCCAGCTCGACGGCCTCCAGCAGGTCGGTGTTGAACCGGCGGCCCTTGTCCTGGATCGCCACGTTCTTGTAGCGCTCGCGCAGCTCGGTGATCTTCTCGACGGCCGTCTTGATCGTCTGCTCGGTGCGGAACACCATGACGTTGGCGTCCATGGTCTCCTGCAGCTCGCGCCGCAGCTCCGCCACGCGCTCGTTGCCCGTGGAGGAGCGCAGCCGCTCGATCTGCTCGACGACCAGGGACTCCGGGTTCTCCGGCAGCTCGACGAAGTCCGCCTTCTGGGCGTACTCGGCGGCCGCGATGCCCGCCCGGCGCCCGAACACGTTGATGTCGAGCAGCGAGTTGGTGCCGAGACGGTTGGCGCCGTGCACGGAGACACAGGCGACCTCACCGGCGGCGTACAGACCGGGGACGACGGTGGTGTTGTCGCTGAGGACCTCACCCTCGACGTTCGTCGGGATGCCGCCCATGGCGTAGTGCGCGGTCGGCTGGATCGGGATCGGGTCCGTGTAGGGCTCGATACCGAGGTAGGTGCGCGCGAACTCGGTGATGTCCGGGAGCTTGGCGTCCAGCTGCTCCGGCGGGAGGTGCGTGAGGTCGAGGTAGACGTGGTCGCCCTCGGGTCCGCAGCCGCGGCCCTCACGGATCTCCGTGTAGATGGAGCGGGACACGACGTCACGGGACGCGAGGTCCTTCATGACCGGCGCGTACTTCTCCATGAAGCGCTCGCCGTCCTTGTTGCGGAGGATGCCGCCCTCACCGCGGGCGCCCTCCGTCAGCAGGATGCCCATGCGCCAGATGCCGGTCGGGTGGAACTGGAAGAACTCCATGTCCTCCAGCGGCAGTCCGCGACGGTAGACGGCGGCCTGGCCGTCACCGGTCAGGGTGTGCGCGTTGGACGTCACCTTGAAGAACTTGCCGCAGCCGCCGGACGCGTAGATCACGGCCTTCGCCTGGAAGATGTGGATCTCGCCGGTCGCCAGCTCGTACGCCACGACACCGGCCGACTTCTTGACGCCGTCGACCTCGGTGATCAGCTGGTCCAGGACGTAGAACTCGTTGAAGAACTCCACGCCGTGCTTGACGCAGTTCTGGTACAGCGTCTGGAGGATCATGTGGCCGGTGCGGTCGGCCGCGTAGCAGGACCGGCGGACCGGCGCCTCACCGTGGTTGCGGCTGTGACCGCCGAAGCGGCGCTGGTCGATCGTCCCGTTGGGCGTCCGGTTGAACGGCAGGCCCATCTTCTCCAGGTCGAGGACGGAGTCGATGGCCTCCTTCGCCAGGATCTCGGCGGCGTCCTGGTCGACCAGGTAGTCACCGCCCTTGACCGTGTCGAAGGTGTGCCACTCCCAGTTGTCCTCCTCCACGTTGGCGAGCGCGGCGGCCATGCCGCCCTGCGCGGCGCCCGTGTGGGAGCGGGTGGGGTAGAGCTTGGTCAGCACGGCGGTGCGGCTGCGCTGCGTGGACTCGATGGCCGCGCGCATACCGGCGCCGCCGGCGCCGACGATGACGGTGTCGTACTTGTGGATCTTCATGATCGGTTGCCTCAGCCCCGTGCCTAGCGGATGTTCGGGTCGAAGGTGAAGATCACCAGCGTGCCCAGCAGGATGGTGAACACCGTGGCGGTGTAGAGCAGGCCCTTGAGCCACAGCCGGGTGTTCGCGCGCTCCGCGTAGTCGTTGATGACGGTACGCAGGCCGTTCGCGCCGTGCAGCATCGCGAGCCACAGCATCAGCAGGTCCCAGGTCTGCCAGAACGGCGAGGCCCAGCGACCCGCGACGAACGCGAAGCCGATCTTGGAGACGCCGCCGTCGAGGACGAGCTGGATCAGCAGGTGGCCGATGACCAGGACGACCAGGACGATGCCGGACAGACGCATGAAGAGCCACGCGACCATCTCGAAGTTGCCGCGGGTCGACCGGGGGGTCTTCTTGGTGCGCTTGCGGGGCGGCTCGATGACGGGGGCCGGGTTGTCGGGGCTGTAGCCCGACAGGTCCCCGGCGCCCTCGACGGGGCCGATGCCGGAGGCGGTGGTTTCAGTGGCGGACATCTGCCTCAGCTCCCGAAGACTTCACGGACGGCGTGGCCGAGGACGGGGTACAGGGCCCCGATCATCAGCACGAGCCAGATGCCGACGACGGACCACAGCATCGTCTTCTGGTGACGGGGGCCGTTGGACCAGAAGTCGACGGCGATGACCCGAAGACCGTTGAGCGCGTGGAAGAGGACGGCGGCGACGAGGCCGTACTCCAGCAGCGCGACGATCGGCGTCTTGTACGTGGCCACGACCTTGTCGTAGGCGTCGGGGGAGACGCGGACGAGAGCGGTGTCCAGCACGTGTACGAACAGGAAGAAGAAGATGAGGACGCCGGTGACTCGATGAGCCACCCAGGACCACATTCCTTCCCGGCCGCGGTACAGCGTTCCAGCCGGCACGGAAGAACCCTCCGGGAGCGGGGATTGGGGCCGGCCGGCTTGCTTGTCGGTCTGACCCGGCCGGGTACGGTCCACCGGCCCCGGCCATGGTAGCGACGTCGTTGCACTTGGCTTAAGCCGGGAGGGTTGGTGTGATCAAACTGGCATACAAAGGCGCACGTAAGGGTTAGTACCGGGTGCGGCGGGGTGGGGGCGGGTTCGGATTCCGGGTGCGGGTGGGTGGGGGTTGTTCGCGCGGTTCCCCGCGCCCCTGGAAAGCGCGGTCCTCTGCGCACCCGATGAGGCGCGGGTTCCCGCGGTCTACGGGACCGGGCAGGTGTTCGTGGGGCTGACCTGGGTGGTCAGGCGGGTTCTTGCCAGGCGGCGTAGTTCCTCGGCCACCACCACGCGCTCCTCCTCCGGGTCGTTCGAGAGGCGGGAGCGGATGCCCTCCAGGGTGCGGTCGAGGAGTTCGTCCGGGTGGCTGGTGTCCAGGGCGATGACGAAGACGTGGCCGAAGCGGGCCTCGTACGCGGCGTGCGCGGCGTTGAGCGCCGTGTGGGCGACGCCGTAGGTGTCGTCGGGCAGGACGGGCAGGGTCTCGCCCGCCAGGGCCTCCGCCAGGTCCGCCGGCGTGAGGTCGTACGCGGCCTCGTCGGACGCGGCGAGGAGGGCGTCCAGGTCCGGGTAGGGCCGGTGGTCGGTGAGGCGGTGCGCCCAGCGCAGGCTGCGCAGGCAGGAGAGCAGGGCCTGCCGGGCGGTCTCGGCGGGGGCGTGGTTGAACCGCTCCAGGGCCGAGGGGCCGGGAGTGTGGGCCTGCTCCGGGACGGCGACCTGGCCGGGGAGGTGCGGAAGACGGTGCGGAGGCAGCGTGGGTCCTCGGCGGTGCGTAGGGGTCGGCTGGGCAGGCTGTGCGAAAGGTGCCACCACGTTATCGAGGCGGTTCATGGGCTGTCCGTTCGATGCCCGAAATTCACCCGGACGGGAGAGTTTCGGAACCTGTGGTGGACGGTTCGGGCGGGGGGACGTCGTAGGTTCGAGAAGGGGGCTCGGCGGAGAGTCGGGAGTGAGGCCGGGGACAGCGCGTGGCGAGAGGTGTGTGAGATGTCGTGGACGGCGAGCGGGACAAGGGCGGGCACGGGGACCGGGGGTCTGTCGTGAACCGAGGCCGGCGCAGGGCACCCCGCAGGAAGACGGCGATCACGTCGAAAGGGTTGCTCCTGGGCACGGGAGTGGTGCTGGCGGGCGGTGCGGTGGCCGTGGCCGTGACCGTGTGGCCGGGCGACGGTAAGGGCACGCCCAGCGGCTCGGGGCCGTCGCCGGAGCCGTCGTCCGTGAGCGCCGCCGGGACCACGCCCTCCGCGTCCCCCTCGCCGTCACGCACCTACCCCCTGTCGACGAAGCCGCGGACCATCCCCGCCGTACGGCAGCACGAGGCCGCCCGCGGCCCCGGGTGGAAGCCCGCCGACGGGGGCCGGGTCGTCGTACGGAACGCCGCGCTGGCCGACGAGGGGCGGCTGACCGCCGGGGAGCTGGGGCTGGCGTACGCCGGGGAGGCCCGGCCCCGGGCCGGGGACGTGGAACTGGCGCTGACCGGGGCCGACGCGCCGAGGTCGGAGGCGTACACCCTCACCGTGGAGGACGGACGCGTGCGGATAGCCGCGCCCGCCGAGGCGGGGGTCTTCTACGGCACGCGCACCCTGAAGCAGGAGGTGCGCGGCGGCGGTACGGCGCCGGAGGGTGTCGTCCGGGACGAGCCGGCCAAACCGCAGCGCGGGTTCATGCTGGACATCGCGCGCAAGCACTTCACGGCGGGCTGGATCGAGGACCGCATCCGTGAGCTGGGCGATCTGAAGTACAACCAGCTCGGCCTGCACTTCTCCGACGACCAGGGGTTCCGGATCGAGTCCACGAGCCACCCCGAGGTGGTGTCCCGGCAGCACCTCACCAAGGCCCAGGTGAGGAAGATCCTGGACCTCGCGGAGAGCCGCCACATCGAGGTCGTGCCCGAGATCGACTCGCCCGGCCACCTGGGGGCCGTGATCGCGGGCAACCCGGGACTGCAGCTGAGGAACGCGCAGGGTGTGGCCGCGAGCGGGGCCGTCGACATCTCCAACCCCCGGTCCGCCGAGGTCGTGGACGAACTGCTCGACGAGTACGCCGACCTGTTCGACGGCGCGTACTGGCACCTGGGCGCCGACGAGTACCGGGCGCTGATGACCTCCGACCCCGAGGCCTCGTACCCGCAGCTGGCCGCCGCCGCGCAGCAGAAGTACGGCGCCGGCGCGACCGTCGCCGACCTCGCCACCGGCTGGCTGAACGACCGCGCCAAGGTGATGCGCGGACACGACCGGACCGTCCGGGCCTGGAACGACGGGTTCTTCCGGGGCGGCTCGGTCCAGGCGGACAAGGCCATCCAGGTCGCGTACTGGACGGGCAAGGAGATCGGGGCCCGGCCGCCGATCGAGTACCTGAGCGCCGGGCGACAGGTGATCAACTACAACGACGAGTACCTGTACTACGTCCTCGGCGAGCCCAACCAGTTCGTCTACCCGACCGGGCAGCGCATCTACGAGTCCTGGACCCCCCGGGTGCTGCGCGGCACCACCGCCGTGCCCGCCCAGTACGACGACCAGATCCTCGGCGGCTCCTTCGCCGTCTGGTGCGACCTCGCGAACCGGCAGACCGAGGCGCAGGTCGCGGCGGGCGTCCGGATGCCGCTGCGGGCGCTCTCGCAGAAGCTGTGGGACCCGGGGAAGCCGGGCCCGACCTGGGCGCAGTTCCGAGAGCTGGCGGGACAGGTGAGCTGAGCCGCGGGGCGCGGGCCCGTGTGCCGACCGGCACCGGCCCGCGCGGCGATCGGCGATCGGTGACCGGCGTCAGGGAATCAGCTGGACGGACGGTGCCCGTGAACCGTATGTTCCGCCTGTTCGATTGCCGAGCGTGAGGGTCTGGGGAGGACCGCCGTTCGGCCTGTTCCGATCATCCGATCACAACGGTCAGGACGGTCACGACGATCACGATCGTCCGATCACACGGGGGCTCCACGATGAATTGTGCGCGCTGCGCAACCTATGCCGCGGCACCCGGCGGTGAGCTGTGCCGACAGTGCGAGGCGGCGGATCTGCACCCCGCGCCGGCGCCCACGCCCGCGCACGCCGCCGTCCCGCATCCGGCGGCACCGGGGCTCCCCGCCCACACGGCCCTGCCGATCCAGTCCCCGCACGGCCCCGCGTGGCTGCGGTCGCCGGTGGTGCTGGGGCGTGCGGCGGCGATCCTGCTCGGAGTGGTCGCCGTGACCGACCTGGTCGCGGTGTGGGCGGATCTCGTGATGCTCGACGTGCTGGGAAGGATGACGGAGGGGGAGTACGGGTTCAGTGTCGAGGCGGACGCGGACCGGGCCGACCGGCTCAGCGGTCTGACCGGAAGCGCGCAGATGCTCGCCTATCTCGTCACCGTCGTCGTCTTCCTGATCTGGTTCCACCGGGTGCGGGTCAACGCCGAGGTGTTCGAGCCGTTCGGCCACCAGAAGAGGCGGGGCTGGGCCATAGCGGGCTGGATCGTGCCGATCGTGAACCTCTGGTACCCGCGCCGGATCGCCCTGGACAGCTGGGACGCCAGCAGCCCGTCGACGAAGCCGCGGTCGCACGCCCTCGTCAACGCCTGGTGGACGATGTGGATCATCGGCGGTGTGGCGAACCAGGTGAGCGGCCTGGCCCTGCGCCGGGCGGAGACGGCGGAGGAACTGCAGACGGCCACCGAACGTGTGCTGTTCGCGGACGCGTTCGAGATCCCCACCGCCGTGTTCGCCATCTTCTTCGTCCTCGCCCTCACCCGTATGCAGGACGACAGGGCGCGGAGCGGGCCGCGTGCGGAGCCCGAGCCCGTGTCCGCCCTCTGAAACCGTCCACCTTCGCGGCTGTCTGGGGGGACGCGGGCGGATTGCCCGATTCCGGGGGCGAGTCGCCGTACGGGTGTGGTCTATTCCCGGTATGGGGTACTGGGGGTACTACGTCGTGGGCAGAAGCGAGCGGCCGCTCGCGGAGCTGGACGCGCTGGCGGGGGCCGAGGCCATGACGCTGTGCGTGACGGCGGACGACGGCTGGCAGATCTGGGCGTACCCGACGGGCGCGCCGGGTACCGGGGCGGCCGGGGGCACCGGCGATGTCGGCAACATGAACGCGCTCGCCCGGGAGACGGGGGCGCCCGCGCTGTTCGGCTACGTCATGGACAGCGACTGTGTGGTCGTGGAGGCGGCGGCGCCGGAGAGCGGGGCGTGGACGACGTGTCTCGCGCGGCGTGCCATGGCCGCCTATCTGGGGGACGGTGAGGGGCTCACGGTCGAGGACTACTTCCTCGAACCGCGCGACGCCGCCGAACGCGCCGTCGCCTGGGCCGCGGAGGCGGGACGGGTCGTCGTCGAGCGTTCCCTGGCCGAGGTGTTGACCTCAGAGCCTGGACCAGCGGACCCCTTGGCTGAAAACATTCTCTTCCGGTTGCTCGACCGGCTCGGGATCGTCCCTCTGTGACACTCCCGCGTCGTCGCACGCAGTAAGGGGAAGTGCGGGCTCCGTATAACCGGGGCACGATCGAGCAGGATCTAGGGGAGGCGCGATGAGCCTGGTGGAGCTGTTGGCCCAGGCCGACGAACGTGGTCTGGCGGCCGGCGGGTTGGCTTGTTTGGACCGTTGCGTACCGCTTCTCGGGGGTGACGACGAGGTCCTGCGTCCCTTGTGGGCGGGCCTGGTGGACGAGGGGGAGGAGTGGGGAGAGCGAGTCGCGAAGATACGCGGCGAACTGACGCCACCGCACCCCTCCGACCCCGGCTCCGACGAGGGCGGTGAAGGTGACGGCAGTGGTGACGGGGGCGAGGAAGTCGTCCTGCTCGCCCGCCGGATGCTGGACGCGGTCCCCGGGGAGCGGTCCGGTGAGGGGCTGCGGGAGTGGGCGGAGGTGTGCTCCGTCTCCGCGCTGCGGATCCATCAACTGCTCGACCCGCTGGACACCGGGGGCGCCGACTCCGTGGCGGCGTGCCGGGAGGGCCGTACCGAGGGCGCGTCCCATCTCGTCGCCGCCGAACTGCGTCGTCAGGTCGCGGTGTTGGAACTGCTCGCCCAGCACGGCGCGGCGGGGCTGCGGCAGGCGCTCGGCGTCGCCACGGAGGGGCGGCGGGTGCTGCGGGCGGTCGTGTCACGGCGCGCGCGAGGCGCGCAGCGGTAAACCTCGTTTCCTGGCGGGTCCTGTGGGTGTCCTGGGGCCGCGTGTGGCGGTCCTGCGCCGGTGTCGGGGACAGGCCGAAATCGCGAAACGTCTCGTGCCGGGCGGGCGCTTTCCCGAGTGTGAGCGCACAGCAGACATTCAGTTTGGTCGGTACCCCGGGCGCGCCGGTGAGCCGCGGGAACCGGCCCGGTAGTGCGGCGAAGCCCCTTCGGTGGGCCGCCGACGCGGTGGCGATGATGCGGGAAGGGGCGCGGGTGCGCCTCGACTACTCGACGCAGAGCCTGTGGCGGGTGGACCGGATGATCGAGGAGATCCGCCGGGAGGGAGCGCCGTACGCCGCCGTGGAGGGGACGTTGCGGGGTTTCGGCGCGTACGCCGGTGAGGTCGTCGTCCGCTGGGCCGGCGGCGAGTGGGTCGAGTCGGACGGCGGCTACTGGGTCCGCACCGGGGACGGCCGCTTCTGGGACCCCTTCGACGAGGCCCGCCGGTGCTACACGGGGGAAGGGTCGCTGCGGCTGCTGTGCCGCGATGCGATGCCCTCCGGGTGAGGGCGGGTGGGGCCGGGGGCGGTGTCGGGTGCGTTGTCGGGCGCGGGTGGGTGGGGCTTCTCGCGCAGTTCCCCGCGCCCCTGAAAAGCAGGGGCTGCGCCCCGCGCTTTTCGCCCCTGAGCGGCCGTAGGCCTTCAAGGGGCGCGGGGAACTGCGCGAGAAGCCCCCACCGGGCGGACGTCTGGGGGTCGAAGGGGCACCGCCCCTGGGGATGGGACGGGTAGGGGCGGCGGGGGCGAGGAAGAGCCGGGCTACGGCGTCAGGAACTGGCCCAGCCGCCCGCCCTCCGGCGCCCCCAACTGCGTGACGCCGTAGTACGCGGACCGAGAAGCCACCGGCACACCGTTCACCGACGGCATGAACAGCACCGTGCCGTTCCCCCCGTCCTCCCCTTCCACCCCGACCAGCACATCCCCGTACCCGTCCCCGGTGACATCCGCCCCCGACACCGCGGACCCGAACTTGTCCTCGGCCTCGGTCGAGCCCGCCACATCCGGCGCGTCCTGCGAGAACGCCACGGACCCCGCCCCACTCACCCCGGCGGCGGCCCCCTTCAGCAGCCACACCGACCCCGCGTTCGGACGGTTCTTCCCGGCCCGGGTGATGTCCTCGTTCGGCGCCCCGGTCAGCACGTCGGCGTACCCGTCGGCGTCGACATCGCCGACGGCCACCGAGGAGCCGAAGCCGTCCGAGGTCTCGGAGGAGCCCTCCACCCCCGCCGTGGCCTGGTGGACCGTCCGGGTCCCCGTCGAGCCCAGCCCGGTGGACGTGCCGGGGACCACGGTCACCTGGCCGCCCGCGTTGCCGGCGGACTCGGAGGCGTAGGGCTGTCCGACGACGAGGTCGTCGTAGCCGTCCCCGTCGATGTCGCCCGCCGCTACGGCGCGGCCGCCCTTCACGGTCAGGGTCGCCGCCTTCGTCAGCCCCAGCGACCGGGAGCCCTTGAACCAGACGATCCGGCCGATGCCGGAGGCGTCACGGTAGTTGAGGGCCACGTCGTCGTAGCCGTCCCGGTTGAAGTCGCCGGTCGCGGCGTCCGCGTGGGCCAGTGAGCCGGTGGCCGTGGTGAGGTCCCCGGCGACCTCGTGGCCGTCGCCGAAGCGGGCCGCCCAGTTGCCGCCCGTCCCGGTGGCGGCGGTGAACACGTCCGCCCTGCCGTCCGCGTTGAAGTCCCCGATCGCCACGGTGGCGCCGAACCGCGCGCCGGCCGGCTCGTAGTCGTCGCCGAGGGCCATGGTGTCGGCGCCATCGGTGAAGGACGGCCCGTAGAGGATCGTCACCGCACCCCGGTCCGCGTGCCCGGTGGTGTCGTCCTCGCCGGGCGCGCCGACCACGAGATCCGCGTACCCGTCACCGTCGACATCGCCCCACGCGGTCGCCGCGCCCCACTGGTCGCCGGACTCGGCGGCGCCCGGCACGCCCGCGCTCGCCTGGTTCAGGCGGAGCCTGGCGGTCGGGACGGGCCCGCTCGCACCACCCGGCACCAGGGTGACCCAGCCGCTGCCGGTCCGGGGGGTCGGCGTCACCAGGTCGCTCACGCCGTCGCCCGTGTAGTCGGCGGTCGGGATCGCCGAGGCGCGGGCCGGGGAGGCGGCGTAGCGGCGTATCTCGGGGAGCTCGGCGTAGAGACCGGCTCCCGGGGAGGTGAGGGACGCCGCGTCGCTGCCGCCGGATATGACGTCCAGCTCCGCCGACTCGCCGCTCGTGTACACCCCGGTGTCCTCGGACGCCGTCAGCGTCACCCTGCCCGTGGGGTCGCCCGCGTACTGGCCCAGCTTCCACGCCGCCAGCCGTGCCACGGACTCCACGGCCGCCCGGCTCGGCCCGTCGTCGCCGTCGAAGTCGCCGAGGACCGCGACGCCCGTCGACTCCCCGTCGAAGCCGGGGGTGTGCGCGCCGCGCACCGACAGGTCCGCGCCGCCGGCCCGGCCCTCGTAGATACGGCCGCACTTGTCGACGACGAAGTTGTAGCCGAGGTCGCCCCGGCCCGCCGTCTGGATGTCGTCGGCCATGAGCGCGCGGATCAGGGCGGGCGACTCGGCGCAGCTGTAGGCGTTGGTGCCGCCCGTGTCGTGGACGAACACCGCGCTGATCCGGTCGTTGTACTCGGGCGTCCCTGTCACGGCCGCCTCGTCCGCGCCCCACGCGGCCCGGCTGACGATCGGCGGGCGGGTGACGGTCGAGGGGCGGGCGGTGGGTACGTCGTCGGCGGCGGCCGTGCCGACGCCCGGCCCGACCACGGCGTACGACACGAGGCCCGCGCCGCCGGCCATGACGGCGCCCAACGTCAGCCAGCCCCTCCGCCTCGGCCCCAGCGGCTCCGACGCATGGCTCCTACGGTGACTCAAATACCCCACCCCTGGATGAACGGTACGAAGACGCCACCCCGGCGCAGGGGTGGCCCCTCTATTCAGCGCACAGGACTTCACGGAGATCGGCATCGGGGGGTGCGGGTGTGGCCCATGTCACGCGGGAGGGGGGTGACGTGCGGCCGTCCCGCGGGTGATCTCTCCGAGGGGTGTACGGGCCGCTGTGACACTTCCGCGGGGCGTGACGCAGATCAGCGTGGGGGCTGGGCGTCGGCCGGGACGGCCCCGGGAAGGCGATCCCGGCACTGACTTGGCACTGTCCCGACAGTTCGGGGCCAGGGAGGGGAACCGCGGCGCGTGCAGGCCTACGACGGGGAGCTGGGCGCGGCCGTCGCGCGGGCCCAGGCCGGGGACGAGGCCGCGTTCGCGGTGGCGTACCGGCTCGTGCAGCCGGGGCTGCTGGGGTATCTGCGCGGCATCGTCGGGGACGACGCGGAGGACGTCGCCTCGGACGCCTGGCTGGAGATCGCGCGGGACCTCGGGCGGTTCAAGGGCGACGGCGCGGGCTTCCGCGGCTGGAGCGCGACCATCGCCCGGCACCGGGCCCTGGACCATCTGAGGCGCCAGCGGGTCAGACCCCGGGCGACGGCGCTGGAGAACGACCTGCTGGAACTGCCCGGCGCGCACAGCACCCAGGACCAGGCGCTGGAGAGCCTCTCCACCGAACAGGCCCTCGCGCTGGTCGCCCGGCTGCCGCGTGACCAGGCCGAGGCCGTGCTGCTGCGCGTGGTCGTCGGCCTCGACGGCCCCGCCGCCGCCCGTGTCCTCGGCAAGCGCCCCGGCGCGGTCCGTACCGCCACCCACCGGGGCCTGAAGCGTCTCGCCCAGCTCCTGCGGAGCGAGGGTGTGACGGATGACGGCCCCCGGACGCTGGGGGAGTCGAGATGACCGACAGCGACGTAGGGACGCACGGCGAGAGGGAAGGGCGCGAGATGCCGTCGGGCAGGACGGAGCCGGACATGAGCGACCGGCCTGACAACGGAGAGCGGGACGGTACCTCCGCTGCCTCCGCCCCTCCGTCCCCGGAGCCCCGGGACACCCCCTCCGTCGATTCGCTCCTCGCCGCCGCCGTGCGCGCCGGCGCGCCGGCCGACAGTGCGGGGGAGGCACGGGCCGTGGCCGCCTTCCGGGCCGCGCGGGAGAGCGGGGGCCGCCCCGCACGCACCCGGCGGCGCGACGACTGGCGGCCCAACGCGCGGCGCCGCGTCCAGCTCTCCATCCGCACCACCCTGGCCGTCCTGCTGGCCAGCCTCACCCTTGGCGGGGTCGCCTTCGCGGCGATCGGCTCGGCCGCGCGCGGCGACAAGGGCGCCGACCGGGAGCACGGCAGCTACGAGAACCGGGAGCGGCCCGACCGTACCGCCGACGGCGCCCCGACCTGGCCCGGTCCCGCGGACGTCCCGCGTACGGCTCCTCCGGCCCCGGACCCCTCCGCCACGGCCGACCAGGACGGCGCGTCCCGGAGCCCGGACGAGGCCGACCGACGGGCCGACCGGCAGGACGACGGCAAGGGCGCGCGGGAGACGTCTTCGGGCGGCGATCGCACAGGCGACGGCACGGGCACCGGCACCGGCAATGGTTCGGGCAATGGTTCCGGTAACGGCGGCGGAGATGTCGGCGCCGACAGCCGGCGGGGGTCCCCCCGGCCCGGCGAGGCGAACGGGCCGACCGGACCGAAGGCGCAGGCCGCGCCGGAGTCGCGTGAGGAGACCGCATCGGAGTCGCGCGAGCAGACCGCGCCGCAGTCGCCCCGGAGGACCGCCCCGGAGTCGCGGCAGGAGGCCGCCCCGGAAACGCCTCAGGAGGCGCGGAAAACGAAGTGAGGCCGGCGTGCTCGCAAGACCCCCGTACTCGCAAGACACCCGGCCACTCCGCCGATGGCAACGGTCGGGGCCGCCACCCCCCACAGGAGAGGCCCCGACCGTCGCGCGGCACGGGCCGCGCGGCGACCCGTACTACCTACAGCGCCGCGTCCACGTTTTCTGTCACACCTAGCTGCATCACGAGTTAGTTGCATGTTCTACGGACATGGACGCCCAGCGGTTTCAGGCCGTAACGTGCCATTCGCGCCGGATCGTGGATGGCGGAAGACCACCACAACCATCGACGGCCCGGCACCGCACGATTCATTGACGACCACGACCACGACAGCGAGGACCCGGTCCGCGAGAGCGGCTCGGTCGAAGCGCAAAGAGGGGCGCGCGCGGGTGCTGGGGGACGACGCGGAGCTGACCGCCGCGGTGCTTGCGGCACAGGACGGGGACGAGACCGCGTTCCGGACTGTGTACCGCTCGGTGCACCCACGGCTGCTCGGGTACGTGCGGACGCTGGTCGGCGATCCGGACGCGGAGGACGTCACCTCCGAGTCCTGGCTCCAGATAGCCCGTGACCTGGAGCGCTTCAGCGGTGACGCCGACCGGTTCCGTGGCTGGGCCGCGCGGATCGCCCGCAACCGGGCCCTCGACCACATACGCATGCGGGGGCGCAGGCCCGCGATAGGCGGCGACGAGACCGAGCTGACCGGCAGGGCCGCCGAGTCCGACACGGCCGGCGAGGCGATGGAGGCCCTGGCCACCGGCCGCACGCTCTCGCTCATCGCCCAGCTGCCGCAGGACCAGGCGGAGGCGGTGGTCCTGCGGGTCGTCGTCGGACTCGACGCGAAGACCGCGGCCGAGACCCTGGGCAAGCGCGCGGGAGCCGTACGAACGGCCGCGCACCGGGGTCTGAAGCGGCTCGCCGAACTGATCGGGGAGAATCCGGAGACGGCCGGCGAGGCCGACCCGGAGTCCGGCGATCCGCTGGACGCCGTACCCCCACCGAGAGGGCCGCGCGCACGCGCGGCTTCGTCCGCCGGTGTGACGCATACGCGTTGGCGGACGCAGAAGGATGTGTGATGGCCGACGAGCAGTACAGGTGGCTCAACCGCGACGCCGCGGAGCGGCTGCTGCGTGGGGAGCCCCTCGAAGCCGTCGACGCCGACACCCGTGACCGTGCCGCCCGGCTCGCCGAGGCGCTCGGCTCACTGACCGCCGATCTCGCTCCGGTGTCCCCGCGGAGTCCCGAACTCCCCGGCGAGGAAGCGGCGTTGGCCGCCTTCCGCAGCGCGCGAACAGCCCGTACGTCCGATGCGACCTCCTCCGCCACCTCCGCCTCGGCCTCTGCCACCTCCGCCTCCGCCCGCTCCGCCCTCTCGTCCGACGACGGGCGGGCCGTGGAGCCCGGCCGTGGCAGTGGCGGTCGTACACACACCGCCGCCGCGCCCGCCGCCGACGCGGGACTCGTCCGCCTGGGACGCCCCGGGCACCCGACAGGGGGCGATGGACACCGTGCCCGCTGGGGCCGGCCGGTGCGGTTCGGGCTGGTCGCGGCCGTGGCCGCCGGGATGCTCGGCGGGGTCGCGGTGGCGGTCGGCGGCGGGGCACTGACCGCGTTCCGCGACGGCGAACCGGAACCCTCCGCCACCGTCTCCGCCGGCCAGTCGCCGGACCGGCCGCTGCTGTCGCCGTCGCCGTCACCGAACGCGCAGGACGGAGACGACCGACGGGGGGCGTGGGGCGACACGAAACCCGAGATGACCCCGGACGGCTCCGCGCGGGGCGACGCCCCCTCCGGTGACGGCTCCGACGGCACCGACGAGGACGGGCGGACCCGGGACTCCGGGAAGAACGACACCCCCGGCCAGGAATGGTGGAACAAGGTCCTTTCCGCCTGCCGTGACGTCCGCGACGGCAAGGAGCTGGGGACCGACCGCCGGCGTGGCCTGGAGGACGCGGCGGGCGGCAAGGGCAAGGGGCAGCTGAAGCGGTACTGCGAGGGCGTCCTGGCCGGCGGCTCCGACTACCCCGGCACGAAGAAGCGGCCGGGTGGGGGCACCGGGACGGGCCAGGGCACCGGGAGCGGGTCCGGTACGGCGGACTCCGGTGACTCCACCGGCTCGTCCGGCGGCGGTGACGGCAGCCCGCGGTCCGGCGGCGACTCCGACGAGGACGACGACTCCCACCGCGGCGGACACGGCGACGGCAAGGGCAAGAACCGCCCCGGGCACGGCAAGGGCCACGGCAACGGCGGCCAGGGCCATGGCTACGGCAAGGGCGGCAACGGCGGCAAGGGGAACAAGAGCGGCAAGGGCAACGGGGGCAACGGCCACCGCAGTCAGCTCGCCTCGGCGGCGCGGACCGACGTCGCCGCCCGCATCACCCCCTCCTGACCCATCCTGACCTGCGCTTTCGCATCCGTCACGAATTCTTTCGCGGAACGGGTAACACTTTTGGCGGTCCCGGCGCAGTAATGAGTGAGCCGACTGGTCATCGGCCGTCGCACTGAGCCGGGGTTCCCCCCGTACCTACGGCTCGTGCACCTCGGCGCGGGCGGGACACGTTCCCCCGGTCCCGCCCGCGCCTCATAACCCCCGTATTTCCCCCGTGGTCCCCCGTGACCCCGTACTCCCCCTGACGCGCCCGGCGCCCTCCCGCTATGCGTCATGTGACGCACGTCACGAAATCTTCCGTCACCAGTCACGCGTCACCAGTCACGCGTCATCCGTCACCAGTACACGACGACCTTGTCGCCGTTCCTGACCTGGTCGAACAGCCGCGCGATCGCCGCCTTGTCCCGGACGTTGACGCAGCCGTGCGAGGCCCCGTAGTACCCACGGGCCGAGAAGTCGGAGGAGTAGTGGACGGCCTGGCCGCCGCTGAAGAACATCGCGTACGGCATCGGGGTGTCGTACAGGGTCGACCAGTGGTCGCGGGACTTGAAGTAGACGCTGAAGAGGCCCTCCCGGGTCGGGGTGTACTCCGAGCCGAACCGCACCTCGACCGTCGTCAGCGTCCTGCCGTCCACCATCCAGCGCAGCGTGCGGCTCGTCTTGCTGATGCACAGCACCCGGCCCGTCATGCAGCGCGGATCGGGTGACGCGGCCGGCTGCCCGCCGTAGGCGTACAGCTCCCACTTGCCGGGCTCCCGTGTCATGTTCAGCAGCCGCGCCCACGTCACGCTGTCCGTCTTCCCGGTCCGCGGCAGCCCCCGCTTGCCCTGGAAGCCCTTGACCGCCTGGACCGTCAGGTCGTCGTACGTCCCCGTGGGCCCCGCGAAGAGCCAGGCGACCTGCCGCAGCCGGGCCTGCAACTCGCGTACGTCGAGGCCCTCGTCGCCCTGGGACCAGAGAACCCGGGCGGGGGGTGCGGGGGTCGGTGTGGGGGAGGGCGGCGCGGTCGTCGGGGCCTTCTCGGGCGCCCCCTTGCCGTCGTTCCCGCTTCCTCCGCTTCCGTTTCCGCTCCCGCCCGCGGCCTGGTCCCCGCCGCCGACCCTGTCGCCCTCGTCCTGCTTCGGAGTGCCGTTCGGCGTGGCGCTCCCGTCGACGCGCACGGGCTGGCGCTGGCCGCCGTGCACCTCGATCCCCTGGGCCGTGCAGGCGCCGGCCATGGCGAGTGCCGCGATCGCGGCCACCGATCTCCGCATGTCCTTGGTACGCATCGGGGTCCCCGTCGTCTCATGATCGGCCGCGTCCGGTCGTTCTTCCCGGACAGGTTGCCCGGACGTGAGCCGTCGCGAACAAACGGGCATGGTTGTGAGCAAGGTCCCAGCCAGGGGCACTCCACCGGACCAACGGTCGCCGCTACAGTCCGACGCCAAAGCCGTTGTACTGATGAGTAACAAGCGAGCGTCCGAAGCGACGAGCAAGACGGAGGCACACATCATGGCGCGCGAGTCGGAGTCCGGGCTGCCGATCGAGCCGGTGTACGGGCCGGAGGTGCTGGAGGGCTGGGATCCGGCGGAACGGCTGGGGGAGCCGGGCGCGTACCCGTTCACGCGGGGTGTGTATCCGTCGATGTACACGGGTCGTCCGTGGACGATGCGTCAGTACGCGGGCTTCGGTACGGCCGTGGAGTCCAACGCCCGCTACCAGCAGCTGATCGCCAACGGCACGATGGGGTTGTCGGTCGCGTTCGACCTGCCCACCCAGATGGGCCATGACTCCGACGCCCCGATCGCCCACGGCGAGGTCGGCAAGGTGGGGGTGGCGATCGACTCCGTCGAGGACATGCGGGTGCTGTTCGACGGCATCCCGCTGGACAAGGTCTCGACGTCGATGACGATCAACGCGCCGGCCGCGCTGCTGCTGCTGATGTACCAGCTGGTCGGCGAGGAGCAGGGCGTACCGGCGGACAGGCTGACGGGCACGATCCAGAACGACGTGCTGAAGGAGTACATCGCGCGCGGGACGTACATCTTCCCGCCCAAGCCCTCGCTGCGGCTGATCGCCGACATCTTCCAGTACTGCAAGGCCGAGATCCCGAAGTGGAACACGATCTCGATCTCCGGCTACCACATGGCCGAGGCGGGTGCCTCGCCGGCGCAGGAGATCGCGTTCACCCTGGCCGACGGGATCGAGTACGTGCGCACGGCGGTCGCGGCGGGCATGGACGTGGACGACTTCGCGCCCCGGCTGTCGTTCTTCTTCGTCGCCCGGACGACGATCCTGGAGGAGGTCGCCAAGTTCCGTGCGGCGCGCCGGATCTGGGCCCGGGTGATGCGTGAGGAGTTCGGCGCGAAGAACCCCAAGTCGCTGATGCTGCGTTTCCACACGCAGACGGCCGGGGTGCAGCTGACCGCGCAGCAGCCCGAGGTGAACCTGGTGCGGGTCGCGGTGCAGGGGCTGGCGGCCGTGCTGGGCGGCACCCAGTCGCTGCACACCAACTCCTTCGACGAGGCGATCGCCCTGCCGACCGACAAGAGCGCCCGTCTGGCGCTGCGTACGCAGCAGGTGCTGGCCTACGAGACGGACGTGACGGCGACGGTCGACCCGTTCGCCGGTTCGTACGTCATGGAGAAGATGACCGACGACGTGGAGGCGGCGGCCGTCGAGCTGATGCGGAAGGTCGAGGACCTGGGCGGTGCCGTCGCGGCCATCGAGCACGGCTTCCAGAAGGGCGAGATCGAGCGCAGCGCGTACCGCATCGCGCAGGAGACCGACTCCGGGGAACGGGTCGTGGTGGGCGTCAACCGTTTCCAGCTGGACGAGGAGGAGCCGTACGAGCCGCTGCGGGTGGACCCGGCGATCGAGGCCCAGCAGGCGGAGCGGCTGGCCGGGCTCCGCGCGCGACGCGACCAGCAGGCGGTCGACACGGCCCTGACCGCCCTGAAGAAGGCCGCCGAGGGCACGGACAACGTCCTCTACCCGATGCGCGAGGCCCTCAAGGCCCGCGCGACGGTGGGCGAGGTGTGCAACGCCCTCCGTGAGGTGTGGGGCACGTACATCCCCAGCGACGCTTTCTGACCGCTCGTGCGTGAGCCGTGGCCGATCGCGATCGACCGCGGCCGCCTTCCGACGGCCCTTTCGTCCGGCTCTCGTCTGGCATTTCGTCAGGCTTCGGACGGGCATATCGGGATGTCGGACCCCCGTGCGACACTCCTTCTCATGTTCGGTGTCATCGACCTCCCCACCTATCTGGCGGGCCTCGTCCTGATCGTGCTGCTGCCCGGCCCCAACTCCCTCTACGTGCTGTCCGTGGCCGCCCGGCGCGGGATACGGACCGGGTACCGGGCCGCCGCCGGCGTATGGGTCGGCGACACCGTGCTGATGACCTTGTCGGCGGCGGGGGTGGCCTCGCTGCTGCAGGCCAACGCCGTGCTGTTCGGGATCGTGAAGTACGCGGGCGCAGGCTATCTGTCGTGGCTGGCGATCGGGATGCTGCGGGCCGCGTGGGCGATGTGGCGCAGCCGCCGCGAGCGGGTCGTGGAGGGGCCGGGCGAGGAGGTCGCGGAGGGCGAGCGGCCGTTCCGCCGGGCCCTGGTGATCAGTCTGCTGAACCCGAAGGCGATCCTCTTCTTCGTCGCCTTCTTCGTGCAGTTCGTGGACCCGGGCTATGCCTACCCGGCGCTCTCCTTCGTGGTCCTCGGCGCCTTCGCCCAGCTCGCCAGCTTCCTCTACCTGAGCGCGCTGATATTCAGCGGCACCAGGCTGGCCGCCACGTTCCGCCGCCGGAAGAGACTGTCGGCGGGGGCGACCTCGGCGGCGGGTGCCCTGTTCCTGGGCTTCGCGGTCAAGCTGTCCCTGGCGAGCAGCGCCTAGCCTCTCCGCGCCCCTCCGCGCCTCTCCCCGCCCCGGCTCACCTCCCCGGTCGGTTCGCCGCGCGCGCCTTCCTGATCGCCCTCGTCACCACCGGCGGCAGCAGGTCCGCGGCCAGCTTCCGGGCGGGGCTCCGGGACGGGCGGCGGGCCGGGGGCTGGGGTGCGGGCGCCGCCGGGGCGGGTGCCGGCGGCGCGGGCTCGGTCCAGTGGCGGGACTTCGGGAAGGCCGGGGCCTTCATGCCCTTGGACTTCAGGCGCAGGATGCGGTGACCGGCGGCCTGCTGGTTGCTTAGGTGGCAGTCGTCCCGGTCCGCGACCATGGCGAGCAGCGCCTCCTGGAGGGGCTCGGGGTCGTCCCAGGTGCCGTACAGCTTCTGCGTGCTGAGACAGACGGGGTTGAGGCCCCGGTTGAGGACGGCCTCCCACGCGGCGATGGAGACGCCCGGTGTGTGCTCCGAGCGGAAGTCGTCGAGGACGACCAGGCCACCGGGCAGAAGGATGTCCCGGGCGGCGGTGATGTCGGCCTCGACGTGCTCGTACAGGTGCGAGGCGTCGATGTGCACGAAACGGCAGGAGCGCGGCTTGACCTCGCCGGGGACGACCGAGCTGGGCCCCTGCAGCACCCGCGGCAGCTCGTCGTGGAAGGAGAGGTAGTTCGCCTCGAAGGCCCGGCGGGTGAGCGTGCTGCGGTACGACTTGGTGGCCTCCGCCGCGTTGGCGTCGTCCGGTGCGTCGCTCTCGAAGAGGTCGCAGACCGTGTACGCCTCGCCGTCCTGAAGATGGCGGCCGAGGAAGATGGCGCTCTTGCCCATGTAGACGCCGACCTCCAGGAGGTCGCCCCTCTCGCCCGCCGCCTCCTGCCGGTTCAGGAACCAGTCGAAGAGCAGCTGGTCGAGCACCGGGAACCAGCCGGGGACGTCATCGAGTTCACGGGGGAGTCGGATCGTGCCGTGTTCAGAGGTCATTTCAGAGGTCATGAGGACGGAAGACCTTCTTGCGTCGACGAGGCGAACAGGCGAACGGGCCAGGAACCTATGAGATGCCTTTGGCCCGGTCAAGGATGCTGCGGAGCCTCTCCGCGAAGGGGTTTTCGAATCCTCGCGTCGCATGAACAGTGGGCCAATTCCAGGTTCCGGGACCGTTCAGCGCCGGCGTCCACCGAGCGACGTCCGCAGCAGCGGCTGCAACGGACGTTCGACCCACCGGTGCAGCAGCCAGGCGAGCGCCAGCATCAGCGCCACGGTGAGCGCGACGGTCAGTGCCGACGGAACACCCAGCTCCTGGTGCAGCGCCCGCACCACCGGCCAGCCCAGGTGCTCGTGCACCAGGTAGAAGGGGTACGTCAGGGCTCCCGCGGTGGTCAGCCAGGGCCAGTCGACGCGGTTCAGCAGGCCCAGCGCCACGGCACCCACAGCCACGAAGCCGACGGTGACGGCGACGATGATGCCGAGCTGGGAGCGGTAGGAGAAGTAGTCGGCGTTCGGGGCGTGCCACATCGCCTCGACCGTCTGGTACTGGCTCAGCAGCAGACTGAAGACCACGATCAGCCAGGCGGCGGTGTCCCGGCGGTCGCGGTACACCAGATAGAGGCCCATGCCCCCGATGAACAGGGACGCGTACTCCGGCATCAGGACCATGTCCAGCAGCGGCTCCTTCGCCCCGTGCGCGAGCACCGAGGCCAGGGTCCAGCCTCCGCAGAACCAGATCACCCGTCTGCGGGTCACCCCGGGCAGCACCACGCACAGCGCGAACAGGACGTAGAAACGGACCTCCGCCCACAGCGTCCAGCACACGCCGAGGACGCGGTCCGCGCCGAGCGGCATCTGCAGCATCGTGAGGTTCACCAGGAACTCGCTGACCGACACCCGCGCGAAGGCGATCCCCGGCAGCGCGAACACCGCAGCCACCAGGATCACCGCCGCCCAGTACGCCGGCAGCAGCCGGGCCGCCCGGGAGGCGAGGAACGCCTGTACCGAACGGCCCCAGCCGCTGGCGCAGATCACGAACCCGCTGATCACGAAGAAGGCCTGCACCCCGGCCCAGCCGTAGGCGAGCCAGCTGTGGGCGGTGGGGAACTGCACGGCGGGCGAGGCCCCCCAGGCCTTCCCGATCTCCCCGTCCCGCCCGCCGTAGTGATAGGCGGCGACGGCGAGAGCGGCTATCAGCCGCAGCCCGTCGAGGGCGTAGAGCCGGGGCGCTGCTCGACCGACGCCCGCTGCCGCGCCCCGATGGGGGCGCGGGGCTGCATCGGTGTGCGGCTCGGCCGCGGGGCGCGACGAGCCCCCACCAACCCGCACCCGGGACTCGACCCGATCATCAACCTCGGTCAAAGAAGGCACCGCGGAACTCACCCCAGAGTCGCCCGCTTGAGCGACCGAGCCCGCCGGGCGACCCTCCGCACCGTCGCGTTACGCGGAATGAACGCGAGCTGCACCGGAATCCCACCGGGCAGCCCCAGCGAGGTCAACCGCCGCCGCTTGAAGTACCGCAGCGTGTGCGTGCTCAGATGCCGCGTCAGATACGCCTCGGTCTCCGCCCGCAGCGACGGATAGATCTTCGACTGCATCGCGAACCCCACCGCCCGGACCAGGCTGTTGAGGTCGGACACCGCCGTGCCCGGCCGCTGCGAGGCGACGGCCGCCGCGTCCCCCAGCTCCGGCAGCAGCGCGTCCACGATCGTGACGGGCACCCGGTTGCTGTTCTCGTACGGGGCGAGCCGGTCCAGCAGCGCGCCCGTGCCGACGCGGGCCACCGGCAGCCCGTACAGCGCGGAGGCCGTCAGCAGGGCCGTCGAGAAGCAGCCGACGACCAGGGCCGGACGCATCCGCTGGTAGAGCACCTCGGCGAGGACCGGCGTGTCCAGCACGGTCAGGTCGGCGCCGAGCCGCTCCGCCTCCTTCTCCAGACCGCGCGACCAGCGGGCCGGGGCACTGGGGTGCGGCTTGAACACGACCTTGGAGTGCCCGAGCGCGACGGCACCTCTCAGCATCCGTACGTGGAGGTCCTCCTCCTCCTCGGCGGTCAGGATGCCGAGCGCGGAGAGGTACTGGCCGAGCAGCAGCGCCGGCTCCTCGATCGCGGGCAACTCGTCGCCCGTGTCCACGAGTTCGGCCAGCACCTTCACGAAGGCGTCCGTCGGCACGATCTCCGCCCCGACCCCGAACTCGGTGAGCAGCAGGGGTTCGAGACCCGGCACCAGGTCCAGGTGGAGCAGACGGTCGATGCGGGTGCCGACCAGCGGGTCGATCTTGTTGCGGGTGGGGCCGTAGCTCATCAGCCCGTCGGCGTACACGGTCACCGGCGCGCCGGTGAAGATCTGCGTGAAGCCGAGCGCGGGGTGGACCTGGATGGACTCCACGGCCAGTTCGACGTCGTCGTCACCCAGGTTCCACAGCAGCCGCAGATGCCGCTCCCACAGCGGTACGTCGTCCATGCGCGGGGACCAGCCGCCGGGGTGGAAGGGGGAGATGGTCTCGTTCCAGGAGATCACCTCGTCGAAGCGGGACCGCAGCCGCTCGAAGCCGGGCATCTCGTCCGGGCCGGGGGCCGTCTCCGGGGTCGCCGCGTTGTTGGAGACCAGCAGGATGCGCCGGGAGGCGGGGCGGAAGCACTCGGTGTCCAGGGCGGCGGCCAGCGTGGCCACGCCGTACAGGGTGGACGCCATGAAGATCTGCGTGGTCATGCGGCGACCCCCGTGGCGGCGGGACGACGGCGCAGCCGGCGCAGCCGGGTGGCGCGCTGGACGTCCATGGAGTCGAGGGCCTCGTCGAGCACGTCCTGCGGCATTCCGCGCAGCGCGACCGCGCTCATCGACTTCAGTTTCCGTGCCACCGCCGGCTCGAACCTTTCGATGGAACCCAAATGGTGGGAGATGATCGCGCAATAGGTGCGCACGGCCTTGGGGAGGAGTTTGTCCGCGTCCCGGTCCTTCGCGGTTTCCGCGATGACCTGGTCGAATGCGCGAATGAAATCGAGCTGGCGTACGTCGCCGATCTGGGTCAGCGAGGAAGCCACACCGCGCCGGTAGAAGACGCCCAGCAGCCCCACCGTGGCGAACGAATCGGCCTCCCGGTGCAGCTTCCAGATCCACGGCCGGTCCTCGGCCGTGCGCAGCCCGTGGGTGAAGTGCAGCACGCCCTTGTCGATCAGCCGGCGGTGGTAGATGCCCGCCCAGGCGAACGCGTAGTCGACGGAGGTGGACCGGTCGGCGGGCAGGATCGCGTCGCGCGGGTTCATCACCACGCCCCGCCGCCCGTTGGGCACCCGGTGCACCGCGCGGGCCCGCGCGGTGCACTGGACATGGTCCGTGCGCACGAAGTCACATCCCAAGTCCTCGATCGCGCGCAGCAGTTGGGGATAGTAACCGGGGGCGAGCCAGTCGTCCCCGTCGAGGAACGTCAGGTACTCGCCGCGGGCCTTGTCGATGCCCGTGTTGCGCGCGGTCGCCAGTCCTCCGTTCTGCTCGTGTCTGACGTACACCGCCCCCGGCAGCTCGCGCTCCGCGCGCGCGAGAATGTCCGGTGTCTCGTCGCGGGAGCAGTCGTCGACGAGAATGAATTCGAAGTCCTCACGAGCGTTGGCTCCGAGGCTCTTCAGGGTGTCGGGCGCGTATTGCTGCACGTTGTAGAACGGCACGATGACGGAGAGCTTGACCACCCCCGTGACGTTAGGCGGCGCTCCGGCATTCGTCTTGACCAGCCGCTTGATGTCAGGTGAACGACGCGTGGCGGAACCGTGAACCAGACGCTTTCCGGTGCCATTCGCGCCCCGATTCGCCGTTCGGCGACGTGCTGTTAACCCTTTGTTGCATTCAGGTTGGGCCGATCAACGGAATCGCTTCCTAGCGTCTTCGATGTGCCAGCAAGTGCTACGAACAGCCTGCGAGTCGCCGTACTCGCGGATTCCGACACCCGGTGGAAATGGGGCGCGCTCACCGCGCACCGTCTCGCTCCGGTGGACGCGGACATCCGCCTCGACGGCTTCCTCCTGCGCGGCCGGGCCACCCCCACCGCCCGCCAGCTCCAGGAGGTCGGGGTCCGCCCCGACTCCCTGCGCGAGGTGACCGGCCTCGAATTCCTGCGCGCCATGAAGGAGGACACGAGCGAGAACGCGTACGACGTCATCGTGCTCTCCCTCGTCGGCGGGGGCGTCCAGGCGATACTGCACGGCCTGCGCCGGGCCTGGGACGGCCGGACGAAGCGGCCCGTGGTCGTCACCGGTTACGTCGGTGTCGTCTACGAGAAGCTCGCCGACGGTCTGCTGCTGCGGCACGGCGCGGACCTCGTCCTCGCCAACTCCCGCCAGGACGCGGACCGTTTCCGGGCCGTCTACGAGGGCGTGGGCGCCGACGCCTCCTCGGTCACCGAGGTCGCGCTGCCCTTCCTGGGCGGCAAGGCGTACGCCGGCCCCGACGGCCCCTACACGGTCGTCTTCGCCGTACAGCCGTCCGTGCCGGACAACCGCCGGGACCGCACGTACCTGCTGAACCGCCTCGTCCGGCACGCGAGGCTGCACCCGGACCGCCAGGTGCTGCTGAAGCTGCGCTCCAAGCCGGGCGAGCACACCACGCACATCGAGGAACTGCCGTACCAGAAGCTGGCGGAGAAGCTTCCCGGCGGTCTGCCGGCCAACTTCCGTCTCGCGTACGGGAACATGGGCGAGGTCCTCGACACCACCGACCTGCTGGTCACCGTCAGCTCCACGGCGGCCCTGGAGTCGCTGCACCGCCGGATCCCCACCGTCGTCCTCACCGACCTCGGGATTCGCGAGACCCTCGGCAACCACCACTTCGTGGGCTCCGGCTGCCTCGCCTCCTGGGACCAGCTGGACGCCGGGTACGAGCCGACGCCGGACCCGGAGTGGGTGGCCCGGCAGGGGGTCGTCCCGGACGGGGCGTACGCCACCGCCTTCGACGCGGCCCGTACCCGTATCGCGAAGCTGGTCGCGGCGCCCGAACTGCCGCCTCTCGCGCCGTACTACACGCCCGTCACCGCGCCCGGCTACCTCCCCGGCATCCTCGCCCGCCACCACCTCGGCCCCGACGGCGCACCGCTGCCCGGGGCGCCCGCGGAGGACCGGCAGGCCGGGCCCGTACGCCAGATCGTGCGCCGGGCGGCGCGCGGCGCCTACCGCCACGGAGTGCAGCGCGTGGCGCCCGTCATCCGCCGGATGGGGGAGCTGTGAACCGCCGCCCCACCGCCTCGCAAGAGCCGCAAGGAGTTCCCGACATGTTCAACCCGGAAGCGGGCCAGGCGCCTTCCGCCCGCCGCGTCCTCGCCGTGATCCCCGCGCGGGGCGGCTCCAAAGGCGTCCCCGCGAAGAACCTCGCCCCCGTCGGCGGCGTTCCGCTGGTGGCCCGCGCGGTCCGCGAGTGCCTCGCCGCCCAGCTGGTGACGGACGTCGTCGTCTCCACCGACGACCACGCCATCGCCGCCGCCGCCCGTGAGTCCGGCGCCGAGGTCGTCCTGCGCCCCGCCGCGATCGCCGGTGACACCGCCACCTCCGAGGCCGCCGTCCTGCACGCCCTGGACGCCCACGAGTCCCGCCACGGCGCTCCGGTCGACGTCGTCCTCCTCGTCCAGTGCACCAGCCCGTTCATCCTCCGCGAGGACATCGACGGCGTGGCCCGCGCCGTCGTCGAACACGGCGCCGACACCGCCCTCACCGTCGCCCCGTTCCACGGCTTCATCTGGCGCGACACGGCGGACGAGCCCGCGACCGCCGGAGCCGCCCACCTGGGAGGTACGGACGGCGAGGCCCTGGAGTCCGCCGACACCGCCGGCGGCTACGGCGTCAACCACGACAAGTCCTTCCGTCCCCGCCGCCAGGACCGCCCCCAGGACCTGCTGGAGACCGGTGCCGCCTACGCCATGGACGCGGCCGGGCTGCGCAAGCACCAGCACCGCTTCTTCGGCCGTACGGAGCCCGTCCGCACCGACCCCGCCCGGGTCCTGGAGATCGACGACCCGCACGACCTCGCCCGCGCCCAGGCCCTCGCGCCGCTCTTCGACGCGAACCGACCCGGCGCCCTCCCCGCCTACGACGACATCGACGCCGTAGTCCTCGACTTCGACGGCACCCAGACCGACGACCGGGTGCTGATCGACTCCGACGGACGGGAGTTCGTCTCCGTGCACCGCGGCGACGGACTCGGCATCGCGGCCCTCCGCAGGAGCGGCCTGAAGATGCTCATCCTGTCCACGGAACAGAACCCGGTCGTCGCCGCACGGGCCCGGAAGCTCAAGATCCCGGTCCTGCACGGCATCGACCGCAAAGACCTCGCACTGAAGCAGTGGTGCGAGGAGCAGGGCATCGCGCCGGAGCGCGTGCTCTACGTCGGCAACGACGTCAACGACCTCCCGTGCTTCGCCCTCGTGGGCTGGCCCGTGGCGGTCGGCAGCGCCCACGACGTCGTACGCGGCGCCGCACGCGCGGTCACCACCGTCCCCGGCGGTGAAGGCGCGATCCGGGAGATCGCCGGCTGGATCCTCGGTCCCTCTCTCGACTCTCTCGACCCCCTCGACAAGTAAGGAACTGGTCCCACCATGAGCACCAACTCCCGTCTGCGCACGTTCGGTTCGAAGACCGCCGGCCCGGGTCACCCCGTCTACGTCGTCGGCGAGATCGGCATCAACCACAACGGTGAGCTGGAGAACGCCTTCAAGCTGATCGACGCCGCCGCCGAGGCCGGCTGCGACGCCGTCAAGTTCCAGAAGCGCACCCCCGAGATCTGCACCCCCCGCGACCAGTGGGACATCGAGCGCGACACCCCCTGGGGCCGCATGACCTACATCGACTACCGCCACCGCGTGGAGTTCGGTGAGGACGAGTACCGCCAGATCGACGAGTACTCCAAGGAGAAGGGCATCGACTGGTTCGCCTCCCCGTGGGACACCGAGGCCGTCGCCTTCCTGGAGAAGTTCGACGTCCCCGCCCACAAGGTGGCCTCCGCCTCCCTGACCGACGACGAGCTGCTGCGCGCCCTGCGCGCCACCGGCCGCACGGTCATCCTCTCCACCGGTATGTCCACCCCGAAGCAGATCCGCCACGCGGTCGAGGTCCTCGGCTCGGACAACATCCTGCTCTGCCACGCCACCTCGACGTACCCGGCCAAGGCCGAGGAGCTCAACCTCCGCGTCATCAACACCCTCCAGGCCGAGTACCCGAACGTCCCGATCGGCTACTCCGGCCACGAGACGGGCCTGCAGACCACGCTCGCCGCCGTCGCCCTCGGCGCCACCTTCGTCGAGCGCCACATCACCCTCGACCGCGCGATGTGGGGCTCCGACCAGGCCGCCTCCGTCGAGCCCCAGGGCCTGACCCGCCTGGTCCGCGACATCCGCACCATCGAGGCCTCCCTCGGTGACGGCGTCAAGAAGGTCTACGACTCCGAGCTCGGCCCCATGAAGAAGCTGCGCCGTGTCCCCGGCGTCGTCGCCGAGGCGGAGATCGCGGTGGCGGCGGGCGAGCCGGTCGGCGTCTGACCGACCGCAGGTGGCCGCGGGCCGTCGTGCCGTCGGTGCGGCACGGGCGGCCCGCGGCGGCACCCCGGCACCACCGGCAAGCGATCCCCGCCCCGCTCCCCAACATCCGTACTCCCGGAAGCGACGGACATACGTCGATGAGCCCCCGCACCGGAACCGCCGGCCCCCGCACTCTCGCCTTCGTCGAGAGCCCGGTACAGCTCCTGAACGTGCTGGAGTGGGCGCACACCCACGCCCTCGGCACCCCGGAGGACCCCGCCGCGGGGCCCTTCCGTTCCGGTGGCGCGGGGCTCACCCTGGTGGTCCTGTCGCCCAACGACCCCATGACCCGGGGCCAGCTGCGCCGGATGGCGGAGCTGGCCCGGGACGAGGGCCACGAGGTGCGCTGGGAGGAGGCGCGCGGCGGCACCGCCGCCCCCTTCCGCACCGTCGGCGGCCTCGCCCCGCTGCTGCGCGCCGCGAGCCGCGTCGTCCTGGGCGACCCCTTCTCCCGCTACGTCCAGCTCCTGCTGACCATCACCCGGGCACCGGACGTGGTCGTCGTCGACGACGGCACCGCGACCATGGAGTTCGTCTCCCAGCTGGCCCGCGGCGAACGCCTCGTGCGCTGGCACCGCAAGGGCGGCCGCCCCGGCCCCCGCGACCTGATCTTCGCCCCGGTCTCCGCCAAGGCCCGCAAGCGCCTCACCCCGGCCACCGGCCGACGGGTCGAGGTCTTCTCCTCCATGCCGATCGACGAGACCCCCGAGGGCGTCTCCGTCACGGCCAACGCCTTCACCTGGACCCGCTCCCGCTTCGGCCCGCCCCGCATCACCAAGGGCGCCGACCTCGTGGGCACCTCCCTCGTGGAGACCGGAGTGGTGGACGGCGACCGCTACCGCGAAGCCGTCCGCTCCCTCGCCAAGGCCCACGGCGCCACGCGCTACTTCGCGCACCGCCGCGAGAGCGCCGAGAAACTCCACACCCTCGGCGCGGAGACCGGCCTGGAGATCGTCCGCCCCGACCTCCCCCTGGAGCTCATCGCCCGCCGCGGCCCCATCGGCCGGACGATCCTGAGCTTCCCGTCGACGGTCGTCCACACCCTGCCCCTGGCCCTGGCCGGGACGGACGTGCGCGTCGCCGTCTGCGACATCGACCCCAGCTGGCTCACCGAGAACGCCTCCCCCCGCGCCCAGGGCTTCCTGTCCGGCGTCACGGGCACGGCCAGGGACGTCCACCGGCTGTCGTCGGTGGCGTCGGCCTGACCTCCACCTCGCGTGTTCGCTCCGGGAGTATCCGGAGCTCTCGCTTCCCCGGTCGCCCCGTGCCTATCGTGCCGCGAGACCGGGGAAGGTGAAGTGCCGCCCCGCAAGGGGGAGTTGTAGTTGTGACGACACACGGCGAACGCACCCGGCTGACACCCACGGCGGACGGCCACAAGGTCACCCCCGCCGAACTCTTCTTCGACCTCGTCTTCGTCTACGCCATCACCCAGGTCACCGCCCTGATGGCCGCCGACCCCACCGCCCCGCGCCTGCTGGGCGGCATGGTCGTCCTCGCCCTCCTGTGGTGGTGCTGGTGCTGCTTCGCCTGGCTCGGCAACGTCGTCCGCGCCGACTCCGGCGGCATGTTCGCGGTCCTGGTGGCGGTGATGGCGGTCGTCCTGGTCGTCTCCCTGACGGTCCCCGAGGTCTACGACGACACCCCGGGCGGCCTCCACGCGCCCCTGCTCTTCGTGGCCTGCTACGGCTTGGTCCGCGTCCTGCACCTGGTGACCTACTGGCTCTCCGCCCCCGACGACGCGGCCCTGCACGCCACCCTCCGCCGTACCGCCCTGCTCTCGGTGCTCCCGCCCGTCACCCTGCTGCTGGTGGGCGCCGCCTTCGACGGCATCACCCGGATCCTGATCTGGCTCGCCGCGGTGATCATCGACTACGCGGGCATCTTCGTCACCGGCAAGTCGGGCTGGCGCCTCGCCTCCCCCGCACACTTCTCCGAACGCCACGGCCTGATCGTGATCATCGCGCTGGGCGAGTCCATCGTCGCGATCGGCGTCGGTGTCGGCGTCACCGGCTCCCCGGTCTCCGCCCCCGTCGTGGCCGCCTCCGCCCTCGGCCTGCTGGCCGTCGCCGCCCTGTGGCGCCTGTACTTCCACGGCGTCGCCGAACCGGCCGAACACCGCCTCGCCGCGCTGACCGGCGACGACCGCACGGTCCTGGCCCGCGACACCTACACCTTCCTCCACCTGCCCCTGGTGGCCGGCGTGGTCATCACCGCCCTCGGTATGAAGAAGACCCTCCAGCAGGTCGCCGACACCGAGCACTACGGCCTGTCCGAGCCCCTGCACGGCATGCCCGCCTGGGCCCTGGCCGGCGGCGCGGGTCTCTTCCTGCTCGCCTCCGCCGCGATCCTCCTGCGCACCACCGGCCGCCGCGCCCCCGTCCTGCTCGCCGGCGGCGTGGTCTGCGTGGCGGCGGGCCCGCTGGTCGCCCTCGTCCCGGCCCTGGCGGCCCTCGCCGGCCTGGCCGGCGTGATCACCGCTGTACTCCTCCTGCACGGCCGCCCGCCCCGGCCGGCCACCGCCGACTGAGCGGCGACCCAGGAGACGCGAGGGGCGGCCGGCCGAGCGGTGAGCCGGGAGACGCGGGAAGGACCGGCCGAGCGGTGAGCCGCGAGCCGCGGGAAGGACCGGCCGAGCGGCGAGGGGGTCGCTCCCGCCCCGTCCCCGCGCCCCCCACCGCCCCCGTGATCCCTGTCACCACCGCCGGCCCCGAGCCACCCGATCGCACCGCACGGCCCCGGCACCCTGGCCGCCCCGAGCAACCGCAGGCCACCCGCCCTCCCGGGCTTCCCGGCTTCCCGACTGCGACGCCTCCCGGAGGACCCTTCGCACACACGGCGTAACCGAACCGGCGCGCGGCGGAGACGCTTCCGGGACGGTGGGGCGGCGCGGACGTGGTATCCGTGGAGTGTGGGAATCGTCCGGACACCCCCGGACGTTTAGACGAAGAGATTCGCGGGCAACCCCGGCGCTCCTTCCTCACGGTCCCCCCAGGTCCACCCGCCCGCGAAGAGGCGGCCGGGTATACCCATCCCTGCCCATACGTATGCGTTGTGCGACCGAAAGTCTTCCCCTCGCGGGCTGATTTTTTGTTGATCGAGGGTGAGAAGGTCGCCCGATCGCCCTACCCTTCAGAGGGTGAACCAACTGATGTCCCGAGAGTCCGAGGCCGATCTGCCAGGGGAAGCCGAAGCGTCGCTCCCCGGCACGTTGCCGGAAGCCCTGCGTGCCGAACTCGTCGCGTTCCGCCGCGACTTGCACATGCACCCGGAGCTCGGCAACCAGGAGTTCCGTACGACCGCCGCGATCAAGGCCCGCCTGGAGAAGGCAGGGCTCAGGCCGCGTGTGCTCGAGACCGGGACCGGACTCATCTGTGACATCGGCGACTGGAGCGGCGCCGACCACTCCGCGCTCGCCCTGCGCGCCGACATCGACGCCCTCCCGATCCCGGACACCAAGGTGGACTGCGACTACCGCTCCACCGTCCCGGACCGCGCCCACGCCTGCGGCCACGACGTACACACCACCGTCGTCCTCGGCGCCGGCCTCGTCCTCGCCGACCTCCACCGCAGGGGAGAGCTGCCCCGCCCCGTCCGGCTGATCTTCCAGCCCGCCGAGGAGGTGCTGCCCGGCGGCGCCGCGGACGTCATCAGGACCGGCTCGCTCGAAGGTGTCGGCCGGATCATCGCCGTCCACTGCGACCCCCGCGTCGACGCGGGCCGCATCGGGCTGCGCCACGGCCCCATCACCTCGGCCTGCGACCGGCTGGAGCTCTCCCTGGACGGCCCGGGCGGCCACACCGCGCGCCCGCACCTCACCACCGACCTCGTCACCGCCGCCGCCCGGGTCGTCACCGACGTGCCCGCGCTGGTCGCCCGCCGCTTCGACGCCCGCGCCGGGCTCGTCGTGACCTGGGGCCGCATCGAGTCGGGCCACGCGCCGAACGTCATCCCGCAGCACGCCGAGCTCTCCGGTACCGTCCGCTGCCTGGACATCAACGCCTGGCGGCAGGCGCCCGACCTGATCCACGAGGCGGTCCAGGAGGTCGCGGTCATGCACCGCGCCAAGCCCGAGATCAACTACATCCGGGGCGTCCCGCCGGTCGTCAACGACCCCGTCGTCACCGAGCTGCTGCACGACTCGATGGTGGCCCGCCGCGGCGTGAAGTCCGTCGAGGACACCGAGCAGAGCCTCGGCGGCGAGGACTTCTCCTGGTACCTGGAGCACGTCCCCGGTGCCATGGCCCGCCTGGGCGTCCGCCGTCCGGGCGACCTCACCGTCCGCGACCTCCACCAGGGCGACTTCGACGCCGACGAACACGCCATCACCGTGGGCGTCGAGCTCTTCACCGCGGCCGCCCTCCTCGACGCCCGCATGCGGGTCCTCGATGAGGCCGGCCGGTAACCCTCCCGCCCGAGCCCTCGGCTTGCGCCCCGCCCACCCTCGCGGCAGCCTGGTGCGCGTGTCCGTACGAGCCCCGTGCGGACCGCGCACTCTGACGCTGAAGTCACCCCCTGTACACGGAAAGCGAGGGACGCGAAAGGCTCCGTGTCCGAGACGTCCCTTTCGATCCCCTGGTTCACGAGGGCGTAACGGCCACCGGCACGAATGGATAACGGCCAGTCGAAACCCCGTTCCCAGGAGGGTCTACGCGCGTTAATGTGCGCCGAACTGAGCACCCGGTCGCGGGGCTTTGGAGAAGATGGGGAACTTCAAGATGCGTCGGATTTCCAAACTGACCCGCGTCGCGGTGGGGGTCGCGTCGCTGGCGCTCGCCGCCACGGCCTGTGGTGGCACCAGCAGTGAGAGCAGCAGCGACGGCGGCGAGACCAGCAAGGGCGAAAAGGGCCTCGCGATCGCGTACGACATCGGCGGCAAGGGCGACCAGTCCTTCAACGACGCCGCGTACGCGGGCCTGGAGAAGGCTCAGAAGGAGTTCGGTTACCAGACCGAGGACATCGAGCCCACCGAGGGCGAGACGGACGCCGACAAGCAGCAGCGTCTGGAGTCCCTGGCCAAGCAGGGCTACAACCCGGTCATCGGTGTCGGCTTCGCCTACGGCCCGGCCATGGAGGCCGCCGCCAAGCAGTACCCGGACACCACCTTCGGCATCGTCGACTCGGTCGTCGAGGGCGACAACGTCGCGTCCCTCGTCTTCGCCGAGCAGGAGGCCTCGTACCTCGCCGGTGTCGCGGCCGCCAAGGCCACCAAGTCGAACACCGTGGGCTTCATCGGCGGTGTGGACATCCCGCTGATCCACAAGTTCGAGGCCGGCTACAAGCAGGGCGTCGAGGACACCAGCGGCGGCAAGGTCAAGGTCGTCTCGCAGTACCTGACCCAGACGGCCGAGGAGGGCGGCTTCTCCAGCCCCGACAAGGGCAAGGCCGCCGCCGAGGGCCAGATCGAGAAGGACGCGGACGTCCTCTACCAGGCCGCCGGCCTCTCCGGCCAGGGTGTCATCGAGGCCGCCGCCAAGGCCAAGGTCTGGGCCATCGGCGTCGACTCCGACCAGTACAACCAGGAGGCCCTGGCTCCCTACAAGGAGTACATCCTCACCTCCGCCCTCAAGGACGTCGGCGGCGCGGTCTACGCCCTCGCCAAGTCCGTCGAGGACGACAAGCCCCTCACCGGCGTCCAGACCTTCGACCTGAAGGTCGACGGCGTGGGCCTCGCCGACTCCAACCCGAAGATGGGCGAGATCGCCGGCCTCTCGGACGCGGTCGCCAAGGCCAAGAAGGAAATCATCGACGGCACGATCAAGGTGAAGACCGAGTAACGGTCACACCTTCGAAAGAGTCCTGACAGCGGGCGGGTGTACCTGTACACCCGCCCGCTTCACGTATCCAAGCCTTTCAGGGGCGCGGGAAACGGCGCGACCAGCCACGACGCACGGACGGTCGCGACTCGTCGGACACCACCCCACCCCTGGCGTCCAACACCCCCGCCCCACGTTGCAACACGGCCCCATAACAACGTGGTCCACCAGGCTTCACCCGGAGGGTCTACGCGCGTTACTCTGCGGCGAAAGCCATATAAGGCGCCGACGCTGTGCAGCACTCCTGCCCAGTACCTCCCGGCGCTGTACGACAGGAGCACCACAAATGCGCCGGGTTTCCCGCCTCGCGGTCGCAGGCGCAGCGACCGCCTCCCTCGCACTCGCCCTCTCCGCCTGCGGCGGTACGTCGACGGACGCCTCGTCCTCCTCGGCCGACTCCAAGGGCGACATGGGCCTCGCCATCGCGTACGACGTCGGCGGCAAGGGCGACCAGTCCTTCAACGACGCCGCGTACGCGGGCCTGGAGAAGGCGAAGAAGGAGTTCGGGTACCAGACGCAGGACATCGAGCCCACCGAGGGCGAGACGGACGCCGACAAGGAGCAGCGCCTGATCTCCCTGGCGAAGCAGGGCTACAACCCGGTCGTCGGTGTCGGCTACGCCTACGCGACGGCCGTGAAGGCCGCAGCCGAGCAGTACCCGGACACCACCTTCGGCATCGTGGACGACTCCACGGTGCAGCTGGACAACGTCGCGGACCTGGTCTTCTCCGAGGAGCAGGCCTCGTACCTCGCCGGTGTCGCGGCGGCGAAGGCCACCAGGACCAACACGGTCGGCTTCGTCGGCGGCGTGGACATCCCGCTGATCCACAAGTTCCAGGCGGGCTTCGCGCAGGGCGTCAAGGACACCAACCCCAAGGCCAAGGTGCTCACCCAGTACCTCACCCAGACGGCCGAGGAGGGCGGCTTCTCCAGCCCCGACAAGGGCAAGACGGCCGCCGAGGGCCAGATCGAGAAGAAGGCCGACGTCGTGTACGCGGCGGCCGGACTGTCGGGCCAGGGCGTGATCGAGGCCGCCGCCGCGAACAAGATCTGGGCGATCGGCGTCGACTCCGACCAGTACAAGCAGGAAGCCCTCGCGACGTACAAGGACTCCATCCTGACCTCGGCCACGAAGGACGTCGCCAAGGCGGTGTACAACCTGGCGAAGTCGGTCGAGGACGGCAAGCCGGGGACCGGTATCGTCAGGGGCGATCTGAAGACCGGCGAGGTCGGCCTCGCCGACTCCAACCCGAAGTTCAAGAGCGACACCGAGCTCCAGGAGGCCATCGCCACGGCCAAGGAGAAGATCATCAGCGGCGAGATCAAGGTCAAGACCAGCTGATCCAGGTCGCGACCGACCCACCCAGCCACAGCACGAGCAGCCGGGCGACCGAGGGGCGGTCTCGGACACCACCGAGGCCCTCCCGAAGTCTCCGGTAACCGCGGGGTTACGTCCGCTCAACGGGGCACGGGGAGTATCGCTCCCTGTACCCCGTTGTCCCGGTGCGTCGCCGCCCAATTTCGATGCCGTAGGGGCGCTACGCGCGTAGACGACCCCCCTTTCCCAGGAGAGTGCGCCATCAACGCGTCCAGCAGCCCTCCGGCCGACGCGGCGGTCAACGACTCGGTGACCGCCGTCGAACTCGCCGGGATCACCAAGCGATTCCCCGGCGTCGTGGCCAACCACGACATCCACCTGACCGTCCGCAAGGGCACCGTCCACGCCCTCGTCGGGGAGAACGGTGCCGGCAAGTCCACCCTGATGAAGATCCTCTACGGCATGCAGAAGCCGGACGAGGGCACCATCGCGGTCGACGGCGAGCAGGTCTCGTTCTCCTCCCCGGCCGACGCCATCGTGCGCGGCATCGGCATGGTGCACCAGCACTTCATGCTCGCCGACAACCTCACGGTCCTGGAGAACGTGGTCCTCGGCAGCGAGAAGCTCCACGGCATCGGTGCCAAGGCCCGCCGCAAGATCAAGGAGATCTCCGAGCGGTACGGCTTCGGGGTCCGCCCCGACGTCCTGGTCGAGGAACTGGGCGTCGCCGAGCGCCAGCGCGTGGAGATCCTCAAGGTCCTCTACCGGGGCGCCCGCACCCTCATCCTGGACGAGCCGACCGCCGTCCTGGTGCCCCAGGAGGTCGACTCCCTCTTCGCCAACCTGCGCGAACTCAAGGCGCAGGGCCTCGCGGTCATCTTCATCTCGCACAAGCTGGGCGAGGTGCTCTCCGTCGCCGACGAGATCACCGTCATCCGGCGCGGCACGACCGTCGGCACGGCCGTCCCCGCCGAGACCACTCCGCGCCAGCTCGCCGAGCTGATGGTCGGCAGCGAACTGCCCACCCCCGAGACGGCCGAGTCCACGGTCACCGACCGTCCCGTCCTCACCGTCAAGGACCTCCGGCTGGAGGCCGTCGGCGGCAAGGCGCTGCTCGACGACATCAGCTTCACCATCCACGCGGGCGAGGTCCTGGGCCTGGCCGGCGTCGAGGGCAACGGCCAGACCGAACTGGTCGACGCCCTCATCGGCCTGAAGTCCGCCGACTCCGGCACGATCTCGCTCGCCGATGAGGAGATCACCACCTGGGCCACCCGCAAGCGCCGCGAGCAGGGCGTCGGCTACATCCCCGAGGACCGCCACCGGCACGGTCTGCTCCTGGAGGCCCCCCTCTGGGAGAACCGTATCCTCGGCCATGTGACCGAGCGGCCCAACGCCAAGGGCGTCTGGCTCGACCCGAAGGCCGCCCAGGAGGACACCCGCCGGATCGTCGCCGAGTACGACGTCCGCACCCCCGGCATCGACGTCACCGCCGCCTCCCTCTCCGGCGGCAACCAGCAGAAGCTGATCGTCGGCCGCGAGATGAGCCACAAGCCGCGCTTCCTGATCGCCGCCCACCCCACCCGTGGTGTGGACGTCGGCGCGCAGGCCCAGATCTGGGACCAGATCCGCGAGGCCCGCCGCGAGGGCCTGGCCGTGCTGCTGATCTCCGCCGACCTGGACGAGCTGATCGGCCTGTCCGACACCCTCCGGGTGATCTACAACGGCAAGCTGGTCGCCGACGCCGACCCGGCCACCATCACCCCCGAGGAGCTGGGCTCGGCCATGACCGGTGCCGTGACCGGCCACCTCGAACACGAAGAGACCCCTGAGACCTCGGCGGACGAGTCCGCGTCCGGGTCCGAGGAAGACGAGGCCCGCTGATGAAGAAGTTCGACAAGGAGCGCGTGCTCCTCGCGGTGGCCGGACCGGTCCTCGCGCTCGCCGTGGCCTTCGCGCTGACCGCGATCGTGCTGCTGGCCTCCGGCAAGAACCCGGTCGAGCCGTTCACGATCATGTTCGAGCAGGCCACGTTCTCCGACATCCAGGTCCGGATCATCAACCAGGCCTCGCTGTACTACATCGCGGCCCTCGCGGTGGCCATCGGCTTCCGGATGAACCTGTTCAACATCGGTGTCGACGGCCAGTACCTGCTCGGCGCCATGATGACCGCGATCGTCGGCGCCCATGTCGACCTGCCCGCGTTCCTCCAGATCCCGCTGCTGATGCTCACCGCCATCTGCACCGGCGCGTTCTGGGCCTCCATCGTCGGTGTCCTCAAGGTCACCCGCGGTGTCAGCGAGGTCGTCTCCTCGATCATGCTGAACGCGATCGCCACCTCCGTCATCGGCTACCTCTGGCTGCCGAACGTCTTCGGCGTCAAGGTCGGCAACAACAACACCACCGGCGAGATGGCCGAGTCGGGCTGGGTGCCCGGCATCGACATGGGCAAGGCCGGCGAGATCTACGGCCTGGTGCTCCTCGCCGTCCTGCTCGGCGTCGGCTACTGGGTCGTCATCAACCGCACCCGCTTCGGCTTCGACCTGCGGGCCTCCGGCGCCTCGGAGTCGGCCGCCGCGGCCAGCGGTGTCGACCCCAAGCGCATGATCCTCACCGCCATGCTGATCTCCGGCGGCGTCGCCGGCCTCGCGGGTCTGCCGATCCTGCTGGGCGACACCCACACCTACAGCCTCAACTTCCCCACCGGTATCGGCTTCCTGGGCATCGGCATCGCCCTCCTCGGCCGTAACAGCCCCGTCGGCATCGCCTTCGCCGCCCTGCTGTGGGCCTGGCTCGACAAGGCCTCCCCGGAGCTGGACTTCCACGGCTACGACAAGGAGATCGCGGTCATCATGCAGGGCCTGATCGTGCTCTCGGTCGTCGTCTCCTACGAGACCGTCCGCGAGTGGGGCCTGCGCCGGCAGCAGCGCCGGGTCGGCGCCGAACTCGCCGCCGGGAACGTCCTCGGCGCGGACGCCTCCGACAACAACAACGTCAAGAAGGAGGTGTCGGGCCGATGACCACGAGCACCACCGCGACCGACCTCAACCAGCCCTCGCTGGAGCCGACCGCCCCGACCGGGCGCAAGATGTCGCTGCCCGTGCTGCTGCTGGTCATCGCCGGCGTCCTGGCACTCACCTCGATCGTCCGCATCATCACCGGCGCCGACGGCATCACCAACGTCAGCCAGATGTCCACCGCGCTGGAGCTGGCCGTCCCGATCGGCCTCGCCGGTCTCGGCGGTCTGTGGGCCGAGCGCGCGGGCGTCGTCAACATCGGCCTCGAAGGCATGATGATCCTCGGCACCTGGTTCGGCGCCTGGGCCGGCTTCCAGTACGGCCCGTGGACCGGCGTCCTGGTCGGCATCGCCGGCGGCGCGATCGGCGGCCTGCTGCACGCCTTCGTCACCGTCACCTTCAACGTCAACCACATCGTCTCCGGTGTGGCCATCAACATCCTCGCCCTCGGCGCAACCCGCTACCTGGCCCCCCTCGCCTTCGAGGGCCACCAGGGCGGTTCGGCCAAGCAGTCCCCGCCGGTCGAGTCCATCGGTGACTTCACCATCCCGGGACTGTCGGACGCACTGGTCGAACTCAACTCCAAGGGCTGGTTCTTCGTCTCCGACCTCGCCGGCCTGCTCGGCGGTCTGGTCACCAACGTCTCGTGGCTGACCCTCGTCGCCGTCGCACTGATCCCGGCCACCTGGTGGATCCTGTGGCGCTCCGCCTTCGGTCTGCGCCTGCGCTCCTGCGGTGAGAACCCCATCGCCGCCGAGTCCCTCGGCGTCAACGTCTACAAGTACAAGTACCTCGCCGTGATCATCTCCGGCGGTCTGGCCGGCCTCGGCGGAGCCTTCCTCTCCATCGTCGCCAACCCCTTCTACCTGGAGGGCCAGACCAGCGGCCGCGGCTTCATCGGTCTCGCGGCGATGATCTTCGGCAACTGGATGCCGGGCGGTCTCGCCCTCGGCGCCGGCCTCTTCGGCTACACCGACAGCCTCAACCTGCGCGGCGGCTCCGAGAACGTCCACGCCCTGCTGCTCCTCGGTGCTCTTCTGCTGATCATCGGCGCGATCTGGCAGGCCGTGCGCAAGAAGTACGTCCCGGCCGCGATCACCTTCGTCGTCGGCGCCCTGGTCTACGCCTGGTACGCGACCACCAACGAGGTCCCGAACCAGGTCGTCGCCGCCACGCCGTACGTCATCACCCTGATCGTCCTCGCTCTCTCCGCACAACGGCTGCGGATGCCGAAGGCGGACGGACTGCCGTACCGGAAGGGCCAGGGCAAGTGACCGCGGGCGCACCGGCCGAGGCCGACTGGGACGAGCTGCGCGCCGTCGCGCGGGACGCCATGTCCCACGCGTACGCCCCGTACTCGGGCTACCCGGTCGGCGTGGCCGCCCGCGTCGACGACGGCCGCACGGTCTCCGGCTGCAACGTCGAGAACGCCTCGTACGGCCTCGGTCTGTGCGCCGAGTGCGGACTGGTCTCGGAGCTGCAGCGCACCGGCGGCGGCCGGCTGACGCACTTCACGTGCGTCGACGGCAAGGGCGAGATCCTCGTGCCCTGCGGCCGCTGCCGACAGCTGCTGTACGAGTTCGGCGGACCCGGCCTGCTGCTGGAGACCCCGGCGGGAATCCTGCCCCTGTCGGAGATGCTGCCCCAGGCCTTCGGCCCGGGCCATCTCACCAAGTAACTCCCGTGCGGCCCCTCCTGACGAACGGTCGGAGGGGCCGCGCACTTTCGCAGATCTTTGGAAGGACAGCCATGACGTCTTTGTCGATGGACGCCATCTCAGTCATCCGCACCAAGCGGGACCGCGGCGAGCTCAGCGACGAGCAGATCGACTGGGTCATCGACGCGTACACCCGCGGCGAGGTCGCCGACTACCAGATGGCCGCCCTCAACATGGCGATCCTCCTCAACGGCATGGACCGCCGCGAGATCGCCCGCTGGACGGCCGCGATGATCGCCTCCGGCGAGCGCATGGACTTCTCGTCCCTGTCCCGCCCCACCGCCGACAAGCACTCCACGGGCGGCGTCGGCGACAAGATCACCCTGCCCCTGGCGCCGCTGGTGGCGGCCTGCGGCGCGGCGGTACCGCAGCTCTCCGGCCGGGGCCTCGGCCACACCGGCGGCACCCTGGACAAGCTGGAGTCCATCCCCGGCTGGCGCGCCCTGCTCTCCAACGAGGAGATGCTGAACGTCCTGGACGAGGTCGGCGCGGTCATCTGCGCGGCGGGCGACGGCCTGGCCCCGGCGGACAAGAAGCTCTACGCGCTCCGCGACGTCACGGGCACGGTCGAGGCCATCCCGCTGATCGCCTCCTCGATCATGTCGAAGAAGATCGCCGAGGGCACGGGCTCCCTCGTCCTGGACGTGAAGGTCGGCACCGGCGCCTTCATGAAGACCATCGAGGACGCCCGGGAACTGGCGTCGACGATGGTCGGCCTCGGCACCGACCACGGCGTGAAGACCGTCGCCCTCCTGACGGACATGTCGACACCCCTCGGTCTCACCGCCGGCAACGCCCTCGAGGTCCGCGAGTCGGTCGAGGTCCTGGCGGGCGGCGGCCCGGCGGACGTCGTCGAGCTGACCGTCGCCCTCGCCCGCGAAATGCTCGACGCGGCCGGGGTGAAGGACGCCGACCCGGCGAAGGCCCTGGCCGACGGCTCGGCGATGGACGCCTGGCGCCGCATGATCGCCGCCCAGGGCGGTGACCCGGACGCTCCGTTGCCGACCTCGCGGGAGCAGCACGTGGTCAAGGCGACCGCCTCCGGGGTCCTGACCCGCCTGGACGCGTACGACATCGGCATCGCCGCCTGGCGTCTCGGCGCCGGACGCGCCCGCAAGGAGGATCCGGTCCAGGCCGCCGCCGGCGTCGAGCTGCACGCCAAGCCCGGCGACACGGTCACCGAGGGCCAGCCCCTGCTGACGCTGCACACCGACACGCCCGAGCGCTTCGACTACGCCCTGGAGGCCGTGCGGGGGTCGTACGACATCGCGGCCCCCGGCACCGCGTACTCCCCGACCCCGATCGTGCTGGACCGCATCGCCTGAGACGGCCGAGCCCGGCGGATCCGGGCAGGTCACGGCGGGTGTGGTCGCCTCCGCGATGAGTTCCGGGACGCTCCCCGGTCTACCGGTCGTGGACGCGACGACACCCGCCGTACTCGTGCTGCCAGGCCCCGTCACCCGGGACGAGACGCCTCGGCTCTGTGCCGAGGTACGCGCGCGACTGGAGGAGACCGGGGGCGGGACCGTGGTGTGCGACGTCGCCGGTGTCGGACCGCCGGGCCTGGCCGTCGTCGACGTACTGGCGCGGATGCAGCTCACCGCCCGCCGGGCCGGGGGCCGGATACGGCTGCGGGACCCCGACCCGGCGCTGCGCGCGCTACTGGCCCTGGTCGGGCTTGCCTTCGAGGTGGAGGGGCAGGCCGAAGAGGGGGAACCAGCGGGCGGTGTCGAGGAAGCAGTGGAATCCGGCGATCCGGCCCTCTGATATCTCCAGCGCCTGCACCGCCCACGCGCTGAAGCCGCCCTTCTCCGGGTCCGGCTTGTACTGCGCGAAGCCGGGCAGGCCGTTCACCGCGACCGGTACGAGGTGCGATCCGGCGCAGGCCGCGCCGAGCGTGGTCATGAAGCCGGTGATGTCGTCGGTGCCGGTCAGCCACAGGTCGAACGGCGGCATCGTCATGACCGCGTCCTCGTGCAGCAGGGCCGTCAGCGCCGCCATGTCGTACCCCTCGAAGGCGGCCACATAGCGCTCCAGCAGCTTCTGCTGCTCGTCGTCGAGCGGGTCGGAGACATCGGCCGGCGCGACCTTCCCCTCGCCCTCGGCGAGGGTCGCGCGGGCCCGCTGGAGGGCGCTGTTCACCGAGGCGACGGACGTGTCCAGCAGCTCGGCGACCTCGCTGGCCTTCCATGCCAGCACCTCGCGCAGGATGAGCACCGCCCGCTGCTTGGACGGCAGCTTCTGCAGCGCCGCGACGAACGCCAGCCGCACGGATTCCTTGGCCACGGCGGCCTCCGCCGGATCGTCGGTGGTCGGCAGCACCCGGGCGTCCGGCACCGGCTCCAGCCAGGTGTTGTCGGGGCGGGGGGAGAGGGCGGCCTGCGCGAGCGGCGTCGAGTCGGTGAGATCCATGGGCCGGGCCCGCTTGTTCCCCGCGGTCAGCATGTCGAGACAGACGTTCGTGGCGATCCGGTAGAGCCAGGACCGAAGGGAGGACCGCCCCTCGAACTTCTCGTAACTCCGCCAGGCCCTGATCATCGTGTCCTGCACGGCGTCCTCGGCCTCGAAGGACGACCCCAGCATCCGATAGCAGTACCCGGTCAGCTCGACCCGGTGTTTCTCCAGCCGGACGTCCAGATCCGCCGTCGCCGTACCGTCACTCATGGCCAACCCACCCCTGTGGCTCACTCCGTCGCACGCACCCTTGCGCACCACCTCGGAAGCTACCGCAGCCCACTGACAATGGCCTGGCGAAGGGGCGAAGGCGCACGTCAGGGGGTTGTGGGTCGCCCGCGGGTCCGATGGGGCCGGTCGCGCAGTTCCCCGCGCCTCTGAAGGGGCCTTCGGCCCTTCAGCTGAAAAGCACGGGGCGCAGCCCCTGCTTCTCAGGGGCGCGGGGAACTGCGCGAGAACCCCCACCGGACCCGCGCTGACCCACCCGCCCCACCCACCCCAAAAACCTCAGTGAACCGGGACCGGCCCCCGCCGAGCCGCACGCGACCCCACCACAGTGATCCCCACAACCCCCACCACAGCCAGCAGCCCCAGCGAAACCGTCCCGCCCCAGCCGCCCGCATGGAAGGCCACCGCCCCCAACGTGCTGCCCGCGCTGGAACCCACGTAGTACGCCGACTGGTACAGCGCCGACGCCTGCGCCCGCCCCTCCTTCGCCGTGTGGCTCACCGCCGACGACGCGGCGGCGTGCCCGGCGAAGAACCCGGCGGTGATCAGCACGAGTCCGAGCAGGACCAGCGGGAGCGAGTCGGACAGCGACACCAGCAGACCGGCGGTCGTCGTACCGCCCGCCAGATACAGCGTGCCCCGGCGCCCCAGCCTCCCCACCAGCTTCCCGGCGGTCGACGCCGACACCGTGCCCACCAGATACACCAGGAAGATCGACCCGATGACCCCCTGCGGCAGGGAGAACGGCGCGTCGGTCAGCCGGTAGCCGATCACCGTGTAGACCGCCCCGAAGACGGTCATGAACAGCGCGCCGATCGCGTACAGCCGGCGCAGCAGCGGGTTGGCGAGGTGCGCCCGGACCGTACGGCCCAGCACCGCGGGCCGCAGCGACCCGGCCACGAAGTGCCTCGGCGCGGGCAGCAGCAGCCGGAAGGCCACCGCGCAGCCGACCGCGACCACCCCGAGCACGCCGAGGGCGACCCGCCAGCCCCACTCCTGGGCGACCCACCCCGTGACGACCCGCCCGCTCATGCCGCCGACGCTGTTGCCGGCGACGAAGAGACCGATCGCCGTGATGAGCGCCTTGGGCCGCACCTCCTCGGCGAGGTAGGCGGTGGCCGAGGCCGGCACCCCGGCCAGCGCGGCACCCTGCACGGCCCGCAGCACCACCAGCGCCCCCAGCGAGGGCGCGAAGGGGATCAGCAGCCCGACCGTCACCGCGACCCCCAGCGAGGCGGTCATCAGCGTCCGCCGCCCGAACCGCTCCGACAGCGCGCTCATCGGCAGCACGAACAGCGCCAGCGCACCCGTCGCCGCCGACACCGTCCAGCTGGCCGCGCTCGCCGTCGTCCCGAAACCGTCGGAGATCAACGGCAGCAGCGCCTGCGTGGAGTAGAGGAGGGCGAAGGTCGCGACACCCGCGAGGAACAGCGCGAGGCTCATCCGACGGTAGCCGGGCCCGCCCGGGGCCACTCGGGAATCGATGGGGGTGATGACTGATCCGGCGCCCACGCTGGTGGGCGCCTCGGTACTCGCGGAAGGCATGCCTCGAAACTACGTACGCCGACATTCATCCGTCCAATGCATGGAACCGTCATAATCGTTCCCGTGAAGCATCAGCAGAGGTCAGGGCCGCGACTGTCACCGTCCGGTGACACAGAAGACATTGAGCACACCGGGCACGGCGACCAGGGCGGGGACATCGAGGACATCGTCCTGCGGCTCGCCCCCCGCCTCGCCTACTTCGCCGGGGTCGCCCGCACCGAACACGTCACCCGGGCCGCGCGCGAGATGCGGGTCCCGCAGTCGACGCTGTCGCGGGCGATGGTCCGCCTGGAACAGGACCTGGGCGTCGACCTGTTCGCCCGCCGGGGGCGCACGGTCTCCCTCACCCACGCCGGCCGTACCTTCCACACCTCCGTCGAGCGCGCCCTCACCGAGATCGAACGCGCCGCCGACGAGGTCCGCGCCGACGCCGACCCCGCCACCGGCAAGGTCGCCTTCGGCTTCCTGCACACCATGGGCGCCGAGACCGTCCCCGGCCTGCTCCAGGCCTTCCGCGCCGAGCACCCCCGCGTCCGCTTCAGCCTCGTCCAGAACTACGGCGAGGCCATGCTGGAGCGTCTGCGCGCGGGCGAACTCGACCTCTGCCTCACCTCGCCCGTCCCGGACGCCCCCGACCTGGTGGCCCGCCGCCTCGACGAACAGAAGCTCCGCCTCGTCGTCCCCGCCGACCACCGCCTCGCCACCCGCAAGCGGGTCCGCCTCGCCGAGGCCGCCGACGAAACCTTCGTCACCCTCGAACCCGGCTACGGCATGCGCCGCATCACCGACGACCTCTGCAAGGAGGCCGGCTTCAAACCCCGTATCGCCTTCGAGGGCGAGGAGGCGGAGACCCTACGGGGCCTGGTGGCGGCGGGCCTGGGCGTGGCCCTCCTGCCCCCACCCGCCGTCCCACGACCGGGCGTCGTCGAACTGACGGTCACCGCCCCGAGAGCGGCCCGCGAAATCGGCGTGGCCTGGCTCGACGGCCACCCCGACACACCCCCGGTGGCAGCCTTCAAGAAGTTCCTGCTGTCGAGAAGAGGGCACTTGCTGCCAAGCTGAGCCACCGCCCACCCAGGGGCGCCGGGAACTGCGCGGCCGGCCACCCACTGCCCGCGGTCGCGAGATGACATCAACCACCCTGATGCGAGCGCCGCCCCCCGAAGCCGGAGGCAAGCGGCATCCGCAACCCCAACGGCGGCGGCGCCGCGAGCGCGTCCTCCACGGGCCGCGCGAACGCCTGCCCGAACAACACCCCCATCACGAAATCCGCGGCCAACGCGTGCACCTCGTCCCGGTACTGCGTCAACCCGTGCCGATCCGCGTGCACCTCGAACCGGCAGATGTCGGGGTTCGTTTTCTTCGCCCGCGCCGCGAACCGGAACGACAACTCGGGATCCACCCGCTCGTCGTTCGTCCCGTGCACGATCAGCACCCGCCGCCCGGCCAGCTGTTTCACCGGTTCGGGCGGCGCCGCCACATCCTCCTCGGGCAACCAGGGAGCGATGGCCAGCACGGAGTTGACGGCCTCGTGCCCGCCCGCGTGCAGCGCGGCCCGCGCCCCCATGTGGAGCCCGGCGAGACACACCGGGACGTCTCCGTAACGCCGGACGACCTCGTCCGCGGCCCACTCGGCGTCCCGCGCCAGCCGCGCCTGAGAGCCGTTCCATCCCCGATAGCGGTAGTGCACGACATGCGTGGCCAGCCCCTCCGTACGGCCCGCGCGGGCGAGCCGGCGGCCGAGGGCGTGCACGGACGCCGTGGCCATCAGGGGGGAGGGTCTGCGGGTGGATGCCTCGTCGCCGGCCGGGAGCAGCAGGACGACCCCGCTGACCGTGCTCGGCTCCGGGCCGATCGTCCGCCCAAGTCGGGGCATACGTACCGGCATTGCTTGCTGCGCCATGACAGAACAGTGTCAGAAGAGAGGGTGTACGCCACCCGTCCTGAGGGTCACCGTTGGGTATCGACGGAACCGCCCGACAGGCGCTCTACGCGCGTAGGAGATATCGTACGAAAATGACGAACCAGACCGACCCGACCGGTAACACCCCGGACTCGGACCAGATCCGCCGGGCGCCCAAGGTTCTGCTGCACGACCACCTCGACGGCGGCCTGCGCCCCGGAACCATCGTCGAACTCGCCCGCGACAGCGGGTACTCCCAGCTCCCCGAGGCCGACGCCGACCGGCTCGGCGTCTGGTTCCGCGAGGCCGCCGACTCCGGCTCGCTGGAGCGGTACCTGGAGACCTTCTCCCACACCGTCGCCGTCATGCAGACCCGCGACGCTCTCTTCCGCGTCGCCGCCGAGTGCGCCGAGGACCTCGCCGTCGACGGCGTCGTCTACGCCGAGATCCGCTACGCCCCGGAGCAGCACCTCGAAGGCGGCCTCACCCTCGAAGAGGTCGTCGAGTCCGTCAACGAGGGCTTCCGGGAAGGCGAGCGACGGGCCAGGGCCGACGGTCACCGCATCCGCGTCGGCGCCCTGCTCACCGCCATGCGGCACGCGGCCCGCGCCCTGGAGATCGCCGAACTCGCCAACCGCTACCGCGACCTGGGCGTCGTCGGCTTCGACATCGCGGGCGCCGAGGCCGGTTACCCGCCCACCCGCCACCTCGACGCCTTCGAGTACCTCAAGCGCGAGAACAACCACTTCACCATCCACGCCGGCGAAGCCTTCGGACTGCCCTCCATCTGGCAGGCCCTGCAGTGGTGCGGCGCCGACCGGCTCGGCCACGGCGTCCGCATCATCGACGACATCCAGATCCACGAGGACGGCTCCGTGAAGCTCGGCCGCCTCGCCTCCTACGTCCGCGACAAGCGCATCCCGTTGGAGCTGTGCCCCAGCTCCAACCTCCAGACCGGCGCCGCCCGTTCGTACGCCGAGCACCCCATCGGGCTGCTGCGGCGACTGCACTTCCGGGCCACCGTGAACACCGACAACCGGCTGATGTCCCACACCAGCATGAGCCGCGAATTCGAGCACCTTGTCGACGCTTTCGGTTACACGCTCGACGACATGCAGTGGTTCTCGGTCAATGCTATGAAGTCAGCATTCATTCCTTTCGATGAACGACTGGCCATGATCAATGACGTGATCAAGCCCGGATACGCCGAGTTGAAATCCGAATGGCTGTTCCGTCAGACGGCCTCCACCAGCGGTTCTGTCGACGAACAGGGCTGATCGGCTGCATCGGTAAGCGGTCGCGCCGACGGCGACGCGGCCGCTTTTCGATGTTTGCCTCCGGCGGGACTTTGGTGTTTACGTTTCGGCACCGCTCACCACCCGTCAAACGCATTCCAAGGACGCATTCAACATGAAGCAGTCTGCTGCCAAGACCCTCGGTGTCGCCGTCGTCGGTGCCGCCATCGCCGCCGCGGGCGCGGGGGCCGCGAACGCCGCACCGGGTGCCCCCGACGCCTCCCAGGCCCTGGGCACCGTCACCCAGGCACTGCCCGTGGAGAACGTCTCGAGGGTGCTGCCGGCCGCCTCCGGCGCCCTCGCCCAGGGGCAGAGCGCGCTCGGCGCCGGCCTCGAAGCCGCCCAGCCCGCCGCCACCAACGTCCTCGCCGAGGGCCCCACGGCCCCCGTCGCCGGACTGCTCGGCGGCCTCCCCGTCGGCAAGACCCTCCCCGCCAAGGGCCTCGGCGTCAACGGCCTGCCCCTCGGCGGCGGTCCCGCCGCCTGAGGCGCACCACGACACCCGTACGGGGCGCACCCTTCGCAGGGGGCGCCCCGTCGGTGTGTGCGCCGGGAGGCCGCCGGTCGTCGTCGGCCGCCGGTCCGGCGCGCGTCACCAGGCCGTGCGGGCCTTGCCCTCGGAGGGGAACAGGATCCACAGGGCTATGTAGAGCAGGAACTGCGGGCCGGGAAGCAGACACGACACGAGGAAGATCACGCGCATCGTGGTCGCGGAGGTGCCGAAGCGCCGTGCCAGCGCGGCGCACACTCCGCCGATCATCCGGCCTTCGGTGGGGCGGGCAAGGCGGCTCATGGGGGCTCCTTCGTCAGCGTAGGACGTCGACCGGAGGTCGACTGTGGGACGGGACCTCCAAGCGGCCCGCTCTCTTTTCCACACCTTCGACGCTACGGTGACGAACCGGACGAAGCGTCCCTCTATGGGGCCATCCCCACCCTGGGAATCGTCGGGGTCCGACCCTGAGACAGCTCCTCGGGGAGCAGCCGGGCCGCCCCCACCCGCGTCTTCGCCCTCCGCCGCAACGCCGACCTGAGCGCCGGAACGACCGCGACATGGGCGAGGCCCACGCCGACCGAGTTCAGCAGGATCGAGTCGATGTCCACGACCTGACCGGGCACCCCGGTCTGCAACAGCTCGATGGCCAGCGACAGCAGCGCCCCGGCCGCGACCGACCGGGCCAGCGAGGCGAGCGGCGACACGGCGAGCCTGCCGTGCAGCATCGGCAGCAGGACGCCCAGCGGGGCGAGCAGCGCCAGCCCCTCGCCGATGCGGTGGGCCGCCTCCGGCCAGCCGAGCGCCAGATCCGCTCTGATCCCCGCGAAGGGCCGCAGATTCGCCGGACTCATCCAGGTGACGTCCAGCGGGCGCAGCGTGATCCAGGCAACGACCGCGAGATGTGCGGCGAGGAGGACACCCCCCGCCACACGGACACGGACCCCGGCGCTACCGCCGTTCGTACCTTGAGGCTGCACGCCCCCCAAGACGCGCCCCCCGGCACGATCGGTTGCAGCCCCTTTTTTGAGGCTCGGTTCGCCTCCGGGGCGCAGAAGCCTGTGTCGAGAGCGTGACCGTGCTCGACCCCTCCTTCGTCGGGGCCTCCGCGCGCTCACGCTCTCGACACAGGCGCGCCCCTTCGGCTCACTCGCCGGCTCTTGTGCAGTTGCCCCGGCAGCGGGTGTCGGACGGGTGGCTCAGGACCCGTCGATCTCCTCGGACGGCGGGTTGCCCTCTCCCGGGGCCGACTGGGTCTCCTGGGTGCACTCGTAGCGGCGTAGGGAGGCCGCGCCGGTGCCGCCCAGGACGACCGAGCCGTTGTCGCCGGCGGCGGCGGAGTCGGCGAAGGTGCAGACGATCTGGGCGAGGGCGTACTTCGGGAGGGAGCCGGGGGCGGTGGACAGGCGGAGGGTGTCCTCGGGGTCGCCCGGGGCGGGGCCCGACACCGTGAGGCCGGGCGGGACGGCCGTGCTGTAGCCGACCTCGTCCTCGACGTCGCTGGGGTCGCCGGCCAGGGCGTCCAGCAGGCCCTGGGCGACGACGACCCGCCGCTGCGCTTCCTCGGTGCCCTCGGCGACCTGCACCGAGCGGTTGACCCGGACGAGCGCCCCCGAGCAGAGCAGGAACACCTCGACCGGCATCCCGGACGGGGTGGCCTGGGTCGCGATGTCCGACACCGACAGCTCGCACGGCACCATCGAGGGCGCCGGCCCGAAGTCCGTCGGTACCTGCGTGGCCCGGATGCCGCAGCCGGTGAGCAGGCCGGCGAGCGCCCCGGTCGCCGCCAGGAGCCGTACGCCGTGCACGCTTCGTATCGTCACTGGCTGTCCCCCTCGGTGCCCGCCGGGCCGCCGTCGCCCTGATCGCCGTCCCGCTCGTCCCGTTCCTTCGCGACCAGGGAGGCCGCGTCGCGGGGCAGGCGCAGGGTGAAGACCGCGCCGCCCTTGGGGGAGTTGGCGGCGGTGATCTCGCCGCCGTGGATGTGGGCGTTCTCCAGGGCGATGGACAGGCCGAGGCCGCTGCCCTCGGAGCGCGGGCGGGAGGCGCTCGCCTTGTAGAAGCGGTCGAAGACGTGCGGGAGGACGTCCTCGGGGATGCCGGGGCCGTGGTCCTGGACCTCGATGAACAGGTTCTCGCCCTCCGTGCGCACCGAGACGCGCACCGGGGAGCCGCCGTGCTTGAGCGCGTTGCCGATCAGGTTCGCCAGGATCACGTCCAGGCGGCGCGGGTCCAGGTTGGTGATGATGCCGCGCTCGGCGTCCAGTTCCACCGCGTCCAGCCAGGCGCGGGCGTCGATGCAGGCGGTGATCTGGTCGGCGATGTCGACGTCGTCCAGGACGAGCCGGGCCGTGCCCGCGTCGAAGCGGGTGACCTCCATCAGGTTCTCGACCAGGTCGTTCAGGCGCCGGGTCTCGCTGACGACGAGCCGTACCGCCGGTTCGATCATGGGGTCGAGGCTGCCGGTGTCGGCGTCCAGCTCCTCCTCCAGCACCTCCGTGACGGCGGTGATCGCCGTCAGCGGCGTACGGAGTTCGTGGGACATGTCGGCGACGAAGCGGCGGGAGGCCTCCTCGCGGGCGCTCATGTCGTCGACCTTCTTCTCCAGGGACTCCGCCGCGAGGTTGAAGGTCCGGGAGAGGTCGGCCAGTTCGTCCGTGCCGGAGACACGCAGCCGGGTGTCGAGCTTGCCCTCGCCGAGGCGGCGGGCGGCAACCCCGAGGCGCTGCACCGGCTTCAGGACCGTGGTCGCGGCTGCCTGCGCGAGCAGCGCCGAGCCGATCAGCGACAGGCCCGTGGCGATACCGAGGGACCAGGCGAGGGAGTTGAGGTCCTTCGCCTCCTCCGCGAGGGACTTGCGCATGTAGCCGGTCGGCCCGCCGCCGATCATCTTCGCGCCGCCCACCAGATAGGGGGTGTCGCCGTCGATGACCCGCTGCCAGTACACGTGGTACGCGTGCTTGTTGCCCGAGGTCAGCTTCTGCCGCTTGTTGACGGCCTTCTGCAGGGACGCGGGCACGTCCTCCAGCGAGAAACCGGTGAGCGCATTGTCGGTGGAGGATCCGGAGACCGTCTCGCCGTCGGCGCCCTCGGCGATCAGCAGCACGCTGGAGCGCTCGCCGCCGTCCGCCATCTTGCGCGCCGCGACGCGCAGTTGGTCCTGCGTCGGGTTGGGTCGCAGCGTGCTCACATGGCTCTGCATCTCACGCTCGAAGTCGTTGAGCGCCGCGTCCTGCGCGCGGGTCTGCACGGCCTCGCGGTTGAGCCAGTAGGCGATACCGGACGCCGACACTGCGGCCGTGAGCGCCACCAGGCCGAAGACGACCACCAGACGCAGCCGGAGACTGGTGAAACGGATCCGGGACTGCACTGTCCTGCGAGCCGCGGCCCAGCCGCGGCTCCCCCCTCGGGCCTTCGTCACTGAGGCGTGTCCAACCGGTAGCCCACGCCGCGCACGGTACGGATCAGGGTCGGCGACGACGGTACGTCCTCGACCTTGGCGCGCAGCCGCTGCACACACGCGTCCACCAGGCGGGAGTCGCCCAGGTAGTCGTGCTCCCACACCAGACGCAGCAACTGCTGCCGGGACAGGGCCTGTCCCGGGCGGCGGCTCAGCTCCAGGAGCAGCCGCAGCTCGGTGGGCGTGAGCTGGAGGTCCTCGCCGTTCTTCGTCACGGTCATCGCCGCGCGGTCGATCACGAGGGAGCCGAAGGTCGCCGCGTCGTTGGCCTCGCGCTCACCGCGCCGCAGCACCGCGCGGATCCGGGCGTCCAGCACCCGCCCCTGCACGGGCTTGACCACGTAGTCGTCCGCGCCCGACTCCAGGCCCACCACGACGTCGATGTCGTCGCTGCGCGCGGTGAGCAGGATGATCGGCAGCTGGTCGGTGCGCCGGATCCGCCGGCACACCTCGAAGCCGTCGATCCCGGGCAGCATCACGTCCAAAACGATCAGATCCGGCCGCTGTTCGCGCAGCAGCTTGAGACCATCCTCGCCGGTGGCGGCGGTGGCGACACGGTGCCCCTGGCGCGTCAGTGAGAGCTCCAGGGCCGTGCGGATGGCGTCGTCGTCCTCGATCAGCAACAGGGAAGGCACGGGCTCATTCTGGCCCATGGCATGGCGCCGAATCGACCGTTGGAGCGCTCCCACCCGACACCCGCACACGATCGTGCCGTTCGCGTAGCCGTACGACTCTGCTCTGTGATCGACCTGTGCCCCGCCTGGGCCGTGCCCAGGGGTCCGACCCCTGTGACAGGTCTGTGACAGTCGGCGGACAGAGCCATGAAGGTGAACCGGCAATCTTTTCGGCACAGGCAAGCAAGCAGGCCGAAGACCGGAACTCCACGACGGGGGGCGCGAGATGAACACGCTGCACAGCACCAGCACTAGCGCAGTTGTCACGCGGCTCCACGACGTCGTCCGGAGCACGGAGAAGTCCGGTGCCGTGAGCGGGCGGGGGTGCGCTCGCGGCACCGGGCGTCAGCACACCACGTTGATGTCGGTGGTTGACGCACACGTGGGGGGAAGCACCACGGGGGCAACGGGGGTCGCCCACGGGGGAACGGGGACCGCGTACGGGGAGGGCACGGGGGAACGCCGGTCTGTGTCGGAGGCGGAGTTCACCGCCTACGTCCAGGAGCGTCGTGCCTCCCTGTACGCAACCGCCTACCACCTCACCGGAGACCGCTTCGAGGCCGAGGACCTGCTGCAGAGCGCGCTGTTCTCGACCTACCGGGCGTGGGACCGGATCAGTGACAAGGCCGCGGTCGGGGGCTACCTCCGCCGCACCATGACCAATCTGCACATCAGCGCGTGGCGCCGCCGCAAGCTGAACGAGTACCCGACCGAGGAGCTGCCGGAGACCGCCGGTGACACGGACGCGATGCGCGGCACCGAACTGCGCGCCGTCCTGTGGCAGGCGCTCGCCCGGCTCCCCGAACTCCAGCGGACGATGCTGGTCCTGCGTTACTACGAGGGCCGTACCGACCCGGAGATCGCGGAGATCCTCGACATCAGTGTCGGCACGGTGAAGTCCAGCATCTGGCGGTCCCTCCGCCGGCTGCGTGAGGACGAGGTCCTCAGCTTCGGCCGTGACGAGGAGGAGTCCTTCGGGGAGCTTGTCGCCTGAGGGTCTGGGGGGAGCAGGTAACGGGGGAAGCGGGGGGTACGGGGGAAATCGGGGGAGCACGGGGGAACGGGGAACGTCACGGCGGCGCTGGGGGGCGCCGGTGTGACACGTGGGGGGACCACGGGGGAAGCGGGACTGGAGGGCCGGGGGGTCCGTCCAGTCCCGCTTTCATGTCCGGCGTCGGGCTCAAAGCCGCGCGCTCAAAGCCTCGTGCTCAGGGCCTCGCGCTCACAGGCTCGGGCTCAGGCGGGGGCCTTCGCGACGCGGCCGGCGGCGGCCGCCGCCAGCCGGCCCAGCGCCTCGTCCCGGTCGCAGGGGTGGGCGCCCAACTCCGTCTGCCGGGCCACGATCGAACGCTCCAGCCGCATCAGCCGCCAGCCGCGGCGCAGCAGGAACGGCACCGACTTGCGGCCCTCCTTGAGGTCGCGCAGGAAACGGCGGCGGAAGGTCTTCACCGGACCACGGGTCAGACAGAGCGCGTCCGCCAGCAGCCCGAGTTCACGGCAGCGTTCGACGATCTCGGCGGCGAAGATGCCCTCGGCGATGAACACCGGCGTCCGCCCGATGTGCAGGGCCTCAGCGCCCGTCCGTGCGCTGAGGGAGATGTCGTACGTCGGGACGGTCGTCCCGCCCGTCCGGCACAGGTCCCCGATCGCCGCGACGGCGGTGTCCGCGTCCCATGACAGCGGGTGGTCCCAGTCGATGTCCGTGCTGCCCTCCACCAGCGGCAGCGTCGGGTCGTCGCCCTCCTTGTAGAAGTCGTCGAGCCGCAGCACGGGCAGGCCGGAGCGGGCGGCGAGGAGGGACTTGCCCGAGCCGGACGGACCGGACAGCAGGACGACTCGGGTCGGTATCGGAGGATGCGAACTCACGAGAGTCCAGTGTGAGGCATCGCGCGGCTCCCGCCGAGACGGCGGGTCGCCCTTGGAGCGCACATCACACCTCAACTACCGTACGTGTCTCTATGATTACTTTCCGCAAGAGGAACACGCAGCAGAAGGTGGCACCCCTGATGGCTCGACACTCGGCTCCCCAGAACTCCACCGCCCGGCGCGCGTTGCTGGCCGCCGCCACCGCCGGGGTCGCGCTCGGCGCGGGCGCGGGCACGGCCGCCGCGGCGGACGACGCGGCCCCGGTCGTCGACGTGCTGCGCACCCGGCCCACGTCGCTGGGGAAGATCGACCCGCAGGCGGGCCTGCAGGCCCTGACCGGCACGGTCGGTTACGTCACCGGGCCGGTCGCGGGGCTCAAGCCCAACCCGCTGGCGGGCACCGGGGTCGATCCTCTCGACAACGGCGTGGGGACGCAGTTGGCCGACTTCCAGCCGCTGACGTCGACGGCGCTGACCGGACCGGTGGCGCAGGCGCCGTCGGTCGGGAGCATTCCGGTGGTGGGGTCGGTGGTGAGCGGACTGCAAGGCTGACGGGAGCGGAGAGTCGGTGGGGGAACTGCGCGGTCCTCGGAGACGGTGCGGGCCGTCCGTGGCTGGTCGCGCAGTTCCCCGCGCCCCTCACGGGGCGCTCTCTCAGTACGCCGAACCCGACGCGCCCAGCGACCCCGTCGGGTGCCAGACCGTCTTCGTCTCCAGGAACGCCGTCATACGGTCGATGCCGGGCGTGGCCGACCAGTCGTCCACAGGCTGTGGACGCAGGACGCGCTTGAGGTTGTCGGCCGCGGCGATCTCCAGTTCCTTCGCCAGGACGTCGTCCGCGCCGGCCAGGTCGATCGCGTTGACGTCCTGGTGGGCGGCGAGAGGGGCCGCGATCTCCGCCGTACGACCGGAGAGGACGTTGACCACGCCGCCGGGGACGTCGGAGGTGGCCAGGACCTCGCCGAGGGAGAGGGCCGGGAGGGGGGAGCGCTCCGAGGCCACGACCACGGCCGTGTTGCCCGTCGCGATCACCGGGGCGAGGACCGAGACCAGGCCCAGGAACGACGACTCCTGGGGGGCCAGGACCGCCACCACGCCCGTCGGTTCGGGGGAGGACAGGTTGAAGTACGGGCCCGCGACCGGGTTTCCGCCGCCGACGACCTGGGCGATCTTGTCGGTCCAGCCCGCGTACCAGACCCAGCGGTCGATCGTGGCCTCCACCTGGGCCGCCGCCTTCGACTTCGACAGGCCCTCCGCGTCGGCCACCTCGTGGACGAACTGCGCCCTGCGGCCCTCCAGCATCTCGGCCACGCGGTAGAGGATCTGGCCGCGGTTGTAGGCCGTGGCTCCCGACCAGGCGCCGAACGCCTTGCGCGCGGCCACGACCGCGTCACGGGCGTCCTTGCGGGAGGAGAGCGGCGCGTTCGCCAGCCAGTTGCCCTTGGAGTCCGTCACCTCGTACACCCGGCCGCTCTCGGAACGCGGGAACTTCCCGCCGACGTACAGCTTGTAGGTCTTGAAGACAGTCAAGCGGTCAGACATCGAGGTACGCCTCCAGGCCGTGGCGGCCGCCCTCGCGGCCGAAGCCCGACTCCTTGTAGCCGCCGAACGGCGACGTCGGGTCGAACTTGTTGAACGTGTTGGACCAGACGACACCCGCGCGCAGCTTGTTCGCGACGGCCAGGATCCGGGAGCCCTTCTCGGTCCAGATGCCCGCCGACAGGCCGTACTGGGTGTTGTTGGCCTTGGCGACCGCCTCGTCCGGGGTGCGGAAGGTGAGGACGGAGAGGACCGGGCCGAAGATCTCGTCACGGGCGATGGTGTGCGCCTGCGTGACGTTCGTGAAGAGCGTCGGGGCGAACCAGTAGCCGGAGGTGGGCAGTTCGCAGGCCGGGGACCAGCGCTCGGCGCCCTCCGACTCGCCGCGCTCGACGAGCGAGGTGATCCGGGTGAGCTGCTCCTCGGAGTTGATCGCGCCGATGTCCGTGTTCTTGTCCAGCGGGTCGCCGAGACGGAGGGTGGACAGACGGCGCTTGAGGGAGTCGAGCAGCTCGTCCTGGATCGACTCCTGGACCAGCAGGCGGGATCCCGCGCAGCAGACCTGGCCCTGGTTGAAGAAGATGCCGTTCACGATGCCCTCGACGGCCTGGTCGATGGGCGCGTCGTCGAAGACGATGTTCGCGCCCTTGCCGCCCAGTTCGAGGGTGAGCTTCTTGCGGGTGCCCGCGACCGTCTTCGCGATCTGCTTGCCGACCGCGGTGGAGCCGGTGAAGGCGACCTTGTTGACGTCCGGGTGCGCGACCAGGGCCGCGCCCGTGTCGCCGTAACCGGGGAGGATGTTGACGACGCCCTTGGGCAGGCCCGCCTGACGGCAGATGTCCGCGAAGAACAGCGCCGAGAGGGGGGTGGTCTCCGCGGGCTTCAGGACGACCGTGTTGCCCGTCGCCAGGGCCGGGGCGATCTTCCACGCCAGCATCAGGAGCGGGAAGTTCCAGGGGATGACCTGGCCCGCCACGCCGAGGGGGCGGGGGTTCGCGCCGTAGCCGGCGTGGTCGAGCTTGTCGGCCCAGCCCGCGTAGTAGAAGAAGTGCGCGGCGACCAGGGGGAGGTCGGCGTCGCGGGTCTCCTTGATGGGCTTGCCGTTGTCGAGGGTCTCCAGGACGGCCAGCTCGCGGGAGCGCTCCTGGATGATGCGGGCGATGCGGAAGAGGTACTTCGCGCGCTCCGTGCCGGGCAGGGCCGACCACTTCTCGAACGCCCTGCGGGCGGCCTGTACGGCGCGGTCCACGTCCGCCTCGCCCGCCTGGGCGATCTCGGAGAGGACCTCCTCGGAGGCGGGGCTGACCGTCTTGAAGACCTTGCCGTCGGCGGCCTCGGTGAACTCGCCGTCGATGAACAGGCCGTAGGAGGGGGCGATGTCGACGATCGCCCGGGACTCGGGGGCCGGTGCGTATTCGAATGCGGAAGCCATGGGGATCAGTCCACCGTCACGTAGTCGGGGCCGGAGTAGCGGCCGGTGGCCAGCTTCTGGCGCTGCATCAGCAGGTCGTTGAGGAGCGAGGACGCGCCGAAGCGGAACCAGTGGTTGTCCAGCCAGTCCTCGCCGACGGTCTCGTTGACCAGGACGAGGAACTTGATCGCGTCCTTGGTCGTGCGGATGCCGCCGGCGGGCTTCACACCGACCTGGACGCCGGTCTGGGCGCGGAAGTCGCGGACGGCCTCCAGCATGAGGAGGGTGTTGGCGGGCGTGGCGTTCACCGCGACCTTGCCGGTGGACGTCTTGATGAAGTCCGCGCCGGCGAGCATGCCGAGCCAGCTGGCCCGGCGGATGTTGTCGTAGGTCGAGAGCTCGCCCGTCTCGAAGATGACCTTCAGGCGGGCCGCGGTGCCGCAGGCCTCCTTCACCGCGGTGATCTCCTCGTGGACCTTGAGGTAGTTCCCCGCGAGGAACGCGCCGCGGTCGATGACCATGTCGATCTCGTCGGCGCCCGCGGAGACGGCCTCGCGGACGTCTGCCAGCTTCACGGCGAGGGGGGCGCGGCCGGCCGGGAAGGCGGTGGCCACGGAGGCGACCTTCACGGTGGAGCCGGCGACGGCGGCCTTCGCGGCGGGCACCATGTCGGGGTAGACACAGACCGCGGCGGTGGCGGGCGTGGTGCGGTCGGTGGGGTCGGGGAGGACCGCCTTGGCACCCAGGGACCGGACCTTGCCGGGGGTGTCCGCGCCTTCCAGCGTCGTCAGGTCGACCATGGAGATGGCCAGGTCGATGGCGTACGCCTTGGCGGTCGTCTTGATGGAACGGGTGCCGAGGGAGGCGGCGCGCGCCTCCAGGCCGACCGGGTCGACGCCGGGCAGCCCGTGGAGGAAGCGGCGCAGCGTGCTGTCGGACGCGGTGACGTCGGCGAGAGCGTGGGGTGCAGCTGTGGACATGGTCACCAGACGAGCATATCTACGCGCGTAGCAGGTGTACAGCCCTCGGATTGTTCGAACGGACGCGTGAGGGGTGGGGGTGCTTGTCGTGTGGCGGGCGCGGGTGGGTGGGGGGTGCTCGCGCAGTTCCCCGCGCCCCTTGAGGGGCGCGCGACCTCGGCTGCGGGCAGGTGCGCGGCATCGGGCAGAATCGGACGTATGAGCACCTCGGATCAGGCCTCCGCGTCGACGCCCGGCAAGCCCGACAACAAGCCCGTCTACAAGGACCGGGTGTACCGGTCGCCCGCCGGGCTCGTGGGCGGCGTGCTGCTGCTCGGCCTGATCGCCTGGCTCGGTGGGGACGCGGTGGTGTCCGGCGAGGGGCGTACGCCCTGGCTGGCGCTGGCCTCGATGCTGGTGGCCGTGCCGGTGGTGGTCGCGTTCTCGGTGCGGCCGGCCGTGTTCGCCAACGACGACCGGCTGCGGGTGCGCAATCCGTTCCGGGTGATCGAGCTGCCCTGGGCGAGCGTGGTGTCGCTGCGGTCCGGCTACACGAACGAGGTCATCGACGAGAGCGGCACCAAGTACCAGCTCTTTGCGATCCCTGTCTCGCTGCGGGGGCGCAAGAAGGCCCATCGGCAGCAGGCCCGGGAGGCCCGTCGGGCGGCCAGGGGCGACGGTGGCGGGCGTACCGCCGACGCCGGGCGGCCCGTGCGGGCGGAGGCCGATCAGGTCATGGTCGATCTGCGGGACCTGTGTGAGGCGCGGGCGAAGGCGGCCGGGTCGCAGGGGGAGCCGAGCGTGCGGTGGGCCTGGGAGATCATGGGGCCGGCGGCGGCCGGGGCCGTGCTGCTGGCGGTGCTGATCGCGCTGGGGTGATGCCGGTCCGGGGCGACATCAGTCCGGTGTGACACCGGTCCGGTGTGACGTGGAGCTCCGGGGAGTCGTTTCGGTGAGGAACGCCGGACGTCTGTTCTAGGGTGGCGCTGCTCGTGTGTCTCGCCTTCACAGCCTGGTCCGCTTGGATCGTGTCGGACCGCGCGGCGCAACCACGACGGCGGCCGGAGTGTCCACACAACGATGAGTACCGAGCTTGAGCCCCAGTTCCCGGCCGGGGTCTCCCCACCGCCGCGTCCCCTGCCCGCGTTCGCCGTGCCCGATGGCTGTGTCGCCTGGAGCGGGGAGAAGACGGAGGTCTGGGCGCGGACCCAGCCTCCCCTGTGGGTGCCCGCGCGGACGCGGCCCCTGCATCTGCTCGCCGTGGTCCCGGGCGGCCTGATCGTCGGCTTCTGGCTGGCGAACTTCGTGGAGGTGCCCGCCGCCCTCGCCGCGCTGGTGCCGCTGCAACTGGTGTGGACCCTGGTCAGGCCCGAGGTCGTACGGTTCTCCGCGCCGGCACTGCTGCTTCTGCTCGCCTGGTACGGCGGCTCGCACGACGTGCCGACCCTGCTGGGCCTCCTCGCCGCGACCTTCACCTGGGCCGCGGCCGAGATCCGGCTGAGCAAGCGCCGGCTCCAGCGGCAGTGGGCGCTCGCGGCCACCGAGGGGGTCACGGCCACGGTGCCGGACGGGGTCGGGCCGCTGCGGCGCGGCCGGTTCCTCATCGGCTTCGGGGCCGTGCTGGCCGTGGTCGGTGCGGGGATGCTCTCCGCCGTCTCCGGCTGGGACGTCGCCACCGACCGGCACGAGGCCACGCTCGTCGGCTGGTTCGTGGTCGGCTGGGGACTCACCACGTCGCTCTCCGGAGTGCTGGGCCGCCGCCGGTCCGCCGCGCTGCGGGGCGCTCCCGTGCCGGTGCTGCGGGTGCTCGTCCGCGACGGCGCCGACGGGGACGCGGAAGTGTTCGCCGCCGACGACGTGGCGGCGCTGCGGCCGTTGTTCACGGTCGTCACCGAGGAGTGGTACGACGACGCCGACGATGACGGTGAGGACGGCGAGGAGGCCGAGGAGCGCGGCGGCCGGTCGGAGCGGGACGTGCTCCTCGATGCCGTCGAGGGCGTCGACGAGGACGACGACCAGCCCGGTCCCCTGCGCGAGGCCGTGCTGTACGGGCTGCCCCACGACGGCGCCGAGATCGTGCTCGTCAGCGCGGCGGAGGCGCCGCAGGCCCCGGGCGGGGCCGGTGGGCCGGTGGACCTGGAAAAGCCGGCGGTCGGCACGGAGGCGGCAGAGGGCGGCGCGCCCGCGGAACTGGTCGTCGAGTCGTCCAGCGGGCCCGTGCGGCCCCTGTCCGACCGGACCGTACGGCACCGGGCCGCCCGGCAGCGGGCCGGGGCGAAGCGGCACACGGTCCACGAGGAGCTGCGGGCCACGGCCGTCACGGAGAGCCGGGCGCGGCTGGGGGACGAGCCGGTGTCCGTACGGCGCTGGCGGGCCGGCTGGCCGGACTGGGCCACCGCCCTGTTCATGGTCGTCGTGATCGCCGCCGTGGGCCTCTACCCGGACGGACCGACGCGGTACGTCCTCGGCGGCCTCCTCGGTCTCTTCGCCGTCCTGACGCTGCCCCAGATGCTCACCTGGCGCATCACGGCCGACCGCTCGGGGCTGTGGCTGAGCGGCTGGGGCCGGCCCCGGCACGTCGCGTGGGACGACCTCGCGACCGTGCGGTGCGCCGGTTCCGTGCTGACGGTGGACAGCCGCGAGGAGTCGTTCGAGCTGTGGAGCGTCCGGGCGGAGCGCTGGCGCTGGCTGGAGCGCAGGCTGCGGCTCGTTCACCCCTACGAGAGGACCGCCGCCGAGATCACCGCCCTGTGGCAGGAGCCGTCGCTGCGGCCGGAGGGGGAGTACGTGGGGCGGGGGACACCTCTGTGGCCGCTGAGTGCGGTGCTCGCCGTGGGGTGGGCGGCGGTGCTGGTGCTGGTGCCGTAAAGGCTGTGCCGGCGCCGTGGAGGCGGGTGCCGGTGAGGTCGGCGGAGCGCGCCTCGCCGTCGTCGGCCCGGGCGTGGCGGAGGCCCCGGCCGGTGAATCGGCCGGGGCCTCCGTGGGCGAGAAGAGGCAGGGGTCAGATGCCCGCTGCCGCCGAGAGGTCCCGCTTGATGCCGGTCAGCAGCTCCGTCGCCTTCGCGCGGGCCGCCGGGAGAGCGGTCGGGTCGGCGACGGGCACCACGACCTCCAGGTAGCACTTGAGCTTGGGCTCCGTGCCGCTCGGGCGGACGATGACCCGGGCGCCGTCGAGCGTGTAGCGCAGGCCGTCCGTGGGCGGGAGCCGGTCCGTGCCCCGGGTCAGGTCCTCGGCCCGGGTGACGGGCAGGCCGGCCAGGGCGGTCGGCGGCCGCTCGCGGAGCCGTTCCATCGCGCTGGCGATGAGCGAGAGGTCCTGGACGCGGACCGAGAGCTGGTCGGTGGCGTGCAGACCGTGCTCGACGGCGATGTCGTCCAGCAGATCGAGGAGGGTGCGGCCCTCCTCCTTCAGCCGGGAGGCGAGTTCCGTGATGAGCAGGGCCGCCGTGATGCCGTCCTTGTCGCGGACGCCCTCGGGGTCGACGCAGTAGCCGAGCGCCTCCTCGTAGCCGTAGCGCAGACCCTCGACGCGGGCGATCCACTTGAAGCCGGTCAGGGTCTCCTCGTAGGGGAGGCCCGCCTTCTCGGCGATACGGCCGAGGAGGGAGGAGGAGACGATCGACTCGGCGAAGGTGCCCCGGGCGCCACGCGCGACCAGGTGGGTGGCGAGGAGCGCGCCCACCTCGTCGCCGCGCAGCATGCGCCAGTCGGTGCCGTCCTTCACGGCCACGGCGCAGCGGTCCGCGTCCGGGTCGTTCGCCACGATCAGGTCGGGGTCCGTCTCGCGGGCCTTCGCGAAGGCGAGGTCCATCGCGCCGGGCTCCTCCGGGTTCGGGAAGGCGACCGTCGGGAACTCCGGGTCCGGGTCCGCCTGCTCGGCGACCAGGACGGGCTCCGGGAAGCCTGCCCGGGCGAAGGCGGCGAGCAGGGTGTCCCGGCCGACGCCGTGCATGGCCGTGTAGACCGTGCGGGCGGTCCGGGGGGAACCGGGGGCGAGCACCGCGTCCGTACGGGCCAGATAGGCCTCCAGGACGCTGTCGTCGAGGGTGTCCCAGCCGGCGTCCGGGCGGGGCACGTCGTCGAGGGAGCGTACGGCGTCGATCTCGGCCGCGATCCCGGCGTCGGCCGGGGGCACGATCTGGGAGCCGTCGCCCAGGTAGACCTTGTAGCCGTTGTCGCGCGGCGGGTTGTGGCTGGCCGTGACCTCGACGCCGGCCACCGCGCCCAGGTGCCTTATGGCGAAGGCCAGGACGGGCGTGGGCAGGGGGCGGGGGAGGACGGCCGCGCGCAGGCCCGCGCCGGTCATCACGGCGGCCGTGTCGCGGGCGAAGTCGGCGGACTTGTGGCGGGCGTCGTAGCCGATGACGACCAGGCCGCCGGTGTCGCCCTGCTTGTTGAGGTACGCGGCGAGGCCGGCGGCGGCGCGGATGACGACCGCGCGGTTCATGCGCATGGGGCCGGCGCCGAGTTCGCCCCGGAGGCCGGCCGTGCCGAACTGGAGGGTGCCGGAGAAGCGGGTGGTCAGTTCCGCCGTGTCCGCCGCGTCGATCAGCCTGCCGAGTTCGTCCCGGGTGTCCGGGTCGGGGTCCTCGGCCAGCCACGCCTTGGCGCGGGCGATCAGGTCGTCGTGCACGGGGGTCAACCTCTCGTTCTTGGTCTGCCGTCGGTCTTCTGCTGTGCCGTCGGTTCGATTGTGCTCGCCCCCGCCGCCCCTGCCCGACCCGTCCCAGGGGCTGCGCCCCTTCGACCCCGCCGGTCGTGGGTTTCCGGGTGCGGGTCCGGTGGGGGCTGGTCGCGCAGTTCCCGCGCCCCTGAAAGACCAGGCCCCTGTGGGCCTGGAAGGGGGCGGGGGCTGCGGGTTGAAAAGCACGGGGCGCAGCCCCTGCTTTTCACGGGCGGGGGGGGGAACTGCGCGACCAGGCCCCCAACCACCCGCACCCGACAAGGCACCCCCCGGCGGAGCCCCGGGCTACAGCCGGTTCAGGACCTGCGTCAGCAGCGCGCCCATGCGGGTCGCCGAGTCGCGGCCCGCCTGGAGGACCTCCTCGTGGTTGAGGGGCTCGCCCGTCATCCCGGCCGCCAGGTTCGTCACCAGGGAGATGCCCAGGATCTCGGCGCCCGCCTCGCGCGCGGCGATGGCCTCCAGGACCGTGGACATGCCGACGAGGTCCGCGCCGATCACGCGGGCCATGCGGATCTCCGCCGGGGTCTCGTAGTGCGGGCCCGTGAACTGCGCGTAGACGCCTTCCTCCAGGGAGGGGTCGATCTCCTTGCACAGGGCGCGCAGGCGCGGGGAGTAGAGGTCCGTGAGGTCGACGAAGTTCGCGCCGACGATCGGCGACGTCGCCGTGAGGTTCAGGTGGTCGCTGATCAGCACCGGCTGGCCGGGACGCATGCCCTCGCGCAGACCACCGCAGCCGTTGGTGAGGACGATCGTCTTCACACCGGCGGCGACGGCCGTACGGACGCCGTGCGCGACGGCGGCGACGCCGCGCCCCTCGTAGTAGTGCGTGCGGCCCAGGAAGACGAGCGCGCGCTTGTCACCGATCCTGTACGAGCGGACCTTGCCGCCGTGCCCCTCGACGGCCGGCGGCGGGAAGCCGGGCAGCTCGGTGACCTGGAACTCGGCCTCGGGGGCGCCGAGGGCGTCCACGGCCGGGGCCCAGCCGGAGCCCATCACGAGAGCGACGTCGTGGGTCTCGGCGCCTGTCAGCTCACGCAGGCGCGCGGCGGCGGCGTCGGCGGCGGCGTACGGGTCGCCCTGGATGTCGTCCGGAAGAAGAGATGCGTTCACGTGACGAGGGTATCCGGTCTGAGCCTACGCGCGTAGATGACCAGGCTCACGGGATCGGGATCGTTGCCTTGTCGTTTCCAACACCGGGGGGAGGCGTTCGCCCCCGGGCCGGCTCCTCAGCAGGGGCGTTTGCGGAGTTCCATCACATAGTCGTGCGGGGCGCCCGCCGACTCCGCCGCGTCCGCGACCTCGCCCAGATAGCGGGCGGAGGGCAGACCGCCCTCGTAGCCGTTGAGGACGTAGACCCAGGCCGGTTCCTCACCGTCCAGCGTGTGCACGCGGACCCGCATCCGGCGGTATATGTCCAGCCCGACGCCGACCCAGCGGTCCATCGCCTCCTCGTCCATGGGGGCGATGTCGTAGAGGGCCACGAAGACCTGGGAGCGGGGAGCCTCCACGACGGTGGCCAGGGCGCCCTCCCAGCCCATGTGCTCGCCGCCGAAGGTCAGCCGCCAGTCGTTCAGCCAGCCGGTTGCGCGCAACGGGGAGTGGGGGGCGCGGCGGGACATCAGGCGCGAGTCCAGGTTGCCGGCGTAGGCGGCGTAGAGCGACATGGGGAGAGGGTACGGGAGCGCTCCGCACGGGGAGCCGGGCGCCTGAGGGGGGTGGGGGTGCCTGTGGTCTCGCGGGTGCGGGCGCGTTGTGGCTGGTCGCGCAGTTCACCGCGCCCCTTGCGGGGCGGCGCGTACCCCCGACTCGTTGGTACCCGGGCTCGTACGGGACAATGGGGCATGTGACTCGGATCGTGATCATCGGTGGCGGACCCGGCGGATATGAAGCGGCGCTGGTGGCCGCGCAGCTCGGCGCGGAGGTGACCGTCGTGGACTGCGACGGTCTGGGCGGGGCGTCGGTGCTGACCGACTGCGTGCCGTCCAAGACCCTCATCGCGACGGCCGAGGTGATGACGACCTTCGACTCCTCCTATGAGGAGCTGGGGATCATCGTCGCCGACGACACCCCGCACATCGACACGCCCGCGCGTGTCGTCGGCGTGGACCTCGGCAAGGTCAACCGGCGTGTGAAGAGGCTCGCGCTGGCGCAGTCGCACGACATCACCGCCTCGGTGACGCGCGCCGGCGCACGGGTCATGCGCGGGCGCGGGCGGCTCGAGGGTCAGCAGGACCTCGACGGGTCGCGCAAGGTCGTCGTGCGGGCGGCGGACGGGTCCGAGGAGACCCTGACCGCCGATGCCGTGCTCATCGCCACCGGCGGACATCCGCGCGAGCTCCCCGACGCGCAGCCGGACGGCGAGCGCATCCTCAACTGGACCCAGGTCTACGACCTGGACGAGCTGCCGGAAGAACTGATCGTCGTCGGGTCCGGTGTCACCGGTGCCGAGTTCGCCGGCGCCTACCAGGCGCTCGGGTCGCGCGTCACGCTCGTCTCCAGCCGCGACCGGGTGCTGCCGGGCGAGGACCCGGACGCCGCCGCCGTCCTGGAGGACGTGTTCCGGCGGCGCGGGATGAACGTCATGGCGCGGTCCCGTGCCGAGTCCGCCAAACGGGTCGGTGACCGGGTCGAGGTCGCGCTCGCGGACGGCCGCGTCATCACCGGCACGCACTGTCTGATGGCCGTCGGCGCCGTCCCCAACAGCGCCGGGATGGGCCTGGAGGAGGCCGGGGTCAAGGTCAAGGAGTCCGGGCACATCTGGACCGACAAGGTGTCGCGGACCACCGCCCCCGGCGTGTACGCGGCCGGTGACGTCACCGGGGTGTTCGCCCTGGCGTCCGTCGCCGCCATGCAGGGCCGTATCGCCATGTACCACTTCCTCGGCGACGCCGTGGCCCCGCTGAACCTGAAGACCGTGTCGTCCAACGTCTTCACCGACCCCGAGATCGCCACCGTCGGCTACACCCAGGCCGACCTGGACGCCGGGGTCATCGACGCCGTCGGGGTGAAGCTGCCGCTGCTGCGCAACCCGCGCGCCAAGATGCAGGGCATCCGGGACGGCTTCGTCAAGATCTTCTGCCGGCCGGGCACCGGCATCGTCGTGGGCGGTGTGGTGGTCTCGCCGCGCGCCTCCGAGCTGATCCACCCGATCTCGATCGCCGTCGACAACAACCTGACGGTCGAGCAGATCGCGAACGCGTTCACGGTGTACCCGTCCCTGTCCGGCTCGATCGCCGAGGTCGCACGCCAGCTCCACACACGCAAGTCGGGTGGAGGGGTCTGACGGTCCGTACGGTCCGCATGGTCTGCACGGATCGCGTGGTCCGTACGGATCGCGTGGTCCGTTCGGTCGGTGCGATCTGTGCGTTCTGACCGATGTGTGCCGGGTTCCGTCCGGGATAGTCCCTATATCACTTCTCGCCCCACCCTGCGAACAACTTCTGCTATTCGGCGCAAACTGCTGAAAGCAGATGGTCGTTGGCGTTACTGTCAGTTTCGTGTTCGCTGCAGAACGTCGTCAATTGATCCTCGAAATGGTGCGGGCCAATGGAGCCGTGTCGCTCCGTGAGCTCGCCCGCGTCGTCCAGACCTCCGAAGTGACCGTACGGCGGGACGTGCGCGCTCTGGAGGCAGAAGGACTCCTCGACCGCCGACACGGCGGTGCGGTATTGCCGGGCGGGTTCACGCGGGAGTCCGGCTTTCCGCAGAAGTCTCATCTCGCGACCGCCGAGAAGACGGCCATCGCCGATCTCGCCGCGAGCCTCGTCGAAGAGGGCGAGGCCATCGTGGTCGGGGCGGGGACCACCACGCAGGAGCTGGCACGCCGGCTCGCGCGGGTCCCCGGGCTGACCGTCGTCACCAACTCCCTGTTGGTGGCACAGGCGTTGGCCCATGCCAACCGTGTGGAGGTCGTGATGACCGGCGGCACCCTGCGCGGTTCCAACTACGCCCTGGTCGGTTCCGGAGCCGAGCAGTCCCTCCAGGGGCTGCGTGTCTCCAAGGCCTTCCTCTCCGGGAGCGGACTGACCGCCGAGCGCGGCCTGTCCACGTCCAACATGCTGTCGGCGTCCGTCGACCGCGCGCTGGTCCAGGCCGCCGCCGAGGTCGTCGTGCTCGCCGACCACACCAAGCTCGGCACCGACACCATGTTCCAGACGGTGCCGACGGATGTGATCACCCGGCTGGTCACCGACGATCCGCCCGGCCACGACGACCGCGCGGTCACCGAGCTGCAGGCCCTGGCCGATCAGGGTGTGCAGATCTCCGTGGCCGGGGCGTCGGGCGCCGGGGGAACGGGAGGCGATCCCGTCCCGGCGCGCCCTTCGCGCCGGGACGTGCCCCTTCCGGGACCCCGCCGCAACCAGGTCCACGGCACCGCGCCCCAGCTGCGCACCGCCACGGTCCTGGGGGACCAGCCGCCCGCCGGTGAACGGGAACGGGAGCGGGCGGCCCGGGTCGCGGATCTGCGGCGCCGGTAGGGCGCGTGGGCCGCGGCGTCGGGCAGGGCGCGTGAGCCGCGGCGTCGGGCAGGGGCGTGCGGGCTGAGCCCGGGTGGGCTCCGGCCGGCGGTGGCTACGGCTTCAGGCCGCGCAAGGTCAGCGTCAGCAGGCGGTCGGCCAGCTCCGGGTCGTCCGGGGTTTCCTCGGCCGCCAGCGCGATCGCGTGGGTGAGCTGGAGCAGATCTCCGATGGACACGTCGTCGCGTACGGCGTGAGCGTCTTGCGCCCGCCGGAGGAGGGTCGTGCCCGCCTCCCGGATCGGGGCGCAGCACCGGGCCAGGTCCGAGGGGTTCTCGTCCGCGGCGCGGGAGTCCGCGTACGAGACCGTCATCAGGGCCTGCGCCAGCCCCCGGTATTCGCCCGCATGGGTGATGATGTCGCGCAGCCATGCGACGAGCGCCGTGCAGGGGTGTTCCTCGCGCAGGTGTGCCTGGGCGCGGGCCAGCAGATCGGCGACGGCTTCCTCGAAGACCGCGCTCAGGAGGGCCTGGCGGTTCGGGAAGTGGCGGTACAGGGTGCCGATGCCCACGTCCGCCCGGCGGGCGATGTCCTCGAGCGAGGCGGCGGTGCCGTGGGCCGCGAAGGCGAGGCGGGCCTCCGTGAGCAGGCGGTCGTGGTTGCGACGCGCGTCCGCGCGCATGGGCCTCCGGCCTGCTGCGGGGGGCCGGGTCCCTGCGGGGCGCTGGGCCGGGGTGAGGCTCACGCGGTGATCACCTGCTCTCTTCTGCTGGGGGCGTCCTCAGCCTAAGAGCTCGGGTGACGGAGGTGGTTGCGCGGGTGCGGGTGCGTAGGGCTTCTCGCGCAGTTCCCCGCGCCCCCAAGCACATGGGGCGCGGGGGCTTCACGTGGCGGTCAGTCCTTGATTTCGCAGATGGGGGCGCCCGAGGTGAGGGAGGCGCCGACCTCCGCGGTGAGGCCCTTGACGGTGCCGGAGCGGTGGGCGTTGAGGGGCTGCTCCATCTTCATGGCCTCCAGGACGACGATGAGGTCGCCTTCCTTGACCTCCTGGCCCTCCTCGACGGCCACCTTGACGATGGTGCCCTGCATCGGAGAGGCGAGGGTGTCGCCGGAGGCCGCCGGGCCCGACTTCTTGGCCGCGCGGCGCTTCGGCTTGGCGCCGGCGGCGAGGCCGGTGCGGGCCAGGGTCATGCCCAGGGCGGCCGGGAGGGAGACCTCCAGGCGCTTGCCGCCGACCTCGACCACGATCGTCTCGCGGTCGGCGTCGTCGTCGGCCTCGGTGGCGTCGGCGGGGGCCGCGAAGGGCTTGATGTCGTTGACGAACTCGGTCTCGATCCAGCGGGTGTGGACCGTGAACGGGTCGCTGGAGCCGGTCAGTTCGGGAGCGAACGCCGGGTCCTTGACCACCACGCGGTGGAAGGGGATCGCGGTGGCCATGCCCTCGACGGTGAACTCCTCCAGCGCGCGGGCCGCACGCTGCAGGGCCTGCTGCCGGGTGGCACCGGTGACGATCAGCTTGGCCAGGAGGGAGTCCCAGGCCGGGCCGATGACGCTGCCGGACTCCACGCCCGCGTCCAGACGGACACCGGGGCCCGAGGGCGCGGTGAACGTGGTGACCGTGCCGGGCGCCGGGAGGAAGTTTCGGCCCGGGTCCTCGCCGTTGATGCGGAACTCGAAGGAATGGCCGCGCATCGGCGGGTCGTCGTAGCCCAGTTCCTCGCCGTCGGCGATACGGAACATCTCGCGGACCAGGTCGATGCCGGTGACCTCCTCGGTGACCGGGTGCTCCACCTGGAGACGGGTGTTGACCTCCAGGAAGGAGATCGTGCCGTCCATGCCGACGAGGAACTCGACGGTGCCGGCGCCGACGTAGCCGGCCTCCTTCAGGATCGCCTTGGAGGCGGCGTACAGCTCGGCGTTCTGCGCCTCGGACAGGAAGGGGGCCGGGGCCTCCTCGACCAGCTTCTGGTGGCGGCGCTGGAGCGAGCAGTCACGGGTCGAGACGACGACCACGTTGCCGTGCTGGTCCGCCAGGCACTGGGTCTCGACGTGGCGCGGCTTGTCGAGGTAGCGCTCCACGAAGCACTCGCCCCGGCCGAACGCGGCGACGGCCTCGCGCACGGCGGAGTCGTACAGCTCGGGGACCTCTTCGAGGGTGCGGGCGACCTTCAGGCCGCGACCGCCACCGCCGAAGGCGGCCTTGATCGCGATCGGCAGGCCGTGCTCCCGGGCGAAGGCCACGACCTCGTCGGCGCCCGAGACCGGGTCCGGGGTGCCCGCGACCAGCGGGGCACCGGCGCGCTGGGCGATGTGACGGGCCGCCACCTTGTCACCCAGGTCACGGATCGCCTGCGGCGGCGGGCCGATCCAGATCAGACCCGCGTCCAGGACCGCCTGCGCGAACTCCGCGTTCTCCGAGAGGAACCCGTAGCCCGGGTGGACCGCGTCGGCGCCCGCGTCCTTCGCCGCCTGGAGGACCTTGCCCATGTCCAGGTAGCTGGTCGCCGGAGTGTCACCGCCCAACGCGAACGCCTCGTCCGCGGCGCGCACATGCAGCGCGTCCCGGTCCGGATCGGCGTACACGGCCACGCTCGCGATCCCGGCGTCCCGGCACGCCCGGGCGACGCGGACAGCGATTTCGCCTCGGTTGGCGATCAACACCTTGCGCACGATGGCTCCCTCTCCTTGAAACAAGCCGAGTTTAGGGACTGCCGACACGGCGTTTCGACCCGTCCACAATGGTGAGCTTGCCCACACGGAGCGTGAATCGAGGCTCACTCAACCCGCGAAATCCCTTGTCGCACAGCATGGCGCAGGACTCCACGCGAAAACCCTAGCCCTCTGGTGTGGTCAAGGTCTCTGTGCGGCCGCGCTGCGGCCGGTTGGGTTTCTTTGTGGAGTCCCTACTAATGGCCCAACGATTCTTTGCTCTCGTAAGAACCCTTGTCCCGAGGTTTACCCGTTAGTAGCGTTCGCGATGTCTCGAACACCTACCTGGGGTAACGACCGGGTGTGCGGGGAGCGCGTCCAGAGCGACAGGCGAGAGCGGAAGTGGGTGGGGCCGGTGATCCGCAGACCGGTGGCGGTACTGACGGCGATCGTGCTGGTCGTGGAAGGGCTCGGGATCGCCGGGGTCCAGTGGCTGCTCGGCACCGTCGTCGACCGGCAGGAGATGTCGCTCGCCGGGCTGGATTCCGACGCGATGTCCGTCTCCACGAAGGCCGGGGGTGTCCTCTTCGGCCTCTACTTCGTCTTCTGCGGGGTCGTCGCGCTGCTCGTGGCGCTGCGCAACCGTCCCCCCGCCGGGCTCGGCAGGATCCTGCTCATCAGCGTGGCCGTCGTGCACGGGATGCTCGGGGCGCTCACCGTGGGGCTGGTCGGGTGGGGCGCGTTCGCGTTCATGATGGCGGTGCTGGGGCTGGTGCTGCTCACCCTGATGACGTACGACCGGCAGGACGGGGTCGCTGACGCCGTGCCGGGTGGGCCCGGGGCCGACGGGGGCGCCGGGAGCCCCGGGAGCACGGGGGGCGGGGGGCCGGAGCAGGCCGCTCCGGCCGCGCCCGGCGCCTCGTGAGGGCTCGCGTCAGTCGGCGCGGGGCGTCCACAGGTCGGTGATGGACACGCCGAGCCGGGCCAGCAGGCGGCGGAGCAGGGGAAGGCTGATGCCGATGACGTTCCCGTGGTCGCCGTCGATGCCGTCGATGAACGGCGCCGAGCGGCCGTCGAGCGTGAACGCCCCCGCGACGTAGAGGGGCTCGCCCGAGGCCACGTACGCGGCGATCTCCTCGTCCGTGGGGTCGCCGAAGTGGACGACCGTGGAGGCGGTCGCGGAGGTGTAGCGGCCGGTGGCGGTGTCGTAGACGCAGTGGCCCGTCTGGAGAGTGCCGGCACGGCCGCGCATGTTCTTCCAGCGGGCGGTGGCCTCCTCGGCGTCGGCGGGCTTGCCGAGGGCCTCGCCGTCGAGGTCGAGGACCGAGTCGCAGCCGATGACGAGGGCGCCCTTGACCTCGGGCTTCGCGGCGACGACGGAGGCCTTGGCCTCGGCGAGGGCCAGGGCCAGGTCGGCGGGGGTGGGCGCGGACACGGCGTCCTCGTCCACACCACTGACGATCACCTCGGGGGCGAGGCCGGCCTGGCGCAGGAGGTTGAGCCGGGCGGGGGACTGAGAGGCGAGGATCAGGCGACGGTGGGTTTGTGGGGCGGTCATGCGCTCAGGGTATTGCGTGGGTTGGTGGGTGCGGGCCGGGTGGGGAGAGTGGGGCGCGTTGTCGGGTGCGGGCCGGGTGGGCCGGGTGAGGCGCGTTGTCGGGTGCGGGTGGGTGGGGGCTGGTCGCGCCGTTCCTCGCGCCCCTGAAGGGGTGCGGTCCGTCTGTCGGGTTCGCCCGGGGGCGGGGGGTGGGTCGGGGGCGCGCCGGGGGGTGTCCGTCCTCGGAACGGCGCGGAATCGGTCGGCTGGGAAGCGGGGCGAGTTGACGCGCCAACCGCTGCGGGCGGACACCCCCCGACACGCCCCCTTCCCGCCGTACGCGGCTCTCCCTGCGTCGGGGCGCTCAGAGGATGCCCAGGACCAGCATCGCCAGGAGCATGGCGCAGGCCATGAGCACGCCGAGCCGCCGAAGCATGACCTGCGTGTCGCGCAGTTCCTTCGGCGGCTCGTTCTCAGGGTCGGACCAGAGCATGCTGCGATGGTGCGCCGCCCGGCGGGCCGGGCGCCTGAGTACGCGTACTCAATTCGGTAGGCGAGGTTCCGCTCAGCCGGGCCAGTAGGTGCGGCTCCACGTGGTGGGGCCCGGGGCCGGCAGGCGGTGCGCGGCGATGCGGGACGGGTCGGACCAGGAGTCCCGGGGGGCGGGCGCGCCGGGCGGCTCGGTGGCCGCCGCCGCGGCGCGGGCGCGGACCACCGCCAGGGCGGCGGCCAGCTCCTCCGGGGTCGGGTTTCCGCGTACGACCTTGATGGTCATGTCGGCTCCCAGCGGGGTTGGAAGGGGCTACAGGGGGATGTTGCCGTGCTTCTTGGGGGGCAGGGACTCGCGCTTGGTGCGGAGTTGGCGCAGGCCGCGGACGAGGTGGCGGCGGGTCTCTGAGGGCGGGATGACGGCGTCGACGTAGCCGCGCTCGGCCGCTGTGTAGGGGTTGAGGAGCGTGTCCTCGTACTCCTGGATGAGACGGGCGCGTACCGCTTCGCGTTCGTCGTCGGGGGCGGCGGCGATGGTGCGGCGGTGCAGGATGTTGACCGCGCCCTGGGCGCCCATGACGGCGATCTGCGCGGTGGGCCAGGCGAGGTTGAGGTCGGCGCCGAGGTGCTTGGAGCCCATGACGTCGTAGGCGCCGCCGAAGGCCTTGCGGGTGATGACGGTGATGAGGGGGACGGTGGCCTCGGCGTAGGCGTAGATGAGCTTGGCGCCGCGGCGGATGATGCCCTCGTGTTCCTGGCCGACGCCCGGGAGGAAGCCGGGGACGTCGACGAAGGTCAGCACGGGGACGTTGAAGGCGTCGCAGGTGCGCACGAAGCGGGCGGCCTTCTCCGAGGCGTCGATGTCCAGGCAGCCGGCGAACTGCATCGGCTGGTTGGCGACGATGCCCACCGGGTGGCCCTCGATACGGCCGAAGCCGGTGAGGATGTTCGGCGCGAAGAGCGCCTGGGTCTCGAAGAACTCCGCGTCGTCCAGGACGTGTTCGACGACCGTGTGCATGTCGTACGGCTGGTTGGCGCTGTCCGGGACCAGGGTGTCGAGTTCGCGGTCCTCGTCGGTGAGGGTGAGGTCCGCCTGCTCGGGGAAGGCCGGGGGCTCGCTGAGGTTGTTCGAGGGGAGGTAGGAGAGGAGCTGCTTGACGTACTCGATGGCGTCTTTTTCGTCGCCGGCCATGTGATGGGCGACGCCGGAGGTGGCGTTGTGCGTGCGGGCGCCGCCGAGTTCCTCGAAGCCGACGTCCTCGCCGGTGACCGTCTTGATGACGTCCGGCCCGGTGATGAACATGTGCGAGGTCTGGTCGACCATCACCGTGAAGTCGGTGATCGCGGGGGAGTAGACCGCTCCGCCCGCGCAGGGGCCGACGACGAGGCTGATCTGGGGGATGACGCCGGATGCGTGCGTGTTGCGGCGGAAGATCTCGCCGTACATGCCGAGGGCCATGACGCCCTCCTGGATGCGGGCGCCGCCGGAGTCGTTGATGCCGATGACCGGGCAGCCGGTCTTGAGGGCGAAGTCCATGGCTTTCATGATTTTTTGGCCGAAGACCTCGCCGAGCGAGCCGCCGAGGACGGTGAAGTCCTGGGAGAAGACGGCCACCGGGCGGCCGTCGACCGTGCCGTAGCCGGTGACGACACCGTCGCCGTAGGGGCGGTTCTTCTCCATGCCGAAGTCGGTGGAGCGGTGCCGGGCGAACTCGTCGAACTCCACGAAGGAGTCCTCGTCGAGGAGCAGCTCGATCCGCTCACGGGCCGTCAACTTGCCCTTGGCGTGCTGCTTCTCCACCGCGCGCTCGGAGCCGGCGTGCGTCGCCTCGTGGATACGGCGCTGCAGATCCGCGAGCTTCCCCGCGGTCGTGTGAATGTCGATGCTTGCTGGCTCTACCGACTCGGACATCGGGGTGCGGCTCCCTGCCTGCTCATGGGGACGTGAGGGATCAGTCAGTACGTGCTGCGCGGTGGGTGCTCATAAGTGGGTGCGGTTACTCATTCGTAGCGTAGTGCTGCGCCTACCGTTCAGCAGTGCGGCGTTTACCACACCTAATGTGGGTTGCATGACGCCGCGAGATCCCTCTTCAGACGACGGTAACGACAAGCCGGGCGGACGCTGGTCCGACCTCGACCGGCCCCCGCTCAACTCCGCCTCCCTGCGCCGGGCCCTGGTCCGGGAGGGCGGGCTGTGGAGCTCCCTGGACGTGGTGCCCGTCATCGGTTCCACCAACACCGACCTCGCGGGGCGGGCCGACCGGCTTCCCGAGGGTGCGGTGCTCGTCGCCGAGGAGCAGCACGCGGGCCGGGGACGGCTCGACCGCGTCTGGACCGCGCCGCCGCGCTCCGGTCTGTTCTTCTCCGTCCTCCTCAAGCCGACCGAGGTGCCCGTCCGGCACTGGGGCTGGCTGCCGCTCCTCGCCGGGGTCGCCGTCGCGACCGGGCTGTCCCGGGCCGCCGGGGTCGACACGGCGCTCAAGTGGCCCAACGACCTGCTGGTGACCGTGGGGGGCGAGGAGCGCAAGGCCGGCGGGATCCTCGCGGAGCGGGCGGGTTCGGAGGGTGTCGTGATCGGGATCGGCATCAACGTCAGCCTGCGTGAGGAAGAGCTGCCGGTGCCCGCGGCGGGGTCGCTGGCGCTCGCCGGCGCCGTGAGCACGGACCGTGATCCGCTGCTGCGGGCCGTTCTGCGGTCGCTGGAGGAGTGGTACGGGCGGTGGCGGGCGGCCGGGGGTGATCCGTCCGCGAGCGGGCTCCAGGAGACCTATGCCGCGGGATGCGCGACGCTGGGGCGCACCGTGCGGGCCGAGCTGCCCGGGGATCGGTCTGTGGTGGGGGAGGCCGTGGCCGTGGACGGGGACGGGCGGCTCGTTCTCGCCACGGAGGCGGGGGTGCAGGAGCCGGTGGGGGCGGGGGACATCGTGCACTTGCGGCCTGTGTGACCGGGGGTGCGGCCTGTGTGACCAGGAGTGCGGTCAGGGGCTGGGGGTGCGATCAGGGGCTGTGGGGTGGGAACGGGGAGGTGTGGCTGGTGGGGGATGGGAACTCGGGTGGTGGCTGGGCGGTGGGGCGGTGATGACGGTGGGCGTCCACCATCGGCCCCACCTGACGGAGTGAGCTGGCGCACACCTGCCGTAGAGTTGAGGCCGGTCGAGTACGTGACCGCGGGAGATCGGAAGGGCAGCAGGAGTGAGCGTCGAGGACACGGGCTCCGGCACGAACGCGGATGGCCGCGTGGAGCCGCCCCCGCTCTCGGCTTCGCTCGAGCGGGGCGAGCCCCACGGCGTGGACGCCGACGAGGAGGACCCTCTGGCGCTGCGGCTCGAAGGGCTGATCCTCGGGGCCGAGCGCCGGTACACCCCTTTTCAGGCGGCACGCAGCGCCGGTGTCTCCATGGAGTTGGCGTCCCGTTTCTGGCGGGCCATGGGCTTCGCGGACATCGGTCAGGCCAAGGCGCTGACCGAGGCCGACGTGCTCGCGCTGCGGCGCCTCGCGGGTCTCGTCGAGGCGGGGCTGCTGAGTGAGGCCATGGCGGTGCAGGTGGCCCGTTCGACCGGGCAGACCACGGCGCGGCTGGCCGAGTGGCAGATCGACTCCTTCCTGGAGGGGCTGACCGAGCCGCCGGAGCCGGGGATGACCCGGACCGAGGTGACGTATCCGCTGATCGAGCTGTTGCTGCCGGAGCTGGAGGAGTTCCTCGTCTACGTCTGGCGGCGCCAGTTGGCCGCCGCCACCGGCCGGGTCGTCCAGGCCGCGGACGACGAGGAGATGGTCGACCGGCGCCTCGCGGTCTGCTTCGCGGATCTCGTGGGGTTCACGCGGCTGACCCGTCGGATGGAGGAGGAGGAGCTCGGCGAGCTGGTCGAGGCCTTCGAGACCACGGCCGCGGACCTGGTGGCGGCGAACGGGGGGCGCCTCATCAAGACCCTCGGGGACGAGGTCCTGTACGCCACGGACGACGCCGGTGTCGCCGCCGAGATCGCCCTGCGCCTCATCGAGACCATGGCCAACGACGAGACCATGCCCGAGCTGCGCGTGGGCATGGCCTTCGGCACGGTGACGACGCGGATGGGTGACGTCTTCGGGTCCACCGTGAACCTCGCGAGCCGGCTCACCTCGATAGCGCCGAAGGACGCGGTCCTCGTCGACGGCGCCTTCGCCGAGGAGCTGATCCGCACGGGCGAGGCGCCCGCCTCCGAGGCCGAGGCCGCCGAGGCCGCAGCCGCCGCGGAGAAGGAGGGCGAGGAACCGCCCACGTACCGCTTCGCCCTCCAGCCGATGTGGCAACGCCCCGTGCGTGGACTGGGCGTGGTCCAGCCGTGGCTGCTCACGCGGCGTGGCTGATGTCCGCCACCTCCGCTATCCGCTCAGAGCGTCGTTGACGCATACGCCGACGATCGGGACGCAGAGGCCCGGCTTCGTGGGCTTCGTGGGTGTGGTCGTGTCGCCGGGGTCGGTCGGTGTGGTCGGTGAGTCGGGTGCGGTCGGCTGCTGAGGGGCTGCCGCCGGGGGCCGGGTGGGCGCCGGAGCGCTGGGGCTGAGGGTTTCCGGAGCGCGGGGCGCCGTGGAGGCGTCCCGGGGCGGTGGGGTCCTGGGCAGGTCGCGGGCACCGGGGGCGGAGGGGATGTCCACGCCGATGGAGGGGGCGGGCTGGTAGCCGGACGGGGTCGGCGTGGGGGCCGGCGCTCCCGATGAGGGCGGCTGCTGGGTGGGCGTGGGCTTTCCGGCGCCCATGGGGGTGTCGGCGGTCGGGGTGCCCGCGTCGGGGGAGGGCTCGCCGCCCACGGTGGTTCCCGCCCCGGTCGCCCCGTCCGTGATGTCGTCCGCCGCGCTCGGTGCCGGGCCTGCCGCGCCGACGCTGCCGACCGGGTCCGACGCCAGCCGTACGAGGCTCAGCGCACCCGCCGCCAGCGCCATCCCGCCCACCGCGAACAGCAGCTTCCGGGGCCGGGGCCGCCGGTGCCGGCCCCGCGGGCGGGGGGCGGGGCCGGCCTGGGGCGAGTGTCCTGTGGAGGCGCCGGCTGTGGTCGCGGAGAGGGCGGCGGAGAAGGGTGTCGTGTGGCCGGAGGGGGTCGTGGACGGCTTCCAGGGCGGCGAGGGCGCCGTCGGCCCCGGGGGAGCTCCTGGCGGCGTGGCGGCCGTCTGGCCGGTGGGAGGCGCTGCTGCCGTCGGTGACTGCGGTGACTGCGGTGACTGCGGTGCCTGCGATGACTTCGGTGATTGCCGTGGTTGCTGTGCCTGCGGTGGCTGGTGTGGCGCCCGTGGTGTGGTCTGCGTCGGCCTGGTGGCCGTGGTCGTCGTCATGGTCCGTCCCTCCCCTGTGCGCCCGTGTCCCTCGGTGCGCCTATGGCGGAGCGCAGGTTATGCGGCGCGGTGGGCGGTGTGGCCGGAGAAGGCCCGGATGTCACCCGTACGGGGAGAAGGTCGCCGGGGCAGGTCAAGGGACGGTTCCGTGAGCACTCCCGTTGGAGTGGCCGACGGGCGCACGGCTGACGCTGCCGTCTGCCGGTGGACTGCCTGCCGGTAACCGTCTGCCGTGGAGTTGCCTTCCGGCGCATCCGGAGCCCGGCCAGGGTTTCGTTCGGTGGGGGTGACTGGGATGATCGGGGTGGTTGTTAACTGTCGTTAACCGGGAGGGTGTCATGGGTGAGGGTGTGGAGCAGGCGGGGGAGCGGCGGTTCGGGGAGTTCGTCGTGGTGCGGCGGCACGGCTATGTCGCCGAACTCGCGCTGGACCGGCCCAAGGCCATGAACGCCGTGTCGACCGACATGGCCCGCTCCGTCGCGGCGGCGTGCGGCGCGCTCACCGCCGACCGGGACGTACGCGTCGTCGTGGTGACGTCGACGCACGAGCGGGCGTTCTGTGTGGGGGCCGATCTGAAGGAGCGGAACTCCTTCAGTGACGCCGACCTGGTGCGGCAGCGGCCCGTCGCGCGCTCCGCGTACACCGGCGTGCTGGAGCTGCCGATGCCCACGATCGCCGCCGTGCACGGCTTCGCGCTGGGCGGCGGCTTCGAACTGGCCCTGTCCTGCGACCTGATCGTGGCCGACCGTACGGCGGTGGTGGGGCTGCCCGAGGTGTCGGTGGGGGTGATCCCGGGCGGTGGGGGCACGCAGCTGCTGCCGCGTCGGGTGGGGGCCGCGCGGGCGGCCGAGCTGATCTTCACGGCGCGGCGGCTGGAGGCCGAGGAGGCGCGGGAGCTGGGGCTCGTGGACGAGTTGGTGGAGGAGGGGCGGGACCGGGCGGAGGCGTTGGCGCTGGCCGAGCGCATCGCCGCGAACTCACCGGTCGGGCTGCGGGCGGCCAAGCGCGCGCTGCGGCTGGGGCACGGGCTCGACCTGCGGGCCGGTCTGGAGGTCGAGGACGCGGCCTGGCGCTCGGTCGCGTTCTCGGGCGACCGGGCCGAGGGTGTGGCCGCGTTCAACGAGAAGCGGAAGCCGGCCTGGCCGGGGGAGTGAACGAGCGCGAGCGCCCTGCGGTGAGGAGCGGGCTGAGCGCTCGGGTCTGCCGCAGGACCGGTGGCCGGTCTGTCGTAGGGCGGTGTCGGTCGACGGGGAGGCGGACGTCCTCCGTGCACCGTGCGGGCCGTGCCTCCTGTCGTGGGCCCGAGCGGCGCCGCGCGACCTCCGGTGGTGGTGGGGCCGGGTCGTGTGCGCCGGTGTCGCGGGGGTGTGCCCTCGTGGTCGTCTCGTGGCCGTTCGGCTCCGGTGTCCGTGGTCCGTACCCCTGTTCGCCCCACTAACGTCTCGAATCAGGGCAAAGCTACCTAGCCTGGGGTGATGGGAGAGGACAGGCGGCTGAGGGCCGTGGTCGCGTTGGCGCGGGGGATGGCGGGGGCGCGTACGTCGCCGGAGACGTGGTGGGCGGCCGCGGACGGATCGTGCCGGGCGCTCTCGGGGAGCTTCGCCGCGCTGTCCGTGTGGGAACGGGAGCGCGGGCTGCTGCGGGTGCTGGTGAACGTGGGGAACCGGGCGGCGGACGAGGAGGAGTTCCCGGAGGACGAGACGTACCCGGTGCACGAGTTCCCGGAGATCGCCGAGTTCCTGCACGAACGGTGGCTGGAGGGCGGTGAGCCCAACGCCTGGGTGGAGACGGCCGCCGGGCCGGTCGGCGGTCGGCGGCCCGGTGGCTACTGCCATCAGCGGGTCGCCGCGCTGCGCCGGCGCGGACGCGGCTGCTGCGTGGTGGCGCCCGTGGTGCTGAACGGCCGGGCGTGGGGCGAACTGTATGTGGCCCGGCCCGCCGGGGAGCCCGTCTTCCACGGTGACGACGCCGCGTTCGCCACGGTGCTCGCCTCGGTCGTGGCGGCCGGTCTGGCGCAGTCCGAGCGGCTGGAGGAGGCCCGGCGGCTCGCCTTCACCGACCCCCTCACCGGACTGGGCAACCGCCGCGCGGTCGACCTCCGGCTCGACGAGGCGATGGAGGCGTACCGGCGCGACGGCACGGTGATCAGCCTCGTCGTCTGCGACCTCAACGGGCTGAAGAAGGTCAACGACTCCTACGGGCACGCCATGGGCGATCAGCTGCTGGAGAGGTTCGGTTCCGTGCTGTCGCGCTGCGCGGCCGAACTGCCTCGGGTGCTGGTCGCGCGGCTCGGCGGGGACGAGTTCTGTCTGCTCGCGGTGGGGCCGTCGGCGGACGACGTGGTGCGGGTCGCCGGGGATCTGTGCGTGCGGGCGCGGGAGCTGGAGCCGGGCGACGGGGTCGCCTGCGGGGTCGCGTCCACCGGCGATCCGATCGGGCCGCTGCGCTCGGCCCGGCGGCTCTTCCGGCTGGCCGACGCGGCGCAGTACCGGGCCAAGGCCGCGGGGTCCGTCGAGCCGGTCGTCGCGGGACGCGAGGGGGAGGGTGCCGAGGATCCCGTGGTCAGCCTCGCCGACCGGCCGCCCGCGCCGGTCGACCCCGCGCACCCGGGGGACCGGCGCCGCATTCGAGGGCGCCGGTCCTAGGGCGGGCCGCGCGGCGGGTCGAGTCGGCGCGCGGTCCTGGGCTGCCCACGGCCAAGGGGGAGTGGGCCGTGGGCCGGTCCGAGATCTCGACCCTACGCTCCTGTGCGGACCCCTAACGCTCTGACCTGGGGATTCTGACCAATCTCTGAGCAAGCTCGGATCGTTCTGGGAGCGGATTCCGATCTACGCGGATTGCGGATCGCGGTGGGTAAGGAGCCCCTCCCTGCTTCGGTCGTGACATTCGACGATTCAGTCCCTACGATCCTGAATATGGATATGCACTCTGTGGACACGGTGGTCCTCGGGACGTCCGGGGTCACCGCGGCCGACGTCATCGCCGTGGCGCGCGCCGGCGCCCGGGTCGAGCTCTCCCACGAGGCGGTGGCCGCCCTCGCCGCGGCACGCGAGATCGTGGACGCGCTGGCGGCCAAGCCGGAGCCCGTCTACGGCGTCTCCACCGGCTTCGGCGCCCTCGCGACGCGGCACATCAGCCCGGAGCTGCGCGCCAGGCTCCAGCGCAACATCGTCCGCTCCCACGCGGCCGGCATGGGACCGCGCGTGGAGCGCGAGGTCGTGCGCGCGCTGATGTTCCTGCGGCTGAAGACCGTCTGCTCCGGCCGGACCGGCGTACGGCCCGAGGTCGCGCAGACCATGGCCGACGTCCTCAACGCCGGTATCACACCGGTGGTGCACGAGTACGGCTCGCTCGGCTGCTCCGGCGACCTGGCGCCGCTGTCGCACTGCGCGCTCACCCTGATGGGCGAGGGGGACGCGGAGGGTCCCGACGGGGTCGTACGGCCCGCCGGTGAGCTGCTCGCCGAGCACGGGATCGCTCCCGTGGAGCTGCGCGAGAAGGAGGGGCTGGCCCTCCTCAACGGCACCGACGGCATGCTCGGCATGCTGGTCATGGCCCTCGCCGACCTGGAACTGCTGTACACCTCGGCCGACATCACCGCCGCGATCTCGCTGGAGGCGCTGCTCGGCACGGACCGGGTCCTCGCGCCCGAGCTGCACGCCATCCGTCCGCACCCGGGGCAGGCCGCCTCCGCGGCCAACATGCTCGCCGTGCTGAAGGGATCGGGGCTCACCGGGCACCACCAGGACGACGCGCCCCGCGTGCAGGACGCGTACTCGGTGCGGTGTGCTCCGCAGGTGGCCGGGGCCGGGCGGGACACCGTCGCGTACGCGCGGCTCGTCGCGGAGCGGGAGTTGGCGGCGGCGGTCGACAACCCCGTGGTCCTCCCGGACGGGCGGGTGGAGTCCAACGGCAACTTCCATGGCGCGCCGGTCGCGTACGTCCTCGACTTCCTCGCCATCGCGGTGGCGGATCTCGCGTCGATCGCGGAGCGGCGGACGGACCGGCTGCTCGACAAGAACCGTTCGCACGGGCTGCCGCCGTTCCTCGCGGACGACGCCGGGGTCGACTCCGGGCTGATGATCGCGCAGTACACGCAGGCGGCGCTGGTGAGCGAGTTGAAGCGGCTGGCCGTGCCGGCCTCGGCCGACTCGATCCCGTCCTCCGCGATGCAGGAGGACCATGTGTCGATGGGGTGGGCGGCCGCGCGGAAGCTGCGGACCGCCGTGGACGGGCTGGCCCGGGTGCTGGCGGTGGAGCTGTACGCGGGGACGCGGGGGGTCGAGCTGCGGGAGGGGCTGGTGGCCGCGCCTGCCACTCGGGCCGTGGTGGCGGCGGTGCGAGGGGCCGGGGTCGAGGGGCCTGGGCCGGATCGGTTTCTCGCGCCTGATCTGGCGTTGGCCGAGGGGTTCGTGCGGGACGGGCGGTTGGTGGCGGCGGCGGAGTCTGTCACCGGGGTGCTTGCCTGAGTTGTCTCGCCCCCGCCGCCCCTGCCCGTCCCGTCACCAAGGGGCTGCGCCCCTTTGACCCCCATCCGCGGGTCCGGTGGGGCTTCTCGCGCAGTTCCCCGCGCCCCTGAAGGGCCTCCGGCCCTTTCGGGCCGAAAAGCACGGGGCGCAGCCCCTGCTTTTCAGGGGCGCGGGGAACTGCGCGACCAGCCCCCGCCCACCCGCAGACGACTACACGCCCCCGACCGGGCCGAGATCCTCGCGCTCGCGGCGGATCGCGTATGCCAGGAAACCGGCTCCTACGCCCAGCATCGCGGTGCCGCCGATGACGTACGGGGTCGTGTTGGGGCTACCCGTGTCGGCCAGTTCGCGGGTTTCGGAGGTGGTCGTCTCCGTCGTCGTGGACGCGTTCGTCGTCGTCCGGTCGCGTATCGCCGCCTCGTCCTGGGTCGCGTTGGCGGACGGCACGAACCAGAGGGCACCCAGCAGGGTGCCCGCGGCGGTGGCGGTCAGCAGCGATCGGCGGGTGGTGGACGACGCGCGACGTGCGACGGACACGGAATATCGATCCCCTTGTGGCGCTGGCGAATTGGCCTAGGGAGCGATGCTAATGAAAGGCGCGGGTCGTGGGAAAGTCGCGTGACCTGTGAGCCGTACGCTCCGGAGCATGAGCACAACGGAGACATCACAGTTTGTCCGGCTTCGCGTCGAGTTGGTGGTCGAGGTCGAGGATGTGGAGGCCGTCACCGGCGCCGCGTTGCGGCGGATCGCGGACGACCCCGATATGCCCGCCGATGAGCGGGTACACGCCGAGAGTGCGGTGACGGAGGACACAGCGGAGGCCCTCGCCTATCTGGTCGACCCGTTCGACCTGGTCGGGGAGGTGCCGGGGGTCGAACTCGCCCAGGCCTCCTGGAGCAGCGAAGGCATCGACTACGACCCCGATTCGCCGGAATGGGGTCTCGACGAGGATGATGATCGGGAGGACGAGGAAGACCGACTCGGCTGAGCGGCTTGGGAGATTGATGGCCCCGGGCGGCAACCGCTGCCCGGGGTTCTTTCGTCTCATGGGTCGCACCAGTCACTAGTGCACCGCCGCCGGGTCGCCGTCGATCCGTTGCGGGTGGAGTGGCGTATCCCACATCTCCGCTTCGGCGGAACGGCTCGGTGCCGTAGTGGTGTTTAAGTGCTTACGGGGATCTTCGGGGTTTTGGGGATTCGGCAACGATGGAGAAGCGTGTGATGACGAACAGTAAGCGGCGCAGGGGCCTCACGGTCGCGTCCGCACTGCTCGGCGGGGTGCTGGTGCTCTCTGCGTGCAGCGGGGGTGACAGCGACAACGCGTCCGGGAACGACGGCGGGGACTCCTCGCAGGCCCAGGCCGACAAGGCGGCGGCCGAGAAGACCTCCGAGGCGGACATCAAGATCACGCCGAAGGACGGCTCGGACAACGCCTCCATCAACAACTCGGCCAAGGTCACCGTGAGCAAGGGCACGCTCACGGACGTGAAGATGACCACCTCCGAGGGCACCGCCGTCGAGGGCGAGATATCCGCCGACAAGAAGAGCTGGGCCCCGAGCGTTCAGCTGGAGCGGTCCACCAGCTACAAGATCACGGCGGCCGCCGAGGACTCCAAGGGGCGCGAGGCGCACGAGAACTCCTCGTTCACCACGGTCTCCCCGGCCAACAGCTTCATCGGCAACTTCACGCCCGAGGACGGCTCCACGGTCGGTGTCGGCATGCCGGTCTCGATCAACTTCGACAAGGCGATCACCAACAAGGCCGAGGTCCAGAAGGGGATCACCGTCTCCAGCAGCTCCGGCCAGGAGGTCGTGGGGCACTGGTTCAACGCCAACCGCCTCGACTTCCGCCCCGAGGACTACTGGCAGGAGAACTCCACCGTCACCCTGAAGCTCGCGCTCGACGGGGTCGAGGGCGCCGACGGTGTCTACGGTGTGCAGCAGAAGACGGTCACCTTCAAGATCGGCCGCAACCAGGTCTCCGTCGTCGACGCCAAGACCAAGCAGATGAAGGTCATGCAGGACGGGAAGGTCGTCAAGACCATCCCGATCTCCGCCGGTTCGCCCGAGAACAAGACGTACCAGGGCGTCATGGTGATGTCGGAGATGTTCAAGGAGACGCGCATGAACGGCGCGACCGTGGGCTTCACCGACGACGACGGCAAGGGCGAGTACGACATCAAGGACGTGCCGCACGCCATCCGCCTCACCACGTCCGGGACGTTCATCCACGGCAACTACTGGGGCGCCGACTCCGTCTTCGGCAACGTCAACACCAGCCACGGCTGTGTCGGTCTGAACGACACCAAGGGTGCCAACGACAAGGGCACGGCGGGCTACTGGTTCTACAACAACTCGATCGTCGGTGACGTCGTGGACATCCGGAACACCGGTGACAAGACGGTCGCCCCGGACAACGGCCTCAACGGCTGGAACCTGGACTGGGCCGCCTGGAAGGCCGGCTCGGCGGTCTGATCCGCAGTCACTCGCACGTCGTCGATGCCGTCCCCGGGCTCCCCGGGGACGGCATCGGTGTCTGAGGGGTTCCTGTGGGTGGCATCGGTGTCCGCGGGGTCGGTGTCCGCGGGGGCGCGCACCGGGTTCTCATCAGGCTCTTATCGCGGGCTTATGCCTTCATCACGCGGCGTACCTAGCTTGCCGCCATGTTCTTCACCTACCTGAGGCGCGAACTGCGCCGCCGCAGAAAGGCGGCGCTCGTCGTCGCCTCCGGCCTGGCCCTGGGCATCGCGCTGGTGATCGTGGTCGGTTCCGTGTCCTCGGGCATGGAGAAGGCCCAGGCCAAAGTGCTCGAATCCCTGTATGGCCTGGGCACGGACATGACCGTCACCAAGGCCGCCGCCGCGCCCGGCGAGAACGGCGGCGAACGCCCCCGGTTCGAGTTCGACGCCCAGGACGACGACTCCGACGAGGAGCAGAGCAGCGACCTCGTCCGGGTCCAGGGCTTCCAGACCCTGGCGAGCTCGACCGTCACCGAGGTCGGTGAGCAGCAGGGCGTCGCCGAGGCCGTCGGTGGCCTCAGTCTCCAGGTCATCAAGGTGGACGGGCAGTTCCGGCGCGGACAGTTCCAGCAGGACGAGGCGTCCGGGGGCCAACAGCAGGGCGTACCCGGCGGCGGTCAGAACGGCGGCACCGGGCAGCCCCAGGGACGGGTCGAGGGCGGCGGCGCCGAGTTCGACGTCGACAACTACTCCGTCTACGGCACGGACGTCACCGAGCCCGAGCTGGGCCCGCTGACCTCCTCGAAGATCACCAGCGGTCGTACGTTCAAGTCGTCCGAGACCGACGCCAAGGTGGTCGTCGCGGACAAGTCGTACGCCAAGGAGAAGGAGCTGAAGGTCGGGAGCAGCGTCACGATCAACAGCGTCACGTACGAGCTCATCGGGATCGCGACACCCGACAGCGGGGACGCGGCGGCCAACCTCTACATGCCGCTGAAGCAGGCGCAGACGCTCAGCGACTCCAAGAACAAGGTCACCACGATCTACGTCAAGGCGAGCGACTCGCAGCAGATCGACAGCGTCAAGGCGGCCATCCAGAAGAACATCGACGGGACCACCGTCACCACCTCCGCCGATCTCGCCGCCACGGTCTCCGGGTCGCTGTCCACCGCGTCCGACCTCGCCTCCAACGTCGGCAGGTGGCTGTCGGCCGCGGTGCTCGTGGCCGCCTTCCTGGTGGCCGGGCTGCTCACCTCGTCGGCCGTGTCACGGCGGGTGCGGGAGTTCGGCACCCTCAAGGCGCTGGGATGGAAGTCGGGGCGGGTGACCGGGCAGGTCGTCGGCGAGGCCGTCGTCAACGGACTCGTGGGCGGTGCGCTCGGGATCGCGCTGGGGCTCGCCGGGGCCTATGCGGTGACGGCGATCAGTCCGACGCTCCAGGCCGAGGTCGGGGCGACCGGCGGCGGGTTCGGCGGCGGACCCGGTGGGGGCGGCTTCCCGGGCGGAGGCGGTCCCGGTGGTGGGCAGCAGGCCGCGTCGAACGCGCTGGAGGTGGCTCTCACGGCGCCCGTCAGTGTGACGACGATCGGGGTCGCGGTGGGGCTCGCCGTCACGGGCGGGCTGATCGCGGGGGCGTTCGGCGGGTGGCGCGCCTCGCGGCTGCGGCCGGCGGACGCGTTGCGGCGCGTGGAGTAGCGGGACCGGCCGGCCGCACGGCCACCCCGGCCGCCCGGCGGCCGAACCAGCTACCAACCCTCTTACCTCTTCCGGGAGTTGTACATGTACGTACTCAGCGGCGTCACCAAGCGGTACGCACGCGGCAAGGACACCGTCACCGCGCTCGACGCGGTCGATCTCACCATCGCCGACGGGGACCGGCTGGTCATCCAGGGGCCCACCGGCGGTGGGAAGTCCACGCTGCTCCAGATGCTCGGGGGGCTGGACAAGCCGTCCGACGGGAGCGTCGAACTCGACGGGACCGATCTGGCGCGGCTGTCGGAGGCGAAGCTCACGAAGGTGCGCAGCGAGAACATCGGCTTCGTCTTCCAGAGCTTCAACCTGATCCCGACGCTGACCGCGCAGGAGAACGTCGAGACCGCTCTCGTGCCGCTCGGGGTGAAGGCGAAGGAGCGGCGCGAGCGGGCCGCCGAGGCGCTGGAGTCGGTGGGCCTCGGCGAGCGGCTGGGGCACCTGCCGGCCGAGCTGTCGGGTGGGCAGCAGCAGCGCGTCGCGATCGCCCGTGCGCTGGTGAAGCGGCCGAAGGTGCTGCTCGCGGACGAGCCCACCGGCAACCTCGACGAGTCCACGCGCGACGAGATCATGGAGGTCCTTCAGACGCTGTGGAAGGAGCACGGGCTCACTTTCGTCATGGTCACCCATGACTCCGTGCTGGCGAAGAAGGCCCCCCGGGTCGCGACGATCCGCAAGGGGCGGATCACGGTGAAGGAGAACGCCAAGGCGTGAAAGGAGCCTGCCAAGGCGTGAGAGGAGACCGCTAAGGCGTGACGGGGGCGCGTGCGGGTCGCGGCCGGCCCGTACTTCGCCGCTTTGCGCCCAGCCGCGAGGCGTGTGGCACGAGTTGACCCCCGGTCATACTGCGTAGACCGGGGGGAATTGACGCGTATGTGTGCGGACGGTCCCCTGGCCGGATTAACCGGGTCAACCGGAACAGCGGGCTCAAGGGGGAGACTTGCGCAGACACGTCAAGCGTGCGCGTACGGCCGTGACCGCCCTGGCGTCGGCCGTGGTGGTGACGGCGGGCACGACCGTGGGGACGGCGGCGGGCACGACCGTGGGGACGGCGGCGGACACGACCGTGGGGACGGTGGCGGGCCTGACCAGCCCGGCGTCCGCGATATCCGAGCGCGCCCCCGGCGCGACTCCGTTCGGCGGCCCCGACACCCGCGGCGCGGGAGGCAGGGTGAGCCACCGCATCACCCTCGTCACCGGTGACCGTGTGCTCGTCGACGACGGGGGCCGGGTGCTGGGCCTGGAGCGGGCGAAGGGCCGGGAGGGTGTGCCGGTGCAGGTCCGCACGGCCCACGGCCACACCTATGTGCTGCCGGCCGACGCGGCCCGGCTCATCGCCGGCGGAAGGGTCGACAGACGGCTCTTCGACATCACCGTGCTGAACCGGTCGGCGACCCGCACCTCGCAGAAGCAGGGCCTCACCCTGATCGTCGGCTACGCGGGAACCGCGGCGGGCGCCCGCGCCGACGTCCGGGACGCCGGCGACACCAGGGTCCGGCGCACCCTGAAGACCCTGAACGCCGACGCGGTGCTCACCCCGAGGGACGACGCCGCCGAGCTGTGGAAGGCGGTCACCGACGCCGACGGCACCACCGCCACCGGGGTCGCGAACCTCTGGCTGGACGGCGTGCGCAAGGTCGCCCTCGACACCTCGGTCGCCCGGATCGGCGCCCCGAAGGCATGGAAGGCGGGCTTCGACGGCAAGGGCGTCACCATCGCCGTACTGGACACGGGCGTCGACGCCACCCACCCCGACCTCAAGGGCCAGGTGGCGGCCGCCAAGAACTTCTCCACCTCGCCCGACACCACCGACAAGTACGGCCACGGCACGCACGTCGCCTCGATCGCGGCGGGCACCGGGGCCAGGTCCAAGGGCAGGTACAAGGGCGTCGCGCCCGGCGCCGAACTGCTCAACGGCAAGGTGCTGAGCGACGAGGGCTTCGGTGACGACTCCGGCATCATCGCGGGCATGGAGTGGGCCGCCGAGCAGGGCGCCGACGTGGTCAACCTCAGCCTGGGCGGCGGCGACACCCCCGAGGTCGACCCGATGGAGGCGATGATCAACAAGCTCTCCGCCGAGAAGGGCATCCTCTTCGCGGTCGCCGCCGGCAACGAGGGCGACGGGGAGCGGACGGTCGGCTCGCCGGGCAGCGCGGCCGCCGCCCTCACCGTCGGCGCCGTCGACGACAAGGACAGGATCGCCCCGTTCTCCAGCCGGGGCCCCGGCATGGACGGACAGATCAAACCCGACGTCACCGCGCCCGGCGTCGGCATCACCGCCGCCGCGGCCCCCGGCAGCGTCATCGACGAGGAGGTCGGCCAGCGGCCCGAGGGGTACCTGACCATCTCCGGCACCTCGATGGCGACCCCGCATGTCGCGGGCGCCGCCGCCCTCCTCAAGCAACAGCACCCGGACTGGACGTACGCCGAACTGAAGGCCGTCCTGGTCGCCTCCGCCAAGGGCGGCCCGTACACGCCCTTCGCGCAGGGCTCGGGCCGTATCCGCGTCGACAGGGCGATCAAGCAGAAGGTCGTGGCCGACCCGGTCTCGGTCGACCTCGGGGTCCAGGAGTGGCCGCACGCCGACGACAAGCCGGTGACCAGGAAGCTCACCTACCGGAACCTCGGCACCAAGCCCGTCACCCTCGGCCTCTCGGTCACCGGCACCGCCCCGAACGGCAAGCCCGCCCCGGCCGGCTTCTTCCGGCTCGGCGCGAAGAAGGTCACCGTCCCGGCGGGCGGCCGGGCCTCCGTGAAGGTCACCGCCGACACCAGGCTCGGCGGCACCCTCGACGGGGCCTACACCGCGTACGTCGTCGCCGAGGGCGGCGGGCAGGGCATCCGCACGGCGGCGGCCGTGCAGCGCGAGGAGGAGTCGTACGACGTCACGCTGAAGGTGATCGGCCGGGACGGCCGGCCCGCCGCGCACCACATGCTCGACCTGACCGGCATCGCGGGGCTCGCCGAGGGCACGTGGTTCACGCCGTACGACAAGGACGGCACGGTCGATGTACGGGTGCCGGAGGGGACGTACGTCTTCAACGCCGGCATCGTCGTGGACCCGGAGGACTACGGCGAGGGAGCGGCCTGGCTGTCACGGCCGAAGTTCACCGTCGACCGGAGGACCACCCTCACCCTGGACGCCCGCGCGACGAAGCCCGTGGACATCACCGTGCCCGACACGACCGCCGAACCGGCCTTCGCCGCACCGGAGTTCACCCTGGAGTCCGGCGGCAGCGGGTACACCTTCGGATGGCTGCTCGACACCTATGAGGGGTTCCGCACCGCGCACCTCGGTCCGGAGACCGGCGGCGGCCGGCTCAGCCAGAGCTGGGTGGGCCAGTGGACGAAGGGCGACACCGAGCAGTACGCCGTCGCCACCGGGGGCAAGGTCACGAAGCTCGCCACCGGCTTCACCAAGCGCTGGAAGAAGGGCGAACTGTCCACCGTGAGGGCCGGCCTGGGCTCGTCCGCCGCGGGGAAGACGGGCGCCGTCATCCCCTGGGCCTGGCTTCCCGGCAGCTCCGGCTCACCCGCCGTCGCCGTCCCGCAGCCGCTGCCCGGCACCCGCACACTGCACCTGTCCGCCGTGCGCGGGGTGAAGTGGAGCCTCGACTTCGAGCAGTACGGCGCCGAGGACGACCAGGGCTTCCCGCTCCTGGACGCGTACTACACGACCGGCGACAGCCTCACCTTCAAGGCCGGCCGGACGTACGCACAGACCTTCAACGTCGGGGTCTTCGGCCCCAAGATCACCGGGTTTTACGGCATCCGCCGCGACCGGAACCAGATCTACGGACTGCTGCCGATGTTCGCCGACGGGCGCGGGCACGCCGGGGCCTCCTTCTACGAGAAGGTCACGACGGTCCTCCACCGGGGCGGCGAGAAGATCGCCACCAGCGAGGACGCGCTGGACGGGTCGGGGCAGTTCACAGTCCCGGCGGGCCTCGCCACCTACCGTCTGACGACATCCATCTCCCGCTCCGCCGAGCTGGCCGGGGCCGCCTCCCGGATCGACGCGAGCTGGACCTTCACCTCGGGGAAGACCACGAGCGACGTGAAACTCCCGGTCTCCACCGTCCGTTTCGGCGCCCCGTTCCTGGGACTCGACAGCACCGCCCCGGCCGGCAGCGAGGGCACCGTCCGCGTCACCGTGCAGGGCGCGGCCAGGGGCGGGAACCTCAAGTCATTGGCCGTGCACGTGTCCGGTGACGGCAAGAAGTGGACGAAGGTCGCCCTGAAGAACGGCCGGTTCACCCAGAAGGCTCCGGCGGCGGGGAAGAGCGTCTCCCTGCGCGCCGTGGTCACCGACAAGAAGGGGAACCGGTCGACGGTGACGATCCACGACGCGTATTTCGGCAGGTGAGGGACGCGCGCTGACCCGTCCGTACGACGGACGCGTCCTGGACCGTCCGCGCGACGGACGCGTCCTGACCCGTCCCGCTCGGGCGGCGCCGTGGCACCCGGCTACGGCGCCGCCGTCGACGCGCGGGTCGCGTCCGTGCCCCAGCTGGCCAGCAGACGCAGGGCGTCGGCGGAGGGCGAGCCCGGCTCGGCGTGGTAGGTGATCAGGTTCTGCTCGTGGTCGTCGGGCAGGCTGAACGTCTCGAAGGAGAGGGTGAGTGCACCGACCAGGGGGTGGTGCATGCGCTTCACTCCGTGGCTCTTCTCCTTCACGTCGTGCGTCGCCCACAGCCGCCGGAACTCGTCGCTCTTCACCGACAACTCGCCCACCAGCGCCGACAGTTGCGGATCGTCCGGATGGCAGCCCGCGTCCATCCGCAGATAGCTGACCATGTCGGCCGCCTTCTGGTCCCAGTCGACGTACAGATCACGGTAGTCGGGCCGCAGGAACACCATCCGCGCCCAGTTCCGCTCCTGCGCCGGCAGCGCCGACCAGTCCCCGAACACAGCCGCCGCCATCCGGTTCCACACGAGGATGTCCGAGCGCCGGCCGGTGACGTACGCGGGAATGCCGTCCAGGCTGTCGACGAGCTGCCGCAGGGCGCTGCGCACCTGCTGCGGCCGGGCCGACCGCTTCTTCTTGTGCGCCTTCGGCTTCGCGAGGTGGGTGAGGTGCGCGTGCTCGGCGTCGTTCAGCCGGAGGGCGCGCGCGATGGAGTCGAGCACCTCCGCCGACACATTGCGCCCGTTGCCCTGCTCCAGCCGCGTGTAGTACGCCACCGACACACCGGCCAGCTGCGCCAGCTCCTCCCGGCGCAGCCCGGGAACCCTCCGGTGCCGCCCGAAGGCCGGCAGGCCCACGTCCTCCGGCCGCAGCCGGGCCCGCCGGGTGCGCAGGAACTCGCTGAGCTCGGCACGCCGGTCCAGCGCCCCGGCGGCCTGACCGGTCTGGGGCTCCCGCGCGGCTTCGGGCTGTTCGTCCATACGGCAAGTATTCATGGTCGTACGACCACACACGCCTGTGAGCCTGACCCCACCAGTGGTAGGACCAGCGGACGTACGCAAAGCCGTGACCTGGGTGACCTCCGGGGTCTGGGGCAGGCTGGTCCTGCGGCCGGCTGGAAGGCAGGCCGGCCGCAGGACGAAGATCAGGAGAATTCCGGCATGACCACCACTGTTGCCGCCTACGCGGCGCCCGCAGCCAAGGCTCCGCTGGAGCGCACCACGATCGAGCGCCGCGAGGTCGGCGAGTTCGACGTTCTGATCGACATCAAGTACGCCGGTATCTGCCACTCGGACATCCACCAGGCCCGTGAGGGCTGGGGCGAGGCGATCTTCCCGATGGTCCCCGGCCACGAGATCGCCGGTGTCGTCGAGGCCGTCGGCTCCGGCGTCACCAAGTTCGCCGTCGGTGACAAGGTCGGCGTCGGCTGCATGGTCGACTCCTGCCGCGAGTGCGAGAACTGCCGGGCGGGCCTGGAGCAGTACTGCCTCAAGGGCAACGTCGGCACGTACAACGCCATAGGCAAGGACGGCGAGCCCACCTACGGCGGCTACGCGGAGAAGATCGTCGTCGACGAGGCCTTCACCGTACGCATCCCCGACGGCATCGCCCTCGACGAGGCCGCGCCCCTGCTGTGCGCCGGCATCACCACGTACTCGCCGCTCAAGCACTGGAACGCCGGCCCCGGCAAGAAGGTCGCCGTCGTCGGTCTCGGCGGCCTCGGCCACATGGGCGTCAAGCTCGCGCACGCGCTCGGCGCCGAGGTGACCGTGCTGTCGCAGTCCCTGCGCAAGCGGGAGGACGGCCTGAAGCTGGGTGCCGACCACTACTACGCGACCAGCGACGAGGCGACGTTCAAGGAGCTGGCGGGCACGTTCGACCTGATCCTGTCGACGGTCTCGGCCCCGCTGAACCTGGACGCGTACCTGTCGCTGCTGAAGACCGACGGCGCCTTCGTGAACGTCGGCGCCCCCGAGGAGCCCGTCGCCCTCAACCTCTTCTCGGTCATCGCCGGCCGCAAGACCCTCGCGGGCTCCGGCATCGGCGGCATCCAGGAGACCCAGGAGATGCTGGACTTCTGCGCCGAGCACGGCCTCGGTGCCGAGATCGAGCTGATCCGCGCGGACCAGATCAACGAGGCGTACGAGCGGGTGCTGGCGAGCGACGTGCGCTACCGGTTCGTGATCGACACGGCGACGATCTGAGCGCGTCGGTTCGCGTCGGACGGGGCGGTCGCGGCGTGTCCGGCCGCGGGTGAGTCGTGTCCGGCCGCGGGGTGAGTGGGGGCTGGTCGCGCAGTTTCCCGCGCCTCTCGAGCGGCACGGGGCTGCGCCCCCGTGCCGCTTGCCCCGTGGGGGGTGCGGCCCGACGATGGAGGGAACGGGAGAGAGACAGGCGGCCGCGACGCGATCACCACCCGGGGGGCTTGCGAGGTGTGAGCGACATGCCCCTGCAGAAGACCCGTCCAGGCACGGTCCACCGGCTGCGCCCGGACATCAGCGTTCTCGCCGACAGCCTGGAGGTGCCGGGGATCGGGCACATCCCGGTGAACGCGTTCGTCCTGCTGTCCGCCCAGCCGGTCGTGGTCGACACCGGCCTCGGCCTGCCCGACCGGATGTTCGTCGAGACGCTCGGCTCGGTGCTGGACCCGCGGGACGTGCGCTGGATCTGGCTCACCCATCCCGACCGGGACCACACGGGCGGCATCTTCGACCTGCTCGCGGCGGCGCCCGACGCACGGGTCGTGACGACCTTCATCGGCGCGGGGATCCTCTCCTGCGAACGCCCGCTGCCCCTCGACCGCTGCTACCTGCTGAACCCCGGCGAGACGATGGACATCGGCGACCGCACGCTCACCGGCTTCCGCCCGCCCCTGTTCGACAACCCCGCCACCGTCGGCTTCTTCGACGACCTCACCGGCGTCTGCTTCAGCTCCGACTGCTTCGGCGCGCCGCTCCCCACGGCGGACCTCGCCCAGGCCGGCGACGTCCGGGACATCGCCGTCGACGATCTGCGCACCGCCCAGCTGCTGTGGGCCACGGTGGACAGCCCCTGGGTCAGGACGGTCGACATGGACAAGTACCTCGCGACCTTCCAGCCGCTGAAGGACCGCAAGCCGGACCTCGTCCTCTCCACCCATCTGCCCCCGGCCGCGGGGATCACCGGCTCACTCCTCGACACCCTCACCACGGCCCCGGACGCCCCACCCTTCACGGGCCCGGACCAGGCGGCCCTGGAACGCATGCTGGCCGACTTCGAACCGGACGGCGGCGGCCACGGGTCCTGAGGGCCGTCGCCGCCGGGGCCGCCCGGAATCGCTCGGAGCGCTCGCGCGTTGAGGACGGTGGGCATCGGATGACGGCGGTGTGCGAAACGAGTACGCCGAGTCACCGAGCTGACTTGTATGGGAGGGTCGCGATGACCGCGCAGACGCAGAGGGCCGTGCTGGCCGGCGGATGTTTCTGGGGAATGCAGGACTTGATCCGCCGGCTCCCGGGGGTGACGGCGACCCGGGTCGGCTACACCGGGGGTGACGTGCCGAATGCCACGTACCGCAACCACGGCACGCACGCGGAGGCCATCGAGATCCTCTTCGACCCCGAGAGGACCGACTTCCGCGCCCTCCTGGAGTTCTTCTTCCAGATCCACGACCCGAGCACCCGGAACCGCCAGGGCAATGACATCGGTCTCAGCTACCGCTCGGCGATCTACTACGTGGACGACGAGCAGAAGCGGATCGCCGAGGACACGATCGCCGATGTGGACGCCTCCGGTCTGTGGCCGGGCAAGGTCGTCACCGAGGTGGAGCCGGTCGGCCCCTTCTGGGAGGCCGAGCCCGAGCACCAGGACTACCTGCAGCGTTACCCGGACGGCTACACCTGCCACTTCCCGCGCCCGGGATGGCGGCTGCCCGCCCGCACGGAGAGCTGACCGCGAGACGGCCCGGCGCAGGGCGGAGGCTCCGCGGCCGGGCTGTGCCGAGCCCTGGGCCCTGGCCCAGGGCGGCCCGCTCAGTCGGCCGACGCCGCCACCGCCGCTGCCGACGCGTTGCGGATCCGGCAGTAGTGCGCGGCCATCGCCTCGCCGTCGCCCTGGTAGCGCCACGGCAACGCGTTGACGTACCCGTCGACCAGCCTGAACTGTTCGAGCGCGGCGTCGTCGCGGTCCTGGAGGGAGAGGTAGTACGCGAGGAGGTGCCTCAGCTCCGGCAGACGGGGGTGCGTCGGGTCGGCCGCGGCCGCGTCCGTGAGACCGGCGTCCACGCGGCCGATCATCCTCGGGGTACGGTCCGCCTCCGCGTCGTCCGACGTGTCGTGCTCGAAGTGCGCGATCAGGGGGAACGCGGTGAGCAGGCTGCCCAGCGGTGCCTGGGCCGCCGCGCGCTCGGCGAACTCCGTCGCCAGCTTCTCCGAGCCCCGCCACTTCGCGCACCAGTACTGGAGCGCCGAGAAGTGGGCCTCGTAGTGGTGCGGCGCGCGAGCCGTGATCTCCGACCAGAGCCGGTCCATCTCGGAGTGCGGGTAGCCGAGCCCGAGCGCGACCCAGATCTCGGTGATGAACGGCGTGGGGTCGTCGGGGTTGAGCGCCGCCGCCCGGCCGATCTCCTCGCGGGAACGTTCCAGCATCCGGTGGAAGCCCTGGAACTGCTCACCGGTCGTGTACTTGGCCCGCTTCCCGCCGCGCAGGTCCCAGGCCAGGATGACCGTGCTCCGGGCACGGACGACGGCGGCGTCCGGGTCGTCGGGACGGTCCGCCTCCCACGCGAGCAGCCAGTCGTCCTCCTTGGCCGCGATCTCGCCCAGCAGATACGCGGCCAGGGACCGGCGCTCCCAGTCCCGGCCGGTGTCGTGCATCAGCTTGGCGGCCGCCTTCCAGTCCCCGCCGCGGACGGCGGCGAGCGCCGAGTCCACCTCGGCCGGGAGCGGGCCCGCGAACTCGGTGTTCTGCCGCTCGGCCGGCAGCAGCCCCATCGATTCCGCGATGTCGGGGTCGATGTCGCCGCCGGCGCGGAAGAACTCCTTGAGGAACACCCCGGCGATCCACAGCCCGAAGAGCAGGGTCGGTACCGCCAGGACGGCCAGTATCCACAGCAGTACGGTCATCGCGGTGCGTCCGTTTCTCGGGCGGCGGGGCCCTGGGGGGTGGGCAGCAGTGTGCGCAGCGGGCGGGTGTCGGGGTGGTCGGCGACGGCCGCCTCGATCGCGGCGCCGAGGTCGGTCTCCGTGCCGTCCGGGGCGGGCGCCAGCCGTACCGAGGCCGGTTCCGACCAGGAGAAGTCCCAGCTCAGCCGGGAGTGGGCGCTCAGCTCGGCCAGCACCATGCCCTGCAGCGCGTCGGCCAGCGCGGGCCGCACGAACTCACGGAAGGCCCGCCCCTGCGCCTCCGCCGCCTGGTCCGACAGCGGCAGCCGCCGCGCCAGCTGCCACAGCTGACCGTCGTCGATCACCTTGAGCAGCGCGGCCAGCGTCGGGTGTTCCTTGGTGTACATGGCGAGCGCCCGGTGCAGCGGGGTGTCGAGGGAGGCGAAGTTCGCGACCATCGACCCGTCGAGCAGTGCCTGCCAGTCGGCGGTGCGCCCGAACCGCAGCACGTCCTCGGTGAGGACCGCGTCCTCCAGTGCCGCGAGGGTCCGGTCCGGGTCGGCGAGCAGGCCGAGGGCCGCGCCCCGGGCCTCGTCCGCGCGGCCGTCGGCGGGCAGCGCCTCGATCCGCTCGACGCGGTCGGCGATGGGCGGGTGCGAGTCGTAGGGGGAGGCCGGCTCGGTGGGCAGGTCGGTGCGCAGGCCGACCAGTTCGAGCTGGCGGGCGGAGAGCATCCGGCCGTAGCCGCCGAAGAACTCGCCGCGCGGCGGCATCAGCCGGGCCTCGGCGCCGAGCGTGGCGTAGCTGTTCATGTAGAAGTCGTACGCCGCGTCCAGGGCCGGTATCTCGCGCAGCGCCGACGCGGTGGCGTCCCGGCCGGCGACACGGACGGACGCGAGGTCGGCGGCGTACTCCTGGCGGCGGGAGCCGGCGAGCGTGGCGCGGATGTACAGCTTGGCGTAGCCGATGTAGATCTTCGCCATCACGCGGTACGTGACGCCCGCGTGCCGGGTGTCGATCTCGCGGGTCTTCTTCCCCTTGGCCGCGGCCTTGGCGTTCTTCTTCTCCTGCCGGGCCCGTTCGCGTCCGGCGGTCCTGTCGGCCCGCTCCTCGAAGTGCCGGACGGTGCGCAGCACCTGGGCGCGGCCGCGCACGGTGAGGGCGGCGAGCCGGGTGTCGGAGTTCGAGTAGTGGCCCAGTTCGTGGGCGAGGACCGCGCGCAGCTGCGCCTCGGTCAGGCCCTGGAGCAGCGGTACGCCGAGGTAGAGGCGGCGCGTGCCGGGCAGCAGGCCGAGCAGCCGGGCGTCCTCGGCGACCGCGGCGTTCACGTCGGCCGTCAGGACGATCCGGGAGGGCGCCCGGGTGCCGACCTGTTCGGCCAGCTCCCTTACGGTCCGCCACAGTTCGGGCTCGTCGGCCTCCGTCACCGGCAGGCCCGGCAGTTCCTCGCCCTTCGGTGTCCGCAGCATGAACAGGCCGCGGACCAGCGGGATCGCGAGCAGTACGGAGACCAGGTACAGCTTGGCGGCGACGCCGGACGGAGCGTGCAGGTGGAGCAGGTAGTCGGCGCCGGCGAGCGCCGCGAGCAGGATCACGCCGAGCAGATAGAAGCCGGCGAGCAGCACGAGGGCGCGCAGTGCGCGCAAGGTCGCGCCCATTGGGCAGTCTTCCCCCCACGGAAAGATCGCGAACGACGATCATGTATACGGTGAAAACGGGTGGTCAGGGAGGCTCTGAGGCGTGTCCATGACCAAAGGTGTGAGGGGCGGAGTATTTCGCACGGGTGTGCGGGGTCGCAAGGGCTTACTGGAGGGGCCGCGCCTCTCGCCGGGGGTCAGTGCAGCAGCGTCGCCGGACTGCCGCCGTTCGCCTCGTACCCCGCCACCGCCAGCGCCCGGTACAGCGCGTAGTCCGCCGCCGGGTCGGAGGTGAGGGTCCAGGGGAGCGCGCCCACGTGGCCGTCGACGTGCACGAGCTGGTTCATGGCCTCCGACCAGCGCTCGGAGCGGACCAGGAACAGGACCAGCAGATGGCGGACATGGGCCAGCATCGGATCGTCGGGCCGCGCCGCGTGCACCGCGAACAGGGCGCCGTGGATCGCCTTGGTGACGACCTCGCTCTCGTAGAAGCCCTGCACCAGGTTCACCTCGGGCAGGTGCTCGAAGACCGCGAAGAGCGGCATGGCCGCCAGGAGCGAACCCTGCGGCGCGCGGGCGGCGGCCGCCTCGGCGAAGGAGTACGCCAGCTCCCGCGAGCCGTGCCACTTCTCGCACCAGTAGTGCAGGGCCGCCAGGTGCGCGCCCATGTGCGCCGGGGCCCGGTCGAGGATCTTCAGCCACAGCTGCTCGAACTCCTCGCGGGAGTACTCCAGCCCGCGTGCCACCGACAGCTCGATGATGTACGGGATCGGGTCGCCCGGGGCCAGCAGCGCCGCGTCACCGCACGCCGACCTGGCCTCCTCCATGATGATCCGGAAGTCGTCCGTGCCCGGCGTCGACGTCCGCCACGCCTGCTGTACCAGGAACTCCGCGTGCACCGCCGCACCGCCCGCGTCCTTGGGGGCCTCCGCGCGCCACACCCGCAGCCACTGTCCGCCCGGCGTCTCGCCCACCCCGCCGGGACGCTGCGCCAGCTCCAGCGACGCCGCGCCCGCGAACGCCTGCACCCGCTGCCATCTGACCTCGCCGACCGCGTCCGTACCGGCCAGCAGCTGCTTCGCCGTGCGGTAGTCCTGGGAGCGCTGCACCACGTCCAGCACGTCCAGCAGATCCTGGTCCGGCCCCGGCATCCGCACGTCCAGCAGCTCCTGGCGCACGAACCCGTAGTTCGCCGGGTCCGCCGCGTCCGGATGCCCCGCCTCGACCTGCTGAATACCGGCCCGCCGCCGCGCCACGATCGGCCACATCACGAACCCGATCATGAGCATCGCCATCAGGACCCAGAGAATCTCCATGCGACAAGGGTTCCAGACGCCGCCGACAATTGCCCAACCCGGTCGGGGTCGCGCCCCGCAAGGGGCGCGGGGCGGTGTCGATCTGCGGCTCCGCCGCGTGGGCGCGACCGGTCACGAACCACCCGCAGCCGCCGAACCGCAGGACCTCCCGAGCTGCAAGGCGCCCGGCATCCGCGCGGAGCGCTTAGGCTCGATACCCATGAGCGACACCCACCACAGCCAACACTTCGAGACCCTCGCGATCCACGCGGGCAACACCGCGGATCCCCTCACCGGCGCCGTCGTCCCGCCGATCTACCAGGTCTCGACCTTCAAGCAGGACGGCGTAGGCGGCCTGCGCGGCGGCTACGAGTACAGCCGCAGCGCCAACCCCACCCGCACCGCGCTGGAGGAGAACCTGGCCGCCCTGGAGGGCGGTCGCCGCGGCCTCGCCTTCGCGTCCGGACTGGCCGCCGAGGACTGCCTGCTGCGCACGCTGCTCAGCCCCGGCGACCATGTGGTCATCCCCGACGACGCGTACGGCGGCACGTTCCGCCTCTTCGCGAAGGTCGTCTCCCGGTGGGGCGTGGACTGGTCGGTGGCCGACACCTCCGACCCCGCGGCCGTCCGCGCCGCCATCACCCCCAAGACGAAGGTCGTCTGGGTGGAGACCCCCTCCAACCCGCTGCTCGGGATCACCGACATCGCGCTCGTCGCCCAGGTCGCCCGTGAGGCCGGCGCGAAGCTGGTCGTCGACAACACCTTCGCCACCCCCTACCTGCAGCAGCCGCTCGCGCTCGGCGCGGACGTCGTCGTGCACTCGCTCACCAAGTACATGGGCGGCCACTCCGACGTCGTCGGCGGCGCCCTGATCGTCGGCGACCAGGAGCTGGGCGAGGAACTGGCGTACCACCAGAACGCGATGGGCGCGGTCGCCGGGCCCTTCGACTCCTGGCTGGTGCTGCGCGGCACCAAGACGCTCGCCGTCCGCATGGACCGGCACAGCGAGAACGCCACCACGGTCGCCGACATGCTGACCCGGCACCCGCGCGTGTCGAGCGTGCTCTACCCGGGCCTGCCCGAGCACCCCGGGCACGAGGTCGCCGCCAAGCAGATGAAGGCGTTCGGCGGCATGGTGTCGTTCCGGGTCACCGGTGGCGAGGAGGCGGCCGTCGCGGTCTGCGACCGCGCCAAGGTGTTCACCCTCGGCGAGTCCCTGGGCGGCGTCGAGTCCCTGATCGAGCACCCGGGACGCATGACGCACGCCTCGGTGGCCGGTTCGGCCCTGGAGGTACCCGCCGACCTCGTCCGCCTCTCCGTGGGCATCGAGAACGTCGACGACCTCCTGGAGGACCTCCAGCAGGCCCTGGGCTAGCCGCCCCCGGCCCGCTGCCGGGCCCGGTCGCTCACCAGTCGACCACCGGTGGGGTCGTCGTCGACGGCGGCTCCACCCAGGGGCGGGTCGTCAGCGCCCACACGAAGAACGCGACCACGGCGGCCGTCAGCACCAGCCACAGCAGACGGCGTGCCACCGTCCGGCGCCGCAGCATGCGCCCGCCGCGTCGCATCGCCGCCGTGCACAGGTCGGGCGGCACCTGGACCGGCCCGCGCTCCAGGATCAGCCGTACGGCCGTCTCACGCTCCCGCAGACTCATGACGGCGCCACCTCCACCACCTTCTGGGCGGCGACCTCGCGCGGGGGATGCAGCACGGTCGCCATCGCACGCAGACAGATCGTCCGCACCCGCTCGACGGGCAGCCCCAGGAGCGCCGCCGTCTGTTCCTCGGCGACCCCCTCGTAGAGCCGGAGCACCAGGATCAGCCGCTCCTGGGGACCGAGGACGCGCAGGACGCCCCCGCGCGCGTGGCGGAAGAGCGCGTGGTGGTGCCAGGCCGCGCGCGCGAAACGGAGGGCCAGCTGCTGACGGGTCCGGTCGTAGGGGTCCTCGCCGCGCAGCCGGTCCCAGGTGGCGTACGTGTGGGCGAGGGCGTGCGTCAGCAGCCGCCGCGCGCGCGGGTTGTCGTCCGGCGTCTCCGCCGTGAGCAGGGTGGCGGTCCGCAGCAGCCGCCCCGCCGCGCCCGCGACGAACGCCTCGAACTCCCGTGCCCGGCGGGCGCCTTGGGCCACATGCCGATCTCGCACCGCGCCTCCCGCCTGAGGCCGACCCTGAGGGAACGGGGCCCGGCCGCGCACGACGAGGGCCCGGTCTCATATGAGGCCAGGAGCGGGGGCGCGGTCAAGGGTCAGGAGGGCGACGGTGCCTCCGGCGCCGCCGCCATGCGGGTGGAGAGCGCCGTGTTGAATCGGGTGAGGAGGGAGCAGAACGCCTCGCGCTCCTCGGGGGCCCAGTCCTGAGTGAGTTCGGCCATCAGCTGACGCCTGGAGGAACGTACCTCCTCAAGGCGGGCGAGCCCGCGGGGCGACAGCTGGAGCACCACCGCCCGGCCGTCCTCCGGGTGCGAGGTGCGCTTGACGAGTCCGGTGTCCACGAGCGGCGCCACCTGACGGGTGACCGTCGAGGAGTCGATCCCCATGCTCGCCGCGAGCGCCTTGACACCCATCGGGCCTTCGTTGTCGAGGCGGTTGAGCAGCAGGTACGCGGCACGGTCCATGGAGTTGCGCACCTGCCCGACGCCGCCGAGCCGGGTCTGTTCGGCACGGCGCGCGAACACCGCGACCTCGTGCTGCAGCGTGTCGAGAAGACCGGTGTCACCGACGGTCGTCATGTCCATCGACATTTCAGGTGTTGTGGGCATGGCCAAAGGCTCAATTCATGCGTGGGGCGCTGGGTTGGGGGACAGAGTACGCGGACCGGGCGCGGGGTGTACCGGCGCCGCTGAAACCCGTCCCGCGCCTTGGTCACACCCGCGTTCCACCGCTGTGAACTGCGAGACTGGTGGTCATGAGCTACAGCACGGCTGACTCCTTTCCGGTGGTGACGCTCGACGACGTGCGCGGCGCCCAGAAGATGCTTACCGGCGTCGCACGTGTCACCGCGATGGAGGGCAGCAGGCATTTGTCGCAGCTCGTCGGCGCGCCGGTGCACCTCAAGTGCGAGAACCTCCAGCGGACGGGCTCGTTCAAACTGCGCGGCGCGTACGTCCGCATCGCGGGCCTGCTGCCCGAGGAGCGCGCCGCCGGTGTCGTCGCCGCGAGCGCCGGCAACCACGCCCAGGGGGTCGCCCTCGCCTCCTCCCTGCTCGGGGTGCGCTCCACGGTCTTCATGCCGAAGGGCGCCCCGCTGCCGAAGATCAGCGCGACCGAGGAGTACGGCGCCGAGGTGCGGCTGCACGGCACGGTGGTCGACGAGACGCTGGCCGCGGCCCAGGAATACGCCGCCGAGACCGGCGCCGTGTTCATCCACCCGTTCGACCACCACGACGTCATCGCCGGTCAGGGCACGGTCGGCCTGGAGATCCTTGAGCAGTGCCCGGAGGTGCGGACGATCGTCGTCGGGGTCGGCGGCGGAGGGCTCGTGGCCGGCGTCGCGGTCGCGGTGAAGGCGCTGCGGCCGGACGTGCGGGTCATCGGCGTCCAGGCGGAGGGCGCCGCCGCGTACCCGCCGTCGCTGGCCGCCGGGCGGCCCGTGGCGGTGCGGAACCCGGCGACGATGGCCGACGGCATCAAGGTCGGCCGACCCGGCGACGTGCCGTTCGGGATCGTCGCCGACCTGGTGGACGAGATCCGCACGGTCTCGGAGTACGACCTCTCCAGCGCCCTGCTGCTCTGCCTGGAGCGGGCCAAGCTGGTCGTCGAACCGGCCGGCGCCAGTCCCGTCGCGGCCCTGCTGCGCGACCCGGAGTCCTTCGAGGGCCCGGTCGTCGCGGTGCTCTCCGGCGGCAACGTCGACCCGCTGCTGTTGCAGCGCATCCTGCGCCACGGCATGGCCGCCGGCGGCCGCTACCTCCAGGTACGCCTCCGGCTCACCGACCGCCCCGGCGCCCTCGCGACGCTCCTCGGGGTGCTGTCGGCGGTCGACGCCAACGTCCTGGACGTGAGCCACGTACGCACCGACCCCCGGCTCGGGCTCACGGAGGTGGAGGTCGAACTGCACCTGGAGACCAGGGGCCCGAAGCACTGCGCGGAGGTCAACCTCGCCCTGCGGAAGGCGGGTTACATCGTCCTCGACTGATGCCGCACGACCGGGCCCCCGGCACCGAAGGGTGCCGGGGGCCCGGACCGAGCGAAGGACGTGCGGTCAGCTCTGGTAGGGCACGGCCTTGAGGATCTTCACCGAGGCGAGCTTGCCGTTCGGCAGCTCGTACTGGGCGTCCTCGCCGACCTTCTTGCCGATCACGCCCGAGCCGAGCGGGGACTGCGGCGAGTAGGTCTCGATGTCCGAGCTGGCGTACTCCCGGGAGGCGAGCAGGAAGGTCACGGTGTCGTCCTCGTCGCCGTCGAAGGCGATCGTCACGACCATGCCGGGAGCCACCGCGCCATCCGCCGACGCCGGCGCCTCGCCGACCTTCGCGTTCTCCAGGAGCTGGGTCAGCTGGCGCACACGGAGCTCCTGCTTGCCCTGCTCCTCCTTGGCCGCGTGGTACCCGCCGTTCTCGCGCAGGTCGCCCTCCTCGCGCGCGGCCGCGATCTTGGCGGCGATCTCCGTGCGCGCAGGACCAGACAGGTACTCCAGCTCGGCCCTGAGCTGGTTGTACGCCTCCTGGGTCAGCCAGGTGACGTTCTCGCTGGTCTGGGTCACAGGTGCTCCTCGTAGGTACTGGGAATACAAAGCATCGCCCTACCCAGAAGAATGTTCCTTCACGAGTGGGCGAAACCACGAGCCTAACAATTCAGTGGCGGAAGGGGGAGGACATAAACCACAAGCGTTACGTCGACGCAGGTCAGGGCCGAGGTGCGGAGAGCCGATGGCTCGTTCGCGGGCCCTGGCCGGGGGGTGCGACGGGCCGGGATCAGCCGGCGTGACACCCGAGCAGCTCGGCGGTGGTGCCGCGCGCCGTCGTCTTCAGGGTGACGACCTCGTCGATGTCCGTGGTGGCGGCGTCGAAGCGGAAGTCCGCGCGGCCCACCTCGGCGCCGTCCTCGGACTGGGAGCGCACGGTGCAGTAGCCCTCGACACCGGCGTCCTTGTCGCCCCTGAGGTGCACCTTCACCGAGGTCGCCGAGGTATCGAAGGTGTAGACCTCGACGCTGATCCTGTTGCCGGCGACGTAGTGGTAGGCGAACCAGCCGACGAGGACGAGGAGGGCCGCGCCCAGGACGCTGCCGACGACCATGAGCTTGCGGTCGGCGCGCTCGTCCGCGGAGCGGCCGTAGCGACCCTCGGGAAGCCGTGTGCCCGCCGTCGTCATGGTCGCCCTCTCTGATCCGGACCGGGAATATCCCACCCCCCGATGCCGTCACTATAGAAGCCCCCCGCCCAGCGCCTGACGGCCGCCCCACACGGGTGTCCGCGCGGGGCGGCAGTATGGACTCACCGGATCGCGCCGGGCCGAGTCACCGATCGTCCAGGCCGGGCGCCGACTTACGAGGGAATGAGTCTTGACTGACCAGCTGCGACTGATGGCCGTGCACGCGCACCCCGACGACGAGTCGAGCAAGGGTGCGGCCACCATGGCGAAGTATGTGTCCGAGGGGGTGGACGTGCTGGTCGTGACCTGCACGGGCGGGGAGCGCGGCTCCATCCTCAATCCGAAACTGCAGGGCGACAAGTACATCGAGGAGCACATTCACGAGGTACGCAAGAAGGAGATGGACGAGGCCCGCGAGATCCTCGGCGTCGGCCAGGAGTGGCTCGGCTTCGTCGACTCCGGCCTCCCGGAGGGCGACCCCCTCCCGCCCCTTCCCGACGGCTGCTTCGCGCTGGAGGACGTCGACAAGGCGGCCGGCGAGCTGGTCCGCAGGATCCGCGCGTTCCGTCCCCAGGTGATCACCACCTACGACGAGAACGGCGGGTACCCGCACCCCGACCACATCATGACCCACAAGATCTCGATGGTGGCGTTCGAGGGCGCGGCGGACACCGAGCGGTACCCGGAGGCCGAGTACGGCCCGGCGTACCAGCCGCAGAAGCTCTACTACAACCAGGGCTTCAACCGCCCGCGCACCGAGGCGCTGCACAACGCCATGCTGGAGCGCGGTCTGGAGTCCCCGTACGGCGACTGGCTCAAGCGCTGGGACGAGTCCGACCACAAGGACCGCACCCTCACCACGCACGTGCCGTGCGCCGAGTTCTTCGAGATCCGTGACAAGGCCCTCATCGCCCACGCCACGCAGATCGACCCCGACGGCGGCTGGTTCCGGGTCCCGATGGAGATCCAGAAGGAGGTCTGGCCGACCGAGGAGTACGAGCTCGCGAAGTCCCTCGTGGACACCTCGCTCCCGGAGGACGACCTCTTTGCGGGCATCCGCTAGCCCTGGGGGACAATGCCAGGCATGAGCGTAAGCCTGGCAGTCACACACCTCGTCCCCCTCGCCAAGGAGCTGGACGAGGACAAGGTCACCCCCGGCGTCCTCGGTTTCATCGTCTTCGCGGTGATGGCCCTGGCCGTCTGGGGCCTGATGAAGTCCATGAACAAGCACATGGGCAAGGTCGACTTCAAGGAGTCGGACCCGGACGCCTCCGTCGAGGAGACGGCGACGGACGCGGCCGGGAAGACGACTCCGGCGAAGGGCTGACCGCCGACGCGACGGCTCGACGGGCGGGATCGTGTGACACCGCGAGGTGCCACACGGTCACGCCCTGTCGTCGCCGGTCCACCGGGCCTTCGAGCCCCCCTCACCCGTGTCCCCCGCCCGACACCGGCACCCCCATCACCTCGCGCGCATGGCGGTTCGGCACCATGCCGAGGGTCCAGGCCCGCCAGCCGCTCTCCAGATTGACGCCCCGCTCCAGGAGGAGCTGGTAGGCCTCGATGTACTCGGTGAGTTTCTCGTCACGCAGGGGATGGTCGGTGCGGGAGAGATGGGCCAGGTCCTCCTGGGCGACGGCCGTGCCGATCTCCACGCCGCCCGGAGCCGCGTAGGGCAGCAGGGTGCACTTGAGGAAGCGGGCCCAGTCCTCGCCCCGGCGGTCGCCGTAGGACGTGAAGAGACGGGTGGCCTCCTCGCAGAGGGCCAGTGCCTGGGGGGTACGGGTGTTGCCCGCGTCCACGACCGCCAGTTCCAGGCAGGTCCAGGCCTCCCCGTGGGCGACGCCGATGCGCTGGAAGTCGGCGCGCGCGTCGACCAGGAGCTGACGGGCGAAGCCGGAGTTGCGCAGCGAGCCGGTCTGCACGGCCCGCTGGTCGCGGGTGACGCGGGCGGAGTGGTGACGGGCACAGGCCAGGCCGTACACGTCCCGCATCCGGGAGAACATCGTGCGAGAACGCTCCAGCTCACGGACCGCCTGGTCGAGATTGCCGGTCTCCTCCAGGGCCTGCCCCAGGTAGTAGCCGGACCAGGCCTCGCCGCGCGCGTCCTCGTTGTCGCGGTGGCGCGAGACGGCCTGGCGCAGACCGTCGACGGCGGCGGAGGGGTCCCCGGCCACGAGACGGGCGCGGGCCAGCTGCGTCATCGACCAGGCCTCGCCCCGGGGGTCGCGGGTACGGCCGAACAGATCGAGCGCCGTGCGCAGTTCGGTCTCCGCGCGCGCCACCTCACCCATCCGCAACAGCAGTTGGCCCAGCTGGTAGTAGGCCCAGCCCTCGCCGTGCAGGGACTCCTGCTGACGGTGCAGGACCAGCGCGCGGGTCAACAGGTCCAGCGAGTCGGCCAGATGGGAGCGGTCGCGTTCCACCGCCGCGAGGGCGTGCATCGTCCACGCGCGGTCCGCCGCCAGCTCGGGGACCGACTGCATCTGCAGGGCCTCCAGCAGCTTCTCCGCCGCCTCCGTCAGATTGCCCTGGTGGTGCAGAGTGATACCCAGGGAACACAGGGCACGCGCGGCGCCCGCGTCGTGGTTGGTCTCCATGTACAGGTTGACCACCGACGCCAGCGTCGTCCGTGACTTGTCCAGCTCACCCAGCTGACGGGCCGCGATACCCGTACGCCACTGCACGGAGCGGGTCAGCAGACCCTGCCCCACCGACTGGGCCAGCTCGTTGAGCTCGCCGAGGCGGTAGAGGTCGCCGCGCAGCAGGCAGTAGTCGCACAGGGCGCCCAGCAGACTGAGCACGGCCGCCTCGTTCACGCCCTCCGCGTGCCGGAGCGTGGAGGTGATGAAGCTGGTCTCGTCGTCCAGCCAGCGCAGCGCCTCCTCCAGCGACACGAAGCCGTGCTGGCCGAAGCGGTCCGAACGGGTCGACATGTTGCCGTCGACCAGGCGCAGGACGGAGTCGGCCAGATCCGCGTAGGTGACGATGAGGCGCTCCTGCGCCGCCGTGCGCTCACTCGGCTCCTCCTCGTCGAGCAGGCGGGCGTGGGCGAAGGCACGGACCAGGTCGTGCAGGCGGTAGCGGTTGCCGTGGACGTGGTCGATCAGGCCCGCGCGGGCGAGCGCCGTGAGGTGACGGGTCGCCTCCGTCTCGTCGGTGGCGAGCAGCGAGGCGGCCGCCGCCGCGCCCAGCGACGCCCGTCCCGCCAGCGCCAGGCGACGCAGCAGCTTGCGGGACAGCTCCGACTGGTCGGTGTAGCGGAGCCAGAGGGCCCGCTCGATCGGCTCGACCGGCCCGTACGCGCCCAGGTCCGTGGCCAGTTGGCCGGGCGTGCGCGGGCCGAGGGACGAGCCGGCGATGCGCAGGGCGAGCGGCAGCCCGCCGCACAGATGCCGGATCCGGGCGACGGACCCCGTGTCGTACAAGCCGGAGCGCGCCCCCGACGACGGCCCCGCGCCGGCGCCCGCGACGGCTCCCGCCGACAGCACCGCGCCGTCCTGGGCCGCCGTGCTCAGCAGTTCGTGCGTGCCGTCGGCGTCGAGCGCCTCGACGGGGAGCTGGTGGACCCAGGCGGGCAGGTCGGCGGGCAGGGCGAGCGGGGAGCGGGCGGTGACCAGCACGAGGCTGTCGGAGCGCTCGGGGACGAGGGCGCGGACCTGCTCGGGGTCGGAGGCGTCGTCGAGGACGATCGTCACCGGCACGGTGGTCAGCTGCTGGTGGTACAGCTCGCTGAGCCGTTTGACCTGCTGGTCCTGGGAGGTCCGCTCACGGAAGAGCAGCTGGTCGCGGGGCGCGCCGAGACGATTCAGCAGATGCATCAGCGCGTCCCGGGTCGACAGCGGCGGCTCCTGGGGGCTGTCGGCGCGCAGATCGACCACACAGGCGCCCCGGAAGTAGTCCCGCAGCTCATGGGTGGCGCGGACGGCGAGGGCGGTGCGGCCGGAGCCGGACGCGCCGTGCAGCACGACGACGGTCGGCCGGGTCTCGGTCTCCGCGCGGGCCGCCTGCACCCACTGGCGGATCTTCCCCATCTCCGCCCGGCGGCCCGCGAACCGGACGTCGGCCTCGGGGAGTTGGGCGAACGACTGCTCCAGCACGTTGCGCCGCCGGGCCGCCGCGCTCTTGTCGGCGCCGCGCAGCCGGGGCGCCGTCTTCTTCGCCGTCGCCGTCGACGCGGCGAGGACGCGCTGCTGGTCCAGGAACGGGCGTATCCCGCGCACCTCCAGCGCCGTCAGCCACTGCAGCCGCAGCTGCTCCGGGCCGCCAGGCTGGCTCAGGGTGCCCGCGTGGTGGTGGGCGGCGGGGAGGTGCGAGGCGGTGACCTTCAGGACCGTGGCCACGGCGCTCGCGATGCCGACGATCACGCCGGTGCTCACGGCGGTGCCGGGGGCGACGCCGAAGGAGAGGTCGGCGACGACCGCCGTGCCGGCGGCGACGGCCGCGACCAGCAGGGGAGTGCCGGAACCCTCCTTCGCGTAGCGCTGGCGGAAGGTGGGGCGGCCGGCCTCGGACTCGTCCAGGGCGCGGGTGTAGGTCTCGTACTCCTCGGCCGCGTTCTGCGCCATCGAGTCCAGGGAGGCGCGGGCACGGCCGAGCAGGACCACTCCGTCGGTACGGCCGCCCGATCTGCGGACCTCCTCCTCGACCGCCCGGACCAACAGCCGTTCGGCCTCCCCCCGGTGGCTGTCCCGCATCACGCTTCCCCCTTCGCCGAAACGGTTGCCTCCGGCCAGTGTGCGGGGATCGGTGCGTGTAGGCGAGAGGGCGTGATCGTGGGTGGGGGTGCGTGAGCGGGGTTTCGCCGTGGGGGTCGGGTTGTCGGCCGGGTGCGGGTGTGTGGGGGGTTGCTCGCGCAGTTCCCCGCGCCCCTTTCAGGGGCGCGGGTCCGTGCTGAACTGCGATTCACGGGTACTGGGGAATGATGGTGCCCATGGCGAATCGACTGGCCCACGAGACCTCTCCCTACCTCCTCCAGCACGCCGACAACCCGGTCGACTGGTGGCCGTGGTCGGCCGAGGCGTTCGAGGAGGCGCGCGGGCGGGGTGTGCCGGTGCTGCTCAGCGTCGGGTACTCGAGCTGCCACTGGTGCCATGTGATGGCGCACGAGTCCTTCGAGGACCGGGAGACCGCCGAGTACCTGAACGCGCACTTCGTCAACATCAAGGTCGACCGTGAGGAGCGGCCGGACGTCGACGCCGTCTACATGGAGGCCGTACAGGCGGCGACCGGGCAGGGCGGCTGGCCCATGACCGTGTTCCTGACGCCGGAGGAGGAGCCCTTCTACTTCGGCACCTACTTCCCGCCCGCTCCCCGCCACGGCATGCCCTCCTTCCGGCAGGTCCTGGAGGGGGTGCGGGCCGCCTGGGCCGACCGGCGGGACGAGGTCACCGAGGTCGCCGCGAAGATCGTGCGGGACCTGGCCGGCCGGGAGCTGAAGTTCGCGGCGGTCGACGTGCCCGGGGAGGACGAGCTCGCCCAGGCGCTGCTGGGGCTCACCCGGGAGTACGACGCGGCGCGGGGCGGCTTCGGCCGGGCGCCCAAGTTCCCGCCCTCGATGGTGATCGAGTTCCTGCTGCGGCACGCCGCGCGCACCGGCTCCGAGGGCGCGCTGCAGATGGCGCGGGACACCTGCGAGCGCATGGCCCGCGGCGGCATCTACGACCAGCTCGGCGGCGGCTTCGCCCGGTACTCCGTCGACCGTGAGTGGGTTGTGCCGCACTTCGAGAAGATGCTGTACGACAACGCCCTGCTGTGCCGGGTGTACGCCCACCTCTGGCGGGCCACCGGTTCCGAGCTGGCCCGGCGCGTCGCCCTGGAGACGGCCGACTTCATGGTCCGCGAACTGCGCACGAACGAGGGCGGGTTCGCCTCGGCGCTGGACGCCGACAGCGACGACGGGACCGGTTCCGGCAGGCATGTCGAGGGGGCGTACTACGTCTGGACGCCCGAGCAGCTGACCGAGGTGCTCGGCGAGGAGGACGCGGCCCTCGCCGCGCACTACTTCGGGGTCACGGAGGAGGGGACGTTCGAGGAGGGGGCGTCCGTTCTTCAGCTACCGCAGCGCGAGGGCGTGTTCGATGCCGAGCGGATCGAGTCGGTCAGGGATCGGTTGAATGCGGCGCGGGCGCGCCGTCCCGCCCCCGGCCGCGACGACAAGGTGGTGGCCGCCTGGAACGGCCTCGCCGTCGCCGCGCTCGCCGAGACCGGCGCCTACTTCGACCGCCCCGACCTGGTGGACGCCGCCATCGCCGCCGCCGACCTCCTCGTACGCCTGCATCTGGACGAGCGGGCGCGGCTCGCGCGGACCAGCAAGGACGGGCAGGTCGGGGCGAACGCGGGGGTGCTGGAGGACTACGCGGACGTCGCCGAGGGGTTCCTGGCGCTGGCGTCGGTCACGGGGGAGGGGGTGTGGCTGGAGTTCGCCGGGTTCCTGCTCGACCATGTGCTCGTCCGGTTCGTCGACGAGGAGTCCGGAGCGCTCTTCGACACGGCCGCCGACGCGGAGAAGCTGATCCGGCGGCCGCAGGATCCGACCGACAACGCCACGCCGTCGGGGTGGAGCGCGGCGGCGGGTGCGCTGCTGAGCTATGCCGCGCACACCGGTTCCGAGCCTCATCGGACTGCCGCCGAACGGGCGTTGGGTGTGGTGAAGGCCCTGGGGCCGCGGGCGCCGCGGTTCATCGGGTGGGGGCTGGCCACGGCGGAGGCTCTGCTCGACGGGCCGCGTGAGGTGGCGGTCGTGGGACCGGAGGGGCATCCGGGGACCAAGGAGCTGCACCGGGCGGCGTTGCTGGGGACCGCGCCGGGCGCGGTGGTGGCCGTGGGGACCACGGACAGTGACGAGCTGCCGTTGCTGGCGGGCCGTCCTTACGTCGGCGGTGAACCGACTGCGTACGTCTGCCGTAACTTCACATGTGACGCTCCCACGACAGATGTCGACAGGTTGCGCACGGCCCTCGGATCGCCCGCGGCGGGCGCGACCGGCTGAAACTCGCCGGTCCGGGACCCGGACAAGATCGAACAACTGCCTGGAAACGTGCTGGTGTTCGGACACATCCGATTAGATGTTCCACCGAACGGAAACACGGTTTTTATCGGAAGGGTCCCCAGGCTTCACAGTTTCCCCCTAGGCTCGGCACAGTTCCGCGGCAGGAGTAACTCACTGTCGCGTAGGGGGTATTGGGGATCTGGGGGGATCTTTCTTGTTGACGTCCGTCTTTATCGCCGTCGTCTCGCTTGTCCTGTTCTGGATGGCGGCCTTCACCCTGTGGTGGCAGATGCACGCGTGGCGAACGCCCGAAGTGCTCGCCTCCACCCGTTTCAGCAGACCCGACGGCGACGAGCATGTGTCGTTCTCACTGCTGCTGCCGGCACGCCATGAACAGGCCGTGCTGGACCACACCATCCAACGACTGCTCGAATCCAGCCACGACGACTTCGAGATCATCGTGATCGTCGGGCACGACGACCCGGAGACCACCGCGGTGGCCCGGGCCGCGGAGGGGCGCGACCCGCGCGTCCGCGTGGTGGTCGACCACCACGAGAAGAAGAACAAGCCGAAGGCCATGAACACGGCGTTGCCGCACTGCCGCGGCGATGTCGTCGGGGTCTTCGACGCCGAGGACCAGGTTCATCCGGAGCTGCTGTCCCACGTCGACCACGCCTTCCGCACCACCGGCGCGGACGTCGTGCAGGGCGGCGTGCAGCTCATCAACTACAACTCCAGCTGGTACAGCCTGCGCAACTGCCTGGAGTACTTCTTCTGGTTCCGGTCCCGCCTCCATCTGCACGCGCAGAAAGGGTTCATCCCGCTCGGCGGCAACACCGTCTTCGTCCGCACCGACGTGCTGCGCGCCGCCGACGGCTGGGACCCCAACTGCCTCGCCGAGGACTGCGACCTCGGCGTCCGGCTCTCCAGCGTGGGCAAGAAGGTCGTCGTCGCCTACGACTCCGACATGGTGACCCGGGAGGAGACCCCCGGCAGCCTGATGTCCCTGATGAAGCAGCGCACCCGCTGGAACCAGGGCTTCCTCCAGGTCTACCGGAAGCGGGACTGGCGTCAACTGCCCTCCTTCCGGCAGCGCTTGCTCGCCCGCTACACCCTGATGACGCCCTATCTCCAGGCCGTCTCCGGGGTGATCATCCCCCTCAACGTGGGCATCGCGCTCTTCCTCGACGTCCCCGTGGGCGTCGCCTTCATCACCTTCCTGCCGGCCGTGACCGCCCTGGTCACCTTCGTGTTCGAGGTCGTCGGACTGCACGACTTCGGCAAGCAGTACGGACTGCGCGTCCGGTTCGTCCACTACGTCAAGCTCATCGTGGGCGGCCCCTTCTACCAGCTGCTCCTCGCCTTCGCCGCCGTACGCGCGGTGTGGCGCGAGCAACGCGGCCGCAACGACTGGGAACTGACCAGTCACGTCGGCGCACATCTCGCGAACGTGACCCGAGAGGACGTTCCTGCGTGACCTCCACACTTCCCGCGGCGGCCAAGACGAAAGTCAAGGTCCCCGCGCAGCGGACAGCTGTGCCCACAGCCGGTTCGACAGGTCGAACAAACGATTCCTCTTCTGTATCGCCCACGCCCGGGACCCCGCCGAAGCGCCTGCGGAACTCGCCCCCCGACCTGATCCTCTGCGGTCTCCTCCTCGTCGCGATCATGATCGTGCAGGGCTGGAACATCGCCGACTACCCGACCCTCAGCGACGACGAGGGCACCTACCTCGCCCAGGCCTGGGCCGTCCAGGAGGGCAGGGGCCTCGCCCACTACACCTACTGGTACGACCACCCGCCCCTCGGCTGGATCCAGCTCGCCGTCCTGACCTGGATCCCCGCCCAGCTCGCCCCCGAGTCGATGACCGTCGGCTCGATGCGCGTGGTCATGCTGCTGATCAGCGCGGTCAGCGCCGTCCTCGTCTACGTCCTCGGCCGCCGCCTCTCGCTGCCCCGCTGGGCCGCCGGCCTCGGCATGGCCCTCTTCGGGCTCTCCCCGCTGTCGGTCGTGCTCCAGCGGGAGATCTTCCTCGACAACATCGCGGTCATGTGGACGCTGCTGGCGTTCTGCCTCGCCGCCTCGCCCAGCCGTCACCTCTGGCACCACTTCGGCGCCGGCATCGCCGCGGCCGCGGCCGTGCTCACCAAGGAGACGATGCTCCTCGTCCTGCCGGCCGTGCTGCTCACCATGTGGCGGCACAGCCACCGGGACACCCGGAAGTTCGCCATCACCGGCGCCATCACCGCCTGCACCCTGATCGGCATCTCGTACCCGCTGTTCGCCCTGCTCAAGGGCGAGATGCTGCCCGGCGACGGCCATGTGTCCCTCTGGGACGGCATCGTCTACCAGATGAGCCGCCCCGGCTCCGGCTTCATCCTCACCGAGGGCACGGGCTCGTACGGCGTCCTGCAGTCGTGGCTGTACTACGACCGGGTGCTGCCGATCGGCGGACTCGCGGGCGCCCTGCTCCTGCTGGTCACCTGGCGCTGGTCGGTGACCGCGCGGGCCCTCGCCGGCCCCGCGCTCGCCGTCGCGATCCTCGCCGGCATGGCGCTGCGCCCCGGCTACCTCCCCGCCATGTACGTCCTCCAGGCGCTGCCCTTCCTCGCGCTCGTCCTCGCGGGCGGCACCGCGAGCGTCACGCACGGCATCCTGCGCCGTTGGCGCAGTGCGACGGAGAGGAGGCCCGTGACCTGGGCGCGGCACGTCCTCGCGCTCGCCCTGGCCGCAGCCGCGGCCGCGTACGTCGTCCCGCGCTGGTACGACGGCAACCACACCGCGATGACCTTCGACGCCAACGCGCCCTACCGGCAGGCCGCCGAGTGGCTCGGCACGGAGGTCGAGGACCCCGCGGACACCCGGGTCCTCGTCGACGACGCGCTCTGGCTCGACCTCGTCCACGAGGGCTACGAGCCGGGCCTCGGCGTCATCTGGTTCTACAAGGCCGACCTCGACCCGGCGGTGACGAAGACGATGCCACGCGGCTGGCGCGACCTGGACTACGTGGTCGCGTCCCCGACGGTACGGCGCGACGCGGTCGACCTGCCCAACGTCAAGGGCGCGATGGAGAACTCGACCCCGGTGGCCACCTTCGGCACCGGCGAGGACCGGATCGAGATCCGCAGGATCGAGGGAGCGGGCGACGACGGCCGGAACCGCGAGACCGACGCCCTTGGAGGCGACCGATGAGCAGCGGAAGTTATGAGTCCACCGCCCCCGGAGAGCTGAACGACCCGGCCGTGCGCGGTGCGGAGGTGCCCGAGCCGGGTGCCGTCACCATCGTCGTACCGACCTTCAACGAGTCCGCCAACGTACGTGAGTTGCTGCACCGGATCACCGAGACGGTGCCCTCGCGGCTGCCCTGCGAGGTCGTCTTCGTGGACGACTCCACCGACGACACCCCGGAGGTCATCGACGCCGCCGCGCAGGACTGCCCGTTCCCGGTGACCGTGCTGCACCGCGACGAACCGGTCGGCGGACTCGGCGGCGCGGTGGTCGAGGGGATGAGGGCGGCCGGCTCCGACTGGATCGTCGTCATGGACGGCGACCTGCAGCACCCGCCCTCGCTGGTACCGGAGTTGGTGGCCACCGGGGAACGCTCGGGCGCCGGTCTGGTGGTCGCCTCCCGCTACATCAAGGGTGGCAGCCGGGCCGGACTCGCGGGCAGCTACCGCGTGGCCGTCTCGCGCGGCGCGACCTGGCTCACCAAGGCCCTCTTCCCGCGCCGACTGCACGGCATCAGCGACCCGATGAGCGGCTTCTTCGCCATCCGCCGCAGCGCCGTCACCGCCGACATCCTCCAGCCGCTCGGCTACAAGATCCTCCTCGAACTCGCCGTGCGCAGCCGCCCCCGGCGGGTCACGGAGGTGCCGTTCGTCTTCCAGGACCGCTACGCCGGCGAGTCCAAGTCGACCGCGCGGGAGGGGTTCAGGTTCCTGCGCCACCTCGTCGGACTGCGCACCGCGTCGCCGCTGGCCCGCATGACGGTCTTCGGGCTGATCGGTGTCACCGGCTTCCTGCCGAACCTCGCGGGCCTGTACGCCCTCACCTCGGCCGGGATGCACTACGTCCCCGCCGAGATCCTCGCCAACCAGCTCGGGGTGCTCTGGAACTTCTTCCTCATCGAGCACCTCTGCTTCCGCGAGCGGCGCCAGTACCGCAAGGGGTGGGACCGCGTAGGCCGGTTCGCGTTGCTCGCCAACGCCGACCTGGTGCTGCGGATCCCGCTGATCGCCCTGTTCGTGAGCGAGTTCGGGATGGGCGCGCTGCCCGCGACCGCGCTCGCCCTGGTGACGACGTTCGTCCTGCGTTTCGTGGGGACCGAGGCGCTCGTCTATCTGCCCCGCAAGAAGTCCCGCCGCGGGGAGCGCGGCGGGCGGAAGCGGGCCGAGAAGCAGGCTGAACGGTCCGGTCGGTCCGATGCGACCGATGTGACCGATCGGACCGGGGAGCCTGTGGAGCCCGAGCAGTCGGCAAGGAGAGCCGCGTGAAGAACCACCTGAGGAACCGCTTGACCGTCTGGATGAGATCCAGACCGAGATCCACCTCGAGATCCACCTCGAGATCCATCCCGAGACCCAGACGCAGAACCGCCCTGCTGGCGGTCGGAGCCCTCGCCTCCGGCCTCCTGCTGATCTCACCCCAGCCCGCGTCCGCCGCCAACCTCATCCAGAACCCCGGCTTCGAGACGGCCGGTACGGACGACATGCCGTACTGCTGGAAGAAGTCGGGCTGGGGCGACAACGACTTCACGTTCACCACGACATCGGATGCCCACTCGGGCTCCAAGGCCATGAAGGTCGAGCTGACCCGCCGGGCCGACGGTGACCGCAAGGCTCTGATCACCGAGTCGGCGGCCTGCGCGCCCTCGGTCACGGTGGGCAAGCAGTACGACCTGGCTCTCTGGTACAAGTCGACGACGCCGGACACGTCCATCACGCTCTTCCGGCACGACACCACGGCCGGATGGCAGTACTGGACCGACCTCAAGACGCTCGAGATGGCGGGCAGCTGGACCGAGGCCACGGTCCGTACGCCCGCCGTGCCGGCCGCCACGGACCGCATCGCCTGGGGTGTCTCCGTCTACGGCACGGGCTCCGTCACCACGGACGACTACACGATGGACGTGGTCGCCGACCCCGTCCCCGAGCCGCAGTGCACGGGCACGCCGGACGAGTGCCTGAACGGCCGCTGGGACGTGCTGCCCACGCAGAACCCCGTCCGCTCCATGCACTCGGTCGTCCTCAACAACGGCAAGGTGCTGCTGATCGCCGGCTCCGGCAACAGCGAGGAGATGTTCGAGGCGGGCACCTTCACCTCGGCGGTGTACGACCCGAAGAACGGCACGTACAAGCAGATCCCGACCCCGGACGACATGTTCTGTGCGGGCCACGTGCAGCTCGACGACGGCCGGGTCCTGGTGATGAGCGGCAACAAGGGCTATCCGTCGGCCGACGGCACGATCGGCTACCAGGGCTACAAGGACTCGTACATCTTCGACCCGGTGACGGAGACGTACAGCAAGACCAACGACATGAACGACGGCCACTGGTACCCGTCGGCGACGATCCTCGGCAACGGTGACGTCATCTCCTTCGGCGGCCTGAAGGAGGATTCGACCGGTTCGGTGACCGCCGAGCTGTGGTCGGACGCCGAGCAGAAGTGGCTCGAACTCTGGAAGGTCAACCAGACCTGGTCGTACTGGGGCCTGTACCCGTCGATGATCCTCATGCAGGACGGCCGCCTCTTCTACTCGGGCAGCCATGTCTTCGGCAACAACATCCCGGGCACGGGTTCGGCGATCTACGACTACGGCGCCAACACGGTCACGCAGGTCCCGGGCCTGCAGCGGAAGGACGAACGCGACCAGTCCGCGAGCGTGCTGCTGCCCCCGGCCCAGGACCAGAAGGTCCTGACGCTCGGCGGCGGCAACATCGAGTCCAACCCGGTCGCGAACCGCCTGACGGACATCATCGACCTCAAGGCCGCGAACCCGGCGTACGTCGCCGGCCCGCCGATCCCGCAGGGCACGGTGGACCTCGGCAACGGCAAGGTCGCCCAGACGGGCGACCAGGGCAAGATGTACGTCTCCGCGGTGCTGCTGCCCGACGGCAAGGTCCTGGAGACGGGCGGCGCCCTGCACAACCGCGCCGACCCGGTCTACGAGACCTCGATCTACGACCCGGCGACCAACACGTTCGACCCGGTGGCGACGGACCCGGAGGAGCGCGGCTACCACTCCTCGGCGTTCCTGCTCCCCGACGGCCGTGTCATGACCACGGGCGACAACCCGGGCAACGGCACCTGGAACCACGACGTGTCGATCTACACCCCGCCGTACCTGTTGAAGGGCCCGCGGCCGACCATCACCTCGGTGATCGACAAGGAGTGGGTGTACGGCGACACGCAACGCATCACGGTGGACCGCCCGATCGCGAAGGCGGAACTGATCCGCCCCGCCGCCGTGACCCACTCCTCGGACCCGAACCAGCGCTTCGTGGACCTCCCCCTGTCGGTCGACGGCAACAACGTGGACCTGAACGTGACGAGCAACCCGAACCTGGCGCCGCCGGGCTGGTACATGCTCTTCGCGGTCGACGCGAACGGCGTCCCGTCGGTCGCGGAATGGGTGCACCTCCAGGGCCCGTCCGCACTGGCACAGGCGTCCGGCGAGGCCCCCTCGGCCCACGTCCACGACTTCGCGGACGCCCCGAAGGGCAAGGTCACGGGCCCGGGGAAGAAGACCAAGTCGAAGAAGGTCAGCCCGACGATCTCCGGCTGCGACCGCCACTACGGCACGGCGAACGTCTGCGTCCCGACGACGTTCCCGGCGGAGGTCAAGAACACGACGGCCGCGCGCTGCGAGTGGCTGTCCCGGAACGACTACGGCCGCCTGAAGGTGAACGGCAAGGACGACCCGCTGAAGCTGGACCGCAACGGGGATGGCCGGGCGTGCGGGAAGGGGGACGTCGTGAGGCGCCGCTGACGATGATCGGTGGAGTGGCTTGATCGGTCCCGTACCCGGCAGTGGTCGCCGGGTACGGGACCGTTCGCGGTTATTGGGGACCGACGCGGCGAGCGACGCCGGGCGGGGTCTGAAGGGGGTGCCGCCCAGTCCGGCGCGGCGGGAGGCGGGGGATGACCGTCGAGGGCACGAGAGGGGGGTCTGTACGGTGAGTTCGCTACCAGACCCCGGCCGGCACCGGGTGGGAGGGGGCGCCGTTCCCGGCCGCGGGTGCATCGTGGCGACCGTGGTGGGAGCTGGGGAGCGTGGTGGCAACGAAGTCGTGCTCGGCGAACCGGCCTGCTTTGCTGACCAGGACGACCAACGGTGGTAGCGCGGTGCGAGCAAACGGCGGTACGTAGCGCGGAGTGCCAGGCGGATACCGGATCTGGGATAAGAAGGGACGGCGCTGGTAGGGAGACCGTTACGAACTCTGACCCGACGGTCTGCTGGCAGAGTTGAACAGCAGTGCCGATCCCGACAGGGTCTCCACTCTCCTGAAGCGCTACCGAGCGCTGAAGCGGTAACCGTCGTTCGCAGGGGGTTGGCAGAGCATGAGGGCTAAGGACCGCGCCCTGTAAAGATCCACAACACAGGCGTCCAGCCACTCCCTGTCCGATAGTCTCCCCGCGCCAAGATCACCGAGCCGGAAGCCGGATTCGGGCCCACTGCGCGACGGGGCTACGTGACTTCGCGGCTCATGTCGTCTCACGGAGTGGAGAACACCATGCCCCGATGGGCCATCGTGAAGGCTGACGGTGAGGCGGAAGCCTTCCGGTACAACATCCACAAGGAACTGGAAGGGACCGAAGCCCAAGCGCTTGCAGAGATGCTGCGGATCATCGACACCGTTGCAGAGGCTCTCACGGAAGCAGGGCTCCGCCGAGAGAGGAGACGGGTCTTCCGTGTGTCCGAGCGCAGCTACGTCGTGCGCGTCGAAAGTCGATGGTCGAGCCACGAGGCTCACTTCACCCTCGCCGAACTCATAGCCGACACCCACGACGACGAGTTCCCCAGCAGTGCATCCGGGGCGACGCAGAGGCCGTGAATCCTGGCCGCAGGTTGGCGGCATACTCGCGCAGGCCGTGCACGCCCCGTCCTCTAGATCCACTGCGCTACGCTCCGCGCCATGAAGCTGAAGTCAGCGGCCACAATGATTCTCGTCGGCTCGGGTTGCATAGCCACCATCGCGGCAACGGGCGTGTGGGCGCTGTCGAGTGGACTGCTCCATGGCTGCACCAAGGCTGACGAAGAGCTCGCCCCCACACTGGCGTCCTCGCCCATCCTCGACGCGCACCCGAGCCAGACGCAGCCGCAGGACGAGCGGTACTCCGGATGCGACGAGGACGACGGATTCGCCTACGCCGGCCAGTACTACCGACTCACGACATCCCGAGCCGACGTGCTGACTTTCTATCGCCAGGCCGCCACAGAGGACGGCTGGCGACTCAAGAGCGCCAACCCTTCGCCGTCCCCGGCACCTGACAGCCTTGCGGTCGACATCTCGGCGCTCTGCTTCGAGAAGCCCGTCGCGGGCACCACCGCCCATCTCGCTGTGTGGTTCCCCGGCGATCTCGGGGACAGCCCCGACGACTACGGCTTGGAAGTCACAGCCAGCCATGACGGCACCGCCTGGTGCTGACCCGGCATCGCCGCGTTCGAGAGAACCGAGGCGATTCCTCGCCCTCGCCTCCAGGGCTGGCATGTGAAGGTCCGATCTCTGCCCAGTCCGCTCGACGAGGGGCCGTGCCATTCGCGTGCCAGATCGTGCGGGGAACCACGGGGAACAACGGAGCCTGGCTGCCGGGGCGACCAGGGCGCCAGCACCGCTCCAGCACAGGTCATTACGGCAACTGCCACCAGAAGACCCAAGCTTCCCGAGCTGAGGGTCTTCACGGCACCATGGTCCACTGACCATAGGGGGCATGGTGGGGAACAAGGAGACAGAGCAGGCCGCGATCACACACGTGATGGCCTTGGAACGAGCCGCCGGCCGCGATCCGAAGGACGTCCGCACCTCGGGTCTCCCGTACGACGTCGAAAGTCTGCCTCGTCTGATCGAGGTGAAGGCATTCAGCCGCACGGCGCGCAGCGAGGCGCTGCCACTGGAACACCGGCAGGTGGAGGCCGCCAGGGCGAACTCCGAGCACTACTACCTCTACGTGGTCGACAACCTTGCAGGTGCAGAAGGAACCGAGGTCGGTGTGCGCATCCTGCACGGAGAGGCACTTTCGGCGATGATCGAGCGAACCCAGCCCCAGATCACGTACTGGCCCACGTTCAGGGCAGCCGAGTACGACCAGGCGGAGCGGCTGCATTGAGTGCTGCAGCGAAGTACAGCAACCACCGTGACCGCACTTGACCGCCAACAGCCATCAACGGCCGACTGACCAGCCCACAAGACCCCGATGACCTCCCAGCCGAGAGTTCGGGACGAAGAGGTCGTGCCACCCAGGACAGCCGTAGGGTGAGGGCGTGCGAAACGACCGCCACGACGAGCCTCTCTCCGATGAGGAGCTGGAACTCTTCCTGCAGTACCTCCATCGTTTCGCCAACCACGACGTCGATCAGTTCGTGATCATGGAAGTAGGCGACCCCGACCACCCGTGCTACCTGAACCTGTCACGGGCTCCGGCACCCGGAACCGACCCTGCCGCCTACCGTCGCCCGTAGCCGCACCGGCGGGTCACCTGACATCCATGGCTGACATCAACAGCAACGGACGCCAGCAATTCCGGGCGGTCGTAGACGTCAGCTCCAGCCTCGCAGTAGCGGACCGCTGAGGGCGTCGGATGGAACTCCTAAAGCGGGTGTCGCAGGTTCGAACTGGCCGAGTCCGTACACGGGTGAGGTCGATCCGGATTCCCCGGGCATCCTCGTTCACGAAGAGGGAGGGTGGCCCGCAGGCAGCTGACCCTTTGCAGTCGCCTGCGGGACAGGCTGTCCGAGGGCAGTCGACAACAGCCGCCGACACCAAGTGTGTTGTCGCGTCACTGGTCCGAGGTGTCCGAACACAGGTCACAAAGATACGTAGCTACGACCAGGGCAAGAAGAAGTAGCCCCGTCCAAAAGAAGCCCCCTAACTGCAGCTTTCCTGCCAGGAGGGGCTTCTTCCATGCGCCTGTGCCCTGCCTGAGCTGTCAGGTCCCTGGACAACGTCGGAAACCTTGTAAGTGCTTGTTCCCTTGGGCAAGGAGCCTGCCGGGCTCGGGCAGGGATCATTCCGGGTGGGCCACTGCCTCCTTCTGCAGTTCCACCGCCGCCAGCAAGCCCAGCTTCGGCTCCGCCTGGCGCAGCGCCTTCAAGGCCGCGACTGAGGCGATGTCCCCCGTGAAGCCGACGGCGGCCAGCCGGGAGCGCGCCCAGCGGGCACGCAGCTGGGTTTCGGTGGCGGCGGCGGTTGACTCGACGAGTGAAGCGGCGAGCTCCAGGCCCGGGCGTTCCTCGGGCGAGGCTTCGAGCAGCGCCTGACGCAGGGCCGACGCGATCACGTCCGCATCCCGGACGAGCAGCACGAAGTTGTGCTTCTTGTTCAGTCCCACAATTCCTGTCATGCGGGTCATCGTGATGGCCATTTTCTGTACCTGCCAAGCGACTTGAGGAACCTCAGAGGCTCGGCCGTTGCCATCGCCGGACGCCTCGCTCGGGTCATGATCGCGAACGACCAACGGGAACTAGCCGCGCTGCTCGACGGCGCGTCCGTGCCAGACCCGTGCCAGATCGTATGGGGAACCGCGGGGAACAGCGGGTAACAGGCCGGCGGAGAACCAAGCTCCGAGATGGCATCACCAGAGGTGAGACCGGCGATCTTTCCCAAACGCCCCTAGCTTCCCGAGCTGAGAGCGCGAGTTCGATTCTCGTCACCCGCTCCACGAAGAAGGCCCAGGTCACCGACCTGGGGCCTTGCTGGTTGACGAGAGCTTTGACATGCGCCTCATGCGATGGTGTACCCCGCGTCCCCGAAGTCTGCGACTACGCGCAGTCGACCGCCGAGCGCTTCCACGTAGGCCCGGAGAGTCGCGACCTCCGCGCGATCCACCTTACCGTGCTCGATGGCGGAGACCCGAGGTGCCGATACCCCCATTGACGCGGCCACTTGGCGCTGAGTCAACGCCTGTTCACGCCTGACCTCCGCGAGCTTGTGAGCACGCACTTCGGCGGTCAACCGGTCCATGGCCGCTTGCTTCTCCTGAGGCGACCGCACCGGCAGTCCCGAGGCCGCACGCCGCTCGCGCGCCTTGCGCTTGGTCTCCTCCCAGCTCACGGTGCTCATTCGTACTCCCTGGTTTCAAGATCAGCCAGATGTCTCTGGTACCGCTCCTCAGCGAGCGGAATGTTGATGTCGTACCAGCGCTGCCAGTTTCCTGCCTTGTCGTCGGCCACCAGCAGCACGGCCCGGCGTGCCGGATCCAAGGCGAAGAGGATGCGGATCTCACTGCTCCCGGACGATCCCGGCCTCAACTCTTTCAGGTGATGGTTCTCAGCACCCTTGATCCGATCCACCAGCGGACGGCCGAGCGTTGGGCCCGTTGCCGCCAACATGTCGATGGCGGGCCTCGATCCGAGGCGGCCCCTCCGCCCAGGCGGACCGCTCTATCCGACGGATATGCCGTGCACGGTGGATGTGGCGACCCAGGAGCAGCCCGAGCCACGGCCGCAGAGGCTGAGCATCCGGGTCCGGCTCCGAGGTGAGACGGTGATCTGGTCCGACCTGATGTATCCGGGCCTCGATGGCAGGCCCGTCGAGGAGGCTCGATATCGCCTTGAGCAGTACTTGGGCGAGGTCGAGCGCGCCTACGCGGCGCTGGCGGGCGACCCCACTGGCGGCGGGTTGGCGTTCGGTCTTCTCTTCGGGCTGAAGGCGCTGGGCGAGCGCGCCAGGCAGCGTCGGCTCCAACGGCTGGGGCTTTGGGAGCCGCCCGTCAGGGACTGAGCACGTCCTCAAGCTTGTCCCGCTTGGTAGTGGAGAAGAGGCACAGCCGTCCCAGTAGTCGCCAGCGCCCGGCACTGGCCCGGCGGCGGGCGTCAGAATTGCTTCGGGGCGAACCAGACCTCAGCTTCGCTGATCAGCTGGCGGCAGCAGGACCTGTTTACGACCGAGGTATGACCGACGCGACCGGGGCTCGCACCAGCAGAGCACCGGATCGAGCCGCGTCTCAGGCCGGCCGGTGTCGGAGAGCCGGCGTCTGGCCGTTCTTCTCGGGACAGTGCACTATGCGCAGGAGTATCGCCCGAAGAAGTAGTGAGGGGTGTTGTGCGCGCGCTCACCGTCATGCGGGAGTGGAGTCCGCGGCGCAGGGTGGCTTTCGCCGTGGCGTTTCAGGTGTTGTGGCTGGGCGTGCTGCTGGCGGCCCTGCTGAGTTGGGAGCTGCCGTTGACCGCGCCCGTCGTGATCGCGCTGTGGGCAGGGCCGGCTGCAGGAGGAGTCCTGGGTATCTGGATGGGTTCGAAATCGTCGCCCTAGTGACGGCAATCACCGATGAACTGCTGACACCCGCCCCGTGGCGCGGTCCGAGCCAGTGGTGTGGGTGGTTTTCGGGCCCTTCAGGCCGAGTCGGCTGTACTCCCTCGGCCGTTCGGTGGCGCCGGCCGCCGTGAGCGGTGCGGCCAGGCTGCTGCCGCGCCGCCGGGCCGGTGCGATGCGGTGGTGACCGGGCTGCTCGCGGCGGGCTTTCCGGTGGGGACCGTTCGGGCGGTGGTGCGCGTCGAGCGGCGGACCAGTGGCGGTGGAGCGCGGGGTACGTATCCGACCCGGACGGTGTGAGGGGGCCGACCGACGGGACCCCCGCGCGTCGGCCTCGCCCTGCCGTCCGGTCCCGATTCAGCCCGGGCTCATGCGCAAGGCCCGCTCAACGCGCCCTCAACGCCTCCCGCACGATTGCCTCCAACTGTTCGTGGTGTGCGCCCTTCCAGTACGCGCGGCCGCACGCAGCGCACTGGGCGAAGACGTCGTACGAGCGTTGTGTGCCGCCCTCCAGGCGGTCCGCCACCTGCTCCTTCGTCGCCGGCTTCAGGAGGCCGTTGCAGGCGGTGCAGCGGGTCCAGGGGTGGAGGGCCGGGGCGAATCGGGTCAGCACCTCGCGGAGTTGTTCTTCCGGCTGGGTGCTGTAGATGTACGCGCCGGCCCACAGCTCGCGGCGCCGCAGCAGGCCCCGGTCGCGGCTCAGCATCACCCGGCGGTCGGTGGCGGAGAGCGTGGCCAGGGCCGGGTCGCCGATGTCGGTGGACTCGTAGGCCGCGTCCACGCCCAGGAGGCGCAGGCGGCGGGCCAGCGTGCCGAGGTGGACGTCGAGGAGGAAACGGAGGGGGGCGCCCGGGACCTGCTGGGGGCGGGCGACGGGACGTACGATCACCGACTCGCCGTCGGCCGGGATGTGCCCCACTCGCACTTCGTGGCCGTCCACGACCAGCGCGCCCACCTCCGTCAGCGGGACGCCCAGGGACTCCACGACATGGCCGAGCGTGGAGACTCCGTCGACGGCCAGCGGCGTCACGCCCGCGCGGCGGCCGTGCGGGACGAACAGGGCCAGTTCGGGGGCGACTTCGATGTGGATCTCGGCGGGTTTCACCTGGTCAGGATCGCATGGGGGAGGGGAGCGGGCTCAGGGATTTTCCACTCGGGGGCTTCCACTCAGGGGCTTACTGTCGGGGGCAGGGTGGTCCGGGCCAGTGTCGGGTCCCGCACCGGGGCGGTCCGTGTCCAGGCCGTGCTGGATCGTGTTCAGGGCGCGGTCCACCAACTCGGCGAAGTCGTCGCGGTGGTCGTTCTCCGCCCAGTAGAGCGATGTCTCCAGCAGGGCGCCGATCAGGGACATCGCCCAGACCCTGACCTCCAGGCTGTCGGGGTCACGGCCGGTGCGTTCGGCGATGGCGGTGCAGAGCATGCGGCCTGTCACCGACATGCTCTCCATCATGCGGGAGCGGACGGCCGGGACCTGGACCATCAAAGAGGTACGCAGCCGGGCGACCTCCATGTCCTCCTCGATGCCCGTGCGGACGGCCTCCCGCATCACGTACCGGATGGTGTCCGTCCAGGGTTCGTCCGCCGGGCGGGACCGCAGTTCCTCCATGAGGATCGGGTCGTACTCGTCGGTGAGGACGATGTCCTCCTTGGTCGGGAAGTAGCGGAAGACGGTCGACGGCGAGACCTCCGCCCGGTCGGCGATCTGCTCGATCGTCGTGGCGTCGTAGCCCTGCTCCCGGACCAGTGCGTACATCGCGGAGCGGATCGACTCGCGCGTCTTGATCTTCTTCCGCTCCCGCAGTCCGAGCGGGGGGCGGTCGGCGGGGTGCGCGGGGGGCGGGGGAGTGCTGGGGCGTGCGGCCGTCATGCGGTCATTGTCAGGCATCGGCCTTGGACGTGGCCAGGTCAGGGCCGGTGCCCCGCGCTTTCCCGATGCTCCGCCCCGACGGCGCGCTCGGCAGGAAGGCCGCCGTCAGCAGCGTCGCGACCAGTGCCGCGCCACCGCACACCAGCAGGATCACGCCCATGCCATGGACGTACGAACTGTTCGCGGACGTCAGGAGATCGGCCGCGCCCGCGCGTTCGGCGACCAGGTGCGCCGCGACCACCGAGTCCCCGGCGGTGTCGGCCGCCGACCCGGGCAGGCCGGTGACGTCGAGGCGGTCCCGGTAGACGCCCGCGAGCAGACTGCCGAGCAGCGCGATGCCGATCGCGCCGCCCACCTGGCGCAGCGTCATCAGCAGCCCGGAACCGCTGCCGGCCCGGTCCGTGGGCAGGGTGCCCAGCGCCCCGGACATCGCGGGCACCATCGCCACCCCGAACCCGGCACCGGCCAGCGACAGCCACAGTGCCGTGAAGCCGTACCCGGAGTCGACCGTCGTACGGCTGCCGAGGAACGCGGCGAACGACAGCACCGCCAGCCCCGCGCTCACCACGGCCCGCGACCGGAAGCGTTCGACGACCGGCTGCGCCGCCCGCGCGCCGACCAGCAGACCGCCCATCAGCGGCAGCAGCCGTACCCCGGTGCCCAGGGCGTCATGGCCGAGGACGGCCTGGAGGTACGGCGGCAGGACGAACAGCAGGCCGGACAGGACGAACATGACGAGGGTCGCCGCGAGCGTGTTGAAGAGGAAGCCGCGGTGGGCCAGCAGCCCCATGTCGAGCAGGGGGCGCGCGGAACGCCGTTCGCGGAGCACCAGCGCGGCGATCAGTACGGCGGCCGCCGCGAACATGCCCAGGACGAGCGGGTCGCCCCAGCCCCGGGTGGGCGCCTCGATGATCGCGTAGATGAGGGAGCCGAGGCCGGTCGCGGTGAGCGCGGTGGAGACGGGGTCGACCCTGGGGGAGGCCGGGTCCCGGGTCTCGGGCAGGAGGAAGACGCAGGCGGCGATGCCGAGGGCGACCATGGGGAGGTTGATGAGGAACACCGAGCCCCACCAGTAGTGGTCGAGCAGCCAGCCGCCGATGACCGGGCCGAGCGGCAGCCCCAGCATGGAGCCCGCCGAGACGATGCCGACCGCCTTGGTGCGCTCGTCGGGCGCGAAGAGCGAGGGCAGCACCGAGAGGGCGAGCGGGGTGACCAGCGCGGCGCCGATCCCCATGACGGTGCGGGCCGCGACGACCGCGTCCACGTCCTGGGCCAGGGCGCCGACCAGCGATCCCGCGAGGAAGATGGCGAGCCCGACGATCAGCATCCGCCGCCTGCCGAAGCGGTCGCCGAGCAGGCCCGCCGGGAGCATCAGGGCCGCGAACACCACGATGTACGCGTCCGCCATCCTCCCCCAGTGCTAAACGCCTGGGGGGACCCCCAGCTGTTCACCGGTGGTCGCGCCCAGCTCTCCGGCCATGGTCGGCAGCGCCACGTTCAGGATCGTCATGTCGAAGCCGAGCGTCAGCATGCTCGCGACGAGGGCACCGAGGGCCCACCAGCGGCGGGGGTCGGGCCGGGCCCCCGAGGGTTCAGCGACAGGTTCAGTGACAGTCTCCATAAATTGAGAGTAACTCTCAAAAGAATGTGAATGCCAATTGAACGGCGGCCCGGTTCCGTGTGCGGGCACGCGAAAGTGGCCGCGGCTTGGTAGCCACGGCCACTGAAGAGGGCTGCGTGCGGTCGTCCCCGAGGGTTACGCGTGCTGGTACGCCACCAGGGAGATCCCCACGTAGTGCGTGATGAACGCCGCCAGCGTCAGGGAGTGGAAGACCTCGTGGAAGCCGAACCAGCGCGGTGACGGATCCGGGCGCTTGAGGCCGTAGATGACTCCGCCGATGCTGTAGAGGACGCCGCCGACGATCACCAGGACGAGGACGGCGATGCCGCCGGTGCGCATGAAGTCGGGCAGGAAGAAGACGGCCGCCCAGCCCATCGCGATGTAGCACGGGGTGTAGAGCCAGCGCGGGGCCCCCACCCAGAAGACCCGGAAGACGATGCCGGCGAGCGCCGCCGCCCAGATGCCCCACAGCAGCCACTGTCCCTTGGCGCCCGGCAGGAGCAGCATCGTCAGAGGGGTGTAGGTGCCCGCGATGATCAGGAAGATATTGGCGTGATCGAGCCTGCGCAGGACGCCGTCCATGCGCGGGCTCCAGTTTCCCCGGTGGTACAGCGCGCTCACGCCGAACAGCAGGCACGCCGTGAGGGTGAAGATCCCGCAGGCGATGCGTCCGCGTGTGGAACCCGCGAGCGCGGTGAGCACCAGGCCGGCGACGAGCGCGGCCGGGAACATGCCGAGATGGAGCCAGCCCCGGAGTCTGGGCTTGATTTCGCCGGTGATCTGTTGGATCTCGTCGGTGATCGTGTGGGCGATCTGTTGCGGCAGGGATCGCGCGTCGGGGTCGCGGCTGTCGGCCGACGTTTCCGCGTGCGCATCGGGGACGGACGCTGTCATGTCCTGCATCGTACCTACGGAACCGTAACTTACGGGAGCGTGCGGGCCGTTCGTGCCTCGCTAAGTGGCCATCGTCTCACGCGGGGGCCTCGCGGGCGATACCCGAGCCCTCAACTGGACACCCCTGGTGAAGCGGTGGTGACACAGGGAAACCTCGCGGGTGAAATCGGGCGAGTGGTGATGGTCACGATGCTCACGTGGGCGGCCCTCTGGACAGATGGGCACTCTCGTCGGATGATCAAATGAGTGTGGTCGGCACCGGATGAGCGCCCAAAGATCCATCCGTGAAGCATCCGGGTCGCAGCCCCCACGGGGCCTCCAACAAAAAATCCCTCATTTAGGAGCAATCGTGGCGCGCGACATCGCGGCTCCCCCTTCAACCGTCCCCACCGCCCACCGAGAACTCGTGGCGTGGGTGAACGAGATCGCCGAACTGACCGAGCCGGACAACGTGGTCTGGTGCGACGGATCCGAGGCCGAGTACGAGCGCCTGTGCGGGGAGCTCGTCGAGAAGGGCACCTTCCGGAAACTCGACCCGATCAAGCGCCCGAACTCCTACTACGCCGCGTCCGACCCGACCGATGTCGCCCGGGTCGAGGACCGTACGTTCATCTGTTCGGAGAAGGAGGAGGACGCAGGTCCGACCAACCACTGGAAGGCCCCCGCCGAGATGCGGGAGATCTTCCAGGGCGAGAAGGGCCTGTTCCGGGGCTCGATGCGCGGCCGGACCATGTACGTCGTCCCGTTCTGCATGGGCCCCCTCGGCTCGCCGCTCTCCGCCATCGGCGTCGAGATCACCGACTCCGCGTACGTCGCCGTCTCCATGCGCACGATGACGCGTATGGGACAGCCCGTGCTGGACGAGCTCGGCTCCGAGGGCTTCTTCGTGAAGGCCGTGCACACCCTCGGCGCGCCGCTCGCGGAGGGCGAGGCGGACGTCCCGTGGCCGTGCAACTCCACCAAGTACATCTCCCACTTCCCCGAGAGCCGCGAGATCTGGTCGTACGGCTCCGGGTACGGCGGCAACGCGCTGCTCGGCAAGAAGTGCTACGCCCTGCGCATCGCCTCGGTGATGGCGCGCGACGAGGGCTGGCTCGCCGAGCACATGCTGATCCTCAAACTGACGCCGCCGCAGGGCGAGTCCAAGTACGTGGCGGCGGCCTTCCCGTCGGCCTGCGGCAAGACCAACCTCGCGATGCTGGAGCCGACGATCTCCGGCTGGACCGTCGAGACGATCGGCGACGACATCGCGTGGATGCGCTTCGACGAGGACGGGCAGCTCTACGCCATCAACCCCGAGGCCGGTTTCTTCGGTGTCGCGCCCGGAACCGGTGAGCACACCAACGCCAACGCGATGAAGACCCTCTGGGGCAACTCGGTCTTCACCAACGTGGCGCTCACGGACGACGGCGACGTGTGGTGGGAGGGGATGACGGAGGAGATCCCGGCGCACCTGACCGACTGGAAGGGCAACGACTGGACGCCGGGCACCGAGACGCCGGCCGCCCACCCGAACGCCCGCTTCACGGTGCCGGCCGCGCAGTGCCCGATCATCGCGCCGGAGTGGGAGAACCCCAAGGGCGTGCCGATCTCGGCGATCCTGTTCGGCGGCCGCCGGGCCACGGCCGTGCCGCTGGTGACCGAGTCCTTCGACTGGAACCACGGGGTGTTCCTCGGCGCGAACGTGGCGTCCGAGAAGACCGCGGCGGCCGAGGGCAAGGTCGGCGAACTGCGCCGCGACCCCTTCGCGATGCTGCCCTTCTGCGGCTACAACATGGGCGACTACATGGGCCACTGGGTCGACGTCGCCAAGGGCAAGGACCAGTCGAAGCTGCCGAAGATCTACTACGTCAACTGGTTCCGCAAGAACGACGCGGGCAAGTTCGTGTGGCCCGGCTTCGGCGAGAACAGCCGGGTCCTGAAGTGGATCGTGGACCGGCTGGACGGCAAGGCGGAGGGGGTGGAGACGCCGATCGGCATCCTGCCGACGCGCGATGCCCTCGACACCGAGGGGCTCGACCTCTCCTCGGCCGACCTCGACTTCCTGCTGACCGTCGACAAGGAGGTGTGGCGGGAGGAGGCCGCGCTCGTGCCTGAGCACCTCAACACCTTCGGTGAACACACGCCGAAGGAGCTGTGGGACGAGTACCGGGCGTTGGTGAGCCGTCTGGGCTGACGCCCCCTTTGCTCCGCGACCGGCCGGATATGGGTTGCCCTGACCAGCGACGTCTCCTCGGCCGGTCGCGGATTCTTTGTGCGCGGAGGTCTTTGTCGGCCGCCTGATGCCTCGGGGGTTCGGGGGCGTTGGCGGGTGCGGCTCCGGTGGGGCTTCTGGCGCAGTTCCCCGCGCCCCTGAAAACAAAAGGCATGGGGCGCAGCCCCTGCTTTTTGAGGGGCGCGGGGAACTGCGCGACCAGCCCCCACGGGACGGACGTCTGGGGGTCGAAGGGGCGCAGCCTCTGCTGGATGGGACGGGTAGGGGCGGAGGGGGCGAAAAGGGCTGCCGCGCACCGGATTTCGCGGGACACTCGGGACATCCGCACCGAACCCCGAAATGAGGTGACCGGGGTGCGCACACCCGTAAGTGACCCCATGAAGATCGGCCCGTACAAGATAGTCGGCCGCCTCGGCTCCGGCGGCATGGGCTGGGTCTACCTGGGCCGCTCACCCGCCGGCCGAGAGGTCGCCGTCAAGGTCGCCCGCCCCGAACTCGCCGCCGAACCCGAGTTCCGCGAACGCTTCGCCCGCGAGGTCGCCGCCGCCCGCGTGGTCAGCGGCGCCTACACCGCCGCCGTCGTCGACGCCGACCCCACCGCCGAACTCCCCTGGCTGGCCACGCTGTACGTCCCCGGTCCCTCCCTCGCGGAAGCGGTCCGTGCCGACGGCCCCCTCCCCGAGGCCCAGGTCCGTCCCCTCGGCGCCGGTCTCGTCGAGGCGTTGCAGGCCATCCACGCCGCCCATGTGATCCACCGCGACCTCAAGCCGGCGAACGTCCTGCTCGCCCAGGACGGCCCCCGTGTCATCGACTTCGGCATCTCCCGTGTGGACGGTGCCCCCGGCCTCACCCGTGTCGGTGTCGTCGTCGGCACCCCGCCGTTCATGTCGCCCGAGCAGATCCGCGGCGACCGGGTCGGCCCGCCGAGCGACGTGTTCTCCCTGGGCGGCGTCCTGGTGTACGCGCTCACCGGCCGCCCACCGCACGGCAGTGGGGAGGGCGTGCGCATCGAGGTCGTACGGGGAGAGCCCCGGCTCGACGGCGTACCGCCGGGACTGCGGCCCCTCGTCGCCCGCTGTCTGGCCAAGCGGCCCGAGGAGCGGCCCCGACTCGCCGAGATCCTGGCCGAGTTGGTGGAGGAGGAGACCCGCGTCGAGGCGTGGCCGCCGCCGCAGGTGGCCCGGACCATCGAGGTGCGGTACGAGGAGCTGAGGGAGCGTCATCTGCGCCGTACGACGAGCGAGTCCGTCCCCTCCTGTCTGATGCTGCACGCGCAGGCGCTGCTCGACGCCGGGCTGACCGACGCCATGGTCGCGGGGGCGGTGGTCCGTGACGGTTCCTGACTCCTACCCGGGCCGTGAGTCCCACCCGGGGCGAGACTCCTTCCCCGGTCGCGACGGCCGTGACTCGTACCCGGGGCGCAACGCCGAGATATACGACCTCCGCACGCACTGGCGGCAGTTGGTGCAGAACTGGGTGGCGCGGCGGAATTACCACACGGTCCATGACACCGTCTCCGTCTCCCTGCAATTCGATCTCCATGAGGCGGGGCGGACGGTCACCCTGCGATTCATGACCACCAAGAGGCTTCTGGTGGCCTTCGCGACGGACGGGAATTTCCTCCGGCAGGACCAACTCGCCATTGCCGCCGCCGCGTCGAACGCGTGGAATATCGAACAGCTGAACCCCATGCTTTCCGTGTGGGACGTCCGCGGGCCTCGCCCCTGTCTCGCCGGAGTCTGCGATCTGCCGTTGACGTGCCGGATCACCCAGGCGGACTTCGACGCTTTGGCCAATGACTGGGTGGAGCGGGCGCGGCAGATGTTCAGTCGTTGCCATCAGGTGTTCAAGTTGTAGAAGTGAAAAGCGTACTGATCGAACGTCAGCGTAACTCGCCGTAATTCCATCGGCGGAAATCGCCAAACCCTTCCGGCCACCCGGCTGCCTGCTCCACTATTGGATGGGCTTTTTCAGGGCCGCGGGGGCGTGCCTTTCAGGCCACGGGGGGTTGGGGCGATGGGTGCGATCGGGCGTTTGTCGTTTCTCGGTGTGCTGGTGGGGCTGTTGGTCGCGTTGGTGCCAGGGGGCTCCGCCTCGGCCGCGAGGTCGTGTCCGGCCGAGGGGTTCAGACAACGGCTGGTGTGCTGGATCGACCGCGCGGACGAGGGACCCGTGCTGATCACCCTTGAGGGGCCCATGGAGTACCAAGTCATGGGCGATGAGCAGCGCGAAGTGTCCCGACTGCTGAGTGCCAAAGCCCACCCATTGGTGGTGCGGGTACCGGAGGGTGTGCATACGGGGCAGGGCGGTACGGCGTTGCTCCTCTTGGCCAAGGGCCTGCTCATCCACCCTGGTGCCAAGATCGACCGGCTGGAGAAGTCGACGCTGCAGGACCTGAGGGCGAGCGGCTTCTGCGCAGGCACAGACAAGCTCTGCGGGAAGGTCAGCCCCGGCGAAGGGCCGGACCCGCTCAAGGGATCGGACCTGGCCGACCACGCCGCCGATCCCGATGCCAACAGCTTCACCATCCATGACACCGACAACAAACCCAGCCCCGGCTCCTCGCCCTCGTCAGGCGGTCCCAGCTCAAGTGGCGCGGACGGCGAGACGGACGGCCCTGTCGGCACCACCGACCCCCAAGCTTCCGAAGACGGCTACAGCAACGCCACCTGGACCGCCTTCTGGATGGCGCTCCTGCTCGCGCTCCTGCTCCTCGCCTTCGTGATCGTGATCCGGCGGTCCAGGGGCCCCGTCGCCGTGGGGCACCGTGCGCCGTCTCCCGGGCGGGCGGGACCCGGGCGGGCGGTCGGCGCGCTCTCGCGGGTCGGTTCCGCCCGGACCACGCCGGCGCACGCGGCGCGCGGCGGGGGCGTTGCCGCGAGCGGCAGTGGCGGCGCGGGTGGCAACGGGGGCCCGGGCGGCAACGGGGGCGACGACGGTGAGTGCGGGGACGAGCCCACCGCCCGGCTGCGGGTCGCGCCCGCGCCCCAGCACGGGCGGCAGGTCGGCCCCCGCCCGGCGCACGCCCGGACCGCGGTCGTACGCACCGAACTCCACCCACAGGGCTATGTCGAGGTCGACCGGGTGCTCCGCCGGGCCGTGTGGGCCGAGCCGGGGCGCCCGTCACCCGCGCCCGGCAGCCTCGTCGACGTCACCGACCCACGGGAGCGGGACTCCGACGTCCTGTACGCCTTCCCGCCGACCGCCGCCCGCCACGCGAAGGGCACCACCCCGCCCAGGTGACCCCGACGGCACCAGGCCCACCCAACCGCACCGGAACCACCCAACCGCACCGGAACCACCCAGCACCACCAGAACCACCAGAAGCACAGGGGGATGAACCATGCACAGCGAATACCCGCCCACGCTGCCGGCCGAATACGCCGACATCGAGTTCGAGAACAACGCCCAGCGCATGCCGCTCGTGCTCTGCCTCGACACGTCCAGCTCCATGGCGGGCCAGCCGATCCAGACGCTCAACAACGCGCTCGCGGAGTGGACCAGGGAACTCCACGACGACGTCAGCCTCAGCTACAGCGTGGAGGTCGCCGTCGTCACCTTCGGCGGACAGGGCGTCGGCGCCTGGCGCGGACCCCAGCTGCTCGACCCGCGCACCCGGACGAGCCCCTTCATACCCGCGCACGCCTTCCAGGCACCGCAGCTCACGGCCGCCGGGGTCACCCTGATGACCGAGGCGCTGGAGCTGGCGATGCACATCGTCGCCGCCCGCAAGAGCGAGCTGCGGGCGTCCGGCCTGCAGTACTACCGGCCGCAGATCTGCCTCGTCACCGACGGCCTGCCGACCGACCCCACCGGCCGGCTCACCGACTCCTGGCACCGTTTGGTCCCCGTCCTCGCCGAGGAGCAGCGCGCCCGCCGGTTCCGGCTGTACGCGATCGGGGTCGGCGGGATCACGGACATGGGGGAGTCGGTGCTGCGGGCCTTCGCACCCAAGTTCAACGCCCGGTTGCAGGGATTCCCGTTCCGCGAGCTGCTCCAGATGATGTCCGCCAGCGCCAACGCCGAGCAGAAGGGGGCGGGGGACGAGGTGTTCGAGAAGATCTTCAGCCAGTTCAAGACACAGCGCCCCGCCTGGGAGGCGTGAGGTGAACGCCGCCCCGCCCTGGCGGATCCACGGCCTGAGCGTCGAGGGCTACCGGCACCGGCGCCAGGGCCTGCCCTGCCAGGACGCGTGCGCCGCCGCGGCCACCCCCTCCGTCGCCGTTCTTGCCGTCGCCGACGGGGCCGGCAGCCGGCCCCGGTCGGAGGAGGGCGCGCGCCTCGCGGTGGGGCTCGCCACCGACCACTTCGTACGGCGGGCCGAGGCGGCCGCCGGGGTTCGGCCGGGGGATGCCGTGCACGAACTGCTGCGGGAGGCGTTGCGCGACGTCAGCAAGGACTTCCTCGAACGGACCGGCGCCGACGCGCCCGACTTCGCGACTACGCTCACGGTGGTGGTGCTCACGCCCGGCTGGCTCGGGCACCTCTCCGTGGGCGACGGGTTCGTCGTCGTACGGGCCGGGACGGAGGACGGGGAACGGCAGTTCCATCTGCTGCCGCAGGCCGCGGCGGCGAGCGAGTACAGCAACGAGACGGTGTTCCTGACCTCGCCCGACAGGGACCGCTGGACCCACACCGAGTGTGTCCTGGACGACGGCGTCGACGGGGTGCTCCTCTCCACGGACGGGCTCGCGCAGGCCATGCTCAACCGGTCGGCCGACGGCGCGCAGTCACCGAACACCTCGTTCGCCGACGCCGTCTTCCGCTCCCTCGACCAGGCTGCCGAGGACGACCGCGACCCCAATCTGGCCGCCCTCCTGCGCTCCGACCGCCTCACCGCCCTCAACGCCGACGACAAGACCCTGCTGCGCGCGGTCCGCACCCACCGGCGCTGAGCGCGCCCCATGCGCCGCCATGCACGCCATGCGCCGCATGTGTGCCATACGCCGCCATGTGTGCCTTACGCCCCAGGCTCATCAGCGGTGACGACCGGCTCGACGAACACTCGGAGGTACGGCCATGAGCGGCCGCACGGTCTTTCTCGACGGTAGGCGGGTCACTCTGGCCGAGTTGCCGTTGAAGGGGGGTGGGCAGGCGGCCGTGTTCCCGGTGGAGGGGGACACGGGGATCGTCGTCAAGATCTACCGGGACACCCCGGGGCCGGACCAGGAACGGCGGCTGACCCGGATGCTGACCATGTCACCGCTGGCCGCCCGCCCGACGGACGCCAGCCAGCCGCCGGAGCTGGCCTGGCCCACCGCGATCGCCCGGGGAGCGAACGGCGAGTTCCTCGGCTACGCGATGCGCCGCTTCGGCGAACCCCAGCACGTGCAGCTGGTCGGCCTGTTCACCCGTGTCCAGCGCCTCAAGCTCTTCCCGGACCGGGCCGACTGGCGCTTCCTGCTCGGCGTCGCCTGGAACCTCGCCTTCATGACGGCCCGCATGCACTACGACAACCTCGTCATCGGTGACTTCTCCAGCAGCAACGTCGTCGTCGACGCCAACGGGTTCGTCACCTTCCTCGACTGCGACTCCATCGCCTTCACCGACCCGGTCACCGGAGAGCTCTTCCCGTGCCTGATGCACACCACCGACTACTCGTCCCCCGAGCGCCAGGCGGGCGGCCCCGCGACCCGGCAGAGCGACGACTTCGCCCTGGCCGTCCTCGTCTACCAGCTGCTCACCGCCGGCAACCATCCCTTCGGCGGGGTGCCGCACGAGAGTGCCTCCGAGTCGACGGTCAAGGACAACATCGCCGCGAGCTGCAGTTACGTCGTCCGGCCCGAGCGGGTCACCATTCCGCGCGGCACGATCGACCCCTCCGTGCTGCCGACCGAACTCCTCGTCCTCGCCAAGGCCGCGTTCGGGCCGGGCGTCCAGGACCCCGACGCGCGGCCGCAGGCCGAGGCGTGGCTGCGGGCCCTGGACAAGGAGCGCGGGCAGGTGCGGGCCTGCACGGTACGGCCCCTGCACACGTACGGCTCGCATCTGCCGACCTGTCCCTGGTGCACGCGGGCGGCGGTCACCGGGCACGACGTCTTCAACGGGCCGCGGTCTACGTCGGTACCGGTCCCTCCGGGGGTTCCGCCGGATCAGCCGGCGTCTCCGTACGCGGGGTTGAAGGTGTTGGCGGTGGTCGTGGGGGTGGTGTTGCTGATCGTGCTTCTGGCGAGTGTGGGGTGACGGGGGGAGTGCGGGGGAGTGCCCGGGGAGGGTGGCTGGGGTGCGTTGCCGGGTGCGGGTCCGGTGGGGCTTCTCGCGCAGTTCCCCGCGCCCCTGAAAAGCAGGGGCTGCGCCCCATGCTTTTCATCCCCGCAGCCCCACTGCCTTGCACCCCGCAGCCCCACTGCCTTCCGCCCCGCAGCGCCGTGGTCTTTCACGCCCGCGGGGCCGTGGTCTTTCAGGCCCGCAGGGCCTGGGCTTTTAGGGGCGCGGGGAACTGCGCGAGAAGCCCCACCGGGCCCGCAGCCGAGAGCGCACCCCGCACCCCCACCCCCTCACCCCGACCGGTCCTCCAAATACCTCGTGTGGGACTCCTGTCGGCGCGCCTCGATGTCGCGCAACGTGACGGCCACGCGACCCAACTCCTCCTGCAAAAAGCCCAGTTGCCGCTCAAGGTGCCGCTCCGGCGGCTCCGTGCCCGGTGTGAGGCGGGTCCACCAGCGCGTGCGGACGAACGTGTCGACCGCCTCCGGGACGTCCTGGCGGACGGCCCGGGAGAGGGTGTGGACCCCCTCGGGGTCCTGGGCCAGGACCTCGGCGACCCAGCCGGGATCGAGCAGCGCCGTGAGGAGTTCGGTCAGCTCGGTGAGCCGGCCGGCCGCGGCGGGTGGCAGCTCGACGTCGGCCAGGTACTCCCGGAGTCGGCCGAAGTCACCGCGCACCTCGTCGAGTTGGGCGGACGGATCCGGGAAGTCCGGCGGCGCCACCCGCTCCGGCGGAGCGATCAGCGCACCCGCGCCGTACAGCCCGACGACCACCACGGGCCAGTACGGCCCCGCGACCCCCGCGAAGGTCAGCCCGAGCCCGGCGACCCCGAGCGCGCCGCCCGTGAGGTTCTTGCGGGACTCGACGTACGCCAGCCATCTACTGGTAGCCACGGATCTCCTCGAAGGCGCCGTCCAGCGAGCCCCGTTGGGCGTCGAAGAGGCGGCCGCCGGTCAGGTCGGCGATGTGCTCCAGCTCGTCCCGGTCGGAGTCGCCGAAGAGGATCGGGAAGACGGGGATCCGTTGCCGGTCGGCGGGCAGCCGGTCGTAGAACGCGTCGAAGTCGGCGGGGCTCGCACCCTCGGTGTTCTCGCCGTCCGTCATCAGCACGACCGAGGTGAAGGTGTCCCGGTCGCCGGTGCCGAGATGCTCGTACGCCTTCCGCAGCGAGGTGTAGATGGCGGTGTCGCCGCCGGCGGACAGCTCCCGGGTGTCGGCGCGGATGCCGTCGAGCCCGGCCTTCGGGTCCTCGGGCCGTACGACATGCGTCCGCACGCTCTTCACGTCCGACCCGAACGGCATCAGCGTGACCTCCTCCCGGTCCCGGAAGTCGCCGGTCAGCTCGGTGAGCGCGGTCTTCAGCCGGTCGAGCCGGTCGCCCTCCATCGAGCCCGAGGTGTCCAGGACGTACACGGTCCGCGACGGGCGGCGCAGCTCGTTGTCGTACGCGTCGAGAAGACCGTCGGCGACGGAACGGCTGCCGGGGAAGGGCAGTTCACGGCGGCGCGTGGTGTCGAGGCCGGCCGCGGGCGGTACGGAGGCGACGACCGGGCGGCGCAGCGTCCGCTCGGTGATCAGCCGCTGGACGCCCGGGGCGCGCAGGGCGTCCGAGAGCCGGCGTACGTCGTCGCGGACCTGCTCCCCGGTGGAGGCGAGGGAGGAGAGGGGGTAGTCGGCGGTGACGACGCCGTCGCGCGGGCGGATCACCGTCAGGTCCTCGCGCGACTCCAGCACAGACTCGTAGTTGAGCAGCGCGTCGACGTCCCCGCGCCGGTCGTACGCCGTCGCGAGCCAGCCCGACGACCCCGAGGTCAGCTGCTGCCCCGCGAAGAACTCCTTCAGCCGGGGCCTCGCCCGCGCCACGTCCGCGTCCGTGAGAGCGGACTGGGCGTCGGAGAGGGCCGACGCGACCGAGACGAGTGTGGCGAAACCCGAGTGGGAGCGGGTCGGGTCGGTCATGCCGTACGTCAGCTTCCCGTCCGCCACGGCCCGCTCGACGTCCGACCAGGTCACGTCCCCCGGCTGCCAGCCCAGCTCGGCCACGGTCGCGTCCTTCACGCCGATCGCGACGGGGCTGGACATCACCGGGGTCTCCGACACCACCTGCCTCGCCGCCTCCGGACGGAGCCGCAGATAGTCGTTGGAGGACAGCCAGACCGCGTCGTACGCGCCCTTCGCCCGGCCCTCGGCGAGCAGCTCGACGGCGTCGAGGGTGCCCATGTAGGTGGGCCGGACCTTGAGCCCGGTGTCCTGCTCCACCCGCGCCAACACCGGCTTCATGTCGGCGAGTTCACTGGAGGCGAGGACGCGGAGGGTGCCGGGGACGTACGCGGTCGGCTCGGCGGGACGGGGCGAGCCCTGGTCCTGGGCGGTGCAGGCGGTCGCCAGCAGGACGGCCACGGCCGTCAGGGCGATGCCCGCCGTCGTGCGCACTCCCCTGCGCACTCCCCTGCGCCCTCTCAGGTGTCCGCTCAGGTGTCCGCTCAGGCGTCCGCTCAGGTGTCCGCTCATGCGAGCCCACCCCCTTCGAGCGCCCCCTGGCTCCGGCTCCGCTCCAGGTACCGGGTCGCGTGCTGGAGTTCGGAGGTCAGGGACTCGACGGTCGCGGCCATGGTCTCCGTCGCCTGGACCTTGTACGTGTCGATCGCGTCGAGGGTGCGGTAGATCTGCTGGAAGGCCGAGCGGAGGGTCTCCGCGCCGACGGCCGGGTCGGCGGCGATGCGCTGGATCTCGCCGCTCTGGGTGGCGAGCATCTCCGCGTTCCCCCGGATCAGGTCCTCCGTAGTGCCGCGCAACGCGTTGACCTGGTCGACGACCTTCTTCTGGTTGTCGAGGGCGGAGGCGAGCATCACGGAGATGCGCAGCGCCGAGACCGTGGTCGTCGCGGCCCGGTCGACGCCCTTGATCAGCTCCTCGTTGTTGCGCCGTACGACATCCATGGCCAGATAGCCCTGGGCGCAGACGGCCAGCTGGGTGAGCAGGTCCTGGTGCTTCTGCCGGACCGGGAAGAGCACGTCGGCGCGCAGGGTGTCGCCCTGCTGCGGATCGGCCGCGTCGACGTGGGTGGCGATGTGCGCCTCGACGGCCGTGTCCAGGGCCTCCGTCAGGACGACGTACTCCTGGAGCTTGCCCATGGTCTCCCAGAGCCGGACCCGCTCGGTCTGCAACGCGGCGTTGTCGCGCCGCAGTTCGTCCTGCCCGCCCCGCAGGGAACCGACGATCCGGTTCAACGTCCCTTGCGCCGAGGCGTACTTGGCGACGTGGTCGCGCAGCCTGTTGCCGCCCGGCAGCCGGGACAGCAGCTTGCGTCCCTTGCTCGCCGGCAGATCACGCGGGTCGAGGTCCTCCACCACCCGCCGGAGTTCCACGAGCGAGCCGGCGACCTGCGACTGCGCGTCCCCGCCCTTGCCCGGCAGGCTGCGCACGGTCCGCTCCAGCATCCGGTTGGACTGCGCGGCGGCGGTCCGCATCTCGCCCGCGCCGAGCGCGGTGATCTCCCCGACCCGGCCGGCGAACTCCGGGGAGCGGGCGTCGAGGGCGGCGAGCCCCCGTACGTACTCCTCGGCCTTGCGGGCCATGTCCGTCCGTACGGACTCCTCGACCGGCACCAGTCCGCCGGCCTTCTCCCGGGGGACGGCCGCGACCGGCTCGGGAGGGGTGAGGGTGAAGGCGCCGCCGCCACCGACATCGCCCAGGCCGCTGCCGCCACCGACACCGCCCAGGCCGCCGCCAATGCCGTTGCCCCTGTTTTCGATGTTCTCGCTCTTCTCGCTCTTCGCGCTGTTCTCGCTGTTCTCGCTGTTCATGTGTCGTGTTCCCCCGTCGTCCTACTGGCCCCTGGCCCGGCGCGCCATCTCGTGCAGCACCTCGGAGGTGGGCACGGGCGCCTGTCGGACGGTCAGCTTCTGCATCAGGTAGGTGGTGTGGTCTGCGGTCGCCGCCGTGAACTCGGTGGCCGCGCCCTGCGGCCGGAAGCCGTGCCGAGCGGCCAGCTCGCGCAACCGTGGGTCGGTGCCGAGGAGTTCGCCGAGCGCGCGTCCCTCGTCCGTGACCGGTACGACGGTGTGGTCGCTGAACACGCTGGTGTCCGGGTAGAGGACGACCAGGTCGTCGACGGTCTGACCCTCTGTCAGCATCGCGGCGACCTGCGACTCGTAGACCAGGACGAGCGGATTGCCGACCCCGCTGACGAAGTCGCGGAACGCCGCGTCGGTGCTCGGCTGCTGGGCGCCCTGGACGCTGATCAGTTCGCGCATCAGCGGCGCCGTCCGGTCCAGGTCCGCCTTGCCCGTGACCACCCGGCCGCCGTTGGCGACGTTGGAGGCGGCGGCGAGGTAGAGCGCGCCCGAGTTGGAGGTGGTCGGGTCGGTGGTGGCGATGTAGAGGAGCCCCCTCAACTCCCCGTACTTCTGCGCCCCCTTGAGGTCCTGCCACGTCCGCCCGTCCTCGGCGGCCTTCAGATACGCGTCCATGTCGAGGACGCCCCGGCCCTTCTCGACGGTGGCCAGCCCGTTCTGCCGCAGCACGTCGGCGGCGCCCCGGTGGGCGACGACCACGAGGGGCGAGTAGAAGGGGCGGGGCAGCGGCTCGCGTACGCCGTACTTCTCGGCCAGCTCGTCGGCGGGCGCCTTGCTGGACGGGAACGCGAAGTCGTACCCCTTCGGGTCGAGGCCCTCCATGGCCCAGGATCCCGACGTCTCCGTCCGCACGGTGTAGCCCTGGGCGGCCAGGGCCTTCACCACCTCCGGGTCGGCGAAGAACTCCGCCTTCTCCGACCCGATCACTCCTCGCACGGTCTTCGTTGCCGTGCCCGTGTCCTCGGTCTGCCGGCCCGCCACGACGGCTGCCACCACGCCGCCGATCAGCAGGACCGCGAGGACGATTCCTGCGATTCGTCTCACAAGGGGAGAGTGCTCCCGGAATCCAACGTTCCTTACGGGCGCCGGTGAACGGCCGGTGAAGCCGCGGTCCCGGAACGCAACGGCGGCCGTCCCTGCCTCACCGGTGGGCCTCGGCACGTCGGCGGACGGGCGCGACCCGGGACCGGCGGAGCGGAAGCGCGACGAGCAGGGTGAGCGCGACGAGCAGGGTGAGCGCCACGAGCAGGCCGCTCGTCCACAGGGGGCCGCGGATCCCGGCCGGCGTGCCGAGGGCGGCGCCGACCACGAGCGGCCCGACGGCGGCACCGATGTCGAGGGCGGCGGTCGCGTGGGAGCCCGCCATGACGGGGGCCGCGGGGGCCGCGGCGGCCTCGTGGAGCACCCGGGTGATCAGCGTGCCGCCCAGCGCGAACGACAGCGCGCCCTGCGCGGACACGCGGGACGCGGCACCTCTCAGCGAGCCGCCAGCTCCCGCGAGGCCGGCTCCGGGGCGGAGGTCGTCCCCTCGGCCGCCGCGTGGGCGTCCATCCGCTCCGCCGCCAGGATCGCCGCAGCCGTGTCCGCCCGGGAGGCGGCGACGACGAGGGCGCGGCCCGCGAGGGCGTGGGCGCGGCGGTGGAGCTCGCCGACGTCCAGCCCGTCGCCGGCGGGGGGCGTGGTGGACCGTACGGGCGGCCGGCCGCCGCGCAGGCGAGCCACCTGCGCGGCGAGTCGATCCGCGGCGGTGTCGAGATCGGCGGTGGGGGCGAGCGCGCGGAGCGCGTCCGTGGCCGCCAGCAGCGCCGCCAGGTGACCCGCGAGCTGGATGTCCAGCTCTTCCTCACGCGAACGGTGAGGGAAGTCGGAGGAGGTCGTGCCGGCCATCGTGTGGACCGACTTGGTGCGGATCGGCTCGTACATGGGATGGCCTCCAAGCTCTCGGACGACCAGCCTACCTTAGATTCGGTCTAAAGTTGAGCGACGTCCGAAAGTCCTGGCTCGCTGGCCCGCCGTACTCGGCGTGCGGTGTCAGGCCTGCCCGTACCCGTCCAGGAAGTTCCCGATCCGGGTGATCGCGGACCGCAGGTCACCCACCGTCGGCAGCGTCACGACCCGGAAGTGGTCGGGCTCGGCCCAGTTGAAGCCGGTGCCCTGCACCACCATGATCTTCTCCTGGCGGAGCAGGTCGAGGACCATCCGCCGGTCGTCCTTGATCTTGAAGACGTTCGGATCGAGGCGCGGGAACAGATACAGCGCACCCTTCGGCTTCACGCACGAGACGCCCGGGATCTGCGTGAGCAACTCGTACGCGACGTCCCGCTGCTCCTTCAGCCGCCCGCCCGGCAGTACCAGGTCGTTGATCGTCTGCCGCCCGCTGAGCGCGGCGACCACGCCGTGCTGCCCCGGCATGTTCGCGCACAGTCGCATGTTCGCGAGGATCGTCAGACCCTCGATGTAGGAGTCGGCGTGCGCGCGCGGCCCGGAGATCGCCATCCAGCCCACCCGGTAGCCGGCCACCCGGTACGCCTTCGACATGCCGTTGAAGGTGAGGGTCAGCAGGTCGGGGGCGATCGCGGCGGTCGGGGTGTGCGTGGCGCCGTCGTAGAGGATCTTGTCGTAGATCTCGTCCGAGCAGACCAGCAGGTTGTGGCGGCGCGCGATGTCCGTCAGCCCGCGCAGCATCGCCTCGTCGTACACCGCGCCCGTCGGGTTGTTCGGGTTGATGATGACGATCGCCTTGGTGCGGTCGGTGACCTTCCGCTCGACGTCCGCGAGATCCGGCATCCAGTCGGACTGCTCGTCGCAGCGGTAGTGCACGGCCGTGCCGCCGGACAGGGAGACCGCGGCCGTCCACAGCGGGTAGTCCGGGGACGGTACGAGGACCTCGTCGCCGTCGTCGAGCAGGCCCTGCATCGCCATCACGATCAGCTCGGAGGCGCCGTTGCCGATGAAGACGTGCTCGACGTCCGTCTCGATGCCGATCGTCTGGTTGTGCATGACGACCGCCCGGCGCGCGGCGAGCAGGCCCTTCGCGTCGCCGTACCCGTGGGACGACGACACGTTGCGGAGGATGTCCTCCAGGATCTCGGGCGGGCACTCGAAGCCGAACGCCGCCGGATTGCCCGTGTTCAGCTTGAGGATCCGATGCCCCGCCGCCTCAAGCCGCATCGCCTCCTCGAGCACCGGGCCCCGGATCTCGTAACAGACGTTGGCGAGCTTGGTCGACTGGATCACCTGCATGTCCGTGAGCTTACGGCGCGGTAACGCGATCCGGGCCGTGTTTTCCACCACGTGGGACGGGCGCAATACCCCGAAATGCCCCGCCGCTGTTCCCGCGGTGCCCTCCTCTCTACAATCCGCGAGCAGGTCCGGCCGATCCCCCACCGCACGGCCGCCGACCGCACGGCACCCGGCCGTACGCCCGTGGACCTGGGCGTTCGGCCCATGCCGACTGGGTGCACGACCCGCGACGAAGCACGACGACGAAGGCAGTGGAACGCGATGAATGGGGTGGGCGGCGTGGACAGCGCGCACGGGCCGGACCGGAACGAGGCCGACACCGGGACACCGCCGAACGTGTACCTCCCCGTCGGCGATCCCCACTCCACGCCCCCGTACGAGGTCTTCGCGGACCCGGCGACGGCCCACGGCTGGCAGAACGCCTACGACGACACAATCCAACTGGACGAGATCGTGCTGCCCGCCGACGCCCTCCCGGGGGACATACGCGGGGGAGCCGGGGGCGGCACGGCGCCGGGTGCGGCCGGCGGTGCGCCGTACGGGGAGGGTGCCTCGTACGAACCGGGTGCCTCGTACGAGGAGGGCCTGGGGTACGGCGGTGGTGTGCCGCACGGGGAGGGCGCGCCCTACGAAGACCCCGCGCCGGGGTACCCAGGGGCGTACGACGGGGCGTACGACGGGACGGGCGGGCCGGAGGCGCTGGGGGCCGGGGCCGGGCGGCGGGCGCGGCCGGTCGACGGGCGCCGGAGCACGCTCGGTCGGCGCCGGGCCCGCAGGCGGGGCGCGTTGGTCGCGGGCGGGATCGGCGCCGCGGTGCTCGTCGGGGTCGCGGCGGCGGGGCTGGCCGGGCTCGGCGGCGGGGGCAAGGAGGGACCCAGCGCCCCGGAACCCGTCCGGTCGGCCCCGGTGGACGACCGCTCCGGCGACGCGGAGGCGGCCACGCCGTCGGCCTCCGCCGACACGGGTGCGGAGAAGGCTCCCGGTGACTCCTCGCCGGACACCTCCTCATCCCCCTCATCCCCCTCTTCGACCGCCACGGCCACCGAGCCCGCCGACTCCGCAACGCCCTCGGCGACCTCCGCGCCGTCGTCGGCGGCCCCCACCCCCACGGAGACCACGTCGTCCCGAGGCAACGGCAACGGCAACCAGGGCCGAGGCCAGGGCGCGACGAAGGACCCCAAGTAACCAGGGCCGAGGCCAGGGCGTGACGAAGGACCCCGGATGACCAAGGGGCCACCGCCACCGCCGCCGCCGCCACCGCCACCGCCGCCGCCGCCGACGTCGACGTCGGCGGCGGTGACGACCAAGGAACGCGCACCCACTCCCGGCCTCGGCTCACCCCGGGGCCCCCGTCCGCACGCCCCCACCAGCACGCCCGCGTCTGCTGGTTGGGCCTCCGCGGGTCTGTCGCTGGTCGGCAACCCGCTTGCTTCGGCCGGTCGGGTCGCCCCCTGGCCGAAGATCACGCGGCCGGAACCAACTCCTTGCTCGTCCTCCACATCGCCCTCACAATGCGCATGACAAACTGCGGTGGCCGGAAGATCTTCTGCCACCACGCAGCCATATAGCTGTAGTGAGGGGACCCCCACATGAGAAAGCCTCTCGTTGCCTCGCTGTTCGCCCTGGTGATCACCGGGGCGGGCGCGGCACCGGCGGTCGCGGCGCCCGAACCGGCGGCACCCGGGAAGTCGGCGGACGCGGCCGTGAAGTCCGTGGTCGGCGATGTCGTCGACACGGCGAACAAGACCGTCGCCGGCCTCGCGGCCCCCGGCCCGGCGGTCCAGGCCGTCAACTTCGCCGGCACCGTCTCGCTCAGCAACTGTTCCGGCTCCGTCGTCCGGATGCCCGACTCCGAGGACAACGACCCGGCGCTGGTGATGACCAACGGCCACTGCCTGGAGACCGGCTTCCCCACCCCCGGACAGGTCATCGTCGACCGGGCCTCCACCCGCACCTTCGGCCTGCTCAACTCCGCCGGCACCCGCGTCGGCACCCTGCGCGCCAGCAAGATCGCGTACGGCACGATGACCGACACGGACATGGCGGTGTACCAGCTCACCACCACGTACGCGCAGATCAAGAGCACGTACGGCATCGACGCGCTCGTCTACGACACCGCCCGCCCGGCGGCCGGCACCGCCATCAGCGTCGTCTCCGGGTACTGGAAGCGGATCTACAGCTGCGACGTCGGCGGGTTCGCGTACCGCCTGAAGGAGGGTGACTGGACCTGGAAGGACTCCATCCGTTACACCTCCGCCTGCAACACCATCGGCGGCACCTCCGGCTCCCCGGTTCTCGACGTCGCCACCAACAAGGTCGTCGGCGTCAACAACACGGGCAACGAGAGCGGCGAGCGCTGCACCCTCAACAACCCCTGCGAGGTCGACGCGAACGGCACCGTGACCGTCCGCCAGGGCATCAACTACGCCCAGCAGACCTGGCACGTCCCCGCCTGCTTCGGCGTGGACAACAAGCTCGACCTCTCGGCCGCGGGCTGCGTGCTCCCCAAGCCGTAGCGCTCCGCTCGGGGGCCTTGGAGACCGCCGTTGCCCCATCGGTCGTTCCTCGGCCGCGGGTCGGTGGGGCTTCTCGCGCAGTTCCCCGCGCCCCTGACGGGGCGTGGGACGGGCGGCGGCCGGACGGGCACCCCGTCACGTCCCGTCAGACGCCCCGTCAGACGCCCCGCCGGACGGACCGGCCCGCCAGCGTGTCCGTCCTGCGGCCGTCCTCGATGACGAAGCGGCCGTCGATCAGGACGTGCGGGATGCCGGTGGGCAGCGTGCGGGGGGCCTCGTAGGTCGACCCGGCGGCCACGGTCGCCGGGTCGAACAGCACCAGGTCGGCGCGGTACCCCTCGCGGACGAGTCCCCGGTCCGCGAGGCGCAGCCGCGCGGCGGGGCGTGAGGTGAGATGGGCGACGCACTCCTCCAGGGAGAGCACGCCCAACTCCCTCACGTACTGGCCGAGATAGTGGGGGAACGTCCCGTACGCGCGCGGATGCGGCTTGTCCCCGCGCAGGATGCCGTCGGAGCCGCCGGTGTGCACCCGGTGGCGCATGATGGCCCGCACGTTCTCCTCGTGCCCGACGTGCTGCAGGATCGTGGAACCGAGCCGGTCCTCGACGAGCAGCCGCCGGGCGGTCACCCAGGGCTCCTCGCCGCGCTCCCCGGCCGACCGCGCGATCGTCCGGCCGACGTACGACGACAGCGCGGGGTCGGTGACGCCCGAGATCTCGATGGTGTCCCACTCGATGGGCACGCCGTGGCAGCCGTCCGCGCCGACGACCTCCATGTGGTGCCGGATGCGCCCGGCCGTGTCGTCGTCCGCCAGCCGCGCCAGGATCGCCTCGGGACCGCCCTCGCTCGCCCAGCTCGGCAGCATCGCGACGAGGGTCGTACAGCCGGGGGTGTAGGGGTAGGTGTCGAGGGAGATGTCCGCGCCGGTCGCGAGCGCCTTGTCCAGGAGCGCGAGGAGCTCCGGTGCGCGCCCCTCGTTCACACCGAAGTTCATGGTGGCGTGGGCCAGGTGCAGGGCGCAGCCGGCCTCACGGGTCAGGGCGACCATCTCCTCGTACGCCTGGAGCGCGCCCGCCCCGTACGAGCGGTGGTGCGGGCAGTAGTAGCCGTCGTACGACGCCACCACCCGGCACAGCTCGGTCAGTTCGGTGTCCTTCGCGTACATGCCGGGGGTGTACGTGAGCCCCGACGACATTCCGACGGCGCCCTCCCTGAGCCCCGCCGCCACCGACTCCCGCATACGGTCCAGCTCTTCGGGCGTCGCCGCCCGGTCCTCCCAGCCCATGGCGAGCATCCGGACCGTCCCCTGCGGCACGAGGTACGCGGCGTTCACGGCGATCCCCTCGCCCCCGAAGCCGTGGTCGAGCCGGTCCAGGTACTCGCCGACCGAGCGCCAGGTGAAGTCGATGTCCTCGCCGTAGCCGTTCCAGCCGGTGATCGCGCGGCGGACGTCCTCCAGGGTGCGGTCGTCGACGGGCGCGTACGACAGCCCGTCCTGGCCGATGACCTCCAGGGTCACCCCCTGGGCCGCCTTCTCGGTGTGCTCGGGGTCCCGCAGGAGCGCGAGGTCGCTGTGGGCGTGCATGTCGATGAAGCCGGGGGCCAGGACGAGGCCCTCGGCGTCGATCTCCCGCCGTGCCCGCGGCCGTTGGCATCCCGCCGCGGCCGCCTCCTTGACGATCGACGTGATCCGGCCGCCCGCCACGACCACGTCGGCGCGGTAGGAGGGGTCGCCGGAGCCGTCCACGACCTCGGCGTCACGGAAGACCAGTTCGTCCATGCGCGCTACCCGTTCGTCGTCCATGCGGGGCACCTTTCAGGGCTCGGCGGCCGAAGTCAGAAGCGGCCAGGGGCGGAAGCCACCGGAGGGGGAAGCAGCCGGCGCCCGGAGCGACCGGAGCCGGAAGCGACCGGGGTCAGAAATACGTGCGGACGTAGTCCGTCACGGTTCCGTCCGCCTCCACCACCGGAATCAGCTTCCACTTGTCGAACGACGTGCACGGATGCGACAGCCCCAGCCCCACCCAGTCACCGACCTCCAGCTCCGCGCCGGACTCCGTGCGCAGCCACGCGTGCTGGTCCGACAGCCCCGTCACCGTGATCCCGGCGGCCTCGCGGGCCGCACCCGTGCCCGCGTCCCGCACCACCTCCGCCGACGGCAGATCGAGGTCGTACGCGGCGTCGCGCTTGCCCGCGTTGACGAAGGCCTGCTCGGGGGTGGGGCGGGAGACGACCTGTGCCCAGAGCCGAAAGGCCGGCTCCAGGGCGCCCTCCTCGGGGATCCGGTTGAAGGGGGTGATCCGGCGGTAGTGCCCGGCGTCGTGCGAGACGTACGCGCCGGACCGCAGCAACTTCAGTACGGGCACGGACAGTTCGGGCAACTCGGCGAAGACCTCGGCAACCGTGTCGAACCAGGCGCTGCCGCCCGCGCTGACGATCACCTCGTCCAGGCCCGCGAACCGGCCCGCCTTGTCGAAGTCGACGGCCAGCGCGGTGAGCCGGCGCAGCCATGCCGCCACCCGCTCCGGGTTCGCGTCCGGTACCTCGCCCTCGTACCCGGCGACCCCGACCAGGCGCAGCGTGTCCGCCGCGGCCACCGCGTCCGCGACCACCGCGCACTCGGCCTCCGTGCGCACGCCGGTCCGCGCGCCCTCGCCGGCGCCCAGCTCCACGACCACGTCCACGGGACGCGCCGGGGGCGCGCCCCTCAGCGCCGCGTCCATCAGCTCCACGCCGCGCACCGAGTCGACGTAGCAGACGAACCGGAAGTCCGGGTCGGCCGTCAGCTCGTCGGCGATCCAGTGCAGGGCGGCCGGATCGACGAGTTCGTTGGCCAGGAAGACCCGCTCGATGCCGAACTCCCGTGCCACACGCACCTGGTGGGGCACGGCGAGGGTGATGCCCCAGGCGCCGTGCTCGATCTGCCGCCAGAAGAGCCGAGGCGCCATGGACGTCTTGCCGTGCGGGGCGAAGGCGAGGCCGTGGCGCGCGGAGTACGCCTCCATCAGCGCCAGGTTGTGCTCCAGGCGCTCGGCGGAGAGGGCGAGCACCGGGGTGGTGAAGCCGCCCGTGAACAGGTTCCGGCGCTGCGCCGTCAGCTCGGCCACCGTCAGTCCGTCGGCGTCCGGCGGAAGGCCCTTGAAGCGGTGGTCGACGCGCTCCCGCGCCAGCCGGCCCGTCACTTCGCCACTCGCGACGCTCTCGACACCCACGGGACCTCCCTGACGAGGTGCGTTGCAGTGAGTGCAACGCTCATTGCGTATATCGCTCACGGCTATCTAATATCCCAGCCAGCGCCGGGTCAACGGTGCCGCCCCGCCCCGGGGCCTGTCGACGCGACGAGGAGCCCTCACCATCGTGACCGCCGACGGACTCCGTTCCCTCGACTCCGCCGCTCCCGACATCGCTCCCGCCGCCGCGCCTGACGTCGTCGATGTCGTCGCGCTCGGCGAGTCCATGGTCACCTTCCTGCCCACCCGCCCCGGGCGCCTCGCCGACGTCCCCTCCTTCGACCGGGCCATCGGCGGCGCGGAGTCCAACGTGGTCTGCGTGCTGGCCGCCGCGGGCCACACGGCGCGCTGGGTCAGCCGGGTCGGAGCGGACGGCTTCGGCGACCACCTGGTGGAGGAGATCGGCTCCTACGGCGTCGACGTGTCGTCCGTGCGGCGCGACCCGGTACGGCCCACGGGCGTGTACTTCCGCACGGCCGGCGACCGCGCCACGGGGGCCCACGAAGTCGCCTACTACCGCGCCGGTTCGGCCGCCTCGGCGATGTCGACGCGGACGGTGGACCTCACCGCCGTACGCGCCGGTCGCGTCCTGCACCTCTCCGGCATCACGGCGGCCCTCTCCGACGACTGCCTGCGCCTGCTCCGCGACCTGACCGCCCCGCGCCCCTCCCACCACCCGCTGGTCTCCTTCGACGTCAACCACCGCCGAAGCCTGTGGCGCGACCCCGACGGCCCCCACGTCCTGCTCGAACTGGCACGCGGCGCCGACCTGGTGTTCGTCGGAGAGGACGAGGCGGAGGAGGCGTGGGGTGTCACGGGCGGCCCCGGCTCCATCCGCGCCCTCCTCCCCGAGCCCCACACCCTGGTGGTGAAACAGGGATCCCACGGAGCCACCCTGTTCACACGCACGCCCCCACCGGAGGAGCGGCCGCGCACGGACGGAAGGGGGCGTGCCGGGGGGTGTCCGCCCGCAGCGGCCGGCGTCCACCACCGAGCACAACCCCACCCGACGGCGCCCGCCGGACCGAGGACGGATACCCCCCGGCACGCCCCCGACCCCACCCCCTCGGTGGGCGAACCGGCGGACGAACCGGTGAGCGGGCCGGCGGACGAACCGGTGGACGAGCTGGCGGACGAACCGGTGCGCGAGCCGACAGGCAAACCGGTGCGCGAATCGGCAGGCGGGCCCACGCCGGCACACCCCCGGCAGCCCACGGACACGACCACCTTCGTCCCCGCCCCCACGGTCCACGTCACCGCGGCGGTCGGGGCCGGTGACGCCTTCGCCGCCGGGTTCCTCTCCGCCACGCTCCGCGGTCTCCCCGCCCGCGACCGCCTCCGGCACGGGCACCTCATGGCAGCCGCCGCCCTCACCGCCCCCGGCGACCTCGCCACCCCACCCCGGCGGGGCCACGCCGACCGCCTCGCCGCCCTGGACGACGACGCGTGGGGGAGACTTCGACTCGCCCCCGGCTGGACTGACGTACCGGACCGGGCCGAGGAGGAGGTACACACCCCATGAGCCAGACCGTCGACCGCGCCCTCAGCATCCTGCCGCTGCTCGCCGAGGGCCCCGCCGACCTCGGCCAGGTCGCCGACCGCCTGGGCGTCCACAAGTCCACGGCCCTGCGCCTCCTGCGCACCCTCCACGAACACGGCCTGGTCTACCGCCAGTCCGACCAGCGCTACCGCCTCGGTGCCCGTCTCTTCGCCCTCGCCCAGGAGGCTGTGGAGAACCTCGACATCCGCGAGATCGCCCACCCCCACCTGGTACGCCTCAACGAGCAGTGCGGCCACACCGTCCACCTCGCCGTCCACGAGGAGAACGAGGTCCTCTACATCGACAAGGTGGAGAGCCGCTACCCGGTCCGGATGTACTCGCGGATCGGCAAGCCGGTCGCCATCACGGTCGCCGCCGTCGCCAAGCTCTGCCTCGCCGATCTCCCCGAAGCCGAGCGCCGCGCCCTCGCGGAGAAGCTCGACTATCCCCTGTACACGTCCCGTTCGACCCCCAACGCCTCCGCCTTCCTCAAGGAGTTGGCGCGGGTCCGCGAACAGGGCTGGGCCACCGACCTCGGCGGCCACGAGGAGTCCATCAACTGCGTCGCCGCGCCCATCCGGGGCACCGACGGCCGGGTCGTCGCCGCGATGTCGGTCTCGGCCCCCAACGTCGTCGTCACCGCCGACGAACTCCTCACCCTGCTCCCGCTGGTCCGCTGCACCGCGGACGCGATCAGCGGCGAGTACTCCGGAAGAACCCCCACGTCAGACCCCGTATGACGGACAAGGACCCCCGATGACCGACAAGATCGCCCTCACCCCGAAGACCCACACCGCACCCCCCGCGAAGTTCTCCCACGGCGTCCGGAAGGGCAACATCCTCCAGGTCGCGGGCCAGGTCGGCTTCCTCCCCGCCGTCGAGGGCGAGCCCCCCACCCCCGCCGGCCCCACCCTGCGCGAACAGACCCTCCAGACCCTCGCCAACGTCCGGGCGATCCTGGAAGAGGGCGGCGCCACCTGGGACGACGTGATGATGATCCGCGTCTACCTCACGGACGTGGACCACTTCGCCGAGATGAACGCGCTCTACAACGAGTACTTCGCCCAGCACCTCACCACGGCCCCGGCCGCCCGCACGACGGTCTACGTCGGCCTCCCGGCGGGCCTCCTGATCGAGATCGACGCACTGGCAGTCCTGGACGCCTGAGCCGCGCCCCGCGCCCAGAGGGCCGCAGGCCCTACAGGGGCGCGGGGAACTGCGCGAGCAACCCCTCACAACCCGCACCCGGCCGCGCTCAGCACCACCCCACCGCACCCCACCCGCAACCCCCGCACCCCGCACGGCGCTACCCCCTGCCCAAAAACCCCAGCCATGCCCCCACCCAGAGGACCCCCCATGTCCGAAACACCCCCACACACCGGCGGCCTGCTCCTCCTCATAGACGGCACCGCCGGCCTCCTCACCGTCGCCGCCCTCGGCATAGCCCTCCTCCTCTTCCTGATCATCAGGACCAGGCTCCAGCCCTTCGTCGCCCTCCTCGCCGTCTCCATAGCCGTCGGCCTCGCCGCGGGACTCTCCGTCACCGAACTCTTCGGCACCGTCCAGCGAAGCGACGCCGTCTCGACCATCGAGTCCGGCATGGGCGGCATCCTCGGCCACGTCGCGATCATCATCGGCCTGGGCACGATGCTCGGTGCGATCCTCGAAGTCAGCGGCGGAGCCGAGGTGTTGGCCTCCCGCCTCCTGAACCTCTTCGGCGAGAAGCGCGCCCCGCTGGCGATGGGCCTGACCGGCCTGATCTTCGGCATCCCGGTCTTCTTCGACGTCGGCATCTTCGTCCTCGCCCCGATCGTCTACGCCGCCGCCAAGCGTTCGGGCAAGTCGATCCTCCTCTACTGCCTCCCGCTGCTCGCCGGCCTCTCGATGACCCACGCCTTCCTGCCCCCGCACCCGGGCCCGGTGGCCGCCGCGGGCCTTCTCCACGTGGATCTCGGCTGGGTCATCCTGATGGGCGTCGTCTGCGGCATTCCCGCCGTACTGGCCGCCTGGGCGTTCTCCGCGTGGGTCGGCCGCCGTATCTTCGTCCCCGTCCCGCAGGACATGGTCGAGGCCGCCGAGGAGTCCCGTCAGGCGGTGATCGACGAACAGCGCGCGGCCGGGGTCACTCCGCAGGAGACACCGGTCCCGCTCACCACCGTCTTCCTCATCATCGGCACACCCCTCCTCCTCATCCTCGCCGCGACGTTCTCCTCGATCGCCCTGGGCCCCTCAACGCTCCGTTCGGTGATCGAGTTCTTCGGCAACCCCTTCGTCGCGCTGACGATCGCCCTGCTCCTCGCGTACTACCTGCTCGGCATCCGCCGCGGCTGGTCCCGCAAGTCGCTGGAGACGGTGTCGACGTCCTCCCTCAAGCCGGTCGGCAACATCCTGCTGGTGGTCGGCGCGGGCGGCGTCTTCGGCGCCGTGCTGAAGGCGAGCGGCGTGGCGCAGGCCCTGTCGGACACGTTCAACGACGTGGGCCTGCCCGTGATCGTCCTGTCCTACCTGCTCTCGGTGGTGCTCAGGGTCGCCCAGGGCTCGGCGACGGTGGCGATCGTGACCACGGCGGGCATCGTCGCGCCCCTCCTCGCCGGGGGCGACCACTCCCAGGCCTTCGTCGCCCTCGTCATCATGGCCATCTCGGCGGGCTCGATCTTCGCCTCGCACGTCAACGACGGCGGCTTCTGGATCGTCGCCAAGTACTTCGGCATCAGCGAACGCGACACTCTCAAGACCTGGACGGTCCTGGAGACGGTGCTGTCGCTGGCGGGCTTCGCGGTAGCGGCGGTATTGAGCGTGTTCGTGTCAACGACCCGGGGCTAGAGTCCCGGGCTTGCACTGCGGGCGCCACTGGTTGTGGTGCTGCGCTTGCATCCTGTCCCCGCCCTCGGATGTCGGGGGTGGGGCTGGGGCGGTTGACTGCGCCCCGCGTCGCCACAACTCTTCCGCGCGGGCGCGGATGTTGCGGGAGCTGTTGCGCTGAACGCCGTGAAACCCAGATACGGACATATGCCTGGCCCGACTGTCCCCGACACAGGGTCGTCGACCATACTGCCCGCTGTGGAGCAGCGTATCGGTTCGAACAACCAGCCCCTGGCCGCCGCAGCGGTCGACCCGTCGCACATCCCCGGACTCACGGCCCCGCTGTCCGTGAAGAAGGAGAAGCAGGAGGAGCCGGAGGACATCAGGCCGACGGAGTCCGCCGAACCGGCGGAGACCGACGAGGCGGACGAGGCTGCCCCGACCCGGGACAAGCCGTCCACGTCCGGGAAGCCCTCGGCCGAAGCCGAAGCCGAGTCCGAGGCCGCAGCCGAGACCGAAGCCGAAGAAGACGACGAGGCCGACGGGGCCGAGGACGCCGCCGGCGAGGCCGCACCGGACGGCCCCGTCTTCGAGGCCTCCGACCGCCGCGCGAAGATCATCGCGGACGCCGGCGGCGTACGGCTGCGTCTGGACGACCAGGAGTGCGAGTTCACCTGGGACGAGATCGGCGCGATCGAGACGGAGTCCCCCCGCTTCGGCAAGCGTTTCACGATCACGGTCCACACCCCCGACCGCCGCTGGTACTTCCTGGAGATCGAGGCCAAGGCCAAGTCGGAGCACGCGGCCTGGGAGAAGCAGATCGACGAGGTACTCGACGCGTACTTCGACGACGGCACAGACAAGGAAGAGCCCGAGGACAGCGCCCCGTAGGGGGCGCGGGGAACTGCGCGCCCGGCCACAACGGACGCGCAGTCCCCCACGCACAGAACCCCCCGAGCCCTCACCGGCTCAAGCGGCGCAGCTCAGCTCGGCTCAGGCGTGGCTCAGGCGCAGTACTGCGCTTCCTTGCCGATCGACCGATACATGCAGTCTGAGTTCTCCAGCAACTGCAGCACCGCGTCCCGGTTCCGCGCGGTCTCCCGGGCGATCACCTCGTCGGGCGGATAGAAGCCGCCACCCGAGGCCGACCCCGGATACATCTCGAAGGTGTACCCGAAGATCTTCTGGTTGCCCCACAGCCAGTCGTCGATCGACCCGTCCGTGATGTAGAGGTCGCTGGACTGCTCGGGCGTGTACCCGTTGCTCGCGGCCATCTTCCCGCCGACCGTCGCGAACGCGTTGCGGTCGTCCGCCGTCATCCCGGTCGCCGTGTCCGCGGTCGTGTACCCGAAGGGCCACAGCACCAGCTCGCTGTAGGTGTGGAAGTCGATGCCGGTCTTGATCTGCTGGACCCCGCCGACGACCCGGCTGCGCACGAAGTTGGCGACGACCTTCACCTCGGGCGCCGACTCGGCGGCCGTACCCCGGTAGGTGTCCGAGGACGTGGACCCGGACGAGCCGCCACAGCAGCCCCAGCGGTAGTTCCAGTTGCGGTTGAGGTCGGTGCCGACGGCCGACGAACCGCTGTTGGGCTGCCGGTTCTTGCGCCACGAGCGGTACGAGCCGGTGGCGACGTCGTACTCGCCGCCGTCCGGGTTGATGTCCGGGATGATCCAGATCTCGCGGTTGTTCACCATGTTGGTGACGCGGGAGTCGGTCCCGTAGTCGGAGGTCAGCTCGTTGAGCAGATAGAGCGCCATCTCGACGGTGAGGTGCTCACGGGCGTGCTGGTGGTGGGTGAACAGCACCTCGGGCTCGGCCTCGTCGGTGCCGACGTTGTCGCTGATCTTGATCGCGACGATGTTCCGGCCCTGGTACGAGGTGCCGATGACCCGCTGGCTCGCGATCGAACTGTTCGCCGCGACCACGGAGTTGATCTCGTTCGTCATCTCCGCGTAGTTGTGGTAGCGGGAGTCGGCGGACGGGAAGTCGAAGAGCCGTACGTCGTCCTCGCCGTTCGACCGGTCCGGGGCCGCGCCGAGCGGGGTGATCTCGTAGCCCTGCTGCTTCAGCTTCTTGATCTGGTCCGCGCGTCCGGAGACGAAGACCGAGTGGTCGTCGGCGTCGTCCACGGTCACCCCGGCCTGCTGCAGCGCCGTGCGGGACTTGCTGTCCGAGTGCATGTGGACCTCGTACTGACGGATGTCGTCGGCCGAGGCCTTCGGCCGCTCGGCGCTGGTCGCCGTCGCGTCCGTGGTGGTCGCGGCGACCGGGGCCGCGAGGGCCAGCGCCAGCAGGGTGGCGAGGGCGGCGGTGCGGCGACCGGATCTCCTGCCGGTGCCGTCGGGCGTGGTCGCCCTGCCGCGTGTGCGGAGTCGCATCGAGTCTCCTAGTTTCTCCAGGAATTCCGGGGTCTCCGGAAGTGGGGAGTGGAGCGGGGGGTGGATCCTTGCGACGTGCCTCGGGCCCGGCCGGTGACCGTGGGGGTGCCGGCCGTGCCCTGGTGCGGGTGTGGCGCCATGGTGCGGGTCTGGCATGACCAGGTCAAGAGTGGGACGGTGCGGCCAGGGGTCGAGATGGCCGGAACAGGGGCGAACGGGCCGGGAGTTCACGGCGCGCGTAAGCCCTACACAACCGCGTACACGCCCATCGGTCGCGTAGTCCCCCAATTACGGACGTACCCGGGCGGGAAACAGGTATATGCAGGGCCGGAAACGGGTAGTCCTCCCCGTGTGCCGCGTACGAGTGGCGGCAACCCTGGAAGCATGCTGCAACTCTCCGGGGGTCTCCTTCCGGATTCCGGCCCCCATTTCGCCTCGTACCCCCAACCCCCCATGGGCGCGGGCCACTTGAGTGTCGAGTACGACCCCCGTCCCACCGCCGCCGCACAGGCCCGCGCGCAGGTGCGCAGGCAGCTGGAGGGATGGGGTCTGCTCGACCAGACCGACACGGCGGAGCTGCTGGTGAGCGAACTGGTCACCAACGCGCTGGTGCACGCGGAGAGCCGACTGAAGCTGACCCTGTCGGCCGCCCACGGGGTACTGCGCTGCGAGGTGTCGGACACGGACGGCCGCCCGCCCCGGGTGCGCCGGGTGACGCAGATATCGGAGAGCGGCCGGGGGATGTTCCTGGTGGACGCGCTGGCCGGGCGCTGGGGCTGCCAGCAGGACGGCTCGGGCAAGACCGTGTGGTTCGAGCTCGGCACGTGCGGGGCGGACGGCTGCGTGTAGCTCCGCTGGGATGAGCGGGTTCGGCGGGACCGGTGGCTTCGGTGGCAGCCGGTGCCGAAGCCACCGGCCGCTGAGGCCGTCGGCTGTCAGCGGCGTCGTCGTGGCTGGTCGCGCGGTTCCCCGCGCCCCTTCGGGGGCGCCGGTGCGGGCCCTCTTGCCCGATGCCGTCCCTTGGGGTTTCTTGACCCTCATGGCGGACACCACGGGAAACCCCACTGACACACCCGCATCATCCGACACCAACCCCCCACCCCGTAAATCCAGTTGGAAGTACATCGGCCCCGGCATCGTCGTCGCGGCGACCGGTGTCGGAGCCGGCGACCTGGTCGCGACCCTGATCGCCGGCAGCAACTTCGGCTACACCCTGCTGTGGGCCGCCGTCATCGGCTGCCTCGTCAAGATCTCCCTGGCCGAGGCGGCCGGCCGCTGGCACCTGTCCACCGGCCGCACCCTCTTCGACGGCTGGGCCAGCCTCGGCCGCTGGACGACGTGGTTCTTCGTCGTCTACGTCGTGATCTGGGGCTTCGTCTACGGCGCCGCCGCGATGTCCTCCAGCGCCCTGCCCCTCCAGGCGCTGTTCCCGGACGTGATGGACCTCAAGTGGTGGGCCGTGCTGTGCGGCCTGAGCGGCCTGGTCTTCGTCTGGTTCAACAAGTACGAGGTCTTCGAGAAGGTCATGACGGTCCTGGTGGGCGTCATGTTCCTGGTCACGGTCTATCTGGCGATCCGCGTCACCCCCAACCTCGCCGACGCCTTCGCCGGGCTGCTGCCCGTCCTGCCCGACGAGAAGGACTCGATCCTCAACACCCTCGGTCTGATCGGCGGCGTCGGCGGCACGATCACGCTGGCCGCGTACGGCTACTGGGTCAACGCCAAGGGCTGGACGAACACCGGCTGGATGAAGGTCATGCGCCTGGACAACCGGGTCGCCTACATCACGACCGGCATCTTCGTGATCTCGATGCTCTTCGTCGGCGCCGAACTGCTGCACTCCGCGAACATCGCCATCGCCTCCGGTGACAAGGGGCTCATCCAACTCGGCGACATCCTGGCCGAGGAGTACGGCACGGCCACCGCGAAGTTCTTCCTGATCGGCTTCTTCGCCACCTCGTACACCTCCCTCATCGGCGTCTGGCACGGCGTGAGCCTGATGTTCGCGGACTTCGTGGCGCGTTTCCGCGCGAAGGAGGCGGTGACGGGCGAGGAGGTCGCCTCCGGCCGGCGCGAGAAGTCCTGGCCGTTCCGCGCCTACCTGCTCTGGCTCACCTTCCCGCCCATCGTCCTGCTCTTCCAGGGACAGCCGTTCCGCCTGATCATCCTCTACGGCGTCCTCGGCGCGGCCTTCCTGCCCTTCCTCGCCGCCACTCTCCTCTGGCTCCTCAACTCCTCCCGCACCCCCCGGGAATGGCGCAACGGCATCGTCAGCAACGGCATGCTGGCCGTCGCGGGCCTGCTGTTCCTCGTCCTGGCCGTGAAGCAGATCTGGGACCAGCCGTGGGCCGACTTCTTCTGACGCCGGGCCGTCAGCCGAGCGACTTCCATCGCTCGCCGGTGGCGATCTCCCTCAGCTGAGCCATGGTGAGCGCGGGGGTCGCGCGGGTCGCGGCGGTGTGCTGGGCGCCGGAGTTGAAGGCGCTGACCACCACCCGAAGCCCGTCCGTGCGGAGCGTGTCCACGGTCCACCTTGCTTGTCGGGCAGGGTGCCCGGTCCTTCAGGGCCGGGGTGAATCCCCGTTCCCGTGTAGCGGGCAGGGGAAGCCGGATCGCCGTCAGGGCGATTCGGCGTCTGGGGAGGAACAAGGCGGGCGGGGGACGGCCTCAACCGTTCGCGGTGTCGGCGGGTCGGGGCCCTGTGGTTGGAGGTCGCCCTGGGAGGGATGAGCGTGCCGGTCACTCTCATGGGTGATGTGGGTCGAAGTCGTGCGCGGGAGGGGAACGGGGTGTCTAGGTTCGTGGCATGTCTCGTTTCCGGATGTATCCGTCGCGCGCGCAGGCCGAGCAGATGCTCACGCACTGCGCGCACGCGAGATACGTGTGGAATCTTGCCGTCGAGCAGCACGCGTACTGGAGCTCGGGTCGCAGGTCCGCGCCGGGTTTCGCGGAGCAGTGCCGTCAGCTGACCGAGGCCCGGCGGGAGAACGCATGGCTGGGTGCGGGGAACGCGGACGTGCAGCAGCAGGCGTTGAAGGACTTCGCCCAGGCAAGGAGCGCCCGCTTCACGTCGGGGTTCGGTGAGCCGACCTGGCGCAGGAAGCACGTGCACGAGGGCTTTCGGGTCATCGGTACCGACCGCGTGCCGGAATACGAGGCGGACGGATCGCCGAGGCTGAACGCGAGGACCGGACGGCAGGTCATGGGCCGGTCAGTCGTGGTGCAGAGGCTGAACCGGCGGTGGGCGCAGGTGAAGGTGCCCGGCTGCGGCTGGGTGCGCTTCCGCCTCAGCGCCAAGGGCAAGGGTGCGCAGCTGCCCGCCGCGAAGACGTTCCGGGTCACCTTCCGCAACGGGCAGTGGCACATCGCCTTCGCCGTCGTCCCCGACCCGGTCCCGGCGCCCGGCACGGACACGGTGATCGGCATCGACCGGGGCGTCACGGTCACCGCCGCCCTCTCCGACGGCCGGACACTGAACTGCCCCCAACTCACCGTCAAGGAACGCGCCCGGATCCGCAAGCACCAGCGGCGCGCGGCCAGAGCCCCCAAAGGCAGCCCTGCCAAGGCAGCCGAGCATGCGATCGTGGCCGGGCTCAGGGCGCGGGAGGCGAACCGGCGCAAGGACTGGTGCGAGAAGACCAGCACCATGCTCGCTCGCGGCTATGAGCTGATCCGGTTCGAGAAGCTGAACATCACAAACATGACCCGCTCCGCGAAGGGGACCGTGGAGCGGCCCGGCCAGAGGGTGGCGCAGAAGTCCGGTCTGAACCGGGCGATCCTTGCCCAGGGCTGGGGGCTGCTGCGGCAGCGCACCGGGCACAAGGCCCCCGGCCGGGTCGAGGACGTTCCCGCCCCCTACACCAGCCTGCGGTGCAGTGCCTGTGGATGGATCGACAAGAACTCGCGCAAGAGCCAAGCCGTGTTCGTCTGTTCCTCCTGCGGCTTCACCTGCAACGCCGACACCAACGCCAGCATCAACATCGCGGCAGGACAGGGCGGAATCCCCCGCCCCCGGCGCACAGCCGGTGCCGGAGGGGTGACAACGGCCACCAGCCGTTCGAGCGCCCGTGAACCCCAACCCCTATGGGCTGGAATCCCCCTCTTTCAAGAGGGGGAGGATGTCAAATGACGACCCCCTCGCCGCCCTTCTCCCCGGGCTGCTTCCTCTCGACGACCTTCGTGCCGTCGGGCAGGGCCTCGGCGTCCGCGCCGAGCAACGAGCCGGCGCGGTCCGTCATGCCGGGCTGCACGTTGATCTGCACCAGGCTCCCCCCTCGCCGTACCGCGGCCGAGCTGGCGTTCATCGCCGCGGCGGTCTCCTCGACGGACCGGTCCTCCCAGTAGCGCAGGACGACCACGGCCCGGTCCTTGGGCGGCAGTTGGGCCAGCGCCTCGACGAGGGTGAGCCGCAGGGACGCGTCGGAGCCCGGCGCGGCGGGCCCGTCCGGGAGCACGTCGGTGGCCCGCTCGCGGCTGCTGCGCCGCCGCTGGTGGGCGAGGAACGTCCTGGTCAGCACGGTCTGGGCATAGCCGGCCGGGTTGTCCGCCCGCCGCACCCGCCCCCACTTCACGTACAACCGGCCGAGCGTCTCCTGCACCAGGTCCTCGGCGAGATGGGTGTCCCCGCCGGTGAGCAGACACGCGGACCGGTACAGATGCCCCGCGCGCGCCGCCGCGAACTCCTGGTATCCGTCCGCGCGGACTGGTCTCATGCGTGGCTCCCCCTGAACGGACTCGCGTTGTCGCCTCTCACTCCCTTGATGCGGTGGCCCCCGGGGAATGTTTCACCCGAGGGTGAGAGATACGGTGCGCTACGAGTCACACCAACGGGGCAGAGGACACACACCATGGACCAGCCGGAACAGGGGCACCAGCCGCCACCGCCGCCGCAGCAGCCGGGGACGCCGCCGGACGGCGGGCAGGGCTTCGGCCCCCCGCCCCCGCCGTACGCGCCCCCGCCCACGCCCCCCGGCCCGCCGTACGCGCCCCCACCCCAGCCGTACGCCCAAGTACCCCAGCCGTACGCCCAGCCCCCGCAGCCGTACGCCCAGCCCCCGCAGCCGTACGCCCAGCCCCCGCAGGGCCAGCCCCCGCAGCCGTACGGCCAGGCACCCCAGCCGTACGCCCCGTCGCCCCAGGGCCCGGAGTTCCTGGCCGTCGACCGGCACAACTCCGTCGTCATCGACGTCAACGGGGTCGCCTTCGAGGACCACGGCGTCTCCGTCGACTTCTCGTGGTCCGAGATCCGCAGCGTCCACTACAAGGCGAGCGGCAACGGCAAGGCCCTCATGGTCGCCGTCATCCACCTCGACGGCGGCTTCTTCGAGTGCTCGGTGGAGGCCAAGCCCCGGGAACGCCTGCACCAGTGGTTCCCCCACCTCGCCCAGGTGCTCGGCCACTACCGCCCGATGGGCTGACGGCCCTTTCAGCGCAGGGAGGCGAAGAACTCCCGTACGTCCGAGGCCAGCAGGTCCGGCTCCTCCAGGGCCGCGAAATGGCCGCCGCGGTCGAACTCCGTCCAGCGCACGACGGTGTTGACCTGCTCGGCCCAGTGACGGATCGCCACGTCCTCCCCGAAGTTCGCCACCGCGGTCGGCACCCCGGAGGTCGCCGTCGGGAACCAGTCCGGGGCATGGCTGTTCTCGTAGTACATCCGGGCCGCCGAACCGGCCGTGCCGGTCAGCCAGTACAGCATCACGTTGGTGAGCAGGGTGTCCCGGCCGACCGCGTCCTCCGGCAGCGCGGCCGAGGAGTGTGTCCACGCCTGGAACTTCTCCATGATCCAGGCGAGTTGGCCGACGGGGGAGTCCGTGAGGCCGTACGACAGTGTCTGCGGACGGGTCGACTGCAGGGCGTTGTAGCCGAAGCCGTCCGTGGTGAACTCGGCGATGCTCGCCAGGCTCCGCAGCTCCCGCTCGTCGAGCCCCTTCCGCTCGTCCTCGTCCACCGGGCCGAGCGGGATGAACCCGACCGACGCGGCGTTCACATGGACCCCGACCACCGCCTCCGGGGCGACGCGGGCCAGCGCGGGGGAGACCAGCGCGCCGAGGTCGCCGCCCTGGGCGCCGTAGCGCTCGTAGCCGAGCCGGCGCATCAGCTCCGCCCAGGCGCGGGCGACCCGGGAGACGTTCCAGCCCTTGTCCCGGGTGGGCCCGGAGAACCCGAAGCCGGGGATGGAGGGGATCACCAGGTGGAAGTCGCTCAGCAGGTCGATCACACCGAGGAACTCCACGATCGAGCCCGGCCAGCCGTGCGTGAGGATCAGCGGCAGCGCGTCCGGCCGGGCGGAGCGGACGTGCAGGAAGTGCACCCGCGCGCCGTCGATCTCCGTGACGTACTGCGGGATCTCGTTGAGGGCGCCCTCGTGCTCGCGCCAGTCGTAGGTGCCGCGCCAGTAGGCGGCGAGGTCGCGGAGGTACGGCAGCGAGGTGCCGTAGGCCCAGCCCGCGTCCGGGAGTTCGTCGGGCCAGCGGGTGAGGTCCAGGCGGGTGTGCAGATCGTCCAGCTGGGCCTGAGGGATGTCGATCCGGTGGCTGCGCACGCTGTTGTCTGTCATGAGTCCAGTGTGGGAAGGCTTGCGGACAGCATGTGTCCGCAAGGGCGGGCGGATTGCTCTCGCATGTGCCGTGCCCCGGTCGGCGGGAGCACGACCGGCCGCCGACCGGGGCACCGATGCTCACGTACCCTCTCGCGCCGGACAAGCCTTTCGAATCAGCTCGAAAGGTGTTGACCGACGGGCCCCGCACGGACGCGCCCGGCCGGGGGACCACGCGGCACGCGCCACGCCCCCGGCCGGGCACACCAAGGCCCCGGCAGGCGCCACGCCCCGGTCGGGCACGCGCTACGACCCCGCCCGGGCGCGCTACGACCCCGGCCGCTCCCGGTAGCGGTCCACGACGGCCCGCTCCAGCACAGCGTTCTCCGCCAGTACCGTCCCCTTGGCCCCGGTCGGGTCGTCCTTCGTCAGCCAGGTGCGTTCGCCGAGGTAGACCAGGGTCTCCCGGTCGAAGATCCACTCGGTGGCCCACCCCGACCGTCCGTCGACGCGGCGGATGCCGACACCGTGCCGCCCGGCCGGGTCGGTCGCCTCCTCGACCCGGGTCACCCCGGGGATCCTCGCGGCGGCCCCGTACAGCGCGGCGGCGGTCCTCGGGGGCATGACCGTCCCGCCCAGCAGTGAGCCGATCTGGTCGAAGACGGCCTGGTCCTTCTCCTGGCCCTCCCACGTCCTGGTCAGGCGGGAGAGCTCGGAGAGCAGTTCGTCGGGGTCGGTGGGAAGTGAGGCCAGCCACTTGTACGTCGGACGGTCGATGCCGGCGGGGACGCCCGGTGAACCCGGCGGCAGCAGTTCCCTGACCGGGAAGTAGCCGCCGTCCTCGTAGTACAGGGCCAACTGTTTCACCGGGCCCGGCTCCTGCGACACCCAGGCCTCCCGCGGGAGCAGCTCTCCGGGCTTGTACGGGCCGTCCTCCACGGCCTCCGCCCCGCCCGTCAGGGTCTTGACGTAGACCAGCTGGTCGTCGCGGACCGGCTCGACCTCCGTCCGCGCGGCGACGTCGGCGATGCGGTCGAGCAGGACGACGGCGCTGGTGCCGTCGGAGCGCCGCGGACCGTCGCCGGAGTCCGTGGTTGTGACCAGACCGACGGTCAGGGCCCCGGCCAGGGCCAGCGCGGCGGCGGGCAGCCACAGCACAGGGCGGACCGGTCGCGGGCGGGGGCGGGGAGCCGCCGTGGCGAGAACGGGGTCGTCGTCGATGAGTCGCATCAAACGGTCCTTGTGGTGAGCGAGGCGATCAGGCGGGACGTCCCGTTCGGGCGGGGTCGGCAGCAGTCGGGCCGGCACCTCGTTCATCGGGTTCCCTCCTGGATCTCCTTGAGCGGACGGGCCGTGAACACGGCCTCGCCCCGTACCTCTCCGCGACCGCGCCCCGGTTCCATGTCTTCGGCGTCCACTGCGTCTACGGCGTTCTCCGCGCGCTCCGCCCGCAGCCGCTCGTCGGTGAGCCGGGCCAGCCGCGCCCGCGCCCGCGAGAGCCGGGATCGTACGGTCCCCACGGGCACCCCCAGCGCCTCGGCCGCCTGCCCGTAGTCGAGGCCGGCCCACACGCACAGCGCCAGCACCTCCCGCTCCCCGCGCCGCAGCCGCCCGTACACCTGGCGTACGGCGGCGAGCCGGCGGGCGTCGTCCAGCCGTCCGGCGGTCTCGTCGGCGAAGTCGGCGACCGGGGCCGGGGCGGGCCGGCGGGCCAGGAACGCCAGCCGGCGGCCGAGACCGCGGTTGGCGTTGCGGGCCTTGTTGGTCGCCATGCCCAGCAGCCACGGCTTCAACGAGCCGCCGTCCGGCTCCAGTCGCCGCCGGGTGCGCCAGGCGTCGAGGAAGGTGTCCGCCATCACCTCCTCGGCCGTCGACCAGTCGCCGGTCAGCCGGTAGGCGTGGTTGTAGACGGTCCGCGCGTAGGCGTCGTAGACCTCCGCGAAGGTCTCCCGGTCGCCTGCCCGGATCCGCGCCCGGAGCGAGGACTCGTCCTGCGTCCCTGCCCGCTTGGGGTCACTCATCTCGTATGCACCTCTCCCACCTCACACCCCTGTCTCTCCGTGAGGCGGGAGAGGTTCCGGTGATCCGCGCCACAGCCGGGCGCGGATCACCTAGGGTCGCCTACGGCAGTCCGTGCACGTGCGGACCCACCGCGTTGGACCACGCGTTGCCGGCCGTGGCGTCCCAGTTGGTCGACCAGGTCATCGCGCCCCGCAGGTCGGGGTATGTCCTCGGCGGCCGGAAGGAGCCGCAGTTGGTGCCCCGGGCCAGGCAGTCGAGGGCGTTGTTCACCACCGTCGGCGACACGTACCCGCTGCCCGCGCCCCGTGTCGAGGCCGGCAGCCCCAGCCCCACCTGGGAGGGGGCGAGCCCGTTCTCCAGCTGGATGCAGGCGAGGGCGGTGAGGAAGTCCACCGACCCCTGGCTGTAGACCTTGCCGTCGCAGCCCAGCATGGAACCGCTGTTGTAGTACTGCATGTTGACGACGGTCAGGATGTCCTTGATGTTCAGCGCGGTCCGGAAGTACGCGTTCGACGTCGACTGCATGTCGATGGTCTGCGGCGCCATCGTGATGACCAGCGAGGGGCCGGCCTTCGCCGACAGCGACCGCAGGGCCTGGGTCATATAGGTCGCGTTCAGCCCGTTCTCCAGGTCGATGTCGACGCCGTCGAAGCCGTACGTCCGCATCAGGGCGTGCACCGAGTCCGCGAAGTTCGTCGCGGAGGCCGCGTCGTTCACGGCCACGGTGCCGCGCTCGCCGCCGACCGACACGATGACCTTCTTGCCGGCCGCCTGCTTGGCCCTCACGTCCGCCTTGAACTGGTCGACGGTGTAGCCGCCGAGCCCCGCCGAGTCGAGGGTGAAGTCGACCGCGCCCGGGGTGGCGGTGGCGTCCGCGAAGGCCACGGCGATGATGTCGTACTGCGCCTGCACGTCCGACAGCTTCTGGACGGCCGCCCCGTTGTTGAAGTTCTGCCAGTAGCCCGTCACGGCGTGCTTCGGGACACCCGTGCCGCCGCCCGGAGTCGCCGTCGTCGTCCCCGTCACCGTCGCCGAACGCGCCGACTCACCGGCCGCGTTCACCGCCGTGACCTGGAACGAGTACGAGGTGGAGGCCGCCAGTCCCGTCACCGTGGCCGAGGTCCCGGTCACCGACTGGACCCTCGTGCCGCCCCGGTAGACCTGGTAGCCGGTGGCGCCCGACACCGGGTTCCAGGCCAGGGAGACCGAGGAGGACGTCGAGCCCGACACCGTCACCCCGGAGGGGGCGGACGGGATCGTGGGCGGCTGGTCGCCGCCGCCCCCGCCGTCGGGACCGAAGACGGAGACGTCGTCGACGAAGTACGCGGTCTGCCCGTACCAGCCGTGCGTGTAGACCGTCACCGAGGTGGTCGAGGCGCCGGTGGTGAAGGTGGTCGACAGCTGCTTCCAGGCCGTCGAGTCGGGCGTCCACGTCGAGACGTCGGTCGTCCCGGTCCCCGTCGCCCCCAGATAGGCGTACCTGCCGCGCACCCAGGCGCTGAGCGTGTACGTCGAGTGGGGCTTCACCGCCACGGCCTGGGTGCAGCGGGCGTGGTCCTGCCCGGCCGGGGTGGCCCGCAGCGCGGCCGCGCCGCCGTGCACCGGGGAGGAGACCGTGGTGCCGCTGCCCGCCGAGCAGTTCCAGTCGCTGAGCCCCGACTCGAATCCGGCGTTCCTGGCGTTGTTGATGTCCGCGGCGGACGCCTGTCCGGCGCCGGCGAGCGAGAGGCCGAGGGCGAGGGAGACGGCGAGGACTCCCGACCGGAGCCGGAGCCGGGTCCGCCCCGGCGCCCGCGTGCCCTCGCACCCCGGCGCGTTCATCCGCGTGCGTAGGTGTCTTCTGTGTCTGAACATATGCGTAAGTTGGTCCAGACCAATCGAGTTGTCAATACTCCCGCACGAGCCCCGGGCACCCGTTCGTGGAGCCCAACACCCCCGCTCGCCTGCCGAGTTGAGGCATATGCGTCTCACTCTGTGTGGATACGGCCCCCACCCCGCGTGAGTTGATCAAGGAGATTCAGTGTTGATCGGGCCATGCCGTGGATATGGTGCTGATGCAAGACGATGCGGGAGGGACGTCGACGCGGACGTCGCTCCCCACAGGGGCCGTCTGAGGCGGTGGTCGACCACTCCGCCGAAGTGAACGGGGTGGTGTGCAGCGTGCCGACCGCGATAGCCGTCACCAGTTCCGACCTGGTGCTCCCACCGCACGACCGGCAGACCCCGCCCGCGGTCGTACAGCCGCAGGAGACCCTCGAAGCCTCGCTGTACGGCATGCACGCGCTCATCGAGCAGCACGGCTATGTCATCGCCCTCCACGCCTCCTCCGACGCGTCGGCCGTCACCCGGCGACTGCACACCGTCCGTTCCGTGCTGGAGAGCGACCGCATCGCCCTGCTCGGCGTGGACCTGCCCCCGCTCGGCGTCGCCCTGCTCGCCCAGCAGCTGCGGCAGCTGTCCGTGTGCGACTTCAGCCCCGGAGTGCTCGCCTCCTCCGTGCGCCTCCTCGCGCACTACATCTACGCCGGCGCGCTCCTCGGGTCCGTCGCCAAGCTCGACCGGGTGCCGGTCACGCTGAAGTCGCACGCCAAGTCCTGGCTGCCGGGCGCCCAGTTCGCCGTCCTGGCCAACCCGCGGCCCCAGCTGGTCCGCCTCCACACCGCCGACGAGGAGCCCCTCGCGGGACCCGAGTTCGGCACCCGGCTGCTCGTCGCGCAGGGACCGCAGCCGCCCTCCGACTGGGTCACCGGGACGCTCGCCCCGGCCTGGCAGGTACAGGGCTCCCTGCCGGTGCCGCTGCCCGAGGGCTCCGTGCGCTGGTGGGGGACCGGCAAGCTCGTCGAGTTCGCCGCCGGCCTCAGCGACGTCTCCGTGCTCTACCAGCTCGTGTCGTCCGTGCGCCGCGAGACCTGCCACTGGTGCGGCCTCGAACTCATCGGCGACCGCTGCGGGTTCTGCGCGGCCCCGCTCCGAGAGCCCGAACCGCCGCCGCCGGTGCGCGCGCTGCCCCGAGGGGTCACATGACAGCCGTACGCCGACCCCTCGGCCCGCAGGACCGTACGACACATCCGTCACCGACCTGTCCGTCACCGCACCGTCCGTCACCGCCCCGACCGAGCGGCAGGCCCGCTCACGTGCCCGGCACGTCCCCACGAGGTGAGATGTAGTGAACTCGCGCCAGCGCCGCGGCGTCATCCTGCTGGTCCTCTCGGCCCTGTGCGCCCTGGCCGCCTTCGCCGGGGTGCTCTCGGTGATCCGTGACGTGAACGCCAAGGTCGGGCCCGAGGTGACCGCGTACCGGCTGAAGAGCGACATCGCGCCCTACAAGGAGCTGACGGTGGGGCAGTTCGAGAAGATCTCGATGCCGGAGCGGTGGCTGTCCGGCACGGCCGTCACCGATCTGGCGGAGATCCGCGGCAAGATCGCCGTCACCCAGCTGAGCAAGGGCTCCCTGCTCCAGTCGGACATGATCGTCGACCGGCCCGAACTCGAAGCGGGGCAACAGGAGATCGCCATCCTGATCGACGCCTCCACCGGAGTCGCCGGAAAGATCAACCCGGGGTCGCGGGTCAACATCTACGCCACGTTCGAGGAGAAGGACAGCGACTCGGGCAAGGACACCTCCAAGCTCATGGTCGCCGACGCCCGGGTCATCGACGTCGGCAAGCTGACCCCGCTCGAACCGGGCCAGTCCAGCAACGACCGCCGGCGCACGACGACCGAGGCCGTCCCGATCACCTTCGCGCTCGACACCGCCGACGCCCAGCGAGTCGCCTTCGCCGAGTCGTTCGCCGAGCACGTCCGTCTCGCCCTCGTCGGGGGCGGCGAGGCCACCGTCGTCGTACCGGACGACCGTTCGTACACCCTCGACGAGGACAAGTAGGAGGCCCCGCGATGAGGTCGGTCCGGAACGTCCGCACGAGGGCACCTCGAACGGGGGTGCGTCGAATGCGCCTGCGGATGGGCGTGCCGAGGCTGGGCATGCTCAGGGGGGTACGGCGCACCGGAGCGCCGTTGGCGACGAGCGGGTCGAGGGCGCCCGGCGAACCCTGCGGGTGCGCGTCGCCCGGCGCACCCCGTCCGACCGAGACCTGCGCACCCCGCCCGTCCGAGACCTGCGCACCCCGCCCGTCCGAGACCTGCGCACCCCGCCCGACCGAGACCTCCGCAGCCCGCCCGACCGCCGTGATCTCCTCGCCCTCCGCGTCCTTCGCCACACGAACGGGGATCCGCCGATGACCATCCGCATCCTCCCCGCCGCCGGCGACGTCGACTCGGCCCGCGCCCTCACCACCCTCCTCGGCCAGCTCACCGACGCGGAACCGGCACCGCCCGTCTCCGACTCCACCGCGCTGCTGGACACCCTGGCGCGGCTGGCCGCCGACTCGCTGGACGAGCTGCCGGAGGTGGTGCTCGTCCACGAACGGATCGGCCCGGTACCGGCGTTGGACCTGGTCCGCGATCTCGTCCTGCGCTTCCCGGCGGTCGGCGTCGTGCTCATCACCTCCGACACCAGCACCGGCGTCCTCACCGCCGCCATGGACTCCGGCGCCCGGGGCATCGTCCAGCTCCCCCTCTCCTACGAGGCACTCGCCGAGCGCGTCCAGGCCGCCGCCGCCTGGTCGGCGGGCATGCGACGCCACCTGGGCAGCGGAGCGCCCGAGCTGTACGCGGGCCCCGGCGGCACCGTCGTCACGGTCAGTGGGGCCAAGGGCGGCGTCGGCGCCACCGTGACCGCCGTCCAACTCGCCCTCGCGGCCCGCGCGTCCGGCCGTACGGTCGCCCTCCTCGACCTCGACCTCCAGTCGGGGGACGTGGCCTCGTACCTCGACGTGCAGTTCCGCCGCTCGGTCGCCGACCTGGCCGGCATCACGGACCTCAACCCCCGGGTGCTCCAGGAGGCCGTCTACGCCCACGACACGGGCGTCTCCCTGCTCCTCGCCCCCGCCGAGGGCGAACGCGGCGAGGAGGTGACCGACCGGGTGGCCCGCCAGGTGGTCGCCACCCTCCGTTCCCGGCACGACGTGGTGGTCGTCGACTGCGGCTCCCAGATGAACGCGGCCACCGCGGCGGCCGTCGAGATGGCCGACCAGGCCCTCCTGCTGGTCACCCCGGACGTCGTCGCGGTCCGCGCCGCCAAACGCATGGTCCGCCTCTGGGACCGCCTCCAGATCCGCAAGGCCGAGGAGACCCTGACGGTCGTCAACCGCCTCTCGCGCGCCACGGAGATCCAGCCGCCCCTGGTCGAGAAGGTCACCGGCACCAAGGTGGCCCGCGCCGCCGTCCCCGCCGCCTTCAAGGAACTCCAGTCCGTGGTCGACGCGGGCCGCCTCCAGGACCTCGACGCCCGCTCCGTCGTCAAACAGGCAATCTGGGCCCTGGCCGGTGAACTGGAACTGGTCGCCCCGCCGGAACACGGCCACGGCGGCCGACGCCGCCGCTCCTCCGACCGGGGCGCCCTCGTCCTGCGCCGCAAAGGAGGCGACCGGGGCTCGGCGACCCTCGAATTCGCCGGCATGCTCCCGCTGATCCTGATCACCATGACGATCCTCTGGCAGGCGGCGCTCTACGGCTACACCTACTCCCTCGCCGGAAACGCCGCCGACGAGGCCGCCCGCGCCGCCACCGCCGCGTACGCGGTCGACGGCGACATCGCCGGCGCCTGCGAGACCGCCGGCAGCGCGAACCTCCCGGGCGCCTGGAGCGACACCTCCATCGACTGCGCCCCCGCCGGCCCCGTCATGCGAGCCGAGGTCCAGGCCAACGTTCCCCTCTTCTTCCCCGGCTTCGACACGGGCTGGACGGTCAACGGCGAGGCGGGCGCGGCACTGGAAGGGGACACACCATGACCGCCCGAACCCCCGACCAAACGGCGCCCCACTCCCACCGGCGGAAAGCCGACGCACCCGCGAACACCGCGACCACCCAGCGGCACCCCCGACGGAGGCGCCGTAGGGAGAGCCGCGTACGGCGAGAAGGGGGCGTGTCGGGGGGTGTCCGCCCGCAGCGGTTGGCGCGTCAACTCGCCCCGCTTCCCAGCCGACCGATTCCGCGCCGTTCCGAGGACGGACACCCCCCGGCGCGCCCCCGACCCACCCCCCGCCCCCGGGCGAACCCGACACGCACAGGACGCCGCTGGAACGACCGAGGTTCCTCCATCCTGGAGTTCGCCGGCTTCCTCCCGATCCTGCTCCTCGTAGGCATGGCGGCGATCCAACTGGGCCTGATCGGCTACGGCATCAGCCAGGCCGGCTCGGCCGCCCGCGCGGCCGCCCGCGCCGAGTCGCTCCAGCCCGGCACCGGCGCGGCCGCGGGCGCCGCCGCGGCGAGCGCGTGGCTGGACCCGGACCCCTCCGTCGACCCGGGAGGCGGCGGCACGGACACCACCACCGCCACGGTGGTCGTCACCGTCCCCTCCGTGATCCCCCTCTTCGACCCGGTGGCCGTGGAACGCTCGGCCACCATGCCGAACGACCTCGACCCCTGACCACCGAACCCCCCGACCCCCGAGAGGAGTTGACGAGAAGATGAGCCTGCGATCCCGTATCGCCGCCCCCGACGAGGGGGGAGCCGGACGCGAGGACGGACACCTCGTGGCCGTCTACCGCGCCAAGCTCCTCGAAGAGATCGACCTCGCCGAGATGTCGGCCCTGACCGCCGCCGACCGCAGGGCCCGCCTGGAACGCGTGCTCGGCCACATCATCAGCCGGGAGGGCCCGGTCCTCTCCTCGGGCGAACGCTCCCAGCTGATCCGCCGGGTCGTCGACGAGGCCCTGGGCCTGGGCGTCCTCGAACCCCTCCTCGCCGACGCCTCGGTCACGGAGATCATGGTCAACGGCCCCGACTCGATCTTCGTCGAACGAGGCGGCCGCGTGGAGCAACTGCCCCTGCGCTTCGCCTCCACCGACCAGCTGATGCAGACGATCGAACGCATCGTCTCGACCGTCAACCGCCGGGTCGACGAATCGAACCCCATGGTCGACGCCCGCCTCCCCACCGGCGAGCGCGTCAACGTGATCATCCCCCCGCTCGCCCTCACCGGCCCCACCCTCACGATCCGCCGCTTCCCCCGCGCGTACACCCTCCCCGAGCTCATCGACCTCGGCTCCCTCGACGAGCAGATGCTGATGCTCCTGGCGGCGTTCGTCCGCGCCCGCTTCAACGTGATCGTCAGCGGCGGAACCGGCACCGGAAAGACAACGCTCCTCAACGCCCTCTCCGGCCTCATCCCACCCCGCGAACGCATCATCACCATCGAGGACTCCGCCGAACTCCAACTCCAGCAGGACCACGTCATCCGCCTGGAGTCGAGGCCCCCCAACATCGAGGGAAAGGGCCAGATCACCATCCGTGACCTGGTCCGCAACTCCCTCCGGATGCGCCCCGACCGCATCATCGTCGGTGAGGTCCGGGGCGGCGAGACCCTCGACATGCTCCAGGCCATGTCCACCGGCCACGACGGCTCCCTCGCCACGGTCCACGCCAACTCCGCCGAGGACGCGCTGATGCGGTTGCAGACCCTCGGCTCGATGTCCGAGGTCCTCATCCCCTTCGAGGCCCTCAAGGACCAGATCAACTCGGCGGTGGACGTGGTCGTCCAGCTCACCCGCTTCGCCGACGGTTCCCGCAAGGTCACCGAGATCGCCCTGCTGGTCTCGCACGGCCGCGAACAGTTCCGGATCGCGACCGTGTCCCGCTTCGCCCCCGACCCCCTCGGCGGCGACCGTGTCGTCCACGGCCGCTTCGAGCACCTGCCGATACCCCGCCCCGTCGCGGAGAAGCTGTACGTGGCCAACGAGCCGCTGCCGCCCGCCTACGGCGTGGCCGAGGCCATCGACCCGCTCAACACCCGCCAGGCCATCGGATAGCCGAGAGCCCCCGAGGAGGTAGGACCGACCATGGCGACCACCGACAACACCACCCTGCTGGCGCTCGGCGCCACCGTCCTCTGCGGCACCCTCGCCGTCGCGGGCGCGCATGTGTACGCCTCCGGCCGGGCGCAGCGCCAGGCCCTCGTCGACCGTCTCGCGGGCCACCAGGGCGGCCCGCTCCGCACGGCGACGGGCCGGGTGCGGCGCTTCACGGCCGTCGACCGCCGCCTGCGCCGCACCCGCCTGGGCCGCGCCATCCACCTCCGGCTGACCACGACCGGGCTGGACCTCACGGCGGGGGAGTTCGCCACCTACGTCGCCTTCCTCGTCGTGGCGCTCTGGCTGGTCGCCGCCGCCACCCTGGCCCCCTTCTTCGGCCCCATCGCGGGCGCCGTGGGCGTGTGGGCGGCCGCCATCTTCCTCAACTGGCAGCGCCAGAAACGCATCGAGGCCTTCATCAACCAACTCCCGGACGTGGCCCGCCTCCTCGCCAACGCCACCGCCGCCGGCCTGGCCCTGCGCACGGCCCTCGCGATGGCGGCGGAGGAACTGGAAGCCCCGGCCGGCGAAGAACTGGCGCGGGTCGCGGACCAGCTGGCGCTCGGCCGCTCGGTCGACGACGCCCTCGGTGAACTCGCCGAACGCCTCCCCTCCCGCGAACTGATCGTCCTCGTCACCACCCTCGTCCTGTCCAACAAGGCGGGCGGAACCGTGGTCAGCTCGCTGCGCAACCTCACCCAGACCCTGGAGGACCGCAAGGAGACCCGCCGGGAGGTCCGCACGATGCTCTCCGAGGTCAACGCGACGGCCTTCACCGTCCCCCTCCTGGGCCTCGGCTCCCTCCTCCTGATCAACTCCTCGAACGACGGCGCCCTGGCCCGGGTGACCGGCTCGCCCCTCGGCCAGCTCCTGGTCCTGATCTCGATCGGCCTCTACACGATCGGCTTCTTCGTCATCCGCCGCCTCGGCAAGATCGAAGTATGAGAAGGCCCCGGTGACCGACATGACGACCTCGACGCCCTCCTTCCTCCCGTTCCTCCTGGCCCTCCTGATGGCGATCTCCGTGGCGGGCGTCCTCCTGGGCATCCGCATGATCCGCGCGGACGCGAAACTCCCCAGCGACCTCGCCCTCGCCCTGGAGGTGGGCGCCACCCGCGTCTCCAAGACGGGTTCGGCCGTCGACCGCCTGGGCATGCGCTTCGCGCCCCTCGTGCTGCGCCTCATGGGCCCGCGCCGGGTGGAGGCCAAACGCCACCGCATCGACATGGCGGGCAACCCCGGCGGCCTCACCCTCAACCGCTACGCCGCCCGCCGGGCCGTCTACGGCTTCTTCGGCGCCTTCATGGGCCTCGTCTTCCTCACCAGCGGGCGCCCCCTGTTCGCCGCGTTCACCTTCGCCTTCGGCCTCCTCGCCGCCGACGCGGCGATCTGGCAGGCCGTGCGCGAGCGCAAGGACGTCATCGACCGCACGCTGCCCGACTTCCTCGACGTGCTCGCGGTCGTGGTCTCGGCGGGGCTGGGCTTCCGCCAAGCGCTGGACCGGGTCGCGGAGAAGTACGAGGGCCCCTGGGCGGACGAACTGCGCATCACCCTCCGCCAGATGGACATGGGCGTCAGCCGCCGCCAGGCCTTCGACGAACTCCGCCGACGCAACTCCTCGGAACAGGTGGCCCAGTTCGTCTCGGCCCTCCAACAGGGCGAGGAGCTGGGTTCCCCCATCGCCGAGACCCTGATCCAGCTGGCCGCGGACATGCGCCGCACCGACGCGCAGAACGCCCGCCGCCGAGCCGCCCGCACGATCCCCAAGGCCACCCTCGTCACCCTCGTCTTCATGCTCCCGGCCACGATGATCCTCATCGCCACGGGCATGTTCCTGGGCTCAGGAACAAACTTCGGCGAAATCCTGGGCCGCTGATGAACCCCCAAAGCGCGCGCAGCCCCTGGCGGGCCCGCCTGCAGCTCCCACTCCTACCTTCCCCCTCCCCCTCCCCCTCCTGCGGGCAGTCGTGCCGCTGGGGCGGCACGGGTGGGCGCAGGCGGCACCTCGTAACCGCCGAGCAGCGGACCCCACCCCCGCCCAGCCCCGGCAAGGGCCCCCGCACGCAGCCCCCGCCCGACACCAGCGAGAACCCCCGCCCACAGCCCCCCACCCCCGGCGGAGCCCCCACCACCGGCTACCTCGCCGACGACGCCACACCCCCCGCCACCCTCCGCCTCCAGCTCAACGCCCTCCAGGCCCTGGCCCGCCAGACCTTCGCCGTCCGCCTGGTCACCCTCACCATCGGCACGCCCTTCGCCATGGCCAACACCACGAACGGCCCCCCGACCCACGCCGTACTCATCGCCGCCGTCCTCGGCATCACCATCTCGTACGCCATGCTCAGGGACTGGGACCGCTTCGCCCCCCGCCTCCTCGCCCACCCCACCCTCATGGCCCTGGACCTCCTCTTCGGCGCGGTCCTCCTCCTCACCGCCTCCCCGGTCTCCCCCCTCGCCTACGCCACCGTCTGCACCCCCCTCCTCTCCGGCCTCCTCTACGGCTGGCGCGGCGCCGGCGTCCTCACCGGCCTCCAGCTCGCCGTCCTCCTCACGGTCCACCGCGCCTGGGAACACCGCCCCGGCGCAGGCGCCAACACTCTCCTCATCGCCGGGTTCTGCGTCGCCGCCGGCATCATCGGCGTCACCCTCCGCAACCTGATGTTCCGCTTCGGTACGGCCACCCAGGCGCTCGCCGAGGCCACCTCCCGCCTGGCCGTCGCGGAGGCCGTGGAGTCCGAACGCGCCCGCCTGGCCCGCGACCTCCACGACTCGGTGGCCAAGACCCTCCACGGCCTGGCCCTCGCCGCCGACGCCCTGGCGACCTCGGCCGGCCACCCCACCCCCGACCCGGCCCACCTCAGACAACAGGCCGGCCTGGTCGCGTCGGCCGCCCGCCGGGCCGCCGCCGAATCCCGCGACCTCCTCACGGACCTACGCCGTCACACCGACCTGACGACACCGGCCCCGCCCACCGACCTCACGGCCGAACTGAAGGCGAGGGCGGCGGACTTCGCGACCCGCACCGCACTCCCCACGCACGTCACCGTCACCCCCCACACCGGTGAGGCACCCCCACCCCTCCCACCCGAGACGACCCACCACCTCCTGGCCATCACCTCGGAGGCCCTGGAGAACGTCCACCGCCACGCCCACGCGACGAGTGCGGTCGTGTCCCTGACGACCACCCCGGACACGCTCCAGCTCACGATCAAGGACGACGGAGTGGGCCTGCCGCCCACCCTGACCCTCGAAGAAGCGCAAAGATCCGGCCACTTCGGTCTCCTGGGCATGGCGGAACGAGCGGCCCGCACGGCCGCGACCCTCGACGTACGCACGACCCCCACCGGCACGGAAGTAAGGCTGACTCTCCCGCTGCCCACCGCCGCACCCCCGGCCACCCCCCTCACTCCCCGACAGGAGGCCGCACATGCCTGACCAGCCGCAGGCACGCCCCGGCCCGCCCCTCCGCGTACTCGTCGCGGACGACAACCCGGTGGTCCGCGCCGGCCTCACGGCGCTGCTGGGCGCGCACCCCGACATCACGGTGGTGGCCCAGGCCACGAACGGCGAGGAAGCCGTGACCGAAGCGCGCCGCCTCCGCCCGGACGTCGCCCTCCTCGACGTCCGCATGCCGGGAACGGACGGCCTGACCGCGCTCCCCGAACTGGCCGCCCTCTGCCCCGTCATGATGCTGACCTACAGCACGGAGCCCGAGGTGGTGACCGAAGCCCTGCGCCGCGGAGCGTCCGGCTACCTGGTCCACGGTGACTTCACGGCCCCCGAACTGATGGCAGCGGTACGGGATCTGCGGGAGGGGCGCCCGACCATCTCCGCGACTGTCTCAACTTCACTCGGCGTTTCCTACGAAACTTCACACGAAAGTCACGACCCGCCTTCGCAGCTGCAACCATTCATGACACAGTCGCCAAAGGCAGTCCCCGCTCGCACGACGACCCTGCACCGCCGTTCTCTCGACCGTTCCAACCGACCGTCCTTCGGCCTGAGTTCAAGGGAGGTGGAGGTGATGGACCTCATCGCGTCCGGCATGAACAACCGTCAGATCGCCGCCACCTGCTTCATCAGCGAGAAGACCGTCAAGAACCACATCAACCGCATCTTCGCGAAACTGCACAGCTCGACCCGCAGCGAAGCGATAGCCCACTGGCTGGGTACCGCCCTCGGGGGGTGGTCCCGATGACCCCACCCTCCGACAAAAGTTGGGCCCCCGGACCCACCCCCCGTACGGGCCGACTCACGTACGGTGATCCGGTTGGTGTCGGCATCGCGCGGGAAGGCAACCGCCATGAAGGTGAAACACCGTTTCGAAACCTGGAGGACCACGGTCGCGTCCCGCATGCGCGGCAAGGACCGCGACGCGGGCGCGGGTTTCGTGGAGTACGCGGGCATCATGATCATCGTCGCGGGGATCTTCGTGATGATCGATGGTCTGGGGTTGGACGGGCTGATCTCGGGCGCGATCCTGACGGCCGTGAGCAACGTCATCGGCGGCTGAGCGGCTCACGGAGGTTCGACGACCGTGGGTCCACCCTTCCCCTCTACATCTGGCTGACGGCGATCCTGCTCTTTACGGCGTTGGCCTTCTTCGCGTTCGCTCAAGCTGCGTCCGCCCGCAATGGTGCCCAGTCTGCGGCGGACGCTGCTGCGTTGGCGGCGGCACAACAGGCGCGGGACGAACTTCTGCTGGACCTGGGCGACGCCATCGGCGGGGGCGATGTCGACTGGTTGGACTGGCTCGACCTGTCGGGAGGACTCCCTGCCGAAGGAGATGCCACTGCTGCCGCGGCGGCGCTGGCCGCGCAGAACGACTCGACACTCCAAGGCGGAGCTCAGCCCACTGAGGTGGGCGGCGATCCAGGATTTCAGGTCGACGTGGTGACGGACTACACCGTGGGCGATTCGATCATTCCCGGCACCGAGGACATGACGGCCACCGCCAGTGCGGTCGCCGTCATCCAGCCGCGTTGTGACTTCGACGTGAATGCCAACCCCACGAAGCCCGTCACGCTGGACTGCGACGGCGTGCCCGTGGACATCGACCCCGGAGATTTCGATCCGGACGACCTTCCCGACGCGTCTGTGATGTTCGCTGTGCGTCTGGCCGAGTGAGAGGAAGCTGTGTCCATGAAGTTCCGGTACACCATGAAGGGCCGCATGGCTCTGTCCACGGTGACGATCGCCACCGGGCTGGTTCTCACGGTGGCCGGCTGTGGCGGAGGAGGGGATGACGACAAGGCGTCTGACACGAAGTCATCGTCGACCCCGTCCAAGGACAACAGAGCGGACGAGGAGCAGGATTCCGATGCCCCCACTACGGAGTCGGTGCTGGCCGAGGTCAAGGCCGGTGGCCTGACGCTCAAAGTCACCTCGGCCGCCCGTGACGGTGGTGGTTTCGTCACGGTCGAGGGCACGGTGACCAACGGCACCGGCAAGCCGTGGGTCGGCGCGGAGTGGCGCGGCGACGAGAGCGAGCTGGTCAAGAACGGCGGCTCGATCGCGGGCGCGAACCTGGTCGACCAGGCCGGCAAGAAGAAGTACCTCGTCCTCCGTGACACCGAGGGGCGTTGCCTGTGCACGAGGTTCACCGGCGGCGTCCGGACCGGCGCGACCACCGACTGGTTCGCCCAGTTCCCCGCCCCTCCCGAAGGCACCACCTCCGTGGACTTCCAAGTCGGCTCCATGCCCCCCGCCACGATCGAACTCTCCGAGGACGAGTGACCATGACTGTCCTCACCCCACGGGTCACCGCGGCCCTGGCCACCCTCGCCGCCCTCGGCCTCGCCCTGGCGACCCCCTCCCCGGCCGCCGCCGACGACCCCAGCGAACCCCCGGGCACCGTCACCACCTCCCCACCCCCCGAGGTTGACGCGAACAGTCCGGGCCTGAAGCTCGCCCAGGGGGCCACGCTCGCCCCCGCCAAGGTCCTGGACATCAAGTCGGTCGTGGAGGACCTCGGCGGCGAGGAACGCCGCGAGGACACCAACGAGAACGTCACGTTCGCCCTCCAGGCCGAGGTCCTCTTCCCCAAGGACAGCGCGAAGCTCAACCCGCAGGCCCGCTCCCGCATCCAGACCATCGCGGAGGAGATCAAGAAGCAGAGCGCGGGCACCGTCCGCGTCTTCGGCTTCACGGACAACCTCGGCTCGTACGCCCACGGCCTGACCCTCTCCAAGAAACGCGCCGAGGCCGTCCACGACCTCCTCGCCGCCGACCTGGGCGGCAACGTCACCTTCGAGGTGCGCGGCTACAGCGAGGACTACCCGATCGCCGACAACTCCTCCGAGGAGGGCCGCAAGAAGAACCGCCGGGTGGAGGTCTCGTTCCCGAGGACCGCGTAGGGGGCCGGCGACGGCACGTCCTTCGCGTACGGCTCCGGAGTCTTAACGGTCCGGATCGGTGTTGCCGTCCGCTTCCGACTCCTGCGGATAGGCGACGAAGGTGCCCTTCGCGGGGAGGGTGACGACCAGGCCGCGTTCGCGTAGCTCGCGGATGGCGCGGCGGGCGGTCAGGTAGGCGACTCCGTATTCCGTGCCGAGATCCCTCTCGCCGGACAGTCGTGCACCGGGCCTCAGTTCACCCGACGCGATTCGGGCAGCGATGTGGTCGGCCACCTGCATGTAGACGTAGGCAATCTTGTTGGGGTCGATGGGTGAGTCGCCTGCTTCTGCTGCCATACCTCCCACCGTAGAACAGCTCTGAGCTGCAGCAATGGCCGTATTGCTGCGTACTGCTATGCACTGACATGCGTAGCAATGTAGGCTGGAATGGACAGACCCCGGCGGCCGTGCAGGGCCCCGGGGCATGGCCGAACGCTTCGAAGGAGCGCCGACAATGCTGGACTTTATCGTCCGACCCCTGGCCCGGATGCTGGGCGTCTGGCTGCCGCACTCACACGGCCGCCACCGCGCGGGCCCCGGCCCCGTCCCCGTCCCGTCCGCCCCAGCTCCCCACCGCACGGCGTCACCGCGCCCACCCGGCACGGTGACCCGCACCGCCACCCCGCCCCACTCCCGCCCCCGCACCCTTGACGACCGCGTCCGCCGCCGCGCGACCCGTGGCCTACGTGAACGACGCCGCGCCCTCTACCTGGCGAGCCTCGGCTTCGACACGCCCCCCGCACCCGGTGAGGCGCACGGCCCCGGCGCCCTGACGGGAGCGACACGATGACGAGCCGCGCCGACCACCGCGTACCGCGACGTCCCCCTGTCCGTATGTGCGCCCGCTGCGAACGCGTCACCGAGAGCCCGGTCCTGGTCCACGAGCACCACGGCGCCACCGGCCCCGGCTTCAACGTGTACGCCTGCACGGAATGCGCCCCGCACTACCCACCGCCGACGGACGGACCGGACAGGCCGTGCTGACACCCTGCCCGTGTGACGTCAGGCCCCAGGGCCGACGGCCTCGCCCCGCCCGTGCTCGTCCGCGTACGCCCGCAGTGACCCCACGACCGTGTTGGTGACCGCGACCAGCGGCACGGCCACCACCGCGCCCCCGATCCCGGCGATCATGCCACCGGCGGCGACCGCCAGCACGACGGCCAGGGGGTGTACCCGGACGGCCCGGCCGAGGATGAACGGCTGGAGGATGTGCCCCTCGATCTGCTGCACGGCGAGCACCACGACCAGCGTCATGACGGCCGTGAACACGCCCTGGGTCACCAGCGCCACGACCACGGCCAGCGCACCCGAGACGACCGCACCCACCAGCGGGATGAAGGAGAACAGGAAGATGAACACGGCCAGCGGGACCGCCATAGGCACATCGAGGAAGTAGATCCCCAGACCGATGAAGATGGCGTCGATCAGCGCCACGACCACCGTGCCGCGCACGTACGCCGTCAGCGTCCGCCAGGCGCGCGGCCCCGCGTCGGCGACACCCGGCCGGGCCGCCGTGGGCACCAGCTTCAGCGTCCACTGCCAGATCCTCTTGCCGTCGTACAGGAGGAAGAGCGTGGAGAACATCGTCAACAGGATGCCGGTGAGCGCCTCGACGATGACCGTCACGCCCTCCAGCCCCGCCGAGGTGATCGTGTCGGTGTTGTCGCTGACCGCCTCACGGAGGTTCTTGGCGATGTCGTTGATCTGGTTCTCGGTGACGTGGAACGGGCTGTCGAGCAGCCAGCGCTGCAACTCGTCGATGCCGTCCTGGATCTGGTCGGAGAGGTCGTCGATGTTCTCCATGACCTGCCAGGTGACGAACCAGCCGATCAGTCCCATGACGATGAAGCCGAGGGCGGCGGTCAGCGCGGTGGCGAGGCCGCGCGGTACGCCGTGCCGGGTCAGCCGTGCCACGGTCGGCTGGAGCACGGCGGTGACGAGCAGTGCGGCGGTGAACGACAGCACCAGCAGCCGTACCGAGCTGATGACCCGCATCAGCACCCAGACGGTGCCCGCGAGCACGAGCAGCCGCCAGCCGGCCTCGGCCGCCACCCGCATGCCCCAGGGCACCACCGACGCGGGGTCCGGACGGCTGTAGAGGACGGGGGTGGTCGTCGGCCGGCTCTGCGGGGCCGTGGATCCGGCTGAACCCGCCGCACCCGCAGGGCCGGTGGAGCCGCCCGCCTCGGCGGGTGCGTCAGAGCCGTGCGCCCCGGCAGGAGTGTCGGATCCACCGGCCCCGGCGGCCGCGTCAGCGCCGCCCGTGCCGGGACCCTTGGCGGAGCCGGTGCGGCCCTCCGAGCCCGTCTCGGAGTCCTCCGCCTCCATCTCCGCCCGGCGCCGCTCCAACCGCTCGCTCCATCCGCTCAGTCCGGCGCCGAGCCGGCCGAGCCACCCTGGAACTCGCGACATCATCCGTCCTCTTCCCCCGTCGCTCCTGTGGGTCACCACTCCTCCCGGAGGCCGCGAATCCTCTCGGGGGCTCCGACCGTACATGGCCGAAGCCCCCCACCAAAGGACGGTGGAGGGCTTCGGAAGGTTGAGCGGCGGGTGTGCGTCACCCTGCGCCGACCGGCCTAGTACCAGTTGTTGGCCTGCCAGAACGCCCAGGCCTCGCACGGGCTGCCGTAGCGCGATTCCATGTAGTTCAGGCCCCACTTGATCTGCGTGGCCGGGTTGGTCTGCCAGTCGGAACCGGCGGACGACATCTTGGAGCCGGGCAGCGCCTGGAAGAGACCGTAGGCGCCCGAGGAGGGGTTCACGGCCTTGTAGTTCCAGGTGGACTCGTGGTTCACGATGTTGCTGAAGCACGTCCACTGGTCGCTGGCCACGACCGCCTTCGCCATCGCCTGGATCTCGGCGACGGTGTACGAGCTCTGTGCGGGGATGTCACCGAGCGAGCCGGCGGCAGCGGCCTTCGACTTGGCCTCGGCCTCCGCCGCTTCCTTCGCCTTGCGCTCCTGCTCCGCCTTCTCCGCGGCCTTCTGCTTGTCGATCGCGTCCTGGGCCGCCTTCTTACGGGCGGTCTCCTCGGCGTCCTTGCGGGCGCTCGCGTCGGCGGCGATGGCCTGGGCGTCGGCCTGAGCAGTCAGGGACGCGGTCTGCACCTGGGCCTGCTGGCCCACGGGTATGTCGGCGAGCAACGTGGTGTCGTTCGCGACCGCCTCGGCGTCGTCAATGGTCGTCTGGGCGGTGCTGCCCGAGGCTACTCCGACGACACTGCCGACTGCGGTGACCGCGGTGGCCGAGGCCACTGCGAATCCCCGGACCGAAATCCGGCTCACACGGTTTCCTTCCAGCATCGCCCGCCTCGGTGACCCTGGCGGACGCAATCGTGCCCCTGACGCTGGCCTCCCAACTGCGGGGTCACGGAGGCGCGGGCCCGGTGGGCAACTCCCTTGCGGGAGCGCCGCGTGGTGCTCGGGCGGCATACGACGACGCTGTTGAGTTGACTTGGTGGTGCTGTGGTTCCGTACCGCTGGGGGTACAGGTGTGTCGTATGCGGGGCCTGACAGGAATGAGACTCTGCCGTAACCCGACACCGGGAGGCAATTCAGTGGTGAGTGTGAAAGGTCACACCTCGTTTGACGCCGGAGATTCCAGGAAACACCCACACGCCGAGGCGCCGCCCGGCTAGGCTGCTGAGCCTTTTGCCGGGCGGCGCCCCGGGGTTGGTGCGGGAGTCGGGTTAAATCTGGCCGTCCTCCAGCATTTCGGTCACAAGGGCCGCGATCTGGGACCGTTCGGACCTCGTCAACGTGACGTGGGCGAAGAGGGGATGGCCCTTCAGCTTCTCGACCACGGCCACGACACCGTCGTACCGGCCGACCCGCAGGTTGTCCCGCTGTGCGACGTCATGCGTCAGAACGACCCGCGAATTCGCACCGATCCGGGACAGAACGGTCAACAGGACGTTCCGCTCCAGCGACTGGGCCTCGTCCACGATCACGAACGCGTCGTGCAGGGAACGGCCGCGGATGTGCGTCAGCGGCAGGACCTCCAGCATGCCGCGCGCGGTGACCTCCTCGATGACCTCGCGGCTGGTGACCGCGGACAGCGTGTCGAAGACCGCCTGCGCCCAGGGGCTCATCTTCTCCGACTCGGAACCGGGCAGATAGCCGAGTTCCTGCCCGCCCACCGCGTACAGCGGCCGGAACACCATCACCTTCTGGTGCTGGCGCCGTTCGAGCACGGCCTCCAGGCCCGCGCACAGCGCGAGCGCCGACTTGCCGGTGCCGGCCCGGCCGCCCATCGACAGGATGCCCACGTCCGGGTCGAGCAGCAGGTCCAGCGCGATGCGCTGCTCGGCACTGCGCCCCTTGATGCCGAACGCCTCCCGGTCGCCGCGCACCAGACGGATGTTGCCGTCGGGCGTGACGCGGCCGAGTGCTTTGCCGCGCTCCGACTGGATCGTCAGGCCGGTGTGGACGGGCAGCGTGCTCGCCTCGGGAACGTAGATCGTGCCTTCCTCGAAGAGGATGTCGACCTGTTCACCCGGCAGCGTCAGCTCGGACATCCCGGTCCAGCCGGAGGCGTCCGTGATGGCCAACTCCGCGCGGTACTCCTCGGCGAGGAGGCCCACGGAGGACGCCTTGATCCTGAGCGGGAGGTCCTTCGACACGACGGTGACGTCGAAGCCCTCGGCCTGCAGATTGCGGGCGACCGCGAGGATCCGGGAGTCGTTGTCCCCCAGGCGGTAGCCGCTCGGCAGCACGCTGGGATCCGAGTGATTGAGCTCGACCCGTACGGTGCCGCCGAGGTCCCCGATCGGGATGGGGGCGTCGAGGCGGCCGTACCGGACCCGGAACTCGTCGAGCAGGCGCAGGGCCTGCCGGGCGAAGTAGCCGAGTTCGGGATGGTGCCGCTTCGCCTCCAGCTCCGTGACCACCACGATCGGCAGCACGACTTCGTGCTCGTCGAAGCGGCTCAAAGCATTCGGGTCGGCCAGCAGGACGCTGGTGTCGAGAACGTAGGTGCGCCGGTCTGGCATACGGCGCTTTGTGCTGGTCACCACGGAAGGACGTACCCCCTCGGATGAGGTCGGGGAGCGACGGGTTCGAACTGGGCCGGTCGTCGGCGCCGTTGCACGGGCCGGTGACCGGCCCTCCGCTGCTTCGTCCGTGCTGTGACCGCACGATCGGGCTGGTGCAAAGGGCCTCCCGGGCGGACGGCCCCGAGCCGCCCGCTGAGATCCGACACCCGTGGTTCGGGCGTCGACCTGACTGGCTTATGCCCTCGAACGTGCGCTGCCATGCCAAGCGGTACGACGGCGGCCCGGTGAACTCCTCGTTACTTCTGTCCCGGTGGGAGCGATACGCACCTCACGCGTATCACGGAAGGTCAGCCTCCGTAACGGCGGTGTCGCGCAGCGTAGTCGCGGAGTGCGCGCAGGAAGTCCACCTTGCGGAAGGCCGGCCAGAAGACGTCACAGAAGTAGTACTCGGAATGGGCGGTCTGCCAGAGCATGAATCCGGACAGTCGCTGCTCGCCGCTCGTGCGGATCACCAGATCCGGGTCGGGCTGGTCGACGGTGTAGAGATGACTGCCGATCAGGTCCACGGAGACGTTCTCGGCGAGTTCCTCCATCGAGGTGCCGCGCTCCTGCGCGTCCTGGATCATCGACCGGACGGCGTCGGCGATCTCCTGGCGTCCGCCGTACCCGATGGCCACGTTGACCAGTATTCCGTCGATGTCCGCGGTGGACTCCTCGGCCTCCTTGAGCGCGCGCTGCATCCCGGGGGAGAGCAGGTCCAGCGCGCCGACGTGGTGCACGCGCCAGCGACCGTCGGCGGCGAGGGAGCGGACGGTGTCCTCGATGATCCCGAGCAGCGGGACGAGCTCTTCCTTCGGGCGGTTGAAGTTGTCGGTGGAGAGCAGCCAGAGAGTGACGACCTTCACGTCCGTCTCGGTGCACCAGCCGAGGAACTCCTCGATCTTGTTCGCCCCGGCCTGGTGGCCCTGCACCGTGGTGGAGCCCGCGGCCTTGGCCCAGCGGCGGCTGCCGTCCACGATGACGCCGATGTGCTCGGGCACCTGGGCGTGGTCCAGGTGGCCCTCGACCCTGCGTGCGTAGACCTTGACCAACAGGCCGCGCAGTGTGTCGCGCAGGTTCACGTCTTCCAGCCCCTCCGGTGCGGTGGCAGTCCCCTAGGTTGGCAGAGCCTACCGGGGCTGGAGGCCAACTGCGCCAAGGGGTGCGTGGGGTCGGACGCCCTCCGGGGCCCCGCGGCGGCCTCGTCGGAGGGCCGCCTTCCGGGCAGAAAAACGGGCCGGTCCGTGGGGGGGAGACGGACCGGCCCGAGGGGGGGTTTCCACCATAACCCTTCGTGAGTGATGCTGCGTGCATCGGCGTGCCACAACTACTCTCCGAAGTCGGGCGACAGCGTGGCGGTGAGCGCGGAAGCGCTCATTCAGGGCGTGATCGAGGGGTGATCATGGCCGAATCCCGGCGGATTCCAAGGGGAAATGAAGGAATCCCAGTGGAGATGTGGGGTTTGGGTACCCTTGTGCGACTTCCGAGGAGAAGGGTCTCGGCGCCCCGTACGGGTGAGCGCGGGCGGAACGCGCGCTTGACGCCGGCGACGGGGCGCACGGCTTCGCGCAGCCCCCTCCACTGCGCGAAGCCGTGCCGCGCAGCTTTGCTCACGCGAATTACCTTGGTCTGAACCTACGCGAGTAGACCCGGGGAAGCCAAGCCGCGGGCGATAACGATGTGGACACCGGCTCAGCCGGTCGACGGCCTGCGGGCCTCGAACAGATGGCGGGCGCTGTGCGCCACGAAGGGGCCCTCGGCCTCGATCCGCTCGTGCAGGGCGCGGAGCTGCGGGAGATACGCCTCGACGGTGAAGCCGGGGACCATCCAGACGACCTTCTTGAGGAAGTGCACGACCGCCCCGATGTCGAAGAACTCCATCCGCAGCCGCTCGGCCCGCAGATCCACGATCTCCAGGCCGGCCGCCTCCGCGTCGGCGCGCTCCCCGTCCGGGTGGCGGGCGTTCCGGTTCTCCTCCGGCAACGGTCCGGTGAAGTGCTCGACGAGTTCGTAGACGCTGCTCGGCCCCACGTGCTGCGCGAAGTACGTGCCGCCGGGCCGCAGCACCCGGGCGATCTCCGACCAGTGCGCCCGCACCGGGTGCCTGCTGGTGACCAGGTCGAACGCCCCGTCGGCGAACGGCAGCGGCGCGTCCTCCGCACTGGCCACCACCACCGCGCCCCGGGGGTGCAGCAGGGCGGTCGCCTTCGCGACGTTCGGCGGCCACCCCTCCGTGGCCACGGTCACCGCCGGAAACCGCGGAGCGGAACCGAGCACCTCACCGCCCCCGGTCTGGATGTCCAGCGCCGCGGAGGCCCGCCCGAGCCGCTCGGCCATCCCGCGCGCGTACCCCCACGAGGGCCGGGCCTCGGTGGCCCGCCCCTCGAACCAGGAGAAGTCCCACCCGTCGGTGGGCACGGCATCGGCCTCGGCGACGAGACTCTCGAAGGTGCGGGGGAAGGGGGAGGAGGACATGGGGGGCGATTCTCCCGAGGGAAGGAGCGGGCGGCGACCGATTTTCCGGGCGCCGAAGGGCAGAGGGCGAAGCCCCTGCCCTTCAGGGGCGCGGGGAACTGCGCGATCAACCACATCCGACCCGCGGCCGCCCCACGACCTCACCTCCCGAGCTCGTAGGCGATTCCAGGCCACCCGCTCCCGCCGCCCTGCTCGGAGAATCCCGCGCATTGCTCGGAGAGAATCCCGCGCCCTACTCGCAGAGAATCGACTCCGCCTCCACCGTGACCCCCACTGCCTGCACCACCGACGCGACCCGGAACGCCTCCTGCACGGTCTCCCGGCTCACGCCGGCCCTCCGCAGCACCCGCTCGTGCGAGTCCAGACACGCCCCGCACGCGTTGATCGCGGACACGGCCAGCGCCCACAACTCGTAGTCGACCTTGTCCACCCCGGGGTCGCCGATGACATTCATCCGCAGCCCCGTCCGCAGCGTCCCGTACTCGTGGTCGGACAGCAGATGCCGGGTCCGGAAGAAGGTGTTGCTCAACGCCATCGCCGCGGCCGCGGACTTCGCCGCCGTGTACGCCTCCGGCGACAGCCGCGCCCGCGCTTCCGGCGCCAGCTCGCGCAGCGCGATCGGCGAACGCGAGGCGATCGCCGTGGCCAGCACCGTCCCCCACAGCCGCTGTGCCGACAGCCCGGAGTCACCGAGCACCGCGTCGAGGTTCCGGCGGAGATCCTTGGCGTAGTCCGGGATCAGGGACCTCAGGGTGTCGAGCGACATGGCGTCCTCACTTCGTCCTCACTGCCGGTCGTCCTCACTGCCGGGCGAGCGGCTGGCGGGGTCCAGTGTGACGGTGCCGCGGGGTCGCCGCGGCACCGGTCTACTCCGTCCGCAGCCCCTCCGGCCGCATCAACCGCATCAGCGGCGGCATGCTCAGCGCCGTGACCATGACGACGACGCCCGCGCCGATGCCGGTCATGGACAGCACCCCGGACCAGTCGACGGACACGTCCACGTTCGTCATCCGCAGCAGCACCGCGCCCAGGGTCAGCCCGACCGTCATGGCGAGGACCAGGCCCAACGTGATCGGGACGGCGGTCTGCCACAGCACGGACAGGCCGAGCGTGCGGCGCCGCGTACCGAAAGCGACCAGCGCCGACAGCAGCTTGCGGCGTTCCCGCAGCTGCTCCAGCTGGGAGACGAGGAGGCTCGCGCCGATGAGGACCAGTACGGCGGACGCGCCGACCAGCAGACCGGTGCGGATGTCCGTGAATTCGTCGGCCCGTGTGATCGACTCCCACTCCCAGGTCCGGATGAGCGGATCGATGGCGACGGCGGCGTTGCGCACCTCGTCGAGGGCGTCCGGAACCCGGGGATCCGCCCGTACGTAGACGGTGCTGTCGAGCTCGTCCTCCGCCTTGGCGGGCAGGGCGCTCGGAGTGACCAGCAGCCCCCCTGTCCCCGGCCGCAGCGTGTCGGCGCGGGCGGACACCTTCCGCAAAGAGTCCGGCAGCTTCCAGGCGATCTCGGAGCCCCGCTCCTCTCCGCTGTAGGACGCGTCGAAGTACAGCGTGTTCCCGGCGGTCACGAGCTTCGCCGTGACCGGGTCCTCCGAGGCCCTCAGCGTGAAGACGTCGCCGTCGCGGCAGGAGGAGATCTTCGCGAGCTCGCGCAGCGCGGCGCAGTCGCCGACGGTCACCCGGGCCCATTCCTCGGGGTCCTTGGCGGTGGCGGAGACCTCCGCGTCGGACAGCGTCGCGGCGGCCTTCACGCCCTTGGCCCGCTTCAGCTCCTGGCCCACCGCGCTCACCGGGAGGTCGTCCGGCATGGAGAGTTCCAGTTGGGTCCGTGTGGTGTCCTTCCCGGTCGGCCGGGTGAACCTGCCCTCGACCCCGGCGAACAGCATCTGCAGGGCGATCGCGCCGGCCACCGCCACCGCGATGCCGTTGACCATGCGGGCTGCCGGTCCGCTGCTCAACTGGAGCCTGCGAACGGCCAGTTGCCAGGAGAGAGGGCCGGAGCCCAGCCGGGCGACGAACGCCTCGACGACCCACGGCAGCAGCGCGGTGATGCCGACGAGGAGCAGGACGACACCGCCGGTCACCAGGTACTCGTTGAACTCCCCGTTCTCCGACCCCTGGCCGACCATCGGGTAGAGCAGCGCGAGACCGCCGAGCGGCAGCAGCAGCCGCCACCAGAGCCTGCGCCGCGCGGGCCTGGCCGTACGGACCACCCCGAGCGGTTCGATGACGACGCCGCGCAGCGCGAACAGGGTGACGAGGACGGCGGCGGCCGGCACCGCGAACGCGACCAGCAGCGCGAGGCCGGGGGAGGGGTCGAGGTAGCTCGGGAACACACTGACGTCGAACACCTCGACCGAACCGGCGATCTGCCGGCCGAGCAGGAAGAACCCGGTGCCGAAGACCAGCCCCAGCGCGGCACCCGCGAGGGCCTCGCCCGCCGCGATCCGGCGTGTCATCCGCCCGTCGGAACCGACCAGCCGCAGTGCCGCCAGTCGGCGGTCGCGCCGCTCCCCGCCGAACCGTACGGCCGCCGCGATGAAGACGGCCACCGGCATCAGCAGCACCACGAAGACGACCAGGACGAGCAGGAGCAGGATGGGGTCCATCTCCTCGTCGGCGGGCTGCTCGGTCGCCCCGAACCGGTCGATCCGGGCCACCACCGACCCGTCGATCCGCTGGGCGAGCCCCTCGGCGCCGGCGTAGTAGGCGAGTTCCCCCGAGCCGATCAGCCCGGCCTCGCCGATGGTGCCCGCGGTCTCGTACGGCAGCCGGTCGCGCAGCAGTTCCCCGGCGTCCGACTTCAGCAGGTCGGCGAGCGCGGGGGAGACGATCATCTCGCCCGGTGCGGGGAACTCGCCCAGCCCCGGTGGTGGCGGCGCGTGCTCGCCCTCCGGTTCGAGGAGCCGTCCCCTTATCTCGCGGTGCCGGTACTCGGTGTCGGTGTCGGCGACGAGCAGACTCCGGTCGGTCGGCTTGGATCGGGTGTTGTTCTCCAGGTAGCCGATTCCCCGGTCCTGCCGGGCTTCCTCCCGGGCTCCCCGCGTCGACAGCGCGTTCGGCACCGCGGCGGTGAGCAGCAGCAGCGCCACGCCGAGGCCGACGCCCACCGCGGTGAGCGCGGCGCGCACCCAGCCCTCACGGCCCCCGGTGAAGGCGAACCGCACCCCCATCGCCAGGTCCCGGTACCACTGGCGGAACACGGCGGACCTCATACGACGCGCTCCATGTCCCGGGACTTCCCGTCCCGTACGACGATCTCGCGGTCCGAGTAGGCGGCCACCCGTGCCTCGTGCGTGACGAGGACGACGGCGGCGTTGGTGGACCGGGCGGCCTCGGTGAGCAGCTCCATCACCCGTTCGCCGTTGAGGGAGTCGAGCGCGCCGGTGGGCTCGTCCGCGAACAGCACCCGGGGGCCCGTGACCAGCGCGCGCGAGACGGCGACCCGCTGGCCCTGGCCGCCGGAGACCTCACCGGGCCGCTTGCGGGCGAGGTCGTCGACCTCCAGGCGTTCCATCCAGCCGAGGGCGGTCCGCTCGGACTCCTTGCGGGAGGCGCCGTTCAGCCGGAGCGGCAGGGCCACGTTCTCCACGCACGTCAGCTCCGGGACGAGCTGGCCGAACTGGAAGACGAACCCGAACTCGCTGCGCCTGAGCGCGCTGCGCTGGGCGTCGTTCATGGACACCATCTCGCGGCCGTTGTAGGTGATCGAGCCCGAGTCGGGCGGCACGATCCCGGCGAGGCAGTGCAGCAGCGTCGACTTCCCGGAGCCGGAGGGCCCCATCACCGCGACGACCTCGCCGGGGTGGATGGAGAACTCGGCGCCGTCCAGCGCGGTGGTCGGGCCGTAGGCCTTGCGCAGGTCGGTCGCGACGAGCAGGGAGCCGGCGGGGGCCGGAGAGGCGGTCGGGTTCACCGGGTCACCGCCTCGGCCAGCTTGCCCAGTCGGGCGGCGGTCAGCTCCAGCCATCGCAGATCGGCCTCCAGATGGAACAGGGCGTGGTCGCAGATCAGCTGGTCGGCCAGGTCGCCCTTGCGCTTGCGGTCGGTGAGGATGCGCATCATGCGCAGGTGCTCGGAACGCTGGGTGTCGAGGATGTCGGCCGCGTTCCGGTCGGTGAGCAGGGCGAGGACGACCTTCGTGTAGAGGGTCGACTGCAGATACGGCTCGGGCTTCTCGGGTGTCGCCAGCCACCGCTGGACGTCCGTGATGCCGGCCTCGGTGATCGCGTACCGCTTGCGCTCGGGGCCGCCGCCGGGCTCGATGCCGTCGACCTCGACGAGGCCGTTCTTCAGCAGGCGCGACATCGTCGAGTAGACCTGGCCGTAGTGCAGAGGCCGGTCGTGACCGAACTTCTCGTCGAAGGCCCGCTTCAGGTCGTAACCGTGTCGGGGCCCGGACTCGAGGAGTCCCAGGAGAGTGTGACCGATGGACATGAGCACGACTGTACACACGGGGTATACACCGCACGTATACCTACTGTGTATAGGTCGCTACCGGAGGGGAGGGGGCGCAGGTCAGAGGTGATTGTCACGGTTCTGTCACCGAGAACGTCAGGAACGCGTCGGAAACTCGTGAGCCGGGTGGGGCAACCATCGCCCCTGCTGGAACGTCCGTTCCGGTGGGATGAGGTCTGTGGACACGCGTCGCGCGTGCGCTTTGTCACGTCGCCACGGAGCGGACCGACTCCCCCTTGTCATAGTCCTCGGTGTTAGCTTGCTGAGCTGACAAGACCCGAGTGACGTATGAGACCGAGCAGAAGGCGGAGCGGACCGGAGCCATGGGACGAGCGGAAGAAAGACGAGCGCGGCAGCGCGGCGGTCGCCGCGCGGCGCCCCAGCCCTCGTCCGGAGGCGATGCGGGGGCGACGGCGGTCATAGCCCCGCCGGAGGGCGGAGGCCGGGCGGCGGCCCGCGCCGCGGCCAAGGCCGGCAACAAGAAGCAGAAGAAGGGTCAGAGGAGCTTCCTGCGCCGCCTCTTCACCTGGAAGAAGATCCTCGGCGCCTTCTTCGGTGTCTGTCTCCTCGGCATGGGCGCCTTCATCGTGCTCTACCTGATGATCGACATCCCCAAGGGGAACCCCGAGGCGACGCAGGAAAGCAACGTCTACAAGTACTCCAACGGCAAGATCTTCGCCCGCACCGGCGACACCAACCGCGAGATCGTCGAACTCGACAAGGTCCCCAAGCCGGTCCAGCTGGCCTTCGTCGCCGCTGAGAACAAGACCTTCTACAGCGACCCCGGCGTCGACCTCAAGGGCATGGCGCGCGGTGTCATCAACACCCTCTCCGGCAAGGGCAAGCAGGGTGGCTCGACCATCACCCAGCAGTACGTCAAGAACTACTACCTGACGTCCGACCAGACGGTGACCCGCAAGCTCAACGAACTGGTCATCTCCCTGAAGCTGGAGCGCGAGGAGACCAAGGACTACATCCTCGCGGGCTACATCAACACCAGCTACTACGGCCGTGGCGCATGGGGCATCCAGGCCGCCGCCCAGGCGTACTACCGCAAGGACGCCAACAAGCTCACCGTGGAGGAGGGCGCCTATCTCGCCGCGCTGCTCCAGGCCCCCAGCCAGTACGACCTGGCCACGGCCACCCCGACCGGCAAGAAGCTGGTCACGGCGCGCTGGAACTACGTGCTGGACAACATGGTCGAGATGAAGCAGCTGACCGCCTCGGAGCGGGCGGACATGAAGCTCCCCAAGCCGAAGGCGCCCCAGGCCGCCGCCGGCATGGCAGGCCAGAACGGCTACCTGGTCGAGGCGGCCAACAACCAGCTGGCCAAGCAGCTCGTGGCCTCGGGCAAGGCGGACGACACCGAGGACGCCAAGGCGCTCATCGAGGCGCGCGGCTGGACGATCACGCTGAACATCAACCCGAAGAAGCAGGCCGCGCTGGAGAAGGCCGTCGAGAAACGCCTCACCAGCAAGCTCGACCCGAAGAAGCGCAAGGTCGACAAGCACATCCAGGCCGGTGCCGTCTCCGTCGACCCGAAGACGGGCAAGGTCGTCGCCATGTACGGCGGCGTCGACTACGTCAAGCACTTCACCAACAACGCCACCCGCCGCGACTACCAGCCCGCCTCCACCTTCAAGCCGGTGATCCTCGCCGCGGCCGTCGACGAGAACGCCGAGACGCAGGACGGCGACCCGATCACCGCCAGCACGGTCTACGACGGTGACAGCCGGCACAAGGTCAAGGACGACGGCACCGCGGTCGGCTTCGCCCCGCCGAACGAGGACAACGTCGACTACGGCGACGTCACCGTGCAGACCGCCATGAACAAGTCCATCAACTCCGTCTTCGCGCAGATGGGCGTCGACGTGGGCATGGAGAAGGTCATGGAGGTCGCCGGGAAGCTCGGCATGGACACCGAGGGCATGCAGGCGGTCCCCGCCCAGACCCTGGGTTCCATGGGCGCCAGCCCGCTGGAGATGGCCGGCATCTACGCCACCCTCGACAACCACGGCAAGAAGGTCACCCCGACCATCATCGCCGGGGCCGAACGCCGGGACGAAGAAGTCGAGTTCGACGACCCGATCGGCGAGCAGGTGATCAGCAAGGAGGCCGCCGACACGGTCACCTCGGTCCTCACCGGCGTGGTCGACGACGGTACGGCCAAGACGTCCGTCCGCGACAACCCGGCCCGCAACGGCCAGCAGGTCGCCGGCAAGACGGGTACCTCGGACGAGAACCGCTCCGCCTGGTTCACCGGCTACACGCCGAACCTCGTGACCTCCGTCGGCCTGTTCGGCGAGGACATGAGCAAGAACGGCAAGCACGTCTCGATGTACAACGCCCTCGGCGTCCCCCGGGTCAACGGCGGTGGTTTCCCCGCCCAGATCTGGGCCACGTACACCTTCGGCGTCATGGGCAAGCCCACCAAGTTCGAGCTCGACACCAAGCAGGGTGCCGCGGTCGCGCCGACGGAGTCCCCGACCCCGTCGGAGACACCGTCCGAGACTCCTTCGGAGACGCCCTCCGAGACCCCTTCGGAGACGCCGTCCAAGACTCCTTCGGAGACACCCACCACGGAGGAGCCGACCACCGAGCCCCCGACGACTCCGCCGACCTCCCCGGACGAGACCCCGTCGGGCGACAACGGCGGCGTCGGGTTCCCGACGAACCCGAACGATCCACAGTTCGAGGGCTAGCTGGCGCACTCGCACGAGAAAGCGGAGGGCGCCCGGTGATCTCACCGGGCGCCCTTGGCGCGTCTGAGGGCCGTAGGCCCTCCAGGGGCGCGGGGAACTGCGCGACCAGCCACGACGAACCCGCACCCCGCCGAGCACAGTCGCCCCCGAGCTCTCAACGGCTCAACCCAGCAGAGCGCTCACGCCTGGTTGAGCTCGAACCAGACAACCTTCCCCGCACTCAACCGAGTGGCCCCCCACCGCTTCGCCAGCCGATTGACCAGGTAGAGCCCACGGCCCCCCTCGTCCGTCGCCCGGGCCTGCCGAAGCCGCGGCAGCTGAGGCACGTCATCGGTCACCTCGCACCGCAGCACATCGGTCCGCAACAACCGCAGGGTGACGGGCCGCGTCGCATACCGCACCGCGTTCGTCACGACCTCGCTGATGAGCAGCTCGACCGAATCGGTCAACTCCTCAAGACCCCAGCGGGACAAGGCGTGCCGGGCCAGCCGACGCGCCCGCCCCGGAGCCATCTCCTCCGGTTCCAGGAACCAGTACGCGACATCGCTGGGAGCGATCCCATCGAAGCGCGCGGCAAGAAGCGCGATGTCGTCGTCCCGGTCCCCCGGGCCGAGCATGTCCAGCACCTCGTCGCACAGCGCTTCCAACGGCGGCGGATGATCCGGCCCGGTCAACTGCGCGGTCGCGGCCAGCTTCTCCCGCAACTGCTCTATCCCGGTCCACACGTCCCGCAGCCGGGACTCCACGAGCCCGTCGGTGTACAGCAGCAGCGTGCCACCGGCAGGCGCGTCCAGCTCGACGGCCTCGAAGTCCACCCCGCCCACACCGATCGGCGCGCCCGGCGGCACCCGCAGCACCTCGGCACGGCCGCCGAGATGCAGCAGCACCGGCGGCGGATGCCCGGCGTTGGCGATGGTGATCCGGTGCGATACCGGGTCGTACACCGCGTACAGGCAGGTCGCCATGCGATCCGTACCGAGCCGCTGGGCCTGCTCGTCGAGGTGGTGCAGCACCTCCTGCGGCGGAAGGTCCAGCCCCGCCAGCGTCTGCGCGGTGGTCCGCAGCTGACCCATGATCGCGGCCGAGGTCATCGAATGACCCATCACATCGCCCACGACCAGCGCGACCCGGCTCCCCGGCAGGGGAATCGCGTCGTACCAGTCGCCGCCGACCCGCGCGGTCTCGGCGGCCGGCAGATACCGGTGCGCGAGCCGCACGCCGGTGCACTTCGGCAGCGCCTCAGGCAGCATCGTGCGCTGCAACTCGTCGGCGATGTACGCCTCGCGGCCGTACAGCACCGCCTTGTCGATGCCGAGCGCGCTGTGCGTGGCGAGCTGCGCGGCGACCAGCAGGTCGTCCTGCTCGAACGCCATCCGCTCCGGGCGGCGCAGGAAGACGGCCGCGCCGATCACCCGGCGCCGGCCGCGCAGCGGGGCGAGGATCGCCCGCTGGCCGGTCGGCACGGTCAGTTCGGCGTCCGGGCCGAGCAGTTCCGGCAGCGCGTCGTGCGCGGCGGGCGCGTCCGCGAAGACCGGGCGCACGCCCCGCAGCACCTCGGCGAGCGCCCCTCCGGGCCGCACCTCGCACTGCTCGGCGGTGACGACCGCCAGGTCCATGGGCTGCTCGGGCTGGAGCGAGGAGGGCATGAAGCCGCCCTCGGTGTCCCGCTCCTCCGGGATCCGGTCGGTGCGGCGCAGCCGCAGCACCATGGGCCCGGTGGGCCGCTCGTCCCCGACCGGCAGCGGCTCGCGCAGATACACGAGGATCGCGTCCGAGAACGTCGGCACGGTGGCCCGGCACAGACCCATCACGATCTCGTCGAGGTCTATGCCCCGGGCGATCCGCCGGGTCGCGGCGCCCACGAAGCGCAGCCGGTCGCCGTCGCGCCGCATCGGCATGGGGGCGCCGGGCGGCACTCCCTGACCGCCGCGCCGCTCCAGACCGCCGCCGGTGCCGCCGCCCGACCGGTCCGGCTCGCCGCCGGGCTGCGCCGGGATGGTCTCCGGCGCGGGCCTCGGGCGGTGCGGGTCGGGCTCGGTCGCCGCGGGCTGCGAGTGCTCGGAGACCGCCGGCTGGGCGTGCTCCGAGGGTGCCTGTCCGCTCTTCGCGCAGGGGACCGTGGTGCCCGGCTCGGCCGACGCGTCACCCTTGCGTGCCTGAGCGGGTAAGGCCGTGGCGGGCGTGGTGCGCGGCTCCTGGGTACGCAGAAGCGCCCCGCGGGGGTCCGTGGGGCCGGCGCCGCCCTGAGGGCGCTCGTGGGAGGTGGGGTGCTCCGTCACGCGTGTCGAATCCATCCGTCCGGGACTGCGCGTGGTGAGCGCAGTGCGTCCCGCAAACCCGATACTTCGTCCCGCAGAAAGGCCGATACCCGGATTACGTGTCCTGGGAACGGAATTCCCGCGTGGTCAGAGGCAGTTCCTGTGCCACACACGGTACCGGCGGGCTCGGCGAACGACAGCACTGCCCGTCCGTCGGGCCGTCTCCGGCTCGTCCCGGTGTAACCCTCGTACCCCTTGATCACGTCTTGCCGCCCCTCGGTGACGTACGGTCAAGCCCTGCCCGAACTGCGGGAGTTGCCCCTGTGAACCATTGCGGAGGACGATCCTACGGTTGCGGACCGGGGGCGCATCAAGGGTCTCATGAGGACAAGTGCGCGGGTGTACGGTCCCAGTCGTCCGGGAGAGACGGTACTCCCCACGCCGGGTTCGGGCGCCAGTGCTGCCAACCGTCCGAGAACGGCGCGCCCCACGCGTGGATCACCTCCACCGCCGAACGCCCCGCCTCCCGGACCTGCTCCGCCGCCTGAGCATCCATCAGACCGTCCTGCTGGGCCTGCGCGAACTCGTCCTCGTCGAGCCAGTTCCACGTTCGGTCCGGATACACGCAGATGTCCAGGAAGTGGTCCTCGGAGTCCACACCGCCGTCCCAACGGGCCAGCGGCGTCTCCAGGTTGACGTACCAGTTCTTGAAACGCCAACCCTGCTCCCAGAACAGCCACACCGACCACGGCTCTCCCGGCCGCGCCAGCTTCAGCACTCCGGAGCCCGACCACCTGCCGAGCCGCACGCCGCGCGGCTCCTTGTAGCGGGACGCGAGGGGTACCGAGTTCAGCGAGGCGCCGTCCGCCAGCACGGGCCGTACACACTCGGTACCGGGCGCCATCCACACGGCCAGCAGCTCCGCGTCGTCGCGCACCACCGTGACGGGACGCGCGATATGGAAGCGTTCGCCGCCGTTCTCCCGGTAACGCCACAGGATCTGACTTCCCTGCTCCCAGAACGCCGCCGACCCGCCCGCTTCCACTCGTCTCACCACTCCGTCGTCTCCCATGCGCAGATATTAGGTGTCATGCGCATATGACGCTGCGGTACCGGTCACGGTTCACGCCTTGGCGGGAATCGGTTACCCGGGTGACACCCACGAAGGCCGGAATCCGCCGTCCGGTCACGGCCGTGTCATCCGCAGGACATCCAGTGCCTCGTCGAGCTGTTCCAGTGTCAGGTCGCCGCGCTCGACGTACCCGCCGTCCAGGACGACCTCCCGGATGGTCCTGCGCTCCGCCAGCGCCTTCTTGGCGACCTTCGCGGCCTCCTCGTACCCGATGTACTTGTTGAGCGGGGTGACCACGGAGGGGGACGACTCGGCGTACTCGCGGGCCCGTTCCCGGTTCGCGACGATCCCGTCCACGGTCCGGTCGGCGAGCAGCCGCGAGACGTTCGCCAGCAGCCGGACGGACTCCAGGACGTTCTTGGCGATGACCGGCAGCATGACGTTGAGCTCGAAGTTGCCGGACGCGCCGGCCGTGGTGACCGTGACGTCGTTGCCCGTGACCTGCGCGGCGACCATGAGCACGGCCTCCGGGATCACCGGGTTGACCTTGCCCGGCATGATCGAGGAGCCGGGCTGGAGGTCGGGCAGGGAGATCTCCGCGAGGCCGGTCCTCGGGCCGGACGCCATCCACCGCAGATCGTTGGCGATCTTGGTGAGGGAGACGGCGATCGTACGGAGCTGCCCGGACGTCTCGACGATCCCGTCCCGCGCGCCCTGCGCCTCGAAGTGGTCCCGCGCCTCGGTGAGCGGCAGCCCGGTGGTCCGCGCGACCTCCGCGATGACGGCCGCGGAGAACCCGGGCGGCGTGTTGATGCCTGTCCCCACCGCCGTTCCGCCCAGGGGGAGTTCGGCGAGCCGGGGGAGCGAGGCAGTGAGCCGCTCGACGCCGTACCGCACCTGGGCCGCGTACCCGCCGAACTCCTGGCCGAGGGTGACCGGCGTGGCGTCCATGAGATGGGTACGACCGGACTTCACGACGTCCGAGAATTCCACGGACTTGCGGGTGAGGGCGTCGGCGAGATGCTCCAGGGCGGGGATCAGATCACGCGTCACGGCGGCGGTGGCGGCGATGTGGATGGAGGACGGGAACACGTCGTTGGACGACTGCGAGGCGTTGACGTGGTCGTTCGGGTGCACGTCCCGCCCGAGCCGCTCGCTCGCCAGGGTGGCGACGACCTCGTTGGTGTTCATGTTCGACGAGGTCCCGGAGCCCGTCTGGAACACGTCCACCGGGAAGTGCTCGTCCCAGCGGCCCTCCGCGACCTCCTCGGCCGCCTCCCGGATCGCCTCGGCGATGTCCTTGTCGAGCACACCCAGTTCGGCGTTGACCTTCGCGGCCGCGCCCTTGATCCGGGCCAGGGCCTCGATGTGGGCGCGCTCGATGTGCTGCCCGGAGACCGGGAAGTTCTCGACCGCCCGCTGGGTCTGGGCCCGCCACTTGGCGTTCGCCGGCACGCGGACCTCGCCCATGGAGTCGTGTTCGACGCGGTAGTCACTCATGACGGGTACAGCGTCCCGGCCGCCCGTGGTGTTCCCGGCGGTGGGCCATGAGGGTGGACGGTCGGCCGTCGCCGCAGAGGGTGCCCTGATCGGCCCGTCCGGCATTCGAGGACGAGGCCGTTCAGGCCGGAACGGGGTCGGGGGCGGAACCCCGGCGGGGTCGAAGGGGCGGAGCCCCTGGGACGGGCCGGGCAGGGGCGGCGGGGGCGAGAACCCTCTCCCGCCGCCCCGAAGCCACTACGCCAGCCCCGGCCCCCGCACCGGGATCGACGTGAATGTGGGCGCCGGCGCCGGGTCCTTGAAGAAGTCGTTGCCCTTGTCGTCGACGACGATGAACGCCGGGAAGTCCTCGACCTCGATCTTCCAGACGGCCTCCATGCCGAGCTCCTCGTACTCGACGACCTCGACCTTCTTGATGCAGTCCTGCGCGAGCCGCGCGGCGGGACCGCCGATGGAGCCGAGGTAGAACCCGCCGTGCGACCCGCACGCGTCCGTGACCTGCTGCGACCGGTTGCCCTTCGCCAGCATCACCTTGGAGCCGCCCGCCGCCTGGAACTGCTCCACGTACGAGTCCATGCGCCCGGCCGTCGTCGGGCCGAACGACCCCGACGCGTACCCCTCGGGGGTCTTCGCCGGTCCCGCGTAGTACACGGGGTGGTCCTTCAGGTACTGCGGCATCTCCTCGCCCGCGTCGAGCCGCTCCTTGATCTTGGCGTGCGCGATGTCGCGCGCCACGACCAGCGGCCCGGAGAGCGAGAGCCGCGTCTTCACGGGGTACTTGGTCAGCTCGGCGAGGATGTCGTCCATCGGCTGGTTGAGGTCGATCTCGACCACGTCGCCGTCGGTCTGAAGGTGCTCGTCCGTCGTCTCCGGCAGGAACCGCGCCGGGTCCGTCTCCAGCTGCTCCAGGAAGACCCCCTCGGCGGTGATCTTCGCGACGGCCTGGCGGTCGGCCGAGCAGGAGACGGCGATCGCGACGGGGCAGGAGGCGCCGTGCCGCGGCAGCCGGACGACCCGCACGTCGTGGCAGAAGTACTTGCCGCCGAACTGCGCGCCGATCCCGATCTTCTGCGTCAGCTCGAAGACCTTCTCCTCCAGCTCCTTGTCCCGGAACCCGTGCCCGAGCGGCGACCCCTCGGCCGGGATCTCGTCCAGGTAGTGCGCGGAGGCGTACTTCGCGGTCTTCAGCGCGTACTCGGCGGACGTACCGCCCACGACGATCGCCAGGTGGTACGGCGGACAGGCGGCCGTGCCCAGCGAACGGATCTTCTCCTCCAGGAACTTCATCATGGAGGCCTCGTTGAGGACGGCCTTCGTCTCCTGGTAGAGGAAGCTCTTGTTGGCGCTGCCGCCGCCCTTGGCCATGAACAGGAACTTGTACGCGCCGCCGTCGGTCGCGTACAGCTCGATCTGCGCCGGCAGGTTCGACCCGGTGTTCTTCTCCTCCCACATGGTGAGCGGAGCCATCTGCGAGTAGCGCAGGTTCAGGTTCAGGTACGCGTCGTAGATGCCCTGGGAGAGGGCCCTCTCGTCGCCGCCCTCGGTGAGCACGTTCTGCCCGCGCTTGCCCATCACGATCGCCGTGCCGGTGTCCTGGCACATCGGCAGCACACCGGCGGCCGCGATGTTCGCGTTCTTCAGCAGGTCCAGCGCGACGAACTTGTCGTTGCTCGACGCCTCGGGGTCGTCGATGATCCGGCGGAGCTGCGCGAGGTGCGCCGGACGCAGATAGTGCTGGATGTCGTGGATCGCCTCGGCGGCCAGCTTGCGCAGTGCCGCCGGCTCCACCTTGAGGAACGTCCGCCCGTCGGCCTCGAAGGTGGAGACACCCTCGGAGGTCACCAGCCGGTACGGGGTGGTGTCCTCTCCCATGGGGAGCAGATCGGTGTACTCGAACTCAGGCATGTCGCCCATTCCTCACTCGGCACTCGGCGCTCGGCGCTCGACAAGACGGCGCGGCTGGCCTCCATCGGCAGCGTCCACCAGCGTAGAACCTGGCTCGCGGGGCGGGCTTGTGAGGTAGGGCTCAGTTCGTCGGTCCCGAGTTGTCCACACCCCTGGTCGCGATCTATCGCGAGTGGGTACGCTGCTGCCGTGGACCTTCAGAAGCGCCCCACCCAGGAACCGCCGTTGTCCGCCGCCGAGCTGCGCGCCTCCGACGCCGACCGCGACCGGATCGCCGACCTCCTGCGCGACGCCCTCGCCGAGGGCCGCCTCACCGCCGACGAGCACGCCGAGCGGGTCGAGGGCGTGCTCGCCGCGAAGACGGTGGGTGAGCTGGACGTCTTCGTACGGGACCTGCCGGCCGGCCAGGCCCGCAAGGCGGGCCCGGTCTATGTGCCGGCCGTCTCCTCCGTGCCCAACCGGCCGACGCCCGGCGCCATCCCCATCGACCCCGACGACCGTCTGGTCGCCGTCTTCAGCGCCTCCACGCGCAAGGGCCGCTGGCGGCCCGGCCGCCGTATCCACGCCTACGCGATATTCGGCAGTGTCGAGCTGGACCTGAGCGAGGCGCTCTTCGAGCACCGCCAGGTGATGATCAAGGCGATATCCGTCTTCGGCAGCGTGGAGATCCGCGTCCCGGAGAACGTCTCGCTGCGCGGCAGCGGCGGCGGCGTCCTCGGTGACTTCACGGTGGACGCACTGGATTCGGGCGAGACCGACGCCCCCGTGGTCTATGTGGACGGACTGGCGGTCCTCGGGAGCGTCGAGGCCAAGCCCAAGCGGGGGAAGGTGATCTCGGACCTCCTCGGCCGGGTCACCGACCATGTGGCCCGCAAGGTCGACGACCATTTGCGCAAACGCATGGATCGTTGACGCTTGTGAATTCGACCATGCCCGGACAGCCCCGAAGAGATCCGATCCGGTGCCGATCCTGTCGTGACCACGCGGTGTTGACAGCGAATTCCAGCGGTTCGGGACTCAGTGCATAGGCCCGCGCACAGCGGGTATCCCTTGCTGCATCGTCTCTCGCTCGCGAAGCCGTCGTCAGGAGTAGACCGTGCTGCATCCGCCGCATTCGTCCCTGCAGGTCGCTGCTGTACCGCCCCAGCGGGTGCCAGTGCGAGACAGGGACCAGGACGCCCCGTGGCACACGGAGGCCGTGTGCCGGCGTGACGAGGCCGGGCTGTTCTTCGCCCCCTCCAAGGAACCCACCGCGTCCCGGCTCTCCCGCGAGGAAGCCGCCAAGCGGGTCTGTGCCCGCTGCCCCGTCATGGTCGAGTGCCGGGAACACGCACTCCTGCAACCCGAGCCCTACGGCGTCTGGGGCGGCCTCACCGCCGCCGAGCGCCGGGTGGTGCTGGCCCGCAGGCGCCGCCGCGACCTCGAACTGCAGAAGGCCGCGCGGGCGAACGGGACGATAGCGGCGGCGGGTTGACCCCGTCGACACCGTAAAGGGCGCCCTCTCCGCACAAGAGGGCGCCCTGTCGGTGCCGAGGAGCAGCGCCCCGTCAGGGGCGAACTCGACTTACTCGGCCTTCTCGACCTACTTGGCCTTCTCGAAGTCGATCGAGCTGTAGGCCCGCAGCTTGCTCAGCCGGTGCGTCGAGTCGATCCGCCGCACCGTCCCCGACTTGGACCGCATCACGATCGAGTCGGTGGTCGCGGTCTCTGACCGGTACCGCACCCCCCGCAGCAACTCACCGTCGGTGATCCCCGTGGCCACGAAGAACACGTTCTCCCCGGAGACCAGGTCGTCGGTCGTCAGCACCCGGTCGAGGTCGTGCCCCGCGTCGATCGCCCGCTGCCGCTCCGCGTCGTCCTTCGGCCACAACTTGCCCTGGATCGTGCCGCCGAGGCACTTCACCGCGCAGGCCGAGATGATGCCCTCGGGCGTACCGCCCACCCCGAGCAGCAGGTCGACGCCCGTACCCTCCCGCAGCGCGAGGATCGAGCCCGCGACGTCGCCGTCGGAGATCAGCTTGATGCGCGCCCCGGTCTCCCGGATCTCCTTGATGATCCCCTCGTGCCGAGGTCGGTCCAGGATGACCACGGTCACATCGTCCGGCGCGGACCGCTTGGCCTTGGCCACCCGGCGGATGTTCACCGAGATCGGCGCGTCGATGTCGACGAAGTCGGCCGCCTCGGGCCCGGTGACCAGCTTGTCCATGTAGAAGACGGCCGACGGGTCGAACATCGTGCCCCGGTCGGCCGCCGCGAGTACGGCGATCGCGTTCGTCATGCCCTTGGCCGTCAGCGTCGTGCCGTCGATCGGGTCCACGGCGATGTCGCACTCCGGGCCGGTGCCGTCACCGACGCGCTCGCCGTTGAAGAGCATCGGGGCCTCGTCCTTCTCGCCCTCCCCGATCACGACGACACCGTTCATCGACACGGTGGAGACGAGGGTCCGCATGGCGCGCACGGCCGCTCCGTCCGCCCCGTTCTTGTCCCCGCGGCCGACCCAGCGGCCCGCGGCCATGGCGGCCGCCTCGGTCACCCGTACGAGTTCCAGGGCGAGGTTGCGGTCGGGGGCCTCGGAGGGGACTTCGAGCTCGGACGGCAGATGATGGTTCTCGGTCATCGGAGCGCACCTTTCTGATACGGCGACGGCCGGATGAGGGTTCCGTTCGACTCTATCGTCAGTTCGACAGAATGAGCAGGGGACCCCACGGATGAGCAGACCAGGGCACCTGCGACGATGAGGGCGTGGCAGGTATGAAAGGCAAGCAGACCGTTCGCGACATGGTCCTCTCCCTGGGGCTCATCGTGCTGGCGGCGTGCGTCATCTATCTCTTCATCCCGCATGACGAGACCGAGCAGGAGCCCAAGCGCGTCGACTACCGCGTCGAACTGCTGACGGCACGGCGCGCGGCGTCCTATCCGGTGGCAGCGCCCGAGGGTCTGCCCGCCGACTGGAAGGCGACCTCCGTCCGCTTCCGGGGCGACGAGTCCGACCGGTGGCACCTCGGGTTCCACGATCCCGACGGGAGTTACGTGGGGATCGAGCAGTCCGCCGAGAAGCCGTCCCGGTTCATCGCGGACGCCACGCAGGACGCGAAGAAGACCGGGACCACGCAGGAGATCGGCGACGAGACCTGGACCCGCTACGAGGGCGACCGCTACGACGCCCTGGTCCTGGTGGGCACGGACTCCACCACGGTGGTCACCGGCTCCGCGTCCTTCGCGCAGCTGACGAAGATGGCCGAGGCGCTCAGGACGGAGTGACCGGCGCTCGGACGGAGAGACCGCGCGAGCGGTGGGACGAGACGCGAAGGGCCCCGGCGAGTGCGCCGGGGCCCTTCGTCATGACTGCGGTGGGTCTCAGACCGTGGTGACGACGTGGTCGTAGTCCAGGCGCGGGGAGCGCGGGTAGGACGCGTCCTCGCCCGGCCGGCCGATGTTGACGATCATCAGCGGAGTGTGGTCGTCGTCCAGGAACTCCTTCTGGACACCGGCGAAGTCGAAGCCCGTCATCGGACCGGCGGCCAGACCCGCGGCGCGGACGCCGATGATGAAGTACGCGGCCTGGAGGGCGGCGTTCATCCCGGCCGCGGACTCACGGGCCGCGCGCTCGGCGAAGAAGAGGTCCTTGGCCTGCGGGAACGCCGGGAACAGGGTCGGCAGTTCCTCGTGGAACTCGTTGTCCGCGGCGAGGATCGCGACCAGCGGGGCGGTCGCCGTCTTGGCCTGGTTGCCCTCGGACATGAGCGGCACGAGGCGCTCACGGGCCTCGGCGGAGCGGACGAGGACGATGCGCAGCGGCGTCTGGTTGAAGGCCGTCGGGCCGTACTTGACCAGGTCGTAGATCGCCTGCACCTGCTCCTCGCTCACCGGCTCGTCGGTGAACGTGTTGGCGGTGTGGGCCTCACGGAACAGGAGGTCCTGGGCGGCGGGGTCGAGAACGAGCGACATGGAACAACCTTTGTGCGTCGGGCGGTGCGAGGTGTACGTCCTCAACCGTACGGCAGAGAAATTCAACTTTCAACCAAAGCGAGCCCTGGTGAGCTGCTTCACAGTGGCTCCGGCAGGTGAGAACAGTGGCTCCGCAGGTGAGAGGTGCTGCTGGGAGAGCCGTCAAGACGAGGTCAGCGGTCAGCCGGACTCGGCGTTCCCCTCGCTCTCCTCGCCCTCCGCCAGCGCCGCGTCCAGCCGCGCTCGCGCCCCGTCCAGCCAGCGTCGGCAGACCTTGGCCAGCTCCTCGCCCCGCTCCCAGAGGGCGAGGGACTCCTCCAGCGTCGTACCGCCCGCCTCCAGACGCCGGACGACCTCGATCAGCTCGTCCCGCGCCTGCTCGTACCCGAGGGCGCGGTCGGCCTCCGAGACCCCCGCGGCCTCGGTCGTCCCCTCGGCCTCACTCACGTTGCTGGTCATACGGCCCACCCTATGCGTCCCCTCCGACAGTGCCGGTCTCCTGCACGGCCCCCGTCCCGTCGACCCGGACGGCGAACTCGCCCTCGGCCACCCGCGCCCGCAACGGCTCCTCCGGCCCCACCTCGCCGGGGGCGCGGACCACATGTCCGTCCGCCTTCTGCAGCACCGCGTACCCCCGCCGCAGCGTCGCCGCGGGGGAGAGGGCCACCACGCGCGCGTGCGTGTGCGTCAACTCCGAGGAGGCACGGTCCAGATGGTGCCCGAGGCAGCGGCGCCCCCGGTCGAGCAACGACGCCACGTGGTCGGCGCGTTCGTCGATCATGCGGTGCGGGTCCTCCATCGAGGGACGCGCCAGCGCGTGGGCCAGCCCCCGCTCCTCCCGCTCCACGAACGCCTGCACACACCGCCGCGCCCGGTCCCGCAGCCACCGCACCCGCTCGTACTCCTCGCCCACGTCCGGTACGACCTTCTTGGCCGCGTCGGTGGGCGTGGACGCGCGCAGGTCGGCCACGTAGTCCAGCAACGGGGTGTCCGGCTCGTGCCCGATCGCCGACACCACCGGCGTACGACAGGCCGCGACCGCCCGTACGAGCTGCTCGTCGGAGAAGGGCAGCAGATCCTCCACGCTGCCGCCGCCGCGCGCCACCACGATGACGTCCACGCCCTCCATCGCGTCCAGCTCCTTCACCGCCTGCACGACCTGCGGCACCGCGTGCACGCCCTGCACGGGGACATTGCGCACCTCGAAGCGGACGGCCGGCCAGCGGTGCCGGGCGTTCTCCAGCACGTCCCGCTCGGCGGCCGAGGCGCGGCCGCAGACGAGGCCGATGAGCTGCGGCAGGAAGGGCAGCGGCTTCTTCCGCTCCGGCGCGAAGAGCCCCTCGCCGGCCAGCGACTTCTTCAACTGTTCCAGCCGGGCGAGCAGTTCACCGACCCCGACCGGCTTTATCTCGGTGGCCCGCAAGGACAGCTGCCCACGCGGCGCGTACCATTCCGGCTTCGCCAGCACGACCACCCGGGCGCCCTCGCTCACGACGTCGGCCACCGCGTCGAACACCTGGCGGTAGCACGTGACGCCCACGGAGATGTCGTGCGACGGGTCCCGCAGCGTGAGGAACACGACGCCCGCGCCCGGGCGCCGCGACAGCTGGGTGATCTGCCCCTCCACCCACACCGCGCCGAGCCGGTCGATCCAGCCGCCGATGAGGCGGGAGACCTCGCCGACGGGGAGGGGAGATTCGGCGGACGTGTTCAGAGCCATGCGGCCGAGCGTAGCGGGGGGGTTCGGACAGCGGGGGTTCGGACAAGGCCGCCACACAGCTCGGGGGATCGCACCCGCCAGAACACGCGTACTCCCGAGCTGCTGCGCGCCCCCGCCCCACGGCGGGGCCCCAGAGCGGGAACCCCCTACGATGGAGGACATGACCGCTTCGCCTGGCCGCCGCCGTGTCCTCCTCGCCGCCCCGCGCGGCTACTGCGCGGGTGTCGACCGCGCGGTGATCGCCGTCGAGAAGGCCCTGGAGCAGTACGGGGCCCCGATCTACGTCCGCCACGAGATCGTCCACAACAAGTACGTCGTGCAGACGCTGGAGAAGAAGGGCGCCATCTTCGTCGAACAGACGGAGGAGGTCCCCGAGGGCAACATCGTCATGTTCTCGGCCCACGGCGTCGCCCCGACCGTCCATGAAGAGGCCGCACGCGGCAAGCTCGCCACCATCGACGCGACCTGCCCGCTGGTCACCAAGGTCCACAAGGAAGCGATCCGGTACGCGCAGGACGACTTCGACATCCTCCTGATCGGACACGAGGGACACGAAGAGGTCATCGGCACCTCGGGCGAGGCGCCGGACCACATCCAGCTGGTCGACGGCCCCGAGGACGTCGCCAAGGTCGAGGTCCGCGACCCGTCCAAGATCGTCTGGCTCTCCCAGACCACGCTGTCCGTCGACGAGACGATGGAGACCGTCGGCGCGCTCAAGGAGAAGTTCCCGCTGCTCGTCTCGCCGCCCAGCGACGACATCTGCTACGCCACGCAGAACCGTCAGCTCGCCGTGAAGCAGATGGGCGCCCAGGCGGAGCTGGTCATCGTGGTCGGCTCCCGCAACTCCTCCAACTCGGTCCGCCTCGTCGAGGTGGCCAAGCTCGCCGGCGCCCGCGAGGCGTACCTCGTGGACTTCGCCAGCGAGATCGACGAGGCATGGCTGGAGGGCGTGGAGACCGTCGGCGTCACCTCGGGCGCCTCGGTGCCGGAGGTTCTCGTCGAGGAGGTCCTGGAGTGGCTGTCCCAGCACGGCTACGAGGACGTCGAACTGGTGAAGGCCGCAGAGGAGTCGATCACCTTCTCCCTGCCCAAGGAGCTCCGCCGCGACCTGCGCGAGGAGGCGGCCTCCCTGGTCGCCGAGCGCACCGGCCAGGGCGCCTGACCCTCCGCATGCGCGCGTACGGCCCCGGGACGTGAAGGTTCCGGGGCCGTACCCGTTCGAGGACGTGAGGATTCCGGCCCCCGTCGGCGGTCGCCCACCTCATGAGCGTGACTGTCAGTCGTACGACGTAACGTAGGGCCATGCACATCTTCGGCGTGGACATCGGCGGTTCCGGGATCAAGGGCGCTCCCGTGGACCTGGACCTGGGCGACCTGGCGGACGAGCGGTACAAGGTGCTGACCCCGCACCCGGCGACGCCCGACGCGGTGGCCGACGGGGTCAAGGAGGTCGTCGGCCACTTCGGCTGGACCGGACCGGTCGGCATCACCTTCCCCGGCGTGGTCGCGGGCGGTGCCACGATCCGTACGGCGGCCAACGTCGACAAGAGCTGGATCGACGTCGACGCACGTGCGTTGCTGAGCGAGCGGATCGGCGGGCTGCCGGTGACGGTGGTGAACGACGCGGACGCGGCGGGTGTGGCGGAGGTCCAGTTCGGCGCCGGGCGCGACCGGCAGGGCACGGTCATCCTGCTCACCTTCGGCACGGGCATCGGCAGTGCCGTCTTCTCCGACGGGGTTCTCGTCCCGAACACGGAGCTCGGCCACCTGGAGCTGCACGGCCACGACGCCGAGACCCGCGCCTCCACCAAGGCCAAGGAGGACCACGAGCTGACGTGGGAGCACTGGGCCAAGCGCGTCACCAAGTACCTCGCGCACGTCGAGATGCTCTTCTCGCCCGAGCTCTTCATCATCGGCGGCGGCGTCAGCCGCAAGTCCGCGAAGTTCCTCCACCTCATCGAGGGCATCAGGGCGGAGATCGTCCCGGCCCAGCTGCAGAACAACGCGGGCATCGTGGGAGCGGCGATGAGAGCGGCAAAGGCCGAGTAACCAAAGGAGGCCTACGCCCTCTGGCTCACGGCGGCACCCACCAGGGGCGCGGGGAACTGCGCGCCCGGCCCCGACGGCGCAGCAGCCGTACGACGGCAGGTCGGTCGGGCCCTGGGAGGGCTGGTCTTCTCCGCCCGACGGGCACCCACCAGGGGCGCGGGGAACTGCGTGCCCGGCCCCGACGGCGCGGCAGCCGTACGACGGCAGGTCGGTCGGTCGGGCCCTGGGAGGGCTGGTCTTCTCCGCCCGACGGGCACCCACCAGGGGCGCGGGGAACTGCGTGCCCGGCCCCGACGGCGCGGCAGCCGTACGACGGCAGGTCGGTCGGTCGAGCCCCGGGAGGGTTGGCCTTCTGCGCCCGACGGCACCCACCAGGGGCGCGGGGAACTGCGTGCCCGGCCCCGACGGCGCGGCAGCCGTACGACGGCATGTCGGTCGGTCGAGCCCCGGGAGGGTTGGCCTTCTGCGCCCGACGCGCCCCTAGGGGACTAGGGGCGCGGGGAACTGCGCAACCGACCCCGACGGCGCCGCAGCCGCACGCCCCCGGACGGCGGCCCCCGCGCGGAGCGCTCAGTGGCCTCGCGGGACCGTACGGCGCGGCTGGGCCGGAGGCCTCGGCGTCCGGGGCCCCACGGGCCGGCGGTCGGACGGAGGCCGGTCCCGCTCGGCGGCCCGGCGGGACATCAGCCGCAGCTTGCGCACGGTCACGATGACCCCGGCGACGAGCGTGCCGCCGTACAGCCAGCCGGCCTGCATGGCGAGGGCGGTGACGAGGGCCATCAGATGCCCCCCGAGGCCACCCTCCCCCTCGGCGAGCAACGGCAGCCCCACCGCGAAGGCGATCGGCACGACGACGGGCGCGCTCGCCAGGTCACCGCGCCGCACCCACCCCGCCCCCAACGCGCTGACCAGCAGGAACAGCACGCCGTACACGGTGGCGGACGAACCGAGAAGCAGCCGGTCCAGCCCCGCCAGCACGAACATGGACACCCCGCAGAACAACCCGCAGCCCAGCCCGGTGAGGCGCGGTTCCGGCATCCGACGCACGGCCCGGCGGGCGCTCCGTACGGCTCGCGCGACGCTCCGCACCGCTCGGACCGGAGGCGGCACGGGCCCGCGCGCGACCGGAGCACGACGCGGCGCCCCCGCGCCGGGAACCCGGCCCCCTCTGCCCGCCTGCGGCGGAAGCGGAGAGGCGCCGCGCTGCGGCCCGGTCCGAGAGGGCGGCGGAGGGTACGTCCGTTGCTGCTGGTCCACTCGCCCAACTTAGGTCGGTTAATGTGCCGAATGGGTATACAGACACGCCGTCGAGCGGACCTTGGCCAAGCGTTCGATACCTCGCCGGGGCGGGTGCCGGTACGCCGTAAACTGGGGGATCGGCCGGCCTTCCGGCCGCTGGGGCACGATCCGCCGGACAGGCTCCGGGCCGGCCCCAGGCCCAGCCGCTCCAGCCCCGGCCGCCTGGCCCTCCTACATACGGGAAGTCGCAAACGTGTCGCTCACGATCGGAATCGTCGGTCTGCCCAACGTCGGCAAGTCGACCCTGTTCAACGCCCTGACCAAGAACGACGTGCTGGCGGCCAACTACCCGTTCGCCACGATCGAGCCGAACGTCGGCGTCGTGGGTGTCCCGGACGAGCGCCTGACGAAGCTGGCCGAGATCTTCGGCTCGCAGAAGATCCTCCCGGCGACGGTCGACTTCGTCGACATCGCGGGCATCGTGCGCGGCGCCAGCGAGGGCGAGGGCCTCGGCAACAAGTTCCTCGCGAACATCCGCGAGTCGGACGCGATCTGCCAGGTCATCCGTGCCTTCCAGGACGAGAACGTCGTCCACGTCGACGGCAAGGTCTCGCCCAAGGACGACATCGAGACGATCAACACCGAGCTGATCCTCGCCGACCTGCAGACCATCGAGAAGGTCCTGCCGCGCCTGGCGAAGGAGTCGCGCATCAAGAAGGACATCGCGCCGAAGGTCGCCGCCGTCGAGGCAGCCAAGGAGATCCTGGAGAAGGGCGACACCCTCTTCTCGCAGGGCATCGTGCAGGGCTCCGGCAACGAGGAGCTCCTCCACGACCTGCACCTCCTCACCACCAAGCCGTTCCTCTACGTCTTCAACGTCGACGAGGACGAGCTGACCGACGAGGACTTCAAGAACGAGCAGCGCGCGCTGGTGGCCCCGGCCGAGGCGATCTTCCTCAACGCCAAGCTGGAGGCGGACCTCGCCGAGCTGGACGAGGCGGACGCGATGGAGCTGCTGGAGTCGGTCGGGGCGGAGGAGCCGGGCCTCGCCACCCTCGCCCGGGTCGGCTTCGACACCCTGGGCCTGCAGACCTACCTCACGGCCGGCCCCAAGGAATCCCGCGCCTGGACGATCAAGAAGGGCGCGACGGCCCCCGAGGCGGCCGGCGTGATCCACACCGACTTCCAGAAGGGCTTCATCAAGGCCGAGGTCATCTCCTTCGCCGACCTGGTCGAAATGGGCTCGGTGGCCGAGGCCCGCGCCAAGGGCAAGGCCCGCATGGAGGGCAAGGACTACGTGATGCAGGACGGGGACGTCGTCGAGTTCCGCTTCAATGTCTGAGCGGATGAAGTGACACCACATCGCTGATGTGGCAAAAATGCAGGTCAGAAGGGGTCTGACTCTTTGGGGTCAGGCCCCTTGGCCTGGCGTCATGCATCCTCGGCGCCGCGGTCCGACAGGGAGCCGTACCGGCTGCGCAGGCGGGCCTTGAGGATCTTGCCGGTGGCGTTGCGGGGCAGGGCGTCGACGAGGACGACCGACTTGGGGAGCTTGTACTTGGCGAGTCGGCCGGACAGGGAGTCCATGATGTCGTCGGGCGACACGTCGGCGCCCACGCGGGGCACGACCAGCGCTCTGCCCACTTCGCCCCATCGTTCGTCGGGTACGCCGATCACCGCGCATTCGGCGACCGCGGGATGCTGGTAGAGGAGTTGCTCGACCTCGGCCGGATAGACGTTCTCCCCGCCGGAGATGTACATGTCCTTGATCCGGTCGACGATCGTGACGTACCCCTCCTCGTCGACGGTGGCCGCGTCTCCGGAGCGGAACCAACTTCCTTCGACGAAGGCGTCCTTGGTCGCTTCGGGCCACTGCCAGTAGCCCTTCATCACGTTGAGGCCCTCGATGATCACCTCGCCGACCTCGCCCGGCGCGACATCGGTGAGGTCGGGCCGCACCACGCGTACGTCGGTGAAGAAGCAGGGTGTACCGGCCGAGCCGGCCTTGCGGATGCTGTCCGGTGCGCGCAGGCCCAGCGCGGCGGGAGCGGTCTCGGTCAGACCGTACGCCTGGAGGAAGGTCAGGCCACGGTCCTGGTAGGTGTGGATGAGGGCCTTGGGTACGGGTGCCGCCGCGCACATCAGGATCCGGATCGACGACAGGTCGGCCGTCGCCCACCGCGACGACCGGGCCATGGCCTGGTACATCGCGGGCACGCCGAACATCCTCGTCACCCGGTGCTCGGCGATGACGTCGAGCACCCGTTCCGGGTCGAAACCGCCCATCAGCACCGACGTCCCTCCTTTGAGGAAGCCCGGCAGGAAGACGGTGTTGAGGGCGGCGGTGTGGAACATCGGTGCCACCACCAGAGCGACGTCGTCGGAGGCGATGTCCACGTCCAGCAGGATGTTGAAGCAGTTCCAGGCGATGTTGGCGTGGGTGAGCATGACCCCCTTGGGACGGCCGCTGGTGCCGGAGGTGTACTGGATCATGCACACCTCGTCGAGGCCGACCGTCTCGTCCAGGGGGCCGTCGGGTGCGTTCGCCAGCAGCTCCTCGTACGCGCTCCCCACCTCGACGTAGTGCTTCACCTCGACGTCGTCCCTGAACGCGTCGACGGTGTCGGTGAGTTCGGCCCCGAACACCAGCACCGCCGCTCCCGAGTCGCCCAGGATGAAGGCCAACTCGGGTGCCGCGAGGCGGGTGTTGAGCGGGACGAAGACGGCGCCCAGCGCGTTCGCGGCGAACAGGGTCTCCGCCAGGGTCGGATGGTTCGCGCCGAGGTAGGCCACCCGGTCGCCGTGTCCGACCCCCAGGGCACGCAGGGCGTGAGCGAGCCGCGTCACGCGCGCGGCCAGCTCTCCGTAGGACAGGGATCCACCGTCGTGCACGACGGCGGTGGCTTCCGGTGCCATGCGGGCACGCCGCGCGGGCCACGAGCCGAGCCCTTGATCGCGCATGGTGCGTCTCTTTTCTCTCAGAGCTCTCAGAGCCAGTCGGGCCATATGTAGTCGGCTGATTCGTCGTGGTCCCGGCGGGGCGGCAACGGGGCGAGCCGCCCCCGGGAGAAGACCAGCGGCGAGACGCCGGTCTTCTCCACTCCGAGTTCCCGCACGTGGCCGAGGACGAAGTAGTGGTCGCCGAGGGTCCACACGTCGGCGATGTCGCAGTCGATCCAGGCGACGGCGCCCGCGAGGACGGGGCTGCCCGAGGCCGCGCCGCGCCACGGGTGGCGGTCGAAGACGTCGGGTGCCTTGGCGCTGACGTCCCGGCAGAGGCCCTCCTGGCCGGCGGCCAGCACGTTCACGCAGAAGGCGCCGCCGGCCATGATCCTGGGCCAGGTCGTGGAGGATCGGCCGGGGAGGAACGCGACGAGCGGAGGGTCCAGGGACACCGAGGTGAACGAGCCGATCACCATGCCGACCGGGGTGCCGTCGGGTTCCTTCGCGGTGACCACCGTGACACCCGTCGGGTAGTGGCCGAGCACGTGCCGGAACAGGCCGGGGTCGTCCGCCGGGCCACCGCCGGGCGCTGTCGCGGCGGGCGTCTGCCGGTTCACGCCGGGGTCTCCAGCCCGAGCAGAGAACGGGCGTACCCCGTGGCCCACGAGCCGTGCTGCGCGTTGATGTGTGTCTTGTACGTGGCTACGTCGCGCAGGTACCGCTGCATGCGCTCGCCGTTCGCCAGCGCGCTGGAGCCACTGGCCGAGGCCAGCATCTCAACGGCCTGGCAGGCGAGTTGGCCGGACTGCCGGGCCGTGAGGGAGAGGGCCTGGTCGTCCAGTTCGGAGAAGGGCTCGCCCCCTGCCAGGCCCCGGGCGGCGTACGCGGTGTAGTCGTCGGCGACCGACAGGATGATCCGCTGCGCGCTGTCGGCCAGGGCCGTGGCCAGGCCGAGGTTGCGCTGGTGTTCCGGATCGTGGCTGCGCGGCTTGAAGGGCGGCAGCGGGCTGTTCTTGGTGGTGATGATCCGCCGGTACTCGTCGACCGCGGCCCAGGCGGTGCCCGCCACGATCGAACACAGCTGGATGTTGAAGAACGACATCAGCCGGCCCGCGTACATCGGGTTGCCGTGCAGTTCCACCCCCGGCCCGTCGGTGGCGTCGCTCGCCGCGAGGTGGGTCCTGGACACGTATTCATGCGGTACGAGGACGTCCTCGGCCACGACGCTGTTGGACCCGCTGCCGCGGAAGCCCAGGATCTCGCCCCAGTTGTCGAGCATCCGCCAGCCGGAGGGCACGAGCACCATGCCCGGCGTGGGTATGCCGCCCTCTTCGTCGATGATGAGCACGCCACCCAGGAAGTGCGTGGAGACGTTGACTCCGGAGGAGTAGTCCCAGCGGCCGTTGACCAGGTACCCGTCGGGGGTCCTCGTCGCGGTGGCGCTCGGGGCGATCGGCAGCGGGGCCCGGAAGTCACCGTCCGGACCGAACACCTCGCGCTGGGTGCTCTCGGGGAAGCGGCCGGCCACCACCAGGCTGTGGGAGGCGGCCAGACACAGGTTCCAGCCACTGGACGGGCAGCCGCGGGCCACCTCGGTGACCATCCGGGAGTAGGTCCGCAGGTCGAACTCGTAGCCGCCGAAGCGGCGTGGCTGGAGGGACCGGTAGAAACCCGCCTCCAGGAACGCCTTGTGCGTGTCCTCAGGGATACCGGTCCGCTGTTCGGTCTCGTCCTGATGATCACGTAGCCAGGTCCTCATGGCGGCGGCCCGGCGCACCAGTTCCTCCGGTGTCAGGTCCGGCTCCGGCTGCGGAATCTCGATGATCTTCTCGGCTGCCTCGGCTGCCTCGGCTGCCTTTGTTGTCTCGGTTGTCTCGGACAATTCGCACCCCATCCGCTGGTGTTCTGGGTCGGCCTGAAGGGAGTGTTGGCAGCGCGGCGGAGGACCGTCCAATGCCGGTGACTGCGGGTTTGATGAGTGCCGTGCATCACAGCAGGTCGGTGGGGGTGACGGGAATGCCGCACATTTCTGCCCGGTGACGTGCGGGGAAGCGCGCTGTAACCTGGCGCGGACCACAACGCTGTGGACCTCGCCTTTCTGGAGGGCTGAGTGGAACTCCGGAACCTGCGCCATTTCTCAGCGCTCGCCCAGACCTTGAATTACCGGGTCGCCGCCGAGCGTCTGCACCTGACCCAGCCCGCGCTGACGCGATCGATCGCCGCCCTCGAGCGTGAGCTGGGCGTCCAGCTGTTCGACCGCGACAAACGGCATGTGGCGCTCACCGCCGACGGCGCGGAACTGCTCCAACGGGCGGGCGAGGTGCTGGCCGACGCCGACCGGCTCGCCGCCGCCGCGGGCGCCATCCGGGCCAGGCGACGGGACGAGGTGCGGGTCGCGTGCTACGGCGTGGCTCTGGCCGAACTCACTCATCCGGTCATCGAGGCGTTCTGCGAGCGGTATCCCAGCGTCACGGTCCGGGTACATGAAGCGGACTTCCACCAGGGGCTCGCCCCGTTGCTGGCCGGCGAGTACGACGTGGCGCTGTTGCCCCTGAACGTCGACATGCCGGGCGTGACACGAGTACCGATCTTCACCGAGCCCGCTTCCCTCGCGCTGTGGAAGGGGCATCCGCTGGCTGGGGCAGCCGCGGTGGACGTGACCGAGGTCTTCGACCAGCCCTGGGTCACCCCCGAGCCGGGCCTCGACTTCTGGGTGGGCGGACGAAACGGGGACGACGCCCCGACGGTCGGCTTCCACGCCCGCTCGGCCCAGGACGTGTCCTTGAAGATCGCCTACCAGCACATGGTGGGACTGATGCCGCTGTCGGCCACCCGGATGTTCCCGCACCCGGGAGTGGAGAACGTCGCTCCGAAGGAGCCCCTCGGCTTGGTGGCCGCCGTCGTGTTTCCGGAGGCCGGTCACTCGCCCGCCGCCCCGGCGTTCGCCGAGGTCGCACGCCGGGTGGCCCGACGCGCGACCGGCGTTCCGTACGCCGAGATCTCCCGGTAGGAGGGGTCAGTAGCGGGTGACCATGACGTTCGGCACGCCATAGGTGCTCAGCGCCAGTGCGGCGCTCGCTCCCGCGGGCCCGCTTCCCACGATGAGCACATCGGTCTCGACGGTCGGAACGGTTGTCACGGCTGTCATCGGGATGTTTCCTCCCCGTCCGCCAGTCGCTTGTTCAGCCAGGTCATCAGTGCCTCGGCCACGTCGTCGGAGTTCTTCTCGCCCATGGGCAGGTGACCGTTGCCCGTGAGTCCCAGGTCCGCCAGGCGCAGCAACTCGACGTCGGCACCGGCCTGGGCGAGGTAGTCGGCGATACCGTGCTGGAACGACGCGACCGGCGAGTGGTCGGCCGCGACCACGGCGATCGGGAAGCCCTGGAGCCCTGGCAGGGACCGCACGGGGCCGGCCTCTTCGTCCTGGACGAGGCAGTCCTGCAGCCCGTCGCCCCCCGCCTCGCGCAGCCGAAGGCGCAGTTCCTCCGGGGTCGTTACCGGCGGCTCGTAAGTGATCGGGGCGGCGGTGAGCCCCCACTCCAGCTTTCCGAGGCCGGGCAGTTCGGTGAACGGCGGCCCGATCGGCTCGACGGAGACAACGGCCTTCACCAGCCCGGGCCGGGCATCGGCGACCAGCCAGCCGAACGGCCCACCCATGGAGTGGGTGATCAGCACGGCCGGTCCGATACGGTCCAGCAACTCGGCCCCGCAGCGCCGCATCTGCTCCTCGTTCTCGGCGAAGGTGGGCAGCGTCGGGCCCTGGCTCGCCATCAACTGGTCCAGCGCGGAGTCGTCGCCGATCTCGCCGCTGCCGGGCCACTGGCCACCAGGTCGTCCCGCCCCCTCGCAGAACAGCCAGCGGATGAACTCGTACGTCGGCGCCGCGCCCTCGATGGGCCCGAGGACATCGGGGTGGTAGGGGGAGCGCCCGTGACCTGGACGGTCGACCACGTAGACGGCGTAACCGGCCTGGAGGAACCGGGTGGCCCAGCCGGGGCGCCCGTCCGGCGTCGACAGGTAGTCCGTGCCCTGGCCGCCGCCCCCGTGGACCATCACCACGGGCAGCGAATGCCGGAGATCGGCCGGGATCTGGTACTGGACGTACATCGCGGCCTCGGCGGCGGTCCCGGCCTCGGTCGGCTTGCGCCCGGCACCGACCCAGAACGCGCCTTGCTCGCTGATCGTCAACGGCGAGGCGGCACGGGCCGGCTCGGTGGTTCCGGGTGCTGGGGAGATGGTCATCGGTGAACCTCCGTCACGGCGTCTGCGCCCATGCCCAGCACTATTGGTGACCGGCTCCGGGGCGGTCCAATGCCGGTTGGGGACGCCGTGATGCATGGCGCTCATCAGCGGTCCCCGAGGGCGGCTGCTTCACCGGGAAGGTGCGCGTGGCGGCGAGGGTGACCAGGGCGTCGGTGCGGAGCGCGGCCTCCAGCTGCTCGACGACCGGCGGCTTGTTCCCACGGAGGTCATGGGCGAGGTCCGCCGCTGCCGTGCAACGCCTCTGCACGCGCGGGCCGACGACGCACGGCCTCGCGCAGCTCCGTCACGAACCGCTCGCCCGCGGGCAGGAGTTCACCGCTCGCGAGCAGCGTGTGGGAGGCAGCCTCGGTGTGCTCACGCCAGGTGTCGTACTCGCGCCGGGCACGCTTGCCTCCCGTACCGGAGGCCAGTTCGGTGCGCCAGAAGTCCGTCACGCCCAGATGCGCGTACGTCCCCTGGAGCAGCGCTCCGGCGGGCCGCTGATCGGGGCGCCACGGTGCGTGGTAGCGGGCCTGCGTCGGCGGACCGTGCAGCGGCAACAGGTCGAGCAGTGCGCCGAGTTGGACATGCAGAAACTCGTGCACAAGGGTCAGCGCGAGAAGTACCGGGTCCTCCGGGAGGGAAGCGGCTACGGCTCCGAAGGCACGACGGGCCGCCGAGCTCACCTCGGTGCCGTCGGGGTGGGGAAGCAGCGGCACCACTGTGGTCAGGCCCGCGGCGATGGTCTGGGCGTGCCAGGGGTGCCGCCGCACGAGCACGGTCCAGGCCGCATCCAGTGCTCGGGTCCACTCCCTGACTTGCCCGGGGGTGAGGGGCTCGGCGAGTTCGTGTCCGTGCGCCTCACGGAAGGGGCCATGGTCGGCGAGCCGCAGTTCGAGTGCCGCGCCGTCACAGACGGCTTCGACGCGGTGCCATGCCCGTCTGCCCGGGTCCGCCATCAGCTGTTCCAGCCACCGCAGATCCCCAGGCACCCCGCGCTCCAGCGCGATGAGGGCGCGGTTCAGACCCTCGTCCAGATAGGGATGCAGCATGACCTCGCGCCAAGCCGCGCGGTCCCGTCGGTTCAGTTCGACCAGGCCGCGGTACACCGCTGCCGTGGCGGCCTCGTCCGGATGCCCGTGCGCCGCCTGGCGCAGTGCCCGCACCATCAGCATGCGTTTGCTGAGTTGCCCGCTTCGCAACAGGTCCACGGCGGCCGCACCGCCGCGGGCGCGGGCCAGCGCCGTGAAGACGGGGGCGGGCACGGTGTGCGCTCTCATCGGGGCGCCTTCCGTGGGGGCACGGTCAGTGCCGCGACGTCCTGGCGGAGCCGGGCGCCGATGTGGTCGACCAGTACCGCCAGGTCGTCGCAGTACACGGAGGGCGCCGAGAAGACCGGAGTGGCTCCGGGAGCGTATCGGTGGGCGTACAGGCCGCCGCCGCACACGCGGGAGCGGGTGCAGGATCGGCAGACCGGGCCGAGCCCGCTCAGCCCTCGCTGCCGGGCGCGGAAGGCGGGATGCGCGGCGGCGTCGGCGAAGGTGTCGCGGAGCACGTGCAACCCGGTCTCGGGGGCACCGGGATAGCTGACCTTGAGCGAGTCGGCCTGCTCGATCGCCCCGTCGGTCTCGACGACGACGAGGTCGACCGGTGTGAGTCCGACCACCTCGCTGCGGGCGGTGCCACCGAGCAGCAGCACCATGATCTCCTCGAACAGCCGGATGCCGGTTTCCCTGCGCGGGGCGCCGTACCAGCGGTCGAAGACCGCGCACAGCCAGTCGGCGTACGGGGTGGCGCACGCGGCCGTGCCCGGCGCGGGCGGAGCCGAGGGCGGGGAGATCCGCGTGCCGAGGCCGGGCGGCGGAGCCTGCCAGGTCCCATGGGGGAGTAACAGGTCCAGCCGGGGCGGAGCGAACCGCAGGAGTGCCTCGTACGTCTCCAGCGGGCCGGTGGTCGGATCGATCACGCACAACAGGCCGGCGAACAGGTGCCGGTGGGCCGGTTGCGTCAGCAGTTCGAGCGCGCGGGCGGTGGCGGCGTAACTGCCTTTTCCGTCGGCCCGCCGCCGATGCAGGTCGTGTCCTGCGGGGGTGCCGTCCAGGCTCACCCCGATGCGGACCTCGTGACGGTCGAGTACGGGGAGCAGTCGCGGGTCCTCGGCGAGCCGGATGCCGTTGGTCTGCAGGGCGAAGCGCGGCGTGGCGATCCCGGCCAGGGCGTCCGTGACCGTCCCGAGGAGATCTTCCAGGTACTCCGCTCCGACCAACAGGGGCTCGCCGCCGTGCAGCACCACGTGCACCTCGGACAGTGCGTGCTCCGTGGCGTGTTCGGCCATCAGCCGCGCCGCCCGCCGCACCGTCGCCGGAGCCATGCTCCTGGGCCGTTGCCGCCAACTCTGGTCGGCCGCCTCGTACATGTAGCAGTAGGTGCAGGCCAGGTTGCACCGGCTGTGGACCTTGAGCAGGAACTGCCGGAAGGGCACGGCCTTCGCCCCGCTGTCCGGTGCGGAGGGTGCGGAAGGTGCGGCGGGTGGGGCGTTGGTGGCGGACATCGGCATCGATCGCTCTGCTATGGCGGCGGAGGAAAGAGGCCATCATAGGTACCCCGTGGACGCCGTGTGGCTCGTGGGGCGGATGACGTCATCTGATCAGGTGGTCGGCGGTTCGATGTCCGAGTCGAGTCGTTTCCCGGACAGAATCGCCCGGGTCGTGGGGTGTGCCTCTCCCAACTTCTCCCGGGCCCTCAGCGCGGCCTCCTCCGCCAACTGCCCAGCCTCCTCGGTACGGCCGATCGCCCGCAGGCTCAGGCCCAGGTTGGAGGTGATGCTGATGGCGTCGTAGTGGTCGGGCCCCAGGATGTCGAGGAAGTACCGCCGCGCACGCCGGTCCCAGTCGACCGCCTGCTCCAGTTCGCCCGCCAGAAAGAGGTCGTTCGCGTGATTGATCATGCAGCTCAGGCTGTACGGGTGGCTCTCCCCGGCGATCCGTGACATCTGGTGCAGAGCCCTGTGGGACAGTTCGCATGCGGATTCGGTACTGCCCGTCAGGCGCCGGTACACCGAGAGGTTGGTGGCACAGGCCAGGGTGACGGGATGTTCCGCGCCCAGGTAGGCGCTGTAGCGGTCCATCGCCCGCTCGGCCAGTTGCCGTGCCCGTTGCGGTTCGCCGAGCGCCCCCAGGTCGCAGGCGAGACCGCAGGCCGCGGCGAGCGTGTCTGGGTGCTCCGTGCCGTGCGCCTCGACGTACCGGGAGTGGATGTCCTCGTCGATCTTTCTCGCCTGTTCGTAGTCACCCGCCCGACGCAGCGCCACGGCGAGGTTGCGGCGCGTCCTCAGCGTCTCCATATGGCTGTCCCCGAGGGTCTGTTCGTACCACTGGACGGTGGAGCGCAGCAGGTCCAGGGCTTCCCGCAGACTCCCGGTCTCCCGCAGATCCCGGGCGTAGTTGCTGGCGAACAGCAGGGAGTAGAAGTTGTCCCGGCCGCGGGCATCGCTCTGTTGCCGGTAGGCGAGTTCGTGGAGAGCCAGAGCCGCCCGGCGATCGCCCGCGAGGTACTCCGACATACCGAGGTTGTTGGTGTACATGAGGGTGCGCGGATGGTCGTCCCCCAGTGTCCGCAGGGCTCCCTCGAGGGTCTGACGGTCGAGTTCCCGGGCTTCGAGGTAGCGGCCCAGCGCGCGCAGGTCGGCGGCGACGTTCCCGGCGGCGGCGAGCGTGTGCGCGTAGTCCGGGCCCTTGGTGCGGTGGAACCGCTCGAAGGTGTCGTGGTCGATCTCGTACGCCGTCTCCAGCCGCCCCCTGGAACGGAGCACGTTGCCGAGCTGGATGCGCAGCATCAGGGTCTGTGGGTCGTCGGGGTGCCCGATCCCGCACGCCTTCCAGCGGGCCAGCGTGCGTTCCGCGAGCTCCTGGCCGTCAGTGTGCAGGCCGCGTTTCCACAGGTAACGCACGGAATCGGTGACCCACTTGCGTACCTCGGGGTCCGGGCTCTCGGCTGCCAGGCTGGGCCGCAGATGGGGAAGGAGTTCCGCATAGCGGTCCCAGTCCCCCGGTACGTCGGGGTCGCCCGGGTCGGCGTCCACCAGCGCGGCGTGCACCACACCGCGGGCCTGCGGGGTGCGTATCTCGTCGACCTGGTCGCGGATGACGGCCTGCACCAGCCGGTGCACCGTGAGGGTCGCGCTGCTCTGGTCGCTCTTGGCCAGGCCGAACCGGTTGATCGCCCGGACGAGTTGGGCCACCGCCATCTCGTCGCGCGGTTCACCCGGCGGCAGGGTCAACGCCTTGGTGACGGCCTTGCTGTAGAGGAGTCGCAACGGAATGGGATCGGGTCCGAAGAAGGAGCAGATCTCCAGCATCTCGGCCGCCGCCTGGTTCACCCGGCGCAGCTCGTCCACCGCCAGGTTCCAGGTCGCCGCCGCGGAGCGCGGGTAGTCCCGCTGCGGTAGCCGGGTCGTCTGCAGCACCTCGGTGAGGCGGCCCTTGAGCAGCTCCAGATAGGTGGCCACCGGCATGCTGCTCTCGCTCAGCCACACCGCGGCCTGGGCGACGGCGAGCGGCAGGTCGCCCAGTTCCCTGGCCACCTCGTCGGCGTCGGAGGCCGTGAGCCCGGTGTTGAGGCGGTGCAGCAGATCGGTGCTCTCCTGGCGCTGGAACACCTCGACCTCGACCAGTCCCGCGTCGTTCACCCAGGTCCGGTCACGAGAACTGAGCAGGACGTGTCCGCCGGGCGGCCCGGTCGGGATGAACTCCGCGAGCTGTTCGGGGCGTCCGGCGTTGTCGTAGACCAGGAGCCAGCGGTCGAAGGGTTCTCCCCGGCGCAGCGCCCTCAGCACCGACTCCGCGGTGCTCACCATGTCCTCGCCGACCTCCAGGCCGAGGCGCGGTGCGAGATCGGCGAGGGCCGGGCGGATCAGACCGGGTTGCGCGGCGGTGACCCACCAGACCACGTCGTAGGCCGCTTTGAAGCGGTGTGCATACTCTTGGGCGATTTGCGTCTTTCCTACGCCTCCGAGTCCGTAGAGCACCTGGGTGGTGCTGCCGGAGGTGAAGCCGTTGCGCAGCCGCTCCAGCAGGAAACCCCGGCCGGTGAAGGAGACGTTCCTGGAGGGGACGCGCTGCACCGCGGGGGACGTGCCGGGGAACGGCGGGGCGGGCGAGCCGGGAGCCGGTGCGACGCTGCCCGGGATACGGGCGCGGCGGACCGGGCCGACGACCGACAGCAGCTGGGCCTCGGCCTCCTCGGGGGTGCAGTGGGTGAGATCGGCGGCGAACCGCCCCCCGAAGGGATCCCGAGCAGTGGTTTCGCCCTCCTGGACGCGCACCGCCAGCAGCGATCCGTCGGCGCTCTGATGACCTCGCACCTGCTTCCAGATGTCCTGGGCGCGCCGCTGCACCATGTACTCGGGGGAGAGCAGGGCGAGCAGCCGCCCGCGTCCCTTCAGGACGGGGGCGACCTCGGGCAGCGCCCCGGCGCCCGGTTCGGCGGTGCTGTGCAGCGAGACCTGGTACCCGATGCCCTCCAGCCGGGCCGCGATCCACTCCGCCCACATGCGGTCGCCCGAGGCGTAGCTGACGTGGATGCGCGGCCACGACGTCCTGGGGTCGAGGTAGGCGGCACGCATCCGCTGCCGCTCCTCCTCCGGATGGGGGACGAGGGATCGCACCCGGCCGTCGGTGACCCACGCGGTGAGCCGCTCGAAAGCCGCGAGCAGGTTGCCCGGCTGGGAGGGCCGGTCCCGGACCGTGGTCGGGATCTCGGCGTAGGCGTAGTACTTCTTGTAGGGGATCTCGACCTCTCCCCAGTACTGTTCGTGCTCCGATTCGGCCAGCCAGGCGAGGAACGGTCCGAACTCGGCACGAGCCAGGTCCCGGCCCCATTCGAGCAGTTCCTGTTCGCCGTCCTCGACCCGCATGGGGACCGGAAGGATGCGTACGGGGTGGCGCGCCTCCGCGGCCACCGACTGCGCGACGTCCAGGCCGCCCTCGATGCTCTGGTGGTTCAGCACGAACCCGTCGACGAGGACGTCCGGCATCACGGTGGTGCAGATCCCCGAGATATCGCTGACACCCGTGCGGCTGTCGATGAGGACGTAGTCGTACGAGGCCTTCATCTCCTCCCGCAGCGCCTGGAGGAAGGCGCCGCCGCCCAGGCGTTCGTAGAAGGCGCGCCAGTTGAAGCTGGTGACGTCCGCGGAGTACGACGGGGACATGCGCCCCGCGGGCAGGAAGTCGAGCCGGCCACCCGCGGGGAACCGGAGGTCCAGGCCGGTGGTGCGAGCGCCGAGCCGTGCGTGGGACCGCAGTTCGTCGTCACTCATCACCGTGGCCTCGGCGCCGGAATCCGGCGGCTCCCCGGGGCGTATCACCTGGCCGACGAAGGCGTTCACCATGTTGATCAGGCCGTCGGTGTCCCGCAGTTTCGGGTCGAGGAGGAAAGGGCGCAGATAACGGTGCAGGCCGGGGGCCTCGAGGTCCCAGTCGACCAGCAGCACCCGCTTGCCGTTGCTGGCCATGATCCAGCCGACGTTGACCAGGGCCATCGTGCGGCCTGTGCCACCTTTGTAGGAGTAGAAGGTGACTATCTTGCCGGCGTCCCGAGCCTCGGCCTCAGAGCTCATCGTCCTGATCCTTCTGCAGGGGGGTACGACCCGGCTGCTCGGTCGGATCGTCGGTGCTGGGCGGTGGTGCGTACGGGACGCTGAGTCCAGGCATGGGCGGTACCGACGGTGTGGCGGGCAGCCGGCGCGGAGCGGCCTTCTCCATGAGACGGTTCTGGGCGACCACCACCATGCGGGCCAGCCGGTCCTCGAACCGGTGTCTTTCGACCTGGACCTGGAACAGTGGGTCGTAGGGGTCGTTGCGCCGCATCCAGTTGCGTCTGAAGACCTGCTGGAGGTCGGTCCACAGCGTCTCGTCACCGGATTCCTCGTCCGTCTCGTGACACGGCACGAGTACGCCGGTGACGGGGTGGTTCTGCCGGTCGTAGTCGGACAGCGGAGCGCGGTACTGGCTTTCCCGGGCCGCCCACGCGTCGACCAGCAGCACCGACGTCTGGTTGTTGTTCATGGCCTCGTCGAGCTTCTCGCCGAGGCCCCGGTCGACGACTTCCAGACTGGTGGTGCACCCCTCGTCGATGATGACGCGCTGAGCCCGTAGGGCCACGGTGGGATGGATCGGAGGGTGGTACGGCGTCCAGTCGAGCGGCGAGGGCCCGTAGTACTCGCGCCGCTGCCGGCCCGTGGGCAGGGGGTCGGTGACGCCCGCCGCGATGAACATCCGGACGTGACCCGTGCTGTGTCTCCCCGGCCCCGCGGGTTCCCGTCCCTCGAAGGGGCTGCGCACGGTCCCGAGGTCGAGGCCCTGCGCGCGGGGCAGCCGGAAGTGATCGGCCACGTGGTGCACCCGCTTCGCGACGAGTTCCAGGACGGCGCGGTAGGCGCGGCCCCCGGGGGCGGAACGCAGCAGCCCCATCAGACCCTGCTCCAGGTACTCCTGACCCATCGCCGGTTCGAAGTACTGGTACTTGCTGATCTCCGGCGGCATCGCATGGTGCAGGGGGGTCCACAGGACCGGTATGAGCGCCGGAACCTCAATGTCGGTCTGCTCGCGGTACCTCAGCAGCCGGGATTCGAACGCGGCCCATTCCTTGCCGCAGTAGAGGCTGTTGACGTAACCGGGCGAGCACAGGGCCACCACGGCCCGGCAGTGCCCAATCTCGCTGCCGAGCGTGCTCTCCCAGTCCATGCCCAGGCCGATCCGCTCGATGTCGAGGAACGGCTGTTGTCCGCTGCAGTCCGCGCCCAGACGGCTCAGCTCCGCGACCAGGTCGTCGTAGAAACGGCCCACGAAGGCGCTGCCACGATCGTCCCGGCGCGCATAGCTGAGGAAGAAGTACGGCTCTCGCTCCAAAACACCCCCCGGCCGCCGTATCCGGCCGCAGGCATTTCGCCGCGCCTATGAGCCGGGACACGTGCGTAGCAACGTGATACCCCCCTGATGGGGGGACTCAACGCACCACGGGGGGATGGACAGTAGTTGGCCGAAAGGTGGCGAGGATGGTCGGCGTGTCAGAGAAGTGCTGACGCAAACGCGGCGAAGCTCTCGCCCGAGGGGAAGCGCACGTCGTGGAGCACCGACGCGAGGACCGTGTCCGGCAGGTCGTCCAACGCGTCCATGGGCAGGTCGGTGATGTCCACCAGGTCCGAGACGTACTCGGAGCCGCTCGTCTCTCTCAGCACCTGCAGTGCCTTTCTACCCCGCACGCGCCGACTTCGGCGGGCGTGCCTGTTGTCCGGTGCCACGCCGGAGCACCGGGCGACGGGACAGAGCCTAGTCGCAAGAGCCGGCTCTGTTACGCAGTCCGCAGCCCGGTGCCAGGATATTCGTGCCCTTTGCCGACGGTGATCGGTTGTAGCAGGTCTGGCCGGAGAAGGGCGCTCCCGAGCGGGGCCTGCAGGAAGGCGGGGTTCCGGGGTGTCGATCTCCTGGGGTGGGCAGCTTTTCGGCAGGTAGGTGTGTCGGGCCGGGAGGGGGACCACATGTGGGTGGCATTGGCGATACTCGGCGTGCTCGTCGTGTTCAACGGAGAGTTCCGGGTGCTGGCGGTCGCCGCCGGAGCGCTCCTGTTGTGGGTGGGGCACAAGCGCAGCAGCATGCTGCTGACGGCGGTCGGGGCGGGTTTCCTCGCGCTGATGCTGTACGCGGCGTACTGAGCCCGGCCCGCCCCCGAGGGCCCTCGTCCTCGTCGGTCAGCTCCCCGCCAGCCCCGTCTTCACGCCCGCGCCGCACAGCGGCACCACCGCCGTGCGTGACCCGAGCGCTCCCTCCCGCACCGCCGCCCAGCAGGCCACGCCCGTGGACTCGACGTACAGGCCGCGGGAGGCCAGGTCGCGTTGGGCGTGGCGGATCTGGTCCTCCGTCACGGTGAGGAAGGCGCCGCCCGAGTCGCGTACGGCGCGGAGGATCTGGCGGGCCCGGGGCGGGCGGGGGATGGCGATGCCCTCGGCGAAGGTGGGTGCCACGGGTGTGTCTCCGACGAGGTCGTCGGCTCCCTCGGTCCAGGCGTGGGCGAGCGGCGCCACGGCGGCGGACTGGACGGCGTAGAGGGCGGGTCGGCGGTCGATGAGGCCCGCCGCGTGCAGTTCGGCGACGGCCAGGGACGCGCCCAGCAGCAGCGTGCCGTTGCCCACCGGTACGACGATCACTTCGGGGAGGCGCCCGCCGAGGTCCTCCCACAGTTCGTGGACATATGTCTTGGTGCCGTGCAGGAAGTACGGGTTGTAGACGTGCGAGGCGTAGAAGACGCCGTCCTCGTCCGCCGCCGCGCGGGCGACCCGGGCCGTGGCCTCGCGGTCGCCGTCGACGAGGTGGAGCCGCGCGCCGTGCGCTTCGATCTGCTCCAGCTTCTTGTCCGACGTGCCGACCGGGACGTACACCGTGCAGGGCAGCGCGGCCCGCGCGCAGTACGCGGCGACCGCCGTGCCGGCGTTGCCGCTGCTGTCGGCGATCACCTGCCGGGGCCCCAGCCGCAGGGCCAGCTCGGCGAGGAGCACCGCGCCCCGGTCCTTGAAGGACAGCGTCGGCATCAGGAAGTCGAGCTTGGCCTGGACGCCCTCCCGCAGTTCGACGAGCGGGGTCCGGCCCTCGCCCAGCGAGACCGTGGGCGACGCCAGGGGGAGGCATTCCGCGTAGCGCCAGAGCGAGTTCACCCGGCCGGAGAGGGACTTGAGCGATGCGGGTGTGGGCGCGAAGTCCAGGTCCAGGGGGCCTCGGCAGGCCGGGCAGCACCAGGCGAGGGAGGCGGCGGGGACGCGCGTTCCGTCCGTCGGGCAGAAGCGATCCGGCAGAGGGGTCATGCACGCAGGTTAGTTCGGGCGAGGCGGGTCGGCAGATGCGGCAGTGGTGGCTGGGGTCGCGGCGGAGGGGGAGGGGGAGGGGCGGCGAGGCCGGCCGCGAGCCCCGCGAGCCCGCGTACTTGGCGCCGCCCGGGGGCGCCCGGGGGCGCCCAGGCGTGTTCAACGCGCCCGGCACCCGCTTACCATGCGCCCAGTCGTACGTCAGTTCCCCTCAGTTCCCCGCTACTCGCCGCAAGGAGTACCCGCACCCGTGGCCACACCCCCGCCCCTCGGGCCCCAGCCGCCTCACGGAGGTGGCCCGTTCCCGCCGCCGGGGCAGCCGCTGCCGGAGGGTGGGCAGCCGTATCCGTATGGGGCGGCCGGCGGGCCCTGGGGTCGGGCCTGGGGGCAGCCGTATCCGGCGTGGGCGCCCACCCCGCCCGTCAACGGGCTCGCGATCGCCGCGCTCGTGCTCGGGGTGCTCTGCTTTCTGCCGGGGATCGGGCTGGTCCTGGGCGTCGTCGCGCTGGCGCAGATCAGGAGGAAGGGGGAACGCGGCAAGGGCATGGCGGTGGCCGGAATCGTGCTGTCGACGGTGGGCGCGCTGCTGATGACCCTCGCCTTCACCACGGGCGGCGCGCGCGACGCGTACGACGGCTTCCGCGACGTGGCGAGCGGCGCGGGTGGCACGTTCTCCGTGGCGAAGGGCGAGTGCTTCGACTCGCGCAGCGGCTCCCTGGAGGGGTACGCGTACGACGTCGACATCGTGCCGTGCGACGGTGCGCACGACGCCGAGGTGTTCGCTTCCTTCGCGATGCCGGACGGCGGCGGTGACTTCCCGGGCGACGACGCCGTCACCGATGCCGCCGACGACCGGTGCTACGGGTACTCGGAGGCGTACGCGATGGACACCTGGGCGCTCCCGGACGACGTCGACGTCTACTACTTCACGCCCACGCGGGAGAGCTGGCGGTACGGCGACCGCGAGATCACCTGCATGTTCGGCAACGTCGACCCGAAGGCCCACCTGAGGGGCTCGCTGCGGCAGGACCGGACGACCCTCGACGACGACCAGCTCGCCTTCCTGGAGGCCGACGCGATCCTGAACGGCGCCTTCGACGGGATGCCTGAGACGGAGTACGTCGAGGACGACCTGGCCGGGCACAAGGAGTGGGCCTCACAGGTGGTCGACGCCTTGGAGCGGCAGACGGCCGCCTTGCGCGCGCACGACTGGGAACCCACCGCCGAGCGTGACGTCACCGACTACGCCGAGGCCCTGGACGAGGCGCGCGAGGAGTGGGAGGCGGCGCACGAGGCGGACGACGCCGACGACTTCACCGACCGCTGGGACGCGGCGCACCGACTGACCGACGGATCCAAGGCCATCACCGCGCGCGAGGCTCTGGGGCTGGCCACCGAGCCGCCGACGTACGACGACGAGGACACCGGCGAGGGCGGCGGCGAGGACGGGCCCGGCGCGGAGGTGTGATCGCATCCATAGCGGGGAGAAAGTGCCTGCGTAAAGCCCTCCCCGGGCACATGTCATCACATCGAGTGATTCTCTGGCCTTTGCTTGCATGGCTGAACCCACGGTTGCCAGGCTGTTGCTGTCTGTACATCCAGATGGGAGCGGCCAGTGACTTTCGGTGAGCAGCCGGCGTACTTGCGTGTCGCGGGTGATCTCCGCAGGAAGATCGTGAACGGATCGCTGCCACCGCACACCCGCCTCCCCTCCCAGGCCCGTATCCGCGAGGAGTACGGCGTCTCGGACACGGTCGCGCTGGAGGCCCGCAAGGTCCTCATGGCCGAGGGGCTGGTGGAAGGCCGCTCAGGGTCGGGCACATATGTGCGAGAGCGGCCGGTGCCGCGCCGGGTCGCCCGCTCCGGCTTCCGGCCCGCAGGGGGCGCCACACCCTTCCGGCAGGAGCAGGCCGACGCCGCGGCGCGCGGCACCTGGGAGTCGCGCAGCGAGCAGGTCGAGGCGGGAGGGGCGATCGCCGAGCGGCTCGCGATCCAGCCCGGCGACCGCGTGATGTGCACCAGGTACACCTTCCGGGACGCGGGCGAGACGATGATGCTCTCCACCTCCTGGGAGCCCCTCGCCCTCACCGGCCGCACCCCCGTGATGCTCCCGGAGGAGGGTCCCCTCGGCGGTATGGGCGTCGTCGAGCGCATGGCCGCCATCGACGTGGTCGTGGACAACGTCACCGAGGAGGTCGGCGCCCGCCCCGGCCTGGCCGACGAACTGCTCGCCCTCGGCGGTGTCCCCGGGCATGTCGTCCTGGTCGTCCACCGCACCTACTTCGCCTCCGGGCGCCCGGTGGAGACGGCGGACGTGGTGGTGCCGGCGGACCGTTACCAGGTGGCGTACCACCTGCCGGTGAAGTGAAGCCGGAGAGCGGCCCGTTCGGGAATCCGGCGGAATCCGTGTGTAGCGGACGGTGACGCGGGCATGGGTCAAGTGGCCCTTGCCGGAGGGAAGTTGAAACCACCACAGCCCTGGGGGAACCGTCCGAACGTAGTTCGAATTCGGTCGTTCTTGGCGGCGGGTCGTCGGGGCGCCCGGTAGGTGCCCGTCTCGCGCGAAGGGCGCGGGACCGCTGCTCGTCGGAGCGTTGGGGGGCGCGCGGGTGGTGATCGGCGGCGCGTTCGACGGAGTGCGCCCCCCTCGTCTTGGCTGGTTGCGTACCTCTTTGTGAGAAGTCGGATTCGCTGTGTGAAGGTTAGGCGTACGCTCGGGCATATGCGGATTGCGGTTTCCTTAGGTGGCGGGGCGCGGCGACATCCGGGGGCGGGACCTGGAGGGGCCGGGGCGGGAAGGAGCGGTGGGGGTCGATGAACGACGGCACGATCACTCTTCCCTGGCTCGTCATACGGCAGGACGACAACGGCAATCGCTACCGGGTGGGCAGGTACGCGACGCGCGCAGAAGCGCAGAAGATCGCGGACAGTCTCGACGACCGCGGCCACAAGCAGCTCTACTGGGTCGAACGTATCGGGCAGAACAGCCAGAACGGGATGAGTGGGAGTAAGTGACGCACCCCGCCCGGCGTCCGTGTCCGCTCCCGTAGGCTCCCGCGCATGACCGAACCGATCGTGGTGGTGGGCGCCGCTCTGCTGAGCGGCGGCCGACTGCTCGCCGCGCGCCGCAGCGCACCGCCTGAGCTGGCCGGGCGGTGGGAGCTGCCGGGCGGCAAGGTGGAGCCCGACGAGTCGCCCGAGCAGGCGCTCGTGCGTGAGCTGCGCGAGGAGTTGGGCGTCGAGGCGAAGTCCGCGGAGCGGGTGCCCGGTGAGTGGGTGGTGCGGCCGGGCTATGTGCTGCGCGTGTGGATCGCGCATCTGCTGTCCGGTGAGCCTCGGGCGCTGGAGGACCATGACGAGCTGCGCTGGCTGACCGTGGACGAGGTGTGGGACGTCGACTGGCTGGACCAGGACGTGCCGGCGGTGATGGAGGCGGCGCGGCTGGCTTGGGGGGACGGGGGAGTGTGACCCCGCCGCCCCTTCCGCCCCGACTTCGGCGGCGTCGAAGACTCGGGGCTCTGCCTCGGACCTCGTTCGCGCAGTTCCCGGCGCCCTCATGGGGTGGGGGCGGCATCTGAGGGTTGTCGCCGCTACGCCGTTCGTGCCACAGTGCGCCCTCGTGCGCGGTACTTCGGGCTGGATATCGGGTATGTGCCCATTAACCCCATGAAACCGGACAGGGCCTGCTTCTGGACTGGGAAGTGATCGGCGTGATCGACAGCGGAGACGACTGCGCCGAGTGGACCTTCCCCGCGCAGCCGGGGGCGGTGCGGGACGCTCGTGCGGTGGTGCGGGCGCAGCTGCGCGAGTGGGGGCTGGACGTGCTCGCGGACATCACCGCCCTGTTGGTGAGCGAACTGGTGACCAACGCGCTGAGGCACGCGACGGGACCCATCGGAGTGCGACTCGTGCGTCCCACCGACCCCTCCGGGGCGCTCCTGGTCGAGGTCTCCGACCCGTTGCCCGATCCACCACGCGAACGCGCGGCCGATGTCGACGACGAGAGCGGCCGGGGGCTGCAGTTGGTGGCCTGTTCCTCGCGAGCCTGGGGTACCCGCCCCGGGGAGACGGGCAAGACCGTCTGGTTCGAGCTGGCGGTTCCCGGCTGAGCGACCTTGTCGACGTACTGGGCGATGGCGCGGGTGCACGACGGGGGTTCACGGCGTACGGCAGGGGGGAGGGGGCGGCTCCTGGGGGCGCGCGTGCGACCGACTGGTTCAAGCCAGTAGCGCTGGCTGGAGTCTTTGATTCGAGGGGGCAACGCCTGGTTAGAAGACTTGGGAGTATGTCGCAGCCGGTCCAAAAACGATCGGGACCGTGCTGTGATCGTGAACACCGTGTTGTGCGGCGCCGTAGTGCTGGATACTGCGGGCAGCCGCCCCTGGTGACCGAAGCCGGACGCGGTGAGCTGGAGGGGACGGTTCGCGTGAGCGAGATACCAGCGAAGGCCACGAAGTCCACGGGGTCAGGGAACCCGTCGGACCGCGCGAGGCCCGAGGCCGCAGACGATTCCGGCCTGGGCGGAGCCACTCGCGACAGCGGCGCCGCACGCGACAGTACGGCGGCCGCGTCCGCCGGCGGGGCGGCCGGATCGACCGACGGGGCGGCAGACTCCGCCCAGGGGGCGGTCGGATCCGCCGCCGGGACGGTCGGACCCGCCGACGGGCCGGGTTTCATGGGTGGTCACGCGGCCGGTGACCCGATGTGGCAGACCAGCCCGCCCGGGTCCATGTACGACTACATCAAGGTCGCCTCGTTCTCGATCGGTCCCGACGGACTCGTCGACCAGTGGAGCCTGCGGGCCGAGCAGTTGTTCGGTATTTCGGCGGAACGGGCTCTGGGGATGGATCCCATCGAGTCGTTCGTCGACCCCGATCGGCGTGCGGAGGGCCAGCGGAAGATGGCCGAGGTCCTCGACGGGCGGGAGTGGACCGGGGTGGTCCCCTTCCGTATGCCGGGCCCCGACGGGGAGGAGGGGCTCGCCGAGGTCTATGTGATGCCCACCACCGCGGACGGCGGTGAACGGGCCGCCGTGTGCATCGTCGTGGACGTCCGGACCCTGCGCCGGATAGAGACCGACCTTGCCGCTTCGCAGGCGATATTCGGCCAATCTCCGTTCGGGTTCCTTCTGATAGACACCGATCTGCGGGTCAGGCGCGCCAACCGGCGTTTCGCCTCCATCTACGGTGGCGAGGTCGACGACCACCGGGGCCGAGGCGTCCACGACTATCTGCAGTCCCCGGAGGCCGAGCGGGTCGAGGCGACCCTGCGGCGGGTCATGGAGACCGGCGACTCGATCACGGACATGCACATCACGGGCTTCGTGCCCGGCTCCGAGGAGCGCCGCCACTGGTCCATCAACCTCTTCCGCGTACACAGCGGCACCGGCCGCCCCATCGGCATCGCCTGGCTCGCCACCGACATCACGGCCCGCCGCTCCGCCGCCCGTGAAGCGGCCGCCGCCCGGCGGAATCTCGCCCTCCTCAACGAGGCCGGGACGCGCATCGGCAACTCCCTCGATCTGGAGACCACCGCCCGCGAACTCCTCGACGTCGTCGTCCCCGGCTTCTGCGACCTGGCCACCGTCGACCTCTACCAGGGCCTGCTGGTGGGCGACGAGACACCGCCCGGACTCGCCGACGGCAGCGCCGAGTTGCGCCGGGTCGCCTTCTCCAGCGCCGTCTCCGACGCGCCCTTCGTCGGCGGACCCGCCCCCGTCAGGGTCGGTGCCGTCCACCACTATCCGTTCAACTCGCCCTGCGCGGACGCCCTGCGCACCGCCCGCCCCCAACAGGTGCCCGAGGAGGGCAACCTGATCCAGTCGACGCTCGCCGTGCCGATGGTCGCGCACGACACCGTCGTCGGACTCGTGCAGTTCTCGCGGACCAAGGGCAGTGAGCCGTTCGGGGAGCGCGACCGGGGCCTCGCCGTCGAACTGGCCGCGCGCGCCGCCGTCTGCATCGACAACGCGCGCCTCTACCGGCGCGAACACGAACGCGCCCTCATCCTGCAGCGCTCCCTGCTGCCGCCCGGCGACCCCGAGGCCTCCGGGCTCGACATCGCCTGTCGCTATCTGCCGGGCAACGCGGCCACCGAGGTCGGCGGCGACTGGTTCGACGTCATCGAACTCCCCGGTCACCGCACGGCACTCGTCGTCGGCGACGTGATGGGACGCGGACTGCGGGCAGCGGTGGCCATGGGTGAACTTCGTACGGCCGTACGCACGTTGGCCCTGCTGGACCTGGAGCCCGCCGAGGTCCTCTCGGCGCTCGACGAGATCGCCCGGGGCCTCGGCACCCCCGGCGGCGTCCAGTCGGCCTCCCGCACCGCCGCCAGCCGGCCCCACGACAAGGACCTCTCGGAGGTCTACCTCGCGACGTGCGTCTACGCCGTCTACGACTCGGTGACCCGTCGCTGCACCTTCGCCAACGCCGGCCATCTGCCGCCGGTGCTGGTCGAGCCGGGCGAGAGCGCGCTGATGCTCGACGTGCCGCCCGGCATGCCGCTCGGCGTCGGCGGCGAACCGTTCGAGGAGGTGGAGGTCGAACTACCCGAAGGCGCACTGTTGGCGCTCTACACGGATGGACTGGTCGAATCCCGCGACCACCCCCTCGACGAGGGGCTCCAGGCGTTCGTCGGTGCGCTCACCGACCCCGGACAGCCGCCGACCACGCTCCGCGCGGACACGCCGCGGTCCCTGGAGGACGTGTGCGACCACGTCCTCAACACCCTCGACACCCACCACGGCGAGGACGACATCGCGCTGCTGATGGCCCGTGTGCAGGGGCTGCCGGAGGACTCCGTCGGCGACTGGACCCTGCCGCGTGAGCCGCGCAGCGTGGGACGCGCCCGTGAGTACGCGCGCGGCCGGCTGCTGGCGTGGGATCTGGAACCGCTCGTCGACACCGCGGAACTGCTGGTCAGCGAGCTGGTCACCAATGCGCTGCGGTACGGCGAGGGCGAGATACGGCTGCGGCTGCTGTTGGACCGGACGCTGGTGTGCGAGGTGTGGGACGCCGGGCTCGTGCAGCCGCGTCGGCGTCGTGCACGGGACACGGACGAGGGCGGACGGGGGTTGCAGCTGGTCGGGCTGCTCTCCGCCGCGTGGGGCTCGCGCCGGACGCCTCGCGGCAAGACGGTGTGGTTCGAACTGCCGTTGCCGGGCGGGGAGCACGGGCTGACTGATCCGGCGGAGGCGTTGCTGAGCCTGTTCTAGGGCCGGGGCACGCGGTTCCGTGCGCCCTGACAGGGCGCGGGTGCGACCCGGCTGTTCAGAACCGGCCGCTTCTCGCTCTGCGGGCGCGGGTGGCCGTTCCTCCGTAGCAGGCGGGGCCCCGTAGGTCCGCTCGGCCGGTGCCGTCGGGGGGCTCGCCGAGGATGATGCCGCCCAGGAGAGCTCCGGCGAGGCCGTCACCGACCGGGCCGCCGTACGGGTTGCCGTGGGCCCGTACGTCCTGCTCGGCCAGGTCGCGGGCCTCGCGGGCGAGGGTTTCCGCGCGCCGGGCGTGGTCGGAGTTCTCGGCGTCGCCGGCGTCCAGCATCAGGTGCCGTTCCGCCTCCGACAGCCGGGTCCTGGCCCGTACGCCCACCGCCGCCCGGTGGGTGGTGATGAAGTCGGCCGCGGCCGCGACGGTGCTGCGGGACGGCAGCCGCCAGCGGCCCTGGCGGCGCAGGACGTCGAGGGGGTCGTCGTGCCGGCCCGTGGGGGGCTCGCCCTGCTTGGCCAGCTCGGTGGCGCGGGCCAGCTCCGCGGCGAGCCGCTCCACCCCGGTCACGAACAGGTCCGCCTGGTCGATCGCGCCCTCGGCGGCCCGCAGGTGGACGGCCGCGGTGTCCAGGTCGCCGGGGTAGGCGGACTGACGGGCCCGGTTCAGTTCGGTGGTGGCGAAGACCAGGCGGTCCTTGGCCTGCTCGACGTGGCCGGTGACGGGGAGGGAGGCGGCGGGGGCGTAGGTGTCGCGGAGGGCGGTGAGGGTGGTGGAGGCGGTCGCGGTACGGCCGGTCAGCTCACGGAAGCGGGCCTCCGCGTGCTCCAGGGCGGGGATGATGTCCCGCTCCAGGGAACGGAGTTGATCGAAGGCGGGGGTCGCCGTGTCGAGTCGCCGCTGTGCCGTGGTGCACCGGGTGAGGATCTCCTCCAGCAGCGCGCGCTCCTCTTCGGGCGTCAGCGAGCCGCCCTCCTCGTCCAGCCGCTGGCCCGCCCCGAACGCGGCCACCAGCTCACCCCGCGCGTCCGCCAACGCCTCCACGAACGGCCGCACCGCGTCCCGCGCCGCGGGCGTCTCCACGAAGGGCTGAGCCGGATCGAGCGTGAACGGCTTCGCCTCGTGGGGCCGGCTGGGGCCGACTCCCGTTAGTCTCTCCTCGTCGGACCCGCCGAGGTGGGGCCGGCTGGGGCCGACCGCCGATGGTTTCTCTCGGTGGGACCCGCCGGGGGTGACTGCCGAGGATTTCACCTTGTCCGGCTGCTCCGATTCCGGCTGCTCCGATTCCGGGCTCTCGTGATCCGGCACGTCGGTCGCCGGTTCCTGAGGGGCTGGCTGGTCGGCGTTCGGACTCTCCGCAGCTGGGGCCTCCGTGCCGGGACTTGCGGCGTCCCGTCCGTCTGCGTCCGGCTGTTCCGTGTTCCGTCTGTCCGCGTCGGGCTTCCCGGTGTCCGGCGCGTCGGTGTCCGGCTTCCCCGTGTCCTGCTCGTCGGCTTCCCGCCCCATCGCGTCCGGTTCCGGTGGTCCCTCCCCGAGCGGGGCGCCGGGGGCTCGGCCCGGGCGGGCTGCCGCGAAAGCGAGTTCCTCCGTGCTGGTGCGGATGCTGTCGTCGGTCTCGACGAGCAGGCGTCGGGCGCGGCTGTGCACATCGGACAGGGGGGTGGTGGGAGGCTCGTAGACGCCGGTCGGGGTCGTGCGCAGCCGGGTGCGGCGCCTGCGCCGTACGAGGGAGTACGCGGCGACGGCGACGGCCGTGCCCGCGGCCGCCACCGGCAGGATCAGATCCGAGCCGGAGCTGTCGTCGGCCGGAGCCGCGCTCCTGTCGCCGTCGGTGGCCGGTGCCACGACGAGCCGACCGGGCGCGGCGGCCGCGGGCCACTCGCCGACGGGGGGACCCATGACCCGGGCCACGGACCCGGAAGGGGCGTGCGGGCCCGTGGGGCGCCCCTCCGGGGCCGCCCGTGTCGCCGTGGGCAGCAGGAGCCACGCCAGGGCCACGAGCCCCCCGAACGCGGTGTGGGCCACGCGCACGGCTATGTGGGACGTGGCCCCGCGCGCTCGGCTCCTTCTCAGACGCGACGTCACATTCGGGAGCGTATGACCGGTGCCGGGCGCCCGCGAGCGGGGTGGGCCGGAGTGGGGGAGCCGCCCGGGGCCTCACCCCGTCGAGGAGCGCCTCCTGATCTTCGAGCCCAGCCACACCAGCGGGTCGTACTTGCGGTCCGCCGCCCGCTCCTTCAGCGGGATCAGCGCGTTGTCAGTGATCTTGATGCCCTCGGGGCAGACCTCCGTGCAGCACTTGGTGATGTTGCAGTAGCCGAGCCCGTGCTCGTCCTGGGCGGTCGTCTTGCGGTCGAGCCCGGTGTCGGCCGCCGCGTCCAGGGGGTGCATGTCGAGCTCGGCGACCCGCATCAGGAAGCGGGGGCCGGCGAACGCCGACTTGTTCTCCTCGTGGTCGCGGACGACATGGCAGGTGTCCTGGCACAGGAAGCACTCGATGCACTTGCGGAACTCCTGCGAGCGGTCCACGTCCTCCTGCATCATCCGGTACTCGCCCAGGCCGAGGTCCTCGGGCGGTACGAAGGCCGGGACCTCACGCGCCTTCTGGTAGTTGAAGCCGACGTCGGTGACGAGGTCGCGGACCACGGGGAAGGCGCGCAGGGGGGTGATGGTGATCGTCTCCTCCCGCGTGAACACCGACATGCGGGTCATGCACATCAGCCGGGGCCGCCCGTTGATCTCCGCCGAGCACGAACCGCACTTGCCCGCCTTGCAGTTCCAGCGGACCGCCAGATCGGGGGCCTGGGTGGCCTGGAGGCGGTGGACGATGTCCAGCACCACTTCGCCGTCGTTGACCTCGACCGCGAAGTCCTCCAGACCGCCGCCCCGCACATCGCCCCGCCACACCTTGAAGCGGGCCTCGTAGCTGCTCACTCGTACAGCTCCTCTTCGGCGAGGTACTTGACCAGCTCCTCCTTGTCGAACAGGGCGAGCAGGTCGGGACGGATGGGTTCGGTGGTCTCTCGGGTGAGGGCGATCGCGCCGACGACGGCATCGCCTGGTGCCGCCCCTGTCGCCGTTCCTGTCGCGGCCGTTCCTGTCGTCGGACCGGCCGTGGGATCGGTTGTGGGATCGGCCGCCGGATCGGTGAGCCGGCACAGCAGGTTGATCCGACGCCAGTCGCGGGACATCGTCGGATGGTCCTCGCGGGTGTGACCGCCCCGGGACTCCGTACGCTCCAGCGCGGCCCTCGCCACGCACTCGCTGACCAGCAGCATGTTCCGCAGGTCCAGGGCGAGATGCCAGCCCGGGTTGAACTGCCGGTGCCCCTCGACACCCGCCCGGCGCGCCCGTACCCGCAGATCGGCGAGTCTCGCCAGCGCCTGCTCCATCTCGCCCTCGCGGCGGATGATGCCGACCAGGTCGTTCATGGCCTGCTGAAGTTCCTGGTGGAGGGTGTACGGGTTCTCCGGCGGTGAGCCCCCCGCCGTCTCCGACTGCCCGGGCGCGGGGCCCTCGGCGGAGAACGGGCGCAGCGCCTCGGCGGCGGCCGTGTCGACCTCGATGTCGTCCACCGGAGGGCGCGCACCGGCCAGGCCCGCCGCGTACTCGGCCGCGTGCAGGCCGGCCCGGCGGCCGAAGACCAGCAGGTCGGAGAGGGAGTTGCCGCCCAGCCGGTTGGAGCCGTGCATCCCGCCGGCCACCTCACCGGCCGCGAACAGGCCCGGTACCCCGCGCGCCGCCGCCGTGTCCGACTCGACCGCGATCCCGCCCATCACGTAGTGACAGGTGGGCCCGACCTCCATGGCCTCCGCCGTGATGTCGACGTCCGCCAGCTCCTTGAACTGGTGGTACATGGAGGGGAGTCGGCGCCGGATGGTCTCCGCCGGCATCCGGGTCGACACGTCCAGGAAGACCCCGCCGTGCGGTGAGCCCCGGCCCGCCTTCACCTCGGCGTTGATGGCCCGCGCCACCTCGTCGCGCGGCAGCAGCTCGGGCGGGCGCCGGTTGTGGTCCGGGTCCTCGTACCAGCGGTCGCCCTCCTCCTCGGACTCCGCGTACTTCTCCTTGAAGACGTCCGGGATGTAGTCGAACATGAACCGCTTGTTCTCGGAGTTCCTGAGCACTCCGCCGTCGCCGCGCACCGACTCCGTGACGAGGATGCCCTTCACCGACGGCGGCCAGACCATGCCCGTCGGATGGAACTGCACGAACTCCATGTTCAGCAGCGGCGCGCCCGCGAGCAGCGCCAGCGCGTGCCCGTCACCCGTGTACTCCCACGAGTTCGACGTCACCTTGAAGGACTTGCCGATGCCCCCGGTGGCGATGACGACGGCAGGTGCCTCCAGCACGAAGAAACGCCCCGACTCGCGCTCGTACGCGAACGCCCCGGACACCCGGTCGCCGTCCTTCAGCACCCGGGTGACGGTGCACTCCTGGAAGACCTTCAGCCGGGACTCGTAGTCACCGGTCTCCTTGTGGTCCTCCTGCTGGAGGGCGACGATCTTCTGCTGGAGGGTGCGGATCAGCTCCAGGCCCGTACGGTCGCCGACGTGGGCGAGGCGCGGGTACTCGTGGCCGCCGAAGTTGCGCTGCGAGATCCGGCCGTCCTTCGTACGGTCGAAGAGGGCGCCCCAGGTCTCCAGCTCCCAGACCCGGTCGGGGGCCTCCTTGGCGTGCAGCTCGGCCATCCGCCACTGGTTGAGGAACTTGCCGCCGCGCATGGTGTCGCGGAAGTGGACCTGCCAGTTGTCACCGGAGTTGACGTTGCCCATGGCGGCCGCGATACCGCCCTCGGCCATCACCGTGTGGGCCTTGCCGAACAGGGACTTGCAGATCACGGCCGTACGGGCGCCCCGCTCGCGGGCCTCGATCGCGGCGCGCAGTCCGGCGCCGCCGGCGCCGATCACGACGACGTCCCACTCCTGTCGCTCGACCACGGACATCAGAACAACCTCGGATCGTCGAAGGCGCCGGACGCGACCAGGTACACATAGAAGTCGGCGAGCGCCACGCTCACCAACGAGGCCCAGGCGAGCAGCATGTGACGGGCGTTCAGTCGGCCGACCCACTGCCACATCCGGTAGCGCACGGGATGCTTGGAGAAGTGTTTGAGCTTGCCGCCGACGATGTGCCGGCACGAGTGGCAGGAGAGGGTGTACGCCCAGATCAGCACGATGTTGACGAGGAACACGAGGGTGCCGAGGCCCATGTGGCCCCACTCGTAGTGCTCGTCACGGAACGCGAGGACCGTGTCGTAGGTGAGGATGCCGGCGACCAGCAGGGCGGCGTAGAAGAAGTACCGGTGCAGGTTCTGCAGGATCAGCGGGAAGCGGGTCTCGCCCGAGTACTTCTTGTGCGGCTCGGCCACGGCGCAGGCGGGCGGGGACGCCCAGAAGCCCCGGTAGTAGGCCTTGCGGTAGTAGTAGCAGGTCAAGCGGAAGCCGAGCGGGAAGATCAGGATGATGATCGCCGGTGAGATGCCCCACCAGCCGCCGAAGATCTCCCAGTTGGGGCCGCCGTGCATGGGCTCGCAGCGTTCCGCCAGACAGGGCGAGTAGAACGGCGAGACGTACGGGGCCGCGTAGTAGTGCTCGTCCGCGAAGGCCCGCCAGGTCGAGTACACGATGAAGGCGAGCAGTCCGGCGGCCGTGGCGGCGGGGGCCAGCCACCAGCGGTCGGTGCGCAGATGCGGGGCGGAGATCGCGGCGCGCGTACGGGTCCGCACGCCGCCGCGCTGTGGAAGGGGTTCTGTTGCCGGTGGTTCCGTACCAGTGGCCAACGGGGGACTCCCGGTCGGGTTGGTTGTCGGGGGTGGGCGGACGACGGTGGTCAGGGGGCGCGGCGGCCGCGGGAGCCGAGGCCCTCGTCGTCCGAGTCCGTCCACAGGGAGCTGTCGTACGGGGTGTCGGGGATGGGGACGAGGTCGGGACGGCGCGGCTTCGCCAGGGAGGCGGCGGCGTCGCCGAGCAGCGCGATGCTTTCGCGCAGGTGGTCGGCATCGGTACGGACGCGGCGTATCTCCAGGCCGCTGCCGCCGAGTTGCTGTTCCAGGCGGCGTACGGACCGGGTCAGCTCGTCCAGGCAGCGCCGGACCGACGTCAAGTCGTCGTGCACGGACATGACTTGCCCTCGCTTTCAGGGGGTGTGGGCCCCAAGGCGGCAATGTTCATGCGCCTGCGAGTGTCGCGCGTCACACCTGCCGGTGGGAAGCGGTTTGCGGTTTTCTTTTGCGCGGGTGGGGGTGGGCCGGGTGGGTGCGTTGTCGGGCGCGGCTCCGGTGGGGGTTGCTCGCGCAGCTCCCCGCGCCCCTGAAGATCAGACCCTGCGGGCCTGAAAGACCACGGCTCTGCGGGCCTGAAAGACCATGGCCCTGCGGGCTCGAAAGACCACGGCTCTGCGGGCTTGAAGGGCGACGGGGCCGCGGGATGAAAAGCGCGGGGCACAGCCCCGGCTTTTCAGGGGCGCGGGGAACTGCGCGAGAAGCCCCACCGGAGCCGCACCCGACAACGCACCCACCCGCCCCCACCCCGGAGGGGCCGCGCGGCCAAACGGGTGGGTTCCGGCGCCCCCTCGTCGTGTCGGCGGCCCCGCGCCCGCGTCGTCCTCTTCAGTGGGCCGCATCCGTCTGATCAGCTCCATATACCGCCGAACGTGATCAGAGCCACCCCCGTCCCCGTTCTCCCACCGCGGAGCGAGGAGGTCGCCATGACGCCGATTCCCCACGACCGCGTTCGACCGCGCGCCCCGCGCCGCTCGCTGGTGTTCCTCGCCGCCGGCGTGCTCACGATGCCCGTGCTGAGCGGATGCGGTGAGGAAGATCCGGCGGGCAGGCCCGTCGCCGAGCAGGACATCGCGCCCGCCGCACGGAACCTGGTCGCCGACGGCGGCACCCTCCGCTGGGCCGTGGACGCCGTACCGGAGACGTTGAACACGTTCCAGGCGGACGCCGACCCGGCCACCGCGCGGATCGCCGGCGCCGTACTGCCCTCGATGTACCGCCTGGACCCCAGCGGGCGCCCCGAGCTCAACTCCGACTATGTGGAGTCCGCCAAGGTCGTCGAACGCGAGCCCCGGCAGGTCGTCCTCTACAAACTGAACCAGCAGGCCGTGTGGAGCGACGGCCGGGAGATCGGCGCCGCCGACTTCGCCGCGCAGTGGCGTGCCCTGTCCGGCAAGGACTCCGCGTACTGGACGGCACGGAACGCCGGCTACGAACGCATCGAGAAGATCGAACGGGGCGAGAACGACCTGGAGGTCCGGGTCACCTTCGCCCGTCCGTACGCCGACTGGAAGTCGCTGTTCTCCCCGCTGTACCCGAAACAGGTGATGGGCACCCCGGACTCCTTCAACGACGGCGCCCGCAAGAAGCTCAAGGTCACCGCCGGTCCGTTCGCCCTGAAGGAGATCGACCGCAAGGGCGGCGAGGTCACCCTCACCCGCAACCCCCGCTGGTGGGGCCGCTCCGCCAAGCTCTCGACCCTGGTACTGCGGGCCGTGCCGCGCGACGAGCGGGTCGAGGCGCTCGCCGGTGACAAGGTCGACATCGCCGAGATCGACTCGGTCCAGGCCGAGCGGATCACGCTCGCCCACCGTGACAAGAAGGACACGGGGGCGGCGGGGCCGCTCGCGCAGCGCGAATCCGCGCAGGCGCTGCGCTCCTGGGCCATCGCGCACGGCTCGGACGAGAAGGCCGCCGAGGACGAGATCGGCGCCCGGAAGAAACGGCGCGAGGCCCTCGCCGAGTACACCGCCCAGCAGTCCGCCCTGCGTGGCATCACCGTCCGCCGCTCCCTGGAACCCGCCTACACCCAGCTCGCCCTGAACGGTTCCGACGGCCCCCTCGCCGACGAGCGGGTCCGCCGCGCCGTGGCCCGCGCGATCGACCGGGAGAAGCTCGCCGAGCTCGTCCTGAAGCCGCTCGGGCTGCCCGCCGTCCCCGTCGGCAGCCACCTCGCCCTCGCCGGCCAGGCCGCCTACGCCGACAACAGCGGCGCCCTCGGCGACCAGGACACCGACGAGGCGCGCGCCCTCCTCGCCGACGCCGGCTGGGAACAGGGCGGCCCCCTCGCGCCCGGCAAGAAGGCAGCCGGAGCGGAGGGCGAACAGGAGCACGGCTCCAAGGACGTCAAGGACGCCAAGGACTCCGAGGACAAGGACGCCAAGGACGCCAAGGACGCCAAGGACAAGGAGAGCAAGGACTCCGGGGACTCCAAGGGCTCCGAGGACTCGAAGGGCTCCCAGGACTCCCGGGAGTCCGCGCACGAGAGCACCTACATCGTCGGCCAGGACGACAAGCCCTCCGACGCCGGTCTCGACGCCGGTCTCGACGCCGACGTCGACGAGAAGGAGGGCGAGCGGGGCGCGAACCTCGCTCAGGACGGCAAGCAGTTCAAGCCGGGCGGGGTGCCCGGCGCGTACGCGCCGCGCGGGACGCGGGCGCCCGCCGATGCCGCCAAGGGGCCCCTCGCCAAGAACGGCAAGCTGCTGACCCTGCGGTTCGTGCTGCCGTCGGGCCCGGGCACCGAGTCGCTGCGGGCCGTCGGCGAGCGGATCGCGGCGATGCTGGACCGCGTCGGGATCCGTACGGAGATCTCCAAGGTCGCGGACGAGAGCTACTTCAAGGACCACATCGCGAACGGGCAGTACGACCTCGCGCTGTACTCCTGGCCGACCTCCGCCTACCCCGCCACCGACGCCCGGCCGATCTACGCCAAGCCGGTGCCCGCCGCCGACGGCTCGCTGAACGTCGAGCAGAACTACACGCGCGTCGGCACCGACCGGGTCGACCAGCTCTTCGACCAGGCCGTGGCCAGCCTCGACGAGGGCAGGACGCGCTCCCTGATCCGCAAGGCGGACGCCCGCATCTGGGCCGCCGCCGGGTCCATCCCCCTCTACCAGCGGCCCCAGCTGGTCGCCGTCCGCACCGGCCTCGCGAACGCGGGCGCCTTCGGCTTCCAGACCCCGTACTACGAGGACATGGGCTTCCTGAAGAAGGGCGCCAAGGGGCCGGCGCGGCCCACCGGCGAGCAGTCCGCCGATCGGAAGTCCGCCGAAGAGCAGCCCACCGACAAGCAGCCCACCGACAAGCAGCCCGCCGACAGGTAGCGGACCGTCCCCGACGGACCCCGGCCGCCGCCCCGTACCGCACGGGGCGGCGGCCGGCGTACGCGCGCCGGGCGGCCCAGAACCCGTCTGAGCTGGGGCTGAGCCGGTCCGAGCTGGGCCGGAGCGGCCCGGGGAGCCTCGGTGCCCGCGGCCCCGTACCATGGGGTGAGGCCGTGGCGTGTCCAGCCCGGCAGGGTCCGCGCGACACAGATGTCAGCGCAGGCCGTCCTCACACTCCGGGAGAAGCGCCTCACTATGGCCACGCGCCACGACATCCGCAACGTTGCCATCGTCGCCCACGTCGACCACGGCAAGACCACTCTGGTCGACGCCATGCTCAAGCAGGCCGGTGCCTTCGCCGCGCACGCCGCCGAGTCGCTCGACGACCGCATGATGGACTCGAACGACCTGGAGCGTGAGAAGGGCATCACGATCCTCGCCAAGAACACGGCGGTCAAGTACCACCCGAAGGATGGCGGCGACGTCATCACCATCAACATCATCGACACCCCCGGTCACGCCGACTTCGGCGGCGAGGTCGAGCGCGGTCTGTCGATGGTCGACGCGGTGGTCCTGCTCGTCGACGCCTCCGAGGGTCCGCTGCCGCAGACCCGCTTCGTGCTCCGCAAGGCGCTCCAGCAGCGCCTGCCCGTCATCCTGTGCATCAACAAGACGGACCGCGCGGACTCGCGCATCGACGAGGTCGTCAACGAGACCTACGACCTCTTCCTCGACCTCGACGCCGACGAGGACCAGATCGAGTTCCCCATCGTCTACGCGTGTGCGCGTGACGGTGTCGCCTCGCTGACCAAGCCGGAGGACGGCACCGTCCCGGCCGACAGCAACAGCCTGGAGCCGTTCTTCTCCACGATCCTGTCGCACGTCCCCGCCCCGTCGTACGACGAGGAGGCCCCGCTCCAGGCGCACGTCACCAACCTGGACGCCGACAACTTCCTCGGCCGTATCGCGCTGCTCCGCGTCGAGCAGGGCGAGCTGCGCAAGGGCCAGACGGTCACGTGGATCAAGCGTGACGGCACGATGTCCAACGTGCGCATCACCGAGCTGCTGATGACCGAGGCGCTCACCCGCAAGCCCGCCGAGGTGGCCGGCCCGGGTGACATCTGCGCCGTCGCCGGTATCTCGGACATCATGATCGGCGAGACCCTCGCCGACCCCGAGAACCCGATCGCGCTGCCGCTGATCACGGTCGACGAGCCGGCGATCTCGATGACCATCGGCACGAACACCTCGCCGCTGGTCGGCCGCGGCGGCACGGGCAAGGGCGCGGACAACAAGGCCGCGGTCAAGGACCGCAAGGTGACCGCCCGTCAGGTCAAGGACCGCCTGGACCGCGAGCTGGTCGGTAACGTCAGCCTCCGCGTGCTCGACACCGAGCGCCCGGACGCCTGGGAGGTCCAGGGCCGTGGTGAGCTGGCGCTCGCCATCCTGGTCGAGCAGATGCGCCGCGAGGGCTTCGAGCTGACCATCGGCAAGCCCCAGGTCGTCACCAAGGAGGTCGACGGCAAGATCTACGAGCCGGTCGAGCGCATGACGATCGACGTGCCCGAGGAGCACATGGGCGCGGTCACGCAGCTCATGGGTGTCCGCAAGGGCCGGATGGACAACATGTCGAACCACGGCTCCGGCTGGGTGCGCATGGAGTTCGTCGTGCCGTCCCGCGGCCTCATCGGCTTCCGGACCGAGTTCCTGACGCAGACCCGCGGCACGGGCATCGGGCACTCCATCCACGAGGGCCACGAGCCCTGGTTCGGCGCGCTCCAGACCCGTAACAACGGCTCGCTCGTCGCCGACCGCGCCGGCGCCGTCACCGCGTTCGCGATGACGAACCTCCAGGAGCGCGGTGTGCTCTTCACGGAGCCCGGCACCGAGGTGTACGAGGGCATGATCGTCGGTGAGAACTCGCGCTCCGACGACATGGACGTGAACATCACCAAGGAGAAGAAGCTCACGAACATGCGGTCCTCCTCGGCCGACTCGTTCGAGGCGATCGTCCCGCCGCGCAAGCTCTCCCTGGAGCAGTCCCTGGAGTTCTGCCGCGACGACGAGTGTGTCGAGGTGACCCCGGAGGCCGTGCGCATCCGCAAGGTCAACCTGGACGCCCGCGAGCGCGCGCGTGCCGCGAGCCGCGCCAAGCACGGCTGACGTTCGGCCGACTCGGCTGACGCTGCGTCAATTTCCTTGAGCGAAGCCCCGGTTCTCCCCGCACTGGAGGACCGGGCTTCCGGCCTGCCCGCATACGGGGGAGATGTGGTGCGGATACAGGGGATCCGGGGGAGCGTGTGAAGAGGCCGCGGGGGAGGCTGGACTTCCGTGCACGATCTTTCGGTTCACTGTCTGTGTGCTGTGAAGCGCTGTTCGGATATCGGTGATCCAGCGATCAAGTTTCGGACATGTAAACAAAAATCGTTCCGCGTATGCCTGATTTGCCGGGTTCTAGTCTCACCTGTCAAGCGCGACCAGGTGTCAATCTTTGCAATTTTTGCTCAAAATATGGACGGTAGGGAGATCCCTATGCCTTCCGCCCTTGACGCGCGTTGACCCGTTTGGCGAAAGTTCCCCCAAACCACAGAACCTGCCGGTATCTGTGCTGCGCTCAACTCTCCAACCCCCCGGGGGAAGAACAGACATGACCAGTCCAACCAAGGCCGAGGGCTCCGGGTCCGCGGTCGCCTTGGACCCCGAGCTCGAGACGACCGCCGAGGTCGCCAAGGGTGAGAAGAAGCTTGAGGGTCGTTCCCCCGGGCAGTTGATGTGGCAACGGTTCAAGCGGGACCGTACTGGAGTCGTCTCCGCGTGCGTAGTGATTTTCTTCTTCGTGATCGCCGCGCTCGCGCCGGTCATCTCTAGCCTGTACGGCAAGGACCCGTACACGCTGTACGCGCAGGAGCCGGACTACCCGTTCCTGCTGGACGACTTCGCGATGCCCACCGGTTCCTTCGGCGGCATGTCGGGTGAGTTCTGGTTCGGTGTCGAGCCGAAGCTGGGCCGCGACGTGTTCACGATGCTGCTGTACGGCATGCGGACGTCGCTGTACATGGCGGTCATCGTCACGCTGTTCAGCGTGACCACCGGTGTCCTCATCGGCATGATCGGCGGCTACTTCGGTGGTCGTGTCGACTACTGGGTCGGCCGCATCACCGACTTCTTCCTCGGTTTCCCGTCGCAGCTCTTCTTCATCGCGTTCATGCCCGTCGTCACCGCACTGTTCGTCGACCCGCGCGACGAGACGCCGACCTATCTGCGGGCCGTGGCCATCATCCTCGTGATGTGGTTCCTCGGCTGGATGGGCCTCGCCCGTCTGGTGCGCAGTTCGGTACTCTCGCTGCGGGAACGCGAGTTCGTCGAGGCGGCCAAGGTGTCCGGGGCCTCTCCCTGGCGCATCGTGCGCAAGGAGATCCTGCCGAACATCGTCACCCCGATCCTGGTGCAGGCCACGTACATCCTGCCCAGCACGATCCTCACCATCGCCTTCCTCTCGTTCGTCGGCGTCGGCTTCACCGAGCCCACTCCCGACTGGGGCCGGATGTTCGCCGTCGGCTCCGAGGTGTACGAGCAGGACCCGATGTTCATGTTCTTCCCGGGCGTGGCGATGGTCGTCTTCGTGCTCTGCTTCAACCTTCTCGGCGACTCCGTCCGGGACGCATTCGACCCCAAGACCGGACGGTAATCGTCCATTGGTGGGTGGGGGGACTGCCGCCCCCGACCCGGGTTCTCCCGGGCCGTCAGGCAGTACTCGTGGACAACTATCGACAGGTAGGTGCAAAGGCATCATGAAGCCCATCAGAAACCGCACCACGCGCGCCGTGGCCGTCGCCCTCGTGGCCGGCTCGCTCGCGCTGGCAGGCTGCGCGGACAACGGCAAGGGCGAGACGAAGGACAACTCCAAGTCCCAGAAGGACGCCGCCGAGCAGTCGAAGCCTGTCGCCTACGGTGACGCCGCTGCGTCCACCGGCCCGGCCGAGGAGGTCAAGGGGGCCAAGCCCGGCGGTGTCATCAACGTCTACCAGCAGTCGGACATCACCCACCTGGACCCGGGTCAGATCTACGTCTCCGACGCCGGTCAGCTCGCGAACCTGATCCACCGCGGTCTGACGAACTACCAGGAGGACGACAAGGGCAACCTGACGGTCGTCGGTGACATCGCCACCGACTCCGGCAAGTCCTCCGACGGCGGCAAGACCTGGACGTACACGCTCAAGGACGGCATCAAGGACGAGGACGGCAACGCCATCACCTCGGCCGACGTCCGTCACACCATCGAGCGCCAGTACTCCAAGGTCATCTTCGACGGCCCGACGTACGTCCAGAGCTGGCTCTCGGGCTCCGACTACCGCAAGGCGCTGCCGGACGGCCCGTACAAGGGCAAGCACCTGCCGGACTCCGTCCTGGAGACCCCGGACGACAAGACGGTGATCTTCCACTTCGACCAGCCGCGCCCGGACCTCCCGCAGGCCCTGGCCATGGCCGGTTACGCCATCGTGCCCGAGAAGCAGGACACGAAGGAGAAGTACGACAAGGCGCCGGCCTCCCTCGGCCCCTACAAGATCTCCGAGCTCAAGACCGGCAAGTCGCTGAAGCTGGTCAAGAACGACCAGTGGGACCCGAAGACGGACTCGGTGCGCCACCAGTACGTCGACGGCTTCAACTTCACCAACACCATCGACCAGGCCAGCCAGACCAAGCGTCTGATCGCCGACCAGGGCGAGGCCAAGAACGCCATCCAGTTCACGGACTCGGTGGACCCAGCGCAGATGTCGACGGTGATCAGCAACCCCGAGACGAAGAAGCGCACCATCCAGGGCTACCAGCCCTACGTGTGGCAGCTCACCTTCAACCTCGACGCCGCTGCCGTCAAGGACAAGAAGGTCCGCGACGCGATCACCTACGCGATCCCGTCCCAGGCCATGGTCCAGGCCGACGGTGGCCGCTACGGCGGTGAGGTCGCCGGCGGTCTGATGGCGCCGACCCTGCCGGGTTACGACGCCTCCTACGACCCGTTCGGCAAGCAGAAGAAGCCCAACGGTGACCTGGAGAAGGCCAAGGAGCTGCTGAAGGAGGCGGGTGTCAAGGAGGGCACGAAGCTCAGCTACGCCTACTCCAACACCCCGCGTGGCCAGGCCCAGCAGGTGATCATCAAGGACGCGCTGGGCAAGCTCGGCTTCGACGTCCAGGCCAAGGAGATCGACCGGGCCAGCTTCTACGAGCAGGTCGGCAAGCTGGACAACCCGTACGACATCTACATGACCGGCTGGGGCCAGGACTGGTCCTCCCCGTCCACGGTCATCACCCCGGTCTACGACGGCACCCTGGTCGCCGACGGTGGCTCGAACTACTCGCACATCAAGGACGCCAAGGTCGACGCCCTCATCAAGAAGGCGCTGACCGAGGAGCCCGAGGCCGCGGCCAAGACGTGGGAAGAGGCTCACCACCGCATCGTGGAGGAGATCAACCCGGCCGCCCCGGTCTACTACTCGAAGCAGATCCAGCTCTTCGGATCGAACATCGGTGGTGCCAAGTACAGCACGGAGTCGAGCTACATCGACATCAACGACGTGTTCCTGAAGCAGCCGTAATACGTCAGTCCGGCCAGGCCGGCTGATCCGCGGGGGTGTGCGCCAGGCGGAGCGCACCCCCGCGGTCGGTTCCACCCCCTCCGACCGCCGCGTTTCGAAGAGAGCATCCACCCGCCATGCTTCAGTTCCTCATCCGCAGGCTGATCGGCGCCGTCGTCATCATGTTCCTGATCGGCGCCTTCACGTTCTTCCTGTTCTATACGATCCCCCAAGACTTCGCGCAGCTGTCCTGTGGCAAGAACTGCTCCCCCGAGAACATCGCGGTCATCAGGGAGAACCTCGGTCTCGACAAGCCGATCACCACGCAGTTCTGGGAGTTCATGTCGGGCATCGTCCTCGGCCGGGACTTCCCGGTGGGTCACTGCTCCGCACCCTGCCTGGGTGTGTCCTTCCAGAGCGGTGACTTCGTCTGGGACTCCATCGCCGACAGCTTCCCGCTCACTCTGTCGCTGACCATCGGCGGTCTGGTCATCTTCCTGGTGCTGGGTCTCGCCTCGGGCCTGCTCGCTGCCTGGAAGCGCGGCACCGCCGTCGACAAGGCCGTCAGCGGCGCCTCGATGGTGCTCAGCTCCTTCCAGATCTACTTCCTCGGCCCGATCGTCCTCGGCATCCTCGTCTACAGCACCGGCTGGATGGAGAGCCCCAAGTACGTGCCCTTCACCGAGGATCCGCTGGGCTGGTTCACGGGCCTGCTGATCCCCTGGGCCGTGATGGCCACCATCTTCACCGCCCAGTACACGCGTATGGCCCGCTCGACCATGATCGAGCAGCTTTCGGAGGAGCACGTCCGCACGGCCCGCGCGAAGGGCATGAGGCAGCGGTACGTATTCTTCCGTTATGCCTGGCGTGGTTCACTCATCCCGATCGTCACCATCATCGGCATGGACCTGAGCGCGCTGCTGTCCGGCGCGGTCGTCACGGAGTACACCTTCGACCTGGCCGGCATCGGACGTCTTGCGGTCGAGTCCTCGGTCGGCAAGGACATCCCGCTGACGATGGGCGTGATGCTGTTCGGCGCCTTCTTCATCCTGTTGCTGAACATCATCGTGGACATCGCCTACGCCTACATCGACCCGCGCGTGCGCCTCAGCTAGGAGAAATACCGTGACCACTCTGACCAAGACCGAAGGTGAGAAGGCCCCGACCGGGCCGGAGGCCTTCCTCTCGGTCCGCGACCTGCGGGTGCGGTTCTCCACCGAGGACGGCATAGTCAAGGCCGTCGACGGGCTCTCCTTCGACGTCGAGCGCGGCAAGACGCTGGGCATCGTGGGTGAGTCGGGCTCCGGCAAGTCCGTGACCAACCTGACCGTCCTCGGTCTGCACAACCCCAGGAGCACCACCGTCGAGGGCGAGATCATCCTCGACGGGAAGGAACTCGTCACCGCCAAGGAGAAGGAGCTGGAGCAGCTCCGCGGCAACAAGGTGGCGATGATCTTCCAGGACCCGCTGACGGCGCTCTCGCCGTACTACACGGTGGGCCGGCAGATCGCCGAGCCGTTCATGAAGCACACCGGCGCCTCCAAGAAGGAGGCCCGGCAGCGGGCGATCGAGATGCTGGCCAAGGTCGGCATCCCGCACCCGCAGACCCGCGTGGACGACTACCCGCACCAGTTCTCCGGCGGTATGCGCCAGCGTGCCATGATCGCCATGGCACTGGTCTGCGACCCCGACCTGCTGATCGCGGACGAGCCGACCACCGCGCTCGACGTGACCGTCCAGGCACAGATCCTCGACCTGCTCAAGGACCTGCAGCAGGAGTTCGGTTCCGCGATCATCTTCATCACCCACGACCTCGGCGTCATCTCCGACATGGCCGACGACCTGCTGGTGATGTACTCGGGCCGGGCCGTGGAGCGCGGCAGCGTCCGTGAGGTGCTGCGCAACCCCACGCACCCCTACACCTGGGGTCTGCTCAGCTCGATGCCCCGGCTCGGCGGTGACACCGCGCAGGCGCTCACCCCGATCCCGGGGTCGCCGCCCAGCCTGCTCAACCCGCCCACCGGCTGCCCGTTCCACCCGCGCTGCGCGTTCACCGGTGAGGTCACCGGCAACCGCTGCAGCACGGAGCGGCCGCCGCTCGGCGAGGGGCGTGCCTCTGCCTGCCACCTGACGGCGGACCAGAAGCAGTCCATCTTCATCGACAAGATCCAGCCCCGGCTGCGCTAGGGAGAACCGAGATCATGAGCGACAACCTCACCCTCCCCGCACAGCAGGGCTCCCAGGACACCGCGGCCGAGACGCTGCTCCGGGTCGAGGGGCTGACGAAGCACTTTCCCATCTACGGCGGCTTCCCGATCAAACGCAAGGTCGGTGCGGTCCAGGCCGTGGACGGCATCGACCTGACCGTCGGGGTCGGCGAGAGCGTCGGTCTGGTCGGTGAGTCCGGCTGTGGCAAGTCCACGACCGGGCGGCTGATCACCCGGCTCCTGGAGCCCACCGGCGGGAAGATCACCTACAAGGACCAGGACATCACCCACGCCTCGCGCAAGCAGCTGGCGCCGGTGCGGTCCGAGATCCAGATGATCTTCCAGGACCCGTACTCCTCCCTCAACCCGCGGCAGACGGTCGGCACGATCATCAAGTCGCCGATGGAGGTCAACGGGATCAACCCCGAGGGCGGCCGGGAGAACAGGGTCCGCGAGCTCCTCGAACTGGTCGGTCTCAACCCCGAGCACTACAACCGCTTCCCGCACGAGTTCTCCGGCGGTCAGCGCCAGCGCATCGGTGTGGCCCGGGCGCTGGCCCTGAACCCGAAGCTGATCGTCGCGGACGAGCCGGTCTCGGCGCTGGACGTGTCGATCCAGGCGCAGGTCGTCAACCTGCTCCAGAAGGTCCAGGACGAGCTGGGCATCGCGTTCCTGTTCATCGCGCACGACCTCGCCATCGTCCGGCACTTCTCGAAGCGCGTCGCGGTCATGTACCTCGGCAAGATCGTCGAGGTCGCGGACCGGGACTCGCTCTACAACCGGCCCCGCCACCCGTACACCCACGCCCTGCTCTCGGCGGTGCCCGAGGTGGCGATCGACGACGAGGTCGAGGCCAAGGAACGGATCCGGCTCGCCGGTGACGTGCCCTCGCCGATCTCGCCGCCGTCCGGCTGCCGCTTCCGGACGCGGTGCTGGAAGGCCCAGGACAAGTGCGCCTCCGAGGAGCCGCCGCTGGTCCAGCTCTCCGGCAACCTGCCCGGCCACCTGACGGCCTGCCACTTCCCGGAGGACCCGACGACCGAGGCCCGCGCCGAGGACGTCGTGCTGGACCCGGCGCTCAAGGCGTTGGAGGACGGCGTGCCTGAGGCCTCCGACGCGAAGATCGCCAAGGACTGACGCGAGGGCCGGACCGGGCCGAGGGGGCGGCCCGGCCGGTCCGCTGCGGCCCGGTCGAGTTCGGTCAGATCGAGGTCGGCTCGTTCGAGTCTTGGAGGGCTCGTCATACGACGGTGATGGTCCCGGTGACGGGGCCTCGGCCGGGTACGGCGGGCCCTCTTCCTTGGGGGACCGCTTTCGCCGGGGGTGTACGAGCAGATGGGGACGGACACCGGACGTCCGATCGGCGACGGTACGACGGTCGCCGTCCTCCTCGACGTGGACGGTGTGCTGCTCGACACCGCCGGCGCGCACGGCAGGGTGTGGCGGGCCTGGGCGCGGGAGAGAGGGCTGGACCCCGAGGCCGTGTGGCGGGCCACGCAGGGGCGGCGACGGGCAGACATCCTGAGGGCGCTTGTCCCGGAGCGCGACCCGGCCGTCGAGCACCGCGCGCTGGACCGGCTCATGGCCGCCGAGGAGCCCGGCTTCCGGGCCTTCGACGGGGCCGCCGGGCTGCTGCGTGCCCTGCCACCGGGCCGCTGGGCCGTCGTCACGTCCAGCCGCACCGAACCGACCGCTGCCCGGCTCGCCCGAACGGGGCTGATGGTGCCCGAGGTCCGGGTGTGCGCCGAGGACGTCTCCGAGGGCAAGCCGTCGCCCGAGGGTTATGTGACCGCTGCCGCGCGTCTGGGCGTCGAACCGGGCCGGTGCCTGGTCGTCGAGGACGCGCCGGCGGGCGTCGCGGCGGGGCTCGCGGCCGGCTGCACGGTGTACGCGGTGACGTCCACGCACGGCCCCCAGGAACTCCTGGACGCGCACAGGTGTTTCGGGTCGCTGAGGGAGGCGGCGGAGGCCGTGCTGCGGGACGTGGGCGGAGCAGCCCGCGCCTGATGGGAAATCGGTGGCGGGCGGCGGCCGGTGGCGAGACCCTGGTCGGCGCCCGAGAACCGTTCGGTTGTGCCGTCCCGCATCAGGTCGTTGTCCCGCATCGGGGCGCTGGCCCGCATCGGGGCCGCGCGTCACGGACGCCCATCCCCGCCCGACCCCCCAACCGCACACCCACTCGCGACGACGGAGACCCCAGTTGAGCCCCACATCTCCCGCCATCCACAGCCTCACCTTCGACTGCACCGGCGATCCCTACTACGTCGCGCTCTTCTGGAGCGAGTTGCTCGGGCGGCCGTTGGCCGAGGATGACAAGCCCGGTGACCCGGAGGCGCTGATCGCGGATCCGGACGGGGGGCCGAGGCTGCTGTTCGTGCGGGTGCCCGAGGCCAAGGTGTTCAAGAACCGGATCCACTTCGACCTCAAGCCCCGGGGCCGCAGCCGTGCCGAGGAGGTCGAGCGGGCGGTCGCGCTGGGCGCCCGCGTGGTCGCCGACCACACCCGCCCCGACGGTGGCGGCTGGGTCCTCATGGCCGACCCCGAGGGCAATGAATTCTGCGTGGAGCGCGGGGAGTTGGGCTGAAGCTCAGGGGTTGCTCAAGTTGCGTGCGATGCCCGTGAGAGCGCTGATAGAAAGAGGGCACCTAACATCGGGCTGGCGGATCAACTCGGCCAAGAAGAACGCGAAGACCGGTCTGGTGCACATCGGCTGCGGATATCTTCAGGCCGTGAGCAAGACCAAGGTCGTCTGCACGAAGCGCCCGAAGAACATCAAGAAGATGACGTACATCGTCAAGTACTCCTTGAAGTGACCGAGTAATCCTTTGTGCTCGCGGCGCGCTTTCACAGGTGGGTCAACGGGGGATTCACCGAGAATGCGCGCGGCGGAAAGGCCCGGGTCCGTCTCTCCACGGACCCGGGCCCTTTCCTGTGCCTTGCCTGTGTCTTTCCTGTTCTCTTTTCGTCCCACCTTCCGCGACAGTCTTCTCGTCGGCTCTACGCCAGCCGCACCCGTGGGTCGATCAGCGCGTACACCGCGTCCACCACGATGTTCGCGATGACGATCGCCGTGGCCGCGACCAGGACGACGCCGAGGAGCAGGGGCAGGTCGTTGTCGCGGACGGCCTTGATGGACAGCGCGCCGATGCCGTGCAGGCCGAAGGTCTCCTCGGTGATGATGGCGCCGCCCAGGAGGTAGCCGATGTCGAGGCCGAGAATGGTGACGATCGGGCCCATGGCGCCGCGCCAGGCGTGGCGGAAGAAGACCGTGGGCCGCGACATGCCCTTGGCGCGGGCCGTGCGGACGTAGTCCTCGGCGAGGCTCTCCACGAGCTGGGAGCGGGTCATCCGGGTGTAGTTGGCGGTGAAGATGATCGCGAGGACCAGCCAGGGCAGGAGCAGGCCCTTGAACCAGGCCAGTGGGTCCTGGGTGAGACCCACGGCGTCCGACGGGCGGGGGAGCAGGCCCCACTGGTCGGAGAGGTAGTACATCGCCACCACGCCGACGATGTAGATCTGGAGCGACGAGCCGACCAGGGACGCCGACGAGGCGATCTTGTCCAGTGCCTTGCCCTGCCTGACCGCCGCGATCATGCCGGTGCCCACGCCGAACACCACGAAGACGACCGTGCTGCCGAGAGCGAGGGAGAGCGTGGTCGGGAAGCGGTCGGTGATCAGGCCGAGGACCGGTTCATGGTTGGTGAAGGAGTAGCCCAGGCAGGGGGCGGGGCAGTGGCCGAGGCCGGCGTAGTCGCGACCCGCGAAGACCCCGACCAGCCAGTGCCAGTACTGGACGGGCAGCGGATCGGCGATACCGAGGTTGTGCCGGACCAGCGCGAGCGTCTGCGGGGTGCACAGCTTGCCGCAGGCGGCACGGGCGGGGTCGCGCGGGGCGACGTAGAAGAGGAGGAACGTGATGGCGCTGATGATCAGCAGGATCAGCAGCGCGCTCAGGGTCCTGCGTGCGATGAGACGGAGCATGGCCGCGCTGTTCCCGGTTCCGCTCAGGCCTTGGCGTACAGCTTGTAGAGGATGAACGCCGAGAACAGCGGGTCGAACTGGGCGCCGCCCACCTTGGAGCCGTACAGGTAGTAGCGCCGCTGGTAGGTCTCCGGGATGATCGGCGCCTCCTTGGCCATGATCCCCTGGTCCAGCGCCGCCCAGGCGGCGTTCTCCTTCGTCGTGTCCGTGATGGCCGCGTCCTTCTTGATCGCCGCGTTGACCCAGGCCACGTTCAGCTGGGAGACGTTGGGGGCGTTGTCGGCGATCGTGGTGCCGTCGAAGAGCGGCTGGATGAGGGTGTACGCGGCCGGCCAGTCGGGCGACCAGCCGTACCACATCACGTCGAACTGGTTGTCGATCTGGCCCACTTGGTCGTAGTAGCTCGTCGACTCCACGGCCTTGACCACCGGGTCGAAGCCCGCCTCCTTCAGGGCGTTGACGATGACGACCTTCGTCTTGTCGTAGGCGTCGTTGGCGCCCTGCGGATAGGTGTAGACGATCTTCTGGCCGAGCTTGCCGGCCTCCTTCAGCAGCGCTTTCGCCTTCGCCGTGTCACCGCGCGGGTTCTTCAGCTTGCCGTAGACGTCGAACTTCACCCGGCCCGCGATGTCCGGGCTGAGGATGGTCGTCGCGTAGTCACCGGCCGACGGGCCGCCGTAGATGGAACGGATCTGTTCGAGCGGCCAGGCGTGGTTGAGGGCCTGGCGGACCCGGACGTCCTTGATGCGGCGGCAGTTGACGGCGTAGTAGTACAGGCCGGTCAGCAGGCCGTCGATCGTGCGGGACTCCAGCGTGCTGTCGCTGATCACCTTCTGGATGCGCTCGGCCGGCACCCCGCTGTAGGCCATGACCGCGTACCGGTCGGTTCCCGAGTCGGCGATCAGCCGGTCGGTGGCGGGCAGGGCCTCGGGGCCGAACTCGAAGACCACGGAGTCCGGGTAGGCGTTGCGGATCGCGTCCGTCTTCGGGTCCCAGTGGGTGTTGCGGACCAGCGTCATGGACTTGTCGACCGAGTGCTGCCTGATCCGGTACGGGCCGCAGGAGAACGGGTCCTTGTCGTACTTCTCCTTGCTGTCGTGCGCGACCGGCACGGCGCCGTAGGAGTGCATCGCCAGCGCCCAGTTGAGGTCGGGGCGGGCGGTCTTCAGGTGGAAGGTGATGGTCTTCTTCGCGGTGTCCGTGACGACGGAGGAGAGGTGCTTGCCGCCGTACGGGCCCTTGTAGACGGACCGGAAGTCGGGCGAGCCGGTCAGCCAGGTCTGGACGTAGGTGGCGCCCTCGGTGGTGAAGCTCGCGAAGCCGCGCTCGATGCCGTGCCGTACGTCCTCGACGGTCAGCTCGCTGCCGTCCTCCCACTTCAGGCCGTCCTTGAGGGTGAACGTCCAGGTCTTGCCGCCGTCCGACATGGTGCCGGCGTCGGTGGCGAGGTCGCCGACGAGCTTCATGGAGCCGTCGGAGGCGATCTTGTAGCCGGTGAGGCAGCGGACGTAGAGGTTCGCGACCGTGGAGTTCCAGGCGAAGTAGATCCGCTGCGGGTCCAGATGGGAGAAGTCGTCCGGGCCGATCGGATGGATCGTGCCGCCCTTGCGGGCGCCCGCGATCTCCGGCGCGGGGCCGGTGGAGTCCGCCGCGGTGCCCACCGCGACCTTGGAGTACGTGGCGGCGGAGCCGGAGGCCACGCCGCCCCCCGCAGCGCTGCCCCCTCCTCCGCTGCTGCACGCGCTGAGGACCAGGGCGCCGCCGGCCGTCGCGACCGAGCTCGCTATGACGAAGTTTCTGCGGGAGATCGACATGGGTGTCCTGCCTGAATCAGGGGGAGGGAGCTTCCGGAACGGGAAGCGTCCGGAACGGAACGGGGTTCAGCGACCGGCCTTCGGGTCCAGCGCGTCGCGGACCGAGTCGCCGAGGAGGTTGAAGGCGATCACGAAGATCACCATCGAGAGGCCGGGGAAGAGCATGTACGTGATGTCGCTCTGGTAGACCTGGGCGCCGCGCTGGATCATCACGCCCCAGTCGGGGGTGGGGTCGCTCAGCCCGACGCCGAGGAAGGCGAGGGCCGCCTCCGTGGTGACGTACATGGGCAGCGCGAGGGTCGCCTGGATGAGGACCGGCGTCCACAGGTTCGGCAGCAGCTCCCGGAAGACGATCCGGGCGGGCGAGGCGCCGGTGACCTTGGCCGCCTCGACGAACTCCCGCTCGCGCAGGGCCAGTACCTCGCCGCGCAGCAGCCGGGCGATGGGGGCCCAGCCGAAGGCGGTCATCACCGAGATCAGGCTCACCACCGTCAGCCAGGTCGGGGTGTTCTCGTCCGGCGGGACCAGGATCGAGATCATGACCGGCCACATCGCGATGAAGAACAGCGTGGAGGGGAAGGCCAGCAGGATGTCGACGATCCGGCCCACGAGGTTGTCGACGCGGCCGCCGAGATAGCCCGCCGTCACGCCGACGACGATGCCGAGCGCCGTGACCAGCAGGGTCGTCACCGTGGCGATCAGCAGGGAGTTGCGGATGCCGTAGAGGAGGAGGGTGAGGACGTCCCGGCCGAGCTGCGGCTCGACGCCGAACCAGAAGTCGCCGCTGATTCCGCCGTTCGGGGCCACGGGGAAGCCGAACTGGTTCAGCAGGCCGGGCTGGTTCTGCCCGTATGTCGTGTACGGGTTCTTGCCGTAGAGCTTCGCGATCAGGGGGGCGGCGATCGCGGTGGCGAAGAAGAGGACGACGACGTACGCCGACATGACTCCGGCGCGGTCCCGGCGGAAGCGGCGCCAGGCGATACGGCCGGGTGAGCTGGTGCCGCCGGTTCGTGGCGGGGTCGTGGGTGCCGTCTCGAAGGGGGCGGCGGTGAGTGGTGGTGAGGTCCCCATGACGTGACCCTTCAACCGGTCGTGGGGGTGGGTCAATGCGTTCTTGGGGGCCTTGACCAAGGGGTGGGGGATTGCCGAACGCGCTCTTACGGGGGCGAACTGTTCTCTTACCGGTTCTTCGGGATTTTTTCAGGCGCGGGAGGGGGGGTCCCCGTGGTGCGTCGGCGAGTGCGGCTCCGGTGGGGCTTCTCGCGCAGTTCCCCGCGCCCCTGAGAAGCAGGGGCTGCGCCCCGTGCTTTTCATCCCGCGGTCCCGTCGCCTTTCAGGCACGCAGGGCCTGGTCTTTCAGGGGCGCGGGGAACTGCGCGAGCAACCCCCACCCACCCGCACCCGACAACGCCCCCCATCCGGCCCCCCAAATGTGCGGTATATGCGAAACGCGCCGATATTGTCCGGTAACAAGAAGATCGCGCACGTAGGACGAGGAGGCACCCATGCGTGGAGCCACGCACGCCCGATGGATCGCCGGCGCGGCGGCGGTGGCCCTCGCCGCGACCGCCTGCGGTGGCGGGGACGACAGCGACGGCGGCAGCGGCAGCGGTGACGCCGGCGCGGTGCTCAGCTCCTCCTGGGGCGACCCGCAGAACCCGCTGGAGCCGGCCAACACCAACGAGGTGCAGGGCGGCAAGGTGCTGGACATGATCTTCCGCGGGTTGAAGCGGTACGACGCCAAGACCGGCGAGGCCAAGGACATGCTCGCCGAGAAGATCGAGACGACCGACTCGCAGAACTTCACCATCACCGTCAAGGACGGCTGGACCTTCCAGAACGGCGAGAAGGTCACCGCCAAGTCCTTCGTCGACGCCTGGAACTACGGGGCGAGCCTGAAGAACAACCAGAAGAACGCGTACTTCTTCGAGTACATCGAGGGCTACGACAAGACGCACCCCGACGACGGCAGCAAGCAGACCGCCGACACGCTCTCCGGGCTGAAGGTCACCGGCGAGAACACCTTCACCGTCAAGCTCACCCAGAAGTTCTCGACCTTCCCCGACACCCTCGGATACAACGCGTACGCCCCGCTGCCGCAGTCGTTCTTCACCGACCACGACGCCTGGCTGGCCAAGCCCGTCGGCAACGGCCCGTACGCCGTCGACTCCTACACCAAGGGCTCGCAGCTGTCGGTGCGGAAATGGGACGACTACCCGGGCGAGGACAAGGCGCAGAACGGCGGTGTGGATCTCAAGGTCTACACCGACAACAACACCGCCTACACCGACCTGATGGCCGGCAACCTCGACCTCGTCGACGACGTGCCCGCCGCCCAGCTGAAGAACGTCCAGGCCGACCTCGGCGACCGGTACATCAACACCCCGGCCGGCATCATCCAGACCCTGTCCTTCCCGTTCTACGACGAGCAGTGGAACAAGGAGGGCTCGGAGAAGGTCCGCGAGGGGCTGTCCCGGGCGATCGACCGCGACCAGATCACCGAAACGATCTTCCAGAAGACCCGCACCCCCGCCACCGACTGGACCTCGCCCGTCCTCGGCGAGGAGGGCGGTTACAAGGAGGGCCTGTGCGGTGACGCCTGCGAGTACGACGCGGACGCGGCCAAGAAGCTGATCCAGGAGGGCGGCGGGCTCCCCGGCGGACAGGTCAAGATCACGTACAACGCGGACACCGGCTCCCACAAGCAGTGGGTCGACGCCGTCTGCAACTCCATCAACAACGCCCTGGACAACGACAAGGCGTGCGTCGGCAACCCGGTCGGCACCTTCGCCGACTACCGCAACCAGATCACCCAGCGGAAGATGAGCGGCCCGTTCCGCGCCGGCTGGCAGATGGACTACCCGCTCATCCAGAACTTCCTGCAGCCGCTGTACTACACCAACGCCTCCTCCAACGACGGCAAGTGGTCCAACGCGGAGTTCGACAAGCTGGTGGACGAGGCCAACGCCGAGTCCGACACGGCGAAGGCGGTGGAGACGTTCCAGAAGGCCGAGGAGGTCGTCCGGGACAACATGGCCGCGATCCCGCTCTGGTACCAGAACGGCAGCGCGGGCTACTCGGAGCGGCTCTCCGACGTCGCCCTGAACCCGTTCAGCGTGCCCGTGTACGACCAGATCAAGGTCAGCTGACCTCCCGTGGGACGGTACGTCGCCCGGCGCCTGCTGCAGATGATCCCGGTCTTCGTGGGCGCCACCCTCCTGATCTTCCTGATGGTGAACGTGATGGGCGACCCCATCGCGGGCCTCTGCGGCGACCGGGAGTGCGATCCGGCGACGGCCGCCCAGCTCAGACGGGAGTTCGGCCTCGACAAGCCCGTGGGGCAGCAATACCTGACCTACATGGGCAATGTCTTCACCGGCGACTTCGGCACCGCGTTCAACGGGCAGGAGGTCACCGAGCTGATGGCCTCCGCCTTCCCCGTCACCATCCGGCTGACGATCGTCGCGATCCTCTTCGAGATCGTCATCGGCATCACCCTCGGTGTCGTCACCGGCCTGCGGCGCGGGCGCCCCGTCGACACCGGGGCGCTGGTCGTCACCCTGGTCGTCATCTCCGTCCCCACCTTCGTCACCGGTCTGCTGCTCCAGCTGCTGCTCGGCGTGGAGTGGGGCTGGATCAGTCCGTCGGTCTCCTCCGACGCCACCTTCGACGAGCTGATCGTCCCCGGGCTCGTCCTCGCCTCCGTCTCTCTCGCGTACGTGACCCGACTGACCCGGACGTCCATCGCCGAGAACGCCCGCGCCGACTACGTCCGCACCGCCGTCGCCAAGGGGCTGCCCCGGCACCGGGTGATCCGCAAGCACCTGCTGCGCAACTCCCTGATCCCCGTGGTCACCTTCATCGGCACCGACATCGGCGCACTGATGGGCGGCGCCATCGTCACCGAGCGGATCTTCAACATCCACGGCGTCGGATACCAGCTCTACCAGGGCATCCTCCGCCAGAACACCCAGACCGTCGTCGGCTTCGTGACCGTCCTGGTCCTGGTGTTCCTCATCGCCAACCTGCTCGTCGACCTCCTCTACGCCGTACTCGACCCGAGGATCCGCTATGCCTGAGCCGCAGCCGGAGGAGCCGCACGTCTCGGGCGGCCAGCGCGCCCCCGAGGGCGGGGCGATCGCCGCGACGGGGCAGGACGGCACGATGGATCTGGCCACCACCGAGGGGGAGACCCTGGAGAAGCGCCTGGGCGACGATCCGGCGGGCGGCGGCCCGGCCGACAAGGCCCGCAGCCTCTGGTCCGACGCCTGGCGCGACCTGCGGCGCAACCCCGTCTTCATCATCTCGGCCCTGGTGATCCTCTTCCTGGTCGTCATCTCCCTCTGGCCGTCGCTGATCGCCTCCGGCAACCCCCTCAAGTGCGACCTCTCCAAGGCCCAGGAGGGCGCGCAACCCGGACACCCGTTCGGGTACGACGGCCAGGGCTGCGACGTCTACACCCGTACCGTCTACGGGGCGCGGGTCTCCATCGCCGTCGGCGTCTGCGCCACGCTCGGTGTCGCGATCCTCGGGTCGGTGCTCGGCGGGCTCGCCGGGTTCTTCGGAGGCTTTTCGGACTCGATCCTGTCCCGGATCACCGACGTCTTCTTCGCGATCCCGGTGGTCCTCGGCGGTCTGGTGCTGCTCTCCGTGGTCACCAGCAACAGCATCTGGCCCGTGATCGGCTTCATGGTGCTGCTGGGCTGGCCGCAGATCTCCCGCATCGCCCGCGGCTCGGTCATCACCGCCAAGCAGAACGACTACGTGCAGGCCGCCCGCGCCCTCGGCGCCTCCAACTCCCGCATGCTGCTGCGCCACATCGCCCCCAACGCCGTCGCCCCGGTGATCGTCGTGGCCACCATCGCCCTCGGCACGTACATCGCCCTGGAGGCGACCCTGTCCTACCTCGGCGTCGGCCTGAAACCGCCGAGCGTCTCCTGGGGCATCGACATCTCCGCCGCCTCCCCGTACATCCGCAACGCCCCGCACGCCCTGCTGTGGCCCTCCGGCGCCCTGGCGATCACCGTCCTCGCGTTCATCATGCTGGGCGACGCCGTGCGCGACGCCCTCGACCCGAAGCTGAGGTGAGGTGCCGTCATGCTGCTCGAAGTGCGTGGTCTGCACGTGGAGTTCCGCACCCGGGACGGGGTCGCCAAGGCGGTCAACGGGGTCGACTACGGCGTGGACGAGGGTCAGACGCTGGCCGTGCTGGGGGAGTCCGGCTCGGGCAAGTCGGTCACCGCGCAGGCGATCATGGGCATCCTCGACATGCCGCCCGGCAGGATCACCGGCGGCGAGATCCTCTTCAAGGGCCGGGACCTGCTGAAGCTCAAGGAGGACGAGCGCCGCAAGATCCGGGGCGCCGAGATGGCGATGATCTTCCAGGACGCCCTGTCCTCCCTCAACCCCGTCCTCTCCGTCGGCGACCAGCTCGGCGAGATGTTCGTCGTGCACCGGGGCATGTCGAAGAAGGACGCCCGCGCCAAGGCCGTCGAGCTGATGGACCGGGTCCGCATCCCGGCCGCCAAGGAGCGCGTACGGGACTATCCGCACCAGTTCTCCGGCGGCATGCGCCAGCGCATCATGATCGCGATGGCGCTGGCCCTCGAACCCGCGCTGATCATCGCCGACGAACCGACGACCGCGCTGGACGTCACCGTGCAGGCCCAGGTCATGGACCTCCTCGCCGAACTCCGGCGCGAGCTGAACATGGGCCTCATCCTCATCACCCACGACCTCGGCGTCGTCGCGGACGTCGCCGACCGCATCGCCGTGATGTACGCGGGCCGGATCGTGGAGTCCGCGCCCGTCCACGACATCTACAAGGCCCCGGCCCACCCGTACACGCGCGGCCTGCTCGACTCGATCCCGCGCCTGGACCAGAAGGGCCAGGAGCTCTACGCCATCAAGGGCCTGCCGCCCAACCTCATGGACATCCCGCCCGGGTGCGCCTTCAACCCCCGTTGCCCGATGGCCCGCGACGTGTGCCGGACCGACGTACCGCCGCTGTACGACGTGGAGCCGGCGGACGGGATCCGGCTGAGCGCCTGCCACTTCTGGAGGGAGTGCCTCGATGACCACGACATCCACGACCGCCCCGCCGGCTGAGCCGATCCTGGAGGTCAGCGGCCTGGTCAAGCACTACCCGCTCACCGAGGGCATCCTCTTCAAGAAGCAGGTCGGCGCAGTGAAGGCGGTCGACGGCGTCGACTTCGCCCTCGGCCGGGGCGAGACCCTCGGCATCGTCGGCGAGTCCGGCTGCGGCAAGTCCACGGTCGCCAAGATGCTGGTCCACCTGGAGCGGCCGACCGCCGGGTCGATCCGCTACAAGGGCGAGGACATCACCAAGCTCTCCGGCCGGGCGCTCAGGACCGTCCGCCGCAACATCCAGATGGTCTTCCAGGACCCGTACACCTCCCTCAACCCCCGGATGACCGTGGGCGACATCATCGGGGAGCCGTACGACATCCACCCCGAGGTCGCTCCCAAGGGCGACCGCCGGCGCCGGGTGCAGGAACTCCTCGACGTGGTCGGCCTCAACCCCGAGTACATCAACCGCTATCCGCACCAGTTCTCCGGCGGCCAGCGCCAGCGCATCGGCATCGCCCGGGGGCTGGCGCTGCGCCCGGAGATCATCGTCGCCGACGAGCCCGTCTCCGCCCTGGACGTCTCCGTCCAGGCCCAGGTCATCAACCTGCTGGACCGCCTCCAGGGCGAGTTCGGACTGTCGTACGTCTTCATCGCCCATGACCTGTCGATCGTGCGGCACATCTCCGACCGGGTCGGGGTGATGTACCTGGGGCGGATCGTGGAGATCGGCCGGGACGCCGAGATCTACGACCACCCGACGCATCCCTACACCCAGGCACTGCTGTCCGCCGTGCCCGTCCCGGACCCCGAGGCCCGTGAGCACCGGGAACGGATCATCCTCTTCGGTGATGTGCCCTCCCCGACGAACATCCCCTCCGGGTGCCGCTTCCGCACGCGATGCTGGAAGGCCCGGGAGCGCTGTGCGCTGGAGGTGCCGCTGCTGGCGGTCCCCGCGGAGTTCCGGCTCACCACCGGCCCGGCCGCCCATGACTCGGCCTGCCATTTCGCGGAGGAGAAACAGGTGGTGCCGCCGGAGGAACCGGAGGACGACCGGACGGTCGAGCAGACGGACGACCGGGCGGACGAGCAGACGGACGAGCAGACGAATGAGGCTGAATAAGCCCACAAATCCGCACCAACTGCGTTAACACGCAGGCAACTCGGCTGACGCGGTTCCGATATACGGACGCGCGAATCTACTACGCGTACGGCCGTGCGGGTGCCGTAAACGGGCCGGGGCTCGCCATGTAGCCCCGGCCCGTTGCTGTGCCGGCCCCCGCTCTCGCCCTCGCCTAGGCCAGGCCCAGCGAACGCTTGAGGAAGTCGACCTGGAGCAACAGCAGGTTCTCGGCGACCTGTTCCTGCGGGGTCATGTGGGTGACGCCGGAGAGCGGCAGCACCTCGTGCGGGCGGCCGGCCGCGAGCAGCGCTGAGGACAGCCGCAGCGCGTGGGCGAAGACCACGTTGTCGTCGGCGGTGCCGTGCACCACCATCAGCGGGCGGTGCGGCTCGGCGGGCGAGGACAGCCCCTCGTCCGTGATCAGCGAACTCCTCGCGTACGCCGCCGCGTTCTTCGCGGGATCACCCAGGTACCGCTCGGTGTAGTGCGTGTCGTAGAGCCGCCAGTCGGTGACCGGGGCACCCGCGATGCCGGCGTGGAAGACGTCCGGGCGGCGCAGCACCGCGAGGGCCGCGAGCCAGCCGCCGTACGACCAGCCGCGGATCGCGACCCGGGAGAGGTCCAGCGGGTGGGACGTCGCCAGGTCGTGCAGCGCCTCCACCTGGTCGTCCAGGGAGAGGGTGAAGTCGCCGTCGATCTCCTTCTCCCAGGCGGGGGAGCGGCCGGGGGTGCCGCGTCCGTCGGCGACCACCACCGCGAAACCCTGGTCGGCGAACCACTGCGAGGTGAGGTGCGCGTTGTGCGCGGCGAGCACCCGGGGGCCGTGCGGACCGCCGTAGGGGTCCATGAGGACCGGTAGGGGTGTGACCCCGTCGTAGTCGCTCGGCATAAGCAGGGCGCACGGTACGCGGCGTGCGCCCCCCTGTGTGAACCGCACGCGCGGTGACATACCGGGATCTTCCGCATAAGACGCCACGGTCGCCACCGGCTTGCCGTCCCGCAGCACCTGCGCCCGGGCGCCGGCCCGCCCCGGAACGGCCGAGACGAGCACGGTCACGCCCCCGGCGCGCACCGCCGAGTGCACGCCGGGCTCCTGCGAGACGCGCTCCATGCCCAGTTCGTTCACGCGGTAGACGTGGATCTCGCCGATCTCCGGGTCCGCGGCCGCCTCACCCGCCGAGGCGGAGACCAGTACATCGGCGTCCGCGACGTCGAGCACCGCGCGGACCTGCAACTGCGGCCCCGTCAAAGGGCGTTCACCGACCGCGAGCACCCGCGCGCCGCCCTCGTCCGCGACACGCACGAGTCGGCCCGACGGACTCCACGCCGGCACCCCAGGGAAAAGATCAAGCCAATGTGGATCTTCGTCGGCGTGCACCATCCGGGTCGCCCCCGTGTCCGGGTCCACGGCCAGGAACAGCTGGCTGCGCTGGTCCCGCGCCTGCACCAGGATCAGCGGCGCACCCGCCGCTGACCAGTGCACATGCGCCAGATACGGGTAACGCGCCCGGTCCCACACGACCTCCGTGCGGGCCCCGGCGAGGTCGATCACGAAGAGCCGCACCTCCGCGTTGGCGGTCCCGGCCGCCGGGTACGCCACCTGCTGCGGGTCCCTTTCCGGCTGCGCGGGGTCCGAGATCCACCAGCGGCGCACCGGCGTGTCGTCCACCCGCGCCACCAGCAGCCGGTCCGACTCCGGCGACCACCAGAAACCGCGTGAACGGCCCATCTCCTCGGCCGCGATGAACTCCGCCAGACCGTGGGTGACGTTCCCCGCCCCCTCCTCGGTGAGCGCCAGGTCCGCACCGCCCTCCACCGCGACCACCCGCAGCGCACCCCGGGCGACGTAGGCGACGTACCGGCCGTCGGGCGAGGGGCGGGGGTCGATCACCGGCCCGGGAACGTCCAGTTCACGTGCCGTCCCGGCCCGCAGCTCGGCCACGAAAAGCCGCCCTGACAAGGCGAAAGAGGCCAACTCCACGGCCGCGTCGGTGGCATAGCCGACGATCCCGGCGCCGCCCTCGCGCAGACGCTCACGGCGCGCGCGCTCCTCGGTGGACAACTCCTCCGAGGAGCCCGCGAGCAGCGCGCCCGGGTCGGCCGCCACGCGCTCACCCCCGTCCCCGAGGTCCATCACCCACAGTTTGTTGGCCCGGTCGGTGCCGGACGAGGACCGCAGGAACACGACGCGGGAACCGTCCGGAGCGACGGAGAAAGCCCTCGGCGCGCCGAGGGAGAAACGTTGGGTCCGGGCGTGTCGGCGAGGGAAGGACTCGGGCTGGGTCGTCATGCTCCGACCATATTGGCCATGCGCCCCCTTGTGCGGCCGTGCGCCGACCGATGCGCGCGTATGGATAGTTATGATCACTACCGCTGGGTGGGTATGAACCTGCTGGCCGCTGTATGGATTTACAACTGCGTCACCCACGTCACCGGTTGACGACGCTCTCGCCGTCAGCCTTCGACAACTGCTTCGCTCCCCAGGTCCCAGGGAACTTTTGGAGGTGAGCCGCCGTGGCACTCTCGATTTCGGCGGTGGTGCTGCTGGCGATCATCGTCTTCATCCTGATCAAGAAGTCAGGGCTGAAGGCACCACACGCGATCATCTGCATCCTGCTCGGGTTCTATCTCGCCTCCTCGACCATCGCGCCGACGATCAGCGAGCTGACGACCAACATCGCGGGCATGATCGGCAGTATCAAGTTCTGACACCTCCGGCCGCCGGGGCCTCTCCCAGGGCCCGTCCCACCGGGCCCGCGACCCTTGCGGCCGACCGTTCCCGTGAATGCCGCGCCCGGCACGGGCGCGAACCGGGGGCCTCGTAGGGTGGCCCCATGACGGATCTGCCCTCCTCCGGCCCTCGGCCGGGGGGACGCCCCTCCGGCGTCGCTCGCCGACTGCTCCTGGTGCACGCGCACCCGGACGACGAGTCGATCAACAACGGCGCGACCATGGCCAGGTACGCGGCCGAGGGCGCGCGCGTGACGCTGGTGACCTGCACCCTCGGCGAGGAGGGCGAGGTCATCCCGCCCGGCCTCGCCCACCTCGCGCCCGACCGCGACGACGCCCTGGGCCCGCACCGGGTGGACGAGCTGGCCGAGGCCATGAAGAAACTCGGCGTCACCGACCACCGCTTCCTCGGCGGCCCCGGCCGCTACCGCGACTCCGGGATGATGGGCGTCGAACAGAACGAACGCCCCGGCGCCTTCTGGTCGGCCGACGTCGACGAGGCCGCCGCCCACCTGGTCGAGGTCATCCGTGAGGTACGCCCCCAGGTCCTCGTCACCTACGACCCGAACGGCGGCTACGGCCACCCCGACCACATCCAGGCCCACCGCGTCGCCATGCGCGCAGCCGACCTGAGCCCCGACCCGGACTACCGCCCCGACCTGGGCGAGCCCTGGGAGATCGCCAAGGTCTACTGGAACCGGGTGCCGCGCGGGGTGCTCCTGGAGGGCTTCGGCCGGCTCGGCCGCGACCTCGCCGAGCCCGGACGGCTGCCGTTCGAGCGGGCCGCGAGCGTCACGGATGTGCCCGGAGTGGTGGACGACCACATCGTCACCACCGAGATCGACGGCGCCGGCTTCGCGGACGCGAAGGCCGCCGCGATGCGCGCCCACGCCACGCAGATCGAGGTCGCCGAGCCGTACTTCGTCCTCTCCAACCGGCTGGCCCAGCCGCTGCTGACCACCGAGTACTACGAGTTGGTGCGGGGCGGACGCGAAGGTGGCGGCCGGGAGAGCGACTTGTTCGAGGGGATCCCCGGCATTTCGCCCGAAGAGCGACAGACTTCCCCGGAACGGCAGACTTTCGAGAAACGGCAGAACGGAACGGCCCTGTGATGCGTACGCATGGGTATGACACAGCAGTGGTGCGCACGCACGGCCGCCGAGAGGAGGGCCGGCGATGACCGCGAAGAACCGGCCGACGGGCGGGCAAGGCAGCGCGCTCGCACAGCCGTTGACGTTTCCCCCGCTGGGGCGGGCCGCCGCGCACCTGGGACTCTTCGTCCTGGGAGCCGTGGTCGGGGTGGCCGGCGGGCTGCTCCAAGCGGCCTGGTTCCCCGGGGGGTTGCTGCTCGCGCTGCTGGGCGCGGCCGGCCTGTTCCTGGGCGGCGCCCGGGCGACGGGCGGCCGGGCCGGGGCCGTTGCGCCGGCCGCCGGCTGGATGATCTCCGTCGTCCTGCTGACGTCCACCCGGCCGGAGGGCGACTTCCTGTTCGGTGCGGGAGCGGGCTCGTATCTCTTCCTGCTCGGCGGCATGGCTGTGGCTGTGATGTGCGCCACCCTTGGGTGGGGGCGGCAACCGACCGGGCCCGACGCCCGACTTGGGAAGTGACGTACCACTTCGCCGCAGAGCGCCGGTGCGGGTCCCGTGTGGGTTTCCCACACGGTCGTGGGATACGCGCCGGAAGTGGCCAGTATGGTGGTGCGCGCCGCCGAGCTGCCCGCTGAGTTGAGGTCGTGACGGGCGGCGGAGCAAACCGGGAGAACCTGCCTTGAGTCGTGAAACTGACACTTCGTCCTCCGGGGCCAATGGGCGCGGCAGCACCGCGTACCCGTCGGGGACACCGCCGTACGGCACGCCCATGGCCACCGAGGCCGGTGCCGACGCGGCCCGGTCGGCCGCCGGCGAGCGGCCGGACGGACCCAGGACCGAGACCACGCTGACCACGCGGGTCCGGATCAACATCCCCGGCTCGCGCCCCATCCCGCCGGTCGTCGTCCGCAAGCCGGTCGGTGACGGCGACGTCTCGGCGGACGACACCGGGTCCGAGTCGGAGACCACCGGCACCACGGCCATGCCCGTGTTCACGGACACCCCGGCGCCCGCGCCGGAACCGGCCGCACCCGCCGACGACAAGCCCACCAGCGACTGGTTCGCGCCGCGCAAGGGCGCCACCCCCGCCAAGGGCACGAGCACCGGCGGCAGCAACGGCGCCGGGTTCTCCACCGGCTCGATCGGCGGTCCCGGCACGGGCACACCCGGCCCCGGCGCACCCGGCGGCCCCGGCACGGGCGCCCGCCCCGGCGGTCCCGGCCCGATGGCCGGCGGACCCGGTGCCCAGCCCGGCGGCCCGCGCCCCGGCACGGGCGCACGGCCCGGCGGGACGAACGGCGCCGGACTCCCGGGCGCCACCGGCGGCCAGCCGGTCGCTCCCGGCCACGGCGGCGGCACCGGCTCCTTCGACGTCTCGGCCGCGCTGGCCGGCACCAAGCCCGAGCGCGACGACCTGCCGTACTTCTCCGACAGCGGCGCCCGCCCCGGCGGCCCGGACGGCCGCTCCGGCCCGGCGGGCCCCACCGGCGGCCCCGTCACCGGCGACAGCCCGCTCGGCCCGCCGCCCGGCCAGGGCGGTCCCGGCGGCCACGGCTACCAGGGCAACCCCTTCGGCGGTCCCGACGCCGACTTCTCCGCGCCCGGCTCCTACGCCCGCCCCGGCGGCGGCATCAGCGACGACACCGCGGTCCTCACCCCGCAGCGGCCCGCCCCGGAACCGGGCACCCCGGGCTACGGCGGCTCCGGCCCGCTCGTCGACAACCCCTCCGGACACACTCTGACCAGCGGCATCCCGGTCGTGCCCCCCGGCAGCCAGGGCACGCCGTTCGGTGAGGGCGGCCCCGACGGAGCGGTGCAGCACACCCCGCCGAAGCTGCCCGACCCCGGCCCGCAGCAGAAGTCCGGCTCGGCGAAGAACACCAAGTCCGCCAAGCCGGCGAAGAAGAAGGGCCGCAGCAAGCTCGGCCTGCTCGTGGGCGGAGTGATCGTCCTCGGCGGCGGTGTCTACGGCGCGGGTCTGCTGATGAACCACTCCGACGTCCCCAAGGGCACCACCGTCCTCGGTGTCGACATCGGCGGCGGCACCCGCGACGAGGCCGTCAACAAGCTGGACGCGGCCTTCGGCAAGAGCACGAACGAGGCGCTCAAGCTCTCGGTCGACGGCGAGACCGTCTCCCTCAGGCCCGACCAGGCCGGACTCCAGTTCGACAAGCAGGCCACGGTCAGCGCCGCCGCCGTCAGTGACTACAACCCGGTCTCGGTGATCGGCGCGCTCTTCGGCCAGGAGCGGGTCGTCGAGCCCGTCATGCCCGTCGACGTGGAGAAGCTGGCGGCCGCCCTGCAACGCGCCGCAGGCAGCTCCGGCTCGGCCAGCGACGGCACCGTCAAGTACGAGGCGGGCAAGGCCGTCCCCGTGTACGGCAAGGCCGGCAAGGGCATCGACGTCGACGCATCCACCGACGCCGTCGAGGAGGCCTACCGCACCCAGGTCGAGACCGGCAAGCCCGCGACGGTGCAGCTCCCGACCACCACCAAGGAGCCGTCGGTCGACAAGGCCGAGGTCGACCGGTTCATGAAGGAGTTCGCGGAGCCGGCCATGTCGGGCATCGTGACCGTCCAGACCGACGCCGCGCACAGCGTCCCGCTGAGCCCGGAGAACTCGCTCTGGAAGTTCCTCACCGTCAAGGCCGTCGACGGCAAGCTCGTCGACTCCTACGACGAGAAGGCCCTCAAGGAGCTCTACGGCGGCGCCTTCGACGACGTCCTCATCACCCGCGGCAACGGCGAGAAGACCCCCGTCACCGTGCAGGACGTCTACGGCGCCCTCCGCCAGGCCCTGAAGAGCACGACCAACCGCACGGCCGTCATCGAGACGAACCCGAGCTAGCGGCACGACGAGGACGAGGGGGCACCCGGGACATCCCGGGTGCCCCCTCGTCACGGCTGCGGGTATGACGGTGGTTGTAGCCGCCGACGGGCTGCGGAGAGGCCAGGGGCGCGGGGAACTGCGCGACCGGCCACGACGAACCCGCACCCGCCGGCCAGGAGGCGCCCAAGGCGAACAGGCGCCCAAGGCGAGGACGCGCCCCACGGCGAAGAGGCGCCCCACGGCGAAGACGCGCTCCACAGCGAAGAGGCGCCCCACGGCGAAAAGGCGTCCCACGGCGAAGACGCGACCCACGGCGAATACGCACCCTCGAACCGCCGTCGCCCCACAGGCACTCTCAGTTCAGCCGAGCCCGAGCCGCCTCCGCCTGCCTCCGCATCTTCTCCGCGGCCCCGGCATCCACCCCGGCCACCACCTCGGCGTACTCCTCCAACGCGGCAGCGCCCCGCACGAACTCCCCACGCTGCACCAGCAACCGCGCCCACTCGTACCGCAACCGCCCCGGATGCGAGGGCATCGCCAATGACAGCTCCAGCGCCCACAACGCCACATCCGTCCGCTCGGGCCGCGCCGCCGCCCACGCCCGCACGTTGTTGAGGACCCGCACCACCACGTCCAGCGGATCGGCGGGGCTCAGCATCGCGGGGTCCAGCGGAGCCCCCGTCGCCCCGGCCACCAGCAACTCCGCGTCGCTCCCGCTCAGCACCCGCCCCCCGTCGAAAGGATCGGCGAGCACCTGCTCCTCCTGCGGCCCGAACCCCACCACGAAGTGCCCCGGCAGCGCGACCCCGTACACGGGCGCACCCGCCCGCCGGGCCACCTCCATCCACACCACGGACAACAGGATCGGCAACCCCCGTCGCCGTTCGAGCACCTGGTGCAGCAGCGAGGACTCCAGCCGCTGGTAGTCCCCGGCGGAACCATGGAACCCACACTGCTCGCCGAGCAGTTCGGCCGCCGCGACCGCCCACGCACGAGGCGCGCCCGGCCGGTACGGCATCAGCCCGGCCAGCCGGTCGAGCTCGATCTCGGCGGCGTCGACGCCCGCGTCGTCGAGTGTCCCGTCGCCCGCGGCGCCCACCAGCAGACACAGCAGGGCCAGATCGGGCCGCTCGGCCCGCGCCTCCTCCGCGAACCGCCGCCGCACCTCGGCCGCCCGCTCCGGCTCCGGGGGAAAGGGCGCCGGCACGGCCGGGTGATGCCCGCTCACGACGATCCCCCCGGAGCGAAACCGGAGCCAGAGCCTGCACCGGAGTCAGAGCCTGCACCGGAGTCAGAGCCTGCACCGGAGTCAGAGCCTGCACCGGAGCCGGAGCCGGAGCCGGAGCCAGAGCCCGCACCGGAGCCGCCGCCCCCGCCGCTGTCGGCCCCCTCCGGCTCCCGGTAGTGGTGATACGAGTGATGCGCCGCGAACCCCATCCCCCCGTACAGTGCCCGCGCCCCCACGTTGTCCGTCTCCACCTGGAGCCACCCGGCCGAGGCGCCCTCGTCCAGCGCCCGCCGGGCCAGCGCGGCCATCACGGTCGTGGCGAGCCCCCGCCGCCGCTGGGCGGGATCGACCTCGACGGCCGCGAAACCGGCCCACCGCCCGTCCACGACACACCGCCCGATGGCGGCCGGCCCCGCGCCCCCGGCGCCCGGCACGGTCGCGAACCACACCGACGGCCCACTCCCGAGCACCTTCAGCGCGACCTCGCCGAGCCCCTTGCGCTGGTAGCGGCCGAGCCACGCCTCGTCCGCCGTGCGGGCCAGCTCGACCCCGGCCCACTCCCGGTCCGCGACCGGCGCGAGCGCGCCGATCCACAGCTCGGCGCTCACCTCACGGACCCAGCCGCGGTCCGCCACCTCCGCGCACAGCAGCTCCTGCGTGCCCTCGGCACCCGTGGCCAGCTGTATGAAGGCGGGCAGCCCGCGGGCCGCGTACCAGCCGCGTACGGCCGTCAGGGCGTCGTCCAGGGGCATTCCGGGGTCGCCCGTCGGCAGCACGGAGTTGGCGCGCCGGGTGAAGCCGGAGGCGGCCCGCAGCTCCCAGTCGCCGAGCCGCTCCCGTTCGACCGGCTGCCAGGCCCGCGCGGAGACCCGCGCCAGCTCCTCGTACGTGGCGGCGGGCCCGCGTCGGCGGGCCGGGGCGGCGGGCACGACCTTCCCCGCGACCAGCGACGACTCCTCGATCCGTACCCGCTCCCCGTTCCGGCGGGTGATCAACAGGACGCCGTCGTCCCATGATGTGAGAACACCAACCGTGTCGGTGAATTTCCCAGCCCCGGCGCCAGCGTCGTCGAGGCACCGCACCGACACGCGTTTGCCCACGTCAGCAGCGGAGACACGGATCTCGAGTCGTCCACCGGCAGAGATTTCCACAGGTCTGTCCACCCCTCCTGTTCGGATCATGCCCAGGAACGGAGATACTAGGTGCGGGCATCGACGACGCCGCGCTCCCGCGCGCCAGGCGGCGGAGCCTGAGGAGGCCCGCCAGCGCCCTATCGAGGAGGAACGACAGCGTGACCTACGTCATCGCGCAGCCTTGTGTCGACGTCAAGGACAAGGCGTGCATCGAGGAGTGCCCGGTCGACTGCATCTACGAGGGTCAGCGGTCCCTCTACATCCACCCGGATGAATGCGTCGACTGCGGTGCCTGCGAGCCGGTGTGCCCGGTCGAGGCGATCTTCTACGAGGACGACACCCCGGAGGAGTGGAAGGACTACTACAAGGCGAACGTCGAGTTCTTCGACGAGCTCGGCTCGCCCGGTGGTGCCAGCAAGCTCGGTCTGATCGAGCGTGACCACCCCTTCGTCGCCGCACTCCCGCCGCAGGCCTGAGAGCGACGCCGCGGGCCCGGGGGTGACGCCCCCGCGGTCCGCATCCGCGCCGCCCCGGTCCCGTACGGCCCGATCACCACGATCGCCGTACGGGACCGAGGCGTTCGCCACGAGAAAGTGAGCCAGAACCCGTGTCCGCAGTCAGCGACCGCCTTCCCACGTTCCCCTGGGACAAGCTGGAGCCGTACAAGGCGACGGCCGCCGCGCACCCCGGTGGCATCGTCGACCTCTCCGTCGGCACCCCGGTCGACCCGGTCCCCGACCTGATCCAGAAGGCACTGGTCGCCGCGGCGGACTCGCCGGGCTACCCCACCGTCTGGGGCACCGTCGAACTGCGCGACGCGATCACGGGCTGGCTGGAGCGCCGTCTCGGCGCCCGCGACGTCACCCACCGCCACGTCCTGCCGATCGTCGGCTCCAAGGAACTGGTGGCGTGGCTCCCCACCCAGCTGGGCCTCGGCCCAGGCGACCGGGTCGCGTACCCGCGCCTGGCCTACCCGACGTACGAGGTGGGCGCCCGTCTCGCCCGCGCGGACCACGAGGCCTACGACGATCCGACGACCCTGGACCCGGCCGGCCTGAAGCTCCTCTGGCTGAACTCGCCGTCCAATCCCACGGGCAGGGTCCTCGACAAGGACGAGCTCACCCGGATCGTGGCGTGGGCCCGCTCGCACGGCATCCTGATCTTCTCCGACGAGTGCTACCTGGAGCTGGGCTGGGACGCCGACCCGGTCTCCGTGCTCCACCCGGACGTCAACGGTGGCTCGTACGAGGGCATCGTCGCCGTCCACTCCCTCTCCAAGCGCTCCAACCTGGCGGGCTACCGCGCGGCCTTCCTCGCCGGTGACCCGGACGTCCTCGGCCCGCTCCTGCAGATCCGCAAGCACGGCGGCATGATGACCGCGGCCCCCACCCAGGCCGCCGTGGTCGCGGCCCTCGGGGACGACGCGCACGTCCAGGAGCAGCGCGCCCGCTACGCGGCCCGCCGCACGGCCCTGCGCGACGCCCTCGTCGCCCACGGCTTCCGCATCGAACACAGCGAGGCCAGCCTCTACCTGTGGGCCACCCGGGACGAGTCCTGCTGGACCACGGTCGCGAACCTCGCCGACCTCGGCATCCTCGTGGCCCCCGGCGACTTCTACGGCCCGGCCGGCGACCACCACGTCCGCGTGGCCTTCACGGCGACGGACGAGCGGGTGGCGGCGGCGGTGGAACGCCTGACCAAGGCGTAGGACACTCCACGTCGGACACACCACGTAGGACACTCCACGTCGGACACACCACGTCGAAGGGGCCCGGGGGAACTCCCCGGGCCCCTTCGACGTGCGGCAGGTCGGCGTACGGCAGGTCAGCCGAGCGGGCTCTTGGCCGGCAGCTGCCCCGTGGGCAGCCCGCTCTTCGTCGCCGTCTTGGTGGTGTCACCCAGTACGGTGCCGGCGGACCCCGCGGCCTCCCCGGCGGCCTTCTGCGCGACGGGCGTCGTCGTCTTGACGGTCTTCCCGCCGGTCTTGCTCACGGTCGGCAGGGTCTGCTTGGACGCCTTGGTGCCGGCGTCGCTCGCGACCCCGGTGACGTTCTGCGTCGCGCCGTCCACGGTGCTGCCCGCGTTCGCCCCGTCCACGGCGGACAGGCCGCCGAGGTTCGGGGTGGCCGGGAGTTCGGGCGCCGCGCTCGCGGAGCCGGCCGCACCGACCACGGAGGCCGCTCCCGCTGCGGTCAGCAGCGCGGCACGGGCGATCCGGCGGGTCAAGGGGAGGGACATGGTGCTCCTTTGACGGAAGAGAACGTTGAAGTGTCCGACCGCGCCCGGGAGTTGACCGTTCCGGGCTCGGACGCAGTGACTACCGCTCGAAGTCCCCGAAGGTTGCGGCGTCCCGACGTAAAGAAATGGCAATGCGTCGCATGATCAAATGGGGATCCAGTCGGACAAACGCCACCCGTGCCGACCGTCTGCTGAATCCTTACGGCCCTGTGTTCCCAACGCATTCCGCGCACCAGGGGTGAGCAGGAGAAATCCCACGCACCCCGTCCACCCGACGCACCGCGCCTACCCCGCACGGGTGAGCCGTGCGGCCTACTGTCCAGTGACGATTCGGACCTCGGTGGTGGAGCCCACCGTGCCGCCCGCCGCGCCCCGGGCCTTGCGCCACGCCCCGGCCCGACCCTCTGCGACCCACTCGCGCCCCGCGTAGGAGACGCGCTCGACCCCGAGCCGGGAGGAGTTGGCCACGGCCCAGTGCGCCAGCTCCCAGCCGCGCTGCCGGGCCCGGTCGGTCTTCCCGGCGGTTCCGGCGTTCCCCGCGTCCGTGAGGGGGATGGTCACGGTCCCGGCGGCGGGGGAGGCGCTCGGACTCGGTGCCGTGCTCGCCTCGGCCGAGGCGCCGCCCTCGGACCTCACCACCGCCGCGGCCGACTCGAACGACTCGTCCCCGAAGTCCCGGGCGAGCGCGCTGCGCACGGCGTCCGGGCCGCCCGTGTAGGCGGTGCCGGTGCCGGTCGTGTCCCGGCGCCCCTCGCAGGTCAGCGTGGCCGCCGACCGCCCGGTCAGCGCGGCGGCGAGCAGTGCGGCGTCGGGCTCGTGCTTGGCGTACGCCTCCGGGTAGCCGCTGCGCTGCACACGCTGGGCGGCCACGGTCAGCGGCAGCCGCTCGTAGTCGTCGACCTTGACGAGGTGCTCGTAGAACTCACCCGCCGCGTACACCGGGTCCTGGATCTGCTGCTCGGTGCCCCAGCCCTGCGACGGGCGCTGCTGGAACAGGCCGAGCGAGTCCCGGTCGCCGTGCGCGATGTTGCGCAGACTCGACTCCTGCAGCGCGGTCGCCAGCGCGATCGTCACGGCCCGCTCGGGCAGCTCGCGCGAGGTGCCGACCGCCGAGATCGTCGCGGCGTTGGCCGCCTGCTCGGGCGTGAACTCGTACCGCGCCCCGTCGTCCGTCCCGGACACGACCACGCACCGGGGGGTCCCGTTTCCCCCGGTCAGATACTGCACGGTGAGATACGCCCCGATCGCGGTGAGCACGACGAAGGCCGCCATGAACTGCAGCACGCGGCGGCCGCGACGGCGGGGGCGGCGGGGACCTGGGGGGAAGGGGTACGGCTCCGACACGCGGTCCAAGGTACTGGACGGTAATGGCACTCGTGCAGGAGTTGTGAACAGTGATGTGAACAGGGGTGCGGAAGTGACCGGATCCGCGTGCCGGGCGGCCCGGCTCCATGCGTCCGGCGGCCCGGATCCGGAGGCGCGTTAGGGTCGGGGACATGGCCGAGACCCCGATTGACCTCACGCTGGACGCCGCGCGGCTGACCGCGCAGCTCGTCGACTTCCCCTCCGAGAGCGGCACCGAGAAGCCCCTCGCGGACGCGATCGAGACCGCCCTGCGCGCCCTGCCGCACCTCACGGTCGACCGGTACGGCAACAACGTCGTCGCCCGTACGAACCTGGGCCGCGCCGAGCGCGTGATCCTGGCCGGCCACATCGACACCGTGCCCATCGCGGACAACGTCCCCTCCCGCCTCGACGAGGACGGCGTCCTGTGGGGCTGCGGCACCTGCGACATGAAGTCCGGCGTCGCGGTCCAGCTGCGCATCGCGGCCACGGTCCCGGCGCCCAACCGCGACCTGACGTTCGTCTTCTACGACAACGAGGAGGTCGCCGCGGACCTCAACGGCCTGAAGCACGTCTCCGAGGCCCACCCCGAGTGGCTGGCGGGGGATTTCGCGGTCCTCCTGGAGCCCACCGACGGCGAGGTCGAGGGCGGCTGCCAGGGCACCCTGCGGGTCCTGCTGACGACCAAGGGTGAGCGGGCCCACTCCGCCCGCGGCTGGATGGGCTCCAACGCCATCCACGCCGCCGCCCCGATCCTGGCGAGGCTCGCGGCGTACGAGCCCCGCTACCCGGTGATCGACGGCCTGGAGTACCGCGAGGGCCTCAACGCGGTCCGCATCTCCGGCGGCGTCGCCGGCAACGTCATCCCCGACGCGTGCGTGGTCGCCGTCAACTTCCGCTACGCGCCGGACCGTACGGAGGCGGAGGCCATCGCCCACGTACGCGAGGTCTTCGCCGACTGCGGGGTCGAGGAGTTCACCGTCGACGACCACAGCCCCGGCGCGCTGCCCGGCCTGTCCCACCCGGCGGCCGCGGCGTTCATCGAGGCCGTCGGCGGCACCGCCCAGCCCAAGTACGGCTGGACCGACGTCTCCCGCTTCAGTGCCCTCGGCGTCCCGGCCGTCAACTACGGCCCCGGCAACCCGCACTTGGCGCACCGGCGGGACGAGCGCGTCGAGACGGCGAAGATCCTGACCGGCGAGGAGCGCCTGAGGTCCTGGCTGACGGCGTGACCTGTCCGGCGCGGCGGATCGCGTGGCGGACACGCTGACGTCCCCCGTCCGTAACCCGTATGGATCTACGCTGAGGTGAACCACCAGCACGGCGGAGGGAGCGGACATGGCGACCGGCAACCCCGAGGGCAAGAAGCAGCCACCCGAGGAGCAGCGGCTGGGACCGGTGCTGCGCAGGCGAGGCCAGGTTCAGGCGAGCACGACGGACCAGCGGCTGCTGGACGCGGGCGGCCCCTCGGACTGGGTCCACACGGATCCCTGGCGGGTCCTGCGCATCCAGTCCGAGTTCATCGAGGGCTTCGGCACGCTCGCCGAACTCCCGCCCGCGATCAGTGTCTTCGGCTCCGCCCGCACGCCCACCGACTCCCCGGAGTACGAGGCGGGCGTCCGGCTCGGCCGGGGCCTGGTGGAGGCCGGCTTCGCCGTCATCACCGGCGGCGGCCCGGGCGCGATGGAGGCGGCCAACAAGGGTGCCCTCGAAGCGGGCGGCACCTCCGTCGGCCTCGGCATCGAGCTCCCCTTCGAACAGGGCCTCAACCCGTACGTCGACATCGGCCTCAACTTCCGCTACTTCTTCGTCCGGAAGATGATGTTCGTCAAGTACGCCCAGGGCTTCGTGGTCCTCCCCGGCGGCCTCGGCACCCTCGACGAACTCTTCGAGGCCCTCACCCTCGTCCAGACCCAGAAGGTCACCCGCTTCCCCATCGTCCTCTTCGGCGAGTCCTACTGGAGCGGCCTGGTCGACTGGCTGACCAACACCCTCATCGCCCAGGGCAAGGCAGCGGCAAAGGACCTGACCCTCTTCCACGTGACGGACGACGTGGACGAGGCGGTGGCCCTGGTCTCGAAGGAGGCGGGACACCCCTAGGGGACGCGGGGAACCGCGCGCATAAGGGGCGCGGGGAACCGCGCGAACGGGGTCCGGGGCGGAGCCCCGAATCCCTGACGGGGGGGGCGAAGGGGGAGCGCAGCCCCCTGAAGGACGACGGGACGGGTAGGGGCGGCGGGGGCGAAAAAGATCTAGGCCAGCCCCCGCCGCGCAACGGCGGGCTCCCGCCACCCGGCGATCGCCCCCACCATCTCCACCACCTGCCGGGTCTCAGCCACCTCATGCACCCGATACACCTGAGCCCCCAACCAGGCCGACACGGCCGTGGTCGCCAACGTCCCCACCACCCGCTCCTTCACCGGCTTGTCCAACGTCTCCCCCACGAAGTCCTTGTTGGACAGCGACACCAACACCGGCCACCCCGTGGCGACCATCTCCCCCAACCGCCGAGTCGCCTCCAGACTGTGCCGCGTGTTCTTCCCGAAGTCGTGCCCCGGATCGATCAGCACGGACTCCCGGGGCACCCCCGACGCCACCGCCCGCTCCGCCAGCCCCACGGTCACCCGCAACACGTCGGCCATCACGTCGTCGTACTCGACCCGGTGCGGCCGGGTACGCGGCTGAGACCCACCCGCGTGCGTACACACCAGCCCCACCCGATACCGCGCCGCGACCTCCGCGAGCCGGGGATCGACCCCGCCCCACGCGTCGTTGAGCAGATCCGCCCCGGCCTCGCACACGGCCTCACCGACCTCGTGCCGCCAGGTGTCGACGCTGATGATCACGTCGGGGAACCGCCGCCGCACCTCCGCGACGAACCCCACGGTCCGCCGTGCCTCCTCCGCCGCGGTCACTTCCTCCCCGGGCCCGGCCTTCACCCCGCCGACGTCGATGATGGCCGCGCCGTCGGCGACCGCCTGCTCCACGCGCGCGAGCGCCGGCTCGTCGCGGAAGGTGGCCCCCTGGTCGTAGAAGGAGTCCGGCGTCCGGTTCACGATCGCCATGATCACCGGCTCGTGCGGGCCGAATTCCCGCTTGCCCAGCCTGAGCATCCGCTGTGACCTCTCCCAGTACGTCCCGTCGATCGCCGGCCTTGACCGGCCGCCTGCGACCCTAACTGTCAGACTCGCATGGCACGATCGGAGCCGAACACACTCGAGGGGACCCAGCGATGTTCATGTTCTTGTTCCTGGTCGTCGCGCTGGCCGTCGTGGTCGCCGCGGTGACGCTCGCCGTGGTCGGCGGCGGCGACAACGCGGTGCTGCCGGAGGCCGAGGGCGAGCGGCTCCAGGACCCGCTGCCGGCGGGCCGCCCGGTCAACCGCGCCGACGTCGAGGCGCTCCGCTTCCCGGTCGCCGTCCGCGGCTACCGCATGGTGGACGTGGACGACGCCCTCGGCCGCCTCAGCGCCGAGATCGCCGAGCGGGACGCCCGGATCGCCGACCTGGAGTCCGCGCTCGCGGGCGCCCGCGCGGCGACCGCGACCTCGCTGCACAAGCCGGAGGAGGGCGACCACCGGTGAGCGACGGCACCGCCCTGCCCGGCTCCGACGGCGCCCCGCGCTGCCCCTGGGCCCTGTCCACCGAGGACTACGTCGCGTACCACGACCAGGAGTGGGGCCGCCCGGTCCACGGCGACGACGCGCTGTACGAGCGGCTCTGCCTGGAGGCATTCCAGTCCGGCCTCTCCTGGATCACCATCCTGCGCCGCCGCGAGGGCTTCCGTTCCGCCTTCGCCGACTTCAAGATCGCCTCGGTCGCCCTGTTCACCGAGGCCGACCAGGAGCGGCTCCTCGCCGACCCCGGGATCATCCGCAACCGCGCCAAGATCGAGGCGACGATCGCCAACGCCCGCGAGCTGTCCACCTGGACCTCCGGCGAGCTGGACGAGTTGATCTGGTCCCACGCCCCGGACCCGGCGACGCGCCCGGCGCCGCGCACCCTCGCGGACGTCCCGGCGGTCACCCCCGAGTCCACGGCCCTGTCCAAGTCCCTGAAGAAACGAGGCATCCGCTTCGTGGGCCCGACGACGGCATACGCCCTGATGCAGGCGTGCGGCCTGGTGAACGACCACCTGGAGACATGCGTGGCGAGGAGCGCGCCCCTTCAGGGAGGCAGGCTGTACTGAACGATCACCGACCCAAGTACTTGGGCTCTTCCTTGTCGACGAAGGCCCGCACGGCGATCCGGTGGTCCTCCGAGGCCCCGGCCCGAGTCTGGAGCTCGTCCTCCTTCTCCAGCGTCTCGGCCAGCGAGTGGCTGAACCCGTACGCCACCGCCTCCTTGATCGCCGCGTACGCCACGGTCGGCCCCCCGGCCAGCATCCGCGCCACCTCCTCGGCGGCGGCGTGCAGCGAGGCCGCCGGAACGATCCGGTTCGCGATCCCCAGCTCGTACGCCTCCTGCGCCTTGATGCTGCGCGGGAACAGCAGCAGATCGGCGGCACGGCCCGGGCCGATCACCCGCGGCAGGGTCCACGACACCCCGGAGTCGGCCGTGAGCGCCACCCCGGCGAAGGACGTGTTGAACGAGGCCGTGTCGGCGACCACCCGGTAGTCCGCCGCGAGCGCGAAACCCAGACCGGCCCCGGCCGCGACACCGTTCACCCCGGCCACCACGGGCTTCGCCATGCTCGTGAGCGCCTTCACCACGGGGTTGTAGTGCTCCTTGACCGTGCTCATGACGTTCCCCGAGCCCTCGACCAGGAGCCCGATGTGCTCCTTGAGGTCCTGGCCCACGCAGAACGCCCGCTCTCCGGCGGCCGTCAGCAGCACCGCCCGCACCGCATCGTCCCCGGCGGCCTCCTCCACGGCCTCCCGCAGCGCGACCTTCGTCGCGATGTTCAGCGCGTTCATCGCCTCGGGGCGGTTCAGCGTGATCTTCGCGAGTCCGTCGTGCACCTCGTAGAGCACGGTGTCGGCCATGGTGTTTCCCCTCCGGTGTCGCGGCAGGTGACGTACTGGTCGGTACGCCCTCGTCACAGCACAGCATGGCGGAGTTCACGGGCGGTGGCCGGGCCCGGACGTGTGACCTGCGTCAAAGAATCACCAATGGGCGAGTGCCCACCCGGGACCGTGGGGTGGCGCAGTATCGCAGTCACACCGCCGAATTGGGTGGTTTTGCTCGCGCGCGTTGCCCAAGCGATGCCGACCGATGTTGGTCATCGGGTCATGAGATGCGGGATAATGGCCTGGAAGCAATGTGTTCGATGCCGGTGTCGCGTGTCCCCAGGTGGGCCCGCGCCTGCCCTCCCGGGCCGTCGGCTTGGCGATGAGCTGGTTTCAGGAAGGGGTACGAGCATGGCGGCCATGAAGCCGCGGACGGGCGATGGCCCGCTCGAGGTGACCAAGGAGGGGCGGGGCATCGTCATGCGCGTTCCGCTCGAAGGCGGCGGTCGGCTCGTCGTCGAGCTGACCCCGGACGAGGCCGACGCCCTCGGTGATGCCCTCAAGAAGGTCGTCGGCTGACGCGCGTAGCGACCATACCCTTTCAGTCGCCCCGGCACCGCCACTCGGCGGTGCCGGGGCGCTGTCGTACCGGGGGGAGTGCTCGGGGGGCCGGCCGGGGCGTGGGGAGCCGCTCAGCGCTTGACCGCGCACAGCAGGCCGTCGCCCACCGGGAGCAGGGACGGCACGAGTTCGGAACTCTCCCGGACCGTGCGCAACAGCTCCCGCAGGCGTATGACCTCGGTGGGCTGAGGATTGGAGTCCACCGTCCGGCCACTGGCGAAGACACCCTCGAACGCCACCAGGCCACCGGGCCTGAGCAGACGCAACGATTCAGCGAGGTAGTCGAGACTCTCCAGCCGGTCGCCGTCGCAGAAGACCAGGTCGTACCCGGAGTCCGCGAGCCGGGGCAGCACGTCCAGGGCGTGCCCCGGGATGAAGCGCGCGCGGTTGCTGGCGAAGCCGGACGCGCGGAACGCCTGCCGGGCGAACTGCTGGTGCTCCGGCTCCGGATCCACCGTGGTCAACACCCCGTCGGGCCGCATGCCGTGCAGCAGGTGGATCCCGGAGACACCGGTCCCGGTCCCGATCTCCGCCACGGCCTTCGCGTCCACGGTGGCGGCGAGCACCCGCAGCGCGGCGCCCGTGCCGGGCGACACCGAGCGCAGCCCTGCCTCCCGGGCCCGTTCCCGGGCCCAGCGCAGCGCGTCGTCCTCGGCGACAAAGGCGTCGGCGAACGCCCAGCTCGTCAGCCGGTTGCCGGTAATGACCCTCTCCTTATGTCCCCGTGGTTGCCTGGGCGTGACTGTATCCGTTGCCGTCGGGAACCTGCTGATGGGACCGGTCGTTTAAAGGGATGAGTGAGTGACGGGGGCCGCGACGGGGGCACGGGATGGATCGATCCGACGAGCAGGGCCGCGTATCGACGCGACTGCTGACCAAGCCCGACGGGCCGCGTCAGTCGGACGAGCCACGGCGGCGCCCACCAATTTCTTATAAAACCGCTTATCCGGAGCTAACGGGCGAGGTGGCTATGGTAGGGGCTCCACTGGACACCACCAGAGCCGACAGGGGAGGTGCGGCTGCGCCTGTGGATCGGGGAGGAGTGCTGCGGCGCTTTCTCGGATCGGCAGGTAGGCCGAAATCCGTGAACGACACTGCTGACCACAGCCACGCCGACGCTCCCGCCCCGGGCGGAGCACAGACCGCGACCTTCACCACGGACGCGCACGCACAGGCGTGGACTCCGCCCACCTGGGAGGAGATCGTCAGCACCCACAGCGGCCGCGTGTACCGGCTCGCCTACCGTCTGACCGGCAACCAGCACGACGCCGAGGATCTCACCCAGGAGGTCTTCGTCCGCGTCTTCCGCTCCCTGTCGACCTACACGCCCGGCACCTTCGAGGGCTGGCTGCACCGGATCACCACCAACCTCTTCCTGGACATGGTCCGGCGCAAGCAGCGCATCCGCTTCGACGCCCTCGGGGACGACGCGGCCGAGCGCCTGCCCAGCCGCGAGCCCACCCCGCAGCAGATCTTCAACGACGCCCACTTCGACGCCGACGTCCAGCAGGCCCTCGACACCCTGGCGCCCGAGTTCCGCGCCGCCGTCGTCCTCTGCGACATCGAAGGACTGTCGTACGAGGAGATCGCCGCGACCCTGGGCGTCAAGCTCGGCACGGTCCGCTCCCGGATCCACCGCGGCCGCTCCCAGCTCCGCAAGGCCCTCGCGCACCGCTCCCCGGAGGCCCGGGCCGAGCAGCGCCGCGGGTTCGCGGTGCCCCAGGTGGCCGTGCTGGGAGGAGGGGGCGCGACCGCGTGAGTGGATCCCGTCCTACGCCTGCCGAGCAGCACCTGGGAGACCGTCTCTCCGCCCTGGTCGACGGAGAGCTCGGTCATGAGGCGCGAGACCGCGTCCTGGCACATCTCGCCACCTGCGCGAAGTGCAAATCGGAGGCGGACGAACAGCGCCGCCTGAAGAACGTCTTCGCGGAGGCCGCCCCGCCGCCGCCTTCCGAGAGCTTCCTCGCCCGTCTCCAGATGCTGCCGGCGGGCGGCGACGACGACGGCGGCTCACCGCTGTCCGGCGGCTTCGGCGGAAGACTCGGAGGTACGGCCGGTGGACGAGGCCTGCCCGGTGCTTCTTCCGGCTCCCGGGACTTCGCCGACTTCGGGGTCTTCGGCTCCGGCGACTCCTTCGGATACGTCCCGTCGGGACCACACGGCGGCGCGCTGACGCCGTCGGAAGGCCGCGGACTGCTCGGCGGCGGCCGAGGAGCGTCCGGCGGCCGTGGGTTCCTCGGTGACCGCGGCTTCCTGAGCGGCCGTGGCTTCCTCGGTGATCGGGGGGCCCTGGGCGAGCGTGGCTTCCTGGGCGGCGGACGTGGCCTCTCCGGTGGCGCGGACGACCGCCCGGGCCGCGCGGAGAGAACCGGCGGCGACAGGGACGGCGGAAGCGACAGAGAGGTCACGGGCGACCGTGGCTTCCGCATCCACGACGTGAGCCGGCAGGAGGCCGAGCGTTCGGCCTCGCGCGGCATGCGGTTCGCCTTCGTGGCGGCGGGCGCGGTGTCGCTGGCCGCGATCGCCCTCGGCGGTGTGACCAACGGCATGCCCGTGGAGACGGCCGAAACCCGAGGCGCTTCCGGCACCGGCAGCAATGTCACCCCGCTGCGGACCCAGGCCTCGGGCACGGTTCCGACGCCCGAGGCGCAGCGCCGCCGGGGCACCGTCGGGCCGCTCCTCGGACAGGGCCAGCAGTCCCTGGGCCAGGTGCCCGTCGCCCCGACGGAGATCTCCGCGCCCCTGCTGCCCGGGGTCCCCGCTCCGGCCGGCCAGGACCGCCGGTCCGTACACCCGCTGACCGCACCCGTGTTGGCCGGTGCCGCCGTCATGTCACCGCTCATACGTCCGCTGACCGCCGCGCCGCCCCTGCAGCTGACCGACTGGTCCCCGGCCCCCGCGCTGACGGGACCGGGCCTGCTGACGGCCCCCGACACCACCTCGTCCCCCACACCCACCTCGCCCGTCCTCCGCTGACCCCGAGTCCTGCGCACCGGCCCGCGAACCTGGTTGAATCCAGAGTGGGCCGTGTCCGCTCGGGCCGGTTCCGGCCTGCGGCGCTCGGTGAACGGTGGGCGGCGGGCCGGTCCTTGGGACAGGCCCTAGGTGTGGGGAGAACATGAACGAGGGGAAGCCCACGAAGGCGAAGTGGTGGAGCCGCCCCCGAGCGCACGGCGCGGGGGCCGAGACGGCGGGGGACCACATCGGGGCGACGGCGTCCGATGGACCGACGGGAGCCTCGGGAACCACCGGTTCCGGAGGGGCTGTCGGGGCTGCGGAGACCCTCGGGCCGACGGCGAACGCGGCCCGTGAGGAAAGCCCCGAGGGCGACTTCGAGTTGGAACGCCCGGCGACGGCGGTGACGGCAACGGCCCTCGTCGGGACCGACACCCGGATCGAGACCGAGCCCGTGGCCGACTCGCCCGTGGCCGACTCGCCCGTGGCCGACTCCGACTTCCAACTGGCCCGTCCGGCGGTCGAGAGCCCGCTCGGGGCCGCCTCCACGTCGACCGCCGCCGCGGCCGGTGACACGGACGGCGACTTCCAACTGGAACGCCCGACCGCGATGAGCGCGGTGCGCGACGCGGCGGCGGGCGGGGCGGTGCGCGACGCGGAAGGCGGCACGAACTCGCCGACCGGGCCGGGCGGTTCGGCGGCCCGTTCCGGCGGCGTGACCGTCGAGGCCGAGAGCGGCCGTACCGGCGGTGCCGTGGGCTGTGCCGGTGCCGCGAACACGGCCTCCGACATCCCCGGGTCCGCTGCTGCAGCCGCCTCCGCGACCACGGTCGTGGGCGCCACCGCCGTCGCCGATGCCCGGCCGCCGGGTGAGCAAGGCGCCCTGAGCGCCCCTGACGCGCCCTCTGAGCGCCCCAAACCGCTGCACGACCCCGATCCCTACGGCACCCCGCCGTACGGCGAGCCCGGCCCCTGGGCGCCCGCTCCGCCGGTCCAGCACCCGGCGACGGTTCCCGCATCCACGACGGCTCCCGTATCAACGACGGCTTCTGCCCCCACGGCGGACGTCCGGCCGACGACACCGGCCCACGGCACCGCCGTACCGGCCGCCGCTCCGCAGCCGGCGCCGACGGCACCGCAGGCCGCAGCGGCCCCGTACGCGGAGGTGCCCGCGCCGGCCGCCGCTCCCTTCCCGGACGTGTCCCAGTCGGCCCCGACGCCCTACCCCGACAGGCCCCCGCCTCCCGGGGCCTCCTACGCGTATCCCTCCCAGCCGGGCCCGCCGCCCTTCGGGGACGCGGCGCGGACGGTGCCGCCTCCCTACGCGGGCGGGGCCCAAGCCGCGCAGCCTCCGCACGGAGCCGGAGGCCAGCACCCCCCGGGGGCCTACGCCGACCCCGCCCAGTCGCCGCAGGCCGCGCCTCCCGGCTCGCGGGGGCCCTGGCAGAACTACGACCCGTGGGCCGGGTCGGGGTCGCTGCAACAGAACGGTGCCGCGGTGGACGACGTGGCGCGGCGGCGCGGGCGCAGAGGCAGGACGCTGCTGGTCGGGGCCCTGCTGATCGCCGTCGTGGCCGGCGGTGTCGGCGGAGTCGTGGGCGCGTACCTGGAGCGCAACGGCGGGGTCGGGGCGATCGAACTGCCGCAGACCAGCGACGGGGTGACGGGGCGGGCGCCCGACAGCGTCGCCGGGATCGCCGCCAGCGCGCTGCCCAGCGTCGTGACCCTGCACGTGAGCGGGGAGAGCGCACAGGGCACCGGCACCGGCTTCGTCCTGGACGAACGCGGCCACATCCTCACCAACAACCACGTCGTCGACCCGGCCGGCGCCGCCGGTGACATATCGGTGACCTTCAGCGGCGGCGAGACCGCCAAGGCCACCATCGTCGGCCGGGACACCGGCTACGACCTGGCCGTGGTCAAGGTCTCCGGCGTCAGCGGGCTCAAGCCGCTGCCCCTCGGCAACTCGGAGGAGGTCCGGGTCGGCGACCCGGTCGTCGCCATCGGCGCCCCCTTCGACCTGGCCAACACCGTCACCTCCGGCATCATCAGCGCCAAGGAGCGGCCCATCACCGCCGGCGGCGAGAGCGGGAACGTCAGCGATGTGTCGTACGTGGACGCGCTGCAGACCGACGCGCCGATAAACCCCGGCAACTCCGGAGGCCCGCTCCTCGACGGCAAGGCCCGCGTGATCGGCATCAACAGCGCCATCCGCTCCGCCGGCAGCGGCTCCGAGTCGGACGGCGGGCAGGCCGGTTCCATCGGTCTGGGCTTCGCGATACCCATCAACCAGGGCAAGCGCGTCGCCGAGGAGCTGATCAACACCGGCAAGGCCACCCATCCGGTGATCGGGGTCACCCTCGACATGGACTACTCGGGTGACGGCGCCCGTATCGGTGACGGGGGCGACGGCGGCGGTTCGGGGGTGACCTCCGGCGGTCCCGCCGACCGGGCGGGGATGCGCTCGGGCGACGTCATCACCGAGGTCGACGGCCAGCGTGTCCACTCCGGGGACGAACTGATCGTCAAGGTCCGCGCCCACCGGCCCGGCGACCGCCTGGAGCTCACCCTGCTGCGGGACGGCAGGGAGCGGACGGTCACCCTCACCCTCGGCTCGTCCGGCGGCGACTGAGCGAGTCCCGGCGGCCATGACGGCGGGGCTCGCTGACAGCAACTTCACAGGAGGGGCCCCGCACCCTCTCCCGCCAGGCAAACAGCTGGGAAAACCCGTCGGCCGGGCGTGCTCGGAGGCCGCCCGAAGGTACCGGATCGACGGCATCGCCGGGTACCGTGGATCCGGCCCGGACCACGGAAGACCTGCCGAGGCCCGCGGATCGGGACCGAGGACATCGCAAGGAGCTTCAGGTGTTCAATGACATAGGTGCGCTCGAGGTGGTGACGCTCGTCGTCCTCGCCGTGCTCGTCTTCGGTCCGGACAAGCTCCCGAAGGTGATCCAGGACGTCACGCGGACCATCCGCAAGATCCGCGAGTTCTCGGACAGCGCCAAGGCGGACATCCGCAGCGAACTCGGGCCGGAGTTCAAGGACTTCGAGTTCGAGGACCTCAACCCCAAGACGTTCATCCGCAAGCAGCTGGACAACGACGAACTGGGGCTGAAGGAGATCCGCAACGGCTTCGACCTGAAGAAGGAGATGGCCGAGCTCACGGACGCGGTCCACGGCCGGGAGTCGGAATCCTCCGCGTCCTCCTCGTCCGCGTCCTCCTCCTCGGACTCCTCCGCTGCCGTCTCCTCCGGTGCGACCGGCGGCCCCGTCGACATGACGAAGAAGCGCGAGATCGAGCGTCCGCCGTACGACATGGACGCCACCTGAGCCGTACGCCGGTGTGCCGCCGCGCTCCCCTACGTGATGCGATTCATACCGTCACGCCCCCTCGTACGGCCTGAACCCGCCAGTACGCCGTCCTACGCGCCGGGCGCTTTCCCTGCTGCTCGGAGAGCTGTGGCTATGCTGCCCAGTTGTTGTGCGGACCGTACGAAGAGCGAGCGACGACGCCCGAGGGGGGCGGGCCGCTCCGGTCCGTCGAGAGCGAGGAGGCGTCCGGGCACATGGAGACGACGAGTCGGGTAGGCGCGCAGGCGTCGGCCACGGAGGGCGGACAACAGCTCCCCTCCGGCCGACGCGCGGTCGACGGCTACCTGCTGGCGCCCTTCCCGTGGTACGGCCTCGACGAGGCCTTCACGGGACCGCGCTGGCTGATGCAGGTCGGTACGTCGGCGGAAGGAGCCGTCGAGCACGGTTCGATCGGCCACGGTGACGAGCCCTCGGTGCGCAACGAGTACACCGCCGGGTCGGACGACGAGGTCAAGGAGCGGTTCGCGGTCGTGGTGACCGTCGCGGAGAACCCCTCACGCAGGAGCGCCGACGGTACGGGGCTGCTGGAGGCCACGTCGGTCTCCTCGGCGGCCTGGCTCGCGGGTGTGGGGCTGTTGTCGTTCACCTGGCCCGGGCAGTTGGACCACTCCCTGCGGGACGACTGGCTGGACCAGCAGACCGAGGCCGCGTGGGTGTTGGCCGACGATCTCGCCGGGCCCGACTGGTCGACCCTGTCCCTGCCGGTGGACGGGGTGCCGACGCCGTTCCACTACCGCGAGTCCGAGTTCGGGTGGGTGCTCGCGGGGTCGACCTCGCAAGGGGTGCATGTGGGGGCGTACGGGCGGGGGATGAGCGCGTACGGTCTTGGCTTCGCCGGGATCAAGGACATCGAGGCGTACGCGTAGCTTCGAGGGGCACCGCTGCGCTGCGCTGCGGTGCCCCTCGAAGCCGTTGGGGCTTCGGTGGTTCGGGGAGTGCGGGTGCGTTGTGGCTTGTCGCGCAGTTCCCCGCGCCCCTTCAGGGGCGGCCCCTGGCTGCGACAGGCGCCCAGGAGCCTTGGGAGCGGCCTAGAACTTGTTCCTCGGGGTGATTCCGAGGCTCATGCCCGACAGGCCCCTCTGGCGGCCGCCCAGCTTGCCCGCGATGGCGCGGAGGGCGGAGCCCGCGGGGGAGTCGGGGTCGGTCAGGACCACCGGCTTGCCCTCGTCGCCGCCCTCGCGGAGGCGGACGTCGATGGGGATGGAGCCGAGGACCGGGACCGTGGCGCCGGTGGTGCGGGTGAGGCCGTCGGCGACGCTCTGGCCGCCGCCCGTGCCGAACACGTCGACCATCTCGTCGCAGTGCGGGCAGGGCAGGCCCGACATGTTCTCGATGACGCCGACGATCTTCTGGTGGGTCTGCACGGCGATGGAACCGGCGCGCTCGGCGACCTCGGCCGCCGCCTGCTGCGGGGTCGTCACGACGATGATCTCGGCGTTCGGGACCAGCTGTGCCACGGAGATGGCGATGTCGCCCGTGCCCGGCGGGAGGTCGAGGAGGAGCACGTCCAGGTCGCCCCAGTACACGTCCGCGAGGAACTGCTGGAGGGCGCGGTGGAGCATCGGGCCGCGCCAGACCACGGGGGCGTTGCCCGGGGTGAACATGCCGATCGAGATGACCTTCACGCCGTTCGCGGACGGCGGCATGATCATGTTCTCGACCTGGGTGGGACGGCCGTCGGCACCCAGCATGCGGGGCACGGAGTGGCCATAGATGTCCGCGTCGACGACACCGACCTTGAGGCCGTCGGCCGCCATGGCCGCCGCCAGGTTCACCGTCACCGAGGACTTGCCGACGCCGCCCTTGCCGGAGGCGACGGCGTACACGCGCGTCAGCGAGCCCGGTTTGGCGAAGGGGACCTCGCGCTCGGCCTGGCCGCCGCGCAGCGCGCCCGCCAGTTCCTTGCGCTGTTCGTCGCTCATCACATCGAGCTCGACGTCGACGCGCGTGACGCCCTCGACCTGTGCGACCGCCTCGGTCACGCGCTGGGTGATCGTGTCGCGCATGGGGCAGCCGGAGACCGTCAGGTACACGGCGACCGCGACCGCTCCGTCCGCACCGATCTCGACCGACTTGACCATCCCGAGTTCGGTGATGGGGCGGTTGATCTCGGGGTCGTTCACCGTCGACAGTGCTTCGCGCACCGCGTCTACCGTAGCCATGAAGACGATGGTACGGCGCGGCGCGGGGCCCCCGGGAGCCCTGTCAGCGGTCGCCCATGTCACGTCCGCGGGCGTGTTCCGACGGGAATACCGTCCGGTTCGCGCGCGGGCCCTCTCCGTCGTGCTCGTTCAGCTCCCTGACCAGGTCGTGGAGCTCCGAGCGCAGCCAGTCGCGGGTGGCGACCTCGCCGAGGCCGATGCGCAGCGCGGCGATCTCCCTGGTCAGGTACTCGGTGTCGGCGATCGACCGCTCGTTCTGCTTGCGGTCCTGTTCGAGGTTGACGCGGTCGCGGTCGTCCTGGCGGTTCTGCGCGAGCAGGATCAGCGGGGCCGCGTAGGAAGCCTGGAGGGAGAGCATCAGGGTGAGGAAGATGAAGGGGTAGGTGTCGAACCGCAGGTCGCGCGGGGCGGAGACGTTCCACACCACCCACAGGATGATGACGACGGTCATCCAGACGATGAACCGCCCGGTGCCCAGGAACCGTGCGATCCGCTCCGACAGCCGCCCGAAGGCCTCCGGGTCCCACTCCGGCAGGAACCTGGCCCGGCGGCGCAGCGGCTGGTCGAGACGCGCACGGGGGCGCGCGGTGGCCCCGGAGGGCGTGCGCTCCCTCAGGGGAGCCCCGGAAGGCGCGGTCCGCTCCCGCACTCCCGCGCCGGAGTGCGCGCGCTCACGCCCCGCGTGCCGGCCGTCCCGCCCGATCCGCCCCTCATGCCCTCCGAGGCGCCCGTCCCGCCGCTCCCGCCGCTCCCGTCCCTCACGGGTCTGGCGGGGCTCGCGCCCGTCCCGGTCAGGAGCCATCGCCGGCCCCCTGCCCGTCCGCGTCGCCGTCGTCCTCGTCCAGGTGGAACTCCGTCTCCCGCCAGTCCTCGGGAAGCATGTGGTCCAGTACGTCGTCGACGGTCACCGCGCCCAGCAACGAGCCGCTCTCGTCGACCACGGGCGCCGCGACCATGTCGTACGTCGCGAAGAACCCGGCGACGGCGCGCAGCGCGGCCTCCGGGTCCAGGGGCTGGAGATCGTCGTCGAGGAGCGAGCTGACCAGGGTGTACGGCGGGTCCCGCAGCAGCCGCTGGAAGTGGACCGTGCCGAGGTACTTGCCGGTGGGGGTCTCGTCCGGCGGCCGGCACACGTACACCTGGGCGGCGAGCGCGGGGGAGAGGTCGGCGTTGCGGACCCTCGCGAGCGCGTCGGCGACGGTCGCGTCCGGGCGCAGCACGATCGGCTCCGTGGTCATCAGACCGCCGGCGGTCTTCTCCTCGTACGCCATGAGCCGCCGCACGTCCGCAGCGTCGTCCGGCTGCATCAGGGTCAGCAGTCGTTCCTGTTCGTCCTCCGGGAGCTCGGCGAGGAGGTCGGCGGCGTCGTCCGGGTCCATGGCCTCCAGGACGTCGGCCGCGCGCTCCTCCTTGAGCTTGCCGAGGATCTCGATCTGGTCGTCCTCGGGCAGCTCCTCCAGGACGTCGGCGAGCCGGTCGTCGTCGAGGGCGGCGGCCACCTCGGCCCGGCGTTTGGGCGAGAGGTGGTGCAGCACGTTGGCCAGGTCGGCCGGGCGGAGCTGTTCGAAGGTCGCGAGGAGGTTCTCGGCGCCCTGCCCGTGCTCCTCCAGGGAGAAGCCGGTGACCGCCGACCACTCCACGGTCACGGTCTCCCCCTTGTGCCGACGGAACGCCCCGCCCTTGCCCTTGCGGACGAAGACCCGGTCGATCTCCCAGTCCCGGCGGGCCGGGAGCTGCTGCACCGAGATGTCGAGGACCGTCACCTCCTCGCCGGTCTCGACCAGGGTCACTCGTCGGTCCAGCAGTTCCCCGATGACGAGGCGCTCGGTGGGGCGCTGCTCGAAGCGGCGCACGTTCAGCACGCCGGTGGTGATGACCTGGCCCGACTCGATGCCGGTGACCCGGGTCATGGGCAGGAAGATCCGGCGCCGGGTGGACAGTTCGACGACCAGGCCGAGCAGGCGCGGGGGCTTGCGGCCCACCCGCAGGATGGCCACCAGATCCCGGACGCGGCCCACCTGATCGCCGTTCGGGTCGAAGACGGCGATGCCGGAGAGGTGGGAGACGAAGATCCGGGGCGCCACGCCCGCCATGAGCCGCCCCTTTCCTTCCCGTCGCGAAGGGAATGTCCGCCGAGGACGGCTTCAGGCTAGCCCGTCCCGATCGGATATGCCCTGGTGAGCGGTGCGGACGGACTGGCTCCGTGGCGGGTCGGGAGCCCCGGTACTCTGCGGTACGCCTGGACTCCCCACGAAGAGGTGCATCGCCTGTGACTGTGATTCCCCGTACCCGAAGGGCCGCACTGGTGAGCGCCGTCTGCACCCTGGTGGTCGGGGCGCTGGGGCTCACGGGGTGCAGCGAGGACCCCAACGAGGGCACCAACGGGGTCGGCAGACTGGAGCCGGCGAAGATCCAGAGCAAGACCAAGGCGGCGGCCACGGCGGCGGACACGGTCCGGCTGTCCGGGGCCGTGGTGAGCAACGGCAAGACCTACAAGCTGGACATGCGCCTGAAGGAGGACGGCGGCACGGGTTCGGTGACATCCGAGGGCTCCACGTTCCGGCTGCTGAAGGTGGGCGAGCACCTCTTCCTCAAGGCCGACGCGGACTTCTGGGACCACCAGGACTCCGGTGAGCACGGTGGCGAGGGGGACTCCGAGACGGCCGCCGCGGACAAGCTGGACGGCATGTATGTGAAGGTGCCGACCGGTGACCCCGCCTACAAGCGGTTCAGCGGCTTCACCGACAAGGACGTCCTCCTCAACAGCCTGCTCACCCTGCACGGCACGCTGTCCACCGAGGGCCACCACCAGCAGTCCGGCACCCGCACCATCCGTATCACCGGCGACAAGGGCTCCGGCGGCACGCTCGACGTCTCCCTCGAAGGCACCCCCTACCCCCTCCGCCTCGTCCGCGCCGGCGACGCCGGCACCATCCTCCTCACCGACTGGGGCAAGGACTTCACCCTGGAGGAACCGGACGGAAAGTCGGTGGTCGACTACGGCAAACAACTCCCGACGTCGTAGCACGGCACAGGACGGACCGCCTGCCGAGCGCGTGCCGGGCGGCCTCCTGGGGCGTGCGGCGCCTCGGCGGGGGCGGACGGCGGTCTCTGGAGCGGGGTGCCTTGCGGGTGGTGTGGGCGGGGGCGAGCCGCGCGGCCCGGCGCGGGGCGCCGGTCTCAGCGGTCGCGTTTGCGGCGGCCGAAGAGCAGGCGTGGGACCGCCGCCGGAATCGGCTGTCGTGTGGTCGCCGGTGTGGTCACCGGTGGCTGCGCCAGATCGCCGTCGGGCAGCGGCAGGGTCGCCCCCGTCGGCTCCAGGCGGAGCACCCGGCACTCGCGGGCCCAGCGGGCCGGCATGGCCTCGCCGTCGGGGGCGTTGAGGCGTTTGCCCTTGAGCTCGGCCACGGCCGCCTCCCACTCGGCAGAGTTCGGGGCCAGTTCGACGACGTCCGCCGCCCAGCTGACCAACCGCCCGCCCTTGTCCTTGCTGCGCACGGTCACCACGGCCGACCCCCCGTCGGTCAGCCCGGGCAACGGCTGCTCACCGGGTCCGTCGCCCACCACGCACGCCGCACCCTCGTGCCAGACGTGCCACAGCGCCCGGGACGCCTCACCACCCCGGACCCAGATCAGCCCGGACTTCTTGGTGGCCTCTTCGACGAGGGCCTGTTCGAGCAGCGCGTCGGAGGTCGGCGCATCGGCGGGGAGCGAACCGGCTGTCATGGGGGCAGCCTAACCGTGCCTCACAGCCACCCGTTGCGCTTCAGCGTCCGGTGGATGCCGAGGCAGAGCGCGACCGTGACCCCGAGGACCACCGGGTAGCCGTACTTCCAGTGCGTCTCCGGCATGTAGTCGAAGTTCATGCCGTACACGCCGCACACCATCGTCGGCACGGCGATGATGGCCGCCCAGGACGTGATCTTGCGCATGTCCTCGTTCTGCGCGACGGAGGCCTGCGCCAGGTTCGCCTGGAGGATCGAGTTGAGCAGTTCGTCGAAGCCGACGACCTGCTCCTGGACCCGGGCGAGGTGGTCGGCCACGTCACGGAAGTACTTCTGGATGTCCGGGTCGATCAGCCGCATCGGCCGCTCGCTCAGCAGCTGCATGGGCCGCACCAGCGGAAGCACCGCACGCTTGAACTCCATGACCTCGCGCTTGAGTTGGTAGATCCGGCCGGCGTCGGTGCCCCGGGGCGTGCCCTTGCGCCCGGGGGAGAACACCTCCGTCTCCACCTCGTCGATGTCGTCCTGCACGGCGTCCGCGACGGCCACGTACCCGTCGACGACATGGTCGGCGATGGCGTGCAGCACGGCCGACGGCCCCTTGGCCAGCAACTCCGGGTCGTCCTGCAGTCGGTGACGCAGCGCCCGCAACGACCCCTGCCCGCCGTGCCGGACGGTGATGAAGAAGTCCCGCCCGGTGAAGCACATGACCTCGCCGGACTCCACGACCTCGCTGGTGGCGGTGAGTTCGTCGTGCTCGATGTAGTGGATGGTCTTGAAGACGGTGAAGAGGGTGTCGTCGTACCGCTCCAGCTTCGGCCGCTGGTGCGCGTGCACCGCGTCCTCCACGGCCAGCGGGTGCAGCCCGAACTCGGCCGCAATACCCGAGAATTCGGCCTCCGACGGCTCGTGCAGGCCGATCCAGACGAAGCCGCCGTCACGGCGGACCTGACGGATCGCCTCGTGCGGCGTCAGGTTGCGCTCGAACGAGACGCGCGCGCCGTCGCGGTACACGGCGCAGTCCACGACGGCCGTGGCCGCCTCCGCCGGGCGCGTGGCGTCGTACACCCCGCCGTCCTTGCGCAGCGACAGCCGCGAGGGACGGGACGGGCGGACCGCGGCACGCAGGTTGTGGATCATCGACATGAGCTGGCTCCTTCGCAACGAAAGGCCGCCGACGACGGTTGGAACTACCCGGAATGGGGACGTTTTGACTGCGGATGTTTGGCACGTCCACAAAGCGGGGAGCACCGCACCGTCGCGGTGACAGCTTCGCTTGATTCAGATCAAGACGGGAAAGAAGTGCTCTTCCGATGCGCGACGACCGGCGAGCGGCACGAAGCGAGTGAGGCGATAGCCAGCGGAGCGAGAACTACGGCTACGGCCGGAGCTACGGAACGCGAACAGCGGAAGAGCGGGTGGTACTGCCAGGCCGACTTCGGTCCATCGCAGCCCCACCTCCTCCGGCCGGTCCCTCGTAAGGGACGTTCCATACCCCATCCGGGGTTCCCCGTAGGGGAGTCAGTCTTCTCGGTACGGGACGCGAAGGCGTGAGAAGCCTTGAGAGCGAGGCTTCTGCGTGCTGCCCGCGTGCTGTCCTGACCGGCGGCCAAGACTAACAGTCGGCTGAAGTGTCAAGGCGCGTGTTTGCCGGTTCCTGACGAGTTCTATGCTCGGCTCATGGCTGATGTTCTTCCGTTGGTGGAGGCCCGTTTGCGCACCGCGCTGGGCGAACCGGACGCGCGCGCCGCGGTCACCTTCCTCGGCACGGACCGCATCGAGGTGCTCCGTTTCACCGACGGCGACATCGTCCGCTACGCCACGCTCGGCATGTCCGCCCAGCCGATGGCCGACCCCACCGCGGTCCTCGCCGACCCCGTCAAGGGCCCCCGAGCCGAACTCGTCCTGTCCGTGCGGCGCGGCGTCGCCGACACGGACAAGGTGCTGCGCCCGCTCGCCGTACTCGCCGCGTCTCCGCAGGTGGAGGGCGTGATCGTGGCCCCCGGCGCGTCCCTCGACGTGGGCGGTCCGCTCTGGCCCGGCGCCCCCTTCACCTCCGTCCTCGTCGCCGAGTCCGGCGGCCTGGTCGAGGACCTCGAACTCGACGCCCCCGCCGACCCCGTACGGTTCCTGCCCCTCCTGCCGATGACCGCCAACGAGGCGGCCTGGAAGCGGGTGCACGGCGCCCAGGCCCTCCAGGAGCGCTGGCTCACCCAGGGGACCGACCTCCGCGACCCGGCGCGAAAGTCCGTCTCCTTGGACTGAACGGCCGCCCGGCACGATTTCCCCGTGTGACGGACGGCACGCCATACGTGACCGGAGGCCACTCGGCAGGTGGCTGAAAATCGCCGCTTCCCTTGGCGGTGTGGGTAGTTGATTCCGTTGGTCGGTCCGACGGGCCGGCAGGCGGCCGTGGACCGGCGATCGTGCGCGGAACGTGCGCGGAATGTGACGCGCACACGCCGGACGGGTGATCGTCCTTGACGCGAGGAAGCACGGGGAGGACCGTTGGGCCCTATGAGGGGCGAACCCAGTTGCCCGAAGTGTGGTGGCCGGGTCAGGGCTCCCGGCCTCTTTGCCGACTCCTGGCAGTGCGCCGCGCACGGGACGGTGCACCCGCTGCAGCCCGTGATCCCGCCCAGCGTCGAGGCCCTGAGCGTCGTGGTGCACCGTGCCAAGGTGCCGGTCTGGATGCCCTGGCCGCTGCCCGTGGGCTGGCTCTTCACGGGTGCCGCCTTCGCCGGGGACGACCGCAGCGGCGGACGCGCCACCGCCGTGGCCTGCTCCGGTCCCGGACCGCTCGGCGGTGTCGGGGAGCTCGTTCTCATCGCGGAGGAGCTCGGCGTCGGCCTGGGTGCGCGGTACGCGGGCATCGACGGTCCCGATCCCGGCCCGTATCTGAGCGTCGAGAAGCCGCCCCAGGCGAAGGTGCTGGCCGCCGGACGGCCGACACCGCTGTGGCACGTCACCGGCACGCCGGACGACCGCGCGGTCTTCGCGGGTGAGGCGCTTGGCCTGTGGCTGTGGGCGATCGTGTGGCCCGAACAGACGGGACTGCTGATGTACGACGAACTCGTCCTGACGGACCTGCGGGACGCGGGAGCGGAGGTGGAACTCCTCCCGTGCGGAGCCCTCTCCCCACGCATCCTGGAGCCGTAGGGGCGCCTGATGACCTGAGGGGCAGGGCGGAAGAGTCAGGGGCGCGGCGGACTGCGCGACCGACCCCCACCGGACGCGCGGCCGCCCACGAGCCCGCACACCCCCACCCCTGAGGCGCCCGTTCCACCCGCCCTCGACGCCACCCCTGTAGGGGGCGCTACCTGGTTTCAGGTATGACAGAGTTGGCCCGAAAGGGCGCTATCCTTGAGCGTCCGCTTCCCTTCCCCGCGCCTGGAGTCCGAGTCGTGCGTATCGATCTGCACTGCCACTCCACGGCTTCCGACGGCACGGACACGCCCGCTGAGCTGGTACGGAAGGCTGGCGCGGCCGGTCTGGACGTCGTCGCGCTGACCGACCACGACACCACGCGCGGGTACGCCGAGGCGATCGCCGCGCTGCCGGAGGGGCTCACCCTGGTCACCGGTGCCGAGCTGTCGTGCCGACTGGACGGCGTCGGCATGCACATGCTGGCCTACCTGTTCGACCCCGAGGAGCCCGACCTGCTCGCCGAGCGCGAGCTGGTCCGGGACGATCGGGTCCCGCGCGCCCGCGGGATGATCGCCAAGCTGAACGAGCTGGGCGTGCCGGTGACCTGGGACCAGGTCGCACGGATCGCCGCCGGCGGCTCCGTCGGTCGGCCCCACGTGGCCACCGCACTCGTCGAACTCGGGGTCGTACCGACCGTGAGCGACGCCTTCACGGAGCAGTGGCTCGCCGACGGCGGCCGCGCCTACGTCGAGAAGCACGAGACGGACCCCTTCGAGGCGATCCGGCTGATCAAGGGCGCCGGCGGTGTCGCCGTCTTCGCCCACCCCGCCGCCGTCAAACGGGGTCGGACCGTACCGGAGTCCGCCATCGCGGAGCTGGCCGCCGCCGGACTCGACGGCATCGAGGTCGACCACATGGAGCACGACCCGGCGACCCGGGCACGGCTGCGCGGCCTGGCGAAGGAGCTGGGGCTGCTCGCCACCGGTTCCTCGGACTACCACGGCAGCCGCAAGACCTGTGTGCTCGGCGAGTACACGACAGACCCCGAGGTGTACGGCGAGATCACACGGCGGGCCACCGGAGCGTTCCCCGTCCCGGGCACCGGCGGGAACTAGCCGGACCCTCGCTCGTGCGGCACCTGGACGCAAGGTGCCCATGCCTCACCTCTTCCGCCGCGCCGAACCATTGCCCACAGTGGTGAGCGGCCCGGTCGCCGACGCCCGCCAAGGGCACCCCTCGCTCGTCCTCCTCCTTCCCGCAAGGCACCCCTGTGTTCGATCTCGCCATATTCGGCTCCCTCTTCCTCACCCTCTTCGTGATCATGGATCCCCCTGGGATCACCCCGATCTTCCTCGGCCTCACCGCCGGGCGGCCGGCCCGAACCCAGAAGCGGATGGCCCTCCAGGCCGTCTGTGTGGCCGGTGGCGTGATCGCCGTCTTCGGATTGCTGGGGCACCAGATCCTGGACTACCTGCATGTCTCCGTGCCGGCGCTGATGATCGCGGGCGGGCTGCTGCTTCTGCTGATCGCGCTCGATCTGCTCACCGGCAAGACGGACGAGCCGAAGCAGACCAAGGACGTCAACGTCGCGCTCGTGCCGCTGGGGATGCCGTTGCTGGCCGGACCCGGTGCGATCGTCTCGGTGATCCTGGCGGTGCAGAAGGCGGACGGCCTGGCCGGTCAGATGTCCGTGTGGGCCGCGATCCTGGCGATCCACATCGTGCTGTGGCTCACGATGCGGTACTCCCTGCTGATCATCCGGGTCATCAAGGACGGCGGTGTGGTCCTGGTGACCCGCCTCGCCGGCATGATGCTCTCCGCGATCGCCGTACAGCAGATCATCAACGGCGTCACCCAGGTCGTACAGGCTTCCTAGCGGCGAGCCCCAATAGCAGCGCCCCGTACGGCATGTGCCGTACGGGGCGCTGAAGTGTGAACGGATCCGCGTCCTACAAGGCGGTCACGTCGGCCGGGCGGATCCAGAGTCGCTGCCCGATGGCGGCGGCCTGCTGCACGATCCGGTTGACGGAGGCGGCGTCCACGACGGTGCTGTCCACGGGCGTGCCGTTGACATCGTCGAGTCGCAGAATTTCGAAGCGCAAGGGCTTCTCCCTTCGTCTGGTCATCCTCCTGAGGAGAACTACTGGTGGTGGCTCACGGGTCGTCGGTGCCCGTGTTCCATCAGGAGTCAACGGTATGCGTGTTACGAACATTCCCTACGCTAAGGAAATTTTTCGCGAAGCTAATTACTAACCGGTAAGTGGTGTGGTGGTATGTCTACCTGGAGGCAGGAAGACTGATTGGGACCGGTTGTGTTCGCAGCGTGACCGCCGGGACAATGGCAGTAATGAACGACGACCTCACGGCGCTCGGCGCCCGCATCGACCGTACGAACGAGCTGCTGCACCGCATGCTCGCCGAGGTGGCGAAGACACCCTCGACACACGCGATCTTCGTCGATGCCGGGTACCTGTACGCGGCCGTGGGCCGGCTCGTCGCGGGGACGGAGGACCGGCGGTCCTTCGATCTCGACGCGGAAGGGCTCATCGACGCGCTGATCGACAAGGCGCGCACGATCTTCGCGGACAGCCGGCTGCTGCGGGTCTACTGGTACGACGGGGCACGCCGCCGCATCCATACGGCGGAACAGCAGTCGATCGCCGAGCTGCCCGACGTGAAGGTCCGGCTCGGGAACCTGAACGCGAACAACCAGCAGAAGGGCGTCGACTCCCTGATCCGCACCGACCTGGAATCACTGGCCCGGCACCGCGCGATCAGCGACGCGGCCCTCATCGGCGGCGACGAGGACCTGGTCTCGGCGGTCGAGGCCGCGCAGGGGTACGGGGCGCGGGTCCACCTCTGGGGCATCGAGGCGCCCGAGGGCCGCAACCAGGCCGAGCCGCTGCTCTGGGAGGTCGACAGCCAGCGGACCTTCGACCTCGACTTCTTCAAGCCGTACGTGTCACGGCGGGCCGCCGCCACCTACGACGCGCCCACCGGGGCCCGCCCCAGCCGTGAGGACGTCCGCTTCGTCGGCGCCCAGATCGCCGCGAAGTGGCTCGCCTCCCGGGGGCGGGAGACCTTGCAGGAGCTGCTGCACGGCCACCCGTACCTCCCCGGCTCCGTCGACCAGGACCTGCTCGTCGAGGCGGAGGGCCTGCTCCAGTACTCGCTGCGGGGACAGGCGGACCTGAGACGGGCGCTGCGGGACGGCTTCTGGGAGCACCTGCGGGCGCAGTACTGAGAGCGGGCTGCCCCGGACGGACGTACTGAGAGCGGATTGCCCCGGACGGGCGGTCGGTCGGGCGGTCCGGCCGGTGGTCAGCGGGCGATCCGGTCCCAGAAGCCGCTGAGGGCGTCGGCCGTAGCCTTCGGCTGGTCGGTGTTGGGGGAGTGCTCGGCGCCGCGTACGACGGTGCGGTGGGCGCGCAGCCGTACGGCCATGTCGTCGAGGACCGGGATCGGCCAGGTGTCGTCACGTTCACCGGAGAGGACGTGCTTGGGCAGGTCCACGGCGGCGAGTTCGGCGACCCGGTCGGGTTCCGCGCAGAGTTGCCGGCCCGTGGCGATGAGCTGGGCGGGCTTGGTGGCGAGCCAGCGGCGGCGCAGATCGGCGCGGTCGTCCAGCCCCGCGTCGAGGGCACCCGTGTCGGCCTCCTCGGGCTCCGGTGCCTCCATCGCCTGGATGGCGTCCCACACCTGCTCCATGTCCATCACGGCCAGGGCGTCCCGCAACAGCTTCACGCGCTCCTGCTGGCCGACCGAGATCTGGGCGGGGCCCGAGGCCATGAGGGTGAGCGAGGCGAAGGGGGAGGCGTCCATCAGCACGGCGGCGCGGGAGATCTGGCCGCCGAGCGAGTGACCGACGAGATGCAGTCGGCCGCCGTCGCTCACGGCCCGCGCCTGGGCGAGCAGGTCCTCGGCCAACTCCGCCTGCGCGTAAGGTGCTTCGTCGGCCTCGGCTCCCGGGCTCTCGTACTGTCCGCGCCCGTCCACGGCGACCGTGCGGTACCCGGCCGCCGCCAGCGGCTCGTGCAGCGCGATGAAGTCCTCCTTGCTCCCCGTGAACCCCGGCACGAGCAACACGCTCCCCTTCACCGCCACGCCCGCCTCGATGACGGCGAACTCCCCACGAGGGGTACGCAGGCGGTGGGCGTGGGCGCCGGGGGGAGGGGTGAACGAGGGGGGACGGCTCATGGGGGGAGCGTAACGGTCCGCCAAGGCTCCTGCGGGGTGGGGATGGGCGCGTGGTCGGGTGCGGGTGGGTGGGGGCTTCTCGCGCAGTTCCCCGCGCCCCTGAAGCATTCAGGCCCTGCGGGCCTGAAAAGGCTGGGGCGCAGCCCCGTCTTATTTCAGGGGCGCGGGGAACTGCGCGACCAGCCCCCACCGAACGGACGCTGGGGGTCAAAGGGGCGCAGCCCCTTGGCGGGGGAGGGACGGGTCGGGGCGGCGGGGGCGCGAAACCCCCTGAAAAGGCCGAAGGCCCGGCCCCCGCCAGGGGAACCGGACCTTCGGCACGACAGGACGGCCTCAGCCCTCCGTACCCTCCACCACAGCCACAGCCTTCCGCGTACGCCGCCGCGGAGCAGGAGCCTCGGCCCCCGCCTCCTCGGCAGCAGCCGAAGCCACTGCCTTCCGCGTGCGACGAGGCTTGGTCGCCTGCTCCTCCGTCGGCTGCGCGGGCACCGCCCCCTCAGCCGTCGTCGCCACGGCCTTGCGGGTCCGGCGGCGCGGCTTGGCCACAGCCTCGGCGGTGTCCACGGCGGCCTCGGCGGCGGTGTCGGTCGCCTCGACGACCGGCGCGGCGGTCTTGCGGGTCCGTCGGCGGGGCTTGGCCGGTGCCTCCTCGGCGGCGGCCTCCTCGCTCACGACCTCGGCGGGTGCGGCGACCTTGCGTGTACGGCGACGCGGCTTGGTCGCAGCCTCGGCGGCCGGCTCGGCGACCGGCTCCGGCTCCACGACGGCCGTGCCTTCAGCCGTGTCCAGCGACGCTTCCGCAGCGGGCGCGGCCTCGGCCACCGGAGTGGCGGCGGCCTCCACCGACTTGCGCGTACGACGGCGACGCGGCTTGGGAGCCTCCTCCGCCGACTCGGCGGGCACGCCGGCGACGGTGTCGACCACGGCCTCCGCCGACTCGGCCGGCGCGCTCTCGACGGTCTCGATCACGGCCTCGGCGGCCGGGTTCACCCCGGCACGCGTGCGGCGGCGACGGCGAGGCGTACGAGGCTCGGACGCGCCGGAGTCGGAGTCCGGCGTCTGCGTGGCCGACGGCTCGGTGACCGCGGCGGCCTCCGGGGACGCGCCGTCGACGGTGGCACCACCGCGCGTACGCCGGCGGCGACGCGGCGTACGCGCCGGGCGCTCCTGGTCCCGCTCACGCTCGGCGGACGACGGGCCGGAAGCACCGGCGCCACGGCCGCCACGCCCGCGCGGACCACGCCCGCCCGGCTCGCCGAGGTCCTCCAGCTCCTCCGCGTCCAGACCGGCGCGGGTGCGCTCGGAACGCGGCAGGACACCCTTCGTGCCCGCGGGGATGCTCAGTTCCTCGAAGAGGTGCGGGGACGTGGAGTACGTCTCCGGCGGGTCGTTGAACCCGAGGTCCAGCGCCTTGTTGATGAGCTGCCAGCGCGGGATGTCGTCCCAGTCGACGAGGGTGATCGCGATGCCCTTGGCGCCCGCGCGGCCCGTACGGCCGATGCGGTGCAGGTACGTCTTCTCGTCTTCGGGGGACTGGTAGTTGATGACGTGGGTGACACCCTCGACGTCGATGCCGCGGGCGGCGACGTCGGTGCAGACGAGGACGTCCACCTTGCCGTTGCGGAAGGCACGCAGGGCCTGCTCGCGGGCGCCCTGGCCGAGGTCGCCGTGGACCGCGCCGGAGGCGAAGCCCCGCTGCTTGAGCTGGTCGGCGAGATCGGCCGCGGTGCGCTTCGTACGGCAGAAGACCATGACCAGTCCCCGGCCGTCGGCCTGCAGTATGCGCGAGACGATCTCGGGCTTGTCCATGTTGTGCGCGCGGTAGATGTGCTGCGCGGTGTTCCGGACCGTCGCGCCCTCGTCGTCCGGCGACGTGGCGCTGATGTGGGTCGGCTGGGACATGTACCGGCGGGCCAGACCGATGACCGCGCCCGGCATGGTCGCCGAGAACAGCATCGTCTGGCGGCGGGCCGGAAGCATGTTGATGATCTTCTCGACGTCGGGCAGGAAGCCCAGGTCGAGCATCTCGTCGGCCTCGTCGAGGACCAGGCACTTGACGTTCTTGAGGTTCAGCTTCTTCTGGCCCGCGAGGTCGAGGAGACGCCCCGGGGTGCCGATGACGACGTCGACGCCCTTCTTGAGGGCCTCGACCTGGGGCTCGTAGGCACGGCCGCCGTAGATCGCGGTGACGCGGACGTTGCGCACCTTGCCGGCGGTCAGCAGGTCGTTGGTGACCTGGGTGCACAGCTCGCGCGTGGGGACGACGACGAGCGCCTGCGGCGAGTCGACGAGATCCTCGGGCTTCGCGCGGCCGGCCTCTACGTCGGCGGGGACGACGACGCGCTCGAGGAGGGGGAGACCGAAGCCGAGCGTCTTGCCGGTGCCGGTCTTGGCCTGGCCGATGATGTCGGTGCCGGAGAGGGCGACCGGGAGAGTCATCTCCTGGATGGGGAAGGGGTTGATGATGCCGACGGCCTCAAGGGCCTCGGCCGTCTCGGGAAAGATGCCGAGATCGCGGAAAGTCGTAGTCAGGGTGCTGCCTCTTCTGTGTACGCGGTGTGAGGCGAGCGCGGGGGTCGTGTCGGACCGTGCCGGGGACGTCGGCCACCGCACGGGCGGGCCGTGTGGCACGGGACCTCTGCCGACGCTCTAGCGCTCATACCGCTGAGGGGTTCCCTCCGGACGCCGTACGCGGAGTGCCGTACGGAAAAGGAGGGCTGTCGGGTCGGAGCCGATCGGGCCACCGACCGGGCATCCTCATGCGTGCGGCCTGTCGAGGCATGTTCGAACTACGTCGACGTACCAGCAGGCGCATTACCACCATACCCCGGAATCGCGCATATGCGATGGCCGATTTGGTCACGTAGTCGTCGTCACACTGAATGACGCACCGAATGACCGGGCCCTTCCGCCTTGCGCGGAGCGGGCTATTGTGCGCTGCATGACCACGTCTGACAAGCCTGAGAACGCCAGCGGCGGCGAGTCCGCCGACGCCGCCGACACCACGGAGGTCACCGGGATCGCCGCCCAGGACTGGGAGCGGGCCTCCGCCGACCCGCAGTACCGCGCCGCGGTGGTGGACCTGCTGGGCGCGCTGGCGTACGGGGAGCTGGCGGCGTTCGAACGGCTCGCTGAGGACGCGAAGCTGGCGCCGACCCTCGTCGACAAGGCGGAGCTGGCGAAGATGGCGGCGGCCGAGTTCCACCACTTCGAGAGGCTCGCCGGCCGCCTCACCGAGATCGGGGAGGAGCCGACGCATGCCATGGAGCCGTTCGTCGACGCGCTCGACGGTTTCCACAAGCAGACCGCGCCCTCGGACTGGCTGGAGGGGCTCGTCAAGGCCTACGTCGGCGACTCGATCGCCAGTGACTTCTACCGGGAGGTCGCCGCGCACCTCGACTCGGACACGCGCTCACTCGTGCTCGCGGTGCTCGACGACACGGGGCACGCCGGTTTCGCCGTGGAGAAGGTGCGGGCGGCGATCGACGAGGACCCGCGGGTGGGCGGTCGACTGGCGCTGTGGGCGCGGAGGTTGATGGGGGAGGCGCTGTCGCAGTCGCAGCGGGTGGTGGCCGACCGGGACGCCCTGTCCACGATGCTCGTGGGCGGTGTGGCGGACGGCTTCGATCTCGCCGAGGTGGGGCGGATGTTCTCGCGGATCACCGAGGCGCACACCAAGCGGATGGCCGCACTGGGCCTGGCAGCGTGAGCGCCTAGTCGCCGTGGGGTGAGCTGTCGTCCGGTGGGTGCGGGTGCTTCGTGGCTGGTCGCGCAGCTCCCCGCGCCCCTGGATGGGGCTTCGCCCCTATCCGTGGATCCTCTGTCCGCGGATCCTCACGCTGTCGCCGAGCTGCTGTGTCGAAAGCGTTCCGTCGGGCGGAGGAGCAGGGACAGGGAAGCCGCCGCGACGACCAGGGCGCCGGTGAGGACCAGCAGGTAGTTGGCGGAGCCGAGTGCCGTGTGCGTCAGGAAGGCGCCGAAGAGACCGCCCGCGGTGCCCGTCGGCAGGACCAGGGCGCGGGACGGCAGACGCTGCGGCAGACGGTAGACGGCGGCGCAGGCGAGGGCGAAGCCGAGGAGTGCGGATCCGAGTGCTTCCAAGAACATGATCGGGTTCCCTCCCGCACGGCCTGGCCTGGGCAAATCGGTCGTAGCCGGTACTACCCGCGAGGCATGGGACGCAATCATCGTCTGTGGACGAGATGTGGCCGATCTGTGCGGCGCGCCCCGTGGCGGCCATGATGCGCGGGCGCACGGAGGGGGCCCGGTGGTTTCACACCACCGGGCCCCCTCCGTACGCCTCTTGTGCTGGTGACTACAGCGCGCTGAAGCCCACCTTGCGGACGGTCGGCTCGCCGATGTCGACGTAAGCGAGACGGTCGGCCGGGATCAGCACCTTGCGGCCGTGCTCGTCCGTGAGGCTCAGCAGCGCCGACTTGCCGGCCAGCGCCTCGGCAACCGCACGCTCGACCTCCTCGGCACTCTGACCGCTCTCCAGAACGATCTCGCGGGGCGCGTGCTGCACGCCGATCTTGACCTCCACGGCTATGTCCCTCCGACGGTCAGTGAAATGCGCGGGCTTCCGCGCCGTACGCAGCACACATTAGCCCGGTGAGGGGACGTACACGCTCCGCCTGAGAACGCCAGGAGCGAACAGGGGGCGGGAACAAATCCCCGAAGCAGGAAGTGGCCCGCCGGCCCGTGGGGTCAGTGCTGGTCGATGCCGTGCAGCGGGAAGCCCGCGATACCGCGCCAGGCCAGCGAGGCCAGCAGCTGGACCGCCTGCTCGCGCGGGACGCTGCGGTCGCTGTGCAGCCAGGACCGCGCCACCACCTGGGAGAGGCCGCCCAGACCCGAGGCGAGGAGCATCGACTCCGCGCGGGAGAGGCCGGTGTCCTCCGCGATGACGTCGCAGATGGCCTCGGCGCACTCGTTGGTGACCTTGTCGACGCGCTCGCGCACGGCGGGCTCGTTCGTCAGGTCGGACTCGAAGACCAGCCGGAACGCGCCGCCCTCGTCCTCGACGTACGCGAAATAGGCGTCCATCGTCGCCCGGACCCGCTGCTTGTTGTCCGTCGTCGACGCCAGCGCGCTACGCACGGCCTGGATCAGCGACTCGCAGTGCTGGTCCAGCAGGGCCAGGTAGAGGTCGAGCTTGCCGGGGAAGTGCTGGTAGAGCACCGGCTTGCTGACTCCGGCGCGCTCGGCGATGTCGTCCATCGCGGCCGAGTGATAGCCCTGGGCCACGAAGACTTCCTGGGCGGCGCCCAGCAACTGGTTCCGTCGGGCTCGGCGCGGCAGGCGTGTGCCCCGCGGGCGCGCCGCCTCTGTCTGCTCGATGGCTGTCACGCCGCCTCCCAAGATCGTCCACATGCGGTGTGCGCCGCGCCGCCATCGTACTTTTCAGTAACCCGGGTGTGCGCGGTGCGAGCGCAGAATTTCACGGACCGGACAGCGGGGAAAGTGCCGCCAACCACGTCAAACAGGGACAGGGCGGGCAGGAGGAAGCCCTTTCCCGTCACCGGTCGTCTTCCCTGGTGAGGATCGGGTTACCGGTAGTCGTCCTCGTCCAGGGAGACCACGCGGGCCTGCTCCGCCAGATCGGCCTCATTGGCCGCGTCCGGGTCGACGTCGGTCAACGGGTCGTCCCGGTGCTGGGTGACATCGGCGTGCTGCTCGGCGGCATCGGCCTCGGGGGCCTCCACATCGTCGAACTCCACGGCGTCCTCCTCGGCGAAGGTGTCGGGATCGGTCGGATCTACGGCCATCGTGGTTCCCCTTCCTGCTGCTGCCCTGGTGCCGCCGGAACGCCCCGACGGCGGCGGGGGCCACGTACGGGTGCCCTCTTCGCGAGATCGGATGCGCCGTCACGGGCCTGCCTTGCGGCGGCTCGCGAGCCTGGTCGTGCGGGCTGATCACGGGCCTGTTCGTGAGAGCGCTTGCGAGCCCGTCCCCGGGCGCGCTCCGAGCGCGTTCGCGAGCACGTCTCCGAGCCTAGGAGACAGGTCATCGCGGCGCTACGCGGTCGGTCCGGTGCGATCCGATCCGGTGCGATCCGATCCGATCCGATCCGATCCGGTGCGGTGCGATGCGATGCGATGCGGTTCGGGGTGGCGAGCCCGCTATTGATCCGGGGGCGAGGGCCCCGTCGGTCGGCGGTGAGCCCGCCATCGGGTCGGCGGCGAGTGCGTCGTGCCCGGTACCCCGTGAGAAGTGGCTGATTTGCGGTGTGCTCTGTGACGGCGAACACATGAGTCACTGCGTGATCGTCTCGTAACATTGCCCGCATGTCTTCGACCGAGCTGCCGTCCCTGCTGACCGCCACCGCGTCGCCGAAGGCGAGTGCCGTGCGCGTGGCACCCGGCGAGCGGCTGAGGTCGGTCCGGTTGCCGGGGATCACGCTGTCGGTGCGGTCGAGACCGCCGGCGCGCGAAGGACTGCCGCCCGCCCTGTACGTGCACGGCCTGGGCGGCTCGTCGCAGAACTGGTCCGCGCTGATGCCGCTGCTCGACGGGCTCGTCGACAGCGAGGCGCTCGACCTGCCCGGCTTCGGCGACTCGCCGCCACCGGACGACGGCAACTACTCGGTCACGGGACACGCCCGCGCGGTCATCCGTTACCTCGACTCCGCCGGGCGCGGCCCGGTGCACCTCTTCGGCAACTCCCTCGGCGGCGCGATCACGACCCGCGTCGCCGCTCTGCGCCCCGATCTGGTGCGCACCCTGACGCTCGTCTCGCCGGCCCTGCCGGAGCTCCGCGTGCAGCGGACCGCCGTGCCGACGGCGATGCTCGCGCTGCCGGGCATGTCGGCGCTCTTCACCCGCTTCACCAAGGGCTGGAGCGCCGAGCAGCGCGTACGGGGCGTCACCGCGCTCTGCTACGGCGACCCGGGCCGGGTCACCGAGGAGGGCTTCCGCAATGCCGTGGAGGAGATGGAGCGGCGGCTCCAACTGCCGTACATGTGGGACGCGTTGACGCGTTCGGCGCGGGGGCTCGTGGACGCCTACACTCTGGGCGGTCAGCACTCGCTCTGGCGCCAGGCGGAGCGCGTCCTCGCCCCGACCCTCCTCGTCTACGGCCGACGCGACCAGCTCGTCGGCTACCGCATGGCCCAGCGGGCGGCCCGCTCCTTCCGCGACTCCCGCCTCGTCTCCCTGCCGGACGCGGGGCACGTGGCGATGATGGAGTACCCGGAGGCGGTGGCTGCCGCGTTCCGTGAGCTGCTCGCGGATGCGGGGCGGACGCGGGGCGGGGCGGATGTGGAGCCGGTGGGTGAGGAACCATCGGGTTCGGAACCGGTGGGTTCGTCTTCGGTGGGTTCGTCTTCGGGGTCGGTCGGTGTTTCGGGTGAGGGTGGTTCGGTGAGTGGCGGTGGCTCGGTCGGCGCCGACGACGGTGACGCGGTCGCCGAAGGGCCGCCCAAGAGCTCGCCCGGTGTGGGGAGCTGAGGCGCGGCGTGGGACGGCACAGCCGCAAGGGGCGGGCGCCGAGAGGCGACACAAGTGATGTCGATATAGGGACAGCCGGGACGGCGACGTCCGCCGGGCCGGGTGACCGCGCGGCGGCGCCTCCGCGAGCGCCCGGCGCGGAGGAGACCCGAGGCGCGCGGACCCGGGGCTCGGGCGGACCGGATTCCTGGGGCGCCGGTGGCGCCTCGGCCTCGGCGGCACAGGCCGTTCCGCAGTCGCCGGGGGGTGCTCCGTCGCCTCGCGGGTATGCCGCGGGCCCGGGGTATGGGGACGGGTACGGGTACGACACAACGGCGGGGCAAGGGCTTCCGGGGCAGGCGAGGCCAGGTCAGGCGAGGCCGGGGTTCGGTGGTGGTGGGACCGGGCAGCAGGGGGTGCGTTTCGCCGACGGCACGCCCGCGCATGGTTTCCCGCGTCTGACCGACGGCACCCCGGCGCACGGCGCATCGCGCTACGCGGACGGCACCCCGGCGCACGGTTTTCCCCGCCTCCCCGACGGCACGCCCGCGCGTGGCTTCCCGCGTCTGCCCGACGGCACGCCCGCGCACGGCTTCCCGCGTCTTTCGGACGGTGCCCAGGACGGCGGTCGTCCGTCGAGTCGTGGGGAGCACCCCGAGCAGCGTGAAGCGGGCGGGGGTTGGGGCCACCTGGGTGGTGGTCGGCGCGGGCCGGGTGTCGGACACGGCGTGGCGCAGGGGTCGCCCGCAGGGGCTCCCTATGGTGGGCCGGGCGAGGCGTCACCCCATGGCGCCCCGTACGGCGTGCCTTCGGAGAGCTCGGGCCGTCGTATCCCCATTCCCCGGCAGCGGCAGGAGACCATGCCCCCCGGTGGCCCCCGCCAGGCTTACCTGGACGCCTTCGACGAGGTCGACGACGTCTTCGCACCCGGCCGGACCCATCGTGGCGCGCCGGGTGCCGACGACGGCCGGGCCGAGACGGCTCTGCAGGAGCAACCGCCGCGCGGGCGGTCGCCGCAGGAGCAGCCGCACGAGCGGCCCCCGGGCGACGGGACCGGGGCCGCGGGGACGGCGAAGGGTGGCAAGGGGCGGGCGTTCACCGGGATCGCGGCAGCCGCGGTCACCACCGTGCTCGTGGTCGTCGTGGGCGGGCAGATGGCAGTCGGAGAGGACGACACCGTCACTCGGCAGCCGCAGGCCGCCGACGCCGACGAGCGTGCCGTGCGCGACGCCTCGCGCAGCGACAACCGGCCCACCCCCTCTGTTTCTCCCAGCCCGACCGCGACCCCGCTGTCGTACGACCAGAAGATGGACAAGAAGTACCCGCTCGCCGGTGATCTGGAGGGCGGCGGAAAGTTCGAGGCGGTCAGGGGCTTCGACAAGGCGCCGGGGACGGGGCAGAAGTACCGCTACCGGGTCGACGTCGAGAAGGGGCTCGGACTGGAAGCGGAGCTGTTCGCCCAGGCCGTGCAGAAGACTCTGAACGACGACCGGAGTTGGGCCCACAGCGGTGGCCGTACGTTCGAGCGGATCTCCTCGGGGACCCCCGACTTCGTGATCACGCTCGCGAGCCCGGGTACCACCGCGGTCTGGTGCGCCAAGTCGGGCCTCGACACCACCGTGGACAACGTGTCCTGCGACTCGGCCGCCACCGAGCGCGTGATGATCAACGCGTACCGCTGGGCCCAGGGCGCCGAGACGTACGGCGACGAGATGCACGCGTACCGGCAGATGCTGATCAATCACGAGATCGGGCACCGTCTCGGCTACGGCCACCAGACCTGCGACAAGAACGGCGAACTCGCGCCGGTCATGCAGCAGCAGAGCAAGTTCCTGACCTTCGGCGGGATCACCTGCAAGGCCAATCCCTGGCCCTACCCGGGGAGTTGACGGGTCACCCCGCGTCGTCGATCGACGCGGAGTGACCGAGTGATCCCTTAGCGCGACAAAACGCGTCCCGCTAGCGAAAGTTACGACCGTTCACCCCTTTTGGTGGCGCGATGGACAACCGTCCGTCGCGCCACCGCCTTGTCCGCATACGTTCGTCCCGCTGCGGGCCGCCGGGCGAACGGCGGCTCCTCAAACGGGAGATCGGGGGTGCACGCGTGCGCATCGGACTGCTTACGGAGGGTGGCTATCCGTATGTGAGCGGTGACGCCAGGCTCTGGTGCGACCGACTCGTACGTGGGCTGGAGCGACACGAGTTCGACGTCTACGCGCTCAGCCGGAGCGAGCGACAGGAGGACGAGGGCTGGATCCCGCTGCCGCCACAGGTCCGCCGGGTCCGCACGGCACCGCTGTGGACGGTCGAGGACGACGGGATCGTCCACGGCCGACGCGCGCGAAGGCGCTTCGCTGAGGCGTACGGGGAGCTGGTGGCGTCTGTCTGTTCGGGGGGAGCCGGCGGCGGTGCGGGCGGGTTCGGCGGTGTGGCCGGGATCGGCGGCGTGGCCGGGACGGTCCTCGACGGGGTGGCCGCGAATGGCTTCGACGGTCCGGCCGTGGATGGTCTCGACGGTGCGGCCGGTGCTGAGGCGGACCGTTTCGGCAACGCGCTGTACGGGCTTGCCGAGCTGGCCCGGGACGAGGGCGGACTCGTGGGCGCGCTGCGTTCCGAGGACGCCGTCCGCACACTGGAGCGCGCCTGTCGCGCGCCGGGCGCACTGCGAGGGGCGCGCGAGGCTCGCGTGCCGGATCTGCTGACGGTCGCCTCGCATCTCGAACGCGCCCTGCGCCCCCTCTCGCTCGACTGGTACGAGGACGACGGGCTGGGCGCCGTCGACCTGTGCCATGCGGCGGCGGGCGGGTCGGCCGCGCTGCCCGGACTGTTGGCCCGTCACTTCCACGGGGTGCCGCTCCTGGTCACCGAGTACGGCGTGCCGCTCCGGGCGCACTACCTCGGGGCCTCGGGAGAGGCGCCGGTACGCGCGCTCCTCGCTGCCTTCCACCGGCGACTGACGGCGGAGGTGTACCGGCGGGCCGCCTTCCTCACCCCTGGCAACACCCATGCCCGCCGCTGGCAGGAGCGCTGCGGCGCCGACCGAGCCAAGATCCGTACGGTCTACCCCGGCATGGACGCCGGTCGCTTCGCCGAGGTGGGCGAGTCGCCGGAGTGTGCGGATCCGCACACGCTGGTGTGGGTGGGCCGCATCGAGCCCGCCAAGGACCTGATCTCGCTGCTGCACGCCTTCGCCGAGGTCCGGCGGGCGGAGCCGAGGGCGCGGCTCAGGATCGTCGGAGCGGCCGCGGGAGCCGAGGCCACCGCCTATCTGGGCCACTGCAAGGCCCTCGCCGCACAGCTCTTCCCCGACGAGGCGGACGGTGTCCACGCGGTCGGCGACAACCCCGTCTCCTTCGAGGAGATCGGTGACCCGGCCGTCCCCGACCTGGCCGAGGCGTACGCCGCCGGGGCGGTGGTCGTGCTGTCGAGTGTGGTCGAGGGCTTCCCGATCAGTCTGGTCGAGGCCATGTTCTGCGGTCGGCCCACGGTCTCCACCGACGTGGGAGCGGTCGTGGAGGTCATCGGCGGCACCGGACTCGTCGTCCCCCCGCGCAATCCGCGGGCGCTCGCCGAAGCGTGCGTGGCGCTCCTGCGCGAACCCGAGCGCCGTGCGCGCCTGGGCGCGGCCGCCCGCGCCCGCGCTCTCGAACTCTTCACGGTGGAACAGAACGTCGCGGCATTTCGTGGCATCTACCTGGAGATCGTCTCCCACGCCCCCGTGCACAGGATCGTCCTCGACGGCACCGGTGAACCACTGCCCTTTGGGTCCCCTGCTGAGTCCCACGTCCCCGGCCGCTGGACCGAGTCGCGCCCGGCGGCGGGCGGCCTCGGGGTCGCGGGAGTCGCCGGGGTCGCTGGGGTCGTGGGGGTTGCCGGAGGAGCGGGGATTTCCGGGGCCGCGGCGGCGGTCGCCGGTGCGGCGGGGTCGGGCGGGGGTGCCGTCGGAAGGCCACGGTGGGCGGTTGGCTCGCCCGTGCGGGCCACGACGCCGGGCCGGGCCGTTCTGTCCGGGCGGGACGGGGTGCCTGAGCGGAGCCGGGTGCCGGGGCCGGACACGGCGTTGGCGGCGGGCGGGACTTCGACTGCTGGGACCACGGCCGCAGCGGCGGCCACGGCCTCGGCTGCGACGACGGGTTCGGCTGCGACCACGGAGCCGGCAGCGGCCACGGGTTCGGCCTCGGTGGCGAGTGCCGCCTCGGCCGAGGCCATGGCTTCGGCCCCGCGCACGGCTCAGGCGGCAGCGGCGGCCACGTCGGCCGCGGTCGCGGTGCGGGCTGTAGCGAGGCCTTCGGGTGCCACCGCCGAGGAGCCGGTGCCCGCCGCGGAGGAGCCGGCTCCCGCCGCCGAGGAGCCGGTGCCCGCGGGGGAGGGGGCGCGATGAGCGAGTTGCGGCTGGACGGACTGGACGGGCTGGACGGGCTGGACGGGTGCGATGCGAAGCTCCCGCCGGAGGCCGTGACTTCGGGCGACCCCCTGGCCTCGCGGGACCTCGTCGCCCCGCCCGGTCCTGCGCTCCGGGTGGACGACGACGGCCTTGCCCTGCCCGAGGCCGTGCCCCGGTCCGCTTCCCGGCGCGGTGCCGTGGACCCCGTGAAGGCCCTGATGCACCGGCACCGGGAACTCTGCGAGCGAGCGGTCGACCCCTTGGAGATCGCCGCCGGGCTGGAGGCCCACGGGGTGACCGACCGAACGGCCGCCCGCTTCCGGCATCGCGATGTGTTCTCGCTCGCCGAGGAGATGTACGCACGCGTGTCGCGCGACGGGGAGGAATCCACGGAGCGCGAGCCGGTGCCGAGCGCAACCGGCGCACGCCGTGGCTGGGCGGTGTTCGCCCTCTTGCCGGGCGCCCTGTGCGCGGCGGGCGTCGCAGGAGTACGGCTCACCGACGGCCAACCCCGTCTCATGGCCGCGGCCCTCGGCGCTCTCGCGGTGGCGCTCGGTCTCCGTGCGGCTCTCGACCGCGGTCCACTGCGCGCACCGTCCGGCACCGCGCGCCGCACCCGCACCTGGACGTGTTGGCTCATCGCCTACGCCCTCCTCGGCGACGGCCTGCTCACCGCCGGTCTCGCAGGCGGGCCCCACGGCCTCTGGCCCCTGGCCGTCACCCCCGTACTCGCCCTCGCCCTGTCCTGCGCTCCCGCCGTCTGGTGCGCCCACCTCCTCTCCGCGCGGGCCCGCCGCAAACTCCGCACCAGCCGCGGCCTCGCGGAGTTCGCCGAGTCCATGAAGCCCCTGATCCTCGGGGTGTCCGCACTCCACCTCGGTGCCCTGGCCGCCCTGCTGGCGCTGTGCGGGGCGGTCCTGAACGAGCCCACCGGATATGCGGGCGCCGCCGCCCTCGGGGCGCTCCTTCTGCTCGCGCGTCTCCTCATCGCTCACGGCTTCTCCCAGGCCCCGGTGGTCGCCCTCCGCGCAGCCGCCCTGGCCGAGGCGGTCGCGCTGGGCACGGTCTTCGCGAGCCGCCTGCCCGGCTGCTCCTTCCTGGCCGCACCCGTCGAGACGATCGCCCGCGCCTGGGGTCCCGAGGCCGTACCCGCGCTCGTGTGCGGCGCCGCCGCGCTCACCCTGCTCGTCCACGCGACCCGCACGCTCACCCGGGCCTCGGCCCACGCCCTGCCCCCCGGGGCGACCTGACCCCTCGGGCTTCGCACCACGGCCTCACACCGCCACGCGAAGTCCGAGCCCGATCGACGCACGGGGCTTCCGTCCCGGACGTCCCCTCCCGCGGGGCCGACACCGCGGGCCACCTCAGCACCCACGGCACCACCCCATAAGGAGAACGCCAGATGATCACCTCCCGAACCGGAGAACCCGCCCCGGGAGCCGCCCGATGAGGGTCCTGCTGATCGGAGCCAACGGATACCTCGGCCGCTTCGTCGCCGAACGTCTGCTCGCCGACCCGGCCGTCCAACTCACCGCGCTCGGCCGCGGCGACGACGCCGACGTACGGTTCGACCTCGCCACCGGCAGCCCCGGCGCGCTCACCCGCTTCCTGGACGCCGTCCACCCCGGAGTGGTCGTCAACTGCGCCGGCGCCACCCGGGGCGGCGCCCGCGAACTCACCCGGCACAACACCGTCGCCGTCGCCACCGTCTGCGAGGCCCTGCGCCGCAGCGGCTGCGGGGCACGTCTGGTGCAGCTCGGGTGCGGCGCGGAGTACGGGCCCAGCCAGCCCGGGTCCTCCACCGCCGAGGACGCCGTGCCCCGCCCCGGCGGCCCGTACGGTGTGAGCAAGCTCGCCGCGACCGAGCTCGTCCTCGGCTCCGGCCTGGACGCCGTGGTCCTGCGCGTCTTCTCGCCCGCCGGCCCCGGCACACCCGCCGGCTCCCCGCTCGGCCGGCTCGCCGAAGCCATGCGCCGCGCCATGCAGTCCGGCGACGGCGAACTCAAACTCGGCGGCCTCGGTGTCCAGCGCGACTTCGTCGACGTACGCGATGTCGCCCGCGCCGTCCACGCCGCCTCGCTCTCCGCCGCTCAGGGTGTGATCAACATCGGCTCGGGCCGCGCCGTGCGCCTCCGTGACGCCGCGGCCGTCCTCGCTCGCGTCGCCGGCTACGGGGGAGCCCTCCACGAACTGGACGCCCCGCCCAACCCCCTCAGGTCGACCATCGGCCACCCTCGCCCCGAACCCGACCACGCCGCCCCCGTCTCCTACCCCTACCCGGACGGCTGCGGCAGCTGGCAGCAGGCCGATGTGCGCACCGCCCGCGACCGGCTCGGCTGGCGGCCCCGCATCAACCTGGAGGAGTCCCTCGCCGACATCTGGATGGAGGCGGCATGCCGTATCTGACCCCCGCCCCGTCGGGCATCGCCCGCACCGGCTTAAGTCAGGGCATCGGCGTCCCCGGCTATGCCCACCCCCTCGTCGCTCCACTGGAATGGGGCGAACTCACCCGCCCCGGCACCCCTCTGCACTGGGTCGCCCTCGACGTCTCCGACGGCCCCGGCACCCGCCCCGACCGGCACTGTCTGGAGGCCGCCGGACGGTTGCGGAACGCGGGCGTCCAGGTCCTCGGCCGGGTGGACATGACCTTCGGGGCGCGCGCCTTCGCCGAGATCGCCGCCGACGCCCGCCGCTATCTCGACTGGTACCTCGTCGACGGCTTCCTCCTGGACCGCTGTCCCACCGAGCGCGGCTCCCTCGCCGAGACCGGCCGCGCGGTCACCACACTCCGCGCCCTCCTCGGCGGCGGCCACGTCGTCCTCGGCCATGGCACCCATCCGCATCCCGGGTATGTCGAGATCGCCGACCAGCTGGTGACCTTCTCCGGCTCCTGGAGCGACTACCGGTGGTCGCAGGTGGCCGAATGGACCGCCGACCATCCCCCCGAGCGCTTCTGCCACTTCGTCCACGGTGTCCCGCGCGGTCACCTCGACGAGGCGCTGCGGATCGCCCGCTGGCAGGGCGCCGCCACGATCTACTTCACGGACCGCACCGATCGCCACGGGAGGGTCGACCCCTGGGAGACGATGCCCGGCTACTGGGACGAAGTCGTCTCGCTGGTTGGGACGGGTGTCTCGGAATGAAAAAGGGCGTGGCAGTGTTACGGGGAGAACAACTGTAGTGATTGACCGACCAACGGAGTCCCCGTGTCGCTGCCACCCCTGGTCGAGCCCGCTTCCGAGCTCACCGTAGACGAGGTCCGCAGGTACTCCCGCCACCTGATCATCCCCGACGTCGGGATGGACGGGCAGAAGCGGCTGAAGAACGCCAAGGTGCTCTGTGTGGGCGCCGGCGGCCTGGGCTCGCCGGCGCTGATGTACCTGGCCGCGGCGGGCGTCGGGACGCTCGGCATCGTGGAGTTCGACGAGGTCGACGAGTCGAACCTGCAGCGCCAGATCATCCACAGCCAGGCCGACATCGGCCGCTCCAAGGCCGAGTCCGCCCGTGACTCCGTCCTCGGCATCAACCCGTACGTGAACGTGATCCTCCACGAAGAGCGGCTCGAGGCCGAGAACGTGATGGACATCTTCAGCCAGTACGACCTGATCGTCGACGGCACGGACAACTTCGCGACCCGTTACCTGGTCAACGACGCGGCCGTGCTGCTGAACAAGCCGTACGTCTGGGGTTCGATCTACCGCTTCGACGGCCAGGCCTCCGTCTTCTGGTCCGAGCACGGTCCCTGCTACCGCTGCCTCTACCCGGAGCCCCCGCCGCCGGGCATGGTTCCCTCCTGCGCCGAGGGCGGCGTCCTCGGTGTGCTGTGCGCCTCGATCGGCTCCATCCAGGTCACCGAGGCCATCAAGGTCCTCACCGGCACGGGCGAGCCCCTGGTCGGCCGCCTGATGATCTACGACGCCCTGGAGATGCAGTACCGCCAGGTCAAGGTCCGCAAGGACCCCAACTGCGCCGTCTGCGGCGAGAACCCCACCGTCACCGAGCTCATCGACTACGAGGCCTTCTGCGGCGTCGTCTCCGAGGAGGCCCAGGAGGCGGCCGCCGGCTCGACGATCACTCCCAAGCAGCTCAAGGAGTGGATCGACGACGGCGAGAACATCGAGATCATCGACGTCCGCGAGATCAACGAGTACGAGATCGTCTCCATCCCGGGCGCCAAGCTGATCCCGAAGAACGAGTTCCTCATGGGCACCGCCCTGGAGGCCCTTCCGCAGGACAAGAAGATCGTCCTGCACTGCAAGACGGGTGTCCGCAGCGCGGAAGTCCTCGCGGTCCTGAAGTCGGCCGGCTTCGCCGACGCGGTCCACGTCGGCGGTGGCGTGATCGGCTGGGTCAACCAGATCGAGCCCAGCAAGCCGGTCTACTAGCAGAACAGGCCGGTTCGCCGGACGAAGGCCTTCCAAGGAGGGGCTCGGCACCACGGGTGCCGGGCCCCTCCGCGCTGCCCACCCGACAGCCGTGGGCCGGTGCCCGCACCGGTCTACCCGCAGACCTTGCCGTCCTTGGGCACCCTGCCGTCCAGCAGATACGCGTTCACCGTCGAGTCGACACAGCTGCTGCCGCTGCCGTACGCGCCATGCCCCTCGCCCTTCCAGGTGAGCATCACACCGACGCCCTCGCCCAGTTCCCCGGCCATCTTCCGCGCGCCCTCGTAGGGTGTCGCCGGGTCCCCGGTGTTGCCCACCACGAGGACGGGGTCGGCTCCAGGAGCGCTCACCTCCGGTGAGTCCGTGAGACCGGGTACTGGCCAGTCGTGGCACCAGCCCGCCGTGTCCCAGCCCAGGAACTCGCCGAACACGGGAGAGATCTCCCGGAACTCGGGCAGCAGCTTCTTCGTCTCCTCCGGAGCCGGCCGCTGCTTCTGGTCCAAGCACGATATGACCCGTTGGGAGTGGGTCGTCGTGCCGTAGTGGCCCGACGGGTCACGCTCGTTGTACCCGTCGGCCAGCGCCAGCAGCTCGGTGCCGTCGCCGTCCTCCGCGGCGTCGAGCGCGCTGGTCAGTGTGGGCCAGCTCTGCTCGCTGTAGAGCGGCAGGACGATCCCGGTGGTCGCCAGCGTCTGGGTGAGCTCGCGGCCGGACGTCGTCGCCAGTGGTTCGGCGTCGATGCGCTCCAGCAGCTTCCCGATCTTCCGGGTGCCTGCCTCGGGGTCCTCGCCCGTGGACCTCAGATAGTTGTCGAGGGCCCGCTGGAAACCCAGGGCCTGGTTCTTCGCGTGGCCCACCGTGTCGGCGGTCGGGTCGACCACCGCGTCCAGGACCAGGCGTCCCACCTTCTCGGGGAACAGATGGGCGTAGACGCCGCCGAGTTCGGTGCCGTAGGAGATGCCGAAGTAGTGCATCTTCTCGTCGCCGAGGACCTGGCGCATGAGGTCCATGTCGCGCGCGGTCTCGGTGGTGGAGACGTGCGACAGCAGTGTGCCCGCGGCCTTCTCGCAGCCCGCGCCGAAGTCGGCCGCGTCCTCGAAGAAGGCGGTCTCCTCGGTCGCGTCGTCCGGTGTCGCGTCCACCGACTCGCCCGCCTGGATCTCCTTGTCGCTGCGGCAGCGCACCCCCTCGCTCCGGGCCACCCCGCGCGGGTCCCAGCTCACCAGGTCGTACCGCTTGTGCAGTTCGCTCGTCACCCCGGCGTACGACGGGAGCATGGAGACACCTGAGCCGCCCGGGCCGCCGAAGTTGAACAGGAGGGAGCCGACCCGCTCGTCGGCGTCGCCGGTCGCCTCGCTGCGGATCAGCGCGAGCCCGATCGTCGCGCCGTCCGGTTCGGCGTAGTCCAGCGGCACCTTCAGCGTCGCGCACTGCCACTCGTCGCCCGGCGCCGGCCCCTCCGACGTCGCCTCGCAGCGCCCCCAGTCGAGTTCCTGGGGCGCGAACGCGGGTGCCGGTGCGGATGCGGAGGCCTTGCCGTCCTCCTTCTCGTCGTCGGCTCCGTCGTCCGTGCCGCCGCTGCATCCTGCGACCAGCAGCACGGCTGCGGCCAGGGCCGCCCCCCGTGGAAAACGCGCCATGAGCACTTCCCCCCTCTCACTCGACCGCCCGACGGTTGTCCCGAATGACGGTCATGCCATGGTATGCGGACCATCGGCATGCCGAGATGGCCTGTGGATAACGTTCTGACCTGCATGTTCACGAGCAGACGGTGCCGTCTTTCGGTACCTTCCCCATCAGCAGGTAATCGTCCACGGCCGTCTGGACGCAGGCATTGCCGCTGCCGTACGCGCCATGACCCTGCCCTCGGTACGTCAGCCCCACTCCGACCCCCGGCCCGAGCGCCTCGACCATCCTCCGCGCGCCCTCGTACGGTGTGGCCGGGTCGCCCGTGTTGCCGATCACGACGATCGGCGCCGAGCCCGAGGCCCCCACATCGGGGTGGTCGGCCGCGCCGGCGACGGCCCAGTCGGTGCAGCTGAGCAGGGACCAGGCGAGCCACTTACCGAAGACGGGCGACGTCGCCCGGAACTCGGCCAGTCTCGCCTCCACGTCCTCGGTGGTGTAGCGCGGCTTGTCGTCCGCGCAGTTGATGGAGACGTTCGCCGCGGAGATATTGCTGTACTCGCCGTTCTCGCTGCGCCCGTTCAGGGAGTCGGACAGCAGCATCAGCACCTGGCCGTCCCCGTCGTACGCCTGTTCCAGACCCGCTGTCAGGTATTGCCACAGATCCTGGGAGTAGAGGGCCTGGGCGATGCCGTTCCGCGCCTCGGTCTCGGTCAGTTCGCGCGGAAAGACCCCGGGGATCGGCTTTCTGTCGAGGTCGTCGAGCAGCTTGACGATCCGGGCCTCGACGTCCTGCTCGGTGTCGCCCACCGGGCAGTCCGCCACCTGGGAGACACAGTCCCGGGCGTAGTTGTCGAGCGCCCGCTGGAAGCCCTTGGCCTGTCCGAGAGAGCCCTGCTCAGCGGTCTGGGTCGGATCGACGACCGCGTCGAACACGGCACGTCCGACCTTCTCGGGGAACAGGTGCGCGTAGACGCCGCCGAGCTCGGTGCCGTACGAGAAGCCGAAGTAGTGGAGCCTGTCGTCGCCGAGGACCTGGCGCATGAGGTCCATGTCGCGGGCCGCGTCCGTGGTGGGGACGTGCGGGAGGGTCTTGCCGGAGTTCTCCTCGCAGGCGGAGTTGAACGTCTTGGTGCTGTCGAGGAACTCCGTCCGCTCGGACGCGTCGTCCGGTGTCATGTCCTGCTGGAAGTACTCGTCGAGTGCCTCGTCGTCCTCGCACCGGATGCCGGCGCTGCGTCCGACGCCACGCGGGTCGAAGCTCACCAGGTCGTAGCGGGTACGCAGTTTCGCGTAGTCCTCGCCGAACGAGGGGAGCGTCTTGACCCCGGACAGGCCGGGGCCGCCGAAGTTGAAGACGAGTGAGCCGATGCGTCGGCTCCCGGAGCCGCTGGACCGGGCCCGGATCAGTGCGATGCCGATGGTGTCGCCGTCGGGCTCGTCCCAGTCGAGAGGCGCTTTCATGGTGGCGCACTGCCAGCCGTCGCCGTCCGGCAGCGGTGAGGGCGCGGGGCCACCACCCTGGGACTCGGACGGCGCCTCGCAGGTCTTCCAGCTCAGCTTCTGCTTCGTCAGGTCCCCGTCGTCCCCCGGAGCGGCATCGCCGCAGCCCGCCGCCGTCACGGTCAGCAGGACGGCGACGGCGGTCACGGCGACGGCACGCGGTCGGGGTGCGAGGGGCATGCCACCCATCCTGGAGGGGCCCCGAGCGATGCGCTCGGGGCGCGGGCCGTGCGGGTGAGCTGAGGCGTGCCGCCACGCGCGCGTGGACGGCTTGCGACGGACGCGACACCCACGCGCGCGTGGGCGCCCTCTAGAGCGCGCCCTTGCGTGACAGCTGGTTGAAGGCCAGCCATCCCGGCAGCACGGGCAGCCACAGGGTCAGCAGACGGAAGAGCAGCACGGCCGGCGCGGCGACCTCCTTGGGGAGGCCGACGGCGATCAGACCGACCGTCAGGGTGGCCTCGACGGCACCCACACCGCCCGGGGTCGGGGCCGCCGAACCGAGCGCGTTGCCCGCGAGGAAGACGACCGCGACGCTGGCGATGCTGATCGACACGTCCTCGTTGCCGAACGCGCGGATCGAGGCGTCCAGGCACATCACGAAGCAGCCGGTGAGGAGCAGCATGCCGCCGATGCCGGTGACCAGTTTCTGCGGCCGCTGCAGCACGTCGAGCATGCGAGGCACCACACCGGCGAACAGCGACCGCACGCGCGTGACGACGAACTTGCGCAGGAACGGGATGGACGTCACCACCAGCACGAGCACCGCGACCGTCAGCAGGCCCGCGATGACGGTGCGGGACGGTGACAGGGACGGCGTCTTCTCGGTACCGGTCAGATAGCCGAAGGCCAGCAGCATCAGGATGTGGCAGCCGAGTCCGAAGAGCTGCGACGCGCCGACGCTCGCCACGGCGAGTCCCGGCCGCACCCCCGCGCGCTGCAGGAAGCGTGTGTTGAGGGCCACACCGCCCACCGCGGCCGGCGCCACGATCTTCACGAACGAGCCGGCGACCTGCGCCCCGATGGTCCGCAGGAACGGCACCCGCTCCGGCACGAAGCCCAGCAGGCTCATCGCCGCCGCGACATAGCTCAGCGCGGAGAAGAACACCGCGGCGGCGACCCAGCCCCACTCGGCGTTCTCGATGAGCGGTCCGAACTCGATGTGGGTGAGCTGGGTCAGCAGGAAGTACGCGCCGATCGCGCCGGCGATGAGACTGATCAGCGTGCGCGGCTTGACCCGCTCCAGCCGGGCCGGTTCGACCGGTGCCTGGGGCCTGATCAGCAGCACCTGGTGGCGGATCTGGGTGAGCAGGTCCTCCTCGCGGGCCCCCTCCAGGGCCTCGTCGATCGCCCGCTTCTCGGCCCGCTGCTCGGCCCGTACGGACTTCTTGTCGGCCTTGCCCGGCTCGGCGGCCCTGCTGTGCTCCTCCGCACGGGCCTGCTTGGCCAGGTGGGACGCCTCCAGGACCGCCTCGCGCTCCCGTTCGGCGCGCTCCCGGGCGAGTCTGCGCAGCGTCGCGCGCGTGGAGCGCGACAGGGCGATGGGCTGGAGCAGCGGCAGACAGTCGGCCACCGCGTCGGGGCCGAGCACGCTGACCGCCGACGCCACCGCGCGTTCCGCGCCCACCCGCAGACCCAGAGTCGTCAGCAGCTGGGAGACGTCCATCCGGAGCACCAGATCGCCCGCCGCGATCTCGCCGACGCGCAGATCGGTGAGGATCACCGTGCCGGAACGATCCACCAGAATCGCGTCACCCACGAGCCTGCGGTGCGCGATCCGCCGCGACTGCAGTGCTTTCACCTGGTGCCAGGTGTCCGACATCAGCTCGTCGGTGACCTCGTCGTCCGCCAGGGAGTCCAGGGTGCGTCCGCCGGTGTGCTCGTAGACGAGCATCACGGCGTCCGGTCCGAGCTCGGAGGTGGCGATCAGCTTCGGCGCGTTGGCGCCGGCCGCGATGGCCGCGTACGCGAGGAGGGCCTCCTGCTCCAGCGCCTGGCGCAGCGACTGGAGGCTGCGGCGGGTGGTGATGCCGCGCAGCGTCAGACGCCGCCAGACGCGGTAGAAGAAGCCCTGGGCCTGCTGCTCCCGGTCCACGACGGTGACGTCCAGGGGTGGGCCGTCCTCCAGCGTCACGAAGTACCTGCGGCCCCGGTCCCCGCCCTCCGCCGTCTCCGGGATCTCCTCACGGGCCGCGCTCACGGGCTTGAAGCCGACCCGCCTGAGGCCGGCCATCAGCGTCCGGCCGGTCGGGCGGACGTTGGGTGAGCCGACTGCGTACAGCGTTCCGTAGGCGACGGTCCATCCGATCAGCACCGTCAGGATGATCGAGAACGGTGTGGTGTAGCCCGTGACCAGCATGGAGAAGGCGTCCAGCAGGAGCACGATCCACAGCACGGCCCGCCAGCGGGGTCTGCGTGACATGCCGACGGCGGTCATGTACGCGATGACCGGCGCGAGGTAGCCGTGCACGGGGTCCGTGAGCGCGTGGATGTCGCCGGGGGAGGGCTGGGTGAGCGCCTCCTGGATCGAGTCCGGGGCGGCCCTGGCGACCCACAGGTCGGTCGCCAGCGTCACTCCGTGCGCCAGCACCGCCGCGAGCACGCCGTCGGCGATGCGCAGCCCGTCCCGCTTGATCAGCCGTTCGATCGCGAACGCGACCGGTACGAGCAGGATCGCGATGCTCGATCCCAGGCCGGCGAGCTTGATCAGAAGATCGGGCGCCTGCCCCGTGCCCTTGTTGATGTCCTGTTCGAGTCCGGAGGTGGTGCCGTGGGCGAAGGCGGCGATCGCCAGCAGGACGATGACCCCGAGGATGCCCACCGACAGCCGCATGAGGTCGGAGGGGCGGTGCACGCGCGCGGGGAGCAGTGGTTCGTCGCCCTCGACCTCCTCGGCGTGCGCCTCGTCGAGGTCGTCCTCGTCCTGCCCGTCCCGCTGCTTCTCGTCCTCGTCCCCGTGCTCGTGCGCCGAGGGGGACTTCTTCTCGAAGGAGGGAGGGGTGGTGCCGGAGGCCTTCTCCGAGACGTCGTCGGTGCCCTCGTCGCCCCCCTCGGAGGCGTTCGGGCGCGACGAGGCGTCAGAGGTGCCCGACGCGTCATCGGGATGCACGCTCTGCTGCTTCATCGTCTCTTCTTGGTCTCGTATCACCGGTCACCGCCCGCACGATGGTGGCATGCCGGATGGGCACACAGGGGCATCAGGGTGCAATGCGGGGGCGCACAGTCTGCCCGAAGACCGCCCCCGGAGCGAGGGACGCACCCTTTGGCCACCACGTCCCATTGTCGGTGGGGTGGGGCAGGATGGGGCGGATGAGCGAGGAGAGCCTTCCGGCGGACGCCCTGCCGGAGTACGCGGAGCGGGTCCTCGAGGTCGCCGACCTGATCCCGCCGGGGCGGGTCATGACATACGGGGACGTCGCCGAATGGCTGGGGGAGGGCGGCCCGCGCCAGGTGGGCCGCGTCATGGCCCTCTACGGGGGCGCGGTGCCCTGGTGGCGCGTCGTCCGCGCCGACGGAGTCCTGCTGCCCGGCCATGAACTCAGGGCCCTGGACCACTACCGCGCGGAGGCGACCCCCCTGCGCGAGGCGAGCCGGGCCACCGAGGGCCATGTCCCGCGCGTCGACATGAGACGGGCGCGCTGGGACGGCGGTGGGGGCGCGGAGGGTCACACCTGACAGCTTCCGCCATCCGACGGACCTCGGTGCGGCCCCTGGCCCGTACGGGGGACGCGTGGCACGTCGGTGCCATGCCGTACGTTCGTGGGGCGAGGGACGCATGTGCCGTGCACGGCGGGAGGGCTTAAGGGGAAGCCCTGCTTCCGCACCACCCGTCGGCGTAGCGTCGGCTGCGCGTGTCCCTCTCACCCCGCGGCCACCCTCCTCGCCGAGCGGCACGCCGCACACCCGATTCCCGACCACCACCCCTCGACACCGGCGCACCGCGTCGACAGTGACACCCCGCACACCCACCAGGACCGGCGAACCACGTGAGCTCCTCTTTCTCCACCAGGCGCCTGTCGCACACCCAGGTGCGACAGGGGAGCCGTGGCGCTTACCGACTGGTGCGTACCCCACCGGCCCGGACGGACCCCCCTCGTCTGGACGCCGAGCAGCGCGGCGTGGTTGACCACGAGCGGGGGCCCCTGCTCGTTCTCGCAGGTCCGGGCACCGGCAAGACGACCACGCTCGTCGAGTCGGTGGCGGCCCGCATCGCCCGCGGGGGCGACCCGGCGCGCGTGCTGGTCCTCACCTTCAGCCGCAAGGCCGCCGTGGAGCTGCGCGACCGCATGGCGCTGCGCATGGGCGCCGCGCGCGCCCCCCAGGCCACCACCTTCCACTCCTTCTGTTACGCGCTGGTCCGCGCCCACCAGGACAGCGACCTGTTCGTCGAGCCCCTGCGGCTGCTGTCCGGCCCGGAGCAGGACGTGGCGGTCCGGGAACTCCTCGCGGGCCAGCCCGACCTCGAACGCCTGGGCCTCGCGCACGTGCGCTGGCCGGACGAACTGCGCGCCTGCCTGACCACACGCGGCTTCGCCGACGAGGTCCGCGCGGTCCTCGCCCGCAGCCGCGAACTGGGCCTGGCCCCCGACGACCTGCGCGCCTTCGCCGCGCGCATCGGCCGCCCGGACTGGCTCGCGGCCTCCGCCTTCCTCGCCGAGTACCTCGATGTCCTCGACCTCCAGGGCGTGCTCGACTACGCGGAACTGGTCCATCGCGCGGTGCTCCTGGCCGGCCGCCCCGACGTCGCCCGGCGGCTGTCCGCCCAGTACGACGCGGTCTACGTCGACGAGTACCAGGACACGGACCCCGCGCAGGTACGGCTGCTGCGGACCCTCGCCGGAGGCGGCCGCACCCTGGTCGCCTTCGGCGATCCCGACCAGTCGATCTACACCTTCCGGGGCGCCGACGTGAACGGCATCCTGGAGTTCCCGCAGGTCTTCCCGCGCGCGGACGGCCGCCAGGCTCCGGTCGCGGTCCTCAGGAACTCCCGCCGCTCGGGAGCGAACCTGCTCGGCGCCACCCGCCTGCTCACCCAGCGCATGCCGCTCACCCGCCTCCCCGCCGAGAAGGTACGCACCCACCGCGAGCTGAGGCCCGTACGGGACGGAGGGCGCGTCGAGGTCTACACGTACCCGACGCCGGGCACCGAACTGGACAACATCGCGGACGTCCTCCGCCGGGCCCATCTGGAGGACGGCGTCCCCTGGAGCGAGATGGCCGTCCTGGTGCGCGCCGGCGCCCGCACGATCCCCTCGATCCGGCGCGCCCTCACCGCTGCGGGCGTTCCCCTGGAGATCGACGGCGACGACCTGCCCCTGCGCCACGAACCGGCCGTACAGCCCCTGCTGACGGCGTTGCGGGCGGTGGCGCGGGCGGAGCTGGGGGAGACGACGGCCGTGACGGGCTCGGCAGAGGAAGCCGACGAGTCACCCGAAGTGTCCGAACCGGCGGATCCGTCCGGGCGGTCCCACCCGTCCGACGCGCAGCCCTGCTGGCTCGACACCGAAACCGCGCTCGACCTCCTCACCTCCCCCTTGGCGGGTATGGACACCGCCGACCTGCGACGCCTGGGCCGCGCGTTGCGCGAGGAGGAGCGAGCCGGCGGCAACCCCGTACCGCCGCCGTCGGACGAACTCCTGGCACGCGCGCTGGCCGAGCCGGAACGGCTGGTGGCACACGATCCGGTGTACGCGAGGGGCGCACAGCGCCTCGGCGCGCTGCTGCGGAAGGCCCGTGAAGGCCTCGCGGGCGGCGGTACGGCCGAGGAGGCGCTGTGGGAGCTGTGGGACGGCACGCCGTGGCCCCGGCGCCTGGAACGCGCCGCCCGGCGAGGTGGCACGGCCGGACGCAACGCGGACCGTGACCTGGACGCCGTGTGCGCGCTGTTCGCCACGGCGGCCCGCGCGGAGGAGCGCACCGGCGGCCTGGGCGCCCTCAACTTCCTGGCGGAGATCGAGGCCGAGGACATCGCCGCCGACACGCTGACCGGGCGGGCCGTCCGCCCCGCCGCCGTACGCCTGATGACCGCGCACCGCGCCAAGGGCCTGCAGTGGCGCCTGGTCGTCGTCGCGGGTGTCCAGGAGGGGCTCTGGCCGGACCTCCGCCGCCGCGGTTCGCTCCTGGAGGCCGACCGCATCGGCCGCGACGGTCTCGCCGAACCGCTCACGCCGGGCGCCCTCCTCGCGGAGGAACGCCGTCTGTTCTACGTGGCCGCCACGCGCGCGCGTGAGCGCCTCGTCGTCACCGCGGTGAAAGCCCCAGCCGACGACGGCGATCAGCCCTCCCGCTTCCTCACCGAACTGGGGGTCGAGCCGAAGGACGTCACGGGCCGTCCCCGCCGCCCGCTGTCCGTGGCCGCCCTCGTCGCCGAGCTGCGCGCCACCACGGTGGACCCGCGCGTGTCCGAGACGCTCCGCGAGGCGGCCGCCCTGCGGCTGGCCCGGCTGGCCGCGCTGAGCGACGAGGACGGCCGTCCGCTCGTGCCGTCGGCGCATCCCCACCGCTGGTGGGGCATGTTCGAGCCGACCGAGAGCAAGGTGCCGCTCAGGAACCGTGACCAGCCCGTCGTGCTGTCCGGCAGCGCCCTCGACCAGCTCGCCAACACCTGCGCCCTGCAGTGGTTCCTGGGCCGTGAGGTGAAGGCCGACGCGCCCGCGACCGCCGCCCAGGGTTTCGGCAACGTCATCCACGTGCTCGCCGACGAGGTCGCCTCCGGGCGCACCCCGGCCGACCTCGACGTCCTCATGGAACGCCTCGACTCCGTCTGGAACGCGCTCGCCTTCGACGCGCCCTGGAAGTCGGACCAGGAGAAGCAGCACGCGCGCGTGGCGCTCGAACGCTTCCTGCAGTGGCATGTCATGGACCGAGCGGGGCGGGCCCCGGTGGCCAGCGAGCACGACTTCGACGTCACCCTCGAGGCGGGCGATTATGAGGTGCGCATCCGAGGCTCCATGGACCGTGTCGAGACCGACACCGAGGGCCGTGCCTACGTCGTCGACTTCAAGACAGGCAAGCAGTCCGTGAGCTCCGCCGAGGTGAGCCGCCACCCCCAGCTCGCCGTGTACCAGCTCGCGGTCCGCGAGGGAGCTGTCGACGAGCCCTTCGGTGGCGTACGTCCCGAACCGGGCGGCGCCGAACTCGTCCAGCTGCGGCAGGGGGCCGCCAAGAAGAACGGTGGCGAGAGCGTCCCCAAGGTGCAGGCGCAGGGCCCCGTCGAAGGCGCGGAAGGGGAGTGGGTGGCGGACCTCCTGGCCACCGCCGCGGGCAAGGTCCTGGACGAGCGTTTCTCCCCGACCGCCGGACAACACTGTGCACACTGCGCTTTCCGGGCATCGTGCAGCGCCCGCCCCGAGGGCCGTCACGTGGTCGAGTGACCGCGCCCGCTCGGCGGCCCGGCGGCCGCTGTCAGTGGTCGGCGTTAGCCTCTCTGGAATGTCCGCCCGTATCAGCGATCCCGAGCAGCTCAAGGAGCTCCTCGGCATCCCGTTCACCCCGGAGCAGACGGCCTGCGTCGTCGCGCCGCCCGCGCCGCAGGTGATCGTGGCGGGAGCCGGGTCGGGCAAGACCACCGTGATGGCCGCGCGCGTGGTGTGGCTGGTCGGCACCGGACAGGTCGCCCCCGAACAGGTGCTGGGCCTGACGTTCACGAACAAGGCGGCGGGCGAACTAGCCGAGCGCGTACGCAAGGCACTGGTCAAAGCGGGCATCACCGACCCGGACGTGATCGACCCGGACAACCCGCCGGGCGAGCCGGTCATCTCCACCTACCACGCCTTCGCGGGCCGCCTGCTGACCGACCACGGCCTGCGCATAGGCCTGGAACCCACCTCCCGGCTCCTCGCCGACGCCACCCGCTACCAGCTCGCCGCACGCGTCCTGAGGGAGTCCCCGGGCCCCTACCCGGCACTGACCCGCTCCTTCCCCGACCTGGTCAGCGACCTGCTGACCCTCGATTCCGAACTCGCCGAGCACCTCGTACGACCCGAGGACCTGCGCGCGTACGACGCCGACCTGCTGCGCGAACTGGAGGGTGCCAAGCTCACCAACGCGGATCTGCGCAAGGTCCCCGAAGCGGCCGCCGCCCGACGCGAACTCACCGAACTGGTCGGCCGCTACCGCGCGGCCAAGCGCGAGCGGGACCTCCTCGACTTCGGCGACCAGATCGCCCTGTCCGCCCGCCTCGCCCGACTCCCCGAGGTGGGGCGCATCCTGCGGGACGAGTTCCGCGTGGTCCTGCTCGACGAGTACCAGGACACCTCGGTCGCCCAACGCGTCCTGCTGTCAGGTCTGTTCGGGGGCGGCACCGGCCACCCCGTGACGGCTGTGGGCGACCCCTGCCAGGCGATCTACGGCTGGCGCGGCGCCTCCGTCGCCAACCTCGACGACTTCCCCGAGCACTTCGCCCACCCCGACGGCAGCCCCGCGACCCGCCAGTCGCTCAGCGAGAACCGCCGCAGCGGCGGCCGTCTGCTCGACCTCGCCAACGGTCTCGCGGAGCCCCTGCGGGCCATGCACGCGGGCGTGGAGGCCCTCCGGCCCGCCCCCGGCGCCGAACGCGACGGTGTGGTCCGCTGCGCCCTGCTGAACACGCACGCCGAGGAACTGGACTGGCTCGCCGACTCGATCGCCCATCTGGTGCGCACCGGCAAGGAGCCCGGCGAGATCGCGGTCCTGTGCCGCACCGCCACCGACTTCGCCGAGATCCAGGGCGCGCTCGTCGCCCGGGACATCCCGGTCGAGGTCGTCGGCCTCTCCGGACTGCTCCACCTCCCCGAGGTCGCCGACCTCGTCGCGGTCTGCGAGGTCCTCCAGGATCCCGGTGCCAACGCCTCCCTCGTCCGCCTCCTCACCGGCCCGCGCTGGCGGATCGGGCCCCGCGACCTCGCTCTCCTGGGGCGCCGGGCCAGGCTGCTCGTGTCCCACGCGCGCGTGGACGGTGACGCCGACTCGGACCGCCGGCTCGCCGCTGCCGTCGAGGGCGTCGACCCGTCCGAGGTGATCTCGCTGGCGGACGCCCTGGACACCTTCCTGGAACTCCCCCTCGAAGCCGAGGCTGAGGACGACGGCCTGCCGTTCTCGACGGACGCGCGCATCCGGTTCGCCCGGCTCGCCGCCGAACTGCGTGATCTGCGCCGCTCGCTCGCCGACCCGCTCATGGACGTCCTCCACCGGGTCCTCGCCGTCACCGGCCTGGAGGTGGAACTCTCCGCCTCCCCCCACGCGCTCGCCGCACGCCGCCGCGAGACCCTGTCCAACTTCCTGGACATCGCCGCCTCCTTCGCCGCCAACAGCGCCGGAGAGGCCACCCTCCTCGCCTTCCTCGGCTTCCTGCGCACGGCCGCCCAGTACGAGAAGGGCCTCGACAACGCCCTGCCGGGGGGAGAGAACACCGTCAAGGTCCTCACCGCCCACAAGTCCAAGGGCCTGGAATGGGACGTCGTCGCCGTCCCCGGTCTGGTCACCGGCACCTTCCCCAGCACCCAGGGCCGGGAGAAGTGGACCGCCCAGGGCAAGGTCCTGCCGCACGAGCTGCGCGGCGACGCCGACACCCTGCCGGACGTCGAGGCCTGGGACTCGCGCGGCCTGAAGGCCTTCCAGGAGGCCATGAAGGACCACCAGCACACCGAGGAACTCCGCCTCGGCTACGTGACGTTCACCCGCCCCCGCTCCCTGCTCCTCGGCTCCGGCCACTGGTGGGGCCCGTCCCAGAAGCGCCGCCGCGGGCCGTCCGACTTCCTCAAGGCCCTGTACGACCACTGTGTCGCCGGGCACGGCGAGATCGAGGCATGGGCCGACGAGCCGGAGGAGGACGCCGAGAACCCCGCTCTGCACGCGACGGCGGCCGACCACGCCTGGCCGCTCCCGCTCGACGACGCGGCTCTGATGCGCCGCAGGGCGGCTGCCCGGACCGTCCTGGCCCACCTGGACCGCGCCGCCTCCCACGAGGACACGCATCCGGGGGCAACAGAGGAGGACTTCCCGGACGAACCACCCATCGGCGAGGACGAAGGCCTCTTCATCGACGAGGACGACGCCCCCTTCATCGACGAGGACACCGACGACTGGGACTCCTGGTCGTCGGACCGTCCCGCGCAGGCTCCGCACGCGCGCGTGGACCGCCCCGCGCCGGACGGGCGCACGCCCGCCGTGCCGCACGCCCGCAGGCATCCCGGCGCGTCCGGGCTCACCCCCGAGGAGGCCCGCACCGTCGCCTCGTGGGACCGCGACCTGGACGCCCTCACCGGGGAACTCGTGCGAGCCCGCGCGAAGGTCACCGACGTACCCCTGCCGGCGTCGCTGACCACCTCGCAGCTGATGCGTCTCGCCGCCGATCCGGACGGCTTCGCGCAGGAACTCGCCCGCCCCATGCCGCGCCCCCCACAGCCCGCGGCCCGGCGCGGCACCCGTTTCCACGCCTGGCTGGAGGCCCGTTTCGAAGAGCTGCGGCTGCCGATGCTGGAGCCCGAGGAACTGCCCGGCAGAGAGGCCGAGATCGCGGACGAACTGGACCTGGAAGCCCTCAAAGAGGCATTCGAACGCACGCCGTACGCGCACCGCACCCCGCACCGGGTCGAGGCCCCCTTCCAGATCGACATCGCCGGCCGGGTCGTGCGCGGCCGCATCGACGCCGTCTACCGGGACGACGACGGCGACGGGACGACGACGTACGAGATCGTCGACTGGAAGACCAGCCGCACCCGCGCCGCCGACCCCCTCCAGCTCGCCGTCTACCGGCTGGCCTGGGCCGAGCAGCAGGGCGTGCCGCTGGAGTCCGTCGACGCCGTCTTCCTGTACGTCCGCACCGGAGCCGTCGTCCGGCCGGCGAACCTCCCCGGCCGGGACGCACTGGAAAGACTGCTCCTGGAGGAATCCGGTACCGAAGAGGGACCGGATCCGGCCACGGAGGGATCGGAGCCGTCGGCGGACGAACCGGAGGCGTTCACGGACGAACCGCCTGACGAGCATGCCGCCGCGGGCCGATAGGCTCGTGAGCATGAGCCAGTCCGTTGACAGCGACGTCAGCGTCGTCCGTACGTACATCGAGAACCACCGTGCCGCCTTCCTCGACGACCTCGTGGAGTGGCTGCGCATTCCGTCGGTCTCGGCCCAGCCCGAACACGCGACGGACGTACGGCGCAGCGCCGACTGGCTGGCCGCCAAGCTCCGGGAGACCGGCTTCCCGACGGTGGAGGTCTGGGAGACGGCGGGAGCGCCCGCGGTCTTCGCGGAATGGCCCTCCACGGACGCCGACGCACCCACGGTGCTGGTCTACGGCCACCACGACGTGCAGCCCGCGGCGCGCGAGGACGGCTGGGACACCGAGCCGTTCGACCCCGTGATCCGTGGGAACCGACTCCATGCGCGCGGGGCGGCCGACGACAAGGGGCAGGTGTTCTTCCACACACTCGGTGTCCGTGCCCATCTCGCCGCCACCGGCCGAAGCGCCCCCGCCGTCCACCTGAAGATGCTGATCGAGGGCGAGGAGGAATCCGGCTCCCCGCACTTCCGCGCCCTCGTCGAGGCCCGGGCCGAACGGCTCGCCGCCGACGCGGTGGTCGTCTCCGACACCGGAATGTGGGCCGAGGACACCCCCACCGTCTGCACCGGCATGCGCGGCCTGGCCGAGTGCGAGATCCGGCTGTACGGCCCCGACCAGGACATCCACTCCGGCTCCTTCGGCGGTGCCGTACCGAACCCGGCAATCGAGATCGCCCGTCTCGTCGCCGCCCTGCACGACGAGCACGCGCGCGTGGCGATCCCCGGCTTCTACGACGGCGTCGTCGAACTCACCGACCGCGAGCGCGAACTCTTCGCCGAACTGCCCTTCGACGAGGAGCGATGGCTGCGCACGGCCAGGTCGACCGCGGCGCACGGCGAAGCCGGTCACACCACCCTGGAACGCATCTGGGCCCGCCCGACCGCCGAGGTCAACGGCATCGGCGGCGGCTATCAGGGCGCCGGAAGCAAGACGATCATCCCGTCCTCGGCCATGGTGAAGCTGTCCTTCCGCCTGGTCGCCGGCCAGGACCCGGATCACATCGAGAAGGCGGTCACCGCCTGGGCCGCCGAACGCATCCCCGCCGGGATCCGGCACGAGATCACGTTCACCGGCTCCACCCGCCCCTGCCTGACGCCCCTGGACCACCCGGCCCTGCGGGCGGTCGTGCGGGCCATGGGCCGTGCGTTCCAGCAGCCGGTCCGTCACACGCGCGAGGGCGGCTCCGGCCCCGCCGCCGACCTCCAGGAAGTCCTCGGCGCCCCCGTGCTCTTCCTGGGTATCTCCGTCCCCTCCGACGGCTGGCACGCCCCCAACGAGAAGGTCGAACTCGATCTGCTTCTCAAGGGCGTCGAGACCAGCGCGTACCTCTGGGGCGAACTGGCCGAAAGCACCCACGAGGCACACTGAAGAAGACCCCGACCGCCCCGGCACGCCCAGCCCACCGCACGCCCCGCCGAACCGCCCCGCCCCATCAACCGTTTCACCGGGGGAGTTGGAAGCACCCGTGACCACCTGGACCGACCACACCGCCGACCGACCCATCGCGCTCACCGCCCCCAGCGGCATCGACCGGGCCGCCCACCACCGGCTCGACGAGGCCTGGCTCGCGGCGGCCTGGAGCCACCCCACGACCCGCTGCTTCGTGGTCTCCGGCGGTCAGGTCCTCATCGACGAGACCGCGGACGGCGCCACCGAACTCGTCATGACGCCCTCCTTCGAGGCCCCGCTCACCGAGGCGCACCGCTACTTCCTGGGCACCGACGCCGACGGTGTGAGCTATTTCGCACTGCAGAAGGACGCGCTCCCCGGCCGCATGGACCAGTCGGCACGCCCGGCCGGGCTGCGGGAGGCGGGCATGCTGCTGTCGCCCCGTGACACGGGTCTCATGGTGCACGCGGTCGGTCTGGAGAACTGGCAGCGCACCCACCGCTTCTGCTCCCGCTGCGGCGAGCGCACCGTCATCGCGGCGGCCGGCCACATCCGGCGCTGCCCCGCCTGCGGTGCCGAGCACTACCCGCGCACCGACCCGGCGGTGATCATGGCGGTCACGGACGACGAGGACCGCATCCTGCTCGGCCGCCAGGTGCACTGGCCCGAGGGGCGGTTCTCCACCCTCGCCGGCTTCGTGGAGCCCGGTGAGTCCATCGAGCAGTCCGTGCGGCGCGAGGTCCAGGAAGAGGTCGGCATCACGGTCGGCCACGTCGAGTACGTCGCCAGCCAGCCCTGGCCCTTCCCCTCCAGCCTCATGCTGGGGTTCATGGCCCGGGCCACCTCGACCACCGTCGACGTCGACGGCGACGAGATCCACGAGGCCCGCTGGTTCTCCCGCGAAGAACTGCGGGCCGCGTTCGAGTCCGGGGAGGTCGCGCCTCCCTACGGCATCTCGATCGCGGCCCGACTGATCGAACTCTGGTACGGCAAGCCCCTGCCGACACGAGGTCACACCGGCTGAAGCCTGTCCGTGGTCACACGCCGATCTTCTGCTTGACCTGCGCCAGCGAAGGGTTCGTGAGCGTCGAGCCGTCCGGGAAGAGGACGGTGGGGACCGTCTGGTTCCCGCCGTTCGCCTTCTCCACGAACGCCGCGGACTCCGGGTCCTGCTCGATGTTGATCTCGTTGTACGTGATGCCCTCGCGGTCCATCTGGCTCTTCAGCCGACGGCAGTAGCCGCACCACGTGGTGCTGTACATCGTCACAGTGCCCGACATGTCCCTGGCGCTCCTTCACGGTCTGAGGGGTGCTTGGTAGCAGTGAGTGGAACGTACGCGACAGGCCCGCCATTCCCCCGCTCGGGTGGCGTCCACCACCGCTGCCCCCGCGTCGGCACACCGGAGCACAGGGGCGCCTGCCGCATTAGTACGACTACGGGGGCCTGCCTGTGGACAACTTGCTCAGCCGTCTCCGGCGACCTGGCAGCATGGCCGTGTGACAGCAGCAACGCCTTCCACCCTCTTCCCGCGGGTCCCCGACTCGGCCGACGCGGTGCTCGATGGGCTCGACCCCGAGCAGCGCGCGGTCGCCACCGCCCTGCACGGTCCGGTGTGCGTGCTGGCCGGCGCCGGTACGGGCAAGACCAGGGCGATCACCCACCGCATCGCCTACGGAGTGCGGGCCGGAATGCTCCAGCCCGCCAGTGTGCTCGCCGTCACCTTCACCAACCGCGCCGCCGGAGAGATGCGCGGCCGGCTCCGTCAGCTCGGCGCCGCCGGGGTCCAGGCCCGGACCTTCCACTCGGCCGCACTGCGCCAACTCCAGTATTTCTGGCCGAAAGCGGTCGGCGGCGGCATGCCGCGCATCGTCGACCGCAAGATCCAGCTCGTCGCGGACGCCGCCGCCGCGTGCCGCATCCGTCTCGATCGCAACGAACTACGCGACGCGACCGCCGAGATCGAGTGGTCGAAGGTCACTCGCACCGTCCCCGCCGACTACGCCGCCGCGACCGCCAAGCACGGCCGCGAAGCCCCCCGCGACCCCGCCGAGATCGCCCAGATCTACGCCACGTACGAGGACCTGAAGCGCGAACGGGCCGTCATCGACTTCGAGGACGTCCTCCTGCTCACGGTCGGTATCCTCCAGGACCGCCACGACATCGCCGAGCAGGTCCGCTCCCAGTACCAGCACTTCGTGGTCGACGAGTACCAGGACGTCAGCCCCCTCCAGCAGTGCCTGCTGGAACTGTGGCTCGGCGACCGGGACGACCTGTGCGTCGTGGGCGACGCCAGCCAGACGATCTATTCGTTCACCGGCGCAACACCCGACCATCTGCTCGACTTTCGCCACCGCCACCCCGGGGCCACCGTCGTCAAACTCGTCCGTGACTACCGCTCCACCCCGCAGGTGGTCCACCTCGCCAACGGCCTGCTCTCCCAGGCCCGCGGTCGCGCCGCCGACCATCGCCTCGAACTGATCTCCCAGCGCCCCCCGGGCCCCGAGCCCCGGTACACCGAGTACGCGGACGAGCCCGCCGAGGCCGAGGGAGCAGCCCGCCGCATCCGCGAACTCATCGCCTCCGGAGTCCCCGCCGGCGAGATCGCCGTCCTGTTCCGCACGAACTCCCAGTCCGAGACCTACGAACAGGCTCTCGCGGACGCCGGCGTGCCCTACCAGCTGCGCGGCGCGGAACGATTCTTCGACCGCCCCGAAGTGCGCAAGGCGGGGGCCGCGCTGAGGGCGGCCGCGCGCTTCGGCGGCAACGACACCCTCCTCGAGGACGCCGTCGACCTCCCCTCACAGGTACGAGCCGTGCTGTCCGGCGAGGGCTGGACCGGCGAACCACCGGCGGGCTCCGGAGCGGTCAGGGAACGCTGGGAGTCACTGGCGGCCCTGGTGAACCTGGCCCATGACTTCGCCGCCGCCAAGCCCGACGCCACACTCGGCGACCTGGTGACGGAGCTCGACGAACGGGCGGGCGCCCAGCACGCCCCGACCGTCCAGGGCGTCACCCTCGCCTCGCTGCACTCCGCCAAGGGCCTGGAGTGGGACGTCGTCTTCCTCGTCGGGGTCGCCGAGGGCATGATGCCGATCACCTACGCGAGGACGGACGAACAGATCGAGGAGGAGCGAAGGCTCCTCTACGTGGGCGTCACCCGCGCGCGCGAACACCTCTCCGTCTCCTGGGCCCTGTCCCGCTCACCCGGCAGCCGTCCCAACCGCCGCCCCAGCAGATTCCTCAACGGCCTGCGCCCCGGATCGACCGCCACCGCGGGACGGACCGCCACGGGCGGCTCCGGGGGCGTCGAACCGGGCTTCCCGGGCGGCCGGACGGGTGACCTCGGGGGCGGCGCCGCGACGGGGGCGCCACGCCGCACCAGCCGGACCCCGGCCCGCTGCCGGGTCTGCGGGCGCACCCTGCGGGACGCCGGCGAGATGAAGCTGATGCGCTGCGAGGACTGCCCCTCCGACATGGACGAGGGGCTCTACGAGCGCTTGCGTGAGTGGCGCGCGGTCCAGGCGCAGCGCAGCGGCCAACCGGACTTCTGTGTCTTCACGGACCGGACACTGATGGCGATCGCGGAAGCGGGGCCGAGTACTCCGGTTGAACTCGGTCGCATCCCCGGCGTCCGCGCCCGCAAGTTGCAGCGCTACGGCGCCGATGTTCTCGACATCTGCGCAGGTCGGGAGCCTGGGTGCGAGGACGAGAACGACTGATACGAACTCGTCGAAAAAATAGTTTGCGCATGCCCCAGCAATCCCCATAGGTTCTTAGGCACGAGAGCAGCGGCCTTCTCGAAGGCCCTGGTTTCGTGATGTACTTCATATCCGTCGGATCGGTTCACACCGGTCCCCATAGACGCCGAGAGGAGGCGAGTCCAGTGATCAGCATCAACACCAGCTACATCAGCACGGTCAAAATGACCGATCGCTCGGCCGTCTCCCTGTGCATGCTCGGCGTCTCGAACCTGGGCACCGGTCTGTCCGCCATCAGTGGCGGCCGTCCGGCGTCCTCCGTGTCTCTGGCGGGTCTCCCCGTCCGTGAGCGCAATGAGCGACCGACCAAGGCACTGGAAGCAGCAGTAGAGGCACAGGCCCAGGCCTATGCCTTCGCGGCGGCCGGTGCCGGATTCCGGAAGCAGACGACGCAGCACCACCTGATGTGGGCCTTCCGTGGGCCTGAACCCTGGAGTGATCCAGCCTGATCGACGATCAGGCCGGCGCCTTCAGGGCCGCGGAACCCCATCCGGGATCCGCGGCCCTTCTGTTTGTCCCTGACCAGGGACTACAGAGCGAAGGGGCCTCGGGACAAGAAAAGAACCCGGTACCAGCCGCCACCGGCCAACAGGCCGGAACGACCAGACGAGGAAGACGACCCGTGCAACTCGAAGCGCACGCCCCGTCCGTACCGCCTTCCGAAACGATCCCCCCGCCCGGCCTCACGGAGGACTCCACCTTGACCCCGCTCACCGCGCTCACCGCGCTCGACGACGCCATCGAGAACCTCGGCGTACCCGTCCCCTGCCGTTCCTACGACCCGGAGGTCTTCTTCGCCGAGTCGCCGGCCGATGTCGAGTACGCCAAGTCCCTCTGCCGCACCTGCCCGCTGATGGAGGCCTGCCTCGCCGGCGCCAAGGAGCGGCGTGAGCCCTGGGGCGTCTGGGGTGGCGAGCTCTTCGTCCAGGGTGTCGTCGTGGCCCGCAAGCGGCCTCGTGGTCGCCCGCGCAAGAACCCGGTCACGGCATGAACATCACCGGAACGATCGACCGCCCCCTCACGCACGACCCCAAGAAGCAGGCCCCGATGAAGCCGTCCACGAGCGAGCCCGCCGGCTCCCCGACACCTGATTTCACCACCACCGGTGCGAACGCCTCGCGCCAGAACAGGACCCGAGAGATGCATCTCATGCCAGAAGCCCTGGCTCGTGCGCATATGCACGAGCGCCTGCACCAGGCTGAGCAGGAACGCCGGGCCATGCGCCTGGCGGTCGCTCAGCGGATGCAGCGCCGGGCCGAGCGCGCCTCGCTGCGCGCCCGCCGTGCGCTCGCCATGGCGGTCATGCAGTAGTCGCCACACGGCGACCGGCATGACCCTGCCTGGACAGGCACATCACCACCACCAGTAGTGGCTCCCCGCGGGGGCCGGTCCGAAGGGACCGGCCCCCGCGGTGCGTTGTGCCCACGGATCTGCCGAGGGCGGCGATATCGTCGCCGAGTGACGAGTCTTTCCGGGGACAGTGACCAGGGCGGCCCCGCCGCAAAACCCCAGACCCTCGTGTGCGCCCGCTGCGGCACCACCGCCGACGCCCCTCGACCTCTGTGGATCTGTTCCGTGGAGAACGGCGCACGGCGCTACTTCTGCGAGACCTGCGCCAGGGAGAACCTGCGAGCGATCGAAGGCAGGCTGGACTCGGCCTGGTGGTGAACCCGCCCGCGACCGGACCGGCTACGCCTCCGCGGCCGACTCGCCCTCGCCCTCCTCCTCGGGCAGGAAACCCGGCAGCCACTCCTCCAACTCGTCGCGCATACGGACCGTCGCGCCGAGCTGGCACAGCACGCCGATGGTGCTCAGGGTCACCCGGTGGATGAGGAGGTAGGACGGGGGCAGGTTCAGCTGCTTGCCCAACTGGTGGGCGGGAGAGCGCGGGTCGGCGATCCGAGCGGCCTGGCTGCGCATCCAGCCGCGGGCGAAGGCGAACTCGTCCGCCCGGACCGGTTCGATGATGGGGTGCAGATAGTCGAGGACGGCATCCGGGTCCAGCTCTATCGACTCCTTCACGAAGCCTTCCGTACAGAGCATCTCGTAGACCGCCTCGGCCTCGCCGTCGATGGTCAGCCGCAGGGCCTCGCCGATCGGGGCCGGCAGGCCACCCGGCAGTCGGTCCACCGTGCCGAAGTCGAGGACGCCGAGGCGCCAGCCGCTCTTCTCGTCCGGGAGCAGGCGGAAGTTCCCCGGGTGCGGGTCGGCGTGCAGGAGGCCGGTGCGGGCCGGACCCGAGAAGAGGAAGCGGGTCAGCAGCTGGCCCGCTCGGTCGCGCTGCTCCTGAGTGCCGTCGGTGATCACCTCGGACAGAGGGGTGCCCTCCATCCATTCGGTCACCAGCACCTGCTCGCACTGGTGCACCACGGCCGGGACGACCACGTCCGGATCGTCCTCGAACTCCTCCGCGTGCGCCTGCTGGGCCTGGGCCTCCAGGCCGTAGTCGAGTTCCTCGGAGACACGGTCCCGCAGTTCCGCGATGAGCGGCTTGATGTCCATGCCGGGGATCAACGGTCCCAGCAGACGCGCGAACCGGCTGAGTTGACCGAGATCGGAGAGGAGGGCCTCGCCCGCGCCCGGGTACTGCACCTTGACGGCGACCTCACGACCGTCGTGCCACACCGCTCGGTGCACCTGGCCGATGGAGGCCGCGGCGGCCGGCTTGTCCTCGAACTCCAGGAACAGCTCCTGCCAGTCCGCACCGATGCGCTCCTCCAGCACGGTGTGCACCGTGCGGGTCGGCATCGGCGGTGCCGCGTCCTGGAGCTTCGTCAGAGCCGCGCGGTAGGGGCCCGCGACCTCCTCGGGAAGCGCCGACTCGAAGACGGACAGGGCCTGCCCGAACTTCATCGCGCCGCCCTTCAGCTCGCCCAGGACCTTGAACAACTGCTCCGCCGTGCGCTGCTGGAGTTCACGGCCCACGAGCTCCGCCGACTCGCCGACGATTCGCTTGCCGAGTCCCCAGGTGGCCCGGCCTGCGATGCCGAGCGGAAGCGCGGCGAGCTTGGCGGTCCGGGTGACCGCCTTCCGGGGAAGATCAGACATGCGCCCTCCAACTCCCAGCAGGCCGTGCCGCGTGTGCCTTGCGGGACAACCTCGTTGACCGCTGATGCCCCGCCATTGTCTCGTGCGCATCCCCCTCCTTTGCGGTGTGTTCCCCGTTACCTTTCCCGGCGGCACCGTTTTCAGCGGCTGTGCAGGAACATGCCGGGTGCGGCCACACCGGACGCGGGTGCCAGTCCAACCCCGGTACCGAGACCTCCCAGCGGGCGCCCACGCTGGACGGGGTCCGCCCGTCCAGGAAGGCGAGCGCGTGCGCCGCGGCCAGTCCGGCGACCGTCGTGGCCAGGGCCAGGTCGCATGCCTCCAGTTGGTGAGGACGTCCGGACCGCCACTGTGCGACCAGCCGTGGCCACGTCTCGTCGCGATCGGTGCGGCTCTGTTCCAGGCAGCCCGCGCAACCCGTCTCACCGGGCAGGACCAGAGGGCCGACCACGCCCGTCCCCTCGACCACACCGGCGTAGAGGTGGGGCGTACCCGAGGAGACGAGCGGCTCGGCGGCCATGGGCCTGGGAGCGTGGACGTCGACACCGTCCCGTGGGGCGAGGATCACCAGCGAGAAGCCGGGCTCCTCGTGGAGACGGTCCCCTGTTCGCTCCCCGGCCGACGGAGCGGAAGGAGGCCGGGAGCCTCGGCGACGCCGGGGCGGGCGATCGGGCGCCGCGTGCCGGGCGGCCCGGCGGGCCGCCGCGTCCCTGCGCTCGCCGATCGATTCGGCCGACAGCCCGCCCGGTGCCACGTCACACGGCTCCACCCGGCCTACATCGCGGACGTCGACCTCGCCGACCCCCGCACCCGACAACAGGGAGGCGAGCACCGAGCCCACCCGGCCCGCACCCCGCACCTGCACTCTCAGTGATCGGCGTGCGGCCAGACGACCCATGGCGTCGCCCGGCTCGGAGGTGATCAGAGAGAGCGTGGCGGCATCGGGACGCAGTCGGTCCAGGACCTCGGGCTTGGCGCGCAGGTCGTCAGCGGCCGGGCCGCCGCCCGTCGCGTCGTCCAGCAGGCCGGACCGGGACAGGCGCTCCACCAGACCGTCCACATGACCGTCCGGCAGACCCATGCGGCGTCCCTCTTCGCGCAGGAGCGGTAACCCGCGTGTGCCGTCGAGCAGGGCGAGGAAACTGCCCGTCGTCGTGTCCATCGGGCCCAGCACCATGGCGTGCGCCGGTGCCAGACCGAACTGCACGGTGTTGAGATCCCGCCAGCCGCGCCGGAGCGCGGGCTTCACCATCGGATGCATGATCGGCCCCCGTAGCCAGAGATCGGTTCTGTCCGCCGACGGTGCGAGTGCCTGGTCCGCCGACGAGTGCCAGCATGCACGGACAGCGACGATGCCTGTCGAGAGTTGTCCACAGGCGACGGCATTCGTCGTACAAATCAGGCGCTCGGGGTGCGGATCGATATCGAACCGTCCCGGAGGCGGGACTTCCCCCGTGTGCAGCGGGTAACGTCGGGGCGTGCCCGCCGACCCACTGCACCGCGCCGCAAAGCCACCGCGCAGCACGACGAGCCAGCCGCCGAGCGGCTCGGGGGCGAGCGCGATCGAGGTTCGCAGGAGCGCGCGACGGCGTAGAACGGTCTCCGCGTACCGCGAGGGCGATCGCACCGTCGTGCTCATCCCCGCACGGATGTCCGAGGCGGAGGAGCGGCGCTGGGTGACGGTCATGCTCGACAAGCTGGCCGCGCAGGAGAGCAAGAGGCGCCTCGGCGACACCGAGTTGTCGGAGCGGGCCGCCCGGCTCTCGGACCAGTACTTCGGTGGTCGCGCCCGGCCCACCTCCGTGCGCTGGGTCACCAACCAGAACACCCGCTGGGGATCGTGCACCCCGGCCGAGGGCAGCATCCGCCTCTCGCACCGGCTGCAGGGCATGCCGGAGTACGTCGTCGACTACGTCCTCCTGCACGAACTCGCACACCTGCTCGTACCGGGGCACGGCCCCCGTTTCTGGCAGCTGCTGGATGCCTATCCGCGCACCGAGCGTGCTCGGGGCTACCTCGAAGGGGTGGTCGCCGCCGACCGCCTGCCCCACCTGCCCGTCACGCGGGACGAGTGACACCTCGCGCGGCCGTTCACTGAGACACGGCCCGTGACCTGCGGCCCGAAGGCGCCGCACGGCGGGTGCCCCGAGCGGTGGTGTCACGGAACAGGCGCTGCACGCGCGCGTGTGCGTTTGTGGAACCGGTGACCGAAGTCGCGCTTTTGTACCGTCTCTGTACCGGCCTCGTACGCCCCAGGACTTTGCGGTTAGCCTGGCGCGACGCACTCGCAGGCGCACGCACTTTCGGGATGGGGGACGGTCGTCACGCATGGCCAGGGAATTCCAACGCGGCCACAAGGCCAAGATCAGTGACCTCACCGCGGGTACGGATCTGTATGTAGGCGTACAGATCTCCGCCCCCGGGCTGACCTTCGACATCAGTTGCTTCGGACTGGACGCCGACGAACGGCTCTCGGACGACCGCTACTTCGTCTTCTTCAACCAGCCGAAGACCCCCGAGGAGTCCATCCAGCTCCTGGGCGCCCAGTCGGGTGACACCGAGTCCTTCCGTGTCACCCTCGACAAGATCCCGCCGCAGATCCAGAAGCTGTCCTTCACGGCGACGATCGACGGCAACGGCCAGATGTCGCAGATCGCCCCCGGTTACGTACGTATCGTCGCGGGCGGCGAGGAAGTGGCCAGGTATCCGTTCGACGGCTCGGAGTTCTCCACCGAGCGTGCCGTGATGCTGGGCGACTTCTACCTGAAGGACGTCTGGCGGTTCGCGGCCGTCGGGCAGGGCTTCGACGGCGGCCTCGACGCGCTTCTGAAGAACTTCGGCGGCGAGGTCGCCGAGGAGCAGCCCGCCGCACCGCAGCAGCCGCAGGCCGCCGCCGCGCCCGGCTTCGCCCCGCCCGCGTTCGCCGCCCCCGCGGCGCCCGCGACTCCGGCCGCCCCGGCGCCCGCGCAGCCGTTCGCGCCCCCGGCGCCCGCGCCCTCCGTGCACGCCGCTCCGACGATCGCCGCGCCCCTGCACACGCCGCCCGGCGGCACCGTGCCGCCCCCGCCCGCCCCGCCGCAGGGTGGACCGTTCACCCCGCCCGGCGCCCCGCCGCAGGGTGGGCCCTTCACGCCTCCCGGTGCCGCGCCGCAGGGCGGCCCCTTCACCCCGCCGGGTGCGGCTCCGCAAGGCGGCCCGTTCACGCCCCCTGGCGCCCCGGGTGCCTTCCCGGGGCAGGCACAGCCTTTCGGCGGCGGGACGCAGCTCGCGCCGGTGCCGCCGGAGGCAGGGCTGCGAGTCGTCCTGACGAAGTACTCCGAGGCCCCCGTCGGGGACCGCTGGACCGAGCAGAACCCGCAGCTGGTGCGGGCGATGCTCACCAAGGGCGCCAACATCCTCGCCAAGCAGGGCAGCATGGTCGCCTACCAGGGCGACATCGACTTCGCCCACAAGGGTTCCGGCCTGCTCGGCAAGTTGACGGGCCAGCTCACCGGCCAGGGCATGGCCCTGATGCGGTGTTCCGGGGACGGTGAGGTGTTCCTCGCCGACGAGGGCAGCCAGCTCTTCGTCATCCGACTGGAGAACGAGCAGCTCTATACCAGCGCCCGCGGCGTCCTCGCCTTCGACGAGTCCCTGGACACCGAGATCCGCCGTATCGAGGGCGCGGGCCTGCCCGGCGGCGGCCTGTTCAGCATGCTCTTCTCCGGTACGGGAGCGGTCGTCGTCAAGACGCGCGGCATCCCCGTCGTGCTGCCCGTCGGACCGGCCACCTACGTCGACGGCAACGCCGTCATCGCCTGGTCCGCCGGCGCACAGGCCGTCACCACGACCTCGCTCAGGCTGCGCCGCTCCGGGTACGCCCGGCAGACCCAGGAGGCCGTCAACCTCCAGTTCCGCGGCGCCCCCGGCAACTTCGTCGTCGTCCAGCCCTTCGAGGTGTGAGGCAGAGCATGGACCTCCAGACACTCAACGCGCACCGCTCCGCCTCCACCGGCGTCCGTATGAGCGTGCACAGCTCCAAGACGCTCAAGGTCACCATGGTCACCGGCCAGGACCTCCTGGCCAAGGCCGGCTCGATGATCGCGTACGACGGCTATGTGCAGTTCGACGGCCCGCCCGCCACGCTGCGGCGCAGCGCGGAGGAGATGGTCACCGGCGAGGGCGGCAAGCTGATGCTCTGCCGCGGCGACGGGGACCTGTATCTCGCCGACTACGGCGGCGACGTCCTCGTCCTCCACCTGAACAACGAGGCGCTGTCGGTCAACGGCCCGACCCTGCTGGCCTGCGACGCCTCCCTCCAGCTCTCCATCGAGCCGGTCAAGGGTCTCGCCAAGCTCTCCGGCTCGGGCCTCACCAACCTCGTGATCCGGGGCACCGGATGGGTCGCCCTGGTCAGCCGGGGCGTGCCGATCTCCCTCGACTGCGCCGAACGGGAGACCTACGTCGACCCGGACGCGCTGATCGCCTGGACCGACGGCCTTGACATGAAGGCCCGTCGCACCATCAAGGCCGGCGCGCTCATCGGCCGGGGCAGTGGGGAGGCCTTCCAGATCGGGTTCAAGGGGCGGGGCTTCGTGGTCGTCCAGCCCAGCGAGGACACCGGCGACCGTTTCAAGATCCGTGGCTGACCGGGGCTGAGAGGAGAACAGCACACCATGCACAGCACACTCTTCGCGCACATCCCGGTGAACCACACCGAGCGCTACACACTGCAGAACCCGCAACTGCTCAAGACCGACATCACCATCGGCAGCAGTCCCGTCCTGGCTCGTCAGGGCGCCATGGTCGCCTTCGAGGGGCAGGTCGACTTCGACAGCCAGTACCGCAACCGCAGCTGGCGCAACGCCGAGCGGATGACCGGTGAGCGGCTGGAGCTCATGCGCTGCAAGGGCAACGGGGTCGTGTATCTCGCCAACTTCGCGCAGTACCTGCACATCATGGAGGTCGGCAGCGGCATCACCGTCGACTCCTCCGCCGTCCTGGCGTTCGACGGCTCGCTGAACGTCGGCATCGTCGCCGTGGACAGCGCCGTCGAGGTGGCTTCGGCGGGCGCGTACAACCTGGAGCTGTCCGGCGGCGGCAAGGTCGTCCTGATGACCTCGGGAGAGCCGCTCGCGCTCGAGGTGACGCCCGAGAAGAACATCTGTGTCGACTCGGACGCCGTCATCGCCTGGTCCACCTCGCTGCGCACCCAGCTCCAGGCGCCGACCTCCACGTCCGCAGTGTGGCGCCGCAGGGGGTCCACCGGTGAGGGCTGGGAGATGCACTTCGGCGGCCACGGGCACGTCCTGGTGCAGCCGAGCGAGCTGCTTCCGCCGCAGCACCTGCGGACGTCCGGAGTGCTCGGACAGTTCGGCATGGGCGCGGGCGGACTGAGCGGCAACTCCCTCGGGGGCAGCCGCAACTGAGCGAAGCGCCGATGGACGGGCGGGCCGTGCCCCTCAGGGAGCGGGCGCCTCTGTGATCGGGTGCATGTGTAAGGGGCGTTCCGCCTTGCGGACGCCCCTTACCGCGTTCGTGCCCCCGGCGGGGGCATGCCCACCGCCCAGCGGCATCATGCCGACAGGCCGCCCCCGCCAAGCGAAAGAGCGAGGTCACAGCCGCGCCCGCGTGGCCTCCAGCAGGCGGACGACCGAATCGTCTGCCACGGTCGGGACCTCGTCGTAGGCGAACCAGCGCAGGTCGAGGGACTCGTCGCTGATCGCTTCCACCGCGTCGGCCGGGGCGAGGGCCGCGTACTGGACGTCCAGGTGCCAGGCACACGGGGTGTGATGGCGGTCCAGGCGGACCGGGCCGCCCGGCAGGAGCGTCAGGCCGGCGATGCCGGACTCCTCCGTGGCCTCGCGCAGCGCGGAGTCCGCGAGGGCGGTGTCCCCGGGCTCGCAGTGGCCGCCCATCTGGAGCCACATGCGCAGCTTCCTGTGGAGGGTGAGCAGCACGCGGCCGCGCTCGGGGTCGATCACCAGGCCGCTCGCCGTGATGTGTCCGGCGCCGCACGCCTTCCACATGCCGTCCGGGTGGGCCGCGAGATGGTCGAGGTACGCCTGGCGCAGCTCGGCCTGGTCCTCGTAGCTCTTCAGTACGAGGACCGCGTCGTCGTACAGGCTCACTCGGTGTCGTCGTCCTTCTTCTTGAGGTCGGGCTTCTCGGCGGAACCACCGCCCGCGGCCTCGCCGAGCATCTTGTCCAGCTCGGAGAAGTCCATCTGCTCGCGGTGGACGAAGCCGTCCGGGTCGTCCAGGTCGGAGGCGGTGGGCAGCATGTCGGGGTGGGCCCACAGGGCGTCGCGGCCGTCGACACCGCGCGCGTCCGTGAGGGACGCCCACAGGCGGGAGGCGTCGCGCAGGCGGCGGGGGCGCAGCTCCAGACCGATCAGCGTGGCGAAGGTCTGCTCGGCCGGACCGCCGGTGGCACGGCGGCGGCGCAGGGTCTCGCGCAGGGCGTCCGCGGACGACAGGCGCGGCTTCGCGGCGGCGTGCACCACCGCGTCCACCCAGCCCTCCACCAGGGCCAGAGCGGTCTCCAGACGGGCCAGGGCCGCCTTCTGCGCCGGGGTGTCCTCCGGCTGGAACATGCCCTGCTGGAGCGCCTGCTGCAGCTCCTCGGGGTTCTGCGGGTCGAACTGCCCGACCACGTCCTCCAGCTTGGCCGTGTCGACCTTGATCCCGCGTGCGTAGCCCTCGACAGCGCCGAACAGATGCGAGCGCAGCCACGGCACATGCGCGAAGAGACGCTGGTGGGCGGCCTCGCGCAGCGCCAGGTAGAGCCGCACCTCGTCCTTGCCGACGCCCAGGTCCTTGCCGAACGCCGCCACGTTCAGCGGCAGCAGCGCGGCCTTGCCGGCCGGCCCGAGCGGCAGGCCGACGTCGGTGGATCCGACGACCTCGCCCGCGAGCACGCCCACGGCCTGCCCGATCTGCTGGCCGAACATGGCGCCGCCCATGGACTTCATCATGCCGATCAGCGGGCCTGCCATGGCCTGCATCTCCTCGGGCAGGATGTCGCCCATGGCGCCGCCGACCCGCTCGGCCACCGGGTCGACCAGCTCCTTCCAGGCGGGCAGGGTCGCCTCCACCCACTCCGCGCGGCTCCACGCCACGGCGGAGCCGGCGCCGGACGGCAGGGACGTCGCGTCGTCCAGCCAGAGATCGGCCAGGCGGACGGCCTCCTCGACGGCGGTGCGCTCGGCAGGGCCGACGCTCTCGTCCTTCGTGCCGTCGGCGGTCCCCTGGGCGACCGTCTGGCGGGCGATCTGCTTGGCCATGTCCCAGTTCACCGGGCCGCCCTCGTAGGAGAGCATCTGGCCCAGCTGCTGGAAGGCGGCGCCCAGGTCGGTGGGGTTCATGGAACCGAACATCGCGGCGAACGGATTGTCGGCGCCGGGGCCGCCGGCCCCGGGGAACCCGAAACCGAACGGGTTGGCCGGGCCCTGACCACCACCGCTCTGCTGGTCCTTCTTCTTGCCCTCGTCGCCGTCGTCCGGCTCCTCCGGCGGAAGGCCGAATCCGAATGGGGTGTCACTCACGGGATTCCTCGGCTGATAGGGCCATCGGGTTTCTCCGACGGCACGGCTGCCCGAACACCACCCAGCGTAGACACCACGGCGGGTTAAGGCCTCGGTGCTCCGCCGACCGAAGGCCTGCGGCAGGATGGATGCCACCTGGTACGTACGCGTCACCCGCGTTCGTACTGAAGACAACCGCTGGAGACGCCCGGTGAGTTCCCCAGATCCGCAGGTTCGCGCAGCGCGAAACCACTCAACCAGTCCCGCCGTGCGCGGGCCCGTCGTCGCGGTCACCGGTGCCGCGTCCGGCGTAGGAGCGCTGCTCACCGAGCGGCTCGCCGAGTCCGACGAGATCCGGCAGGTCATCGCCATCGACGAGCGGCGCGGCGAGTGCGCGTCCGCCCAGTGGCACATCCTGGACGTGCGGGACCCGGCGATCGCCGAGAAGCTGCGCGGGGCCGACGTGGTGGTGCACCTCGCCGTCGACCTCGACCTGGGCACCGATTCGGCGGCCCGCAGCGCGTACAACGTGCGCGGGACCCAGACCGTGCTCACGGCGGCCGCCGCGGCCGGGGTGCACCGGGTCGTGCTGTGCACGTCGGCGATGGTCTACGGGGCGCTGCCCGACAACGAGCTGCCGCTCTCGGAGGACGCTGAGCTGCGGGCGACCGCCGAGGCCACGGGGGTCGGCGACCTGCTGGAGATCGAGCGGCTCGCGCGCCGGGCGCCGCGCGCTCATCCCGGCCTCAATGTCACCGTGGTGCGTCCCGCGACCCTGGTCGGAGGGACGGACACGGCGCTGACCAGGTATTTCGAGTCGCCGCGGCTGCTGGTGGTGGCCGGGTCGCGCCCGGCCTGGCAGTTCTGTCACGTCGAGGACCTCTGCGGGGCGCTGGAGTACGCCGTGCTGGAGAAGGTCGACGGGGAGCTCGCCGTCGGGTGCGAGGGGTGGCTGGAGCAGGAGGAGGTCGAGGAGCTCAGCGGGATCCGGCGCATGGAGCTGCCGTCCGCGGTCGCGCTCGGGGCCGCCGCCCGGCTGCACCGGATCGGGCTCACGCCGTCACCGGCGGGCGACCTGGCGTACACGATGTACCCGTGGGTGGTGAGCGGGAGCCGGTTGCACGACGCCGGGTGGCGGCCGCTGTGGACGAACGAGGAAGTGCTCGCGGAGCTGCTGGAGGAGGTCGCCGGGCGGCACACCGTGGCCGGACGGCGGCTGGGGCGGAAGGACGCGACGGCCGCGGGTGCCGCCGGTGCGACGGTCGCGCTGCTGGGCACGGCGGCGCTGGTGCGGCGGGCGCGGAAGGCGCGGGGCAGGCGTTGACGGGCGCCCCGGCCGGTCCGGGGCGCGGGTGAGGCACGATGGGGGTATGGCTGTGAATGATGATCACCCTGGTGAGCGGGGCGCCGCGGAGCCCATCAAGCTGATCGCGATCCGGGAGACGGCGCTCTCCCTCGACGAGGTGTTCCGGGCGGTCGGGGACGACGCGGCCGGGGGGACGGCGCTGTTCGTGGGGACCGTGCGGAACCACGACGGCGGGGCCGATGTCGACGCGCTCGGCTATTCGTGCCACCCGACGGCCGAGGCCGAGATGCGGCGGATCGCGGAGAAGGTGGTCGCCGACTACCCCGTGCGGGCGCTCGCTGCCGTGCACCGGGTGGGGAATCTGAAGGTGGGTGACCTGGCCGTGGTCGTCGCCGTGTCCTGTCCGCATCGGGGCGAGGCCTTCGAGGCGTGCCGCAGGCTGATCGACGACCTGAAGCACGAGGTGCCCATCTGGAAGCACCAGCGGTTCTCCGACGGCACCGATGAATGGGTCGGAGCTTGTTGATGGAGTGACCGGAATACGCCCGTGCGCGTTCCGGTTGCGTAACCCGGCCCCCGGCGAGAGCGTTGACGGGACGGACGGATAATCTGCTGATCAGTCAGTTGTGGTTGCTTCATAGGGGTTGGGAGGCCGGCATGGCGGCGCTCGCCTGGTTGCTGATTCCACTGGTGGCCGCGATCGGTGCCGGACTGTGGGGTGGCTGGGCCAGCCGGAACCGCAGGAGCATCGAGGACGGCACCGAGCTCGCGGGATACTCGCGCTTCCGCGAGGCCATGGAGCGGTCCCACACCGGCGGCTAGTGCCCGCGCCGGCCGCCCCCGGACGGACGGCCCCGACGGTGCACTGACAGGCCTGTCCCGTACTGTCGTTCCATGCCACGCCGCACCGCGACGATGCTCGCCTCCACCCTGATGCTGATCGCGCTCCTGTGCGCGGGTGTGATCATTCCCGTGCCGTATTCGGAGATGTCGCCGGGGCCGACGGTGAACACGCTCGGGGAACACGGCGGCGAGCCGGTACTGCAGATCTCGGGACGCAAGACGTACGCGACGACCGGCCACCTGAACATGACAACGGTCCGTGTGACCAGCGCCGACTACAGGATGAACCTCGTCGAGGCCGTGTACGGCTGGCTGGCACACGACAACAAGGTCGTCCCGCACGACACGCTCTACCCGGACGGCAAGACCGAGGAGCAGTCGACCCAGGAGAACGCCGAGGAGTTCAGCCAGTCCCAGGAGAGCGCCAAGGTCGCCGCCCTGAAGGAGCTGGGCATCCCGGTGAAGTCCTGGGTGATCGTCTCCACCGTCCTCAAGGACTCACCGGCCGAGGGCGAGCTGCACGCCGGTGACGTGATCAAGTCCGTCGACGGCACGGCGGTCAAGGCGCCCGAGGACGTCGCGAAGCTGGTCACCAAGCACAAGCCCGGCGAGGACGTCGACTTCGTCATCGTGCCCGCCAAGGCGCAGGCCGCCGCCGAGAAGGCGAACAGGACGGCGACCGAGACCGAGACGGTCACGATCACCACGGCCAAGTCCGACGACACGGGCGAGGAACGGGCGATCGTCGGAATCTCCGCCGGGACCGACCACACCTTCCCGTTCACCATCGACATCAAGCTCGCGGACGTCGGCGGCCCGAGCGCCGGACTGATGTTCGCCCTCGGGATCTACGACAAGCTCACCCCGGGCAATCTCACCGGCGGCAAGTTCGTGGCCGGCACCGGCACGATCGACGACGCGGGCAAGGTCGGCCCCATCGGCGGCATCGAGATGAAGACGGTCGGCGCGCGTGACAAGGGCGCCGAGTACTTCCTGACGCCCAAGGACAACTGCGCCACGGCCGCCAAGGACACCCCCGACGGGCTCACCCTCGTCAAGGTCGACACCATCGAGGACGCCCTCGGGGCCCTCAAGGACATCCGCTCCGGCGACACGGCCGATCTGCCGAAGTGCACCACCAAGGGCTGACGGGAGCGCAGTGACGGCGCACGCGCGCGTGGGGGCGCCCTCCGAGCCGGAGGGCGCCCCCACAGTCGTTGATCGGATCGTCGTAGATCCGAGTGTCGTGGACCCGAGTGTCGTGGATCCGGTCGTCCCGGACCCGGTCGTCGTGCGGCCGGGGATCAGTCCACGAAGGTCGCGGACAGGGCCTCCGCCAGGCCCGGGACCAGTTCGGGGCCGGTGAGGACCTCGGTCGGGGTGTCCTTCTCACGCAGGCGCAGGGCCGAGTCGCGGGAGCCGTCGCGCAGTACGGCGACCGTCATCCGGACCTCCTGGCGGTCGGGGTGGGAGGCCACCCACTTGGTGAGCCGGGCCCCGTCCAGGTTCTCCGGGACGGACGCCTCGGCGGACGGCGGCAGCATCAGCCGCTCCACGGTCAGGGCGCAGCCGACCACCGCGTCGGGCCAGGCGATGGTGCCGAGGAACTCGTCCAGCGCCTTGCCCGCGGGAATCTCCTCCTGCTCGATCGGAGTGAGACCCACGGTCTCGGACTCGTCCTGCAGACCGAGCTGAGCCGCGAGGGCGGGTTCCTGGGACCGCAGACGCGCGGTATCCACCAGGGCGAAGAGGCGAGCGGGCTGGTCCCAGCCGAGGCCCGAGGCGTACTCGTCGATCTCGAGCACCGCCCGGGTGAGGGGGTTCGCTGCCATGGGAGTGTTGGACATGGTCACAATCCTGCCTCGTTCGTTCCCGGAAGCGGGAACCGAGTAAAGCGTGAGTAAGTTGCATAGGTGAGGCCCCTACGATCACGGGGCCCGCTGGAGGGTCCGCAGACGCGGGCCTGACGTATCGACAGCGAACTTCGAGGTGCGCACCTTGGCTTTCCAGATGCCGGACCGCGGCGGAGGCCCGACGGGGCCGCGGATCAGAGTGGGCCGACCGTCCCGACGTGTCCGGACCCTGCTCATGACGCTCGGCGTCCTTGCCGTCCTCGGCATGGCGTTCGTCATGTTCGCGGGGTTCTGGACGGACTGGCTCTGGTACCGGTCGGTGAAGTACTCCTCCGTCTTCACCACCACACTGTGGACGAAGATCGGGCTCTTCTTCGTCTTCGGTCTGCTGATGTCGGCCTCGGTCGGCTTCAACATCTGGTTGGCGCACCGGCTGCGGCCGCCGCTGAGCGCGATGTCGATGGAGCAGCAGAGCCTCGACAGGTACCGCATGGGCATCGCGCCCTACAAGAAGTGGCTGCTTCTCGGGATCACCTCCCTGGTGGGCCTCATCGCCGGCGCCTCCGCCTCCGGGCAGTGGCGCACCTGGCTGATGTGGGTGAACGGGGTGCCCTTCGGGCAGAAGGACCCCCAGTTCGACCTGGACGTGGCCTTCTACGCCTTCGACCTGCCCTGGTACCGCTTCCTGCTCGGTTTCGGCTTCGCCGCCGCCGTGCTCTCGGTGATCGCCGCCGCGCTCACGCACTACCTCTACGGCGGCCTCAGGGTCACCTCGCCGGGCGCGCGTGCCACCGCAGCGGCCACCGGGCACCTGTCGGTGCTCCTCGGCATCTTCGTCGCTCTGAAGGCGGTCGCCTACTGGCTCGACCGCTACGGGCTCGCGGTGAAGTCCAGCGACTTCAAGGCCACGGGCAACTGGACCGGTCTGCGGTACGTCGACGCGAACGCGTACCTGCCGGCCAAGACGATCCTGTTCTGCATCGCCGTGATCTGCGCGCTGCTGTTCTTCGCCACCATCTGGCGGCGCACCTGGCAGCTGCCGGTCATCGGCTTCGGTCTGATGGTCCTCTCCGCGATCCTCATCGGCGGGCTGTACCCGGCCATCGTGCAGAAGTTCCAGGTCCAGCCGAACGAGCAGGCCAAGGAAGCGCCGTACGTCGAGAAGAACCTGGCGGCGACCCGACAGGCCTACGGCATCGACGGGACCGACGTCGAGGAGTACTCGGGTGTGAGCGACACCACGGACAAGGCCAAGCTCCGCAAGGACGCCGACACCACGGCCAGCATCCGCATGCTCGACCCGAACATCGTCTCGCCGACGTTCCAGCAGCTCCAGCAGATGAGGAACTACTACGCGTTCCCCACGAACCTGGACGTCGACCGGTACAGCAATGAGGACGGCGCGGAGCAGGACACGGTCATCGGTCTGCGCGAGCTGAACCTCGCCGGCATCCCGAAGAACAACTGGATCAACGACCACTTCCGCTACACCCACGGCTACGGCGTGGTCGCCGCCAAGGGCACCGAGGCCACCTCCGGAGGCCGCCCGGTCTTCACCGAGTCCGACCTGCCGTCCAAGGGCGACCTGGGCGAGTACCAGCAGCGGGTCTACTACGGCGAGAAGACCACCCAGTACTCGATCGTCGGTGGCCCCCAGGACGAGATCGACTACTCCGACGACAGCGGTGAGAAGACCACCAGCTACAAGGGCGGCAGCGGGGTGAACCTCTCCAGCCCGATCAACCGCGCCGCGTACGCGGTGGCGTTCAACGAGCCGCAGATCCTCTACTCCGGTGCCATCGGCGAGGGTTCGCGGATCCTGTACAACCGCACGCCCAAGGAGCGTGTCGAGGCCGTCGCGCCGTGGCTGACCATCGACGGCGACGCCTACCCGGCCGTCGTCGACGGCAAGATCCAGTGGATCGTCGACGCGTACACCACCACCAACGGCTACCCGTACGCCTCCCGCACCACCCTGGGCGACACGACGGCCGACTCGCTGACGGCGGACAACAGCCAGCGCGCGGTGGTGGCCCAGCAGAACCAGGTCAACTACATCCGCAACTCGGTGAAGGCGACCGTCGACGCGTACACGGGTCAGGTCAAGCTCTACCAGTGGGACACCCAGGACCCGGTCCTGAAGACCTGGATGAAGGCGTTCCCGGGCACGGTGGAGTCGAAGGACGACATCTCCGACTCGCTGCTGGCCCATCTGCGCTACCCGCAGGACCTGTTCAAGGTGCAGCGCGAGCTGCTGACCCGCTACCACGTGAAGGACGCCGAGACGTTCCTCAGCGGCAGCGAGGTGTGGCAGGTCCCGGACGACCCGACCAACACCTCGGGCAACGCGGTGCCGCCGTACTACCTGAGCATGAAGCTGCCGGGCCAGACGGAACAGGCGTTCTCGCTGACCACGACGCTCACGCCGAACGGCCGGGACAACCTCAGCGCCTTCGTGGCGGTCAACGCCGAGGCGGGCACCAAGGACTACGGCAAGATCAGAATTCTGAAACTGCCGACCAGCGAACCGATCGACGGGCCGAAACAGGTCCAGAGCCAGTTCAACTCCGAACAGGACATCGCCGAGACGATCAGCCTCCTCAAGAGAGGTGACTCGCAGGTCGAGTACGGCAACCTCCTGACGGTCCCGCTCGATGGCGGACTGCTCTACGTGGAACCCGTCTATGTGAAGGGCGGCGGACTCAAGTACCCGCTGCTGCGCAAGGTCCTGGTCACCTACGGCGGCAACACGGCCTTCGAGGACACCCTCGACGCGGCGCTCAACAAGGTGTTCGAAACCGAGGGCGCGCCCACCGAGCCGCCGCCGGACGACCCCGACGAGGGCACCGACGAGCCGCCGACGTCGGGCGATCCGACGGTCCAAGAGGCCCTGCAGCAGGCTCAGAAGGCGTTCGACGAGGGGCAGCAGGCCCTCAAGGACGGCGACTGGGAGGCGTACGGCCGGGCCCAACAGGACCTGGAGGACGCGTTGAAGCGGGCGGAGGACGCGCAGTCCAAGGCCGACGCGACCGGCGGCAGCGGCAGTGAGGACAGCGACCAGAGCGGCGACGGAGGCTCCGGAGGCGGCTGATTCAAGGCTCCGTCCCGCGCCGTGGTACGGTTGCAACGCAACGGCGCGGGGTGGAGCAGCTCGGTAGCTCGCTGGGCTCATAACCCAGAGGTCGCAGGTTCAAATCCTGTCCCCGCTACTGAAGTTGAAGGCCCGGATCCTCTAAAGGATCCGGGCCTTCGACGTGTTGGCCGGGATGCACGGGAAATCTGTGTTTGACTTGTCGCTCTGTGGGCATGTCGACAAAACGCTGTAGTGACCTCAATGGCTGCGGTATACCAGGTGTACCCAGGTTGCAGGTGGTGCGACGATGGACGTTATGGGGGACAAGGCAACTCTGTTGGAGACAGGGCGGTTTGCGCAGCCTGCCGACATTGCGCTGCCTGCCGACTTCGTGCTGCCCGCCGAGTCCGCCTCGTCGGTCGAGTCCGCGGGGGTCGCGGACGAGGACGAGACGGGCGACGCCGTCGAGGAGGCGCGTCAGCGGCTCGCCGCCGAAGCCGGTGACACCGAGGCGATGAGTGTCCTCGGCGCCATGCTCCTGCGCCGCGGCGACCTGGACGGAGCCGAGCCCTGTCTTCGGGCCGCCACCGCGGCCGGGGACCGGGCGGCCGCCAACAACCTGGGTGTCCTGCTGCACCAGCGTGGGTACGCCGACGAGGCCGCCGGCTGGTGGCGGGTCGCGGCCGTCGCCGGTTCCGCCGCCGCCGCGCACGCGCTCGGTCGGCACCACCGCGAGCGCGGCGATGAACCGGCCGCCGAGTACTGGCTGCGCCAGTCCGCGGAGCAGGGGCACGCCCTGGGCGCGTACGCGCTCGCCGACCTGCTGGAGCACCGCAGCGACGCCGCCGCCGAGCGGTGGATGAGAGTGGCCGCCGAGCGCGGGCACCGCGAGGCCGCGTACCGGCTCGCGCGGACGCTCGACCAGCGCGCGGAGCAGGAGGAGCGCACCGCTGTGCGCGAAGGGCGGAAGATCGCACGCGCGGCGCTCGAGATCGGGAGCGGCCCCCGCGAGCGCCGTGCTGCCGCGCGGGACGGCGGCGGGCGGGCCGTGGGCGCGGGGCAGCGCGACACCGACAACGGTGTCGTGGCGGGCGCCGCCGAGGAGGCGGAGCAGTGGTACCGGCAGGCCGCCGCGCGCGGGCACCGACGGGCCGCGCTGCACCTCGGGGCGATCCTGGAGCGGCGCGGGGAGCTGAAGGAGGCCGGCCGCTGGTACCTGACCTCCGCGAAGGACGGCGAGCCGCGCGCCGCGTGCGCGCTCGGGTTCCTGCTGCGGGACGCGGGCGACACCGAGAGCGCGGCCGTGTGGTGGCTGCGGGCCGCCCAGGACGGCAACGGCAACGCGGCGAACGCGCTGGGCGCGCTGCACGCCGAGCGCGGCGAGACGCAGACCGCCGAGCGCTGGTACCGGGCCGCGATGGACGCCGGGGACGTCAACGGCGCGTACAACCTCGGGCTGCTCTGTGCCGAGCAGGGGCGGACCGCGCAGGCCGACCAGTGGTACCGGCGTGCCGCGTACGCCGGCCACCGGGAGGCGGCGAACGCGCTGGCCATCCTGCTGCTCCAGGTCGGCGACGCGTCCGGTGCGGAGCCGTGGTTCTCCAAGGCCGCCGAGGCCGGGAGCGTCGACGCCGCCTTCAACCTGGGCATTCTGTTCGCCGGACGGGGCGACGACGCGACGGCACTGGTCTGGTACGAGCGGGCGGCTGCCGCCGGGCACACCGAGGCGGCGCTCCAGGTGGCCATAGCGCGGCTGCGGGACGGTGACGAGCGCGCCGCCGAGCGGCATCTGCGGTGCGCCGCCGGTGGGGGCAGCGCGGAGGCCGCGTACCGGCTGGCCGCCGTGCTCGACGCGCGCCGTCCGCCCGCGCCCGCACACGAACTGGGCGAGCCGGTGCGGGAGAAGAACGAGTGCGAGGAGTGGTACGAGCGGGCCGCGTCGCAGGGGCATCGGCGGGCGCAGGTGCGTGTCGGGATGCTGGCGGCCGGGCGGGGGGACGTGGTCGAGGCCGCGCGGTGGTACCGGGTCGCGGCGGAGTCGGGGTCGCGGAACGGCGCGTTCAATCTGGGGCTGCTGCTGGCCCGGGAGGGGAGTGAGCCGGAGGCCGCCGTGTGGTGGGCTCGGGCCGCCGACGCGGGGCATGGACGGGCGGCGTTGCGGCTCGCCCTCGTCTACGCGCGTCGGGGTGAGCTGGTGGAGGGGAAGCGGTGGGCCGACCGGGCCGTGGCGCTCGGGCCGGCCGAGGTGGCGGAGCGGGCGGCGCGGTTGCGGGATGCGTTGCGGGACGAGTTGTCGGCGTAGGTGAGGGGGCGGGGCGCCGAAGGGGTGTCAGGGCGGCGGGGTGGCGGTGTGGTCCGGGGCTGCGAGGGTGCCCGGGGGCGCGTGCTGGGCGCCGGGCGGTGTCTCGCTCACCGGCGCTGGCAGGGTGCCGCTGCGCCCACCCGTGCCGCCCCAGCGGCACGACTGCCCGCTGCTATGCCGGGTTCGCGGTGTCGTTGCGTCCCGCCCGTTGCGCCCAGGGGTGCGGCTGCCCGCGGCCGTGCAGGGCCGGGGTGTCGCTGCGTCGCGGCTGTGGCGCCCAGGGGTGCGGCTGCCCGCGGCTGTGTCGGGCCGGGGTGTCGCTGCGTCCACCCGTACTGGCCTGCTGCACTGCGGCTGCGCCTGGTTTGGGCTGGTGGTTAATGGATTTGCTCTGGTCGGCGAGGGTGACGTAGTGTTCAGTTCATCGACGCGGGGTGGAGCAGCTCGGTAGCTCGCTGGGCTCATAACCCAGAGGTCGCAGGTTCAAATCCTGTCCCCGCTACTGAAGGCCGATGGCCCGGGACCGTGAGGTTCCGGGCCATCGGTGTTTTTTGTTCAGGTTCACATTCAGGTGTCGAAGAAAAGCCCCGGCCGTTGTGCGGCCGGGGCTTCGTCGTGCGGCGGTGGTGGTGCTACGCCTGGGTGCAGTTCGGGCAGACGCCTCGGTAGGTGACCTCCACGTCCGAGACGGTGAAGCCGAAGCGCTCGGAGGTGGGGAGGTCCGCCAGGGGGTTTCCGGTCGGGTGCACGTCACGGATCGTGCCGCACCGGGCGCAGACCAGGTGGTGGTGCGGACGGTGCGCGTTCGGGTCGTACCGCTTGGCACGCCGGTCCGTGGCGACTTCCAGCACCTCGCCGAGAGAGACCAGCTCCCCGAGGGTGTTGTAGACGGTCGCCCGGGAGATCTCGGGCAGCTTGGCGACAGCGCGCGCGTGCACCTCGTCGGCCGTCAGATGGACGTGTTCGCCGTCGAGGACCTCGGCCACGACACGCCGCTGCGCGGTCATACGCCATCCGCGTCCGCGCAGCCGCTCCAGAAGGTCACTCATACCGGTCAGCGTAACAGCAAGCGGAAACAGTTCCCGAACGGGTGTGAATTTGGAGCTTGCCTTGACTTGGATTTTGTCCAATGTAGGATTTGGCTTCGATCGATGAAGGCTTCGGCAAGCGCCTGGAGGCCGCCGTCCAGGCCTTGTGCGGCTGACCGGGGTTGGACCGCTTGTCGTTGGGGCGGGCCGGGGTCTCGTAGGAGACTCCCGGCCCGTTCGTGCGTCCGGGGCGCGGCTACGCCGGTGCGGGCTGTCGGGCGGGTGCCCAGCAGCGGATGATGTCGCGGACCGAGACGATGCCGATGGGGGCGCCCTCGTCGAGGACGATCAGATGGCGGAAGCCGCCGTGGGTCATGGCGCGGGCGGCTTCCTCCAGGGTCCAGGACGGCGTGGCGAACACGACGTCGGTGGTGGTGTGGGCGTGGGCGCGCTCGGTGTCGGGGCTCTGGCCCAGGCCCACCGAGACGAGGACGTCGCGTTCGGTCAGGATGCCGAGTCCGCCGGCGTCCGGGTCGAGGACCACGGCCGCGCCGATCCGGCGAGCCGCCATCAGGGCGGCGGCCTGGCGGAGGGTGTGATCGGGGCCGATGGTGAGGACCACTGTGCTCATGGCGTCGCGGACGAGCATGGAGTTCAGCCACCTCCTAGGGAATCCCGGAACGCTTTGTTCAAGGATTCACAAGTTCACAAGTGGGGGAACTCTCAATGTGGCAGGTAAAGCGGAGGTCAACAAGAGGGCGTGCGTGGTCAGTTCGGGGCGCCCCGGATCATTCCAGGGCTCAGTAGCGCTGGTTCAGATAGCCCAGGAGCTCGTCGTGGAGGAGGCCGTTCGAGGCCGCCGCGTTGCCGCCGTGCGGGCCGGGGCGGCCGTCGAGGCCGGTGAAGCTGCCGCCCGCCTCGGTGACGATGATCGCGTTGGCGGCCATGTCCCAGAGGGAGAGCTCGGGTTCGGCGCAGATGTCCACGGAGCCCTCGGCGACCATCATGTACGGCCAGAAATCGCCGTACGCCCGGGTGCGCCACACCTCGCGGGTCAGGTCCAGGAAGCCGTTGAGGAGGCCGCGCTCCTCCCAGCCACTGAGGGAGGAGTACGCGAAGGAGGCGTCCGAGAGGTCGGCGACGCGGGAGACGTGCAGGCGGGAGGCCGAGCTCAGACTGCGGCCGGTGAAGGCGCCGTGGCCCTTGGCGGCCCACCAGCGGCGGCCGAGCGCGGGGGCGGAGACCACGCCGACGACGGGCTGGTAGCCGCCCTCGGCCGCCTCCATGAGGGAGATCAGGGTGGCCCAGACGGGGACGCCCCGGACGTAGTTCTTGGTGCCGTCGATCGGGTCGATCACCCAGCGGCGCGGGCCGGTGCCCTCGACGCCGTACTCCTCGCCGAGGATGGCGTCGCGGGGGCGGGCGCGCTGGAGCTGGCCGCGGACGAGTTCCTCGGCGGCCTTGTCGGCCTCGCTCACCGGGGTCATGTCCGGCTTCGTCTCGACCTTCAGGTCGAGGGCCTTGAAGCGGGACATGGTGGTCGCGTCGGCGGCGTCCGCGAGGACGTGGGCGAGGCGGAGGTCGTCGAGGTAATCGGCCATGTGGCGAACGGTATCCGCCGAGGTCGGTGCGGGGCTACAGGGGTCGGGGTCGGACCGGCGGAGGCGGCGGTACGTATGGGGTTCGCCGGGGTGGGCACCTGAGTGGGGGCTGTCGCCGCGTGCGGAGGATCGTGCCGCGCACATTGGCCGGTGTGCGCCCCTGGGGGGTGCCGTGAACCCTTGACAGTGACTTGATGCGCGTCAAATCTGAGGGCCAGAGCCGCCCGCTCGCATTCAGGGAGGCGATGATGCCTGCAGCGCGGGAATCCTTGTTGGACGCCGCTTACACGGCGCTGGTGCGTCGGCCGTGGTCCGCCGTGCGCATGGTGGACGTGGCGGCGGTGGCCGGAGTGTCACGTCAGACGCTGTACAACGAGTTCGGCAGCAAGGACGGGCTCGCCAGAGCCCTGGTCCGCAGGGAAGCGGACGGCTATCTGGCGGGCGTCGAGCGGGCGCTGGCCACCCCCGCGGACTCGCGGGACCGGTTGGCGGCGACCGCCGAGTGGACCGTGGCGGCCTCCCGCAACAACGCGCTGATTCGCGCCATGCTCACCGGCTGCTGGAGCGAGCGGCTGCCGTCACCGACGCTCGCGGCTGTGCGCTCGTCCTCCGCGGTGCCCGCGCAGCGCCGCGCGGACGGGCCGCTGCCCGCGCCCACCGACTTCGTCGCGCTGGTGCGCGAGCGGGCCGTGGCCGTGCTCTCCGCGCCGGGCGCCCCCAAGGCGGACCAGGCGGAGCTGGCCAGGTCCTGTGAACTCGCGGTGCGGCTCGCCCTCTCGTGCGTGGCAGCGCCCCCGGTCGACGGCGGGGTCACGGACCTCGTGCGGACGGCGCTGCCCCGACAGCTCAGCCGTCCCCTCGGCTAGCTGTCGCCCAGGGAGTGGTGGGGGCTGAGCTGGCGGGCCGGAACTGGTGGGTCGGAACTAGTGGGCCGAGCCCGACAGTTGGAGTCCCACGACGCCCACGATCACCAGGCTGATCGAGACGATCTTCAGGGTCGACACGATGTCGCCTAGGAAGATCATCCCGTAGATCGCGGTGCCGGCCGCGCCGATGCCCGTCCAGACGGCGTAGGCGGGGCCGACGTCGAGCTTCTTCAGGGAGAGGGTCAGCAGGCCGAAGCTGCCGAGGGCGAAGACGCAGAAGGCGACCGTCGGCCAGAGTCTGGTGAAGCCGTGCGAGAGCTTCAGACAGACGGCGAATCCGGTCTCCAGAAGCCCCGCCACGACCACCAGCAGCCACGCCATGTCTCGTCCTCCCGTGTCCCACGTTCCGTGACCGCTTCGTCTGTTCTCGGCTGATCTCGTCTGGTCTGGGTCCGACTCGGTGCGATTATGCACTTACCGGGTGGGCGGGGGCGCAAACAACGCGGAGGTCAGTCGCCTTCCCGCCGTTCGCGCGTCGAGAGCAGCCTGCGCAGGGAGTAGAGCCGCGCCGGGTCGGCGTGCCCGTCCGCCACCCACTGGTCCAGCGCGCAGTCCTGCTCGTCGTGACTGCACGCGCGGGGGCAGCCCTCCGTGCCCGGCACGAGGTCCGGGAAGGCGTTGATCACCCGGGACGGATCGATGTGCGCGAGCCCGAAGGAACGCACGCCGGGGGTGTCCACGACCCAGCCGCCGTCCGAGTCCGCGAGGGGGAGGGCGAGTGCGGAGGTCGTGGTGTGCCGGCCGCGTCCGGTCACCGCGTTGACGTGGCCCGTGGTGCGGCGCCGGTCCTCCGGGACGAGGGCGTTCACCAGGGTCGTCTTGCCGACGCCCGAGTGGCCGACGAACGCCGTGACCTTCCCGGAGAGGTGTGCGCGCACGCGGTCGGCGGCGCCGCCCGTCTCCAGCTCCTCGCGGCTCGTCACGACGTACGGGATGTCGATGTCGCCGTAGAGCTCCAGGAGTTTGTCCGGTGAGGCCAGGTCCGACTTCGTGAGGACCAGGAGCGGGTCCAGGCCGCCGTCGTAGGCCGCCACCAGGCAGCGGTCGACGAGACGGGGGCGGGGCTCGGGGTCGGCGAGGGCGGTGACGATGGCGAGCTGGTCGGCGTTGGCGACGACGACGCGTTCGTACGGGTCGTCGTCGTCGGCCGTGCGGCGCAGGACCGACGTGCGCTCGGCGATGCGGACGATCCGGGCGAGGGTGTCCTTCTTGCCGGAGAGGTCGCCCACGAGGGCCACCGTGTCGCCGACGACCGCGGCCTTGCGGCCCAGTTCGCGGGCCTTCATCGCGAGGACGACGCGGTCCTCGACGAGGCAGGTCAGCCGGCCCCGGTCGACCGTGAGGACCATGCCCTCGGCGGCGTCCTCGTGCTTCGGGCGGATGTTCGTCCGGGGACGGTTGCCCTTGCGGTTCGGGCGGCTGCGGATGTCGTCCTCGTCGGTGTGCTTGCCGTAACGGCGCATGATCCCGGCCCGCCCGTCAGTTCTTCCCGAGCATCCCGGTCCACATGTCAGGGAAGTCCGGCAGCGTCTTGGCCGTCGTCGCCACGTTCTCGATCCGCACACCCTCCACCGCCAGGCCGATGATCGCGCCGGCCGTGGCCATGCGGTGGTCGTCGTAGGTGTGGAAGACACCGCCGTGCAGCGGGCGCGGGCGGATGTGCAGACCGTCGGCGGTCTCGGTGACGTCGCCGCCGAGTTCGTTGATCTCCTTGGTGAGCGCGGCCAGGCGGTCCGTCTCGTGGAGACGGAGGTGGGCGACGCCGCGCAGCGTGGAGGGGGAGTCGGCGAGGGCGGCGACCGCCGCGATGCCCGGGGTCAGCTCGCCCACCTCGCTCAGGTCCACGTCGATGCCGTGGATCGCGCCCGAACCGGTGAACACCAGTCCGTACTCGGTCAGTTCGCAGGTGCCGCCCATCTCCGTGAAGATCTCGCGGAGCTGGTCACCGGGCTGGGTGGTGCGCGCGGGCCAGTCGGGCACGACGATCTTGCCTCCGGTCACCAGGGCCGCCGCCAGGAACGGCTGCGCGTTGGAGAGGTCCGGCTCGATCGTGAGGTCACGGCCCAGCAGGGCGCCCGGCGTGACCCGCCAGACGTTGGGCTCGCCGCCCGACTCCGGGGTGTCCACCTGGGCGCCCACCGAGCGCAGCATGTCGACGGTCATCCGGATGTGGGGGAGCGAGGGGAGGGTCGCGCCGGTGTGGCGGACCTCGACGCCTTGGTTGAAGCGGGGGGCGGAGAGCAGGAGGGCGCTCACGAACTGCGAGGACGAGGACGCGTCGATCGCCACCGGGCCGCCGTCCAGGGCACCGCTGCCGTGGACCGTCAGGGGGAGCGCGCCCCGGCCGTCGTCGTCGATCCGGGCGCCGAGGACGCGCAGGGCGTCGATCACGCCGTTCAGCGGGCGCTCGTAGGAGCGGGGGTCGCCGTCGAAGCGGATGGGGCCGTCCGCCAGGGCCGCCACCGGGGGCAGGAAGCGCATGACCGTGCCTGCGTTGCCGACGTCGACCGTGGCCGGGCCGTGCAGGCCGGTGGGCAGGACGCGCCAGGCCTCGCCGGAGCCGCCCGCGCCGGAGGAGCTGGAGGAGACGGTCTCCTCGATGCCGACGCCCATCGCGCGCAGGGCGGCCGCCATCAGGAGGGTGTCGCGGGAGCGGAGGGGGCGGCGCAGCCAGCCGGGTTCGCTCGCGAGGGCGGCGAGGACGAGGGCGCGGTTGGTGACCGATTTTGACCCCGGGACGTGGACCGTCGCGTCGACGGCTCCGCTCGCGGTGGGGGCGGGCCAGAGGGCGGGCTGTGCGTTCAGGGCCATGCGGCCACTTTAGTAGGGGTTCGCTCCGCCGGGTCGCGCCGGGGAACGAGGGCCGGCATTTGTCCGCGGGTCCGTTGTGGCTGGTCGCGCCCAAGCGGCGGAGGCGCACATCGACAGAGCCCCGCGCTGCTGAGGGGCGCGCGCCTTGACCGCAGCTTCGAAAAACCTCAGAGGCCCAGCAGCCACCTTCCGCCGCCCATCAGCGCGCACAGCGACACCACGTGGAACATCACCAGCCACACCGTCGCCGGCAGATGGGTCAGCCGGGAGAGCTGGTCCGCGTCGGAGTCGCCGGCGCCTCCCCGGCGGCGCTTGGCCTGGAGTTCGAAGGCCGGGCGTACGCCTCCCAGCAGCAGGAACCAGACCACCGCGTAGGCGAAGGCGGCCTGGACCTGGGGGCCCGCCAGCCAGGAGACGACGACGAAGGTGCCGCCGGTGAGGAGGACCGTCAGGGCGCCGTAGGCGTTGCGGATCATGACCAGCATGGCGATCAGCAGGATCGTGGCGAGCCAGAGGAGCAGGGTGATGCGGCCGGAGCCGAGGAGGGCGGCGCCGCCGAGGCCGAGGAGCGGGGGAGCGGTGTAGCCGGCGGCGGCGGTGAGGATCATGCCGAGGCCGGTGGGCTTGCCGCGGCTGACCGTGAGACCGCTGGTGTCGGAGTGCAGTCGGATGCCGGTGAGGGTGCGGCCGGTGAGCAGCGCGATCAGTCCGTGGCCGCCCTCGTGCGCGATGGTGATGGCGTTGCGCGAGAGCCGCCAGACGCCGTGCGGGACGATCGCCGCGAGCGCGGCGACCCCGGTGGCTATGACGACCCACAGGTCCGGGTCCGGCTGGGTACCGAAGACCTCGTCCCACAGGCTGGCCAGCGAGGTGGCTGCGGTGCTTTCCATGTTCTGCGGTGGCTCCCTCGGGTCGTTGTCGAACGGCGTCGGCGCCTTGCGCCGTTCGTCGGGGGTGGTGGTCGGGTGACGGGTGGGCCTGGCAGTGTGGCACTTATGTGCGGACGGTATGCGTCGAGTCGTAGGCCCGAGGATCTCGCAGGAATCTTTGAGATCGAGAAGTGGGAGCCGGAGGAGGGCCTGGAGCCGGATTACAACGTGGCTCCCACCAAGGAGGTCTACGCGGTTCTCGACCGCCCTCTGAAGGACGCCGACGACAAGCGGCCGGTTCGCCAGCTGCGGAAGCTGAAGTGGGGGCTGGTCCCCTCCTGGTCCAAGAACCCCGAGGGCGCCGCGCGGATGATCAACGCCCGCGCCGAGACCGTGCACGAGAAGCCGTCGTACCGCCGTGCGTTCGCCGCCCGGCGCTGCATCCTGCCCGCCGACGGGTACTTCGAGTGGGTTACCGGCAAGGGGGAGCGGGAGCTGGAGGTCGAGGGGAAGAAGAAGCGCCCGCGCAAGCAGCCGTACTTCGTGCTCCCGGCGGACGGCTCCGTCTTCGCGATGGCCGGGCTGTACGAGTTCTGGCGGGACAGGACGCTGCCGGACGACCATCCGGGGGCCTGGTGGGCGACCTGCTCGGTGATCACGACGGAGGCCGAGACGACCCCGCTGGCGGTGGCCCCGGCGGACGGCCCGCACGCGCTGGCCGAGATCCACCCGCGGATGCCGCTGATGCTGACGCCGGACCGGTGGGACGGCTGGCTCGACCCGGCCCGAACCGACCTCGACGACCTGCGCGGGCTGCTCGAACCGCCGCCCGCCGGGCTGATGCGCGCCTACCCCGTCTCCACGGCCGTCAGCAACGTCCGCAACAACGGGCCGGAGCTGCTGAAGGAGCTGGAAGGGCCCGAGGAAGGCACACTCTTCTGACGTGACCGAGATCGAGGCAGCAGCGACGGAAGAGATCGACACCGAGGCCGGCACGGGCCGTGTCAGCTGGTACGAGGCCGAGGCGCCGGAACGCGTCCTTGCCCTCAGCCATGGCGCCGGCGGTGGCATCGAGGCCCGTGATCTGCGGGCCCTCGCCGCCGTGCTCCCCGCGCACGGGGTGAGCGTGGCCCTGGTGGAGCAGCCGTGGCGGGTCGCCGGGAAGAAGCTCGCGCCCGCGCCCAGGACGCTGGACGTGGGCTGGCGGGGTCTGTGGCCCGCGCTGGCGAAGCCGGGACTCCCGGTGATCGCGGGCGGCCGGAGCGCCGGCGCGCGGGTGGCCTGCCGCACGGCGGCTGAGCTGGGCGCGGCGGCCGTACTGGCGCTGAGCTTTCCGCTGCATCCGCCGGGCAGGCCGGAGAAGTCCCGGGCCGAGGAACTGCTGGGGGCCGGGGTGCCCACCCTCGTGGTCCAGGGCGGCAACGATCCGTTCGGGAGGCCGGAGGAGTTCCCGGAGGGCGGGTACGGGCTCGTGGAGGTGCCGTACGGCGATCACGGGTTCGCCGTGCCGAAGCGGGCGCCCCTCGGGCAGGACGAGGCGCTGACGGTGATCACCGAGGGTGTCGTGGAGTGGATCGCGTCACTCCGGTGATCCGTCCGGTGGCGGACGGGAATGTGGAGCGGTGGCCCTTGGTTGTGCGGATCAGACAGCGCGAAAGACCGTGCTGACCGCCGTACGAGAGGAAGTCCGCCGCATGGGTTCGACCTATTGCCCGAGCCGCAGCAGCCGCGCTGACCTGGACTGGACGGTGCTGCACGCGGCCAAGAGCGGCCCTGTTCGGGCGGCGGCGGGCATGGATCGTCGTCTATCCTCCGATTCTGGTGGTACCGGTTTCGGTATCGCACAGACGCTGGAGGAGGTGGGTCCGGTCACTGGGACCGACGCAGGGACCGAACGGGGCCAGGCGGAGCAGCCCGAGGGCACCGAGACCGCCGCGGAGCGCAGCGCCCGGTTCGAACGGGACGCTCTGGAATTCCTCGATCAGATGTACTCGGCCGCGCTGCGCATGACGCGCAACCCGGCCGATGCCGAGGACCTGGTGCAGGAGACGTACGCGAAGGCGTACGCGTCCTTCCACCAGTTCCGTGAGGGCACCAACCTGAAGGCCTGGCTGTACCGGATCCTCACGAACACCTTCATCAACTCGTACCGCAAGAAGCAGCGCGAACCCCAGCGCAGCGCGGCCGAGGAGATCGAGGACTGGCAGCTGGCGCGCGCCGAGTCGCACATGTCGACCGGGCTGCGCTCCGCCGAGTCGCAGGCGCTCGACCACCTGCCCGACTCGGACGTGAAGGCGGCGCTGCAGGCGATCCCCGAGGAGTTCCGCATCGCCGTCTATCTGGCCGATGTCGAGGGCTTTGCGTACAAGGAGATCGCCGACATCATGGGGACACCCATCGGTACGGTGATGTCCCGGCTGCACCGGGGTCGCCGTCAACTGCGCGGCATGCTCGAGGACTACGCCCGTGACCGCGGGCTGGTTCCGGCCGGCGCCGGGGAGTCGAACGAAGCGAAAGGCTCGGGCTCATGAGCTGCGGAGAGCCGCATGAGACGGATTGCAGCGAAATCCTCGATCATCTCTACGAGTTCCTCGACCGGGAGATGCCCGACGCCGACTGCACCAAGTTCGAGCACCACTTCGAGGAGTGCTCGCCCTGCCTGGAGAAGTACGGACTCGAACAGGCCGTCAAGAAGCTGGTGAAGCGCTGCTGTGGGCATGACGACGTGCCCACCGATCTGCGCGCCAAGGTCATGGGCAGGATCGATCTGATCCGATCGGGACAGGCCGTTCCCGAACATGATGTGACGGCGTCGCCGGTCACACCGCAGGAGGGCTGACCTTCTTCTGAGCCCGTTTCGGGGACGGCCGCCCGGCCGTCCCCGAAACGGGCTCAGTCATGTGCGGGGGCGCGGCGGTGGAACGGGCTCAGACCTCCATGCCGCTCTCGATGCGCTTCAGGCCGTGCCGGGCCAGGGCCAGGTTGCTGCGGGAGCGGTCCAGCGCGAGGTAGAGGAAGAGTGAACCCTTGCTGCTGGTCAGCGGGCGGATCAGGTGGTACTGCCGGCTCAGTGTGATCAGGATGTCCTCGATCACGTCGTTCATGTCGAGGGACGCCAGCGTGCGCATCTTGGCGCGCACCACCTCGGTGTTGCCGGCCGCCGCGAGTTCCAGATCGAGGTGCGGCCCGCCGCCGAGGGCGCCGAGTGACATCCCGCTCTCGTAGTCGACCAGCGCGACACCGACCGCGCCGTCGATGGTCATGGCTTCCTTGAGTGCGGTCTCGATGTTCATATTGCTGCCCCAATTCCTCAGTGCTGCTGACCGGTCACTGTCCGGCCATCTACGATCGACATCAGTGACCCACCGGTCACAAACATCAACTTTTCTGTGTGTTACGGAAGTTGGCGTTCAAAGTACTGTGCGGCGCGTCAACGTGGAGGGCGAATGGGGGGACTTGAGGAAAGGAAGCCCGCGCTCCAGGCCTCCCTGGACCGGCTTCTCGACTCTCCCGGCGTCACCGGCCTCGCCCTGATCGACGCGGTCACGGGACTCACCTACGCCGTCGCGGGCGACGCGGCCCAGGTCGGGACGGGGGCGGAGTGCTCCGATCTCGCCACCCTCATCTCCGACCGGCTCGGCGAGGCCGGGGCCGAGGGCGAGCTGGAGAGCGTGGTCATGACCAGCAGACGACGCCATCAGGTACTGCTCTCCGTGGACCGGACGGCCGGCGACCCGCTGCTGCTCGCCGCCGGCCTCGACCGTGACCGGGCGAACGTGGCGCTGGCACTGCGCAGCCTCGGCGACCGGGTGCGCGAGGTGCTGGCGTGAAGACACCCTCGGCACGCAACGTCCCCGCACTGCTGCAGGCACTGCACCAGGAGAGCTACACCGGCACGGTACGGGTCTCCGGCTCCCCCGGTGGCACGATTCACCTGCGGGACGGACTGATCGGAGCGATCGAGACACCGGGTGCGCCGACCGCGACGTCCACGCTGCTCGCCTCGGGCCGGATCGACGACGACGCCTGGCTCGCGGCCCGCGCCGCCGAGCCCGACGCCGACCGGCTCGCCCCGCATCTGATCGCCGCCGGTCTGATCGGCGCCGCCGAACTGGAGGTCGTCTGCACGGCGGCCGTGTTCGACGGGGCCTTCGCGATGGCGCTCAGCCCGCCCGGCGGCTGGGAACTGACCGAACGCCAGCCCACTCTCCTCGCCCGGCCCGGCGTCGAGCCGCGGCCGCTGGCCGAGGAGACCACCCGCCGTATGGCGCTGCTGACCCGGCTGTGGGGCCCCGCGGGAGAACTGGCCCGGGCCCGGCCCCGACCGGTCGGCGGCCGCGGCACCCCGGAGCCTGACGGTCGGCTGACCCGACGCCACCAGGACCTTGTGGAGGCCGCCAACGGCCGCCGTACCCCACGAGACATGGCCTTCGCCCGGGGGCGCGGACTCTACGCGGTCATGCTGGACCTCGTCCGGCTGGAGGCGCGCCGGGTCGTCCACTGGGAGAGCGGGCCGGCCCCCGACCGCCGGCCCAGCACCGCGCCCCGGGTCCTCCAGGGGCAGTCGGCACCGGACGAACCGTCACCGAGAGCCGGTCCCCTGCCCAGACGCAGGCCCGGTGGAGGCTCTCCCACCGGAGGCCTCGGAGCGAAGGGCGGGTAGTGAGCCCCCACAGAGACCCGGCCCGCAAACGCCGCATACGCAGCAAGGCCGCCCGCCTCCGACGGCGGCAGGTGCCGAGAGCGCCCACGGACGACCGTCCGGTCCCACCCGCCGAAACCCCACCGCACGCCGCGCCCGTCCCCACGAACCCGGTACGACCGCCGTCCACCGAGCCCGGTGTCGGCGCGGCCGAACGGCCACCGTCCGCCTCAGTGGCCGGGGCCGGGGCGGCCGAACGGTCACCGTCCGGTGCGATGCCGGCCGGATCGTCACCTCCCACCAAGAACTCCAAGAACTCCAAGAACACCGAGAACACCGAGAACCCCGTCCCGGCCGCAGAACGGCCGTCGGGCGCCCTACCCGGTGATGTCGCCGCGAAGCCGCCGTTACCCGTGCGGGGCGCGGCGCGTCCTCCCACCGACGCCGCGGACGGCACGCCGGACAACCCGGCCGTTCCGTCCCCGTTCCCGCCCATGTCCCTGCTGTCGGCCGAGGAACTGCTCGCCGACCAACCCTCCGTAGAAATGCTGCGGCGTGTCCGCCGCGGGCTGCGGGCTCTCCCCGAGTCCCACCGGCACCTGCCCGACTAGCGGGCGCCGGGAAAGTCCGCCGGCACCCCCTGCCGCCCGGACCGCACACCCACCGCAGACGTATGGACCAAGGAGCACGTGCCCATGACCACACACGCATCGACCGAATCGCTGACCGGCATCCTGGCCTCGCTGCGTGACCGGGTGATGGGCGTCGCCGAGAGCGTCCTGTCCACCGTGGACGGGCTCCTCGTCGTCGCCGACGTCGACAAGGTCCACCCCGAGTCCGTCGCGGCCCTCGCCGCCGCCACCCTCGGTGTCAGCCGTCGTATGGCCGACCAGTCCGGTGCCGGGGCCCTCCGCGAGGTGGTCGTCCGGTGCGGCGCGGGGCACGTCATCGTGGTCGCCGTGGGCGAACGCACCCTGCTGACCGTCATGGGCGACGACGGCCTCGACCTCGCCGCCTTCCAACGCGAGTCCCCGGCGACCGTCGAACAGTTGAACAAGGCGCTCGCGGCGGATGTGGCGCACTGAGACGACGACGAGACACGGCGGTGCCGTCGACCGGGACGGCGAAGAGGTACGGCGGTGCCGCAGACCGGGGCCGTCGACGCGGGAGCGTTACTTCACTCGAAGGGGTTAATCCGGCCGTCGTGGCGCGAGGGATTCACCCGTAGCCGTCCCCTCCCGTTCCGGCCCGTCCTAGGCTCCGGAGCCTGAACTCGGGGAGGGTGCCATGGGGTCGGTGACGGCATGGGCACGTGTGTACGTCGCCTGTGTCGTCCTCGGGGCCCTGGTCTGTCTCGCGCCCCTGTCGGGCGGCCACGTCCCGTGGTGGGCGGTGACCCTGCTCGCCGCGCTGTACGCCGCGTGCGAGCAGATCACCCGCTGCCCCTTCATGGGCCACCGCGCGCCCAAGGGCATGGGCACCTTCTTCCCCGTCCTCCTCGCCGGGGCCTTTCTGCTGCCGGTGCCCGCCGCCGCGCTCGTGGCCGTGCCGGGGGCGTTGCTCTCCCTGGTCGAACAGCGGCCGCGAGCACTGCGCCGGATCTGGCGGGCGGGCCGGCTGGTGCTCGCGGTGGGGGCCGCGTCGCACACGCACGCGGCGCTCGGCGGCCGGGACGCGGTCGCCGGTCCCGACTTCCCGTACGCGCTGCTGCCCGCCGGCGCCGCGGCCGTGGTGTTCTGCGCGGTGCTCACGCTGCTCGACGGCGGGATCCTGGCGCTCGCCGAGCGGGTACCGGCGCGCGTCGCCTGGCGGGGGCTCTTCTGGCGGTCGCTGGCGCCCGTCGTCGTGCACGGGCTCGCCGGGCTGATGATGGCCGTGCTGTGGCGCAGCCCGCACGGGCCCGTCGCGGCGCTGCTCGTGCTGCTGCCGATGTACGTGTCCTGCTGGGTGTTCGCGCAGTACCACCGGGAGCGTGCGGCGCACCGGGCGACCGTCCGCGCGCTCGTCCAGGCCGTCGACATCAAGGACGGGTACACGCGCGGGCACAGCGAGCGGGTCGGGCAGGCGTCCCTGCTGATCGCGCGGGAACTGGGCATGGACGACGAACGGGCTGAGGTCCTCCGGTTCGCCGGGATCCTGCACGACGTGGGCAAGCTCGGGGTGCCCACGCGGCTGCTGCGCAAGGACGGTCCGCTGACGCCCGAGGAGCGGCGGATCGTCGAACTGCATCCCGAGTACGGCCACGAGATGGTGCGCGGGATCTCCTTCCTCGGGGAGGCCCGGGCGGCGGTGCTGCACCATCACGAGCGGCTGGACGGGAGCGGGTACCCCTACGGGCTGGTCGGTGGCCAGATCCCCGAGTTCGCCCGGGTCGTCGCGGTCGCCGACGCCTTCGACGCCATGACCTCCACCCGCTCCTACCGCCGGGCGCGCCCCGTCGACGCCGCCCTCGCCGAGCTGCGGCGATGCGCGGGCGCCCAGTTCGACCCCGTCATGGTGACGGCACTGAGCCGCGCCCTCGCCCGCCACGGCTGGGCCCCGACCGTCACGGCCGACCCCAGTGGCAACGTCCCACCCGGCGCGAGCATCCCGTCCGGCGGGACGCGCGGCGAGCCGGGGACGGGCCGGGAGCGGCGCGAGGCCGGGCTCGGGCGCGGAAGTGGGGCGCGTGGTGGCGATGGGGGGCGCGTGCCGTGACCCTGCTCGTCGGTCTGCGCTGTCTCGCCGGGCTGCTTGCTCTCCTGGCCCTCGGCCACACCCTCTGGCACGGTCTCGACGATCCCGGTGTCGCCCTCGCGTTCGGGGTGCTCATGGGCGTGGGGGAGCTGTCGCGGTGGCGTGGGGCGGAGGGGCGTGATGTGGCGCCGCTCGGGGCCGCCGGGGCGCTGGCCTACGCGCTGCTGGGGGAGAACGGCGGGCGGCCGACGGGGCACGGGGTGCTCCAGGTCGTCGCCGTGGTCGTCGCAGCCGCGCTGCTGGGGTGCGTGCCGCATGTGGCCAAGGGGTGCGGATCGACCGTCGACCACCTCACCCGGCGGGTCCTCACCGTCGCCTTCGCCGCCCTCTGCTTCCAGCCGCTGCACCACCGGGGCGTACCCGCGCAGTGGAGCGGCCCCTCCCACGCTCTGCTCCTCGTCGCGCTGCTCGTCCTGACGGCGTTGTGCGACGCCGTGCTCGCGGCGGCCATGGCGCACGCGCGGACCCGGTGGCCGTACGGCCCGCTGCTGAGGGACGAACTGCGGACGCTGCCCGGAATAGGGTCGGCGGTGTGCGCGACGGGGGCCGTCATGGCCCTCGCCACCGGTGTCGTCGGGCTGTGGGCGCTGCCGGTGTTCTCGCTGCCGCTGCTCCTCACCCACCTGTCGTCGCGGCGGTACGCCCACGTCCGCAACACCTACCGGCAGACCATCGCCTCCCTGGCCCGCGCCACGGAGATCGCCGGGTACACCCCGGCCGGGCACGCCCGGAGGGTGGCCCTGCTGAGCCGCGAGGTGGGCCGTGAGCTGGGGCTCGGCGAGTCCCAGCTGACCGTCGTCGAGTTCGCCGCCCTGATGCACGACATCGGCCAGCTGAGCCTCGTCGACCCCGTACCGGCCGGAGCCACCGCCGGGCTCCCGGTGGCCGAGCAGCGCCGGATCGCGCTGCTGGGCGGCGCCGTCGTGCGGCAGACCGGGGTGGACGCCGAGGTCGCCGTGGTGGTGGAGCGCCAGGCGGATCCGTACCGTGAGCAGCCGGTCGGCGCGCGCATCGTGCGGGCCGTGAACGCATACGAGGAGAAGGTCCGGGAAGCAGGGCCGGAAGGGCCGCTCCGGGCGCTGGAGGAACTGCGGCTGGGCACGGCCCGGGACTATCACCCGGAGGTGGTGGAGTCGCTCGCGCGGGTACTGTCGAGAGACTGTCTGACCTTGCCCGCGGTGGGGTAACCCATGGGTAATGAGCGCCTCTCCATCCGGTCGTGGTTGGATGCGAGGGAGAGGGTGTACCGGGGGCGACGGCCAGCCCACTCCGACGGAACTGGCAGGCGGGAACCGTAACTGGCAGGCGGGAATCGTGAGGATCTTCGGCAAGGGACGGCATCGGCCCTCCGCCTCCTGGCGGCAGGCCACCGATCGTGCGTTCACGTTGATCGGCGACGGTCGGTACGAGGACGCGGGGGCGCTGCTGACACGTGCCGCGGACCTGGAGCCGTGGCTGTCCGAGTCCTGGTTCAACCTCGCCCTCCTGCACAAGTTCCGGCACGACTGGGAGCAGGCGAGAGCGGCCGGACTGCGGGCCGTCGCACTGCTCGACCGCGAGACCGGCGCGCCCGACTGGTGGAACGTGGGCATCGCCGCGACCGCCCTCCAGGACTGGCCGCTGGCCCGCAGGGCGTGGCAGGCGTACGGGCTGCGGGTGCCCGGGGGCGCGGCCCGGCCGAAGCCCGGTAGCGGGCCCGGCGATTCCGGGGAGCCGGTGGGCATGGACCTCGGCAGCGCGGCCGTACGGCTCTCGCCCGAGGGCGAGGCCGAGGTCGTGTGGGGGCGGCGGCTCGACCCCGCCCGGATCGAGGTGCTCTCCATCCCGTTGCCGTCGTCCGGGCGGCGCTGGGGCGAGGTCGTCCTGCACGACGGCGTGCCGCACGGGGAGCGGACCACCGCCGCGGGGCACGCGTATCCGGTGTTCGACGAGATCGAGTTGTGGGCGCCGTCCCCCGTGCCGACCTGGGTGGTGCTGCTGGAGGCCGCGACCGAGGCGGACCGGGACGCGCTGGAGCGGCTCGCGGCGGACGCGGGGTTCGCTGCGGAGGACTGGTCGTCGTCGGTGCGGTTGCTGTGCCGGCTGTGCTCGGAGTCACGGATGCCGTCCGACGAGGGCGACGGGGAGCATCTCGATCCGCACGATCACAGCGAGCCGGGGCATCCCGGGCCGCTGGGGCATGTCACGGACGGGCAGTTGTGGGCGCCGGAGCGGGAGTGCGGGGTGGCCGCGCCGGCTTCGCTGGTTCGGGGGTTGCTGGACGGGTGGGTGGCCGACAGTCCGGATTCTCGTGATTGGCGGGATCTGGAAGAGGTTTGTTAGGGGCGTGCGGTTCGATTTCGGCCGCGGGTTCGGTGGGGCTTCTCGCGCAGTTCCCCGCGCCCCCAAAACACGGGGCGCGGTCCCCGTACCCTGTATCAGCAACTTCATCGCTTGTTGTTTTGAGGAAGGCGTACGTCTGTCATGGCCCAGCAGGACACCGATCAGCAGCACGTGGGCGTGCTCCCCGTCGATGACGAGGGGTTCGTCATCGACACGGAGGACTGCGAGGAGCGCGAGCAGGCGTACCGCGAGCGTGGCACGTCGTTGCCGATCACCGTGGTCGGGAACCCGGTGCTGCACAAGGAGTGCAAGGACGTCACGGAGTTCGGCGACGAGCTGGCCAAGCTGGTGGACGACATGTTCGCCAGCCAGCGCACGGCGGAGGGCGTGGGTCTGGCCGCGAACCAGGTCGGTGTCGATCTGAAGGTCTTCGTGTACGACTGCCCCGATGACGAGGGCAAGCGTCACACCGGTGTCATCTGCAACCCGAAGCTGGTCGAACTCCCGGCCGAAAAGCGCCGGTTGGACGACAGCAACGAGGGCTGCCTGTCCGTGCCGACGGCCTATATGCCGCTCGCCCGCCCCGACTACGCCGAGGTCACCGGGCAGGACGAGAAGGGCAACCCGATCAAGGTGCGCGGCACCGGCTACTTCGCGCGCTGCCTCCAGCACGAGACCGACCACCTGTACGGCTACCTCTACATCGACCGGCTCTCCAAGCGCGACCGCAAGGACGCCCTGCGGCAGATGGCCGAGAACGAGCCCCGCTACCCCGTGGTCGCCAACGACTGAAACGACTCGCCCCGCCCTCAGGCGGCCTCCGGGCCCCGGAACGTCCGGCGGTAGGCCTGCGGGGTCGTGTTCAGCGACCGGACGAACTGATGACGCAGGGCGGCGGCGGTGCCGAAGCCGGTGCGCCAGGCGATGGCGTCCACCGTCTCGTCCGTCGCCTCCAGCAAGCGCTGGGCCAGCAGCACCCGTTGGCGCAGGATCCAGCGGTACGGGGTGGTCCCGGTCTCCTGCTGGAAGCGGCGGGCGAACGTGCGCGGGGACATGTGCGCGCGGGCGGCGAGCTGCTCGACGGTGACCTCCTCGTCGAGGTGCTGCTCCATCCATACGAGCACCTCGCCGACCGTGTCGCACTGCGAGCGCGGCAGCGGCCGCTCGATGTACTGGGCCTGGCCGCCGTCGCGATGCGGTGGCACCACCATCCGCCGGGCGATCTTGTTCGCCACCTCCGTCCCGTGCTCCTTGCGGACGATGTGCAGACAGGCGTCGATACCGGCCGCCGTGCCCGCCGAGGTGATCACCGGGTCCGCGTCGACGTACAGCACGTCCGGCTCGACCACCGCGCGCGGATACTGCCGGGACAGTTCCTCGGCGTGCCGCCAGTGGACCGCGCACGGCCGGCCGTCCAGCAGTCCGGCCGCGCCGAGCACGAAGACGCCCGAGCACACGCTCAGCACCCGGGCGCCCCGGTCCGCGGCCCGGCGCAGCGCGTCGAGCAGGTCGGCCGGGTAGATCCGGTGCACATAGCTGTCGCCCGCCGGCACGACCACCAGGTCGGCCTCTTCGAGCCGGTCCAGGCCGTACGGGGTGGAGATGGTGAAGCCCGCGTGCGTCCGCAGGGTCGGGCCCTCCGCCGACGCGACCACGAAGTCGTACACCGGCAGGCCCTCGTCGCTGCGGTCGAGGCCGAAGACCTCGCACACGACTCCCAGTTCGAAGGGGTGCACGCCCTCCATGAGGATGGCGGCCACGTTCTTCAGCATGCTGCCAGTGTGCCTCGGAAGTGGCAGGAATTCGAGGGGGTGCGGCAGTCCTGCCACTGTTTGTCAGGAGTGTTCGGCGCGACAGTGGTGTCCATGGATACGACACAGCTGCAAGGACTCATCGGAACACTGGCCGTCCTCGGGATGCTCGCCCTGGTGGCGCTACCCGCGATCGTCGGCGTCGTGCACGACCGGCGTATCGACCGCCAGCTCCGGCGGGCGGCGCAGGAACGTCGGGCGACGCAGGAGAGGCGGGCACCGCAGGAACGGCAGGCGGCGCAGGAGAGGCAGGCGGCGCCGTCGCACCGCGTCGCCCGCCCCGCCTGATCGCCGTCGTCAGGCATGCGGCGCCCCATGGCCACGGACGCACGACCCGAGGCGGCGACCCCTCCGGCACCTCCCCGGCACGACGACGACCGCGCAGGTCACGTCGGCCGGGGACGCCATCACCTCGAAGGGGCCCGGCTCAGAAGTCCTCGTCCAGGTCGACGGTGCCCTCCACCGCGACCTGGTACGCGGACGGGCGCCGCTCGAAGAAGTTGGTCAGCTCCTGGACGCCCTGCAACTCCATGAAGGAGAAGGGGTTCTCCGAGCCGTACACCGGGGCGAAGCCGAGGCGCGTGAGGCGCTGGTCGGCCACGCATTCCAGGTACTGCCGCATCGACTCGGTGTTCATGCCCGGCAGTCCGTCACCGCACAGGTCGCGCCCGAACTGCAGCTCGGCCTCGACCGCTTCCCGCAGCATGTCCGTGACCTGCTGCTGGAGCGCGTCGTCGAAGAGCTCCGGCTCCTCCTTGCGGACGGTGTCCACCACCTCGAAGGCGAAGGACATGTGCATCGTCTCGTCGCGGAACACCCAGTTGGTGCCGGTGGCCAGACCGTGCAGCAGACCCCGGCTGCGGAACCAGTAGACGTACGCGAAGGCGCCGTAGAAGAACAGGCCCTCGATGCACGCCGCGAAGCAGATCAGGTTGAGCAGGAAGCGGCGGCGGTCCGCCTGGGACTCCAGTCGGTCCAGCTTCTCGACCGAGTCCATCCACCGGAAGCAGAACTCCGCCTTCTCCCGGATGGAGGGGATGTTCTCCACCGCCGCGAAGGCCGCCGCCCGGTCCTCCGGGTCGGGGAGGTAGGTGTCCAGGAGCGTCAGATAGAACTGGACGTGCACGGCCTCCTCGAAGAGCTGGCGGCTCAGATAGAGCCGCGCCTCGGGGGAGTTGATGTGCTTGTAGAGCGTCAGCACGAGGTTGTTCGCCACGATCGAGTCGCCCGTCGCGAAGAACGCGACCAGACGGCCGATGAGGTGCTGCTCGGCGGGGGAGAGCTTCGCGAGGTCGGCGACGTCCGAGTGGAGGTCGACCTCCTCGACAGTCCAGGTGTTCTTGATCGCGTCCCGGTAGCGCTCGTAGAAGTCCGGGTAGCGCATCGGGCGGAGAGTCAGCTCGAAGCCGGGGTCGAGGAGATTCTGGGTCATAGCAGTCGGCGCGAAGCGCCGTCCTCCAGGGGTGGTGGTCGGGTGGCGGGCGGGAATTACTGGCAGGCCTCGCAGGACTCGGGGTTCTCAAGGGAGCAGGCGACGGCATCCGGATCGGCCGACTGCTGGACGGGGATGGTGTTCTCGGGCCGGTTCGACGTCTGCGCCTGGCCCTGACCCTGTGCGGCGCGGGCGATGCGGGTCGCCGGGCGGGAGCGCAGGTAGTACGTGGTCTTCAGGCCCGACTTCCAGGCGTACGCGTACATCGAGGAGAGCTTGCCGATGGTCGGCGTCTCCAGGAACAGGTTGAGCGACTGGGACTGGTCCAGATACGGGGTGCGGGCGGCGGCCATGTCGATCAGACCGCGCTGCGGGATCTCCCAGGCCGTGCGGTACAGCGCCCGTACGTCGGCCGGGATCCACGCGAAGTCCTGCACCGAGCCGTTCGACTCGCGCAGCGCCTCACGGGTGCGGGCGTCCCAGACGCCCAGCTCCTTCAGGTCCTTCACCAGATACGAGTTGACCTGGAGGAACTCACCGGACAGCGTCTCGCGCTTGAACAGGTTGGACACCTGCGGCTCGATGCACTCGTACACACCGGCGATCGAGGCGATGGTGGCCGTCGGCGCGATGGCGAGGAGCAGGGAGTTGCGCAGGCCCGTCGTCGCGACGCGCTCACGCAGGGCCGCCCAGCGCTCCGGCCAGGTGGTCTCGACGCCGTAGTGGTCGGGGTGCAGCACGCCGCGCGCCGTACGGGTCTTCTCCCAGGCCGGCAGCGGGCCGGACCGCTCGGCGAGGTCGGCCGAGGCCTCGTACGCGGCGAGCATGACGCGCTCGGCGATCCGCGTCGACAGGGAGTTCGCCTCGGGGGAGTCGAAGGGCAGCCGCAGCTGGAAGAAGACGTCCTGCAGGCCCATCGCGCCGAGTCCGACCGGACGCCACTTCGCGTTGGAGCGGCCCGCCTGCTCGGTCGGGTAGAAGTTGATGTCGACCACGCGGTCGAGGAAGGTGACGGCGGTCCGGACGGTCGCGTCCAGCCGCGCCCAGTCCATGTCGCCCGCCGCCGGGTCGACGAACGCGCCCAGGTTCACCGAGCCCAGGTTGCAGACTGCCGTCTCCCCGTCGTTCGTGACCTCCAGGATCTCCGTGCAGAGGTTGGAGGAGTGGACGACATGGCCCGGCTCGGCCGTCTGGTTCGCCGTGCGGTTGGCCGCGTCCTTGAAGGTCATCCAGCCGTTGCCGGTCTGCGCGAGGGTGCGCATCATCCGGCCGTACAGGTCGCGCGCCGCGATGGTCTTCTTCGCCAGGCCGTCCGCCTCCGCTTTGCGGTACGCGGCCTCGAACTCCTCGCCCCACAGGTCGACCAGCTCGGGTACGTCGGAGGGGGAGAACAGCGACCACTGCTCGTCGGCGTTCACCCGGCGCATGAACTCGTCCGGGATCCAGTGCGCCAGGTTCAGGTTGTGCGTACGCCGGGCGTCCTCGCCCGTGTTGTCGCGCAGCTCCAGGAACTCCTCGATGTCGGAGTGCCAGGTCTCCAGGTAGACCGCGGCCGCGCCCTTGCGCCGGCCGCCCTGGTTCACGGCGGCGACCGAGGCGTCCAGCGTCTTCAGGAACGGCACGATGCCGTTGGAGTGCCCGTTGGTGCCCCGGATCAGCGAACCGCGCGCGCGGACGCGGGAGTACGACAGACCGATGCCGCCGGCGTGCTTCGAGAGGCGGGCCACCTGGTGGTAGCGGTCGTAGATGGAGTCCAGCTCGTCCAGCGGGGAGTCGAGGAGGTAGCAGGACGACATCTGGGGGTGTCGCGTGCCGGAGTTGAAGAGCGTGGGCGAGGAGGGGAGGTAGTCGAGGCGGCTCATGAGCCCGTACAGCGCGGCCACTTCGTCCAGGGCGCGGAGTCCCGCCTCCGGATCGGCTCCCGTGTCCTCGGCGAGACCGGCGGCGACCCGCAGCAGGAAGTGCTGGGGCGTCTCGACGACCTTGCGGGTGAGCGGGTGCCGGAGCAGATAGCGGCTGTGCAGGGTGCGCAGACCGAAGTAGCCGAAGCGGTCGTCCCCGGCCGGGTCGATCAGGGCGTCGAGACGCTCGGCGTGGGCGCGGACGAACTCGGCCGTGCGGTCGGCGACGAGGCCCTCCCGGTGGCCCACGGCGATGGACTCGGTGAACGTCGTGACACCCTGCGAGGCCGCCTCGGCGCGGATGCCGATGGCCAGCAGCCGGGCGGCCAGCTTCGAGTAGGCGGGGTCCTCGGCGATGAGGCCCGCGGCCGCCTCCGTGGCCAGCTCACGCAGCTCCGCGACCATCTCGGCGGAGGAGACACGCACCGACCGGCCGCGCAGCGCGGCGGCCGCGACCCGGCCGGGGTCGGCGTCGGGGAGGTCGGCGGTCAGCTCGGTCAGGGTCCGCAGCAACGCGGCACCGGGGCCGTCGGACTCCGCCGCCGGGTCGGCTGGAACCGGCTCGGCCGCGGCGATGTCTGACACCGGATCGGCTGGCGCGATGGTCACGTGGGGCTCTCCCTCGCTCGGCTGGGGGCCCTGCGGAGGGCAGGCGGCAGCACACGAGCGCACGGGGGCGTCGCGTCCACCGGCCCATTCCGCGAGGCCCGGACGTCAGGGCACCCGGACCGGACGGCCGGGCGCACTGTCGGCAGGTGTTCGGACTGAACAGGCGTGCGCGCATGGTGATGTGCACGCGCCCGTACACCGTTGCGGGACAGTTCCGGATTCACACCGGATTCCCCTGCGGCGACAGCGAGCATGAGCATACATCTAGTGCCGGGGCGCGGTGTCACCCCCACATGTTGTGTCGCCTTCGGTCTTGCAGGGTGTCAGAGCGTCAACTCGTAGGTGATGAGAGTGACGTCGAGGAGGTCGGGCAGGGGGTTCCAGTCGCGCTCCGGTGTGCGGGTGAAACCCAGGCGTTCGTAGATGCGATGGGCGGCCTGCATGCCGCGTTGGGTCGACAGCACGAGGCGCACACAGCCCTCCACGGCGCGGGCGCGCTCCACACAGGCCCGCACGAGCGCCTCGCCGGCACCGCGCCCGCGGGCCTCCGGGGAGACCGCGAGCATCCGTATCTCGGCCTCTCCCGCACGGGCGATGTCGGCCATGGGGCCGCCCGTGGGGACGAAGGTCACTCCGCCCAGCACCCGCTCGTCCGCGACCGCCACGAGCACGTCGGCGTCGGCGGCCCGCTTCGCCACGTCCCGCAGCTCGTCGAGGTACTGGTCGCTCTGCCCGAAGTCCAGCAGGCCGTCGCCGAGGTAGGCCTGGCCGGTGATCTCGCCGAGTGCGGCGTACTCGGCGGGAGCGGCGGTCCTGATGGTGATGTCCATGCGTCGCAGTGTGCACGAGCGACGGGTCGGCGGGGCTGCGGTTTTCCACAGGGAGCGCCGTCGGTCGGACAATCGGACCGCGCGTGTCCCGCCGGGCCGTTCGGGACCGGGGGGGTGACCCCAGGTCATTCGGGATCGCCGTTCGGGATCGCGCAGGTCGCGCCGCGCTGTTCGGGCTCTCCGGTGGAGATCGCGCAGGCCGCGTCAGGCCGTCGCCGGCCACCGGGGCAGCGTCGTCACGAAGTCCGCGGTGAAGTCACGGGTGCCCGGTCCCAGCGCGACCCGGCCGGTGGCCCGCAGGCGCGCCGTCAGCGCGGGGGACTCGGAGTAGCAGACGCGCCGGGCGGCGGTCGGCACGAACACCGTCTGGCCACGCGTGAGTTCGCTCGCGCACTCCACGACGACAGCCCCCTCCGCGGCCTCGACGAACGCCTCGTCGCCGCAGACGCCGACGGCCAGCGGATCGTGCAGCGGGCAGGTGCCGTCTCCGCCGTGGCGGGTGTAGGCGCCCATGTAGGTGCGCATCAGCCGGGCGGCGAGGGCCGTGCCGGGGCCCGCGGCCTCCAGCGCGGCGAGGTCCTCCGGGCGGAACAGCCAGCGGTGCGAGGCGTCCAGGTCGACCATGGTGAACGGGATGCCCGAGGAGAGCACGATCTCGGCGGCGTCCGGGTCGGCCCAGATGTTGAACTCGGCGACCGGGGTGAAATTGCCCGGGACCTGCGCGGCGCCGCCCATGAACACGAACTTGCGGACGCGGTGGGCGAAGTGCGGGTCCTCCAGCAGGGCGATGGCCACGTTGGTGAGGGGTCCGGTGGCGCACACGGTCAGCTCGCCCTCGTACTCCCTCGACAGGCGGAGCAGGGCCTGGGCGGAGGACTCCGTGGGGTGCGGGGCCGTGGAGTCGGGGAGGGTTTCGTCGCCGAGGCCGGCGCGGCCGTGGAAGGCGGAGGCCTCGCGGTAGGGGAGGCGGGAGAGGGGGCGGCCGGCGCCTCTGTGGACCGGGACGTGGGTGTCGATGCGTAGGGCTCGGGCGAGGGCGCGGGCGTTGGCGTACGTCGCTTCGGCGGGGAGGTTTCCGCCTGCCGAGGTGTACGCCTTGAGGTCCCAGAGGTCTGTTCCCAGGAGGTACTGGAGGGCTACGGCGTCGTCGATGCCGGGGTCGCTGTCCAGGACGATCGGGGGGCGAGCGGTCACTGTCCCAGCGTAGCGGGGTGTTTCTCGCCCCCGCCGCCCCTACCCGTCCCGTCCATGAGGGGCTGTGCCCCTTTGACCCCCACACGTCCGTCCGGTGGGGGTTCTCGCGCAGTTCCCCGCGCCCCTGAAAGAGGCGGGGCTGCGCCCCTGCCTTTTTTTCAGGGGCGCAACCCGGCTAGTGGCTCGTTCCCGCCGTCGCCGGAGGGAGTTCCACCTGGACTCCCGGGTCGCCGGCGTCTGCCGTGTAGTCCTGGGGGCGGGTCTCGTCGATGCCCTCGGGGGCCTTCGCGGCGCGCAGGGCGAAGGTGAGGACCACCGTGACCACGAGGTTGAGGACGAACGCCGTCAGACCGATGTAGCCGATCTCGCCGATGCCGGGGATCTCGGCGGACGAGCCGCCGAAGTGCTTCTGGGTCGGGGAGGCCACGCCGTACGCGGCGATCGTCCCGTACAGCATGCCGACCGCCCAGCCGGCGATGAGGGCCCAGCGGTGGAACCAGCGGGTGAAGAGACCGCCGACGAGGGCCGGGAAGGTCTGGAGGATCCAGATGCCGCCCAGGAGCTGGAAGTTGATGGCGACCGTCTTGTCCATGGTGAGGACGAAGGCCAGCGCACCCACCTTCACCAGCAGGGACACCAGCTTGGAGACCTTCGTCTCCTGCGCGGGCGTGGCGTCCGGTTTGATGAAGTCCTTGTAGATGTTGCGGGTGAAGAGGTTCGCCGCCGCGATGGACATGATCGCCGCGGGCACCAGCGCGCCGATGCCGATGGCGGCGAAGGCCACGCCCGCGAACCAGTCCGGGAACATCGTCTCGAACAGCTGCGGGATCGCCAGCTGGCCGTTCTGCACCTGGACGCCGGCCGCGATCGCCATGAAGCCCAGCAGCGCCAGCAGGCCCAGCATCAGGGAGTACAGCGGCAGGATCGTCGTGTTCCGGCGGATGACCTCGCGGCTCTTGGACGACAGCGTCGCCGTGATCGAGTGCGGGTACATGAAGAGCGCCAGCGCCGAGCCGAGGGCCAGCGTCGCGTACGTCCACTGGTTGGCGTCGCCCGGGACGAGCGCGCCGCGTGGCTTGTCGGTCGCCGGGTTGGTCTGGCTGTAGGCCTCGCCCGCCTTGGCGAAGATGTCGTCGAAGCCGCCGAGCTTGATCGGGATGTAGATGATCGCCACTGCGATGACGATGTAGATCAGGGTGTCCTTCACGAACGCGATCAGCGCGGGCGCCCGGAGGCCGGAGGAGTAGGTGTAGGCCGCCAGGACACCGAACGCGATCAGCAGGGGCAGGTCCTTGATGAACCAGTTGGTGTTCTCGCCGCCGCCGACGCCCATCACGTCCAGGACGGCCTGGATACCGACGAGTTGGAGGGCGATGTACGGCATCGTCGCGAGGATGCCGGTCAGCGCGACCGCCAGCGACAGGCCCTTCGAGCCGAAGCGGCCGCGGACGAAGTCCGAGGTCGTCACATAGCCGTGCTTGTGGGAGACCGACCACAGGCGGGGCAGGAACGTGAAGATCAGCGGATAGACCAGGATCGTGTAGGGCACCGCGAAGAAACCGGCCGCGCCCGCCGCGTAGATCGCCGCCGGCACGGCGACGAAGGTGTACGCGGTGTAGAGGTCGCCGCCCAGCAGGAACCAGGTGATCCAGGTGCCGAACGACCGGCCGCCGAGGCCCCATTCGTCGAGGCTGTGCTCGTTCTCGGCCTTGCGCCAGCGCGCGGCCAGGAAGCCCATGACCGTGACGGCCAGGAAGAAGAAGATGAAGACGGCGAGTGCCACGCCGTTCACGCCGTCCTTCACTTCGCGGCACCCCCGTCCTGGGACTCCGGGGACCGCTGGGGCTGCTGCGACTCGCCGGATTTCCGGGCGCGCTGGTCACGCTGCCACAGGACGTACGCGGTGGCGGTGAGCGCGGTGGAGATGAGCACCCAGGCCATCTGGTACCAGTAGAAGAAGGGGATGCCGATGAACACCGGGTCCGTCTTGGCGTACGAGCCGACCCAGAGCATCGCGACGAACGGGGCGAGCAGACACAGGGCGATGACCACCCTGACAGGTGTCACCGTCGGTGGTCCCGCTTCGGGTGCCGGCGGCCTCACTTCAGACGCTTCTGACATGTCCCGGTTCCGTCCCCTCGCCGATCACCACTGGGTCACCTTTGATCCCTCGCGCAACGCGCAGGAAATCTAAGGGACGGCTTCCGTCGTACGGAACCCCCTGTCCGGATATCGGATGCGGAGGTTCTGTGTTCAAGCCGGTGGTCCACCAGTGGTGAGACGGCGCTGGAGTTGGAGTCGGCAGGCCCCTCCGCGCGCGGGCGCCGAGCCGGGGAGGCCCCGAACGGGCTCAGTCCTGCGGTCGCTTGAGGCGGGCCACGAACTTGTACCGGTCGCCCCGGTACACGGAGCGCACCCACTCCACCGGCTGTCCGTCCTTGTCCAGCGAGTGCCGGGAGAGCATCAGCATCGGCAGGCCGACGTCCGTGCCCAGCAGGCCGGCCTCGCGCGGCGTGGCCAGCGAGGTCTCGATGGTCTCCTCGGCCTCGGCGAGATGGACGTCGTACACCTCGGCGAGCGCGGTGTAGAGGGAGGTGTACTTCACCAGCGACCTGCGCAGCGCCGGGAAGCGCTTGGCGCTCAGATGGGTCGTCTCGATCGCCATCGGCTCGCCGTTCGCCATGCGCAGCCGCTCGATGCGCAGCACCCGGCCGCCGGCGGTGATGTCGAGCTGTCCCGCGAGCGTGTCGTCCGCGGTGATGTAGCCGATGTCCAGCAGCTGCGAGGTGGGTTCGAGCCCCTGGGCGCGCATGTCCTCGGTGTAGGAGGTGAGTTGCAGCGCCTGGGAGACCTTCGGCTTGGCCACGAACGTGCCCTTGCCCTGGATGCGCTCCAACCGCCCCTCGACCACCAGCTCCTGCAGCGCCTGGCGCACGGTCGTGCGCGAGGTGTCGAACTCGGCTGCGAGGGTGCGCTCGGGCGGTACCGGGGTGCCGGGCGGAAGCGTCTCGGTCATGTCGAGCAGGTGCTTCTTCAGGCGGTAGTACTTGGGCACGCGTGCGGTACGGACGGCCGCCCCGTTCTCGTTCTCCGCACTGCTGACGTCGGTGCTCATGCTCCGCCTTCCCGGCTCCTCGTGGCGTGATCCCTCTGTATACCTCTGCGGGCCCCGCTGGTCTAGTCCACGGAAGGGTCTCCGGTGGTCCTCCCGGGGAAGGCGCAGTGGTCTACCCGAAGAGTGTGGCTCAGTCGCGCGGTTTTCGCTGCCTTATTACATAAAGGTTCCTGCATATGTAGGTCGCATAACGGCTGGTGAGAGGGGGTTCGAGCACCCTTGACACGGCGAATGGTCTGAGCCAAGCTCCGGCGTACTGGTCTACACCATTGGTCCAGGTCCTGGCCCCATGGGCGGTACGTCTGTCACCGCGGGGAGCAGGGGGGTTTGTGGCATCCCTGAGCAATGGCATCCCTGAGGAGGGTGGCGTGAAGAGGAAGCTGACGACCGCGATCTGTGTCGCGGGCATGATGGTCTCCATCGCGGCGTGCGGGGGCGGCGAGGACAAGAGCTCCGACACCGGGGCGGACACCAAGGAGCTGACGGTCTGGCTCACGGTCGACGCGCAGAACAACTGGCCGGAGCTGGTCAAGGCCGCCGACGCGGCGATCGAGAAGAAGCACCCCGGCATCACGATCACGCACGAGTACTACGGCTGGCCCGACAAGAACGCCAAGCTCGACGCCGTCCTCGCCACCGACAAGGCCCCCGACGTGGTCGAGATGGGCAACACGGAGATGCTCGCCTACATGGTCAAGGGCGCCTTCGCCCCCCTCGACCCGGCGAAGTTCGACAACTCCGGGGCCTGGCTGGACGGCCTCAAGGCCTCCGTCACCTACGAGGGCAAGACCTACGGCGTCCCGTACTACGCCGGTGGCCGCGTCGCCAACTGGCGCAAGGACGTCTTCGCCGCCGCGGGCGTCAAGTCCCCGCCGAAGACGTACGACGAGCTCACCGCCGCCCTCGACAAGGTCCAGAAGAAGCGGGGCGACAAGTTCAGCGCCTGGTACCAGCCCACCCGCGACTGGTACGCGGCCATGTCCTTCGTCTACGACGCCGGCGGCTCCATAGCCGTCGAGTCCGGCGGCAAGTGGAAGGCCAGCCTCTCCTCCCCGGAGTCCCTCAAGGGCCTGAACGAGTTCAAGAACGTCGTCGACACGTACATGCACGGCGACAAGACCAAGGACGAGTCCGACCGGTACATCGTCTACGGCCAGGGCAAGTCCGGCATGATCTTCGCCCCCGCCTGGGAGGGCGCGACCGCCGCGGCCAAGGAGAACGACAAGACCGGCAAGCTCGCCGGCAACGTCGAGAACTTCGTGCTGCCCGGCCCGTCCGGCAAGAACCTGCCCGTCTTCCTCGGCGGCAGTGACCTCGCCGTCCCGGTGAAGTCCGACGCGCAGACCGTCGCCGCCGAGTGGATCAACGCCTTCACCGGGCCCGCCGGTCAGAAGGGGCTGATGGAGAAGGGCAACCTGCCCAACAACAAGACCGACCTCGCCACGCTGAAGGACGACCCGGCGACGGCGGTCCCGGCCACCGCGGCCGAGTCCAACTGGTTCGTGCCGATGGCACCGGGCTGGGGCCAGGTCGAGAAGGCGCAGATCCTCCAGACGATGCTGCAGTCCATCGGCACCGGCAAGAAGTCGGTCGAGGAGGCCGCGAAGGACGCCGACGCCGAGATCGACAAGGTCATCAACAACGAGTGAGGTGACCTGCCGGTCGGGCCTGGCCGTGGTGGCCGGGCCCGGCCGGGGGTGCCGCACGGTTCGGCCGGTGGGGGACATCGGTCGGGCCGGTCGACGACATCGGTTCGGCCGGTGGGTGATCTAAGAAAGTGCCGCGACGGGGCCGGGTTCGGTGCCGGTGCGTTGTGGCTGGTCGCGCAGTTCCCCGGCCCCTTTCGGGGCGCAGCCCCTCGGGGAGGCTGCCTGGCCCCTCCTTCATCTGCTTAGGAGTGCGCGATGAGTGCCGCAGACACGACCGCCCCAGCGAAGGTGCCGCCCGTGCGGCCGGGGCCACCGCCACCGCCGGCGGCGCCGGAACGGCCGACCGGGAAGCGGACTTCCGGCGGGGCCGCCGTTCCCTGGGCCCTGCTGGCCCCCTGCCTGCTGATCCTCGCCGTCGTCCTCGGCTACCCGCTCGTCCGGCTCGTCACCCTGTCCTTCCAGGAGTTCGGCCAGTCGCAGCTCTGGGGGTTCAAGCCGGCGGAGTCGGTCGGCCTCGACAACTTCGCCAAGGTGCTCGGCGACAGCGAGTTCTGGGCGGTCGTCGTCCGGACCATCGTCTTCGCCGCCGCCTGCGTCGTCTTCACGATGGTCATCGGCATGGCGATCGCCCTGCTGCTCCAGCGGGTCTCCGGCTGGGTGAAGACGCTCATCAACATCGCGCTCGTGGCGAGTTGGGGCATGCCGATCATCGTGGCCACCACCGTCTTCAAGTGGCTCTTCGACTCCGACTACGGCATCTTCAACGCGCTCCTCAGCAAACTCCCCGGCGTCGACATGATCGGCCACAACTGGTTCGCCAGTGGACCCGAGGGCCTGGCCGTCATCACGCTGCTCGTGGTGTGGGGCGCGGTGCCGTTCGTCGTCATCACCCTGAGCGCCGGACTCACCCAGGTCCCCAAGGAGTTGGAGGAGGCCGCCCGTCTCGACGGCGCCGGCGCCTGGGGCGTCTTCCGCTACGTCACCCTGCCCATCCTCAAGCCCATCATCGTGATGCTCACGACCCTCTCCGTCATCTGGGACATGGGCGTCTTCCCGCAGGTCTTCGTGATGCGCAACGGCCACCCGGAGGCCGAGTTCCAACTGCTCACGACCTACTCGTACGACAAGGCGTTCGTGGTCAACGACTACGCGCAGGGCTCGGCGATCGCCCTGCTCACCGTGCTGCTGCTGCTCGGCGTGATCGGCGTCTACATGCGTCAGATGCTGAAGATCGGAGAAGTCGAATGAGCACCGCCACCGTCTCCGGTCCCCGGAGGAACACGAAGAGCCGCTCCGGCCCCCGGAAGTCCAGGCTCGGGTGGAACCTCCTCGGACTGTGCGTCTTCGTCACGGCCGGCTTCCCCGTCTACTGGATGCTGAACACGGCGTTCAAACCGGCGAAGGACGCCATCGACCCGGACCCGAGCCTGCTGCCGACCGCCGTGACCCTCTCCAACTTCAGCCGGGCGCTGAGCATCGCCGACTTCTGGGGACCGGTCGGCCGCAGCCTCATCGTGTCCCTGACCGTGGTCGTGATCGGCATCGTCGTCGGCATGCTGGCCGCCCTGGCCATCTCCCGCTTCGCCTTCCGCGGCCGGAAGGTCGTCATCGTCGGCATCCTGGCCGTGCAGATGGTCCCGCTGGTCGCCATGATCATCCCGGTCTTCCTGCTCCTGAACGACCTCGGGCAGTACGACCGCCTGACCGGTCTGATCATCACCTATCTGACCTTCATCCTCCCGTTCACCGTGTGGACGCTGCGCGGCTTCATCGTCAACATCCCGCGCGAACTGGAGGAGGCGGCCATGGTCGACGGCTGCTCCCGCACCACCGCCTTCATCCGCGTGGTGTTCCCGCTGCTCGCCCCGGGCATGGTGGCGACCTCCGTCTACGGCTTCATCCAGGCGTGGAACGAGTATCTGTACGCCCTGATGCTGATGAGCCAGCAGAACCAGACCGCGACCGTCTGGCTGGGCAACTTCACCACCAAACACGGCACCGAATACGCCCCGATGATGGCCGGCTCCACCATGATGGCCGTGCCGATCGTCGTCCTCTTCCTCCTCGTCCAGCGCAAGATGGCCGCGGGCCTCACCGCGGGCGCCGTGAAGGGATAACGAACCCTGATGTCACCGACGACGTTCGCCACCGGCTCCCCCGGTTCCCCGTCCGGACAGGACGCGCTCACCCGGGACGCCCTGACGGTCCTCCAGCCCGGCTTCACGGGCACCACCGCCCCCGACTGGCTGCTGCGCCGCCTCGGCGAGGGCCTCGCCTCCGTCGGTCTCTTCGGCCGCAACATCGTCTCGCCCGGACAGCTCGCCGCCCTGACCGCGCAGCTGCGCGCCGAGCACGAGGACGTCCTGGTCGCGATCGACGAGGAGGGCGGCGACGTCACCCGCCTGGAGGTCCGCACCGGCTCCTCCTTCCCGGGCAACCACGCCCTGGGCGCGGTCGACGACACCGACCTCACCCGGCAGGTCGCCTTCGCCCTGGGCCGCCGACTGGCGGAGTGCGGCGTCAACTTCAACTGGGCCCCGTCGGCGGACGTGAACGCCAACCCGTCCAACCCCGTCATCGGGGTCCGCTCCTTCGGCGCCGACCCCGGCCTGGTCGCCCGCCACACGGCCGCCTACGTCGGCGGCCTGCAGGCCGCGGGCGTCGCCGCCTGCACCAAGCACTTCCCGGGCCACGGCGACACCGCCGTCGACTCCCATCTCTCCCTGCCCCGCATCGACGCGGACCGCTCGCTGGTGGACACCCGGGACCTGGCCCCCTTTCGGGCCGCCATCGCCGCCGGGTCGCGCGCCATGATGAGCGCCCACATCCTGGTCCCGGTCCTGGACCCCGACCTCCCGGCAACGTTGTCCCGCTCCGTCCTCACCGGCCTCCTCCGCGACGAGCTGGGCTACGACGGCCTCATCGTCACCGACGGCATGGAGATGCGGGCGATCGCCGGCACCTACGGCATCGAACACGGCAGTGTCCTCGCCCTCGCCGCCGGCGCCGACGCCATCTGCGTCGGCGGCGGCCTCGCCGACGAGGAGACCGTCCTCCGCCTCCGCGACGCCCTCGTCACCGCCGTCCGCACCGGCGAACTGCCCGAGGAGCGTCTGGCGGACGCGGCGAACCGGGTCAGGGCTCTGGCGCGGTGGACGCGAGAGGCCGCCGCGGAAGCGGAAGGTGTCGACGGCACGTCGCCCGAGCCTCTCGGGCGGACGGGCCGAGCAGGTGGCACCGACCGCGTCGACGGGGGCATCGGCCTCGTGGCCGCCCGCCGCGCCCTGACGACGACGTTCACGCGGCCCTACCACCCGCCCACCCAACCCGTCTACGTCGCGGCCTTCACCCCGGTGGCGAACATCGCCGTGGGCGACGAGACCCCCTGGGGCGTCGGCGCGGAACTGGCCCGCCTCCTCCCCGGCACCGAGACGGGCACCTTCGCCGGCGACAGCGCCGGTGCCTCGGCCCTGGCGGTCGCGGGCACCCGTCGGATCGTCGCCGTCGTCCGCGACGAACACCGCCACCCCTGGATGACCGCCGCCCTGGACATCCTCCTCACCACCCGCCCCGACACCATCGTGGTCGAGATGGGCGTCCCCCAGTCCCCGCCCCGTGCCGCCCTCCACATCGCCACCCACGGCGCGGCGAGGGTCTGCGGCAGGGCGGCGGCGGAGGTCATCGCGGGCGGGCGCCGGAGGCGGGACATCGTCCCCTAGAGGCGGGACGTCGTGCCCCTTGAGGCGGGACACACCGACCCGCGCCCCCACCCCGCCCCGGGAAACACACCGGCGCCACAGCCCTCCTCCCCGGGCTGTGGCGCCTACGTGTACCCCCGGCCGCCCTAGATGCCCTGCCAGTCGGGCTTGTTGTCGTACGTGTGCCGGAAGTAGTCCGCGAGCTTCAGCTTCGACGCGGCGCCCTCGTCCACCACGACGGTCGCGTGGCGGTGGAGCTGCAGCGCCGACGCGGGGCACACCGCCGCCACCGGGCCCTCCACGGTCGCCGCGACGGCGTCCGCCTTGCCCTCGCCCGTGGCGAGCAGCACCAGGTGCCGGGCCTCCAGGATCGTGCCGATGCCCTGCGTGATGACGTGGTGCGGCACCTGGTCGATGTCGCCGTCGAAGAACCGCGCGTTGTCGATCCGGGTCTGTTCGGTGAGGGTCTTGATCCGCGTCCGGGACGCGAGCGACGAGCACGGTTCGTTGAACCCGATGTGCCCGTCGGTGCCTATACCGAGCACCTGCAGGTCCACACCCCCCGCCTCGGCCAGCGCCCTGTCGTACGCCGCGCTGGCCCCCGCCACGTCCTCGGCGGTGCCGTCGGGCCCCATGAACGCGTCCATCCCGAGCCCCAGCGGCTCCAGCACCTCCCGCCGCAGCACCGAGCGGTAGGACTCGGGGTGCTCGGCCGGCAGCCCCACGTATTCGTCGAGCTGGGCCACCCGTGCCCGGGAGACGTCCACGGAGCCCGAACGCACCTTCCGCGCCAGCGCCTCGTAGATGGGCAGCGGAGTCGACCCCGTGGCCACCCCGAGCAACGCGTCGGGCTTCCGCCGGAGCAACTCCGCCATCGCCTCGGCTATGAGCTCGCCACCCGCCTTGGCATCCGGAACGATGACAACTTCCACGCTGGCCTGCCGATCTGGAACGTAGGACTCAAGAGGACTCGACCGGTAACCCGCGGGTCAAGCACCTTTCATGTGGTGTAGACCAATCTAGCAGGGGTGACCCCCTCTCCACAGGGGGCGAGCGTGAGGCCCGTCACCGGCTCCGGCGGTGGCGTTCCGGCCCACCCCCGGACCGAAGCGGGCTACTCTGCCAGTGGACCGTCCGCGGATGTCGGGCAAGGGAACAACAACAAACATCCGTCAACGCATGGACACACGCAGTGGTCTAGTCAACAATGCGTGGTAGAGCATGTGATCGATCAGCGGCCCGCCGCCGGCGATCGCACGCGACGACAAGCCTCCGTCTTCCCCGCACAGGAAGGCGGACCGAGGACCCGGCGCTCTCTGCCCTGACTGCTCCGGATCCTCATCCTTCGGCCGACTGGGACCGCACACCCCACGGCCGATGTTGCTCCGGGCTGCGGTGCCGGGAGGGTTGAGGGTCCCTCTCAGGTGCCGCGGCCCGCGGGTGTTCCCGGGCTCGTACCGGCCACTCCAGCAGCCGTTTCCGGTCATCTCCGTACCGCCAGGTACGCTCGCACACGTGCCCTCCATGAACGAACTCGTCCGCCAGCACACCGCCCTCAGCGACTCCGACCTGGAGTGGCTGCACCTGCTGGTGTCGGAGTGGCAGTTGCTGTCCGACCTCTCCTTCGCCGACCTGGTCCTCTGGGTCCCCACGCGTGACGGCACCCGCTATGTCTCCGTGGCCCAGATGCGCCCCAACACCGGCCCCACCTCGTACCAGGACGACATGGTCGGCCATCTGGTCCCGCGCGGCCGGAGGCCCCTGCTCGACGCCGCGCACGACGAGGGCCGGATCGTCCGCGAGGGCGACCCGGAGTGGCGCGAGGAGGTGCCCGTACGGGTCGAGTCCATCCCCGTGCGCAGGGAGGGGCGCGTCCTCGGCGTCATCGCGCGCAACACCAATCTGCTGACCGTGCGGACCCCGAGCCGCCTGGAACTGACCTATCTCCAGAGCGCCTCCGACCTGGCCCAGATGATCGCCGCGGGCGCGTTCCCGTTCCCCGACCAGCAGGTCGACATGGACGCCTCGCCGCGCGTCGGCGACGGGCTGATCAGGCTCGACGCCGACGGCATCGTCCAGTACGCCTCCCCGAACGCCCTCTCCGCCTACCACCGCCTCGGCCTCGCCGCCGACCTGGTGGGCTGCCACCTCGGCCGTACGACCGCCGAACTCGCCCCTTCCCGGGGCCCGGTCGACGAGGCGCTCGCCAAGCTGGCGAGCGGGTGGGCGCCGCGCGAGTTCGAGATCGAGTCCAGCGACGGGGTGATCCAGTTCCGTGCGATCCCCCTCAAGCCCAAGGGCCCGCGCATCGGTTCGCTGGTGCTGCTGCGGGACGTGACCGAACTGCGGCGCCGCGAGCGCGAGTTGATCACCAAGGACGCGACCATCCGGGAGATCCACCACCGGGTGAAGAACAACCTCCAGACCGTGGCCGCCCTGTTGCGTCTCCAGGCCCGGCGCATCGAGTCCGAGCGTGGCCGGGAGGCCCTCGAAGAGGCCGTCCGACGGGTCGGGTCGATCGCGATCGTGCATGAGACGCTGTCCCAGAATCTGGACGAGCGGGTGGAGTTCGACGAGATCGCCGACCGGGTGCTCGCGATGGTCGCCGAGATCTCACCGGGTAAGGTCGCCGGCCGGCGCACCGGACGGTTCGGCATCCTCGATGCGGAGGTCGCCACCCCGCTGTCCATGGTCCTCACCGAGATCCTGCAGAACGCCCTCGAACACGGTTTCCGCGAGGGCGATACCGGCACGGTCGAGGTCTCGGCCGTCAGGGGCGGCACCTCCAAGGAGGCCCGGCTGCTCGTCACCGTCCAGGACGACGGCGTCGGCCTCCCCGAGGGCTTCGACCCGCACCGCTCGGGCAACCTCGGCCTGCAGATCGTACGGACCCTGGTGGAGGGGGAGTTGGGCGGCACCTTCGACATGGTCCCGGCGCCGGAGCGGGGCACCCAGGTCATCCTGGACATCCCGGTGCGCGCCCAGAAGTAGCGGGCGTACGGCGGCCGTACCGGTCGGGACACCACGGTCGTCGTATCCGTATCCGTAGCCGTAGCCGAGACAGCACCGAGCCCCGGACCATCATGTGGTCCGGGGCTCGGGCTCGTGGCTGATTAAGCGCACCGGGGGCACTGCGCGCTGCGGCTCGGGGGCGGGAGATGCGCACTCGCTGTGCGCGCCGCCAAGCTCAGGCTATTGCTGGGTGGGATGTCAGGCGGATGCCTGACGGGCCCGGTTGCGGGCGGCGCGGCGCTTCATGGCGCGGCGCTCGTCCTCGCTGAGACCACCCCAGACGCCGGAGTCCTGGCCGGACTCAAGCGCCCACTGCAGACACTGCTCGATAACCGGGCAGCGACGGCAGACAGCCTTGGCTTCCTCGATCTGCAGCAGCGCAGGACCGGTGTTGCCGATGGGGAAGAAGAGCTCGGGGTCTTCCTCGCGGCAAACGGCGTTGTGACGCCAGTCCATGGCTGCTACCTCTCCTTGGTATTACATGCACGTTAGCTTGTGAATGTGAACGCTTTCACGAATCCCTCAACAAGTGAAGGGCCGATCACCAGACGGACTGGTGTGGTCCTGTGGATTGAGGAGGGGTTCTGGCGCTTGCGTGAGCCGGTGTTGCGGGCTGTCCCGAGCGCCACGTAGAGACTCGCAAACCTCAGCGGCGGATACAACCCCTTCCGGAAAGTTTTTTTTGATTCCTCGGTGTCGACTGTGTCACAGCCGTACTTCCATGGGGTGGACCCTGGCCTAAACGTTCGAGTGGAAGGACTTTTGCCCGTTCCGCTCACACAATCACACGCAGTGCACGGCGTACGCCTGTGAACGTCACGCTGGTTCGCAGTCCGAGGTGGTCGCCGTCCATCTGGAGGGGGAGGGGCGCCTTCGAATGCAAGGTGAAGTCGGTCAGGTCGTGCAGGGTGGTGGCGTGCTTGCCCTGGGGTCCCCGCTCGGGGGACGAAGTGAGCAACTGTGTGCCATATCGGGCGAGCGCGGGCGTCGACATGCGGCTGAGGCCGAGCACGTCGAGACCTTTATCGAACGAGGCCTTAGGCGACGCGTACACCGGGCGATTGCCCAGAAACGTCCACGGGGACGTGTTGCAGACTATGGACAGCACAAGATCGGAAATCGGGTCCTCGCCGGCCCGCTCCAAAGTGATCGTGCCGAGTCTGCGATGGGGCTCTTCCAGGAACTGGCGGAAAGCCTGACGCAGGTAAAGAGCGTGTGTGGATTTCCGTCCGCGTTCCCGCTGTTGCTCGACCCGGCCGATCACACCCGCGTCGAATCCGAGGCCGGCGCAGAAGGTGAACCAGCGCGACGGGACCGCCTCGTCCTCCGTCCCCGGGGTGCCGGAGGCCATGCCCAGGCCGACCGTGCGCTCCCGGCTCTCGCGCAGCGCGTCGAGCAGGGCGCCGGTCGCCTCCACGGCGTCGTTGGGCAGACCCAGGGCGCGGGCGAAGACATTGGTGGAGCCGCCGGGGACCACGGCGAGACGGGGCAGGCGGTCGGGGTCGGGGCCGTGGTGCAGCAGGCCGTTGACGACCTCGTTGACCGTGCCGTCGCCGCCGAGTGCGACGACCAGTTCTATGTCGCCCTTGCCCTCCGCGGCCTGGCGGGCGAGGTCCCGGGCGTGACCCCGGTACTCGGTGGTCACCGCCTCCAGCTTCATCTCGCTCGCGAGAGCGTGGATCAGCACATCGCGCGTACGTGCGCTTGTGGTGGTTGCCGCCGGGTTGACCACGAGAAGTGCACGCATGAGTTGCAGGGTACCTACTGGGTGGTACCCGGCCCATACCGAGGTGCGGATCAAGGGGGAGATCAGGTAGTGACGATGAGCACGCGGGGGCGCGCGAACGCGGTGTCACGTGCCGGAAAACGCGGTGCACGTGCCGGAAACGGGGCCGGGTACCGGGGGCGGAGCGGGCGACGGGGCGAGGGCTACCCTTCAGGGGTGAGCCCTGAGCAGACCCCCACGCCGGACACCTCCGACGCCGAGCCCCGTCCGGGACGGCTGACCGCCGCGGCGGCGCTGGCCGCGCTGGAGGGGGTGGCCCTGCTGGTGGGCGGCGGGGCCATGCTCGTCGTCGGCCTCACCGGTGACGCGGACGACCTGACCACCGGAGTCACCGGCGGCATCACCCTGATCGCGCTGGCCCTGCTGCCGCTGATCGCCGCGCGCGGGTTGCTGCTGCGGCGGAGCTGGAGCCGGGGGCCTGCCGTCATCACCCAGATCATGGCGCTGCCGGTGGCCTACAACCTGCTGCGGGCCGACAGCGTGGCGATCCCGGCGGGCATCGCGCTGGCGGTGGTCGCCGTGGCCGCGCTGGTCCTCCTGATCAACCCCGCCACGACCCAGGCACTCGACATCCAGGGCCCGGGCCGCACCCAGCAGCCGAAGCCCTAGCGGGCAGCCGGGCAGCCGGGCGGACGAGCAAGCCGAAGTCTGCTGGGGCGAGTGGCAGCGAAAGCCGAGTGCGAGGTCGGCCGTGCGGTTGCACAGGACCGAGTGGCCCATCGGCCGGGCAGCCGGACGCAGAGCGAAAACTTCGGGTCCGCTGACGGCTTTCTGGGGCCGGCCCCGCGCTCGGTCGCGCACAGGCGGACAGACGGTCAGCGGCTGATCGTGGCCCATGCGCAGTCGCCAGGTCTCCGGCGTCGGTCGCGAGCCGTCACCGGTGCTCGGACCCCGCGCGCGGGCGCGGAGGGCGAGGCCAATCGGTGTCCGTGTGCCGGTGGGGGCATCGCCGGCCGCCGGGGGAGTGTCGTTCGTCGAGGTGGGCGTGGTGTGCGGGTGTGGTCGAGGGGTGTGCTCCGGTCGCGCGCCGGCGCGACCGTCGCTTCGCCCCGCTCCTCCTCGACCTCCGCGGCTCTCTTCTCGCCGCTCCCGCCGGGACTCTCGCCGCTACTCCTCGACGAGGAGCTTCTCCCGCAGTTGCGCCAGGGTGCGCGCCAGCAGTCGGGAGACGTGCATCTGGGAGATGCCGACCTCCTGGGCGATCTGCGACTGGGTCATGTTGCCGAAGAACCGCAGCAGCAGGATCCGCTTCTCGCGCGGCGGGAGGTCCTCCAGCAGCGGCTTCAAAGACTCCCGGTACTCGACGCCCTCCAGCGCCTCGTCCTCCGCGCCGAGGGTGTCCGCGACCGCCGGGGACTCGTCGTCGGTGTCGGGGACGTCCAGGGAGAGCGTGGAGTACGCGTTGGCCGACTCCAGGCCCTCCAGCACCTCCTCCTCCGAGATGGCCAGCTTCTCGGCCAGCTCGTGCACCGTCGGGGAGCGCCCGTGCTGCTGCGACAGCTCGGCCGTGGCCGTGGTCAGCGCCAGCCGCAGCTCCTGGAGCCGACGCGGCACCCGCACCGCCCAGCCCTTGTCGCGGAAGTGCCGCTTGATCTCGCCGACGACCGTCGGGGTCGCGTACGTGGAGAACTCCACGCCGCGGTCCGGGTCGAAGCGGTCCACGGACTTGATCAGGCCGATGGTGGCGACCTGGGTCAGGTCGTCCAGCGGCTCGCCGCGGTTGCGGAACCGGCGTGCGAGGTGCTCCACGAGCGGCAGGTGCATCCGGACGAGCCGGTTGCGCAGCTCCGCGTACTCGGCGCTGCCGTCCGGCAGGGCGCGCAGCTCCACGAACAGGGCGCGCGCCCCGCTGCGGTCCTGAGGGTCGTGCTGTGCGTTCCGCACGCTCTGCGCGTTCTGCGCGCTCGCCTCGTCGTGTCGCTCGTGCTCGCTCATAGTCCCGCCCGCCGTCACCGTTCCCCCAGCTCTCGACTGTGCTCGAGCGGGGGAGGCCCCAGTCCGCCCTCGTGAGGACGTGGTGCTCCTCAGGGCACCCTCCGGATTCCGTTGCCCGTCGGAGGGCGCCTCGTCGTCGGACGGCTCCGCCCACCGAGACGCTCCCGCCGCCGAGGACTCGTCCTCCGGGTGCGGCCGGGCCTGCTCGGGGATGCCGTCGACGCCGTCCGCCAGATGCGCCGGCCCACTCGGACCGCCGTCGTCCTCAGCGGGCAGTTCCCGTGTGCCGCGTTCTTCGTCCCGCACCGGCCCGTCCCCGTTCCTCACGCCGGCCCGGGTCCCGCGCCGCGCTGTTTGTAGAGGCTGATCGAAACGGTTTTGTCGTCGGCCACCGCGGAGGAGACCTTGCCCGCCAGGGCCGACAGCACGGTCCAGGCGAAGGTGTCGCGCGAGGGGGCGTGGCCGTCGGTGGTGGGGGCCGAGACCGTGACCTCCAGCGAATCGTCGACCAGACGGAAGACACAGCTGAGCACCGAGCCGGGCACGGCCTGCTGAAGCAGGATCGCGCAGGCCTCGTCGACCGCGATGCGCAGGTCCTCGATCTCGTCGAGGGTGAAGTCCAAACGGGCCGCGAGGCCGGCCGTCGCCGTACGCAGCACCGACAGGTAGGCACCCGCGGCCGGCAGCCGGACTTCCACGAAGTCCTGGGTCCCGGGCTCGCCTGCGATCTGGGACACCCTCACCTCCAAGGTGGTACAAGCTTTTTCGGGGGCCGAGGGTCGCCCCCCGGGGTAACGCGCTACGTGGTTCAGCGGTGACGCTATCGCGCTACCGAGCGCCGTGTCCTCGGGGTCCTGAGGACCCCACCCCACGCTGTCACTCATAGTAAGCCTATGAACACGCTCGGTGGCTAGAGGTCTGCGGGCCTCAAATAGGAAGAGCACGCGCCGGATTGACGTACCCAGGCGCCGGACCGCCGAACCGTGTCACACGAGTACGTCGACGTGTCACGGGGTGACATGGTTCCGTCGTACGACGTCTCGGTCGTGTTCGTCAAACGAGTACATGGTCCACGAAGCACCAGCGCCAGGTCTCGCCGGCCTCGAACGTACGCATGATGGGATGGCCGCTCTCCTTGTGGTGCGCGGTGGCGTGGCGCATCGGCGAGGAGTCGCAGCAACCCACGTGTCCGCACTCCAGGCACATCCGCAACTGCACCGGGTGGCTCCCCGCGGCCAGGCACTCCAGGCAGGTGTCGCTCAGGGGATCGGGCTCGGGGTGCGGCAGCGCGTCCGTGTGCGTGCACTGTTTCATGATTGCCAGGTTACGACGGGCGCGCGGAACATCGCGCGGAAACGAAGGCGGCGGAAGCGATGCACTTTTTGCCCTTGCTGTTGCTGGTCGCAGGGAGTGCGACGGTCGCCGCTGCCGCCCGGCGCACGCCGGTGCCCGCCCCGCTGCTGCTGGTCTCGGTGGGGCTCGCGGTGTCGTACCTGCCCGGGGTGCCGCACTACGAACTCGACCCCGAGATCGTCCTGCCGCTGATCCTGCCCCCGCTGCTCTACACCGCCGCCGGCGACAGCTCCTACCTCGACCTGCGGGCCCAACTGCGACCCGTCGCCCTGCTGTCGGTCGGTTACGTCCTCTTCGCGACCCTCGTCGTGGGCTGGGCCGCGTACATGATCGTGCCGGGGTTGCCGCTGACCGCCGCGCTGGTGCTCGGCGCGGTGGTGGCGCCGCCGGACGCGGTCGCGGCGACGGCGGTCGCCCGGCGGGTGGGCCTGCCGTCGCGGATCACCACGATCCTGCAGGGCGAGTCCCTGGTGAACGACGCGACCGCGATCACCGCCTACCGGGTGGCCCTCGCGGCCACCCTCGGCGAGGGCGCGAGCTGGGCCGGCGGGATCGTGGAGTTCCTGGTGGCGGCGGTCGGCGGTGTCGCGGTGGGCCTGCTGCTGATGGTGCCGATCCACTGGCTGCGCACCCACCTCAAGGAGGCGCTGCTCCAGAACACCCTCTCCCTGCTCATCCCCTTCGTCGCCTACGGGCTCGCCGAGTGGGTGCACGCCTCCGGGGTGCTCGCCGTGGTCGTCGTCGGCCTGTACCTCGGCCACCGCAACTGGCAGGTCGACTTCGCCACCCGCCTCCAGGAGGAGGCCGTCTGGAAGATGGTCGCCTTCCTCCTGGAATCATCTGTTTTCGCCCTCATCGGACTCCAGCTCCCGGTCGTCCTCGAAGGGCTGGGCGAGTACGAGGGGGGCCGCGCCACGTGGTACGCCGTGGCCGTCTTCCTCGTGGTCGTCGTGTCCCGGTTCGTATGGGTCTATCCGGCGACCTTCCTGCCGCGCATGGTGTCGCGGCGCATCCGGGAACGGGAGGACGACCCCACCTGGAAGGGGCCGTTCGTCATCGCCTGGGCCGGCATGCGGGGTGTCGTCTCGCTGGCCATCGCCTTCTCGATCCCGCTCACCGTGAACGGCGGGGACGACTTCCCCGAGCGCAACCTGATCCTCTTCCTGACCTTCACGACGGTCATCGGGACCCTGGTCATCCAGGGACTGACCCTGCCGCCACTGATCCGTTTCCTGAAGCTGCCGGGACGCGACCAGCAGGCCGAGACCCTCGCCGAGGCCAACGCCCAGGCCCAGGCGTCCCGGGCGGCCGAGGCCCGGCTGGACGAGCTCCTCGCGGACGAGCGCAACGAACTGCCGCCCCCGCTGGTCGACCGCCTCCGCACCGTCCTGGAACGGCGCCGCAACGCCGTCTGGGAGCGGCTCGGCGCCGTGAACCCGGTGACCGGGGAGAGTGTCGACGACACCTACAGTCGCCTGTCGCGCGAGATGATCGGCGCCGAACGCGAGGTCTTCGTCAGGCTGCGGGACTCCAGGCACATCGACGACGAGATGCTGCGCACCCTGCTGCGGAGGCTGGACCTGGAGGAGGCGGCCGTCTACCGGGAGGCCTCCTAGGCCGGCGGCTCCGGGAACGGGCGGCCGGTGATCACTGCGGCGACCGTCGTCCCGTGCGGGAAGGCGCCCTCCGCCGCCAGGGCGACGAGTCCGTAGAGCAACTTGGCGACATAGAGACGTTCCACCGGGAGACGGTGGCGCGTCTCGAAGTCGTCCGCGAAGGCGTCCAGTTCGGGTGAGGTCCGTGCGTAACCGCCGAAATGGAAGCGGTCGTCGAGACTCCAGTCGCCGCGCGGCCCGCCGAACGCCCTGCGCTGAAGCTGCCGTATCTCCTCGTCGAGGAAGCCGCCCTTGAGAACCGGAATGCCGAGGGCGCGCTGGGCGGGGGCCAGCCCCGCGGCCAGTCCGGCGAGCGTGCCGCCGGTGCCGCAGGCGAGGGCCACGACGTCGGCCCGGCCGCGCAGCTCGGCGCCGAGGTCCTGGCAGCCCTGGACGGCGAGAGGGTTGCTGCCGCCCTCGGGGACCACGTACGCGCCGTCGGCGTCGGCGGCACGGAGGACGGCGGCCAGGGTGGCCGGGTCGGACTTGTGGCGATACGTCGACCTGTCGACGAAGTGCAGCCGCATGCCGTCCGCCGTGCAGCGGGCCAGGGAAGGGTTCAGGGGGCGGTCGGCCAGCTCCTGGCCGCGGACCACGCCGATGGTGGGCAGGCCCAGGAGGTGACCCGCGGCCGCGGTGGCGCGCAGATGGTTGGAGTAGGCGCCGCCGAAGGTGAGCAGCGGGCGGCCCGCCGACGCGCGCAGGTTCGGGACCAGCTTGCGCCACTTGTTGCCGACGAGCCGCGGATGGATCAGGTCGTCGCGCTTGAGCAGCAACCGGAGGCCGTGGCGGGCGAAGCGCTCGTCCGCGACCTCCTGAAGGGGTGACGGCAGCCTGGGCTCCAGGACGGTGGTGGGGTCGTCGGGGGTGGAGGGCTGGCCGGTCACGTGCCCATTGTCGGACACATGACCGGTGGGTGTCGGACGCGCCCGCCGCCGGGCCCTATTTCAGCCGGTCCCGGACGCGCTCTCTCATGTTGGCCATGGTGAATCCCCGGGGGTCGACCTTCCCGGGCTGCCATTCGAGGTGCCCGATGACGGACCGCTGGTTCCAGCCGTGGTGACGGCAGACGGCGGCCGAGACCCGCTCGATGGCCTCGAGCTGCGCCGCCGGCCAGGGGTCCTCGCCGTCGCCGAGGTTCTCGCACTCGAAGCCGTAGAAATGGCGGTTGCCGTCCGTGTTGGCCTCGTTGTCCGCGGGCAGCGGCCTCTCGGCGATCACGGCCCGCAGCACGTCGTCGTCGCCCAGGCCGGCATGGTTGGCCCGGCCGTAGCCGACGAGGTGCACCCGGCCGTCCTTGGTGATGACGCCGTGGCACAGCGGGCCCGGCAGCCCCTCGTATCCGTTGCGGCAGATACGGACGGTGCGTTCACTCCCGGAGGTGACGGTGTGGTGGATCATCACGCCGTGGACGGGCCCCCAGGGGCCCACATGGTTGCGATTGTGATGTTCCCAGTCGCCGACCTCGACGACCCGGACGCCCTCGTTCTTCAGGACGGTGAGAAACCTGCTCGCGGACATGGGTGGGGCCATGGCCGACTCCTTCGTGCCGTGCGACGGCCGCTGGTCGTGACCGCCTCGTACGCGGTGTGTACCCCAACTCGCGGTGCGGGCGAGGCGGACGAGGGGGCGCGCGGATGGATCCGGTCAGATTCGGCCGGGGCTCGTACGAGGGTGCGAGTGGTCGACAGAAACAGCCGACATGCCCAGTCTGTGAAGATCCATTCCCGCTCTTTCGGGTAATAGCACCGGCACGCTCCGCGATGCAAGGCTGGATCGCGAGATCGGTGACCGCGATCAGTGCTGTCAGTGCATACCCGGAGGGGAATCCGCATGTCGGTAGGCGAAGAGGTTCGCTCGCAGCAGGACAGGCCGCAGCAGAGTCTCGGCACGGCCGCTGCCCGGAACCTGGCCACCACCACGAAGTCCACGCCCCAGATGCAGGAGATCAGCTCGCGCTGGCTGCTGCGCACCCTGCCGTGGGTGAACGTGCAGGGCGGTACGTACCGGGTGAACAGGCGGCTCACCTACGCGGTCGGCGACGGCCGCGTCACCTTTGTGAAGACCGGCGACCAGGTCGCCGTCATCCCCGCGGAGCTCGGCGAACTGCCGGCCCTGCGGACCTACGAGGACATCGACGTACTGGGCGAACTGGCCCAGCGGTGCGAGCAGCGGGAGTTCGTGCCCGGCGACGTCCTGGCCGAATTCGGCAGCCAGGCGGAGGAGGTGTTCCTGCTCGCGCACGGCAAGGTCGAGAAGATCGGCACCGGCCCCTACGGCGACGACGCGGTCCTCGGCGTACTGGCCGACGGCGCCTACTTCGGCGAGCAGGCACTGCTCGACCCCGACGCGATCTGGGAGTACACGGCCCGCGCGGTCACCGCGTGCACGGTGCTCGTCCTGCCGCGCCAGGCCGTCGAGCAACTCGCCGAACGTGCCGAGACGCTCAGCGAGCACCTGCAGGAACAGCGCTCGATCCCGTCGCAGCGCACCAACAAGTACGGCGAGAAGGAGATCGACCTCGCCGCCGGCCACAGCGGTGAGCCGGACATCCCGCACACCTTCGTCGACTACGAGGCCGCGCCGCGCGAGTACGAACTCAGCGTCGCCCAGACCGTCCTGCGTATCCACACCCGCGTGGCCGACCTCTACAACCAGCCGATGAACCAGACCGAGCAGCAGATCAGGCTCACGGTCGAGGCGTTGAAGGAGCGCCAGGAGCACGAGCTCGTCAACAACCGGGAGTTCGGCCTCCTGCACAACTGCGAGTACGACCAGCGGCTCCAGCCGCACGACGGCGTGCCCAGCCCGGACGACCTGGACGAGCTGCTCTGCCGCCGCCGGGGCACCAAGATGCTCCTCGCCCATCCGCGCGCGATCTCCGCGTTCGGCCGCGAACTGAACAAGCGCGGACTGGTCCCCGAGACCATCGACATCGCCGGCAACCGCATCCCCACCTGGCGCGGAGTGCCGATCTACCCGTGCAACAAGATCCCGGTGACCGAGGCCCGGACCACGTCGATCATCGCCCTGCGTACCGGCGAGGAGGACCAGGGCGTCATCGGTCTGCGGGCCGCGAGCATCCCCGACGAGATCGAGCCCAGCCTGTCCGTGCGGTTCATGGGCATCAACGAACAGGCGATCATCAAGTACCTCGTGACGGCCTACTACTCGGCCGCGGTCCTGGTCCCCGACGCGCTCGGCGTGCTGGAGAACGTCGAGATCGGCCGCTGGCGGTGACCCTGTCCGAACGGACGCCGTGTCCCCGCCCCACCGGGCGGGAACACCTCGCGAGCACGCGCCCGCGCACAGCGGAACCGCCGCCCTCCGCGGCCCCTCCCAAGCGACCCCATGGGTGAGTCCGTGACGGAGGCGAAGCGGAGACCCGCCGGTGCCGACGGGTCGGCCGGCCGGGTGGGCGCGGCGAGCGGACCTGAAGGACACGAGGCGGCGGGGATCCTGGAACAGGCGCGGCTGTCGGTCGATCCCGAACTGCGCCGGGCCATCGGGTCCTTACCGGGTTCGATGCGTCGCGTCGCGCGCTACCACTTCGGCTGGGAGGACACGGACGGCACCCCGGTCACGGGGAACGCGGGCAAGGCGATACGCCCGGCGCTGGTCCTGGCCGCCGTCGCCGCACTCGGCGGGCGCGAGTCCACCGCCGTGCGGGCCGCCGCCGCGGTGGAGTTGGTGCACAACTTCACGCTGCTGCACGACGACGTGATGGACCGGGACACCACGCGCAGACACCGGGCCACCGCGTGGACCGTGTTCGGGATTCCCGACGCGATCCTGGCCGGGGACGCGCTCCAGGCCCTGGCCCAGCAACTGCTCGCCCAGGACCCGCATCCGGCGTCGACCGCGGCCGCCGCCCGGCTCGCGGCCTGTGTCGTCGAACTGTGCGCGGGCCAGCACACCGACACCGAGTTGGAGGGACGCCGGCCGGAGGAGGTCACTCTCGACGAGGTGCTCGTCATGGCCGAGGCGAAGACGGGCGCTCTGCTCGGTTGTGCCTGTGCGGTGGGCGCGTTGTACGCGGGCGCCGGTGAGGAGGACGTCGAGGCCTTGGACGCGTTCGGACGGGAGGCCGGACTGGCCTTCCAGCTCATCGACGACGTGATCGGCATCTGGGGCGACCCGAGTCACACCGGCAAGCCGGCCGGGGCGGATCTCATGGTCCGCAAGAAGTCCCTTCCGGTGGTCGCCGCCCTCGCCTCCGGCACCCCGGAGGCTCTCGAACTCGCCGAGCTGTACGGCCTGCCGTACACGGAAGGGGACCTGGAGCGCACGGCGTCGGTCGTGGAGCGGGCCGGTGGGCGCGACTGGGCGCAGATCCAGGCCGCCGACCGCATGGCCAGGGCCATGCACGAACTCTCCCGCGCGGTCCCTGACCCGGAGTCGGCCGGCGGTCTGCTCGCACTGGCCGAATTCGTGACGCGCCGCAGCAGCTGAGGCGGGGCCGAGGGGTGGTCCATGCTCCGGAGGCGTCGTCTCGTGCCGTGCGGACCTGACCCCGCACGGTGCCGGCGCCTTCGGGTGGTCGGCGGGTCCCGCACATCCCCACGGTGTGCGGGGCCCGCCGGGTTTTCGGGGCTTGGAGCTTCGTGGCTTCGTCGTGCAGTTCACCGCGCTCCTTACGGATTACGGGACGATCGTCTCCACGACACGCTCCATCAGGCCCTCGGGGGCGGCGACCCCGGGAAGGGCGTCGTCGAGGACGTCCGGCAGGGTCAGGTGTTCGAGCAGCAGGCCCTGCATGGCCAGGTAGAGCACCATGACGGTCTCGTCGCCGCCGGGGAGGCCCGCCTCACGGTGGAAGCGCATGCCGAAGTCCAGCTCGCCGCGCACCGACGCGGTGTACGAGGCGTACAGGGCCGGGCGGCGGGTGGCTTCGAGGCGCAGTTCGAGGTGGGCGAGGTAGCCGGTGCGGTCCCCGGTGACGCGGGCCAGCAGATCACGCATGAACGCCGTGACCAGGGTCCGGTCCTTCGGTGAGGCGAGCAGCTCCTCGACCACGGCCGGGTCGGGGGCCAGGCGTTCCTTCAGCCGTGCGTCGATCTGGTGGAGCAGGGCGTCACGGTCGGCGAAGTAGTTCGACGCGGTGCCCACCGGAACCCCGGCCTCGGCGTCCACCGCGCGGAACGTCAGCCCGCGGGCCCCTTCCCGTGCCAGCACCGCCACCGCCGCGTCCAGCAGAGCGCCCCTGCGCTCGGGGTTCCTGACCATCCGCACTCCTCAGTACTGAATTCCCTTGCAACCACTACGTCTGAAGTACTATAACTGAAGTGGTTGATTGCGGGGGAGGGCGCCGACAGGTGGCCGCCTGCCCTCTCGCGACCTGACTGTCGGACGAGGGAAAGAGACCGGTTTGCGCAAGCTGACGTACCTCATCGCATGTTCGATCGACGGCTTCATCGGGGACCCGGATGGTGATGCGTCGTACATGTATCCGTATGTGGTGGGTGAATTCGCCGAGTACCTGATCGCGGAGCACCCGGACACCAACCCGAGCCAAGTCCGTCGGCTCATCGGCACCGACGGGCTTCCCCCCAAGGACTACGACACGATCATCCAGGGCCGCGGCAGCTATGACGTGGCGCTGCGGGAGGGCGTCACCAGCCCGTACGCCCATCTGCGCGAGTACGTGGCCTCGCGCACGCTGAGGGAGTCGCCCGACCCGAACGTCGAGATCATCTCGGACGACCTGGTCGGCAAGGTCCGCGAGCTCAAGGCGGAGGACGGCGAGCTCGGCATCTACCTCTGCGGCGGCTCGGTGATCGCGGGCGAGCTGCTCGACGAGATCGACGAGCTGATCATCAAGACGTACCCCGTCGTGCAGGGCAGCGGCATGCCGATGTTCGGCTCCGGATTCGCCCTCGCCGAGTTCACGCTCGACGACGTGCGCGGCTTCGACAACGGGGTGGTCGTACGGAAGTACAGCAGGAAGCGCCGAGCGCGGCGCTGAGCGCCGGGGATTGCCGGTGTACGGCGGGGAGCGCACCGACCCCGTCGGCCCTACCCTGAGGGCATGGGCATCGTCGAGCATGTCTGCTCGGTCTGCGGACAGCCTGTGGCCACGGTCGTACGGCGGCACAAGACGCTGGGCGCGTGGGTACCCGTGTGGGGTCCGGGTCCGTGCAGGAACCACGAGTGTGCGGTGTATGTCGACGAGGTCGCGGAGGCCGCCGCTGAGAAGCCCCGGGCGGTGGCCCGCCGGACGCACGGCAGCCATGGTGCGCATGGCGGTCACGGTGGTCGGGCCGGGCACGGCGGCCCTGCAGGTCAGGCCGGTCGTGCGGCGCATCCCGGCGATGCCGAGGCGGTGGCCGAGCCGGCCGAGGCGACCGACCCGGTCCCAGCCCCAGCCCCGGCCCCGGGCCCGGCCGAGGAGCGGACCGAGGGGAAAGCCTGACCGGAGCGGCCCGACCTGGCCGGGCTCGGCCCCTGGCTCCCGGCCCGCGCGGCGGACGAAGGAGCGGACACATGAAGTTCCTGATGATGGTCCTCGGTACGCAGGCGGACTACGAGGGCATGCGGGGCCGGGCCTCCGAGCAGTCCCCGGCCTGGACGCCGGAGCAGTTGCGGGCCATGTACGCCTACATGAGCGCGATCAACGACGACCTCACCGAGACCGGGGAGATGATCGACGGGCAGGGGCTCGCCGAGCCGGCGAGCACCCGCTTCGTCACGGCCGACGTCGACGGCAAACCGGTGGTCACGGACGGCCCGTACCCGGACACCGCCGAACTGCTCGCCGGCTACTGGCTCCTGGACTGCGCCGACCTGGACCGCGTCACGGAGATCGCGGCCCGCGTCGCCCAGTGCCCCGGCCCGGAGGGGCTCAAGGAGTACCCGGTGGTCATCCGCCCGGTGCTGGAGGGCGCGGAGGACATCTGAGCCGACCGGGCTGTCTCACCCCGCCGTCGGAGGCAGCCCGCCTGTCTCCGGGGACCGGCCCGTCAGGCAGTAGGTGCCGCCCGCCGGATCACGCATCACGGTCCAGTGGGTCCGGCGCGACACGCAGGTGGCGCCGAGGGATTCATGGTGCGCTCGGGTGGCGTCGACGTCGGCGCAGGCGAGGTCGAGGTGGGCGGAGGCCGGGCGAGGGGCGTCGAGTCGCTGGAGGAGGATGCGAAGGGGGAGACCGGCCGGCGGGCGCAGTACATGGAACTCCGGGCGGGAACCCGGGTGGGAGTCCCACCCCGTCAGGGCCGCCCAGAAGGTGACCTCAGCCGCGAAGGCGGCCGGCGGCACGTCGAGGCACACCTGGTCCAGCCGGCTGCCGTCCACCACGGGCGGCCGCTCGGCCTCTCCGTGCCACGGCACCACGCAGAAGAGCTGCCCGGCAGGCGAGCGCAGCACCGCCCAGCCGTCGTGCGGGGCGACCACCTCGGCGCCGAGCCGGACCGCCCGGCCGACGAGCGCGGGGACGTCCTCGACCACGAGATCCAGGTGAGCGCCGCCGTCCGAACCGACCCCCTGCGCCTTCACACAGGCGTCGCCGGTCTCGGGCAGCAGGGTGTAGAACTCGCCCTGATCGCCCCGGGGCGCGGACAGCCGCGTCGCCGTGACCCCCGTCCAGAAGGCGCAGGCCCGCTCGAACACGGCCGTCGGCCGGTCGACGAAGGCGTACGTCCACCGGATCGGCACCCCTACCTCGCCCTCCCCGCCCACCGAGCCGCCGTCCAAGACGTGGCCCAGGACGTCGCCCCCGCCGTCCCCGCCGTCTCCGCCGTCCTTGCCGTTCCCGCCCACTCCACCCACAGCGCCGCTCCCTGTCGTACGGTCCAGCCCCACGGCTGAACGACTCGTACGCTCTCTCGCCGTCCCGCTCCACGCAACGCCGTTTCCGTGAGCCGGGCGCTCTCTCCGTACCCGGCTGGTCAGTCCCGGCGCTGCATGAAGCGCAGCATGTTGCCCGCGGGGTCGCGGAACGCGCAGTCGCGGACGCCGTACGGCTGGTCCGTGGGGGCCTGGAGGACGTCGGCACCGGAGGCTTCGACGCGGCTGTAGAGGGCGTCGCAGTCGGTGGTGGTGAAGTTGACGCCGCGCAGGACGCCCTTGGCGAGGAGGTTGGCGATGGTCTCGCGGTCGGCGGGGGAGATGTCGGGGTCGGCGGCGGGCGGCTCCAGGACGATCTCGACGTCCGGTTGGAGCGGCGAGCCCACGGTCACCCAGCGCATGCCCTCGAAGCCCACGTCGCCACGGACCTCCATGCCCAGGACGTCGCGGTAGAAGGCGAGCGCCTTGTCATGGTCGTCGACGGCGAGGAAGCACTGGGCGAGCTTCACGTCCGGGACCGGGAGGCCGCGCGCGGCGTTCGCATCGTTCGTAGTCATGCCCTCACGCTAGGCCGTGTCCGCGTCACCGGGTTCCGTCATGCGTACGCCGTGTCGGGACGGCCGGGTCAGGCGCTTCGCGACACAGGCGGGGACGGCCGCGCCCTCCTCGTGCGAGCGGGCCCGGTACGCGCTCGGTGTCTCGCCGACCAGCTGCGTGAAGCGGGAGCTGAAGGAGCCCAGCGACGTACAGCCCACGGCCATGCACACCTCGGTCACCGTGAGGTCGCCGCGGCGCAGCAGCGCCTTGGCGCGTTCTGTCCGACGGGTCATGAGGTAGCCGTACGGAGTCTCGCCGTACGCCGCGCGGAAGCTGCGCTGGAAGTGTCCGGGGGACATCAGCGCCGTGCGGGCGAGCGCGGTCACGTCCAGCGGCTCGGCGTACTCGCGGTCCATGCGGTCCCGCGCCCGCCGCAGCCGCACCAGATCGTCCCGGTCCATGCCCACAGCATCGCACCGGGCACTGACAACGGGCCACGCCCGGGACGTCGGGGTACGCCCGCCCGGGGCGGGCGGAAGCTCACCCCTTCACCGCCGAGCTGGCCACCCCCTGGACGAACCACCGCTGGAAGAAGGCGAAGACGATCAGCACCGGCAGGACGAGCAGGACGCCGAAGGCGAGGATCTGGCCCCAGTCCGGGGGCTGCTGACCCTGGAAGACGCTCATCTCCAGCGGCAGCGGACGTACCGAAGGGTCGGAGACCATCAGCACCGGCCACAGGAACGACCCCCACTGGGTGAGGAAGGTCAGGATGGCGACCGAGGCGAAGGCAGGCTTGGACATCGGGACGATGATCGCGAAGAAGGTGCGCCAGGGGCCGGCGCCGTCCAGCCGGGCCGCCTCCTCGATGCTCGGTGGGATCGAGCGGAAGAACGTGTGGAACTGGTAGACCGAGAAGGCGTTGGCGACGAACGGCAGCGCCTGGATGAAGAGCGTGTTCCGCTGGTCGTTGAACATGTAGAACAGCGGCACGGCCACCGACTCGAACGGCACCAGCATCAGCAGCAGGACCAGGGTGAAGACGGACTCCCGGCCCCGCCACCGCAGCCGCGAGAGGCCGTACGCCGCCATCGAGTTGACGAAGAGGCCGCCGGTCACCACCACGAACGCCAGCAGCAGCGAGACGCCCATGAACTGCCAGAAGTAGCCCGTGCTCTCGGAGTTCAGGCTGTCCAGGACGGCCGAGTAGTTGTCGAAGGACAGATGGGTGGGGAGGAAGCCGGACAGCCCGTTCAACACCTCGTCGGACGGCTTGAGGCTGCCGAGGAGGAGATAGAGGACGGGCAGCGCGAAGACGAACGCCAGGACGGAGAGGACGGCGTAGTCGAGGAAGCGGCGCAGCGGCCCGCGGGACGGGCCGGCACCCGTGCTCGTACCCGTAGCAGTACCAGTACCAGTACCAGTACCAGTACCCGCACCCGTGCTGACGGTCGAGCTCATGGTCGTACTCATCTGCTCAGTCCTCGTTGTCGGGCCGGACGACGCGGCGCTGGATCAGGGTCAGGGCGACGACGATCAGGAAGAACACGACGGTGATCGCGGACGCCTGGCCGATGTTGTTCTGGTCGAAGGCGGTCGTGACGGCCTGGTACATCACCGTGCGGGCCGCGTCCTCGTCGAGCCCGCCGCCCTTGACCAGGACGTACACCTGGTCGAAGACGCGGAAGGACAGCACCGAGGTGAGCATCACGACGAAGACCAGGGTGGAGCGGATGCCCGGCAGGGTGACGTGCCGGAACTGCTGCCAGCGCGAGGCCCGGTCGAGCTGGGCGGCCTCGTAGAGCTCGCCCGGAATCTGCTGGAGCCCGGCGAGCAGGATGACCATCTGGAAGCCGACGCCCTGCCAGACGGAGAGCACGATGATCGAGGCCATCGCGGTCAGGCCGTCGCCGAGCCAGTCGAACGCGCCCCAGTTGCCGAAACTCACCGCGTCCAACGCCGAGTTGAGCATGCCCTGGTCGCTGCGGGCCAGGATCAGCCGCCAGATCACCGCGACCAGCGCCATCGGGAAGACGACCGGCATGAAGAACACCGACCGGAAGACGCCGATCGCCTTCAGCTTGCGGTTCAGCAGGATCGCCAGGCCCAGCGCGAGGCCGGTCTGGAGGGGGACGACGACCACGGCGAAGGTCAGGTTGTTGAGCAGGGCCCGCAGGAACGGGCCGGAGAGGTCGGGGTCGGTGAACAGCCGGCGGTACTGCTCGACACCGAAGAAGGTGGGTTCCAGCGGGGAGCCGAGGCGCACGTTGTAGAAGGAGAGCACGACGGCGTAGCAGAAGGGGATGCCGACGAAGGCGATGAGTCCGGCGACGGCGGGGGCGGACATCAGCAGCCCGTGCAGCCATGCGCGGTCGCGGCGTGACGGCCGCCGGGTCGTCGCGCCGGGGGATGGGGCCTGCTGCCGGCCTGGGGCCGCCGCGGGCGCGGGTTCCACGGTTTTCACGGAGGGGTCCTCTTCCCGAAAGGGGCGGACGGACACGGGGTGCGCGTCCGCCCCGGCCGATGGGTTCGGCTGGACCGATGGGTCCGGTGCGGCCTGCAGGGCGCGTTGCTACGGGATCTCGTAACCGGCGTTGTCCGAGAAGTCCCGGTCGATGGCGCGGGCGGCCTTCGACAGGGCGTCCTTCGGGTCGGCGCCGCCGTAGATCGAGTTCACGGCCTCGCTGAACTTCGCGGTCACCACCGGGTATCCGGCGGTCACCGGGCGGGTGACGGCGACACACGCCGCGCTGATGTCGCTGTCGCCGCAGGGCTTGGCGAGCTGGTCGGCGAAGAGCTGGAGCGGGCCGCCCTGGCGGTAGAGCGGGCTCGCGGCGAGCGCGGACTTCGTGGCCGGCGGCGCGCCATTGGCCTTCGTCATCGCGCCGACGTTGGTGTCGTCGAGCAGGAAGTCCAGGAAGGTGCCCGCGGCCTTGGCGTTCTTGCTGTTCGCGCCGACCCCCCAGGCCCACGAGCCCTGGCCGGTCTTCGGGCCGTCGCCGAAGTCGGGCAGCGGCAGCACGACCAGGTCGTCACCGAGCGCCTCGCTGTAGGCGGGGTACATCCAGTGCCCGACCCAGCTCAGGGCGACCCGGCCCTTGGCGAAGGCGTTGCCGTCGGTGTTGGCGTCCGTGGTGGCCTTCCAGGACTGGAAGGTCTTCATGGCCGACACGACCGCGGGGGTGTCGAGGGCGCCCGCCGCCTTGCCGTCCTTGAGCAGGGAGCCGCCGGCCGACCAGACGACCGGGGCGAATCCGTAGGTGCCCCACTCGGTGGCGTAGCCGTTGCCCTCCTGGAGGTCGAGGACCTTGCCGTCGGAATCCTTCGCCTTGAGCGCCTTGAGCGCGGCGTCGAACTCCTTCGCGGTCCAGGCGTCGTCCAGGCCCTTCGGGTACGTGACCCCGGCCGCGTCCAGCAGCTTCTTGCTGCCGTACATGCCGAGTCCGGAGTCGAACATGCCCAGGCCGTAGTGCTTGCCGTCGATCTCGCCCTGCGCCTTGGAGGCGTCCGTGGCGTTGTCGAGGGTCTTGGCGGAGACGTGCTCGTCGAGCGGGGCGAGCTTCTTGTTGTAGACGAAGTTCGCCATCGTCGGGCCGTCGAACTCCAGGACGTCCGGCAGTTCACCGGCGTCCGTCGCGGTGATCGTCTTGGTGTAGTCGGTCTCCGGTATCAGCTTCAGCTCGACCTTGACCTTGCTCTGCGAGGAGTTGAACGACTTCACCGCGTTCTGCAGGGCCTCCGACTCGCTCTTCTGGCCCTGGTGGGCCCAGACACTGATGGTCCCCTCGCCGCTGCCGGCCTCGGCGGACGTGTCGTTCCCACCGCCACCGCCGCAGGCGGCCAGTGCCGCCAGGGGGAGAGCCAGGGCCAGTCCCGTACGGGCGGTGCGGCGAAACCTTCTGCCGGTCGAGCGGGTGGTCGGGTTCATGGTGTGTGCCTCCGTGCGGGATGAGGGTGCGAGGTGCGAAGTGCGGGGGTCTTTCGGCCGGCGGGGTGCCGAGCTCGACGGAATGGGGGGCGTACGGGAAGTCACTGGGGTCCGCGCGGGCGCGGGGGCGCGGTGGTCTCGCGCAGCACGAGCCGGATGGGCATCTCCACCCGGCCGGGCGGCTGTTCGGCCTCAGGCTCGTCCAGTTGCCGCAGCAGCAGCCGGGCGGCCTCCGCGCCCTGCCCGGCGACCGGCTGGGCGACGGTGGTCAGCCCGACCACGTCGGCGAGTTCGTGATCGTCGAAGCCGACCACGGACACGTCGTCCGGCACCCGCAGCCGATGCCGTCTGAGCGCGCGCAACGCGCCCATCGCCATCTCGTCCGACTGGGCGAACACGGCGGTCGGCGGCCGGGACGCGGCCAGCAGCTCGGTCATCGCCCGCTCGCCGCCGTCCACCGTGTAGTCGCCGTCCGCCACCAGCGCCGGGTCGTGCTCGATCCCGGCCTCGGCGAGGACGTGCAGATAGGCGGCGCGACGGTCGACGGGGGTGGTCCAGTGCAGCGGCCCGCTGGCGCCGGAGATCATGCCGATCCGGCGGTGGCCGAGGTTCACCAGATGCCGTACGGCGCTCTCCGCGCCCGCCCGGTCGTCGATGCCGACCACGGTGAAGCCGGGCCGGGCGCCCCCGACGGTGGAGGCCAGCGGCACCCCGAGGGAGCGCAGCGCGGCGGACTCGTCCTCGTCCGGTATGAGCAGGGACAGCACCGCGTCGACCCGTTTGCGCACCGGCAGTTTGGTGAAGAACCGCTTGCGCGCCTCGGCCGAACCCAGGTTGTAGAGCAGTACGTCGTACCCGGCGGCGCTGAACACCTGCTCGGCGGCGTCCAGCACGGTGCCGAAGAACCAGCGGCCGATGTACGGGGCGACCACCCCGATCGTGTACGTGAGCCCGCTGGCGAGGCTGGACGCCGAACGGGACGCGGTGTAGCCGAGCTGTGCGGCGACGGCCGCGATCTGGGTGCGCACCTCGTCCGAGACGCCCGGTCTGCCCCGCAGCGCGCGGGACACGGTGGACGCCGAGACGCCGGCGGCGCGGGCGACATCGGTGATGCTGACCGGCACGGCGGATTTCTCCCGTCGGGTTCACGTCGGTGTGTGTCTGGGGGGTGACGTGACCGTAAACCCGGCCTCCTTGTTGCGCAAGCGTTTGCGTTCAGTTTTACTTGCGCTGATTCTCAATCGACATCTCTCTGAACCATGGTCAGCGCACGCGTTTGGGCGCTGCGAGCCGACAGGACTGCTGCGCATGCGATACGCCCCGCCGGGCCTCTGCGTGAACGACTTCGCCCTGCTCCGCGACGACGACGGCACCTACACGGTGCTGCATCTCCAGGGGCCCTGGACCGCGGAGTTCGACCATCTGCGGATGGAGACGTCCTACGGCCGGGCCACCTCGGTCGATCTGGTCGGCTGGCGGCCCGAAGGCACCGCCTTCGGCAACGGACTGCCCGGCCGCTTCGACCAGCAGGCGGTGTGGACGATGCACCCCGTCCGCCACGGCACCGGGAGCGCGATGTTCTACACGGGGGTGAGCGGGCTGACTCCCGAGGGCTGGCCCCTGCAGTCCGTCGGCCTCGCCCTCTCCGACCGCACGGACGGCACGGGCTGGCGGCGCCACGGCACGGGACCGGTCGTCGAGGCCGACCCCCGCTGGTACCGCACCGCCGACCGGATGGGCTGGCGCGACCCCTTCGTCGTACGCGACGACGAGGGCGACGGCTGGGTCATGGCGATCTGCGCGGCCGACGCCTCGCTCCCGGTCGAGGTGAGCGGCTGCGTGGCCTGGGCCACCTCCCCGGACCTCGAACACTGGACGGTCCACCCGCCGTTGATCTCCCCGGGCGACGTGGACGAGTTGGAGTGCCCGGTCCTGGAACGCCTCGACGACGGGACCTGGCTCCTCCTGGGCTCGATCGGCGCGACGCGCGGCTTCGACGCGTGGACCGCCCCCCGCCTGCGCGGCCCCTGGACCCGTCGCGGCCCACTCGGCCCCACGGGGGCGTACGCCCCCCGCGTCATCGCCGCCCCCGACGGCTCTCGCGTCGTGCTGCACACGACCCCTCGCCGGGTCGGCCTCACCGACGCCGGCGACACCTGTCGGGGCATGCTCGCCCAGCCCAAGTCCCTGGTCGTGGGGGCGGATGGGGCCCCGCACCTGGCCTGGTGGCCGGGCCTGGACGCCTGGCTCGGTGACCCGACGACCGACCCAGCACTCCACGCAGTCGGCGACATCGACCTCTCCGGCCGCCCCGTCGAGATCGCCCTGCGCACCGACCCGGCCGACCCCGCCCGCCCGGCCCTCACCGTCACCTGCGACGGCAAGAACCTCCGCGTCACGGGCCCCGCCGGCGCCCCGTTCGCCGAGACGGTCCTGCGTGAACCCCCCACGTCACTGCGCGTCCTGACGGTCGGTGAGTACGTCGAGGTCTACGCCGACGGTGTCTTCGTCCTGACCGCCCTCTGCTACTCCGGTCGCCCCGCCCCCTGGACGGCGACGACCGACGGCCACGCCACCGCAGTCCCCGTCCGCCCCCTCCGCCTCCCCGACCCCGACCGCGACGACGCGTCGGCGATCTGGCCGGGTCCCGACCCGACCCCCTGACTCCGGCCGGACGAACGGCCGTCAGGGCTTGGACCGTCAGGGCCATACGGGCCCCCGAACACGACCGCACCCGGCCCGTCACACCGTCGTTCGGGACGGCGGTATGCGGACCGGGTGCGGACGAGAGAGGCCGGGTCAGGCCTTCTTGGTCTCCCAGAAGATCTTGTCGATCTGGGCGATGTAGTCCAGAGCCTTCTGGCCCGTCGCCGGGTCCGTCGAGCCCTTGGCGGCCGAGAGAGCCTTGAGGGTGTCGTTGACCAGCTGGTGCAGCTCCGGGTACTTCTCGAAGTGCGGGGGCTTGAAGTAGTCGCTCCAGAGCACGGAAACGTGGTGCTTCGCGAGCTCGGCGCGCTGCTCCTTGATGACCGTGGCACGCGCCTGGAAGTGCGGGTCGTCGTTGGCGGCCATCTTCTCCTGCACGGCCTTCACCGACTCTGCCTCGATGCGGGCCTGGGCCGGGTCGTACACACCGCAGGGCAGGTCGCAGTGGGCGCTGACCTTGACCTTGGGGGCAAACAGGCGGGAAAGCATGGAGCATTCCTTCCTCGTGATCGTCTTCTCAGGTGGGACATTACTCCCTGCGAGAGAGGTTTTCGCGAGTGCCCCCATGGGCTTAGGACAAAAGTCCGGGGTCAGACTGGGACTGGTGGAGCACTGGAGAGGAACGGACCGGGGAGGTGCCGGGTGATGCCGGAGCCGTCGCAGGAGAGCGGGCCGGGAAGTGAGCGGGGCAGGGCCCTCCTGCCCTTCGGGGTGGCCGAGGTCACGGGGCCCTCCATGGTTCCGACGCTGCGCCACGGGGACCAGCTGCTCGTCCACTACGGGGCCCGCCTGCGGGTCGGTGACGTCCTCGTGCTGCGCCATCCCTTCCAGCAGGATCTGCTCGTCGTGAAACGGATCGCCGAGCGGCGCGACGGCGGTTGGTGGGTGCTCGGGGACAACGCCTACGCGGGTGGGGACAGCACCGACTACGGGGTCGTCCCCGACGAACTGGTCCTGGGGAAGGTCCGGTTCCGCTACCGGCCCAGGCCCGAGGGTCAGCGTTCGCCGCTCACGCTCGCCCGCTGGGCGTTCTCGGCGGCCCGGCCCGTGTTCGGCGACCGGTCCGCCTCCAGGCGTTTGCGGGCCCGGTAGGCGGCCACGTTGGCGCGGGTCGCGCAGCGGTCCGAGCAGTAGCGCCGGGAGCGGTTGGTCGAGGTGTCGAGGTAGGCGTTGCGGCACGGTGCCGCCTCGCACAGACCGAGCCGGTCCACGCCGTACTCGGTGAGGTGGAAGGCCAGGCCCATCGCGGCGATGGCGGCATAGCCCGCCGTCGCGTTGGACGGGTGGTCCGCCAGGTGCATGTGCCACAGCGGGCGGCCGTCGTCGTCCCGGAAGTCGTGCCCCGAGATCTGCGGGTTCACCGGGAATTCGAGCAGCAGCGAGTTCAGCAGGTCCACGGCGAGGGTCTCGTCGCCGTCGTTCGCGGCCTCGAAGACCGAGCGCAGCCGGGCCCGCACCGACCGGAACCGGGTGACATCGGCGTCCGTCGCCCGCCGGGCCGCCTGGCGGCTGGGCCCGAAGAGGTCGCGGACGGCCTCGACCGAGGTGAGCGTGTCCTTGCCCCGGGCCGGTTCCTCGGTGTTGACGAGGCGTACGGCGTAGTCCGAGTAATGGGCCAGTTCCACTTGTAGTCCTTACGGGGGCGCTCTAATGTCGGTTGCGGGTCAAGTAATGGCTGCTCGCACTTACAGGGTATTACGCGTTCGGCCTGACAGCTGGAAGAAGCGGTACAAGCAGCACAAGCGGTGCACGGAGGAAGGGGACCTCATGACCACCACGGCAGGAACCGACTGGCAGGCCTGGCAGGAGAGCTGGGACCGGCAGCAGGAGCTGTATCTGCCGGACCGTGAGGAGCGGTTCCGGGTGATGCTCGACATGGTGGAGGCCTTCGCCGGCCCCGCGCCCCGCGTCCTCGACCTCGCCTGCGGTACGGGTTCCATCACGTCCAGGCTGCTCGCGCGGTTCCCGAAGGCCGTCAGCACCGGCGTGGACCTCGACCCGGCCCTCCTCGCCATCGCCGAGGGCACGTTCGAGGGCGACCGGCGGGTCACCTTCGTCACCGCCGACCTCACCGACCCCGACTGGACGGCCCGGCTGCCGTACGACGCGTACGACGCCGTCCTGACGGCCACAGCCCTGCACTGGCTGCACAGCGAACCCCTCGCCGCCCTCTACGGTCAGGTCGCGGAACTCCTCCGCGACGGCGGTGTCTTCATGAACGCGGACCACATGATCGACGAGTCGACGCCCCGGATCAACGCGGCGGAGCGCGCGCACCGGCACGCGGGTATGGAACAAGCCACAGCCGCCGGCGTCGTCGACTGGGCCGCATGGTGGCAGCTCGCCGCCCAGGACCCCGTGCTCGCCGCGCCGACGGCCCGCCGCTTCGAGATCTACGGCGAGCACGCCGACGGCGATTTCCAGAGCGTCGACTGGCACGCCCGGGTCCTGCGCGAGCGGGGCTTCGCCGAGGCCCGCGCGGTGTGGTGCTCGCCCGCCGACTCGATGGTGCTGGCGGTGAAGTAGGCGGCCCGCCCGCGCCGCGGTACGAGTGAGGGGTGGCACGAGTGAGGGGCGGTACGGAATCCCGTACCGCCCCTCCTCCCGTCGCGCCGTCGCGCCCAGGCCCTACAGCACCTTGGACAGGAACGACTGCGTCCGCTCTTCCTGCGGGTTCGTCAGCACGTCACGGGGGTTGCCGGACTCGACCACCACACCGCCGTCCATGAAGACCAGGCTGTCGCCGACCTCGCGGGCGAAGCCCATCTCGTGGGTGACGACGACCATGGTCATCCCGGACTCGGCCAGGTCGCGCATGACGTCGAGGACGTCGCCCACCAGCTCCGGGTCGAGCGCCGATGTCGGCTCGTCGAAGAGCATCAGCTTCGGCTCCATGGCCAGGGCCCGGGCGATGGCCACCCGCTGCTGCTGGCCGCCGGAGAGCTGCGACGGGTAGTTGCCCGCCTTGTCGCCGAGGCCGACGCGCTCCAGCAGCTCATGGGCGCGCTCGCGGGCCTGACCCCGGCCGACGCCCTTGACCTGGATCGGCGCCTCCATGACGTTCTCCGCGGCCGTCATGTGCGGGAACAGGTTGAAGCGCTGGAACACCATGCCGATGTCACGCCGCTTGAGCGCGACCTCGCTGTCCTTGAGCTCGTACAGCTTGTCGCCCTTCTGGCGGTAGCCGACCAGCTCGCCGTCGACGTACAGCCGCCCGGCGTTGATCTTCTCGAGGTGGTTGATGCACCTGAGGAACGTGCTCTTGCCGGAGCCGGAGGGGCCGATGAGGCAGAACACCTCGCCCGTCTGCACCTCCAGATCGATGCCCTTGAGGACCTCGACGGGGCCGAACGACTTGTGGATGCCCTCGGCCTTCACCATGGCGGTCATGCCGAGACTCCCTTCGGACGGCGCACCGGCAGTACGGCCGTCTTGAGACGCTGGATCGGTGTCGGCGGCAGGGACCGGGAGGACCCCTTCGCGTAATGCCGCTCCAGGTAGTACTGCCCGACGCTGAAGATGCTGGTCAGGATCAGGTACCAGGCGGCGGCCAGGAACAGCATCTCCACCGTGGAACCCGAGCCCTGGCCGATGTCCTGGGCCGCCTTGAGCAGATCCACGTACTGCACCGTCGAGACGAGCGACGTGGTCTTCAGCATGTTGATGACCTCGTTGCCCGTGGGCGGCACGATCACGCGCATCGCCTGCGGGATCACGATCCGCCTCAGGGTCTTGGACTGGCTCATGCCGAGCGCGTGCGACGCCTCGGTCTGGCCCTCGTCCACCGACAGCAGACCGGCGCGGCAGATCTCCGCCATGTACGCGGCCTCGTTGAGACCGAGGCCGAGCAGCGCCGTCAGCAGCGGCGTCATGAAGGACGACCAGTAGTCCTTGTAGATCGGTCCGAGGTTGATGTACTCGAAGACCAGACCCAGGTTGAACCAGACGAAGAGCTGGACCAGGACCGGCGTGCCGCGGAAGAACCAGATGTAGAACCACGCCACCGACGAGGTCACCGGGTTCTTGGACAGCCGCATCACGGCGAGCAGGATGCCGCCGACGACGCCGATCACCATGGACAGCACGGTGAGCAGCAGGGTGTTCAGGACGCCTTCGATGATGCGGTCGTCGAAGAAGTAGTCGGGGACCGCACCCCAGTTGATCTTCTGCGCCTGGGCGAAGGCGTAGACGATCGAACCGAGGAGGGCGAGTGCGATGGCCGCGGACACATAGCGCCCCGGGTGCCGGACCGGAACGGCCTTGAGGGCCTCCGGGCCGGCGGGGGGAGTGTCCGAGGGACCGTCCGTCTTGCTGACGTCAACAGTCAAGGGTGGAGCCTTTCAGAACCGAGCCGAGGATCAGGAGCCGCTGTGATCAGGAGCCACCGTTGATCTTGGCCTCGGTGACGGCGCCGTCCTCGACGCCCCACTTCTTGATGATCTTCTCGTACTCGCCGCTGTCGATGATCGCCTGGACGGCCGCCTGGAGCGCGTCACGCAGCTCGGTGTTGTCCTTCGCCACGGCGATGCCGTAGGGGCCGGCCTCGACCTGGTCGCCGACGATCTCGAAGTAGTCGCCGCCGCCCGAGGTCTTCACCGAGTACGCGGCCACGGGGTAGTCGGCGGAGACGACGTCCGCGCCCTTGGAGCGCATCCGGGTCTCGGCCTCGGGGTTGGTGGCGAAGTCCTCGATCTTGAGGGCCTTCTTCTTGTCGTCCTTGCACTTGGTCGCCTGGTCCTTGGCGAGGTCGTGCGAGAACGTGTTGCGCTGCACGGCGATCGTCTTGCCACAGAGGTCGTCCCAGGTCTTGATGCCCTGGTCGTCGCCCTTGTTGGTGTACAGCGAGACACCCGCGGTGAAGTAGTCGACGAAGTCGACGCCGGCGCCGACCTTCTTGCCGGTGTCGGCGTCGATGCCCTCCTGGCGGTCCTTGGTGTCGGTCATGGCCGACATCGCGATGTCGTACCGCTTGGCGGCCAGACCACCGATGAGGGTGTCGAAGGTGGCGTTCTGGAACTTGAAGTCCACACCGAGCTGCTTGCCCATCGCCGCGGCGATGTCCAGGTCGATGCCGACGACCTTGCCCGACTCGTCCTTGTACTCGACCGGGGCGTAGGCGATGTCCGAACCGACGTTGATCACGCCCTTGTCCCGGACGGCCGCGGGCAGCTTGTCCGCCAGGGGCGCCGCGCTGGTGGAGGCGGAGCCGTTGTCCTTCTTGGTCTGGTCACCGCAGGCGGTGAGCAGCAGGGCGCCCGCGACCGCGATCGCTCCGACCGCGGCTGTACGGGAACGCAGGCCGGTCGTACGACGGGTGGTGCTTGCGGTCATGGTGGGTTCCTCCGGCGGGGGTGGTGTGGAGTTGCCTACAGGTCGACGATTAACACGCGTCTTCGAGTGTGGCGACCTCGTGTGATTACGGCATCTTGCCATTCGGGCATGTGCAATCAGATGACCAGCCATGTCAAAATCGGATAACGGGTGACCCCCGGATGACCTACGAACCGCCGTGGACCGCGTGATCACACCGGATCATGTGCGGGATTCCCCTCTTCCGACCGGAAGATCTTCGGTGCATCTCAGGATGCGGTCGACTGTGAACTCCGCACACGCGGCCGTACAGGACTTGTCATGATGTGACCCGACTTGTCATGTCATCCGTCGATGAGTCGAGCCGACCGTGATCGTCTTCAATTGACCTTCGAGTTGTGACCTTCACGGTATGAAGTCGTATGGACTCGTCCTCGGCGCCGTCCGTCCGGTAAGAAGGTTCCTTACACCCCTCATCCGGGGCCCAGGGCGCGTGTGCGGCGCGCCCGTCGCGTCTGAGCCCGCAGGCGTCGCCGTACGTATCGGTCGACCTGGGCCTTACGCGGTGCCCGCCCGCCTCCGAACCGGGAGCGGTCACCCTCAAACCATGTAGACCTAAGGGGTACACACAGTGGCAGCGGAGATTGTCAATCCTCGCACCGACAACGGCGACGGGAGTACGGGCCAGGAAGGCGGCGGGGAGCCCCTCAATTCCCTCGACTCCTTCGACCCGGCGTTCGCCCTGCACCGTGGCGGCAAGATGGCCGTGCAGGCCACCGTGCCGATCCGGGACAAGGACGACCTGTCCCTCGCCTACACGCCCGGCGTGGCGCGGGTGTGCACCGCCATCGCCGAGCAGCCCGACCTGGTCAACGACTACACCTGGAAGTCGTCGGTCGTCGCCGTCGTGACGGACGGTACGGCGGTCCTCGGCCTCGGCGACATCGGCCCCGAGGCGTCCCTCCCCGTGATGGAGGGCAAGGCGATCCTGTTCAAGCAGTTCGGCGGCGTCGACGCGGTGCCGATCGCGCTCGCCTGCACGGACGTCGACGAGATCATCGAGACCGTGGTCCGCCTCGCTCCCTCCTTCGGCGGCGTGAACCTGGAGGACATCTCCGCGCCCCGCTGCTTCGAGATCGAGAAGCGGCTCCAGGAGCGGCTGGACATCCCGGTCTTCCACGACGACCAGCACGGTACGGCCGTCGTGACGCTGGCGGCCCTGCGCAACGCCGCCCGGCTGACCGGCCGGGGGCTCGGCGACCTGCGCGCCGTGATCTCGGGCGCGGGCGCGGCGGGCGTGGCCATCGCCAAGATGCTGCTGGAGGCCGGTCTCGGCGACGTCGCGGTCACCGACCGCAAGGGCATCGTCTCCGTGGACCGCGAGGACCTCACGCCGGTCAAGCGGGAGCTCGCCGAGCTCACCAACCGGGCCGGTCTGTCGGGCTCCCTGGAGGACGCCCTCGCGGGCGCGGACGTCTTCATCGGCGTCTCCGGCGGTACGGTCCCGGAGGAGGCGGTGGCCTCGATGGCCGAGAACGCGTTCGTCTTCGCCATGGCCAACCCCAACCCCGAGGTGCACCCGGACGTCGCCCACAAGTACGCGGCGGTCGTCGCGACCGGGCGCTCCGACTACCCGAACCAGATCAACAACGTCCTCGCCTTCCCGGGGATCTTCGCGGGGGCCCTTCAGGTGCGGGCCTCCCGGATCACCGAGGGGATGAAGATCGCGGCGGCCGAGGCGCTGGCGTCGGTGGTCGGGGACGATCTCGCGGCGGACTACGTCATTCCGTCGCCGTTCGACGAGCGGGTCGCTCCGGCGGTCACCGCGGCGGTCGCGGCGGCGGCGCGGGCGGAGGGCGTGGCTCGGCGCTAGCCCCTTCGGGGTGGCGGCGGTGTTTTCCTCGCCCCCGCCGCCCCTACCCGTCCCTCCTCAAGGGGCTGCGCCCCTTCGACCCCCAGGCGTCCGTCCGGTGGGGGCTTCTCGCGCAGTTCCCCGCGCCCCTGAAGAGCAGGGGCTGCGCCCCGTGCTTTTCAGGCCCGCAGGGGCCTGAATCTTTTGGTTCGCACCGGCCACACGACCTGGCGTCCCGAGTTCGAACGCGGAGGTCGGGGACGGGACGCGTGTCACAGTGGTCCGTGGTTCCATCGGTCCCGGCATCCCCCTATGGTCAGGCGCATGTTCGCTGCCTACGCCGCCCGCATCGACCGTGACCAACCGCTCAACGGACTGGAGTTGGGCGACCGGCCCGCGCCGGAATCGAGGCCCGGCTGGACGACCGTCAAGGTGAAGGCCGCCTCGCTGAACCACCACGACCTGTGGTCTCTGCGCGGGGTCGGCCTCGCGGAGGACAAGCTGCCCATGATCCTCGGCTGTGACGCCGCCGGTGTCGACGAGGACGGCAACGAGGTCGTCCTGCACTCCGTGATCGGCCAGACCGGCCACGGTGTCGGCCCGGACGAACCCCGCTCGATCCTCACCGAGCGCTACCAGGGCACTTTCGCCGAACTCGTCTCCGTCCCCACCTGGAACGTCCTCCCCAAGCCCGCCGAACTCTCCTTCGAAGAGGCCGCCTGTCTGCCCACCGCCTGGCTGACGGCGTACCGCATGCTCTTCACCAACGCCGGTGTACGCCCCGGGGACTCCGTTCTCGTGCAGGGCGCCGGTGGCGGTGTCGCCACCGCCGCGATCGTGCTCGGCAGGGCGGCGGGCCTGCGGGTCTTCGCCACCAGCCGCGACGAGGCCAAGCGGAAGAGGGCCCTGGAACTCGGCGCCGTGGAGGCACTGGAGTCGGGGGCTCGGCTCCCGCACCGTGTGGACGCGGTCATCGAGACCGTCGGCGCCGCCACCTGGTCCCACTCGGTGAAATCCCTGCGCCCCGGCGGCAGCCTCGTCATCTCGGGCGCCACCAGCGGCGACCGGCCCTCCCACGCCGAGCTGACCCGTATCTTCTTCCTCGAACTCAAGGTCGTCGGCTCCACCATGGGGACCAAGGACGAGCTGGAGGACCTGCTCTCCTTCTGCGCCGCGACCGGTGTCCGCCCCGTCATCGACGAGGTGCTGCCCCTGGACCGTGCCCGCGAGGGCTTCGAACGCCTCGCTGCGGGCGACCAGTTCGGCAAGATCGTGCTCACCAACCCCTGACGATTCTCGATATCGCGACGGCCGGCCCGGTCCTCCGGGCCGGCCGTCGTCGTGTCAACCACGGTTGACACGAGGGGTGTGTCAACGTAGGTTGACATCATGACCGAAGCAACGGATCTCGCCGAGCGCGCGGGCGATCGGGACCCCCGGGTCGGGCTACGGGCCGTCGCCGCGCTGCGCAGGCTGCTGGAGCAGCTGGAATCGGTACAGGTGCGCAGCGCGCGCCATCAGGGCTGGTCGTGGCAGGAGATCGCCGCGGAACTCGGAGTCAGCAGGCAGGCCGTCCACAAGAAGTACGGGAGGCATTGATGTTCGAGCGGTTCACGAAGGATGCCCGGGCCGTGGTCCTGGGCGCGGTCGATCACGCGGAACGCGCCCGTGCGGGGGAGGTGACCGAGGAGCATCTGCTGCTCTCCCTGCTGGACCGGAAGGCCAGCCGCGCCTCGTTCGCCCTGGCCGCGCTCGGGCTGGCCGCGGGTGACCGCCGGGACTCCGTGGAGCGGGCGCTCGCCGAGGCCCGACGCCGGGGTGGCCTCTCCCGCGCGGACACGGACGCGCTCTCCGGTCTCGGCATCGACCTCTCGCAGATCGTCTTCCGGGTCGAAGAGGCCCACGGGGTGGGAGCGTTGGAGTCCGGCGGCGGGGGACGGCGGCGCCGTCGCTTGTCGGGACACCGTCCCTTCGCCCGCGAGGCCAAGGACGTCCTGACCCGGTCCCTCCGCGCTGCCCACGCCCACCGCGACCGCCACATCGGCGACGAGCACCTGCTGCTCGCGCTGACCACCCGGCCCGGGGTTCCGGCCGAGGTTCTCGCGGACCACGGGGTGACGTACGAGGCGTTGGAGCGGGTGCTCTATGGGGCGGGGGAGGCCAAGGCGGGGTGACTTGGGTGGGGTGACCGGGGTGGGGTCGCGTCGGATTCAGGGTGTGTCGGGTTCGGGGTGTGTCGGGTTCGGGGTGGGGGTGATGTGCGTCGCGGGGTGTGGGCTCGTCGTGGCTTGTCGCGCAGTTCCCCGCGCCCCTGGAGGGCGGGGCTGCGCCCCTGCCCTCCCGCTATCCCTTCGGTACTCGCAGGGCTGCCCCGATGTGCGCCGCCGCTGTCGACAGGTGGCGGCGGGCGTCGCGGAGTTGGTCCTCTGTCACGCCGTGGTCGCGGGCCGCGTCGCGGATGTCGTCGCGGAAGCGGTCCAGGAGCCGGTCGAGGTCGCGGGACGGGTCGCCGGTGGACGTCTCGTGCACCCAGGCGGGCTCGTAGTCGGCCGGGAAGTCCTCGGGGGTGGTCGAGTATTCGGGCGCCTCACCGCCGGTGGTGGTGCTGGTCCCGGTGCCCTTGGGTGAGGTCGGCCCGGCCCCCGCACCGCGCTCCGGGCCGGCCGTGCCGGGGTCGGGCTCCGCGCCCGTCCGTCCGAAGCCGAAGTCCTTGCCGAACTCCTTGGCGAAGTCCTCCCCGAACTCGCCGAACTCCTTGACCAGTTCCGTCAGGCCCTCGCGCACACCCGTCGGCCAGTCGCCCCGCGTGAAGTGGTCCTGGACATGGTCCTGGACGCGCTTGGCGATGCGCTGCAACTCCTCCTGGGCCTGGGTGCGGGCGCGCTCCTGGGCCTCCTTGGCCTGACGGCGGGCGCGCTGGGCCTCCTCCCGGGCCCGTCGGCTCTCGTCCTTCGCGCGGCGGGCCTGCTCCTTCCATTCCTGCTTGGCTCGGCGCATCTCCTCCTTCGCGGCCCGCCAGGACGCGTTGTCGGTGTACTCCCCGGACTCCCCAGACTCCCCGGGCGTACCGCCCTCCCCGCCCCCCTTGCGAGCCCCGGAGGCCGCCGCCCGCATCTCACGGCGCAGGTCGCCCGCCGCGCCCCGGACATCGGCCCTGATCTCGGCGGCCAGCTCCGCCACCGACTCGCGGATCTCCAGCTCCAGATCGGCCAACTCTCCGCTGCGGTCGGCCAGTTCGGCGCGGCCGGCGTCGGTGATCGCGTACACCTTGCGGCCGCCCTCAGTGGTGTGGGTGACCAGGCCCTCGGCCTCCAGCTTGGCCAGGCGGGGGTAGACGGTGCCGGCCGAGGGCGCGTACAGGCCCTGGAAGCGCTCCTCCAGGAGTCGGATCACCTCGTAGCCGTGGCGCGGCGCCTCGTCCAGCAGCTTCAGCAGATACAGCCGCAGGCGGCCGTGGGCGAAGACGGGAGGCATGTCAGAGCACCTTCTTGTCGGTCGTGCGAGGGGGCGTGCCATCGGTTGCGTCAGTGGTCGCGTCAGCGGTCGTGCCGTCAGGATCGGGGGAGTCGAGGTCGTCCCACGGTCCGTCCTCCGCCGGTGGCCTGCGGAGGAGGGCGATGGAGCCGGAGACTGTCGTGGCCTTGAGGCGGCCGGTGCCCGGGCCGAGGCGGCCGGTGACCTTGTGGGCGCCCCAGAGGCCGCTGACGCGGAGGTCGTCGAAGGCGTTGGAGATCGTGCCGCTGGCCGTGTTGGCCTCGACCTCGGCGTCGGCGGGGTGGGGGAGACGGATGGCGATCTCGCCGGAGACGCTGGTGAGGCCGATGTCGGCGGGGCCGCCCGAGGGGTCGAGGTCGAGGATGATGGCGCCGCTCACCGACTCGGCCTTCACGGTGGGGCAGGAGCCCTCTATGACGGTCAGGTCGCCGGAGACGGAACTGAGCCGTAGATCGCCCGTGAGGGCCTGCGCCTCCACGCTTCCCGAGACCGTCGTGGTGCGCACCGGCCCCGACAGGCCGACCAGTGTCGTGTCACCCGAGACGCCCCTCACCTCCGTACGCCCGCCCAGCCCGGACACGACAGCCGTGGCACCCAGCACGCCGACCTCGACCCGGGTGCCCGTCGGGACGGCGAGCGACACCAGGGCGGTGCGACGCCGGACCTTGCGGTCGAGCCACGTCAGGAAGCCCTTCCGGGGCAGGTCGTCGTAGGCCACGGTCAGGGTGCCGTCCTTCTGGGTGACCGTGAGCGGTGGGCCCTCGATGTCGGACACCTCCAGGCGGGCGGAACCCTCGTCGGTGCCCATGACGTTCACCGTTCCGTTGACGACGCGTACGTGCAGTGCCGTCACCGGCTCGTCGAACGTGAGCTTGCGCGGCTCGGCGACGGACCACTCGGACATGGTGCTGACCTCCTCGACAGACCCCGACTGCGGCGGAAGACCCCAGACACAGACGCGAGCTATCGCGTCTCATGTAATTCACGATATATCGCGGAGAGGGAAAGTCAAGACACCCGTTCTGGTGATCCCGCAGGGATATACCTGGGCAAATCGGCCTAGCGTAGAGGCATGTCGACGGAACGCTCCCAGGGATCCCGTGACCCCCGGCCCGCCCCCGCCCCCGGCGCGCTCCTGCTCTGCCGGGCGGATTCCGACGCCGTCGCCCCCGTCGCCCAGTTGCTGCGCGAACGCATGCTGCTCGTCCCCGCCGGTCCGGAGTGGACCGCGCTCGTGCCGGAGGGAAAGCCCTGGTCGCACGGTGGGGAACTGGTGGACCGGGTGCTCACCGGCTGGGCGACGGCCCTCGCCGTCGGCGTCCCGTGGCCCGTACTGGCCCTGTGGTGGGACGCGGACCGCGGCGGCTACACCCTCGCCGCCGGATTCCGCCGCACCGTCGGCTACGTATGGCTGGCCAACGGCACCCCGGCCGGTGAGAGCGAGGCGATGCGCACCTTCGCCGCCCGCCTGGGCCTGGACGCACAGGCCCTGGACCGGCTCACCGAGCCCGACCCGGCCGCCGACGCCCGCGCCCGCCTGCTGGGTCTGCTCGCCGTCCTCGCCCGCGCCGGAGTGTCACTCCCCGCGGGCCTCACCCCGGGCGAACCCGCCGACCGGCTCCGTGAGGTCGCCCGGGTCCAGCCCGGTGTCCAGCGCATCGAGTGGACGGGCTGGCGCGGGGCCGTCCGCACGGAACTCGACGCCCTCGAACGCGGCCGACTGGGCCCGTGGCTGCCCTGGGCCGGCACCCCCAGAGCGCGCGCCCTGGCCACCGGCCAGCTCCTCGCGGGCCTCCCGCTCACCGGCTGGGGCCTGTACCGCCGCAGCCCCGGCTGGCTCGTCGCCGGCGGCCTCCTGATCGCCCACGGCGCCCTCGGCCTGCTCTACGACCTGGCCCACCCGCGCGACTGAGCCCCGCCGCTCCTGCCGGAGGGAACGGCTACTCGTCCTCGTCCTCGTCGTCCAGCCGTGCCAGCCACGTGGCCAGCCGCTCCACGGGCACCTCGAAGTCCGGGTTCAGATCCACGAACGTCCGCAGCTGCTCGGCGAGCCACTCGAACGTGACCTCCTCCTCGCCACGCCGCTTCTCCAGTTCCTCGATGCCGCGGTCGGTGAAGTACATGGCTCGCTCTCCTGGGTGCGTACGTGGTCGATGTGCAGCTCACAGCGTACGAAATCGCTCGATGCCTCTCCGGCGGGTGAGTCCGCGGCTATGGTGTGCGCCTGACGATTCGTGGGCAACTGCCCTATTTCGTACGCCTGTTCATGGAGTGATGAGATGTCCGAACTGATATCGGTGGTCGGTCAGCTGGCTCCCTGCCTCAGCGCCGCGGCGGCCTCGATGGGGACGGCCGTGCTCGTCACGGCCAGGGACCAGCTGGCGGAGAGCGCGGTACGCGGCGGCCGTACGTTCCTGGCCGCCGCCCTGCGCCGACGGGACGGCGCGGGGGACGAAGAGGTTGCCGGTGCGGAGACGGCCCTCCAACGGCTCGGCGACGAGGATCGGGCTCTGCTGGAAGCGGCCGTGGGGCACTGGCTGGCCGGGAGCGATCTGAGCCCCGCCGCCCTGGAGGCGCAGGTCGTGAAGGCCGCGGGGCTCGGGCGGGGCGGTGACTTCCAGGTGACGGCATACGGGGATCACGCGGTGGCGGTGGGGCGGATCGAGCGCGATTTCCGCATCACGATCGGGGCGGAACCGCGAGCGGCAGATGCCCCAGCCGACTGACAGCGTCCCGAAAAGCGACCACGGGGAGCGCCCCGAGGACCTGCGGCCCGGGGTCTGGGGGCAGGGCCGCTGGGTGACGGCCGTGGGGCAGGTGCTGGGCAACCTCGTGGTCAGCCTGGTCGTCGGTGACGCGCTCAAGGACGCCGCCGAGGGCGTACGGAGCTGGCGCGGGTGGAACTGGCTGCCCTTCCTCGTGGTCCTCGGCCTGGGCGGCACCGCTCTGCTGCGTACACGGGGCTCCTCCGAGCAGTGGCTGTGGGTGTGCCTGATGCTCGGTGTCGCGGTGGCGGCCGCCCTGGTGCGGGTGGCGGGCTTCCGGCGCCCCGCGGCCGCCGCCGCCCTCGCCTCGGCGCTGTCCGTAGCCCTCGCCGTCGGCGCGCTGGTGCGGGCGGAGTACCTACGCGGACATGGTGAGGTCGACGTCGAGGGCCGGACGACGCTCTCGTCCGGCCGCCCGCTGACGGACGGGGAGTCGCTCGCCGTGGTGGTGCGGGGTGGCGTCGCCCGTACCCATCTACGCCTCGTCCTCCGGGTCGCGGAAGGCGACGACAGCACACAGTTCTGCACCCCGGACACCTCTCTCGACGTCGCCCTCGACGGCAGCCGGAACACCGTGACCGATGTCCTCTCCGGCCAGGTGGTCGACCTTCCTCTGGGCGGGACACGGTCGGATGCCCGTGTCCGGGTGACAGTCCGTACGCCCTACGGCTGCCAGATGCGAGTGAACGTCCACAGCGCCGTGCTGCACGGCTGAAGGAGACCGTATGAGCTGGAACACCCGTTGGATCTTCGCTGCCTCGGTGGTTCTCTTCGTCTGCAGCGTGGTCGGCCTCGCGGTGGGCATGCCCGAACAGCGTCCCGCGCTGCTCGGCACCGAACAGCCCAGAGTGGGCATGCACAACGACCTGCCCGGCATCTCCTTCGAGAAGCATTACCAGCGCTTCGGGTTCGATTCCGATGTGCTCCGTGCCGTGATGCACGAGCTGGGGATGGACGAGGACGACGCGACGCTCACCAACGTGTCCTCCGAAGCCCGCGTGTCGAAGCTGGAGAAAAGCCAGCTCGACCTGGTGGTCGCCAGTTTCTCCATCACCCCGCAGCGGATGAAGAGGATCGACTTCGTCGGGCCGTACGCCACCACCTACCAGGGGTTCCTGGTCGGTCCCGAGGGCGAGGCCATCGAAGAACTGGGCGATCTGGGCGGAAAGATCGTGTGCTCCTGGGAGGGCAGCACCTCCGCCGACGTCCTGCAGCAGTTCAAGCTGGCCGACATCGAGGCCCGAACCCTCCGCGACGCCTCCGCGTGTGTCGAGCAGCTCAGGGACGGTCAGGTCGACGCGGTCTTCACCGACCAGATGATCCTCCAGGGCTTCGCCGAACTGCACACCGGCGACGGGCTCCGGGTGGTTCCCGGCCTGACGATCGGCGGGCCTCAGCACTGGGGCATCGGTCTGCCCAAAGGACACCGGACCGACTGCGTGAGGCTCCGTGAAGTCGTCAAGGACTATGTCCGCAGCGACCAGTGGAAGCGTGACTTCGAGGCGTGGCTGCCGGGCATCCCCGAGCAGGACCCGGGCTGGATCAGTGACTACCGGCCGAGTGCTGACGCGATCGACGCCCGTTCCTGTCGGGACGAGATCCCCTGACACCACCGCTGAAAAGCCGAGGCCCGGCCCGAGCGACGTGATACGTCACTCGGGCCGGGCCTCACCATGAACGGCACGACCGGAGGTCAGAGGCTCACGCCTCGAACACCTCACGTACCAGCTGCTCCTGCTCGGCCTGGTGGCGCTTGGCCGAGCCGACCGCCGGGGACGAGCCGTGCGGGCGGGAGATGCGGCGGAGACGCTCGCCGTGGGGGACGTCCGCGCCGACCGCGAGGTCGAGGTGGTCGATCAGGTTGAGGGCGATGAAGGGCCACGCGCCCTGGTTCGCCGGCTCCTCCTGGGCCCACAGGTACTTCTCGGCGTTCGGGTACTTGTTGACCTCCGCCTGGACCTCGGCCCCGGGGAGGGGGTAGAGGCGCTCGATGCGGATGATCGCCGTGTCCGTGACGCCGCGCTTCTGACGCTCGGCCTCCAGGTCGTAGTAGACCTTGCCGGCGCAGAAGACGACCTTCTTGACCGCGTTCGGGTCGACCGAGTTGTCGCCGATGACCGGGCGGAACTCGCCGCTCGTGAACTCCTCCGCCTTCGAGGCGGCGGCCTTCAGGCGCAGCATCGACTTCGGGGTGAAGACGACCAGCGGCTTGTGGTGCGGGTTGTGCACCTGCCACCGCAGGAGGTGGAAGTAGTTCGACGGCAGGGTCGGCATGGCGACCGTCATGTTGTTCTGCGCGCACATCTGGAGGAAGCGCTCCGGGCGGGCGGACGAGTGGTCCGGGCCCTGGCCCTCGTAGCCGTGCGGGAGGAGCAGGGTGACGCCGGACGTCTGGCCCCACTTCTGCTCAGCCGACGAGATGAACTCGTCCACGACCGTCTGGGCGCCGTTGACGAAGTCGCCGAACTGGGCCTCCCACATCACCAGGGACTCGGGACGGGCCAGCGAGTAGCCGTACTCGAAGCCCATCGCCGCGTACTCGGAGAGCAGCGAGTTGTAGACGTTCAGCCGCGCCTGGTCCTCGGAGAGGTACATCAGCGGCGTGAACTCCTCGCCCGTCTCACGGTCGATGATCACCGCGTGACGCTGGCCGAAGGTGCCGCGCTGCGAGTCCTGGCCGGCCAGGCGGACCGGGGTGCCCTCCAGGAGGAGGGAGCCGACCGCGAGGGTCTCGCCCATGCCCCAGTCGATGGTGCCGTCCTCGACCATGGCCGCCCGGCGCTGGAGCTGCGGCAGCAGTCGCGGGTGGGCGGTGATGTGGTCCGGGACGTTGACCTGGGACTCGGCGATGCGCTTGACGGTCTCCGCCGTGATCGCGGTGTTCACCGCGACCGGGAAGCCGTCCTGCGGGTCGTGGACCTCGGCGGACGCCGACTGGGAGGTGGCTTCGCGGACCTCCGTGAAGACCTTCTCCAGCTGGCCCTGGTAGTCCTGCAGCGCCTGCTCGGCCTCTTCCAGGGTGATGTCGCCGCGACCGATCAGGGACTCGGTGTAGAGCTTGCGCACCGAGCGCTTCTTGTCGATCAGGTCGTACATCAGCGGCTGGGTGAAGGCCGGGTTGTCCGACTCGTTGTGACCGCGGCGGCGGTAGCAGATGAGGTCGATCACGACGTCCTTGTTGAACGCCTGACGGAACTCGAAGGCGAGGCGGGCCACACGGACGACGGCCTCGGGGTCGTCGCCGTTCACGTGGAAGATCGGGGCCTCGATCATGCGGGCCACGTCGGTCGCGTACATCGAGGAGCGCGACGACTCGGGAGCCGCCGTGAAGCCGACCTGGTTGTTGATGACGATGTGGACCGTGCCGCCGGTGCGGTAGCCGCGCAGCTGCGACATGTTCAGGGTCTCGGCCACCACGCCCTGGCCCGCGAAGGCCGCGTCGCCGTGCAGGGCCACCGGCAGGACCGTGAAGTCCGTGCCGCCCTTGTTGATGATGTCCTGCTTGGCGCGGGCGACGCCCTCCAGGACCGGGTCCACCGCCTCCAGGTGCGAGGGGTTCGCGACCAGGGAGACCTTGATCTGCTCGCCGTCCAGGCCCGTGAAGGTGCCCTCGGCGCCCAGGTGGTACTTCACGTCGCCGGAGCCGTGCATCGACTTCGGGTCGAGGTTGCCCTCGAACTCGCGGAAGATCTGCGCGTACGACTTGCCGACGATGTTCGCGAGGACGTTCAGCCGGCCGCGGTGGGCCATGCCGATGACGACCTCGTCGAGACGGGACTCCGCCGCCGAGTCGATGACCGCGTCCAGCAGCGGGATGACGGACTCGCCGCCCTCCAGGCTGAAGCGCTTCTGGCCGACGTACTTCGTCTGCAGGAAGGTCTCGAAGGCCTCCGCCGCGTTCAGCCGGCGCAGGATGCGCAGCTGCTCCTCGCGCTCCGGCTTGGTGTGCGGGCGCTCGATGCGGTCCTGGATCCAGCGGCGCTGCTTCGGGTCCTGGATGTGCATGAACTCGATGCCGGTCGTACGGCAGTACGAGTCGCGCAGGACGCCGAGGATGTCGCGGAGCTTCATCAGGGACTTGCCCGAGAAGCCGCCGACCGCGAACTCGCGCTCCAGGTCCCACAGGGTGAGCCCGTGCTCGGTGATGTCCAGGTCGGGGTGCTTGCGCTGGCGGTACTCCAGCGGGTCGGTGTCGGCCATGACGTGGCCGCGGACCCGGTAGGAGTGGATCAGCTCGAAGACGCGCGCGGCCTTGGTGACGTCGTCGTCGTGCGACGCGTCGATGTCCTTGAGCCAGCGGACCGGCTCGTAGGGGATGCGCAGGGCCTCGAAGATGTCGTCGTAGAAGCCGCCCTCGCCGAGGAGGAAGTTCGCGACGATCCGCAGGAACTCGCCGGAGGCGGCGCCCTGGATGACCCGGTGGTCGTACGTCGAGGTCAGGGTCATGACCTTCGAGATACCGAGCTTGTTGAGGGTGTCCTGGGACGTGCCCTGGAACTCGGCCGGGTAGTCCATGGAGCCGACGCCCATGATGACCGACTGGCCGGGCATCAGACGCGGGACCGAGTGGACGGTGCCGAGGCCGCCGGGGTTGGTCAGGGAGACCGTGACACCGGTGAAGTCGTCCATCGTCAGCTTGCCGTCACGGGCGCGGCGGACGATGTCCTCGTAGGCCTGCCAGAACTCGAAGAAGTTCAGCGTCTCGGCCTTCTTGATGCCCGCGACGACCAGCTGACGGTCGCCGTTGGGCTTCACCAGGTCGATGGCGAGGCCGAAGTTGACGTGCGGCGGCTTGACGAGGGTGGGCTTCCCGTCCTTCTCCGCGTAGTGCCAGTTCATCGACGGCATCGTCTTGATGGCCTGCACCATCGCGTAGCCGATCAGGTGCGTGAAGGAGATCTTCCCGCCCCGGGCGCGCTTGAGGTGGTTGTTGATGACGATGCGGTTGTCGAACAGCAGCTTCACCGGGACGGCGCGCACGGACGTGGCCGTGGGCAGTTCCAGGGAGGCGTTCATGTTCTTCGCGACGGCGGCGGCGGGGCCGCGCAGCGTGATCAGCTCCGGGCCCTCGGCGGCGGCAGCGGCGGGCGCGGCCTGCTTCGCCGGGGCGGCGGCCGCGGGCTTGGCCGGCGCGGGCGCGGCGGCCGCGGGCTTCGCGGGGGCCGGGGCCGGGGCGGCTGCCGCGGGCTTCGGGGCGGGGGTGGCCGGGGCGGCGGGTGCGGCCTGGGCCGGGGCGGCGGGGGCCGCGGGTGTGGTGGTCGCTGCGGGCCCCGTGGCCGCAGAGCTCGCCGGAGCCGGGGCGGCAGCTGCGCCTGGCTTGTAGTCGGCGAAGAAGTCCCACCAGGCTCGGTCTACCGAATTCGGGTCCTGGAGGTACTGCTGATAGATCTCGTCGACGAGCCACTCGTTCGGACCGAAGGCCGCGGCGGGGTTCTTACCCGCTTGGTCTGCGTCGGTCGAGATGCTCGAGTTACTGGGGGACTGTGGCGACACGGCGGCAACCGCCCTCTTCCGCTTCACAAGGTGATGGACAGCGGGAATTAAGGCTACGCCCCCCTGGCCGGGAAGGTCAGGCCGAGTCCGCTCTTCGTCGCGTAAGTCACATCGGAAAGCGTGTTTCGGGGGTGGAAATGGCGGGAAACAATCGTGGTTCCGGTCTGGAATGGGTGTGGGGGGTGGGTGCCGGGCATGCCTCGGGTGGGGCCTGCGGGGATGTGCACGCGGCCCTCTGCTCGAACGCACCTGATCACACGTGTCCGGCTGGGCGGATCTGCCATGGATCTTGTGGCTCCGGTTCGAACTTTACGTCAACTTGGGAGAGAAGTAAGCCCCGGGAGGATGAGCGAAATCTGGCAAGGGTGGGGGGATTCAGCCAGGTGCAATGTGGGTATCGCGGGATTTTTCCGCCCCCGCCGCCCCTACCCGTCCCATCCTGTCCCTGGGGGCTGCGCCCCCAGACCCCCCTGGGTGGGTGGGGGCGGCGAGGATGGTGGGGGCAGCGGGGCGGTGGGGGCAGCGGGGGTGCGTTGTCGGGTGCGGGTCCGGTGGGGCTTCTCGCGCAGTTCCCCGCGCCCCTGGGAGCGTGGGGCTTCTCGGGCGGTGCGCCGCGGCCCTGGGAGCCTGTGGCTTCTCGGGCGGATCGCCTCGTCTCTGGAAGCGGCGGCTTCCCCGGCTCAGGACCCCTGCCGCCTGGGAAGGCTGCGGTCTGCTGTGGCCTAGACGCTTGCCGCGCTCTGTGGTTTCGGGGGGATCCCGGGGAGGATCACCTGGATACGGCAGCCCTTCGGGGACTCTGCTACTCCGATTCGGCCGCCGTGGAGGTCGACCGCCCAGCGGGCGATGGCCAGGCCCAGGCCCGTGCCGCCGTCGCTGCCGGGGCCGTGGGGGGAGCTGACGGCGCCGCGGTTGAAGCGTTCGAAGACGCGGTGCCACTCGGATTCGGGGATGCCGGGGCCCTCGTCCAGGACCTCCAGCTCCAGCGACTCGGCGGTGGGACCGCGCCGGGCCTTCACCGTCACGCGGCCGTGTGCCGGGCTGTGCTTGACCGCGTTGTCGATGAGGTTCGCCACGACCTGGTGGATGCGCTCCGGGTCGGCGTTCGCGGTGAGCTCCGGCGGGTGCACGTCCAGGTGCAGGTGCACGTCCGTACGCGTGTGCTTGCCCGAGTCCGAGGCGACGCCGCCGCGGGCCGAGGAGACCATCTGGGCCTCCTTGAGGACACCCGAGAGGTACGGCCAGACCTCGAAGCGTCGGCGGCGCAGCGGGACCACGCCGTTGTCCAGGCGGGACAGGTCCAGGAGGGTCTCCACGAGACGGCCGAGGCGTTCGGTCTGCTTCAGGGCCGTGCGCATCGTCTCGGGGTCGGCCTGGGTGACGCCGTCGACGATGTTCTCCAGGACCGCGCGCAGGCCGGCGATGGGCGTACGGAGTTCGTGGGAGACGTTCGCCACGAGCTCCTTGCGCTGGCGGTCCTGGGCCTCCAGCTCGTCCGCCATGAGATTGATCGTGTGGGCCAGGTCGCCCAGCTCGTCCCGGCGGTTCTCACGGACCCGGCGGGTGTAGTCGCCGCGCGAGATGGACCGGGCGACCGCGTTCATCTCGTCCAGTGGCGAGGTGAGCGAATGCGCCACGAACTGCGTTATCAGGAGTGTGGCGATCATCGAGAACACCGTGATGAAGCGGAGCTCCGTCTTGGTGTGCACCGCGATCATCGACAGACCGGTGGTGATCAGGACCGAGATGACGACGAGAGCGCCCAGCTTCGTCTTGATCGAGAAGGGGCGCACCCCGCCGAGCGGGCTCGCGCCCTTCCGCGACTGCGCGCCACCGGGACCCCGGTTCCGGGACCTCGGGTCACCGACTCCGCTCATCACGCCATCAGCCCCTTGTGCCTACGTGCCTGCGTGCCTACGTGTGCCCTGCGCACACGGAACGGCGGGCACGGGTCAGGGAGTCGGGGTCTCCAGGGCGTACCCCACACCGTGCACCGTGCGGATCCGCTCCGCGCCGATCTTCCGCCGCAGCGCCTTGATGTGGCTGTCCACGGTCCGCGTCCCGGACGCGTCCGCCCAGTCCCACACCTCGGCGAGCAGCTGCTCGCGCGAGAGTACGGCACGCGGGGTGTTCGCGAGACATACGAGCAGGTCGAACTCGGTGGGCGTGAGGTGCACGTCCTCGCTGCGCACCCGCACACGGCGCTGCGCGTGGTCGATCTCCAGCTCGCCGAGGCGCAGGATGCCCGAGCGCGGCGTGGTGGCTGCCAGCGCGGCCCGCTCCACCCGGCGCAGCAGGACGTGCACGCGGGCGGCCAGCTCCCGCATGGAGAACGGCTTGGTCATGTAGTCGTCGGCGCCGACGCCGAGCCCGACCAGCATGTCCGTCTCGTCGTCCCGGGCGGTGAGCATCAGCACGGGGACGGGCCGCTGGGCCTGGACGCGCCTGCACACCTCCAGGCCGTCGAAGCCGGGCAGCATGATGTCGAGGATCAGCAGATCGGGCTGCCAGGCCTCCGCGGTGTCCACCGCGGCCGGTCCGTCGGACGCGGTCTGGACGACGAAACCCTCGGCGCGCAGGCGGGCCGCGATGGCGTCGACGATCGTCGCGTCGTCCTCGACCACGAGGACCCGGCGCTGCGCGCCCGGCGTCGCCGTGGTGTTGCTGTGGGTGGTGTGTGTCTGCTCCATCGCCCGCCCCTGTGTTGCTTTCCGGAATCCGTGGGGTGATCCCTTGACTACGCATGGCTGCGCATGACTGCGATTGACGCTTGAATGATCGGCGTCAGGCAAGCAGGGTACGGGCAGTCGCCGCACCAGGGCTATCCAGGTCGGACCGCGAGGTGCACCACGTCCGGAACTCCTCGGGCAACCGGGATCTCTTCGGTACGCACCTGTTGGAACCCGGCATTCCCCAAGGTTTCCTCGAATTCCGCAGATGGCCGCGCCGACCACACGGCAAGGACTCCACCTGGCCTCAACACCCTTGCGCAGCTTGTCAGTCCGTTCGGCGAGTAGAGGCTGTCGTTGCTCTCGGAGACGGTCCAGTCGGGCCCGTTGTCGATGTCCAGGCAGAGCGCGTCGAACGTGGCGGATGTCTCATCGAGGTACTTGACGAGGTCGGCTTCCACGATCTCCGTACGGGGATCCGCGAGCGCTCCGGCGGACACCTCGGCCAGCGGACCGGAGCGGTGCCATGCGATGACGGAGGGTTCGCGTTCGACAACTGTGATCGGCCCCCAGCGCGGATCCGCGGCGGCGTGGGCGAGCGAGAAGCCGACGCCCAGACCGCCGATGAGCACACTTGGCCGAGAACGATCCGTCAGCGCGGCGAGGGCCGCGTCGACCAGCAGTCGCTCCGAGCGGCCGTCCGAGGTGTCCATCAGGAAGCACCCGTTGGCGATGATCTGCAACAGCTCTCCGTGCCGTCGCAGCACGACCTCGCCGTAGGGGCCCTCGTGACGGTCGATGACTTCGGGTTCGTCGGTGATGGGCATCCACCCATCCTTACGTGCTCCCCGTGCCGGGGCAGCCGAATTACGACGGCACGGCGACGCCCCGTCCGTTCGCTGTCAGAGCGTCAGGCCGTGGCCGTAGGGGAAGAGCGGGGGCCCGGTGTCGTCGGGGGCCGCATGGTGGAAGGGCTCGGCGGTCGTCAGGGAGTGCGGTAGTGCGAAGGGCAGCCGGCCCTCCGCGCGGGCCCGGCCGAAGGCCACGTCGAGCAGGGCCGTGTCCGAGGCCCCGTAGTCGGCGACGAGCGCGGCGGCCTTCGCGGCGATCTCCGGGAGCGCGGCGGGCCGTTGCAGGTTGACGCAGACCAGGGTGGGCACCGCCGCCAGCAGCGCCAGGGTCTCCTTCAGCCGCTCCTCGTACGGCGTGCCCAGCCGCAGCACGGCCACGTCCGCGTGGGCCGGGTCGGCCACGACGTTGCCGTACAGGGACGCCGTCTGCGCGCCCACTCCTTCGACGTACAGGTTCGGGCGGTCGGTGAGCGGGAGGAGGGAGTGGTTGGTCAGGACGGTGAGTGAGCGGCGCTGGGCGGCCTCGCCGAGGGCGGTGAACTCGCCGGCGCCGACGGTCTCCTCGGCGCGGTCCGGGTCGACGTACCGCCTCTCGAAGAGGCCGAGGACGAACTTCTCACGCAGGAGGCGGCGTACGGAGGCGTCGATCCGTTCCTCGGGGATCCGGCCGGACCGCACCAGTTCGACGATCAACTCGGGGCACTGTTCCCCGTGTTCGCCGCCGAACTGGTCGGCGCCCGCGTCCAGGGCCTTCGCGGCGCGTTCGGCGACGGTGAGGTGTTCGAGGCCCCAGGCGCGGGTGCGGTGCGTGTCGCCGTCGGCGGGGGCGTGGGTCAGCAGGCCCCGGTCGGTCCGGACGACGCCGTCGAAGCCGTGGCGTTCGCGCGGCAGGCCGGTCAGGGCGTCCCGGTCCAGGCCGAGGCTGATCTCCGCACAGCCGTCCGCACCGGTCCGCCGGCCGTGGTGCGGCATCATCTGCGAGCACCCGGCCTCGACGGCCGCCCGGACGGGCGCGAGGCGGTGGTCGTGCGTGCCGCCGGGACGGACCCGACCCCCGCCGTGCGCGAAATGCGGTTCCCCGTCGTGCTGTTGAGGACCGCCGGGGCAGTACGCGACCACGGCGGCGACCGAGCGCGGGCCGAGCCGGGGGCCCTGGAGGCCGCGTACGTACGCCCTGAACAGCGCGCACGTGACGTCGGCGGGTGAGCCGCGATGGTTGGACCGGTGGGACCGGCCGGCCCGGTGGGGCCCGCCGGCGAGGTCGATCCGGGGGTGCAGGGCCACGCGGAGGCCGAGGGCGAGGTACTCGCGGCGGACGGTGTCGCCGAACTTCTCCACCAGTTCCGGTTCTCCGATCGCCGCCAGGCCCAGGGGATCGGGCCAGGTCGAGAAGGCCGCGGCGCCGAAGGGGGCGCCCGCCCTGGCGGTGAACGAGTGGCGCGGGCCGGTGGACAGAGTGACCGGGATGCCCAGGCGGGTGTCGGCGGCGAGGGCCTGGAGGCGGTTGACCCATTCCGCCGTCTCCCGCGTCCCGTGGCGGCCGACGAGGTGGAAGTGGGTCAGCCGGCTGTCCACGACCAGTTCCGTGGTGCCCTGCCGGAGGGACGGTCCGTCGCTCGCCTCGGTGAGTGTCCCGTCGCCGTTCATCGTCAGCGTCGTGTGGAAGAGCTGACCAGCCTTCTCCGCGAGGGTCATCCGGGCCAGCAGGTCCTCCACCCGCTCGTCGACGGGGCGGCTCGGGTCACGGTACGGGGCTGTGGACATCCGGAGTTCCTTGTACGGGTGTCGGTGTCGTCGGCAGGCCCATTCAGGGAATCAGCGAAACCGGGCGCGGACCAGATAGGGACCAAGTGGCCACTCTCACGCGGCAGATGGCTTGAAAGAACGGGTGATTGACTCGTGTAACCGCCGGTTCGCGTGAGGGGGGCCGAGCCGTGGAGGTGTCGGCTTGCTGTGAATCGCCGTTCCAGTGGCGGGGATCACAGACAACGGCGTACCGGTCCGTCGAAGGTGAGGTGAAACGGAAGGAGCGCCTCACCTTGGATGCCGCCGAGACTGTGGAGACCGCGGGGCCCGTCCTCGACGGCATTCCGCGGCAGCCGACGGCGACACCCGGGCGGGAGCCGGTGGCGTACGCGGAGCCAGTGACGCACGTGGAGTCGGTGGCGTACGCGGTGGAAGCCGAGGTGTGTGCGGCGCGATCCGAGGCGTGCGCGGTGGAGCTCGGCGCGGGGCCCGAGACGCGTGCCGGGGCTGCGTCCGACCAGGGCCGGCGCACCCCGTTCCCGCGCCCCTGGCGGTTGCTCCCCACCCCCGTCGGCACGCCCTTCACCTTCTTCTACGCCACCGTCCTCGTGCTGACCTCGCTGGTCGCCGCGTATGCCGACCCCGCCCTGGTGCGCGCCCTGCACCAGGGCTCCAGTACGGACGTGGCGCATCTGGTGCACTCCCCGGTGCTGGTCCTGGTCGCGAGCGCGCTGTGGGTCGCGGGCGGGGTCGGCTCCGTGTACTTCTTCGCCTTCCTGCTGGTGCTGACCGCGTTGGAACGCCGTGTCGGCGGGTGGCGCACGGCCGGCGTCTTCCTGCTGGGCCATGTCCTCGCCACCCTCGCGACGGAGGTCCCCGTGGGCCTCGCCGTCCTGGTCGGCCACCTCCCCGACAGCTCCCTCCACCGCCTCGACTACGGCATCAGCTTCGGGGTGGCGGCGAGCGCGGGCGCGTCGGCGGGCCTGCTGCCGCCGTGGCTCAGGTGGCCGCTCCTGCTGGGTTTCGGCGGCATGCTGCTGGACGACCTGATCGCGTTCGCGGACCCGATGGCCAACTGGGGGCATCTGCTGGCCCTGGCGATCGGGGTGGCGATGTGGCCGGTGGTACGGGAGTGGAACCGCCCGTCAGTCGCGGCCGGTGAACTTCGCGCTCGTCAGTGGGGCCGTCACCGTCCAGCCCAGTGACGCGTAGAGGGCTCGGCCGTCCGGTGTGCCGGCCAGCACCCCCGTCTCCGCCCCGTGTTCGAGGGCGGCCTGGGCGAGGGTGTCCATGACGAAGGTGCCGAGGCCGCGGCGGCGGTGGGCCGGGGACGTCTCTATCTGGTCGGCGACCGCTGTCGCTCCGGTCGGCACGATCTGACCGCGGGCCGCCAGGGAACCGTCCGGCGCCGCGACCATCACCCGGATCACGCCGCCGCGCGACCAGGTGCGCAGCCGGTAGCCGTCGGGCAGGGAGGGTGCCGGGGTCTCGCGGGGCCTCAGTCGTACGGTCATCAGAAAGCCGGGGTCGGGGTCGATCCACCAGCCCTCGCCGAGCCAGGGGCCCACCGTCGACGCGTCCGTGAAGACCTTGAGCCAGGTGCCGGCCCCGGTGACGGCGTCGGCGACCTTCCGGACCGTCTTCTCCTCCACCTCGTCGTTCGTGGCCGACAGCACGTGGCGGGTGACGTGGTGGGCCAGGCCCATGTCGACGGTGAAGCCCCAGGGCTCGACCACCGGCGGCGCCGCTCCCCGGGACACGACCCATCCGTCGACCCATGCCCGCACTGTTCCGTCCATCCTTCCGTCCACCCTGACCCCCGTGTGTCGTAATGGTTGAGATTGTCGACAGGGTATTACGTTGAGTGGCGGTGCAAGCGAGGGGCCGTGCATCGCCTTGAACGCTGCCGGGCCTGTTGATTGGCTGGCCGGCATGACTGATCTTGGGCCTGTCGTCTGGCCGCCCGTCCCGATCCGGACCGAGAGGCTCGTGCTCCGTGAGTCCGAGGCCCGGGACCGTGCGGTGTTCGTCGAGTTGCACGCCTCGCCGGAGGTGCACACCTACCTCGGCGGGCCCCGGCCGCGGGACGAACTGGAGTGCGAGATGCCCGCGGTGCCCGGGCGGGGGCCTGGGTGTTTCGTCGTCGAGCTCGACGGGACGATGATCGGGCAGATCCTGCTCAGGAGGGCGCCGGAGCACCGTCGCCCGGCTGCCGAGGGGAAGGTCGATCTCGGCTACCTGTTCCTGCCGCGGGTGTGGGGATTCGGGTATGCCGCTGAAGCGTGCGCGGCGGCGCTCGACTGGGTCGACGGCTTCCTTCCCGGCGAGCCGGTGGTACTCGCCACCCAGACCGCCAACGTCGCCTCGATGCGCCTCGCGGCGAAGCTGGGGTTCACCGAGGTGGAGCGGTTCCGTGCCTGGGGCGCCGAGCAGTGGCTCGGGCAGCGCGGGGGCCGCCCGGCGGGACGCGGGTCGTGATCGCCCACAGCGAACGGATGGCCGCTCGGGGAACATTCCCCGGCTCATCTGCATTGAGTCGGCATAGCTCAACTTGACTGCCGAGGGAGAGATCATGGCATCGACGTCCGCACCGCTCACCCTGCCCGTGCTGCCGCTCGACGAAGAGGTCGTGCTGCCGGGAATGGTGGTGCCGCTGGACCTCAATGACACCGATGTACGGGCCGCTGTGGAGGCCGCGCAGGCGGCCGCGCGGGCCGAACCGGGCAAGCCGAAGGTGCTCCTGGTGCCGCGTATCGACGGCGCCTACGCGAGCATCGGCGTGCTCGGGACCGTCGAACAGGTCGGACGGCTGGCGGACGGCGACCCCGGGGCGCTCATCCGCGCGCTGCGCCGGGTGCGGATCGGGGCCGGGACCACCGGGCCCGGTGCCGCCCTGTGGGTCGAGGGGACGCGGATCGACGACGGCGTGCCGGAGCCGCTGCCCGGACAGGTCGCCGAACTCGTCAAGGAGTACAAGGCACTTGCCACCAGCTGGCTGCGCAAGCGCGGCGCCTGGCAGGTCGTGGACCGGGTGCAGGCCATCGACGACGTCTCCGCGCTCGCCGACAACTCCGGCTACTCGCCCTTCCTCACCCTCGAACAGAAGATCCAGCTCCTGGAGACCACCGACGGGGTCGCCCGGCTGAAGCTCGCCACCCAGCTGCTCCGCGACCACCTCGCCGAGCAGGACGTCGCCGAGACCATCGCCAAGGACGTCCAGGAGGGCGTCGACAAGCAGCAGCGCGAGTTCCTGCTGCGCCGCCAGCTCGAAGCCGTCCGCAAGGAACTGCGTGAGCTGAACGGCGAGAAGGACGGCGAGGAGTCCGACGACTACCGGGCCCGCGTCGAGGCCGCCGACCTGCCGGAGGCGGTACGGGAGGCCGCGCTCAAGGAGGTCGACAAGCTGGAGCGGTCCAGCGACCAGTCGCCCGAGGGCGGGTGGATCCGGACCTGGCTCGACACCGTCCTGGAACTCCCCTGGAACGAGCGGACCGAGGACGCCTACGACATCCAGGGCGCGCAGCGCGTCCTCGACTCCGAGCACGCCGGGCTGGAGGATGTCAAGGAGCGCATCACCGAGTACCTCGCGGTGCGCAAGCGGCGGGCCGAGCGGGGCCTCGGTGTCGTCGGCGGGCGGCGCGGCGGTGCCGTGCTGGCGCTCGTCGGGCCGCCCGGCGTCGGCAAGACCAGCCTCGGCGAGTCCGTCGCGCACGCCATGGGACGGAAGTTCGTCCGGGTCGCGCTCGGCGGTGTGCGCGACGAGGCCGAGATCCGCGGACACCGGCGTACGTACGTCGGCGCGCTCCCCGGCCGTATCGTCCGCGCCATCAAGGAGGCCGGGTCCATGAACCCGGTCGTCCTGCTCGACGAGATCGACAAGGTGGGCTCCGACTTCCGGGGCGACCCGGCGGCCGCGCTGCTCGAAGTCCTCGACCCCGCGCAGAACCACACCTTCCGGGACCACTACCTGGAGGTCGAGCTGGACCTGAGCGACGTCGTCTTCCTCGCCACCGCCAACGTGCTGGAGGCGATCCCCGAGGCCCTGCTCGACCGGATGGAACTCGTCCGGCTCGACGGCTACACGGAGGACGAGAAGGTCGTCATCGCCCGGGACCACCTGCTGCCCCGGCAGCTGGAGCGGGCCGGGCTCGACGCCGACGAGGTCGTGCTCGACGAGAGCGCGCTGCGCAAGCTCGCCGGTGAGTACACGCGCGAGGCGGGCGTACGGAACCTGGAGCGGTCGGTGGCGCGGCTGCTGCGCAAGGTCGCGGCCCAGCACGAACTGGGCCGGCGCGAGCTGCCGTTCACCGTCACCGACGCGGATCTGCGCGGGCTCATCGGCCGACCGCACCATGTGCCCGAGTCGGCCCAGGACCCGGCGGAGCGGCGTACGGCGGTGCCGGGTGTCGCGACCGGGCTCGCGGTCACCGGTGCGGGCGGCGACGTGCTCTACGTCGAGGCGTCGCTGGCCGACCCGGAGACGGGCGCGGCGGGACTGACCCTCACCGGCCAGCTGGGCGACGTGATGAAGGAGTCCGCGCAGATCGCGCTCTCCTTCCTGCGCTCGCACGGCGCGGAGCTGGAGCTGCCCGTCGCCGACCTCAAGGACCGGGGCGTGCACATCCACTTCCCGGCGGGCGCGGTCCCCAAGGACGGCCCCAGCGCCGGTGTCACCATGACGACGGCCCTCGCCTCGCTGCTGTCCGGGCGGCTGGTCCGTACGGATGTGGCGATGACGGGTGAGGTGTCGCTGACCGGGCGGGTGCTGCCGATCGGCGGGGTGAAGCAGAAGCTGCTCGCCGCGCATCGGGCCGGTGTCACCACCGTCGTCATTCCCAAGCGGAACGAGGCGGACCTCGACGATGTGCCCGCCGAGGTGCTGGAGAAGCTCGACGTGCACGCGGTGACCGATGTCCGCCAGGTGCTGGAGCTGGCGCTGGCCCCGGCGGTGGTGGATTCGGAGGTACCTGTGGCGGCGTGACCCTCCGGGTGGGGGCGGGGTGGGCGTCGTTCTACGGGTGCGGCCCGCCCCCACCGGGCCCGCGGGCGGCCTGGGCGGTGTCCACCCCTCACCTGCGAAATACTGACCGCAGGTACCCGGAATCGGAAAGCAGGAGCGCTGACGTGCACGACGAGGGCGGAAACGGCGACGGCGGCGAAAGCGGCGGCGGGGCCGACAGCGGTGTCGGGGCCGGCCTGCCGGCGGTGGGCATGGACCAGGCGTTCCTGGCGCTGGAGCGCGAGTTGACGGTCCTGCTGCGTCGCGCCCGCGCCAAGTCCGGCGAGATGGCCCGGGCCGTCCACCCCGATCTGGAGTCCGCCGCCTACGGCCTCCTCGCCCGCCTCGACGAGACGGGCCGGCTGCGCGCCACCGAACTCGCCGCCTACATCGGCGTCGGCAAGGCCACCATGTCCCGGCAGCTCCGCGCCCTGGAACACCTCGGCCTCATCGCCCGCGAACCCGACCCCGCCGACGGCCGCGCCTGGCTCGTCCACCTCACGGACGAGGGCCGGGCCCGCTTCCGGGCGGTCCGGGACGCCCGGCGGGGGGCGTATGTACGACAGCTCGCGGGCTGGGACCGGGACGAGGTGGCCCAACTCGCGCATCTGCTGCACCAGCTGAACCGAGGCGTGGAGAACTGAACCGAGGCGGGGAGAGGTGAGCGGCCGTGGGGTTCACCACTCGACGAACACGACGCTCGCGTCGTCGTGTCTCTTGGCGCGGCCCAGGAACTCCCGCTCCACGTCGACGGCTTCCAGCTCCCGCACCCGCTGCACCAGCCCCCGCGCCCCCGTCTTGCGGACCAGGGTGAGGCAGTCCGCCCAGTCGCCCTCGCGGAACGTCTCCACCCAGCGGCCCGCCCCGTCCGTCAACGCGGCCAGCGCGCGGACCTCCTCGCGGGGGACGGTTCCCGTCACCGCCCGCGCGGCCACGGCGGGATCGGCGGCCGCCGTCCAGAACCCGCCCTCCTTGTTCCGCACGGTCGAGTCCGCGATCGCGGCCGTCGCCAACGAGGCCCGGGGCAGCAGGGAGAGGCGGTCGTCCAGGACGGCCGTCACGGTGCCGTCCGGCCGCTCGAACAGCAGGGCCGAGTCCGACAACACCAGGTACTCCACGGCCGTCCGCGACCAGCGGGCGACAACCACCGTGGCCTGTGGGGTTCGTGGGTGAGAAAGGTCACAGGTTTGGGCGTGGGCTCGGGCGGTACGAGAAATGGCCTGTGAGAGCACGTCGGGCAACGGCGAATCCCGCTCCGAAACGGACAGTTCGGTCAGGGAGCCGCCGAGGCGGGAAACGAACCATGCGACCGAATGTCGACAGCCGTAGCCGTCGGGCGGCGGAGTCACCCCGTCGAGGACGACGAGGGCGCCGCCCGTTCCCCCCGCGGGCAGGGCCACCGACGCGAAGTCCTCGTTGGGGCGAAGGGGATCGCCGGGTTCCGAGACGAGTTCCGTGCGCATTCGGCCAGTCTGCACGAGCCCGCCACAAGATCCGTGAAAGACCGACAATGGTCGCCGTACGACCCGGACCCTCCAGGTGGGCCGCCGGGTTTGGCATGGAATGATCGTGAGCGGTGAAGCGCGGCGGCGAATACTGTCAAAGCGCGTCGCCGACGTCCAACCGGCCTGCCGCAGGGGGCATCGGCACGAGCCGGAGGAACTTGCCCGCCAACTCCCCGGGGATGTTCACTCCTTCGGGTGGCGGGACTGATGATGCGGGACCACTGCCCACCGGCACTGGGAGGGTCGGGAGCCGTACCGGGGGGACGGCCAGATTTGACGAGTTGACGGATCGTCACCCGGGCTAATGGGTACACGAGTCAGGAATGCGAGCACCGGTGCAGAAGACGCGGCCTCGGCGCGCAGGCAAGCAGGCAGCTTCGAAGGCCTCCGCGGCCTCCCCGAACCAGCAGGGGACGGCTCAGGCAGGGGCCCCCGCCGTCGGCACCGGGCGGAAGGCGCACGTACGCAACCGGCTCATCGTCGCCGTGGCCGTCGTGGCCGCCGCCATAGCGGGCGCCGGAGCCCCCTCCATCCTCGCCGCCTCGGAACAACTGCACGACACCCAGAGCCTGGTCACGCTCGCCGAGCAGACCCAGGAGGCGCTCACCCTCGCGCACGCGCTCGCCGACGAGCGGGACGAGGTCACCGCGTACATCGCCGCCGGGCGCCCCAAGTCGGCCGCGCCCAGCAAGCAGCGCAGCGACCGCGTCGACACCCAGGCCGAGGAACTGAGCGCCGACACCGACACCTCCGCCGCTCTGCGGGAGGACATCGAGTCCATCTCCGGCGTACGGGAAGCGGCCCTCTCCGGCAAGAGCACCGCGCTGGAGGCGCACACCGCGTACAGCGCCGTCGTCTCGGAACTCCACGCCCTCGCCGAGGAACTGGCCGCCGAACTGCCGCCGCGTGCCGGTGGCGGCGCCTACGCCCTCGCCGAACTCGACACCGCCGTCCAGCAGGCCGCCGCCGCCCGGGGGCTGCTCGTCGCCGCGCTCAGCGTCCCGACGACCACCCGGACGGTCATCGACCCCACCACCGGGCTGCCCACCGTCACGACCGGTGCCTCGGCCGCCGACGCCAAGCAGCGCGACGCCCTCACCGCCGTCGCCCAGCAGGCCCGCGTCCGCTCCGACGCCGCTCTCGCCCACTTCCGCGAGACCGCGCCCGCCGCCGGCCGCTCCTCCTACGACGCCACGGTCACCGGCCCCGAGGCCGACACCGCCGACAAGTACCTCGCGGACCTCACGGACCAGCCCACGCTCTCCGAGGGCGAGGCCGGCACCAGCGCCGAGAAGGTCGGCGCGGCCCTGTCCGCCCGCGTGGACCTGATGCGCGGCGCCGAGTCCTCCCTCTACGACCGGCGCACCAAGGATCTCGCCCAGCTGCGCGACGAGGACGTCACCGCGCTGGAGATCCGCGTCGCCGTCCTCGGTGCCCTGATGCTGCTGGCCGTCGGTGTCGCCACCGGCATGGCCCGCTCGCTCACCCGTCCGCTCGCGGTGCTGCGGATCGGCTCCGCCCGGGTCGCCGGCGACCCGGCGAACCAGGAACCGGTCAAGTTCACCGGTCGCAACGACGAGTTCGCGCAGGTCGTGCGCTCGGTCAACGCGCTCCACGCGCACGCCCTCGCCCTGCACGAGCGGCTCGCGCCCCTGGAGGGCGACCGCAAGCACCTCATCGGCCAGCGCCAGACCATGGCCGACGACCGCGACCGGCTGCGCGCCGAACTCGCCGAGGCGACGGCGCACCTGACGAAGGTCCAGCACAGCGTCCACGCCACCTTCGTCAACCTCGCGCTGCGCACCCTCGGCCTCGTCGAGCGGCAGCTCGCCGTCATCGAGTCCATGGAGGAGCGCGAGCAGGACCCGGACCGGCTCGCCACCCTCTTCAAGCTCGACCACTTCGCGACCGTCATGCGCCGCCACAGCGAGAACCTCCTCGTCCTGGCCGGCCACGAGCACGTCCAGCACCACGCGGGACCCGTCCCGCTCGTCGACGTCGTCCGCGCCGCGGTCAGCGAGATCGAGCGCTACGAACGCGTCCGCATCGCAGCGCTGCCGCCGGGCGCGCACGTCGCCGGGTTCGCCGCCGACGACCTCAGCCACCTCCTCGCCGAACTCCTGGAGAACGGCACGTCGTTCTCGCCGCCGGAGATGTCCGTCGAGGTCACCGGCTGGCTGATGGAGAACGGAGAGATCACCCTCTCCGTCCAGGACGGCGGCATCGGCGTCGCCCCCGACCGGCTCGCCCGGCTCAACTCACGCCTCACCGACTTCGACCCCGAGGCGCCCTACGAGCAGGAGGACGGCGAGGGCCTCGGCCTCGGCCTGTACGTCGTGGCCCGCCTCGCGCACCGGCTCGGCACCCCCGTCCGGCTCCAGCCGCACGGCTCGGGCGGCACCGCCGCGGTCGTCGTCCTGCCCAAGGCGCTGCTGGCCCCCACGCCCGCCGTGCCCGTGGGGACCCCGGCCTCCGTCACGCCCCAGTTCACGCTGCCGGGCGCCGTGGCCGAGGCCAACTCGAACGTCCTGCCCGGCCGATCCGTCGCCGTACGTGAGCCCGAGGGCGACGGCGACCCCCTCATCGAGGCGGCCGAGCGGGCACTTCAGGCGAGGGGGGCCGTGGGGACGGCCGCCGACGCCGCAGAGGCCGCAGGGAGCGTCGTACCGGAAGACGACGCACCCGAGGCCGCACCCGGCCCCGACACCGAGGCCGAACCCGGCCCTGACACCGAGGCCGGGACCGGACCCGCGTCCGGGGCCGTGTCCGTGTCCGAGACGACGATGGAGCTCTTCGCTCCGGTGGCCCCGGGGAAGGGCGCCGACGAGGAGAGCGACGAGACCTTCGCCGACCACGACACCGACGCCGGCGCCGAAGGGGACGATCCGTACACGGGCGAACCCGACACCCATGAGCGTGCCGCCGACGAGGGGAACACGGCGCGCGCGACCGAGGTGTCACGGGCCGGGACGGAGGGACCGCGGGGGGAACCGACCCCGCGCCTCACCGACAAGGGCCTGCCCAAGCGCACGCCCAGGATCACCGCGCCGGCGCCCACGACGCCCCGGCCGCGGGTCGGCGGCGTGAACGCCGAGGAGCTGCGCCGGCGGCTCGGCGGGTTCCACCAGGGGGCCAGGGAGGGGCGGCGCGACGTCGAGGCCGAGATCGCCGAGCAGTCGGGCGAGACACGGATGCCCGTGCCCCATGAGTACCGGACAGAGGCAGTTGACACCACGGGGGGCACTTCCGAGGAGGAAAGCAGTTGACCGCGCCCATTACCTTCGGACTGAGCAGTGAAGCCCGCAACCTGCACTGGCTCCTGACCAACCTGGTGGAGGAGGTGCCGGGGCTGCTGTCGGTCGCGGTGGTCTCCTCCGACGGCCTGCTGCTGCTCTCCTCCGACCCCGGCAGGAACGCCGCGGCCCGCGAGGCACGGGAAGTGCGGCCGCAGGGCCCCCGGGGCTCCGCCGCCGACCTGGCCACCATCGTCTCCGGCATCGGCAGCCTCACCATCGGCGCCGCCAAGCTGATGGAGTTCGGCGGGGTCAAGCAGACGATGGTCGCGATGGACGAGGGCAACCTCTTCGTGATGTCGATCAGCGACGGCTCGCTGCTCGGGGTGCACGGCTCCCCGGACTGCGACATGAGCGTGGTGGCGTACCACATGGCGCTCTTCGTCGGTCGCGCCGGCCATGTCCTCACCCCGGAACTCCGCAGCGAGCTGCGCAAGTCCCTGGAGGCCGAGTCCCACAGGGAGACCGAGGCGGCCGGGAGCCGTCGATGAACGGCCCCAGGCAGAACAGGGCGCGGGCCCACGAGCCCGGCCGGGCGAAGCGGCCGCCCGCGACCAAGGGCGCGACGGGCACCAGGAGCACCAGGGGTGCCAAGAAGCTTCCCGTGCGCGGCGGCGACCGCAAACCTGCCCGCGTACGCCCCTATTCGCTCACCGGCGGCCGCACCCGCTTCGGCCACGTCCTGCACGTGGAGACCTTCGTCGCCGTACTCGAAGCCCCGGCGGAACGGCCGCAGTTGGCGAATGGTTCACTCAACACCAAGGTGATGCCCGAGATGCGGGCCATCGTCGAACTCTGCCGCCGTATGCGGACGGTGGCGGAGATCGCCGCGCTGCTGAAGATGCCGCTCGGCGTGGTCCGCGTCCTCCTCAGCGATCTCGCGGACCAGGGAAAGATCCGTGTGTACGGAACAGGTCACGGACCGGGACAGCCGGACCGCGCTCTGCTGGAAAGGGTGCTGAGTGGACTCCGCCGTCTCTGACGCCGCCTCGGCCGGCGTCAACCCCGACGCCTCGGCCGGCGTCACCCCGGGCGTCGGCGACGCCCCCCGCGTCGAGCTGGACGCGGACGCTCCTCGTGTCGACGCGGACGCCGTGCGTGCCGAGCCCGGTACGCACGGCGTCGACACCGGCACCGGCACCGGCACGGCCCCGCCCGGGGGTTACGCCCGGGCGGCCTCCCGCGGTCTCGACCGGCTCGCCGAGGCGCGGGCCGGCGCCGGGGACGGCGCGGCCGGGCCCGCCGCGGAGCCCGAGGAAGAGCTGAAACCCTGGCAGTCCGACCTGAGCCGGGCCCCCATCGCCACGAAGATCGTGGTGGCGGGCGGCTTCGGTGTCGGCAAGACCACCTTCGTCGGCGCGGTCTCCGAGATCACCCCGCTGCGCACCGAGGCGCTGATGACCGCGGCCAGCGTCGGCACGGACGACCTCTCCGCGACGCCGGACAAGCTCACCACCACCGTGGCCATGGACTACGGCCGCATCACCCTCGACGACGACCTCGTCCTCTACCTGTTCGGCACGCCCGGACAGGAGCGGTTCTGGTTCATGTGGGACGACATGGTGCGCGGCGCGATCGGCGCGGTCGTCCTCGCCGACACCCGCCGCCTCGGCGACTGCTTCCCCGCGCTCGACTACTTCGAGAGCTGCGGACTGCCGTACATCGTCGCGGTCAACGCCTTCGACGGCAGTGTGCGCTACGAGCCCGAGGACGTCCGGGACGCGCTGACCGTCCCCGACCATGTACCTGTCATGATCATGGACGCGCGCAAGCGGGCCTCCGCGATGGAGACCCTGCTGGCGCTCTGCGCCCACGCGATATCCCTCAGCCCCGAGTAGCCCCGAGTAGTCCCGAGCGGGACACCACGGGACGCCACGGACGAACCAGGAGACCTGTCCGGATGCGGAAGATTCTCGTCGTCGGAGCCGGCCAGTCCGGGCTGCAACTGGCCCTCGGACTCCAGTCGCACGGGTACGAGGTCACACTGATGTCCAATCGCACCCCGGACGAGATACGCGCCGGCCGCATCATGTCCACCCAGTGCATGTTCGACTCGGCCCTGCGCCACGAGCGTGAGCTGGACCTCGACTTCTGGGATTCCCAGGCGCCGAGGATCGAGGGCGTCGGAGTCTCCGTCGCGGGCCCGGACGGACGGCGCGACGTCGACTGGGTCGGCCGGCTGCGGGGGTACGCGCAGGCCGTGGACCAGCGGGTGAAGATGGCCGGCTGGTTGGAGACGTTCTCCCGGCGCGGCGGTCAACTGGTCGTCCACGGCGCGGCGGTCTCCGACCTGGACTACTTCTCCCGGATGTACGACCTCGTGCTCGTCACCGCGGGCAAGGGCGAACTGGTGCGGATGTTCCGCCGCGACGCCGCCCGCTCGCCCTACACCGAACCGCAGCGCGCGCTCGCAGCGGTGTACGTGCACGGACTGGGCCCGCGCCCCGAGCACCCGGAGTTCGACGCGGCCCGCTGCAACCTGGTGCCCGGCGTCGGCGAACTCATCGTGCAGCCCGTCCTCACCACCTCCGGGCGCGCCGACGCCCTCTTCTGGCTGGGGCTGCCCGGCGGGCCGGTCGATGCCTTCGAGGGCGTCCGGGACGCGGAGGGGCAGCTCGCGCTGACCCTGGAGCTGATGAAGCGCTACACGCCCTGGGAGTACGCGCGGGCCACGGGCGCCGAGGTGACGGACCCGGGTGCGGCGCTGACCGGCCGCTACACACCGGTGGTACGGCACCCCGTGGGAGAGCTCCCGAGCGGCGGGCTGGTGCTGGGCGCCGGGGACGTCGTCGTGGCCAACGACCCGCTCACCGGACAGGGGGCGAACTCGGCGGCCAAGTGCGCGGCCGTGTACCTCTCGGCGATCCTCGACCACGGGGACGGCGAGTTCGACGAGGTCTGGATGCGGCGGACGTTCGAGCGGTTCTGGCAGATCGCGGGGCCGGCCACCAAGTGGACCAACACGATGCTGGCTCCGCCGACCGAGCACGCGCGGGAGCTGGTCGAGGCGGCGGAGGGGCTGCCGGTGGTGGCGGATCGATTCGCCAACGGGTTTGACGATCCGGCGGATTTCGAGGGGTACTTCTACGAGGCGGAGAAGACGCGGGCGTATCTCTCTGAGGTGGCCGGGGGGTAGGGAGCCGGGGGCGGGTGAGCGGGTGGGCGCCGTCGGGGTGCGTCTCGGCTGCCGGGTGCGGGTCCGGTGGGGCTTCTCGCGCAGTTCCCCGCGCGCCTAGGGGGACGGGGGCTCCGGGAGGTCGCGGTCGGGGGTGTGCTCCGACTTCCTGAGTTCGGCCAGTTGGGTCGGGGTGAGGGAGGCCAGGAGTTCCGCGATCTCGGCCAGGCGGTCGGACGCGGTGTCGTGTTCCCTTCTGTGCTGTTCGGCGAGGGTGAGCTGGCGGTCCAGGGCCACGCGGGCCCTGCGGGCCAGGGCGTCGGTGTCCTGTTCGCTGCCGACCAGACGCTCGATCGTCTCCGCCCGCTCCTGCGCCATCTGTCCGATCACATGGCCCTGCTCCAGGGCCCGGTACGGGTCCCGCGTCATCAGCAGCCGTACGTAGGGGGAGAGCGCCGTGCTGCTGCTCTGGTACTGCTGCCGGGCCAGCCGGCCCGCCGCGCCCCGGCTGTCGTGCAGGGAGAGGCGTGCCACCGCGAGCCGATGGTCGAGCCTCGCCACCTCGGCCCGCTGCCTCCTCAGCTCCTGGCCGGTCCTGCCGTACGCCTCGGCGGCCTTCTCGGCCTCGCGGTGGAGCCGTTGGAGGTCGGTGAGGAGATCGGCGACCGAGCGGTCCCCGGCGGAGGGGGACTCGGCGGCAGTGCCGGTGGGGGTCTCGGCGGCGCGGGGTTCCTGTGTGGCCGCGGCGGGTCCGGGGGCCGTGGTGAGGAGGGCGCCGGCCGTGAGGGCCGTGACCGTCGCCGAACCGACCAGGCGCAGCAGCCTTGCTGACACGTCATCACCTCCGGTGCTCAGGTGGGCCGTCCACCTCGCACCGGCAGGATCGGAGGAGGGGGAGGCGGGCGCGCGCCGGGTGGACCGTTCGGTGCCGGGGTGTCACTCGTCGGTGGGGCGCGGCCGCGCGGGCGGCGTGGCGGATTGCCCGTCCGGGGTGTCGGGGGCGCCGGGGCCCGGCCGGGTGTCCGGCTTGGACCAGGGCCACTTCAGGCGGCGGCTGGGGTCCGCGTCCGGTGCGTACTCGTACTTCCACAGCTGGTGCAGGAAGCGGCCGCGGCCGGCGTCGACCCGGCGGTAGACCAGGACCGTCGGCGGGCCACCGGCGGTGTCGGGCACCGGGACCCGGTACGTCTTCGGGGGGTGCCCGGTGATGCCGAGCAGCACGGGCAGGACGCGCCCGTCGAGGGGGCCGCCCACGAAAGGGGTGTCTTGGCTCTTCACCGGACCAGTGTCACAGGATCGGTGTCACAGCAGGTGCCCGGCGTCGCCGACCACAGGCAGGATGCGGCGGGCCAGGGTCCCGACGGCGCCCTCGGGGGTCTCGACGGTCAGGGCGTGCCGGACGACGGCGGCGGTCTGCGGGTCGCGGCCGGCGGTGGCGGCGAGACAGGCGACGAACTGCTCGACGAGCCAGTCCCGCAGTTCGCCGACGTCGGGCTGTTTGCCCTCGTCGAGCCAGATGAGGGAGGCGGCCTCCACGGAGGTGATCCACATCCGGACGGTCATCCGCAGCCGCAGGCCGGGCTCGGCCACCTCCAGGTGCCGCAGGATGTGGTCGGCGGCGGCCCGCCGGACCCCGTCCACGATGGCCGTCGCCCGGGAGGTCTCCACGACGCTGCCGCCCTGGAGGAGGGCGCTGAAGCCGGTGTCGTGCGTGTCCACGAAGTCCAGATACCGGTCGAGGGCGCGGGCCAGGCGGCTGGTGAGGGGGCCCTCGGCGGGCTCGTCGAAGCAGTGCTCCAGCTCCTCGGCGGCCGTGCGCAGGGCCGCCTCGTAGAGCTGCTGCTTGCCGCCGGGGAAGTAGCGGTAGACGAGGGGGCGTGAGACGCCGGCCGCCTCCGCGACGTCGTCGAGGGAGACGTCCTCGGGCGCGTGGTGCGCGAAGAGCTCCAGGGCCGCGTCCAGCAACTGGCTGCGCCGCTCCTCGACACTGAGCCGACGGTATGCGCGGGAGGGGGCCTCGGACGTCATACCCGCAGGGTAGTCGGGGGTGGGTGGCGACCGCCGGGATCGCGTCAGGGGGTGGGGATGCGGGTTTCGTGGGCGGCTGCGGGTGCGTGGGGGCTTCTCGCGCAGTTCCCCGCGCCCCTGAAAAGCCGGGGCTGCGCCCCGTGCTCTTCATCCGCGTCCCGCTGCCCCCGCCGTCTTCCAGGCCCGCGGGGAACTGCGCGAGAAGCCCCACCGGGCCCGCAGCCGCCGAAGAACACGAACCCCCGAGCCCCCAGGCGCGCCGACCTCCCAACCCCGCGCTCCCAGGCGCACCGACCTCCCAACCCCCCGCTCCCAGATCGCCCCAAGCACCTACTCCAGCAGCCCCGACGACCTCCACATCCGCCGCCCCACGCCCCGCAGCACCCCGATGTCGTCCAGAAAGTCCGTCAACCGCTTCGCCCCGGTCTGCATGACCTCCCGCCGGTGCCCGCTCGCCCGGACCTGGGCGACAGCCGCCCGCTGGTCGAGGCCGACGTTCGAGTAGACCTCGGGGTTCACGAACGCCACCGAGAAGACGCGGGCGAACTCGCCGGACGTGACGCGGGTGAAGCTCCGGGACATCCGCGGGGCCGTCACCATCTGGCGGCGCAGCTCCTCACGGGCGTAGCGCACGTGCCGCGCCTCCTCGACCACATGGATCCGGGTGACACCCCGGATCAGCGGCTGGACCCGCTCGTCGGGGAAGGTCAGCCGCTGCATCCAGTCGAGGATCTCCTCGCCGAGCAGGGTCGCCGTGAAGGACCCCGGTGTCGTCGAGATCGTCTTGAAGACGCGGCCCAGGTTCTGGTGCAGCCTGCTCACCGGGTAGTACGGGGTGCCGCCCTTGCTGATCAGCCGGGCGAACATCTTCGAGTGCCGGCACTCGTCCTCGATCTCGGTGAGCGCGTAGCGCACATGCGCGCTGGTCGCCGCCCGGTCGTAGATGTGCCGGACGAGCAGCTGCATGAGGATGATCTCGAACCAGATGCCGAGGGAGGCCAGCGCCGCCGCCTCGTGCTGGGACAGCGCGATGCGCTGCTCCTCCGACATCCTGCGCCACATCGGCGTCCCGTACAGGGACACCAGCTCCGGCGGCCAGAACCACTTCCCCTCCTCGAAGGGGGCGTCCCAGTCCAGCTCCTTGTCCGGGTCGAAGGAGTGCTTCGCGGAGGAGACGAGCAGCCGTTCGGCCACCTGTTCCCGGTCCTTGAGGAGCCCGAGCGCGTCGCGCAGCACCTCCGCCTCCGACTCGGGGTTCGTCGAACTCAGCGAGGTCACCGTAGTCATGGCTGTCGCAGCTCCTCGTGCGGACGTTCAGGGAGTTACCAGCGGTCACCGCTTATGAGACTACTTGTCAGCAAGGCCGTCAATCCTTTGTGCGGGACTTGTGCAGTAACGTGCTGGCGTGTCCATGCCTCCATCGCCCCAGCCGCCGTACGGTCAGCAGCCGCCGCCCCAGGGGCCGTACGGTCAGCAGCCGTACCCGCCGCAACAGCCGCAACAGCCGCCTCAGCCGTACGGTCAGCACCCGCACGTGCCCCAGCAGTACCCACCGCAGCAGTACCCGCCGCAGCCCCAGCCGTACGGCGCGCCCCAGCCTGCCGGGTGGCAGCCCACGCCGCCGCCGAAGAGCCGCACGGGACTCGTCCTCGGGATCGTCGGCGGGGTCGCGGGCCTCGTGGTGCTCGGGGCCGTGGGGCTGTGGGTCGTCGGGACGCAGAGCACCAGCGGTTTCCCGGAGGCCGAGTACAAGCTGGCCCTGCCCGAGACCGTCCTCGACGGTGAGTACGAGCTGGTCCAGGACCTCTCCGACAGCGAGGGGCGGAAGGTAGAGGACGAGGCGGAGGGCGCCTGGGACGCCCGTGACGTCACGGCCGCCGTAGCGCAGTACGCGCCCCAGAAGAGCGGGGCCGAGGGTGCGCTGATCGTCTCGGGCATGTACGGCCGGTTCAAGAACACCGACGCCGCCCGCGACAACATGCTGAAGGGCGCGGCCGGCGTCAGCTCGATCGAGGTGGTCGTGCCGCCCAAGGACTACACCCCGGGCGACGACGGCCTCACCATCAGCTGCCAGGTCGTCACCCAGAACCAGGCCGGCACCGAGATCACCTACCCGATGTGCGCCTGGGCCGACGGCAACACCGGGGCGTCCGTCGCCGAGCTCAGCGTCGAGAGCGTCGGGCAGGACGCCTCGGAGGTCGACGTGGAGGCCTTCGCGGAGCGCACGCTCCAGGTCCGCTCCGAACTCCGGCAGCCGATCAGCTGAGCACCGCGTCCGGCTGCGCCGGCTCCGCCGGTCCTGCCGGCTCCGCCGGTCCCGCCGGGAACGACGTGCGCAGGGTGAACGCGTACGGCGTCGGGCCGTGGGCGCGCAGGTGGACGATCCGTTCCTCCGCCTCGGCAACGGTGGGGTGGTGACCGGCCGGCACCCACCACAGGGCGGTCGCCGCCTCGCTCAGCCGCTCGAACCACTCCCGCCTGCGGGCCAGCAGCTCCCGGTGCTGTCCCTGGTACATGAAGGCGGTCAGAGCGTCGGTGTCCCGCCACACCGACATGTTGATGATCAGCCACTCGTCGCCCAGGACCGGGATGTCGGTGGCGTTGCCGGAGTCGCTCTGCAGGCGCCAGACGAAGCCGGGGGAGCGGTCCGCGACCGCGTTCACCGGGTCGAGGGCGTCGACGAAGTCCTTCAATTGAGGCGAGTCCAGCGGGGCTTGGAGGCGGGCGATGTTCACCTGGGCGAGTTCGTACGCGGCGGTCGTCATGGGCGAACGGTAGGCCGGGGCGGGGCCGGGGTCACACGGCTTATCTCGGATGGTGGGAAGGGCGCGTACCGTGCCCGCCGGTGGGGCTTCTCGCGCCCACGCGACGGAGCCGCACATCGAAACGGCCCCGCGCCCCCGCGCCCCCTACGGGGCGTCGGAAGCCTTGAGCACCGCCCGCATCACCTCCCTCGCGATCGGTGCCGCGTCGCCGCCCCCGCTGATGTCGCCCCGTACCGCCTCCGCGTCCTCCACCACCACCGCCACGGCCACCTCGGGTTCGACCGCGTCGTCGGACTGGGCCCAGCCGATGAACCAGGCGAAGGGGGTGCCGGAGTTGCCGAGGCCGTGCTGGGCGGTGCCGGTCTTGCCGCCGACGGTGGCGTGACGGAGGGTGGCGTTGGCGCCGGTGCCGTCCTTGACGACGCCGCGCATGAGGTCGCGCAGCCGCCGCGCGGTGGTGGGGTTCATGGCCTGGCGGAGCGGGTGCGTGCCCGAGCCGGCGACCGTGCGGCCGCTCGCCGTGGTGGTGCGTTCGACGAGGTACGGCGCCCGCACCGAGCCCCCGTTGGCGACGGCCGCCGTGACGAGCGCCATCTGCAGGGGCGTGGCCCGGGTGTCGTACTGGCCGATGGAGGAGAGGGCGAGCTGGGCCCGGTCCATCTCGGTGTCGAAGCTGCTGGGGGCGACCGAGAAGGGGATCCGCAGCCCGGGGTCGTTGAAGCCGAAGGCGCGGGCCGTGTCCGTCATGGCGCCGAGGCCGACGTCCACGCCCAGCTTCGCGAAGACCGTGTTGCAGGACCACTCGAAGGCATAGCGCAGCGAGGCGTTCGCGCAGCCCTCGACCTCGTTGGCGAGGGAGGTCGTGGTGCCCGGCAGGGTGTACGGGTCGGGGGAGCGGGTCGGGGCGTCGAGGTCCGTGACCACCCCGGAGTCCAGCGCGGCGGCGGCCGTCACCACCTTGAAGGTCGAGCCCGGCGGATAGGTCTGCCGCACCGCCCGGTTGAGCATCGGTCTGCTCGCGTCCCCGTTCAGCCGTGCCCACGCCTCGGCCGCCTCGGGGCCGTTGCCGGACAGCAGTCCGGGGTCGTAGGACGGCCGGGACACCAGCGCCAGGACGCGCCCGGTGGCCGGTTCGAGTGCGGCGACCGCGCCCCGGCGGGTGCCGAGACCCAGGTACGCCGCCCGCTGGGCCGCCTCCTGGATCGTGGTGACCACGGTGCCGCCGGCGTTCCGGTCGCGGGTGATGTCGTTCCACAGCGGGAGGAAGGACAGCAGCGGGTCGCTGCCGTCGAGGACGGAGTCCTGCGCGTGCTCCAGGAACGTCGTTCCGTACACCTGCGAGGCGAAGCCGGTGACCGGCGCGTACAACGGGCCGTCCCGGTACGTCCGTTCGTAGCGGAGCTGCTCCCCGGTGTCCGTCGAGCCGGTGACCGGGCGTCCCCCGACCAGGATGTCCCCGCGCGGCTGCCCCCAACGGGCGATCTCGGCGCGGCGGTTGGCGGGATTGTCGTCGTAGGCCCGGGACTGCAGGACCTGCACGCGGGTGGCGTTGACGAGGAGGGCGAGCAGCAGCAGGGCGCACAGGGCGGCGGCCCGGCGGATGTACGGCGTCATGCGCTGCGGCCCTCCCGCAGGCCGTCCCGGCCCTCCGGTTCCCCGAGCGGGTCCCCCGACGGTGGCCCGGGGGCGTACTGCCGTCGGGAGGAGTCGCTGAGCCGGATCAGCAGGGCCACGATGACCCAGTTGGTGACGACCGACGAGCCGCCCTGGGCGAGGAAGGGCATCGCCATGCCGGTGAGCGGGATGAGGCCGGTGACGCCGCCGGCGATGACGAAGACCTGGAGGGCGATGATCGAGGCGAGGCCGGTGGCCAGGAGCCGGCCGAAGGCGTCGCGCAGGGCGAGACCGGCCCGGAAGCCGCGCTCCACCAGCAGGGCGTAGAGCAGGAAGATCGCGGAGAGTCCGGCGAGGCCCAGCTCCTCGCCCGCCGTGGCCAGGATGAAGTCGGACTTGGCGGCGAAGCCGATGAGGATGGAGTGGCCGAGACCGAGCCCGGTGCCGAGCAGCCCGCCGGCGGCGAACGCGAAGAGGGACTGGGCGAGTTGGTTGGCACCCTGGCCCGCCTCGATCGAGGCGAACGGGTGGAGCCAGTCCTCGACGCGGCTGTGGACGTGCGGTTCCAGCCAGCCGACGGCGACGGCGCCCACGCACGCCAGCAGCAGCCCCACCGCGATCCAGCCGGTGCGGCCCGTGGCGACGTACAGCATGATCACGAACAGGCCGAAGAACAGCAGGGAGGTGCCCAGGTCCCGTTCCAGGACCAGGACGCCGACGCTCAGCAGCCAGATGGTGACGATCGGGCCGAGGACCCGCCCGGTGGGCAGTTGGAGGCGTCTGAACCGCCAGATCTGACGTCCGGCGTACGCCAGCGCGTTGCGGTTCGCCGCGAGATAGCTGGCGAAGAACAGCGCGAGCAGCACCTTCGCGAACTCGCTCGGCTGGAGGGAGAACCCGGCGATCCGTACCCAGATCCGGGCCCCGTTGACCGGTGGGAAGAGGATCGGCAGTGCCAGCAGCACGAGCGCCGCCACCACCGAGACGTACGCGTACCGCTGGAGCACCCGGTGGTCGCGCAGCAGCGCCACCACCGCGATGAACAGCGCGACGCCGAGCGTCGACCAGTTCAGCTGCGCGGGCGCCGCCTGGTCGGCCGGTGTCTCCAGGTCGAGCCGGTGGATCAGCACCAGCCCCAGGCCGTTGAGGAGCACCGCGATCGGCAGCAGCAGCGGATCGGCGTACGGCGCCCGCAGCCGGACCACCAGATGGGCCAGCAGCGCGAGCACGCCGAGCCCGGCGCCGTAGTCGGCGGCGCCGGGCGGGACGGTTCCGTATCTGGCCAGACCCACAGCGCAGTAGCCGTACACGGAGAGCAGGACGGCCACGACGGTGAGGGTGAACTCGACGCCCCGGCGCCGGAGCAGGCGTACGGCGGGCGGCGGGGACGGATCGGAGGGATCCGCCGCCAGGGTCGTTCCGGCCTTGGTGGTCATGCCCGGAACTTACCCAAATGGAATGCTTTGTGCGCCTTGTTCTGCCTGTGTGCCTTGTTGTGCCTTGTTGCTCAGGCGTCACACCAGAGGGGCGCCTTGAAGGGGGCGATGTAGCGGGCCGAGCCCCAGGCCCAGGTCCCGTCGACGAGCAGGTACCACTGCCGGTTGCCGTCCACGCTCTGGCCCTCGGTCCGGCAGTAGATCTTGACGATCTCGCCGTAGCGCGCGACCCGGATGACCGAACCTCCTCGGGTCGGCGCGCTGCGCAGGATCAGGCCGGACGGGGCGACGACCTCGCCGTCGACGATCTGCTTGCTCTTCCGGGGGTCCTCCTGTTCGGCACCGGCGGCGGGAGTCGTGGCGGCGAACGCGAGGAGAGCGCCACCGGCAGCGGCTATACCGAACCGCATGAGCAGAATCCGCAGGGACATCTGATGTTCCTCCAGGGAAAAAGGGGGCGAGGCTGACTATTCGCCACGTTAGGAGGAGGGCGGAGGGGGCGCCTTTCTCGATGGGCCATCAGGGCAGCGCCGCTTTTTTCAGGGATGCGGGGAACTGCGCGATCAACCCCCACCGACCCGCAGTCGCAGAACGGCCAACGCGCCCCCGTCCGAAGCGTTCTCGAATCCCAACCGCGCTCCCAACACCTCCGCCTGCCCCACGGCGATGGTCAGACCCAGACCGTGTCCCTTGGCGGAACCCTCGGTACGAAACCTCTGCGGTCCCTCGGTCAGCAGATAGTCAGGGAACCCGTTCCCGTGGTCCCGCACGGTCACCACCGGCCCGTCCACGGTCAACACCACCGGAGGCGCCCCGTGTTTGTGGGCGTTGGCCACCAGGTTCCCCACCACCCGCTCCAGCCGCCGCCGGTCCGTCTCCACCCACGCGTCCTCGACGACCCGCACCTCGGTGTCGCCGCTCGCGTGCGCGGCCACCCGCTCGGCCAGCAGTCCGAGCCGGATCGCGTCCAGGTCCAGCCGCTCGCTCCCCGCGTCCAGCCGCGAGATCTCCAGCAGGTCCTCGGTCAGCGTCCGCAACGCGGCGACCCGGTCCCGCACCATCTCCGTCGGCCGTCCCGCCGGCAGCAGCTCCGCCGCCGCGTGCAGCCCGGTCAACGGCGTACGCAGCTCGTGCGCGACGTCCGCCGTGAACCGCTGCTCGCCGAGCAGCTTCCGCTGCAGCGTGGACGCCATGGTGTCGAGCGCGGCGGCCACCGCGGCCACCTCGTCGCGATACCGCGCCGGGTCCGTCGTCCGGGGGTCGCCGACCCGGGCGTCCAGGTCGCCCGCGCTGATCCGCCGGGCCACCTGGGAGGTCGTGCGCAGCCGCCGGGTCACCCCGCCGACGCCCAGCGCGCCGACGACCAGCGTCGCCCCGATCGCCAGCGCCGAGGAGCCCAGGATGGCCCGGTCGAGGTTCTCGATGGTGGCCGCGCTCTGCGCGTAGTCGATCCGCACGGCGAGGGCACGGCCGTCGGCGGGGGCGGCGGCCCACATCGAGGGGACCCCGGAGACGACCCCGACCATCGTGCCGCGCCGCCCGCTCACCGCCAGCTCGCGCAGCTCCCCCGGCATGCCCCGCGGGTCGATCCCGGCATCGGGCGGGAGCCGGTTCCCGGCCTTGTACGCCTGTGCCGCCTCGTCGAGCCGGACCAGGGCCCGGGAACGGGCGTCGCTCACCGTCCGGTTGGTGACGGAGACATGGACGAGGGCGCCGAGCAGAGCGGCCAGCCCGCAGCACATGACCGTGATGAACGCCAGCGCCTTCCAGGTGAGCGAGGAGGTCCAACGGGGCAGGCCGAACCGTTTCCGCCAGGGTCTCGCGGGCCTCGCGGCGCTCACCCCGGCCTCCCCGAGGGCGAAGCGGAGGGCATGTCGGGCGAGGGCGAGGCGGAAGGCGTGCCGGGCGAGGGGGAGGCGGAGGGTGACGCCGACGGGGACCGGGACGGCTTCGCCGCTCCGCCCACGCGCAGGATCTCGTCCCGGGTGAGCAGCATGGCCAGCTGGTCCTCGTCCCAGGTCCACTGCGTGCGGTACTCGTAGCCGACGATGCCCGCCGGGGAGCGGATGATCACGGTTCGGCCGGCCAGCTCGACCGCGAGCACCGCGTCGTCGCTGGCCAGCACCTGCACCAGCCGGTCCGCCTGGAAGGTGTACATCCGCACCGCCGTCTGATTGCCGGGCAGCAGCCGGAAGCCGAGCACCATGTCGTCGCGCCCGTCGCCGGTGAGGTCCCGGTAGTAGGCCCGGAGGACGGGGCACCTGGCGCGGTCGGTCCTCATGCCGACGGTCGCGTCCGGGCCTGCGGTCGTGCCCCTGTCCGCGGTCGTGTCCGGGCCTGCCGTCGTGTCCGTGTCCGTGCCGACGGTCGCGTCCGGGTCGGCCGAAGCCTCGGTGCCGCCCTTTCCGCAGTCGGCCATGCGTGCGGTCGTTCCCCGGTAGATGGCCCCGGACCCTGCGTACACCTCGGGGTGCGCGGCGATCTCCGCGCGGACGACGGCCAGCGGGTCCACCTTGTGGATGTCCTCGCCGGGAGCGCGGACGCCCTTGACCACCTCCGTCTCGGCCTCGCCGTAGTCGTAGGCGGGGGAGGACGCGGGCGGCTCCCCGGGCCACAGCCGGGTCGGGCCGCTCGCGGTGGGCGTCGCGCCCGCGCTCACCAGGCCCCCGGAGTCGCCGCAGCCGCCCACCAGCAGGACGGCGGCCATGGCGGCGAAGGCGCCGACGGCGACGCGCGCGCCGACGGCAGCGCGCGCGGGGCGGCGGCGGGACACGGGACTCCTGGGTGTACGGGGACGGGAAGGGCGGTTGTGGGGGAGGACCGCTGTGGTCCCGTACACCCTAATTCGTGCGGAAGTGCTTTTTCGTGACGGCTCGGTCGTGCCGACCGACGTGCCGACCGCGCTGCCCGGCACGCCGGGCCATGCGGCTCGGCTCGCCGCGCTGCCCGGGCACGTGCCGTCACTCGGCCGGCTCCTCCAGTTCCTCCAGCAGCCGGACCGTCGCCAGCCCCGTGTGCAGGTACTCCACGAACAGCTCGTTGTGCAGTGCCCACGGCGAACGGCGGGTGCGGATCAGCCGGATCGCCTCCTCGGCGGAGTGCCCGTCACGGATCAGCGCGTGCGCCACGACCAGACCGGAGCGGTTGTACCCGCTGTAGCAGCGGACCAGGACCCGCTTGCCGTCCTCCAGCGCATCGCACGCCGCCTGCGCCAGCCGCATCACACCCGCCAACTGCGTACCGTCCAGCGGCCCGTCCGGGATCGGCCACACATGGTGCTCGACACCCTCGTCGGGTCCGTGCCCCGGCAGCCGCAGCAGGGTCAGCACCAGATCGAACTCGTCGCGTACGACCGCGAATTCGACGCCCCTGGTCCCGGCCGGCCCCGCGAACTCGTGCCCGCCCATCCACAGCCCCGGCACGATCTCGCTCCACGGCTCCCGCGGAGCCGGGACATCGGGTTGCTTGCGCGTCCGCAACGGCGCCTCCCCCAGGCCGTGGCCCTCGACGACGGGTCGTCACCCCAAAGGTAGCCGGGTTCTTGCCGATGGAGCACCCCGCCTGTTCCCATGGTCGTGGGGTGATGGTGCATGAGCGGACTGCGCGTCATACCGACCTGGCGTCATGGACAGCAACGCCTGTACGTGTGCCGGACCGACGGGAGGCACGTCGCCTGGTACGACCGTGAGGCGGGCCGGGTGAACCTTCTCAGCGAGGAGCTGAGAGAGGACGTGCTGGCCGTCCTCGGCCCCTTCGTCACCGGCCCGGTCACCGTGGGACCGCCGCCCGTGCCGACCCCCGCCGAACTGGCCCGGCTGAGCCTCCCCCCGGACGACGACCTCGCCCCCAACCGGCCCGGCGAAGCCCTGCTGATCGCCCTCGACCGAGCCCCCGGCCCGGCACGCCGGCTGCGCCCCGACCCGCGCCGCCGCGCCCTGGCCGCCGAACAGACCGTCGGCGACGCGCTGGACCGGCTGGCGGGCGCCGGCTGGCACACCCTGCACTCCGTGCCACTGCCCGGCGGCGACCGCATCCACCACCTGGTCGTCGGCCCCGGGGGCCTGTTCTGCGTCCGCTCCGTCCACGCCCGCAGGCAGCGCGTCGTCGTCACCGACCCCATGGTCGCCGTGGGCCGGCACGAACCCCGGGCGCTGCTGCGCGGGCTGCGGGCCGACGCCGACCGCGCCTCCTACGCCCTCACCGCCGAGGTCCGCCCGGTCCTCGCCCTCGCCGGACCCTCCTCGGTCGCGGTCACCACACCCCTGCGGGAGGTGCGCGTCCTGCGCGACACGGACCTGTCGGAACTCGCCCGCGCCGGCGGGGTGCTGAAGCCTGCGGACGTGGAGGGCCTGCACGCGATGGCCCGCGACCGGCGGACGTGGACGCGGGTGTAGGGCCTGTAGGGCCCGACCGGCCCCGGACCACACCGGCACTGCCGCCGTCACGGCAGTGGTCGCGCGGCCTCCGGGTCCAGGAGCGGTGCCAGCAGGTCGCCGTAGTCCTGCAGCCGGGGGCCGATGTCCGGGGCGCGGAAGGACAGCCGCTCGGGGGCGCGGCACTCCTCGACCTCGGTCCAGGTGACCGGCGCGGAGACGGTCGGCTCGGCACGGGCCCGCAGGGTGTACGGCGTGGCCGTGGTCTTGCGGGCGGCGTTCTGGCTCCAGTCGACGAACACCTTGCCCGGGCGCAGACTGCGGGTCATCCGGTGGACGACCCGGCGGGGCATCGCCCGCTCCGCCTCGACGGCCAGTTCCCTCGCGTACTCCGAGACCCGCTCCGACGACGCCCCGCGCACCGCCGCCAGCAGATGCAGCCCCTTCGACCCGGACGTCTTCGCGTACACCTCGATCCCGTCCGCCGCGAGCCGCTCCCGCAGCCAGCAGGCGACCTCGCAGCACTCGACGACGGTCGCGGGCGACCCCGGGTCCAGGTCGAACACCAGCCGGTCGGCCTCGTCGGAGGTGCGGACGGTCCACTGCGGTGTGTGGTACTCGGCGACCAGGTTCGAGGCCCACATCAGGCTCGCCAGGTCCTGGACCAGCACCATCCGGGCCGGCCCCTCCATCCGCCGTACCTCGGCGGTGGTGACCCAGTCCGGTGTGCCCGGCGGCACGTTCTTGGTGAAGAAGACCTGGCCGCCCGGCCCGTCCGGGTAGCGCAGGAAGGAGACCGGGCGGTCGCGCAGATGCGGCAGCAGGGCGTCCGCCGTCGTGGCGTAGTAGTGCAGCAGCTCGCCCTTGGTGAAGCCCGTCGCCGGGTGGAGGACCTTCTCCAGATTGGAGAGGGCGACCCTGTGGCCCTCCACCTCGGTGATGGGTGTCATGGGACCCAGAATCCCATGATTAGGTGATGAAGGGGATGAACAAGGCCTCCGTGGCCACGCTCACGCCCCCACAGCCGCGCTCAGCCCCATGCCCGTGTTCATGCCCCGACGGCCGCGCTCATGCCCCTACGTACGCGGCCAGGTGCTCGCCGGTGAGCGTGGAGCGGGCCGCGACCAGGTCGGCCGGGGTGCCCTCGAAGACGATCCGGCCGCCGTCGTGACCGGCGCCGGGCCCGAGGTCGATGATCCAGTCGGCGTGGGCCATGACCGCCTGGTGGTGCTCGATGACGATCACCGACTTGCCGGCGTCGACCAGGCGGTCGAGGAGCCCGAGCAACTGCTCCACGTCGGCGAGGTGGAGACCCGTGGTCGGCTCGTCGAGCACGAAGACGTTCCGGCCCCCGCCCTTGTCACCCATGTGGGTGGCCAGCTTCAGCCGCTGCCGCTCGCCGCCGGAGAGCGTGGTGAGCGGCTGCCCGAGGGTGAGGTAGCCGAGCCCGACGTCCGCCATCCGCTCGACGATCCGGTGGGCGGCCGGGGTGCGCGCCTCGCCCTCGCCGAAGAACGCCTCGGCCTCGGTCACCGACATCGCGAGCACCTCGCTGATGTCCCGGCCGCCGAAGCGGTACTCCAGCACCGACGCCTCGAACCGCTTCCCCTCGCACTCCTCGCACGTCGTGGCGACGCTCTGCATGATCGCCAGGTCGGTGTAGATGACACCGGCGCCGTTGCAGGTGGGGCAGGCGCCCTCGGAGTTGGCGCTGAACAGCGCCGGTTTGACGCCGTTGGCCTTGGCGAAGGCCTTGCGGATCGGGTCGGCAAGCCCGGTGTACGTCGCCGGGTTGCTGCGCCGGGAGCCGCGGATCGGGGTCTGGTCGACCGACACCACGCCCTCCGCCCCCGCTTGTCGGGCCATCGACCCGTGCACCAGCGAACTCTTGCCGGAGCCGGCGACGCCGGTGACGACGGTGAGCACGCCGAGCGGGATGTCGACGTCGACGTCTCGGAGGTTGTTCGCCGAGGCGCCGCGGATCTCCAACGCGCCGGTGGGCTTGCGCACCGTCTCCTTCAGCGCGGCCCGGTCACCGAGGTGACGTCCGGTGACGGTGTCGCTCGCGCGCAGCCCCTCCAGGGTGCCCTCGAAGCAGACCGTGCCGCCCGCCGTGCCGGCGCCGGGCCCGAGGTCCACGACATGGTCGGCGATGGCGATCGTCTCCGGCTTGTGCTCGACCACCAGCACCGTGTTGCCCTTGTCGCGCAGCCGCAGCAGCAGCTTGTTCATCCGCTCGATGTCGTGCGGGTGCAGCCCGATGGTCGGCTCGTCGAAGACGTACGTGACGTCGGTGAGGGAGGAGCCGAGGTGGCGGATCATCTTCGTCCGTTGCGCCTCGCCGCCGGAGAGTGTGCCGGAGGCCCGGTCCAGGGAGAGGTAGCCGAGGCCGATCTCCACGAACGAGTCGAGCGTGTAGTGCAGCTTGGCGAGCAGCGGCGCGACCGAGGCGTCCTCGATCCCGCGTGCCCAGGTGGCGAGGTCGCGGATCTCCATCGCGCAGGCGTCCGCGATGTTGAGCCCGGCGATCCGCGAGGAGCGGGCCAGCTCGCTCAGCCGGGTGCCGTCGCAGTCGGGACACACGGCGAAGGTGACCGCCCGGTCCACGAAGGCCCGGATGTGCGGCTGCATCGACTCCCGGTCCTTGGAGAGGAACGACTTCTGGATCTTCGGGATCAGGCCCTCGTAGGTGAGGTTGACGCCGTTGATCTTCACCTTGGTCGGCTCGCGGTACAGGAAGTCGTGCCGCTCCTTCTTGGTGTACTCCCGGATCGGCTTCTCCTTGTCGAAGAACCCGGATTCGGCGATGACCCGCACGACCCACCCGTCCCCCGTGTAGGTGGGGATGGTGAACGGATCCTCGGACAGCGACTTCGTGTCGTCGAACAGCTGGGTGAGGTCGATGTCGGAGACCGTGCCCCGGCCCTCGCAGCGCGTGCACATCCCGCCGGTGCGGCTGAACGTCACCTTCTCCGTCTTGGTCTTGTCGGCGCCCCGGTCGACCGTGAGGCCGCCGCTCGCCGAGACCGAGGCGACGTTGAAGGAGAACGCGCCGGGCGGGCCGATGTGCGGGGTGCCGAGCCGGCTGAAGAGGATGCGCAGCATCGCGTTGGCGTCGGTGGCGGTGCCGACGGTGGAGCGCGGATCGGACCCCATCCGCTGCTGGTCCACGGTGATCGCGGTGGTCAGCCCGTCCAGCACGTCCACCTCGGGCCGGGCGAGGTTCGGCATGAAGCCCTGGAGGAAGGCGCTGTACGTCTCGTTGATCAGTCGCTGCGACTCGGCGGCGATCGTGTCGAACACCAGCGAGCTCTTCCCCGAGCCGGAGACGCCCGTGAACACGGTCAGCCGGCGCTTCGGGATCTCGATGCTGACGTCCTTGAGATTGTTCTCCCGCGCCCCGTGCACACGGATCAGATCATGGCTGTCGGCGGCGTGCGGCCCGGGAGCCTGCGCCCGCGTCCGCGCGCTCGTGGCCTTGGTCATCGTTCCTCCATCTGTCGGGCGGGGCCCCGTCACGGTCCCCACCGGCGTCGCCCGTCCACTGCCGACCGTCGTACGACCGCGGTGGCCCTCTTCGTAACGGCTACGGCGGTCCTCCGGATCTCAGACCTCGTGGACGCGGATCAGGTTGCCCGCCGGATCACGGACGACGAAGTCACGGACGCCGTACGGCTGGACGGTGAGGTCCATGGCCCTCACGCTAGGCGCGCCCCACCCACCCGCGCTTCTCGAATCCTGACCGGTGCGGTGGCTGGGCCGTACCTGGCCGGTGGCGGGGCCGGACCTAGGGTGCGTTTCAGAAGTGGATCTTGATGTGGCAAGATCCACTTCGTGGCGAGGCACGATCTGACGAATGCTCAGTGGGCGAAGCTGGAGCCGCTGCTGCCGCTCGGGAAGAAGCCTGGACGGCCACCGGTACACACCAAGCGGCAGTTGATAGACGGCATACGCTGGCGCACCCGCGCCGGTGCTCCGTGGCGGGACGTGCCCGAGCGGTACGGTCCGTGGGAGACGGTCTACGGCTTGTTCCGGCGCTGGCAGCGGGACGGCACCTGGCATCGTATCTTCGAGCAACTGCAGGCCCGGGCCGACGCGGAGGGACTGATCACCTGGGACGTCTCGGTGGACTCGACCATCGCCCGCGCCCACCAGCATGCGGCCGGTGCCCGCAAAAAGGGGATCTGCAGGTCGAGCCGCCCGGTGGTGTCTTCGCCGAGCCCGACGACCACGGTCTCGGACGCTCGCGGGGCGGGCTGACGACCAAGCTGCACCTGGCAGTCGAGCAGGCCCAGAAGCCGATGTCGCTGGTGATTACGGCCGGGCAGCGCGGTGACTCGCCGCAGTTCCAGGTGGTTCTGGGGCGTATCAGGGTGCCTCGGCTCGGGCCGGGCCGCCCGCGTACCCGGCCGGACAAGGTGCGCGCCGACAAGGCATACGGTTCCCGCGCGAACCGCGTCTACCTGCGCAAGCGCGGTATCCGCTGCACCATTCCGGAGAAGCGGGACCAGATCGCCAACCGCAAGAAGCGCGGTTCCCGCGGTGGCCGGCCGCCGAAGTTCGACACGGCCGACTACAAGGAGCGCCACGCGGTGGAGTGCGGCATCAATCGCCTCAAGCGCCACCGCGCGGTGGCGACGAGATACGACAAACTCGCCGTCCGCTACGAGGCGACCGTGCTGGTCGCAGCCATCAACGAGTGGCTGTGACCAGCACTTTCGAAACGCACCCTAGGCCGGTGGCGGGTGCGCGTCGGTCGTCGACGGGCAGGGGCGGCGGGTCGGCGTTACGGTGTGGGCAAACCGGAAGCAGGGACCCGAAAGGTGCGTGCTGCCCGTGCGATCCATCTGGAACGGTGCCATCTCCTTCGGCCTGGTCAGCATCCCGATCAAGCTGGTGAACGCGACCGAGAGCCACTCCGTCTCCTTCCGCCAGGTCCATCTGGAGGACGGCGGCCGCATCCGTTACCGCAAGGTCTGCGAGCTGGAGGACCGTGAGGTGACGCAGGGGGAGATCGGCAAGGCGTACGAGGACGCGGACGGCACGATGATCCCGATCACCGACGAGGACCTCGCGTCGTTGCCCATCCCCACGGCCAAGACGATCGAGATCGAGGGCTTCGTACCGGCCGAGAGCGTCGACCCGCTCCAGGTGGACGCGGCGTACTACCTCGCGGCGAACGGGGTCCCGGCAGCCAAGCCGTACACCCTCCTCCGCGAGGCGCTCAAGCGCAGCGGCAAGGTGGCGATCTGCAAGTTCGCGCTGCGGGGGCGTGAGCGGCTCGGCATGCTCCGGGTGGTGGACGACGTCCTCGCCATGCACGGTCTGCTCTGGCCCGACGAGATCCGTACGACCGAGGGGGTCGCCCCCGACGCGAGTGTCACCGTCCGCGACAAGGAACTCGACCTGGCGGACGCCCTGATGGACACGCTCGGGGAGGTCGACCTGGAAACCCTCCACGACGACTATCGCGAGGCGGTCGAGGAGCTGATCGCGGCGAAGGCGTCCGGCGAGGAGCCGCCGAGCGCTCCGATGCCGGCGGCGGAGGGCAAGGTCCTCGACCTCATGGCCGCGCTGGAGAAGAGCGTGCGTGAGGCGAAGGAGTCCCGGGGCGAGAGCGTCGACGCCCAGGGGGAGGCCGAGGCCGATGTGACCCACCTCGCGTCCCGGCCCACCCCCAAACAGTCCCCGGGCAAGAAGTCCACGGCATCGACCAGGAAAACGGCTGCTTCCCCGAAGAAGTCGACCGCGAAGACAACACAGCAGGCAAAGAAGACGGCCACGAAGCAACAGACGCCCAGAAAGACGACGGCGGCGAAGTCGACGAGCACGAAATCCACGGCGGCGAAAAAGTCCGCGACGGCGAAAACACCCGCAAAGAAGACCCCGGCGAAGAAGACCACGGCCCGCAAACGCTCGGCCTGAGGGGGAACGACTCAGTACGGCCCCACGCCGAGGGCCTCCTTCCGCGGTCTGGCCCGTCTGGCCCGTCTGGCCTGTCTGGCCTGTCTGGCCCAGCTCTTTCCTCGCTGGCCCTCGGCTTCCTGCAACCAGCTCCCTCTTTCAGCTCTCCAGTGGCCCTCCCGCCTACTCTCCCCACCCCCGCGCCGCTCAGCCACGACGGTCGCGGTCGCTCGGCGGCGCCCGGGCGCACAGGACGGGCCTGCTGCAAGCTGTGGCCGACCCGGAGGGCTACGTGGTGCGGCGGAGGGCCAGGACGGCGTTGTGGCCGCCGAAGCCGAACGAGTTCGTCAGGGCGAGGTCGCCGTCGCGGGGGAGCGGGCGCGGGGCGGCGGTGACGACGTCGAGGGTGATGGCCCGGTCCTGGTCGGCGCAGCCGATGGTCGGTGGGATGAGCCCGTGGTGGAGCGTGAGCGCGGTGGCAAGGGCCTCCACCGCCCCGGCCGCCCCCTGAAGGTGCCCGAGGTGCCCCTTCAGCGCCGTCACCGGCACCCGGCGCCCCGACAGCACCGCCGCCAGCGCGTTCGCCTCCGCGAGGTCCCCGTCGACCGTGGCGGTGGCGTGCGCGTTGATGTGGACCACGTCCGAGGGCCCCGCCGCCGCGTCCTCCAAAGCCCGCCGCAACGCGAGCGCCACTCCCGAGCCCGACGGATCGGGCGCCGCCATGTGATGCGCGTCGGCGGACAGCCCCCACCCGGCGGCCTCGCAGTAGACCCGGGCCCCGCGAGCCCGGGCGTGGTCCTCCGCCTCCAGCAGCAGAAACCCCGCTCCCTCGCCGTTCACGAACCCGTCCCGGTCCCTCGCGAACGGCCGGGACGGACTCGCCTCACCCTCGTCCAGCCCGTGCCGCGACAGAGCTCGCATCGCTGCGAAGGACGCCATGATCGCCGGGGTCACCACCGCCTCGGCCCCACCCGCGAGCGCGACGTCCACCCGCCCGTACCGGATCCGGTCGACCGCCTGCCCGATCGCCTCGGTCCCGGAGGCGCACGCACTGGTGACCGTCCGCGCCTCCCCGGTGATCCCGAGGTCCAGCGAGACCTGCGACGCCGCCTGCGAGGGCACACACATCGGGGTCGTGAGCGGCGAGACACCGCGCGGCCCCCGGTCCCGTAACTGCCGGTCGCCGGCCACCAGCACCGACGCGTCTCCGAGGATCGCCCCGGCGGACACCCCGACCCGGTCCGCGTCGAGCCCGCTCTCCGCCGCACCGCCGGGCTCGAAGCCCCCGTCCCGCCACGCCTCCCGCGCCGCCAGTACGGCGAACCGCGCGGCCCGGTTCATACGCCGGGCCCGGGGCCGGGGGAGCAGCTCGGCGGGATCCACCGGCACCGTCCCCGCGACCCGCACCGGTAACTCCGCGAACTCCTCCCCGTCCAACTCCCGTATCCCGCAACGCCCTTCCAACAGCCCCTGCCACAGCTCACCCACGCCCACCCCGAGCGGAGTGACGGCCCCCAGCCCCGTGACGACCACTCGGCGCCCCACCGAGTACTGCATACGCCCTCCCCAACTGCCCAGCCTCGCCCGATCCTCCAGTTCCCGAGATGGTTCCCGCTTCAACTGCTTACTGCACCCATCACTGCACCCATGGCCGGCGAGGGCACTCGCCCCGGGGGCGTAGCGCGAAGGCGTCCCGCGAGGCCGAGGCGGACACCGCGGTCCACGGCGACCACACAAGGCGCGACCCCGCCGCCGGCGTCTCACGAACGGCGGCCCACGGCGGTCCATGGCGGTCCATGGCGGCCTCCCGCACCGTCGGCCGCCTGCCTGCCTGCCGCGGCGCGGCCCCGAAGGCCGCCGCCCGTCAAAGAACTTTCGCTCGCACCAGCGCCGAGAGGACGAGCGTGCCCGGGAGGAGGGGGAGCCAGACGGTGAGGACGCGGTAGCCGATGACCGTCGTGGTGGCGAGGGCCGCCGGCGCGCCGAAGGCGACCAGGGTGAAGACGAGCGCCGCGTCCATGGGGCCGAGGCCGCCCGGCGCGGGCACCGCACCGGCCGCCGTACTGGCGACGAGATAGGCGAAGAGCATCTGCGGCCAGGACACGGGCAGCCCGAGCGAGGAGCCGACCGAGGCGACCACGGCCCCCTGGCACAGGGGGAAGGCGGCGGCCCCGCCCCACAGGGCCAGCGCCCGGCCGGGGCGGCTGTGCACGATCCGGGTGTCGGTGAGGGCGGAACGCAGCCCTCCGATCAGTGGCCGCCGCAACGGCCGTACGGTCGTGATCAGTGTGACCACGGCGGCGAGGCTGACGCCGGTGATCGCGCCGACCAGGGCGAGCGTCTCGCCCTTCGGGAGGAGTTCGGTCAGGCGCAGCGTGCCCGGGAAGGCGACGACGAAGGCGACGATCACCAGGGTCTTGGCCACGGGTTTGACTGCCGAGTACAGGGCGAGCGAGGACGTGGCCCGGGCGAGGGGGATGCCCTGGCGTCGCAGGAAGCGCAGGACGACGGCGTGGGCCCCGATGTTGCCCGGCAGCGCGTGCCCCGCCGCCCCGGCCGCGAACTGCGTCGCCAGCAACTGGCCCGGCGGCAGCCGTTCGGGCACCGCCCCCTGCCGTACGAACGCGGAGGCCACCGAACACAGGCCGGTGAACAACACCCCGGCCAGGAGCCACCGCGGATCGGCCGAGGCCAGCCGCACCGCCCCGCCGTGCACGGTGCGCCAGTCGAACGCCGCCCACGCGCCGAGCAGCACCAGCGGCAACAAGGCCAGAGCAAGCCGCAGCCGTCGGCCATTGGCGGCCGACCGGGCGGGGAGCAGCGCCCGAACCCTGCCGGGCAGGAGCGCGACAAGCCGGGCCGGGTGGGGTACGGAGGGCTGGGCGGAGGTGGAGGCGGAGTCGCAGGCCGGGGCCACCGTCGGGTTCGCGGGAGCCGCAGGGACCGTGGGGGCCGTGCGAACCGCGGGGTCGGCAGCCGCGGGATCCGCAGAAGCCGTGAGCTCGCACACCGCGAGCTCGCAATCCATGGGCGTGCGATCCGTGGGTGTGCAATCCGTCAGCTCGGCAGCCGTGGGCTCAGAATCCGTGAGCCCGGCAGCCGTGGGAGCGGCAGCCGTGAGCTCGGCGGCCGTGGGTGCGGTGTGACGCGGGGCCCGGGTGAGGTCCACGGGACGGGCCGGGCTGGGTATCAGGGTGAGGGGATCGGGGACCGGGGACGGGGTCGGCCGCGAGGGGGGCGGCGCGTCGAGCGGGAGCGGGAACAAAGGGCACGTCGTCCTTCCGCGTCGCGTCGGTACGGCGGGGGACCGCGTCGACGGAGGCAGGGCAAGTCAAGAACGAAGGGAACCCCAGGACCGTTCCCACCCCAAATGACTCCCCGGTATGCACCGCCCGAACTCCTGCCACCGCCAGAACGACGACACCGCGTCCGAACAGCGACTCCGCGCCCGACACCCACCCGAACCCCACGACCCCGCATGAGACGCAAGTCACTCCCGAGCCCCCCGACGCAAGGGGCCCACCCACCCCCTACGGCATCCCGCCCGCCCCGCCCCGCACCACCCCGCCTCACCGGTCGCCGCCGAGAGCGACGACCGCCGCCGTACCCCGCCGTACGCACCTGAGTCGATCCGCCGAAACCAATGCCACACCCACCCACCCCGAACGTCCGGCCGACCCACCCTCGACTGGAAACCACGGCACCCCACCCCCACCCCGCCGTTGTGATATGCGTCACTCGAGGCCTGGGGTTGTAGCGCTACACGCGCGAGCACAACACGGCCCTCGCCCTGCCACGCAGCCTGCTGCCGCGCGGCCGCCCCGAAGAGAGCGCGGTCGAGGTCACTCGCCTACCGCCGCTTCCGGCGCCCGGTCGCCCGCGTCGTCGGAGACGTCGTCGGCCACGGCCTGCACGCCGCCGCGACCAGGGGCCGGCTGCGCACCGCCGTCCACAACGTCTGCGCCCTCGACCTGCCCCGGGCGGACTGCTCACCCACCTCGACGACCTCGTCGACCGCCTCGACCGGGGCGAGGGCAGGGCGGTGGAGAACACCCACGAGGACTCCGGCATCGTCGGCGCGACCTCCCTGTACGCGGTCTACGCCCCCGGCGTCCCGGCGCTGCGTCCTCACTCGTGCCGGGCACCCGCTGCCGACGGCCGTGGCCCAGGACGGGCCGGTGGAGTTCGTCGACCTGCCCTCGGCCCCGCTGGGCCTGGGGCGGCATGCCCTTCGAGGCCGTCGAACTCGACCTGGCCGATGGCAGCCGACTGGTCCTCTGCACCGACGCCCTGGTCGAGGACCGCCACCGCGACATCGACACCGGCCTCGACATGCTCCGTACCGCCCTGGCCCGCCCCGACCGCGCCCCCGAGGACACCTGCGAGGCGGTCCTCGACACCCTGTTCGGCGACCCGGCGGTCGTCTCCCTCGCGCGGGAGGCGGTCACCGCGCAGCCAGCCGACTGGGGCCTGCCCGAACCGGCCTTCACCCGAACCGAGGGCGAGGGTGGCCGGGGCCTGTTCCTCGTAGCCCACCTCACCGGACGTTGGGGGCACGCGCCACACCCCCAACGGCGCGACCATCTGGACCGCGCACCCGTTCTCCGGAGGGGCGGCGGAGGCGAGTAAAATCCCAGCGAAAAAGCCCAGTTCACAAGGCGGGCGACCAGTAGACCGGACCGATCAAGCGCACGACACGCATGAGCCACCTGACGCACCGAACGGCGACGACCCGAATGACGACGCCCACTCCCACCCACCCGACACCCAGGTGACCCCCGACCGGCTGAACTCGGACGGCCCCACCCCCGATCCCGCTCCCTGCCGAGTGACGATCTGCCGGGACTGCTGCTGCGGCACCCCCAAACTCCCCGGCGTGGACCACGAGGCCCAGACCACCCGCCTCCAGTCCCTGGTGCCCACCCGCATCTCCGCCTGCCTGGACGCCTGCGACCAGGCCAACGTGATCGTCGTCCAGCCGTCAGCGGCAGGCCGAGCCGCAGGCGCCCGCCCCGTCTGGCTGGGCCTGGTCAACGACCCCGACGCGACCGAGGACATAGCCACCTGGATCCTCGCCGGCGGCCCGGGCATCACCCCCATGCCCCCCATCCTCGACCTCTACCTCTTCACCCCACCGTCCCGCAGGAGGACCTGACCTGAGCTGGGCGAAGTCCCGGCCCCTCGGAGGTGCCGGTACCCGTGCAGGCCGAGGTAGACGGTGGTGCTGAGGCCGCCGGGGCCGACCCAGTCGTGCCGCATGTCTACGAATCGGTCTCGATCCGGGCCACCGCTTGGGCGCTGAGGGCGGTGCGGCAATCATGGGGCCATGCATCGGCCGCCGCTCCGCCTCTACGCCCCCGAGTGGTTCACGGCCGACGAGTCGACCCTGAATGTGGCGTTCGTGTACCCGATGCAGGGGCCTGCCGGGATCTTCGGTCCCACCTGCGAGGCGTGCGCGCGGCTGGCCGCCGAGGAGATCAACAAGGCGGGCGGCGTGCTCGGCAAGGAGCTGCGGCTGCTGGAGGTCGACGGCGGCGCGGATCCTCAGCGGGTCGCGGACGAGGTCGAGGCCCTGGTGGCGGCGGGCGCGGTGCAGGGCGTCACCGGCTGGCACATCTCCTCGGTGCGGCAGGCGGTGGCACCACGCATCGCGCACCGGGTGCCGTACGTCTACACGGCCCTGTACGAGGGCGGCGAGCGCACCGAGGGCGTCTACATGACCAGCGAGACGCCTGCCTGGCAGCTGCTGCCGGCGATGCGGCTGCTGGCCGAGGCGCGGGGCGTGCGCCGCTGGTTCGTCGTCGGCAACAACTACATCTGGCCCCGCCGCACCGCCCAGGCCGCGCGCCGCTACGCGCGCGAAGGCCGGGACCGGGTCTGCGGCGAGGTGTACCTGCCGCTGGGTACCGACGACTTCACCGACGCCCTGCGCCGCATCGAGCGGGCGGACGCCGACGGCGTGCTCATGCTCATGGTGGGCAGCGACGCGGTCCGCTTCAACCGGGCCTTCGCCGCTGCCGGACTCGACCAGCGCTGCCTGCGGCTGAGCACACTCATGGACGAGAGCATGCTGCTGGCGAGCGGCGCCGAGGCAACGACCGACCTCTACAGCACGGCCGGGTTCTTCGCCTCACTGGCCGACCAGAACACGATGGACTTCCACGGCCGGTACGCGGGCCGCTTCGGTGTGGAGGCACCGGTTCCGGGCAGTCTCGGCGAGTCCTGCTACGAGGGCGTGCTGCTGCTCGCGGCGCTCATCGAACGGGCCCGAACCCTGGACGTGTCCGCCATCGGAGCGGCAGCCGAGAACGTCGCGTACGAAGGCCCGCGCGGCCTGCTGAGCCTGCACGGACGGCATGTGCGCCAGCGCATCTACCTGGCGCGGGCGGACGGGCTCGACTTCAATGTGCTCGCCCAACTGCGCGCTCCGCACGAGCTGTTGTGACGCTCCCGTCGCCTTCCAGTGCCCCGGCCAGCTGATCGAGCAGGGTCTGCAACCGCTCCTCGTCGTCCTGCCCGAGCAGGGGCTCCACCTCACCCCAGTCGGCCCGGACCGCGCGGGACAGCCGCTGCCGGCGCTGCATTCCCCGTGGCGTGAGCTGGGCCAGGACACGGCGCCGGTCGGCAGGGTCGACGCGGCGGAAGACCAGGTTCTGGTCGACGAGTTGGTCGATCAGCTTCGTCAGGGTCGGAGCCGGCAGGAAGGCATGGTCGGCGAGGGCGGTCATGTTGTGCCCCTCGCCGTCGGAGAGCAGGTCGAGCACCCGCCACGCCTCGATGGAGCAGTCGAACTCCTCGAGCACGGACTGGACTCGGCGCACCGCGAGGCGCTCGGCCCGTGTCAGCAGATGGAGCAGGTCCTGGGGCTGCCTCGCCATTGCACTCCTCAGCTCGCATGCGCACGACCCCGCGGCGGGGATGCCGTGAGCCTACCGTCGATCACTTCACTCTTGACAGAGCATTCCCAGAATATGATCCTTTCCGGAGGAAGCAATAAATGCCGTCACTGAGGCGCCGTTAATCGTGCGTCGTCAGTGGCGGCTCTCCTGTTTATCGACCTACCTCGATACTTTCGATGGAAACTGTTCTTCAATTGCGCCGAAACGCGGTTGAAACAGTTCCGCCGCAGGCTGTGGACGCACTTCAGCGACCAGCCCGGAGGTCACCCCGGAACGGCTGGGGAACTCGCGCGCCAACGCCGCCGCCACTGAAGCGCGTCCGCTCCATTCCTTCCCCAGAGTCTTCCGCTCCCTCCCCAGAGTCTTCCGCTCGCTTCGCACCGCCCTTCGGGGCATGGAGGTATTGAATGTCCGGGCTCAACATCAGCAGGCGCGGTCTCCTGGCAGGCGTATCCGCCCTCGGCGCATCCGCCGCCCTCAGCGCGTGCGGCGCCAAGACCGGCAGCGACACGTCGTCAGGCTCCGGCGCCAAGGCGGACACCTCGGGTGACACCGTCAAGGTCGGTCTGCTGAACTCGCTCTCGGGCACCATGGCAATCAGCGAGGTGACCGTCCACAACGCCCTGCTGCTCGCGGTCAAGGAGATCAACGCCGCCGGCGGCGTCCTCGGCAAGAAGCTCAAGCCGATCAGCCAGGACGGCGCCTCCGACTGGCCCACCTTCGCCGAGAAGGCGCAGACCCTGATCACGGACGACAAGGTCGTCGCCACCTTCGGCTGCTGGACCTCGGCCAGCCGCAAGGCCGTCAAGCCGGTCTTCGAGCGGAACAAGTCGCTGCTGTTCTACCCCGTGCAGTACGAGGGCCTGGAGCAGTCCCCGTACATCTTCTACATCGGCGCGACGACCAACCAGCAGATCGTGCCCGCGCTGGACTACCTCAAGAAGCAGGGCCTGACCAAGCTCTACCTCGTCGGCAGCGACTACGTCTTCCCGCGCACCGCCAACAAGGAGATCAGGGCCTACGCGAAGGCCAACGGCATGGAGGTGGTCGGCGAGGACTACGCGCCGCTGGGATCGACCGAGTTCAGCACCATCGTCAACAAGGTCAAGGACGCCGGCGCGGACGCCGTGTTCAACACCCTCAACGGCGACAGCAACGTGGCCTTCTTCAAGGAGTACAAGTCCGCGGGCCTGACCGCGAAGAGCCTGCCGGTGCTGTCGGTGTCCATCGCCGAGGAAGAGGTCAAGAGCATCGGCACCCAGTACCTGGAGGGCCAGCTGACGGCCTGGAACTACTACCAGACCACTCCGGGCGCGGCGAACGAGAAGTTCGTGAAGGCGTATCAGGCCGCCTATGGCAAGGACAAGCCGACGTCCGACCCGATGGAGGCCGCCTACATCTCGGTCTACCTGTGGAAGGCGATGGTCGAGAAGGCCGGCTCCTTCGACGTGGCGAAGGTGAAGGCCGCCTCGGACGGCATCACCTTCGACGCCCCCGAGGGCAAGGTCACCGTCGACGGCGCCACCCAGCACGTCTACAAGACGGCCCGGATAGGCAAGGTCGGCGCGGACGGCCTCATCGAGGAGGTCTGGAACTCGGGCAAGCCGATCGAGCCGGACCCGTACCTGAAGGGCTACTCCTGGGCCTCCGGCCTCTCCTGAGCCCCGCTCGGCCCCGCGTGGTGGGACCCGGCCTTCTCGTGAGGCCGGGTCACGCCCATGGAAAGCCCGCACCTTACGTCCCCGACCCGGAGCCGCTTCATGACGGTCATCCTCAACCAGTCCTTCACCGGCATCAGTATCGGTGCCGTGCTGCTGCTCATCGCGCTCGGCCTGACCCTGACCTTCGGTCAGATGGGCGTGATCAACATGGCGCACGGCGAGTTCATCATGGCCGGCGCCTACACCACGTACGTGCTGCAGAAGTCCATCAGTGGCGCGGGCGTCTCCCTGCTCGTCGCCCTGCCACTTGCCTTCCTGGTCGCCGGCGCCATGGGAGCGCTCCTGGAGTGGCTGCTCATCCGCCGCCTGTACACCCGGCCGCTGGACACCCTGCTGGTCACCTGGGGCGTGTCCCTGATGCTTCAGCAGCTCGCCCGTGACATCTTCGGCGCCCCCAACGTGCAGACCGCCGCCCCGGATCTGCTGACCGGCAACATCTCGGTCGCGGGCATCACCCTCGCCAACAACCGGCTGTTCATCCTCGGCCTCGCGCTGCTGTGCGTCCTCGGCCTCACCCTGATCCTGCGGCTCACCCCGCTCGGGCGCCGTATCCGGGCCGTCGTGCAGAACCGGGCCCTCGCCGAGGTGTCCGGCATCGCCACCGAGCGGGTGGACCGTACGACGTTCTTCATCGGTTCGGGCCTGGCGGGTGTGGCGGGCGTCGCGCTCACCCTGGTCGGCCCGATCGGCCCGACGATGGGCACCAACTACATCGTCGACGCCTTCCTGGTCGTGGTCGTCGGCGGCATCGGCCAGCTCAAGGGCAGTGTCATCACGGCCTTCGCGCTCGGCGTGCTGCAGTCGGTGCTGGAGTACTCGACGACCGTGAGCGTCGCGAAGGTCATCGTGCTCGTGGCGATCGTCGCCTTCCTGCAGTGGCGACCCCAGGGCCTGTACGCACTGCGCACCCGGAGCCTGGCATGACGACGACAACCTCCCCGACCAAGACGACGTCCGTGGCGCAGCCGTCGGCGTCCCTCCTGGAACGCTTCCGCGTGCCCGGCGGGTTTCTCCTCGGCGCCGTCCTGCTTCTCGGCATCGCCCCGCTGGCCCTGTCCGACTTCCGGCTCAACCTCCTGGCCAAGTACCTGTGCTACGCGATCGTGGCCGTCGGCGTGAGCCTCGCCTGGGGCCGCGGCGGACTGATGGTCCTCGGCCAAGGCGTCTTCTTCGGCATCGGCGGCTACGCCATGGCCATGCACCTCAAGCTCGCCGACGCCGCCGCCACCGGCCAGACCCTGCCCGACTTCATGCAGCTGTACGGCACCGGTGACGCGCTGCCCTGGTGGTGGAAACCGTTCGCCGACCCGGCCTTCGCGCTCGCCATGACCGTACTGCTGCCCATGGCGGTTGCCGCGCTGCTCGGCTTCCTCGTCTTCCGCCGCCGGGTCAAGGGCGCGTACTTCGCGATCCTCAGCCAGGCCCTCGCGGCGGCCCTGGCCATCTGGCTGGTCGGCCAGCAGGCCACCACGGGCGGCACCAACGGCCTGACCGACATCCAGGGCTTCTTCGGCTACGACCTCAACGACCCCGTCAACCAGCGGACGGTGTACTTCATCGTCGCCGCTGTACTGCTCCTGCTCATGGCAGCCGCCCGCCAACTGTTCGTCAGCCGCTACGGCGAACTCCTCATCGCCGTACGGGACTCCGAGGAGCGGGTGCGCTTCCTCGGCTACAACCCGGCCAACGTCAAGCTGGTGGCGTACGTCGTCGCGGCCGGCATGGCGGGCCTGGCCGGTGCCCTCTTCGTGCCCGCGGTCGGGATCATCTCCCCGGCGCTGATCGGGATCGTGCCGTCCATCGGCTTCGTCATCGGCGCGGCGGTCGGCGGCCGGGCCAGCCTGGTGGGCGCGGTGCTGGGCGCGATCGCGGTGGCCTGGACGCAGAGCACGCTCTCGGACGCCTACCCCGCGGCGTGGACGTACCTCCAGGGCCTGCTGTTCGTCGTGGCGGTCGGCTTCCTGCCCGGCGGCCTGGCGTCCCTGGTGACCGTGCTGCGCAAGCGCCGTACCGTTGCGACCCCGACGGGAGAGACAGCATGATCGGCGAGGGACTGACCGTCCGCGACCTGCGCGTGACGTTCGACGGCTTCAGGGCCGTCGACGGAGTGGACCTGGACATCCGTCCCGGCGACCTGCGCTTCCTCATCGGGCCGAACGGCGCCGGCAAGACCACGCTCGTCGACGCGGTCACGGGTCTGGTGAAGGCGACCGGCTCGGTCCGATTCGGAGACCACGACCTGCTGGGCAAGCCGGTCCACAAGATCGCCCGTATGGGCGTCGGCCGTACCTTCCAGACGGCCACCGTCTTCGAGGAGCTGACCGTCCTGCAGAACCTCGACATCGCGGCAGGCGCCGGACGCGGCCCGTGGACGATGCTGCGGCGCCGCAAGGGTGTACCGGAGTCGGTGACGAGGGCGCTGGAGACCACCGGCCTGACGGACCTGCGCGATCGCCCGGCGGGCGTGCTCGCCCACGGCCAGAAGCAGTGGCTGGAGATCGGCATGCTGCTCGTCCAGGACGTGAAACTGCTGCTGCTCGACGAGCCCGTCGCAGGCATGAGCCACGACGAACGCGAGGCCACCGGCGAACTGCTCCAACGGGTCAGCGGCGACCACACCGTCGTCGTCATCGAGCACGACATGGACTTCATGCGCTCCTTCGCCCGCAGCGTCTCCGTCCTGCACGCCGGCAAGGTGCTCAGCGAGGGCTCTGTCGCCGAGGTCCAGGCCGACGTCAAGGTCCAGGAGGTCTACCTCGGCCGCGCCTCCGAACCCGAGCCCGAGCCTGAGCCCGCTGCCGTTCCTGTCGCCGAGGAGGCGTGACGCCCATGTTGGAGATCAACACCGTCCGGGCCGGCTACGACCGCACCACCGTGCTGCACGGAGTGACTGTCGCGGTCCCGAAGGACGGCGTCGCGGCCGTCCTCGGCCACAACGGCGCCGGCAAGAGCACGCTCCTGCGTGCGGCCATGGGACTGATCAAGCCGACGGGCGGCACGGTCCTGCTGGACGGCGAGGACATCACCAGCCTCGCCCCGCACCAGCGGGTGGCCCGCGGCATGGCGTACGTCCCGCAGGGCCAGCAGTCCTTCCCGCACCTCACCACCGCCGAGAACCTCCAACTCGTCGCCGACGGCCGCCCCGACGGCAAGGAGGCCATCACCGAGGCCCTGGACCTCTTCCCGGCCCTGCGCGAGCTGTCCGGCCGCCGCGCCGGCCTCCTCTCCGGCGGCCAGCGCCAGCAACTCGCCATCGCCCGCGCCTTGATCACCCGCCCCAGGCTCCTCCTTCTCGACGAGCCGACCGAGGGCATCCAGCCCTCCGTCGTCGCAGAGATCGAGGAGACGATCCTCGCCCTCACCCGACGCGGCGGCCTCTCCGTCCTCCTCGTCGAACAGCACGTCGGCTTCGCCATGCGCGCCGCCCAGCGCTACTACGTCCTGGAAGCGGGCCGCGTGACCTCCTCCGGCGACGGCGGGGTGGCGGCCGAGCAGACCGTACGGACCGCGCTCAGCGTGTGAGGACGGAGAGGACTCCCATACTCATCGCGCAGGGGAGCGACCTCCACCTCGAAGGCGGAGAGGACAGCGTCGAGCGGCCCATGAGGGTCCGGGAGTACAAATACCCCAACGAACTCCCGGGCCCCGCCGACGAGCATTTTCCGGAGTGCCCCCGGCAGGATTCGAACCTGCGCACACGGCTCCGGAGGGCATGCCGTCATGGGGCCGAAGAGGGCCCCTGACCTGCACCTTTCCCGGGCCTCCTGCTGAGGGACGTTGATATCTATCGCAGACCATGCGTCGGATGAATTCCCGCTCACCCGCCGGGTGCGAGGCGGGGCGGCTGCCCTCGTGCTCGGCCTGGCTGAGGCAGGCAGGGGCCATGGGCGCACAAGGCCGCTTGCCCCCAACGGGATGACCGCTGGTCCGTACGCGGTGTGGTGTCAGTGGTCGCAGGTAACATGCCGTCATTCCTCCGGGAGGGGTGGGGCGATGTCTGCGAGTGATCACGAAGATGAGCCTAGAGCAACTGACGACGGTGCCGACGTGGGCAGAGGAAACGACGCTGGCACCATCAATCCGCGACTAAGTGATGTATTTGACTTGACGATTCGCCAGGATGAGGTGGGATTTGCTATCCCGCATCTTAAGGAGGATCTGCCGCTCTCGATTGATCCCTTCCTTCTCTGGAAGTCGGAAAGTACCGAGTATGCGACTCTGCACGAAACCCTCTTGAGCTTTGTCGAAAAAGTAAGGTCGGAAGCTATTGGAGGGAGCGAAACGCGGGCACAGCTACTTCTCTCTGAGGTTGCTGAGCCGGTAGAGCTAGGGCTCGGATATGCAGCTGGAAGTAAGAGAGGCTCCGCTCTGGGACCAGCCTTGAGGACTGCCATTACTGCAACCTTTAGGGACACCCCGCAGCTCCACTCTGAAGGTCTCAGCCATATCGAGTTGCTCGCTCTCCTTGTTCCCAAAGTAGCTGAAGACCGTATCAGTGACATCACAGCTTCTGTGATTAAGAAATGGCTTGCGGAATATAGTGAAAAGCAGTCGAAGCAGCTCGGTATTCCAACTCGAAGCTTCAGAATGCTTGGTTGGGATGGGGGTCGGCTCGATTGGGTGCCGTTTAGTTGTCGACTTCCGTACAACCCTGTTGATGAATCTCCCATAATTCTGTGCCCGCTCGACCTGCTGCGCCGCCTGCCGTGGATCAATTACGCGGATTACTATCGCAGTTCATATGCGCCGCTGGTGCTTCCTCCAGGAAGATCCAGGAAGGCGGTGCCCAAGGAATCGGTGTTGGCATATAACCGTGCTCATTATGACACGGTCCAGGGGTATGTGGCCTCCCGTGAGGCCAATGCATCGCTCTGCACTCCTGATCCACTCTTCACGCCGCTGCGCTTCACAACGCTTAAGCGGAAGCTTGCTGAGCTGCGTAAGTTGCCCACAGGTAGGGCCGGGGGCGCCGACAAGCAGTTCGAGGATCTGGCATACGAGCTACTCTCCTCTCTGCTTTACCCTGAGCTCGATCTCGCGGCCGACCAAGTGCGGACAATCAGCGGCGCGCACATTCGTGATGTGATCTTCCATAACGATAGAAAGACCGCTTTCCTGGGTGACTTGCGTGATCAGTATGGAGCCCGCCAAGTCGTGGTCGAGTTGAAGAATGTGAAGTCTCTGGAGACTGAGCACGTGAATCAACTATACCGTTATTTGGATGAAGAGGATATCGGGAAGTTCGGCATCCTCTTGGCTCGTAATCCTTCTCCACGAAACGTGGCCCAGAATATTGTGGACCTGCATTCATCTAAACGTGCGGCCGTGCTGTGTCTTGACGACAGCGACCTTGAGTTGATGCTTCAGTTGATGGAATCTGGACGTCGGCCGATCGAAGCCGTTCGTAAGAAGTACGTAGAGTTTACGAGAACTCTTCCGAAGTAGGAGTACATCATGACCGACATCAGTGAAGCGCAGGCGGAAACGTATGACCGCCTAGTTCCGATGCTGACAGCTGCCCATAAGGAGATGAGTGAGCTTTCGAAGAAGAAACAAGATGGAATCGTTAATGCCTTGAAAATTAGGAACATCAACAGGCTCTTGGATGAGCTCGTTAAGGTTCTCGGCGATGATCCGAGTCGAGATTTTCTCGAAAATCTGGACGAAGAAACCCTTCCGCAAAACAGTGACGTAGTGCTGCTTCTGAGTCAATGGCAGGCTGCACTTGGGCAGTTCAAGAAACGGCACTATGGGGTAGATTCCATGTACGAACATCGCTGGTTCACGGTGGATAATCCGAGGTCGTAGTCTTGGAGGGGGATGCCTCGAAGTTGCGTGAACCTGGGAGGCTTGTTCGTGACTACCCGATCGCGGAAGGGGAGGCTGTGCCACAAGCGAGTCCACGCGGTACCTATCTGCAAGTCTCTGAGGCGTTGCGGCAACAGATCGAGTCGCGCAACGCGGACAGTGTCTTGCCGTCGGAGGCCGCCCTCATGCGTGCGCATGACGTCTCGCGCAATACCATCCGCCGCGCTCTTAAGGTCTTGGAGGCCGACGGCGTCGTTGAACCGGCACCCGGCATCGGTTGGCGTGTCGTCCAGGGCGGTGACCGGCGTTCCTTGGCGCAACGGATGACGGACCTGATCGCGGAGGACTCCCTTGCAGTAGGCGACACCTACCCCTCCGAGGCGAAGCTGTGTCAGCGGTTCGGGTCTTCCCGCACCGCTGTGCGCCGCGTGCTGGCACAGATGGAAGGAAACGGCCTGCTCGCCACCGTCCACGGCAAGGGGCGAACCGTACACGCTCTCCCGACGCCTACCGACCGGCCGTAGTCTTGGCTGCCATGGGACTGACTGAGTGGGCGTACTCGCTCTCCGAATCGCTGCTGTCCGATCCGCTCCCGCGCCGGTGGGCGCACTCGCTGGGGGTCGCCAAGCGCGCTCGCTCCCTGGGCCCGATCATGGGCGACGATGCCGAGTTGCTGGAAGCTGCCGCGGTGCTGCATGACATCGGGTACTCGCCGGCCATCGCCACGACCGGTTTTCATCCCCTGGACGGTGCGCGGTTCCTCCGCGACCAGGAGAAGGCAGACGAGCGGGTCGTTCGTCTCGTGGCCCACCACTCCTGCGCCCTGCTGGAAGCCGAGGAACGCGGGCTGAGGCAGGACCTTGAAGGGGAGTTCGAGCTAGAGCGTCCGGACCTTGTCGATGCCCTGCTCTTCTGCGACATGACGACGACGCCCGACGGAACGCAGACCACCTCGACCGAGCGGCTGGACGAGATCGTGCAGCGGTACGGCCCGGACACGATCGTCGGGCGATTCATCCAACGCGCGGCACCCGAGATCCATGCGGCGGCGAAGCGTGTTGAGAGCCGGTTGGCGCAGGTCTCCGCCGACAGTCAGCCGATGTAGGGCTCTCGCCGCGAGTCGTCGAGACCGTGGCGGATGCGCAGCATCATCGACGGGTGGATGTCCAGCTCGTCAAGGTCCGTTGGGTCAACCCAGCGGACCTCTTTTGACTCACTGCTCGTACGCAGCGAGCCCCCGACAGGGTGGGCTCGGAAGCAGATGGAGAACTGTTGCCGGACCTCTCCGTCGTCGTACGCCAGCACGTGTTCAGGGTCGGTGTAGAGGCCGACGATGCTGTCCACTTCGACGTCAATGCCGGTCTCTTCCGCGACCTCACGTACGGCGGTGTCAGCGATGCGTTCGCCGATGTCGTGGCCGCCACCGGGCAGCGCCCACAGGTCGTTGTCGGTCTTGTGGATGAGCAGCAAACGCCCCGTGTCGTCTCGGACGATCGCGGTGATGGAGGGCACCACCGAGTTGGCTTGAGGGGCGTTCGGGTCGCGGAAGTAGTCGATGCGGCTCATCAGGCAGCGCCTTCCCAATCGGCAGGTGAAGAGATCGGGCGGGCCGATTGCCAGACCTTCTCAACGCTCTCAGCGTAGGCGTCGAAGAGTTCACCGCCGGGCACGCGTTGCAGGTGCAGCACGGGAGCCATGTAGGCGCCGACGCCATAGAGGTGCCCGTTGGCCAGCATCTCATCATCGGCCCGGTAGATGGAGTTGTAGAGGGTCGTACTGTGCAAACGGAACTCCACCCCGGGGAGACCGAAGAGTGGGCCGTAGTTGATAAGGGCGTTCCGGATCTTGCCTGCCATCGCCCCGCCGATACCTTCGTCCTCGCCCCGCATCGCCACAGCCGGCGACGTGGGCTCTCCCAGGATGAAGCGGATGGGCACTCCGTCGGCTGACTTCTCCTTCACGATCCGGTGGAACGACGCGTCTTCTGTGAGCCAGAACCCGGAGTACACCAACAGGTCAAACTGACGGGTCGCCTTGGAGTAGAGGTTCGTCCACAGGTTCTGCATCACGACGGATCGGTGTGGATAGAGCCTGACCAACTCCGCGTTGCCGGCGGCCGCAACCTCAGCTGACGTGCGCTCGTCCGGCCACAGGTACGACACCTCGCACCTCAGCAGCGACGCTGTTGCGAACTGGAAGCGGCGGTACGGCTTGCGCTCAGGTTCGTTGATCCATCGCTCGACCGTCTTGGCCGCGACCCCGAGTCGTTCGGCAACCTCATCGAGCGTCAGTCCCAAGTCCACTATCGCGCCGCGCAGTCGCTCGTTCGCCATGCCAACCTCCGACTTATTGGGACGACTTGGTTCGACTTCACGGTAGCTAAGAACGACCTGAGCCGCGCAACCGCGAAGTCGAACGTCGTCGCTGCCGACGCCAGTCTGTAGGTACATCGAGCGCGAGGGTCTCGCAGACCTCCATCAGCCGAAGGGCTTGACGGAGCGAACCTCCCTCTGCAAGATGAGGAACACGTAATACATGTTCCTCTAGTTCGGATCGCGTCAGCGACCCGAACGAGCGCACGACCAGGAGCCCCGCATCGGACGGGGGGAGGCGACCCGGCGCCTTGGCATTAACCGGAGGGCTGGAGACCGAGAGGTCTCATCTCCATACGCCTGAAACGGGAGCCCGAGCTCCCGAAGGAGACAACGCACCACGGCACCTGACCGCCGTACCTCGTACGGCGGTCAGGTGCCTTCCGGGGCGGTCACCTCTCGCCAAAGACCGTGACCGCCCCGGCACTTCGCATCACACGTCCCCTCGACTTCCTGGAGTTCGCCATGACCGAACGCACGATCCCCGTGGACGCCTTCGGCCCGATCGCCCTGGACCTGACCATGAACGCGGGCACTATCCGCGTCGTCGTTGACCCCGCGCTGAAGCAGGCGCACGTGGCGCTGAAGACCGCGGCCACCTCGGGCCCGTCGGCCGACGCGATCCGCGACACCGCCGTCAGTCTCACCGGTCAGAACCTCAGGGTTCGCGTCCCGGATGTCGCCGACGGTACGGGCGGCAGCACCACCATCCGCATGGGCAACAGCACCATGACGTTCTCCGGCGGCAGCGGCGTGCAGATCATCAACGGCAACGTGCACCTCACCGGTCACGGTGGCGGCAAGGTGTTCGTCAACGGCCGTGAGGTAACCGCGAGTGGCCCGGCCGGGGGCGCGGTCACCCCGGTCACCGCCACGATTCACCTGCCCACCAAGTCGGTGGTCGCGATCGGTACGAACAGCGCGAACACCGTCGTCACCGGCACCCTGGCGCGACTGGAGTACGACGGCACGTCCGGCACCCTGGCCGCTGAGCGCATCGGCGAACTGGACGCCACGGTCACCAGCGGCAGCGTCACCGTCGGCGACGTGAGCGGCCCGCTGGACGTCAACCTCACGTCCGGCAACGTCAACGTCGGCGCCTACAGCGGCCACCATGCCCGGCTGAACCTCACCTCCGGCAACATCCGCATGACCGCGACCTCGCAGGCGACCGGCCGTCTCGTGGTGAATGCCACCTCGGGGTGCGCGCGCATCACGGGCGCGGCGCACCTGAATGTCCGCCGCCGGGTGGCCGGCGGCGACGTCCAGATCAGCTAGTGGAGCGAGCGGCGAGTATGTGCCCGCAGTGAGGTGGTCAGTGGAAGCGGCCGGAACTCGAGGTGCGCGAGAGGAACTTTGTGCCCATAGTCACAGGGTTAATATATTGCGAGTTCAAGAATTCTCGCGTACAATAACGACCCGGCTCCGCCGGGTCGTTGGTCTACGCGAGAGTCCTCGAACCCGTCAAAGGTCCTCTGACCTGCGAAAACACCCCTTGCTGCGGATAACGCTGCCCTCGATGCTTGAGTCGACGAACCGGGCCCGGTCACGTCACGGAATAGACCCGACTCGCAGAGAGACAGCTGACCGTGCTTGAAAACCTCGGGAACGCAGCCAATTTGCTGGCTGCCTACCTCACTTTCCTGGCGGCGGTACCCGGACCGCGCTTCACCAACGTCGACACCTCGCGTGACTCGAAGACTGCAATCGAGCATGTCCGCGCCATCGGCGACCACCTTCGCGCCCTGATGCGGCGCCTGCTCCGCCGCCGGAGCTAGCCGCCGAAACGGTGGACCCGAGACACGTCCACCTTGACCAGCTCTATTCACCACCTGCGGCTGCTGGTCGCCACGCTCACCATCGCCACGGCCCAGCCGCCCAACCCGGACCGCGTACGCGGTCCGGGTTTCGTCTTCCGGGCCGGTCGCCTCTCGCCAAAGACCGCGACCGCCCCGGCATCCCTTCGATGCCTGGAGAACTTCCATGCGTACGTACATCGGCCACCAACAGGCCGTCTCTGCTGCCGACTTCGCGGAACTCGCGCTCGGTACCCCGGTTGAGCTGTGGCTCGGGGTCGAGGGAGAGACGGACGAAGAGCGCGCCGCCCGCGAGGACGCGGCGCGCGACATCCTCGCCGACAACCCGCACTTTCCCGACGACCTGGTCCGCATCGCCGCGCAGGTCATCGAGGAGAACCCGGACCTGTTCGACGTCGTTCCCCTGGTTCGCCCCGCTCGCCGCCGCACGGCACGCAAGGGGGCTGCGGCATGAGTGAGCTGCTGTTTGCCGCTGCGGCCGGACTGCCGATGGCGGCCGGATGGTCGCTGCACGCGCTGCGCCTGCGCCGTCGTATCGAGACCGCCCGCCGTGACCCGCTCACCGGTCTGTTCACCCGCGACGCGTTCGCGGAGCGCGCCATGAGGGTGTTGGCGGGCGGTCCCAGCGCGGTCTACGTCGTTGACCTCGACAGCTTCAAGGAGATCAACGACAGCTACGGGCACGCTGTCGGAGACGCGGTTATCGCGGCCACCGGCCAGCGGCTGGCGGAATGGGCCGACATCAACGCGGGCACCGTGGTGCGCCTGGGAGGTGACGAGTTCGCCGCGGTCGCTCGCGTCTTCAGTCGCGCTGATCTGTCGTGGACGTTGGGCGAGTTGACCCGCGCCATCGAGCAGCCGGTCACGGTCGACGGCCGCCCGCTCACGGTTGGCGCATCTGTTGGCGCGGTCGCCTACGACCCCCGCGCCGACGACGTGGACCTGTCCACGCTGCTGCGCCTGGCCGATGAGCAGATGTACGCGGCCAAGCGCTCCGGTGCCGACTGGTTGACCGCCCTGGACCTCACCCCGCAGGCAGGGACGGTCAACAACCGCCGCGTCGGTCGCCCCGGCACGGCCGGCGGAACGGAGGCAGCAGCATGACCACCGCCCCCGAGACACCCGCGTCCGGAGTGCCGCCACTGACCCGCCCGGAACTGGGACTCGCCGGAATCGGCGCGCTCGCCGCCGCCGCGGTCGGCGCGCTGGGACTGATTTCCTCCTTCGACGCGGTCTCCGCTGCCGCGGCGAGTTGGGGCTTTGCCTCGCCGTGGATGCTGCCGGTCGGCATCGACGTGGCCATCCCGGTGTTCACCGTCGCCAACCTGCTGCTGATCCGCATGGATATGGCGCTCGCATGGGTGCGGTTCGTGCCCTGGGCACTCACGCTGATCACGTGCGGCTTGAACATCGCGGCCGGACACTCCCCGTCGGCCAAGGTCGCGCACGGCACCATGCCGCTGCTGTGGGTGGTCTTTTCAGAGATCGGCGCGCACATCTACGCCGTCCGGATCGGCGCGGCCACCGGCCGTCGTATGGAGAAGATCCGGTTCTCCCGCTGGCTGCTCGCGTTCCCTTCCACCTTCGCGCTCTGGCGTCGGATGACGCTGTGGGAGGTCACCTCCTACAGCGAGGCACTGGCGCGGGAGAAGGAGCGGCAGTTGGCTCGCGCGGATCTGCGTGAGCAGTACGGCCGCAAGTGGCGGTCCAAGACCCCGCGCCGCGAACGCGTGTTGCTGCGCATGGGTGACCTCGCCCCCGCCATCGAAGAAACCACCCCCGCGCCGCCCCCGGTGGCCACGCCAGCGTCCCCGGCCGATGCCAAGCCGCGTCCGCGCCGCCGGACTCCCGCCAAGGGAAAGACCAAGGCGCAGCGCACCTTCGAGGAGCTGCTGACCGAGGCACGCACGGCCACCGCACAGTGGCCGGACGCGGAGTTGACCGCGGAACGCATCCGCACCGAAGTGCACTGTTCGGCAACGAACGCCCGCACGCTGCGCGACGCGTTGAAGTCCGAGCGCGCTGAGGGCCCTCCGCTGTACTCCGTCGATGACGTGGAGGGCGAGGAGTCCGAGGCTGAGGCCGCCTGATGCCCGCGGCATTCGGCAAGTGCTACGACCCCTCCGGAAGCCAGTACGGCATCCCCACCTACCCATGGCGCTATGCCCCCGACGGGCTCGCCACACGGCGTCAGCTGCGCGTTCGCGGCTTACGTCCGGGTGGTCAGCCGATCGCGGCGCAGGTGCTGCGCCCGCGCTACCGGCGCGGCCCGCTGGTCGCCTATCTCTACCGCGTCGACCGCGCCAAGCCGGTGCGGCCGATGACGCCCGGCAAGCGGGCCGCGCTCGCCAAGGCGATGCGTGCCCGCCGTACTTGCCCGCAGTGCCGCACGGATGCGGGATACGTCATCCCCACCTCGCTCGGCATGTGCGTGCCCTGCGCCTACCCCGAGGAACAGCGCGCCGCGTGACCTACCAGATGTCCACGAACTCCAGGACAGCTTCGAGGACACGGCTCCTGCGGCGGTGTGACTTGCTGCAAAAACGCCGCCTTCGCCAGCGACTTTCTGGCTGCTTCACCGGCTTGCCGCACCACTTGCACGGCCGCGTCCTGAACGCAGATTCCCCCATGCCACCCCCGTAGCACCGCCGTGCGGGGTCCGTCCGCCCACCTCCTACAGCGACGGCCGGACCCCGCCTCTTTCCCTTGGAAGGGACATTCAGTGAAGCACCCCGACGACGAGAACGAACTGTTCCACCGACTCGAAGCTGACATGGCCGCCGACTCCGGGGGCGAGGTAGTCGACCTCGACAAAGCACGGTCGGCCCGTACCGAGTCGTCCGACCCGACCACTCGATCCGACTCCGACCCGTCGGCCGACCCCGCGCCGGACCGGTCGGGTACCGAGTCGGGCGACCCGACCGCCCGCCGGTTGGTCGACCTTCCGAGCGCCAAGGCGACCGGTCCGGGCTACCTCGGTCGGCTGCTCGCCGCGCAGCGCCGTCCGGTCGTTCCGCTGTGGCTGAAGTCCGTGGCGGAACTGAAGACCGCAACCGGATGGGTGGCCCGCCACTACGCCCACTCGGCCAGCTATCACGCGCTTCGCTCCCCGGTCTACGCCGCACGGCTCACGCTTCAGGCCCCGTCCGGTGCCGCGAAGTTCGTGGGAGCCACCATGCGGTGGGTGGCCGACCGCGAGGGCGAGCCGGTCCGACTCGCAGCGGTCCGGCGCGAGGACGCTGCCGAGTACCTGAAGCTGTCGCGACAGCGTGACGGACGGGTCCGACTCCGGACGCTGGTCGCCGTGCTCGCGATGTTCATCGGGCTCGGCTCCGCGCTCGCCATCTACGTCCTGGCCCCCGACTGGCTTCAGGCCCTGTCGGTCGGTGCGGTTGTTATGGCGCTCGGGGCCGCCGGCCGCAAGGCGGACGACCCGGTCATCCACCGCGCGGTGGAGCTCCCCAAGGCCGTCAAGCTCACCAGTGACATCGTGCTGCGCGCGCTCGGCTCGCTCGGCATCCCCGCCATCAACCAGGCACAGGGCAAGGGCCGCGACGGGTTCGAGTTCACCGCCCCCATCACCCGCGACGGTCCGGGATGGCGTGCGGAGGGCAACCTCCCCTACGGCGTCACCGTCACGGACGTCATCGAGCGGCGCGACCGGCTCGCCTCCGGTCTGCGTCGGCCGCTCGGCTGCGTATGGCCCGAGGCCGTGCCGAGTGAGCACACCGGGCACCTGGTGCTGTGGGTCGGCGATCAGGACATGTCGACCTCTCGCAAGCCCAAGTGGCCGCTGCTGACCAGTGGTTCGGTCAATCTGTTCAAGCCCGTCGCCTACGGCACCGACCAGCGCGGACGCTGGGTCGAAGTCACCCTGATGTACATCGCGGGCATCATCGGCGCCATCCCGCGCATGGGCAAGACCTTCCTGCTCCGCCTTCTCCTGCTGATCGCCGCGCTGGACCCGCGGGCGGAGCTGCACACCTACGACATGAAGGGCACCGGCGACCTGGACCCGGTCGGCAATGCCGTCTCGCACCGGCACGCCGCGGGCGACGATGACGACGCCATCGAGTACGCGCTCAATGACTTCAGGGCGCTGCGCGAGGAACTGCGCCGGCGTACCAAGGTGATCCGCTCGCTTCCGCGGGACATCTGCCCGGAGTCGAAGGTGACCAGCGAACTCGCCGACAAGCGCTCCCTTGGCCTGCACCCCATCGTGATCGGGGTGGACGAGTGCCAGGTGCTGTTCGAGCACCCCAAGCACAAGGACGAGTTCGAGGAGATCGCAACCGACCTGGTCAAGCGCGGTCCGGCCACCGGCATCGTGCTCCTGCTCGCCACTCAGCGCCCCGACGCCAAGGCGCTGCCCACCGGGATTTCTGCGAACGCGTCGGCCCGCTGGTGCCTGAAGGTCATGGGCCAGCTGGAGAACGACATGGTCCTCGGTACGTCCGCCTACAAGCGGGGCGTGCGGGCGACCATGTTCAGCTGGGGTGACAAGGGCATTCACTACTTCATCGGTGAAGGCTCCGATGCCCGGATCGTCGGCTCGGTCTACGTCGACGGACCCGGTGCCGACAGCATCGCCGCCCGTGCCCGCACGGCGCGCGATAAGGCCGGACTGCTGTCCGGGCACGCGCTCGGGGAAGAGCCGGAGACCGTGGCGAGCGCGTACGACCTGCTCGCCGACATCCTCGCCGTGATCCCCGTCAAGGAGACCAAGGTGTGGTCCGAGACCGTCGTCGCACGGCTCGCCGAACTGCGCCCCGAGGTCTACGACGGATGGGAGCCCGAAACCCTCGCCGCAGCGCTGAAGCCGCGGGGTCTGTCCACGATCCAGGTGGGCCGCCGGGTGGACGGCAAGGTCGTCAACCGGCGCGGTGTCGACCGCTCCCACATCACCGCAGCGATTGCGGAGCGTGACGGAAAGCGGGACGCGGGCTGACCGCTGCGGGCCGCTAGCGCTAGCGGCACCCCCCGCTAGCGTTAGCGGCTCGCTTAGCGCCCCAAACCAGCCCTGATCAGGTCGCTAGCGCATAGCGGCCCACCTGCGGAAACCCTGAAAACCGCCCCGGAGGGCCCGTCATGACCCCTGCCCTGCTCGCTATCACACTCCTGCTCGGCGTAACACTGTGTTACGTCGCGGTGTGTGCTGCCTCGCCGTTCGGCAACTGCCGCAAGTGCAACGGCTGGGGCTTCCAGATGAAGACCGACCGCAAGGGCCGCCAGAAGCGCGGCAAGGACTGCCGCCGCTGCAAGGCCACCGGCAAGCGCATACGCGTCGGCCGCTGGCTCTACAACCGCTGGGCCCGCATCTACCGCTCCGGCACCGGCTGAGGAGAAGACAGACGACCGCCCGCCATGAGACGGACCCCGCTCCGAGCAGGAGCTAGGTGGGCGCGGTCGCCGGTCAATGCCCCGAACTTGCCAGCACCCGGGGCCTGCGGAGCGTATCCACCCATCCACCTCGCCCGAAAGCGAGTTTCCCCGTGATCCTCAGCATCTCCGCCGTCCTGCTGTTCGGTGCCGCGTCCGCCCTCGCCGTCAAGACCAAGTCCGCCGGGGGCGGTTCGGCCATCGTGCTCTTCCTCTTCGGCTTCTTCGCCGCCGGGACCGGCGCGTACGAGCCCATCCACAACCTCGTGCAGGCGTCCGCCGACGCCCTGTCCGCCCTCGGGAACTAGGGAGACAGCTCGTGAACGAACCCACCCCCCACGGCCGCAACAGGCACTCGCCCGCGACCGTGGAAGTCCACGTCCCCACCCCGATCACCCCCGCCGCCCGCACGGCGCCGCTCGCAGTCGTGCAGCCCGGCAGCATCGCGGCCGTGGCGAGCGTCGTCCTGCCGGACGGCCGCGTCGTCACCGGCTACGCCATCGAGCCCGCCAAGCCCGAACCGGTCGCCACCAAGCCGGCCGTCTCGCGTACGGCGGTGAACATCGTCCTCGGAGGCGTCGGGTTCGGCGCCGTGTGCGGCGGGCTGTTCCTGCTGACCACGTTCATCGCCGCGCTCGCCGCGCTGATTCACCAGCTCATCATTCTCGCCGCCGTCATCTTCGGCGGCTGGGTCGCCGTGCAGGTCTTCAGCGCGAGCGGCCACCGGGGTGGCAACACCTTCCACATCCGCAAGGCCGTCTTCAAGCGCAACCACTTCAACGGCTGAACACCCCGATGGGAGAACCGTGTTCGAGATCCGTGTCATCTGCGACCCCGCCGAAACTGAACCGATCGTCGCCGCGCTGGACCGCACCTTCACGGTCGGCACCGTGAGCGTCTACCCCACCCGCGACCGCAAGCGGAACCGCCTCTACGCCCGCGCCGAGTCCAAGCCCACCGACGCCGAGCCGGCCAAGTCCTCGCTCACCGCCGAGCAGGCGTACGCCAACGCCCCCAGCATGAACAGCGAGATCGGCTGGGTGGCGCGCACCCTCGCTGCCGCCGAGTGCTTCACCGAGCTGGGGCGTGACTTCTACCTGCGCAAGGCCGCACTGCTGGACCGCATCGCGCTCCTGGACGAACCCCACGATCTGTTCAGTGACGCCACCGAGACCGCCGACGCGGCGGCCGTGTTCCTGATGGACATGGACCAGCCGGGCCCGTTCTACGACCCGCGCACGTACGTCCGTCAGCAGTACGCCCACTCGCTCGCCGCCGAGCAGTAGCTGTGGCTGGGGCGGTCGCCTCTCGCCAAAGACCGCGACCGCCCCGGTTCTCCGTCCCTTCGACAGAACAGGAGTGCTGACAGCTATGACGTCACGCAGCAAGAAGAAGCGTCAGCCGGTGGACATGTTCCCGGGCATGGCCGACCGCATCGACGGCACGCCGCCGAAAGCCGAAACCGAGCCGGAAGCCCTGACGTTGGACGAGGCGATCGCGAAGACTCACGCCATCGTGGACAAGGTCCTTGCCGCTCATCCGGTGGTCGCCACCATCGGACTGTTCTCCGGCGGCAACGACTCCGTGGTCGTCAATCACCTCTTCCGCGACCGTGTCGACGCGGTCGCGCACGTCAACACCGGAACCGGCATCCCGGAGACGACTCACCATGTACGGGATGTGGTCGCCGCTTGGGGGTTGCCGCTGCATGAGCTGCACCCGAAGAACAGCTACGCCGAACTCGTCATGGGGCGGGTCTTGTCGACCCGGGGTAAGAACATCGGTCGCCAGGTCTGGAAGGGCTTCCCTGGCCCGGCCGGGCACAGCGTGATGTACCGACGGTTGAAGGATGAGCCGTTGCAGCGGCTGCGCGCTCAGATCGTCGGCACCCAGTGGCGGACCCGGAACGTCGTCTACCTCGGGGGAATGCGGTGGGCGGAGACTGATCGGCGGTTTCGCAACGCTGAAGAGGTCGACCGGGAAGGCTCGCTGATCTGGGTCTCGCCCATCGTGCATTGGACCGATGCCCACATGCGCGAGTACCGGGCCCGACACCGCTGCGACCTCCCCCACGAACACGCCCCGCACCGCCTGTGCAGCCCCGGCGCGCTGCCGTTGAACGAGGTGACCGTTCACTTGCACATGTCCGGGGAGTGCCTGTGTGGGGCTTTCGCCAAGCCCGGAGAGCTGGACGAGATCGAGTTCTTCTACCCCCACGCGGCCAAGCCGCTTCGTGAGCTGGAGAACGAAGCCGAAGCTGCAGGCTTCCCCGCCTGCAAATGGGGCCAGCGTCCACCCGGCGAGCGCACCCGCAAGGCGGCCGGACGGCTGTGCTCCAAGTGCGTCGACACCGAGGGACAGACCGACTTGCTCGCTGAATGGCGCGAGAGCGGACTCATCACCCGCGATCAGTACGACACCTTCACCCGCCACGACGTCGCCTAGCCACGGCTGGGGCGGTCGCCTCTCGCCAAAGACCGCGACCGCCCCGGTTCTCCGTCCCTTCGACAGAACAGGAGACCTCCAGCATGACACCTGACCGCAAGACCCCGCGCCCCCACGGCGCGGACCGCCAAGACGGTAGTCATCTGCGCAACGCGCTGTACCTCGCGGCGGCCGGTGTGCCGGTGCTGCCGCTGCGGGACGGCAAGGTCCCGTTCGGCAACTGCCCTGCCTGCGCCAAGAACGCGTGCGGCGGGCGGCCGAACATGAAGCGCGCGGGTACCTGCCGCTGCCCCGCTCCCTGCCACGCGTGGGCCGCTGCCACCACCGAACGGAACGTCGTCGTCTCCCCGCTGTGGGTGGCGGCATGGGAGCGGGCGGTGTGCGTCGGCTACCACCCCGGAGGGGCGAGGCTGACCGTGGTCGACCTCGACAACGCGGCGGCCGTCGCCTGGGCTCGCGAGACCCTGCCCGCCACCCGAACGGTGGCGACGACCCGCGGTGAGCACTGGATCTACCGAGGCGTCATGGGGTCGCACAACGCAGTCCGGGCGGGTGTCGACATCAAGTCCGCGATGTCGTACGCCCGTTGGCTCGGTCCGGGCGCCGGCCGGATGACCGATCTGCCGTCGGCCGTCCGCGCCCTGGTGGTGAAGGAAGAGACCACCGCCGCCCGCGGGGAGGTGGTCTCTTCCCTCCCCGAGCGCGCCACGTTCGACCGGACGGTTGCCACCGGATGCCGTCACACCGACGGCTACGTCCGCGCCGGTCTGGAACGGGGCCTCACCCTCGTGCGCTCCCGCGTCGAATCCGGTGCCGGATCACAGGCGTTCGGGGTGGCCCGGTTCCTCTCCGCCCAGCACACCGGCTGCCCCGGACCGTGCGGACTGGACGTGATCGGGGAAGAGATCGTGGCCGCGGCCGTCTCGGTCGGTGTCCCCGAGCCCTACGCCCGCCGCGCGGTCGCCAATGGCCTCTGTGCGACCGAGAGGGGCGCCGCATGACCCATAAGATCTTCAAACCCCTGAAACAGCCTCAGAACGCTACGCAGGCCGCACTACGGGTCATCGTAGGCGGCCGAAGGAACGTCGCCGTAGGCGTCCGCCCTGTCCTTGGTTCTGACCCGCACGTCGGCGATCCCACCGAAGGGAGGGCAACCTCATGACCGCACAGCCTGTGGACAGCACCGACCTGTGGGCCGGACTGCCCACCCTCGACGAGCCGCCCGCACCCGTGTGGGAGGACCCCGTTCCCCTCGCCGGACCCCGCAAGCTTGCGCCCTTCCCCACCGCCTCGCTTCCGGGGTGGCTGGGGGAGTTCGTGGCCGCGGTTGCCGAGGAGACACAGACCCCCGTCGACCTCGCCGGATGCATCGCCCTGTCCGTGCTCGCTACCGCGGCCGGCGGGCGGGCGGTGGTGCAGGTGCGCGGGCACTGGCGTGAGCCGACCAACCTCTACGTCGTCGTCTCGCTGCCGCCCGCCAACCGGAAGTCCGCTGTGTTCGGCCTGCTCACCGATCCGCTGTACGAGGCAGAGCAGCAACTGCGCACGCTGATCCAACCGGCCATCGTGGAAGCCGAGATGACCGCGCGTCTCGCCAAGGAGGCGGCCGACAAGGCCACCGCCAAGGCGGCATCCGCGAGCGCGGACGAGCGGGACGACCTGGTCTCCACTGCGATCGCGCTGGCGCAGACCGCGGAGAGCGTCAGCGTGCCGGCCAAACCGCAGTTGCTGGCTGACGACACCACCGCTGAGACGGTCACCTCCCGCATGGCCGAGCAGGGCGGCCGGATCTCCGTCATGTCCGCGGAGGGCGACATCTTCGACATCATCGCCGGACGCTACTCCGGCAAGCCCAACATGGGCGTCTTTCTCAAAGGCCATGCCGGAGACCGGCTCAAGGTCGACCGGCAGACCCGAGAGGAATACATCGAACACCCCGCCCTCACCATGGGGTTGTGCGTGCAGCCGCAGGTCTTGGACGACATCGGACGCCAGGACGGGTTCAAGGGCCGTGGCCTGCTCGGCAGGTTCCTCTACTCGGTTCCTGAGTCGCTGGTCGGCCGCCGCAAGATCGAGCCGGACCCCATCCCCGAGCAGGTCATGGAGACCTACCGGCGTCACGTCCTCGACCTGACGTTGTTCCTCGCGGAGTGGACCGATCCGGCCCTTATCCAGCTCACCCCCGAGGCGGTCGCCGCCCTCAAAGCCTTTCAGGCACGGGTGGAACCGATGCTGGAAGCCCGCGGCGGCATCATGGGCCAGATCGGCGATTGGGGCGGCAAGCTGGTCGGCGCCACCGCCCGCATGGCCGCCCTGCTCCACCTCGCCGAACACCTCACCAAAGGGCACACGGTGCCCGTGGCGGAAGCGACCATGCGCGACGCGATCGCGCTGGCCGAGTACTTCATCAGCCACAGCCTCGCCGCGTTCGACTCCATGGGCGCTGACCGCATCGTGGAGCGCGCCCGCACCGTGCTGGAAGTGCTCCACGCCCACGGGTGGCGTGAGGTCAGCAAGCGGGACCTGATGGTCAAGCTCTCCCGCTCCGAGTTCCGCACCGCCAACGACCTCGATCCGGTCCTGGCCCTGCTGGAAGACCACGGCTACGTGCGCGCCCAAGCCGTCCAGCGCAGCGGAGGACGCGGCCGGCCGCCCTCCCCCCGCTACCTCATCCACCCCCGCCTGACCGACGCGACCGCCTGACCCCCGCCACAGAAACCACAGAATCACAGAAATAACCCCGGCAAGCCCCTGACCAGCACAGACACCCCTGCCAGGGGCTTGCGGGGCGCTGCCACAGAAACCAACCGAGAAGCCACAGAAATAACCCGTCACCCGCCCCCGCCGGTCCGGCCGCCTATTTCTGTGGAACTTTCCGCGATTTCTGTGGCAGCCCCCACCGTGCGGCATCGCCGCAGGTCAGCCCGCTAATCCAGGGTTTCTGTGGTTTTCGTGGTTTCTGTGGCGGCCCTCGGCTGGTCCCACCACCTTCCCTTGCTCTCTCGCCCAAGGAGGAGTCGTGGCCAAGCCCCGCGACGAGATGCTGACCATCCCCGAAGTGATCGAAGAGATAGGCGTTCCGCGAGCGACCTTCTACCGCTGGCGGCAGTACAAGAAGGGCCCGAAGTCCATCAAGCTCCCCAACGGCGCTGTGCGCATCCGCCGGTCCGAACTGAGTCGGTGGCTCCAGACACTGGAGGAGAGTGCGTGACGCAGGACAGTGACAACGGGGCCGAGCAGAACAACGGCTCGGCCCCGGAAGGGTTCTCGCTCGACGTCCGCCTGTGGAAGGTGTCCAAGGCGCAGAGCAAAACTCGTCCCTACCAACTCCGTTGGAAAGTCGGAGGAAAGGTCAGTAGCGCCACCTTCGCCACGGTGGCTCTCGCAGAGAGCCGCAGATCTGAACTGTGGCAGGCAATGCGCCGCGGCGAGGCATTCCGCATCGCCGACGGTCTGCCCGAATCCGAGGTACGGGCTCAGGCCACTGCGGAGCAAGTCCGTGAGGAACTTCCCTGGTTCGCATTCTGCCGCGAGTACATGGCGATGCGCTGGCCGACCGCTGCGGCCAAGACCCGTGAGGGAATCGCCGATGGGCTCGCAGCGGTGACGCTGGCCCTGGTGGAGCAGGAACAGAAGATGCCGTCACCGGAAGAGTTGCGCCTTGCGTTCCGGTGGGCGGTCATTCCCAAGAACGCCGAACTTGACCCGCCGGAGGAACTTGAAGACGCTTACGGATGGATCTCCAAGAAATCGCTTCTCGTCTCCTCGCTGGAAGACCCGAAGACTCTCCGCGATGTTCAGTATCGGATCTCCTTCAAACTGGATGGCACTCCCGCGGCAGGAGAGACATCCCGTCGTCGGCGGCGCGCGCTCAACACGGCGGTTGAATACGCCATCGAACGCAAGCTACTGACGGAGAACCCACTCACCGCCATCAAGAAGGTGAAGAGTTCCTCATCGGACCGTGTGGACCCCCGAGTTCTCGTGAACAAGACGCAGGCCGCTCAACTCCTCGCCTCCGTCTCCTACGTTGGGACATGGGATCGCAAGAAGGGCCGTCGCCTGGTGGGCTTCTACGCGGTCATGTACTTCGCAGGGCTCCGCCCGAGTGAGGCCGTGGGCCTCAGAAAGGCTGATTGCTTCCTTCCAGAGAAGGGGTGGGGCGTTCTGACGCTCCACGATACGCACCCCGTGTCTGGCAAGCAGTGGACAGACAGTGGAGAGCGTCACGACAAGCGTGGCCTGAAGTCGAGGGAGGCCAAGGAAGACCGGCCGGTTCCCATTCCCCCGCCGCTTGTGGCCATGCTCCGCGCCCACCTGAAGGAGTTCGGCACGGCCAAGGACGGGCGGCTCTTCACGAACGAACGAGGCGGTCTCGTGGGCAGCAGTACCTATTGGCGCGTGTGGCGGGACGCTAGAGAGTTGGCGCTTCCGCCGGACCTTCAAGCGTCCATCCTTGGGGGGCGACCGTACGATCTGCGGCACACCTGCATCACTACGTGGCTGAACGCTGGCGTGCCGGTTGCGGAGGTTGCTCGGAGAGTCGGCAACTCACCGCAGGTGATCCACCGCGTCTACGAAGGGTGCATATACGGCCAGGAGGACGCCATGAACGCGAAGATCGAGCGAGAGCTGGATTGGGCGTGATCCTTTAGTTCTGAAGGTTAGCCTCGTGGGCCTAGTTGCTGTGCCATCAGCCGCAGCTGATGGCACAGCAAGGTCTACCATGCGGGCCGCAATAGGCGTGGCACATATCGGTCTACATCGATGAGGCCGGGCAATATGCTGTTCACTCTGCCAAGCTCAACCGATCCGGACGGCAGGTTTCGCGTAATCGCACCAGTTCCATGGGCTACGTTGCCTCGTTCGCGCCCGAGTTCATCTAGCTTATCGAACAAGCCTACTCGAAAGAACTCCTCGCGATAGCCCAATGGAAGTAGTAGGGCGCGCACGTTGCTGGCTTTAGCTCCGCTATTCCTCTTGATGCGTTCACGGTGGGCCTTTATGTGCTTTGCAAGGACTGCCGGGTCAGACGTGAGGGCTGAACGGACCGCATTAACTTCGTACAGCGGATATCTTGAGGCGGCAGCTTGAGACTTATTGGCGAGCTGCAATATTTCAGAGCTCACCATCAGGTGATGCCCGGCATGGCTTAGACGTTGCCTACTCGCGAACATATGCTCGGTGGTGACTAGCATCTGCTCCGTGACAGCCTCTATGTAAGCCTGAACTTCTGAGTAGGCCAGCACGCGGTAAGCGTGCAGGTGATCTACGATATCCTGGTTGGTCGGTGCGGTTAGCAGAGTTACGTGAAGGCTCTTGGCCAACTCGTCTAGGCGATTGACTAGCTCATCGCCTCTACGGGATCTAAAGTGCGCAGACCTGATCTTTTCCCCGAGTTGCACTGCTCACCTACTTGCCTGCAACTGCGATGGGCAAGAATCTCTTCACGTGATCGGTGTAGTCGAGGTTTAGAGATAGGGCGTCTCCGAGTGCTTTCCCCCACTTCTCCAGCCTGCCTGTGGCTGCGTCGCGAGTCTTGGTTGTCGAAGTTAGATATCCAGAGAACTTTGCGTCACTCTGAATAAGGCCTTCGAAGGCCCGGATCACTGCATCAGGGTCTTCCAGAGCTCTCGCCGCGATTTGATGGTCGGCGAAATACCATGTCATCAACTCAAAGACAGATACGTTGAATCGTGGCATATACTTTGCTCGATCCGCGTCGTAGCGCAGAAAGGCCGTTCTTCCGAAAATTTTGAAGGCTGTATTGATAGCTCGCTCTAGCGAGTCCACCAAATCTGCCAAGTCGTCTTCGATCTGGTTGAAGTTGTCGTTACCGCCCTTTAGTACACGGTCCATGAAATCGCGTAGATCGCCGCGGTACTTATCGATATTGGTACGGAACGCGACGTAGCGTAGGAGGGTTTCTGCGTCGCGCAACCGGGCATCCGGGGCTGTTAGGCGACGAGCGTGAAGTAGTGGTTCACTCTCCGCGCTCCGCTTGTTGATGAAGTTGGTCATCTTGCCCGGGTATAGGGCCTGGCGCAGTTCGTGTGAAGCTAGAGGGACACTCTGCTTATTCAAGCGTGTAAAGATGAGATGCAATAGAGCAGGAGTGCGCCAGTTTCTAACAACGATCGTTCGAATTGGCTGAGCGCCCAGAGACCGGGCAAAGTTGCGCGTTTCTGGTTGAGTCCTGATTTGATCGTAGGTGAGACCACTCAAATCACTGTCGAGCAGTTCGAGCCCCTTCAATCTCAAAGGGTTTTCCTTGTCGGCGACGAAAGTCTTCAGTGCTGTGAGGCGCTGTTTTCCGTCAAGGACGTAGAACTGACTTGGATTGTTTATGCTCTCTGCGAGAACGATAGGGGGAATCGGGAGCCCCAACATCAGTGATTCAATAAAGAGGCTCTTGCGCTGGTCGTTCCATGCTGTACGTCGCTGAAAGGGAGGTGAGGTGACGAGGAATCCGATTGATTCGGCATCGTCAGGGTCGGCGTCGATCTGCTCGACGATGGTGCTGACGGTCCAGTCCAGGGTGTAGACCACTGCCCCCTGAACTTGCTTTGCCGTGAGTGAGCCGGGGTCCTCGTAATCCTCATCGAACTCGTCATCGGACTCGACCTCGAAGTCGATGCGCCCGTTGGTCTCGCCTGCTGCGGTCACTTCTTTGCTGCCTCTCATCCAGACGACGAAGCGAGAGTATGTCGTAGCTGAACGTCAGGCGAGGATCGAGATGACCGGCCGGCTTCGCACCGGTCCCCTCTATCGCAGGTCTATCGCGATCAGCACGAATCAACGACAAAGAGCGGGACCCAGTAAGACTGGTTCCCGCTCTTCATGCTTGGCATCTGCGCTGGTCAACCGCATCATCGTGCTGGTTGAGGCGAAGTGCCCCCGGCAGGATTCGAACCTGCGCACACGGCTCCGGAGGCCGTTGCTCTATCCCCTGAGCTACGGGGGCGTGTCGGGCGCCTTGTTTGGCGGCGACGGGTAGAACCCTACCAGCTCTCCGAGGGAGATCATGAACGGTTTTCGTGGGGGTGGGAGCGGGGTTGAGTGGTCCGGGACCGCCCGCAGGGGGTGGAAGTGGGGAAAACCCGGACGCGGCGGTGGGTGCCGACCTACTCTCGAGTTGTGCCAGGCGCGTCCGGCCGGGTGCTTGTTGTGGACGACAACAAGGTCATCCGGCAGCTGATCAGGGTCAACCTCGAGCTGGAGGGCTTCGAGGTGGTGACCGCGGCCGATGGTGCCGAATGCCTGGACGTCGTTCATCAGGTGCGGCCCGACCTCATCACCCTCGATGTCGTCATGCCTCGGCTCGACGGTCTCCGTACCGCCGCCCAGCTCCGCGGAGACCCGCGCACACGGCGTCTGCCGCTCGCCATCGTCAGCGCCTGCACCCAGTACGAGGTCGAGGCCGGGCTCGACGTCGGCGTCGACGCGTTCCTCGCCAAGCCCTTCGAGCCGAGCCAACTCGTCGCCTTGGTGCGGCAGTTGGTCGAGCAGGCGCGGGTCGGGAGCGGTGTGGCCGCGTCTGACCGGGTCGGCGGCGTCGCGGCCGACGGTCCAGTCGCCTCCGGCACCACCGTCGGCACCGCCACGTCCACCGTCGGCCCCGGCCCCGCCACGTCCACCGCCGTCCCCGGCGCTGCCATCGCTCCCTCCTCCACCGCCTCCGCCGGGTCCACGGCCGGCGGCTTGGGCAACGGGAGCGACCAACCCGAGCGTGCCCAGCGCGCAGGCCGTAGCGGAAGTTGATTCGAGGGCGCCTGACACCTGGCACCTGACACCAACACCTGACGCATCATGCGTCGTGTATCACGCGTCATGGTGTCTCACGGAGTCCTTACTCCCTGTGCTTCGGCCTCGCCGGAGGCCCCGCCCCGCCCGTCCACATCGCGGACCCCGAGGTAAACCGGCTCGCATACCCACCCCCCTCCTCCCATACGCTTGTCCCCGTGACCCCCGTCGAGCTCTCCCGTACCGTGCTGCGCGCGGTGCGTCGTGCTGTCGACGACGGGGAGCTGAGCGTGGCCGTGCCCGCACGCGCCGTCGTCACCCCGCCGGGGCCCGGCGGGCGCGGGGACTACGCCACGAACATCGCCCTGCAGCTGGCCCGGCCCGCCGGTCGGCCTCCCCTGCAAGTCGCCGAGATACTGCGACCCCACCTCAGCCGCACCGACGGAGTCGCCGCCGTCGAGATCACCGGCCCCGGCTTCCTCAACATCCACCTCGACCGGGCCGCCGTCACCGCCCTCGTGCGCCGGATCCAGGGCAACGAGGGCGGTCCGGACACGACTGGTGCTCTTCCCTACGGCCACAGTGACACCCTCGCCGGGCACGTCGTCCGGCTGCGCATCCCGTACGACATCCGCGCCGAGGTCGTCGCCGATGCGCTCGTACGGATCATCGCCAGTCAGGGTGGTCGCGTCGAGGTCGATCACACCCGGCCCGGCCCACCCCTGGAGCTTGGTGCCGGCGACTCCGAAACCATCCCCACGCCCGCCTCCTCCACCTCCACCCTCACTTCCATCGACCTCCGCCCCGTCCCCGCCCCGGAGGACCCCACCCCCCTCGGCCCCGACGCCCTCCGTTGGGCCCTGTTGCACCCGGCCGCCCACGACCGGCCCCGGATCACGGCGGATCTCCTCGTGCAGCGGGCCGCCAACCCCCTCTTCCGGGTCCGTTACGCCCACGCCCGGGCCCGCGCGCTCACCCGCAACGCCGCGGGCCTCGGTTTCACAGGCGACGTCACCACCCCCGACGTCACCGCCCCAGACGTGGCCACCCCCCTCGTCAGCGCCCTCACCGAGTACCCCTCCGTACTCGCCCGAGCGGCCACGCACCGTGCCCCCGATCGTCTCGCCCGGCACCTGGTCGTCCTCGCCGACGCCCTGCTCGCCTTCCAGCACACGGTGCTGCCGCGCGGCGACGAGAAACCCTCGGCCGCCCACCGGGCCCGGCTGGCCCTTGCCGAAGCCGCCGGGACGGTGCTGGCCGGCGGCCTGTCCCTGCTCGGCATCGACGCACCCGACTATCTCTGAGCGAGCGAGGAGCGAGGAGCGAGCGAGCAAGCCGGAGGCCATAGCCCAAGCCCAGGTCGCAAGCCGTCGGCCGTCGGCCGCAAGCGCAGCGAAGCGCAGTCGAGCCGACAGCCACCGTCGCCCGCCCACTCACCCACCCGCACCGCAGGCCAAAGCCCCCTCGCCGCCCGCCCAGAGAGCACACAGAAAGCCGCAAGAAAATGAGCCGTTCCGCACACCCCGCCGGGCCCCGTCACGCCGACGTGCTCCCCGAGGGGCATTACTCCGCCCCGCCCGCCGACCTGAACACGTTGGACCCCAAGGTGTGGGCGCAGACCGTCACCCGTACCCCCGACGGAGTCGTCAGCGTCGGCGGGATCGATGTGAAGGCGCTCGCGGAGGAGTTCGGTACGCCCGCGTACTTCGTCGACGAGGCCGACTTCCGTGCGCGGGCGCGCGCCTGGCGCACCGCGTTCGGGCAGGACGCCGACGTGTTCTACGCGGGCAAGGCGTTCCTGTCCCGGGCCATCGTGCGCTGGCTGCACGAGGAGGGGCTCAACCTCGACGTCTGCTCCGGCGGCGAGCTGGCCACCGCCCTCTCCGCCGGGATGCCCGCCGATCGCATCGCCTTCCACGGCAACAACAAGTCCGAGAGCGAGATCCGCCGGGCCGTCGAGGCCGGCGTCGGGCGGATCGTGCTCGACTCGTTCCAGGAGATCGTGCGGGTCGCGCACATCGCCCAGTCGCTCGGCACGCGGCAGCGTGTGCAGATCCGTGTCACCGTCGGCGTCGAGGCCCACACCCACGAGTTCATCGCCACCGCCCACGAGGACCAGAAGTTCGGGATTCCGCTGGCGGGAGGGCAGGCCGCGGAGGCCGTTCGGCGGGCTCTGAAGCTCGATGGGCTCGAACTCATCGGGATCCACTCCCACATCGGGTCGCAGATTTTCGACACCTCCGGGTTCGAGGTCGCCGCCCACCGTGTCGTCGGGCTGCTCAAGGAGATCCGTGACGAGCACGGCGTCGAGCTGCCCGAGATCGACCTCGGCGGCGGGCTCGGCATCGCCTACACCAGCGGCGACGACCCCCGTGAGCCCCACGAGATCGCCAAGGCGCTGACCGAGATCGTCAACCGGGAGTGCGACGCCGCCAAGCTGCGCGCCCCGCGCATCTCCGTCGAGCCGGGGCGGGCCATCGTCGGACCCACCGCCTTCACGCTCTACGAGGTCGGCACCATCAAGCCGCTGGACGGGCTGCGGACGTACGTCTCCGTCGACGGGGGCATGTCGGACAACATCAGGACCGCGCTCTACGACGCCGAGTACAGCGTCGCGCTGGTGTCCCGGACCTCCGACGCCGAGCCGATGCTCGCGCGTGTGGTCGGCAAGCACTGCGAGAGTGGTGACATCGTGGTGAGGGACGCGTTCCTGCCGGCGGACCTGGCACCGGGTGACCTGATCGCCGTACCGGCCACGGGCGCGTACTGCCGTTCCATGGCGAGCAATTACAACCACGTCCTGCGCCCGCCGGTCGTCGCCGTCAATGATGGAGAGGCCCGTGTCATCGTCCGCCGCGAGACGGAGGAGGACCTTCTCCGGCTCGACGTCGGCTGAGGCGCGGCGACAAAGCATGAAGACGCCTCGGGGCCGGAAGATCTCCGTCCTCCGGCGCTGAGAAAATGAAATAGATGTCTCACGATCCGGACCGGGGATAGAAACCCCCGTCCGGTGAGTGAGACTGGTCCCACCGTGTTCGGTATGTCGGTATGTGAGGAAACGAGGTCGGATGATGCGTACGCGTCCGCTGAAGGTGGCGCTGCTGGGCTGTGGGGTTGTCGGCTCAGAGGTGGCGCGCATCATGACGACGCACGCCGACGATCTCGCTGCGCGCATCGGCGCCCCGGTCGAGCTCGCGGGCGTGGCGGTCCGGCGGCCCTCGCGGGTGCGTGAGGGCATCGACCCGGCGCTCGTCACCACCGATGCGACCGCCCTGGTCAAACGGGGGGACATCGACGTCGTCGTCGAGGTCATCGGCGGTATCGAGCCCGCCCGCTCCCTCATCACCACCGCGTTCGAGTACGGCGCCTCCGTCGTCTCCGCCAACAAGGCCCTCCTCGCCCAGGACGGCGCCGCCCTGCACGCCGCCGCCGGGGACCACGACGCGGACCTCTACTACGAGGCCGCCGTCGCCGGTGCCATCCCGCTGATCCGGCCGCTGCGCGAGTCCCTCGCCGGCGACAAGATCAACCGGGTGATGGGCATCGTCAACGGGACGACCAACTTCATCCTCGACAAGATGGACAGCACGGGCGCCGGTTATCAGGAGGCCCTCGACGAGGCCACCGCCCTGGGATACGCGGAAGCCGACCCGACTGCCGACGTGGAGGGCTTCGACGCCGCCGCGAAGGCCGCGATCCTCGCCGGCATCGCCTTCCACTCGCGCGTGCGCCTCGACGACGTGTACCGCGAGGGCATGACCGAGGTGACGGCGGCCGACTTCGCCTCCGCCAAGAACATGGGCTGCACCATCAAACTGCTCGCCATCTGCGAGCGGGCCGCGGACGGCGGGTCCGTCACCGCGCGCGTGCACCCCGCGATGATCCCGCTGACCCACCCGCTGGCCTCCGTGCGCGGCGCCTACAACGCCGTGTTCGTGGAGTCGGACGCCGCAGGTCAGCTGATGTTCTACGGCCCGGGCGCGGGCGGTGCCCCCACCGCCTCCGCCGTGCTCGGTGACCTCGTGGCCGTGTGCCGCAACCGCCTCGCCGGCTCCACCGGGCCCGGCGAGTCCGCCTACGCCGCCCTGCGGGTCTCGCCGATGGGCGAGGTCGTCACGCGCTACCACATCAGCCTCGACGTCGCCGACAAACCGGGAGTTCTCGCCCAGGTGGCGACCGTGTTCGCTGAGCACGGCGTGTCGATCGATACGGTTCGGCAGCAGGGCAAGGACGGCGAGGCCTCTCTCGTCGTCGTCACCCACCGCGCCTCCGACGCCTCCCTCACCGGGACCGTCGAGGCGCTGCGCAACCTCGACACCGTGCGGGGTGTCGCCAGCATCATGCGGGTTGAAGGAGAGTAACCAGCAATGACCCACCAGTGGCGCGGAATCATCGAGGAGTACCGGGACCGGCTGCCCGTCTCCGACAGCACGCCGGTCGTGACGCTCCGCGAGGGCGGTACGCCCCTCGTCCCCGCGCAGGTGCTCTCTGAGCGCACGGGGTGCGAGGTCCACCTCAAGGTGGAGGGCGCGAACCCAACCGGGTCCTTCAAGGACCGCGGCATGACCATGGCCATCACGCGCGCGAAGGAGGAGGGCGCGAAGGCGGTCATCTGTGCCTCCACGGGCAACACCTCTGCCTCCGCGGCCGCCTACGCCGTCCGCGCGGGCATGGTCTCGGCCGTGCTCGTCCCGCAGGGCAAGATCGCGCTGGGCAAGATGGGCCAGGCCCTGGTGCACGGCGCGAAGATCCTCCAGGTCGACGGCAACTTCGACGACTGCCTCACCCTCGCGCGTGAACTGAGCGACAACTACCCGGTGGCGCTGGTCAATTCGGTGAACCCGGTGCGGATCGAGGGCCAGAAGACCGCCGCGTTCGAGATCGTGGACATGCTCGGCGACGCGCCCGACATCCATGTCCTGCCGGTGGGCAACGCGGGCAACATCACGGCCTACTGGAAGGGCTACAAGGAGTACGCCGCCGACGGCATCGCCGCCAAGACGCCCCGGATGTGGGGCTTCCAGGCCTCCGGTTCCGCGCCGATCGTGCGCGGCGAGGTCGTCAAGGACCCCTCGACGATCGCCACCGCGATCCGGATCGGCAACCCCGCGTCCTGGCAGTACGCCTTGGCCGCGCGGGACGAGTCCGGCGGTGCCATCGACGAGGTGACGGACCGTGAGATCCTGCGCGCCTACCGGCTGTTGGCCGCTCAGGAGGGTGTGTTCGTGGAGCCCGCCTCCGCCGCCTCCGTGGCCGGTCTGCTGAAGGCCGCCGAGGCCGGCAAGGTCGACCCGGGCCAGACCATCGTCTGCACGGTCACCGGCAACGGCCTCAAGGACCCGGACTGGGCCGTCGCGGGCGCCCCGCAGCCCGTCACGGTCCCGGTGGACGCGGCGACGGCGGCCGAGCGCCTCGGCCTCGCGTAACGACACGGACGGCTGCTCGCGTATCCTCTCGCCCAGCCGTTCGAAAAGACCTGAGAGCCGCGCGTAGACGTCGATTCTCGGGGGATAACCCTGACAGGACCCGACAGGGGGTGCACAGGGGGCTTACGACACGCATCGTGCGCCTCCTGTGCGCCCTATGTCGCCACAGAACCTTCCTTCGATAGGCTGTGGTGAACCCGCCCGCTGCATATGCCCGCAAGGGCGCGGCGCCGCGCCGTCCTGAGCGGCCGCAGGGTTCCAGGTACCTGTCGAACGCCAATCGAATGTCATTCGACACTCGTCAATCTCGCAGCTCAAGGAGAGTCATCGAGCGATGGCCGGTCCAGCGTTCCGCGCCGCCGCCGTACGGGTGCGCGTCCCCGCCACCAGCGCCAACCTCGGTCCGGGCTTCGACGCCCTGGGCCTGTCGCTGGGGCTCTACGACGACGTGGTCGTCCGGGTGGCCGACTCCGGCCTGCACGTCGACATCGCGGGGGAGGGCAGCGAGACGCTCCCGCGCGACGAGCGGCATCTGCTCGTCCGCTCCCTGCGCACCGCCTTCGACCTGCTCGGCGGACAGCCCCGGGGCCTGGAGATCGTCTGCGCCAACCGCATCCCGCACGGCCGCGGCCTCGGCTCCTCCTCCGCCGCCATCTGCGCCGGCATCGTCGCCGCCCGCGCCGTAACCATAGGCGGGGACCACCGGCTCGACGACGCCGCGCTGCTCGAACTGGCCACGGAGATCGAGGGCCACCCCGACAATGTCGCGGCCTGCCTCCTCGGTGGTTTCACCCTCTCCTGGATGGAGGGCGGCGCCGCGCGGGCGATCAGGATGGACCCCGCGGATTCCATCGTTCCGGTGGTTTTCGTCCCCGGCAAGCCGGTCCTGACGGAGACAGCGCGCGGACTGCTCCCGCGCAACGTCCCGCACGTCGACGCTGCCACCAACGCGGGCCGGGCGGCCCTCCTCGTGGAGGCCCTGACCAGGCGCCCCGAGCTGCTGCTGCCCGCCACCGAGGACCGGCTGCACCAGGAGTACCGGGCGCCCGCCATGCCGGAGAGCGCGGCCCTGGTCGAGCGACTGCGGGCCGACGGCGTCCCGGCGGTCATCTCCGGCGCCGGACCCACCGTCCTGGCCCTGGCCGACGAGGCCAGTGCCGACAAGGTGGCCGATCTCGCGGGTGCGGGATGGGCCGCGAACCGGCTGGACCTCGACGCCCGCGGGGCGTGCGTCCTGCCGCTCACCACCACCGTCGCCGAACACGGCGTCGACACCGGCGACGCGTAGGGGCGCGGTTGCCGGATTTCGAGAGGGGGAATGTTTGTTGGATCCGGTAGTGTTAACCTCAAGTCTGCACCTGCCCCAGCCATGGCGAGGTGCTTATCGTCCCCGTCCGGGACAACCATTCTTCCGGGAGTCTCCCAAGCCGCACTGTGCTTCGTACGTCAAGCTGTACGCCGTACGCAGGCACTGAGCGGTCTGCCGAGCAGGCTCCGGAACCGGCGTTGCCGATCCCCGTGACACAGACACATCAGTGCCACGGCCCGGAAAGCGCCGAATCGCCAGAAATTCCCCTCCGCCGCCTTTGGCGGACCACCGCCCCGGCACGGTCCACCCGAACAGGACCGAAGCCGGACAGCACAAACGGTCGCCGAGCCAGAAGGCCGACGTCCGCTCCAGGGAAGGACCCTTCGTGAGCGACACCACCGATCTGATGGGCGCACGTGTCGAGGACACCGCTGCCGCGCCCGCCACGGACGCCGCGCCTGCCAGCGGTGCCGGCTCCCGGCGGCGCCGTGGCACCGGCCTCGAGGGCATGGTGCTGGCCGAGCTGCAGCAGGTCGCATCCGGCCTCGGCATCAGGGGCACCGCGCGGATGCGCAAGAGCCAGCTGATCGAGGTCATCAAGGAGGCGCAGGCGGGCGGGGGCGCCCCGGCGAAGGCCGAGGCCGCCGCCGAGACCAAGCCGAAGCGCCGCGCCACCTCGAAGGCGCGCACGGGTGACGACGTCGCCCCGGCCGAGAAGGCCACCGCCACCGCCAAGAAGGCCGCGGCGCCCGCCGAGAAGGCCGAGAAGGCCGTGGCCCAGCAGCAGATCGAGATCCCCGGCCAGCCGGCCGGTGGCGACGAGGCGCCCACCGAGCGCCGTCGGCGCCGGGCCACCGCCGACGCGGGCAGCCCCGAGACGGTCGCCGCCGAGGCGAAGAGCGAGCCCAAGGCCGAGACCCCGGCCGTGTCCGCCGAGACCAGGGCCGACGCCGGTGACCAGGGCGGCGAGGGCCGTCAGGGCCGCCGCGAGCGTGGCCGTGACCGGGGCGAGCGTGGGGACCGCGGTGAGCGCGGCGACCGCGGCCGCCGCGGCAAGGGCGACGAGCAGCAGGGCGGCGGTCAGCAGCAGCGCGACCGCGGCCAGCAGGGCCAGCAGCAGGGCGGCGGCCGTCAGGACCGTCAGCGTGACAACGGCCCGCAGGACGACGACGACTTCGACGGCGGACGCCGTGGCCGTCGCGGCCGTTACCGCGACCGTCGTGGCCGCCGTGGCCGTGACGAGATGGGCGCCCCCGAGCCGCAGCTCGCCGAGGACGACGTCCTGATCCCCGTCGCGGGCATCCTGGACATCCTCGACAACTACGCCTTCATCCGCACCTCGGGCTACCTGCCCGGCCCGAACGACGTGTACGTCTCCCTCGCCCAGGTCCGCAAGAACGGCCTGCGCAAGGGCGACCACGTCACCGGTGCCGTGCGTCAGCCCAAGGAGGGCGAGCGCCGCGAGAAGTTCAACGCGCTGGTCCGCCTGGACTCCCAGAACGGCATGGCGCCCGACTCCGGGCGCGGCCGCCCCGAGTTCAACAAGCTGACGCCGCTGTACCCGCAGGACCGCCTCCGTCTGGAGACGGACCCGGGCGTGCTCACCACCCGCATCATCGACCTGGTCTCGCCCATCGGTAAGGGCCAGCGCGGTCTGATCGTGGCCCCGCCGAAGACCGGTAAGACCATGATCATGCAGGCGGTCGCCAACGCGATCACGCACAACAACCCCGAGTGCCACCTGATGGTCGTCCTCGTCGACGAGCGTCCGGAAGAGGTCACCGACATGCAGCGGTCGGTGAAGGGCGAGGTCATCTCCTCGACCTTCGACCGTCCGGCCGAGGACCACACGACGGTCGCCGAGCTCGCCATCGAGCGGGCCAAGCGCCTCGTCGAGCTGGGCCACGACGTGGTCGTGCTCCTCGACTCGATCACGCGTCTGGGCCGTGCCTACAACCTGGCGGCGCCGGCCTCCGGCCGCATCCTGTCCGGTGGTGTCGACTCGACCGCCCTGTACCCGCCGAAGCGCTTCTTCGGCGCGGCCCGGAACATCGAGGACGGCGGCTCGCTGACCATCCTCGCCACCGCCCTGGTGGACACCGGGTCCCGCATGGACGAGGTGATCTTCGAGGAGTTCAAGGGCACCGGCAACATGGAGCTCAAGCTCGACCGCAAGCTCGCCGACAAGCGCATCTTCCCGGCGGTGGACGTGGACGCGTCCGGTACCCGTAAGGAAGAGATCCTGCTCGGCAACGAGGAGCTGGCGGTCGTCTGGAAGCTGCGCCGGGTGCTGCACGCGCTCGACCAGCAGCAGGCCATCGAGCTGCTCCTCGACAAGATGAAGCAGACCAAGTCGAACATCGAGTTCCTGATGCAGATCCAGAAGACGACGCCGACGCCCGGTAACGGCGACTAGGTCTCGTACCTCTGCAGACGCTGGGGCCACCCTCTTTGTGAGGGTGGCCCCAGTTTTCTGTATGCGACACGTGTACGATCACGGTCTTCCACGATCAGTTTCTGCACGATCTGATCAATCTGATCAATCCATGCACTCCCAGGGGGGAATTGAGTGGCTAGACCTGTGTCCGGAGCCATAGCCGCCGCGATAGCCGGGACGCTGCTGCTGTCGTCCGCGAGCGCGGCCGGCGCCGACGGCACCTCTACACCGGACGAGGCGGATGTGCGCATCGCCAAGGCGATGGCGGCGGACGACACCGTGGCCGTGACGCGGGAGCCGTCGTCGACCGCGAGCACGGACAGCGACAGCGACAGCGGCATGAAGCCGTCCGCCCAGATCATCGGCGGCTCGGAGACGACCATCGCCAACGCGCCCTGGATGGCGCAGCTCTGGTACTACGACCCGACGCAGGACCTCGGCTTCTTCTGCGGCGGCACGGTCGTCTCGCCCACGAAGATCCTCACCGCCGCGCACTGCGTCGACAAGAACCACTACAACTGGGTCGAGTACGGCGAGATCGTCACCGGCACCGACCAGCTGCCCACGGCCGTCTACAAGTCCGACGGCAGCCTGGACCACCTCGACTACCACGGCGGCACCGTCAGCAAGGTCTCGCGGCAGTGGAACCACTCCTCGTGGGACGAGGAGGCGATCGACAACGACGTCGCGGTCCTCACGCTGTCCGCGCCCGTCAAGGCCACGCCGATCAAGATGACGACGTCCGGCGACACGGCCTCGTACGCGGCGGGCACCAGTGCCAGGGCCTACGGCTGGGGCCGTACCAGCTCCAAGACCGATGACATCTCGCAGACGCTGAAGACGGCCACGCTGCCGATGGTCAGCGACACGACCTGCGCGAACACCTGGAGCCCCTGGTTCGTCAAGGGGCACATGGTCTGCGCGGGCAAGCCCTCCGGCGGCACCGACGCCACGACCACCGCCACCTGCAACGGTGACTCGGGTGGCCCGCTCGTCGTGGGCAGCAAGGTCGTCGGTGTCGTCTCTTGGGGCGTCGAGGACTGTGTGTGGCCGGACGCCTACCCGGTCTTCGCCAAGGTCAGCACGTACGTCGGCGCGGTCTACCCGAGGGTCGACGACACCGCCATCACCCGGGACGGCAAGGCCGACGTCTTCCTGCGCAACAAGGAGACCGGCACGGGCTACGTCCGCGCCTCCACGGGCTCCGCGCTCGGTGACCGCAAGGCCCTGAACGCCGAGGGCAGCTGGAAGGGCTACAACCTGGTCCAGCAGACCGACCTGAACCGGGACGGCCACCAGGACTTCGTCCTGCGCCGCTCCTCCGACGGCGACGTCTTCTGGCGGCGGTACGTGCCCTCGTCCAAGACCTGGTCGACCACGCAGATCTTCGACAACTGGGCGACCCGCACCCGGATCCTCACCCCCGGTGACGTCACCGGCGACGCGCTGCCCGACCTGCTCTCGGTCGACTCGGCGGGCGCCCTGTGGATCTACCCGGGCAAGGGCAACGGGACGTTCTCGACCCGCGTCAAGGTCGGCACGGGCTGGAACACGTACAACGCGGTGCTCGGTCACGGCGACTTCACCGGCGACGGCAAGGCCGACCTGATCGCGCGCACCAAGACCGGCTCGAACGTCTACCTCTACAAGGGCACCGGCAAGTCCGGCACGGGCGCCTTCGCCACCCGGATCAAGGTCCGCTCGGACTGGAGCGCCTACAACACGCTCATCACTCCCGGTGACGTGAGCGGCGACGGCAGGGCGGACCTGCTGGCCCGTACGCCGGCCGGCACGCTGTACCTCTACAAGGGCACCGGCAAGGCCACGAGCGAGATCTTCAGCACACGCGTCTCGGTCGGCACCAGCTACGCCCAGTACGACCTGCTCGGCTGAAACACCAGGTGAACCCGGTCCCGCCGGGCTCATCCGTCACACACGGTGCCCATCGCGCTTTACGCGATGGGCACCGTTCGTTGTGCAACCCTTTCCCGGCATATCCCGTCTGACCGGGCGGACCGGTCACTGGAACGGCGACGCCGTGGCACGGCCGCGTCCGACCCGACAGGCCTGGGCCTGAGCGCAGGGGGTAACCGACCGGAGAGAGAACGAGGAGCAGATGTCCGCCGACAGCACGCCGGACGCCGGCATACCGGGGAAGACCGGCACGACCGGTCCGCGCCACCGCGCGGCCAAGGGCCGCCGCCGCAAGTCACGCGACGGGCACAGCAGAGCGGCGCTCGCCGTCGTCTGGACCGCCGCGGGCGTCCTGGTGCTGGGGGGCACCGGCATCGGCTACCTCTACTTCAAGCTCAACGGCAACATCAAGAGCGTCGACATCAACCAGGCGCTCGGCACCGACCGGCCCCTCGACGTCGACAACGGCTCGCAGGACATCCTGGTCCTCGGCTCCGACACCCGTTCGGGCAGCAACAAGAAGCTCGGCGGCGGCGTCGACGACGGCAGCGCCCGCTCCGACACGGCGATGGTCGTGCACGTCTACGAGGGCCACAAGCGGGCCAGCGTGGTCTCCATCCCCCGCGACACGCTCGTCGAGCGGCCCGAGTGCACGGACGCGAACGGCACGGCGCACCCGGCGGCCTCGTACGCGATGTTCAACTCCGCGTACTCGACGGGCGGCGCGGCGTGTGCGGTGAAGACCGTCGAGTCCATGACCGGGATCCGGATGGACCACTACATCGAGGTGGACTTCGCGGGCTTCGAGAAGCTGATCGACGTCCTCGGCGGGGTGCCCGTCACCACCACGAAGAACATCAAGGACCCCGACAGCCATCTGAACCTCAAGGCCGGGGAGCACACGCTCACGGGCCAGCAGGCGCTCGGGCTCGTGCGGACGCGGCACGGGGTGGGTGACGGGTCGGACCTGGGACGTATCCAGCTCCAGCAGGCGTTCATCAAGGCGCTGATCGAGCAGGTCAAGTCGGTCGGGATCTTCAGCAACCCGACGAAGCTCTACGATCTCGCCGACACCGCGACCGACGCGGTGACCACCGACTCCGAGCTGAAGGACGTCAAGGACCTCGCCTCCTTCGCGAACGGTCTGAAGGGCATCAGCTCCAAGAACATGACCATGGTCACGATGCCGGTGCAGTACGACCCCGACGACCTGAACCGGGTGCTGGTGGACGAGGCGAAGGCGAAGCGGGTCTGGGCTGCGCTGAAGGCCGACAAGGCGATCCCGAAGTCGGCGACGAAGGGGACGGCGACGGGGGCCGCGGAGGGCGTGGTGACCGCCGGCACCTGAGGGGCGCGCGGAACTGCGCGACAAGCCACGACGGCCCTGCGGTCGCGTACGGCGATGACGAGGCACCCCGTGGCGTGGCCGGCCCGGACCAGCAGGCGCTTACCGGCGCTGACAGGGTGCCGCTGCGCCCACCCGTGCCGCCCCAGCGGCACGACTGCCCGCAGTGGGGCCTGTGGGGGAGCGGCTTCAGCCGGGCGGTGTGCGGCGCCGGGGGAATACCTGGCGGCACCCCCTGGTTTTGGGAGATGACGCCAGTGCTGGCAGACTGGTACGTCGGCTCCGGTTCACGCGCTCGCACCCCGCGGACGCGACCCGGCGCCCTCCCGAAACTAGGAGACACCTTGAAGCGCGACATCCACCCCGAGTACGTCGAGACGCAGGTCAGCTGCACCTGCGGCGCGTCGTTCACCACCCGCAGCACGATCGAGAGCGGCACCATCCGTGCCGAGGTCTGCTCCGAGTGCCACCCGTTCTACACGGGCAAGCAGAAGATCCTCGACACCGGTGGCCGCGTGGCCCGCTTCGAGGCCCGCTTCGGCAAGGCTGCCGCTGCCAAGAAGTAGCGAGCCCCCAGCGCCGGTCCGCGGCGCCCCCATCGGGGGCGTCGGGACCGGCGCTTTGCGGTGCGGCACACAGCTGCGCAGCCCAGGAGTGCAGCCCACTCACAACGTCGTACGTCGTACAGGGAGCCGGAGAAGATGTTCGAGGCGGTCGAGGAACTGGTCGGGGAACACGCCGACCTGGAGAAGAAGCTCGCCGACCCGTCGGTCCACGCGGACCAGGCCAACGCGCGCAAGCTGAACAAGCGCTACGCGGAGCTGACCCCGATCGTCGGCACGTACCGCTCCTGGAAGCAGACCGGCGACGACATCGACACCGCTCGTGAGTTCGCCGCGGACGACCCGGACTTCGCCGCCGAGGTCAAGGACCTGGAGAAGCAGCGCGAGGAGCTGACGGAGAAGCTGCGGCTGCTGCTGGTGCCCCGGGACCCGTCCGACGACAAGGACGTCATCCTGGAGATCAAGGCCGGGGCAGGGGGAGACGAGTCCGCGCTGTTCGCCGGCGACCTGCTCAGGATGTATCTGCGGTACGCCGAGCGCGTCGGCTGGAAGACCGAGATCATCGACTCCACCGAGTCCGAGCTGGGCGGCTACAAGGACGTCCAGGTCGCCGTGAAGACCAAGGGCGGCCAGGGCGCCACCGAGCCCGGCCAGGGAGTCTGGGCCCGGCTGAAGTACGAGGGCGGCGTGCACCGCGTCCAGCGCGTGCCGGCCACCGAGTCCCAGGGCCGTATCCACACCTCCGCCGCCGGTGTGCTGGTCACGCCCGAGGCCGAGGAGGTCGACGTCGAGATCAACATGAACGACCTGCGGATCGACGTCTACCGCTCCTCCGGGCCCGGCGGCCAGTCCGTCAACACCACCGACTCCGCCGTGCGCATCACGCACCTTCCCACCGGAGTCGTCGCCTCCTGCCAGAACGAGAAGAGCCAGCTGCAGAACAAGGAGCAGGCGATGCGTATCCTGCGCTCCAGGCTGCTCGCCGCGGCACAGGAGGAGGCGGAGAAGGAAGCCGCCGACGCCCGCCGCAGTCAGGTCCGTACCGTCGACCGCTCCGAGAAGATCCGCACGTACAACTTCCCGGAGAACCGCATCTCGGACCACCGTGTCGGCTTCAAGGCCTACAACCTGGACCAGGTGCTGGACGGTGAACTCGACGCGGTGATCCAGGCCTGTGTCGACGCGGACTCGGCCGCGAAACTGGCAGCCGCGTAAGGCCGTTACGGGCACGAAGAGTACGACGGAGGACTTGCGTGAACCTGCTGCTCGCGGAAGTGGCCCAGGCCACCCAGCGCCTGGCCGACGCCGGCGTGCCCTCGCCGCGCAACGACGCGGAGGAGCTCGCCGCCTTCGTGCACGGCGTCAAGCGGGGCGAGCTGCACACCGTCAAGGACGCCGACTTCGACGCCCGGTACTGGGAGGTCATCGCCCGGCGCGAGCAGCGTGAGCCGCTCCAGCACATCACCGGGCGCGCCTACTTCCGCTACCTCGAACTTCAGGTCGGGCCCGGGGTGTTCGTGCCCCGGCCCGAGACCGAGTCGGTGGTCGGCTGGGCCATAGACGCCGTCCGCGCGATGGACGTCGTCGAGCCGCTGATCGTCGACCTGTGCACCGGCTCCGGTGCCATCGCCCTCGCCCTGGCCCAGGAGGTGCCGCGCTCGCGCGTGCACGCCGTGGAGCTGTCCGAGGAGGCGCTGACGTGGACCCGCAAGAACATGGCGGGCTCCCGCGTCGACCTGCGCCAGGGCAACGCCCTGGACGCCTTCCGCGACCTCGACGGCCAGGTCGACCTCGTCGTGTCCAACCCGCCGTACATCCCGCTCACCGAGTGGGAGTACGTGGCGCCCGAGGCACGCGACTACGATCCCCAACTCGCCCTGTTCTCGGGGGAGGACGGACTGGATCTGATCCGTGGCCTGGAGCGCACCGCACACCGGCTCCTGCGACCGGGCGGTGTCGTCGTCATCGAGCACGCCGACACCCAGGGCGGCCAGGTGCCCTGGATCTTCACCGAGGAGCGGGGCTGGGCCGACGCGGCCGACCACCCGGACCTCAACAACCGGCCGCGGTTCGCGACCGCCCGCAAGGCGCTGCCCTGATGAGCACGCGCACGCGCACGACGAAAACCCCCCAGCAGCAGTACGTGTACGAGGAGGCCCGCTAGATGGCACGGCGATACGACACCAACGACGCGACCGACCGCGCCACCGGTCTGCGCGAGGCCGCGTCCGCCATTCGCCGGGGCGAGCTCGTGGTGCTGCCGACGGACACCGTGTACGGCATCGGCGCGGACGCGTTCACGTCGGAGGCCGTGGCCGACCTGCTGGAGGCCAAGGGCCGGGGGCGGAACATGCCCACGCCCGTGCTCATCGGCTCCCCGAACACCCTGCACGGCCTCGTCACGGACTTCTCCGAGATGGCCTGGGAGCTCGTCGACGCGTTCTGGCCGGGCGCGCTCACGCTCGTCGCCAAGCACCAGCCGTCGCTGCAGTGGGACCTCGGCGACACCCGGGGCACCGTCGCCGTGCGCATGCCGCTGCACCCGGTCGCGATCGAGCTGCTGACCGAGGTCGGCCCCATGGCGGTCTCCTCGGCGAACCTGACCGGTCACCCGGCGCCGGAGAACTGCGACGCCGCCGAGGCGATGCTCGGCGACTCCGTCTCCGTCTACCTGGACGGCGGCCCGACCCCCGGCAACGAGCCGTCGTCGATCGTCGACGTCACGGGAAAGGTGCCGGTGCTGTTGCGTGCCGGGGCCCTGTCGGCGGAGGAGCTCCGCAAGGTCGTACCCGACCTTGAGGTGGCGAATTGACGGCCCCTGACGCGGGGCGTGGCATATGGGACGGGGAAGAGACGCGGACCTTCACGGGGCTGCCGCGGGACACCTTCCGCATCCTCCACGTCAGCACCGGCAACGTGTGCCGCTCGCCGATCACCGAGCGGCTGACCCGGCATGCCCTGGCGGACCGGCTCGGGGACCCGCTGTGGGGCGGCCTGATCGTCGAGAGCGCGGGGACGTGGGGGCACGAGGGGGCGCCGATGGAGGCGAACGCGGAGGCGGTCCTCGCGGACTTCGGCGCGGACGCCTCCGGCTTCACGGGGCGTGAGCTGCTGGACGAGCACGTCATCCGCGCCGACCTGGTGCTGACGGCCACCCGCGACCACCGGGCGCAGGTCATCTCCATGGGGCACTCCGCCGGGCTGCGCACCTTCACCCTGAAGGAGTTCACCCGCCTGGTCCGCGCGATCGACCCGACCACGCTGCCTCCCCTGGAGGAGGGCATGGTCGTCCGCGCGCGTGCGCTGGTCCGCGCTGCGGCGGCTCTACGCGGGTGGCTCCTCGCCCCGACCGCCGAGGCCGACGAGGTCTACGACCCGTACGGCGCTCCTCTGCCGTTCTTCCGGTCGGTGGGCGACGAGATACAGCAGGCGCTGGATCCGGTGGTGACGGCGCTGACGGGGGTGCCGGCTCGGGCTTGATCCGGGTGGGCGTAGCCGGCGGACGGAGTCCGGCGCAGCATCTCGAAGCCGGGAGGCCCGCCAGGGCCGAGCGCCGCGAGAGATGCGTCGGGGATCGGCTCCCGGTGGTGACGGCGCTGACGGGGGTGCCGGCCAGGGCGTGACACCGGGCGCGTGCGGACCGGCGGGTCTACATTGGCCGTACGTCATCACAGCGAGCGGGCCGAAGGGGCGTGTCGGTGTCGAGAGCTCGACACCGACTCAGGCGCCCCGGAGGCCAGCCGCCCGAAAACACGTCGCCCCGGAGCCCATCATGTCGGTCACCCCTGTTCTCGAGGCGGATGTCCTGCGGCGGCAGGACCCTGAGCTGGCCGACATCCTCCTGGGGGAGGCCGATCGGCAGGCGACGACCCTGCAGCTCGTCGCCGCGGAGAACTTCACCTCGCCCGCGGTGCTGGCCGCGCTGGGATCACCGCTCGCGAACAAGTACGCGGAGGGGTATCCGGGGGCCCGGCACCACGGCGGCTGCGAGATGGTGGACGTCGCCGAACGGCTCGCCGTGGAGCGTGCCAAGGCCCTGTTCGGGGCCGAGCACGCCAACGTCCAGTCGCACTCCGGTTCCTCGGCCGTACTGGCCGCCTACGCCGCCCTGTTGCGCCCCGGCGACACCGTCCTCGCGATGGGCCTGCACTTCGGCGGCCATCTCACCCACGGCTCACCCGCCAACTTCTCCGGCCGCTGGTTCGACTTCGTCGGGTACGGCGTGGAGGCCGAGTCGGGGCTGGTCGACCGCGAGCAGGTGCGCACCCTGGCCCGCACCCACCGCCCCAAGGCCATCGTGTGCGGGTCCATCTCCTACCCCCGGCACCTCGACTACGCCTTCTTCCGCGAGGTCGCCGACGAGGTGGGCGCCTATCTCATCGCCGACGCGGCCCATCCGATCGGGCTGGTCGCCGGGGGAGCCGCGCCCAACCCGGTGCCGTACGCCGACATCGTGTGCGCCACCACGCACAAGGTGCTGCGAGGCCCGCGCGGCGGGATGCTGCTGTGCGGGAGCGAGCTGGCCGAGCGGGTGGACCGGGCGGTGTTCCCGTTCACCCAGGGCGGCGCGCAGATGCACACCATCGCCGCGAAGGCCGTCGCGTTCGGGGAGGCGGCAACCCCGGCGTTCACCGCGTACGCCCATCAGGTGGTCGCGAACGCCCGCGTGCTGGCCAGGGGGCTGGCCGAGGAGGGGCTCGTGGTCGTCACCGGCGGCACCGACACACACCTGCTGACCGTCGATCCCGCGCCGCTCGGTGTCGACGGCCGCACGGCCAAGGGGCTGCTCGCGGCGGCCGGGATGGTCCTGGACTGCTGCGCGCTTCCGCACGGCGACTCCCGTGGCCTGCGGCTCGGCACGGCCGCGCTGACCACCCAGGGCATGGGCGAGGCGGAGATGGCGCGGATCGCGGCGCTGTTCGCGGGGGCCCTGCGGGACGGCGGCGACGGCAAGCGGACGCGTGAAGAAGTGCGGGACCTGGCCGGAAGATTTCCGCCGTATCCGCGCTGAGGTGGGGTAGACGCACCACCAGGCACAGCATCACGTGCAACCATCGTCGCTACCCGGATGTCCTCCACCGTATGCGTGTATCGCTCCGCGCATCGCTAGGGTGTGAGGCTGTGATGGCCAGCGAGACCTGTGGGGAAGCCCGTGCGTGAATACCTCCTGACGCTCTGCATCACGGCCGCGGTGACGTACCTGCTGACAGGGCCGGTGCGGAAGTTCGCGATCGTGGCCGGAGCCATGCCGGAGATCCGTGCGCGTGACGTCCACCGTGAGCCCACGCCCCGCCTCGGCGGCATCGCGATGTTCTTCGGGCTGTGCGCCGGTCTGCTGGTCGCCGACCATCTGACCAACCTCAGCCAGGTCTTCGCCGAGTCCAACGAACCGCGCGCGCTGCTCTCCGGGGCCGCGCTGATCTGGCTCATCGGCGTCCTGGACGACAAGTTCGAGATCGACGCACTGATCAAGCTCGGCGGCCAGATGATCGCCGCCGGCGTGATGGTCATGCAGGGTCTGACGATCCTGTGGCTGCCCATCCCCAGTGTGGGGATCGTCGCCCTGACCCAGTGGCAGGGCACCCTGCTCACGGTCGCCCTGGTGGTCATCACCATCAACGCGGTCAACTTCGTCGACGGCCTCGACGGTCTCGCGGCCGGCATGGTCTGCATCGCCTCCGCCGCGTTCTTCATGTACGCCTACCGCCTCTGGTACAGCTACGGCATCGAGGCCGCGGCACCCGCCACCCTCTTCGCGGCGGTCCTGATGGGCATGTGCCTGGGCTTCCTGCCGCACAACATGCATCCCGCCCGGATCTTCATGGGCGACTCCGGTTCGATGATGATCGGCCTGGTGCTGGCGGCCGGCGCGATCTCCATCACGGGTCAGGTCGACCCGGACGTGATGAACCTGTACGGCTCGGAGCGCAGCACGGTCTACTCGATGGTGCCGGTCTACATCCCGCTGCTGATGCCGCTGAGCATCCTCGCGATCCCGGCCGCCGACCTGATCCTCGCGATCGTGCGCCGCACCTGGCGGGGCCAGTCGCCGTTCGCCGCGGACCGGGGGCATCTGCACCACCGGCTCCTGGAGGTCGGGCACTCGCACAGCCGGGCCGTGCTGATCATGTACTTCTGGTCCGCGGTGATCGCGTTCGGCACCCTGGCGTACACGGTGAACTCGGCGTCCATGTGGATCGTCCTCGCCATCGCCATGTTCAGCGGGGTCGGCCTCTTCCTCCTGCTGCTGCCCCGCTTCACGCCGCGCGCGCCGCGCTGGGCGGAGCGCTTCGTACCGCCCCGCTACCGCCGCCGGGCGGTCCCGGCGGCCGCCCCGGAGCCCGTCGCCGACTGGACGCCCTCCCTCGACGGCGCGACGGCGATCGGCGGCCGCAGCCACGAACCGGAACGCAGCCCGGCGGGCGCGCGCCGCTGAGCGACGGCTCCGCGCGGAGCCGTGGTCGTCCCACTCGCAGAACCGGCCGGAGGCCGTGCGCGGCACCTCGCGCACGGCCTCCGGCCGTCCGTCGTGAGGGCGGCGGGGCGGGGCACAGCGCTGACGGCAAGGTAAGAATCTGACTAACACTTTGCCGACGCCATGCGAGCCCGTGACGACGCAAAACGGCCTTATACCAGACAAGTCGGCGTGGATTTTGCACAGACGGGCAGCTTCACCCTCATGTGTGACACCTGGCACAGCATTCAGGTAAAGACCTCATCAAATAGTTTGTGATACGGTTCACGAGAACCCGGGACAGAGTCGAAGGACCGCACTGCGACGGTCCGTTGGCGCGAGATTCTCGCTCGCCCCCGGGGTCTACGCTCGTCCATGACGACACCCTGCCCCCTTAGCAAGCGGAGTTGCCGCCATGCCGTCCAATGACGTCCGGACCCTCCTTCAGGCCGCCGTACCCACGGCAGCCGCCGGCGCGATCGCCGCTGTCGTCAGCGGTGTGGTCGTCGGAGGCAAGGGGGCTCTCGGCGCCGTCGTGGCCGCGGTGATCACGATCCTCTTCATGGGAATCGGGCTCTACGTTCTGCAGCGCACTGCCAAATCGCTTCCTCATCTGTTCCAGATGATGGGCCTCATGCTTTACGCGGCACAGATCCTGCTGTTGTTCATCTTTCTGTCCGCGTTCAAGAACACCACGCTGTTCCACCCCAAGGCCTTCGCGTTCACGCTCGTCGGGACCACCCTCGTGTGGATCGCCGCACAGACGCGTGCTCATATGAAGGCCAAGATCCTCTACGTCGAACCCGATGCGCCGACGGGCAACAAGCCCGAAAAATCGGGGCACTCGTCGTGAGGAGTAGGGCCGGGATAAGGGCGTGTGCGAACTCCTGCTATCGTCCGGTGCCAACTGCGGCATCGCGGGCGCGGGCATCTGAGCTGACGCCTGCTCAATCGCGAGGCTTGATGCCCCCCAGCCGCCCCCACATCCGTAACACCAGTCCAGTGCCGACCCGCGGCTGCGCGCCGCGCCGACACAACGAGGTTGCCGTACCCATGCGTCACGCCGAAGGAGCCCGTGGTGAGTGCTGACCAGACCCAGCTCGCCTTTGACTGGAGCTGTCGGATCATGTCCGACAACGGCTGTGGCTTCCCGGCTCCGGGCCTGCACTCGTTCCTCTTCAAGCCGATCGCCACGGTCGGCGGGTTCGAGTTCAACAAGGTGATGCTGCTCGCCCTCGTCACCACCCTCCTGGTGATCACCTTCTTCACCCTCGCCTTCGGCAAGGCCAAGGTGGTCCCGGGCAAGCTGCAGATGATCGGCGAGGCGGGCTACGACTTCGTGCGCCGCGGCATCGTCTACGAGACGCTGGGCCGGAAGGAGGGCGAGAAGTACGTCCCGCTGATGGTCTCGCTGTTCTTCTTCATCTGGATCATGAACATCTGGTCCGTGATCCCGCTGGCCCAGTTCCCGGTGTCGTCGATCATCGCCTACCCGATGGTCCTCGCCCTGGTCGTCTATGTGGTCTGGGTCTCGCTGACCTTCAAGAAGCACGGCTTCGTCGGCTTCTTCAAGAACGTCACCGGCTACGACAAGTCGCTCGGCCCGGTGCTGCCCCTCGTGGTGGTCATCGAGTTCTTCTCGAACCTGCTGGTCCGCCCGTTCACGCACGCGGTGCGACTGTTCGCCAACATGTTCGCCGGCCACCTGATGCTGGTCATGTTCACCGTCGCTTCCTGGTACCTGCTGAACAGCTGGATGATCCCGGCGGCCGGCGTCTCCTTCATCATGACCATCGTCATGATCCTCTTCGAGCTCTTCGTGCAGGCCGTCCAGGCGTACGTCTTCGTGCTCCTCGCCTGCTCGTACATCCAGGGCGCGCTCGCCGAGCACCACTGAGCCCCGCCGCTTCCCAAGCCCCCAAGAACGTCCGGTGGCCAACCCCCGCCGGTCCATGAAAGAGAAGGAAGAATCAGCATGGCTGCCATGGAGACCCTCGCCGCCCTCGAAGGCAACATCGGTTCCGTCGGCTACGGCCTCGCCGCCATCGGCCCCGGCGTCGGCGTCGGCATCATCTTCGGCAACGGCACCCAGGCCCTGGCCCGTCAGCCCGAGGCCGCCGGCCTGATCCGTGCCAACCAGATCCTCGGCTTCGCCTTCTGTGAGGCGCTCGCCCTCATCGGCATCGTCATGCCGTTCGTCTACAACTGACGAACCCTGACGAGCAAACCTTTCAACGAAAGGCACTGATGTGATCGCCAACCTGGTACAGCTGGCGGCCGGGGAAGAGCAGAACCCGCTCGTCCCGCCGGGCCCCGAGCTGCTCGTGGGCGCCATCGCCTTCGCCATCGTGTTCTTCTTCTTCTGGAAGAAGGCGCTCCCGAACATCAACAAGGTTCTGGACGAGCGTCGCGACGCGATCGAGGGCGGTATCGAAGAGGCCGACCGCATGAAGGTCGAGGCCCAGAGCGTGCTGGAGCAGTACAAGGCCCAGCTCGCCGAGGCTCGGCACGAGGCCGCGCGGCTGCGCCAGGAGGCGCAGGAGCAGGGCGCCACGCTCATCGCCGAGATGCGGGCCGAGGGCCAGCGTCAGCGCGAGGAGATCATCGCCGCCGGTCACTCGCAGCTCGAGGCCGACCGCAAGGCCGCCGCTTCGGCGCTGCGTCAGGACGTGGGCAAGCTCGCCACCGACCTGGCCGGCAAGCTCGTCGGCGAGTCCCTCGAGGACCACGCCCGGCAGAGCCGCGTGATCGACCGCTTCCTCGACGACCTCGAGGAGAAGGCCGAGGCCACGCGATGAACGGAGCGAGCCGCGAGGCCCTGGCAGCCGCACGTGAGCGTCTCGACGCGCTGACGGACTCCACGTCCGTGGACGCGGCGCGGCTCGCCGACGAGCTGGCCGCCGTCACCGCTCTGCTCCACCGCGAGGTGTCGCTGCGTCGGGTCCTGACCGACCCGGCGCAGTCCGGCGAGGCCAAGGCCGAGCTGGTCGTCCGCATCCTCGGCGGGCAGGTCGGCTCGACCACCGCCGACCTGGTGTCGGGCCTGGTGCGTTCCCGCTGGTCGCAGCCCCGCGACCTGGTGGACGCGCTGGAGCAGCTGGCCGACATCGCCGACCTCACGGCCGCGCAGCAGTCGGCCACGCTCGACGACGTCGAGGACGAGCTGTTCCGCTTCGGCCGGATCGTCGCCTCGAACACCGGGCTTCGGTCCGCGCTGACCGACCGTGCCGCCGGCGCCTCGGCCAAGGGCGAGCTGCTGCGCAGCCTGCTCGGCGGCCGCGCCAAGGCCACCACCGAGCGTCTGGTGACGCGCCTCGTGACCGCGCCGCGTGGACGTAGCCTGGAGGGGGGACTCGAGTCCCTGTCCAAGCTCGCCGCCGAGCGCCGGGACCGCATGGTCGCCGTCGTCACCTCCGCGGTCCCGCTGAGCGACCCCCAGAAGCGACGCCTCGGCGCCGCCCTGGCGAAGCTCTACGGCCGTCCCATGCACCTCAACCTCGACGTGGACCCCGGCGTCCTCGGCGGGATCCGGGTGCAGGTCGGCGACGAGATCATCAACGGCTCGATCGCGGACCGACTCGAGGACGCCGGCCGCCGCCTGGCGAGCTAGCTCAAACTTCATAGCAGTACGTACGTATTCCTACGGCCCGGTTGGGCCGTGCAGAGGATTCACCTCGTTCAGGGGGGAGTCCGGGAGTTTAGGCATTCCCCCCAAGTGAAACTTCGGGCCCAACAAGGAGAGCAGGGAACCCAGATGGCGGAGCTCACGATCCGGCCGGAGGAGATCCGGGACGCGCTGGAGAACTTCGTCCAGTCGTACAAGCCGGACGCGGCCTCGCGCGAGGAGGTCGGTACGGTCACCCTTGCCGGCGACGGCATCGCGAAGGTCGAGGGTCTTCCCTCGGCCATGGCCAACGAACTGCTGAAGTTCGAGGACGGCACCCTCGGCCTCGCGCTCAACCTGGAAGAGCGCGAGATCGGCGCCATCGTCCTCGGTGAGTTCAGCGGCATCGAGGAGGGTCAGCCGGTCACCCGTACCGGCGAGGTCCTGTCGGTCGCCGTGGGCGAGGGCTACCTCGGCCGCGTCGTCGACCCGCTCGGCAACCCGATCGACGGCCTCGGCGAGATCGAGACCAGCGGTCGTCGTGCCCTGGAGCTGCAGGCCCCGGGCGTCATGGCCCGTAAGTCGGTGCACGAGCCGATGGAGACCGGCTACAAGGCCGTCGACGCGATGACCCCGATCGGCCGCGGTCAGCGTCAGCTGATCATCGGTGACCGCCAGACCGGCAAGACCGCCCTGGCCGTCGACACGATCATCAACCAGCGCGACAACTGGCGCTCGGGTGACGTGAACAAGCAGGTCCGCTGCGTCTACGTCGCCATCGGCCAGAAGGGCTCGACCATCGCGTCGGTCCGCCGCGCGCTGGAGGAGAACGGCGCGCTGGAGTACACGACCATCGTCGCCGCCCCGGCGTCCGACCCGGCCGGCTTCAAGTACCTGGCCCCGTACACCGGTTCGGCCATCGGCCAGCAGTGGATGTACGAGGGCAAGCACGTCCTCATCATCTTCGACGACCTCTCGAAGCAGGCCGACGCCTACCGCGCCGTGTCCCTGCTGCTGCGCCGCCCGCCGGGCCGTGAGGCCTACCCGGGCGACGTCTTCTACCTGCACTCCCGCCTCCTGGAGCGCTGCGCGAAGCTCTCCGACGAGTTGGGCGCGGGCTCGATGACCGGTCTGCCGATCGTCGAGACGAAGGCCAACGACGTCTCGGCGTTCATCCCGACCAACGTCATCTCCATCACCGACGGCCAGTGCTTCCTGGAGTCGGACCTCTTCAACGCCGGTCAGCGTCCCGCGCTGAACGTCGGTATCTCCGTCTCCCGAGTCGGTGGTTCCGCCCAGCACAAGGCGATGAAGCAGGTCTCCGGCCGTCTGCGCGTGGACCTCGCCCAGTTCCGTGAGCTGGAGGCGTTCGCCGCCTTCGGTTCCGACCTGGACGCCGCGTCGAAGGCGCAGCTGGAGCGCGGCCAGCGCATGGTCGAGCTGCTGAAGCAGGCCCAGTACGAGCCGATGTCCACCGAGGACCAGGTCGTCTCCGTGTGGGCCGGCACCACCGGCAAGATGGACGACGTCCCGGTCGCCGACATCCGCCGCTTCGAGAAGGAGCTCCTCGAGTACCTGCACCGCAAGGAGCAGGGCCTCATGACCTCCATCAAGGAGGGCGGCAAGCTCTCGGACGACACGCTGACCGCTGTCGCCGACGCGATCGCCGACTTCAAGAAGCAGTTCGAGACCGCGGACGGCAAGCTGCTCGGCGAGGACGCTCCGGCCGTCAACGTCTCCAAGTGACGTAAGGAAGGGACCTGACTCATGGGAGCTCAGCTCCGGGTCTACAAGCGTCGCATCCGATCCGTCACCGCGACCAAGAAGATCACCAAGGCGATGGAGATGATCGCCGCCTCGCGCGTCGTCAAGGCGCAGCGCAAGGTGGCGGCCTCCACGCCCTACGCGACCGAGCTCACCCGCGCGGTCACGGCGGTGGGCACTGGTTCGAACACCAAGCACCCGCTGACCACGCAGGCCGAGCAGGTCACGCGTTCCGCAGTGCTGCTGCTGACGAGTGACCGCGGTCTCGCCGGTGCCTTCAACTCCAACGCCATCAAGGCCGCGGAGCAGCTGACGGCACGCCTCGAGGCCGAGGGCAAGCAGGTCGACACGTACATCGTCGGCCGCCGCGGTGTCGCCCACTACAACTTCCGCGAGCGCAAGATCGCGGACCAGTGGACCGGCTTCACCGACGAGCCCACGTACGCGGACGCGAAGAAGGTCGCGGGCCCGCTGATCGAGGCCATCGAGAAGGACACGGCGGACGGCGGGGTGGACGAGCTCCACATCGTCTACACCGAGTTCGTCTCGATGATGACGCAGTCGGCGCTCGACGCGCGTCTGCTGCCGCTCAGCCTCGAAGAGGTCGCGGAGGAGGCGCCGAAGGGCGAGATCCTGCCGCTGTACGACTTCGAGCCGTCGGCGGAGGACGTCCTCGACGCCCTGCTGCCGCGCTACGTCGAGAGCCGTATCTACAACGCGCTGCTGCAGTCGGCTGCCTCCAAGCACGCCGCCACCCGCCGCGCGATGAAGTCGGCGACCGACAACGCGGGTGAGCTGATCAACACGCTCTCCCGCCTTGCCAACGCGGCCCGCCAGGCCGAAATCACCCAGGAAATCAGCGAGATCGTCGGTGGCTCCGCAGCCCTTTCCGACGCGACCGCGGGGAGTGACAAGTAATGACGACGACTTCTGAGACGGCCGTTGCCACGGGCCGCGTCGCCCGGGTCATCGGCCCGGTCGTCGACGTGGAGTTCCCCGTCGACGCGATGCCGGAGATCTACAACGCCCTTCATGTCGAGGTGGCCGACCCGGCCAACGCCGGCGAGCTGAAGACGCTGACCCTGGAGGTCGCCCAGCACCTGGGTGACGGCCTGGTCCGCACCATCTCCATGCAGCCCACCGACGGTCTGGTCCGCCAGGCCTCGGTCACCGACACCGGCGCCTCCATCAGCGTGCCGGTCGGCGACTTCACCAAGGGCAAGGTGTTCAACACCCTCGGTGAGGTGCTGAACGTCGACGAGCAGTACACGGGCGAGCGCTGGGGCATCCACCGCCAGGCCCCGAACTTCGACGAGCTCGAGTCGAAGACCGAGATGTTCGAGACCGGCGTCAAGGTCATCGACCTCCTCACCCCGTACGTCAAGGGTGGAAAGATCGGTCTGTTCGGTGGTGCCGGTGTCGGCAAGACGGTGCTCATCCAGGAGATGATCTACCGCGTCGCCAACAACCACGACGGTGTCTCCGTGTTCGCCGGTGTCGGTGAGCGCACCCGTGAGGGCAACGACCTCATCGAGGAGATGTCCGAGTCGGGCGTCATCGACAAGACCGCGCTGGTCTTCGGCCAGATGGACGAGCCCCCGGGCACCCGTCTGCGCGTGGCCCTGGCCGGTCTGACCATGGCGGAGTACTTCCGCGATGTGCAGAAGCAGGACGTGCTGTTCTTCATCGACAACATCTTCCGCTTCACCCAGGCCGGTTCCGAGGTGTCGACCCTGCTCGGCCGTATGCCCTCCGCGGTGGGTTACCAGCCGAACCTGGCCGACGAGATGGGTCTCCTCCAGGAGCGCATCACCTCGACCCGTGGTCACTCGATCACCTCGATGCAGGCGATCTACGTCCCCGCGGACGACCTGACCGACCCGGCCCCGGCCACCACCTTCGCCCACCTCGACGCGACGACGGTGCTCTCCCGTCCGATCTCCGAGAAGGGCATCTACCCGGCCGTGGACCCGCTGGACTCGACGTCCCGCATCCTCGACCCGCGGTACATCGCGGCGGACCACTACACGGCCGCGATGCGCGTGAAGAGCATCCTGCAGAAGTACAAGGACCTGCAGGACATCATCGCGATCCTCGGTATCGACGAGCTCGGCGAGGAGGACAAGCTCGTCGTCCACCGTGCCCGTCGCGTGGAGCGCTTCCTGTCCCAGAACACCCACGTCGCCAAGCAGTTCACCGGCGTCGACGGGTCGGACGTGCCGCTGGACGAGTCGATCGCCGCGTTCAACGCGATCATCGACGGTGAGTACGACCACTTCCCGGAGCAGGCGTTCTTCATGTGCGGTGGTATCGAGGACCTGAAGAAGAACGCGAAGGAGCTCGGCGTCAGCTGACGTCAGGCGCATCGTGATCAGTGGGGGGCGAGGCCACACCTCATGGGGTGCGTCCCGCCCCCCTCTGTACTCCCTCTAGAATTGACCCAACACCCGGCCGAGGCGCCGGGTGGTGACCCGAGGAGCCACCTTGGCTGCTGAGCTGCACGTCGCGCTGGTCGCGGCCGACCGAGAGGTCTGGTCGGGCCAGGCCACCCTGGTCGTCGCGCGGACCACGTCCGGCGACATCGGCGTCATGCCCGGTCACCAGCCGCTGCTCGGTGTGCTGGAGTCGGGCCCGGTGACCATCCGTACGAGTGAGGGCGGCACTGTCGTCGTCGCTGTGCACGGCGGTTTCATCTCGTTCGCGGACAACAAGCTGTCCCTGCTGGCCGAGGTCGCCGAGCTGGCCGACGAGATCGACGTCCAGGGCGCCCAGCGGGAGCTGGAGCGCGCGAAGGCGGAGGGCGACGCCGCCGCCGAGCGCCGCGCGGATGTACGACTGCGTACGGCGGGTGCGCGCTGAGCGCAGACGCCGTGTGATGCTGTACCCCAGCCGCGGCCGGGTCCGGATGTCTTCATCCCGACCTGGCCGCGGCTGAGGCGAATATGGGTGTTTTTTACGTTCCGTTACCTAGGAGACGAGGAGGTCGGTGTCGATGGTCCTCGCTCTGACTGTGTGCGGGTCGGTGATCGCGCTCGTGGTGGTCGGGCTCTTCGTCTTCGGGCTGCGCCGCCGGCTCATCCAGCGTTCCGGGGGCACCTTCGACTGCAGCCTCCGCTGGGACGCCCCGGAGAAACCCGACGGCGACGAGAACGGCAAGGGCTGGGGGTACGGCGTCGCCCGTTACAACGGCGACCGCATCGAGTGGTACCGCGTCTTCTCGTACGCGTTCCGCCCCCGCCGCGTCCTGGAGCGCGCCTCGATCGAGGTGGCCGGGCGTCGCACTCCCGAGGGCGAGGAGGAGCTGGCGCTGCTCTCCGACGCCGTGATCCTCGCGTGTCTGCACCGCGGGACCCGGCTGGAACTGGCGATGAGCGAAGACGCGCTGACCGGTTTCCTCGCGTGGCTGGAGGCAGCCCCGCCCGGCCAGCGAGTGAATGTGGCGTAGCCACTTTCACTCGCTGGGTGGGGGTCCCCCCGGACGAAGTCTGGGGGAGCGTGAACGTCGCGTAGTACTACTTCAGGCCGTTGCTGATCGCGTTCACCAGCTCTCCGTTGGTCGTGTCGCCGCTGAACTCCCAGAAGAAGGCGCCGCCGAGGCCCTGGTTCTTCGCCCAGGTCATCTTTCCGGCGATGGTGGACGGGGTGTCGTAGCTCCACCAGTTGCTGCCGCAGTGGGCGTACGCCGTGCCCGCGATGGTGCCGGTGACCGGGCAGGAGTTCTTCAGGATCTTGTAGTCCTCGATGCCCGCCTCGTAGGTGCCGGGGGCCGCTCCGGTCGCCGTGCCGCCGGGGGCGGACTGGGTGACGCCGGTCCAGCCGCGGCCGTAGAAGCCGATGCCGAGCAGCAGCTTGGCGGACGGGACGCCCTTCGACTTCAGCTTGGCGATGGCGTCGGCCGAGTTGAAGCCGGCCTGCGGGATCCCCGAGTACGAGGTCAGCGGGGAGTGCGGGGCGGTCGGGCCGTCCTTGTCGAAGGCGCCGAAGTAGTCGTACGTCATCACGTTGTACCAGTCGAGGTACTGGGCGGCGCCGCCGTAGTCGGCCGCGTCGATCTTGCCGCCGGAGGAGCCGTCGGCGGTGATGGCCGCGGTGACCAGGTAGTTCGAGCCGAACTCGGCACGCAGTGCCTGGGAGAGGTTGCGGAAGGCCGCCGGGCCCGAGGTGTCGCAGGTCAGACCGCAGGCGTTCGGGTACTCCCAGTCGATGTCGATGCCGTCGAAGACGTCGGCCCAGCGCGGGTCCTCCACGACGGCCTTGCAGGACTTGGCGAACGCGGCCGGGTTCTGCGCGGCCTGGCCGAAGCCGCCGGAGTAGGTCCAGCCGCCGAAGGAGTACAGCACCTTGATGTGCGGGTACTTGGCCTTGAGCTGGCGGAGCTGGTTGAAGTTGCCGCGCAGCGGCTGGTCCCAGGTGTCGGCGACGCCGCTGACGGACTGGTCGGCGGTGTACGCCTTGTCGTAGGCGGCGTAGGTGTCGTCGACGGTGCACTGACCGTTCTTGACGTTGCCGAACGCGTAGTTGATGTGGGTGATCTTGGCGGCGGAGCCCGAGGTGACCAGGTTCTTCACGTGGTAGTTGCGGCCGTAGACGCCCCACTCGGTGAAGTAGCCGAGGTTGATCTTCGAGCCGGGGTTCGGGTTCGTGCCGCCGCCGGTGGTCCGGACGGCCGCCGCGCCGCTGACCGGGCCGGTCTGGTCGGCGGTGTCACGGGCCTGGACGGTGTACGAGTAGTCGGTGCCGGCGGTCAGGCCGGTGTCCGTGTAGGTGGTGCCGGTGACGGTGGCGACCTTGGTGCCCCCGCGCAGGACGTCGTAGTTCTTGACGCCCTTGTCGTCGGTGGCGGCGCGCCAGCTCAGCTTCACCGAGGTGTCGGTGACGTCCGAGGCGGTCGGGGTGCCGGGGGCGGAGGGTGCCGCGTCGCCGGGGACGCTGGGACCGCCGTCACAACTTCCGCCGTTGAGCTTGCAGTTGGCCGGGGAGCCTGAGCCGCTCCCGTTGAAACCGAAGGAGACGGAGGCGCCGGGGGCGAGGGTGCCGTTCCAGGACTTGTTCTTCGCGGTCCAGTGGGTGCCGGAGGAGGTGACGTCCGCGTCCCAGGCGGAGGTGACCGACGTGCCGGAGGGGAAGTCCCACTCGACGGTCCAGGAGCTGATGGTCGTGGTGCCGGTGTTCTTCACCGTCCATTTGCCTTCGAAGCCGGAGCCCCAGTCCTGGGGCTTGGCGTAGGTGGCGGTCGCCTCCGTGGCCGCCTGCGCGGGGGTGGCGAGGCCGACCAGGCCGGCGAGGGGGAGGAGCAGGGTCGCGAGACCCGCTATGGCTCTGTGCCTGAAGCGCATGTGCGCCTCCTTGTGGGGTGTCTTGTTGCATGAGCATGACGTGGCGCAGTGGGCCCGAGAATAGAAAGGTCTGGACCATAGGTCAATGGGTCTGGACCACTGCGCCCACGCCGGACACCCCGGGCGGAGCCGTACCGGGGTCAGACACCCAACTCCTGCGCCAGTACCGCCGCTTGCACGCGGCTGCGCAGATCGAGCTTCCCCAGCAGTCGGCTGACGTGCGTCTTCACCGTCGCCTCGGCCATGTCCAGTCGCCCGGCGATCTCCGCGTTCGACAGCCCCTCGCCCAGGCAGGAGAGGACCTCCCGCTCCCGCCGGGTGAGGGAGTCGAGGACGGACGGATCGACCGCCGGCTCCCGTACGGGCCTGGCGGCGAACTCCGCGATCAGCCGCCGGGTGACCGCGGGGGCGATCAGGCCCTCGCCGCGCCCCACCGCCCGCACGGCCTCGATGAGGTCCCTCGCCTCCGTGTTCTTCAGCAGGAACCCGGCGGCCCCGGCCCGCAGCGCCCCGAACACGTACTCGTCGAGGTCGAAGGTGGTCAGCACGAGGACGTCGGCCAGCCCCTCGGCGACCACCTGCCGGGTCGCCGACACCCCGTCCAGGCGCGGCATCTGCACATCCATCAGCACCAGGTCGGGCCGCAGTTCCCGGGCGAGCGCCACCGCCCGCTCGCCGTCCGCCGCCTCGCCGACCACCTCGATGTCCGGGGCGCTGCGCAGGATGAGCACCAGCCCGGCCCGTACGGCGGACTGGTCCTCGGCGACGAGCACACGGATCATGCGGGTTCTCCTTGGGCGACGGGGAGGGTGGCGCGGACGCTCCAGATCTTGCCGTGCACCGAGCTCTCGGGGCCCGCCTCGAAGGTGCCGCCCAGCAGGGCGACCCGCTCCCGCATCCCGACCAGACCAGCGCCGGAACCGGGCGCGCTCGGCCCGTCACGGTCGCCGTACGGGCTGGTCACGGTGATGTCGAGGGAGCCGTCCGGTTGCCGCAGCAGCACGGAGACCCGGCCGGGGGAGGCGTGCTTGAGGGCGTTGGTGAGCGACTCCTGGACGATGCGGTAGGCCGCCAGCTCGACGGGGGCGGGGAGGGTGGTGGCGTGGTCGGCGTCCAGGGTGACGTCGAGACCGTTGGTGCGGGCGCCCTCGACGAGGGAGCCGAGGCCGTCGAGCGTGGGCGCGGCGGACGGCTCGGTGTCGTCGCTCGAATCCCGCAGGATGCCGATCAGCCGGCGCATCTCGGCGAGCCCCGCGACGCTGTTCTCACGGATGACCCCGAGGGCCTCCTTGGAGGTGTCGGGGTCGTCGAGGGAGAGGGCGGCGGTGGAGTGGATCGCGATCGCCGAGAGATGGTTGGCGACCATGTCGTGCAACTCCCTCGCCATCCGCGCCCGTTCGGAGACGACGGCCTGGGCCCGGTCCATCTCCGCCAGCAGGGCCGTCTGCTCGGCGCGCAGCCGGGCCGCCTCGGCGGCGTCGCGGTGGTTGCGCACGATCCAGCCGGTGGCGGCGGGCATGAGGGAGACCAGACCCACGACCACCCCGATGAGCAGCGCCTCCGGTTTCCGGAAGGCCGCGATCGGGACCACGGTGAAGGCGACGGTCACCAGCCCGGAGACCCAGGGCACCCGGCGGGCCGTGGCGGGCGGGCCGTACAGCACGGCCGCGTAGACCAGGTCGGTGAACATCAGGACCGTGATCAGGTTGCCCTGGGTGATGGTGTCCAGGGTCAGCGCGGCCCATCCCACCAGCAGGGCCGTGCGGGGCATCACGCGTCGCAGCGCCTCGCAGCCCGCCGTCACGACGAGGGGCGGCAGCACCCACCAGTGGCTCTCGAGCACCACGAGGCCGTCGTGGGGTGTGCGGGTGTCGAGGCCGAGGCCCCACAGCAGCAGGCCGCCGAGGAGTCCGGCGGCGGCGATGTACAGGTCCACGCGGTGTGGGCGGGGCGGTCGTACGGCCATGCCCTCCATCCAACACGGGACGGGAGCCCGACGCCTGGTGCCCGGGAACGGTCCCGCACTGCATCTTTCGATGTACCGCGACTTCGTCGCCGCCGACGACGATTCCGCGCGCGACGGCCGGGAGCCTGGAAGGGTGAACGAAAGGAGCGCATCGTGATCGTCGCGTTGATCATCGCCTGCGAGGTCGGTTTCTGGGTGCTGCTGGCCCTGGCTCTGGCCGTCCGCTACCTACTGAAGAAGCGCCGGGCCAGTGTCGTGCTGCTGCTCTGCGAGCCCGTGCTGGAACTGGTGCTGTTCGTCGTGACCGCGATCGACCTGAAGAACGGCGCCGAGCCGAGCTGGGAGCACGGGGTCGCGGCGCTCTACATCGGCTTCACCGTGGGCTACGGCCACTACATGATCCGGTGGCTGGACGGCCACGCGGCGCATCGCCTGGCCGGCGGGCCGAAGCCGGCGGGGCCGCCGAAGTACGGCCTGGCCAGGGCCCGCCACGAGGGCCGGCTCTGGACCCGGACGCTGGTGGCGACCGGGGTGGCGCTGGCCCTGCTCCAGCTGGCCGTCTGGTACGTCGGCGACGACGGGAACGTCGATTCGCTGAGGTCGTTCCAGTGGATCGCCCTGCGGGCCGCCGGCATCCACGGCCTGATCGCCCTCGCCTACACGATCTGGCCGAAGAAGGAGCCGGACACGCGGGGGGACGGGGACCGGGGCTCCCGGGACGGCCGCGACTCCGGGTACGCGAAGGAGAGGATCGGGCGTTGAGTGGCACGCTGGACAGGACGGTCGGCCGGGCGACGAGGAACCTGGTGGAAGGGGTCGCCACCTTCGTGATCGGCCTGCTGCTGTGGCTCTTCACCGAGGGGGTGGAGGTCCCGGTGGTCACCCTGACCAAGGTCGGCGTGGTGATGATGTGCGTGGGAGGCGTCCTCGTCGTCACGGGCCTCTATCGGCGGGCTCGCGGAGCGGCGACCGGCGGGTGACCGTTCCGCGAGAGCCGCTGCTGCTCCGCACCAAGACCGCTGCCGCTCCGCGAAGACCGCTGGCTCCGCGAAGATCGCTGTCGCTTCGTGCGAGCGTGGCCGGGAGTGGCTACCGGTCGCCGCCCGGGACCCACAGCACGTCCCCGACCTCCTTGTTCGCCGTCCTCGCGAGGATGAACAGGAGGTCGGAGAGGCGGTTGAGGTAGGTCGCGGTGAGGGGGTTCATCGCGTCGGCGTGATCCTCCAGCGCGGCCCAGGTCGAGCGCTCGGCGCGCCGGACCACCGTGCAGGCCTGGTGCAGCAGGGCCGCGCCGGGGGTGCCGCCGGGCAGGATGAAGGAGCGCAGCTTCTCCAGCTCCCCGTTGAAGCGGTCGCAGTCCGCCTCCAGCTTGTCGATGTAGAACTGCTCGACCCGCAGGGGCGGGAACTCGGGGTTCTCGACGACGGGCGTGGAGAGGTCGGCGCCCACGTCGAACAGGTCGTTCTGCACCCGTACGAGGACCTTGACGACCTCCTCGTCCAGGCCGCCCAGCGCGATCGCCGTCCCGATCGCCGCGTTGGCCTCGTTGGTGTCCGCGTACGCCGAGATCCGCGGATCGGTCTTGGGCACCCGGCTCATGTCGCCGAGGTTGGTGGTGCCCTGGTCGCCGGTCCTGGTGTAGATGCGCGTCAGATTGACCATGTGACCAGCGTAGTTACGCCCCGGCCGTCCGGACGACCTGTGTGCCCACTGTCACGGAGGTCGTTGTGGGGGAGGGGGCCGCCGGGACGTCGCCCGGCCGTCCTCAGGCAACCAGGGGGCGAGGGGCGGCGAGACCCGGCGGTACATCGGTGGGCGGTGGGCCGAGGAGGAGTCCCGAGTTCTGCTGGGTGCGCGTCGATCGAGCCGCCGTGCCGGGGGCGCGCTCGATGCCGATCGTCTCTCTCGCTGATCGCCGGTCAGATCGCCTGGGTCCAGCGGACGGTGATGGCCGTCAGGAGGCGCGAGAGGCGCCCCGGGAACAATTCGGGCGAAGTATCCCGAGAGGTGCTCCTTCTCCTGGGTCGCGTGGAGGGGCTGTTGGGCGAGGAGGTGCTCAACTGCGCCGCATGCCCCTTCGCGTGGGTGCCGCCGGTGTGATGTCCGTCTGTTGAGACGTGACTCGCGTTACTAAGCGGTCACACGGCCCCTCACGGGCGCTAGTGTCCGCCGGAGAGGCAACACATCAACAGCGTGTACCAGGGGAGTCGCACAGTGGCACGGAAGCTCGCCGTGATCGGAGCCGGACTCATGGGGTCCGGGATCGCCCAGGTGTCCGCGCAGGCGGGCTGGGACGTCGTCCTGCGCGACGTCACCGACGAGGCGCTCAACCGTGGCATCGGCGGCATCGAGGCGTCGTACGACAAGTTCGTGAGCAAGGGGAAGTTGGCGGCCGGGGACGCCGAGGCGGCGCTGGGGCGGATCACCGCCACCACCGACCTCGACGCGGCGGCCGACGCGGACATCGTCGTCGAGGCCGTCTTCGAGAAGCTGGAGGTGAAGCACGAGATCTTCCGGGCGCTCGACAAGGTCGTCCGCGAGGACACCGTGCTCGCCTCGAACACCTCCGCCATCCCGATCACCAAGATCGCGGCGGCCACCGAGCGGCCCGAGCGGGTCGTCGGCGTCCACTTCTTCTCGCCGGTGCCGATGATGCAACTCTGCGAACTGGTGCGCGGCTACAAGACGAGTGACGAGACGCTCGCCACCGCGCGGGAGTTCGCCGAGTCGGTCGGCAAGACCTGCATCGTCGTCAACCGTGACGTCGCCGGGTTCGTGACGACCCGTCTCATCTCCGCCCTCGTCGTCGAGGCGGCGAAGCTGTACGAGTCGGGTGTCGCCACCGCCGAGGACATCGACCTCGCCTGCAAGCTGGGCTTCGGCCACGCGATGGGGCCCCTGGCCACGGCCGATCTGACGGGCGTGGACATCCTGTTGCACGCCACGAGCAACATCTACACCGAGTCGCAGGACGAGAAGTTCGCCCCTCCGGAGCTGATGCGCCGGATGGTGGACGCCGGTGACATCGGACGCAAGAGCGGGCAGGGCTTCTACACCTACTGACGCGGATCCGGCTGACGCCGGCCCACGCGTCACGGGCGGCCCCTCCCACGCATGTGAACGCATGAGCCTCTCCGGCTTCACCCCTTGAGGTGAATTCGGTATCGGTTCGCTCACAGACGGCAACCTGTCGGTGTCAAACGCCGTCAGACGTTGCATCACCCACATCACGGAGTACGAGACGCACTCACGGGGAGCGCTTATGTACATCAGGGGCGACCACGCCGAGCTGGTCGTCGGGGGCCGCCTCGACGTACGCAGCGCGGCGGACGCCCGTACGGTCCTGCACTCGGCCGTCGACGACGGAGCCGGCGACCTGGTGCTCGACCTGTCAGAGCTGGACTCCTGGGACGCCACCGGACTCGGGGTGATCATGGGAGCCCACCGGCGGGCGGGGCGGTGCGGACGGCGGCTCGTGCTGCGCGATGTGCCGCCGCAGATGCAGCGGCTGCTCGTGGCCACCCGGCTGCACCGCATCCTCGCGATCGAGGGCGGAATCGGTCTGGAGTCACTGCCCCGCGTGTGAACGCGTGTGCGGGTTCGTACGTATGGCTCCGTGTGTGCGGGACACCCGGTCGGCATGACCCTCCGGTCGGCCTGACCCCTCCGGTCGTCATGGGGGTCATGAGACCTGGTGGACCAGTGCGGACCATGAGGGCGAAACGCACCACGCTCGCAATCCTCACGAGACTGTGATGTCTCGGACGGCGCGGGACCCCGGACTGTCGGAGATACTGTGCGAAGGTTTAGGGTTCGGCTGCCCGCTGCCAGCTACCCTCGAGCGGGCTCCGGACCAGAAGCGACAGCGCGGTGTGCGACACGGCCGGGAGGGGCTCCAGCACACGAGACGCTTTTGGGGGGCTAGGACCGATGGACCCGAACAACCGGGGACCCGAAGAGTACGGCCATGACGACGCACAGGCGCCGAACAAGCGTCCGCCACGGGACGCGCTGACGCAGGACTTCGACCGGCACGCCCCGGCGCTCGCCCGCACCGTCCAGCTCGTCTCGGGCGACTTCCTGCTGACCGTCAACCCCGTCGACGGCAGCGAGATAGAGAACTGCCCGCCGGGCGAACTGCCTGGTCAGCTCGTGAAGCACACACCCGCCGAGCGTGCCGCCGCCGACCGCGCCGCCCGGCCGCCGGTGCCCCCGGGCCCCTCGCTGCCCCAGCTGCCCCTGCTCCAGCGCGACGAGGAGAGAGCACGGCTCGTACGGCTGCTCGCACGCGGCCGCTCCGTGCGCCTCACCGGAGCCCCCGGCTCCGGTCGCACCACGCTCCTCGACGCGGTCGCCGAGGACTGCGCGGATCTGGCCCCCGACGGCGTCGTCCGGCTGAGCGGTTTCCGGCGCACGGTCGACGACCTGCTGTACGAACTGTTCGCAGCCGTGTACAGCACACCCCTGTTCCGGCCCGCCCGGCAGCAGATCCTCGACATCGTGAAGGACATCGGCGCGGTCGTCGTCCTGGACGACCTGGAGTTCGGCGGGATCGCGCTCGACGAACTGCTCGACGCCACCCCCGAGTGCGCCTTCCTGATCGCCGCCACCCCCGACATCCCGCTGCCCTCCAACGACGCGCCCCTGGAGGAGATCCTCCTCGGCGGCCTCGACCGCGTCGGCAGCGAACAGCTTCTGGAGCGTGCCGTCGGGCGGCCCCTCACCGAGGACGAGTCGAACTGGGCCGGTGACCTCTGGTTCGAGTCCGAGGGCCTGCCGCTGCGCTTCACCCAGGCCGGCGCGCTGCTCAGGCAGCGGGACCGGCAGCGGGCCGGTGCGGACGCCGTCGACGAGTTCGGGGTCTTCCAGGAGGCACCACCCGTCGCCATGCCCGTCGACGCCGTCCCGGACGGGCACGACCTGCCCCTGCCGTCGCTCGCCGAGGGGGCCGCGCCCGCCGCGCTGCTCGCCTCCCGGCTGAGTGCCTCGGCCCGCGAGACCCTCAGGTTCGCCGTCGCGCTCGACGGCGAGATCCCGCACCAGGCCCACCTGCCCGCCCTGGTGGGCGACACCCACGCCGACGCCGCTCTCGGCGAACTGGTCGGCTGCGCCCTGGTGACACCTGTCGGCGCCCGCTACCGGCTCGCCGCCGGGGTGCGGACACAGCTGGAGGCCGCCGGGTACGCCGACGACACGGAGGCGCGCGCCCACACCGCCGCCCAGCACTACGCCTGGTGGGCCGGGCACCCCTCGGTCACCCCCGAGCGGGTCTCGGCCGAGGCGGACGCCGTCCTGGCCGCCCTCACCGCGCTCGTGCCGACGACGGTCCCGCCCGGCGAGGACGAGGAGAGCGCCGCCGTGGTGCTGGCCCGGCAGGCGGCGCCCGCGTTCGCCGCCGGGCTGCGCTGGAACGCCTGGGAGCGTTCGCTGCGGGCCGGCGCCGAGGCGGCCGGTCTCGCCGGTGAGACCGGCGAGCAGGCCTACTTCCATCACGAGCTGGGCGTCCTCGCGCTCTGCTCCGGGCAGCTGGAGCGGGCCCGGGCGGAGCTGGAGTCCTCCATCGGGCTGCGCAACGTCCTCGCCGACAAGCGCGGCACCGTCGCCGGACGCCGGGCCCTCGCCCTGGTCGCCGACCGCTCCGGGGCGACACCGCCCGGCGGGCGCACGGCGGCGGGGGAGGAGGTGCCGGACGCCCGTCACGAGGAGTCGGCCTCCCCGCCCGGGGGCGTGCCGTCCGCGTACCCGCCGGCCGGCTCGACCGGTGCGGGACTCGGTGCGGCGGGCCTCGGCGCGGTCGGCTACGGGGCCACGGCGTCGAGCGGGGCCGGTTTCGGTACGCCGACCGGACCGGGGGCGTGGGGATCGGGCGCGGCCGGGAACGGCGGAGCCGCCTCGGCACCGGCGGCCAAGGACACGACGCTCGTCACCCAGCGGGCCGGCTCCACGTCGCCCGCGCACCGGCTGAGCAGTCTCAAGGGCCTGGTCGGCGGTGCCCGGCGGAACATGGTCGCTGCGGGTGCGGGTGCGCTCCTGGCGGCCGTGCTGGGTACCGTCGTGACCCTCGGCGCGACCTCCGACCGCAACGGGGACACCCCGGCCGAGCGGGTCGGCGTCAACCCGTCCGCCAGCGAGGGCACCGACGACGGTGGCCTCGTCGCGGACCGCCCCAAGGCCGGGGACGAGGACGACACCCCGGGCGCCCTGCCCGAACCGACGGATCCGGGCCCCGACGGCACCTACGGCACGTCGGACGACCCGACGCCGACCGACACGGCGGGGCCGTCGGACGACCCGAGCGGGACGAAGGGGCCGTCGGGCAAGCCGACGCCGTCCCCGTCGAAGACCTCGCCGAAGCCGACGCCGTCCGACGATCCGACGACGGACCCCACCGGCGATCCGACGGGCGACCCCACGGGCGATCCGACGGGCGACCCCACCGGTGACCCGACGACGGACCCCACCGGTGACCCGACGGGCGATCCGACCGGCGGCCCGCCGCCCGGCACCACCGACACCGCGACCGCTCCCACGGCGGGCGGCACCACGGCGAGCGACCCCGGGCCTCCGGCCGACACGGTGGCCTGACGGCTAGGGATTGGGCTGTCTCCCACGTGGACGAGATGTTCTCGCGGGAGACGGAGGGCCGGTTGGCCGGGCGGAGCATCGACGCGGACCCTGCTGGCCTCGGAGCGGGGCCGACGTGCCGGCCACCGCGCCTCGCGGGTACGGCCACGGGCCCTCGCGGGTAAGGCGACGGGCCCTTGAGAGGACGGCGACTGGGCTCGCGGGGACGGCGGCCTCACGGAGTTGACCTCGCCCGCCGGGACTGCGGCCGCCCGCGGCCCTCCGCGCCCGCCCGCGGCAGGAATGGGTGGACGGTCCGGACCTCGCGGGAAGGGCGAACGGGCCTGCGGGGTCGGCCACCGCTCTCGCCGGGACGGCTCAGTCGTCGGGCGGTGTCGTCGCCGCCGGACGCGGGTGGCGGGGGATGGCGAGGGCGCACAGGGCGCCGCCGAGGACCACGGCCACGCCGACCCACACCGCGGGCTGCAGACCGTCGACGAACTCCTGCGGGGTGCGCGTGCTGCCGTGCGCCACGAACACGGTGCTGAGCACGGCGATGCCGAGCGCGCCGCCGATCTCGCGGACGGTGCTGTTGGCGCCGGACGCCTTCCCGGCGTGCTCCTTGGCGACCGAGCCGAGGACGACCGCGGCGGTGGGGGCGAAGACGAAGCCCATGCCGATGCCCGCCACGATCATCGGGCCGACCAGGGCGGAGTAGGCCGTGTCGGTGTCCGCGACCAGGTTGATCCAGCCCAGCCCCACGCCCTGGAGGAACAGGCCGAGCGCCATCAGACGGCCACCGCCGACCTTGTCGGTGAGGAGCCCGGCGACCGGGGCGACGAACATCGGCATGAGGGTCCAGGCGAGGGTGCGGACGCCGGCTTCCAGCGGGGTGCGCGGAGGCACCAGCTGGAGGTACTGGGCCAGCAGGAACAGGGAGCCGAAGACGCCGAAGTACATCGCCGCCGAGACGATGTTGGTGAGGGTGAAGGCACGCACCCGGTAGAAGGACAGCGGCAGCATGGGGTCGGCGGACCGGGCCTCCCAGGCGACGAACGCGACCAGCAGCACGCCGCCGCCCGCGAAGGCGCCCAGGACCCTCGTCGAGGTCCAGCCGTCGGGCTCACCGTGCACGATCGCCCACACCACGGCGCACAGTCCGGCCGCGGCCAGCAGCATGCCGACCGGGTCGAGGCGCGAGCCGGGCAGCGAGCTCTCCCGCAGGGCGATCAGGACGAGGGGTATGGCGACCAGGCACACCGGCACGTTGATCCAGAAGATCCACCGCCAGTCGAGGCCGTCGACCACCGCGCCGCCCACGACGGGGCCCATGGCCACGGCCAGGCCGCTCACTCCGGACCAGATGCCGAGCGCCATGCCGCGCAGGCGCTCGGGGACCGCCTGGGAGAGCAGGGTCAGCGACAGCGGCATGACAGCGGCGGCGCCGAAGCCCTGGAGGGTGCGGTAGGTGATCAGCTGGGCGCTGGTGTCGGACAGGCCGCAGCCGATGGAGGCCAGCGTGAACGCGGCGATGCCGGCGACGAAGACCGTGCGGCGGCCGAACCGGTCGCCGAGCGCCGCGCCGGTCATCAACAGACAGGCGAAGCTCAGGACGTAGGCGTTGACGAACCACTGGAGCTGCTGGGTGTTCGCCTCCAGGTCGACTGCCAGGGTCCGCAGGGCCGTGGAGACGACGAGGTTGTCGAGCGCGACCATGAACATGGGCAGACTGCACGCGACGACGGCGAGCCACAGGGGTGCGCGCCGCTCGCCGGAGACGGCCGGCTCCGGGGCGGGACTGTCGAGAACCGCGTTCTGCTCGGACAACGTCATGGTGGGTCTCTCCTGGGGGAGGGGCGCGAAGGGCTCGGCCGGTGGGGATCAGGAACCGGGGGTCAGGAACGGCTCCGCGCCTGCTCCTCGGCGAGGCGGCGGCGGGCGTCCGACCAGGCGATGGGCAGATCGGCCGCGGGGGCCTGCCAGAAGGTGAAGACCGAGTCCTTCATCGTGGGCCGCAGGCCGTTCATGATCGACCGGTGCGGTTCGGTCCTCGCGTACGCGTAGAGCGCGTCCCTGTCCTCCCATGCCGACAAGGTCCAGAAGGTGCGCTTCAGGGGCTCGGCGATCAGGGAGGCGCCGTAGGCCCCGGGGGTGCCGGAGACCTGTTTCCACGCGGACAGGGACTGGAGGAAGAAGCGCGGTACGTCCTTGAACGAGCGGACCTCCAGTCGGGAGGCCATGACGAACGCCTCGGTGTCCGGTGCGGGGGTGCTGACCGTGGTCCAGCGCAGGGTGGGCATGGCTGTGGCCCTCTCCGGAGAGATGTTGGATACCTTCACTATCTATGTTAGACAGTGAAGGTATCCAACTTCTAGTGCGGGGGACGACCGATGCGTATCTCCGAGCTGAGCCGCCGCAGCGGAGTCTCCGTCGCGACGATCAAGTACTACCTCCGTGAGGGGCTGCTCCCGACCGGGCGGCAGATCTCGGCGACGCAGGCCGAGTACGACGAGAGCCATGTGCGTCGGCTTCGGCTGATCCGTGCGCTGATCGGGGTCCGGGGGCTGTCCGTCAGCACCACCCGGGAGCTCCTGGGCGCCCTGGCGGAGCACGCCGGGGACACCCACGTCCAACTCGGGCTGGCCCTCGGGGCCATCAGGCTCGCGGAGGAGTCCGCCGAGGCCCACTCGGAGACCGGGAACGTCGACGCCCTGGTCGAGGAACTGGGATGGAACGTGCACGAGGCCGCCCCCGCCCGCGCGGTCCTCGCCGAGACCCTGTCCACGCTGCGCACCCTGGGCGCCCCGCTCGACTGGCAGGTGCTGCTGCCGTACGCCCGGCTCGCTGAGCGCACCGCGACCCTCGACCTCGACCAACTCGACGGGATCGAGGACCCGTTGGAGGCCGCCGAGCGCGCCCTGCTGCTGACCGTCCTCCTGGAGCCCGCGCTGCTCGCGCTGCGGCGCATGGCCCAGGAGAACGAGTCGGCCCGCCGGTACGCCGGAGACTAGGGCCCCATCTCGCGGAGCGGTTGGGCGGCGGCCTCGCGGCCGGAGGGGGACGCGGCCCGGTCTGCTGCGTCCCGGTGCGCGACAGTCAGGGCGCCGGTGGTCGCCGCCGTGCGCGCGGCGGGGCCCGAGGGGGGCATCCGGGGCATCCGTCCCACGTGGGTGGTGCCCCTCGTCCGGGCGGCGGCCGACGCCATCTCCCGTGCCATGAGGTCCCAGGGGCAGGGGCAGGGGCAGGGGCAGGGGCAGGGGGCAGGAGGGGGTAGGGGCCGCCGGGGGGACAGGGGCAGCCGGGGCCGCCGGGCGTTCCCCGGGCGGCGCCGGCGACCGCCCTAGAACAGACGCAGCTTGTCGTCCTCGATGCCGCGCAGGGCGTTGTAGTCGAGGACCGCGCAGCCGATGCCGCGGTCGGTGGCGAGGACCCGCGCCTGGGGCTTGATCTCCTGGGCGGCGAAGATGCCGCGGACCGGCGCGAGATGCGGGTCGCGGTTCAACAGCTCCAGATAACGCGTGAGTTGCTCGACGCCGTCGATCTCACCGCGCCGCTTGATCTCCACCGCCACGGTCGCGCCGTCGGCGTCCCGGCACAGGATGTCGACGGGGCCGATCGCCGTCATGTATTCGCGGCGGATCAGGGTGTAGCCCTCGCCCAGGGTCTCGATACGGTCGGCGAGGAGTTCCTGCAGATGCGCCTCGACGCCGTCCTTGATCAGCCCGGGGTCCACACCCAGCTCGTGCGAGGAGTCGTGGAGGACCTCCTCCATCGTGATGATGAGCTTCTCGCCCGCCTTGTTGATGACGGTCCAGACGCCCTGCTCGTCCCCGGAACCCTCCTTCAGGGTGCAGGGCGGCGACATCCAGTTGAGGGGCTTGTAGGCCCGGTCGTCCGCGTGGATCGAGACGCTGCCGTCCGCCTTCACCAGGATCAGGCGGGGGGCCGAGGGGAGATGGGCGGTGAGCCGGCCCGCGTAGTCGACGGAGCAACGGGCAATGACGAGACGCATGGTCGGCAACGCTACTCGACGCCGACGGGTGCGCGCGATTCGACCGCCGCATCAGCCCACGCCCGAGTCCCCTCCTTTCCCGGCGCGCCCCGGCGGGCACCGTGCGGCGCGTGCGACAGGCCCGGCGCCCCCGCCCGGCGCCTGTCGCACTCCGTCACGCCCTCCCGCCTCTCACGTGGGCCTTCGTCGTCCCCCGGCATGTGCCGCTGTCAACTCCTGTTCGGCATTGGCTGATTGTGTGCGTCACAGGCCCTGTCGGTGCGCGCAATCTCCTGGTGCGGTCACGTGCGGTTGCTTACCGTAGAAACTGGAGGTCGCGAAGCGTGCACTCTGCGTGTTCGCCGACCCGATCTCCGCCCTGTCCGTCAACCCCTGTTGTCGTGGGGGTGCGAGAGGAGAACCCATGTCGCTCGACGTCTCACCGGCCCTACTCGAACAGGCCGAGCGAGGCGAGGTCGACGAAGCCGCCTTCGTCGACTGCGTCCGGACCTCCCTGCCTTACGCGTGGGAGATGATCAGCTCTCTGGTGGCCCAGCTGAAGGTCGACGGCGGAGAGTTCGCCGACAACCAGACGCCCCCGCCGGACGAGCAGGCGCGCGGGCAGTTGCTGCGCGCGCTCGCCAGTGACGCGATTCGCGGCGCGCTGCAGCGGCACTTCGGTGTACGGCTGGCCTTCCAGAACTGCCACCGGGTGGCGGTGTTCCCACTGGACCCGTCCGTGGACGACAGGCTGGCCCGCTTCACCTCGATCCGCGGCCAGCTCCTCAACCAGTCCCCGGAACTCCGGGACTGCTAAGGGCATGACGCGCCACAGCTTGCCGCTCCCATCGCGGGAGGTGCATCGGTAACCGGGGCGGCAAGCTCCCCCTAGGGCCTGTCTGACAATTCCCGTCTGCCCTGCGACGCCATGCACGCGCTCTCGCCGCACCGGGCGCAGACCCACGTACGTCCAGTACGAGGGTCTACGCCCGGCACGCCGAGAGCACGCTCCCCCAGTCTCGACTTCGCTCGACCGGGAGGTACCCCCATGCCGCCGCAAGGCCGCCCTCCGGGCGACGACGGGAATTGTCAGACAGGCCCTCGTGGCTCAGCCGAGGTGAGGCAGCACCTCGGCACCGAGTCGCCGTACGTTCTCCTCCGTCGCCGCCAGATCGCCGGAGCCCTCGACGAGCAGGGCGAAGCGGGAGATGCCCGTCCGCTCGCTGGTCGCCGCGAGCCGGTCGGCGCACAGCCGCGGGGTGCCCACCGGGTGCAGCCCGCAGAGGAGTTCGGTGTAGGCCAGCGGGTCCCGCATCGCGCGGGCGCGGCCGTCGACGGTCACATGTGCGTCGAGGCCCTGCTTCAGCCAGCCCGGCATCGCCTTGGTGAGCGCCTCCACGGCGTCGGTGCGGCGGTCCGCGATCTGGCAGACGCCGGCCGAGACATGGGCCGCGCCGGAGATCTCCTCCGGCGAACGGCCCGCCGCGCGGGCGCAGTTGCGCCACAGCGCGACCATCTCCGCCTTCTCCTCGTCCCCGACGTGCATGCCGAGGAGCATCGAAAGACCGCGCTCGGCCGCCAGTTTCACGCTCGTCGGTGAGGTGCAGGCGACGACGACCTCCGGACCCGGGGTCTCGTCCAGGTCCTCCGCGGGCCTCGGGACGACCGCCACCTCACGGAAGCTGAATCGTTCCCCCGACGCCGACACCGAGGGCTCACGCAACCAGCGCATGAGCAGATCGAGTGATTCCGGGAAGCCCTTCTCGTACGCCTCCAACCCGGAGCCGAACACCTCCAGATCGACCCACGGCCCGCCGCGCCCGACACCCAGGGAGAAGCGTCCGCCGGAGGTGATGTGCAGCAGCGCGGCCTGTTCGCCCAGGGCCACGGGGTGCGTGGTGGGCAGCACGCTGACCGCCGTGCCGACCCGGATGCGCCGGGTACGCCCCAGCAGTAACGCGGCGAGGGTGATCGCCGACGGACAGGTGCCGTACGGCACGAAGTGGTGCTCGGCCAGCCAGACCGCGTCCAGGCCCGCCTCGTCGGCCACTTCCGCGGTCCGTACCGCCCGGTGGAGCGCCTCCCCCTGGCCCTGGCCGGGGAACTGGGCGCCCAGTACAAATGTTCCTACGTGCATCGCTCTTCCTGCTTCCTCGGCTCCGACTCGGGAGCTCCCCCACCGGCATAACCCCGTGACACGTGCCGAAGACACGGCCTGGCGACGAGATTTGCGGATTGTCTGCAGAATGCGCCGGGCGGAGGGCGTTCTGAGGGGATTGGCGCCGTACGCGTACCCCCACCGGGCCCGCGTAGGCTGGACACCAACCCTGCTCCCTGTATAGCTCCGTGAGGTGTCCCGTGTCCCCGCGTCGCAACCGCCCCAAGGACAATGCCTCCTCGGGGCTGTCGGGTCCGTCAGGCCGCAGTGCGGAGGAGGACCGGGCGAACCGGTACGGCGGCTGGCAGACCAGCGAGCCCTGGCGGGGCGAGGAGTGGAGCGTGCGCCATGTGGCGGGCGCGAGCGCGGCCGGCAAGACCTACCGCTGCCCCGGCTGCGACCAGATGATCCCCTCCGGGGTGCCGCACGTCGTCGCCTGGCCCGAGCACTCGGGCGTCGACGAGCGCCGGCACTGGCACAAGGCCTGCTGGAACGCGAAGGACCGCCGCACCTCGCGGGTGCAGCGGTCCCGTAACGCGCCGAGGTTCTGACACCTCGCGGACTTCCGTCGCCGTCCTCGGTCAGACGTCCCGCTTCTCCAGCAGGGCGTACGCGCCGGCGAATCCGGCCGCGACCAGGACGAGCATGATCCACAGCGGGTCCCAGCCCGACGGGCCGGACTGGCTGATCTCCGCACCGTAGAAGACGCTGAGCTGACTCGGGATCGAGTACTCCAGCAGGAACTCCTGCACGTCCTTCAGCGACTCCGAGAACATGAAGATCGCGATGACCAGCGGCGCGAGGAAGACACCGAGCATGATGGTGATCGCGCCGGCGGAGTGCCGGATCAGCGAGCCCATGAGCAGCGAGAGCAGCCCGAAGAGCGCGAGGAAGAGACTCACGCCGACGGTGGCCTTGAGCCACTCCTCGCCGTCGGGGTTCACCACGCCGCTGCCCTCCAGGATCGCCACCTGGGCGAAGCCGACGAACGCGGTGGTGACCAGGGTGACCGTGAAGGTGAGCGCGAAGAACACGATGGCCTTCGCGAGCAGCACCCGGCCCCGGCTCGGGCAGGCCGTCATCGTGGTCCGGATCATCCCCGTGCCGTACTCGGACGCGGTGGTCAGCACCCCGAGCGTGATGAAGCAGACGCTGCCGATCATCAGCCCGAACAGACCGAGGCCCAGCGGCGACTCGCCCTCCAGGTTCATGTCCGTGGAGGCGGCGATCATGGCGAAGAGCAGACCGAGGCCGACCACCAGCACGACGAAGACGCCCAGCGTCCACATCGTCGAGCGGACCGATTTGATCTTCGTCCACTCGGAGGAGATCGCGTGCCCGAGGTGGGTGCGCACGATCGGGATCGGCGAGGTGTACGACGTGCCCGGCGCGCCCTGCCAGGCGGGGGCGGGCGGCTGCTGGGCGAGGTGCGGCTGGGGCGTGCTCATCGGGCGTCCTCGGACTTCGTCAGGTCGGCGGCGGGCGCGGGGGCCGCGGGTGCGGGGGAGGAGGCGGGCTCCGGCGCGGCGGCGGGCTGCGCGGGGGCCGGGGGCGCGACCGGGGGCGCGGACTGGGCGTACGGGTTCGCCTGGGGCTGCGCGGGCGCCGGAGCGGGCGCCCCGGGCACCGGAGCGCCGTAGGGACCGGCCGGAGGCTGGCCCTGCGGCGCCGGGTGGCCCTGCGGAGCGTACGGCTGGCCGCCCTGCTGCGGTGCCGGCGGCGCGTACCAGCCCGGCTGGCCCTGTCCGGGCACCGGCATCGGCGGCTGCGCGCCGGGCGGCAGGGGCTGCTGGAGACCGGCCTTCTGGTCGGTCGTCGAGCGGTAGTCGACGGCGCCCTGCGTCATCCGCATGTACGCCTCCTCCAGCGAGGCCTGGTGCGGCGACAGCTCCCACAGCCGTACGTCGGCGCCGTGCGCGAGATCGCTGATCCGGGGGAGCGGCAGACCCATGACACGCAGTGCCCCGTCCTGCTCGGGCAGCACCTGGCCCCCCGCCTCGGTCAGCGCCGCCGTCAGCTTCTCGCGCTGCTGCGGCTCGCTGTCCGGGGTGCGTACGCGCGCGAAGTCGGCGGAGTTCGCCGAGATGAAGTCCTTGATGCTCATGTCGGAGAGCAGCTGCCCGCGCCCGATGACGATGAGGTGGTCGGCGGTCAGGGCCATCTCGCTCATCAGGTGCGAGGAGACGAAGACCGTGCGGCCCTCGGCGGCGAGCGCCTTCATCAGGTTGCGCACCCAGAGGATGCCCTCGGGGTCGAGGCCGTTGACCGGCTCGTCGAAGAGCAGGACCTGGGGGTCGCCGAGCAGGGCCGCGGCGATGCCGAGCCGCTGGCCCATGCCGAGGGAGAAGCCCTTGGAGCGCTTCTTGGCCACGTCCTGGAGGCCGACGACACCGAGCACCTCGTCCACCCGGCGGGCCGGGATGCCGGACAGCTGGGCCAGGGACAGCAGGTGGTTGCGGGCGTGCCGGCCGCCGTGCACCGCCTTGGCGTCGAGGAGGGCGCCGACCTGACGGGCCGCGTTGGGCAGCTTGCGGTACGGGTAGCCGCCGATCGTCACCTGCCCGGAGGTGGGATTGTCCAGGCCGAGGATCATGCGCATCGTCGTCGACTTGCCCGAGCCGTTGGGGCCCAGGAAGCCGGTGACGGCTCCCGGCCGCACCTGGAAGGAAAGGTTGTACACGGCTGTCTTGGCGCCATAGCGCTTCGTCAGGCCGACTGCCTCGATCATGCTCCGCACCCATCGAACGGTTCGTGACGTCTCGGACTCGTCTCAGGACGTCGGGGCGCACGCCCCCGTAAGGATTAGGAGCTTATCGGGACGCTGACGGTTCCGCCCAAGAGGAGGTAAAACCTCGCAGGTCACGAGCCGGTCGACTTGGCATGTACGTAACCGCTGGTCAGGCGCCTGATCGTCCGATCACGCGTCGCGCCGCTTCAGTGTCAGATATCCGCCGAGCAGCGCCGCGGCCACCCACAGCGCCATGACGGCGAGACCGCCCCAGGGCCCGTACGGGGTGTCGTCGTCCACCGGGGTGACCACCTGCATGATCCTGCTGCCGGCCTGGTCGGGGAGGTAGCGGCCGACCTTCTCGGTGGCGCCGACGTTGCCGAGGATGTTGGAGATCAGGAAGAAGAACGGCATCAGGATGCCGAGCGACAGCATCGGGCTGCGCAGCATCGCCGCGACGCCCATCGAGAACATCGCGATCAGGGTCATGTAGAGCCCGCCGCCGAAGACCGCGCGCAGGACACCCGGATCGCCGATCTCGGCCCGGTGCGGGCCGAGCATCGCCTGTCCCAGGAAGAACGTCACGAAGCTGGTCACGAGTCCCACCGCGAACGCGAGTGCGGTGGCCACCGCGATCTTGCCGAAGAGGAAGGTGCCGCGCTGCGGCACGGCGGCGAGCGAGGTCCGGATCATGCCGGTGCTGTACTCGTTCGACACCACCAGCACCCCGAACACGATCATCGCCAGCTGGCCGAGGGTCATGCCCGCGAAGCTGATGAAGGTGGGGTCGAACGAGAGCCGGTCGTCGCGGCTCAGATTGTCGAACTCGTTCTTCGACAGCAGGGAGATCAGCACGCCGAGCGCGATGGTCACGAGCCCGGCCAGCGACAGCGTCCACACCGTGGACGCCACCGAACGGATCTTGGTCCACTCCGAGCGGACGACCTGGACGGCGGCCATGGTCAGCCCTCCCGCTTCCAGCCGGCGCCCCAGGCGGGGGCGGGCGACGGGCTCGCCACCGGGGTGCCGTCGTGCGCGTGGTACTCCACCGACTCGGCGGTCAGCCGCATGAACGCCTCCTCCAGCGACGCCTGTCGGGGGCTCAGCTCGTGCAGCACGATGCCGTGCCGGCCGGCCAGCTCGCCGATCTGCTCCGTCTTCTGGCCGTCCACCTCCAGCGCCCCGTCGCCCGTCTGCACGGCCATGACACCGACGGCGTGCAGCGCGTCGAGCAACTGTTCGCGCTGGGGGGTGCGGATCCGTACGTACGACCGTGAGTTCTGCTGGATGAACAGCGCCATCGAGGTGTCGGCTAGGAGCCGTCCCTGCCCGATCACCACCAGATGGTCGGCGGTCAGCGCCATCTCGCTCATCAGGTGCGACGACACGAACACCGTGCGGCCCTGGGCCGCGAGGGACTTCATCAGGTTGCGGATCCAGTGGATGCCCTCGGGGTCGAGGCCGTTGACGGGCTCGTCGAACATCAGGATCCGCGGGTCGCCGAGGAGTGCGCCGGCGATGCCGAGCCGCTGCCCCATCCCCAGCGAGAAGCCCTTCGCCTTCTTCCGCGCCACCGACGTCAGTCCGACCGTGTCCAGCACCTCGTGCACGCGGGCCCTGGGGATCCCGTTGCTCTGCGCGAGGCACAGCAGATGGTTGAAGGCGCTGCGGCCGCCGTGCACGGCCTTCGCGTCCAGGAGCGCGCCGATGTACGTCAGCGGGTCCCTCAGACGGTCGTAGTGCGTGCCGTCGATCCGGACGTCCCCGGCCGTCGGGCGGTCCAGCCCCAGGATCATGCGCATCGTCGTCGATTTCCCGGCGCCGTTCGGCCCGAGAAAACCGGTCACGAGCCCGGGCCGCACGGCGAAAGTCAGATTGTTCACCGCGACCTTCTCGCCATACCGCTTGGTCAGCCCGTCGAGCTCGATCATGCGGCCACGCTAAAACGGCCGCAGACCCCCTGCCACCGGAGTACTGATGACCACGGTCCAGCCCCCACAAGGGGCGCGGGAAACTGCGCGACCAGCCACGTACGACCGTCAGCCGCGCGACAGCAGGAGCCCCCGAGCTCGTAGGCATCGCCATCAAGGCTGGGCGGCGGCTGCCACCACCCCCAGGAACACCAAAGGCCCGCGCCCCCCGGAGGGGAGACGCGGGCCCGAAGGTGCCTCTTCCGGCCGTGGCCGTCAGGCGACCGTGTTACCGGGACTGCTGGGCCGGGACCCCGCGGGAGATCGGCTCGTCGTCGGTGACCGGCGTGCCCGCGGCGGCGACCGCCGCACCCGTGAGGGTCGCCAGCATCTCGCGCACGTTCGTCAGCTGGGCGTTGATCGAGTCGCGACGGTTGGTGAGCGCCGCCAGCTCGCGCTCGGATTCCGAACGGATCCGGTCCGCCTTGGCGTTCGCGTCCGCGACGATGTCCTCGGCCTGACGCTGCGCGGTCTCCACCGTCTGGCGGGCACGGCGCTCGGCGTCGGTGCGCAGCTTCTCGGCCTCCAGCCGCAGCTGCTCCGCGCGGTGCTCGATCTCCGCGAGACGCTTCTCGGCCTTCTGCTGACGCGACGCCAGGTCGCGCTCGGACTGCTCGCGGCGCTTGGCGAGGTTCGTCTCGAAGTCGGCGGCGGCCTGCGCGGCCTTCGCACGGGTCTCCTCGAAGAGGGCGTCCGCCTCCTCGCGCTTGGACTGCGCGTCCTTCTGCGCCTCGGCACGCAGCTGCGAAGCGTCGCTCTTGGCCTTCTCGACGATCCGGACGCCCTCGTCCTCGGCCTTGGCCTTGCGCTCGGCCGCGAAGGACTCGGCGTCGTTGCGCACCTGCTGGGCCGCCGACTCGGCGAGCTCACGGTGCTGCTCGGCGGCGCGGCGGGCCTCCTCGCGCAGGTCCTTCGCCTCCTCCTCGGCGAGGCGGAGGATCTTCTCGACGCGCGCGCCGAGCCCGGCGTAGGACGGCTCGGCGTCGGTCACCGCGGCCTGGGCGTTCTGCGTCTCGAGGTGGAGCTCCTCGATGCGCTTCTCCAGAGCGGTGATGCGGGCGAGAGCGGAGTCACGGTCGGAGACGAGCTTGGAGATACGTTCGTCCACCTGAGCGCGGTCGTATCCACGCCGCACAAGCTCGAAGCCGTAGGGGGAAGTGTCGCTCATGGGGTTCCTGTCGAATGAGACCGGTGAGGTGATAGGTGGAATCCTAGGGGGCGAAGCGGCGTGTCATCGAGCAGATGCACGTTTGATCTGGAGAATGACACCCCTTTTGAGTGGCCGACCATCGGAATACTTGCCAGAAACTTTGCGTAAAGGCCCTGAAAGCACAGACGGCACAGATGGCAAGCACAGAACGAGCACAAATTGGTGTCCGTAGTGCCAGGGCGGGGCGGGAAGATACCCGCAACGCCCCGACACCGCTAGCCGTCTGACGACTTGCCACCCGAACGAGTCGCACCCGCCGCGGCACCCGTCTTGACTCCACCGTCCTTGCCGCTCGACGGGGCCTCAAAAGACTCCAACGCCACCAGGACGTCCTGGACACGGGAGATCTCGGCATTGATGTCCTCGCGGCGGCGGACCAGCACCTCCAGCTCGCGCTTGCCCTCCTCGACCGTCCGGCGGGCCTCGCGGATCGCCTCGGCCTTCAGCTCCTCGGCCTCGCGGACGAGCGTGGACTTCTTCTGCTCGGCCTCCTTCAGCAGGCCCTCGGCCTTCTTCACCGCGGCGATACGCACCTTGCCCGCCTCGGAGTTCGCCTCGGAAACGATCTCCTTGGCCTTGGCCGTCGCCTTCTCCAACTGCTCCTCGGCGGCCTTGATGAGCGCGTCGCAGCGATCACCGGTGGATTTCATCGTCTCGGCGGCCTCACGACGGGCCCGCGTGTGCAGCGCCTCGATCTCGGCCGTGATGCGGTCGCGCAGCTCCTCGGCCCGCTCCCTTATGGCGGTCGCGTCCCGACGCGCCCCGACCAGCAGCTCGTCGGCGTCCGTACGGGCCTTCTCCACCCTGGAGTTGCCCTCGACGGTCGCCTCGGCGACCAGCCGCTCGGCCTCCTTGCGGGCCGCGCCGACCATGGAGTCGGCCTGTCCCTCGGCGTCCGCGGTGGTCTGCAGGGCCTGCGTCTGCGCCTCGGTGAGCAGCTTGTCGGCCTCGGCCGCCGTCTCCGAGATGAGCTTGTCGACCTGCTCGGCGGCCTCGGAACGCCGCTTGTTGGCGTCCTTGCGGGCCTGGTCGAGGGTGTTGTCGGCCTCCTCGCGGGCGTGCGCCATGAGCCGGTCGGCCTCCGCCTCCGCCTCGGCCCGAGCCCGCTCGGCGTCGGCCCGGACCCGCTCGGCGTGCTGCTGCGCGGAGCCCACCGTCTCGGCGGCCTCGGCCCGCAGCCGCTCGGCCTCGTCGGTGGCCTCGCCGATCAGCCGGTCGGCCTTGGCGACGGACTCGGCCCGGACCCGCTCGGCCTCCTCGTTGGTCTCCCGGGTGAGCCGCTCCGCCTCGGCCGTCACCTCGGTGATCAGGGTGTCGGCCTGGGTCGCCGCGTCCGAACGGATGCGGTTGGCGTCGTCGCGGGCCTCCGCACGGGTGCGCGAGGCGTCCTGGTCGGCCCGCGCGACGGTGTCCGAGGCCTCCGTACGGGCCCGCTGGGCGTGCTCGGACGCGTCGCTGCGCACCCGCTCCGCCTCGGCGATGGCCTCCGCCACCGTGCGCTCGGCGAGCGACTTGGCCGCCTCCGACTCCTCCCGGGCCTCGCGGCGCACCCGGTTGGCGTCCTCGGTGGCCCGCTCCCGCTCCGCGTAGGCGTCGGCGCGGACCCGGTCCGACTCCTCCTCGGCCTCGCGGCGCATCCGGTCCGCCGCGTGCTCGGCCGTGTTGCGCAGCCCGGCGATCTCCTCCTGGGCCTGCTCGTGCAGCCCGGCGACGGAGTCCCGCACCTGCTGCGCGTGCTGCTCGGCCGCCGACACCATCTCGCCGGCCCGCCGCTCGGCCTCCTCGACCAGCCGTACGGCCTCGGTCTGGGCCTCCTCGACGCGCTTGCGAGCCGAGGCCAGCAGCTCCTCGCTCTGCTCGCGGGCCCGCAGCCGCTCCTGGTCGGCCTCCTGCCGGGCCGAGCCGAGGAGCTCCTCGGCCTCGCGGCGGCGCCGGGCGGCTTCCTCCTGTGCGGCGGCCAGTGTCTCCGAGGCCTCCGTGGCGAGCCGCTCGGCCGCGGCCTGCGCCTCCGCCCGTACCCGGTCGGCGGTGTCCTGCGCCTCGGACTTCAGCCGCTCGGCCTCGGCCGCCGCCTCCGAGCGCAGCCGTACGGCGACGGCCTCGCCCTCGGCGCGGGACGCGGACGCGTCGGCCGCGGCCTCGTCGCGCAGCCGCTCGGCCTCGGCCTCGGCCTGCGCCTGGAGCGTACGGATGCGCTCGGCGGCCTCGGCGCGCAGCCGGTCGCTCTCCTCGCCGGCCTCGCGGCGGATCCGCTCGGCCTCGGCGCGGGCGTCGGCGAGCGCCTCCTCGGCGGAGGCCAGCCGGGCCTCGGCCTCGCTCTGCAGCCGGGTCAGCTCCTCGGCCGCCTCCGCCTTACGGGCCTCGACGCCGCGCTCGACCTCCTCGCGCAGCTCACGGGCGGCCCGCTCGGCCTCGGCCTTCAGCTCCTCGGACTGCTCCTCGGCCTCGGCGCGGTGCCGCTCGGCCTCCTTGCGGGTCCGCTCCAGCGTCTCCTCGGCCTGACGGCGCAGCGTCGAAGCGCGTTCGATGGCCTCGGTGCGGACCTTCTCGCTGTCCGCGGTGGCCGTCTGCCGCAGCTCGTCGGCGTCCGTGCGGGCCTTGGCGAGCAGTTCCTCGGCGGTCTTGGCCGCCTCCTCGATCTGCTGGACGGCCTCCCGCCGGGCCTCGGAGCGGATCCGCTCACCCTCGGCGACCGCGTCGGAGCGCAGCTGCTCGGCCTCGCCGCGCAGCCGGCGCGCCTCCTCCTGCAGCTCGACCGTCTTGGCGCGGTACTCCTCGGTGTCGTCCTTCGCCGTGCCCTTGAGCTGTTCGGCGATGTCGTGGGCCTCGGCGCGCAGCCGGTCCGCCTCGGCCTCGGCCTCGGCGCGGATGCGCTCGGCCTCCTCTATGGCGGCCTTGGTGGTGTTGCGGGCCTCCTCGGACGCCTTGTTCAGCACGTCCTCGGCGGTCTTGGCCGTCTTGGCGAGAGCGGAGGCGGATTCCTCCGCGGTGATCGAGCGGGCCTTCTCGGCGGCCTCGGCGAGCAGCTTCTCCGCCTCGGCCCTGGCGTCCGCGACGACCTCTTCGGCGGACGCCTTGGTGGCCTCGGCCTCCTTGGTGGCCTCCTCGACCAGCCGGGCGACCTGCTCCTTGGCCGTACGGGTGCGCTGCTCGTTGGTCGACTCGGCGCCGGCGACGGCCTTGGCCGCGTTCTCCTTGGCCTCCGTGATGAGCTTCTCGGCCTCGGCGCGCGCCTCGCGCAGCGCCGCCTCCGCGTCCGCCATGCGCTGCTCGGCGGTCCGGCTCAGCTCGGCGGCCTGGCGGCGCGCGGAGTCCGACTCGGTGGCGGTGGAGGTGCGCAGCTGCTCGGCGTGCTCGGTGGCCTCCTGGGCCTGTGTGGACGCCGCGTTCAGCAGCCGTTCGGCCTCGGCGCGGGCCCGGCGCAGGATCTGGTCGGCCTCGCTGCGGGCGGCCTCCGAGTCGCTCTGCAGCCGCTGGCGGGCCTCGGCGGCGAGCCGCTCGGCCTCGGCACGGGCGGCGGCCAGCGCCTGCTCGGCCTCCGCGCGCGACTCGTCGACGAGCCGGCGGGCCTGGGACTCGCTGCGGGCCCGCAGCTGCTCGGCCCACGCCACGTTCTCGTTGACGTGCGACTCGACCGTCTGCCGGCGCTCGGAGAGCTCCTGGTCGAGCTGCTGGCGGCGGGCGACCGCCTCCTGGTGCAGCTCCGCCTGGAGCCGTGCGGCCTGCTCGGCGTGCTCCTGGAGGATGCGCTGCGTCTGCGCCCGGGCCTGGCTCAGCTCGCGCTCGGCGTCCGCGCGCAGCTGGTCGGCCTGCATCTGGGCCTGGCGGAGCATCTGCTCGGCCTGGTACCCGAGGTCGCCGCCGCTGTCGTAGGCGGGCCGGGACATGAGGGTGCGGCGCGCCTCGTGCAGCTTGGCGCGCAGCACCTCGACCTGGTAGCCGAGGTCCTCGGCGTGCTGGATCGCCTTTTCCCGCTCGGTCTTCAGCCGCTCCATCTCGGCCTCGAACCGAGAGAGGTGGTCGACGTCAGCCGCCGGCTCTCGCTCCTGGCGTTCGTAGCCCCGCACTGCGCGGTCCCATCCGTCCCCTGGTCGCAACCTCTGGCAATCGAGCTCCGTCCAACCGCCGAACGGGGCCCCCGGGGAATGGTGTCAGATCAACGGCGGAGCACGGGCTGCCGCCCTCACCCTCGTCCCCCGAAACCTGGACCCCGGCCCTAGGACAGGCGCTGATGGATCTCCGCGCTGCCCTTGGATCCCGCTCCTCGGAAGGCGGCAGGACCCGGGCCGTCCCCCTCGAAGGCGACGGCCGACCCCAACCCTACCGGCCCATATGTACGGGGGTCAGTGCTCAGGTGACTCAACTGGCGCCGAAGTGACCAGTTCTGTCAGTACGCCGTGACAATCCTTGGGGTGCAGGAACGTGATCCGTGACCCCATGGAACCGATTCGCGGCTCCTCGTACAGGACGCGTACGCCCTTGTCCTTGATCGCGGCTGCCTCACCGTCGACATCCGCCGTACCGAAGGCGATGTGGTGGACCCCCTCGCCGTTCTTGGCCAGCCACTTCGCGACGGTGGAGTCCTCGCGGGTCGGCTCCAGAAGCTGCAGGTAGGAGGCGCCGCCGTCGTCCGTGCTGTTGATCTTGAGCATGGCCTCGCGCACGCCCTGCTCCTCGTTGACCTCGGAGTGGTACACCTCGAAGCCGTACGTGGCCCGGTAGAACTCGACGGTGGCGTCGAGGTCGAAACAGGCGATCCCGATGTGGTCGATTCGCGTCAGCATGGTGTCAGTGCAGCGCTCATCCGACGGTTACGCAACGTGCGCGCGATCACACCGACAGCCCGGTGACGGCACGGAGTGCCACTCAGTACATTCGAAGTAAACCCTCGTTCACTCACTCCTCGGCTGTGCAAGCTGGAAGGGGATCGCACCTCATGACTGGAACGAACGGCACGACCTCGGTGATCGTCGCGGGCGCCCGTACGCCCATGGGACGGTTGCTCGGTTCGCTGAAGTCCTTCTCCGGAGCCGACCTCGGCGGCTTCGCGATCAAGGCCGCCCTGGACCGTGCGGGGATCGGTGGCGACCAGGTGCAGTACGTGATCATGGGCCAGGTGCTCCAGGCCGGGGCGGGGCAGATCCCGGCGCGCCAGGCCGCGGTCAAGGCCGGCATCCCCATGAGCGTGCCCGCGCTCACGATCAACAAGGTGTGTCTGTCGGGCCTCGACGCCATCGCGCTCGCCGACCAGCTGATCCGCGCCGGCGAGTTCGACATCGTGGTGGCCGGCGGCCAGGAGTCCATGACCAACGCCCCCCACCTGCTTCCCAAGTCCCGCGAGGGCTACAAGTACGGTGCGATCCAGATGCTCGACGCGATGGCGTACGACGGGCTCACGGACTCCTTCGAGAACATCGCCATGGGCGAGTCGACGGAGAAGCACAACACCCGCCTCGGCATCCTGCGCCCCGAGCAGGACGAGATCGCCGCGCAGTCCCACCAGCGCGCCGCCGCCGCCCAGAAGAACGGCCTCTTCGACGCCGAGATCACACCGGTGGAGATCCCGCAGCGCAAGGGGGAGCCGGTCGTCTTCAGTCAGGACGAGGGCATCCGGGGCGAGACGACCGCCGAGTCGCTGGGCAAGCTGCGTCCGGCCTTCGCCAAGGACGGCACGATCACGGCCGGCTCCGCCTCGCAGATCTCCGACGGCGCCGCCGCCGTGGTCGTGATGAGCAAGGCCAAGGCGGAGGAGCTCGGCCTCACGTGGCTTGCCGAGATCGGCGCCCACGGGAACGTGGCCGGGCCGGACAACTCGCTCCAGTCCCAGCCGTCGAACGCGATCCAGCACGCCCTGAAGAAGGACGGGCTGGAGGTGGCGGACCTGGACCTCATCGAGATCAACGAGGCCTTCGCCGCCGTCGCCGTGCAGTCAATGAAGGACCTCGGCGTGTCCCCGGAAAAGGTGAACGTCAACGGTGGTGCGATCGCTCTCGGGCACCCCATCGGCATGTCCGGCGCCCGGCTCGTCCTGCACCTCGCCCTGGAGCTGAAGCGGCGCGGCGGCGGGGTCGGCGCGGCGGCGCTGTGCGGCGGCGGTGGTCAGGGTGACGCGCTGATCGTGCGGGTACCCAAGGCCTGAGGCCCGTCGTTCCAGGTGTACGGGCTACTCGGATCGGAGCTGTGATGCAGGACGTCCCCACGCTGGTGGCACAGGCCAGGGAAGGGCGGCCCCGGGCCGTCGCCCGGCTGATCTCCCTGGTGGAGGGGGCGTCCCCGCAACTGCGTGAGGTCATGGCGGCACTCGCGCCGCTCACGGGCGGCGCGTACGTGGTGGGCCTCACCGGCTCGCCCGGCGTGGGCAAGTCCACGTCCACGTCGGCGCTGGTGACCGCGTACCGCAGGGCCGGCAAGCGGGTCGGCGTGCTCGCCGTCGACCCGTCCTCGCCCTTCTCCGGTGGTGCACTGCTCGGCGACCGCGTCCGGATGTCGGACCACGCCTCCGACCCCGGCGTGTACATCCGTTCGATGGCGACCCGTGGTCACCTGGGCGGCCTCGCCTGGGCGGCCCCGCAGGCGATCCGGGTCCTGGACGCGGCGGGCTGCGACGTGATCCTCGTCGAGACGGTCGGGGTCGGGCAGTCCGAGGTGGAGATCGCCTCCCAGGCGGACACGTCCGTGGTGCTCCTCGCCCCCGGCATGGGGGACGGCATCCAGGCGGCCAAGGCCGGGATCCTGGAGATCGGCGACGTCTACGTCGTCAACAAGGCCGACCGCGACGGCGCGGACGCGACCGCGCGCGAGCTGAACCACATGCTGGGGCTCGGTGAGAGCCGTGGGCCCGGGGACTGGCGGCCGCCGATCGTCAAGACGGTGGCGGCGCGGGCGGAAGGGGTCGACGAGGTCGTCGAGGCGCTGGAGAAGCACCGGGCGTGGATGGAGGAGCGGGGGGTTCTCGCGGAGCGGCGCCGGGCTCGTGCGGCTCGTGAGGTGGAGACCATCGCGGTGACCGCCCTGCGGGAGCGGATCGGTGACCTGCACGGGGATCGGCGGCTGGAGTCTCTCGCGGAGCGGATCGTGGCGGGGGAGCTGGATCCGTATCGGGCGGCGGATGAGTTGGTGACGGGGCTGACGGAGGGCTGACCCCCAGGGGCCGCGCCCCTGAAAGGGGCGCGGGGCACTGCGCGAGAAGTCCCACCGGGCCCGCGGTCGCCCGTGAACCCGTACTCCCGAGCTCTCTCGCGGCTGCTAACTTGGCCGTATGTTCCCTCACATGGCGTAGAGGCGGCCCCGCCCCGCATGCGACATCGCGTCGCCCCGCGGGGCTTCGGTGTCCCCCGATACGCCTCCCGTGAGGAACCCTTCGCATGTCCGCGACCTCCCCGCGGCCGTCGTACGCCGCGGTGCTCCGCATCCCGTACGCCCGCCGCACCTTCGCCGCCGCGCTCGTCGGCCGGCTCTCCTACGGCATGGTGCCGCTCGCCGTCCTGCTCGCCGTGACCCGCGCGACGGGGTCGTACGCCGTCGCCGGCACCGTCATGGCCCTCTTCGGGGCCACCAGCGTCCTTTTGTCGCCCGCGAGGGCGGCACTCGTCGACCGGTACGGCCCCCGCCGGGCTCTGCCACCGATGGCCTCGCTGTACGCCGTGCTGCTCGTCCTGTTGGCCGTGGCGGCCTGGCGGCCGGGCGCCTCGGCCCCGGTGCTCGGTGCGGTCGCGGCGGCGGCGGGCGCCTGTACGCCGCCGCTCGGGCCGACGATGCGCACGGTGTGGAGCGAACTCGCCGCGGAGCGGGGGCTGTTGCCGCGTGCGTACAGCCTCGACGGGGTCGCGGAGGAACTGCTGTTCGTGTCGGGGCCGTTGGTGGTGGGCGTGGTGGTGGGCCTCGCCCTTCCGGCCGCCGCCGTGGTCCTGGGCGCCGTGCTGGTGGCGGTCGGGACCTTCGGGTTCGTCGCCTCCCCGGCCCTGGCGCGGGTTCCGGGGCGGGGCACCGTGTCCAGGTCCAGGTCCAGGTCCAGGTCCGGGGCGGGGGCGGGCCCACGGGCCTGGTGGGGCGTCTCCGCGATCGTGCCGCCCGTCGTCGCGGCCGGCGGTGTCGGGCTGGCGCTCGGGGCGCTGGACCTGCTCGTGCTGGCCTTCGCCGAGCAGCGGGGCCACGGGGACGGCGTGGTGGCCTGGGTCTTCGCCGCGCTGTCCGCCGGGAGCGCGGTGGGCGGGCTGCTGTACGGCGCGGTCGAGTGGCGCTCCGGTGCCCGCGTACGGCTCGCGCTGCTGACGGCGGGGCTGGGTCTCGCCCTCGCGGGTGCGGGGCTCGCCCCGAACCTCGCCGTCCTCACCGGCGCCGTCGTCTGCGCGGGCCTCTTCGTCGCCCCGGCCCTCACCACCGCGTACCTGGTCGCCGACGCCACCGCCCCGCCCACCGCCCGCACCCGGTCCGGCGCCTGGGTCAACACGGCCGTCAACGCGGGTATCGCGACGGGGGCGGCGGCCTCCGGGCTGCTGGTGGACCGCCTCTCTCCCGCCCTCGGCTTCGCCCTGGCGGGTGCCACGGCCCTTCTCGCGGCGACCGCCGTGGGAGTGGGAAGCCGACGGGGCCGCGCGGCCGGTTCGGAGACGAGCGCGGAGGAAAGCGGGGAGGAAAGCGGGGAGGAAGGCGTGAGGGGGCAGGCCGCCCGCGCGGGGGCGAGCGAGCATCAAGGAGCGTGAGCCGTCACGCGACCGGCGCCCAGTCGGTCGTGGGACGGCTCACGCGGCGACCCGCGCGGTCGCGGCGCCTTCGTGACGGGCCGTCGGGCGGCCATCCCCGTCAGCGTGCGCGGCCGAGGACGTCCCCGGTCGCGCGAACGGCAGTAGGGGCACCCGGCGTCGGGTGCCCCTACCTGGGGTGAGGAAGGCCGCGTGCCTCCGGGGGGGAGGAGGAGGCGGCGGGCTTCCCGGCGTGGAGGAGGGGGCGGGCTCCCGGGATGTGGGGGAGACGGAGCGCCGGTCCTCCTGGGGGACGTCCGGCTGAGGGGGTCGGCGGGACGTTCCTCCCGGTGGTCTGGTCGGACCCGCGAGGGGTCAGTCCTCCGTGCGGTCGGCGGTGAGCTTGCCGGAGTCGAGGTTCACCCTCCAGTCGCTGCCGGTGCCGTCGGCGGCGGTGGTGTCGACCTCCCAGGCCTGGTCCGCGCTCTCCTCGTCGAGGTCGACGGAGGTCACCGTCCCCTTGCCGGCGGCGGCCTCGGCGGCCTCGGCGGCCGTCACGGAGGCGCCCTTCAGCGCGGTCCGGATCTGCTGGGTCTCGGCGGCGTCGTCACCGTCGTCGTCGCGGTCGGCGTGCGAGCCGAGGACCTTGCCGGTGCCGGGGTCGACCTGCACGCTGAACCACTTGCCGCCGCCGGTCAGCACGTCGACGTCCCAGACCAGGTTCGTGCCCTCGTCGTCGAGGTCGGCGGAGACCGCCGTACCGTCCTTGTGCTCCAGCGCCGTCCTGATCGCCTCGGCGGCCGTGACCTGACCGGCCTTCGCCTCGGCCGCGTTCTCGGCCTTGTCGTCCGCGTCCTGGTCCGTGTCGCGGGCCGCCCGGTCCTCGGCCTTGTCGTCCGCCTTGTCCTGGGCCGTGTCGTCGGAGTCGTCGTTCGGGTCGTCGCGGTCGTTGTCGTCGTTCGACACCGACACGGTCTTCTTCGCCGGCGCCTCGTCGTCACCCGCGACCGCGATGGCGGTCGCGGTGCCGCCGCCGATCAGGGCGACGGCCGTGATGGTGGCGATGACGATGTTGCGCTTCATGGGGTTCCTCCAGGATGCGACTGGCTGCAACCAGTAACGGATGATGTCGCCGGTTGCAGATGACTTGTCAGGATCGTCTGGCTGATCCGGCTTGTCTGCCTCGTCTGCTTTCGACGGGAACCAATCTGGCCGACCGACGCTGAAGCGGACCTGAAGCCCCCTGAAGACCGCTTCAGGTTCGGTTTGCCAAGCTGAACGCATGCGTCTGTTGATCGTGGAAGATGAGAAGCGGCTCGCGGTGTCGCTGGCCAAGGGCCTGACGGCCGAGGGGTACGCCGTGGACGTCGTCCACGACGGGATCGACGGACTGCACCGGGCGAGCGAGGGGTCGTACGACCTGGTGATCCTCGACATCATGCTGCCCGGCATGAACGGCTACCGCGTCTGCGCCGCCCTGCGCGCCGCCGGTCACGACGTGCCGATCCTGATGCTCACCGCCAAGGACGGCGAGTACGACGAGGCCGAGGGCCTGGACACGGGCGCCGACGACTATCTGACCAAGCCGTTCTCGTACGTCGTCCTCGTCGCCCGGGTGAAGGCGCTGCTGCGGCGGCGCGGCCCCTCGGGCGGCGCCTCGCCCGTGCACGAGGTCGGCACGCTGAAGGTCGACACCGCCGCCCGGCGCGTGTTCCTCGCCGAGGACGAGATCACCCTCACCACCAAGGAGTTCTCCGTCCTGGAGCAGTTGGTGCTGAGAGCCGGTGAGGTCGTCTCGAAGGCCGAGATCCTGGAACACGTCTGGGACTTCGCCTACGACGGCGACCCGAACATCGTCGAGGTCTACATCAGCGCGCTGCGCCGCAAGCTCGGCTCCACGCTCATCAAGACCGTACGCGGGGCCGGATACAGACTGGAGGGCCGCTCGTGAAGCGCCGCCTGGGCTCGGTACGGGCCCGTGCCACCCTCGCCGCGACCGTCGTCGTCGCCGTGGCCCTGGTCGCCGCGGGCGCCGCCGTCCTGCTGTCGCTGAGGTTCACCCTGACCGACAAGGCGGACGCGGAGGCCGACTCCGTGGCCCGCAACGCCGCCTCGGCACTGGCGAACGGGTTCGCCTACGCGGAGCTGAGGCTGCCGGACGGGGACGAGAACCCGGTCGAGGTGTTGGACGTCGACGAGAAGCCCGTAGCGGTCGGCGAGGACGTCGAGGGCATGGACGTGTCCGCCATCGACTCGAACCGGCTGAACTCCGAGACCAACGACGACGCCGACGACCGTGCGGAGGGCGACCGGGACGCCGAGGACGAGGGCACCCTGAAGGCGGGCGATGTCGCCGACGAGACCTGGTACGGCGAGGGCACCGCGACCGTCGAAGGGGTCACGGCGGACTACCGGTTCGCCGGGGTCGAGGTGGTGACGCCGGCGGGTGTGCCGCTCACCGTTTATGCGGGTGCTCCGCTCTCCACCGAGGAGGACGCCGTCGGCACCGCGCTGACCACGATGCTCATCGGGCTTCCGCTGCTGCTGCTGACCGTCGGCGGGGTGACGTACGTCGTCACCGGGCGGGCACTGCGACCCGTCGAGGGCATCCGTGCGGAGATGGCGGCGATCACGGCCTCCGAGGACCTCTCGCGGCGCGTCCCCGAGCCGGACACGCACGACGAGGTCGCCCGGCTCGCACGGACCACGAACGAGACGCTGGCCGCGCTGGAGGCATCGGTGGAGCGGCAGCGCGCGTTCGTCGCGGACGCCTCGCACGAACTGCGCAGCCCCATCGCCTCGTTGCGCACCCAGCTGGAAGTGGGCGCCGCGCACCCGGAGTTGCTGGACCTGGACGGGGCGGTCGAGGACACCGTGCGGCTGCAGAGCCTCGCCGCCGACCTGCTGCTGCTCGCCCGCCTGGACGCGGGAGAGCGGCCGCCGCCGGACGCGCGGTTCGACCTGGCGCGGGTCGTACGGGAAGAGGTGGCGTCCCGGGAGGGCGTGACCCTGGACGGCGTGGACTCGGTGGAGCTGCGCGGCTCGCGCAACCAGATCTGCCGTGTCCTCGGCAACCTCCTGGACAACGCGGACCGCCACGCCCGCGACCGGGTCGCCGTCACGCTGCGCACCACGCCGGACTGGGCGGTCCTCCAGGTGGCGGACGACGGCACGGGCGTCCCGCCGGCCGACCGCGAGCGCATCTTCGAACGCTTCGTCCGCCTGGACGAGTCCCGGGCGAGGGACGACGGCGGCGCGGGTCTGGGGCTCGCCATCGCCCGGGACATCGCCGTACGCCACGGAGGCACCCTGACGATCGGCGACGCCCCGGAAGGCGGCGCCCTCTTCGAACTCAGGCTCCCCTTGGGACCCCCGCGCCCCTAGGGGGCGCGGGGAACTGCGCGACCAGCCACGACGAACCCGCGGCCGACACTCGACCCGCAGTCCGCCGGCCCGCCCCGAAAGAGGGTTACGGCTTACCGCGGTGGCTCCGGAGGTGCTCCGCGATCGGGACGAGCGACTTGTGCAGCTCCGCCATCGCCTCCTCCGACAGCAGGTCGATGAAGTGCCGCCGCACGGAGGCGACATGATGCGGCGCCACCCGCTGCATCGTCTCCATGCCGTGCTCGGTGAGCACGGCGAACAGCCCGCGGCGGTCGGACTCGCAGTTCTCCCGGCGCACCAGGTCGGCGTTCTCCATCCGGGTGATCTGGTGCGAGAGGCGGCTCTTGGACTGGAGCGTGGCGGCGGCGAGGTCGCTCATCCGCATCCGCCGCCCCTCCGACTCGGAGAGGTTCACCAGGATCTCGTAGTCGTTCATTGTCAGGCCGAACGGCTGCAGGTCTCTTTCGAGCTGGTGCGTCAGCAGCCTGTTGACGTCCAGATGGGTGCGCCAGGCGCACTGCTCCGCATCGGTCAGCCAGCGCGTGGCCGTTTCGGTCTCCATGAATGAAGTCTACCTAAAATGTTGAAAGGCGAACTAGTGAGGGTTCGTCGGTGTCGTTCGTGCGGACAGGTCGGGTCTTACGGGTGTGGAGCATGACAACGCGCACACGTTCGATGTCACACTCCGCAGACTACCGCTCACAGCCCGAAGCGACGCTGCAGGTCCCCCAGCTGTCCGGGAAGGCGCGGTGCCCCCGCCGGCTGTCCGGGATGCCCGGGTACCCCACCGCCGCCGGGTACGCCCGGCTCGTGCGGGACCATGCCCGTGGCCTGCTCGGCCATGAGTGTCTCGGACGACTGGAGCAGCACCGTGCCCGCCCCGACGAACTCGAACTGGTGCTCCTCGCCGGACGCCCCGCCGATGCCCGTCATCGCACGTAGACCGCCCATGACACCGGCCATGTAGCTGTGGTCGTAGTGGTGGCACGGCGAGGGGCAGTCGGCCCACCCGACCAGGGCCTGCGGGTCGACCCGGATGGGGGGTTCCATGAACACCACCGGGCCGTTGGAGGCCGCCACGAACTTGCCCGTGCCGATGAGGGTCAGAAAGCCCGGGACGATGGACTGCTTCAGCGAAAGACTTGGCTGAAAAGCGAGGAGGTTGCCCGAGCGAATGGTGAGGTTGCCGTCCTCCAGGTCATATGAATTGACGTCGAAGGCCCGGTCGGCGAGGAGCATCTTGCCGGACCCCTCGGCCACGACCCAGTCGCTCGCGTGCAGAGGCGAATGGAACGACGTACGGACGAGACCGCCGAGACGGCCGTGCCCGATGCCGTTGAACTCCATCTGGCCGTAGTAGGCGATCATCTTGCCCTTCTGCAGGAACCACTGGCTCCCCTTGAGCTCCACGCAGAAGGTGTAGTTGTTGACGTTGTCGTCGGACGGCAGCGTCATCGGGTCGTGGACGGTCGGTCCGGCGACCGGGGCCCCGTACATGCTCACAGCTTCTCCTCCGAGGCCTGGACGTACACCGCACCACTGCCGCTCAGCTCCAGCTGGAACGCCTCGCCGGAGCCCCGGCCCACCATGTCGCGCCAGCCGAGCGCGGTGGACAGCTTGTTGCGTACGTCGCCGTGGTGCGCCACGTACGCCTGCGGGTCGACATGGACCGGGCGCTGGGGCGTGATCGGGACCTCGATCACCCCGCCGTGCGCCATGACGGCGACGGCGCCGTGGCCCTTGAGGGTGGTGGTGAACAGGCCCTGGCCCGTCACCTGGCCCCGGACCATGCCCATGACGCCGCCCTGCGAGCCCATGAACATCGTGCCCTGCTGGAGGGTGCCGTCGAAGGCCAGCAGGCGGTCGGCCTCGACGTAGAGGGTCTCGCCGGTCAGGTTGATCACCTGGATGTGGTGACCGCCGTGCCCGAACAGGACCGTGCCGCTGCCCTCGACGGTCATCAGCGGGGTCGCCTCGCCCGCCACCCGGCGGCCGATCATCGACGCGATGCCGCCCTGCCCGCCCTGCATGTTGGGGGTGAACGACACCTCGCCCTTGTAGGCGAGCATCGCGCCGCGCTGGCTGAACAGCCGCTGGCCCGGCAGCACGGTCGCCTCGATCATCTTCGAGTTGATCTCACGGAAGGCCATGTCAGACGTCCCCCGCCACCGTGTTGCGCTCGCTGGGCTGGACGTACACGAGTCCGTCGCCCTCGAAGCGGATCTGGAACGCCTCGCCGCCGCCCTCGCCCATGAACGTGCGGAACGTCACACCGGACTGGAAGGACTGCTGGAGGTTGCCCTGGTGCGCGATGTACGCCCCCGGGTCGACCGTCAGCGGGTACTGGTGGCTCACCCGCAGCACCACCGCCGGGCCGTCGGACATGATCGCCGCCTGGCCGTGGCCCTCGACGGTCGTGGTGAACAGGCCGTTGCCCTGCGAGGCGCCGCGCAGCCCCGTGAAGCTCGTGCCCGTACGCAGCCCGGAGTCCGTCGCGAGCAGATTGCTCGACTCCACGTACAGCTTGTCCCCCTGAAGATTCACGAGGTTGATCTCGGAGGCCCGGTCCGCGAACCAGCAGGTCCCTTGCCCGGTCACCTCCATCAACGTCATCTGTTCACCCGTGAGGCGCCGCGTCACCATCCCGCGCAGGCCCTCACCGCCGCCGCTCAGCTTCTTGAACGACATCTGACCGTCGTAGGCGACCATCGAGCCGTTCTTCGCCTTGACGGCGTCCCCGGTCATGTCGACGGCCAGCACCTTGCTGCCTTGAAGTCGGAACATTGCCACGGGGTGACGTTAACCGGCCGATGGCCGGACAGGACAGGGCCCAGAGGTGGATCTCGCCCCTGAAGGGACCCTAGGGGGCCTCCCTGGGGCGGCGGATGTCAGAATGGGCCGAGCTTGTGCTTCCGTTCACAAAGACCGAAGGTGACCCGTGGACATAAAGACCGCCTCCGCCCTCCGCCGCCTGCGCCTCGTCTCCGCCCCCGAGGCCGTCTCCTTCCTGCTGCTTCTCGTCTGCTCGGTGCTCAAGCGGACCACGGAGTTCAACGCGGTGCCCGTGATGGGCTGGGTCCACGCCATCCTCTTCATCCTGTACCTGATCTTCTGGGCCGACGCCTGGAACCGTACGAAGTGGTCGCTGAAGACCGCCGCGCTCTACTTCGCCCTCGCCGTCCTGCCCGCCGGCGGCTTCTTCGCCGAGCGCAAGCTGCGCCGTGAGGCCGAGGACGCGGTGATCGCCGGCCGCGCCCGCAAGGAAGGGGTCGTGAACGCGTGATCGTCGCCTTCTCCGTGACCCCCCTCGGGGTCGGCGAGGACGTGGGGGAGTACGTCGCCGAAGCCGTACGGGTCGTCCGTGAATCGGGGCTGCCGAACCGGACGGACGCCATGTTCACCTCGATAGAAGGTGACTGGGACGAGGTGATGGACGTCGTGCGCCGAGCCGTCGCCGTCGTCGAGGAGCGCGTGCCCCGCGTCTCCCTCGTGCTCAAGGCCGACATCCGCCCCGGCGTGACGGACGGCCTCACCTCCAAGGTGGAGACGGTGGAACGCCACCTGTCCGAGCCGTCGTAGCGGCGTCCCGCACGCGGTCGCCGTCGCCGTTCTGAGAACCCCACCCCGGTCCTTTCGGACCGGGGTTTTCTCGTGCCGTGCTGTTTGAGCGATCGCTCAAATCGGAGTACGGTCGTGTCCAGCACATTGAGCAGTCGCTCAAAAATGGCTCAGTGACGGCACCGACCTGGGGGAACGCGGATGGGGCTCTACATCGAGGCACGAGTACGGGCGAACCTGGAGGAGGTGTGGGCCCGCACCCAGGAGCCGGCCCTCCACCAGCGGTGGGACCTGCGCTTCACGGAGATCGACTACCTCCCGCGCGGCGACGGCGAGCCGCAGCGCTTCCGGTACGCCACCCGCGTGCTCCCCGGCCTGACGGTCGCCGGGACCGGCGTCTCGGCCGGGGAGAAGGAGCGCCCGGACGGCACCCGGACCTCGGTGTTGCGGTTCGCCTCGCCGCACCCGCTCTCCCTGATCGCCGAGGGCAGCGGCTACTGGCGCTACGTCCCGGACGGCGCGGGCGTCCGCTTCCTCACCGGCTACGACTACCGCCCCCGCTGGGGCCGCCCGGGCGCCCTCGCCGACCGTGTGCTGTTCCGCCCGCTCATGGGCTGGGCCACCGCCTGGTCCTTCGACCGCCTCCGTCTCTGGCTGGAGCGGGACATCACCCCCGAACGCGCCCTGCGGCGCTGGCTGGCCGAGGCGGTCGTGCGCGGGCTGACCGTCGTGGCCGCCTGCGCCGGGCTCGCGTACGGGGCGCTGGGGGAGCCGGCGGGCGCCCTGGCGCCGCTCGCGCTGTTCGCGACGCCGGTCCTGGCCGTGTCGGCGGTGCTGGCCGCCCTGCTCGTACCGCCACTGCCCGGCACCCCGTCCGCCCGCCGCTGCGTGCGGAAGGCACCCGCACGTGCGCGTGCGCCTCGTCTGCTCGCGACTCTGAAGGGATGATCGGCATGGATGCCACGACACCGGGGACCGTCCCGTCCCGCGCCACCGCGCCGGCCTCGATCTTCCGTACGGTCATGGGTGCGGACTTCGAACGGCTCCATCCCGAGCTGCGCCGCCGCTTCTCGGTCGGACTGGCGAGCGGGCAGGCGTGCACGGGCCGGGGGGTGATGGACCGTGTCTGGCACGGGCGGGGCCTGGTGAAGCCGTTCCTCGCGCTCGGGGGCACCCGGAACATCCTCGTCCCGCGCGAGGGGCGCGACGTGCCCTTCACCATCGAGAACGTGCCGTACGTCGACGGGTTCGACCGTGAGACGGTGACCTTCGTGCGTACCTTCGACCTGCCGGGCCGGCCGCGCCGGTTCGACGCCCAGATGGTGTTGAGCCCTAAGGGCGACCGCGTCCTCGACTACCTCGGCACCCATCAGCACCTCGCCAGCGACCTGCACTTCGCGGCGGAGCCCGATGGATCGCTGCTGATCCGCTCCGGCGAGCACCGCTTCCGGGAGGGGCCGGTCGACGTCCGGGTCCCCGGTCTCATCGGCGGCGACGCCGAGGTGCGGGAGCGGTTCGACGAGCGGACGGGGCGCTTCCGGATCCAGGTGCGGGTGGTGAACCGTCACTTCGGGCCGCTCTTCGGTTACGAGGGCTCGTTCACCGCGAGCTACCAGGACGTGCGGGTGTGCGGGGTGCGGGCCGGGTTGCGGCCGGTCCGTGAGGAGGCGCGGGCGTGAGCGGGGCACAGGTGTGAGCGGGGCGACGGTATGAGAGGGGTGCGGGTGTGAGCGCGGCGACGCGGACGAAGCTGTTGGAGGGCGCGCTGCGGACGCTCGTCGAGCAGGGGATCGCCAAGACCTCCGCCCGTACGATCGCGGCGACCGCCGGGGTGAACCAGGCGCTGGTCTTCTACCACTTCGGCTCCGTGGACGAACTGCTGGCGGAGGCCTGCCGGTACGGGGCGGAGCAGCGGGTCGCCCGCCACCGGGAGCGGATGGCGGCGATCGGCTCGCTCTCCGAACTGCTGGCCTTCGGGCGGGAGATGCATGTGGAGGAGCGGGCGGCGGGGCATGTGGCGGTGCTCGGTCAGCTGCTGGCGGGGGCGCAGACCCATCCTCGGCTGGCGCCGGCTACGGCGGCGGGGCTGGACCTGTGGATCGCGGAGGTGGAGGGGGTGCTGCGGCGGGTGCTCGCGGCTTCGCCACTCGGGGAGTTCGCCGACGCCCGGGGGTTGGCTCGGGCCGTGGCTTCGTCTTTTGTGGGGCTGGAGTTGTATGAGGGGGTTGATCCGGAGGGGGCGGGGGAGGCGTTGGGGGCGCTTGAGCAGCTTGCGGGGGTAGTCGCGGCGTTGGATGGGCTGGGGCCTGTGGCGCAGCGGGCGGTTCGGCATCAGTTGCGGAGGGTCGCGGGGCGGTGAGCGTCGGCTGCGGGGGCTGTCGGCCGTGGGTGCGGCGGGTTTTCTCGCCCCCGCCGCCCCTACCCTGCCCATCCTCCAGGGGGCTGCGCGCCCCCTTCGACCCCCCGTCAAGGATTCGGGGCTCCGCCCCGGACCCCGTTCGCGCAGTTCCCCGCGCCCCCAGAGGGCGACCGAAAGGCGAGACGGGGCTGACCGGGATGTGACCGGCCGGTAAGGTCGGTGCCGTGCCGAAGCCGCTCAGCCTCTCCTTCGATCCCATCTCGCGCGCCGACGAGCACTGGAAGCAGCGCTGGGGAAACGTCCCGTCCATGGCCGCGATCACGTCGATCATGCGTGCCCACCAGATCCTGCTGGCGGAGGTCGACGCGGTGGTCAAGCCGTACGGGCTGACGTTCGCGCGCTACGAGGCCCTCGTGCTGCTCACCTTCTCGCAGAAGGGTGAGCTGCCGATGTCCAAGATCGGCGAGCGGCTCATGGTGCACCCCACGTCCGTGACGAACACCGTCGACCGCCTGGTGCGGTCCGGCCTCGTCGACAAGCGCCCGAACCCCAACGACGGCCGGGGCACCCTCGCCTCCATCACCGACAAGGGGCGCGAGGTCTGCGACGCGGCCACCCGTGACCTGATGTCCATGGACTTCGGCCTCGGCGCCTACGACGCCGAGGAGTGCGCGGAGATCTTCGCGATGCTCCGGCCGCTGCGGGTGGCGGCGGGGGACTTCGAGGAGAGCTGAGCGGCGACCGAGGGGCGCTCGAAGATCGTGCCGGACCTGTGGCTACGCTCGTGGGCATGAAAAAGAGCGTGCTGACCCGCTACCGCGTCCTGGCCTACGTCACCGGTGTCCTGCTGGTTCTGCTGACCCTGGGCATGATCGGCAAGTACGTGCTCGAACTGGACGGCGCCGCGGACTTCACGTACGTGGTCAGCCTCGCGCACGGCTGGCTGTACGTCCTGTACCTGGTCTTCGCCTTCGATCTCGGCTCCAAGGCGAAGTGGCCGGTCAAGAAGCAGATCTGGGTGCTGCTGGCGGGCACGATCCCGACGGCCGCCTTCTTCGTGGAGCGCAAGGTCAGCCGCGAGCTGGAAGCGAAGATCGAGGACAGCTCGCTCGCGACCGCCAAGGCGTAGGCCCTACCGCCGTACGGACGCGTACGGCGGTCTGTCGTCGACATTTATTAGGACGTCCTAGTAAATTGGTGGTATGGACGCTGACGCCATCGAAGAGGGCCGCCGCCGCTGGCAGGAACGCTACGACTCCGCGCGGAAGCGGGAGGCCGACTTCACGACGCTCTCCGGGGACCCGGTGGAGCCCGTGTACGGGCCTCGGCCGGGGGACGCGTACCAGGGCTTCGAGCGGATCGGCTGGCCGGGGGAGTACCCCTTCACCCGCGGGCTGTATGCGACCGGCTACCGGGGGCGGACCTGGACGATCCGCCAGTTCGCGGGGTTCGGGAACGCGGAGCAGACGAACGAGCGGTACAAGAAGATCCTCGCCAACGGGGGCGGGGGCCTGTCCGTCGCCTTCGACATGCCGACGCTCATGGGGCGGGACTCCGACGAGCCGCGCTCGCTCGGCGAGGTGGGGCACTGCGGGGTCGCCATCGACTCCGCCGCCGACATGGAGGTGCTGTTCCAGGACATCCCGCTGGGCGACGTCACCACCTCCATGACGATCAGCGGGCCCGCCGTCCCCGTCTTCTGCATGTACCTCGTGGCCGCCGAGCGGCAGGGCGTCGACCCGGGCGTGCTCAACGGCACCCTGCAGACCGACATCTTCAAGGAGTACATCGCGCAGAAGGAGTGGCTCTTCCAGCCCGAGCCGCACCTGCGCCTCATCGGCGACCTCATGGAGCACTGCGCGGCCCAGATCCCCGCGTACAAGCCGCTCTCCGTCTCCGGCTACCACATCCGTGAGGCCGGGGCCACGGCGGCGCAGGAGCTGGCGTACACGCTCGCGGACGGCTTCGGCTACGTGGAGCTGGGACTCAGTCGGGGGCTGGACGTCGACGTGTTCGCGCCCGGGCTGTCCTTCTTCTTCGACGCGCACGTCGACTTCTTCGAGGAGATCGCCAAGTTCCGCGCGGCGCGCCGGATCTGGGCGCGGTGGATGCGGGACGTGTACGGGGCGCGGACGGAGAAGGCCCAGTGGCTGCGGTTCCACACCCAGACCGCCGGGGTCTCGCTGACCGCGCAGCAGCCGTACAACAACGTCGTCCGTACGGCGGTGGAGGCGCTGTCGGCGGTGCTCGGCGGGACCAACTCGCTGCACACCAACGCGCTGGACGAGACGCTGGCGTTGCCGTCCGAGCAGGCCGCGGAGATCGCCCTGCGGACGCAGCAGGTGCTGATGGAGGAGACCGGGGTCGCCAACGTCGCCGATCCGCTGGGTGGTTCGTGGTACGTCGAGCAGCTGACGGACCGTATCGAGGCCGACGCCGAGAAGATCTTCGACCAGATCAGGGAGCGGGGACTGCGGGCGCATCCGGACGGGGTGCATCCGATCGGGCCGATCACGTCCGGGATCCTGCGGGGGATCGAGGACGGGTGGTTCACCGGGGAGATCGCGGAGTCCGCCTTCCGGTACCAGCAGGCGCTGGAGAAGGGGGAGAAGCGGGTCGTCGGGGTCAATGTCCACCACGGCTCCGTGACCGGGGACCTGGAGATCCTGCGGGTCAGTCACGAGGTGGAGCGGGAGCAGGTGCGGGTGCTCGCGGCGCGGAAGGGGGCGCGGGACGACGCGGCCGTGCGGTCCGCGCTCGACGCGATGCTCGCGGCGGCGCGGGGTGGGGCCAACATGATCGGTCCGATGCTGGACGCGGTGCGGGCCGAGGCGACGTTGGGGGAGATCTGCGGGGTGCTGCGGGAGGAGTGGGGGGTGTATACGGAGCCTGCGGGGTTCTAGGGAGCCGCCACCTCGGGGGTTCGTCGTCGGGTGCGGGCGCGTGGGGGCTGGTCGCGCAGTTCCTCGCGCCCCTTACGGGACGCTGACTTACGGGGCGCCCCTGCGCAGGCCGTGCAGCAGCAGGGCCGTGAAGCCGCGGGCCCACTCCTCGTCCGCCGGTTCCGCGCTGACCAGGGTGCGGTGGACCACCGCACCCGCGACGACGTCGAAGATGAGGTCGACGGTGCGGGCGGCGGTGGCGGGGTCGGATTCCGGGGGGAGTTCGCCGCGGAGCTGGGCGCGGGCGCGGCCCTCCAGGACGAGGCGTTTCTGGCGGTCGACGATGGACGCGCGGATGCGTTCGCGCAGGGCGTCGTCGTGGGTCGACTCGGCGACGACGGCCATGAGGCCGCTCTTGGCCTCCGGGCGAGCCAGGATCGCCGCGAACTGGAGCACCACGCCCTCGATGTCGGCCGCCAGGCTGCCCCGGTCGGGGAGGCGCAGTTCGTCGAAGAGCTCCGCCACGGCGTCCACGACGAGTTCGTTCTTGCCGGCCCAGCGGCGGTAGAGGGTCGTCTTCGCGACACCCGCCCGGCCGGCCACGTCGCCCAGGGTCAGCCTCGACCAGCCCAGCTCGACCAGCGCCGCACGGGTCGCTGCCAGGATCGCGGTGTCCGCGGCGGCGCTGCGTGGACGGCCGCCCGTGGCGCGGGGGGCGGGGGTGCTGCTCTGCATCCGCCGACCATATCCGGCCGTTGTCCAAGTCCTGCCCGTCGTCGTGAGGCAGATCACCGCGGAGTGGGTACTGAGGGGTACAGGAGAGCCTCCGGGCCCGTTACGCTACGGGTCGTAGCGAAAGTCTGGCGGGCTCCTGGCCCAGGACGCTTTTCACCTGCGTGCTCGGAAGGGGGAGGATGTACTCATGCAGCCACGGAACATGTCCATGAGCGGAGTCGTCGACCTCGCCGCGGTGAAGGCGGCCCAGGAGGCCAAGGCGAAGGCGGAGCAGGCGCGCGCCGAAGCGGCCCGGCAGGGCGGAGGAGGGGCGGTCTCCCCGGCCGACCTGGTCATCGACGTCGACGAGGCCGGGTTCGAGAGCGAGGTCCTGCAGCGGTCCACCGAAGTCCCCGTCGTCATCGACTTCTGGGCCGAGTGGTGCCAGCCCTGCAAGCAGCTCAGTCCGGTGCTGGAGCGCCTCGCCGTCGAGTACAACGGCAAGTTCGTCCTCGCGAAGATCGATGTCGACGCCAACCAGATGTTGATGCAGCAGTTCGGGATCCAGGGGATCCCGGCCGTGTTCGCCGTCGTCGCGGGACAGGCCCTCCCGCTCTTCCAGGGTGCCGCCCCCGAGCAGCAGATCCGCGCGACCCTCGACCAGCTCGTCCAGGTCGCCGAGCAGCGCTTCGGGCTCACCGGCCTGGTGGTGGACCCGGACGCCGAGTCCGGCGCCCCCGTGGAGGCGGCCCCGGAGATCCCGGCCGGCCCCTACGACCACCTGCTCGAAGCCGCCGTACGGGCCCTGGACGCGGGCGACTTCGGCGGCGCGGTGCAGGCGTACAAGAACGTGCTGAGCGACGACCCGGGCAACACCGAGGCCAAACTCGGCCTCGCGCAGGCCGAGTTGCTCCAGCGCGTGCAAGGTGCCGATCCGCAGGACGTACGCAAGGCGGCCGCCGAGAACCCCGGTGACGCGCAGGCGCAGATCGCGGCGGCGGACCTCGACCTCGTCGGCGGACATGTGGAGGACGCGTTCGGGCGACTCATCGACACGGTGCGGCGCACGGCCGGTGACGACCGGGAGGCCGTACGGCTGCGGCTGCTGGAGCTCTTCGAGGTGGTCGGCGGTGACGACCCGCGGGTGGCCGCGGCGCGTCGGTCGCTGGCGCGGGCCCTGTTCTGACCTGTCCGTGAACCCCTGCCTCGGCTGAGCGTTGGCTGTGACGGGCTGAGGTCCGGGGGGCTCGTGAGCACCCCCGTCCCGGAGTGCCGGGGCGGGTGGTGCGCGAGTGAGAGATTTGGCGACACAGCGATACCGCGGCCGCGCTTTACCAAATCTTGGTAATCGCGGCCGCTGTTACTGGCAGTAAGAGAAACCCGTCGTTCTGTCGGACTCTGTCCGACTGTCCGCCCATGTGTCGCCTCACTCGGCGCCACCCAGGGTCGCTGGCCGATGCCGATGGGTCGTTGTTCGGTTATCCGTCCGTTACTAGCCAGTAACGACCCCCCTTGCGGGGGCGGCGAGAATGCACCACGATCGGCGACGCTCGGTCCTGTCCCGTACCCCGCCAGCCAGTCGGGTCAACGGGTTTTGTGGGTCCCCACCGAGTAGAGCGGGCGACAGTGGCGCCGGCTCTTGGGCAGGGGGGTCTCCGCCAACCGCGGAGCCTGTCCAGCAGGTTGTGCGTGATGCGTGTCAGGCGCGACCAGTGGTTGTCGCTCGGGGGTGATCGCCGGTGATTCGGGCGCTTTTTCGCGCCACCGAGCGCGGGCGCTCTCCTTCCCGAGGACGTAGCTACTTCTCCCATCCCTGTCCGGCTGAGCCGCCGCCAAGGGGCGAGCCGGTGTCAGGAGATGTACGTCCGAGAAGGAGGAAATATGGAGTCCCAGGTGCGTGGCGGGACCAGATGGAAGCGGTTCGCTGTGGTCATGGTGCCCAGCGTCGCCGCCACGGCAGCGATAGGTGTCGCCCTCGCGCAGGGTGCTCTCGCCGCGTCGTTCAGTGTGTCGGGCCAGTCGTTCAAGGTGACGGCCGGTCAGCTCGACGGCACGGGCTTCTCGCAGTACGGAGCGCTCGACGAGGGTTACACCCTCAAGGGCGAGAAGACGGTTCACCCCGTCGCCGTTTCGGCGTTCAAGTCCGCGACGATCACCAACATGTGCCAGTCGGTCGTCACCCCGGGTGTCCCGCTGCTCGGCAGCGTCAGCCTCAAGCTGACCGCCGGTACCGGTGGCAAGAAGGTCGAGGCCGAGAACCTCTACATCGACGTCGAGGACCTTGAGGCGGACGCCGTCTTCAAGGGCATCGACATCGGTGTGGCGGCCAAGGACGCCAACAAGGGTCCGGGCATGAAGGGTGGCTCGGAGCAGGCCAACCCCTACGGGTTCGCGCAGCAGGCCGACTCGGCCTCGCTGACCGGCGTGAAGCAGACGGCGTGGGCGACCACCGCCGGAACCTTCAAGCTGAGCAACCTGAAGATGTCGCTCCACAAGGGCGTCGTGGAGTGCTACTGAGCACTCCCTGGGCGGGTGAGGGGGCCTGCGCTTCTTCGCCCGCCCGTCCCTCTCGCCGTGCGCTCCACCGCGCACGCGATCTCCGTACCTGAATTCCGTACGTCGTCCTCGTACGTGACGTACGTGAACTTCTCACAGCAACACCGTTCCAGGGAGCTGTTGTCCATGAGCGCCGAGTCCACGGGGCAGAACGAAGACTATCTCCGCGCCTTTCGGCGGCGCTTTAGTGACTGGAGGGGCTCACGTCCCTTCTGGGCGGGCCTGTTGGTCCTGCTCGGCGGTTTCCCGATCATGTACCTGCCGTACGCGAACCTCCAGATAGGCCACCTGACGCTCGCCATGTCGACGACGGGCGGCGCGGGATCCCTCATCATCGGCGTGCTGCTGGTGGTGCTCGGGGTCAGCCTCTGGTTCCAGCGGCACGTACGCACCTTCGCCGGTACGGCGGCGATCCTCCTGGCGCTCGTGTCCATCCCGGTCTCCAACCTCGGCGGCTTCGGTGTCGGCTTCCTGCTCTCCCTGATCGGCGGTGCGCTGGCCATCGCCTGGGCGCCCGGTCACGAGGAGGCGGCGGTGCCGTCCACCTACAAGACCCCGTCGCGGACGCCGGTGCCGCAGGACACGGCCCCCGAGAACACGGCACAGCAAGGTGCGGTCGCCCTGCACAAGGGCGACGCCCCGGAGCCCGCGGAAGCGGGTTCGGTGAGCGGGGCGTCGAACGGCGAGGGCGACGACCTGACAGGTACCACCCCCACGAACGGGACGAACGGGAGGCACAGTGCCGGCTGACGAGGTGACCCACGGGACTTCGGTGGGAGAGTCCCGTGCGAGATCCGGACCGCGGCACGCGGCGCCCAAGAAGCCCCTTCTCACCAGGCTGAACGTGCCCGCGGGCAAGGCGATAGCCCTGGCGGCGATGCCGACGGCGGTCCTCATGGGCATGGGCTTCACGCCCACGCTGACGCTCGCCCGCGCCGACGACCCGGCGAAGCTCAGCCTGACGGCGGACGAGTACAAGGACTGCGTGGAGGCACTGGAGGCCGCCGAGGAGGGCGCCGACGCCTCCGCCTCGCCGACCCCCACCCCGTCCGCCGAGGCCTCGGAGAGCGCCGCCCCCACGGACGAGGGCAAGGACGAGGACACGTCCGCGGGCGACGACACCGCCGGCGACGGCAACTCCTCCGGCGACCCGGCCACCGACGACACGACCACGGACGACTCCGCGTCGTCGGATTCAGGTTCCGACGACGCGGACGGCTCCGCCTCGGACGAGTCGTCGACGGACGACAGCGACAAGTCCGCGACCGACACGGCCGGTTCCGGCGAGGCCCCCTCGGCCGACACCTCCGGGACCGGCAGCGGCGGCAACGTGCTGGAGGACATCGGCACGGCCATCGAGGACCTGTTCACGCCGGACGACAAGGAGACGGAGACCCCCGCTCCGTCCACGTCCACCAGCCCGTCCCCCTCTCCCTCCCCCTCGGACGACGCCTCCGGCTCCGACGAGGGCGAGAAGGACGACTCGGGCTCGGACGCCGGCAAGGGCGCCAAGGACACCGCCGACAACGCCTCCGACAAGGTCGAGGACGCCGCGAAGGACGTCACCGGCGACGCCGAGGACACGGAGAAGACGGCCGACGACGCCACGGACGACGCCACCGCCACGCCGAGCCCCTCGCCGAGCGAGAGCACGGACCTGGAGGGCTGCCCCGTCGCCACGGACGACGAGAGCGGCGTGGAGAAGGGCATACCGCCGCTGCCGAACGACCCCTGGTATCTCGACGCCAGCTCGCTGCTGCTGAAGGGCGCCGACTACCAGGGCGTCGTCAAGGTGAAGACCGCCGACGGCTCGGTCAAGGAGGTGCTGAAGTACGTCATATCCGACGGCACCGACATCGGCGACCTGCACCAGACGGTCGAGGACAAGCAGGCCGGCGTGACCTACCACGTGCAGGCCGGCAAGGGCACCACGTCCACGATCCGCGAGGGCAAGACGGTCATGTACACCGAGAAGATCTCCGGCAACCTGCTCGGTCTGATCCCGGTGACCTTCGACCCCAAGCACCCGCCGCCGCTGAACATCCCGCTGATCTACTTCACCAAGGTGAAGGTCGTCCAGGCGGGCCAGTTCGGCGGAACGCTCACCGTTCCCGGCATGCACCAGTTCATGACCGACTGAGCAGCCGGTCACCCCGGGCCCGGGAAACCGGGCCCTCACAGGACCCGTTCCGGGAGCCGCACAGCACTGAGGGCGCCCCCTGTTCCCAGGAGGCGCCCTCAGCGTTGTCGTACGACGGTGACGGCCGCGTCAGTCGCGGGCGCCGCCGCCCAGGTGGTGCACCCGCACCATGTTGGTGGTGCCCGGGACGCCGGGGGGCGAGCCGGCGGTGATGACCGCGATGTCGCCCTCGTTGAAGCGGTTGAGCTTGACCATCTCGTGGTCGACCAGGTCGACCATCTCGTCGGTGCTGTTCACGAACGGCACGACGTGCGACTCGACACCCCAGCTGAGCGCCAGCTGGTTCCGGGTGGACTCGTCGGTGGTGTACGCGATGATCGGCTGCGACGCGCGATAGCGGGAGAGCCGACGGGCGGTGTCACCGGACTGCGTGAACGCCACCAGGGCCCGCCCGCCGAGGAAGTCGGCGATCTCGCAGGCGGCACGGGCGATCGAACCGCCCTGCGTACGCGGCTTCTTGCCCGGCACCAGCGGCTGCAGACCCTTGGAGAGCAGCTCCTCCTCGGCCGCCGTGACGATCTTCGACATCGTCCGGACGGTCTCCAGCGGGTACGCGCCCACGCTGGACTCCGCCGACAGCATGACCGCGTCCGCGCCGTCCAGGATCGCGTTGGCCACGTCGGAGGCCTCGGCGCGCGTGGGACGGGAGTTGGTGATCATCGACTCCATCATCTGGGTCGCCACGATCACCGGCTTGGCGTTGCGGCGGCACAGCTCGATGAGCCGCTTCTGCACCATGGGGACCTTCTCGAGCGGGTACTCGACGGCCAGGTCGCCACGGGCGACCATCACGCCGTCGAACGCCATCACGACGTCCTCCATGTTCTCCACCGCCTGCGGCTTCTCCACCTTGGCGATGACGGGGACCCGGCGGCCCACCTCGTCCATCACCTTGTGGACGTCCCGCACGTCGTTGGCGTCCCGCACGAACGACAGCGCCACCAGGTCACAGCCCATGCGCAGCGCGAACCGCAGGTCCTCGACGTCCTTCTCGGACAGCGCGGGCACGTTGACGGCCGCGCCGGGCAGGTTGATGCCCTTGTGGTCGGAGATGACACCGCCCTCGACGACCTCGGTGCGCACGCGCGGCCCGTCGACCTCCAGGACCTTCAGCTCGACGTTGCCGTCGTTGATGAGCACCTGGTCGCCGGGGGAGACGTCCCCGGGCAGCCCCTTATACGTCGTACCGCAGATCTGCCTGTCGCCCGGCACGTCCTCGGCGGTGATGGTGAACTCGTCACCGCGCACCAGCTCCACCGGACCCTCGGCGAAGGTCTCCAGACGGATCTTCGGGCCCTGGAGGTCGGCGAGGACACCGATGGCCTTGCCGGTCTCCGCGGCGGCGGCCCGGAGCCGGTCGTAGCGGCCCTGGTGCTCGGCGTGGCTGCCGTGGCTGAAGTTGAAACGGGCCACGTTCATGCCGGCCTCGATGAGGGCCACCAGTTGCTCGTGGGAGTCGACCGCGGGGCCGAGAGTACAGACGATTTTCGAACGGCGCATGGGACGATCCTATCGGTTTGTTTCGCTACGGAATATTCCGTCTGGCGGAATGCATATGGGCGGCTCTGCGCTCAATCGTGTTACCGGCGTGTATTGCCCGGTGGCGCTCAGGTGTTCTTTTCAGGGCTCAGATGTTCCTTTCGACCAGGGCGTACGTCTGTGCCGCGATCTCCAGCTCCTCGTCCGTCGGGACCACCGCGACGGCGACCCGCGCACCGGCCGGCGAGATCAGCCGCGGCGCGTCCCCCCGTACGGCGTTGAGGTCGCCGTCCACGGCCAGGCCCAGGCCCTCCAGACCGGCGACGGCGGCCTCGCGCACCGGCGCCGCGTTCTCGCCGACCCCGGCCGTGAACGTGACCGCGTCCACCCGGCCGAGCACCGCGTAGTAGGCGCCGATGTACTTCTTCAACCGGTGAATGTAGATGTCGAAGGCCAGCTTCGCCCGCTCGTCGCCCTCGTCGATTCGCCGGCGGATTTCCCGCATGTCGTTGTCGCCGCACAGCCCGATCAGACCGCTCTTCTTGTTGAGGAGAGTGTCGATCTCGTCCGTGGACATTCCGCCAACGCGCATCAAATGAAAGATGACGGCCGGGTCCATGTCTCCGGACCGCGTACCCATCACCAGCCCCTCCAAAGGCGTCAGCCCCATGGAGGTGTCCACGCACCGGCCGCCCTCGACCGCCGAGGCCGACGCCCCGTTGCCGAGGTGCAGCACGATGACGTTCACCTCGGACGGGTCCTTGCCCAGCAGTTCGGCCGTCGCCCGGGACACATAGGCGTGCGAGGTGCCGTGGAAGCCGTATCGGCGAATGCGGAGCGCGTCGGCCGTCTCGACGTCGATGGCGTAGCGGGCGGCCGACTCCGGCATGGTGGTGTGGAACGCCGTGTCGAACACGGCGACCTGCGGGAGGTCGGGCCGCAGCGCCCGGGCGGTCCTGATCCCGGTGAGGTTGGCCGGGTTGTGCAGCGGTGCCACCGGGATCAGCCGCTCGATCTCGGCGAGCACGGCGCTGTCGATCACGGTCGGCCGGGTGAAGCTCTGCCCGCCGTGCACCACGCGGTGGCCGATGGCGGCCAGGTCGGGGGAGTCGAGGCCGAGGCCGTCCTCGGCCAGCTCCTCGGCGACGGCCTTCAGGGCGGCTTCGTGGTCGGCGATCGGCTCGGTGCGCTCGCGGGAGGCACCCCCGTCGGTGAGCGGGGTGTGCTTCAGCCGGGAGGTCTCCTCGCCGATGCGCTCCACCAGGCCCATGGCCAGGCGGCTGCTGTCGCGCATGTCGAGGAGCTGGTACTTGACCGAGGAGGAACCGGAGTTGAGGACGAGGACGCGGGTGGCGGTCACAGCGGTCGGCTTTCTGTCGTCGGAGGGGGTCACTTGGCCGCGGCTGCGGGCGCGGCAGAGGGTGCGGCTGAGGGCACGGCCGCGGCCGCGGGCGTCTGGGCCTGGATCGCCGTGATGGCGACCGTGGTGACGATGTCCTGGACGAGGGCGCCCCGCGACAGGTCGTTGACCGGCTTGCGCAGCCCCTGGAGGACCGGCCCGACCGCGAGCGCGCCGGCCGACCGCTGGACGGCCTTGTAGGTGTTGTTGCCGGTGTTCAGGTCAGGGAAGATCAACACCGTTGCCTGGCCCGCGACTTCGGAGTCCGGCAGCTTGGTCGCCGCGACACTCGGCTCCACGGCCGCGTCGTACTGGATCGGCCCCTCGATCAGCAGGTCGGGCCGCCGGGAGCGCACGATCTCGGTGGCCTCGCGCACCTTGTCGACGTCGGCGCCCGACCCGGACGTCCCCGTGGAGTACGACAGCATCGCGATCCTCGGCTCCACCCCGAACCGCCGTGCGGTGGCGGCCGACTGGATCGCGATGTCGGCGAGCTGCTCGGCGTTCGGGTCCGGGTTCACCGCGCAGTCCCCGTACACCAGAACCTTGTCGGCGAGACACATGAAGAAGACGGACGAGACGATGTCGGCGTCCGGCTTGGTCTTGATGATCTCGAAGGCCGGCCGGATGGTGGCGGCGGTGGAGTGCACGGACCCCGAGACCATCCCGTCCGCCAGCCCCTCCTGCACCATCAGCGTGCCGAAGTAGTTCACGTCGGACACCACGTCGTACGCCAGCTCCATGCTGATGTTCTTGTGGGCGCGGAACTGGGCGTATTTCTCCGCGAACGCGTCCCGCCACTCTGAGGTCGCCGGGTCCACCAGCATGCTGTCGCCGAGGTCGATGCCCAGGTCGGCGGCCTTCTTGCGGATCTGTTCGACGGGACCGAGCAGGGTGAGGTCGCAGACGTCGCGGCGGAGGATGACCTCGGCCGCGTGCAGCACGCGCTCCTCCGTGCCCTCGGGGAGGACCACCCGGCGCCGCTCGGAGCGGGCCTGTTCGAGGAGGGTGTGCTCGAACATCATCGGCGTGATCCGGTCGCTGCTCGGTGCCGACACCCGGCCGCGCAGCTCGGCGGTGTCGACGTGCCGCTCGAAGAGCCCGAGCGCGGTCTCCGCCTTGCGCGGCGTCACCGCGCTCAACTTGCCCTCCATGGAGAACAGTTCGGAGGCGGTGAGGAAGGAGCCGGACTCGACGGCGACGACGGGCGTGCCGGGGGCGAGGCGGGCGGCGAGGGTGAGGATCTCGTCGCTGGGCCGTTCGTCAAGGGTGAGCAGCAGGCCCGCGATCGGCGGGGTGCCGGCGCTGTGCGCGGCGAGGGCGCCGATGACGAGGTCCGCGCGGTCGCCGGGGGTGACGACCAGGCAGCCCGGGGTCAGGGCGTTGAGGAAGTTCGGCAGCATGGCCCCGCCGAAGACGAAGTTCAGCGCGTCGCGGGCGAGGCCCGAGTCGTCGCCGAGGAGGACCTTGCCGCCGAGCGCGTGGGTGATCTGGGCGACGGTCGGGGCGGAGAGCGCGGGCTCGTCGGGCAGGACGTAACAGGGCACGGGCATCGGCAGCCGCGAGTCACCGAGCCGCTCGGCTATCTCGTCGCGGTCGGCCGGTGCGACCCGGTTGACGACCATGGCGAGCACGTCGGAGCCGAGGCCCTCGTAGGCGCGGTAGGCGTTGTGCGTCTCCGCCACGATCGACTCGGCGGTCTGCTTGCGTCCGCCGACCACCGGGATCACGGACGCGCCGAACTCGTTGGCGAGCCGTGCGTTGAGCGAGAGCTCGTCCGGGAACTGCGTGTCGGCGAAGTCGGTCCCGAGGACGAGGACGACGTCGTAGTCCCGGGCGACGGCGTGGAAGCGGTCGACGAGGGTCGAGACCAGCTCGTCCGTGCCGTGCTCGGCCTGGAGGGTGGACGCCTCGTGGTAGTCCATGCCGTACACGGTCGCCGGGTCCTGGGTGAGCCGGTAGCGTGCGCGCAGCAGGTCGAAGAGCCGGTCCGGTCCGTGGTGCAGCAGCGGCCGGAACACCCCCACCCGGTCGACCTGGCGGGTCAGGAGCTCCATCACCCCCAGCTCCACGACCTGGCGGCCGTCGCCGCGATCGATCCCGGTCACGTACACGCTGCGCGTCACGCGTGCTCTCCGTTTCATGTGGTTCGACTGGTTCGACTGGTTCGACTGGTTCGGCAGGGGAGGGGCGCAAATCACCGTCACGGCGGACGGAAACCCTCTTGACAATACCCCTGACCATGGATAAGGCGCCCATCAACGGGAAGGGGTGCCGGGCTGGGCCGGACGGGCGCGGCGACCCCCGGTCGGCCGTGAAACAATCGGACTGGCTCATAAGTACCAGCACCGATCAGGACGATCAGGACGAGCAGGAGACACAGCACGATGCGTATCGGAGTTCTCACCGCAGGCGGCGACTGTCCGGGCCTGAACGCAGTGATCCGGTCGGTCGTGCACCGAGCGGTCGCCCAGTACGGCGACGAGGTCATCGGCTTCGAGGACGGCTACGCGGGCCTCCTCGACGGCCGCTACCGCAACCTCGACCTGGAGGACGTCGGCGGCATCCTGGCCCGTGGCGGCACCATTCTCGGCTCCTCCCGCCTCCAGCGCGACCGCCTGCGCGAGGCCTGCGAGAACGCTCAGGACATGGCCCACCGGTTCGGTATCGACGTACTGATCCCGATCGGCGGCGAAGGCACGCTGACGGCCGCGCGGATGCTGAGCGACGCGGGGCTGCCGGTGGTCGGCGTCCCGAAGACCATCGACAACGACATCTCGTCGACCGATCGCACGTTCGGTTTTGATACGGCCGTGGGTGTCGCCACCGAGGCGATGGACCGCCTGAAGACGACCGCCGAGTCCCATCAGCGGGTGATGGTCGTCGAGGTCATGGGCCGGCACGCGGGCTGGATCGCCCTGGAGTCGGGCATGGCGGCCGGCGCGCACGGCATCTGCCTGCCGGAGCGGGCCTTCGACCCCGCCGACCTGGTGAAGATGGTCGAGGAGCGCTTCTCGCGGGGCAAGAAGTTCGCGGTCATCTGTGTCGCCGAGGGCGCGCACCCCGCCGAGGGCTCCATGGACTACGGCCACGGCGAGATCGACCAGTTCGGCCACGAGCGCTTCCAGGGCATCGGCACGGCACTGGCGTACGAGCTGGAGCGCCGCCTCGGCAAGGAGGCCAAGCCGGTCATTCTCGGGCACGTCCAGCGTGGTGGCACCCCGACCGCGTACGACAGGGTGCTCGCCACGCGCTTCGGCTGGCACGCGGTCGAGGCCGCGCACCGGGCCGACTTCGGCCGTATGACCGCCCTGCGCGGCACCGAGGTGGTGATGGTGCCGCTGGCGGAGGCGGTGACCGAACTGAAGACGGTGCCGAAGGACCGGATGGACGAGGCGGAGTCGGTGTTCTAGGGCTAGGGCATTCGCCGGGCTCGGGTGGGCCGGGTTCGGGTGGGTCGGGGTCAGTAGGTGGCCGTTCGCCGCACCAGTGACCAGAAATGATCGGTGATCCCGTCCAGGTAGGCGCGGCCGGCGTCGCCCGAGTCGGTCGCGGCGGTGCCGTTGGCCCAGGTGAGGGTGGCGGCCACCCGGCCCTGGTAGTCGGTGTGCATCTCGCGGAGGACGTCCTCCAGGAGGCGTCGGTCGAGGGACAGCAACTTCGCGGTGGGGCGCACATGGGCCTGCCAGCGGGTGGTCACCGCGCTGTGGAGCAGTTCCCTGAGCTTCGGCTCGCGGCCCGTGACGGTGATCAGGTCGGGCAGGGAGAGGCCCAGCGCGGTGGCGAGGGCGGCGCACTGCCGGTCGGTGCCGCGCCACTCGCCGGTCTCCTCCATGCGGAGGTAGGTACCGAGTTCGAGTCCGACCGCGCGGGCGACGTCCTCGGCGGCGGCCCCCTGCGCCATGCGGTGCTCGCGCAACGTTCTGGGGGAGCCGATCAGTTCACCTGCCGAGCACCACAACACCCCGGCGAGCGCGGTGAGTTCGGGGCCGGTGGGTGAGACGGTGCCGCGTTCCCAGGCGGCGACCAGGTCCGGGGTGACGTACGGGAAGCCGTACGAGGACCGCATTCCGTAGGCGACGTGTTCGGGCCCCATGCCCAGCGCCGTGCGCAGTTTCCGGGCGGCGGGGGCGTTGAAGGGCGGGGTGGGGGCGGAGTCGGCGGTTTCATGCGCTGAGCGTCGGTGCACGCGCACAACGTAGGGGCGCGGGGCTGCGATGACTACGGACTGTTCGGCCACAAACACGGATTGTAGGAACCTACGGTTGGTGAGGGTGGGTAGGGATGGCCGCATGACGAAGCTGGAGAAGCTGGACGGGCACATTCGGGAGCGCCTACTGGCGCCGAATTTCTGGCACTTGGCGACGGTGGGGCCGGACGGGGCGCCTCAGGTGTCACCCATGTGGGTGGACATCGAGAAGGACGGAGAGGGTGCCACCGGGGCGGAGTACGTCATGGTCAACACGTCGGTGGGGCGGGTGAAGGAGGAGAACCTGCGCCGCAACCCGCTCGTCTCCCTGTCCCACCACGACCCCGAGAACCCCTACGACCGGGCGGAGATCCGGGGCCGTGTCGTCCGATTCGTGGAGGGGGAGGAAGCGGAGCGAGCGATGGACCGCCTGACCCGGAAGTACATCGGGGAGGAGCGCTATCCGTGGCTCCTGCCCGGGGAGCGGCGCCTGATGATCCTGATCGAGCCGGTGCGGGTGCGACGGGTGGTGGGGGTGGAGCCGTTCCGGGCCGGGAGGCTGGGCGCCTAGAGCAGGTGGTCGGCCTTGCCGGCCTTGATGTCGCGGATGAGGGTGCGGAGGGCTTCGCGGGTGTCGGTGAGGGGGGTGTCCTCTTGGCCGGCTATGGCTATGTAGGCGTTGCCGTGGCGGTCGGTGCCGAGGCGGAAACAATTGTTTCCGTCGCCGCAGAACGGCGCTTCCCAGGTGATGTCGGCCATCGTGTTGCCTCTCGTGTCAGAGCTGGCGGGCAAGGGCGTGAATGAGATCGCGTGAGTCGGTCGGGCCGAGCGTGTGGGTGTGCCACCACTCCATGTGGGCCCGGTACTTGGCGAGTTGCGCTTCGGAGTGGGCGAACTCGCCTCCGTGCGCGGAGTCCAACTGCACGGTGTCGAGCCTCGGCACGGCCCCGTCGGCGTAGAGGACGGCGTGACCGGCGCCGGGGAAGGCGCCGGTCTCGGCGGTCAGGATGCGTACGTCGACGTTGTCCCGCTCGGTCGACTCGCACAGGTGCAGCAGTTGCTCGCGCATGGCGCGGCGTCCGCCGAACTGCATGTGCAGGGCCCATTCGTGGATGTACGCGATGTACTCCGGCGGCCGGGGCTGGCCGGGCTGCTCGCGGTCGAGTACTTGTCGTCGTCGCAGGCGGTGCGCGACGCGGAGTTCGACCTCTGGCTTCGGCAGGGCGGGGAGGACGGCGGCGAAGATGGAGCGGGCGTACTCGCCGAGTTGGAGCAGGCCCGGGATGTGGACGGTCTGGTAGCTCCGTAGTCGTGTGGCGAACCACTCCATCTCGGCGATGTCCAGGAAGCCGCTTGCGAGTTGTCCCCGATACGCCTCCCACCAGCCCTTCTCGCGGTTCGCGGCGCTCGCGGCCATGGAGGCCAGCGCGTCCACGTACTCCGTGTCGGCGCAGCCATAGTTTGCGGCGAGGGTGCGTACGCGGTCGGGGCTGATGCCGGAGCGGCCGGACTCCATGTTGGGCACGTTCGTACGCGGCACGCCGAGCAGTTTGGCCGCGTGCTCGGCGGTCATGTCGGCCGCCGTCCGCATCCTCCGCAACTCGATGCCCAGTCGCCGTTGGCGCTCTGTCGGTGCACTTCTCGGCGGCATGCGGTCCCTCGTGTCCGGATGGTCGACGGGGTCAGTGTGCCGTCGCGGAGGGGGCTTGGTCCACCTAGGTTGGGTTGAGAGTAGTACGCGTACTCCTCTTTTGCGGTACGGTCGGTGACCAGTTGCTCACGCTCGGCCTGCAAAAACGGAGTTGCCCATGTCTGTACAGCTCGCCGTCCTGAAGTGCCCCGTCTTCGGTGAGGCGCCGCAGCCCGTAGCTTCGGTGCATCCGGAGCACCTGGACTATCGGCTCGCCATGCCGCTCGGCCCGCTGAGCCCCCGAATCGCGCGGGCCTCTACGCGGGCCGTGCTGTCGGCGTACGGGATGTTCGGCATGGTGGACGCCGCCGTGCAGGTGATCGGTGAACTCGTCGCGTGTGCTTGGCAGTTCACGCCGGATGAGGTGGCGCATGTGTCGCTGCGGTACCGGGACGGGGGCCTGGAGATCGTCCTGTACGACGGGCATCGGCGGCACGGGCATCCCCGGCTGGTCGCGGCGTGCGATGCGCGGCGGCGGGCGGCGCTTCGGGTGTTGGGGTGCGTGGTGCGGGCGTGCGAGGGGGAGTGGGGGTTCGGGGAGGCGCGGGAGCCGGGTGGTGGGACTCGGATGTGGGTGGTGTTGCCGGGGTGGGGGGCTTTGGGGTTTGGGGAGGTTGGGTGAGGGTCGAGTCAAGCCAGGCGCGCGGCTTGGGCGCGGGCTTGGGCGGCTGCCGCGGGGTCGTTGCCTTGGGTGAAGGCATCGGCGGCCTCAAGGTAGTGGACGCGGGCTGTGGCGGGGCGCTGGGCGATCCTGTGGGCGTAGGCCAGGTTGTGTAGCGCGGTGCCTGCGCGATACCAGTCCTTGAACTCGCGGTAGATGCTCAAGGCCTTGAGATGTGCCTCGACCGCCTCATTCCCCCGGTCCGATTTCTGCAAGGCGAGGCCGAGGTTGTTCCACGCCATGGCTTCCCCGTGGCGGTTCTTCGTGGTCTGGTGCAGTTCGCAGGCGCGGGTGTGGGCGTCGATTGCCTCGTCCGATTTGTCCGCCACTTGCAGGGCGATGCCGAGGTTGTTCCACGCCCCGGCTTCTCCATCCCGGTTCCCGGTGGCTCGGTAGAAATCGCGGGCGTGGGTGTAGGCGTCGATTGCTTCCTTCGCCCTGTCAGCCCCTTGGAGCGCGTTGCCGAGGTTGTTCCACGCCATGGCCTCGCCGCGGGGATCCCCAGCGGTGTGGAAGAGGCCACGGGCTTGGGTGTGGGCGTCGATCGCCTCCTCTGTCCGGCCCGCTTCTCGTAGGGCGTTGCCGAGGTTGGTCCACGCGCCGGCCTCACTGATGCCGTTGCCGGCGCGGTGGGCGGCTTGTCGCGCAGCCTGGCAGATCGTAATCCAGTCGTCGAAGTACCGCCGCCAATTCAGGTATGTGCCCAGGCGCTCTGCCAGCAGCACTGCCGCGTCCGTGAGCTGTTCCTCCCGCCCCCACGACACCGCCGCCACCAACCCGGCCCGCTCCCCGTCGAACCACCCCAACGCCTCCCTCCGATCGGAGAACCGCTCCGGCACCGGAGCCCCCGGCAACCACCGCAACCGCTCATCCGCGGCATTCGCCCACCGTAGATAGAACCCCAGCACCCGTTTCCGAGCCTCCTCCGCCTCCTTCCGCAACCCCACATCCCCCGCCACCACACCCGCCCCGAACCCCCGCACCAAGTCATGCAATCGCCACCGCAGCCCGCCCTCGCCGCGGACCGGCGTGACCAGATACGCGGCAGCCAAGCACTCCAGGAGGGGCAAGGCGATCTCCTCGTCCAGAGCCGCCAACGCCCCCACGGCCTCCGATCCGATCTCGGCCCCCGGCGCGAGGCACAGCAGACGCAGCAACCGGGCCTGGTCCTCCGGTAGTCGGCGGTAGGAGGTCTCCAACACCGGCCGTAGAACCAGTGAGCGGCCGTACAGGTCGGTGCCGGGGCTGCCGTTGTCGAGGGTGGTCATCGGGTCTTCGGCCTCCCTGATCTCCTCCACCAGCGACGCGATCTCCCGGTGACGGCGGCGTCGTAGCATCCCGGCGGCGATCTGGAGGGCCAGGGGCAAGTGGCCGCACAGGTAGACGAGTTGGTGCAGAGCCTCCGGTTCGTGTGCCGGACGGTCGTCGCGTTCGTCGGCGTCGTGCAGCGCGTGGGTGATGAGCGCGGTGGACTCGTCGGGGGCGAGCGTTTCGAGGTCGATGACGCGGACCGGGAGGGCGTCCGGGCGGTCCCGGGACGTGATCAGCACCCGGTGGTGATCCGTGCCCGGGATGAGGGGGCGGTACTGGGACGGGTCGGAGGCGTTGTCCAGGATCAGCAGTGTGCGGTCGCGCCGCTCGGTGAGGAGAGTGCGGTAGGCGTCGTACTGGCGGGCCGTCGTGGACGGCAGGTCCGCGCCCTGCACGCCCATGGCGTCCAGCAGGGCGAGGACCGCTTGGTCCGCCGTCACCGGGTCGTCGTCGTAGCCGCGCAGGTCGACGAAGAGGAAGCCGCCGGGGAACCAGCCCTCCGCCCGGGCCCGGTGCGCCGCCTCCACCGCGAGCGCCGTCTTGCCGATGCCGCCCATGCCGGTGACGGCCGAGATGAGGAGCGGGGTGCCCTCGTCGGAGGTGGGGGCGAGGCGGGGCAGCAGGCGGGTCAGGTCCGCGTCGCGGCCGGTGAAGCCGGGAGGGCGGGGTGGGAGGGTGGTGGTCGCGACCGGGACCGGGCCGTGGAGCGTGCCTCTACGGCCAGTTGCCGACCTGTTTGCCGATGACGGGTCCGTAGAAGGTGCCGCCCCGGAAGTCGATGTGGTCGCCGCCGTACGAGGCTCCGCCGTTCCCGTCGACCCGTTGGGGACCCTCCTCGGTGTCGGAGGAGCCGCCCCGGGCCCCGCGCGGCCGGTGCTTCCGCAGCGTCGCCAGCGCCACCGAGGCCGCCCGGGCCGCCGCCCGCTCCTGCGAACCCGTCGCGTCGGCCTCGTGCTTCGCGGCGTCGGCGTGGTCGCTGATGCCCCGCAGTACGAGGGCCTGCAACTGGCCGTTCAGGTGGGCTGCACGTACCGCACCCGCGCCCTCCATCTCGATCGCCGCGGCGTCGTTGTAGTGGTCCCGCAGATGCTGGGCGATCTCCGACTCGGCGTCGGCCAGGACCACGTCACCGGAGGCGATCGGCTTGAAGTGGGCCCGTACACCGTCCATGTCCCGCACCGCGGAACGCGCCGCGCTCAGCAGCGCGTTCGACACCGGCCACGCCTCCGGACGGACCTTGAAACCCGTCTCCGTCTGCTTGCCGCCGTGGATGCCGTACACCTTCGTGCCGACCACGACGTCCCCGATGCCGATGTCGGACTTGAGGCTGCCCGCGACCCCGACGAACAGCACCGCTTCAGGCTTCAGCCAACCGATGAGCTGCGTGGTGAGCGCGGCGGCGTTGGTGTTGCCCTCGCCCAGTTCGGCGAGGGCGATATGCCAGCCGGTACCAGGGAGGCTGCCCCGCTCGACCCGGGTTCCGGCGCCGTCGGGGTGGACGAGTTCCTCCCGGTCCCCGATGTGGGGACGCACGGCGGCGTACTCCAGCGCGAGCGCGGTCAGCACGAGGGCGGTGGGGTAAGTCTGCGGCACCGCTTCACGGTACTGCCGAGTGGTGCACCGAGGGCGAATGTTGACCGGGCGAGACGCCGACACACCGGTACCGGCCGACTGCTGACGCCCTACCGTGGACGCATGAAAGCGGCGTTGCTGACCGCCCTGACCGAGGGCGCGTGCGGGGACGACGGGCGCCTGGCGGTGGAGTCGCCGGCGCGGGCGGTCGGGTTGGAGGTCGGGGCTTCGGTCGTGGAAGTCGCCGAGGCCGCACGGGAACCGGCACGGCGGGAGGCCGTACGTGAGTGGGGTGAGCGGTTGGTCGACGTGCTCGCCGACGATCTGACCGTCGCGGGTGCCGTGGCGGCAGCCATGGAGCGGCATGCGCCGGGGAGCGGGGCGCTCTGGTACGGCGGGGACCACTCCGACTTCCGGGGTTAGGCCGGACGGCTGGACGAAGCCATCAGGGCCTACAACCGAGCCCTGGTGATCCACGGGGAATTCGAGGACTGGTGCCGCATGGGCCACGCTCTCGCAAGCCTGGCTTTCGCCCACGAGGTGGTCCACGACCCCAGTCAGGCCCGTATCTGCTATGTCAGACCCGTCGACGATTTCAAGCGATCCAACGCCCTGTTTCAGGCCACCCAGGCCCGTACCTGGGCCGAGGCCCTGGAGTGACATCCCACGTCACCCCTTGACCGCCCCACCCAAAGCGAACCCCCCACCCAACCGCCTCGCCACCCCCACATACAGCAAGATCACCGGCGTCGAATAGATAACCGAGAACGCCGCCAACTGCCCATAAACCACCGTCCCCCGATTCCCGAAGAACTCGTTGATGCTCACCGCCGCCGGCATCTGTTCCGGGGTCAGGAGCAGCATGAACGGGACGAAGAAGTTGCCCCACATCATCACGAACGAGAAGACGGTGACCACGGCCACCCCCGGGCCCATGAGCGGTAGTACGACCCGGGTCAGGGACTGGAAGGGCGACGCGCCGTCCGTCCACGCCGCCTCCTCCAGCTCCTTCGGGACGCCGTCCATGAAGTTCTTCATCAGCCAGATCGCGAACGGCAATTGAGACGCGGCGAAGAAGAAGATCGTGCCCTGCATGGTGTCGATCAGGTTCACCTGGACGAAGAGTGCGTAGACCGGGACCATGATCGCCGTGATGGGCAGGCTCGTCGCGAACAGGATCGTCAGGAGGAAGGGGCGGTTCAGGCGGGAGCGGAAGCGGGAGAGCGGGTAGGCCGCGAGCGCTGCGCATATCACCGTCAGCGCGGTGCCTCCGCCGCACAGCAGCAGGCTGTTCAGGAGGGGGGTGAAGGTGATCTCCGGGGTCAGGACGGCGTCGAAGTTGTCCAGGGTCACGCCGTCCGGGATTTTCACCGTCAGGTTCGCCTTCGGGTCCACCGAGGAGAGGATCACCCAGGCCAGGGGGAGGACGAAGGCCGCGGCGACGACGAGGAGGCCCGCGTCCGCCGCCAGCCGTCGGGAGTTCGGGGAGGCCACGGCACTCACACCTCCGTCCGCAGCAGCCGCAGATAGATCACCGAGAACAGCGAACCCACCACCAGCAGCAACAGCGCCACCGCCGTGCCGTAGCCGATCATGCTTTTCTGGAACGCCTCCTCGTACATGAAGAGAGGGAGGGTTTGGCTTTTGCCGCCGGGGCCGCCTCTCGTCATCACCCAGATCAGGCCGAAGACCGACAGGGTCTGGAGGGTGATCAGCATCAGGTTCGTGCCGATGGAGCGGCGGATCATCGGGAGGGTGATGTGCCACATGCGGCGCCAGCCGCCCGCGCCGTCCATCTCCGCCGCCTCCGTGATCTCCTTCGGGATCTCGTTCAGGGCCGCCGAGTAGACCAGCATGGAGAAGGCTGTTCCTCGCCAGACGTTCGCGAAGGACACCGCCAGGATCGGGAGTGTGTACAGCCAGTTCTGGGTGGGGAGATGGAGCCAGTCCAGGACGGCGTTCAGGGTTCCTTCGCGTCGGAAGAAGGCGTAGAGGAGGAAGCCCGCCACCACCTCCGGGAGGACCCATGCCGTGACGACCATTCCTCCGACCAGCGTGCGGACGGGTTTCGAGGCGCGTTGCATCAGCGCCGCCAGCGCCAGGCCCAGTGTGTTCTGGCCCAGCAGCGCCGAGACGACCGTGAAGACCAGGGTCAGCCAGACCGCGTTCAGGAACGCCTCGTCCCCGAACGCCGTGCGGAAGTTCTCGAAGCCGATGAAGGAGTCCTCGGCCTGGCCGGTGAGTTGGAGGTCGGTGAAGGCGATGTAGGCGCAGTAGGCGATGGGGCCGGCCAGGAAGAGGAGCAGGAGGACGGTGGCGGGGGTGAGCGGGAGGAGGCGGGTCGCGGTGCGGAGTGCGGGGTGGGGCGCCGGCCCGGACACGGTCCTCGTCGGCCCCTTCATACGCGGGGGCTCACTCTTCGATCACCTGGTCGTCCGTCGCCGTCTTCAGCTCCTCGTCGTAGTTCTTCGCCGCCTCCGCCACCGACGCGTCGCCCGTCGTCACGGATTCCATCGCCTCCTGAATGGCCGTGGAGACCTTCGGATACGCCGGGTACGCCGGGCGGTAGTGCGTGCTCGACACCAGATCGGTGAAGAACTTGATGCCGGGCTGGGCCTCGGCGTAGGCGGGGTCCGATGCCACGTCCTCGCGGACGGCGATTCCGGAATTGGCGATGTACCACTTCTGGGCGTTCGTCTTCGACTGCATCGTCTCGATGAACTTGAAAGCGAGGTCGGGGTTTCCGGCCTTGTCGGGGATGGCCCAGGTCCAGCCGCCGGACATGCTCACCTTGCCGGGGGACTGGCCGTTCTGCGTGGGCATGTACGCGAGGCCGAGTTTCTCCGACCACTCCGGCCATTCGTGACCGCTGCCGGGCAGCCAGTCCTGGGGGAGCCAGGAGCCGTCCAGGTTGATGCCGAGTTTTCCCTCGGGGAGGAGTTCGCCGCGTACGCGGGTGGAGATGTTCGGGTCGAGGGCGTCGGAGACCTCCGGGCCGAGCTTCTCCTTGTAGACCGTCTCCACGAAGGTGAGGGCGTCCTTGAACCCTTGCGTGCCCGCCTTCCATTTCTTCGACTTCTCGTCGTACAACGGGTCGGCGCCACCACTTGTGGCACCTTCCGTGCCGTACAGAAGCATTTCGAAGCCCTGCATGGTCGCGGCCTCACCGGCCGGTTTGCCCGTGTAGACGTTCAGCGGAATGACGTCCGGGACTTTCTCCTTGATGGTGCGCGCGGCGTCGAGCACGTCGTCCCACGTCTTCGGCTGCCAGTCCGCCGGCAGGCCCGCCTTCGCGAAGATCGCCTTGTCGAACCACAGGCCGCGGGTGTCCGTGCCGTCCGGGACGCCGTACGTCTTCCCGTCCTCGGCCTTGGCCGCCGTCTTGGCCGTGTCGATGAACTGGTCCCAGTCCTTCCAGTCGGCCAAGTAGTCGTCCAGCGGCTTCAGATAGCCGCTCGTGATGTCCGAGTTGATGAGGAAGGTGTCCTCGTAGACCAGATCCGGCGCCGTCTTCGGGGAGCGCAGCATCTGCTGCACCTTGGTGTAGTACTCCGAGTCCGGGGCCTTGATCGGGACGAGCTTCACCTTCTTGCCCGGATTCGCCTTCTCGAACTGTTTCTTGACGTCGGCGAGGAAGGTGTCCATCACCCGGACCTGGTTGTCCGTGGACTGTTTGTAGGAGACCTCCACGGTGTCCGGGTCGCTGCCGGAGCCGCTGCCGCAGGCGGTGAGCGCGCCCGGCGCGGTGACCGCCAGGGCGGCGGTGAGGAGGAGGCGGAGGGGGGATCGGCGGGAGCTGGGTGCGGTGGGGCGCACGGGCACGACCTCCTGCTGGCTACGTCGCTGTGGCCTTGGGTGGTGCCCGGTGACGGTAAGGGGAGTGGTCTAGTCAGGTCAATGCGTCTGCACTGGTTCGCCGTAAGGTGCTGGGCAAGTTGCTTGAGCAGAGGCTTTGTTGTCGCAGTGGTAGGGGGCTGGGGTGCCGGAACAGGACGACGTCACCGTCGGGCAGTTGTTGCTCGTCGAGTATCAGGTCGTCAAGGAGGAGCAGAAGACGCGGATCGGGTTTCGGGACAATCTGCTCTACGTCACCCTCACCGTGCTCGCCGCCGTCATCGCCGCCTCGGCGCAGGCGAGGCAGCCGGCGATGCTGCTCGCGCTGCCGCCCGTGTGTGTCGTTCTCGGATGGACCTACCTCGTCAACGACGAGAAGATCTCCGCGATCGGGGCGTACGTGCGGGGCGATCTCGGGCCGCGGCTCGCCCAGCTCGCCGGTGCGCAGAAAGTTTTCGAATGGGAAGTCGCGCACCGGGGCGATGTGCGCAGGAGGTCGCGCAAGGTCATACAGGGCGGAATCGATCTGCTGGCCTTCTGTGTCGTTCCGCTCGCCGGGCTGTTGGTGTACTGGGTGAGCGGTGAGACCAGCGCGGGTCTCGTCGTCCTCTCCGGTGTCGAGGCGCTCACGGTCGTCGGGCTCGGGGTGCAGATCGTCCTCTACGCCAGGCCCTCCGGACGGCCCGCCCCATCGGCCGACTGACCCGCCCTGCTACCCCTTCACCCACCGGTACTGCAGCTCCGGCCGTCCCACCTGCCCGTACTGCGGGCTCCGGGCCGCGCGGCCCGCGTCCACCAGATGTTCCAGATAGCGCCGGGCCGTGATGCGTGAGATGCCGACCGTCTCCGCCACCCCGGCCGCCGTCAGGCCCTCGCCCGCGTCCCGCAGGGCCACCGTCACCCGCTCCAGGGTCGGGGCGCTCAGCCCCTTCGGCAGCGCCGCCGGACCCGGGGCCCGCAGGGTCGCCAGCGCCCGGTCCACCTCGTCCTGCCCGCTCGCCTCGCCCGCCGCCGCGTGGAACTCGGCGTAACGGACGAGACGGTCGCGGAGGGTCGCGAACGTGAAGGGCTTCAGGACGTACTGGACCACGCCCAGCGAGACGCCCTCCCGGACCACCGTCAGGTCCCGCGCCGACGTCACCGCTATCACGTCCGCGTGGTAGCCGGCCGCGCGGAGCGAGCGGGCCAGCTGCAGACCGTGCACGTCCGGCAGGTGGAGGTCCAGCAGCAGCAGATCCACCGGCAACCGGTCCAGCGCGCGCCGCGCCTCCGCGCCCGTGTGGGCCTTGCCGACCGCCGTAAAGCCGGGGACACGGCCGACGTACATCATGTGCGCGTCGGCGGCCACGGGGTCGTCCTCGACGACCAGGACTCTGATGGGGTCGGACCCGGCCTTCGTCATGCGTCGTCGCCTCCAGCCACCGTGGCCCGAGGGGCCTGGACATCGTCGTCGTTGTCCTGCTCCGCGGCATCATGCACCACGGAGTACCCGGCCACGGAGTCCCGCCCCGCCGAACGTCCCTGCCCCGCCCCGTCGCCGCCGTGCGCGCCCAGCGGCAGCCGCACCTCGAACTCGGCCCCGCCCCCGGCCGCCTCCGACACGCTCAGCGTGCCCCCGTGGCGGCGTGCGGTCTGCCGTACGAGAGCCAGGCCGAGACCACGGCCGCCGGGACCGGAGGGCTTCGTGGAGAAGCCGCGCTCGAAGACGGCCTCCGCGTGGGCCGGGTCCACCCCGCTTCCCGTGTCCGACACCCGCAGCACCAGCACGGAGCCGTCCGCCGCCCCGGCCCGCTCGTCCGTGTACGCCGTCACCGTCACCCTCGCCCCGACCGACCCCTGCGCCGCGTCCACCGCGTTGTCGATCAGGTTGCCCAGGACCGTGACCAGGTCTCGGGCCGGCAGGGTCTCCGGGAGGAGGCCGTCGTCGATACGGCTGTCCTCCGAGACCACCAGCTCGACGCCCCGTTCGTTCGCCTGGGCGGCCTTGCCCAGCAGCAGCGCGGCGAGCACCGGTTCGCTGACCGCCGCCACGACCTGGTCCGTCAGCGCCTGCGCCAGCTCCAGTTCCGCCGTCGCGAAGTCGATCGCCTCGTCCGAGCGGCCCAGCTCGATCAGCGAGACGACCGTGTGGAGGCGGTTGGCGGCCTCGTGCGCCTGGGAGCGCAGCGCCTGCGTGAAGCCGCGCTCGGAGTCCAGCTCACCCGTGAGGGACTGGAGTTCGGTCACATCGCGCAGGGTGATCACCGCGCCCCGGCGCTGGCCGCCCGACACCGGCGAGGTGTTCACCACCAGCACCCGTTCGGCGGTCAGGAGCACCTCGTCCACCCGGGGCTCGGAGGAGAGCAGTGCGCCCGTCAGCGGGGCGGGCAGCCCCAGGTCCGCCACCGAACGGCCGACCACGTCGTCCGTCACCCCCAGCAGCTCCCGCGCCCCGTCGTTGATGAGGGCCACCCGGTACTGGCCGTCGAGCATCAGCAGGCCCTCGCGCACGGCGTGCAGGGCGGCCTGGTGGTAGTCGTGCATGTTGCTCAGCTCGGCGGCGTTCATGTTGTGGGTGTGGCGGCGCAGGCGGGCGTTGACGATATAGGTGCCGACGCCACCGAGGGCGAGGGCGCCCGCGGCCACGCCGACCAGTGCCGTGAGCTGATCCTCGACGCGGTCGCTGATCGCCTGCACCCGTATTCCGGCGCTGACCAGGCCGATGACCTCGCCGTTCTCCATGATCGGGGTGACCGCGCGGACCGACGGGCCGAGCGTGCCGGTGTAGGTCTCGGTGATCGAGCCGCCCTTCTGCGCCTCCTCTATGTGGCCGAGGAAGTGCTCACCGATCCGGTCGCGGTCCGGGTGGGTCCAGCGGATGCCGTCCGGCGTCATGATCGTCACGAAGTCGACGCCTGCGTGCCGCTGCACCTCGGTGGCGTACGGCTGGAGCCGTGCCGTGGGGTCGGAGGTGTGGATCGCCGCACGGACCGACGGGGAGTCGGCGACGGTGGCGGCCACGGCCAGGGCCTGACGGCCTCCCGCCTCCTCCGCCTGGGAGCGGTCGCTGACGTACGTGAACAGCGCGTACCCGGCCACCACGGCGGCGATCAGTACCGCCTGAACGGCGAAGAGCTGACCTGCGAGGCTGCGGGGACGGAGGCGGGGCGGGACGCGCATGCCCACAGTCTGCATCGCCGTGTAGGCGTGAACTAAATGAACGGAAGGGTGACCGCCCTCACAGGGAGGGAGATAGTCACTGCATCGACCCGTCCAGCACCTGGACACCGACAGGGAGCACGACTCCCGCCCCGGGACACCACGACCCGAGCCGCCGGGAGCCCGTCTCCCATCACCGGGAGGCATGTCTCCCACCGGGAGCCCGTCTCCCCGCCCCGGGAGCCCCCCAGCTCCCACCGCCGGAGGCCCTCCAGCCCCCGGCTCCGGAAGCCCGCCGGCTTCCACCGCCGGGAGCGGCGGGCTCTCCCCACCCCAAGGGAGCCCCGCTCCCACCGCCGGAAGTCCCCCAGCTGCCGGCTCCGGGAGCCCGCCGGCTCCCGACACCGGGAGCCGGTCTCCCACCGGGAGCCCCAGGGCTCCCACCCGGGAACCCGCCGGTTCCCACCCCTTGGGAGGACCGTCTCCCGAATTCCCCCGGACGTGAGCCGCACGCCGGAACAGCGAGCCGACGACGTCGTCGACGAGGAGGGCAGCCGTGGCCAGCACCACTCATACGGCACCTACCGCTCCCGCCAAGCGGGACCGCACCCACTACCTGTACATCGCCGTGATCGTGGCTGTGGCCCTCGGCATCGCCGTGGGTCTCATCGCCCCCGACTTCGCCGTCGAGCTGAAGCCCATCGGCACCGGCTTCGTGAACCTGATCAAGATGATGATCTCGCCGATCATCTTCTGCACGATCGTGCTGGGCATCGGCTCCGTACGGAAGGCCGCGAAGGTCGGCGCCGTCGGTGGTATCGCCCTGGTCTACTTCCTGATCATGTCGCTGGTGGCCCTGGCCATCGGTCTGGTCGTCGGCAACATCGTCGAGCCCGGCACGGGTCTCGCGGTCACCGACGCGATCAAGGAGACCGGTCAGGCTCAGGTCTCGGCCGAGGCGAAGGACACCACCGAGTTCCTGCTCGGCATCATCCCGACCACGATCGTCTCCGCGTTCACCGGCGGCGAGGTCCTGCAGACCCTGCTGGTCGCCCTGCTCGCGGGCTTCGCGCTCCAGGCCATGGGCGACGCCGGCCAGCCGATCCTGCGCGGTATCGAGCACATCCAGCGCCTCGTCTTCCGCATCCTCGCGATGGTGATGTGGGCCGCCCCGATCGGCGCGTTCGGTGCCATCGCGGCCGTGACCGGGTCCGCCGGCCTCGACGCCCTCAAGAGCCTCGCCGTGCTGATGATCGGCTTCTACGTCACCTGCTTCCTCTTCGTCTTCATCGTCCTCGGCGCGCTGCTGAAGATCGTCGCGGGGCTGAACATCTTCACGTTCTTCAAGTACCTGGGCCGTGAGTTCCTGCTGATCCTGTCCACCTCCTCCTCCGAGTCCGCGCTGCCGCGCCTCATCGCGAAGATGGAGCACCTGGGTGTCAGCAAGCCCGTCGTCGGCATCACCGTCCCGACCGGCTACTCCTTCAACCTCGACGGCACCATGATCTACATGACCATGGCGTCCCTGTTCATCGCCGACGCCATGGGTACGCCGATGGCGGTCGGCGAGCAGATCGCGCTGCTGCTCTTCCTCCTGGTCGCCTCCAAGGGCGCGGCGGGTGTCACCGGTGCCGGTCTCGCGACCCTCGCGGGTGGCCTCCAGTCCCACAAGCCGGCCCTGGTGGACGGTATCGGCCTCATCGTCGGCATCGACCGCTTCATGAGCGAGGCCCGCGCCCTGACGAACTTCGCGGGCAACGCGGTGGCCACGGTCCTCATCGGTACCTGGACCAAGGAGATCGACAAGGAGCGGGTGAACGAGGTTCTCGCCGGGCACGCGCCGTTCGACGAGGCGACGCTGCTGGACGACGGCCACGGGTCGGCTGCGCCGGCTGAGGCCGCGGCCGAGCCGGAGGGTGAGAAAGAGCTCGCCAAGGCGTGAGCGCTCCGCTGGGGCGCCGGATCAGGCGCCGGGGACTGCGGGTCGTCTTTCGGCCGCCGGTCGAGTGTGGCTGGTCGCGCAGTTCCCCGCGCCCCTGACGGGGCCGGGGCGGCCCGCACCGGCAAGGCGCCCCGAGACTTCCGTACGGCCGGGTCCTCCCCCGTAGATCCGGCCGTACGGGACACAACCGAACAGCTTCAGAACCCCGAGTGGCCAGGTCCTCCCCCTATAGACCTGGCCACTCGGTCTTTGTCGTGCCGGGCGCGCGGTCTTGCCTTGACGTCGGCGTCAACGCATACCGTCCTCGTATGCGCATCGGGGAGCTGGCGGAGCGGGCCGGGACGACGACGCGGGCCTTGCGGTACTACGAGGCGCGGGGGCTGTTGCCCGCGCGGCGCGCAGGGAACGGGTACCGGACGTACGACGAGGCGGATCTGAAGCTGTTGCGGCAGATCCGGACGCTGCAGGACTTCGGGTTCGACCTGGAGGAGACGCGGCCGTTCGTGGAGTGTCTGCGGGCGGGGCACCCGGAGGGCGACTCGTGCCCGGCGTCGCTGGCGGTGTACCGGCGGAAGCTGGACGAACTCGACGCGCTGATCGGTGAGTTGGCGGCGGTGCGGGCCTCGGTCGGTGAGCAGTTGGCGCGGGCCGAGCGGGCGCGGGAGCGGCTGGCGGCCGAGGCGGAGGTTCCGGGGGGTCCGGAGCCGGAGTGCGAACTCGGAGCGGGAGGCGGGGCGCTGTGATCAGGGCGGCGGGTGTCGCGGAAGTGACGGACGCGGACTTCGAGGCGGAGGTGATCGGGGCGGAACTGCCGGTGCTGGTGGAGTTCACGGCCGACTGGTGTCCGCCGTGCCGGCAGATGGGGCCGGTGCTGAGCGCGCTCGCGGCGGAGGAGGGGGAGCGGCTGAAGGTGGTGCAGCTGGACGTGGACACCAATCCGGAGACCACCCGGGCGTACAAGGTGCTGTCGATGCCGACGTTCCTGGTGTTCAAGGGCGGCGAGCCGCTGAAGGCCATGGTCGGCGCGCGGCCGAAGCGCCGGCTGCTGGCGGAACTTGACGACGTGCTCTGACATCGGTAAGAGAAGAAAAACCCCCGAGCGTAATTGCGCTCGGGGGTTTTTCTTGCGTATATTTAATAGTTCGCGACTTCGAGGGAATGGAGTCGCAAAGAAGTTCAGTGAGCACAGTATATCCGGGCGGGAGTGGAATTGTCAAACACCGGCTTTTCGCATGATTCACACGATGAATTGCGGCGCGAGCAGGAATTCATCGACGGGCTGTACGCCCGCGTGGACGCCCTGCGCGGTGAGACGGAGGGCTCCCTCACGGACGCGCTCGCCCAGGGCAACACACCCATGCAGGCCCGTCTGGAGCGGGACATCCTGGTCGCCGAGCGCTCGGGGCTGCTGGCCGCGCTGAACGCCGTCGACGGGTCGCTCTGCTTCGGCCGGCTCGACCTCGCCGACGGGGCCGTCCACCACATCGGCCGCATCGGGCTGCGCGAGGACGACACCGAGCGCACCCCGATCCTGATCGACTGGCGCGCCGATGTCGCCCGCCCCTTCTACCTCGCCACCGGCCACACCCCGATGGGGCTGCGCCGCCGCCGGCACCTCACCACCGAGGGCCGCAGGGTCACCGCCCTGCACGACGAGATCCTCGACCTCGGCGACGCGACCCGCACCGGGTACGAGGACCCGACCGGTGACGCCGTCCTGCTGGCCGCCCTCAACTCCGCCCGCACGGGGCGCATGGGCGACATCGTGCAGACCATCCAGGCCGAGCAGGACCGCATCATCCGCGCCCCGCACCAGGGGGTGATGGTCGTGGAGGGCGGCCCCGGCACCGGCAAGACCGCCGTCGCCCTGCACCGCGCCGCGTACCTCCTCTACGAGCAGCGCGAACTGCTCGCCAAACGCGCCGTCCTCGTCGTCGGACCCAACCCGGCCTTCCTCGGCTACATCGGCGAGGTGCTGCCGTCGCTGGGCGAGACCGGTGTGCTGCTGTCCACGGTCGGCGAACTGTTCCCCGGCGTACGGGCCACCGCCACCGACACCCCGGAGGCCGCACGGGTGAAGGGGAGCGCCGCCATGGCCGACGTCCTCGCGGCCGTCGTACGGGACCGGCAGGCGCTGCCCGACCCGGTGCTCGCCATCGAGCACGACCGGGAGATCCTCATGCTCGACGACGACCTCGCACGGGTCGCCCGCGAGCGCACCCGCGAGGCGAAGCTCCCGCACAACGTGGCCCGCGAGCACTTCGAGGGCTACATCCTCAACACCCTCACCGAGATGGTCGCCGAACGCATCGGCACCGACCCCTACGACGGCTCCAACCTCCTCGACGCCAGTGACATCACCCAGATCCGCGACGAGTTGGCCGAGAACCCCGAGGTCTGGCGGGCCATCGACCAGCTCTGGCCCCGGATCACCCCGCGCCGGCTGATCGCCGACTTCCTCGCCGAGCCGGACGCGTATCTGCCGAAGGAGGAGGCCGACGCCGTACGCCGTCCCGTCACGCGCGCGTGGACCGTCGCCGACGTGCCGCTGCTCGACGAGGCGGCCGAGCTGCTGGGCGAGGACGACCGCCTGGCCCGCGCCCGTGCCGAGCTTGAGCGGGAGACCCAGATCGCCTACGCGCAGGGCGTGCTGGAGGTGTCCTACGCCTCCCGGACGTACGAGTTCGAGGACAGGGAGGACATCGATCCGGACGGCGACGGTTCGGAGGTGCTGTCCGCCCACGACATCATCGACGCCGAACGGTTCGCCGAGCGGCACGAGGAGGACGACCACCGCAGCGCCGCCGAGCGGGCGGCGGCCGACCGGACCTGGGCGTTCGGGCACATCATCGTCGACGAGGCGCAGGAGCTGTCGCCGATGGCCTGGCGGCTGCTGATGCGCCGCTCGCCGACCCGCTCCATGACCCTGGTCGGCGATCCCGCCCAGACGGCCGAGGCCGCGGGCGTCGGCTCCTGGGCCGACATCCTCGCCCCGTACGTCCAGGATCGCTGGGAGCACACCCGGCTCGGCGTCAACTACCGCACCCCCGCCGAGATCATGGCGGTCGCGGCCGGTGTCGTCCGCGCCGAGCGGCCGGACTTCGAACCGCCGAGCTCCGTACGGTCCACCGGCGTACGGCCCTGGGCGCGCCGCGCGGCGAGGGGCGAGCTGTCCGCCGAGGTGGCCAGGGCGGTCGCCGAACTCACGCCCGCCGAAGGGCGCCTCGCCGTGATCGCGCCGCGTGAGCTGCACCGGACCCTGGCCACCCGGCTGGACGACGTGACGGCGGGCGCGGAGCCCGACCTGACCCGGACCGTCGTCCTCCTCGACCCCCGGCAGGCCAAGGGCCTGGAGTTCGACTCCGTCCTCGTCGTCGAACCCGGGAGGTTCGGCACCAGCGATCTGTACGTGGCGCTGACACGTGCGACACAGGCGCTCGGTGTCGTGCACGCGGAACAACTGCCGAAGGCGCTGGAGAAGTTGCCGGCCTTGGCTTGAAGTGGGCGGGGGTGCCGGCTGCCGGGTACCGGGCAGGCAGCACCCCCGCCACCGTCACCACAGGTGCATCGGGGATCACCAACCCGTAACAGTTGGCGTCATCGTCACTGCTCGTACATGGTTCATGCGGTATGCGTGTCGGCATGGAAACACATCCGTTCGCGGCAGCTCCGGCCGGCGGCCCCGGCCTGGAATCGCTGGCCGTGGAGCCGTTGCTGACCTCGGAGTTCGACCGGGATCCGGGCAGTGTCTACGCGCGACTGCGGAGCACGTACGGCCCTGTGGCACCGGTGGGGCTGATGGGAGTGCCGGCGTGGCTGGTTCTCGACTACCGCGAGGTGCTGGAGGTCCTGCGCAACGAGAGCGTGTGGCGGCGCGACGTACGCCACTGGCGGGCGCGCGCGGAGGGACGGCTGCCGCCGGACTGGCCGCTGCTCGCCGGGTACGAGGTCCGGCAGACCATGTTCTTCGACGACGAGGAGCACCGGCACGCACGGCAGAGCTACCACTCGGCGATGCGGCCCTTCCAGGACGGGCACTCGCCCGAGGGCTGGGAGCTGCGGGCGGCCGTCGCGCGCTACGCCGACGAACTGATCGCCTTGCTCGCCGCCGAGTCCGGGACCACCGGCTTCGCCGACCTCGCGGCTCAGTACACCCGGCCGTTGCTGCTCATGGTGACGACCAAGCTGTTCGGGTGTCCCGTCGAACTCGGCGACGAGATGGTCATGGACCTGTGGCGGATGCTGGACGGCGGGCCGGACGCGGGGCCGGCGACCGGGCGGGCGCTGGGGGCGATGACCCGGCTGGCCGCGCACCGGCGGTCCCGCCCCGGGGAGGACCTGACCTCCTACATGCTGCTGTCCGATCCGTCGCTCAGCGACGAGCAGCTCGGCCGTGAGCTGTTCATGAACGCGGTCTACCTCAACGACATCACCGGGAACATGGTCTGCAACACGCTGCTGGAGGTGCTGCGGGGGAACGCGACCGTGCGGCGGAGCCTGTCCAACGGGCAGCTCGGGGAGACCGTGAACCGGGCCGCGCTGGTGAATCCGCCGACGGCCAATCTGTGCTTCCGGTTCGCGGCGCGTGATGTGCGGCTCGGGAACTTCCTGATCCGGGCCGGGGACATCGTGTCGCCGTCCGTCGCCGCCGCGCACCGGGATCTGCTGAGCATCGGGTCCTCGCACCTCGTCGACTCCGCCGTCAGTACGCGGGCGCATCTGGCGTGGGGGGCCGGCCCGCATCAGTGTCCCAGTGCCGCGCGGGAGTTGGCGGGGACGATCGTCACGACCGCGGTGGGGAGGATCTTCGAGCACTTCGGCCGGGCGGAGCTGACGCTGCCGCCGGATCAGTTGCCGTGGCGGTCGGGGCCTGTGGTTCGGGGGTTGAAGTTGTTGCCGGTGCGTTATGAGTTGGCGGCGCACAGTTCGGTGCGGGGGATGGGGGAGCGGCGGGGTGATGGGCCGGTGCCGCCGGTCGCGCCGGTGGAGGCTGCTGTCGAGCCGGGGGTGGATCGGGCGGGTGGCCGGGGGTTGTTGGGGGCGTTGCGGCGGATGATGCCGGGTGGGAGGAGAGGCGGCTGACACCTGTCAGCCAAGGGTGTAGCCCCCGCCGCCCCTACCCGTCCCATCCCAGGGGCTGCGCCCCTGGGACCCCCTCTCGCGCTCCGCGCGGGGTGGGTGGGTACGTGTCGGTCCGGTGGGGGCTGGTCGCGCAGTTCCCCGCGCCCCTAAGAGCTCCAGGCCCTGCGGGCCTGGAAAAAGCCGGGGCGCAGCCCCGCTTTTTCCAGGAGCGCGGGGAACTGCGCGACCAGCCCCCCACCGGACCCGCACCCGAACAACGCACCCTGGGGGTCGAAGGGGTGCAGGCCCCTGGGATGGGACGGGTAGGGGCGGCGGGGGCGAGGGAGGTCAGGCCGGGCGGAGCCAGAGGGTGGTCAGGGGCGGGAGCGTGACACGGATGCTGGCGGGCCGACCGTGCCAGGGGTGGGGCTCCGGCTTCACCGGGTCCGACGCCGTGACATCCGTCCCGCCGTACACACCCGCGTCCGTGTTGAGCAGCTCGCGCCACGCCGAGACATCGTCCGGCACCCCGAGGCGGTAGTCCTCGCGCACCACCGGCGAGAAGTTGGAGACCGCCAGCAACGGACTCCCGTCCTCGGCGAACCGCAGGAACGCGAGGACGTTGTCGTCCGCCGAGTCCCCCGTGATCCAGGAGAAGCCCGCCGGCCGGGTGTCCTGCTCCCAGAGCGCGGGGGTGCGCCGGTACACGGCGTTGAGATCACGGACGAGGTCCCGCACCCCCCGGTGGTCCGCCTCCGCGCCGTACGCGGGATCGAGCAGCCACCAGTCCGGCCCGTGCGCCTCCGACCACTCCGCGCCCTGGGCGAACTCCTGCCCCATGAAGAGGAGTTGCTTGCCGGGGTGGGCCCACATGAAGCCCAGGTACGCGCGGTGGTTGGCGCGCTGCTGCCACCAGTCGCCCGGCATCTTCGACACCAGTGAGCCCTTGCCGTGCACGACCTCGTCGTGCGAGATGGGCAGGACGTAGTTCTCGCTGTACGCGTACACCATCGAGAAGGTCATCTCGTGGTGGTGGTGCTTGCGGTGGATCGGGTCCTTGGCCATGTAGTCCAGGGAGTCGTGCATCCAGCCCATGTTCCACTTCAGGCCGAAGCCGAGCCCTCCGAAGCCGCCCGGACCCGTGTGGTGGGTGGCACGCGTGACCCCGTCCCAGGCCGTGGACTCCTCGGCGATCGTCACGACACCCGGCACCCGCCGGTACACGGTCGCGTTCATCTCCTGGAGGAAGGCGACCGCGTCCAGGTTCTCCCGGCCGCCGTGCTCGTTCGGCGTCCACTGACCCGGCTCGCGCGAATAGTCGAGGTACAGCATCGACGCGACGGCATCCACTCGGAGCCCGTCGATGTGGTACTCCTCGCACCAGTGGACGGCGTTCGCCACCAGGAAGTTGCGCACCTCGCGGCGGCCGTAGTCGAACTCCAGCGTCCCCCAGTCGGGGTGCGCCGCCCGCGCCGGGTCCCCGTGCTCGTACAGCGGACGTCCGTCGAACTCCGCCAACGCCCAGTCGTCGCGCGGGAAATGGGCCGGCACCCAGTCCATCAGCACCCCGATCCCGGCCCGGTGCAGGGCATCCACCAGGTACTTGAAGTCGTCCGGGGTGCCGAGGCGGGCCGTCGGGGCGTAGAAGCCGGTGACCTGGTAGCCCCAGGAACCGCCGAAGGGATGCTCGGCGACCGGCAGCAGTTCGACGTGCGTGAAGCCGAGGTCGGAGACGTACGCCGGGAGCTGTTCGGCGAGTTGACGGTACGTCAGTCCGGGTCGCCAGGACGGCAGATGGACCTCGTAGACCGAGAACGGCGCCTCGTGCGCGGGGGTCTCGGCACGCTTCGCCAGCCACTCCTCGTCGCCCCACTCGTAGTGCGAGGCGTACACGACGGACGACGTGGCGGGCGGGACCTCCGTACGGCGGGCCAGCGGGTCGGCCCTGAGCGTCCGGGAACCGTCCGGCCGGGTGATCTCGAACTTGTACAGCTCACCCTCGCCGATCCCGGGCACGAACAGCTCCCACACGCCCGAGGAGCCGAGCGCACGCATCGGGAAGCCCGAGCCGTCCCAGAAGTTGAAGGTGCCGGCCACGCGTACCCCGCGCGCGTTCGGGGCCCACACGGTGAAGCGGGTGCCGGTGACGCCCTGATGGGTCATCGGCTCGGCACCGAGCGCGCGCCACAGCTGCTCGTGCCGGCCCTCACCGATGAGATACAGGTCCAGCTCACCGATCGCGGGCAGGAAACGGTACGCGTCCTCGGTCTCCTGCTCCGTCCCCTCGTACGACACGAGCAGCCGGTACGCCTCCGGGACCTCCCGCAGTGGCAGCAGCGCCGAGAAGAAGCCGCCTCCGTCGTCGTGCAGCTCCGCCCGCAGCGACCCCACGACCACGCACACGCCGAGGGCGTACGGCCGGAACGCCCGGAACACGACACCACCGGGCGCGGGATGGGCTCCGAGCACGGCGTGCGGCTCATGGTGCGTACCGGCCAGCAGCCGCTCCCGGTCACCGCCGTCCATCGCGGGGGAGAAGGCGGGCTGGGCGAGGGGGGCCCCGGGGGCCTCGCCGCCGACCGGTGCGGCAACCGTGCCTCCGTCGCCTCCGTCGCCTCCGTCGACTCCGTCGGCCTCGCCGAGCACCGGCTCGGCGGTGGCCTGCCTCGGGACCAGCGGATCGGCTCCGCCCGGCTCGGAGGTGGCCTGGTGGGGAACGGTCGCCCCGGGGGGAGTGGCCGACCCGGCCAGCACCGACACGGCAGCGGACGGCTCGACCACGGCCGACTCGGGAGCGGCGGCCACGGCCTTCCTCGCGCCCGCCGCCTTCGCGACCGCCTTCTTGGCGGTGGTCTTCTTCGTGGCCGGCTTCTTGGCCACGGCTTTCTTGGTGGCTGCCTTTTTGGCTACGGCCTTCCTGGCGACGTCTTCGGCGGCCACGGCTCCCGCGGCAACATCACCGGCGGTGGCGGTGCCGACGGGGGCGGCTTTGCCGGCCGTGGTGGTCTTGGCGGTGGTCTTCTTCGCGACCGGCTTCTTGGCCACGGCCTTCTTGGTGGCGGTCTTCTTCGCGGCCGGAGCTTTCTTCGCCACGGCCTTCTTCGCGGCCGGGGCCTTTTTCGCCACCGCCTGCTTGGCCGGCGCCTCCGTGGCTGCGGCGGTCGTGGTGGCGGCCTCCGCGGCCGCGACCGCGTCCTCCGCCGTTTTCTTCGCCGCCGTCTTCGTCGCGGTCTTCGTCGCCGTCTTCTTCGCCGCCGCTTTCTTGGCCGTCGTCTTCGTCGCCGTCGCCTTCTTGGCGACGGTCTTCGCCGCCGCTGCCGTCTTCTTCGCGGCCGTCTTCTTCGTCGTCGTGGCCGTCTTCTTCGCGGCGGTCTTCTTCACCGGGGCCGGTACCTCGGCCCCGGCGGCGGGGGGCTGCGTGCTGTCGTCGGACGGCGGGCGGGGAGTCACAGGGACGGTCTCCTCGGGAGGGGTGGTGTCAGGGGGTGGTGTCGGTGCAGGGGTCCGTAGCCAGGCGGCGGACCGCGGCCAGGGGTACCGGGAGCCAGTCGGGACGGTGGCGGGCCTCGTAGAGGACCTCGTACACGGCCTTGTCGGTCTCGTACGCGCGCAGCAGCACGGGATCGGTCCGCGGATCGACCCCGGCGACCTCCGCGTACCCGGAGCAGTACGCGGCCCGGCAGGCGGTCGCCCAGTCGGCGGCCGGGGGCTGCAGGGAGTGCGCCGCGTAGTCGAAGGAGCGGAGTATGCCGGCGATGTCGCGGGCGACGGGCTGCGGCATCCGCCGCTCGGCCAGCGGCTTCGACGGCTCACCCTCGAAATCTATGAGCGACCACTCCCCGGACGGCGCACGCAGACACTGCCCGAGGTGCAGGTCGCCATGGATGCGCTGCGCCGTCCACGTGTGCCCCTCCGCGGCCAGGTCGGCCAGCGCCGCGAAGGCCGTGCGCAGACCGGGCGCGTACGGCCGCAGCGCGGGGACGGCCTGCGCGGCGGCCTCCAGTCGCTCGGTCATCCCCTCGACCAGCGCCTCCAGTTGGGCCCGGCCCAGGGTGACGGTGGGCAGGGCGCTGGTCAGCGCGGTGTGCACCTCGGCGGTGGCCCGCCCCAGCGCCCGTGCCTCGGCGGTGAAGTCCTCGCCCTTGGACAGCATGCTCAGCGCCAGTTCCCAGCCGTCCGCCGCCCCGTGCAGGAACGGTTGCAGGACGCCCAGGACATGATGGCCGTCGGGGTCGCCGGAGCGGCCCAGGTCCGCCACCATCCAGGCCACCGGGGCCGGTACCCGGGGGCAGCCCTCCTGGGAGAGGGCCAGCGGCAGTTCGAGGTCGGGGTTGTCCCCGGGCACGACCCGGCGGAACAGCTTCAGGATGAACGTATCGCCGTAGACGAGCGAGGAATTGGACTGCTCGGCGGTGGCCAGACGCGGCACCAGGCCCTCGGGGATGTCATGGCGCGTGTCCCGTCCGCAGCGCAGCTCGCCGACGCGGGCCTGGGTGCGCAGCGCCTCCAGGAGGACATCGGCGAGACGGGGGTCGTGCAGCGCCTCGTACACCGTCCGGCCCGCCAGTGGCCCCTCCGTCACATGCCCGATCAGCGCGGGCGCCAGCCGGGGCGGCAGTGTCTTGCGTACGCCGAGCAGCAGTTGGTAGCAGTCACCGGGGTGCGTCGCGGCTCCCTGGGACGGCACCAGCGGCTGATGCGCGCGGACGAGGAGATGCAGCAGCCCCGCCTTGGACCCGCCGGACCCGCCTGCCGCAGGGGTGCCCACCGGCAGCAGTTCCGTCGCCGCCACCAGGCTGAACCCGGTGACCGGTCGCCCTTTCCCCGCGAACCAGCGCTGCCGCGGCAGCCACTCGCGCAGCAGGGGCTCCAGGGAGGTGAGCAGCCCGGCTGTCGGTTCTGTGGGGGACGGTGGCGCGGGACTTGTCGCGGTGGAGTGCGAAGCGGCTTCCGACATGGAATCGCGTCCTTTCCCCGGGGGCGGGGTGTTCCTGTCTGCGTGCCCCGGGCGGGCCGGGGGAAACCGGCCCGCCCGGGGTTCCGGTCGGGTTTACACGGCGTCTTTCCGTAGCCGGAACCAGTAGAAGCCGTGGCCCGCGAGGGTGAGGAGGTAGGGCAGTTCACCGATGGCGGGGAAGCGGACTCCGCCGATGAGTTCGACGGGGTGGCGTCCTTCGTAGGCGCGCAGATCGAGCTCGGTGGGCTGGGCGAAGCGGGAGAAGTTGTTCACGCACAGCACCAGGTCGTCCTTGTACTCGCGGAGGTAGGCGAGCACGGAGGGGTTGGAGGAGGGCAGTTCGGTGTAGGTGCCCAGGCCGAACGCGGGGTTCTGTTTGCGGATCTCGATCATCCGGCGGGTCCAGTGCAGCAGGGACGACGGTGAGGACATGGACGCCTCGACGTTGGTGACCTGGTAGCCGTAGACCGGGTCCATGATCGTCGGCAGGTAGAGGCGGCCGGGGTCGCTGGAGGAGAAGCCGGCGTTGCGGTCGGGGGTCCACTGCATGGGGGTGCGGACGGCGTCGCGGTCGCCGAGCCAGATGTTGTCGCCCATGCCGATCTCGTCGCCGTAGTAGAGGATCGGCGAGCCGGGCAGGGACAGCAGGAGCGCGGTGAAGAGTTCGATCTGGTTGCGGTCGTTGTCCAGGAGGGGGGCGAGGCGGCGGCGGATGCCGATGTTGGCGCGCATGCGGGGGTCTTTGGCGTATTCGGCCCACATGTAGTCGCGTTCCTCGTCGGTGACCATTTCGAGGGTGAGCTCGTCGTGGTTCCGCAGGAAGATGCCCCACTGGCAGTTCGAGGGGATGGCGGGGGTCTTGGCGAGGATTTCCGAGACCGGGTAGCGCGATTCGCGTCGTACGGCCATGAAGATGCGGGGCATGACGGGGAAGTGGAACGCCATGTGGCATTCGTCGCCGCCGCTGGCGAAGTCACCGAAGTAGTCGACGACGTCCTCGGGCCACTGGTTCGCCTCCGCGAGGATGACCGTGTCGGGGTAGTGCGCGTCGATCTCCTTCCGCACCCGCTTGAGGAAGTCATGGGTTGCGGGAAGGTTTTCGCAGTTGGTGCCCTCCTGCTGGTACAGGTACGGCACCGCGTCCAGCCGGAACCCGTCGATGCCCAGGTCCAGCCAGAACCTCAGCGCCGAGATCATCTCCTCCTGCACGGCCGGGTTCTCGTAGTTGAGGTCGGGCTGGTGGGAGAAGAAGCGGTGCCAGAAGTACTGCTTGCGGACGGGGTCGAAGGTCCAGTTGGAGGCTTCGGTGTCCACGAAGATGATGCGGGCGCCGGGGAACTGTTTGTCGTCGTCGGCCCAGACGTAGTAGTCGCCGTAGGGTCCGTCGGGGTCCTTCCTCGATTCCTGGAACCACGGGTGCTGGTCGCTGGTGTGGTTCATGACGAAGTCGATGATGACGCGCATGCCGCGCTGGTGGGCGGCGTCGACGAATTCCACGAAGTCGGCGAGGTCGCCGAATTCGGGGAGGACGGCGGTGTAGTCGGAGACGTCGTAACCGCCGTCGCGCAGGGGGGACTTGAAGAACGGCGGGAGCCAGATGCAGTCGATGCCCAGCCACTGCAGGTAGTCGAGTTTGGCGGTCAGACCCTTGAGGTCGCCGATGCCGTCGCCGTTGCTGTCCTGGAAGGAGCGGACGAGGACCTCGTAGAAGACGGCGCGTTTGAACCAGTCCGGGTCCCGGTCCTTCTGCGGCGTGTCCTCGAAGGTGTCCGGAACGGGCTCGTTGACGATCATTGTGTGGGTGACCCCCCGATCTGCGGGTTGGACGGTCGCAGGACGGTCAGTACGTGGGCGGGCGAGCGGCCCGGTTCCAGACGTACGTAGTTGTTCCTGCCCCAGGTGTAGACCTCGCCGGTGAGCTCGTCGCGCACCAGCACGGACTCATGCCAGTCCAGGCCGAGTCGCGGCATGTCCAACGAGACCGTGGCCTCCTGGGTGTGGTGGGGGTCGAGGTTGACCACCATCAGAACCGTGTTCGAGCCCGCCCGCTTCGAGTAGACGATCACCGCTTCCTGGTCGGCGTGGTGGAAGTGCAGATCCCGCAACTGACGCAGCGCCGGGCTCCGACGCCTGATCTCGTTGAGCTTGCCGAGCAGTGGTGCGATCGTACGTCCGTCGCGTTCGGCTGCGTCCCAGTCGCGGGGGCGGAGTTGGTATTTCTCGGAGTCGAGGTACTCCTCGCTGCCGGGTTTGAGGGGGGTGTTCTCGCAGAGTTCGTAGCCGGAGTAGACGCCCCAGGTGGGGGAGAGGGTGGCGGCGAGGACGGCGCGGAGTTCGAAGGCGGGGCGGCCGCCTTCCTGGAGGAAGGCGTGGAGGATGTCGGGGGTGTTGACGAAGAAGTTGGGCCGCATGTAGGCGGCGGCTTCGCCGGCGAGTTCGCGGGCGTAGTCGGTGAGCTCGGCTTTGGTGTTGCGCCAGGTGAAGTAGGTGTAGGACTGCTGGAAGCCGGTGGCGGCCAGGGTGTGCATCATCGCGGGGCGGGTGAAGGCCTCGGCCAGGAAGATGACGTCGGGGTCGGTGGCGTTGATCCGGGCGATGACCTGTTCCCAGAAGACGACCGGTTTGGTGTGGGGGTTGTCGACGCGGAAGATGCGTACCCCGTGGTCCATCCAGTGCCGCAGGATCCGGACGGTCTCGGTGATCAGTCCGGGCATGTCGGCGTCGAAGGCGATGGGGTAGATGTCCTGGTACTTCTTGGGCGGGTTCTCGGCGTAGGCGATGGTGCCGTCGGGGCGGTGGTGGAACCACTCGGGGTGTTTGTGGACCCAGGGGTGGTCGGGGGAGCACTGCAGGGCGAAGTCCAGGGCGATCTCCATGCCCAGGGCCCGGGCTTCGGCGACGAAGAAGTCGAAGTCGTCGAGGGTGCCGAGGCCGGGGTGGACGGTGTCGTGGCCGCCTTCGGGGGAGCCGATGGCCCAGGGCACGCCGACGTCGTCGGGGGTGGGGGAGAGGGTGTTGTTGCGGCCCTTGCGGAACGTGGTCCCGATGGGGTGGATGGGGGGCAGGTAGACGACGTCGAAGCCCATGGCGGCGATGGCGGGCAGGCGCCTTGCCGCGGTGCGGAAGGTTCCGTGGGGCTGCTCGGGGGTGCCCTCGGAGCGGGGGAAGAACTCGTACCAGGAGCCGAACAGGGCCCGCTCGCGTTCCACCAGCAGGGGCAGCGGTTCGGAGGAGGTGACCAGTTCCCGCAAGGGATGCCGGGCCAGGACCTCGTCCACCTCCGGCGCCAACGCCGCCGCCAGCCGGGCCGCGACGGGACGGGCGGTGTCGCGGAGCGCGTCCACGGCGGCCAGGAGGGTTCCCCGACCGCTCTTGCCCTGGGGAACCCCGTCGGCGGCGCGTTCGTGGAGACGCGCGCCCTCCTCCAGCACCAGCTCGGTGTCGATGCCGGCCGGGACCTTGATGCGGGCGTGATGGCGCCAGGTGGTGACCGGGTCGCCCCAGCCCTCCACGGCGTAGGACCACAGGCCCTCGCTCGGTACGGAGACGGTGGCGCCCCAGCGGTCGGTGCCGGGGGCCAGTTCGCGCATCGGGGTCCACCCGGCCGGGCGGCCCTCCGGGTTCCGGAGCACGACATTGGCGGCCACCGCGTCGTGGCCCTCCCGGATGACCACGGCCGAGACCTCGAAGGCCTCGCCCACGACGGCCTTCGCCGGTCGGCGGCCGTGGTGGACGGTCGGCCGCACATCGAGGACCGGTATCCGTCCGACGGTGGGAGCGCCCAGAATCTCCGGGGGTGTTGGAGGCACCGAGGAGGGCGCGGGCGGGCCGGTGCGCGCCCGGCGTGCGGGGCGTGCGGCGGTGCTGTCGGGTGGGGCGGGGGTGGTACTGGTCGTCGGGGGTGCTGACGAGTGGTGCGTGGCGGGCATGACCGCTCCTGTCCGCGTCAACGTGGGTGGGCGGATGAGGGTGTGGGGAGGTGGGGCCAGCGGGACGTACCGGTGGAGCCTTCCCACACAGTGCGGGTGGGCATTCCGGCACTTTGTTAACTACTCACGCGTATGTCTACACACAAGACCGGCCTCGTCCGAAGGGGTCGAGGCCGGTCACTCTAGTCGCTCTCGGTAAAGAGCCGTTCACCTGTGGTGTTACGGGCTCCTACATGTGGTCGACGAGAAGAAGCCTGTTCGGGGAACCCGGATATCTGTCCTTGACCTTGCCCGAAACCGCACGCTTGACCAACGCCTTGGCCACCTCCGCCGGAGCGGCCCGTGGACGGTCGGCCAGATACAGGGCCGCCGCGCCCGCGGCGTGCGGCGCGGCCATGGACGTACCGGAGTGGGTCGCCCGCGCGGTGTCGCTCCGGTGCGAGGCGGAGGTGATCGACCGGCCGGGCGCGAACAGGTCGAGGCTCGGGCCCCAGTTCGAGAAGTCGGCGCGGACGTCCTTCCGGTCGGTGGCGCCGACCGTGATCGCCTGCTTGACACGGGCGGGCGAGTAGAGGCCCGCGGCCTGTCCGTCGTTGCCCGCGGCCACCGTGTAGGTGACCCCGGAGGCGATGGAGTTGCGCACGGCCTCGTCGAGTTGGGTGTTGCCGAGACCGGCGAGGCTCATATTGGCCACGGCCGGCTTCCTCGCGTGCTCGGTGACCCAGTCGACACCCGCGATGACCTGGGCGGTCGTGCCCCCGCCCGCGTTGTCGAGCACGCGGACGGCGACGACCTTGGCCTTCTTCGCGACCCCGTACGCGGTGCCGGCGACGGTGCCCGCGACATGGGTGCCGTGGCCGTTGCCGTCCTGGGCCGTGCGGTCGTTCTGCACGAAGTCCCAGCCGTTGCTCGCCCGTCCGCCGAAGTCCTTGTGGGTGATCCGTACGCCGGTGTCGATCACGTACACGGTGACGCCCCGGCCCGCCGACTCCGGCCAGGTGTAGCTCTTGTCGAGCGGCAGGCTCGGCTGGTCGACGCGGTCCAGGCCCCACGACGGCGGGTCGGGCAGGCGGCCGGTGTAGGCGACCTTCGTGTCCTGGACGACCGACGCCACCCGCGGGTCCGCCGCGAGCCGCCTCGCCTGTTCCTCACCGACCGTCACGGAGTAGCCGTTCAGCGCGCTGCCGTACATGTGGCGTATTTTCGCCCCGTACTTCGACGCTATGTCCTGTCCCGCCGTCGACGGGGCCCTCGTTCCCGGTTCGAGGGTGACGATGTAACTGCCGTTGACGGAGCCGGGGCCACCGGCGCCGTGGACGAACCCCTCCGGTGCGGCGTGCGCGGGCAGGGTGATGGCCGAAAGCACCGCGGCCGTCATCACCGCCGTGAGCCCACCCGCCCGGCGCGCACCCCTGTTTCTCGTCTCTGCCGGCTGGCGCATGTCTGAGAACCCCCTCCTCGGCCCGGCGCTCCCGCACCGGGGTCCACCGGAAGCCTCTCGTGCGGGGTGAAGCGCCACAAGGCCGCGCAGAGGGGTGGAATCAGCCAATATCACCTGTGGGGTACATGTGGACGTTGCTGACGGGTTGCGGCGAATTCAGGACTGAACGGGCCGGGGCGGACTGCCCCGCCGGGCGGCCGGGGTACGGATGCGCCGTAATTGCATACGGAGGGACGCGCCGTAGTTGCCACGGCCCCCGCGCCGCTACCGTCGGGGGGTGACGAACGGCGCACAGCGGAGTGCGTCCCCCGGCCCGTACGTCCTGGCGCGAAGGTGGAATCCTCTGTGAAGGCCATCCGCAGATTCACCGTCCGACCCGTCCTGCCCGAAGCCCTCCATCCGCTCAGCGAACTGGCGCGCAATCTGCGCTGGTCCTGGCACCCGGAGACCCGTGACCTCTTCCAGTCGGTCGATCCCGAGCGCTGGGCCGCCTCCGGCGGTGACCCTGTACGACTCCTCGGCTCCGTCTCCGTACGGCGCATGGCAGAGCTCGCCGAGGACCGGCGGTTCCTGCGCCGGCTGACCGCCGCCGCCGACGAACTGCGTGACTACGTCACCGGCGACCGCTGGTACCAGGGACAGGCGCAGCATTCAGAACTCCCCGCCGCCATCGCCTACTTCTCGCCCGAGTTCGGGATCACGGCCGCGCTGCCGCAGTACTCCGGCGGCCTCGGCATCCTCGCCGGCGACCATCTGAAGGCGGCCAGCGACCTCGGTGTCCCGCTGATCGGCGTCGGCCTGCTCTACCGGCACGGCTACTTCCGGCAGTCCCTGTCCCGGGACGGCTGGCAGCAGGAGCACTATCCGGTGCTCGACCCGAACGAACTGCCCCTGGTGCCGCTGCAGGAGGCCGACGGCACCCACGCCCGGGTCGGCCTCGCGCTCCCCGGCGGCCGCCGGCTGCACGCCCGGATCTGGGAGGCCCAGGTGGGCCGGGTGCCGCTGCTGCTCCTCGACTCGGACGTCGAGGAGAACGACCTCGGCGAACGCGGGGTCACCGACCGGCTCTACGGCGGCGGCAGCGAACACCGGCTCCTGCAGGAGATGCTGCTCGGCATAGGAGGTGTCCGGGCGGTGCGCACGTACTGCCGGCTCACCGGCCACGCCGGGCCCGAGGTCTTCCACACCAACGAGGGCCACGCCGGGTTCCTCGGCCTGGAACGCATCGCCGAACTCGGCGACGAGGGGCTCGACTTCGACGCCGGTCTGGAGGCGGTCCGCTCCGGCACCGTCTTCACCACACACACCCCCGTCCCGGCCGGCATCGACCGCTTCGACCGTGAACTGGTCGCCCGCCACTTCGGCCCCGACGCCGAACTGCCGCGCATCGACGTGGGCCGCATCCTGGGGCTCGGCATGGAGACGTACCAGGGCGGCGACCCGAACGTCTTCAACATGGCGGTGATGGGGCTCCGGCTCGCCCAGCGCGCCAACGGGGTCTCGCTGCTGCACGGACAGGTCAGCCGGGAGATGTTCTCCGGGCTGTGGCCGGGCTTCGACCCGGACGAGGTCCCGATCACCTCGGTCACCAACGGCGTGCACGCCCCGACCTGGGTGGCCCCGGAGGTCTTCCGGCTCGGCTCCCGCCAGATCGGCGCCGAACGGACCGAGGACGCCATGACCGTCGGCGGCTCCGAACGCTGGGACGCCGTGGGTGACATCCCCGACCAGGACATCTGGGACCTGCGCCGTGACCTGCGTGAACAGCTCGTCGTCGAGGTACGGCAACGCCTGTACGCCTCCTGGCGGCAGCGTGGTGCCGGCACGGCCGAACTCGGCTGGATCGAGGGTGTCCTCGACCCGGACGTCCTGACGATCGGCTTCGCCCGCCGCGTCCCTTCGTACAAGCGTCTGACGCTGATGCTGCGCGACCAGGACCGCCTCATGGAGCTGCTGCTCCACCCGGAACACCCGATCCAGATCGTGGTCGCGGGCAAGGCGCACCCGGCCGACGACGGCGGAAAGCGCCTGATCCAGGAGCTGGTGCGGTTCGCCGACGATCCGCGCGTCCGCCACCGGATCGTGTTCCTGCCCGACTACGGCATGGCGATGGCGCAGAAGCTGTACCCGGGCTGCGACGTGTGGCTGAACAACCCGCTGCGCCCGCTGGAGGCGTGCGGCACGTCCGGCATGAAGGCCGCGCTCAACGGCTGTCTCAATCTCTCCGTCCTGGACGGCTGGTGGGACGAGTGGTTCCGGCCGGACTTCGGCTGGGCGATCCCGACGGCGGACGGCACGGCGTCCGAGGAGGACCAGGACCGCCGGGACGACGTGGAGGCGGCCGCCCTCTACGACCTGCTGGAACGGCGGGTCGCCCCCCGCTTCTACGAGCGCGGGCCCGGCGGGCTGCCCGACCGCTGGATCGAGATGGTCCGCGAGACGCTCACCCACCTCGGGCCGAAGGTGCTGGCGGGGCGGATGGTCCGGGAGTACGTCGACCGCCTCTACACCCCGGCCGCCCGCGCCCACCGGTCGCTGACCCCGGACACGGCCCGCGAACTGTCCGCGTGGAAGGGACGGGTGCGGGGCGCCTGGCACCGGGTGAGCGTGGACCACGTGGAGACCTCGGCGGCCCCGCTCAGCACGGCCGCCGAGCTGGGCGCGACGCTGGTGCTGCGCGTCCGGGTCGGCCTGGGCGACCTGGGCCCGGACGACGTCGAGGTCCAGGCGGTCTCCGGGCGCGTGGACACCGACGACCGCATCACCGACGCCAGTTGCGTCCCGCTGAAGCCGGCGAGCGGCCCCGACGACGAGGGCCGCTGGGTCTACGAAGGCCCGCTCGCCCTGGACCGCACGGGCTCCTTCGGCTACACGGTCCGCATCCTGCCGACCCACCGCCTGCTGGCCTCGGCCGCCGAACTGGGGCTGGTGGTGGCGCCTTCGGAGGAACTGGGGGAGGGGGCGGGGGTGCTGATGCGGTGACCCGTGCGGGCGGGGTGCGCGCCGCTCACCTCGCCCGCTGCCCGGCGGCGAAGCGACTGAAATCGTGTCGCTGAGGCCGAGGGCAGCTGGTTACGGTCGGTAGGGGACGCCGGCCGATCACAGACTGTCTTCAATGGATGCTTGGCGAAATCTCGCGCTCACGGCGTTCCTGCCCCATGCGGGTTGTTGAAGATCAACGAGCCTGCTCGAGTGGTAGGTGTCTGTCCATTGGTTGCCGGATGAGTGTTTGCTCGGGTGGTCGTTGCGAGTGGCGTGATCTGTTCGATCGGCTACCGGCTCTTGTCGCTGGCAGTGAGCGGCGATGAGGGTACCTCCCGCCTTGTTGGCTGATAGGCGTCTCTCAAAACCCCAGGTCAGGGGCCGCCATGTGCGGGCAATTGTGATGCAGTTCACATTGACGTCGGGAACTGATGCAGCGTTAACTCGCCCAGATCTATGAAGGTTCTGTGACTTCTGTGACTTCTGTGGCTACGGGGTGGGGTCGTGGGGTTGAGGCGAGGGTATCGCCATGTTCAGATGCGAAGAGGTAGTTCGCGTCGTGTAGTCGGGGGGCTGTCGGCAGCGGCGACGCTGTTGTCGTTGTTGCCCGTTGTGTCGATCGCGAGCGTTGACGACGCGGCGGCCGCGGTTCCCGCATCGGCGCTGACCGAGCAGTCGGCTTCGGAGCGCGCGGCGGCAACCGGCGAACCGGTCGAAGTACCGTCCGAGCGGACCGAGTACACGACGACCGTGGCGAACCCCGACGGCACCTTCACCCTCACCCAGTCGACGCAACCGCAGCGCGCACGCGCTGAGGACGGCACGTGGCAGGCTGTTGACGTCACCCTGGAAAAACGTTCCGACGGAACTGTCGGACCGAAGGCCGCCGTGGTGGACATGGCTTTTTCGGGCGGCGGGGATGGGTCGGGCCTGCTGCGGCTTGGACGGGACGGCCAGGAGTTGAGGATGGGCTGGCCCACATCGCTCCCCGCGCCCACGCTGGACGGTGCCACCGCGACGTACGCGAACGTGCCTGTCGACGGTGTGGACCTGCAGATGACGGCGACGGCCGAGGGCTACCGCGAGGTGCTCGTGGTCAGGTCCGCCGAAGCCGCTGGCAGCGCCGAACTGGAGCACATCAGCCTCACGGCCACAGGATCGGGCCTGAGTGTCGTGCCTGGCGAAGGCGGGGGGTTGCGGGCTGTCGACGCCGACGGGAACCCGGTGTTCCGGGGGCCTGCGGGACAGATGTGGGACTCGGCGGGAGACGACGCGGTGGCCGGGCCGCAGACTCAACTCTTCTCCACGGCCGCCGCCGAGAAAGCTGAGACCGAGGCTGCCACCGAGGATCTCTCCCACCCCGGTGAGGGGGACGCCACGGCGGAGCTTCCGGTGACCGTGGGGGACGGCACCGTCTCCGTGAAGCCGGACCTGGCGCTGCTTCGGGGCAAGGAGACCGTCTACCCGGTCTTCATCGACCCGCCCGTGGGGCTGGGTGTATCCGAGTGGACGAAGCTGTCGTCGGACGGTGACAAGTTCTGGAAGTTCACCGAGCCCAAGGGCGTCGGCCGGTGTGGTGTCGCGGACGGTTACGCCTGCGGTCCCGGCTACACGGACCGCATGTACTTCGAGTTCGGTCCCGGAAAGTTGGCCGGCAAGCATGTGCTGGACGCGACGTTCCGGGCGAGGGAGACCTGGTCGTTCAACTGCACTCCGTACTGGGTCGACCTGGAGCGTACGGACAACATCTCGGAGGGCACTCGCTGGCCGGGCCCGAAACAGCTGGATCAGATGGGCGACAGGTACGTCTCGGCGGGCCGCGGTGACCTGTGCAGCCCCGAGCAGCCGAACGCATGGGTCGAGTTCAACGACAACCCTGCTGAGGCGGACGAGAATCTCGCCTCCACCGTGCGGGCTTTCGCCGCGGGCAAGTTCCCCCGGCTGACCCTGATGCTGCGGGCCAAGGACGAGACCGAGCCGCGTGCGTGGAAGCGGTTCGACAACAACGCGGAACTCAAGGTCTGGTACGTGCACAAGCCGGGTGTGCCGACCACAGTGGGCGCCATCCCCGGGACCGGCAACAAGACAGGGCCATGCCGCCCCTTGTCGGACCCGCTGACGGTGACGGTGCTCGCGCCGACGGTTCACGCGCGAGTGCAGACCCTGGTGCAGCCTGGTGCGGACGAGACGACGCCCGCCCTGCAGGCGGAGTTCGTCATGCAGCGCTCCAGCAATGACACGACCAAGGGGACCTGGTCCCAGGTGTGGAGCGGGTACAGACCGGCTGAGGGGTGGGCCACGGACGGTGACCTGCTGTCGATCACGACGACCAACCGGGCGGACGGAGGCCTTTATCGGTTCCGTGCTCGCACCCAGTCCCATTGGAGCTATGACGGTCGGTCCGGTGATCTGTTCTCGCCGTACTCCTCCTGGTGTTACCTGAGGATCGACTCGACCGCGCCCAAGGCGCCGACCATCGTGCCCGGGCAGCCGTACACCGAGTGCACGGTCAATGCCTGTGCTCCGAAGGGCGCCCCGGGTGTGGCGGGCACTTTCACCTTCGGACCGAACGCCGCCGACAAGGACGTGATGGCCTACCGCTGGCGCTTCCTCACCACGGGCGCGAGTGGGGCGAAGCAGGTCAATGCTCCGAAGACGAACGAGCCGGTGACACGAAAGGACATCACTCCCGGTCTGTCCGGTACGCAGACCCTGTCGGTGGAAGCCAGCGATCTCAAGCTGGACAAGGACGGGCGCGTGCGTTGGGGACCGCCGGCGGAGTTCGTCCTCAAGGTGGGGCTGCCGCCCGGCCCGACGGGCCGCTGGCGCTTCGACGACGGTACGCCGGGCTCCGGCGTGACGGATGCCCAGGACACCGGCGAGGCCGGGACACGTCACAAGGCTGTGCTGCGTGACGCGGCCGGGACCGGTTGGTCGACGATGGCACGCCGTGGCGCGGGTGACTACTCGCTCTGGCTGAACGACAGTACGGACCCGGCCAAGCAGAGCGGCTACGCGTCGACGGACGGACCCGCCGTCAACACGCAGGACTCCTTCACCGTGTCGGCGTGGACGTACCTCACGGATGCCTCTGCGAACAGGACGGTGCTGTCCGCGCCCGGCGACCGGGGTTCGGCGTTCACGCTCTACTACTCGTCCACGTACAAGAAGTGGGTGTTCAACCGGACCGACCAGGACAAGGACAGTCCTGTCTACATCCGCTCGGTGGCCGATGCGGCCAATCCTCCACTGCGGGTTTGGACGCACCTGGCCGCTGTCTTCGATGCGAAGAGGGACGCCGACAAGAGCAACGACACGATCCAGCTGTACGTCAACGGGAAGCCCCAGGGCGATCCGGTCGTGCTGTCCGACGCCGCGTCGACGTACACGCCCTGGGCGGCGGACCGGAACCTGATGTTCGGAGTCTCGAAGGTCGGCGGTACGTACGGCGAATACTTCCGGGGGCGGGTGGACGAGGTCGCGGTGTGGCAGGAGGCGCAGCAGCCTGAGCAGATCCGCGAGGAACACCAGCTGAAGATGGACGACGTGCCGACCAATGAACTGGTCGCCCACTGGGACGCCACGATCTCGTCCGGTGCGAAGGTCTCGGAGAGCCCGGAGGACCCCGACAACCCGGCCAGTACCTCGTTCCCGTACCAACGCGGTGGTCTGACGCTGGCCGGCGACGCCAAGCTGGCCGGTGAGGATGCCACGGCGCTCGTGCTCAACGGCACCTCCGCATACGCGTACAGGACGGGCCCAGTGATCGATGAGACCGGATCCTTCACGGTGTCCGCCCGCGTACGACTCAGCAAGGCTCTGCTGGACTCCAAGCCTGACGGCTACCGAGGAGTGGTCGCCGCACAGGCGACCCCGGCGGGCAAGGAGTCCTCCTGGGCCCTGTGGGTTGAGAAGGCGGCGGACGGCGTCTATCAGTGGAAGTTCGGTCGGACGGCAGTCGACTCCACCGGAAAGGTGGTCGACAGCGCCGTCTCCGTGGCCCAGGAGCTGATCGGCAAAGAGGAGTTCGGCACATGGGTCGATGTCACCGGAGTCTTCGATGCCGTGAAGCCCTTCAGCGCCTCTGACGGGACAGAGGGTTTCGGCGTGGCCAAGCTGTACGTCGGTCAATTTCCCCAGCAGAGCGAGGAAGACGACGGGCTGGAAACCGCTCAGCAGGGTTCGGGCACACTCTCGGTCGGTCGGGGGTCGGCGGGTGGCACCACCGGACACTACCTGCCGGGTGACTTGGCGAAGTTCCGTGTGTGGTCCGGTGCCATGCCGAAGGAACAGGTACTGAGCCAGATCGCCCAGCCGTCCACGTAGATCGCGCGGGCCCGCCTCAGCGAGCTTCCCCCTGCTCTCTCTTCCATTGACCTTCAACGGTGCGCGGCCGTTTCAGCGGAGCCGCCGCCGCAAGGAGACTTGTCATGACCCAGTTCGCCCCAGGCTCGTCCGGAGCGGGGACAGCCACATCTGGCAGACGCGTCTGGACGAGGCGCATCGCCTCGGTGGTGGGCTTCGCGATGCTGCCTGGCCTGCTGACACCGGTGGTGTTCGCGGCTGAAGTGGATCCGCTCGGCAGGCCTGATCTGCAGGCCCCGAAGGCGACCAAGGTCTCCCCGTGGACGGTGAGGACGAACAAGAAGGTCGCGGCGCTCGCCGAGAAGATCGAAGTCGCCAACCGCGCTGCGGTGAAGCGCGCCGGTCAGGACCGCGCGCGAAAGGTCACCTGGCCTGTCGGCGGCTCGGCGACACTCTCTTTGGACGGATCGGGCAAGGCCAAGGGCACCCCTGGTTCGCTGCCCGTCACGCTTACGGCACCGAAGGCGACCAAGGCCGAGAAGAAACCGCGCAGCGCGGGCTCCGTCAAAGTTGAGGTCCTCGATCAGAAGACGGCGAACAAGCTCGGTATCAAGGGCGTTGTACTCAAGGTCACCGGACCGAAGACGGGCGGAAGGGTTCAACTCGGTCTGGACTACGCGGCGTTCGCCTCCGCCTACGGCGGTGACTGGGCCGGCCGGCTGAACCTGCTGAAGTTCCCGGCGTGCCTGCTCGGCGACAGCGACACGGGCAAGTGCCGTGCGCCCAAGCCTCTGGTGTCGGTCAACGACCGTGCCGAGGAGCAGCTTTCGTCGACGCTGACCTTCAAACCCGCTGCGTCCCGTGCCGAGACGATGGTCCTCGCTCTGGCCGCCGGCACGCAGTCCGGCGGCGGCGACTACAAGGCGACACCCCTGGCGTCCTCCTCGACCTGGGAGGCGGGCGGCTCGGCCGGCACGTTTACCTGGTCCTACCCCCTGCGTACGCCGCCGGCCGCGGCCGGTCCCGCCCCGGGGCTGTCGATCTCGTACGACTCCGGCGCTGTGGACGGCCGTACCGCCAACACGAACAACCAGAGCAGCCAGGTCGGTGAGGGTTTCGACCTCACGTCCTCGTATGTCGAGCGCAAGTACGGCTCCTGTGACGACGACGGGCAGGACGACAAGTTCGACCTGTGCTGGAAGTACGACAACGCCTCCCTCGTCCTGAACGGCAAGGCCACCGAGCTCGTCAAGGACGACACCACCAAGCAGTGGCGCCTGAAGAACGACGACGCCTCCACGGTCACGCACTCCGTCGGCGCCGACAACGGCGATGACGGTGACGCGAAGACCGACACCTCGGCGGGGGACAAGGGCGAGTACTGGACGGTCGTCACGGGCGACGGCACCAAATACGTCTTCGGCCTGAACAAGCTCGACGGCGCGGGCGCGAGCGACCGTACGGAGTCGGTCTGGACCGTCCCGGTCTTCGGCGACGACTCGGGTGAACCCGGCTACGGCAGTGGCAGCGGCCTCTCCGGCCGTGAGAAGAAGCAGGCCTGGCGGTGGAACCTCGACTACGTCGAGGACACCCACGGCAACGCGATGAGCTACTGGTACCAGGCCGAGACCAACCACTACGACATGCTCGGCGACGACACCACCGGCACCGAGTACGTTCGCGGCGGATACCTCAAGGAGATCCGCTACGGCCAGCGCAAGGGCGCCCTTTTCTCGGCCACCCCCGCGGCCTCGAACAAGGTCGTCCTTGACTACGCCGAGCGCTGCGTCGCCTCCGGCACCGGCTGTGACTCGCTGACCGAGGACACGCGGGACAACTGGCCCGACGTACCTTTCGACGCCGTCTGCAAGAGCGACGACAAGTGCACCGGCAACACCGGACCCTCCTTCTTCACCCGCAAGCGGCTGACCGGCCTCACCACGTACGCCTGGAACGCGGCGGCGGCGACCCCCGCGTACGCGGCCGTCGACAACTGGGCGCTCCAGCACAGCTACCCCGACCCGGGCGACACAGGGGACTCCGCCGACCAGTCCCTCTGGTTGAAGGAGATCAAGCACACCGGCAAGCGCGGCACCGACCTCGCCCTGCCCCCGGTGACCTTCGAGCACACCCTGCTCCCCAACCGCGTCGACGGACAGAGCGACAACATCCTCTCCTTCGACAAGCCGCGGCTGAAGACGATCACGTCCGAGGCGGGCGCGGTGACGATCGTGTCGTACATGGAGGCCGACTGCGTCCACGGGCAGACCATGCCCAAGGTCGACGAGAACACCAAGCGCTGCTACCCGGTGTACTGGTCGCCCAACGGGGAGCAGACGCCGATCCTCGACTGGTTCCAGAAGTACCCGGTCACCTCCGTGCTCACCTCGGCCCCGGACGGCGGCACGGAGGCGGTCCAGCACACCTACCAGTACTCGACGCCCGCCTGGCACTACAACGAGGACCCCTTCGTCCCGGCGAAGGAGCGCACCTGGTCGCTCTGGCGCGGCTTCCAGCGTGTCACGCACCTGACGGGTACCAGCGACACCGCTCAGCTGAAGACGGTCACCGTCTACATGCAGGGCATGAACGGTGACCGGGTCCTCGGCACGGACGGCCGGACACCACACCCGGACAACCGCAAGTCGGCGTCGGTGACCGGCATCCTCGCCGGCGCGGCCACGGACCGTGATCAGTACGCCGGCTTCGTCCGGGAGAGTGTGACCTACAACGGTTCCGCCGAGGTCTCCGGAACCATCAACAGCATCTGGTCGGAGAAGACAGCCACCCAGCACAAGTCCTACGCCGACACCGAGGCGTACATGGTGCGGGTCGCCAGCAAGACGGACCGCACCCGGGTGACGACCACCGGCACCGCCGTCAACCGAGCGCATCGGATCTCGTACACCTACGACGACTTCGGCATGGTCAGCACGACCGAGGACGAGGGCGACGCGGCCGTCACCGGCGACGAGAAGTGCACCCGCACCTGGTACGCCCGCAACGCCGACAACGGCATCAACTCTTTGGTCTCCCGCAACCGGACGGTTGCCAAGACGTGCGCCACGACGGACTCGGCCCTCGACCTCCCGGCTGACAGCAGCCGCCCCGGCGACGTCATCTCCGACACGGCCACTGTCTACGACGACGCCACGGCCACGGCCTGGTCGGCATCGCAGAAGCCCACGAAGGGCGAGGCGGTCTGGGCAGGCCGCGCCAAGTCCTACGGCAGCGACGACACCCCGGCCTGGCAGAAGATGGCAACCACGACGTACGACGCGCTCGGCCGTCCGCGCCTGATCAAGGACACCAACAACGCACTGGTCACGGACACGGCCTATGTCCCGACGGACGCCGGCCCGCTGACTTCCAGCAGTGTCACGAACATCAAGGGTCACAAGGCCACGACCGCCGTGTCGTTCGCGACCGGAGCGCCGCTCAAGGTGACCGACGCTAACAACAAGATCACCGAGTCCGAGTACGACAGCCTCGGCCGTGTCACCAGCGTCTGGTTGCCCAACCGCCTCAAGGTCGTCAGCCAGAAGCCGAACTACGTCTACGCCTACAACATCACCAACTCGGGCCTGTCGTGGGTGTCGACCGGCGCGATGAAGGGTGACGGATCGGGCTACAACACCACGTACGAGTTCTACGACAACCTGCTGCGCACCCGGCAGGTCCAGACCCCGACCCCAGTCGGCGGACGCCTGGTCTCGCTCATCCGCTACGACAGCCGTGGGCTGGCGATCAGCGCGCAGGGCGACATCTGGGACAACACCTCCGCCCCGTCCGGCACTCCGGTGCAGACGGAGGGAAGCCAGGCCCCGATCCAGACCGACACGACGTACGACGGTGCCGGTCGTGCCACGAAGACCGTCACGAAGACGCACGGCGTGACCCGCTGGACGACGGAGTCGACGTACACCGGCGACACGGTCACCACGTCCGCCCCGCCCGGCGGCCAGGCCACCGCCGTGATCACCAACACCCTCGGCCAGATGACCGAGCGCCGCGAGTACGCGGGCCCGAACCCGACGGGCACGGACTACACGACGACCACCTACACGTACACGGACGCGGGCCAGCAGAAGTCCATCACCGGTCCGGACAAGACGGTGTGGTCGTACACCTACGACCTGTTCGGCCGCCAGGTCACCGCGACCGACCCCGACAAGGGCACGGCGAAGTCGGTCTACGACAGCCTCGACCGGGTCGAGTCGTCCTTCAACGTAGAAGAGGAGAGCAAGAAGCTCCTCTACGGCTACGACGAGCTGAACCGGAAGACGGGCCTCTGGCAGGGCACGAAGACGGATGCGAACAAGCTCGCTGCCTGGACCTTCGACACGCTGGCCAAGGGGCAGCTGGACACGGCGGTCCGCTACGACGGCGGTTCGGTCGCGCCCGGCAAGGCGTACACGAAGAAGATCACGTCGTACGACCCTCTGTACCAGGTCAAGGAGAGCCAGCTCCTGCTCCCTGAGAACGACGACCTGGTGGTGGCGGGCGTACCTAAGACCTTGTCCTTCGCGACGGGTTACCGCTTGGACGGGACGATCAGTCTGTCGTCCCATCCGGCGGCGGGTGGTCTGCCGGCGGAGTCGGTCGGCTACGAGTACAACGCAATCGGCCAGCAGATCGAGTCGACGGGGACGACCGGTTATCTACAGGGCGCGGTGTTCTCTCCACAAGGCGACCTGCGTCAGCTCACCTTGGGCAAGGACGGCACGGCCTCGGCGAAGAAGGCCTACCTGAACTGGGACTACGAGTCCGGCACACGCCGCCTGACCCGCTCCTACGTCACCGACGACGTGCACGGCTACATGCCGCAGGAGCTGAAGTTCACCCAGGACGACGCAGGCAACGTCACGTCGATCTTCGACGCGTCGACGCTGGGCGGAACGGCCGAGCCCGACTACCAGTGCTTCACGTACGACGGCCACCGCCGCCTGACGGAGTCCTGGACCCCGAAGACGGCCGACTGCGCCGCTTCGGGCCGTACGACGTCGAACATCGACGGCGCGGCTCCGTACTGGACGTCGTACACGTACACCGCGGCCGGCCAGCGTAAGACCGAGACCCAGCACACCGGCACGGGCGACAGCACGACGACGTACACGTACGACGACACCAGCACGGCCGGCGATAAGAAGCCGCACACCCTGGACAACACGACGGGCGCCAAGGCGGCCGTCTACGACTACGACGTGAGCGGCAACACGACGTCCCGTCCTGGTCCCAAGTCCAAGCAGTCCCTCCTATGGAACGGTGAGGGCAAGCTCGCCAAAACCACCGAGGGCACGGCGGAGACGAGCTATCTCTACGACGCCGACGGGGAGTTGCTGATCCGCCGCGCCAAGGGCGACGGCGACACGATCCTGTACCTGGGCGGCACGGAGGTCCGCCTGACGGCCAAGGGCATGACGAAGACCCTCTCCGGCACGCGCTACTACACTGCCAACGGCCAGACGATCGCGGTGCGTACGGCGACCGCGGGCACGGCGGGTACGAAGCTGAGCTTCCTGGCCTCTGACCACCACGGCACGTCCAGCATCACGCTGGACGCGACGACGTACGCGGTCACGAAGAGGTACACGTCACCGTTCGGCGCGTCGCGTGACCCGAAACCGGTCACGGTTTGGCCGGACGACAAGAGCTTCTTGGGCAAGCCGGCGGACGCGGGCACGGGACTGACCCACATCGGGGCGCGTGAGTACGACCCGAAGACGGGCCAGTTCATCAGCGTGGACCCGTTGCTGGAACTCGACAAGCACCAGACCCTCAACGGCTACACGTACAGCATCAACAACCCGATCACCTTCTCCGACCCGACCGGCCTCGGCCTGAAGTGCGGTGGCCCGAACGATCCTGCTTGCCCGACGCGCCCTGACGGCTCAAAGGGAAACGGGCGGCCCAACGAGGCGGTCGACTACAGCAAGAGCGGCGGAACCGCGAGCACGGATAGCACTGGAAACTCCAGAGGTCAAACAGTCGTCCACCCTGGTGTATCCGTACCGACAGGCTGGGAGGGGCGAGAAGAGTTCACCGATAAATTCCATCAGTATCTGGATGGGGTGCGGTACACCAACGGTCAACTTCCGAGCTACCTGAATGACCTTGAGAATGAGGGTGCCCAGCAACAACTCGGGTACTGGGCGCTCAATGTCTGCCGGGCAATGAAGAGTTGCCCGCAGGAAATTATGATTGTGTTCAGGAATCAGTCCGCGGGGTTCCTTTCTGGCGTGGCAGCGCAGGCCGAGGCGCCAGGAACTCGCGGAAATGGGAAACTAGGAGCAGGTTCTCGCTGCAGGTGTTTCCTGGCCGGGACGGACGTCCTGATGGCGGATGGCAGCACAAAAGACATCGAGGACGTCGAACTCGGCGATGAGGTTCAGGCTACCGACCCTGAGACCGGTGAAACGGGGCCGCGTGAGGTGACCCGCCTCATCGTCACAGAGGACGACAAGTACTTCAACGAGCTGTCCATAGCCACCAAGGACGGTATCGAGAAGCTGACGGCGACCCACGAGCACCCGTTCTGGTCACCGTCTCAGCGCGCCTGGATTGAAGCAAGCGAGCTCGAACCGGGCATGACCTTGCTCACCGGCGGCGGCGACATGGTCATCGTCAGCGGTAACCGGGCCTACACGAGGCACGCGACCACCTACAACCTCACCGTCGATGACCTGCACACGTACTATGTGCTGGCGGGGGCCACGCCGGTACTCGTTCACAACAGCAACTGCCGCTTCGGCGCCCCGCTCAAGGATGGGATTTTCGGCCAGAGCAAGGCCGCAACCCAGAGTCGAATCCAAGAGGTCGTTGACTTCTACGATATGAACGGGCGACCGCCTGCCATGACACACCAGGGCGGTCGGAGAGGTCGACCTGCCGGAGAGTACGGAAATGGCAATGGGCAGCTCCCAGATAGGCCGCTCGGCTACTACACCGAGAGCGATGTTTGGCCTTCCGGCAGAGGGACGGGAAATCGAGGGGCGGAGCGTCTCGTATTCGGGCGGAAGGGTGAGGTGTACTACACCTCCAATCACTACGACAATTTCATCCGGCTTCGATGAGGAGTTGGCGAAAGGTTGAGGAAACGTGCAGTGGCGACCGATCTCTAGCGTCATCCCAGGGCTGTCTGCCCCGCCCTATCTGCTTCCAGAGGCGGGCCGAGACGAGGTCAGGCGTCGCGTAGAGGGTCAGGGATTCGAGGTCCGATGCGTCGATGCCTCACGCTTTCAATCCGAGCGTGACGCCTCTCTAGCTGTTGGGCGAGAGCTTGACTTCCCGGGCTACTTTCGTGGTGGCTGGGATGGATTCTTCGACTTGCTGTCTGCCGAGTTCCAGGAGAAGCCGCGCCGATTGATCGTGGGGCTTCTGAACTCGGATGTTCTTGCATGTCGGGATTTGCGCCTGTTCGTCAACACGTCGTGGCATCTTCAGAATGCGACAGAAACGATCGAGTCTGAGGGCGGCGGTGAATGGCAGCTGGAATTCTTCTACTGGGGGTCTTGGTGCCCAGAGGGGGAGTGAGGTTGGCTCTCTGCCCGTGATCGCGTTGTGAGCGATAGCGAACTACAGGCCCCACCGGAACCTTCCGGTGGGGCCTGTGCGGTGTCTGACGGCAGTAGTTGACGGCAACGTCAGCGGACGCCAGCGGCGCAAGGTGGCGGTTCGTCGCCGTCGGTCCTCTCGGTCTTGGCGGTCGTCGGGCCGTCGAGGGCGGTGCTGAGGGTGTCGATGGCGTCGCGTTGGAGGCGGAGTCGGACGTGGGCGTAGACGGTGGCGGTGACGCCGATGTGGGCGTGGCCGAGGAGTTCCTTGATCACGATGAGTTCGACGCCCTGTTCCAGGAGCAGGGTGGCGGTCGAGTGGCGGAGGTCGTGGAAGCGGATGCGGCGGAGGCCGGACTTGCGGAGGAGCGTGTTGAAGGCGCGGGTGAGGTTGGTCGGGTCGATCGGTCCGCCCCGCGTAGTGGTGAACACGTGCTCGCTGGGCTGCCACGAGGTGTCTGCGGCCTCCCGCTCTCGCTGCTGCTGTTCGCGGTGAAGCTTCAGCGAGTGGACGCAGCGGGCGGGAAGGGCGATGCGGCGTTCGGAGGCGCGCGTCTTGGTGGGGAGCGTGGTGAGCCCGCCTGCGGCGGTGCGCTGGAGGGTTCGGCGGATGGCGGCGGTGCCGGCGTCGAGGTCGAGGTCTTCCCAGCGCAGGCCGAGGAGTTCGCCCTTGCGGAGTCCGGTGTGGAGGGCGAGTTCGAACAGGGCGTGCAGCCGGTGTCCGCGCGTGGCCGCGAGGAATTGGCGGGCTTCGTCGGCGGTGAGGGGTTCGAAGCGGCGGGGGCGTGGGGTGCCGGTGCGGACGTTGCGGGCGACGTTGCGCGAGATCTCTTCCTCGCGGACGGCGTGCTCCAGGGCGGACTTGAGGATGGAGTGGAGGTAGGTGAGCGTCAGCGGGGAGAGCAGCTTGTGGCAGCACTGGCCGATGTCGCAGCAGCGGGGCTGGTCGCGCCGGGCGTCGATGCCGCGCGTGCAGCACTGGCAGGTGGTGCGGAGCTGGTTGAGCCAGGTGCGGACATCCTTGGCGGTGAGTTTGGCCAGCTTCTTCATGCCCAGGCCGGGGACGAGGTACTGGTGGACGCAGGCGGTGTAGCGGGTGTGGGTGGTTTCGCGCAGGTGGTGGAGGGCGACGTTCTCCAGCCAGTACGTCAGGTACGCGCCGACGCTGCCCTGTGCGGAGGGCACGGGGAGGCCGCGGTTGCTGGCGGCGATCTTCTCGGTGAGCTTGGCCAGGGCTTCCTTGCGGGTAGTGCCGTAGACGCGGACGCGGCGGCGGGTGTTGCCGGGGGCGAGGACGTATCCGGCGGCTTCCCAGCGGCTGTCCTTGCGCTGGTAGACGGTTCCGTCGCCGTTGGCTCGGGTGCGGCGGGAGGCGGGGGTGTCGCGAGGCGTGGCCATCAGGCAGCTTCCTATTCGAGGCGGGCGCGGATGAAGTCGGCGAGGGAGCGGGCGGGGATGCGGCGGGCGCGGCCGAGGGTGATCGAGGCGAGCTGCCCGGTGCGGAGCAGGTCGTAGACGGCGGAGCGGCCGAGCTGGAGGCGGGCCATGACCTGGGGGACCGTCAGCAACTCTTCCGGCGTGCTGAGTCCCCGCCGGGGTGGGGCGGGTTCCTGTGCGTTCATCCGCAGCCTCCTTCGGCGATGAACCGGTGTTCCAGTTCCCGGCGGTGCCAGACGGCGGCTGCGAGGAGCGCGCCGCCGGGGCTGTAGCCCGAGCCCTGGTAGGCCCAGTGGCCGACGACGAGGGTGGTGTCCGGGTCCGGCTCGGGCAGGCCGGCGTGGGTGCGGGCCTGTTCAGTGCGCCAGGCGCGGCGGGCTGCGCGCAGCGCGCCCAAGGTGGTGGAGTAGCGGCGGGACTTGGTGGAGAAGTGGCCCCGGAAGCCGAGCATGTGCGCCCACTTCCAGAGCTTCAGGTCGGTGAACTCGGGCAGCCTGCCGAGTTCCCAGCAGGTGCGGATCATCTGCCGCACATGGCGTGCGACGGCGAGGCGGGGCAGGGGCCGGGCCTGTCCGGTTCCGTCGCAGGCGGTGCAGGGGAGCGGGTGCCGTGGGGCAGGAGGGTGGCGCCGCGTCCCTGGCAGGGGCGGCAGAACAGGGCGCGGTCGAGGGTGCCGGAGGCGTCGGCGGACTTGGTGGCGTACTTCGCCACGTAGGCGGCCACGCCCTGATCGGTGAATTCGACGTCAGTGCCGAAGGCGGCGATCTCGCGTACGTCGAGCTGTTCACCCCAGCCGAGTTCGCGTTCCCCGACCGCGTCCGACTCGACCCTGACGCGGACCCGCGCGGCGGCGGCGCGTACGGCGTCGGTGGCGTACGGCGGCGGGGGCTGACTGGTGCCGTCCGGGCCGTCGAGGCGGATGACGGCGTGGAAGTGGACCAGACCGCGCTGCTGGTACTCGGCGACCTTGGCGAAGGAGACCCGCAGGACCGCGTGGGCGGCTTTCTGGGTCATGCCGAGCCGGGCGGCGAGCTCGCGGCGCAGGTAGGTGGTGAAGCGGGCCCACAAGGTTCCGGCGTGGGCGTTGAAGAGGACCGCGCCCGCGTAGTCGTATGTCGCCGGGTTCAGCGGCGTCCCGAGCAGGGGGTCGTTAAGTTCGTGGAGCTTGCGGCAGCGGCAGGGACGGATGCCGCCGCCGGGGGTGGTGAGGCGGTTGTGGACGGAGCCGAAGGACGGCGGGGTGAGGGTGACGAAGATACGGGGGTGGGTGCGGACGGTGTCGGGCACGGTCTTGCCGCCGGACAGGCCGGCGCGGATGAGGTGGTAGGTGTCGGCGGCGTAGAGGCGGGAGCAGGCCGGGCAGCGTGAGGCGCGGCGGTTCCCGCACGAGGTGAGCAGGCTGCCGGTGGGTTCGTCGGAGGAGGTGTAGGAGCGCAGGAGCTCGCCGGTCGTGGTGTCGACGGTGGCGGTGTGGCCGGTCAGGCGGACGGGTTCGGTGCAGCCGCCGAGGCGTTCGATCTGCTGCTGCGCACCGTCGAAGTCGGGCTGGTTGACGAGGTGGAGCAGGTCCCGCACGGCGGGGCTTGCCACGTGGCGCAGGTCCAGGGTGACCATTCGGGGCGTGTCCCTTCTGTCGGGGTGGGGCCCCGAGCAGCAACCAGCCATGGCTGTAGGCGTGTTGGGCTGCTCGGGGCATGACGAACCAGGCCCGTTGGGTGGGCGTGGATTTCAGGGAGGGGTGATCCGGCCGGTGGCCGGAGTGGCTCAGAGCTGAGCGAGGGCGGCGATGGCCACCGGCAGGGCGACGCCCATGCGGGTCGCGAGCTGGGCGGCGGTGACCGGCGCTCCGTGCTCGGCGTGGTGGGTGTCTGCGATGCGCCGGGCCGCACTCAGCAGTGCGGCGGGCAGGGCCGGGCGGGAGCCGGTGGCAGGCGCCTTGGCGACGGCCGGGGCGGGGGCGGAGTCGGGGACCTCGATCACGGTAGGCACTTCGGCCGGAAGCGGCGTAGGCGTCGTGGCGAGGACCGGCTCAGGGGCCGGGGCCGCCGTCTCGCGAGCGGGCGCCGAGGTGGGCATCGGCTCAGCGATGGGCGCGGGGGCTGGGGTAGCTGTGGTGGCGGTCTCCAGGTGTGCGGCGGTATGGAAGTGGGCGAGGAAGGCGGGGCCGACATGGCCCCAGCCCAGGAGCAGGAGCGGGGCGACGGTATCCAGGCAGGCCCGGCCGTAGCGTCCGGTCAGCAGGGGCTCGGCGGTGTTCAGCGCGAGAGTGAGCAGCCCGCACAAGTGCAGCAGCCGGGTGCCGGCCTTCAACTCCGCCTTGCGGACGCCGCTCAGGGCCAGGAACCGCAGCGCGACCAGGAGCCCGACGACGGACAGGTCCACCATGGGGGCGATCAGCGGCGCGATCGGGCGAGGGACGCCGAGCCGCAGGGCCAGCGCCCAGACGTTGCCGAAGGAGAAGACGAAGGCCAGGGCCGAGATGACCGCCATGACAACGGTCACGGTGCGCCGGGTGAACCGTTCCTCCGCCATGCGGGGAACCTCCTCTCTCAGGACGTGCGGGTCAGGGGTGTTCAGGGCTTGGCCAGGGAGACGGCCGGGCCGTCCGGTCCTTCGTCGTCGCCGGAGTCCGTGTGGCCGGTGGTGTCGAGAAGAGCGTCCAGGCACAGTGCGGGGTCGGCGGTCAGGTGGGAGGTGGCTTCCGCGATACGGGCGGCGTCGGCGTCGGAGACGTACGGGGTGCGGATGCGGGTGAAGCCGGGGCGTCCCTGCATCGCCATCACCGCGACCCCGACATAGGCGGGGTCCTGCAACGTCACCGGGCCGGCATCGGGCCAGTTGCGGATGTCGTCACCGAGTGCGGCCACCGCGGCTTCCGCCGTCTTCTGCGCGAACGACAGCCCGACTGGGCACACATCGCGGATGAAGGTCGGGATGGCATCCCCGGTGGTCTTCTGGCTGATCAGGATGGTCAGGATGCCGACGCTGCGGCCCTTCTTGACCAGGTCCTCCACCAGCCGGGCGTTCTCCGCCGTCAGCGCGGCCAAACGTTTCGTCTCGGCGTCGCTGCCCTTGTACTCGCGGAAGAACGTGTGCGCCTCATCGATGAGCACCACCGTGAGCGGCCACAGCCGCGAGGGGCCGACGTGCCACATGTTCTTCACGCCCAGCACGTCACGGATCACCGACGACCGCCGCCGACGCAGCTCCACCAGCCGCTTGAACAGCGCGTTGGCTTCGTCCAGGTCGTCTCCGCAGAACGCGAACATCCGCTTGACCAGGTCCGCGTAGTCGCCCTCCGAGGCTCGCGACACCTTCCCGTCGAAGCCCACGAACTGCACGGCCGCCGACGGCGCGAGGTCACAGACGAACTTGTTGATCCCCGAGGTCTTGCCCGCGCCGGGTGTGCCGGCCACCGTCACCCCGGGCACGTTGGCCAGGGACACGCACACGGGTGCGGCGTACTCGTCCACGCCCAGTTCCCAGCGCGCCACGTCCTCCGGAGGGCGGCCGGTGGGCCGGTGCTTGGTCGGCGTGGTCAATGGGTCGGAGCGCACGCCACGGATCACCACCTTGCCGGGGCCGTCCGGCAGGACGGAGACCCGCGTGCACCGCTAGGCGTCGGCCAGGAAGCGTGCCGCCTTCTGGTATTCCTCCAGCCCGACCTGCGGCAAGGTTCGGGCCCGGACGATCACGCCGAACCGGTCCGGCTTCACCTTGATCCTGGGAGTCAGCACCCGGGGCGCGGGGGCGGGACTATCCCTCTGGGCCGTGAGCTGCGCGAGCAGACCCGGCGTCTTGTCGGTGACCGTCAGTCCGGCCATCCGCGCCAGCCGCACCCACCCCCAGCGCACCCGCACGGCCTGCCGCATGCTGACCCGCGTGCCCCGGTCGGCCCGCACGTAGCGCCCGACGCCCCAGCACAGCCAGACGCCCGCCAGCACGGCCACGACCAGCAAGGGGCGTTCGCCGAGGGCGAGGGCGATGACGTCGACCTCGTGTTTGGTGCGGGCCGAAGGGTCGGGGACCTCCGTGGTGCAGACCGGGCCCGGGAGGCCGCCCGGGAGGACCGTGTGGGCGTAGCGGCGGGTCCAGGTGCGGGCGAGTTCTTCGAAGTGGGGGCCCAGGATCTTGGAGTTGAAGGTGGGAGTGGATGCCTTCCATGCCTCCTCCGCGAAACCCTGCTCCACGGCTGATGCCTGGGGGAGTGTGATCAGCTGGTTGAAGCGGATCACGGGATCCACCAGGGTGATGACCGGGTGGCGGGGGCGAAGGATGTCCTGTTCCCGGTGGATGTAGCTCGTGGACTCCAGGACGTCCAGCGGGTGCGCGATCGCGTTAGGGGCGGCCGAGGGCGGCGCCGATCGTGGTGGGCGTGGTCGCGCCCTCGGCGATGGCCGAGAGGATGTCGTAATAGAGGGTGTGCTGGGTGATGCGAGGGTCCTCACGAAGCAGGTACTCGGTCTCCATGCGTGAGTAGACCGCTCGGCCGGGGTCCAGAAGCGTACGGGACACCCAGGAGTCGAAACCGTCGTTCGGTGTCGGGTTCCCTGCGATGGGCTGGTAACCAGGGGCGCCGCCGAGCACGGCGTGGACGCGGAGTGCGGTGGGCAAGTCCTCGATCTGCCAGAAGCGGCGGCTGGCCCGGTAGTCGAAAGCGCCCAGGCGAAGGTCGACGACCGCGCGTCCGCGTAGGGGCTTCGTGCCCGAGAGCAGCTCGTGCATGACGCTCATGGCTGATCCGCACAGGAGGACACGGGCACCGATACCCTCACCGCGCTGATGGCCGTCGTACAACTGCTGGAGGAATCCCGGTAGTTCAGGTGAGTGCTGCAGCAGGTACGGCAACTCGTCGATGATCAGGAGCGGCACTTTCGAACGACGCGCCGCGACGTTGATCGCGCTGTTGAGCACTGCCGGTCAGTCCGGCAGGCTCAGAGCGCCGGAGTGCAGTCCGGCGTGCGAGGCGATCACGTCGCTTAAGCGCTGCAGCGCCGGAAGGCGGCCTTCCTCTCGGATGGCGGTGACGTAGAGGCCGTCGAGCGATTCCGACAGTGCCTGGAGAAGGTACGACTTGCCGTGGCCTCGTCGCCCGGACACGATGCCGAGTCGCATGGCCGGTGAGGGGTCGCCGATGAAGTCGGTCAGTAGTGCCCACTCCCGTTCGCGGTCGACCACGTCTTGGGGATTGTCCGGGACCGGTGGATGCTGAGTCGTACGTCGTCCCATGGGGCACTTCCGTGGTCGATACCGTCGAGTCCGTCTAAGTCTAGGTAGACGGAATCTGTCGGCATCGACTTCGACAGGACTCACTCCTTCGGGTGATCGCACAACCTCCGCAACACCACCCCGCACCGTCGTGCGTACGCATGCTGCAATCCCCGCGTGGCCGCCCCGCCCGCGCGGGCGTACCACTTCGCTCCTCGGCTGAAGGCCGTGACCGTGAGCCAGACCGTGCCGTCGCCCGTGCGGTCCACCACGAAGGACTCCTCGCCGCATTCCGGGTGGCCCGGGAGCGTGCCGTAGGCCCAGCCCTTGCGGCGGGGTTCGTCGACCGTCCAGACCACGCGGCAGGGGGCCTTGATCACGCCGCCGAGGGTGACCGTCACGTCCACGCCTGGGGCCGCCTCGGGGGCGGAGGCGCGTATGCCGACGCCCAGCGCGCGGTGCATCTCCCAGGTGCTGACGGCGTGCGCGGCCCGCTCGAACACGTCCGTGCCCTCGCCTATGCGGGAGCGGACGTGGAGGGGGTTGAAGTCCGGCGGGCAGTGACCCTCGCGGGTCGCGCCGACGGCCTCGTAGGTGAAGGGGCCCTCGGGGAGCGGGCCGGTGGTTTCGGGCATGGCGCACAGACTAGGGCGGCACCCGGAGTCGCCTTCTCTCCGGGTACCGCCCCGAGCGGCCTGGGAACCAGGCCGTGATGTCACGCCGTGACGTTGACCGCCGCCCACGTCGCGTTCACCGCGGCGTACTCCGCGCTGCTCGCGCCGTAGAGCGAGGACGCAGCGTTCAGGGTCGCCGTGCGGGCGCCCTTGTAGTTCGTGGTCGACGTCATGTACGTCGTCAGCGCCTTGTACCAGATCTGGACGGCCTTGTCCCGGCCGATGCCCGTGATCGTGGCGCCGTTGGAGGTGGGGGAGTTGTACGAGACCCCGTTGATCGTCTTCGCGCCGCTGCCCTCGGACAGGAGGTAGAAGAAGTGGTTCGCCGGGCCCGAGGAGTAGTGGACGTCCAGGCTGCCGAGCGACGACGACCAGTAGTTGGCCGACGAGCCGTCCTTGCTCGGCTGGTCCATGTAGCGCAGCGGGGTGCCGTTGCCGCGGATGTCGACCTTCTCGCCGATCAGGTAGTCGCCCGGGTCCTTGGCGTTGGCGGCGTAGAACTCGACCGCCGTGCCGAGGATGTCCGAGGTGGCCTCGTTCAGGCCGCCGGACTCGCCGCTGTAGTTCAGGCCGGCGGTGTTGGACGTCAGGCCGTGGGTCATCTCGTGGCCGGCCACGTCCAGCGAGGTGAGCGGCTTGGTGTTGCCCGCGCCGTCGCCGTACGTCATGCAGAAGCAGCTGTCGGACCAGAAGGCGTTGACGTACGCGTTGCCGTAGTGGACCCGGGAGTACGCGGCGACGCCGTTGTTCCTGATGCCGTTGCGGCCGAGGACGTTCTTGTAGAAGTCCCAGGTGACCTGGGCGCCGTAGTGGGCGTCCACGGCGGCGTTCTGGTCGGTGGAGGAGCTGGTGACGGTGCCGGTGCCCCAGACGTCGTCCGCGTCGGTGAAGAGAGTGCCGGCCGAGGAGGACGTGGCACGCGCCTTGTTGTACGTCTTGTGCGCACCGCGCGAGGCGTCGTTGAGCTGGTACGTCGAGCCGGACAGCGAGGTGCCGATGGTGACCTGGCCGTTGTACTGGCTGTTGCCGCTGCCGGTCTGGATCGCCTCCCACTCGTACAGCTTCTTGCCGGTCTCCGCGTCGGTGACGACGTGCAGCTCCTGCGGGGTGCCGTCGTGCTGGAAGCCGCCGACGACCGTCTCGTAGGCGAGGGCGGGCTTGCCACTCGCGGCCCAGACGACCTTGCGCGGGGCCTTGTCGGCCGCCGTCTTGGTGGAGCCCTCGGCCTTGGCGGCCTTCAGCGCCTGCTTCTCGGCGGTGGCCTTGGTGACGGCCGCGGTCAGGTCGGGGACCTTGACGGTGGCGGTGGTCGCCTTGGTGACGCTCTTGATGTCGCCGGCCTTGGACTCGTGGACGACCAGGTCGCCGCCGAGGACCGGGAGGCCGCCGTAGGTGCGCTCGTAGCGCGTGTGGACCGTGCCGTCCGCGTCCTTGAGGACGTCACGGACGACCAGTTCCTCCTTGGCGCCGAGGCCTATCTCGTCGGCGGTCTCGGTCGTGGCCGCGTCCGCCTCCTTGATCAGGGCGGTGCGCGCGGCGGGGGTCAGCAGGACCGGGGCCCCGGCCGGCCGGGCCTTGTACGCGACGGGCGCGGGCTGGGCGGTGGCACCGGAGGTCAGTCCGGTGGTGAGCAGCGCGCCGGCGGCGACGGCGGTCGCGATGGCGAGCGTGGTGCGCTTGTGACGCGCGTAGAGAGGACGTCGGGGAGTCACACGAGCTCCTTATGTGGGGGAAGTGCAGGGGTGCTGGTGCGGCGGGTGGAGGAAGAGTGACACTTGAGTCGTGTCCATGTCAGGAGGGGGTGATGATGTTGGCCGAAAGTCAACTGTCCGGTGAATGTTGCGGAAACATGAACGGGCGCCGCCCCGGCGGGAAGTGACCCACCGGGGCGACGCCTGTCGGGAACGGGAAGCGCGTGTGCGCTGCTGCGTGCGCGTCTGCACGCGCGGGTACGCGCTGGTGTCCTACGGGAAGGTCAGCTTCCAGCTGTTGATGTACCCGGTGTCCCGGGCCGCGTTGTCCTGGACCCTCAACTGCCATACGCCGTTGGCGACTTCGGAGGACGCGTTCACGGTGTACGTGGTGTTGATGTTGTCCGAGCTGCCGCCGGTGCCGTACGCCTTCAGCGTGTACGCCGTGCCGTCGGGGGCGACCAGCTGGACCTGGAGGTCACCGATGTAGGTGTGGACGATGTCCACGGCGACCGCGAGGTTCGAGGGTGCGTTTCCGGTCCGGCCGGACACCGTGATCGGCGAGGTGACCGCCGCCCCGTTGTCCGGAATCGATACGTCGGTCGTGCTCTCGAACGACGTACCGCCGCCCCCGCCACCGCCGGGTCGGGTGCCCACGTTCACGCCCGCCCAGGCGTTGGCCACGGCCGTGTACTCGGCGGACGTGGTGCCGTACAGCTCACCGGCCGCCGCCAGGGTGCCGGTGCGGGCGCCCGCGTAGTTGGTGGTCGAGGTGAACTTGGTGGTCAGCGCGCGGAACCAGATCTTCTCCGCCTTGTCCCGGCCGATGCCGGTCACCGGCAGGTTGTCCGAGGTGGGCGAGTTGTAGCTGACGCCGTTGATGGTCTTGGCGCCGCTGCCCTCGGAGAGCAGGTAGAAGAAGTGGTTCGCGGGGCCCGAGGAGTAGTGCACGTCGATCGAGCCGATGCCGGAGTACCAGGCGTCCCTGGACGAGCCGTCCTTGCTCGGCCGGTCCATGTAACGCAGCGGCGTGCCGTCGCCGTTGATGTTGATCTCCTCGCCGATGAGGTAGTCACCGACGTCGGAGGTGTTCGCCGCGAAGAACTCGACCGTCGCGCCGAAGATGTCCGAGGTGGCCTCGTTCAGACCGCCGGACTCGCCGCTGTAGTTCAGGCCGGCCGTGTTGGACGTGAGGCCGTGGGTCATCTCGTGCGCGGCCACGTCGATCGAGGTGAGCGGGTTGGCGTTGCCGGAGCCGTCGCCGTACGTCATGCAGAAGCAGGAGTCCTGCCAGAACGCGTTGACGTAGTTGTTGCCGTAGTGCACGCGCGAGTAGGCGCCGACGCCGTCACCGCGGATGCCGCTGCGGCCGTGCACGTTCTTGTAATAGTCCCAGGTCAGCGCCGCGCCGTAGTGGGCGTCGGCGGCGGCCGACTCCAGGTTCGACGGGGCGCCGTTGCCCCACACGTCGTCGGGGCCTGAGAACAGGGTCCCGGTGCCGGACGTACCCCGGTTGAGGTTGTTCGTGCGGTGGTTGCCGCGCGCGCCGTCGGTGAGGTTGTACGTCGAACCGGACTGGGTGGTGCCGAGGGTCACCTGGCCGCTGTAGACGGTGTTGCCGGTGCCGGTCTCGACCGCTTCCCACTCGTACAGCTTGGCGCCGCTGGTGGCGTCCGTGATGACGTGCAGTTCCTGCGGGGTGCCGTCGTGCTGGAAGCCGCCGACGACCGTCTCGTAGGCGAGGACCGGCTTGCCGCTCGCGGCCCAGACGACCTTGCGGGGCGCGCGGTTGATGTCCGGGCTCTTGGCGTCCTCCGCCTTCGCGGCGCCGAGGGCCTGCTTCTCGGCCTTGCCCTTGCTGACGGTCGGGGTCAGCGACGGGACGGCGATCTTCGCCTTGGTGGCCTTGACGATGCCCTCGGTCGCGCCCGCCTTCGAGGTCTCGACGACCAGGTCGCCGCCGAGGACCGGGAGGCCGTCGTAGGTCCGCTCGTAGCGGGTGTGCACGGTGCCGTCGCGGTCCTTGACCACGTCACGGACGACGAGCTTCTCCTTGGCGCCGAGGTTCAGCTCCTCGGCCGTCTCCGCCCTCGTCGCGGTGGCCTCGCGTATCAGCTCGGCCCGCTGGGCGGGGGTGAGCTTGACCGAGGCCGCGCCGGTGGCCTTGCTCGCAGCCGACGGTGCCTTCTCCGGGGCGGCGGTGGCGGCGCCCGACTGGACGGCCGCGGCCAACAGGGCGGTGACGGCGACGAGCGCGCCGGCGGCCGTGCGCCGGCGGGCGGTGCGGCCGAAGGTGTTACCGGTGTGGGAGGTGCGTCTGTGGGACTGGCGTCTCAACACTGACTCCTTCTGCGTGGCCGCGGTTCGCACGGCCAGGGGAGACCGGACGACTGGTGGCCGTCCGGGCAGAACAAGATGTGCACTGACGAACGCGATAACCACATGCGTGGGGGGTGCCGCGCGGCACGTGAGAGCGCTGCCTGTGAGGTTGCTGTGCCGCGGTTGTGGGCAGAGTGGCAGGAGATTGCGCTTCCTGTCAGGGGCGCGTCAATAACTTGGCCGGAAATCGTCCGTTGCCCGGTTGATCATGTTCGATAAACGGGGCGTTCACCTGGCGGGGCCGAGGGTGGAGGGTGGGGGGCCGAGCGCGGAGGGCGGAGGGCCGAGCGCGGAGGGCGGAGGGCCGAGCGCGGAGGGCGGAGGCGCCCAAGGACCCAAGGACCCAAGGAGACGCCCTACCTGATCCGTTCACTTGTCGTCGTGCGGCCTGCGAGGGCAGACGACACACATCGGCGGCATCACGGGAGGCGTTCTTCCCATCGTCGTAAGGCTGTTCGGCAATCGTCGCACAGGTGACGTGCACGTTCGTCGGACCGCGGGACCCCGCCCCCCGTCAGGCGGCCTCCTCCCCGTGCCACCGCCGCCACAGTGCCGCGTACGCGCCGTCCGCCGTCACCAGGTCGTCGTGGGTGCCGAGTTCGGTGAGGCGGCCGTCCTCCATCACCGCCACGCGGTCCGCGTCGTGGGCGGTGTGGAGGCGGTGGGCGATGGCGATGACCGTGCGGCCGTGCAGGACCGCGGCGAGGGCGCGTTCGGCGTGGCGGGCGGTGGTGGGGTCGAGGAGGGCCGTGGCCTCGTCGAGGATGAGGGTGTGCGGGTCGGCCAGGACCACCCGGGCTAGGGCCAGTTGCTGCGCCTGGGGGCCGTCCGTGCGGCGCCCGCCCTCACCGAGGCGGGTGTCCAGCCCGGCGGGGAGGTCACGGACCCAGCCGTCCGCGCCCACCGCCGACAGCGCCGCCCACAACTCCTCGTCCGTGGCCGCCGGTTCGGCGATGAGGAGGTTGTCCCGGACCGTACCCAGGAAGACATGGTGCTCCTGGGTGACCAGGACCACCTGGCGGCGCAGCCGTTCGGGGTCGAGGTCAACGACGGGCACCCCGCCCACCGTCACGGTCCCGGCGGTCGGCGCGTCGACGCCGGCCAGCAGGCGGCTCAGCGTCGTCTTCCCGGCGCCGGACGGGCCCACCACCGCGAGCCGCTCTCCCGGGCGGACCGTCAGGTCCACACCGCGCAGCACCTCGCCGCCCCGCTCGTACGCGTACCGGACACCCCGTACGTCGATACGGTCGTCCACGGGCTCCGGGGCGACCGCGGAGCCGGTGCGCGGGGCCCCGGCCAGCCCCTCCACCCGGGCGAACGAGGCGCCGCTGCTCTGCAGCAGCTCCACCCGCATCAGGATCTCGTCGAGCGGGCCGCTCAGCTGCTGCAGATACAGGGCCGCCGACACCACCACGCCCAGCGTGACCGCGCCGCGCGCGAGCAGCACACCGCCGAGGAGGAGCACGAGGACCTGGGGCACGAAGTACGAGACCTCGACCCCGGGAAAGAACACCGTGCGCAGGAACAGGGTGTGGAAGCGGCGGCGCCGGGACTCCTCCAGCGCGTCCCGGCTTGCCGTGATCCGCCGGCGCTCCAGCCGCAGCGCCTCGATCGTACGGGCCCCCGACGCGGTCGCCGCGACGATCTCCGCCACCTCCGAACCGGCCGCGCCCTCCGCGAGATAGCCAGCGCGCGCCCGGCGCAGATACCAGCGCAGCACCACCCCGATGCCGCTCAGCCCGACCAGCGCGCACACTCCGAGCAGCGGGTTCAGCGCGAACACCGCGCCGATCAGGAACAGCGCCTGCACCGAGCTGATCAGCAACTCGGGGCCCACGTCACGCAGGGTCTTGCCCACCGCGTCCACATCGGCCGTGCCGCGCGCCGTCAGATCGCCGGTCCCCGCCCGCTCCACGACCGACGCCGGCAGCGCCAGGGTCCGGTCCACGAACTCCTCACGCACCCGCGCCAGCGTCCGCTCCCCGAACCGGTGCCCCACGTACCGGGCCCAGCGCGCCAGCAGCAACTGCGCCACCGCGCACAGCAGGATCGCCGCCGCGAGCCGGTCCACGACCCCGACGCCGGCCCCGCCGCGCACCTCGTCGATGATCCGCCCCACCAGCCACGGCCCGGCCAGCCCCGTGGCGGCAGCCGCCCCGTTCAGCCCCAGCACGGCCAGGAAGGCCCGCCCGTCCGCCCGCACCAGCCGCACGGTCGCCCGCCGCACGGCCCGCGCGTCGGCGACGGGCAGCCGCCCGGTGGGGTGGGGGTCCGATGCAACTTCCGCTGCTTCCGCGGTCGTTGCCGGGACTGCCGCCGTTTTCGCCGTCCTCGCTGTCGTCACCGTACGACCTCCGCGTCCGTGCGCCCCGCGCCGTCCGTGAGCCCAGCCCCGCCCGAGCGGTCCGTCCTGTCCGTGCGGTCCGTTCCGCCGCTGTGCTCCTCGCCGCCCGCGTCCTCCCCGCCGCGCGCCCCCTCCGCCTCTCCCGTGTCCCGTGCCACCAGGTTCCGGTAACCCTGTTCGGCGGCGAGGAGTTCGTGGTGGGTGCCGGTGGCCGAGACTTTCCCGTCGACGAGGTGGAGGACGGTGTCGGCGTGGTCGAGGACGAGGGGCGACGTGGTGGTGACGACAGTCGTACGGCCCGCGCGGGCGGCCCGCAGCCGTCCGGCCACCCGGGCCTCGGTGTGCGCGTCCAGCGCCGAGGTCGGCTCCACGGCGAGCAGCACCTCGGGGTCGGCCACCAGCGCCCGCGCGAGCCGTACCCGCTGCCGCTGACCGCCGGAGAGATTGCGGCCCTGGGCGTCGATCGCCGAGTCGAGGCCGTCCGCGAGGCCCTGCACGATGTCCTCGGCCACCGCCGCCCGCAGCGCCCGCCCGGCCGTCTCGTCGTCGACGTCCCCGTGCCCGCCGAGCAGATCGCGCAGCCGGCCCGCGAACAGGTCTGCCTCGTGGTCGGCGACCAGGATCCGTGCCCGGACCTGCGCCAACGGGATCGCGTCCAGCGGGATGCCGCCCCAGGTCACCGCGGTCGGCGCGTACCGTCCGAGCCGGTCCACCACGGCCGCCGCGTCGGCGGGCCGGTCGGCGGCCAGCGCGACCAGCCGACCGGGCGGCACCCGCACCCCCGACGCGGGGTCGTGCAGCGTCGACGGCTCGGCGGGGGCGTCCGTGGTGCCGTGGTCCGGCAGCGGCTCCAGGTTCAGGAACCGGATGACGCGCCGCGCGGCCACCACCCCGCGGCTGACCTCGTAGCCCCAGTCGACGAAGTACGACACGGGCCGCACCAGCACGGTGACGTACCCGTACACCGACACCAACTCGCCCACGGTGATGGCCCCCTGCGCGGCCAGCCGGGCCGCGAGCCAGGTCACCACCGCGAGGAACAGCGTCGGCAGCCCCACCCCGAGCGCCTGCATCCAGCTGGTCACCGCCCCCACCCGGTACCCCTGCGCCCGCAGCCGCTGCGAGTCCCGGTGGAACGCGTCGGCGACCAGCCCCTTGCCGCCCAGCCCGTTGAGGACCCGCAACCCGCCCGCGAGGTCGGCGATCCGCGCGGTCAGCACGCCCCGTCGCTCGCGGTACTCGGTCTCCGTGCCCTGCAGCCGCCGCATCAACGGCCCCACGATCACCGCGATCAGCGGCATCCCGAGCAGCACGACCGCCGCGATGGGGAGAGAGACCGACACGAGCAGTCCGGCGACCACCAGGTAGGCGGCGAGTGCGCCGACCCCCGGCCCGATGACCGTCAGGGACCCGGCGATCGTCTGGACGTCCCCCACGCCGATCGTGACGACCTCCCCGGCGCCCGCGCGACCGGGCAGCGCCGCTCCCAGCCGGACGGCGTGCGCCATCACCACCTTCACCGTGCGGAAGTTGGCGTCCATCCGGACCCGGGTCATCGTGCGGTGGCGCATGACGCTCAGCCAGGCGTTGAAGGCGCCGACGCCGAACAGGGCGGCGGTCCAGCCGACCAGGGCCCGGTGGTCGCCGGGTTCCAGTCCCTCGTCGATCGCGCGGGAGAGCAGGTACGGGGTGGCCGCCAGCAGGACCATCCACGCACACGAGATGAGGGAGCCGAGGGCGGAGCGGCCGGCCTGCTGCTTGACCAGCCACCACAGGTAGCGGGCGCCGCCCCGGCGGTCGGGGGTGCCGGGGTCCTCGTACGCGTTGATCATCGGCCCCCGGTTTCTGTGTGCGCTTGAGTGGGTGAGTGGGTGAGTGGGTGAGTGAGTGGGTGAGTGGGTGCGTATTCGGGTGCGGGTCCGGTGGGGCTTCTCGCGCAGTTCCCCGCGCCCTCGAGAGAAGGGCTGCGCCCTTCATCAAGGGCGCGGCTACGCCAGGCTGTCCCGCCAGGCCCGGTGCAGGTCCGCGAAGCGGCCCGTGCCCGCGATCAGGTCCGCCGGGGTGCCGTCCTCCACGACCCGGCCGTGTTCCATCACCAGGACCCGGTCGGCGATCTCGACCGTGGAGAGACGGTGCGCGATCACCACGGCCGTACGCCCGCGCAGCACCGTCGCCATCGCGCGCTGGACCGCCCGTTCGCCGGGGATGTCGAGCGAACTGGTCGCCTCGTCCAGGATGAGGACGGCCGGGTCGGCCAGCAACGCCCGTGCGAATGCCACGAGTTGACGCTGACCGGCCGAGATACGGCCACCCCGCTTGCGTACGTCGGTGTCGTAGCCGTCGGGCAGCGCGGTGATGAAGTCGTGCGCGCCGATGGCCTTCGCGGCGCGCTCGATCTCCTCGCGGCCCGCGTCGGGGCGGCCGATGGCGATGTTCTCGGCGACCGTGCCGGAGAACAGGAACGACTCCTGCGTCACCATGATCACCCCGCGCCGCAGCTCGGGCACCGAGAGGTCGCGCAGATCGACACCGTCCAGCAGGACCCGCCCGGACGAGGGGTCGTAGAAGCGGGCCACCAGCTTGGCGAGGGTCGACTTCCCGGCGCCGGTGGAGCCGACCACCGCCACCGTGCTGCCCGCCTCGAGGGTGAGGTCGAAGCGGGGCAGGACCTCGCCGCCGGTGCGGTACGCGAACCGGACGTCGTCGAACACGACCTCGCGGCCGGGGAGTTCACGATCCGTCACCGGAAGCTCCTTCGGCTCGGCGGGCTCCGGGACCGACGGGGCCTGGGCCAGCAGCCCGGCGATCTTCTCCAGCGAGGCCGCGGCCGACTGGTACGAGTTGAGGAACATGCCGAGCCGGTCGATCGGGTCGTACAGCCGCCGCAGATACAGCACCGCGGCCGCCAGCACACCCAGCGCCAGCGTGTCCGACGCCACCCGGTACGCGCTCCACAGCACGATCGCCGCGACCGTGATGTTGGCGACCACCCGGGAGCAGACCACATAGCGGGCCATCTCCAGGATCGCGTCGCCGTTCTTGCGCTCGTGGTGCCGGTTCAGCGCGTTGAACTCGGCGTCGTTCGCGGCCTCCCGGCGGAACGCCCGCACCGGACGGATCCCGTTCATCGTCTCCGCGAACTTCACGATCACCGCGGCGATCGCGCTGGACCGGGCCGTGTAGACGCTCGCCGCACGCCGCTGGTACATCCGCACGAACCCGTACAGCGGCACGAACGACGCCAGCGCCGCCGCGCCGAGGCCCAGGTCCAGCCAGAGCAGCATCGCCGAGATGTAGAAGAAGGCGAGGATCACCCCGATGAGTTCCTGGAGCCCCTCGTTGAGCAGTTCGCGCAGCGACTCCACGTCCGTGGTGGACCGGGAGATCAGCCGGCCCGAGGTGTACCGCTCGTGGAAGTCGATGCTCAGTGCCTGCGCGTGCCGGAAGATCCGGCCGCGCAGATCCAGCAGCACGTCCTGGTTCACCCGCGCGGACGCCCCGATGAACAGGTACTGCAGTCCGCCGGCCGCCAGCGCGCACGCCAGATATCCGGCCGCCACCGCGATCAGCGGCCCGTGCCGGCCGTCCCGCAGCGCCGGTACGGCACTGTCGATGGCGTACGCCACCAGCAGCGGGCCCGCCTGCACCGCGGCCTGCTGGAGCAGGAGCAGCACGCTCGCCACGATCACCCGGGCCCGCATCGGCGCGAGCAGGGAGCGCAGCAGGGCGAGGGTGGCGCCCGGGGGAGTGGGGAGGTCGTCGTGGTCGAACGGGTCTTCGGCGGGGGCGGGGGTGGGGGCCCGGTGGGTGGGGGCCGCGCCCTCGGGAGGGGCGGACAGGTCGCCGTCGGGTGACTTCTCCAGGGACGTCACCGTGCCCGAACGCCCCGCCGGACCCTCGTTCGCCGCGCTGCTCGACTCTCCGCCCGGCTCTCCGCTCGACACTGCGCGCGGCTCTCCGCTCGACACCGCGCTCGGATCACCGTTCGGATCCCCGGTCGACACGTCGTCCGGCTCCTCGTTCGGTTCCTTGTTCGGCGCGGTGGTCAGGGGCGCCGTCATCGCTCGTCCTCCTCGGTGCCGGACATCAGATGGGCGTACTCGGTGTTCGTGCGCAGCAGTTCCTGGTGGGTGCCCACGGCCGTGACCCGGCCGCCGGAGAGCAGGGCGACCCGGTCGGCGAGGAGCACGGTCGACGGGCGGTGCGCCACGATCAGCGCGGTCGTCTCCGCGAGCACCCGGCGCAGCGCGGCCTCCACCGCGGCCTCCGTGTGCACGTCCAGCGCCGACAGCGGGTCGTCGAGGACGAGGAAGCGGGGTCTGCCGACCACCGCCCGCGCGAGCGCCAGGCGCTGCCGCTGGCCGCCGGAGAGGCTGAGGCCCTGCTCGCCCACCTGGGTGGCGGTGCCCTGCGGGAGCGCGTGCGCGAACTCCGCCTGGGCGATGGCCAGGGCGCGGTCCAGCTCGGTCCCGCCCGCGTCCGGCGGGGCGCCCATCAGCACGTTCTCGCCGACGGTGGCGGAGAACAGGGTGGGTTCCTCGAAGGCCACGGCGACCAGGCCGCGCAGCGCGTCCCTCGGCATCGTGGCGATGTCCTCGCCGTCCAGGGTGATGCGGCCGGAGGTGACCTCGTGCAGGCGGGGGACGAGGGCGGTGAGGGTGGTCTTGCCGGAGCCGGTGGCGCCGACCAGCGCCATCGACTCGCCCGGCCGGATGTGCAGGTCGATGCGGTCGAGAGTGGGGGCGCTGCCGGGAGCGGCGTCGGGGTAGCGGAAGGTGACGCCGTGGAACCGGAGCCCGCCGTCCTCGCCCTTCCTGCCCCCGCCGTCCCCGTCCCCGCCGTCCCACTTCCCGCCGTTCCTGGCCCCGGCCGGGGCCAGGAACGGCGGGTCGCCGGCCCCCTTGGGGTCGCCGGACTCCGGCTCCTCGTCCATCACCTCGAAGTACCGCTCCGTCGCCGTCGCCGCCTCCTGGCTCATCGCCAGCAGGAAGCCGATGGAGTCGACGGGCCAGCGCAGCGCGAGCGCGGTGGACAGGAAGGCGACCAGGGTGCCCGCCGACAGCACGCCGTCGGCGACCTGGACGACGCCGAGGACGAGGGCCGCGCCGATCGCGATCTCGGGGAGCGTGATGATGACGCCCCAGATCACCGACAGCAGGCGGGCCTTGCGCAGTTCCGTGCCGCGCAGGGTCCGGGAGAGCTCGCGGAACGCGCGCGCCTGGCTGCGGTGCCGCCCGAACCCCTTGATGATGCGGATCCCGAGGACGCTCTCCTCGACGACCGTCGTCAGGTCGCCGACCTGGTCCTGAGCGAGGCGCGCGACGGCGTTGTACTTCCTCTCGAAGACGACGCAGGTCACGATCACCGGCACCACGGGCCCGAGGATGACGAGCCCCAGGGTCCAGTCCTGGGCGAGCATGATGATCACGCCGACCACGATGGTCACCGCGTTGACCAGCAGGAACGTCAGCGGGAAGGCGAGGAACATCCGCAGCAGCATCAGATCGGTCGTCCCGCGCGAGAGGAGCTGACCGGAGGCCCAGCGGTCGTGGAAGGCGACCGGGAGGCGCTGCAGATGGCGGTAGAGATCCGCGCGCATCGACGCCTCGACCCCCGCGAGGGGCCGCGCCACGAGCCAGCGCCGCAGGCCGAACAGCAGTGCCTCGGCGAGCCCGAGCAGCAGCAGGTACAGAGCGCTGAGCCACACGCCCGCCGGGTCCCGGTCGGCGATCGGGCCGTCCACCATCCACTTCAGGACGAGCGGGATGAACAGGCCCACGAGGGAGGCGACGATCGCGACCACCGCGGCGACGGACAACCGCACCCGTACGGGCCGCACATACGGCCACAGCCGCAGCAGCGTACGTACGGCGGAGCGTCCCGGGGCCTTCGCGGGCGGCTCGGCCCACTCGGGTTCCGCGGGCCCGGGCTCGGCCGGCCCGGCGTGCGCGGGTTCGGCGTGCGCGGGCTCGGCGTCCGCATGCCGGGAGGCCGCCCCTGGTTCCTCGGTCCGGTCGGGTTCCTCTGCGGTGGCACGTGTCGTGGGCATCAGCAGCGAGCCTACGGATCGCCACTGACAACGCCCACCGAGTTTTGGCCGGACCTCGATCGGTCGTGAGTCCTACGACGATCCGACGACCGTCCCGCGACCCGCCCGGCCACGGAGGCGTACGGGCAGCTCACAGGGGTCGTACCGGCGCATCGACCGATCGGCTGATGCCCGTTCGAGCGCGATGGCCGATGTGCCCGCCCGCGTCCCGCCGGGATTCTCGACACATGCCACACAAGTCGTCCACACCCGTTATTGAGGTCACCGACCTCCGCAAGACCTACGGCGGCCGCGCCGTCGTCGACGGGGTCTCCTTCACCGTCGAGGAGGGCGAGATCTTCGGGATCCTCGGCCCGAACGGCGCCGGCAAGACCACCACCGTCGAATGTGTCGAGGGCCTGCGCGTGCCCGACGCGGGCCGGGTCCGGGTCGCCGGCCTCGACCCGGTCGCCGAGCACCGGGCCACCCGTCTGGTGCTCGGCGCGCAACTCCAGGAGAGCGAGCTGCAGCCCAAACTCACCGTGCGCGAGGCACTGGAGCTGTACTCCGCCTTCTACCCGGCCCCGCTGGACTGGCGGCCGCTCGCCGAACGCCTCGGCCTCACGGCCAGGCTCGGCACCCGCTTCGCCAAGCTCTCCGGCGGCCAGAAGCAGCGGCTGTTCATCGCGCTCGCCCTCGTCGGCGATCCCCGGATCGTCGTCCTGGACGAGCTGACCACCGGCCTCGATCCGCGCGCCCGCCGGGACACCTGGCAGCTGATCGAGGACATCCGCGCGGGCGGGGTGACCGTGCTGCTCGTGACCCACTTCATGGAGGAGGCCCAGCGGTTGTGCGACCGGATCGCCGTGATCGACCAGGGCCGCGTCGCCGCCCTGGACACCCCGGCCGGGCTCATCCGGCGCTCGGCGGGCGCCACGGTCATCAGCTTCACGCCCTCCGCCCCGCTGGACGACCGTGACCTGAACGCGCTGCCCGCGCTCGCGGCGGTCGAGCACAAGGACGGCCGGGTCACCCTCTCCGGCACCGACGAGACCGTGAACGCCGTCCTCACCCTCCTCGCCCGTACCCACACCACCGCCCACCAACTCCGGGTCACCGAAGCCACGTTGGACGAGGCATTCCTCGACCTCACCGACGAGACGACGCGCCCGCGCGACACCGAGGGCACGCACCGGACCGAGGGCACGCACCGGACCGAGCCGAGGAAGGGAGCGGCGGCATGAGCACCGCACTCGTCGACACCGCCGTACTGAAGAGCGAGATCCGGCTCTTCCGCCGGGAACCCGGCAGCCTCTTCTGGATCCTGGGCTTCCCGACCGTCCTGCTGGCGGTCCTCGGCTCGATCCCCTCCTTCCGCGAGGCCGACCCGGACTTCGGCGGGCTGCGCCCGGTCGACGGCTACGTCCCCGTGAGCGTGCTGCTCGGTCTGATCGTCGGCGGGATCCAGGCGATGCCCCAGATCCTCACCGGCTACCGCGAACGCGGCGTCCTGCGCCGGATGTCCACGACCCCGGTGCGCCCCGCCGCCCTGCTCTCCGCACAGATGGTCCTGTACGGAGGTGCCTCCCTGGTGTCGGCGCTGCTCGCCCTGGCGGTCGGCCGGCTCGCCTTCGACGTACGGCTGCCCGAGCAGCCCTTCGGCTACGCGGTGGCCCTCGTCCTGGCCGTCCTGGTCGCCCTCGCCCTCGGCGCCGTGATCTGCGCGCTGTCCCGCACCACGAAGATCTCGGCGGCGATCGGCTCCGCCGTCTTCTTCCCGGCGATGTTCTGCGCGGGCGTGTGGATGCCGGTGCAGACCATGCCGGACGTCCTGGCCCGGTCCGTCGGCCTCACCCCGTTCGGCGCGGCCGCGCAGGCGCTGAACGAGGCGGCGGCGGGCGCCTGGCCCGGCTGGGACCACCTCGGTGTCCTGGTGGCGTGGACGGTGCTGCTCACGGCCGCCGCCGCACGCTGGTTCCGATGGGAGTAGGCGGGGGACCGGCCGTGCAGACTGGGGAGATGACCGCGGCGGACCGGATGATCGAGCGGCGCTGGGACCAGTTCCACACCTGGGGGCCCTACAGCCTGCTCGGCGTGAGCGTTGTCCTCGCCGTCCTCGCCGGCGCCACCGGCCTGATGGCGGATGCCGCCGAGTGGTACGTCGCCGGGGCCCTGGTCGTCGCCGCCGTCGCGCTCCAGTTGTGGTGGCACCTCACCCGCCGCGGACACCGACCGACCGGCCCCGACCCGACCGGCCCCAGCGTGACCGGCCCTGGCTTGACCGGCCCCGGCCCGTCGGGCCCCCGCGCGGCCGGTCACCGCGGCCGGACCCCGTCCCCGGCGGGGACCGGCTACTACGTCGTCCGCTGGGCCATCGCCTTCGCCCTGACCTGGATCAACCCGTTCTTCGCGTTCTACGCCGCCACCGGCTACATGGACGCGGACGAACTGCTGCCGGGCCGATGGCGACGGCTCGGGCTGTTCGCCGCCGCGGTCACCGTGGCGGGTGCGCAGTCCGGCGGGCTGCCGCCGGACGGGGCGGTCCGCTGGACCGCCTTCGCCGCCCTGCTGGCCGCCAACTCCGGCCTGCAGATGGTGATCGCCCATCTCACCGAGCAGGAGGAGCAGCGGGGCCGCGAGCGCACCGCGACCATCGCCGAGCTCGAACGCACCAACGCCGCCCTCCAGCAGGCCCTCGACGAGAACGCCGCGCTGCACGCCCAACTCCTCGTGCAGGCACGGGAGGCCGGGGTCGCCGACGAACGCCGGCGGCTGGCCGCCGAGATCCACGACACCATCGCCCAGGGGCTGATCGGCATCATCGCCCAGCTCCAGGTCGTAACGAGCACCTCCGACCTCGCCGTCGCCCGCACCCACCTCGCCCGCGCCTCGGACCTGGCCCGCCACAGCCTCGGCGAGGCCCGCCGCTCGGTGCACAATCTCGCGCCGGTCGCCCTGGAGCACGACGGGCTGCCCGAGGCGCTGAAGAAGACGGTCGCGGAATGGGGCGAACGGACTGGCACACGCGCCGAGTTCACCGTCACCGGCGGGGTGGAGCAGCTGCACGACGAGGTCTCGGCGACGCTTCTGCGCATCACCCAGGAAGCCCTGTCGAACGCGGCCCGGCACGCCCACGCCGGCCGCGTCGGCGTCACCCTCTCCTTCCTCGGCGACGAGGTCATCCTCGACATCCGCGACGACGGCCGGGGGTTCGACCCCCTCGCCGTCTCCGAGCGCACCGGCACGGGCGGCTTCGGACTCGACGGCATGCGGATCCGCGCCGAGCGCATCGCCGGCACCCTCACCGTCGAGTCCGAGCCGGGCCAGGGCACGGCCCTGTCGGCTCGCGTACCGTTGGTCCGCCATGACTGACGAGGCGCACCCGCATCCGCACCCGCACCCCCTTCCGCATCCTGATCCGCATCCGGAGAGCCCCATCTCCCTGCTGATCGTCGACGACCATCCCGTCGTACGGGACGGTCTGCGCGGCATGTTCGAGTCCGCGCCCGGCTTCGCCGTCCTCGGCGAGGCGTCGGGCGGCGTCGAGGCGGTGGAACTCGTCGCCGCGCTCGACCCCGACGTGGTCCTGATGGACCTGCGCATGCCGGGCGGGGGAGGCGTGGACGCCATCCGTGAGCTGACTCGCCGGGCCGCCCGCGCGAAGGTCCTCGTCCTCACCACGTACGACACCGACTCCGACACCCTCCCGGCGATCGAGGCGGGCGCGACGGGCTACCTCCTCAAGGACGCGCCGCGCGAGGAGTTGTTCACGGCGGTCCGCGCGGCCGCCGAGGGCCGCACCGTCCTCTCCCCGGCCGTCGCCTCCCGCCTGGTGGCGGCGGTCCGCACCCCGCGCACCCCCGTCCACGAGCCCCTGTCCGCCCGCGAGCGCGAGGTCCTCACCCTCGTCGCCCGGGGCACCGCCAACCGCGAGATCGCCCGCGAACTCTTCATCAGCGAGGCCACGGTCAAGACCCACCTCACCCACCTCTACGCCAAACTGGGCGTGAAGGACCGGGCGGCGGCGGTGGCGGAGGCGTACGAACGCGGCATCCTCGGCTAGCCGGGGTACGGCAGCCGACACCCTGACCTGGCCCGATGCGCTCTTCCTCGCCCCCGCCGCCCCTACCCGTCCCATCGCAGGGGCTGTCGCCCCTTCGACCCCGCTCGCTTGTCGGTCGTCCGCGGGCCGGTGGGACTTCTCGCGCAGTTCCCCGCGCCCCTGATGGGGGCGCGGGGAACTGCGCGAACGGGGTCCGGGGCGGAGCCCCGAATCCTTGACGCGGGGGGAGAGTCGTCAGTCGGCCACCCGCAGCAGCAGTACACACCGCGCCGGTACCGTCACCGTCTCCCCCGCCCGGTGCAGCACCCCCGGTCCCTCCACCTGTTCCTCCCGGGAGGTGTCGACGACCACCTCGTAGCGCCTGGCCCAGGGGGTTCCCGGCAGTACGAAGCTCACCGGGCGGTCGCCGGCGTGCAGGACCGTGAGGAAGCTGTCGTCCAGGACGGGCGCCCCCCGCGCGTCGCGGCCCGGGATGTCCCGGCCCGAGAGATACATGCCCAGCGTCGAGGCCGGCGCGTACCAGTCCCGTTCGGTCATCTCCGTGCCGCGGGCGGTGAACCAGGCGAGGTCGCGCAGCCCGTCCGCCGAGTGCGCCCGGCCGGAGAAGAAGGCGCGGCGGCGCAGGACCGGGTGCGCGTGGCGCAGCGCGATCAGCCGGGACGTGAGGTCGAAGAGGGCCTTCCAGGCGGGGTCCTCCAGCAGGCTCCAGTCGATCCAGCTGATCTCGTTGTCCTGGCAGTAGGCGTTGTTGTTGCCCCCCTGCGTGCGGCCCAGTTCGTCGCCGGCGACCAGCATCGGCACACCCGTGGAGAGCAGCAGGGTGGTCAGGAGGTTGCGCAACTGGCGCCGCCGCAGCGCCCGTACGCGTTCGTCGTCCGTCTCGCCCTCGGCGCCGCAGTTCCAGGACCGGTTGTCGTCCGAGCCGTCCCGGTTGCCCTCCCCGTTCGCCTCGTTGTGCTTGCGCTCGTACGACACCAGGTCGCGCAGGGTGAAACCGTCGTGCGCGGTGACGAAGTTGACGGAGGCGTAGGGCCGCCGGCCGCCCCAGGCGTACAGGTCGCTGGAGCCCGACAGCCGGTAGCCGAGGTCGCGTACGTCCGGCAGCGCGCCCCGCCAGAAGTCCCGGACCGCGCCCCGGTACCGGTCGTTCCACTCCGTCCACAGGGGCGGGAAGGCGCCGACCTGGTAGCCGCCCGAACCCACGTCCCACGGCTCGGCGATCAGCTTCACCCGGCGCAGCACCGGGTCCTGGGCGATGACCGCGAGGAAGGGGGAGAGCATGTCGACGTCGTGCATCGAGCGGGCGAGCGCGGCGGCGAGGTCGAAGCGGAAGCCGTCGACGCCCATCTCCGTCACCCAGTAGCGCAGGGAGTCGGTGATCAGACGGAGCACGTGCGGCTGCACCACGTGCAGGGTGTTGCCGCACCCCGAGTAGTCCGCGTAGCGGCGCGCGTCGTGCTGCAGGCGGTAGTAGCCCCGGTTGTCGATGCCGCGCAGCGACAGGCTCGGGCCGCGTTCGTCGGCCTCGGCGGTGTGGTTGTAGACCACGTCGAGGACGACCTCGATCCCGGCGGCGTGCAGCGCCCGCACCATCCGCTTGAACTCGCCGACCTGCTGCCCGGTCGTGCCCGACGAGGCGTACGCCGCGTGCGGGGCGAAGTAGCCGATCGAGTTGTAGCCCCAGTAGTTGCGCATGCCCCGGCGCAGCAGATGGTCCTCGTGGGCGAACTGGTGCACGGGCAGCAGCTCCACCGCCGTCACCCCCAGCTTCACCAGGTGCTCGATCGCGGCGGGGTGCGCGAGACCGGCGTACGTGCCGCGCAGTTCCTCCGGGATGCCGGGGTGGGTCATGGTGAAGCCGCGGACGTGCAGCTCGTAGATGACCGAGTCCGCCCACGGTGTCTTCGGGCGGCGGTCGTCGGCCCAGTCGTCGTCGTCATGGACGACGACGCCCTTCGGGACGTGCGGTGCCGAGTCCCTCTCGTCGCGCACCGTGTCGGCGACATGCTGCTCGGGCCAGTCCCGGACGTGCGCGTACACCTCCGGCGGGAGGGTGAACTCGCCGTCCACGGCCCGCGCGTACGGGTCCAGGAGGAGCTTCGCGGGGTTCCAGCGGGCGCCGGTCCACGGGTCCCAGCGGCCGTGCACGCGATAGCCGTACCGCTGCCCCGGCAGGACGCCCGGTACGAAGCCGTGCCAGATCTCATGGGTGAGCTCGGTCAGCCTCAGCCGGGTCTCCTCGCCCGTCGCCGAGAACAGACACAGCTCGACGGACTCCGCCCCGCCCGCCCACAGCGCGAAGTTGGTGCCGGCGACCCCGTCGGGGCCCACCCGGAACCGCGCCCCCAGCGGTGTCGACGCCCCCGGCCACACGGGCCTGTGCTCCGGCGCGGCGGCCCCCTCACGCCGGTCGCCGTTCAGCGCGGGGGCCGGACGGGCGGCCGGCACCCCCCGCGTCCCCTGTACTTCGTCCTGCTCGGCTGCGCTCGACACCTCAGGCCTCCCGCGGCTCGGTGGGCGACGGAGAAGGGGAGCGAGATGTCCCGTCACCGCTCCCCATCGCGTCGTCCTCCCAAGGGTTCTGCCCAGAGCACGCCTCGCACTCACGTTTCCCGGGGGCGTGCGCCGTCGTTGGGCCGCACGTGAACCACGCACAGACGCACGCGCGCCGCGCCGGGGCCGCCCTGGCCGCCGCGCTCACCTGGGCCGGACTGCTCGCCGGGGTCGCCGGATGCACCGCCGGACCGCCGCTCACCAGCGCAAAGGCACCCGACGACTCGATCCGGGTCACACCGGAGGACGGCAGCAAGGGCGTGCGCCCGGAGCAGCGCTTCGAAGTACGGGTGCCCAGCGGGCGCTTGGAGTCCGTCAAGGTGGTGAAGTCCCAGGACGCGCAGGAGTCACCCGTCCCCGGACGGCTCTCCGCCGACGGACTGACCTGGCGCCCCACCGGCTCACGGAAGCTCGCGTTGGCCGCCCGGTACACCGTCGACGCCGTCGCCCTCGACGGCCACGGCCGGCGCTCGGCACGGCACGTCACCTTCACCACGCACGTCCCCGACGAGCGCTTCATCGCGTACGTCAAACCCGAGCACCGGGCCACCGTCGGCACCGGGATGATCGTCTCACTGGAGTTCAACCGGGTGATCGAGGACCGCGCGGCCGTGGAACGCGCCGTCGAGGTGACCGCCGAGCCGGCTGTCGAGGTCCGCCCGCACTGGTTCGGCGGGGGCCGCCTCGACTTCCGCCCCGAGCGGTACTGGAGGCCCGGCACCAGGGTCACCGTCGCCCTGCGCCTGCGGGACGTCGAGGGCGCTCCCGGCGTCTACGGCCAGCAGGACAGGACGCTCTCGTTCACCGTCGGCCGCCACCAGGTCAGCGTGGTCGACGCGGCCCGGCACACCATGCGCGTGGAACGCGGCGACGGTGTGCTCGCCACCCTCCCCATCACCGCCGGGGCGCCCAAGACCACGACGTACAACGGGAAGATGGTCGTCACCGAGATGCTGGAGGTGACCCGGATGAACGGGGCCACCGTGGGCTTCCGGAAGGCGAACGGCAAGAGCGAGTACGACATCCCGGACGTTCCGCACGCCATGCGCCTGACCACCTCCGGCACCTTCCTGCACGGAAACTACTGGGCCCCGGACGCCTTCGGCCGGGCCAACGTCAGTCACGGCTGTGTGGGCCTGCGCGATGTCAAGGGCGGCGATTCCGGCACCCCCGCGGGCTGGTTCTTCGACCGCAGCCTCGTCGGGGACGTCGTCGAGGTCGTGGGCAGCGATGACAAAACGGTCGCTCCCGACAATGGCCTCGGAGGATGGAACATGGGGTGGAAGGAATGGAAAGCGGGTGCCGCGGTGAAGTAGACCGACATAGCGGCGACATGGCACCCGGCTCGGCACCGGCAGGGGGGCGCGCGTGATCATCCAAGTTGGGACTGAACGGTGACATTCACCGAGACCAATTCATTCCGATCATCTGGTTAATGTACGTGCGTACGCGCACGCTGCGCGTAGGGGTGCGGGCCTGCTCAGGCCGTGCGAGGGGAGAACAGAGAGTTGAACGGGCGACCGATATCGGGGGCGTCGGTTGGCGCGCGGACGCGGCGGCGCAAGGGGGCCCTGGCCATGCTGCCGGTCCTGATGCTGCTCGCCGTCACCGCGTGCGGCGGAGGCGGGGGCTCGGACCCCGGCTCCGGCGGCGAGAAGGGGAAGGGCTCCGACAAGAGCGCCTCCGACAAGGCGGCGGCCACCGGGGCCTCGGAGGCGGTCGTCACCATCGCCCCGAAGAACGGCGCCGACGCCGTGGCGACCAGCGGCGCGCTCAAGGTGACCGCCGCCAAGGGCAAGCTGTCCGAGGTCACGGTCGAGAACGACAAGGGCGAGAAGATCGCCGGCGAGATAGCGAAGGACGGCTCCAGCTGGACGCCGTCCATCCACCTCAACTCGGCCACCGAGTACAAGGTGCACGCCGTCGCGAAGGACTCCGAGGGGCGTGAGGCGGCCGAGGACTCGTCCTTCACCACCCTGACCCCGAAGAACACCTTCGTCGGCATCTTCACCCCCGAGGACGGCTCGAAGGTCGGCGTCGGCATGCCGTTCTCGGTCCGCTTCACCCGGGGCATCACCGCCCCCGAGGACGTCGAGAAGGCCATCACCATCAAGACCGAGCCGCCCGTCGACGTCGAGGGCCACTGGTTCGGCAACGACCGTATCGACTTCCGCCCGGAGAAGTACTGGAAGGCCGGCACCAAGGTCACCGTCGACCTCAACCTCGACGGCGTCGAGGGCCGCGACGGTGTCTACGGCGAGCAGAGCAAGAAGATCTCCTTCACCATCGGCCGCAGCCAGGTCTCCACGGTCGACGTCAAGAAGCTCACCATGAAGGTCGAGCGGGACGGCAAGGTCATCAAGACCATCCCGGTCACCACCGGCAAGCCCGGCATGGAGACCTGGAACGGCCAGATGGTCATCAGCGAGCGCCTGCGCGTGACCCGGATGAACGGCGAGACCGTCGGCTACGGCGGCGAGTACGACATCAAGGACGTGCCGGACGCCATGCGGCTGACCACCTCCGGCACCTTCATCCACGGCAACTACTGGGGCGGCGGCGCCTTCGGCAACTACAACGCCAGCCACGGCTGCATCGGCCTGCGCGACACCCGCGGCGGCTGGGACCGCAAGGCACCGGGCGCCTGGTTCTTCGACAACTCGATGGTCGGTGACGTGGTGATCGTCAAGAACTCCAACGACCGCGTCGTCGACCCGGACAACGGCTACAACGGCTGGAACATGTCCTGGAGCAAGTGGAAGGCGTGAGCGTCACCGCCTGAGCGTCTGAAGCAGGTCTGAAGTAGGCACGTACGGCCCCGGTGTGATGCACGGCACCGGGGCCGTTGCCGTTAGTGGCCGTTAACCTGCCTTCATGACCGTCCATCTCGAAGTCGCCGAAGGCGTGGGCACCGTCCGCCTCGACCGCCCCCCGATGAACGCCCTGGACATCGCGACCCAGGACCGCCTCAAGGAAGTCGCGGAGGAGGCGGCGGACCGGGACGACGTCCGCGCCGTCGTCCTCTACGGAGGAGAGAAGGTGTTCGCGGCGGGCGCGGACATCAAGGAGATGCAGGCCATGGACCATGCGGCGATGGTCGCCCGGTCCCGCGCCCTCCAGGACTCCTTCAGCGCCGTGGCCCGCATCCCCAAGCCGGTCGTCGCGGCCGTCACCGGGTACGCCCTGGGCGGCGGCTGTGAGCTGGCGCTCTGCGCGGACTACCGGATCGCCGGGGAGAACGCGAAGCTCGGCCAGCCGGAGATCCTGCTCGGGGTGATCCCGGGCGCGGGCGGCACCCAGCGGCTGTCCCGGCTCGTCGGCCCGTCCAAGGCCAAGGATCTGATCTTCACCGGCCGGATGGTCAAGGCGGAGGAGGCCCTGACGCTCGGTCTGGTGGACCGGGTCGTCCCGGCCGACGAGGTGTACTCCGCCGCGCACGAGTGGGCCGCCCGGCTGGCGCGCGGGCCGGCGATCGCGCTGCGGGCCGCCAAGGAGTCGATCGACGCGGGCCTGGAGACCGACCTGGAGACCGGACTGGCCATCGAGCGGAACTGGTTCGCCGGGCTGTTCGCCACCGAGGACCGCGAGCGCGGGATGCGGAGCTTCGTGGAGGAGGGCCCGGGCAAGGCGAAGTTCGTCTGAGGGCCGGGGAAGCACGACGGCCACGCCTTGAACGAGACCGGCGCGTCGCGCCTCGCGAGCGTGGCCGTCACGCCTCGGCGCGCACGGTCGGCCTGGCTCGGCGCGCACGGTCGGCCTGGCTCGTGAGCGTGGCCGGTATGGCTCGTCGCGGACGGTCGGCCCGTCCTGAAATCCGCCGTACAAGTTCCGCTGATCGACTTGCAGTTGACGCGGTGTATTACCCGCGTCCCCCGAAGGGGCGGTTTATCGCAGCCTTAAGGCAGCCTTAAGGGATTCCTGCCCAAGGGGCCCGACGCTGACCGAAGTTCAGGCCGTTCGCGCAGGTCAGGTAGGCTTTGGCGAACAGCTTGCTGCCGCTGGCATATGTCAAACGAAACTCCCGGAATGGTTGGTTCCGGGGGTTGTATTCCTGTGGAACGGCCCCGCAGAGGGCTCAGGGCGGCCATGATGGGGTCATGGCGGGGCTGGAGGGTATCGAACAGCCGCGGCGGCACGGGAGTGCGACCGCGGCGCGTTGGTCACCTGCGATCGAGGACGAACGGGCGCAGCAGGCACTGGAGTTGTTCGGCAACCCCACCGAGGGAGAGGTTCCGCTCCCGTCCCGTCCCGAGTCCGCGGCCGCCGCGCGGCGGCTCGCCCAGGTCGTCGTCCTGCGCCAGTGGCGGCTGTCGCCGAAGATGACCGAGGACGCGGTCTTACTCGTCTCCGAACTCGTGGGCAACGCCGTACGGCACACCGGCGCCCGCGTCTTCGGACTCCGTATGCGCCGCCGGCCCGGCTGGATCCGCGTCGAGGTCCGCGACCCCTCACGGGGGCTGCCCTGTCTGATGCCGGTCCAGGAGACGGACATCAGCGGCCGGGGTCTGTTCCTGGTGGACAAACTCTCGGACCGCTGGGGGGTCGATCTGCTCCCGCGGGGCAAGACGACCTGGTTCGAGATGAGAGTCGCGGACCGGTAGACAGGTCAGGGGCACGGGCCCGCCGGCCCGTCACCGCGCGCACCTCCGTCGAACCGCGCACCCGGCGGCAGCCGCCACGCACCTCCGTCGATCGGCCGAATCGCCGGCATTCATGGTGAACCTCCTTATAAAGGTCGCGTGACCACCCCCCGCACCCCCCTCAAGCAGCACCCCCTGAAGCAGCACCCCCTCGTGCGGCGCGCCCTGCTCGCGGCCGCCGTCCTCGCCGCCGTCGCCGCGTGCGGTTCCGAGGCCGGGACCACCGAGCAGGAGCGGCGCGTCCGGGCCGACCGGGCCGCCACCGAAGCCGAGGCCGCCGAGCGGAAGAAGAAGCAGCAGCGGACGGCGGTCCGGGGCCTGCGCGGCATGCCGCCCGTGCTGGACCCCCGGGACGTCTACGCCGCCGACCGCCCGAACCGGCTCTCCCCGGTGGTCAAGGACTTCCCGTCCCGGGTGTACGTGCCCAACAGCGAGTCCGACACGGTCACCGTCATCGACCCGAAGACCTACAAGGTCGTCGAGACCATCCCGGTGGGCCGCCAGCCCCAGCACGTCGTGCCGTCCTGGGACCTGAAGACCCTCTGGGTCAACAACAACCGGGGCCACACCCTGACCCCCATCGACCCGAGGACGGGCAAGGCGGGCAAGCCGGTCGAGGTGCACGACCCGTACAACCTGTACTTCACCCCCAACGGCGAGTACGCCGTCGTCATGGCCTCCCTAGACCGCGAACTCGTCTTCCGCGACCCGCACACCATGAAGCGGATCAAGACCGAGCCGGTCAGCTGCTACGGCGTCAACCACGCCGACTTCTCCCTCGACGGCACCTACTTCATCGTGTCCTGCGAGTTCAGCGGCGAGTTGCTCAAGGTCGACACCGTGAGCATGAAGGTGATCGGGCAGCGGAAACTGCCGTTCGAGGGGGCCATGCCGCAGGACGTCAAGATCTCACCGGACGGCAAGCGGTTCTACATCGCCGACATGATGGCCCACGGCATGTGGGTCCTGGACGGCGACACCTTCGAGGAGCCGAAGCTGCTGCCCACCGGCAAGGGCACCCACGGCCTCTATGTCGGCCGCGACTCCCGCGAGATGTACGTCTCCAACCGCGGCGAGGGCACGGTCTCGGTCTTCGACTTCACCAAGGGCGAGCTGACCAAGAAGTGGCACCTGCCCGACGGCGGCAGCCCCGACATGGGCGGTGTCTCCGCCGACGGCAAGGTCCTGTGGCTCTCCGGCCGCTACGACTCCGAGGTGTACGCCATCGACACCCGCACCGGGGAACAACTCGCCCGCATCCCCGTCGGCAGCGGCCCGCACGGCCTCGCGGTCTACCCGCAGCCGGGCCGCTACTCCCTCGGGCACACGGGCATCTTCCGGTGACACATGACAACCGGGCGGGCTGACACGCCTCGATACGCGTGACGGTCCCCGGCCCGGCGCCGCGCAGCCGAGATCGTGCCGGGCATGATCACTTCTCGTGCGCGGCGCCGGGCCGCCGCCGTCGTCCTGTCCCTCTCCGCCGTCCTCGCGACCTGCGCCGCGACCGCGCCGGCACGGAGCCCCGCCTCGCAACCCGCCAAGGCCGCCGCTCCCTCCGCGAGGGCCGCCGCTCCCGCCTGCCCCCGGTTCGAGGACCCGGTGCACCCCGCCGCCGACCGCCGCGTCGACGTCGCCCGCATCACCCGCCGAGCAGGATCTCCGAGCCCACCGGCCGATAGCCCGCCGACTGGAACGCCCGCACGCTGCGGGCGTTCCCCGGCGCGATCTGCGCCCACAGCGGCTCGGCGACGAGATGGCGTGCGGCACGCACCAGCGTCCGGCCGAGCCCCCGCTGCCGTACGCCCTCGTCCACCTCGACCGAGACCTCCAGCCGCCCGGCGATCCCCCGGCCCGTCGTCAGGACGCCGCCGTCCACCGTCCACACCCGCACGTCGTCACGGCGCCGGCGCGCGTACCGGACGCGCGGGTGGCTCGCGTCCAGGATCTCGCGCAGCGGGAGCGGCGGTTCGCCCGGCAGGGGCGGGGCGACCAGCATCGCGTCGATGGTCTCGGCCGTACGGCCCGTCCGTTCCATGAGGGCCGCCAGGAACCGGGGGTTCATGCTTGCGGACAGCGCGTCGCACTCCATCGAGGCCAGCGTCTCGCGCACCCACTCCGGATCCTCGTCCGTGAACACGACGGAATGCGCCGTGAAACAGAGGACCCCCGCGTCCCGAGGGGTGTCCTGGGGGACGACGGTCGTGCCGCCGTCCGCCGGCGGGAAGACTCCCTCGGCCGCCGCGTCCAGAATGTCCCGCAGACTCTCCATCTTCGTACTCCCCGCCCTGCCCCTGAGCTTCCACCCGCTGGAAACCCCCACACTCGCAGACGTGATCGAGAACGGCACCGGGCTTCTCACCATCGGGCAGCTCGCCCGTGGCTCCGGCGCCCGGCCGCTGGGCGAAGCCTGGGTGGTCGCCGTACGGCGTGCGCGGGTGTCCGGTTAATCTGACCTGCGTCAGTAGGACTGTCGGCAGGACTGCCCGGAAGAGGCAGAGCACCAAGAAGGGGCGGATCGGTGGCGGACATCGAGGCAGCGCGCAAGGAGTTCCAGCGGATCGACGCGGACGGTGACGGGTTCATCACCGCCGCCGAGTTCAAGACCGCCCTGGCCCAGGAAGGCGACTGGAACGTCACCGAGTCGGTGGCGGAGGTCATCATCCGCACCCGCGACCTCAACGGCGACAAGCTCCTGTCGTTCGACGAGTTCTGGGCCCACCTGGACAAGTGAGCCGAGCGGCCGAAGGGGTGCCCTCCGTCGTGTGCGACGGACGGCGCCCCTTCGTCGTTCCGGGGTGGGGAGGGAATGGAGCGGGGCGGGACAGGGTTGCACCGTGTAATGCATGCGCATGCATGCAAAACAGGGGGAGACCCCACCCCGGGACCTCTCCCTCCCCACGATCACAAGGGCGGCCTGACATGAAGATCGGCATCATCGGCGCGGGCAACATCGGCGGCAACCTCACCCGACGGCTCACCGCCCTCGGTCACGACGTCTCCGTCGCCAACTCCCGAGGGCCGCACACCCTCACCGCACTGGCCGAGGAGACCGGCGCGACCCCGGTGCCGGTGGCCGAGGCGGCACGCGGCGCCGAGGTCGTGGTGGTCACGGTCCCCCTGAAGGCGGTCCCGGACCTGCCGTCCGGCCTCTTCGGCGAGGCGGCGGACGGTGTCGCCGTCATCGACACCGGCAACTACTACCCCCGGCAGCGCGACGGCAGGATCGACGCCATCGAGGACGACGGTCTCACCGAGAGCCGCTGGACCGAGCGGCACCTGGGCCACCCCGTCATCAAGGCCTTCAACGGCACCTACGCCCAGGACATCCTCGACCGCCCCCTTCCCGCCGGCGCCCCCGACCGCATGGCCCTCCCCGTCGCCGGCGACGACGAGGCGGCCAAGGAGAAGGTCCGCTCCCTCATCGACGAACTCGGCTTCGACACCGTCGACGCGGGCGGCCTCGACGACTCCTGGCGCCAGCAGCCCGACACCCCCGTCTACGGCCTCCGGGCCGGAGCCGAAGCGGTGGCCAAGGCCCTGACCGAGGCGTCCCCGGAACGCACGGCGGACTTCCGCGGCTAGTCCGGCTCCACGGGACCGCGCGGCCCCGTCACTCCGAGGTCAGCCGGGCGTGCAGCAGGGTCGCCCGCCTGACCTCGGTGCCCGGGGAGTGCTCCTCGTTGAAGAGGGCGACGAGGCCGCGTGGGGCCGACGACCACTGCTCGGCGAAGTCCGGGACGGCCCGCAGGTCGTCGAGGAGCAGGGACACCACGTAGGCGGCCTCGGTGGGCAGATCGCCCCAGCCGTCTCCCCACCAGAAGTGTTCGTTCGCGGTGCAGGGCGCCGGCAGGACGAGTCCCTCGTCGGTCGTGATCCACAGGGTGTCCTGAAGGACGACGGAGGACAGCTGTCCGTTCGCAGGCAACGACAGCGGGGCGTGGAAGCGCCACCTGCCCCGCTCGGAGGCGTCGCCGCCGGTACGCAGGGCGGGCATGCCGGTCAGGGGGTCGACGAAGAATGCCTCCGCTTCCCCGCTCCGCGCGCGGGCGAGCACGACGTGTGCCGCGGTCGGGTCGCATGCGACCAGGTGCTCGATCCAGCGCTCGACCGTCGCGTCGGGCCGTTCGACCTCGATGACGGCGCCGTACGGCAGTTGCTCCGCATCGTAGGCACGGGCTGCCTCCAGAGCGGTGACCGCGTCGGGCTCGTAGCTGTCGCCGACGGCCTTCCAGCCTGCTGAGAGGAGTGCTCGGTCCTCTGACTCGGGGAGGGGGTGCCCGGTGACGTCGGGGCGCGCGGCGACGACCGTACGCTCGGTGTCGCTGCTCCGGCCGTAGATGCCGACGGACCCCTCGACACCGCTGACCCGTTGGTTGCGCATGGCGTTCGCCATGTCTTCGAGCGCCGCACGGGCCTCCGCGGGAAGCGAGGTGTTCCCGGCGGCTCGCCGCAGCGCCGTCTCGTCGTCCTCCGCCGGTACGGGGACGAATGCCGGCTCCGAGCCCGGTCGCCACGCGGTGACCAGTTCGGGCAGCCGCAGGGGGGCGGGCCACCAGGGAAGTGGATGTCCCGCCAGCGTGCTGACGTCTCCCCAGAACGCCTCGTACCCGATATAGGGGTGCGCCGTGTCCGCGGCCCAGAGGGCGGGGCCGGTGAGGCCGAGGTCCCCGTACAGGGAGCAGACGGTGACGATCCCGTGGGTGTCCCGTGTCTTGGCCAGGGAGGCGGCCACCGCCGAGGCGGCTCTCCTCGTGGACGTGTGCACGACACGGATGATTCCGAGATCGGTCGCCCAGTCGATGGCCGGCCCGTAGGGGGTCTGGGTGCTGCCGTGCCAGCGACCGGGCTGGACATCGGCGGGCAGGGGTCTGCGGAGCAGAGCTCCCCGGTGAGTGAAGGCCGGGGTCTCCGCCGCCCAGGTGTAGATCGATGAGGCATTCCACAGGGGGATGCCGGGCGCTGACTCCGCAGTCGGGCCGGGGAAGTCCCCGTACCGCCGTGCGAGTCTGCCGACGACGAACCCCTCATGGCCGAGCAGCCGACGGATGTCGGTGCGGCGCAGCTTCTCCGCGTCCTGCCGCCTGCGGTACTGCCGGCCGCTCAAGGACGGGGGAGCTGGCTGGGAGGGCGATGTCCCACCGTCCACGGGAGGAAGTGCCTGGAAGCGGTCGGCCCGGTCGGACGGGCCCTCCGCGCCCGTTCCGTGGGGCCTGACGCGATGGAGCTGCCACGAGGTCCGCAGCCGTTGCAGGGCGAGCCGCGCGCTGTCGGCCGAGACGCCCAGCTCCAGGCGGGCGGCGCCGAGTTGCTTCAACCGTTCGGTGTCGGTCAGCAGCCGGTTGGGCCCGGTCTCGTCGTCCGAGCGGCGGGGGACGAACACGTCGACGACGGTCATGGCGAAGAGCATGTACGCCGAGAGTTCCGTCCACTGCGTCCGCAGTCCGTCGTCGGCCGGAGCGTCCGCCGCCGTCAGGCGGTGCAGTTCCCGGTGGAGCGTCCGGCGGACGTCCGCGTCCGGGGGAACGAGACGCAGTCGGTCCACCGAGCCGTGCAGATCGTGCAGGAGGACGCCCCACGCGGCGTCGTGGGGCTGGGCCCCCAGGAGGACACGGAAACTGGAGAGGGTCTCGGTGACCTCTTCGAGGAGCAGACTTCCGGCGATGCTGCGAAGATCGGTCCTGTCCGTACGGTGCCGAATCTCGACGACCTTCCGCGTGAAGCGGATCAGGTCGCGGGGGATGCCGCCGGAAAGGACGTGCACGAGGGCGACAAAGGGGTCGGTGAACCCGGGGACCCGCGTCTGGAGCAGTTCCTTCGCCTCTTCGAGGGTGCGCGGCTCCAGGTGGAGGATGTCCTCCAGGGAGCTGTCGGTGACGTCCCGGACCGGTAGACCCCGACGGATGAACGCCGCTCCGACGTCCTCCGAGACCGACAGCAGGAAGTACACATCGGGTATCGCGAAGATCGCCTTGATCTCGGCGAGGAAGGCCCGGGCCTGCTCCGTAGAGCCGAGTCGGTCCAGTTCGTCGATGCCGATGAAGACCTTGTGATCGTTTTCCTGGCGGACGAACAGGCTGATCTGGGTGAGCAGTTCACGGAACTCCATGACGAGTTCCGGATAGGTCAGGGCGCGGGACGACGCACCCCTGGTGCGGGCCAGGCCGAGGCTGAGGGCGCTCGCGGCGGTGAGCCCGGCGTTGTGGGTCGTGCCGGACGACTGCAGGTGCCGCAGCGCGTGCAGGTGGTTGTGGCAGGCGCGGATCAGATGCTTCCGTCCCGGGCTCGCGAACAGCGGCCGCGGCAGGGCCCGGACGATGATCAGCACGCCCAGGACGACGAAGACCGCGCGGGCCGCCTCCGGATGGTCCTGCCAGGCGGAGTGGTAGGCGTCCTGGATCCTGCCCAGCCAGTGGACGGTCGCTGCCCGCCCCTCGGACTCGGCCCAGCGATAGGTGCCCCTCGCCCAGTTCTCCAGTCCCAGGGAGATCAGGAACAGTCCCGCGGCGAGCCTGACCAGTCGCGAACTCCACCGCAGGAGCCGCCGACCGAGACCGGTGGGGCGTACGCGCAGCAGAAAGGGCTCGTGGGCGCCGTGGCCGAAGTGATCGAGGAAGCCGCGGCAGACCTGCTGGAACAGACTCAGCAGGAATTCCTCCGGACGGTAGCTGGCCGGAGTCTGCACGATCACGTGGAAGTGGCGCCGTGGCGAAGCGCCTTCGAGACTGCCCTCGCAGGCCTTCCGCAACAGCGTCGTCTTGCCCACACCCCGGGGGCCGCAGAGTGCTATGGCCCCGCCGTCCATCTGGTCCAGTTTGTGACGCAGCGACCTCTCGGCCCGGTCCGACACCCAAAAACCGGGGTCGTGGGCGTGCAGCAGACCCCTGTGGTGCCGGGTGACCAGAAGACTGTCGTGTTCCGGGCCCAGGATGTTGGTGATCTCCCGCCTCAGATGCGGCACCATGCGACTGCTCAGTCCGGAGCGACTCCACAGGCGCAGATACGGATATGTCCCTACCGCCCGCAGGCACCATCGGACGTACAGGTACGCCGCCCACAGCTGACGCGTGAAGTTGTCCCTGCCCGCCCGCCGACGGAATTCCGCGAACGCGGCGAACGAGACGAGGGCCAGCACGAGCGCGTCACCCCACCAGGCCATCCCCACCGTGCGGGACAGCAGACGGTGCAGCAGTGCGGCGAGGAGGAGCGCGCCCGGAAAGGCGAACCCCCTCAGGGAGCAACGGGCCGCCGCCGTACGGAATTCGCTGCGGCTCCGGTCCAGACGCTCCCCGCGTCTCCACAGCTTGTCGTACAGCTCGTCCCCGTCCAGGGTCGCGTCCACGACCGCGTCCGTGTGCAGGGCGGCGCGCAACGCTGGGGCGTCGATCTCCGGTCGTTTCAGGGACAGATAGGCTTGGATGTCCTCGTGCCGGAGCGCTCGCTCGACCACCCTGCCGTAGAACTCCCGTACACAGTCCGGCTCTTCGTCCCACACGCTCATGCCGGCCATTCTCGTCCGTGGTGATCGTCCAGTCGCCTGCGGCCCACTCCCGGGAGTCAGCCGGGGGTGGGGGCGGTGGTGGGCGTGGTCGCCATGCGTTCGGCCAGGGTCCTGACGCCGGTGAGGAGCTCGGGCGGTGGCACGGCGAGGTCGAGGACATGGGCGGTGACCGTGACGCCGGACCGGCGGACGACGTGGGGCGTGGGGCCGGGGGCGGCGCCGGAGGGGGTGGCCGCGTAGACCAGGTGGCCGTGGGGGAGGCCGAGGGCGGTGCAGTAGGCGAGCAGTTGGTAGAGGTGGGACGTGGGTGGGGCGGTGGGGGTGACGTCCGTGTACTTCGCGTCCGCCACCGAGGCGGGCCGCCCGCCGCGGTAGAGGACCAGGTCCGGGCGGAACGGGACGCGGGCGGCCTCGTCCAGACGGTGGTGGGTCTCCTGGGCGGCGCAGCGCACGCCGTGGCGGGTGAGGGCCGCCGTGACGGTGACGGTCAGGAACCGTTCGAAGACCGCCGGCATGTCGAGCAGGAAGCCGTCGGTGGGGACCGGGGGCCCGCCCTCCGGCTGGACCGAGCGGTGGCCGAGGAGCAGTTCCGCGAGGCGGAGGACCGGGGCGTAGCGGGCGTTCAGCCGGGTCAGGGTCCAGACGGGCAGCGGTGCGCCCGGGGGGAGGAGACGGACTCCGCGCAGGTGGTCGATGTGGTGGCGCAGGGCCACGTGGGTGCGGACGGGCACGCCCGGCAGCCGGGCGGCCAGGTGGAGGGCGGCCAGCAGGACGCGGTTCTCCGCGATGTCCGGGGTGTGGTCGTCGTAGCGGACGGCCACCGGGAGGGGCAGGCCCACACGGCGGAGCTGGTCCGCCGTCCGGACACGACCCCTGATCAGCGGCAGGTCCTCCTCGACCGTGCGATAGCCGTGCAGGACGCCGGCCTCCAGGGTGCGGCGCGTGGTGCGGGCGAGGAGGTCCGCGAGGGCGGGCAGCAGCTCGTCCGCCGTGGCGGCGGTGACCTGCTCGGGCTCGGCGTGCCAGGGGTCGCTGGGGGAGTGGGAGAGCAGGAACAGCAGGTCCCGGACGGGGAGTTTGGGCCGCAGGAGCAGTTCGATCGCGTCTCCCGCCGGCGTGCGCAGCCGGACCAGGCCCACCTTCTGCTTCCCGGTCACCCGCCAGCGACCACCGGGAGCCGGGGCCAGCCGTACGGCACCGGGGACGGAGAGCAGCCCCGCGACCTGGTCGGCCGTCAGCTCCCGTATGGTGCCGGGGCCGGTCTCGTCGACGGTGAGCCGGAGCGGTGGCGCCGCGTGCGGGCGGCGTCCGGGGCGCGCGCCGGGCGCGGGCGTCATGAGCCCAGCGCCGCGCGCAGGGAGGCCAGGCCGTACTCCTCCTCGACATCCACCCCCGTGCCGTACGACTGGTCCTCCAGCAGGGGCAGGATCTGTGTGCGCCAGATCAGATCGAGACCCTCCGGGCGGGTCGCGCCGGGCTTCATCAGATACGACGGGCCGATGGCGCGGTCCGCGTCGCCGAGGCGGCGGTTGAGCTCGTCCAGGAGGCGGGCGGGCAGCTCCGGCAGACCGTGGCGGTGCAGCCAGCGGTCGAGGAGGCCGTGCACCGGCTGCCGCTCGGGGGAGAGCCGGCGGAAGGCGAAGCGGCGGCGCATCGCCGCGTCGATGAGCGCGATGGAACGGTCGGCCGTGTTCATCGTGCCGATGAGGAACAGATTGGCCGGCAGATGGAACGGCTCGTGTGGCCTGTACTGGGTGGTGACCGGCTCCTCGCGGTACTCCAGCAGGAAGTACAGCTCGCCGAACACCTTCGCCAGGTTGGCCCGGTTGAGCTCGTCGATGACCAGGACGTACGGGTTGGCCGGGTCCTTCCTCGCTCGTTCGGCCAGCAGTTTGAACGGGCCCGGGACGACGTCGAACACCACCGAGCCGGAGCCGCCCGCGGCGTTCTCGCCGGGTACGGGGCGGTACCCCTCGAAGAAGTCCTCGTAGGTGTAGGAGGGGTGGAACTGGACGAGCTCCACCCGGTCCGGGCCCGCCAGGTGCTTGGCCAGGGCGCGGGCCAGATAGGTCTTCCCGGTGCCGGGCGGACCGTGGAACACGAGCTGGCGCTGCTCCTGGAGCTGCTGGGCGGTCTCCGCCAGCCAGGGCAGGGGCATGAGCAGCTGTTCGGCCAACTCGGGGGTCACGGGCGGTAGTTCGAGTGGCTTGGTGACATCGGCCTCGATCAGCGGTTCGGCGACGCTGGCCTCCAGACCGGCGCGTTCCGCGAGTTCGGCGGCCACACTGCTGATGTCGTACACCGTGGGCGGCCGGGTCAGCCGGCTCTGCACGGTCTGGGGCAGTTCAGCGCGTTTCAGCGGCCGCTCGGCGGTGGCCCAGTTCACCGGCAGCCGACGGGCGTTGTCGAGGCCGGCCGAGGTGTCGTACACCGCCGGGCCCCGGACCGTGCCGACGTGGACCTCGTCCGCGGTGACCGTGGCCACCAGGTCGCCGGGCTGGATGAGCGTGAGGAAGGCGTGCAGTTGGTACACGGACTGTCCGCGCGACTGGGTGCTGTCGTCGGGGAGTCCTTCCAGCACGGTCCGTTGGATCTCCGGCTTGGTCGTGCCCGCCGGGATGTCCGGGAGTTCCTTCCACGACACGGAGCAGTAGCCCCGCTCCAGCCAGTCCGGTACGAAGTTGCGTCCGTCGACGTTGAAGCCCCGCACCAGCCAGCCGCGCTGGTCGTGCTCGACGGTGTCGTGCCGCCAGCGGCCGACCCACGGTTCGTCGTAGAAGTCGACGGGCTCGCCGGACCGTGCCTGGAGGATGCGGCTCAGGGCCAGCAGGTCCCTGTCGTCGTCACCGGCGGGGCTGCTCAGTTCGTCCGCGAACGCCTCGACGATCTCGCGCTTGTGGTGGACGCTGGCGATGGGCTGGTAGGTGTCCGGGAAGAGCGCGTGCAGAAGTACGTGGATCTGGGCGCGGCCCTTCTTGTGGCCGACGGACTCCTGGATGGCGAGGCAGAGCTCGCGGAACTCCCAGGGGTCGTCCAGCAGCGCGGCCCGCGCCGCCCGGTCCAGCTCGGTCAGACGCTCGACCAGGAGGACCAGGATCTGGAACTGTGCCCACCGGTAGTTGAGGAAGCCCTGGCCGCCGTTGAGGAAGCCCTTCAGACCGGGCTCCAGGGCCTCCGGCACGACGATGGGACGGTGGGCCCAGGACAGCACCTCGCGCAGGATCTCGAGCTTCTTCGCGAGGCCGATCTGCTCCGGTACCAGCGGTGCCAGGTTCAGGAAGAGCAGCTCGGCCGCGAGGGCGACCGTCTCGTCGGGGGCTCCGGCGAGCTGGCGCTTCAGCTTGGTCAGGAAGGTGTCCGACGACTCGTCGGGCCGGTCGACGAAGCGGGCGCGCAGATCGGAGGCGGTCCGCCCGGCCCAGGCCGCCAGCTCCGGCGTGAACGCGGACTCTCCGGTGAGCAGCCCGTTTTGGAAGATCCGCTGCATCACCGCCACGACCTCGGTGCGGTACGGCCTTCTCACCACAGTCCCACCCGTCCCTCGTACGTTCCGAACGCCCACCCTAGAAGGGCGTTCGGCGACTCGTCACGGCGAGGGACGGCCGGATGCGGCGGGCCGGGGCTAGCTGTTGCCGTTGGCGCGGCCGAAGAACTCGATCTCGGCTATCGCGACCTGCTTCTCCGAGTCGGCACCGTAGGCGGAGCGGATGGTGAACCGGACGGTCTCCGCGTCGCCGACGCGGAACTTGCGGCGCTGGCCGCCGGCGCTCTGGTCGAGGGTGAGGGTCTTGGTGGAGACCGAGCCGTCGGCGGCGGTGATCTTCGCCTCGATGCGGTGCGGGCGGGCCGACTCCGCGCGCTGGTCCGCGTTCTTGGAGACCCCCGGGGTGATCACCACGTCGAGCAGACGGGTCGGCTCCTCGAAGCGGGCCTCGATCCACTCGCCCTCACCGGACTGGGTGACACCCGGCCCCCACCACGTGTTGCTGTACGTGTCGAAGGCCAGCTGCGGTTTGTGGCCGGGGAAGGAGCGGGACGCCTTGAAGCTGTCCGGGACGACCGAGGCGCGCTTGGCGAAGTGGTCGCGGGTCGCCTGGTAGGCGTCGTCGGCCTGGAAGGCGAGGGTGACGATCAGGGTCAGGACCAGGGCGCCGACCAGCCAGCTGAGGATCTGGCCGAAGCCTCGGCGCAGCCGGGGGCGGTCACCCGCCCACGGGGTCTCCGTGTTGCGGCCCGTGAGCACCCGGCGCCACCACGGCAGCCGCGCCGGTGCCTCCGCACGGCCGGCCATCGGCATCGCGCAGCGCGCGCAGAAGTGACGGTCCGGCCGGGTCGGGGTCCCGCACCACGGGCAGGGCACACCGCCCTCGGTGCCGAACTCCGGCTGCGGGGCACGGACCTGGGGACGCTGCACATCCGGGCGGCCCGGCAGCACGGGGGCGACGGCCGGTTCCGCGGGCGCACGGGGCTCGGGGTCGGCCACCGGGACCAGGAGGGACCGGGCTCGGTCGGCGGCCGAGGGAGCGGGTTCGGGGGCAGGGGCCGGTGAGGCGGGGGGTGCGGGGGACGCGTGCGTCGGGAGGGGGGTGGTGGGGGCCTCGTCGCCGGGGTGGGGGGCTGCCGGGGACTGGGGGTGGGCCTGGGGCTGGGGTTGGGTGTGGGCCTCCGGAGCGACGGGCGCTGCCGGGGCGGTCGCCGGGTGGGCGGTGGCGGGTGCGTCCGTACGGGGCGCCGTGCCCGTGTCGGGGACGGCGACGCCGGTGGCGGCGGCCGGGGTGGCTCCCGCCCGGTTCGTGTCGTGCGCGGTGCGGGCCGTACCGGTTCCGGCGCCCGGGTGGGCGAAGGCGTCCCAACCGGGCTCGCCGCCGGGGGTGTTGGGGCTGGAGCTGGAGCTAGCGCCGGCCGGGGCCGGGGCAGCGTTGGCGGGAGTGGGAGCGGGAGCCGGGGCCGGGGCGGCGGGACCGGGGTCGCTCGTCGTGTGTCCGGGGTCCGTGCCGGCCGGGGTGTCGCTCCGGGCGCCGGAGGAGTCCGCGCGGTCGGCGGTCTCGCTCCTGGCGGCGCCCGTCGTGGACCGGGCCGGGGTGCCGGACCAGCCGAGTACCGCGCCGCAGGCGTCGCAGAAGGACTGGCCGGGCTCCCCGCGGGTTCCGCACTCGGCGCAGCTCTGGGCCTGGCCGGTGCCGGGGGTCGGGCTGGTCATCTCTCGGGGATCCTTTCGGCGGCGGTCACCTGGACCGTGTACGGCATGTGGGCGGGGCGGGCGGCGGCGACGAGGCTGTCCAGCCGGTGTTCGTCCGCCGGGGTGGGGTCGGGCAGGCGCAGGGCCACGTGCAGGCGCGGGCGGGGTTCGCCCGGCACCGGGCCGAGGGGACGGGCGTCCCAGGTGGCGGCGCCGCTCTCGGTGATCTCCGGGGTCACGCCGAAGACCAGGCGCACGGCCTCGGACAGGCCGCGCCGGGTGCCGCGTACCCGGTGCAGGTACGCGGCGGCGGCCACCGCGGCGCGCAGGCGGTCCTCCGGTTCCGTGCCGTCCGTCTCGGCGCCGACCCAGCCGGCGAGCCACTGGGTGAAGTCCACGGGGGCCAGCGACGGCGTGAAGTAGGAGTCCAGGCAGTCGAGTACGGAGAGGATCGGGGCGAGGACCTCGTCGAGGCCGCCGATGAAGCGTTGGGCGAGGTCGTCGTCGGCGAACACGGCCGGGAGCATCGTGCCGATGGGGCTGGAGGAGCCGAGGCCGTCTATGGAGCCCCTCATTCTTGGCCTCCGGGTGCGCCCAGGAGCTCGGGGAGCGCGGTGTGTCGGCGGCCGCGGGTCCGTCGTGCTTGCTCGCGCCCACGCGGCGGAGCCGCATAGGTAACGGCCCCGCGCCCCTTTGGGGGCTGCGTCCCGTCAAAGGCCGCCCTCACTGCTTGTCCCCGATCACGCGGACCCGGTGGTCGAAGGAGAAGATCAGGGACGGGGGTGAGAGGTCGATGCGGTTGGTGGGGTCGCCTCGTTTGCCGGTCAGGGGGTCGGCGGGGTGGAGCTGGACGTCGTCGACCAGTTCGACGCCGGGGACGCGCTGGAGGACGGCGAAGACCTCGCCGGACTGGACCGGGCGGCCGAAGGGCCAGCCCCGGCCGTCGGCGCCGCCGGTCAGCGGGTCGAGGTGGCGGTAGAGCGCGTCGTGCGCCTGACGGCGGACGCGGTCGGTGTCCACGCCCCGGAAGGCGTGCAGCGTGGCGACGACCGTGATGCCCTGGTAGAACGGCGGCCCGACGGCCAACCGCGTCCCGATCAGCCGGCGTTCGTCCAGGTGGCGGGTGATACGGCGCAACAGGGCGTCCCCGGGCACGAGTTGCTCGAAGCGGAGCCGGCCGCCCGGGTCCGGCACCGCCTGGGGGACCACCAACACCCGTACCGCGTACGCCCCGTGGTCGCCCTCCTCGCCCTCCAGGCAGGTGATGCGGGCGGTCTCGGGGGCCGCGCGGCGGGCGAGTTCCTCGTAGTCGCGCAGGGTCACGGCGCGTTCCTGGGCGCGCAGGGTGATCGGCGCCCGGACCTTCGCCTCCTCCACGGTCTCCGCGTCGACACCGCCGCGAGCGGCCTCCCGGTTGACGACCTCGGAGACGTACGGCACGGAGGTGCGCAGCACCCGGATGGCGCCCCGGGCCACGTTGCCTGCCCGGCCGCCGCCGGTGCGGTAGCGCACGGCGCGGATGACGGACCCCTTGGGCGCGACGGCCCCGTACTGGCGCAGGCTCCCGTCGGGCTCCCTTACCGCCGGGCCGAAGGCGATCTCGCCGGTGGCGGAGTCCAGGGTGATGTGGCGGTCGTACGAGGTGGACGCGGCGAAGGACGGGACGACGTCCCAGTCGGTCCAGCCGTCGTGCTCGGCGGTCTGCAGCAGCACGGGCGGGGTGTCGCCGACCACGGGGAAGTGCGCGAGGCGCAGCCGCTGGCCGGGCAGGCCGGTGGACTCGCCGAGCGCCTCGTCGTACACGGTCTCGGCGTGGACGACGGTGGTGGTGCCGCCGATGGTGAAGGCCTCGGCGGCCCGGACGGTCGGCGAGGTGGTGTAGAAGGGCTGGCCGGGCAGGGGCTCGGTGACCCGGCAGCGCAGCCAGCCGGCCTCCTGGCCGCCGGTGCGGGACAGGGTGTGCCCGCCGGGCAGGTGCAGGACGACCTCGCCCGGCCGGTTCAGGCCGCCCGTGCCGTCGCGGTCGACCTCGCACGCCGTCCAGCCGTCCTCGGTCCACGCCTCCCAGACCAGCGGCGGCTGCCGGGGGTCCACGCCGACACCGTCGACCACGCTGTCCAGTTCCAGCACGACCGCGCAGTGCGGCACGGCGGCCGTCAGCCCGAACAGCATGCAGTCGCCGGGCCGCGGGGACTCGGCGAAGCACATCAGGTCCTTGCCCTCGGCGAGGTCGGAGGTCCGGTCGGCGACCGGCTCACCGGGGCGCTGGGTCACCAGATACCGCAACGCGCAGGGCACGACGTCCAGTTCGCGCTCGGTGGTGAAGACCACCGCCTCCTCGCTCTCGGTGCGCACGGTCGCGACCTCGGTGCCCACCGGCAGCGGCACCGGCTCCTCCTGCGGCGCCGACAGCCAGAACGTCACGTCCGTGCGCGCGGCCGAGGGCGGGAACAGGGTGATGCCCACCAGGTCCAGGAACGCCAGGTGGTTCTTCTCCGGCACCCGGTTGAGCCGGTAGACGATCTGGTCCGCCATGTGGGCGACCGTCTCCACCAGGGTGACGCCGGGGTCGGAGACGTTGTGGTCGGTCCACTCCGGGGCCCGCTGCTGGATGTAGCGCTTGGCGTCGTCGACGAACTGCTGGAAGCGGCGGTCGTCGAGGTTCGGGGAGGGCAGGGCCATCAGCGGTCGCTTTCAGGACGGTCGGGACGTTCGGGACGGTCGGAGCCTTCGGAGGCCGGGTCCGGCTCGTCGTGGGAGGGGATGACGTAGAACGGGAAGACCAGGCTGCGCGGGTTGTTGGTGCCCCGGATCGAGTAGCGGACGTCGATGAAGAGGACGCCCTGGTCGGCGCCCGCCGTCACCTCGACGTCGGTCACCTCGATCCGCGGCTCCCAGCGGTCGAGGCTCGCGTACACCTCGTGCTGGATACGGCCGGCGGTGGCCTCGTTGACCGGCGCGAACACCAGGTCGTGGATGGCGCAGCCGAACTCGGGGCGCATCGGCCGCTCGCCCGGCGCGGTGGCCAGCACCAGCCGGATGGCCTCCTCGACCTCGCGCTCCCCGCTGACCAGGGCGATGCCCCCGGTGGGCCCGATACGCAGCGGGAACGCCCAGCCGGATCCGACGAACTGCTCGGCCATCAGCGGGCCACCCTCCTTTCAGACGAACGTGTTCTCATGAGCGGCCGCCGGACGACCACGGCCACGGGACGCGGCGGCGCGGCGGACCACGGTGACCTGGCGGGCCACGGCGGCTCGACGGGACATGGCGGCCTGACGGGACGTGGCGGCCTGACGGGGGCCGTCACGGGATCGGGTACAGCTTCTTGTTGACCATGACGATGCCGGTGATGTCGACGTTGGCCGCGCGCAGCGCCGCCTGCCCGACCGCGTTGATCTGCACGGTCCCGGCCGCGCTGATCGTCGCGGCGCCCGCCGCGTTCATGGAGAGGGCGCCGACCGCGTTGATGTTGACCGCGCCGCCCAGCGACCTCAGGCCGACCATGCCCTGGCCCTGGAGGTTGAGGGGCCCGCCGCTGCGGATCGTCACCGACCGCAGCGCGCTCAGCGTGAGATCGGTCCCCGCCTTCACGGACACCGAGGTGCCGCCCGTGATGCTGACGGCCCCCTTGCTGTCCACGGTGATCTCGGTCTTCGTCCGGTCCAGGTTGATGATCAGCTTGTCGTTTCCGCTGGCGATCCGCACGCCCTGCTTGCGCAGGCCGGTCTGCTGGCTGAGCAGGTCGACGCGGTTGCCCTCGCGGTCCGACAGGGTGTGCCGGATCGCCTTCTTCTTCACCGGGTCGTGCAGCCACACGTCCTTCACGGGCGTCGGCTTGTCGACGCCGTTGTAGAGGCCGCCGATCACGAACGGGTGGTCGAGCGCGCCCCGGTCGAAGGCGACCAGCACCTCGTCGCCGACGTCCAGCGGGAAGATCCCGCCGCCGCCCTTGCCGCCCATCTGCACCGTCCGCGTCCAGTCGCTGACATAGGTGTCGTCCAGCCACGGGAACTGCAGCTTCACCCGGCCCTGCTTCAGCGGATCCTGTACGTCGGTGACCAGGGCGTTGGCCACACTGGGCAGCCGGGGCGCGGCGGAGGTGCCGCCGCCCGACGCCAGGCCGAACAGGGAGCGCCACTGCCGTCCGCTGACGGTCACCCAGGTCTCGTAGTGGCTGCCGTCGCCGAAGGAGTGCCGCACGGAGGTGCAGGTGTACTTGCCCTCGAACGGGGCGCCCACCTCGGTGAGCGTGACCGGCACCCCGGGCCGCAGCTGCGGGTTGCCGCGCACGGTGACCTCGAGCTCGGCGAAGGAGGAGGTGATGTCGTCCGCGAGGGAGGCGGCCGCGTGCGTGACCTCGGTCTGGAGGTCGTACGGCGTGTCCGTCTCCACCAGTTTCGCGGCCTTGAAGGCGCCCGCCGCCTTCTGCGGGGTGGTGCCGATCGCGATCCCCGGGTTGTCGTTCGCGGGGGTGGTCGCCGTGAGCTTCTTCTTCGTCGTGACGTTCCAGCCGCGCGCCTCGACCCTGCCGACCTGGTCGGCGGCCGTGACGGCGGCCCGGCAGCGCAGGATGTCCACCCCGGCCTGGAGCACGAACGGGCTCTTCTCGCCGGGGGTGCTCGTCGGGGGCGCGCCGGACGCCGGCTTCGGCTTGACGAACTGGAACTTCCCCTTCGAGTCCAGCGACATCACCATCTCGTTCTCGTCGGCGAGCCGCGCGAGGAAGTCCCAGTCCGTCACGTTGGACTGCGAGATGAAGTCGTAGACCGTCCTGGTGCCCTGCACCTGCCCGACCGGGATGCCGTTCAGCCCGGCCAGTTTGCGGGCGATGTCGGAGGCCGTCTGATTGCGGTACGCGGCCACCCTGCGCACCCGCATCAGCCGGTGGCCCGGGTCGTAGCCGCGGACGACGGTGAAGGTGCCCGTGCCGTCGTAGTCGGTCTCCATGCCGGTGACCTCGCCGGTGAGCAGCGGGTTGCCCGCGCCCTGCCCGTCGGCGACGGGCGCGATGACGACCTTGGTGCCGAACCTGACGTTCAGTTTGCCCAGCAGCAGCCCGTGCGGGTCCCGGAAGGTGAGCCGGAACGCGCCCGGCACCCCGGCCCCGAGGTCGACCCAGCCGCCGACCAGCAGATCGGCGTACTCCGTGGGCAGTTTCGCCCCGTCGAGCGTGACGTGGATGACGTTGGAGAAGGACGGCTTCACCATCAGAACCCGACCTCCTCGGCGGCCGGCAGGACGAGTTCGATGCCGGTGGGCAGCCGGGTGGGATCGTCGATGCCGTTGGCCTCCGCGATCGCCCGCCACGCGGACGCGTTGCCGTACTCCCGCCACGCCAGCGACTGCAGCGAGTCGCCCGCGACGACCCGGTGCACACTCCGCGCGGTCAGCGCGCCCGACGTCGGGTTCTGCCCCTTGGTGGTGCTGGGGATCTCGTGCAGCGACAGCCGGCAGGTGGCCCGGATCGGCACGCCGGTCGTTCCGAACAGCGAGTACGTGACGTCCACCGAACTGACGTACGCCGTGAAGCGGGCCGTCGAGAACGACCCCCACTGGAACACCACCCAGGGCGGCGACGGCTGCTTCGCGGCGAGGCTCTTGGACGTCACCTCGCAGCACGACAGCAGCGACTCGACCTTTTTCAGCACCGTGGTGCCGCTCGGCTTGGCGGAGGAGTCGAGGAAGATCTCGACGTTCATCTGCCGGGCCTCGGGCCCCATGAACTCCGGCAGCGCGCCGTCGCGCACGGCCGCGCTGATCGTGGTCTTCCACTGGGCGCCCTGGCGCAGCGTCAGCTCCGCCGGGTTGAACTCGAAGCTGAACGTCCTGATCAGACCGCCGGGTGTGGTGCTCGTCCCGACCGGCGGCTCGTGGATGGCCAGTGTGGCCCGCACCAGGCTCTTGCCCGCGCCGCCCTTGCTGCCCTTCGCCATGTGCTGTCCCCGCCCCTCAGTCCGTGAATCCGTGGTGTGTGATCTCCAGGACCTCGGTCGCCACGCTCGGGTTCGCCGGGTCCAGGGACGGCCCCTGCCAGCTCACCGGCAGGACGTCGATCAGGCCCCAGTGCGCCACCTCCGAACCGTCCGCGCGCAGCGCCGCGATCTGGGCGGTCGGGCGCTTCACGCCCGTCGCCACGGAGGAGATCCACGCCGCGACCTTCGCCGTGTCCGGGGTCAGCGGCCGCGTCAGCCGGATGTTCGAGAACGTCACGCGCGACGGGAACTGCCAGACGAACCCGTTGTTCCCGCCCTCCTGGCGGTGCTCGATCTCCACCGTCGAGGACAGCCCCTCGCACCCGTTGAAGTAACCGAGGCTCTCGCCGTCGATCGTCAGGGTGAAGAAGATGGTGGAGCCCGGGTCGAGATCGCGGGGCATCGGGTGGGCCTTTCTGCGGGCGGCTGCCGCCGGGTCGTACAGGTCGGTGGGCGGGGGGCAGTGGGCGGCGCTGGTCTGGGGGATCTGGGTCGGTGGTCCGGGTCAGTGGCGGGGGTCGCGGAGCTTGCCGATGCGTTCGCGGTCCATGCGGAGTTCGGTGCGGACGAGGCGGGTGACGCGACCGATGAGCTTGTGGGTCAGTTCGTCGAGCTGGAAGTCGGTGAGGGCGCGGGGGTCGAACGGGGGTGCGGCGTCCGCCGTGGAGGAGGTGGAGGAGGGGGACGAGGGGTTGGCCGACGCCGTGCGGTGAGTTGTGGTGGCGGGGGTGGGGCCCACGGGGGTCTGGGGGGCTCGCTGGATCGCGGTGGGGGCGGGCGCGGGCGCGGCGGGAGCCGGGGGCGCGGGGGTGCGGGCCGGTTCGGGGGTCGGTGCGGTGGGTGCCTGTGGGGTGGTGGGGGGTGCGGGCGGGGTGAGGGCCTGGCGTTGGACCACCGGGAGGGCGCGCGGCGGGGTCGCCTTCTGCGGGGGTGCCGTGGGGGCGGCGACGGCGAGGGGGACGGCGGGGCGTGCGGGCCTGTCCCCGGCGAGGCGTTGTACGGCGGGGCCGGTGCCGGTGGTCGTGGGGCGGCGCAGGGGTACGGCGGGCCGGGGGGCCTGACGCTGCGCTGCCGGGGGTGCGGTGGGGGTGGGGAGCGCCGAGGTGAGGGCGCGGGTGGGGGCGAGGGGGCGGACGGGCTGGGCCTTCGGCTCGGCTGCGGCCGCCGGCGTGCTGATTGGTTCGTGGGTTCGCCGGGGCGGGGTGTGGGTCGGCTGGGGGCTGTGGGACGACTGCGGGCCGTGGGTGGCCGGTCGCGCAGTTCCCGGCGCCCCTTGGGGGCGGCCCTGGGCCGGGCCGGTGGGTGTCAGGGGGACGCGCGGGGCCGCCGGGGCGGGGCTGGGGCCTGCTCGGTGTGGTGCCGCAGGTGCAGGTGCAGGTGCAGGTGCAGGTGCAGGTGCCGTTGCTCGCTGTACGGGAGAGGGGTGGGCGACGGGGCTCGGGGCGCCGGGGGCCGGGCGTCCGGCCAGTGGCTTCGCGTCGACCGGAGGGGCGGTGAGGGGGGCGCCGAGGAGGGGGCGCTGACGGGGGGTCGGGCTCGGGACGGGGGCGGGGGAGGTGGGCTGAGTTGCGGGTGCCGGGGATACCGGGGATACCCGGGATGTGGGGGGTGCCGGAGACGCCTGGGGCGCGGGTGTGGGCGTGGGCACGGCGGGCGGCACGGGGCCGGAGGTGGGGGTGCCGAGGCCTACGCGCCGCGCGCTGGGGGTGGTGCTCCGCTGGACGGGGTGAGTGGGCGTGGCGGTGGGTTGGGCGGTGGGCGCTGTGGCACGGGGGTCGGTCGCTGTCCGCCGGGTGGTGTCGGCCGCGCTGCGGGTGGGCGGGGCGGCGGCGGTCCCGGAGGACGTGCCGCTCGGGTTGACTGCCGTGCTGTCGGGGCTCGTTGGCGTGCCGCCGCGATGGTGTGCCGCCGCGCTGTGACCGTCTGCCGTGGGGCTGGCGCCGGCCGCCGCGCGCTGCACGTCGACGGGGCTGGTCGCGGTGGGACGTGAGGTGAGCCCCGTCCCTCCGGGGGCCGTACGGGGACTGGCAGGGCCGGCAGGGCTGGTACGGCTGGCAGGGGTTTCGGGGCCGGGCGGGGCCGGTGTGCCGGTGGGGGCGGTCGCCGAGCGCTGGATGTCGGCCGACGGAGCGCCGGGGACGGGGGCTCGGGTGGCGGGGCTGCGGGGCACGTGGGGCGTGGTGCCGTGAGGCGTCGACGTACGCGGCGTGGTGCCGGTGGGGTTGCCGAGACCTGACCTTGACGGTCGGCTGTCGGCAGCCTGGGCATCGGCATCGGCATCGGCACCGGCCGCCGTGCCACCGGGGAGCCCGGATGCTCCGTGAGCGAGGTCCGATGCGCCGGTGGGGCGGGTGAGCGTCTCGCCGGTGGTGGTCGGCGCGGTACGGCTGGGACCGGTCGCTGTCCGCTGGACGTTGACCTCGGGGTGTCCGGGGGTGGCCGGGACGCGGGTGGGGTTGGTGCGGTTGCCGGTGGGCCCGGTCGGCGTACCGGCCGGGCTGGTTGCCGTAGCGCTGGGCTCGCTCGGTGCCCGCTGGATGTCGACGCCGGAGGGCCCGGGTACGCCGGAGTTGGTGCCCGAACTGCTGGGGACGCCGGGGGTGCCCACCGTGTCGTTCGATGCGGTCGTCGGCCGATGGGCGCCGGCTTCACGGGGGCCCGGGGCAGTGGGGGTGGTGCTCCCGGTGGCCGCCCGCTGCACGCTGACCTCGCCGCGTCCGGAAGCGGCGGGGCGGTTGCCCGTGACGTCGGATGAGGGCGCGGTCCCGGGGGCGCCCACTGCCTTGGCCCGGGGGTTCGCTGCCGTACGGGCGGAGTCCGACACCGTACCGGCGGAGTTGGCCTGCGTACGGCCGGAGTTCGACGCCGTACCGGTGGAGGGCGCAGCGGTGGTGCGGGAGTTCGCCCGCGTACGGCCAGGGTTCGGCGTCGTACCGGCGGAGTGCGATGCCGGACGTCCGGAGTTCGACGGCGTGCCTGCGGGCTTCGACGCCGCAGGGCCGGGGTTCGGCGTCGTGCCTGCGGGCTTCGATGGCGTACGGCCGGGGCTCGGCGTCGTACCCGGGGAGTGCGATGCCGTAGGGCCCGGGCGGGAGTTCGCGGATGCCTGGGCTGAGTTGGGCGTCGTGCCCGCGGCCGCGTCCGGCGTCGCCCGCTGGACGGCGAGCCCCGCAGGACCGGTGTCGGCGGTGGTGTTGCCCGGAGTGACGGCCTCAGCTGTACCGGCGGGGCCGCCCGCGGGTGCCTCGGGCCCAACAGCCTTTGCGGCAGGCGTCGTTGCCCGAGGCGTGCCGCCCGGCGCGCCGACCGGACGCTGGCCCGAGTCCGCCGAGCCCGCCCCGCGCTCGACGGTTGCCCTACGCGCCGGTGCGGCGGCGGCCGACTCCGGACGCGGTGACGTGGAGCCACCGGACGTCACGGGCCCGGAGGACCCGCCGCTCGAAGTCGTCGGCTCCGAAGCGGTACCCGCCGGGGTGGCAGTCGACCCCCTGGACCCGGTGGTCGCGGACCGGGCCGCCGGTAGTGTCCGGCGCTGGACGGCCGGTGTGGCGGGGGCCTTGGTCAGCGGCGTCGGGCGGGTGGCCCGGGGAGGCGCGGGGGTGACCCGCGGGCCGGTCGGACGGGACGGCTTGACCTGGTACGGGGCTCGCGGCACCGGCCGAGGCCCGCCGGATGCGGATGCGGATGCGGACGTGGGACCGGCGGACGAGGACTCTGGCTCGTCGCCGGCCACCGGCAGGGTGCGCGAGGGCAGTTCCAGGCCGGCGACGGGTGTCGCCGACGTGGTGAGGACGTTCTTCACCAGCCCGCCCGGCGCGCCGGGCAGGACGGCGTGGGACAGGGTCCCGGTGAAGGACGGGTTCTGCCAGGTGCTCAACCGCCCACTGAACCCGGCGTCCGCGACAGCGGCCCGTCCGCCGCCGGTGGCCCGCTGAATCGGACCCAACCCTTCCCAACCACCGCCGGAGGCAACGACACCGGCAGAAGTGGCCCCACCGACGGAAGCACCCTCGCCGACCGGACCGGCCCCGGCACCCGCAGACGCCCCGACACCGGAAGCACCCCCGACACCGGAAGCACCCCCTGCACCGGAAGCACCCCCTGCACCCGAACCTGCACCCGAACCCGAACCTGAGCCCGAACCTGAGCCCGAACCTGAGCCCGAACCGACCCCGTCACCCGACGCACCGCCGTCGCCGTCAACCCGACCCCGGCGCGCCGCCGACCCGGCGGCGCCCCGTAGGCGATCCATGAAGCCCACGTGTTCAGCCCTCCGACCCGCCCCGTGTCACGAGGGACGCGATCTGTTCGGTGTAGCGGCGGCGGTCGTGGTGTTCGAGGTCGAGGATCTCCTCGAAGCTCCAGTGGAAGTGGAAGGCGACGTACGCGATCTCCTCGTGCAGCCGGTCGGTCGCGTACGTCACGATTCCCCCAGGCGGCTCCCGCCGAGTTCGACCTCGAAGGGCTCGGAGCAGTGGGGGCACTCCACGGCCGCGCGGGTGTGGCCCTCCGCGTTGACCTGCCGGTAGAAGTCCTGGAGGAACGCGAGGTCGGACGCGAACATGTTCTCCACGATCCCGTCGTGGACCATCGGCAGATTGCCCAGCCGGGTGATGACCCGGCCGAGCAGCACGACCGACAGGTACGCCGGGTTCTCCTGGACCCGGACGTCGCGCAACGGGATCAGCTCGTCCCGGGCGGTGGCGAGACGCATCACGCCCTCCCGGTGGACGTTCCCCGCCTCGTCGACGTACCCGCGCGGCAGTTCGAACGGGAACTCCGTCCGCAGCCGCTGCGCCACCGGCGCGACAGCCGGAGCCGGAGCCGATGCCGGACCCGACGCCGGAGCAGGCGCCGGTTCCGGCGCGGCGATGGGAGCGCCGGTGGTGGGGAAGGGGGACGCGGCGGAAGGCGCCGCCTCCTGCCCCGTCACCGTCATCGCGCCCGCCCTGCCAGCCGTACGCCGCATTACTCGATGACCAGTTCTTCGAAGACGATGGTCACGGTCTCGGTGAGCGCGGACGCCTCGCCCGCCTTGAGGGTGCTCGCGTCGATCTTGCTGCACCAGGCGTTGCGCATGTTGTAACGCTTCACCGGGTTGTTCTGGTAATCCATCATGATGATCGACGCGTTCTTGCGCGCCGAGCCCATCTGACCGTTGATCGAGTCGTTGATCCACGTGTTGAACGCGGCCGACTGGGTCATACCGCGGACCACCGTGCACTGCCCGTTCTTCTGCACACCGGGCAGGAGGTTGACCTCGGGCCGGCCCTGGGCGGAGTTCTGCTGGTACGTGATGACGTCCTGTTCGAGGGTGAGGCCACTGACCTCCGCGAGGTACTCGACCATCACCCCGTCGATCTGCAGGCCGAAATTGTGTGAAGTAAGGGCGTCACCCGGCGCGAGACTCATCTGTTCTGTGTCCTTCTGAGGGGGCTGGGAAAAGGGCTGGCTTCAGCGGGGATGGGGCTTCAGCGGGAAGCGGGAAAGGGCGCGGGCCGGTGGCGGCGGCCTACTCCTCCAACTCGCCGCTGCCGCTGGAGAACTGGGCCAGCCGGAAGATCACGAACTCAGCGGGCTTCACCGGGGCGATACCGATCTCGCAGATGACCCGGCCGAGGTCGACCGACTCCGGCGGGTTGGTCTCCTCGTCGCACTTGACGTAGTACGCGTCCTCGGGCCGCTGGCCGAACAGGGCGCCCTGACGCCACTCGTTGACGAGGAACGCCGAGACGTTGCGCCGGATCCGGGCCCACAGCGCGTGGTCGTTCGGCTCGAACACCACCCACTGGGTGCCGATCAGGATCGACTCCTCCAGGTAGTTGAAGTACCGGCGGATGTTCAGGTAGCGCCAGGCCGGGTCGGAGGACATGGTGCGGGCGCCCCAGACGCGGATGCCGCGGCCCGGGAAGGCGCGGATGCAGTTGACGCCGATGGGGTTGAGCAGGTCCTGCTCGCCCCGGGTGATCTGGAGTTCGAGGTCCACCGCGCCGCGTACGACCTCGTTGGCGGGCGCCTTGTGCACCCCGCGCTCGAAGTCGTTGCGGGCCCAGACACCGGCGACGTGACCGCTCGGCGGGATCACCTTCGACTGGCCGGTGGCCGGGTCGAAGACCTTGATCCAGGGGTAGTAGAGCGCCGCGTACTTGGAGTCGTAGCCGGCGGTCTCCTGCCGCCAGACACGGATCTGCCGGGCGTTGAGGCCGGGCGGCGGGTCGATGACGGCGACCCGGTCACCCATCAGCTCGCAGTGCGCGATCAGACCGAGCTGGACCGCCTTGACGGCCTCCAGGTCGATCGCGCCGCGCTGGTAGGCGGCCATCAGGTCCGGCACCGCGACCATGGAGATCTCGTCCACGGCCTCCAGGCCGCCGAAGCCGGTGCGGTCGGCGGAGTCGCCGAGGTACTCGGCCGGACCCGGGTGGGCGTCGTCGGCCGGGGCGGGCGCGACGGCCGCCGGAGCGGCGGGCGCCGCCAGGGCCACGGTCTGGTTGTCGGGGCGCACCAGCTGCGCGGCCGGCGCGGTCTCCGTGACCGTGATGAGCTTGGAGCGCTCCTTGACCTGGGTGACGACGTAGTTGCGGCCACCCTTCTTGGCCGTCACGTCGAAGGTCTCGACCGGCTTGTCGCCGTCCTTGACGATCAGCTTGAAGCGCTCGGCCGGGCCCTCGCCCTCGGGGTCGGCGACCTCGACGCTCAGCGAGCCGCCCGCGATGGCGGTCACACTGAACGTGCCCAGCTGCTTCGGCTCGCCCGGCGGGAGCGCGGCCGGCGCGGCGGACCCCGTCACGGCGGCCGGAGAGCCGGCGGACGCGCCGTCCTGGGCCGTACCGCCCACGCGGACGACGTACGCGGCGCTGCCGCCGTTGTTGAAGAACCCGTACACGGAGTGCGCGAGGTAGTAGCCGTCGGTGAACTCGCCGAAGGCGGCGACGAACTGGGACCAGTTGGTCACCAGGGTCGGCTCGTTCAGCGGACCGGTCGGGGCCAGGCCGACGAAGGCGGCCACCGAGGTGCCCACACCCTCGATGGGACGCGAGCCGCTGGCCACCTCCTCGACGTAGACGCCCGGCGACAGGTAGGACGGCATGCTCTGCTCTCCTTGGGGTACGAGACAGGTCGCCTCTCACCCTCACGCGCGAAGCGCGTGTCCCGAAACGTCCTGGAGGGCCGGGACGGGGGCACCGTCGTTGCCCGCAGGGGCACGTGCGGGGGCAACGACGGCCCTGTCTGCCCCCGGGACTGCCCCCGAGGACCTTTCGCCGCCGTGGCCGGTCCGGTGAGGCTGGTCGATCCGAGCACGTGTCCCAGCAGGTGTCCGAGCAGGTGTCTTCGAGCCGAGGAGAACCGGTGCGCACGCAGAACGGAGCGACCGAGAGGGAGCGGGGCCGGACGGGGGCCGCGCGCATGCCCGGACGTGGCACGCCGCAGGGGCTGGCCGCCGCGCTCCTGGCCCTGCAACGCGCCGCGGGCAACGCGGCGGTGGCCCGCGCCGTCGAGGAGCAGCGCCACCGGCACGGCCCGGACTGCGGGCACGGCGCGGACCGCGGACAGGGCGCGCCGGTGCAGCGCTCCGCCGTGCACCAGGTTCTGCGTACCTCGGGTCAGCCGCTGGATCCCGCGCTGCGCACCGAGATGGAGGGCCGGTTCGACGGCGAGGACTTCGGCGGCGTCCGCGTCCACACCGACGCCGTGGCCCAGCGCTCCGCGGCGGAGATAGGGGCGACGGCGTACACCTCCGGCTCCCACGTGGTGTGGGACGGCCGGGACAAGCACACCCTCGCCCATGAACTGGACCACGTCCGCCAGCAACGGCGCGGCGCGGTGCCCGGCACCGACGACGGTTCCGGCCTGCGCGTCTCCGACCCCTCCGACTGGGCCGAGAAGCAGGCGGAGGCCACCGCCCGGCGGGTGATGGGCGGCCCCGCTCCCGTACAACGCGCGGCGGACGGCCCGGGGCGGGAGCGCGCGGCGGACGGCCCTGGGAAGGAACCCGCGACGGACGGCTCCGGGACGCAACGCGCGACGGACGGCCCCGGAAAGGCGGCGGTGCCGGGTGCCCCGGCCGGGCACACGGTCCAGCGCAAGGGGCACGAGACGCTGGAGAGCGCGGCGAACGCCCCGGCCAAGTCGCTGACCGGCCGCCTCGCGGGCTGGATCAAGGAGAAACCGGTCTCCGAGGCGGTGGCCCCGGTGAAGGAGGCCGTCCTGGCGTACGACCGGTCCACCGTCCGTGACCCGCAGCAGTGCCTGAACCAGCTGGCGGAGCTCCAGATGCTCGCCCTGCCCCTGCGCGAGGGGGCGCTCCCCGGTGACCTGCGCTACCTCGAGAACGTGCTCACCGCCGTCAGGGCCGAGATGAACGTCGTGGGCGGGCAGGCCGAGCGCGACGGGAGCATGCCCGAGACGGCGGCCGCGCCGTACAAGGCCATGACGGACCGGGGCACCATGTGGAAGGACCCGCAGTTCGCGCAGAGCACCGTGAACTTCGGCATGTCCGGCTTCGGTTACGTCCGGGAGATGTCGGAGCTGAACCGGGCCGAGCTCACGAAGGAGATCGGCGGCGCGAGCGCCAGGGCCTGGGTCAAGGACGTCAGGGCCAAGCTGGAGAACGAGCTGAACAACAGCGTGCTCGCCCACTACACCCAGCAGGAGCGGGCCGATGCGATGCTCGCCTCGGAGAAGAAGCTGAAGCCCAAGTCGGAGCTGGGCGACGCCGAGAACAACACCATGAACGTCGACGAACTGGTCCTCGGCAACGACGGCTTCGTCTTCTTCTACATCGAGCCCAGGGGCAAGACGGACCGCGCCCCCCGCTTCGGCGAGATCCGGCTGGAGCTCGGCATCGACCGGCTGGTGAGCGAGGGCTGGATCATGCTGAGCGACTTCATCCAGCGCGACTACCCCAAACTCGTCGCCCCCGTGAACCGGCCGGACCTGCCGGAGCACAAGGCGAAGTCGGGTCAGCGGGAACTCGCGCAGAAGCAGGCCGCGTACAAGCCGGTGCGCGAGTTCAAGCGGGGAGAGGTCGACGGGGACGCCCTGATGGGCATGGCCACCGCCTTCTCGCACATCCAGGACCCGGAGGAGCAGCAGGCGCACATGTTCGCGCGGCAGCTCGCGCTCACGGTGCCGGGGGACGAGATGGTCTACGGCCCGGAGAAGGAGCTCAAGCGGCCCGAACTCCTGCACAAGAACATCCTCGCCGGCTCGGACATCATCCCCGGGCTGGTCGAGCGCGCGCTCGTGGAGATCATCCGGTTCGAGCAGGCCAACCCGCCGCTGGCCCAGCGGCTCAAGGCCATGAGCGGAGCCGAGCTGATGGACTTCCTGCTCCGGGAGCTGCTGCGCCCGCAGGCGATGCTGCCCAACTCGGTGGACATCTCCAGCGCCACGGTCACGAAGGTCAAGGGCAACGGCTGACCGCCGCCCCACGCAGACGGGGATCCGCCCCACGCCGCCCGCCGCCCCACGCCGCCCGCCGCGCGCCGCCGGGGTGACCGGTACGGAGGCTGCCCCTTGAGGCAGGGAAGGCTGCCCCGGCGTCTCTGACCCGCCGCCGGGCACTGCCGTAGCGTCCCGGTGGTGAGCCTTTGGACTTCCCTCGAACCCGCCTCCGCGACTGTCGACCCGGGGAGCAGTACGACCGTACGGCTGCGCCTGCGCAACACCGGTGACGTGGTCGACGAGTACCGCTTCGAGCCGGTCGGTGACATCGCGCCGTGGACGACCGTGGAGCCGCAGACGCTCCGGTTGTACCCGGGGACGACGGGATCGGTGGAGCTGACGTTCGCGCCGCCGCGCACCCCGGACGCGACGGCCGGCCCCAACGCGTACGCGGTGCGGATCCTGCCGACCGAGCATCCGGAGGCGACGACGGTCCCCGAGGGGAACCTGACGATCACGCCGTTCACCGAGGTGCGGGCGGAGCTCGTGCCGCCGACGGTCAAGGGGCGGTTCCGGGGGCGGCCGAAGCTCGCCGTGGACAACCTGGGCAACACGAAGGTCACCGCGTCGGTCAGCGGCAGCGACAACGGCGACCAGCTGTCGTACGACATCCACCCGAGCAACGTGCAGATCGAGCCCGGCCGTGCCGCGTTCGTGAAGGCCACGCTGAAGCCCCGGCAGATCATCTGGTTCGGGTCGAAGGAGGAGCGGCCGTACACCTTCGCGGTGAAGCGGTCGGGGGTGACCCCGCTCGACGTCGAGGGCACCTATGTGCAGCGGAGTTTCCTGCCCGGCTGGCTCGCCACCTGTCTCGGCATCTTCCTGGCGCTCGCCATCACGTTCCTGACGCTGTGGCTGGCCTACCAGCCCAGGGTCGTCAGCGCCACCACGGAGCTGCGGGAGGCCGGCGTCAGCACGCTGGCGCCCTCGCCCACGCCGTCCCTGTCCGCCCCCGCAGAGCCGACGCCCTCCCCTCCGCCGGTCTCGTCGGCGCCCCCGCAGACGGAGGAGCCGAAGAACGACAGCGGCGGCGGAGGCGGTGACGACGGTGGCGGCGGATCGGGCGGCGGGTCCGAGGAGAAGCCGAAGAAGGCGCCGACGGCCGCGACCGCCGTACGGCAGCTCGCCGCGTCCGACCCCGGTGGCCGGCACGTCTGCTACCGCGCCTTCGTCAAGGGCAAGGGCTGGACGGCCCCGGAGTGCGACGGCGACACGGCCGGCACGGTGGGCCAGAGCCGGCCGCTGACGGCCCTCAACATCGCGGTGTCCGGCGTCGGCGGCACCGCCAGCGCCGCCTTCGTCCACAACCCCGGCTCGACGAACGGTCAGGGCCATTACGTGGAACCCTGGTCGGGCGCGCCCGACGGCCTGGACAACTACATCGGCGACTCCAAGCAGGACGCCCCCAGCATGCTGGGCTTCACCATCAACGTCGACGAGGGCCGCCGGGGCGTCTGCCAGTCGGTGCACCAGAAGGACCGGGGCTGGCAGAACCTGGCCTGCGACAAGCCCGGCGAGGGGGAGAACTACATCTTCGGCGGCACCCTCGACAACGGCATCTGGCTGGAAGCCGTCAAGTTCACCGTGTGACAAGGCTGTCGGGGCGGAGCCGGGTGGCCTTCGGGGCAGCCCGGCCTGCCCCGGCGACTCCTGACCGTACGCGGCCAACCGCGTAGCGTCCCTCTGTGAGCCTTTGGACTTCGCTCGAACCCGCCTCCGCGACTGTGGACCCGGGGAGCAGTACGACCGTACGGCTGCGGCTGCGCAACACCGGTGACGTGGTCGACGAGTACCGGTTCGAGCCGGTCGGTGACATGACGCCGTGGACGACCGTGGAGCCGCAGACCCTGCGGCTCTACCCGGGGACGACGGGCACGGTCGAGCTGACGTTCGCGCCGCCGCGCACCCCGGACGCGACGGCCGGGCCCAATCCGTACGCGGTGCGGATCACCCCCACGCAGCACCCGGAGGCGACGACGGTCCCCGAGGGGAACCTGACGGTCACGCCGTTCACCGAGGTGCGGGCGGAGCTCGTCCCGCCCACCGTGAAGGGACGCCTGCGGGGCCGTCCGCAGCTCGCCATCGACAACCTCGGCAACACCAAGGTCACCGCCGCCGTCAGCGGCAGCGACAACGGTGACCAGCTGTCGTACGACATCCACCCGAGCAATGTGCAGATCGAGCCCGGCCGTGCCGCGTTCGTGAAGGCCACGCTGAAGCCCCGGCAGATCATCTGGTTCGGGTCCAAGGAGGAGAGACCGTACGCGCTCGCCGTCCAACGGGCGGGCGTGGCACCGCAGTCCGTCGACGGCACCTATGTCCAGCGGGGGTTCCTGCCGGGCTGGCTCGCCACCTGCCTCGGGGTGGCCGTGGCGCTGGCGATCACCTTCGTGACCCTGTGGTTCGCCTACCAGCCCAAGGTCGTCAGTGCCGCGAGCGACCTCCAGCAGGCCGGTACGACCACCCTGCCGAGCGCCAGCCCGTCCGCGATGGCCCCGGCGCCCACCGTCTCCGCGGCGCCGCTGCCCTCCGAGACGCCCGAGGCTCCCGAGCAGGAGGAGGAGCCCGAGCAGGCGGACCCGGCTCCCGACTCCGGTTCGGGCGGGGGCTCCGGTTCCGGTTCCGGCGGTGGCTCCGGTTCCGGGTCGCAGAAGGAACCTGAGACGAAGGAGACGAAGAAGCCGTCCACCGTCAAGGGCTTCGCGATCATCGGCCAGGGCTCGGACCGCTGTATCGACGTCACGGACGCGCAGAACGGCAAGGGCAAGGACGGCACCCCCCTCCAGATCTGGGACTGCGCCGGCTCGGCCAACCAGAAGTGGGACTTCCGGGGCGACGGCACCGTCCGCTCCCTCGGCCTGTGCATGGACGTCGCCTGGGGCTCCCGTGACGACGGCGCGGTCATCCAGCTGGCCCGGTGCAGCGGCAACCCCGCCCAGCAGTTCGTGCTCAGCGTCCACGGCGACCTGGTCAACCCGCAGGCCGACAAGTGCGTCGATGTGAAGGACAACGCCACCCGCAACGGCGGCGACCTCCAGCTGTGGACGTGCTCGGGCACGCCCAACCAGAAGTGGCGCGTGAAGTAGTCACGGTCCGAGCGGCGGGGCCGCCACCGGCGGGCGGCGCTTGCCCCGCCACCGGGCGGCCCTTGCCGTCCCGGTGGGGCGCTCCGCCTTCGGCCCGCCCCACCGGCCGCCGCCCCGCTACCAGTTGCCCTCGCCCGGCACCAGCCGTCCGGCCTTGCGGTACTCGCGCTCCGCGCCCTCCCGCAGGTCGGCGGAGGTGACGAGGCCGCCGCGTCCGGCGGCGGCATAGGCGGCGGTGACCACCGCGCTGCGGATGGAACCGCCGGCCAGCTCGAAGTCGCGGGCGACCGCCGCCGGATCCGTGTCGTCGGCACGGGGCACGGCCGCCAGGCTGTGCCGCCACAGCGCCAGCCGCTGGGCGGTGTCCGGGAACGGGAAGTCGACCACCAGATCCAGCCGCCGGGTGAACGCCTCGTCGATGTTGGCCCGCAGATTCGTGGTCAGCAGGGCGATCCCGTCGAAGGACTCCAGCCGCTGGAGCAGATAGGCGCTCTCCATGTTGGCGTACTTGTCGTGGGAGTCCTTGACCTCCGAGCGCTTGCCGAAAACCGCGTCCGCCTCGTCGAAGAGCAGCACGGCGTCGGTGCGGTCGGCCTCGGTGAAGATCCGCTCCAGGTTCTTCTCGGTCTCGCCGACGTACTTGTCGACCACCGAGGAGAGCTGCACGACATAGAGGTCCAGGCCGAGTTCGGCCGCCACGACCTCCGCCGACAGCGTCTTCCCGGTGCCCGACTCGCCCGCGAACAGCCCGAGCACCCCCCGGCCCCGGCCGCCCCCGGCGCTCAGCCGCCAGTCGCCGAGCACCCGGTCGCGATGCCGGGCGCGCAGAGCGAGTTCCCGCAGCTGGGCGAGGGGCTTGTCGGGCAGCACCAGGTCGTCCCAGCCGACGTCGGGCCGGATCCGGCGGGCGTGCCGCTCCAGACCGGAGGCGGACTGCAGACGTGCCGCGAGCCGCAGATGGGCCGCGGTCACCTCGGTGCCGTCGAACGCCGCGAGGTCCACGGCCGCGCGGGCCGCCCGCTCGATCCGGTCACCGCCGAGCCGGTACGGGGCGACCGTGGCCGCCAGGTCGAACCCCGGCCCGTCCGCCCCGGCGCCGAGCGCCGCCGACCAGGCGTCCACCGCGCCCGCGGGCGGCCGGGGCACGTCCAGGACCAGCGGATCACGGTCGCACCACTGCGGGTCGTACGGCTGCGGCGCCGCGAACAGCACGGTCACGTCGGCCGCCGTCAACGCCCGGAACAACGGCCCCGGCTTCTCCGGCAACGGCGACACCACGACCGCGCACCCGCGCAGCCGGGCCTCGCGCAGCAGGCGGGGCAGGAGCGCGGAGAGCTCGTCCTCGGCCGCCGGGGGCGTGAAGTGCAGCGCCCGCGCCCCGGCCGCGTGCAGGGCGGCTCCGGCGCGCAGCAGACCGTCGCCCTCGCGGTGCTCCCGTAGGTGCACGGTGACCGGAGCGGCGGCGAGCCGGGCGGCCAGCCGGGCGGTGAACCCGCCGTCCTCCGCGGACGAGGACGCGGCCGGGGCCACCGCGGACGGCGACGGCGACGCGAGCGGACGGACATGGCCGACAAGCGACGCGTCCAGCGTGTCGTCGCCGAGCAGATGCGCGACCAGCCGGTCCGGCACCCGCAACCCGCGCCCGAGGAAGGGGCGTTCGGGGTCCTCGACGGTCAGCAGCCCGAGCGCGCTCAGCGGTGCCGAGGGAGCGAACCGGGCCCGCGCCCGCGCGAGGTGCACGGGCAGTCCGCACAGATCGAGCGCGAGCCCGACCGTGGCCCGGCGTCTGCTCACGTCGTCGTTCAGGTACCCGTACAACTGCTCGTAGGAGCGGTCCAGATCGGGCGCCAGGGCGATGAGCAGGATCCGCGTGTCCAGCTCGGTCAGCCCCAGCCGCCCCGCGAGCCGTTCCAGCGGACCGTCGGCGGGAGCCTCCCCGCCAGGCTCCGGTTCCGGCTCCAGCCCTGGTTCCCGCCCCGGCCGGGCGTCGGCGAACACGGACGCGCCCGGCCGCGCGGACGGCTCCAGCAGATGCCGTACGCCCTCCTCGGACAGGTACAGCCCACGCAGCGGATCGCTCGCCGTCGGATCACCGGCACCGCGCTCGGCCACCAACTCGGCCACGCGCTCGCGCAGTCGGGCGAGCCGGAGCAGGAGAGCATCGGTGTCCCGGGCGACGCGCACGGTCACCGCCGCTGCTCCCCGGTGATCGGCGCGGACGCCAACTGCCCCGGCCGGTGCGCTCGTTCCTCCGAGCCCTCCAGGCCGCCGTCGATGCCGCGCACCCGGATCGCCGCGCCCTCGGTGACCGGGGGACCGGCGTCGTACTCGGGGAAGGCCGGGAAGGGGACCGTGACCACGAGGTCGAGGGACGGCTTCAGTTCGCCGCCCAGCGCGGACCAGATCTCCGCCAGGGAGCGGGACTCGGTGTGCAGCCCGGCCACCGACAGCGGCAGGGTCAGGCCCAGCGCGCCGAGGGCGCCCGGGAGTTCGCTCGGGGGCAGCAGTTCGCGCGGCAGCAGGTTGGCCAGCACCGCGGAGAGCAGCCGGTGCTCGTCCTGGGGCTGCTTCGTCCAGGCCGTCACCAGGTACGACAGCCGGAACCAGCGGGGCGGCTGACGGCGGCGCACGACGATGTCGCGCTCGTCGCGGACCGGCATGTGACCGCGCTGGCGGCGCGAGACGTCCTCACGGATGTCGTACAGATAGGTGTTGACGGCGGGCGCGTTGCGCCGGGCCGCCCAGTCGCGGGTCGGGGCCTCGAAGGAGACGTCGATGCCGGAGCCGGCCAGGGCGCCACCGCCGATCAGTCCCTTGAGGACCTCGTCCACCTCGTGGATCACGGTCGTGCTCCTGTGCTCCTGCTGTGTCGGATGTCTGTCCGCCGTCGTGCCGGATCTCTGTCCGCCGTCGTGCCGGATGTCTGTCCGTCGATCCTGCCCGGCGCGGGCGTCATCTCCGTAGACGTACCGGGGACGACCGGCGGGCAGAGTGCGGTGCCCAAGTGGCCGGGTTCGGCTGCCCGTTCGATCAGATGTAGCCTTCACGGAGGGCATAGGCCACCGCGTGCGCCCGGTTGCGCAAGTGCAGCCGGGTGGTGAGCCCGTGCATCACGTTCTTGACGGTGCGTTCGGAGTAGGAGAGCTTGCTCGCGATCTCGCCGGTGTCCATCCCCTCGGCCACCAGCCGCAGGACGTCGATCTCCCTCGGCACCAGGCCCGACAGCGGCGCCCCGGTGCGCCCGGCCACCGACCGCTGCAACGTCCCCACCTGGTTGATCAGCCGGCCGAGCAGGTCGGCGGGCAGATCGCCGTCCCCGCGCGAGGCCGCGAGCACCGCCTGCGCCAGCCGGTGCGCGGTCGCCTCCTGCCGCCACACGATGGCCCCGACCCCGCACTCGATGACATCGAGCAGCTCCGTCTCCCGGATCGTGCTCACCACCAACACGGCCCGCGCCCCCTCGCTGCGCACCAGTCGGCGCAGCGCGGAGAGCAGCGGCTCGTCCGGGGTGTCCCCGACGAGCACGGCCACGGTGCCCGGCCGTACCTCGGTGTCGTCCACGAGGTCGATCACCGGGTGCCCCCGCAGCTGGCTGAGCACGCCGGCACGGGAGAGCGGGTCGAGGGTGTGGACCACGACCGGGATACGGCGCCGGGTCTCCTGGGACGCCGACGTGAGGGTGGCCGCGGCCGGGGCTGTCGCCGGGTCCGTGGTCCGGAAAGTGCTGCGCAACCGTTTCTCCCGTATGCACGAAATCGCCGCTCCTGCGAGGGGAGTGGCCGATGGGCTCGATTCACACTTCTGTGTGTCGTGTGCGCTGCGCAATCGTGGAGGACCACGAGATACACCACGAGATCACCGCGGGGGGAACCACGGGACTGCCGCGGGAGGGACCGCGGGACCGGCCACGGCGGTTTCACGCCGACCGTCCGCGAACGGTGCACCTCGACGGGCCCTGCCCCGTCTACGGAAGCGGAAAACGACCTTCCACGAAGGAGACAGAGATGTGCCCGCCGGAACCGCTTCTCGAACGCCGCGAGGCCATGGAGCTGCTGACCGCGGAGGCAACCCGTGCCCGAAACGGCTCGGGTCGCCTGGTGCTGCTCCGGGGTGCCACCGGCACCGGCCGCACCGCGCTCCTGGAGTCCGCGGCCGAGCACGCGGCGGCGAACAACATGCGGGTCCTGCGGGCCCGCTGCTCGCCCGAGCACACCTCCGTACCGTTCGACACCGTCTGCCAACTCCTCTCCCACGGGCCGGAGTTCGACCAGGTCGCGGGCGAGGCACCGGACCCTCCGGGCACCCCGCCGCACCGGCGCACACCCGCCCGGCTGTGGCGCCTGCTGCGGTCCTACGCGGCCGAGTCCCCCCTCCTCGTCGCCGTGGACGACGTCCACTTCGCCGACCCCGCCTCCCGCCGCTGGCTCGTCGAGGCCGTCCGCCGCATTGACCGGCTGCCGGTCCTCCTGGTCGTCACCGAGCGCGGCCAGTACGACATCGACCCCCCGGCGGACGGTCTCGCGCACGCCCTCTCGCCCGCCCTCGTGCACACCCACACCCTTGCCCCGCTGAGCCCGGACGCCGCCGCGCGACTGGTCCGCACCGTCCACCCCGGTGCCCCGCCGGAACGGGTCGACGCCTGCTTACGCGCGGGCGCGGGCAATCCGCTGTTGCTGCACGCCCTGCTGTCCGACCTCCGCGACACCGACCCCGGGGCCTTCGAGGATGCCCTTCCGGACACTTGCGCGGCGCTCTACCCGGGCAACTACGCCGCCGCGGTGTCCTGGTGGCTGGACAGCGCCGGGCCCGCGACCGTCGAGGTCGCCCGCGCACTCGCCGCGCTGGACGACACGCACGCCCGCGCACCGGGTGACGCCCGCACCTCCGCACCGGGTGACGAGAACGCCCCCTCGCCCGTCGGCGACGGCACCCCCGTGCCGATCGACGCCGACCTGCTCGCCCGCACGGCCGGAGTCGACCCCGCCCGCGTCCCCGGCTGGCTCACCGCCATGACCGGCCTCGGCCTGCTGAGCCCCGACACCGGGGGCCGGCCGCGCTACGCCCACCCGCTGCTGCGGGACGCCGTGCTCGGCGGCTGGGCCGGCGCCGACCGGCAGGCCGCCCACCGCCGGGCCGCCGAGGCGATGCTGCACCGCGGTGACAGCGCCGCGGCCGTCGCCGGCCAACTGCTGCGCTGCGGCCCCGTGGGCGAGGCCTGGGCGACCGGCGCCCTGCTCGACGCCGCCGACCTCGCCGTCCGCGACGACCGCAGCGACGACGCCCTCGCCCTTCTGCGTCGTGCCCTCGACGAACCGATGCCGCCCGCCCGCCGCACCGTGGTCCTCACCGAACTGGGCTCCCTGGAGTACGCCACCGTACGGTCCGGCGCCGGCATCCCCCGGCTCGTCGAGGCGATGCGCCAGCCGGGCCCGCCCCACGAGCGCGTCCAGGCGGCCGTCGCGCTCGGCACCGCCCTGGCCCGGCGCGGCGAGGCCCGCGCCGCCGTCGACGTGCTGCGCGGGCTGCACGACGAGCACCTGACGGACCATCCGGACCTGATCCGCACGGTCCAGACCGCCTCGGCGCTGCTCTCCGACCACGACCAGGGCGTACGGCAGGAGGTCTACCGCCGGCTGCGCGAGACCGCCGAGGCGGCCCCCCACCTGGTCGGCCCGCCGGGGCAGGCGCTCCTGGTGCGCTACGAGGCCACCGCCGGCCTGACCTCGGCGGCCGCCGCGATGGACCGTGTCCGGGCCCTGCTCGCCCAGCCGGTCGACCCCGCGGACGAGGTCTTCCTGCTGGGCACGGCCGCCGCGGTCGCCCAGTGGGCCGACCAGCTCGACGAGGCCGAACGGCTGGTCATGCGCGGCCTCGGCGGCCGGCGGACCTCCCTGCTGCACCCCATGCACCTGGCCCTGCGCAACGTCCGCGTCGACATCACCGCCGCGCGCGGCGCCCCCGCGGAGGTCCTCGCCGACCCCGAGGTCAGGCGCGCGGTCGCGGGCCGCTCCGAGTCCGCCAACGCGCTGGCCCACGCGGTCATCGCCCTCGTGGAGACCGGCCGCGCGGACGAGGCCGCACGCCTGGCCGACGGCTTCGACCTCCAGAACGCCTACGACACCTGGGAGTTGAACCGCTTCCTCTACGCCCGAGGACTCCTCCGCGCCGCCACCGGCGACCCGGCGGCCGCCCTGGACGACTTCCTGGAATGCGGTCGCCGCCAGGCGGCACGGGACGTGGCGAGCCCGGTCGTCACCCCCTGGCGCACCGCCGCCGCCGAGTGCCACCTCGCCCTCGGCCGCCCCCACGAGGCCCTGGTCCTGGCCGAACAGGAACTCTCGCTGGCCACCGTCTGGAACACGCCCCGAGTGGTCGGCCGCGCCCTCACCACCCTCGCCACGGCCACCCGGGGCCACCGGGGCCTCCACCTGGCCGACCGGGCGGTGCACCTCCTCCGCCACGGCACGGAAGGCCCGGGGGAGCCCGGGGCCACGGCCGCGCCGCCGGAGACCGCCGCCGCCCACCACGGGCCGGCTCTGTGGGGCGCCGACGCGTCGGGCGGCGGCCCGGCGCTCTGGGGTGCCGCGGCCTCGTGGAACGCCACAGCGGCAGGCGGTGGCCCTTCCCTGTGGAGTGCCGCGGTGTCGGGCGGCCCGCCCGCGACGGTGACGGCGATGCGCGGCTGGGCGCTGGGCGGGGGCCCGGTGCGAGCAGTGGGCGGCCGGCCGACGGACGGGACGTCCGCGTTCTCGTCGGTCACCGGCTGGGCGCCGCCCGAGGCACCTGGCGGGCGGTGGACCGTGGCGCGGGCGGACGCGGCACGCACCCCCGATCCGCGAACGACTACGCCCGCCGCCCCACACCCGGGACGGCACGCCACTCCGACCTCGGCCGAGACGCTGCCGCCGGCCGGAGACGGGCACGGCGTGGCGTACGGTCGCGGGGCGGTGTCGCCGGACGGAAACGGTTCCCCACAGCCGGGGAGCCGGACCGCGCCGCCGGACGGAAACGGTTCGGCGCCGTGGGCCCGTGGCCGGGCCGTGCCGGACGGCGGTGGATCGGTGGCCGTGGGAGGCCTGCGGGGGACGGCGCCGGACTCGTTCGCGCCCGTCGACATGGAGTTGATACCGGCGCTCGTGGCGCAGGGGCGGGGGCTCGTCGCCGTCGGGGAGCGGGCGCGGGCCCGGGACGCCTTCCGGGAGGCGGCCGAACGCGCCGAGCGCCTCGGCGCCCACCGCATGCGCGCCATCGCCGAGTCGGCGCTGCGCGAGGGCGGTGCCCGCCGCACGGCGACCCCCCTCACCGGCCCCTCCGCCCTGACCGCCGGCGAGCGCCGTATCGCCGAACTCGCCGCCCAGAACCGCACGAACACCGAGATAGGGCAGCTCCTCCACCTGGCCCGCCGCACCGTCGAGACCCATCTGACCAGCACCTACCGCAAGCTGGGCATCCGCCGCAGATCGGAACTCGGCGCGGCCCTCGCCGGCACCGGGGAGGCCCCTGATCCGCCTCGGCGCATCCGCCCCGTCACGCCGCCAGAAGCCCGCGACGCACCCCTATCGAAGTCGGCGCCGAAGTCGGCCGGAAGTCCGCGCCCGATTCCGTGAACCGGACGTCGGGCGGATACGTAGGAAATCCGGAAGCATCGGAAACACCCACGCTTAGCCGACACACCCGAGGAGTACCCATGAGCAGCCCGCCCCGCCTGAACGACTGGCTGACGGAACGTCAGCCCCTCGTCCTTGGCCTGTTCCGCATCGTCCTGGGCCTGCTGTTCACCAGCGAGGGCGCGGCCACGGTCTTCGGCATCCTGGACCGCAAGGCGAGTCCGGTCGGCGACTGGCCCTTCTGGTACGCCGGAGTCATCGAGCTGACCTGCGGCGTCCTGATCCTCCTCGGCGTGGCGACGCGCGGCGCCGCGTTCCTCAGCTCGGGCATCATGGCCTTCGCCTACTTCACGGAACACCAGAAGGACGGCCTCTTCCCCCTCCAGAACGGCGGCCTCGCCCCCGTCCTCTTCTGCTGGGGCTTCCTCCTCCTGGTCTTCGCCGGCCCGGGCGCCCTGTCCCTCTCGGGCCTCACCGGCCGCGAGGCCCGCACCAGCGCCGTACGTGGAACCACGTGACCCGCTACTGAGCTTCACCACGCGGGCGCGGCAGGAACGAATCGGCGCGGACGGCCGCGGCTAGGGTGCGGTGCACCGCCGCAGCCGTCGCCCCGAGGAGGCACCCGATGGGCGCTCGTTCGTTCATGCTCGTGGGCAACAGCTGCGCCCGTTTCGTCGCGGCCCACCCGCTCGACACCCTGATAGGGGAACTCGCCCCCGTCGAGACCGACTTCCTCGCCGCGACCGCCGCCGAGACCCCCACCGAGGCCCCGCTCACCCTCCTGCTCGACCCCGTCCTGCGCCCCTACCACCCCGCCCCGGAGCCCACGCCCCACCCCTGCCGCCCCGCGCTCCCGGACATGGAGGAGCGGTAGAGGTTGGACCCGGAGACAGGCGGCGGCATCGAATCGGGTGGCCGTGGCGACCGTGCTCACGGCTTGCCGATGTCCACCGCCCAGACACCCGTGCCGTCGTACGCCTCCGGGGTCGCGGTCAGTACCTGACCTTCGCCCTGGCCGGCCGCCGACGCGTAGACCGCGTGCGCGTGCCGCCAGTCGATGCCCGCGGCGGTCGCCTGTTCCACGGCGGCGGCACCCGCGAAGTCGAGAGGTAGGAACTCCAGGCCGGGAAGCGCCCCCACGTGCGCCACCGCGCCAGGAAGCTCCGTGCCTGCCGCGAACAGACACAACGCGGGGACGTGCGCGCGTTGCAGCGGATCCTCGACTTCGGCCACGGCCAGGCCGGAGAGCAGACGGTGGCCCCTGCACAGGGCGATCACCGCCGTGTGGTCCAGAACGATCACCGACGTTCCCCCAGGCGGCCCGCCGCGATCTCCGCGCGCCAGGCCTGAGCCTCCCGCACGTCCTCATCGGTCAGATCCGGCCGCAGGTTCGCGCGGACGTACGCCATCGCCCGTGCCGTCCGCTCGGCCCGTTCGTCCGCGGTGGGAGTCGCCGCGACCATGCTCCGTGAGGCGCTTGCGGGGCCGGGTCCGTTGATGCTCGGGCGGCATCCGAGGGCTTCGGTGGGCCCTGCACTCGTAATGCGTAGGTCTCGGGTTCGAATCCCGAAGGCGGCTCCATGGTGAACCGCAGGTCAAGCCTGTGCGTCGCCTCCGTCCGCTGGCGTCGTTGAAACGAGCCGGACCTCAATGCGCACATCGCCTGGAAGCGGTGGCACGAGTGTTCGTCTCGCGAGATCCGGAGGCGTTCGGCGGATCGAGGTGACGTATAGGTCTAGCTATAATAACTGCACCCATACATAGGAGCTGGTGCTGTGGACAAGCCCGCCGAGATGTTCGACCGTGCCTTCGAATGGGTCGAGCTGACTCGGTTCGCCACCCTGCCGGGCCCGCGGGCCACGCTGGGCGTGGTCTCCGGTCGCCGCCGACAGGGCAAGACCTTCCTGCTCGACGCCGTCGCTCGTGCCAGTGGCGGCTTCATGTTCACCGCCACCGAGACCACCGAGGCCGACGCCCTGCGTCAGTTCGGTGAGGCACTGGCCCGTTACCGCGGGCAGTCCACTCCGTTCCGTTTCGCGCACTGGGACGAGGCGGTCGCGGAACTCATGCGCATCGCCGACGCGGGCGGCCCCACCGTGGCGGTCATCGACGAGTTCCCCTTCCTCGCCAAGGCGTCTCCCTCCCTGCCTTCGATCATTCAGCGTGCTCTGGACCCTGCTGCCCAGCACACCAACACTCCCGTGCGCCTGCTGCTGTGCGGCTCCGCACTGTCGTTCATGGGCCGGTTGCTGTCCGGCAATGCTCCGCTGCGTGGCCGAGCCGGCCTCGAACTCGTGGTCCCGACCCTGGACTTCCGGCTCGCGGCCGAGTTCTGGCAGATCGACGACCCGCGCACCGCGCTGCTGACCAATGCCGTCGTCGGCGGCACGCCCGCCTACCGCCGTGAGTTCACCCAGGGCGACACCCCGGCCGGGCCGGACGACTTCGACGACTGGGTCGTCCGAGCCGTCCTCAACCCGGCGCGTCCGCTCTTCCGAGAAGCCCGCTACCTTCTCGCCGAGGAGCCCGAACTTCACGACACCGCGTTGTACCACTCGGTACTGGCAGCCATCGCCGCCGGTAACGCCGCTCGTGGCGGCATCGCCGACTACCTGGGGCGCAAGTCCACCGACCTCGCCCACCCGCTGAGCGTTCTTCAGGACGTCGGCATGATCACCCACGAAGCCGATGCCTTTCGCCGCAATCGCTCCGCCTACCGCATCGCCGAACCGCTCGTCACCTTCTACCACGCGGTCATGCGCCCGGCCTGGGGCGATCTGGAACGCCCCGGGCGGGCGTCCGACGTATGGCGCCGGACCCGGGCCACCTTCCGCAGCAAAGTCGTCGGTCCGCACTTCGAGCAGGTCTGCCGGGAATGGGCCCGCTGGCATGCGGCACCCGAGACTCAGGGAGGACACGTCACACGCGTCGCCGGCGGAACTGTCAACGACCCGGCTGCCAGGACCAGTCACGACGTCGACGTCGCAGTCCACGGCGAGAGCCAAGAGGGTCGACAGATGCTGCTCGCCATCGGCGAAGCGAAGTGGAGTGAGGTGATGGGAGCCGGCCACCTGGAACGCCTCCGGCACATCCGTTCCCTCCTGATCAAGAACGGCACGGCTACCGAGGCAACGAGGCTCTACTGCTTCAGCGGCACCGGCTTCACCGATGAGCTGAATCACCTGGCAAAGAGCGACCCCACGCTTCAACTGATCGACCTGCCCCGCCTCTACCACGGAGAGTGACTCCCGATCTGCAGCGCGGGGGACCGGCCGACCGCACCGGCCGGCGGACCCGCATGAGGAGTCCGGGCTATTCGGTGGTTGAACGGTCGCGTGTTGGGCGACGGGTTCCGGGCCGGGCCGCAACTGCCGGTGGTACTCCCTCCGGACGGTGAACTGCGGCTACTGGCTGAGGCGTCGACGAGACTGTGGCGCAGCTAGATCGCGGGCCGGGAGCAGGGCCTGACGTGGCTGTGCTGTCGTGAAGGTAGGGGACGGGCTGGCCAGTCGCTGCTCCAGGCGCGAGATCTTCGCAGCACGCATGTATCGAATGGTGCCCCTCTGGCGAGGCCAGGGGATCGATTTGGTACATCCCGATGGTGGGGCGGAGTTCCCCTTGTTGCCCATGTGTCACGAACCCGCAGGTCAGAAGCCAATACCCTGGGATTTCCCCAGGGACTTTTCAGGGACTTTCACGCCTGTCCGAGGGACTTTCCAGGGACTTTCCGCCGCGTAAGCAGGGAAGGCCCCGACAGCGCTGAAAGATGCGAACGCGCTGGTCAGGGCCTCTTTCCTCAACACTCGATGATGTTGACCGCCAAGCCCCCGCGCGCTGTCTCCTTGTACTTGACGCTCATGTCGGCGCCCGTGTCCTTCATCGTCTTGATGACCTTGTCGAGGGAGACCTTGTGGGTACCGTCGCCGCGCATCGCCATACGCGCGGCGGTGACGGCCTTCACCGCCGCCATGCCGTTGCGTTCGATGCAGGGGATCTGGACGAGGCCGCCGACGGGGTCGCAGGTGAGGCCGAGGTTGTGCTCCATGCCGATCTCGGCGGCGTTCTCGACCTGTTCGGGGGAGCCGCCCAGCACCTCCGCCAGCGCGCCCGCCGCCATGGAGCAGGCGGAGCCGACCTCGCCCTGGCAGCCGACCTCGGCGCCGGAGATGGAGGCGTTCTCCTTGAAGAGCATGCCGATGGCGCCGGCCGCGAGCAGGAAGCGTACGACGCCGTCCTCGTCCGCGCCGGGCACGAAGTTGATGTAGTAGTGGAGGACGGCGGGGATGATACCGGCCGCGCCGTTCGTCGGCGCGGTGACGACCCGGCCGCCGGCGGCGTTCTCCTCGTTCACGGCCATCGCGTAGAGGGTGATCCACTCCATGGCGTGGGCCAACGGGTCGCCCTCGGCGCGCAGTTGGCGGGCGGAGACGGCCGCGCGGCGGCGGACCTTCAGACCGCCCGGAAGGATCCCCTCACGGGTCATGCCCCGGGAGACACAGGCCTGCATCACCCCCCAGATGTCCAGGAGCCCGGAGCGGATCTCCGCCTCCGTGCGCCAGGCCCGTTCGTTCTCCAGCATCAGCGCGGAGATGGACAGGCCGGTCTCCCGGGTGAGCCGGAGCAGTTCGTCGCCGGTGCGGAAGGGGTACTTCAGGACCGTGTCGTCGAGTTTGATGCGGTCGGCCCCGACCGCCTCCTCGTCGACGACGAAACCGCCGCCCACCGAGTAGTAGGTCTTGCACAGGAGTTCGGCGCCGTCGGCGTCGTGGGCCCAGATCGTCATGCCGTTGGCGTGGTAGGGCAGCGTCTCGCGCCGGTGCAGGACGAGGTCCTCGTCGAAGGCGAACGGGATCTCGTGGTCGCCGAGAAGACGGATGTGCCCCGATGCCTTGATCGCCTCCACCCGGTCGTCGGCCGACTCGACGTCCACCGTGCGCGGTGAGGCACCCTCCAGACCCAGCAGCACGGCCTTGGGGGTGCCGTGGCCGTGACCGGTCGCGCCCAGCGAGCCGTACAGCTCGACGCGTACGGAGGCGACGCCCGCGAGCAGTTCCTCGTTGCGCAGCCGGCGGGCGAACATCCGGGCGGCCCGCATCGGGCCGACCGTGTGGGAGCTGGACGGGCCGATGCCGATCGAGAACAGGTCGAAGACCGAGATGGCCACGGTGACTCCTCAGAACGGGGGAGGGTGGTGCAGGGGGTGGGGCACCGCGCTCACTTCCCAGTGTGCGCGGTGCCCCCGAAAAGCGGGACTACGGGCCGGTGAAGCCCGGGTTACTTCCCCAGCCCGGGGTAGAGCGGGTGCTTGTCGGCGAGTGCCTTGACCCGGGTCTTGAGTGCTTCGGCGTCGTAGGCCGGCTTGAGTGCCTCGGCGATGACGTCGGCGACCTCGGTGAAGTCCTCGGCGGTGAAGCCCCGGGTGGCCAGGGCGGGGGTGCCGATGCGCAGGCCGGAGGTGACCATCGGCGGACGCGGGTCGTTGGGGACCGCGTTGCGGTTGACGGTGATGCCGACCTCGTGGAGGCGGTCCTCGGCCTGCTGTCCGTCCAGCTCGGAGTTGCGCAGGTCGACCAGGATCAGGTGCACGTCGGTGCCGCCGGAGAGGACGTCGACACCGGCCTCGCGGGCGTCCGGGGCCGTCAGCCGCTCCGCGAGGATCCGCGCGCCCTCGACCGTGCGCCGCTGGCGTTCCTTGAACTCCTCCGATGCGGCGACCTTGAAGGACACCGCCTTCGCCGCGATGACGTGCTCCAGCGGACCGCCCTGGAAGCCGGGGAAGACCGAGGAGTTCAGCTTCTTCGCGAACTCCTTCTTCGCCAGGATGATGCCGCCGCGCGGCCCGCCGAGCGTCTTGTGGGTCGTGGAGGTGACCACGTCGGCGTAGGGCACCGGGTTGGGGTGCAGCCCGGCGGCGACCAGACCGGCGAAGTGCGCCATGTCCACCCACAGTCGGGCGCCGACCTCGTCGGCGATCCGGCGGAACTCCGCGAAGTCCAGCTGACGCGGGTACGCCGACCAGCCCGCGATGATCACCTTGGGCCGGTGCTCCTTGGCCAGGCGCTCCAGCTCCGCCATGTCGACCAGGCCGGTCGCGGTGTCCACGTGGTAGGCGACGACCTCGAACTGCTTGCCCGAGAAGTTCAGCCGCATGCCGTGGGTGAGGTGGCCGCCGTGCGCCAGGTCCAGCCCGAGGATGGTGTCGCCGGGCTGGGCGAGGGCGAACAGCGCGGCCTGGTTGGCGGAGGCGCCCGAGTGCGGCTGCACGTTGGCGTACTCGGCGCCGAACAGCTCCTTCACCCGGTCGATGGCGATCTGCTCGGCGACGTCGACGTGCTCACAGCCGCCGTAGTAACGGCGGCCCGGGTAGCCCTCGGCGTACTTGTTGGTCAGGACCGACCCCTGCGCCTCCATGACCGCCACCGGAGCGAAGTTCTCCGAGGCGATCATCTCCAGGGTGGACTGCTGACGGTGCAGCTCGGCGTCGAGGGCGGCGGCGACGTCCGGATCCAACTCGTGCAGGGGCGTGTTCAGAAGCGACATGCGTACGACCTCGTCTTCTCAGCCGGCGGTGTGGGCTACGTACTCGTCGGCGGAGAGCAGATCGTCCGGCTCCTCCGCGACGCGTACCTTGAACAGCCACCCGCCCTCGAAGGGGGCGGTGTTGACCAGCGACGGGTCGCTCACGACGTCCTCGTTGATCTCGGTGATCTCACCCGAGACCGGCGAGTACAGGTCGCTGACCGACTTCGTGGACTCCAGTTCGCCACAGGTCTCGCCCGCGGTCACCGTGGAGCCCACCTCGGGGAGCTGGGCGTAGACGACATCGCCGAGCGCGTTCGCCGCGAACTCCGTGATGCCGACCGTCGAGACGCCGTCCTCGGCGACCGACAGCCACTCGTGCTCCTTGCTGTAGCGCAGCTGCTGGGGGTTGCTCATGGCCTGAATTCTCCTGTACGCGAGGGAGTGGTGATGAAGGGGGGACTGCTGAAACCGCTGTTGAGCAGCGCGAATGTGCCCAGTGTCACGCTCGGGCCGGGCGACCGCGCGCCCAGTGTCTACTTCTGGCGCTTGTAGAAGGGCAGCGCCACGACCTCGTACGGCTCGTGGCTGCCCCGGATGTCCACGCCCACACCGGCCGTGCCCGGCGCGGAGTGCGCGGCGTCGACGTACGCCATCGCGATCGGCTTGCCCAGCGTGGGGGAGGGGGCGCCGGAGGTGACCTCGCCGATCACCTGGCCGTCGGCGACGACCTGGTACCCGGCGCGCGGCACCCGGCGACCCTCGGCGACCAGCCCGACGAGGACGCGGGGCGGGGCGGAGGCGGCGCGCTCGGCGGCCTCGGTCAGGGCCGCGCGCCCGACGAAGTCGCCCTCCTTCTCGAACTTCACGACCCGCCCGAGCCCGGCGTCGAAGGGCGTCAGCGCGGTCGACAGCTCATGCCCGTACAGCGGCATGCCCGCCTCCAGCCGGAGCGTGTCCCGGCAGGACAGCCCGCACGGCACCAGGCCGACGCCCTCGCCCGCCTTCGTCAGCGCCTGCCACAGCTCGACCGCGTGCTCCGGCTTCACGAACAGCTCGAAGCCGTCCTCGCCGGTGTAGCCGGTGCGGGCGATCAGCGCGGGCACCCCGGCGACCGTGCCCGGCAGCCCCGCGTAGTACTTCAGGCCGTCGAGGTCGGCGTCGGTGAGGGAGGCCAGGATCCCGGGCGACTCGGGGCCCTGCACGGCCAGCAGCGCGTAGGCGTCCCGGTCGTCGCGCACCTCGGCGTCGAAGCCGGCGGAACGCTCCACGAGCGCGTCCAGCACCACCTGGGCGTTGGAGGCGTTCGCCACGACCAGGTACTCGGTCTCACCCAGCCGGTAGACGATCAGGTCGTCGAGGATGCCGCCGTCCGCACGGCAGATCATGGTGTAGCGGGCGCGGCCGACGCCGACGCTGCCGATGTTGCCCACGAGGGCGTGGTTCAGGAACGCCGCGGCCTGCGCTCCGGTCACCGTGATCTCGCCCATGTGGGAGAGGTCGAAGAGGCCGGCCTTCGTGCGGACGGCGATGTGCTCGTCCCGCTCGGAGCCGTAGCGCAGGGGCATGTCCCAGCCCGCGAAGTCGGTCATCGTCGCGCCGAGCGAGCGGTGCAGGGCGTCGAGCGCGGTACGGCGCGGTTCAGTGGTGGAGCTGCTGCTCATCGGATTCTGCTCCCAGTGCAAGACAGGCGACAGGCGAGGGAAAGTCCTCCCCATCTGTCATCGGAACCTGAGAGGTTCACCACGACCGTACGTACCGGTGGTCGTGACTTGCACCGTGGGTGGAGCCGGCCCCCCAAGGAGAGGGACGGCCCGCTTTTCAGATGTGCCTCGCCCGCGCGGTATCTGGGCCTGAGAGATTCAAGGGAGGTACTTGCTCCTTCGGCGCCCCAGCGATGGACTGCTGGGAGCTCTCCCGCGCGGATTCAAGCGGCCGGTATGCAGTTGGCGCGGACATCATTGCACGCATCGACGCGGGGCGGCAGGGGGACCTTCGAGAGGTGGGGGAAGACGTCGGCGGAGCCGGACACAGCGGTCCGTAGCACTCTTGTGGCCATACGAGGACTGAATGAGGAGGGATCGGGCATTACCTTTTCTTTACGGTCTGTGGGGATGGGACCTCCATGCCCCTGGGGAGGACGATCACGGTGAACAGGACCAGGGCGTACGCGACGACGTCGGGTGTCGCTATGCCCAAGCAGCCCGTCGCGCCGGCCGGTGCGGTGTGCGGCCCGTTCCCGAGGGCGGTCGTCCGCGACCTCCGGGGGCGGTCCGGGCGCAGTCCCCACGAGCTGTCCTTCGGGCCGGACGACCTGGTGGTCGTCACCGGGCTCCCCGGCAGCGGCAAGTCGACCCTGATGCGGCGGGCCGTGCCCGGCACCCGCATCGATTCCCAGGACACGCGCGACCGCTTCGACGCCCGCTTCGCCCGCCGGCTGCCGTACGCCGTCTACCGCCCCTTCGTGCGCCTCGCGCACTACGCCGGGCTGCGACGCGCCCTCCGCTCGGGGGAGGGCGTGGTCGTGCACGACTGCGGGGCGCAGGCGTGGGTGCGCAACTGGCTCGCGCGCGAGGCCCGCCGCCGGGGCGGCACGCTGCACCTGCTGTTGCTCGACGTCACTCCCGGCGAGGCCCGGGACGGGCAGCGGGAGCGGGGCCGGGGCGTCTCCCGGTATGCGTTCGCCCGGCACCGGGGGGCGATGACCCGGCTGCTGCGGGCGGTGGAGAAGGGAAGGCTGCCCAAGGGGTGCGGAGCGGCCGTCCTCATCGACCGGGCCGCCGCCGATGTCCTGAAGCGGATCGACTTCCCGCGCTCCTGAGGGGCGCGCCCCCGCCCCGGGAGCAATTAAGGTGCAGGGACAACAGCATCACGGAGCAAAGCGGTAGGCAGCAGATGGACTTCCCGGCGGACTTTCCGGCACAGGCGTATCCCCATGGGCACGGCGGATGGCCCGGCAACGAGCTGGAGGAGGTGCTGTCCGCCTCGCTCGGGGTGCCCCAGGCCGGGGCGCGGATCGTGGAGGTGTTGGCCCGCAGCTTCGTATGGGTGCCGCTGCCGGAGGGCGGCGGCCCGCAGAGCGGTCAGCTCGACCTGCCGACCATGGAGTTCGACGGGCAGGCGTACGTGCCGGTCTTCAGCTCCGAGGAGCAGTTCCGGCAGGTCGTCGGCAACCACATGTCGTACACGATCGCCCCGGCCGTCGAGTTCGCGCGGGGTCTGCCCCCGCAGGTCGGGCTCGCCCTCAACCCCGACGGTGTCGTGGGCATCCCGCTGCCGCCGCCCGCCGTGGCCGAGCTGTGCCGGGCCGGCCGGACCCCGCTGGACGGATCGGCGAGCGGTGCGCGGGTCCGCCTCTTCGAACCGGACTGGCAGGACGACCCGGTGGACTTCCTGGCCGCGGCCTCCGCCGAGTTCGCCGGCACCGGAGTCGTCCTCTCCGCCCGCCGCTGCCTCGCCACCATCGAGACCGCCGATCCCGTGATGTTCATCGGTGTCGAACTGGTTTCCTGGGAGGCGGACCGCTCCCTTCCCCTCGCCGCCCTCGGCCGGGTCCTCGCCAAGGCCCCCGTCTCCTGGCCGGTCAACATGGTCTTCCTGGACGTGGCCCAGGACCCGGTGGGCGACTGGCTCCGCGAAAAGGTACGGCCCTTCTATCAGCAGGGGTACTGACCCGCGCCTCATTGGGGCCCGGGGCTGTGTCCCCATGCGGCTCCGCCGCGTGGGCGCGATCAACCCCGCACGACCCGCGGTCCGCAGGTCACCGCAACCCCGAGCCCTGATCGGCTCGACCGGCGAACCACCTAAGCTGTTCCCAAAACCAAGGTCCAACACCGAAGGGCGGCCAACGTGAGCGGCAGCGGCAACGTCGAGCACATGCTGCGCCAGGTGACGCCGGGGCGTTACGACGCCTACGAGGCACTGCTGCGTGCCCTCGCCACCCCGCCCTCCGGCCAGATCTGGATGCTGCTCTGGCACGGCCAGGCGGGCTCCCCGGACGCCCAGTACGGGAACATGGAGGTCGACGGGTTCAACTACGCCCCGTGCGTGACCTCCGCCCAGGAGCTCTCCGCCAGTGGCTGGAACCGCAGTTACGAGGTGGTCGACGGCCTCGACGTGGCCCGCACCCTCTACCCCGACCACTACGGCCTCTGGCTCAACCCGCACGCGCCGGGCGGCGGCGTCGGCATCCCCTGGCTCGACCTGCGCCGGATCGCGACCGGCCTGGAGCGGCAGCCCGCCGGCCCCCTCAGACTGTCCGAACCGGCCATCGAGATCCCGCAGTTCTACGCCCTGCTGACACAGAACGCCCACCGCACGCCCGCTGTGCGCTCGCTGCGCCGCGCCTGGGTGCAGCCCGCGCTCGGCGCGCCGTACCTGGCCATCGGCCTCGACGTGTACGACACCTCGCCGCCGGCCGTCGACTCGGTGCGGGCGATGATGCAGCAGTCCATCGGCGCGGTCCCGGACGGTCTGCCCGTCTCCACCGTCGCCATGTCCGACGAGTACGACCCGGTCGCCATGTGGCTGCGCGCGGGCGCCCGCCCCTTCTACGACCGCGAGGCCCACGCCGCGGCCCCCGCCCAGGCCCCGGCCGCCGGATACGGCTACCCGGGCCCGCCGTCGTACTGACGCCGTCGGGCCTCCGCCGGGAGTGAGTGCTCTTCGCTCACGCACCCTTTCCCACAGGTGCGCTCTTCTTGTGTTCACCGCGCCCGTCGGCGCCCCGACCGCCCTCACGGCTCGGGCGTGCAGGGCCCGCCGGGGGCATCGCTCGGAAACTTTGACCGCATCCGCGAAGCACCCACGAGTTTGCACAGGTGAAGGTCGGGGCGGTTTGTCGGGGTCCGGCCTACGCCCGGGGTGACGCGGATGCGCTCTCCGGTCTGTGAGACGCGATCTTCTCCTTGACCCACTCTTCGCGCGTAGAGGGCTGCGGATGGTCGTTGATTCCGATGATTCACCCCGTATGCCCGGACTGTCTCCCGTCCGGGGGGCGCTACCCGGTGTTCGGATAACGGAATCCCCGGCGCCGCATCACGGTTGTGCATACTTTCCCCGCCAGATCTGGCGGGTGATCGCGGCGACGTTGAAGACTCCCCCAGTCAGATGCGGGATCGATGGATCCCGTGATCGATGGAAAGTCGACAAAGCCGTAATCCGCGGCGGGTGTAGGCCGGTTACCACCGGCGAGGAGGGTCGGGTCACTGTGACCGCACCGATCGAGACCACTGGGGCGCAGACCGACGCTCAGCCCGAAGCCGTGCTGGAAGGTGTCGAGGCCGAGAAGATCGAGGGCCGTTCCCTCGGTCAGATCGCCTGGACCCGCTTCAAGCGCGACAAGGTGGCGGTCGCCGGCGGCATCATCGTCGTCCTGCTGATCCTGATCGCGGCCCTTTCCCGGCCGTTGCAGTCGATGCTGGGGCTCGACCCCAACGCGTTCAACCAGGACTTGATCGACCCCAACACCTCCCTCCCCAAGGGCGATTTCGGCGGGATGAGTTGGGACCACCCGCTCGGCGTCGAGCCGAAGTTCGGCCGCGACATCCTCGCCCGCATCCTGGAGGGCTCCTGGGTCTCCCTGGTGGTGGCCTTCGGCGCGACGCTCCTGTCGAACGCCATCGGAGTGGTGCTAGGACTGGTCGCCGGCTACTACGGCGGCCGGGTCGACACGATCGTGAGCCGGCTGATGGACACCTTCCTGGCGTTCCCGCTGCTGCTGTTCGCCATCGCCATCTCCGCGACGCTCCAGGGCGGCGCCTTCGGCCTCGAAGGACTGCCGCTGCACATCTCGGTGCTGATCTTCGTCATCGGTTTCTTCAACTGGCCGTACATGGGGCGCATCGTGCGCGGTCAGACCCTGGCGCTGCGCGAGCGGGAGTTCATCGACGCCTCGCGCGGGATGGGAGCGGGCGGCCCGTACGTCCTGTTCAAGGAACTGCTGCCCAACCTCGTCGCGCCGATCATCGTCTACTCGACCCTGCTGATCCCGACCAACATCATCTTCGAGGCGTCGCTCAGCTTCCTCGGGGTCGGGATCCAGCCGCCGCAGGCGTCCTGGGGCGGCATGCTCAACCAGGCGGTCGACTTCTTCGAGGTCGACCCGCAATACATGATCGTTCCCGGCCTCGCGATCTTCATCACGGTGCTGGCCTTCAACCTTCTCGGTGACGGCCTCCGGGACGCCCTCGACCCCCGCAGCCGCTGACGTCTGCGGTCTGTCGTCCCACACAACTGTCCAACTACGAAGGGGAAACCGACCATCATGAGAAGGTCAGCAATGGCCGCGGTCGCGGTTGCGAGCGCCGCCGGACTGCTTCTGTCCGCCTGCAGCAAGGCGGATGACGGCACGGACGACGCCCCCAAGGGCGCCGGCGCCAACGCCGCGACCAAGGGTGTCGTCAACGAGTCCACCCAAAAGGGCGGCACGGTCACGTACGCCAGCTCCGACGCCCCCGAGTCCCTGGACCCGGGCAACATGTACTACGCGTACGGCTTCAACTTCAGCCGCCTCTACGCGCGTCCGTTGATGACGTTCAAGCCCGGCGCGGGCGACGCGGGCAACGAGCTGGTCCCGGACCTCGCGGAGAGCGCGGGCGTGCCCAGCGACGGCGGCAAGACCTGGACGTACAAGATCCGTCAGGGCGTCAAGTTCGAGGACGGCACCGTCGTCACCTCGAAGGACGTCAAGTACGCGGTCGAGCGCTCGAACTTCGCGCGCGACGTGCTCTCCTCCGGCCCCAACTACTTCCAGCAGCTGCTGGACGGCGGGGACAAGTACAAGGGCCCGTACAAGGACAAGAACGAGGCGGGCATCTCGTCCCTCGAGACGCCGGACGACAACACCATCGTCTTCAAGCTCAACAAGCCCTTCGCCGACTTCGACTACCTGGCGAGCATGCCGCAGACGGCTCCGGTGCCGAAGGCCAAGGACACCGGCGTCGACTACACCAAGAAGGTCGTCTCCACCGGCTCGTACAAGTTCGAGAAGTACGACGAGGGCAAGCAGATCGTCCTCGTCCGCAACCCCGAGTGGGACGCCAAGACGGACCCGCTGCGCAAGCAGTACCCGGACAAGATCGTGGTGAACCTGAAGGTCAACAAGGCCACCATCGACAAGGACGTCATGTCCGGCGACACCATGATCGACATCCAGGGCACCGGTGTCGACGCCCAGACCCAGGCCCAGGTCCTCAAGGACAAGGACCAGCTGGCCAACACCGACAACGCGCTCGGCGGCCGTCTGGTCTACACGGCGATCAACACCAAGGTCGCGCCCTTCGACAACGTCGACTGCCGCAAGGCCGTCCAGTACGCGATCGACAAGGTCGCCGTGCAGACCGCGATGGGCGGCCCGATCCGCGGCGACATCGCCTCCACCGTGCTGCCGACCGACGTCACGGGCTACGAGAAGGCCGACACGTACGCCACCCCGGACAACAAGGGTGACGTCACCAAGGCCAAGGAGCACCTGAAGGCCTGTGGCAAGGAGGGCGGCTTCAAGACCTCCATCTCCGCCCGCACCGACCGTCAGGGCGAGGTCGACGCGGCCACCGCGATCGTCGAGGCGCTGAAGAAGGTCGGCATCGAGGCCGACATCAAGCAGTACCCGTCGGGCAAGTACTTCTCGGACTACGCGGGCGTGCCCGCGTTCAACAAGAAGAACAACATCGGCCTGATCATGATGCAGTGGGGCGCCGACTGGCCGACCGGCTACGGCTTCCTGCAGCAGATCGTGCACGGCAAGGCCATCGGCGAGTCCGGTAACACCAACCTCTCCGAGCTGGACGACCCGGCGATCAACAAGCTGCTGGACGACGCGATCGGCAACACCGACGAGGCCGCCCGCACCGCCGCGTACACCGAGGTCGACAAGAAGGTCATGGAGCAGGCCGCCATCGTGCCGCTGACCTACTTCAAGGTCCTGCTGTACCGCTCGCCGTACGCCACCAACCTGGTGTCGTCCTCGGCCTTCAGCGGTCAGTACGACTACCTCAACATCGGTGCCAAGGAAAAGAAGTAGCCCCGGAAGGCAGGTGAAGGCATTGGCGCCCGCGGGTGAGCACACCCGCGGGCGCCGGCGCCGGTCCTCGTGATCTCGTACATCATCCGCCGGACGATCGCGGCGGTGATCCTGCTGCTCGTCGTCACCGCGGTCACCTTCGGCATCTTCTTCATTCTGCCGAAGCTCGCCGGGCAGACGGTCGACCAGCTGGCACAGCAGTACATCGGCAAGAACCCCACGCCCGAGGACATCGCGGCGGTCAAGCGGAACCTGGGTCTGGACCTGCCGGTCTACGAGCAGTACTGGAACTTCATCAAGGGCATCGTCTCCGGTGCCACGTACGACCTCGGTCCCACCACGGTCCGCTGCGACGCGCCCTGCTTCGGCTACTCCTTCAAGGACCACCTGGAGGTCTGGCCGCAGCTCACCAGCCGCCTTCCGGTGACCATCTCGCTCGCCTCCGGCGCCGCCGTGCTGTGGTTGCTCGGTGGCATCACGGCCGGTGTCATCTCGGCCCTGAAGCCCGGCTCGTTCTTCGACCGGGCCGCGATGGGCGTGGCGCTCGCGGGCGTCTCCCTGCCGATGTTCTTCACCGGACAGCTGGCCCTGCTGCTGTTCAGCTACAACCTGGAGATCTTCGGCAGGACGTACGTCCCCTTCACCGAGAACCCCTCGCAGTGGGCCAACACCCTCTTCCTGCCGTGGTGTTCGCTGGCGCTCCTCTACTCGGCCATCTACGCCCGGCTCACCCGCTCGGGCATGCTGGAGACGATGAACGAGGACTTCATCCGCACCGCGCGGGCCAAGGGCCTGCGCGAGCGCAAGGTGGTCGTCAAGCACGGTCTGCGGGCCGCGCTGACCCCGCTGGTGACCGTCTTCGGCATGGACGTCGGTCTGCTCCTCGGCGGTGCCCTCATCACCGAGACCGTGTTCTCCCTGCACGGCATCGGTGAGTACGCGGTCCAGTCGATCAGCGCCAACGACCTGCCCCCGATCCTCGGGGTGACCCTGCTCGCGGCGTTCTTCGTCGTCTTCATGAACCTTGTGGTGGACCTGCTGTACGCCACGATCGACCCGCGGGTGAGGCTCTCGTGACCGAACTGTCCAAGACCGGGGCCGCCGTCGGCGAGCCCGCACGCGCCGGGGACGCCCCCGAGGCGTTCCTCGAAGTGCGCGACCTCAAGGTGCACTTCCCCACCGACGACGGTGTGGTCAAGTCCGTCGACGGTCTCTCCTTCCAGCTGGAGAAGGGCAAGACCCTCGGCATCGTGGGCGAGTCCGGCTCCGGCAAGTCGGTCACCTCGCTGGCGATCATGGGCCTGCACCGGCTCGGCGCGCGCGGCAAGAACGTGCGGATGTCCGGCGAGATCTGGCTCGACGGCAAGGAACTCGTCGGGGCGAGCCCCGACGAGGTGCGCCGGCTGCGCGGCCGCGACATGGCGATGATCTTCCAGGACCCGCTGTCCGCGATGCACCCGTACTACAAGGTCGGCAGCCAGATCGTGGAGGCGTACCGCGTCCACCACGACGTCAGCAAGAAGGTCGCCCGCAAGCGCGCCATCGAACTCCTCGACCGCGTCGGCATCCCGGAGCCCCACAAGCGGGTCGACGGCTACCCGCACGAGTTCTCCGGCGGTATGCGCCAGCGCGCCATGATCGCCATGGCCCTGGTCAACAACCCGGAACTGCTGATCGCCGACGAGCCCACCACCGCGCTCGACGTGACCGTGCAGGCACAGATCCTCGACCTGATCCGGGATCTGCAGAAGGAGTTCGGCTCCGCGGTCATCATCATCACGCACGACCTCGGCGTGGTCGCCGAGATCGCCGACGACATCCTCGTGATGTACGGCGGCCGTTGCGTGGAGCGCGGCCCGGTCGACGACATCTTCCACCAGCCCCAGCACCCCTACACCTGGGGCCTGCTCGGCTCGATGCCGCGCATCGACCGCGCGCAGACCGACCGGCTCATCCCGGTCAAGGGCCAGCCGCCGAGCCTCATCAACGTCCCCTCGGGCTGCGCCTTCAACCCGCGCTGCCCCTACGCGGACGTCCCCAAGGACAACGTCACCCGCACCGAGCGCCCCGAGCTGCGCGAGGTCGGCGGCCGCCACTTCACCGCCTGCCACCTGTCGCAGGAGGACCGTACGCGGATCTGGACCGAAGAGATTGCGCCGAAGCTGTGAGCGAGACTGAGACCCGGGCCGCCGTGCCGGCCCCGCGCGCCGACGCCGACGAGAAACCGCTGCTCAGGGTCGAGGGCCTGGTCAAGCACTTCCCCATCAAGAAGGGCCTGCTCCAGCGGCAGGTCGGGGCGGTCAAGGCCGTCGACGGCATCGACTTCGAGGTCCGCCGGGGCGAGACCCTCGGCGTCGTCGGCGAGTCCGGCTGCGGCAAGTCGACCATGGGCCGGCTCATCACCCGTCTGCTCGAACCCTCCGGCGGGAAGATCGAGTTCGACGGCACGGACATCACGCACCTGAACACGGCCGGCATGCGCCCGCTGCGCCGCGACGTGCAGATGATCTTCCAGGACCCGTACGGCTCGCTGAACCCCCGGCACACCATCGGCACCATCGTCTCGGCGCCGTTCAAGCTCCAGGGCGTGGAGCCCGAGGGCGGGGTGAAGAAGGAGGTCCAGCGCCTTCTGGAGCTGGTGGGCCTGAGCCCCGAGCACTACAACCGCTACCCGCACGAGTTCTCGGGCGGTCAGCGCCAGCGCATCGGCATCGCCCGCGCGCTCGCCCTCAAGCCCCGGATGGTCGTCGCGGACGAGCCGGTCTCCGCGCTCGACGTCTCGATCCAGGCCCAGGTCGTCAACCTCATGGACGACCTCCAGGACGAGCTCGGTCTGACGTATGTGATCATCGCGCACGACCTCTCCGTCGTCCGGCACGTCTCCGACCGCATCGCCGTGATGTACCTCGGCAAGATCGTCGAGCTGGCCGACCGGGACTCGCTGTACGCGGCGCCGATGCACCCGTACACCAAGGCGCTGCTGTCGGCCGTGCCGATCCCGGACCCGTCGCGCCGGGGCGCCAAGAGCGAGCGCATCCTGCTCAAGGGCGACGTGCCCTCGCCGATCGCGCCGCCGAGCGGCTGCCGCTTCCACACCCGGTGCTGGAAGGCCACCCAGGTCTGCAAGACCACCGAGCCGCCGCTCGCCGAGCTGAAGCCCGGCCAGCGCGTGGCCTGCCACCACCCGGAGAACTTCGAGGACCAGCAGCCTCAGGACGTCGTCCTGCTGACGGCCGCGAAGGAGGCGGGCGAGCTGGTACCGGACACGGTGAAGAAGACGGAGACGCCGGAGGAGGCCGAGGCGCCGGACGAGCCCGAGACGCCGGACGAGGCCGAGGCGTCTGAGACGCCCAAGGCACCTGAGACACCCAAGGCAGCTGAGACGCCCAAGGCGCCGGAGGACGCGGCGGAGCCGGAAGCGCCTGCGGCGCCCGAGGAGCCCGGTAAAGACTGACGCCAGACGGTGTGCGCCTTGCATTGCAAGGCGCACACCTGTTTGCGAGGCAGAATGTACGGGTGTCCCCATACCCGCTCGACTTGATCGGCATCTTCGTCTTCGCCATCTCCGGCGCACTGCTGGCCGTCCGCAAGAACTTCGACATCTTCGGCATCGCCGTCCTCGCCGAGGTCACCGCCCTCGGTGGCGGGCTGTTCCGCGACCTGATCATCGGCGCCGTACCGCCGGCCGCCTTCACCGACCTCGGCTACTTCCTCACCCCGCTGCTCGCCGCCCTCCTCGTCTTCTTCCTCCATCCGCACGTGGAGCGCATCCAGACCGGCGTGAACGTCTTCGACGCGGCCGGACTCGGCCTCTTCTGCGTCGCGGGCACGACGAAGGCGTACGACTACGGCCTCGGCCTGACCGCCTCCGCGGCCCTCGGCCTCGCCACGGCCGTCGGCGGCGGTGTGCTGCGGGACGTCCTCGCCAACGAGGTGCCCTCCCTGCTGCGCTGGGACCGCGACCTGTACGCCGTGCCCGCGATGGTCGGTGCCGCGACGGTGGTCCTGTGCATCCAGCTCGACGCCCTCACCCCGCTCACCTCCGCCCTCGCCGCGATCGCGGCGTTCGTGCTGCGCCTGCTGGCGATGCGCTACCACTGGCGGGCCCCGCGGGCGTGGAACCGGCGGTCGTCGGCCGTGGAGGGGGAGGCGTGAGGGCTGGAGCCCCCCAACGGCATAAAGCTACCGCTTAGTAGTGAGCTGTTGTACGGTTCGTCCATGCCCGAAGCAGCTTCCGTACAGGCCACCGTCGGCGACAGCGAGTTCGACCGGGACACCGCGGTCACCCGGCGGGCGCCCGGTGTCTACGACATCGACCTCTCCGCCGGCTGGACGATCATCGGCGCCGTCAACGGCGGCTATCTCCTGGCCGTCCTCGGTCGCGCCCTCGCCGACGCGCTCCCGCACGGCGACCCGTTCACGATCTCCGCGTACTACCTGACCGCGTCCCAGCCCGGCCCCGCGGTCGTCCGCACGGACGTCGTCCGCACCGGCCGGACCCTGTCGACCGGCCAGGCCTCCCTCTTCCAGTACGACGACGAGGGCCGCGAGATCGAGCGGATACGCGTCCTCGCCTCCTACGGCGACCTGGACTCCCTCCCGGACGACGTCCGGACGACGGCGAAGCCGCCCGCGATCCCGCCGATCGAGCAGTGCTTCGGCCCACAGGACGCTCCCGGCCCCGTCCCCGGCGGCTCCGCGATCGCCGACCGGCTGTTCCTGAAGCTCGACCCGGCGACGCTGGGCTGGGCCCTGGGCGCGCCCTCCGGCAAGGGCGAGATGCGGTCCTGGTTCGGGCTCGCCGACGGCCGTGACGCCGACCCGTTCTCCCTGCTCCTCGCGGTGGACGCGCTGCCGCCGACCGCCTTCGAGATGGGCCTGAAGGGCTGGGTGCCGACGGTCGAGCTGACCGTGCACATCCGGTGCCGCCCGGCGCCGGGACCGCTCCGGGTCGCCATCACCACCCGCAATCTCGCCGGGGGCTTCCTGGAGGAGGACGCAGAGGTCTGGGACAGCGCGGACCGACTGGTCGCCCAGTCGCGGCAGTTGGCGAGGGCCAGGCTGACGGACTGAGGCCCCGGCTTCCGGGCGCCGAACGGCGCACCGAGCCAGGAGGCCTCGGCACCGGCGTCCGAGGACGGCTGACCGGCCGAGTGACGGAAGGCGGAGGGCGCGCCCCGAACACGGGGCGCGCCCTCCTTCGCGCGTACGCGAACGCGTGCGCGGAGGTGTGTCAGTCCAGCCAGTGGTGACAGCCGATGCTGATCAGCCGCATCCGTCGGCCCGCCAGCCGGGTCACCCGCAGGCGTTCCTCCTCCGGCTGGTCCTGGGCCCCCAGGAACTGCGAGGCGGCCATCAGCATCTGGTCGACGTACAGGCCCGCGAGCATCAGCCGGTCGTCGTCGGTCCACCCCGCGGTCTCCGGCCGCTTGGCCAGTTCGCCGCGCACCTCCTCGGCGAACCGGGTCAGTTGGCCCTGGATGGCGTCCCGCACCGGCTGGACCCCGCCGTGCCGTTCGCGCGCGATAAAGCGGACGTGTGCGGGGTACCCGTCGACATGGCGGGCGATCAGCTCCACGGCGCGCTCGATGAGTTCGTCACTGTCGCCCACCGCCGACATCAGATCCGCGAGCACGGGATGCAGACTGCCGAGCGCCTCCTCGACCAGCGCGACACCGAGGTCCGCGGTCGACCGGAAGTGCCGGTAGAACGCGGTGGGGGCGACGCCCACGGCGCGGGTGACCTCGCGAAGTCCCAGGCTGCTGAGGCTCTGCTCCTCCAGCAGGGCGAGCGCGGCGTCCATGAGCGCCCGCCGGGTCTTCTGCTTCTGCACCTGCCGGACGCCGAAAGTGTGACTCATGCCATGCAGTTAACAACTGTTCTCCGTAATTGCAAAGCCGGGCGGCGCGCTAGGCTGGGGAGTCAGTGAACAAGTGTAACTACAACCGTTCACCCAACTGAAACGAGAGGCGTTCCCACGATGTTGTTCCTCGTCGCCGCACTTCTTCTGCTGGGTGTCGTCCTGGGCACCGTGGCGCATGTACCGCCGGCCGTCTCGACCGTGCTGGCCGTCGGTATCGCCCTCTGGCTGGCGATCTTCGCGTACCGCGAGCGTCACGCCCGCCGCGGCCGCGGCACGCACTGACCGTCCACCGCGACGGCGAAGGCCACCGCGACAGCCACAGCCACCGCCACTGTCACCGTCGAACGACCATTCGCCGAGAACCCGTTGGGAGCAGAACCATGCAGCTCACCGCCGCACGTCAGCAGACCGGAACCACCACGTCCCGTCCCCGGGGCCGGGACGCCGACGGCATGGCCGTCGCCTCCTTCGTCCTCGGCCTGCTGGGCCTCCTCGTGCTCAACCTCTTCCTCGGCCCGATCGCGATCGTCCTCGCGGCAGTGGCCCTCAAGCGCGGCACGACACGACGGGGCCGCGCCTTCCTGGGCCTCGGCCTGGGCGTCGCCGACCTCATCGTCCTCGCCACGCTGATGCAGACGACGAACACGATCTCCTGGAGCATCTGACGGTCGAGGGCCGAGAGCACGGCCGGGCACCAGGTGCTCTTACGGCCAAGTCCGGGCCGTACCCCTGAGGCCACCCGAACGCGGCCCCGTAGAATCGGCTCACCATGGCTTATCTCGACCACGCGGCGACCACCCCGATGCTCCCCGAGGCGGCAGAGGCCCTGACCGCCCAGCTGAGCGTCACCGGCAACGCCTCCTCGCTGCACGCCTCCGGCCGCCGAGCGCGGCGCACCGTCGAGGAGGCCCGCGAGACCCTCGCCGAGGCCCTCGGGGCCCGGCCCAGCGAGGTGGTCCTGACCTCCGGCGGCACCGAGGCCGACAACCTCGCCGTGAAGGGGCTCTACTGGTCCCGCCGCGACGCCGACCCGGCCCGCACCCGGGTCCTGGCCAGTCCTGTCGAACACCACGCGGTCCTCGACGCCGTCCACTGGCTCGGCGACCACGAGGGCGCCACCGTCGAGTACCTCCCGGTCGACCCGTACGGACGGGTCCACCCCGAGGCCCTCCGCGAGGCGATCGCCCGCAACCCCGACGACGTCGCCCTGGCCACCGTGATGTGGGCCAACAACGAGATCGGCACGATCATGCCGGTCCGTGAACTCGCCGACGTGGCCGGGGAGTTCGACATCCCACTGCACGCCGACGCGGTCCAGGCGTTCGGTCAGGTTCCGGTCGACTTCGAGGCCTCCGGGCTCGCCGCGATGACCGTCTCCGGCCACAAGATCGGCGGCCCGTACGGCATCGGCGCGCTGCTGCTGGGCCGCGAGTACAGCCCCGTACCCGTGCTGCACGGCGGCGGACAGGAGCGCCATGTCCGCTCCGGCACCCTCGACGTCCCGGCCGTCGCCTCCTTCGCGGTCGCCGGCCGGCTGGCCGCCGAGCAGCGCGAGTGGTTCGCCCGGGAGATCGGCACCCTGCGCGACGCCCTCGTCGAGGCGGTCCGTACGGCGGTGCCGGACGCCGTGCTGGGCGGTGACCCGTCCCCTGCGGGACGCCTTCCGGCCAACGCGCACTTCACGTTCCCCGGCTGCGAGGGCGACTCCCTGTTGCTCCTGCTCGACGCCCAGGGCATCGAGTGCTCCACGGGTTCCGCCTGCACGGCGGGCGTCGCCCAGCCCAGCCATGTCCTCCTCGCCACCGGCACCGACCCCGACCTGGCCCGCGGCACCCTCCGCTTCTCCCTCGGCCACACCTCCACGGAGGCGGACGTCGAGGCGGTGGCGAAGGCGATCGGCCCGGTGGTGGAACGCGCCCGCACGGCGGGTCTGAGCTGAGACTGCCGGACACGTACGTGAGGTGACGGCGGGGCTGCCGTCACCGAGTCCGCGGTCACCGAGTCCGCGGATGCTCGGCCTGAGGGCTGTGCGAGCACCGGGGTGACATTCGCACCCGTGTGCCCCGGGTGTCGAAGGTCAGGCGGGCGTCGACGCCCCGGCCTTCGCCGCCGCGCGCACCAGCTTCATGTAGCGGTCCCAGTCCCAGCCCTCGCCGGGGTCCGTGTGGTCCGTCCCCGGGACCTCGACATGCCCGAGGATGTGCTCGCGGTCGAGAGGGATGTCGTACCGGGCGCAGATCCGGGCCGTCAGCCGCGCGGAGGCCTCGTACATCTCGTCGGTGAAGTCCTCGGGCTTCTCGACGAAACCCTCGTGCTCGATGCCGATGCTCCGCTCGTTGTAGTCGCGGTTGCCCGCGTGGTACGCCACGTCCAGCTCGCGGATCATCTGGGTGACATGGCCGTCCTTGCGGACGATGTAGTGCGCAGCCGCGCCGTGCGCCGGGTCCTGGAAGACCTTCACCGCACTGGCGAAGCTGCCCTGGGTGACATGGATGATCACCATGTCTATGCCGAAGTCGTCCGGCCGGTCCGCCAGTCGCCAGTTCGCGTCCGACGCCGCGACCCACTTCGCGCCCGTGTAGTCGACCTCGCCCTCCTTGCGCGGCTTCGTGACCCCAGGCACCCGCCACCACGCGCGCGTCAGCTCGTCCCGCGCCACCACGGCCGTGCCGACGGCGGCCACGGCCGTACCGATGAGCAGCGCGCGGCGGCCGACGCGGCGGTCCGCGTCCTTGCCGCCGGAGGCGCTCGCTCCGGCGGTGCCGGAACCGTTCTTCGAAGCCCTTCTCGTTCCCACGAACCCGTCAACGGATACTCGCGGGCTCCGGTTCCCGGCGCCCCGTACCCTGGAGGGGTTATGACTGAGATCTCGCAGCGCACCCGCCCCCTCCGTGTCCTCGCCGCCATGTCCGGCGGGGTCGACTCCGCCGTGGCCGCCGCCCGCGCGGTGGAAGCCGGGCACGACGTGACGGGCGTCCATCTGGCGCTGTCCGCGAACCCGCAGTCGTTCCGGACGGGCGCGCGCGGCTGTTGCACGATCGAGGACTCCCGGGACGCCCGCCGCGCCGCGGACGTCATCGGCATCCCCTTCTACGTCTGGGACCTCGCCGAGCGCTTCCGCGAGGACGTCGTCGAGGACTTCATCGCCGAGTACGAGGCGGGGCGGACCCCGAACCCCTGCCTGCGCTGCAACGAGAAGATCAAGTTCGCGGCGCTGCTCGACAAGGCCCTCGCCCTGGGCTTCGACGCCGTCTGCACGGGCCACTACGCCCAGGTGATCGTCCGGGAGGACGGCACGCGGGAGCTGCACCGCGCCTCCGACATGGCCAAGGACCAGTCGTACGTCCTCGGCGTGCTCGACGACCGGCAGCTCGCCCACGCCCTGTTCCCCCTCGGGGACACGGTGACGACGAAGGACGAGATCCGCGCGGAGGCCGAGCGCAGGGGACTGGCGGTCGCCAAGAAGCCCGACTCCCACGACATCTGCTTCATCGCCGACGGCGACACCCAGGGCTTCCTCGCCCACCGGCTGGGCCGCTCCGAGGGAGACATCCTCGACGAGTCCGGCAACGTCCTGGGCACCCACGAGGGCGCCTACGGCTACACCATCGGCCAGCGCAAGGGCCTGCGCATCGGCACGCCCGCCCCCGACGGCAAGCCGCGCTACGTCCTCGACATCTCCCCGGTGGACAACACGGTGACGGTCGGCCCGGCCGCCGCCCTCGACGTCGACGCCCTGACCGCGATCCGCCCCCGCTGGTGCGGCGCGGCCCCCACCGGCCCCGGCACCTACACGGCCCAGCTGCGCGCCCACGGCGGCGAGACCGAGGTCCGCGCGGAGCTGGTCGACGACGAGCTCCAGGTCCGCTTCACCGAGCCGGTCCGGGGCGTGGCCCCCGGCCAGGCGATTGTCCTGTACGACGGCACGCGTGTGGTGGGGTCGGCGACGATCGCGTCGACCACGCGCGCGCGGGCGGGCGTGGTCTAGGGCGTGTTTCGGAAGTCCCTTCGTCGCCCGAAGGGCGTCGCAGAGCAGAAGGGACTTCCGAAACACGCCCTGGCTCCACGGCCACGATCGTCCCCCTCCGGGTAGCCGTCCGCGCGTGCGCGGCGCAGGCTGCTTGGTGGGCTCGTCGAGCCCAGCCGGAGGCCCTGGCGGGCCGCAGGGGGACGTAGGGAGGCCGCGATGACAGCCATAGATCCGTCCGGGCAGCCGGGAAACCCGTCCGAACGGCCCGGAAACCCCTCCGGGCGGTCCGGGAACCCCTCGGATCAGTCCGGCACACCGTCCGAGCAGTCAGGGAACCCGTCCCAGCGGCCCGGGAGAGCGTCCGGGCAGGCCGTGGACCCGTCCGGGAGGGATTCCGGACGCGGACGCGAGTCCAGGAACCGGCGCAGTCTCACCCACCGCGTCCGCTACGCCCTGCGGCACCCCCGGCGCGTGCCCGCGCACGCCCGTCGGGTCGCGCGGGACACCTGGCTTCAGCTCAAGCACCGCGACCACATCTCCTACTACCGGGCCGTCATGGCCGCCGACACGGCGCGCAGCCCGGAGGCCGCCGTCGGGCACAACCCGTCGGTCGAGAAGTGGGAACGCATGGGCCGGATGCAGTTCGAGTACCTCCTGCGGCACGGCCTGGAGCCACGGCACCGGATGCTGGAGATCGGCTGCGGGAACCTGCGGGCCGGGCGGCTGTTCATCGACCACCTGGACGCCGGCAACTACTACGGCATCGACATCTCGCCGGCCATCCTCATGGAGGCGCAGCGCACCCTCGCCCGGGAGGGGCTGCAGGCCAAGCTGCCGCATCTGGCGCTCGTCGCCGACCTCACCTTCTCCTTCCTGCCCGCCGGGCACTTCGACGTCGTCCACGCGCACAGCGTGTTCTCCCACTCGCCGCCGCACGTCATCGAGCAGTGCCTCGCCCACGTCGGCCGTGTCCTCGCCCCGGGCGGCTTCTTCGACTTCACCTTCGGCCGCACCGAGGGCGCCGAACACCAGGTGCTGCACGAGGACTTCTACTACCGGACCGAGACCCTCGTCGAACTCGCCCGCAAATACGGCCTGTCCGCCCGCCTGATGGACGACTGGGAGGACCTGCCGCACCGCCAGTCGAAGATCCGCGTGACGGTGGCGGAGGAAGCCGGTGGTCCAGCGGACCCCGATGTCGGTGCCGCCCCCTAACGTGGACGCATGAACATCTGTGTCTTCCTCTCCGCCGCCGACCTCGCCGACCGCTACACGGGCCCCGCGAAGGACTTCGCCAAGCTGATCGGCAAGGGCGGACACACCCTGGTGTGGGGCGGTTCGGACGTCGGGCTGATGAAGGTGGTCGCGGACGGTGTGCAGGAGGCGGGCGGCAGACTGCTGGGTGTGTCGGTCGAGTTTCTGTCGGCGAAGGCGCGGCCCGGCACGGACGAGATGGTGGTCGCGAGGGACCTCGCCGAGCGGAAGCGGCTGCTCCTGGAGAAGGCCGACGCGGTCGTCATCATGGTCGGCGGCACCGGCACGCTCGACGAGGCGACCGAGATCCTGGAGCTGAAGAAGCACGGCCACACCGAGATGCCGGTGGTCCTGCTGAACACCGCCGGTTTCTACGACGGGTTGAAGGAGCAGTTCCGGCGCATGGAGGACGAGGGCTTCCTGCCCCGCCCGCTCACCGACCTGGTCTTCTTCGCGGAGGAGCCGGTGGGGGCGATGGCGTATCTGGAGGAGAGCCGGGGCGTCGCCTGAAGCCGGGTGGGCATGAGGCGGGGGCGAGGTGGGGCCGGGTGGGCGTGAGGGCGCGCCCCGGATGATGCGAGCATGACCGCATGGCTACTCATGTGATCACCGGGGCGGGTTCCGGCATCGGCGCGGCCGTCGCCCGACGGCTGCACGAGCGCGGGGACGACCTCGTGCTGCACGCGCGCGACGCGGGGCGGGCGAAGGAACTGGCGGCTCAGTTCCCGGGGGCGCGGACCCTGGTCGGCGATCTGGCGGACCCGGACAAGCTGTCCTGGGCCTTCTCCCACCAGACCCTGCCCGACCGGGTGGACTCGCTGCTGCACATCGCGGGTGTGGTCGACCTCGGCGCGGTGGGCGACCTGACGCCGAAGACCTGGCGGCACCAGCTCAACGTCAACCTCGTCTCGCCCGCCGAGCTGACCCGTCACTTCCTGCCCCAACTGCGGGCCGCGCGGGGGCACGTGGTGTTCGTCAACTCGGGCGCGGGGCTCAACGCGCACGCGGACTGGTCCGCCTACGCGGCCTCCAAGCACGGGCTCAAGGCCCTCGCCGACGCCCTGCGCTGGGAGGAGCACGGCAACGGGGTCCGGGTGACCACGGTCTACCCCGGGCGCACCGCCAGTCCCATGCAGGCGAAGGTCCACCAGCAGGAGGGCAAGGAGTACGACCCTGCGCGGTGGATCGCCCCGGAGTCGGTCGCCACGACGATCGTGATGGCGCTGGACCTGCCCCGGGACGCGGAAGTGAACGACCTCACGGTCCGCCCCGGCGCCTGACAGCTCGGGGCTGCGTGTTTCGTCGGCGGGTGCGGGTGAGTGGGGCTTCTCGCGCAGTTCCCCGCGCCCCTAAAGGATTCAGGCCCCGCGCCCCTGAAAAAAGCCGGGGCGCAGCCCCGGCTTTTTTCAGGGGCGCGGGGAACCGCGCGAGCAGCCCCACCCCGCCGCACCCGACAACGCACCCGGTGCCCCGGCCAACGCCCCCGCAGGGAGCCGTACGCTTCGGGGCGTGAGCGAAGACTTCAGTTTTGGCCCGGCCACCGGCGTGGGATCCATGCCGGGTGGGGACGCCCGAGAAGCCGCCAAGGCAGTCACCGGCACCTTCGAGTGGCCGGAGACAGGCATGGCGCACCTCCCCGAACTCCCCGCCCGAGGCCCCGGCGCCGACATGATCGGCAGAACCGCCGGCCTGCTCGTCGAGCTGTACGCCCGCGTGGAGCCCAGCGGCTGGCGCATCGGCGACCGCCCGGGCCGGGACACCAAGCGGGCCAGGTCGTGGCTGGGCGAGGACCTGGACGCGCTGGAGGAGTTCACCCAGGGGTACGAGGGGCCGCTGAAGGTCCAGGCCGTCGGCCCCTGGACGCTCGCCACGGCGCTGGAGCTGAAGAACGGCGAGGCCGCCCTCTCCGACCCCGGCGCCTGCCGCGACCTCGCCGGCTCGCTCGCCGAGGGCCTGCGCCAGCACCTCGCCGAGGTCAGTCGGCGCGTCCCCGGCGCCCGGATCGTGCTTCAGCTCGACGAGCCGTCCCTGATCGCCGTCCTGCGCGGCCAGGTCAAGAGCGCCAGCGGCTACCGCACCCACCGCGCCGTGGACCGCCAGCTCGTCGAGGCCACCCTCAGGGACGTCATCGGCGTCCACGCGGATCACGGGCCCGTCGTCGTGCACTCCTGCGCCCCCGACGTGCCCTTCGCGCTCCTGCGCCGCGCCGGTGCCACCGGTATCTCCTTCGACTTCACCTTGCTCACTGAGCGTGACGACGACATGATCGGGGAAGCGGTGGAAGGAGGCACGAAGCTGCTCGTCGGTGTCGTGCCGACCACCGAGGGGGCATTGTCAGAGCCTGCCGGTAGCGTCATGGGGGTCAGGACGCTGTGGCGCAGGCTGGGACTGCATCCGGGGCTGCTCGCGGACGCGGTCACGGTCACCCCGACGTGCGGGCTCGCGGGGGTCTCCCCGGCGTACGCGCGCCGGGCGCTCGCCCACTGTGTCAAGGCGGCGAGATCCCTCGCGGACAACCCAGAGTGACGGAGGACAACACGGTGGCCGGCGACAAGGACGCACAGCCCACATCGGTAACCGCCGAGGCAGCGGTGCCCGCCGAGGCCCGCGAGAAGCACGCGCGGCTCGCCGAACAGATCGAGGAGCACCGCTTCCGGTACTACGTCAAGGACGACCCGATCGTCAGCGACGCGGAGTTCGACGAACTCCTGCGCACGCTGGAGGCGTTGGAGGACGAGTACAGCGAGCTGCGCACCCCGGACTCGCCGACGCAGAAGGTCGCCGTCGAGTACGAGACCGACCTCGCCGAGGTGGAGCACCGCGAGCGCATGCTCTCCCTCGACAACGTCTTCGACGACGAGGGGCTCGCCGCCTGGGCCGAGCGCGTCGCCAAGGACGTCGGCACGTCCGACTACCACCTGCTGTGCGAGCTCAAGATCGACGGCCTCGCGGTGAACCTGACGTACGAGGACGGCAGGCTCACCCGGGCCGCCACCCGGGGCACCGGCCGGACCGGCGAGGACATCACGCCCAACGTCATGACGATCGCCGAGATCCCGCACCGGCTGAAGGGCGACCGCGTCCCCCGGCTCGTCGAGATCCGGGGCGAGGTCTACTTCCCGATGGAGGCCTTCCAGGGCCTCAACGAACGCCGTGTGGCGGCCGGCGAGAAGCCGTACGCCAACCCCCGCAACTCCGCCTCGGGTTCACTGCGCCAGAAGGACCCCAAGGTCACCGCCACCCTGCCGCTGCACATGGTCGTCCACGGCATCGGCGCCCTGGAGGGCTTCGACGGCGGCTTCACCCGCCTCTCCCAGGCCTACGACCTCCTCAAGTCGTGGGGCCTGCCCACCGCCGAGCACAACAGGGTGGTCGACGACCTCGACGGCGTACGGGAGTTCATCGCCTACTACGGCGAGCATCGCCACTCCGTGGCGCACGAGATCGACGGCGTCGTCGTCAAGCTCGACGAGATCCGGCTCCAGGGCCGCCTCGGATCGACGGCCCGCGCACCCCGCTGGGCGATCGCCTACAAGTACGCGCCGGAAGAGGTCAACACCAAGCTCATCGACATCAAGGTGGGCGTGGGCCGCACCGGCCGGGTCACCCCGTACGCCCAGGTCGAGCCGGTCACGGTGGCGGGCTCCGAGGTCGAGTTCGCCACCCTGCACAACCAGGAGGTCGTCAAGGCCAAGAACGTCCTCATCGGCGACACGGTCGTCATCCGCAAGGCCGGTGACGTCATCCCCGAGATCCTCGGGCCCGTCGTGGCACTGCGCGACGAGAACGAGACGCGTCCCTTCGTGATGCCGAGCGAGTGCCCGGAGTGCGGGACGCCGCTGCGCGCGATGAAGGAGGGCGACATCGATCTGCGGTGCCCCAACGCCCGCAGCTGTCCCGCCCAGTTGAGAGAGCGCGTCTCGTATCTGGCGGGCCGGGAATGCCTGGACATCGAGCACTTCGGCGGTGTCGCCGCCGCGGCCCTGACCCGCCCGCTGGAGCCGGCCGACCCGCCCCTGGTCGACGAGGGCGACCTCTTCGACCTCACCGTGGAGAAACTGCTTCCCATCAAGGCGTACGTCCTGGACGCGGACAGCGGCCTGCCCAAGCACGACCCGAAGACGGGCGAACCGAAGGTCGTCACGGTCTTCGCCAACCAGAAGGGCGAGCCCAAGAAGAACACCCTCGCGCTGCTCCAGAAGATCGAGGAGGCCAAGAGCCGTCCGCTCGCCCGCTTCCTCAACGGGCTCTCCATCCGCCACGTCGGACCGGTCGCCGCCCAGGCCCTGGCCCGCGAATTCCGTTCGATCGAGCGGATCGAGCAGGCCACGGAGGAGGAACTCACCGCGGTCGACGGGGTCGGCGCCATCGTCGCCACGGCGCTCAAGGAGTGGTTCGCCGAGGAATGGCACCGGGAGATCATCCGTAAGTGGAAGGCGGCCGGAGTCCCCCTGGAGGACAAGGGCGCCGGCGAGGACGAAGGTCCCAGGCCCCTCGAAGGGCTGACGGTCGTCGTGACCGGCACACTCGAACACCACACGCGCGACGGGGCCAAGGAGGCGTTGCAGAGCCGGGGCGCCAAGGTGACCGGCTCGGTGTCGAAGAAGACCTCCTTCGTCGTGGTCGGTGAGAACCCGGGTTCCAAGTTCGACAAGGCGATGCAGCTCAAGGTGCCCGTCCTGAACGAGGACGGCTTCGCCGTCCTGCTCGAACAGGGTCCGGACGCGGCCGCGGAAGTCGCGCTCCCGATCGAGGAGTAGGGGTTGAAGGCCACCCGTTCGGCGCATACCAGATGCATACGGGTGGCCGGTCGCATTCGGGCAACCGACACCGAACCGCTGCCCGTGGAAGCCTTGTGCGGCCTACTGTTGAGATGTGCGCCTGCCGTGCCCGGACGCGTGGCGGGTTCTCGGACGCGGTGTCGCCCCGGGTTTGTCCGGGAGCAACGGGCCGCGTGGCGTGGGCACCGCCGGCTGTGAGAGGGACGGGAATGGAACCGACCGAGAGCGTCGCCCCGGACTCGCGGCTGCGCCTGCGCCGGGTCTCCGGGGCCTGGCGACGGGGCCGCTCCCTGTTCACGGGAGAACGCCCGTTCGGGGGAAGCCGTGAGTCCGGATCTCGGGAGCCGGGCAGCCGGGGGCCCACGAGCCCGGAGCCGGGGAGCCGGGAGAGAGGACCCGGCCGGGTGACAGGGGTGGTGTCCAGGACCGGCGTCACCTGGCCGCCGGGCCGTGCGGGTGCGAGCGCACGCGGCCCGCTCGTACCGGGCCCGGCACAGCTCACCTCCGGCACCGCGGTCGACGCGGGCGGGACGGCCGCCCTCGGCGGCGCCCTCGGCGAGAGCCGCGGCCACGAACTGCCGGGCCACGAAGCCGACCGGCACCTGTCCTGGCCCGCCCTGCCCGCCGTGATCGTGGGCCTGGCCGGCGCCATTCTGGGCGCCGGGTTCTACCGGGCGTTCGCGGGACAGCACGCCCTCTTTCCGGCCGGAGCGGTCGGCTGGTCCCTCGCCCTGCTCACCGGCATCATCGTCGGCCACCTCGTCGCCATGGGCCGCGCCCGCTGGTGGGGCGGCACCGGCTCCGGAGCCGCCCTCACCCTCGCCGTCCTGCTGCTCTACGGCTGGGTGGCCGCCGGCATGGTCAGCCTCACGGTCGTCGTGCTCGTCGGCGTCGCCCGCCGGGGGCGCTGGCGCCAGGGCGTGCTGCACGGCGCGGTGGACATCCTCGGCATCGGCGCCGCCGCGCTCGTCCTGCGGGTCTTCGGCCGTGTCCCCTCGGTGGAACACCCCTGGGACCCGGACAGCTGGAACCTCTACTCGGCCCCCCAGGTGGCCCTGGTCGCGCTCGCCTATCTCGTGGTCAGCCGCGTCCTGCTCTGGTACCTGGCCGCACCGCGCGGCGGTCTGCCCACCGTCGCGCGCACGGCCCTGGTCAGACAGGGTCTCCTCGCCGTGGCGCTGCTCGGCATCGCCCCGCTGGTCTGCGTCGTCGCCCTCGCCCAGCCCCTGCTGCTGCCGCTCTTCGCCATCCCCCTCATCGCGCTCGACTCCACCCTGTGGATCGCCCGCGCCCGGGCCGAGGAACAGCTGCGCGACCCGCTCACCGGACTGCCGAACCGCCAGTGGCTGCTGGAACGCACCTGGACCGCGCTGGACGACGCCGAACGCATCGGGGCGAGATCGGCGCTGCTGCTGATCGACCTCGACCGTTTCCGGTCCGTCAACGACACGCTCGGGCACCTCGCGGGCGACCGGCTGCTGTTGCAGATAGCCGACCGGCTGCGGGTCGCCCTGCCCCGCGGAGCGGAGGCCGCGCGACTCGGCGGCGACGAGTTCGCCGTCCTGCTGCCCGTCGCCGACTCCACCACGTCCGCGTCGCGCGTCGCCCGCAACCTTGTCGCCGCGCTCGGCTCACCGCTCGACCTCGACGGGCTCACCCTCGTCCTGGAGGCCAGCGCCGGGCTCGCCGTCTTCCCCGACCACGCGCTCGACGCGGAGGGACTGCTGCGGCGGGCGGACGTGGCGATGTACCAGGCGAAGCGGGACCGCACGGGTGTCGAGGTCTACGAGTCCAAGCGGGACTCCAACACCCCGGACCGGCTCGGTCTGCTCGGCGACCTGCGGCGCGCGCTGGACGCGCAGGAGGTCGAGCTGCACTACCAGCCCAAGGTCCGCTTCGACGGGCAGGTCGCCGGTCTGGAGGCGCTGGTGCGCTGGGTGCATCCCGAGCGGGGGAAGGTACCGCCGGACGAGTTCATAGCGATCGCCGAGTCGTCCGGGCTGATGCCGCATCTGACGGAGTACGTCCTGGAGACGGCGCTCGGGCAGGTGGCGCGATGGCGGGCGCAGGGGCTGCACGTGCCGGTCGCGGTGAACGTGTCCCCACGTGATGTCCACACCCCCGGGTTCGCGGGCGCGGTGGCCGCGCGGCTCGCCCGGCACGGGGTGCCGGCCGGGGCGCTTCAGCTGGAGATAACGGAGCACGTGCTCCTGGAGGACCCGCAGCGGGCCGCGGACACGCTCGCCGGGCTGACCGGGCACGGGGTGAAGATGTCGCTCGACGACTTCGGGACCGGGTACTCGTCGCTGGTGCACCTGCGGCGGCTGCCGGTGAGTGAGCTGAAGATCGACCGGTCGTTCGTGGCGCGGCTGGCCATCGACAACGAGGACGCGGAGATCGTGCGCTGCACGGTCGATCTCGCGCACTCGCTGGGGCTGCTCGTCGTGGCGGAGGGGGTCGAGGACGACGAGACGTGGGAGCGGTTGCGGGATCTGGGGTGCGACGCGGTGCAGGGGTGGCTGGTCGCTGCGGCGATGCCGCCGGAGGAGACCACGGCGTGGCTGCGGGCGCGGGGGTCTCGGGGTTGGCAGCGGCCGGCGGCGGCCCTGCCGGCGGTCACGGCTGAGGAATAGCGGGGGCGCCTGACAGCTCGGGGGTTGGGGTGTGTTGGCGGGTGCGGCTTCGGTGGGGCTTCTCGCGCAGTTCCCCGCGCCCCTGAAAAGCAGGGGCTGCGCCCCATGCTTTTCACCCCGCGGCCCCGCCACCTCCAGTCCCGCGGCCCCGTCGCCGCCGTTCATGCCCGCAGCCCTGTCGACTTTCGTGCCCGCAGCGCCGCCACCGGCCCTGCGGCCCCGTCGCCCTTCAGGCTGCCGGGCCGTGGTCATTCAGGCCCGCAGGGCCTGGTCTTTCAGGGGCGCGGGGAACTGCGCGAGAAGCCCCACTCACCCGCACCCGCCAACACACCCCAACCCCCGAGCTGTCAGGCGCCCCGGCCCAGCGGCGCGCCAAGCGCCCCGCGCCCCATAGGATTGGCGCCAAACCACACACACTCACCCCAGAGGATCGCTGCATGCCTGGCATCACGCGCGAGGAGGTCGCCCACCTCGCACGGCTGGCGCGTCTGGAGCTGAAGCCCGAAGAACTCGAACACTTCGCGGGCCAGCTGGACGACATCATCGGCGCGGTCGCCCGCGTCAGCGAGGTCGCCGACCAAGATGTACCGCCGACCTCGCACCCGCTGCCGCTGACGAACGTCATGCGCGCGGACGAGGTCCGTCCGTCGCTCACCCCCGAGCAGGCGCTGTCCGCCGCCCCGGCCCAGGAGCAGCAGCGTTTCAAGGTGCCGCAGATCCTGGGGGAGGACTGATCACGTCATGACCGACAGCATCATCAAGCTCACCGCGGCGGAGATCGCCGCGAAGATCGCCTCCGGCGAGCTGACCGCCGTCGAGGTCACCGAGGCCCATCTGGCCCGGATCGAGGCCGTCGACGAGAAGGTGCACGCCTTCCTGCACGTCGACCGCGAGGGCGCCCTCGCGCAGGCCCGTGCCGTCGACGAGAAGCGGGAGCGGGGCGAGAAGCTCGGCCCGCTCGCCGGTGTCCCCCTCGCGCTCAAGGACATCTTCACCACGGTCGGAGTTCCCACCACCGTCGGTTCGAAGATCCTGGAGGGCTGGATCCCGCCGTACGACGCCACCCTCACCAAGCGACTGAAGGACGCGGACGTCGTCATCCTCGGCAAGACCAACATGGACGAGTTCGCCATGGGGTCGTCGACGGAGAACAGCGCCTACGGGCCTACCGGCAACCCCTGGGACCTCACCCGTATCCCGGGCGGCTCCGGCGGCGGTTCCTCCGCCTCCCTCGCCTCCTACCAGGCACCTCTCGCCATCGGCACCGACACCGGCGGTTCCATCCGCCAGCCGGCCGCCGTCACCGGCACGGTCGGCGTCAAGCCGACGTACGGCGCGGTCTCCCGCTACGGCATGGTGGCGTTCTCCTCCTCCCTCGACCAGGGCGGGCCCTGCGCCCGTACGGTCCTGGACGCGGCGCTGCTGCACGAGGTGATCGCCGGCCACGACCCGCTGGACTCCACCTCCATCGACGCCCCGGTCCCGCCGGTCGTCGAGGCCGCCCGCAACGGCAGCGTCGCCGGGATGCGCGTCGGTGTCGTCAAGCAGTTCCGCGGCGAGGGCTACCAGGCCGGTGTGGTGCAGCGGTTCGACGAGTCCGTCGCCCTGCTGAAGGAGCTGGGCGCCGAGATCGTCGAGCTGGACTGCCCGTCGTTCGACCTGGCGCTGGCCGCGTACTACCTGATCGCGCCGAGCGAGTGTTCGAGCAACCTCGCCCGCTTCGACGGACTGCGCTACGGCCTGCGGACCGGCGACGACGGCACCAACTCCGCCGAGGCGGTCACCTCCCTCACCCGTGAGGCGGGCTTCGGCCCCGAGGTGAAGCGCCGCATCATGCTCGGCACGTACGCGCTCAGCTCCGGCTACTACGACGCGTACTACGGCAGCGCCCAGAAGGTCCGTACGCTCATCACCCGGGACTTCGAGAAGTCGTTCGAGAAGGTCGACGTCATCGTGTCGCCGACCACGCCGACCACCGCCTTCCCGATCGGCGAGCGCGCCGACGACCCGATGGCGATGTACCTGGCGGATCTCTGCACCATCCCGACCAACCTCGCGGGCAATGCCGCGATGTCCCTGCCCTGCGGCCTCGCGCCGGAGGACGGGCTGCCGGTCGGACTGCAGATCATCGCCCCGGCGCTCAAGGACGACCGTCTTTACAAGGTCGGCGCCGCCGTCGAGGCCGCCTTCGTGGAAAAGTGGGGGCACCCGCTCCTGGAGGAGGCTCCGTCGTTGTGAGCAACGCACTGTCCAAGGCCAAGGACTTCCAGAAGTCCAAGTCCGGTACGTACGTGTCCATCGCCACCACCGCCTTCGGCGCGTGGGGCATCGCCAAGCGGATCAAGAAGGCTCGCGCCGAGCAGGACACGCTGCGGCTGATCGACGCGTCCGTGGCCGCCATCGGCATCGTCACCGGCCTCGCCGTCCTCTACCGCGAACTGAAGCGGCTGGGCGACGACGACGTCCTGCTGGGCTGAGAGGGAAGTTTCCACCGTGACCACCACGACCGACCTGGTGTCGTACGAGGACGCGCTGGCGTCGTACGACCCCGTCATGGGCCTTGAGGTCCATGTCGAACTCGGCACCAAGACCAAGATGTTCTGCGGCTGTTCGACCGAACTCGGTCAGGGCCCCAACACGCAGACCTGCCCCACCTGCCTCGGCCTGCCCGGCGCGCTCCCGGTCGTCAACGCGATCGGCGTCGAGTCGGCGATCAAGATCGGTCTCGCGCTGAACTGCGAGATCGCCGAGTGGTGCCGCTTCGCCCGGAAGAACTACTTCTATCCGGACATGCCGAAGAACTTCCAGACCTCCCAGTACGACGAGCCCATCGCCTTCAACGGCTACCTCGACGTGCAGCTGGAGGACGGCGAGACCTTCCGTGTGGAGATCGAGCGCGCCCACATGGAGGAGGACACCGGCAAGTCGACGCACGTCGGCGGTGCCACCGGCCGCATCCACGGCGCCTCGCACTCGCTCCTCGACTACAACCGCGCGGGCATCCCGCTCATCGAGATCGTCACCAAGCCGATCGAGGGTGCGGGCGAGCGCGCCCCCGAGGTCGCCAAGGCGTACGTCCGTGAGCTGCGCGAGGTCATCAAGGCGCTCGGCGTCTCCGAGGCCCGGATGGAGATGGGCCAGATGCGCTGCGACGTGAACCTGTCGCTGCGCCCGCACGGCACCGAGAAGTTCGGTACGCGTTCGGAGACGAAGAACGTCAACTCTTTGCGGTCCGTCGAGCGTGCCGCCCGCTTCGAGATCCAGCGGCACGCGGCCGTGCTGTCGTCCGGCGGGACGATCATCCAGGAGACCCGGCACTTCCACGAGGACACGGGGTCCACGACCTCGGGCCGCGTGAAGGAGGAGGCCGAGGACTACCGGTACTTCCCCGAGCCGGACCTCGTACCGGTGGCCCCCTCGCGCGAGTGGGTCGAGGAGCTGCGGGCCGCACTGCCCGAGCTGCCGCTGGTCCGCCGCAACCGGCTCCGTGAGGAGTGGGGCATCAGCGGCACCGACATGCAGGCCATTCTCAACGCCGGTGCGCTGGAGCCGATCGTCGCCACCATCGAGGCCGGGGCGGACGCCGCCTCCGCCCGCAAGTGGTGGATGGGCGAGCTGGCCCGCAGCGCGAACGAGTCGGGCAAGGCGCTGGACGAGCTGGCCATCACGCCGCAGCAGGTCGCCCGCGTCACCGAGCTGGTCACGAAGGGCGACCTGAACGACAAGCTCGCCCGGCAGGTCATCGAGGGCGTCCTCGCGGGCGAAGGCACCCCGGACGAGGTCGTCGACAAGCGCGGTCTGAAGGTCGTCTCCGACGAGGGCGCCCTGACGACGGCGGTCGAGGAGGCCATCGCGGGCAACCCGGCCATCGCGGACAAGATCCGCGGCGGCAAGGTGGCCGCGGCCGGTGCCCTGGTCGGCGCGGTCATGAAGGCCACGCGCGGTCAGGCGGACGCGGCCCGCGTCAAGGAACTGATCCTGGAGAAACTGGGCGTCAGCGAGGGCTGAACGCGACAGCGGGTCACTGCGTATCCCTGAGGGCGGCACATCACGGCGATGGGCCGCCTTCAGGCGTGTCACCGCGGTGACACGGGGCGACAGAGTGCCGCCGTTTGTCCTGTGAGGTGTCTCCCATCCCATGTGAGGAGACCCTCAAAGGGGCCAAACGATCACATTGTGGTGCAACAGTTGCCGGGAATCACTCAGGCCTCCCCCCTCAGGAGCACGATCCGTGGCAGCCCTCGCGCGCTGGTGTGTCCGGCACCGTCTTGTCGCCGTCCTACTGTGGCTTCTCGCCTTCGCCGGCACGGCAGCCGGCGCCGCCGTCGCGGGAGCCGCGTACTCGAACGACTACAAGACCCCCGGAACCGAGTCCAGCCGCGCCACCGAGCTGCTGAACGAGGGCTTCCCGGGAGTCAGCGGGGACAGCGCCACCGTCGTCTGGCACACGAGCGAGGGGGCCGGGAGCGTGCGGGCCGCCGCCGTCGAGCAGACGATGACCCGCACCCTCGACGAGATCGCCGACCTGTCCGGCGTCGCCGCCGTGACCGACCCCTACGACGGCGCCGAAGGTGGCCGGATCAGCGAGGACGGCCGTACGGCGTACGCCACCGTCACCTTCGACCAGCCGGCCGAGGACGTGGACAAGGCGCAGGCCGAGGCCGTCGTCGACACGGCGAAGTCCGCCGAGAGCGACGGGCTCCAGGTGGAGCTGGGCGGCACGTCGATCGGGCTCACCGAGACCTCCGGCGGCCACCTCGCGGAGATCGTCGGTGTCCTCGTCGCCGCCGTCGTCCTCTTCCTCGCGTTCGGCTCGCTCGCCGCAAGCCTGCTGCCGATCGCGACCGCCGTGGTCAGCGTGGGCACCGCCTACGCCGGGATCACCCTGCTCGGGCACGCCATGACGGTCGCCGACTTCGCGCCCATGCTGGGCACCCTCGTCGGCCTCGGCGTCGGCATCGACTACGCGCTGTTCATCGTGACCCGGCACCGCCGGGGGCTGAAGCGGGGCCTGTCCGTCGAGGAGGCCGCGCGGAGCGCCGTCGCCACCACCGGACGGGCCGTGGTCTTCGCCGGCGCCACGGTCTGCATAGCCCTGCTCGGGATGCTGATCCTGCGGCTCGGCTTCCTCAACGGCGTCGCGATCGCCGCCTCCCTCACCGTGGTCCTCACCGTCGCCGCCTCCGTGACGCTGCTGCCGGCCCTGCTGTCGTTCATCGGCATGCGGGCGCTGAGCCGCCGCGAACGCCGCCGCCTCGCCGAGCACGGCCCCGAGCCCGAGCTGCCCACGGGCTTCGCCGCACGCTGGTCCGCCTTCGTCGAACGGCACCCCAAGAAGCTCGGCGCCATCGCCCTCGTCGTCATGACCCTGCTGGCCCTGCCCACCCTCGGCCTGCGCCTCGGCACCTCCGACCAGGGCAACGACCCGAAGGCGACGACCACCCGCCAGGCCTACGACCTCCTCGCCGACGGCTTCGGGCCCGGCACGAACGGCCCCCTGACCCTGGTCACCGAGGTCGACGGCGCCGCCGACAAGCTCGCCCTCGGCAACCTCGACACCACGCTCAGGGCGACCGAGGGCGTCTCGGCGGTGACCCCGGTGACCTTCAGCCCCGGAGGCGACACCGCGTATCTCACGGTCGTCCCCGACTCCTCCCCGCAGTCGGCGAAGACCAGCGAGCTGGTCGAACGCCTGCGCGACGAGGTGCTGCCGCGCGCCGAGACCGGAACCTCCCTCGACCTGCACGTCGGCGGGGTGACCGCCGGATACGACGACTTCGCGGACGTCATCGTCGCCAAGCTCCCGCTGTTCGTCGGCGTCGTCATCGGCCTCGGCTGTCTGCTGCTCCTGCTCGCCTTCCGGTCCATCGGGATACCGCTCAAGGCCGCCGCGATGAACGTGGCCGCCGTCGCCGCCGCGTTCGGCGTGGTCGTCGCGATCTTCCAGTGGGGCTGGGGGAGCGAGCTGCTCGGCCTCGGCCGGGCCGGGCCCATCGAACCCTTCCTCCCCGTGATCATGGTGTCGGTCCTCTTCGGGCTCTCCATGGACTACCAGGTCTTCCTGGTCAGCCGGATGTACGAGGAGTGGCTGGAGACCGGCGACAACCGGCGCGCGGTCCGGGTCGGCCTCGCCGAGACCAGCCGGGTGATCAACTCCGCGGCGGTCATCATGATCTCCGTCTTCCTCGCCTTCGTGCTCAGCGGCGACCGTGTGATCGCCATGTTCGGCATCGCGCTCGCCGCCGCCGTCGCCCTGGACGCCTTCGTCCTGCGTACGCTCCTCGTCCCCGCCCTGATGCACATGCTCGGCGGCGCCAACTGGTGGCTGCCGCGCTGGCTCGACCGCCGCATGCCCCGCATCAGCATCGAACCGCCCGAGACCCGCGCCGCCCATGAGAGGCTCGCGGACGTCGTGGTGGAAGACGTGGAGAAGGAGCGGCCGAAGGATGTACGCGATATCCCTGGGTGACGACGGAGCCCGACTGGGGCCCCTGGAGCCCTGGCACGCCGAGGAGTTCCTCGCCCACCTGGAGCGGGGACGGGACTTCATCAACGAGTACGTCCCCTTCGGGCAGACCGCCACGGACGTCGAGGGCGCGCGTGCCGTCCTCCAGCGGTACGCCGACATGCGCGCCGCCGACACCGGCTCCCTGCACGGGATCTGGCTGGACGGCAAGCTCGTCGGCGGGGTCCTCTTCCTCAACTTCGACGCGGAGAACGCCAACTGCGAGGTCGGCTGCTGGCTGGAGCCCGCCGGCACCGGACGGGGACTGGTCACCCGCGCGATGCGGATCCTCATCGACTGGGCCGTGGACGTCCGGGACATCCACCGCGTCGAATGGATCGCGGCCTCCGGCAACACGGCGAGCCTGAACGTGGCCCGGCGGCTCGGCATGGTCAGGGACGGGGTGCAGCGCGAGAGATATCCCCACCGGGGTGTCCGGCACGACTTGGAGATATGGTCCGTCCTGGCGCCCGAATGGCGTGCGGAACGCGCCCGCGACAGTCACAGCGAGCGTTAAGAAACCTCTCAGACAACATTCGTACGGTGCGAGGTATGGGAACCAAGACAGTTGACGAGACCGGGGCCGACACGGGCGCCGAGGCCAGGAACGACGACGAGTCGGTGAAGGGAACCGACGTCACCAAGGAGGACGCGGCCCGGGAGGAGACCGCGACGCCGGCCGACGACGCGGTCGAGACCGACGGCGCCGACGCCTCCGACGAGGCCGGAGAGTTCGACGAGGAGTTCCCGCCGGCCACCGCGAAGGCGACGCCGGGCGTCGGCCAGGGTGCCGCCGGCATCGTGTCGGTGGTGCTGGGCCTCGTCTCGCTGACGGGCGGCTGGGTCGGTACCGTCGCCTCCGCGCGTGAGGAGATCACCGGGCAGCTGGAGATGCAGGCCGCGACGAACGCGACCGTCGCCACCCAGCTCCAGGCGGTATACGGGGAGGCCTGGCAGGCCTCCGCCCTGTGGGGCGGCATCTTCGCGCTGGTCGGCCTGATCGTCGGCGTGGCCGTACTGGTGCGGCCCGCGTTCGGCGACCCCGACCAGGTACAGGCACCGTGGATCAAGTCGGTCGCCTGGGCCGGTGTCTCGGTCGGCTTCATCGGGCTGGTGCTGGCCGCCCTGAAGTACTCCGACCTCCTGCTCGCACTGCCGAAGACCTGACGCGCCCGCCCGGACCGGGCGGAGCGGCTGCTTCTGAGGGGCCTTAGGCCCGCCGTAGACATACCTACGGCGGGCCTAAGGCCCCTCCCGCGTTCAAGATGCGGAACTCTCCCGATGTGGCGCACCCCCCTCACGGACGAAGGTTGAGGCATCGCAGCAAGCGAGCCGAGACCGACGCTTCACGAGGGGTAAGAGATGTTCGAGTACGAGCTCCAGCAGATCCGTTCCGCCGAGCTGATCCGCGAGGCGGAGCAGTACCGCCGGGTCCGCGAGGCCCGCCGCGCCCGCCGCGAGGAACGGGACACGGAACACGAAGGGCACGGTGAACGCCCACGCAGGCTCCGCTTCCTCCGCGCCGCGTGAACGCGAGGCGTGGGGGACATGGGGCGTGAGCCCATGCCGCCGAGGGGTGCGGGGAACCGCGCGAGCGACCCCGCACCACCCGCGGCCGCCCCACAACCGGACGTCCGGGGCTCTGCCGCGGGAATATTCGGTGCCCGAGTGTCCGAGGGCCGTGCGATGCTCGGCGCTGTGGAGACCAGGTCCGTCAGTCCGGTGTTCGTGGGGCGTACCGACGAACTGAAGGTGTTGCGCGAGGCATTGACCCGCGCCGATGGAGACACCGCCAACGCGGCGGGGAACGGGGGAGACAGGGGAGACGGGGGCGGAGGCCCGCAGGCACTGCTGCTCGGCGGGGAGGCCGGGGTCGGCAAGACCCGCCTGGTCGAGGAGTTCACCGGTGAGGCCGCGCGCGGGGGCGCGGTCGTCGCCCTCGGCGGCTGCGTCGAGATCGGTGCCGACGGCCTGCCCTACGCACCCTTCTCCACCGCGCTGCGCGCCCTGCGCCGCAGCCTGCCCGACGAACTGGCCACCGCGGCCGCCGGCCAGGAACAGGAACTGGCCCGGCTGCTGCCCGAGTTGGGCGAGACCCCGCGCGCACGGCACGACGAGGAGGGCACCGCGCGCCTCTTCGAACTCACCGCCCGCCTGTTGGAACGCCTCGCCGCCGACCGCACGATCGTCCTCGTCCTGGAGGATCTGCACTGGGCCGACGCCTCCACCCGCCACCTCCTCTCCTACCTCCTGCGCACGCTGCGCACCGGCCGCCTCGTCGTCCTCGCCACCTACCGCTCCGACGACATCCACCGCCGCCACCCCCTGCGCCCCCTCCTCGCCGAACTGGACCGCCTGCGCACCGTCCGCCGCGTCGAACTGCCCCGCTTCAACCGCGCCGAGGTCGGCCACCAACTCGCCGGCATCCTCGCCACCGAACCCGAACCGGAGCGCGTGGACGAGATCTTCGACCGCTCCGACGGCAACGCCTTCTTCGTCGAGGAACTCGCCGTCGCCGCCCACGACGGCGGCTGCCCCGGCCTCACCGACTCCCTGCGCGACCTGCTCCTCGTCCGCGTCGAACGGCTCCCCGAGGACGCCCAGCGGATCGCCCGCATCGTCGCCGAGGGCGGCTCCACCGTGGAGTACGCCCTGCTCGCCGCCGTCGCCGGGCTCCCCGAGGACGACCTCATCGAGGCCCTCCGGGCTGCCGTCGGCGCCAACATCCTGCTCGCCGCCCCCGGCGGCGACGGCTACCGCTTCCGCCACTCCCTGGTCCGCGAGGCCGTCAGCGACGACCTGCTGCCCGGCGAACGCTCCCGCCTCAACCGCCGCTACGCCGAGGCCCTGGAGGCCGACCCGGCCCTTGTCCCCACCGACGGCCGCGCCACCCGCCTGGCCAGCTACTGGTACCACGCCCACGACGCCGCCAAGGCCCTGCCCGCCGTCCTCGACGCCTCCGCCGAGGCCCGCTCCCGGCACGCCCACGCCGAGCAACTACGCCTCCTGGAGCGGGCGATGGAGCTGTGGGACACCGCCCCCGAGCCCGTACGCGCCTCCCTCCGCCCCGTCGACTACACCGAGGTCTACCCGCCCTGCGGCTGCGACCCCGCCACCACCCCGCTGCGCTACCTCGACCTCATGGCCGAGGCCGCGGTCGCCGGACGCCTGTGCGGAGAGCGGGAACGGGCCATGCGGATCACCCGGCGCGCACTGGACCTGCTCGCGGACGGGGACGACCCGCTGCGCACCGCCTGGTTCTGGGTCCAGCGCTCTCTGCTGACCGAGGGTCTCGCCCGGGGCGACGGCTGGAAGGAACTCGCCACCGCCCAGGACCTCGTCCGCGGACTGCCGCCCTCCGAGGTACACGCCGAGGTGCTCTCCCGGGTGGCCGGCTGGTCCATGCTGCACGCCCCCGGCCCCGACGCCCTCTCCGACGCCCAGCGCGCCGTCGACTACGCCCGCATGGTGGGCGCCGAGGACATCGAGCTCAACGCCCGCCTCACCCTCGGCGGCCTGATGGTCGACGCCGGTGACGTCGAGACGGGCATCGAGGTGATGGAGGAGGTCCGCCGCCGCGCCCTCGAACGCGGCCCCGCCGCCGTCGTCGGCCGCTCCTATGTGAACATCCCGTCCTGCCTGGAGGGCATCGGACGCTCCCAGGACGCCGTGCGCCTGCTGAAGGAAGGCATCGACGTCACCCGACGCCGCGGCCTGCTGGAGTCCGAGGCCTGGGTCTGGGGCAACCTCGCCGAGTCCCTGCTCTCCCTGGGCCGCTGGGACGAGGCCCTGGAAGCGGTGCGGAAGGCCCAGAGCGTCGTCTCCAGCCACAAACCCCGAGGCCTCAGCACCCTCATCCACGCCTCCATCGCCCTCGCCCGCGGCGACATCGCCGCCGCCCGCGGCCAACTGGCCGCCGCCCGCGGCCATTACGGCCACCACAACCCCATGCCCCAGAACGACCTGCCGCTCTCCTTCCTCACTCTCGGCATCGCCGCCGCCGAGGGCCGACTCATGGACGCCCGCACGGAACTGACCCGTGTCCTCGACACCGGCTTCTCCGTCGGCACCCAGCGCTACGCCTGGCCCCTGCTCCTCACCGCCGCCACCGCCGAGGCCGACGCCCGCGCCCTGCAGGCCTCCGGGCCCGGCCGCGCCGAGGTACTCGACCGGATCTTCACCGCGGTCAAGAAGCTCACCACCGGCTCACCGAGCTGGCTCGCCCACGAGTGCTGGGTACGCGCCGAACTCCAGCGCGCCGAGGGCACGACGGCCCCGGACGTCTGGTCCGACGTCGTCACCGCCTTCGAGCCCCTGGAGCGGCCCTACGACCTCGCCCGCGTCCGGCACCGCCTCGCCGAGGCCCTGCTGGCCGACGGCGCCGACGACGAGGCCCGCGATCGCGCGACGGAACTCCTGCGGCTGGCCGCCGCCGTCGCCGATCATCTCGGCGCCCGCCCCCTCGCCGACGAGGTCGCCCTCCTCGCCCGCCGGGCCCGCCTCGTACTGAGCCGCGCCCCCGAGCCGGCTCTCACCCCCGCCGACCCCGTGGCCGCGCTCGGCCTCACCGACCGGGAGGACGACGTCCTCCGCCTGGTGGCCGCCGGCCGCACCAACCGCCAGATAGCCGAGCAACTCTTCATCTCCCCGAAGACGGCGAGCGTCCATGTCTCCAACATCCTCGCCAAGCTCGGCGTCTCCAGCCGGGGCGAGGCGGCGGCGGTGGCACACCGGGTGGGACTGTCCCCGGCCGGGGAGGAGGAGAGGATGGCAGCGCGGTGAGCCCCGTGCGAGCGTCGAGGCATCCGGTTGCGGACGGGCGGACGCGGACGCTCGACCCGCTGTGACCTGCTGTGGTCCGCCGTGACCTGCCGGGACCCGGCGGCCTACTTCACCTCCAGTTCGAGGATCTTGTCGTCGCCGCTCTCCGGGGAACCACGGCCGTCCGTCTCGCTGGTCACCAGCCAGAGCTTGTCGCCGCCGGCGGAGACCACCGTGCGGAGTCGGCCGTAGTCGCCCTCCAGGAAGGCCTGCGGCTCGGCGGCGGTCTCGGTGCCGTCGAGGGGGATGCGCCACAGCCGCTGGCCGCGCAGGCCCGCCATCCAGACCGAACCCTCCGCTATGGCGATCCCGCTCGGGGACGCCTCCTCCGTGCTCCACACGGCCAGCGGGTCGACATAGCCGGACTCGCCGCCCTCGCCCTCCACCTCCGGCCAGCCGTAGTTCCCACCGGGGCGGATGTGGTTCAGCTCGTCCCAGGTGTTCTGGCCGAACTCCGAGGCGAACAGGCGCTGTTCGGAGTCCCATGCGAGGCCCTGGACGTTGCGGTGGCCGTACGAGTAGACGACGGAGTCGTCGAAGGGGTTGCCCGGAGCGGGCTGTCCCTCCGGGGTCATACGGAGGATCTTGCCGCCGAGGGACTTCTTGTCCTGGGCCAGGGGGCCCTCGTACCGCTCGCCCGTGCTCGCGTACAACATCCGGTCGGGGCCGAAGGCGAGACGGCCGCCGTTGTGGTTGGTGCCCTTGGGGATGCCGCGGAGGATGGTGTCGGGGGCGCCGAGCTGTTCGCCGGCCGGCTTCTCGGGGTTGTACAGCATCCGCACGATGCGGTTGTCGGACTCCGAGGTGAAGTACGCGTAGATCATGTGGTCGGAGGCGTACTCCGGGGAGACGGCGATGCCCATGAGGCCGCCCTCGCCCGCCGGGGCGACGCCCGGCACCTCGCCGAGCTCGGTCCGCTTGCCGGTCTTCTCGTCGATTCTGCTGATCGTGGCCTCGTCACGGGAGGAGACGAGGAGGCCGCCCTCGGGGAGGGGCGCGAGGCCCCAGGGGGTGTCGAGGTCCTCGGCGACGGTGCGGACCACCTTCACCGAGCCCTTCGCCGGGGGTGCCTCGTCCGCAGCCCGGTCGGGCGGGGACGAACCGGCACTGCTGCTCGGGGGTGAGCTGCCGGCCGCGTCCGGCTTCTCTCCGTCCTCGGAGGAGCAGCCGGTCGTCACCAGGAGCACGGCCGCGGCCAACGCGGCCGTCACCACTCGACGTTGCACCATCACGATCCCTTCGGCGTGGAACTTCTACTTGTCTTACACCGCGAGTGCCCCACAAGTTCCACCTCCGCCCGAACCAGCGGATCTTTCACCGATGCCGATGCCGATGCCGATGCCGATGCCGATGCCGATGCCGATGCCGATGCCAGTGCCAGTGCCGATGCCGGGCCCGGGGTGGGCCTCAGTCCCAGGATCCCCGCGCGGGCGGAAGGCCCGCCACCTCGGCCAGGTCCTGCGGGGTCAGGCGCAGCGCGCTCGCCGCCGCGTTCTCCGTCACCCACCGCGCCTGCTTCGTGCCCGGCACCGGGACCACATGGGGCCCGAGCGACAGGATCCAGGCCAGGGCGACCTGGGCCGGGGTCACCTCCGCCCCGTGGCGGGCCGCGACCCGGCGCAGGCCGACGACGAGGGGCTGGTTGGCCGCCATCATCTCCGCGGTGAAGCGGGGGTGGCGGGCGCGGAGGTCGTCCGGTTCGAAGCCCTCGCCCGGTGTCAGGGTGCCGGTGAGGAAACCGTTCCCCAGAGGCATGGCGGCGAGAAAACCGATGCCGCGGGCCACGCACCAGGGGAGGAGGGCGTCCAGGGCCTCCCGCGACCAGACCGACAACTCCGCCTGCACCGCGCTCACCGGGAAGACCTGCTGGACCCGCTGGAGCTGGCGCAGCGTGGTGTCGTGCACACCCGCCCCCGGCCGGCGGCCCGCCCGCGCGCCCACCGCGCAGAGGCCCAACGCCCGCACCTTCCCGGCCTGTACGAGCTCCGCCATCGCACCCCACGTCTCCTCCACGGGCACCTCGGGGTCCGCCCGATGGAGCTGGTAGAGGTCGATGACATCGGTCTGGAGCCGGCGCAGGGAGGCGTCACAGGCACGCTTCACATAGCCGGGGCGGCCGTTGGCCACGATGTGCTGCTCGCCCACCAGCAGGCCCACCTTGGTGGAGACGAAGGCCTCCGCGCGGCGCTCCTTCAGTACCCGGCCCACCAGCAGCTCATTGGTGAAGGGGCCGTACATGTCGGCCGTGTCCAGCAGCGTGGTTCCGAGGTCGAGGGCCCGGTGCACCGTCCGCATCGACTCGTCGCCCCGTTGCCGCGACCCGGTGTACGCCCAGCTCATCGGCATGCACCCGAGTCCTACGGCCCCCACCTCGAGCGTCGCCGCGCCGATCGTCCTGCGCTCCACCTGGTCGTGACCCTCCCTCTCCCGAACCCCCAACCTAACCTCTGCCGTAGCGGGTACCTGACATAGCCTCCGGAGCATGACTGCTGACGCGACTGCCCACCCGGTCCCGGACGTGACCGCCGACGTGTGGCTCTCCATCCCGCCGGACGAGATCGAAGGGCTCCCGCAGGGCCCCAACTACCTCTTCTGGGACGGGGGCGAGGACGGCACGCAGCCCTACCCGGGCGACCCCGCCGACTGCGTCCTGTACGTGGTCCCCTACATGAAGCGCCGGGGAGTGGCGGGCAACCCGCTGGCGTCCATGCGGAGCCTGCGGGTCGTCCAGACGCTCACGGCGGGGGTCGACGACATCACGGCCCGGCTTTCGGAGGTCGCTCCCGGTGTCCAGCTGTGCAACGCCCGCGGAGTGCACGAGGCCAGCACGGCCGAACTCGCGCTCACCCTGACCCTCGCCTCGCTGCGCGGCGTCCCCGACTTCGTCCGGGCCCAGCAACAGGAGCGCTGGACGGGCGACTTCCGCCCCGCGCTCGCCGACAGGACCGTGCTGATCGTCGGTTACGGCGCGATCGGCGCCGCCATCGAGGACCGGCTCGTACCCTTCGAAGTGGCGCGGGTGGCGCGCGTCGCGCGCTCTGAGCGCACCACGGCGCGCGGACCGGTGCATTCGTTCACCGAACTGCCCTCCCTGCTGCCGCAGGCGGATGTCGTGATCCTGTCCACGCCTCTCACAGAACAGACGAAAGGCCTGGTCAACGCCGATTTCCTGGCCCATATGAAGAACGGGGCCCTCTTGGTGAATGTTGCCCGCGGAGGCGTCGTCGACACCAAGGCGCTGCTGGCGGAACTGGACAACGGCCGGATCACCGCGGCGCTCGACGTCACCGACCCCGAGCCGCTGCCGCCCGGGCACCCGCTCTGGCGCGCGCCCGGGGTGCTCATCAGCCCCCACGTCGGCGGCCCCACGTCGGCCTTCCTGCCGCGTGCCAAGAGGCTGTTGGTGGACCAGTTGGGGCGTTTCGTGAACCGGGAGCCACTGCGCAACGTGGTCCTTACGACAGGCGAGCCGGACGACGCGTAATCCACTTCGGGCACCCTCCGCATTCCTTCGGAAGCGGAACGTGCTCGTGTTGCCGCAGGTGGTCACTGAGCGTAGAGGAACTATGTCCCTGAGTGACGAGACTGGTGTATCGTCCCCGACAGGGGCTGCGCCGCGCACCGTTCGGCGCCGGGGACGGACTTGAGACAGCGAGGGGGGCGACGGGCGATGCACGGCCTATGGACGAACGATCCGACGCGGCGGAGCCGCCGACGGCGGCCCTGGCGAGCTGCGACGCGGAGGCACCCGCACGGGAGCCACGGCGGCCGCGGCGGTCACGGTCAGTGCCGCAGGCACAGCAGCCGCAGAAAGCACACGCACCCGACGCAGCGCGACCGGCGGGACACGGGAGCGGTGCTCACCGGGGAGACCCCGTGAGCACCCGCCCGACCACCGCCTCCACGCTGGACCGCACGCTCCGGGCCGCCAGGCCGCTGCCCGGGTCGCAGTCGACCGGCGGGCGGTCGCCCCGCCGTGGCGGCGCGAGCCTGCGGGCCCAGCTCGTCCTCGCCCTGCTCTGCGCGGCGTACGCCGTCGGTGCCGCGTTCGGCTGGGGCAATGAGCAAGTCGCCCTCGTCATGGGCGACTTCGGGCTCAGCGCCGCCGCGGCGGCCGCGGCCGTCTCCTGCTTCCGCTACGCGCGCACCCGCCGTAGCCGCTTTCGACCCGCATGGCTGCTGTTCTCCCTCTCCTCCGCCATGGCGGCCCTGGGCAACGGCGTCTGGGGCTGGTACGAGGTCGTCCTGGAGCGACCCGTGCCCGAGCCGAGCTACGCGGACCTGTTCTTCCTCTGCTTCGCGCCACCCGCCATCGTCGGCCTGCTGGTGCTGGCCAAGAGGCCGGTGACCAAGGCCGGCTGGGTCTGCCTCGCCCTGGACTCCTGGCTCATCGGCGGGTCCCTGGTCACCCTCTCCTGGAGCCTCGCGCTCGCCCAGAACGCGCAGCTGGAGGACTCCAACACCGCGCACACCGCGCTCTCGCTGGCCTACCCGCTGCTCGACATCGCCCTGGTCAGCATGGTGCTGGCCCTGCACTTCCGCCGGTCCTCGATGCACCGCTCCGCAGTCAACACGGCGATCGGCGCCCTCGCGCTCACCGTGATGTGCGACGCCCTGTTCACCTCGCCCCTGCTGCACGCCAGCTACCAGTCCGGTCAGCTCCTCGACGCCGGCTGGTTCGCGGGCTCCCTGCTCCTCGCCTACGCCCCCTGGGCCGGCCAGCGCGGCGGACAGGCGGACGAGGGCGGGCACGGGCGCGTGGTCCACGAGCACATCCCCGGCCAGCGGCCCGACGTGCGCGCGGCCCACCGCCACGAGGCGCAGCCGGGCCACCGGCACGACGGCTCGCAGGGAGGGCACGTCCATGTGCTCCTCCAGGGAGGAGGTCACAGTCGCTATCCGGCCAACCGCCCCATCGCCGGATCCCTGGCCGCGCTCACTCCGTACCTGGCCGCCGCCGTCTGCACCCTGGGCATCCTCTACAACGTCCTCAACGGCCGCAGCGTCGACCGCGTGGTGCTCATCACCGCCTGCACCGTCGTGCTCGCCCTCGTCGTCCGCCAGGGCATCATGCTCCTGGACAACATCACCCTCACCCAGGAACTGGCCCAGAAGGAGAACCACTTCCGCTCCCTGGTCCAGGGCTCCAGCGACGTCATCATGATCGCCGCGCCGAACGGCATCCTGCGCTACGTCAGCCCGGCCGCGGCCGGGGTCTACGGACGCCCCGCGGAGGAGCTCGTCGGCAAGGAGCTGGCCTCGATCATCCACCCCGAGGACCTCGGCTGCGTCGTCCACGAGGTGCGCCGCTTCCTCGCCGCCGACCCCGCCGAGGAGCCCACCACCCGTATCGAGTGCCGCTTCAAGGCCGGCGGTGGGGGCACCTCCCGCTCGAGCGAAGCCGAGAGCGGGGGAGGCTGGCTGAACGTGGAGTCCACGGTCAACCGCCACCACGGCGGCCTCATCTTCAACAGCCGGGACGTGACCGAAAGAGTGCGTCTGCAGGCCCAGCTGCAGCACAACGCCGAGCACGACCCGCTCACCGACCTGCCCAACCGCGCCCTGTTCACCAAGCGCGTCCAGCAGGCCCTCTCCGGCCGCCGCTCCTCCGACCGGGGCGTCGCCCTGCGCAACACGGCGGTCCTCTTCATCGACCTCGACGGGTTCAAGGCCGTCAACGACACCATCGGGCACCAGGCCGGGGACGAACTGCTGGTCCAGGCCGCCCGCAGACTCCAGGACGCCGTCCGGCAGGGGGACACCGCCTCCCGCCTCGGCGGCGACGAGTTCGCGGCCCTGATCGTCGGTGACGGCTCCCGCGACCGCGCCGCCCGGGAACAGCACATCCTGGAGCTCGCCGACCGGCTCAGGGTCGCCCTCTCGCAGCCGTACACCATCGACGGCAACGACGTCCGGGTGGCCGCATCCATCGGGGTCTCCTTCGCCGAGCCCGGCCTCGGCGCGGGCGAGCTGCTGCGCAACGCCGACCTCGCCATGTACCGCGCCAAGGCGTCCGGCAAGGGCCGCGTCGAGCTGTACAAGCCACAGATGCAGCAGGACGTCGTCCGCAAGGCCGAGCTGGCCACCCGGCTGCGGGCCGCGCTGCACGACGGCGAGTTCATGCTGCTGAACCAGCCCGTGGTGGAGCTGGAGACCGGCCGGATCTCGTCGGTCGCCACGGCGGCCCGCTGGCGCTCGTCCCAGGGGGTGCTGTTCACACCCGCCGAGTTCCTGCGGGTCTCCGAGGACAGCGAGAAGACTGCCGAACTCGGCCGCTGGATGCTGGAACAGGCCGTCGAGCAGGCCGCCGACCGCCTCACCAACGGCCTCAACGTCCCGGTGTCCGTCCGGATGAGCGCCCGGCGCCTGCTGGACCGCTCGCTGCCCCCGGGCTCGGTGGAGGCGCTCCTGACCCGCCACGGGCTGCCCTCCGGCTCCCTGGTGGTCGAGCTCTCCGACACCGAGCTCAAGGGCCCGCTCGACGAGCTGGAGCGCCGCCTGCACCATCTGCGGCGGCTCGGTGTCCGGATCGCCCTGGACGGCCTCGGCAGCGGCCACGCGCCCATCACGGCACTGCGCCGGCTCCCGGTCGACGTGCTGAAGCTGGACCGGAGCCTCGTCGAGGGCATCGTGGAGTCCACCCGACTGCACAAGATCACCCGGGGACTGCTGCGCATCGCCGACGACCTGGGGCTCCAGTCCGTCGCCGACGGCGTGGACCTGCCCGAGCAGGTGGTCGTCCTGCGCGCCATGGGCTGCACCCACGGCCAGGGCGCGGCCTTCTCCGGACCGCTGGACGAGTACCGGCTCCGCCGGGCCCTCTCCCTCGGGCACTACCCGGTGCCCGGAGGACCCGCCGAACCGGCGTTCGCGGGGGGCGCGAGAGAGCCCGAGGGGCGTGTCGGGGGTGAGCGGGCATGGCGGGGCGCGGGGGTGTACACAAGTGGTGTCCCCGCTGTCTACGGAGGCGGAAGTGCCCTTCGCTCACATAATGAGACTCCCGTCCCACCCGCTTGACACGCGGTGCGCGCGAGGGGGAGGGTCAGTGCCATGCGCACCCGAATCCTCGTACTTGGAAAGCGCGTCGGCTGAAGCTGGGACCCACCGGACGACGATCCGGAATCCCCAGCGACCGTACCCGGCGCGCTCCCCTCGCTTGCCTCGTGGCAAGGAGGGGTTTTTTGTTGCACGGGCACCAGTCGGCGTGAGCCGCACACCGCACGAACCTCGCAAAACACCCTCAGCATCGAGAAGAGAATGCCGATGACCGAGCAGGCCACCGGGGCCCACCATCCGCAGCCGCGGCCCCGATCCGGAGGACCGACCACCCCCGTCGAGCACGTCACGGGTGCGCAGTCCCTCATCCGCTCGCTTGAGGAGGTCGGGGCCGACACCGTATTCGGCATCCCCGGGGGCACCATCCTGCCGGCGTACGACCCGATGATGGACTCCAAGCGGGTGCGGCACGTGCTGGTCCGCCACGAGCAGGGCGCCGGCCACGCGGCCACCGGTTACGCGCAGGCCACCGGCAAGGTCGGGGTGTGCATGGCGACGTCCGGGCCGGGCGCCACCAACCTGGTCACCCCGATCGCGGACGCGCACATGGACTCCGTCCCGCTGGTCGCGATCACCGGACAGGTCGTGTCCAAGGCGATCGGTACGGACGCCTTCCAGGAGGCGGACATCGTCGGCATCACCATGCCGATCACCAAGCACAGCTTCCTCGTCACCAAGGCGGAGGACATCCCCAAGGCCATCGCGCAGGCGTTCCACATCGCCTCCACCGGCCGCCCCGGCCCGGTCCTGGTCGACATCCCCAAGGACATCCTCCAGGCGAAGACCACCTTCAGCTGGCCGCCCGCCATGGACCTGCCCGGCTACCGGCCCGTCACCAAGCCGCACGCCAAGCAGATCCGCGAGGCCGCCAAGCTGATCACCGCCGCCAAGCGGCCCGTGCTGTACGTCGGCGGCGGTGTCCTCAAGGCGCGGGCCACGGCCGAGTTGAAGGTGCTGGCCGAGCTGACCGGCGCCCCCGTCACCACCACCCTGATGGCGCTCGGCGCGTTCCCCGACAGTCACCCGCAGCACCTGGGCATGCCCGGTATGCACGGCTCGGTGGCCGCCGTCACCGGCCTGCAGAAGGCCGACCTGATCGTGGCGCTCGGCGCCCGCTTCGACGACCGGGTCACCGGCAAGCTGGACAGCTTCGCGCCGTTCGCCAAGATCGTCCACGCGGACATCGACCCCGCGGAGATCGGCAAGAACCGCGCGGCCGACGTGCCGATCGTGGGTGACGCCCGCGAGGTCATCGCCGACCTGATCCAGGCGGTGCAGAAGGAGCACAGCGAGAGCGGACAGGGCGAGGCCGCCGGGCCTATGTACGCAGCCTGGTGGAAGGACCTCAACCGCTGGCGCGAGACCTACCCGCTCGGCTACGACCAGCCCGCCGACGGCTCGCTCTCCCCGCAGGCGGTCATCGAGCGCATCGGTCAGCTCGCGCCCGAGGGCACGATCTTCACGGCGGGCGTCGGCCAGCACCAGATGTGGGCCGCCCACTTCATCCAGTACGAGAAGCCCGCCACCTGGCTGAACTCCGGCGGCGCCGGAACGATGGGGTACGCGGTCCCGGCCGCCATGGGCGCCAAGGCCGGAGCCCCGGACCGGACCGTGTGGGCGGTCGACGGCGACGGCTGCTTCCAGATGACCAACCAGGAACTGACCACCTGCGCCCTGAACAACATCCCGATCAAGGTCGCCATCATCAACAACGGCGCCCTCGGCATGGTGCGCCAGTGGCAGACCCTGTTCTACAACCAGCGCTACTCCAACACCGTGCTGCACAGCGGTCCGGACGACATCAACCCCAACGCCCGCGGCACCCGCGTCCCCGACTTCGTCAAGCTGTCGGAGGCCATGGGCTGTTACGCCATCCGCTGCGAGTCCCCGGACGACCTCGACAAGGTCATCGAGGAGGCGAACTCGATCAACGACCGCCCGGTCGTCATCGACTTCGTCGTGCACGAGGACGCGATGGTGTGGCCGATGGTCGCCGCCGGCACCTCCAACGACACGATCATGGCCGCCCGGGACGTCCGCCCCGACTTCGGCGACAACGAAGACGACTGAGAGCCGTAGGTAAAGGAACCCGACCATGTCCAAGCACACGCTCTCCGTCCTGGTGGAGAACACCCCTGGCATCCTGGCCCGGATCGCCGCCCTGTTCTCCCGCCGCGGCTTCAACATCGACTCGCTCGCGGTCGGTGTCACCGAGCACCCCGAGATCTCCCGCATCACCATCGTGGTGACGGTGGTCGAGGAACTGCCCCTGGAGCAGGTGACGAAGCAGCTCAACAAGCTCGTCAACGTCCTGAAGATCGTCGAACTGGAGCCGGGCTCCGCCGTTCAGCGGGAACTCGTTCTGGTGAAGGTGCGCGCCGACAACGAGACGCGCTCCCAGATCGTCGAGATCGTCCAGCTGTTCCGCGCCAAGACCGTCGACGTCTCCCCGGAGGCCGTCACCATCGAGGCCACCGGGTCCAGCGACAAGCTGACCGCCATGCTCAAGATGCTGGAGCCGTTCGGCATCAAGGAGCTGGTCCAGTCCGGCACGATCGCGATCGGCCGCGGTGCCCGTTCGATCACGGACCGCTCGCTGCGCGCCCTGGACCGATCGGCCTGACGCACGAAACGGGCGGCCGACGACGCGCGGCCGCCCGTATGTCGAGACCCGCAGACCTTCATTCCGCCCGCCGTCATACGGTGGGACGCAACACCTGCACTCAAGGAGAGAACCCAAAGTGGCCGAGCTGTTCTACGACGCCGACGCCGACCTGTCCATCATCCAGGGCCGCAAGGTCGCGGTCATCGGATACGGCAGCCAGGGCCACGCCCACGCGCTGTCCCTGCGTGACTCGGGTGTCGACGTCCGTGTCGGTCTGCACGAGGGCTCGAAGTCCAAGGCGAAGGCCGAGGAGCAGGGCCTGCGCGTGGTGACCCCGTCGGAGGCCGCCGCCGAGGCCGACGTCATCATGATCCTCGTCCCGGACCCGATCCAGGCCCAGGTCTACGAGGAGCACATCAAGGACAACCTGAAGGACGGCGACGCGCTGTTCTTCGGCCACGGCCTGAACATCCGCTTCGGCTTCATCAAGCCCCCGGCCGGCGTCGACGTCTGCATGGTCGCCCCCAAGGGCCCGGGCCACCTGGTCCGCCGCCAGTACGAGGAGGGCCGCGGCGTTCCGTGTATCGCCGCCGTCGAGCAGGACGCCACGGGCAGCGCGTTCGCGCTGGCGCTGTCGTACGCCAAGGGCATCGGCGGCACCCGCGCCGGCGTCATCAAGACCACCTTCACCGAGGAGACCGAGACCGACCTCTTCGGCGAGCAGGCGGTTCTCTGCGGTGGTACGGCCGCGCTGGTGAAGGCGGGCTTCGAGACGCTGACCGAGGCCGGCTACCAGCCCGAGATCGCGTACTTCGAGTGCCTGCACGAGCTGAAGCTGATCGTCGACCTCATGTACGAGGGCGGCCTGGAGAAGATGCGCTGGTCGATCTCCGAGACCGCCGAGTGGGGCGACTACATCACCGGCCCGCGGATCATCACGGACGCCACCAAGGCCGAGATGAAGAAGATCCTCGCCGAGATCCAGGACGGCACCTTCGCCCAGCAGTGGATGGACGAGTACCACGGCGGCCTGAAGAAGTACAACGAGTACAAGACCCAGGACTCCGAGCACCTGCTGGAGACCACGGGCAAGGAGCTGCGCAAGCTCATGTCGTGGGTCAACGACGAAGAGGCGTGACCTCGTGAGGTCGGCCGTGGCGGGGTCCACCCGGTGCCACGGCCGACCTCGCTTTTCTCGTCCGGGTGACACTTCCGCAGTGGCGTGGGACGACGCTTCAGGCGCCACTACACTGCTGGACTACATACGCGTCAGGCCCACAGCGTCGTGCGTCTTCCACGCGGCCAAGCGACACCGGGGAATTCCGGGTGTCACTCCCCTCCACCGCCTGCGGCCGTCGGGACGGCCGTCCGCAGCATTGGACTTGTGAGGACTCACGTGAGCTCGAAACCAGTCGTACTGATCGCTGAAGAGCTGTCGCCCGCCACCGTCGACGCGCTGGGCCCGGACTTCGAGATCCGGAACGTCAACGGAGCGGACCGAGCCGAACTGCTTCCGGCCATCGCCGACGTCGACGCGATCCTGATCCGCTCGGCCACCAAGGTCGACGCCGAGGCGATCGCCGCCGCGAAGAAGCTGAAGGTCGTCGCGCGTGCCGGCGTCGGCCTGGACAACGTGGACGTCTCCGCCGCCACCAAGGCCGGCGTGATGGTCGTCAACGCCCCCACGTCGAACATCGTGACCGCCGCCGAGCTGGCCTGCGGTCTGCTCCTCGCCACCGCCCGCCACATCCCGCAGGCGAACACGGCGCTGAAGAACGGCGAGTGGAAGCGCAGCAAGTACACGGGCGTGGAGCTGGCCGAGAAGACCCTCGGCGTCGTCGGCCTCGGCCGCATCGGTGCCCTGGTGGCCCAGCGCATGTCCGCCTTCGGCATGAAGGTCGTCGCCTACGACCCCTACGTGCAGCCCGCGCGCGCCGCGCAGATGGGCGTCAAGGTGCTGTCGCTGGACGAGCTGCTCGAGGTCTCCGACTTCATCACCGTCCACCTGCCGAAGACCCCCGAGACGGTCGGCCTGATCGGTGCCGAGGCGCTGCAGAAGGTGAAGCCCTCGGTGCGCATCGTCAACGCCGCGCGCGGCGGGATCGTCGACGAGGCCGCGCTGTACTCGGCGCTCAAGGAGGGCCGGGTCGCGGGCGCGGGCCTCGACGTGTACGCCAAGGAGCCCTGCACCGACTCGCCGCTGTTCGAGCTGGACGAGGTCGTCTGCACCCCGCACCTCGGCGCCTCCACCGACGAGGCCCAGGAGAAGGCCGGCATCGCCGTGGCGCGCTCGGTGCGCCTCGCCCTCGCCGGTGAGCTGGTCCCGGACGCGGTGAACGTCCAGGGCGGTGTCATCGCCGAGGACGTCAAGCCGGGTCTGCCGCTCGCCGAGCGGCTCGGCCGGATCTTCACCGCGCTCGCCGGTGAGGTCGCGGTCCGCCTCGACGTCGAGGTGTACGGCGAGATCACCCAGCACGATGTGAAGGTGCTGGAGCTGTCCGCGCTCAAGGGTGTCTTCGAGGACGTCGTCGACGAGACGGTGTCGTACGTCAACGCCCCGCTGTTCGCGCAGGAGCGCGGCGTCGAGGTGCGGCTGACCACCAGCTCCGAGTCGCCCGACCACCGCAATGTCGTCACCGTGCGCGGCACGCTCGGCAGCGGCGAGGAGGTGTCGGTCTCCGGCACGCTGGCCGGGCCGAAGCACCACCAGAAGATCGTCGCGGTCGGTGAGTACGACGTGGACCTCGCCCTCGCCGACCACATGGTCGTCTTCAGCTACGTGGACCGTCCCGGTGTCGTCGGCACCGTGGGGCGCGTCTTCGGTGAGGCCGGTATCAACATCGCCGGGATGCAGGTGGCGCGGTCCACGGCCGGTGGGGAGGCGCTGGCGGTGCTGACCGTGGACGACACGGTTCCGCCGGCGGTGCTCGCGGAGGTCGCCGAGGAGATCGGGGCGACGTCGGCGCGGTCGGTGAACCTGGTCTGAGGTTTCTGTTCCGCGGGAGGCGGGGCCTGGTCGCCTGGGGGCGGCTGGGCCCCGCCTTTTTCGCCCTCGCCGCCCTTACCCGTCCCATCCTCAAGGGGGCTGCGCCCCTTCGACCCCCAGACGTCCGTTCGGTGGGGGCTGGTCGCGCGGTTCCCCGCGCCCCTTGAGGGCCTTCGGCCACTCAGGGTGAAAAGCACGGGGCGCAGCCCCTGCTTTTCAGGGGCGCGGGGATCTGCGCGACCAGCCCCCACACACCCGCACCCGACAACCCACCCCCGGCCGCATGCCAGGATGGCAGCGTGGCTCAGAGCATCGTGCACGCGCCGTTCGTCGGGCGGGACACCGAGATGGCCCGCCTGCGGGACGTACTGGACCGCACCGGCGGCGGGGAACCCCGGGCCGTGCTGGTCGCGGGGGACGCCGGGGTCGGGAAGAGCCGGACCCTGGCGGAGGCCGCGGCGTACGCGGCGCGCAACGGCACCCTCGTCCTGACCGGCCACTGCGTGGACCTCGGCGACGTCGGTCTGCCCTATCTGCCGTTCACCGAGATCCTGGGCGCCTTGGCCGCGGACGAACGGTTCGCGTCGCTTCTGGAGGCGCACCCGGCGACCGGCCGCCTCCTCGGCGGCGGAGCGGACGGCGGGGACCGGCTCCAGCTCTTCGAGGGGATTGCAGCGCTGCTGACGGACCTGGCCGGCACGACCCCCGTCCTGCTCGTGCTGGAGGACCTGCACTGGGCCGACCAGTCCTCACGGGACCTGCTGCGCTTCCTGCTCAGCCGGGCCGTGCTCCAGCGGCCCACCCTCGGCGCCCCGGCCCACCGGCTCGCCGTCTTCGCCTCGTACCGCGCCGACGACCTGCACCGCCGCCACCCGCTGCGCCCCCTGCTCGCCGAGCTGGTGCGGCTGCCCCCCGTGGAACGGCTGGAGCTGCGGCCGATGCCGGACCGGGAGGTCGCGCGGCTGGTGCGGTCGCTGCGCGCCGAGCCACTGCCCGAGGCCACGGTCGGCCGGATCGTCGAACGGGCCGAGGGCAACGCCTTCTACGCCGAGGAACTGCTGGCCGCGACCGCGGACGAGCCCGGCGCGGTGCTGCCGAGCGGACTGGCCGACGTCCTGCTGATCCGGATCGAGCAACTGCCCGTCGCCGCCCAGCAGGTGCTGCGCACGGCGGCGGTCGCGGGCCGCAGGGTCGAGCACGAACTGCTGCGGGACGCCGTCCAACTCTCCGACGACGAGCTGGAGTCGGCCCTGCGCGAGGCGGTCGGCCGGCAACTGCTGCTGCCGGGCCGGGGATCGACGTACGAGTTCCGGCACGCCCTCACCCGGGAGGCCGTCTACGCGGATCTGCTGCCGGGCGAACGCGTGCGCCTGCACAGGGTGTTCGCCAAGCTGCTGGCCCGCAGGGGCCGGGCGGGGGAGAGCGCCGAGCGCGCCCACCACTCGCGCGAGAGCCACGACCTCGCCGACGCGCTGACGGCATCCGTCGAGGCCGCCGACCATGCGCACGGCATCGGGGCGCCCGCCGAGGAACTGCGGCAGCTGGAGGGCGCTCTCGAACTGTGGTCGTCCGTGGACGCCGGGGCCCGGCCCCGGGACCTGGACACGGTGACCCTGACCCTGCGCGCCTCGGCCGCCGCCGCGCGGGCCGGCGAGAACCACCGCGCGGTCTCCCTCTCCCGCTCGGCGCTCGCCGGAGCGGGCCCCGACGCGGACTCGGAACTGGCCGCCCGGGTGCGCTATACGCTCGCCGGTGACCTGATGCGCGTGGACCATCTGGACGCCGCGTTCCGGTACAGCAGCGAGGCGCTGGCGATGATTCCCGCCGAACCTCCGTCCCGTACCTGGGTGTGGGCGGCGGCCACGCATGTGATGGCGGCCCGGTACGTCGGGGAGGACGAGGAGGCGGCTAGGGTGGCGCGCGAGGCGCTGGAGGTGGCCGAACGGCTCGAACTGGCCGACGCGCAGGCCGATCTGATCATCTCTGTGGTGAGTCTCGACTCCCGGCGCAACCGGCGTACGCGGCAGGGCCGGGTGCGGCTGCGTGAGGCCCGTGAACTGGCCCGTGGCGCGGGCAACGTCCCCGTGGAGATGCGGGCCCTGTTCAACCTCGCCGTCGGCTGTTTCGAATCCGGCGACCTCGACGACTGCCTCGCCTGGCTGTCCGAGGGACTGGACCGGGCGGGCCGCGCCGGTCTGCTCTCCTCTCCGTACCCGGTGGAGATGCGCTACCTCCACTCCCTCTGCCTCTACACACTGGGCCGCTGGGACGAGTGCGTTCGCTCGGCCGCCGACGCTGACCGGCTGCCCGCGGACGCCGGCTACGCGGTCGGTCCCGCCCTGTACGTGGCTCTCGCCCGGGGCGACGAGAGGGCCGTCGACCGGGCGCGGGCGCTCCTGGAGGGGCCGTACGACTTCATGGCGGCCCTCGTCGCGGGCATCACCCTCACGGAGGCGGCCGTCCTGCGGCACGACGCGCAGGCCGCGGTCGAGCAGTTCCGCACGAGTGTCGGCGTCCTCACCGAGCAGGCCGGGGCCCGGCCCGACGCGACCGTCCGGTTCGCCGCCCTCGTGCTCGGGGCGATCGCGGACGCGGTGGCGGAGCGGCGTTCCGCCGGGGACGAGGAGGCGGTGCGGCGCTGGGCCGCGACGGGGGAAGAGCTGGTGCTGGCCGCGCGGATCACCGCCGCCGAGGGCGAGGACGGGGGCCGGCAGGGCCCGGAGGGTCTGGCCTGGCTGGCGCGCGCCGAGGCGGAGTGGACGCGGATACGGACCGGGCCCGATGTGGAGGCATGGCGGGCGGTGGTGGACGCGTTCGCGTTCGGTGATCCGTACGAGCGGGCGCGGTGCCGGCTGCGGCTGGCGGAGGCCCTGCTGGCGGCGGGGGAGCGGCAGGAGGCGGCGGCCGAGGCGCGGGCGGCGGGGGAGACCGCCGACCGGCTGGGCGCCGTGCCGCTGCGTTCCGCGCTGGACGCGCTGGTCCGGCGGGGGCGGCTGGGCGAGGCCCCGGGGGACGGGGACGTGCCCGCGCTCACCGCGCGGGAGAGCGATGTCCTGCGGCTGCTCGCGCTCGGCCGCACCAACCGACAGATCGGCGAGGAACTGTTCATCACCGGGAAGACGGCGAGCGTCCATGTGTCCAACATCCTGGCCAAGCTGGGGGCGACGAGCCGTACGGAGGCGGTGGCCATCGCCTACCGCCAGGGGCTGATCACGACCGGCACGCCTACCTGATTACGCTGGCGCCATGGGACGCCGTGAGGATCTTCTCGAAGGCGCCAAGCGCTGTCTGCTGGAGAAGGGGTTCGCGCGCAGGACGGCACGTGACCTCGTCCGGGAGTCGGGGACGAACCCGGCGTCCATCGGCTATCACTACGGCTCGAAGGACGCGCTGCTGGCGCAGGCGTACGTGGCGATGGTCGAGGAGGTCTCGGGGGAGCGGCAGGAGCGTGCCGGGCGTCGCACGGCAGGTGCCTATTTCGCAACAGGCCCTAGGCCACCGCGGCCCGCGCCGGGACGAGTCTTCCGGCGCGCATCTCCACCGACCGGTCCGCGAAGTGGCGTACGACCGCGCGGTCGTGGCAGATGAAGAGGTACCCGAGGTTCAGCTCGTCCTGGAGGTCGGCCAGCAGGTTGAGGACGCCGGCCCGGATGGAGGGGTCCAGGGCGGACACCGGCTCGTCGAGGACCAGCAGACGCGGCTCGGAGGCCAACGCCCGTGCGATGCCCACCCGTTGGCACTGACCGCCGGACAACTCGTGCGGGAAGCGGTCGCCGAGGACCGGGTTCAGGCCCACCCGGTCCAGGAGCGCGGCGACCCGGGCGGGGCCCGTGGCGTCCCAGCTGCCCTGGACGCGCAGGGGTTCGGCCACCGCCTCCCGGACGCGGTGGCGCGGGCTGAGCGAGCCGTACGGGTCCTGGAAGACCGGCTGCATACGGGGCCGGAGCGGACGCAGCTCGCGCTCGGTGAGCGACGTCAGTTCCCGCCCCTCGAAGCGGACTTCGCCGCCGTCCGGGCGGCGCAGGAGGAGCACGGCACCGACCGTGGAGGACTTTCCGCAGCCGGACGGGCCGTTCAGGGCCAGGGTCTCGCCCGCCTCCACCGTGAAGGACACCCGGTCGACGGCGGTGACCGGCCCGTAGCGGACGACCAGGTCGCGCACGTCGAGCAGGGGAGTGATCGGGTTCACGCGGGCTCCAGGAACAACTCGGTCGCGGGGTGCGGGACTTCGTCCCAGCGGTGGCAGGAGACCTCGTGGCCGGCGGCGGCCGTGAACGGCCGCGGTTCCTCGCCACGACAGCGGTCCTCGGCGAGGGGACAGCGCGGCGCGAAGGCGCAGCCCGGCGGGAGAGCGTCGGGGGCGGGCGGGGAGCCGGGGACGGAGGGCAGCCGACGGCGACGCCGACCGGCGGGGCGCGGACCCTCGCCCTCGCTCCCGCCCTCGCCCTCGCTCCCGCCGTTGCCCTTGCTCTCGCCGTCACGGTCGCCGTCTTCCGGCGGCAGCGACGCGAGCAGGCCCGCCGTGTACGGCGCGAGGGGGCGGTCCCACACGGCCGCCGCCGGGCCCTGTTCGACCTGACGCCCGGCGTACATGACCAGCACGCGGTCGGCGTGCTCCCGGACCACGCCCAGGTCATGGGTGACCAGCACGAGGGCGGCGCCGACCGCCTCCCGCTGCGCGGCGAGGACCCGCAGCACCTGTTCCTGGAGTTCCGCGTCGAGCGCGGTCGTGGGCTCGTCCGCGACGACGACGTCCGGTTCGTTGATCGTCGCCATGGCGATCACGGCCCGCTGGCGCATACCGCCGGAGTACTCGTGCGGATACGCCCGCGCCCTGCGCACGGCGTCGGGGATGCCCACCCGGTCGAGCGCGGCGACCGCCCGGGCACGGGCCTCCTTGCGGGAGACACGCGCCACCGACCGTACGGCCGCGACGAGTTGGTCGCCCACGGGGTGCACGGGGGAGAGCGCCGACAACGCGTCCTGGGGGACCAGGGCGATACGCCGACCCCGCTGGGCGGCGAGATCCGCCTCCCCGCGCAGCCGCACGGTTCCGCTGCTCGTCGCACCCACCGGCAGCATCCCGAGCAGCGCCCGGGCCGTGAGGGACTTGCCCGCGCCCGACTCGCCGACCAGGGCGAGCACCTCGCGCGGCCGGACGTCGAAGAACAGCCCGCGCACGACCTCGACTCCGTCGAACGCGATCCGCAGATCACGGACCGAGAGCAGGGCGTCCGTCTCCGACGGCATGTCGGACTTCGGCGGCACGTCAGACCTCGGCGGCACGTCAGACCCCGGCTGCGACTTCAATGGAACCCTTCCCCTTTCCCCTGTGTGCACGAGCGGGTCTACGTGTGCGGCGGCGCCCCGTCCGCGACTGCGCGTACGCCGCCCCGGACACCGCGATACCGGCGAGCAGGGCGAGGGCGACCGCCGGTGCCAGGGCCGCCCACGGCGCGCGTTCCACGTACGCGCGGGACTCGTCCAGGAGCAACCCCCACTCCGGGGTGGGTGGTTGTGCTCCGAGACCCAGGAAGCCCAGGGACGCGAGGGCCAGGGCGATGCCCGGCAGGCGCAGGACGGCGTGGCGGGCGACGGGCGCGGCGACCGACGGGAGGACGTGCCGGGTGAGGATCCACCACGGGCTCGCGCCGATGGCCCGTTGGGCGGTCAGGAACGCGGACGCGCGGACCTCCTGCACCAGGGCCGCCGCGTGGGCGGACAGGGCGGGCCAGGAGATCAGGGCCACGGCGAGGGCCGCGCCGCCCGTGCCGGGGCCGGCCGCCGCGGCGACCAGGATGCCGACGATCACCGGCGGCAGCGCGTTGGCGATGTCCGCCGCGCCCGCCGCCACCCGGGGGAGGAAGCCGAGTACCAGGGAGACGAGGAGGCTCAGCGCGCAGACCGCCGTCGCCGTGCCGACCGTGGCGGCCGCGCCGTGGCCGAGTCGGGCCAGGACGTCCCGGCCGAGCCCGTCCGTCCCGAGCGGGTGCGCCCACGACGGCGGGAGCAGGCGGGCGGTGGTGTCCACGGTGTACGGGTCGCGCAGCAGGCCCCAGCCGACGGTGACCAGGAGGACGGCCGCCAGGGTCAGCGGTACCGCGGGGTGGACACGGACCGGGCGGGCCGGCGGCAGGGTGAGGCCCGCGTCGCGCAGGGCGGGGCCGAGCAGGCGGCGCCGGGCGAGGGCGGCCAGGGCGCCCGCGACCAGGCCCAGGGCGAGCAGGGCGAGGACCGCGCCCTGGAGGAGGGGGAGGTCCTGGGACTTGGCGGCGCCCAGGGCGGTACGGCCGATGCCGGGCACCGCGAACACCATCTCCACGGCGACCGCGCCGCCGGTGAGGCCGACGGCGACCATGCCGAACTGCGGTACCAGGGGCGGCAGTACGCGGCGCAGGGCGGCCGCCGCGACACGGGCCCGGCTCACGCCCGCGCCCCGCCACAGCTCCACCCAGCGTTCGTCGAGCACGGCGGGCAGCGCGTCCGCGACCAGGCGGCCCAGCAGACCGCCGGCCGGTACACCGAGGGCGATCGCGGGCAGCACCAGGTACTGCGGGCCCGCCCAGCCGGACGTCGGCAGCCAGCCCAGCCAGACCCCGCAGACCAGCAGCGCCACCGTGGCCAGCAGGAACTCGGGGACGGCTGCGAGCATCGCGGCGAACGCGCCGGCCGATCCCCGGCCCCGTACGAGCACCGGGGCGACCAGCGCGCAGGCCAGCAGGAGCGCGACGGCGAAGGCGGTGCCCATCAGGGCGAGGGAGACCTGGAGGCCGGAGACGACCGAGGGCAGCACGTCCGTGCCGGACACCCAGGACGTGCCGAGGTCGCCGCGCAGCAGCCCGGAGGCCCAGTTCCCCAACAGGGAGAGGGGGCCCGCGCCGAGGCCCAGGTCCTCGCGGATCGCGGCCAGCGCCTCGGGCGTCGCCTCCTGCTCCGCCGACCGGGCACGCAGCACGGTCAGCGCGGGATCACGCCCCGAAAGCCACGGCAACAGCCCGACGACGGCCAGCACCCCGAGGAGACAGCCGAGACGGGTGAGCCCGGCGGGACCGATGACGGGTCCGATGACGGGTCCGACGAGGCGCCGCAGGCGCCCAGGCCCGGACTCCCGGCTGCGCCGGCTCCGTCGCGCCGTTTCGACCGACCTCGCCGCAGGCAGGCCCACGTGCGGCGTTTCGGCGGACTCCACCGCAGAAGGGGCGGCGTGCGCCGTCCCGTCGGACGCCGCAGTGGGCGAGCCGGCCGACCCCGTCGCCGAACGGTCCTCACCCGCGGTTCCGGTCGGTTCCCCCGCGTTCCGGTCGCCCCGGGCGGCCTCGCTCGATTCCTTCTTGGCACGGCCGCCCCGGGCAGGCCCGCCCAGGTCCGCCACGACGCGGTTCTGCTGCATCCCGGCCGTCACCTTCTCGACGCCCGCGTTCCCCGCGCCCGCGTTCCCCGCGACGCGAGCGCCGCGCGTGGCCTCCGTCGGTTCCCCAGCGGACGTGCTCACTTGACGTAGGTGTCCGCCGTGACCAGCTCCCGCTCGCGCGGGTCGTGGGCCGCGTCCACGACTCCGGCCGCGTCGCCCTGGATGACGCGCTCGTGGAGCATCGGCACGGCCGCGTCGGTGCCGAGGACGGCGGCCTCGGCCTCGATGACCGCCTTGCGGCGGGCGTCACCGGCGGGAGTGTCGGAGGCCCGGTCGAGGGCCGCGTCGACGGTCTTGTCCGCGAGCTGGGAGAGGTTGAAGGAGCCGTCGGAGGCGAAGTCGCTGTAGAGGTACGCGGCCGGGTCGCCGGAGTCGAGGACGGTGGCCCGGGAGAGGATGAAGGCGTCGAACTCGCCCGCGAGCGCGTCGGACTCGATGTTGGCGTACTCGCGCACGTCGAGCTTCACCTTGAACCCGGCCTTCTGCAGCTGCTGTTGCAGCGTGGCGGCGACCTCGGGCAACTCGGCGCGGTCGGTGAAGGTGCCGATGGTGATGGTCCTGCCGTCCGGGTCTCCCGCCTCGGCGCGCTCGACCGGGGACCGCAGCTCGGCGGCCCAGGGGAGCGCGGGCCCGAGCAGGCCCTCGGCGACGTCGGCACGCCCCTCGTACACGCCCTTCACGATGGACTCGGCGTCGACGGCCTCGCGGGCGGCGGCGCGCAGCGAGGCGTCCTTGAACACGCCCTTCTCGGTGTTCAGGTAGAGGGTGTTGGTGCGGGGCATCGGGACCTCGGTGATCAGGTCCTGGTCGAGCACGGCGGCCTGCGACACCGGGACCGCCTCGACGATGTCGGCCTCGCCGGTGCGCAGGGAGGCCGCGCGGGCGGTGCCGTCCGGCACGAACTTCACGTCGATGCCGGGGGCCTTGGCCTTGCCGCCCCAGTAGTCGTCGTAGCGGTCGAGCGCGGCGGAGGAGGTGCCGTTGACCTCGACCAGTTCGAACGGGCCGGTGCCGGCGCCGAGAGGGTTCACCGTCTTCCCCTCGTACGCCTTCGCCGCGAGGATCGACAGCTGCGGCGAGCTGAGGCGCTGCGGGACCAGCGGGTCCTCCACCGCCGTGGTGACGGTGACGGTGTCGCCGTCGGCCTTCGCCGTCAGGTCCACGCCGTCGAGGATGCGGGGCTTGGGGGAGGCGGTGGCCGCCTCGGTGAGGGAGTTGACGACGGCCTCACCGGTCAGCTTCGTCCCGTCGTGGAACGTCACACCCTCCCGGATCGTGAACGTCCACTTCTTGCCCGAGCGCTTCCACTCGGTGGCGAGCGCGGGCTGCGCGTCCCCCTCGGCGTTCAGCTTCACCAGGGTCTCGGCGGTCGACCAGCGCGACAGCTTGAACGCGTCGTCGGAGAGCGGCGACAGGCCCGAGCGGGGCGGCAGCATCATCGCGATCCGTATCCGCTTGCCCTCGCTCCCGGCCTCCTCGGGGCCCGCTGCCGAGAAGCAGCCCGTGAGCAGGGCCGAGGTCGCGGTGGTGACCGCGGTGAGCGGGACGAAACGGGCCGGGACGCGCACGGGACACTCCGAGTAAGGGCGTGGTCAAAGATTCAACGGGCCCGACCGTAGCACAATGACAATCATTTTCAGAAGTGCGGTTTTGCGCCACCGGTAAGCCGCCACGCGCCCCGCCTGCCGCCCCCGGTCCTCCCTCCGAACCGCAGGTCGGCCGCGTTGTCAGTGCCTCCTGTCATGGTGGGGACGTGGACGACGAGACCTTCTGGGACGTGATCGAGGACTGCCGACGGGCGACACCGGACCCCGACGAGCGGTTGGAGTGGCTGTGCGAGCGGTTGAAGGCCCGGTCGGGGAACGAACTCCTGCGGTTCCAGGAGAGCTTGGACCGCGTGTTGGCCCCCACACTCACCTGGGACCTGTGGGGCGCGGCCGACCGGATCATGGGCTGGTGCTCCGACGACACCTTCTTCTACTTCCGGCTCTGGCTGATCGGCCTGGGCAGGGACGCGTTCGACAGGACCGTCCGTGACCCGGACTCCCTGGCCGACGTGCCCGGGGTGCGGCAGCTCGCGGGCCGCCCGCCGCAGGACTGGGAGGACGAGGAGGTGCTGGACTGGGAGGAGTTGGACTATGTCGCCGTGCGGGCCTGGGAACACGTCACGGGTCGCACCGAGGAAGACTTCTACGACGCCCTGGAGAGCCTCGTCGGCGGCGACGCCGACCTCACGGACCCGGCCGGCGAACGCTGGGACGCCCGCGACGACGAGGAGTCGCACCGCCGGCTGCCGCGTCTCAGCGCGCTGTTCCCGCTCACCTCGGTGAGTTGACCTTCCCGGAAGACCTCACAACCGCGCCCCCTTCAGCGCCATGTGCAGCAGCAGCCGGTCCTCGCCGTCGGTCAGCCGTAGGCCCGTGAGCTGCTCGACGCGGGAGAGCCGGTAGTAGAGGGTCTGCCGGTGGATGCCCAACTCGGCCGCCGTGCGCCCTGCTTGGCCGGCGTGGTCGAGGAAGACCTCGGCGGTGCGGGCCAGTTCACGGTGGGCGGGGGCGAGGAGGGCGCGGACGGACGGGTCCTGGGGGAGGCCGGGAGGCAGCGCGGTCAGCATCCGGTACGGGCCGATGGAGCGCCACTCGGCGATCGGGCCCAGCCGTGGCTCGGCCAGCGCCGCCCGGGCGGCCGCCGAGGCCTCCCGCCAGTCGGTGCCCAGTTCGGCGAGGCCCGCGCGGGCCCCGGAGACGCCCGCCGCCGCGTGCGCGCCCGCGCGTTCCAGCAGCCGGGCGGCGGCGGTGAGCGCCGGGGCCGGAGTGTCCGCGGAGCGGAGCCGTACCAGCAGGGCCAGGCCCTGGCCCGCCGCGCCCCACGGCACCGTGCACAGCGCGGTCGCCCCCGGCACCGTACGGAAGGACGGCGCGTCGTCCGGGTCGGTGTACGGCCAGGGGGCCACGCACACCAGCGTGTGGACGCCGTCGCCGCGAGGGCCGAGGGCCGCGCGCAGCTCCGCCACGGCCATGTCGCGCTCCCAGTCGCGCTCGGCGGTCAGGACCGCGCGCAGCTCCCGGGTGAGATCGGCGCCGGCCTGCGCCTCGTCCGCGAGGAGGGCGCCGATGCGCGAGGCCACCGCCATGGCGGCGGACAGCTGGGCGGCCGTCGGGCCCGGGTCGCCGTCCAGGAGCCAGACGTAACCGAGGACGACCCCCCGATGGCGTACCGGGAGGCAGACCCGCCCCCGGAGCACCCCCGCCTCCGGTGTCGGCGGGATCCGGACCGGGCCCGTCGCCCGGGTGATGCCGAAGCCCTCGAACCACTCCCGTACCGCCGTCGTCGAGCGGCGGGTCAGGATCGAGCGGGTGCGGACCGGGTCCAGGGCCGACGGATCGAGCTCGCCCTCGCTGTCGTACGCGCCGAAGGCGATCAGCTCGAAGTCGCGGTTCTCCAGCGTCGCCGGGGCGCCGAGCAGCGCGGAGATCTCGTCGACGAGGTCCTGGTAGTCGCCCACGGGGTGGGGGCTCGAGCTTTCCGGCGTCACCCGGGCATTGTCGCGCATCCGCAAGCGGCCTTCATACATCTGTCTGAGATCTGCGGCACGGATACGTGACAGCTGTCGATGGTCGGCGAACGGGGGGATCCTTAGGTTTCACGGTGGTTCTATCTGCTGGTTTGTGGAGGTGCCCCGTGCTGGGTCCCGTGATTCTCGCCGCGTCGCGCAGCGACCGGATACGACGCCTGATCTCGGCGGCGCCCGTGACCAAGCAGGTCGTCGACCGCTTCATCCCGGGTGAACGCGTCGACGACATCGTCCCCGTCGTCCGGGAGCTCACCGGCCGGGGTCTCGACGTGACGATGGACGTCGTCGGCGAGGACATCACCCGTCCGGAGCAGGCGGCCGCCGCGCGCGACGCCTATCTGGAGCTGATCGACCGGCTGAAGGAGCTGGAGCTCGGCGAGCGCGCCGAGATGTCCGTGAAGCTCTCCCTCTTCGGCCAGGCCCTCGACGGCGGCCACGAGCTCGCCCTCACCAACGTCCGCCCGGTCGTCGAGGCCGCCGCCGCGATCGGCACGACGGTCACGCTCGACGCGGAGGACCACACCACCCTCGACTCGATGTTCGCCATCCACGACGAGCTGCGCCGCGACTTCCCGCAGACCGGCTGCGTCATCCAGGCCTACCTCTTCCGCACCGAGGCCGACGCCCGCCGCCTGGCGGAGAACGGCAGCCGGGTGCGGCTGGTGAAGGGCGCCTACAAGGAGCCCGCCGACGTGGCCTTCCAGCAGAAGGCCGAGATCGACAAGGCGTACGTCCGCGTCCTGAAGATCCTCATGGACGGGGAGGGGTACCCGATGATCGGGTCCCACGACCCGCGCCTGATCTCCATCACGCAGGAACTCGCCCACCGCGCCGGACGCAAGCCCGACGAGTACGAGTTCCAGATGCTGTACGGCATCCGCGGCGACGAGCACCTGCGGCTCGCCGCCGAGGGACACCGGATGCGGGTCTACACCGCGTACGGCACGGACTGGTACGGCTACTTCATGCGCCGCCTCGCGGAGAAGCCCGCCAACCTGCGGTTCTTCCTCCGCGCCATGGTCAGCAAGGGCTGAGCCCCGCACAACGGCTCGCACACACCGCTCAATAAGGAGTTACGGAACCCATGGACGCTGTGACCCAGGTCCCCACCCCCGTCAACGAGCCGGTGCACGGCTACGCCCCCGGCTCGCCCGAGCGCGCCCGGCTGGAGGTCAAGCTGAAGGAACTGGCCGAGAACCCGATCGACCTGCCGATGACCATCGGCGGCGAGCGGCGGATGGGCGGCGGCGACCGCTTCGACGTGGTGCAGCCGCACAACCACAAGGCCCGTCTCGGCACCTACGCCAACGCCACCGCCCAGGACGCCCAGGACGCCATCGACGCGGCCCTCGCCGCCGCGCCCGCCTGGCGTGCGATGTCCTTCGACGACCGCGCCGCGATCATCCTGCGCGCCGCCGACCTCCTCGCGGGCCCGTGGCGAGAGACGCTGGCCGCCTCCACCATGCTCGGCCAGTCGAAGACCGCCCAGCAGGCCGAGATCGACTGTCCCTGCGAACTGGTCGACTTCTGGCGCTTCAACGTCAAGTACGCCCGCGACCTGCTCGCGGAGCAGCCCCCGGCCAACTCCCCGGGCGTGTGGAACCGCCTCGACCACCGCCCGCTGGAGGGCTTCGTCTACGCGATCACCCCGTTCAACTTCACGGCCATCGCGGGCAACCTGCCGACCGCCCCGGCGCTGATGGGCAACGTGGTGGTCTGGAAGCCGTCCCCGACGCAGACGCACGCCGCCGTCCTGCTCATGCGGCTGCTGGAGGAGGCGGGCCTGCCCAAGGGCGTCATCAACCTCGTCACCGGCGACGGCATCGCGGTCTCCGAGGTCGCCCTCGAACACCCCGACCTCGCCGGCATCCACTTCACCGGCTCGACCAAGACCTTCCAGTACCTGTGGAAGACGGTCGGCGCCAACATCGAGAAGTACCGCTCGTACCCGCGGCTCGTCGGCGAGACCGGCGGCAAGGACTTCGTGGTCGCGCACCCGAGCGCCGACCGCGCCGTGCTCAAGACCGCCCTCACCCGCGGCGCCTTCGAGTACCAGGGCCAGAAGTGCAGCGCGACCTCCCGGGCCTACATCCCGGCGTCGATCTGGAACTCCGGCTTCAAGGAGGAGTTCGCCGCCGAGGTCGAGTACCTGACCATGGGCGACGTCACCGACCTGTCCAACTTCATCGGCGCCGTCATCGACGAACGCTCCTTCGCCAAGAACAAGGCCGCCATCGACCGCGCCAAGTCCGACCCGACCTGCACGATCGTGGCCGGCGGCTCCTACGACGACTCGGTCGGCTACTTCGTCCGCCCGACCGTCGTCGAGTGCACCGACCCGACGAACGAGGTCTTCACCACCGAGTACTTCGGCCCGTTCCTCGCCGTGCACGTCTACGAGGACGACCGCTACGAGGAGATGCTGACCCAGATGGAGTCGGTGTCGGCGTACGCCCTGACGGGTTCCGTCATCTCGGGCGACCGCGCGGCCACCGCGTACACGATGGACAAGCTCCGCTACGCGGCCGGCAACTTCTACATCAACGACAAGTCCACCGGCGCCGTCGTCGGCCAGCAGCCCTTCGGCGGCGGCCGGGCCTCCGGCACCAACGACAAGGCCGGCGCCCCCCAGAACCTGATGCGCTGGACCCTGACCCGCGCCATCAAGGAGACCCTGGTCCCGCCGACCGACTACTCGTACCCGCACATGGGCTGACACCGGCCACCGACAGCGCGCCCGGCCCCTCCGCGACGACGGAGGGGCCGGGCGCGCTGTCGTATACGACGGAATCGAGAAACCCCAGGTCAGGGCGGTGTGACCCAATCCACCGTCTCAGATAGTAGGAAGTCCGACTAATTGTGGAGACAGATGCGCCGCCCTCGCCTAGCTTTGTAGGAGCCGAACGTCTCGCTCGATCCAGCGAATGGCGGTCGTGAGCCGGAGCCCTAGGCAGGCAACCCCTGCGGCCCCGCTCCCCGCCCCATCCGGCGTCTCGCTTCCCTCCCGTTTCCGTACTCCGGATTGCCTCGAAGGAGTCGATTCCCCATGGCCGAGACGACCGTCCGCCGCCGAGTCCGTCACGTTTCCCGGACCACCGAGTCCGACCGCAAGAACGCCGCCGCCGCCCTCCAGCGCGCCCTCGACCGCAGGGACAACGGCGGCTCGACCGGGCACTGAGCGGCCCGAACAGCCGGGAGCCGCACCCGTTCGGGGTGCGGTGCGGCCGTGGGACGACGACCCGCGCGCCGCGCCGCACCCCGGAACAGACTCACGTGCCGCGCCGCACCTCGAAGTGGTCGACGCGGTCGCCGTTCTGGGCCAGTGCCGACACCTTCAGGGCCGGTCGCGCCCCGCTGACCACCTCCACCGAGAGCAGCGAGAAGCCCCGGTAGCGCACCCGCGACCACTCCACCGTCTCCGGCTTCGACGCGCGCGACCTGGTCCACTCGAAGGTCTCGACGGCCTCATGGCGGGTGACGTGCCCCTCGTAGCTCTCCTGCACGCCGGCCGGGAAGCCGTACAGATCGCGTCCGCCGCCGCCCGCCGTGACGTACACGACGCCGTCCCGGGTCGGGTCCGTCGACGCCCCGATGGGCACCGGCCTGCCGACCTCGCCGCCCTTGACGGCGTCGGTGCGCTCGTAGACGTGGTTGTGGCCGTTGACCACCAGGTCAACCCGGTGCTTGTCGAACAACGGCGGCCACGCGTCCCGGACACCGCCGTCGGAGGCGTGCGAGGACGTCGAGTAGGCGCAGTGGTGGAAGAAGACGACGATGAAGTCGACGCCCTTCGCGGCCCGCAGCTCCCCCAGCTTCCTGTCCAGCCACTCGGTCTGCTTGCCGCCCGAGTAGCCGAGGTTGGCGGGGATCTCGTACGACACGTCGTTCGCGTCCAGCGCCACGAAGCCGACGTTGCCGTAGGTGAACGCGTACACCCCCGGCGCCGCACGGGGGTCGAAGCCGTTCTCCGGGAGGGACCAGCGGGCGAGCTGACCGCCGTAGCCGTCCGGCGAGTACCACGCCTCCATGTCGTGGTTGCCGGTCGTCACCATCCACGGCACGGACCTGGCCACCGGCTCGTTCTGCTTGAGGAACAGGTCCCAGAACCCGGGGTCGTAGCCGTCCGACTCGACCCCCTTGCCGTTGCCGTTGGCGTAGCAGATGTCGCCGGCGTGGAGGTGGAAGGCGGGCTTCTGGCGGACGATCAGGTTGTCGTTCGCCGCCGCCGCCTTTCCGACGCCCTGGTCGCCGAACGCGGTGAACACGAACGTCTCCGGCGCGGCGGGTGCCGTACGGAAGGTGCCGATCGTCGAGCGGTGGGCCGGGTCGGCCGGGTCGAAGCCCTCGTGGCCGACGCCGTAGTAGTACGTGGTGCCGGGACGCAGGCCGTCCAGGGCCGCGTGCAGGTAGTACTGGTCCAGCTCCAGGCGCACGCCCTCGACCCCCGGCGTGTGCAGGTCGCGGACCTCCGCCTCGACCTTCCGGGTCAGCTCCTCGGGCCTCAGCCCCACCCGCACGTACGGCTTCTTCACCGCGAACGGCACCTGCCAGGAGATCCGCATCCGGGTCTTCGGGTCCGAGCCGAACGCCAGATGGCGGCCGAAGGGGGTGACGGCGGAACCGGGCGCCTTGGAGGTCGCGGGCGACGGGGCCGAGGTCGTCGCGTTCGGCGAGGCCGGCGAGCCGGACCCGCCGCAGCCGGTCAGCAGCCCGCCGGCCGCCAGCGAGCCCGCCGTCACCAGGGTGCGGCGCCGGGAGAACTTCGTACGCAGGTACTCGTACTGCTCGGCCATGCTCATCCGGCGCGCGAGCCGCGGCGGGATGCCGAAGTCGAGTACGGGAGCTCCGGGGGGTCCGGGGGGTGTGTCCCTGGAAGGGTGGGTCATGCTCTCGAAGTTCCCAGCGAATCCCAACACCCGCCCCCCGTACGGGTGAACGCGTGGTGACGTGTGGGCAGCGTCACCCGATCGTGCGTCCGTATCGCGGACATCTCGTGTCATCCCGTGGGACAAGGAGTACGGTGCCGTCATGTCTCGCAGCCTCAATCTCGCAGTGATCCCCGGTGACGGCATCGGTCAGGAAGTCGTGGCCCAGGGGCTCAAGGTCCTCTCCGCCGTCCTTCCGCAGGATGTGAAGCTGGAGACCAAGGAGTACGACTTCGGCGCCAAGCGTTACCACGCCACCGGTGAGACCCTCACCGACGCCGACCTCGACGCGCTGAAGCGGCACGACGCGATCCTGCTCGGCGCGATCGGCGACCCGAGCGTCCCCTCCGGGGTCCTGGAGCGCGGCTTCCTGCTCAAGCTCCGCTTCGCCTTCGACCACCACGTGAACCTGCGTCCGTCGAAGCTGCTCCCCGGCGTCGCCACCCCGCTCGCCGGCCAGCCCGAGATCGACTTCGTCGTGGTCCGCGAGGGCACCGAGGGCCCCTACACCGGCAACGGCGGCACCATCCGCAAGGGCACCGAGCACGAGGTCGCCACCGAGGTCTCCGTCAACACGGCCTTCGGCGTCGAGCGGGTCGTGCGTGACGCGTTCGCCCGCGCCCAGGCCCGCCCGCGCAAGAAGCTCACCCTCGTCCACAAGAACAACGTGCTGACCTTCGCCGGTCACCTGTGGACGAACATCTTCAACAAGGTGGCCGAGGAGTTCCCCGAGGTCACCACCGACTACATCCACGTCGACGCGGCCACGATCTACCTGGTCACCGACCCGGCCCGGTTCGATGTGATCGTCACCGACAACCTCTTCGGCGACATCATCACCGACCTCGCCGCGGCCGTCTCCGGCGGCATCGGCGTCGCGGCCTCCGGCAACATCAACCCCTCCGGCGAGTTCCCGTCCATGTTCGAGCCCGTGCACGGCTCGGCCCCGGACATCGCCGGCCAGGGCAAGGCCGACCCGTCCGCCACGGTCCTCTCCGTCGCCCTGCTCCTGCGCCACCTCGGCCACGAGTCCGAGGCCGCGCGCATCGAGGAGGCCGTCTCCGCCGACCTCGCGGAGCGCGTCGGGAAGCCCGCCCGTTCGACGGCCGAGATCGGCGACGCGCTCGCCGTACGAGTAGCCGGCTGACCCGCCGCGCCCACTCGAAATCTTTCGAAGCCGCCGGGTCGCTACCGCACCCGGCGGCTTCCGCATGTTCCCGCCGGGTGCCACCATCATCCCCTGGGTCGCATTCACGCCGTTTTCTTCCGCCGACTCCGCTTGCGATAATCGAACGCGGGGCCGCCGAATGAGGGAATGCTCGGACGTCCTAGCACTCGCCACTGGCAGTACGGATGTGAGCGCGGCCCGTCACAACAACCGGTGAAGGACACCACTCATGACGCCCACGATCGAGCTCAAGCCCTCCGCCAGTCCGCTCTCCGACGCCGAGCGCGACGCGGTCCTGGCCAACCCCGGTTTCGGCCGCCACTTCACCGACCACATGGTCGTCATCAAGTGGACCGAGGGTCGTGGCTGGCACGACGGCCAGCTCGTTCCGTACGCGCCGCTCTCCCTGGACCCGGCCACCATGGTCCTGCACTACGCGCAGGAGATCTTCGAGGGCCTGAAGGCCTACCGGCAGCCGGACGGCTCCGTCGCCACCTTCCGCCCGGAGAAGAACGCCCGCCGCTTCCAGGCCTCCGCCCGTCGGCTCGGCATGCCGGAGCTGCCGGTCGAGACGTTCATCGAGGCGTGTGACGTGCTGGTGCGGCAGGACCAGGCCTGGGTCCCGGCCCACGGCGGCGAGGAGTCCCTCTACCTCCGCCCCTTCATGATCGCCACCGAGGTCGGCCTGGGCGTCAAGCCGGCCAACGAGTACCTCTTCCTCGTGATCGCCTCCCCGGCCGGCGCCTACTTCCCCGGCGGGGTGCAGCCCGTCTCCATCTGGGTCTCCGAGGACCACGTCCGCGCGGTGCCCGGCGGCATGGGCGACGCCAAGACCGGCGGCAACTACGCGGCCTCCCTCCTCGCCCAGGCCGAGGCGGCGGCCGAGGGCTGCGCCCAGGTCTGCTACCTCGACGCGGTCGAGCGCAAGTGGGTCGAGGAACTCGGCGGCATGAACCTGTACTTCGTGTACGGCGACCGCATCGTCACCCCCTCGCTCACCGGCTCCATCCTGGAGGGTGTCACCCGTGACTCCCTGTTGACGGTCGCCGCGGATCTCGGCTACGCCGCCGAGGAGGGCCGGATCTCCATCGACCAGTGGCAGGCCGACTCCGAGAGCGGCGCCCTCACCGAGGTGTTCGCCTGCGGTACGGCCGCCGTCATCACGCCCGTCGGCACGGTCAAGCGCACCGGCGCGGCCTGGCAGCAGTCCGGCGGCGAGCCCGGCCCCGTCACCCTCAAGCTCCGCGAAGCGCTGCTGAACATCCAGCGCGGCACGGTCGAGGACAAGCACGGCTGGATGCACGAGCTGGGCTGACGCCGACGGTGAGTGCGGTGACCGTGAGGTGATCAGCACGCTGTTCGCATCCTGAGACGGAAGGTGAGGGCGGGGGCGGTCTGTGCCAGACTGCCCCCGTGCTCTCGTTCGCCATGATTATTGGCAGCAGGCGCGCCGGTCCGCAGTGACCGCCACGTACGACCAGGTACGGGTGGACACCGTCGTCCTCGACCCGCGCGCAGACCTCTCGCACCCGCGAGGGGTTTTTCGCTTTTCTGGCCCACCTTCAGCCGGGAGCGCAGCGCGAGGGACCATTGGGGACGGTGGAGCCGGTCATTCCGGTACAGACCGAGATCCAGCGGGATCCAACAGCAGGAGCCTTGACACCATGACGGAAACCAGCGAACTCGACGACTCGTTCCACGTCTTCGACACCACCCTGCGCGACGGTGCCCAGCGCGAGGGCATCAACCTCACCGTCGCGGACAAGCTGGCCATCGCACGGCACCTGGACGACTTCGGCGTGGGCTTCATCGAGGGCGGCTGGCCCGGCGCCAACCCGCGCGACACCGAGTTCTTCGCCCGCGCGCAGAAGGAGATCGACTTCAAGCACGCCCAGCTGGTCGCGTTCGGCGCCACCCGCCGCGCGGGCGGCAAGGCGAACGAGGACCCCCAGGTCAAGGCCCTGCTCGACTCCGGCGCCCCGGTGATCACCCTGGTCGCGAAGTCCCACGACCGTCATGTGGAACTCGCCCTGCGCACCACCCTCGACGAGAACCTGGAGATGATCCGCGACACCGTCGCCCACCTCCGTGCCCAGGGCCGCCGGGTCTTCGTCGACTGCGAGCACTTCTTCGACGGCTACCGGGCCAACCCCGAGTACGCCAAGGCCGTCGTCCGCACCGCCTCCGAGGCCGGCGCCGACGTCGTGATCCTCTGCGACACCAACGGCGGCATGCTCCCGGCGCAGGTCCAGGCCGTGGTCTCGACCGTGCTGGCCGACACCGGCGCCCGCCTCGGCATCCACGCCCAGGACGACACCGGCTGCGCGGTCGCCAACACCCTGGCCGCCGTCGACGCGGGCGCCACCCACGTCCAGTGCACCGCCAACGGCTACGGCGAGCGCGTCGGCAACTCCAACCTCTTCCCGGTCGTCGCCGCGCTGGAGCTGAAGTACGGCAAGAAGGTCCTCCCCGAGGGCGCCCTGCGCGAGATGACGCGGATCTCGCACGCGATCGCCGAGGTCGTCAACCTCACCCCCTCCACCCACCAGCCGTACGTCGGTGTCTCGGCCTTCGCGCACAAGGCCGGACTGCACGCCTCCGCGATCAAGGTCGACCCGGACCTGTACCAGCACATCGACCCCGAGCAGGTCGGCAACACCATGCGGATGCTGGTCTCCGACATGGCGGGCCGCGCCTCCATCGAGCTCAAGGGCAAGGAGCTGGGCGTCGACCTCGGCGACGACCGCGAGCTGGTCGGCCGGGTCGTCGAGCGGGTCAAGGAGCGCGAGCTGCGCGGCTACACCTACGAGGCCGCCGACGCCAGCTTCGAGATCCTGCTGCGCGACGAGGTCGCGGGCAAGCCGCAGCGGTACTTCCGTACGGAGTCCTGGCGGGCCATCGTCGAGGACCGCCCCGACGGAAGCCACGCCAACGAGGCCACGGTCAAGCTGTGGTCCAAGAGCGAGCGCATCGTTGCCACGGCCGAGGGCAACGGCCCCGTCAACGCGCTCGACCGTGCCCTGCGGGTCGCCCTGGAGAAGATCTACCCCCAGCTCGCCAAGCTGGAGCTGGTGGACTACAAGGTCCGCATCCTGGAGGGCAAGCACGGCACCAACTCCACGACGCGGGTGCTGATCTCCACGACGGACGGTGCGGGGGAGTGGTCCACGGTGGGCGTGGCCGAGAACGTGATCGCCGCGTCGTGGCAGGCACTGGAGGACGCGTACACGTACGGGTTGCTGCGCGCGGGCGTGGAGCCGGCGGAGTAGGTCCGGGTGGGTGGGACCGCGTCGCCGGGCGCGGGTGGTCCGTGGTCACTCGCGCAGTCCCCCGCGCCCCTGAAGCACCAGACCCTGCGGGCCTGGAAGTCGGCGGGGGCTTGGGGCAGCGGGGGGCCCGGGCCTGAATAACGGGCGGGGCTGCGGGGATGAAAAGCACGGGGCGCAGCCCCTGCTTTTCAGGGGCGCGGGGAACTGCGCGAGAAGCCCCACCGGACCGGCACCCGACAACGCACCCGACAACACCGCTCAGCACCACCGACACCGACGTACTCACGAGCCCTGCTGATCGAATCGTCCGTTTTCGTGGCGATCGAGGTAGCTTCGAAGATATGAAAGGCGTACTGAGTCGACGTCGTCTCTTCCTCCGCCTAGTGATCGCGCCGCTCGCCGCGGCGACCCTGGCGGTGCTGTCGGTCGGTGCGCCCGGCGCACACGCGGCCACCGACCTGTCCACGGTGGCCGCGGCCCTGCGCGAGGGCCCCGTCTACGTCGACCCGGCCGCCACCGACCTGCTCTCCTCGACGGACGCCGAGGCCCTCGCGGACAAGATCGAGGACGCGGACGAGCCGATCTTCGTCGCGGTCCTCCCGGCCGGCTACCCGACCGAGGACCTCTTCCAGAACCTCCGCACCGAGACGGGCATCGCCGGTCTCTACGCCGTCCGCCTCGGCGACCGCTTCGACGCCCGCGCCGACAGCAGCGTCCTGAGCCAGGACGCCGTCGCCAACCTGGTCACCGCCGTCCAGGGCGCCGGCGACCCGAAGGCCCAGCTCAACGACTTCGTGGACGACGCCCTGCGCAGCAACCCCGGCGGCACGGCCCCGTCGAGCTGGAGCGACGGCGCCGACGCGGGCGTGGACGCCGGCGCCCTGGCGGCGGCGGGCGCGGTCGTGGTCGCGGGCGGCGTCGGCGCGTACGCGCTGGTCCGCCGCAACCGCCGCCGCAAGGAGGAGGAACGCCGCGAGGCGCTGGCCAAGCTCGCCGTGGTGGTCGACGAGGACATCACGGCCTTCGGCGAGGAACTGGAACGCCTGGACTTCCACCCCGCGGAGGCCGGCGCCGACGACGCGATGCGCGCCGACTACGAACGGGCCCTGGACGCCTACGAGAAGGCCAAGTCCCTCATGGCGGCGGCCACCCGCCCGGAGGAGGTCCGCGCGGTCACCCAGACCCTGGAGGACGGCCGCTTCTCCCTGACCCAGCTCGCCGCCCGCAGAGAGGGCCGCCCCCTGCCGGAGCGCCGCGCCCCCTGCTTCTTCGACCCCCGCCACGGTCCGTCGGTCGCGGACGTCCTGTGGACCCCGGGTGTCGGCACCGCACGCGAGGTGCCGGTCTGCGCCGCCGACCGGGCCCGCCTCGCCGACGGCCAGGACCCCATGATCCGCGAGGTGGAGACGGTCTCCGGAGCCCGCCGCCCGTACTGGGACGCCGGCCCTGCCTACGGCCCCTGGGCGGGCGGCTACTTCGGCGGCGGCATCCTCCCCGGCCTGCTCGTCGGCACCATGCTCGGCAGCATGATGGCCACCCCCTCGTACGCCGCCATGTACGGCTCCGGTTACGGCGACTTCGGCGCGGAACCCGGCTACGGCGGCGGCGACGTCTCCGGCGGCGACTTCGACACGGGCGACTTCACCGGCGGCTTCGGCGGCGGTGACTTCGGCGGAGGGGGCGACTTCGGAGGCGGCGGCGACTTCGGCGGAGGCTTCTGAGGCCCGCCCCGACGTCCGGCCCGCCACGAACGCGTGCCCGGCCCCGGACCCGGACTCAGCCACGAACACGGGCCCGGCGCTGGGAGCCGCCGGGCCCGTGGACGTCTTACGCGGTCGTGCGAGGTCATACGAGGTCGTGAGTGGTCGTACGAGGTCGTACGAGGCCGTGCTGGAGAGGGCGTCCGCTGTCGCCGAGCCTCGTCAGAGAGTCGCCGCGGCCGCCGCGATCTGGGACGCGAAGGTCGACACCTCGGAGTAGACACCGGGAGCGTTGGGCTGGGCGCAGCCTATGCCCCAGCTGACGATGCCGACCTGGATCCACTGGTTGGCGTTGTCCCGGCGGAACATCGGACCGCCGGAGTCGCCCTGGCAGGTGTCGACGCCACCCGCCGCGTACCCGGCACAGATCTCCTCGGAGGCGATGAGCCCGCCGTAGCCGCTGTAGGAACGACAGGTCGCGTCGCTCACGAACGGCACGGTCGCCTTGAGCATGTAACGCTGCTGCGCGCCGCCCTGGGTGGCCGCGCCCCAGCCGGCGACCGTGAAGGTGCCGGAGTTGTACGCGGTGGTCGTGGCGATGTTCAGCGTCGGGAGGTTGATGGGGGAGGCCAGCTTGATGAGCGCCCAGTCCTTGCCGTCGCCGTTGTAGCCGGGGGCCCGGTAGACCTTGGTCGAGCGGACCTGGACCCGGCCGCTGGTGCTCTGGAGGTCCACGACACCGGCCGTGGCCGTGATGCTGGTGTTGTTGCCGGTCGCGCCCACGCAGTGCGCGGCCGTGAGCACGATCTGCTGGGTGTACAGGGAGCCGCCACAGCCCATCGACAACCGGACCATGAACGGGAACTCGCCCTGCGCGGCCCGCGTTCCGCCGACCACCGGCGCCGGCGCGGCCGTCGCCGCCGACACGGGCTGCAGGCTGGCGATCGCGAGCGCGGCGGCACCGACAGCCGCACATCTCTTCAGGGCGGTGATGAGTCGCTTCAACGTGATGCCTTCCGTGGGGGGTTGACATGCGATGAGTCGTTCGATGACGCGTACTGCCGAACCGCAGGAATGACATAGGCATGCCAATGAAGCGACAGGAAATCGCCTTTGGTGGCATGCCCAGGTCAATTTCTGTTGCAGGATTATGAGAACGTCGGCAGCGCGCACACAAGAGGTACGAACCAGCCAGCCTCACTTCCGGTCCACGGCCCGATCGACGAACCGTCCCGCGAAAAAACGGAGTGCGACGGCGCCGGAGGAGTGCGCACACTGACCTGGTGATCGACATCTCAGCCGAGCTCGTACGCGCCCTGATCGCAAGCCAGTTCCCTCAGTGGGGCGACCTACCCGTCAGAGCCGTCGACCGGCAGGGCTGGGACAACCGGACCTTCCGGCTCGGGGACCGGCTCGCGGTGCGTCTGCCCAGTGCGGAGGGCTATGTGGCCGCCGTGGCCAAGGAGGACCGCTGTCTGCCCGAGCTGGCCCGGCACGTGCCGCTACCCGTACCGGAGCCGGTCGCGGTCGGTGCGCCGGGCGCGGGTTACCCGTTCCCGTGGTCCGTGCGGCGCTGGCTCCCGGGGGAGACGGTCGAGGTCGCGACGGGCGTCGACCGGACGCGACTCGCCCGCGACCTCGGCGACTTCCTCACCCGGCTGCGCGAGGCGCCGGTCGGGCGGGGCCCGGCCGCCGGACGGCACTCGTACTTCCGCGGCTGCCATCCCAGCGTCTACGGCGACGAGGTCGAGGCGGCTCTGGAGCGGCTGGCGGACTCCGTCGACGTCGCCGCCTGCCGGACCGTGTGGGCCGAGGCGCTGACCTCCGCCTGGCCCTCCGCGCCGACCTGGTTCCACGGTGACGTCGCCGTCGGGAATCTCCTGGCCGCGGAGGGGGCTCTCTCCGCCGTCATCGACTTCGGCTCCTCCGGCGTAGGCGACCCCGCCTGCGACCTCGTGATCGCCTGGAACCACTTCACCGGCGAGGAACGGAAGGTCTTCCGCGAGGCCGTCGGCCTCCCCGACGACGCCTGGCGACGGGCCCGGGGCTGGGCACTGTGGAAGGCCCTGGTGAGTACGGCGGGACTGTCCAGCCCCGACCCGGAGGGACGCCAGCGTCGCGTGCTCGACCAGGTGCTGGAGGACGCGGTCGTCTAGGGCGGGGCGCTCACCGTGAGCGTCGCGCCCGTATGTCCCCCCCCGCATGTCGCCCTCTATGTCGACCCAGGCATCGGCGTACGGACAAGGCCGAGCCCCCGCGCTCCGACTGCCGCGTGGGCAGTCGGAGGGCGAGGGCTCGGTGGGCGTCGGAACCGCGGGTCAGAGCGTGTCGGAACCGCGCGGCGGGACCGCCGAAGGGGTCACGCGTTCCGGATCGCCGAGATGTCGAAGGTGAGCTTGATCTTGTCCGAGACCAGGACGCCGCCCGTCTCCAGCGCCGCGTTCCAGGTCAGGCCCCACTCGGAGCGCAGGATCTCCGCCTTGCCCTCGAAGCCGACGCGCTCGTTGCCGAAGGGGTCCTTGGCGGCGCCGTTGAACTCCAGGTCGATGGTGAGCGGCTTGGTCGTGCCCAGGATGGAGAGATCGCCGGTGATGCGGTAGTCGTCGCCGCCGAGGGCCTCCGCCTTGGTGGAGCGGAAGGTCATCGTCGGGAACTCCTCCGTCTTGAAGAAGTCCGCGCTCTTCAGGTGACCGTCACGGTCGGCGTTGCCGGTGTCGATGCTCTCCATCTTGACGTCGATGGAGGCGGTGGACAGGGACGGGTCCGTGCCGTCCAGGTGCAGGCTGCCGGAGAAGTCCAGGAAGGCGCCCTTGACGTTGGTGACCATGGCGTGGCGGGCCGTGAACCCGATCGTGGTGTGGGACGCGTCGATCGAGTAGTCGCCGGTCAGCGCGGCGAGGTCGGGGTTCACCGCGGAGACGGTCGCCGAGGTGGTGGCGGTCTCGGGGGTCGAGTTGCTGCGGCCGAAGATGCCCATGACGTGACTCCTTGAGTGATGTCGTTCAATGTTCAACGAACTGAACACGGCCCACCGTAGACCTATTCCGTTCAATTTTCAACCGTATCGGTTCGGTGATCATTGTGTCACGCGTTGTTGATCCGGCCGCTCCGGAGTGGTACACGGCATGGCCATGACCCCCACACGCCGGACCGTCCTGCTCCTCGCCGCGACCCTGGCAGCCGCGACCGCCCCCGGCCCCGCCCACGCCGCCGACGAGTACGACACCCTCCGCCGCCGCTGGCTCGCCATCGCGCTCGGCGAGGGCTACGACCCCACCGCCGAGCCCTACGCCACCCGCCTGCGCGAGACCGGTGACCTCGCCCACGCCTTCCGCGCGGCCATGGCGCCCACCGCGAACTCCCTCTGGCCGGGCCACCCCTTCGACCCGCCCGCGGGAATCACCCAGAGCTACAGCCGCCTGTGGACGATGACCCAGGCCTACCTCCAGCCCGGCACCGGCCGCACCGGCGACACCGCCCTCCTGGCGGACGTCCTGCGCGGCCTCGACCACCTCACCGCGACCGTCTACCACCCCGGCACCACCCGCTACGGCAACTGGTGGGAGTGGCAGATCGGCAGCCCACGCCTCCTGCTGGACATCGTCGCCGCCCTGTACGACGAACTCACCCCCACCCGCACGGCCGACGCCTGCGCGGCGATCGACCACTTCATCCCCGACGCGATGCTCCACGACTACACCGGCACCTCCACCGGCGCCAACCGCGTCGACCTCTGCCGCTCCGTGGCCCTGCGCGGCATCCTCGGCCGCGCCCCCGAGAAGATCGCCCTCGCCCGCGACGCCCTCTCACCCGTCTTCCCGTACGTCACCCGGGGGGACGGCCTCTACGCCGACGGCTCGTTCGTGCAGCACACCTGGGTCGCCTACTCGGGCACGTACGGGCAGGTCATGCTCGACGGACTGGGCCGGCTCCTCGCGCTGCTGGCCGGGTCGAGCTGGGCGGTCACGGATCCGAACCGGCGGACCGTGCTCGACGGTGTGGAGCGGGCCTTCGCCCCGCTCGTCCTCGACGGACTGGTGATGGACAGCGTCAACGGCCGTGCCATCAGCCGGGGTTACCTCAAGGGCGACGACCGGCACATCCTGCGCAGCGACCACTTCCATGGGCAGGGGATCATCGCCGCGATCGCGCTGCTCGCGCTCGGCGCCGGCCCCGCCGAGCGCGAGCGGTGGCACGGGCGGATCAAGGGGTGGATCGAACGCGACACGGTGACACCGATCCTCACGGCGCGGCAGTTCGGTGTCGCGGACCTGGCCCGGCTGCACGCCGTCGCCGCCTCCCCGGTCGCCGCCGCGCCCGAACCCGTCGGCCACCGCCTCTTTCCGGCCATGGACAGAGCCGTCCACCGCCGCCCCGCCTTCACCGTGAACATCGCCATGGCCTCCGACCGCATCGCCCACTACGAGTGCGGCAACGGCGAGAACCCGCGCGGCTGGCACACCGGTTCGGGGACCACCCTGTGGTGGGCCGAGGGGCACGGCGACCAGTACACGAACTGGTTCTGGCCCACCGTCGACTGGTACCGCCTTCCCGGCACCACCGTCTCCACCAAGCGGCTCGCCGACCGGGAGGGCGGCGAATGGGGCGCGCCCAAGCCCGCCGTCCGCTGGGTCGGCGGTACGACCGACGGCGAGTACGCCGCCATCGGCCAGCACCTCGCCGGCCTCGGCTCCACGCTCCGCGCCCGCAAGTCGTGGTTCTGCGTCGAGGACGCCGTGATCTGCCTCGGGGCGGGGATCACGTGCGCGGACGGAGTGCCGGTGGAGACGGTGGTCGACAACCGGAACCTGGGGGAGAGCGCCGCCGCACCCGGGGCCCTGCTGCGGGGCCGCCGCTGGGCACACCTGGACGGCCACGGCGGCTGGGTCCTCCCCGACGCGGGGTCGGACGGCGCCCTGCGCACCCTCCGCGAGGACCGCACCGGAGCCTGGTCGGACATCAACACCGGCGGTACGACCGAGCGCCGCACCCGGCGCTGGCAGACCCTCTGGCTGGACCACGGCACCGATCCGGTGAACGCCGGCTACGCCTATCTGCTCATGCCCGGAGCGTCCCGCCACGCCGTCGAGGCCCGTGCCGCAGACCGGCGCTGGTTGTCGATCTTCACCAACGACAGCACGAGCCAGGCCGTCCACGTCCCCTCGCTCGGGCTGACCGCCGCCAACTTCTGGGGGCCCGGTACGGCGGGCCCGCTCACGGCGTCCGCCGGGGCGAGCGTGCTGGTCCGCCGCCGGGGGAGGAGCGCTACCCTCTGCGTGAGCGAACCGCCGCGCACCGGCGAGCCGGTGGAGATCATCTGGAGTGGCCCGTTCCGCAGGGTGACCCGAGCTGACGACCCGGTCGAGGTGCTGGAGTCGGCCCCCGGCCGGCTACGGCTCCGCATCACCCCCGGCACGGCCTGCGCCACCCACACCTGTGACCTGATTCTCCCCTGACAGGTCCGAGCCGCCTTTGTGTGACCCCTACAAGCCCCACACCCCCTGAGCAGTCGGTTCGCCTGCATGGCGACGAGGTTCTGTTCAGGGGTACCAGGAAAACACGCCGGAGACTGTACGGAGTCGACGGACCGCTTTCCTCGCTCGGCTTCGTAAGGTCACTACATGACCGTTTTGGATGAGGCACCGGGTGAGCCGACGGACGCGCGCGGGCGAGTGGCCGAACTGCACGAGATCCGTGCCCAGGCGTTGGCCGGCCCCAGCGAGAAGGCGACCGAGGCGCAGCACGCCAAGGGCAAGCTGACCTCCCGGGAGCGCATCGAGCTGCTGCTGGACCCGGGCTCCTTCAACGAGGTCGAGCAGCTGCGCCGGCACCGGGCCACCGGTTTCGGTCTGGAGGCCAAGAAGCCGTACACCGACGGTGTGATCACCGGCTGGGGCACGGTGGAGGGCCGCACCGTCTTCGTCTACGCCCATGACTTCCGGATCTTCGGCGGTGCGCTGGGCGAGGCCCACGCCACGAAGATCCACAAGATCATGGACATGGCCATCGCGGCCGGTGCCCCGCTGGTCTCGCTCAACGACGGCGCGGGCGCCCGGATCCAGGAGGGCGTCTCGGCGCTGGCCGGCTACGGCGGCATCTTCCAGCGCAACACCCGGGCCTCGGGCGTCATCCCGCAGATCTCGGTCATGCTCGGTCCCTGCGCGGGCGGCGCGGCCTACAGCCCCGCCCTGACCGACTTCGTCTTCATGGTCCGCGAGACCTCGCAGATGTTCATCACCGGCCCGGACGTCGTCAAGGCGGTCACGGGCGAGGAGATCAGCCAGAACGGCCTGGGCGGCGCCGACGTGCACGCCGAGACCTCCGGCGTGGCGCACTTCGCCTACGACGACGAGGAGACCTGCATCGCCGAGGTCCGCTACCTCCTGTCGATGCTCCCGCAGAACAACCGCGAGAACCCGCCGCGCGTGGACTCCTCCGACCCGGTGGACCGCCGCAGCGACGTCCTCCTCGACCTGGTCCCGGCCGACGGCAACCGGCCCTACGACATGACCAAGGTCATCGAGGAGATCGTCGACGACGGCGACTACCTGGAGATCCACGAGCGCTGGGCCCGCAACATCATCTGCGCCCTCGGCCGGCTCGACGGCCAGGTCGTCGGCATCGTCGCCAACCAGCCGCAGTCCCTCGCGGGCGTCCTCGACATCGAGGCCAGCGAGAAGGCCGCGCGCTTCGTGCAGATGTGCGATGCCTTCAACATTCCGATCATCACTCTTCTGGACGTCCCCGGCTTCCTGCCCGGCGTCGACCAGGAGCACGGTGGAATCATCCGCCACGGCGCGAAGCTGCTGTACGCCTACTGCAACGCGACCGTGCCCCGGATCTCGCTGATCCTGCGCAAGGCGTACGGAGGTGCCTACATCGTCATGGACAGCCAGTCCATCGGGGCCGACCTCACCTACGCCTGGCCCACCAACGAGATCGCCGTCATGGGCGCCGAAGGCGCCGCCAACGTCATCTTCCGGCGCCAGATCGCCGAGGCCGAGGACCCCGAGGCGATGCGGGTCCGCATGGTCAAGGAGTACAAGGCCGAGCTGATGCACCCGTACTACGCGGCCGAGCGCGGCCTCGTGGACGACGTGATCGACCCCGCGGACACCCGCGCGGTCCTCGTCCGCTCCCTGGCGATGCTCCACACCAAGCACGCGGACCTGCCGTCCCGCAAGCACGGCAACCCGCCGCAGTAACCCGACGGTTCCTTCGCGGTACCCCTGCGGAAACCTCATCCACGGAGACTGAATCCATGAAGCTGCCTGATATTCGCGTCGAGAAGGGCCACGCCGAGCCGGAGGAAGTGGCCGCGATCACCGCGCTGCTGCTGGCCCGAGCGGCCGCGCGGCCGACCGAGGCCACCCCGGTCCACCGGGGCCGCCTCCGCGCGGGCTGGCGCCGCCTGGAACGCGAGCCGGGGTTCCGGGCGCCGCACAGCTGGCGCTGAGCCTTGTTTGCCGAAGGGGCCCTCTCCGAATGGAGGGGCCCCTTCGCGTGTGGGTCGGGTGCGGGTGGGTGGGGGCTGGTCGCGCAGTTCCCCGCGCCCCTGAAAAAGCAGGGGCTGCGCCCCGTGCTTTTTCGGCCCGAATGGGCCGTAGGCCCTTAAGGGGCGCGGGGAACTGCGCGAGCAACCCCCACCGGCCGGTAGCCGACCCACGACGAAGGGGACCCCTCCCGGAACAACAGGAAGGGGTCCCCTTTCGTACTCGGCTGAGCGCCGCGGGCCTACCGCAGCCGCGCCATCAGCGCATGCTCGACCAGCGTGATCAGCGCCGACTTCGCGTCGGCCCGATGCCGCGCGTCCGTCGTGATGATCGGGGTGTCGGGGCCGATCTGCAGCGCCTCACGCACCTCGTCCGGGTTGTACGGCTGCTGCCCGTCGAAGCCGTTCAGGGCGATGACGAAGGGGAGACCGCTGTTCTCGAAGTAGTCGACGGCCGGGAAGCAGTCGGCGAGACGACGCGTGTCCACCAATACGATCGCGCCGATCGCGCCCCGCACGAGGTCGTCCCACATGAACCAGAAGCGGTCCTGACCGGGGGTGCCGAACAGGTACAGGATCAGGTCCTGGTCGAGGGTGATACGGCCGAAGTCCATGGCGACCGTGGTGGTCGTCTTGTCCCCGGTGTGGGTGAGGTCGTCGATGCCCGCGGACGCGGACGTCATCACGGCCTCGGTACGCAGCGGGTTGATCTCCGAGACGGCCCCGACGAACGTGGTCTTGCCCACGCCGAAGCCACCCGCCACCACGATCTTCGCCGAGGTGGTGGAGCGGGAAGGACCGCCGCTAGAGCTTGCGAAGTCCACTGAGCACCCTTTCGAGCAGTGTCACGTCTGGCTGGCCGCCGGCGTTCTCGTCGCCGCCGGGCTGATGGATGGCGACCAGGCCCGCCTCCGCCAAGTCGGCGACGAGGATCCTGGCCACGCCGAGGGGGATGGTCAGCAGCGCCGAGATCTCGGCGACCGACTTGATCTCTCGGCAGAGGTTGCAGATCCGCTGATGCTCGGGCAACTGGCCCTGCATCTGGTGCGGCTGCGCGGTGGTGTGCACCAGCGCCTCGATGGCGAGCTGGTAGCGCGGCCTGGTGCGGCCGCCCGTCATGGCGTACGGGCGCACCAGGGGGTTGTGCGCCGCCCCCGCGGGCGACGGCTCGGGGCTGCGGCGTTGCGGCTGAACGGGCTGGATGCGTGGCGCCGACGGCTGGTCGTAAGGCGAAGGACCGGGGCCCTGCGGTGCGTACGGCTGCTGGCGGCTCGGTGCGGAGGGGAAGTTGTACCGGTTCTGGTCACCCTGGCCCGGCCCCTGGCCAGGGTAGGACCAGTTGCCCGACGATGAACCGCCTGGGGGTGTTGCCACGTTCTCTCCTCCTCCGACTGTGCTGGCATCCATGGCTCATTGGAAGCCGCGTCCCGAAACCTTACGGCCCCGGGACGCCAAAACGCACCGTCTGACTGTTAGTTGAGCAGGCTGCCCTGGAGCTCCGCACGAAGATCGGGCGTCAGGACCGTACCGGCACGATCCACCAGAAGGGCCATCTCGTACCCGATGAGACCGATGTCGGCTTCCGGATGTGCGAGTACGGCGAGCGAGGAACCGTCGGAAATGGACATGATGAACAGGAATCCCCGCTCCATCTCCACAACCGTCTGATTGACGCTGCCACCTTCGAAGATGCGGGAGGCACCCGCGGTCAGAGAGGTCAGACCCGACGCGACGGCCGCCAGCTGGTCGGCACGGTCGCGGGGAAACCCTTCGGACATCGCCAGAAGGAGTCCGTCGGCGGAGACCACCACCGTGTGCGACACCCCGGGGGTGTTGTCCACGAAATTGGTGATCAACCAGTTCAGGTTCTGTGCCGCCTGGCTCATCGGGCTCACACTAACGCTCCTGGTTGTAGGTGCTGTCAGGACCGAAGCCCTGGCCGTTCGTTTCACTGCCTGCGTTGCGCCCACGCTGGACACCGCGACGCAGGTTGCTCAGCCTGCCCCGGACGTCCTCGGGAGCGCGGGAGATCTGTGGACCTCCCTGCGGGGTCGTCTTGGCGGCTCCCTCGACCAGGTTGGCCTTGGGCACCCGCCGAGGCAGGCCGGAGGAGGTGACCCCGCCCGCCTTGGGCTTCTTCAGCTGGGAGGCCTGCTGCCAGCGCTCGTCGTTGGTCGAGCGCCAGTCGCCGTTCGGTCCCCCGGCCGTCGGCTGGTCCTGGGCCACTTCCTGCCGTCCGGTCGCGGCGCCCGCGCTCGTGCCGCCCGCGCTCGCGGTGGAGCCGCGGCGGGGAAGGCCGGCGTCGGTCAGCGTGTGGCCGGCGGAAGGGGTGGATCCCGGACGGTCGAAGCCTACGCGGTCCGGCTCCTTCACGTCAGCGGCCTGCGCAGATTCCGGTTCCGGAGCGTACTCGGAGCGGTACGAGCTCTGGTAGTCCTGCTGCTGCGGCCAGTCGTCCTGATAGGACTGCTCTTCGAAGCCCGTGTACGTCTCCGGGGCGTTCGCGGCGGCGGCCGCGTGCTCCTCCTGGACGGACTCCGCATAGGCGGGCTCAGGGTAACCGCCGGTAGCGGCGAACGTGTCGTTCCCGCCCGGGAGGTGTCCGTCGCCGTTCGCCACGCCGTTGCTCTGGCCGAAGTACGCCTCGTCGTACGACGGCTGCTGCGGCTCCTCGTACGCCGTCTGCTGGTCGTAGGACCGTTGCGGGTCCACGTACGCGGTCGGGCCGTTGTCGTAGGACGGCTCGGGCGACTGGAAGTCGTCGCCGTAGCGCGGCGCCTCGCCGGCGGGCAGCTGCGGGTTCTGGTGCGCCTGGGACTCCAGGGCCGCCCGACGCTCCTCACGCATCAGGGAACGGCCCACGGGGTCCAGGTCGCGGATGTCGTCCGGAACCTCGTACCGGCTGTCGTCGAAGCCCAGCTCGGCGGCGGTCCGCATGGGGGCGACGCCCGGCTGCTGGAACGCGTGCTGCTCCGGGATGATCTGCGAGACCGTGAACTCGTCGACCTGCGGCTGGTGCTGCTCGCCACCGCCACCGTGGGTGATGACGTCGGGCAGCATGACCAGCGAGGTCGTACCGGCCTGCTCGCCCGAGGGGCGGAGCTGGACGCGGATGCCGTGCCGGTCGGACAGCCGGCCGACCACGAATAGACCCATGCGCTGCGAGATCGCGGCGTCCACGGTCGGCGGGTTGGCCAGCTTGTGGTTGATGTCCGCGAAGTCCTCGGCGGTGAGGCCGATGCCCTTGTCGTGGATCTCGATCATCACGCGGCCGTCGGGGAGACGGGTCGCGGTGACGCGGACCTTGGTCTGCGGGGAGGAGAACGTGGTGGCGTTCTCCAGGAGCTCGGCGAGCAGGTGCACGAGGTCGGTCACGGCGCGGCCGTGGATCTCGGCCTCCGGGACGCCGGAGAGCTCGATGCGCTCGTACTGCTCCACCTCGGAGGAGGCGGCGCGCAGCACGTCGATCAGCGGGACCGGCTGGTCCCAGCGGCGGCCGGGCTCCTCACCGGCGAGAACGAGGAGGTTCTCGCCGTTGCGGCGCATACGGGTCGCGAGGTGGTCCAGCTTGAAGAGGTTCTCCAGCTGGTCCGGGTCGGCCTCGTTGTTCTCCAGGTCGGTGATCAGGGTCAGCTGGCCCTCGATCAGCGACTGGTTGCGGCGCGAGAGGTTGGTGAAGATCGCGTTGATGTTGCCCCGCAGCAGGGCCTGCTCGGCGGCGAGCCGGACGGCCTCGCGGTGGACCTGGTCGAAGGCGCGGGCGACCTCGCCGATCTCGTCCGTGGAGGTGATCGGGATCGGTGCGACCCGGGTGTCGACCCGGCCGGGGTCGGTGCGCGAGAGCTGGTCGACCAGCATCGGCAGGCGCTGCTCGGCGATGCCGAAGGCGGCGTTGCGCAGCTGGCGCATCGAGCGGCTCATCTGGCGGGCCATGATCCCGGCGATGATGAACGCGGCGAGCAGGGCGACGATGACGATGGCGCCGTTGAGGTAGGCGTCGCGCTGGGCGTCGGAGGCGATCTGGCCGGCCTCGGACACCGCGCGGTTGATCAGCTCGGTCTCGACCTCGCTGTAGCCCTCGAACTTCAGCGTGGAGGCCGCCATCCAGTTCTGGTAGGTGACGCCCTGCTTGGCGAGGTCCTCGGGGGAGGCACCGCTGCCGATCGCCTGGATCATCTTCAGCATGGTGTCCGGCGGCGCGACGTAGTCCGGGTCCTTCGCGGCGGCCGCGGCGGCCTGCTTCTTGCCCTCTTCGGTCTTCTGCGCCATGACCGACTCGAGCCGTGCGGCGTCGGCCTCGGTGCCACCGGAGACGAACTCCTGGACGGCGATGTTCTCCAGGTAGGCGTAGGAGGTGAACGCCGTGATCTGCTGGCGGAAGACCCGCTGGTCCTCGCTCGGGCGGACCAGCAGGTGGGTGCCGATCGAGCGCTGCAGAGAGGCGGCGCCCTTGGCGAGCGTGACCGCGTAGACCGTACGGCCGTACGCGGTGATGTTGCCGGTACCGAGGCCGAGCTCGTTGGAGAACTCCGCCAGGAGGTGCTCGACGGTGACGTAGCCCTCTTCGGTCTGTACCGGGTCGGCGGCCCGGGTGAAGGCGGTCTGCCGGAGTTTCTCCAGCGACGGCTCGGCCTCCTCCACCAGACGCAGACGGCGTTCCAGGCCCTGCCCGGCGGGCATCCCGACGACCTCCGCGTGGAAGGCGTCCGCCTTCTCGTCGGTGAAGGCACGGGCGTCCTTGACGACCTCGCTGTCCCGGTCGCCGTCCAGCAGAGGCTGGGCGGAGAGGTCACGTTCGTTGAGCAGCGCCTCGCCGTAGAGACCGGCGGCGGCCACGATCTTGGCGACCTTCTCGGCGTCCTTGGCTTCCTGCCAGGTGTCGATCGAGCCCTTCACCTGGAAGCCGCCCATGACCAGGCCGACCAGCACGGGTATGAGGAGGATCGCGTTCAGGCGAGTGGGTACACGCCAGTTGCGGGGGGAGAGACGACTGCCGCTGGGTGCGGGAGCTGCCGTCGGCTCCGGTCCGGTCACTTGTGCGGGTGCCGCTCCGCGCGGCGGCGGGGTGAAGTTGCCCCGCGCCGATGGCTCGGGACCTTTCTTGCTTCGCCTCACTCGACCAACAACCTCTCGGCGCCGGCACCTACGTCGTGCCGCGGGTGACTCCACGCCCTAGTACGTCTTTGACTAATGGGCAGTTCAGGCATTCCAGCACGTCACGCTGAGGACTTCCAAACACTGGGAGGCAACGATTCCGCGTGATGTAAGTCCCAGATAAAACGGTCATAAAGAGCGAGCCCCGGCAAAAAGCGGGGGCATTGTGAGCGCAGCGGCACCGATCGACCGCGACGCGTGGTCGTACCACCCTATTTCTCTGTCGAAACGTTATGAACACCGGGGCCGACCGTGTCAAAGGACACAGCCGGCTCCGGTGTAACTACGACAACTGCCATATGACGTTGTGGACTTGAGTCCTGTTTTGGGCCCAGTCGCGGTGCTTCGGCGCCTGCCCCCTAGCGCAGCCGCGCCATGAGCGCGTGCTCGACCAGGGTGATCAGGGCCGACTTGGCGTCCGCGCGGTGGCGGGCGTCCGTCGTGAGGATCGGGGTGTCGGGCCCGATCTGCAGTGCTTCACGCACCTCGTCGGGTGTGTACGGCTGGTGCCCGTCGAAGCCGTTGAGGGCGATGACGAAGGGCAGGCCGCTGTTCTCGAAGTAGTCGACGGCCGGGAAACAGTCGGCGAGACGACGGGTGTCGACCAGCACCACGGCACCGATGGCGCCGCGGACCAGGTCGTCCCACATGAACCAGAAGCGGTCCTGCCCCGGCGTGCCGAAGAGGTACAGGATCAGGTCCTGGTCGAGGGTGATACGGCCGAAGTCCATGGCGACCGTGGTGGTCGTCTTGTCCCCGGTGTGGGTGAGGTCGTCGATGCCCGCGGACGCGGACGTCATCACGGCCTCGGTACGCAGCGGGTTGATCTCCGAGACGGCCCCGACGAACGTGGTCTTGCCCACGCCGAAACCGCCCGCCACCACGATCTTCGCGGAGGTGGTGGCCCGTCCCGCTTCAGAGCTTCCGAAGTCCACTGAGCACCCTTTCCAGCAGAGTCACGTCCGGAGCGCCACCGGCGTTCTCGTCGCCACCGGGTTGATGGATCGCGACGAGTCCGGCCTCGGCGAGGTCCGCGACCAGGATCCGTGCCACACCGAGCGGCATGGACAGCAGGGCCGACACCTCGGCCACCGACTTCACCTCGTGGCACAGGTGGCAGATCCGCTGGTGCTCGGGGAGCAGCCCCATCAGGTGCGCGGGGTCTGCCGTCGTGCTGATCAGCGCCTCGAGGGCGAGCTGGTAACGCGGCCGCGTCCGGCCACCGGTCATGGCGTACGGCCGTACCAGCGGCTGGTCGCCCTCGTCTCCGTACGGCTCTGCGTACGGATCGTGAGGAGCGGTGGGCGGGGTCATTGATCCTCCGAGCGGGACAGCAAGTCGGTCAGTCGTGCCGTCTGACGGGGGCCGGTGGGGGGACTGTGTCGGCCTGACGGTGATGTGGTGAGTTCTGTGGATCCGCAGGCGTCAGTGGAGCAGACTGCCTTGGAGTTCGGCGCGCAGGTCGGGCGTGAGCACGGCGCCCGCGCGGTCGACGAGCAGCGCCATCTCGTAACCGACCAGACCGATGTCGCACTCGGGGTGGGCGAGGACGGCCAGGGACGATCCGTCGGAGACGGACATGAGGAAGAGGAATCCGCGCTCCATCTCGACCACCGTCTGGGCCACGTCCCCGCCCTCGAAGATCCGGGACGCCCCGGCCGTGAGCGAGGTGAGTCCGGAGGCGACGGCCGCGAGCTGATCGGCACGGTCGCGCGGAAAGCCTTCCGACATCGCCAGAAGAAGACCGTCGGCGGACACGACGACGGTGTGGGACACCCCGGGGGTGTTGTCCACGAAGTTGGTGATCAACCAGTTGAGGTTCTGTGCCGCTTGGCTCATCTGGCTCAACTAACGCTCCTGCTGGTGAGTGGGGCTCGGGAAGCTACCGGTCTGGCCGTTGCCGGCCTGTCGACCCTGCGCGATGCCCCGACGGAGATTGGTCAGCCGGCCGCGTACGTCGTCAGGCGAACGCGAGACCTGCGGACCGGTTTGGTGCTGTTGCTGCTGAGCCGTGCCCGGCACGAGGTTGGCGCGCGGGACCCGGCGCGGCAGGCCGGAGGTGGTGACCCCGCCCGCCGAGGGTTGACGGGCTCGTTCGGCCTGGCGGACCAGGTCGTCGTTGGGAGTGCTGCGCCAGCCGGAGGAGGCCGGCGCGGCGGGAGCGGCAGGACGCTGGGGAGCCGCCGCCGGACGCTGGGGCGCCGGAGCGGTGTGCTGCTGAGGCACGGAACCGTTGCCCTGCTGCTGACCGCCCTGGCTGTTCTGACCGTTCTGGCCGCCCTGACCGTGGAACCAGTTGGTCTCCAGCGTGTCGTACAGCGGTGTACGGCCGTCCATCGGGCCCGTCGCCGGGGGCAGTGCCTCCGGCTCCTGCGGACGCGCGGGACGCTGCGGGGGCATCGGGGGACGCTGCGGCGGAACCGGCGGGCGGGGCGCGCCGTAGTTCTCACCGTTGACCTGCGGCCGCTCGAACTGGCCGGTGTCCTGCGGGTTCTGCCGACCCGGCGCACCGTACTGCCCGTTGCCCTGCGGGTTCTGCCGGCCCGGAGCCGGGAACTGGCCCGTGCCGGAGCCGTCGTAGCCCTGCGTGGCGAACTGGCCGGTGGAGGACGGGTCCTGCGGAGCACCGCGGGACGGACCGGTGGGCGCCGGCGGAGCACCGGCCCCGCCGAACACGTCGGAGCGGACGTAGGAGCCGGTGCCGTTCTGCGGGGTGCCCGCACCGGGGCGCCGGCTGTCGAAGTCGCCCTGCGGCGAACGCGGGAAGTCGTTGGACGGGCCAGGACCCTGGTGGGGGTCGACACGCGGCATCGGAGCGGTGACGTCCGGCTGCTCCTCATGGCCGCGCGGGGCGTCCAGCGAGGCGCGCGGCACAGGCGGCTGCGCGTTGTCGTCGCTCCAGCTCGGCCGCGCCGGGGTGTTGCCACCGGGCAGCTCGGCGCGTGCGCCACCGCGGCCGGGCAGCTGCGGGCGGCGCCTGCCGGAACGTTCCTTGCCCTGCTTGGGCGGCACGGCGCCGGGGCCGTTGTCGGCCCCGCCCGGCCGTCCCGCACCGGTGTCACCGGGACCGCCGGCCGGGCGCAGGCCCGAGCCGTTCGGGAAGCCGCTCTGGCGTCCGGAGTCGTCGAAGCTCTCGAAGCCGCCCGGACCACCGGTCCCGGCAGCCTGCAGTCCCTGCGGGGCACCCTGCGACTGACCGCCGCCGAACCCACCGCCGCCGAACCCACCGGCACCGGCGCCCGCCGGAGCCGGCCGGCCGCCCTGCGGGGGCATCGGCGGACCACCCTGCGGCCCACGCGGGGCGCCGGGGTTGCCGAAGCCGCCAGGGCCACTGGGGTTGCCGGGCAGCGCGGCCCGCGGACCCTGGCCCGCGCCGACCTGCCCACGCTGCGGCGCTCCGCCCAGGAGCCCACCACCGGCGGAGGGGCCGCCGAGCGGCGGACCCGACTGGTTGCCCGCCTGGCGACGCGCGGCGGCGGCACCGGCCGCGGCCTGCGCGGCGGCGGGGCCACCGGTGGAGGGGGCACCCTGACCGGGCTTGCCCGGGGTGGGCTTCTTGTTGCCCTGGGCCACGTCGACGGGAAGCATGACGAGCGCGGTCGTACCGCCCGAGTCGGACGGGCGCAGCTGGATGCGGATGCCGTGGCGCTGCGACAGACGACCGACCACGAACAGACCCATGCGGCGGGAGACCGACACGTCCACGGTGGGCGGCGAGGCGAGCCGCTCGTTGATCGCCGCGAGGTCCTCGGGGGAGAGGCCGATACCGGTGTCGTGGATCTCGATCAGCACACGGCCGTCGGGCAGCGCGTGACCGGTGACCTTGACCTTGGTCTGCGGCGAGGAGAAGGAGGTCGCGTTCTCGAGCAGCTCGGCGAGCAGGTGCACGAGGTCGTTGACCACGCGGCCGGCCACTTCGGTGGTCGGCACGGAGGCCAGCTCGATGCGCTCGTACTGCTCCACCTCGGACGCGGCGGCGCGGAGCACGTCGACCAGCGGGACCGGACGGGTCCAGCGGCGGCCGGGCTCCTCACCGGCGAGGACGAGGAGGTTCTCACCGTTACGGCGCATGCGGGTGGCGAGGTGGTCGAGCTTGAAGAGGGAGGACAGCTGGTCCGGGTCGGCCTCGCGGGACTCCAGTTCGGAGATGAGCGACAGCTGACGCTGGATGAGGCCCTGGGAGCGGCGCGAGAGGTTGGTGAACATCGCGTTGACGTTGCCCCGCAGGAGGGCCTGCTCGGCGGCGAGGCGGACGGCCTCGCGGTGCACGTCGTCGAAGGCCGCGGCCACCTGGCCGATCTCGTCCCGGGAGTGCACACCGACCGACTCGACGGAGGTGTCGACGTCCTGCGGGTCCGACTCCGAGAGCTGCTTGACCAGCTCGGGCAGCCGGTCCTGGGCGACCCTGGTCGCGGTGTCCTGCAGCCGCCGCAGCGAGCGGATCATGGACCGGGCCACGACGAAGGCGCCGACGAGGGAGACACCGAGGACGAGCAGGATGAGCGCACCGGAGATGATCGCCTCTTGCTCGGCGTCGGCGCGCAGGTTGCGAGCGGTCTGCTCCATCTGCTCGAGGAGCGAGCCCTCGATCTTCTTCATCTGCTCGATCTTGGCCGACGAGTCGTCGGTCCAGTCCCGGTACGAGCGGTTGTCCTGGCCGCCCAGACCGCCGGCGCTGGCGAGCACCCGGTCCGCGTAGAGGTCGGCGGCCTCGATGGTGGGGCTCGCGTCGTCGATCGGCTTGGTCAGCTCCTCGGCACCGTCTCCGTAGATGTCGGAGAAGGTGCTGCGGTCCGACTCCTCGTTCGACAGCGCCGAGTTCGCGTAGAGCCGGTCGTTCTCGGAGAGCTTGCCGGCCTTGTCGTCGGTGGCGGGGAGCGCCGCCGCGATGACCGCGCGCTGGATGGAGGCGTACTCCTTCGCGGAGGAGAAGGCCGCCAGGGCACGGGTCCGCTTGATCATGTCCGGGTTGCTGGTGGCCTCGGCCATGTCCGTGGACAGTTCCAGCAGCTGGGAGATCAGTCGGTGGTAGGCCTCGACCGTCTGCGTGGAGTTCTTCGGGTCCACGTAGGCGTTCTTGCGGATGGTGCTGAGGTTGTAGAGCTCGCGCACCACCCGGACGAGGCTGTCGCGGACGCCGGGCATCTTCGCGGTGGTGTTCGCGGTCTCGGCGGCCTGGGTCGCGTCCGTGAACTGGACACGGGCCTGGTCCGTCTTCTCGCGGGTGCCCTTGACGGTGAAGTCGGCGGCGTCCAGCCCGTGCGAGAGGGGACCGGCCGACAGGTCGCGCTCCTGCTGGAGCGCGGCGGCGAGTTCGGTCGCCTGCTTCGTCATGTCGGTCAGCAGGCGCATGTTGTCGAGCTGCTGGATGTCGTCCACGTTGTCGCCGATGCGCAGGGCACCGAGCGAGGTCGCCGCCACCACGGGGAGCGCGAGCAGCGACACGAGACGGGTCGAGATGCGCCAGTTGCGCAGGGCTATTCGGGAGCCGCTGCCGGCTCCGGTCTTGGTGCCGCCCTTGGGCTTCCCGGGCGGCACGGGAGCAACTGACGAGCCGGGGCGCCCTGAGCGCTCCCCGCCGTCGCCGATCTCCGCCGGACCCGGGTTCTGGGCGTGCTGGGGGGAGGAACCGTTGCCGGTTCCGTTGTGTGGCTCCGGCTCCGCCGAAGCGCTGCCATCCCTCTTGAAACGTCCCTGCACTAGCGTCGCAACCTCTGGACCAGGCGCCCCACCGCGTGAACGGCGGGACGGTGTCGGCGTCTTCGGGGGCGCCCTGAATACGTCCCCAATTGGTGGTCGTGAGTGACCGGCGCTGGCTCCCCCTTCCACCGCCACCAGGCGCTGTTCTTGCGCCCCTGCGCGCCGGCACGGATCCGGCGGCGGTCCGTGGAATTCCAGCACAGTGCCGGATCTCCAACAAGGCCAATGGGTAACGGTCTGTTCACTGTTACAGCACGTGAGGGCTGCGTCACCAGGCGTGGAAGGCGTTTGCATTTATTACGGACATACCCGTGCGATCCAGAGGTGTGAGCAGGGTGTCCCAGTCGCCATGATCAGGAGCGGAATGCGTGCTTCAGGTCGCTTATGTCTGTTTCGTGGGGTCGAGTTGATGGCCTGAATTGCCCGTTTTACCCATGACTGAGTGAGCAAACTCACACGCCGATCATGCCTTCTTCACGACTTGGCCTGGGAATCGGATGTTTAGCCTGACGCTTTACAGGGATGGCGAATCCGACAACCCGCGCTTGTGGGACGGCCCTTCCGGCCCGCCCGGCGCCCGTACACGACGAGGTCCAGGACAACAGTGAAGACGACGACGATGTTCCGCACGATAGCCAACCCCCGGCGCACGACCCTGGCCCACCTCGAAGACGCCGAGGACCTGCGTACGCCGGAGCAGGAGCACTCCGTCGACCTCCCCTCCGTGACCGCCAACCCCCGCCGGACGGTCCTGATGACGGTCCCGGTCCAGGCGGCGGAGTAGTTGCAGGCTCAAGTACGCGCGGAATCCGGCGATCACTCAAGTCGGTTCCTGTGAAGCATCGGCGGGTTCCTGCGAGGGCTCGGCGGAAGGGCGCTCGGCACGTGCCGAGCGCCCTTCCGCGCGTGTACCGGGGTTAATACGCGAGGCGGCCACCTCACCCCGCGTTAGCCTGGACCGTCAGACTCCAGCCAGCTCAGTTAAGGGGCGCAAGCATCCCGTGCGCATCGCCAGGTTCTCCATCGACGGGAACGTAGCCTTCGGCGCGGTCGAGGGCGACAAGCCGGACGAGCTCGTCCTCGACATCATCAAGGGCATTCCGTTCGCGGACTTCGAGCTCTCCGGGACGAAGGTCCCGGTCAACAAGGTCAGGCTGCTGCCGCCGGTGCTCCCCAACAAGGTCGTGGCCTTCGGCCGCAACTACGCCGAGCACGTCCGCGAGCTGGGCAACGAGGTTCCCGACGCCCCGTTCGCCTTCTTCAAGCCCGCCACTTCGGTGATCGGCCCCGGCGACGAGATCCAGTACCCGTCCTTCTCCGAGGACCTCCACCACGAGGCCGAGCTGGCCGTCGTCATCGGCCGGATGTGCCGCGAGGTGCCGCGCGAACGCGTCAAGGACGTGATCTTCGGCTACACCTGCGCCAACGACATCACCGCCCGTGACGTCCAGAAGCGCGAGAAGCAGTGGGCCCGGGCCAAGGGCTTCGACACCTCCTGCCCGCTGGGCCCCTGGGTGGAGACCGACCTCGACCCGAGCGACCTGACCATCCAGCTCACCGTCAACGGCGGGCAGCGCCAGCTCGGCCGGACGAGCGAGATGATCAACTCCATCGAGGACCTGATCGTCAACATCACCGAGGCCATGACGCTGCTCCCCGGCGACGTGATCCTCACGGGCACCCCGGCAGGGGTCGGCCCCCTCAACGTCGGCGACGAGGTCGCCGTCACCATCGAAGGCATCGGCACTCTCACCAACAAGGTGATCAAGCGTGGCTAACGGCTCCGTCCGCGTACGTTTCTGTCCGTCCCCGACCGGCAACCCCCATGTGGGCCTGGTCCGCACGGCCCTGTTCAACTGGGCGTTCGCCCGCCACACCGGCGGCACGTTCGTCTTCCGCATCGAGGACACCGACGCGGCCCGCGACTCCGAGGAGTCCTACGAGCAGCTCCTGGACTCCCTGCGCTGGCTGGGCTTCACCTGGGACGAGGGCCCCGAGATCGGCGGCCCGCACGCGCCGTACCGCCAGTCGCAGCGCATGGAGACGTACCGGGAGGTGGCCGAGAAGCTCAAGGACGCCGGCCATGCCTACTACTGCTACTGCACCGCCTCCGAGCTGGAGGAGCGCCGCGACGCCGCCCGCGCCGCCGGGAAGCCCTCCGGCTACGACGGCAAGTGCCGCGAGGTCACCCCGGAGCAGAAGGCCCGGTACGAGGCCGAGGGCCGTGAGCCGATCGTCCGCTTCCGGATGCCCGACGAGACGATCACCTTCACGGACCTGGTCCGCGGCGAGCTGACCTTCACCCCGGAGAACGTGCCGGACTACGGCATCGTCCGCGCCAACGGGGCTCCGCTCTACACGCTGGTCAACCCGGTCGACGACGCCCTGATGGAGATCACCCACGTCCTGCGCGGCGAGGACCTGCTCTCCTCCACCCCCCGCCAGATCGCCCTCTACAAGGCGCTGATCGAGCTGGGCATCGCCAAGGAGGTCCCCTCCTTCGGCCACCTGCCCTACGTGATGGGCGAGGGCAACAAGAAGCTGTCGAAGCGCGACCCGCAGTCCTCGCTCAACCTCTACCGCGAGCGTGGCTTCCTCCCCGAGGGACTGCTCAACTACCTCTCTCTGCTCGGCTGGTCGCTCTCCGCCGACCAGGACATCTTCACGATCGAGGAGATGGTCGCCGCCTTCGACATCGCCGACGTGAACCCCAACCCGGCCCGCTTCGACCTGAAGAAGGCCGAGGCGATCAACGCCGACCACATCCGTCTGCTGGACGTGAAGGAGTTCACCGAGCGCTGCGCCCCCTGGCTGAAGGCCCCCTTCGCCCCCTGGGCGCCGGAGGACTTCGACGAGGCCAAGTGGGAGGCGATCGCCCCGCACGCGCAGACCCGCCTCAAGGTCCTCTCGGAGATCACGGAGAACGTGGACTTCCTGTTCCTGCCGGAGCCGGCCGAGGACGAGGCCAGCTGGACCAAGGCCATGAAGGAGGGCTCCGACGCCCTGCTCCGCACGGCCCGCGAGAAGCTGGAGTCCGCCGACTGGACCTCGGCCGAGTCCCTGAAGGAGGCCGTCCTGGCCGCCGGCGAGGCCCACGGCCTCAAGCTCGGCAAGGCCCAGGCCCCGGTCCGCGTCGCCGTCACCGGCCGCACGGTCGGCCTGCCCCTCTTCGAGTCCCTGGAGATCCTGGGCAAGGAGAAGACCCTGGCGAGGATCGACGCGGCGCTGGCCAGGCTGGCCGCGTGACGCGCGCACGCGACGCCCTCGTGTGACGAACGGCGCAGGTGAGGGGCGGCACCCGGAGGACCGGGTGCCGCCCTTTGTCGTCCCGTCCTCCGGACAGGACGGCCGGCCTGCGGCTACCGTCGGATCATGGACATCAAGGCGGTGCTCTGGGACGTCGACGACACCCTCTTCGACTACACGGCGGCCGACCGGGCCGGAATGCGGGACCACCTCACCGCCGAGGGCCTGCTGCCCGGGCACGAGTCGGTCGATGAGGCCCTCACCCGCTGGCGCGACCTCACCAGCCTGCACTGGCGGCGGTACGCGGCGGGCGAGGGCGACTGGGAGTCCACCCGCCGCGACCGGGTACGCGACTTCCAGGGCCGGCCCCTGACGGACGCGGAGGCCGACGCCTGGTTCGAGCGCTACGTCGCGCACTACGAGCGGGCCTGGTCGCTCTTCCCGGACGTCCTGCCCGTGCTCGACGCCCTCGCCGCCAGCCACCGGCACGCGGTGCTCTCCAACTCCAGCCTGCCCGTCCAGGAACGCAAGCTGCGCACCCTCGGGGTGTGGGACCGTTTCGAGACGGTGCTGTGCGCCGAGCAACTGGGGGTCCACAAGCCGGCCGCCGAGGCCTTCCACGTCGCCTGCGAGGCCCTGGAACTGCCTCCGCACGAGGTCGCGTACGTCGGCGACCACCCGGAGATCGACGGCCGGGGCGCCGCCGACGCCGGTCTGCTGTCCGTCTGGATCGACCGCGGCGGTCTCTACGCGACCGTCGACCCGCCCGTCGGGCCGCACCGGATCGCCACCCTCGCCGAACTCCCCGCGATCCTCGGCTCGGATACCCGTTTTGGAGCGCCGTCCACCTTCGGGTAATGTTCTTTCTGCGCCGCCGGAGAGCGGGCCGAAAGGCCGGAACCGACGGAGCGAACTAGAACAAGATCCCCTCAGGGGCTTGCGTTCCAGTGGCCTATGGTGTAATTGGCAGCACGACTGATTCTGGTTCAGTTAGTCTTGGTTCGAGTCCAGGTAGGCCAGCTCGCAGAGCTCATCTGCAGGCGGAGATCAACTCCGCGAAGCCCCCGTTGTGTAGCGGCCTAGCACGCTGCCCTCTCAAGGCAGTAGCGCCGGTTCGAATCCGGTCGGGGGTACAGATCCTTCCCGCGAGGAGAGTTCGGGTCGCACCCGCTCACCTCGATGCAGGATCGCTAGGGCCCCCGTTGTGTAGCGGCCTAGCACGCCGCCCTCTCAAGGCGGTAGCGCCGGTTCGAATCCGGTCGGGGGTACTGACTGGTCTAAACCACATTGGTCTATGGTGTAATTGGCAGCACGACTGATTCTGGTTCAGTTAGTCTTGGTTCGAGTCCAGGTAGACCAGCTCGGACCTGCGGCGGTGTATTACTCAACGCTTGCAGGATCCACGCCCCCGTTGTGTAGCGGCCTAGCACGCCGCCCTCTCAAGGCGGTAGCGCCGGTTCGAATCCGGTCGGGGGTACGTTTCACGAAGGCCCTCCACTTCGGTGGGGGGCCTTCGTCGTGCGTCAACTCGCTGTACCGGCCCAGGAGTTCGACGTCGGCGGCCCAGGGGTCGACGGTACGAGAAAAGGCCTGCCGCGGCGTTGAGGCAGGCCTTCTTCGTGGTCGTGCGGGAGCTTCGAGGGATCAGCCTGTGCGGCGCAGGGCCTCCGAGAGGCGACCCGCGGCGTCGATCACCGCCTGGGCGTGCATACGGCCGGGGTGGCGGGTGAGACGCTCGATGGGACCGGAGACGGAGACCGCGGCGACCACGCGGTTCGACGGCCCGCGCACGGGGGCGGAGACCGAGGCCACGCCCGGCTCGCGCTCGCCGATGGACTGGGCCCAGCCCCGGCGCCGTACGCCCGAGAGGGCGGTGGCGGTGAAGCGGGCGCCCTGGAGGCCGCGGTGCAGGCGCTCGGGCTCCTCCCAGGCCATCAGGATCTGCGCCGAGGAGCCGGCCTTCATCGTCAGGGTCGAACCGACCGGGACCGTGTCCCGCAGGCCGGACAGGCGCTCCGCCGCGGCGACGCAGATGCGCATGTCGCCCTGGCGGCGGTAGAGCTGCGCGCTCTCGCCCGTCACGTCCCGTAGATGGGTGAGCACCGGGCCCGCCGTCGCGAGGAGGCGGTCCTCGCCGGCGGCCGCGGCCAGCTCGGCCAGCCTGGGACCGAGGATGAAACGGCCCTGCATGTCGCGTGCCACCATGCGGTGGTGTTCCAGAGCCACGGCCAGGCGGTGGGCCGTGGGCCGTGCGAGTCCGGTGGCGCCGACCAGACCCGCGAGGGTGGCCGGACCGGACTCCAGAGCGCTCAGGACCAGGGCCGCCTTGTCCAGAACGCCGACGCCGCTACTGTTGTCCATGCAACGATACTCGCGTCTCACTCTGTGAAACGCAAGTTCAATTTCGCGTGGACCTTGCCACTCTGGAAGCAGAACAACAACGGCTCGCGGACCGACGAGCCCGGCGGCCGGCGCGCGCCACGAGGGGATACGCGCGCTCGCCACCTCCGATATCTCTAGTTGGGCCGGCGCGCTGGCGCGTCGGCCGGAGGGAAAGCGATGGGTAGGACACTCGCGGAGAAGGTCTGGGACGACCATGTCGTCCGGCGCGCCGAGGGCGAGCCCGACCTCCTCTTCATCGACTTGCACCTGCTGCACGAGGTGACCAGCCCCCAGGCCTTCGACGGTCTCCGCAAGAGCGGGCGGAAGGTTCGCCGGCTCGACCTGACCATCGCGACCGAGGACCACAACACTCCCACCCTCGACATCGACAAGCCCATCGCGGACCCGGTCTCCCGCGTCCAGCTGGAGACGCTGCGCGCGAACGCCGCCGAGTTCGGTGTGCGTCTGCACCCGCTGGGCGACGTCGAGCAGGGCGTCGTGCACGTCGTCGGCCCGCAGCTGGGTCTGACCCAGCCCGGTATGACGGTCGTCTGCGGTGACTCCCACACCTCGACGCACGGTGCCTTCGGCGGTCTGGCGTTCGGTATCGGCACCTCCCAGGTGGAGCACGTGCTGGCCACGCAGACGCTGCCGCTGGTCCGCCCCAAGACCATGGCGATCACGGTCGAGGGCGAGCTGGCCGAGGGCGTCACCGCCAAGGACCTGATCCTGGCGATCATCGCCAAGATCGGTACGGGCGGCGGCCAGGGCTATGTCCTGGAGTACCGGGGCCCCGCCATCGAGAAGCTCTCGATGGAGGCCCGCATGACCATCTGCAACATGTCGATCGAGGCCGGCGCCCGCGCGGGCATGATCGCCCCCGACCAGACCACCTTCGACTACCTCAAGGGCCGTCCGCACGCCCCCGAGGGCGAGGACTGGGACGCGGCCGTCGCGTACTGGAAGACGCTGAAGACGGACGAGGACGCCGAGTTCGACGCCGAGGTGATCATCGACGCCGCCTCCCTGTCGCCGTTCGTCACCTGGGGCACCAACCCCGGCCAGGGCGCGCCGCTTTCGGCGTCCGTCCCCGACCCGGCTTCGTACGAGGACGCTTCGGAGCGCCTCGCCGCCGAAAAGGCCCTGGAATACATGGGGTTGGAGGCCGGCCAGCCGCTGCGCTCCATCAAGGTGGACACCGTCTTCGTAGGTTCGTGCACCAACGGCCGCATCGAGGACCTGCGCGCCGCCGCCGAGCTGGTCAAGGGCCGCAAAGTCGCCGACGGCGTACGGATGCTGGTCGTCCCCGGCTCCGCACGGGTCGGTCTGCAGGCCGTCTCCGAGGGCCTGGACGTGGTCTTCAAGGAGGCCGGCGCCGAGTGGCGGCACGCGGGCTGCTCGATGTGTCTGGGCATGAACCCCGACCAGCTGGCCCCCGGTGAGCGCTCCGCGTCCACCTCCAACCGCAACTTCGAGGGCAGGCAGGGCAAGGGCGGCCGTACCCACCTGGTCTCGCCGCAGGTCGCCGCCGCGACCGCAGTCCTGGGGCACCTGGCGTCCCCCGCCGACCTGACCGACGTCGACACCCCCGCGCCCGCTGGAGTCTGAACAGCCATGGAAGCATTCACCACGCACACCGGCCGGGCCGTCCCGCTGCGCCGCAGCAACGTCGACACCGACCAGATCATCCCCGCCCACTGGCTCAAGAAGGTGACCAGGGACGGCTTCGAGGACGGGCTGTTCGAGGCCTGGCGCAAGGACGAGACGTTCATCCTCAACCAGCCCGAGCGGCGCGGCGCCACCGTCCTGGTCGCCGGCCCCGACTTCGGCACCGGTTCCTCCCGTGAGCACGCGGTGTGGGCGTTGCAGAACTACGGCTTCAAGGCCGTCATCTCCTCCCGCTTCGCTGACATCTTCCGCGGCAACTCGCTCAAGAACGGCCTGCTCACGGTCGTTCTGGAGCAGAAGATCGTGGACGCGCTGCAGCAGCTCACGGAGAACGACCCCGAGGCCGAGATCACCGTCGACCTGGAGGCCCGCGAGGTGCGCGCCGAGGGCATCACCGCCTCCTTCGAGCTGGACGAGAACTCCCGCTGGCGGCTGCTGAACGGGCTCGACGACATCTCCATCACCCTCCAGAACGAGGCCGACATCGCCGCGTACGAGGCCAAGCGCCCGTCGTACAAGCCGAGGACGCTGAAGGTCTGATCCACCGCGCGGACCCACCCCTCGAGCGGGCCGCGCAAGGCGGATTCCAGCCACCGCGACACCCCCAGGTACCCCCAATCGTGCACGGTTGGGGGTATCTCCATGTCCGGGTCCGGGCACCTTCGAAGTCATGTGCAGAAAGGTTTCAACTCCCCTAGTTACAAAGGTGATTGTCGGGGTACGCGCATCATGGTGTGGCATCAGCCCGGGGTGCTCCAAGGGCCCCGGGGAGACGGCAGTTGCCCCCTGCGCAGGCGACAACTCGCCCCAGATGGCACAATCTGTGCATGGAACACGACGGCCAACTCGAGCTCTATGCGGCGGTCGCGAGCCAACTCAAGGAAGCGCACACAAGAGTGCGCGCACTGCAAGTCCCGGAGGGCGTACGCATGGCGCTGACCCGGAAGCTGCTGGTCATTACGGCCGTGGCCAAGCACGATCTCGCCGACGCGGCAAGGCGTCTGGAGAGCTTCACGACGGACCTCGACGAGGGGCGAATGCCCGCGGAGGAACGCTGAAGGAACTCCATGACCGTCCGAGTTCGTTGCGGCACAAGGGTGATAAGCCCGTTTCGTGTTTGATTTGCGGTATATATCTGCCTAACGTGCGAAAAAGCTTGAACACTATCGTTCGGGCGATGTCTCCGAAGGGGAAGACGTGAACAAGGCGCAGCTCGTAGAAGCGATTGCGGACAAGGTCGGCGGGCGTCAGCAGGCCGCCGACGCGGTCGACGCTGTTCTGGACGCCATCGTCCGCGCGGTCGTCGGCGGGGACCGGGTGTCGGTCACCGGCTTCGGTTCGTTCGAGAAGGTCGACCGGCCTGCCCGTTACGCCCGCAACCCGCAGACGGGTGAGCGGGTTCGGGTCAAGAAGACCTCCGTGCCGCGTTTCCGCGCGGGTCAGGGCTTCAAGGACCTGGTGAGCGGGTCGAAGAAGCTTCCCCGTGGTGGCGAGGTCGCGGTCAAGAAGGCGCCCAAGGGCAGCCTGAGCGGTGGGGCTTCGGCGACGGTCAAGAAGGCGGCGGCGAAGAAGACCGCCGCGAAGAAGACCACCGCCCGCAAGACCACGGCCGCCGCCAAGAAGACGACGGCCGCCGCGAAGAAGACCGCGGCGAAGAAGACGACCGCCAAGAAGGCCACCACGAAGACGGCGGCGGCGAAGAAGACGACCGCCAAGACGACGACGGCGGCGGCGAAGAAGACCGCGGCGAAGAAGGCCCCGGCCAAGAAGGCCACCGCGAAGAAGGCGCCGGCCAAGAAGTCGACGGCTCGCAAGACGACCGCGAAGAAGACGGCCGCGCGTCAGGCCTAGGGCGCCGGGTACTCACACACACGCGCCGGGCCGGGTTCCTGAATGGGGAGCCCGGCCCGCGGCGTGTTTCTGGGCAGGGCAGGGAGCAGGGCAGGGGTGCCTGTTCGCCGTGGGGGACTTGCTCGCGGGCGGATGCGGCTTGTGCGTGGTTGCTCGCGCAGTTCCCCGCGCCCTTTTCGGGCGCGGCCTTGGTGCGAGTCTTGTTCAGAAGGTCTGCAAGGTGATCAAGGTGATGCGCAGGCTCTCCGCCTCGCCCTCCGTCTCGATCCTGACCCGCTGGCCCGGGCGCAGCAGGCGCAGGGCGCCCGCGTCGAAGGCCGGGGCGTCGAAGGGGAGCGGGGTGCCGTCGTCGAGAAGGACCTGGCCGCTGCGGGTGGCGGGGTCGTAGGTGTACGCGGTGGCCTGCATGGCCGCAGCCTACTGGCCGGGGATCAGCAGGCGCGCGGCCGCCGCGGCCGTACGGGGGCCCACGCCGAGGCCGAGGGCGGCGCGCAGGTCGTCCCCGGTGTCGACGTCCTGGCGCACGGAGTCGACGTCGGCGAGGGCGAGCTCCATGGCGCCGGAGCGGCGGTGACGCCGACGGGAGTCGGGGCCGAAGGCGGGGGAGAGGTCATGGCCGGGAGCCGCGGCGAGCAGGGTCGTACCGGTGCCGGCGGCGTCGGGGAGGAAAGCGCGGGGGAATTCGGCGGCCGCGTTCAGTACGCGGGTCAATTCCCCGGGACGCAGAGCGGGCAGATCCGCGTTCAGCGCCGCCACGGGGCTTTGCGGGCGTATACCGCGCACGACGGCCGCCGCGTGCCGCAGAGCGGCGTTCAGGCCGTCCCCGGAGCCCTCGTGCGGATCCTCGGGGACGGTACGTGCGCCCAGGGCCGCCAGCTCGCGCGCGGCCAGCGGGTCGTCCGTGACCACCACCACACTCCGGACCGCCGCGGCGGTCAGGGCCGCGGCCACCGTGTCCTGCGCGAAGGCGAGGGCCAGACCGGGGCGCACCCCGTCGTCGGCGGTGTCCGAGAGCCTGCTCTTGGCCCGCGCCAGGGGCTTCAGCGGTACGACCAGGGTCCACTGCACGTGCGTTCCGTCCCTCTCTTGTCGCGGCCATTGTCACCTGGGCGCAATGGACGGCCGCAGGGCGGGGCGTACGGTGTTCTCGACAGACCGGCAGCCCGGGGCGACACTTGTGCGGCTCCGGGCGCCCGGAGCAGGCCCTGGGAAGTCCTAGAGGAAGGTGTCCGCGTGCCCCGCCGGAGAATCGGCTTCTGGTACCGCCTCGCCGCGGTGATCGCCAAACCACCCCTGGTGGTGCTGATCAAGCGGGACTGGCGTGGAATGGAGAACATTCCGGCCGAGGGTGGATTTATCACTGCCGTGAACCACAATTCGCATGTCGATCCCTTTGCGTACGCCCATTATCAGTACAACAGCGGCCGGGTTCCGCGATTTCTCGCGAAGAGCGGTCTCTTCGGCAAGGGATTCATCGGCGCCGTCATGCGCGGCACCGGTCAGATCCCCGTCTACCGCGAGAGCACCGACGCGCTGAGCGCGTTCCGGGCCGCGATCGACGCCGTGGAGCGCGGCGAGTGCGTCGCCTTCTACCCCGAGGGCACCCTCACCCGCGACCCGGACGGCTGGCCGATGACCGGCAAGACCGGCGCGGCGCGGGTCGCCCTGCAGACCAGGTGCCCGGTGATCCCGGTCGCCCAGTGGGGCGCCAACGAACTGCTGCCGCCGTACGCGAAGAAGCCGAACCTCCTGCCGCGCAAGACCCACCACGTCCTCGCGGGCCCGCCCGTCGACCTCTCGCGCTTCTACGGCCGGGAGATGAGCCCCGACCTGCTGAGGGACGCGACGGAGGTCATCATGGCCGCCATCACCCACCAGCTGGAGGAGATCCGCGGCGAGAAGGCCCCCGCGACGCCGTACGACCCCAAGCGGGAGCGGATCGAGCAGCGGCGCAGAAGCGCCCGGGCGGTGCTCGACAATGGGAAGCGGCAACAGCACAGCCCGGTCCAGCGGGCCCAGCAACATCAGGAAGAGGGGCAGGGCAAGTGAGCAAGCCGGTCAAGGCGGCCGTGTTCAGCGCCGGTTCATGGGGTACGGCCTTCGGTACGGTGCTGGCCGACGCCGGGTGCGAGGTCACCCTGTGGGCACGCCGCCCGGAGGTCGCGGACGCGATCAACTCCACTCGGACCAACACCGACTACCTGCCGGGCCTGGAACTCCCGCAGAACGTCCGGGCCACCACGGACCCGGCCGAGGCCGCCGCCGACGCCGATTTCACGATCCTGTCCATCCCCTCCCAGACCCTGCGCGCCAACCTCGCCGAATGGGTGCCCCTGCTGGCCCCGGGCACGGTCCTCGTCTCGCTGATGAAAGGCGTCGAACTCGGTTCCGCCATGCGGATGAGCGAGGTGATCGAGGACGTCGCCAAGGTGGGTCAGGACCGCGTCGCCGTGGTCTCCGGGCCCAACCTGGCGCGGGAGATCGCCTCCCGCATGCCGGCCGCCTCCGTGGTCGCCTGCACCGACGAGGCGGTCGCCCAGAGGCTCCAGACCGCCTGCCACACGCCGTACTTCCGCCCGTACACCAACACCGACGTCGTCGGCTGCGAGCTGGGCGGCGCGGTGAAGAACGTCATCGGTCTCGCCGTCGGCATCGCGGACGGCATGGGCCTCGGCGACAACGCCAAGGGATCGCTCATCACCCGCGGTCTCGCGGAGACGACCCGGCTCGGTCTCGCGATGGGCGCCGACCCGCTCACCTTCTCCGGACTCGCGGGTCTCGGCGATCTGGTGGCGACCTGTTCCTCGCCGCTCTCCCGCAACCACACCTTCGGCACCAACCTCGGCAAGGGCATGACCCTCCAGGAGACCATCGCGGTCACCAAGCAGACCGCCGAGGGCGTCAAGTCCTGTGAGTCCGTGCTGGACTTGGCCCGCCGGCACGGCGTCGACATGCCCATCACCGAGACGGTCGTCGACATCGTCCACGACGGCAAGCCGCCGGTCGTCGCCCTCAAGGAGATGATGTCGCGCAGCGCCAAGCCGGAGCGACGCTGAGCGAAAGCGACCGTTCGGGCACTGACTCGCGCCCTACCACCGGGTACTCTCGTCGCGATATGAGCAGCGAGAACCTCCCCCAGAGCCCTGAGCAGCCGTCCCGCAAGCCGCGCGTGGCCGTCGTCTTCGGCGGCCGTAGCTCGGAACACGGGATCTCCGTGGTCACGGCCGGCGCCGTACTGCGAGCCATCGACCGGACGAAGTACGACGTCCTGCCGATCGGCATCACGCGGGACGGCCGTTGGGCGCTCACCGCCGACGAACCGGAGCGGATGGCGATCACCGACCGCCGTACGCCGAGCGTCGAGGAGCTCGCCGAGTCCCGGGAGGGCGGCGTGATCCTGCCCGTCGACCCCGCCAACCGCGAAGTCGTCTACAGCGAGCCCGGTTCGGTGCCCAAGGCCCTCGGCGAGGTCGACGTCGTCTTCCCCGTCCTGCACGGCCCGTACGGCGAGGACGGCACCCTCCAGGGCCTCCTGGAGCTCTCCGGCGTCCCGTACGTCGGCTCGGGCGTCCTCGCCTCGGCCGTCGGCCAGGACAAGGAGTACATGAAGCGGGTGTTCACCTCCTTCGGGCTCAAGGTCGGCCCGTACGTGGTGATCAGGCCGCGCGAGTGGCGGCTCGACGAGTCGGCCGCCCGCAAGAAGATCATCGATCTCGCCGGTGAGCACGGCTGGCCCCTCTTCGTGAAGCCCGCCCGCGCGGGTTCGTCCATCGGCATCACCAAGGTCGACGACATCGTCGGCCTCGACGAGGCGATCGCCGAGGCCCAGCGCCACGACCCGAAGATCCTGGTCGAGGCGGCCCTGCGCGGCCGGGAGATCGAGTGCGGCGTCCTGGAGTTCGAGGACGGCCCGCGCGCTTCCGTCCCCGCCGAGATCCCGCCGCCCGAGGCCCACGCCTACTACGACTTCGAGGCGAAGTACATCGACTCGACCCCGGGCATCGTCCCGGCCCCGCTGACCACGGAGGAGACCGCCGAGGTCCAGCGGCTCGCGGTCGACGCCTTCGAGGCCGCCTCCTGCGAGGGGCTGGTGCGCGCCGACTTCTTCCTCACGGAGGACGGCGACTTCGTCATCAACGAGATCAACACGCTGCCCGGTTTCACACCGATCTCGATGTACCCGGCGATGTGGAAGGCGAGCGGCGTGGAGTACGGCGAACTGGTGGACCGCCTGATCCAGGCGGCGCTGCACAGGTCGACGGGCCTGCGCTGAAACGAGCTCCGTAAGGGGCGCGGGGCGGTGTCGATGTGCGGCTCCGCCGCGTGGGCGCGACCAGCCACGACGGCGTCGCAGCATCCAGACGGCCTCCTGAGGCACCCCCTTGGGAGGCACCCCCTTACGAGGCAACCCCTTCAGGAACCGCCTTCTTGATGGCAGGCGCCAGCCCCACCAGGATCGGCGAGGTGTCCTCCCTGGCCCGATCCGCGGTCACCGACACCTCCACGTACACGGAGCGATTGGCCGTGGTGAAGCGGTAAGCGCCTCCGTCCCGCTTCTCCATCAGCCAGTCCACCCCGTCGACGGCCCCGGCCACCGCGTCGGCGTCCCGTCCCTCCGCCACCCCGGGGTCGACCATCTTGGGCGGCTGGGGCACCCCGCAGCGCAGTATGATCACCGCGTCGCCCCAGCCCGCCGTCAGCAAGGAGGCGGGCCGAGGATCCCGGCGGCCGAGACCGTCCACCGTCCGCGGCAACACCTCGTCCAGGTTCCGGCACAGTTTCGTGGCGGCGGCCCCCGGGCTGGGAACCGCCGCCGAGCCGCTGTCGTCTGCTGAGGAGCAGCCCGCGACGGCGATCAACGAAACAGCCAGGACGGGCAGCCCGCGACGAGCGGGGCCCCGGTGACGCAACGAGTTCACCGGGCAAGGGTAGACGGGGGCTACAGGTGAACGACCGGGCAGGTCAGGGTACGGGTGATCCCGTCCACTTGCTGGACCTTCGCGACCACCAGCCGGCCGAGGTCGTCGACGGTGTCGGCCTGGGCGCGCACGATGACGTCGTACGGGCCCGTCACGTCCTCGGCCTGGATGACCCCAGGGAGCTTGCTGATCGTGTCGGCGACGGTCGACGCTTTGCCGACCTCCGTCTGGATCAGGATGTACGCCTGTACCACGGAACCTCCAGGGCGGCCACGAGGATCATGTGGATCATGTCGGGAAAAGGAACGCCACGGTATCGCGTCGCCGAGCGCCAGGGGGAGACCCCCGGAGGCCGCGCCGCACGCACCGGGGGGGGCGGGGGCGACGGAAGTTGACGGTCCACTCGACCGTACCGAGGACGACAACGGCCCGCGACCGGGCGCGAGTGACACTGGAAGCGGCACGAGAAGGGGCGATACGACGATGAAGGGCACCGTGGGAGAGCTGGGGGAGTTCGGGCTCATCAGGGAGCTCACCTCCCGGCTCACCACCACCCCGGCGGTCCGGGTCGGCCCCGGCGACGACGCCGCCGTGGTGGCGGCGCCGGACCGCAGGGTCGTGGCGAGCACCGACATCCTCCTGGAGGGGCGGCACTTCCGGCGCGACTGGTCCACGGCCTACGACGTGGGGCGCAAGGCCGCCGCGCAGAACCTCGCGGACATCGCCGCCATGGGTGCCGTGCCCACCGCGCTGCTGCTCGGCCTGGTCGCGCCCGTCGACCTGCCGGTGACCTGGGCCACCGAGCTGATGGACGGCCTGCGTGACGAGTGCCAGGTGGCCGGCGCCGCCGTGGTCGGCGGTGACGTCGTCCGCGGTGACACCATCATGATCTCGATCACCGCGCTCGGTGATCTGCGCAACCACGAGCCGGTGACCAGGGCGGGCGCCCAGCCCGGCGACGTCGTGGCCGTCACCGGCTGGCTCGGCTGGTCCGCCGCCGGGCACGCGGTGCTCTCCCGGGGTTTCCGCTCGCCGCGCGCCTTCGTGGAGGCCCACCGGCGCCCCGAGCCGCCGTACCACGCGGGCCCCGCCGCGGCCTCCCTCGGGGCGACCGCGATGTGCGACGTCAGCGACGGGCTGATCGCGGACCTGGGACACATCGCCGAGGCGAGCAAGTGCCGGATCGACATCCGCTCCGGCGCGATCGACATCCCCACCCAGATGCACGACATCGGTCAGGCCGTCGGCGTCGATCCCCTCCAGTGGGTGCTCACCGGCGGCGAGGACCACGCGATCGTGGCCACCTTCCCGCAGGACGTGAAGCTGCCCGCGCGGTGGAAGGTGATCGGCGAGGTGCTCAACCCCTCCGCGTTGCCGCAGGTCACCGTGGATGGGGCGCCCTGGACCAGCAAGGGCGGCTGGGACCACTTCGGGGACATCGAGTCATGAGCCCGGCTCCCGCGCGGGTCCTGACCGTGGCCGGGTCCGACTCCGGGGGCGGGGCGGGGATCCAGGCCGACCTGAAGACGATGCTCGCGCTCGGGGTGCACGGCATGAGCGTCGTCACGGCGGTCACCGCGCAGAACTCCCTCGGTGTGCGGGGCGCTTGGGAACTGCCGGTGGAGGCGGTGCGCGCCCAGTACCGCAGTGTCGTCGACGACATCGGCGTCCAGGCCGTCAAGACCGGCATGCTCGCCTCCGCCGAACTCGTCGAGACCGTCGCCGATTTGCTGGCCGCCACGGACGCGCCGGTCGTCGTCGACCCGGTGGGCGTCTCCAAGCACGGCGACCCGCTGCTGGCCGCCTCCGCGCTGGACTCCGTACGGACCCGGCTGCTGCCGGCGGCCACCGTGGCGACGCCGAACCTCGACGAGGTGACCCAACTCACCGGGGTCACGGTCGAGTCGGAGGCCGGTATGCGTGAGGCTGCCGAGGCAGTGCTGGCGTTCGGGCCGCGCTGGGCACTGATCAAGGGCGGCCATCTCCCCGGGGAAGCCGTCGATCTGCTCACCGACGGCTCCGAGGAGCACTGGCTGCGGGCCTCCAGGTACGACAACCGGCACACCCACGGCACGGGCTGCACCCTCGCCTCCGCGATCGCCTCCCACCTCGCCCTGGGACGGACCGTGCCGGAGGCCGTCGCGGCCGCCAAGGAGTACGTCACGGGGGCGATCGCCGCCGGGTTCGCGCTCGGCGGGGGGATCGGACCGGTGGACCACGGGTGGGCCCTCGGACGGAGCGATCGGCCGGCTTGATCCGCGGTGTGTCGCGGTGTGTCAGGGACAGCAAAAAGCCGGTCCACTCCAGGTGGACCGGCTCGATGCAGCGAACCAGCAGTGGCCGCGCGCTTAGCTGTGCGTCAGCGCGAGACCTTGCCGGCCTTGATGCACGAGGTGCAGGCGTTCACGCGCTTCGGCGTCCCGCCGACCACGGTACGGACGCGCTGGATGTTCGGGTTCCAGCGACGGGACGTACGGCGGTGCGAGTGCGAGATGTTGTTGCCGAAGCCCGGCCCCTTGCCGCAGACGTCGCAGTTGGCAGCCACGGGTCACTCCAAAGACTTCAGATGCACTTACGGATGATCCCGGCAGGCCGGGATCGAGATCACAGGATCATAGATCTGAGTGGCGTTGCCAGGGGGAATGGCCCGATGTGGATCGGGCAACCGGAGCAGCATACAACGACTGCGCCAGTACAACGAAACTACCATGGCTGCTCAGGAGCACTGCCCCGCCCCCTTCCGGCGGACCGCCTTCCAAGGTCTACTCTGCGTCCAGTCCAGCAGCTCAAGGAGGCGCAGGTGCCGCAGGTGCCGCAGACATTCTTCGATGCTCTCGCGGTGCGCACCTGGTGCGGACTCGCGCTGGCGGCGCTGGGACGCGCGCGCGAGGAGATCGACGCGATCAACGTGTACCCGGTGGCCGACGGCGACACCGGCACCAACCTGTACCTGACGATGGAGTCGGCCGCGGCGGCCGTCGAGGCGGTGTTCGCGGGCCATGAGACGGCGGGTCCGCCCGTCGGGCAAGGGCGGTACGCCGGAGGGAGCCCGTCCGGGGGCCCGTCCGCCGGAGCGGGGCAGCCCACGCTCGCCGAGGCCGCGCGGGCGATGGCGCACGGCGCGCTGATCGGCGCCCGGGGCAACTCCGGGACGATCCTCGCCCAGCTCCTGCGGGGCATGGCCCAGGTCCTCGCCGATGACGGCGAGGCGCCCCGCACCGACGGCCGGGGGCTGCGGCTCGCCCTGCGGCACGCCGCCGACTCCGCCCGGGACGCCGTCGCGCACCCGGTCGAGGGCACGGTGCTCACGGTCGCCTCCGCCGCCGCCGACGCGGCCGGCGACGCCGAGGACGACTGCGGGACCGTCGCCCGTGCCGCCTACGAGGGCGCCGGCCGGGCCCTGGCGGCGACCCCCGCCCAGCTGGCCGTCCTGGCCCGCGCCGGCGTCGTGGACGCGGGCGGACGGGGCCTGGTGGCGGTGCTGGCGGCGCTGGTGGAGACGTTCACGGGGGAGGCGCCGAGGGCGGTGGCCGTGCCCGCCGCGCACGCGCGCGTGGCCGTCGCCGAAGCCGTGGCGGAGGTGTGCGACGGGGACGACCGGCCCGAGGCGGGCGGCCCGGCCTTCGAGGTGATCTACCTCCTGGAGGCGGAGGACGCGGCGGTGGCCCTGCTGCGGCGGCGCCTGGACGAGCTGGGGGACTCCCTAGTCGTGGTCGGCGGCGACGGGCTGTGGAACGTCCATGTGCACGTCGACGACGCGGGGGCGGCCGTGGAGGCCGGGGTCGAGGCCGGGCGGCCGTACCGGATCCGGATCACCCACTTCGGGGCCGAGGACGCCCACATGACCGGCGAGGCCGGGCGGCAGCCGCGCGAGCGCGCCCAGCGGGCCGTGGTGGCCGTCGTGCCGGGGGAGGGGCTGGCCGGGCTCTACGCCGAGGCCGGTGCGACCACGGTGCTGGCCCGGCCCGGGGAGCCGCTCGCCAGCGGGGAGCTGCTGGAGGCCGTACGGCGTGCCCACGCGCGTGAGGTGGTGCTGCTGCCCAACGACGCGGACCTGCGGCACACGGCGGCGGCCGCCGCCGAGCAGGCCCGCGCCGAGGGTGTCCGGGTCGCCCTCATCCCCACCCGCTCGGCCGTCCAGGGCATCGCCGCCCTCGCCGTCCACGAGCCCGACCGGCGCTTCGACGAGGACGTCGTCTCCATGACCTCCGCCGCCGGCGCCACCCGGTACGCCGAGGTCGTCATCGCCGAGCGTGAGTCCTGGACCATGGCGGGCATCTGTCAGGCCGGTGACGTCCTCGGTCTCGTCGACGGGGACGTCGCCGTCATCGGCTCCGACGTGACGGTGACCGCGGCGGCGGTGGTCGACCGGATGCTGGCTGCCGGGGGAGAGATGGTCACGTTGGTGCTGGGGGACGGGGCGCCCGCGGAGGTCGTGGAGCGGGTGGAGGCCAGGGTGCGTGAGGGGTATCTGGCGGTGGACACGGTGGTGTACCGGGGTGGGCGGCAGGGGGCGTTGCTACTGATCGGAGTGGAGTAGCGCTTCCCTCGCCCCCGCCGCCCCTACCCGTCCCGTCCTCCAGGGGCTGCGCGCCCCTTCGACCCCCGCGTCACAGATTCGGGGCTCCGCCCCGGACCCCGTTCGCGCAGTTCCCCGCGCCCCTGAAAAGGGGCGCGGGGAACTGCGCGAGAAGCCCCACCGGCCGGCAGACGACCGACGACCGAGCGGGGTCGAAGGGGCGCAGCCCCTGGGGACGGGACGGGTAGGGGCGGCGGGGGCGAAGGACATATCGGAGGTGCCCCGGCCGCTCAGCCCCGCTCCGTCGCCTCCAACAGGCGACCCGCCTCCACCCGCCGAGCCACCACCGTCTCGTCGCCGTCACTTCCGTCCGCGAACACGGACAACACCCCCCGGGCCCGCTCGGCCGCCGCAGCGCCCCGCCGAAGGTCCACCTCCAACCACCCCGCCGCCAGCTCCGCCGCGGTACGCGCGTGGACGAAGTCCGGCCCCAACGACCCGTACACCGACACCGCCCGCTCGACGAACCCGAGCGCCTCCTCGAAGACGGGCCCGAACGAGGCGAGTTCCGCGTCCTCGGCCACGGACCGGGCGAGCAGGTCGCCGAACTGCCGGTAGGTCTCGCCCAGCTCCGCGAAGATCCGCCGCCGGTTCTCCTCCCCGGTCACGTCGGACAGGGCCGCCTCGCAGCCCGCCACCGCGTCCCCCATCAGCTCCCGGGCCTCGTCCAGGCTCGCCGGCCCGGGAGCCTCACGGCTCTCCCGCGCCGCGTACCACGCCCGCGCCCGCAGCGCCCGCACGTACCCGTGGACGTTGCCCAGCTCGCCCCAGAGGTCGACCGCGCGCGCGTACGCCCGGTCGGCGTCGGCGGGCAGCCCCGCGCGCGCCAGCGCCTCGGCGGCGAGATGGGCGAGCATGGCGTGGTCGCGCTGCTCGGGCCAGTGCCGGGCGATGTCGGCGGCCCGCAGCCAGCGTTCCGCAGCCTCGCGGTGCTCGCCCAGCTCGGTGTGGCAGTCCCCTAGCCACCACAGGGTCTGCGCGACCGCCCCGTCCCCGTGGGTCTCGGCCGTGAGATCGGGGAGCGCCGACTCCAGCACCTCGGCCGCCTCCGCCCACCGCCGTAGCCGCAGCAGGAACCCGCCGAGCAGATGCCGGGCCCAGGAGCCGAGCGTCGGACCCTCGCCCGCCTCGTCGGCCCAGTGCGCCGCCTCCAGGGCGTGCTCGGCGGCCTCCTCGACCCGTTCCCCGGCGCCCAGCAACTCGGCCAGCTGGAGGCGCAGCTGGGCGTGGCCCACCGGCTCCAGCTCGGACCCGCCGTGCTCCAACGCCGCCCGGGCCGCCCGCTCCGCGGTCGCCAGGTCCCCCAGGTGCTGTGCCACCCCGGCGAGCCGTGCCTCGTACTGCACCGCGAACCACGGCAGCCCGGCCGCCACGTACCGCTGCGCGGCCTCCGCGAACAGTTCGGCGGCCGCCTCGGCGTCACCGCCGCGCGCAGCCAGTTCCCCGAGCATGCCCCGCGCCTCCGCGGCTCGCGAGGCCAGCCGTACGTCCTCCGCGCGGCGCGGCTCGACGAAGTCCGCCAGCTCCCGCACGGCGTCCTCGGCCAGGGCCACCGCGTCGGCGTCCTCGGACGCGTGCGTCCGCTGCACGAGTATTCGTGCCCGCCCGACCAGTACGGAGGCCGTCTGCCGCGCACCCGTCCCGCCGGCCGCCCAGAGGGCGAGGATCCGCTCGTACGGCTCGGCGATCAGCTCCACGGCGGCATCCACCTGGCCCGTGAGGGCGTGGACGTTCGCCCCGCGCGCGCGTGCCGCCAGTGCCTCGCCGGGGTCGCCCGCCGCCTCGTACATGTCGGCCGCGCGTTCGAAGAGCGGGCGGCCCTCCGGCCCGAGGCCGATCGCCTCGTGGTCCACGATCTCCGCGCGGTCCCAGGCGTCCAGCTCCGCGCCCTCGGCGTCGGCGGCCCGCGCCACGGCGGCCCAGGCATCGACGGAACCGGGGTGCAGGGACGCCGAGAGCCGCCGCGCCTCGGCGAGGAGCGCGGGCAGGCCCTGCGGCGCGGCGGTGGTCTCCGTCTTCGCCCCGGCGGCGGCCTCCGCCCTCTCCCCGGCGGCGGGCTGCCGGGGAGAGGGCACGGTCACGACGGTCCGCTTCGGGCGCACGCCCAGCGGCAGCCGGTCCAGCAGGGGGCGCCGGTCCATCCGCTCCCGGACGTGCGTGCTGACGTACGCCGTGCCGTTGCGCGCGTCGAAGAGCGCGGCCAGCGCGAGGGCCTCCTCGCGCGCGTGGGAGGCCAGTCCGCGGGCGGTCCACTCCCGGCCGGCGGGACCGGGGACGGTCTGCTCGCCCAGCCCGCGCGCGGTGAGGCGGTCCATGAGCAGGGCCACCACGCTCAGGTAGTCGAGCTTGCTGCGCGGGTCGCCGGAATCGGTGAAGTACGCCGGACGCTCGGCCAGCAGCTCCAGACCGCGCGCCTCGTTGCCGGTCAGGGCGCAGAACTCCACGTGGTCCGCGTACGCGCCCCGCATGCTCTCCATGGACCGCACCATCCGGAAGCCCCGCAGATGGTTGGCCCGCGCCTCGTCCGGGCGCCCCAGGCGCAGCAGCGGCACCAGCGAGGACGCGAGGACGGTGTGCGGCTCGTGGGCGCAGGTGTACTCGCCCTCCAGGACCGGCGCCCACAGCTCCAGCGCCTCGGCGTCCTCCCGGCGCCGCGCCCGCCACCAGCCCTGCCCGTGCAGCTCGCACGCGTGGCAGTCGGCCATCGCGTCCCGGTCGGCGGCCAGCCACGCGCCGTACGCCCGCTCGGCCCGCGCCAGGTCGCCGATGTGCGCGGCCACACTGAACTCGGCGCTGCGCACGGCCCGTTCCGAGTGCCCGGCGAGCCGGTAGCGGTGCTCCATCTCGCCGAGCCACTTCTCGATGGAGGCCAGCGGAATGTGCGGCTGGTTCAGCATGCCGGCCGACATCCATTTGAACACCCAGTGCAGGGAGTGGATCTCGTACTCGTCGAAGTCCTCCGGGCGTTCGTCCCACATGCGCAGCAGGCGCGCGAAGGGGACGAACATCTTGGCCTTCTCGGAGCTGTAGTTGTAGACCTTCAGCTGGTGCCCGAGCGCCTCGATCACGGCGAGCGGCTCGTTCAGCTTCTCGGCCTCGGCGAGCAGCCGCTCCGCGCGCGCGTTGCGCGCCGGGCCCTCCGGCTGCTCGTGGTTCTCCGCCATGGCGCGGCGGAGTTCGTCGAAGTCCATGGAATCCACGACGTCGGTCACCGGCGACCACCCTCCCCGAAGCCCCGACCGGACCCGTTGCCCGGGCCGGCCCCCGGCTCGGTGTGCGTGGCCCACTCCAGCAGGCCGATGAAGGCGCGGTTCAGGAGCGCCGAGTCAGCCGGCCTGAGCGGCCGCTGGGCCATCAGCAGGGCTTGCCCGTACAGGGACTCCGTGGCCGTGCCGATCAGCTCCCGGTCGGTCAGCGAACTGATCCGCCGGACCAGCGGGTTGAGATGGTTGAGCACCAGCCGCGCGCGCGGCGCGCTGCCCCGCAGCGAACCGAGGATGCCCGCCCACAGATCGTCGGCCTGCTCCTCCGCCTCCGCCCGGGCCTGCTCGTGCCGGGAGGACCGGTCGTCCAGGTGCAGCGCGGGCACCGAGAGCGGATGGAAGGCCCGCAGCACCACGTCGCAGCCCAGGGGGTCGAGCTTCGCCCGCGCGGCCGACAGGAAGCCCGCCAGCGCCAGCTCCTCGTCCGGGTCCGGCACGTCCAGGTGAGCGGTCACCGTGTCGGCGTCCAGCTCGGCGACCACCGTCCCCGGACGCACCGACGGCAGCGCCTCGACCAGCTCGCTGTCGTACGTGTAGCCGCCGTTGACCACCCCGACGCCCTGCGCGGACGCGATCGGCGCGACCTGCCGGTACTCCTCGACCGTCCGCGTGAAGTGCACCACCGGGTGCCGCTGCGCGAACTCCTCCAGCGAGAGCCGCCCGTCGGTCGTCTCGAAGGGCAGCCACGGCAACATCGTGCGCAGCATCTCCCTGTCGTGCCGCGCCAGCGACTTCACGCCCAGGTAGTGCACCGACAGGAAGGCCGCCAGCCGCTCCGGATCACCCGCGGCGAGCCCCGTGAGCCAACCTCGGATCCGCTCGCCGAGCGCCTCCCGCACGGCCGCCAGCGTCTCGTCCTCGTACAGCGACTCCCGCGACGCCGTGGGCCGCAGGCTGTCCGTGTCGAGGACGCAGCGCACGAAGAACGCCCAGTCCGGCAGCAACTGTTCGGCCCGCTCGGTGAGCAGCATGCCCTTCAGATGCACCCGGTGGCTCGCCCGCTGCGCCGGGCTGACGGCGGTCGGCAGGACGTACGCGACGCCCCGGATCCCGGCCAGCGGCACGTCCAGCTCGATCGAGTCCAGCGGCGTGAACCCGAACAGGTCGTGACAGTGCCGGGCCAGGGCCACCCGCCGGCCGGCCGGCGAGGCGTACGCCCGGTTCCAGGGCGCCGGCAGGTCGGTGACCGCCTCCTCGCCCACCCGTACGTCGTACGGCAGCAGCGACCCGAAGTCCCGCGCCAGCGTCAGCACGCGTGCGGGGGAGAGCCATTCGGCGGCCCCGGGCCGCGCGACCAGATGCACGGTCGTACCCGGTTCGGGGCGCGCCTCGTCGGGCAGTGTCCGCACGGTGTACGAGCCGTCGTCGGCAGCCGTCCACTCCACGGGTGGCGCGTCCGGCGTACGGGCGCTGCGGCTGACCACCCGGATGCGCTCGGCGACCACGAAGCAGGCGAGCAGCCCGATGCCGAACTGTCCCAGGAAGTCCGAGCGGACCTCCTGGATGCCTCCGTCGTCCCGCTTGGAGCTGCGGCCGATCGTGGCGAGCAGGTTGTGCACATCGGTCTCGGTGAGCCCGATGCCCGAGTCCTCCACCCGCAGCGTGCCGGCCTCGGCGAACAGCCGTACGCGGGCGGGGGCGTCGGGCTGCTCGGCGCGGCGCGCGGTGATCGCGTCCACCGCGTTCTGCAGCAGTTCGCGCAGGTAGACCTTCGGACTGGAGTACAGGTGGTGCGAGAGCAGATCCACCAGGCCACGCAGATCGACCTGGAACGTGTGCGGCGACTGGGGTGCCTGAGGAGTCTGGGGTGCCTGGGATGACTGTGAGGTCATTGAATCCATCGTCGCAGCGCCGGTGGGAGGGATTCTGGCGACGGCGGCGGGGTCGGGCGGTCCCGTCGGACGGTGACCGCGGACGGCGGCGGCAGGGCCCGACTGCTGGGCCCGGGAGTGCGTCATCCTAGGCGCGAACGACCCGCCTGACCAGCGGATTTCAAGGACGTATACGGGAATGTCAGTGGCGTGGTGTGCAATGGATCTCGTGCCCGCGCTCGAAGAACCGCTCAAGAACACGCTCGGCGCCGCCACCGCGAAGGTGATGGCCGAGCATCTCGGCCTGCACACCGTCGGCGATCTGCTGCACCACTATCCCCGCAGATACGAGGAGCGCGGCCAGCTCACCCACCTCGCCGACCTGCCGATGGACGAGCACGTCACGGTGGTCGCCCAGGTCGCCGACGCCCGCCTGCACAGCTTCGCCTCCGCCAAGGCCCCCCGGGGCAAGGGCCAGCGCCTCGAAGTCACCATCACCGACGGCAGCGGCCGCCTCCAGCTCGTCTTCTTCGGCAACGGCGTGCACAAACCCCACAAGGACCTCCTCCCCGGCACCCGCGCCCTCTTCGCCGGCAAGGTCTCCGTCTTCAACCGCCGCCTCCAACTGGCCCACCCGGCCTACGAACTGCTGCGCGGCGACGACGTCACGGAGACCGTCGACACCTGGGCCGGCGCCGTCATCCCGATCTACCCGGCCACCGCCAAGCTGGAGTCCTGGAAGATCGCCAAGGCCGTCCAGACGGTCCTGCCGAGCGCCCAGGAGGCCGTCGACCCCCTCCCCGACTCCCTGCGCGAGGGCCGGGGCCTGGCCACCCTCCCCGAAGCCCTCCTGAAGATCCACCGCCCGCACACCAGGGCCGACATCGAGTCGGCCCGGGACCGCCTCAAATGGGACGAGGCCTTCGTCCTCCAGGTCGCCCTGGCCCGTCGCCGCCACGCCGACGCCCAGCTGCCCGCCGTCGCCCGCCGCCCCGCCCCCGAAGGGCTCCTCACCGCGTTCGACGCCCGCCTCCCCTTCACCCTCACCGAGGGCCAGCAGAAGGTCTCCAGGGAGATCTTCGACGACCTGGCCACCGAACACCCGATGCACCGGCTGCTCCAGGGCGAGGTGGGCAGTGGCAAGACCATGGTGGCCCTCCGCGCCATGCTCGCCGTCGTCGACGCGGGCGGGCAAGCGGCCATGCTCGCGCCCACCGAGGTGCTCGCCCAGCAGCACCACCGGTCGGTGACCGAGATGATGGGGGAGCTGGCCGAGGGCGGAATGCTGGGCGGCGCCGAGCACGCCACCAAGGTGGTCCTGCTCACCGGCTCGATGGGCGCCGCCGGCCGCCGGCAGGCGCTGCTGGACCTGGTCACCGGCGAGGCCGGGATCGTCATCGGCACGCACGCGCTGATCGAGGACAAGGTCCAGTTCCACGACCTGGGCCTGGTCGTGGTGGACGAGCAGCACCGCTTCGGCGTCGAGCAGCGCGACGCCCTGCGCGGCAAGGGCAAGCAGCCGCCCCACCTCCTCGTCATGACGGCCACCCCCATCCCGCGCACGGTCGCCATGACCGTCTTCGGCGACCTGGAGACCTCGGTCCTGGACCAGCTGCCCGCCGGTCGCTCCCCCATCGCCAGCCATGTCGTCCCGGCCGCCGACAAGCCCCACTTCCTCGCCCGCGCCTGGGAACGCGTCCGCGAGGAGGTGGCGAACGGCCACCAGGCGTACGTCGTCTGCCCGCGCATCGGAGACGACGTCGACGAACCCGGCGACTCGAAGAAGAGCGGCAAGTCCCCGGAGGACGTAGCCGAGAAGCGCCCGCCTCTCGCCGTCCTCGACGTGGCCGACCAGCTCGCCAAGGGCCCCCTCCAGGGCCTGAAGGTCGAGGTCCTGCACGGCCGGATGCACCCTGACGACAAGGACGCGGCCATGCGCCGCTTCGCCGCCGGCGAGACCCAGGTCCTGGTCGCCACCACGGTCATCGAGGTCGGTGTGAACGTCCCGAACGCCACCGCCATGGTGATCATGGACGCCGACCGCTTCGGCGTCTCCCAGCTCCACCAGCTGCGCGGCCGGGTGGGCCGAGGCTCCGCCGCCGGCCTCTGCCTCCTGGTCACCGAGATGCCCGAGGCCAGCGCCGCCCGCCAGCGCCTGGGCGCCGTCGCCTCCACCCTCGACGGCTTCGAGCTCTCCCGCATCGACCTCGAACAACGCCGCGAGGGCGATGTCCTCGGCCAGGCCCAGTCCGGCGCCCGCACCAGCCTGCGCATGCTGACCGTCATCGACGACGAGGAGATCATCGCGGAGGCGAGGGAGGAAGCGGCGGCGGTGGTCGCGGCCGACCCGGACCTGGAGCACCTACCGGCGCTGCGCACAGCCCTGGACGCCCTCCTGGACGAGGAACGGGAGCAGTACCTGGACAAGGGGTGAGGCCCCGCGCCCCCGATGGGGCGCGGGGAACTGCGCGAGCGGCCACGACGGACCCGCAGTCGCCCACGTCGATCGGCAGGCACCCCACCAGGCGAACCCGCCACCGTCCCGCAGCCGCCCACGGCAGACGCACCCCTCCCCACCGACTGCCAGACTGGACCCACAGTCGCTCCTCCTCCCCAAGGACCCAAGATGACCCGCGTGATCGCCGGCGCAGCCGGCGGACGCCGCCTCGCCGTCCCGCCGGGCAACGGCACCCGCCCCACCTCCGACCGCGCCCGCGAGGGCCTCTTCTCCACCTGGCAGTCCCTCCTCGGCGGCCCCCTGGACGGCGAACGCGTCCTGGACCTGTACGCCGGCTCCGGTGCCGTGGGCCTGGAGGCCCTCTCCAGAGGCGCGGCCCACACCCTGCTCGTGGAGGCCGACGCCCGCGCCGCGAAAACGGTCCGCGACAACGTCAGATCGCTCGGCCTCCCCGGCGCCGAGGTGAGATCGGGCAAAGCCGAGCAGATCATCCAGGGCCCGGCGCCGGACGAGCCGTACGACCTCGTCTTCCTGGACCCCCCGTACGCCGTCTCGGACGACGATCTTCGGGAGATCCTGCTCACACTCCGTGCCGGGGGCTGGCTCGGCGACGAAGCCCTCGTCACCGTGGAGCGCAGCACCAGAGGCGGTGAATTCGCCTGGCCGACCGGTTTCGAAGCCCTCAGGGCCCGTCGCTACGGCGAGGGAACGTTTTGGTACGGTCGCGCCGCCTCTACGTGCGAAGACGCACGATGACCGGACCGGAGAGCGAGGGACCTCAAGTGCGCCGTGCCGTCTGTCCCGGGTCGTTCGACCCCATCACCAACGGACACCTCGACATCATTGGCCGCGCCTCCAAGCTGTACGACGAGATCTACGTCGCGGTGATGATCAACAAGTCCAAGAAGGGCCTCTTCGAGGTCGAGGAGCGGATCGAGCTGATCCGCCAGGTCACCGCCGAGTACGCGAACGTCCGGGTGGAGGCCTTCCACGGACTGCTCGTCGACTTCTGCAAGCAGCGCGACATCCCGGCCATCGTCAAGGGCCTGCGCGCGGTCAGCGACTTCGACTACGAACTGCAGATGGCCCAGATGAACATCGGCCTGTCGGGCGTGGAGACCCTCTTCGTCCCCACCAACCCCACCTACAGCTTCCTGTCGTCCTCCCTGGTCAAGGAGGTCGCGACCTGGGGCGGCGACGTCTCCCACCTGGTGCCCCCGCTGGTCCTCGAAGCACTGGCCGAGCGACTGAAGCGGGACTGAGCGGACGAACGTCCCCCGCTGGCCGTACAGTCGACCCGACCGTCTCCAACACAGCTGTAGAGAGTGGCGAGCACACGGTGGACCACACGGTGGACGTGCAGAAGAAGCTCGACGAGATCGTCTCGGTGGTCTCCGGCGCCCGGGCCATGCCCATGTCGGCCTCGTGCGTGGTCAACCGCGCGGAACTGCTCTCCCTGCTCGACGAACTGCGCGCGGCTCTGCCCGACTCCCTCGCCCAGGCACAGGAGCTGATCGGCGACCGCGACCACATGGTCGAGCGGGCCCGGCTGGAGGCCGAGCGGATCATCCAGAACGCGCACGCCGAGCGCGGCTCCCTGATCTCCGACACCGAGGTCGCCCGCCGCTCCCAGAACGAGGCCGACCGCATCCTCGGCGAGGCCCGCCAGGAGGCCGAGGAGGTCCGCGCCGAGGCCGACGACTACGTCGACTCCAAGCTCGCCAACTTCGAGGTCGTCCTCACCAAGACCCTCGGCTCGGTCGGCCGCGGCCGTGAGAAGCTCCTGGGCACCGGCCCGGGCGTCGACGAGCAGGGGTACGAGGACGAGGACGCTCCCGAGCGCAGCCACGACCCCGAGACCCTGCGCCGCGACGCCGACGCCTACGTGGACGCCAAGCTCGGCGCCTTCGAGGCCGTCCTCGCCAAGACCCTGGAGGCCGTCGGCCGCGGCCGGCAGAAGCTGCACGGCCGGATCGCCACCGACGACCTCGGCGCCCTCGCCCTGAACGACGACGGCACCTCCCCCCGCCCCACCAGCGACGCCGACTACCTGGCCGAGCTCGTCGCCCTCTCGGACACCCCCGCCCAGTCCGCGCCGGAGCAGCCGTCGTACGGGCAGCAGCAGGACTCCTACGCGGCGACGGCGTACCAGCAGGACCCGTACGGCTACCAGCAGCAGTACGCCCAGCCCCAGCAGTCCGCCGACCCCTACGGCTACCAGCAGGCCGACCCGTACGCGGCCGGCTACCCACAGCAGCCCGCGTACGACCCGAACCAGGGGCACATGGAGCCGCAGGGGCACATGGAGCCGCAGGGACACCAGGACCAGCAGGGGCACCAGGGGTACGCGCAGCCGCAGGGGAACCAGCTCGACGAGACCAGCCTCTTCGACACCACCATGATCACGGCGGAGCAGTTGCGCCGCTACGAGCAGGGCCGCTGACAGCCGATTGGGCCGATGGCGAAAGGTCCAGTATCCTGGCTCTTCGGTCGCGCGTGCGTTGATGCTGTCCGCAGCAGACGCCCGCGATCGAGCGCTGCCCGGAACACCAGGGGTGGCGCCCTCCTCCGAGTTTCGAAGACCGAAAGCAGAAATGGCTCTGAACGCCCGCCTCGACCACCGCAACCCCCTCGTGTTCGACACGCACGAGCTGGGTCGGCGGCCCGGTGCGCAGCAGCGCCTGACGCGTTCGGTCGACGCTCCCAAGGACCTCGGGATCAAGGGGGTCGTCGGAGTGCCGGAAGGCGCCCCGGTGGAGCTCGAACTCCGTCTGGAGTCGGTCATGGAAGGGGTGCTCGTCACAGGCACCGCCCGTGCCGACGCCAAGGGGGAGTGCGTAAGGTGTCTGGAGCCGCTCGGGCTGGAGCTCGAAGCGGACTTCCAGGAGATGTTCTCGTACCCCGACGCCGATGAGCGGGGCCGCGTGATCGCGGAACCCGACAACGACGCCGAGGACGACGAGGACAGGCTCTTCATCGAGGACGGCCTGTTCGACCTCGAACCCGTGCTGCGCGATGCGGTGGTGCTCGCACTGCCGATGCAGCCGGTGTGCCAGGACGACTGCCCCGGCCTGTGCTCCGAATGCGGAGCCCGGCTCGCGGACGACCCGGACCACCACCACGACGCCGTCGACATCCGTTGGGCGGCACTGCAGGGACTCGCCGGTTCACTCGAAGACGGCGAGAAGGACGAGATGAGCGGCGCCGAATCCGGTGTCGACGAGAAGCAGGAGAAGTAGCCGTGGCTGTTCCGAAGCGGAAGATGTCGCGCAGCAACACGCGCCACCGCCGGTCGCAGTGGAAGGCTGCGGTCCCCACCCTGGTTGCGTGCGAGCGCTGCCACGAGCCCAAGCTGCAGCACATCGCGTGCCCGTCTTGCGGCACCTACAACAAGCGCCAGGTCCTCGAGGTCTGAGCGGCTGGTGAGAGGCACTGTGTCCAGCCCCAAGAAGGCGGATGACGCCAAGGCGGAGACCAACGCCAAGAAAAAGGCGGAGAACACAGCCTCGTCCCACACGCTTCTGGAAGGGCGGCTCGGCTATCAGCTCGAGTCCGCCCTTCTGGTGCGTGCGCTGACGCACCGTTCGTACGCGTACGAGAACGGCGGTCTGCCCACCAACGAGCGCCTGGAGTTCCTCGGGGACTCCGTACTCGGCCTCGTGGTGACGGACACGCTGTACCGCACCCACCCCGACCTGCCCGAAGGCCAACTGGCCAAGCTGCGGGCCGCGGTGGTCAACTCTCGTGCGTTGGCGGAGGTGGGCCGCGGGCTCGACCTCGGCTCCTTCATCCGGCTCGGCCGCGGTGAAGAGGGCACGGGCGGCCGGGACAAGGCGTCCATCCTCGCCGACACCCTCGAAGCGGTGATCGGCGCGGTCTATCTCGACCAGGGTCTGGACTCGGCGGCGGAGCTGGTGCACCGCCTGTTCGACCCGCTGATCGAGAAGTCCTCGAACCTCGGTGCCGGCCTGGACTGGAAGACCAGTCTCCAGGAGCTCACCGCGACCGAGGGGCTCGGTGTGCCCGAGTACCTGGTCACGGAGACCGGCCCCGACCACGAGAAGACCTTCACCGCTGCCGCCCGCGTCGGAGGCGTCTCGTACGGCACCGGCACCGGCCGCAGCAAGAAGGAAGCGGAACAGCAGGCGGCCGAGTCCGCCTGGCGTGCGATCCGCGCCGCGGCGGACGAGCGGGCGAAGGCGGCGGCCGAGGCCGTGGCTCTGCCCGACGAGCCCGCGGAAAGTCCTTCGGACGCGGCCCCGGCGTAACGGCTCCGCCGGGTGCGGTGCGGTGTCGTGTGGTGTGGTGCGTTGTCGGGTGCGGGTGAGTGGGGGCTTCTCGCGCAGTTCCCCGAGCCCCTGAAAGATCAGGCCCTGCGGGGCCCGAACGATCAGGCCATGTGGGCCTGAAAAGCACGGGGCGCAGCCCCTGCTTTTCAGGGGCGCGGGGAACTGCGCGACCAGCCCCCACTCACCCGCACCCACCCACGACCTCACCCACCCACCCCCCACCCCCCGCTCTCTCCGGAGGCCCCCGTGCCAGAACTCCCCGAGGTCGAGGTCGTACGGCGCGGCCTGGAGCGATGGGTGGCCCATCGGACCGTCGCCGACGTCGAGGTCCTCCACCCCCGGGCGATCCGTCGGCACCTGGCCGGTCCGGAGGACTTCGCGCACCGGCTCAAGGGCCATCGCATCGGCGAGCCCAGCCGCCGCGGGAAGTACCTGTGGCTGCCCGTGGAGGACACCGGCATCGCCGTCCTCGCCCACCTCGGCATGAGCGGCCAACTGCTCGTGCAGCCGCACGACGCGGTCGACGAGAAGCACCTCAGGATCCGCGTCCGCTTCGCGGACGACCTCGCCACCGAACTGCGCTTCGTCGACCAACGCACCTTCGGCGGACTGTCGTTGCACGACACCACCCCGGACGGTCTGCCGGACGTCATCGCGCACATCGCCCGCGACCCCCTCGATCCGCGGTTCGACGCGGAGGCCTTCCACCAGGCGCTGCGGCGGAAGCGCACGACGATCAAACGGGCCCTGCTCGACCAGTCGTTGATCAGCGGGGTCGGCAACATCTACGCGGACGAGGCGCTCTGGCGCGCGCGGATCCACTACGAGCGCCCCACGGCCGGTTTCACCCGCCCCCGCACCACCGAACTCCTCGGCCATGTACGGGACGTGATGAACGCGGCCCTCGCGGTGGGCGGCACGAGCTTCGACAGCCTCTACGTCAACGTCAACGGCGAGTCGGGGTACTTCGACCGCTCGCTGGACGCGTACGGCCGTGAGGGACTGCCCTGCCGCCGCTGTGCCACGCCCATGCGGCGGCGGCCGTGGATGAACCGGTCCAGCTACTTCTGCCCGACGTGTCAGCGGGCGCCACGCGTCGCGTCGTAGCGCTCGCGGGACCGGAGCACGTCCTCCATGCGGTCCTCCACGAAGGTGATGAGGGACAGCAGGCGTTGGGAGATCTCGCGGCCGAGCGGTGTGAGGGTGTAGTCGACCCGTGGCGGGTTGGTGGGCTGCGCGTCGCGGTGGACGAGGCCGTCGCGCTCCAGGGCGTGCAGGGTCTGGGAGAGCATCTTCTCGCTGACGCCGTCGACGCGGCGGCGCAGCTCGTTGAAGCGGAGCGAACTCTCGTACAGTGCGCCCATCGTGAGGGCGCCCCAGCGGCCCGTGACGTGCTCCAGGGTGCCCCGCGAGGGACAGTTCCTGGCGAACACGTCGAAGGCGAGGCCGTCGAAATCCACAGCGCCCGTACCCGCGGCGGCCCGCGTGGACGTCACGCCGGTCTGCGCGGCTGATTCCATACCACCGAGGATACTCCGGCACAGCGCTGACCAGAAGATCGCACTAACTGATGGTTAGCGGTGGGGTGGGGGAGGCGGTGACGAGCCGGCCCGGGGAAGGTGAGCCGGCCGGCGACGGGGCGGGCGGGTGCCTCGGGCCTAGTAGCCGAAGTCCTGCGTCCACCACGGTCCGCCGTCGCCCAGGTGGACGCCGACTCCGAGGGTCTTGAAGTCGCAGTTCAGGATGTTCGCCCGGTGGCCGGGGCTGTTCATCCAGGCCTCCATGACCGCTTCGGCGGTGGCCTGGCCGCGGGCGATGTTCTCGCCGCCGAGGCCGGTGATCCCGAGGGTGGCCGCGCGGTCCCACGGGTCGGAACCGTCGGGGTCGGTGTGGTCGAAGAACCCGCGCAGGGCCATGTCCTCGCTGAACGCCTCGGCCAGTTTCGCCAGGTCGCTGTTGGCCGCCACCGGCTGGCAGCCCGCCTTGGCCCGTTCCTCGTTGACCAGCAGGAGGACCGCGGCCTCGGCCTGGGTCTCGGAGGAGAGCTCCGCCGGAGAAGTGGTGTCCTTCTCCTTGCCCTTCTCCTTCTCCTTGATGGGCTTGTCGGACGGCTTCTTGGTCTTCTGGGAGCCGGAGCCCTTGTCCGCCTCCTCGGCGGGCTTCTTCTCGGACGGGGGCGTCGAGGGGGCCTGGGTGTTGGACGGAGAGGCCGCGCGCTCGGCGTCCCGGCTGGTGGCCTCGTCCTCGCGCTGTTCCTGCGCGGCGCCGTCCGCACCGCCCTGCTGGGTCGCCGCACCCGTCGGCGAGCCGGCGGGCACCACCGTCTCGTTGGTGTTGCCACCACTGATCGTGTACTGGTCGCCGCCCGGCAGCACCCCGGTGGCCACCGCGACGGTGCCGAGGGCGACGGCGGCGGAGACACCGAGGAGACCGGTCTTCACAGGCGTCACGGTCTTCTTCTTGCGGCGGCGCGAGCCACCGTTCCGCGAAGCGGCCTGGGCGTCGGCCTCCAGGAACGCGGCGAACCCGTACAGGTTCTCCGGACCGTAGTGCGGCTCCTCGGGAACGAAGCCCCTGTCAGTGACCCCGGCGGCGCGGCCCCCCCTGGCGGCGCGGCCGGCGGCGGAGCGTCGGTGGCGTCCCATGTCTTGGCCTTCCTCGTCCTTGCGGTGTCCTGCGGTCAACGTTGGGGAGTTCGTCAACGTTGTGATCGTCGTCTTCACGAATCTCACACGAAGGAGTGAGTTTCATATGAGATTCATTGGGTGGGGACGGTACAGCATGGCGCCTGGGGACGGTGAGACCCGGGAGACATTGGCCCGTTAGCGTGCAGTCATGAGCGAGGATGTACGGCTGGTCGCCTGGGTGCGTGGACGGGTGCAAGGTGTGGGTTTCCGCTGGTTCACCAGGGCGAGGGCGCTGGAGATCGGGGGCCTGAGTGGTTTTGCTCTCAATTTGGCCGACGGACGGGTCCAGGTGGTCGCCGAGGGGCCGCGCGAGGCGTGCGAAGGGCTCCTGGAGTGGCTCCAGGGCGACGACACGCCCGGGCGCGTGGTGGGTGTGACCGAGATCTGGGACACACCGCGCGGGGGGTACGAGGGCTTCGCCATTCGCTGATCCCCCGAGGGGGTGAGTGGCGCGAGAGCGGAGGGGAGCGCCACCGGCATATGCCAGGAGCATGCACAAACCGGAAATGTGCAGGTGATTGTCAAGACAGGTCTGTCATGGCAGGCTCCGAAGAGAGGATGATCCCCTCGCTCCGACGGTCAGGAGAGGTCCCGGAATCGCCGCAGCGTCGCCCGTTCGGGGCCGCGCGGCAGAGGGATGCCCGCCATTGCGGGGCGTGATCGTGTTGACCGTCAAACTTTTTGGTGAGACGCTAAAAGCAACCCCGCGCACCTTAGCTGTTTGGCATGAAGACGGCAGCAAAAACTCAACAGTGCCAAGCAATGCGGGTGCGATTCCCTCACGACCCACACCGCTTCGGTCGGTCACTCAGTGTGGAGGACCATCCATCATGGCAAAGGCGCTTCTCGGTTACGTCGGCGGCTCCGACCCGCGACTCCTCGCCGAGATGCGACGGCTCCAGCAGCGTGTCCAGGACCTGGAATCCGAGCTCGGACGCATCCAGGCGAAGAACGACGCGCTGACGGCTGCCGCTTCTCACGACTCGCTCATGGAGCTCGACGCACGCCAGGCGGAGCCTGCGCTCACCTGATCACTGCATCGCACCACGACAGACAGCAGTGGTTGGGCTGCCCGTATCAACCGCTAAGTTGTCAGATCTGCAAGGGACGCCTTCTCCAAGGCGTCCCTTCTTTCTGTCCCCGAGCCCCGGCTCGGCCCCCGGCTCCCCACCTCACCCTCTTTAACGTCTGGTGTGCCCTGCACGTTCATGGGCGAAACCGCGCGTTCATGGAGTGAGACAAGGCCGGAAGGTAGAGTCCAGCGCCGTGCACCTCAAGGCCCTGACCCTCCGTGGGTTCAAATCGTTCGCCTCGGCGACCACGCTCCGGTTCGAACCGGGCATCACGTGCGTCGTCGGGCCCAACGGTTCGGGCAAGTCCAACGTCGTGGACGCGCTCAGCTGGGTCATGGGGGAACAGGGCGCCAAGTCGCTGCGCGGCGGCAAGATGGAGGACGTCATCTTCGCCGGCACCACCGGGCGCCCCCCGCTCGGGCGCGCGGAGGTGTCGCTGACCATCGACAACTCCGACGGGGCCCTCCCCATCGAGTACTCCGAGGTCACGATCACGCGGATCATGTTCCGCAACGGCGGCAGCGAGTACCAGATCAACGGCGACACCTGCCGACTCCTCGACATCCAGGACCTGCTCTCCGACTCCGGCATCGGTCGTGAGATGCACGTCATCGTCGGCCAGGGACAGCTGGACTCCGTCCTGCACGCCGACCCCATGGGCCGCCGCGCCTTCATCGAGGAGGCCGCCGGCGTCCTCAAGCACCGCAAGCGCAAGGAGAAGGCGCTCCGGAAGCTGGACGCCATGCAGGCCAACCTGGCCCGCGTCCAGGACCTCACCGACGAACTCCGCCGCCAGCTCAAGCCGCTGGGCCGCCAGGCCGCCGTCGCGCGCCGGGCCGCCGTCATCCAGGCCGACCTGCGCGACGCCCGCCTGCGCCTGCTCGCCGACGATCTCGTACGCCTCCACGCCGCGCTCCGTACGGAGGTCGCCGACGAGGCCGCGCTGAAGCAGCGCAAGGAGGCCGCCGAGACCGAGCTGAAGAAGGCGCTCCAGCGGGAGGCCCATCTGGAGGGTGAGGTGCGCCGGCTGGCGCCGCGCCTCCAGCGCGCCCAGGAGACCTGGTACGAGCTGTCGCAGCTCGCCGAGCGGGTGCGCGGCACGATCTCCCTGGCCGACGCCCGGGTCAAGAGCGCCACTTCCGCGCCCGCCGAGGAGCGGCGCGGCCGCGACCCGGAGGACATGGAGCGCGAGGCAGCCCGCATCCGTGAACAGGAGGCCGAACTCGAAGCGGCCCTGGAGGCCGCCGAGCGCGCCCTGGAGGACACGGTCGAGCACCGCGCCGACCTGGAGCGGCAACTCGTGGTCGAGGAACGCCGGCTGAAGGACGTCGCCCGGACCATCGCCGACCGCCGCGAGAGCCTCGCCCGGCTGAACGGCCAGGTCAACGCCGCCCGCTCCCGCGCGGCCTCCGCGCAGTCCGAGATCGACCGCCTCGCCGCCGCCCGCGACGAGGCGCGCGAACGCGCCGCCGCCGCCCAGGAGGAGTACGAGGCGCTCAAGGCCGAGGTCGACACCCTCGACGCCGGCGACTCTGACCTGGCCGAACAGCACGACGCCGCCAAGCGCGCCCTGGCCGAGGCCGAGACCGCCCTCGCCGCCGCCCGCGAGGCCACGACCACCGCCGAACGCCGCCGGGCCGCCACCCAGGCCCGCCACGAGGCCCTCGCCCTCGGCCTGCGCCGCAAGGACGGCACGGGCGCGCTGCTCGCCGCGAAGGACCGGCTGGGCGGAGTACTGGGCCCGGCCGCCGAACTGCTGACGGTCACCCCGGGCTACGAGATCGCCCTCGCGGCGGCCTTCGGCGCGGCGGCCGACGCGATCGCGGTGACCTCACCCTCAGCCGCGGCGGAGGCGATCCGCCTGCTGCGCAAGCAGGACGCTGGCCGTGCGGCCCTGCTGCTGGCAGGAGCACCGGACGACGTGGCGCCGTCCTCGGGGACAGCGCCTCAAAGGGGCGCGGGGAACTGCGCGACCAGCCACGACGGGCCCGCGGACGAAAGACGACCTCTCCCGGCATCCCCTCCCGCGCACTTCGCCGCAGACCTGATCCGGACCCCCTCCGACCTCACACCCGCCGTACGCCGTCTCCTGCACCGCATCGTCGTCGTGGACACCCTCGAGGACGCCGAGGACCTGGTCTACGCCCGCCCCGACCTCACCGCCGTGACCGCCGAAGGCGACCTGCTCGGGGCCCACTTCGCGCACGGCGGCTCGGCCGGGGCACCGAGCCTGCTGGAGGTGCAGGCCGCCGTCGACGAGGCGGCGGCCGAGCTGGAGGAGCTCGCCGTACGGTGCGAGGAGCTGGCCGAGGCCCAGCAGCACGCGGTCGAGCTGCGCCGGGAGCGGGCCGGGATCGTGGAGGAGCTGGGGGAGCGGCGCCGGGCGGGCGAGCGGGAGAGGTCGGCGGTCGCGCAGCAGCTCGGGCGGCTGGCCGGTCAGGCACGGGGCGCCGCCGGGGAGGCGGAACGGTCCACGGCCGCCGCCGCACGCGCCCAGGAGTCGCTCGACAAGGCCGTGGAGGATGCCGAGGAGCTGGCCGAACGGCTCGCGGTGGCCGAGGAGATGCCCGTGGAGGAGGAGCCGGACACCTTCGTACGGGACCGGCTCGCGGCGGACGGGGCCAACGCGCGGCAGACCGAGATGGAGGCCCGGCTCCAGGTGCGGACGCACGAGGAGCGGGTCAAGGGGCTCGCGGGGCGCGCGGACTCCCTCGACCGGGCCGCGCGCGCCGAGCGCGAGGCGCGGGCGCGCGCCGAACAGCGCAGAGCGCGGCTGCGGCACGAGGCCGCCGTGGCCGAGGCCGTCGCCTCCGGTGCCCGGCAACTGCTCCGCCACGTCGAGGTCTCCCTCGCCCGCGCGGAGCGGGAACGCACCGCCGCCGACGCGGCCAAGGCGCGCCGTGAGCAGGAGCTCGCGCAGGCCCGCAACGAGGGGAGGGACCTCAAGGCGGAGCTGGACAAGCTGACCGACTCCGTCCACCGGGGCGAGGTGCTCGGCGCCGAGAAGCGGATGCGGATTGAGCAGCTGGAGACCAAGGCGCTGGAGGAGCTGGGCGTCGAACCGGAGGGGCTGATCGCGGAGTACGGGCCCGACCAGCTCGTACCGCCGTCGCCGCCTGCGGAGGGGGAGGAGCTGCCGGAGGACCCGGAGCACCCCCGCAACCAGCCGAAGACGTTCCACCGCGCCGAGCAGGAGAAGCGGCTGAAGGCGGCCGAACGGGCCTACCAGCAGCTCGGCAAGGTCAATCCGCTGGCGCTGGAGGAGTTCGCGGCGCTGGAGGAGCGGCACAAGTTCCTCAGCGAGCAGCTGGAGGACCTGAAGAAGACTCGCGCCGATCTGCTGCAGGTGGTGAAGGAGGTCGACGAGCGGGTCGAGCAGGTCTTCACCGAGGCGTACTGGGACACCGCACGGGAGTTCGAGGGCGTGTTCGGCCGGCTCTTCCCCGGCGGCGAGGGACGGCTGATCCTCACCGACCCGGACAACATGCTCACCACCGGTGTCGACGTCGAGGCCCGGCCGCCGGGCAAGAAGGTCAAGCGGCTGTCGCTGCTCTCGGGCGGGGAGCGGTCGCTGACGGCCGTCGCCATGCTGGTGTCGATCTTCAAGGCGCGGCCCAGCCCGTTCTACGTGATGGACGAGGTCGAGGCGGCGCTCGACGACACCAACCTTCAGCGGCTGATCCGGATCATGCAGGAGCTGCAGGAGGCCTCGCAGCTGATCGTGATCACCCACCAGAAGCGGACCATGGAGGTCGCCGACGCGCTGTACGGCGTGTCCATGCAAGGCGACGGCGTCTCGAAGGTGATCAGCCAGCGGCTGCGTTAGGCGGGTCCGAGCGGGGGTAGGCGCGGCTGGTCCAGCAGATCATCAGGCCCGTTCCCCCGACATCGGCGACGTGCCCGCCGAGGAGTACAGACGTGACCAGCACAGCGCAGCCCAGGGCAGGAGCTCGGGGCGCTCAGCCCGACCATCTCTCGCACGTGATCTTCATCGCGGCGGCGGCCGCGATGGGCGGCTTCCTCTTCGGCTACGACAGTGCCGTGATCAACGGCGCCGTCGAAGCCATCCGCCACCGCTACGACATCGGCTCCACGGCCCTGGCGCAGGTCATCGCCGTCGCGCTGATCGGCTGTGCCGTGGGCGCGGCCACGGCGGGCCGGATAGCCGACCGCATCGGCCGTATCCGGTGCATGCAGATCGCGGCCGCCCTGTTCACGGTCAGCGCCGTCGGCTCCGCGCTCCCCTTCGCGCTGTACGACCTCGCCTTCTGGCGGATCGTCGGCGGCTTCGCGATCGGCATGGCGTCCGTCATCGGCCCCGCCTACATCGCCGAGGTCGCCCCGCCCGCCTACCGGGGCCGGCTCGGCTCGTTCCAGCAGGCCGCGATCGTCGTCGGCATCGCCGTCTCCCAGCTGGTCAACTGGGGCATCCTGAACGCCGCCGACGGCGACCAGCGCGGTGAACTGCTCGGCCTGGAGGCCTGGCAGCTCATGCTCGGCGTCATGGTCGTCCCGGCCGTGCTCTACGGCCTGCTCTCCTTCGCGATCCCCGAGTCGCCGCGCTTCCTGATCTCCGTCGGCAAGTACGAGCGCGCCCGAGAGGTGCTGGCCGAGGTCGAGGGCGGGGACGTCGATCTCGACGCCCGGGTCGCCGAGATCGAGTCGGCCATGAACAGCGAGCACAGGTCGACCTTCAAGGATCTGCTCGGCGGCAGCTTCCTCTTCAGGCCGATCGTCTGGATCGGCATCGGCCTGTCGGTCTTCCAGCAGTTCGTCGGCATCAACGTCGCCTTCTACTACTCCGCGACGCTGTGGCAGTCCGTGGGCGTCGACCCCAGCGAGTCGTTCTTCTACTCCTTCACGACCTCGATCATCAACATCGTCGGCACCGTGATCGCGATGATCTTCGTCGACCGGATCGGCCGCAAGCCGCTCGCCCTCATCGGCTCCGTCGGCATGGTCCTCGGCCTCGCCCTGGAGGCATGGGCCTTCTCCTACGACCTCGTCGACGGCAAGCTCCCCGCCACCCAGGGCTGGGTCGCCCTGATCGCCGCCCACGTGTTCGTCCTCTTCTTCGCCCTCTCCTGGGGTGTCGTCGTCTGGGTCATGCTCGGCGAGATGTTCCCGAACAGGATCCGCGCCGCCGCGCTGGGTGTGGCCGCGTCCGCCCAGTGGATCGCCAACTGGGCCATCACCGCGAGCTTCCCGTCCCTGGCCGACTGGAACCTCTCCGTGACGTACGTGATCTACACGGTCTTCGCCGCGCTCTCCATCCCCTTCGTCCTGAAGTTCGTCAAGGAGACCAAGGGCAAGGCGCTGGAGGAGATGGGTTAGCCCCAGCCCCACCCCTCGTACCCCTCCGCCGTCCCGGCCCGACCACCGAGCGGGCCGGGACGGCGGCTCTCCGGGGACGCGCGACGGTCAGTCGGCCAGGCGCGGCAGCACCCGCTCGGCGAACAGGCGCAGTCCCCGCCACCCCTCCTCGACCGGCATCCCGCCGACCAGCGGATGCAGGACGTAGTTGTCCAGGCCCAGCGCCACGCACTCGTCCGGCGTGACGATTCGGTACACGCCCTCCGCGCGCAGCTCCGCCACCGTCGCCGCGCCCGACCGCACGGCCGACCGGATGCCGGCCGACTGCCAGGAGGCGTAGGTCCGCGCCTCGTGCAGGAAGTGCCCGCCGTACTCGGCCCACGCCCGGTCTGGGTCCTCCGCCACGTGCAGCAGGGGCGTCTCGGCGGCCGGCATTATCGTCCAGCCCGCGGTGCCGTACTCGACGAGCCGCTCCTTGTAGTACGCCTCCAGCTCCGGCAGGTGCGCGCTCGGGAAGAAGGGGAGCCCCAGGCGTGCCGCCCGGCGGGCCGCCGCCTTCGAGGAACCGCCGACCAGCAGCAGCGGATGCGGTTCGGTGCCCGGGCGCGGGGTGACCCGGACCGTGCGCCCCCGATAGGTGAACGGCTCGCCCGTCCACGCCCGGAGCAGCGTCTCCAGCACCTCGTCCTGGAGCTTGCCCCGCTCCTTCCAGTCCACGTCGAACTGCGCGTACTCCTCCGGCCTGTACCCGATCCCGGCGACGGTGACCAGCCGCCCGCCGCTGACCAGATCCAGCACGGCGATGTCCTCCGCCAGCCGCAGCGGATCGTGCAGCGGCCCGATCGCCGCCGAGACCGTGACCGCGACCCGCCGTGTCGCCCCGAACACCGCCCCCGCGAAGACGAACGGCGACGGCAGCCAGTTGTTCTCGACCCCGTGGTGCTCCTCCGTCTGCACGGTGCTGACGCCCTGCTCGTCGGCGTACGCGGCCATCTCGACGGCGGCCCGGTAGCGGGCCCGGAGCGAGGCGGGCGTGGCGCCGGGCTCGACCAGGTTGAAACGGACGACCGTGACGGGCATGGGACCCCCTTCGGGCGGCTGTGGAGGGGGACGTTAGCTGACGGTTCGTCAGGTAACCAGGGGTGTGGAAGGCCGGAGTCCCCCGTACGGCGATCGAACGCCTCGGGGGGCGGTCCCGCATACTGGTCCCGTTATGGAACTCATCCTTGCTGTAGTCATCGCCGTGGTCGTGCTCGGCGTGCTGGGCGGGCTCGTCGTAGGCAGCCGCAGGAAGAAGCCGCTGCCCCCGGCTCCCCCCACGACACCCGACATCACCGCCCCTCCGGCCGAGCCGCATGTCGGCGACGAGGCCGAGACGCCGCGCGACGAACCGCGCCGGACGATCGAGGAGGTGGATCTCCCGGACGGTTCGGCGTCGGCGCCCGTGGCCGTCGAGGAACCGCCCGCCCCCGAGATCGAGATCCCCGAGCCGACCGCCGGCCGTCTGGTACGGCTGCGCGCCCGGCTCTCCCGCTCACAGAACGCGCTCGGCAAGGGGCTGCTCACGCTGCTCTCGCGCGAGCACCTCGACGACGACACCTGGGAGGAGATCGAGGACACCCTCCTCACCGCCGACGTCGGCGTCCAGCCCACCCAGGAACTGGTCGAGCGGCTGCGTGAGCGCGTGAAGGTCCTCGGCACCCGCACCCCGGCGGAGCTGCGCACGCTGCTGCGCGAGGAACTGCTGAAGATCCTCGTCCCCGAGTTCGACCGCGCGGTCAACACCGACTCGCCGCTCGACACCCCGGGCATCGTGATGGTCGTCGGCGTCAACGGCACCGGCAAGACCACCACCACCGGCAAGCTCGCGCGTGTCCTCGTCGCCGACGGCAAGAACGTCGTCCTCGGCGCCGCCGACACCTTCCGCGCCGCCGCCGCCGACCAGCTCCAGACCTGGGGCGAGCGCGTCGGTGCCCGTACCGTGCGCGGCCCCGAGGGCGGCGACCCGGCGTCCATCGCCTTCGACGCCGTCAAGGAGGGCATCGAGGAGGGCGCCGACGTCGTCCTCATCGACACCGCCGGCCGGCTGCACACCAAGACCGGCCTGATGGACGAGCTCGGCAAGGTCAAGCGCGTCGTCGAGAAGCACGCGCCGCTGGACGAGATCCTGCTCGTCCTCGACGCCACCACCGGCCAGAACGGCCTCGTCCAGGCGCGGGTCTTCGCCGAGGTCGTCGACATCACCGGCATCGTCCTCACCAAGCTCGACGGCACCGCCAAGGGCGGCATCGTCATCGCCGTGCAGCGCGAGCTGGGCGTGCCCGTCAAGCTCGTCGGCCTGGGAGAGGGAGCGGACGACCTCGCGCCGTTCGAGCCGGAGGCGTTCGTGGATGCCCTTATCGGCGAGTGACAGGCGGTGGCCACCTGCGGGAACCCGTAGGTGGCAGGGAAGAAGCGCCCGCCCCCAAGGTGCAGTTGGGGACGGGCGCTTCGCTGTGTACGGACAGCGGGTGGCCGACCGGGGTCAGGCCCGGGAGCGGTGGGCCACGTAGGCCAGGGTGCCCAGCAGCAGCCGCGCGGCCGGTGGCCTGGTCGCCGAGTCGAGCGCGGGGGAGCGGAGCCAGCGGACCGGGCCGAGGCCGCCGCGGTCGGACGGCGGGGCGGTGACATGGGTGCCGGGGCCGAGACCGCGCAGGTCCAGGGCGGAGGGGTCGTCCCAGCCCATGCGGTAGAGCAGGGAGGGCAGCTCGGCGGCGGCGCCGGGAGCGACGAAGAACTGGGCGCGGCCCTCGGGGGTGGCGATCACGGGGCCGAGCGGGAGGCCCATGCGCTCCAGGCGGACCAGTGCGTGCCGCCCGGCCGACTCGGCGACCTCGATCACGTCGAACGAGCGGCCCACCGGCAGCATCACCGACGCGCCGGGGAACTCGGCCCAGGCCTCGGTCACCTCGTCGAGCGTCGCTCCGGCGTGGATGGGAGGCGCGAAGCCGAGGGGGTGTGCGCCGGGCGCGGAGCAGGTCGTCCTGCCGCACGAGCACGCGCCCGAAGCCGTCCGCGCGCCGGGGACGACGTCCCATCCCCAGAGGCCGGTGAACTCGGCCACCGCCGTGCACTCCGAGGAACGGCCGCGTCGACGCGTGCCGGATCGCATCTCCCGGATGCCGCCGATCGTGAAGCCCATGCCCCCTCCAACGGGTCCAGCGCGCTGGTGGTTACGCGACGGAGTCGGAATGCGACGCTCTGCTTCCGCATGGGCGGCGCACTACGGCACCCCGGGTGGCGTGGTCGCCAGCGCGCGCCCCTGAATGCATCGCTACGCCCACTCCCGTCCGTCCTGTGTCAAGTGAATCGCGGACGGGCCACCGTTAGTTCATTCGAAGGGGTGGCGAATGGTGGCGTTTCTGGAATCGCCGTGGCCGGACGCGTGATCGTAGGATTACTTTGAGTGCACGGGGTCTGGAGACGTACACGCTCGTGGGTATGCCGGAGGCAAGTCGTCTTTCCGTTCGATGGGTGACGGGGGTCGGACGTACGGCGTGGTAACCGGCATTCTGGTAGGGCTTGGCGCACACAGCGCACAAGTGGGTTCAGGGATGGGGGCGTTCCAGTGGGCGGCAACGGCGGAAGCGGCACGAACGCTGAGAAGCGCCCGAACGAACTGCTCGGTTCGTGGTTCGTCCGCAGCGGATGGTCCAAGGGCGAGCTCGCCCGGCAGGTGAACCGCCGGGCCCGTCAGCTCGGCGCCAACCACATCTCCACCGACACCTCGCGCGTACGCCGGTGGCTCGACGGGGAGAACCCGCGCGAGCCGATCCCGCGCATCCTGTCCGAGCTGTTCTCCGAGCGGTTCGGCTGTGTCGTCGCCGTGGAGGACCTGGGTCTGCGCGCGGCGCACCAGTCCCCGTCCGTCTCCGGCGTCGACCTGCCCTGGACGGGCCCGCAGACCGTGGCGCTGATCAGCGAGTTCTCGCGCAGCGACCTGATGCTGGCGCGGCGCGGCTTCCTCGGGAGCTCGCTCGCCCTCTCCGCGGGCCCGGCCCTCATCGAGCCGATGCAGCGCTGGCTCGTCCCCTCGCCGCCCGCCCCGCGCGCGGAGCCCGAGCCGTCGCCCGCCGCCCGCCGCGCCGGCCGGCTCTCCCGGCCGGAGCTGGACCTTCTCGAATCCACGACGGTGATGTTCCGGCAGTGGGACGCCCAGTGCGGCGGCGGTCTGCGCCGCAAGGCGGTCGTCGGCCAGCTGCACGAGGTGACCGACCTCCTCCAGGAGCCGCAGCCCGAGGCCACCACCCGGCGACTGTTCAAGGTCGCCGCCGAACTGGCCGAGCTGGCCGGCTGGATGAGCTACGACATCGGCCTCCAGCCCACCGCCCAGAAGTACTTCGTGCTCGCCCTGCATGCGGCGAAGGAGGCAGGCGACAAGCCTCTCGGTTCGTACGTCCTGTCCAGCATGAGCCGACAGATGATCCACCTCGGCCGGCCCGACGACGCGCTCGAACTGATCCATCTCGCCCAGTACGGCAGCCGGGACTGCGCGAGCCCGCGCACCCAGTCGATGCTGTATGCGATGGAGGCCCGCGCCTACGCCAACATGGGCCAGCCCGGGAAGTGCAAACGGGCGGTGCGGATGGCCGAGGACGTCTTCGCGGACGCCGAGGAGTGGGACGACCCGGACCCCGACTGGATCCGCTTCTTCAACGAGGCCGAACTGCACGGCGAGAACAGCCACTCCTACCGCGACCTCGCCTATGTCGCCGGCCGCAGCCCCACCTACGCCTCCCTCGCCGAGCCCGTGATGCGCCGGGCCGTCGACCTCTTCGCCACGGACGCCGAACACCAGCGGTCGTACGCGCTGAACCTCATCGGCATGGCCACCGTGCACCTGCTCCAGCGTGAGCCCGAGCAGGGCGCCGCCATGGCCAAGGAGGCCATGGACGTCGCGCGCAAGGTCCGCTCCGAGCGCGTCAACACCCGCATCCGCAAGACCGTCGACACGGCCGTACGTGATTTCGGCGGTCTCGCCGAGGTCGTCGACCTCACGGACCAGCTCGCCGTCCACCTCCCCGAGACCGCCGAAGCGGTCTGACCCGGCCCGGCGCCACGCCAGGGCCCCTTCCACGCCGGCCGCGGCCTGCCATCCCTACTGCCCGACTCGGCTCCCCCATGCCAGGTCATCGGATGGTCTGCCGCGGTCGGTCCGTTCCGGGAAGTCCCACGGAAGTCCGGTGGAAGTACCACCGGAAGTTCCATCGGATACGAAACCGTTATCCGCCGAGAGGCCCACAGAGCCTGGGCCCCACACGGGATGAATCCGCCGCGATTCACGTTTCACCTGTCCGTAACGTGATGGGTGCCTTCGTCACGTCCAGGAAACATTTCCAATCTCCCGGTGAAACGGTGCTGCGTCAGTCTCCTCAGCACAGTCGGCCCTCCCCGATAGCTCCCCCACAGCTTCCGCATCCGCACGGGCCGTTCCGACCACGAGGAGATACCGGCATTGAACGGCACAGATACCGGATTCGTATTGATCAGTGCGGCGCTCGTCATGGTGATGACGCCGGGCCTGGCGCTCTTCTACGGCGGCATGGTGCGTGCCAAGAGCGTGCTGAACATGCTGATGATGTCCTTCATCTCGCTGGGCATCGTCAGCATCCTGTGGGTGCTGTACGGCTACTCGCTCGCCTTCAGCGGTGACCAGGGCGGCTTCATCGGCAACCTGGACGCGATCGGCCTCAAGGGCATCGACGTCGCCAGCACGGTCGACAGCTTCGTCGTCGGTGCGAACGACAAGCCGCACCAGATCGCCGCGTTCGCCTTCATCCTCTTCCAGATGCTGTTCGCGGTCATCACGCCGGCCCTGATGAGCGGCGCGCTCGCCGATCGCGTCAAGTTCGGCGCCTGGATGATCTTCGTCACGCTCTGGGTCACCCTGGTGTACTTCCCGGTCGCGCACTGGGTCTGGGCGCCGGGCGGCTGGCTCTTCGAGATGGGCGTCATCGACTTCGCCGGCGGTACGGCGGTCCACATCAACGCCGGTATCGGCGCGCTCGCCGCGGTCCTCGTCGTGGGCAAGCGGATCGGCTTCAAGAAGGACCCGATGCGGCCGCACAGCCTGCCGCTGGTCCTGATCGGCACCGCCCTGCTGTGGTTCGGCTGGTTCGGCTTCAACGCCGGCTCCTGGCTCGGTGTCGACGGCACGACCGCCCGCATGGCCATCAACACGCAGATCGCGACCGCAGCGGCCATCATCGGCTGGCTGATCTACGAGCGCATCCGTCACGGCGCGTTCACCACCCTGGGTGCCTGCTCCGGTGCCGTCGCGGGCCTCGTCGCGATCACCCCGTCCGGCGGTCACGTCAACGCCTTCGGCGCCATCCTGATCGGTATCGTCGCCGGTGTTCTCTGCTCCTGGGCCGTCAGCCTCAAGTACAAGCTCGGCTACGACGACTCCCTCGACGTCGTGGGTGTCCACCTGGTCGGCGGTGTCATCGGCACCCTGATGGTCGGCTTCCTCGCCACCGACGGGATCGGCGGCCTCGACCAGTTCGGCAAGCAGGCCACCGGTGCCTTCTCCGTCATGGGCTACACCTTCGTGGTGACCTGGATCATCGCCTTCGCCATCCAGAAGACGATCGGCTTCCGGGCGTCCGAGGAGGACGAGATGACCGGCGTCGACCAGGCACTGCACGCCGAGACCGCGTACGACTTCAGCTCGGCCGCCGGTTCGCACATCTCCGCCAGCACGAGCAGCGTCGCTGCCACCACTGAGAGCAAGAAGGTCGAGGCATGAAGCTGATCACCGCGGTCGTCAAGCCGCACCGGCTCGACGAGATCAAGGAAGCCCTGCAGGCCTTCGGGGTGCACGGACTTACGGTGACCGAGGCCAGTGGGTACGGTCGGCAGCGGGGCCACACCGAGGTGTACCGCGGCGCCGAGTACACGGTCGACCTGGTTCCCAAGATCCGGATCGAGGTCCTGGCCGAGGACGACGACTCCGAGCAGCTGATCGACGTCATCGTCAAGGCCGCCCGCACCGGCAAGATCGGTGACGGCAAGGTCTGGTCCCTCCCGGTCGAGACGGCCGTACGGGTCCGGACCGGCGAGCGCGGCCCGGACGCGCTCTGACCGAAGAGAAGAACAGGAGTCGCTGGGTGACGAGTACGGACGTACGTACGGATGCAGAGGACTCGGGACCCAGCGGCTACGCGGCGGCCCGGCTGCGCCTCCTCCAGGAGGGGGCGCGGTCCGGGCCGCCGCGCCGTTCGGCCCTGGCCGAGCTGACCGACGACTGGCTGGCCGGCCTCTTCGGGGCGGGAGCCACCGAGCCGCGCGGGGTCTCCCTCGTGGCCGTCGGGGGATACGGGCGCGGCGAGCTCTCGCCCCGCAGCGACCTTGACCTGCTGCTCCTGCACGACGGGTCCGACGGGGCGGCGGTGGCCGCGCTGGCCGACCGCATCTGGTACCCCGTCTGGGACCTGGGGCTGGCTCTCGACCACTCCGTGCGCACCCCCGCCGAGGCCCGCAAGACGGCCGGCGAGGACCTCAAGGTGCAGCTCGGACTGCTGGACGCCCGCCACATCGCCGGTGATCTGGGACTGACCGCCGCACTGCGGACCTCCGTCCTCGCCGACTGGCGCAACCAGGCCCCGAGACGTCTGCCGGAGCTCCAGGAACTGTGCGCCGAGCGGGCCGAACGGCAGGGGGAGCTGCAATACCTGCTGGAACCCGACCTCAAGGAGGCGCGCGGCGGGTTGCGTGACGCCACCGCCCTGCGCGCCGTCGCCGCCTCCTGGCTCGCGGACGCCCCGCGCGAGGGGCTCGCCGACGCCCGGCGCCGCCTGCTCGACGTCCGGGACGCGCTCCATCTCTCCACCGGGCGCGCGACCGACCGGCTCGCACTCCAGGAACAGGACCAGGTCGCCGCCGAGCTGGGGCTGCTGGACGCCGACACCCTGCTGCGCCAGGTGTACGAGGCGGCGCGGGTCATCTCGTACGCCAGCGATGTGACCTGGCGTGAAGTGGGGCGCGTGCTGCGTTCGCGCGCCGTGCGGCCCCGGCTGCGCGCCATGCTCGGCGGCGGCAAGCCGGCTCCCGAGCGGTCGCCGCTGGCCGAGGGCGTGGTCGAGCAGGACGGCGAGGTCGTGCTCGCGCGCGCCGCCCGGCCCGAGCGGGACCCGGTGCTGCCCCTGCGCGCCGCCGCCGCGGCCGCCCAGGCCGGACTGCCGCTGTCCCTGCACGCCGTACGCCGCCTGGCGGCCACCGCCCGGCCGCTCGCGACGCCCTGGCCCGCGGAGGCGCGCGAGCAGCTCGTCACCCTGCTGGGCTCCGGGCGTCCGACCGTCGACGTCTGGGAGGCGCTGGAGGCCGAAGGGCTCATCACCCATCTGCTGCCCGACTGGGAGCGGGTGCGCTGTCGGCCGCAACGCAACGCCGTGCACATCTGGACCGTCGACCGGCACCTCATCGAGACCGCGGTCCAGGCCTCGGAGATGACCCGCCGGGTGCACCGGCCCGACCTGCTGCTCGTCGCCGCGCTGCTGCACGACATCGGCAAGGGCTGGCCCGGCGACCACTCCGTGGCCGGCGAGATCATCGTCAAGGACGTGGCCGCCAGGATCGGCTTCGACCGCGACGACGTGGCGGTGCTCTCCACCCTCGTACGGCATCATCTGCTGCTCGTCGACACCGCCACCCGGCGTGATCTGGAGGACCCGGCCACCGTCCGCTCGGTGGCCGACGCCGTCGGATCGCCGGGCACGCTCGAACTGCTGCACGCGTTGACCGAGGCGGACGCGCTGGCCACCGGCCCCGCCGCATGGTCGACGTGGCGGGCCTCCCTCGTCTCCGAACTCGTCCAGCGGGTCGACGCGCTGTTCGCCGGGGACGAGCCGGAGGAGCCGGAGCCCGGCGAGACCAGCGCCGAGCAGGAGCGGCTCGCCATAGAGGCGTTCCGCACCGGCGGGCCGGTGCTGTCGCTGCGCGCGCAGACGGAGGCCCCGGCCGAGGAGAAGGACGACAAGGGGGACCCCGAGCCGCTCGGGGTCGAGCTGCTCATCGCCGTGCCCGACCAGGCGGGCGTGCTGCCCGCGGTCGCCGGCGTGCTCGCCATGCACCGGCTCACCGTGCGCACGGCCGAGCTGCGCAGCTTCGACCTCCCGGACGGAGTCGAGGGCTCGGTCCTGCTGCTGAACTGGCGGGTCGCCGCCGAGTACGGCTCGCTGCCCCAGGCGGCACGACTGCGCGCCGACCTCGTCCGGGCGCTCGACGGCTCCCTGGACATCACCGGGCGGCTCGCCGAGCGGGACGCGGCCTACCCCCGGCGGCGGGGCGTGGTCGCGCCCCCGCCGCGCGTCACGGTGGCCCCGGCGGCCTCCCGGCACGCCACGGTCATCGAGGTCCGCGCCCAGGACGCGCCGGGGCTCCTGCACCGCATCGGACGCGCCCTGGAGGACGCGCACGTACGGGTGCGGAGCGCGCACGTCAGCACGCTGGGCGCCAACGCCGTGGACGCGTTCTACGTCACCGGACCGAAGGGGGCTCCGCTGCCGAGCGACGAGGCCACTTCCGTGGCGCGCAAGCTGGAGGAGACCCTGCGCGGCTGACCACGTCGGGGGTACGGGACCGCCCGGTTCCGTACCCGACGCGGCCGGGCTCCGTCACCGTTGTCCACAGGGGTGGAGACCCGACCACACCCAGACAGATACCCTGGAGGGCAGCCCACCCTGCCCCCGACTCCGAGGACCGACACCGCCGTGTTCGATACGCTCTCCGATCGCCTCTCAGCGACTTTCAAGAACCTGCGCGGCAAGGGGCGCCTTTCCGAGGCCGACATCGACGCCACGGCGCGCGAGATCCGCATCGCGCTCCTGGAAGCGGACGTCGCCCTGCCGGTCGTCCGGGGTTTCATCAAGAACGTCAAGGAGCGCGCGCTCGGCGCCGAGGTCTCCAAGGCGCTCAACCCGGCCCAGCAGGTCCTCAAGATCGTCAACGAGGAGCTGGTCGGGATCCTCGGCGGCGAGACCCGCCGTCTGCGCTTCGCCAAGCAGCCGCCGACCGTGATCATGCTCGCGGGTCTCCAGGGTGCCGGTAAGACGACCCTCGCGGGCAAGCTGGGCCGCTGGCTGAAGGAGCAGGGCCACTCGCCGCTCCTCGTCGCCTGCGACCTCCAGCGCCCGAACGCCGTGAACCAGCTCAGCGTGGTCGCCGAGCGCGCCGGTGTCGCGGTCTACGCCCCTGAGCCGGGCAACGGCGTGGGCGACCCGGTCAAGGTGGCCAAGGACTCCATCGAGTTCGCGAAGTCGAAGGTCCACGACATCGTGGTCGTCGACACCGCGGGCCGCCTGGGCATCGACCAGGAGATGATGCAGCAGGCCGCCGACATCCGGGACGCGGTCTCCCCGGACGAGATCCTCTTCGTCGTCGACGCGATGATCGGTCAGGACGCCGTCAACACGGCGGAGGCCTTCCGGGACGGCGTCGGCTTCGACGGTGTGGTCCTCTCCAAGCTCGACGGTGACGCCCGCGGTGGTGCCGCCCTGTCGATCGCCTCGGTCACCGGCAAGCCGATCATGTTCGCGTCGAACGGCGAGAAGCTCGACGAGTTCGACGCGTTCCATCCGGACCGGATGGCCTCCCGCATCCTCGACATGGGTGACCTGCTCACCCTGATCGAGCAGGCGGAGAAGACCTTCAGCCAGGAAGAGGCCGCCAAGATGGCCTCCAAGCTGGCGTCCAAGAAGGGGCAGGACTTCACGCTCGACGACTTCCTGGCCCAAATGGAGCAGGTCAGGAAGATGGGCAGCATCAGCAAGCTGCTCGGCATGCTGCCCGGCATGGGGCAGATCAAGGACCAGATCAACAACATCGACGAGCGTGACGTCGACCGCACGGCCGCGATCATCAAGTCGATGACCCCGGCCGAGCGCCAGGAGCCGACGATCATCAACGGCTCGCGCCGCGCCCGTATCGCCAAGGGCTCCGGTGTCGAGGTCAGCGCGGTGAAGAACCTCGTCGAGCGGTTCTTCGAGGCCCGCAAGATGATGTCCCGCATGGCCCAGGGCGGCGGCATGCCCGGGATGCCGGGGATGCCCGGCATGGGCGGCGGCCCCGGCCGGACCAAGAAGCAGCCCAAGCAGGCCAAGGGCAAGCAGCGTTCGGGCAACCCGATGAAGCGCAAGCAGCAGGAGCAGGAGGAGGCCGCGCGCCGGGCCGCCGCGGCCCAGGGCGGCGCCTTCGGACTGCCGGGCCAGCAGGCCGGTCAGGACTTCGAGCTGCCGGACGAGTTCAAGAAGTTCATGGGCTGACCCCGACCCCGCGTTCCGCGAGGGCGAACGGCGGACGCCGCGTGACCGGCCGGGGGGTGTGGCCGGGCGCGCGGCGCCGGATGCCGTGCGTGGACGGCTGGGTGTGGTGTCGCTCGTCGTGCTCCTCGGTGACAACTCCCGTACGCGGATGTGTAGTTCCCCTGGACGATGCGCCAGGCTATGGGGGCCGTGCGGCACTTGACCAAGCGAAAGCGCCACCGGCCCGCTTTCTTCACACCATTCACACTCGCATCGGAAGAAGTCTCGAAGACCTTCTCAGGACGTCGATCTTTTCCGGGGCGTCGACCCTTTCAGGGCGTCCGTGCGATCAGGTAGCGGAAGACGTTCGGCATCCAGACCGTCCCGTCCCGACGGCGGTGCGGATGCAGCGCCTCGGTCAGTTCCTTGTCCACCTGGTCCTGGTCAGTGGCCCCGATCGCCGCGTCGAACAGCCCGGTCGACAGCAGCCCCCGCACGGCGTTGTCCACGTTGGCGTACCCGAAGGGGCAGGCCACCCGTCCGGAGCCGTCCGGCTTGAGGCCGGCCCGCTGGGCGACCTCCTCCAGGTCGTCCCGCAGCGCCGGACGCCAACTGCCGGCGCTGCGCAGGGGATCGGCGAGCTTCGTGGCCACGCGGAGCACCGCGGACGTGGCGCAGCGCTCCGGTGGGCCCCAGCCGGCGAGGACCACGGGGGTGCCGTGCTCCGCGAGCGGGGTCGCGGCGGCCAACTGTTCGCCGAGCCCCTCGGAGTCCCCGGCCAGACAGCCGATCGGCTCGAAGGCGGTCACCAGGTTGTAGAGCGGTTCACCGGGCGCGCGGGCCACGTCCTCGGGAACACCTTCGACGACCCGGGTGCCGGCGCTCGCGCGCTTGCCCCAGGACTCCGGCCGCAGCCGCTCCCGTGCCAGTGCCGTTCTCTCCGGGGCCGCCGAGTCGACGCCGGTGACCGCGGCTCCCTGCCCCGCCGCCATCAGCAGCGCGAGCCCCGACCCGCAGCCGAGGCCGAGCAGCCGCGTACCGCTACCGACGTCGAGCCGCCGGTACACGGCCTCGTACAGCGGTACCAGCATCCGTTCCTGGATCTCCGCCCAGTCACGCGCGCGTGCACACCGGTCCACGCGGGTTGCCCTTCCCGCGCGAGGCAGTTGCTGCCGCACGAGCGTAGGTGTCATATCGAAAGCGCCCCAATCCGCCGTGAGTTGCCGTTGCCGGATTTCCTGGCCCCCGTGGCAGTGCGCGCTCGCACTCCCCCCGTATGCCAGGTAACTCCGCACCCGGCGAGTCGTCCAGGGGTCTCGGACACCGTTCTGCGAACTGTCCAGGGATGGAAAAAAGAATTCACATCGCCGCAATATGCCGCCGTACCATTCGGCCATGGCAAAGGCACCCGTTCTCACGCCGCGCGCGCACGACTTCCCGCGCTGGTACCAGGATCTGATCACCAAGGCCGAACTGGCCGACAACGGTCCGGTGCGCGGCACCATGGTCATCCGACCGTACGGGTACGGCCTCTGGGAGCGGATGCAGCAGGAGATGGACGCCAGGATCAAGGAGACGGGCACGCAGAACGCGTACTTCCCGCTCCTGATCCCCCAGTCGTACCTCACCCGTGAGGCCGAACATGTCGAGGGCTTCGCGCCCGAGCTGGCGGTCGTGACGCACGGCGGCGGCAAGGACCTCGAAGAGCCCGCGGTGGTCCGCCCCACCTCCGAGATGATCATCAACGCCTCCTTCTCGAAGTGGGTGCAGAGCTACCGCGACCTCCCTCTGCTGATCAACCAGTGGGCCAACGTGGTCCGTTGGGAACTGCGCCCCCGCCTCTTCCTCCGCACGAGCGAATTCCTCTGGCAGGAGGGCCACACGGCGCACGCGACGTACGAGGAGGCGCGCGACTTCGCCGCGCACATCCACCGGGAGGTCTACGAGGACTTCATGGTGAACGTGCTCGCCATGGACGTCGTCCCCGGCCGCAAGACCGTCAAGGAGCGTTTCGCCGGCGCGATCAACACCCTCACGCTCGAAGGCATGATGGGCGACGGCAAGGCCCTGCAGATGGCCACCAGCCACGAACTCGGCCAGAACTTCGCCAAGGCCTTCAACACCCGCTACCTGTCGAAGGACGGCACGCAGGAACTCGTCTGGCAGACCTCCTGGGGATCCACCACCCGCATGATCGGTGCCCTGGTGATGATGCACGGCGACGACGACGGCCTCCGCGTCCCGCCCCGGCTGGCCCAGGTCCAGGCAGTCGTCGTCGCGATCAAGGGCGACGAGGCGGTTCTGGCCAAGGTCCGCGACATCGGTGCGCGGCTGAAGGCGGCGGGCGTCCGCGTCCAGGTGGACGACCGCACGGACGTCCCGTTCGGCCGCCGAGCCGTCGACTGGGAGCTGAAGGGCGTGCCCGTACGCATCGAGGTCGGCCCCCGTGACCTGGAGAACGGCACCGCGATGCTCGCCCGCCGCATCCCGGGCGGCAAGGAGCCGGTCGCGCTCGACTCGCTCGTGCACCTGCTCCCCGCCGTCCTGGAGGAGGACCAGGCGCTCCTGCTGCGGCAGTCGCGCGAGCGGCGCGAGTCCCGGACGACCGAGGTGTCCACGCTCGACGAGGCGATCGAGGCGGCCACGGCCGGCGGCTGGGCGCGGATCCCCTGGTCGACGCTGGGCGAGGACGGCGAGAACCGGCTCGGGGAGCACGCGGTGACCGTACGCTGTCTGGTCGCCGAGGACGGGTCGGTGCCCGACTCCTACGACGCACCCGGTAACGTCGCCGTCGTGGCGCGCGCTTACTAGAGCACCCCGTTCCGCCGGGAGAGCGACCGAAACGTCCCTTGCGCATCTGCCGAACTCAGGTGCCCCGGCGCGCGGACCTCATCTACGCGCCGGGGCGTACGGGTGCCTACGTACCGCCTTGTGGCGAGCTGCGAGGCTTCTCCGCAGATCAGCGCACCCGCCCTCGTCAGGACGCACTAGTGGCAACTGACGGGTACGTGCAAATTATTTGGGATGCCCCGGAATCGGAACACACGGGCACTCAGGCTCGTTGTCCTTACGTGAGCACGACACAGACACCACCTGTTCTCGCCGCAGAACTGGCACAGGCGTGGGCCGACATTCAACGGCACCACCCCGAGCTGCCGGATCTTGCCGCTCCCGAGTCCCTGATCGGAGAGTCGTCGTCCGCTTGCGGGCACGAGCTCTCCTTCGAGCGACTGCTCCATGAGGCAGTCCATGGCATCGCCGCCGCGCGTGGGGTTCGCGACACCTCGCGCGCCGGTAGGTACCACAACCGCAGATTCCTCGCGATTGCCGAGGAGCTCGGCCTCGACCACCCCGAGGAGCCGCATCCCAGCAGCGGTTTCTCGCTGGTCACCCTCAATCCCGAGGCCAAGCGTCGCTACCGCCCGACCATCGACAGACTGCAGCGCGCACTCAAGGCCCACACCGCGGCGACCTCCGCGGACACGGCCCGCAGCTTCCGGGGTCCGGCCGCACGACACGGCTCCTCCGGTGGCGGCGTCCGCGTCAAGGCCGTGTGCGACTGCGGCCGCAACGTCCGCGTGGTCCCGTCCGTACTCGCCCAGGCACCCATCGTCTGCGGCGGCTGCGGCAAGCCCTTCCGGATCCCGGAGGTCGCGGGCGCGGCGTGAGACGAGGGCGAGCCGAGAAGACGGCGAGCTGAACAGACGGCTGCTCGTGGCAGCCGTATCCGGTTCGCGGTCGGTCTGTGGTCCGCCCTCGCCGCGGGCAGTCGTGCCGCTGGACGTGGCACGGGTGGATGCGGGCGGCACCCGGTGAAGCAATCCCTGGCGCCGGGTGCCGCTTCGGCATGACCGCGTGCACTCCCGGTAAGAGGCGAACCCCAGCGTGTGGCACAATGGCTAGCTGTACTCGACAGTCGCACAGGACCCCTCTCTCCTCCGGCTGACGCGTCCATCGGGCACTCGGGTACCGCAACCCCACGCGGCTCTCTCGCCGTGCCCAACCACGTCAAATCCAGGAGAACCCACTCCCGTGGCAGTCAAGATCAAGCTGAAGCGTCTGGGCAAGATCCGTTCGCCTCACTACCGCATCGTCGTCGCCGACTCCCGCACCCGTCGTGACGGCCGTGCGATCGAGGAGATCGGCAAGTACCACCCGACGTACAACCCGTCGGTCATCGAGGTCGACGAGGAGCGCGTCGCGTACTGGCTGGGTGTCGGCGCGCAGCCGACCGAGCCCGTGCTCGCCATCCTGAAGAAGACCGGCGACTGGCAGAAGTTCAAGGGCGAGCCCGCTCCGGCGCCGCTGCTCGTGGCTCAGCCGAAGTCCTCGCGCCCGTCGTTCGAGGCCCTGGGCGGCGACGACGAGGGCAAGGGTGAGGCGATCACCCAGAAGAAGAAGGCCGACAAGAAGGACGAGGCTGCCGCCGAGTCCGAGTCGACCGAGGCCTGAGCATGCTCGAGGAGGCTCTCGAGCACCTCGTCAAGGGCATCGTCGACTACCCCGACGACGTGCAGGTCGCTTCCCGCACCCTGCGCCGCGGGCGCGTACTCGAGGTCCGGGTCCACCCCGACGACCTCGGCAAGGTGATCGGCCGTAACGGCCGTACCGCCCGTGCCCTGCGTACCGTCGTGGGCGCCATCGGCGGCCGCGGTGTCCGCGTCGACCTCGTCGACGTGGACCACGTCCGCTGACGAACATCGCAGCACCGGCTCGGGCCGGGGAGGGCCACTCGGCCGTCCCCGGCCCGTAGTCGTATGCGTGGCATGAGTCCCATGCGTTGTATGAGTTGTATGAGTCGTATGACAGGAGATCGAGCACAGTGCAGCTCGTAGTCGCACGGATCGGCCGCGCCCACGGCATCAAGGGCGAGGTCACCGTCGAGGTCCGCACCGACGAACCGGAACTCCGGCTCGGCCCCGGCGCCGTCCTGCTCACGGACCCCGCCTCGACGGGCCCCCTCACCATCGAGACCGGCCGTGTCCACAGCGGCCGGCTGCTCCTGCGCTTCGAGGGCGTCCGGGACCGCAACGCCGCCGAGGCCCTCCGTAACACCCTGCTGATCGCGGAGGTGGACCCGGAGGAACTGCCGGAGGAGGAGGACGAGTACTACGACCACCAGCTGATGGACCTGGACGTGGTCACCAAGGACGGCGTCGAGGTCGGCCGGATCACCGAGATCTCGCATCTGCCCTCCCAGGACCTGTTCATCGTCGAACGGCCCGACGGGAGCGAGGTGATGATCCCGTTCGTCGGGGAGATCGTCACCGAGATCGACCTTGAGGAGCAGAAGGCGGTCATCGACCCGCCGCCCGGTCTGATCGACGACCAGGCGGAGGTCGCGTCCTCCCGGGACGAGTCCTGATGCGGCTCGACGTCGTCACGATCTTCCCCGAGTACCTCGAACCCCTGAACGTCTCCCTCGTCGGCAAGGCCCGCGCCCGTGGACAGCTCCAGGTACACGTCCACGACCTGCGGGAATGGACGTACGACCGGCACAACACGGTCGACGACACCCCGTACGGCGGCGGCCCCGGCATGGTCATGAAGACCGACCCCTGGGGCGACGCCCTCGACGACGTGCTGGCTCAGGGATACGAGACGGGATCCGCCCGGCCCGCGCTCATCGTCCCCACCCCCAGCGGCCGCCCCTTCACCCAGGCGCTCGCCGTCGAACTCTCCGAGCGCCCCTGGCTGGTCTTCACGCCGGCGCGCTACGAGGGCATCGACCGGCGTGTGATCGACGAGTACGCCACCCGTATGCCGGTGTACGAGGTGTCCATCGGTGACTACGTCCTCGCCGGCGGCGAGGCGGCCGTCCTCGTCGTCACCGAGGCCGTGGCACGACTGCTGCCCGGCGTCCTCGGCAACGCCGAGTCCCACCGCGACGACTCCTTCGCGCCGGGCGCCATGGCCAACCTCCTGGAGGGGCCGGTGTACACCAAGCCCCCCGAGTGGCGCGGCCGGGACATCCCCGAGGTGCTGCTCAGCGGCCACCACGGCAGGATCGCGCGCTGGCGGCGGGACGAGGCGCTCAGGCGTACGGCCGCCAACCGGCCCGACCTCATCGAGCGCTGCGACCCCGAGGCCTTCGACAAGAAGGACCGCGAGATGCTCTCCATCCTGGGCTGGGCGCCGGATCCGGAGGGGGCGCCCCACGGCCGATTTTGGCGGCGGCCCGAGGGCGTGGAAGAATAGGGCGCTGTTGTGCGTCGTCCGGCGCGCGCCCCTGCCACAGGGGGACACGACGCCCGCCCCGACCCGGACAGCATCCTCTCGTAACACCTAGCTCCCGCCTATGACCTGTGGCATGGGCGAAGAAAGCAGACGAAATGTCTCACCTGCTCGACTCCCTCGACTCCGCGTCGCTGCGGAGCGACATCCCGGCGTTCCGCCCGGGTGACACCGTCAACGTCCACGTGCGCGTCATCGAGGGCAACCGCTCCCGTGTGCAGCAGTTCAAGGGCGTCGTCATCCGTCGCCAGGGCGCCGGTGTCCGCGAGACCTTCACGGTCCGCAAGGTCTCGTTCTCCGTCGGCGTCGAGCGCACCTTCCCGGTGCACACCCCGATCGTCGAGAAGATCGAGCTCGTCACCCGCGGTGACGTCCGTCGCGCCAAGCTGTACTACCTGCGCGAGCTGCGCGGCAAGGCGGCGAAGATCAAGGAGAAGCGCGACAACTGATCGCGCGTTCGAGTCGCAAAAGGTCGTCACACCGGGGCCGGATACGATCTGGCCCCGATGGACACCGAAGCACAGCAGCACATGGAGCGCGACCGTTCCCCCCGCCCTTCCGGCGCGGAGGTCTCCGAGGAGATCTCCGACACAGGAGGGTCGGAGGAGCGGTCGCGTTTCGCGTGGGTGGACCGGACCACCGCGCGGGTGCCGGGCGGGGGATACACCCTGACCGTGCTGATCTGCCTGCTTTTTCTGGCGCTCTTCAGCAACTTCGTGATGCAGCCGTTCCAGATTCCCAGCAGCTCCATGGCCCACTCATTGAGGATCGGGGACCGCGTTCTCGTAAATAAGTTGGCGTACCGTTTCGGATCTGAGCCGCGGCGCGGTGACGTCGTCGTGTTCGACGGCACCGGCTATTTCGGGAACGCCGACTATGTCAAGCGCGTTGTCGGCGTGGGGGGAGACCGGGTGGTCTGCTGCGACCAGGAGGGGAGGCTTGAGGTGAACGGCCGGTGGGTCGACGAGTCGTCGTTTCTGTACCCGGGCGACAGCCCGTCGAACGTACCCTTCGACGTGGTCGTCCCCGAGGGCAGACTGTTCCTCCTCGGCGACCACCGCAGTGACTCCAGTGACTCCCGGGACCATCTCGGGTCCCCCGGCGGCGGCATGGTCCCCCTGGACTCCGTGATCGGCCGGGCCGAGTGGATCGTCTGGCCCGCCGACCACTGGACGCGTCTGGACCGCCCCGACGCGTACGCGCGCGTGCCCGCCGCCGGCGGTGCGCATGGGTAACCGCGGCAAACCCCGCGGTGCCGCTCCCAGCACCCCGGCCGACAATCTGCTGCCCACCGGTACGCGCCGCTCCGGCGGCGCCGCCCGGCCGAGCCGCGTCGAGCGACGCAAGCTCGCCCGCAAGATCAAGCGGCGCAGACGGCGTTCGGCGGTCAAGGAGATCCCGCTCCTCGTCGGTGTCGCGGTCCTGATAGCTCTCGTCCTGAAGACCTTCCTCGTCCAGGCGTTCGTGATCCCGTCGGGCTCCATGGAGCAGACGATCCAGATCGGCGACCGCGTCCTGGTCGACAAGCTCACGCCCTGGTTCGGCTCCAAACCCACCCGTGGGGACGTCGTCGTCTTCAAGGACCCGGGCGGCTGGCTGGAGGACGAGCAGACGACGATCACCACCGAGGACCCGATCGTCATCAAGCAGATAAAGGAAGGCCTGCAGTTCATCGGCCTGCTCCCCTCCGACGACGAGAAGGACCTGATCAAACGCGTCGTCGCGGTCGGCGGAGACACCGTCAAGTGCTGTGACACCCAGGGCCGCGTCACCGTCAACGGCATGCCCCTGGACGAGACGGCCTACATCCACCCCGGCAACCAGCCCTCGACCCAGCGGTTCGAGGTGACCGTGCCGCAGGGCCGCCTGTGGGTGATGGGCGACCACCGGGAGAACTCCGCCGACTCGCGCGCCCACCAGTCCGACGATTCGAAGACGGCCCAGTTCGGCGGTACGGTGCCGGAGGACTCCGTCGTCGGCCGGGCGGTCGTCATCGCCTGGCCGGTCGGTCACTGGGGGCAGTTGGAGGAGCCTGACACGTTCTCCGCCGTGCCGAGCGGGTCGACCACGGCCCTCGGCGCTTCGCATAGGGTGGCCCTCGCGGATCGAAACGGATTGATCCCCCTCCCGACCCCTGCGGAACTCCCGCTCGTTATGGGAGTGGTGGGCCTGCATCGGCTGTGGCGCGGGCGGCGGTACGGAGTGAGGAGTGGATGTGGGGGATTTGGCGGTCGGCGCACGGTCCGGACACGGTGGTTCCGAAGAACGGCCGGAGCGATCCGACGAGGCGGCTTCCCCGGCCGCAGAGAACGTGGAGAACGCGGTGAATTCCGAGGGGCCCGCCGGCTCCGGGAGTGACTCCCCGGACGGGGACGCGACCAACGGCGAGAACGGCGCCCGGACCTCGGCCGACGACGGCGACCAGGACGAGCGGCCCAAGAAGAAGCAGCGCTCCTTCTGGAAGGAACTGCCGATCCTGATCGGCATCGCGCTGGTGCTCGCGCTGCTGATCAAGACGTTCCTGGTACAGGCGTTCTCCATCCCCTCCGACTCGATGCAGAACACCCTGCAGGAGGGCGACCGGGTCCTGGTCGACAAGCTCACCCCGTGGTTCGGCTCGGAACCCGAGCGCGGCGAGGTCGTCGTCTTCCACGACCCGGACGGCTGGCTGGCCGGCGAGCCGACGCTGGAGCCCAACGCCGTGCAGCGGGTCCTCGGCTGGATCGGTCTGATGCCGTCCGCCGAGGAGAAGGACCTCATCAAGCGGGTCGTCGGCGTGGCCGGCGACACCGTGGAGTGCAAGGGCACCGGCCCGCTCAAGGTCAACGGCAAGGCGCTGAACGAGCCGTACGTGTACCCGGGCAACACCCCCTGCACCGTCGACGACACCGGCGGCCAGTTCAAGGTGAAGGTGCCCGAGGGCAAAATCTGGGTCATGGGTGACCACCGGCAGAACTCGCTGGACTCCCGCTACCACCAGAACGACAGCAACAAGGGCATGGTCCCGGTGAGCCAGGTCGTGGGCCGCGCCATCGTGGTCGCCTGGCCTCCCACCCGCTGGTCCACGCTGCCGGTTCCCGACACCTTCGACCAGAACCTGAGCGCCGCCGCCCCCGGCGCGCTCGGCCTCGCGGGCGCGGTGCCGCTGGTGCTGTGGCGCCGGCGCCGCCTTCTGGCCACCGAAAGCCCGAGGGTTTCTGGCGCGCGTACCGCCGGGTAGGGTGCCGTCCCAGATCGCCGATCTTCCGTGGCCCGCCCAGGGCCCCGGAGGGTCGATTCTCCGACCTGGGGAGCACCGGGATGAGCGGGACGACAAGTCGTACGGACGAGGGCCACGGACGGCTCGGCAGCAAGCTGTCGGGGCTGGCCGTGGCCCTCGGCTGTGTCCTCTTCCTGGGCGGCTTCCTGTGGGGCGCGGTCGCCTACGCGCCCTACACCGTGCCCACCGACTCGATGTCGCCCACCATCACCTCCGGGGACCGGATACTCGCCGAGCGGGTGGACGGGTCCGAGATCAGGCGCGGTGACGTCGTGGTCTTCCGGCAGGAGACCTGGGGCAACGCCCCCATGGTCAAGCGCGTCGTCGCGGTCGGCGGGGACACGGTCGCCTGCTGCACCGACGGCAAGCTGACCGTCAACGGCAAACAGATCGACGAGGGCTACCTCCCCGAGGGCGAGCGGGCCGAGCTGACCGGGATCCCCGAGATCACTGTCCCCAAGGGCCGGCTCTTCCTCCTCGGCGACGAGCGCAGCGGCTCCCTGGACTCCACCGCCCACCTGACGGAGGCGGGCAACGGCACGGTGCCGCGCAGCCATGTGGACGCGCGCGTGGACGCCGTCGTCTGGCCGATGGACGGCATGCTGGCCCGCCCCACGGGCTTCGAGAAGCTGGGCGCGCTGTCCTCTCCGGGCCCGCTGCGGCTGATCACCGCCGCGCTGCTCGTGGGCATGGTGCTCGTGCTGGGCGGCGCGGCCTACGGGCCCGTCGCCAAGCGGTTCGGCGGACGCGGCCGTACGACGCAGCCGGAGCCGGCCGGTGTCGGCTGAGGGCGCGGTCGGGGGCACGGGGGACACGTACGAGGGCGGGCTGCGCAGGGTGGCCCGGGTGATCCTGCTGGATCCGCGGGAGCGCGTCCTGCTGCTGCACGGGCACGAGCCGGACGATCCGGCCGACGACTGGTGGTTCACGCCGGGCGGCGGTGTGGAGGGCACGGAGACCCGGGAGGAGGCCGCTCTGCGGGAGCTCGTGGAGGAGACCGGGATCACGGACGTGGAGCTCGGCCCGGTCCTCTGGCGGAGGATGTGCTCCTTCCCCTTCGCCGGCCGGCGCTGGGACCAGGACGAGTGGTACTACCTCGCCCGGACCCCCGAGGCGCACGAGGAGGTCGTGCCCGTCGCCGCGGGCCTCACGGAGCTGGAACGGCGCAGTGTGGCCGGAGCGCGTTGGTGGACGTGCGGGGAACTGGCCCGGACGCATGAGACGGTGTACCCGACCAGACTCGCCGAACTGCTTCGCACACTGCTCGACGAGGGTCCCCCCGCCAGACCCGTGGTCCTTGACACCGAAATTGTCTAGGGGCTCGCGGGACTGGCGCACAATGGTGGGATCGCACGGCTGAAGGGGAACATGCCATGAGCGCCGAGGACCTCGAGAAGTACGAGACCGAGATGGAGCTGAAGCTCTACCGGGAGTACCGCGATGTCGTCGGTCTGTTCAAATACGTGATCGAGACCGAGCGGCGTTTCTATCTCACCAATGACTACGAGATGCAGGTGCACTCGGTCCAGGGTGAGGTGTTCTTCGAGGTGTCGATGGCAGATGCCTGGGTGTGGGACATGTATCGGCCGGCTCGCTTCGTGAAGCAGGTGCGAGTGCTCACGTTCAAGGACGTGAACATCGAGGAGCTGAACAAGAGCGATCTGGAGCTGCCGGGCAGCTGAGAGTGGCTCTGGGGTGGGGTGCCGTCATTCGTGTGGGTGATGAAGATATCCACAATCGGCAGTTTGTCCACCAAGATCCACTGGCGGGCTGAGTCGCCCTCAGTGTTGGCGCCGGAGGTGGTGCCGACATGAGCGAGGCACGAGGTGACAGTGCGCGCCGAAGCGGGGCGCGGGGCGGAGAAGCCCGAGCCGGGGGATCCCGAGGCGGTGAAGCTCGGGGCAACAGTGCCCGGGGCGCGCTCGGGAAGTACGGCGAGGACCTGGCCGCGCGGCGGCTGGTCGAGACCGGGATGACGGTCCTGGAGCGCAACTGGCGCGGCGGGCGGTCGGGCGAGATCGACATCGTGGCGCGTGACGGGGACGCGCTGGTCGTCTGCGAGGTGAAGACCCGCAGGGCCGGCCCCTTCGAACACCCGATGGCCGCGGTCACGCCGACCAAGGCGGAGCGACTGCGCCGCCTCGCCGAACTCTGGCTCCAGGAACACGGGGGGAGCCCGCCGGGCGGTGTCCGCATCGACGTCGTCGGCGTCGTCCTCCCCGACCGCGGCGCCCCCGTCGTGGAGCACGTGCGGGGGGTGGCCTGATGGGATTCGCCCGCACGTGCTCCGTGGCCCTCGTCGGCGTCGAGGGGGTCGTGGTCGAGGTCCAGGCCGACCTGGAACCCGGCGTGGCGGCCTTCACGCTGGTGGGCCTGCCGGACAAGAGCCTGACGGAGAGCAAGGATCGGGTCAGGGCGGCCGTGGTGAATTCGGGCGCCGAATGGCCGCAGAAGAAGTTGACGGTGGGGCTGAGCCCAGCGTCGGTGCCGAAGGCGGGCAGTGGCTTCGACATGGCGGTGGCCTGCGCGGTGCTGGGAGCCTGCGAGCGGATCGATCCGAGGGTGCTCTCCGACATCGTGATGATCGGAGAACTAGGCCTCGACGGCCGGGTCCGGCCGGTCCGGGGCATCCTGCCCGCGGTCCTGGCCGCCGCCGAGGCCGGGTACGAGCAGGTGGTGGTGCCGGAGTGCGCGGCGGCCGAGGCGTCGCTGGTGCCCGGTGTCTCGGTCCTGGGCGTGCGCACCCTGCGGCAACTGATCGCCGTGCTCGCGGACGAACCCGTGCCGGACGAGGAGCCCGACGAGGGACGTCCCGACCCACTCATGGCGGGGCTCCGCCTGCCGGGCACGGGGGCTGCCACGGGGATGCGCACGGCGGGGGCCGCGCAGCAGGACCTGGGCCATGACCTCGCCGATGTCGTCGGTCAGCTCGCGGCGCGGACCGCCGTGGAGGTCGCCGCGGCGGGTGGGCACCACCTCTTCCTCGAAGGCCCGCCGGGCGCGGGCAAGACGATGCTCGCCGAGCGGCTGCCGACCATCCTGCCGAAGCTGGCCAGGGAGGAGTCGCTGGAGGTCACGGCGGTCCACTCGATCGCCGGCCTGCTCCCTGCGGGAAAGCCGCTGGTCGACGAGGCACCCTACTGCGCACCTCACCACTCGGCCACGATGCAGTCCCTGGTCGGCGGCGGTCAGGGGGTCGCCCGCCCGGGAGCGGTCTCTCTCGCCCACCGCGGGGTGCTCTTCCTCGACGAGACCCCCGAGTTCAGCAGCCACGCGCTCGATGCCCTGCGGCAGCCGCTGGAGGCGGGGCATGTGGTCATCGCGCGCAGCGCGGGAGTGGTGCGGTTCCCGGCGAAGTTCTTGATGGTCCTTGCCGCGAATCCCTGCCCCTGTGGCAGGTTCTCGCGGACGGACGATCTCTGCGAGTGCCCGCCCGGGTCGATCCGCCGCTATCAGGCCCGGCTCTCCGGGCCGCTGCTGGACAGGGTCGACCTGCGGGTCGAGGTCGACCGGGTCACCCGGACCGAGCTCACACGGCGTGGGGCCCGGGGCGAGTCCACGGCGACGGTGGCCGAGCGCGTGCGCTCGGCCAGGGAGCGTGCGGCCGAACGTCTGCGGGGAACACCCTGGCGGACGAACAGCGACGTACCGGGGCGCGAACTCCGCAACCGGTGGCACGCGGCCCCGGGTGCGATGGACGAGGCAGAGCGCTGCCTGGAGCGGGGTGTGCTGACCGCGCGCGGACTGGACCGGGTGCTCCGGGTCGCCTGGACCATCGCCGACCTCGTCGGCCATGACCGCCCTGACGCTTCGGACGTCAACCTGGGTCTGCAACTGCGCACCGGGGTCCCGCGTGGGGTGCCGATGGCGATCGGCGCGCTGACGTGAGGCCCGAGGCGTGTGGTGCGTCGGCGGGCGCGCCATGACGGGCGGCGTGGAAGTGCCCGAGGGGGAGCGGCTCTACCGGGCCTTTCTGGCCCGTGTGCTCGAACCCGGTGACGAAGTCGGCGGACGATGGCTGCGGGAGTTCGGGGCCCGGGAGGTGGTGCGGAGAGTCTCCCGGGGCGGGCCACCGCTGCCCGAGGCTTCCGAGAAGCGGTGGGCGGGTCTCTGCGCCCGGGCCGCACGCGCGGATCCGGCGGGCGACCTCGCCCGGGCGCAGGACGCCGGAGTCCGTTTCCTCATCCCCGGGGACGGGGAGTGGCCCGGGCAGCTTGATGATCTGGGGGACGGGCGGCCCTTGGGGTTGTGGGTGCGGGGGAGGTCCAACGTGCGGATGTGGGCGTTGCGGTCGGTCGCCGTCGTGGGGGCGCGGGCCTGTACGGAGTACGGCGCACACATGGCGGCGTCCCTGGCCGCGGATCTCGCCGAGCGGGGGTGGGTGGTGGTGTCCGGGGGCGCGTACGGCGTGGACGGCGCCGCGCACCGGGGCGTGCTCGGGGTCGGCGGGGCGACCGTCGCCGTGCTGGCCTGCGGGGTGGACCGGCCGTATCCCCGGGGGCATGTCCAGCTGATCGGCAGGATCGCGGAACAGGGGCTCGTGGTCGGGGAGTTGCCGCCCGGGGAGCACCCGACGCCCACCCGGTTCATCCAGCGGAACCGGGTCATCGCCGCGCTCACCAGGGGCACCGTGGTCGTGGAGGCGGCCTACCGCAGTGGTGCGCTGGTCACGGCGCGGGCGGCACAGCGGTTGGGCCGGTTCGCCATGGGGGTGCCGGGCCCCGCCACCTCGGCGCTCTCGGCCGGCGTGCACGACCTGCTGCGGGGTGACGCCGTCCTCGTCTCCGACGCCGCCGAAGTCGTCGAGCTGGTGGGTGACATGGGAGAGCTGGCGCCCGACCGCCGAGGTCCCGTCCTCCCCCGTGACCTGCTGGAACCCGGAGCGCGGCAGGTGCTGGCCGCCTTGCCGGGACGGGGGAGCGCGGCCCCCGAGGAGATCGCGCGCGGCGCGGGTACCACTGTGGACGACGCGGTCGGGAGACTGTACGAACTGCGCGCACTCGGTTACGTCGAACGACACGGCGACGGCTGGAAGTTGACACGCCAGGCGATGATCTCCGTCTCGCCCGATCGGAGGTCGGGTTGACGGAGCGTGTTCGGCCGTCCGGGGGAACGCCGACGGCCTTGCCGTTTCCGGCAGTTGGCGCGCCGAAGCGCTCGCGCCCCGCGATCGTCGCGCCCTGGTGGGGCGTCCAGCGGAACGTATCTGCGCACCGGCGATGCCCCGGCCTTCGCGCACTGCGACTCCCCAGTCACGCTACGCTCACGAGGATTCCGACTCAGGACAGGCAACTCGACATCAGACCGACAGCTCACCCAGGCATCCCCAGTTCACGGCAGAACGGCACAAGGCGACGAATGCCCCAGCACACCTCCGGGTCTGACCGGGCGGCGGTACCCTCCGCCGCTCGCGGCACCGTGCGCCCACCCGCCCCCTCGACACTCGACGAGCTGTGGCGGACGTACAAGACGACGGGCGACGACCGGCTGCGCGAGCAGCTGATCCTGCACTACTCACCGCTGGTGAAGTACGTGGCGGGCCGGGTGAGCGTCGGCCTGCCGACCAACGTCGAGCAGGCGGACTTCGTCTCCTCCGGTGTCTTCGGGCTCATCGACGCGATCGAGAAGTTCGACATCGACCGCGAGATCAAGTTCGAGACCTACGCCATCACCCGGATCCGGGGCGCCATGATCGACGAACTGCGCGCGCTGGACTGGATCCCCCGGTCGGTGCGGCAGAAGGCCCGCAACGTCGAGCGGGCCTACGCCACGCTGGAGTCGCGGCTCAGACGCACTCCGAGCGAGGGCGAGGTCGCCGCCGAGATGGGAATCGCGGTCGACGAACTCCACGCCGTCTTCAGCCAGTTGTCACTGGCCAACGTGGTGGCCCTGGAGGAGCTGCTGCACGTCGGGGGTGAGGGCGGCGACCGGCTGAGTCTGATGGACACGCTGGAGGACACCGCCGCGGACAACCCCGTCGAGGTCGCGGAGGACCGGGAGCTGCGCCGTTTCCTGGCACGGGCCATCAACACGCTGCCCGAGCGCGAGAAGACCGTCGTCACGCTCTACTACTACGAGGGGCTCACCCTCGCGGAGATCGGGAACGTGCTGGGGGTCACCGAGAGCCGGGTGAGCCAGATCCACACGAAGTCCGTGCTGCAGCTGCGGGCGAAGCTGGCGAGTTTCGGCCGTTGACCCTCTCGATCCGGCCGAATGTCGCAGTGCGGTCCGGGGCAGAGGGGTGGGCTGGTGATGCGGGTGGGTGTGGGTGGTTGCGGGTCCCGGTGGGTGGCGTAGGGCCGTCCATGGCCGTCCGAAGGTCGTCTGACAACCGTCCGGCGGCTGTCGGCGAGGGCGCGTCGGGAGAGGCACTCCCGTGGGTGGCGGTCCGTCCGTAAAGTGGATGTCGTGCCAAGGATTCGAGCGGCCTCCGTGGCCGAGCACCGGTCGATGCAGCGAGCCGCCCTGCTGGACGCGGCTCGATCGCTGTTGTCCGAGGGTGGGACGGAGGCGTTGACGTTCCCCGCGCTCGCCGAACGTACGGGGCTGGCGCGGTCGTCCGTGTACGAGTACTTCCGCTCGCGGGCCGCCGTCGTCGAGGAGCTGTGCCAGGTCGACTTTCCCGTCTGGGCGGCGGAGGTCGAGGCCGCGATGGCCGCGGCCGGGCGGCCCGAGGACAAGGTCGAGGCGTACGTCCGCAAGCAACTGGAGCTGGTCGGGGACCGGCGGCACCGGGCCGTGGTGGCGATCTCGGCGAGTGAGCTGGACGCCGGCGCGCGGGAGAAGATCCGGGCCGCGCACGGAGGGCTCGTCGCGATGATCGTGGAGGCGCTGGCGGAGCTCGGGCAGGCTGAGCCCCGGTTGGGCGCGATGTTGCTCCAGGGAGTCGTGGACGCGGCTGTGCGGCGGATCGAGCTGGGGGCCGCGGAGGATCCGGCAGCGATCACCGAGGCTGCCGTGGGGATGGCTCTGAGGGGTGTGCGGGGCTGAGCCCTCTCGGTCGGGCCGTCGGGCCGTCGGAGCGGCGGGCCGCTGGGCGCCCGCGGCTACGCCAGGGGTAGCAGGCGTGAAGGGCCCCGACGGAGCAGCCACGGCGGGAGCAGCGAGAGCGGGTCCAGGTAGCTGTCGCCGCTGCGCAGGCCCCAGTGGAGGCATGCCGTCGGGCAGTGCGAAGGGGTGGCCTCCAGGGTGCCCACGGGGGTGCCCGCCGTCACCGCGTCGCCCTTCTTCACCGAGGTCCGCACCGGTTCGTAGGTCGTGCGCAGGGGCGGGTCGCCGGTGCCGGTCAGTTCGATCGAGACGACTCCCCGGCCCGCCACCCGGCCGGCGAACGCGACGCGTCCCGCGGCCACCGCGCGGACCGGGGAACCGGCCGGTGCGGAGAGGTCGACGCCCCGGTGGCCTCGTGCGTAGGGGGTGGGCGGAGGCTCCCAGGCCCGAGCCACCAGGGGGCGCAGACCGACGGGCCAGGCGCGCGCCACGGCGGGGACGGGCTCCACGGCGGGGGCGGGCTCCACGGTGCCCGGTGGTGCAGGGGCGGCGTCCTGTCCCGGGGCCGCGCGGGGCGCGGTCGTCCAGGCCGTGAGCAGGAGCGCCGGCAGCAGGCACAGCAGCAGGGCCCGCCACGGGCGGACACGTCGCGGGGATGTGCCCCCGTGAGGCATCTGGTGCGGCATCTCGTCAGGCATCTCGTCGGACATGGGGGAAGCGTCCCGCGAGTGGCGTGATCATGGCCGGGATCTGTGGAGTACTCGTCGGTTGTGGATATCGGCGTCACCCGGGACCTCGCGGGTCCCGTACACTTCTGGTGGCGATCCGGGTCACCGGGTCGACTTCGCACGCCCCGGTACGGGGTCCGTCAGATCCGTCGGACGGTCCGTATCAGCGCCCCTCGGTCCTCAGTGGCAACGGCGCATCGCGGGCGTCAGGCGCGGGAGCCGTCCGGTTCTCGCGGCACAACCGAGAAATTCAAGGAGAACGGCCATGGCCGTCGTCACGATGCGGGAGCTGCTGGAGAGCGGCGTCCACTTCGGTCACCAGACCCGTCGCTGGAACCCGAAGATGAAGCGCTTCATCTTCACCGAGCGCAACGGCATCTACATCATCGACCTGCTCCAGTCGCTGTCGTACATCGACCGCGCCTACGAGTTCGTCAAGGAGACCGTCGCCCACGGCGGCACGGTCATGTTCGTCGGCACGAAGAAGCAGGCGCAGGAGGCCATCGCCGAGCAGGCCACCCGCGTCGGCATGCCCTACGTCAACCAGCGCTGGCTGGGCGGCATGCTCACCAACTTCTCGACCGTCTACAAGCGTCTGCAGCGCCTCAAGGAGCTCGAGCAGATCGACTTCGAGGACGTCGCCGCGTCGGGTCTCACCAAGAAGGAGCTTCTCGTGCTCTCGCGCGAGAAGGCCAAGCTGGAGAAGACCCTCGGCGGTATCCGCGAGATGCAGAAGGTGCCCAGCGCCGTCTGGATCGTGGACACCAAGAAGGAGCACATCGCGGTCGGCGAGGCCCGGAAGCTCAACATCCCGGTCGTCGCCATCCTCGACACCAACTGCGACCCCGACGAGGTCGACTACAAGATCCCCGGCAACGACGACGCGATCCGCTCCGTCACGCTGCTCACCCGTGTGATCGCCGACGCGGTCGCCGAGGGTCTGATCTCCCGCTCCCGTGTCGCCACCGAGGGCAAGGGCGACAAGGCCGCGGGCGAGCCGCTGGCCGCCTGGGAGCGCGACCTGCTCGAGGGCGAGAAGAAGGGCGACGAGGCTCCGGCCGCCGCTGAGGCTCCGGCTGCCGCCGAGGCTCCGGCCGAGGCCGCTGCCGAGGCCCCCGCCGCTGCCGAGGCCCCCGCCGCCGAGGCTCCGGCCGCGGACGCCGAGCAGGCCTGACCTTCACGGTCGTAGGGCTGTCGACATGACGGCGGGTGGCGCCGAGCGCGCCACCCGCCGTTCACCCGCAGCCCGTAGATCTTCGGCGGGCGCCCGCCCTACGAGCGGCGGCGGACGCCGACTTCGAGACTTCGAACTCCGGGAAGAGATTCACAGATCATGGCGAACTACACCGCCGCCGACGTCAAGAAGCTCCGCGAGCTCACCGGCGCCGGCATGATGGACTGCAAGAAGGCGCTGGACGAGGCCGAGGGCAACGTCGACAAGGCCGTCGAGGCCCTGCGCATCAAGGGCCAGAAGGGCGTCGCCAAGCGCGAGGGCCGCTCCGCCGAGAACGGCGCCGTGGTCTCCCTCATCGCCGACGACAACACCTCCGGTGTCCTCGTCGAGCTGAAGTGCGAGACGGACTTCGTCGCCAAGGGCGAGAAGTTCCAGGCCGCCGCGAACGCCATCGCCGCGCACGTCGCCGCGACCTCCCCGGCCGACCTCGACGCCCTGCTCGCCTCCGAGATCGAGGCCGGCAAGACCGTCCAGGCGTACGTCGACGAGGCCAACGCCAACCTCGGCGAGAAGATCGTCCTCGACCGTTTCGCGCAGTTCGCGGACGGCTTCGTCTTCGCCTACATGCACCGCACCATGCCCGACCTGCCCCCGCAGATCGGTGTCCTGGTCGAGCTGGACAAGGCCGACGCCGACGTCGCCAAGGGTGTCGCCCAGCACATCGCCGCCTTCGCGCCGAAGTACCTCTCCAAGGAGGACGTGCCGGCCGAGGTCGTCGAGTCCGAGCGCCGCGTCGCCGAGGAGACCACCCGCGCCGAGGGCAAGCCCGAGGCCGCCCTGCCGAAGATCGTCGAGGGTCGCCTCAACGGCTTCTTCAAGGACGCCACGCTGCTCGGCCAGCCCTACGCGCTGGACAACAAGAAGTCCGTCCAGAAGGTCCTGGACGAGGCCGGTGTCACCCTGAAGCGCTTCACGCGCATCAAGGTCGGCATCTGAGTCCGTTACGCGACCAGCGCCCGGCCCCGATAGGGTCGAGTGCAGTCGTTCGCGTACGCCGCCCCGTGCGCGCGTGACGCGATACGGACGACAGCAGATCTGACGAGGAGGCCATTGCCGCGCATGGGATGCGAACACCAACCCACCGGCAATGGCCTTCTTCGTATGTGCGACACGTAAAGAGGCGAGATCTCCATGACCACCAAGCCCCAGAAGAGCGACGACGGCAAATTGAGCGGCCGGTTTCTGCTGAAGCTGTCCGGAGAGGCGTTCTCCGGGGGCGGTGGCCTCGGCGTCGACCCCGACGTGGTGCACGCGATCGCCCGGGAGATCGCGGCCGTCGTACGCGACGGCGCGGAGATCGCCGTCGTCATCGGCGGCGGCAACTTCTTCCGCGGCGCCGAACTCCAGCAGCGCGGCATGGACCGGGCCCGCTCCGACTACATGGGCATGCTCGGCACGGTCATGAACTGCCTCGCCCTCCAGGACTTCCTGGAGAAGGAGGGCATCGACAGCCGCGTCCAGACCGCCATCACCATGGGCCAGGTCGCCGAGCCGTACATCCCGTTGCGCGCCGTGCGTCACCTGGAGAAGGGCCGCGTGGTCATCTTCGGTGCCGGTATGGGCATGCCCTACTTCTCCACCGACACCACCGCCGCGCAGCGCGCCCTGGAGATCGACGCCGAGGCGCTGCTCATGGGCAAGAACGGCGTGGACGGGGTCTACGACTCCGACCCCAAGACCAACCCGGACGCGGTCAAGTTCGACTCCCTCGGCTACGGCGAGGTCATCACCCGCGAGTTGAAGGTCGCCGACGCCACCGCGATCACGCTCTGCCGTGACAACAAGCTCCCGATCCTCGTGTTCGAGCTTCTCAAGGAGGGCAATATCGCGCGGGCCGTCAAGGGTGAGAAGATCGGCACTCTCGTGGGTGATCAGGGAAGCCGGGCCTGACCGGGTCCTTCCCCTGCCCGGGGGACGGAGCCTGACCGGGGGATGGACAATGTCCTGCCGGTCGGGAACCGTGCAGGAACAAGACGCGACGCAGCCGGCCGCCGACCAGACCAAGTACAGCTGCCGGGCCTACTCAAGACACGCAGGAGCAAGTGGTGATCGAAGAGACCCTCCTCGAGGCCGAGGAGAAGATGGAGAAGGCCGTCGTGGTCGCCAAGGACGACTTCGCCGCGATCCGCACCGGTCGTGCGCACCCGGCGATGTTCAACAAGATCGTGGCTGACTACTACGGTGCGCTGACGCCGATCAACCAGCTCGCCTCGTTCTCGGTGCCGGAACCGCGCATGGCCGTGGTGACCCCGTTCGACAAGACGGCCCTGCGCAACATCGAGCAGGCGATCCGCGACTCCGACCTCGGCGTCAACCCGAGCAACGACGGCAACATCATCCGGGTGGTGTTCCCCGAGCTGACCGAGGAGCGCCGCCGCGACTACATCAAGGTCGCCAAGAGCAAGGCGGAGGACTCCAAGGTGTCCATCCGCTCGGTCCGCCGCAAGGCCAAGGACGCGATCGACAAGCTCGTCAAGGACGGCGAGGTCGGCGAGGACGAGGGCCGCCGTGCGGAGAAGGAGCTCGACGACACCACCGCGAAGTACGTCGCTCAGGTGGACGAGCTGCTCAAGCACAAGGAAGCGGAGCTCCTCGAGGTCTGATGAACGACTCTTCCTGGGGAGCGCCGCAACAAGCCGGGTACTGGGCGCCGACCGACCGGGGACCTGTCCAGGGGCATGCCCCGGCGGGTCCCACGTACGATGCGCCTGAGGCCCAGCAGACTCGCCCCATGCCCATCGTGCCCGATGTACCCGCGCATGGCGGGAACCAGGACGACGACCGGGGGGCCGCTCGGCAGGCCGGTCCCCCGTTCCGCGACGAGACGCCGTCGGCGCAGCCCCACGGGGCGGCGTCGCAGAAGCCGGAGCCCATGCCCGACGCCCCGCAGCCCGCCCCGCAGAAGAAGAGCGCGGGCCGTGACCTGGGCGCCGCCATAGGGGTCGGCGTCGGACTCGGTGTGGTCATCGTCGCCTCGCTGTTCATCGTCAAGGCGGTCTTCGTCGGGGTGATAGCGGTCGCCGTGGTGGTGGGGCTGTGGGAACTCACTTCGCGCCTGGCGGAACGCAAGGGCATCAAGGCGCCCCTCGTGCCGCTCGCGGTCGGCGGGGCGGCCATGGTCGTCGCCGGGTACGTCCGCGGGCCCGAGGGGGCCTGGGTGGCCATGGCGCTCACCGCGCTCGCCGTCCTCGTCTGGCGGATGACGGAACCGCCGGAGAACTATCTGAAGGACGTCACGGCGGGGGTCTTCGCGGCCTTCTACGTGCCGTTCCTGGCCACGTTCGTCGCGCTCATGCTCGCCGCCGACGACGGGCCGCAGCGGGTTCTGCTCTTCCTGCTGCTCACCGTCGTCAGCGACACGGGCGCGTACGCCGTCGGCTGGCGCTTCGGCACGCACAAGCTGGCGCCGCGCATCAGTCCCGGCAAGACCCGCGAGGGGCTGCTCGGCGCGGTCGCCTTCGCCATGGTCGCGGGCGCGCTGCTCATGGAGTTCGTCATCGACGGCGGTGCCTGGTGGCAGGGACTGCTGCTCGGCCTCGCCGTCGCGGCCAGCGCCACGCTGGGCGACCTCGGCGAGTCCATGATCAAGCGAGACCTCGGCATCAAGGACATGGGCACGCTCCTGCCGGGCCACGGCGGCATCATGGACCGCCTGGACTCGCTGCTCCCGACGGCCCCGGTGGTCTGGCTGCTGCTGGTGCTGTTCGTGGGCTCGGGCTGATTCGCGGGTTGCGCTTGCCGAGCCGAGTGGGCCCCGTCCTGGTTCCAGGGCGGGGCCCATTGCCGTACCCCCTCGCGAGAGCGGCGGACGTAGATAGAGTCCGTGTCCATGGGGAGAGCGCGGGTGGGGGACGACGGCAGGTATCACGGCGATCTGCCGTGCCGCTGGTGCGAGGCACTCATCGACCAGGCGGGCCGACGCAAGCCGCGGCTGTACTGCCGTATGTCCCATCGCTGGAAGACCTACGGCGCGTGGGTCGTGGGCGTGGTGGGCGGAGTCTTCTGAACCGATGACTGGTCGGGGCCATACAAATTGATCTGCGACACTGGGTGAGTTATGCCGAAGCCCGGAGAACTCACATTCGTCGCCCCCCGCGGAGCCAAGAAGCCGCCGCGGCATCTTGCTGATCTTTCGCCTGTGGAGCGGAAGGAGGCTGTTGCCGCGATCGGGGAGAAGCCGTTTCGCGCCAAGCAGCTGTCGCAGCACTACTTCGCGCGGTACGCGCACGACCCGGAGCAGTGGACCGACATCCCCGCGGGTGCGCGGACGAAGCTCCAGGAGGCGCTGCTCCCGGAGCTGATGACGGTCGTGCGGCATCTGTCGACGGACCAGGAGACCACGCGCAAGACGCTGTGGCGGCTCTTCGACGGGACGCTCGTGGAGTCGGTGCTGATGCGGTACCCGGACCGGGTCACCATGTGCATCAGCTCGCAGGCCGGGTGCGGGATGAACTGTCCGTTCTGCGCGACCGGACAGGCCGGGCTGGACCGGAATCTGTCCACCGCCGAGATCGTCCATCAGATCGTGGACGGGATGAGGGCGCTCAGGGACGGTGAGATTCCCGGCGGGCCCGCACGGCTGTCCAACATCGTCTTCATGGGGATGGGCGAGCCGCTCGCCAACTACAACCGGGTCGTCGGGGCCATTCGCCGGCTCACCGATCCGGAGCCGGACGGGCTGGGGCTGTCGCAGCGTGGGATCACCGTGTCCACGGTCGGCCTGGTGCCCGCCATCCACCGGTTCTCCGACGAGGGCTTCAAGTGCCGGCTCGCCATCTCCCTGCACGCCCCGGACGACGAACTGCGCGACACCCTCGTCCCCGTGAACACCCGGTGGAAGGTGCGCGAGGTGCTGGACGCCGGGTGGGAGTACGCGGCCAGGTCCGGGCGTCGGCTGTCCATCGAGTACGCGCTGATCCGGGACATCAACGACCAGGCATGGCGCGGTGACCGGCTGGGCCGGCTGCTCAGGGGCAAGCCGGTGCACGTGAACCTGATCCCGCTGAACCCGACCCCGGGCTCCAAGTGGACCGCCTCCCGGCCCGAGGACGAGAAGGCGTTCGTCGAGGCCATCGCCGCCCACGGCGTGCCGGTGACCATCCGGGACACCCGGGGCCAGGAGATCGACGGGGCGTGCGGTCAGCTCGCGGCGACCGAGAGGTAGTCTGAGACCCGTACGTACATATTCATATTCCGACAGGGGAGCGCCACAGCGCTGAGAGTGCGGCATACGGGCCGCAGACCCTCTGAACCTCGCCCAGGTCATTCTGGGTAGGAAGTTCGGTCATCACTCAAGCTGTTGCGCCCTGCCCGGGAGCCCTCGAAGCGCCGAGGGTCCCGGGCGGGGCCGCGTCTCTTCCTGGTCACCTCCAGGAGGATTGAATTCAGTGGGCATCACCAGGAGAGCAACGGTTCTCGTCGTCGGCCTCGGGCTCGTCACGCTGTCCGCGTGCGGCTCGTCCTCGGACGACACCGGCGCCGGCGGCTCCAAGACCGTCACTCTCGTCAGCCACGGCTCCTTCGCCTACTCCAAGGACGTGCTGAAGGCGTTCGAGAAGGAGTCCGGGTACAAGGTCAAGGTGCTGAAGAGCGGCGACGCCGGGCAGGCCGTCAACCAGGCCATCCTGACCAAGGACAACCCGCAGGGCGACGTCTTCTTCGGCGTCGACAACACGCTGCTGTCGCGCGCGCTCGACAACGGCCTCTTCCAGTCGTACGAGGCGAAGGGGCTCGACAAGGTCGGGGCCGAGTACCAGTTGGACAAGGACGAGCACCGGGTCACGCCCATCGACTCCGGTGACATCTGCGTCAACTACGACAAGGCGTACTTCGAGAAGAACAAGATCGAGCCGCCGAAGACCTTCGACGATCTGATCAAGCCCGAGTACAAGGACCTCCTCGTCACCGAGAACGCCTCCACCTCCTCGCCGGGACTCGGCTTCGTCCTCGGTACGGCCGCGAAGTACGGCGACGGAGGCTGGGAGGGCTACTGGGAGAAGCTCAAGGCCAATGGTGTGAAGGTCGTCGACGGCTGGGAGCAGGCGTACTACCAGGAGTTCTCCGGGTCGACGGACGGCAAGAAGGCCGGGGGCGACCGGCCGCTCGTTGTCTCGTACGCCTCTTCGCCGCCCGCCGAGGTCGTCTACGCGGACCCGCGCCCGAAGACCGCGCCGACCGGGGTCGCCGAGGGCACCTGCTTCCGGCAGATCGAGTTCGCGGGGCTGCTGAGCAACGCGAAGAACGCCGAGGGCGGCAAGGCGCTGATCGACTTCCTGATCTCGAAGCGCTTCCAGGAGGACATGCCGCTCAACATGTTCGTGTACCCGGTGGTCGAGGGAGCGTCCGTGCCGGCCGAGTTCACCGAGTACGGGCCCGCGGCGAAGGACCCCGAGACCATGGCGCCGGAGAAGATCGCCGAGAACCGTGACCAATGGGTCAAGTCGTGGACCTCCCTCGTACTGAAGTAGTCAAGGCGGCTGAGGCGGCCAAGGCGGCTGAGGCGGCCAAGACGGCCGAGGGCGCCGGGGCGGGTGGGGGCGCCGGGTCGGTCCAAGCCGCAGCGCGTCGATCTGGTCCGTCCCTTCGACCCCGTTCACTCCATCGACCCCGTCCACCCCGTCCCGGTCGGTCGGGCGGGGCGGCTCGGGTCGGTCTCATGGCGGTGCCCGTCGTCTTCTTCGGGGTCTTCTTCGCCTACCCCGTCGCCGCGATCGTCGTCCGGGGGCTCAAGGCGGACGGCACCTGGCACCTCGGGCGGATCGGGGAGGTGCTGGGGGACGCCGGGATCCGGCACGTGCTCTGGTTCACCACCTGGCAGGCGCTCGTCTCGACCGCGCTCACGCTGGTGATCGCGATCCCCGGCGCGTATGTGTTCGCGCGCTTCGATTTCAGGGGCAAGGAGCTCCTGCGGGCGGTCGTGACCGTGCCGTTCGTCCTGCCGACCGTGGTCGTCGGGACCGCGTTCCTCGCGCTGGTCGGGCGCGGCGGGCTCTTCGACGAGCTGTGGGGCGTACGGCTGGACACGACGGTCTGGGCGATCCTCCTCGCCCATGTGTTCTTCAACTACGCGGTCGTCGTACGGACCGTCGGCGGGCTCTGGTCGCAGCTCGACCCGCGGCAGGAGGAGGCCGCGCGGATGCTCGGCGCCTCCCCGTTCGCGGCCTGGCGCAAGGTGACTCTCCCGGCGCTCGCGCCCGCCGTGGCCGCCGCAGCGCTGATGGTCTTCCTCTTCACCTTCACCTCGTTCGGGGTGGTGCAGATCCTCGGCGGGCCGACGTTCTCCACACTCGAAGTGGAGATCTACCGGCAGACCTCGGAGATCTTCGACCTGTCCACCGCCGCCGTACTGACGCTGGTGCAGTTCGCCGCGGTCGGGCTGATCCTCGCCGTGCACGCCTGGACCGTACGGCGGCGGGAGACGGCCCTGCGCCTGGTGGACGCCTCGCTCACCGCCCGGCGACCGCGCGGGGCCGGGCAGTGGGCACTGCTGGGCGCGGTCCTCGTGACCGTCGTCGTGCTGATCGTGCTGCCGTTGGGCGTGCTGGTCGAGCGGTCGCTCGACGCACCTGGCTTCGGCTACTACAAGGCGCTGACCAGTGACGAGAGCGGAATCTTCCTGGTCCCGCCGATCGAGGCGGTCGGGAACTCGCTCCGCTACGCGGCCGCCGCGACCGCCATCGCCCTGCTCGTCGGCGGACTCGCCGCCGCCGCGCTCACCCGGCGGGCGGGCCGGCTCGTGAGAGGCTTCGACGCGCTGCTGATGCTGCCGCTCGGGGTGTCCGCGGTGACCGTCGGCTTCGGATTTCTGATCGCGCTGGACGAGCCGCCGCTGGATCTGCGGTCGTCCTGGATCCTGGTACCGCTCGCCCAGGCCCTGGTCGGAGTCCCCTTCGTGGTGCGGACCATGCTGCCCGTCCTCCGCGCGGTGGACGAACGGCTGCGGGAGGCGGCGGCCGTGCTCGGGGCGTCGCCGTGGCGGGTGTGGCGCGAGGTCGATCTGCCCATGGTGCGGCGGGCGGCGCTGGTCGCGGCCGGGTTCGCCTTCGCCGTGTCGCTCGGGGAGTTCGGGGCGACCGTCTTCATCGCGCGCGCCGACAATCCGACGCTGCCGGTCGCCGTGGCACGGCTGCTCGGACGGCCCGGCGAGCTCAACTACGGCCAGGCGATGGCCCTTTCGACGATTCTGATGGTGGTGTGCGCGGTGGCCCTGCTGGTGCTGGAACGCCTCCGTACCGATCGGACGGGGGAGTTCTGATGGTGCTGCTCAGGCTTGAGGACGCGACCGTACGGTTCGACGGCCGGGCAGTGCTCGACGCGGTCGACCTGGAGGTCGCCGAGCACGAGATCGTGTGCGTGCTGGGGCCCAGCGGCAGCGGCAAGTCGACGCTGCTGCGGGTGGTCGCCGGGCTCCAGCCCCTCGAGGGCGGACGGGTCTCGCTCGACGGGCTGGACCAACGGGGTGTGCCCGCCCACAAGCGCGGTGTCGGCCTGATGTTCCAGGACCACCAGCTCTTCCCGCAGCGGGACGTGGCGGGCAACGTCGCCTTCGGGCCCCGAATGCACGGCGCGGCGAAGGGCGAACGCGCCGTACGGGTACGGGAGTTGCTGGAGCTGGTCGGACTGCCTGGGGCCGCGCGTCGGCGCGTCGGGGAGCTGTCCGGCGGTGAGCAGCAGCGAGTGGCGCTGGCCCGGGCCCTCGCGCCGCGCCCCCGGCTGCTGATGCTCGACGAGCCTCTCGGCCAGCTGGACCGATCGCTGCGGGAGCGTCTGGTCGTCGAACTCCGGGAGCTTTTCGGTGAGTTGGGGACCACCGTGCTGGCGGTCACGCACGACCAGGGTGAGGCGTTCGCGCTGGCCGACCGGGTCGTGGTGATGCGGGACGGGCGGATCGCCCAGTCCGGTACGCCCCTTGAGGTGTGGCGGCGACCGGCCGACGAGTTCGTGGCCCGTTTCCTCGGCTTCGACAACGTGGTCGACGCGACGGTGACCGGGCAGGCGGCGGACACGGCGTGGGGCAAGGTGCCGGTGCCCGAGGGCTCACCGCAGGGGGCGTGTGCGCTGCTCGTGCGGCCCGCCGGCGTACGACTGGTGGACGTGGCGGACGGGCTGCGCTGCACGGTGGCCGCGCGCACGTTCCGGGGCACGCATGTCGCCCTGCACCTCCAGCCGGAGGGCGCACCACGGCTGGAGGCGGCGTGCGCGCTGCGGGACGCGCCGGAGCCCGGGGACGAGGTCGGCGTGCGCTTCGACGCGGCCGAAATCGTCGTGCTGGGGGCCGGTCCCGCCGCATAAGGTGCGGCACCATGGCGATGCGTACGCAAGAACCCCGGGCGCGGCATGAGCGCTACTGTGCCGAGATCGAGCTGCAGGTAAGGAAGTTGCGGGACCTGGTGACCTCCGGCGCGGATCTGTCGGCGACCGTGCCGACCTGCCCCGACTGGTCGCTGGAACAGCTGCTGCGGCACACCGGCGGCGCCCTGCGCTGGGTCGAACTGAACGTACGGACCCGGGCGAAGGAGGAGGTCCCCGAGGCGGACGTCCCGCTGTACGACGGACCGGAGCGGCAGGGGGACCCGGCCGCGCTGGACGCCTGGCTGGCCGAGACCGGTGAGATGACCGTGGCCACGCTGCGCGAGGCGGGCCCCGAGGCGCCCGTGTGGTCGTGGGGGTGGGAGCACAGTGCGGGGTTCTGGGCCCGCAGGATGGCCCACGAGCAGGTCGTCCACGGAGCCGATGCCGCGCTCACCGTCGGACGGACGGTCGAGGTGGCGCCGGAGATCGCCGCCGACGCGATCGACGAGTGGCTGGAGATCGTGGCGTTCGTGCAGCGGACCATGCCGCACGACGAGGCGGCCGAACTGCGCGGTCCGGGGCGCAGCATCCACCTGCACGCCACCGACACCGCCACCGACGCCGAGAACGACGCCGAGCGAAGCGAGATGGGGGTCCTCCCGCCCGAAGGGTGGGGGAGGGTGGTCGAGCTGACCGAGGACGTGGTGCGCTGGCGACGCGGCCATGAGAAGGCGACGGTCGCGCTGCGCGGCCCGCTCACCGAGGTGCTGCTCGCCTTCTACCGTCGACTGCCGCCGGACGGTGGGCAGTTGCAGGTGCTGGGTGACCGGGAGTTGCTGGACTTCTGGCTGGAGCGGGCCACGTTCGGGTGAGCGCGCCCCGGAACGGCCGGTGGCCCGTACCCCGTGGTGAAGGGTACGGGCCACGGCCCTGTGGAACAGGGATCAGCGTGTGGAGGCCCCGCGCCGCCGCATGCTGTAGTACACGGCACCGGCGCCCAGGGCGACCAGGGCGGCCGCGGCACCGGCGATCGTGCCGGTGTTGGAGTCGGCGCCGGTCTCGGCGAGGTTGGAGTCGCCTTCGGGGGAGGGGGAGTTGTCGCCGTCCGAACCCGCGGTCGCGGTGCCCTCGGACTCCGACGCGGTGGGGGACGTCTTGGTCCGGGACGGCTCGTCCTCGTCCTCGCCCGTCCCCGTGCCCGTCTCCTTGTCTCCGTCCTTGCCCTTGTCCTTGTTCTTTTCCTTGTTCTTGTCCGTCTTCTCGTCGGTCGAGGGCTTCTTCGGGGCCTTCGCGGCGGCCGGCGGGGTGATGGCCTCGGCCGTGCAGGCCTCCCCGGGGGCCACCAGGATCGGCAGGTCCTCGTCGACGTAGTCCTCCGCCTCGACGTGGATGCGGTACTCGGCGTTCGGCTCCCAGTCCTCGTCGAAGGTGACGGTGACGCCCTTGGCGGTGGAGTCGACGATCGTCCGGCTGCCGACCATGCGCAGATCGGCCCCGTTGTTCTCCAGGTAGACGCTGATCTCGGCCTTGACGCCCAGCGGGTCCACGTCGGTCACCCGGATGACGCCCGTGTCGCCCTCGCACTCGGCGACGGCGGAGAAGTCCTTGATGGTGCATGCCATGGCGTTGCCCGCGACACCGAGCACGAGTGCGGCGGCGGCGAAAGCAACACCGATGGAGCGCGAAGTCCGCGCGCTACGGGGTGATATGGACACGTTTGCCCTTCAAGGGAAGCACAGGGGAGTGGGGGTGACGGAGGGCCGCTGAGGGAGCGGCTTCCCCATGTGCCTCTCAGGTTTATAAGCGCGCCATAAGCGATGTCAATCCGAAGACGTGTTTGGACGGTCCCCGAGACGCGCCAGGGCCGCCGGTGCCTCCTCGATCCGGTCGACCAACGCGATCCGGGCCTCCATCGAACGGCCCCGCGCCAGCGATCGCAGCAGTGGCCAGGTCGGCAGCCTCTCCGTCCAGTGGGCCCGGTCGACGAGCACCATGGGGGTCGGTTCGCCGCGCGACTCGTAGTAGTTGGGGGTCGCGTTGTCGAAGATCTCCTGGACGGTTCCGGCGGCTCCGGGCAGGAAGACGACGCCGGCGCCGGAGCGGGCGAGAAGGCCGTCCTCGCGGGTGGCGTTGGCGAAGTACTTGGCGATGTGCGAGGCGAACGGGTTCGGCGGTTCGTGGCCGTAGAACCAGGTGGGGATGCCGACGGAGACGCCTCCCCTCGGCCAGCGGGTGCGCACCTCGAAGGCGGCGCTCGCCCAGTCGGTGATCGACGGCGTGAACTTCGGTGCCTTCGCGAGCAGTCGCAGCGCCTCGGTGAGCATCTCGTCGCGGTACGGGGCCGCGTAGGCGCCCAGGTTCGCCGCCTCCATCGCGCCCGGACCGCCGCCGGTGGCGACCGTGAGACCCGAGCGGGCCAGGGTGCGGCCGAGGCGGGCGGCGCCCTCGTACGCCTCGGTGCCGCGTGCCATCGCGTGGCCGCCCATCACGCCCACCACCTGGGCATGGGAGAGGAGTTCGTCGAGGGCGTCCGAGACGGAGTCGTCGTGGACGGCGCGCAGCATGGAGGCGTAGACGTCCCGATCGGCCTTGGTGCGCTGGAACCAGGTGTACGTGAGGGCGTCGGGCGTGGCCTCGTAGCCGCCGTCGGACAGGGACGCGAAGAGTTCGTCGGGGGAGTAGAGCAGGCCCCGGTACGGGTCGAAGGGCAGACCGGGGACGGGCGGGAAGACCAGGGCGCCGTCCGTGCGTATCTTCGCCGCCGCCTCCGGGCGCATCGGGCAGCCGAGGAAGACGGCTTCCGCCGTGTCGGTGGCGAGCAGTTCACGCGTACGGTCCGTCAGATCGACGGCCTGGACGCGGAATCCGGCGAGGGTGCCCCGTGCCGAGACGGTCGCGTCGAACTCCTCGATCGTCTCGATCTCGTGGTCGTCGTGGTGGGCCGCGTGGGCGGGCATCGTCTGCACCCGTCCATGCTAGGTCGCTCCGCCGGGTTGGCCGGGTGCCTACGGGGTGGGGGGCGACCGCGCATGGGCGGCTGCGGGTGGGTGGTTGCTCGCGCCGTTCCCCGCGCCCCTTGCGGGGCGCGGCGGTGGACGAGGTGAGCGTTCAGCCCTCGATCGCGGACGGGTCCATCCACACGACCTCCCAGGTGTGGCCGTCGAGGTCGTCGAAGGAGCGGCCGTACATGAAGTCCATCTCCTGGACCTTCTCCGACGCGGTGCCGCCGGCGGCGACCGCCTTCTCGACCAGCTCGTCGACCTTCGCGCGGCTCTCGGCGCTCAGACAGAGCAGCACCTCGCTGGTCTTGGTGGCGTCCGCGATCTCCTTCTTGGTGAAGGTCGCGTAGAACGGCTTGGTGAGCAGCATCGCCACGATGGTGTCGCTGATCACGACGGAGGCCGCGTTCTCGTCGCTGAACTGGGGGTTGAGTGAGTAGCCGAGCTCCGTGAAGAACTTCTTCGAGGCGTCGAGGTCGTTCACGGGCAGGTTCACGAAGATCATCTGCTGGTACATGGCGGGTCGCTCCCGTATCCGTGGTAGCCGTTTCGGTCTGTTCGGAGGGGTAGACCGAGGGCCCCCGAGAAACTCATCGCCGCGCGCGAACCTTTTTCGTACGAGTTCTCAGGCAGCCAGCGGTAGCGCCGCCAGCTGCGCGACCGTCCAGGTCAGGGTGCCGAACACGGCGAGCAGGGCGCCCGCGCGGAGCAGGGCCGCCTGCCGGGGCAGTGCGCGGGGCGCCCCCAGCCTCACCAGCGCGGCCATGGTGTCCGCGCGGGCCCGCCGGGCCTCGACGGCGGCTGTCGCGAGGGTGAGCACGGCGCAGCCGGCGACCACGAGCGCGCCCAGCAGGGTGAGCGGGCCGACCGCGGGGCGCACGCCTGAGGCCAGCGTCACCATGGCGTACGCGCCGGAGGCCACCGCGCAGACCACGCCGAGCGGGCGACCGATGCGCCGGGCCTCCTCCTGGAGCACGCGCCCGGCGAGGAGACGCCGTGCGCCGGGGCGTACGGACTGGAGCAGGCGTCCGGTGAGGTGGGTGAGGCCCGGCCCGGTGAGGACCAGCCCCAGCGCGGTGAGCAGCCAGCCGCCGAGGACGCCCGCGGGGCTGTCGGCGAAGCCGCCGGGGAGGGTGAGGCCGGAGCGGTCGCCGGACCGGCCGGCGTAGGTCTCCAGGGCGAGGCCGACGGCCAGCACGGTGATGCCCCAGGGGAGGCCGCCGGGGGCCGGGCGCGGAGCCGGTGGTTCCGCCGGCTCCTGGGCGCTCTCGGAGATGGTCCCTCCCTCGTCGTACGGCTCCTCCTCGTACCTCGTGGCGCCCGCCGGGGGCGCGGTGCGCCGGCCGATGGCGAAGGTGTCGTACGCCATGAAGCGGGTGCGGGGGCCGGTGGGCCGGGTCCTGGTGTCCTTCGGGCGCAGGACGAGTGCGGTGGTGACGGAGGCGGCGGCCGGGACGACGGCGAGGAGGGTGAGGGCGGCCGGGAGGGGCAGGGGCCGTCCGGCGGCGAGGACGTCCATGGCCGCGCCGTCGAAGGGGAGACCGGTGAGGTCGCCGCGCAGGTGGAGGAAGAAGAGGAGCGCGAGGAGGGAGCCGAGGACGGTGGACAGGGCCGTGGTGACCGCGGAGATGGCCATGAGCCGGCCGGGGCCGAGGCCGATCGCGGAGAGGCCGGGGCGGGGCCGGGTGCCGGGGTCGGTGCGGGCCACCGTCACGGCGAAGTACACGGTGGCGGCGGCGGGTGCCACGCACCAGGCCAGGCGGAGCACCGAGCCGTCCGGGGCGTGCGGGTGGGACATGGCGTGGCCGAGGGCGCAGAGCAGCAGGAAGCCGGTGCCGCCGGCGGCCGCGGCCACCAGGAGCCGGCGGAGCTGGACCACGGGGTGGGCCCGGCGGGCTAGACGGAGAGCGAGCACGCTGCCCGGCCTTCCCCGTCGGCCGCGGAGGGCCGCGCCGCCCCGGCCGGCTGACCGTCGGCTCCGCCGGGTTGCCGGGCTTCCCCTTCGGCGGGGGGCCGGGCTTCTCCTTCGGTGGCGGGGCGGACGACTTCTGCGGTGGGGGCCGGTTGTTCGTCGGTCTGGGTGGGCTGCCGGGTGGCGCTTTCGGCGGGTGGCTGGGTTTGTCCTTGGGCGGGGGGCCGGGCCTCTTCTTCGGCTGCGGGGCGGACCACTTCGGTGGTGGGGCGGGCGACATCGATGGCGGGGGTCGGGTGACTGTCGGCTCCGCCGGGCTGCCGGGCTTCCCCTTCGGCGGCGGGTCGCACGATCTCTGCGGTGGGGGCCCGATGTCCGTCGGCAGCTTGAGACGGGGGCCGGGCTTCCCCTTCGGCTGAGGGCCGGGTGTCCCCCTCGGCTGCGGGCGGGGCCACCTCCGGCGTGGGGGAGGGGGGAGGCTGCGAGGCCGTGGCCTCGGGCGGGGTCGCCGTGGTGGGGGGCTTCGTCGTTTCGGGGGTGGGGTTGTTCGCTGTTGTGGAGGCGGGGTTTCCGGCCGGTGCGGTGCGGTGCGGTGCGGTCGGCGCGGGAGTGTGGTCGGTGGGGGTGCGGCGGTCGGCGCGGGTCTCGGGGGCCGTGGTGGCGGGCAGGTGGACCGTCTTCACTTGGCGGCCGTCCAGGAGGGACACCGTGCGGTCCGCCAGGGCCGCCGTGTCGGGGTCGTGGGTGGCGAGGACGACCGTGATCCGGTGGGAGCGGGCCGCCGTGGTGAGCGTGCGCAGGACGTGGGTGTGTTCGGCGCGGTGCAGCGGGGCGGTCGGTTCGTCGGCGAAGAGGACTGTGGGGGCGCAGACGAGGGCGCGGGCCACCACCACGCGCTGGCGCTCCGACTGGAGGAGGGCGTGCGGGCGCTTGCGGGCCACGTCGCGGATGTCGAGGCGCTCCAGCCACTCCAGGGCGGCGGCCTTGGCGGCCCGGCGCCCGGTGCCGCGCAGCATCAGTGGCAGGGCGGTGTTCTCCCAGGCGTTCAGCTCGGGGACGAGGACCGGCTCGGGGTCGATCCACCCGAAGCGGTCGAGCCGCAGCCGTTCCCGGGCGAGCGCCCCCATCGTGTGCACGGGGACGCTGTTGAACCACACCTCTCCCCGCTGGGCCCGCAACTGCCCGGACAGGCACCGCAGGAGCGTGGTCTTGCCGCTGCCGCGCGGGCCGGTGACGGCGAGGATCTCGCCCTCCCGGACCCCCATCGACACACCGTGCAGGGCGGGTGTGCCGTCGTGCGCGTAGGTCAGACCACGTGCCCAGAGCACGTCGTTGTCCGGCGGGGCCACCATGGGCGTACACCTCGGTTCGGATCAGGATTGCCGGGGGAGCCCCCCGTCCGGGGGAACGAAGGCAGGGCCGATCGGTTACAGAGGCACGCTAGGGAGTCGGGGCGGCGGGGGGCGGACAGCACACGGCCCGGGGCGCCCCCATCTCACTCGGATGGGGGCGCCCCGGGCCGCGAGAAGGGCGGTTCACGCCCCGCCGCCGGAGGGCGGCGAGCCCGGGGACCGGCGGTGGGGCGTGGCAGGTGCGGTGCCCGTAACAGGGTGCCTACAGCAGGGTCCACGCCTCCGTCAGCGTCGCGCGCAGGATCTGTTCGATCTCGTCGAAGGTCGACTGGTCGGAGATCAGCGGCGGGGCGAGCTGGACGACCGGGTCGCCGCGGTCGTCGGCCCGGCAGTAGAGGCCGTTCTCGAACAGCTTCTTCGACAGGAAGCCGTAGAGGATCCGCTCGGTCTCGTCGTCGTCGAAGCTCTCCTTCGTCGCCTTGTCCTTGACCAGCTCGATTCCGTAGAAGTAGCCGTTGCCGCGGACGTCGCCGACGATCGGCAGGTCGTGGAGCTTCTCCAGCGTGGAGCGGAAGGCCGCCTCGTTGTCGAGGACGTGCTGGTTGAGCTTCTCGCGCTCGAACAGGTCGAGGTTGGCGATGCCGACGGCCGCGGAGACCGGGTGGCCGCCGAAGGTGTAGCCGTGCAGGAAGGTGTTGTCGCCCTTGTAGAAGGGCTCGGCTATGCGGTCCGAGACGACACAGGCGCCGATCGGGGAGTAGCCCGAGGTCATGCCCTTGGCGCAGGTGATCATGTCCGGGACGTAGCCGAACTTGTCGCAGGCGAACATCGTGCCGAGCCTGCCGAAGGCGCAGATGACCTCGTCCGACACCAGCAGGACGTCGTACTGGTCGCAGATCTCGCGGACCCGCCGGAAGTAGCCGGGCGGCGGCGGGAAGCAGCCGCCGGCGTTCTGCACCGGCTCCAGGAAGACGGCCGCGACGGTCTCCGGGCCCTCGAAGAGGATCTGCTGCTCGATCTGGTCGGCGGCCCAGCGGCCGAAGGCCTCCGGGTCGTCGCCGTGGATCGGGGCGCGGTAGATGTTGGTGTTCGGGACCTTGTGCGCGCCCGGCACCAGCGGCTCGAAGGGGGCCTTGAGGGCCGGCAGGCCGGTGATGGACAGGGCGCCCTGCGGGGTGCCGTGGTAGGCGACGGCGCGGGAGATGACCTTGTACTTGGTCGGCTTGCCCATGAGCTTGAAGTACTGCTTGGCGAGCTTCCAGGCCGTCTCGACCGCCTCGCCGCCGCCGGTGGTGAAGAAGACCTTGTTCAGGTCGCCGGGCGCATGGGAGGCGATACGTTCCGCCAGCTCGACGGCCTTCGGGTGGGCGTACGACCACACCGGGAAGAAGGCCAGCTCCTGCGCCTGCTTGAACGCGGTCTCCGCCAGCTCGGTGCGGCCGTGGCCGGCCTGGACCACGAAGAGACCGGCGAGACCGTCGAGGTACCGCTTGCCCTTGTCGTCGTAGATGTACGTGCCCTCGCCCCGGACGATGGTGGGGACCGGGGAGTTCTCGTACGAGGACATGCGGGTGAAGTGCATCCACAGGTGGTCGTACGCGGTCTGGCTGAGGTCCTTGGGGCTCACGGTTATCGCGTCCTCACGGTTATCGGGTTCCCCACATGTAGGTCTGCTTCTTGAGCTTCAGATAGACGAAGCTCTCGGTCGACCGCACCCCGGGCAGGGTCCGGATGCGCTTGTTGATGACCTCCAGGAGGTGGTCGTCGTCCTCGCAGACGACCTCCACCATCAGGTCGAAGGAGCCGGCGGTGATCACGATGTACTCGACCTCCGGCATGGCCGTCAGGGCGTCCGCCACGGGATCCAGGTCGCCGTCGACGTTGATGCCGAGCATCGCCTGACGCCGGAAGCCCACGGTGAGCGGGTCCGTGACGGCGACGATCTGCATCACGCCCTGGTCGAGCAGCTTCTGGACGCGCTGGCGCACGGCCGCCTCGGACAGGCCCACGGCCTTGCCGATCGCGGCGTACGGCCGGCGGCCGTCCTCCTGCAACTGCTCGACGATGGCGAGGGAGACGGCGTCCAACTGGGGAGTGCCGTTCTTGGGCTCCCTGGAGTCCTTCTGGTCTGCGCTTCGACTTGCCACGGCCACACTGTGCACGACGTCTCGACAGTTCCGCAAGGCTGAACCGATGAAATTCGTTGTTTACGAGCACGTAGCTTGCGGATTTCGCAGTCAGTGAGGTGTCAGGGGTGTTGAAAACGTCGGGCGGCGGATTAGGGTGGTGTCTCAAGGAATGGACACCCCGATCTGGACCCATCTGGAGGGCCGGCAGTGAGCACCGAGCTGCGTCGTCTGCGCAACTACATCGACGGCGAATTCCGTGACGCCGTCGACGGACGGACCACCGAGGTGGTCAACCCCGCGACGGGCGAGGCCTACGCGACCGCGCCCCTGTCCGGTCAGGCCGACGTCGACGCGGCGATGGCCGCCGCCGAGGCCGCGTTCCCGGGCTGGCGGGACACCACCCCGGCCGAGCGTCAGAAGGCCCTGCTGAAGATCGCCGACGCGTTCGAGGAGCGGGCCGAGGAACTCATCGCGGCGGAGGTGGAGAACACGGGCAAGCCGATCGGGCTGACCCGCTCCGAGGAGATCCCGCCGATGGTGGACCAGATCCGCTTCTTCGCGGGCGCCGCGCGGATGCTGGAGGGCCGCTCGGCCGGCGAGTACATGGAGGGCATGACCTCGATCGTCCGCCGTGAGCCGGTCGGTGTCTGCGCCCAGGTCGCGCCGTGGAACTACCCGATGATGATGGCCGTGTGGAAGTTCGCGCCGGCGATCGCCGCGGGCAACACGGTCGTGCTGAAGCCCTCGGACACGACGCCCGCGTCGACCGTCCTGATCGCCGAGATCATCGGGGCGATCCTGCCCAAGGGCGTCTTCAACGTCATCACCGGCGACCGTGACACCGGCCGGCTGATGGTCGAGCACCCGGTCCCGGCCATGGCGTCCATCACCGGGTCCGTGCGGGCCGGCATGTCCGTCGCCGAGTCCGCCTCCAGGGACCTCAAGCGGGTCCACCTGGAGCTGGGCGGCAAGGCGCCGGTCGTCGTCTTCGCCGACACCGACATCGCCAAGGCCGTCGAGGACATCTCGGTGGCGGGCTTCTTCAACGCCGGGCAGGACTGTACGGCCGCGACCCGTGTCCTCGTCCAGGAGGGCATCCACGACGAGTTCGTGGCCGCGCTCGCGAAGGCTGCGGCCGAGACGAAGACCGGGCAGCCGGACGACGAGGACGTGCTGTACGGCCCGCTCAACAACCCCAACCAGCTCAAGCAGGTCGCCGGGTTCATCGAGCGGCTGCCGGCCCACGCCAAGGTCGAGGCCGGTGGCCACCAGGTCGGCGAGAAGGGGTACTTCTACGCGCCGACCGTCGTCTCCGGGCTGAAGCAGGACGACGAGATCATCCAGCGGGAGGTCTTCGGGCCGGTCATCACCGTGCAGTCCTTCACCGACGAGGGACAGGCCGTCGAGTGGGCGAACGGCGTGGAGTACGCGCTGGCCTCGTCGGTGTGGACGAAGGACCACGGGCGGGCCATGCGGATGTCCAAGGCGCTGGACTTCGGGTGTGTGTGGATCAACACGCACATCCCGCTGGTCGCGGAGATGCCGCACGGCGGGTTCAAGAAGTCCGGTTACGGCAAGGACCTCTCGGGTTACGGGTTCGACGACTACACGCGGATCAAGCACGTGATGACGTCGTTGGACTGAGGTTCCGAGGGTTCCGGGGGTTCGGTTTTCGGCTGAAGGTTCGTCGTGGTCGATCGCGCAGTTCCCCGCGCCCCTGTAGGGCCTTCGGCCCGTCGGGGCGCGGGGGCCCGTATGTTCACGCGTCGCTCCCTGCTGGGTGTGGGGGCGGCTTTCGGCGCACTCGCCGGGTGCGGTGTGCCCGCCGCCTACGTGGCGCCCGGTGACCGGGCCGGGGTCGACCTCTCGGCCCGGGAACGGCGGTTGAGCTGGTCGAACTGGCCGCTCTACATCGACACGGACGACGAGGACGACTCACGGCGGCCGACCCTGGAGGCGTTCGAGGAGCGCACCGGGATCGCCGTCGACTACGTCGAGGAGATCAACGACAACGACGAGTTCTTCGGCAAGATCGGCCCGGCTCTGATGAACCATCAGCAGACCGGCCGTGACCTCGTCGTCGTCAGTGACTGGATGTGCGCCCGGTTCGTACGGCTCGGCTGGGTGCAGGAGATGGACCGGGCCCGGCAGCCCAACGTCAGCCGCCATCTCGATCCGCAACTCCGGTCGCCCGCTTTCGATCCGGGCCGGGCCTTCACGGTGCCGTGGCAGTCGGGGATCACCGGTATCGCGTACAACCGGCGGAAGGTGGGCCGAGAGATTCGCCGGGTCGCCGACCTGTGGGCGGACGACCTCAAGGGGCGGGTCACCCTGCTCTCCGGTCTGGACGAGGCGTTCGCGTTGCTGATGCAGGCCGACGGTGTCGATGTGACGCGCTGGACCGCGGACGACTTCCACGCCGTCTGCGACCAGGTCGCCTCCCGCGTCCGCGGCGGCCACATCCGTCGCTTCACGGGCAACGACTACATCAAGGACCTCTCCAGCGGGGACGTCCTCGCCTGCCAGGCGTACTCGGGGGACGTCATCCAGCTCCAGGCCGACGACCCGGACATCCGGTTCGTCGTGCCCGAGGAGGGCGCCGAACTCTGGTCCGAGTCCCTGATGATCCCCAACCTCGCACGCCACAAGGCGAGCGCCGAGCGCCTCGTCGACCACTACTACGACCCCGAGGTGGCCGCCGAGCTCGCGGCCTGGGTCAACTACGTCTGCCCCGTCCCGGCGGCCCGCGACGTCCTGGCCTCGGCCAAGGACCAGGAGACCGCCGCCCTCGCCGAGGACCCCCTGATCTTCCCCGACGACACCATGCGCGCCCGGCTCGCCGTCGCCCGGGACATCACCTCCGGGGAACGGCGCGAGTTCGCCCGGCGGTGGAACGGGATCGTGGGGCTCTAGGGAGCGCCACGCGCGCCTCGCACGCCACGCGCGACGGCTACGAGGGCCGGGGGCGGGGCCGGGTGGAGGGACCGGTGGTGTGCCGCTGAGGGGTCACCTCCAGGGCGGTACCGGAGTTGGGGAAGGCGGGGGAGGGTCGTCGTGCGGCCGAACTGTCGGGCGGTCCTCTCCGACCTCGTCGGTATCGAGAGCAGGAGGGCCGTCATGCGGCTGACCGACCATGTCACGCTCGTCGCCAGCGGAGCGTACGGATTCGATCTGAGCGACGCGTTGGACTGTCACGTCTACCTGGTGCGGGGCGCCCGGCACAGCGTGCTCGTGGACGCCGGAGCGGGTCGGTCCGCCGAGGCGATCGTGCGCGCGGTGCGTGCCACCGGCGCCGACCCCGGTCATCTCCTTCTCACCCACGGCCACGCCGACCACGCGGGCGGAGCCGCCGCGCTCGCCGAACGGCTGCCCGGACTGCGCGTGCTGGCCGGCGCCGAGGCCACGGGCTGGATCGCGACGGGAGACGAAGCGGGCGTCAGCCTGGACCGGGGAAAGGCCTCCGGGTACTACCCGGCCGACTATGCCTTCGCCCCCTGCCCCCAGGTCGAGGCGTTGACCGACGGCGACGAGATCGACCTCGGCGGCGGTGTGGCCCTGCGGGCCGTCGCGACGCCCGGGCATGCGGACGGCCACCTCTGCTACCACCTGCGCACCCCCGACCACCAGGCACTCTTCTCCGGGGACTGTGTCTTCACCGGGGGACGCGTCTCCCTGCAGAACCTGCACGACTGCCGGGTCCCCGAGTACGCCGCCAGTCTGACCCGGCTGGCCGCGCTGGACGTGGACGCGCTGTTCCCCGGCCATCACGAGATCTCGCTCGCGCGGGCCGGGCGCCACCTGGCGGCGGCCCGTGACACCCTCGCCCGTGGACTGCTGCCGAAGAGCACCACATGACGCAATGACTCCGCAATGGCCCCGTACGACTCTGTACGGCCTTGGGTGAATACGTCTGACTCCCTTTCTCTTCAGGCCGTTCCGGGGGGAATTGGGGCGAGCGTATTCGTGGCGACCCTGTGGAGATGCTGTAATGGCCTGACGTACGGTGGCGTTTTATCAGCCTTTCGCGGTTGATTCGGACCGGACGAATCCGTCGACCAAGGGTTGCGGCGCATCTCGTCGTGCCGTAGTTACGTGAATCATGAACCTGTTCACCCGTGCTGCGTCCCTGCGCCGCCCGGCAGCCCCCACAGCCTCGCGACTCCCCCACGGGTCCGGGGAATTCGCTCCCGACGGCACGTCCGACCCCGCCCTCACGATGCTGACCGGCGAATGGATGATCGACGCGGCGCACAGCCGTATCGGTTTCTCCGTCCGGCACGCCCTGGTCACGACCGTGCGAGGTGCGTTCACCGAGTATCAGAGTCGACTCTATTTCGACGGCCGTGATCCCTCGCGTTCACGGGCCGAGATAGTGCTGTCCACCACGTCGGTCGACACCGGCGTGGAACAACGTGATGCCCATTTGATGGGGCGCGATTTCCTGGATGCCGCGACTTATCCACGTATGCGCTTCGTCAGTACGGCGGTGCGTCTCGTGGGCAACGATGTCTACCGCATGGCCGGTGAACTCACGATCAAGGGCGTCACCCGTCCCGTCGACCTGGAACTCACCTACATCGGGCACGTCATGGACCCGTTCGGATACGAGCGGGTCGGTTTCGACGGGACCACCACCATCAATCGCTCCGAATGGGGCCTCACCTACAACCAGCGCCTCGCGGAGGGCGGCGCCATGGTGAGCGAGAAGGTGCGCCTGCAGTTCGACATCGCCGCGATCCGCTCGGCCCCCGGCGGCTGACGGTCCGTCGCGCTGATCGCCGCGAATCCGTGTTCCCGTGGGGGTCCGACACCTGTCGGGCCCCCACTTTTGAACGCGTTCAAGTAGGGGCGTACGCTCACGGCATGAGCGACAGAGCCGCCCTGTTGAAGGGCATCCGTGCGTGGCTGGTCTTCTTCGTCGTCTGTCTGGTGCTGAGCGGCGCCACGGCCTTCCCGCTGGTCCACGAGCTGCGCTGGACCGAGGAGTTGCTGCGGTCGCTGTCCGTCGGTGAGTACCTGCCGGCGCTCGTGGAGTGGATCGAGCGGGTGCGGGCGGGACTCGACGAGGCCGACGCCACCTACCCGTTCCTCCTGTACGGCACGGACTGGCTGGCCTTTGCGCACCTGGTGATCGCGGTGGCCTTCTACGGCCCCTACCGTGACCCGGTCCGCAACATCTGGGTCATCGAGTTCGGCATGATCGCCTGCGCGGGCATCATCCCGCTGGCCCTGATCTGCGGGCCGATCCGCGACATCCCCTTCTGGTGGACCGTGATCGACATGTCGTTCGGGGTCTTCGGGATCATCCCGCTCCACGTCGTACGACGGCGGATCAAGCGGCTGGAGGCCCTCACCGGCGGATGGGACCGAAAAAGTGTTATCCCGGCCGCCTCCACACCGTCTCCGTAGGCACCCCTGTCTCCCCATATGCAGGAGCGAGCCGTATGAGCAGTGTGAGCGGTGTGATCTCCGCCTCGGAGGTTCCCCAAGCCGGAACGACGGCTGAGAAGGTACGGAACACAGCCGAGTGAACAGGGTGAGCCCACCGGGATCGAAGGGGACGTACGTGGACGGGCGGCAGTGGCGGTCCACCATCGCGGCCGCGCAGGCGGGGGACCGGCGCGCCCTCGACGAACTGGTCGAGGGCTGGTTGCCGCTCGTCTACAACATCGTCGGCCGGGCACTCAACGGCCACGCCGACGTCGACGACGTCGTGCAGGAGACCATGCTGCGCGCCGTCGACAACCTCGACACGCTGCGCGATCCGGACAGCTTCCGTTCCTGGCTGGTCGCGATCGCGATGCGGCAGATACGGGACCGGGCGCGGCGCCGCACCGCCGACCACCTCGACGACCACGACGCCCACGGCGCCGCCGACTTCGCCGAACTGACCGTGCTGCGGTTGCAGCTGGAAGGGCAACGCAAGGAGGTCGCGGAAGCGGTCCGCTGGCTCGACGACGAGGACCGGCAACTGCTGTCGCTGTGGTGGCTGGAGGTCGCGGGCGAACTGACCCGGCGCGAACTCGCCGCCGCCGTCGGTATCAGCCGGCAGCACGCCGCCGTCCGCGTCCAGCGGATGAAGGCCCGGCTGGAGACCGCGCGCGGCATCGTCCGTGCCCTCGACTCCTCCTGCACCGACCTGGGCCGGGTCACCGCACGCTGGAGCGGGCAGCCCGACTCGGTGTGGCGCAAGCGTATTGCCCGGCACATCCGCGGCTGCGCCCGCTGCGACGGCCACGGCCGCCCCGGTGAGGCCGTCGTCCCCGCCGAACGGCTCCTCGTCGGGCTCGCCCTGGTTCCCGTCCCCGTCGGCTTCACCCTGTCCCTGGCGTTCGGCGGCAAGACGGCCGTGGCGGCGACGACCGCGACCGCCTCCGTGAGCTGGTCCGCCAAGGTGATCGGTGCCCTCGCCAAGCCCGCCGTCGCGGTGACGGCGAGTGCGACGGTGGTCGCCGGGGGCGCGTACGTGGTGACGCAAGCCCCCGAGGACCGGCCCGCGCAGGCCGCGCCGACCGCGCTGAGCACGGCCCGTGGGCCCGCGTCCCCGGCGCCCCGCACCCCGCCGCGCACCCCGTCGCCGTCGTCCTCACCGTCCCCCTCTCCTTCCCCGTCACCGAAGAAGGAGAAGGAGAAGGAGCCGAAGAACCTGTACGGCACGGTCGTCGACGTGACGGACCGGGCACCGGACCCGGACACCCCGCCCGCCGCCCTCCCGCGCCGGCCCGAGTCCGGCGTCACCAGCAGCGGTGGCCCGCGGACCGCGATGAACCACCGGGGCGACAACGTGACGTTCACGGGCCGGGGGTACGTCCTGGTCCGCTGGCAGATCCTGCCCCAGTACCGGCCGGGCGGACTGGTCATGCCGGCCTGGACCGGCCTGGAGGGCAAGCTCTTCCACGTCGCCTCGGGCGGCGGCCGCCGCATGGACGACCCGACCTCCGCCGACGGCAGGACCTCGAGCATGGGCGGCCCCGACACCGGCTACACCGTCCTGCCCGAGGGCACCCAGCAGATGTGGCAGAACGAGTACTTCTACCTCGACGGCAGGGTCACGCTCACCCAGAACGAACGCGGCGCCGACTACAACATCACCGTCGCCCTCTCCACCTGGGACGCCGTGACCGAGGACATCACCGTCGGCCCCGACCGGGGGGCCATCCGCTACGGCCTCGTCCGCGACGACGGCAAGGACTCGGCGCCGGTGCCGCAGTACGTCACACGGGAGAGGCCGGCGGACGCGGCGACCGTGCCTCAACGGTCCGAGGTGTAGCCCTCACCGCTCGCTCTGAGCGCGCACAGGGCGTCGACGCGGTTGGTGGTGATCGAGTCGACACCCCAGGACAGCAGGCGGCGCATGGAGCGTCGGGTGTCCGGGGTCCAGGCGGAGAGGAGATAGCCGTCCCGGTGGACACGGGCCGCCAGGGGGCGGGTGAGGAGACCGAAGCGGTAGTTCAGCCAGCGCGGACGGATGGCGTCGAGCAGGGCGGGACGCGGCGGTGCGGAGGTCTTCCAGGTCAGGGCGAGCTCGGCCGTGGGAGCGGCGGCGCGGACCGCGAGCACGGTCCGCGGGTCGGCGCTGTAGTAGACACGGTCCTCGGCGTCGCACTCCCGCACGACGCCGAGGATCTGTCGCACCGCCCGCGTGTTCACCGCACCCGGCAGATCCACCATGACGCGGCTGCCCTCGGTGGCGTGCAGCGCGTCGGCCAGTGTCGGCACCCCGTCGGCCGTCAGCCCGCGCAGCTCGGCGGCGGACAGCGCGGCCAGCGGCCGGTCCACCTCCCAGAGCCGGTGCAGCGTCGAGTCGTGGAGCAGGACCGGCACCCCGTCACGGGTCGTCCGTACATCGAACTCGACGACGTCCGCGCCCAGTTCGAGCCCGGCCCGCAGGGAGGCGAGCGTGTTCTCGCGGTGGCGGTAGGGGGCGCCGCGATGGGCGACGGCTGTCACGGTGCGCATGGTGGTGGTTCCGGTGCCGATCGGATCAGAGGGTCAGCCAGGCCGAGGTGTAGGTGTCGATCTCGGCGGTCACCCTGGCCTTGCCGGGCTCGTCGAGGAAGGACGCCTCCACGGCGTTCTTCGCGAGCGCGGCCACCCCCTGCTCGTCGAGGCCGAGGAGGCGGGCGGCCACCGCGTACTCGGTGTTCAGGTCCGTGCCGAACATCGGCGGGTCGTCGGAGTTGACGGTGACCAGCACACCGGCCTCCACGAACTCCTTGATGGGGTGCTCGTCGAGGGTGCGGACCGCTCGGGTCGCTATGTTCGAGGTCGGGCAGACCTCCAGGGCGATCCGCCGCTCGGCGAGATGGGCCAGCAGCTTCGGGTCGCGGGCCGCGCTGGTGCCGTGGCCGATGCGCTCCGCGCGCAGCTCGTTCAGCGCGTCCCAGATCGTCTCGGGCCCCGTGGTCTCGCCGGCGTGCGGCACGGAGTGCAGCCCAGCCGCGATCGCCCGGTCGAAGTACGGCTTGAACTGCGGCCTCGGCACGCCGATCTCGGGTCCGCCGAGGCCGAACGACACCAGTCCCTCGGGGCGCAGCCGGTCATCGGTGGCGAGTCGCACGGTCTCCTCGGCCGCGGCCGGTCCCGCCTCGCCGGGAATGTCGAAGCACCACCGCAGGACGGTCCCGAACTCGGCCTCCGCCGCCCTCCGGGCGTCCTCGATCGCGTCCATGAACGCCCGCTCCTCGATCCCGCGACGGGTGGAGGAGTAGGGGGTGATGGTCAGCTCGGCGTACCGCACCTGCTGCCGGGCGAGGTCCCGGGCCACCTCGAACGTCAGCAGACGGACGTCCTCCGGGGTGCGGATGAGGTCGACGACGGACAGATACACCTGGATGAAGTGGGCGAAGTCCGTGAAGGAGAAGTAGTCCGCGAGAGCCTCGGGGTCCGTGGGCACCTGGGAGTCGGGGTGGCGGGCGGCCAGTTCCGAGACGATGCGGGGGGAGGCCGAGCCGACGTGGTGCACATGCAGTTCGGCCTTCGGCAGACCGGCGATGAAGGCGTGCAGGTCGCGGGTGCCGGGAGCGCCGGGGGTGGCGGCGGTGTCGGCGACGGCGGGGCTCAGGGGCACGCCCTGCGCGGTGCGGTGGTCGGTCAAGGTTCCTCCCCGGGAACGGCGTCCGCCCCGGACCGTGGTCTGCCGCGGGGGACGCGGGTGATCGGCTGATCGGTGACTCGAGGATCATCGTAGGCGCCCGTCCACACATCGAACCCCGGGCCTTAGCATGACCGAACGTACAGCTGAACGTGTCCGATGAACGCGTCCGACGCAAATGCGACGCGGAACGGCACGGAACGTCACAGGGGGACCCGCGCATGTCAGCCGACGAGGCACCGATTCCGGACATACCGGCCGCTCCACAGCCGGCCCCGTGGGCGCCCCCACGGGGCGACGCCGCGCTATCGCCGACGGTGGTCGACGGCACCACGCTCCCCACGGTGACCGACGACGCCGCCCCGCTGACCGTGGTCGACGGTGCGACGCTGCCGACGGTGACCGACGACGCCGTCCCGCTGACGGTGGTCGACGGCGCCACGCTCCCCACGGTGACGGAGGACGCGGTACCGACTCCGACGGTCGCCCTCGACAAGCCGAGCACGCCGACAGGGTCCACCGGCTCCACCAACGCCAGCAACTCCGCCGACTCCGTCGACGCGGCGGGCTTCGCCGAGGGCGAGCGGCCGGTGGGGCCCGCCGGATCCGCCGAGACCGCGGCCCCGGTTCCGCCGGCGTGGTCGGCTCCGGGCGCGTCCACCGCACCCGCACCCCAGGCTCCGTACGATCCCTGGGCCGCGCCGGCCGACACCCCGGCTCAGGGCAACCCCGCCGCCCCTGCCGCTCCTCCCACCCCTTCCGCGCCCTCGCCGCACGACCAGATGACGGTTCTGTCCGCTCCCGGCGCGTTCGCACCCCCGGGTGACCGGCAGCCCACGCCATCGCCCGCCCCTGCCCCCAATCCGTTCGCCCCGCCCGCGCCCGGCGCGGCCCAAGCACATCAACCACACCCAGCGCCCCACGCGTCCTACCCGCCGCCCGTGGCCTCCGCGCCCTACGGCGCCCCCGGCGCCGCCGTACCTCCTCCGCCCATCGGCCCCGAAGGGCCGGGACAGGTTCCGTACGGCTACCCCCAGTACCCGGGGTATCCGGGTGCGCAGGCCCACCCCGGCGCCGGTTACCCCGGCCCGGGAGCGGGCTACGCCTGGCCCGTCCTGGCGCCGCCGCCGAGCAACGGGATCGGGATCGCGGCGATGGTGCTCGGCATCTGCGCCGCCGTGCTGTTCTGTCTGTGGCCGTTCGCGATCCTGCTCGGGATCATGGCCGTGATCTTCGGCTTCGTCGGCCGGGCCAAGGCACGCCGGGGCGAGGCGACGAACCCGGGGCACGCCCTGGCCGGGATCATCTGCGGAGCCGCCGGCATCCTGCTCGGCATCGGCTTCATCGTCCTCCTCGTCCTGGCGTCCGAGAACGACGGCTACGACTCGGACACCGACCCCTTCGACGACAGCTATTCCACGTCGCTGTCCCTGGTGCTGCCGGTGAGGGAAGGCGGCGTGTAGGCGCCCCGTCAGGGGCGCGGGGAACTGCGCGACCAGCCACGACGCGCCCGCAGCCGCCCGCCCCCCGCCGTGTCGTCCCCGGACGACGCCCCCGGTCACCCCCGGACCGCGCCCCCCGCCTCCAGCGGAGCGTCCCCGCTCGCCAGTCTCTCCCGGGCCGCCATCAGCGCGAAGCCCAGCAGATTGGGGCCCCGCCAGCGCGCGGGGTCCATGGCGCGCTCGTCGTCCGCCGCGAGCCCGATGCCCCAGACCCGGTCGACGGGGCTGGCCTCGACGAGCACACGGTGGCCCGTGCCCAGGAGGAAGGCCCGCAGGTCGGCGTGGGCGGCGAACTTGTGGAAGCTGCCCTCGACGACGATGCCGAAGCGCTCCCGCTCCCACAGCGCCTCGTCGAAGCCGCGCACCAGCCGCCCGACCTTCTTGGCCTGCGCGGGGCTCGACGCGGCCACGGCCTTGCGCTCCGCCTCCGGGTCCCCGAACAGACGGGCCTTCGAGGCCATCATCCAGTGCTCGGCCGTCGCGTACTCCACGCCGTCCACCGTGAACGGCGACGGCCACCACTGGCTCAGACAGCTCGCGCCGATCCGGCCGTCCGGCAGCGGCCGGTGCCCCCAGAAGTGCAGGTACTTGACCCTTGCCCCCGTGCGGACCGCCTCCGTCAGCGTGTCCCAAGAATCGATCTTCTCCATGCCGACGAGTCTGGCAGGAACCACTGACAAACCGTCCTCGTTTTCCTGGGTCGACTGGACACCTGGTCGACAGATTCCGTCGCGTAACCAAAAGGCAACAACGGAATCACTTGTTGGTGCCGCCCAGCTCTGTCAGGATCGGCACTCAAATCGAGCTGGAGCTACGCCACCCGCCCCCGAGGGACAGAGGGGCACCGGCGGAGGAGAGCGACATGCAGAACCCGGGCACCGCCACCCCGGAACGATTCCCCGCACAGGACCGCTTCGCGGTCGGCGCGCAGTTCGTCGCCGGCCGCCCGACGAAGGGCACGTCGGGCCGCACCCACGCGGTCGTCGACCCCGCGACCGGCGACGAGGTCCTCACCTACGAGCTGGCCGGACCCGACGACGTGGACGCGGCCGTCGCCGCCGCCCGCGCGGCGTTCCCCGGCTGGGCCGCCACCACGCCCGGCGAACGATCGGACGCGCTGCACCGCCTCGCCGCGGTCCTGGCCGACCGGGCGGAGGAGTTCGCGCGGGCCGAGTCCCTGCAGTGCGGCAAGCCGCTCAAACTGACGCGCGAGTTCGACGTGCCCGGCACCATCGACAACACGGCGTTCTTCGCGGGTGCCGCCCGCCACCTCCAGGGCCAGTCGGCGGGCGAGTACTCGGGGGACCACACCTCGTACGTACGTCGTGAACCCATCGGTGTCGTCGGTTCCGTCGCGCCCTGGAACTACCCCCTGCAGATGGCCGCCTGGAAGATCCTCCCGGCGATCGCCGCGGGCAACACGATCGTCCTGAAGCCCGCCGAGCTCACCCCGCTCACCTCGTTGCTCTTCGCGCAGGCCGCCACGGACGCCGGTCTCCCCGACGGCGTGATCAACATCGTCACCGGCACCGGCAAGGAGGCCGGCGAGCACCTCGTCGGCCACCCCGATGTGGTCATGACCTCCTTCACCGGGTCCACGGCCGTCGGCAGGCGCGTCGCCGAGATCGCCACCGCCACCGTCAAGCGCATCCACCTGGAGCTCGGCGGCAAGGCCCCGTTCGTGGTCTTCGACGACGCCGACCTGGAGGCCGCCGTCCACGGCGCGGTCGCGGGTTCCCTCATCAACACCGGCCAGGACTGCACGGCCGCCACGCGCGCGTACGTGCAGCGGCCCCTCTACGAGGAGTTCGTCGCACGGACGGCCGCCCTGATGGAGACCGTCCGGCTCGGCGACCCCTTCGCCCCGGGCACCGACCTCGGCCCGCTGATCTCGCACGTCCAGCGCGACCGGGTGGCCGCGTTCGTCGAGCGGGCACGCGCGTACGCGCGCGTGGTCACCGGCGGTGAGGCGCCCCGGGGCGAGCTGGAGAACGGCGCGTACTACCGGCCCACACTGATCGCGGACGCCCCCCAGGACAGCGAGATCGTCCAGGCGGAGATCTTCGGCCCGGTGCTCGTGGTCCTGCCGTTCGACAGCGACGACGAGGGCATCCGGCTCGCCAACGACACCCCGTACGGACTCGCCGCCTCCGCCTGGAGCCGGGACGTGTACCGCACGGGCCGCGCCACCCGCGAGATCAAGGCCGGGTGCGTGTGGGTCAACGACCACATCCCGATCATCAGCGAGATGCCGCACGGCGGCTACAAGGCGTCCGGCTTCGGCAAGGACATGTCCGCGTACTCGTTCGAGGAGTACACCCAGATCAAGCACGTCATGTTCGACAATACGGCGATCGCCAGGAAGGACTGGCACCGCACGATCTTCGGGGACCGCTAGCCAGCCCGGGGGCCGGCCGCCCGACCCCCGGCCGGCCCCCGCCCACCCTCCCGAAAGGGCACCTCCGAAAGGGCACCACGCGCATGGAGCAGTACGAGCCCGACCGCCTCTCACCGGCCCAGGTGGCCGCCGTACGGCGCAGCCTCACCGGCGGCCGCGCCGCGCTCAGCCGCCGTTCACTGCTGCGCGCCGGAACGGGCGGCGCACTCGCGGTCGGCGGGCTCGGGGCGCTGAGCGCCTGCGGCATCCCCGCGGCGAAGAGCACCTCGGGCGGCTCGTCCGAGGACCACTCGGCCAAGGAGAAGGAGGTCAACTTCTCCAACTGGACCGAGTACATGGACGTCGACGACAGCGGCAAGCGCCACCCCAGCCTGGACCAGTTCACCCGGCGCACCGGCATCAAGGTCAAGTACACCGAGGACATCAACGACAACGTCGAGTTCTTCGGCAAGATCAAGCCGCAGCTCGCCGCGGGCCAGGACACCGGACGCGACCTCATCTGCGTCACCGACTGGCTCGCCGCCCGGCTGATCCGCTTCGGCTGGGTCCAGAAGCTGGACGCGTCCAACCTGCCGAACGCCTTCATGAACCTGTCCCAGCAGTTCCGCAGCCCGGACTGGGACCCGGGGCGGGCCTACTCCTACCCCTGGCAGGGGATCTCGACCGTCATCGCCTTCAACAGGAAGGCCTTGGACGGCGAGGAGGTGAGGTCCGTCTCCGACATGCTCGACAATCCCAAGCTGAAGGGACGTATCGGCTTCCTCTCCGAGATGCGCGACAGCATCGGGATGACCCTGCTCGACATGGGCAAGGACCCGGCGAAGTTCAACGACGACGACTACGACGCGGCGATCGCCCGCCTGCAGAAGGCCGTCGACCAGGGCCAGATACGCCGCTTCACCGGCAACGACTACACCTCGGACCTGACCAAGGGCGACCTCGCGGCCTGTATCGCGTGGGCCGGTGACGTAGTCCAGCTCAAGGCCGACACCCCGGACGTCGACTTCGTCATCCCCGACAGCGGCTACATGACCTCGACCGACAACCTGCTGATCCCGAACAGGGCCCGGCACAAGACCAACGCCGAACGGCTCATCGACTACTACTACGAGCCGAAGCCGGCCGCCGAACTCGCCGCGTACATCAACTACGTGTGCCCCGTCGACGGTGTGCAGGCGGAGCTGGCCAAGATCGACCCGGACGCGGCGAAGAACCCGCTGATCATTCCCGACGCGGCCATGGCAGCCAAGTCCCGCGCCTTCCGCTCCCTCAGCCAGAAGGAAGAGACGGCGTACGAAGAGAAGTTCGCGAAGCTGACAGGGGCGTGACGAGGACGATGACCAGCAAGAAGAGCAGCAAGAACGCCGCGGACGACGGCAGCGGCGACGTCCGCCTCTCCGGCATCGGCAAGACCTACGGCTCCTTCACCGCCGTGCACCCGCTCGACCTGACCGTGCCGGAAGGATCCTTCTTCGCCCTGCTCGGCGCCTCCGGCTGCGGCAAGACCACCACCCTGCGCATGATCGCGGGCCTGGAGGAACCTTCCTGCGGAAGCGTCCGGCTCGGCGATCAGGACGTGACGCACCTGCCCCCGTACAAGCGGCCGGTGAACACGGTCTTCCAGTCGTACGCCCTCTTCCCGCACCTCGACATCTTCGAGAACGTCGCCTTCGGCCTGCGCCGACGCGGCATCAAGAGCGTGAAGAAGCAGGTCGAGGAGATGCTGGACCTGGTCCAGCTCGGCGAGCAGGCGCGCAAGAAGCCGCACCAGCTCTCGGGCGGCCAGCAGCAGCGCGTCGCCGTCGCCCGCGCCCTCATCAACCACCCCAAGGTGCTCCTCCTCGACGAGCCCCTCGGCGCCCTCGACCTCAAACTGCGCCGCCAGATGCAGCTGGAGCTGAAGCGTATCCAGACCGAGGTCGGCATCACGTTCATCCATGTCACGCACGACCAGGAGGAGGCCATGACCATGGCCGACACGGTCGCCGTGATGAACGGCGGCCGGGTCGAGCAGCTCGGCTCGCCCTCCGACCTGTACGAGAACCCGCGGACCACCTTCGTCGCCAACTTCCTCGGCACCTCCAACCTCATCGAGGCCGAGGTCGACTCCCGCAGCGGCGGCGACATAGTGCTGAAGGCGGGTGACGGCAAGCTGATCCTGCCCGAGGCCCGGTATGCGGCGCCCGCCACCACCGGCGGCAAGGTCCTCGTCGGCGTACGGCCCGAGAAGATCACCCTCACCCACGCGGACGACGCGGGGGAGATCCCGGTCGGCCGCAACCGCATCACCGGGACGATCGCCGCGACCAGCTTCATCGGCGTCTCCACACAGTACGTGATCGACAGCTCGGTCTGCCCCGAGTTCGAGGTCTACGTCCAGAACATCGACCGCGACACCCGGCTCGTCCCCGGTGCCGAGGTCGTCCTGCACTGGAGCCCCGCGCACACGTTCGGCCTGGACGCCGCCCAGGACATCGACGCGGGTGTGGACGAAGGGGCGGCCGTCTGATGTCGACCGGAACCCTCACCGAAGCCGAGGCACCTCCACCCCTCGTCCCGGTCCCGGCCACTGGGAAACCGCCCCGCAGACGAGGCCGCTGGACGCCGTACCTGCTGCTCGCGCCCGGTCTGATCTGGCTGCTGGTCTTCTTCGCGATGCCGATGGTCTACCAGGCCTCCACGTCCGTGCAGACGGGCTCGCTGGAGGAGGGCTACCAGGTCACCTGGCACTTCGCGACCTACTGGGACGCGCTGAGCGAGTACTACCCGCAGTTCCTGCGCTCGGTGCTCTACGCGGGCTCGGCGACGGTCCTGTGTCTGCTCCTCGGCTATCCGCTGGCGTATCTGATCGCCTTCCGGGCCGGCCGCTGGCGCAATCTGATCCTGATCCTGGTGATCGCCCCCTTCTTCACCAGCTTCCTGATCCGCACCCTCGCCTGGAAGACGATCCTCTCGGACGGCGGCCCGGTCGTCGGCGCCCTCAACACGCTGCACGTCCTGGACGTCACCAGCTGGCTCGGCCTCACCGCCGGGGACCGGGTGCTGGCCACCCCGCTCGCCGTGGTCTGCGGCCTCACGTACAACTTCCTGCCGTTCATGATCCTGCCGCTCTACACCTCCCTCGAACGCATCGACGGACGGCTGCACGAGGCGGCCGGCGACCTGTACGCCCGACCGTTCACCACGTTCCGCAAGGTCACCTTCCCGCTCTCCATGCCGGGCGTCGTCTCCGGCACCCTGCTGACCTTCATCCCGGCCAGCGGCGACTACGTGAACGCCGAACTCCTCGGCTCCACCAACACCCAGATGATCGGCAACGTCATCCAGAGCCAGTTCCTGCGGATCCTCGACTATCCGACGGCGGCGGCGCTCTCCTTCCTTCTCATGGCCGCGATCCTCCTCATGGTCACGGCCTACATCCGAAAGTCCGGGACGGAGGACCTGGTTTAAATGGCCTTCGTCAATTGGCTCAAGCGCCGACTCGTCGTCATCGCGGGACTGCTGACGCTCGGATATCTCCTGCTGCCGAACATCGTCGTCACGGTCTTCTCCTTCAACCAGCCGAAAGGCCGCTTCAACTACGAGTGGCAGGAATTCTCCACCGCCGCCTGGACCGACCCGTGCGGTGTCGCCGACCTGTGCGGCTCGCTCTCGCTCAGTCTCCAGATCGCCGCCTGGGCGACGCTCGGAGCGACCGCCCTGGGCACGATGATCGCCTTCGCGCTGGTGCGGTACCGCTTCCGCGCGCGCGGCGCCGTCAACTCGCTGATCTTCCTTCCGATGGCGATGCCCGAGGTCGTGATGGCCGCCTCGCTGCTCACCCTGTTCCTCAATCTGGGTGCTCAGTTGGGCTTCTGGACGATCCTCATCGCGCACATCATGTTCTGCCTCAGCTTCGTCGTGGTCGCCGTCAAGGCACGGGTGATGTCGATGGACCCGAGGCTGGAGGAGGCCGCGCGCGACCTCTACGCCGGGCCCGTCCAGACCTTCGTCCGGGTCACCCTGCCGATCGCCGCACCCGGTATCGCGGCGGGCGCGCTGCTCGCCTTCGCGCTCTCCTTCGACGATTTCATCATCACCAATTTCAACGCGGGCTCGACCGTCACCTTCCCCATGTTCGTCTGGGGTTCGGCACAGCGCGGCACACCCGTCCAGATCAATGTCGTCGGTACGGCCATGTTCCTGGTCGCCGTACTGTTCGTGGTGGCCGGAATGGCCATCGGAAATCGCAGAAAGCGGCAGAAGGCATGACGCCGCTCGTTTCGATGACTCTGTAGGGAGTTGAAATCATGGCCCCGAGCGCCATGAACCGTTGGACAAGGTCTCTCTCCGACGCACAGCCGGTCCCGTTCTGGCTCGAAGACCCCGGCAAGACCCACCCCGAGCCCGCGCTCACCGGCGCCGAGACCTGCGACCTGCTGGTCGTCGGCGGCGGCTACAGCGGACTGTGGACCGCGCTGAACGCCAAGGAGCGCGACCCCGGACGGGACGTCGTCCTGCTGGAAGGCCGCGAGGTGGGCTGGGCCGCCTCCGGCCGCAACGGCGGCTTCTGCGCCGCCTCCCTCACCCACGGCCTGGCCAACGGCCTCGCCCGCTGGCCCGACGAGATCCACAAGCTGGAGGAACTGGGCGCCCGCAACCTCGACGAGATCGAGGCGGCGGTCGCCCGCCACGGCCTGGACTGCGACTTCGAACGCACCGGCGAGATCGACGTCGCCACCGAGACGTACCAGGCCTGGGAGCTGCGCGACTGGTACGACGAGATCGCCCGCAAGGGCCTCGCGGACGGCATCGAGTTCCTGGATGCCGACGCCGTGCGCGACCAGGTCGCCTCACCCACCTTCGAGGCGGGCCTGTACGACCGCCGGGGCGTGGCCATGCTGCACCCCGCCAAACTCGCCTGGGGCCTCAAGCGGGCCTGCCTGAACCTCGGCGTCCGGGTCTACGAGCACACGCCCGCGCTGAACCTGAAGGCGTACGGCGCCGGCATGGCCGTCCGCACCCCCTACGGCCAGGTCCGTACCCGGCAGGTGGCGCTCGGCACCAACATCTTCCCCAGCCTGGTCAAGCGCGTCCGCGCGTACATCGTCCCCGTCTACGACTACGCCCTGATGACCGAGCCGCTCACCGCCGACCAGCTGGCGTCGATCGGCTGGAAGAACAGACAGGGGCTCGGGGACTCGGCCAACCAGTTCCACTACTTCCGGCTCAGCGCCGACAACCGGATCCTCTGGGGCGGCTACGACGCGGTCTACCAGTACGGCGGCCGGGTGCGCGCCGAGTACGACGACCGGCCGGAGACGTACGCCAAGCTGGCCGGGCACTTCTTCGCCTGCTTCCCGCAGCTGGAGGGCGTCCGCTTCACCAACGCCTGGGGCGGCGCCATCGACACCTGCTCCCGCTTCTCCGCGTTCTACGGCACCGCCCACCAGGGCAGAGTCGCCTACGCGGCCGGCTACACGGGGCTCGGCGTGGGCGCCACCCGGTTCGGCGCGGACGTCATGCTGGACCTCCTCGCGGGGGAGCGCACGGAGCGCACCCAGCTGGAGATGGTGCGCAAGAAGCCGCTGCCGTTCCCGCCGGAGCCGTTCGCCTGGACCGGCATCGCCCTCACCAAGTGGTCGCTGGCCCGAGCCGACTCCCACGCGGGCCGCCGCAACCTGTGGCTGAAGGCCATGGACCGGCTCGGGCTGGGCTTCGACAGCTGAGGCAGCGGGCACCGCAACCCGTGGTCGAGAGGGCGTGCGGGCGCACTCGTGATCGACAGGCGTGCGCCCTGTCCGACCGCCTTACGCCATTCACCACCAAGAAATCGCCAGAACCCGCGTAATGCGCGGCCGGAACCTCTGTCTGTGCTCCTGACGCGAAACCGCGTCCGCAGGAGCTCTAGAGAGAGGAAGGTCCCTGTCATGACTGGGGCCAAGACGGCGGTCGAGTGGCTGGCATCCGTGTCACCGGATCCCGAGGCCTGCCGCTGGGAGTGGGAGCGCAACCCCCTGGGGGTCGCCCTGCTTCCGGCCGGCAGGGCCTGGGACGTGCTGATCCTGCCGGGTGAACTCGGCTATCCCACGCTCGATGTCCTCACCCGCATCATCGATCAACCCGGGCCCGTGCTCGCCGACTTCGGCGACGACCGCATGGGGTTCTTCGTACCGCCGGGCACGGCCTCCCGGTGGCTGGGCACAGGGGTGCGCAGCGCGGGCGGCGGCACCTGGATCGTGGTGCCGTACCCGGGCCGGCAGACCGGCGGCGTCCGCTGGCTGGTCCCGCCGGACGGCAGCGGCACCCTCACCGACCCGGCCCTCCTCGAACTGGCCATGCACGAGGCGGCGGCGAGTCTGGCGAGGGACGAGGACCGGTAGCCGGGGCCGACCGCCCCGCGTCGTGACGAGCGGCCGTCCCCCGGCCGCACCCGCTCTCGTCGGCCGCCCGTGCGGCCGACGCGAAGGCGGACACCGAACAGATGTCGAACGGGCGTCGAACTGAACCACGGGCGTCGCACGGAGCGCGCACGTCATCCGGGACGGCGCCGCACCCCGAACCACAGCGAGGAGAGCAGCAGCGCGCACACGCACCAGCTCGCCACCACGTCGAGCGGCCAGTGGTAGCCCTGCCGGACCAGCCCGAAGCCGACCCCGACGTTCACGACGACCGCGACGGCGACGGCCGCGCGGCGCGCGAGGGTGCCGCGCAGCCAGGGCCACAGCAGCAGGACGGCGGCGCCGTACGCGACCGAGGCGGTCGCGGTGTGGCCGGAGGGGTAGAAACCCGTGCCCGGGCCCATGATCGGCGGGCCGGACCGGGCGATGAGTTCCTTCAGCGGGACGACCCACAGGGGGACGGCGGCCATCAGGAGGGCCGCGGCGGCGGACGGCCGCCACCAGTGGTCCCGACCGGTGGCACGCGCACGCCACGCGACGAACAGGAGCACGAGGGCGAGGACCGGGACGGCGACCGTGATGTTGCCGAGGTCGGCGAGGAACTGCGTGGGGGCGCCCCGGTGGACGAGCGAGTCGCTGAGGCGTTCGTCCAGGCGGGCCAGTGGGCCGCGCGCGAGGACCTGCCAGGTGATCAGGGCGAAGAGAAGGGCCGGGGCGCCGCCGAGAAGGAGGAGAGCGGCGCTGCGGCCCGAGGGGGTGGTCGGCCGTCCTCGAACAGGGGGGGTGGTTCGAGGACGGCCGTCCGGACCGGTGTGCCGCACGCCCCGGGGGGTTTGGGGCGGGCGGCCATCCGATCGGTGAGGAGATCCGGAGCCGGAAGCTCCGAGTGTGTGCGCGAGGGCACGACCAGGGCGAAGCTGGGGAGGCCCCGACCCGGTGTCACCCACAGTCCCCTGTGGGCGGGGTGTATCTCTCATCTGCATCTGAACCTACGGCAGCGAGCGCGGCGAGGACAGGCGGAATCGCGACCCGACATGCACCTTGCACACCTTCTTCACGCCCTCTGACGCTTGTCCACGGGGACCGGAATCCGGGCTCGGATTCCGGTTCCGGGAAGCGTGGGACGTCGGGGACGGATGGGGGATTCCGTATGCGAGCGCCGTGCGGAGAACGGGCTCCCGCGCAGGTGTCCGGCCCGCTCGGACGTGTGTCAGATGCGGGCGAACGCCTGCTCGATGATGTCGAGGCCCTCGTTCAGGAGGTCGTCGCCGATGACGAGCGGCGGCAGGAAGCGCAGCACGTTGCCGTAGGTGCCACAGGTCAGGACCAGCAGCCCTTCCTGGTGGCAGGCCCTGGCGAGCGCGCCGGTCGCCTCCGGGTTCGGCTCCTTCGTCGTACGGTCCTTGACCAGCTCGATGGCGATCATGGCGCCGCGGCCGCGGATGTCACCGATGACGTCGAACTTCTCGGCCATGGCGGTCAGGCGCGCCTTCATCGTCGCCTCGATGTTCTTCGCCCGGGTGTTGAGGTCGAGCTCCTTCATCGTCTCGATCGAGCCGAGGGCGCCCGCGCAGGCGACGGGGTTGCCGCCGTAGGTGCCGCCGAGGCCGCCCGCGTGCGCCGCGTCCATGATCTCCGCGCGGCCGGTGACGGCGGCGAGCGGGAGACCGCCGGCGATGCCCTTGGCGGTGGTGATCAGGTCCGGCACGATGCCCTCGTCCTCGCACGCGAACCACTGGCCGGTGCGGCAGAAGCCGGACTGGATCTCGTCGGCCACGAAGACGATGCCGTTGTCGGAGGCGAACTTGCTGATCGCGGGCAGGAAGCCCTTGGCCGGCTCGATGAAGCCGCCCTCGCCGAGCACCGGCTCGATGATGATCGCGGCCACGTTCTCCGCGCCGACCTGCTTGGCGATCTGGTCGATCGCCTGCGCGGCGGCCTCCGGGCCGGCGTTCTCCGGGCCGGTGGGCCAGCGGTAGCCGTAGGCGACGGGCACTCGGTACACCTCGGGCGCGAACGGGCCGAAGCCGTGCTTGTACGGCATGTTCTTCGCGGTCAGCGCCATCGTGAGATTGGTGCGGCCGTGGTAGCCGTGGTCGAACACGACCACGGCCTGGCGCTTGGTGTACGACCGGGCGATCTTCACGGCGTTCTCGACGGCCTCGGCGCCGCTGTTGAACAGCGCGGACTTCTTGGCGTGGTCGCCCGGGGTGAGCTCGGCGAGGGCCTCGGCGACCGCGACGTAGCCCTCGTACGGCGTGACCATGAAACAGGTGTGCGTGAAGTCCTGGAGCTGGGCGGTCGCCCGGCGGACCACGGCCTCCGCGCTGGCGCCGACGCTCGTGACGGCGATGCCCGAGCCGAAGTCGATCAGCCGGTTGCCGTCGACGTCCTCGATGATGCCGCCGCCCGCGCGCGCGGTGAACACGGGCAGCACCGACCCCACGCCCGCCGCGACGGCGGCGACACGGCGAGCCTGCAGTTCCTGGGACTTCGGTCCGGGGATGGCGGTGACGACGCGGCGCTCCTGGGGAAGTGCGCTCATGTGGGGCTCCTGGGGTGGTACGGACGTCTTGGCTTCTTTTCTCGCAGGCTAGGGCGACGGCCGGTGGGTGGGCATGCTCCATGTGGGCGTTGTCGGGTGTTCGTCTTGTCCGGGTTGGACATGGAGGAACGGGGGCACGGGTGTGCGCCCTGCCGCGTAATACGGTGAGCACTCGGGTCCGCCCGGCCGCGTAAACGGTGAACTCCCCATGCGGGAGCGTTAGATTGGCTCGCTGATGGTGGACGGAACGGCTGGTCAGGGGGCAAGCGCGATGAACAGCGACGGGACGCGGGACGCGCGGGGCACACATGCGAATCCTGTGCCGCGTCCGGCGGGGTCGCCGGAGATGCCGGCCGCACCTCCCGTGCCACCGATGCCCGCGGGGGCGCCGGGCGCACCGGGAATGCCGGGCGTGCCGCCCCGGCCGGACGGGAACGCCTTCCTGTCCTGGCTGCGGACGCCCCGGCCCGACGCGGCCCCCGGAGTGTGGCGGTTCGGCCACCGGCCGCGGCCGGAGGAGGAGCCGGAGACCGTCCCCGCCCGGCAATTGCTGGGCGGCGCCCTGATCGCCTTCCTCGTCGGCTGGCTGATCTGGTCCCTGCTCTGGAACGGCTACCTCGGCGGCTGGTGGCTGGTGCCGCTCTATGCCATGATCCCGGACTCCTGGGCGCCGGCCCACTCCTACTCCGCCGTGGTCCTCAGCTACGTCTGGTACGCGGTCGTCGCCCTGGCGATCATGGTCGGCGTGGGACGGCTCGGCCGCTGGGGCGAGGTCTGGCGCCGTTACGGTGCCTCGCGTCTGCGGCAGCCGCGGGAACGGCAGGTCGTACCACCGCCCCAGGACGACCCCGCCCAGTGGAACCAGCTGCGGGAGGCCGGGGCCGGGGAGGCTGCCGAGCGGCTCGTGGCCGAGGCGGGCGCCGGGCTGATGCGGGACGTGGACCACGCGCGGATCATGCGGGCGTGGCAGGGCGTGCGCAGCGGCCGGCACAGCCTGGCGACGTTCACCGGCGCCGTGCTGAAGGACGGGGCGGCAGCGTGCCTGCACCCCTCCGGGGAGCGGGACCTGCCCACCCGGCTCGCCAGGCACGACCTGGTCACCGGGCAGGTCCGCCTCGGCGGCACCGTCGACGACCCGCGCAACCCGTACGCCTACCGCGGCACGGGCCTCGCCCTCGGCCCCGAACTGCTCGGCACGTCCCTGCTGGCCGTCGGGCCCGCCGGGTCGGGGAAGACCGGCAGCGTCGTCTGGCCCGTCGCCGAGTCGCTGTGTCTGCACGCGCTCGCCGGGCGGGCCGCCGTGGTGGTCGTGGGCGCGGCGGGGGCGGGGCTCGGCCCGGCCGACGCCTACGACGTCGTCGTGCGGATCGGGAACCCGGAGTCCGTGTACGACCTCGACCTCTACGGCGGGACCACCGATCCCGACGAGGCCGCCGCCGTCCTCGCGGAGGCGCTCGTCGGTGATCTCGCCGACCCGCACCCCGGCGGTGGCAGCCGGCGCTCGACCACGGTCCTCGCCCAGTTGCTCGGCCCGTTCCGGGCGGTGCACGGCCGGTTCCCGTCGGTGCCGCAGCTGCGGCAGCTGCTGGACGGCGCCCCCGGCCCGCTGGGCGAGCTGCGCGCGGCCCTCCAGGACGCGGGGCAGGAGTCGCTGCTGCGGGAGCTGGACGCGCGGGAACGCCAGCTCGGACACCCCGGGGACCTCGGGAGCGTCCTGGCGGACCGGGTCGCCCTGCTCGACCGGCCCGCCTTCGCCGCGTTCTTCGACACCTCCGGCCAGTCCCGGCCCTTCTCGCTGCGGGCCCTCGACCACCCCGTACGGGTCCGGATCGACCTCCCCGAACGCGGTCACGCCGACGCCTCGCGCATCCTGGCGCGGCTGGTGCTCGCGCAGTTCACCGCGAGCGTCGCGGTTCGGGAGGACCGGTCGCTGTTCGCCTGCCTCGTGCTGGACGACGCCACGGGCGTGGTCACGCCGGAGGCCGTACGCGGCATCCAGCGGCTGCGGTCCACCAACGCGGGGGCCGTCCTCACCCTGCGCACCCTCGACGACGTACCCCGGCCGTTGCGCGGTCCGCTCCTCGGCGCCACCGGCTGCCGGATGGCGCTGTCCGGCCTCACCCCGTGGGACGGGCAGGACTTCGCCGAAGTGTGGGGCAAGGAGTGGACGGAGGCCAGGGACGTCACCGACCGGCAGATCATCGCCGACTCCCCGGCGGGCAAGGCCTGGCACGCGCTGCGCCGCGTCATGACCGGCCACGCGCCCACCGCCCGGGCCGTGACCGTGCGGCAGGTGGAGCGGGAACGCTGGTCCGCGTCCGAACTGGCGCACGGGGTGCCGCCGGGGCACGCGGTGCTGTCCCTGACGAACGTGCGGGGCGAGCACGCGCCGCCGTTGCTGGTGGACCTGCGGGGCTGAGCGGCGCGGGCCGAGGGGTGCCGTCGGGGGCCTCGTGGGGTCGCCGGAGGGCCGTTCGTCGGGTCTTCGGGTGCGTTCGATTTGAGCCATTCGGTGTGCGGTGCGTGGGACTTGTGATCGTACGGTGAGGCAGAATCGGGACAGGCCGTTCATACGCGGCGGCCAAAAGGCATTGTCTGTCCCCCGCCCCGTCTTCCCCGCCCCGTCCTCTTTTCGCCTCCGACGTCGACCTGAAGGTCCCATGCCCCCGACGCTCGCCTCGCTCGTCCACCACTCCGCGCTCAAGCTGACCGTGCGGGCGGGCGAGGACCGCCTCGACGTGCCGGTGCGCTGGGCGCACGCCAGTGAGCTCGCCGACCCCGTGCCGTACATGGAGGGCGGGGAGCTGCTGTTGATCACCGCGCTGAAGCTGGACGTGGAGGATCCGGAGGCGATGCGGCGCTATGTCCGGAGGCTGGTGGGGGCCGGGGTGGTCGGGCTCGGGTTCGCCGTCGGGGTGCACTACGAGGACATCCCCCAGGCGCTCGTCGACGCGGCCGAGGGGGAGGGGCTGCCCCTGCTGGAAGTCCCCCGGCGTACGCCCTTCCTCGCCATCAGCAAGGCGGTGTCCGCCGCGATCGCCGCCGAGCAGTACCGGGCGGTGACGGCGGGGTTCGCCGCGCAGCGCGAACTCACCCGGCAGGCCCTGGCCGCCGGACCCGAGGGGCTGCTGGGCGCGCTCGCCGGGCAGGTCGACGGGTGGGCGGCCCTGTACGACGCCTCCGGCGCGGTCGTCGCGGTGGCGCCCGAGTGGGCGGAGCGGCGGGCCGGGCGGCTCGTCGCCGACGTCGAACGGCTGCGGGACCGGCCCGCTCCGGCCAGCGCGGTCGTCGGCGGCGAGGACCGCGTCGAACTGCACTCCCTCGGCACCGGCCGCCGGGCCCGCGCCGCCCTCGCCGTCGGCACGGCGGCGGCTCTCGGTACGGCCGAGCGGTACGCCGTGCACTCCGCGATCGCCCTCCTCACCCTCACCACGGAACGGTCCGGCTCGTTGCACGCCGCCGAGCAGCGGATCGGCGCGGCGGTGCTGCGCATGCTGCTGGCGGGGGAGTGCGACCACGCGCGCGCCGTCGCCGGGGATCTGTACGGGGGCCTCCTGGACGCCCCGTTCCGGCTGATCCTCGCGGAGGCGGCGTCGGCTTCGGCCGCGCGGGCGCGGATGGAGGGGGCGGTCGGTGCGGTGGGGACGGTGGGCGCCGTGGAGGAGGCGGTCGGGGCCGGGTCGGTGAGTTCGGCCGGGGGCGCGCGTGCCTCCGTAGGGGCGCGCGGGGTCGGGGACGGGGCTCGGTCCGGGCTCGGGGGCGCGCAGGGGGGCGTCGGGTCAGGGGGTGCGGCCGGGGGCGTGACCGCCGAAGTCGTACGGGCCCCGGCGGGCGCGGTCGGTGGCGACTCGGGTGGGGAACTGCTCGGGCAACTCGTCGAGGTGGTGGAGGGGGCCGCGGCGCGCGCCGGGGAGGCGGTGCTGGTGGTGCCCGACGGGGAGCGGCTCGTCGTGCTCGCCGTCGACGGGGGCGCGGCGGTGGCCGCGTGCGGGGAGTTCGCGGTGGCGTTGGAGACGGCTCGGGCGGCGGGGCGGGACCCGGTGTCCGTCGGCGCGCCCGGCTCCGCCGCAGTCGGTGGGGGCGCGGAGGAGGAGGAACTCGTGGTCGGGCTGTCCGCGCCGGCCGGGCCGATCGCCGCCGCGGCGGCGTACAAACAGGCCGAGCAGGCGCTGTCCGTGGCCCGGCGCCGGGGGCGTTGTCTGGTCGAGCACGAGGAGCTGGCGGCGGGGTCCGTGCTGCCGCTGCTCGGGGACGACGCCGTGCGGGCCTTCGCCGACAGCCTGCTCCGCCCGCTGCGTGAGCACGACGCGACGGGGCGGGGGGACCTGGTCGCCTCCCTGCGGGCCTGGTTGTCGCGCCATGGCCAGTGGGACGCGGCTGCCGCGGACCTGGGAGTGCACCGGCACACGCTGCGGTACCGGATGCGCCGGGTGGAGGAGATCCTCGGCCGGTCCCTGGACGACCCGGACGTGCGGATGGAGCTGTGGCTGGCGCTGAAGGCCACGGCGGCGGCCGGGGAGTAGGGCGCACTTCCGTACCCGTACCCGCCTACCCATCCCCTTCCCTGCCCGTGCGGCTGCGGGCCCGCCGGGGCCCCTCAGACGATGGCGAGCCGGTCCACCAGCAGCTCCACCCTGCGTCCGGTGTCCTCGGGCGGGAGTCGTCGCGCGCGGGTGAGGCTGGCGAGTCCGTGCAGGGCCGCCCAGAACACCTCGGTGAACAGTCCCGGGTGGACGCCGTCCCCGGCGACCTCGTCGAGGTTCTCCAGCAGGGCGGCGAAGGCGTCCTTCAGTGGTCCGGGAGTGTCCTCGTGGGCGAACGCCAGGCCGCCGTCGAGCCGGAACATGGCGTCGTAGACCGCCGGGTGGCGTTCGGCGAAGTCGAGGTAGGCGCGGGCCAGGGCGGTGACCCGGGAGCGGGCGCCCCCTGCGGCCGACGCCGAGGCCGCGGCTCGTAGCGCCGCCGCCATCTCGGTGGCCCCCTCCAGGGCGACGGCTCCGATGATCTCGCGCTTGCCGCGGAAATGGCTGTAGAGGACGGGCTGGCTGTACTCGATGCGCTCCGCGAGCCGACGGGTGGTGACCGCGTCCCAGCCCTGATCCTCGGCGAGTTCGCGGGCCGTGGCCACGATGAGGCGCTCGCGGACCGCCCGTTCGCGCTCCTTGCGTTCCTGAACCGACATGCCTCGATCCTAGCATCGCTAGACAATCGAGCGATGGAAGGTCTAGCGTTGCCTCATCAGCTAGCGGCGCTAGATTCCCGGAGGGTCATCATGCTCGACGCACTTGAGGTGTTCACCACGGTGGTCATCGGCCTGATGGTGGGGGTGGAGTTCTCCGTCGCCTTCGTCATCAACCCGATCCTCGACGGACTACCCGAGGAGAGTGCCGTGCTCGGCCGCGCCCGCGGGGGCCGGATGCTCGGCGCCGTGATGCCGGTCTGGTACGTCACGTCGCTCGTTCTTGTCGCGGTCTGGGCCGTCGCCGGATGGCAGCACCGCGGCACCGGTCTCGTGGTGACCGCCGGGGTTCTGCTGGTCGTCAGCGTGATCATGTCGCTTCTGCTGCTCGTCCCGATCAACAACCGGGGCAGGACCTGGACGCCCGAGAACCGACCCGAGGACTGGAAGGAGCAGGCGAACCGCTGGGACCGCTTCCACTACGCCCGCGTCGCCGTCATCATCGCCGCCTTCACCCTGCTGGTCGCGGCCCTCGCCTGAGCCCGCCTGCGCCCGTGGCTCACGCCCGCAGGCACGCCGCCTGTGGGTCGTAACAGACGAGCCCGTGCTCGTGGGCCAGTGAAGCGGCGTGATCAAGGACCTCTTGGGTCGCGCGATAGGACATGACCAGGTAGACGATCGGCCCCGAGGCTTCGTCGACGACCGGGGGCGACGCCCAGACGGTGTCGCCGTCGATGTCGTCCGGGTATCGCTGGAGGAGTGCCTCGACGTAGGCCGCGATGGCCGGGGTCGGGGGCGTGGTGACCTCGTCCGACTCCAGATAGCGTGCATAGAGCTCGTCGTAGACCGAGCCCGCTTGATCGTCGTCGAGTGGGCGTGCGCCGTCCCACACTGCGAGGTCGTAGCTCACGGGGGAATCCTCGCAGGCGGCGCTCCGGTCGGGTCCGACGGGCCTGATTCCGGCGGTGTCGGTGCCCCACTCGTCCAATCCGGCGCAACCCCCGGCTGTACTCATACGTGCCGGACAAACGACCCCTCGGCGACTCGGCCCTACCGTGGAGCGGAAGCCGAAGTGTCACTTATCGAAGGGCCGGGAACGACTATGACCGCCACTCACGCCTTCTGGCTCGCCGGCCGTCGGGCCACCGGTGAGACCACGCTCGATGTGACGTCGCCCTGGGACGGCCGCTCGGTCGGCAGCGTGAGTGTGCCGACGGACGAGCAGGTCGAGGAGGCCGTGGCCGCCGCGTACGCCGTGCGGGACGAGTTCGCGGCGACGCCCGCGCATGTGCGGGCCGCGGTCCTGGACCGGGTCAGCCGGAGTCTGGCCGAGCGGACCGAGGAGATCGCGCAGCTGATCTCCGCCGAGAACGGCAAGCCGATCAAGTGGGCGCGGGGCGAGGTCGGCCGGGCCGTGTCCGTGTTCCGGTTCGCGGCCGAGGAGGCCCGGCGGTTCAACAGCGGCGAGGCGCAGCGGCTCGACACCGACCTCGGCGGTCAGGGGCGGCTGGCCCTCACGCGCCGCTTCCCCAAGGGCGCCGTCCTCGGTATCGCACCCTTCAACTTCCCGCTGAACCTCTGCGCCCACAAGATCGCCCCGGCGATCGCGGCCGGTGTGCCGATCATCCTGAAGCCCGCCCCGGCCACCCCGCTCTCCGGTCTGATCATCGGAGAGCTGCTCGCCGAGGCCGAGGCCCACGCGGCGACCGCGGCAGGCGCGGGAGCCGGGACCGTGCTTCCCGTCGGCTCCTGGAGCATCCTCCCCGTCGCCAACGACCGCATGCCCGCCCTCGTCCAGGACGAGCGGCTGCCCGTGATCTCCTTCACCGGCTCCGAGAAGGTCGGCTACGCGATCATGGACTCGGTGCCGCGCAAGCACTGCACCCTGGAGCTGGGCGGCAACGGCGCGGCGGTCGTCCTGGCCGACTACGCGAGCGACGAGGACCTCGACTGGGCCGCGACCCGTATCGCGACCTTCTCGAACTACCAGGGCGGCCAGTCCTGCATCTCGGTGCAGCGGGTGATCGCGGACGCGTCCGTGTACGAGCGGCTGCTGCCGCGCATCGTCGCCGCAGTCGAGGCCCAGGTCACCGGTGACCCGTCCGACGGTGCCACCGACGTCGGACCGCTGGTCGACGAGAACGCCGCCAAGCGGGTCGAGGCATGGGTCCAGGAGGCGGTCGACGCCGGGGCCACCCTCCTCACCGGCGGTAAGCGCGACGGCGCCACGTACGCGCCGACGGTCCTGGCCGACGTGCCCGCCGACGTGACCGTCTCCTGCGAGGAGGTCTTCGGCCCCGTCCTCACCGTGCGGAAGGTGGACGGGGAGGCGGAGGCCTTCGCCGCCGTCAACGACTCCAAGTACGGCCTCCAGGCGGGCGTGTTCACCCACGACCTGCAGACCGCCTTCCGTGCCCACCGCGCGCTGGAGGTCGGCGGCGTGGTCATCGGAGACGTGCCGTCCTACCGCGCCGACCAGATGCCGTACGGCGGCGTGAAGCAGTCCGGGACCGGGCGCGAGGGCGTGAAGTTCGCGATGGACGACTACACCTACGAGCGGGTCATGGTCCTGACGGGACTCCAGCTCTGACGCCCCACTGAGATCACCCCGTCCCACCCCTAGCTTCTGACAATCGTTTTCAGGTAGCCTGGGGGCAGATCCCGGGATGAAGGGGCCCGGCACCGATGCCTTCCGGTGCCGGGCCCCTTCTGTGCGTCGGCCTGCTTCCGGACCCTCAAGCGGAGAAGCCGACGTGCGCCAGCCGCAGGGGGCCGCGCAGCTCCAGGCGGACGTCGTGCACGCCGGCGGCCGTCAGGTCGGCGCGCAGCGTGGTGTACGTGTACGGGTCGCCGGTGGGACGGTCCGTTGTCAGCGTGGCGAGGACCGGGCCGCCGATCAGGGAGAACTCGACGGTGCCCGCCCCGGACACCTCCACCTCGACGCCGGTGATCCCGGCGCCGAAGTCGCAGTCGCGGAAGAGCAGTTCACCGGCACCGCCGCCCGTCGGTGTCACCGCGTCCCCCGACTCCTTGGCGCGGTCGACGATCTCCGTGCCGCGCTGCTCGTCGAAGTCCGCCGCGTCCAGGCCGTGCGTCACGACCGCCCGCGGGGCCACGGGTTCGCCCTCGACGGTGACGGTCGTACGGAGACGGATGTCCTCGCTCGACGCGCCGGCGAGGAGTTCGTACGCGCCGGGCTCCAGATGCCAGGTGCCGTGGGCCACGTCCCAGAACTGCAGTACGGAGAGCGGGAGTCGGAAGGTCAGCTCGGACGAGGCGCCAGGCGCGAGCGTGACCCGGCGGTGCCCGACCAGCTCGCGGCGGGGGCGAGGGACCGACGGGTGCTCGGCGCGGACGTACAGCTGGGCGACCTCGTCGGCCGTCGTCGCGCCCGTGTTGGTGACGGTGAAGGAGACCGTCAGGGCGTCGTCACCCACCTGAGCGACCAGGTTTCCGTACGCGAACTCCGTGTACGACAGGCCGTGGCCGAACGGGAAGAGCGGGGTGCCCTCGAAGTAGAGGTATGTCTGCCGGGAGCCGATCACGTCGTAGTCGAGGAGGTCGGGGAGGTCGGCGTCGGTGGTGTACCAGGTCTGCGGGAGACGCCCGGCCGGGGAGACGTCGCCGGCGAGGACCCGGGCCAGGGCGGTGCCCGCGGCCTGGCCGCCGTGCGCGGTCCACAGGACGGCGGGCAGGTCGGCGGGGTCGACCGCGTACGGATAGGCCGAGACCAGGATCAGCGCGGTGCTGGGGTTGGCGGCGCGGGCCGCGCGCAGCAGGCGCTCCTGGTGGGCGGGGAGCGCGAGGCCGGTGCGGTCCTCGGTCTCGCGGCCGTTGATGTGCGGGTCGTTGCCCGCGACGACGAGGACCACGTCGGCCTCGGCGGCCGCCCTGGCCACGGCCTCCTCGCCGGACTGCACCACCACGAGTTCGAAGGTTTCCGGATTCCCGTCGGCAACCTTCACGCCGTCGGCGCCGACAGTGACGTACCGGCCTGTCCCCGCGTGCTTGAGGAGGTGACCGTTCCCGTGGGATCCCGAGGGCTCCAGGTGGAACGTCTCCTGCACGATCCAGCCGCCCGGCTGGTCCGCCGAGGCGCGCAGGTACCCGTCGTCGGCGACCGAGAGGTAACGGCCGTCGGGGGCGCGGAAGGTGAGGACGCCGCCGCCCCAGTCGACGAGGGCCAGTTCGGTGCCGTCCGGGTCCGTGGTGAGCGGGGGCAGATCGGTGCGGCCGGCCAGCAGCGCCGGGTCGAGGGCGCCCTCCGCGCCGCGCACCTCGTGGGCGGCCCCGGCGGCCTCGGGCACGGACACGCACGCGCCGGTGGACAGCGCCCTCAGACGTACGCGGTCCACGCCCTCCGCGAACGTCACCCGCTCGGCGCCGAAGCGGTCGTAGAGGCCTTCGAGCGGGGTGGAGCGGTGGAGGAGGCTGCCGCTGTACCAGTCGAGTTTGCACTCGTCGGCGAGCAGCCCGACGACGGCGATCCGGGTGTCGGCCGCGAGCGGCAGCAGCTCTCCCTCGTTCTTCAGCAGCACGATCGCCTGCTCGGCGGCCTCCCGGGCGAGGGTGCGGTGGGCCGGGGTGTCGAAGTCCGTGACGGCGGCGTACGGGTCGGCGTCGGTGTCGAACTCGCCGAGGCGGAAGCGCACCGAGAGCTGGCGGCGGACCGCCCGGTCGATGTCCTCCTCCGTCAGCAGGCCCTTGTCCAGGGCGCCCCGGATGCGGCCGGTCATCGTCGAACTCTCCGTGCCGTGGTCGGTGAAGCTGTCGACCCCGGCGCGCAGCGAGGCGGCGGTCGCCTCCTCGTGGGTGGCGTAGTAGTGCTCGGAGTCGACGAGGTTCGACGGCGCGCCCGCGTCCGAGCAGACCAGCAGGTGCTCGTCGGTCCAGCGGCGCAGGTGCTCGGCCAGGTGGGGCGAGACATGGTTGGGGCGGCCGTTGACCAGGTTGTACGCGGGCATCACCCCGGCCACGGCGCCCGCCTCCACGGTCTCGCGGAAAGCGCGCAGGTCGTACTCGTGCAGGACCCGGGGGCGGACCGAGGAGGAGGTGGTGGAGCGGTCGGTCTCGTTGTTGTGCGCCAGCCAGTGCTTGAGCACGGGAGCCGTACGCCAGTAGGTGGGGTGCTCGCCGCGCAGGCCGCGGGTGTACGCGGTGGCGATCGCCGAGGTCAGCCTGGGGTCCTCGGAGTAGCCCTCCTCGTTGCGGCCCCACAGCGGGTGGCGCAGCAGGTTGACCGTGGGGGACCAGACGTTGAGGCCGACGCGGTCGTCGCGGGCGCGCATCGCGCGGACCTCGGTGGAGACGGCCTCGCCGACGCGGCGGACGAGGTCCTCGTTCCAGGTCGCGCCAAGGCCGACGGCCTGCGGGAACACCGTCGCGGGGCCCATCCAGGCCACGCCGTGCAGGGCCTCCTGGCCGGTGCGGAAGGCGGCCACCCCCAGACGGTCGACGGCGGGGGCGAACTGGTGCAGGAAGGCGACCCGCTCGTCCAGGGTGAGCCGCTGGAGCAGATCGTCGATGCGCTTCGCGAGCGGCAGCTGCGGATCGCGGAAAGGCGGCGTGGGCGTCGTCTGTGCGGTCACGTTGGGGTTCCCTTTGCGATGGAGCGACAGGGCGCTTTCGAAGCGCTTCGATGCTCATTCGACCGTAGGGCGGGTGTCAAGAGACCAAGGCGCAACAGATCCGTTTCCGCCCCGACATACAGGCCGGGACAGCGAAGGCCGGAGGGGGGTGCTCCGGTCGGCCACACCGCCGAGGAATCTGGGAATCGACCCTTGTGCACCCCCGGTCGTTCACTTAACCTCGCAGCAACATCGAAGCGCTTCGACTGTGGAGGGCAACGCTTCGTCGCGTGCTCACCTCCCTCCGCCGCTCGAGGGTTCACCGCTTCAGCACAGCCAGTTCCTCACAGACACCGCAGCCGACGGCCACCGCCGGGTGTCCTGGTGTGCGCCATGAAGGGTTGACGCAATGACGCCGAACTCCGCCACCCCCGCCCCGAGCCGGAGAAGCTTCCTCGCTTCCACGGCGGTCGCCACCGCAGCGGTTGCCGGGGGGCTGCCGCTGCTGTCCGCCTGCGGCGGCTCGGACAGCGGCTCGCGCGAGGGCACCACGTCGGGCAAGGACGCCAAGAAGATCCTCCCGGCGTACGTGGCGAGCGACGTGGTGAAGCCGGACATCCCGGCGAAGAACGGCTCGTCGATGGGCTTCACCGCCAAGCTCGACAGCGCCGACCTCAGGACGTCGGTCACCAAGAAGCTCGGCAAGGGCGGCAGGGTCACCATCATGTCGCCGTTCTGGGGCTCGCCGCCCAAGCAGGACAACGCCTACTACACGTCGATGAACGACCTGATCGGCGTCGACGTCCAGTGGCGCAACCAGGACGGCGGCACCTACGACCAGAAGCTCGGCGCTGTCCTCGCCTCCAGCGACGTCCCGGACGTGGTCGTCATCCCCGGCTGGAACATGATGGGCAAGATACCCAGCGCCATCATCAGCAAGTTCGCCGACCTGGGCCCGTACCTGTCCGGGGACAGGGTCAAGGAGTATCCCAACCTCGCGGCGATCCCCAGTGACGCCTGGCAGCGCTCCATCTTCGGCGGCAAGCTGATGGGCCTGCCGATGCCCGCCGGGTACGTCGGGAACATCGTGCCGCTCTACCGCCAGGACATCTTCGACAAGGAGGGCTACGAAATCCCGCGGTCCGCCGACGAGTTCATGGCCCTGTGCAAGGACATCACCAACCCCAGGGCCAAGCGGTGGGCCTGCGGTGACATGAAGTGGACCGCGTTCAGCAACTTCGGCGTGCTCGGGGGCGGTGAGAAGCCGCTCTGGTGGAACCTGGTCGACGGCAAGCTGATCAACCGTATCGAGACCCCGGAGTACCTCGAAGCCATCGAGTGGACGCGGAAGCTGTTCGCCGCCGGAGTCGTCCACCCCAACTTCAAGCTGGGCAAGAGCCAGATCGGCGACCCGGCCCCCAAGTTCGCCGCCGGCGAGTTCCTGATCTGGAACACCGACATGTCCGGCTGGTACGGGCACCAGGCCTCCTTCTCGACCCAGAACCCCGACGTCAAGGTCTGGGGCATGGACATCTGGGGCCACGACGGCGGTGACCCGACGCTGTACGCCACGATGCCGGCCAACATCTTCGCCTTCGTCAACAAGAAGGTCTCCGAGTCCGTCATCCGCGACGTGCTGGCGGTCGCCAACGTCACCGCGGCGCCGTACGGCACCAAGGAGTGGATGATGACCAACTACGGCGTCGAGGGCACCCACTACACGCTCAAGGACGGCGTCCCCGTCAAGAACGACAAGGGCAACAACGAGGTCATCAACGCCTACGTCATGGTGGCGAGCCCTGCCCCGACCATCGCGCACCCCGACCTCCCGGACTACACCAGAGCCCAGGTCGAATGGCAGCAGCGGATGGGCGCCTTCACCAAGAAGTCGTCCTTCTGGGGCCTGCAGATCACCGAGCCCTCCCGCTACACCAACCTCGCCAACGACTTCGAGCAGCTCGAGGACGACATCATCCGCGGGCACAAGAAGATCAGCGACATGCAGCAGGCCGTGTCCGACTGGAAGAGCAAGGGCGGCGACAAGCTGCGTGACTGGTACAGGAAGCTCCTCGACGAGAACGGTTCGGCGGCGAGCTGACCGGGCTCTGAGGCAAGGAGAACGGCTGTGTCCCACAGCACGGTGCCTCGCAGCGAGACCGAGGCCAGCACGCCGGTGAAGACCCGGGCGACAACCGACGGCACCACCGGCTCCCCCCAGCAACGCCCCCCGGAGAAGCTGAGCCTGCGGCTCAGGTTCCGACGCGACCGGGTCCTGCTCCTGATGACGTTGCCGGCCGTCGTGCTGGTCCTGGTCTTCAACTACCTGCCGGTGCTCGGCAATGCGGTCGCCTTCCAGGACTACGACCCCTACATCAGCGACAACGGCATCGTGTCCATGCTGAACAGTCCCTTCGTGGGCCTGGAGAACTTCCAGCGGATCTTCGAGGACTCGGCCTTCTGGAACGCCGTCGAGAACACGCTGGTGCTGTTCTTCGTCCAGCTGGTGCTGTTCTTCCCGATCCCGATCCTGCTCGCGCTGCTCATCAACAGCGTGATCCGGCCCCGGGTGCGAGCCGTCGCCCAGGCCGTGCTCTACCTGCCGCACTTCTTCTCCTGGGTCCTCGTCATCGCCGTCTTCCAGCAGATGTTCGGCGGCGCGGGGATGCTGTCCCAGTTGCTGCGGCAGAACGGCTACGACGGCCTCGACATCATGACCAACCCGGACACCTTCCCCTTCCTGATCACCGCGCAGAGCGTGTGGAAGGACGCCGGGTGGGGGATCATCGTCTTCCTCGCCGCGCTGGCCTCGGTGCCCACGGACCACTACGAGGCCGCCGCGATGGACGGCGCCGGTCGATGGCGCCGGATGTGGCACGTCACGCTTCCCGCCCTGCGTCCGGTGATCGCCCTGCTGCTCGTCCTGCGCGTCGGCGACGCCCTGACCGTCGGGTTCGAACAGATCCTGCTGCAACGCGACGGCGTCGGACCGGGCGCGGGGGAGGTCCTCGACACCTTCGTGTGGTGGAACGGCGTACGCAACCAGGACTTCGGTTACGCGGCCGCCGCCGGCCTCGTCAAGGGCGTGGTCAGCATCGGCCTGGTGCTCGCCGCCAACAAGGTGGCCCATCTCATGGGCGAGCAGGGGGTGTACAAGAAATGACGTCCGTGATGGCGCGGCCGCGCCAGGACACCGAGCCGGACCGCCGGGAGAGGGCGCCCCGCTGGTGGCAGGCCCCGCCCCGACCCGCCTGGGAGGAGGCGCCCTCGAAGGCCGGCCTCGCGGGCAAGGGGATCGCCCTGTCGTTCGCCTGTCTGGCGGTCCTCTTCCCGCTGTGGATCGTGGTCGTCACCAGTCTGTCGTCGCGGAAGACCATCGACGAGGCGGGCGGCCTGGTGGTCGTGCCCAAGGGCATCACCTTCATCGCCTACGAGGAACTGCTCAGCGGCGGCCAGGTCACCCGCGCCGCGGTCATCAGCATCCTCATCACCCTGGTCGGCACGGTGTTCTCCATGGCGGTGTCCGTCCTGTGCGCCTACGGCCTGTCGCGCAGCGGATCCTTCGGACACCGCTGGATCCTGATGACGCTGCTGGCGACGATGTTCTTCAGCGCGGGGCTCATCCCCACCTACCTGCTGGTGCAGTCCCTCGGACTGATGGACACCTATCTCGCGCTGATCCTGCCGAGCGCGGTGAGCATCTTCAACATCCTGGTGCTGCGCGGCTTCTTCATGGGGATATCGCAGGAACTCATCGACAGCGCGCGCATCGACGGCGCGGGTGACCTCCGGATCCTCTGGCAGATCGTCATGCCGCTGTCCCGGGCGGTCCTCGCCGTGATCACGCTGTTCTACGCGGTCGGGTACTGGAGCGCGTGGTTCAACGCGTCGATCTACCTGAACGACCAGGACATGATGCCGTTGCAGAACGTCATGATCCAGCTCGTGCAGAAGCAGGAGGCCCCGGTCGGTCTGAGCCAGGCGATCAGGACCGGTCAGCTGTCGGGGCTGGCCGTCCAGATGGCGGTCATGGTGATGGCCCTGCTGCCGGTCGCGGTGCTCTCGCCCTTCGTCCAGAAGCACTTCAAGAAGGGCATGCTGACCGGCGCGGTCAAGGGCTGACCGGGGCGCCTCTTAGCTCCGGGGTTCGGGTGCGTGGGCGGCTGCGGGTTCGTGGGGCTTCTCGCGCAGTTCCCCGCGCCCCTGGGCGCATGGGGCTCGCCCGGAGTTGTTAGGGGCGCGGGGAACTGCGCGACCAGCCACGAACCACCTGTACTCGCCAACGAGCCGAACCCTCCGAGCTCTTGGGCGATCCACCCGTTCACTCCCGTACAAGACGAGGTATGTCATGCGCACCCCCCACCCAACCCGCCGCACCGTACTCGCCGGCACCGCAGCCACCGCGGCCCTCACCACCCTCCCCGCACTGACAACCCAGGCCCACGCCACCGAGGTCCGAAGCCGCCCGACCGCCGGAGGCTACCGGTGGCGCAACGCCGTGATCGGCGGCACCGGCTTCGTCACCGGCGTCCTCTTCCACCCGGCGAGACGCGGTCTCGCCTACGCCCGCACCGACATCGGCGGCGCCTACCGCTGGGACGACCACAAGGCCCGCTGGACCCCGCTGACCGACCACCTCGGCTGGGACGACTGGAACCTCCTCGGCGTGGAGGCCATCGCCCTCGACCCCGCCCACCCGGACCGCGTCTACCTCGCCCTCGGTACCTACACCCAGCCCTGGGCCGGCAACGGCGCGATCCTGCGCTCCGACGACCGCGGCGCCACCTGGACCCGCAGCGACCTGACCGTGAAGCTCGGCGCCAACGAGGACGGCCGGGGCGCGGGCGAGCGGCTCCTCGTCGACCCGCGCGACAGTGACACCCTGTGGCTGGGCACCCGGCACGACGGTCTGCTCAGGTCGACGGACCGGGGCGCCACCTGGGCGCCCGCGACCGGCTTCCCCGCGACCCCGAGCGCCTCCGGCCAGGGCGTCACCCTGCTCGTGGCCGCCGGCCGCACCGTGTACGCCGGCTGGGGAGACGCCGACGGCACCTCCGCGACGGCGAACCTCTACCGCACAGGGGACGGCACCACCTGGGAAGCCGTCCCCGGCAGCCCGACCGGCGCCGCCGCCAAGGTCCCGATCCGCGCCGCCTACGACCGGCACACCCGCGAGCTGTACCTGACGTACGCGAACGCCCCCGGCCCCAACGGCCAGTCGGACGGCAGTGTGCACAAGCTCCGTACCACCACCGGCACATGGACCGAGGTGACCCCCGTGCAGCCGGGCGGCACCACGACCGACGGCGGCACCGACGCCTTCGGCTACGGCGGGGTGGCCGTCGACGCCCGCCGCCCGGGCACGGTGGTCGTGTCCACCAACAACCGCTGGGCGGAGATCGACACCCTGTTCCGGTCCACGAACGGCGGCCGCACCTGGACCTCCCTCAAGGACTCCGCCGTCCTCGACGTGTCCGAGACCCCCTATCTCAAGTGGGGCGCCGACAAGCCGAAGTTCGGCTGGTGGATCCAGGCGCTCGCCCTCGACCCCTACGATTCCAAGCACCTTGTCTACGGCACCGGCGCGACCCTCTACGGCACCCGGGACCTGAAGAACTGGGCCCCGCAGATCAGGGGCCTGGAGGAGGCGTCGGTACGCCAGCTGATCTCGCCCCCGACCGGGCAGGCGCACCTGATCAGCGGCAGCGGGGACATCGGCACGATGTACCACGAGCGGCTCACCGCCTCCCCGTCGCGCGGCATGGCGTCGAACCCCGTGTTCGGATCGGCGACCGGACTCGCGCAGGCCGCGAAGAAGCCGTCGTACGTGGTCCGCACCGGCTGGGGCGACCACGGCAACGGCGCCCGCTCGAACGACGGCGGCCGGACCTGGGAGCCCTTCGGGGCCCAGCCCGACATCGCGAAGGACGCTCCGGGACCGATCGCCGTGAGCGCCGACGCCGGCGTGCTGCTGTGGTCCTTCGTGCACTGGGACGGCACGAAGTACGCGGCCCACCGCTCCACCGACAGCGGCGCGACCTGGGCCGAGGTCCCCACCTTCCCCAAGGGCGCCACGCCGGTCGCCGACCCGGTCGACCCGGCGCGCTTCTACGCCTACGACACCGACACGGGAACGCTGTACGCGAGCACGGACAGCGGTGCCTCCTTCTCGGCCCGGGCCACCGGACTGCCCGCGGGGGACAGCCAGTTCAAGCTGGTCGCGGCCCCCGGACGCGCCGGTGACCTGTGGCTGAGCGCGAAGACGAACGGGCTGTACCGGTCCACCGACGAGGGGGCTGCCTTCTCGAAGGTCGACAGCTGCCGGGCCTCGTACACCCTCGGCTTCGGCAAGGCGGCCCCGGGCGCCGACTACCCGGCGATCTACCAGGTCGGCTCGACGGAGACCCGCACCGCCGTCCACCGCTCCGACGACGCCGCCAAGACCTGGACCCGTATCAACGACGACGCGCACCAGTGGGGCTGGACCGGTGAGGTCATCGTCGGCGACCCGCGCGTGTACGGCCGTGTGTACCTGGCCACCAACGGGCGCGGCATCCAGTACGGGGAGCCGGTCTGATGCCGGGGCCGACGGGGCCGACGGGGCTGACGGGACCGTCCCTGGCCGACGCCACCCGGGGCCGCATCCTCTTCGGCGGCGACTACAACCCCGAGCAGTGGCCCGAGGAGGTGTGGCAGGAGGACCTACGCCTGATGCGGGAGGCGGGCGTCAATTCCGTCACGCTCGGTGTCTTCTCCTGGGCGAAGCTCGAACCCCGGCCCGGGGCACGGGAGTTCGACTGGCTGGACCGGCTGATGGACCTGATGCGCGCGAGCGGGATCGGTGTCGTCCTCGCCACCCCCACCTCCTCCCCGCCGCCGTGGATGGGGCGCCTGCACCCCGAGACCCTCCCGCGCGACGAGGACGGACGGATCGAGTGGTGGGGCTCCCGCCAGCACTTCTCCCACTCCAGCGACGTCTACCGGCGTCATGCCGCCGCCATCACCGAGGATCTCGCCGCCCGCTACGCCGACCACCCGGCCCTCACGATGTGGCACATCAACAACGAGTACTGCACCTACGACTGGGGCGACGAGGCGGCGCGCACCTTCCGGACGTGGCTCCGGCGGAAGTACGGCACACTCGAAGCGCTGGGCGACGCCTGGGGCACCGCCTTCTGGAGCCAGGGCTACGACGGCTGGCACGAGATCCTCCCACCGCGCCGGGCCCACTACCTGCGCAACCCCACCCATGTGCTCGACTTCAAACGCTTCACGAGCGACATGCTCCTGGAGTGCTACGTCATGGAGCGCGACATCGTCCGCCGGCACACCCCCCATCTGCCGGTCACCACCAACTTCATGCCGATGTGGGTGGGGCAGGACGCCTGGCGGTGGGCCGAGGAGGAGGACGTCGTCTCGGTCGACCTCTACCCGGATCCGCGTGATCCGCTCGGCGCGCAGAGCGGCGCCCTGGTCCAGGACATGACCCGCTCCCAGGCGGGCGGCGGCCCCTGGATGCTGATGGAACAGGCCGCAGGGCCCGTCAACTGGCGCGGCGTCAACCACCCGAAACCCCGGGGGCTCAACCGTCTGTGGTCCTTCCAGGCCGTGGCCCGGGGCGCGGACGCCGTCTGCTACTTCCAGTGGCGGCAGTCCCGGCAGGGCGCCGAGAAGTTCCACTCGGGCATGGTCGGTCACGCGGGCGAGCAGGGGCGGACCTACCAGGAGGTGAAGCAGCTCGGACAGGAACTCGCGGCCATCGGGGGCGAGGTGACAGGCCGGCCCATCCAGGCGGACATCGCCGTGCTGTTCGACTGGAACTCCTGGTGGGCCGGTGCCCAGGACGGCCGGCTGTCGTCCGAGGTCGATCTCCCGCAGGTCGTACGCGCCTGGCACCGCGCGCTCTGGGAGGCCAACCTCACCACGGCCTTCGCCCACCCCGAGCACGACCTCTCCGCCCACCGGCTCGTCGTCGTACCGCAGCTCTACCTGCTCACGGACGCCGCCGTGGACAACCTCCTCGTGTACGTACGGGGCGGCGGCACCCTCGTCAGTGGCTTCCTGACCGGTGTCGCCGACGAGGACGACCGGGTGCGCCCCGGCGGCATGGACGCCCGGCTCCGCGACCTCTTCGGTATCCGAACCCTGCACGAGTGGTGGCCGCTGGACCCGGGGGAGGAGATCGAGTGCGACGGAGCCCGGGGCGTCTTCCGGGGAACGCTGTGGTCCGAGGAGATCGAGCCGGCGGACGCGGACGAGGTCGTCCCCTACAAGGGCGGCGAACTCGACGGCCTCCCGGCGGTGCTGCGGAAGGGACGCGCCTGGTACGTCTCCACGCTGCCCGAACCGGCCGAACTGCGTGCCCTGTTGGAGCGGATCGCCGCCGACGCCGGGGTACGGCCGGTGCTGGACGGACTGCCCGGCGGGGTCGAGGCGGTGCGGCGCGGCGACCTGCTGTTCGTGCTCAACCACGGCCGCGACGAGGTCACCGTCGACGTGCCCGGTACCCATCGCGACCTGCTGACGGGGGCGACCGTCACCGGCTCGCTCTCGCTCGGCCGGCACGGCGTGGCGGTGCTGAAGCCGTGACCGTGACCATGCCCATGACTTCCCCCGGCGCCGCGGCAGGTCGGACGTCCGCAGTGATCGGCCCCGGCGCCGGAGAAGACCGCGATCTCCCCACGAGTCCGCGGTAGCTCCCCACCCGCACATCCCCCCACCCATGGAAGGAACCGACACCCATGGCACTACGCACCCGCACCCGCACCCTGGGCCGGATCGGCAAAGCCCTGCTCGCCCCCGCGCTCGCGCTCGGCGCCACGCTCGGCCTCGCCTCCGCCCCCGCCTCGGCCGCCGTCTGGAACTCGTGCGACCAGTGGGGCAACACCAGCCTCAACGGCTACACGCTCTACAACAACATCTGGGGCTCCGGCGCCGGCAGCCAGTGCATCTGGGCCAACTCCGGTACCAACTGGGGAGTCTGGGCCAACCACCCCAACACCGGCGGCATCAAGTCGTACCCCAACTCCAAGAAGGTGATCAACAAGACGATCACCTCGCTCGGCTCGCTCAACAGCAGCTACAACGTCACGGTCCCGTCGTCGGGCGCGTACAACACCTCGTACGACATCTGGGACACGGACCACGACTACGAGATCATGCTCTGGGTCAACTACAACGGAGCCGTCGGTCCGCTCGGCACCGCGCAGGGCAACGTCACGCTCGGCGGCCACACCTGGAGCGTCTACAAGGGCAGCAACGGGGCCAACGAGGTCTTCTCCTTCCTGCGCACCTCGGACTCGAACTCCGGCACGGTCCAGATCCTCCCCATCCTCAAGTGGATCAAGGACACCAAGGGCTGGATGGGCAACGAGACCATCGGAGACGTGCAGTTCGGCTTCGAAGTGACCTCGTCCTCCGGCGGTCTGGACTTCGTCACCAACAACCTGACGGTCAGCAGCAGTTGATGTGCGGACATCGTCGGCGAACGGGTCGTGGCTAGGCCCGCGTACGAGTCCGAGCCGGTGCCGCGCCCCCACGCGGTGCCGGCTCGGGTCGTCCTAAGCGCTCGCCCGCTCCTCCCGGGTCAGGCGAATCAGCAGGACGCCGGGGGTGCGCGGCAGCGAGACCCGTAGTCCACCGGTGGCGGGGTCCCAGGACGCCGCCGAGTCCGCGCGTGCGGCCGAGGGGTGCAGGATCTCGGTGTGCACGGGCAGGTCCGAGCCCGACAGGTGCCGTACCGGGAGCCACACTTCGGTCGCCCCGCCCCTCCGCCACACGGACACGTACGCCGGACCTCGTCCGTCCTCGACGCGCAGCCCCAGCGCCAGCCACTCGTCCGTCCAGCCCGGCAGGCCGAGCGGCCAGAACGGCACGGCACGGGCCAGGTCCCCGCGGATCGACTTGTACGTGCCCACCGCCTCGCGCACGAAAGCAAACTGACGCTCCGTCATGCGGTCCAGGTGCCCCGAGAGGTGGATCCGGCCCAGGAGGGCACCGCCCAGGGTGAAGGCGATCAGGTCGTCCTCGTACTCGGGCTGCGGATAGGCCCAGACGGCGCCCTGCTCCGGGGGCACCGCCGTGGGCGCGGCGGCGGCGATCGGGGGACAGCGGAGGGGGTCCTGCTGATCGCTGGTGGACTGGAGCTGGGCCACGGCCAGGGTGGCGCCGTCCATGCGCATCCCGCCGGAGGCGCAGTTCTCGACGACGAGGTGCGGGTAGCGGTCCAGGACGTCGGAGAGCCAGTCCAGGTAGGCGTGGGCGTGGCCCAGGAGTCCGGCGCCCGGGGAGAGATCGCCGGGTGCGGTCGTGCCGGGGTCGATCACGATGTTGTAGTCGAGCTTGAGGTAGCCCACGCCCCAGTCCCCGACGAGACGGTCCACCGTCTTGTCGAGGTGGGCGCGGGCCGCCGGGTGGCGCAGGTCGAGCTGGTGACGGCCCTGTTCCGTCAGTCGCACACCGTCGCGCTGGAAGAAGGCATCCGGCGGCAGCTCCGCCGCGACCGCGCTGCGCACGCCGACGACCTCGGGCTCCAGCCAGAGCCCGGGAACCATGCCGCGCTCCCGGATCCGGCCCAGCACGGCACGGATCCCGCCGTCGACCGAGGTGCCGGTTCCTGCCTCACCGCCGGTCGCGCGGCCCGCTTCGGCCTCGGCTCCGACCTCTGCGGCCGTCCCTCCGTTCGTCCCCCCGTCCGTACCCTCCGTCGGAAACCGGCGCGACGACGGCAGCCATTCACCTACTCCGTCCCACCAGCCGCCGTCCACCGTGTCGTCGTACCAGCCGGAGTCGATGCAGAAGTACTCGGCGCCCGCGTCCGCCGCCGCGTCGATCAGCGGCAGCAGCTTCGCGGTGGTCGGGTCGCCCATCAGCGTGTTCATGTAGTCGTTGAAGACCACGGGAAGCGTGTCGTGGTCGGGATGGGGGCGGCGAACGGCGCGGCGGTACGCGGTCAGCGCCGACAGCGCGTCATCGAGACCTGAACTTCGCCCCGCCCCAAGCCCCGAGCCGACTCCCGAGCCGACTCCCGACCCCCGTGCCGACCCGTCTCCCGACCCGAGCGCGAGCGCCGCCGCCACGGTGGTGAAGTTGTCGCCCGGCGCGAGCCGCACCCGCCACTGGTGCTCCGCGTCCGTCGGCCCGTTCAGCGCGAGATACGTGCCGTGCGCCCGTTCCCCCAGGTCCCAGCGCCAACCGGCCGCCGACTCCACCTGCCAGACCCAGGCCCGGCCCCGGCCACGGTCCCGCTCCCGGTTCCCATCCCAGCCCCCGGCCTCGCCCTCGGCCCCGTCCCGCTCCGTGAGCGCCCCCATCGCCAGATGCCCGTCGCTGGGCCAACTCCCGCGCCCGGTCAAGGTGAGCGCCGCCCGGCTGTCGTGCTGATGGGCGTCGACGCTGATGTCGGCGACCGTCGCCCGCAGCGGCTCGGCGTACCAACGGCACTCCGCCAGCCAGTCGTTGCGCGCCCGGTGCACGTCGAGGTCGTCGGGGGAGGGCAGCCCGCCGAGGAGGAGACTGCTGACGGACTGCACCACGAGAGGCTCGGCGCCGTCGTTGCGCAGCCGCACCCGGGAGCGGAGGACGGCGACTCCGGCGGGGGAGGACAACTCGACGAACGCGGTCAACCCGGTCGCGGGATCATGGAGTTCGACGGTCAGCCGCTCCCAGTCGCCGCCACCGCCACCGCCACTGCCACCGGCGCCGGTGTTGATGGCGACGCCCACCTCCGTGCGATGCCCCCGGTATACGAGCCTCGACCCCAACGCCGTCCCCGTGAACCGCGGCCCCGACCACCCGCTGCCATGCCCGAACGCGGTCAACTCGATGAGCGGGAGCGCGGTTTCGGGATCCACGGTGTCACCGGAGGGCCCGAGCCGGATCAGCCGCAGGGTCCCGTCGGCAGCCGTCGCGAACACGCTCTCGATGGCCGGGTGCCCCCAGCCGAAGCACGTGCCCGCGCGGCCCGACCCGGTCCCACCGCTCTCCGGACCAGCTCCCGGCCCGCTCTCCAGACCACCCTCCGCCCCGCTCTCCAGCCCGCCCCCGCCGAAGTCGTTCACACCCGAGTCCACGTCGCTTCCCCTCCCGAGACGTCCGAGACGTCCGAGACGTCCGAGCCACCTGCCCGTGTGCCGTCCGAAGCCGGAGACGCCCACGCGAAACTCTCGTCACGTTCTCTTGACGCCGACTGTGTGACCGGTCACAATCCTGACATGGATGTGACCGGTCACACAAGGCGCCCGGCGAGCATCCGGGACGTCGCGACCGTCGCCGGGGTCTCGTACCAGACGGTCTCGCGGGTGATCAACGACCACCCCAGCGTCAAGCAGTCGACCCGGGAGCGAGTGCAGGCCGCCATCGACGAGCTGGGCTTCCGGCGGAACGCCACCGCGCATGCGCTGGCCAGCGGCCGCAGTCGGGCGGTGACCGTCCTGACCGCGAACACCACGCACTACGGCTACGCCTCGATCCTCCAGGGCATCGAGGAGGCGGCGCGGTCGGCGTCGTACGCGGTCGGCATCGGTGTCCTGGAATCAGTGGACGAGGCCACCGTCGCCGCCGAGGTGCGACGCGCGGCGGACGTGGGCGGCGGTCTCATCGTGATCGCCTACGATCCGGCCGGTGTCGCGGCCCTCGGGGCCGTGCCCGCCGAACTGCCGGTCGTGGGCGTGGTGGAGACGCCGGCCGCGCCGCCCGGCGGCGATCGCCCCTGGGTGTGGACCGACGACCGCGAGGCCGCCCACCAGGCGACCCGCCACCTCCTCTCCCTCGGCCACGAGACCGTGCACTACGTCGCGATCCCGTCCAGCACCCGGCGGACCAGCGCCCGTACCTCCGGCTGGCGGCAGGCGCTCAAGGAGGCCGGGGCGCCCGAACCCCGTCCCGTACAGGGGAGTTGGGGCCCGGCGGGCGGTCACGCGGCAGGCCGCCGGCTGGCCGGGGACCCGTCGGTCACCGCGATCCTCTGTGGCAACGACGACCTCGCGCTCGGCGTGCTGCGCGCCCTGCACGAGGCCGGGCGGTCGGTGCCGGGGGAGGTCAGCGTCGCCGGGTTCGACGACGCCCCGCACTCCGCCTATCTGACCCCGTCCCTCACGACGGTCCGGCTGGACTTCACCGGCCTCGGGCGGGCCGCGTTCGCCCTGCTGCACGGGGTGGTCGAGGAGTCCGCGCAGATCGCCCCGCACCCCGTCTCCGTACCGGAACTGGTGGTGCGGGAAAGTGTCGGGCCCCCGCCCGCCAGGCCCTGACCCCCAGCGCCACCCCGATCGGCCCTCCCGCCCCTGCGCGAAGTCACCCAGCTCTCCGACCACACACTCCGACCGAGCTCTCCGCCCCCCAGATCGTGTCCGGAATCACCAGTGGAGCCGTCAGACGACCGGAGGTCCAGCCGCGTGATCACCCCCACCCGCACGAGAGCCCGCAGCCGGCACCGCACCACGTCCCGAACGAGAACCGCCCTGGTCACAGCGCTACTTGGAGTCACCGTCATGGCAGGCAGCACCCTCCCCGCCACCGGACCGGCCGCCGCCGCGGCCGCCGATCCGCAGCGCCTCACCGTCGACCTCTCCGCCTCCGAGGGCCCGGTGATGCACGGCGCCAACGGCGCGCTGTACGGGCTCAGCGACGACGGGGTGCCCAGCGACGCGGTCCTCGCGCCGCTGAAGATCACCAGCATCTCGCAGAAGCCGGAGGGCGGCGCCCAGCACCCAGGCGGCGACGCGCTCACCGTCTCCGAGTCGTTCTTCCGCAACGGCGGCGGCGAGATCAACGTGATGATGCAGGACATCTACGCCAAGTGGCCGTACGAGGACCTCGGCATCGACGACTACCTCCCCAAGGTCGACAGAATCGTCGAGGAGGTCTCGGCCGACCCGAACAGCGACCGCTTCGTCTACATCCCGTTCAACGAGCCCGACCAGATCTGGTACAAGCTCGACGTCGCCGACCAGGCCCAGTACGAGATCAACCGCGACCGGTTCTTCCGCGACTGGAAGACGGTCTACGAGCGCATCCGCACGATCGACCCCGACGCGCGCATCGCCGGCCCCAACGAGGCCGCCTACCACCCCCGCCTGCTGCGGGACTTCCTCGCCTTCGCCAAGCGCGAGAACGTCCTGCCGCAGGTGATGACCTGGCACGAACTGAGTTCGGGCTCGCTCCGCGACTTCCAGGGACACCACGACGACTACCGCGCACTGGAGCGGGCGGCGGGCGTGGCCCCCCTGAAGATCAACATCGACGAGTACGCCAACCGCCGCGACCTCTCCGTCCCGGGCCAACTCGTCCAGTGGGTCTCGATGTTCGAGCGCAACAAGGTGTATGCCAACCAGGCCTACTGGGACGCGGCCGGCAACCTGGACGGCAACGTCGTCCGCTCCAACATCCCCAACGGCGGCTGGTGGTTCTTCCGCTGGTACGCGGGTCTGACCGGGAACACCGTCAAGGTCACCCCGCCGCGCGCCAACACCATCGACACCCTTCAGGGCCTCGCCTCCCTCGACACCTCCCGCCGTCAGGCCCAGGTCCTGCTCGGCGGCTCCGCAGGCGACGCGGACGTCGTGGTCCGGGAGATCCCCCGGTCCCTCTTCGGGCGTACGGTCACCGCGACCGTCGCCGAGGCCGCCTGGTCCGGATACGAGGGACAGCACGCCGCCCCGCGTGTCCTGTCCCGCACGAAGGTGCGGATCGCGGACGACGGCACGGTCACCGTCCCGCTGCGCGGCCTGCACAAGATGTCGGCCTACCGCGTCGTCCTCACCCCGGGCGGCTCCGGCACCCCGACCACGCCCGCCGTCCCCTGGAGCGCCTCCTACGAGGCCGAGGACGCGGCCGTCACCGACGGCAAGGTCTACACCCATGGCACCGTCGCCAACGCCAACGGCTACGCCGCCTCCGGCACCAAGGACGTGGGCTCCCTCAACCAGCCCACCAGCAAGGTCGACTTCACCGTGTCCGTCCCCGAGGACGGCACGTACGACCTGGCGATCCTCTACGGCAACCAGTCCGGGACCCCGGCCACCCAGAAGCTGACCGTCGACGGTGGCGAACCGGTCACGGTCACCTACCCCTCCACCGAGAACTGGACCTACCGCGCCAAGAAGGACCTCACCGTCCGGCTCACGGCGGGCACCCATCGACTGACCCTCGCCAAGGGCGACACCGAGGTCACCCTCGACCGGATCGACCTCACCGCCCGCACCGGCGAGCCCGCCGCGTCCTACGAGGCCACGCTCGCGGACATCAGCGGGAAGCCGTCGTACGACTACTCCTCCTCGGCCGGCGTCGGCACCGGCGCGCTCGTGCTGGGCTCCGGGGACAAGGCGGTCTTCGACGTGTACGCCCCGCGCGACGGCTACTACCGGGTGGTGCCCCGGGCGTCGGCGCCGGTGCGGCTCGCCCTGCACGGGCAGTCGGTGCCGGCGGTGCCCGACCGGCCGCTGCGGCTCTACCTGGTCGCGGGCAACAACCGGATCACCGCGACCGCCAAGCACACGGCCGTGCGCTCCCTCGACGTCACGGGCGCGGGTTCGACCACCGGCACCCTGGCGTACGACAGCGCCACGGCCGGCCTCGCCGGCGGGGCCAAGCTCGTCGACTCCGCCCACGCCTCGGCCGGTTCGTACATCGGATGGCTCGGCAACGGCGCGGACTCCACCGCCGAGTTCACGGTGGACGCCCCCACCGCCGGCCGGTACGTCCTGGTCGTCCACTACGCCCACAACGACCGCCGCGACAACGGCCACGCCTACAACACCGACATCATGTCCCGCACGGCGGACATCACGGTCGGGGACGGCGAACCGCGCACGGTCACCTTCAAGAACACCTGGGGCTGGGACGACTACTGGAGCGTGGGCGTCCCCGTCGACCTGGGGAAGGGGCCCAACAAGGTGACCTTCGGCAATGCGAGCGCCTGGGCGCCGAACATCGACCGGATCGAGGTGGGCCGGGTCGTCGGCTAGGGCCTCCCGAGCAGGGGCGTCTGCGGGCCCCCGGGCGTCGGCGACCGCCGGCGGCCGGGAGCCCACGCACGTCAGGCGCGGTCGACCTCGGCCCGCAGCGCCTCGTACTCCGTGAACTCGGCCTCGACGTCCTCGCGGGTCAGCCCGTAGCGGGCCAGGTCGTAGCGGTGGGGGCGGGAGCCCTTGAGGCCGGTGGCGACCTGGGGCAGCCGGGCGGCGTCCGCGTCGGTCCAGCGGGCGCCGACGGCGTCGTACAGCTTCGGCACCCCCGTGGCCGGATCGGAGCCGAGCCATGCGTACGGCACGTCCACCACGGCCTCGCGGGGGATGCCGGCGCGGGCGGCGAGACCCCGCCGTACCGACCGGCTCAGCAGGTCCAGCCAGGTGGCGCCGAGGTGGTGCGGGTCGACCGTGCGGCGGGACAGGGCCATGCCCACCTCGACCAGGCTGCAGAAGGAGGCGACGGCGGTCACCGGATCACGGTGCGTCCACACGAGCGTGGCGTCCGGGAACACGGCGAACAGGGCGTCGAGGTTGCCGGTGTGGAAGGGGGACTTCAGGATCCAGCGGCGGCGCGGGCGGCCGTACTGGAGCACCTGGAAGACCTGCTTGAGGTGGCGGTAGTCGGGGACGAAGTCCCGCTCGAACTGCCAGGCGTGGTAGCGCGGCAGATGCGCCTGGGACAGTGGCACCATGGCGTGCGGCAGGAGGAACGTGTCCTCCTCGGGGCCCTCGGCGGTCATGGGGTGGATCTCCCGGAAGCGCGGAGCGAGCCGATGGGTGCCGTCGAGCATCCGGCGCGCCGAGGTGATCGCCTTCCGCCGCTGCTCGGGCGACGGTTCGAGGCCGGGGGCGAGCAACTCCCACAGCCGCGGGGACCGATGGTCGTCCGAGAGCGAGAGAACGCCGTGGGCGAGCGTGGTGGCCGTGCGCGGCAGGCCCACCACGAACACCGGCCGCTCGACGGGCTCCTTCTCGATGGCAGGGTTCTCGGCGATCAGCCGCCGGACGCGGGCCCGGTTGGTGAGATGCCGGCGCACGTGGGCCTGCGCCGACTGCCAGCCGACCGGGGACAGGCCCGGGTCGCCCGCCCAGTCGCGCAGCAGTGACCGGAAGCCGTCCAGGAACTCCTCCTCGCCCTCCGGCCATCCGGCCCCGTCGAGGATCCGCGCGAAGACGCGGTCCGGGTCGCGGCGGGAACGGAGCGTGGGCCGGAGCAGGAGGTTGGCCAGGGTGAGGGCCGACGGGGTGGAGGGCACGGGCGTGTCCTTTCCGGGAGTGCGACGGACGGCACGCGTCGCGTCGGACCGGCTGGGACCCCAGCATAAACGGGGAGTGGTCCCCGGAACGTGTCACCCTGCGTCCGCCGACGGTCCCGGGGCCCCGCACGGGCCCCGGGACCGTCACGTCATGTCCGCGCCGCCGGGACGCTCGCCCCCTGTCCGTCCCCGTACCGCGCCCGCAGCTCCGACAGCACCCCGCTGGCCGCCGCGACGAGCGGCACCGCGAGGAGCATGCCGAGGATGCCGGCGATGGAGGCACCCGCCGTCAGGGCCAGCAGGATCGCCGCCGGGTGCATCTGCACGGTCCGGCTGTGGATCATCGGCTGGAGCACGTTCCCCTCGATCAGCTGCACCGCGAAGACCACCCCGACCGCCCACAGCGCGGTCACCAGGCCCCGGTCCGCGAACGCGACCAGGATCGCCACCGCGCCGGACAGGAACGCGCCGAGATACGGGATGTACGCGCCGACGAACACCAGCGCGCCGAGCCCCACCGCGCCCGGCACCTGAAGGATCAGCAGGCCGATGGCGATCAGGGCACCGTCGATGAAGGCGATGAGCGTCGTCCCCCGCATATAGCCCTCGATAGCACGGAACGCGCGCCGGGCCATCACCTCCAGGGTGTCACCGGAGCCGCGCGGCGCGAGCGAGTGCAGGGACGCGACCGCCTTGTCGGAGTCCCGCAGGAAGAAGAACATCAGCAGCATCGCCAGGACCGCGCTGGCCACGAACTCGCTGACGGCGCTGACCCCGGTGAGCACCCCGGAGGCCGCCGTCCCGCCGAACTTCGACAGCAGCTCCTTGGCGTTCTTGGCGAGGTCGTCCAACGACGTGCCCGCCAGCCCGAACTCGTCACTGAGCGACTTCGCCGCCTCCCTGAGCGACGAGATGATCTGGTCACCGGTGTCGATCAGCGCGGCGACCACGATGTACGCCGCCCCGCCCATCACCACGATCACGGCCGCGCAGGTCAGCCCGGCGGCGAGGGACCTGTTGAACCGCATCGCCACCAGCCGCCGGTACAGCGGGCCGAGCAGCGCGGTGCCGAGCAGCGCGATCAGCAGCGGCGTGACCGCCGTCTGGAACGTCACACAGATCCACACGCCCACGTACACGACACCCGCCACCAGCAGGATGAGCGCGCTCCACACGGCGACGTGCCCAGCGGGCCCCGGCAGGAACCCACGGGGCGCGACCGGCTCCGAGGTCGCCGCCGCCGGTACCTCCACGTACCCGCCGTGCCCGGCGTACCCGCCGGTGGTACGTATCGTCGTACGCGTCCGATGAACCGGTCCGCGTACCGGCCCGCCACCCCTACGACCAGGCCGTCCCCCGCGCACGGCGCGAGAGTCTCCCGTACGGCTGTTCATCCCCGTCATCTCCACTCACTCAGAGGTCGCGCACACCCCCTGAGGATCATGGGATGGCCGTGGCGCCATAGCGTAGACCCGGCCGACGAACGCCCCGTGAGCCGGGAGAGCCCCCCAACTCACCGCGGGCGGGCCTACTCGGCGATCGGCAGGGCCACCCCGTCCCGCAGGAACACCGGGATCCGCTCCAGGGGCGCGTCGACGGTCACGGTCGCACCCCCCGCGTACGTCTCCCCGGTCCACGCGTCGGTCCACCGCGCCCCCGCCGGAAGGTACGTCGTCCGGACCCTCGCCCCCGCCTCCAGCACCGGCGCCACCAGCACATCCCGCCCGAACAGATACGCGTCGTCCACGGACCAGGCCCGCTCGTCCTCGGGGAACTCCAGGAACAGCGGCCGCATCACCGGCAGCCCCTCCTCGTGGGCCTCCCGCATCACCCGCAGCACATACGGCTTCAACCGCTCCCGCAGCCGCAGATACGTCTCCAGGATCTCCCCGGCCTCCTCCCCGTACGACCACACCTCGTTGGGGCCGCCGGTCATGTCCGGCCCCAACGGCATCCCGGGCTCCCGGAACCCGTGCAGCCGCATCAACGGCGAGAACGCCCCGAACTGGAACCAGCGGACCATCACCTCGCGGTACGCCGGGTCGTCGGGGTCGCCCCCGTGGAAGCCGCCGATGTCCGTGTTCCACCAGGGGATGCCCGACAACGCCGTGTTGAGCCCCGCCGCGATCTGCCGCCGCAGGGTGGGGAAGTCCGTGCCGATGTCACCGGACCACAGCGCGGCCCCCCACCGCTGACTGCCCGCCCACGCCGACCGGTTGAGGGAGACGATCTCCTCCCGGCCGGCCGCCCGCAGCCCCTCGTAGAAGGTGCGCGCGCTCTCGGCCGGATAGATGTTGCCGACCTCCAGACCGGGCCCGGCCCAGTAGCGCAGGTTCTCCTGGAAGCCCGGCTTGAGCTCCGGCTCGCAGGCGTCCAGCCAGAACGCGTCGATGCCGTACGGGTCCAGGTAGTTCTCCTTCACCCGCGACCACACGAACTCACGGGCCTCCGGGTTCGTCGCGTCGTAGAAGGCCACCTGGACCGTCGACGCGACCTCCTTGTCCGGCCAGTCGGCGTGCGCCATCGGGCCGTACTGCGTCCCGATGAAGTACCCGCGCTGCTCCATCACGGGGTGGTTCTCGCTCAGCGGCGACACCGACGGCCACACGGACACCACCAGCTTGATGCCCAGCTCGTCCAGTTCCCGGACCATGGCCGCCGGATCGGGCCACTCGGCCGGGTCGAACTTCCACTCGCCCAGATGCGTCCAGTGGAAGAAGTCGCACACGATGACGTCGATGGGCAGGCCCCGGCGCTTGTACTCCCGTGCCACCGCGAGGAGTTCGTCCTGCGTGCGGTAGCGCAGCTTGCACTGCCAGAACCCGGCCGCCCACTCCGGCAGCATCGGCGTACGGCCCGTCGCCGCGCTGTAGCGGCGCTGCGCGTCGGCCGGATCGCCCGCGGTGATCCAGTAGTCGATCTGCCGCGCAGAGTCCGCGACCCACCGGGTGCCGTTGCCGGCCAGCTCGACGCGGCCGATCGCCGGGTTGTTCCACAGCAGGGTGTAGCCCCGGCTGGAGGTGAGCACCGGGATGCCGACCTCCGCGTTGCGCTGCACCAGGTCCAGCACCAGACCCTTCTGGTCGAGCCGCCCGTGCTGGTGCTGCCCGAGGCCGTACAGCCTCTCGTCGTCGTACGCGGCGAACCGCTGCTCCAGGCGGTGGTACCCGTTGCCGACGGCCGTGTAGAGGCGCGGGCCGGGCCACCAGAAGTGGGCGCGGGCCTCCGACAGCAGCTCGCTCCCGTCGGCCGTACGGCTGTAGCGGACCAGGCCCTCCGCATCCACCTCGACGGTGAGCGCGCCGACGGTCAGCCGTCCGAGCCCGTCCTCGATCTTGACGCTGTACTCGGTGGACTCGGCCTCGTCGAGCAGAGCGCCGGGCAGCCCGTCGAGCACCGGACCGCCGAGACGGGCCCGGACCCGGACCGCGTCCGGGCCCCAGGGCTCGATCCGCAGGGTCTCCTGACGTCCGCTCCACTCCAGGGCACCGTCCCGCTCACGGAACGTGCCGACGGTGGGGGAGGACTGGGCGAGGCTGACCGCACCCGTCGGGGTCTGGTTCTCGGCAGGCTGATTCACGTGAGGTCTCCTGGAAGGGAGGAGTGAAGGGAGGAATCGAGGCGGGCGGTGGCTTGCGTACGACCCCGGCTCGCGTACGCCGTCGGCTCAGCCGGTGGGGGACAGCGGCCCCGTGCTCGCGCGGACCGTCAACTCGGGGGCGAGGAGCACCACTTCGTCGTCGCCCCGGCCCTCCAGCTTGGCGATCAGCTGCTCCACGGCCCGGCGGCCCATCTCCTGGGCGGGGATGGCCACGGACGTCAGCCGCACCGATGCCTGTACGGCGACCTGGTCCGGGCAGACCGCGATCACCGAGACGTCCTCCGGCACCGCGCGCCCCTGCTGCCGCAGCAGCGCGAGCAGCGGCTCCACCGCGGACTCGTTCTGCACGACGATCCCCGTGGTGCCGGGCCGTTCGTCGAAGATCCGGGCCAGGGTCGCGGCCATCGCGTCGTAGCCGCCCTCGCAGGGCCGGTGCAGCACGCGCAGGCCCAACTCCCGTGCGCGGGACCGCAGTCCGTCGAGCGTGCGCTCGGCGAAACCGGTGTGCCGCTCGTACACCGCGGGTGCCTCGCCGATGACGGCGATGTCGCGGTGGCCGAGCATCGCCAGATGCTCCACGCACAGCGCGCCCGTCGCCCCGAAGTCGAGGTCGACGCAGGTCAGGCCGCTGGTGTCGGCGGGCAGCCCGATGAGCACGGACGGTTGGTCGGTGTCGCGCAGCAGCGGCAGCCGCTCGTCGTCGAGCTCCACGTCCATCAGGATCATCGCGTCGGCGAGCCCGCTGCCCGTGACCCGGCGCACCGCGTCCGGGCCCTCCTCGCCGGTGAGCAGCAGCACGTCGTAGCCGTACGTACGGGCCGTGGTGGCCACCGCAATGGCGATCTCCATCATCACCGGGACGTACATGTCGGTACGCAGCGGGACCATCAGGGCGACGATGTTCGACCTGTTGCTCGCCAGGGCGCGGGCCCCCGCGTTCGGGTGGTAGCCGAGCTCCTGGATGCTCCGCTCGACCCGCTGCCGGGTGCCGGCGGAGATGGACCGCTTGCCGCTGAGGACATAGCTCACCGTGCTCGCCGAGACTCCGGCGTGCTGGGCGACCTCGGCGAGGGTGACCATCCAGCTCTCCAAGGGTGTTTAAGCGCTTCGACAGCGCGCCAGCTTTGAACAGAAGCGAGTGGGGGTGGCTCGACACTAGCTCGGCGGTGAGTGGGTGTCCATAGGTTGTCGAAGCGCTTCGATTATTCGCCGGACGCCCAAGGGGAGGGGTGCGGGTGTGTGGGGTGGCGACTGCGGGTCCGTGGGGCTTCTCGCGCAGTTCCCCGCGCCCCTTCAGGGCGCTGTTGTCGCCCCCAGCTTAGAACGCGAGGGGTGGCGGGGGAGTCCCGGATCGGGTACCAACGATCGAGTAGCACCCATCGGTAACCATTCAGGTACCCACCGGTACAAGATCCCGATTCGCGGCGAGGTGAGCCTCATGTCCGCCCCACCCCTCAAGAAGCCCGTCGTCACAGAACGTGAGGCCCGCCAGGTGGCGGAGGCCGCCCGGGAGCAGGCCTGGCGCAAGCCCAGCTTCGCCAAGGAACTGTTCCTGGGCCGGTTCCGCCTCGACCTCATCCACCCCCACCCGCTCCCCACCGACGAGGCCGTCCGGCGCGGCGAGCAGTTCCTGACCAAGCTCCGCGCCTTCTGCGAGACCAAGGTCGACGGCGCACTGATCGAGCGCGAGGCCCGGATCCCCGACGAGGTGATCAACGGCCTCAAGGAACTCGGTGCCCTCGGCATGAAGATCGACCCCAAGTACGGCGGTCTCGGTCTCACCCAGGTGTACTACAACAAGGCGCTGGCCCTGGCCGGCTCGGCCAGCCCGGCCATCGGCGTCCTGCTCTCGGCGCATCAGTCGATCGGCGTACCGCAGCCGCTGAAACTGTTCGGTACCCCCGAGCAGAAGGAGAAGTTCCTCCCGCGCTGCGCCCGCACCGACATCAGCGCCTTCCTCCTCACCGAACCCGACGTCGGCTCCGACCCCGCACGGCTGGCCACCTCGGCCGTGCCGGACGGCGACGACTACGTCCTCGACGGCGTGAAGCTCTGGACCACCAACGGCGTGGTCGCCGACCTCCTGGTCGTCATGGCGCGCGTCCCGAAGTCCGAGGGCCACAAGGGCGGCATCACCGCCTTCGTCGTGGAGACCGACTCACCCGGCGTCACCGTGGAGAACCGCAACGCCTTCATGGGCCTGCGCGGCATCGAGAACGGCGTCACCCGTTTCCACCAGGTCCGGGTCCCCGCCGCGAACCGCATCGGCCCCGAGGGCGCGGGCCTCAAGATCGCCCTCACCACCCTCAACACCGGCCGGCTCTCCCTGCCCGCGTCCTGCGTGGCCGCCGGCAAGTGGTGCCTGAAGATCGCCCGAGAGTGGTCGGCTGCCCGTGAGCAGTGGGGCAAGCCGGTCGCCCACCACGAGGCGGTCGGACAGAAGATCTCCTTCATCGCGGCGACCACCTTCGCCCTCGAAGCCGTACTGGACCTCTCCTCCCAGATGGCCGACGAGGACCGCAACGACATCCGTATCGAGGGGGCCCTCGCGAAACTCTTCGCCTCCGAGATGGGCTGGAAGATCGCCGACGAGCTGGTCCAGATCCGCGGCGGCCGGGGCTTCGAGACCGCCGACTCCCTCCGGGCCCGCGGCGAACGGGCCGTCCCCGCCGAGCAGATGCTGCGCGACCTGCGCATCAACCGGATCTTCGAGGGCTCCACGGAGATCATGCACCTGCTGATCGCCCGCGAGGCCGTAGACGCCCACCTCACCGTGGCCGGAGACCTCATCGACCCGGAGAAGTCCCTGTCCGACAAGGCGAAGGCGGGCGCGAACGCGGGCGTCTTCTACGCCAGGTGGCTGCCGAAACTGGTCGCCGGTCCGGGCCAACTCCCGCGCACCTACGGCGACTTCCACCCGGTGGGCCACCCCGACCTGGCAACCCACCTGCGCTATGTCGAGCGCAACGCCCGCAAGCTGGCCCGCTCCACCTTCTACGCCATGTCCCGCTGGCAGGGCCGGATGGAGACCAAGCAGGGCTTCCTGGGCCGGATCGTCGACATCGGCGCCGAGCTCTTCGCGATGAGCGCGGCCGTCGTCCGGGCGGAGCTGCTCCGCACCACCACCGACCACGGCCGCGAGGCCTACCAACTGGCCGACACCTTCTGCCGCCAGTCCCGCATCCGCGTCGAGGAACTCTTCGGCCGCCTGTGGACCAACACCGACGACATCGACCACAAGGTGGTCAAGGGCGTCCTGGGCGGCGCCTACGCATGGCTGGAGCAGGGCGTGATCGACCCGTCGGGCGAGGGCCCCTGGATCGCGGACGCGACACCGGGCGAGAGCGAGAAGGAGAACGTCCACCGCCGCATCCAGTGACGTGACGTCTCCCCGCGCCCCGGTTTTTCAGGGGCGCGGGGACTGCGCGACCAGCCACAGCGGACCCGCAGCCGAAAGCGGCGCCCGTGTGGCGTCAGCAGTACTTGTCGCTGGCGTCCCGAGTGGTCCAGGAACAGGAGTCCACCTTCGTCCCGCTCGCCTTGGACAACGTCGCCGTGTCGCTCGTGTTGTTCCACACATAGGCCTTGCGGTTCTGGAACTTGGTCGCGCTCGTGTCCGTGCCCGACCCCGTACGGACCTTGATGTACTTCTTCGCCCCGATCTTGACGTTCGGGAACGTGTACTTGTGGTTGTCGGGGTCCTTGAGCACCCACCCCTTCAGCGAGATCGCCGACGAGCCGGTGTTCTTGATCTGCACCCACTCACCGTTGAGGCTCGTGTTGGAACGCGTGTCCTTGCCGGGGCTGTCGAAGTACACGCGGTAGATGATCACCCCGCCCGCGGCCTCGGCCGGGCTGCTGAGCAGTGTGCCGGTGAGGGCGACGGCTCCGGCGAGCGCGGGCAGGGCAGCGCGTACGCGCTTGTGCATGGATCCCCCCAGGGTCCTCGTTCGCGATCGGTTGATCCGGCAATCCGATCAACAGGTGAAAAGTCATATCACCCCACCTTCACGTGTACTTCACAAACGGAGAAACAGCCCCGTCAACCACAGACCGCACGAAGCGGTACATCCGTGGGCCGTCGGGGGACGCGCGGTCCAGCCGGAGACCGGATGCGGCCACAATGGGGGGATGAGCGACAGTCCAGCCCCTCTCGCCGATCCGCATCTCGTCTACGACCCGGTCGACGGCGTACGGGACGTAGTGATCCTCGGATCGACCGGCTCGATCGGCACCCAGGCCATCGACCTCGTCCTGCGCAACCCGGACCGCTTCCGCGTCACCGGGCTCTCCGCCGCCGGAGGGAGGGTGGACCTGCTGGCCGAGCAGGCGCACCGCCTGCGCGTGCGGACCGTCGCCGTCGCCCGCGAGGACGTCGTACCGGCCCTGCGCGAGGCCCTGGCCACGGCGTACGGCGCGGGGGAGCCGCTGCCCGAGATCCTTGCCGGCCCGGACGCCGCCACCCACGTCGCCGCCTCCGACTGCCACACCGTGCTCAACGGCATCACCGGCTCCATCGGCCTCGCCCCGACCCTCGCCGCCCTGGAGGCGGGCCGCACCCTCGCGCTCGCCAACAAGGAGTCGCTCATCGTCGGCGGCCCGCTGGTGAAGGCCGTGGCGAAGCCGGGCCAGATCATCCCGGTCGACTCCGAGCACGCCGCCCTCTTCCAGGCCCTCGCCTCCGGCACCCGCGCCGATGTGCGCAAGCTGGTCGTCACCGCCTCCGGGGGCCCGTTCCGCGGCCGTACGAAGGCGGAGCTGGCCGGCGTGACGCCCGCCGACGCGCTCGCGCACCCCACCTGGGCCATGGGCCCGGTCATCACGGTCAACTCCGCGACCCTGGTCAACAAGGGCCTGGAGGTCATCGAGGCGCACCTGCTCTACGACATTCCCTTCGACCGCATTGAGGTCGTCGTGCACCCCCAGTCGTATGTCCACTCGATGGTTGAGTTCACGGACGGATCGACGATGGCCCAGGCGACGCCCCCCGACATGCGGGGCCCCATCGCCATCGGCCTCGGCTGGCCGCAGCGCGTCCCCGACGCGGCGCCCGCCTTCGACTGGAGCAAGGCCTCCACCTGGGAGTTCTTCCCCCTCGACAACGACGCGTTCCCGTCGGTCGGGCTCGCCCGGCACGTGGGAGAGCTCGCGGGCACCGCCCCGGCGGTGTTCAATGCGGCGAACGAGGAGTGCGTCGACGCGTTCCTGCACGGGGGTCTCCGCTTCGACGCGATCATGGAGACCGTCACGCGGGTCGTGGAGGAGCACGGCGCCCCCGCCGCTGGAACCTCCCTGACCGTGGCGGACGTCCTCGAAGCGGAGACCTGGGCACGCGCCAGGGCCCGCGAACTCACCACACCGACCACCTCGACAGGCAACCCCACCGAGCGGACGACCGCGGAGGCCCGTGCATGACGACCCTGATGTTCATCCTCGGCATAGTGGTCTTCGTGATCGGCCTGGCGTTCTCGATCGCATGGCACGAGCTGGGCCACTTCTCGACCGCGAAGCTCTTCGGCGTGCGCGTGCCCCAGTTCATGGTGGGCTTCGGACCCACCCTCTGGTCGAAGAAGAAGGGCGAGACCGAGTACGGCGTCAAGGCGATCCCGCTCGGCGGCTACATCCGCATGATCGGCATGATCCCGCCCGGCGAGGACGGCCGGATCGAGAGCCGCTCGACCTCCCCGTGGCGCGTGATGATCGAGGACGCCCGCGCGGCCTCCTTCGAGGAGCTCCAGCCCGGCGACGAGAAGCGGCTGTTCTACACGCGCAAGCCCTGGAAGCGCGTCATCGTCATGTTCGCCGGCCCCTTCATGAACCTGGTCCTGGCCGTCGTGATCTTCGTCGGCGTGATGATGACCTTCGGCGCCCAGACCCAGACCACCACCGTCAGCAAGGTCTCGGACTGCGTCATCGAGGCCAGCGAGAACCGCTCCAAGTGCCGCTCCGACGACGCCGAAGCCCCCGCCAAGGCCGCGGGCCTGAAGCCGGGTGACAAGATCGTCGCGTTCAACGGCGAGCCCGTCGACGACTGGGCCGCCCTGCAGTCCGACATCCGCTCCAACCCCGGCAAGCAGGTCACCGTCACCGTCGACCGCGACGGCAAGCAGCTCGACCTCACCGCCACCCTGGTCAAGAACCAGGTCAGCAAGACCGACGGCAACGGCGGCTACGTCAAGGACAAGTACGTCTCCGCAGGCTGGTTCGGCTTCACCCCCGCCTCCGGCATCGTCCCGCTCTCCTTCGGCGAGTCGGTCGACCGCATGGGCGACATGATGGAGAACGGCGTCGAGTCCCTGCTCGCCCTGCCCTCCAAGGTCCCCGCCCTGTGGAACGCCACCTTCGGCGACGGCGAGCGCGAGGCCGACTCGCCCATGGGCGTGGTCGGCGCGGCCCGCGTCGGCGGCGAGATCTTCACCATGGACATCCCCGCCACCCAGCAGCTCGCCAGCTTCCTCATCCTGCTGGCCGGCTTCAACCTCTCCCTCTTCCTGTTCAACATGCTCCCGCTGCTCCCGCTCGACGGCGGCCACATCGCGGGCGCCCTGTGGGAGTCGCTTCGCCGGAACGCGGCGAAGCTGCTGCGCAGGCCCGACCCGGGCCCGTTCGACGTGGCGAAGCTGATGCCCGTCGCCTACGTCGTGGCCGGCATCTTCGTCTGCTTCACCCTCCTGGTCCTGATCGCGGACCTCGTGAACCCGGTGCGCATCTCCTAGCCACCCGCGGTTCACGACGGCCGGGCACACTCACGTGGTGGCCCGGCCGGACGGTGATGTGCCCGGGCCCGTGCCGGTGCCGTAATCTCGAAGCCTGGAGCCCGCCCGTACCGGGACCCGATCCTGATCCACAACTTGGGGTTGCACAGCAGATGACTGCGATTTCTCTCGGCATGCCGTCCGTTCCGACCAAGCTCGCCGAGCGCCGGAAGAGCCGGCAGATCCAGGTCGGGTCCGTGGCGGTGGGCGGAGACGCACCGGTGTCGGTCCAGTCCATGACGACGACGCGTACGTCCGACATCGGCGCCACGCTCCAGCAGATCGCCGAGCTGACGGCCTCCGGCTGCCAGATCGTCCGGGTCGCCTGCCCCACGCAGGACGACGCCGACGCGCTGCCGGTGATCGCCAGGAAGTCGCAGATCCCGGTCATCGCCGACATCCACTTCCAGCCGAAGTACGTCTTCGCCGCGATCGAGGCCGGCTGCGCCGCCGTCCGCGTCAACCCGGGCAACATCAAGCAGTTCGACGACAAGGTCAAGGAGATCGCCAAGGCGGCGAGCGACCACGGCACCCCGATCCGCATCGGCGTCAACGCCGGCTCCCTGGACCGCCGCCTCCTGCAGAAGTACGGCAAGGCCACCCCCGAGGCGCTGGTCGAGTCCGCCCTCTGGGAGGCCTCCCTCTTCGAGGAGCACGGCTTCCGCGACATCAAGATCTCGGTCAAGCACAACGACCCGGTCGTCATGGTCAACGCCTACCGTCAGCTCGCCGCCCAGTGCGACTACCCCCTCCACCTCGGCGTCACCGAGGCGGGCCCCGCCTTCCAGGGCACCATCAAGTCCGCGGTGGCCTTCGGCGCGCTCCTCTCCGAGGGCATCGGCGACACGATCCGCGTCTCCCTGTCGGCCCCGCCGGTCGAGGAGATCAAGGTCGGCAACCAGATCCTGGAGTCGCTGAACCTCAAGCCGCGCCGCCTGGAGATCGTCTCCTGCCCCTCCTGCGGCCGCGCCCAGGTCGACGTCTACAAGCTCGCCGAGGAAGTCACCGCCGGCCTCACCGGCATGGAGGTCCCCCTCCGCGTCGCCGTCATGGGCTGCGTCGTCAACGGCCCCGGTGAGGCCCGCGAGGCCGACCTCGGCGTCGCCTCCGGCAACGGCAAGGGCCAGATCTTCGTCAAGGGCGAGGTCATCAAGACCGTCCCCGAGTCCAAGATCGTCGAGACCCTCATCGAGGAAGCGATGAAGATCGCCGAACAGATGGAGGCGGACGGCGTGACCTCCGGCGAACCGACGGTGGCGGTAGCGGGCTGACACCGCTGCTCCTGGAGGGCAGGCCGCAGGCCGTCCTCCAGGAGCGCGGGGAACTGCGCGACAAGCCACGAAGCACCCGCACCCGCCAAAGCACAGGAGCCCCCGAGCTGTCAGGCGCCCCGGCCGCGGCGCAGCCGCAGGGCGCCCCCGCACAGCCCGGCAGGGTATCGTGCGGAGACCAGCGCAGACCCCAGGGTGAGGCCCCCGCACGTGTTGACCCAGACCACCACCAGGGTCCTCGAACCGAGTGACCTGGACGCCGCATTCGCCGTCCTGGACCGAGACCCCGTCGCGAACGCCTTCGTGACCTCCCGCGTCCAGGTCGCCGGGCTGGACCCGTGGCGGCTGGGCGGCGAGATGTGGGGCTGGTACGAGGACGGCGCCCTGACCTCCCTCTGCTACGCCGGCGCCAACCTCGTCCCCATCTGCGCCACCCCCCGCGCCGTGCGCGCCTTCGCCGACCGTGCCCGCCGGGCCGGCCGCCGCTGCTCCTCGGTCGTCGGCCCAGCCGAGCCCACCGCCCAGCTCTGGCGCCTCCTCGAACCCAGCTGGGGCCCGGCCCGCGAGGTCCGCTCGCACCAGCCCCTCATGGTCACCGACCGGCTGCCCGACCCCGCCGAGGTCACCCCCGACCCGTACGTCCGCCGGATCCGCAAGGACGAGATGGACACGATCATGCCGGCGTGCGTCGCCATGTTCACCGAGGAGGTCGGCGTCTCCCCGCTGGCCGGCGACGGGGGCCTCCTCTACCAGGCCCGGGTCGCCGAACTCGTGGGCTCCGGCCGCTCCTTCGCCCGTCTCGACGCCGACGGCCGCGTCGTCTTCAAGGCCGAGATCGGCGCCGCCACCCCCCGGGCCTGCCAGATCCAGGGCGTCTGGGTCGCCCCCGAGTACCGGGGCCAGGGCCTCGCGGCCCCCGGCATGGCAGCGGTCCTCCGCTACGCCCTGGCCGACGTGGCCCCCGTGGTCAGCCTCTACGTCAACGACTTCAACACGGCGGCGAGGCGCACGTACCAGAGGGTGGGCTTCCAAGAGGTGGGCGCGTTCATGAGCGTGCTGTTCTGATTCGGGAGCGTCCCGTTCCGAGTGATCGGCTGGGAGGGACACCGCATGCGACCCGAACCCCCCTGTAGCATCCGCAACATGAGCCTCGTCATCGGCCCCTTGGACCTCTCCGCCCACGTAGACGAGGCCCTGGCCGTCCAAGCCGTCGCTTTCGGACTGGGCCCCGACGAGGTCGCGGTCCGCCGCCAGATCGTCCTCCGTCACATGACGTACCCGGGGGCCAGAGCCCTCGGCGCCACGGCCGGAGGCCGCCTCGTCGGGTTCGTCTACGGCATGCCCAACGACCGCACCCACTGGTGGTCCACCGTCGTCGAGCCCTACCTCCGCGCCCTCGGCCACGACCACTGGCTGGACGACTCCTTCGTCATCACCGAACTCCACGTCCACCCCCGCCACCAGAACCACGGCATCGGCCGCGCCCTGATCACCACCATCACCGACAACGCCGCCGAACCCCGTTCGATCCTCTCCGCGATCGACGTCGACAGCCCCGCCCGCGGCCTCTACCACTCCCTCGGCTACACCGACCTCGCCCGCCGGGTCGTCTTCCCCAGCGCCCCCAAGCCGTACGCGGTGATGGGCGCCCCCCTGCCCCTGCGCCGCAGGTAGCCGACCCGCCGGCCCCGCCCGCCACCACCGGATTTCCACGGGCACCCGCCCCCCGGCTAACCTCCTGCCATCAACCAAACCCCGGCAGGAGTACGACAACCATGGCGAACGCACCGGTCCAGCGCATGTCCCAGTTGATGGCGAAGACGCTGCGCGACGACCCCGCGGACGCCGAGGTGCTCAGCCACAAGCTCCTCGTCCGCGCCGGTTACGTCCGCCGCACCGCGGCCGGTGTGTGGACCTGGCTGCCGCTCGGCAAGAAGGTCCTCGCCAACGTGGAGCGGATCGTCCGCGAGGAGATGGACGCGATCGGCGCCCAGGAGGTGCTGCTCCCCGCGCTGCTGCCGAAGGAGCCGTACGAGGCGACCGGCCGCTGGGACGAGTACGGCCCGGAGCTGTTCCGCCTGAAGGACCGCAAGGGCGGCGACTACCTCCTCGGCCCCACCCACGAGGAGATCTTCACGCTGATCGTGAAGGACCAGGCGTCCTCCTACAAGGACCTGCCGGTGATCCTCTACCAGATCCAGACCAAGTTCCGTGACGAGGCCCGCCCCCGCGCCGGCATCCTGCGCGGCCGTGAGTTCCTGATGAAGGACTCGTACTCCTTCGACACCGAGGACGAGGGCCTGGCCCAGTCGTACGCCCTGCACCGCCAGGCGTACCAGAAGGTGTTCGAGCGCCTCGGCCTCGACTACCGCATCTGTGCCGCCACGGCCGGCGCGATGGGCGGCTCGAAGTCGGAGGAGTTCCTCGCTCCGGCGGGCGCCGGCGAGGACACCTTCGCGGACTGCCCGGCGTGCGACTTCGCGGCCAACACCGAGGCGATCACCTTCGAACTGAAGCCGGTGGACGCGGGCGACGTACCCGCCCTCGAAGAGATCCCGACCCCCGACACCCCGACCATCGAGACCCTCGCCGCGCACCTCGGTGTCGAGGCCTCCGCCACGCTGAAGAACCTCCTCGTCAAGGTCGACGGCGAGATCGTCGCCGTCGGCGTCCCCGGTGACCGCGAGGTCGACATGGGCAAGGTCGAGGCGCACTTCGCCCCGGCGGTCGTCGAGATGGTCACCGAGGCGGACTTCGCCGGCCGCCCCGACCTGGTCCGCGGCTATGTCGGCCCGCAGGGCCTCGGGGAGAAGGTCACGTACATCGCCGACCCGCGCGTCGCCCCGGGCACCGCCTGGATCACCGGCGCCAACAAGCCGGGCACGCACGCCAGGAACGTCGTCGCGGGCCGGGACTTCGAGGTCGGCGAGTACGTCGACGTCGTCGTGGTCCAGGAGGGCGACCCCTGCCCGAACTGTGGCACCGGCCTCAAGCTGGACCGCGCCATCGAGATCGGCCACATCTTCCAGCTCGGCCGCAAGTACGCCGACGCCCTCAAGCTCGACGTCCTCGGCCAGAACGGCAAGCCGGTCCGCGTCACCATGGGCTCCTACGGCATCGGCGTCTCCCGTGCGGTCGCCGCCCTCGCGGAGCAGTCCGCCGACGACAAGGGCCTGTGCTGGCCGGCCGAGGTCGCTCCGGCCGACGTCCACGTCGTCGCCGCGGGCAAGGCCCTCCAGACCGAACTGGCCCTCGACGTCTCCGAGAAGCTGCGGGCCGCCGGCCTCCGCGTCCTGGTCGACGACCGCGCGGGTGTCTCCCCGGGCGTGAAGTTCACCGACTCCGAGCTGATCGGCGTACCGAAGATCCTGGTCGCCGGCCGCCGCTCCGCCGAAGGCGTCCTGGAGCTGAAGGACCGCCGCACCGGCGAGCGCGAGGAGCTGACGGTCGACGAGGCGATCGCCCGCCTGACGGTCTGAGCAACCTCGCTTCTCCCGGACCGTTCCCCGACCGTGGCGCGTGACAGAACGCCACCGCGGTCGGGGAAACCCGGCGGGCGCCGCTAGGCGCGCGGGGCTGTATCGATGTGCGGTTCCGCCGCGCGGGCGCGACCAGCCACATCGTCCGACCCGGTCAGAGCCACCCGGCGAACTCCAGCAACAGCTCGGCGTCCCGCGGCCGCCCCACTCGCCGGGCCCGTACCCCCGACTCCACGGCCCGGAACAACGTCCACCCCCGCAGCCGCTCCTGATCCACGTCCAGCGACTCGGCCAGTTTCCGCACCCGCCGCCGAGTGATCGCCGCCCCCGACGGGGAGGCGATCAGATCCTCCACGCGATCCCGCACCAGCCGGGCCAGATCGAACGCGCACTCACCCACCACCGGATCCGGGCCCACAGCCAGCCACGGCAACCGCTCCCCGGCCAGCACCTTGCTCTGCCGGAACGTCCCGTGCAGCACCCGCTCCTCCGGCGCGGACTCCAGCAACTCCGCACGGACCCCGAGAGCCGCCTCGACCAGCCCCCGCACCTCGGGGTCCTCCTCGGCGCCCGCCCGCAGGGCCTCCGCCTGCCGGTCCGTCCGCTCGGACACGGTCTCGAAGACATGCGCCTCCGGCGGCTCGACCCACAGTCGGCGCAGGGTCGCCGCGGCCTCCAGCAGCGCCTTCGCCTCGGGCAGCGACCGCACCGACAGATCGGGGTGCAGCCGCTCCAGCAGCAGTACGCCATGACTGTCCCCGGGGTTCAGCAACTGAACGGCTCCCCGCCCGTCCCAGTGCGCGAGCGCGGCCCGCTCGCCCTCCGGCCGGGCCCGCTCGGGTGCCAGCTTGAGCACGGCGGGCGTGCCGTCGATGAGCCGCACCAGGATCACCAGACTGCTCCGGCCACCTGGGGCCTGTACCCGCTCGACCGTCAACTCGCGTAGATCGACGGCCTGTTGGGCCAGCGCGGGGAGTCTTTCCAGCCACTCGCCGATCCCGTCCTCGCCGTCCGGCCGACGGGTCTCGGCGAGCGCTCGCACCAGCCGCCGCGGCGGTTCGAAGTCCTCGAAGGCCATGCGCGCCATGGGCGAGTCGTTCCCTTCCGGAGCGTGATCAGCTGTGCCGTGTCGCCGACGGACCGGCGGCTGCCGTCCGCTCGGCGAGACCAGGGAAGGCTACGCTTCCGCCCCGCCACCGCACCGCCCGCACCGCCGCCTCCCGCAGCGCCTCGGCGGCCGTGGCGCGCCGGTCGCCCTCGGCAGCCCGCACGAGATCGGAGTAGACGCCCGCCACCCGCTCCTCCAGCTCCGCGGCGAGCCGCACGGCGGACTCGGAATCGGCCACCTGGAACGGCAACGCGTACCCGGCGGCCGCCACGGCGGGCTTGCCGCCCAGGTCCCGTACGGCCCGGGTGAGCTCGTCCCGGCGGGCCCGGTGCGCGTCGTACGCCTCCCGGGCCTCGCGCCGGCGCGCCTCACCGATCTTCCCGCCGACGACGCCGTAGCCGTACACGGCGGCGTGCTCGGCCCCGAGCGCCGCCTGTACCGCCTTCAGCTCCCCGTTGCTCACTTCGCACCCTCCGTCAACATGTACGCGTGCCCGGCGCCCGCCGCCGCCACCGAGGCCATCAGCCGCGCCACCTCACCCGGCATCCGCAGCAACGCCTTGGCCCGCTTGTCGGCGAGCGCCCGCTCGGCGGCGGCCAGCTCGGTGAGGGCGGCCCCGGGGTCGTCGGGCACGGGGGCGGACGAGGCCGAGGCGGACGAGGACGGCGTACCGGACGGGGACGGCGCACCCGAGGAGGAGGGCGAACCGGACGGGGAAGCGCTCGCCTCACCCGTGCCCGCCCCCTTCGCGCCCCCGAACGCCTCGGCGTGCCGTACGACCTCCGCCCGCAGCGGGGTCAGCAGCGCGGCCAGGTCCGGATGGGCGGCGAGCACGAGGTCGTACCGCTCCACGAGCCCTTCGCTGTCCCGCGCCGCACGTGCGCGCGCCCGGTCCAGCTCCGACCTGCCACTCCCGCCGTCGGACCCCTGACCCCCGGACGAGCACCCCGCGAGCAGCCCCGCACCGGCGGCCCCGACGAGCAAACTCCTTCTGCGCGGTCCCGACGGGGCACGCGACGACAGGCTGAACGACACAGCAGACGTCCTCGGGGGGTCGTACGAACAAAAGAGCGGTGTGATCACGTTACCCGGCCGCGCCCCGGAAGGGGCGCGGGGAACGGCGCGCCGAGCCACGGACAACCCGCACGCGCCGGACGGACTCCGCCGCTCGAGCTCGGAGGCGGACGGCAACACCCCAGTGGAGCGGCTACCCTTTGACCTGACACGCGCCCTACCCACAACAGCACACGCGGCCGAGGAGTCACCCGGATGAGCACCACCCAGAGCGAGAGGCTGCGAGAACTGCTGGAACCGCTCGTACGCTCCCAGGGCCTGGATCTCGAAGAGATCGCAGTGGACTCGGTCGGACGCAAACGGGTGCTGCGTGTGGTCGTCGACTCGGACGAGGGCGCCGATCTGGACACCGTCGCCGATGTCAGCCGCGCCCTCTCGGCCAAGCTGGACGAGACGGACGCGATGGGCCAGGCGGAGTACACCCTGGAAGTCGGTACGCCGGGCGCCGAGCGCGCCCTCACCGAACACCGTCACTACCGCCGTGCCGTGGACCGTCTGGTGAAGTTCGCGCTCCGCGAGGACGGGGAACTGATCGCCAGAATCCTGACCGTGGACGACGACGGCCTCGACCTCGAAGTGCCCGGGGTGAAGGGCCGCAAGGCCACCACCCGCCGGCTCGCCTTCGCGGAGATCGACAGGGCCCGCGTCCAGGTCGAGTTCAACCGCAAGGACAAGAAGGACCAGAAGGACATGACGGAAGAGGAGGAGGCGTAGCCGTGGACATCGACATGAGTGCTCTCAGGGGCTTGGTACGGGAGAAGGAGATCTCCTTCGACCTGCTCGTCGAGGCGATCGAGGCGGCCCTCCTCATCGCCTACCACCGCACCGAGGGAAGCCGCCGCCACGCGCGCGTGGAGCTCAACCGGGAGACCGGCCATGTGACCGTGTGGGCGAAGGAGGACCCCGAGGACCTGGAGGAGGGGCAGGAGGCGCGCGCGTTCGACGACACCCCGTCGGACTTCGGGCGCATCGCCGCCACCACCGCCAAACAGGTGATCCTGCAGCGACTGCGGGACGCCGAGGACGACGCCACGCTCGGTGAGTACGCCGGGCGAGAGGGCGACATCGTCACCGGTGTGGTCCAGCAGGGCCGCGACCCGAAGAACGTGCTCGTCGACATCGGCAAGCTGGAGGCCATCCTGCCCGTGCAGGAGCAGGTCCCCGGCGAGACCTACCAGCACGGCATGCGGCTCCGGTCGTACGTCGTGCGGGTGGCGAAGGGTGTGCGCGGCCCCTCCGTGACGCTCTCCCGCACCCACCCGAACCTGGTGAAGAAGCTCTTCGCCCTGGAGGTGCCGGAGATCGCCGACGGGTCCGTCGAGATCGCCGCCATCGCCCGGGAGGCGGGGCACCGCACGAAGATCGCCGTCCGCTCGACCCGCAGCGGTCTGAACGCCAAGGGCGCCTGCATCGGCCCGATGGGCGGCCGGGTGCGCAATGTCATGGGCGAGCTGAACGGTGAGAAGATCGACATCGTCGACTGGTCGGACGACCCGGCGGAGATGGTGGCGAACGCGCTCTCCCCGGCCCGGGTCTCCAAGGTCGACGTCGTGGACCTCGCGGCCCGCTCCGCGCGCGTGACGGTGCCCGACTACCAGCTGTCGCTGGCGATCGGCAAGGAGGGCCAGAACGCCCGCCTCGCCGCCCGTCTCACCGGCTGGCGGATCGACATCCGGCCGGACACCGAGCAGCCGTCCGAGTAGTCGTCGGAGGCGTCGTAGTCGTCGTAGTCGTCCGAGCGGCCGGGGAATAGATCCAAGCCGCAGGTCGCTTAGATCACGTCAGTTATATGCGCGGCAACTGTTCGATTCTTGCCCCAAAGGGGTGAGGTCGGCGCGGGGAGGTAGACTTAGCAGTGTCTGGCCGGACGCGTGCCCGCGCATGCCCTGAACGCACCTGTGTGGGGTGCAGGCGGCGATCGACCAAGACCGAACTGCTGCGCGTCGTGGCGATCGAGGGTGAATGCGTCCCCGATCCTCGCGGTACGCTGCCCGGCCGGGGTGCGTACGTACACCCCGTTCAGGTCTGTCTCGACCTGGGCGTACGCCGCCGGGCGTTCACACGGGCGCTGCGCGCCCCGGGAGCGCTCGACACAAAGGCGTTGCGCCGTTACGTGGAGCAGACAACAGTTGCCGAGCAGGCAACACCGTAAGACGTGTCGCACGGAACCTCCGTGCGGCCCTGGTACCCCGCGAGTTGGAAGTAGGTCGAGATTGCGATGAGCACTCGATGAGCACGCGATGAGTACGCCCATGAAGTAGCGACGGTCCGGACGCACCCGGACCTAAAAAGGAGCGAAGTGGCTAAGGTCCGGGTATACGAACTCGCCAAGGAGTTCGGGGTTGAGAGCAAGGTCGTCATGGCCAAGCTCCAGGAGCTCGGTGAATTCGTCCGTTCGGCGTCCTCGACGATCGAGGCGCCCGTTGTACGCAAGCTGACTGACGCCCTCCAGCAGGGCAGCGGCGGCGGCAAGCCCGCCCCGCGCAAGGCCGCCCCGGCACGTCCGGCGGCCCCCTCTCCCGCGCAGGCCGCACGTCCGGCCGCGCCCCGTCCCGGCCCGGCCGCGCCGAAGCCGCCCGCCGCCGAGCGGCCCGCCGCTCCGGCCCCGGGTCCGCGCCCGACGCCCGGTCCCAAGCCGCCGACGCCGAAGCCCGCTCCGGCCTCCCCGGCCCCGAGCGTGCCCGAGTTCCAGGCACCCCCGTCGGCTCCGGCCGCGCCTTCCCCGCGTCCGGGTGCCCGTCCCGGCCCGGCCGCTCAGCGACCGGCCGGAGGCCACGGAGGCGCCCAGCGCCCGAGCGGTCCCGGCCAGGAGCGTGGCGGCCAGGCCCCGCGCCCCGGTGGTGCCCGTCCCGGCGCCGGTGCGCCCAAGCCGGGCGGTGCCCGCCCCGCGGGTCCGCGTCCCGGCAACAACCCCTTCACCAGCGGTGGCTCCACCGGCATGGGTCGCCCGCAGGGCCCCCGTCCCGGCGGCGCGCCTCGCCCTGGTGGACACGGCGGCCAGGGCGGCCCCGGCGGTGCCCAGGGCGGTCCGCGTCCCGCGGCTCCCGGCCAGGCGCCCCGTCCGCAGGGTGCCGGCGGCGGTCCCCGTCCGCAGGCTCCGGGCGGCGCCCGTCCGACCCCGGGCGGCATGCCCCGTCCGCAGGGCGGTCCCCGTCCCGGCGGTGGCCCCGGCGGCCCCCGTCCGAACCCCGGCATGATGCCGCAGCGCCCGGCTGCCGGCCCGCGTCCCGGCGGCGGTGGCCCCGGTGGCCGCGGTCCCGGTGGCGGCGGTCGTCCCGGTGGCGGTGGCGGTCGTCCCGGTGGCGGTGGCGGCTTCGCCGGTCGTCCCGGTGGCGGCGGTGGCGGTTTCGCCGGTCGTCCCGGTGCTCCCGGTGGCGGTGGCGGTTTCGCCGGTCGTCCCGGTGGTCCGGGTGCCGGCGGCGGTGGCCGTCCCGGCTTCGGTGGCCGTCCCGGTGGTCCGGGTGCCCGTGGTGGCACGCAGGGCGCCTTCGGCCGTCCCGGCGGTCCCGCGCGTCGCGGTCGCAAGTCGAAGCGGCAGAGGCGCCAGGAGTACGAGGCCATGCAGGCCCCGTCGGTCGGCGGCGTGATGCTGCCTCGCGGCAACGGCGAGACCATTCGCCTGTCGCGCGGTGCGTCGCTCACCGACTTCGCCGAGAAGATCGGCGCCAACCCCGCCTCCCTCGTCGCGGTCATGATGAACCTCGGCGAGATGGTCACGGCCACGCAGTCCGTCTCCGACGCGACCCTCGAGGTCCTCGCCGGCGAGATGAACTACACGGTCCAGATCGTCAGCCCCGAGGAGGAGGACCGCGAGCTGCTCGAGTCCTTCGACCTGGAGTTCGGCGAGGACGAGGGCGACGAGGACGACCTGGTCGTCCGCCCGCCGGTCGTCACCGTCATGGGTCACGTCGACCACGGTAAGACCCGACTGCTCGACGCCATCCGCAAGACGAACGTCATCGCGGGCGAGGCCGGCGGCATCACCCAGCACATCGGTGCCTACCAGGTCTCCACCGAGGTCAACGAAGAAGAGCGCAAGATCACCTTCATCGACACCCCGGGTCACGAGGCGTTCACCGCCATGCGTGCCCGTGGTGCCAAGTCGACCGACATCGCGATCCTGGTCGTCGCGGCCAACGACGGCGTCATGCCGCAGACGGTCGAGGCGCTCAACCACGCGAAGGCGGCCGGTGTGCCGATCGTCGTCGCGGTCAACAAGATCGACGTCGAGGGCGCCGACCCGACCAAGGTGCGCGGTCAGCTGACCGAGTACGGCCTGGTGGCCGAGGAGTACGGCGGCGACACGATGTTCGTCGACATCTCCGCCAAGCAGGGTCTGCACATCGACTCGCTGCTCGAGGCGGTCATCCTGACCGCCGACGCCTCGCTCGACCTGCGGGCCAACCCGAACCAGGACGCGCAGGGCATCTCGATCGAGTCCCGTCTCGACCGCGGCCGCGGTGCCGTGGCGACGGTCCTCGTCCAGCGAGGCACGCTGCGGGTCGGCGACACGATGGTGGTCGGCGACGCGTACGGCCGTGTCCGTGCCATGCACGACGACAACGGCAACAACGTGCTCGAGGCGGGCCCGGCGACGCCGGTCCAGGTCCTGGGTCTCACCAACGTCCCGGGTGCGGGCGACAACTTCATCGTCGTGGACGAGGACCGTACGGCCCGTCAGATCGCCGAGAAGCGCGCCGCCCGTGAGCGCAACGCCGCGTTCGCCAAGCGCACGCGCCGCGTCTCGCTCGAGGACCTGGACAAGGTGCTCAAGGCCGGCGAGGTCCAGCAGCTCAACCTCATCATCAAGGGTGACGCTTCTGGTTCCGTCGAGGCCCTGGAGTCCTCCCTGCTCCAGCTGGACGTCGGCGAAGAGGTCGACATCCGCGTCCTGCACCGCGGCGTCGGTGCGGTCACGGAGTCCGACATCGACCTGGCGATGGGCTCCGACGCCATCGTGATCGGCTTCAACGTGCGCGCCGCCGGGCGTGCGCAGCAGATGGCCGAGCGCGAGGGCGTGGACGTCCGCTACTACTCGGTCATCTACCAGGCGATCGAGGAGATCGAGGCGGCCCTCAAGGGCATGCTCAAGCCGGAGTACGAAGAGGTCGAGCTCGGTACGGCGGAGATCCGCGAGGTCTTCAAGTCGTCCAAGCTGGGCAACATCGCGGGTGTTCTCATCCGCTCCGGCGAGGTCAAGCGGAACACCAAGGCCCGCCTCATCCGCGACGGCAAGGTCATCGCGGAGAACCTCAACATCGAGGGTCTGCGTCGCTTCAAGGACGACGTCACCGAGATCCGCGAAGGCTTCGAGGGTGGTATCAACCTCGGAAACTTCAACGACATCAAGGTGGACGACGTCATCGCGACGTACGAGATGCGCGAGAAGCCGCGGGGCTAAGCCGGTGGTTCACGCCGGCCGGGGGTGCCATGGAGTGCCCCCGGCCGGTGTGGCCGTTTTCCGCGCAGTTCCCCGCGCCCCTTTTCAGGGGCGCGGGGAACTGCGCGAGAAGCCCCATTCAGCCGCGGACAGGGGCCGACACAAATCCTGTCGAGCCCCCATCGCGTTCGATGTACGGTTCTGATGTTGCCGCCCGGCCTACGGGTGGGCCATCGATCCCGTACCGGCGGGTGAACCGGATACACACATGTACGTGGGGACTCTGTCCTTCGATCTCCTCCTCGGCGACGTACGGTCGCTCAAGGAGAAGCGCTCCGTCGTCCGCCCGATCGTGGCCGAGCTGCACCGCAGGTTCGCGGTGAGCGTGGCGGAGGTCGACCATATGGATCTGCACCGCAGGGCCGTGATCGGTCTGGCGGTGGTGTCCGGTGACACGGGGCACCTGACCGACGTACTGGACCGGTGCGAGCGGCTGGTCGCCGCGCGCCCCGAGATCGAGCTGCTGTCGGTACGCCGGCGCCTGCACGGCGACGACGACTGAACCGGCGGCACGGGGACAGTTGAAGAAGCAGTAGTTACGCAGAACGAGCTAGGAGACGGACCAGTGGCCGACAACGCGCGTGCCAAGAGGCTGGCGGACCTCATCCGAGAGGTGGTGGCCCAGAAGCTGCTGCGCGGGATCAAGGACCCGCGGCTCGGCTCACACGTCACCATCACGGACACCCGGGTGACCGGGGACCTGCGGGAGGCGACCGTCTTCTACACGGTGTACGGGGACGACGAGGAGCGGGCGGCCGCCGCCGCGGGGCTGGAGAGCGCCAAGGGCATCCTCCGTTCCGAGGTCGGCCGGGCCGCCGGCGTGAAGTTCACGCCGACCCTCACGTTCGTGGCCGACGCCCTCCCGGACACCGCCAAAACCATCGACGACCTCCTCGACAAGGCGCGGGCCTCGGACGCCGCGGTGCGCGAGAGCGCCTCGGGGGCCAAGTACGCCGGTGAGGCCGACCCGTACCGCAAGCCGGGCGACGACGCCGATGACGACGAGGATGCCGCCGCCGAATGACCCAGCAGCGTCAGAAGAACACCACGCCCGACGGCCTTGTCATCGTCGACAAGCCGTCGGGCTTCACTTCGCACGATGTCGTCGCCAAGATGCGGGGCATCGCCCGGACCCGACGGGTCGGGCACGCGGGGACGCTCGACCCGATGGCCACCGGAGTGCTCGTCCTGGGGGTGGAGAAGGCGACCAAGCTGCTCGGTCACCTCGCCCTCACCGAGAAGGAGTACCTCGGCACCATCCGGCTCGGGCAGACGACGGTCACCGACGACGCCGAGGGCGAGATCACGGCGTCGGTCGACGCGTCGAAGGTCACCCGGGACGCGGTCGACGCCGGTGTGGCCGAGCTGACCGGACAGATCATGCAGGTGCCGTCCAAGGTCAGCGCCATCAAGATCGACGGCGTGCGGTCGTACAAACGGGCCCGGGACGGCGAGGACTTCGAGATCCCCGCCCGGCCCGTCACCATCTCCTCCTTCGCCGTGTACGACGTCCGCGAGGTCGTCGCCGAGGACGGCACCCCCGTGCTCGACCTGGTGGTGTCGGTGGTGTGCTCCTCCGGGACGTACATCCGCGCCCTCGCCCGCGACCTGGGCGCGGGACTGGGCGTCGGCGGCCACCTCACGGCGCTGCGCCGCACCCGCGTCGGCCCGTACAAGCTGGACTCCGCGCGCACCCTCGACCAGCTTCAGCAGGAGCTGACCGTCATGCCGGTCGCCGAGGCCGCCGCGGCCGCGTTCCCCCGCTGGGACGTGGACGAGAAGCGGGCCAGGCTCCTGCTGAACGGCGTCCGCCTGGACATGCCCGAGGAGTACGCGGACCGGGGCGCCACCGCCGTCTTCGACCCCACCGGCCGCTTCCTGGCCCTGGTCGAAAGCCAGAAGGGCAAGGCGAAGAGCCTGGCAGTCTTCGGCTGAGCCTGCGCCGGCCCATGGGCTGGGTAGGGGTAGGGGTGGGCATGGGGGCTGAGAGTTCTTGCGGCCCCCGGGGCCTGCGGGTTATTCAGGGGCGTGGGAGACGCCGGCTTCTGCGGGGTGCCGCGCACGGCGGTTTCTAGGGGCGCGGGGCACGGCGGCTTCTGGGGGGCGCGGGGCACGGCGGCTTCTGGGGGGTGTGGGGCCCTGCGGTTTTTAGGGGCGCGGGGAACTGCGCGATCAACCACGTACTACCCGCACCCGCAAAACCCAGCGCGACAACCCGAGTTATAGGCGGGGGGTGCCAGGGGCGCAGCCCCTGCCCCTGGCCGGAGCCACACGCACCGCACCACATCGCACCGCACCCGTCACGACACGGCCAAGCCCAGCGGAGCGTGGAGCGGCGGTCACGGGGTAGCTGTTCCCGCCGCTCCACGGTCCCCCCTCGGTTCCCCCACCCAGAGGTGTATCCATCTGCTCGGGGCTATTCACCCCTTCGTGCAGGCGCTCGGAGTGAACCGAGGGAGCGGAAGGGGGCGCGTTCGCCGCGCGATCTGTTCCGCTGATCTTCACGTGCCTACCGTCGGAACACAGGTACGACGGGGAGGTCAGGACATGGTGGTACGGGGCCGTCGGGCGACCGACGACGGCCGCCGGGCGGCACGGGACGAAGTCCTGGTGCGGGTCGGCGATCTGGCGGGACGACCACGCGGCACGGGCTTCGTCGCCGACCACCACGGCACGGTCGTCACCAGCCACGAGGCGGTGGACGGCCTGGCCCGGATCGTGGTGCGCGCCACCGGCGACCGTGTCTGCGTGGTGACGTCCGACGCGGTCACCCCGCTGCCCGCCCTCGACCTCGCGCTCATCCGCACCCAGGGGCTGTCCGTGGACCCGCTGCCCTTCGCCCCGCGGGACGAGGTCGAGACGGGCGCGTACGTCCGTATCGCGGCCGGCGGCTGGCGCGAGGCCCGGGTGCTGGGCACGGCGGACGTCACGTACACCGCGACCGACGGTTTCCATCTGTTGCGCGGCGCCCTGGAGTTGGCGATCGGCACCGCCGGGAGCGAGGCGCTGCGGCTGGGCGGAGGCGCGGCCGGGGGGCCCGTGCTCGACATGACCACGGGTGCGGTCCTGGGTGTCCTCGGTACGGCCCTGGAGGCACAGCACCGGGCCACCGGCTTCGCCGTTTCCCTGCGCGGGTGGCGGGCCGAGCAGCCGCTGGCCGAGCTGCTCGCGCGCAACGCGGCGACCGTACCGGCGTACGGGACCGATCTGAACCTGGCGGGGGTGCTGGAGCTGACGGCCACGACGGTCGGCTCGGACGGGCCGGGGGCGGGTGCCGGAGCTGTGGCGGCGGCCGGAGCCGATCCCGTCGAACGGGTCGATGTCGTACGGGAGTTCAGCGCCTTCTCCGAGGGCCCCGCCACGGTTCTCGGTCTCGTCGGACCGCCGGGCAGCGGCCGTACGACGGAACTGGCCGCGCTCGCCGCCCGACGTGGCCGGGGTCCTGCCCCCGCTCCCACCCTCTGGCTCCGCGGCGCCGACCTCCTCTCCGACGACACCTCCGTGGCGGACGCGGCCCGCCGCGCCCTGGAACGCGCGGGACGGATCGTGGCGGCGGCCTCGGCGGAGGCCTCTGTGGTCGGGGCGGACGCGGAGAGTTCGACGGGGGAGTGGGGCGCTTCGCCGGAGGCGGGGGAGGCCGGTGGATGGGCCGCGTCGGACTTCTCGGCCGCTTCCGCCGCTTCCGCGAGTGCGTGCGGCGGTGAGAGTGCCTCGGGCGGTGGGGACGGGCGGGCCTGGCTGCCAGGGCGATACCAGGGCGAGTTGGGGGACATCCGACCGGAGCGGCTGGCGCGGCTCGCGGAGGCCGAGGGGCGGCCGCTGCTGCTGCTCCTCGACGGACCCGAGGGGATGCCGCCGACCCTCGCCCACCGGCTGGCCGAGTGGACCGCGGGAACGGTCGAGTGGCTGCGGGCGAACGGGGCTCGGCTCGTGGTGGGCTGCCGCGCCGAGTACTGGGAGCGGGCGGGGGCGCACTTCCCGGCGGAGCTGCTGCATGGTGAGGCGCTGCACGGTGAGGGGCACCCCCGACCGGCCTGCGTGCGCCTGGGCGACCTGACCGAGAGCGAGGCCCGCCGGGCGCGCCTGCGATACGGGATCCCCGAGGACGCGCTCCCCGCCGCGGACGCCCGCCACCCCCTGACCCTGCGACTCCTGTCCGAGGTCCGGGCCGCCCTCTCGGCCCCCACGAACGGCAGGCCCGGCGAGGATGGCGCCTTCGCCGGCCCACCGGACGAGCCCCCGGCCGGGTCCACCTGGGCGAACCGGCCCGACGAGGCCTCGGAGGACCGGGCACCGGGGGACCGGGGACCGGAGAAGCAGGGCGGGGTTGGTCGGGGGCCGGAGGACCAGGGCGGGTACGGCGGGGCGCCCGAGCATCACGTCTGGGACGGTCGGGAAGGCCAGGAAGCGGGTGAGCCCGGCTGTCACTGGCTCCGTGCCCCGCAGGCTGGTGCTGAGGGTACTTCAGCCTGGAGCACCACCGCGCCCGCCCCCGAACCCGGCGGTGCCTCCGCTCCGCCCGGTTCCGCACCACGCGGCGTCGGCGCTCACCCACCGGGACGGACGCCGCCCTCCACCGACCGAGAACCGTCCTCCTTCAGTGCCACGGCACCCTCCTTCGCCGCGACGGCACCCTCGTCAGGCGCGACCTCCGCCCCGGGGGCGGCCGCCTCGGCTGCGGGGTCGGCCGTCCACTCGCCGGGCGCGACTTCCTTCGCGGGCGGGGCCTCCGCGTCCGGCGGGGCCTCCCCGTACAGCACGGCATCCGCGTACGGTGCGGCCTCCTGCCCAGGTCCGGCGGCCTCTTCTCCCGGCTCGACCGGTTCCTCCGCCGACCAGACCACCTACGGGCCCGGCCCCACCACGCCCCCCGCCGGCCCAACCACACCCCCCACACCCCCCAAACCCTCCGGCCTCCCCGGCAGGGACGACGTGTTGGCTGCCTATCTGGATCTGATGTGTCTGCGGGTCGCCGTGCGGCTCGCCGCGGTGAACGGGGTGCGAGGGGCCGGCGTACGGCGGCTGGCGGCGCAGGTCGCGGGGCAGGTGCACGAGGCCGCCCGGCGATGTCTGGGCCCCGGGCAGGGGGAGTTGGACCGGGCGGCGTTCGAGGCCGTGTTCCCCTGGGGACCCGTGCCGGGACGGCGGCTCGGCGGCACCACCGGCTGGGCCTCGGCCGTACTCACCGAGGGCCTGCTCGTCCCGGCCGGCGACGGCTACCGCTTCGCCCACGAGGAGCTGGCCGACTGGATCCAGGGCGCCCACCTGGACCTCGACGCCGCACTGCACGCGCTCGTGCACCACGGCTGGGTCGCCCAGGCCGAGGCACGGCGCGGCTGGGGCACGATGCCCTCGGAGGCGCGCGTCCGCAGGCAGGCCCGCCGGGCCACCCGCAACCTCCCCGTGCCCCGCCACCGGATCGGCCCCGTCGTCCACGCCCTGCTTCTCCTCGGCCGCCAACAGGGCCCCACCGAACTTGCCGGACGTCTGGAGGAGTTGCTCGACGCCCTGGACGCCCTCCTGCCCCCGGGCGCCCCCGCCCCCGACGACCCCACCTGGTGGGCCACCCGTCTCCTGGCCGAGGTCCTGCTCCGGGTGCCCGACGCGACGCCGTACACCAGGGTGCTGCGGTTCCTCACCGAGCGGATCGGGGCCTGGCGTGCCCAGGGCCGAGGCGTGCCGGCCGAGTTCGGGCCGGCCTTCTGGGCCTCGCTGCCCCTGCCCGAGGCGGAACGGTTCGACCTGCTGCGACGCCTGGTCGTCGCCGACCCGGCCACCGGCGAGGGGCCCCGCTATCTGGACGCGGTCTCCCGGCTGCTGGCGGCCGACCCCACCGCCGTACAACCGCTCCTCACCCGCTGGTTCCTGGACGACACCCCGTTGGTCGCGACCCCGGACGCCACCGTGGCGACGGCCGCGCAGGCACTGCTGCACACCCATCGCCGATGCGCCTTGGACGACCTGACCGAAGCCCTCGTCGAGAGCGCGCATCGACGGGGCGACGAACTCCTCGCCGTACTGTCCGAGGAAGAGCCCTCGGCGGTGTGCCGGGCCGTCGACCGGTGGACGCACGACGAGCGTCCGGCCCGGCGCGTCGCGGGACTCGCGTACGGGCTGCGGACCGCTCCGCACGTCAGCACCGAGGTGGACCGCGAACTCCTCCGCTACGCGGCACTCGCCTTGCTGGGCCGCCCCGCCGACGTCACCCTGCACAGCGGCGCCCTCGCCCTGCTCGTACGGGATCCGCGAACCAGGTCCCGGTATCTGTCGCAGGCACTGGCGCGCTTCGCCGACGGTGATCCGCAGCTGCCCGCGAGCGCCGTGGTCACCGCGCTGGCCACCGACCCGGACCCGGTCCTGGAAGCCTTCCGCGCGCGGCTGCGCGTGCCGGGCGCCGAGGGCTCGGACGGGGAGGCCCTGCGTACGCTCGCCGAGGTCACCACGCCCGGCCTCGCGCGCCGCGTCACCGTCCTCGTACGGGAGGTCGTCGCGCTGCGTCCCGAGGTGGCCGGACACGTCGCCGGGTACGTCGACCGCAGACTGGAACACGGGCCGGGCACCCGCGCCGTGCTGTTCCCGCTGGTCAGTGGCCTCATCCTCGACGGCCCCGTCCAGGTGCGCGCGGCTCTCGCGGCGGTCTTCGCCGAGCCGGGCACCGCCGTCTCCGGCCCGCTGCGGCGCGAACTGCTCGACCTGCTGATGGCGACCGAGCGGGACCCCTCCGTCCTCGACGCGCTGTTGCGGGCGATCGTCGCGAACACGACGGGCAGATTGGATACGGCGGATACGGCGGATACGGCGGGTATGGCGGGCCTCGACCGCGCGTCCGTCCGGGTGCTGGTACACCGGATCGGACTGCTCCTCGTCCGTACGCCCGAAGGGGCCACGCGGTTCGACTGGGCGCTCGTCGACATGGCGCGCCATGTGCCGGGTTTCGCGGAGCTGGTGGCCGGCTGGCTGAGCGGCACGCCCCAGGAGTGGGCGGCGGTGGTGGGTCCCAGCACGCGTCGGATGATCGAGAACCTGGCTGGCGTACCGGGGGTGCGGGTGTCGGCGTGAGGAGGGGCGCGCGTGCCGGGTCGGGGGGCTGGGTGTCGTGCTCCGGGTCACAGCCCGGATGCCGATGCGGGCGGAGAGCATCGGGCATGGCACCCTTAGACCTGCGCAAGGATTGAGCGTCAATACGGACACGGGTTCGATGAGGAGCGGTCACAGTGCAGCGCTGGCGTGGCTTGGAGGACATCCCCGAGGACTGGGGGCGCAGCGTCGTCACCATCGGTTCCTACGACGGGGTGCACCGCGGGCACCAGCTGATCCTCCGGCACGCCGTGGAACGCGCGCGTGAGCTGGGCGTTCCCTCCGTCGTCGTCACCTTCGACCCGCACCCCAGCGAGGTCGTGCGCCCCGGTACGCATCCTCCGCTGCTGGCCCCGCACCACCGCCGTGCCGAACTGATGGCCGAGCTGGGCGTGGACGCGGTCCTGATCCTGCCCTTCACGACCGAGTTCTCGCGGCTGTCCCCGGCCGACTTCGTCGTCAAGGTGCTGGTCGACAAGCTGCACGCCAAGTTCGTCGTCGAGGGCCCCAACTTCCGCTTCGGCCACAAGGCCGCCGGGGACGTGGCGTTCCTGGCCGAGCAGGGCAAGACGTACGACTTCGACGTCGAGGTGGTCGACCTGTTCGTCACCGGAGAGGCGGGCGGCGGACAGCCGTTCTCCTCGACCCTGACCCGGCGGCTGGTGACCGAGGGCGATGTCGAGGGCGCGCGCGAGATCCTCGGCCGCCCCCACCGCGTCGAGGGCGTCGTCGTACGCGGCGCCCAGCGCGGCCGTGAGCTGGGCTTCCCCACGGCCAACGTCGAGACCCTCCCGCACACCGCGATCCCCGCCGACGGCGTCTACGCCGGCTGGCTGCACGCCGTCGGCGAGGCCATGCCCGCCGCGATCTCGGTCGGCACCAACCCGCAGTTCGACGGCACCGAACGCACGGTCGAGGCGTACGCCATCGACCGCGTCGGGCTCGACCTCTACGGCCTCCATGTCGCCGTCGACTTCCTCTCCTTCGTGCGCGGCCAGGCGAAGTTCGACTCGCTGGACGCGCTCCTCGTGGCGATGGGCGAGGACGTGAAGCGGTGCCGGGAGCTGATCGGCGCGTACGAGGGCGACGAGGCGAAGTAGCCGCCGAGACCTGGAGATGGACCGAGGCCCGTACCGTTCACGGATCGTGAACGGTACGGGCCTCGGTCGTGCCGGCGTGCGGCGCCGGGCTACTGCTGGGGCGGGGCCGGGGGGTGCGGCTGACCCTGCTGCGGCGGATACGGCTGCCCGGGGGCGGGCTGACCGGGCTGACCGGGGTGGCCGCCGGGGTAGCCGGGGTGGCCGTAGGGCTGCGGAGCCTGTCCCGGAGCCGGCTGGCCCGGATAGGGCTGACCGGGATACGGCTGCTGCCCCTGCTGTGGATGCTGCGGGTACTGCGGCGCGTACGGCTGCTGACCGGGCGCCTGCCGGCCCGGCGCCTGCTGACCCGGCATCGGCGGGGCGACGACCGGCGGCGGGTTGCCGTCCGACGTCCACAGGCCGTGCGACTGCTGGTGCCGGGCGATGTCCTCGGCGACCATCGCGGCGAGCGTGAAGTACGCCTCCCGCACCTTCGGCCGCATCATGTCGAGGTCCAACTCGGCGCCCGCGGAGAGGTGTTCGTCGAACGGCACGACCACGACGCCCCGGCAGCGCGTCTCGAAGTGGGAGACGATGTCCTCCACCTTGATCATCTTGCCGGTCTCGCGCACGCCCGAGATGACCGTGATGGAGCGTGCCACGAGATCCTGGTAGCCGTGCGCGGAGAGCCAGTCCAGTGTCGTACTGGCGCTGCTCGCACCGTCCACGGACGGCGTCGAGATGATGATCAGCTGGTCGGCGAGGTCGAGCACGCCGCGCATCGCGCTGTAGAGGAGACCGGTGCCCGAGTCGGTGAGGATGATCGGATACTGCTTGCCGAGGATGTCGATCGCCCGCCGGTAGTCCTCGTCGTTGAACGTCGTGGAGACGGCGGGGTCCACGTCGTTGGCGATGATCTCCAGACCGGAGGCCGCCTGCGAGGTGAACCGCCGGATGTCCATGTACGAGTTGAGGTACGGGATCGCCTGGACGAGGTCGCGGATCGTGGCCCCGGTCTCGCGCCGCACCCGACGGCCGAGCGTGCCGGCGTCCGGGTTGGCGTCGATCGCGAGGATCTTGTCCTGCCGCTCGGTGGCGAGGGTCGAACCGAGGGCTGTGGTGGTCGTCGTCTTGCCCACGCCGCCCTTGAGGCTGATGACCGCGATGCGGTAGCAGGACAGCACCGGCGTCCTGATCAGCTCCAGCTTCCGCTGCCGCTCGGCCTCCTCCTTCTTGCCGCCCAGCTTGAACAGCCCGCCGCCCGAGGCCGGGCGGCTGCTCTTCTGCTTCTGCTTCTTGCTGTTCAGCAGCCGGTCCGACGACAGCTCCACCGCGGCCGTGTAACCGAGCGGTGCGACACCCGGGTTGGTCGGCTGCCGCTGGTCGTGCTGCACGGCCTGCGGCCAGGCGGCGCCGGTGCGGGGGTCGACAGGGGCGGACGGCTGGGGCTGCCCACCGGGCTGACCGGGTTGACCGGTCTGAACGGCATCTCCGGGCTGCCCCGGGTATCCGGGCTGACCGGGGAAGGGGGGCTGGGAGGGCTGGGGTTGACCGGGGTGGCCCGGGTGTCCCGGCTGGGCGGGGGGCTGGGGGAACCCGTAACCGGCCTGGGGCGCGGGGGAGTTGGGCGGGCCCGGAGGGGTCGTCGCCGGCGTACCCGGAGCGGCGGCGGGCGGGAACCCGTAGCCGGGCTGGGGCGCCGGGGGGTACTGAGGGCCGGGCTGCCCCGCCTGCTGAGGAAAGCCGTAACCCTGCTGCGGAGGCACGGGCACACCGCCGGGGGTCCCCTGCTGCTCCGGCTGGACCGGCTGGGTTGGCTGGCTCGGCTGGGCTGGTTGGGCCGGCTGGCCCGGTTGGGCCGGGGGCTGGGGGAAGCCGTAGCCGCTCTGCTGGGGGATGGGTGCCTGCGGGGGGACGGGCGCGCTGGGGGGCGGGAAGCCGTAACCGGGGGTGGGCTGCGCGGGGGGCGCCGCAACGGGATGCGGGGCGATCGGCGGCTGACCCGGGTGTACAGGCTGCCCCGGGTGTCCCGGCTGGCCGGGCTGCTCGGTCTGTCCCTGTCCCTGCTCCTGCTGCTGTGCCTGCTGCTCCGGCTGGCCCGGTCCCGGCTGGCCGGGTTGGGCCAGGGGGAAGCCGTAGCCGCCCTGCTGGGGGATGGGTGCCTGCGGCGGCACGGGCGCGCCCGCGGGCGGGAAGCCGTAACCGGCGGGGGAGGGGGCCCCGGGGTCCTGCGGCGGCGTCGGACCGGGTGCTGGGGTCGGCGGCGCAGCGGCGGCATCGGCGGGCGGCACAGGCGCGCCGGGGGCGGAAGCGGGGACCGCGGCGTCGACCGGGTTGCCCCAGGCCGAGGGCGCGCCCTGAGGGGCCTGCGGGTGGAACGGCTGCTGAGGTGGCACGGAGGGTTCCCCCTGCGCGGCCGCCGGCTGCTGCCCGTCGGGCGTTTCGGGAACCCCAGGTGTGGTCGGAGCCTGTGGTGCGGACGGGGGCCAAGGAGCCGCGGCGGCGGGGGCCTTGGTCTCAGCGAGCTGAAACGCGGGCGGCAACGGCGGAAGTCCACTCTGCGGCGGCGGAGGCGTCCAGGCGGGAGGCGCCTGCGGTACGGCGGTGGGGGCCGCGCCGGGAGCGGCGGCGGGGGACGGGACAGCCTGAGGAGTGCCGGGCTGCGGCGGGAGGTCCTGGGGCGGGGTGGCCTGAGGAGCGGCGCCCTGAGGCGCGGTGGCTTCGGGAGCGGACTCCTGCGAAGCGGTGGCCCGGGGCTCGGCGCCGGGAGAGGAATCGGCGGCCTCGGAGGCGTCGGGAGCGGCGTCCTGCGGAGCGGGATCCCCAGGAAGGGCATCTTGCGGAGTCGCGTCCAGCGGAGCCGCGCCCTGCGGAGCGATGCCCTCGGTGGGCGCTCCCTGTGAGACGGCGCCGGGGGCGGGACTGTCCTGCGAATCCGGGCCCTGGGCGGACGGCTCCTGGGGGTCTGAGCCCTGAGTGGACGGTTCCTGCGGACCGGCAGACTGCGCAACGGCGTCCTGAGATCCCGAACCCACCGGCTCGGCCGCATCGGTGACGCTTGCAGAGACGTCCTCGGAGGCCGCGACGCCACCGGACTGCTCGCCCTCAGGGGCATCGGCAGAGCCAGACGCCACCTCAGCGGCAGAACCCTCGGCGCCGCCACTCCCCTCGCCGTGCTGACCGTGGCCGCTCGCCGCGCCGTGACCCTCGCCGGACGGGGCGGCATCCCCCGACGTCTCGACGATCTCAGCGGCAGCGGAGGCGGCGCCACTGTCTTCGCTCGCACCCGAAGCCGCACCCGCAGGCTCGCCGGAGGCACCCGTGGGCACGGCCACGTCCGCGATCTCACGCTTCAACGCGGTAGCAGAGATGCGCATGGTCGCGCCACTCTCGATGTCCGCACCTTGGCCGCCGGCCTCGGGGGCGGCGGCCACCGGGGGCCAGGGCGGCGGCAACGTGCCACCCGAAGCGCCAACCGGCGCACCGGACGTGTCGACAGGCGGACCGACAGGCGGACCGACCGGCGGCGCGGGCGAAGGCGTCACGGCCCCGTCGGCGGACGGCATGCTCCCCGCGCCCACCCCCGTGTCAGCGTTCGCAGCCGCACCCGAACTCGACCCCGATTCCGAACCGGCCCCCTGCGAAGAAGCGTTCTGCGTGTACCAGGCAGGCGGCGCGTAGTCGATGGTGAACTCGCCCGTCGCCTCGACGGCGGACTCCGCGTCGGACTGGTCATCGCCGGGTGTGGCCCAGCCCCCGCGGATCCCGTCCCGATCGCTGTTCACAATTCCTCCTGGTGTGGTCGAGCACCCTCAAAGCCGTGCCGGGGCCGACCGTTCTGGTCGTTCGAGCCGTGTCGTCGTGACGTCGTGATGTGCGCCCCCGGTCCCAGCCTAATCACCACAAGCGCCATGACGGCAGGCCAGTCCACCCCTGCGTACCTGCCCGCTCCGTCACGCCCTGCCCTGAGATGGCGCACATATCCCCAACGAGTGCCGGCAAATCGGTCATTGCAGGTGAACAACTCGAAAGAAGAAGGAGGCGAAGGGTTACGGGACCGGTACGCCGAGGCGGTCGTATCCGTCAGTCCATCCGCCGGGGCGTACCCAGCAATCCGATCTCGGCGTCGGTCGGCTGGGTCATCACGTACTGCCGGTCACGGTCGGCACTCCAGAGAGTGACACCGTCGGCGAGCGTGGGCAACGACTCGACGTCCGCCCGGGGCAGAGCCATGGTGCGCCCCAACTCCGCCGCCTCGTCGGGCGAGACCCGCTGCACTCCGACCAGACGGGCCTGTCTGATGAGCCGCGGAGCCACCGGGCTGAGGTAGGGCAACAGCGTGAGTACGGACTGCCAGGGCCCGGCGACGACCCGACCGCGCGGCGGCCGCATACCGCAATCACGCACCACCAGCACGGGGCCGGCGGCTGACGCACCCTGCGGCGGCACCCGACCGACGTCGTACACGGCCAGACCGTTCTGGCCGCCGCCCATCGCGTGCACCAACTGCATCCAGGACTGCGCCCGCCCGGTCTCCACGGCGACCCGCGCCCCGGTGGCCGCCGCGCGCAGCGCGAGTACCTGGGCGGTCCACAGTCCGCCGATCAGGACGACGTCATAGGGGGTGGGTCGGTTGATCCCGAGGACGGCGGGTCGGCTCTCGGCGTCGACGCCGATGACGACGCCGTCGTCCCCGACGGGCAGCGCGAGCGAGTCGAACTGCTCCACTGACAGAGCGTGCCGTCCGTGCCGGGGCCCGATCAGTCCGAACCCGGAATGCAACCGCTCACGCATCCGCTCACCCATGGAAGGTTCCGGAATGGAGGAACCGGGTGCGAAGGGACCCGTACCGGTCATGGTCATCACCGAACACCTCCCAGGGGCAGCGTGGCGAGGACGCCCGGTACCTGTTCACGATCGAGCCGCGCGAGCCCGGTCCCGGCCTGCCGGGCCGCGTGCTCCAACGCGCGCCGGGCGACGACGAGTTCGTCGTCGCTGCGGCCCGTCACCCGAACGTGCCCGGTGACCGTCATCTCCTGTCGCACTCCGCGTGCCACGGTCAGACTGAACGTGGTGGCGAGTGCGGGCAGGGCTGTCAGCTGTCCCACGAGCTGCGGAAGGGAGGGACCCCGGCCACCCAACTGCGGCCATCGCCGCACCCAGTAGGTCGTGTGCCGACGGTTGTCGCACCGCCAGTTGCGCCCGGACTCCTCGGTCCGTCGCTGCGGTGTCTCCGTACGCCCCGCCTCGGCCGTCACCAGGGGGTTGGCGCAAGCTGAGGTGGCGACGGCGGTTATCAGCTCCTGCTCGTCGAGCACGGTCGTACGGAATCCGGACCCGGTGAGCCGACTGGCCAGATGGTCCGCGACCCGCACCACGCACTTCTGTGCCCCGAGGAGACCGCCCCCGCGCGCGGCCACGGCTTCCGGGCACAGCTCCGGATCGAGCTTCAGCGCGATCCAGGTGATCCGGATGGCCGGCGTACCCGTCTGGGCCTGCAGCGGCGCGTAGTTGCTTACGGCCACCGACTGCTGGGGCAACTGGATCGCGGGCGCCGGCTGGGTGTGCAGCACGATCTGCGCCCCCTCCAACCGGATCCCGTCGACCGCCAGCGAGTCCCGCACCAGGCCCAGCGGCAACGGCTGCCGGCTCCTGTCCGCCCGAAGCGCCGTGGCGTCCGCCTCGACCTGCAACACGGCACTGACGAACGTGCCGTCCCCGATGATCCCGACGGCACGCCGGTCCCGCCCGCGGTAGGTGTAGCTCCGCAGCGTTGGGTCGCACTCCACCGCGGGCGCGAGCCCCGGCTCGGTCCCGGGCGGTATCACAGTCTCGGCTGCCTTTCGCTGCCGTGCCTTCAACGCCCTTGCCGTGGCCAGCCATTCGGGCAGAGAGCGCCCCCGGCGACGTACTACTGCGAGCAGCACCAGCAGGCTCGCGACGAGGGCCGCGGGCACGAGAACGAGCGGGTGCACCGCCCAGCCGACGAGCAGAACGGCGGCGGCTGCTTCGACGAGGAGGACCTGCCGAAACCGGAATGCGCCGAAGCGCCCGGAACCCGCCTTGAGATGCGGTGCGAAGGGACCGGGAGCGAACGTCGTCACCGCGGGCGGGGCCAGGGAATCGGCGGAAGGAGCAGAACGCGGGTCGACCGCTTCTGTACGCGATCGTGATCGCGTCCGGCGTGCGGAAGCCATTGCTGCAAACCCCCCGTAGTCAGCTGAAACGCCCCACTCGACAGCGGCCTCGATGGGGAACGAACCCTACCCGCCCCACGTGCGCAGTGGCGCAACAGGCATAGTAGGGGCGGGTCTGACAGCGGAGTGCGGGGGCGTTGCCCCCGGCGCGCAGTACGGGGAGAAACAGGCACTCATGGCATCACGGCGGGACGAACTCAACGCCTACACGTTCGCGAAGCGACGCACTCTGGCCGCCTTTCTCCAGCCGTCCCCCTGGGGTTCGGAAGAAGGCGCTCCCAAGCCGTTGCGGGCCGTCGTACCCAGCTTGATCGCAGGCGCCCTCGTCCTAGGCGTCTTCGGTGCCTGGGGCATGTTCCAGCCGACCGCGCCCAAGGGGTGGAACCAGCCGGGCACCCGGGTCATCGTGGGAAAGCAGTCCACGACGCGCTACGTGGTCCTCAAGACGGACGGGACCACCCGCCTGCACCCTGTTCTCAATTTGGCCTCCGCCCGTCTGCTCATGAACGGCGCCGACTACCAGGTCGTCCAGATCAGTGACGAGATCCTCGACTCGGGGAAGCCGCCTCGCGGTCCGATCCTTGGCATCCCCTACGCGCCGGACCGGCTGCCGACGGCCGACGAGGCGGGCGTGGCCAAACGGTGGGCGGTCTGCGAGCAGCCCGGCGGCAAGGGAAGCACGGTTCAGGAGGCGACGTTCGTCCTGGCCGACCGGGACGTGAAGAAGACGGACGGCTCCGAACGCCTTTCCGGCGGCGAGGTCCTGTACGTCAAGACCCGTACCGGGGAACGCTATCTGGTGGACGCCGCCGGGAAGGCGTACCCCGTCGCGGGGGCGGCCACCGAAGAGGACGACCGGAAGCTGACGGACGCGCTCGTGGGCTCCAAGCAGCCGCAGCTCGTCACGCAGGAGTGGATCGACACCCTGCACAAGGGCGACCCGATCGCGTTCCCCGAGCTCCCCGCAGGTGTCGGCTCTCCGGCCGGAGTCCCGGGCCAGCTCTCGGACGACGAGAACCGGGTCGGCATGGTACTCGAGACGGAGACGGGCGAAGGCAAGAAGTACTACGTCGTGCTGCCGGGCGAAGTGAAGCCCGTCAGCGAGTTCACCGCCTGGCTGCTGATCACCTCGCCCAGGACCGGCGTCCTCAACATGAACAGTGAGGCCGCCAAAGTGGGCCTCCAGGACTTCACCGCCGACAGCAGCCCCTTCGCCGGACAGCCGGCGAACTGGCCGGCACGGCGCGCATCCATGGTCAACTCCGCCTCCGCGGAATCGGGCCGCAACACCGTCTGCAGCGTTCTGCGCGATGTGGACGACGACAACGACACGACGCTCAGCACCTGGGCGGGCAGCGAGTACCCTGCCGAGATCGCCGCAGGCGGCGCGAGCACGTACGTCACTCCCGGAACGGGACTGCTCTACACCCAGATCCAGGGCACCGACACCGACTCGGGATCACTCTTCCTCGTGACGGACACCGGCCTCAGGTACGCCGTCCAGGCGAACGGCGACAGCGACAGCGAGCGGTCCGGCGTCGGCGCGGACGGCAAGCAGAAGACGTCGGACGGGACGCCGGAGCCGAGCGAGGCCCAGGTGAAGCTCGGCTACGAGAACGTCCGGCCGGCGAAGGTCCCGCTGATCTGGTCGGAGTTCCTGGCCAAGGGCCCCCGCCTCGACACCAACAGCGCGCGACAGCCACAGGGTTCCTGAGGACGGGCGCCCGCCCACCACCTCTGCCACGGCTTCACACGACAGAAGGACGGGAGCGACGTACAGGTGTCGCCGAACAAGAAATCGCTGCCGGCAGCGGCAGCGGCCGCGCTGTTGGCTGTGCTGAGCACCGCACCGCCTGAAATCGGAGTCGACGTCTCCGCCGATGCACGTGTGCCCTTGCGGCTGGACGGCAGCGGTGAGTGCACCTTCCCCGCCAAGCCGGTCAGGGGCACCCCCTGGGCACTGCAGCGGGTACTCCTCGACGAGCTCTGGCAGGGTACCGACAAGGGCAAGGGCATTCGGATCGCGGTCATCGACACCGGAGTCGACGACAGGAACCCACAGTTGAAGGCGGCGGTCGACAAGACGGCCGGACGTGACTTCCTGACCACCGGCAAGGGCGCCGATCCCACGAACGACCGGGAGGGACACGGGACGAAGGTCGCGGGCATCATCGCCGCCCGGCCGCACGACGACACGGGCTTCGTGGGCCTGGCCCCCAACGCCACGATCATCCCGATCCGCCAGAACGACGCCGAGAACAGCGGCGACTCGGACTCCATGGCGGAGGCGATCACCTACGCCGTGTCGCAGGGGGCAGACGTCATCAACGTCTCCCAGGACACGACGAAACCCCTGTCCGGCACGTCCCGGCTCGCGCAGGCGGTACGCGCCGCCATCGCCCAGAACGTCGTCGTGGTCGCCTCCGCGGGCAACGACGGCCTCGACGGCACATACAAGAACACCTACCCGGCGGCTTTCCCCGGCGTCCTCGCGGTGGCGTCCTCCGACCGGAACAACGAACGAGCCTCCTTCTCACAGGCGGGCGACTTCGTGGACGTCGCGGCCCCCGGTGTCGACATCGTTTCCACGGTCCCGGGCGGCGGCCAGTGCACCGACAACGGCACCAGCTTCTCCGCCCCGTTCGTCGCCGGCGTCGTCGCGCTCTTGAAGGAGAAGCACGAGGACTGGTCGACCGCCCAGATCGTGACCCAGATCGAGCAGACGGCCGAACGCTCCGTCAACGGTCACGACAATTTCGTCGGCTGGGGTGTCGTGGACCCGGTCCGCGCCGTCCAGGACTCCGATCTCGAGGACCCACCCTCGTCACCGACCCCGGACCCCGGGGTGTCAAAGCCCGCAGCCCCCGACACCGCCCGCTTCTCCCTCGCCGAGACCCCGCACGAACGCGACGAGCGCTACGCCACGTACGCCCTCGGCCTCACCGCCGCCGTGGTCACGGTCATCACGGGCACGGCGGTCGCACTACGTGATCTGCGCCGCCGGAGGCGTGGAAGAGGCGCCTGAGTACGGACTTCGGGCTGCCTCCCGCCTTTACACCGCGTCCGCGGCCACGGCACGGACGGTGCGCCGACGATGCAGGAGGCTGCTGGGATCCGTGGAGGCCGTCGTGGTCGCCGAGCTGTGCGTCGGCGCGGGACTCTTGGCGTCCGCGACCGAGGACAATGCTACGCCCGCCGACGCCAAGCCGGCCGTCGCCCAGCACCCGGGACGACGTGCGGGAAACGGTCGAGAGGCCCCCTCGCACCACCAGCAGACGGATGGCGTTCCGCTTCTCGGCGCCTAACGCGCCACAGTTACCGCATCACTCTCACTGAGCGGCTGTGTCGGCCCCTTGATCGAGTTCGCTGTCGTGAGGCGTCGGCTCCAGATCGAACTCCCCGTCCCGAGCCCCGAGCACGAAGGCCCGCCACTCGGCTTCGGTGTACCGCAGCACCGTGTCCGGATCGAGCGACGACCTCATGGCCACGGCACCCTCGGGCAGGTACGCGATCTCCACCCGTTCCTCATGCTCCTCGGTACCCGGCGCGCTGTGCCACTCCACCCCCGAGATGTCGAGCGCGTACAGCTCGTCCTTCTCGCGCTCTTTGCGTTCCTTGAGTGCCTTCTCGACATCCTTGTCCAGCTCATCGGCCATGACGGCACGGTTCCTTCCCGACGTACGAACGAGCTACGCACTCACAGTACTTGTGCGGTGACACACCCATGGCCGACAAACCAGAACAGCACCCCCGCACCCCTCAGATCCCCCCGCCCGCCCCTGGAATGCTGTCTTGTCCGGAACCTGCCCGACCTCTGAGTGGGCCTGAACTGCCCCGTTACAACTTTGCAGTTGGAAGCACCAGGCCAAGTGACTAGAGTGATATGCGGTATCACGTGGGTGGTACGACACGGGGGCGGTGTAGCACTGCGACAGCGCGTGACGCGGCGATCGCGGTGATTCTTGCCCGCCTTGACCATTTGGGGTTTCTGCCTGGATGGACGGGTCGCGGCGGTCAAAGACCGCCGTCACATCAAGAGGAGGGTGGAACCTGTGAGTGGGGCTGTGGACCAGAAACGCGAGAACGACCAACTCATCGCGTTGGCCAACAAGATCCAGAACTTCCACGTCGAGGTGAGCCGTCGTGTGACGTCACTCAACACGGTCGTGGACATGATTCAGGGCGGCTGGCAGGGTGCGGCGAGCCAGGAGTACGACAGGGTGCAACGCGAGGTGAACGTCCACCTCAAGAAGCTCCAGGACAACCTCGTCGACCTGGAAGACGTTATGCGTATGGCCGTCAACGGGTTCGATGAACATGAGCAGGAGCGCATCGCGGAGATCCGGAAGGTGGACAACTCCTCGGAGTCCCAGGCCCAGGCCGACGCCGGCATGCGGGGCCAGACATACACCACGGACCGCATCACCAACCTCGCCTGAGCCACGGAGGAGACCCACGATGAGCACTGGTTACGACCGCACAGCGATCAGCTATGCCACGGTCACTCAGGCGGCTAGCGACGTCCGCAAAACCGCGACGGACCTCACGCAAGAACTCGAGGCCCTCATGCAAGAGGTGAAGCGCGTCGCCGAGACCTGGGAGGGTGAGGCGAAGACGGCGTACGGAGACATCCAGCGCAAGAACACCACCGAAATGCAGGCGATGACCGAAAAGCTCAACTTCATCGCCACCCTCTTGGACAGGTCCGTCGTCGGCTACCAGGGCACAGACCTGGACGGCGCGAAGCGCATCCGCATGCTGATGGGCTGACACACGGCCGCAGGGGCGGGGAGACAGCGGAGTATGCTGCCTCCCTCGTCGTGCTGACGAAGGTCACCCGCAACTCTGGAGGCTGGAGGCGAGCCTCGGCCGAGGGCTGAGCGGGCGTGGCCGTGGGCGGAGATGCTAACGGGGCTGCGGGTGACGTAGTTTTCGGGTCTGTTGAGGTGGTGCCGGAGCGGGCTGGCCGTGGTGGTCGCTGCCGTTGGCCGAGCGGGTGCTCATGGAGTGGTGCACTACCGCACGAATCTGACCATGCGACAGCTGGGCCCACGATTCGGCGTCTTACCTCCGCCGTGCGCCGGGTCATCCAGCGGCTTGGCCTACTGCGGGCGATCCACACCGGTCCGCCGCATGGGACGTGTCAGAGACGGGCTCGACCTGAGCGGCACCCTGGTCCCCGTCCCCGTCCGGAACGTCGGCTCGTCGTCACGTAACTATCGGTTCTCAGCAAACGCGCAGGTCATCGTCGTTGCCGACATCCGCCTGTGATCGCCGCCGGGCGGCGGTGCCTACCTCAACTGCGGGATGGTCGTATCGCACCCCGAAGCGCCCTCGCCCGGCCCCTGCTGCCGGGCGAGGAGGACGGCATCTCAGGCCGTTGCGCACATGCGCACAACCTGGCCTTCGCATCAACCCCTCGACGCAACGAGTTCGGCTGCCGGGGCGCCGAAAACCAATGGTTGGCGACACGATACTCACAACCCGCGGAGCCCGTAGAGACCTCCGCACCGCTCAAGCGGGAAGATCAACGGGCGACGGCTCGCACCTCTGCGGTGCGCAGGTATCCCACCGGCGTCAGCCCCAGAGCGTGATGTCGCGTCATGGGACTTGCAGACATTTGCGGGAGCACAATCAGAAGCGTTCGATTTTCTCGCCGTCTGGGATTTTATAGCAACCTGACAATACATCGAGACTCAATTTAGGCGGGTTATTCTTCGACATTTGAACAATCTTCACACTGGACTTCCTTTCGTCGTTATCGGCAATCATGCGGATATTCTTGTTCTTGCTCGTGTCCGGCCCGAATTCGGTGATTTCCCACCCGTGCTTGGGCAGCTCCTCTTTGAGCCGCTTCATCGCGACGTCGAGATCGTCCGCGGTGGCGGGATAAAAGCTCCATGAGTGAAAAATGCGGAAATAGGTATCCTGGTCCTTTCCCGAGCAGCTCGTCACCCCAGGACGGCTGTCGGATGCCTTCCCCTTGATACCGATCAGGTCATAGATACCGCTGGACACCCCTTCCAGAGTTTCGGAGGCATCACTCGTCGTGCTCGTCCCGGCGAGGGGGATTCCATCAGACTCTTTGTCGGTCATGCTGCATCCGGTGATGGTAGGGAGCGTAAGGAGTACGGCGAGCCCGAAGGCGCTCAGTCTGGTCTTCACGGCAATCCTTACTTCTTTGCTTTTGGCTGCAGGGTGAACATTTCATCACTGTGCATGGGGTCGAGCACTTCTATTTCACCCGCGACCAGTCGTACGACGGCTTCATTTCCACGTCATCACCCTTTCCTGCGACGACCAGGGCCTGATTCAACAGGCTATCGGTGCCCTCATCCCAGTAATCGCTGTGCCCTTCGGTGTCTGTGCCCATCTGGTTGGCGCCGAACTTTTCGTCACTGGGGACGACCCAGCCGTCGCCACCATGGCCGTAGCGACCGATGTCCGGAACCGGGTCGCCGTCCGCCTCTTGGTTCCAGACATGCCCCTTGGGAACATCCATCTCATCGGCATGAGAGACCTTGACGCCAGGGCTGCCGGCGAAGATGACGTCATCGGCATTGAGGCGACCTGTCTCGGCCGCCGCGCCGACGAGCGTCGATCCGTACGAGTGTGCGATCACCGTACGGTGAGCCTCGGAATCACCCGCATGTGAGGTCTCGAGGCCGTCCAAGAACCGATTGAAGGCCGGTGCTCCGTCATAGGCATAGTGCTCGAAGGGTGAATCCTTGACCAGGCTTTGCGGCGCGTCGTAGCCAAGCCAGGTGACCGTGGAAACGGATCTTCCATCTGCCTTGTCATCGGCCGCACGCCAGACTTCGACCATACGGTTGATATCGCCTTCAACACTGCTCAACTTCGAGGTCGTCCCAGGCACATAGACCGCCTGATGGTCCGCGGTGTCCGGGTTCCCGTTGGCCAGGATGGCGCGACCGTTCCCCTCGGCATTGAACCCCAGCAGATACGCCTCGGGGAGGCCGTTGATCCCGGTTTGATCGAAGCGATCCTGGATGGCGTCCATACCATCGAGACGCTTGTGGGCTTCTTGACGCGCCTCTTCCCATTCCTTCCACTCTCGCGTTTCTACATTGACACCTTCCAGAACGGATCCGGTTGTGGGGTCGATGTAGGGTTGGAAACGCGGCGTTGGCTCCGGGTTCTTACTCAGCCAATTCTGATACTCGACCTTTGCGACGCCGTGGGACTCGGCGAGGACCATGCGGTTCGCCTCGTCCCGTACCTCGGAAGGCAACCCGTCGAGCGCGCCCACAGTGTCTGGCCGCATGGAGATCCACGCGGCTTGCTGCTCCGGAGTCAGATACTTCCACCAATCCGCGATGGTCTTCGGATCGCCGTCTTTGGGTGGCTGGGGCAGTGAGTTGAGATAATCATCGCCCGCCGTCTGTACACCGCTGCTATCCGAAGACACGTCCGCCCAGTCCCGGTCGGAGACGGTCAGGTCGTCGTCGGCCTTCAAAGCTCGCATCTTTGGTCCCCACTTCTCATCGGCCTCGGTGGCCTCTTTTAGAGCTGTGGAGATCTGGTTGGCGTATTCTTGCGCGAGATGGCGGTGGGGATTCGGGTCGAAGTTGGCCGCCTGACGGCCCACCGATGCTGCCGTTTCGTCGGTGTATCCGGACACCGTGCCCCCCTCGGGGAGCTTGCCGTCAGTCTTTTCTCCGGCGGCAGGATAGGTGATCGATCCGTCGGAGTTCACCGTGTACTTCTCGGACCGCGCACCAATGAGCGCAACGTCCAGCCGCCGCTTGGCGGCCTCCAGGTCGTACGAGAAACCGTTGAGTGCCGTACTGATGAGACCGCACTCGACCTGGGTGTAGTGAAAGTTCTCGGCCAGCGCTTGGAGTTGGCCGAGCGCCGCGCTTGCGGCTTTTCCTTCGAGTGTGTCCCGCATGGCTGCGGATATCTGGTTCGCGATGCGGTCCTTGGCGGCACTTGCCATGTCGCTGACCGCCCGGTACCCATCCGCCGCATCCGCGAACTTCGACGGCTCAAGGTTCTTGAGTGTCGTCAGATTCATGGTTTTCGTCACCGGCCCTTTGAGGGGCCGCCGACAGCCGGCGTGTCTTCGTACTGCGTCTTCAGGTTAGCGATTTCAGCCTTGATGGCTTCGTCCGTCTTCAGCAGGTCGTTTCCCGCCTTCTCCATCACTGCAGCCAGAGAGCCGCACCGGTCGCTGACGTCTTTGGCGTAGCGCTGCCAGGACTCGTAGACCTCTCCCTGGGCCGTGACGGTCAAGCAGCCAGAAACTTTACCGAGCCCTGCCTGTCCTGCCTCCAGTTTCGACAAGGCCTTACTGATGTTCTCGCGCAGTTCACCGACGCCAGATCCCGCCTTCGTCCACGTAGGCTTGTCGGTGCTCAGTATTTCCGTACCTCCGCCACCCTGATCCGGCGCCACGTGGTTGATCTGCATCTGCGCGGACTGCCGCTCGACTGCGGCGGTTTTGAGTTGCTCCCACTCGTTCCAGGCCATGCGCAATGCCCTCCTTGTTTCTCCTCCGGCGTCTGCGCCGACGAGCTGATGTAACGTGCGACCGCAGCATTGCGGCGATCAAGAATTCAGTAACGACCGTGGACGCAGAGGCATCTTGGATGACGGCAGCTCACCATTACTCGGACCGGGTTCGATTGCTGCCTGGCCGGGCGGTTCAAGAGGGCGGGCCATTTCCTGGAGATGGCGGTCCGACAGGGAAGTTCGAGGCTGCTTGATGCGAGCCGTAGGTCCCGTGGGCCCGGCCAGGCAGCGAGGTCGGAGACGCGTACGGGGGAAGACGCGTCGAGATCGGTGGGATCGTGGTGCGCTGGCGTGCGAGGATCATTGCTATGGCGATCGCTGTGCCGACCAGTGCTGCTGCTCCGATGCCCAAACTGATCCAAAGGACTGTGTCTTCGTCTGTGGGTGCGGTACCGGTGGTCGGCGCGTCTTCGTCGGCCTTCTTGTCGGTTTCGGAAGACTTGCTGGATTTCGAAGTCTCGGGAGACGGGGATGCTGACTTCGATCCCGCGGCGAGGTCAGGCAGGGGATACTCGGCCGCAGGCCCAGGGGCACCAGGATTCTGCAGGGCAATACGCGGACGAACAATGCCGTAACCGATGGCGTTGTTCCAGGTCCACTTCTTCTCGTTGCCCTTCATCGTGTTGATCAAGACACGCAGGACCTGGTTGTTCGTCCAGGTGGGGTGCTGCGACCAGATGAGGGCGGCGGACGCGGAGGCGATGGCGGTGGCGTAGCTCGTTCCGTCGGAGTTGCAGACTTGAGTGCCGCCGAGGCACGCATGGACCATCTTCTCACCAGGGGCGGCGATGTCTACTTGTGATCCCCACTGGGAGAAGGAGCTTCGTTCGATGTCCTCATCGATCGATCCCACACCAACGACACCAGGTGTAGCCGCTGGGTACATGGGCTGATTGTCTTTGTCTCCGCGGTTGCCGACACCAGCGAAAATCAACTTACCCTTGTCGAGGGCGTACTTTGCGGCTGCGGCGAGTTCCTTGGTACCGACGTTCTGCATCCCTGGGCTGTCGGCACTGGCCATGGAAATGTTGATGATTTGTGCCTTGGAATCTGCCGCGAATCGGATGGCCTCCGTCATCTTTCTGGAGTACTCGGCTCCTGTATCCACTTTTCCATAATCTTCGGTGCCGTACTTCATACGGATGGGGAGGATCTTCACCCCGGGGGCAAGGCCGTAGGAGCCGTTGAGCTCTCCCCGTGCACCCGTGGCCGCGATGAGCGCGGCCACGCCGGTGCCATGCCCTTCAAGGTCTGTGTGTTCGTCGCCGGACTGATTCGAGTAGTCCTTACCTTCAAGAACCTGGCCCTTGAGATCGGCCAAACCGTCATCGACTCCGGAGTCGATGACGGCGACAGTCAGTCCACGCCCGGTACTGGTCTTCCACATCTCATCAGCGTGCATGGCGTCAAGGTGCCATTGCCGGGAGCGAATCGAGTCAGCATGCGCAGGAGTTGCGGTGATGCCCACCAGCAGCAGGCCGAGGGCGCCTGCGACTGCCGACGCGGGTCGCAATGTTTGCTTACTGCTGGTTCGCATGTGCCTTCCAGGGTCGCAACCGAAGGAGGAGTCAGTCCACAACCGGCGGCAGCGGGCGCCGGTTGGCGCGCTGCCAGGTCTCCTCGTCCTCGGTCAGGTAGTCGGGTCGATCGCTTTGACGGGGATCGCGTCGCGGTGATGGCGAATTGGGTGCGTGTGCAGTGACCCCATCGCGGCGCTGCGTGGATGCCTGTGCGGGCGCGGCGCCGCCAGCATGCCGAGTGAGACCCGTTCCTCCTGGGGTGAAGGGACGGGCTCCGCCATTGCCAGGCTGATTCGGACGGTTGCCGATCGTTCCGCCGGTCTCGGATGCCAGACGTCGGCCGGTGGGTGCAGCATTGCTGTGCCCACCACCGGAATTGCCCCCGACAGGCATGCCGGGGGTGATGCCACGCCCCATCGCCGTACGCCCCTGCGTGCCTTCACCGATGACGGTCCCCCTCGGAAGGGACCCAGTCGGACGGCTTGAGGCGGGAGGCACGGGTCGGCCTCCGACGATCCCGGTCTCGCGCGGCATGCGAGCACTGCCGTTGGCCATGCCCTGACCGGGCAGGAACGGAGCCCGAGTGGCCGACGGAACGCGGCCGGGGGCAGTCGGACCAGTGCCGCTTCTGTTGCCGTTGAAGGGCGGGATCCCGACCGGTTGCGAGGGAAGACGTGGCTCGGGACGCTCTGAGCCGCCGGGAACAGCCGCGGGGTGGATGAGGTCTGGCCCTGGAGATTTCGGGAGGGTGTTCAGGCCGTCAAGACCCATGGTGACCGGGTTGGAATGAGAAGTTCGCCCCTTTTCGGTCACTGTCGGGATCGGCTGCGAAGTGGTTTCGCGTTCGCGGCCGTTGAGTCCAGAAGCGGTGGACGAACCTGTCCTATTGCCACTTCCGCCAGATAGAATAGTGATTGACTCATATTGATCGCGACCGCCGACCCACTTGTCTGGGTCCATGCTCCTAGCCGGCGGCACAAACGTAGGCGGCTCCACAGAATTAACCTGCGCAGCCGACTGCTGATAAGCCTGCGCCAGCTTCCGCATCTGCTGCACGGCCTCATACCGCGCCGCGTCGATCCGCCCCTGTGCCGCCGTCGCGTCGGACTGGGCGGTCTGGGCCAGCTTGCGGGAGTCGGGGTCGTTGCGGGCGCCGGGTTCCTTGGTCGCCGCGAGGGACTTCTCCGCGGTGCGGAGGTCTGCCTGCGCGGCTGTCGTCTCGGACGTGTCCGGCATGACCGCCTTCGCCTCCGCGATCGCCTGGGAGACGATGCCCATCCACCGGGACGCCACGTCGGCGTACTCCCCGAGGTGGAGCGTCGCGCTCGCCGTCTGCCCGCCCCACTCACGGAAGGTGTCGCCTGCCTCGCCCTGCCACTCCAGGCCCTTGACGTACGTCATGAGGTCGTCACCGATCTTGGTGATCGTCGAGGCGGCCTTGGAGAGCTTCGCCGCGAGGTCGTAGGCACCCTCGGAGTTGGCGGAGGCGAGCATCGCCGCGAGCTGGGCGTGGGTCATGGACTCGAAGTCGGTGTGCTGGGGCGTGGGTTGCTTCCGCCTGGGCTGCTCGCTCATTACAGGCCCTTCTCCGACTCCGTGACCTCCGCGACCGGCTCGCCCTGCTGTCGGCCCAGCTCCTCGCCCTGCCGCCGGACATACGGATCCCGGTCGACGTCGTAGTACTTGTCGACCTCCGCGTTGACCTCCCGCATCCGCGCCTTGATGTCCTCGTCCAGGTTCTCGTAGCCCACCCGTGACGCGTGCACGGCCAGTCCCACTCCCTCGATCTGCGCGCTGAGGGCCTTGGAAAGGTTCTCCAACTCGTCGTGGACGATGGCGTACGACTCGTAGAGGAACTGTGCTTCCTTGAAATCGGCGGACCCCAGCTGGGCACGGGAGAGACGGTCCTGACCGACCTTGTCGGGGGATGCCTCGGACTTGCCCAGCTCGATCAGCAGGTTGTCGACACGCTTCTTGAAGTCCTTCATGGCGTCGTGCTGGATGTCCAGTGCCATCTGAGGGTTCACGCCGTGCAAGGTGTCGAAGGCCTTGCCGGTGTCCGGCGCGCCCCCGCCGCTGCCGCCCCCGTCCGAACTCACGTCAGCCGCCTCCCCGTTCACCCATGTCACCCAAGGCTCGTTGTCATGCCCTTCATCACTCTAATGGCGTTGCGGAAGCAAGCCCACCTGGATAAGAGGGGTTCCGCGCTTCCGTGAGACGAACGTGCCTCGTCCCGGTGGCATGGGCCGCGCCCGGACGTTGCCGAGGATGTCGCCCTCCATGGGGTCGCCGGACAGGACGAGGCCCTGCGCGCCGAGCTCCTTCACCCGCTGCATGAACGACTCGTACATGGAGCGCGAGGCCCCCGCCGCGTTACGGGCGATGATGAACTTGACGCCCACGTCACGCGCGAAGGGCAGATGTTCGACGAGAGCCGACAGAGGGTTCCCGGAGTTCGTGGCGACCAGCTCGTAGTCGTCGACGATGATGAACAGCTGCGGGCCGCTCCACCAGCTGCGGTCGCGCAACTGTTGCGGTGTGATGTCGGGCTTGGGCGCGCGCATCTCCATGAACTGCCGGATGGCGTCCATGTGGACGTTCATGGCGGACGCCATCGGCGCGTACTCCAGCAAATGCTCCTCGGAGACCGCCTCCAGCATCGTCCTTCGGTAGTCGCCGACGACGATCCGGGCCTCCGAGGGCGTGTAGCGCTCGGCGATCTGCTTCGCGATGAGACGCAGCAGGTTGGTCTTGCCCGACTCGCTCTCTCCGAAGACCAGGAAGAAAGGGTCCGTCTCGAAGTCGATGAAGACCGGTTCGAGGTTGGCCTCGTCGATACCGATCGCGATGCCGTGCTGCGGGAACTCGAAGCCCTTGGGCAACTGGTCTGCCGGCAGCCTGCGGGGCAGCAGGCGGACCGTCGGGGCCGCGGGCCCCTGCCAGTTGCCCTTGACCGCCTGCACCAGTTGAGCCGTGGCCTCCGACAGGTCGTTCGCGTCGGACGAGGAGTCGATACGCGGCAGCGCCGTCATGAAATGCAGCTTCTCCGGCACCTGACCGCGGCCCGGGACGCCCGCCGGCACGTTCGCCGCGACCCTGCGGTCGAACTCGGAGTCCATGACGTCACCGAGGCGCAGCTCCAGTCGGCCCAGGATCTGGTCCTTGAGCGCGGACCGCACCTCCATGTAGCGCGAGGCGGAGAGAACGACATGGATGCCGTAGCCGAGGCCGCGGCCGGCGATGTCGTGGACGATGCCTTCGAGCCCCTCGTAGTCGCCCTTGAAGTTGCCCCAGCCGTCGATGACCAGGAAGACGTCGCCCCAGGCTTCGCCGGGCAGCTCGCCGGCCGCACGCCGCCGACGGTACGTGCCGATGGAGTCGATGCCGTTGGCACGGAAGAACTGCTCGCGGCGGTTGAGGGTGCCCGCCACCTCCGCGACCGTGCGGCGGACCCGCTCGGGGTCCAGCCGGGAGGCGACCCCGCCGACATGCGGCAGGTCCGACAGGGACGACAGGCCTCCACCGCCGAAGTCGAGGCAGTAGAACTGCACCTCGTGCGGCGTGTGGGTCACGGCGAAGGAGCCGATCAACGTGCGCAGCAGCGTGGACTTGCCGGACTGGGGGCCGCCGACGACCATCATGTGACCCGCCGCGCCGGAGAAGTCCCGGTAGAGCACCTCGCGCTTCTGTTCGAACGGCTTGTCGATCAGACCGACGGGAACCGTCAACCCGCCCAGTCGCGTGAACTCGGCGGCCTGCAGTCCCCGTTCGGCTGTCGACGCGAGCGCCGGCAGCAACTGGTCCAGCGTCGGCGCCCGGTCCAGCGGCGGTAGCCATACCTGATGGGCGGGCACACCCTGGCCCTCCAGACGCTGCACGATGACGTCGAGGACCGTGTCCGCCAGGGCGTCGTCATCCGGACGCGCGGGGGCTCGAGTCGGTGCGGGGTCCGCGGCCGCGTACGTGACCGGTACGTGGGCCGCCGTGAACAGAGCGGGTCGGCGCTCGATCGGTGTCCGGTCACCGGGGACCTCTGGGCCACCGGAGCGATACGCACCCGACACGTACGCCGCCTTGAAGCGGGTCATCTCGTCAGTGCCGAACTTCAGATACCCGGAACCCGGCACGGACGGCAGGTGGTAGGCGTCCGGAACCCCGAGCGCCGCACGCGACTCCGCGACCGAGAACGTCCGCAGACCGATCCGGTACGACAGATAGGTGTCCAGACCGCGCAGACGGCCCTCCTCCAGGCGCTGCGAGGCCAGCAGCAGGTGCACACCCAGGGAGCGGCCGATGCGGCCGATCTGGATGAACATGTCGATGAAGTCGGGCTTGGCCGTCAGCAGTTCGCTGAACTCGTCGATCACGAGGACGAGCGAGGCCAGCGGCTCCAGCGGAGCACCTGCGGCCCGCGCCTTCTCGTAGTCGTGGATGTTGGCGTAGTTGCCCGCCGAGCGCAGCAGCTCCTGGCGACGCTGGAGTTCGCCGCGGATCGCGTCGCCCATGCGGTCGACGAGGGTCAGATCGTCGGAGAGGTTGGTGATGACGGCGGCGACGTGCGGCATCTGGGACATGCCGGCGAAGGTGGCGCCGCCCTTGAAGTCCGCGAGGACGAAGTTCAACGTTTCGGAGGAGTGGGTGACTGCGAGGCCGAGCACCAGCGTGCGCAGCAGCTCCGACTTGCCGGAACCGGTCGCGCCCACACACAGACCGTGCGGGCCCATACCGTCCTGCGCGGCCTCCTTGAGGTCCAGCATCACTGGTCGCCCGTCCTCGCCGACACCGATGGGCACCCGCAGGCGCTCCGGCGTCGACCGCGGCCGCCAGGTGCGCGCCACGTCCACGGAGCCGGCGTCGCCGAGGCCCAGCAGCTCGGTGAAGTCCAGGTTGGCGAGCAGCGGTTCGTCGTCGTTCCCACCGCCCATGCGCAGGGGTGCCAGTTGCCGGGCCAGTGCCTCGGCGGCGGGCAGGGACAGCCCGTCGGGGGTGCCTTCGTAGGCGAGTGGGGCACCCGTGTCCAACCACAGCCGGTCCGGCCGTACGACGATGGAGAGACCTCCCCGGGGCTGGTCGAGCTCGCCCGGGACCACCTCGATGATCGTCACGCCCTGCAAGCCCTCGGCGGCCGCGAACGCTGAGGTCGGGGGTACGATCCCGCCGTCGAGGACGACGACGATGTGTGGCTGGTCCAGTACCGGCTGGCCGTCGCGGCTGAAACGCGGGCGGCCTTCGAGTTGGGCCGACAGCAGCTGTTCCAGCTCACCGAGGTCGTCACCGAACAGCCGCCGGGTGCCGGCGCCGTCGAACTGCCCGGCCAACTGACTGTGCGGCAGCCACTTGGTCCAGTCCCAGCGGCCGACCGCGGCGGGGGCGGCGACCACGGCAAGCAGCAGATCGTCGGGGGAGTGCAGGGTGGTGAGTTGAGCGACCAGCGCGCGCGCCGTGGCCTGGGCGTGCTCCGGCTCGCCGGAGACCGTCACGTGGTAGAAGGCCCGCATCGACACCGCGACCGGCAGCCCGTCCAATTGACCGTGCACGGCGAGGAAACGCTGCATGGCGCCGGCACACAGGGGTTCGAGCTCGTCCACAGGCGCTGTCTCGGGAGCCACCAGGGGAGAGGCCAACTGCTGTGGTCCCAGACCGACACGTGCCTGACCGAAGTCCGCGTCCCCGACACGGCGTTCCCACACGCGGCTGCCCTCGGCGACCACTGACCACAACTGCTCGGGAGAGGGGTGCAGATACAGCTGGGCGTCGCGCTGCTTCAAACCGATCCTTCGCACGGTACGCCTGGTCTGCGCGAGGTATTTGAGATAGTCCCGACGCACATCGGCCATTTGCCCTTGCGTACCGCGACGGTGTCGGACGATCTGCGCGATCACCATCGCGGCCGTCGACACGAGCATCACCACACCCATGATCCGCATGAACGGATGGGCGTTCGGGGAGACGAAGTAGAACACCACCGACGAGCCCATGCCGAGCGTCGGCAGGATCTGCATCAGCATGCCCTCCTGCTGACCCCGCGGCAGTTCTGGAGGAGCCTCCAGGCGCAGCTCATCGGTGGGTACGTCGGGCGGCAGGGAACGCGGTGGGCGCTTGATGACGATCTGGCTCACCGGTGCATCAATCCCCCTATGCGGACAAGCAGTTTCCCACCGGCACCCCCGTGGTGACGGTCGCCCTCCGCTAGGCGGGGATCCTACTTGTCACCCCTGACGGCACCTACCGGTAGGGTGACGCCCGCAGCGTGCGCATCCGCGAAGCAGGGGGTCAATAAAGGTGAGTACGACCGCGACGACCGGGTTCTGCCGAGTCACTGTCGTGGCACCCGACAGCCGCATCGACGTTGCCCTCCCGGTGGACATCACCATCGCCGACATCTATCCGGAGATCCTGCGCCTGACGGGCCAGACCCAGCCGGTGGGCGCACCGACGGGCTACCACTTGGTACGCCGGGACGGGGCAGCCCTCGACGGCGCTCGCTCGCTCGCCGAGGAAAGGGTGCTCGACGGTGAGGTGCTCAGCCTCCGCCCCTTCGCCGAGTCGCTGCCACCCGCCGTCCACGACGACGTCTCCGACGCGGTCGCCTCCGCGGTCGTTCGCGACCGCCATCTGTGGAGCGACGACCTGTTGCGCGTCGCCGGGCTGATCGGTGGCGCCGTGCTCCTCCTGCTCGTCGCTCTCGTGCTCTGGTACGCCGACCCGATCCGCCACGACATGAACGGGCTGCCCGGCGTCATCGCGGGTGGTCTGGGCCTACTCCTGACCGCCTACGCGGCCGTGCGCGCGCGCGTGTACGCCGATCGCGTGGCCGCGGCGGCCATCGGACTTGCCGCCGTGCCCCTGCTTCTCATCGCGGGCTCCGGAATCGTCGGCCCGGCTGCCGGAGAGGGGCCGGGCAAACTGCAGTTCATGCTGGGCTGCGTGGCGGTGCTGGTCGCCTCCGTCGCCCTTGTCGCGCTCGCCCCCAGTGGGGACGCGGCGTTCGTGGCCACTACCTTCGCCGCCGCGGTCGGTACCGTGGCCACCTTCGTGGCGATCCTCGCCGACGCCTCCGCGACCGACATCGCCGCGGTGTGCGCCCCGGTCGCCATCGGTCTGGTTGCCTTCCTCCCCGGGCTGTCGGCCCGCTTCGCCCGCCTGCCGATCGGTTACGCCTCCCCGCGCTCCGTCGTGTACGAGGACTTCGACCTCGACCCCGCACAGGGCCAGGACACCGAGCCCCTCGACGCCGAGCGCATCGCCGCCCAGGCCCGGCGCGGCCACGAGATGCTGCTGGGCCTCGTCGGTGGCACCTCCGCCGTGGTGGTCGCCTCCGCCGCCGTCCTCGGCTTCTCGGACGACGTGTGGGGCAGGCTCCTGGGCCTTGCCGCCGGCCTCGCCATGCTGATCCGCGCCCGCCTGTTCCGCTACACGTCACAGGTGGCCTGCACTCTCCTCGCCGGTGTCGCGGCCCTCGCCCTCCTGCTGATCGGCCTCGCGCTCAACCCGCCGGCCGAGGCCTTGACCGAGTTCACGCTCCACGCGGACCGGGGAGCCTTGGACCTGCGCACCATCTGGCTCACAGCCGCCCTCACCGCCGGAGCCGCGCTGCTCACCGCGATCGGTCTGATCATTCCCCAGAAGGGGCTCTCCCCCTTCTGGGGCCGTCTCCTCGACCTCGCCGAGGCGTTCGTGCTGCTCACTCTGATCCCGCTGTGCCTGGCGGTGCTGGGCGTCCTCACCCAGGTCCGGTCGCTCACCGGCTGAGGGGTACCCCAATGGCCGGCTCAGCGCGTCTCACCAGCCTGGTACCCTGACTGCGGCCGTCCGTGTTCGCACCCGGGCTCCTTCCAGGGACCCGGAGACCGCGCCGACGGACCCCGCCACCCGAGTCACAGAAGCCCCCCTGAGACGAAGACCAGGGGCACTCGGTGGCATCAATGAGACTCATGAGGAGTATCGCGTGTCGCTCGACGCCGCTACGAAGAAGCAGATCATCAGCGAGTTCGGTACCAAGGAGGGCGACACCGGCTCCCCCGAGGTCCAGGTCGCGATGCTCTCCCGCCGTATCTCGGACCTGACCGAGCACCTCAAGACCCACAAGCACGACCACCACTCCCGCCGTGGTCTGCTGATCCTGGTCGGTCAGCGCCGCCGTCTGCTGCAGTACCTCGCCAAGAAGGACATCCAGCGCTTCCGTACGCTGGTCGACCGCCTCGGCATCCGCCGCGGTGCGGCGGGCGCCAAGTAAGACGCCGTGCAGGGGAGCGGTTCCCGGGAAATGGGGACCGCTCCTTTTGCTGTACTCGCGGTAGTCGCGGGTACTCGCTGTACTTGACGCCTTGCCGTAAGCCCTCCACGGCACCCGCCGGATCCCGGCGCGACCTCGCCCGGAGGGGGCGCGCGGCCCCGCCGTACGCGGGACGTACAGGCGGAAACGTGCAGAGTGTCACCACCCCTTTGTAGTGTGGTAGCACAACGCAAGAGACACGACACAGTGTGAGGACGCCCGGGCACGGGCGACCGCACGCACACCGAACGAGGAGAAGCGCACCTCGCCGCCGCCGGTCCTCGGTAGTGGTCCCCGGGGAATTGCGAACCCCGAGGGCTTCGATCGAAGACCGGCCCGCACCAGACGGCGCGCTTCTCCGCCACCGTCCCCCTGCCACACGGGCGGGATCCGGGACGAAGACGAGGAGAAATCACTAGTGGAGAACGAGACCCACTACGCCGAGGCCGTCATCGACAACGGTTCCTTCGGCACCCGCACCATCCGCTTCGAGACGGGCCGCCTGGCCAAGCAGGCCGCCGGCTCCGCCGTGGCGTACCTGGACGACGACACCATGGTGCTGTCGGCCACCACCGCCTCCAAGAACCCCAAGGACCAGCTCGACTTCTTCCCCCTCACGGTGGACGTCGAGGAGCGGATGTACGCCGCCGGCAAGATCCCCGGCAGCTTCTTCCGCCGTGAGGGCCGTCCCTCCGAGGACGCCATCCTCACCTGCCGCCTCATCGACCGCCCGCTGCGCCCGTCCTTCAAGAAGGGCCTGCGCAACGAGATCCAGGTCGTCGCCACGATCATGGCGCTCAACCCCGACCACCTGTACGACGTCGTGGCGATCAACGCCGCCTCCGCGTCCACGCAGCTGGCCGGTCTGCCCTTCTCCGGCCCGATCGGCGGCGTCCGCGTCGCGCTGATCAACGGCCAGTGGGTGGCCTTCCCGACGCACTCCGAGCTCGAGGACGCCGTCTTCGACATGGTCGTCGCGGGCCGCACCCTGGAGGACGGCGACGTCGCGATCATGATGGTCGAGGCCGAGGCCACCGAGAAGACCATCCAGCTGGTCAAGGGCGGCGCCGAGGCGCCGACCGAGGAGGTCGTCGCCGCCGGTCTGGACGCCGCGAAGCCCTTCATCAAGGTCCTCTGCAAGGCCCAGGCCGACCTCGCGTCGAAGGCCGCCAAGCCCACCGGCGAGTTCCCGATCTTCCTCGACTACCAGGACGACATCCTGGAGGCCCTCACGGCCGCCGTCCGGGACGAGCTCGCCCAGGCCCTCACCATCGCCGGCAAGCAGGAGCGCGAGTCCGAGCTGGACCGCGTCAAGGCCCTCGCCGCCGAGAAGCTGCTCCCGCAGTTCGAGGGCCGCGAGAAGGAGATCTCCGCCGCGTACCGCTCGCTGACCAAGACCCTGGTCCGTGAGCGTGTCATCAAGGAGAAGAAGCGCATCGACGGCCGTGGCGTGACGGACATCCGTACGCTCGCCGCCGAGGTCGAGGCCATCCCGCGCGTGCACGGCTCCGCCGTGTTCGAGCGTGGCGAGACCCAGATCCTGGGCGTCACCACCCTGAACATGCTCCGCATGGAGCAGCAGCTGGACACGCTGTCGCCGGTGACGCGCAAGCGCTACATGCACAACTACAACTTCCCGCCGTACTCCACCGGCGAGACGGGCCGCGTCGGCTCCCCGAAGCGCCGCGAGATCGGTCACGGCGCCCTCGCCGAGCGCGCCCTCGTCCCGGTCCTGCCGACGCGCGAGGAGTTCCCCTACGCGATCCGCCAGGTCTCCGAGGCGCTGAGCTCCAACGGCTCGACGTCCATGGGCTCGGTCTGCGCCTCCACCATGTCGCTGCTGAACGCCGGTGTGCCGCTGAAGGCCCCCGTCGCCGGTATCGCCATGGGCCTGATCTCCCAGGAGATCGACGGCGAGACGCACTACGTCACCCTCACCGACATCCTCGGTGCGGAGGACGCCTTCGGCGACATGGACTTCAAGGTCGCCGGCACCAAGGAGTTCGTCACCGCCCTCCAGCTCGACACCAAGCTGGACGGCATCCCGGCCTCCGTCCTGGCCGCCGCCCTCAAGCAGGCCCGTGACGCCCGCCTCCACATCCTCGACGTGATGATGGAAGCGATCGACACGCCGGACGAGATGTCCCCGAACGCCCCGCGGATCATCACCGTCAAGATCCCCGTGGACAAGATCGGTGAGGTCATCGGCCCCAAGGGCAAGATGATCAACCAGATCCAGGAGGACACCGGCGCCGAGATCACGATCGAGGACGACGGCACCATCTACATCGGTGCCGCCGACGGCCCGGCCGCCGAGGCCGCCCGCGCCACGATCAACGGCATCGCCAACCCGACCATGCCGGAGGTCGGCGAGCGCTACCTGGGCACCGTCGTGAAGACGACGACCTTCGGCGCGTTCGTGTCGCTGCTCCCGGGCAAGGACGGTCTGCTGCACATCTCGCAGATCCGCAAGCTCGCCGGCGGCAAGCGCGTGGAGAACGTCGAGGACGTCGTCGGCGTGGGCCAGAAGGTCCAGGTCGAGATCGCCGAGATCGACTCCCGCGGCAAGCTCTCCCTCATCCCCGTGATCGAGGGCGAGGAAGGTACTGAGGACAAGAAGGACGACGGCGACAAGTGACGTCCCGTAGCTCCAAGGCGACGGCCCGCACCTCCACGGAGGCGCGGGCCGTCGCCCGTACCCAAACCCTGATCAAGGGCAGAGACGGCATCGGCACGGTCCGCAAGACCACCCTCCCGGGCGGCCTGCGCATCGTCACCGAGACCCTGCCCTCGGTCCGCTCCGCGACCTTCGGAATCTGGGCGCACGTCGGCTCCCGCGACGAGACACCCGCGCTGAACGGCGCCACCCACTACCTGGAGCACCTGCTCTTCAAGGGCACCGCCCGCCGCAGCGCGCTGGACATCTCGTCCGCGATCGACGCGGTCGGCGGCGAGATGAACGCGTTCACGGCGAAGGAGTACACCTGCTACTACGCGCGTGTGCTCGACTCCGACCTGCCGCTGGCCATCGACACGGTCTGCGACATGCTCACCGGCTCGCTCATCCGTGAGGAGGACGTCGACGTCGAACGCGGCGCCATCCTCGAAGAGATCGCGATGACCGAGGACGACCCGGGCGACTGCGTGCACGACCTGTTTGCGCACACGATGTTCGGCGACACCCCTCTCGGCCGCCCGGTCCTCGGCACGGTCGACACGGTCAACGCCCTCAGCGCCGACCGCATACGCCGCTTCTACAAGAAGCACTACGACCCCACCCACCTCGTGGTCGCCTGCGCCGGCAACATCGACCACAACAAGGTCGTACGCCAGGTCCGCGCCGCCTTCGAGAGCGCCGGCGCCCTCACCCGCGTCGACGCCACCCCCATCGCCCCGCGCGAGGGCACCCGGGGCCTGCGCACGGCCGGTCGCGTGGAGCTGATCGGGCGCAAGACCGAGCAGGCGCACGTCGTCCTCGGCATGCCCGGCCTCTCCCGCACCGACGACCGCCGCTGGGCCCTCGGCGTCCTCAACACGGCCCTCGGCGGCGGTATGTCCTCCCGCCTCTTCCAGGAGGTCCGGGAGAAGCGCGGCCTCGCCTACAGCGTGTACTCGTACACCTCCGGCTTCGCCGACTGCGGCCTCTTCGGCGTCTACGCCGGCTGCCGCCCGTCCCAGGTCCACGACGTGCTCAAGATCTGTCGCGACGAACTCGACCAGGTCGCCGAGCACGGGCTGCCCGACGACGAGATCGCACGCGCCATCGGCCAGCTCCGCGGCTCCACGGTCCTGGGCCTCGAGGACACCGGCGCGATCATGAACCGCATCGGCAAGAGCGAGCTGTGCTGGGGCGAGCAGATGTCCGTCGACGAGATGCTGACCCGGATAGCCATGGTGACCCCGGACGAGATCCGTGCCGTGGCCCGCGAGATCCTGGGCCGGCGCCCCTCACTGTCGGTGATCGGCCCGCTCAAGGACAAACAGGCGTCCCGTCTGCACGAAGCCGTCGCCTAACCCCAGTTAAGGAACAAGCAATGAGCAAGCTGCGCGTGGCGGTCCTCGGTGCCCGGGGCCGTATCGGCTCCGAGGCCGTACGGGCCGTCGAGGCCGCCGAGGACATGGAGCTGGTCGCCGCCCTGAGCCGGGGCGACAAGCTGGAGACGCTGGCGGAGACCGGCGCCCAGGTGGCCGTCGAACTGACGACTCCCGCCTCGGTCATGGACAACCTCGACTACTGCGTCCGCCACGGCATCCACGCGGTCGTCGGCACGACGGGCTGGACCGACGAACGCCTCGCGCAGCTCAACGGCTGGCTGGCCGCATCCCCGGAGACCGGCGTGCTGATCGCGCCCAACTTCTCCATCGGGGCCGTCCTGAACATGAAGTTCGCGCAGATCGCCGCCCCCTACTTCGAGTCGGTGGAGGTCGTCGAACTGCACCACCCGAAGAAGGTCGACGCCCCTTCGGGCACCGCCACGCGCACGGCTCAGCTCATCGCCGAGTCACGGCGCGCGGCAGGCACCGCCCCGGCGCCCGACGCCACGGAGACGGCTCTGGACGGGGCGCGCGGCGCGGACGTCGACGGCATCCCCGTCCACTCCGTCCGTCTGCGCGGCCTGCTGGCCCACCAGGAGGTCCTCCTCGGCGGTGAGGGCGAGACCCTCACCATCCGCCACGACTCACTCCACCACAGCAGCTTCATGCCGGGCATCCTGCTCGGCGCCCGCCGCGTGGTGACCACCCCGGGCCTCACCTTCGGCCTCGAACACTTCCTCGACCTGGGCTGACAGGCCGACAACGTCATGCGCGCGAAGATCACCTACGCCGTCACGGCAGCCGTCCTGGTCGTCTACTTCGTCCTGGTCGGCAGCCGCGGGATCCTGCTCATAGAGACGGGCACACCGGTCGCGATCGCCTTCGGCGTCGCCGTGCTCGTCCTGCCGGCGATCGGCCTGTGGTTCCTGTGGAAGAACACCCAGTTCGTCCGCCGGGCCAACCAGCTCGCCGCCGAGCTCGACGCCGAAGGAGGCCTGCCCGTCGACGAGTTGAAGCGGACCCCGAGCGGCCGCATCGACCGCGACTCGGCCGACGCGGTCTTCGCCCAGCGGAAGGCGGAGACCGAGGACGCCCCCGACGACTGGCGCACCTGGTTCCGTCTCGCCGTCGCCTACCACGACGCCCGCGACACACCCAGGGCCCGCAAGGCCATGCAGCGCGCCATCGCTCTGCACGACGGCAGGCCGGCGCCGACCGCCTGACCCGCCGTACCGCTGACAGCGATGAGGGGCCGGTCCGCACTCGCGGACCGGCCCCTCATCGCTGTCAGCGACCTCGGACGCTCGGCTACGCGGCGCGTCCGTACTCCGCGGCCCACGCCTCGATCGTGTCGGCCGCCCGGTCGAAGGCCTCCGTACGCGCCAGGAAGTCGGCGTTGTGCGTGGTCATCAACGGCGTCACGTACTCCTGCACCCGGTCCCTGCGGACGAGGAGCAGCGCCTGCCCCTGCACGGACCGCGGGAACCCGAGCCAGCGCACCGGCTGCTGCACGGTACGCACGGAGACGCTCGCCTCCCAGGACGCCGTACGCGTGCGGAAGAAGCTCACCTGCCGCACCCCGCGCGCGCTCACCCAGATGCCGACCCGCAGCAGTCGCAGGGCGCAGATGATGATGAGCAGCGCGCCCCCGAAGCAGATCGCGCCCGCCTGGAGTGTCTCGGCAGCCGCGATGATGACCGCAGCGACCAGCACGTACGAGGCGAGCAGCAGCAGGAGCGCGGCCGCGCCGACCCGCCACGGGCCGGGCCGGTAGGGACGCCGCCAGCGGTCACGGTCCTCGAACGGCAGCGCCTCGTCCACCGCCTGGTCGAAGGCGCGGTCGGCGGTCAGGAAGGGCAGGGGCACGGCTGATCCTCACTCGATCCACGCACAGCTGTCGCCGGGTGAGGCTACCGAGCCGAACCCCTCCCCACCACTTTCGGGGGTCCAACAGGGGCACAAGAGTGCGCAATTCTGGGCATCCGGCCCCTTGTCTGTGCTGCCCCGTAGAGTGGGCGCCGCCCGAGAGCAGCCATGGGAAGGACCCTCCGAGCCGTGACCGACACTCCCGTCGACGATCTCAAGCCCAGCTTCCGCAGCGATGTCACCGTCGAGTTGGTGAAGCACAGCGCCGCCGACTCGGACGTGCTGTGGGCCGCCCGCGTCTCCACCGCGGGCGAGCAGTCCCTGGAGGAGCTGCAGAAGGACCCCGAGCGCTCCAAGGGCCTCATCAACTACCTCATGCGGGACCGGCACGGCAGCCCCTTCGAGCACAACTCGATGACCTTCTTCATCAGCGCCCCGATCTTCGTCTTCCGCGAGTTCATGCGCCACCGGGTGGGCTGGTCGTACAACGAGGAGTCCGGGAGGTACCGGGAGCTCCAGCCCGTCTTCTACGTCCCGGACGAGGCCCGCAAGCTCGTCCAGGAGGGGCGTCCCGGCAAGTACGTCTTCGTGGAGGGCACCCAGGCGCAGCAGGAGCTGGTCGGGCGGGTCATGGAGGACTCGTACGTCCACGCCTACGAGGCGTACCAGGAGATGCTGGCCGCCGGGGTCGCCCGCGAGGTCGCCCGCTCGGTCCTCCCGGTCGGACTCTTCTCCTCGATGTACGCCACTTGCAACGCCCGCTCGCTGATGCACTTCCTCGGTCTGCGCACCCAGCACGAGCTCGCCAAGGTCCCGTCGTTCCCACAGCGGGAGATCGAGATGGTGGGCGAGCGGATGGAGACGGAGTGGGCGCGGCTCATGCCCCTCACGCACGCCGCGTTCAATGCGAACGGCCGTGTGGCGCCGTAGCGGGCCGTCGACTTTCGGCCAGGCACAGATGTGCGGGTCAGCCGAGCGAAGTGTCCGTATTGCGGCATTTCGCGAAGTTCATCTAGCCTGATCAAACGGACCCGGCACTGCTTGAACCCCCGAGCAGGCAGTGCCGGGCTCCGCATTTGTCCGGACTTTTCCCGCCCCCCGAGGGCAGACCGCGCCCTGAGCAGCGAGTAGCGTGTTACCCATGGCTCCGACCTCGACTCCGCAGACCCCCTTCGGGCGGGTCCTCACCGCCATGGTCACGCCCTTCACGGCGGACGGCGCACTCGACCTCGACGGCGCGCAGCGGCTCGCCACCCACCTGGTGGACGCAGGCAACGACGGCCTGGTCATCAACGGCACCACCGGCGAGTCCCCCACCACCGGTGACGCGGAGAAATCGGACCTGGTACGAGCCGTCCTCGAAGCCGTCGGCGACCGCGCGCACATCATCGCCGGCGTCGGCACGAACGACACCCACCACAGCATGGAGCTGGCCCGCGCCGCCGAGAAGGTCGGCGCCCACGGCCTCCTCGTCGTCACGCCGTACTACAACAAGCCCCCGCAGGAGGGCCTGTACCGCCACTTCAAGGCGATCGCCGACGCCGCCGACCTCCCGGTCATGCTCTACGACATCCCGGGCCGCAGCGGCGTCCCGATCGACACGGAGACGATCGTCCGGCTCGCCGAGCACCCGCGCATCGTCGCCAACAAGGACGCCAAGGGCGACCTCGGCCGGGCCAGCTGGGCCATCGCCCGCTCCGGCCTCGCCTGGTACTCCGGCGACGACATGCTCAACCTCCCGCTGCTCTCCGTGGGCGCGGTCGGCTTCGTCTCGGTCGTCGGCCACGTCGTCACCCCCGAGCTGCGCGCCCTCGTCGAGGCCTATGTCTCCGGTGACGTCCAGAAGGCCACCGAGATCCACCAGAAGCTGCTCCCGGTCTTCACCGGCATGTTCCGCACCCAGGGCGTGATGACCACCAAGGCGGCGCTCGCCCTCCAGGGCCTGCCCGCCGGACCGCTGCGCGCCCCCATGGTGGAACTTTCGCCCGAGGAGACGGCCCAGCTCAAGATCGATCTTGGTGCCGGCGGGGTACAGCTCTAGCACCGGACTTCGTACGACGCACCACCTGATGTCAGACCTGACACATCTGACACACCCGAGACTTCACAACTGAATAGGCAGGACGAAAGCGCCTGCGTTCCCATCCACAACTGCTTTTGCACGAACGTCATGCGCGCCACGTGCCACAGAGGTACGTGGCGCGCATGGTGAGGAGAGTCTTTTGAGTCATCCGCATCCTGAACTCGGCCCGCCGCCGCCGCTTCCCGAGGGTGGCCTCCGGGTCACCCCCCTGGGTGGTCTCGGCGAGATCGGCCGGAACATGACCGTCTTCGAGTACGGCGGCCGGCTGCTGATCGTCGACTGCGGGGTGCTCTTCCCCGAGGAGGAGCAGCCCGGAATCGACCTGATCCTGCCGGACTTCTCGTCCGTCAGGGACCGCCTCGACGACATCGAGGGCATCGTCCTCACGCACGGCCACGAGGACCACATCGGCGCGGTCCCGTACCTGCTGCGCGAGAAGCCCGACATCCCGCTGATCGGCTCCAAGCTGACCCTCGCCCTGATCGAGGCGAAGCTCCAGGAGCACCGCATCCGCCCGTACACCCTTGAGGTGGTCGAGGGGAACCGCGAGCGCATCGGCCCCTTCGACTGCGAGTTCGTCGCGGTCAACCACTCCATCCCGGACGCCCTCGCCGTCGCCATCCGCACCCCTGCGGGCATGGTGGTCCACACGGGTGACTTCAAGATGGACCAGCTCCCGCTGGACAACCGCCTCACCGATCTACACGCGTTCGCACGGTTGAGCGAAGAGGGCATCGACCTCCTTCTCTCCGACTCCACGAACGCGGAGGTCCCGGGGTTCGTTCCCCCCGAGCGCGACATCTCCAACGTCCTGCGCCAGGTCTTCGCGGGCGCCAGCAAGCGGATCATCGTGGCCAGCTTCGCCAGCCACATCCACCGCATCCAGCAGATCCTCGACGCAGCCCACGAGTACGGCCGCCGGGTCGCCTTCGTCGGCCGCTCGATGGTCCGGAACATGGGCATCGCCAGGGATCTGGGCTACCTCAGGGTTCCGCCGGGCCTGGTCGTGGACGTCAAGACCCTCGACGACCTGCCGCAGCACGAGATCGTCCTCGTCTGCACCGGATCGCAGGGCGAACCGATGGCCGCCCTGTCCCGCATGGCCAACCGGGACCACCAGATCCGCATCGTCCAGGGCGACACGGTGATCCTGGCCTCGTCCCTGATCCCCGGTAACGAGAACGCGGTCTACCGCGTCATCAACGGCCTGACCCGCTGGGGTGCCAACGTCGTCCACAAGGGCAACGCCAAGGTCCATGTCTCCGGACACGCCTCGGCCGGCGAGCTGCTGTACTTCTACAACATCTGTCGCCCGAAGAACCTGATGCCGGTGCACGGCGAATGGCGCCACCTGCGGGCCAACGCGGAGCTGGGCGCGCTGACCGGTGTGCCCCACGACCGCATCGTCATCGCCGAGGACGGCGTGGTCGTCGACCTCATCGAGGGCAAGGCCAAGATCTCGGGCAAGGTCCAGGCCGGTTATGTGTACGTCGACGGTCTCTCGGTCGGTGACGTCGGGGAGCCGGCGCTCAAGGACCGCAAGATCCTGGGGGACGAGGGCATCATCTCCGTCTTCGTCGTCGTGGACTCCTCCACCGGCAAGATCACCGGCGGTCCGCACATCCAGGCTCGGGGTTCCGGCATCGAGGACTCCGCGTTCGCCGCGGTCGCCCCGAAGATCACCGAGGTTCTGGAGCGTTCGGCACAGGACGGGGTCGTCGAGCCCCATCAGCTGCAGCAACTCATCCGCCGCACCCTCGGCAAGTGGGTGTCCGACACCTACCGCCGCAGGCCGATGATCCTGCCTGTGGTGGTTGAGGTCTGACCCTCCGTCAGCGCTCAGCCGGAGCGGGGCTCCTCGATTTGCATCGGGGCGCCCCGCTCCAGTACGTTTACGGCTCCGCCCAGGGGGGAACCCGGTGCAACTGATGCGCCAGGAGCCCGCCGGACCGGGTGGAAATTCCGACTCAGAACTTCTGATAAAGTCAGAGCCGCCGGAAAGGGAAACGCGGAAGCGGAAACCTGGAAAGCACCGAGGAAATCGGATCGGAAAACGATCTGATAGAGTCGGAAACGCAAGACAGCAAGACCGAAGGGAAACTGCCCGGAGGAAAGCCCGAGAACAGCTTGGGTGAGTACAAAGGAAGCGTCCGTTCCTTGAGAACTCAACAGCGTGCCAAAAATCAACGCCAGATATGTTGATACCCCGTCTCCAGCATCTGCTGGGACGAGGTTCCTTTGAAACAAACACAGCGAGGATGCTGTGAACCATCGGATTATTCCTCCGGTGGTTCCGCTCTCGTGGTGTCGACCCGATCACGGGTAAACATTCACGGAGAGTTTGATCCTGGCTCAGGACGAACGCTGGCGGCGTGCTTAACACATGCAAGTCGAACGATGAACCACTTCGGTGGGGATTAGTGGCGAACGGGTGAGTAACACGTGGGCAATCTGCCCTTCACTCTGGGACAAGCCCTGGAAACGGGGTCTAATACCGGATACGACACTCTCGGGCATCCGATGAGTGTGGAAAGCTCCGGCGGTGAAGGATGAGCCCGCGGCCTATCAGCTTGTTGGTGAGGTAACGGCTCACCAAGGCGACGACGGGTAGCCGGCCTGAGAGGGCGACCGGCCACACTGGGACTGAGACACGGCCCAGACTCCTACGGGAGGCAGCAGTGGGGAATATTGCACAATGGGCGAAAGCCTGATGCAGCGACGCCGCGTGAGGGATGACGGCCTTCGGGTTGTAAACCTCTTTCAGCAGGGAAGAAGCGAAAGTGACGGTACCTGCAGAAGAAGCGCCGGCTAACTACGTGCCAGCAGCCGCGGTAATACGTAGGGCGCGAGCGTTGTCCGGAATTATTGGGCGTAAAGAGCTCGTAGGCGGTCTGTCGCGTCGGATGTGAAAGCCCGGGGCTTAACCCCGGGTCTGCATTCGATACGGGCAGACTAGAGTGTGGTAGGGGAGATCGGAATTCCTGGTGTAGCGGTGAAATGCGCAGATATCAGGAGGAACACCGGTGGCGAAGGCGGATCTCTGGGCCATTACTGACGCTGAGGAGCGAAAGCGTGGGGAGCGAACAGGATTAGATACCCTGGTAGTCCACGCCGTAAACGGTGGGAACTAGGTGTTGGCGACATTCCACGTCGTCGGTGCCGCAGCTAACGCATTAAGTTCCCCGCCTGGGGAGTACGGCCGCAAGGCTAAAACTCAAAGGAATTGACGGGGGCCCGCACAAGCAGCGGAGCATGTGGCTTAATTCGACGCAACGCGAAGAACCTTACCAAGGCTTGACATACACCGGAAACGGCCAGAGATGGTCGCCCCCTTGTGGTCGGTGTACAGGTGGTGCATGGCTGTCGTCAGCTCGTGTCGTGAGATGTTGGGTTAAGTCCCGCAACGAGCGCAACCCTTGTTCTGTGTTGCCAGCATGCCCTTCGGGGTGATGGGGACTCACAGGAGACTGCCGGGGTCAACTCGGAGGAAGGTGGGGACGACGTCAAGTCATCATGCCCCTTATGTCTTGGGCTGCACACGTGCTACAATGGCAGGTACAATGAGCTGCGATGCCGTGAGGCGGAGCGAATCTCAAAAAGCCTGTCTCAGTTCGGATTGGGGTCTGCAACTCGACCCCATGAAGTCGGAGTTGCTAGTAATCGCAGATCAGCAGTGCTGCGGTGAATACGTTCCCGGGCCTTGTACACACCGCCCGTCACGTCACGAAAGTCGGTAACACCCGAAGCCGGTGGCCCAACCCGTAAGGGAGGGAGCTGTCGAAGGTGGGACTGGCGATTGGGACGAAGTCGTAACAAGGTAGCCGTACCGGAAGGTGCGGCTGGATCACCTCCTTTCTAAGGAGCATCTAGATCTCGCAAGAGATCCAGGGCCACAACGTCGGCGAACGTCCGACGGTGGTTGCTCATGGGTGGAACGTTGATTATTCGGCCGGTTTCACGGGCCGGAGGCTGTTAGTACTGCTCGCAAGAGCGTGGAAAACATGATCTCCGGACGGGACCCGGTCGGGCACGCTGTTGGGTGTCTGAGGGAATGAACTTCCTTCAGTGCCGGCCCCAGTGCACTCGAACCGCTGGTTCGGGGTGATGGGTGGTTGGTCGTTGTTTGAGAACTGCACAGTGGACGCGAGCATCTGTGGCCAAGTTTTTAAGGGCGCACGGTGGATGCCTTGGCACCAGGAACCGATGAAGGACGTGGGAGGCCACGATAGGCCCCGGGGAGTCGTCAACCAGGCTTTGATCCGGGGGTGTCCGAATGGGGAAACCCGGCAGTCGTCATGGGCTGTCACCCGCTGCTGAACACATAGGCAGTGTGGAGGGAACGCGGGGAAGTGAAACATCTCAGTACCCGCAGGAAGAGAAAACAACCGTGATTCCGGGAGTAGTGGCGAGCGAAACTGGATGAGGCCAAACCGTATGCGTGTGAGACCCGGCAGGGGTTGCGTATACGGGGTTGTGGGATCTCTCTTCTGTTGTCTGCCGGCAACAGGACGAGTCAGAAACCGTTGATGTAGGCGAAGGACATGCGAAAGGTCCGGCGTAGAGGGTAAGACCCCCGTAGCTGAAACGTCAACGGCTCGTTTGAGAGACACCCAAGTAGCACGGGGCCCGAGAAATCCCGTGTGAATCTGGCGGGACCACCCGCTAAGCCTAAATATTCCCTGGTGACCGATAGCGGATAGTACCGTGAGGGAATGGTGAAAAGTACCGCGGGAGCGGAGTGAAATAGTACCTGAAACCGTGTGCCTACAAGCCGTGGGAGCGTCGGACATCAAGCTTGCTTGGTGTCTCGTGACTGCGTGCCTTTTGAAGAATGAGCCTGCGAGTTTGCGGTGTGTTGCGAGGTTAACCCGGGTGGGGTAGCCGTAGCGAAAGCGAGTCCGAACAGGGCGGTTTTAGTAGCACGCTCAAGACCCGAAGCGGAGTGATCTAGCCATGGGCAGGTTGAAGCGGAGGTAAGACTTCGTGGAGGACCGAACCCACCAGGGTTGAAAACCTGGGGGATGACCTGTGGTTAGGGGTGAAAGGCCAATCAAACTCCGTGATAGCTGGTTCTCCCCGAAATGCATTTAGGTGCAGCGTCGTGTGTTTCTTGCCGGAGGTAGAGCACTGGATAGGCGATGGGCCCTACCGGGTTACTGACCTTAGCCAAACTCCGAATGCCGGTAAGTGAGAGCGCGGCAGTGAGACTGTGGGGGATAAGCTCCATGGTCGAGAGGGAAACAGCCCAGAGCATCGACTAAGGCCCCTAAGCGTACGCTAAGTGGGAAAGGATGTGGAGTCGCAGAGACAACCAGGAGGTTGGCTTAGAAGCAGCCACCCTTGAAAGAGTGCGTAATAGCTCACTGGTCTAGTGATTCCGCGCCGACAATGTAGCGGGGCTCAAGCGTACCGCCGAAGTCGTGTCATTCCAGCATGAGGGCCAACGCCCGCTGGGATGGGTAGGGGAGCGTCGTGTGCCGGGTGAAGCAGCCGCGGAAGCGAGTTGTGGACGGTTCACGAGTGAGAATGCAGGCATGAGTAGCGATACAAACGTGAGAAACGTTTGCGCCGATTGACCAAGGGTTCCTGGGTCAAGCTGATCTGCCCAGGGTAAGTCGGGACCTAAGGCGAGGCCGACAGGCGTAGTCGATGGATAACCGGTTGATATTCCGGTACCCGCTGTGAAGCGTCAAACATTGAACCAGGCGATGCTAAGTCCGTGAAGCCGCCCCGGATCCTTCGGGTGAAGGGGAGTGGTGGAGCCGACGAACCAGACTTGCAGTAGGTGAGTGATGGGGTGACGCAGGAAGGTAGTCCATCCCGGGCGGTGGTTGTCCCGGGGTAAGGGTGTAGGACGGTGTGTAGGTAAATCCGCACGCCATTGAGTCTGAGACCTGATGCCGAGCCGATTGTGGTGAAGTGGATGATCCTATGCTGTCGAGAAAAGCCTCTAGCGAGTTTCATGGCGGCCCGTACCCTAAACCGACTCAGGTGGTCTGGTAGAGAATACCGAGGCGTTCGGGTGAACTATGGTTAAGGAACTCGGCAAAATGCCCCCGTAACTTCGGGAGAAGGGGGGCCACACCTGGTGATCCGATTTACTCGGTGAGCTGGGGGTGGCCGCAGAGACCAGCGAGAAGCGACTGTTTACTAAAAACACAGGTCCGTGCGAAGCCGTAAGGCGATGTATACGGACTGACGCCTGCCCGGTGCTGGAACGTTAAGGGGACCGGTTAGTCACTCTTCGGGGTGGCGAAGCTGAGAACTTAAGCGCCAGTAAACGGCGGTGGTAACTATAACCATCCTAAGGTAGCGAAATTCCTTGTCGGGTAAGTTCCGACCTGCACGAATGGCGTAACGACTTCTCGACTGTCTCAACCATAGGCCCGGTGAAATTGCACTACGAGTAAAGATGCTCGTTTCGCGCAGCAGGACGGAAAGACCCCGGGACCTTTACTACAGTTTGATATTGGTGTTCGGTTCGGCTTGTGTAGGATAGCTGGGAGACTGTGAAGCTCGGACGCCAGTTCGGGTGGAGTCGTCGTTGAAATACCAGTCTGGTCGTGCTGGATGTCTAACCCGGGTCCGTGATCCGGATCGGGGACAGTGTCTGATGGGTAGTTTAACTGGGGCGGTTGCCTCCCAAAGGGTAACGGAGGCGCCCAAAGGTTCCCTCAGCCTGGTTGGCAATCAGGTGGTGAGTGTAAGTGCACAAGGGAGCTTGACTGTGAGACCGACGGGTCGAGCAGGGACGAAAGTCGGGACTAGTGATCCGGCGGTGGCTTGTGGAAGCGCCGTCGCTCAACGGATAAAAGGTACCCCGGGGATAACAGGCTGATCTTCCCCAAGAGTCCATATCGACGGGATGGTTTGGCACCTCGATGTCGGCTCGTCGCATCCTGGGGCTGGAGTCGGTCCCAAGGGTTGGGCTGTTCGCCCATTAAAGCGGTACGCGAGCTGGGTTTAGAACGTCGTGAGACAGTTCGGTCCCTATCCGCTGCGCGCGCAGGAATATTGAGAAGGGCTGTCCCTAGTACGAGAGGACCGGGACGGACGAACCTCTGGTGTGCCAGTTGTTCTGCCAAGGGCATGGCTGGTTGGCTACGTTCGGGAGGGATAACCGCTGAAAGCATCTAAGCGGGAAGCCTGCTTCGAGATGAGTATTCCCACCCACTTGATGGGGTAAGGCTCCCAGTAGACGACTGGGTTGATAGGCCAGATATGGAAGCCTGGTAACGGGTGGAGTTGACTGGTACTAATAGGCCGAGGGCTTGTCCTCAGTTGCTCGCGTCCACTGTGTTGGTTCTGAAACCACGAACAACCCCATGCCTCATGGTCACGAGGGATGGTGCGGTATTCACAGTTTCATAGTGTTTCGGTGGTCATAGCGTGAGGGAAACGCCCGGTTACATTCCGAACCCGGAAGCTAAGCCTTACAGCGCCGATGGTACTGCAGGGGGGACCCTGTGGGAGAGTAGGACGCCGCCGAACAATCATTGATAGAGCTGGTTCCCGAATTTCGGTTCGGGGACCAGCTCTTTTTTGTTGGGCTTTACTTGGAGTTCACGTTGCGCGACCAGGATCCGCGGCATGGGTACCGTTGGAATGCTCAGGGCCGCAGGTGTCGGCGCAGGTGACGAGGTGGTCGTCCCGGCGTTCGGCAACCCGGAGGTCGCTCAGGCGGTGAGTCTGGCCGGGGCTGTGCCGGTGTTCGCCGACATAGATCCGGTGACGTACTGCCTGGATGCCTCGGCCGTCGAGGCCGCGGTGACGTCGCGGACGGTGGCCGCGGTCGTCGTACACCGCTTCGGGCGGTCCGCCGACATCGCGGCGCTGCGTCAAGTCGGCCAGCGCCATGGGCTGTTGGTGGTGGAGCAGGGCGAGTCGGAGACGCCGTACAGCGAACTCGGGGAGCGTCGGCGTCGGGCCGCGTATCTCAATGCCAAGCTCAAGGGTGTACGGACCCCCGAAGGCTGTGACGGGCACACCTTCCAGCAGTACGTCGTGCGGGTGCCCGGGAACGGGCGGCCGGACCGGGACGCCTTCGCGCGGGCCGTGCGGGCCAAGGGAGTCGAGTGCAGCGTGCCGGTGAAGACGCCCGTGCACCGGATGCCCGGATTCCGGCGGGACGTCTGCCTGCCGGAGACCGAGCGGGCCGCCGACGAGACGCTGGCACTGCACATCGGCGGCGAGATGTCCCAGCGACAGCTGCAGCGGCTGGTGTCGGCCTGCAATGCGCTCGGCGGGCTGCTGCAACCGGCCTTCTGACGGCGGTGCTTGGCATGACCGGGACGCCCGGGGCCGGCCGGTGCGCAGGTGGTTCGAAGCATCGGCCGAATCGGGGTATGATCTATCTCGTTGCCGCGAGGGAAACCTCGAACAGGTGATCAGGCCCCTATAGCTCAGTCGGCAGAGCGTCTCCATGGTAAGGAGAAGGTCAACGGTTCGATTCCGTTTGGGGGCTCAGACTTGAAGGCCCCGCCCATTGGGCGGGGCCTTTCTCGTGCCCGCTCAGTCCTGCTGGAGGCCCGGGACACGCATCGCCAGAATGGCCATGTCGTCGGAGGGCGCGTCGGAGGCGAAGCGTTCGACCGCACGCATGACACGGGCCGCGACCGCGCCGGCCGTGAGACCCGTGCAGGTGGTGAGGACCTCGGTGAGGCCGTCGTCGCCCAACATGCGGGTGCCCTCGCGGCGTTCGGTGACGCCGTCCGTGACACAGAGGAGGACGTCGCCGGGGTCGAGGGTGACGGTCTGCTCGTACAGCTCCAGGTCCTCCATGACGCCGAGCAGGGCCTGCGGCTCGGCGGCCGGTTCGACCGTGCCGTCCTGGCGCAGGCGCAGCGGGAGCGGATGGCCGGCGCAGACGACCTTCAGGACCGCGCTGCCGTCCTCCTGGGGCCACAACTCGCCGTACAGGAGCGTGAGGAAGCGGCTGCGGGCGCCCTCGTCGATGATCGCGGAGTTGAGGCGCTCCAGGACCGCCGGGCCGGCGTAGCCCTCGCGGGCGAGCAGGCGCAGGGCGTGGCGGGCGAGGCCGGTGACCGCGGCTGCCTCCGGGCCCGTACCGCAGACGTCGCCGATGGCGAAGCCGTACGCACCGTCGCGGATGGGGAAGAGGTCGTAGAAGTCGCCGCCGACCTCGTTGCCCTCGCCGGCCGCGCGGTAGATGACCTCGACCTCGACGCCGTCGATCTGGGGGAGCTCGGGCGGGAGGAGGCTGCGCTGGAGGGACTGGCTGATGGCCACGCGCTCCGAGTACAGCCGGGCGTTGTCCAGGGCGAGGGCGGCCCGGCGGGAGAGGTCCTCCGCCAGTTCCAGGATCTCCTGGCGGAAGTGCTCGTCGGTGGGCTTGCCGAGGGTCAGCATGCCGATGACGCGGTTGCGGGCGACGAGCGGGAGGACGACGGTCTCGCCGCCCACCGCCGAGGCCGTCGCCAGGGTGGTGCCGATGCCCGAGCTGACCGTGGCGGGTTCGCCGAGGCCGAGGCTGCGCATGGAGGTGCGCAGGGCCGCCTCGTGGGCGGCCTCGGCGGGGGCCGTCCAGATACGGGCGCCCGGCGTGGGGATGGGCTCCGGCGGGCGGATCTTGACCAGGAGGGCCTTGAGGCCGTCGATGAGGTCCTCGTCCTCGTGCAGGACGTAGCTGAGGTACGGGTCCGAGGCCTGGTCGGCGATCGTGTAGACCGCGCACCACGTAGCGAGCGTCGGGATGGTCATCTGGGCCATCAGGGCCAGGGTCTGGTCACGGTCCAGGGTGCCCGCGAGGAGGTCGGAGGCCTCCACCAGGAAGCTCAACGAGCCGCGGCGCAGGCGTTCCAGCTCGCCCAGGCGGGCCGACTCGACGGCCAGCGCGATGCGGTCGGCGGCGAACTGCAGGCGCAGGGCCTCCTCGTTGGAGTACCGGCCCTGGGCCTCGGCGGCGACGCCCAGGGAGCCCGTGAGGCGGCCCTCGACCTTGAGGGGGACCGTGACGACCGAGCGCATGCCCGTGCCGTTGAGCAGGGGTACGGCGCCGGGGACGGCAGTGAGGTCGTCGTGGACGGCGGGCATGCGGGCCGAGCCGTACCGGCCGGGGCCGGCCTCCACGGGGACGCGGGCGAAGCGTTGGCGGGCCGAGGGCAGTCCCGTGGAGGCCCGGACCTCCAGTTCCGTCTCGTCGTCGGTGGCCAGGAGCAGGAAGGCGGAGTCGCCGTCGAGCATGTCGCGGGCGCGTTCGACCGTGCGCTGGAGGAGGCCGTCGAGGTCGTCCGGGGCGGGGGAGCCGATGAAGACCTCGAAGGGGTCCGTGGACTGGCCCTCGCCGGAGCCGGAGGTGTCGCCGGACGGCATACGGATCGGGGTCTGGAGGACGGCGCGCTCGTGGTCGCGCACGAGGAGGCAGACCGTGGAGGGGTCCCCGGCCGTGTCGCGGACCCGGAGGTGGGAGGCGTAGACCGGGGTCACCCGGCCGTTGGCGCCGCGGATGCCGTAACTGCCCTCCCAGCGGGAGAGTCGGAGGGCCTCGGCCACTCCCGTGCTGGTGCCGGGGGTGTGCGGCCACGCGGCCAGGTCGGTGAGGGGTTTTCCGATGACCTGGTCGGGGGTGTAGCCGAAGAGTTCCTCGGCGTCCTCGTTCCAGGCGCCGATGGCGCCCACGCGGTCGATCTGGACGACCGCGACGCGGACCCGGCCGTCGGCGAGCGGGAGCAGGTCGGCGGGGAGGTACGGGCCGGCCGAGCGGGTGCCCACCGGGCGGTCGGGGAGGTCGAGTTGGAACCAGACCTGCTTGTGCGTGGAGGTGTACTCCACGCCCCAGCGGGTGGCCATCGCCGCGCACAGCTGGAGGCCGCGGCCGCCTTCGCGGTCGGGGCTGCCCATGTTGATGTGGTTGCCCTGGAGAGGGATCTCACGTTCGGGGTATCTGTCGGCGACCTCGATGCGGACGCCGTCCTCGGCGCGCAGGCAGAGGACGTCCGCGGAGGTGCCGGCGTGGACGACCGCGTTGGTGACGAGTTCGCTGGTGAGGACCACCGCGTCGTCGACGATGTCGGCGAAGCCCCAGCCCTGGAGGGTGTCGCGGACGAACGAGCGGGCGGTCGCGACGGATCGTGAGACGGCAGCGAAGCTGGCGGCCGCGCGCGCGGTGATCACAGAACTCCTTGTCCGGTTCTCTACGTGCGGGGGTGCGAGGACGGCCTCCTGCCGTGGCAGAGGCTGGTTCTCCGTCGGCCTGGGGTCCTGGGGGGTCTCCCCGGGATGCAGTCCGGTGGTCATGGTGCGGCCGCCCCTCCGATGCCTGCCCGCTCGTGCTCGTGCGCCACCGCCCAGGCCGGGTAGGAACCGGCGTGGCTGGACAGCCGCATGCAAGGTTACTTACCTTCGCCGTCCATGCGGATGCCGGTCGTCTGTGTTTCCGTCCGGAGGTGTGCGGACCGTGTGCGAAGCTGCCGAACTGTTATGGCCTGGTTCAGCCATGGTGAAACACTGGGCAGGCTTCCAGGAGGAGGTCGGGCGACTCCGAGTACGAAGTAGCACGAGTGGTACGAGCAGTATGAGCAGTACGAAGCGTTCGAATACGGCGAAGTACGCCCAGCAGGAACGGTCGACCCTTGCGGGAGGGACACAGTGGAGTCTGGCGCAGCGACGCGGGGCACTAAAGCGCGCGCGAAAGGCGGACAGTCCCTGAGTGACCAGCGCAAGTCGCGCAAACCGCGCAATGGAACCACGACCGTGGACACGGCCGCCCTGAACCGGCTGCTCACGGCTCTGGAAGCGATGCGGGACGGCAACTTCCGCAAGCGGCTGACCGTCTCGGGCGACGGTGTCATGGCCGAGATCGCCGCGGTCTTCAACGAGGTGGCGGACCGGAATCTGCATCTGACCGGCGAGCTGTCGCGGGTGCGGCGGGTCGTCGGGCGTGAGGGCAAGCTCACCGAGCGGCTGGAGACGGGTGCCACCGAGGGGTCCTGGGCGGCGGCGATCGACGCGTCGAACGCGCTGGTCGACGACCTCGTACGGCCTGTCTCCGAGGTCAGCCGAGTGCTGTCGGCCGTGGCGGAGGGTGATCTGTCGCCGCGGATGGAGCTGCGGACGCAGGCGCCGGACGGGACCGGGCATCCGCTGCGCGGGGAGTTCCTGAAGGTCGGGCGTACGGTCAACAACCTGGTCGACCAGCTGTCCACGTTCACCGACGAGGTCACCCGGGTGGCCAGCGAGGTGGGCACGGAGGGCAAGCTGGGCGGGCAGGCCAAGGTGCGCGGCATGTCCGGTTCGTGGAAGGACCTGACGGAGTCCGTCAACACCATGGCGCACCGGCTCACCGCCCAGGTGAGGGACATCGCGCTGGTGACGACCGCGGTCGCGAAGGGTGATCTGTCCCGGAAGGTCACGGTTCATGTGGCCGGCGAGATGCTGGAGCTCAAGGAGACCGTCAACACGATGGTCGACCAGCTCTCGGCGTTCTCCTCCGAGGTGACCCGGGTCGCCCGTGAGGTGGGCACCGACGGGCAGCTCGGCGGTCAGGCCGAGGTGCCGGGTGTGGCGGGCGTGTGGAAGGAGCTCACCGATTCGGTGAACACCATGGCCGGCAATCTCACCGCGCAGGTGCGGGGGATCGCGCAGGTCACCACGGCGGTCGCCAACGGTGATCTGTCGCAGAAGGTGACCGTGCCGGCACGCGGTGAGGTGGCCAAGCTCGCCGAGACGATCAACCAGATGACCGAGACGCTGCGGATCTTCGCGGACGAGGTCACACGGGTGGCCAACGAGGTGGGTGCCGAGGGCCGTCTCGGCGGTCAGGCGCAGGTGCCGGGCGCGGCGGGAACGTGGAAGGACCTCACCGATTCGGTGAACACGGTGTTCCGGAACCTCACCATCCAGGTGCGGGACATCGCGGCCGTGACGACGGCGGTGGCCGACGGCGATCTCTCGCAGAAGGTCACCGTGGACGTGGCCGGCGAGATGCTGGAGCTGAAGAACACCGTCAACGGCATGGTCGACCAGCTGTCGTCCTTCGGTGACGAGGTCACACGGGTGGCCAACGAAGTGGGTGCCGAGGGCCGGCTGGGCGGTCAGGCGCAGGTGCCGGGCGCGGCCGGTACGTGGAAGGACCTGACGGACTCCGTCAACACCGCGTTCCGCAACCTCACCGGACAGGTGAGGAACATCGCGGCGGTGACCACGGCCGTGGCCAACGGTGACCTCTCGCAGAAGGTCACCGTCGATGTCGCGGGCGAGATGCTCGAACTGAAGAACACCGTGAACACGATGGTGGACCAGCTGTCGAGCTTCGCCGACCAGGTGACGCGGATGGCCCGGGACGTGGGTACGGAGGGCCGCCTCGGCGGTCAGGCCCGCGTGGACGGTGTGTCCGGCACGTGGAAGGAGCTCACCGACTCCGTCAACTCGATGGCCGGCAACCTCACCTCGCAGGTGCGGAACATCGCGCAGGTGACGACGGCCGTGGCGCGGGGCGACCTGTCGCAGAAGATCGACGTGGACGCGCGCGGCGAGATCCTGGAGCTGAAGAACACCATCAACACGATGGTCGACCAGCTGTCGTCCTTCGCGGATCAGGTGACCCGGGTCGCCCGGGACGTGGGTACGGAGGGCCGCCTCGGCGGTCAGGCGCAGGTGCCCGGCGTGGCCGGTGTGTGGCGCGACCTCACCGAGTCCGTGAACGGCATGGCCGGCAATCTCACCGGCCAGGTGCGCAACATCGCCCAGGTCGCCACGGCGGTGGCCAGGGGCGACCTCTCGCAGAAGATCACCGTGGACGCGCGCGGCGAGATCCTGGAGCTGAAGAACACGCTGAACACGATGGTGGACCAGCTGTCGTCGTTCGCGGAGGAGGTCACCAGGGTCGCCCGTGAGGTGGGTACGGAGGGCCAGCTCGGCGGTCAGGCCGAGGTGCAGGGCGTCTCCGGCACCTGGAAGGACCTCACGCAGTCGGTGAACTTCATGGCGAACAACCTGACCATCCAGGTGCGCCAGATCGCCGAGGTCACGACCGCGGTCGCCAAGGGTGACCTGTCGAAGAAGATCACCGTCGACGCCAAGGGCGAGATCCTGGAGCTCGTCACCACCGTCAACACGATGGTCGACCAGCTGTCGTCGTTCGCCGAGCAGGTGACCCGGGTGGCCCGCGAGGTGGGCACCGAGGGCATCCTCGGCGGCCAGGCGCACGTGCCGGGCGTCACCGGCATCTGGAAGGACCTCAGCGGCAATGTGAACCTGATGGCCAAGAACCTGACCATGCAGGTGCGCAACATCTCCCAGGTCGCCGCGGCCGTCGCCAACGGCGACCTGACCCGTACGGTGACGATCGAGGCGGCCGGTGAGGTCGCGCAGCTCGCCGACACCTTCAACAGCATGGTGAAGACGCTGAGTTCGTTCGCCGACCAGGTCACCAAGGTGGCCCGCGAGGTGGGCACGGACGGCATCCTGGGCGGTCAGGCGCACGTACCGGGTGTGGCGGGTACGTGGAAGGACCTCACCGAGTCGGTGAACTCGATGGCGTCCAACCTCACCGGCCAGGTCCGCAACATCGCGATGGTGACGACCGCCATCGCCAAGGGCGACCTGACCAAGAAGATCGACATCGACGCGCGCGGCGAGATCCTGGAGCTGAAGACCACCATCAACACGATGGTCGACCAGCTGTCGTCGTTCGCGGAGGAGGTCACCCGGGTGGCCCGCGAGGTGGGCACCGAGGGGCAGTTGGGCGGTCTCGCGCGCGTGCGGGACGTCGACGGCACCTGGCGGGACCTGACCGAGTCGGTGAACGAGATGGCCGGGAACCTGACCCGGCAGGTCCGTGCCATCGCGCGCGTGGCCACCGCGGTGACCCGGGGCGACCTGAACCTCAAGATCGACGTCGACGCGTCCGGCGAGATCAAGGAGCTGCAGGACTACATCAACAAGATGATCGCCAACCTGCGCGACACCACGATCGCCAACCAGGAGCAGGACTGGCTCAAGGGCAACCTCGCCCGGATCTCCGCCCTGATGCAGGGCCGCCGGGACCTCGACGACGTGGCCTCGCTGATCATGAGCGAACTGACGCCGGTGGTGTCCGCGCAGCACGGCGCCTTCTTCCTCGCGCTGCCGTTCCTCGACGGCAAGGACCTGGCCCCCGACAACGACGACCAGTACGAACTGCGCATGCTCGGCTCGTACGGCTATTCGATGGGCTCCATGCCGACGTCGTTCCGGCCCGGGGAGGCACTGGTCGGGACGGCGGCCAAGGAGAAGCGCACGATCCTGGTGGAGAACGCGCCGAGCGGTTACCTGAAGATCTCCTCCGGGCTCGGCGAGGCGCCCCCGGCGCAGGTCATCGTGTTGCCGGTGCTCTTCGAGGGGACCGTGCTCGGTGTGATCGAGCTGGCGTCGTTCACGCCGTTCACCCAGATCCAGAAGGACTTCCTCAGCCAGATCGCGGAGATGATCGCGACGAGCGTCAACACCATCTCCGTCAACACCAAGACCGAGGTGCTGCTGAAGCAGTCGCAGGAGCTGACCGAGCAACTGCGCGAGCGGTCCGACGAGTTGGAGAACCGGCAGAAGGCGCTCCAGGCGTCCAACGCCGAACTGGAGGAGAAGGCCGAGCTGCTGGCCCGGCAGAACCGCGACATCGAGGTGAAGAACACCGAGATCGAGGAGGCGCGGCAGGTCCTGGAGGAGCGGGCCGAGCAGCTCGCGGTGTCCATGCGCTACAAGAGCGAGTTCCTCGCGAACATGTCGCACGAGCTGCGCACGCCGCTGAACTCGCTGCTGATCCTCGCCAAGCTGCTCGCCGACAACGCCGAGTCGAACCTGACGCCCAAGCAGGTCGAGTTCGCCGAGACGATCCACGGGGCGGGCTCCGACCTGCTGCAGCTCATCAACGACATCCTGGACCTGTCGAAGGTCGAGGCGGGCAAGATGGACGTCTCCCCGACCCGGATCGCCCTCGTCCAGCTCGTCGACTACGTGGAGGCCACCTTCCGGCCGCTGACGGCGGAGAAGGGTCTCGACTTCTCCGTACGGGTCTCGCCGGAACTGCCCGCCACCCTGCACACGGACGAACAGCGCCTGCTGCAGGTGCTGCGGAATCTGCTGTCCAACGCGGTGAAGTTCACCGACTCCGGAGCCGTGGAGCTGGTCATCCGGCCGGCGGGCGCGGACGTGCCGGTGGCCATCCGGGAGCAGCTGCTGGAGGCGGGCTCGCTGCGGGACGCGGACGCCGACATGATCGCGTTCTCGGTGACGGACACGGGCATCGGTATCGCGGCCAGCAAGATGCGGGTCATCTTCGAGGCGTTCAAGCAGGCGGACGGCACCACCAGCCGCAAGTACGGCGGTACGGGTCTGGGGTTGTCCATCTCGCGGGAGATCGCCCGGCTGCTGGGCGGCGAGATCCACGCGCAGAGCGAGCCCGGACGCGGTTCCACCTTCACCCTGTACCTGCCGCTGCACCCCAGCGAACTGCCCCCGCAGGGCTACGCGCACAACGCGCCCGCGGCGCTGGAGGCGGGCGAGCTGCTGGCCTCCGAGGAGGAGCTGGCCCAGCGCGCCGAGACGCCGGCCGAGGTGAAGTCCTACCGCGAGACCCAGAACGGGGCCGCCGCGCTCTTCAGGCGGCGCCGCCGGTCCGTGTCGGCCGGTTCCCCGTCCTCCGCGCAGGGCAACGGGCAGGCGCAGGAGCACTGGGCGCAGCAGGCGGCTCAGGAGGCGGCGTCGCGGGCGCGCCGGACGGCGGCCAGGTTCGACGGCGAGAAGGTGCTCATCGTCGACGACGACATCCGTAACGTCTTCGCGCTCACCAGCGTCCTGGAGCAGCACGGCCTGTCCGTGCTGTACGCCGAGAACGGACGCGAGGGCATCGAGGTCCTGGAGCAGCACGACGACGTGACGGTCGTGCTGATGGACATCATGATGCCCGAGATGGACGGGTACGCGACGACCACGGCGATCCGCCGGATGCCGCAGTTCGCCGGGTTGCCGATCATCGCGCTGACGGCGAAGGCGATGAAGGGCGACCGGGAGAAGGCGATCGACTCGGGTGCCTCCGACTATGTGACGAAGCCGGTCGATCCGGATCATCTGCTGGCGGTGATGGAGCAGTGGATGCGGAATGAGTGACAGGCGGTACGGCCCCTGGTCACAACCCGTCGGGGGGCGCACGGAGTTGCTGACGGAGTGTGCCCGAGGCCGTGTAGAAACGCGGGATTCGGGGAACCTTCTGGTCTCCGCTTGCGTTTCTGCTACGAGCACAGTGACATCACGGTGACAGGGTGTGGCGACGGGCGGGGTGCGGCTACGATGACCGGCACAAGGACGGGTGGCGCGAGGGAGTCGTCCCCTGGGGTGACGCCGAGCGGCGTCATGCCGAGTCCTGCGGACAGGGGAGGCCCCAAGCCGGGGCGAGGAGGGCGGGCCATGGTGCAGAAGGCCAAGATCCTCCTGGTCGATGACCGGCCGGAGAATCTGTTGGCGCTGGAGGCCATCCTCTCCGCGCTCGATCAGACACTGGTGCGGGCATCGTCCGGGGAGGAAGCGCTCAAGGCGCTGTTGACGGACGACTTCGCGGTCATTCTGCTGGACGTCCAGATGCCGGGCATGGACGGTTTCGAGACGGCCGCGCACATCAAGCGGCGTGAACGGACCCGGGACATCCCGATCATTTTCCTCACCGCCATCAACCACGGACCGCACCACACGTTCCGTGGGTACGCGGCGGGTGCGGTCGACTACATCTCGAAGCCGTTCGACCCCTGGGTGCTGCGCGCCAAGGTCTCCGTCTTCGTCGAGCTGTACATGAAGAACTGCCAGCTCAGGGAGCAGGCGGCGCTACTGCGGCTCCAGTTGGAGGGCGGTGGCAAGGGTACGGCGGGCGGTTCCAAGGAGCCCTCCGGCGGCATCCTCGCCGAGCTCTCGGCGCGCCTCGCGGCCGTCGAGGAGCAGGCGGAGGCGCTCTCCAAACAGCTCGACGACGACTCCGCGGACGCCGCGGCGGTGGCCACCGCGGCCCATCTCGAACGTAAACTCACCGGCCTGCGCAGGGCGCTGGACGCGTTGGAGCCGGGCACGGGCGGACCCTCGCCCATGCCGTCACAGAACTGAGCACACATCAGGGCGCGGGCCCGGTCACGCAAGTGGCCCGGGCCCGCGCCTCGTTGCGACCGGGTGCCATTTGCCGGGGCCGGTGACGGTGACAGCCGCTACTGGTGCGCCCACGCGGTTGACGGCCCGTCAGGTCGCGTCAGCTTCAGGGCGACGCGCGCGCGACACGAACGGGTGAAGCAGTAGGCACACGTGTCGGCCGTGGCCTCCACCGGTAACCTCACACCCATGGCCTCACGTCAGTCCGCAGCGAAGAAGCCGCCCGCGAAGAGGGCGGCCGCTACGACGAAGGCTCCGGCGAAGAAGGCCCCCGCGAAAAAAGCCGCCGCCAAGAAGGCACCCGCCAAGAAGGCGACGGCGAAGAAGACGGCCCCTCCGAAGCCGGCGCCCAATCCGACCGGAGGTGTGTACCGACTGGTACGCGCCATCTGGCTCGGTGCCGCGCACGCCGTCGGCGCCGTCTTCCGCGGCATAGGGCAGGGCGCGCGGAATCTCGACCCGGCGCACCGCAAGGACGGCGTCGCGCTGCTGCTGCTCGCGCTCGCCCTGATCGTCGCCGCCGGCACCTGGTCGAACCTGCGCGGCCCGGTCGGTGATCTCGTCGAGATGCTGGTCACCGGCGCCTTCGGACGGCTCGACCTGCTGGTGCCGATACTGCTCGCGGTCATCGCCGTGCGGTTCATCCGGCACCCCGAGAAGCCCGAGGCCAACGGCCGGATCGTCATCGGCCTGTCCGCACTCGTCATCGGCATCCTCGGCCAGGTCCACATCGCCTGCGGCTCGCCCGCCCGCAGTGTCGGCATGCAGGCGATAAGGGACGCCGGAGGACTCATCGGCTGGGGCACGGCCACCCCGCTGACGTACACCATGGGCGAGGCCCTCGCCGTGGCGATGCTGGTGCTGCTCACGGTCTTCGGACTGCTCGTCGTCACCGCCACGCCGGTCAACGCGATCCCGCAACGACTGCGGCTGCTCGGCCAGAAGCTGGGCATCATCGCCGACGACGAGGACGACGACGAGTACGGCGAGGACGACGCACGCTACGAGGAGCAGTGGCGCGACAGCCTGCCCGCGCGCTCCCGCCGGCGCGGCTCCGCCCCCGAGGCGTACGACCCCGACGGCGCCGAGCAGGAGGCCCTCACCCGGCGCCGCCCGAGGCGCTCCGCCGTACGGCAGCCCGATCCGGACCGGCCGCTGGACGCCGTGGACGTGGCCGCGGCGGCAGCCGCCGCGCTCGACGGGGCGGTGCTGCACGGCATGCCGCCCTCGCCGGTGGTCGCCGACCTCACACAGGGCGTCACCGCGGGGGACCGGGAGGAGACCACGCCCGTCCCGGCCGCGCGCAGCAAGCCGACCCAGCAGGAGCCCCCGGCCGCCAAGCCGCCCAAGGGTGCCCGGCAGGACGCCCTGGTGCCGGACCTGACCAAGAAGGCACCGGACGAGCCCCGCGAGCTGCCGGCGCGAGCCGAGCAGCTCCAGCTCTCCGGCGACATCACCTACGCGCTGCCCTCGCTCGACCTCCTGGAGCGGGGCGGCCCCGGCAAGACGCGCAGCGCCGCGAACGACGCCATAGTGGCCTCCCTGTCGAACGTGTTCTCCGAGTTCAAGGTCGATGCCTCGGTCACCGGCTTCACCCGCGGGCCGACGGTCACCCGCTACGAGGTCGAGCTGGGGCCGGCGGTCAAGGTCGAGCGGATCACCGCGCTCACCAAGAACATCGCCTACGCCGTCGCCAGCCCGGACGTACGGATCATCAGCCCGATTCCCGGCAAGTCGGCCGTCGGCATCGAGATCCCCAACACCGACCGCGAGATGGTCAACCTCGGCGACGTCCTGCGCCTCGCGGACGCGGCCGAGGACGACCACCCGATGCTGGTCGCGCTCGGCAAGGACGTCGAGGGCGGCTATGTGATGGCCAATCTGGCGAAGATGCCGCATGTGCTCGTCGCGGGTGCGACCGGCTCCGGTAAATCGTCGTGCATCAACTGCCTGATCACGTCGATCATGGTCCGTGCGACGCCCGAGGACGTCCGCATGGTCCTCGTCGACCCCAAGCGCGTCGAGCTGACGGCCTATGAGGGCATCCCGCACCTCATCACGCCGATCATCACCAACCCCAAGCGGGCCGCCGAGGCGCTCCAGTGGGTCGTGCGCGAGATGGACCTGCGCTACGACGACCTGGCCGCGTTCGGCTACCGGCACATCGACGACTTCAACGAGGCCATCAGGAACGGCAAGGTGAAGCTGCCCGAGGGCAGTGAGCGAGAGCTCCAGCCGTACCCGTATCTGCTGGTCATCGTGGACGAGCTGGCCGACCTGATGATGGTCGCGCCGAGGGACGTCGAGGACGCGATCGTCCGCATCACCCAGCTCGCGCGCGCGGCCGGCATCCATCTGGTGCTCGCCACCCAGCGGCCGTCCGTGGACGTCGTCACCGGTCTCATCAAGGCGAACGTGCCCTCACGGCTCGCCTTCGCCACCTCCTCGCTCGCCGACTCGCGCGTCATCCTCGACCAGCCCGGCGCCGAGAAGCTGATCGGCAAGGGCGACGGGCTGTTCCTGCCGATGGGGGCGAACAAACCGACCCGTATGCAGGGCGCGTTCGTGACCGAGGGCGAGGTCGCGGCCGTCGTCCAGCACTGCAAGGACCAGATGGCGCCCGTCTTCCGGGACGACGTCACCGTGGGCACCAAGCAGAAGAAGGAGATCGACGAGGAGATCGGCGACGACCTCGACCTGCTGTGCCAGGCGGCCGAACTGGTCGTCTCCACACAGTTCGGCTCGACCTCCATGCTCCAGCGCAAGCTGCGCGTCGGCTTCGCCAAGGCCGGGCGGCTGATGGACCTCATGGAGTCCCGGGGCGTGGTCGGACCGAGCGAGGGCTCCAAGGCGCGTGACGTTCTTGTGAAACCCGATGAGCTGGACGGCGTGCTCGCCGTGATCCGGGGGGAGACTGAGGCGTAAGGGCCGCAGCGGTATCGCGGAGGGGCGCGACAGAGGCGCACGGCAGGAGAAAACCGGTTGTCCGGCGGGCGGAACACGGGTGGGATTACGGCATCCGGGTATTCGAACGTGACTCACCCGTAAGGAAATGGTGAGCAACCGTTTCCCTTCGTCGTACGTCAAGTTGGACGAGGGGACAGCCCCGTGCCCGCACCCTCACCACCAGCAGGATGTCCGGCCATTCTGATGGCGTACAAAGTCCCACCGCCCGGTTGCCCCACCCTTTCGTACCCCCCCTAGACTGAACCTCCAGCACAGGTGGCTACACGCTCGAAAGGCGCCCCCGTGTCCATCGGCAACTCCCCTGACGGCAACTTCCCCGAAGACGAGCGTCCGTTCGAAGACGACCGTGACGAACGCTCGGCGGAACGCCCCTCGATCGGTCGTGCCCTCCAGCAGGCACGCATCGCGGCCGGGCTGACCGTCGACGACGTCAGCAACGCCACCCGGGTCCGCATCGCCATCGTGCACGCGATCGAGCAGGACGACTTCGCCCCCTGCGGTGGCGACGTCTACGCGCGCGGTCACATCCGCACCCTCGCGCGCGCGGTGCGCATCGACCCCGCCCCGCTCCTCGAACAGTTCGCGGAGGCACACGGCGGGCGGCCCGCGCCGACCCCGGCGGCCCCGCTGTTCGAGGCGGAGCGGATCCGTCCCGAACGGCGCGGCCCCAACTGGACCGCCGCCATGGTCGCCGCGATCGTCGCGGTGATCGGCTTCGTCGGCTTCACCGCGTTCAACGGTGGAGACGACGACGGCTCCACCACCCAGGTCGCCGAGGGCTCCACCCCGACCACCGGAAAGTCCCCCTCGCCGACGCCCAAGGCCGACAAGCCCGACGCCGACCCGAAGCCCGACCCGACCGACAGCGCCATCGCGGCCGCGCCCCGTGACAAGGTGACCGTGCAGGTCAGCGCCTCCGACGGGCGCAGCTGGATCTCCGCCAAGGACCACAACGGGCGGTTCCTGTGGGACGGCCTGCTCAAGCAGGGGCAGTCCAAGACCTTCCAGGACAGCTCCCGGATCGACCTCGTCCTCGGTGACGCCGGGGCCGTCCAGCTCTACGTCAACGGCAAGAAGATCAAGGACGACTTCCAGCCCGGCCAGGTCGAACGTCTGACGTACACGAAGGGCGACCCGGAGGTCGGCTGAGCCTTCAGTCCGCCCGGGGCGGACGTACACACGACGCACAGGGAAACGCGGGTACGGGGTTGGCCGGGTTCGGCCAACCCCGTCGACGTGGGCTGTCACCGGGACGAAGTAGTCTTGAGCCCATGCCTGAACGCCGTACCGTCGCACTCGTCACTCTTGGCTGCGCCCGTAACGAGGTGGACTCGGAGGAGCTCGCAGGCCGCTTGGAGGCGGACGGCTGGGAGCTCGTCGAGGACGCCGAGGAAGCGGACGTCGCGGTCGTCAACACCTGTGGCTTCGTCGAAGCCGCCAAGAAGGACTCCGTCGACGCCCTCCTGGAGGCCAATGACCTCAAGGGACACGGCAGAACCCAGGCCGTCGTGGCGGTCGGCTGCATGGCGGAGCGGTACGGCAAGGAACTGGCCGAGGCGCTGCCCGAGGCCGACGGCGTCCTCGGCTTCGACGACTACGCCGACATCTCCGACCGACTCCAGACCATTCTGAACGGCGGCATCCACGCCTCGCACACCCCGCGCGACCGGCGCAAGCTGCTGCCGATCAGCCCGGCCCAGCGGCAGGAGTCCGCGGCCGAGGTCGCGCTTCCGGGGCATGCCCCCGTCGATCTTCCGGAAGGGCTCGCTCCGGCTTCGGGGCCGCGGTCCCCGCTGCGCCGCCGGCTGGACGGCTCGCCCGTCGCCTCCGTGAAGCTCGCCTCCGGCTGCGACCGTCGCTGCTCCTTCTGCGCCATCCCCTCCTTCCGCGGCTCCTTCATCTCGCGCCGCCCCTCGGACGTGCTGAACGAGACGCGCTGGCTCGCCGAGCAGGGCGTCAAGGAGGTCATGCTGGTCTCCGAGAACAACACCTCGTACGGCAAGGACCTCGGCGACATCCGGCTGCTGGAGTCCCTGCTGCCCGAGCTCGCCGAGGTCGACGGCATCGAGCGGGTGCGCGTCAGCTACCTCCAGCCCGCCGAGATGCGGCCCGGCCTCATCGACGTGCTCACCTCCACCCCCAAGGTCGCGCCCTACTTCGACCTCTCCTTCCAGCACTCCGCCCCCGCGGTGCTCCGCTCGATGCGCCGCTTCGGCGACACCGACCGGTTCCTGGAGCTGCTGGACACCATCCGCGGCAAGGCCCCCGAGGCCGGCGTCCGGTCCAACTTCATCGTGGGCTTCCCCGGTGAGACCGAGGCGGACCTCGCGGAGCTGGAGCGGTTCCTGAACGGCGCGAGACTGGACGCCATCGGCGTCTTCGGGTACTCCGACGAGGAGGGCACCGAAGCGGCGACGTACGACAACAAGCTGGCCGAGGACGTCGTCGCCGAGCGTCTCGCGCGGGTCTCACGACTGGCCGAGGAACTGGTCTCGCAGCGCGCCGAGGAGCGTGTCGGACAGACCGTGCGTGTCCTGGTCGAGTCGGTCGACGGCGACGAGGGTGCCTACGGCCGCGGCGCGCACCAGGCGCCCGAGACGGACGGCCAGGTGCTGTTCACGAACGGCGAGGACCTGAGCGTCGGCCTTATGGTCGAGGCGAAGGTGGTCGGCACGGAAGGCGTCGACCTGGTGGCCGAGGTGCTTCCGGGCTCGCTCGCCTCTCCCGCGTGTACTGAGGAGGCGGCCAGATGACGGGAGTCCCGGCATCCGCGGCGGGCGGCACCTCCGGCGCCAAGAGCGCGGCGAGCGCCCCAGGCGTTCCCGGCGCCCCGAGCGCCGCCGCCCCCAGCGCTGCCGGGGAGACGCGACCCGTCCGTGGCGGGAAGCTGGGAGCTGCCGCCGTCAACCAGGCCAGCCTCTGGAACATCGCGAACATCCTGACCATGGTCCGCCTGGTCCTCGTGCCGGGCTTCGTCGTCCTGATGCTCATGGACGGCGGATACGACCCGGTCTGGCGGGCATGGGCGTGGGCCGCCTTCGCCGTCGCCATGATCACCGACGTCTTCGACGGCCATCTGGCCCGGACGTACGACCTCGTCACCGACTTCGGGAAGATCGCCGACCCCATCGCCGACAAGGCGATCATGGGCGCCGCCCTGATCTGTCTGTCCTATCTCGGTGATCTGCCGTGGTGGGTGACCGGCGTCATCCTCGGCCGGGAGCTGGGCATCACCCTCCTGCGGTTCGTCGTCATCCGGTACGGAGTCATCCCCGCGAGCCGGGGAGGCAAGCTGAAGACCCTGACCCAGGGCATCGCCGTCGGGATGTACGTGCTGGTACTGGAGGGGCCCCTGGCCACCATGAGGTGGTGGGTGATGGCCGCGGCGGTCGTCCTGACCGTGGTCACCGGGCTCGACTATGTGAGACAGGCCATTGTGCTGCGCCGGCGCGGAACAGCCGAGCGCGAAGCCGCGGCGGAGGGAGCGGAACGTTGACTTCCACGGCCGCCGAAGTGCTGCGACTACTGACCGTGAGGGGAGAGACGCTCGCCGTCGCGGAGTCGCTGACCGGTGGTCTGGTCGCGGCCGCCCTCACCGCGGCCCCCGGCTCCTCCCAGGCCTTCCGGGGCTCGGTCACCGCGTACGCCACCGAGCTGAAGCACAGTTTGCTGGATGTCGATGCCACCCTCCTGGACCAGCGGGGAGCGGTGGATCCGCAGGTCGCGGTGGAGATGGCGCGGGGCGTCCGCACGGCGCTCGGCGCCGACTGGGGGATTTCGACCACCGGTGTGGCGGGCCCGGAACCCCAGGACGGACGGCCCGTCGGCACGGTCTATGTGGCCGTCGCCGGACCCTCCACAGCCGAATCCGGCGTATCAGGTGGCGGGAAAGTGTCGTCGTTGCGGTTGAACGGCGGCCGGACGGAAATCCGTATGGAGAGTGTACGGAGCGTACTCGCACTGCTCCTTGAGGAGCTTGCGGGCGAACAGACCGGGAATGAGCGGGCACAGGATACGGAACAGAACGGGGGGACTTGATGTTTGCAGCCCTGAGTGAACACAACAGCGCTCCCCGCACGGCCGCAGCGCAAGGCGGTACGGTGGGGCGTGAAGGATGCGGCTACGCGGTCCGAGGAGGGAGCCACCGATGATTCTGCTCCGTCGCCTGCTGGGTGACGTGCTGCGTCGGCAGCGCCAGCGCCAGGGCCGTACTCTGCGCGAAGTCTCCTCGTCCGCCCGAGTCTCACTCGGCTATCTCTCCGAGGTGGAGCGGGGGCAGAAGGAGGCTTCCTCCGAGCTGCTCTCCGCCATTTGCGACGCGCTGGACGTACGGATGTCCGAGCTCATGCGGGAAGTGAGTGACGAGCTCGCCCTTGCCGAGCTGGCCCAGTCCGCAGCGGCCACCGAGCCGGTGCCAGCACCAGTGCGCCGACCCATGCTCAACTCCGTCTCGGTGGCCGGTGTGCCACCGGAGCGGGTCACGATCAAGGCGCCCGCCGAAGCGGTGGACGTCGTCGCGGCGTGACCTGTCGCGACCTGGGTGCATGCACCGGCACGCGCCGGTGAAGCGGTAGAAGCGAAGCGGAAGCCCCGGTCGGGGCCTCCAGGGAGACCTGGGGGGCGTCGGCCGGGGCTTTTGTGTTGCCTGGGGCTCCCGTTTGCCGGGGTGGCGGTGTGCGGTCATGGTGGTCGTACGGTCGTCTCAAGAATCCGGAGCGTGCTGATGAACGTGGTGAAGAGCCCGCTGTCCGAGGCCGATCTCAGGACCGTCTCCGAGGCGCTGCAAGGTGCCCTGGTCGATCTTGTCGACCTCTCCCTGGTGGCCAAACAGATCCACTGGAACGTCGTCGGGCCGCGTTTCCGCTCCGTCCATCTCCAGCTCGACGAGGTTGTGGACACCGCACGGCTGCACTCCGACACGGTCGCCGAACGTGCCTCCACCCTCGGTGTCCCGCCGGACGGGCGGGCCGGGACGGTCGCCGGGAGCAGCGGTATCGGCAGGGTGCCGGACGGCTGGGTCAAGGACGCGGACGCCGTGGGGATCCTGGTGGACGCGCTCGGCGCGGTGATCACTCGGATGCGGACGCGGGTGGAGAGCACCGCGGAGCCGGATCCGGTGAGCCAGGACATCTTCATCCAGATCACGGCGGATCTCGAGAAGCACCACTGGATGTTCCAGGCGGAGAACGGGTAGTGCGGCGTGGGTGGCCGGTGAGGGCGTGAGGACGGCGGTGAGTGGCTGCGGGGCGCACCGGGCGCACCGGGGGCGCGGTCCGTATGAGGGGGCCGTGCGTCCCTGTGCCGGTGATGCGCCCTCTCCGGCCGTGACGAGGGCCGTCTAGCGTCGTTCTGGGGGCCCGAAGGCCTTGGAGGTGGCGGCCATGCGAATAGTTCGCTGGGGGGCGGCTCTGGGGCTCGGTGCGCTGTGGTGGTGGGGTGTGCTGCGACTCGCGCTGGTGCCGGACGCCGGCGCGGTGGAGGGGGCGGTCGCGGCCGGGGGGTGGGGGCTGAGTCTCCTGCCTGTCCACTGTGTGCCGAAGGGTCGGGCTCACGAACGGTCGGGGGGCGCGTCAGGGGGCGCGAGGGGTGGTCCTGTTCTGGGGGGCGCGGTGGGGGCCGTGGTCACCAGGGCATGGCCACCCCGCCGTTCGGGCGGAGGATCTGGCCCGTCGTGAACGCCGAGGCGTCGGAGGCGAGGTGCAGCACGGCGTGGGCGATGTCGTCGGGCTCGCCGACCCGGCCCAGCGGTGACAGCCGGGCCATGAGGGACTCGGTCCGCGCCTGTGCCTCGTGGTCGTGGCGGTCGGTCATGGGTGTGCGGATCCAGCCCGGGGCCACGGCGTTGACGCGGATGCCGTGCGGGCCGACCTCGGTCGCCAGGGTCTTCGTCAGCTGGACCACCGCCGCCTTGGTCACGCCGTAGCAGAGGAGTCCCGGACCGCCGGTGTCGACGGCGCCGGAGGCCATGGTGACGATGCTGCCCCGCGTCCCGTCGGTGATCATTCGGCGGGCCGCTTCCTGGCAGGCGTGCAGCACTCCCTTGAAGTTGACGCTCCACACCCGCTCCAGGTCCTCGTCGCGGGTCTCCAGCACCGGGCTGCTGTGCATGATCCCGGCGATCGCCGCCATCACATGGAGCCGCTCGCAGGCGGCCACCGCCCGCGCGAGCTGGGCGCGGTCGGTGACGTCGAGGTGGTGGACGTGGGCGGTTCCGTTCCTGGCCTTGATCAGCGTCGCCGTCTCGTGCAGGCCCTGCGCGTCACGGTCCGCGCAGTGCACCGAGGCACCCGCCTCGGCGAGCAGTACCGCCGAGGCGCGGCCGATACCGCTGCCGGCGCCGGTGACGAACGCGGTGCGGCCGGTGAGGTCGTACGCCGGGATGGGCATGAGGCGACGGTACGAGCGTTTCTGACGGTCCGTCAATTAGTGGAGTCGCCTCGGGTGTGACGGCCTACGGGTACGACCTCGGGTTCGACCTCGGGTTCGACGTGCGGCCACGGGGGCTCGGGCGGGGCGTTCTGGCGCTACCGGGGGCCGGGGCCGGCCCCGACTGGCAGGTGGGGCACCAGTACGTGGGACGTTCCCGGGAGCCGTCACCCTGGTCGGCCACGCGGACGGGGGTCTGACAGCGCAGGCACGGGCGGGGGGCCCGGCCGTAGACGAACAGGTCGTGGTGGCGGTGGCCGGTGGTGCTGCGGATCGGGCGGTCGCGGTTGGCTTCGAGGAGCTTCTTGGCGAGGCCGGGCAACAGGGCGGCGAGCTCCTCCGGGAGGGCGCCGACAGGGAGCCAGGGGGTGACCCGGAGCAGGAAGCAGAGCTCGCTCTTGTAGACGTTGCCGATGCCGGCGAGATTGCGCTGGTCCAGCAGCGCCTCGCCGAGGGGGCGCGCGGGGTCGCTCAGGAGGTTGGCGAGGGCGCGGTCGGGGTCCCAGTCCGGACCGAGCAGGTCGGGGCCGAGGTGGCCCACCACGCGCTGCTCGTCGGCGGTGCGCATCAGCTCCAGCACGGGGAGGCGGTAGCCGACGGCCGTGCGGTCGACGGTGCCCAGGATGGCGCGGATCTGGTGCGCCGGGCCGCCGCGCCAGCGCTCGTCGTTTGCGTACACCTTCCAGGAGCCGTCCATCCGCAGGTGGGAGTGGAGGGTCAGGTCCCCTTCGATACGGGTGAGGAGATGTTTGCCCCGGGGGGTGACGTCCAGGACGGTGCGGCCGGTGAGGTCGGCCGTGGCGAACCTCGGGACCCTCAGGTCGGAGCGGAACAGGACCTTGCCGGCGAGGGCGGTGTGGAGTCGTCTCGCCGTCTGCCAGACGGTGTCACCTTCGGGCATGGGTCAAGGGTGGCATGTCGGTGGGATCGGGTGCCTGGGGGCGGATGGGATGGGGTGTCTGGTTGTGGGGGCGTACGTGGGCCGGGGGTCGGGGGTCGGGGGTGGGGTCTGGCTGGGCGTGCCTTCGTGGCGGGGGCGTGTGGCGGACGGTCATGCTTCCCTGAGAGCGGGGTCGTCGTTCACGCGCGGATGCGCAGACCGCGGGGGGTCGCGATGAAGCCTGCTCCCTCCAGGAGCGGGCCGTGGGGGGAGGTGAGGGCGGAGGTGCCGTTCACGCGTTCCACCGTGACTGTGCCCAGGGAGCCCGCGCGGGCCGCCGCGGAGAGGGCCTCGGCGGCCGGGCGCAGGCGGGGGTCGTCGAGCGGTCTGGCGTCGGGATCGGCGGGCCAGGCCAGGAGGGTCTTGCCGCCGCGTTCCATGTAGAGGGTCAGCTCGCCGTCGACCAGGACGACCAGGGAGCCCGCCTTGCGGCCCGGTTTGTGTCCGGCCTCGGTGGGCGGGTCGGGCCAGGGGAGGGCGGCCCCGTAGGCGTTCGCGGGGTCGGCGGCGGCCAGGACGACGGCTCGCGGGGAAGGCGTGGGGCGGGTGCGGTGCGGGGGGCGGCCGGTGCGGGCGTACGGGTCGGCTTGGGCGGACGTGTGGTGGCCGTCGGGGATGTCGTCCGGGGTGTACGGGGAGTCGAGACCGGGTTCGAGGTCGGGAAGTCCGGAGCCGACTGCGGGGAAGGGGGTGCCGGAGGCGTCGGGGAAGGTGTCCCACGGGTCCTGGTCCTGGGTCTGGTCCTGGGGCTGTGTCGTGGGGTGGGCCTCGTCGGCGAAGGGGTACGGGGTCTGGCTCGGAACGGGCTCGTTGCGTTCGCGGGCGTTGGACACCGCGCGGAGGCGGTCCACGGCGCCGTCCATCGCGAACTGGGCGGCGCCCAGGCCCTCGACGACGTAACCACGGCGGGCCTGGCCGCTCTCCTCGAAGACGGAGAGGACCCGGTAGACCGCGGAGAAACCGCCCTCGACACCCTCGGCGCCCACGGCGCCCCGGGTCACCACGCCGTGGCGGTCGAGGAGGGTGCGGGCCAATGCGTGGGCGCGGACGGTGGGGTCGGGTTCGTGGGCGGGGAGGAGGGACCAGCGGCCGGCGACCGTGGGCGGGCCCGTACGGGACTGGGGGCGCGCGGCGGCGGTCAGGGAGCCGTACCGGCCGCGGGGGACCGTGCGCTTGGCGCGGTGGGCGGTGGAACCCGCGGTGCGGCCCGAGCCGAGGAGGGAGCGCATGGGGGTGAGGGTGTCGTTGGTCAGTCGGCCGGACCAGGCCAGGTCCCAGACGGCGTCGGCCAGTTGGGGATCGGTGACGTCGGGGTGGGTGGTCGCGCGGACCTGGTCGGCGATCTGGCGGAAGAAGAGGCCGTAGCCGCCGGAGAGCGCACTCAGGACCGACTCGTGGAGCGCGGTCAGCTCCAGGGGGTGCGGCGGCGGGAGGAGGAGCGGGGCCGCGTCCGCCACGTACAGCGAGACCCAGCCGTCCTTGCCGGGGAGGGCTCCGGCCCCGGCCCAGACGACCTCTCCGGACGCGGTGAGTTCGTCGAGCATCGCCGGGCTGTAGTTGGCCACCCGGGAGGGCAGGACCAGCTTCTCCAGGGCTGAGGCGGGCACGGAGGCGCCCTGGAGTTGCTCGATCGCGCGGACCAGGCCGTCGACGCCGCGCAGTCCGTGGCCGCCGCCCACGTGCTGCCACTGGGGCAGGAACTGGGCGAGCGCCGCGGGCGGCACGGGCTCCAGCTCATGGCGCAGGGCCGCCAGCGAGCGGCGCCGCAGCCGGCGCAGCACGGCCGCGTCGCACCACTCCTGGCCGATGCCCGCCGGGTGGAACTCGCCCTGCACGACACGGCCGTTCGCCGCCAGGCGGTGCAGGGCGCCGTCCGTGACGGCCACGCCGAGGCCGAAGCGGGCGGCGGCCATGGCCGAGGTGAACGGGCCGTGGGTGCGCGCGAACCGGGCCAGGAGGTCGCCGAGGGGATCCTTGACCGGCTCGGTGAAGGCCTCCGGCACACCGACCGGCAGGGCGGTGCCGAGCGCGTCCCGCAGGCGGCCCGCGTCCTCGATCGCCGCCCAGTGGTCGGTGCCGGCGACGCGGACCCGGATGGCGCGGCGGGCCCCGGCGAGCTCCGGCGCCCACTGCGGTTCGGCGCCGCGCTCGGCCAACTCGGCGTCCGTGAGGGGGCCGAGGAGGCGGAGCAGGTCCGCGACCCCTTCGGCGTCCTTGACGCGGCGGTCCTCGGTGAGCCACTGGAGCTCCCGCTCCAGCTCGGTCAGCACCTCGGCGTCGAGCAGCTCACGCAGCTCCGCCTGGCCCAACAGCTCGGCGAGCAGCCGGGAGTCCAGCGACAGGGCGGCCGCGCGGCGCTCGGCGAGCGGGGAGTCGCCCTCGTACAGGAACTGGGCGACGTAGCCGAAGAGGAGGGAGCGGGCGAAGGGGGAGGGCTCCGGGGTGGTGACCTCGACGAGGCGGACCTTGCGGGACTCGATGTCGCCCATCAGCTCGGTCAGTCCGGGGACGTCGAAGACGTCCTGGAGGCATTCACGGACCGCCTCCAGGACGATCGGGAACGAACCGAACTCGCTGGCCACCTGCAGCAGTTGGGCCGCGCGCTGGCGCTGCTGCCACAACGGCGTGCGCTTGCCGGGGGTGCGGCGGGGCAGCAGGAGCGCGCGGGCGGCGCACTCGCGGAAGCGGGAGGCGAACAGGGCCGAGCCGCCCACCTGGTCGGTGACGATCTGGTCGACCTCGCCCTTGTCGAAGGCGACGTCGGCGGCGCCGAGCGGGGCCTGCTCGGCGTCGTATTCCGTGCCCGCCTTCATGGGCTCCATGTCGAGCAGGTCCAGGCCCATCAGGTCGGCGTCGGGCAGACGCAGCACGATGCCGTCGTCGGCGTGCATGACCTGGGCGTCCATGCCGTACCGCTCGGAGAGCTTGGCGCCCAGGGCGAGGGCCCAGGGGGCGTGGACCTGGGCGCCGAAAGGCGAGTGGACGACGACCCGCCAGTCGCCCAGCTCGTCGCGGAAGCGTTCGACGACGATGGTGCGGTCGTCCGGCACATGGCCGCAGGCCTCGCGCTGCTCGGCCAGGTAGGAGAGCACGTTGTCCGCGGCCCAGGCGTCGAGGCCCGCGGTCAGCAGCCGCAGCCGGGCGTCCTCCTCGGACAGGGAGCCCACCTCGCGCAGGAACGCGCCGACTGCGCGGCCCAGTTCGAGCGGGCGGCCGAGCTGGTCGCCCTTCCAGAACGGCAGCCGGCCCGGGACACCCGGGGCGGGGGAGACCAGCACCCGGTCCCGCGTGATGTCCTCGATGCGCCAGGAACTGGTGCCGAGGGTGAACACGTCCCCGACCCGGGACTCGTACACCATCTCCTCGTCGAGCTCACCGACCCGGCCGCCGCCCTTCTTGGGGTCCGAGCCCGCGAGGAAGACTCCGAAGAGGCCCCGGTCCGGGATCGTGCCCCCGGAGGTGACGGCGAGCCGCTGGGCTCCCGGGCGGCCCGCGATCGTGCCGGCGACCCGGTCCCACACCACGCGCGGGCGCAACTCGGCGAAGGCGTCGGACGGGTAGCGGCCCGCGAGCATGTCGAGGACGGCGGTGAACGCGGACTCGGGCAGCGACGCGAAGGGGGCCGCGCGGCGGACGGTGGCGAGGAGGTCGTCGAACTGCCAGGTGTCCATCGAAGTCATGGCGACGACCTGCTGCGCCAGGACGTCCAGGGGGTTGCCCGGGATCCTCATGGACTCGATGGAGCCGCTGCGCATCCGCTCGGTGACCACGGCCGACTGGACCAGATCGCCTCGGTACTTGGGGAAGACCACACCCGTGGAGACCGCGCCCACCTGGTGTCCCGCGCGGCCCACGCGCTGCAGGCCCGAGGCGACCGACGGGGGCGACTCCACCTGGACGACGAGATCCACTGCGCCCATGTCGATGCCCAGTTCGAGGCTGGAGGTGGCGACCACGGCCGGCAGCCGGCCCGCCTTCAGGTCCTCCTCGACCAGGGCGCGCTGCTCCTTGGAGACCGAGCCGTGGTGGGCTCGGGCGAGGACCGGGGGCGCTCCCTGAGCCGCGCCCGAGCCGCCCATCAGCTCAGCCGGGGCGTGGTGCTCGTCCAGCGGTTCGCCGGTGGCGCGCTCGTACGCGATCTCGTTGAGCCGGTTGCACAGCCGCTCCGCGAGGCGGCGGGAGTTGGCGAAGACGATCGTGGAGCGGTGGGCCTGGACGAGGTCGGCGATCCGCTCCTCCACGTGGGGCCAGATCGACGGCCGCTCCGCGCCCTCGTTGGCGTCCGCGACCGGGGAGCCGCCCAGCTCGCCCAGGTCCTCCACCGGCACGACCACCGACAGGTCGAACTCCTTGCCGGACGGCGGCTGGACGATCTCCACCCTGCGGCGCGGCGAGAGATAGCGCGCGACCTCGTCGACGGGACGCACGGTGGCCGACAGGCCGATGCGGCGGGCCGGCCGGGGCAACAGCTCGTCGAGCCGCTCCAGTGAGAGGGCCAGGTGGGCGCCGCGTTTGGTGCCCGCGACCGCGTGCACCTCGTCCAGGATCACGGTCTCCACGCCCGTGAGGGCGTCGCGTGTGGCCGAGGTCAGCATCAGGAACAGCGACTCGGGGGTGGTGATCAGGATGTCCGGCGGACGGGTCGCCAGGGCCCGCCGCTCGGCGGCCGGCGTGTCCCCGGAGCGGATGCCGACCTTCACCTCGGGCTCGGGCAGCCCCAGGCGCACCGACTCCTGACGGATGCCGGTCAGCGGACTGCGCAGGTTCCGCTCGACGTCCACCGCGAGGGCCTTCAGCGGTGACACGTACAGCACCCGGCAGCGCTTCCGCGGGTCGGCCGGGGGCGGGCTGGACGTCAGCTGGTCCAGTGCGGCGAGGAACGCGGCCAGCGTCTTGCCGGAGCCGGTCGGGGCGACCACCAGCACGTCCGAGCCCTCGCCGATGGCCCGCCACGCCCCGGCCTGGGCCGCGGTGGGCGCGGAGAAGGCCCCCGTGAACCAGCCGCGGGTCGCGGGGGAGAAGCCGTCGAGGGCTCGATCTGCGGAGCTGACCATGCCCCCATCCTGCACCCGACCACTGACAACGGCTCGGACCTGGGCAAATGGTTCGGGGCGGGGCAGCATGAGCGGGTCGGGGGCGCGTGGGCGGGGCCTGGGGACTGCGGCCGGGGGATGGGGCCGAGGGGCTGGGGCCAGGGGGCGGGGCTGGGTCCGGACGCGGCGGGGTGAGGCTGGAGCGATTCGCGCCGTGCCCGGTGGGCCGGGCCGGCCGGGGCCGGCCCGGCCTGGGGCAGTGGGGTTCGTCGTACGGAACGGTCGCAGAATGGGGGTATGGCGGGTTCGGTGGAGCGGGCGAGGCACTGGCGGTACGCGGAACTGCCCGGGGTCGACCTGCTGCGGGCGACCTACGTCGAGAAGAAATTCGTGCGGCACACCCACGAGAGCTTCGTGATCGCGGCCATCGCCGACGGTGTCGAGGTGTTCCACCACGGAGGCGCCGACCAGTACGCGGGTCCGGGCACCCTGGCCCTCGTCAACCCGGACACCCCGCACACCGGTCGCGCGGGTGTGCCCGAGGGCTGGCGGTACGGCGCGCTCTACCCGTCGGCGGACGTGGTGGCCGAGATCGCGGCCGAGACCACCACGATCCGCGGCACCCCCGGTTTCGTGAGCCCGGTGCTCGACGACCCGTGCGCCGCCGGTCTCGTCCACCAGGTGCTGCGGGCCGTCGACGAGGGCAACGCGCTGGCCGCGGACACCCTGCTGCGGGTCGCCGTGACGCGGTTGCTGCGCCTGAACGGCGGGCCGCTGCCCCAACGCCCCGTCCGTACGGCAGGCACCTCCGTCGCGGCACGCGCGTGGCGTGCTGTCGGAGCGGATGGCTGACCCGCCGACCCTGGAGCGGCTGGCCGCCGACCTCGGCACCAGTCCCTTCGCGTTGCTGCGGGCCTTCCGCGGGGCCTACGGCATGCCGCCGCACGCCTGGCTGACCGACGCCCGCGTCCGGCGGGCGCGGAGCCTGCTCGACGCGGGCACGGCTCCGGTCGATGCCGCCGTCGCCGTCGGCTTCACGGACCAGCCGCACCTCAACCGGCACTTCAGCCGGATCGTCGGCGTGCCTCCAGGGGCCTACCAGCGCGAACGCGTGGGCGGTCCCGGGGGCGGGCGTGAGCGGGCGGAGGACGCGCAAGGAGGCACGGACGGCGCTCGGGGGCGCAAGAACGTACAAGACCGATAGCGCCGACGGCTCGTACCGTCCGGTGCGTGGTGACTGAACAGACACGTCTCGCCGAGACACGGGACGACGGCGGCGGTACGAAGTCCGACGGAGCGGTCGTCCGGGACTCGCTCGGCGTCGGGGTGGCCGTCGGCCTGTCCGGGTTCGCCTTCGGAGTGACCTCGGCCGGCAGCGGGCTCAGCCTGATGCAGACCTGCGCGCTGAGCCTCCTGGTGTTCACCGGGGCCTCCCAGTTCGCCCTGGTGGGTGCGCTCGCGGCCGGGGGCAACCCCTTCACTGCCGCCGCCGGGGCCTTCTTCCTGGGCGTGCGCAACGCGTTCTACGGGCTGCGCCTGTCCCAGATGCTCGCCCTCCCGCGCGCGGTGCGGCCGTTCGCGGCCCAGTGGGTCATCGACGAGACCACGGCCGTCGCCCTCGCCCAGCCCACGCGCCGGGCCGGCCGCATCGGCTTCACCGTCACCGGTCTCACCCTCTACGTGCTGTGGAACCTCACCACGCTGCTCGGCGCGCTCGGCGCCGAGGCCATCGGCGACACCGGTGCCTGGGGGCTCGACGCGGCCGGACCCGCCGTCTTCCTGGCCCTCCTCGCGCCGATGCTGAAGACCTCCGGGGAGCGCGCCGTCGCGGGCATCGCCGTCGTCCTGGGACTGGGCCTGCTGCCCGTCCTGCCGGCCGGAGTCCCGGTCCTGGTCGCCGCGGCGGCAGCCCCGGTCGTGCTCTGGGCGGAGGGGCGCCGACGCGGAGCCGCCGGTGCGCGGGTGGGCCGTCGGAGGAGTGACGGTCGGCCGGAGGGCGGGCAGGACGACGGCGGACCCGACCCGCAGGGCGAGGACGGCCGACGCGGCGACAGGCAGGGCGACGTCCGGTGAACGTCTGGATCGCGGTCGTCGCCACCGCCGTCGGCTGCTACGCGGTCAAGCTGATCGGCCTGATGGTGCCCGAGGGTGTCCTGGAACGCCCCTCCGTGCGCCGCCTCGCCGCCCTGCTGCCCGTGGCCCTTCTCGCCGCACTCACGGCCCAGCAGACCTTCGCCGCCGGCCACGACCTGGTGGTGGACGCGAGGGCCGCGGGGCTCGCCGCGGCCGCCCTGGCGCTCCTCTGGCGCGCGCCCTTCCTGATCGTCGTGGGCGCAGCGGTGCTCGTGACGGCAGGGGTGCGGGCGATCACGGGCTGACGCCCGCCACGACTGTCGTACGACCACATGCCGCACCGGACGGCCCTGCGGCGGGCCTCAGCCGATCGGACGTCTGTACGCCCGCAGCGTACGCAGTGCCTCGATCGTCACGATCGGGCGGCTCTCCATGGCCGTGCTCGGCGCCCACTGGCGCCAGCGGATCGGCCAGCCGCCGTCGTCCGTCTGCTCGCTCGCCAGGAAGTCGAGGGAACGGGACATCTCCTGGTCGGTGAACCACGCGCGCGCGAGGGACTCCGGGGTGGGCGCGAAGTCGTGCGGGTAGTGATGCTCGCCCGGTGCGTAACCGGCCGACACCGGGAAGTCGCCGAGCCGCTCCGGATCCAGCGCGGCGAGCCGGTGTTCGCGGACCAGGCGGCCGAGCCGGTCGGCGGCGGCCCGCGCGCGAGAGCGGTCCGGCACCGATTCCAGGAACGCCACCGCGGCGTGCACCTCGTAGGGGTGTGACTTCTCCAGGGACTCGACCGCCTGCCAGCAGAAGTCGGTGGCCCGGAACAACCACGCGTGCCACACCTGGTTGCGGTGCAGCAGGCCCACCACGGGCCCGGTGGCCAGCAGATCACTGGGAGGGTCGTCGACGATCGGCACGAACGGGGCCGCCGGATAGCCGCGCTGGCTGGGGTGCACCGCGGGGAGCGCGCCGTCCGGGGTCGACACCGACGTCAGATAGCGGCACACGCGTTCCACCCGCTGCCCGCCGCAGCGCCCGATCGAGTCCAGGACGCGCAGCGCGTGCCCGGTGTGCAGCGGCTGGCTCACGGGGCCGCGCAGATCGGGTTCGAGCGCGTGCCCGTAGCCCTCGTCGGCGTTGCGGTAGGCGGCCAGCGCGGTCTCCACCGCGTCGGCGCTCCCCTCCAGGAAGTGGTAGGCGAAGCGGCGCTGCTCCAGCACGCGCGCGGTCAGCCAGATGAACTGCTCGGCGCGAGCCAGCGGGGTCTGCGCCGGGGACGACGAGGGGAGGGGGGATGCTCCGGTTTCGGCCATGGTTCCGACCGTAGGGCGGAAAGCGGTATCGGAAAGCCGTCCCGGGCAGGCCCACCCCCTGGGGCGGGATACTGGACTCATGCGGTTGACGGTCTTCTGGCAGCGGATGGCGGAGCACTTCGGTGCGGGGTACGCCGACACCTTCGCGCGCGATCACGTGATGTCCGACCTCGGCGGACGCACGGTCCACGAGGCGCTGGACGCGGGCTGGGAGGCCAAGGAAGTGTGGCGCGTGGTGTGCGCGACCATGGGCGTTCCCGCCGAAAACCGCTGAAAAGCCCGGGACTTCACCCCGCGGACGTCGGTCGTTGCGCCGGAGGACCAGGGGGCGGCGACTGATTGTCGGTGGCGTGGGCGAAACTTGGTGCGTGGCCCCCACAGACGAGACCGCGAGGTCCCAGCAGCAGGCACCCCCGTCCGGTACGACACCTCCCGTCGGCACGCCGGCCGACCCGGGTCCCGGTGCCGTGCCCAGCGGCCGTATGCCGCGCTGGCTGCCGCGCGCGATGGTGCTCGCGCTCTCCCTCGTGGCCGTCTTCCAACTGGGCAGTTGGGCGTTCCACCAGCTGATCGGACTGCTGGTCAACATCCTCATCGCGTTCTTCCTGGCGCTCGCGATCGAGCCCGCCGTGAGCTGGATGGCCTCGAAGGGGCTGCGTAGGGGCTTCGCCACCTTCCTGGTCTTCCTGATCACCCTGATCGGGGCCGCGGGGTTCGTCACCCTGCTCGGCTCGATGCTCGCCGGCCAGATCATCAAGATGGTCGAGGACTTCCCGGCCTACCTCGACTCCGTCATCAGCTGGATCAACACCAGCTTCCACACCGAGCTCAAGCGGGTCGACATCCAGGAGGGGCTGCTGCGCTCCGACTGGCTCCAGAAGTATGTGCAGAACAGCGCGACGGGTGTCCTCGACGTCTCCGCGCAGGTCATGGGCGGTCTCTTCCAACTGCTGACGATCGCGCTGTTCTCGTTCTACTTCGCCGCAGACGGACCACGGCTGCGGCGCGCGCTGTGCTCCGTGCTGCCGCCCGCGAAGCAGGCCGAGGTGCTGCGCGCGTGGGAGATCGCCGTGGACAAGACGGGCGGCTATCTCTACTCACGCGGATTGATGGCGCTGATATCCGGCGCGGCGCACTACATCCTGCTGGAGTACCTCGACGTGCCCTACGCACCCGCGCTGGCGGTCTGGGTCGGCCTGGTCTCGCAGTTCATCCCGACCATCGGCACCTATCTCGCGGGTGCGCTGCCGATGCTGATCGCCTTCACGGTCAACCCGTGGTACGCGCTGTGGGTCCTCGTCTTCGTGGTCCTGTACCAGCAGTTCGAGAACTATGTGCTGCAGCCCAAGCTGACCGCCAAGACCGTGGACATCCACCCGGCCGTCGCCTTCGGGTCGGTCATCGCGGGCACCGCCCTCCTCGGGGCGGTCGGCGCGCTCATCGCCATTCCCGCCATCGCCACCCTGCAGGCCTTCCTCGGGGCGTACGTGAAGCGGTACGACGTCACGGACGACCCCCGGGTGCACGGGCACCGCAGACCCGGCTCCCGCAACCTCCTGAGGCGGCTGCGCAGACTGCTGGAGGCGAAGGCGGACCGGCGGCACCCGACGAACCGACCGACGGACGACCCCGAGGCCCAGGCCGCCCCCGAGGCCGACGCCGGGTCCGCAGGCGATGTCGGGCCGGAGAGCCGCACCGGGCCGGAACGCGGCACTCCGTAGGGCGCGGCCTCCGGGCGTCGCGGTCGCACGGGAAGGCCCGTCGAAGGGGTCCGAGGTTCTGCGGAAGTCCTCCGGACGGCCCGTGGTGTCGCTTGACACTAAATTCGAACATCCATTCTTATGGAGGCTCCGGCGCGGCTGCCGACGGGAGTTCGGCAGGGTTTTCGTGGAGAAGTGCCCGAGTTATCCACAGGCCGGGCGGGCGTCGGGGCCCATTGTCAGTGGCAGGCGTTAGCGTCTTTCACGTGAAGCGATCGACTCAAGCAAACCGGGTGGAACCCATGGCAGGAACCGACCGCGAGAAGGCGCTCGACGCCGCGCTCGCACAGATTGAACGACAATTCGGCAAGGGCGCGGTCATGCGCATGGGTGACCGGTCCAAGGAGCCCATCGAGGTCATCCCGACCGGGTCGACCGCGCTCGACGTGGCCCTCGGCGTCGGCGGCCTGCCGCGTGGCCGTGTGGTGGAGGTGTACGGACCGGAATCCTCCGGTAAGACGACCCTGACGCTGCACGCGGTGGCGAACGCTCAGAAGGCCGGCGGCCAGGTCGCCTTCGTGGACGCCGAGCACGCCCTCGACCCCGAGTACGCGAAGAAGCTCGGTGTCGACATCGACAACCTGATCCTGTCCCAGCCGGACAACGGCGAGCAGGCCCTGGAGATCGTGGACATGCTGGTGCGCTCCGGCGCCCTGGACCTCATCGTCATCGACTCCGTCGCAGCCCTCGTCCCGCGCGCGGAGATCGAGGGCGAGATGGGCGACAGCCACGTCGGTCTGCAGGCCCGGCTGATGAGCCAGGCCCTGCGAAAGATCACCAGTGCGCTCAACCAGTCCAAGACCACCGCCATCTTCATCAACCAGCTCCGCGAGAAGATCGGAGTCATGTTCGGATCGCCGGAGACCACGACCGGTGGCCGGGCGCTGAAGTTCTACGCCTCGGTGCGACTCGACATCCGCCGCATCGAGACCCTCAAGGACGGCACGGACGCGGTCGGCAACCGCACCCGCGTCAAGGTCGTCAAGAACAAGGTTGCGCCGCCCTTCAAGCAGGCCGAGTTCGACATCCTCTACGGCCAGGGCATCAGCCGTGAGGGCGGCCTGATCGACATGGGAGTGGAGCACGGCTTCGTCCGCAAGGCCGGCGCCTGGTACACGTACGAGGGCGACCAGCTCGGCCAGGGCAAGGAGAACGCCCGCAACTTCCTGAAGGACAACCCCGATCTCGCCAACGAGATCGAGAAGAAGATCAAGGAGAAGCTGGGCGTCGGCGTGCGGCCCGAGGAGCCCACCGCCGAACCGGGCGCGGACGCCGCGGGTGTGGCCCCGGCCACCGCTGACGACGCCGCGAAGGCGGTGTCCACTCCGGCTGCCAAGGCCACCAAGACCAAGGCCGCGGCGGCGAAGAGCTAGTCCGTGACGCGCAGAACGGACTGGGGCGAGTACGCGTATCCCAGTGCTCCCGAGAGCCGGGGGCGCGGTGGTACCGGCGGGGGGACCGGGGGATTCGGCGCGGACGGGCACGAGGACGAGGGGTTCCGACCGTACGACGACGGCGGTGACGGCGACGTCGTACGGCGGGAGGACGGCCCGCGCTCCGAGGGCCCGGCCGTCGGCAGCCGTCGGCGTGGCGGCGGCCCTTCGCGCGGTGCGGGCGGCGACGCGCGTGGCAGACGCGGCGGGCGGGGCGGTCGGCGGCGTGGCTTCGGGGAACAGGGGGACGGCCCGGACGACGGGGGGCCGCAGGACGGGGGCTCGTCTTTCTCGTCGAGGGCCGAGAAAGGCGAGACCTCAGGGGACCCGGCTGAGCGGGCGCGCGCGATCTGTCTGCGCCTGCTCACCGGGACCCCGCGCACTCGGAAACAACTCGCGGACGCCCTACAGAAACGGGAGATCCCCGAGGACGTGGCGGAGGAGGTGCTGTCGAGGTTCGAGGAGGTCGGACTGATCAACGACAGCGCGTTCGCCGACGCCTGGGTGGAGTCCCGGCACCACGGTCGGGGCCTGGCACGCAGGGCCCTCGCCAGGGAGCTGCGCACCAAGGGTGTCGACTCGGCACTGATCGACGAGGCCGTCTCCCAGCTCGACACGGAGCAGGAGGAGACCACCGCGCGCGAGCTGGTCGCCCGCAAGCTGCGCTCCACCCGTGGCCTCGACCGCGACAAGCGCCTCCGCCGCCTCGCCGGCATGCTCGCCCGCAAGGGCTACGCCGAGGGCATGGCCCTGCGCGTGGTCCGGCAGGCGCTGGAGGAAGAGGGGGAGGAGACGGAGGGGCTGGAGGACGAGGGGTACTGAGGCGAGGGATGCCGCCTCCGCGCGCGAGGGAAGAGGGGCGAGCCGGCGGGAGCTGGGGAATGGGGGAACGAGCTGGGGCCCGGGCTCACTGCCAGTCGGACGGACGCTCGACGTGTTCCAGGCGCAGCACCTGCCCCGTGCGGCTGAAGCGGCGGATGCGGGGGAGGGGCGGGTAATAGGCGTGGACGGAGATCGCGTGCTCCTCCCGGGACTCGTTGAGCACCTCGTGGACGTGGTGACGTCCGAAGGAGCGCCCCTTGCCGGCGGACAACTGCCGCTCGCGGTCGACGCCTTCGGTGAGTTCGAGGGTCTTCCAGCCGTCGGTGGGAAGCCGGGCGGCGAGCGAGTACTCCTTGAGTTCGCCCGCCGCGGTGACGAAGGCGCCCACCGAGTCGGCGTGGTCGTGCCAGCCGGTTCCCGTGCCGGGCGGCCAGCCGATGAGCCAGGCCTCGCTGCCGCCGGGGCCTTCCAGCCGTACCCAGGTACGGCCCTCGGGGTCGAGCGGAAGGGACGCGATCAGCTCGGCGTCGGCGGCGGTCCGGCGCGCGAAGTCGAGCAGCTCCGCCTGCGTGGGGGCGGCGACGGCGGAAGTGGGGGGAACAACGGGGGACACAGACACGGGTACCGTCCTGAAGTGCGTTCGCTCGGGAGCGCGCGGCCGCATATGACCGGCGCGCGCGAATGAAGAAGGATGCGAAGTCAGCAGGACGGGCGACACACGCAGCCCGCATAGCGGACGAGGTCCATATGGACCCTCCGCCACAGGCGCGTAGAAGTGTCGGTCACGGACCGGAGTAGACCATGACCGGGCGGGACGGTCAACTCACCGTCACTATGTGGACACACAGTGACGGTCGTCGGTGACGGGGCAGGGGCCGGGGCTTACGGGAGCGCCTCAACGTGCGCTCGTGGCCGCGTCGCTGGTCTCGGGCTGCTGCCTCGCCCCGCCCAGCGTCGCCTCCGCGGCCGCGTACAGGTCGGCCGGGCGCACGCCGCTCAGGGCGGTGACGAGGTAGCCGTCGGGGCGGACCAGGAGGACGGTGTGGGCGGCCGCGCCCGGGTAGGCCTCGGCGACCAGCAACTCGGCGGGCCGCGGCAGGGCGGAGACGGCGGCTGCGAGCCGGGGCATGATCCCGGCACTCATCCAGTGCTTGCGCTCCCACACGCCGGTGCCGGGCGCGATCAGCACGACCAGCAGCGCCCCGCGCCCGAGCCGGTCCCGCAGCGGGACGAAAGTGCCGTCCTCCGCCGTCACCTCCACATCCACGACCTGGGTGCCCGGCAGCGTGTCGACCGGTGTCTCCCCGTCGGCGGGTGGAGGCATGAGCGGTGAATCGGAGTACGCCCCCGGCGCACCCAGTGCCCCGCGCCCCAGGTGGCCGTCGGCCAGCAGCGCGTCGTGGCCCCGGGCCGAGCCGGGGACGTACGACCGCAGCCCCTTGCCGCCGCGCAGCAGCGGCAGCACCTGGTCGGCGGCGCGCAGCCGGGCGGCGACGACCGCGCGCCGCTCCGTCTGGTAGCTGTCGAGCAGGGCCTCGTGCGGGCCGTGGTGCCAGGCGAGGGCCAGTTTCCAGGCGAGGTTGTCGGCGTCCCGCAGTCCCTCGTCGAGACCCTGGGTGCCGAGGGCCCCGAGTAGGTGCGCGGCGTCGCCGGCGAGGAAGACCCGGCCGACCCGCCAGCGCCGGGCGAGCCGGTGGTGCACGGTGTGGACACCGGTGTCGAGCAGGTCGTACGGCGGTGTCGAGCCGCCCGTCCAGCCGGCGAGGGTCTCGCGGACGCGGGCCACGAGCAGATCGGGCGTCACGAGGTCCTTGCCCGGCGGCAGGAGCCAGTCGAGGCGCCAGAGACCTTCGGCGAGGGGCCGTGCGGTGATCTCTCCGCCGGACGGGCCCGCCGTGCGCCAGGGCGGCATGCGATGCAGCAACGCTTCGCCCGGCCAGGGGAGTTCCGCGCGCAGGGCCGCCACCGCGTGCCGTTCCACCGCCGTACGGCCGGGAAACCGGATGTCCTGGAGCTTGCGGACCGTCGAGCGGGGGCCGTCGCATCCCACCAGGTAACTGCCGCGCCACCAGGTGCTCTTGGGGCCGCGGGTGTGGGCCGTGACGCCGGACTTCTCCTGTTCGAGCGCGTCGAGCCGGCTCTCCACGGCGACCTTGACGAGCCGCTCACCCGCGATGGCCTCGCGCAGGGCCGCGGTCAGGACGTGCTGGGCGATGTGGAGCGGGGGGAGGTCGGCGGAACCCTCCACGACAGCGTCGTGGCCGCCGCGCCCAGCCTTCGCGACCTCCCGGGGCGGGATACCCGTCTCCTCGAAGTCGGGCTCGCCGAATCGGACCTGACGCATCACCTGCTTGCGCCGCATCGACCGCCATCCGGCCCAGCGGAAGCCGAGCCGGGAGAGCGGGGCGCCGGACAACCGTTCCAGCAGTGCGGCCGTGTCCTCGTTCAGGACCACCGTCCGTGCCGGCCGCTGCTCGTCCTTCCCCGGTCCCTCGTCGAGGACCACGGACGGCACGTCCTGGCGCGCCAGCGCGAGGGCGAGCGTGAGCCCCACGGGCCCCGCGCCGACGACGATCACCGGATCCACGGCGCGGCGCCCCCTGCCCGACGTGACGTCCCGGCGGACGTGGGTGAACAGGAAGTTGGAGCAGGGTGCACGATCACAGAACGTATGCAACCCATTGCCGGTGCTTGCGTCAAGTGACGGAGGGCAGTGGCGATCATGCCACTGCCCTCCGGGGAGCGAATCGGGGGACATCCTGGGCGGATGTCACCTGATCACCTGTCAGGTGTCTCCGTCGCCACCGCCGTCGCCACCGGCGACACCGCCCATGCCGATGCCCGCACCCGCGCCGGTCGCCGCGGTGCCCTCGATCGCCGCCGGGCCCAGCACCACGCCGGTCGACTTCTTGCCCCGCCGCAGCCGCTGCTCCAGCCAGCTCGCGAAGCTGGTGATGATGAAGTTCAGGACGATGTAGATGATCGCGACGACGACGAAGCTGGGTACGACGTTGGCGTACACCGCCGCCAGCGTCGCGCGTCCACTGAGCAGTTCGGTGAACCCGATCATCACGCCGCCGAGCGCGGTGTCCTTCACGATGACCACGAGCTGGCTGACGATGGCCGGCAGCATCACCGTGACTGCCTGCGGCAGCAGGATGGAGGACATCGTCTGACCCTTGCGCAGACCGATCGCCTGGGCGGCCTCCGTCTGGCCCTTGGGCAGGGCGAGGATACCGGCGCGCACGACCTCGGCGAGGACCGAGGCGTTGTACAGCACCAGACCGGTGACGACCGCCCAGAGCTGCCGTTGCTCGGTGGTGACTTCCAGCGAGCGGGCGATGACCTCGTTGGCGAACAGCATCAGCAGCAGGACCGGAATGGCCCGGAAGAACTCGACCACCGCACCGGCCGGGATGCGGACCCACAGGTGGTCGGAGAGGCGTGCGATGCCGAAGAGCGCGCCGAGGGGCAGGGCGATCACGATGGAGAGCGCCATGGCCTTGAGCGTGTTCGCAAGGCCGGGCAGCAGATACGTCGTCCAGGCCTCGGAGGTGAAGAACGGCTTCCAGAGTTTCCACTCCAGCTGGTTCCTGCTGTCCAGCGCTCCCCAGAGCCACCACGCGAGGAGGGCCAGCAGAACGACGAAGACCACCGTGAGGATCACATTGCGCCGTTTGGCCCGGGGGCCGGGGGCGTCGTAGAGAACGGAACTCATCGCTTCACCGCCAGTCGCTTGCTCAGCCAGCCGAGGATCAGGCCGGTGGGAAGGGTCAGAACGATGAATCCGAAGGCGAAGATCGCACCGATGAGCAGGGTCTGCGCCTCCTTCTCGATCATGCCCTTCATGAGGTAGGCGGCTTCCCACACACCGATCGCCGCGGCCACGGTCGTGTTCTTGGTCAGTGCGATCAGCACGTTGGCCAGCGGGCCGATGACGGCGCGGAACGCCTGCGGCAGCACGATGAGGCCGAGGACCTGGCTGAAGCTCAGTCCGATGGCGCGTGCCGCCTCGGCCTGACCGACGGGCACGGTGTTGATGCCGGAGCGCAGCGCCTCGCAGACGAAGGCCGCGGTGTAGGCCACGAAACCGAGAATGGCGAGCCGGAACGCCGTGAGCTTGACGTCGTTGCCCGCGCCCATCGTCACCCGGAAGATGTCGGCGAGGCCGAGCGAGGTGAAGACGATGATGACGGTCAGCGGGATGTTCCGCACGACGTTCACATAGACGGTGCCGAAGCCGCGCATGAGGGGCACGGGGCTGACGCGCATGGCGGCCAGCAGGGTTCCCCAGATCAGGGAGCCGATGGCTGAGAAGACGGTGAGCTTGACCGTCATCCAGAACGCACCCAAGAAGGTTGGGTCGCTGTAAGTTGAAAGGAAGTCGAACACTGTCTCCCGCGCTTCCGGGTGTGTGGCATACGTGGCAGGCGCAGAGCGCCGCCGCCCTTACCGCGCCTTGCGGCGGGCGGCGGCGCGACAACGAGATCCGCGCTGGTGGCGGATATCCGCTGACTAGGCGATGACGCCGATCTTCGGGGCGGGCTCGTTCTTGTAGTCGGCCGGGCCGAAGTTCTCCTTGACCGCGGTCTCCCAGGCGCCGTCGCTGACCATCTTCTCGAGGGCGGCGTTGATCTTGTCCACGGTCGCCGTGTCGCCCTTCTTGACGCCGATGCCGTAGTTCTCATTGCTGAGCTTCAGGCCCGCGAGCTTGAACTGACCCTTGTAGTTCTCCTGCGCGGCGAAGCCCGCGAGGATCGAGTCGTCGGTGGTGACCGCGTCCACGGCGCCGCTCTGCAGGCCGGCGATGCACTCCGAGTAGCCGCCGTACTCCTTGAGCTGCGCGTCGGGGGCGATGCTCTTCTTGACGTTCTCCGCCGAGGTGGAACCGGTCACCGAGCAGAGGGTCTTGCCGTTGAGGTCCGTACCCTTGCTGATGTCCGAGTCGGCCTTGACCAGCAGGTCCTGGTGGGCCAGCAGGTACGGGCCGGCGAAGTCGACGAGCTTCTTGCGCTCGTCGTTGATCGAGTACGTGGCCGCGATGAACTTGACGTCGCCGCGGGCCAGCGCGTTCTCACGGTCGGCGCTCTTGGTCTCGACGAACTCGATCTGCTTGGCGTCGTAGCCGAGCTCCTTGGCCACGTACGTCGCCACGTCGACGTCGAAGCCGGAGAAGGAACCGTCGGGGTTCTTCAGACCGAGACCCGGCTGGTCGTACTTGATGCCGACCTTGATCTTGCCGCCGCCGCTGGAACCGGAGTCGGAGCCGTTGTCGCTGCCGTTGCTGTCGTCGCCGCCGCAGGCCGTGGCCGTCAGGGCGAGGACGAGGGCGGTGGCTGCTGCGGCGGAGGCCTTGCGGAGCTTCATGGTGAACATCCTTTTTGTGGTGAAGAGATGCGGACCGTCATGGTGCGGGTGCCGGGGGCCGGAAGGGGTGTCGGCGGGGCCGTCAGTGGTGCAGGATCTTCGACAGGAAGTCCTTGGCCCGGTCGCTGCGGGGGTTGCTGAAGAACTGGTCCGGCACAGCCTCTTCGACGATGCGGCCGTCCGCCATGAACACCACCCGGTTGGCGGCTGAACGGGCGAAGCCCATCTCGTGGGTGACCACGACCATCGTCATGCCGTCCCGGGCCAGCTGCTGCATGACCTCCAGGACCTCGTTGATCATCTCGGGGTCGAGCGCCGAGGTCGGCTCGTCGAAGAGCATGACCTTGGGGTCCATGGCCAGCGCCCGCGCGATCGCGACGCGCTGCTGCTGACCACCCGAGAGCTGCGCGGGGTACTTGTCGGCCTGGGTCCCCACGCCGACCCGGTCGAGCAGGTTCCGCGCCTTCTCCTCGGCCTGCTTCTTGTCGGCCTTGCGGACCTTGAGCTGTCCCAGCATCACGTTCTCGAGCACGGTCTTGTGCGCGAAGAGATTGAACGACTGGAACACCATGCCGACGTCCGCCCGCAGTCGTGCGAGCGCCTTGCCCTCCGCGGGCAGCGGCTTGCCGTCGATCGTGATGTCGCCGGAGTCGATCGACTCCAGCCGGTTGATGGTGCGGCACAGAGTGGACTTGCCGGACCCGGAGGGTCCGATCACCACGACGACCTCGCCCCTGGTGATCGTCAGATCGATGTCCTGGAGTACGTGCAACGCGCCGAAGTGCTTGTTGACGCTCTTCAGGACGACCAGGTCGTCGGCCGCGGGCACCGCGTCCTTGACCACCGAAACTTCGGTCATCGCTTTGGGCTCCGTCTTCCTCGGTTTCGGAGGACAGTAGTGACCGGCGACGACCAGCGTCATTACATCTGAGCGAGAATTGAGCATAACGATCTGGTAGCCGGACGGACACTGCACGTGACGAGCCCGAGCGGGGCGTTTCGGCTGGATAACGGAACCCGCGCGGAACCCCTCCGGCCTTGACGGCGTCCTCACTCATCAGTGTGACTGCCAGGGAGTCGATACGCGCGTGCCCGGGATGCGCGTCCGCGTAATGTGTGCCAGCCAGAGACGCACACATGACCGAAACGCATGACCCACCGAACAGGAAAGGGGCCGGAATGAGGCTGCTCCTCGTCGAGGACGACAACCACGTCGCCGCCGCCCTGTCCGCGGTCCTGGCCCGGCACGGCTTCGACGTCACGCACGCCCGCAGCGGCGAGGAGGCGCTCCAGGCGCTCGTCCCCGAGGGCAACGGCTTCGGGGTCGTCCTGCTCGACCTCGGCCTGCCCGACCAGGACGGCTACGAGGTCTGCGGCAAGATCCGCAAGCGCACCAGCACCCCGGTGATCATGGTGACGGCCCGCTCCGACGTACGGTCCCGGATCCACGGCCTCAACCTCGGCGCCGACGACTACGTGGTCAAGCCGTACGACACGGGTGAGCTGCTCGCCCGGATCCACGCCGTCGCCCGCCGCCGGGCCCCCGACGAGGCCGCGTCGTCCGGCGACAGCGGGCTGCGGCTCGGGTCCGTGCTCATCGAACTGCCCACCCGGCAGGTCAGTGTGGACGGCTCGGTCGTCCAGCTGACCCGCAAGGAGTTCGACCTGCTCGCGCTGCTGGCCCAGCGGCCCGGGGTCGTCTTCCGCCGGGAACAGATCATCAGCGAGGTGTGGCGGACCAGTTGGGAAGGGACCGGCCGCACCCTCGAAGTGCATGTCGCCTCCCTGCGGTCCAAGCTGCGGATGCCTGCCCTCATCGAGACGGTGCGTGGGGTCGGCTACCGGCTGGTCGCCCCGACGCCGTAGCGTGCCCGCGTGCGCACTCGTCTTCTTCCGCTGCTCATCGTCCTGATGGCCGCCGTGCTGCTGGCCCTCGGCATTCCGCTGGCGGTGAGCCTCGCGGCGGCGCGGCAGCAGGAGGTGGTCATCGACCGCATCGATGACACGGCGCGGTTCGCGGCCCTCGCCCAGTTCGTCACCGAGCGCCCGAGCGGATCCCGGGTGGACACCACCGACGGCCGCGGCGAGACCCTCCAGCGGGAGCTGGAGCAGTACTACCGGGTGTACGGCATCAAGGCCGGTGTCTTCTACCGGGAGAAGAGCCAGCCGGCCATGGCCAACGCCCCCCTGGAGTGGGGCCGGCCCACCGAGGGGGAGGGCCTCGCCGCCTTCGACGAGGCGCTGCTGGGACGCCGCCCGCACGACCCGCGACAGGTGTGGCCCTGGCAGGAGGGCCGGCTCGTCGTCGCGTCCCCCGTCATCCACGACGGTGACGTCGTCGCGGCCGTCGTCACCGACTCGCCCACCGACCAGATGCGCTCCAAGATCCTGCGCGGCTGGCTGGTCATCGGCGCGGGTGAGATCGCCGCGATGCTCCTCGCCGTCGGTGCCGCGCTGCGGCTGACGGGCTGGGTCCTCAAGCCTGTACGCGTCCTCGACGTCACCACCCACGCCATCGCATCGGGGCGGCTCAAGTCACGGGTCGCGGTGGCCAGCGGACCGCCCGAACTCCGGCGGCTGGCACGGTCGTTCAACGAGATGGCCGACAACGTCGAGGACGTGCTGGAGCAACAGCGCGCCTTCGTCGCCGACGCCTCGCACCAACTCCGCAACCCGCTGGCCGCGTTGCTGCTCCGCATCGACCTGCTCGCGCTCGAACTGCCCGAGGGCAACGAGGAGATCGCCTCCGTCCGCACCGAGGGCAAACGGCTCGCCTCGGTCCTCGACGATCTGCTCGACCTGGCGCTCGCCGAGCACGCGGATTCCGATCTGCGGCTCATCGACGTGGGTGAGCTGACCGCCGAGCGCGTCGCGTCCTGGTCGCCGCTGGCCGACGACAAGGGGGTGTCGTTGGTCGGCACCTGCCCGGCCACCACCGCCTGGGCCGATCCCATCGCCCTGTCCAGCGCCCTGGACGCGGTGATCGACAACGCGCTGAAGTTCACGCCTGCCGGGGAGCGGGTCGAGGTCCGGGTCGCCTCCAACGGCGAGACGTCCACGGTCGTGGTCACCGACGGCGGGCCCGGCCTCAGCGACGAGGAGCTGGAACGCGTCGGCGACCGTTTCTGGCGCAGCACCGCGCACCAGAACATCAAGGGCTCGGGCCTCGGGCTCTCCATCTCCCGGGCGCTGATCGCGGCGGGCGGCGGCTCCATCGCCTACGCCCACCACGAGCCGCACGGGCTGCGGGTCACGGTGACGGTGCCCCGCTCGCGCCCGCCGGCCTGAGGGGCCGGGCAGGGGCGGGGCCGGACTCCCGGAGGGCTACGGCTTCACCGAGCGGTAGTACGCTCTCGCGCCCTGGTGCAGTCGTAGGGGGTCGGTGTAGATCGCGGTGCGCAGATCCACCACCTGGGCCGCGTGGACGTGCTGGCCGATGTTGTCACGGCTCTTCAGGACGACGCGGGTCAGCCACTCGGTGAGCCGGGGGTCCATGTCGGCACGGGTGATGAGCAGGTTCGCCACGGTGAGGGTGGGCACCGAGGCCGGGAGGATGGTCGGGTAGGCGTCGGCGGGCATCACGGACGCCCGGTAGTGACTGAAGACGCCGCCCCGGTCGTGCAGACCGGTCACCAGGTCGCTGCGGATCGGGACGAACCGGAAGTCGTACTTCTCCTTCTCCGCGAGGTCCGTCAGCCCCTTCGTGGGCAGGCCGCCCGACCAGAAGAACGCGTCGATCCTTCCGGTGCGCAGGGCCTCCGGGCTGGTGCCGATCGTGTCGCTCCGCGCGTCTATGTCCTTGTCGATGTCCAGCCCGTCCGCCTTCAGCAGACGTTCGGCGATCAGCCGTACGCCGGAGCCCTCGGGACCCACGGCGACCCGCTTGCCCTTCAGCTCCGACACGTTCTGGATGGTCGAGTCGGCCGGGACCACCAGCTGAACGTAGTCGTCGTACAGCCGTGCCACCCCGCGCAGCCGGTCGGCGCCGGGCTGTTCCTCGTCGATGTACGTCTGGACGGCGTCGGCCGCGGCGATGGCGAAGTCGGCCTGCCCGGTGGCCACCCGGCGGACGTTCGTCTGGGAACCGTTGCTCGGCATGAGCTGGACCCGCAGCCCCGGCATGTCCCCGGCGATCGCGTTCCGCAGCCGGCTGCCGTACTCCTGGTAGACGCCCCGCTCGGCTCCCGTGGTCACCGTGATCGTCCCGCTCGGGGGCTCCTCGCGCGGCCACAGCCACCACGTGAGCAGCCCGAGGACCACCAGCGAAGCCACCGAGCCCAGCAGCGCGCGCCGCCTGCCGATGCGTGGGAGTACCTGGACCATGCGACGAGATCCTGCCAGGTCACCGGGCGGGCAGGCCAGGGTCGGACCCATCCGGTGCGAGCTCGTGACCTCGGCGACGCCGGACCCGTAAGGGGGCGGGCCCGGCGGCCGGGGGCACGGAACGCGGTCAGCGGCCGGTGGCCACCGCCGTGCGCAGGCGCTCCAGCTCTGCGTACATCACCTCGCCCGGGCACTCCGTCGCCATCCAGTCCCGGTGGCCGCTGATCTCCGCGACCTCCTTCTGGGTGCCGTTGACCGGGTTGGTGTAGGTGACGCGGGCCTGCGGGTCGACGCCGTGCTGGCGGACCAGGACCTTCACGAGGCGGGTGAGCGCGGCGCGGGCGGCCTCCTTGGGGCCCTGCTCGGTGAAGGTGCCCAGCAGGGCGATGCCGAGGTTGCCGGAGTTGAAGCCGCCGACGTGGAAGGCGGTCACCACCTTGCCGTCGGCGTCGTGCGCGGGCAGGCCGTCGTCGCCGGAGTAGCGGCCCTCGTAGATACGGCCCTCCTCGTCGATGAGGAAGTGGTAGCCGATGTCGCCCCAGTCGTTGGTGACGGCGTGCAGCTGGTAGATCGCGCGCACCGTGGCGGCGGGGTCCGGGTCGTCGTTGGCCATGGCCGTGTGGTGCACGGTGATCGTCTGGAACGGGTAGAACGCGGTGGGCGAGTTCTCCGTGCCGTCCGCCTTGAACCGCAGCGACTCGTCGGCGCCCCAGGCGGCCCGCGTGAGGTACTGGACGCCCCGGACCCGGGTCGGGTCGGACGGTACGGCGACCTCGCGGTCCGGGCCGTGCAGGGTGTCGAGCGCGAGCGAGCGCAGCCCCGTGGCGCCGTCGGGGGCTCTCAGCTCGTATCCGGCGGCCTGGTCGGCCGCGATCAGCACGCCGCCGCCGTTGGCGACCGAGCAGCCGCCGTCGCCGAGCGAGCGCCACGCGCCCTGCCCGCCGTCGGCGTCCGTCAGCCGGATGCCGCCGCCGGTGGTCTCGTCGGTGCCGCCCCAGCGCACGCCCACGTAGCCGATGGGGAAGGCCGCCTCGACGGGTGCCTCGCCGGTGGCGGCCTCGCTGCGGGTCTTCGGGAAGGTCTCGGTCGTGGTGCCGGCCTCGGTGTCCTCCGCTTTGGTGTCCGCGCCGCCGGAGTCGCCGGTCGTGGCCATCACGGTCGGCGTGATCACGGCGCCGGCCGCGACCGCGCCGGCCGCGCCGATCACCGCACGGCGGGTCACCCGGGACCTGGCCCGGTGGCTGGGGGAGGTGGGGGGAACGCTCACGATGGGTCCTCAATCGCTCGGGGTGGTACGTGAAGACACAACGGAGGGTACGGAGTGGAGTCACCCGTTCCGTCACCGCCCCCCTGTGCTGACGTAACGTCAAAGTTCCGTGACACAGAGGGACTTGGGTGTCATGGCCGTACGAGTCGGACAGAACTGTCGGTGTGGGGCGGCCGGTCGGTAGGGTCGGCGGATGAGTTCCTCTCCCGCTCGACTGGTCCGTGAGTTCCACCGGGCCTTCGGTCTCGACGCCCGTACCGCCCCCACCGAGGTCTCGCCCGAGCTGGCCGCCCACCGGGGGGAGTTGTTGGCCGAGGAGGCCGCCGAGGTCGCCGAGGTGGCGGTCGACGGGCCGCTCGACCGGCTCGCCCACGAACTGGCCGACGTGGTGTACGTGGCGTACGGCACCGCCCTCGTCCACGGCATCGACCTGGACGAGGTGATCGCCGAGATCCACCGCTCGAACATGACCAAGCTGGGCCCCGACGGACGGGTCGCCCGCCGGGCGGACGGCAAGGTGCTCAAGGGGGACCACTACCAGGCACCCGACGTGTCCTCGGTGCTGCGGAAGCAGGGCTGGGCCGGCTGAGCCCGCTGGCCGGACGCCCCCGGACGGCGATGCTCGGAAACGCGGCCGTCGGACGTTGAAACGGCCGTCGGACGTTCTGAAACGGCCGTGCGGAGGGTCAGAAGCGGCCGGACACGGACTCGTCGTCCGAACCGTTCGCGACGGCGGTGACGGTGTAGAGGTCGCGGCCCGCGTCGCGTCCGCCCTGGGCGTGGTCGTACTGGACCTTGAAGACATAGGTGCCGGGGTCGAGCGTGACGCCCGACTTCAGCGTGATGACGTAGCCGATCTGGTCGCCGGTGGAGTTCTGGCCCACGGCGACCTTGTCGCCCAGGGAGGTCCAGGTCCCGGTGCTCTTCACGCCGCCGGTCTGGATGATCCGGACGACGACCTTGAGCGAGGTGATCGGCTTGGCGGACCTGACGGTGACCACGCTCTGGTCCCAGTAGGCGTTCGAGTCGGCCTCCACGCTTCCGTCGGCCCACAGATAGCCGGACGTCGACCCCGACTCGGTGTTCCGGGTGGTCGTGTTCTTCTTCTCCTCGGTGCCGGTGGAGCCGGAGGTGCCGCCCGTGGTGCCGTCCGTCCCGGACCGGGTGTCGGTGTCCGGCGCCGAATCCGCCGCGCCGCCCGTGCCCGCTCCGCCGCTGACCGGGACGTAGACGACGTCCGGGCCGTCCTTGCCCTTGCCGCTGCCCTCGCCCTCGGCCCGGTCCGTCGGCGACGGGTCGGCCGCCGCCTTCTTGGTGTCGCCGGTCACGGCCTGGTCGTCGGCCGGTTCGTCGGCCGCCGTGGTCACCTTCTCGGACGCGTCGTCGCTCCAGTCGACGGCGGCCACGGCGGTGACGGAGCCGGCGATCACCAGCACGGCGGCGGCGAGACCGCCGACGGCCTTCCACACCCGGCGGCCGGGCAGGAAGCCGCGGAGCGGGATGCGGGTCCGCCGGGCGAAGAGGTCGGCGAACTCGCCTTCTCTGCGATCGCTGGAGGGGGGCTTGAGCGGCATGGGGCCAGTCCTTCGAAGGTCGTCCGGTGCGGAACGCGTCTGGTGCGTACGGGATCTGCGGGCGGGTGCGGGATGTGCCGGGCGGTTCAGGGGTTCAGTGGGATGTCCTCCGGCCTGAGGGTCGTCACGTCCGCCTCCGAGGCGTCCGGCAGTTCGGCGACCCGGTACGCCTGGCGTTCCGTCATGGCCTGGAACAACTGGCGTGCCGTACGGCCGTTGCCGAAGCCCCGGTCGCGGGGCATGGCGTCGAAGCGCGCCGTGAGCGCGGTGACGGCCTCCGGCGTCAACTCGTACTGGTGCTGGGCGGCCTGGTGCTCGACGATGCTGACCAGTTCGGCGCCGCTGTAGTCGTCGAAGAGCAGGGTGCGGTTGAAGCGGGAGGCCAGGCCGGGGTTGGAGCGGACGAAGACCTCCATCTCCTTGAGGTATCCGGCGACGATGACCACCACGTCGTCGCGGTGGTCCTCCATCAGCTTCAGCAGGGTCGCGATGGCCTCCTGGCCGAAGTCGTTGGACCCGGCGTACTGGGTGAGCGAGTACGCCTCGTCGATGAACAGCACACCGCCCCGGGCCTGTTGGAAGACGCGGGTGGTCTTCGGTCCGGTGTGGCCGACGTACTCGCCGACCAGGGCGGAGCGGTCGGCCTCGACCAGGTGGCCGCGCTCCAGCAGTCCGACGGCGGCGAGGATCCGGCCGTACAGGCGGGCGACGGTGGTCTTTCCGGTGCCCGGGTTGCCGGTGAAGACGAGATGGCGGCTGAGCGGGGGCGGGGCCAGGCCCATCTCCTCGCGGCGGCGGACCATCCGCATCAGTTTGACCAGGGACGAGACATCGTGTTTGACGCGCTCCAGGCCCGCGAGGCCCTGGAGTTCGGCGAGCAGGTCGTCCAGGGTGTCCTCGGCGGGTGCCTCGGTCTCCCACGCGCTGGTCACGGCTCCCGCCGCCTCCGGGCCCCCGGCCGCCGACAGGGCCTGTTCGGCGCCGGTCGGCAGGGACGGGTTCTTCACGTCCCGGGAGAGGCAGTCGTCGAACACCGGGCGGGCGCCCTTCTCCACCGCCACGTCCTCCTCGCAGTCACGGACCAGACAGCCGCGCAGCACGGGCGCCCCGCCCGTCGAGACATGCAGGGCGGGGAAGGCGGCGCCGTCGTCGCCCGCGCCGCCGAACACACAGTCCTCGAAGGTGCCGCGGGCCTGCTCGCCGACGAACAGGCTGTTCTTGCCGGTCCGGACCACCGTCACGGCCTTGACCCGGGGTTCGGCGCGGGGGCCCACGACGACGCCGGAGCCCGCCGCGTCGCGGACCGTGCAGCCCTCGACGCTCGGCGTGGCGCGTTCGCCGATGACCAGGCCGGCCGTGCCCGTCCCGCTGATCCGGCAGTCCCGGAGCACCGGCGCGGTCTCCGTGCCGCAGGTGATCCCGGCCCGTTCGGCGCCGACGACATCGCACTCCTCCAGGACCACGGTCCCGGAGGACTCGGTGGTGATCCCGGCCCGGCCCCGCATCACGGACAGCCCGCGCATCCGTGCCTCGGCGGCCCCGTCGATCCGCACCCCGGACAGTCCGCAGTCGACGACCCGGCCGCCCTCCACGGTGAGGTCGGCCCGGTCGGTGGCCCGGATGCCGTGCTCGGCGGAGGAGCCGATCCGGCAGGCGGTGAGCGTCACCCGGGAGTCGTCGCAGGCGTGCACCGCGCTGAACGAGCACGTCGTCAGATCGCCGGCGTCGACCCGCACCTCGCTGCGCCCGCCCGCCAGCAGCCCGTTCGCCCGGCTGCCCGTCACCGAGGTGCCCTCGGCCGACAGCCGGGCCGTGCCCCGGGCCACCAGGCCCGAGCCGTGCGCCCCGTCCACCTGGCAGTCCACCAGCTCGACGCGGCCTTCGTCCTCCACGCTCACCCCGGGCCCGGAACCGTCCCGCAGCCGGCAGCCGAGCATCAGCACATCGCCGCCGCCGGAGACGGCGACCCCGTCCCCGCCGGTGCGCAGCACCTCGCAGCCGGTGAGCACCACCCCGCCGCCCCCGGGCTCCGCGTCCCCCGGGGGCGGCGCGTTCCGCGCGGAACTGCCCAGCACCCGTACGCCCTCGCCGGCCGTCTCCTCCACCCGGCAGTCCCGCGCGGTGACGGAGGCGTCGTCCTCCACCAGCAGCCCGCTGCGCCCGGGACCGGAGATCCTGCACTCCCGCAGGACCACGCGTGCGCCGCCCCGGGCCCGGAGTCCGGACCCGGTGACCCGTCGTACCGTCAGCTCGTCGGCCTCGGCGGTCGCCCGGGAGCCGACGACGACGCCGGTCCCCTCGACGTCCTCGACCACGACGCGGGTCAGCCGCGCCGATCCGGTGGTGTTGAGGTGCACGGCCGCCAGCTCGGCGCCCGAGACACCGCAGTCGGTCAGGGTCAGCGACGCGTCCCCGCCCGCCTCGATGCGGCCGCCGGACACGTCGCAGCCGTCCAGCTCCAGATCCCCGGCGTCCACCAGCACTGCGGGCAGCCCCGGGTCCTGGCCGACGAGGACGAGGTCCTCGACGCGTACGGCCCGCGCGGCGACCTCCAGCACCGGGCGGCCGGGGGAGGCCGCCAGCACGCGTACGGCGTGCCGTGCGCCCTCCTCCGGCACCAGGAGGACCGCGCGGTCGACCAGCAACTGTTCGACGTACTCACCGGCGGCGACACGGATCTCGTCGCCGTCGCGCGCGGCGCGCAGGGCGGAGGCGATGCTGCGATGGGCGCCGCGTCCCTTGGGGGCGACCCGGTGCACGGTGGCGGTGGGGGTCACGGGAACTCCAATCCGTCGGCGAGCAGGGCGGCCGGATCCGGGGCCGGTCGCTGCGGCGCCGTCGCCGATGGCGTGGTGGTGGGGGTGGTGGACGTGGGCATGGTGGACGCGGGCGTGGTGGTCGGCGGCGCGGCCGGGAACGCTCGGCCGGGGGCGGGCAGATCGCTGCCGTTCTTCTTGCCCGCCTCGGTGATCAGCCAGCTGATGTACTTGGTCAGCGCGGCCTCGCCCCAGTTCACGCCCATCTCCGGCAGGCCGCCCTTGTGGAAGACCCGGGCGCCGGTGGTGAGGTGGAAGGCGTTCTTCGCCAGACCGGTGGTGACCCCGCCGAAGGCGGAGGCTCCCGCGCCCCACAGACCCGCCACCAGGGCGTCCGCGCCCTTGACGTCGTGGCCGTTGACGCCGAAGACCGCCGCGCTGACGGCGGTGCTGACGAACCCGCTGAGCGCGCCCGTGGCGATGCCCACGGTGTTCGCGTAGGTGGCGTTGCGCCAGCGGGTGGCCTTCTCCTGGGCGGCCCAGTCGGTGGCCCAGTCGTCGGTGTTGGAGTTCATCGACTGCTTCGGGTGTCCGCCCCAGTCGCGGGCGCCCATGCTGGTCTTGAGATGGCCGAGCGCGGTGCGGTTGTAGAGGACGTTGAGGCCGCTGCCGAAGGAACCGCCGACCGTGCCGCTGAGCAGGGCCTTGTAGACGTCGATACGGGAGACGCTGCCGTCGCCCGTGGTGGCGGCGGTGATGGCGAGACTCGCGGTGAAGTCGGTGACGAAGCCGAGAGTGAACGAGGTGAGCGCGGCGCGCAGTTCGCGCTGCCACACCGGCATCTCGGCCGAGACCCCGTCCCTGACCCCGGTGAAGACTCCGTGCCACGGGTCCTGCACCTCGCGCAGCAGGCCCAGCGCCTCGATCTCGGGGCCCCGGAAGTCGGTCTCCCGGCCGATGAGCCGCCAGCCGGTGTCGCCCGCCAGCCCGACCTCGTCGCCCATGCGGGGCAGCGCACCCGCCAGGTACTCGGGGACGAACGCCGGGCCGGAGGTGCTCAGCCGGCCGAAGGCGTCGGTCTTCCAGATACGCCCGGTGAAGGTGCGCTGCTCCACCAGCCGGCCGTCCTGGAACTCACGCCACTGCCCCCACTGCTTGTCGACCTCCCGGAACCGGCCGGGCACGCCGTCCACGGCGACCCGCTCGCGGAACACCTTCCCGAGGTCGTACTCCTTCCAGACCTGCGTGTTCACCTCGACCGTGCGCGGCGGCTCGAACTGGCGGGCCGCGTGCGCGAGCAGCTCGCGCAGCGAGCCGGTGGTCGGCGGGGCCGTCGGCGGCTCCGGAGTGAGGATCTTGTAGTCGAACTCGCGGACCCGGCCCCCGGCCTCCCGCTCCCTGACCACCTGGCCGTCGACGAGGTCCCGCCAGCGGCCGCCGCCCGCGGCGCCCTCGTACACGCGCGTGCCCTCGGAGTGGACCGTGCCGTCGGCGGAGGTCTTCGTCCACTTCCATGTGCCGTCGGGCTGCCGCACGGCGTCGACCCAGGAACTCCCGGTGTCGGTGGCGTTGCGCTCGCGCACGGTGTCGCCGAGCCGGTCCAGGTCGACGAACGAGTCGTCCCAGGTCTTCGAGTACAACGAACCACGGTTCTGCCTGCGGACCCCCTCGGCGACCACGGTGGCCGGATCGTCCGCGGAGAACTCCCGCCAGGTCCACGAGGTGCGGTACGGGCTGCCGGACGACTCGACGATCCGGCCGTCGATCAGGTCACGGCGGCCGGTGACGTGCAGCAGGGAGTTCCTGTCGACCCAGGTGCCCGCGTTGTCGTGCAGCGAGAGGTCGCGGGTGGAGGGCGCCTCGAACAGGTACTCGCGGCTGTCGCGGCCCTCGCCGCGCATCCGGACCCGCTCGACGCCGCCGTCGTCGGTGAACAGGTCCCGCCAGCGGCCCTCGCCGTCGACGTGCCGGGTGCCGGTGGTGCCGCTCGTGGTGTCGCGCCAGGACAGCTCGTACGAGCCGCCCGCGCGGTACTCCGGGAGAGGCGCCCAGCGGGTGGGGTCGTCCGGGCTGCGGCCGATCTCGACGACGTGGCCGTCGTCGAGCTTGCGGGTCTCGCGCACGACACGGCCGTACTCGTCGATGTCGACCCAGTTGGCTCCGGACGGGTTGAGACGGACGCCGGTGATCGTCGTGCCGTCGGCGGCGGTCTGGGTCCAGTGGCTGACCCGGTGCAGCGAGTCGCCGGCGAACAGGTCGCGGAAGAAGCCGTCGAACGGGCTGCGGCCGGCCGCGCTCTTCCACAGGAACGCGGGCGGGCGCATGTCCGAGAACCGCCGCACCAGCAGGCTCCCGCCGTCCGACAGCGTCTCCAGGCTCTTGATCTGGGCGTTCGCCAGGCCGTGCCCGGTGTACGCGCCCACGTCGATCCGGCCGCCGGCGGGCGCGTGGCCCGGCACCACCGAGAACTCCTGGTACATGCGGGAGCCGTGCACACCGCCGAACGGCCAGGTCGTGCCCCGGCGTTGGGCGACGGACTCCACACCGGTCGCCGGGTCGCGGAAGGTGTCCCTGAAGCCGACGTGGTCCCAGCTCCAGTGCCGGGTGCCGGACAGCGACTCGGTGCCGTCCGTGGCGAAGCGCTGCCACGTCCACGCACCGCCCGGGCCCTTCTCGGCCCGCACCAGACCGCCGTCACTGGCCTTCGTGTACGTCCGCACGTCACCGGCGTTGTCCAGCAGCCGGCGCCAGGTACCGGAGGGCACGTCGTGGAAGGTGCGCAGGTCGGGGTCCCCGATGCGCCGGCCGTGCCGGAACACGTCACCGGCGGCGTCGAACTCGGTCCAGCGGGCTTGCCCGTAGCGGTCCCGGGACAGGTGCAGGACGTTGCCGTTCCGCAGCGTCTCGCGTTCGAACAGCGTGACCTTGCCCGGGGCGGCACCGGTCAGCCTGAACTGGCCGGTGGCGGACCGCTCCACGCTCGCGGTGTCGAAGCGGCCGGTGAACGCGGTGCCCGAGGTGTCGGTGCGGACGGCCGTGCCGGAGACATGGTCGATCTTCCAGAGGTCCCCGGTGGGGACGCCGCCCTTGCCGCGCACCGCGACCGTCTCCTCCAGCAGGGTGCCCGCCGGGTCGAACACCGTCCGTTCCAGCGGGTGCGCGCCGTTGCCGGTCGGGATCAGCGCGATCCGGCCCTCGTCCAGCAGGTCGACCCGCACGCCGCCGAGTTGCCGGCCCGCCGGGTCGAGCACCTGGGGCACCCCACCGGGGGTGCCGGTGTCGAAGCGGAGGACGCCACGGTCGGCAGGCAGCCGCAGGTCCCGCAAGGCGGCGACGCCGTCGGGGCCGTAGTGCCACGTGGTCGTCCCGGCGGCGTCGGTGAGGCTGAGTCCGCCGGGCACGTCGGTGCTGGGGGAGAGGGTGAAGCCGTCCGCCGTGCGGGTGCCCGCGAAGTCGAACGAGTCGGGTGTCCAGGGACTGCCGTCCGTCGCCCGGCCGGTGGCACCGACCCTCAGTCCGTCCAGTTCGTCGGGGCCGCCCCTGAGGAACATCTCCTGGTAGCGCAGTTCACGGTCCGGGCCGAAGCCCAGGGTCACGTCCGTCGGGCCGTGGTGGACAGTGTGGTGGCTGCCGCCGGGCCCGCCGTGCGGTGTCGGGGTGACGGTGAAGTCGCCGACGACATGGCCGCCGGTGCTGTGGGCGACGGGCGGGAGGCCGTCGACGCGGGGCGCCGGTGGGAGGCCGAGATGGTCGTCGAGGGCGGTGACGGCCTGCCGTCGCAGCTCGAAGCGGTCCGGCGAGACGGTCACATCGTCGGCGGGTCCTGGCAGGCGGGGCAGGTCCGGTGACCGGGTGGCGTGCGGGTCGAGCGCCCTGGGCAGGAGGTCGAGGGCCCCCGCGGTGTCGGACAGGTGGGTGGGGGAGCCCCCGGGGGCGGCCCGGAGGCCGGCGGCCTCGTCGAGCGTGAGGTCGAAGATCCGCGCCAGGTCGATGCCGTCCAGCGCGTCAGTCTCGGGGGCGAGCGGCAGGTGGCCGCCGTCCCCGATGACGTCGTCGAGTTCGTCGAGCCTGGTCGGTGCCGTGTCGGGGGCCTCCTCGCTGAAGCGCAGGAAGCCGGACCCGTCCTGGTCGGGGAGGTCGCGGTAGGCGAGGCGACCGGAGTGGTCGAAGTGGAAGCGGAAGCCGGTCACCGAGTCGGTCACCGTGAAGCCCTGCGGCAGCCGTCCGGAGAGCGTGCCGCCCACGGGGTCGAGCCGGAAGGAGCCGGTGAGGTTCGGCGGGCCGGTCAGTTCCAGGACTCTTGTCGTGGTGCCGCCCGCTCCGGGGGCGGTCGTGACCTTGACCCCCAGACCGGACGGCCCGTCCAGGCCCGGCAGCGTGAGCGGCAGCTCCCGCGAGTGCGTCAGGCCACCGGGTTCGAAGCGCCACACCGCGGTGGGACCGTCGGGGCCGGGCAGGGGCACGCGCACGGTCAGCTCGCTCAGCGCGCCGGAGGCATCCCGTACCGGTGTGACGGCGGCGCCGGGGACGGGGGCCCCGTCCGGGCCGGTCACCCGGATCGGACGGAGGGCATCGTCGGTGAAGCGCAGCGAGAAGTCGGTTCCGGTCAGCGGCAGTTCCCGGTGTTCCAGACGCCCCGCGGCGTCGAAGTGCCAGCGCACGCCGCCCTGCGGGCCGGTGGCGGTGAATCCGCCGCCCTCCCGCACGGTGACCGAGGCGTCCGGCAGCCGCGCCGGCCCGCCCTGGGCGGTGAAGTCCAGCACCTCGACGCGGACCGACGCCGGGGCGGTGTCGGTCGCCGGGACCTCCGTGACGCGCAGCCGCAGCCCGGCCACGTCGTCCAGCCCGGACAGGGGGACCTCCCGCACGACGGGTACGTGCGCGGGGGTGTGGGGGAGGTTGACGTCCGGTGTGACGGTCGGTGTGCGGGTGAGGCTGATGTCCGATGCGGCGGTGGGTGTGTGGGTGAGGCTGACGTCCGGTGCGGGGGTGGTCCGGGAGAGGGAGACGTCCGGGCTCCCGGTGATCCGCGGCAGGTCGGTCCCCGGTGTCCGCGGGGTCCGGGGCAGGTCGGCGGTGGGCAGGTCCGGGCCCGTCGAGGGCAGGTCGGCGGTGGGCATGTCCAGGCCCGTCCTGGGCAGGTCGGGCGGGGGCAGGCCCGGCCCGCCGAGGTCGGTCATCGGACGGTTCAGCCCGTCCGGAAGCGACCCCGCGCCGACATGCGGGGGCACCGGCGGAACGGAGGAGGCAGACAGGACGGCCGGGACGGCCGGGGCGGCAGGCATGGAGGGGGCGGGCGGGACGGCAGGGGCGGTGGGGACCGCGGAGGTCGACGGGACGACGGGTGCCGCGGGCCTCGTGGTGATGTCCTGCCAGGTCTGCGGATGCCGCAGGCTGATCCACTCGGCCTTGTGGCGGGCCGCCGCCATCCTCAGGATCGCGTCGGTGCCCTTGTCCTGGTGGATGCGCGCGGCGTCCGGATCCCTCGGGAACTCCGTGCGGTACCAGTCCGCGAAGGCGTCCCGGTTCTCCGGTCCGGAGACGAAGTCGTTGATCCTCCGGACGCCGGCCGCCCGGTTCCCGCCCAGCTCGGCCAGGGGGTCGGTGACCACGAGGACAGGCGCCTTCTCGTGAGGCACGGCGCCCTTCAGCTCGTCCGGGAGGGAGCGGAACTCGAACAGCAGGGCTCGTTCGCCCCCCACGGTGGCGTTGTTGATGCCTCGTCCGGCCACCTCGTTGCCGGTGAGGATGTACTGCCTCGCCGCCTGCCAGACGGGTTCGTCACCGAGGGCGGGCGCCTCGCGCAGGAGTCTCAGCGTCAGGGCGCGGTCACCGGGCGACAGGGCGTCGAGGACCAGACTCGGCCTGGTCCTGGGCAGTACCGACCACTCGTTCTTCACCGCGGGGTGGGTCAGACCGCGGTAGGGCGGCGCGCCGGACCAGCCCTCCATGGGGATGCCGTGCCTGCGCACCAGGTCGGAGGTGAAGTCGATGACGGACTTCACATAGGTGTACGCGTTCTCCACCTGCTCGGGAGCGTCGAGCGCCTCCCGGGTCAGCGCCGTCCGCAGGGCCTCGTCGTCACGGAATGCGGGCTTGTACCAGTGGGCGTGGTCCGCCAGCAGTCTCAGCTCCTGCGAGGTACGGGAGCCGAAGTCCACGGCCCGGATGCCGATCGTGGCCTGCTGCTGGGTGGTCGGCATGGAGACGGAGGGAATGCCTTCGAGTTCGAGGCCGCTCCCCGTCGCGATGACGTGCCGGTCGCTCGTCACCTGCAGCCGGTAGAGCCCGTCAGGGCTGGTCATCGACTCCAGCGGCCGGTGGTTGTGGCCGCCGAGCCGCTCCTTGAAGACGTCGAGCAGCCACTGGGTCGCGTCGTTGCGGGCGCCGATCGCTGCCTGGTCGCCCAGACGGGAGGGATAGGTGATCAGCTCCACGGTGTGCGTCTGCCAGTTGCCGCGCTGTGCCGTCGAAAGGTCAGCCGGGTTGGCGTAGGCGCCCTTGCTCATGTCCTTGGTGACCATGAGCAGGGGTTCGTCGGTCCCGGCCTTCGACACGAAGGCGAAGGTCCGGTCCGCGTTCTCCGGCAGCGCGACGACGAACCCGCCGAGTTCGCTCTCGGTGCCGATGGAGGGGGCGGGGAAGGACGAGTCGAAGCCCGGTGCCACCGCCCGCGAGCCCCGAGGGGCCACCGGCGCACCGGGCGCGTGCGCCGGGAGAGCGGCGGCGGGAACCGATGGCGGGGCGGGCGGTGGCGGAGCGAGATGCGGCGGGGCGGGCGGAGGAGGAGCGACACGGGGCGGCGCCGGAACGGCCAGGTCCTCCAGGGACACGCGCTCGCCGCCCGGGAGTGGTCCCGTGACCTCGCTCGCCACGTCGTCCAGGACTCCGGTCCCGGGCAGGGACGCCGGAGAAAGCCGCTCGGACGGATTGCCGCCGAGACCGTCGAGCCCCCGGACACCGTCGAGTCCTCCGACACCGTCGAGTCCTCCGACACCGTCGAGACTCCCGACACCGTCGAGACTCCCGACGCCGTCGAGACTCCCGACGCCGTCGGGGCCTCCGACACCGCTGAGACCGTCGGAAGCGTCGAGGGCCGGCGCCGGGCGCGCCGTCGTGTCCGGCACCGTCGTCCCGAAGCTGTCCAGGCGGGGTGCCGGCACCCCGTCCACGGGAAGGTCCACGAACCGGCCGCCCCGGTCGAACAGGAACTGGCCGCCGGTGGCCCTGTCGGTCACCGAGAAGCCGCCCGGCAACCGCTGCCCCAGGGCCCCGTCGAGCCGTACGACATCGAAGGCGCCGTCGCCCAGCCCCGGTACGGTCAGCCGGTGGGTCACCGACGTCGTGCCGCCCGGGAGTTGCGTGAACGTCGTGCTCAGCCGGGCCCCGCTCAGCGGGCCGCCGACGGGGCCGGACAGGGTCAGCTGCTCCGACAGCCGGGTGCCGTCGAGGTCGAAGCGGCCGATCCAGGAGCCGTCGAGCGCTTGCACCCGCACCCCGGTCACCACACCCAGCGCACCCCTGACCGGCTCGATCGTCGCACCGCCGGGCAGCCCCACGCCGTCCTCGCCGACGATCCGGGGCAGCGATCCCGGCCCGGGGTCGGCGTCGAAGCGTACGAAGGCGTCGGCACCCGGGAGCCGGATGTCGGTGAACTGCTGGACCTCGCCCGCGTCGAACACCAGTCGGAGGTCACCGGTCTGGTCGGTGAACAGGAAGCCACCGTTCTCCAGCGGGGTGAGCTGCCACTCGGTCCGGAAACCGGTCATGCCCGGGAGGTCGGACGGGTCCACCACCAGGGAGTCGGTCCGGGGCGCGGGCGCGTCGAAGCGGTCGAAGCGGACGTCGTCGGAGAGGCGGCCGAGGTCGTCCAGTCCGCTTCCGACGCCGTCCAGTCCGCTCCCGATGCCGTCCAGCGAACCGACCCTGAAGACCTGGTCGAGCGGGCGCTTGCCGCCGCTGCGCCACAGCGTCTCGTCGGTCGCACGCCAGACCGGGCCCGGAGCGATGGCCTGGACGTCGACGGACCGGTCGGCGGCGAAGGCCAGCCGGTCCGGCCGTCCGTCGGCGCCGAACCGGGCGACGGCACCCTCGGGGCCGGTGACCGTGAAGCCCCCGTCGGCCATCCGCACCTGGACGTCCGGCACGATCCCGGCGTCCGTCCGGACCACCCAGGTGACGTTCTGCCCGGGCTCCATGGTGATCCACCGGCCGGTGGGCAGCCCGAGGTCGTCCAGCAGCCGCAGTTCGCCGGTGGGCAGGGCGGCGACCGGCCCGTCGACCCGGGCGGTCATCACCACGACGTCCCGGCGGACCGCGTCCAGGTTCATCCCGAGCCGGTCGAACGCGATCCTGGCCTGGTTGAGGTCGATTCGAGCGGCGCTCAGATCCAGCTCCGCCCGCGCGCGGCTCAGCGGCGGTACGTCGGTCAGCACGTCGAGTTCGCTGAGTCTGCGCCCGGCGGTGTCCAGCTGGAGCTGGGCGGACTGGGCGCGCAGCCAGGTCCGGAAGCGCTCCGTGGCGAGCCGGCCGGTGGCGCCGCCGGTGACGATGTCCCGCAGGGTCAGCGCGGTGAACGGCTTGGTGGCCGGGGGAGCGGTGACGTCCGTGCGGACCGGGCCCAGACCGAGCAGATCGCGTGCGGTGCGGGAGCCGTCGCCGGTGTCGGGGAGCAGACGGGTCAGATCGTCGAGCTTGATCCCGAGGTCGTCTAGTCCCTCGGCACCCTTGGTGGCGTTCCACGTGGGGACGCGGGGGTCGGCCGGGCCGAGGGCCTCGATCGTCACGCCGTCCTTCAACCCGACCCGGACGTCGATCGGGTCGGTCTTCCCGATGCGCAGCACCACCCCGTCGGGGGTGACCCGCACCAGATCGATCTCGCCGTCCAGCACCTGCCGCACCTGGGACTCGGTGAGCCCGCCCAGCCTGCCGTCGAGGCTCAGTCCGGCCAGGTCGTCGAGGGGTCTGAGCAGCCCGGTCGGGGTGCGCTCCATACCGGTCAGGGCGTCGAGGTCCCGCAGGTCGTCGAGGGCGGTGGGCGACGGCAGCAGACCGTCGCCGACCCGGCCGTCCAGCGGGTCGAGGAGACGGAGGCGATCGTTCACGGGGGTGAAGAGGCCGAGCCGTTGCCCGCCGGGGACCGTGCCGACCGGCAGGCCCACCGCGTCGAGGTCGTCGAGCGCGCCGAGCCGTACGCCCAGGTCGTCGAGGCGGCCGGGCATCCGGACGGGGCTCGGGCCCGGCAGCGAGCTGAAGCCCGGGGTGCGGGGCGTCGTCACCGGGGTCACCGAGATGTCGGCCAGCTCGTCGAGGGTTTCGTGGAACCCGGGGGTGCCGGGAACGGCGAGCGTGTCGGAGCCGGTGCCGTCGAACGGGCGCAGGGTGCCGCCCCGGTCGAGGTTCCTGGCCGGCAGGTCCAGCAGGTCGCCGGTCAGGGAGCCCGTCCTGGTGAGGAGGCCGGAGCTCTTGGGGGTGAAGTGCAGGCCCCGGTTGATGAAGCCCATGCGGGCGGCGCCCCGGTATCCGAGCCGGGCGATCTCGGAGTACCTCATCGGCAGCAGCGCGGTGGCCGTGAGCCGGCCGAGGCCCATGACCGCGAAGACGCCCAGCTTGGTGGCCATGTTGCCGGTGACGAACGCGGTCGACCGGTAGAAGTCGCGGCTCAGCGCGGACCAGCCCTGCCGGACCGCGCCGCGGGCGAAGCCGCCCATGAACCTCAGGGCCGACCCCAGCATCGCGGGTGTCTTCGCCAGCACCCGGGGCAGTGCCATGAACCCGCTGCCCGCCCGGCTCGCCAGCCCTCCGCCGAACCTGACCAGCCCCTGGCCCGCCAGCGACAGCATCCGGCCGGGGGAGGACATCAACGCCCTGCCGCCCCGGAACAGCAGGCGCCCGCTCGCGGAGAGGGCGCCGCTGAGGGCCTTGGCGCCGGACGCGCCGAGCCGGAACAGTCCGCCGAGAGTGGTCAGGCCCTTCGTCGACGGGAACAGGACGCCCAGGAAGGCGAGGCCCAGGCTGAGGGCGTTGCCGTTGCCCGTGGCGTAGTCGACGAGGGCCTTGGCGAAGAGCACCGCGCCCAGTCCGAAGGCCACCAGCCCCAACGGGCCGCCGATGATGGCCGCGACGATGGTGACGACCAGCGCGACGATCTCCAGCACCTTGAAGAACGTCGACACGAACCGCTTCCAGAAGCTCTTCTTCGGCTTCTTCACGGGTCTCGACACCAGCCGGGACGCCTCGTGCAACGCGTCTTCGAGGATCTTCGCCTCGGCCTGGACGGCGTCCCGCTCCGCGTCGACCTCGCCGCGCGCACGGGCCATCTCCGGATCGTTGGCGGCCAGCGGCTCACCGCCGACCCGCTCCAGCGCGGCCACGGTGTCCGCGGCGTTCTCGGCCCGGTCCTGGGCGTCCCCGAGCGCGCGGGCGTAGCGGGCGGTGGCGTCGGCGGCCATCTCGAAGGAGCGGTTGATGTTTGCCATGTACGTCTTCAGCTCGTCCTTGACGTACGTCCGCAGCGCGTCCGCGGTCCGCCCCTCGAAGCCGCCGTCCTCGGCCTTCGCCAGCAGGGTGTCGAGGCCGCCGCTGACCCGGCCGGCCAGATCGCCGAGGTCGCGCAGCTCCTTGGCGATGCTCTCCAGGACGCCCGGATTCCCGGTCACCGGATTGCCGGTGAAGCCGACTCTGCTCCACTCGTCGGAGGTGGCCAACGAATCCTCCACGCGGTCCGGGACTTGGGTGTCGAAGGCAGACGTTCCCAGGCGGCACGAGAGTTCAAGAGAGTGGCGCACGCCACATTTCCGCCGGTCAGTGAGGTGCGGCGGAAAGTTTTTTTGAACCATCCGGCCCCGGCTCCTCGTCTACAGGGCGGCTCGGCACCGAACCCCGGCACGAGCCGCGGGACCGGCCCTCGCGCCCGATCGCCCGGCACACGACCGCTTCGAGGAAAGGACGGCGGACATGGTGCGCGTCTCCTACGACTACGACCTGATGACCGTCCTCGCACGCCATCTGTGGCACCTCCGCGACGAGCTGGACGTCACCTCGCAGACGGACAAGACGTTCGCCCCCGGGGACATCGGCCCCCGCCGGGAGACGGCCGAGGCCCTGGAGGAGTTCTACGGGGCCTGGAAGAAGTCGTTCCAGGAGGGCTGGCAGGTCATGACCGACCTCGGCAACCTCCTCGACCGGGCCGGCAAGGCCTTCTACGACCAGGACGCCGCCCAGGCCGCCGGCGCCGCCCAGCAGGTCACCGCACAGGTCCGCGGCGAGGCGACCCGGCAGAACGAGATACGCAAGCAGACGCTGGACGGCAAGCGGCGCGAGGCGTTGGCCCGCCGTCTGGAGATCGGCTACCAGAGGGAACAGGAGCGCCTGAAGAAGCAACAGGCCGCCCTCGTCGAGAAGCGCGACAGGCTCGACGAGCAGGCCGCGGCCCAGGAGAAGCGGCAGCTGGAGCTCAACAGGGAACAGGAGGAACTCGCCGCGAAGCGCGAGCCCCTGATGAGGCAGCAGGACGAACTCCAGGCCAGGCAGCGGCAGCTCTGGCAGGAGCAGAAGGAACTCCTCGAGGAGCGCGAGGAGAAGCTCCGGGCGCGACGGGACGAACTGCAGAAGGACTCCGAGGCCCTGCGCGCGGAACAGGAGCCCCTGATCAAGCGGCAGGAGGAGCTCCAGCGCAAGCAGCAGCAGCTGTGGGCGGACGCGAAGGCCCTGCGCGCCGAGCAGGACGCGGCGACGGAGAAGAAGGTCACCGCCCTCGAACAGGAGCAGAAGGCCTACGACGCCAAGCAGGACGCCCTTCAGGAGAGGCGGGAGGCCCTCTGGCAGGAGCGGCGGGCCCTGCTGGCCGAGGAGGGCGTCACCCAGGCCGACCTCGACGCCTGGCAGCGTCGGCAGGACGCCCTCGACAAGGAGCGGGATGCCCTGTGGGAGTCGGAGGGCAAGCGCCTGGAGGCGCGCTGGGACGCCCTGGAGCAGGAGCAGCGCGACCAGCAGCAGGCGTTCGATCCGTTGGACGAGCGGCAGAAGGAGATCGACGCCGAGCGTGACGCGCTGGCCGCCGACCAGAAGCCCCTCTCCGAGCGGCAGGACGAGCTGCAGCAGAAGCAGAAGGACCTCTGGGCCCTGGAGAAGTCCACCCAGCAGGAGGTCGAGGACACCATGGACGGGAAGCAGGGCGAGCTCGACGCCGACCGCGCCGACCTCCAGTCGCGGCTGGACCCCCTGGACCGGGAGTCGAACGACCTCCAGAACCGCCAGAAGGAGCTGTGGGACGAGGAGTCCGACACCGAGGACGCGCAGACCGCGCTGACCGAGGAGGAGAAGCCCCTCCAGCAGCGGCAGCAGGACCTCCAGGACGGCTTCGGCGACCGGCTCGACGAGATCCGCGACCGGGACTTCGACAAGGACGAGGACCTCAGCCAGCTCCGGGGCATGCGGGGCGAGCTGGACGACCTGCCCCCCGAGGCGTTCGTGCCCACGGGCTACACGATCACGGACGAGAACAACACGACCACGGTGTCGTTCCAGCTCGACGAGAACGGTGAGATCAAGGTCGACGCGAACGGCGACCCGGTCGAGACGACCACCACCGTCACCAACAAGAACACGGGCCTGTCGTACACGGAGACGTACCATCCGCTCTCCACCGACGGCGACTCGGTGACGACGATCCGCAGCTCCGACGGCACCGTCACCAAGGTCTACACGGCCGTCGAGGCCGACGGGTCCGGGACCCGTTACGTCACCGACGCCACCGGCCGGGACACCCAGCAGATCTGGGGCAAGACGGCCGACGGCGACTGGGTGTTGCGGTTGGACAAGGAGACCTATCTGGAGTCGGAGGCCGGCAAGGAGGACCCCCAGCAGTTCCTGGACAGGCCTCCCGCGTACCTCACGGTGGAGAACCCGGTCGTCGACGCGGACGGCCGCCCCTCCGGCGACACGTCCTCCCCGGGGACGACGACCCGGCTGCAGGACGGGGTCACGCGGACGGACTACACGGAACCGGACGGCTCCGTGCTGAAGGTCGTCACCAACGAGAACACGGGACAGCGCTTCGTGGCCGCAGAGAACAACGAGATCCAGGAGGTCTGGCAGCGGCGCGCGGACGGGACCTGGTACTTGCGGGAGTCCGTCACCCAGCACGAGCGTTACGGCGACGAACCGCCCCTGGGGGCGCTCGGCGAGAACTGGCGCTGACCCCCCTCGCGGGCGCCGCCACGCCCCGCCCCGAAGCTCCCGCGCGCCCCTCCGGCGCTGCCGGGTCCGTCAACAGAGAACGAGGTGCACCATGCCGAAGAACGTCATCGACGACGAGGAAGTCGAGAGCACGGCCAAGAAGCTCGACTCCGCCGTCAGCGACACCCTGGTCCCCCAGCTGTCCTCGCTGCAGGCCGATGTGGAGAACCTGCTCCAGGGCGGCCTGCTGCTGACGGCCACCAGCCCGAAGATGCAGACCTCCTACGCCAACTTCAACAAGTCGTTGACGGAGGCAGTGAACAACATCACGCAGTTCTCCAAGCAGTTCCGTGACATCTGCAACGCGGTGAACAACCTCGACGCGCAGATCGCGGGCGGCATCCCCAGCTGATCGACCCCGAAGCAGGGTGTCGGCCCCCTCAACTCCCCCTCCGCCGACCCCCTTTGGGCAGGGGCGCCGGTCCTTCCCCCGGACCGGCGCCCCTGTCGCTTCTCACCCGACGGTTCGACGGATCGAACCGTCGGACGTCGTCCTTTCTCCAGGTCATCCACCAGGAATGTTTCCTTCTCGTCAGTAACCTCAGGTTCTTCTCAGGAACTCTTGAAACATCGGGAAGCGCTCATAGACTCCAAACGGAACCTCACCTTCCACCCATGAACCGTGAGGTCACCCGGGTACCCGTGCTCAGCCCTTGCCCAGCCAACGCCGCCGCCGCGGCGCCCGACCGGACCGGCTCAGAGACCCATGCCGGCCCTGGGGGAACCTATGAGAACGCCTACGCCCAGCTCCGCCGTGTCCGGGAGCACCCCGGATACCGGCGAGGCCTCGCCCGCCTCCTGCGACGGTTCCGTTCGCAAACTCTATGACGAGCACCACGGCCCCTTGCTGCGTTATGTGTCCAGCCTCATCCGGGGTGACCGCGCGCGGGCCGAGGACTTCGTCCAGGAGACCCTGGTCCGCGCCTGGTTGAGCACCGGGAGCCAGCCCCCCGGCTGGTCGCCGTCCCGGGCCTGGCTGATGAGGGTGGCGCACAACCTGGTGATCGACTGGTCCCGCCGCGAGCGGGTGCACACCGACATCCAGCACGAACACAGCCTGGACCGACACCTCGAACCGGTGGACCCGATGAGCCAGGCCGTCCAGCGCCGCTTCATGGTCCACGCCCTCTCCCGGCTCTCGCACCCCCACCGCGAGGTCCTCTTCTACGTCTACGTCCTCGGCTGCACCGGTACCGACGCGGCGGACGCCCTGGGCATCCCCCCGGGCACCGTCAAGTCCCGCACCCACCACGCGCTGCGGGAACTGCGCCGCAGGCACCCCGAAGACGCCCTGGCGGCGGCATGACCGGGCCCGTCGTGACCGGCGCCCACCTGACGGCACACGGGCGGCTGGTCGCGATCGGCAAGCCCGGCGACTCGGTGCTCACCGTCGTCATCGTCGCCGCGGTCGTCCTCATCCTGCTCGTCCTGCTGCTGCGGCACCTGATCCGCAAGCGGGGCGGCTGGCGCCGGTTCCGGCGGAGCGTCGGCCGGGAACTGACGCTCACCCGACGCGCCTTCGGCGAGCCGCTGCGCGCCTACCGCCGCCACCGCCGAGGCGTCCGCGCCCTGGCCCGGCAACTCTCCGACCCACGCGGCGGACTGCTTGTACGACGGCTGTTCGACGCGGCGGCGGCCGCCCTCGCGGACGTCCCCGGCGCCCTGGCGCACGCCGTGCGCCTCGAACCCGGCTGGGCCTGCGTGCAGATCGCCGCCCGCCGGCTGCCGGAACCGCCCGCGCCCTGGGAGGCCGCCGTCGAGCCCGGACCGCAGCGCTGGGAGCTGCCGCTGGACGAGGCGGACGCGCTGCCGCCGGGCCGCACCCGGGCCGGCGCGGTCCGACCGCTGCCGGTCGCCGTCGGCATGGCGGACGACGCCTGCGTCCACGTCGACCTCGCCGCCGGACCACGGCTGATCACCGTCGAGGGCGACACCACCGCCCGCGCCCTGCTGTTCCAGGCACTCGCCGCCCAGCTGGACCGGCCCGGCAGCGGGGCCTCGGTCGTCGTCGCGGACGGCGTCCATCCGCAGCACCGGGGCCGACGCCTCGACGCGCTGCTGACGGAGCTGGAGACGGCGCCCGGCCCGGGCGGTACGGGCGCCGCCGAGACAGCCGGGGTCCGGGAGCCCGAGGAGATCGGGGAGCAGGGCCGCGCCGCCACCACGGTGGTCGTCTGCGCCGCCCCCACCCCGGACCAGGCCCGCAGGCTCGGCGCCCTCGCCGCTTCCGGTGCCGTCGTCGGTCTGGTCGACGGCCGGGTCGCGGGGCACGCCTGGACCCTCCGGGTGGACGGCCGCGGCCGGGTGACCGCGCCGGAGCTGGACCTGGACGCCGACTCGGGCCCCCTGGGCCGCGCCGTCGTGGCGGCCGTCCGCGCCGACCGGCGCCGCTTGCGCCGAGAGTCGCCGACGGGCCGCCCGCGCGCGAGCCGCCTTGAGGAGCCCCGCCCCGATCTCCTGGAAGAGGCCAGCCCCTTGCAGGAACACCCGGCGGACCCCACCATCGCGACCGCCACCACCACCGCCACCGCCCTCCTCGCCGAGCCGGCCACCGCCCGCGACCGCCCCACGGCGGCCTCCTCCACCACGAGGGACGACTGACGACGGGGCCTGCCCCCACCACCCCCCAGCCCCCGAACCACCCGCAAGGGGAGAAGTGAAACTCCTCATCACCACGATCGACGGCGGCGACTCCCGCGACGTCCAGGACGTTCTGCTCACCGCGTCCGGCAGCACCCCCGTCGAGGACGTCGCCGCGCACCTGGCCCGGCTGCGCGCCGGGGACGCCGACGAGACCTCCGGCCCGTTCCCCGCGTCCGGCCCGGCCCCCGCCTGCTTCCTGGGCGCCGAGCCCCTCGCACCGGGCACGCCGCTGCGCGACACACGCCTCATGGACGGCAGCGTCGTCGCCCTGGGCGCCCCCCGGTCTCCGGCCGTCACCCCGTACGGCCCCGAGCGCGACGCGATGCCGCAGCCACACCGGCCGGACCACGCCCCCGTGGTCGAACTCCAGGTGGTGGGCGGCCCCGACGCCGGACGCGTGTACCCCCTCGGCCTCGGCACCCACGGCATCGGCCCCCTGGAGGACGCCGCCGTGCCCCTCGAAGGCCGGGGCCTGCCGTCCGAGGGCATCCGGGTGACCGTGCGCCCGGACGGCTCGGCCGTCGTGGAACTCCGCGAGGGCGGGCCCGCGCGGCTGTCCGTCCCGGAGCCGCCGGAGCACCGGGGACGGCCCGACACCCCGCTGCTGCCCCTCGCCGAACAGGACGAACAGGACGAGGAGGACGGGGAGGGGAAGACCGGCGGGCCCGAGGAGGACGCCGAGGGCCCGGCACTCCCCGAGGGCTGGCAGCCGTGGGCCGTCGGGGCCGAGTTGTCGGTCGGCGAGTATCTGCTGCGGCTGACCGAGCCGACCCCGAGGGACGCCGCCGTGGTGCCGTCCGAGGGCGGCGGCGGCCTCGACTACAACCGGCCGCCGCGCATCCTGCCCCATCTGGCACCCGAGCGGTTCCGGCTGCCCGGCCCGCCCGACCCCCCGGCCCGCAGACCGATCCCGCTGATGGTCTCGCTCGCCCCGATGGTCTTCGGCGTGGCCATGATGCTGTTCTGGAACTCGTACTTCTATCTGATCTTCATGTTCCTCTCGCCGGTGCTGATGGCGGCGAACTACCTCAGCGGACGACGCCAGGCCCGCAAGGACTACGAGGAACGGTCCCGCGTCTACCGGCAGCGCCGGGCCTCCCTGGAGGACGACGTCCGCGAGAAGGTCGCCGGCGAGCGGCGGCTGCGCACCGAGAGCGCGCCCGACCCGGCGGTCGCCGGACTGTGGGCGGTCGGCCCCGGCCGACGGCTCTGGGAGCGCCGGCGCGGCGACCCGGACCACCTCGCCCTGCGCATCGGCACCGCCCCCCAGCCGTCGCTGCTCGGCATCGACGACACGGCCCGCGAGGACAACCACACCGCCGTCCACTGGACCATCCCGGACGCCCCCGTCAGCGTCGGCCTGGTCGACAGCGGCGTGGTCGGACTGGCCGGAGCGCCCGGACCCGTGCAGGCGCTGGCCCGCTGGATGACGGCCCAGGCGGCCATCCTGCACACCCCGCGCGACCTGCGGATCGTCATCCTCACCGACAAGGGCTCCGAGGACTCCTGGAACTGGGCACGCTGGCTGCCCCACTCCCGCGACGGCCTGCCCGGCACCCGCGGCGGTGCCGTCACCCTCATCGGCAACGACCCCGAGACGGTCGCCAACCGCGTCGCCGAACTGGTCTCCACCCTGCGCACCCGCCAGCGGGCGGCCGAGTCCACCATGAGCAAGGCGCTGCTGAGCGAGCCCGACGTCCTGGTGGTGATGGACGGCGCCCGTCGGCTGCGTGACGTACCGGGCGTGGTCGCGATCCTCAAGGAGGGCCCCGGCGTCCGGATCTTCCCGCTCTGCCTGGACCAGGAGGAACGGCTCCTGCCGGAGGAGTGCACCGCCGTCGTCCGCCACGAGGACCACCGGCTGACCCTGCGCCGCACCGGGCGGCCCGACATCGCCGACATCCGCCCCGACCTGGTCGAGCCCGACTGGTGCGAGCGCGCGGCCCGGGGCATCGCCCCCATCCGTGACGTCACCCCGGACGCCTCCGAGGGCCTGCCCGGCGAGGTGGGGCTGCTGGAACTCCTCGGACTGCCGCAGCCGGACGCCGAACTGATCACCGCCCGCTGGTCCCGCCGCCCGGCCTCCACCGGTGTCCTGCTGGGCGCCGGTTACGACGGACCGGTCGCCTTCGACCTGGTCAAGGACGGGCCGCACGGACTCGTCGCCGGTACCACCGGCTCCGGCAAGTCCGAACTGCTGCAGACCTTCGTGGCCTCCCTCGCCACGATGAACCGTCCCGACGAACTCACCTTCGTCCTCGTCGACTACAAGGGCGGCAGCGCCTTCAAGGACTGCGTCGACCTGCCCCACACCCTCGGCATGGTCACCGACCTCGACAGCCACCTCGTGCAGCGCGCGCTCACCTCGCTGTCCGCCGAACTCACCCGCCGCGAGCACATCCTGGCCGAGGCGGGAGCCAAGGACCTGCCCGAGTACCAGGGCATGCGCCGCCGGACCCCCGAACTGGCGCCCGTGCCCCGGCTGGTGATCGTCATCGACGAGTTCGCCACCCTCTTCCGGGAGATCCCCGACTTCATCCCCGGCCTGGTCGGCATCGCCCAGCGCGGCCGCTCCCTCGGCATCCATCTGATCCTGGCCACCCAGCGCCCCGCCGGAGTCGTCAACTCCGACATCCGGGCCAACACCAACCTGCGCATCGCGCTCCGGGTCACCGACTCCTCGGAGAGCATGGACGTCATCGACACCAAGGACGCCGTCAGCATCTCGCCGGCGACCCCCGGCCGCGCCCTCGCCCGGCTCGGCCACGGCACCGTCGTCCCCTTCCAGACCGCGTACGCGGGCACCCCCAGGCCCGTCGCCGAACCGTCCGCCGAGACCCGGGCCCGCCAGGAGCGGCAGGCCGCCGAGCAGGCCCGGATCTGGGGCACCCCGCTCCACTGGCAGCGCCTCGGCCGAGCCGTCGCCCGGCCCGGAACCCCCGAGGGGCAGCAGGACACGGACCCGTCGGACCCGATGGCCGATGAAGCCCCCACCGACCTCAACGCCCTGGTGGAGGCCCTGTCCGAGGCGGCTCGGCTCGCCGACTGTGTGCCACAGCCCAGCCCCTGGCTGCCCGCGCTCGGCCAGCAGGTACTGATCGACGACCTGCCCCAGCCGGACGAGCCCGGCGGCGCCCGGCCGGCCCCGGTCTCCTGGGCCCTGTCGGACATCCCCGAGGCCCAGGCGCAGCTGCCGGTCCGGCTGGACCTCGCCGAGTTCGGACACCTGTACGTCGTCGGTGTCCCGCGCTCCGGCCGCTCCCAGGTGCTGCGCACCATGGCCGGAGCCCTGGCCCGCGCCCACTCCAGTGCCGACGTCCACCTCTACGGCATCGACTTCGCCGGTGGCGCGCTCACCGCGCTGGGCGTGCTCCCGAACACCGGAGCCGTGGTCCCCCGTGGTGACATCGAGCGCCTGGAGCGCCTGTTCGCCAGGCTCGACACGGATCTGGAGCGCCGTCAGGAACTGCTCACCCGGCACCACGCCGGCAACCTCACCGAACTGCGTGAAGTGGTCGCCGCCGGGGAGCGCCCGGCCCACGTCATGCTGTTCATCGACGGCTGGGACGCCCTGATCGAGGCCGTCGCCGACCACAACGGCGGACGCCTGGTCGAACAGGTCAACCGGCTCCTGCGGGAAGGAGCCGCGGCGGGCATCCACCTCGTCGCCACCTCCGAACGCGCCCTGCTGTCCGGCCGGGCCACCGCCCTCAACGACAACAAACTGCTGCTGCGGCTGAACGACCGCACCGACTACCACGCCGTCGGCAAGCGCGCCCGCGACATCCCCGACCTGGTCCTCCCCGGCCGCGGCTTCACCTCCGACGGCGGCACCGAGATCCAGGTCGCCCTGCTCGCCCCCGGCGCCTCCGGCCAGGAGCAGGCCGAGGCACTGCGCCGGATCGGCGCCGAGGCCACCCGCCGCGACGCCGGCCTCCCGGCCGACCGCCGCCCCGCCCGCATCGGCACCCTGCCGGTGAAGGTCACGTTCACCGACGCCTACGAGAAGGTGGGGCAGGAGCTCCGCCGGCCGATGTGGGGCCTGCTGGGTCTCGGTGGCGACGACGTCTCCCCGGTCGGCGTCGACTTCGCGGAGACCTCGCCCGCCTTCTCGGTCGTCGGCCCGCCCGGCTCCGGCCGCAGCACGACCCTGGCCGCCCTGGCCGTCTCCCTGCTGGCCTCCGGCACCCGTCTGGTGATCCTCGCCCCGCGCGAGTCGCCTCTGCGGACGCTGGGCACCCACCCCGGCGTACGGCTGATCACCGCGACCGAACCCACGGTCGAGGAGTTCACCGAGGCCCTGGAGGCCGGCGGCGGACCCCGGGTGGTCATGGTGGACGACGCCGACCTGTTCGTCCTGCCGGACATCGACCAGAACCTGCGCTCCATGGCCCAGTCCGGCCGGGACCACGGCATCGGCGTCGTCGTTGCGGCCACCGCCGAGACCATGACCGGCGCGATGGGCTGGCTGAGCGCCCTGAAACGGCACCGCAAGGGCGTCCTCCTCGGCCCGCAGAGCATCCTGGAGGGCGACTTCGTCGGGGCCCGCCTCGCCCACGCCCACCTGCGCGGCCGCAAGCCCGGCCGGGGCCTCACCGTCGACCAGCGCACCGGCGAACTGATCAACGTGCAGATCCCGGAGACCGTCCTCGACGCGGAGCACTGAGACCGCGGCGCCTGGGGACGAGGGCTCCCCGGGCGCTGCCTTAGGCTTACGGAGTGACCAACAGCAGCGACCGGAGTCAGGCAGTGGGCGTCAAGACATACGAAGTGCGTACTTATGGATGTCAGATGAACGTCCATGACTCCGAACGCCTCTCCGGTCTGCTGGAGGAGGCCGGATACGTCCGCGCACCCGAGGACGCGGGGGAGGGCAACGCCGACGTCGTCGTCTTCAACACCTGCGCCGTCCGCGAGAACGCCGACAACCGCCTCTACGGCAACCTCGGCCGCCTCGCCCCGATGAAGACCGCCCGCCCCGGCATGCAGATCGCCGTCGGCGGCTGCCTGGCCCAGAAGGACCGGGACACCATCGTCAGGAAGGCGCCCTGGGTCGACGTCGTCTTCGGCACGCACAACATCGGCAAGCTGCCCGTCCTGCTGGAGCGCGCCCGCGTCCAGGACGAGGCCCAGGTCGAGATCGCCGAGTCCCTGGAGGCCTTCCCCTCCACGCTGCCGACCCGCCGCGAGAGCGCCTACGCCGCCTGGGTCTCGATCTCCGTCGGCTGCAACAACACCTGCACGTTCTGCATCGTCCCGGCCCTGCGCGGCAAGGAGAAGGACCGCCGCACCGGCGACATCCTCGCCGAGATCGAGGCCCTGGTCGGCGAGGGCGTCTCCGAGATCACCCTGCTCGGCCAGAACGTGAACGCGTACGGCTCCGACATCGGCGACCGTGAGGCGTTCAGCAAGCTGCTGCGGGCCTGCGGGCGGATCGAGGGCCTGGAGCGCGTCCGCTTCACCTCCCCGCACCCCCGCGACTTCACCGACGACGTGATCGCGGCCATGGCCGAGACGCCGAACGTGATGCCGCAGCTGCACATGCCGCTCCAGTCCGGCTCGGACACGGTCCTGAAGGCCATGCGCCGCTCCTACCGCCAGGAGCGCTACCTCGGGATCATCGAGAAGGTCCGCGCGTCCATCCCGCACGCGGCCATCACCACCGACATCATCGTGGGCTTCCCCGGCGAGACCGAGGAGGACTTCGAGCAGACCATGCACGTGGTCCGCGAGGCCCGCTTCACCCAGGCGTTCACCTTCCAGTACTCCAAGCGCCCCGGCACCCCGGCCGCCACCATGGAGGACCAGATCCCCAAGGAGGTCGTCCAGAAGCGCTACGAGCGCCTCGTCGCCCTCCAGGAGGAGATCTCCTGGGAGGAGAACAAGAAGCAGGTCGGCCGCACCCTGGAGCTGATGGTCGCCGAGGGCGAGGGCCGCAAGGACGGCGCCACACACCGGCTCTCCGGCCGGGCCCCCGACAACCGCCTGGTCCACTTCACCAAGCCGGATCAGGAGGTCCGCCCCGGCGACGTGGTGACCGTCGAGATCACGTACGCCGCGCCGCACCACCTGCTGGCCGAGGGCGCCGTCCTGGACGTACGGCGGACCCGGTCGGGCGACGCCTGGGAGAAGCGTCAGGCCCTTCCGGCGGAGAAGCCGGGCGGGGTGCTGCTGGGGCTGCCGAAGATCGGGGTTCCGGAGCCGCTGCCGGCGGCGACCGCCGGTGGGTGCGGGGTTCCTCAGTAGCGGGATTCTTCGGTAGCGGGCTTTCTCAGCAGCGAGTTCCGCTCGGTCGTGACGGTTGTTCGCGGGCTGCCGGTGCGCGGGTTGTTCGCGCGGTTCCCCGCGCCCCTGAAGGGGCCGCCCCTGGGCTGCGGAAGTACCCTGCGCCTCATGCTTGTCGCCGCCGCCGTCTGCCCCTGTCCACCCCTGCTCGTGCCCGAGGTGGCCGCCGGGGCCGCGCCCGAGCTGGACACGGCGCGGGACGCGTGCGCGGACGCGCTCGGAGTGCTCGCCGCCGCCCGGCCCGACCGGCTGGTGGTCGTGGGCCCCGCCGGGCGCGACGCGTCGTATCCGGAAGGCTCGGGCGGCTCGTTCCGGGGCTTCGGCGTGGACCTCGACGTCCGCCTCGGACGCGGGGGGAACGGCGACACGACGGCCCTGCCCGCCTCGCTCGCCGTCGCCGCCTGGCTGCTCGACCGCACGAACTGGGCCGACGCCCCGCTGGAAGGGCTCGGGGTGGCGGAACCGACCGCCGTCGAGCGGTGTACCCAAGTGGGACGGCAGGTCGCCGGGGCGGCCGAGCGGGTGGCTCTGCTGGTGATGGGTGACGCCAGCGCGTGCCGCACGCTCAAGGCCCCCGGGTACCTGGACGACCGCGCGGCCGGTTTCGACGCGGGGGTCGCGCGTGCGCTCGCCGACGCCGACATCGAGGCGCTGAAGACGCTGGACACCGGGCTGGCCCGCGAGCTGCGGGCCTCCGGGCGCGCCCCCTGGCAGATCCTCGCGGGCGCCGCCGAAGGCTCGGGCCTGGCCGGCAGCCTGCTCTACGACGACGCCCCGTACGGCGTGGGTTACCTGGTCGCCGTCTGGTCGTAGAGCCGCACACGGCGGACGGCCGGGAGCACGAGGCTCCGCGGCCGTCCGACGAGATGCGCGTTCAGGAAGCCGGAGGCGGGGGTGTGGCGCCGCCACCCGGAGGCGGGGGCGTGTGACCGTCCTCGTGGTGCGCGAGTCGGTCCATGGCGTGCTTGGCCCTGCCCGTGCCCGACTGGATCTTGTCGCTGTACTTGCCCTTGGTCTTCCTGTCGACCGTGTGAGCGGCCCTGTCGAGGCCGTGGTGGATCTTGCCCTCGTGCTTCTGAGCGAGGTGCGAGACCTTGTCCTTGGCCGGGGAGAGTTTGGACTTCAAATTATGCAGCAGACCCATGATTCACCTTCCCGCGCGGGCAGTCACTTGCGGGCGTTCTCACTGGACTCGTTGTCCGCCGCCTGATCGGCCGTCTGCTGCTTGGGGATCTCCACGTCGTCCGCCGCGTCGACGGCCTCCGCCGCCGGCTCGGCCGCGTCGCCCTCCGCCTCGGCCTCGGCCGTGCTCCCGGCCTCCGGCCGGGCGGCCTCGGTGGTTCCCTTCGCTTCCTCCGGCTCCTCCGCCTCCGTCTCGGCGTCCGGCTCGGGCGCCGTCACGGCGGCCTCTTCCGCGTCCTTCGCCTTACGACGGAACAGTGAAAAAACGCCCATATCAACCTCAATGCTAATCATGCGGGTTAATTCCCGCCCTCTCCCGGAGCGTCCGATTGCGTCATCCGGGTCGCCGGCACTCGAAACCGGCGCTGCGAACACGCAACACGCAACGACTCCGGCTCCCCCGCGTCACGTAGCTCGTTAGAGAACGGGCCCCGACATTTGCGAGACTGGGTCGGTGAGCAACGCAGTTCCCTCCCCACGGGTCATCGCCGTCGTCGGACCGACCGCGGCCGGCAAGTCCGATCTGGGCGTCTTTCTGGCCCAGCGCCTCGGCGGCGAGGTCGTCAACGCCGACTCCATGCAGCTCTACCGGGGGATGGACATCGGCACCGCCAAGCTGACCCCCGAGGAGCGCGACGGAGTCCCGCACCACCTCCTGGACATCTGGGAGGTGACGGCCGCCGCCAGCGTCGCCGAGTACCAGCGGCTCGCCCGCGCCCGGATCGACGCCCTGCTCGCCGACGGCCGCTGGCCGATCCTGGTGGGCGGCTCCGGGCTGTACGTCCGGGGAGCCGTCGACAACCTGGAGTTCCCCGGCACCGACCCCGAGATCCGCGCCCGCCTGGAGGAGGAGCTGACGTTGCGCGGCTCCGGCGCGCTGCACGCCCGGCTCGCCGCCGCCGACCCCGAGGCCGCCGAGGCGATCCTGCCCAGCAACGGCCGCCGCATCGTCCGCGCCCTCGAAGTGATCGAGATCACCGGAAAGCCGTTCACGGCGAACCTGCCGGGCCATGACGCGGTCTACGACACCGTCCAGATCGGCGTCGACGTGGCGCGGCCCGAACTCGACGAGCGCATCGCCCGCCGGGTCGACCGCATGTGGGACGCCGGACTGGTCGAAGAAGTGCGCGCACTGGAGGCGCAGGGGTTGCGCGAGGGGCGTACGGCGTCGCGCGCGCTCGGCTACCAGCAGGTCCTCGCGGCACTCGCCGGGCGGTGCACCCTGGACGAGGCGCGTGCGGAGACCGTGCGGGCCACCAAGCGCTTCGCGCGCCGCCAGGATTCATGGTTCAGACGCGACCCGCGGGTGCATTGGCTCAAGGGGGGTCTCGCCGACCTGACGGAACTCCCGCAGCTCGCACTGGCGTTGGTCGAACGACCGGTCACAGCCTGATCACGTCATGGCATCGGGTCGCCCCGGCGGTCATCCCGGCCTCCGGGGGCGTGCCATCATCGAGCTTCGATCGACCAAGTGGAGTCCGAGTTGGGAGGGCGCGTGGCGATGGAGGCCGGCCCTCGCGACACCGCACAAAGCACGGAGCAGGGCACCGCGCAGGACGCGGACCAGCTGGTTACCGAGGGGTACACACTGGATTCCGAAGGTGATCCGCTGAGCCCCGACGGTCCGGAGGACCAGACCCCCGACGGCGTCAGCGACGACGGCCCGGAACCGGACGAGATGTCCGGTCCGGAGGTGGAGGTCGAGCTGCGCCCCCAGCGCAGGCTGCGCCTCTGGCAGCTCGCCCCGATCGTGGGCCTCGCCGCGGTCGGCTCCCTGATGTTCGCCTTCCCGCTCGCCTTCGAGTTCGGGGACGGCGGCGCCGTGGTCGCCATGCTCGGACTGCTGATCTGCGCCACCGCGGCCGGCTGGGGCATGATGGCCGCCCGCCGGGTCGGTTACACGTGGCCCGGCCTGCCCGCCCGCGGCTCCGGCCGCCGCCCGGACTGGCGCCTCGTCCTCGCCTACGCCCTGGTCGTGGCAGCGGTGGCCTTCCTGGCCGTCTGGCGAGTGGCCCGACTCCGCTAGAGCCCCGCCCACGGAGCGCCCCGTCAGGGGCGCGGGGAACTGCGCGACCGGCCACGAACAGACCCGCGCGCGGACCCTCCACCCGCAAGCTCTCCCGTCGGCGCCCCGCCGGAGCGCTCCCGTACGATCGAGGAATGAGCACGCGGATCGCCTTCCTCAAGGGTCACGGGACCGAGAACGACTTCGTGATCGTCCCGGACCCCGAGAACGCCATCGATCTCCCCCCGGCCGCCGTCGCCGCCCTGTGCGACCGCCGCGCGGGCATCGGAGGTGACGGCGTGCTGCACGTCGTCCGCTCCGCCGCGCATCCCGAGGCGAAGGAACTGGCCGCCGAGGCGGAGTGGTTCATGGACTACCGCAACGGCGACGGGTCGATCGCCGAGATGTGCGGAAACGGCGTCCGCGTCTTCGCGCGCTACCTCCTGCACGCCGGGCACGTCGCCGAGGGCGACCTCACCGTCGCCACGCGCGGGGGCGTGAAGAAGGTCCACATCGACAAGGACGGTGACGTCACCGTCGGCATGGGCCGCGCCCGCCTCCCCGAGGGGGACGTGACCGTGAGCGTCGGCGAGCGCAGCTGGCCCGCGCGCAACGTCAACATGGGCAACCCGCACGCGGTGGCGTTCGTCGGCGACCTCGCGCACGCCGGCGACCTGCACGCCCCGCCGCCCTTCAGCCCCGCCTCCGCCTACCCGGACGGCGTGAACGTCGAGTTCGTCGTCGACCGGGGCCCTGGGCACGTGGCGATGCGGGTGCACGAGCGCGGCTCCGGCGAGACCCGTTCCTGCGGCACCGGCGCGTGCGCCGTCGCCGTGGCCGCCGCCCGACGCGACGGCGCCGACCCGGCGGTTACGGGCGCCCCGGCGACCTACACCGTCGATGTGCCCGGCGGCACCCTGGTGATCACCGAACGGCCCGACGGCGAGATCGAGATGACCGGCCCCGCCGTGATCGTCGCCGAGGGCGAGATCGATGCCAACTGGCTGGAAAACGCGGCGCGTTGAAGTGTGGTAGGGCTTGGTATGGCGGTGTTCGCGGCGCGAACACCGTGAAGATCCAAGCCCGCCACGCGTCCAGGGGTGCGAATCCATGGCCCACTCCGGTGGGGTGGCCCGAAAACGCAAACCTCGGAACCATCGCTCGAATGGGTGATCCGTTTCACGCTCGGCGAGAGGCGGTCGGACGGGCGTGATGGGCTCGGTAGCATCAAGCACCGGCACGGACGGGGGAACGACACGATCCCTTGAGCCGCCGCACGCCCTGGGGCACCCGTCCGCCGGTCCACGCAGCCGGAGGTGCCCATGAGCGCGGAGGCCACGAACCCCGCCGTATCGCCCGCCCCTGCGCCGCCACCAGCGCTCCGCAGGAAGGGCCGACCCCGTATCGACCTGCGCCGTCTGGGCCGCGCCGCACTCCTGGGCCCGACGGCCCGCGACCGGTTGCCCGACGCGATCAGCCATGTCGCCGAGGCGCACCGCGCCCACCACCCCGACGCCGACCTGGAGCCGTTGCGCCGGGCGTACGTCCTCGCCGAGTCCTCGCACCGCGGTCAGATGCGCAAGAGCGGTGAGCCGTACATCACCCACCCGCTCGCCGTGACGCTGATCCTCGCCGAACTCGGCGCGGAGACCACGACCCTGACGGCCTCTCTGCTCCACGACACCGTCGAGGACACCGATGTGACCCTCGATCAGGTGCGCGAGGAGTTCGGCGCCGAGGTGTGCTTCATCGTCGACGGCGTCACCAAGCTGGAGAAGGTCGACTACGGCGCCGCCGCCGAACCCGAGACCTTCCGCAAGATGCTCGTCGCCACCGGCAACGACGTCCGCGTGATGTCGATCAAACTCGCCGACCGGCTGCACAACATGCGCACCCTCGGCGTGATGCGCCCCGAGAAGCAGGAACGCATCGCCAAGGTCACCCGGGACGTCCTGATCCCCCTCGCCGAACGACTCGGCGTGCAGGCGCTCAAAACGGAGCTGGAGGACCTCGTCTTCGCGATCCTCCACCCCGAGGAGTACGCCCACACCCGTGGCCTCATCGCGGACAACGCCGCACAGGAGAGCGACCCGCTCGCCGAGATCGCCGACGAGGTACGCGGCGTGCTGCGCGAGGCGGGCATCCAGGCCGAAGTCCTCATCAGGCCACGCCACTTCGTCTCCCTGCACCGCGTCTCCCGAAAACGCGGACGGCTGCGCGGCACCGACTTCGGCCGGATCCTGGTCCTCGTCGGCGAGGACGCCGACTGCTACGCCGTCCTCGGCGAGCTGCACACCTGCCTCACGCCCGTGGTCTCGGAGTTCAAGGACTTCATCGCCGTACCGAAGTTCAACCTGTACCAGTCGCTGCACACCGCCGTCGCGCGCGGTGACGGCCAGGTCGCCGAAATCCTCATCCGCACCCACCAGATGCACAAGGCCGCCGAGGCCGGCGTCGTGGCGCTCGGCAACCCGTACGCCGCCCCCGCCGAGGAACAACCCGACGGACGGCGGGCCGACGGCGAGGGCGAGCGCGTCGACCCCACCCGTCCCGGCTGGCTCTCCCGGCTCCTCGACTGGCAGGAGGCGGCCCCGGACGCCGACATGTTCTGGTCGACCCTGCGCGAGGACCTCGCCCAGGACCGGGAGATCACCGTGTTCCGCCCCGACGGGGGCACGTTGGGGCTCCCCGAGGGCGCCAGTTGCGTGGACGCGGCGTACGCGCAGTACGGCGAGGACGCCCACGCCTGTATCGGCGCCCGCGTCAACGGCCGTCTGGCGACGCTCAGCACGGTCCTGAAGGACGGCGACACCGTCCAGCTCCTGATGGGTCAGGACCCGGCCTCCGAGCCCTCCAGGGAGTGGTTGGAGCACGCCCACACGCCCGCCGCGCGCATCGCCATCCAGCGCTGGCTCGCCACCCACCCGTCACCCGCCACCGACGAGCAGGACGAACGCGACGGCGACCGCAAGGACGGGACCCCCGCCCCGCGCCCCGCCCTCGACGAGCCAGCCGCCACCTCCGACACCGCCGGCGCCGTGGTCGTCGCAGACAGGCCCGAGGCGACCGTCCGCCTCGCCCGCTGCTGCACCCCCGTACCGCCCGACGAGGTCACCGGGTTCGCCGTGCGCGGGGGAGTGGTGACCGTGCACCGCGTCGAATGCGCCGCCGTGACACGCATGAAGGGGCTGGGGCGCCCCGAGATCGACGTGCGCTGGGGCGACACCACCGAATTCCGGGTCACCCTCGTCGCCGAATCCTTCCAGCGCCCCCACCTGCTGGCCGACCTCACCGAGGCCATCGCCCTCGAAGGCGTCGACATCGTCACCGCCACCGTCGAACCCCCGACCCAGCAGCGCGTCCGCCACACCTACACGCTGCAACTCCCGGACGCCGCCCACCTCCCGGCCCTGATGCGCGCCATGCGGAACGTACCGGGCGTGTACGACGTGGGCCGCGCCCAGCACCAGACCGTGGCCGCGTACTGAGCGGACCGGGAGGGGCCGGGGCGGCTCGGCGGACGGCCGGGCCGCTCGTTCGGGTGGGCCCGCTGCGCGTCGGCGGCGCGGAGCCGGAGCGCGCTGGTAGCGGTGGTCCATGCCGCTCACCCCACGCCCCAGGAGCCGCCGCGTCCAGGCCGCGCTGCTCGCCTCCGCCGTCTCCGTCTGCCTGATCGCCGCGAGCGCCCCGTCGCCCGCCGCCCCGCTGGGCGTCGGCGACCGGCTCTTCCCGCACCTCGGCAACCCCGGATACGACGTGCGGTCGTACGATCTCGACTTCACCTACCCCGGCAGCAACCGCGAGCCGCTCACCGCCGTCACCACCATCGACGCCCGGACGACCTCCCGGCTGGAGCGGATCAACCTCGACTTCACCCACGGCAAGGTCGACTCCGTCGAGGTCGACGGGGCGCCCGCCGCCTTCACCGGCGCGGGAGAGGACCTGGTGATCACGCCCGAGGCGCCGCTCGCCGAGGGCAGCCGGACCCGCATCACCGTGCGGCACACCAGCGACCCGGTGTACACGGGCGACGTGGAGGGCGGCTGGGTACGGACCGCCGACGGACTCGCGATGGCCAACCAGGCGGACGCGGCGCACGTCGTGTTCCCCTGCAACGACCACCCGTCCGACAAGGCCATGTTCACCGTCCGCGTCACCGTCCCCGACGGCTACACGGCCGTCTCCAACGGCCTCGCCACCGGCACGGACCGCGCCCCCGGCACCACCACCTGGACCTACCGCACCGAGCACCCCATGGCCACCGAACTGGCCCAGATCTCCATCGGCCGCTCCGCCGTCCTGCACCGCACCGGACCGCACCGCCTGCCGGTACGCGACGTGGTCCCCGCCAAGGACCGCGAGAGGCTCGAACCGTGGCTCGCGAAGACCCCCGCCCAGATCGAGTGGATGGAGGACAAGGTCGGCCGCTACCCCTTCGAGACGTACGGGGTGCTGATCGCGGAGGCGCAGACCGGGTTCGAGCTGGAGACCCAGACGCTCTCGCTCTTCGAGAGGGCGCTGTTCGTCCGGCCCGAGTACCCCAAGTGGTACGTCGAGTCGATCATGGTCCATGAGCTGGCCCACCAGTGGTTCGGCAACAGCGTCAGCCCCCGCACCTGGTCCGACCTGTGGCTCAACGAGGGCCACGCCACCTGGTACGAGGCCCTGTACGCCGAGGAGATTGCCGGCCGGACGGTGGAGGCGCGCATGAAGGCCGCGTACGGCGCGTCCGACCGCTGGCGCGCCGCCGGAGGCCCGCCGGCGGCGCCCAAGAAGCCCAAGGACGGCCAGAAGATCGGCATCTTCCGGGCCAACGTCTACGACGGCGCCGCGCTCTTCCTCTACGCCCTGCGCCAGGAGATCGGCGCCCCCGCCTTCGCCCTGCTGCAGCGGGCCTGGGTCACCGTCCACCGGGACGGCGTCGCGTCCACCGCCGACTTCCGGGAACTCGCCTCCAAGATCGCCGGACGGGACCTGGGAGACTTCTTCCACGCCTGGCTGTACGAGGTGAGAACACCCCCCATGCCCGGGCACCCCGACTGGAAGTCGGCACCGGTGGAGGCCGCCGCCCGGCGGTGAGCGGGACCGACCGGGATCCGCGCGGGTGTGACCCCCGCGCGGACGGGAAATAACCCGGGTGACGAGACGGGGCGTACCGTGCGACCATCTTCGGGTCGACGACGGCACGCCCCGGGAATCCCCGGGACACCCCGGACGTTGTCACCGGTGACGGGTCGGGATCCGTGAAGATCCGTCGCCCTTCGGTATCCCTAGCGACATCCCCATCGACGTAAGGACCCAATGACCTCCTCTTCTTCCCCTTCCCAGGCCGCACAGCGCGCCTTCGCGCAGAACAACCCCGAAGGTCTTCGGGCCGATGCCCTGATGGAAGAGGACGTCGCCTGGAGCTTCGAGATCGACGGAGAGCGGGACGGCGACCAGTTCGACCGCTCCGACCGCGCGGCCCTGCGCCGTGTGGCGGGCCTCTCCACCGAACTCGAGGACGTCACCGAGGTCGAGTACCGACAGCTCCGCCTGGAGCGCGTCGTACTCGTCGGTGTCTGGACCACGGGAACCTCGCGGGACGCGGAGAACTCCCTGGCCGAGCTGGCCGCCCTCGCGGAGACCGCGGGCGCGCTCGTGCTCGACGGAGTGATCCAGCGCCGCGACAAGCCGGACGCGGCCACCTACATCGGCTCCGGCAAGGCCAACGAGCTGCGGGACATCGTCCTCGACTCGGGCGCCGACACGGTCATCTGCGACGGTGAGCTGAGCCCGGGGCAGCTCATCCACCTCGAAGACGTCGTCAAGGTCAAGGTCATCGACCGTACGGCCCTGATCCTCGACATCTTCGCCCAGCACGCCAAGTCCCGAGAGGGCAAGGCGCAGGTCGCGCTCGCGCAGATGCAGTACATGCTGCCGAGGCTGCGAGGCTGGGGTCAGTCGCTGTCCCGTCAGATGGGCGGCGGCAAGGGCGGCGGCCTCGCCACCCGTGGTCCCGGTGAGACCAAGATCGAGACGGACCGGCGCCGGATCCGCGAGAAGATGGCGAAGATGCGCCGGGAGATCGCGGAGATGAAGACCGGCCGCGAGATCAAGCGCCAGGAGCGCCGCAGGAACAAGGTGCCCTCGGTCGCCATCGCCGGCTACACCAACGCGGGCAAGTCCTCCCTGCTCAACCGGCTCACGGGCGCGGGCGTCCTGGTCGAGAACGCCCTGTTCGCGACCCTCGACCCGACCGTGCGCCGGGCCGAGACCCCGAGCGGGCGGCTGTACACGCTGGCGGACACCGTCGGCTTCGTACGCCACCTGCCGCACCACCTGGTCGAGGCGTTCCGCTCCACGATGGAGGAGGTCGGCGACTCCGACCTGATCCTGCACGTGGTCGACGGTTCGCACCCCGACCCGGAGGAGCAGCTGGCCGCCGTGCGCGAGGTCATCCGTGACGTGGGCGCGACGAACGTCCCCGAGATCGTGGTGATCAACAAGGCGGACGCGGCCGACCCGCTGACGCTCCAGCGGCTGCTGCGGATCGAGAAGCGCTCCATCGCGGTCTCGGCCCGCTCCGGCCAGGGCATCGAGGAACTGCTCGCGCTCATCGACGACGAACTGCCGCGCCCCTCGGTCGAGATCGAGGCGCTCGTGCCGTACACCCACGGCAAGCTCGTCGCCCGCGCCCACACCGAGGGCGAGGTGATCTCCGAGGAGCACACCCCGGAGGGCACCCTGCTCAAGGCCCGGGTGCACGAGGAACTGGCGTCCGACCTGGCACCGTACGTCCCGTCGGCCACCACGGCCTGACCGTCCGGCAGCGCCCGCCCGTCCAGGCATGCCCGAAGGCCCGCCCCCTCCGCCGAGGGGCGGGCCTTCGGTGTACGCGGGGGCACCGGCCGCTTGGTGCCCCCGCACATCCCCCGCACATCCCCCGTCCGTCCCCCGCGCCACACGGTCTCCTCCTTGACCTCGTGACCGGGGGAGGTCTCCAGCTCGCTCTCGGCCATCGAGCGGGCGCCGTCCGCCGTAGTAGGCGGCGATCAGCTCACCGGGGCCGTAGGCGGGGTGCCCGGCGCGTGCCCGGTTCAGCCGAACGAGGCTGCACGGCGGCACCCGTTGCGCCCGCTTCGAGTCACGCTTCGCCGCGCTGAGGGACCTGGGCCACGTCCTGACCGTCAGCAATGGCACCGTCGCCCTGCAACTCGCCTGCGAGGCCCTGGGACTGGGCCCCGGCGACGAGGTCATCGTCCCCGGACTCACCCGGCCGGGGACGGCGGGCGCGGTCCTGGACACCAACGCAGTCCCCGTCCTCGTGGATGTGGACCTCCGCCCCGGCGCCGAGGAGTACCTGCCCCTGGCGCTCGACCGGCCGGCCCGCCACGCGGGTCGACTGCGCGACTGGGCCGCCGGACCGACCACGACGGCAGCCTGACGGCCCTCCCGGACCGCAATCGCTGCCCCGCACGCGCTCACCGGCCGCCGTACGTGTCACTCATCTCGTCGTACAACGCCCGTGCCCCCTCGCCCAGTCGGGGTCCCGCGAGCCAGGTGTTGTCGGACGGACCGATCGACGTGTTCGACACGAGCCGGGGCTCGCCGCCGACCATCCGGAACCAGCCGCCGCCGGACGAACCCCCGGTCATGGTGCAGCCGATCCGGTACATCGTCGGCAGCGACGGATCCAGGGACAACCGCCCCGGCCTGTCGACGCACCGGAACATGGTCAGACCGTTGTAGGGCGGTGCGGCCGGGTACCCCCAGGCGCCCACCGTCGCGGCCTCGGACGCGGACGGCGCGGAGAAGTCCACATCCAGGGCCGCCCCGACCGTCTCCTCCAAGGACGTGCCGCCCGCCTCGGGCCGCACATGCAGCACCGCGTAGTCGTACGGGGCACCGGCACCGCCCTCCTCGGACCCACCCGCGATCCACTCGTCCGAGGTCGCGGCCCAGTCCGCCCACCACTGTCCGAACGGGGCGATCTCCTCGGCGGCCGCGCCCCCGGCGAGCTCCTCCTCGGACCTGCCGAGGTCGTTGTAGGCCGGGACGAAGACGATGTTCCGGTACCAGCCGCCCCCGCTCCCGGCGTGGACACAGTGGCCGGCGGTCCACACGAGGTTGGACTCGCCGGGATGGTTCACATCCGAGACGACCGTCCCCGAACAGACCATCGCGCCCTCGGGGGAGTCGAAAAAGATCTTCCCGACCGGACCGGCGTTCTCGTGGTACGGCGTCTTCTCCGCCCTGGCCTCGACAGGGGCCGGGACCGGATCGCTGACGCCCTGTTCGGCGGAGGCGTCCGGCGCCGCGACGGTCTTGCCCGGATCCCCGGCCTCGCGCATCCGCTCCGCGTCCCAGAGGTCCTCGATCACGGGATTGAGGAAGTCCTGCGCCTCACCGAGCCACTTGTCCCGGCCCCAGTCCTTCCAGCCCCCGCCCTTCCAGTCGTCGACATCCACACCATGCTCTGCGAGCTTGTCGGCGAGGACGTCGGGGATACCGTCACCGTCCCTGTCGGCGGTGCGGGACGCGGCGGCGCCGGGTTCGGCGTCCGCGCCGCCCTCGCCCGACCCGCAGGCGGTCGCGGCCAGCGCGAGAGCCGCGACGAAACCGGTCACGGCGCGCAGGTGGTACCGCCCAGATGAGAAACGCATGGTTCTCGACCCCCGTCGGAACTATCCGTGTGTCACGCCCACTATGCGGGGGCGCTGGGGGACGGGCGGAGGGCGCGCGACCGAGATTCCCGTGCGCCGCCCCACCTCCGCCCCTCCTTGGGGCGGCACCACCTGGTCAGCCCTGCCTCTTGACGCGGCGATCCAGCGCGCCGAGCACCACTTGGTCGGCCGGGCTCCGTAGCCCAGCCGGACGTCCTATGGCCGGCCCGGCGTCACTGCGAAGCGAACTTGTCGCTCACCGCCTTGTACATGCCCTCGGCCTCCTTGCCCAACCGCGGCCCCGCCAGCCAGCCGGCGCTCACCGGACCGATGGAGGTGTTGGACACCAACGCGGTCTCACCGTCCGAACCGGCCGCCACCCAGCCACCACCGGACGAACCGCCGGTCATCGAGCAGCCGATGCGGTACATCGTCGGGTCGGCCTCGACGAGCGAGAGTCGCCCCGGCTTGTCCGTGCACTGGTACATCGTCTCGCCGTCGTACGGAGCCCCCGCCGGGTAGCCGGTCGCGGTGATGCTCTGCACCTGCGGCACGGCAGGCGCGTCGAAGTCCACCGGCAGCGCCGAACCGACCACCTCCTCCAGCGACTTGCCCCCGCTGCCCTCCTCCGGCGTCACATGGATCACCGCGAAGTCGTACGGCGCCCCGTCACCGCCCGTCTGACCGCCCTGCTCGATCCACTGGTCCGAGGTCTGCGCCCAGTCGCCCCACCAGACGCCGTACGGAGCGACCTCCTCCCTCGTCGCCGTCTTCAGTTCCGAGGCTGCCAAGGCACTGTCGTTGTACGAGGGCACGAAGGCGATGTTCCGGTACCAGCCGCCCGCCTTGCCGGCGTGCACACAGTGACCGGCCGTCCATACGAGGTTGGACTTCCCCGGGTTGGCCGGGTCCTGTACCACGGTCGCCGAGCAGACCATCGTGCCCTCGGGCGCGTCGAAGAAGACCTTGCCCGCCTCAGGCACGTTCGCGTGGTACTGAGCCGCCACCGCCTTCGCGTCGACGGACTCCGGCGTCGGGTCGGTCACGCCCTGGTCACCGGTGAGGTCGCCCTCGTCGACCTCCTTCCCCGGCTCCTCGGCGTCCCGCATCCGGTCCGGGTCCCACAGGTCCTTGATGATCGGGTTGACGTAGTCCTCGGCCTCGCGCAGCCAGTCGTCCTTGTCCCAGTTCTTCCAGGCCCCGCCCCGCCACTTGTCGAGGTCGATTCCGTGTTCCTTCAGCTTGTCCTTGATGTCGTCCGGGATCCGGATCTTCCCGTCGCCCCCGCTGCCGCTGTCCTGCGCGGACGCCGACGCCTCGGCGTTCGCCGTGGTGTCCCCCGAGCCGCACGCGGTGGCCGTCAACGACAGAACCGTGGCGAGGCCGACCACGGCCAGAACGGGGGAGGTTCTGCGGCGCGTGCTCCTCCCACGACGAGCGGTGAAGAGCGGTCGTATGGGTCGCATGGTCTGAACTCCCCCTGGGGCGTTGAGAATCTGTGGTGCCGAGACAGACAGCGCACGACTCCTCCGCGCGTCGGCCGCCTCCTCGTACGGGGCCGACACGTCATTCGCGCGGCTCCGCACCCTTGTTTCTTCGTACCTACTACGTACGTAGTCCTCGTCCGCGCGGCTTGGCGACATCCACCGAGCCGCGTCCTTCGGAACGGCACCACACACTATGCGGTCGGTGTGGGGGACATCCGATGGAACGGCAACGGTTTGGCTACGAGCCCCCCGACCAGGCGATCGACCAGGCGCAGCCGACCAACTGCCCTGACCAAATGCCTTTTCCGCGGAGGTGGTTGAGCGAGTGAATCCAGGCGCGGATCTGGAACTACTGGTTGGGCGGCAAGGACCACTACGAGGTCGACGAGCAGGTCGGCGACCAGATCCTCGGTTTCGTGCCCGAGCTTCCAACGCTCCGCCGTCGCCGACCGCCACCTCCTGGCCCCTCGCCGTGCCGCGGGCACCCTGGACTTCCGGCAGCCGATCGCGATCACCATGCTGGGTGTCCTGAACCTCGTCATGGACGCCGACGAAGCGGCCGCTGTTGTAAGACGGTTGGCGGATGCAGTACCGCCCGACAGCCACCACGTGATCTCCGATCCCACCACCGAGGTCCACGGCGAAGCGATGACACAGGCCGGGGAGTACTGGAACGGACAGGGTTCGGCGCCGATGACACTGCGCAGCCATGCCGACCTCGTACGCCTCTTCCATGGCATCGAACTCCTTCCCCCGGTCATCGTCTCCTGTTCCCGCCGGCGCCCCGGAGCCGACGACGAGGACATCCACGTCACCCACTTCGGCGGCGTCGGACTGAAGCGGTAACCCACCACCGGAACCCGGTCGCACCGCTCCGGCCGTCCGGGCCCGACCGCAGGGACACGGGCCGGTGGCCCGGTCGGCGGGACCCAGGCGGATCGGACCGGGCCGGCCAAGCCTCCGCCGCGGCACATATTTTCGTCCGACCCGCTTCCCCGTACCTGTCTCGTCGTTGGTACGTGCGGGGGACCCGCCGGTGTTCGGTGACCCCTGCCGACTCGCCTCTGATGAACCGTGGGAGGAAGTGCAGCAGTGGCGGTGACCGAGTCCGCGGTGGCGCCGGTGGGACGTGAGCCCGAGCGAGCTAGTCCGAGACCCGCGGGCGAACCGGGCCGCCCACGACGGGAGCACGACGGGGCACGTGCCGTGCGGTCGGGGCACGGAGGGATTCCGTGGCCGCAGGCCGCGCGAGACTCGGCGGCACGCACCTACGCGCGCTCCCTGCCCGTCGTTCCCGTACGCGCGCGCGGGCTGACCGTCGAGGACGCCGACGGCCGCCGCTACCTCGACTGTCTGTCCGGCGCCGGCACCCTCGCCCTCGGCCACAACCACCCGGTCGTCCTCGAAGCCATCCGCAAGGCGGTCGTCTCGGGTGCTCCGCTGCACGTCCTCGACCTGCCCACCCCCGCCAAGGACGCCTTCACCACCGAACTTCTCCGCACCCTGCCCCCAGAGCTCGCGGACCGCGCCCGCGTCCGGTTCTGCGGCCCCTCCGGCACCGACGCGGTCGAGGCCGCCTGCAGACTGGTCCGGGCCGCCACCGGGCGCTCCGGCCTGCTCACGTTCACCGGCGCCCACGCCGACCTGAACACCGGGGCCCTCGAAGCCCCCGCGGCCGCCCGCCATATCCGGGCGGCACGCCTGCCCTACCCGCAGGACTACCGCTGCCCGTTCGGTATCGGCGGCGCACGCGGCGCCGAACTCGCCGCCCGCTGGACCGAGTCCGTCCTCGACGACGCCGAGCCCGGAGCACCGTTGCCCGCCGGCATGCTCCTCGAACCCGTCCAGAGCGAGGGAGGAGTCCTCCCCGCCCCGGACGGCTGGCTGCGCCGCATGCGGGAGATCACCGCCGCACACTCGATCCCGCTGATCGCCGACGAGGTCCGGACGGGCGTGGGCCGCACCGGCCGCTTCTGGGCCGTCGAGCACAGCGGCGTCGTCCCCGACGTCATGGTCCTCTCCCAGGCCATCGGCGGCAGCCTCCCGCTGGCCGTCGTGGTCCACCGCGACGACCTCGACGTCTGGCGGCCCGGCACCCACGCGACCCCCTTCCGCGGCAACCAGCTCGCCATGGCCGCGGGCGCCGCCACCCTCGCCCACGTCCGCGAGAACGGCCTCGCCGAACGCGCCGCCACCCTGGGCACCCGCATCCTCGCCCAACTCCGCCCCCTCACCGAGCGGTTCGCCTGCGTCGGTGACGTACGAGGAAGAGGGCTGATGATCGGCATCGAAATGGTCACCCCGGACGCGAACCCTGGATCCGACGAGACCGGTCCGCGCCCACCCGCCCCTTCCCTCGCCACCGCGGTACAGCGCGAGTGCCTCCGCCGTGGGCTGATCGTCGATCTCGGCGGCCGCCACGCCGGCGTCGTACGCCTCCTGCCGCCCCTCACGATCACCGACGATCAGACGAACGCCGTGCTCGACCGCCTGACGGACGCGATCGCCTCGGTGGCGGCCACCGCAGCGACACGACTCCCGTCGCACCCGGCCCCCGCGCGAGCCGGAGCCCCCGCCCGCACGCCGGGCTGCTGAACACCACCCCCACAACCGCCCACCCCGCCACACCCCGACCAGCCACCCACCCATGGCACCGCCCCACCACTGCCCCGCACGCCTGCTCCCTTTCAAGACCAGCCCCACCTCCGCTCGCCAGTACGAACCCGCGACTGCCCTCCCGCACGAGCAACCCCAGGAACCGCCGTGAACCCGCCGCCCGCCCCCGGGGCCCGCACCCACCACCACTCCCCGGAAACCCACGTCCCTCAGCCCTCCGGCCTTTTGAGCGCTGAACCACCGCTGCCAGGCCGTCCCGAACCATCGCCCGGCCAGACCGAGCCGGGACAGCGGCGACCCGCGCGGGTCGAGCCGGGAGAGCCCGGGCCCACCCAGGCCGAACCGAGGCAGCACGAGCCCAGCCAGGTCGAGCCGAGGCAGCACAGGCCCAGCCAAGCCGAGCGGGGAGAGTTCGGTCCCAGCCAAGTCGAGCGGGACAGCTACCTGACGGAACCGGGGTTGAACCTGCTGGACCCAACGCGGCGCCAAGCCGCCCCCCACCCCGGCGTGCCCGCGCAGGCGCCGTGCCCCGCCCAGCCAGTCCGATGCGGACCCGCGCTTCCCGGCCACCCGACGGGGCCGAGCCACGAGCACTGCTGGCCGGCCCCACGCCAGGACACCGACGGCAGCTGGGCCCCTAGGCCCTCGCCCAACCCCAACCCCGACCTCGGGACCGACGCCGACCTCCTGAACCACCCCGACCCGCACACCGCCGCACAGGCGGCAGCGGTCGAGAACCTCTTGCGCTGCTGGGTACGCGAACACGACCTCACCCCTCTCCAAGACCACGGCGGCATCCTCCACATCCCTCTCCCCGCCACCGGCACGACCCTCCTCGCCCCGGTGCGCTACTGGTCTCCCACCGGCTGGCACCGCTTCGGCCGACCCCACCTCGCCGGCGCCCCCGACACCGCACCCTCCGTCGACGCGGTCACGCTCGCGGCCCTGCTGACCCGCGAGGCGACCGCACGAGGCACGCAGGGCACAACCACCCGGCCCCGACCCCAACCCACGGCTGCGCCCACCCAGCACATCCAGCCCACCCCGCCCGTCGAGCGCGACCAACTGGACCTGGTGGGGCGGGTCGCCGACTCCGTCCGTCAGGTCGCCCTGTTCATCACCGAGCGCCGAGCTCGACCCTCCGACGCCCCCGACCGGTTCCTGGCCGCCGAGCAGGCCCTCCTCCTCGGCCATCCCCTCCACCCCACCCCGAAGAGCCGGGAAGGGCTCTCCGAGGCCGAAGCGCGCCCGTACTCACCTGAACTGCGTGGCTCCTTCCCCCTGCACTGGATGGCGATCGCGCCCTCCGTCCTGTCGACCGACTCGGCGTGGACCGAGCGCGGCCGTGTCGTCCCCGCCGGCCGTCTGACCGCTCGGCTGGCCGGGCCGGACCTGCCACTCCCCAACGGCTTCACCGCCCTGCCCCTGCACCCCTGGCAGCTCCGCGAGGTCCGCCACCGCCCGGCCGTCGCCGCGCTGCTCGACGCCGGCCTGCTGCGCGACCTGGGCCCGCACGGCGCTCCCTGGCACCCCACCTCCTCCGTCCGCACCGTTCACCGCACCGGCGCCCCCGCGATGCTGAAACTCTCGCTGGGGCTGCGCATCACCAACTCCCGCCGTGAGAACCTCCGCAAGGAACTCCATCGCGGTGTCGAGGTGCACCGCTTGCTGCGCACCGGCCTGGCCGAGCGGTGGCACGAGGCCCATCCCGGGTTCGACATCGTCCGCGACCCGGCCTGGCTGGCGGTCACCGCACCGGACGGCGACCCCCTGGTGGGCCTGGACGTGGTCATCCGACACAACCCGTTCGGCCCGGCGGACGACGCGTCCTGCGTCGCCGGCCTCGTGTCACCCCGGCCGTACCCCTTCGGGGAGCGCCATCCCGACGAGCGCCTCCTCATGCGGTCGCGGCTCGAGCAGGTCGTCACCCGCCTCGCCGAGCGGACCGGCCGTCCCCGGGGAGCCGTGGCCGTCGAGTGGTTCCTGCGCTACCTGGAACACGTCGTGCGGCCCGTGCTGTGGCTCGACAGTGAGGCCGGGATCGCCCTCGAAGCGCACCAGCAGAACACGCTCGTCCTACTGGACCCCGACGGCTGGCCCATCGGCGGAAGGTTCCGCGACAACCAGGGCTACTACTTCCGTGAGTCCCGCCGCGCGGACCTCCGGTCCCGACTGCCCGGCATCGGCGAGCGCAGCGACACGTTCGTCTCCGACGAGGTCACCGACGAACGGTTCGCCTACTACCTCGGCATCAACAACGTGCTCGGTCTCATCGGCGCTTTCGGCTCCCAGCGCCTGGCCGACGAGCGGCTTCTTCTCGCCGCCTTCCGCCGCTTCCTCACGGATGTGGCCACCGGCCCCGCCCGGCTGAACACCACCTTGCCCGCCCGACTGCTCGACTCACCCGTCCTGCGCTGCAAGGCCAACCTGCTGACCCGCCTCCACGGCCTCGACGAACTCGTCGGTCCCGTCGACACCCAGTCCGTCTACGTCACCCTCACCAACCCCCTCCATCCGTGACCGGCCACTCATCCCCCTACTGCGGTCCAGCCCGCTCGTCCGTGCAGTCCGACTCCCTTCAGTTCCGAGGAACATGACCCACCCGATCTCCTGAGAGGAGCGTCGCCGTGCCTCCCACCGACGCGAGCACCCATGCGACCACCGACACCGGCACCGCCTCGGCCCCCGGCAACGAGGACACCCTCGAACTGCGCCTGACCGACGACTTCCTCGCGCTCCTGTCCGACGACACCGGCTCCGAGGACTCCGATCCGTACGACGGGGGTACCGACGCGGGGCAGGGGGGACGCCCGGCCAACGGAGAGTTGCTCGACCACCTCGCGGACTGGGGGCCGGTCGCCACCCCTGCAGGCACCCTGCACCTCGTCCCCGTGCGCCTCGGGCGGGACGTTCCGCTGATCTCCCGCTGGATGAACGACTCGGCCGTGGACTCCTACTGGAAGCTCGGCGGAACCGAGGACGTCACCGCGCACCACCTACGTGCCCAGCTCGACGGAGACGGCCGCAGCATGCCCTGTCTCGGACTGCTGAACGGAACCCCGGTGAGCTATTGGGAGATCTACCGGGCGGATCTCGACCCCCTTGCCCGCCATTACCCGGCCCGTCCCCACGACACCGGGATCCATCTGCTCATCGGACCCGTGGCCCAGCGGGGGCGCGGTCTCGGCTCCACCTTGCTCCGCGCCGTCGCCGATCTCATCCTCGACAGAAGACCTTCCTGTGCCCGCGTCGTCGCGGAACCCGACCTGCGCAACTTTCCCTCCGTCTCCGCTTTCCTCAGCGCGGGCTTCCGGTACTCCACCGAGGTCGACCTGCCCGACAAGCGGGCCGCCCTCATGTGCAGGGACCGGCTGCTGCGCGATCTGATGTAGATCCGATGTGGATCTGCTGTGACGCCGTCATTTCTGGTACACCGCTCGCGCCGATCCGGTTCCCGGTCCAATCGCCCCGCCCCGACTCGACCCGACTCGATGTCCGGGCTCCTAGACCATCCCGTCCCGTCGAAGAGAAGACGACTTGATCCCGCCTCCCAGGCCCCACGCGTCCGCCGCGATCACCCGTTTGTCAGTGGTGCCCCGTAGGGTGGTCGCGCTATGACGAAGCCCTCACTCCACGAACTCCTGCACGCAGCCGTCACCGCTGTCGGCGGCACGGAGCGCCCCGGCCAGGTGACCATGGCCGAAGCCGTCGCGGAGGCGATCGACGACGGCTCCCATCTGCTGGTCCAGGCAGGCACCGGCACCGGCAAGTCCCTCGGGTACCTGGTGCCCGCGCTCGCCCAGGGAGAGCGCGTCGTCGTCGCGACGGCGACCCTCGCGCTCCAGCGGCAGCTCGTGGAGCGGGACCTGCCGAGAACGGTCGACGCGCTGCACCCCCTCCTGCGCCGCCGCCCGGAGTTCGCGATGCTCAAGGGCCGGTCGAACTATCTGTGTCTGCACCGGCTGAACGAAGGCGTGCCGCAGGACGAGGAGGAGGGCCTCTTCGACCAGTTCGAGGCGGCCGCCCCCAGCAGCAAGCTGGGCCAGGACCTGCTGAGGCTGCGGGACTGGTCGCAGGAGACCGAGACCGGCGACCGGGACGACCTCACCCCAGGAGTGTCCGACCGCGCCTGGGCGCAGATCTCCGTGTCGTCCAGGGAATGCCTGGGCGCCACGAAATGCGCGTACGGCGCCGAATGCTTCGCCGAGATGGCCCGGGAGCGGGCCAAGCTCTCCGAGGTCGTCGTCACCAACCACGCGCTGCTCGCGATCGACGCCATCGAGGGCGCTCCGGTTCTCCCGCCGCACGAGGTGTTGATCGTGGACGAGGCGCACGAACTCGTCTCCCGGGTGACCGGCGTGGCGACCGGCGAGCTCACCCCGGGCCAGGTCAACCGTGCCGTGAAGCGGGCGGCGAAGCTCGTGAACGAGAAGGTCGCGGACCAGCTCCAGACCGCCGCCGAGGGGTTCGAGCGGATCATGGAGTTGGCTCTGCCGGGCCGCCTGGAAGAGATCCCCGAGGATCTGGCGTACGTCCTGATGGCGCTGCGCGATGCCGCTCGCGCGGTGATCTCGGCGATCGGCAGCACCCGCGACAAGTCCGTCCAGGACGAGGACGCCGTCCGCAAGCAGGCTCTGGCGGCCGTGGAGAGCGTGCACGACGTGGCGGAGCGGATCAGCAACGGTTCGGAGTGGGACGTCGTCTGGTACGAACGCCATGACCGTTTCGGCGCGTCTCTGCGCGTCGCGCCGATGTCCGTGTCGGGTCTGCTCCGGGAGAAGCTCTTCGCGGACCGCTCCGTCACCCTGACCTCGGCCACGCTCAAGCTGGGCGGCGATTTCAACGGCGTCGGGGCCTCGCTGGGACTGGCTCCCGAGGGCACCCAGGGCGACGACCTTCCACAGTGGAAGGGGGTGGATGTCGGATCGCCGTTCGACTACCCGAGGCAGGGCATCCTCTATGTCGCCAAGCACCTTTCACGTCCCGCGAGGGACGGCGACCGGGGGGACATGCTGGACGAGCTCACAGAGTTGATCCAGGCGGCCGGCGGCCGGACGCTCGGGCTGTTCTCGTCGATGCGGGCCGCCCAACTGGCGGCGGAGGAACTGCGCGTCCGCATCCCCGAGTACCCGATCCTGCTCCAGGGGGAGGAGACGCTCGGGGAGCTGATCAAGGGCTTCGCGGCCGACCCGAAGACCTGTCTCTTCGGCACCCTCTCGCTCTGGCAGGGCGTGGACGTGCCGGGTCCCAGCTGCCAGCTGGTCGTGATGGACAAGATCCCGTTCCCCCGGCCCGACGACCCGCTGATGAGCGCTCGCCAGAAGGCCGTCGAGGAGGCGGGCGGCAACGGCTTCATGGCGGTCGCCGCCACGCACGCGGCTCTGCTGATGGCGCAGGGCGCCGGCCGTCTCGTACGGGCGCAGGGGGACCGTGGTGTGGTCGCGGTACTGGACCAACGGCTCGCGACCGCGCGGTACGGCAGCTATCTGAAGGCCTCACTGCCCGACTTCTGGTACACGACGGACCGCAACCAGGTCCGCAGGTCGCTCGCCGCGATCGACAGCGCCGCGAAGGACGGGGAAGCGGCGGAGCAGCGGGAGGAAGCGGTGAAGGCGGAGGCGTGACGAACGGCCGGTGGCCTGTCCCCATGACGAGGGAACAGGCCACCGGCCGTCGCGCGTGGGCTCAGCCCTCGGGCCGTGGAGTCCGGGCGGGCCCTGGACAGCCCAGGGCCCCGGAACCGGCGCAGTGGATTCCGGGGCCCGGATCAGGGGCGGGGACGGGCACGGGCAACCGTCCGCCGCTGGGTGTCAGACGCGGCGCAGAACGGCCACCACCTTGCCGAGGATGGTCGCGTCGTCACCCGGGATGGGCTCGTAGGCGGCGTTGTGCGGGAGCAGCCAGACATGGCCGTCCTCGCGCTTGAAGCGCTTGACGGTGGCCTCACCGTCCAGCATGGCGGCCACGATGTCCCCGTTCTCCGCGACGGGCTGGCGGCGGACCGTCACCCAGTCGCCGTCGCAGATCGCCGCCTCGATCATGGAGTCGCCGACGACCTTCAGGACGAAGAGCTCGCCGTCACCCACCAGCTGGCGGGGGAGGGGGAACACGTCCTCGACGGACTCCTCGGCGAGGATCGGGCCACCGGCGGCGATCCGGCCGACGAGCGGCACGTACGAGGCGGCCGGCTTGCCCGCCGTGTCCGTCGGCTGCGCCGAGGCCTGGTCGGAACCCCGGACCTCGTACGCACGCGGACGGTGCGGGTCGCGGCGCAGGAAGCCCTTGCGCTCCAGGGCCATCAGCTGGTGCGCCACGGAGGACGTGCTGGACAGGCCGACCGCCTGGCCGATCTCCCGCATCGACGGCGGGTATCCGCGCCGCTGCACCGAGTCCCTGATCACCTCGATGACCCGGCGCTGCCGGTCGGTGAGCCCGGAGCTGTCTGCCCTGATGCCTGGAGGTCGGCCGGGCAGGGCACGCTTGGGCCCTTCATGGTTCGTGGCTTCGTTCATCGCATGCACCGGCTCGAGTCGGCTCTGGGAGCGGTCCTGGGCAGTGATGGTGGCACTGTCAGCGGTGGTGGTCACGTCGGCCCCTCTCGATGGTCTCCCGTGCAGCACAACGGTAGTTGCTTTCGAAAGGTTGCGCCAAACACACGTTCGAGTGAAAAACCGTGGATTACCTGACGTGACCATGTGTCCGGGTGTAGAGCGGGCGGCTCCGACGGACAAAAGCGTTGATTGCTGTACTCTTCACCGCCGGGGCGAGGGGGCCTTGTGGGCCGCTGTCGCCGCGTGGCCCAGTCTGCCATCCGGTCCTCCGTCGACCGGGTACCGACCCCTTTCTCGTGGTGCCCCCGCCGTGCCCCCGTCCGCTCCGCGACGGCGCGAACGCGCTCCGCGACGGACTGCTCGTCCGGCACATGCCCATACGTGCGCGACACGCGCGCCGTGGGGGGATTTACGTGCCAAGCCCTACATCTAGTGCTTGGATTGCCGTAGCGGCCCAGAAGTTGTGGTCCCCCGGGTCCTCGGGCTCATGGTCATCCCCTATGCTTGGGGCTGCTTCCGCGGGGCCCGAGTGCCCCGTGGGGCCTATTGAGTCGTGCTGTGAGGAGGGTTGGAGTTATGCACTGTCCCTTCTGCAGGCACCCCGACAGCCGCGTCGTCGACAGTCGTACGACGGACGACGGCACGTCGATCCGCAGGCGCCGCCAGTGTCCCGACTGCTCCCGTCGTTTCACGACGGTGGAGACGTGCTCGCTGATGGTGGTCAAGAGGTCCGGCGTGACCGAGCCCTTCAGTCGTACCAAGGTCATCAATGGCGTCCGCAAGGCATGCCAGGGCAGGCCTGTCACCGAGGACGCGCTCGCCCAGCTCGGCCAGCGGGTCGAGGAGGCGGTGCGTGCGACCGGAAGCGCCGAGCTGACCACCCATGACGTGGGGCTGGCCATACTCGGCCCGTTGCAGGAACTCGACCTTGTCGCCTACCTGCGGTTCGCGAGCGTCTACCGGGCGTTCGACTCGCTGGAGGACTTCGAGGCCGCGATCGCGGAACTCAGGGAGCAGGAGAAGCGTCCCGACGCGCACGACGAGGACGTCGAGAGCGCGGCCGGGGGGCGCGTGGAGAGCGACCGCGGGTCCGGAGGGACTGTTCAGGTCCCAGTGCCCGCCAACGCCGCCGACTGACGGCGGGCCGCACCGCCGGACCAGTGGGTGGTCCGGACGACCGGCGGCGATCCAGACCTGTCGCGAACGGCTGTGTCAGCCGGGTCGTGACACAAGACAGAACACCGTGTCACGGGAACATCGTGGCACTTCAGGGCGTTTTCGCCCGTACAGGGAGGCGGCATGACAGAGACGGCGAGCGGTCCGGCACGGAGTTCCCGCGCCAAGGGCACCAAGGCGAGCAAGGGCCTGCGTATCGAGCGCATCCACACCACCCCCGGCGTGCACCCGTACGACGAGGTGGTCTGGGAGCGGCGTGACGTCGTCATGACCAACTGGCGCGACGGCTCGGTCAACTTCGAGCAGCGCGGCGTGGAGTTCCCCGACTTCTGGTCGGTGAACGCGGTCAACATCGTCACCAGCAAGTACTTCCGGGGTGCCGTGGGCACCCCGCAGCGTGAGACCGGCCTGAAGCAGCTGATCGACCGCATCGTGAAGACGTACACGAAGGCCGGCGAGGAGAACAAGTACTTCGCCTCGCCCGCCGATGCCGAGATCTTCGAGCACGAACTGGCGTACGCCCTCCTGCACCAGATCTTCAGCTTCAACAGCCCCGTGTGGTTCAACGTGGGCACGCCGCAGCCCCAGCAGGTCTCCGCCTGTTTCATCCTGGCCGTCGACGACTCCATGGAGTCGATCCTCGACTGGTACAAGGAAGAGGGCATGATCTTCAAGGGCGGCTCCGGCGCCGGCCTGAACCTCTCCCGCATCCGTTCCTCCAAGGAACTGCTCTCCTCCGGCGGCAACGCCTCCGGTCCGGTCTCCTTCATGCGCGGTGCCGACGCCTCCGCAGGAACGATCAAGTCGGGCGGTGCCACCCGTCGCGCCGCCAAGATGGTCGTCCTGGACGTGGACCACCCGGACGTCGAGGACTTCATCGCCACCAAGGTGAAGGAGGAGGAGAAGATCCGCGCCCTGCGCGACGCGGGCTTCGACATGGACCTGGGCGGCGACGACATCACGTCCGTCCAGTACCAGAACGCCAACAACTCGGTCCGCGTGAACGACGAGTTCATGACGGCCGTGGAGAACGGCACCGAGTTCGGTCTCCGCGCCCGTATGACCGGCGAGGTCATCGAGAAGGTCGACGCCAAGGCGCTGTTCCGCAAGCTCGCCGAGGCCGCGTGGGCCTGCGCCGACCCGGGCATCCAGTACGACGGTGTGATCAACAACTGGCACACCTGCCCCGAGTCCGGTCGTATCACCGCCTCCAACCCGTGCAGCGAGTACATGCACCTGGACAACACGTCCTGCAACCTCGCCTCGCTGAACCTGATGAAGTTCCTCAAGGACGACGGCCTCGGCCACCAGTCCTTCGAGGTCGAGCGCTTCGCCAAGGTCGTCGAACTGGTCATCACGGCGATGGACATCTCCATCTGCTTCGCCGACTTCCCGACCCAGAAGATCGGCGAGAACACCCGCGCCTTCCGCCAGCTCGGCATCGGCTACGCCAACCTCGGCGCCCTGCTGATGGCGACCGGTCACGCGTACGACTCCGACGGTGGTCGTGCCCTCGCCGGCGCCATCACCTCGCTGATGACCGGCACTGCGTACAAGCGCTCCGCCGAACTGGCCGCGATCGTCGGCCCGTACGACGGCTACGCCCGCAACGCGGACGCCCACAACCGCGTGATGAAGCAGCACTCCGACGCCAACGGCACGGCCGTCCGCATGGACGACCTGGACACCCCGGTGTGGGCCGCCGCCACCGAGGCATGGCAGGACGTGCTCCGCCTCGGCGAGAAGAACGGCTTCCGCAACTCGCAGGCGTCCGTGCTCGCGCCGACCGGCACCATCGGCCTCGCCATGTCCTGCGACACCACCGGTGTCGAGCCGGACCTCGCGCTGGTCAAGTTCAAGAAGCTGGTCGGCGGCGGCTCGATGCAGATCGTCAACGGCACGGTCCCGCAGGCCCTGCGCCGCCTGGGCTACCAGGAGGAGCAGATCGAGGCGATCGTCGCCCACATCGCCGACCACGGCAATGTGATCGACGCCCCGAGCCTCAAGCAGGAGCACTACGAGGTCTTCGACTGCGCCATGGGCGAGCGTGCCATCTCCCCGATGGGTCACGTCCGCATGATGGCCGCGATCCAGCCGTGGATCTCCGGCGCCATCTCCAAGACGGTCAACATGCCGGAGACGGCGACCGTCGAGGAGGTCGAGGAGATCTACTTCGAGGCCTGGAAGCTGGGCGTCAAGGCGCTCGCGATCTACCGCGACAACTGCAAGGTAGGCCAGCCGCTCTCCGCGAAGACCAAGGACTCGGAGAAGGCCGAGATCACGGCGAAGGCCGAGGACACGATCCGTACCGCGGTCGAGAAGGTCGTCGAGTACCGCCCGGTCCGTAAGCGCCTCCCGAAGGGCCGTCCCGGCATCACGACCTCCTTCACGGTCGGCGGCGCCGAGGGCTACATGACCGCCAACTCCTACCCTGACGACGGTCTCGGCGAGGTCTTCCTGAAGATGTCGAAGCAGGGGTCGACCCTCGCGGGCATGATGGACGCCTTCTCCATCGCGGTCTCCGTCGGCCTCCAGTACGGCGTTCCGCTGGAGACGTACGTCTCGAAATTCACCAATATGCGCTTCGAGCCGGCCGGCATGACGGACGACCCGGACGTGCGGATGGCGCAGTCGATCGTCGACTACATCTTCCGCCGCCTGGCGCTCGATTTCCTGCCCTTCGAGACGCGGTCCGCGCTCGGCATCCACTCCGCCGAGGAGCGCCAGCGCCACCTGGAGACCGGCTCGTACGAGCCCACCGAGGAGGACGTCGACGTCGAGGGTCTGGCGCAGTCGGCCCCGCGGCAGACGGACCTGAAGGCCGTCGCCACCCCGAAGGCCGGAGCCGAGGTGGCCGTGCCCGCCCCGAAGCAGGCCCACACCAGTGCCGAACTGGTGGAGATGCAGCTGGGCATCCATGCGGACGCCCCGCTGTGCTTCTCCTGCGGTACGAAGATGCAGCGGGCCGGCTCCTGCTACATCTGCGAGGGCTGCGGTTCGACGAGCGGCTGTAGCTGAACGTGAGCGCCTTCCGGGCGTGAAGTGACTGCCGGAAGGGGGGAGTCGGCGACAGGCCGGCTCCCCCCTTCCGCTGTCGTGGCGATCAAGCTGACATGTCGCCCCCGGTGCCCGAGTGGGGGTGAGGGTCAGGCCGCGCGCGGGCCGCCCATGACGCGGGCGAAGGTCGCCGGGTCCTCGTCGAAGCCGGTGATGCCCGGGTGGAAGGTCCATTCGCCGGTGGTGTCACGGACGAACTCGGCGACGGTCGCGGCCGTCGAGCCGAGGACGCCGCCGAAGTCGTCCTCCGCCAGGACGGTGTAGTCCTCACGGATGCGCAGGGCGGGCTTGGTGACGTCGGCGAAGGTCCTCCGGCCCGATCCCTGCTGTATGGCGACACCGATCACGACCCGGCCGTACCGGCTGTCGAGGCGGTTCAGTTCGACCGTCAGGACCTCGTCCCAGCCGAAGCCCTGGCCGGTCTTGCTGTCACGGTTGAGGGTGATGGTGCCGTCGGGTGAGCGGCTGTCGAAGTGCACGACGTAAGCGGGGCTGCCGGTCGGATCGGTCGCCGGGTAAGGGGCCGCGACGATGTCGAGATCCGTCGGCGGCTGTCCGGCAGGACTCGGGTCCCACTTGAGCGACACCTCTACCTTGCGGATGCCCTTGTTGAGGCCGTTCAACAGAACTCCCTCCCCCTCATCTGTGCGTGCGGGCCGAACTGCCTGGCGGTCCAGGCCAGTTGTCCATCCTCGCATGCGCGCCGGGGCGCTCGCCCGGGTGCAACCGGCCGGAGAGTGACCGCCGCCACGTTCCGTGGCCTTACCATGGCGCGGTGCTGGTCAAGTGGATTCGCTGCACCGTGGTGGACCGCCGCGGTTTCGAACGGGGGCAGCGAAAGTGGGCGGGGCTACTGGGGGAGCCGGGATTCCGTGGACAGGGCGGGGGTTGGAGCCGGGGGCGGGCCGGTGTGGCGCACATCTTCTCCTTCTGGGAGAGCCGTGCCTTCTACGACTCCTTCATGGCGCGCTCCCACGACCGGCTCGCCGCGTCGCAGTCGGGCACCTTCAAGGACATGCAGGCGAAGCTCTTCGACCACCGGTTCGACGTGAAGACCGGATTCGAGCCGCGCTTCACGGACGCCGATCTGGTGCGGGTGGCGCACTGCCGTGTCCACGAGGAGCGGGCCGAGCACTTCGCGCTGATGCAGGAGAAGGTCTGGAACCCCGCGATGGCCGGTTCCCCGGGCATGGTGCGCGGCCTCTTCGGTGAGGCACCCGGTCACGAGTTCGTGATCCTCTCCATGTGGCAGTCGGCGGCCGAGCACGGCAAGTACCGCGTCGAACGTATCGAACGCCTCGCCCTGCGGGCGCAGATCGAGGCCGATGTCGCCGCCATGACCGGCGACATCGTGGAGCTGGAGCCGAGCTGGACGGTTTGAGATTCCAACTCCCGTGAGTTTGATCTTCGAACTATGAAGGTCGGCGGGCGCGACCGGTGTGACCTACGCCGTATGGCACCCGGACGAGTGCTCGATCCGCCCTCGTCCCCTTTAGGGTTTTGGCATGGCACGACCACGGCGCATCATCCTTGTCCGACACGGCGAGTCAACGGGCAATGTTGATGACACCGTGTACGAGCGCGAGCCCGACCATGCCCTCGCGCTCACCGACCTCGGCTGGCAGCAGGCGGAGGAGACCGGCAAACACATCCGCGACGTCGTCGGCCGCGAGCGCGTCAGCGTCTACGTCTCCCCCTATCGCCGGACGCACGAGACGTTCCAGGCGTTTCACCTGAGCCCCGAGCAGGTGCGGGTGCGCGAGGAGCCACGGCTGCGCGAGCAGGACTGGGGCAACTGGCAGGACCCGGCCGACGTACGCCTCCAGAAGGCATACCGGGACGCCTACGGCCACTTCTTCTACCGCTTCGCGCAGGGGGAGTCCGGCGCCGACGTCTACGACCGGGTCGGCGGCTTCCTGGAGAGCCTCTTCCGCAGTTTCGAGGACCCCGACCACCCGCCGAACGTCCTGCTGGTCACCCACGGACTCGCCATGCGTCTGTTCTGCATGCGCTGGTTCCACTGGACGGTCGCGGAGTTCGAGTCGCTGTCGAACCCCGGGAACGCGGAGATGCGGATGCTCGTTCTCGGGGAGGACGGCAAGTACACGCTCGACCGGCCGTTCGACCGCTGGCGGGACCCGGAATCGTACGGAGCCACCAGTTAGAGTGGCAGAGCGATGACCGCTGACTCCACTCTTCCCGGCCCCCTCGAACGGGCCCTCTGCAGCCTGCGCGGACTCGCGGTGGGGGACGCGCTGGGCTCGCAGTACTTCGTGCCCGTGAACTACCCGCTGCTCAAGCGCCGCGAGATCCCGCCCGGCCCCTGGCAGTGGACCGACGACACCGAGATGGCCTGCTCCGTCGTGGCCGTCCTCGCGGCCCACCACCGGATCGACCAGGACGAACTCGCCCGCTCCTTCGCTGTGCACCATGACTTCGACCGGGGCTACGGGCCTGCGGTCAACCGCCTGCTGCGACTGGTCCGCGAAGGCGGCGACTGGCGTGAGCTGGCCTCCGCGCTCTTCAACGGGCAGGGATCCTGGGGCAACGGCGCGGCCATGCGGATCGCCCCGCTGGGCGCCTGGTACGCCAACGACCCCGAGCAGGCCACCCACCAGGCCGAGATCTCGGCCTACCCCACGCACCAGCACCGTGAGGCCGTCGTCGGCGCCATGGCCGTCGCCGCTGCCGCCGCCCTCGCGGCCGATCCCGCCGGACCGCCTAGCCCCGGCGATCTACTCGACGGGGTCATCGCCCTCGTCCCGAAGAGCGCCGTCGGCGCGGGCCTGCGGCGCGCGCGGGACATGCTCGACTACGCCGACGCGGACACCGTCGCAGCCGTCCTTGGCTGCGGACGGCGTACGACGGCGCACGACACCGTGCCGTTCGCGCTCTGGTCGGCGGCACGCGCCCTCGGCGACTACGAGCGAGGCTTCTGGACGACGGCCCAGGTGGGCGGAGACGTCGACACGACCTGTGCCATCGTCGGCGGAGTGGTCGCCTCCGGTAAGGCCGGGGCACCCCCCGAGACCTGGACGCGGCAGACCGAGGCGTTCCCGGACTGGCTCCAGGTGGGATGACCGACCGACCGGGCCGACCTGGGCCGACCTGGGCATGAGAGGCGTTGGGGTAGCGGTTGCGCTTCCCCGGTCTCTTCGATCCCAAGCACCTCAACTGTCACAGGGGTGACACAGTGTGCTCCCAGGCCGACCCCGTGCGCTCGCCTGCGGCATACCCTGTCCGCCACGCTGCCTGTTGATCATGACGAGACGCGGCGACGAGGTACCGGTCACGAGCCTTCTGCCGCAGCCGCGCGCTGCGTACGGTGGCGACGAGGGCCGGTCGGGGGAGGGGGTCCCATGTCCGAGACACCGTCAGCACCAGCCACGCCAGAACCCGAAGGCCCGCCGCCGAGGGCCCGCGCGGGAACCGAGAAGGGCCGGAGTCGGCCGACGACCTCTGCGGACGCCACCCCGGAGGGCAAGGCGGACCGGCCGGAACCCATACCGGGCGGACCAGCGCGCACACCGTCCCGACCAGTGCCCTCACCGCCCGGACCACCGCACCCATCGCCACTGATCGACTTCGGCCCCGGTGATCCCGCGCCGATCCGCACCGCGACCCTGTGGGCGGCCCTGGCCACCGGCCTGCTCAGCATGGTGCTGCTGGGCGACGGGCTGGCGATCAACCTGGTCTTCGTCGCCGTGCCCGCCACGCTCGCCGTGTACGCCGCGGGCCGTCGGGCGGGGCGACGTCCGCGTCCCTGGGCCCTCGTCTGGGGCGCCGGAGGACTCGCCCTGCTGGCCGTGCCCGCACTGCGCGCCGCGGAGTGGCCCTCGTTCCTCGCCGTCGTCACCGCGTTCGCGGCGGGTTCACTGGCCCTGCACGGCGGCCGCACCTGGCCGGCCGTCCTGCTCGGACCCGTCGGAGTCTTCACCTCGCTGGTCACCGGTCCGGCCTGGGCCTGGCAGGGTCTGCGCGAGCGGATGGGCGGCAATCGCGGCCGGCTGGCGCCTCTGCTGAGGGCGTTCGTCGTCGCCGCGGTCCTCCTCTTCGTCTTCGGCGCGCTGTTCGCCGGGGCCGACGCGGCCTTCGCCGATCTGCTCGGCGCTCTGGTGCCCGACGTCTCCGTGACCGACGGCCCTTGGAGGTTCCTGCTTCTCGCGCTGGGCCTGTTCGGCACCCTCGCGGCGGCCCGTACGGCGGCCGCACCCGCTCGTTGGGACCGCCTCCAGGTGCCGGCCGGACGCGCCCGCGGCCGTGTCGAGTGGGCGCTGCCCCTGGTCGGACTGGTCGGGCTCTTCGCCGTCTTCAACTCCGTTCAGCTCGCCGTGCTCTTCGGCGGCTACGACGCCGTCCTGAAGGAGACCGGCCAGACCTACGCGCAGTACGCGCGCCAGGGCTTCTGGCAGCTGCTCATGGCCACGCTGCTCACCCTGCTGGTCATCGTGATCGCCCTGCGCTGGGCCCCGCGCACCCGCCCGAGCGACCGGACGCTCGTGCGTGGGGTCCTGGGCACGCTGTGCGCGCTGGCCCTCGTCGTCGTGGCGTCCGCGGTGCGACGCATGGACATGTACGTGGATGCCTATGGGCTGACGCGACTGAGGATCTCGGTACTGACCATGGAGCTCTGGCTCGGCCTGGTCATCGTGCTCATCATGGCCGCCGGTGTGTGGGGCGCCCGATGGCTGCCGCGCGCCGTCGCGGCCAGTGCGGTCGCCGTGGTGCTCGCGTTCGGGCTGGCGTCGCCGGACGGGCTGATCGCCGAGCGCAACGTCGAGCGGTACGAGACCACGGGTCGCTTCGACCTCCCCTACGCCATAGGCCTGTCCGCCGACGCGGTGCCCGCCCTGGACCGGCTGGAGGAGCCCATGCGGTCGTGCGCGCTGTGGAACATCAAGGAGGAACTGGACGAGCGGCGCCACGTTCCCTGGTACGCCACGAGCTGGGGCGAGGCCGAGGCCAGGCGCATCCTGGAGGAGCGTCCGCCGACGGGGGGTGCGAGCGGACCGGCGTGCGGTGAGCTGGGACCGGAGTACTACCGCTGACAGTCGTCGCGGGCCCGCACACGGCCGGACCACGCCCGGGGACCGTGGACCCGGGCGTGGTCCGGCTGGTGGGCTTCCGGGGCAGCGATCCCCCGGGCGTGATCCGGCCGGTGCGCGGTCGGCTCTGCGCTCTCCCGTACGTATCCGGCCGGTGGGTGGTCGCTCCCGTGACCGCCCCGTCAGCCTGCGGCGGTGGGTGCGGCCGCGCCGGAGAGGGCTTCCAGGTCGCTCTTGCGGACCCTGATCACCACGAGGGCGGTGGCCAGGGCGAGGACGGCCATCGCGACAGCGGGTATGAAAGCCGTCGAGATGCCCTGGGAGAGCACCTCGTGGCTCCAGGGAGCCGGCAGCTGCTGGGTCTTGGCGAACTCGGCCTTCTGCGCGTCCGTGGCCTGGGCCATGAAGAGTTGGACCTGTTTCTCCGCCTCGTCACGGCTGGCCGTACCGAAGACCGTCGTGAGGATGGACAGGCCGAGCGAGCCGCCCACCTGCTGCGTGACGTTGAGCAGCCCGGACGCCGCGCCCGCCTCGTGCGGGGCTACCCCCGAGACCGCGGTCAGGGTGAGGGTCACGAAGTTCAGGCCCATGCCGAAGCCGAACGTCACCATCGGACCGAGCACGCCACCGACGTAGGAACTGTCGGGGCTGATGAAGGTCTGCCAGGTCAGACCGAGCACCACGAGCGTGGAGCCGACCACCATGAAGGGCTTGGGGCCGAGCACCGGCAGGAACCGCTGGGACAGACCGGCACCGGTGACGATCGCGACGGTCACCGGGAGGAAGGCCAGACCGGCCTCGATCGGGGTGTAGCGCAGCACGTTCTGCACGAACAGCACGATGAAGAAGAACATCCCGAACATCGCCGCCGCGAGGCTCAGCATGATCACGTACGTGCCCGAGCGATTGCGGTCGGTGAACATCCGCAGCGGGGTGATGGGCTCCCTGGCGCGCCTCTCGATCAGGCCGAACAGCAGCAGCAGGACCACCGCGGCCGTGAAGGAACCGATGGTCAGGCCGTCGCGCCAGCCGTCCTCCGCCGCGCGGATGAACCCGTAGACCAGCGAGGCCATACCGGCGGTCGAGGTGAGCGCGCCCGCGATGTCGAACCGTCCCGGGTGCCGCTCGGACTCGCTGATGTACATCGGGGTGAGGACGGCGATCAGCACACCGATGGGCACGTTGACGAACAGCACCCACCTCCAGTCGAGCCACTCGGTGAGCATGCCGCCCGCGAGCAGGCCGATGGCGCCGCCACCGGCGGAGACCGCGGCGAAGACGCCGAACGCCCGGTTCCGCTCGGGTCCTTCGGGGAACGTCGTGGTGATGAGCGCCAACGACGTCGGCGAGGCGATCGCCCCACCGACGCCCTGCAGCGCGCGGGCCGCGAGCAGCTGCCAGGGTTCCTGGGCGAGGCCGCCGAGCAGCGAGGCGAGGGTGAAGACGAGGATTCCGGTCATGAACACCCGGCGGCGGCCGAGGATGTCACCGGCCCGGCCGCCCAGGAGGAGCAGACCGCCGAAGGTCAGCGTGTAGGCGCTGACCACCCATGTCAGATCGGTGGTGCTGAACTTGAGCGCGTCTTGAATGTGCGGGAGCGCGATGTTCACAATCGTCGCGTCGAGTACCACCATGAGTTGGCAGGCCGCGATGACGGTGAGCGCGATGCCGGGACGCCCCTCCCGGCGGGCGGCTCCCGGCTTCTGATCCTGAGTCAACGGAGAGGTTGTCACTATGGGTCCCCCACAAGTGCCTTAGTGAACGCTCGCGTTCACTGACGCGTCCACGGTAGTGAGTCCCCCTTAGTGAACGCAAGCGTTCATTGAAGTCGCTGCCGTGGTGTGCGTCGTCCGTCCACTTCCGCTTTCGGCATCCCCGCCCCCTGGCTCAACGGAGAAACACAGATGGTCACTTCGCGCTGGACGGCCGCTCCCGCCCCGACGGTCTCCCCGCGCCGGCGCGGCGCCGTGCTCGAGCGCGCCATCCTCGACGCGGCGCTGGAGCAGCTCAGCACGGTCGGCTGGAGCGGCCTCACCATGGAGGGGGTCGCCGCGGGCGCCCAGACGGGCAAGGCTGCGGTCTATCGCCGCTGGCCCTCCAAGGAGGACCTCGTCGCCGACGCCCTGCAGGCCGGGCTGCCGCGTTTCGAGGAGGCGCCCGACCTCGGGAACGTGCGCGAGGATCTCTTGGCGCTGTGCCGTCAGGCCCGTGAGGCGATGTTCTCGCGTCCTGGGTTCGCTCTGCGGTCGGTGATTCACGAATGCGACACCATCCAGGCCGAACGCTTTCATGGTGTGATCATCGAGGGTGTCGTGGAGCCGACGGTCAAGCTGCTGCGCGAGGTCGTCGAGCGTGGAATCAGGAGGGGTGAGGTGCGCTCCGACGCGGCCAACGGCTATGTCTTCGACGCGATTCCGGCCATGATGATGTATCGCTCGAAGGTGTGCGGAAGCGAATGGAGCGAGCGGGACATCGAGGAGATGATCGACCAGTTGATGGTTCCGTTGCTCTGTCGGTGAGGCGCTCGGGCGGGGTCGCCCAGGGGGGTCAGGTTGCCCCGGGAAACCTGGGTGTCGCGCGGGGACGCGGGCGGCGTAGGCTAAGGGCGCCATGCCGTACGAACCACCTACCCACACCGTCGAGCGCTCTCTGCGTGCCACGACCGGAGCGAAGGTCATCGCCGGTGTCGACGAGGTGGGGCGGGGAGCCTGGGCCGGTCCCGTCACCGTCTGCGCGGCGGTCACTGGACTGCGTCGACCGCCCGAGGGCCTCACCGACTCCAAGCTCCTGACGATCAAGCGACGCGAGTCGCTCGCCGGGGAACTGCTGAAGTGGGTCACCTCGCACGCCCTCGGTCACGCCTCTCCGGAGGAGATCGACGACCTGGGTATGACGGCCGCGCTGCGGCTGGCCGCCGTGCGGGCCCTGGAGGCCCTTCCGGTGCGGCCCGACGCGGTCATCCTCGACGGCAAGCACGACTACCTGGGGTCACCCTGGCGGGTTCGGACAGTGATCAAGGGTGATCAGTCCTGTGTCGCCGTCGCGGCCGCCTCGGTGATCGCCAAGGTTCAGCGCGACAAAATGATGGCCGAACTGGGTGTCGACCATGCAGACTTCGGTTTCGCGGCCAACGCCGGGTATCCGTCGCCTGTTCACAAGGCCGCGCTGGCGGAGCGGGGCCCCACCCCGTACCACCGGTTGTCGTGGGCGTATCTTGATGCGCTGCCCCAGTGGCGGCACCTCAAGAAGGCCCGCAACTGGGCGGACGGAAGCGTTCCGGAGATCGAGGGTCAGCTCGGCTTCGATTTCTGACGGATTCGTTCGCGCTCATGTGCCACCCGCCGACGCGAGTCGCACCGGCGTTTGATAAATATCAGCTCATGCCTCTCATTCCCGAGGAGCCTCAGATTCACGAGAGTGCCCAGGGCCCGCGTGCCACTCCGGCCAGCGGCCGGGTCGCGCCGACCCCCCGTCCCGTACCCGGTCCCCGTCCCGCGGCCCCGCCGCGTCCTGGTCGTCCGGGTCCTGCCCGGCCGGTGCCGGCTCAGCGCGCGGCTCACGCCGCGGCCAAGCCCGGGCCGTCCGCCCCTGCCGCAACCCCGCAGATCCAGCTGATCCCGGCCTCGGCCGAGGGCGCGCTGGACGCCGCCGAGGAAGCCGTCGACCTGCTGTTGGAGTCGGGCCGTGCCCCCGGTGACGTGCTGGTGATCACCACCGGCGAGTCGCACCCGTGGGCCGACCATGAGCTCTCCTTCGGCGAGGCCGCCTACTGGGCGCAGCACGACGCGGGCGACGACGTCTTCTACGCCGATGCCTCGGCCACCGACCGGGCCGCGCCGCGTCCCGTCGTCGTGGTCGCCGTCAACGGCGGAACCGATGCCGTCACCGCCCAGGCGCTGCCCAAGGCCCTCGGCCGGGCCCGGGCCCTGCTGATCGTGTGCGGCGACTCGCAGACGATCAACTCGGTGCTGGGCGCCGGAGTCTGAGCGACTGCGGACCCGGCCCCGGTCGGCCCGCGAGGGCCCGCCGGGGAGCCGCGCATGCCCGCGAACGATCCGGGCGGCATTGCGGCCACACCCCGTGACGGGGCGCTTCGGCGTGCCTGCGGGGTGTTTCGGCGTGTCCGGTGGGCGCTGCGTCGGGCGTCGTCGGCCGGTTCCCGCGCTGCAGCGGCTCTGCTCGTCGGTGCGGTGCGGTGCGGTGCGGTGCGGTGCGTGACGTGCTGTGAGGCTGGGCGGTGCTGAGCTGTGCGACTACGCGGTGGCGCATCGTGCGGTGACGTGGGTGCGGCGGCGCTGTTGCCGTGCCGTGCGGCGAGGGCGGGGCTGCCCCACCCCCGTGGCTTTGCGGGGGTGGGCGGGCGTGCGCGGTGTCCGGGCCTGGCGTGCCGAAGCGGCCCGGAGTGGCTGCGGCTCAGCGCGCCGCGGCTCGGCGCAGTACCTCCGACGCGACCCCGCCGGTGCGTGGCATGGGCGGCGGCGCGACGGCCGTGGCGAAGGGCTCGGCCGGTGAGTCCGCGTGCGGCCGACGGCCGCCCCGGCCCTCGCCGAGGACCTGCCAGCCGTCACGTGTCAGCGTGATGTACGCCCCGCAGCGCAGCCCGTGCAGGGTGCAGGCGTCCCGCAGCCCCCACATCCACGCCCCGTCCTCCTCCGTCCAACGCGCGTCGCCGTCACGGCAGTAGAGCAGCACGGCCGTACGCACCGGGGTACGCCGGCGCAGATCATGCGGAATGACCCGGCGCAGCTGCGCGAGGAGGGCGTTGCGGAACATCCATCCGTCGGCCGGGGTCGGGCGCCGGACGAACGAGGCGCTCGCCAGCAACCGCTCGTCCGGATCCAGGACGGCGATGACCGCCGTCGCGGGCCGGGGCTGATGCCGCGCGTGCAGCCCGCTGACGACCTCCCGGGGATTGCGCAGCAGCGGAATCCCGGCGGCGGCCCATTCCGCGGGCTCGAGCAACCGGTTGGCGGAAGTGGCGGAGAGGTCGGCTGAGGTCGACACGGAGGCCGCCGAGGACGGAGCGAATCCGAAGGTCACGATCCTCCCTTCGGCTACGCGCCCACACAGCGGGGCGGGGGTCGGACTTGGGGGAGCGCACGCCGCAGCAGAAGCCCTACCGATTCACGAGTGGGCCGTGCGGGGAGCGGACTTCAATTCTTCCTGGCGAAGTTGGTTGCGGCAACGAGCAATTGGGGCCACTGACAGTTTTGTGGTGATCCACCGCTTATATCCCTGCGCATGGGACGCGTTCGCAACGCCCAAGCGGCACGGGGCTCACGCGCGGTTGACGGTCGGTCACCCCCGGACGGCGAGAACGAGCGGCAGCACCCCCTTCGCGCCCGCGCGCCGGAGCACGCGCGTGGCGACCGCGAGTGTCCAGCCGGTCTCCGTGGCGTCGTCGACCAGCAGCACGGGCCCGTCCGCCTCCGCGAGAGCGGCGGCCAGTTCAGGGGGCACGGTCAGTGCCCCGTCGAGCGCCTTGAGGCGTTGTGCGCTGTTGCTCCGGGTGACCTGGGAGACCGCGCCGGTGTACGCCACCGAGCCGAGCAGGGGCAGGCGGCCGATCTCGGCGATCCGCGCGCCGAGGGAACCGATCAACTGCGGCCGCGTACGGGACGCCATGGTGACGACACCCACCGGACGGGGCTGTGCGTCTGCCTGGCCGGAGGCCCAGCCGCCGGGACCCTTCGCCCAGTCGGCCAGCACGGCCACCACCGCCTTAGCCACATCGTCCGGCACCGGCCCGTCCGGCGCCTGGGGGGCGAGCATCGGCCGCAGTCGGTTGCCCCAGCCGATGTCGGACAGACGCCCCAACGCTCGTCCCGGAGCGGCCTGTTCACCGGCCGGAATGCGTCCTTTCAGATTGACGCCGACCGCCGGCAGCCCGGTCGGCCACATCTTGCGGGGCTCCACCTCGACCCCGGCCCGCCCCAACTCCCCGCGCGCCGCGTCCAGCGCGGCCGGGGAGACGGTCTCCGCGAACCGGGGCTTCGCGCAGGTGTCGCAACGCCCGCACGGCGCGGCCTCCTCGTCGTCCAACTGCCGCCGCAGGAACTCCATCCGGCAGCCCGTGGTCGTCACGTAGTCACGCATGGCCTGCTGCTCGGCCGCGCGCTGCTTGGCGACCCAGGCGTAGCGCTCGGTGTCGTAGGTCCAAGGGACGCCGGTGGAGACCCAGCCGCCCTGGACGCGGCGGACCGCGCCGTCCACGTCGAGGACCTTCAGCATCGTCTCCAACCGGGAGCGACGCAGTTCCACCAGAGGTTCGAGAGCGGGCAGGGAGAGCGGTCGCTCCGCGTGTGCCAGGACGTCCAGGGTCCGCCGCACCTGCTCCTCCGGAGGGAAGGCGACCGAGGCGAAGTACTCCCAGATCGCCTGGTCCTCCTTGCCGGGCAGCAGCAGTACCTCGGCGTGCTCGACGCCCCGGCCCGCGCGGCCCACCTGCTGGTAGTAGGCGATGGGGGAGGACGGTGAGCCGAGGTGCACCACGAACCCGAGGTCGGGCTTGTCGAAGCCCATCCCCAGGGCGGAGGTGGCGACCAGCGCCTTGACCCGGTTGGCGAGCAGGTCCTCCTCGGCCTGCTGCCGGTCGGCGTTCTCCGTCTTGCCGGTGTACGACGTCACGATGTGCCCACACTGGCGGAGGAACGCGGTGACCTCCTCGGCGGCGGCCACGGTGAGCGTGTAGATGATCCCGGAGCCCGGCAACTCGTCCAGGTGGTCGGCGAGCCAGGCCATCCGGTGGGCGGCGTCCGGCAGTTCGAGCACGCCGAGGCTCAGGCTCTCGCGGTCCAGCGGCCCGCGCAGGACCAGGGCGTCCGTGCCGCCGCCTGTGCCCAGCTGCTCCGCGACGTCTGCCGTCACGCGCGCGTTGGCCGTCGCGGTCGTGGCGAGCACGGGGACACCTGGCGGCAGATCGGCCAGCATGGTGCGCAGTCGGCGGTAGTCGGGGCGGAAGTCATGACCCCAGTCCGAGATGCAGTGCGCCTCGTCGACCACGAGCAGCCCGGTCGCGGCTGCCAGCTCGGGCAGGACCTGGTCACGGAAGTCCGGGTTGTTGAGCCGCTCCGGGCTGACCAAGAGCACGTCGACCGCGCCCGCCGTGACCTCCTGGCGGATGGTGTCCCACTCCTCCGTGTTCGACGAGTTGATGGTCCGGGCGTGGATGCCGGCACGGGCGGCCGCCTCCACCTGGTTGCGCATGAGGGCGAGAAGCGGGGAGACGATGACGGTGGGGCCCGCGCCCCGCTCGCGCAGAAGCGCGGTCGCGACGAAGTACACCGCGGACTTCCCCCAGCCCGTGCGCTGCACCACCAGGGCTCTGCGCTGCTCCGCGACGAGCGCCTCGATGGCGTGCCACTGGTCCTCGCGCAGCCGCGCGGCGCCCGCGGGGGCGCCGACGAGGCGGGCGAGCACGGTGTCGGCGGCCGTGCGCAGATCTTGGCGGTCCGTGGAGGGCAGGTCTTCGTCGCTCATGGCCCCATGCAACCCGATGCCTCGGACATCGCGCGAACGAGCGGGGCGAACTGTGGACAGCTTCTGACGTGATCATGGTCGGACTTATCCACAGGGCAAAGCGGAATCTCAAGATCCGCGAGATGGTCACCGCATGACGAATCACAGCGAAGCGGCCGGGACCTCCGGCAACAGTGGCATCGGCGGGCAGAACGGATGCGGGCGCAGGGGCGAGCCCTCCGCCTACCTGGGGCACGGCCAGACCACCGGACCCGCCGACGGACAGCAGGTCACCCTCCGCACCCCGGCCGAACTCGCCGACGCCCTGCCCTACCTCCTCGGATATCGGCCCGAGGACAGCATCGTCCTCGTCGCTCTGCACGACCGGGACGCACGGGGACGCTTCGGCGGACGCGCACGGCTGGGCATTCCGGCCCAGACCGACGACTGGCCGTCCGTGGCCCAGCAACTGGCCCATGGACTGGTGACCGGAAGCGAGCGTCGAGGAGCCAGGCCGGAGAGCATGGTCGCCTTCCTCTGCCAGGACCCGGCGAGCGGTGAGTCGCCACGCGACGTCATGGAGCGCCTGCGGCCCCTCGCCCAACTGCTGCGCAGGGCCTGCGGCGCCCTGGACGTCCCGGTGGTCGAGGCCCTGTGCATCTCGGACGGCCGCTTCTGGTCCTACTGCTGCCCCGGCAGCGGATGCTGTTCTTCCGACGGAGAGCCCATGGGGCTGCCGGGTACCTCCGTGCTGGCCGCCGCCGCGACCTACGCGGGCCTCCAGGTGCGCGGCACGCTGAAGGAGATGCGGGCCAGGCTGCTGCCCTGGGAGACCGCTGCCGCGCTCCAGCAGGAGGCCGCCCTCGACACCGCGCAGTCCGCGCTCCTCCCTCGCATCCTGCACGCGGAGAGCCGCGCGGACGTGGCCGAGGAGACCCTCGCCGTGGCACAGCGCGCCATCGGGCGGCTGGCCGCCGCTCCGCCCGTGCCCGGCACGCTGGACGCGGACCTCCACGACGACGAACTCGTCGGCCACGAAGACGCGGCCACACTGATCCTCGGACTCCAGGACCGCGCCACCCGCGACCGCGCCGCCGAATGGATGGAAGGCGACGAAGCCGGCCCGGCTCTACGGCTCTGGCGGGCCCTCGCCCGCCGCTGCGTCGGTCCCTACGGCGAGCACGCCGCCGCTCCGCTCACGCTCGCGGGCTGGGTCGCCTGGTCGTCGGGGGACGAACTGGAGGCCCGCGAGGCCTTGGCCATGGCCCTCGCCGCAGACCCCGACTACCTCTTCGCCCGTCTCTTGCACCAGGCCTGCAACGAAGGCCTCGATCCCGAGTCCGTTCGCCGCTGCCTGCGCGCCGAACGCAGGGGCCGCGACCTGACACCGGACCCTGCCAGTGCCAGTGCCAGTGCCAGCGTCGGTCCCGGTGCCGACGGTGAGGAGGGTCCTTCCGAGCAGCGTCCGGTCCCGCAGTCGGCCTCGACCGAACCCTGCACCGCGACCGGCCCCCGACGCCGACGCAGGTCGCATCCGGGAGGGAACGCTGACGGCCGCACCGTTCGACGATCACCCGGCGCCACTCCAGCCCGCCGATCGCGCTCCGCCACCGGCAACGCACCAGCAGGTCGTCGACCGGGCAGCACGGCCGACGGAGTAAACGCTCGTGCGCGGGCCCGCCGTGGTGGTGGGCAGCCCACGGAGGGGGAGACGTGAGCACGCCGATCCGGCACTGGGCGCGGTGCGTGGTGCTGTTCTGGTTCGGAGTGTGCCTGAGCGCGCTGATGCCCTTCAGGTATGCCGCGGCCACCTCGCCGCCCCGCTGGTCGCCCGGCTTCCCGGGCCGGGGGCGTGACCCGGAGCGGAGCCGCTCCGTTCACCTGAGTGGCGGTACCCGCGGCCTGGCCCCGCCGCCGTCGCACCCCGTCCCCCTCCGGCTCCCCACCGGGTGCCGAGCGCACCCCACGCGCGCCGAAGACAGAAGAAGCCACCCCATGCCCCTGCCCTCCATGTCCGATGCCGACGATGTCCCGTCCTTCCTCATGCCGGCCCAGACCTCCGCCCGGGCCCGTGGCGAGAGAACCGGCGCTTCACATACGGACACACGCAGTCCGCTGCCCCGCGTCGCAGGCTCGCGTCCTGCGGTCGGAAGCGGCCCGGCGCCCGCCGTGCCCGGCGCCGGCGCCTGGACCGGGCTGCCGCGCCCGGCCTCCGGAAGCCCGTCGCCCCCGCAGACGCCGCCCCCCGGTCCCCACCGTCCCGCGGAGTTGCCACCGGCCCACACAACCCTGATCTGTGTCGCCCTGCCGGGCCTCGCGATCTCGTCGGAGCAGGGCCAGCTGAACGGCCGAGGGCTGGAGGGCTTCTACCGTGCCGGACGGCGCATGCTCTCCCGCTGCCAGGTGAGGGTGGCCGGACGGGAACCGCTCGCCGTGCAGGCGCGGATGCTCTCCGCCGACCGAGCCCGGTTCATGGCGACCCTGCGCATATCGGCCGAGGCCGGACCGGACCCGGACGTCATGGTCGAGCGCACGCGCCATGCGGACGGCACCGAGCGGATCACCCTGCACAGCACGGCCCGCCGCCCACTGCGCCTGCCCGTCGAGGTGTCGCTGGGAACGGATCTCGCTGAACTGGGCGCCGTCGCCTCCGGCAGAGCCGGCCCGGAACTGCCGGCGAGTGTGTACGACTCCGGCCTCCGCTGGTCGAGCGCGCACGGGCACTCCACGGTGACCGCGCATCCGCCGCCGGCCGACGCCCTGGCCTCCGCCGGTCTGCTGCGCTGGGAGCTGGAGCTGCCGCCCGGCGGCACCCGGAGCGTGGAGCTGCGGGTACGACCGGACGGCGCGGGCCCCATCAGGCCGGTGGGCCGGGGTGCCACGAGCCCTCTTTCCCAGGCCGGGGCGGCGGGCGACGACCCGACGGCGCAGCCCTTGCTGCACACCTGCCTGGAGGACCTCGAAGCCCTGCTGCTGCGCGACCCGAAGAACCCCTCGGACACCCACCTGGCGGCCGGCGCACCCTGGCGCTGCGGCATGGCCCCGGCCGACGCGCTGGTCGCGGCCCGGATGACCCTGCCGCTCGGTACCCGCCTCGCCGCAGGCACACTGCGCACCCTCGCCCGCACGCAACTTGTGGGCCGGGAGGCACACTCCGGCATGATCCCGGGCCCGCGGCGGGACGCGGGCCCGCATCTGCCGCCGGGCTGCACCGGCACCGAGGCGACCCTCCTGTTCCCCGTGCTCCTCGCGGAGGCCAGGAGATGGGGACTCCCCGAGCAGGAGACGGAGGAACTGCTGCCGGCGGCCGAGCGCTGCCTGCGGTGGCTGAGGAGGGCCGTCGGAAGCGGTGCCTATCTGCCCGACCCGCGCCCCGGGGGACCGCTGCGTTGCGAGACCCAGGCGCACGGCCACCGCGCCGCGCTGCTGGGCGCCGATCTCCTCGACGCCTACGGCCGGCCGGGCGGGGCTGAGCTGCGGGACTGGGCCGCAGACCTGCGGGCTCGGTTCGCGACGGATTTCTGGGTCGAGGACCGGGGCGGTGGAAGACCCGCGGCCGCCCGCACCCCGGACGGGCGGGTCGTGCCGCACCTGGGAGCCGCTGCGGCCCACCTCCTCGACACCGGGCTGCTCGGTGCCGGGGAGCAGGCCCCGGGACTTCTCGACAAGGTGCGGACCGAACAGCTCGCGCGGCTGCTCGGAGGGCCGGCCATGGACTCGGGGTGGGGACTGCGGAGCCTGGGGGCGAAAGAGGCGGGGTACAACCCCTTCGGCCATCGCAGCGGTGCCGTGCGCGTGCAGGAGACGGCGATCGCGGTCGCGGGGCTCGCGGCCGCCGGGTACGAGAAGGAGGCGAGCGCGCTTCTGCGGGGGGTGCTGGCGGCGGCGGAGAGCTTCGGCCGTCGGCTGCCCGAGATGTTCGCGGGGGAGCAGCGGACGGCGGGGAGTGCCCCGCTGCCCCACCCTGCCGCCTGCAGACCGGCCGCGACGGCGGCGGCCGCAGGCGTGCTGCTGCTCACCACCCTCGTCGGAATCCGCCCCGACGCTCCGGCGGGGACGGTGACCCTGCGGCCGGTGCGCAGCGCACCCCTGGGAGAGATCGGTATGACGGGACTGCGCGTCGCGGGCGCACCCTTCGCCGTACGCGTCAGCAGGCTGGGGCTCGCGATGGTCGAGGAGGCGGCGGACGGGCTGCAGTTGGGAGTGTGACCTCCTGTGACGAGCCGGGAACGGCCGGCGGAGCGCGGTGCACGGGGTCGGCGGCCGATCAGCGCGGACAAGTGACGGACAGAAGTGGATCAAGTGGGGAAGCGGCCAGCGAAGGGAGTGTTTATCGTCAGGCAGACGACTATGATCGCGGCATGCCCTACGACCCGTCGGACTACCCGCCCTTCGCCGTCACCGTGGACCTGGTCGTGCTGACCGTCCGTCGCCATGCGCTCTGCGCGCTGACGGTACGGCGGGGCGAACAGCCGTTCCAGGGGCGGTGGGCGTTGCCCGGTGGCTTCGTCCGGCCGGACGAGGATCTGTCGCAGGCGGCGGCGAGGGAACTCGCGGAGGAGACCGGGCTGACCGCCCACGAACCGTCCGAGCCCGCGCAGGACAACGGCGCGCACCTGGAGCAGTTGGCGACCTACGGAGACCCGAAGCGCGACCCGAGGATGAGGGTGGTCAGTGTCGCCCATCTCGCCCTCGCCCCGGACCTGCCCGCCCCCCGGCCGGGTGGAGACGCCAACAGTGCGCGCTGGGCACCCGTGGAGGAGCTGTTGGAGCAGGGCGGTAACGGACGTGACGGCGAGCCGGTGGCGCCCTTGGCCTTCGATCACGCGCAGATCCTCGCGGACGGGGTGGAGCGAGCCCGCTCCAAGATCGAGTACTCCTCGCTGGCCACGGCCTTCTGCCCGCCGGAGTTCACGGTCGGTGAGCTGCGGCGTGTCTACGAGGCGGTGTGGGGAGTGGCCCTCGATCCGCGCAACTTCCATCGCAAGGTGACGGGGACGCCGGGGTTCCTGGTGCCCACCGGCGGTACCACCACGCGGCAGGGCGGCCGTCCCGCCCAGCTCTTCCGGGCCGGCGGCGCCACCCTCCTCAACCCGCCGATGCTGCGCCCCGAGGTCTGAGCAAGCGCGCGACCGGAGTCCTCTCCGCCGCGTTCGGCTGTCTTGGCCGTGCGGTGAGCCGCAAGATGCCCGAAAAAACGGACATACCGCGCTATCTTGCCTAGGGTGATCCAGGCCATCGGATTGACCAGCAATCCTCGCAAGGAGCTTCCGCCCGCCGTCGACGATGTGTCCTTCGAGGCGCACTCCGGTCGCGTCACCGCACTCCTCGGGGCTTCCGGAGCGGGCAAGTCGACAGCGCTGAGACTCATGCTCGAACTCCAACAGGGCCGTGGCATCGCCTACTTCAGGGGGCGCCCCCTGCACCGCATCTCCCACCCCTCGCGCGAGGTGGGGGTGCTCCTCGGCGATCTGCCTGGCCACCCGGCCCGCACGGTCCGAGGGCATCTGCGCATGCTGTGCGCGGCCGCGGGACTGCCCGCGCGGCGGGCCGACGAGGTCCTGGAGGTCGTGGGTCTGGTCAGTCTGTGCGAGGCGCGGCTCGGCACCCTCTCACGGGGCATGGACCGCCGCCTCGGTCTGGCCTGTGCGTTGCTGTCCGACCCGCACACCCTCGTGCTGGACGAGCCGGCCGACGGGCTGGCCGTCCGTGAAGGCCGGTGGCTGCACGGGATCATGCGGGCGCACGCGGAGCAGGGCGGCACGGTCCTGTTCACCACCGGCGACCCCAAAGAGGCCGCACGGACCGCCGACCGGGTCCTCACCCTCGAACAGGGGAGGCTCATCGCCGACCAGGAGGTCGCCGACTTCTCCCGGACCCGGCTGCGGCCCAGGGTCGCGGTCCGCACCCCGTACGCAGCCCGCCTCGAGGCTCTGCTCACCAAGGAGGCCCGCAGCGCACGGCGTTCCGTGGAGATCGTGCCGGAAGGGGGCAACCGGCTGTCGGTGTACGGCAGTACGTGCGCCGAGGTCGGTGAGGCCGCGTTCCGGCACGGCATCCTCGTGCACCAACTCGCGGACGAGGTGGGGGACATGGGTCCTGTACCGGCGATGCCACCGGTGGCGGTCGAGGATGATCAGGAGTGGGCAGACGGTGCGATCGACTCGGAGGAGGCCCGGTGGTTCGCGGCGCACCGGACGGTCGCCGAGGAGCCTCGGACGAGCGCGTTCGCGACCCCGACCGTGACCGAGCCGCGAGCCCCGGCGTCGGCCTACGGCGCGGCGGAGGGCGACGCCGAGCCCGGAGTCGTCCGCACCTCCCTCGCGACCGATGCCGATGCCTCCGACACCGTGCCGCCGCCCTCGGCGCAGCCGTCCGAGGCCCACACGTCCGAGGTCGACTCGGCACAGTTCTCCTCGGCCCACCCGTCCGACTCCGATGCCGACCCGGCGTCGCTCTCCCCCGACCACCTGTCCGAGACGGGCCCGCTGCCGCCGTCGCCGCCCCTGCCGGCGCTTCCGCCGCCCATCACCGTCCGGCCGGCGCCGAGCCCGCTGCGTCCACTGAGGTACGAGCTGCGGCGGGCGGGGGGCGTCGGCACCACGTACGTCACCGCCGCGGCCGTGCTCGTCACCTCCGCCCTCATGGCGGTGATCCTGGCCAGGATCGGGCACACCCCGCAGCCACGGCTGCTGGCCGCATGGCCGCGGGAGCTGCCGCTGCCGCCCGCCGCCATCGGCGCGGGGCTGCTCGGGGCCATCGCCTTCGGTGACGAGTTCCGCCACCCCGCCCTGGCCGCGGACCGTGGCACCGTGCCCCGCCGCCTCGGACTGCTGGTCGCGAAACTCCTCGTCGCGGCGGGCACCGCAGTTCTCCTGGCGGTCCTCGCCGTGGGCTGCGACCTGGAAGTGCTCTACCTCGTCTACGGGCCGGAGCTCATCTCCGTCCCCGCCGACTGGATGCCGCTCGGCGCGAGTTGGGTCGGGCTCGTCGTGGGATGCGCCTGGGCGGGGGTGCTCGCCGCGGGGGTCTTCCGCTCCACGTCCGCGGGGCTCGCCGCCGTGGTCGCCGTGCCCCTCCTCGTCGTACCCCTGGTGCAGAAGGTGCTGGAGGGGTCGTCCGTGCGCAGTGCGATCGGGTTTCCGATGCGGCTGCGCGAGCTCGTGCTGGTGCAGTGGCCGTTCGGGGGTGAGCGCTATCTGGAGGCGGTGGCGCGGGCCGTCGTCCAACCCGTGGGCGGGGCGCTGCTGTTGTCGCTGACCGCGTTGCTGGGCGCCTACGTCCTCACCAACCTGCGTGCGCGGGTCCGCGGATGATCGTCGTCATCCTTTCGTGCTCACCGTCCGTGCTCTTCCGCCGACGCAATGCGCACAACTCCTCGTAGAACGCCCATTTCTTTCCGATAAGGCGTCAATTGCGACGGGGTGAGCGATCACCCTTTCGTGTGCTTTTCACCAAAGACCTCAAGGGAGTTGAGAACGCAGCCGACAAAGGATGCGTGAGTACCCTTGCGCACACCATGATGACCGCCGCCCGCTCCGCCGACTCCGGCCTCGCCGGACCGGGCGAACTCGACCGCTACCCCTACGCCGAGCACCCCGGTGTCGACCGCGTGGGCCTCCCCGCCTGGGACGGCGCGGATCCCGAGCTGGGGCGCGTGGGCCGACGCGCCGCCGGGAGCCGCGGCCGTGGACTGCACGGCCAACTCGTCCAGCAGCTCGGCCAGATGATCGTCTCCGGGGACCTGGGCGCGGATCGCCCGCTCGTGCCCGAGGAGATCGGCCAGCGGTTCGAGGTCTCCCGTACCGTCGTCCGTGAATCCCTGCGCGTCCTGGAGGCCAAGGGCCTGGTCAGCGCCCGGCCGAACGTCGGCACGCGCGTCCGCCCCGTCAGCGACTGGAACCTGCTCGACCCGGACATCATCGAGTGGCGGGCCTTCGGTCCGCAGCGTGACGACCAGCGGCGCGAGCTCAGTGAACTGCGCTGGACGATCGAGCCGCTCGCCGCGCGCCTCGCCGCCGGGCACGGCCGTGACGACGTCCAGCAGCGCCTCGGTGACATGGTCGAGCTCATGGGCCATGCCATGGCCCAGGGCGACCCGCTGACCTTCTCGCGCGCGGACGCCGAGTTCCACTCGCTGCTCATCCAGGTCGCGGGCAACCGCATGCTGGAGCACCTCTCCGGGATCGTGTCCGCCGCTCTCCAGGTCTCCGGCGGGCCGACCACCGGGTGCGACCGGCCGACCGAGTCGACCCTGGTGCACCACAGCCGCATCGTCGACGCGCTCGCCGCGGGCGACGGGGCGGCGGCCGAGGCGGCCATGCGTCAATTGTTCACCGTCCACCCCGAGGTGGAGCGTGTGGTGCCCGCGCCGCGCGAGCACTGACGGCGCCCGGAGCGGGACAAGGGCGCCGCGGCCGGGGTGCAGGCCCCCTCCGTGGCGTCGTTCGACCGGCGGACCGTGCCGCCGGGCCCCATCGGATCCCCCTGGGATTCGGCGGGGTCCGGCGGCGCGACGCCGCGGCCCGTCGTGCCGGGACGCCTCGTCTCGTCGTGGCCGGTCGGTGGGTCGGCCGGGAGCGGTGCGGCCCGGCGTGACGCGTGTTCCCGAATGCGGCGCTGGATCCCGCCGAGGACGGTGATCCACATCGAGGAGTTCATTCGGGAATCGTTCGGGTACCTGTCTGAAGAGAACCGATTGTGGCCTTGATCGACTACCTCTGGCAGTGTCTGACCGCTTTTGAGTGCTTACGGGGTGTGACTCGGGCCACGCAGATTGGGCGTAACGCTAGTGGGAACAGCGCGATGACCTAAGAGGTGACAGCCGCGGAGGGAATACGGACGCCGTTCACGGCGCTGTGCCTCTTCCCGGCCCCCGCCCGCACCGTCGGCCCACTCCCAAGCCGGTGGTCGGCTCCTGTCCGCAGTGGACGGGGCCGGAAGCCGTTTTCCAACGTTCCGAGAGGTTGTTCGTGTCGGCCAGCACATCCCGTACGCTCCCGCCGGAGATCGCCGAGTCCGTCTCTGTCATGGCGCTCATTGAGCGGGGAAAGGCTGAGGGGCAGATCGCCGGCGACGATGTGCGTCGGGCCTTCGAAGCTGACCAGATTCCGGCCACTCAGTGGAAGAACGTACTGCGCAGCCTCAACCAGATCCTCGAGGAAGAGGGTGTGACGCTGATGGTCAGTGCCGCGGAGCCCAAGCGCACCCGAAAGAGCGTCGCTGCGAAGAGTCCGGCCAAGCGCACCGCCACCAAGACGGTCGCGGCGAAGACGGTGACCACGAAGAAGGCCACCGCGACAGCCGCCCCCGCGGTGCCCGCGGCCGACGTCTCCGCCGAGGACGCCGCACCCGCGAAGAAGGCCGCCGCCAAGAAGGCGGTCGCCAAGAAGGCGGCCCCCGCCAAGAAGACCGTCGCCGCCAAGAAGACGGCGGCCAAGAAGACCACCGCCAAGAAGGACGACGTCGAGCTGATCGACGAAGAGGTCCTGGAAGAGACCCCGGGCGGCAAGCCGGGCGAGGAGCCCGAAGGCACCGAGAGCGCCGGCTTCGTCCTGTCCGACGAGGACGAGGACGACGCGCCCGCCCAGCAGGTCGCAGCCGCCGGTGCCACCGCCGACCCGGTCAAGGACTACCTCAAGCAGATCGGCAAGGTCCCCCTGCTCAACGCCGAGCAGGAGGTCGAGCTCGCCAAGCGCATCGAGGCCGGTCTGTTCGCCGAGGACAAGCTGGCCAACGCCGACAAGCTCGCCCCCAAGCTCAAGCGTGAGCTGGAGATCATCGCCGAGGACGGCCGCCGCGCCAAGAACCACCTCCTGGAGGCCAACCTCCGTCTGGTGGTCTCCCTGGCCAAGCGCTACACCGGCCGCGGCATGCTCTTCCTGGACCTGATCCAGGAGGGCAACCTCGGTCTGATCCGCGCGGTCGAGAAGTTCGACTACACCAAGGGCTACAAGTTCTCCACGTACGCCACCTGGTGGATCCGTCAGGCGATCACCCGCGCCATGGCCGACCAGGCCCGCACCATCCGTATCCCGGTGCACATGGTCGAGGTCATCAACAAGCTGGCGCGTGTGCAGCGTCAGATGCTCCAGGACCTGGGTCGCGAGCCCACCCCGGAGGAGCTGGCCAAGGAACTCGACATGACCCCGGAGAAGGTCATCGAGGTCCAGAAGTACGGCCGCGAGCCCATCTCCCTGCACACCCCGCTGGGCGAGGACGGCGACAGCGAGTTCGGTGACCTCATCGAGGACTCCGAGGCCGTCGTCCCGGCCGACGCGGTCAGCTTCACGCTTCTGCAGGAGCAGCTCCACTCGGTGCTGGACACCCTGTCCGAGCGCGAGGCCGGCGTCGTCTCCATGCGCTTCGGCCTCACCGACGGTCAGCCGAAGACTCTCGACGAGATCGGCAAGGTCTACGGCGTGACGCGTGAGCGGATCCGCCAGATCGAGTCCAAGACGATGTCGAAGCTGCGTCACCCGTCCCGCTCGCAGGTGCTGCGCGACTACCTCGACTAGGCGTGCGCCACCGGCTCGCGCGGTCGGTCCGAAGGCCCGGTTCCCTCGAAGGGGCCGGGTCTTCGGCGTGTGTGCGGCATGCGAAAGCCGGTCCTGTGGATCACTCTGGGTGTGCCACCCAAAGACCCGGAGTGAGGAGCGCGCATGCGTCGATCGTTCGCCCGACTGCTGGCCGTCGCGGCCACCACGGCCGTCATACCGCTGGTGTCACCGCCACCGGCGACGGCCGAGGTCGTCATCGGCGGTCATCCGGTCGAGATCTCCCAGGCGCCCTGGACGGTGGCGCTCTCCAGCCGTGACCGGTTCGGAGGTACGCGGGCCGGACAGTTCTGCGGCGGTGTCGTGGTGGGTCCCACGACGGTGCTGACGGCCGCGCACTGCCTCAGCGAGGGCGTCCTGGGAGGACCGCCGGAACGCGTCCCCGATCTGCGGATCATCTCCGGTCGCGCCGAGCTGCAGTCGGCCGAGGGTGAGGAGATTCCGGTGAGCGGCGCCTGGGTCAACCCCGAGTACGACCCCTATACGAACGCGGGGGACTTCGCGGTGGTCACCCTCGCCGCACCGCTGCCCGAGAGCTCCGTCATCGCACTGGCGGACGCGGGGGACGCGGCGTACGCGCCGGGCACGCCGGCCGCGGTCTACGGCTGGGGGGACACCACGGGCGCCGGGGACTACACGCAGGGCCTGCGGGCCGCCTCGGTGCAGGTACTGGCCGACGCCGTCTGTGAGCGGGCCTATCCCGGCAGCGCGGAGGGCCGGTACCAGTCCGACTCCATGGTGTGCGCCGGGGAGCAGAACGGCGGCCGGGACGCCTGCCAGGGGGACAGTGGAGGGCCGCTGGTCGCCCGTGGGAAGCTGATCGGCCTCGTGTCGTGGGGCAGCGGCTGCGGGCTCGCCGGGAATCCCGGCGTCTACACCAGGGGCTCGTACGTGGCCCGGGTGCTGGCGGAAGGCCGCTGAGGCGGCGCTGAGGCGCCGTACGCGGCCAGGCGCCCCCGCGGGGGCGGGACGAGAGCGGGCGGCCACCCCGTGGGTACGGGAGTGGCCGCCCGGTCACCGGCCTCGAGCCGGTGGCGGCTCGTCGTCAGGTGCGAAGCGTCAGCGCTCGTCCTCTTCTGCGGTCACGGGAACGGCCGTGAGCCGCTCCGTCTCGTCCTGTATCTCCGCGGCGATCTTCTTGAGCTCCGGCTCGAACTTGCGGCCGTGGTGGGCGCAGAACAGCAGCTCTCCACCGCTCAGCAGGACGACGCGCAGATAGGCCTGGGCGCCGCAGCGGTCGCATCGGTCAGCGGCCGTCAGCGGGGTCGCGGGGGTCAGAACAGTAGTCACGTCGCCTCTTCTCTAGCTCGACGAGCTGTCGTACCAGGGTCAACATCCAACCAGGCCGAAAACGTTCCCGCTCGCGGCTTTAACTCGAAAAAATCTTTCCGGGCCGGCTGTCTGCTGCCGGTTGGCGGCGAATGAGCCGTAGTGCGTGTCTTCGTGTCGTACGGGTTCGCGCTGTCTGTCAGTCGTTCTTCGGTGGTTCTGGCGGTTGTTCTTTCGGTTGTACGGTCCTCCCGGCTGGGTTGCCGGTTGTTCATGAGGACGTGCCCGGAGCCTAAATGGTTCATGCCTGGAAGGGAACGTGATATGTACTTCACCCCATCGAGGGATCGAACGTGTATGCGACTCTGGACTACTCTGAGTTTCGGACGAGGGTGGCGGTACAACGGCTCTACCAGGCCTCGGTACCCTCGGACCGGCAACAGAGCCCGGCCCCTTACCCAAAAGGGCCTCACCTGAAATTCAGCGAGGAGCGAACCGCGTGACCGCCGATACGTCCGTGCCGTCCACAGCGCTGCTGACCGGAGCAGACCGGGACGGTTCCAACTACACCGCGCGGCACCTGCTCGTCCTCGAGGGGCTCGAGGCCGTGCGGAAGCGCCCCGGTATGTACATCGGCTCGACCGACAGTCGAGGCCTGATGCACTGCCTGTGGGAGATCATCGACAACTCCGTGGACGAGGCCCTCGGGGGCTACTGCGACCACATCGAAGTGATCCTCCACGACGACGCCTCCGTGGAGGTGCGGGACAACGGCCGTGGCATCCCGGTCGACGTCGAGCCCAAGACCGGCCTTTCCGGTGTCGAGGTCGTCATGACCAAGCTGCACGCCGGCGGCAAGTTCGGCGGCGGCTCGTACGCGGCCTCCGGAGGTCTGCACGGCGTGGGCGCCTCCGTGGTGAACGCGCTCTCCGCCCGCCTGGACGTCGAGGTCGACCGCAACGGCGGCACCCACGCCATCAGCTTCCGGCGCGGCGTGCCCGGCGCCTTCGCGGGCAACGGACCGGACGCCAAGTTCGAGGCGACCGGAGGTCTGCGCAAGGGCAAACGGATCCCGAAGACGCGCACCGGCACGCGCGTGCGCTACTGGGCCGATCGCCAGATCTTCCTCAAGGACGCCAAGCTCTCCCTGGAGAACCTCCACCAGCGCGCCCGTCAGACCGCCTTCCTCGTGCCCGGTCTGACGATCGTCGTCCGGGACGAGTTCGGCCTCGGCGAGGGCGGCAGCAAGGGCGAGGAGTCGTTCCGCTTCGACGGCGGCATCAGCGAGTTCTGCGAGTACCTGGCCTCCGACAAGCCGGTCTGCGACGTCCTCCGCTTCTCCGGGCAGGGCACCTTCAAGGAGACCGTGCCCGTCCTGGACGAGCACGGTCAGATGACGCCCACGCAGGTCACCCGCGAGCTCGGCGTCGATGTCGCCATGCGCTGGGGCACCGGCTACGACACCACCCTCAAGTCGTTCGTGAACATCATCGCCACCCCCAAGGGCGGCACCCATGTCGCGGGCTTCGAGCAGGCCGTGGCCGCCACGATGAACGAGGTGCTGCGCGCCAAGAAGATGCTGCGCGTGGCCGAGGACGACATCGTCAAGGACGACGCCCTCGAAGGCCTCACCGCCGTCGTCACCGTGCGGCTCGCCGAGCCGCAGTTCGAGGGCCAGACCAAGGAGGTCCTCGGTACCTCGGCGGCCCGGCGCATCGTGACGCAGGTGGTCGCCAAGGAGCTCAAGGCGTTCCTGACCTCCGCCAAGCGGGACGCCGCCGCCCAGGCGCGGGTCGTCATGGAGAAGGCCGTCGCCGCCGCTCGGACGCGCATCGCCGCACGTCAGCACAAGGACGCACAGCGTCGGAAGACCGCGCTGGAGTCCTCCTCGCTGCCGGCCAAGCTGGCCGACTGCCGCAGCGACGACGTGGAGCGCAGCGAGCTGTTCATCGTCGAGGGTGACTCGGCGCTCGGTACGGCCAAGCTCGCCCGGAACTCCGAGTTCCAGGCGCTGCTGCCGATCCGGGGCAAGATCCTCAACGTCCAGAAGTCGTCCGTGACCGACATGCTCAAGAACGCCGAGTGCGGCGCGATCATCCAGGTCATAGGGGCGGGCTCGGGGCGGACCTTCGACATCGACGCCGCTCGCTACGGCAAGATCATCATGATGACCGACGCCGATGTCGACGGGTCGCACATCCGGTGTCTGCTGTTGACGCTCTTCCAGCGGTACATGCGGCCGATGGTCGAGGCGGGACGCGTCTTCGCGGCGGTGCCCCCGCTGCACCGGATCGAGCTGGTCCAGCCCAAGAAGGGCCAGGACAAGTACGTCTACACGTACTCGGACCGTGAGCTGCGCGACAAGCTGCTGGAGTTCCAGAGCAAGGGCGTCCGGTACAAGGACTCCATCCAGCGCTACAAGGGTCTCGGCGAGATGGACGCGGACCAGCTGGCGGAGACCACGATGGACCCGCGGCACCGCACGCTGCGGAGGATCAACCTGTCCGACCTGGAGGCGGCGGAGCAGGTCTTCGACCTGCTGATGGGCAACGACGTCGCACCGCGCAAGGAGTTCATCTCCAGCTCCGCGGCGACGCTGGACCGGTCGCGCATCGACGCGTAGCCGCCGCGCCGCGCCGGACCCGGGGCACTCGTTCCGACCCGGCGGGCGCGTCGGGGGGCGCGCTTCCTCGGCCCGTACGTGAACCCGGTGGGCCTCCTGCGTCGCAAGTGCGGGAGGCCCGCCGGGGTTTCACCTGATGGGGTGAACAATCGGGAAGAGGTACGTCAGGGGTCTTTCCGTTCTGTCCATGCTTGGGCATGCAGTCAAGCACCGGCCGTCCCCGTCGACGCGGGGGTGGTTCTGAGAGCCCGGTTGAGCAGCACGAGGGGCATGGCCTCGCCAGCGCGGACGTGCGGTTCGACGATCCCTGGTACGACGCGCTGGCCTCCGGCTGGGGGGAGTTGGACGGCACCGGCGGACCGGCCCCGGTCACGGCCGACGCGCGGGAGAGCCGCGGCGAGGGCGCGGCGGACGTCTATCTGGAGGTCCAGCGGAGCGCGGCCTTCCAGGAGGTCCGCAGCCGCTACCGCAGGTTCGTGATCCCGGGTGTCGCCCTCTTCTTCACCTGGTACGTGGCCTACGTCGTGGCGGCGACCACCGCCCCGGAGCTGATGGCACGTCCGGTGGCGGGCGCGGTGAACGTGGCGATGCTGGCGGGGCTCGGGCAGTTCCTCACGACGTTCCTGTTCACCTGGGCTTACGCGCGCCACGCGAGGCTGCGCCGGGACCGGGCGGCGCTCGATCTGCGCTGGGACACCCAGGAGTTGACGCGCGGTATCCGAGGGGGTGCGCGGTGACCGCCGATCATCAGACGCTGGCGCTGGTGCTGTTCAGCGCGTTCGTGGCGGTCACGTTGGGGATCACCACGTGGGTGAGCCGTCATCGGCATGGCTCCGCCGAGGAGTTCTACGCCGGCGGGCGGCTCTTCTCGCCCATGGAGAATGGTTTTGCCATCGCGGGCGACTACATGTCCGCCGCCTCCTTCCTCGGTATCTCCGGGCTCATCGCGCTCTTCGGGTACGACGGGCTGCTCTACTCCGTCGGCTTCCTGGTGGCCTGGCTCGTGGTGCTGTTCCTGGTGGCCGAACTGGTGCGCAACTGCGGGCGGTTCACACTCGCCGACGTCGTCGCGGCGCGGATGAACGAGCGGCCGGTGCGGATCGCCGTGGGAACCTCCTCGGTGGCCGTGTCCGTTCTGTACCTGGTGGCGCAGATGGTGGGCGCGGGCACCCTCGTCGCACTGCTGCTGGGAGGAGAGGGCGAGGCGGCGCAGACCTGGACGGTGATCGGGGTCGGCGCGCTCATGGTCGTCTATGTTTCGCTGGGAGGGATGCGGGCGACCACCTGGATCCAGATCGTGAAAGCGGTCCTGCTGATGGGCGGGGCGATCGCCCTGACCGTGCTCGTACTCGTGCGGTTCCACGGCGACTTCGACCAGCTGCTGCGGACGGCGGCCGAGCGCAGTGGACACGGTGACGCGTTCCTCGCACCCGGGCTGCGGTACGGCGGGGACTGGACCGCGCGGTTCGACTTCATCAGCCTCGGGCTCGCCCTGGTGCTGGGCACCGCCGGGCTGCCGCACATCCTGTCGCGCTTCTACACGGTGCCCACCGCGCGAGCCGCACGCCGCTCGGTCGTCTGGTCGATCGGTCTCATCGGCGGCTTCTACCTGATGACGATCGTGCTGGGCTTCGGCGCGGCCGCCATCGTCGGCCCGGAGGCCGTGCGGGGCTCCAACGCCGCCGGGAACACTGCGGTTCCGCTGCTGGCCCTGGACCTGGGCGGCGGTGCCGACTCCACCGGTGGAACGGTTCTGTTCGCGATCGTCGCGGCCATCGCCTTCGCCACGATCCTCGCGGTCGTCGCCGGGATCACGCTCGCGTCGTCGGCGTCCGTCGCCCATGACCTGTACGCGTCGCTGCGGCGCAGGCGTTCGAAGCCGCGCAGTGAGGTCGCGGTGGCGCGCACGGCCGCCGTCGGTATCGGCGTGGTCGCGATCGGGCTGGGGCTGCTGGCCAAGGATCTCAACGTGGCCTTCCTCGTCGGCCTGGCCTTCGCGGTCGCCGCCTCCGCCAACCTGCCCGTCCTGCTGTACTCGCTGTTCTGGCGGGGGTTCACCACACGGGGGGCGGAGTGGTCCGTCTACGGCGGACTGGTCCCCTCCGTGGTCCTCGTGCTGCTGTCGCCGGTGGTCTCCGGGAGTGCCGACTCGCTGTTCCCCGGTCTGGACTTCCAGTACTTCCCCCTGCAGAACCCCGGGATCGTCTCCATCCCGCTGGGCTTCCTCGCCGGCTGGCTCGGCACGGTCACCTCCGCCGAGCCGCCCGACGAGGCGAAGCACGCGGAGACGGAGGTGCGGTCGCTCACGGGCGCGGGTGCGGTGTGAGCGCTCCGGAGGGCTCTCGGAGGCACATGCTCGTTCTGAGTATGTGCCTCAGGCGCGAGTCGCCCACTCGTAGCGGTGTTCCGGGCGGCCGGCGTCGCCGTACTTGAGGGTCAGCCGGGCCCGGCCCGTGCGTTCCAGGAGCTTCAGATAGCGCTGGGCGGTCTGCCGGCTCAGGCCCGTCCGCTCGGCGATCTCCTGGGCGGACAGCGCGCCCTCGGCGGCCATCAGGGCACGGCGCACGAGCTCGGTGGTGGTGGGGGAGTGCCCCTTGGGCAGGTCCGGTTCGCCGCCCGCCGAGAGCGCGCCGAAGATCCGGTCGACCTCGGCCTGCTCGGCCTCCCCGCCGCCGTCCAGGGTGCGCCGCAGCTCCGCGTACGCCTCCAGCTTCGCCCGCAGCCCGGCGAACGCGAACGGTTTCACCAGATACTGCAGCGCGCCCTGGCGCATCGCGGCCTGGACGGTCGAGACGTCGCGGGCCGCCGTCACCATGATCACGTCGGTCTCGTGGCCCCGACGGCGCATCTCCTGCACGACCACGAGGCCCGTGCCGTCCGGCAGATAGTGGTCCAGGAGGACCAGGTCCACGTGCGGCGACGTCTCCAGCAGGTGCAACGCCTCCGCCGCGCTGTGGGCCACACCGGCGACGTGGAATCCGGCGACCTTCTCCACGTAGGCGGCGTTGACGCGGGCGACCCTGACGTCGTCGTCCACGATCAGGACCTCGATCATCGCGACTCCTTGTCGGCGACAGTGACGGAGGCTTCGGTTTCCTGCTGCGGGCCCGGCTCGGCGAGTGCGTCCGGCAGGACGACGGTGAACTCGGCGCCCCCGCCCTCCGCCTCGCCGACCCGGGCGCTGCCTCCCTGCCGCTCGGCGAGCCGGCGGACCAGGGAGAGCCCGATGCCGCGTTCGCGATGGGCCGGGCGGGTCTTGGTGGACCAGCCGTCCGCGAAGATCAACTCCCGTTTGTCGGGCGGGACCCCGGGACCCGTGTCCCGTACCCGGAGGATCGCCGTGCGGCCCTCGGCGCGCAGATCGACCTCCACGCGCGCGTGCGGTGTGCCCGCGACGGCGTCCAGGGCGTTGTCGACGAGGTTGCCGACGACGGTGACCAGCCCTCGGGGGTCGATCAGCCGGTCCGGAAGCATCGTGCCGCCCGCGACCGACAGGGCCACCCCGCGCTCGGCCGCGACGGTCGCCTTGCCGACCAGCACCGCGGCCAGCAGCGGATCGTGGATCTTCTCGGTGACCTGCTCGGCGGTCGCACGGTGGTCGCCGACCACCTCGCCGACGAACTCCACCGCCTCGTCGTACATCTCCAGTTCGAGCAGGCCGAGCAGCGTGTGCATCCGGTTGGCGTGTTCGTGGTCCTGGGCACGCAGGGCGTCCGTCAGGCCGCGCGTGGAGTCGAGTTCGCGGCCCAGCTGCTCCAACTCGGTGCGGTCGCGCAGGGTGGCGACGGCGCCCCCGTCGTCCGTGGGCATGCGGTTGGCGACCAGCACGCGGTGGCCGCGCACGGTCAGCAGATCGGTGCCCGTGACCCGGCCCGCCAGCACGTCGGTCGTACGGCCGGGGCCGAGCGCGTCGTCGAGCGACCTGCCGACCGCCTCGTCACCGATCCCGAGCAGCCGCCGAGCCTCGTCGTTGAGGAGGCGCACATGCCCGGCGCGGTCCAGCGCGACCACGCCCTCCCGGATGCCGTGCAGCATCGCCTCGCGCTCCGCCAGCAGCCCCGCGATGTCGGAGAAGGCCAGGTCACGGGTCTGGCGGTGAACTCGCCGGGAGATCAGATACGCAGCCAGCGCCCCGACCGCCATGGCCCCGCCGGCGTACGCCAGGAGCCCGGGGATCGCGTGGATCAGGCGGGCGCGCACACTGTCGTACTCGATCCCCACCGAGACGGCGCCGACGATCGTCCCGTCGGCGTCGCGCAGCGGCACCTTGCCCCGGGCCGAGCGCCCGAGGGTCCCCGAGTCGATCTCCATGACCTCGTTCCCGGCCAGGGCCCGGCGCGGGTCGGTGGAGACCAGCCCGCCGATCTCCGCCGGGTCGGGGTGGGACCAGCGCACCCCGTCGCGGTCCATCACGACCACGTACTCGGCGCCGCTGGCCTCGCGGATCCGCTCCGCCTCGACCTGCACGGGACCGTTCACGGACGGTTTCGTCGAGACCAGGTCCTCCGCGATCTGCGGCTGGGCCGCCGTGGTCTGGGCTATGGCGAGGGCCCGGCGCATCGCCTGGTCGTCCAGCTGGTCGCTGAGCGGTGCGAGGAACAGCCCGGTCGCGAGGACGGCGACACCGGCGGCGATCGCCACCTGCATCAGCAGGACCTGCGAGAACACCCGCCGCGGCATACCGAGGCGCAGACGACGTGCGGGTGGAGTGGGGCTCATACCCATGACGGTACGTGGACGGGGTGGGCCGGACGTAGTGGGGTGTGGCGCGGATCTCACCCGCCCGGTGTTTGCGCGGCGATGCGACCTGGACGGGTTCGCCGAGGGGGCCCGGTTCGGCGGATGGACCGTGCCGCGGGCTGTGGCGGGCCCGCGCGCCGGTCGGCTAGCGGAGGGCGCCCGCGGGTGTCAGCTCGCGTACGGTCAGCACCTCCATGCGCGCCGGGGAGCCCAGCGCGGAACCGCAGCTCTCCTGGCGGGGCGGCTCGGCGGTGCCCTGGGCGACGGTCACGGTCCAGCGGCGGCCGTCGATGTGGGCGACCACGACGTCCCAGTGGGGAGCCGTGCCGTCCGTGCGCACCACGGTCAGGGCGTCGGCGGCCTCCTCGCCGACCTCCGTGCGCACCGCGAGCTCGGCGGCCTGTCCGGGGCGTTCCCAGGCGGAACTGCCGCGGCACCCCTGGGTGACGACGCGGCCTTCCCGCACGCCTTGGAGGACCTCCTTGACGTGAGGGGCCTCGGCGCGGCCGTACACGTATCCGAAAGGCAGTACGAGCAGGGTCGGGGAGAAGCGGTGACCACCCAGATGAGTGACTTCCCAGGTGCCCTCGACCCCGGAGGCGGCCAGTTCGGCGGCGAGCGGTCGGCCGAGGACCGCGCAGCAGCGGTCGCGCTTGCCGTTGGTGCAGACGAGTGCGAGAGGGTCGCCCGCGTGGGGCCGGCCGCGCAGAACCGTCGCGACGGTGTGGTGGTCTCCCCGGCCGAGTGCGGCGAGATCGAGGTCGAGCAGCCGCTCGGGGGCGGACGTCGTGGCGCTGTGCAGCCAGACGTTTCCGGGGGCGGTGTGGGCCACGAACACCTGGCGCTCGCGGACCTCGCGGTGGTCCGCGTGGCGGCCGGGGCGCCGGATGAGCGCCACGCGTACGCCGGTGCCCTCCGCCGCGGCTTCGAGGGCGCGGCCGAGCACGGGGTCGAGATGGCTGGAGGTGAGCGCCTTGACGCCCCAGGGGCCCGGCTGTTCCAGCAGCAGCCATGTCCTCGCCGTGGCGGCGGTCCCCGCGAGAGGCTCGTCGAGGTGTCGGGACGCGGATGTGCACGTACTCACAGAGGTGAGCCTAACCTGACTTGCTCGCGGCCGAACTCCGGCTGGGCCGAAGGGGGGCGCGTGGCGTCCGCAAGGGTTCGTGAGGGGTGGCGGCCCGAGGGGCCCGCGCTGGAGTGCAGGCGAGCCCCCGTTCAGGATCAGGCGTCGGGGATGTCCGACTTTGCCCGGATGAGAGTCTCGCGGCTGATGACCACGATCCTCTCGTAGTCAGCGCGCGAGGCGTCGGCAGGTAGCTCGGGGTCGAGTTTCTCTGTCCGATCTGTCCCGATTACTGCGAAGTTACCGTCCTGCAGTTCGAAGATGTCTGGGCACGTCTGCCCCGCGGCACTGCCCCTCTCGCGGGGCGACGCACCGATGCGGCGCACGATTTTCAACGGGTCGATCCTTGGGTCGTTAGTAGTGATACGAGCGGGGTTAACTCTGCCCCAAGAACCCGGTTGTTGCGCATGCATCGAAGGTGCGATGGAGTGAAGTCAGGGGTGGGGGTCGCGCTGTGTGACGCGAGCGCCGTGCGAGGTGAAGGGCTTCACTCGGCGGGAGGTTCGCCCACGACCCACCACTCGTCCGTGCTCGCTTCCTCCAGGTCGTTGATCAGCGTGTCCACCATCCTGCCGATCTCCGACTCCTCCGAGCCCTCCTTCAGGCTCGACCGGTGGTGGCGCGTGGCGGCCCAGTAGTCGCGCATCAGTGTGCTCTGGAAGATGCCGCGGAGGTGCCCGTACAGCTCGGCCCGGCTGAAGACGCCCACCCGGTAGCCCTGGAGGACGTGGGTGTAAAGGAGGTTGGCGAAGAGGTACTGCCGTTGTCGGTCCGTGGACAGGTCCTCCTCGTAGGCGTTCAGGACGGGTAGCAGGGTCGGGTCCGCGGCCGCCTTCATGACCAGGTCGAAGTTGTGCCGCTGGTAGGCGATCAGTGCCGCGCGCTGTTCCGACTCGCGTTCCAGCCGTTCCAGGCGCCGAAGCAGGGTGCCGAGGCGCCGCTCCACGACGAACGCGCTCAGCGCTCCCGCCGCGAAGGCGAGGCCCGCTGCCGCGGCAGGGCCGAGTCCCCGCACCCCATGATTCTGTGTGGTCATGTCAATCCCCGATTCAGGCGGCCGTCCGCCGGTCGTCGGGTGTGGGTCGACAGGTTGGGGACCGGCGAGCGGTGGGCGGCGCTTGCCGTCTCCCAGTGTCGCCGAGAGGTGCTCGTCCACCGGGAGGCGGAGAGGAGGCGCACGGAAGGATGCGTGGGTCGCGCGACCCGGCGCCATGCCCATCGTGTGCCCCACGGGCGCCGCTGACAATCGCTCGCTCGGCGGGGTGCGCGGCCCCCCTCGTATCCTGGTGCGGCATTCGATCGACCCATGAGGGCAACGGTGGGGGAGAGGGCGCGTGTTGAGTCCGTCGTCGGGCCGGGTTCAGGGGCCGAGGTCACAGCCTCCGCCGCAGATCCCCGTGGTCGTCCTCGCCGGATTCCTCGGGTCCGGTAAGACCACCCTGCTGAACCACCTGCTCCACCGCAGCGGAGGCAGCCGTATCGGCGCCGTGGTCAACGACTTCGGCGCGATCGAGATCGACGCGATGGCCGTGGCCGGGGCGCTCGGGGACTCCACCGTGTCCCTGGGCAACGGGTGTCTGTGCTGTGCCGTCGATGTCAGTGAGCTGGACGTCTATCTGGAGCGGCTTGCTCGTCCCTCCGCCGGGATCGACGTCATCGTCATCGAGGCGAGCGGGCTCGCCGAGCCGCAGGAACTCGTGCGGATGGTGCTGGCCAGCGAGAACCCCCGCGTGGTGTACGGCGGGCTCGTCGAGGTCGTCGACGCGGCCGAGTTCACGCGGACGCGGCAGCGGCATCCGGAGATCGACCGCCATCTCGCCATCGCCGACCTCGTCGTCGTCAACAAGCTCGACCGGGCCGAGGACGGGGAGGGGACCCTGGCGCTCGTCCGTTCGCTCAGCGAACGTGCTGCGGTCGTGCCCGCCACCTACGGGCGCGTCGATCCCGAGTTCCTGTTCGACTGCAGGCCCTCCGAGGAGCGCATCGGCCAGCTCTCCTTCGACGACCTGCACCGGCACGACCACGACGGGCAGCACCAGGACGGGTCCGACCACACCGGGCACCTGCACTCCGGCTACGACAGCGTCTCCTTCGTCTCCGACGAGCCGCTCGATCCCCGGCGGCTCATGGAGTTCCTGGACGGACGGACCGACGGGCTCTACCGCATCAAGGGGTACGTCGACTTCGGGCCGCACGACCCGCGCAACCGCTACGCCGTGCACGCCGTCGGGCGGTTTCTGCGGTTCTATCCCGAGCCGTGGGCGAGCGGTGAGCGGAGCCGTCTCAGCCAGCTCGTGCTCATCGGCGCCGGAATCGACTCCTCGGCCCTGACCAAGGAGTTGGAGGCGTGCAGAGGCGAGAAGGACGCCCCGCACGCCGACGAGCACGGCATGTGGGGCGTCCTTCGCTACGTCCGGGAGGCGGAGGCCGACGATCCCGAGGCCTCCTACGAACCCGACGCGTCCTACGACGGCGTCTGAGGCGTCGGCGTCACACCGGCCCCGCCACCGAGGACACCGTCTTGCCCAGGGAGACACCCGAGCCGTCCCGGCGCGGGTCCATCTCCGGGAGGTCCGCCGGGGTGCCGTTCTTCTGCGCGGCACGGGCCGGGGCCGGGCCCGCCCAGGCGACGGACAGGCAGTCCTCGCCCTTGAGGAACCGCTGGCAGCGGACACCGCCCGTGGCGCGGCCCTTGCGGGGGTACTGGTCGAACGGGGTCAGCTTGGCCGTGGTCTGGACGGAGTCGTCCAGGGTGCCCCGGGAACCGGCGACGGTGAACACCACCGCGTCCACGGCCGGGTCGACGGCCGTGAAGGAGATGACCTTCGCACCCTCGGTGAGCTTGATGCCCGTCATACCGCCGGCCGGGCGGCCCTGCGGGCGGACCTGGGCGGCCTGGTAGCGCAGCAACTGGGCGTCGTCCGTGATGAAGACCAGGTCCTCCTCGCCGGTGCGCAGTTCGACCGCGCCGACGATCCGGTCACCCTCCTTGAGGGTGATGACCTCAAGCTCCTCCTTGTTGGACGGGTAGTCGGGGACCACGCGCTTGACGACACCCTGCTCGGTGCCGATGGCCAGCCCGGGCGAGGACTCGTCGAGCGTCATCAGACAGATGACCGTCTCGCCGTCCTGGAGGGAGAGGAACTCCGCGATCGGGGCGCCCCCCGAGAGGTTGGGGGCCGCCGCCGTGTCCGGCAGCTGCGGCAGGTCCACCACGTTCAGGCGCAGCAGGCGGCCGGTGGAGGTCACCACGCCCACCTCGCCCCGGGCCGTCGCGGGGACCGCGGAGACGATGACGTCGTGCTTGACGCGCTTGCCGTCCGCGTCCGCCGCGAAGGGCTCGCTGCCCGCCGTACGGGCCAGCAGCCCCGTCGACGACAGCAGCACCCGGCACGGGTCGTCCGCGACCTGGAGCGGAACCGCGGCCACCGAGGCGCCCGAGGACTGCAGCAGGACCGTACGGCGCTCGGTGCCGAACTTCTTCGCCACCGCGGCCAGTTCGCCGGAGACCAGCTTGCGCAGCTCCGCGTCCGACTCCAGGATCCGGGTCAGCTCGGCGATCTCGGTGTTGAGCTTGTCCTTCTCGGACTCCAGCTCGATGCGGTCGAAGCGGGTGAGGCGGCGCAGCGGCGTGTCGAGGATGTACTGCGTCTGGACGTCCGACAGGGAGAAGCGCTCCATCAGGCGCTCCTTGGCCTGCGCGGAGTTGTCGCTGGAGCGGATCAGCCGGATGACCTCGTCGATGTCCAGCAGCGCGGTGAGCAGGCCCTCGACCAGGTGCAGCCGGTCGCGCTTCTTGCCGCGGCGGAACTCCGAGCGGCGCCGCACGACCTCGAAACGGTGGTCGAGGTAGACCTCCAGCAGCTCCTTGAGGCCCAGGGTGAGGGGCTGGCCGTCGACCAGGGCCACGTTGTTGATGCCGAAGGACTCCTCCATCGGCGTGAGCTTGTACAGCTGCTCCAGGACGGCCTCCGGCACGAAGCCGTTCTTGATCTCGATGACGAGACGCAGGCCGTGTGCGCGGTCGGTGAGGTCCTTGACGTCGGCGATGCCCTGCAGCTTCTTCGAGCCGACCAGGTCCTTGATCTTGGCGATCACCTTCTCCGGGCCGACCGTGAAGGGCAGTTCGGTGACGACCAGGCCCTTGCGGCGGGCCGTCACGGTCTCCACCGCCACCGTGGCGCGGATCTTGAAGGTGCCGCGGCCCGACTCGTACGCGTCCCTGATCCCGGAGAGACCGACGATCCGGCCGCCGGTGGGCAGGTCCGGGCCCGGGACGTGCTTCATCAGCGTGTCCAGGTCGGCGTTCGGGTACCGGATGAGGTGGCGGGCGGCTGCGATGACCTCGCCCAGGTTGTGCGGCGGCATGTTGGTGGCCATACCGACGGCGATCCCGGACGCGCCGTTGACCAGCAGGTTCGGGAAGGCGGCGGGCAGCGCCACCGGCTCCTGCTCCTGGCCGTCGTAGTTGGGCGCGAAGTCGACCGTGTTCTCCTCGATCGACTCCGTCATCAGGCTCGTCGCGTCGGCCATCCGGCACTCGGTGTACCGCATGGCGGCCGGCGGGTCGTCGTTGCCCAGGGAGCCGAAGTTCCCGTGGCCGTCGACCAGGGGGAGCCGCATGGAGAAGGGCTGGGCGAGGCGCACCAGGGCGTCGTAGATCGAGGAGTCACCGTGCGGGTGCAACTTACCCATGACCTCGCCGACGACGCGGGCGCACTTCACATAGCCGCGGTCGGGGCGCAGGCCCATCTCGTTCATCTGGTAGACGATCCGGCGGTGCACCGGCTTCAGGCCGTCGCGGGCGTCGGGCAGGGCTCGGGAGTAGATGACCGAGTACGCGTACTCCAGGAAGGAGCCCTGCATCTCGTCCACGACGTCGATGTCGAGGATCTTCTCCTCGAACGCGTCGTCGGGCGGCGGGGTCTTCGTGCTGCGGCGGGCCATCGCTGCCGGCTCCTCTTTTTCTGGTCGCTCACCTACGGGGCGCTCACGTCTCCAGCTCACTCTCACCGAGAGATGAACGGGATCTGACGCGCACCATTGTGGACTGCCGCACTGACAAGCCCGACACGACCCGGCGCCGACCGCCGGGCACGCCCTCCCGAGCCGCCGCGTCAACAGCGTGCGCCGACTTTAACCAGTGACCGTCGCCCGCAACCCCCGTCTCGCTCTCGGCGTACCGGCCCCGGGAACTTCTCCAGGCGTCCGCGCGCTTGCATACAGTGGCACGACCGGCAGGAGAACAGCGGTTTCCGCGACGATTCCACGACGGACAGACCACGGATTCCGCGACCACAGCACAGCGATCGAAGGGACGTACCGCCCATGGGTCACACGGCCACAGCCGAGGCCGGCTCCGAAGGCCTGACAGTGAGGGAGCACCGCCTGGACAACGGCCTGCGCGTGGTGCTCTCCGAGGACCACCTGACCCCGGTCGCCGCGGTGTGCCTCTGGTACGACGTCGGGTCGCGCCACGAGGTCGCGGGCCGCACGGGCCTCGCCCACCTCTTCGAGCACCTGATGTTCCAGGGCTCCGGCCAGGTCAAGGACAACGGCCACTTCGAGCTGGTCCAGGGCGCGGGCGGTTCGCTCAACGGCACCACCAGCTGGGAGCGCACCAACTACTTCGAGACCATGCCCACCCACCAGCTGGAACTCGCGCTGTGGCTGGAGGCCGACCGCATGGGCAGCCTGCTGCTCGCGCTCGACCAGAAGAACCTGGACAACCAGCGGGCCGTCGTCAAGAACGAGCGCCGCCAGCGGTACGACAACGTGCCCTACGGCACCGCCTTCGAGAAGATCTTCCGCCTGGCCTACCCCGAGGGCCACCCCTACCGGCACACGCCGATCGGTTCGATGGAGGACCTGGAGGCGGCCAGCCTGGAGGACGCCCAGCAGTTCTTCCGGACCTACTACGCGCCCAACAACGCGGTCCTGTCGGTCGTCGGCGACATCGACCCCGAGCAGACGCTCGCGTGGATCGAGAAGTACTTCGGCTCCATCCCGTCCTACGACGGCAAGCCCGCGCCCCGTGACGGCGCGCTGCCCGACGTCATGGGCGAGCAGCGGCGCGAGGTCGTCGAGGAGAACGTGCCCGCGCGCGCGTTGATGGCCGCCTACCGGCTGCCGGAGGACGGCACGCGCGCGTGCGACGCGGCCGACCTGGCCCTCACCATCCTCGGCGGCGGCGAGTCCTCCCGCCTCTACAACCGGCTGGTACGCCGTGACCGTACGGCCGTGACGGCCGGCTTCGGGCTGCTGCGGCTGGCCGGTGCGCCGTCCATGGCGTGGATGGACGTGAAGACCTCCGGCGACGTCGAGGTGCCCGTCATCGAGGCCGCCGTCGACGAGGAGCTGGCCAGGTTCGCGGCCGAGGGCCCCACGGCCGAGGAGATGGAGCGCGCCCAGGCCCAGTTGGAGCGCGAGTGGCTGGACCGGCTCGGCACGGTCGCCGGCCGCGCCGACGAACTGTGCCGCTACGCGGTCCTGTTCGGCGACCCGAAGCTCGCCCTGACGGCCGTCGACCGGGTCCTGGAGGTGACGGCCGACGAGGTCCAGGAGATCGCCAAGGCCCGCCTGCGGCCCGACAACCGCGCGGTGCTCGTCTACGAGCCCGTCGCGGGCGACGAGGGCGCCGAAGAGGAGACCGCCGCGGCCGAGGCCGCCGAAACCACCGACGAGACCGAGGAGTCGGCGAAGTGACCGAGCTCGCGACCATGGACTTCCACCCGCAGCCCCAGGCCGGCGAGGCCAGGCCCTGGGCGTTCCCGGCGCCCGAGCGCGGCACCCTGGACAACGGCATGACCGTGCTGCGCTGCCACCGCCCCGGCCAGCAGGTCGTCGCCGTGGAGGTGCTCCTCGACGCGCCCCTGGACGCCGAGCCCGCCGGCATCGAGGGCGTCGCCACCATCATGACCAGGGCCTTCTCCGAGGGCACCGACAAGCACACGGCCGAGGAGTTCGCCGCCGAGCTGGAGCGCTGCGGCGCCACCCTCGACTCGCACGCCGACCACCCCGGTGTACGGCTGTCCCTCGAAGTACCGGTGTCGCGGCTGGAGAAGGCCCTCGGCCTGCTCGCCGACGCCCTGCGGGCGCCCGCGTTCGAGGACGCGGAGATCGAGCGGCTGGTGGCCAACCGGCTCGACGAGATCCCGCACGAGACGGCCAACCCGGGCCGCCGGGCCGCCAAGGAGCTCTCCCGGCAGCTGTTCCCGGCCACCTCCCGGATGTCGCGGCCCCGCCAGGGCACCGAGGAGACCGTGGAGGGCATCGACTCCGCGGCCGTACGCGCCTTCTACGAGCGCCACGTGCGCCCCGCGACGGCCACCGCCGTGGTCGTCGGCGACCTCACGGGCGTCGACCTCGACGCCCTGCTCGCCGACACCCTGGGCGCCTGGACCGGCTCCCCGGGCGCGCCGCGCCCCGTGCCGTCGGTGACCGCCGACGACACCGGGCGTGTGATCATCGTGGACCGCCCCGGTTCCGTGCAGACCCAGTTGCTCATCGGCCGCGTGGGCGCCGACCGGCACGACCGTGTGTGGCCGGCGCAGGTGCTCGGCACCTACTGCCTCGGCGGCACCCTCACCTCCCGCCTGGACCGCGTCCTGCGCGAGGAGAAGGGCTACACCTACGGCGTGCGGGCGTTCGGCCAGGTCCTGCGGGCCGCGCCCGACGGTTCGGGCATCGCGATGCTCGCCATCAGTGGCTCCGTCGACACCCCCAACACCGGTCCTGCGCTCGACGACCTGTGGACGGTGCTGCGCACCCTCGCCGCCGAGGGCCTGACCGACGCCGAGCGTGACGTCGCCGTGCAGAACCTCGTCGGGGTGGCCCCCCTCAAGTTCGAGACGGCCGCGGCCGTGGCGAGCACGCTGGCCGACCAGGTCGAGCAGTACCTGCCGGACGACTACCAGTCGACGCTGTACCGCCAACTCGCCGCCACCGGCACCGTGGAGGCCACCGCGGCGGCCGTGAGCGCCTTCCCGGTGGACCGTCTGGTGACCGTCCTCGTCGGGGACGCCGCGCAGATCGAGGAGCCCGTCAGGGCCCTCGGAATCGGCGAAGTCACCGTCGTTCCGGCCGAGTAGGAGCCGGCCTGACGGACGCGTGTCAGTGGGGCCCTGGTGACGGAAGAGTCACCAGGGCCCCTGTTTGTCCGTATTGATGGCGGAGGTTGTGTGTCTGCCCTGTGGCGTAGTTAACAAATCCTGTGATCCGTTTGTTATTTCGAAGACGGCCCACTTAGCGTCGGTCCGGCTGTTCGTCAGAAGTTCGCCGCAGCCGCGGCACCGGACAGTCATCGCCGAGTCCCCGCATGGCGCGAGCCAGGGGAGCCGGGGACCCATCACGTCCCTGGGGTGAATCGGGTGCCCTTCGCGGAGCGACGCGAAACGAGGGGTAGCCGTAGGAGACCTTCCTGCTCCGAACCCGTCAGCTAACCCGGTAGGCGAGAAGGAAGGAAAGGACCAGCCACTTCATGGCGTTCACCCGCGCCCCCGGGAAGCACCGCCGTCCCAGCCGTGTGCAGCGCACGACCACGCGAAACGTGGGCGTGGCCGCTCTCACCACCACCGGCGTCTTCGGCACCCTGGCCGGCCCCGCGCTCGCCGCGGAGGAGCCCGCCGTCGAGCAGACCGGCCTGAACCAGATCATCACCCTCGGCGACACGGTCGCCGACCAGGTCGACGCGCAGGCCGCCGCCCAGGAGCAGGCCGCCGAGGTGGCCGCCGTCAAGAAGAAGGCGCAGGAGGAGGCCAGGAAGGCCGCCGCCGAGAAGGCCGAGCAGGAGCGTGCCGCCGCCAAGGAGCGCGAGGAGATCAAGGCCCGTGCCGCCCGCGCGGCCGAGCGTGAGCGCCTCAACGCCTACGTCGCGCCCATCAGCGGCTCCTACATCTCCACCGGCTACAAGACCGGCGGTGCCGTCTGGTCCTCCGGCAGCCACACCGGTGTCGACTTCCACGCCGCGTCCGGTACGCCCGTCCTCGCGGTCGGCTCCGGCACCGTCGTCGAGGCGGGCTGGGGCGGTGCCTACGGCAACAACATCGTCATCAAGATGAACGACGGCACCTACACCCAGTACGGCCACCTGTCGTCCATCGGCGTCTCCGTCGGCCAGACGGTCACCCCCGGCCAGCAGATAGGCCTCTCCGGGGCGACCGGCAACGTCACCGGGGCGCATCTGCACTTCGAGGCCCGGACGACGGCCGAGTACGGCTCGGACATGGACCCCGCCGCGTACCTGCGTTCGCACGGCGTGAACGTCTGACGCGTCCCCGACGCTTCCCTGGAGGCCCCGGCTCATCGAGCCGGGGCTTTCCTCGTTCATGCATACCCGCTGTGTGACGTAGCTCCTGTCCAAAAAATATCCTTGGATTCCGGTCCGCCATCGGAAATTCCCGCTCGCTGCAATAGAGTCGCTGGAACACACGTCAATCATCGACGTTTCACGGGGATTAAGGCGGAGGTCGGTCATGCGTATTCCGGCGCACTCGGTATGCACGGCGATCCGTGATGACATCGTCGCGGGTGTCTACGAGCGCGGCAGCCGGCTCACCGAGGAACTGCTCGCCCGCCGGTACGGCGTCAGCCGGGTGCCCGTGCGCGAGGCCCTGCGCACGCTGGAGGCCGAGGGGTTCGTGGTGACCCGCCGGCACGCGGGCGCGTGCGTCGCCGAGCCGACCGAGCAGGAGGCGGCCGACCTGCTGGAGATGCGCATGCTGCTGGAGCCCCTGGGGGCCGCCCGCGCCGCACAGCGCCGTACGGAGGCGCACCTCAAGGTGTTGCGCGGCCTGGTCAGGCTGGGCCAGGAGCGGGCCAGGAGGGGCAACAGCGAGGATCTGCGCTCCCTGGGCGGCTGGTTCCACGAGACGCTCGCACAGGCGTCCGGCAGCCCCGCCCTGACCTCGACGCTCGCCCAACTGCGGCACAAGATCGCCTGGATGTACGCGGTCGAGGCGCCGTCCGACCCCGTGGAGTCCTGGGCGGAGCACGGCGGCATCGTGGACGCGGTCGCGCGCGGCGACAGCGAGCGGGCCCGGACGATCACGTCCCTGCACACCGAGCGGGCCACCGCCGCGCACCGGCTCCGATTTCCGGCCGGGGGCGGCGGGGCGGAACGCCCGGAACGTGTGAGGACTTCGCAACACCCCGTAAACATGCCGAGCCTGCGGCATTAACACGCACGCCGTATACAAAGAGGGAAGAATTCCGAGGGGCATTATTTCTGCTGCCCGCAGACCGGAAAGAAGAGGTAAATGCGAAGGGCCCGCCCGATAAATCGGACGAGCCCTTCGATGTGTGCGGGGGCGGCTTCTCAGGCCTTTCCGCTTCGGTTACCCGGTCGCTCAGACCGTCTCGGGGAGTTCTTCCAGCCCCTCGGCGACGAGCTTCGCCAGACGGTCGAGCGCGACGTCCGCGCCCTCGGCGTCGGAGGCGAGCACGATCTCCTCGCCGCCCTGGGCGCCGAGGCCCAGAACCGCGAGCATGGAGGCCGCGTTGACGGGGTTGCCGTCGGCCTTGGCGATCGTCACGGGGATACCGGAGGCCGTGGTGGCCCGGACGAAGATGGATGCGGGTCGGGCGTGGAGGCCCTCGGCCCAGCCGACGTTGACGCGGCGCTCAGCCATGTGATGCTGCCCTTCAGGTGTCTCGGGTGCTGCAGAGAGGTCTAGACCGGGTTGTCTAGACCAGTTTCCCATATGGGGCGACGTACCGGAACGGGCCCACGGCCTGACCATGAACCGGCTGTCGCGCTTGTGTTGTGCTTCTGTCGTGCCACCCCAGACTGCCCCGCGCCGTTGTCGGACGCGAGCCGTACTCTGGGGCCCATGCAGACCTCGTCGGACCGGCACGAGTACCCCGCCCACTGGGAGGCCGACGTGGTGCTGCGCGACGGCGGCACCGCACGCATCAGGCCCATCACCGTTGATGACGCCGAGCGTCTCGTCAGCTTCTACGAGCAGGTCTCGGACGAGTCGAAGTACTACCGCTTCTTCGCGCCCTACCCTCGCCTGTCCGCCAAGGACGTCCACCGCTTCACGCACCACGACTTCGTGGACCGGGTGGGACTCGCCGCCACCGTCGGCGGCGAGTTCATCGCCACCGTACGCTACGACCGCATCGGCGCCGATGGCATGCCCGCGTCCGCACCCGCCGACGAGGCCGAGGTCGCCTTCCTCGTGCAGGACGCCCACCAGGGCCGCGGCGTCGCCTCCGCCCTGCTCGAACACATCGCCGCCGTGGCCCGCGAGCGGGGCATCAGACGCTTCGCCGCCGAGGTGCTGCCGGCCAACAGCAAGATGATCAAGGTGTTCACCGACGCCGGGTACCAGCAGCAGCGCAGCTTCGAGGACGGCGTCGTCCGCCTGGAGTTCGACCTGGAACCCACCGACCGCTCCGTGGCCGTCCAGCGCGCCCGGGAACAGCGCGCCGAGGCCCGGTCCGTCCAGCGGCTGCTCGCCCCCGGCTCGGTCGCCGTCGTCGGCGCCGGACGCGCACCGGGCGGAGTGGGCCGCAGCGTGCTCGCCAACCTCCGGGAGGCGGGGTTCACCGGGCGGCTGTACGCGGTGAACAAGGCCCTCGGGGAGGACGAGAAGGAAATCGCCGGCGTCCCCGCGCACCGGACCGTCACCGACATCGAGGGGCCCGTGGACCTCGCGGTCGTCGCCGTCCCCGCCGCCCACGTCCCCCAGGTCGTCGCCGAGTGCGGGGAGCACGGGGTGCAGGGCCTCGTGGTCGTCTCCGCCGGATACGCCGAGAGCGGGCCCGAAGGGCGCGAACGCCAGCGCGAACTGGTGCGCCAGGCCCGCACGTACGGCATGCGCATCATCGGGCCGAACGCGTTCGGGATCATCAACACCGCCCCCGACGTCCGGCTCAACGCCTCGCTCGCCCCCGAGACCCCGCGCTCCGGGCGCATCGGCCTGTTCGCCCAGTCCGGCGCCATCGGGATCGCGCTGCTCTCCCGGCTGCACCGGCGCGGGGGAGGGGTCACCGGGGTCACGGGCGTCTCCACGTTCGTCTCGTCCGGCAACCGCGCGGACGTCTCCGGGAACGACGTCCTGCAGTACTGGTACGAGGACCCGGACACCGATGTCGTCCTGATGTACCTGGAGTCCATCGGCAACCCGCGCAAGTTCACCCGCCTCGCCCGGCGCACGGCCGCGGTCAAGCCGCTCGTGGTGGTGCAGGGAGCGCGCCACGGCTCCGCGCCCCTGGGGCACGCCGTGCGCGCCACCCAGCTGCCGCACACCACCGTCTCCGCGCTGCTGCGCCAGGCCGGGGTGATCCGGGTCGACACGATCACGGAACTGGTCGACGCGGGGTTGCTGCTGGCCCGGCAACCGCTGCCGGCGGGGCCGCGGGTGGCGATCCTGGGGAACTCCGAGTCGCTCGGGATGCTCACGTACGACGCGTGCCTCTCCGAAGGGCTGCGGCCGCTGCCGCCGCTGGACCTGACGACCGGGGCCTCGGCACAGGACTTCCACGCGGCACTGTCACGGACCCTCGCCGACGACTCGTGCGACGCGGTGGTGGTGACGGCGATACCCGCGCTGGGGGAGACCTCGCCGGGGGACGCGGCCCTTGCGGAGGCCCTGCGGTCGGCCGCCGCCGCGAACCCCTCGAAGCCGGTGCTGGTCGTCCACGTGGAGCTGGGCGGCCTCGCGGAAGCGCTGTCGGCCGCGGCCAGCACGGCTCCTCAGCCCACCGACAGTCCCCTCGGTGCCGCAGCGGCGGACGAGGCCCAGCGGGCGGTGACGACGCGGCAGGCGCCAGGAGCGGGCGCAGCCACGCCCGCGCCCGGTGGCGCCGCACACCCCGCCGACTCCAGCACGGCGGGGCCGGGCGTGACAGGCCAGGGCACGGTCGGCCTGGGCCCGGCAGGTTCCGGCGCGACCGACCCGGGCGCGGCCGGTCCTCGCGGGGCCGGCTCGGATGTGCCCGGCCCCGGCCCCGGCACGAACGACCGCGGCCCGGCCGGTCCGGGCGGGCCGGTGTCGGCCGTTGCGGATGTGGAGCCCGGGGCGGCGACGTCCGTGGAGTCGGGCGGGTCTCGGCTCATCCCCGCCTATCCCGCCGCCGAGCGGGCCGTTCGGGCGTTGTCCGAAGCCGTGAACTACGCCCAGTGGCGACGGGAGGCGGCGGAGCCGGGGCGGGTGCCCGAGTACGAGGACATCGACGAGAAGGGCGCGGCCGAGCAGATCGACACGCTGCTGGCCGGAGGCGAGGGACTCACCCTCGGCGAGGACGAGACGGGCGCGCTGCTCGCGCGGTACGGCATCCGTCTGCGGCAGGCGCGCCCCGCGCCGACGCCCGACGAGGCCGCGAGTGCGGCGCGGCTCATCGGCTATCCCGTCGCGCTCAAGACGACCGCCCCCCACCTGCGGCACCGGGCCGACCTCGGCGGCGTACGGCTCGACCTGGCGGACGAGGAGCAACTGCGGCGGGCGTACGCGGAGTTGACGGAGCTCTTCGGGGGCCCCGAGGAGCTCCGTCCGGTCGTGCAGGGCATGGCTCCGCGAGGCGTCGACACGATCGTGCGGACGGTGGTGGACCCGGCGGCCGGAGCGGTGCTCTCGTTCGGTCTCGCCGGTCCCGCGTCGCAGCTGCTCGGCGACATGGCGCACCGCCTGATTCCGGCCACCGAGCGGGACGCGGCCGCACTGGTCCGCTCGATCCGGACCGCACCCCTCCTCTTCGGCTGGAGGGGCTCGGCCCCCGTGGACACCGAGGCCCTGGAGGAGCTGCTGCTGCGGGTGTCTCGGCTGGTCGACGACCACCCCGAGGTCGTGGCGGTCTCCCTGGAACCCGTCGTCGTCGCCCCGCAGGGCCTCAGCGTGCTCGGCGCCACCGTCCGGCTCGCGCGCCCGCCCGTCCGCGACGACCTCGGCCCGAGGACCCTGCCGGTGTACTGAGACCGCGTCCCCCCGCCCCCGCATTGATCCGTCCACGACAGAACGGAGACGGCAGAGCGGTCCCTCGCAGTCAGTGCGCCCCCGTAGGATGGACGTCATGGCCAAGACCAGTACGACGACCCAGGGGCTGCGTGCGGCGATCGAGCGCAGCGGCTACTACCCGGCCCTCGTGGCCGAGGCGGTGGAGGCCGCTGTCGGCGGCGAGGCCATCAAGTCGTACCTGGTCCATCAGGAGACGACGTTCGACGCGAACGAGGTGCGGCGCCACGTCACCGTCCTCGTCCTCACGGGCAACCGCTTCATCGTGAGCCACACCGACGAGCAGGCCGCGGACAGCACGTCACCGACGCCGTACGCCACGACGTCGACCGAGTCGGTGAAGATCGGCCGGATCTCGTCGGTCGTGCTCAGCCGGGTCGTCGCCAACCCCGAGTCGTACACGCCGGGCACCCTGCCCCGCGAGGTCGTCCTGACCATCGGCTGGGGCGCCGTCTCCCGCATCGACCTGGAACCCGCCGCCTGCGGTGACCCCAACTGCGAGGCGGACCACGGGTACACGGGCAGCTCGACGGCGGACGACCTCAGCCTGCGCGTCAGCGAGGCCGGGGACGGCCCGGAGACCGTGCGCCAGGCCCTCGCCTTCGCGCAGTCCCTCTCCGAGGCCACCGCGGACACCGCCCGCTGATGGCGCTGCCCACCTGGGACCACCCGGAACCCCTGGCCCTCGGCTCCGCCCCGGTCCCCGAGTACGGTGCCGGTTCGCTCGCCGACCTCCTGCCCACCCTCGCGGCGGGCATGGGGGTCCCCGGCACGACCGCCTCGATACCGGAACTGACGGCGACCGACCGGGTCTGTGTCTTCCTGGTGGACGGCCTGGGCTGGGAGCAGCTGAAGGCGCACCCCGACGAGGCGCCCTATCTGACGGCCCTGCTGGCGTCCTCGCGCGGCGGCACCGGCCGCCCCATCACCGCGGGATACCCGGCCACCACCGCGACCTCCCTCGCCTCCGTGGGCACCGGCCTCCCCCCGGGCGCGCACGGCCTGCCCGGCTACACGGTCCGCGACCCGCAGACCGACGAGCTGATGAACCAGCTCCGCTGGCAGCCGTGGACCTCGCCGAAGGCGTGGCAGCCGTACCCCACGATCTTCCAGCTCGCCGACCGGGCGGGTGTGCACACCGCCCAGGTCACCTCCCCGGCCTTCCAGAACACGCCCCTCACCCAGATCGCGCTGAGCGGCGGCACCTTCCACGGCCGCCTCTCCGGCGAGGACCGCATGGACCTGGCCGCCGAGCAACTGGCCGCCGGGGACCGCGCCTTGATCTACACGTACTACTCCGAACTGGACGGCGCGGGGCACCGCTTCGGTGTCGACTCCGACGCCTGGCGCGGCCAGCTCATGCACGTCGACCGGCTGGTCCAGCGTCTGGCCGAGCAACTCCCGCCGCGCAGCGCCCTGTACGTCACCGCAGACCACGGCATGATCGACATCCCGTTCGACGAGCGGCACCGCATCGACTTCGACGAGGACTGGGAGCTGCGCGCCGGGGTCGCCCTGCTGGGCGGAGAAGGCCGGGCCCGCCATGTCTACGCGGTGCCGGGCGCCCAGTCGGACGTCCTGACCTGCTGGCGCGAGGTGCTCGGCGAGCAGTTCTGGATCGCCTCGCGCGACGAGGCCATCGCGGCGGGCTGGTTCGGCCCCCACATCGACGAACGCGTGTACGCCCGCATCGGGGACGTGGTCGCGGCGGCCCACGACGACGTCCTGATCGTCGCCTCCGAGCGGGAGCCCAAGGAGTCGGCGATGGTCGGCAACCACGGTTCGATGACCCCCGTCGAACAGCTGGTCCCGCTCCTCGAAGTACGCTCCTGAGGCCCTGCCACCGCCCATCACACCGCCCGCCGGACCTGCCTGACCCGCCGCCCCCTCGCCCTCCTCGCCGAAAGGTGCTCAACTCACCATGCCCGAGCTGGTGTTCTTCTCCGGAACCATGGACTGCGGGAAGTCGACGCTGGCCCTCCAGATAGAGCACAACCGCTCGGCGCGCGGCCTCCAGGGCATGATCTTCACGCGTGACGACCGCGCGGGCGAGGGCAAGCTGTCGTCACGACTGGGCCTGGTCACGGACGCCGTGGAGGTCGAGGACGGCCAGGACCTCTACGCCTATCTCGTCGACCACCTCTCCCAGGGCCGCCGCGCGGACTACGTGATCGCCGACGAGGCCCAGTTCCTCGCCCCCGGGCAGATCGACCAACTCGCCCGCGTCGTGGACGACCTGGGCCTGGACGTGTACGCCTTCGGCATCACGACCGACTTCCGTTCCAAGCTCTTCCCCGGCTCCCAGCGCCTGGTCGAGCTGGCCGACCGCGTCGAGGTCCTCCAGGTCGAGGCCCTGTGCTGGTGCGGTGCCCGTGCCACCCACAACGCCCGCACCATAGGCGGTCAGATGGTCGTCGAGGGCGCCCAGGTCGTCGTCGGCGACGTCAACCAGCCCGACGACATCGGCTACGAGGTCCTCTGCCGCCGTCACCACCGCCGCCGGATGACGGCCGCCACGGCCCACGCGGGCGCCCTCTCCCCGGACGTCCTCCCGGTCGAGACGGTCTGACCCGACGGCGGTCCGGCGCGGGCCCCCGCCCCGGTTCACTCGACCGTGCGACCGTCCCCGCCGGCGGTCCGGTGTTCCGTGCGCACCACCGCGAACTTCGCGCCCTCCGGGTCGGCCAGGGTGGCCACCGGGCCGTGCGGGGTGTCGTGGGCCGCTTCGAGGACATGGCCGCCGAGTTCGATGACACGGTCGGCGGCCTCGTCGGGGTCGGCCACCTCGAAGTAGGTCAGCCAGTGGGGCCCCCGGTCCCGGGGGAGCGCGCTGCCGACGCCATGGATGCCGGCCACCGGGCGGCCTCCCACGCGCAGGGTGACGTAGTCGAGGTCGGCGGAGACCACCGGCTCCTCCTCGTAGCCGAAGACCGTCTCGTAGAACTTGGCCACCAGCGAGCTGTCGACGGTGAGGAGTTCGTCCCACGCGGGCGTGCCGGGGACGCCGGTGATGTCCGCGCCGAGGTGTCCCGCCGCCTGCCAGATGCCGAAGACGGCGCCCGCGGGGTCGGAGGCGATCACCAGCCGGCCCGCGTCGCCGGCGTCCAGCGGGCCCACGCCGACGGTGCCGCCGCGGTGCCGCACGGCCTCCGCCGTCCGGTCCGCGTCGGCCGAGGCGAAGTAGGGCGTCCAGGCGATGGGGAGATGACGGTCCGGCGGCAGCTGGCCGATCCCCGCCACCTGCCGCCCGTCGAGCAGGGCCCGCACGTACGGGCCGAGCTGCTGGGGTCCGGGCTGGAACTCCCAGCCGAACAGCGCCCCGTAGAACTCCTGGGTCGCGGCCGTGCCGTGCACCATCAGACTCACCCAGCAGGGTGTGCCCGGTGGATACACGGTGCCGTTCAGGCCGGTCGACCCCCGTGCCTCGGTCATCGTCACTCTCTCCTCGGCCCCTGCCGGTGGCCGTGTCCGTCGCCCTCGGTACGCGTGTCCCGCGTCCACGCGCGATCACGCCCCGTGCCGATGCTCGCACCACCCGTAGCGCCACGGGCCCGCGCCGCACCGCCGCTCGACGCGCGGGTACGCGAGGATGCCCGGCTCACGGTCCCGGCTCTCGTCCGCGCCGCCGCCGTGTGGTGTCCGTCAGCTGTACAGCTCGTGCCTGATCCCGTACGCCCGGTGATCGGCACCGCTCGGCGGGCAGAGTAGCGGGAGCCGGGCGAGGCGGCCACCCCGTGCGCGAGGATGGGGCCATGAACGCCATCATCTCGGCCCCCGAACTCGCCAACGAGCTGGCGGGAGCCCGTCCGCCGGTGATCCTGGACGTCCGCTGGCAGTTGGGCGGCCCCAACCTGCGTCCCGAGTACGAGAAGGCGCACATTCCGACGGCCGTCTTCGTCGACCTGGACGCCGAACTCGCCGGTCCCGCCGGTTCCGGTGGCCGTCATCCGCTGCCCGACCTGGACGGTTTCGGTACGGCGATGCGGGCGGCCGGTGTCTCGGCCGACCGTGCCGTCGTCGTGTACGACGGCGGGCTCAACTGGGCCGCCGCGCGCGCGTGGTGGCTGCTCCGCTGGGCCGGCCACCCCTCGGTGAGGGTCCTGGACGGCGGCCTGGCGGCCTGGACGGGCGCGCTGACGGCGGAGATCCCGGAGCCCGCCCCGGGGACCTTCGAGCCCGTCCCCGGCGCGCTGCCGCTGCTCGACGCGGACGGCGCCGCGGCGCTGGCCCGCACCGGGCTGCTCCTGGACGCGAGGGCCGCCGAACGCTACCGGGGCGACGTGGAACCCATCGACCCGGTCGGCGGGCACATCCCGGGCGCGGTGTCGGCCCCGACCACGGAGAACGTGGCCGAATCCGGACTCTTCCGGACCGCCGCCGAACTCACCGACCGCTTCAAGGGACTCGGCGCGACCGCCGACTCCGAGGTCGGCGTGTACTGCGGCTCCGGTGTCTCCGGCGCCCACCAGGTGCTGGCGCTGGCGGTGGCGGGCATCCCGGCGGCCCTCTACGTGGGCTCGTGGTCGGAGTGGTCCCGGGACGGCGACCGCCCGGTGGCGACCGGACCCGACCCCCAGTGACCCGGAGCTGACCGCACGTGTGGGGCCCACGTCTGAACGACGTGAGCCCCACACACGTATGAATGACCGATCCCGCACCCGAGAGGGCATCCGAGACCGCACCCGAGAGAAACGGATCTCCTGGAAGGAGTGACTGCTCCGACCCTCCACCGCCGTAGGCCCGCTACTCCTGTTTCTTACGTCTCGTACCGAAGACGATCTCGTCCCAGCTCGGCACCGCGGCGCGCCGACCCGGTCGGACGCCGTCCGCCTCGGCCTGGCGGTCGGTGGCACCGATCAGCCGGTCGCGGTGGCCGTTGACCGACCGCGGCATGAGGACGTCCGCGTAGGCGGAACCGGCCGAGGCCGCGGGAGCCGCCGACTCCTCCTCCGCCACTTCCTCGACGGAGACGGAGTCCTCCTGCGGTTCGGCGGAGGGCAGTTCGGGCACCACCAGGTCGCCCCGGTAGCTGGGGACGGCCTCCAGGATGCTGGTGAGCGAGTCGCGCTCGCTCACCATGTCCTCGTCGGCCTCGGGCGGCGCGGGCAGGACGGGACGTTCCGCCTGGCGGTCCAGGGGTCGGTCACGGGGCAGCCGCGCGATCCTCGGCACGAACGGGAAACTCGGCTCGGGCGTCCCGAGGTCGTCGGACTCGCCGATCAGCGACCGCGCTTCGTCGTCGACGGCCTGGACGAGCCGCCGGGGCGGGTCGTAGGTCCAGCTCGCCGAGTGCGGTTCGCCCGCGACGCAGTACACCAGCAGCACTTCCCAGGTGCCGTCGTCGCGGCGCCACGAGTCCCACTGGACGGTGTCCTTCTCGGCGCCGCGCAGCAGCAGTCGCTCCTGGACGGCCTCGCCGAGCTGGGGTCCCGCGGCGTTCTCGCCGGGGCGCCGGACCGGGGTCTTGCGTGCCCGCTCGGCCATGAAGGCGCGCTCGGCCAGGACGGGACCCTCGAAGCGGCGGACCCGGTCGACGGGGATGCCGGCGAGCTGCGCGACCTCTTCGGCCGTGGCACCCGCGCGTATCCGCGCCTGGATGTCACGGGGGCGGAGATGGCTCTCCACCTCGATCTCGATCTGGCCGAGGCGGGGTCGGTCGCCGCGCACGGCGGCACGCAGCCGTTCGTCGATCGGAAGCGTGTACTCCGTGGAATCGGCAGCCTTCAGCACCAGCCGTGTGCCGTCATTGGAGACGGCCACGACACGCAGTTCGGGCATGGGGACCTCCCGGGTGGTGCCTGCCGACGTCACGTGCGTCGCTGCTTCCGCTAGTCGAGTGTGGCCTGCCCGGGTGCAGCCTGCCACAACCTTGCCGAGTTGCCCGGCGTGTCGGGCGTGAGCCCGAGGCCGCCGTTATGGCACGGTTATCAATTCGCAACGCTAAGTGACGAACCTCATCACCCTGTGCAACGATCCCCCTCCCGGCGGTCCTCGAAGGCCCCGGACACCCTGGCGGGAGTCCGGACCCAGGGCTCGCAACAGTACTCCATTCGGGCCACTTGCGTGGATCGGCACGCCGCTCAACTTCTCATGGGAGACGTCAATACGCCGCCGGAACAGACCTTTTCGTGACCCCGGGAGGGACGTGCTTCACATGATCGCCAGAACCGCCCGTCCGGTTACGCCCCGAGCACGCGGCGCAAGTAGTCGTTCTGGAAACGCCGTTCGGGGTCGAGCCGGTCACGCAGCGCGGTGAACTCGCCGAAGCGGGGATAGACCTTGGCGAAGTAGTCCGTGTCCCGTGTGTGCACCTTGCCCCAGTGCGGCCGTCCCTCGTGCGCGGTGAAGATCCGCTCGGCGGCGGTGAAGTAGGCCTGATAGGGCGTGCCCTTGAACATGTGCACGGCGACATAGGCGCTCTCGCGGCCGGAGGCGGTGGAGAGCGTGATGTCGTCGGCCGGTGCGGTGCGCACCTCGACGGGGAAGCTGACGCGCAGGTTCGAACGGTCGACCATCGCCTTGAGTTCACGCAGCGTGTCCACGACGGCCTCGCGCGGAACGGCGAACTCCATCTCCACGAACCGCACTCGGCGCGGAGAAGTGAAGACCTTGTAGGGGATGTCGGTGTAGCTCCGCGCGGACAGGGCGCGGCTGGAGATCTGCGCGATCGTCGGGATGGTCGCGGGAACCGCCTGGCCGACCCAGTTGGCCACCTGGAAGACGCCGTTGGAGAGGAACTCGTCCTCGAACCAGCTGTTCAGCTGTGGTACCGGCTTCTCGGGGCCCGCGCTGCGGTTGTTGCGCTTGGTGTTGGTGTTGCCGGTGTGCGGGAACCAGTAGAACTCGAAGTGCTCGTTCTCGGCGTGCAGTTCGTCGAACTCGGCCAGCACCCGCTCGAACGGCATCGGTTCCTCGCGCGCCGTGAGCAGGAAGATCGGCTCCACGGCGAAGGTGATCTCGGTGACGATGCCGAGGGCGCCGATGCCGACGCGGGCCGCGGCGAACACGTCGGGGTTCTCCGTCGCGGAGCAGGTCAGCACCGACCCGTCGGCGGTGACCAGTTCGAGCCCCCGGATCTGGGCGGCGATCGAGGCCGAGTCGCGGCCGGTGCCGTGGGTGCCGGTGCTGGTCGCGCCGGACACCGTCTGCTCCATGATGTCGCCCATGTTCGTGAGCGAGAGCCCCTCGCGCGCGAGAGCCAGGTTGAGCCTCTTGAGCGGAGTGCCGGCGGCGACCGTGACGGTCATGGCCTCACGGTCGATCTTGCGTATGCCCGTCAGCAGTTGGGGGCGGATCGCCACGCCGTCGGTCGCGGCCACGGCGGTGAACGAGTGGCCCGTACCGACGGCCTTCACCCGGAGGTCGTCCTCGGCCGCCTGCCTTACGGCCGCGGCGAGTTCCTCGACGGTGGCCGGGGTGACCTCCCGCACCGGGCGGGCGGTGACGTTCCCCGCCCAGTTACGCCACGTGCCGCTCTTGCCGATCACTGTGGTGCTCATGGGGCCCTCCCCGCCTTGGAGCCGGCCTGCGCAGCCGGCGGTACCCGAGAAAACCGACCGCGACCGCGACGGCCCCGGAGGCCGCCGGAACCACGTACCCCGCCTTCGCCCCGGCCGCGTCGATCACCCAGCCGGAGACCGAGGATCCGAGCGCCACCCCGACCGCGAGCCCGGTGCCCACCCAGGTCATGCCCTCGGTCAGTTGCGTGCGTGGTACGTGCTCCTCGATGAGGGACATCGTCGTGATCATCGTGGGTGCGATGGACAGACCCGCAACGAAGAGCGCCACGGCCAGAAACGGCAAGTTTCCGACCAGTAGGAGGGGGATCATACTCACGGCCATGCCGCACACGCCCAGCAGCCATCGACGTTCCGCCGCACCGGAGAAGCGCAGCAACCCGAAGACGATGCCCGCGGCGCAGGAACCGGCCGCGTAGAGGGCCAGAACCACGCTCGCGGCGGCCTTGTGGCCCCGCTCCTCGGCGAAGGCCACGGTGACCACGTCGACGGCTCCGAAGATCGCTCCGGTGGCCACGAACGTGGCCACCAGGACCTGCAGTCCGGGCGAACGCAGCGCCGAACGCCCCTTGTCGTGCCGCTCGCGCGGGTGCGGCGCCGGCTCCGTGGCGCGCTGGGCCGTCAGCCAGAAGACCCCGGCCGCGAGGAAGCAGGCGGCGAGCAGCGGTCCGGCCTCCGGGAACCACGCCGTGGACAGCCCGATGGAGATGATCGGCCCGAAGATGAAGCACACCTCGTCGACGACCGACTCGAAGGAGTACGCCGTGTGCAGTTGCGGGGTGTCCCGGTACAGCGCCGCCCAGCGCGCCCGGGTCATCGCCCCGAGGCTCGGCACACAGCCGATGCCGGCCGAGCAGAGGTACAGCACCCAGTCCGGCCAGCCGTAGTGCGCGGCGACCAGGAGTCCCGCGGCGGCGGCCAGTGCCACGAGGGTCGCCGGACGCAGTACCCGCCGCTGCCCGTACTGGTCCACCAGCCGGGAGATCTGCGGGCCGAGCACGGCGGCGGACAGCGCGATGGTCGCCGAGAGCGCGCCGGCCAGGCCGTACCGGCCGGTGAGCTGGGAGATCATGGTGACCACGCCGATGCCCATCATGGACAGCGGCATCCGGCCGAGGAGTCCCGCGGCGGTGAAGCCCTTGGTGCCGGGTGCGGCGAACAGGGCGGTGTAGGGGCTGGGCACGGGGGCTCCGGTCGTTCCGGGAAGCGGAGGGACGAGTTCCTCGTAAGGCGCGAACTCCGTCGATACAGCTTACGAGTGAGGTCACCCTAAGTCATTCTCGGGCTGGGCCGGGATCCCGTCCGTCGGTGCCGGGTGGCAGGATCGGGGACATGCCACACGCGCACGACGCCACCCCCTACGACGCCCTGCTCCTGCTCTCCTTCGGCGGCCCGGAAGGCCCGGACGACGTGGTCCCGTTCCTGGAGAACGTGACACGGGGTCGAGGCATCCCCAAGGAGCGCCTGAAGGAAGTCGGCCAGCACTACTTCCTGTTCGGCGGGGTCAGCCCCATCAACGACCAGAACCGCGCCCTGCTGGACGCCCTGCGCAAGGACTTCGCCGAGCACGGCCTGGACCTGCCGGTCTACTGGGGCAACCGCAACTGGGCGCCCTATCTGACGGACACCCTTCGCGAGATGGTCGCCGACGGCCGCCGCCGCATCCTGGTCCTCGCCACCAGCGCGTACGCCTCGTACTCGGGCTGCCGTCAGTACCGCGAGAACCTGGCCGACTCGCTCGCCACCCTGGAGGCCGAGGGCCTGGAGCTGCCGAGGATCGACAAGATCCGGCACTACTTCAACCACCCCGGCTTCCTGGAACCCATGATCGACGGCGTCCTGGAGTCGCTCGCCAGCCTCCCCGACGACGTCCGCGACGGCGCGCACCTCGCCTTCTGCACGCACTCCATCCCCAACGCCTCGGCGGACACCTCCGGCCCGGTCGAGGACCACGGGGACGGCGGCGCGTACGTCGCGGAGCACCTGGACGTCTCGCAGCTCATCGCCGACGCGGTGCGCGAGCGGACCGGTGTCGAACACCCCTGGCAGCTCGTCTACCAGTCCCGTTCCGGCGCCCCGCACATCCCGTGGCTGGAGCCGGACATCTGCGACCACCTGGAGGAGCGCCACGCGGCCGGCGTCCCGGCCGTCGTGATGGCACCCATCGGGTTCGTCTCGGACCACATGGAGGTCCTGTACGACCTCGACACCGAGGCCATGGCCAAGGGCGAGGAACTGGGCCTGCCCGTCCGCCGCTCGGCCACGGTGGGCGCCGACCCCCGGTTCGCCGCAGCCGTCCGCGACCTGGTCCTGGAGCGAGCGGCGACCGAGCGCGGCGAGGACGCGGTCACCCCCTGCGCGCTCGGCGCGCTCGGCGCCAGCCACAACCTGTGCCCGGTCGGCTGCTGCCCGGCCAGGACCCCGCAGCCCGCCGCCGCGGGCGTCGACAGCCCGTACGCGTGAGGAGCACCGTGACCGACCAGCCCGAGCGTCCGGACGGCCTGAAGGCCGAACTGCTGGAGATCGCCCTGGACGCCGCCCGCCGAGCGGGGGACTTCCTGCGCGACGGCCGACCCGCCGATCTCGGCGTCGCCGCCACCAAGTCCAGCGCGGTCGACGTGGTGACCGAGATGGACATCGCCTCCGAGAAGCTGATCACCGGCCTGCTGGCCGAGCACAGGCCGGACGACGGCGTGCTCGGCGAGGAGGGCGCCAGCGTCGCGGGCACCAGCGGCGTCCAGTGGGTGATCGACCCCCTCGACGGCACCGTCAACTACCTCTACGGACTGCCCAGTTGGGCCGTCTCCATCGCCGTCCGGGTGGACGGCGAGACGGTCGTGGGCGTGGTCCACGCCCCGGTGCGCGGCGAGACCTTCCGGGCCGTCCTCGGCGAGGGCGCCTTCCTGAACGACCGCCCGGCGCGTGTGCGACCCGCCCCGGAGCCGGAGCTGGCCCTCGTCGGCACCGGCTTCGGCTACCTCGCCGAGCGCCGCGCCAGGCAGGCCGACGTACTGCGCGAGCTGATCCCGCACGTCCGGGACATCCGGCGCGGCGGCTCGGCCGCGATCGACCTCTGCGACGTGGCCGTGGGCCGCCTCGACGCGTACTACGAGCGCGGTCTGAACCCCTGGGACTACGCCGCGGGCGACGTCATCGCCCGGGAGGCGGGCGCCCTGACCGGTGGCCGCCCCGGAGAGCCCCTCTCGACCGACCTGACCATCGCGGCCCCACCGGTCCTCTTCGAGGCCCTCCAGACCCGCCTGGACGCCCTCGGCGCCTGGCACGACTGAGGTCCGCACCAGCAGGCGCACTCAAGCCACAGCAGCAGAGGGCGCCCTACGGCGAGTGAGCCGAAGGGGCGCGCCTGTGTCGAGAGCGCGAACGCGCGCAGCGCCCGACGAAGGAGGGCCGAGCACGATCGCGCTCTCGACACAGGCACAAGCGCCCCGGAGGCGAACCGAGCCTCAAAAAAACAGCAATCCCCCCGGTCTGGATCTGCCGGGGGGATCGCTGTCGTGCGTGTGGGCCGTGGATCAGACGCTCTGCGCGCCGACCTCCACACCGTGGTCGGCGGCGAGGCGGCGCAGGTCGTCGAGCTCGCCCTGCTCCACCTCGACGAGGAAGTCGTCGCCCTCGTCGCGAGCCCTGGTCAGGTCGGACTCGGTCGCCCTTATGCGCTGCAGAAGTCCTGCGGTGAATGCGTCCATGCTGCGCCCCCTCGTCCTGGGTCGTGGGTCGTTGGCACGGGGGTGTGCCGTTCGGAAGGGGCGATCACGTCTCCTGTGGATGCCCAGCGCCGCCCTGGCCGGGCGGCGACGGTGCCGGACACCCACGCCCACTCTGCGGAAAAGCGGATCCGTGCCGCATGGTGGTGCGGCACAAGCAGAGCGTGATCGCGGGGTGTAAAGCCGTCCTCCCCTCGGGCTCTCGGACGGAAACCTCAACCGGACGAAAAAATCCCGCATTCCCGGTCGAGCGCCCCCGCTCTTCCCGCCCGGAGTCGTCTTACAGCCGACTTACGGCTGAAAAAGGCAGGATGGAGGTCACACACCCACGAACACCCTGCCCGTGCGCGCCCGTGGCGCGCTACGCGGGTGGACAGAGGAAGGACAAGCGACGTGCGCGTACTCGTCGTCGAGGACGAGCAACTGCTCGCCGATGCGGTGGCCACCGGACTGCGCCGGGAGGCCATGGCCGTCGACGTCGTGTACGACGGTGCGGCCGCCCTGGAGCGCATCGGCGTCAACGACTACGACGTGGTCGTCCTCGACCGCGACCTTCCCCTCGTCCACGGCGACGACGTCTGCCGCAAGCTCGTCGAGCTCGGGCTGCCCACGCGCGTGCTGATGCTCACCGCGTCCGGCGACGTCAGCGACCGTGTCGAGGGCCTGGAGATCGGCGCCGACGACTATCTGCCCAAGCCCTTCGCGTTCAGCGAGCTCATCGCACGCGTGCGTGCCCTCGGCCGACGGACGAGCGTGCCGCTGCCGCCCGTCCTGGAGCGCGCCGGCATCAAGCTGGACCCGAACCGCCGCGAGGTCTTCCGCGACGGCAAGGAGGTCCAGCTCGCGCCGAAGGAGTTCGCGGTCCTGGAGGTGCTGATGCGCAGCGAGGGCGCCGTCGTCTCGGCGGAACAGCTCCTGGAGAAGGCCTGGGACGAGAACACCGACCCGTTCACCAACGTCGTCCGCGTGACGGTCATGACGCTGCGCCGCAAGCTCGGCGAACCGCCGGTCATCGTCACCGTGCCCGGTTCCGGTTACCGGATCTGATCCGCCATGGCCACGACCCCCGCGCCCCCGCTGGCGCCCCCGAAACCCACCTGGGACCCCAGGCGGCCCCAGAACCCGCTCCCGTGGCTGCGCCCGACCATCCGGATACGGCTCACGCTGCTGTACGGCGGCATGTTCCTGATCGCCGGGATCCTGCTGCTGTCGATCATCTACCTGCTGGCCGCCCAGGCGGTGAACACGGGCAACGCGCCGCTGTTCAAGATCGTGGGCGGCACGGACATCAGTGTCACCAGCGAGAAGTGTCCCGCGGTGGACGCCGGCTCGACCAATGTGCGGCTCGCGGACTTCAACGCCGCGATCTCCGCCTGTATCGACGCCCAGCGCCAGGTGGCCCTGGACACCCTGCTGAGCCGGTCCCTGCTGGCGCTGCTCGGGCTCGCCGTGATCGCCTTCGCCTTCGGGTACGCGATGGCGGGCCGGGTCCTCGCGCCGCTCGGCCGGATCACCCGCACCGCGCGCGCGGTGGCCGGCTCCGACCTGTCCCGCCGTATCGAGCTGGACGGCCCGGACGACGAGCTGAAGGAGCTGGCGGACACCTTCGACGAGATGCTGGAGCGGCTCCAGCGGGCCTTCACGGCCCAGCAGCGGTTCGTCGGGAACGCCTCGCACGAGCTGCGGACACCCCTCGCGATCAACCGCACCCTCCTCGAAGTGCACCTCTCCGACCCGAACGCGCCGACCGAGCTGCAACAGCTGGGCAAGACGCTGCTGGCCACCAACGAGCGCAGCGAGCAGCTCGTCGAGGGTCTGCTGCTGCTCGCCCGCAGCGACAACCAGATCGTCGAGCGCAAGCCGGTGGACCTCGCCGAGGTCGCCTCCCGGGCCATCGACCAGGTGCGCTCCGAGGCGGAGGCCAAGAAGGTGGAGATCCGCGGTGAACGGGCCCCCGCGGTCGTCCAGGGCAACGGCGTCCTGCTGGAGCGGATCGCCCTGAACCTCGTCCAGAACGCCGTCCGGTACAACGTGCAGGGCACGGACGGCTGGGTGGAGGTCACCACCGAGCTCCAGCACGGACAGGCCCTGCTGGTGGTCACGAACACCGGGCCGGTGGTCCCGGCGTACGAGATCGACAACCTTTTCGAGCCGTTCCGGCGGCTGCGTACGGAGCGCACGGGAAGCGACAAGGGGGTGGGCCTCGGCTTGTCGATCGTCCGCTCCGTGGCCCGCGCGCACGGCGGCCACATCGCCGCCCGGCCACGTGAAGGAGGCGGGCTCGTGATGCGAGTGACCCTTCCGGTCTGAGAAAATGACCCCCGGTTCCGGGACGTGTTCGCTTTGCGCGGAATTTCCCGGGCGCCTGATCGAAACGGTCGTGCACGACCGATGTGTGATCGATCACAGGGGCGATTTTCCAGCCATCTACCGAGCGTGATCATGTGGCCGTCGTAAAGCCGGGAAAATCCGGGTTTTCGGGGGTTGAGATCACGGGAAGTACATGCTGAGGCGCCTTTGAAATGCAGCCTCAGGACCGTGTACGGTCCCGTTCGCCATCCAAGCCGATCACTCTTGAGGAGTCCGGTTGGGTGTCGATTGAGTAACAGACCTTGATGTGAGGCAAAATCTCCGCCTCAGGTCGGGCACAAGTCCGGCCTCTCACGCGTTACGTGCGCTGGAGACACCGCAGACACCCAGAGGGGGAGAGCGCGACATGGCAACGGATTACGACACCCCACGCAAGACCGACGACGACGTCGACTCGGACAGCCTGGAAGAGCTCAAGGCTCGCCGGAACGACAAGTCGACGTCCGCCGTGGATGTAGACGAGTTCGAGGCCGCCGAAGGCCTGGAACTGCCCGGGGCCGACCTCTCGAACGAGGAGCTGGCCGTCCGGGTGCTGCCCAAGCAGCAGGACGAGTTCACCTGCATGAGCTGCTTCCTGGTGCACCACCGCAGCCAGCTGGCCCGCGAGAAGAACGGTCAGCCGATCTGCCGCGACTGCGACTGAGGCAGGGTCGGCCGTGACTGGCTCGACCCCTCCTTGGAAGCGCCGCTCCCGCAAGGGGGCGGACCAGGGGCCGTACGACGGCTCCGACGGCGTGCGTGATGACGAGCGGGGCTCCTCCGAACAGGGAGCGGCCTCGCTCGAACGTGCGTCCGATTCGGCGTCGGGGAAGGCCACGGACGAGCAGGGACGCCTGCCCGTTCCGGTGGACGATCCGGCGCCGGTCGCCAGCCGGCGCGCGGCCGTCGCCGCCGTCCGGGACGGAGTGAAACAGGGCCTCAAGGTCGGGGCCCGCAAGAGCGGTGACCGGGCCCGAGCGGGGCTCGCGTACATCACCGACCGAGTCATCGAGATCGCCCCACGGATCCCCGTGCGCGATCTCGCGACCTTGCGCGCCCAGTTCCCGGGGCTGGGACCCGAGCAGATCGCCGACAAGCTCGTCGCGGGGGCGGCCAACGCGTCCTCCACGGTGGGGGCGGGTGTCGGGGCCGCGGCGATGCTGCCGACGCCTCCCGCCATGCCCGCGGAGCTGGCCGCCGAGATCACCGGCGTCGCCGCGATCGAGCTGAAGCTCATCGCCGAGCTGCACGAGCTGTACGGGGTGCGGCCGCCGGGGAATCTACGGCAGCGCAGTACCGCCTATCTGGACTCCTGGTCCGGTGAGCGCGGGATCGACGTGACCAAGCCGTCGACGATCAACTCGGCGCTCGGTGGACAGATGAAGCGGCAGCTGCGGCAGCAGATCATGAAGCGGATGGTGCGCAATCTGCCGAACCTGATGCCGTTCCTGGTCGGTGCCGCGGTGGGGGCGGTCATGAACCGCCGGGACACCAAGCACCTGGCAGAGCGGATCCGCAAGGACCTGCGGCGTATGCAGGTGCCGTGGGAGGCGTTGCCGGAACTGCCGCCGCTGGAGAAGCCGGTGGATCCGCTGACGGTGGGGGAACTGCCGGAGGAACTCGGCGGCGGCTGACGCGTGACGCCGCCGGTCGGCTGCGGGTGCGCGCCGATCGAGCGCGCCCGGGTCGGGCACCGCCGGACGCGCCCGGGTCCGGCACCGCCGGAGGCCACCGTCGCGGCGCAAGGCCGTTGCGGCGGGAAGAAACGTGGCCGCGGGAGGGGCTGGTCAGAAGGAAGGGCCGGGTTGGCCGAAGCGCCGGGCAGGCCGCAGGGGCCGGACCGGCCGAGGGGCGGCTCGGTGGGAGGGGTCGGCGCGGCGGCCGGGTGCTTCTCGGCGGTAAGAGTTCAGTAGGGAATCCCGCGCCCTGTCGCACGGCTGTGCGGGTCGGCGGCGGGCCCGTTCTGCTGCCTCGGGGCTGTGTTTCGCGCCGGGTGACCCGCGCGCTGCGCGCCGCCACGTGTCATCCACCGCCAAGCGGCCCGCCGCTTGGCCGTCTGGAGCCTCGCCGGCCGACGAGCCGCTTGTCGTGCTGCCATGGCTCACCGCCCGCGAGCCGGGTGCTGTGTCGCCGCGAGTGGCTGGGTGACCGACCGTGGGCCACGTCGGGCTGTGGGCGGCCGACAGCTCGCGCGCCGCGTCGCCACACGACGTCGGTCCGGGAGCCGTGCGCTGCGGCGCCGCGTGCCGCCGGTCAGCAGGTCGCGCGCCGCGCTGCCTGGGGTGTCGGCCCGCCGGACGCTCGCTAGGCCGTCGTCTTCTTCGCCGCTGCCAGGGCCGCGACCACGGCTTCGGGGTTTCGGGTGGACAGGTAGACGTAGGGGGTCGGGTCGTTCGGGTCGGTGATCGGGATGCGGAGGGCCGCCGGGACGTAGGCACGCAGGAGCATGAAGGCGTGGGGGTTGGCCTTGTGCGTGCGCCAGGCCTGGGCCTCCTCCCGGTCCAGGATCTCCGGTTCGCCGAGGGCGCTCACCGGGATCTTCGCCTCGCCCGCGATCAGGGAGTCGCCGACGACTCGGATGCGGATCGAGCCGTAGGAACTGGTGACGACCGCCGCGATCGCGGTCCCGCCCACGAGGCCGCCCAGCAGGGGGAGCGTGCCGAACGGCAGCATGATCAGGGCCATCGAGACGCCGACCAGGAGGCAGACGAGCCACCAGGTGCGGGGAGCCGTGAGCCGTTCTTCGTACGGCGGGACGGAGAGCTGCATGGCGTCAAGCTTGGCACGCGGACCCTCCGGCCCCGGAGGTAGGGGCGTCCGAGGGGAAACCCTGCCCGTAGGGGCGATGGCCGGACGCTGACGGACGGGTAAGGTCTGCGGCTGTGAGAGGTACTTCCGCGGCCCTGCGGCCCCCGGCGGACGCCACGGCGCCCGTACGCCATCCCGAGGCACCCGCCCCCGGCGAGCTGCTCGGCGCGCACTACGGGCAGTGTTTCGGCTGTGGTGGCGAGCAGCCCCACGGGCTGCACCTGGAGGCCAGGGCGGGCGAAGGTGTCACTCTCACCGCCGAGTTCACCGTGCGGCCCGCGCACCAGGGCGCGCCGGGGCTCGCCCACGGCGGGGTCCTGGCCAGTGCCCTGGACGAGACCCTCGGCTCCCTCACCTGGCTGCTGCGCACCATCGCGGTGACCGGGCGCCTGGAGACCGACTTCCTGCAGCCCGTCCCCGTGGGGGCCGTACTGCATCTGAGGGCCGAGGTCACGGCGGTGGCCGGGCGGAAGATCTTCGCGCGGGCCGAGGGACGCGTCGGCCGCCCCGACGGACCGCTGGCCGTCCGTGCCGACGCCCTCTTCGTCGAGGTCAAGGTCGACCACTTCATCGACCACGGCCGCGCGGAGGAGATCCAGGCGGCCATGAAGGACCCGGACCAGGTCCGGCGGGCCCGAGCCTTCGAGGTGAACCCGTGAGCGGCGGCCGTCCCCCTCTCGAGGTCCTCGTCCGGCGCGTCGACCCCGACGTGCCGCTGCCGGACTACGCGCGGCCCGGTGACGCGGGCGCCGACCTGCGCACCACGGAGAGCCGGGAGTTGAGGCCCGGCGAACGGGCCGTGCTGCCCACGGGGGTGTCCATCGCGCTCCCCGAGGGGTACGCGGCCTTCGTGCACCCACGCTCCGGTCTCGCCGCCCGCTGCGGCGTCGCCCTGGTGAATGCCCCGGGGACGGTTGATGCCGGGTACCGTGGGGAGATCAAGGTGATCGTGGTGAATCTCGACCCGTATGAAGCCGTACGGTTCGAGCGCTTCGATCGGATTGCCCAACTGGTCGTCCAGCAGGTCGAGAAGGTGCGCTTCCAGGAGGTGGCGGAGCTTCCCGACTCGGCGCGGGCCGAGGGGGGCTTCGGGTCCACCGGCGGTCACGCCGCCGTGGACGGAGCAAGCGGCACAAGCAGCACAAGCGGCACAACGGGTGGGAATCGATACGCTTCGGTCGTATCCGACCGGGAAGGACAGTGACGTGTTCGGACGTCGCAAGAAGAAGGGTTCCGCTGAGGACGCGGCGGACGCGGCGAGCGAGGCCGAGCAGGTCGACGGCGTTGCCGGGGAAGCCGACGCCGAGGCGGGCGTCGAGCGGGAGCGCGTGCGGCTGGAGCCCGAGCCCCGGCCGGACGGGCCGTGGGACAGCTCCGAGGTGCGCGAGCCCGGCGAGGGCCGGGTCGACCTCGGGGGCATCTTCGTGCCCGGAGTCGACGGCATGGAGTTGCGGGTGGAGGTCGCCGGTGACGCGATCGTCGCCGCGACGGTCGTGCTGCGCGACAGCGCGGTCCAGCTGCAGGCCTTCGCCGCTCCCAAGCGCGAGGGCATCTGGGGTGAGGTCCGCGAGGAGATCGCCTCCGGCATCACCCAGCAGGGCGGGGTCATCGACGAGGTCGAGGGCCCGCTGGGCTGGGAGCTCCGCGCTCAGGTGCCGGTGCAGCTGCCGGACGGCACGGGTGGCTTCCAGGTGGTCCGCTTCGTCGGCGTGGACGGACCCCGCTGGTTCCTGCGCGGAGTGATCTCCGGGCGGGGCGCGGTGGAGCCGCAGACCGCCGGGCTGTTGGAGCAGATCTTCCGGGACACGGTCGTCGTCCGCGGTGAGGGCCCCATGGCTCCGCGCGACCCGATCGTCCTGAAGCTGCCGAACGACGCGCAGATGGTCCCCGAGGGGGTCCAGCAGGAGGAGCAGGCCGGTTCCCGCTTCTCCGGCGGCATGGGACAGCTGCAGCGCGGGCCGGAGATCACCGAGGTCCGCTAGCCGTTCCGGCCGAGGCCGTCTGGGAACTGCGGGTCCGCGCGACCGGTCACGCAGTTCCCCGTGCCCCTCGGGGCGCCGGCGTCAGAGTTGTGTCAAAGAGGCGGCCCCCAGCCGCCTCTGTCCGTTTTGCCGTGATTATTGGCCGTAAGGTCGACGCTGCGTGGGCAGTGGTCACGGGAAGACAATGGGGACATGGGACGCGGAAAGCTGCGGATCTACCTCGGTGCGGCACCGGGCGTCGGCAAGACGTACGCGATGCTGTCCGAAGCGCACCGCCGGATCGAACGCGGCACCGACTGCGTGGTGGCCGTCGTGGAGCATCACGGCCGGCCGCGCACCGAGGTGATGCTGCACGGGCTGGAGCAGGTTCCGCGCCGGACGCTGGAGTACCGGGACGCGGTCTTCACCGAGATGGACGTGGACGCCGTGCTCGCCCGGCGGCCCCGGGTCGCCCTCGTGGACGAGCTGGCCCACACCAATGTGCCTGGTTCCCGCAACGACAGGCGCTGGCAGGACGTCGAGGATCTGCTCGCCGCCGGTGTCGACGTGGTCTCGACCGTCAACATCCAGCACCTGGAGTCGCTCGGTGACGTCGTCGAGTCCATAACCGGCGTACGGCAGCGCGAGACCGTCCCCGACGAGGTGGTGCGGCGGGCGGACCAGATCGAGCTGGTGGACATGTCGCCGCAGGCGCTCCGCCGACGGATGGCGCACGGCAACGTCTACCAGCCGGACAAGGTCGACGCCGCACTGTCGAACTACTTCCGCCCCGGGAACCTGACCGCCCTGCGGGAGCTGGCGCTGCTGTGGGTGGCGGACCGGGTCGACGAGTACCTCAACGCCTACCGCAGCGAGCACCAGGTGTCGCGGATATGGGGCTCCCGCGAGCGGATCGTGGTCGGGCTGACCGGCGGCCCCGAAGGGCGGACCCTGCTGCGGAGAGCCGCTCGGCTCGCCGAGAAGGGCGCGGGCGGCGAGGTCATGGCCGTCTACATCGCCCGCAGCGACGGGCTGACCTCCGCCTCGCCCAAGGAACTCGCCGTCCAGCGCACCCTCGTCGAGGACCTTGGCGGCACCTTCCACCACGTCGTCGGCGACGACATCCCCGCCGCGCTGCTGGCCTTCGCGCGCGGGGTGAACGCCACCCAGATCGTGCTGGGCGTCTCGCGCCGCAAGAGCTGGCAGTACGTCTTCGGGCCGGGCGTCGGCGCCACCGTCGCCCGGGACTCCGGGCCCGACCTGGACGTCCACCTGATCACGCACGACGAGGCGGGCAAGGGGCGCGGCCTGCCCGTCGCCCGGGGCGCACGGCTCGGCCGGGCCCGGACGATCTGGGGCTGGCTGGTGGGGACGGCCGGGCCGGTGCTGCTCGCGCCGCTGCTGGCCACCTTCGAGACCGACCTCGGTCTCGCCAACGACATGCTGCTCTTCCTGACGCTCACGGTGGCCGCGGCCCTGCTCGGCGGTCTACTGCCCGCCTTGGCCGCGGCCGTGTTGGGCTCGCTGCTGCTCAACTGGTTCTTCACCCAGCCGGTGCACACGCTGACGATCGACGACCCGACGAACATCGTCGCCATCGTGGTCTTCATAGGGGTCGCGGTGGCGGTGGCCTCCGTGGTGGACCTCGCGGCCCGGCGCACGCACCAGGCGGCCAGGCTGCGCGCCGAGTCGGAGATCCTGTCGTTCCTCGCGGGCAGTGTGCTGCGCGGGGAGACCAGCCTGGAGGCACTCCTCGAACGGGTGCGCGAAACCTTTGGCATGGAGTCGGTGGCCCTGCTGGAGCGCGAGAGCGAGGTCGACCCGTGGACCTGCGCGGGCAGCGTGGGCCCCCGGCAGATGGACCGGCCCGAGGCCGCGGACGTGGACATGCCGGTCGGCGACCACATGGCGCTCGCCCTCTCCGGCCGCGTCCTGCCCGCCGAGGACCGCCGGGTGCTGGCCGCGTTCGCCGCCCAGGCCGTGGTCGTCCTGGACCGCCGGCGCCTCCAGCAGGAGGCCGACCAGGCCAAGGCGCTGGCCGAGGGCAACCGCATCCGCACCGCGCTGCTCGCCGCCGTCAGCCACGACCTGCGCACCCCGCTGGCCGGCATCAAGGCCGCCGTGTCGTCCCTGCGCTCCGACGACGTGGCCTGGTCGGAGGAGGACGAGGCCGAACTGCTCGCAGGGATCGAGGACGGCGCCGACCGGCTCGACCACCTAGTGGGCAACCTCCTCGACATGTCCCGGCTGCAGACCGGCACGGTCACCACCCTGATCCGCGAGATCGACCTCGACGAGGTGGTGCCCATGGCGCTCGGCGGTGTCCCCGAGGGCAGCGTCGGGCTGGAGATACCCGAGACTCTGCCCATGGTCGCCGTCGACCCCGGCCTGCTGGAGCGCTCGGTGGCCAACATCGTCGAGAACGCCGTCAAGTACAGCCCGCCCGGCACGCCCGTCCAGGTCTCCGCGAGCGCCCTCGGCGGCCGCGTCGAGGTCCGGGTCACCGACCGCGGCCCCGGCGTCCCCGACGAGGCCAAGGACCGCATCTTCGCCCCCTTCCAGCGCCATGGCGACGCCCCGCGCGGGGCCGGCGTCGGCCTGGGTCTCGCGGTCGCCCGGGGCTTCGCCGAGGCCATGGGCGGCACGCTCGACGCCGAGGACACTCCCGGCGGCGGCCTCACCATGGTGCTGACCGTGAGGGCCGCACAGAACGGCTCCGGGCCCGTCACGGACTCCTCGTCGGGCACCGACCCGGCCGCGGACACGTCTACATCGGCGGACGCCGTCCCGTCGGCGGACCGGACCGCCGACGCACCGGTCGGCACGGCCATATCGGCAGAGAGGCGAACCACATGAGGCGGCACATGAGGGGGCACGTGAGGCGGCACATGAGGCGGGCCGTATGACCAGAGTGCTCGTGGTCGACGACGAGCCGCAGATCGTGCGTGCGCTCGTGATCAACCTGAAGGCCCGCAAGTACGAGGCCGACGCCGCCCACGACGGGGCGAGCGCGCTCGCCCTCGCCGCGGCCCGGCACCCCGACGTCGTCGTGCTCGACCTCGGACTGCCCGACATGGACGGCGTCGAGGTGATCAAGGGACTCCGCGGCTGGACCCGGGTGCCGATCATCGTGCTCTCCGCCCGGCACACCTCCGACGAGAAGGTCGAGGCCCTCGACGCGGGCGCCGACGACTACGTCACCAAGCCCTTCGGCATGGACGAGCTGCTCGCCCGGCTGCGGGCCGCCGTCCGCCGCGCGGAGCCCGTGGGCGGCGAGGACGGCGACGTGATCGTGGAGACGGACGACTTCACCGTCGACCTGGCCGCGAAGAAGGTGAACCGGGACGGCAGGGACGTCCGGCTGACCCCCACCGAGTGGCACCTGCTGGAGGTGCTCGTCCGCAACACCGGGCGCCTGGTCAGCCAGAAGCAGCTGCTCCAGGAGGTGTGGGGGCCCTCGTACGGCACCGAGACCAACTATCTGCGGGTCTACATGGCGCAGCTGCGGCGCAAGCTGGAGGGCGACCCCTCCCGGCCCAGGCACTTCATCACCGAGGCGGGGATGGGCTACCGCTTCGAGAAGTGAGACCGGGGGAGTCGGCGGAGGTCCGCCGCGTACGGGGTGCTGGACTGTCGGCGGGCCCCGGTACGCTTTTTGTCATGAGTGCTGTTCCTCGTTCCGAGAAGCCGGCGGGCCGGTTCCGGCGCATGCTCGACCGGCTCTCCTCGTCCCAGACGGACCTGGAGTCGGAGGAGCTGCGCGAGGACGCGGACACCGCCGGCTGCACGCGCATATGTGACTGTCACGACCGACAGATAGTGACCGTTACTGGTACCTTGCGCACGGTCACGCTGCGCCCCCGGGCCGGTGTCCCGGCACTGGAGGCCGAGCTGTTCGACGGTTCGGCCGCCCTGGACGTCGTATGGCTCGGCAGACGCTCCATCGTCGGGATAGAGCCGGGGCGCAGGCTGATCGCATCCGGCCGGATCTCGATGAGCCGGGGCCGTAGGGTGCTGTTCAATCCGAAGTACGAACTCAGACCGCTCGGACGGGAGTAGCCGGTGACGTCGCTCGACAAGCCGACGGAAGACGCCCAGCGCGGCGTCCAGGACGCCGAGGGCGGACAGGACGGCTCGCACGACTCCAGGGCGGTGACGGAGGCCGCGCTGTTCGAGGCGTTCGGCGGCGTGCGCGGCATGGTCGAGACCGTGCTCCCGGGCCTGCTCTTCGTCTCCATCTACACGATCAACAAGGACCTGCACTCGGCGGCCCTCGCGGCCCTCGGCGTCTCCGTCCTGCTGGTCGTGGTGCGGCTGGTCATGAAGGACACCGTCAAGCACGCCTTCAGCGGTGTCTTCGGGGTCGCCTTCGGTGTGGTCTTCGCGATGATGACCGGCAACGCCAAGGACTTCTATCTGCCGGGCATGCTCTACACGCTGGGCCTCGGCTGCGCGTACATCATCACGACCCTGGCCGGTGTGCCGCTGATCGGGCTGATGCTCGGCCCGGTCTTCAAGGAGAACCTGTCCTGGCGGACCCGCAACCCCGGACGCAAGAAGGCGTACGCGAAGGCGAGTTACGCCTGGGGCGCGATCCTGCTCGGCAAGTGCGCCATCCTCTTCCCGCTGTACTGGTGGGCCGACACCACACAGCTGGGCTGGGTCCTCATCGCCCTGAAGATCCCGCCGTTCCTCCTCGCGGTCTGGCTGACCTGGATCTTCCTGGCCAAGGCCCCGGCCCCGATCGACGTGTTCGCCGAGATGGAGGCGGAGGAACGGGCGGCGGAGGAGCGGAAGGCCGCCGCGCGGGCGGGGGAGTAGGCACCCGGGGCTGGTGCGGGCCTCGCAGGGGCTGCGCCCCCGGGCCCCGCTTTTCGGCCTGAACGGCCTCGTCCTCAGACGCCGGACGGGCTGAGGGCGCCTGGGCCGGGCGGAACGGGGCGCAGGGGTTGAAGGCGACGAAGACTTGGGGAGCCCGGTCGCCCGGTACGTGAAGGGGCGCCCGGAAACCTCCGGGCGCCCCTTCGTCGTCGCACACCCCGCGTCAGCCGGTCGCGTCCTCGCGCCGCACCGACAGCAGGTCCTCCAGCTGCTCCTCCCGCGCCTGCGCGGCCACGAAGAGGAGTTCGTCGCCCGCCTCCAGGGAGTCGTCCGAGGTCGGGGTGAGGACCCGGGTGCCGCGGATGATGGTGACCAGGGAGGTGTCCTCCGGCCACTCGACCTCACCGACCTGGGTGCCGGCCAGGGCCGACTCGGGCGGCAGGGTCAGCTCGACCAGGTTGGCGTCGCCGTGGCTGAAGCGGAGCAGCCGGACCAGGTCGCCGACGCTCACGGCCTCCTCGACCAGCGCCGACATCAGCCGGGGGGTCGACACGGCCACGTCCACGCCCCAGGACTCGTTGAACAGCCACTCGTTCTTGGGGTTGTTGACGCGGGCGACGACCCGCGGAACGCCGTACTCCGTCTTCGCCAGCAGGGAGACGACCAGGTTGACCTTGTCGTCGCCGGTCGCGGCGATGACGACGTTGCAACGCTGGAGCGCCGCCTCGTCCAGGGACGTGATCTCGCAGGCGTCGGCCAGCAGCCACTCCGCCAGGGGCACGCGCTCGACCGAGATGGCGGTCGGCGCCTTGTCGACGAGAAGGACCTCGTGGCCGTTCTCCAGCAGTTCGCCCGCGATCGAGCGGCCGACCGCTCCGGCTCCGGCAATGGCGACCCTCATCAGTGACCGCCCTCCTCGTCGGGGCCCTCGGCGAAGGACGCCTCGACCTTCTCCACGTCGTCCGTCCGCATCATCACATGCACGAGGTCACCCTCTTGCAGCACCGTCTGCGAGGTCGGCAGGACCGCCTCGCCCAGGCGGGTCAGGAAGGCGACGCGGACCCCGGTCTCCTCCTGCATCTTGCTGATCTTGTGGCCCACCCACGCCGACGAGGCGTGCACCTCGGCGAGCTGGACGCCGCCGGTGGGATCGCGCCACAGCGGTTCGGCCCCGGACGGCAGCAGCCGGCGGAGCATCTGGTCGGCGGTCCAGCGGACCGTGGCGACCGTCGGAATGCCCAGGCGCTGGTAGACCTCGGCCCGGCGCGGGTCGTAGATCCGTGCCGCCACGTTCTCGATGCCGAACATCTCGCGGGCGACCCGCGCGGCGATGATGTTGGAGTTGTCGCCGCTGGAGACGGCGGCGAACGCGCCCGCCTCCTCGATGCCCGCCTCGCGCAGGGTGTCGCGGTCGAAGCCGACCCCGGTGACGCGCCGGCCGCCGAAACCCGAGCCCAGACGACGGAAGGCCGTGGGGTCCTGGTCGATCACGGCGACCGTGTGCCCCTGTTGCTCCAGGGTCTGGGCGAGGGTGGAACCCACTCGCCCGCAGCCCATGATGACGATGTGCACGACCGTCCTTCCGGTGTCAATAGCTACTGTTCAGCCGAAACGTCGAAAACAGGGTCTCAGACCGCCGCCCAAGCTACACATGCGCGGTCCGTCGGGGGCACCCCCGTGCACCCACGGGTCACATCGTGGGACGTCGTCGGATCCGGCGGACACTGGCCCTCGTCAGCAAGCCGAGTCCGACGAGGGAGGCGAGAGCGCCGATCAGCTCAGCGGTCGCGGCCTGCATGGGGCCTCCAGGGAGTAGAGGGGGCGAGAACGTCACGGGTTCCATCGGATGCCCGGTACACACGCGGCACGTACACGGGATGCGCGGGATGCACGGGATTCCTCAGGGCGACGGGATCCCTCATCTCGACGGGATTCGTCATATGGACGCAAGGACGCAGCCATCACACCGGAGGATGCGTGAGGTGACGCACTTCGCAGTCGTCGGCGGTCCGATTTCACCCCGGGGCCCGCCGGGATTTCACCCGGATGTGCCCAGAACCAGCCGGGGCGCTTACGATCCTCTGCGTGTCCAAACTGACCGACGTGCCCAAACGGATTCTGATCGGGCGGGCCCTGCGCAGCGACCGGCTGGGCGAAACGCTCCTGCCGAAGCGCATCGCACTCCCCGTCTTCGCATCCGACCCGCTCTCGTCCGTGGCGTACGCACCCGGCGAGGTGCTGCTGGTCCTCTCCATCGCGGGCGTGTCGGCCTACCACTTCAGCCCCTGGATCGCCGTCGCGGTCGTCGTGCTGATGTTCACCGTGGTGGCGTCCTACCGGCAGAACGTGCATGCCTACCCGAGCGGTGGCGGCGACTACGAGGTGGCGAACACCAACCTCGGCCCCAAGGCCGGCCTCACCGTCGCCAGCGCGCTCCTGGTCGACTACGTCCTCACCGTCGCCGTGTCCATCTCCTCCGGCGTCGAGAACCTCGGCTCGGCCGTCCCCTTCTTCGTCGAGCACAAGGTCCTGTGCGCGATCGGCATCATCGTGCTGCTCACGCTGATGAACCTGCGCGGGGTGAAGGAGTCCGGGAAGCTCTTCGCGATCCCGACGTACGTCTTCGTCGTCGGCGTCTTCACGATGATCGCCTGGGGCGCGTTCCGCGGACTGGTCCTCGACGACACGATGCGGGCGCCCACCGCCGACCTGGAGATCAAGGCCGAGCACCAGGGGCTCGCCGGCTTCGCGCTGGTCTTCCTGCTGCTGCGTGCCTTCTCCTCCGGCTGTGCCGCGCTCACCGGTGTAGAGGCGATCTCCAACGGCGTCCCCGCCTTCCGCAAGCCCAAGTCGAGGAACGCGGCCACCACTCTGGCCCTGATGGGCTTCTTCGCCGTCACCATGTTCTGCGGCATCATCGGCCTCGCCATGGCCACCAACGTGCGCATGGCCGAGAACCCCGCGGCCGACCTGCTGCGCGACGGCGCCCCGGTCGGCGACTCCTACGTCCAGAACCCGGTGATCTCCCAGGTCGCGGCGGCCGTATTCGGCGACGGCACCTTCTTCTTCGTCGTTCTGGCCGCCGCCACCGCGCTGGTCCTCTTCCTGGCCGCGAACACCGCGTACAACGGCTTCCCGCTGCTGGGCTCGATCCTCGCCCAGGACCGCTACCTCCCGCGCCAGTTGCACACCCGCGGCGACCGCCTCGCCTTCTCCAACGGCATCGTGCTCCTCGCCGGCGCCGCCATCCTCCTGGTGTGGATCTACGGCGCCGACTCCACGCGTCTGATCCAGCTCTACATCGTGGGCGTCTTCGTCTCCTTCACACTCAGCCAGACGGGCATGGTCCGGCACTGGAACCGCCATCTGCGCACCGAGAAGGACCCGGCCAGGCGGCGCCACATGATCCGCTCCCGCGCGATCAACACCTTCGGCGCCTTCTTCACCGGGCTGGTCCTGATCGTCGTGCTCGGCACCAAGTTCACGCACGGCGCCTGGGTGGCCCTGCTCGGCATGGTGATCTTCTACGCGACGATGACGGCCATCCGTAAGCACTACGACCGGGTCGCCGCGGAGATCGCGGCGCCGGACGGCCCGAGCGACGACGTCGTCCGGCCGTCCCGGGTCCACTCGGTGGTGCTGATCTCCAGGATCCACCGCCCCACCCTGCGCGCCCTCGCCTACGCCAAGCTGATGCGCTCCCACACGCTGGAGGCGCTCAGCGTCAACGTCGACCCGGCGGAGACCAAGGCGCTCCAGGAGGAGTGGACGCGGCGTGGCATCGACGTACCGCTGAAGGTCCTCGACTCGCCGTACCGCGAGGTCACGCGGCCAGTGATCGAGTACGTCAAGGGGCTGCGCAAGGAGTCCCCGCGCGACGCGGTGTCGGTGATCATCCCCGAGTACGTGGTCGGCCACTGGTACGAACACCTGCTGCACAACCAGAGCGCACTCCGGCTCAAGGGCCGGTTGCTCTTCACGCCGGGTGTCATGGTGACCTCCGTGCCCTATCAGCTGGAGTCCTCCGAGGTCGCCAAGCGCCGGGCGCGCAAGCGGCAGGAATGGAGTGCGCCGGGGTCCGTACGGCGTGGTCCGGCGAACGAGCGCCCCAAGGAGTCACCGGCCAAGGCTTCGGCCAAGACTTCGGACAAGGCCCCGGAGTAGGCCCCGGACCAGTCCTCGGCCGACAAGAGCTGGACCCGGCGGGACCGGGGCTCGCCCGCGAGTCCCCGCTCGTGGTAAACGGTCGGACAGCACCCACGTAGACTGGTGGGCTGTTGTCCGGCCGTTTTCGCTTTCCTCTCTTCTGGAGTCACCCCACCATGCAGGCAGAACCGAAGAAATCGCTGGTGGGAGAGGAGTACGAGGTCGAGGTGGGCCCCGTCGCCCACGGCGGCCACTGCATCGCCCGTACCGCCGAGGGACAGGTCCTCTTCGTCCGGCACGCGCTGCCCGGTGAGCGGGTCGTTGCGCGGGTGACCGACGGCGAGGAGGGCGCGCGCTTCCTGCGGGCGGACGCGGTCTCGATCCTGTCGGCCTCCAAGGACCGCGTCGAGGCGCCCTGTCCCTACGCCGGACCCGGCCGCTGCGGCGGCTGCGACTGGCAGCACGCCAAGCCGGGCGCCCAGCGCCGCTTCAAGGGCGAGGTCATCACCGAGCAGCTGCGGCGCCTCGCGGGTCTCACCCCCGAGGAGGCGGGCTGGGACGGCACGGTGATGCCGGCCGAGGGCGACAAGCTGCCGGCGGGCGAGGTCCCCGCGTGGCGCACGCGGGTGCAGTACGCGGTGGACGAGTCGGGGCGCGCCGGTCTGCGCCGTCACCGCTCGCACGAGGTCGAGCCGATCGACCACTGCATGATCGCGGCACCGGGCGTGTCCGAGCTGGGCATCGAGAAGCGCGACTGGACGGGCATGGCGTCGATCGACGCGATCGCGGCGACCGGTTCGCAGGACCGTCAGGTCATCCTCGAACCGCGGCCGGGGGCGCGTCTGCCGATCGTGGAGCTGGACAGGCCGGTGTCCGTGATGCGGGTCGAGGAGAAGGACGGGGGCGTGCACCGCGTCCACGGGCGCCCCTTCGTCCGCGAGCGCGCCGACGACCGTACGTATCGGGTGGGCAGCGGCGGCTTCTGGCAGGTCCATCCCAAGGCCGCGGACACCCTCGTCAAGGCCGTCATGCAGGGCCTGCTGCCCCGCAAGGGCGACATGGCGCTGGACCTCTACTGCGGCGTGGGGCTGTTCGCGGGCGCCCTCGCCGACCGCGTCGGTGACAAGGGCGCGGTCCTCGGCATCGAGTCCGGCAAGCGGGCGGTCGAGGACGCGCGGCACAACCTCGCCGAGTTCGAGCGGGTGCGGATCGAACAGGGCAAGGTCGAGGCGGTGTTGCCGCGTACGGGGATCACGGAGGTGGACCTCATCGTCCTGGATCCGCCGCGTGCGGGGGCGGGCCGCAAGACCGTCCAGCACCTCGCGTCCCTGGCGGCCCGCCGCATCGCGTACGTGGCCTGCGACCCGGCCGCGCTGGCACGCGACCTGGGGTACTTCCGGGAGGGCGGGTACCGGGTGCGGACGCTCAGGGCGTTCGATCTGTTTCCGATGACCCATCACGTGGAGTGCGTGGCTATTCTTGAGCCTGCGGAAAAGGGCCTCTGAGCTGCGGCTTCATGGGTCTCTCAGGTGCGACCGGGTGAACTCGACCTGTTCTCCCAAGCGCACGGCGTGGAGCACCTCTTTGGCTTGTGAAGGCTGTCCGACCTGGCGTTCCTGTGGCTGTTGCCGAATCGACGGGATTGTCTCTCCGTCTCTCGGCCCAGAGGCGACAGCCCTCTTGACGCTCAGATGACGTTCGTTCTGATGAGGTGTCACCGCAGGGGCTCGCCGAACAGGCCGAGAAGGTCGTCGTGGGGCGATGTGGAGTTCGTCCAGTTGCCAAGCGGTGCATGCGACGGTCGGGTCCGCCCTGAGGCTTTCGATGTCAGCGGCTGCCGGGGCGCGCAGGCGCACGAAGCGGTGCGTCAGAAGTGTGACGCTCTCGGGGCCTCCGGCACCTCGGAGGGGTGAGGAGCTGACCGGGCTCGGGGAGCGGGCGTGGGCGGAGGTGCGAGGGCGGCGTATCGGCCTGATCCCGCAGGACCCCGGCGTCAGCCTCGACCCGGTCGAGCAGGTCGGCGCGCAGGTTGCCTAGGTGCTCCGGGTACACCGCCTGGCCAGCCGCGGGGACGCCCCCGCCCGAGCCGTCGCTCTCCTCGGAAGGGGCACGGGCCGCCGAGCAGGTCTGACGGGCCCCATCGAGAGCGCGTCGACGTTCTCGGGCAGGGCCGTTCGGCCCTTGTCGCCGGTTGAGCGTACTGACTTCACTGATCCTGCGGTCCCGCCCGTGCGCCGACGCTTTGGATCCCGCCTGTGGGCATCGTCTTGCGGTTCGCTCATGGGCGAGGCGGGCGGGGCCGTGCAGTGCGAGGACGAACGGCAGAGCGAGAGCACCGTAGGACGGGATGTGAGCGGAGAGATGATCTTGGCGGTCGGGCACGCCGACCTCGCTTCGCAGACGCTGAAGCTGGTGGAGGCCGAGTTGCGGGCGGTGCTGGAGCGCCTGCCCGAGCGGCTGCCGGGGCTGGTGCGCGTGGGGGCGGGGGTGCCGGTGGCGTTCAGCCGGGCGGTGCGGGCGGCGGGTCGGGAACTCGTCGTGGTGATTCCCACGGAGGGGATGGTGCCGGCGTTGCTCCCGCAGCGTGACCGGGCGGCGACCGGTGAGGTGCTGGTCCTCGCCCAGCAGGTGCGTCTGCTGGCGTACGACCCGGCGGACCGCGACGCGTGTGTCGGCGAGGACGAGCGGATGATCGCGGGATGCCGTCAACTGCTGGCCGTGTGGGACGGCTCGCCGTCCAACGGCCGTGATGCCACCGCGCATCTGGTGGCATACGCCCGCGCCCACGGCGTTCCGGTCGAGGTCGTGTGGCCAAAGGGGGCAGCCCGCGGGGCCGTCCCCGGCGTACCGGAGCAGGACAACGGCCGTGCTCCGCGCGGCAGCGACGTGTCGGCCACTGTGGGCCCCCGGCCCGCCCCGAACAGAGCCAAGGCGGAACAACCCCGATGACCGGCACCACCACGACCGTGCACCATCTCACCACTGTGACTCAGGGGGGCGGAGATGAGCGGGAGATCACGTCGGCGAGCACGAGCGGGGCCGGGCGGGCTTTCGCCTGGCTGCTGATCGTGTCCGGCGCCCTTGGCGTCCTCGCCTCCTTCGTCATCACCATCGACAAGTTCCAGCTCCTTGCGGACCCGGACTTTTCGCCCTCGTGCAACCTCAGCCCGATCCTGTCGTGTACGAACGTCATGAAGAGCGACCAGGCGTCCGTGTTCGGCTTCCCCAACCCGCTGCTCGGCCTGCTCTCATACCCGGTGGTCGTCGCGATCGGCTCGGCACTGCTGGCCGGGGCCCGCTTCCGCCGCTGGTTCTGGCTCGGGCTGAACGCCGGCACGCTGTTCGGCGCAGGGTTCTGTATGTGGCTGATGACGCAGGCGCTGTACGAGATCGGCGCGCTGTGCCTGTGGTGCTGCCTGGCATGGGCGGCCACCGTCGCGATGTTCTGGTACGTCACCGCGCACAACCTGCGGCACGGGATCATCCGTGCGCCCCGCGTCCTGGTGGCCGGGGTGCTGGAGTTCCACTGGGCGGTACCGGTCACCTGGTACCTGAGCATCGTGATGCTGATCGCCACCCGTTTCTGGGACTACTGGCAGACCCTGCTCTGATCCCGCGGGCCCCCGCACGGCCGCGCTCGGTGGGTGGACGGGCGCGGAGGTTCGTAGGCCCGCGCCCGGGAGCACGCCCCCGGGCCGGGTGATGACGCCGTCGCGGGAACGTGCGAGGGGAGGCATGGCATTGCCGTCGGCTCGGGTCACCTGGCGCGTTCCCGCCCGTACCGCTGCACCGCCAGGCCGGTGACGGAAGCGCCGCCCGGCCGCCGCTCAGCCCTTCGCGGCCGCGCGCCGCGCCAGGATGACGGTCCTGCGCTCGTCGAACCGGGTTGCCTGCGTGTCCAGTGAGCCGAGGAACTCGCCCAGTTCCTGCTGGGCCTTGAGTCCCTCGCGCCCGAGGCCGGTCACGTGCAGGACCTTGAGGTGGCGCAGTACCGGCTGGAGGACGTCGTCGTGGTGGACGCGCAGGTTGTGGACGCCGCCGAGAGCGATTTCGACGGCGGCGCGCTCGAAGCCCGGCAGGCCGTGGCCGGGCGTCCTGAAGCCGCTCACCACGTCGGCGACGGCGCGCAACGCCTTGCTGGACCGCGGAGGAGGCCCGGCACTCCATGGTCATGGGCCGTCCAGAGCTCACCGCCCAGGCCCCGGGATGATCGCCGCCTCCACGATGCCGCGCAGCACCTGGGGGAGTTCGAGGCCCCGGCCCAGGTTCGTGACGGCGTCGAGGAGGCTGTGCATCCTGTCCGGCACGTCGAGCCGAAGCCGTGACGACGCCGCGGTCGGGGGTGGTGATTCGGGCATTCCGCGCGCTCCTGGACCGCTCGGTGCTCAGCAGCGTACGACCGGCGTGCGAGGCGATGCGCGCCGCGCCGCTCAGCGACGTGAAGTGGGGACGTTGGACCCCTGCGCAGGGGTCTTGGGAGGGGCCCTTCGGCCCTATCCGGACCCGGTACCCCACCGCCGATCATGAGGCGGCGACAAGGAAGAGTCAGGTGAACATCCCGCACCACGGCACTTCCCGGCTCGTCGACGACATGACCGCATGGGGAGGACGCCGTCCGGTGGACGAGGCACAGATACAGCAGAAGGGGACCGAGCGGCCGCGCGCCGAGGTCGCCGTGGCCGACGAGGCATCCGGACGGGCGGAGTACACGCCGGGCGGACCGTCGTGGACGGACTGGCTGACGACCACCGACCACAAGAAGATCGGGACGATGTACCTGGTCACCGCGTTCGTGTTCTTCATCGTCGGCGGGGTGATGGCCCTGATGATGCGCGCCGAGCTGGCCCGTCCGGGCACGCAGATCATGTCGAACGAGCAGTTCAACCAGGCGTTCACCATGCACGGCTCGATCATGCTGCTGATGTTCGCGATGCCGCTGTTCACCGGCTTCGCCAACTGGATCATGCCGCTGCAGATCGGCGCTCCCGACGTGGCGTTCCCGCGGTTGAACATGCTCGCCTACTGGCTCTTCCTGTTCGGCTCGTCGATCGCCGCGTTCGGTTTCCTCACCCCGGGGGGAGCCGCCGACTTCGGCTGGTTCCTGTACGCGCCGCTGTCCGACGCCGTCCACTCGCCGGGCCTCGGCGCCGACATGTGGATCATGGGTGTGGCGCTGTCGGGCTTCGGCAGCATCCTCGGCGCGGTCAACTTCATCACCACGATCATCTGCATGCGCGCACCCGGCATGACCATGTTCCGGATGCCGATCTTCACCTGGAACGTGCTGCTGACCGCGCTGCTGATCCTGATGGTGTTCCCGGTGCTGGCGGCGGCCCTGTTCGCCCTGGAGTGCGACCGCAAGTTCGGCAGCCATGTCTTCGACGCGGCCAACGGCGGCGCGTTGCTGTGGCAGCACCTGTTCTGGTTCTTCGGCCATCCGGAGGTGTACATCCTGGCGCTGCCGTTCTTCGGGATCGTCTCCGAGGTGATCCCCGTCTTCTCCCGGAAGCCGATGTTCGGCTACATGGGCCTGATCGGGGCGACGATCGCGATCGCGGGTCTGTCGGTGACGGTGTGGGCGCACCACATGTACGTCACCGGCGGCGTCCTCCTGCCGTTCTTCTCCTTCATGACGTTCCTGATCGCGGTGCCGACGGGCGTGAAGTTCTTCAACTGGATCGGCACCATGTGGAAGGGCTCGCTCAGCTTCGAGACGCCGATGCTGTGGACCACCGGCTTCCTGATCACCTTCGTCTTCGGCGGCCTCACGGGCGTGATCCTGGCCTCGCCGCCGATGGACTTCCACCTCTCCGACTCGTACTTCGTCGTCGCGCACTTCCACTACACGGTCTTCGGCACGGTCGTGTACGCGATGTTCGCCGGCTTCCACTTCTGGTGGCCCAAGTTCACCGGCAAGATGCTCGACGAGCGCCTCGGCAAGATCACCTTCTGGACGCTCACGGCGGGCTTCCACCTGACCTTCCTCGTCCAGCATTGGCTGGGTGCCGAGGGCATGCCCCGCCGGTACGCCGACTACCTGGCCGCCGACGGCTTCACCGCGCTCAACACCCTGTCCACGATCGGGTCGTTCCTGCTGGGCCTGTCGATCCTGCCGTTCTTCTACAACGTCTGGAAGACGGCCAAGTACGGCAAGAAGGTCGAGGTCGACGACCCGTGGGGCTACGGCCGTTCGCTGGAGTGGGCGACCTCCTGCCCGCCCCCGAGGCACAACTTCACCATGCTGCCGCGGATCCGGTCCGAGTCTCCGGCCTTCGACCTCCACCACCCCGAGATCGCCGCGGCCGAGGCGGTGAACTGAGGTGGCGCACACCGTCCCGGCGACGGGCGCCGCGCTGGTGACCGCCGCCGGCTGCGTCTGGTACCTCCCTGCCCTCGCCGACCTGCGAGCCGGGGCCGACCGGCCGGCCTCCCGCCGTACCGCGGCGGTGGCCTGTCTGACCGGCTGGAGTGCGGCCGCGGTCGGCGCCGCGGTGCTCTTCGCCGGCGTGGTGTGGCAGGCGGCCTGCGCGGTGGTGGTGGCGGGTGCGACCGTCGCGGCCGCGCTGCGGATCCGTGCCGCCGCACAGCACCGCCGGGAGGTGCGGGAGATCGCCCGTCACTGGGCGGCGCCGGCCCCCGGACACGGCCGCTCCCGGTACGCCTTCGCCGCCCTCCTCGCCTGCGGACTCGCCGCCGCCGTGGCCACGGCAGCCCTCCTGGTGGCCGCCGGCCCGGAAGACGGCGCGGACTGGCTGATGATCGCCACAGCTCCCGCGGCGGTCGTCGGCCTGACCCTCGCCATCGCGGCGACGCGCACACGTACGGCCCGTGGCACCATGGCGGGCCGTACGTGGCCCGCGCGATAGGGGAGCGTGTCGGCGGTGACGCCCATCTGACGCTTCGGTGCGCCAGAGCCCTTCTGCTGGCCTAGGAAAGGCCATCTGAACTGCAGGTTCTCCTTGTCTTGGCCGCCGTGACGTGTGTCCGCCGTGACGTGTTTCCGATGACGCATCACGTGGAGTGCGTGGCGATTCTGGAGCCGGTGGCCAAGGGCGCCTGAACTCGGGTCTTGCGCGCGCTCGTGGTGGTCGGCTCCGGTGTGGCGACGAGTGCGGGCGGGCCAAGACCCGTCGCCCGCGTGCGATGCGTCCGGTCGGTGCCGGGCTGATCCTGAGTGCGTCAGCCGGCTCCTGCCGGCGAGCAGACGGGTGGTGTCCGCGATGCCCTCCGGTGATCCGGATCTCCGGGCTATGGGGTTCGGGCGGCTGAAGGTCCGTCACGCCTGGCGTCGCGTTCAGTGGTAGGCGTGCACGACGGCGTGGCCCTTGCCCCGGCCGATCATCCACTTGTTGACCGGCGTGGTGATGAGGAAGGCGACCCCGAAGCCGCCGAGGAGGGCTGACCAGAACAGGGCGTCGTCCAGGTGGGCGTCCATCGCGCCCGGGGTGAGGGCGATGATGGCGTTGTCGACCAGCTCCATCACGGCGATCGAGACGGTGTCGGCGGCCAGGGCCACCTTGATCGCGCTCTTGAGGTCCAGGCCGGCCCGCCGCACCGCGAACAGGGTGAAGGAGTAGCCGAAGAGGAACGCGAGCGTGATGGCCAGGACCATGGTCGGCACGTTGCCCCACCCCAGGGCCGTGCCGATGACCATGCCCAGGATCTCGCCGATGGCGCACCCGGTGAGGCAGTGCAGGGTGGCCTTCGCCGCCGTCGCCCAGGAGGCCCCTCCGTGCCCTCCATGCCCTCCACGGCCTGCATGACCTTCGTGGCCTGCATGACCTTCGTGGCCTGCATGACCTTCGTGGCTTCCGTGACTTCCTTGCGGGTCTGTGTGCCCGGTGTGGTCGTGGGTGGTGCCGTCGTGGCCGGTCCTGTGGTCCGTGTGGTCCATGACCTCTTCCTCCCTCTCCGTCCTTGGCGGCCCGTGGTCGGGCTCGCGGCCCAGGATATACCCCTGGGGGGTATGTGGCCAGAGGCGCGCCTGGACGCCTCGGGTGCCCCTGGAGGCGGTTCGGTTCACCCGTCTGAGACGGATGGGCGGTCGCTGCGTACTAAGCGGGTACGTAGAAGTCGACGATCGGTGAGCCGGATTTCCGGCCCCGTGAAGGGGTGGCGACGTGGCTGGACACCTTCTTGGCTGGACGCTGGTGGCACTGGGAGCCGGGGCGGCCGTCGGGAACCTCGTGCGGCTGGCACTGGTCAGAGGCTGGGTCCGGTACGAGGCAGGGGCCGAGGTGGTCATGGGTGTGGGGATGGCCGTCATGGCGGCGCCTCCGACCGCGAGCCTCTACGGCACGTACGGCGTGTGGTGGGCGACCCTGTTCGGGCTGCTCTGTCTCGGGGGCGTGGCCCTGTCCGTCCGGCATGCCGTACTCGGCGGTGTGCGGCAGCTGCGGCACGGCGCCCATCTCGTGATCGGCAGTGCCGCCATGGTGGTGATGACCCTGGCCATGCCCGGCGCCGCCTCGGGACCGACGCTCGCCCTGGCCGGCTCCTCCGGGCACGGCCATGGGGGCGCCGCCGGGACGGAGGGCATGAGCGGGATGGAAGGCATGAGCGGGATGGAGGGCATGGGAGCCCATGGCGTCACCGAGGCCGCCGCCGCGTCGGGCTCCGCCATGGTGTGGCGCGTCGCCTTCTGGGTCCTGGCCGCCTACTTCCTGGCGTCCGTGGCGCTGGCCGTACGCGCCCGGCTGCGGGAGCCGGGTGGATCGTCCGCCGGGTCGGCCGCCCGGGCCCGCCACCGCCGGGCGTCTCGCACCCCGGACATGCTGTCCGTCCCGAACGCCCGCCTGGCCGGTCACATCGGCATGGGCGGCTCCATGGCGACGATGCTGTTGATGATGACCGTCTGACCCGAACGGGCATTATCCATGGGGGAGTTGGGTCCCAAGGGGGCCCGCGTTGACGGGGGCGGCTACGTCCGCGTCACGCGGCGCCCAGCGGGCAGGTGACGAGGAGCGGCAACAGCGGGACGGTCGCGGTCACTGCGGCGACGGAACCCCAGAACGCGCGGTGCGCGGGACGGCGTGGCCCGAGCACCCGCCGGATCCGGATCAGGACCGCCGGGCCGCCCGCCGCGAAGGCGGCCTTCGGGGTCCGGGCGGCTGCCATCTCGTACATCGCGCTCGCCAGCGCCCCGTCGGAGTGGGCGCGCAGGGCGTGGTCGTCGGCGACCATCTCCAGCAGGAGTGCCGTCTGCGCGCGGGCGTGACGGGCCAGGGGGAGCCGGGGGAAGAGCGAGTGGAACGCCTCCGCGGCGGCGATCACCAGATGGTGGCGGCCCGCGATGTGGGCCCGTTCGTGCGCCAGGACCGCCGCCAGTTGTTCGGGGCTCAGCTCCCTTACGGCCGCGTCGCTGATCACGATCCGGGGCCGGTGGCCCGGCAGGCAGTAGGCGGCGGGCACGTCGTACGGCAGGACGGTGGCCCCCAGCCGCTCGGAGCGGCGGCCGACCAGATCCACCGCCTCCCGGTGCCGGTCCCGCGCGCGCCGGGCTCGTGCGACATGGAAGGCGAAGGTGCCCGCGAGTGCCGTCCCGAGCGCCGTGGGAACGGCGACCGCGAGGCGGCCCGCGGTGTCGTGAGCGGGTCCGCTCGCGCCCAGGTCGAGTCCGCAGGAGTGCAGCAGGCCCAGGAGTCCCTGGTGGGTGTGCTCGGTGGGCATCAGCAGGTGGTACGCGGTCAGTGCGATCCCGAGGACGAAGGACAGCGTCAGCGTGTGCCAGACCAGCAGGGCCAGGGCCGGAGCCCGGTGCGGCCATGCGGCGCGCAGGACCAGGGGAGGGGCGACGAAGCCCACCGCCGCCGTGTAGGCGAGCAGGAGTGGAGCCGCGTTCACGGTTTCGCCTGCCGTCCGACCGCGCGCAGCGCCTTGCGCAGGGCGGCCTGTTCCTCCTCCGTCATGTTCTCCACGAAGTGGACCAGCGCGGCCGGCCGGTCCTTGCTCGCGTCGAGACCGTCCTCCATCAGCGCGGCGGCGTACGCCTCGCGGCTGCGCACGGGGGTGTACAGCCAGGCACGGCCCTGCTTGCCCCGCAGCAACCAGCCCTTGTTGTAGAGGATGTTGGTGACCGTCATGACCGTGGTGTAGGCGAGCGGACGGGTCTTGTTGAGATCGTCGACGACCTCGCGCACCGTCGCCGGACGGTTCCACGTCCAGAGGCGGTCCATGATCTCCGCTTCCAGTTCCCCCAGCCGTCTCATGACCCCTGCTCCTTCTGGCTGTTGACGTGTACGCACGTAGGCGCGTACGCAGGGGCATAGTAGATGGCCCGCGGACCGGCCTGTGGATGGCCTGCCCGCGTGAGGACCGGCGCGGGCCGTCGTCGGCCCGCGCCGGGGGTGCTCAGAGTCGGTCGAGGATGTCGTTGAGCTGCTCGACCTCGGCGGTCTGGCCCTTCACGATGTCACCCGCCATCTTCACGGCGGCACCGTTCTTGCCGTCCTTCTGCTCGTCCTCGGCCATGGTGATGGCACCGTTGTGGTGCTGGATCATCATCTCGGCGAACATCTTGTCGAACTCGGTGCCCTTCATGCCCTTGAGCTGCTGCATGTCCGCGTCGGACATCATCCCGTCGCCGCCGCTGCCGTGGTCCATGCCGGGCATGGACTCGACGGTCGTCGGCTTGCCCCAGGACCGCAGCCACCCCTTCATCGCCATGATCTCGGGGTCCTGGGCCTTCTCGATCTGCTCGGCGAGCTCCTTGAGCTCCGTGTCGGAGGCCCGGCCGTCGGCGAGTTCGGCCATGTCCAGGGCCTGCTCATGGTGCGGGATCATCATCTGCGCGAAGGTGACGTCCGCGTCGTTGAAGTCGCCGGATCCGGTGTCGGACGACCCGCCGCCGGACGATCCGGCGTCGCCGGACGCGGACGGCGAGCTCTTGCCGCTGCCGTGGTCCATGCCGTCCATGTCGTCGCCGCATGCGGTGAGGAGCAGGGCGCCGACGGCGACGATGCCGACGGTGGCGGAGGCGCGGCGAAGGCGCGTCCGGCGAGCGGTGCGCGTGAAAGCAGTCATGGTCGATTCACCTCGTGGTGTGCGTTCTTGGCTGTTCGTGGGCAGGCGGAGCCGCGGGGCCGCGCAATGCGCGCGCCCGCGTGGGAGGTTCGGCCTACAGCCGCAGAACTGACAGACGGGTGAGATCGGGCCCGCGCGGCGGCGGGCGGGGTCGCGCGATCGTGGCGACCTGGGCGAGAAGTGCTGCCCACTCCTCATGACGGCGGGTGAACGCCGACTTGAGGAGGACGGTGAGAGCCCATGCGCCGAGCAGGATCGCCACGCAGAGGGACTGCATGTCCATGGTCGTGGCCGGTTCGTGCGAGGACGACGGCCCCGGACCCGGCGCCGTCGTCGACGGCCCCGAACCCGGGCCCGGCGCCGTCGTATGTGTCGCAGTGGCGTGCGAGGCGGCGCCCATGGAGTGTGCGGGCTCGCCGGGATGCCCCGTGCTGTGCATCGCGAAGACGCTGAAGGCGAGGACGGCGACGAGCAGCAGATGGCCGATGGGGCCACCCGCGCGTACGCGCCGACTCAGCTTCATGCGGGGCTCCGTCACCGGCCGTTCTGGATCTGCTGTCACGACCGTACCCAAGGAACGGTCGTCGCGCCGGGTGATGGGGCGTTTTCTACTGTTCTACTAAGAGGTTTCGTGGTGTAGATCACGTGGCGGCGACATCTGACCACGGCGCCGCCGAGTGGGCGGGGGTCAGGGCGTGCCGGAGGTGCTGTCCAGGGCCGAGGGACCGGCGGCCTCGGCCGGGGGCGCCGACGAGGCGGTGGTGTCTGCCGGGGGCGCCGACGGGGCGGTGGCGTCGGTAGCGGTCTTGCTGGGTGGGGCCGAGGGGATCGGGGTCGTGGTGCTGTCGCTGTCCGACCGGGGGTCGGGGTGCCGGGGCGGTGTCGGTGCCGATGTGGGTGTGGATGTCGGCGTGGGTGACGGGGGGGTGCTGGTCGCGGGGGGTGGGGCCAGGGGGACCGAAGGGCTCGCGGGGGCCTTGTCGCCACCGAGCCGCAGCGGGAGGGCGATCAGGGTGACGACCGCGCAGGCCGCGGCGGCACCGGCCGCGGCCCGGGCCAGCCGGCGGCGGGCGGCGGTGCGGCGGATCGCCTCGTAACGGCCGGGCGGTGGGCCGAGTCGGTCGGCCGGGGGACGCAGGAGGACGGTGAGCGGGTCGTCGGGCTCGAAGTCCGGGCCCTCGTCAGGGCGTGTGATCAAGGCTTCTCCTCAGGTGGGCGCGGAGCAGTTCGCGGGCCGCGTGGAGGTCGGCCTTGACGGTTCCTTCCTTGCGTCCGGTCAGCTCGGACACCTCCCGGATCGGCATGTCAGCGTAGTAGTGCAGCAGGATCGGTACGCGCAGCCGTTCCGGCAGCGACCGCACGAGCAGCCGCACCGAGGGGTCGGACTGTTCGGCGTCGTCGTACCGCGGGCGCACCGCGGCCTCGGCGGTGGCCCGGTGCATGGCCTTGCGTTCGCGTTCGAGCTTGCGCCAGTGGTCCCGTACGAGGTTGGCCGCGGTGACGTAGAGGAAGCCGTGCGGCTCCGCCACCGACGTCCAGCGGGCCCAGAGCCGGGTGAACGCCTCCGAGGCGATCTCGTGGGCCGTCTCGTCGTCGTCGACCAGCCGACGGCACCAGCCGGCGAGGCGCGGGTAGAGGGCGGCGAACAACTCGGACGCGGCCTTCTCACGGGTCCGTTTCAACGCTCTCCATGGTCGTGATGGTGCGACAAGAGGAAGGGGAGGAATGGGGACGGAGGGAAGGGAGGGAGGAGGGGGGAGGTCGGGGTGCGGGTCACCGGGCCGTGGGGCTCAGCGTCGCGAAGACGATCACGTTGTCCCGGTACTCCTCGCCCGTGCGCGGGCCGCCGCAGGTGATGAGGCGCAGCGCGGGACGGTTCACGTTGCCGTAGACCTCGTTCGTGGGGAAGTCGGCCTTGGCGACCGTGCGTACGGAGTCGACGGTGAACTCCGCTGTCGTGCCGTTCTCCAGGCGCGCCTCGATCCGCTCGCCCCGCCGCAGCCGGGCGAGCCGGCGGAAGACACCGTCACCGTAGGGGCCGACCGTGACATGGCCCAGGATCACCGACGGGCCGGTCTGGCCCGGCGTCGGCGAGTGCCGGTACCAGCCCGCCCTGTCGTGCTCCGTGACCGGCGGCACCTCCACCGTGCCGTCGGAGGCCAGCCCCAGGCGGATGACCGGGGTGTCGACCTCGATGGCCGGGATCAGCAGCCGCACCGGCACCGAACGGGCCAGGGGGCGTGCCGCGCCGGGTGTCGGCGTCTGGGACGGCGAGGACCGATGCGGGGTCGCGCCGTCCCCGGAAGGCTTGGTCGTGGCGTGGTCGGCGCGGCCGCCCTCGCAGCTCACCGACAGCGCGGCGGCCGCCGCCACGGCGAAGGCGCGCCTGGAGAGCGGTGTCACGCCTCGTTCGCCCGCTTGCGGCGTACGAGGACTACGGCCGCGCCGCCGCCGAGGAGCAGCGCGGTGGCACCGGTGCCCGCCAGCACGGCCGTGCCGCTGGTCCCCTGAGACTCCGGCGCCGTACCGGTGTCGGGGGCTCCGCTCGGGACGACGGGGACCTGGCTCGGCGCCGGGCTCGTGACACTGTCGTCCGTGGCCTCGGCGGGCGCGGTGTCCGACGGCTGATCCTTGGCGGGGGCGGACGGGACCGGGGTCGCCGTCTTGGCCGCCTCCTGCGGTACGGCGGCCGGGCTCGTGTCGTCGGCGAAGGCGGGGAGCGCGGTCGCCAGCACGGCGGTGACGGCAAGTGCCGTGGCACTGAGGACGGTTCGGCGCATGGGTCGCTCTCTCTCGTCTGGATCGGGTCTGTCGAACGGCTTCGTGGGCCACCGCGCGGCCGGTTGCCCGGGGTGCGGCGGCGTCACGTACCGAGCGGAGAGACGAGACAGCGGCGGGGGGCGTTGTAAAGAGATGGCAAAGTCGTTTCTGGGGGCGGTGGGAGGGTTGGGGGTGCTGGGAGCGGTGGGAGAGCTAGGGGCGCCGGGGCGTTGGCGGTTGGGTGGCGCTGGGGGCTTTGCGGACTCCGGGTTGCTGCGGGCCTCCGGGATCGCGGGCGTACGCGTCACGCGAGGAACACCAGCTCCACGGCGACCGTGGCGCGGCGCGACCGGTCGGGCCCCGCTCGGCAGACGGGCCCGGCTCGGTAGACGGGCCCGGGCGGCACCCGCTCAGTACACGTCCCGCACGTACCGCTTCTCCGTGGCCAACTGCTTCACGTACGCGGCCGCCTCGTCCTCGGTCATCCCGCCGTGGGTGATCGCGATGTCCCGCAGGGCCCGGTCGACGTCCTTCGCCATCCGGGAGGCGTCGCCGCACACGTAGAAGCGGGCGCCGTCCTGGAGCCAGTGCCACAGCTCGGGGCCGTGCTCGCGCATCCGGTCCTGGACGTAGACCTTGGCGCGCTGGTCGCGCGAGAAGGCGGTGTCCAACCTGCTGAGCACGCCCGACTCCTGAAGCTCTGTCAGCTCCTCCTGGTAGTAGAAGTCCGTCGCCCGGTGCTGCTCTCCGAAGAACAGCCAGTTGGGCGCCCGGTGGCCGAGGGCCTGCCGTTCCTGGAGGAAGCCGGTGAAGGGCGCGACACCGGTGCCGGGGCCGACCATGATCATCGGGGTCAACGGATCGGCGGGCGGCCGGAAGTGCGGCGAGCGCCGGACGTGGACCGGCACCTCCAGGTCCGCCTCACCGTCCGCGAGGAAGGGGGAGCAGACCCCGCCGCGCGGGCGCCCGTGCAGGTTCTCGTACCGCACGACCGACACCGTCAGCGAGATGTGGTGCGGGTCGACGAGCGGGCTCGACGAGATCGAGTACAGGCGGGGCTGTAGCTTCTTGAAGACACCGGCCCACTCCTGGGCGGAGGCGCGTACGGCGAACTCGGCGACCACGTCGACGGCCTGCCGTCCCCACGACCACTGGGCCAGCCCGTCCTTGTTGTCCGGACGCATGAGCTTCTTCAGCTCCCGGTTGTCCCGGGTCCGTTCGGAGACGAAGCGGAGCAGGTCCGAGGTGATCCGGGTGATGTCGAGATGCCGGTGCAGCGCCTCGGCGAACGGCACCTCGCCCACCCCTTCGACGGTCACGGGAGCCGAGCCGTCCAGACCGGTCACGGCCAGCCATTCGGCGACCAGGCCGAGGGAGTTGACCGGCCGCACCCCGAGCGCGTCGCCCGCCTCGTACGCCAGTCCCGTCCCGCTGGTGTCGAAGGTGAACCGGCGCACCTCCTTGCCCGCTCCGGGCAGGCTGAGCAGCCGGTTGCCGACCAGCCGGGCGATGGCGGGCGCGGGCCTCGCGGAGCGGGGGGCGGGCGTGGACGCGGGTGCGGTGACCTGGGGGGCGGCGATGGTGACGGAGCCCTGGGGCGTCGTTCCCGCAGCCGTGGGCCCGCCCTCCGCGGGGCCCTCGCCCCCGTCTGTCCCCTTGCCGAGCGCGGTGATGACCTGGCCCAGCCAGGCGTCCGCCGACGGTTCGTAGTCCGGCTCGCAGTCCGTGCGCGGGGCCAGCCGCACCCCGCCCAACTCGTCGAGCCGGGCGTCCAGTCGGCGACCGTGCCCGCAGAAGTCGTCGTACGAGGAGTCCCCGAAGGCCAGCACGGCGTAGCGCACGCCGTCCAGGCGGGGGGCCTCCTGCCGGGACAGCGCGTCCCAGAACCCGGAGCCGTTGTCGGGTGCGTCGCCGTCCCCGAAGGTACTGGTGATCAGCAACAGGTCCGTGCCGGGCGGCAGTCGGTCCGGCGTGGCCTCGTCCATCCCGACGAGCGTCGCCCGGTGCCCCGCCGCCCCCAGATGCTCGGCGGCCGCCGTCGCGAACTCTTCGGCCGTCCCGGTCTGCGAGGCCCACAGCACGACGACCTCGCGTCCGGCCGGTTCGACGGCGGCGGGCTCCGCGCTCGGCGCCGTCGACCGCGAGTACATCCCGGCGAGCACCCCGTTCACCCACACCGCGTGCTCGGGCGCGAACGGCGCGTCCGCCGGGAGCACGGGCACCCCCTGCACCCCGGACCCGAGCCCGGCGAGGAAGCCGGTGAGGTACTGCCGCTCCTGGGCGGAGAGGACGGGCGGCGGCGAGGGTTCGAGACCGAACGGGTTGGCACCGAGGGCGACCTGAGTCGGCACGGCGACCGCCGCCGATACGGGGAGCGGGGACGCCGGTACGGGGGCTGTCGTCGGGGCCGTCGCCGGGGCTGTCGTCCGGGCCGTCGTCGGCGTGCCGGTGGGTTCGCTCCCGGCCGGCGCCGCGAACCTCGCCGACGCGGCCACCTTCGCCAGGGACACCGCGCACACCTTCAACTCCGGCTGGAACGACAGCGGGTCCACCGCGTCGCTCGTCACCGCGTTGATGCTCAGGTACTCCCCGAAGAGGTCGTTCCAGTGGAACGGCGCGAACACGCACCCGGGCATCACACGGTCGGAGACCACCGCCGGCAGGACGGCCCGCCCCCGCCGCGAGGCGACCTCCACCGAGTCCCCGTCCGCGACGCCCAGTTCACGCGCGTCCCGCGGGTGCACCTCCACGAACGGCCCCGGGTTCAGCCTGTTGAGCTTGGCGACCCTGCCGGTCTTCGTCAGCGTGTGCCACTGGTGCTGCAGCCGCCCGGTGTTGAGCACGAACGGATAGTCGTCGTCCGGCATCTCGGCGGGCGGCAGGTGCGGACGTGCGTGGAACACGGCCCGGCCACTGGCCGTGGGGAAGAGCAACCCCCGACCGGTCCCGCCGTCATCGCCCGCCGCGCCGTCACCGTTCGCGGCCTCGTCACAGTTGGTGGCCCCGCCACCGTTCGCGTCGCCGGTTCCCACCACGTAGCGGATCGGGTTGCGCGTCGGCCCGTCCTCCGAAGCCGCGGGCCACTGCACGGACCCCGACCGCAGCCGGTCGTACGTCACGCCGCGCAGGTCCCAGCCGGTCTTCGGGTTCCACGCCCGCTTGATCTCCTCGAAGACCTGCTCGGCGCTGTCGTACGAGAACCCCTTCTCGAAGCCCATCTCCCGGGCGACGGCCGCGATGATCCGCCAGTCGGCCATCGCCTCGCCAGGCGGGTCGGCGGCGGGGGCGGCGAGGGTGAGGTTGCGCTCGCTGTTGATGAGGACGCCCTCGGACTCGGTCCACAGGGCCCCCGGCAGGACGACGTCGGCGTAGGCGTTGGTCTCGGTGTCCGCGAAGACGTCCTGGGTGATGACGAACTCCGCGGCCTCCAGCCCCTCGATCACGGTCTTGCGGTTGGCCACGGAGGCGACCGGGTTGGTGCAGATGATCCAGCAGGCCTTGATCTCCCCGTCGGCCATCTTCTGGAACATCTCGACGGTGCCCTTGCCGACCCCGTCCTTGCGCAGGCTGTCCGGCGCCAGCTCCCACAGCTCCTCGACGAACGCCCGCTCCTCGTCCACGAGGACGGACCGCTGACCCGGCAGCCCCGGCCCCATGTAGCCCATCTCGCGCCCGCCCATCGCGTTGGGCTGGCCGGTGAGCGAGAACGGGCCGCTGCCCGGCCGGCAGATCGCACCGGTCGCCAGGTGCAGATTGACCAGCGCGTTGGTGTTCCAGGTGCCGTGCGTGGACTGGTTGAGCCCCATGGTCCAGCAGCTCGTCCACTCGGCGGCCTCGCCGATCAGCCGGGCGGCCTCGCGGATGTCGTCCGCCGGGATGCCGGTGATGTCGGCGACGGCGTCCGGCGCGTAGTCGGCGAGGAAGTCGGGCATCGCCTCCCAGCCCTCGGTGTGGGCGGCGATGAAGTCGGCGTCGGTGTGCCCGTTCGCGTGCAGCTGGTGCAGCAGGCCGTTGAGGAGGGCGAGGTCCGTGCCCGGACGTATCTGCAGGAACAGGTCGGCCTTCTCGACGGTCGCCGTGCGGCGCGGATCGACGACGATCAGTTTCGCGCCCGCCTTGACCCGGTCCATCATCCGCAGGAACAGGATCGGGTGGCAGTCCGCCATGTTCGAGCCGATGACGAGGAAGACGTCCGCCCGGTCCAGGTCCTCGTAGGAGCCGGGCGGGCCGTCGGCGCCCAGCGACAGCTTGTAGCCGGTGCCGGCGCTCGCCATGCACAGCCGGGAGTTGGACTCGATCTGGTTGGTCCGGATGAAGCCCTTGGCCAGCTTGTTCGCCAGGTACTGGGCCTCCAGGCTCATCTGGCCGGAGACGTAGAAGGCGAACGCGTCGGGGCCGTGCTCGTCGATGATCGCGCGCAGCCGCCGGGCCGTCTCGGTGATCGCGTCGGAGACGGGCGCGGGGGCCGGTTCGTCGCCCCGGTCTTCCCGCACGAGGGCGGTGGTGAGGCGGCCCGGTGCGGCGAGCATGTCGGCGGTGGTCGCGCCCTTGGTGCAGAGGCGGCCGAAGTTCGCCGGGTGGGACTTGTCGCCGGACGCCTTCAGCACCGTGCGCCGGCCGTCGGGGCCCATCCCGACGTCCAGGAGCATGCCGCAGCCGACACCGCAGTACGAGCACACGGTCCGCACCTGTGTCGTGGTGCTCTGCGGGCCCTGCGCGGCCACGGGCGGCCCCTCTCTGTCGGCGTCCGGGGTGTCCGGTCGTTCGTCCTGCCGTTCGTCAGTTCGTCCGTTCGGTCGTCCGGCCGGTCCGCCGGGCGCTGTCGGTACGGCGGCCGGCGCTGTCCGACGTGACAGCCGTTCGCCGTCCGGGGCGACGGCTGTTCGCTGTCCGGCGCGATGGCCGGTCGCCGTCTGGTACGGCCGCCGGACGGCTGCCGCTCAGTCGCCGGATCGCCGACCGGCAGGCTCGAGCGTACGAATTGCCCGTTACGCCTGTGTCACATGATCCGATCACGAGGCGTTACGCCCGCCACACACGGCCGCGCGAGGGACTGTGAGGGCGGCTTCCGGCCGTCGGCCGGGACGGAGGAGTCGCGGTCCGTGTCGCTGTTGGGCCGAACGGGTGACCATGCGTAAGAATTGGCTGATGCAGTCATTCAGTGCGAGCCAGGGGGAAGGCCGGTGAACAGGGTGAACAGCCACGATGTCACCGACGAACAGTGGGAGGGGCTCGCCCAGGTCGTGCCGCTGCGGGGCAGGGACGCCTGGCCGTCCGCGGTCGGCCATCGGACCATACCGGAGGCCGAGACGGAGGCCCGGCGCCGTTTCGTGGTGCTGCGTGTCAACGTCTTCGCGGACGCCCGCGAGGTGGCGGAGACGCTGATGGCGGGCGTTCCGGTGCTGTTGGACCTGTCGGGCGCCGAGAGCGACACCGCCAAGCGAGTGCTGGACTTCAGCACGGGTGTCGTCTTCGGCCTGGCTTCCGGGATGCACCGGGTCGACCGGAACGTGTTCCTTCTCACGCCACCGGGCACCGAGGTGCGAGGGCTGATGGAGGGCGCCGGGATCCCGGGGGTGTGACGCGCGCTGCGGTGGCTCGGCGGGGTGCGCCTGAACGCGCCGCGTCGGGGCTCGGGGTGGGCGGCGTGTGCTGGTTCGTGGTGCGTGATGCGTGGTTCGTGGCGTGTGGCCGGTTCAGCGTGCGTGGTTCATGGTGTGTGGCCGGTTCTGCGGGGGTGGTTCATGGCGTGGCCGGTTCCGCGGGCGTGGCGTGTGGAGCGTGCGCCCCTCTCGGGAGTCCGTCCGTTCGGCTTGCCCGCTCTCGTGGGTTCCGGGCGGGGCCGGCCCGGATCGGTGCCGGCTGTCCCGGGGAGCGCGGGGCGCTTGCGGGGGTTCGGGGCGCTGTCCGTGCGGGCGGGGCGCCCTCGTTCCCGGTGGGCGCTCCCTCGATCGTAGGAAGATCCACTCGGCGGAACGGTTTGTCTGCGGCGCGGGCTCCTAGTGTCCGCATATGACCGTGTCATCCCTTTCGCCGGTGGTGCCCGGCGTGGACGCCGGGGCGCGTCCGGAGCGGCCGAGCGTCACCGAACTGCGGCTCTCCGCCTTCGCCGGACACCGCAACGCCTTCCTCCCGCTGGGGCCGCTGACCCTCCTCGCGGGGCGCAGCGGCAGCGGCAAGACCACCGCGCTCAGGGCGTACGAGGCGCTGGCCGGGCTCGGTGGGGGCGCCCGCCTCGACGAGGTCTTCCCCGACCCGTTGGGCTGCGTCCCCGAACGGGCCCGCCCCGACGCCCAGCGGCGCCGCGGCTTCCGTATCGGCTGCACGGCCGACGGCCCCGAGGGGCCCGTGCACCTCGACGTCGCCGTCCAGGCGGAGCCCGAACTCCGCGTCGTGGGTGAGCGGTTGACGTGCGGTGGGCTCACCCTGCTGGAGACGGCGCTCGTCGACCCGAGCCGCCCCGTGGTTCAGGCCGCCTGGCACACGGCCGGCTCCTCACCGGTCACCCGCGGCCCCCTGCCCGACGACCGCCTCGGTACGGCGCTGCTCCCGCTCCGCGTCGCCGGCAAGACGGACGGCCAGCGCCGGGTCCTCGCCGCCGCCGAGCAGATGGTGGTCGCCCTCCGCTCGGTCTACGCCTGTGATCCCCGCCCCGGCCGGATGCGCGCCGCCGTGCCGCTCGGCTCCGGTCGGCTGCTGCGGGGCTGCGACAACCTCGCCGACGTGCTGTGGCGTACGCGGACGGAGTGCGGCCGACGGCACGCGCTGCTCGTAGGCGCGGTGCGCGAGGGCTGTGCGGGGCCGGTCCTCGATCTGCTCGCCGAGCCGCTGCGGGACGGCGCGGTACGGGCGGTGCTGGACCGGGGTGACGGCGTGCGGACGGCCCTGGGCCTGCTCGGGGACGGCGAGTTGCGGTATCTCGCGCTGTCCCTGGTGCTGTTCACCGGCCCCGGGGTGCTGGAGGTCGACCAGGCCGCGGAGGTGCCGGCGGCTCTGCAGACGCTCACGGTCCTCGCCGACGGCTTCGACCGGGCCCTGGACCCCCGGCAGGCGGGGGAGTTGGTGCGGCTGGCGGCCCGGATGTGCGAACGCGGGCACATCCGGCTCGTCGGCGCGGTGAGCGACGCCTCCTGGGCCGCGGGAGTGGCGGGGGTGACGGTGGTAGACCTGAACCGTGAAAGATCCTGAATCCCGGACGGGGCAAGGTCCTGAGTCCGAAACGGGGCAAGGTCCCGAGTTCGAAGTCGGGCAAGGTCCCGAGTCTGCAACGGGGCAAGGTCCTGGGGCCGGGCGGAAGCGGCCCGAGCGGAAGCCGGACCTGGCGGCGCTGCAGCGGCGGCTCGCCGAGTTCGCCGCCGCCCGCGACTGGCAGCAGTACCACACACCCAAGAACCTGGTCTCCGCGCTGAGCGTCGAGGCGTCCGAACTCGTCGAGATCTTCCAGTGGTTGACGCCGGAGGAGTCGGCTCGCGTGATGTCGGATCCGGAGACCGCCCACCGCGTCACGGACGAGGTGGCCGACGTGCTCGCCTATCTGCTCCAGCTCTGCGAGGTGCTGGGGATCGACCTGTTGTCAGCGCTGGATGCGAAGATCGACCGCAACGAACGGAGATTTCCGGCACCGGGACGACCCTGAGGACGCTCGACGCTGAGCGACCCCATCCGATTGTCACTCTCCGGAGTTGAAAAGTTGTCCACAGCCGACTTGTTATCCACAGATTTCAGGCTTCCTCTGGCTTTCTGTCTCAGCGGCCCTCACTGTGGGTAATGAACAGGCAGGAGTTCGGGCGGACGTGTGAGAGCGCGTCGGGGAAAGTCGGGGGCAGCGCATGGATGCGGTGCGGCTCATCTTCGCGAGCAGGCGTGCTCTGGCGGGCAGCGTCGAGGGACCTCAGATCATGGCGGAGGCGTGGCAGTCCTATGCCCTCGCCCAGGCGATCGGGAGCCGTCTCGCGGTCTCGGGACCTCCCGAACTGCGCGGTGAGGCCCTGGGGTTGACCGAGCTGGCCGGCAGTGGCTGCGGCATACTCGGCGTCCCGCCGCTCGGTGTGGGCGATTTACGCGCCGCCCAGCTCACCGAGTTGGGCGACGCCCACGAGTCGCTGCTGCGGCTCGGGGGCCTGCTGGGCGAGGTCGGCATCGCACTCGTGGGTCTGGCGAGCGGGGCGGACGACGAGGCGACGTACTGGCAGTGCATGGAGGCGATCGACGCGGCGGACGAGGCACGGGACCGGGTGCTGGAAATGCTCCGGCGCCTGGCCGTCAGAGACCAGGTCCTGTCGGAGAGAGACGCGGCGGCGGGGTGAGCCGCTGGGGACGGGAAGTCGCCTGCTTCCAGGGGCGCGGAACTGCGCGGTGAACCCTCACTCACCCGCAGTCGAAGAACGCACCTCGGCGGGCGGGTGAGGGGCGAGGCCCCGAACACGGCGAGCGCCCGGCCGGAAACGCACGGCCGGGCGTCGGGATCGTGGCTCGGAGAACCTCAGGCGGGTCCGCTCTCCTCCGTGGAGGCGGTCCGCGGTGCGGAGAACTCCGCGTCGAGCTGGGACAGGTCCGCGTTCAGGGCAGCCATCAGCTCCTCCATCTGCTGGAGCAGACCCTTCGGCTGCGCAGGCACGGCAGCCTGCTCCGGCACGGCTTCCTGGGACATGTGACGGCCTCCTCGGCCCTCGCCCCCCGAGGGGGCACGTGGTGCGGGCGTCCCGGCAGCGGCCGCCGGCGACGGGTGCCGGGCGGTCCGGCTCCTCCCGAGCAACGATCACCGTTCCGGCCGGTCACTGACGCCGTCGGTCCCGGGCGCCGGATTGACGGATTTTCACCCGACCGTGGCCCCGAGGCACCAGTGGCACCGGTGCCGTTGACCGGGGGGTGAGCGTGCAGGATGGAGGCATGGATCTTCGCATCTTCACCGAGCCCCAGCAGGGGGCGACCTACGACACCCTCCTCACCGTCGCCAAGGCGACCGAGGACCTCGGATTCGACGCGTTCTTCCGTTCCGACCATTATCTCCGCATGGGCTCGTCGGACGGCCTGCCCGGCCCCACCGACGCCTGGATCACCCTGGCCGGCCTCGCCCGCGAGACCAAACGCATCCGCCTCGGCACCCTGATGACCGCAGGAACCTTCCGCCTGCCGGGTGTGCTCGCCATCCAGGTCGCGCAGATCGACCAGATGTCCGGCGGCCGGGTCGAGCTCGGCCTGGGCGCGGGCTGGTTCGAGGAGGAGCACAAGGCGTACGGCATCCCGTTCCCCAAGGAGAAGTTCGGGCGTCTGGAAGAGCAGCTGGCCATCGTCACCGGTCTGTGGGCCACCGAGGTCGGCAAGACGTTCTCGTACGAGGGCACCCACTACCAGCTGACCGACTCGCCCGCGCTGCCCAAGCCCGCGCAGGCCAAGCTGCCGGTCCTCATCGGCGGCCACGGCGCGGTCCGTACCCCGCGGCTCGCCGCGCGGTACGCCGACGAGTTCAACATGCCGTTCGCCTCGATCGAGGACAGCGAGCGCCAGTTCGGCCGGGTCCGCAAGGCCGCGGAGGAGGCCGGCCGCAAGGGTGACGACCTCGTGTACTCGAACGCCCTGGTCGTGTGCGTGGGCAAGGACGACGCCGAGGTCGCCCGGCGCGCCGCCGCGATCGGCCGCGAGGTCGACGAGCTCAAGGCCAACGGGCTGGCCGGCTCCCCGGCCGAGGTCGTCGACAAGCTGGGCCGCTACCAGGCCATCGGCTCCCAGCGCGTCTACCTCCAGATCCTCGACCTCGACGACCTGGACCACCTGGAGCTGATCTCGGGCCAGGTGCAGTCCCAGCTGTCGTAGCGAAACACGTCCCGCGCCCGGCCCGGGGCGCGGGACGGCGCCGCCCGCCGCCACCACGGCCCCGGGCCGACACGTCACGGCCCTCCGGGCCCCCTCCGGGCCGCGGGCCTCAGGTCCTCAAGTCCTCCGGACCTGCGCCGCCGACCCTCCGTGCCCCGGCCTCTGGCGCCCGCCCTCCGTGCCCCGGCCTCCGGCCTCCGACCTCCGAGCATCGCGCCTCCTGGGATGCGGCGGTCTCAGCCCGGTTCTCCGGGCCTCCGGCCACAAGCCCTCGGTCCGCCGGCCCGGGCTCTCGGCTCCGGTCTCCGGCCATGAGCCTCCGTCCTGCCGTCCCGAGACCCTTCCGATGTCCGAAGCGTCTTCTTGTTGTGCAAAACGTTTTGGATATCTAGCTTGTGTCGCATGAGCGACAGAACGTCCCCTTCCGTCACCCGCCCCCGCCTCCTCGTGCGCGGCTGTGACGTGCTGCGTGTCCCCGTGGAGGGCGAGTGCGACGTCCTGCCCGCGCGGGACATCGTGGTGGCGGACGGCGTCATCGTGGAGGTCCGGCCGACGGGGGCGGAGCGCCCGGACGAGCCGGGCACGGAGGTGGTCGACGGGCGGGGGCTGCTGGCCCTGCCCGGTCTGGTGAACGCGCACACGCACAGCCCGATGGTGCTGATGCGGGGCGCGGCCGAGGACGTGACGGTCGAGGGGTGGTTCAACGACCGCGTGTGGCCGATGGAGTCCAACCTGACCGCCGAGGACGTGCGGGCCGGGGCGCTGCTGGCCTGTGCGGAGATGATCCGGTCGGGCGTCACCACCTTCGCGGACCACTATTTCTTCCCCGAGGGCATCGCCGAGGCGGTGGCCGAGGCGGGGCTGCGCGCCGACATCGCGCCCACCTACTTCAGCAGCGGCGGCGCCCAGGCGCTGGAGGCCACCGTCGCCTTCGCCGAGACCTGGCACGGCGGGGCCGACGGCCGCGTGACCGTCTCGCTCGGGCCGCACGCCCCCTACACCGTCCACGACCGGGACCTGCGGACCCTCGCCGACCACGCCCGGCGGCTCGGGGTGCGCGTGCACATCCATGCCGCCGAGCACCTGGAGCAGACGGAGTCCAGCCTGGAGCGGCGGGGGATCACCCCGATCCGGGCGCTGCACGACACCGGTGTCCTGGACGCGGGTGCCCTCATCGCGCACGGCTGCGGGATCGTCGAGCGGGACCTGCCGCTGCTGGCCGAGTACGCGGACCGCACGGCCGTGGCCTGCTGCCCCAAGGTCTACCTCAAGCACGCGCTGTCCCCGCTGACCCCGGTCCGCGACCTGCTCGGCGCTGGGATCACGGTGGCCGTAGGCACCGACGGGGCCGCCGGGCACAACACCCTGGACGTGTGGGAGGCGCTGCGGCTGGTCGCGCTCACGCAGAAGCAGGCGGTGCGGGACGCCACCTGGATGACGGTGTCCGACACCCTGCGGACGGCCGTGCGGGGCGGGGCCCGGGCCCTGGGGCTCCAGGACCGGATCGGCGCGCTGGAGCCGGGCATGCGCGCCGACATCGTCCTCACCGATCTGTCCGGCCCGCACTGCCGTCCGCTGCACGACCCGCGTGCCGCACTCGTCTACAGTGCCCGTGCCGCCGACGTCCGCACGGTGATCGTCGACGGGCGGGTGCTGATGCGCGACGGACGGCTCCTCACCGTCGACGAACCCGCGCTGCTCGCCGACGCGGACGTGCGCGTCGCACGGATCCTCGACACCTCGCACGGCAGGGCGGTGCAGCACTATGACCCGTGATCTGACCCGCGACACCGCCCACGACCGTCCCGCCGTGCGCCGGGCCGCCTCCATCAAGGACGTCGCCGCGGCGGCCGGGGTCAGCCCCACCACCGTCTCGCACGTGCTGAGCGGGAACCGGCCCGTCAACGAACAGACCGCCGCCCGGGTGCGCAGCGTCGTCAACCGGCTCGGGTACGTGCCCGCGTCGCTGGCCCGCAGCCTCCAGGCCGGCGCCACCTCCGTGATCGGCCTGCTGATCCCGGACATCAGCAACACCTTCTTCGCCGAGTTGGCCAAGGGCGCCGAGGACGCCGCCCACGACCTCGGGTACGGGCTGATCCTGTGCAACACCGAGTTCGACGCCGACCGCGAGGACCGCTACCTCGACATGATCCGCAGCCGGTTCATCGACGGCATGGTGTACGCCTCCGGGTCGCCCCCGTCCCGGCGGCGGCTGGAGGCGCTGATGGGCAAGTTCCCGATCGCGCTCGCCGACGAGGAGGTGGAGGGCCTGAGCGGGGCGCTCATCGCCAGCGCCGACCACGAGGCGGGCGGCCGGCTGGTCGGCGAGCATCTGCGGGCGCTCGGCCACCGCCGGGCCCTGATGCTGACCGGCCCCCGCGATCTGAGGAGCGGGGCGGCCCGCGCACACGGCTTCCGCCAGGCCTTCCACGGCGATGTCGTCGAGCGGACGGGCGACTTCAAGGAGGAGTCCGGGTACCGGCTGGTCGCCGAACTGCTCGACGACGGCGGACTCGCGGACCGCACCGCCGTGTTCGCGGCCAACGACCTGATGGCGTTCGGCGCGCTCGCCGCGCTGCGCGAGGCAGGACTGTCCGTGCCGGAGGACCTCTCCGTCGTCGGCTTCGACGACATCCGGGCCGCCTCGCTGGTCAACCCGTCGCTGACCACCGTCCACCAGCCCGCCTACGACGTCGGGCGCACCGCCACCGCGCAACTCCTCCAGTACGTCTCCCGGGGCGAGGTCCCGCCCGCGTCCCGGCACACCCTCCCCGTCGAACTGAAGGTACGGGGGAGCACGGCACCCCCCGCCGCCCGCTGAACCACCGGCACCGCCACCGTCACCGGTTCTGCCACCGCCACCGTCACCGGTTCTGCCACCGCCACCGTCACCGCCACCGTCAGCGTCCCGTCATCGCCGTCGCCGCGCCACGCGGCCATGTCCCTGTGCCCCGAGGCGCCAGGACACGGCTCGGAACACACCCCCGAGCGCCCCCGAGCCCCTCTGAATCCCCTGAGAGAAAGTCGGTTCGTCCATGCCCAGAGTCCTCGTCGTCGGCGAGTCCTGGTTCACGTACACGGTCCATCAGAAGGGCTTCGACGCCTTTCACACCGCCGAGTACACCGAGGGCGGCGGCGTCTTCCTCGACGCGCTGCGCGCACGCGGCCACGACGTCACGTACGTGCCCGCGCACGAGATACCCACGCGGGTCCCGGACACCGCCGACGGCTTCGACGCGTTCGACGTCGTGGTCATCAGCGATGTCGGCGCGAACAGCTTCCAGCTGCCGCCGGAGACCTTCAACCGGTCCGAGCCCGCCCCCGACCGCTCGGAGCTGGTGCGGGACTTCGTCGAGCGCGGCGGAGGCGTGCTGATGATCGGGGGCTATCTGACCTTCAGCGGCATCGACGCCCGCGCGCGCTGGGGGCGTACGCCGCTGGCCGCCGCCCTGCCGGTGACGATGCTCGACCGCGACGACCGGGTGGAGCTGCCGGCCGGGGCCGTCCCCGAGGTGGTGGGAGGGCACCCCGTCGTCGCCGGACTCGACCGTGCCTGGCCCGCGCTTCTCGGCCTCAACGAGGTCGCCGTACGACCGGAGGCATCGCTGCTCGCCGAGTGCGCCGGGCATCCGCTGCTGGCCGTCGGCGACCACGGCACGGGCCGCTCGGCCGCCTTCACCTCCGACGTCGCCCCGCACTGGGCCCCGCCCCCGTTCCTGGAATGGGACGGCTACGCGGAACTGTGGGACCGCCTCGTCCGCTGGCTCGCGGGGGAGGAGCTGTGACGCCGGCCGAGGCCGTGTCCGAGCCCGTGCCCGTGTCCGTGTCCGTGTCCGAGCCTGTCGGCACTCCCGTGTCCGTCGGCACCCCCCACATCTCTGCCGTCCCCGGCGACTTCGCCCCCCTCGTGCTGATGCCCGGCGACCCCCGGCGGGCCCGGCGGATCGCCGAGACGGTGCTCGACGGCGCGCGGCTCGTGACCGAGGTGCGCGGCATCCTCGGGTACACCGGCACGTACGGCGGCGTACCGATGTCGGTGCTCGCCTCCGGCATGGGCATCCCGTCGATGTCGATCTACGCGACGGAGCTGTTCCGGCACTACGGGGTCCGCCGGATCGTCCGGGTCGGCACCGCGGGCGCGCTGACCACCTCGGTCGCCCTCCGGGACGTCGTCATCGCCTCCGCCGCGCACACCGACTCCAGCGTCAGCCGCCTCCTGGTGGACGGTGTGACCCTCTCCCTGGCCGCCTCCTACCGGCCGCTGCGCGCGGCCGTCGACGCGGCGAACGCCGTCGAGGCGGAGGAACCGGGCGGACCGGGCCGCTCGGACCGCGCAGCCGTGCACGTCGGCCCCGTGTTCTCCAGCGACCACTTCTACCTCGACCGGCCCGCGGTTCTCGACGCCCTCGAACGCCGGGGCACCCTCGCCGTCGAGATGGAGGCGGCCGGGCTGTACGCCGTGGCCGCGGTGGAGGGCGGCGAGGCGCTCGCCGTCCTGACCGTGTCGGACCACGTGCGCACCGGCGCGGCCCTGTCCGCCGCGGACCGGGAGACCGGGTTCGACCGTGCCGTCCACATCGCCGCTGCCGCGCTGCGGGCCGACGGCTGAAATTCCCCGGGAAGAAATCAAACAGAAACCGTTCGGCGTAGCCAAAACGTTTTGCACTTCCTACTGTCGCTGTCAGCGAGAACAGCGAACAGAAGACAGCGGACAGAGAAAGCAGGAAAAATGATCAGGAGGTCGGCAGTGATGAGAATTCGCCGTGGTTACGGACCGGGCGCCGCCGCAGCGGTGGCGGGAATGCTGGTGCTGAGCGCGTGCGGGGGATCGGGGTCCGACGATTCCGGGGCGGCCTCCTCCGGAAAGCCCCGGATCAAATTGGTGGTCAATGGCGGGCTCGGCGACAAGTCGTTCTTCGACTCCGCGTACGAGGGGCTGAAGCGGGCCGAGAGCGAGCTGGGGTACGAATTGAAGGTGGTGGAGCTGGGCTCGGACCGCACCAAGTGGGAGCCGGGATTCGAGGACGCGGCGGCGGCCGACGACTACGACATCCTCGCGGCCGGCACCTTCGACGTCACCGACTACATCGGTGAACTCGCCCCGCAGTACCCGGACAAGAAGTTCTGGGTGTTCGACTCGGCCGTCGACTACTCCGGCAAGAACGGCTGTTCCAACAAGTGCGAGAACGTCTACTCGGTGACCTTCAAGCAGAACGAGGGCGGTTATCTGGCCGGATTCCTCGCCGAGAAGCTGGTCGCCGAGAAAGCCCTCAAGGGAGCCGAATCCCTGAACAAGGTCGGCGTCGTGGGAGGCGTGAAGATCCCCGTCATCGAGGACTTCATCGTCGGATTCAAGGCCGGGTTCAAGGCGGCCGGCGGCAAGAACTCCGACGTCCTCACCCAGTACGTCGGCGGCGACAAGCCCTTCGGCGACCCCGCCAAGGGCAAGGAGATCTCCACCGCGATGTACGGGCAGGGCGCCGCCCTCGTCTGGCCGGTCGCGGGGCTCTCCGGGCTCGGCACCTTCGAGTCGGCCGCCAGCGCCGGCCGCTACACCTTCGGCGTCGACTCCGACCAGTACCAGACCCTCACCGACAACGCGCAGAAGAACACCGTCGTCACCTCGATCCTCAAGAACGTCGGCAACGCCCTCTACCAGGCCGCCGAGGACGACAAGAAGGACGCCGTGAAGTACGGCGCCGTGCAGAGCGTCGGTCTCGCCGAGGACGCGGTCGGTTACGTCGACGACGCCCACTTCCAGGAGATCGTGCCGGAGAAGATCCGTACCGAGCTCCAGGAGGCTGCCGACCGCGTGAAGTCCGGTTCCCTCACGGTCCCCAGCGCCTTCTGACCCCCGCACCCACCCCGAACGGCCTTGAGATGAACGAGTCATGGGACCCGGCCGGGCCCGCCGTCGCCACCCGCGCGGTCACCAAGACGTACGCGAACGGCGTCCGCGCGGTCCGGGGCGTCGACCTCGACGTACCGGTCGGTGAGATCCGCGCGGTCGTCGGCGAGAACGGCGCGGGCAAGTCCACGCTGATGAAGCTGCTCTACGGCCTGGAGCAGCCCACCTCCGGCGAGATCCTGATCGGCGGCCGGCCCCGCGTACTGCGCGGCCCGGCGGCCGCGATCGCGCTCGGTGTCGGCATGGTCCACCAGAACCTGATGCTGGTGCCGTCCTTCACCGTGGCCCAGAACGTCGTCCTCGGCGTCGAGCCCGGCCGACGGGGTCTGGTCGACGCCCGGGCGGCCGTCGAGGCCACCGCCCGGCTCGCCGAGGAGGCCGGACTCGCTGTCGACCCGCTGGCCCGTATCGACGAGGTGTCGGTCGGCATGCGCCAGCGCGCCGAGATCCTCAAGGCCCTCCACCGCCGGGCCCGGACACTGATCCTGGACGAGCCGACCGCCGTCCTCACCCCGCAGGAGACGGAGGACCTCTTCGCTGCCGTACGACGTCTGCGCGACGGCGGGATGACGGTGCTGTTCATCTCCCACAAGCTGCGCGAGGTGCGGGAGATCAGCGACCGGGTGAGCGTGATGCGGGCCGGCGCCCTCGTCGGAACCGTCGCCACCGCCGACACCTCCGAGCGCGAACTCGCCGCGATGATGGTCGGCCGCGAGATGACCCTCGACGTCGACCGCGCCCCGGCCCGGCGCGCCGCCACCACGCTGCGGGTGCGGGACCTGGGCTACGCCGCCCCGACCGGGCAGTCCCTGCACGGCATCGACTTCGACGTCGCCGCCGGCGAGATCGTCGGCGTGGCCGGTGTCGAGGGCAACGGGCAGACGGAACTCGCCGAGATCCTCGCCGGGTTGCGGCGACCGGGCTCGGGCACGGTCCGGGTCGGTGACACCGACACCGCCGGGCTCGACGTCGCCGGACACCGCCGGGTCGGCATCGGATACGTCCCCGAGGACCGCCTCCACGACGGGGCCGCGCTGGACGAGTCCATCGCCGACAACCTCGTCGTCGACCGGCACGACCGCCCGCCCCTCGCCCGCCGGGGCGTCCTGCGCCCCGCCGCCGTACGCGCCCACGCCGAACGGCTCGTCGCGGACTACGCCATCCGCACACCCGACCCGTCGGTGCCGGTGCGCGCGCTGTCCGGGGGCAACCTCCAGAAGGTCGTCGTCGCCCGCGAACTCTCCGCTGGACCACGGCTGTTGATCGCCTCCCAGATCACCCGGGGCGTGGACATCGGCGCCATGCGCTTCATGTACGAGCGTCTCGTCGCCGCCCGCGACGCGGGGGCGGCGGTCCTCCTCATCTCCGCCGACCTCACCGAACTCCTCGCCCTCTCCGACCGGTTGCTCGTCCTCAAGGACGGCCGGCTCGTCGGCCGCTTCGACGACACGACGGACCTCACCGAGAAGCGGGTCGGTCTGTACATGCTCGGCGTCGAACACCACGCACCGCAGCGACTGAGAGCCGGGCTGGACGACCACGGTTCCGGCGACCACGGTTCCGGCGACTCCGGGAAGGCGACCGCCTGATGCCCAGCACCCTCATCGAGAGCGAGGACCGCCGGGAGTACCGGGCCACCCGGCGCCGGGGCCTCGCCGTCGACCTCAGCATGACCCTGGCGACCGTCCTGGTGGCCCTCGTCATCGGCTTCCTCGTGATCCTCGCCACCGGCAAGGACCCGGTCGCCGCCTACGAGGCCCTGCTCACCGGCCCGTTGGAGCGCTCCTTCCGCGTCGGCCGCTGGCTGGAGGACGCCACCACGCTCACCCTGCTCGGCCTGTCGGTGGCCATTCCCTTCCGGGCCCGGCAGATCAGCCTGGGCGCCGAGAGCCAGCTGTACGCGGGCGCGCTCGCGGCGGCCACCGTCGCGGTCTTCCTGCCGCTGCCGCCCGTCGCCGCCGTGATCGTCCCACTGGTCGCCGCGGCGGCCGCCGGGGCCGGCATGGGCTTCGTGCCCGGCTCGATGAAGGCACGGCTCGGCGCCAACGAGATCGTGGCGACGCTGATGCTCAACGCCATCGTCGTGCGCGTCTACGACTACCTCGTGAACGGCCCGTTGAAGGAGCCCGGCAGCAGCGCGGTCCACTCGGAGCGCATCCAGCCGGACTCGGCGCTGACCCCGCTCACCGAGTGGCTCGGCATCCCCTTCGGCCGCGCCAACGTCGGCTTCCTGCTGATGCTGCTCACCGCCGTCGCCCTGTGGCTGCTCGTCACCCGTACCCCGCTCGGCTATCGCATCCGGATGACCGGGTCCAATCCGCACTTCGCCGAGTACGGCGGCATCCGGGTGCCCCGCGCGATCGAGTGGAGCTTCGTGATCGGCGGGGCCGTCGCGGGCCTGGCCGGAGCGCATCTCGTGCAGGGCGTGTACGGGCGCCTCGAACCCGGGCTCGCCGGGAGCCTCGCCTTCGAGGGGATCGTGGTGGCGCTGCTCGCCCGGAACAACCCGCTGGTCGTCGTGGTCGCCGGCCTCTTCTACTCCTACCTGCGCGCCGGGGGAGACATCATGGAACAGCAGACGGACGTGGGCACGGAGATCGTGGTCGTGATCCAGGCGGTCATCGTCCTCCTGGTCACCGCCCAGGCCCTCCCGGACCTCCTCAAACGCCGCCTCGCCCGCGGCCCGGCCACCGCCGCGCACGGCGGACCGGGCGCCGGCGCGGCCTCGAACGGCGGGACGATTGCCGACGGGCACACCGACGGCCGGTCGGGTGTCGGCGGAGACTCACACGGCCTTCCCGCCACCGGCGGACGCGTCGACGACCGACGCCGTGGCGGCGCGGACCCGCAGGGCCGACCGGGCGCCGCCCACGACGCGGACGGCGACGGACACCCCGGCGGCGCGCGCGGTGAGGGGGAGGCCCGATGAGTTCCGTTCTCGATGTCGTCCTCAGCAGCGCCTTCCTCGCGGCCGTGCTGCGCGTGGCCACCCCCTACCTGCTCGCCGCCATGGGCGGACTCGTCGCCGAACGCGCCGGCATCAGCAACATCGCCCTGGAGGGCCAGATGCTGAGCGCCGCCTGCACGGGCGCGCTGGTCGCCGGCTACAGCGGATCGGTCGCGGCCGGCGCGCTCGCCGGCGTGACGGTGGCCGTTCTGCTCGGCGTCCTCCTCGCCGCGCTCCGCCTCGAACTGGGCGCCGACGCGATCATCGCGGGCATCGGCCTCAACCTGCTCGCGTCCGGCGGCACCGCCTACGCCGTCTTCACCCTCCTCGGCGACAAGGGCGGCACGTCCGGCCTGAAGAGCGGAACCCTGCCCACGGTCACCCTGCCCGGCATCGAGGACATCCCCGTGCTGGGGGACGTGCTCAGCGGCCAGAACACGCTGACCTGGCTGGCCTTCCTCGCGGCTCCCTTCGTCGCGTGGCTCTTCTACCGCACCCGCTTCGGCTTCCACCTCCGCGCGGTCGGCGAGATGCCGGACGCCGCCGCCTCGGTGGGCATCGCGGTACGGCGCGTCCAGTACGCGGGCCTCGCGCTCAGCGGCGCGCTCGCCGGTCTCGCGGGGGTCTTCCTCAGCATGGGGTACGTGTCCTTCTTCGTCCGGGACATGACCGCCGGCCGCGGCTTCATCGCCCTCGCCGCGGTCTTCCTCGGCGGCCTGCGCCCCTGGGGCGTCTTCCTCGCCGCCCTCGGCTTCGGCGCGGCCGAGGCCCTGGCGGTCCAGCTCGGCACCCTCGACGTCCCACCGCAACTGGTGTCGACCATCCCGTACGCGATGACCCTGGTCGCCCTGGCGGCGTACGCGTGGCGGAGGAAGCGGAGGGGCGCGGGGGAAGTCGCCCCGGCGTCCCTCTGATTCCGGCTGCCGCCCCGTGCTTTTCGGCCCGCAGGGCCGGTCTTTCAAGGGGCGTGGGGAACTGCGCGACCAGCCCCCACCCACCCGCACCCCGCGACGCACCAGCACCACCCCTCACCGTCCGCACCCCTCCCCTCCCCTCCCCGGAAGGAACACCCATGCCCGGACCCAGACGGCTCACCGGCAGGCACAGACGCAGACGCGTCGGCCTCGCCGCCCTCACCGCCTCCGCCCTTCTCGGCGGCCTGACCCTCACCAACAACCTCGCCGCCGACGCCGCCCCCGAGGCGGACGGCACCCCCAGGAAGACCCAGAACGGCATCACCCTCCTCGACACCCTCACCGTCCCCGCCGGCACCACCGAGTTCGGCATGCCCTTCGGCGGACTCTCCGGCATCGACTACGACCCGAGAACCCACACGTACGCCACCCTCAGCGACGACCGCTCCGAGAACGGCAAGGCCCGCTTCTACACCCTCCGACTCCCCCTCGACGGAGAGAAGTTCGCCGAGGACAGGCCCACCCTCGACGCGCTGACCGTCCTCGACGACACCACCGGCGCACCCTTCGCCGCCAAGGCCGTCGACCCGGAGGCGATCCGCTGGAACCCCGGCGGCAAGGGCCTGCTGTGGACCAGCGAGGGCGCCTCCGCCTCCGGACAGCCGGCCTTCGTCCGCGAGACCTCCCCGTCCGGCGCGTACCTGCGCGAACTGCCCCTGCCGAAGGCGTACGCCCCGGTCCGCTCGGAGGCGGGCACCCTCGTCGCCGGTGTCCGCAACAACCAGGCCCTGGAAGGGCTGACCCTCTCCCCGGACGGCCGCGAGGCCGTCACGATCACCGAGAACGCGCTCGTCCAGGACGGCCCGGCGGCCGGGCTGACCGCGAAGAGCCCCTCGCGGCTGCTGGTCATGGACCGCCGCACCGGCAAGCCCGAGGCTGAACACGTCTACGAGGTCGACCCGATCTCCGCCGCGCCCACCGCCCCGCTGCCCGCCCCCGTCGGCACCTACGCGGCCGACCGGGGCGTCTCCGAGATCCTCGCGATCAACAAGACCGACTACCTCACCGTCGAACGCTCCTTCGCCTCCGGCGTGGGCTTCGCGATCCGCCTGTACTGGACGACCACCCGCGGCGCCACGGACGTACGCGGCGAGGAGAAACTGTCCGGCGCGGAGCGGCCCATGCCGAAGAAGCTGCTGTACGACTTCACCCTCTCCGGCACGGACGCCGACAACGTCGAGGGCATCACCTGGGGCCCCACTCTCCCCGACGGCTCCCGCACCCTCGTCCTCGTCGCCGACGACAACTTCGGCTTCAACGGCAGCGTCACCAAGTTCCATCTGCTGTCCGTCCGCCCCGGCGTCCTGACCGGCGGCGTCCCTGCCGTCCCGAAGCAGCCGGACACCGTCGACGTCCAGCTCCTCTCCTTCAACGACTTCCACGGCAACCTGGAGCCGCCCACGGGCCGTGACGCCACCCTCGGCTCCAAGCTGGACCCGAAGTCCACCCCGGTCGGCGGCGCCGAGTACCTGGCGACCCGGCTCGGGCAGCTCCGCCAGGGCACCGACGCCTCCCTGACCGTCGCCGCCGGCGACGTCATCGGCGCCAGCCCCTTCCTCTCCGGCCTCTTCCACGACGAACCGACCGTCGAATCCATGGAGAAGCTGCGCCTGGACGTCACGAGCGTCGGCAACCACGAGTTCGACGAGGGCACCGAGGAACTGCTGCGCATCCAGCACGGCGGCTGCCACCCCGAGGACGGCTGCTACATCGAGGGCGAGCCGTACGACGGCTCCGCCTTCCCGTGGCTCGCCGCCAACGTCCTCGACCGCACCACCGGAAAGCCGCTCCTCGCGCCCACCTGGGTCAAGAAGGTGGACGGCGTCAAGGTCGGCTTCATCGGCATGACCCTGGAGGGCACCCCCGCGGTCACCGGCCAGTCCGGCATCACGTCCGTACGCTTCGCCGACGAGGTCGAGACCGCCGACGCCGCCGCCCGCGCACTGCGCCGCCAGGGCGTCGAGGCGATCGTGGTCCTGCTCCACGAGGGCGGCGTCCAGGCCGGTTCGTACGGGCAGTGCGACGGCATCTCCGGCCCCGTCGTCGACATCGCGAAGCACCTCGACCCGGCCGTCGACGCCGTCGTCACCGGCCACACCCACCAGCCGTACGTCTGCACCCTGCCCGACCCCGCAGGCCACCCCCGCACGGTCACTTCGGCCTCCTCCTTCGGCCGGGTCGTCACCGAGACCCGCCTGCCCGTGGACCGCCGCACCGGCGACGTCGTACGGGACCGGGTGGCCGCCATGAACCACCTCGTCACCCGCACCGGCGCCAAGGACGCCGACCAGACCGCCGTCATCGACAAGTGGAAGGCCCTCTCGGCGCCCCTGGCCAACAAGGTCGTCGGCAGTGTCACCGCCGACATCACCCGCTCCGAGACCCGCGACGCCGAGTCGGACCTCGCGAACCTGGTCGCCGACGCGCAGCTCGCGGCGACCTCGGCACCCGAACGGGGCGGCGCGCGGATCGCGTTGATGAACCCCGGCGGCGTCCGGGCCGACCTGGTGCACGCCTCCTCCACGGGCGGCGAGGCACCCGGCGAGATCACCTATGCCGAGGCCTTCGCCGTACAGCCCTTCGCCGGCTCCCTGGTGTCGGTGGACCTCACCGGAGCACAGATCGAGAAGATCCTGGAGGAGCAGTTCAACGACTCCGGGACCCGTGCGCCCACCCTGATGCTGGGCATCTCCAAGGGTCTGACCTACTCCTTCTCCCGCAGCGCCCCCGTCGGTGACCGCATCGACCCGTCCTCGATCAAGCTCGACGGCGAGACCCTGGACCCGGACGCCACCTACCGGGTGACCGCCAACACCTTCCTCGCGGCCGGCGGCGACGGCTTCACCACCTTCGCCGAGGGCGGGAACAGCGTCGGCGGCGGAGACGACATCACCGCCCTCACCGACTACCTCACCGCCCGGAGCCCCGTCGCCCCACCGGGCACCGACCGGGTCACCGAACTGCCCTGATGCCGGGCCCCCGTCGTGGCCGCGGGGTCGGCCGCGGCCACGACGCGGGGGCGGTCCTCCGGCGAAAATGCCTGAGTGCGCACTGATCCTTCGCTGTACGTTGGGCGTCCATCACAGACACCCACCATGAGGCAACCTCACCGTGTTCCTGACGATCAGTACCACCGGCACCCCAGAGCGCCCCGCGACCGATCTCGGTTTCCTGCTGCACAAGCATCCCGACAACGCGCAGGCGTTCTCCACCTCCTACGGCACGGCGCACGTCCTCTACCCCGAGGCGGACGTCGAGCGGTGCACGGCCGCGCTGCTGCTGGAGGTGGACGCGGTGGCACTGGTCAGAAGGGGCAAGGGCAAGGGCCGCGGCGGCGCCCCCGACGCGGCGCTCGCCCAGTACGTCAACGACCGCCCGTACGCGGCCTCCTCCCTGCTCGCCGTCGCGCTGAACGACGTCTTCTCCAGCGCTGTGCGCGGCCAGTGCAAGGCCCGCCCCGAACTCCCGGAGCAGGTCCGCCCGCTGCGCGTCGAGATACCGGCGCTGCCCGCCCGCGGTGGCCCGGACCTCGTCGTCAAGCTGTTCGTGCCACTCGGCTGGACCGTCACCGCCGAGGCGGTGCCGCTGGACACCCAGTTCCCCGAATGGGGCGTCTCCCGCTACGTACGGCTCGTCCTGGAGTCGGAGTCGCTGACCCTCGCCGAGGCGCTGCGCCACCTGTACGTGCTGCTGCCGGTGCTCGACGACGCCAAGCACTACTGGGTGTCGTCCGACGAGGTGGACAAGCTGCTGCGCGTCGGCGAGGGCTGGCTCCCGGACCACCCCGAGCACAAGCTGATCACCAGCCGGTACCTGTCCCGCCGCTGGTCGCTGACCCGGCAGGCCATGGAGCGCATGGAACTCGTCCGGCTGGCCGAGGCCGACGACAGCGAGATCGAGGAGATCGACAACGCGGTCGAGGAATCCGTGGACCCGGAGGCCGACGGCGAGATCGCGGCCGAGACCGAGGCCGAGCCGGGGGCCGTCGTCGAGCCGCGGGCCGTCGCCGAGACCGGGCCCGAGACCGAGACCGGGGCCGGGGCCGAGACCGGGGCCGAGTCCGTCGAGAAGTCGACTCCGCTGGCCGTGCAGCGGCGTGACGCGATCATCGCCGCCCTCAAGGACTCCGGGGCCGCCCGCGTCCTCGACCTGGGCTGCGGTCAGGGCCAGTTGGTGCAGGCGCTGCTCAAGGACGTCCGCTTCACCGAGATCGTCGGTACGGACGTCTCGATGCGCGCGCTCACCATCGCCTCCCGCCGCCTCAAGCTCGACCGCATGGGCGAGCGCCAGGCCGCCCGCGTCCAGCTTTTCCAGAGCTCCCTCGCCTACACCGACAAGCGGCTCAAGGGCTACGACGCCGCCGTGCTCTGCGAGGTCGTCGAGCACATCGACCCGGCCCGGCTGCCGGCCCTGGAGTACGCCGTGTTCGGCTCGGCCCGCCCCCGCACCGTCCTCGTGACGACCCCGAACGTCGAGTACAACGTCCGCTGGGAATCCCTTCCCGCCGGGCACGCCCGGCACAGCGACCACCGCTTCGAGTGGACCCGGGAGGAGTTCCGCGCCTGGGCGACGACCGTGGCCGAACGGCATGGCTACCAGGTCCGGTTCGTGCCCGTCGGGCCCGACGACCCTGAGGTGGGGCCGCCCACCCAGATGGCCGTGTTCGACATGACCACGGCCACGACCGGCACCACGAACAAGACCGACACCACGAACAAGAAGGAGGCGAACGCGGCATGAGCGAGACCACCGGAACCACCACCGGCAACACGACCGGGGAGACCCCCGAGGGGCGCATCCTGCCCGTCACCGACCTCTCCCTCGTGGTGCTGATCGGCGCCTCCGGCTCGGGCAAGTCCACGTTCGCCCGACGCCACTTCAAGCCCACCGAGATCATCTCCTCCGACTTCTGCCGGGGACTCGTCGCGGACGACGAGAACGACCAGAGCGCGACGAAGGACGCCTTCGACGTGCTCCACTACATCGCGGGCAAGCGCCTCGCGGCCGGCCGCCGTACCGTCGTCGACGCGACCAGCGTGCAGCAGGACTCCCGCAGGCAGCTGATCGAACTGGCCCGCAAGCACGACGTGCTGCCGATCGCCGTCGTGCTCGACGTACCGGAGGAGGTGTGCGCCGCGCGCAACGCGGCCCGCACCGACCGCGCCGACATGCCGCGCCGCGTCATCCAGCGCCACACCCGCGAACTGCGCCGCTCCCTCAGGCACCTGGAGCGCGAGGGCTTCCGCAAGGTGCACGTCCTGCGCGGCGTCGAGGAGATCGACCACGCCACGATCGTCACCGAGAAGCGCTTCAACGACCTCACCCACCTCACCGGCCCGTTCGACATCGTCGGCGACATCCACGGCTGCGCGAGCGAACTGGAGTCGCTGCTCGGCAAGCTGGGCTACGTGGACGGCGTCCACCCGGAAGGCCGTACGGCCGTCTTCGTCGGCGACCTGGTCGACCGGGGGCCGGACAGCCCGGCCGTGCTGCGCCGCGTGATGTCGATGGTCGGCTCCGGCAACGCGCTCTGCGTGCCCGGCAACCACGAGAACAAGTACGGCCGTTACCTGAAGGGCCGCAACGTCCAGCACACCCACGGGCTCGCCGAGACCATCGCGCAGATGGAGGACGAGAGCGAGGAGTTCAAGCAGGAGGTGCGACGGTTCATCGACGGCCTCGTCAGCCACTACGTCCTCGACGGCGGAAAGCTGGTCGTCTGTCACGCCGGTCTGCCGGAGAAGTACCACGGCCGCACCTCCGGCCGGGTCCGCAGCCACGCCCTGTACGGCGACACCACGGGCGAGACCGACGAGTTCGGGCTGCCGGTGCGCTACCCGTGGGCGGAGGACTACAGGGGCCGCGCCGCCGTGGTCTACGGCCACACCCCGGTGCCCACCGCCACCTGGCTGAACAACACCATCTGCCTCGACACGGGTGCCGTCTTCGGCGGCAGGCTCACCGCGCTGCGCTGGCCGGAGCGCGAACTCGTCGACGTACCGGCCGAGAAGGTCTGGTACGAGCCGGCCAGGCCGCTGGCCACCGAGGCACCCGGCGGCCACGAGGGCAGGCCGCTGGACCTGGCGGACGTGCACGGCCGTCGGGTCGTCGAGACCCGGCACGCCGGCCGGGTGTCGGTCCGCGAGGAGAACGCGGCCGCGGCCCTGGAGGTCATGAGCCGTTTCGCGGTCGACCCGCGGCTGCTGCCGTACCTGCCGCCGACCATGGCGCCGACCGCGACCTCGCATGTCGAGGGCTACCTGGAGCACCCGGCTGAGGCGTTCGCGCAGTACAAGGAGGACGGTGTCGCGCGGGTCGTGTGCGAGGAGAAGCACATGGGTTCCCGGGCGGTCGTCCTGGTCTGCCGCGACGCGGACGCCGCCCGCGACCGCTTCGGCGTGAACGGGCCCACCGGGTCCCTCTACACCCGTACCGGCCGCCCGTTCTTCGACGACGAGGCGCGCACCGAGCTGGTCCTCGCCCGGATCCGCGAGGCCGTCACGGCGGCCGGGCTCTGGGACGAACTCGACACCGACTGGCTGCTGCTGGACGCCGAGTTGATGCCCTGGTCCCTGAAGGCGTCCGGGCTGCTGCGCACCCAGTACGCGGCCGTCGGCGCCGCCTCCGGCGCGGTGTTCCCGGGTGCGCTGGCCGCCCTGGAGGGCGCGGCGGCACGCGGTGTCGACGTGGGCGAGCTGCTGGGCAAGCAGCGCGAGCGGGCCGCCGACGCCGCCGCGTTCACGGAGGCGTACCGGCGCTACTGCTGGCCCACCGAGGGCCTGGACGGCGTCCGGCTCGCCCCCTTCCAGATCCTCGCGGTCCAGGGCCGCAGCCTCGCCGCGCTCCCGCACGACGAACAGCTCGCGCTCCTCGACCGGCTCGTCGAGTACGACGTCAGCGGTCTGTTGCAGACCACCCGGCGCCTCTTCGTCGACACCGGGGACGAGGCCTCGGTGCGCGCGGGCATCGACTGGTGGCTGGAGATGACCGGCCGCGGCGGCGAGGGCATGGTCGTCAAGCCGGTCGGCGCGGTGGTGCGCAGCGGCCAGGGGCGGCTGGTCCAGCCGGGCATCAAGTGCAGGGGCCGGGAGTACCTGCGGATCATCTACGGCCCGGAGTACACCCGTCCGGAGAACCTCGCCCGGCTGCGCGGCCGGTTCCTCAACCACAAGCGGTCCCTCGCCCTGCGCGAGTACGCCCTGGGTCTGGAGGCCCTGGACCGGCTCGCCGAAGGAGAGCCGCTGTGGCGGGTGCACGAGGCGGTGTTCGGGGTACTGGCCCTGGAGTCGGAGCCCGTCGACCCCCGGCTGTGAGACCGACGCCCGCCACGGACGACCCTCGTCCGTGGCGGGCGGACCCGCGCCCGTGACATGACATTGCGGCTGATAATGTCGCGAGCAGGCGTGGCCGTGTTCCGCGTTCGAGAGGTTCCGGCGGTGCTCGGGGAGACAGCGATCGAAGCCGATCGCAGGCGACCGCTGTCACCCGAGTCGGTCCCATCGGTCCCAGTCGAAGGTATGTGGGGTTTCCCATGCGTCGCACCACCACGCGGTCCGGAACGCGGGCCGCAGCCGGATCCGCCGGGCGGTCGGGTCGAGAGCGGTCGGCCCTCGACGCCGCGTACGACGAGTGCCGCCGCCTGGTCCGCACGACCCGGCCCACCGAGTACGCGCTCATGCAGCTGATGCCGCCGACGGTCCGCCCCGCGTGCTGGGCCCTGTACGCCGCACTCGCCTCCGCCGACGACCTGCTCGACTCCACCGAGGGCACCCCGCAGGAGCGGAGCAGGCGGCTCCAGGAGTGGCGGACCGCGCTGGAGGCCGACCTGGCGAACGGCACCAGTGACGACCCGGTACGGCTCGCGCTGACCGACGCGGTCTGGTACTGGGGGCTCGACCCCGCGGATCTGCTGGGCGCCCTGGACGCCGTCCAGGGGGACGAGGCCCGCGAGGGTGTCGCGACCTGGCAGGAGTGGCGGGAGCGAGCCCACGCCCAGAACGTCAGCTGGCCCGAACAGCTGATGCGCATGCTGGTCCGCTCCGGACTGCCCGTCCCCGTGCGGCTGCGCGACCTCCCGGGCTTCACCCGGTTCGTGGACGGTCTGTTCCTCGCCGACATGCTCCGCGACCTCCCCGAGGACCTCGACGCCGGGCAGGTGTGGTTCCCCGCCGAGGTCCTCGACCGCCACGGCGTGACCCGGGACGAGCTGATCTCCCGCGCGTGGACCCCGGCCGTCCGGCGGCTGGTCGCGCACCTCGTCGACCAGGCCCGGCAGTGGCTGGAGAGTTCCCGCCGGGCGCTGCGGAACACGCTGCCGCTGGGCCCCGCCATCGTGCTCGACACCGCGGTCGAACTCTTCGGCGCGGAGCTGGACGCGATCGAACGCTCCGGCTCGGCCGTCCTGCACCGCCCGGTACGCGTGCCCCGGCACACCGAGTGGCGGATCGTGGGCCCGGCCCGCGCCCGAGCCGCCGTGGTGTGGCGGCTGACGCTGCCGCCGGGCAGGGACGACGCCCCGGCTAGGGCGGCCGGGGGCGCGTCGTCCGGCGGCGGCACCGGGGACGACTCGGCTCCGGGCCCCCTCACCGGCCCCGAACGGCTCGTCACGCGGATCGCCGAACCGCCGCTGCCCCCGCGCCCGCACCACGACGGCGCCCGCCCACCTGCCATAGCCGAGGCGCACCTGCCCCAGCACGTGGCGATCGTCATGGACGGCAACGGACGCTGGGCCACCGGGCTCGGGCTGCCCCGCGACGAGGGCCACCGGGCCGGAGCGGTCGCCCTGCGCGACGTCGTCCAGGGCGCGCTGGAGATCGGCCTCGCCCATCTGACGGTCTACGCCTTCTCCACCGAGAACTGGAAGCGGTCGCCCGACGAGGTCTCCAAACTCTTCGCGATCATGCGCGCCGAGCTGCTCGACGGTGAACTGCTCGACCACGACGTACGACTGCGCTGGGTCGGCTCTCCCGACGGCCTCCCGGAGGACGTGGTGGAGGTCCTCCGCGCCCAGGAGCACGCCACCCGCAACCGCACCGGCCTCACGCTCAACGTCTGCGTCAACTACGGCGGCCGGGCCGAACTCGCCCAGGCGGGCGCGGCGTTGGCGCGTGCCGCGCTCGCGGGCGAGGTCGATCCGTCCCGGGTCTCGGAACAGCTCTTCGCCGCGCACCTGCCTCATCACGCCATGCCCGACGTGGACCTCCTGTGGCGCACCAGCGGTGAGATCCGCACGTCCAACTTCCTCCCCTGGCACGCGCACTACGCGGAGCTCCACTTCACGGACCAGCCCTGGCCCGAGGTGGACCGCCGCGATCTGTGGGAGGCGGTAGTGGCCTACACCCACCGCAAGCGCCGCAAGGGGGCGGCGTCCGCCGACGGGGCCGAGTAACTGCCGGTCACGGTCTCGGGGCTGCGGGTTCGTGGCCGGGTGCGGGTGAGTGGGGGCTGGTCGCGCAGTTCCCCGCGCCCCTGAAAGACCAGGCCCTGCGGGCCTGAAGAGCGGCGGGGCTGCGGGGGTGAAAAGCACGGGGCGCAGCCCCTGCTTTTCAGGGGCGCGGGGAACTGCGCGAGAAGCCCCACCGGCCCGCACCCGAGAACGCACCGAACCGGCGGCGCCCCCGCGTCAGCCCACCAACCGCAACCGAACCCCCGCCACCCCCACCCGTACCGTCTGCCCCCACGTCAGCTCCAGCGCATCCCCCTCCATCCCGTCCCCGAACACGATCAACCGATCCGACTCCACCGTCAGCCGCAGCCGCGCCGCCGCCGCCAACTCCCCCGCCACCAGGGACGTCCCGGTCGCCGGAGACGGCCACGCCTCACGCACGAACCACAGCAGACGGGCCTCGTCGCGCCCCGGAAGGGCCAGCGCACTGGCCCGTTCCTGCCAGACGGACCGGATCCACCCGCTCGCCCCGGTCCCCGTCCCGACCAGCACCCCGGACGAGGCCTGGGGCTCGACGGCACCCCTGTCGCCGTCGAGCCCCAGGCGGTACCGGGCGGTCTGGTGCCCCGCCGCGCCGAGGTAGATCTCGTTGAGCGCCACCAGCCGCTGCGTGTCGTCCGCGACGGCCTCGACCATCGTCAACTCGTCGACTTGACTGGTGTGTTGGACCGAAGCGGTCAGCAACTTTGCGGCCTGCTCCGGCCGATGCCGCACCAGCACCCCCGGATTGCGCCGGGGATCGGGGTTGATCCCCACCACCGGCTGCCCCGCGAGGTACTTCGCCGCGTTGGCGACCAGCCCGTCCTGCCCGACCACGACCACCACGTCCTCGGGGGCGAACAGAAAGCGGTCCAGATCGCCCCGCTCGACCCGAGACTGACGCCATGTCAGCGGCACCGAGGAGGCGACCTCGGCGAGCGCCGCGCGTTCCCGCCGGTGCCGCTCGGCCACGTCCTCGATGTCCCGCCCCCGGGACCGCAGGAAGAAGGCGGCCTGCCCGTGCGTGCCGTGCCGGGCCACCAACTCCTCGTACTCGGTGGTGCGATGGACCAGCACCACACGCGGCGCCAGACTCACGCCCGGTCCCCGCCGCCCGACCCGCCGCCGAGCCTGGACAGCAGCCCGGTCAGCACATCGGGCGACACCGTCACACTCTCGATCCGCGGCAGGTTCTCCGCGAGCCGCGTCCCGGTCAGCGCGTGCAGCGTCGCCGCGTCCACCTCGGCATGCACCCGCAGCCACGCCGCCTGTGCCTCGGCCCGCGCCGCGCCCACCTCCCGCGCGGCCCGCGCCTCGGCCTCGGCGAGCTTGACCTGCCGTGCCGCCTCCGCCTGCGCCAGCTTCACACTCCGCGTGGCCTCGGCCTCGGCGAGCTTCACGGTGCGTTCGGCCTCCGCCTCGGTCAGCCGTACCGTCCGGGCCGCCTCCGCGCCCGCCTTCACCGCGTCGGCGGCGGCCCTCTCCTCCGCCTCGCGCCGCGCGTTGGTGCCCCGCTGCTCGACCAACTGCTCCTCGCGCCGGGCGAGTTCGATCTGGCTGGCCAGCTCGTTCTCGGCGATGGCCCGCTCCCGCTCGACGGCCACGGCCCGGCGCTCGTACGTCGCCCGGTCGGCCTCCTGCTGGATCTGCTCCCGCGCCGGTGTGCGCAGCGCCCGTTCCACCTCGGGCTCGGGCCGCAGCGCCACCACGCGGACGGCCACGATCTCGATCCCGGTGGCCGGCAGCCGTGGCTCGGCCGCCAGCCCGCTCGCCACCCGTTCCCGGACCGCCGCGACCCCGTCGACCAGGGCGGACGCCAGCGTCGTACGGGCCAGGACGTCCAGCGCGTGCTGCTGGGCCGTCTCCGTCAGCAGGGTCGACAGCTGCTCCAGCGGAGCGCCGCGCCAGACCCCCGTGTCGGGGTCGATGGAGAAGTCGAGCCGGGCGGCGGCGATCGCCGGGTCGCTCACCCGGTACGTCACCGTCGCCTGCACCGCCACGTCCTGGAAGTCGGACGTACGGGCGTGGAAGGTCATCGCCAGTTCCCGGTCGTCCACCGGGATCTCGGAGAGCGCGGCGCTGAGCGACCGGTACCAGAAGCTCAGCCCCGGACCGTCGTGCGCGAGCCGCCCGGAGCGGTGGTGGCGGATGTGCGCGGTGGGCGCTCCGCGCAGATGCCGCCAGCCGAGCCGTCTGGTGATGTCGGCCATGGATGGTCCCCCTCTGGTGCCGCCGGACGTGTCCGCGAGCCCGCCCCCGGTGTCCGGGCGGCGAGCGATTCGCGTCACTTAGACGATAACGGGGACATCCCTTTATCGTCAAGGGGACGAGATGGAGGTGGCGGAAGGATTCCGATTCGGCCGACCGGCGGGTGAACACGCGCCCGAATGGTCAGGATGAGGGCATGGGATTCCATGTCGACTCCGAGGCCGGGCGCCTGCGCCGCGTCATCCTGCACCGGCCGGATCTTGAGCTCAAACGGCTCACCCCCAGCAACAAGACCGCGCTGCTCTTCGACGACGTCCTGTGGGTGCGCCGGGCGCGCGCCGAGCACGACGGATTCGCCGACGTGCTGCGCGACCGAGGCGTCGCCGTCCACCTCTTCGGCGACCTCCTCACCGACGTCATGCGGATTCCGCAGGCCCGGCAACTCGTCCTGGACCGCGTCTTCGACGAGAAGGAGTACGGCCCGCTCGCCACGGACCATCTCAGGGCCGCCTTCGAATCGCTGCCCGTGGACGGGCTGGTCGAGGCGCTGATCGGCGGCATGACCAAGCGCGAGTTCCTAGACGCCCACATGGAGCCGGCCTCCGTCCGCTTCCACGTCATGGATCTGGACGACTTCCTCCTCGACCCGCTCCCCAACCACCTCTTCACCCGCGACACCTCCGCCTGGATCTACGACGGGGTGTCCATCAACGCCATGCGCTGGCCGGCCCGTCAGCGCGAGACCGTCCACTTCGAGGCGATCTACCGGCATCACCCGCTGTTCCGTACCGAGACCTTCCACGTCTGGTCGGAGGGTCAGGCCGACTACCCGTCGACCATCGAGGGCGGCGACGTCCTCGTCATCGGCAACGGGGCCGTCCTCATCGGCATGAGTGAGCGCACCACCCCGCAGGCCGTCGAGATGCTCGCGCACAAGCTCTTCGCCGCCGGCTCCGCGCAGACCATCGTGGCCCTCGACATGCCCAAGCGCCGGGCCTTCATGCACCTCGACACCGTCATGACCATGGTCGACGGCGACACCTTCACCCAGTACGGCGGACTCGGCATGCTCCGCTCGTACACCATCGAGCCCGGTGTCGGGGAGAAGGAGCTCAAGGTCACCGATCACCCGCCGGAGCACATGCACCGCGCTATCGCCGCCGCGCTCGGTCTCGACGCGATCCGGGTGCTCACCGCCACGCAGGACGTCCACGCCGCCGAACGCGAGCAGTGGGACGACGGCTGCAACGTCCTCGCCGTCGAGCCCGGCGTCGTCGTCGCCTACGAGCGCAACGCCACCACCAACACGCATCTGCGCAAGCAGGGCATCGAGGTCATAGAGATCCCCGGCAGCGAGCTGGGGCGGGGGAGGGGCGGGCCGCGCTGCATGAGCTGTCCGGTGGAGAGATCCGCGGTGTAGGGATCCGGGGTGTAGGGATCCGCGGCGGCATGGAGGGCGCCGTATAGAAATGTGGAACATCGTATATACTTCCAGTCTTCCTCTCGCTGTCCCCGTCCCGTCGACCCAGGAGCGCCCCATGGCGACCGTTCCCCACGCCCTCGCCGGGCGCCACTTCCTCAAGGAGCTGGACTTCACCGCGGAGGAGTTCCGCGGGCTGATCGAGCTGGCCGTGGAGCTGAAGGCGGCCAAGAAGGCCGGGGCGGAGACCCAGCACCTGCGGGGCAGGAACATCGCGCTCATCTTCGAGAAGACCTCGACGCGCACCCGCTGCGCGTTCGAGGTCGCCGCGGCCGACCAGGGCGCCCGGACGGTCTACCTGGACCCGTCCGGCTCCCAGATGGGCCACAAGGAGTCGGTCAAGGACACCGCGCGGGTGCTCGGCCGGATGTTCGACGCGATCGAGTACCGGGGTGACAGCCAGGCGAACGTCGAGGAGCTGGCGGCGTTCGCCGGGGTGCCGGTCTACAACGGGCTCACCGACGACTGGCACCCCACCCAGATGCTGGCCGACGTGATGACCATGACCGAGCACAGCGACAAGCCGCTGGGCGAGATGGTCTTCGCCTACCTCGGCGATGCCCGTTTCAACATGGGCAACTCCTACCTGGTCACCGGGGCCCTGCTCGGCATGGACGTCCGGATCGTCGCCCCGCAGGCCTACTGGCCGGCCGAGGAGATCGTCACCCACGCCCGCAAGCTCGCCGAGATCAGCGGCGCGCGGATCACCCTCACCGAGCACATCCATGAGGGGGTCGAGGGCGCCGACTTCGTCGCCACGGACGTCTGGGTCTCCATGGGGGAGCCCAAGGAGGTCTGGGACGAGCGCATCGGGGCGCTCTCCCCGTACGCCGTGACCATGGACGTGCTGCGGGCCACCGGCAACGCGGACGTCAAGTTCCTGCACTGCCTGCCGGCCTTCCACGACCTCGGCACCAAGGTGGGCCGCGAGATCCACGAGCTGCACGGGCTGGACTCGCTGGAGGTCACGGACGAGGTGTTCGAGTCGGCGCACTCCGTCGTCTTCGACGAGGCGGAGAACCGGCTGCACACGATCAAGGCGGTCCTGGTGGCGACCCTGGCGTGAGGCCGGTACCCCGCGACGCCGGACCGTCGTTCGGGCCGTCGTTCGGGCCGGGGCTACGCGTGGCGGCGCTGCGGCGGCACCGTCGGCAGCCGGAACCACACCGCCTTGCCGGAGTCCGTGGGGCGGTGCCCGCAGGCGGAGCTGAGGGCGCGGATCAGCAGCAGACCGCGGCCGTGCTCCTGCCAGGGGTCGGGGTCGAGGTGTCCCGGGGTGGTGAGATCGCCCGGGGGAGCGGGGTCGGGGTCGTGGACCTCCACCTTGCAGCCGCTCGGCACCAGCTCGACGACCAGCTCTATGGGGCCCTCCCCGGCGGCGTGCTCGATCGCGTTCGCGACCAGTTCCGCCGTGAGCAGCTCAGCCGTGTCGCAGTCCGCCCCGTGCTCCAGCTCGGTCAGCGCGGTCCGCACCAGGGCGCGGGCCACGGGCACGGCCGCGGCGGTGTGCGGCAGTGCGATGCGCCAGGAGGCGGGGGCGGAGGGTTCGTGCAAGGCGGCTGATCCGTTCATGGAGCAGGTCATGGCTCGTCCTGCTTTCAACGTGACGAATGGTACGGCGCGGACCGGTGAAGTCGCTCGGCGGGCACCGTGAGGGACCGTCGGCCCCGTTGACGGCGGTCTACCCGTGCCAACGCCCCGCCGCGCCCGACCGAGCCCGTCGTTACCGGCTTGTCGAACGTCCGTGACCGAGTCACGGACCCCGCCCGCCGCCTCCCCCGGCCTCCACCCATCCCCACCTCCCCGGCCTCCACCACCCGCCTCCCCGGGCTCCGCCTCTGCCGGCCGGGCCCTTCTCGGTCTCCGCCGCCGCGCCTTCCTCGGCCGCCGTCGCCCCTCGGCCTCCTCTCGCCGCCTTTCCGGTCTCCGCCGCCGCGCCTCCCCCGGCCTCCGCACGCCCCCACCGTGGCGGCCCGATCGGTCTATCGTGCACTCGTGACGACAGTCAGATAACGGTGATAACTTCGAGGGGCAGGGAAGTAGCCGCGCGTCGCGGTAGCCCCCGAGGAGGCCGCCCGTATGAGTCCCTTCACCGGCTCCGCCGCCCGCACCTCCGACTGGCGGCACCTGCGGTGCGAGATCACCGACGGCGTCGCCACCGTCACCCTCGCCCGCCCGGAGAAGCTGAACGCCCTCACCTTCGGCGCCTACGCCGACCTGCGCGACCTGCTCGCCGAACTCTCCCGGGAGAGATCCGTACGGGCCCTGGTGCTGGCCGGGGCCGGCCGTGGCTTCTGCTCCGGCGGGGACGTCGACGAGATCATCGGCGCCACCCTCGCCATGGACACCGCCCAGCTGCTCGACTTCAACCGGATGACCGGCCAGGTCGTACGAGCGGTCCGCGAATACCCCTTCCCCGTGATCGCCGCCGTGCACGGCGTTGCGGCGGGCGCCGGAGCGGTCCTCGCCCTGGCCGCCGACTTCCGGGTGGCCGACCCCACCGCCCGGTTCACCTTCCTCTTCACCCGCGTGGGCCTCTCCGGCGGCGACATGGGCGCCGCCTACCTGCTGCCCCGTGTCGTCGGCCTCGGCCACGCCACCCGGCTGCTCATGCTCGGCGAACCCGTTCGCGCCGCCGAGGCCGAGCGCATCGGCCTCCTCAGCCAGCTCACCGACGAGGGCAGTGCCGACGAGGCCGCCCAGGCGCTGGCCCGTCGCCTGGCCGAGGGCCCGGCCCTGGCCCACGCCCAGACGAAGGCCCTGCTGACGGCCGAGCTGGACATGCCCCTGTCGGCCGCGGTGGAACTCGACGCGGCGACCCAGGCCCTCCTGATGACCGGCGAGGACTACAGGGAGTTCCACGCGTCGTTCACAGAGAAACGCCCCCCGAAATGGCAGGGCCGCTGATGCCCACGCCCCCTGTCGCGCCAAGTCCGGGGACAGCGAACCCAGGGGCGCGGGGCGGTGTCGATATGCGGCTCCGCCGCGGGGCGCGACCAGCCCCCACGAACCCCAAGCCGCCAACGCACCCCACCCACCCCACCCGTATCGCGATCATCGGCGGCGGCCCCGCAGGCCTCTACGCCGCCGCCCTCCTCAAACGCCTCGACCCCGCCCGCGACATAACCGTCTGGGAACGCAACGCCCCCCACGACACCTTCGGCTTCGGCGTGGTCCTCTCCGACGAAACCCTCGGCGGCATCGAACACGCCGATCCCCAGGTCTACGAGGCCCTGCAGGCGCACTTCGTCCGCTGGGACGACATCGACATCGTCCACCGAGGCATCCGCCACACCTCCGGAGGACACGGCTTCGCCGCCCTGGGCCGCCGCACCCTCCTCCAGGTCCTCCACGCCCGCTGCCGCGCCCTCGGCGTGGACCTCCGCTTCGGCACGGAGGCCCCGTACCCCTCCTGGCTCTGCGAGACGTACGACCTGGTCATCGCGGCGGACGGAGTGCACAGCGCGACGCGCGAGGCGTACGCCCAGGTGTTCCGGCCCACCGTCCGGACGCATCGCTGCCGTTACATCTGGCTCGCCGCCGACTTCGCCTTCGAGGCGTTCCGCTTCGAGATCGCCGAGACCGAGCACGGCGTGGCGCAACTGCACGGCTACCCGTACTCGCCCGGCGCGTCCACCGTCATCGTGGAGATGCGCGAGGAGGTGTGGCGGGCCGCCGGGCTGGACCGGGCGGACGAGCGGGAGTCGGTCGAACGGTGCGCGAAGCTCTTCGCGGACGCGCTCGGCGGACGCCCCCTGCGCTCCAACAACTCCACCTGGACGACCTTCCGCACGGTCGTCAACGAACGCTGGTCCCACGGCAACCTGGTCCTGCTCGGCGACGCCGCCCACACCGCGCACTTCTCCATCGGCTCCGGTACGAAGCTGGCCGTCGAGGACGCGCTGGCCCTGGTCGCCACTCTGGAGGAACAGCCCGACCTGGAGCGGGCGTTGCGGGCGTACGAGGAGGAACGCCGCCCGGTGGTCGCCTCCACCCAGCGCGCGGCGCGGGCCAGTCTGGAGTGGTTCGAGGACATCGGGCTCCATCTCGACCAGCCGTCCCGGCAGTTCGCCTTCAACCTCCTCACCCGCAGCCGCCGCGTCACCCACGACAACCTCCGGCTGCGCGACGCGCACTTCACCGGCGCCGTGGAGCGGGAGTTCGGCTGCCCGCCCGGCACGCCCCCGATGTTCACCCCCTTCCGGCTGCGCGGGCTGACCCTGCGCAACCGGGTCGTCGTCTCCCCGATGGACATGTACTCCGCGACCGACGGCGTCCCCGGCGACTTCCACCTCGTCCATCTCGGCGCCCGGGCCCTCGGCGGCGCCGGGCTCGTGATGACCGAGATGGTGTGCGTCAGCCCCGAAGGGCGGATCACGCCGGGCTGCGCCGGGCTCTGGAACACCCGGCAGGCCGACGCCTGGCGCCGCACGGTGACCTTCGTGCACGAGCGGGCGCCCGGCACGGCCATCGGCGTGCAGCTGGGACACTCCGGCCGCAAGGGCTCGACCAAACGGATGTGGGAGGGCATCGACGAGCCCCTGGACACCGGCAACTGGCCCCTCGTGGCGGCCTCCCCGCTCCCGTACAAGCCGGGCAGCCAGACCCCGCGCGCCCTCTCCCGCGCCCACCTCACCGACATCCGCGAGCAGTTCACCTCGGCCGCGCTCAGAGCCGCCCGCAGCGGATTCGACCTGCTCGAACTCCACTGCGCCCACGGCTACTTGCTCTCCGGCTTCCTCTCACCGCTGACGAACCGCCGCACCGACCGCTACGGCGGCTCCCTCGACCACCGGCTCCGCTTCCCCCTCGAAGTCTTCGACGCCGTACGGGCGGTGTGGCCCGAGGAGCGGCCCATGACCGTCCGTATCTCCGCGACCGACTGGGCGGACGGGGGGACGACCGCCGACGACGCCGTCGCCATCGCCCGTGCCTTCGCCGCGCACGGCGCCGACGCGATCGACGTCTCGACGGGTCAGGTCGTCGCCGACGAGCGGCCCGAGTACGGCCGCTCGTACCAGACCCCGTACGCGGACCGCATCCGGCACGAGGTGGGGGTGCCGGTGATCGCCGTCGGCGCCATCTCCTCCTGGGACGACGTCAACTCACTGATCCTCGCCGGCCGCACCGACCTCTGCGCCCTGGCCCGCCCCCACCTCTACGACCCCCACTGGACCCTCCACGCGGCCGCCGAACAGGGCTACGAGGGACCGGGCGCGCCCTGGCCGGCCCCGTACGGGGCCGGCAGCCGCCGCCCCAACACCGGTCGCACCGACGCCCCCAGGCCTCGGCTCACCCTGTCCTAGCCACGCGTGAACGCCGCCGCGGGGTGCCGGTCATACGAGGCCCCGTTCCGCCAGCAGCGCGTACACGGCCGCGGCCGACTCGTCGGGCGTCTGGTGCTGCGTGGGGAGGTGGAGCGCGGGGGCGGCCGGCGGCTCGTACGGGTCGTCGACGCCGGTCAGGCCCTTGAGCCGGCCCGCGGCCTGCCGGGCGTACAGCCCCTTCACGTCACGCCGGCTGCACACCTCCACGGGGGTGGCGACATGCACCTCGAAGTACGGGGTGCCGCTGGCGTCGTGGCGCCCCCGGACCGCCTCGCGGCTGTCGGCGTAGGGCGCGATGACCGGCACGAGCGCCTTGACGCCGTTGCGGGCGAGGACCTCGGCGACCAGGCCGATGCGCTGCACATTGGTGTTGCGGTCCTCGCGGGAGAAGCCCAGCCCCGCGGAGAGGAAGCGGCGGATCTCGTCACCGTCGAGCACCTCCACCCGATGCCCCTCGGACCGCAGCCGCCCGGCGAGGACGCGGGCGATCGTCGTCTTGCCCGCGCTCGGCAGTCCGGTGAGCCAGACCGTGGCTCCCTGGGCCCGGGAGGCCCTGGACGAGGTGGTCATGCGTGGGCTCCTTTCGCGGCGCCGACGGCGATGCCGTGCCGTTGCCCGTGGAGGGAGGCGAAGAGGGACTCCCAGCGGTGGTGGACGGAGTCCGGGCCGTAGGAGGCCGCCGTGAGGACCGCGGCCATGCCCATGTCGGCGCGCAGCACCTCGTCGGCCATCAGCCGGGCCATGGCGTCGGCGAGCGCGTCGGGGTCCTCGGGCGGGACGAGCAGCCCGTCCACGCCGTGCGTCAGCACGTCGGCGGGGCCGGTCGGGCAGTCGAAGCTCACCACGGGCAGGGCGTGGCTCATCGCCTCGATCATCACCATCGGCAGTCCCTCGAAGCGTGAACTGAGCACGTAGAAGGAGGCCTTGGCGAGTTCGTCGTCCAAGCGGTCGGTGTGTCCCATAAGGAAGACGTGATTGTAGAGATGGTGTTCGTCGATGAGACGGCGCAGTTCCGACTTCTTCTCACCGCTGCCGTAGATTCTCAGCTGCCAGTCGGGGTAGGTCTCGACGAGCTTCGCCCAGGCCGGGATCAGCAGGTCGAAGCCCTTCTGCGGGAAGAGCCGGCCGGCCGCCACCGCGATCCTCGACCTGGGGTCGGCGGGGACCTGGTCGAGGGAGTGCACGGCGTTGGGGATCCGGACGACCCTGGTCCCGGGCAGGAGTTCGGCGTACTCCTCGCGGTCGCGTTCGGTGAGCACGGCGACCGCGGCGAAGCGCGGATACGTCTCCTGGATGCGCCGCTGGACGTCCCGCTTGTGGGTGCCGAGGTTCATGTGCTCCTGGGCGACCCGGACCACACCTCCGGTGGCGTGTTCGGCGGCCAGGAAGTTCAGCGCGGGGCGGGTGGTGACGAGGACGCCGTCGGTCAACGACCGCAGATACGTGATGAGCCGGTCCTCGACGTACCGGTTGAAGTAGCGGTAGCCGAACTCGCCCTTGGGGATGTGCCGGGCGGGTGCCTCCAGCCGCACGCCGCGCCGGTGGTCGCGCCAGCGGGCGAGGAGCCCGGACGGCGGGGTGTGGGCGCCCTCGCGCAGGTCGACGACGGTGGTGACCCGCACCCGGGGGTCGAGCGGGAACTGGAGGTCGTCGCGGCGGCGCACGGCGCTGACGATCTCCACGCTCCAGCCCGCCGCCACCAGGGAGTTGGCCTGGTTCGTCACCGTGCGGACGGTGCCGCCCCGGCCGTACGCGTGCAGCAGCAGGTAGCGGACGCGGGGGCGCTCGGGGAGTGGTCGGCGGTCGGTCATGCGGAGCCTCCCGTACGGCACTCCAGAGACAGGTTGTCCTTGATCGTGAAGTAGGGCCGCACCCGGAGGTCTCCCACGCGCTGCTCCGGATACACGAAGATCTTCTTCTTGCCCCGGACGTCGTCGAGGTGCCTCCCGGCACGCAGTTCGACCTGACCGTCGGTCAGGTGGACGTCCCATTCCTCGACGGGCGCGTAGTCGTCGGCGGTGAGGTCGCCGACGGGCAGCTCGGTCTCGAAGCGGTCGCCCTTGACGGCGGCGGCGTAGCGCAGCGTCCGGCCGGTGTGCGCGCGGCGGGTGAGGAGCAGGTGCCAGGTCCCGTCCGCCGGGGCCCCGTGGATGCGTCCGACGAGTCTGATGCGCCCGTCGCGCGGCCACACCTCGGCTATCTCGGCGTGCGGCCTCACGAGCTGTAGCCCCACGCCTCGCACATCGGCCGGAGCAGGTCGGGGATGTCGTCGTCGGTGGGCAGCGCCCGCCCGGCCTGCACCCGACCGGTCCTGATCTTGTCCCGCCAGTCGCCGAGGCCCTTGACGACCTGGGCGTCGTCCTGCCTGCCGTAGTCGAGCATGGCGGGCTCGAAGTCGAGGTCGAGGAACGCGCACAGCCCCCGCAGCTCCTTCTCGGCGTCGGCGGTGAGGTCCTCGTAGCGCACGGTGTACCCGCCGGTGGTGCCCGCGCGCGCCCGCTCGACGGCCCTCATGTAGCGCAGCGCGTCGGCGGCGGCCTCGTCGTAGGTACGCCTGTCGGGGTCGCCCTCGTGCCAGGACCGGGCGATGGAGACCGGGTGGCGCAGCAGGAAGACGAAGCGGGCGTCCGGCCAGCAGTCCCGGACGCGCTCGTACACGAAGGCGTTGCTCGGGGTCTTCTCGACGATGAAGTCCTTGCCCGACCTGACCAGTTCGCGGTGCATGACCCGGTCCCACAGCAGGTGCTCCAGGTCACCGCGGTCCAGGTCGAGGGCGCTCATCGCCTTCTGGGAGAGCTTGCTGCCGTAGCCGACCTCCAGACGGCGTATGTGCAGCTCGTGCGGGGAGTGCAGCCGCGGGTGCGCGTTCAGGAGCATGCGCAGCAGGGTGGAGCCCGAGCGCACGGGAGCCATGATGAAGACCGGCCGCCTGAGCAACCGGTCCGTCGCGAGGTCCTCGGGGGCCGGACATCGGTACCTCGCCGTGGGCTTCCTCGCCTCCTGCTTCGGCGCGGTGGCCCTGGGCGCGGCGGACGCGACCGGGGCGGCCCTGCGTACTTGCAGACCGGTGGTGGCGGTGAGGGCACGGTTCAGGTTGCGCATGAGGCTCATGCGTCAGGATGGTAAGTAAAGATTCTGAGAAGACCGAAGTAAGAGCCTGAGGGTTCCCTGAGCGAACGAAGCTGTTCCGGGTTTTTACGATCCGGCGGTCACGAACAGGGCTCCGGCGTCCCTCAGCCGCCCGTGCAGTGCGCGGAACACGGCCGCCGAGCGTACCCCCGGCCAGTCCGCGGGCAGCAGTTCGGCGGGCAGCCCGGGGTCGACGTACGGCAGATGACGCCAGGAGTCCAGGGCCAGCAGGTAGTCGCGGTACGCCTCCTCCGGCCGGGTCTCCTCGTGCCGCTCCCAGGCGTGCAGCACGGGCGCGTGCCGGTCGAGGAACGCCTCGTGCTGCTTGGCGATCCCGGCCAGGTCCCACCACCGCGCCACCGCCTCGGCGGTCGCCGCGAACCCCAGGTGCTCACCCCGGAACAGGTCCACGTACGGGTCGAGCCGCAGCCGGGTCAGGGTGTGCCGGGTCTCCTCGTACAGCCGGGCCGGCGCGATCCACACGCCCGGTGCCGCCGTGCCGAAGCCCAGCCCGGCCAGCCGGGAGCGCAGCACGTGCCGCTTCTGCCGCTCCGACTCCGGCACCGAGAACACGGCCAGCACCCAGCCCTCGTCCCGCTCGGGCGCCGTCGCGTAGATCCGCCGGTCGCCGTCCTCCAGGAGCTGGCGCGCGTCCTGCGACAGCGCGTACCCGGCCGCCCCCGACGCGGTGCGGGCCGGCAGCAGCAGGCCGCGCCGTTTCAGCCGGGACACCGAGGAGCGGACGGAGGGCGCGTCGACACCGACCGCGGCGAGCAGCCTGATCAGCTCGGAGACGGGCACGGGGCCCGGCACCGAACGGCCGTAGGCGCCGTAGAAGGTGACGATGAGCGAACGTGGTGCGTGCTGTTCGGACACGTTGATCATTTTAGGTCGTCGGCATCACTGCTGGTCACTTAGGGTGCGCAGCCGGAACCGCTGAAGTTTGCCGGTCGCCGTGCGCGGCAGCGCGTCCAGGAACACGAACTCGCGCGGGCATTTGTAGGGCGCCAGCTGCGACTTGAGGAACGCGCGCAGCGCCTCGCCGTCCCTACGCGCACCCGCCGCGAGCACCACATGGGCGACGACGACCTGCCCGCGCGCCTCGTCCGGCCGGCCCACGACCGCCGTCTCCACCACGTCCGGGTGGCGCATCAGCGCCTCCTCCACCTCGGGACCCGCGATGTTGTACCCGGCCGAGATGATCATGTCGTCGGCGCGCGCGACATAGCGGAAGTACCCGTCGGGCTCGCGGACATAGGTGTCACCCGTGACGTTCCAGCCGTCGCGCACGTACTCCCGCTGCCGCTCGTCCGCCAGGTAACGGCACCCGACCGGGCCGCGCACCGCGAGCAGTCCCCGCTGTCCGTCGGGCACCTCCTTCCCCTGCGCGTCCTGCACCCGTGCCCGCCACCCGGGCACCGGCACGCCCGTCCGCCCCGGCCGTACGGCGTCGTCGGCCGCCGAGATGAAGATGTGCAGCAGCTCGGTCGCCCCGATGCCGTTGATGATCCGCAGCCCGGTCCGCTCGTGCCAGGCCCGCCACGTGGCCTCCGGCAGGTTCTCACCCGCCGACACGCACCGCCTGAGCGACGAGATGTCGTACCGCTCGGCCCCGGCCGAACCGGCTTCCCCTGCCGACCCGTTCAGCTCGCCCAGCATCGCCCGGTAGGCGGTCGGCGCGGTGAACAGCACCGACACCCGGTGCTCGGCGATCGCCGGCAGCAGTTGCCTCGGCCCCGCCTGTTCGAGCAGCAGGGCACTGGCGCCGGCCCGCATCGGGAAGACGACGAGACCGCCGAGACCGAACGTGAATCCGAGCGGCGGGGACCCCGTGAACACGTCGTCTGCCCTGGGCCGCAGCACGTGCCGGGAGAAGGTGTCCGCGATCGCCAGCAGGTCCCGGTGGAAGTGCACGCATCCCTTCGGGCGCCCGGTCGTCCCGGAGGTGAACGCGATCAGCGCCACGTCCTCGGCCGCCGTGCCCACCGCCTCGTACGGGCCGCGCGTCCCGTCCGCCGACGGCAGCCCGAGCAGGTCGTCGGGCCCGTCCCCGCCGAAGGTCGTGACCCGCAGCCCCGGGACGTCCGCCTTCACGAGGTCGTCCACGTGCCGCAGGTCGCACAGTGCGAAGGACACCCGCGCCAGCTCGCAGATCGTCGCCAGCTCCCGCGGTCGCTGCTGCGCCAGTACGGTCACCGCGACCGCCCCCGCCTTGAGCACCGCGAGCCAGCAGGCCGCCAGCAGGGGCGTGGTGGGGCCGCGCAGCAGGACCCGGTTGCCGGGGACCACCCCGAGGTCGGACGTGAGGGCGTGCGCGATCCGGTCGACACGGTCCCGTAGTTCGCCGTACGTCCAGCTCTCCCCGGCGGGCGTACGGAACACGGGCCGCTCCGCCTCGCCGCCGCCGAGCAGCTCGGCGGCGGCGTTGAGGCGGTCCGGATAGCGCAGCTCGGGGAGGTCGAAGGACAGCTCGGGCCACTGGTCCGGCGGCGGGAGGCAGTCCCGGGCGAAGGTGTCGACATGGGCGGTGACCCTGGAGTTCATGACGTTCGCCCCCTGCTGTGTCCCTGCTGCTGTGGTCCCTGCCGAAGTGGGCTCGCACGGAGTGCCGGACTGGCTGGCGTGGGTGGGCTCGCACCAGCGAGCGTATCGCCTTGGTGACGGCAGTCAACAGTCCGCGATAACCTCGGCAGTGGCCCCCAGGTGAGAAGGGACGGGCAATGACCGCATTCTCGCTAGAACCGGAACAACTCGCCTGGCGCGCAGAGCTGCGCGCACTGGCCGTCGAGCGCCTGCGCCCCCTGGCCGACAAGGGCGAGCCCGGCCACGTCAACCGCCCCCTCGTCGCCGAACTCGGCCGACTGGGGCTGCTCTCCCGGCTGTTCACCTCGGGGGCGCTCGACCTGTGCCTGATGCGTGAGTCACTGGCGTACGTCTGCACCGAGGCCGAGACGGCGCTCGCCCTCCAGGGGCTCGGCGCCCACCCGGTGCACGCCCACGGCACCGACGCGCAGCGGGCCCGCTGGCTGCCCCGGGTGAGCGACGGCGACGCGATCGCGGCCTTCGCGCTCAGCGAGCCGGGCGCCGGATCGGACGCGGCCGCCCTCTCCCTGCGCGCGGAACCCGACGGCCCCGGCCGCTGGTGCCTCACCGGCGAGAAGTGCTGGATCTCCAACGCCCCCGAGGCCGACCTCTACACCGTCTTCGCCCGCACCACCCCGGACGCGGGCTCCCGCGGCGTGACCGCGTTCCTGCTCCCGGCCGACCGCCCCGGCCTCACCGGCACCCCCCTCGACATGCTCTCGCCGCACCCCATCGGCGCCCTGAGCCTCGACGCCGTCCCGGTCACCGCCGACGACGTCCTCGGCACACCCGGCCAGGGCTTCCGGGTCGCCATGGCCACCCTCAACCTCTTCCGCCCGAGCGTCGGCGCCTTCGCGGTCGGCATGGCCGAAGCCGCCCTGGACGCCACCCTCGCGCACACCGCCCGACGGGACGCCTTCGGCGGCAAGCTGCGGGACCTCCAGAGCGTCTCCCACCAGGTCGCCGAGATGGCCCTGCGCACGGAGGCGGCCCGGCTCATGGTCTACGCGGCGGCGACGGCGTACGACTCGGGGGACCCGGACGTGCCGCGCCGGTCCGCGATGGCGAAGCTGCTGGCCACCGAGACGGCGCAGTACGTCGTCGACGCGGCCGTCCAACTGCACGGCGCGCGGGCGCTGCGGCGCGGCCATCTGCTCGAACACCTCTACCGCGAGGTGCGGGCGCCACGCATCTACGAAGGGGCGAGCGAGGTGCAACGGACGGTCATCGCCAAGGAGTTGTACCGGCGGACCGGGCCCGAGGGGAGGCCGTCATGAGCGCCGAGCGGGTGAACCCGGCCGGGCTGTCGCCCCCCACCGGCTTCTCCCACGCCGTCGTCGCCACCGGGAGCCGGGTCGTGTTCCTGGCGGGCCAGACCGCGCTCGACGCGGACGGCAAGATCGTGGGGGAGACGCTGGAGGAGCAGTTCGAGCAGGCCCTGGGCAATCTGCTGGCCGCGCTGGAGGCCGCCGGCGGTGCGCCGGCCGACCTCGCCCGGGTCACGGTCTACGCGACGGACGTCGCCGACTATCGGCGCCGCGCTCCCCAACTGGGCCGTATCTGGAGGAGGTTGGCGGGCCGGGACTATCCCGCGATGGCGGTCGTCGGCGTCGTACGGCTGTGGGACGAGCGGGCGTGGGTGGAGCTGGACGGCTTCGCGGTTCTGCCGTAGCCCCGAGGCCCGGGCCCCGGTGCGGTGGGTGTCAGGCCGCGACCGCGAGCCGGCTCGGCGCGACGATGCTGCCGTCGGGCAGGATCTCGCCGGTGTCGTCGAAGACGATCGCCCCGTTGCACAGCAGGTTCCAGCCCTGCTCGGGGTGGAAGGCGACGACGCGCGCGGCGTCGCGGTCGGAGCGGTCGGCCGAGGGGCACAGGGGCTGGTGTGAACACATGGCGCGCCTCCACGTCGTGGTGAGTGCCGGCGGTGCGTCACCGCCTCGCACTACAGACCATGCCCGCGCCCGGAACTCATCGCCACACCCTCGCGCGAGACGTGACAGCACCCGGACGTGCCGTGACAGGACGCGGACATAACCATGGGCGCGCGGGGCGCACCCGGTGGTGCGGCGGGCGGAACCGGTAGTGAGGACGGAGGAACCGACGCGCCGACGAAGGGGTGATGATCGCACGATCGGAGAGGTGTGGCCGGTACCTCTGGATCCCCTCTGCATCCCCTCTGGATCCCCGCTGGGTCCCGTCCAAGGAGGTTCTCCCATGCCCTCGTCCCCGGCCTTCGCGCGCGTCCCCCGGCTGCTCGGCGCGGCCGCAGGCGCCGCGCTGCTGGTGCTCGCCGCCGCCCCGTCCGCCGGTGCCACGACCGAACCGTTCGAGACGGTGACCATCGACCCCACCGGGGTCGTGGCCCCCGACGGCACCCTCACCCTGTCCGGCACCTACCGCTGTCTCGGCGGCAACGGCCCCGTCTTCGTCTCGTCCTCGCTCCAGCAGGGCGAGAGCCACGTCCGCAAGGGCGTCGGCGGCACCTCGGCGGTCTGCGACGGCGCCGACCACACCTGGACCAACACGGACCAGGCCGCCCCGGGCCGCTTCCGGCCCGGACCCGCCCGGGTGGAGGCCACCGTCACGGAGCTCTCCGGCGGCGGCCTGCCGCTGCCCAGGTTCCACGCCGTGCGGCAGCAGGACATCACGCTCGTCGAGGGCTGAGCCGCCGGCCGGACACGGCCCGGCGACATCACGACACACGAAGGCGGCCCCGGTGGTGGGTGATGCACCGGAGCCGCCTTCTCCCTGCCAGGGCCCGCTTACTTGAGCAGGTGCACCCGCTGGGTCGTCAGGTCGTAGCGGGCGCCGACGACGGCAACCTCGCCCGCCTTCAGCTTGGCGGCGAGGTCCGGGTCGGCCTCCAGCTTGGAGCGGACGAGCCGGACGTTCGCGTCGATGGTCGCCGCGACCCGGGCGTCGCCGGTCACGCTGTGGTCGATCGCCGGAGCGATCTCGTCCGCGATGTACTGGATGCCGCTCGGCAGTTCCTCGCCGCTCTCGTCCACCGCGACGGCCGCCTTCACCGCACCGCAGGACTGGTGACCGAGCACCACGACCAGCGGGATCTTCAGTTCGAGGACGCCGTACTTGACGCTGCCGAGCACGGACCGGTCCAGCACCTCGCCCGCGCTGCGCACGGTCATCAGGTCGCCGAGGCCCTGGTCGAAGACCAGCTCCGGGGGGACCCGGGAGTCGATACAGCCGAGGACGAGGGCGAACGGCTGCTGACCGGTCGTCAGCGCCTTGCGCACGGCGTAGTCCTCGTCGGGGTGCTGCTCGTGGAAGGTCCGCCAGCGGCGGTTGCCCTTCGACAGCTCCGTCAGCGCCTCCTCCGCCGTCTTCGGCCGCGGACGGGTGGGGGCCGAGGGCGAGGGCGTGGCACGGGAGGAGCGGGAGACGGGCTCGGCGTCTGCCGGGAAGGCGCCGACCGCGAGGCCGCCGCCGAGGACGGCCGTGCCGGCCAGCGCGGCGCGCAGGAGGGAGCGCCGGCCGCGCGACCTGGCGTGGGACATCGGGGCGTCCGCGCCGGTGGCGGTCGCCTCGGCGCCGTCGCCTATGGGGGGTGTTGGGTCAGGGTTCACGGGCAGGAACGTACGTCCGACCTAAACGCTCAAACGTTCAAGTTGCGGAATCATGGACGTGCGTTGATCAATCATGGCCGTCCCTTGAACCGCTCTTGGTCACTTCGGGAATGGTTCTTGGACTGCCCGTCTCTTGTTGTTCGCCCGGGGCGTGGGAGCGCTCTCCCTCCGCGTGCCCTCAGGTCCGGTGCGCGAAGACCACCAGGTTCTCTGTGTAGTCCATGACCTTGCGGTCGTAGTCGCCGGCGCAGGTGATCAAGCGGACCTCGGGGCGGGCCGCGTCGGCGTACACCCGCTCGTCGGGGAAGTCGTCCTTCTCGAACGTCTCCAGAGAGTCGACCACGAAGGACACCCTGCTCCCGTCGGAGCGCGCGACGTGGAAGACGTCCCCCTTCTCCAGTTCGCTCAGCCCCGCGAAGACCGCCGGTGAGGTCGCCGTGTCGACATGGCCGGCGATGATCGAGGTGCCCGTCTCGCCGGGCGCGGCACCCTCGGCGTGCCAGCCGACGAGGTTCACGTCGTCGGCGGGCGGGGCTTCGAGCTGCCCGGAGCGGCCGACGGAGAGGGGCACGAAGGGGGCGCTCACCTGGATCTTGGGGATGAGCAGCCGGACCGGTCTGGCCCGGGGCGACCGCTGTCGCCGGTCCGCCGGCCGCTCGACGGGCGCGGCCTGTTCGCCGGGGGAGGCGGGCGCGGCCTGCGGGGCGTGCCGGGCGCCCGACGGGCGGGAGGTGTCGGACGACGAGTCCTCGCCGCCGAACAGGCTCACCGCCAGGATCAACAGGGCCACGGCGCACAGCACGGTCAGATTGACGCGGGCACCGGGGGGAGAGGAGTGGGCTGCCATCGGAACCACCTCACAGGTACGGCAGCAGAGCGAAAGGGACGAAGGAGCGGGCGGCCGGGGCCCGTACGCCCGGAACACCGACCGGGGCCCGCACGCGGGGAACGCCGGCCGGGCCGCCACACGACACACGGTGTGGCGGCCGCGGCCGCTATCGCGCCAGGTATCGCGCCCGGCATGGGATCAGGCCACGCTTCCGGTGGTCTTCTTGCGGCGCAGGGCGTACATGCCCGTACCGGCCACCGCGAGGACCGCCATCCCGCCCGCGGTCACCGCCGGCGCGGCGAGCGCGCCGCCGCCCGTGTGCATCCCGCCGCGCGGCTTGTCGTGGTCGCCCTTCCAGGCTCCCGCGTCCTCGCCGCCCTTCCAGGAACCCTTGTCGTGCTCGTCCTTCCACGACTCCTTGTCGTTCCCGCCCTTCCACGAGTCCTTGGCGTGGTCGCCGTTCCAGGACTCCTTGGTGGACTCCTCCTCCTTGTCGTAGCCCCCGGCGCCGGGCCTGCCGGAGCGCTCGGAGTTCCACTCCTCCCCGCCCGCCGGCGAGGTCAGCGCACCGCCACCCGTGTGAACCCCGCCGTGCGGGCCGTCGTGGCTGCTGTCCTTGTGGTGCTCCTTGCTGTAGCCATTGTCCTTGTGCTCCCACTCGTCACCGTCGGCGTACGCGCCGGGAGCGGTGACGGCGAGGACGGCGGCCGCCGCCCCGGTGACGAGCAGCATGCGGGCAGAACGCATCTGATGGTCCTTCCGCCGGCAGCCGGGCAGCTGGTGCTTCGTCAGCTGACTTGACCCGACTCCGACGTGATCCACCGTCAGCCGGATCGCACTCCGCCACCACTCAGGGCGCTCAGCCGGGTGAACCGGGGGACGGGTCCCCGAAGGCCTCCAGAATGCGTTCGGCGGCCAGCGTCGCCGTCAACTCGCCGTCCCTGACCCGCTGTTCGAGGCCGGGCGCGACGGAGCGGACCCCGGGGTGGGTGCGCAGCCGGTCGAGGAGCTCGTCGCGGACCATCGACCAGGTCCAGTCGATCTGCTGGTCCCGGCGCTTGGCGGTGAGCCGGCCGGTGGAGTCCAGGAGCGTGCGGTGCTGCTCCAGACGCTCCCAGACGGCGTCCAGTCCGGTCGACTCGCGGGCGCTGCAGCTCAGCACCGGCGGCGTCCAGACCGCGTCCTTCCCGTGCATCAGCCGCAGGGCACCCGCCAGCTCCCGTGCCGCCGTACGGGCGTCACGCTCGTGCGGGCCGTCCGCCTTGTTGACGGCGAGCACGTCGGCCAGTTCCAGGACGCCCTTCTTGATGCCCTGGAGCTGGTCGCCGGTGCGGGCGAGCGTCAGGAGCAGGAAGGAGTCGACCATGTCGGCGACCGCCGTCTCGGACTGGCCGACCCCCACCGTCTCGACCAGCACCACGTCGTAGCCGGCCGCCTCCATCACCACCATCGACTCACGGGTGGCCTTGGCGACCCCGCCGAGCGTCCCGGCCGTCGGCGAGGGCCGGACGAAGGCCGCCGGGTCGACGGCCAGCCGCTCCATCCGGGTCTTGTCGCCGAGGATGGAGCCGCCCGTACGGCTCGACGACGGGTCCACCGCCAGCACCGCCACCCGGTGCCCGAGCGAGGTCAGCATCGTGCCGAACGCGTCGATGAACGTGGACTTGCCGACGCCCGGCACCCCGCTGACCCCGATCCGCCGGGCCCGGCCGCTGTGCGGCAGCAGCGCGGTCAGCAGCTCCTGGGCCAGTGCCCGGTGCTGGGGCCGGGTGGACTCGACGAGGGTGATGGCGCGGGCGACGATCGCCCGCTTCCCGTCGAGGACACCCTTGGCGTAGGCGTCGACATCGATCACAGGTCGTGCCCGAGATCGTCCGACAGCCGCCGCACCAGGTCGTACGCCGCGTCCGGGATGACCGTGCCGGGCGGGAAGACGGCCGCCGCGCCCATCCGCAGGAGCGTGGGCACGTCCTGAGGCGGGATCACCCCACCGACCACGATCATGATGTCCTCGCGCCCCTCCTCGGCCAGCTGCTCCTTCAGCGCCGGTACGAGGGTCAGGTGCCCGGCGGCCAGCGACGACACCCCGACGATGTGCACGTCCGCCTCGACGGCCTGACGGGCCACCTCGGCCGGGGTCTGGAACAGCGGGCCGACGTCCACGTCGAAGCCGAGGTCGGCGAACGCGGTCGCGATCACCTTCTGGCCCCGGTCGTGGCCGTCCTGGCCCATCTTGGCGACCAGGATGCGCGGCCGGCGGCCCTCGGCCTCGGCGAAGGACTCCACCAGGCTCCGGGTGCGCTCCACGTTCGGGGACTCGCCTGCCTCGTTGCGGTACACGCCGGAGATCGTACGGATCTGGCTCGCGTGCCGGCCGTACACCTTCTCCAGGGCGTCGGAGATCTCGCCGACGGTGGCCTTGGCGCGGGCCGCGCGCACGGCCAGCTCCAGCAGGTTGCCCTCGCCGCCGGCCGCCCGGGTGAGCGCGTCGAGCGCGTCCCGGCAGGCGGTCTCGTCGCGGTCCGCGCGCAGCCGCCGCAGCTTCTCGATCTGCTGGGTCCGGACGGAGGAGTTGTCGACCTTGAGGACGTCGATCTGCTCGTCGCTGTCGACCCGGTACTTGTTGACGCCGATGACCGGCTGCCGCCCGGAGTCGATCCGTGCCTGGGTACGGGCCGCGGCCTCCTCGATGCGCAGCTTGGGGATGCCCGCGTCGATGGCCTTCGCCATGCCGCCCGCCTGCTCGACCTCCTGGATGTGCTGCCAGGCCCGGCGGGCGAGGTCGTACGTCAGCTTCTCCACGTACGCGCTGCCGCCCCACGGGTCGATGACCCGGGTGGTGCCGGACTCCTGCTGGATGAGGAGCTGGGTGTTGCGGGCGATACGGGCGGAGAAGTCGGTGGGCAGGGCGAGGGCCTCGTCCAGGGCGTTGGTGTGCAGCGACTGGGTGTGGCCCTGGGTGGCCGCCATGGCCTCCACGCAGGTGCGGGTGACGTTGTTGAAGACGTCCTGCGCGGTCAGCGACCAGCCCGAGGTCTGCGAATGGGTACGCAGGGACAGCGACTTGCTGTTCTTCGGGTCGAACTGCCTGACCAGCTTCGCCCACAGCAGGCGGGCCGCGCGCAGCTTGGCGACCTCCATGAAGAAGTTCATGCCGATCGCCCAGAAGAACGACAGCCGGGGCGCGAACGCGTCCACGTCCAGGCCGGCCTCCCGGCCCGCCCTGATGTACTCGACGCCGTCCGCGAGGGTGTACGCCAGCTCCAGGTCGGCCGTCGCGCCCGCCTCCTGGATGTGGTAGCCGGAGATGGAGATGGAGTTGTAGCGGGGCATCCGCTGCGAGGTGAAGGCGAAGATGTCGGAGATGATCCGCATCGACGGCTTCGGCGGATAGATGTAGGTGTTGCGGACCATGAACTCCTTGAGGATGTCGTTCTGGATGGTCCCGGCCAGCTTCTCGGGCGGTACACCCTGCTCCTCGGCCGCCACGATGTAGAGCGCGAGTACGGGCAGCACCGCGCCGTTCATCGTCATCGACACGGTCATCCGGTCCAGCGGGATGCCGTCGAAGAGCTGCCGCATGTCGAGGATCGAGTCGATCGCCACGCCCGCCATGCCGACGTCACCGGTCACCCGGGGGTGGTCGCTGTCGTAGCCCCGGTGGGTGGGCAGGTCGAAGGCGACGGACAGCCCCTTCTGACCGGCCGCCAGGTTGCGGCGGTAGAAGGCGTTGGACTCCTCGGCGGTGGAGAACCCCGCGTACTGGCGGATCGTCCAGGGCTGGTTGACGTACATCGTCGGGTACGGGCCGCGCAGATACGGGGCCATGCCGGGGTACGTGCCCAGGAAGTCCAGACCCTCCAGGTCCTGACCGGTGTAGAGCGGCTTGACCGGGATGCCCTCCGGGGTCTCCCACAGCGGCTCGCCGCCGTCGGTCGCCTTCTCGACGGCCGTACGCCACTCGTCGGCGCCGCCGTCGACGGACGGGGAACCCAGCTCGATCCCGGTGAAGTCGGGGACGGAGGGGGTGGAGGGGGTGGTCATCGGGACACTCCCATGCGGTCGAGGGTGGCGGACAGGACGGCCACGGCGTCACAGCCCGCGAAGACGTAGGCGTCGACGTCGGCGTACTCCCCGGGGCGGCCCGCGAGGAACACGTGCGTGGCGCCGGCGGCCCTGAGCGCGGCCGCCTCGGCCGCGGCGCTCTCCTCGTACAGGGCGTCGCTGGAGCACAGACAGACCTCGGTGGCGCCGCTGTCCTCGAAGGAGCCCTCCGTGACGGGCTCGATGCCGCCCGCCTGGAAGAGGTTGGCGGCGAAGGTCGTCCGCGCGGTGTGGGCGGCGGCCGGACCGAGGGCGGCCAGGTAGATCCGGGGGCGGGAGCCCGTGGCGGCGAGATGGGCGTCCGAGCGGGCCCGCAGGGTCTCGTACGCCTCGTCACGGGTGACGCGGGGGAGGCCGCCGGAGGGCGGCTCGGGCGCGGGGGCGCGGACGACCGGCTTCTCCGCCAGGTGCGGGAACTCGCTGACACCGGTGACCGGTTCGCGCCGCTTGGCGAGCCCGCCGGTGCGGGCCGCCCAGGTGTCGGCGAGGTCCTGGCGAAGGTCGCCCGATCGCAGCGCGGCGGCCGGTCCGCCCAGGCGTTCGATCCGCTGGAAGAACTCCCAGCCCGCGTGGGCGAGTTCGTCGGTGAGCCGTTCCACGTACCAGGAGCCGCCCGCCGGATCGATCACCCGGGCGAGGTGGGACTCCTCGATCAGGATCGTCGAGGTGTTGCGGGCGATGCGTCGCGCGAACGCGTCCGGCAGGCCCAGCCGGTGGTCGAAGGGCAGCACGGTGACCGAGTCGGCGCCGCCCGCGCCGGCGGCCAGCGTGGCGATGGTGGTGCGGAGCATGTTCACCCACGGGTCGCGGCGCGTCATCATCACCGGCGAGGTCACCGCGTGCTGGATCTGCGCCCCGGCGGCGGGTGCCCCGCACACCTCGGCGACCCGGGCCCAGAGGCGGCGCGCGGCGCGCAGCTTGGCGATCGTCAGGAACTGGTCGGCGGTCGCCGAGTACCGGAACTCCAGCTGTGCACAGGCCTGTTCGACGCTCAGTCCGGCGCCGGTCAGCTCCCGCAGATACGCGACACCGGTCGCGAGCGAGGCGCCCAGCTCCTGCGCCGCCGAGCCGCCGGCCTCGTGGTACGGCAAGGCGTCCACGGTCAGGGCCCGCAGCCCCGGGTACTCCTCGGCGCACCGGCGCGCGAGGTCGAGGACGGGTGCGATGTCGTAGGTCTGTCCGGTGCGGGCCTCATGGCCGAGCGGGTCCGCGCCCAGGTTGCCGCGTGCCGCCGCCCCGGCGACGCCCCGCTCGGCGTAGAGCCGCAGCAACTCCCGTGCGGCGGGCTCCGCTTCGGTGCCCGCGTCCAGGACGACGGGCGCGAGGTCGAGGTGGACGCCGTCGAGGGCCCGGCCGAGCGACGCCACCGGGAAGCCGCCCTCGCCGAGCACCAGCCACAGGGAGGTGACGCCGTTCTCCAGGTCCGTGAGCACCGCCGCGCCGTCCGCCGTCGTGTGCCGCTGGCGTACGTCCCAGCCGCCGACGGTGTTGCCGGCGGCCCTGCCTCCTCGTACGAAGGGTGCGAAGCCGGGGTGGCCGGAGGGGGGCGCGGCGTCGTGCGCGGTGTAGAGAGGACGGGTGCGCAGCCCGTCCTCCAGCGCGGTGGACAGGGCTTCCTCGGCCTGAGCGCCCTCGACGTCCTTGCCCGACTTGCGCAGCACGCCCGCAACGAGGCGCTGCCACTGCTCGTGGGTTGCGTCAGGGAACTCGGCGGCCAGCTCAAGCCCGTCGTCAGGCAGGACCGTCATGCTCGGATGCTAGGCCAGAGGCACAAAGGAGCAGCAGGGGGCAAGGCTGTGACCTTGCCCTCTCCGGATACACGGTTGAGGTCGAGATCGGCGAGTGACGTAACAAGTCCGCTGTGAAGGGAAATGGGCGTCACTTTACTGATTGTGTGATTTTACCTTTTCGGATTGCGCTAAACTCCTTTACCTGGCGCCCACGCTCTGTTGAGCGCCAATTTGCTCATTCGTTCGAGTGCTGGCCGGTGGTACGCCGGCGGCGTGCAAGGGGGGCGTGACATGGGTCGATTCATCCGCGTGCGCGTCCTCAACGCCGCTCGTGACGCCGTTCCCGATACCGGCCGCGCCGCGGGCCTGAGCTGACACCCCGCCTACCGACGCCCCCTCCGCCGCGACGGAGGGGGCTCCCGGCCTGTCTCGCGTGCCCACGCGTCCCCGCCCGCACCCGAACTCCCCCCAGGCACAGACGCCGTCACCGCACTCGTCACCGGAGGACAGACGCCCGTGCATCACACCACAGCCATGCTCATCGAACTCGGGGCGATCATCCTCGCCCTGGGCATGCTGGGCCGCCTCGCCGGACGGGTGGGCTTCTCACCCATACCCCTCTACCTGCTCGCCGGACTCGCCTTCGGACACGGCGGACTCCTCCCGCTGCGGGCCAGCGAGGAGTTCGTCGCCACCGGCGCCGAGATAGGCGTCATCCTGCTGCTGCTCCTGCTCGGCCTTGAGTACAGCGCCTCCGAACTCGTCACCAGCCTCAAGTCCCAATACCCCTCCGGCGCGGTCGACTTCGTTCTCAACGCCGCCCCCGGTGCCGCGACGGCGCTGCTGCTCGGCTGGGGCCCGGTCGCCGCCGTCGCCCTGGCCGGCGTCACCTGGATCTCCTCCTCCGGCGTCATCGCCAAGGTCCTCGGCGATCTGCGCCGCCTCGGCAACCGTGAGACCCCGGTCGTGCTGAGCATCCTCGTCCTCGAAGACCTCTCGATGGCCGTGTACCTGCCGATCCTCACCGCGCTGCTCGCCGGGGTGAGCCTGGCGGGCGGCACCCTGACCCTGCTGATCGCCCTGGGCACGGTGGGCGCGGTCCTCTATGTCGCCCTGCGCCACGGCCGGTTGATCAGCCGGGCGGTGTCCTCGGACAGCGCCGAGATGCTCCTCCTGGTCGTCCTCGGCCTCACCCTCGTCGTCGCCGGGATCGCCCAGCACCTCCAGGTCTCGGCCGCCGTGGGCGCGTTCCTGGTCGGCATCGCGCTGTCCGGTGAGGTCGCCGAGGGGGCCAGCAGCATCCTGACCCCACTGCGCGATCTCTTCGCCGCCGTGTTCTTCGTCTTCTTCGGCCTGCACACCGACCCCGCCGACATCCCACCCGTCCTCCTCCCGGCCCTCGCGCTGGCCGCCGTCACCACCCTGACGAAGATCGCCACCGGGTACTGGGCCGCGCGCCGGGCCGGGATCTCCGCCAAGGGACGGTGGCGCGCGGGCGGAACCCTGGTCGCCCGGGGCGAGTTCTCCATCGTCATCGCCGGTCTCGCCGTCGGGGTCGAGCCCCGTGTGGGGCCCCTCGCGACGGCGTACGTGCTCCTCCTGGTCGTCGTCGGCCCGCTCACCGCGCGCTGGACCGAACCACTGGCCACCCGGCTCACCCGCCGCCGCGCCGGCGCCGGGTCCCGGGAAACACCGGCGGCCCAGGCCGAGTCGAACCCGGTCACCGCCGTCGGCGTCGAGGCCGTCACCGTCGGCGCCGCTCGTCTCAGCGCACCTCCCGGGCGTACGGCGCGACCGTGACGCGGTCGATCAGCGGGGCGTGGCGGGAGCGGAGCAGCACACCGGGGAAGGTGTCCGAGGCGTAGGTCTCGCCGTCGAAGTTCGGGAGTTCCTCGGAGCGGAAGGTGATCGTGTTCTGCCCCTTCCTCAGGTGGACGGGGACGGTCAGCTCCCAGAAGTTGTTCTGGTGGAAGGTGTGCGGGAAGGTGACCCGCCGTGCCTCACCGCCGTTGACGGCGAGGTCGGCATGGCGGGCGAGCGGGTCCGGGTTGTAGTGGGTGGCCGGCGACTGCTCCGGGTTGGAGTAGCGGACGCGCAGCGCGTGGGTGCCCGCCCGGTCGGCGGTGACGGTGAACGTGGCGGTGTTGCCGTTGCCCGGGTCGCCGCCGATCCCGGTGATCGCGGTGCCGCCCGTGGCCAGGGAGAGGGAGGCGAGCGCGGCCGAGCCCTGGAGCTCGGCGTCCTTCCCCTCGTACGTACGCGTCGGGAGCGTGCCCTCGGTCGAGGTGACCGTGAGACGGTCGACGAGCGTGGTGGACGAACTCCCGTTCACCGTCACCTTGTTGACGCCGCCCGAGAGGGAGACCGCGACACGGTTCCGGCCCTTGTCCAGCCGCAGGACGTCCTGGCCGTTGACGGAGAGCCGGGCGCCCGAGCCCTTCAGGGTGTCGACCCTGAGGGTGGCCTCGCGGTCGGCGGGGGAGTACACCCAGAACGTGGCGGTCCCCTTCTTCGGGAGCCGGGCCGCGCCCGATCCGCTGGCCGGCCGCTTGGGCAGGTCGTAGACGGGACGTGCCCCGCCGCCCAGCCAGGCGAGTTCACCCTCGTACACCCGCGTACCGGCGGAGGCGTCCGGCAGGGAGAGGGTCAGCCGGTCGACGATGGCGTCGCCCTGGGTGACGCGCTTGCCGTCGGCGCTCCGCGCGGCGAGCGTCAGGGTGTGCCTGCCCTTGGTGAGCCGGACCGTGGTGTCGGTGTGGTCCCACACCACCCACTTGTAGCCCAGGGGCAGATACAGCTCCTGCTCGCCGTCCGCCTCGCCGTCGACCCGGAGGAAGACGTTGGTGGGGCCCTGGTCCTGCACCTTGTCGAAGGTGTTGAGGGAGTTGGCGAACACGCTCAGGTCGTAGGTGCCGTCCTCGGGCACGTCCACGGTGAAGTCGAGCGTCAGGTCCGAACCGGTGCGCAGGCCGCCGACGTCGTAGCCGCCGGAGGTGTAGAACTTCGACACGTCGCGGGGTGAGCCCTCGGGTCCGTTCTTCGAGTGGCCGGACCCGGTGTGGGCGGCGTCCTCGGCCTCGTACGAGTGCTGCCAGCGCGTGGGCGCGTCCAAGGTGGCCTTCGCCTTCCCGGCGGGGCTGAGGACGATCTCGTACGCCGAGGACTCCTTCAGCGTCGGCAGGGTGCCGTCACCGTCACCGAAGTCGACGGAGACCGCGCCGTCGTCGGAGACCTCCAGGTTCGTCTCCGTGAGCAGCTTCGGGCCGGAGCTGTCGCCGAGCTGCCCGCTCCATTCGATCTCGCGGACCCAGGCGTGGACGCTGCCGCCGAAGATCTTCTGCGGGACGCCGGCGAAGGTGATGTGTCCCTTGCCGGTGGAGCCGCCGAAGATCAGCCGGGCCTGCTTCTTCCTCTCGTCGAGCGTGCCGACGCCCTGCATGGTGTAGTTCTCGCCGGGGAACGGCGGGTCCACGTGCACCGTGTGCCCGCTCATCGAGGCGTACGCGTTGAGCAGCCACCACTGGCCGTTGCCGCGATTGGACTGCACGGCGGAGTCGGAGAGGTTGCCGTCGATGTTCCAGTAGGCGATGTCGGCGTCCACCTTGGACTCCTCGATCGCGGAGACCCACTGGATCATCTGGCCGGGCACCGAGGTGTGGTAGTTGAACGCGTACTCGTTGATGTTGACGGGCAGTTCGGTGCCCTCGCGGGCGGTGCCCTCGAACAGGTCCTTCTCCCAGCCCCGGTACGTGGCGACGCTGTCGCGCACCGCCTCCGGGTGGCTCAGCTCGTGCCAGGTGACGACGTCGGGGAGCGTGCCGGCGGCCAGGGCGTGCGCCATGAAGCCCTTCACCTGGTCGTAGAGGACGCTGGTGTTGGGGCCCGCGATCCGGGCGTCCGGCATCCTCTCCTTGATCAGCTCGTACGCGGAGTCCCAGGCGGCGAGGAAGTCGTCGGGGTCGTCGAGCCAGCTGACCCCGTTGTAGCTCCACTCCCCGGTGCCGAACATGTTGCCCTCGGGCTCGTTGAACGGCACGAAGACGATGTTGTCCTGGTACTCCTCGGGCAGCTGGAGCACCTGGTCGACCTGCCGGGCGATCTTCTGCTCGTAGAGCTTGAGCTTCTCGGCCGGGGTGTCGCCCGGCCACTGGTACGGGAAGCCGCGGTGGATGTCGGTCATGTAGATGTACACATCGCCGTCGGTGGAGTCCGCCAGCGGCTTCACCACCTCCAGTGCGTCGGCGCCCGGGTGCTGCGGGCCGTCCTGCGCCTTGGTGGAGACCGTGCGCAGGCCCATGCCCTCGATGAGGTTGTTGGTCGGCACGTCCGGCCCGTACACGCCGTAGAGCGTGCCGGAGGCGCCGCCGTGGAACGCGCCGGTGTCCGAGGCGAGGTCGACGGTGAGCTGACCCTCCCGGACCACGGCGACCGTCGCCCGCACGTCCCGTCCGGCCGCGCGTCCGGCCACCGTGAACGTGCCGGGCCGTGCGTACTTGTCCTCGGGCACGGCGTCCCAGACGATCGGCGTGTCACGGTCGTAGCCGTCGGAGTACGAGGAGCGGACCGAGTCGGGCAGGGACGGAGCGGTCCCGGTCGTGGTGCGCACGTCGAAGGACGTCCGCGACAACGACCGGAGGGTGGGGACGTCGCCGACCACGGCCGCCACCTGCTCGGCGCTCAGCGCCGAGTGCCACACCGTGAAGTCGTCGATCGCGCCCTTGAGCAGTGGGTCCGGCCAGAAGGACTTGCCGATGTATCCGGCGGCGGTGGCCGAGGCGCCCAGCAGCTCCCTGGCCTTGACGGCGGTGTTCGCGGAGGAGACGGCCACGCCGTCGAGGTAGGTGGTGACCCGCGCGGCGGCGGTGTCGAGGGTGACCGTGACCGTCCGCCAGGAGCCGGCGGGGAGCGCCGCGTAACCGGAGACCTGGGACTCCGCGCCCCCGCCGCCGGTGGTCACGGCGGTGCGCAGCGCCCCGCCGTTGTGGGACGGGGTGGTGAAGAGGTACTTCGTGGTGTCGGTGCCCAGGTCGAAGATCCGCTGCCAGGCCGACCTGTCGTCGCCCCACTTCACACGGGCGGACACCGTCAGGTCGGTCGCGTCGCCGACCACCGCGCGGGGCAGGCGCACGTACGCGCCGTCGGAGGTGGATGCCCCGCCGGGCAGGGCGAGCGCCCTGCCGCCGCCCGTGCCCTCGACGGACCGCGCGGTGGAGCCGTTGACGAGGCTCGCCGTCAGACCGTTGCCGGAGACGTCCGTGATCTTCCCGGACGCGAGGTCGTCCTCGTCGAAGGTGTAGCGGGCCGTGGGCTCGGGCGCTTCGGCGGCCCGGGCGGGGACGGCCGGCGCGACCAGCACGCCCGCCCCGAGGGCCAGGACCACGGCGGCCGAGGCCCGGCGCCGGGCCGATCTGTCAGCGGATGGCATGGGGTGCGTCCTCGATCCTGTGAGTAACGGGTCCCGTTCAGCCGCCCCGCCCCGCCCCGCCCCGGCTGTCCGTCCGTGTGCCGTGGTCGGTGAAGCGGCGGGTTCGGAGATGGCGGCGGCGTGCGGACTGGGCGGCGGCGATGCGGAGGGTGCAGCGAGGCGGATGGTGGCGGCGATGCGGGGGGGTGCAGCGAGGCGGATGGCGGCGGCGATGCGGAGGGTGCAGCGAGGCGGATGGTGGCGGCGGGGCGGGCTGGTTGCGGCGACGCGGAATCCGGGGCGGCTGTACGGAATCGGTTCGATCGCCCGCGCCACGGAGCCGGGGCGGCCGACCGGCGCGGCCGTGGCGGCACCCCGCACACCAGGGGTGGTGCGGAGTGGGCTCTCGGCCGCCGGAAGGGTCACTCCGTCGAACCGGTTCGCTGGAAGCTAGCACCGGAGAAATCGCGCAGCAATACTTCCGACACGAGCGAAGCCGCGGGGGACCGGGGATCGTCCGGATCGCCGCGCTATGACGGGAAGTTCCGATCGAGGTGTTGACAGCCGCCCCGCCCGTTCCTGCTTTCACTTCACGCGAACCGGTTCGACGGCCGGACCCCGCGGCTCTTCACAGCCCTCTGTCCCAGCGGCTCGGAAGCTTCGCCTCCGCGGAGTGTCGAACCGGTTCGAGCCAGGAGTTCTGGAGTCAACCGGTTTCCGCGTAACGGCTTTCGGGGCGGGGCAACCCCAGGTGCCCGCGCAGTGTCGTGGCGTCGTACGCGGTGCGGAACGCGCCGCGCCGCTGCAACTCGGGGACCAGGCCACGAGTGATCGCGGTGAGATCGTGCGGCAGGGCGCCGGGGCGCAACCGGAAGCCGTCGAGGCCGGCGGTGCGCCAGTCGAGCAGCAGGTCGGCGAGGTCGCCCGGAGTGCCCGTGAAGATCTCGGCGTCCGAGGCGAGTCGGGCGCCGTCCAGGGCATCCAGACGCGCCTTGCGGCGGGCTGCGGCGCCCGGCTCGTCGTCCAGGAGGACGAGCAGTTCCGCGAACCGCTTCAAGGGGCGGGCCCGTACGTCCCGGCCGACAGCGGTCACGGCATCGTCGACCTGCGCCAGGACGGACTTCACGCCGGCGCGGTCGTGCGGGGTGACGAGGACGACGTCGCAGGCCCGCGCCGCGAACTCGTACGGCGTGGAGGCATGCGCCAGGCTCACGACCACGGGCTGGCCCTGGGGCGGGCGCGGGGTGATCGAGGGGCCCTTGACCGTGAAGTGCGGGCCCTCGAAGTCGATGTGGTGGAGTCTGCCGCGGTCGACGAAGCGGCCCGTGGCGGCGTCCCGTATCTCCGCGTCGTCCTCCCAGCTGTCCCACAGCCGCCGCGCCACCTCCACCACGTCGGCGGCCTCCGCGAACAGCGGGCGCAACCGCGCCGCGATCAGTTCCGGGTCGCGTACGTCGTCGTCGGTCAGCTCCGGCGTCGTACGGCGGCCGAAGTGGGCGGCGTCGGCGGCGCGCGAGGAGATCTGCGGACGCCAGCCCGCGCGGCCCTCGGCGGCGTGATCGAGGGTCGCGATGCCGATGGCCACGTGGAACGGCTCGGTGTGCGTGACGTTCGTGGTGGGGACCAGGCCGATGTGCGTGGTCAGCGGGGCGAGGCAGGCCGAGAGCAGCACCGCGTCGAGATATCCGCGGACCTGGTCCACGCGGTCGTCCGGCCGGTGGAAGGCGGCGGACTGCGGGCCGAGGGCGTCCTCCAGGGTGACGAAGTCGACGAGGCCCCGCTCGGCCTCGGCGACCAGGTCCGCCCAGTACCCGGCGGTGAACAGCTCACCGGGCCGGGCGTCCTCGGCCCGCCAGGCCGCCGGATGCCAGCCCGCGCCGTCCAGGGCGACGGCGAGGTGCAGGGGGGTGCCGGTCACGCGTCCTCCTTCGCGGGTGTGCGGGGGTGGGGGCGCAGACCGAGGTGGTCCCGGAGTGTCGTCCCCGTGTAGTCCTCGCGGAAGGCGCCCCTCTCCTGCAGGAGGGGCACCACCCGGTCGACCAGGTCGTCGAGGCCGCCGGGCGTCAGATGCGGCACGAGGACGAAACCGTCGGCCCCGTCGGTCTGCACGAAGTGGTCGATGGCGTCGGCGACGGTGCGGGGGCTGCCGACGAAGGTCTGGCCGCCGTGGACCTCGATGACCAGCTCACGGATGCTCAGACCGCGCTCCCGGGCGAGCTCGCGCCACCTGCGTGCCGTCTCCTGGCGGCCCTTGCGGAACACCGAATGCCCCTTCAGCACCAGGGAGTCGGGCTCCGGGTCGACGTCCGGCAGCGGCCCGTCCGGGTCGTACGCCGAGAGGTCGCGACCCCACACCGCCTCCAGGTGGGCGATCGCGGTCTGCGGACTCACCTGGGCGCGGGTGATCTCGTCGGCGTACGCCGCGGCCTCCTCGTCGGTGTCGGCGACGACCACCGTCGCGGTGGGGATGACCTTCAGCTCGTGGGGGGAGCGGCCGTGCCGGGCCAGGCGTCCCTTGACGTCCCGGTAGAAGGCGCGGGCCTCGTCGAGCCGGTTGTACTTGCTGAAGATGACGTCGGCGTCGGCCGCGGCGAACTCCCGGCCCGCGTCGGACTCCCCGGCCTGGATGACCACGGGGTGCCCCTGGGGGCCGCGCGGCGTCGTGAAGCGCCCCGCGATGTCGAAGTGCCGCCCCCGGTGGGCGAACCCACCGGCGCCGGGGCGGACGAACTCCCCGGCCCGCGCGTCCGCGCGCACCGCGTCGACCGCCCAGCTGTCCCACAACCGCCGCGCCGCGTGCAGGAACTCGGCGGCGCGGCCGTAGCGGTCGGCCTCCGCGAGGAAGCCGCCCCGGCGGAAGTTCTCACCGGTGAAAGCGTCGAAGCTGGTGACGACGTTCCAGGCCGCCCGCCCGCCGCTGAGGTGGTCCAGAGTCGCGAGCCTGCGCGCCACCTCGTACGGCTCGTTGAAGGTGGCATTGACGGTGGCGGCGAGGCCCAGCCGGGAGGTGACCGAGGCCAGCGCGGCGAGCACCGTCAGGTTCTCGGGGCGGCCCACGACGTCGAGGTCGTAGAACTCGCCCATGTGCTCGCGCAGCCGCAGTCCCTCGGCGAGGAAGAAGAAGTCGAACCTGCCGCGTTCCGCGGTCCGCGCGAGCCGTACGAAGGAGTCGATGGAGATCTGGCTCCGGGACCGCGGGTCCGACCACACGGTCACGTTGTGGATGCCGGGCAGCTGCGCCGCGAGGTGCAGCCGCTTTCGGGCGACGGCGGCCATGGAGCCTGCCTCTCAGGCGAGGGGAGCGGGGGAGACGTACCTGACCGCGTTGTCGAAGGCCACGCCGTGGCTCTTGACGTCGATGGCGATGCGGTCGCCGTCGGCGATGCGGAAACCGTCGTGGAAGCTGGCCTCGTCGGCGCCCAGGAGCACGTAGTTGACCAGGCCGGGCCGCCGCACCGCGGGGAACGAGAACAGGTGCTCCGCCATGTCCCGCACCCGGAAGTACAGGGCGTCGTCGCCGCAGTCGAAGCCGCCCTCCCAGGCGGTCGCGCCGTCCCGCTCGATGGTGACCCGGCCGGTCACGGAGGCCGGCGGCTCGCCGAGGAACAGCCAGGGCGCGAGGGCGGTGTCGCACAGCTTGCAGTACGGGTTGTAGCCGGGGTCCTGGCGGTGCAGGCCGATGTCGCACAGGTCGTTGGCGAAGGTGTAGCCCGCGTAGTGCGGGGTGCCGTCGGCGTCGTTGACGTAGACGAGGGCCACCTCGGGTTCCTCGATGAGGGCCACCGGGTTCGCGGGCACGTTCAGCGTCTCGCCCGGCAGCCGCACCCAGTCGCCGAAGCCCTTGAAGAACCACTTGGGCGGCGTGAACTCGCCCTCCGGGGCGGTCTTCCCGCCCCACTTCTTCTTGTGCGTGCCCATGAAACCGCTCAGCAGTGCGTTCCCGGTGGCCGTCGGCAGCAGCGGCGGCAGCGGCTGCACCTTCGGGTCGCCGGCGGTGACGGTGACGCTCTCGGCGCCCTCGGTGACGGCGGCCCGGATCGCGTCGGCGGAGCCGTCGGTGGCGATGAAGGCCGCCGCGAGCTGTCCGTCGGCCACCCGGTACAGGGTCTGCGGCGCGCCCGGCTCGGGAAGGCCGAAGCCGACGTGGCGCTCGCCCTGGTGGAGGGCCTCGAAGAGGATCGGGTCAGACATGGGGAAAGGTCTCCTGTGGCTCGGGGGAATCAGGCACGTGAAATCAGGCTCGGGGGACTCAGGCCGGGGGAATCAGGACGGAAGGGCCAGGGACGGGGCGGGTGTGCCGGTGAGGTCGGCCAGGATCGCGCCGACGCGGTCCACCGCCTCCCGGATCCAGGGCAGTTCGACGGGATCCGGTGCGGTGAGCGCGGCCCAGCGCCGCTCGTCGGTGTCGCCGTAGAGGCGGCTGGTCGCGGCACGGATCCGCAAGGCGTGCCGGGAGTCGCCGAACGCGCTCGCGGGCAGTACGCCGAGGCCGTGGCGCTCGGTCAGGAAGCGGGCCAGGTCGTCGCCGTCGCGGACGCCGTGCGTACGGGCCAGGCGGTCCCGCAGCGGCTCGAAGTCCGGGTAGAGATAGCTGGTCGCGCGGACCGGGGCCAGGTTCGCTCCGGCCGCGGTGAAGCGGTCGGCGACCGCCCGCACCACCGCCTCGTGCAGCCGGCGGCTCGCCGCGATGTGCTCGGTGATCTCCGGGGGCTCGCCGAAGGCGTACGCGGCCGCCGTCTGCACCGGGGCCGGCGGGCTCGACCAGATCTGGCTGGCGATCGACACGAGTCGGCCGTGCAGGGCTCGCCCGAGGTCGCCGTCGGGCAGCCGGGCGACACCGGTGCGCCAGCCGCCGAGCGCCAGGTTCTTGGTCAGACCGGTGGTGACGACGGTGCGCTCGGGGGCGTCCAGGGCCGGGGACCGGGCGGGGGCGGAGGTGTCGTACACGAGGTCGCAGTAGATCTCGTCGGACACGACGACCAGGTCCAACTCCCGGGCGACGGCGGCCAGTCGGCGTACCGTGGCGGGCGAGGCGACCGTGCCGGTCGGATTGTCCGGCACGGTCACCACCACGGACCGCGGGTCCTGCCCGGCGGCGCGTGCCACGGTGACCGCCTCACGCAGCCGCTCCGGCTCCGGTACGCCGCCCTCGCCCGGCTGAGTCGGTACGGCGATGGGGCGGGCCCCGGCGAGCCGGGCCTGCGCGGCATAGCTGACCCAGCTCGGCACCGGCACGACCACGTCGCCGCCGATGGCCAGCAGCACGGCGAACAGCAGCGGCTTGCTGCCCGGACCGGCCACGACGAGCCCGGGATCGGTGCCGAGCCCACGCCGCCCCCAGTAACCTGCCGCGGCCTCCCGCAGCGCCTCGCTGCCGGGCACGGGCCCGTAGGCGTTCTCGTCCACCGCGGAGGCGAGCCGCTCCCGCAGGGCGGGGTGTACGGGTAGGCCGATCTCACCGCTGGTCATCGACAGCACCTGCTCCCCGGCGCGACGCCGGCGGGCCATGGCCTCGTCGGCGGCGAGGGTCGCCGACATGGAGACCGGTGCGGGTTCGGGCATTTCAGGCTCCAACGGGGTGGGGGAGAGGGAGGCGGGTCAGACCGACGGCTCGGAGAACAGTTGCCGCAGCTCTGCCTTGCGGACCTTGCCGGTCAGCGTCTTGGGGAGCGCGGGCAGCAGCTCCAGACGGTCGGGCAGGAAGCGGGTGTCCTGGCCCGAGTCCCGCAGCCGGGTGCGGATGTCGTCGAGGGACGGGTCCGCGCCGCCCGCCGGGACCACCACCGCGCAGATCGCGGCCCCACCGGGGTGTGTCGCCGACGGCAGGCCCACCACCGCGGCCTCGACCGCCTTCGGATGGCTGCCGATCAGCGCCTCCAACTCCGTCATCGGCGCCACCAGGCCGTCACGGACGATCGCGTCGCGGGCCCGGCCGATGATGCGGATGCCGTCCCGGCCGTCGTCCCGCGCGAGGTCCCCGGTGTCGAACCAGCCGTCCGCGTCCAGCTCCGCCGCGAATGCCTCCTCGCGCCGGTGGTAGCCGAGCGCCAGCGACGCGCCGCGCACCTTCAGCCGGCCCACGCGGTCGCTCTCGCCGTCGATGCCCGAAGGGTCGATACGGGTCTCCATGGCGTCGATGGCACGGCCGTTGCTGTGCGCCGCCCAGTCGGCTGGGTCCGTGGGCCGGGTCATGGTCACCGGACCGTTCTCCGACATGCCCCACAAGGAGTGGGCGCGGGCGCCCAGGGAATCGTGGACCTCGTCGGCCAGCTCCGCGAGGACCGGCGCGGAGCCGATCACCACGTGCCGCAGCGAACCGGTGTCCCGCCGCTCGGCCCGCTGCGAGGCGGCCACGTCGGCGAGCGTGGCGGGCGGCCCGTACAGCAGCGTGGCACCGTAGCGCTCCACCAGGTCCAGCAGCGCCTCGTTCCTGCGGATGTCCTGGAAGGCCACCGTGCCGCCGAGCATGACGCCCGCGAGGACGCCCTGCGCGAAGCCCGAGTAGTGGACGAGGGGCGTGGACACCGCCGCGACCCAGTCGTCGCCGAGCCCGAAGGCGTCCACATAGCCCCGTACGGCCGAGTGGATCGTGTTCTGGCTGTGCAGTACGCCCTTGGACTCACCCGTGGTGCCGGAGGTGAACAGGACGACGAACGGCTCGTCGGCCGTGAGCGCCAGGCCGTCCAGATCACCGGCCCGCCCTTCCTCGCGGGCCGTGGCCACGAAGTGGTCGTGGAACGACAGCGCACCCTCGGGGGCCGGCCCGTCCACCACCACCACATGGTCCAGCGAGGGGAGTTCGTCCTTGAGCTTGGTGACGATCCCCGCGAGCGGGGTGCCCGACCAGTCGGGGAGCGTGACGCACACCTGTGCCTCGGTGAGGCCGAGGCGGTGGCGCAGCTCGTCCTCGGGGCAGATCGGCGAGATCGGACAGATGACCGCGCCGACCCGTACGGAGGCGAACATCAGCGCCACCATCTCCCACCGGTTGGGGAGCTGGACGGCGACGAAGTCGCCCCGCCGCACGCCGAGGTCCAGCAACGCCAGCGCGAACCGGTCGGTGAGGCGGGCCAGTTCGGCGTAGTCGAGGGTGTCGGTGCGGGACTCGGCGATCCGGCGGCCCGCGATGGCGAGCTTGTGCGGCCGGGTCCGCGCCTGGCGGTGCAGGTCGTCGAGGAAGGTCTCGTCCCGCCACCAGCCCCGGCGCCGGTACTCGGCCGCCCGCTCCGCGCCGGACAGGCCCGCCAGGTCGGTGTGCCCGGCCGGGCCCGTGGTGGCTGCCGTGCTCATCCGCGCTCCTTCCCACGGACGTGCAGCAGCTCGGGCAGCGGGTCGCCCGGACGTCCGGTGGCGATCTCCATCAGGTCCCGGGTGTTGCGGCGCACACAGTCGCCGACCCAGTCGAAGACCCACGCCTTACGGGCCTCGGCCTCGAGGTCGAAGGGCACGACCCGGGTGACGGCCAGGGCGGCCGAGCCGGCCCCGCCGATGTTGGCGATCACACCCGGCACCAGGAACGCCCCCGAGGCCTGCACCTTCTCCCGCGCCTCGGCGGTGGAGGCGATGTTGGCGCCCTCGACCACCAGCCCGGCCCGCAGCCGGTGCGCGTTGTCCGCGTTCAGCGCGTACTTCTGCGCCGCGAGGACCAGCAGGTCGGCGTCGACGTCGAGCCAGGCGTCCGGCTCGGCGGTGACGGTGACCTGCTGCGGCAGCCGGGAGCGGTCGATGCGCCCGAACTCGTCGGTGACGGCGACCAGGTCGGCCACCGGCAGCCGGTCGGCGCGGATGGTGCCGTCGACGTCGGCGACGCCCACGATCACATGCCCGCGGTCCTCCAGGAACCGCGCGACCGCCCGGCCCACCGCGCCGAAGCCCTGCACCACGACCCGGGCCGGCCCGACGCGGCCGCTCGCCTCCAGGGCGGTGACCGCGGCGACGCCGACACCGTGACCGGTGCAGTCGATCAGCGGCTCGTAGTAGGTGCGCCAGTCGATCGGCATGTCCGGGGCGCCCGGCCGGTAGCGGGGGTCGTACCCGGCCTCGGTGAAGAACACGGCCCGGTCGGCCGGGGTGACGCCCATGTCGATGCCGAGGTGGATACCGCCGTGCAGCAGCGGCTTCACGGTGCGGCCGAAGGTACGGAACGTCTCCTCGCGGTCGGTGCCGTCGGAGACGATGCCGCCCTTGGCGCCGCCGATGGGCAGACCGGCCAGCGTGAACTTCTGGGTCATGTCACGGGCGAGGTCGGCCACCTCCTCCTCGGTGACGCCGGGTGTCATCCGCACACCGCCCATGGCCAGACCGTCGTACAGCGTGTCGACGACCACCCAGCCCTTGAGCGCGCCGCCGCTGCCGTTCAGACGGACCGTGAACGCGGGGTCCTGCGGGGTTTCCAGATCACTCATTGCCAAGTCCTCGAGTACGTAGGGGCGGATGTCACTGGTAGAGCTGGGCGAAGCCGCGCAGGATCTCCATGCCGTCGCTGCGGAACTCCAGATGCGCCTGGGCGCCGAAGATCCGGCCGTCGTCGGAGCGCAGGAACTCCACGGGCGCGTGCTCGGAGCGGCCGATGGATCGGAAGCCCTCGGGGGCCTGCCGGAGGTAGAGGGTGTGCCGGTGGAAGACGGTCACCGTCGGCTTGACGTAGGTGAACAGCGGCTCGGACTTGTCGACCTGCGCCTCGTGACCGCCGACCCGCTGCGGCCCCTCGGCGAGCGTGCCGCCGGCCGCGACCGCGAGGATCTGCATACCGCCGCAGATCCCGAACACCGGGACGTCGGAGCCCATCACGAGATCCACGAGCGGCTTGTAGTGGTCGCGGTCGTAGGCCCGTACCTTGGTGCCGCTCAGGACGATCGCCTGGTAGCGGCCGTCGAGCCGGGTGGGTACGGACGTCGCGTCGACCGCCTCGGTGTCCGAGCCCAGCTCCTCGAACCGTTTGCGGAGCTGCTTCAGCGACAGGGTTCCGTTGTTGACGACGAGTACGCGGGAGTGCGCCACGTGCTTGCTCCTCAGGTGCGTGTGATGACGGTGCCGGTGCGGGCGGCGAGCAGGTCCGTGACGGCCGCGCTGCCGATGACGACGTGCTCCACACCCGCGTCCAGGGCCTCGCCGGCGGCCCGCAGCTTCTTGCGCATGCCGCCGGTGGCGCCCTTGTCGCGGAAGGCGGCCGCGGCCTTCGCGGTGATCCGGCGCACCGGCTCCCCGTCGATCAGCAGATGCGCGACATCGGTGACGAGCACCAGATGACCGGCACCGGTGGCGCCGGCGATCGCGGCGGCGGCCCGGTCGGCGTCGGTGTTGACCTCCTGGCCCGCCGCGTTCCTGGCCAGCGGGGTGACGAGGCAGGCGTGGCCCGGCTGGAGGTTCTTCAGCGCCGACGGGTCCACCCCGGTGATCGGGCCGACGAGGTTCTCCAGCTCGACGAGCTGCTTGTCCCGCCACCACCAGCGCTCGCCCTCGCCGGCGGTGACCAGTCCGTCGCTGCCGACCAGCCGTTCCGCGGTGATGCCGCGCTGTTCGAGGCGACCGAGGACGTCCTCGGCCAGCCGGGCGCTGACGGTCTTGATGTCGGCGATGACCTCGGGGGTGGTCCAGCGGCTCTGGTTGCCGTAGCGGTCGCGCAGGATCGCCGACGGCTCGCTGTAGCGGGGGCGGAGCTGCTTCAGCGGCTTGGACCAGCCGTGCACCAGGACCAGCGGTCGTTCCCGCCCGTGCCGGGCGAGGTCGTCCCACCAGTCGCCGGCGAGGTCGTCCAGGCAACTGCCGCCCAGCTTCACCACGGTGGGCGTGGTCACGGGTGTGGTCCCGCTCATGCGGGCATCACCGGCTGCATCGTCAGGCCCGTCTCCTCGGGCAGTCCGAAGCGGATGTTGGCGGCCTGTACGGCCTGGCCCGCCGCGCCCTTGACCAGGTTGTCGAGGGCGGCGAGCACGACGACGCGGTCGCCGTCCTCGTCGTGCAGGACCGTCACATCGCAGTAGTTGGAGCCCAGGACGGCCTGCGGGTCCGGCACCGGGATCAGCGTCTCGGCGTGTCGGCGCACCCGCACGAAGCGGTGCCCCTTGTAGAAGCGCACATACGCCCGCTGCAGCTCCCGCTGGTCGACGGTGTCGTCCGTGAAGACGTACGAGCTGGTCAGCAGCCCGCGCACATGGGAGACGCCGTACGCCGACATGGTCAGCGAGCCGACCGTGCCGGGCTTGCCGCGCTCCAGGAAGTCACCGACCTCGGCGGCGTGCCGGTGCCCGGTCGGGGCGTACGGGGCGATGGCGCCGCTGCGCAGCGGGTGCAGGTCGGGGGTGCGCAGCTGCAGTCCGCCGCCGCTGGAGCCGCTCTTGCCGTCGACCACCACGGTCTTCAGGTCGAGCCCGAGGCCGAGGGTGAGCGGCGCGAGGCCCAGGGTGATGGCGGTGGCGTAGCAGCCGGGCAGCGAGATGAGCGCCGCGTCCGTCAACTGGTCGCCGACCAGCTCCGGTACGCCGTACACGAAGCGGTCGGCGAGGTCGGTGCGCCGCTTGACCTTCGGGTACCAGCGGTCGTGCAGCTCCGGCGTGCGGATGCGGAAGGCGCCGCTGAGGTCCACGACGGCCGGCACCCGGTCCGCGAGGAGCGCGGCCAGCTCCGCCGACACCGGTGCCGGGGTGGCCAGGAAGACGACGTCGACCTGGTCGGCGATCTCCTCGGTGACCGGCTGCACCGTCAGGCCCAGGTCGAGCCGGAGCCCAGGGTGCAGCTCGGCCGGCCGGCGGCCGATGTTCGAGGAGCCGCCGAGGAAGCTCAGCTCCATGTCGGGGTGCTGGGTGATCAGTCGGATGAGGTCGCCGCCGGCGAGCCCGGAGGCGCCGACGACTCCTGCGCGGATCATGCGATCAGCTCCTGGACGTAGCGGGCGACGGCCGACGGGATGTCCGCCCCGGTCGCCGAGGCCACCGCCCGGAAACCGGGGGCGTGGTTGACCTCGTTGACGACGTAGCCGTCGGGGGTGCCGAAGAGGTCGACCCCGTAGATGCCGGGGCCGAGTTCGCCCACCACACCGTCGATGATCTTCAGCACGTCGGGGTCGTGGGCGACGGCGCGGCTGCTGTTGCCGAGCGCCGCGTTGTTGCGCCAGTCGGTGCCGCCGGAGGCGAACTCGGCGGCGCCGACCAGCTCGTGCCCGACGACCAGGCAGCGCACCGAGGTGCCGCCGCCCAGGTACGGCTCGACCAGGCAGGCCTGCTCGAAGGCGTGCCCGAGGTCCTCGACGTAGTCGTACACGGACTGGGCGGTGTCGGCGTGCCGGATCAGCGTGACCCGCTTGCCCATGCCGCCGTAGACCGGCTTGAGGACCAGCGGCGGCTCCAGCTCCTCCAGGGCCTTGGTGAAGTCCTTGCGGGACAGCGCGAGCCGGTAGTCCGGCACGGGCACGCTCGCGGTGCGCAACACGGTGCGCAGGAGCGCCTTGTTCTCGCAGGCGTGCACCGCCCGGGCCGAGTTGAGGACCGGCACCCCGGCCGCCTCGGCGAGGGCGGCGATCAGACCGCCGCGGGTGTAGCTGCGGCTGCGCAGCAGCAGCGCCTCGTAGTCACGCACCGACGGCGCGTCCGGGTGCCCGAGGCACAGGGACTCGTCGTTGACCCACTCGATGTGCAGCCCGAACTCCGGTGCGGTCTTGATCAGCTCACGTTCCTCCCAGCTGATCCGGTCCGCGACGAGGGCGACGTTGCGGGGCATCTCACTGCCCCCAGTCGCGCAGCTGCACCTCGACCATCTGCAGGGTCAGCCGGCCGTCCTGGACGCCTTCGACGCGCAGCGTGAGCATGCACTCGGGGCACGAGAGGGTCTCGCCGCGGTCGACCGGCGGCACGGTCAGGTCGGTCTCGCACTCGGGGCAGACGCCGTTGAGGGTGGCGGTGGGCATGGGTGAACTCCTTTTTCCTCAGGGGAATTCGGCAGGGGAATTCCTCGGGGGAATGCGTCGGGTGAAGGGGAGAAGGTGTGGTCAGGCGGCCTGGAAGTCGATGGCGGCCTTGCGGATGGCGTCCCGGTCGAGCAGCGGGGCCCCGCCGAGCTCCTGGCGCCGCACGAGCCACGGCGTGAACGCGTCGACGTCGACGACGACGCCCGAGCCGTCGAGCGCCCACGTGACGAGCGCGGTGGTGAGGCGGCTGCGGACCCGCAGCTCGCGGCTGTTGCCGACGAGCTCGGCGGGCAGCGTCTCGTACGCCTCCGGATGGTTCAGCTGACCCGGCAGTTCGTACGCGAAGGCGTGCGCGGTGGTCGGCCCCGACTGGAACGCCTCGCCGAGGCCCGCGCCCTTGAGCGCGACCCGTGACAGTTCGGTGAGGTGGGTCAGGTCGAAGCGGGTGTCGCCGTGGATGACGCGCAGCGAGGTGAGCAGCTCGGCGAGCGGCGCGTTGCCGCCGCGCTCGCCGATACCGCCGACGGTCGCGGAGATCCACCGCGCTCCCGCACGCACGGCGGCGAGGGAGTTGGCGACGGCCATGCCGAGCATGTTGTGCGAGTGGATCTCGATCTCGGAGCCGTCGATCGCGGTGAGGTCGGCGATCACGTTCTCCATCTGCCAGGGCGACAGATACGCGACGGTCTCCGCGAGCCGGAACCGGTCGGCGCCGGCCTCGAAGCCCGCGGTGACATAGGGGACGAGCCGCTCCTTCGGGGTGCGGGCGCCGTCCTCGCCGCTGAACGTGACGTGGAAGCCCCGCTCCTTGGCCTGGGTGATCGCCGCCCTGGCCAGTGTCTGGAGGAACTTGGGGCTGGGCGAGCCGAGCTTCAGCTCGGCGTGCTGCTCCGAGGTGGGGATGGAGTACATGATGTGCCGCACACCCAGCCGCTCGGCCTCGTCGAGGGCCGTCGCGACCTGCCGGCGGTCCCGCACCACGACGAGCGTCATGCTGCGTTCGGGGCCGACGGCCTCGTGCGTGGCGAGCACGAGGTCGGCGTCCTTCGAGCCGGGCCCGGACACCATGCCGACCTCGACCAGGTCGACGCCGGTCCGCACCAGCAGTCGGGCGATCGTGGCGGCGTCCTCGGGGCCGAACTCGACGCCGGCCATGTGCGCGGAATCCCGCAAAGTCGCGTCGGAAATCCGGGGCGGTGACGTCGGTGCCGGTATTTCCGCGGGTATTTCTGCTGTGGTCATTGCCTTCCACTCCTCATGGGTTCGGTAGGCCGTGGTTCATACGCTCTCCCGAACTTCCCGGCGGGACAAGGGGATTCAGGTCAGGGCTGTGTGGGGGAGTGTCAAGAAGTGTCAAGCAGGAAAGGAAGTGCAAGGCCGATGTCCGGCCGGTGTCATTTCACGCGGACAGTTCTGCCGTTGACGTGATGTACGTCCTACGGTGCCGGCATGGACCTTTTCTCACTGCCCAGGCTCGGAGTTGTCGTCCCACCGGAAAACCCCACGGCGGAACCGGAGTTCAATCATCTGGTGGGCGCCGGAATGAACGTGTACACCGCCCGTTTCCCGGTGACTCCCTCAGTGGGGCTCAGGGAGATGCTGGAGACGTACAACCGCGTCCTGCCCGACACCCTCGGCGACTTCGGCGGCATGCGCCTCGACGCGTCCGTCGTCGCCTGCAGTGCCTCGCACTACCTGCTGGACCCGGACGGCGATCGCGCCCTGTGCGAGGAGCTGTCGGAGCGCCTCGGCCATCCCGTACGGTCCTCGACGCAGGCGATTCTCGCGGTGTGCGAGGCGCTCGGCGTGACCCGGCTGTCGCTGGTCTCGCCCTACCAGCCGTGGCTCACCGACACCTCCCGCGCCTTCTGGGAGCGGGCCGGGCTCAAGGTCGACGACGTCGTCCTCGTCCCCGCGGGGCGGAACCCCGACGGCGGCGAGCACTACGACCCGTACCAGGTCACCACCGCTGAGATTCTCCGGCGCATACGGGAGCGCCGGATCCCCGAGGACGCCGCGCTGCTGTTCACCGGCACCGGCATGGGCACGCTCGCCGCCCTCACCGAACTCGCCCGCGAGGGCGCCGACCGCCTCCTGCTGTCCTCGAACCTGGCGTCCGTCTGGTGGGCCCGGCGCGCGGTGGCCGGAGTGACCGGTGCCGCCCATCCGCTGCTGCGGCGCCTGGACGACCAGGCGGCATGACACGGAGCAGGGCCCCGGGCGACGTACCGCCCGGGGCCCTCGGAGGCTCGGTCAGCTCCGGCCCGCGTGGCCCATGCGGTAGCCGACACCGCGGACCGTGATGATCCATCCGCTGGATCCCAGTTTCGCCCGCAGACTGCTCACATGCGTGTCGATGGTGCGGCTGGTGTGCGACCAGTCGCTGCCCCAGACCTTCGCCATCAACTCCTTACGGGACACCACGCTCTCCGGATTGGCGGCCAGGGTGTAAAGCAGCTCGAATTCCTTCGACGTGACGTCGACGAGTTGGTCGCGCAGCCGCACTTCCCGGGTACGGGGATCGATGTGGAGCGGGCGCAGGGAAATGGTCTCGTAAACGACCGGGCGGCGTCGGGTACGGCGGAGGACCGCATCGATGCGGGCTCCTATTTCCCGGAACCCCCAGCTTTTCGCGACACAGTCGTCCGCGCCCGCCCTGAGGGCGAGGACGCGTTCCAGTTCCTCGTCGAGACGGGTGAAGGCGATCATGGGGATATCGCTCTCGGCCCGTAAGGACTGGCACACTTCCAGGCCGTCGATGTCCGGCAGTTCCAGGGAGAGCAGGACCAGATCGGCGTCGCGGTACAGGCGCAGTGCCCGCGCTCCCGTGTCGACGCTGAGGGCGGTGTGTCCCTGCCGGCGCAGATCGCGCACCATGGCTTCGGCGGTGGAGGCGTCCTGCTCCACCACGAGTACGTTGCTCACGTGGGGGCCTTCCTCTTCGCGCCGCGTCAGCTCGCGGCCTCGGCCGGTACGGCGGGCGCCGGGGCCAGGGGGGCGAGGGACGGCCGGTCGGGGAGATACCGGAAGGCGTACGCGGCCGAGGCCATGGTCATGTGGTGGTGCCAGCCGGGGAAGGAACGGCCCTCGAAGTCCAGCACGCCGAAGCGCTCCCGCAGTACGGCGACGGCGGTGCCGACGGCGGCGCGGGCGCGCACCGGCGCCATGACGTCCTCCACGGACCGGTCCGTGAGGCTGGTGATCCAGTACCGGGCGGGCCGGCGTCCGTCCGTGACGGGCCGCTGAAGGACGCGGTAGCTGACCGAGCCGTCGTTCCGGCCGGTGCTCCGCCCCGGCAGGCGGACCGTCCCGGCGTAGGTGTGGATCGGGATCGCCACGGTCGCGCCGTCCGCGGCCTGACGCGTGATCGCCTGCTGCTGACGGGCGTACCGGCCCTCCATCAGCTCTCCCACGGTGATCACCGTGGGGAAGCGGTCCCCGGAGTACACGACCTGGCCCGGGTCGACCTGGCAGACGATGTCGAGCCGCTGCCGGGCGAGCCCCGTCAGTACGCCGGTCGCGTCGTCGCACCGCGTCAGATCGAGCACCCAGGGCACATCGGGCAGCCGCGGCTGGGCGGCGACCCCGGCGGCGAGGTCGAAGACATGACCGCCGACCGGACGGGCGGTCTCGGCCTCCGGGACGCGTGCCCGGAGTCTGCGCTGCCGGTCCCGGCCCCAGGCTTCGTCCAGCACCAGACTCCAGTCCACGGGGAAGCAGTGGCCGCCCGCGGCGAGGAAGAGCCCGATCGCCCGCTGGCAGTTGACGGTGAGTCCGGTCACGGGGTCCAGGCGCCGGTGGACACCGACCGACTGCTCACCGCGCTTGGGGATGATGAGTTCGGCGACGGTCCAGGCGTACGGCGTGCTGCTCGCGGCGACCCGCAGAGCGAGCCTGCGGCGGACCGGCTCCCACTCCCAGGGGCTCGCGTTGATGAACTGGTGCAGGCCCTGCGCCGCGGACGGGGGCAGTGCCTCGGCCCGTGCCATCCGCCGCGGGGTCTTGCGGCCGGTGGCGTTCAGCAGGCCCCGCAGATACGTCCGGGCCCAACGGCGTTGTTCCGCCCGGTGGAGCGGTCTGAAGATCTCCTCGAGGAAGGTCTGTCCGCGGACCCCCTCACTTGTGTCAGCCGTTCGTATCTCTCCTGACGACATCTGACGTCACGCCCCCCTTGCCGTAGATCGCTCACGCACGGATAGGTGTACGGAGCATCCTCGCGGTCATAAAATACCGTCTCGAAGGAAAAATTCACGGCCCGATCTGCTACTTCACGACTTCGTGCGCTGACCAGCGAGAAGAGCGGCCCGGGAGTTGTGGCGGGAGGCACACGGGTGCCAACCGGTCTGCACAGAGGGGGCCTTGGAGGGCGGTGGGACGGCCCGTCCGGGACGTCAACAGTTCGTGAACAACGCGGCGGTGGCCGCCGAAGGCCGGGGGATGTACCTTCGGCGGCCGGTCAGGGGCCCGTCGACGCATGGCGTCGAGGGGCGGGTCGGCGGCTCGCGTCGGCCGCCAGGGTGGCCGGCCAGTCACCCAACAGGCCCTGGGTGACGGCGGGACGGTCGAGATGGGCGGTGTGGCTGACCGGGGCGCCACCCGGATCTGAGCGGTGCGGCACCCGGGCCCTGAGGCGGCGGAACCCGAACGGCCCTCGAACTCCCCCGGTGTGGAAGGACGTTCGAGGGCCGGGCGCCGGCCTACGCGCCGGGCCGCTTCGCGGGGAAGCCGTGGCCGCGGGCGAGGACGACGACCCCGAGCACCGGCAGCAGGAGCAGCAGCATGGTCCACGGGAAGGAGTCGCTGCCGAGTGCGTCGAGCAGGATGCCGCCGATGATGCCGCCGCCCGCCATGGCGACGTTCCACAGCGTGACGAGCATCGCCTGGGCCGCGTCGGCGGAGTCCCCGCCGGCGTCGCCCGCGGCGGTCTGCAGCAGCGTGGGCACACCGCCCCAGCCCAGGCCCCACAGCAGGGCGGCGACGTACACCAGGGCCGTGTTGTCGGACAGCACCGCCAGCAGCGCCGCGGACACGGCGACCAGCAGGGCGCTCACGATGGTCAGCGCGCGCAGCCGGCGGTGGATCTGGGCAGCCACGATCCAGATGCTGGCCAGCGACGCGGCACCGAACACCAGCAGCACCAGGTCGGTGCTGTCGCCCATGCCCAGGTCCTCCAGGAACGTGGCGACGTACGCGTACAGGATGGTGTGCGCCAGGACGAAGACCAGCGTGACGAACAGCACCGGGGCCACCCCCGGGACTCGCAGCGCGCCCAGCATCTTCGGGCGCTCACCGCGCTCCTGACCCGGGTAGTCCGGCACGGCGACGACGATCCACAGCAGCAGGACGACGGTGAGCGCCGTCATCGCCAGGAACGCCGTGCGCCAGCCGAGCGTCTCGCCGAGGAACGTGCCGGCCGGCACGCCGAGCGAGAGCGCCACCGGAATGCCCGCCATGGCGACGGCGATCGCCTTGCCCTGCAACGGCACGGGGGCCATGCGCCGCGCGTATCCGGCGAGCAGCGCCCAGGCCAGACCGGCGGCGACACCCGCGACGAACCGCGCCACCATCGTCAGGCCGTAGACCGACGACACGGCCGTGACGGTGTTGGCCACGGCGAAGCCCGCCATGGCGGTCAGCAGCAGCACCTTGCGCCGCCACGCCGAGGTGGCCGCGGTCAGCGGGATCGCGGTGAGGGCGGTGCCGATCGCGTAGATCGTCACCGTCTGACCGGTCGCCGACTCGCTCACGTGCAGGTCGTCGCTCATCGCGGGGAGCAGGCCCGCCGGGAGCGTCTCGGTGAGGCTGGTGATGAAGACCGCCGTGGCGAGGGCCAGCAGGGCGAACAGCGGAAGCTTCTGTCGCTCCTCGCTTCCGCCCTTGGCATCGGGCGCGGCCCGGCTGTCCTTTCCTGGGACGGTCGTGGTGTCTGGTGAGGTGCTCATGTGGTGATCTCCGGATCTTTCGGGGACGGGGTGGGTAGCGCCCCGGGCGCCGTGGGCCGTGGGCCGTGGGCCGTTCGGGACAGCCGGCTAGGGGTGGCCGAGGCCGCCGTCGACCGGGAGTCGGGCGCCCGTCGTGAACGTGGCGTCGGTGGCGAGGAAGAGCGCGGCACGCGCCACCTCCTCGGCGGAGCCGAGCCGGCCCAGTGGAGGCAGGGAACCGGCGCCGTCGGCCGGCGCCTCGATACAGCTCGGGGCCACCGCGTTCACGCGGATGCCGCGGGCGACGAGTTCGGCGGCGAGCGCACGCACGGAGGCCGGGGTCGGGGCGGGAGCGGTGAGCACGACCGCGCCGTCGTCCACGAGGTACGGCAGCAGCGGACGCGCCGTCGGGACGGCGTCGGCGAACACGAGGTCGATGCCGCCGAGGGGCCCGAGAGCGGCCTCGACGGCGTCCGGGGCGACCACGCGGGCCCCGGAGCCCAACTCGACGCCCGCGTGGCTGCGCTCCCGCGCGGTACGCCCGGTCAGCAGCACCGCGGCGCCGCCTTCCACGAGCCGCTTGGCGATGGCCAGCCCGATCCCGGTGGCCTGTCCGACGACCACGGCCCTTCTGCCCGCGTACCTGGCCATGCCTACCGCTCCCTCCTCATGGCGCCGCTGCCGGACGCGCCGCGGCACCCGACGGCAACGACTGTGCGTGCCGGTGCTTCGGAGGGACTTCGGTTCCGCTGACGGTTCGCTGACGGTGGCCGACCGGCGCTCCGGCGGGTCCCGCCCGAACCCGGCCCGGTCGCCCCGGACCTGTACGGTTGCTCGCATGCGGTTTGGGGTGCTCGGGCCACTTGTGGTGTGGGACGACGAGGGGGAGACGGTCACGGTCCCCGAACTCAAGGTCCGGGCCCTGCTCGCGGACCTGCTCGCGCACGACGGGAAGCCGGTCTCCGCCGACCGCCTCGTCCACGACCTGTGGGGCGACGCACCGCCGGGCAAGCCGAGCGGCGCGCTCCAGGCCAAGGTCTCCCAGCTGCGCCGGGTGCTCGGCCGGGACCGCGTCGTACGGCAGGCACCGGGCTACCGCCTGCGACTCGACCCCACGGTCGACGAGGTGGATGCCGAGCGCTTTCACGCCCTCGTCGCCGCGGCCCGCCCCGTCCGCGACCCCCGCGCCAGGGCCGCGCTGCTCACCGAGGCCCTCGACCTGTGGCGGGGGCCCGCCTACGCCGACTTCGCGGACGAGGAGTTCGTACGGGGGGCCGCGCGGCGTCTCGCCGAGCAGCGACTGTCCGTGCTGGAGGAGCAGGCGGAGGCCCGCCTGGAGACGGGGGACCACGTCCTGCTCGCCGGTGAACTGGCCGACCTGGTGGCCCGGCACCCCCTGCGGGAACGCCTGCGCGCCCTCCAGATACGGGCGCTCTACCTGGCCGGCCGCCAGAGCGAGGCCCTCGCCTCGTACGAGGCCCTGCGCGCCCACCTCGCCGAAGAACTCGGCGTGGACCCCAGCCCCGCCCTCGCCGCCCTCCACCGGGCGATGCTGCGCCAGGACCCGGAGCTGGGGCAGACGTTCACCGCCACGTCGGCGACGCATCCGGCGGCGACGGCCCCTGGCAGGGCCCCGATGGCTCCCGGTACGACGACGACCGCGTCCACCGCCACCTCGACCACCCTCGTGACACCTCCCGACATCGCCCCGGCGATCCCGAATCCCCCTGCCAGGAGCCCCCACTCGAACCTGCCCACCCCCCTCACCCCTCTCATCGGCCGCACCGAGTCCCTGACCCGACTCTCCCAACTCATCGGCTCCGCGCGGCTGGTGACCCTCACCGGCCCCGGCGGTGTGGGCAAGACGCGCCTCGCCGTAGCCGCGGCGGCCTCGGCGTCAGCGGAGGAACTTCCCGACGGTGTCTGGCTCGTGGAGTTCTCCGGCGTCCGGGCCGGCACCGCCACCGACCTCGCACAGGCTGTCGCCTCCGCACTGGGCATCCGCGACGACGCCCCGTCCCCGCTGCCGGGCACCGGAGCGTCGTCGCCGTCCACGGCGCACCGCCTCGCCGCTGTCCTGCGGGACCGCCGTACCCTGCTCGTCCTGGACAACTGCGAGCACGTCGTCGACGCCGCCGCCGAACTGACCGAGCTGCTGCTGCGCACTGCTCCCGGTCTGAGGGCCCTGGTGACCAGCCAGGAACCGCTCGGCCTCGCCGGCGAGGCCGTATTCCTCGTGGAGCCGCTGCACAACGACGACGCCGTACGGCTGTTCACCGAGCGGGCCTCCGCCTCCGCCCCCGGCTTCCCCGGCGACCCGGACGCCGCCGATCCGGCCGACCGCGCCGCCGTCGCCGAGATCTGCCGCCGACTGGACGGTATTCCGCTGGCCCTGGAGCTGGCCGCGACCCGGGTACGCGCCCTGGGAGTGCAGGAGTTGGCGGCCCGGCTCGGCGACCGGTTCCGGATCCTGACCGCCGGGCAGCGCGGCGCGCCCGCCCGGCAGCAGACACTGCGGGCGATGCTCGACTGGAGCTGGGAGCTGCTCAGCGCGCCCGAACGCATCGTGCTGCGCCGGCTCGCCGTGCACAGCGACGGCTGCGACCTGGCCGCCGCCGAAGCGGTGTGCGCGGGCGACGGCGTGGCCCCCGAGGAAGTGCTCGACCTCGTGACGCGGCTCGTCGACCGGTCCTTCGTGGTGGTCGCCGAGGGCCCGGTCGGGCCCCGCTACCGGCTTCTGGAGTCCGTCGCCGCGTACGCCACGGAGCGGCTGGACGAGATGCAGGACCTCACGGCCGTACGCGATCGCCATCTGCGTCACTACCTCGCACTGGCCGAACGCGCCGAGTCCCGGCTGCGCTGTGCCGGCCAGCGCTCCTGGCTCGCCCGCCTGGACGCGGAGACGGGAAATCTGCGGGCCGCGCTCGACGAGGCGGTGCGCCGTGCCACCGCCGTGCGGGCCGACGAGGCCGTACGACTGGCCACCGCCCTGTCGTGGTGGTGGCTGTTGCGCGGCAGGCTCACCGAGGCGCGCCGCAGCCTGTCGGCCGTCCTGGCCATCGCACCCGATGTCCCCGAACTCGCCCTGCTGCACGCCGCTTTCGCGCTCCTCACCGGCCACCACGCCGAGGCGGCGACCGCCGCGGCGGCCGAGGCCGTCCCCGACCCGGTACGCCGGGCCCGTGCCCTGTGGCTGTGTGCGTACGGCCTGTTCAGCGCGGGCGAGGTGACCGCGAGCGCCGAGCTGAACGCGCGGGCGCTGGAGCTCTTCGGCCGTGCGGGCGAGCAGTGGGGCACCGCCGCCGCGCTCGGCCTGCGTGCCACGCTCGCCCTGGTCCGCGGTGACCTGGACGTGCTCGGCCGGGACGGACGGCGCAGCGCCGAGCTCTTCGGTGAAGTGGGAGACCGCTGGGGCGAGTTGCAGACCGTGTCGCCGCTCGCCGCGCTCGCCGAGATCAAGGGCGAGTACGACGAGGCGGGCCGCCTGCAGCGGGAAGGGCTGCGGCTGGCCCGGGAACTGGGCCTGCAGGCCGAGGTGTCGGCGCGGCTGTCCGGGCTCGGCCGGCTGGAGCTGCTCGCCCGCCACTGGGACCAGGCACGCGGCCTGCACGAGCAGGCACGTCGTATCGCCGTCGAACAGGGTTACAAGTACGGCGAGATCCACTCCGAGATGGGTCTGGCCCTCGGCGCGCGCCGCTCCGGCGACCTCGACGCGGCCGAGGCCCACCTGCTGCACATTCGCGACGGCTTCGCCGACGTCTCCTCGGAGGCCGGCGACCATCTGCTCCTGGCCGAGCTCGGCTTCGTCGCCGAACTCCGCGGCGACACCGACCAGTGCGTCCTCCATCACCTGCGCGGACTCGACGTCGCCCGCTCGCTCGGTGAGCCGCGCGCGCTGGCCCTGTCCCTGGAGGGCCTCGCGGGCGCAGCGGCGCTGCGGGGGTGCGCGCCTGCCGCCCGGTGCGCCGGGCTGCTGCTCGGAGCGGCGGACGCGGCCCGCCGAGAGGTGGGCGCCCCGCTGCCGCCCGCCGAGCGCGGTGACGTCGACCGTGTCACGACGGCCGCACGGACGGTTCTGGGCGGGCCGGCCTTCACGGAGGCGTTCGAGCACGGGGCGCGGCTCAGCACGGAGGAAGCGGTGCGCCAGGCGCGCACCACGCTCAACTGGAGTGCATGACAGGCGGGTTGAGAACGGGCCTGCTGGTTCGGGTCTGCCTGATCCTCACTGGTGTCGTGGCACAGACGGACATCGCCCCATGTCCCCCTCCGCCGACGGAATGATCGTCCGTACCAGGTCGGTGGTGCGCTCCACGAGGTCGGCCCGGTCGTCGAGCACCCACGAGATGTGCTGGGCGCCGAAGAAGGCCGAGACCAGGACCGCGGCGAGCGTCTCGGGCTCCGGCCGGCCGTCCCCCGCGACCCCTTCACGATCCCTGGCCAGCCATGAGGTGATCAGCCGGGTGTACGCCTCGTACGGCAGCGGGAGCCGGACGCCGATCAACTGCCGTTCCAGTTGCAGCCGTGCTCCGGCCTGGATGACCGTCTCGTCCCGGAACGCCGTGGCCGTGCGGAGCAGCAGTTCGGCGACGGAGCCGAGAGGCGGCAGCGCCAACTCCTCCACGCTCTCGGCGATCTCCCCGATCCGGCTGTAGAAATGCTCGGTGACCGCGAGCGCGAGGGCGTCCTTGTTCTCGTAGTGGAAGTAGACGGCGCCCTTGGTCATCCCGGCCGCCTCGGCGACGTCCAGGATGGTGACCGCCGGATAGCCCTTGGCGGCGAACGCCTGGGCGGCGGCCGCGAGCAGGCCCTTCCTCGTCCGTACCGCGCGTTCCTGCTTCAGCTCCCTGCTGTGCGGGGGGAGTTGAGCACCGAAGGCGTCACCGGCCATTCCCATGATGATCCCTTTACGCTCTTTTGAAGAAACCTGCTCGAAGGTATATTTGGCGACCTGGGGGACAGGCTGCGTCGGCCTGCCCCGAGTTCTAGGGGGAGAGACGATGCATCAGCGCTGCGTTCGGCGAGAGAATCCTGACCGTCCCCTCGGCGCGGATCCGGGACTCGACTTCGAGCGAACCGTGGCCCGCAGGCTCGTGCACCGGGCCGCCGTGGCGGAGGTCTTCGTCACCGACGCCGTGGTGCTCGGCGAGGACCACTTCCTGGTCGGCAGCCAGTGGCCCCGTGACCACGCCCTTTACCACCCTGATGCCCACCGCGGAAGCGATCCCCTGCTGTTTGCCGAGACGCTCAGGCAGGCGCTCGTCTATCTCGCCCACTGGCACTACGAAGTCCCGCTCGGCCACCGTTTCGTGGGGTACGACATGGACTTCGAGATCACCGACCCGAGCGCGCTGTGCGTGGGAGGCCGGCCGATACCGGTGGAGCTGGAGGCGCGCTGGCAGTGGACCGACCGCCGCCCGCCCCGCCGTTACGGCGCCCGGCTGGAGGTCGCACTCTCCGTCGGCGGCCGCCGCTGCGGCCGCGGCAGCCTGCGGGTGGTGGCACTCGACGAGCGCAGCTATCGGATCGTCCGCGGGCGGACCGGCCGAGCGGAGTCCGTAGGCCCCGCGGCCGAGGAGTCGTACGAACGGCTGGAGCCGGGCCTGGTCGGCCGGCTGCGGGACAAGGACAGTGTGCTGGCGCGCGGTTCGTCGGCCGACGAGTGGCTGCTGCGGCCGAACCTCGATCACGCCATCCTGTTCGACCACCCCACCGACCACCTGCCGCTGATGGTGCTGCTGGAGGGCTTCCGCCAGCTGGGCCACCTGATGACCCATGAGGCGACGCCGCGACCCGGAGGCCCCGCTCTCAGCCTGGTGGCGGCGGCCGTCGACTGTCTGGCCTTCGCGGAACTCGACGTGCCCACCCGGCTCGTCGTACGGGAGATGGTGACGGGCGGAGATCCGACGGCCGTGGAAGCACAGGCCGAGCGTCGGCTGCGCCTCGACGCGCTCCAGGGCGACACCCCGGTCGCCAGCTGTGTTTCGGTGTGGACTCCGGTGCGGCTTGCCGCGGCGGCCGACCGGCCTGTCGGTCTGCCCGTGCCCTGTGCCTAGTTCATGAGGGCCGGCTTCGCTCCCTCGCACGGGTACACAACAACACCCCATGCCCCGCCTCCTCTTGCTGACTCGGGCATGGCTGGCGAGCCACTTGCATACCGTTTGCATACCGTCGAGAAGGAATCGTACTGGAGCATGGCGGAAATTCGAAGGGCCCGTCGCGTCTTCGTGGATCGGCGGTGCCCTCAACAGCCCATGCCGAGCCGGATTGAGGAAAGGGCGCCATGACCGACGCCGACATACGACGAGTTCGAGCCATGTCGAGCGGGTCGTTCGACGGGCTCGATCCCGATGCGGTTCGACGGGCCGCGGACACCGCACGTCGCGACGCCCGCGAGGCACAGCGCGAGCGGCGGCTGACGGAGGGGACGGCCACCGCTCTGGAGAACGCGGGCTTCGCGCGGCATTTCGTCCCGCGGCGCTGGGGCGGCGCCGAGGGGACCTTCGCCGAGGTGTTCCGTGCGGCCGCCGCGGTGGGGGAGGGGTGTGCCTCGGCTGCGTGGTGTGCCGTGCTGTGGGCGGCGCACGGGCGGTTCGCGGCGCTGCTGCCGGAGGAGGGGCAGAAGGAGATCTGGGGTGAGGGTCCCGACGTCCGGATCGCCGCCGCCCTCATGCCCCCCTCGGGCAGCGCGTCCAGGGTCCGCGGAGGGTGGCTTCTCCAGGGCGAGTGGGACCTGGCCAGCGGCGTCGACCACGCCCACTGGGTGCTGCTCGCCGCACCGGAGACCGATGAACCGGGCCGGCCGGTCCGCGTCTTCGCCGTCCCCCGACGCTGTGTGACCGTGCGTGACACCTGGAACGCCACGGGGCTGCGCGCCACCGGCAGCAACACCGTCGTCCTCGACGCGACCGTGGTGCCCCACGGCCGCAGCGTCCCCCTCGTCGCGCTGCTCGCAGGCGACGGAGGGCAAGACGTGCCCCGGTGCCGCGCCGCGCCCGCCCATCTCGCGGGCGGGCTCATGTTCTCCGCCCCCGCGGTGGGCGCCGCCCGCCGTGCCCTCACCGTCTGGACCCGCTGGGCCCGCACGGTCACGCCCGCCGGCGTACGCCCCCTGGACGGCCCGTCGGTGCAGGAGCGGCTCGTCCGCTCGGCCGCGGAGATCGAGGCGGCCGAGCTGATGCTGCGTACGGCGGCGGACAGGGCGGACGTCGGGGCGATCACCGAGGCGGCGACAGCGGTCAACCGACGGGATGCCGCCCTCGCGGTGGACTGGCTGGCCACGGCGGTCGACCGGCTCTTCCGCACCGGCGGGGTACACCTGCGCGACGCGGAAGGCGAGTTGCACCGGCACTGGTCGGACGTCCTGACCGTCGCCTCGCACGGCGCACTGCGCCTGGAACCGGCCGCCGAGGCCTACGCCCGTTCTCTCGAAGCCCACGGGGGTGGCGATGCCTGACACCTCTGGGCCGACACCCCGACGGCTGGTGTTCTGCGACGTCGACGAGACCCTGCTCAGCGGCAAGAGCCTGTTCGACTTCCTGGACTTCTACTTCGCCGGGCGGCATGGAACCGAGGGGGCCCGGCACGCGGCGGGGACACGGCGTCGTATCGCCGCCCTGGTGGCCGCGGGCTCCCCGCGGGAGGTGGGAAACCGGGCCTACTACGAGGCATGGCGGGGCGAACGGCTGGACGCGGTGACGGACTGGGGCGTCAGATGGTTCGCCAGGAAGAGCGGGACGCCGGGCTTCTACGTGCCCGCCGTGCGCGCGGCGCTGCGGGACCACCGCAACGGCGGGGACCATGTCGTGCTGGTGTCGGGTTCCCTGCCCGCGGTGTTGGAACCCGTCGCGGCCGCTGTCGGTGCCCACCATGTGCTCTGCACCCGCCCCGAGGTGCGGGACGGCGTCCTCACCGGAGCCGTGGTCGGCGAGCCCTGCATCGGGGAGGGGAAGCGAAGAGCCGTGCGGGACCTGGCCGCGGGCTACCCGGACATCAGCCTGTCCGACTGCTACGGATACGGAGACCACCCCTCGGACCTGCCGATGCTCACCGAGGTCGGGCACCCCGTCGTTGTCGGCGGCAGCCCGGACCTGCTGGTGGAGATACCCGGCGCGCGTGTCCTGCTGGGCGGCGGCAGGCCGGTCTGAGGCGGGCGAGCCCGGTCGCCGGCCGCGGTCGCTCAGGGGTCATGTGCCGTGCTCCGCGGCGCTCGGCGACAGCAACTGCCAGATCTGGGAGACCTGTTCGGCGCCGTCGCCGCGCCCGGTCGCCGACGCGGTGTGGTACATCCCGAACATCAGGGACACGACGAGTGAGCTGATCAGCTCCGGACCCTTCCGGGTGGTCAGCTCCCGCCTGGCCTGGGCCTCGCCGACGAGTCGGGTGACGGCGGCCGTCAGATCGCTGATGACGGTGGGCACGCGTCCCTGGGTGCAGCCCTCGTCGAGCGCGAGCCTGAACCCGGCGCGGAACCGGAGATCCGACTGCATCCGGCGTACGAAGCCGACCGTGACACGGCGGAGGTTCGTGAGCGGCGGGTCGTCCTCACCGATCTCCTGGATCAGTTCCTGCCCCACCCGGTCGAACGCCGAGGTGAACACGGCGGCGAGGGCGTCCTTGGAGGGGAAGTGGGCGTACAACGCGCCCTTGGTCATACCGACATGGGCCGCGATGCGCTGGAGATTGGCGCCTGCGTAGCCATGGCGCGAGAACTCGTCGGCCGACGCGTCCAGGAACCGCTCATGAGTCCGCGAAGCCCTCTCCTGTTTCGCCATGATTCCCCTCCGTGTCCGCCCGGTCGCTCAAAATAACAGTCGCTGGAGAATCTTTTCCTGTGGGTGCAGCGCTTACACGCCTGGGAGGGAGCACGGCTCCCAGTCGCCTCCCTCGTTCAACACGTGATCAAGGGTCGATTCCTGCATACGGAAGTCCCGAGGTGCCGGGTCGCTACGGTGCCCACGCCCGTAGTGCCGCATCCACCACCGCGTCGACCGTGTCGTGACCGAGCCTGGCACCCCGCGAGAAAGCGTTGGTGGACGAGCGGGCCCACGGTCGTCGTGGCGAACGTCTCGGCCGTGACGTCGTCGCGCAGGCGCCCCCGGTCGACGGCCGTGGTGATGGCGGGGCGCAGGGCATCGCCGATCTGGGTCAGGAGGGTGTGGCGGAGGTGTTGCATCCCGTCGTCGTGCTGGGGCCCGACCGACCCCTGCGCGGGCGGCCACCGCCTGGTGCGTGACGGCCTCCGGGTCGCCCTCGGTGAGCAGCTTGGTGGCTGCGGACACCATGGCCTCGCGGCTGCGCACCTGTCGTGGACCGGTTCGCTTCTCCGTCATGTGCACCTCATTGTGTGAGACAACTTGTCTCACATGCCGGTCGCGCGGTCTCGGTCCACAGGCGCCGGGGGCCGGCCGGTCGCTTGCCTCGCGGGCGCGCCGGACCGGGGCGTACGGGCGGCTCGTCCGGCGTATGACCAGGATCTCGGTGACCGGCCAGTGGCAGAGGGCGCGCGGTCCTGAGCGGTGATCCGTCATCGGGACTCGTTCTTGCGAATGGTGCGTTGACAAGCCGGAACGGCAAACTGATGATGTAATCAGTTATGCGGAGGTGGTCAGAAAGCGGGCTTGGCTCCTGCTTGCACACCGCTCTGCGATGGCCTACTTGTGGCGATATGTCACGTATTGCCACCCATGCCCAGAGAGAGGCGCCATGAGCGAGACAGGCCTGCACGCCAAGTTCCAGCAGTTCCCCGATGCGATCCGCGAGAAGGTCGACACCGCACTGTCGGACGCGAAGATCGCTCTCAAGCTCAAGGCCGCCGAGGTACTGGCCGACAAGGCGGAGATGGCCGAGCACGCCGTCACCACCGCCGGCCGGATCGGCGCCAAGAGCGGTGAGGTGTCCGAGCTGACGGTGATCATCCCGCTGAAGCCGGACGGCGCCGCGCGGCTGCGGAAGTTCTTCGACCTGCTCGGCGGGAACCTGGCGGGCGCCGGCCAGGTCGGCACCCTGCACAACATGCGGTTCGCGTTCCTCGACAACGACACGAAGCTGTTGTTCGCGACCGCCTTCGACGGCGAGTGGGACCCCTACATCGACGACTTCGCCACCAAGATCCCCGACATGATGGACTTCCTGTTCAACAACGTCGAGGGCTGGCCCGGCATCACCTCGCCGGACGTGAAGGACTTCATCGTCAAGCACCAGATCCCGGCCGAGGCGTGGTTCGTCGCCCACCCGAACCTCACCGTCGCCGAGGGCCACCGCCTCAAGCGGCAGGAAGCCGCCGTCCAGCGTTTCCTGTCCGACCTCAACTGAAGGCAGGCGCACCACCATGCCTTCCCCGCCCCCGCTGTTCCGGCGGCTGCGCCGCCCGCCCACCCTGGACCTCGACGACATCCAGGCGACCCTGCTGCGGGCCCGGCCCGAGCCCTACTTCGGCACCCACGCGATCCTGGAGATCACCGAACCGGCCGCGGGCAGGGAACTGCTGCGCCGGCTGGCCCCTCGGGTGACCTCGGCGGCGCGCTGGGACGAACCGCAGCCGTCCTGGCTGGCCCTCGCCCTCAGCTACCAGGGACTGGTCGCGCTGGGGCTGCCGGAGACCTCACTGGCCTCCTTCCCCGCCAACTTCCGCGCCGGGATGGCCGCCCGCGCCGAGCGGCTGCGGGACACCGGCGTGAACGCGCCGGACCGCTGGGAGTTCCCCTTCGGCACCCCGCGCGTGCACGTGGCCGTCACGGTCTACGCCGCGAGCGAGGACGACTGGCGGGCCGAAGTCGCCGCGTACGAAAAGGAACTGGGCGAGGTCCCTGGCGTAAAGCTGCTGTCGCACCAGGACTTCGCGGCCGACGGGTTCAACGTCTTCGGCTACCGGGACGGCTTCAGCCAGCCGGTGATCGAAGGCAGTGGCGCCGAATCTCTGCCCGGCGACGGACGGCCCATCAAGGCAGGGGAGTTCGTCCTCGGCCACTCGAGCGAGACCGGTCTGCCGCTGCCCGTGCCGGCCCCGGAGGTCCTCGGCCGCAACGGCACGTACGTCGTCTTCCGCAAGTACCACTCCCACGTCGCGGCCTTCAACAAGTGGCTGCACGACAACGCCTCCACCGAGGCCGAACGCGAGCTGTTGGCAGCCAAGTTGGTCGGCCGCTGGCGCAGCGGCGCTCCTCTCGCCCTGAGCCCGGAGCGCGACACCCCCGCGATCGGCGAGGACCCGAACCGGATCAACGACTTCGACTACTCCGCCGACCCGCGTGGACTGCGCACCCCGCTCGGCTCCCACATCCGCCGCATGAACCCGCGTGACACCAAGCTCACGGTCCTCAGCGACGTCAATATCCGCCGCATCATCCGGCGCGGCACTTCCTACGGCACTCCCCTGCCCCCCGACCGCCTCAAGGACGACGGCCGGCCGCGCGGCCTGGACTTCATCGCCCTCGGCGCCCGAGCCATCGACAACGTCGAGTTCCTGCAGAGCGAATGGGTCGGCTCCGGCAACTTCATGGGCCTGGGCAAGGAGAAGGATCCGATGATCTCGCTCCAGGACAAGGGCGCCTACTTCACCGTGCCCGGGACCCCGCCCCGCCGGGTGCAGAACATCCAGTCCTTCAACACCCTCCTCGGCGGCGAGTACTTCTTCATGCCCAGCCTGTCCGCCATCCGCTGGCTCGGCACCAACTGACCCCCCACCTCGCGCGGAGGCACCCCCATGACCTCGTACGTCCGCTACAGCCCCGACCTCGAACAGCCCTTTCCGGACGAGGACGAACTCGTCCGCCAGGTCGTCGCGGCCATGGGCAAGGCCAACCAGCAGGTCGCCGACAAACACCGGCACGGCCTGCGCGACGCCCACGCCAAGAGCCACGGCGTGCTCGCCGGTGAGCTGCGCATCCAGCCCGACCTGCCCGCCCACCTCGCCCAGGGCCTGTTCGCCGAACCGGTCACCTACCCGGTGATCGTCCGCTTCTCCTCCGCCCCCGGCGACCTGCGCTCCGACCAGGTGCCCGTCCAGCGCGGCCTCGCGATGAAGGTGATCGGCGCCCCCGGGGCCCGGGCCCTCGACGACGGCTTCACCACCCAGGACTTCCTCCTCGTCAACCACCCCACCCTGCCCTTCGGCAACATCGCCGAATACGCCAAACTCCAGGGCATCCTGGAGAAACAGCCCGGCCAGAGCGACCAGCAACTCCAGCTCACCGGCGCGGCCGCCCGCGTGGCCGCCAAGGCCCTCACGCGCGTGGGACGTCCGCTTCCGCCCGCCGTCGAGACCCTGGCCGCCGCCAACGACCACATCCTCGGCGAGACCTTCCACTCCATGGCCGCGCTGCGCTACGGCGACCACGTGGCGAAGATGTCCGCCGCGCCCCGCTCGGCGAACGTCAAGGCCCTCACCGGCAGCCGCGTCGACAAGAAGGCCGGCGAGTCGGCTCTGCGTGACCTCGTCATCGACTTCTTCGCGGACAACGGCGCCGAGTACGAGATCCGCGCCCAGCTGTGCGCGGACATCGACCGGATGCCGGTGGAGGACGCCTCGGTCCTGTGGCCCGAGGAACTGTCACCGCACCAGACCGTGGCCGTGCTGCATCTGCCCGCCCAGGACGCCTACAGCGACGCCCGCCGCCGCTACGCCGACGACGTCCTTTCCTTCAGCCCCTGGCACGCCCTGGAGGCCCACCGCCCGCTGGGCTCGATCATGCGCTCCCGCCGCGCCGCGTACCCCGCGTCCAGCGACTTCCGGCACCGCTTCAACGGCATCGAGCCGCAGGAGCCGTCCGACATCAAGGAGCTGCCCGCCTGATTCCCGCCTGTCCAGGGTGGCTGCCACCGAGGCGTCAGTCCCCCCAGTTCGACGTGACCCCGGTGCAAAGCGCCGGGGTCTTTCTGTGTCTGCCCCCGGACCGGGGGCCCCGAGCGGTTCCCATTCGCCGCGGCAAGGTGAACGAGAGGATCACGGTGGTGTACTGATTGGCCCTCATACTGCCCCGCAGCAGATCCGCCACAGCCCAGCAGGCATCGGTGACACCACCGACCAGCGGAGCGCGGACGAACCGGCTCTCTGCACACCAGAACGGGGGGACGGTGCCGGGTGTCCCCTCCCGGCACCGTCCCGGGGCCGTGCGCCGCTCAAGGCACGGCCCGTCCTGGGGGTGGAGGAGGCCGGAATCGGGGTTCCGGCCCCCGGTGTACGGGGCTCAGGCGCTCACGGTCTCGGTCTGCTCCTCGGTGGCCGGTGCCGCGTCTTCCTCGCCGTGCTTGGTGGTGTGCCTCCGGCCGGGCAGGACGGCGATGACGATCAGGGTTCCGGCGGCCATGATGATGCCGCCGATGAGGCTGGTGTGGGCGATGGCGTGGGCGAAGGACTCGTGCACCGCGCCGAGCAGGGTCTGGGCCTGTTCGGCGCCGCCCTGGGGGTTCTTGGCGACCTGTTCGGCGACCGCGATGCCGCCGCCGACGGAGTCCTTGGCGACGTCCATGGCCTCGGCCGGGAGGTGGCCGCCGACCAGGTCGGTGAGCTTGTCCTTGTAGGACGTGGCCAGCAGCGAGCCGAGGATGGCGATGCCCAGCGAGGCGCCGAGCTCCAGGGCGGTGTCGTTGGCACCGCCGCCGACGCCCAGTTCGTCCTCGGGGAAGGAGCCCATGATGGTGTCGGTGGCCGGGGCGAGACTCAGGCCGATGGCGAAGCCGAGCAGCACCAGGGGCGTCAGAAAGTCGGTGTAGGTCGAGCCCGTCTCGATCTGGGTGAGCAGGAAGACGCCCGCGGTGCCGATGACCATGCCGGTGCCGACCACGATCTTCACGCCCAGCTTCGGGGCGAGTTTGCCGGTGACCGCGGCGCCGACGAACACGGCGCCGGCCAGCGGCAGCAGGCGGACGCCGGTCTCCAGGGCGTCGTAGCCGAGGACGAACTGCAGGAACTGGGTGGAGTAGTAGATCGAGCCGAAGGTGCCGAAGAAGAAGAACAGCACCGCGAGCATCGAGCCGCTGAAGGGACGCTCGGTGAACTTGCGCACGTCCAGCATCGGGTTGGAGTGCTTCAACTCCCAGGCGACGAAGGCCAGCAGGCCCACACCGGCGACCACGGCTGCTGTGATCGGGCCGGCGCCCCAGCCGAAGTGCGGGCCCTCGATGGTCGCGTAGACCAGGCAACCGACCGACACGATCGACAGCAGACCGCCGACGTAGTCGATCCGGCCCATGCCCTCCGCCTTCGACGGCGGCACCAGCAGCAGCGCGCCGACGACGCCGAGGACGGCGATGGGGACGTTCATCAGGAAGGTGGAGCCCCAGGCGTGGTTCTCCAGCAGCCAGCCGGCGGCCAGCGGGCCGGCGGCGATGGCAAGGCCGGAGGTCGCGGACCAGGCGGTGATCGCCTTGGCGCGCTCGGCGCGCGGGAAGATCGCGACCAGCAGCGAGAGGGTGGCCGGCATGACGACGGCGGCACCGACACCCATGATCGCGCGGGCGGTGATGACGAGGTTCGTCTCATCGACCAGGCCGCCCATCACCGAACCGACGGCGAAGATCAGCAGGCCGAGGACGAGGGCGCCGCGGCGGCTGTACTTGTCGCCGATCGCGCCCAGCACCAGCATCAGCGCGGCGTAGGGGACGGTGTAGCCGTCGATGACCCACTGCAGGTCACTGCTGGACAACCCCAGGTCCTTGGTCATGTCGGGGGCGGCCACGATCAGTGACGTGTTCGCCATGACGACGATCAGCAGGCTCAGGCACAGGACCAGCAGGGCCCACCAGCGCCGGTGGTAGGGCTCCGTCATCTTCTCGACGGGTGTGCTGGGAAAGAACGGCATGGTCAGGCTCCTCGGCAGGAGGTGAAGCGGAGGCTTCGGGGGTGCGGAATCGAGGGGATCGGTGCACGCGGGGCCGAGAGGGGCCTGGCACCAGGGGCAGCTAATTGCCCATCGATGTGCAGGCTAGTTTCTTGCTCGCCGATGTGCAACTATCGAGTCGCCTCCCCCCGTCAACCGGAGGTCCGACATGATCCACGCACCCGTGACAGCCCCCTCGGAACGCAGCCGAACCGTGCTCACACGGGCCCGCATCCTCGAAGCGGCCCGGCAGGAACTCGGCCGCGACCCCGAGAGCAGCCTCGGTGACATCGCCGAGGCGGCAGGGGTGGTGCGCCGTACGGTCTACGGCCACTTCAGCGGCCGGGCCGCACTGATGGAGGGGCTGGTGGAGGAGGCCGCGCGGGCATTGCGGCAGGCGCTCGCGGTCCCGCGCGCACCGGCGGCGGATGCCGTCACGGAGTTGGCGCGCTTCGTCCTCGCGGTGTGGCCCGTCGGAGATCGCTACCGCATCCTGCTCCGCCTCGCTCCCCAGGACCTCGGGGCCGATCGGCTCGCTGAAGTCCTGGCCCCCGCGCGGGACATGGCGGAGGCGGTCATCGGCCGGGGGCAACGGCAGGGCGCCTTCCAGACCGGCGTCCCCCCGGCCGTGCTGACCCGCGCGCTGGAGGGCCACCTGCTAGGGCTTCTCGACTGCGTGAACAGCGGGGCCTGGAGCGACGACGGCACCGGCGCCGCGACCGCCGCCCTGATCGCGATGGGCGTGGCCGGCGACAGCGCTGCGGCGTGTGTCGACGGGCTTGTCCGGCCCGCGGGCGACGCCGCGTAGGCGCACTTCCCAAGCACCACTCGAACGGGAGAGCTATGTATCAGTCCCACCGCGACGAGCAGTACGTCGGCGAGCCCTGCTACGGCGACGGCTCCGTGTATGCGAGCCCCCCGACCCGGGCCAGGCGGCACGTGATCATCGCCGCCGTGTCCCTGGTGGCCCTGCTGGTCGGCGGAGTCACGGTCGACCGGGTCGCCGCAGCTCGCGCGGAGAGCCGTACGGCCAAGGCGTTCCAGGACGGCATGGGAACCGCCGATCTGCCGTCGGTGCACGTCAGGGGCTTTCCCGTACTGAACCAACTGGCTGCGGGCAGCCTGGACCGGGTCGACCTGACCGCCCACGACATTCCGGCCGGAGGCACCACCCGGCCGCTCCCGGTGACAGAACTGACGGTCGGGATGGAGGGGCTGAAGACCTCGGGGAGCGCCGACGAGGCTCACGCGGACAGCGTCACAGCCACCGCGTTCCTGTCGTACGCGGACGTGTCGAGCGCTCTCGGCGTGCAGGTGTCACAGGGGGACGAGTCCGGCCGGATCGACGCGACCGCGAGTCTGCCTCTCGTCGGCGACGTGACCGTGAGCGTGGCCGTCTCGGCGGCCGGCGGCAACCGCATCGCCTTCACGGACGTACGCGCGGAGCAGGGCGAACTGCTCCCTCCGCTGAAATCACTCCTCGACAAGGCCCTGGACAAGCCCATACCGCTGCGGAACGTGCCCGAAGGGCTCCGGCTGCGGTCGGTCATCACCAGCGAGGACGGAATCGACGCCCGCTTCACCGGCCGCTCGGTCACGTTCCGCCCGGACTCGTCGTCCGCGTGAGGTCAGGCGGCGTCAGGCAAGGGGCGCCGGGCGACCTCGTGGGCATCGTCCGCCGGCAGGCCCAGCATCCGCAGGACCATCTCGGCGAGGTTCATCGCGGCCTCGTCGCCGTCCACCTCGGGGCGGGTGAACCGCAGCTCCACCAGGGACAGCAGGGTTCCGCCCAGTGCGGACAGGGCGACCAAGGGGTCGGGAGTGGTGAAGCGGCCGGAGGCGATGCCGACCTGGAGATCACGCAGGGCGCGTCGGGCCAGTCCGTTGTCCGAGTGGATGTGCCCGAGGCCGCGGCGGCGTAGGACCTGCATCAGCTCCGGGTGCGAGTCGGCCATGCGGGCACTGAGCCGGAAGCCGGCCGCGAGCAGCTCCGCCGGATCGTCGATCCCCGTCAGGCGCTCGTCGAAGGCCTGCCCGAACTCCTCGAGGGCGTCGACCACCGCCGTTTCGAACAGCTCCGCCTTGGAGTCGAAGTGGTTGTAGAAGGAGCCGAAGCCCACGTCCGCGCGCTCGGCGATCGCCTGGATGCTCGCGCTGGTGTCGCCGCTCTCGGCGAGTATCTGCCGGGCCGCTCGCACGAGAGCTCCACGGGTCTCTGCGCGACGTCGCTCGAACCGGTTGCTGGGCGGGGCTGACGTAGACATGCGCAGAGTCTAACCGCCGGGCGATGGTGATCGCAGTCCTGATGAATTCATCATTTCCTGTCGCGAACACCTTGACGACAGAACTGTCACAGTTGATGATTCCATCATTACGGCAATGTTGCTCGGAGGGCACCATGTCTGAAACCCGCGTCGACGGGGCCGACGTCATCACGGCCCACCAGGACCTCCACAGTGAGCAGGGCGCCCTGCGGGGCGAACACCCCGGTCGCTCCCGGAACCCGGTGATCAAGGTGGCCGACCTGGCCTGGCTGGAGTTCCAGAAGCCCGATCTGGACCGGGCCGAGGTCTTCGCCCGGGACTTCGGGTTCCAGATCGCGGCCCGCACCGACACCGAACTGTGGCTGCGGGGCACTTTCGGCGGCTCGCCCTGCATGGTGATCCGCAAGGGGCGCACGTCCCGCTTCATCGGCCCGGCCTTCCGCGCCGCCGAGCGGGCCGACCTGGACCGGCTGGCCCGCGCCACCGGATCAGCCGTGCGGGACTCCGACGTTCCCGGCGGCGGCAAGGTGGTCGACCTGCTCGACCCGTCGGGCTTCCCGGTCCGGGTCGTGCACTGCGGCGAACAGCTCCCGGCACTGCCGGAACAGCGGCCGCTGCTCCTCAACTTCGGCACGGGCCACCGTCGTACCAACGCCACCCAGCGGCCGCCGCGCGAGCCGTCCCGCATCCAGCGGCTCGGCCATGTGGTGCTGGAGACGCGGGTGTTCGGCCGGGCCCTGGACTGGTACCTGGACACCCTCGGGATGATCGTGTCCGACTTCCTGTTCCTGGACGGGCAGCGCGGGCGCGGTCCGACGATGGCGTTCATCCGCTGCGACCTGGGCGGTGTGCCGGCCGACCACCACACCCTGGCCATGCACCTCGGCCCGGGCACCGGATACGTCCACTCCGCCTACCAGGTCACCGACCTCGACTCCATCGCCGCCGGCGGCGAATACCTCAAGGAGCGCGGATACAAGCGCAGTTGGGGCATCGGTCGGCACATCCAGGGCAGCCAGCTCTTCGACTACTGGCGCGACCCCGACCACTTCATGCTGGAGCACTTCGCCGACGGCGACCTGTTCTCCTGCGACGTCGAGCCCGGCTGGGCACCCATGTCGACCAGCGGCCTCGCCCAGTGGGGCCCGCCGGCCACCCGCGACTTCCTCGGCGCGAGCCCCTCCCCGCAGCGGGTCCGCGATGTCGTCGAGGCCCTGCGCGGCGACAACGAGATGGACCCGGCGCGACTGTTCGGCCTGCTCAAGGCCGCCAACTCCTGACCCCCGCACACGAATCCCCCTCACAAAGGCACTGACATGAGCATCAATGTCCTGCGCACCGCCGACGGCTGGTGGGTCGTCCTTGGCGACCGGGCCGTCCCGGTCGACACCAAGGCCGTGACCACCGCCGAGCTGCTTGCCGACCGGCCGGCTGTCCGCGAGGCCGCCGCCTCAAGCGAACCGGGCACGCCCGTCGCCGACCTGGTCGCGCTCTCGCCGGTCACCACGCCCTGCCGGGTGGTCGCCCAGATGGTCAACTACCGGAGCCACGCCCGCGATTCGGGCTTCAAGGGCGACATCCCGCCCGCCTTCTTCCGCAAGGCGTCCGGCTCGGTCAGCGGCCCCGGCGATGCCGTCGTCCGGCCCTCGCACGTGAAATTCCTCGACTACGAGATCGAACTCGGCCTCGTCATGGGCGCGCCCCTGCCCATCGGCACCGTGGTCGAGGAGGGGGACCTGCCGTCGTACGTCGCCGGACTGGTGATCACCAACGACGTCAGCGCGCGTGAGGTGCAGCTGACCAAGACGCAGTTCTACGAGAGCAAGTCGTACCCCACCTTCACGCCCACCGGCCCGCACCTCACCCTGCTGGAGCCGGAGGACTTCGCCCATCTCCTCGATCTGCGGCTGAAGTTGAGCGTCAACGGTGAGCTGCGTCAGGACCGCACCCTGGCCGACATGATCGTCCGTCCGGCGCAGGCACTCACCCTGCTGGCCCGCTTCCAGACCCTGGACGCCGGCGACCTGCTGCTCACCGGCACCCCCGGCGGCACGGCCCTGAAGGCCCCGCCGAAGGCCGTCGAGAAGATCGGCGCGCTGCTGCCGCCCACGGTGAAGTGGAAGGCCTTCTTCAAGAGCCAGGCGAAGAACCCGCACTACCTGAACCCGGGCGACGTGATCACGGCGACGATCGCGACCCCCGACGGCCGCATCGACCTCGGCGAGCAGCGCACGCCCGTCGCGGCCGCGAACTGACACCCGAGGTGAGCCGCACATGACCGTCGATGAAGCCGCACGTGTGCCCGTCGTGATCGTCGGGGCCGGCCCGGTGGGCGTGACCGCCGCCCTCCTCCTGGCCCGGCGCGGCGTCCGCAGCGTCGTCCTCGAACGCCACCGGGACGTCTACCCGCTCCCGCGCGCCGTCGCAGGCGACGACGAGATCCACCGGATCCTCCAAGCCGCGGGCATCGGGGAGGAGTTCGCCGCGATCACCCGCCCGGCGAAAGGGCTGCGGCTGCTGGACGCCCGGCACCGGGTGATGGCCGAGTTCCGGCGCACCGAGCACGGCCGGCACGGCTACCCGCAGACCAGCATGTTCGATCAGCCCGAGCTGGAGCGCGTGTTGCGCGACGCCCTGGCCCGGCGTCCGGAGTGCGAACTGCGCGGCGGCGTGGAGGTCACCGGCGTCGGCCCGGACACCACCGGCCCCGTCCGGGTGACCTACCGTGACGAGGACGGCGGCGAGCATGAGCTGTGGGCCGACGCGGTCCTGGGTTGCGACGGCGCGAACAGCCTCACCCGCGAGGCGATCGGCGGCGTGTGGGAGGACCTGCGCTTCGAGGAGCGCTGGAAGGTCATCGACGTCGACACGGCGGGCCCCGTCCGTTGCTGGGAGGGGGTCGACCAGGTCTGCGACCCGGCCCGGCCGGCCACCTTCATGCGCGTGAGCGAGAACCGATACCGCTGGGAATTCCGGCTGGGCGAAGGGCAGGAGACGGTCCGCGAACTGATCGCGCCGTGGCTGCCGCCCTCGTACGAGGGTGACTTCGAGGTCGTCCGCGAGACGCAGTACACCTTCCGGGCCCGGGTCGCCGACCGCTGGCGCAGCGGACGGGTCTTCGTCCTCGGTGACGCCGCGCACCTGACCCCGCCGTTCGTCGGACAGGGCCTGTGCGCGGGACTCCGGGACGCCTACAACCTCACCTGGAAGCTCGCCCGCGTCCTCCGACAGGGCGGCGACGAAAGGCTCTTGAACACCTACGAGAGCGAACGCAGGCCACACGCCCGGCATGTGGTCCGGCTCGCGGTCGCCATGGGCTGGGCGATGACCGGCGGTCAGGACAGCGCCGCCGCCCTCCGCCGCAGGGCGCTGGCCGCGGCCTGCCGGATACCCGGCCTGACCGAGCTGGCCGGCCGCGACCTCAGCCCGCCCCTGACCGCCGGACCACTGGTGCGGCGCGGTGTCCGCCGGGGCCTGGCGGGCACGCACTGTCCGCAACCGTGGGTGAACGTCGAGGGGCGGCGTGCTCGTCTCGACGAGGCGCTCGGCGACTCCTTCGCCGTGCTGACCGCCTCCGAACCCGCGCCTGCCCTGACCGCGCTCGCCCACGGTCTCGGCGTGCGCGCGGTCCCGGTGGACGATCTCGGCGACGACGGCACCCTCGCCGCCTGGCTGCGCGCCGGACGCGCGGACGCCGTCCTGCTGCGGCCCGACCGCGTCGTGACGGACGTCGTCCCCTCGGGCGGCCGCGCCTTCACGTCGACCCCCGCCTGGGCGTCCCTGCTGCACACCACACGAAGCCCTGTCCCTGCCGAACGGACGTCCCCGCAAAGCCTGTTGAGGAGCACCACACGATGAGCACGCCGTTCTTCACACCCGATCCGCAGACGGCGGCCGCCAGTCGTATCGCGGACTTCGCCCGGCTCCAGGGCATGGACCCGGAGGACTACGCCGCCCTGCACCAGTGGTCGGTCACCGACCTGGAGGGCTTCTGGGGCGCGGTGTGGGAGTACTTCGACATCAACGCCGACACCCCCTACGAGCAGGTGCTGGCCGAGGAGCGGATGCCGGGCGCCCGCTGGTTCCCCGGCGCCACCCTCAATTACGCCCACCACGCCCTGCGCAACCTGGCCGACGACGACGTGGCGATCCTCGCCCTCGACGAGACCGGCTCCGGGTACGAGGTGACCGGCGCCCGGTTGCGTGCCCGGGTGGCGTCCGTGGCTGCCACCCTGCGCGACCTCGGCGTCGGCAAGGGCGACCGGGTCGTCGGCTATCTGCCCAACACCCCGCACGCCATCGTCGCGTTCCTCGCCGCCGCGAGCCTGGGCGCCGTCTGGTCGGTGTGCGGACAGGACTACGCCCCCAAGGCCGCCGCAGACCGCTTCGCCCAGCTCGAACCCACCGTCCTGATCGCCGCCGACGGCTACCTCTTCAACGGCACCACCCACGACCGCCGCGAAGCCGTCGTCGAACTCGCCCACGCCCTCCCCACGTTGAAGGTGACCGTGCTGGTGGGCCACGTGGGCCTGCCCCGGCCGTCGCAGGAGTACCCGTCGCTGGTGGTCCCCTGGGAGGATGCCTCCACCCGTACCGAGGAACTCGCCTGTGTGCCGGTCCCGTTCGACCACCCGCTGTGGGTCGTCTTCTCCTCCGGCACCACCGGTCTGCCCAAGGGCATCGTCCACGGCCACGGCGGCGTGCTCCTGGAGCACCTGAAAACCCTGGGACTCCACTCGGACCTGGGCTCCGGCGACCGCCTCCTCTGGTACACCACCACCCACTGGATGATGTGGAACCTGGTCGCCTCCACCCTCCTCACCGGCGCCACTGCCTGCACCTACGACGGCAGTCCGGCCCCCTTCGCCAGGCCCGACGTCCTGTGGGAACTGGCCGCCCGCCACCGGGTCACCGTCTTCGGCACCAGCCCCCAATACCTGCTGGGCATGGCCAAGTTCGGCATCGACCCCTCCGCGCACGACCTCTCGTCGATCCGGGTGGTCGGCTGCACCGGCTCCGCGCTGCCGGCCTCCGCCTATCCCTGGGTCCGGGATCACGTCGGCGACCGCGTGCTGCTGGCCTCGATCAGCGGCGGCACGGACGTCGTGTCCGGCTTCGCGGGCAGCGCGCCCAACACCCCCGTCTGGGTCGGAGAGTTGTCGGCCCCGCACCTGGGTGTGGCGCTGGCGGCGTACGACGCCGAGGGCTTCCCCGTCATCGACCAGGTCGGCGAGCTGGTCGTCACGCGCCCCATGCCCTCGATGCCGCTGTACTTCTGGAACGACCCGGAGGGCACCCGCTACCGCGACGCCTACTTCTCGGCGTACCCCGGAGTGTGGCGACACGGCGACTGGATCACGGTCACGGGGCACGGCTCGGTGATCATCCACGGCCGCTCCGACTCCACGCTGAACCGCAACGGCGTACGGCTGGGCAGCGCCGACATCCACGACGTCGTCGAACGTCTCCCCGAGATCGCCGAGGCCCTGGTCGTCGGCGCGGAGGAACCCGACGGCGGCTACTGGATGCCGCTGTTCGTGGTCCCGGCGGCGGGCGTCGAGCTCGACGACCCCCTCCGGGAGAGGATCAAGGACGCCATCCGCACCGGCGCTTCTCCCCGCCACGTCCCCGACGAGATCCTCGAAGTGCCGGGCGTCCCGCACACGCGCACCGGCAAGAAGCTGGAGGTCCCGATCAAGCGACTGCTCCAGGGCGCCCCGGTCGAGCAGGTCGTCAACCCCGCCACCGTGGACAGCCCCGAACTCATCGCCCATTACGCCCACTTGGGCGCCGAGCACCGCAAGGGCAGGTCCGCCTCATGACCACCGTGCTCGCCGTCGCCCTGTCCCTGGTCTTCCTTCCGCTGGGGCTGGCGAAGCTCGCCGCGGCGCCGTTCATGCGCCAGGCGGCGGCCCATCTCGGCATGTCGGTACGGCTCTACCGCGTCGTCGGCGCGCTGGAGGTGGCCGGGGTCGCCGGTCTGCTGACCGGGCTGGCCTGGACACCGCTGGGCGTAGCCGCCGCGACAGGCCTCGCCCTGCTGATGGCCGCGGCGGCAGCGGTCCACCTCCGCCACGGCGACCCGCCGTCCCGGGCCGTCCCGGCCGCCGTCATGGCCCTGATCTCCTTGGCGTACGCGGCAACGGCGATGACCGCCGGCTGACGTGTCCTGTACGGCCGGCCCGAGCAGGTCGTAGCCGACTCACTGGCCCGTAACGGGCTGTCCCGTGACCGGAACCACTTCAACTCCGAGCTTGTTCCGTTTGACGGACACCGTCGGTGTGGTGGTCAGGTTGCCGAGGCGGCCGGGTCCGCGCCTGCGAGGCTCTCGGCCTTTTCCGGGCGGTGTGGCAGCAGAGCCACCGCCAGGGCGGGCACGACAGCGAGGATCAGCCATGGGACGGCGGCCGGCAGGCCAAGGTCCAGCAGGGAGCCGGTGGCCGAGCTGCCGATGAGGACGATCAGGCCGGAGACGGAGGACAGGACGCCGGTGCAGAGGCCGATGCGGCTGTCCTCCGCGAGGTCGGGGACCCAGGCGCGGGCGGCCGGGACGATCAGCATCTGGCCGAGGGTGAGCAGGACGACGTGCCCGGCGGCGGGCAGCAGCCCGGCGGTCATGCAGCGGCGCAGGTCGAACCGGTCACCGGCCCAGCGGGTGACGGGGAGCTGGGCGAAGACGACCAGGAGGCAGGAGAGAGCGAACAGCCAGGACAGGGCGGCCTGGGAGCCGGTGGCGCGCTGAACCTCGTCGGGCAGGGCGAGGTAGAGCTCGGTTGTAGGCGAGCAGGTAGGTGCCGTAGGCGCGGCAGAGGGCGAGGAAGCGGCGGTTGCGCGGCAGCGCGCGCACTCCGCCCCGCTGCCGGGTGCGGACCCGGCCGGGGATGTGCTGCGGCATCAGCCATATGTGCCCGGCGAGGACGAGGACGAAGACCCCGGCTCCGGCGAGGCAGCTGGTACGGAAGTCCACGGCGAGCAGCAGGGCGCCGAGCGGCGGTCCGACGAAGGCTCCTGCCTGCCCCGCCGCGGAGAGCAGGGCCGGCACGCGGGTCCGCGGGCCGTGGCCCTCCTCCTCCCGCACCACGGCCTGCCGGGCGACCTCCGACTCGACGGGCGGGGAGAACGGCGCGGCGGCGAACCCGATCAGCAGCACCGCGCCGATCAGCGTCCAGGTCTGCTCCGCGTACCCGAGCCAGGCGAAGCCGGCGATGCGCAGCACGCACCCGCCGAGGACGATGGGCGCTCGCCGTAGCGATGGACGAGCCAGCCGCCGATGACGAACATGCCCTGCCGGCTGAAGGTACGCAGGCCGAGCACGAAGCCGAACTGAAACCGCTTCGAGGGTTTCGGTAATGCAGGGGTCCCTCGGAGGCTCGGGAAGGGTTTTACTGAAAGTCATTCGGTAAAGTTCGGATGACCCCAGGTACCAGGCGGCCGTTCCGCCCGCACCGGCGGGGAAACGCACGAAGAGGAGCCCATGTGCCCAGGCCGCGCACGCCTCTGCTGGACCGCCGACGCATCGGTGCCGCGGCGCTGAGACTCGCCGACGACCAGGGGACCCTCACCATCCCCGCCCTGGCCAGGGAGCTCGGCGTGGCCCCTTCGGCGCTCTACCACCATGTGTCCGGCCGGGACGAGATCATCTCGCTCATGCGGGAGGAACTGGCCCTGGAGACCAGCCCCGACGCCTGGGACCCGGCCCAGCCCTGGGAGCAGGCGCTGGAGGACTGGGCCCGCTCCTACCGCACGGCCTTCGCCGGGCACGCCGGGGCGGTGCCGCTGCTCGCCACCGCCCCGCTGGGCGAGCCCTTCCTGTACGCGATGTACGAGAAGGTCGCGGAACTCCTGCTGACCGCCGGCTTCACCGCGCACCAGGTCATGCCGCTGATCAACGCGATGGAGAGCTTCGTCCTCGGCTCGGCCCTCGACCTCGTGGCCCCGCCGGTGCTGGTCGCCGACGTGCCGCGGGAGACCGCTCCGCACCTCGCCGCCGCACTCGACGACATCCCACACGACCACCGCCGCGCCGAACTCGCCTTCGACATCGGTCTCCGCGCCCTCCTCACCGGCTTCCGGGCGCTCCTGCCCACGTGACCGGGAGCCACGCCCGGTACACCACGGCCTGCTCAGCCCCCTTGCTCACCGTCCACACCTTGTCCCTTCCTCCCCGTAGGAGCACGTCATGACCGCCTCGTTCCACGTCCTGACCACCGGCTACGCGGACGACCGTGTCGCGGGAACCGTCACCCTGCTCGTCGACGGCGCGACCGTCGCGATCGTCGACCCCGGCATGGTCGCCGACCGCCGGCTCATCCTCGACCCGCTCACGGAGCACGGACTCGCCCCCGAGGACGTCACCGACGTGGTCTTCAGCCACCACCACCCGGACCACACACTCAACGCTGCCCTGTTCCCCGCGGCCCGCTTCCACGACCACATGGCCATCTACAAGGACGACATATGGGAGGACCGGGACGCCGACGGATACCAGCTCTCCCCGTCGATCGCCCTGATGACCACGCCCGGCCACACCGCCGAGGACGTCAGCACCCTGGTGACCGCGGAGGAGGGCCTGGTGGTCCTCACTCATCTGTGGTGGACCGCCGAGGGACCGGCCGACGACCCCTTCGCCCCCGACCGCGACCAGCTGCGCGCGGCCAGGGAGAAGGTCCTCGCCCTCGGCCCGGTCCTCATCATCCCCGGCCACGGCGCACCCTTCGCGCCGTCGGAGACGACGCCCGTCTGACGTGGGCCGGGCGGAGGGCGCCCCGGCCGACCGGCTCCGGTCGGACGGGCCCTCGGTTGAGCGGGACTCGCCGCGGCGGGATGCTGGAGGCAGCGCCCTCGGTGGGCGCGCAGCGCCGTGCTGGAAAGCGGCAGGAACGACGTCGGGGTGTACGCCCATGGACAACGAGCCCGACACGACCACAGGAGCAGAGGGAACAACCGCACCCGACGACTTCGCGGTCGTCCTCGACGCCCGCGGAGTCGTCCTGGTGTGGAGCGCCGGGGCCGGGCGGCTGCTCGGGTACGAGCCCGAGGACGTGGTGGGCCGACCGGCCGCCCATCTGCGTGCCGCGAGGCTGCCCATCGCGCTGCGACGTCACCTGGCCGCCGGTGAGCCCTGGGTGAGTGACCTCGCCCTGCGCAGGCGGGACGGCGACCGGGTCACCGTGCGGCTCCGGGGCACGCCCCTGCTGGACGCGCGCGGCAGGATCCACTGGGTGGTCAATCCGGCGGAGGTGACCTACTCCGCCGGGCCGACGGACGCGGGATCCGCCCGGCTGTGGGACCTCACGCTCGCACAGCTTCCCCTGCCCGTGGCCATCTACGACAGCGAGGCCCGGTTCGTCACCTGCAACCAGGTCATGAGCCAGGCGATGGGGATGAACCCGGAGGAGATGGGCGGGAAGACGCTGTGGGAGATCTACCCCACCCCACCCCTGGACGAGATCGACCGGCTCCAGCACCAGGTCGTACGCACCGGAGAGATGATCTTCCGTGAGGAGCAGCCCTTCCGCGCCTCCGGTGAGGTCCGCGACCACGCGTGGTCGCTGTTCCTGTCCCCGCTGAAGGACAGTGCGGGCGCCGTGCTCGGACTGTCGGCCCTGGTCATCGACATCACCGAGCAGTACTGGGCCCGCAGGCGCCTGGCCGTGCTGAACGACGCCAGCGTGCGCATCGGCAGCACCCTTGACGTGACCCGGACCGCCGAGGAACTGGCCGAGGTGGCGGTGACGGGGTTCGCCGACTTCGCCACCGTCGATCTGCTGGAGTCGGTCGTCCAGGGCCACGAGCCGCAGCCCGTGCCCCCGGACACGTCAGTCGTCTGCCGCCGCACCGCACAGCGGTCGGTGCTCCGCGGATGCCCGGAGTCCGTGGTCGTGACCGGCGACACCGACATCCACCCGCCGGGCTCCCCACCGGCCCAGGCACTGATCACCGGTCGGGGCAGCCGCCACAGCGCGGGCGACCCGCTGCTGCGTGAGTGGATTGCGGCCGTGCCGGGTCGCGCCGAGAGCATACGGCGCTTCAAGATCCACTCGGCGTTGATGGTGCCGCTCCGGGCCCGGGGCGTCACCCTGGGCGTGATGCAGCTGATGCGCCACCGTACCGAGGACGCCTTCGGTGAGGACGATCTGGTGCTCGCCGAGGAGATCGCCGCGAGAGCGGCCGTGAGCATCGACAACGCCCGCCGCTACACCCGTGAGCGCCGGACCGCGCTCGCCCTCCAGCGGAGTCTGCTGCCGGAGCGGCTGCCCGCGGTGGAGGCCGTGGATCTCGCCTACCGCTATCTGCCGGCCGGCCCGGGGGACGAGATCGGCGGGGACTGGTTCGACGTGATCTCCCTGTCCGGGGGACGGGTGGCGCTGGTGGTGGGCGACGTGGTCGGCCACGGTGTGCACGCCTCGGCCACGATGGGGCGGCTGCGCTCCGCGGTACGGACCCTCGCCGACGCCGACTTCACCCCCGACGAGCTGCTCACCCGCCTCGACGACCTGGTCATCCGCCTCGACCGGGAGGAGGGCCCGGACGCGCGAAGCGCGACGGATGGAGCCTCGGGCGAGGTCGGCGCCACCTGCCTCTACGCCGTCTACGACCCCGTCGCCGGTGTGTGCGACCTGGCGCGGGCCGGGCACCCGCCCCCCGTTCTGCTGCGCCCCGACGGCACGGTGGAGATCCTTGACCTGCCCCCCGGGCCACCGCTCGGCCTGGGCGGACTGCCCTTCGAGGCCGCCCGCGTCGACATGAGCGAGGGCAGCATGCTCGCCCTCTACACCGACGGCCTGGTCGAGGCCCCCGGGCGCGATGTCGACGTCGGACTCGACCTGCTCACCGAGGCGCTGCACTGCCCGGCCGGCGACCTGGAGGGGACCTGCGACGAGGTGCTGCGCAAGGTGCAGCCCGACCCCCCGGCCGATGACATCGTCCTGCTCCTGGCCCGGACCGCCACGCTCGGCGCCGACCGGGTACGCACCTGGGAGCTGCCCCTGGACCCCGCGGCCGTCGCGGGAGCACGCCGGGAGACCGGCGAGCAACTCGACGCCTGGGGACTGGCCGAACTTGACTTCTCCACCGAACTGATCGTCAGCGAGCTGGTCACCAACGCGATGCGCTACGGCAAGGCCCCCATCCGGCTGCGGCTCATCCGCGCCGACGCCCTCGTCTGCGAGGTCTCCGACGGCGGCAGCGCCGCCCCGCACCTGCGCCGTGCCCGCGTCTTCGACGAGGGCGGACGCGGACTGCTGCTCGTCGCCCAGATCGCCGAGCGCTGGGGCAGCCGCCAGACCTCCGTCGGCAAGACGATCTGGGCCGAGCAGCCCCTGCCGACCACCGAGACCCCCACCTGAGCGCCGACCGGTGGGGCATCCGGTCCTGAGGGCTCGTCAGTCGGCACCGCGCCGATCAGATGTCCCGGAAGATCTCGATCTGTGCCCCCACCGTGTTGAGGCGCTCCGCGAGGTCCTCGTAGCCGCGGTTGATGACGTAGACGTTGCGGAGTACGGACGTGCCCTCGGCGGCCATCATCGCGAGGAGGACGACCACGGCGGGGCGCAGGGCCGGCGGGCACATCATCTCGGCGGCGCGCCAGCGGGTGGGGCCTTCGACCAGCACACGGTGGGGGTCGAGGAGTTGGAGGCGGCCACCGAGGCGGTTGAGGTCGGTCAGATAGATCGCCCGGTTGTCGTAGACCCAGTCGTGGATGAGGGTCTGGCCCTGCGCGGAAGCGGCGATGGCCGCGAAGAACGGGACGTTGTCGATGTTCAGCCCGGGGAACGGCATGGGGTGGATCTTGTCGATCGGCGCCTGGAGCTTCGAGGGCCGGACGGTGAGGTCCACCAGGCGCGTACGGCCGTTGTCGGCGAAGTACTCCGGTGAGCGGTCGTGGTCGAGGCCCATCTCCTCCAGGACCGCCAGCTCGATCTCCAGGAACTCGATCGGCACCCGGCGCACGGTCAGTTCGGACTCGGTGACGACCGCCGCCGCGAGCAGACTCATGGCCTCGACCGGGTCCTCGGAGGGGGAGTAGTCGACGTCCACGTCGATGTGCGGCACCCCGTGCACGGTGAGCGTGGTGGTGCCGATGCCCTCCACCCGTACGCCGAGGGCCTCCAGGAAGAAGCAGAGGTCCTGGACCATGTAGTTGGACGAGGCGTTGCGGATGACGGTGACGCCGTCGTGGCGGGCGGCGGCGAGCAGCGCGTTCTCGGTCACCGTGTCGCCGCGCTCGGTCAGCACGATCGGACGGCCGGGCGTGACGGAGCGGTCCACCTCGGCGTGGTACAGCCCCTCGGTGGCCGTGATGTCGAGACCGAACCGGCGCAGGGCGATCATGTGCGGCTCGATCGTCCGCGTCCCGAGGTCGCAACCGCCCGCGTACGGCAGCTTGAAGTGGTCCATGCGGTGCAGCAGCGGGCCGAGGAACATGATGATGGAGCGGGTGCGGCGGGCCGCCTCCGCGTCGATCGCGTCGAGGTCCACCGCGGCCGGCGGCACGATCTCCAGGTCGACTCCGCCGTTGATCCACCGGGTGCGTACGCCGATCGAGCCGAGCACCTCCAGAAGGCGGTACACCTCCTCGATACGGGCCACCCTGCGCAGCACCGTGCGCCCCTTGTTCAACAAGGAGGCGCACAGCAGCGCGACACACGCGTTCTTGCTGGTCTTCACGTCGATCGCGCCCGACAGCCGACGCCCCCCGACCACCCGCAGATGCATCGGACCCGCGTAGCCCAGCGAGACGATCTCGCTGTCCAGGGCTTCACCGATTCGGGCGATCATCTCAAGGCTGATGTTTTGATTACCGCGCTCGATTCGATTCACCGCGCTCTGGCTCGTCCCGAGGGCCTCCGCCAACTGTGACTGTGTCCAGCCGCGGTGCTGCCGTGCGTCACGGATGAGCTTGCCGATGCGTTCGAGGTAGTCGTCTGCCATGAGGGAGAGGTTATCTCAGATATGAGATGGCACCTCCTGAGGGGTCCGTTGGGGGTGCGACGCGGGCCCGTTCAGGTGATGGCAGGTGATGACACGCGATGACAGCCGATGTGGGGTGAAGCCGGGTGACGTCAGCTGAGGGAACGTCAGCCGGGCTCAGTGGCGACGCGCATTGCTGGTGCGGCGCCAGCCGAAGGGGCCGGGCAGGTCCATCGAGGTCGTACGGCGTCCCGTGCTGCTGTGGGTGTGGCGGGGACCGTTGCGGCCGCCGGTGGTGATGGACCAGGAGCGCTTGTTGATGTTCAGTCGCACACCCGGCAGGATCCGAAAGCTCTTGCGGAACGTGAGCGGCATGTCTGCCTCCTTCCCGATGCCGAACGGGTACCCCGCTCTTCGCCGGGCATCCCCGCCCGTGTACGGCAACTGGGCGTTCCCCGGAGGCAATTGCCTCAGCGCGGCGGCAGTACGCAGAACTCGTGGCCGTCGGGGTCGACCAGCACCGCCCAGTCGACCCGGCCCTGACCGATGTCCACGGGGGCCGCGCCGAGGGAGACGAGGCGGTCGATCTCGCCGCGCTGGTCGCTGTCCGCGGACGGGACGAGGTCGAAGTGGAGGCGGTACTTGCCGACCTTCGGGGCCAGGGGCGGACCTCCCCAGGTGATCTTCGGGCCGCCGTGCGGCGACTGGATGGCGGTCTCCTCGTCCTGGTCCCAGACCAGGGGCCAGCCCAGCGCCCGGCTCCAGAAGTACCCGACGTCCTGCGAACCGTCGCTCGCGAGCGCGCCGATGAACCCGCAGCCGGCGAGGAAGTCGTTGCCCGGCGCGATGACACAGAACTCGTTGCCCTCGGGGTCGGCGAGGACCACATGGGTCTCTTCGGGGAGCTGGCCGATGTCGATGTGGCGGCCGCCGAGCTCCAGCGCCCGTTCCACAAGCCGCCGTTGGTCGTCGAGGGAGGTGCTGGTCAGGTCGAAGTGCGTCTGGTTGGGGACGGTCTTCTTCTCCTGGCTGGGAAGGAAGCGCAGGCGGAGCCCGCTGTCGTCGTTCGGCGCGAGGGCGATGCCTCCGTAGGGGTCCTCGGTCGTCTCCCGGCCCAGGAGGCCGGCCCAGAAGTGCGCGAGTCCGTCGGGGTCGTTCGCGTCGAAGGTGAGCGCGTAGAGGTGGGACGTCATCGCGTGGGATCTCCGATCCGCCGGCACGGCCGCGGACAGGGCCGGTTCCCCGCCCATGAGGAACAACCATGCTAGGAAGCCCCGGAAACGCTCCGCAACGCATTAAGAACGCAGCCCCGCAACGCCGCTCCGCGTGGGCCGGTTTCCGCTCCCGGGCCGCTCCGTGTGGGCCGGTTCCGTTCCCGGGCCGCTCCGTGTGGGCCGGTTCCGTTCCCGGCGGCCCCGCGCGGATCGGACTTCGCTCCGGGCCGCTCCGTGTGGACCGGCCCCCGCTCTCGGCCGCTCCGTGTGGGCCGGTTCCGTTCCCGGCGGCCCCGCGCGGACCGGCCTTCGCTCCCGGCCGCCCCCCGACCGGGGTGACATCACTCCGGCGACCCCAGAAGGCGGCCGAGGGTCCGGCGCCCCATGGCGCTCATCGCCGGATTGCTCTCGACGTAGTACCAGACGAGACCCATCGCCTGTTCGAACGCCCATGCCTTGCCGCGCTCCCACTCCAGATCGTCACAGCCCAGCGCCCGCCGGAACACCTCTCGCGGCCCTGTCCGCAGCAGGTGCCAGGCGGCGACCAGATCCAGCGCGGGGTCGGCCGGGCCGAACCCGCCGGTGTCGAGCACGCCGCTGAGCCGGTCTCCCGTGACCAGGACGTTGCCGGGGATCAGGTCACCGTGGCTCATCACGTCGGCGCTCGTGCGGGGCAGTTCCCGGAGGCGGTTCCACAGCCGGCGCAGCCGGGGCACGTCGAGCAGGTCCTCGCTCTGCGCGAAGCACGTCGCCATCCACTCGTCGTGGTGGGTGAGCACGCCGCCGCGATTGTCGCCGTCGAAGACCCGCCCCTGTGTCCCGGCGTCCCGCAGGGCCGCGACGAAGGCCGCGAGGTCCTCGGCGAAGGCGTCGGACCCACTCGGGTCGGCATCGGAGGCGACCGTGCCCGGCAGCCAGGTCTGGACCGACCACGGCATGGGGTACCCCGCTCCGGGCTCTCCCAGGGCGACGGGTTTCGGTACGGGGAACGGGGACACCCGTGCCAGCTCCGCGCTCGCCAGGGCCTCCCGCTCCAGCACCGCCAGCGCCTCGGCGGGATCGGCCGGACGCAGGGGGAGACGCGCGGAGAGGTCGGCACCGATGCGGAAGATGGCGTTGACCGTCCCGGTCGACGGCACGCGCCGGACCGCCCTGCCGCTCCACCGGGGGAACTGCTCGCGGATCAGGGACCCGACGGTCTCGGTGGTCACGTCCACTTGGTCGACGTGCATGGTCATGCGCGCAGGCTCTCCCCCCGAATCCGGTGAGGACGCCGGACGCCGGACGCCGGACGCGCCCCAGACGATCAGGAACGACAGCCAGTATTCATCCGCCAGGTGCCAGATCAACCGAGATTTTCGGTCCCCGGGCGGTCCCGGGCGGCCCCCGGGTGGTCGCGGGCTGCCGGTCGGCGGTCCCCGGGCCGCCGGCGGACGGGGTGCAGGCGTCGACGGCCCGGGGCGCAGGCGCCGGAGATTGGCGCACGCCACATCGGGCCGGGCATGACCAGCCCGCGCCTATGTACTACTGTTATCTCGACATCGAGATATCTGCCGAGGCGCACTGCGGCCGCCACCCCGGTAAGGGGTGCCTAACTTAGCCTTACCTTAGCGGATCGGCCAAGGGGGCGTGGCGGCAGGATGCGGTGGTACGCGCACATGGAATGAAGGAGACTGTCGTGTCGGCGAACAGCTTCGACGCCCGCAGCACGCTGCAGGTGGGCGACGAGTCGTACGAGATCTTCCGGCTGGACAAGGTGGAGGGCTCGGCTCGCCTGCCCTACAGCCTCAAGGTCCTGCTGGAGAACCTGCTCCGCACGGAGGACGGCGCGAACATCACCGCCGACCACATCCGTGCCCTCGGCGGCTGGGACTCGCAGGCCCAGCCCAGCCAGGAGATCCAGTTCACCCCGGCCCGCGTGATCATGCAGGACTTCACGGGCGTGCCCTGTGTCGTGGACCTCGCGACCATGCGTGAGGCCGTCAAGGAGCTCGGCGGCGACCCGGCGAAGGTCAACCCGCTCTCCCCGGCCGAGCTGGTCATCGACCACTCCGTCATCGCCGACAAGTTCGGCACCCACGACGCGTTCGCCCAGAACGTCGAGCTGGAGTACGGCCGCAACAAGGAGCGCTACCAGTTCCTGCGCTGGGGCCAGACCGCCTTCGACGACTTCAAGGTCGTACCCCCCGGCACCGGCATCGTCCACCAGGTGAACATCGAGCACCTGGCGCGCACGGTCATGGTCCGTAACGGCCAGGCGTACCCCGACACGCTCGTCGGCACCGACTCGCACACCACCATGGTCAACGGCCTCGGCGTCCTCGGCTGGGGCGTCGGCGGCATCGAGGCCGAGGCCGCGATGCTCGGCCAGCCGGTCTCCATGCTCATCCCGCGCGTCGTCGGCTTCAAGCTGACCGGTGAGCTGACCCCCGGCACCACCGCCACCGACCTCGTGCTCACGATCACCGAGATGCTCCGCAAGCACGGTGTCGTCGGCAAGTTCGTCGAGTTCTACGGTGAGGGCGTGGCCGCCACCTCCCTCGCCAACCGCGCCACCATCGGCAACATGTCGCCGGAGTTCGGTTCCACCGCCGCGGTCTTCCCGATCGACGGCGAGACCATCAAGTACCTCAAGCTCACCGGCCGCTCCGAGCAGCAGCTCGCGCTCGTCGAGGCGTACGCCAAGGAGCAGGGCCTCTGGCTGGACCCGGCCGCCGAGCCGGACTTCTCCGAGAAGCTGGAGCTGGACCTCGCCACGGTCGTCCCCTCCATCGCCGGCCCGAAGCGCCCGCAGGACCGCATCGTCCTCGCCAACGCCGCCGAGCAGTTCAAGCAGGACGTCCTCAACTACGTCGACTCCGTGGACGAGTCCGGCAAGGAGTCCTTCCCGGCCTCCGACTCCCCGGCCGTCGCCCCGAACGGCGCCCCGTCCAACCCGGTCACCGTGACCGCCCCCGACGGCTCGACGTACGAGATCGACCACGGCGCGGTCACCGTCGCGGCCATCACCTCCTGCACCAACACCTCCAACCCGTACGTCATGGTCGCCGCCGCGCTCGTCGCGAAGAAGGCCGTGGAGAAGGGCCTGACCCGCAAGCCGTGGGTCAAGACCACCCTCGCCCCGGGTTCGAAGGTCGTCACCGACTACTTCGACAAGGCCGGGCTCACCCCGTACCTCGACAAGGTCGGCTTCAACCTCGTCGGTTACGGCTGCACCACCTGCATCGGCAACTCCGGCCCGCTGCCGGAGGAGGTCTCCAAGGCCGTCAACGACCACGACCTCGCGGTCACCTCGGTCCTCTCCGGCAACCGCAACTTCGAGGGCCGGATCAACCCCGACGTCAAGATGAACTACCTGGCCTCCCCGCCGCTGGTCGTCGCGTACGCCCTCGCGGGCTCCATGAAGGTGGACATCACCAAGGACGCCCTCGGCACCGACCAGGACGGCAAGCCGGTCTACCTGTCCGACATCTGGCCCTCCGAGGCCGAGGTCAACGACGTCGTGGCCAACGCCATCGGCGAGGACATGTTCAACAAGTCCTACCAGGACGTCTTCGCGGGCGACGCCCAGTGGCAGGCGCTGCCGATCCCCGAGGGCAACACCTTCGAGTGGGACACGGAGTCGACGTACGTCCGCAAGCCCCCCTACTTCGAGGGCATGACGATGGAGACCACCCCGGTCTCGGACATCGCCGGCGCCCGCGTCCTCGCCAAGCTGGGCGACTCGGTCACCACCGACCACATCTCCCCGGCCGGCGCGATCAAGGCCGACACCCCCGGAGGCAAGTACCTCACGGAGCACGGTGTCGAGCGTCGTGACTTCAACAGCTACGGCTCGCGCCGAGGCAACCACGAGGTCATGATCCGCGGCACGTTCGCCAACATCCGCCTGCGCAACCAGATCGCGCCGGGCACCGAGGGCGGCTACACCCGCGACTTCACGCAGGACGGCGGGCCGGTCTCCTTCATCTACGACGCCTCGCGCAACTACATCGAGCAGGGCATCCCGCTGGTCATCCTGGCCGGCAAGGAGTACGGCTCCGGCTCCTCCCGTGACTGGGCGGCCAAGGGCACGGCCCTCCTCGGCGTCAAGGCCGTGATCGCCGAGTCGTACGAGCGCATCCACCGCTCCAACCTCATCGGCATGGGCGTCCTCCCGCTGCAGTTCCCCGAGGGCGCCTCGGCGCAGTCCCTCGGCCTGAGCGGCGAGGAGACCTTCTCCATCACGGGCGTCACCGAGCTCAACGACGGCACCACGCCCCGCACGGTCAAGGTGACCACCGACAGCGGCGTCGAGTTCGACGCGGTCGTCCGCATCGACACCCCCGGTGAGGCCGACTACTACCGCAACGGCGGCATCATGCAGTACGTGCTGCGCAGCCTGATCCGCAAGTAAGCGGCCAGGTAAGGCAGTCGAGGGCCGCATCCCGGTGACCGGGGTGCGGCCCTTCACGTGTGCCGAGGTGTCGACGGGCTCGACGCGACCCGCGCGGGCTCCGCGGAGCAGGTGAGCGGGTCGCATGGCACCTCGCCGGACAATCCGCTGGCGCCGGGCGCGCCTTGAGCGAAGACTCGTCCCCATGGATGTCCCCCCGGACGCACCGATGCGCCGCCCCCGCCGCCCCCTGCCCTTCGTCGACGAGCACACGATCCTCGTCGCGGCCGACGTCGAGGACGTCTGGTGGGCCCTGGCCGAGGCGCTCGACTGGGCCTTCTCCCGCCCCGCGGCGGTCCGTTACGCCAAACTCGTCGGCTGCGCCGACCACACGGCGGCCGGACCACGCCCGCCCGTCGCGGGCGAGACGACCTTCCCCGGCTTCCGCACGGCGAGCGCGGTCCCGCCCCGGGAACTGACCCTCCTGGGCCGCCACCGCTTCTCCTCGTACACCTGGACCTTCCGCCTGGACGGCGCGGAGCCGGGCGGCGGTGTCCGCCTCCGCGCCGAGACCCGCGCCACCTTCCCGGGCCCGGCCGGCGGCCTCTACCGTCTCCTCGTCCTCGGCACCGGTACCCACGCGAAGCTGACCCGCCGCCTCCTGACCACCGCCCGCCTCCTCGCCGAACGCCCCTGGAGAGAACCACCGGGAGAAGCACCGACAGAAGCACCGACGGAATCGCCGGCAGAAGCACCGGGAGCATCACCGGGAGAATCACCGGCATGACAACCCGTTCGATCCGTTCGATTCGCTCGACCCGTTTCCACCTCGACCGGGTCCTCGGCGACCGCCCGTTCGCCGAGATCGGTGATCCCGTGCTGGCCGTCGAGGACGAGGGCCGCCGGCTGCTGGCGGTGGCGGGCACGACCGGGGCGTTCGCGGGCCTGCACGGGTTCGGCAGGATCACACCGGTCGGTGTCTACGACGCCGACGACCTCGCGTGCCGCGCCCTTCTCCACGCCCGTCACCCCGTCCACGCGCTGGCCTTCCATCCTCGTCTCCCGCTCCTCGCAGTGGGCACGGGGAACTACGACGGCGGCTACTTCTTCGAGGGCGAACTGCTTCTGCTGGACCTGGAGTCGGGCACGGCCACGACGCTCATCGAGGACGGACTGGGCCGTCAGGTCCTGGGCCTGGAGTGGCTCGACGACCAGCGACTGCGCGTGCTGATGGCACCGCCCGACGACTGGGACGACGAGGACGCCTGGACCGAGGGGCACGTGGCCGTGGTGCGCCGCGCCGACTGGAGGGCCGTACCGCCGCGATCGGTCCCGGGCGAGGAGCTGGCCGGCCCCCGGGTGGCGGCCCCGCGCCCGGACGGCCGGGAACACGCCCGCCGGACGCTCTCCGGGCTGAGCGCGGACTGGGATCCGCGCCGCAACGTCCGCGCGGTGGAGGAACTGTCCGACGGCAGGATCCTGACGACGCTCGACGGGGTCCGGCTGGAGTCGTGGCTGCCCGGGGGCGGCCGCCAGTGGACGGTTCCGGACGACTCCCCGGACGGCGGCCGTGACGTCGTCGTGGCCGCCGACGAGCGCTCGGCCTGGGTCGGGCTGAAGCGGCCCGCGTGGGAGAGCCGCCCGCAGTCCGTGGTCCGGCTCGCGCTCGACGACGGGACACAGCTGGACCACCTCACCCCCTCCGCCCCGGTGGCAGTGGTGCGCGGCGCCGACGGTCCGGCGGCCCTCGCGCCCGCCGGACCCCACGGGGAGCCGTGCACCCTTCGCATCCGGCGCGGCAGCCGGATCTACTTCCGGGAGACCGAGCCGGTGCCGGACGACATGTGGCCCAAGCAGGGCGAGGCGTGGCTCTGCGCCGCCGACCCGGAGGCGGGACCGGCGACCGACGGCCCACGCGAGCCGGCCCCGGAGGGGGTCGCCCGGCTGTTCCCGTACTCCTGGGTGCCGGGCGAGACGCACTACGCCGGCCCCGGCATCGAGACCGCCGACGGCGACCTGGTCCACGCGGGCACCGTCCACCACGGTCACGGGCTGCAGCCCGGCGGCTCGTTAGTCGTACGGCGCCGGGCGACGACGGGGGAGCCGGCCTGGGTCTTCCGGACGGATCGGAGGGCCACCGGCCTCGACGCCGACCGGGAGACCGTGTACATCACCTACGACGACGGCGAGATCGTCGCGCTCGACCCCGCCGACGGCACGGTGCGCGAACGCCGTCACCTGACGGTCGGGGCGGTGCGCGTCCTGCCGACCGCGCTGACCGTGGCGGGTCCCGGCCGTCTGCTGATCGGCACGAGCGACGGACGGGTCCTGGTCTGCACGACCCGATGACACGGCGTCATGAGGGGGCCGTACAAGGGGGGCCGTGCCCACCGGGTGCGGCCCCCGAGCAGGTCGTCGCGTGTCGTCGCCGCGCGTCACCCGTTTACAAGCGCCGCGCTCCGCGCTAGCTTCCGAAGAAGGTGGGTGGGAGCGCTCCCATCAAGGAGGGCGGACCGGAACCCGTCACCCTGGGATCCGCTCCCGCCCAACGCCCCCACCCGCCCCCGCACCGGCTCTCCGCGCGGCGCGCTCCGCATCGGCACCCGTACGTTCCCCACCTCCGAGCCGTACACGCAAGGAGTTCTTGGCATGCTCGTGACAAATTTACGATGGACGCTGCCCCGACGCCACCGGGCCCTCCTCCTCGTCCTGCTCGCCCTCGTGACCACGATTCCGGCGCTCGGTCTCGTCGTCACCGCCGGCAGTGGCAAGGCGGAGGCGCACGGCACTCCGATGAAACCCGGCAGCCGTACGTTCCTGTGCTGGCAGGACGGGCTGACCGACACCGGGGAGATCGAACCGGTCAACCCGGCCTGTCGTTCCGCGCAGCAGGTCAGCGGGACGACCCCGTTCTACAACTGGTTCTCGGTGCTCCGCTCGGACGGCGCCGGCCGGACCCGTGGCTTCGTCCCGGACGGTCAGCTGTGCAGCGGCGGCAACGCCAACTTCACCGGGTTCAACACGCCCAGCGCCGACTGGCCGTTGACCCATCTCACCTCCGGCGCGACCGTCGACTTCTCGTACAACGCGTGGGCGGCGCACCCGGGTTGGTTCTACGTCTACATCACCAAGGACGGCTTCGACCCGACGAAGACGCTCACCTGGAACGACATGGAGGCACAGCCGTTCCTGAGCGTCGACCACCCGTCGCTGAACGGCAGCCCGGGCACGGTCGAGGCCAACTACTCCTGGCGGGGCCAACTGCCCGCGAACAAGTCGGGCCGTCACATCATCTACATGGTCTGGCAGCGCTCGGACAGTCAGGAGACCTTCTACTCCTGCTCCGACGTCGTCTTCGACGGGGGCAACGGCGAGGTGACCGGGATCAAGCAGCCCGGCGACCCCACCGACCCGGTGCCGGGGGAGTGCGCCGCGACCCGCCGTACGACGGGCAGTTGGAACGGCGGCTACCAGTCCGAGGTCGTCGTCACCAACACCGGGGACGTGCCGATGCTCGGCTGGATGGTCAACTGGACGCTGCCCGCCGGGCAGAAGGTCGACAGCCTCTGGAGCGGCAGCGCGACCTACACCGGGCAGGACGTGATGGTGCACAACGCGAACTGGAACGGGTCGCTGGATCCCGGTGAGACCGCCACCTTCGGCTATGTGGTGCGAGGGCCGGGAGGCGATCCCGCGACCACGCTGCCCTGCCGGGTGGGCTGAGCCCGGCTCCCGTTCGCGACGCCGGCCCTGTGCGGGGGCGGATGTCGCGCTCGGGGCGGACCGGGTGGGCGGGCGGTGCGTGCCCACCCGGTCCGCGAGCCGCGACCCGGTACGGGGGAGACCGGGCGCGGTGGGAGTGCGGCTGCGGGGACCGCTCGACAGGACAACGTTGTCGAGTGGTCTGGACAAGACTCTATCGTTCCAACGGGCAACCAAGTCAAGCCGGTTGGGCCGAGGTGCCCGGCCGCCTCCGTCCGGGTGTCAGGACAGCAGCTCCACCTCCGCGAGCGTGGCCGTGCCGTCGAGGACGAGCCGGTAGTGGTCGTACGCCCTCGGGGCCGGTACGGAGAAGGCCCGGGTCTGGCGGTCCCAGGCGAAGGATTCGCCGGAGCGCCGGTCGAGGGTCTTCCAGGTCGTGCCGTCCGTGGACGCCTGGAGGGTCCAGCCGGCCGGGGCCTCGGTTCGGTCGGCGGAGGTCAGCGTGTACTGCACCGCCCTGGTCCGGGCGGGAGTCGGCAGCGTGACCGTCCCCACGGACGCCTTCGTCGACGAGGTGTCGTCGAACAGCTCTCCCTCGCCCCGGATCGCGTCGCTGCGCGGAGAGGGCACCTTGTCGTCCTTCGTGATCGACACCGGGGCCGCGCTCTCGCCGGTGCCCCAGCGGGAGGGCTCCGGACCCATGTCGAACCGCAGCACACCCCCGCGCGAGAGGAGCGAGTGCGGCAGCGCGGTGGACGTCCAGGTCTTGCCGTTGACCTTCAGACCCTGCACGTACACGTTCCTGGCGCTGTTCCTCGGGGCCTCGACGACCAGGTCCCTGCCGTTCTCCAGGTGGACGGTCGCCTTGGTGAACAGGGGTGAGCCGACGGCGTACTCGCCGCTGCCCATCACCAGCGGGTAGAAGCCGAGCGCGGAGAAGAGGTACCAGGCGGACTGCTCGCCGTTGTCCTCGTCGCCGTGGTAGCCCTGGCCGATGTCGCTGCCGACGTAGAGGCGGGAGAGCACCTCGCGGACCTTCTCCTGGGTCTTCCAGGGCTGCCCGGCCGCGTCGTACATGTAGATCGCGTGGTGGGCGACCTGGTTGGAGTGGCCGTACATGCCCATCCGGACGTCACGGGCCTCGGTCATCTCGTGGATGACCCCGGGATAGGAGCCGACGAACTCGGGGGAGGCCGTCTCCGGGGTGGAGAAGTAGGTGTCCAGCTTCCTCGCCAGCCCGCCGCGACCGCCGTACAGGTTGGCCAGGCCCTTGCTGTCGTGCGGTGCGGTGAAGGCGTACCCCCAGCCGTTGGTCTCGGTGTAGTCGTGGCCCCAGACCCGGGGGTCGTAGGCCGCGGAGTCGACCCGCCAGTCACCGGTGCCGTCGCGGCCCTGGAAGAACCCGGCCTTCCCGTCGAACAGCTCGACGTAGTCGCGGGCCCTGTCGAGGAAGTACGCCGCCTCCTCCCGGTAGCGCTTCTCACCGGTCTTCCGGTACAGCGCCTGGCCCATACGTGCGATGCCGTAGTCGTTGAGATAGCCCTCCAGCGCCCAGGACAGGCCCTCGTGGGTGTCGGTGCTGGTGTAGCCGAGGAAGGGGGAGGTGGCCATGCCCTTGCGTCCGACGCCCGCCGACGGCGGCACGACGGTGGCGTTCTTCAGCGCCGCCTCGTACGCCGACCTCGCGTCGAAGTCCACACCCTTGACGTATGCGTCCGCGAACGCCACGTCCGAGGAGGTGCCGGTCATCAGGTCCGCGTAGCCGGGGGAGGACCACCGGGAGGTCCAGCCGCCGTCCTTGTACTGCTGCACGAAACCGTCGACCATCTCGCCGGCCTTGTCGGGCGTCAGCAGCGCGTACGCGGGCCAGGTGGTCCGGTAGGTGTCCCAGAAGCCGTTGTTGACGTAGACCTTGCCGTCGACGATCTTCGCGCCGGTGTGGGTCGGGGTGTCCGGGCCGGTCATCGGGGAGAACGGCGAGGCGTACCGGTAGGTCGAACCCACCTTCTCGAAGCCGGAGTTGGGGTACAGATACAGCCGGTAGAGGTTCGAGTAGAGCGTGGTCAGCTGGTCGGGGGTCGCGCCCTCGACCTCCACTTTCCCGAGGACGCGGTCCCACTGCGCCCGCGCCCGGTTCTTCACCGTCGCGAAAGACGTGCCCTCGGGGATCTCCTGGCGCAGGTTGTCCTTCGCCTGGTCCAGGCTGATGAGGGAGGTGGCGAGGCGCAGCGTCACCGTACGGTCCGCGCCCGCGTCGAAGCGGAGGTGGCCCTTCACCCCGGTCGAGCCGCCGTCCGTGACCGGCGCGTCGAAGACTCCGTGGACGAAGAGCCGGGTCGCGCCCGTCGACAGGCCGGACTTCACATCCGAGAATCCGGTGACGACCCCGCTCTCCTTGTCCAGGGTCAGCCCCGCCTGGTCGGTCACGTTGTCGAAGATCACGCTCGCGTCGTCGCCTGGGTAGGTGAAGCGCAGCGCCGCCGCGTGGTCCGTGGGCGCCATCTCGGCCCGGACGCCGTTCTCGAAGCGCACGCCGTAGTAGTACGGCCGGGCCGTCTCGTTCTCGTGCCGGAAGGCCAACGCCCGGGACGTACGGCTCAGTTCGGGTGTCCCGGCGGCCGCCGAGGGCATCACCTGGAAGGTCTGCCGGTCGCCCATCCAGGGGCTCGGCTCATGACTGGCGCTGAACGCCTGGATGGTCGGCAGGTTGTCCGCGTTGTTGCCCCGCGCGTAGTCGTACAGCCAACTCAGGGAACCCGCGTTGGTCACCGGCGTCCAGAAGTTGAAGCCATGGGGCACCGCCGTCGCCGGGAAGTTGTTGCCGCGGGAGAAGCCGCCGCTGGAGTTCGTCCCCCGGGTGGTCACCGCGTAGTCGGAGAGATGCGCCTTCGGCCGCTCGGGGGCCCGGACCCGCAGCGTCACGTCGTCGAGCCAGCCGCGGAACCGCGCCGGGCCCTTAGGGGAGTCGTAGGCCACCAGGATCCGGTCCACGGTCCGCCCGGCCGCGACCGACCCGATCCGCGCGACCACGTCGTTCCACTGGTTGACGTACAGCACCTTCGCCGCGCCCTGCCCGCGCGGCGACAGCGGGAACCCGTGGCTGTCCACCGCACCCAGCTCGCTGAGGGAGGTGCCGTCGGTGAAGACCAGGTCGACCGAGACGTTGGTGGCGTCGTAGTCCAGGTCGCCGTCCGCCATCGACGGGAAGATCCGGTAGGCCAGCTCGGTGTCGCGCTCGACGGCCACGTGCACGTCGAAGATCTTGTTGTACGAGTGGGCCGGCCCGTCCGCGGTATGGCGGCCCGCGTACCGCAGGGCCCGCTTGCCGGTGAAGCCCGCGCCCGCCTTCGCGGTCGCGGATCCGCTCGGGCCCCGGTCGACCAGCGACAGCATCTCCTTCGGCGGGGGCGCCTGCCCGCCACCCGTGGAGAACCGCACATCGGCGAGCTGGGTGATCATCGAGGCGCCGTTGTTCCGGGTGATGTCGAGCCGGAAGTGCCGGTACCCGGCCACCGCGTCCCCGGGGATGTCGTACGACTTCGTCTGGAACCGTTCCGCGAAGCTCTCGCCGGAGCGGGTGTCGAGGGTCTTCCACTCCTTGCCGTCGGTGGAGCCCTTGAGGGTCCAGTCCCTCGGGTCGCGGGTCTCGAAGTCGTTCGCCGACGTGAGCGCGTAGGTCACCACCTCGGCCGGTCCGGCGAGGTCGAACTCGGCCCAGCCGGTGGGCTGGAAGGTGAGCCACTTGGTGGCGGACTCGCCGTCGACGAGGTTCTCCTTCACCTCGCCGCCGTCGGTGTTCTCGCCGCTGGCCCGGACCTCGGTGACCCGGTCGGTGATGTCGCCCGGAATGCCGGTGGTGTAGCCCCCGTCGACGCCCGAGGCCCGGGGGGAGCCGTCCGGGGCGGTGTCGACCGTGCTGATCCAGTCCGGGGCCGGGTCGTCCGGTTCGAATGAGGAGCCGAACTCCCGCGCACCGGCCGCCGGTCGGTCCGGTAACGCCACGGCCGCCCCCTGCGAGGCCATCACCAGAGCGAACGCGACGGCGCCGAACACCGCCGTGGAACTCCTTCCGTGCCGCATCAGCAGCACCCTCCCTACGTCCAGCAGACTGTTTCCGATCAAGAAGTGACCGAAAGAGGACAACGTTGTCGACTGTGTAACGCGGGGACCAGTAGGGGTTGAAGTGGCGAGTGATGTCAAGGGTGTTGACTGCGTCATCCGGGCCGAATGGCGGGGATTTTCCGGTCAGGTGGCGCAAGGTCGCTCATATTTCCGAGAGGTCTCAACTCGGAAAAGACCGAAGATGAACTGCATTCGATCTTGCCCCTCTGGCGGGAAGTGGACTATACCTGTCGGCGTCCGCATAGTGGTCGCACAACCGTGGACGCACTACCTGGGGGGAATTACCGGTGGTCGCGGACGTGTCCGCGCGCCGACCGCCGTCTTGCCCCTGTTGAATCCTCACGCACGACCCCAGCTTGAACCGACCGCGGTGCCGGGAGGATCCGGTTCACCGCCTGAGTCCTGGAGAAGGCGAGGACTTGAGCATGGGATCCACTACCGCCGAGCACGACCATGGCCCCGAGGGCACCGGCACCACCCACCCCGAGGGGGTCGGCCGTCGCGATCTGATCAAGCGGTCCGCCGCGCTGGGCCTGATCACCGTTCCCACGATGAGCTTCCTGTCGGCGTGTGCCAGCGGGGGCGGCGGGGACGACACCTCCGAGGACACCCAGGGCGAGACCTCCGAGTCGAACCCCTTCGGCGTCAAGAAGGGCAGCAAGCTCGACGTCGTCATCTTCAAGGGCGGCTACGGCGACGCCTACGCCAAGGCCTGGGAGGCGGCCTTCCAGAAGAAGTGGGGGGTCACCTCCACCCACACCGGGACCCAGGAGATCACCGGCAAGCTCCAGCCCCGGTTCAACGCGGGCAACCCGCCGGACATCGTCGACGACTCCGGCGCCCAGCAGATCCCGATCGACGTCCTCTACAAGAACGACCAGCTCCTCGACCTCGCCGCGGTGCTGGACGCCCCCTCGATCGACGACCCGGCCAAGAAGGTCCGCGACACCCTCATCCCCGGCACGCTCGACGCGGGCATGCAGGAGGACAAGGTCGTCGCCCTCAACTACATCTACACGGTGTGGGGCCTGTGGTACTCCGGCAAGCTCTTCAAGGAGAACGGCTGGGAGGAGCCCAAGACCTGGGCGGACTTCCTCACCATCTGCAAGGAGGCCAAGGCCAAGGGCATCGGCGGCCTCGCCCACCAGGGCAAGTACCCGTACTACATCAACGTCGCCATCATGGACCTGATCGCCAAGACGGGCGGACTGGAGGCCATGAAGGCGATCGACAACCTCGACCCGAAGGCGTTCGTCGGCTCCGACGCCGCGAAGGCCGGCGTCGAGGCGATCTACGAGGTCGTCGAGAAGGGCTATCTGATGCCCGGCACGAACGGCCTCACCCACACCGAGTCCCAGACCCGCTGGAACCAGTACAAGGCCGTGTTCATCACCTCCGGCTCCTGGCTGGAGAACGAGCAGCTCAAGCAGACCCCGGACGACTTCGACATGAAGTTCATGCCGATGCCGCTGCTGCCGGACAGCGTGATGCCGTTCGAGGCGATCCGGGCCGGCTCCGGCGAGCCGTTCATCATCCCGGCCAAGGCCAAGAACCTCCCGGCCGCCCAGGAGTTCATGCGGATGATGCTCTCCAAGGAATGGTCGACGCTGTTCGCCAAGGAGGCCAACTCGCTGACCATCCTCAAGGACGGCGTCGACGCCGGCGTACAACTGCGGCCGGGCACACAGTCGACGGTCGAGGCATCCAAGGCCGCCGGTGACAACACGTTCCGTTACCTGTACACCGAGTGGTACAGCGAGATGGACACGGCGATCCAGAACGCGTCGAACGAGCTGATGGCGAAGCGGATCCAGCCGGCCGAGTGGTTGAAGCGGGCGCAGGCCGCGGTGGACAAGCAGGCGAAGGACCCGGATTCCAAGAAGAACCGCCGGGACTAGTGGGGCGTCGGAGCGCCAGGGGAGCTGCGCACTGTGGTGAGCTGCGGTTTCGTCGTCGCTCGTCGCGCAGTTCCCCGCGCCCCTGAAAGGACGGGGCGCGCCTTTCGTCCCCTGGAACCCGAGGCAGGAAAACGCCAATGCGTAAAGGGCAGAACCGGTTCGTCGCGGGGTTTCTCCTGGTCCCCGTGGCGCTTTACCTGATCTTCGTGATCTGGCCGTACATCCAGACGTTCGGCTATTCACTGACGGACTGGAAGGGCCAGTCCCAGACCTTCTCCTTCATCGGCCTGGACAACTACACCGCGTTGTTCGAGGACGACATCTTCCTCCAGGCGATCTGGCACAACATCCTGTTCCTGGTCTTCATCCCGGTCATCACCATCCTGCTCGCGCTGTTCTTCGCCTTCATGCTGAACGCGGGCGGACGCGGCCGGGCCGGCGGGGTGTCCGGGGTCGCCGGGTCGGGCTTCTACAAGATCGTGTACTTCTTCCCGCAGGTGCTGTCGCTGGCGATCCTCGCGGTGCTCTTCGGCGCCGTGTACCGCAGCGACAGCGGCGGCATGCTCAACGGCCTGCTGATGAAGCTGGGACTGGTCGACGAGAGCAGCCCCGTCGAGTGGCTGAACGAGCCGAACATGGTGCTCTGGGCGCTCATCCTGGTCGTCGTCTGGCACGGCGTCGGCTTCTACCTGGTGCTGTTCTCCGCCGCCATGCAGGCCATCCCGAGAGACATCTACGAGGCCGCGCTGATCGACGGCGCCGGCCGCGCCCACACCTTCTTCCGCATCACCCTGCCGCTGCTGTGGGACTCCGTGCAGACCGCCTGGGTCTACCTCGGCATCGCGGCCATGGACATGTTCATCCTGGTCTCGACGATGACCGCGGGGGAGTACGGAGGCGGCCCCGACCACCACAGCGAGGTCATGGCGACCGTGATGATGCGGAACTTCCTGCTGTACGGCAGGAGCGGCTACGCCTGCGCGATGGGCGTCGTGATGTTGCTCCTCACCCTGATCGTGTCGGTGGTCATGCTGCGTGCCACCCGTCGCGAGCGCGTCGAGTTCTGAGCGGGAGAGACGACAGAAGATGAGTGCACCCCCCAAGACCGTCTCACGCGGCGACTCCGTCCCCACCGGCCCGACGGTGGACAAGCGCGGGACCGGTCCCGGTGACGAGCGCGGCGAAGGCGTCGTCCTGAACGTCTTCTCGCACGGCTTCCTCGCCCTGTGGGCCCTGCTGATCGTGCTGCCGCTGCTGTGGCTGGTGCTCAGCTCCTTCAAGACCGACGCGCAGATCGGCGGCTCGGCCTTCGGCTGGCCGCAGAACTGGTCCCTGGACGTCTTCTCCCGGGCCTGGGACAAGGGCATCGGCGACTACTTCGTCAACACGGTCATCGTGCTGGCCTTCTCCGTGCCGCTGACCATGCTGTTCGGCTCGATGGCGGCGTACGTCCTGGCGCGCTACCCGTTCCGGGGCAACCGGCTGCTGTACTACTTCTTCGTCGCCGGTGCGATGTTCCCCGTGTTCCTGGCCCTGGTGCCGTTGTTCTTCATGGTCAAGCGGCTGGACATGCTGAACACCTACCAGGGGCTGATCCTGGTGTACGTCGCCTACTCGCTGCCGTTCACGGTGTTCTTCATGCACGCGTTCTTCCGGACGCTGCCCACCGCCGTCTTCGAGGCCGCCATCCTCGACGGGGCCTCGCACACCCGGACGTTCTTCCAGGTCATGCTGCCGATGGCCAAGCCCGGGCTGATCAGCGTCGGGATCTTCAACACCTTGGGGCAGTGGAACCAGTTCATCCTGCCCACGGTCCTCATGCAGCCGCAGAGCGGCGACGATCCCGAGCGGTACGTCCTCACCCAGGGCCTCATCCAGCTCCAGCAGCAGCAGGGCTACGCCTCGGACCTGCCCGTCCTCTTCGCCGGGGTCACCATCGCCATGATCCCCATGCTCGTCGTCTATCTCTCCTTCCAGCGACAGGTCCAGGCCGGCCTCACCTCGGCCACCCTCAAGTAGCCGGCCCCGAGACCGCAAGTAGCCGCAGAGTGACATTTAGTGGTCATTCGGCGGCCCCAGTTTTCGTCAAGGACTTGACTGCGGTAACCCGTTCAGCGGAGCTTGGAGTTCACAACTTGTAAGTGACCCGGGTTCCATTGCTGTGACCTGGGTCACTCGGGCGGCGTGCGGGCCGCCCGGTCCGGGACGGGAGTGGATGAGTCGATGGAGACTCCGGGGTCGCAGTCGTCGCTGCACCGAGCAAATCTCGAGCGCGTCGTACGGGCGGTGCGCCTCGCCGGGTCGCTCACGCAGGCGGAGATCGCCAGGACCACCGGCCTGTCCGCGGCCACGGTCTCCAACATCGTGCGCGAGCTCAAGGACGGTGGAACCGTCGAGGTCACGCCCACGTCGGCGGGCGGCCGCCGGGCGCGCGCGGTCTCGCTGAGCGGGGCCGCGGGCATCGTGATCGGTGTCGACTTCGGGCACACGCATTTGCGCGTCGCGATCGGAAATCTCGCCCATCAGGTGCTCGCCGAGGAGGCCGAGCCGCTGGACGTGGACGCCTCCTCGACGCAGGGGTTCGACCGTGCGGAGCAGCTGGTCACCCGGTTGATCGAGGCCACCGGGGTGGATCGTACGAAGGTCGCGGGCGTGGGGCTGGGGGTGCCCGGTCCGATCGACGTGGAGTCCGGGACGCTCGGTTCCACCGCGATCCTGCCGGGCTGGACCGGCACCAAGCCGGCCGCCGAGATGCAGGACCGCCTGGGCGTCGCCGTGCACGTGGACAACGACGCCAACCTCGGCGCCCTCGGCGAGCTGGTCTGGGGCAGTGGCCGGGGGGTGCGGGACCTGGCCTACATCAAGGTCTCCAGCGGCGTTGGTGCCGGTCTGGTGATCGATGGCAAGATCTACAGGGGCCCGGGTGGCACGGCGGGAGAAATCGGGCATATTACTCTTGATGAATCCGGCCCGGTCTGCCGCTGCGGCAACCGTGGGTGCCTGGAGACCTTCGCCGCCGCACGCTATGTGCTGCCGCTCCTCCAGTCCAGCCACGGCACCGATCTGACCATGGAAGGGGTCGTACGGCTGGCGAGGGACGGGGATCCGGGCTGCCGTCGGGTGATCGCCGACGTCGGCCGACACATCGGAAGTGGAGTCGCCAATCTCTGCAATCTGTTGAACCCGAGCCGCGTGGTCCTCGGCGGCGATCTCGCCGAGGCCGGAGAGCTGGTTCTCGGACCCATAAGGGAGTCGGTCGGCCGGTACGCGATCCCGAGTGCCGCACGTCAACTCTCAGTGCTGCCAGGGGCACTTGGCGGCCGTGCCGAGGTCCTCGGGGCCCTGGCGCTGGCCCTCAGCGAGATGGGTGATTCGACCCTTTTGGACGGGACCCTCTCCGCAGCAACCCCTGTCTTCACTTAGAGAACGAAACACGCCGTTGCCAACCCGTTAAGGATTTACTTCTTGACGTCGCACGTGTGGCCGAGTTGACTTCCAGCCACCTCGGCCGCAGCGCTGCGGCCCGTGTCAGGGAGGCACAACCCAAAATGAACGCAATGATGCGTAGAGTCGTGATCGGCGCCACCGCGGTTTCGCTGGCGCTCTCCGTGGCCGCCTGTGGCAAGGCCGGCGACGACAACGACTCGGACAGCGGCAGCACCGGTGGCGGCGACAGCAAGACGATCGGTCTGCTCCTGCCCGACAACGTCACCGCGCGCTACGAGAAGTTCGACCGTCCGTACTTCGAGGACAAGGTCAAGGAACTCTGCGACGACTGCAAGGTCGAGTACGCGAACGCGGCCGCTGACCCCACCAAGCAGGCTCAGCAGATGAGCACCATGGTGACCAAGGGCGTCAAGGTCATCGTCGTCTCCGCCCAGGACTCCGCCGCCATCAAGTCCTCCATCCAGTCCGCGGTGGACAAGGGCGTGAAGGTCGTCGCCTACGACCGTCTGGCCCAGGGCCCGGTCTCGGCCTACGTCTCCTTCGACAACGTGAAGGTCGGCGAGCTGCAGGGCGAGGCCCTCATCGCCGCCCTCGGCGACAAGGCGACCCCCAAGGCCAAGGTCGTCATGATCAACGGTGACGACGCCGACCCGAACGCCGGTCAGTTCAAGGAGGGCGCGCACAAGGCCCTCGACGGCAAGGTCGACATCGCCTACGAGCAGTCCGGCCTCTGGAAGGACACCGTCGCCGCCCAGAAGATGTCCGCGGCCATCACGCAGCTGGGCGCCAAGAACATCGCGGGCGTCTACGCCGCCAACGACGGCATGGCCGGTGGCATCGCCAACACCCTCAAGGGTGCGAAGATCAGCGGCATCCCGCTGACGGGCCAGGACGCCGAACTCGCGGCCATCCAGCGGATCGTCGCCGGCACGCAGTCCTCCACGGTTTACAAGGCCTACAAGCCGGAGGCCGACACGGCCGCCGAGCTCGCGGTCAACCTGCTGGAGGGCAAGGACATCAAGTCCCTGGCCGACACCGAGGTGACCAGCGGTTCCGGTGACAAGGTCCAGGCGAAGCTGCTGGTCCCGGTCTCCGTGACCAAGGACAACATCAAGGACACGGTGGTCAAGGACGGCCTCTACACGGTCGCCGACATCTGCACCCCCGAGTTCGCGAAGGCCTGCAAGGAGGCCGGCCTCGAGTAGTCGCTCGGGCCCGCGGCCGCGCGGGGTCGTCCCGGGGACGACCCCCGCGGTCCCGTAGAACCTGTCCGACGCCCGCCCCGACTTCAGACCCCGCTTCCGGGGCGGGCGTCGGACGGAACCGCTGCCGACAGAGCAGCGGACATAGACATGTTCACCTTGTAAGCCTTGTGCGTCGGCCCCTCACCCCGGGGCCCGGCACATTCCTCCGCGCTGGTCTCAAGCGCGGCATCCCCGCCGGTCAGGCGGCGAAGGAGATGGTTCACGTGTCCGCTACGCCCGTGCTGGCGTTGCGCGGAGTCTCCAAGCGATTCGGTGCGGTGCAGGCACTCACCGACGTCGAGCTGGAGGTCCACGCCGGTGAAGTGGTCGCCCTGGTGGGCGACAACGGCGCAGGAAAGTCCACCCTGGTCAAGACCATCGCGGGTGTCCACCCCATCGATGAGGGCGTCATCGAGTGGCAGGGCGACCCGGTCAAGATCAACAAGCCGCACGACGCCCAGGGCCTCGGTGTCGCGACGGTCTACCAGGACCTCGCGCTCTGCGACAACCTCGACGTCGTCGGCAACCTCTACCTCGGCCGCGAGCTGCTGCACCGGGGCGTCATCGACGAGGTGACGATGGAGAAGAACTCCCGGGAGCTGCTGTCCACGCTCTCCATCCGGATCCCGAGCGTACGGATCCCGATCGCGAGCCTCTCCGGTGGTCAGCGCCAGGTCGTCGCCATCGCCCGCGCCCTCATCGGTGACCCCAAGCTCGTCATCCTGGACGAGCCCACCGCCGCCCTCGGCGTCGAACAGACCGCCCAGGTCCTCGACCTGGTCGAACGGCTGCGTGAGCGCAACCTCGCCGTCATCCTCATCAGCCACAACATGGCCGATGTCAAGGCGGTCGCGGACACCGTCGCGGTCCTGCGCCTGGGCAAGAACAACGGCTCCTTCTCCGTGAAGGACACCAGCCACGAAGAGATCATCGCCGCGATCACGGGTGCCACGGACAACGCCGTGACCCGTCGCGCGGAGCGGCGCACCACGGAGGCGGCAAAGTGAGCGACACGTCCAAGACCGTGAAGAGCGATTCCGCGACCGTCGGCGAGGGCCAGACCACGGTCGCCCCCTCCGACGACCCCACGGCGGCGCCGGTCACCGTCGTCGACCCGCGTCTGCTGGTCCGCGAAGAGGGCCTCAAGGGCTATGTCACCGAGTTCAAGCGCAAGGTGAAGGGCGGCGAGCTGGGCTCGCTGCCGGTGGTCATCGGTCTGATCGTCATCTGGACGATCTTCCAGCTTCAGAACGATCGTTTCCTCAGCGCCGACAACCTCTCGAACATCAGCTACTTCCTCTCGGCCACCGGCATGCTCGCCATCGGCCTGGTGTTCGTGCTGCTGCTCGGCGAGATCGACCTGTCCGTGGGTTCGGTCAGCGGCCTGGCCTCGACCCTGTTCGCCGTGTTCGCGGTGAACGAGGGCATGAACTCCTGGTTGGCACTGGTCCTCGCGGTCATCACCGGTCTCGCCATCGGCGCGCTGCACGGCTGGTTCTTCGCCAAGATCGGCGTACCCGCGTTCGTCGTCACCCTGGCCGGCTTCCTCGGCTGGAACGGTCTGATGCTGTGGCTGCTGGGTGAGAGCGGCACCATCAACATCCCCTCCGACGAGGGCCCGGTCCGTCTGCTCGGCCAGAGCTCCTTCTTCATGGACCAGGCCATCATCGGCGCGTACATCCTGGCGGGCCTCGCCGTGGCGCTCTCCCTCGTCGGCAACTTCAACGAGCAGCGCCGTCGTCGGGCCGCGGGTGTGCCGTTCCGGCCGACCAGCGAGATCCTGCTGCGCGTCGGCGCGCTCGCGCTGGTCTCCTTCGCCGCCGCCGCCGTGCTCAACAACGCGTCCGGTGTCTCCAACGCGCTGGTGATCTTCCTCGCGGCGCTGGTGATCGTGGACTTCGTCCTGCGTCGTACGACGTACGGCCGTCAGGTGTTCGCGGTCGGCGGTGGCATCGAGGCGGCCCGCCGGGCCGGTATCAACGTGCCGATGATCCGGATCACCGTGTTCGCCATCTCCGGTGGCTTCGCGGCGATCGGCGGTATGTTCTTCGCCGGCCAGACCGCGAGCGCGACGCTGTCCGCCGGTGGCGGCAACACGCTGATGCTCGCGATCGCCGCGGCCGTCATCGGCGGCACCAGCCTCTTCGGCGGGCGCGGGTCGGTGTGGTCGGCGCTGCTGGGCATGCTGGTGATCCAGTCGATCCAGACCGGTCTCGACCTGCTGAACATGAACACCTCGATCCAGTACATGATCACGGGTGCGGTGCTGCTGGGTGCGGTGGTCATCGACTCCGTCAGCCGCAAGAGCCAGAAAGCGGCGGGGCGCGCGTAGCGGATTTGCGGAGGGGCGCCGTTGGGGTGCCTCTCCGTCGCCGGCCGCGGGTCGTACGTGGCTGGTCGCGCAGTTCCCCGCGCCCCTGACGGGGCGCCAGCTGCCCCAGATCGAACAAGTGCCCGGCGTCGATTTCGGCGCCGGGCACTTCCGCTTGTTGTCGGACGTTTCGTACGGGTACGTCTGCGCAGGATGGTTTACGGCCGTTCGTGTGACACGGGACCCGACCGCCCGGCGGTCGGCCCGGTGCGCGGAAGATTAGACTTCGACGAGCCCGGTAACGCTCGAACAGCACTATCGCAAGGAGGCACGGGTGCCGCTGCTGACCCGCATCAGGGGACCGCGCGATCTGGACCGGCTCAGCCTGGAGGAGTTGGACCAGCTGGCGGAGGAGATCCGGACCTTCCTCGTGGAGGCGGTGTCGAAGACCGGCGGTCACCTCGGCCCGAACCTCGGCGTGGTCGAGCTCACCATCGCCCTGCATCGGGTCTTCGACTCGCCCAAGGACAAGGTGCTGTGGGACACGGGTCACCAGTCCTACGTCCACAAGCTGCTGACCGGCCGCCAGGACTTCTCCAAGCTGAAGATGAAGGGCGGCCTGTCCGGCTACCCCTCGCAGGCCGAGTCCGAGCACGACGTCATCGAGAACAGCCACGCCTCCACGGTGCTGGGCTGGGCCGACGGCCTCGCGAAGGCCAACCAGGTGCTCAAACGCGACGACCACGTGGTCGCGGTCATCGGCGACGGCGCGCTGACCGGCGGTATGGCCTGGGAGGCGCTCAACAACATCGCCGACGCCAAGGACCGCCCCCTGGTCATCGTCGTCAACGACAACGAGCGCTCGTACGCGCCGACCATCGGCGGCCTCGCCAACCACCTGGCCACGCTGCGGACGACCGACGGCTACGAGCGCTTCCTCGCCCGCGGCAAGGACCTGCTGGAGCGCACCCCGGTCGTCGGCCGGCCGCTCTACGAGACGCTGCACGGTGCCAAGAAGGGCCTGAAGGACTTCATCGCCCCCCAGGGCATGTTCGAGGACCTCGGCCTGAAGTACGTCGGTCCGATCGACGGGCACGACATCGAGGCCCTGGAGTCCGCGCTCTCCCGCGCCAAGCGGTTCGGCGGGCCGGTCATCGTGCACTGCCTCACCGAGAAGGGCCGCGGCTACCAGCCGGCCCTCCAGGACGAGGCCGACCGCTTCCACGCCGTCGGCAAGATCCACCCGGACACGGGTCTGCCGATCGCCTCCTCCGGCGCCGACTGGACCTCCGTCTTCGGCGAGGAGATGGTGAAGCTCGGCAAGGAGCGCGAGGACATCGTCGCCATCACGGCGGCCATGCTCCAGCCGGTCGGACTCGACAAGTTCGCCAAGGCCTTCCCCGAGCGGGTGTACGACGTCGGCATCGCCGAGCAGCACGGCGCGGTCTCGGCCGCGGGCCTCGCCACCGGCGGTCTGCACCCCGTCTTCGCCGTGTACGCCACCTTCCTCAACCGCGCCTTCGACCAGGTCCTGATGGACGTCGCCCTCCACAAGTGCGGTGTGACGTTCGTCCTGGACCGGGCCGGTGTCACCGGCACCGACGGCGCCTCCCACAACGGCATGTGGGACATGTCGATCCTCCAGGTCGTCCCGGGGCTCAGGCTGGCCGCGCCGCGCGACGCCGACCAGGTCCGCGCCCAGCTGCGCGAGGCCGTCGAGGTCACCGACGCGCCGACCGTGGTGCGCTTCTCCAAGGGCGCCGTCGGCCCCGCCGTACCCGCGCTGCGCCGGGTCGGCGGCATGGACGTGCTGCGCGAGCCCGGCACCGACACCCCGGACGTGCTCCTCGTCTCCGTCGGCGCCCTCGCGCCGATGTGCCTGGAGATCGCCGACCTGCTCGACAAGCAGGGCATCACCACGACGGTCGTCGACCCCCGCTGGGTCAAGCCCGTCGACGAGCACATGGCGCCGCTCGCGGACAAGCACCGCGTCGTCGTCACCGTCGAGGACAACTCCCGCGTCGGCGGCGTCGGCTCGGCCGTCGCCCAGGCACTGCGCGACGCCGGCGTGGACATCCCGCTGCGCGACTTCGGCATCCCGCCGCGCTTCCTCGACCACGCCTCCCGTGCCGAGGTCATGGCCGAGATCGGGCTCACCGCGCCCGACATCGCCCGCCAGGTCACCGGGCTGGTCTCCAAGCTCGACGGCCGCCTCGACGGCGCGCCCGCCGAGGCGGAACCGGCGCGCGACTGACCCACCGCTGCGGGCCGATCGGGCCGGTTTCGCCATCCTTTACGGTGGTGAGACCGGCCCATTCGCGTGAATCCGCTCGCGCCGGGGCATACGGTCCCCCAGCTCTCGGCTTCGCTCGACCCGGGGGGACCCCCATCGCCCCCTCTCGATCATGTCGAGGACGACAAGCGTGGGAGGTACGCCCGTGAGCAGCACACTCTTCCGGACGAAGAAGGTGGAGCAGTCCATCCTCGATACCGAGGAGCCAGAGCACGCGCTCAAGAAATCCTTGTCCGCGCTGGATCTGACCGTCTTCGGCGTCGGTGTCATCATCGGCACCGGCATCTTCGTCCTCACCGGCACGGTGGCCAAGAACAACGCCGGACCCGCCGTCGCCCTCGCCTTCGTCGTGGCCGGCGTCGTCTGCGCGCTCGCCGCCCTCTGCTACGCGGAGTTCGCCTCCACGGTCCCGGTAGCCGGATCCGCGTACACCTTCTCGTACGCCTCCCTCGGGGAACTGCCCGCCTGGATCATCGGCTGGGACCTGGTCCTGGAGTTCGCGCTGGGGACGGCGGTGGTGGCCGTCGGCTGGTCCGGCTACATCCACTCGCTGATGGACAACGCCGGCTGGGACCTGCCGGCCGCGCTCGGCACGAGGGACGGGGCGGACGGCTTCGGCTTCGACATCCTCGCCGCCGCGCTCGTCCTGATCCTCACCGCCATCCTCGTGGCCGGCACCAAGCTCTCCGCACGGGTCACCTCGGTCGTCGTCGCCATCAAGGTGACCGTCGTCCTCACCGTGATCATCGCGGGCGCCTTCTTCATCACCGCCGACAACTACGACCCGTTCATCCCCAAGGCGCAGGAGGTACCGGCGGGCGACAGTCTCCAGTCCCCGCTGATCCAGCTGATCTTCGGCTGGGCGCCCGCCAACTTCGGGGTGATGGGCATCTTCACGGCCGCCTCCGTCGTCTTCTTCGCGTTCATCGGCTTCGACGTCGTCGCCACGGCCGCCGAGGAGACGAGGAACCCGCAGCGCGACATGCCCCGGGGCATCCTCGGCTCCCTGCTGATCTGCACCACGCTGTACGTGGTGGTCTCGATCGTCGTCACCGGCATGCAGCACTACACCGAGCTGTCCGTGACCGCGCCGCTGGCCGATGCGTTCAAGGCCACCGGGCATCCGTGGTTCGCCGGCTTCATCAGCTTCGGCGCGGCCGTCGGTCTGACGACCGTGTGCATGATCCTGCTGCTCGGTCAGACCCGGGTGTTCTTCGCGATGAGCCGCGACGGACTGCTGCCGCGCTTCTTCTCCCAGGTCCACCCCCGGTTCAAGACCCCGCACCGGCCGACCATCCTGCTCGGTGTGGTCATCGCGATCGTCGCGGGCTTCACCCCGCTGAGCGAGCTGGCCGAGCTGGTGAACATCGGCACGCTGTTCGCCTTCGTGGTCGTCGCGATCGGTGTCGTCATCCTCCGCCGGACCCGGCCCGACCTGCACCGCGCGTTCCGCACGCCCTGGGTGCCGGTCATCCCGATCCTCTCGGTGTGCGCCTCGCTGTGGCTGATGCTCAACCTGCCCGCCGAGACCTGGCTCCGGTTCGCGGCCTGGATGGCCCTCGGCATCGTCGTCTACTTCGTCTACGGCCGCTCGCACAGCCGGCTCGCACGTCCCGAGAAGACGCCCGCGGGCGGGGTCGGGGGCCCGCCGGGAGGCTCCACCCCGTAGCCGCCCTGCGGCCGTTGTCCCGCTCTCCGGTCCCGTACGTCCCGCTTCCGGCGGGAGGCACGGGGCCGGAGGCGTGCCGGGCCCGTTCCGCAGGCGGGTCCTCGCCCGGCGGACCGACGGACCGACGGACGGCTGGTCAGGCGTCCCCGCGCACCGTCCGCGGCCCGGCCACCTCGGCGCCCAACTCGCCCACCCTGCGCCGTAGTTCACGGTCTGCGGTGACCACGAGGCAGGGGCGGTCGCGCGCCTCCTCGGCGACGAGTTCCACGATGCGGTCGTCACCGCTGCGGGGCGCCGCCTCGACCCGTACGCCGGGCACCGGCTCCACACCCCGGGCCGCGCCCTCGACGACCATCACGAGCTCGACGGGACCGTCCCGGCCGGGGACCCCGTCCCGGGCCAGACGGTCGCGCAGCCGCTCCGCCGCGCCGTGCCGGTCGCGCCACCAGCCGTCGGGGACGGAGCCGATGACATTGGCGGCGTCGACGATCACGAGCAGGGAGGCGTCCATGGGGGACAGAGTCGCATGCCGGGCGGCCGGGCCGGGTTGGCGAAACGTTGATCCTATGATGGGGTCCGCTCGGTCTTCCGCTTGTCGTGCGAGAAGGCGGCCGGGGGGCCGCGCCGAGCGTCGTCGGAAGGGGCGGGGCACGTCATGCGGACCAGATCCGGGCGCGGTGCGGCCCAGGGGGCGGCGGCCGACATCTCGGCGAAGGGCACGAGCGCGCGGCACCGGGCAGAGACCACGCTCGCCGGTTCCTGGCTGGTCCTCGGCAAGGACGGCAGGCTCACCGCGTACGCCCGCGCCCGTACGGGGCTTTTGCGCTGGACGCAGACACGGCCCGGCGGCGCCGAGTGGACCGGGCCGGACCACTTCCCCGTGTCGGGGCTGACCGACCTCCACGTCGTGCAGGGCGCGGACACCTATGTGCACTTCCTCGGCCGCCGTGAGGTGCCCAAGGGCGACGGCCCGCCCGCCGTGGACGTCGTGCACGCCATCCAGTACCAGACCGGACGTCCCGTCACCGAGTGGCGTTCGCTGGGTAATCCGCACGAGGACGCGGCGAAGGCGGCGCGCTTCGGCAGGCCCACCGGCGCGGTGAGCGCCGGCGGCAACGTCCATGTCTTCGCCCGCAACGCGGGTGGCGGCGTGATGCTGCGCCGGGAGCTGGCGGGCGGCAAGTGGAGCGCCTGGACCGACCTCAAGGGTCGCCTGGTGCGGGACCCGGTGGCCGTGGTCGCCTATGCGTCCGGGCGCGTCGAGGCGCTGGTCGGCGGCCAGGACCTCGTCATGCGCTGGACGCAGGAGAAGCCGGACGGGAACTTCGGCCAGGCGCCCACCGCGCCGCTGTCCGTGGCCCCCGGCAGCCTGGTGGGTCTGGAGACCGGGCCCGACCGGGCGACGTACTACTGGACCGACCCGGAGACCGGAGGCGTCGTCGCGCACCGGCCGGGCGGCCCGGTGATCCCGCTCGGCGGGGCTCCGGCCGAGGGGCCGGTCGCCGTGCTGAGGGTGCCGCTCGACGGGTACGACTGCACGGTCCTGGCCCGTCGCGACGGCGAGGGGCGGGTCCTGCTGGCGGCCTGCGGCACGGAGAACGAGGAAGCCGGGGTCTGGTGGGCGCCGACCCGCGAACGCTGCGTGGGGACGCCGGCGTTGGCCCGGGACGCCCATGGGCGGGTGGTGCTCGGGGTGGTCGACACGGGGGGCGCGTTGCGCATGGCCCGGCAGAACGACGAGACGGGCTTGGCGCTGGCGCCGTCCGTGGCGGTCTGACGGGGCGTTCGCGCCCGCGTATGCGCCCACGCGTATGCGCCCACGCGTATGCGCCCACGCGTCTGCGCCCACGCGTATGCGCCCACGCGTCTGCCGGGGGCGCTGGTTCGGCGGGTGCGGGTCGTGGAGGGTTGCTCGCGCCGTTCCCCGCGCCCCTTACGGGGCCGGTACGGGAAGAGGGCCCCCGCCCGTAGGCGGAGGCCCTCAGCCGTGTCGATGGGTCACGCGGGGACCGAAGCCACCCCGGGCTCCAGGAACTTCTTGCCGTTGACCCGCTCGCTGACGCCCTCGCGGTCCAGGTACGGCGTGATGCCGCCCAGGTGGAAGGGCCAGCCCGCGCCGGTGATCAGGCAGAGGTCGATGTCCTGCGCCTCGGCGACGACACCCTCGTCGAGCATGAGCCCGATCTCCTGGGCGACGGCGTCGAGCACACGGGCCCGCACCTGCTCCTCGGACAGGACGGAGTCGCCCTGCTTGAGGAGGGCTGCGACCTCGGGGTCCAGCTCCGGCTTGAAGCCGTTCTCTGCGGAGTAGACGTAGAAGCCGCGCTTGCCGGCCTTGACGACGGCGGCGAGGTTCTCGGAGACGGTGAAGCGGTCCGGGAAGGCCCGGTTGAGGGTCTCCGAGACGTGCAGGCCGATGGCCGGGCCGACCAGCTCCAGGAGGACCAGCGGCGACATCGGCAGACCCAGCGGCTCGACCGCCTTCTCGGCGACCTCGACCGGCGTGCCTTCGTCGATGACGTTCTGGATCTCGCCCATGAAGCGGGTGAGGATGCGGTTCACGACGAACGCCGGGGCGTCCTTCACGAGCACCGCGGTCTTCTTCAGCTTCTTGGCGACGGCGAAGGCCGTGGCGAGCGAGGCGTCGTCCGTCCGCTCGCCACGGACGATCTCCAGGAGCGGCAGGATCGCGACCGGGTTGAAGAAGTGGAAGCCGACGACCCGCTCGGGGTTCTTCAGCTTCGACGCCATCTCGGTCACCGACAGCGAGGAGGTGTTGGTGGCGAGGATCGCGTGCGCCGGGGCGACCGCCTCGACCTCCGCGAACACCTGCTGCTTGACACCGATCTCCTCGAACACGGCCTCGATGATGAAGTCCGCGTCCGCGAAGCCCTCGGCCTTGTCCAGGACACCGGTGACCAGGGCCTTGAGACGGTTGGCCTTGTCCTGGTTGACCCGGCCCTTGAGCAGCAGCTTGTCGATCTCGGCATGGACGTAGCCCACACCCTTGTCGACGCGCTCCTGGTCGATGTCGGTCAGCACGACCGGCACCTCCAGGCGGCGCAGGAAGAGCAGCGCGAGCTGGGAGGCCATCAGACCGGCGCCGACGACACCGACCTTGGTGACCGGACGCGCGAGCGACTTGTCCGGCGCACCGGCGGGGCGCTTGCCGCGCTTCTGCACCAGGTTGAAGGCGTAGATACCGGCGCGCAGCTCGCCACCCATGATCAGGTCGGCGAGGGCGACGTCCTCGGCGTCGTAGCCCTGCTGGAGGTCGCCGTTCTTCGCGGCGGCGATGATGTCCAGCGCGCGGTACGCGGCCGGGGCCGCCCCGTGCACCTTGGAGTCCGCGATGAAGCGGCCCTTGGCGACGGCCTGGTCCCAGGCCTCGCCGCGGTCGATGACCGGGCGCTCGACCTCGATGTCGCCCTTGAGGACGTTCGCCGTCCAGATCAGCGACTGCTCCAGGAAGTCCGCGCCCTCGAAGATCGCGTCCGCGATCCCGAGGTCGAAGACCTGCTGGCCCTTGAGCTGCTTGTTCTGGTTGAGCGAGTTCTCGACGATGACCGTGACGGCCTTGTCGGCGCCGATCAGGTTCGGCAGGATCGTGCAGCCGCCCCAGCCGGGGACCAGCCCGAGGAAGACCTCGGGGAGGGAGAAGGCCGGCAGCGCCTTCGACACGGTGCGGTAGGAGCAGTGCAGACCGACCTCGACGCCACCGCCCATCGCGGCACCGTTGTAGTACGCGAAGGTCGGCACGGCGAGCGCGGAGAGGCGCTTGAAGACCTCGTGACCGCCCTTGCCGATGGCGAGCGCGTCGTCGTGGTTCTTCAGCAGCTCGACACCCTTGAGGTCGGCGCCGACGGCGAAGATGAACGGCTTGCCGGTGACACCGGCACCGACGATCTCGCCGGCCGCGGCCTCCTTCTCGACCTGGTCGATGGCGGTGTTCAGGTTCGCCAGCGACGCCGGGCCGAAGGTGGTCGGCTTGGTGTGGTCGAAGCCGTTGTCGAGCGTGATGAGCGCGAAGCGCCCGGCGCCGAACGGCAGGTCGAGGTGGCGTACGTGCGCGGACGTCACGACCTCGTCGGGGAACAGCTCGGCAGCGCCCTTGAGAAGCTCAGCGGTGGTGCTCACTTGTCGCCTCCGGCGTCCTTGTGGTGCGGGTTCTCCCAGATGACGGTCGCGCCCATGCCGAAGCCGACGCACATGGTGGTGAGGCCGTAGCGGACCTCCGGCTGCTCCTCGAACTGGCGGGCGAGCTGCGTCATCAGACGCACACCCGAGGAGGCCAGCGGGTGACCGAAGGCGATGGCGCCGCCGTACTGGTTGACGCGCGCGTCGTCGTCGGCGATGCCGTAGTGCTCCAGGAAGGCGAGCACCTGCACGGCGAAGGCCTCGTTGATCTCGAACAGGCCGATGTCGTCGATGGACAGGCCCGCCTGGGCGAGCGCCTTCTCCGTAGCCGGGATCGGGCCGTAGCCCATGACCTCCGGCTCGACACCCGCGAAGGAGTACGAGACCAGGCGCATCTTCACCGGGAGGTTGTTCTCGCGGGCGAAGTCCTCGGAGGCGATCAGCGAGGCGGTGGCACCGTCGTTGAGACCGGCAGCGTTACCGGCGGTGACCCGGCCGTGGACCCGGAACGGGGTCTTGAGGCCGGTCAGGTTCTCGATGGTCGTGCCCGGCCGCATCGGCTCGTCGGCGGTGACCAGGCCCCAGCCCGTCTCACCGGCCTCCGCGTTGGTGCGGCGCACCGAGATCGGCACCAGGTCGGCCTGGATCTTGCCGTTGGCGTACGCCTTGGCGGCCTTCTCCTGCGAGCGCACGGCGTACTCGTCGGCGCGCTGCTTGGTGATCGTCGGGTACCGGTCGTGCAGGTTCTCGGCGGTCATGCCCATGAACAGGGCGGACTCGTCGACCAGCTTCTCGCTGACGAACCGCGGGTTCGGGTCGACGCCCTCACCCATCGGGTGGCGGCCCATGTGCTCCACACCACCGGCGATGGCGACGTCGTACGCGCCGAAGGCCACGGAACCGGCGACCGAGGTGACGGCGGTCAGGGCGCCGGCGCACATGCGGTCGATGGAGTAGCCGGGCACCGACTGCGGCAGACCGGCGAGGATGCCGGCCGTACGGCCGATGGTGAGGCCCTGGTCACCGATCTGCGTGGTCGCGGCGATGGCGACCTCGTCGATCTTCGCGGGCTCCAGACCGGGGTTGCGGCGCAGCAGCTCCCGGATCGCCTTCACGACGAGGTCGTCGGCGCGGGTCTCGTGGTAGATGCCCTTCGGGCCCGCCTTGCCGAACGGGGTGCGGACGCCGTCGACGAAGACGACTTCCTTGACGGTACGAGGCACGATGGCTCTCCTCCAGAGGTGCGGGACGGCACTGCTGCGACGCGCAACCGCTGAGCGCGCGCTCAGGCCCATGCTACTTGCGAGTAACAGTGCTGCCCACCCCTGGGGAGGGGAGCGGCGAACGTCACACGCGTTCTGCATGTTACCGCCGGTTACATCCGTCGCCCTCAAGGGCGCGGAGCTGTATCGATATGCGGCTCCGCCGCGTGGGCACGACCAGCCGGCGCGAACCCGCGGACCTGTACGGCGCTCAGGGGGCAGTAGCAGTGGACCCTCTCGGAACCAGCACGGGCGTGGCCACCGGATGCGAAGCCCCGCCCCCACCGATCACCTCGAACAACGTCCGCGCCACCTCCGCCCCGAACCCGTGCACGTCATGACTCATCGCGGACAGCGTCGGCCGCGTCAGCCGGCACAACTGCGAGTCGTCCCACGCCAGCAACGACACCTCCTCCGGCACCCGAACCCCCATCTCGGCCGCCACCGACAGCCCGGCCACCGCCATGATGTCGTTGTCGTAGACGATGGCGGTCGGCCGATCGTCCTCCGGGGCGGTCAGCAAGGACCGGGTGGCCCTGGCCCCCGCCTCCCCCGAGAAGTCGGTCGCCACCTGCCGCGCGCCGGCCAGCCGCAACTCCCGGGCCGCCTGGTCGAACGCCGCGGTACGAATGGCCGTGTGCCCCAGCGCGGCCGCGCCTCCCACCCGCGCGATCCGCCGGTGCCCCAGCACGGCCAGATACCGCACCGCCTCCGTCACGGCGGTCGCGTCGTCCGTCCACACCGACGTGAGCTCGCCGGTCAGCGAGGGATGCCCGACGGCCACCACCGGCAACCCCAGCCGCTCCACCGCGGCCACTCTGGGGTCGTCCGCGCGGAAGTCGACGAGGATCGACCCGCTGACCTGCCGCCCCCGCCACCACGCGTCCTGGAGCCCCACCTCCTCCTCCAGGTTCCGCACCAGCCGCAGCAGCAGCGAGCAGGACCGCTCGGTCAGCACGCTCTCCACACCGGAGACGAACTCCATGTAGAACGGTTCGAGCCCGAGCTGTCTGGCGGGCCGGCAGATCGCCAGCCCCACCACGTCGACCCGCTGACTCGACAGCGACCGCGCCGCCAGGTTGGGCGCCCAGCCGAGCTCCCGTGCCGCCGCGAAGATCCGGTCCCGCGTGGCGTCGGACAGCCCCGGCTTCCGGTTGAACGCGAGCGACACCGCCCCCTTGGACACCCCGGCGAGCGCCGCGACGTCCTTGATCGTCACGCGCGGGGTCGGCGCCGGGGGCGGACCGTGCGGCGGGGGCGGCGGCGGAGTGGGCGAGGTGCTCATCGGGCGGGCTCCACGCAGTACAGGGCCCGCCGCACGTCCGCCACGTCCGGCACGGCCTCCAGTCCGCGCACCCCGATGGTCACCCGCTCGCCCGGCAGCAGGGTGACCAGCCCGGTGTCGGCCCGCGCCGCGGGCCCCAGCCGGTCCGCCTGCAGCAGCAGGTCCCGCACCAGCGTCCGCGCCGTCACGGACACCGAACCCGTCCCGACCTCGACCTCGAACTCCGGCCTCGCATAGGGCACTTCACGATCCGGCACCGGGAAGTGCACCGCCCGCAGCGACTTCTCCCCGTCACGCGCGTCGGCCACCAGGAACTCCTTCGCCCCCACGGGCTCCACCTCGCGCGGCACCCGCACCTCGGCCACCGTACGCGCGGCGGCGGACACTTCCACCGCCGTCTCGGCGACGACGATCCCCTCCACGGTGATCCGCCGCAACCGCGTGCCGCCCGGGGCCCAGGACTCACCCGACTGGTTCACCACGGCCAACACCAAGCCCTCACCGCGCACTTGAAGCGTCAGCAGCCGGTCCGCGTACAGCCGGCGCAGCTCGTGGTACAGCGGCTTCTCCCGCCCGTCCCCGTCGATCGCCGCCCACGAGGTCACCGGCCAGCAGTCGTTGAGCTGCCACACGACCGTGCCCGCGCACACCGGCCAGTGCGACCGCCAGTGCTCGATCCCGGCCGCGATCGCCCGCGCCTGGTTGACCTGCGTCAGATAGTGCCAGCGGTCGAAGTCCCCGTCCGGCACGACGAAATGACGCGCGAGCCCCCGCTCCAGCTTCCCGTTCCCGTCCTCGGCCTTCTGGTGGTGCAGCATGCCGGGGGAGCCGGGCGCGAGTTCCTCACCCGGCAGCGCCCGCCGCAAGGTCGCGTACGCGGGCGGCGCCTGCCACCCGAACTCGGCGACGAACCGCGGCACAGCGGACCGGTACTCCGCGTAGTCCTCCCGGTTCCACACCTCCCAGGAGTGGTGCGTGCCGTGCGCCGGGTCGTTCGGATGCCGGTCCCACGACCCCGACCAGGGGCTGCCCGCCGTGTACGGCCGGGTCGGGTCCAGCTCCGCGACCACCCGCGGCAGCAGCCCCAGGTAGTACCCCTCGCCCCACGACTCCCCGGCGAGCCGCTCCTCCCAGCCCCAGTCCCTGAACCCCCACAGGTTCTCGTTGTTGCCGTTCCACAGCACCAGCGAGGGGTGCGGCATCAGCCGTACGACGTTCTCCCGCGCCTCGGCCTCCACCTCGCCCCGCAGCGGCTGCTCCTCCGGGTAGGCCGCGCACGCGAACGGGAAGTCCTGCCAGACCAGCAGTCCCAGGTCGTCGCAGACGTCGTAGAAGTCCTCGCTCTCGTAGATCCCGCCGCCCCAGATCCGTACGAGATCGACACCGGCCCCGGCCGCCTGCCCCAGCCGCTCCCGGTACCGCTCGCGCGTGACACGGGAGGGGAAGACGTCGTCCGGGATCCAGTTCACCCCGCGCGCGAACAGCCGCTCCCCGTTGACGACGAGCGTGAAGGCGGTCCCGTGCTCATCGGCGCCCCGGTCCAGTTCCACGGTCCGGAACCCGACCCGCCGCCGCCACACATCGAGCGCCTCACCCTCGCCGTGGAGGGTCAACTCCACCTCGTACAAGCGCTGTTCCCCGTAGCCGCGGGGCCACCACAGCTCCACGCCCGGCACCTCCAGCCGTACGGTGCCGCTCGTCCCCTCGACCTCCGCGACCGCGGCGACACCCCCCACCCGGGCCTCCAGCCGCAGCCCCGCCTCGACCGCCGCCCGCTCCACGTCGACGAGCAGCTCCACCCGGCCCGTCGTCCCCTCGACGGTCACCAGCAGCCGCACCCGGGCGATCCGGGCGGTGGACCACCGCTCCAGCCGAACGGGCCGCCAGATCCCCGCGGTCACCAGGGTCGGCCCCCAGTCCCAGCCGAAGGAGCAGGCCATCTTCCTGATGAACTGGAACGGCTGCGGATAGGCGTTCGGCCGGTCGCCGAGCCGTTCGCGCACGGCCTCCGCCTCGGCGTACGCGGAGGCGAAGCGCACCGAGAGCAGACCGCTCGTACCGGTGACGTCGAAGCGGTACGAGCGGTGCATGTTCCGCACCGAGCCGAGGAGCCGTCCGTCGAGCCGGATCTCGGCGGCGGTGTCGAGCCCGTCGAAGACCAGATCGGTCTGGTCGTGCCCGCCTGCCGCGCCGCGCCCGGGCAGCTCGATCTCGTACGTCCACTCCCGGCGCCCCACCCACGCCACCGCGTCCTCGTTCCGGCCGAGGAAGGGATCCGGGATCAGGCCCGCGGCCAGCAGATCCGTGTGCACGCACCCGGGCACCGCGGCGGGCAGCGGTTCCTGCTCGTGCCGCAGGATCCAGCCTTCGGTGAGCGGTGTGGCGTCCAGCATGCGCACTCCCTAAACCGGTCCAGTCAGTGAGCCGACACAGTCGCGAAATCTTTCGGCAGCCTTGGCGCAATACGGACTTTACCGGTTCAGTTACTGGCTGCCAGAGTGCCGAACCAGCCATCCCACCCGTGCTCGTCCGTCCCGAACGGAGCTGGTGCACATGAACCACCGGAAGACGCTCACCGGAACACTGCTGGCGGCCGCGCTTCTCGCGTCGGGCTGCACCGGCGGCGGAGGAAGCTCGAAGGGCGCCGACGCCGAGGCGGCCGACGACCCGGCACAGGTGTCCGGATCCATCACGGTCCTCACCCATCGGACGGACCTCGTGCAGGACGGCACGATGAAGAAGTACGCCGAGGACTTCAACAAGACCTATCCGAAGGTGAAGGTCACGTTCGACGGCATCACCGACTACGAGGCCGAAGTCAAGATCCGGATGAACACCGACAACTACGGCGACGTCCTGATGATCCCGGCCGTGATCCAGAAGAACGACTACCCCAAGTTCTTCGCCTCGCTCGGCACCGAGAAGGAGCTGAGCCGGAAGTACCGCTTCACGGGCTTCACCGCGGTCGACGGCAAGGTCTACGGCCAGAGCCCGATGGGCGCGACCCCCGGCTTCCTCTACAACAAGCGCATCTGGGCCGAGGCCGGCGTGACCGACTGGCCCACCACCCCGGCGGAGTTCCTCACCGCCCTGAAGGCCGTCAAGGCCAGGACCGACGCCGTCCCGTACTACACCAACTTCGCCGCCCAGTGGCCGCTGACCCAGTGGACTGCCGTCAACGGTTCGGTCAGCTGCGACACCGAGGCCACCACCCGCCTCGCCGAGGGCAACCCCTGGGGCGAGGACGGCGAACTGCGCGTGGCCGACCGGCTGTTGTACGACATCGTCGACCAGGGCCTGATCGAGAAGGACCCGGCGACCACCAACTGGGAGAACTCCAAACCCCAGTTGGCCAAGGGCGAGATCGCCACGGCCTGGCTCGGCAGCTGGGCGGTCATCCAGTTCCGGCAGGCGGCCGAGAAGGCCGGGGCCGACCCCGACGACATCGGCTTCATGCCCTTCCCCGCCCGGGTCGACGGCAGGGCCTGCGCGACCGCCAACCCCGACTACAACCAGGCCGTCAGCATCCACTCCGAGCACAAGGAGGCCGCCCGCGCCTGGGTCGACTGGTTCACCGAGAAGTCGGGCTACGCGGCGGACAACCTCTCCATCTCCACCCTGAAGGACGCCCCGCTGCCCGAGGTGCTCAAGCCCTACGAGGAGCAGGGCGTCGAACTGATCGAACTGGACGACACCGCAGGCGGGAAGGTCAAGGCCATCGACAGCGCCTCCGAGGTCGGCATCAACGGCCCCGCCTACCGCCAGGAACTGGTCGACATCGCCCGCGGCGCCAAGGACGGCGACATCGACGACTTCCTCGACGACCTCGGCAAGCGCTGGACCGAGGCCGCGAAGACCGTGGGGTCCTGATGCCCCAGGCGCGTACGACACATCCCCCGCACGCGACGCAGAAGGCGGCGCGGCCCCGGACGGCCGCGCCCCGGCCCCCCACGCCCCGGCTCGCCCCTCGCGGGGCGCGCCTGCGGCGTGGGCTCACCCCCTGGCTCTTCCTGGCCGTCCCGCTGGCCCTGCTGATCACCTTCACCTACGCGCCGGTCGCCAACATGGTGGCGTACAGCTTCACCGACTGGGACGGCGTCAGCCCCGAGCTGCACTACACCGGCACCGACAACTACGTCGAGATCTTCACCCGTCCCGAGCTGTTCCGGGTCTTCTTCGTCAGCGGCTACTACCTGGCCGCCTCGGCCCTGCAGATCGTGCTCGCCCTCTACTTCGCGACGATCCTCAGCTTCGACGTCCGCTTCCGGAACCTCTTCAAAGGCGTCCTGTTCTTCCCGTACCTGATCAACGGCGTCGCGATCGGCTTCGTCTTCCTCTACTTCTTCCAGGACGGCGGCACCCTCGACTCGGTCCTCGCCCTCTTCGGCCACGAGCCGGACCGCGCCTGGCTCGGCACGGAGACCTCCGCGAACGTCTCCCTCGCCGGCGTCTCGGTGTGGCGCTACCTGGGCCTGAACTTCGTGCTCTTCCTCGGCGCGATCCAGTCGATCCCGGGGGAGCTGTACGAGGCGGCCGAACTCGACGGCGCGAGCCGCTGGCACCGGTTCCGGTACATCATCGCGCCCGGCATCCGACCGGTCCTGAGCCTGAGCGTGATCCTGTCGATCTCCGGCTCGCTCTCGGTCTTCGAGATCCCGTACATCATGACGGGCGGCGCCACCGGCACCGAGACCTTCGTGATCCAGACCGTCAAGCTCGCCTTCCAGTTCAACAAGACGGGCCTCGCGTCCGCCGCCGCGGTCGTCCTGCTGCTGATCATCCTGGCGGTGACGTGGCTGCAACGCCGACTGGTCCCCGACGACAGGGTGGACCTCGTATGACGACCCTCACGACCCCCACCCCGGTGACCCGCGGGCGAGTCGCCCGCACGCTCACCTACCTGTCCCTGGTCGGCGCGTCGGTCGTGGTCCTGCTGCCGCTGCTGGTGGTCCTGCTGACCTCGCTGAAGACGGAACGGGAGATGGCGGCAGACGGCGGCGCCCTCACCCTGCCGGACAACTTCCTGAACCTGGAGAACTACGTCACGGCCTTCCGTGACGGCGAGATGCTCGCCGCCTTCGGCAACACGGCCTTCATCCTCTTCTTCGCCATCACCGGAACGGTCCTCATCGGCTCGATGGCGGCCTATGCGATCGACCGCTTCACGTTCCGCTTTCGGAAACTGGTCGTCGCGCTCTTCCTGGTCGCCACCCTCGTCCCCGGTGTCACCACCCAGGTCGCGACCTTCCAGATCGTCGACAGCTTCGGCATGTTCGACACCCTCTGGGCGCCGATCGCCCTCTACATGGGCACCGACATCGTCTCGATCTACATCTTCCTGCAGTTCGTGCGGTCGATCCCGGTCTCCCTGGACGAGGCCGCCCGTCTGGACGGCGCCAACGCCTTCACGATCTACCGCAAGATCATCTTGCCCCTGCTCAAACCGGCGATCGCCACGGTCGTCATCGTCAAGGGGATCACGGTGTACAACGACTTCTACATCCCGTTCCTCTACCTGCCGTCCGACGACCGGGGCGTCATCTCCACGTCCCTGTTCCGCTTCAAGGGCCCCTTCGGAGCCCACTGGGAAACGATCTCGGCAGGAGCGGTCCTGGTGATCCTGCCGACCCTGATCGCCTTCCTGCTGCTCCAGAGATTCATCTACAACGGCTTCACGAGGGGAGCGACGAAGTAGGGGTGCCGAGTCAGCCGCCGCAACTCCAGGGGCGCGGCGAACTGTGCGACCAGCCACGAACCACCCGCACCCGCCGACCAACGGAACTCCTACGGCGACCAGGCACCCGCAGAGCGACTAGGCACCCTTGATCTTCGCCACCGCCGCCATCGCCCCCACCAGCACCGGCGTCACCAACTCCACCTGCCAGGCCCGAGCCCCGTACCCCGCCAGCGCCGCCGAGATCGACTCGGCGTTAACCGTGGCCGGCGGCTCCCAGCACAACCGCCGCACCGTGTCCGGAGTGATCAGGTTCTCCTGCGGCATGGTGAGCTGCTCCGCCAGCGCGGACACCCCGGCCCGGGCCGCGGACAGCCGCGCCGCCGCCGCCGGATCCTTGTCGGCCCACGCCTTCGGCGGCGGTGGCCCCGTCACCGGCTGCCCGTGCGCCGGCAGCGCGGAGTCCGGCAGGGCCCTGGCCCGGTCCACCGCGGCCTGCCACTGCTCCAGCTGCCGCCGTCCCATCCGGTGTCCGAACCCGGTCAGCGCGGCCAGCGCGTGCGCGTTGACCGGCAGGGCCAGCGCCGCCTCCACGATCGCCGCGTCGCTCAGCACCTTCCCCGGCGACACGTCGCGCCGCTGGGCGATGCGGTCCCGCGCCTCCCACATCTCCCGGACGACCGCCATCTGACGGCGCCGCCGCACCTTGTGCATGCCGGACGTCCGCCGCCAGGGGTCCTTGCGGGGTTCGGCGGGCGGCGCGGACGCGATCGCGTCGAACTCCTGCCGCGCCCACTCCAGCTTCCCCTGCCGGTCCAGCTCCTTCTCCAGGGCGTCCCGCAGGTCCACCAGGAGTTCCACGTCGAGCGCGGCGTAGCGCAGCCACGGCTCGGGCAGCGGGCGGGTGGACCAGTCGACCGCGGAGTGGCCCTTCTCCAGGACGTAGCCGAGGACGCCCTCGACCATCGCGCCGAGGCCGACCCGGGGGAAGCCCGCGAGCCGCCCGGCCAGCTCGGTGTCGAAGATCCGCGTCGGCACCATGTCTATCTCGCGGAGACAAGGCAGGTCCTGGGTGGCCGCGTGCAGCACCCACTCCACGCCGGAGAGTGCCTCGCCGAGGCCGGAGAGGTCGGGGCAGGCGACGGGGTCGATGAGCGCGGTGCCCGCGCCCTCGCGGCGCAGCTGCACCAGATAGGCCCGCTGACCGTAGCGGTAACCGGACGCGCGTTCGGCGTCCACGGCGACGGGGCCGGAGCCCGCGGCGAAGGCGGCGATCACCGCGGCGAGCGAGGACTCGTCGGCGATCACGGCCGGAATACCCTCCCTCGGCTCCAGCAAAGGGATCGGCGCCCCCGCTTCAGAGGATCCGTCGTCGTCCGGAGGGGCGCCTCCGGTGGTTCGCAGGGTCCTGTCTGCTGCGGTCTCTTGGGCGTCGGTCACCTGTCAAGGGTATCTGTGTATGGACATGGCCCGCCGACGGAACGTTCCGCCGACGGGCCTTGTGGGGTCGTAAACCAGTCACGTGTCACACGTGTCAGTGAATGTTTCCGGCGAACCGTGAGAGACCGGACGTACAGGGGGAATACCGGCCTCTCGCTGCTTCCGGGGTCCCGGTGTCAGTGGATGATCCCGGTGCGCAGGGCCACCGCCACCATTCCGGCACGGTCGCCGGTGCCGAGCTTGCGTGCGATTCGGGCCAAGTGGCTCTTGACCGTGAGCGCGGACAGGCCCATGGAGACGCCGATCGCCTTGTTCGACTGCCCTTCCGCGACCAGGCGCAGCACCTCGACCTCGCGTCCCGACAGCTCCCGGTAGCCGCCCGGGTGGCTCGGGGCGCCCGGGGGACGGCGGTGCATACGGGCGGCGGAGCCGATGGGGGCGGCACCGGGGCGGGTGGGCAGTCCGATGTTGGTGCGGGTGCCGGTGACGACGTATCCCTTGACGCCGCCGGCGAGGGCGTTGCGGACGGCGCCGATGTCGTCGGCGGCGGAGAGGGCGAGGCCGTTGGGCCACCCCGCCGCGCGGGTCTCGGAGAGGAGGGTCAGGCCGGAACCGTCCGGCAGGTGGACGTCCGCGACGCAGATGTCACGGGGGTTGCCGATGCGGGGGCGGGCCTCGGCGATGGACGAGGCCTCGATGACGTCGCGGACGCCGAGGGCCCACAGGTGGCGGGTCACGGTGGACCGGACCCGGGGGTCGGCCACCACCACCATCGCGGTCGGCTTGTTCGGACGGTAGGCGACCAGGCTTGCGGGCTGCTCGAGGAGAACGGACACCAGGCCTCCTGGGTGCGGGACGGGGGCCGGCTCGCTGGGCTCGTGGGGTCGAAGCCGGGACGAACCGTGCTTTCAAGGTCACAGAGGTCTTCGGCACCAAACCTCTGCTCCTTTAGAGAATGATCACGATTTGGTGAGTAACAATACGTTCAATTCGGACAAATCTTCGATCATTCGAAGATCGAACGGTGTCGCTTCATGTCGATACGCGGCCGAAAGTGGCCGTATCGACAAAGTGATGGTTTTGATCGGCGTGGTGGCTCGCACGCGAAAAGGGCCGTGCTCGGAGCACGGCCCTTGAGGCGCGAACGGTTGGGCGATTGGGCGATCCGGCGATTCAGCGGGACTGCGGGCCCCGTCGCTGGGGCAGCGACACCACCGCCGCGTCCCCGGGGTCGACCGCCGGAGGCAGGCCCGCGATCTGGGCGAGCAGGTCGCACCAGGAGGCGAGGTGCGCGGCGGTGTCGGGTACCCCGCCCAGGACCTCGCGCGGGGTCCACGACGCCCGGATCTCGATCTGCGACGCGGCCGGCCGCGTCGCCAGCCCGCCGAAGTAGTGGGAGCTCGCCCGCGTCACCGTCCCGCTCGGCTCCCCGTACGACAGCCCCCGGGACTGCAGCGCGCCGGTCAGCCACGACCAGCACACCTCCGGCAGCAGCGGATCGGCGGCCATCTCGGGCTCCAACTCCGCCCGGACCAGGGTCACCAGGCGGAACGTGCCCTGCCAGGCGTCGTGCCCCGCCGGGTCGTGCAGCAGCACCAGCCGGCCGTCGGCCAGGTCCTCGTCACCCTCGACGACCGCGGCCTCCAGGGCGTACGCGTACGGGGCGAGCCGCTGGGGCGGCTTGGTCGACTCGATCTCGATCTCCGGCCGCAGCCGTGGGGCCCGCAGCGCTTCGACGGCGGAGCGGAACGGCAGCGGTGCCGTCTCCCTCGCATCGCGCTCCCCCTCCTTCGCGTCGTCCATCCCGCCAGCGCCGTCCGACAGTCGTCCCTGAGCCGCAGCCATGCCGGAACATTAAGGGGAACGGGGCCCGGGCGCAGGGCAAGACACCCGTGCGCTGGGTCACGGTCGCATCGCGCTGAGCGAACGCGGGCCGCGCCGACGGCCGGGAGCGCCGGCCGCGCGAGTACGGGTCCCCGTCGTCCGGTGCCCGGGCCCCCGTCGTCCATGGGGCGGGCCGTCGCTGTCAAGCGGGCGTGCGAGACTTTGCCTCGTGAGTGCCAACGCCAGCCCCTCGGGCCACCAGCCGACCGCCACGTACAACTCAGCCTTCCTGAAGGCGTGCAGGCGCGAGCCCGTGCCGCACACACCGGTGTGGTTCATGCGGCAGGCCGGGCGCTCGCTCCCCGAGTACCTGAAGGCGCGCGAGGGCATCCCGATGCTGGAGTCGTGCATGCGGCCCGAGCTGGTCACGGAGATCACTCTCCAGCCGGTCCGCCGGCACCGGGTGGACGCGGCGATCTACTTCAGCGACATCGTCGTCCCGCTCAAGGCCATCGGCATCGACCTCGACATCAAGCCCGGCGTCGGACCGGTCGTCGAGAAGCCGATCCGCAGCCGCGCCGACCTCGCCCAGCTGCGCGACCTGACCCCCGAGGACGTCTCCTACGTCACCGAGGCCATCGGGCTGCTCACCGCCGAACTCGGTGAGACCCCCCTCATCGGTTTCGCGGGGGCCCCGTTCACCCTCGCCAGCTACCTCGTCGAGGGCGGCCCGTCCCGCACGTACGAGAACGCCAAGGCGATGATGTACGGCGACCCGGAGCTCTGGGCCGACCTGCTGGACCGCCTCGCCGACATCACGTCCGCGTTCCTCAAGGTGCAGATCGAGGCGGGCGCCTCCGCCGTCCAGCTCTTCGACTCCTGGGCCGGAGCGCTGGCCCCGGCGGACTACCGCCGCTCGGTGCTGCCCGCCTCCGCGAAGGTCTTCCGGGCCGTCGAGTCCTACGGCGTCCCCCGCATCCACTTCGGCGTCGGCACCGGCGAGCTGCTGGGCCTCATGGGCGAGGCCGGCGCGGACGTCGTCGGCGTCGACTGGCGCGTCCCGCTCGACGAGGCCGCCCGCCGCGTCGGCCCCGGCAAGGCGCTCCAGGGCAACCTCGACCCGACCGTCCTGTTCGCCGGCACGAAGGCCGTCGAGGCCAAGACCCGCGAGGTCCTCGACACCGCCGCCGGCCTGGAGGGCCACGTCTTCAACCTCGGCCACGGCGTCATGCCCAGCACCGACCCGGACGCCCTGACCCGCCTCGTGGAGTACGTCCACACGCGGACGGCCCGCTAGCGACCACCACTCGCGCCGGCCTCACCACCCCGGCCGCGCCCGTCTGCCGAAGAGCAGACCGCGTGGCTCGGGTGGGGGTGGGGTGCCGGGGCGCAGGGGCCAGGCGAGGAGCATGCCGGCGACGAAGCCGACCAGGTGGGCCGCGTAGGCCACCGTGCCGATGTCGGAGACGCTCTCGCCGGACGAGTACACGGCCTGGAGCACGAACCAGGAGCCCAGCACCAGCCACGCGGGCAGTCTCAGCGGCAGGAAGACCAGGAACGGCACCAGGACCCAGACCCTGGCCCTCGGGTAGAGGACGAGATAGGCGCCGAGGACCCCGGCGATCGCCCCGGAGGCGCCGATCAGGGGCTCGCCGGAGTCGGCGTTGAGGAGGGCGTAGCCGTACGACGCCGCGTACCCGCAGGCCACGTAGAACAGGGCGAACCGTATGTGGCCCAGCCGGTCCTCGATGTTGTTGCCGAAGATCAGCAGGAACAGCATGTTGCCCAGCAGGTGCAGCCAGCCGCCGTGCAGGAACAGCGCCGTGAGGACGGACAGCGCGGGCGACTTGTCGTAGCCCGGCGGGCCGAGCGCGCAGCCGCCCGACGGGGCGAGTTCGCCGGTGGGCACCAGCCGCGGCAGCTGGTGGCGGATCAACTCCTGGGGTATCGCCGCGTACTGCTCCAGGAACGCCTGCGTATGGCACAGCCGGGCCACTTCGCTGTCACCCGGCACGGAGCCGGCGAGACCCGGCATGAAGACGAAGACGAAGACGTTCGCGGCGATCAGCGCGTAGGTCAGGTAGGGCGTGCGGCCGGCGGGGTTCACGTCATGGACGGGGATGACCACACCGGACTAGTGCCCTGGAAACGGGGCCGGAATCAGTCTTCCCCGGGTCTGTGCGGGCCGGGTGCGGAGTCGGTGTCGACGCCGGTGAACGTGCGGGGCGGGTGGTGCGTATGTCTTCTCAACCGCGGATCTACGTATCTACGTGAGGAACAGGCGATGAACGACCGAGTTGCCCCGGCGATGCACGCCACCCCCGATGGCGAGGCCGAGATCTCGTTGGTGGTGCGGCTGTCCTGGGAGGACGTGGCCGCGCTCGGCCAGGAGGCCGGGCGGCTGGCCGCTCGGATGCAGCGGCCGGTGACGCTGGACGAGGCCGCGAGCCATCGGTTGCGGTCGGCCCGGTCGGCGGCGCACGCGAAGCCGGCGACGCCTGCGGCGCAGCCGGCCGCGGTGACCTCCGCGGTGACGTCCGCCGCGTCGGTGTCCTCGTTGCCCTCGCGGCCCCCGGCGGACCAGGCTCGGCAGGCCATTGATCGGATCACCGGTACGTCGGCCGTCTGACGGCGGGGCGGGGGATCGCCGTAGGGGGTGCTGTGCGTTGCCGGGTGCGGGTGATTCGTGGCTGGTCGCGCCCACGCGGCGGAGCCGCATATCGAAACAGCCCCGCACCCCTGAAAAGCCGGGGGCGCGGCCCCCGTTGTGCGGCGCCCACCTCATGAGGCGCCTACTCACCAGGCGCCCGACCTCACCGCCGTCGTCGCCTTTCTCGCCGCCACCAGGATCGGGTCCCAGACCGGGGAGAAGGGCGGCGCGTAGCCGAGGTCCAGGGCGGTCATCTGTTCCACCGTCATGCCCGCGGTGAGGGCCACCGCCGCGATGTCGACGCGCTTGCCCGCGCCCTCCCGGCCGACGATCTGGACGCCCAGGAGACGGCCGGTGCGGCGTTCGGCGAGCATCTTCACCGTCATGGGGGCGGCGCCGGGGTAGTAGCCCGCGCGGCTCGTGGACTCGACGGTGACGGTGACGTACTGGAGGCCGGCCCGGTCGGCGTCCTTCTCCCGCAGGCCGGTGCGGGCGATCTCCAGGTCGCAGACCTTGCTGACGGCGGTGCCGACGACACCGGGGAACGTGGCGTAGCCGCCGCCGATGTTGGCGCCGATGATCTGGCCGTGCTTGTTGGCGTGGGTGCCGAGCGGGATGTGCCGCTCGCGGCCCGAGACCAGGTCCAGGACCTCCACGCAGTCGCCGCCGGCCCAGATGTTCGCGTGGCCCCGCACGCGCAGGGCGAGATCGGTGAGCAGGCCGCCGTGGTCGCCCAGGGGCAGTCCCGCCGCCTTCGCCAGGGTCGTCTCGGGGCGTACGCCGATGCCCAGCACCACCACGTCCGCCGGGTACTCGGCGTCCTCGGTGGCGACCGCGCGGACGCGGCCGTCGCCGTCGGTGCGCAGGGCGGTGACCTCGGCGTCGTCGACCATGGTGATGCCCAGGCCCTCCATGGCCTTGTGCACCAGGCGTCCCATGTCCGGGTCCAGGGTGGACATCGGCTCCCTGCCGCGGTTGACGACCGTGACCTCGTATCCCCGGTTGATGAGCGCCTCGGCCATCTCCACGCCGATGTAGCCCGCGCCGACGACCACCGCGCGACGGCCCTCGGTGGCGGTGAGCGTGTCCAGCAGGGCCTGACCGTCGTCCAGGGTCTGCACCCCGTGCACCCCGGTCGCGTCGACGCCGGGCAGGTCGGGGCGGATCGGGCGGGCGCCGGTCGCGATGACGAGCTTGTCGTACGCGGTCCAGGACTCGGTGCCGGCGTCGAGGTCCCGCGCCCGCACGCGGGAGCCCTCGACGTCGATCTCCACGACCTCCGTACGCATCCGCAGGTCGATGTCCCGGGCCCGGTGCTCCTCGGGCGAGCGGGCGATGAGCCGGTCGCGGTCGGGGACGTCGCCGCCCACCCAGTAGGGGATGCCGCACGCCGAGTAGGAGGTGAAGTGGCCCCGTTCGAACGCCACGATCTCCAGGGCGTCGGGGCCCTTCAGCCGACGGGCCTGCGACGCGGCGGACATGCCCGCCGCGTCGCCTCCGACGACCACCAGGCGTTCCCTCGAACGTTCTTCAGCGCGGCTCGTGTTCATGGGAACACGCTACGGGGGCCCCGCGTCCGGGGCCCGCGTCACTCCCGCTCCTGCCGCTCCTCGCGCTCCTCCTCGTCCGGAGCCGAGGCCGGGAGCGAGGCGGTCGCGCCGGCCGTGGCCGCCGCCGGCGCGGGACGGCGGGAACGGGCGAGGCGGTACCACACGAGCAGCAGGAGAGCGGCGGCCACCGCGAAGGGCAGGACGGCGGCGAGCGCCAGGCCCAGCCAGCGGAAGACGGCGACGAACGCGTTCCAGCCGCCGGCCAGGGCGTCCGAGAAGCCGGGGTCGTCGTCGACGGGGGCCTTCTTCACCGCGGTCTCGGACAGGGAGAGCGTGATGGTGGCCAGGCTGGTGCGGTCCTTCAGCGACTTCTGCTGGGCCAGCAGGGACTCCAGGTCGGCCTGACGGGTGCTCAACTCGCCCTCCAGGGTGACCACGTCGCCGAGCTTGGTCGCCTTGTCCATCAGTTCGCGGATCCGGGTCACACTAGCCCGCTGCGTCTTGATGCGGCTCTCCACGTCGACGACCTGGTCGGTGACGTCCTCGGCGTTCGTCTTCCGCTCGATCAGCTTGCCGGTGCCCTCCAGTTCGGTGAGGACCTCCTCGTACTTCTCGGCGGGCACCCGCAGGACGACCCGGGTGCGCTCGCGGTCCTTGCCGTCCCGGGTCGTGGACTCGCTGCCGACGAACCCGCCCGCGCCCTCGACGGCGGTGCGGGCCTCGTCCAGGGCCTTCGGCACGTCCTTGACCCGCACGGTCAGGGTGGCGGTGCGGATGATGTGGCTCGGGCTGACGTTCGGCACGTCGGAGCCCTTGTCCTTGCCGGTGTAGTCGCTGCTGCCGCTCTGCTCGGAGAGGGCGCCCTCCTGGCGGGCCGCGCCGTCGCCGGCCGCGGATTTGGCGCTGCCGTTCGTGGTGTCGCCGCGGTCGCCGGAGCAGCCCGTCACCGCCAGGGCGGCGGCGAGGAACAGGGCGGCCAGGGCCCCCGCGGGCCGCCGGGAACGTCGTCCGTGTGTCGCTGCCATTGAGATGTGCCCCCCGAGGGTCGAGAAATCGCCTGTGTGCCTTGCTGACGGTCCTGTGACGCCGGAGCGGGCCGGAACGTTGGCCCCGGGTCGTCGCGAAGCGGTCACGGTCGGGACTCGGCGGGGCCACGGCTCAGGGCCCGTCGTATGGATCACGAGGGACCCCCCATCGCTCCGCGTCGACTCCCTCCTCCGCCGTGCGGCCGCACGCACCAGGTCCCGCTCACCGGCAGTGCGAAGGCGCCGCAGCCCGAAGTCGGCGTGATCCGAACGGCAGGACCTGGCCGCCCGGCGGGCGGGACCGGCGCCAGGGCCGTCGGTGACGTCTGAGAGGGTGGAACCATGAGCGGATCACGTACGGACGTCGGGCACGACGCCGGGCACGTCGTCGTCATCGGGGCCGGCATCGCGGGGTTGGCCGCCGCGCACGGGCTGCTGGACCGGGGCGCGCGAGTGACTGTCCTGGAGGCCTCGGACCGGGTCGGCGGCAAGCTGCTGCCGGGCGAGATCGCGGGCGCCCGCGTCGACCTCGGCGCCGAGTCGATCCTGGCCCGCCGGCCCGAGGCGGTCGCCCTCGCCCGGGAGGTCGGCCTCGCCGGCCGGCTCCAGCCGCCCGCGACCGCCACCGCCTCCCTGTGGACCCGGGGCGCCCTGCGCCCCATGCCCAAGGGGCACGTCATGGGCGTCCCCGGCACCGCGTCCGCCCTGGCCGGGGTCCTGTCCGAGGAAGGCCTGGCGCGTATCGAGCGCGACGCCGACCTGCCGCGCACGGAGATCGGCGACGACGTGGCGGTGGGGGAGTACGTGGCCGCCCGCCTCGGCCGCGAGGTCGTCGACCGCCTCGTGGAGCCGCTGCTCGGCGGGGTCTACGCGGGCGACGCGTACCGCATCTCGATGCGCTCGGCCGTCCCGCAGCTCTTCGAGGCCGCGCGGACCCACACCTCCCTCACCGAGGCCGTCCGGGGCATCCAGGAGCGGGCGGCCGCCGCCCAGCAGACCGGCCCGGTCTTCATGGGCATCGAGGGCGGCGTGGGGCAACTGCCGCTCGCGGTCGCCGAGTCGGTACGGGCCCGCGGCGCCGAGATCCTCACCGGCGCCCCCGTCACGGAACTGCGTCGGCGGTCCTCGGGCGGCTGGCGCGTCGTCGCCGGAGGCGGCCCGGGCACGGCAGACGCCGCGGACACCGACGCCCGTGTCCTGCACGCCGACGCCGTCGTCGTGGCCGTCCCCGCGCCGGTCGCCGCCGGTCTGCTGCGCGCCGAGGCGCCCGAGGCCGCCACCGAGCTCGGGGCCGTCGAGTACGCCTCGATGGCCCTGGTCACCCTCGCCTACCGCCGCGCCGACGTCACCCTCCCCGAGGGCAGCGGCTTCCTGGTGCCGCCGGTCGACGGCCGCACCATCAAGGCCTCCACCTTCGCCTCCCAGAAGTGGGGCTGGATCGCCGACGAGAACCCGGACCTGCTGGTCCTGCGCACCTCGGTCGGCCGGTACGGCGAGACGGCGATCCTGGAGCACGACGACGCCCACCTGGTGGAGGTGTCGAGAACCGACCTGCGCGAGGCCACCGGCCTGACCGCCGCCCCCCTGGAGACCCGCGTCACCCGCTGGGACGACGGCCTGCCGCAGTACCCGGTCGGCCACCACGCGCGCGTGGCCCGCCTCCGCGAGCACCTCGGCAAGCTGCCCGGCCTCGCGGTCTGCGGAGCGGCGTACGACGGCGTCGGCATCCCGGCGTGCGTCGCGAGCGCCGCCGCCGCGGTCGACCAGATCCACGGTGACCTGCGGGCCGTGCGGCACCTCACGGCCCACCCGGTGCAGAGCCTGCACGGCGGAGCGGGAGAATGAGACCCATGAGCGACGACGCCCCCACCACCGAGTCCGGCCGGATCCCGAACAAGGGCAAGCTGGCCAAGGACCTCAACGAGGTCATCCGTTACACGTTGTGGTCCGTCTTCCGGCTGAAGGACGTGCTGCCGGAGGACCGCGCCGGTTACGCCGACGAGGTCCAGGAGCTGTTCGACCAGCTCGCCGCCAAGGACGTGACCATTCGCGGTACGTACGACGTCTCGGGTCTGCGCGCCGACGCCGACGTCATGATCTGGTGGCACGCCGAGACCAGCGACCAGCTCCAGGAGGCGTACAACCTCTTCCGCCGCACCCGGCTGGGCCGCGCGCTCACCCCGGTGTGGTCGAACATGGCGCTGCACCGCCCCGCCGAGTTCAACCGCTCGCACATCCCGGCGTTCCTCGCCGACGAGACGCCCCGCGACTACGTCAGCGTCTACCCCTTCGTGCGCTCCTACGACTGGTACCTGCTGCCCGACGAGGACCGCCGCCGGATGCTCGCCGACCACGGCAAGATGGCCCGCGGCTACCCCGATGTCCGGGCCAACACCGTCGCCTCGTTCTCGCTCGGCGACTACGAGTGGATCCTCGCCTTCGAGGCCGACGAGCTGTACCGCATCGTCGACCTCATGCGGCACCTGCGTGCCTCGGAGGCCCGGATGCACGTCCGCGAGGAGGTCCCGTTCTACACGGGCCGCCGCAAGTCGGTGGCGGAACTGGTCGCGGGCCTCGCGTAGTCCGGCCTCGCGAGACCGGCCTCGTGCGGACCGTCTCCCGCGCCCCTGCTCGTTCCCAGGGGCGCGGGGAACCGCGCGATCAGCCGCTGACGGCCCGTAGCTCCGGGACAGCCGCCCCGCCCCGCACGGCTCTCGGTTCCTGTTCGGGCCGCGCGGCGCACGCCGCCCTCCGCTCAGGCAGCCGCCCCCGCAGCAAGTACGCCTCCAGGTAGCGGTTGACGCAGGTGTTGGACCCGCCCGCGACGCCGTGGTTGCCCGCGTCCCGCTCGGTCACCAGCACCGCGCCCCACAGCCGCCGGTGCAGCTCGATCGCCCCGTCGTACGGCGCGGCGGCGTCCCGCTCGGCCGCCAGGATCAACGTCGGCGGCAGCTCCCCGGGCCCGGTCCGTACGTCGAGCGGCCGTTGCCGCGGGCCGTCCCAGTAGGCGCACGGCAGGTTCGTCCACACGTTGTCCCAGGTCTCGAAGGGCGCGGTCCGCGCGAGCCGGGTGTTGTCCCGCTCCCAGTCCTTCCACCGCGTCGGCCAGGGCGCGTCGTTGCACTCCACGGCCGTGTAGACGGCCTTCGCGTTCTCCTGCTCGACGGCGGCCTCCGGGTACGGACCGGCGATCTGGATCAGCGGCTTCGGGTCGCCCTTCAGATACGCGGAGAGCGCCAGGGCACGCTGCGGCCAGTGGTCGTCGTAGTACGCGGCCTGGAGGAACGCGCCCTGCAACTGGCCCGGACCCACCGTGCCGCCGGCGGGCCGGGCGGCCAGCCGCGCCGACGCCCGCTCGTAGCTGCGCAGCACCTTCCGGGGCGTGTCGCCCAGCCCGTAGACCCGGTGGTGCTTGGCCACCCAGGCCCGGAAGTCCGCCCAGCGACCCTCGAACGCGGCCGACTGGTCGAGGTTGTTGCGGTACCAGATCTGCTCGGGGGCCGGGTTCACGGCCGAGTCGAAGACCATCCGGCGGACGTGCGAGGGGAAGAGGGAGGCGTACAGCGCCCCGAAGTACGTCCCGTACGACGCCCCCATGAACGTCAGACGTGGCTCGCCGAGCGCGGCGCGCAGGACGTCCAGGTCACGGGCGTTGTTGAGGGAGTGGTAGTGCCGCAGCGCGCTCCCGCCCCGCCGCGCGCAGCCTCGCGCGTACGCCTTGGCACGTGCGACGCGTTCCTTCTTGTACGACTCCGAGGGGTGCGTCGGGGCAGGTGCGGGCCCCCGGTGCAGGTGCTTCGGGTCCTGGCAGGACAGCGGTGCCGAGCGGCCGACCCCGCGCGGGGCGTAGCCGACGAGGTCGTACGCGGCGCCGATGCGCTTCCAGTCCGGGAGGTGGCCGATGAGCGGGAAGAACATCCCGGAGGCGCCGGGCCCGCCCGGGTTGAACACGAGCGCTCCCTGCCGGGCGACCTTCCTCCCCTTGGCGTCCTTCCCCCTGGCCTCGATCCGGCTGACGGTCAGCGAGATCTGCCGTCCGTCGGGCCGTGCGTAGTCGAGCGGCACCTCGACCGTCCCGCACCGCACGGTGGTCGGCAGCCCCTCCGCCGCCGGGCACTTCCCGAACCGGATGCCCTCGTCCGCGGCCCGCTCGGCCGCGACGGCGACCGCGTCCGCCGCCGTCCGGGTCATGTCCCCCTCGGCGGGCGCGGCGCCGAGGCCGCTCAGCACCACCGCCCCGACAGTCCCGTAGAGCACGGCAGCCCGCATGGCGAATCCCTCCGAAGCACGACAGCAACAAAGGGATGTTTGGCGTTAAATAGGGCGAATGTAAAGGACTGTCAGGGAGTGTCGCCGTGGCTGTCGCTGTCGTTATCGCTGCTCGAAGGCCGCCCGCAGCTCCGGGGACCCGACCGCCCCCACGCCCCGGACGGCCACGGAGACGAGATCCGCCAGGTCGCCTCCGTCCCGGCCCGCGACGGTCCGCAGCACCCGCGCCCCCTCCGATGTCGCCCAGCGCGTACCCGGCCGCCTCTCGACCCGCGCGATGACCAGACAGCTGAGCGTCAGCACCAGCGGCAGCGCGAACCACAGCGCGACCAGCACGCGGTGCTCCTCGAAGCCCTGCGCGGGCAGCAGCAGTGCCAGCGCCCCCAGTCCGCACACGCCCAGCGCGGCGCCCCGCACCTGGGCGACCGCGTCGGCCACGCTCGTGCGCGCGGCGTCGGGCACGGCCAGCCCCGCCGCGACGAGCCGGTCGGAGAGGCGGCGTACGGAGTCCGAGGCCGCGGCGGTTCGCCGTACGGGCGCTATCCGGGCCTGCCCGCCGGGGCCTATCGCGCCGATGACGGAGCGCTCCAGGTCGTCCCGTCCGTCCGGGTCCACGACCGTCACCCAGCCGGTGTGGGCGAGCAGGAGTCTGCGGTGGCCGGCCATGGCGACCAGGGTGAGGTCGGCGACGCGGGCGGGCCCGCCGGACAGGAACGCCGCCTCGTACAGGGTGAGCCGGTGGCAGTGGTGGGCGTGGTCGGCGCGGGCGTCGGACTCGGCCGCCGCCGCGCGCATCGAGGTCAGACAGAGTCGGGCACAGGACACGCCGGCGGCGGCCCAGGCCAGCAGGAGGAAGAGGACCCAGAGCATGGCGCGTTTCTATGCGCCGACCCTGGGCCGCACCCCTCGATGTCCGCAATCCGCACGGATGACGCCCGCTCTCTTCCGTTTGTTCGCGGCCACGGCCCGCAATTGCCAGGACCGGGCGGCGGCGGGCGGGTGGATCGGCGGGAGCGGCACCGGGGCTCCCGCTGTCTCAGCCGTCGTCCACCGGGCCGTTGGCCGCGGGAGGCAGGCTGTACGTCGGTGACGGGTCCGGCCGGGACGGGGTGGGTGAGGGGGTCACCGGGACGGGGGAGCCGGGGTCGGTCGACGGGGTCGGCGGCGTGGGGGAGTTGGTGAGGGGCGGGGCGCTCGCGGACGCGGCGTCGCGGGCGATCGCGTCGTAGTCGACGAGCCCGGTGGCCTCCAGGACCTTGATGTGGTCGAGGACGGTGGTGTTGGCGTCGTCGGCGAGGTCACGGACCAGCGAGTTGCGGGTGGTGGCCCGGACCTGGGCGACGACGGAGAAGACCTTGCCGTGGGCCAGCCGCAGGATGTTGGCGAACTCGCGGTCGTAGGTCTCGCCCTGCGCCGCCGTCAGCGTCGCCAGCCACTGCTTCTGCTGGTCGCTCGGTTGGTTGGGCAGGGGCACGGCGAGGCGCGCGGCGACGTTGCGGACCCGCGCGTCGAGGAAGGTGTGCCCCTCGACGAGATGCTCACCGGCGGTGCGTACGGCCTGGGTGCCGCCCTTGGTCTGCGCCTGCTGCCCGGCCGGCAGCTCCCACAGCCCCGCCAGTCTGACCTTGGTGATGAAGTCCCGGTCCAGGGCGGACAGCGGACCGTACTGCGTCGTCACGGTGGACGCGTTGAGCACGCTCACGCCGGTCCCGGAGCGGTCCGCGTACGACCAGATCGGGAAGAGCAACGCGACGAGCGTCGCCGTCAGTCCGGCGACGATGAGTCCTGTGCCACTGAACAGTCCTCCTCTGCCGTTGGTGGTTCGCATGGTGCCTCCTGCTCGCGGCACCGCACGCTAGTGCGCAACGGGTGCTGATCGGCCTACACACCGGCATGTTACTGCTCGGTCTACGCCAACTGCCGTATGAGGAGGAACGGTTGCGGAGGGGACAAAGCGCGCTTGATGGGGTACGTGAAAGGGTGGATGAATCATGTCAAACGCGGCGCACAGGACGGTAAACCCGTGCCGGGGGCACGGGTCTGTTAATCGCAGCACATTCGGGGTCGAGCACCCCGGCTCATCGGCGTAGCAGCACCCTGCGGGTCGCGCGGGCCAGCCGGGCCGTCGGCCGCTGGGAGAGCGGTGTGGGGCCCGAGCGCTCCAGCCACCAGCGACGCACCTCGCGCAGCACGTCCGCGTCGTCGGGGCGGCCCGTGAGCAGCACGTGCTCGGCGAAGGAGAGGGCGTCTCGCCGGTAGCCGTCGGTCATCGGGTGGCCCTGCGCGTACGCGACGAAGGTCGGCCGGTACGACGATCCGAGGATCTCCGGGAGCTCCGGCGCCACCTTGGCCACCACGTCCGCCCGCTTGGCCGCGAGGGCCCGCGCCTGGACGCCCAGCCGCACGCGGTCGAACCCCTCGGGCACCGGGGTCCCGGCGACCAACGCGGACAGCAGCGCCGCCTGCGCGAGCCCGAGCCGCTGCCGGGCGGCGGGCTCGGCCTCGGCGACGGGCTCGGCCTCGGCGACGGGTTCGGTGACGGGTGTGGTCTCGGTGACGGGCTCGGTCTCCGTGCCCGCCTCCGCCCCGGCCGCGCTCGCCGTCCGCCCGGGCCCCCGCACCTCTGCCTTCTCCAGCACACCCCGGATCGCCCCCAGCTCGCGCTCCAGCTCGCCCGGCTCGGGGAAGTTGTCGTCGCGCTCCAGGAGCACGCCCGGCGGGGACACCCGGGAGGCGAGGTCGGCGAGGATGTCGAGGACCGGCTGCGGGACGGGGTGGGCGTGGCTGTCGTGCCAGACCCCGTCGCGCTCGAAGCCGCCCGCGACATGGACGTACGCGATGGCCTCGACCGGCAGCTCGTCGAGCGCCTTCGCGGGGTCCTCGCCCCGGTTGACGTGGTTGGTGTGCAGGTTCGCCACGTCGATGAGGAGCCGGACGCCGGTGCGGTCGACGAGGTCGTACAGGAACTGCCCCTCGGTCATCTCCTCGCCCGGCCAGTTGATGAGCGCCGCGATGTTCTCCAGCGCGAGCGGCACCGGCAGCGCGTCCTGGGCGATCCGGACGTTCTCGCACAGCACGTCCAGGGCGTCCCGGGTGCGCGGCACCGGCAGCAGGTGTCCGGCCTCCAGCAGCGGCGACGCGGTGAGGGCGCCGCCCGCCCGGACGAAGGCGATGTGCTCGGTGACCAGGGGGGCGCCCAGTGCCTCCGCGCGCTCGGCGAGGGAGCGCAGGCGCTGCTCGTCGGGGCGGTCGGCGCCGCCCAGACCGAGGGAGACACCGTGCGGCACGACCGTGACGCCCCGCTCGCGCAGGCGCAGCAACGATTCGGCGATGTGGCCGGGACAGACGTTCTCGGCGACGACCTCGACCCAGTCGACACCGCCGTCCGCACCGGCCATGCGCTCCACGGCGTCGGCGATCTCCGGCCGCCAGCCGATCCCCGTCCCCAACTGTGCGATCTGCTCCATCGTCCCCGTCCCCTCCTCGGTCACGTCGGTCACGGCTTCACCAGGACCCTGTGTGTCTCCTTACGGCGGACCTGTGTTCCGGCGTGACGGAGTCATGGCCCCGTCAGCCGGGGCCGAACCCCGTGGAGGGGACCTTCAGAGCAACATTTGAGCTTTCTACTGGACCTGCGGCTGACCCTGGTCCTTGTTGATCTCCTCCGGGTCCGGACGTCCGGTGGGGACGTTCCCGGACTCGAAGGGCGACGGCTTCGACTGCACGTCCGGGTTGGTGGACGGCAGGGCCGGGGGCGCGGCGGGCGGCAGCTGACCGGGGACGGGCGGCGGCGGGCCGGTGGGGCTCGCGGTACCGCTGACGGAGTTGTCGGCGATCGTCGCGAAGTCGACCTCGCCCGTCTTCTCCAGGATCGTGATGTGGTCCAGCACGGTCTGGTTGGCGTCGGAGGCCAGCTGGCGGATCAGCGTGTTGCGGGTGGAGTTCCGCACGGAGGCGATCGCCGGGAAGATCTTGCCGTGCGCGGCCCGCAGCAGGTTCGCCCAGGTCTTGTTGTACTCGGCCTCGGTCTTGCTGGCGGTCATCTGGTCCAGCCAGCCCTGCTGCTCCGCCGTCGGCTGGTTGGGCAGCTCGACGCCCAGCTTCGCCGCGATGACCCGTGACCGCTTGTCGAGGTCGGTGTGGCCCACGATCAGGTGGTCGGCGGCCTCTCTGACGGACTGGCTGCCGCTGCGCTCCAGTGCCTGCTGCCCGGCGGGCAGCTCCCACAGGCCCGCCAGCCGCACCCGGATGAGCAGGTCGCGGTCGCCGGGGGTGAGCGGCCCCCACTGGGTGGTCACCGTGTCACCGGTGAGCGCGGCCGCGGCTGTCGCGTTGCGGTTGGGGTACGAGTAGAAGATGGGGTAGGCGACCGCGGTGAGCGTGCCGGCGATCGCCAGGGCGACGAGGACAGAGCCCTTGGAGCGTCGCAAATGAGCCTCCCGGAGGAAACCAACTGATCGTTGGGGACTGAACTGTTGCTTGGGGCGCGGGGGTGACCGCGGGGGTGCCGCTGTGACGGCCCGGTCCCGGCCGCCGCCCGGGGGCGGGGCCGGGACGGCGTCAGATCGTGCCGTTGGCGATCGCGTCGAAGTCGACCTGGCCGGTCTTCTCCAGCATCGTGATGTGGTCGAGCACCGTCTGGTTGGTGTCCGAGGCCAGCTGGCGCACCAGGGTGTTCTCGGTCATGTTCCGCACCTGCCCGATGGCCGGGAAGATCTTGCCGTGCGCGGAGCGCAGCAGGTTGGCCCAGACCCGGTCGAACTGGTCGTCGGTCGCGTTGTCCATCTGCGCGAGGAAGCCCTGCTGCTGCTCGTTCGGCACGTTAGGCAGCTCGACGCCCATCTGCGAGGCCACGGCCCGCACCCGCTCGTCGAGGTCCTTGTGACCGACGATCAGGTGGTCGGCGGCCTCCTTGACCTCCGGGCTCTTCGACCGCGCCATCGCCTTCTCGGCGGCGGGCAGCTCCCACAGGCCGGCCAGCCGGACACGGACGATCAGGTCCCGGTCGGCGGCCGTCAGCGGGCCCCACTGGGTGTTCACCGTGCTGGCGGCCATGTTGGCCTGGGCGGTGCCTGAACGGTCGGCGTAGGACCATACGGGGAACGCCAGCGCGCCGACGGTGACGACGAGAGCCAGGCTGGCGATGAGCGAGCCGTTGAGACGCCGCAAAGTGATCCTCCCGGGTGATGCCAACTGGTCGTTGGGGCAGTTGCTTGGCCAGTACCGGGAAGTACGTGCGGGGTGCCGGTGTTGTTCAACGACCTTTGAACCGGCTGAGGACGGGCGGGGCGGGGGGACCGGAGGCAACGGGCGCCGGGCGATGGCCGATCGGCTGGGCGAGACTCTCCAGGGCGGCCCCCTGCGCCGCGCACCGGGCGGCGATGCTGTCGGTCAGTGCGCCGAACCTCTCGGCATCCCCGTCCCGGGCGGCGGTGAACAGCCCTTGGAAATCGGCGGCCAGCCGGGTGTCGCCCGCCCGTAGGGCGAGCTGTACCGCTTCGTAGAGGCGGCTGTTGGCCTCGGCCGGGGTCAGGGAGTCGGCGGCTCCGAGGAACGCGTCGAACTTTCGGCAGGCCGCCGCCGAGGATGCGTTCCCGGCACCGGCACCAGCACCAGCAGCACCGGCATCGGTGTCGGACGTCTGGCCGAGGGGGCCGACGATGAGCGCGAATGCCACGACGGCGGCCGTCGGGACACAGGCCAGGGCGATGGTGAGCCGCCGGTCGAGCTGGGGGGCCGATGGCACGGACGGTGCGGTGCGTTCGGGTGGTACGAGGAGCAGCGGCGCGCCGGGAGGACGTTCGTCCAGGAGGCGGGTGACGAAGCGGGAGACCGCCGCGCCCGCGAGCGCGCAGAGGAACCCGCCGGCCAGGATCCGCAGCAGGGTGTCGCGGATCAGGGGGAGCGGAAGGTCCAGTGCGCACCGGCCCGGAACCATGGCGAGCGCGTCGGCACAGCCGGCCAGGACGACCCCGCCGAAGAACACCGCCGTCAGCAGGCAGCCGGTCAGGAAGGCGGTCAGCAGGGCGAACGGAAGCACCGGCCGGTGGTGGCGGCGTACTCGGACCGTCACGGCGGCGGCGATCCCCTGGAACAGCATCGCGGCGCCGATCTGCCAGTACGTGAACGCGAGCAGGAAGCCGTCCTGCCCACGCACCGCCGGGCTCACGCTCTCACGCAGCAGCACCCGTTCCAGGAGCTGGAACCACGCGAACGCGGCGGCTGTCGCGGTGCTCGTCAGCAGGACGTGCCGAGCCCACCCGGTGTCGTACGAGCGCCGGCGGCGCCACGACGCGGCGACCGGGAAGAGCCACACCGCGACCAGTGCCATGACGAGCGGGGTCCACTGGGTGAACCGGAGTGTCAACGGGTGTTCCACGAGGGCCCACAGCCAGTAGGGACCCACCGGTGCCGAGGCGTCGGCCAGGGCGTACAACTCCCGGGCGGAGTCGTGGACGGGGCCCAGTGCCTCGCCGGCGTCGTACAGCAGCATCCATCCGCTCAGGAGCACCGCGAACGGAAGCGCGGCGGCGAGCAGCCCGGCCTGCCAGGCCCGTGCGGACGGGGGCTCCCCGGCGGTGTGCCAGAGCGCCGCCGACCTGGCGATCCACGCCGACAGCGCCACCAGCAGCGCGCACAGCGCGAGGGACCACAACACTGCCGCCGCTCCCGGGACGGGGGGCCGATCCGTCAGGACGATGCCGCTCTGGGGCGCGAGCGGCACGCCCACGACGAGCCCCAGACCGAGGCCCAGCGCCGGCAGGAGGACCGCCCGGGTGCCACCGCCGAACAGGGCGGCCCGCCAGACCCCCAGTCCGATCACGGCGAGGGCGGCGGGCGCACACAGCAGCACGATCGTCCAGCGCGCGTCGAGGGCGTCGAGCCGGTTGAACATCAGCCACAGAAGGGTGAGCAGTCCGCTCGCGGCGACCGAGACGGCCAACCCCGCGGTGAAGCACTCGGTGAAGCGGAGCCGGAACAACTCCCGTGGCCGGGCGATTTCGGCGGCCCGTGAGGCCGCCGGCGGATGCACGGCCAGTGGTCCGAGGCGCCACCGGGACACGGGTCGGCCGCGCTCGGTACCGAACACGTCCAGCAGCCCCGGTCCCGCGCCCCAGGCGGCGGCCCGCACATCGGCGCCGTACTCACGCGTCCGCAGCACGGATGCGCAGGTCAACCAGACGAGGGCCACCAGCACCAGGGAACGCCAGGTGACGGCCAGGACGCTGTGGGCCGGTGCTGCGATCAGCGCGACGGCGAGCGGCAGCAGTCCGGCGGGGACGAAGGCCAGGGCCAGGGCGACGGTGAGGCAGGTGACGTCGACGTCCTTGTTCCGCAGGTGCGCCAGTTCGTGCAGGACGACGGCGCGGGCACGCTGCGGGGCGACGCCGAAGGCGGTCATCGTGCCCTGGGCCAGCGCCACGCGGTACCGGCCGCTCCGGCCGAAGGTGTACGCGTCCGTCTTGCGGTCCTTCAGGTCGCTGACCCAGAACTCCGGAGGCCGGGACAGGCCCGCCTCCCGGCACAGGGAGTGCAGCAGCGCCAGCAGCGGGGCGTGGTCGGGGTCGTGAGGTGACAGTGGCTCCAACTGCCTGCGACGGGTCAGGTACCAGGGCAGCAGGAGGTAGATCGCCGTCGCCGTCGACGCCAGCAGCAGGATCCCGCCGAGCACCCACCACGCCTTCTCCCGCTCGTACGGGGTGATGCAGGCCAGGAAGCCCTGGGTGTACGCGAGGGCGTCCCTCGCGGGTGGCTGGCCCTGCGGGCCCGCCGCGCACCGCTGGTAGACGGCTACGGCCCGGTCGGCGTCGGGCGAGACGGTGAAGTAGAGCAGGTTGTGGATGAAGGCCGTCGTCCCCAGCAGAGCGGTGACGACCAGCGCGAAGCGGAACTTTGCGCCGCTGGGCAGCGCGAACGGGTCGGGCGGGGCGGACGACACCGGGGGCTCCGGCAGTTCACCGGCGGACGCGGGCCGCGCCCGCGAGGGCGTCCGCCAGCAACCGGGCCCGACTCTCTTCGACTCCGGCCCTCAACGCGGTGCGGTAGGCCTCCTCGCGCAGCCACTCCACCTGGTCGGGTGTCAGCGCGTTGTCCGTCTCGGTGTCGGCGTCACCGCCGCCCCGTCCGAACAGGCCGCCGAGCCAGGTCCGTACGGCGGTGCCGCTGCCGTCGGCGAGGTTCGCGGCGAAGGCTCCGATGAACGAGGAGAGCGCGCCCTGCACCATGGCGAGGGCGAACGGAGTGAGCAGGACGACGACCTCGGTGCCGCCGGCGCCCAGCATCCGCTCCTGCGATCCGCCGCCGTCGCCCGCAGCCGCTTTCAGCGTTCCGGCGGGGTCCCGGAAATAGGCCCGGCTGTTGATTCCGAAGACGACCATCTCCTGTGGTGCGACTTCGGAAACCACGATCCGGGTCACTTCACGCACCAGGTCTTCATCCGCCGCTGTGGACCGACCATTCATGGCTTTGCCCCCTGTTTTCGTGAATGCGGACTAACTGATCTGTCGCAGGTAACTCACGCCGTCCAGCAGGAGAGACTCGAATGCGTAGCCGTATTCGTTTCCGATGTCCGGTCGCTCGATGTACCAGCTCTCGTAGACGATCGGCCCTCCGGGGACGTACAGGGTCATCCGTGACTCCTCCACGACCGCCGGCCCGTCCAGCACTTGGCCGTTGTTGTACAGCAGGCTCACGGTGCCGTCGCCGAAGAAGGCGATCTTGTCGACCCGGGCGGAGCCCTGTCCGTCCCCGTCCCACTCGCCCACCAGTTCCGCGGGCACCTGCCCGGTGACGGGCTCTTCCTCGGGCGGGATTTCGTCCGTCTCTTCCTCGGACGGGATTTCGACCGTGGGCTCCACGGGCTCGATGACCGATGATCCCGTGTCGTCGTCCCCGGAATCACCGCCGGACGGAGTGCCGCCACCGCATCCGCTGAGCAGAAGTGCGAGCAGAAATGCGAGCGGCAGAGCGAGCAGTGCCGGAATCGCCGAGATTCGGTGCAAGGAAATCTTGATGACGCCCCCCGATACGTCAGGCCCGATGCGGGTGGAATGCTGACGATGCCCGGTTTCTATTCCACTCGGGGTGACGCTCACACCTCATCGACCAAAGCAGGCGGAATACGTTCGACTGCTTTCGTTCGGTGCAGGTGTGTGATCTGAAAGTCGTGTAATCGGGGCGGAGGTGGGTCAGGAACGCAACGCGGTGTGGTCCGCGACCACCGTGCAGGAGCCCGGGGCCACCTCAGTGAAGCCCGCGTCGCGTACGACCGGGAGGCCGGCGATGGTGAGGGTGTCCCAGTGGGCGGGCGCGGCGGTGCGGACGGCGAGGGGGAAGCCCGCGTCACGCCAGGCGGTGCGGGCCGCCTCGTCCAGGTCCCACCACGCGAGCTGCGCGCCGTGGCCCGCCTGGGCCATCGCCTTGCCCGCCGACATCGCCACCTCGGGGTTGAGCCACAGCACCGGGGCCGCGGGCTCGGGGTCGGCCGGCGGTTCCGGGTCGTCGAGGTCCGTGCCGGAGACCTGGAGGCGGGCCAGGTCCTTGGGCCAGCCGTCGAGCGGGACCGGCGGGAAGACGCGCACCTCTGCCGACTTGCCCGTCACCGTGATCCCCGGCAGCGCCTCGGCCCGCCGCCACTCCGCGCCGCGCGCCCGCCGGACCACCTTGCGGATCCGGGCGTCCTGCCAGCTCCGCATCGCCTCGGCCCACTCCCCGTCGCCCAGCGACCGCGCGTCGCTCAGCATCACCAGCACCGCCCGCGCCGCCGTCTCCAACGCGTCCGTACGCGCCGGGGGCGAGGCCTTCTCGATGTGCGCGACCAGCGGCAGCACGAACTGCGGCGCCTCGTCGCGGGAGGTCCGCTCGTCCCGGAAGGGGCTGTCCGGCGTGGGGCTGTTCTGGGGGGCGTCACTGGTGGTCACCCGCCCAGTCTGCCAGGCGGACGTCCCCTTCCCGCGCCCCTGCTCGCTCGCCTGTACGAGGACATGTACGAGGATGGGGGCATGGAACGTGAGTTACTGCTGAGGCTGGAGGGAGTCGGCCGGCGGTACGGCTTCCGCGGCGACTGGGTGCTGCGCGGCCTCCACCTGGAGATCGCCGCCGGCGCGCTGATCCGGGTGGAGGGCGCGAACGGCACCGGGAAGTCGACACTGCTCCGGGTCCTCGCCGGGCTCGACGCCCCCACCGAGGGCCGGGTGACGGGGCGCCCGCGCACGGCGTACGTCCCCGAGCGCTTCCCCGCCGCCCTGCCGTTCACCGCCGTCGAGTACCTCACCCACCTCGGTGCCGTGCACGGCCTGGACCGCTCCTCCGCCGCCCGCGCCGCCCATGCCTGGCTGGAGCGCTTCGGGGCCGCCGAGTACGCCCGTACGCCGATGGCGGAGCTCTCCAAGGGCAGCAGTCAGAAGGTCGCCGTGGCCCAGGCGCTGCTCGCCGAACCGGAGTTGCTCGTCCTCGACGAGGCGTGGACCGGCCTGGACTCCGACGCGCGCGAGGAGTTGGAGCAAGTGGTGGTGGAGCGGACCGCCTCGGGAAGCGCCGTGGTGTTCGTGGACCATGACCCCCGGCGGTTGGCCGGGGCGCCGGACGCGCTGTACGCGGTGGTGGGCGGAGCGCTCGAACCCCGGGTGCCGCAGGGCGCCCCCTCGGTCTCCGTGGTCGTCGAGGGACGAGGCCCGGCGGACGCACAAGTCCCGGAGGCCGTGGGGAAGCTGGCGTCAGCCGTCGAGGAACTGGTCCACGGTACGCACCGGTTCACGGTCCCGCAGGCCGGATCCGACGAGCTGCTGCGGGCGTTGCTGGACGCCCGACCGCCGTGGCACGTGGTGAGCGTGACGCCGAAACCCGCACCCCTGCCCGAACCGCGACCGGAAGCGACGCCGGAACCCGAACTGGAAAGCTCCTGATGACCGCCCTCCTCCGCTACCAGGCGGCCCTCCTCGTCCGCTCCCAGCGCTGGCTGCCGCCCGTCATCCTGTACGCGGCGTTCCTCGCCATCGGCGTGCAGCGCGGGCAGCCCGTGCTCGACTCGCTCGGCTACACGGCCGCCGCGCTGCTGCCGGTCTCCGCCTGGCTGATGCGGATCTGCGTCACCAACGAGCCGCCCGCGGCCCGCAGCTGTACCGGCGCGGCGGCAGGCCCGGGCCGTGCGCACCTGGCCTGCGTCCTGGTCGCCTTCGGGGCGTCCGCGCTCCTCGGAGCGGCGGCCACGGCCCTCGTCACGTTCATCAGCGCCCCCACGAGCACGGACCATCAGACGCGTGTCGAGGCGCTCCCGGCGGGCAGCGCGGGCCTGCTGGCCGCCCTCGTCTGTGCTCTCCTCGGCACGGCCGTCGGCGCGCTCACCAACTGGCCGCTGCTGCGTTCGCCGGGCCGGGCCGTCCCCGCGCTCCTGCTCGGCGCCCTGCTCGCGCTGGTGATGGCCGGCTCCCCGGCCAGGGCGGCGGTCACGGCCCTGGTCGACGGCTCGCGGCACGCGACGATCCCGGTCCCCGTCCTGCCCCTGCTCGCGGCCGGGCTCCTCACGGCGGCCGCGACCGCCGTGGCGTGCGCCCTGACGAGACGCCGCTCACCATGACGCCGCTCAGCCTGAACAGGCGGTCCGCTCGGCCTCCCGCCTCCCCCAGTTCTCGACTTCGCTCGAACCGGGGGGGACCCCCATCACACCGGGCACAAGGTGATCCCCTTGTAGGACTCCGGGTACTCGGTGGGCTTTCGGCACAGGACGCACTCGGCGAGGGCGCCGCTGTGGTCGTGGTCGCTCATGCGCCCAGCGCAGAGCGGCCACGCCAGGACCCGAACAGACCTGCGCGGGCCCGCTCAGGGCGCCGCCACCGCCTTCGCCGCCGTCGTCCCGACCAGCTCCGACACCTTCACGAACCGGAAACCGCGCTCCCGCAGCGCCGGCACGATCTTCCGCACGGCCCGCTCCGTGACCGGTGCGGCGCTGCGCGTGCAGTGCATGACCACGACGGACCCCGGCCGCACCCCGTCCAGCACCTCCCGCACCACCTCGTCCGCGTCCGTCGCGAACGCGTCGCCGCTCGCCACGTCCCACTGCACCGCCGTCACCCCGGACGCGCTGAGCCTGCGCAGCGCGCGGCTGTCGTAGCAGCCGCCGGGGAACCGGAAGTACGGCATCGGATCCCGGACCCCGGCCTCGCGGAACACCCGGTACGCCCGCTCCAGGTCCGCCCGCATGCGCGCGGGTGCCATGGTCGGCAGGCCGTAGCAGTTCTCCGTGAAGGCGTGATGGCTGTACGAGTGGTTCGCGACCTCGAACAGGGGGTCCCGTCCGATGGACCGCGCCTGGATCGGGTACTCCTCGACCCACCGCCCCGTCATGAACAGCGTGGCCGGGACCTTCAGCTGGCGCAGCGCGGCGATCAGCTCCGGGTTGTCGAACCGTTCGCCCGCGGCGGCCCGCTCGCCCTGGTCCGCGGTCATGTCCGCGTCGAAGGTGAGCGCGACGGTCTTGTCGGTACGGCTGCGCAGACCGTGCTCGAACACCGGGGTCAGCCCTGCCGGACCCGGCGCGAGCGTCGGCGGCCGGGACGCCGTCGCCGCCGAGGGGCTGGCGGTGGCGTTGACGATGCGCGTCGAGGCGTGCGGGGTGCCGCAGGCGGCGAGGGCGGCACCGAGCACGCCGAGTGCGCAGAGCGCGGTGATGCTACGTACGGGACTGATCACCGCACGAAAGTACGGCGATGGGGTCAGCGGACAGTCGGTTTAACTGCTCAACGCGGGGGAGTCCGCACCGAAGTCACCCGCCTGGGCGATGAAGGGGGCCCAGGCGGCGGCGGAGAGGGTCAGCGCGGGGCCCGCGGGCCGCGTGGAGTCCCGGACGCGGACGGCGGAGGGGAGGGGGGCGACTTCCACGCAGTCGTCGCCCTGGGCGCTGCTGTAGCTGCTCTTGGTCCAGCGCGGTTCAGCGGTGCTCATAGCTCTCCTCGCATTCTCTTCAACAGGCCCACGGAGTCCTGCGGGGAGAGGGCCTGCGAACGCAGTCTGGCATAGCGCAGGGAGAGCTTGGCCACCTCCTTCCTGTCGGTGATCAGGCGCCCGCTCTCCTGACCCTCGGAGTACGCGTACCGCTGTGCGTCAGGGGTTTCGAGAAGGCGGATGGGGCCGGCCAGACAGGCGTGGTGCTCGGTGCGCGCAGGCATGATCTGAAGGGTGACGTTGCGCAACGCGCTTGCCGCCAGCAGGTGGTCGAGCAGTTCGGCACAGACGTCCGTGCCGCCGAGGCGACGCATGAGCACGGCCTCCTCGACGACGAAGTCGAACGTGGTCCTGGGCTCGTCGCGGAACAGTGTCTGCCGCGCCATACGCGCTGTGACGCGGGCCTCCACCTCGTCGTCGGGCAACGGCGGTACATCCTCGTCGCACAGCGCCCGCACGTACGACTCCGGCTGCAACAAGCCCGGGACGAGACGGCACTCGTACGTGCACAGGCTCACCGCGTGCCGCTCCAGCTGGGCCCAGCGGCGGAACCACGACGCCAGCCCCGGTTGTCGCGAGACATGCTTCGCAGCCCTCAGCAGCGCGCCCGTGTTGCCCAGCACACGATCCGCCCGCTCCACGAACACCTCATCCGCCATCCGCCTGCCCAGTTCGATGGAGGCGACGGTGTGCACGCTGAAGCTCACCAGCGGAGCGAACTGCTCCCGCGTGAAGCCGTGATGCTCGCGCAGCGCCTGCACGAACGCCCCGAACGTCTTCAGACTGTCGGACGGGTCCGGCTCCCAGTCGACACCCATGTTCGGCCACCTCCAGATGAGTCGGATCTCCCCACGATCAACTCACCCAGAGTCACGAACGGTTACGCGTACTGTCCATCGAACAGGCGTGTACGGCCCGGTGCCGTACATGTTCGCCGTGCGCCACTGTCGGGGCCGGGCCGGATGTGGGCGCCGACGACACCCCCGATCACGAAGGGGTCCTCGGCGCCGCCGGGGTCCGACAGGGACACGGCCGCTGGTGTCGTCAGCGACGCCACGGCCCCGTGACCGCGAAGGTCGTGCCCGGGGTGTAGCAGTTGACGTACATCGTGTCGCCGTCGGGGGAGAAGGTGACGCCCGCGAACTCGCCCCATTCCGGTTCTTCGGGGGTGGCGATGTTCTGAGCGTTGCGGGCCATGGCGTAGACCTCGCCGCGGCGCGTGACGCCGTAGACGTGCTGGGCGCCGTTGCCGTCCTCGCAGACCATGAGGCCGCCGGAGGGGGCGAGGCAGATGTTGTCGGGGGATTCGCCGGGGAGCTGGAGGTCGGTGTCGGGGCCGAAGGCGATGACCAGGGTGAGGGTGCGGTGGTCGGGGTCGTAGCGCCAGATCTGGCCGTAGTGGTCGGCGGCCGAGCCGTCCGAGCTGCGGGCGAAGGAGGAGACGAAGTAGACGCAGCGCCCGCCCCAGTAGCAGCCTTCCAGCTTCTGCGCGTGGGTGATGCCCTTGGGGCCGAAGTCCTGGTGGCGGATGGCGGTTTGGGCGGCCAGGGGGTCGGGGACGTCGACCCATTCGATGCCGTCGAAGCAGGCGCCGGGCTCCTGGATGGGGGAGAGGTCGGGTACGCCCGGGACGCGCATCGCCTGCAGTCGGCCGCCCGCGCGCAGTGAACCGAGGCCGCCCTTGGGCTTGTCGGGGAGGAAGCGGTAGAAGAGGCCGAAGGGGCGCTCGAAGGCGTCCTCCGTCTCGTAGACGACTCCCCGCTTCGGGTCCACCGCGATCGCCTCGTGCTGGAAGCGGCCCATCGCGGTGAGGGGCACGGCTCCCGAGCGCCGCGGGTCGGCGGCGTCGACCTCGAAGATGAAGCCGTGGTCCTTGGTGTAGCCGTTGGTGCCGGCCTTGTCCTCGTTCTCCTCGCAGGTCAGCCAGGTGCCCCAAGGGGTCGGCCCGCCCGCGCAGTTGACCGCGGTGCCGGCGATGGCGACCTGTTCCGAGCGAACCTTGCCCCGGGCGTCGAGCGTGAGGGACGTACAGCCGCCCTTGGCCGCCGGGTCGTAGGTGAGGCCCTTGATCGTGGGGACCGGGATACGGCCGTTGTGGCGGTTCTCGTGGTTGCGGACGAGGTGAACACGGCCGTGTCTGCCGGGGAAGGCGGACATGCCGTCGTGGTTGCTGGGCACCGGGCCCTCGCCCGAGCGGAGGGGGTCGCCCTCACGGGAGAGGACCCGATAGCGGAAACCTTTCGGCAGGTCGAGCAGGCCGTTCGGGTCGGGGATCAGGGGGCCGTAGCCGGAGTGGCCGAGGGTGCTCTGCGCGGTGGCCGTGCCCACGAAGAGCTCGGAGAGGGCTCCGGTGAACGCGATGCCTGCGATACCGGCGCCCGAGCGGGCGAGGGCCTGACGGCGGGTCACTGACACGGGGGACAACCTTCCTGCTGGCGGACAGGATGTGACCCGCCTGTGTGTATCACGTGGTCAGCGCCGCGTGAACCACGCGCGTAGAGGTCGAGCGTGGAGTCGTCCTCCGTGTCACTCGGTCGGAGGGGGCGGGAAAGGTGGGGCGGGGGGAGGCGGGGGAGGGGTCTGAGGGCGTGCGGGCGGGGGGTCCGGTGAGGGGCCCGCCTGGGAGCGTTCCAGGAAGCGGAGGAGTTCCACGGGGAAGGGCAGGACCAGGGTGGAGTTCTTCTCGGCGGCCACCGCCACCACCGTCTGCAGCAGGCGGAGTTGGAGGGCGGAGGGGGTGTCGGCCATCTCCTTCGCCGCCTCGGCCAGCTTTCTCGACGCCTGCAGTTCCGCGTCCGCGTTGATGATGCGGGCGCGGCGTTCCCGGTCGGCCTCGGCCTGGCGGGCCATGGAGCGCTTCATGGTGTCGGGGAGGGAGACGTCCTTGATCTCGACGCGGTCGATGGTGACGCCCCACTCCACGGCGGGGCTGTCGATCATCAGCTCCAGGCCCTGGTTGAGCTTCTCGCGGTTGGAGAGGAGGTCGTCGAGGTCGCTCTTGCCGATGATGGAGCGCAGGGAGGTCTGGGCCATCTGGGAGACGGCGAAGCGGTAGTCCTCGACCTGTACGACCGCGTTCGCCGGGTCGACGACCTTGAAGTAGACGACCGCGTCGACACGGACGGTGACGTTGTCGCGGGTGATGCCCTCCTGGGCCGGGACCGGCATCGTCACGATCTGCATGTTGACCTTGCGGATGTGGTCGAGGCCGGGGACGACCATGGTGAAGCCGGGGGTTCTGGGGGCGCCGCGCAGTCGGCCCAGGCGGAAGACCACGCCTCGTTCGTACTGCTTGACGACTCGGGCCGCGGCGGCGACGTAGACGACCGCGGCGGAGCCGATCGCTGCGGCGGTGATGAGCAGCGTCTCGACCATGACGACCCCCTTGAGTCGTCCGGTGTCTGTGGGAATACCACGATATGTCGGGGGTGGGGGGTGGGGCGACTGTCGGTCGGGAACGGGAGCGGGAGCGGGGGTGGGAGGTGCTTGCCGCGCTTACAGGGTGCCGCCTGCGCCCACCCGTGCCGCCCCAGCGGCACGATTGCCCGCAGAGAGGGCGGGCGGGCCGGAGTCCGTGGAGAAGGCTGGCGTGTGGGGGATGGCCCGGTGCCTCGGCCTGGAGGCCGGGGCACCGGGCTGCGGCTGGGTCAGGGGGTGCCTGACGTGGCCTTTTCCGGTTGTGGGACTGTCATGCGTACCGGTTCCGTGCCTGTCGCGCTGTGGCGGGCCGCCCAGTTCTCCAGGGCGGTGCGGCAGGCGTGGTCCAGGTGGTGGAGACCGGTGAGGTGGAGTTCCACCGGGCGGTCCTGCGGGAGGGACTCCAGGTCGTCCAGGATCTTCGGCAGACGGAGGAAGGTCGCGTTGCCGGAGAGGTAGGCCTGGACCGGGCCGGCGCCCTTGTCTATGACCTCCAGCTTGATGTGCGAGGCCTCCCAGGCGGTCTTGGCCACGGAGAGGGCCAGACCGATCAGCACACCCTCGAACATGTTGACCGCGACGATCGCCACGGCCGTGGCGACCAGGATCAGCGCCTCGCCCCGGTGGCCGCGCCACAGGGAGACGACCCCCCGGAAGGGAATCAGCTTCCAGCCCGCGTGGACGAGGATGCCGGCCAGGGCGGGGAGCGGGATCAGCGCGAGCGCCCCCGGCAGTGCGACCACGAAGAGCAGCAGCCAGACGCCGTGCAGGACGCGGGACGCCTTCGTCTTGGCGCCTGCCTGGACGTTGGCGGAGCTGCGCACGATCACCGCCGTCATCGGCAGCGCGCCCAGCAGCCCGCACACGGTGTTGCCGGCGCCCTGGGCGATCAGCTCCTTGTCGTACTCGGTGCGCGGACCGTCGTGCATCCGGTCCACGGCGGCCGCGCTGAACAGGCTCTCGGCGGAGGCGATGAGGGTGAAGGCGAGGATCGTGCCGAGCAGGGCCACGTCGGCGAGCTGGCCGAAGGCGTCCAGGCCGGGCGGCTGGATCACGTCCAGCAGGCCCTTCACCTCGACGTTCGCCACGGGGAGGCTGAAGGCCAGACTGGCGCCGGTGGCCAACAGGACCGCGGCGAGCGCGCCGGGCACGAGCTGGACCTTCTTCGGCAGGCGCTTCCACAGCACCATCACGGCGATGGTGCCCGCGCCGACCGCCAGCGAGGCGAGCGCGGTGGTGCTGCCGACGGCGTCGACGAAGGCGCCGGGCAGGCCCGCGATCTTGTCGATGCCGGAGGCGGGGGCCTTCAGGCCGGCCGCCGCGTAGAGCTGGCCGGCGATGATCACCAGGCCGATGCCGGCGAGCATGCCCTCGACGACGGAGACGGATATCGCACGGAACCAACGGCCCAGCTTCAGCGCGCCCATGGCGAGTTGGAGCAGACCGGCGGCGAGCACGACGACCCCGAGGGCGGGCAGCCCGAACTGGCGGACCGCCTCGAAGACCAGCACGGTCAGACCGGCGGCGGGGCCGGAGACCTGGAGGCTGCTGCCGGGCATCATGCCGACGACGATGCCGCCCACGATGCCGGTGACCAGGCCGAGTTCGGCCGGTACCCCGGAGGCGACGGCGACGCCGACGCACAGCGGGAGGGCGACCAGGAACACGACGAGCGAGGCGCCGAAGTCCTGCCGCAGATGGGGAAACCTGGAGGACGGGGACGAGGACGGGGACGGGGGCGAGGTCTGGGAGTTCATCTCGGACACCTGGCCGCCGGTCACAGGGTCTCGAACTTGTCGGAGTCCGCGCGGTGTTCGCGCACGGCACCGGTGTGAACCTCGTAGTACCAGCCGCGCAACCGCAGCCGTCCGTCCGCGAGGCGCTTCTCCACGCACGGGTAGGAGCGCAGGCGCAGCAGCTGGCTGAGGACGTGGTTCTGCACGCCGTCGGCGACCGTCGGGTCCTCGACCGCCCCGGCCGGGCGGGGGGTGGCGCTGGTCAGCCAGTCGCGTACGGCCGGTACGGCGTCCAGGTCGTCGCCGCGCACCAGGGCGCCCACGGCGCCGCAGTGCGAGTGTCCGCAGACCACGATGTCGGTGACGCCGAGGACCTCCACGGCGTACTCGATGGTGGCCGTCTCACCGGTGGGGCGGTCGGCGGTGTACGGGGGGACGATGTTGCCGGCGGTCCGCAGTTCGAAGAGCTCGCCGGGGCGGGCGCCCGTGATCAGGGCCGGGACGACCCGCGAGTCGGAGCAGGTGATGAACAGGACCTCGGGGGACTGGCCTTCGGCCAGCCTGGCGAACTCCTCAGGGCGCTGTCCGAACGTACGGGCGTTGTCGATGAGGGGCTGCATGATGTGGTGACTCCTCCTGGCGCGCCTCGCGGCGCGTCGGGCTTGCACGACAGAGTGGGGGGAACAGGTGCTCCGCGGCTCAGCAGCGGAAGACCTGGAGAGCGGCCGGGGTGTGGGCCGTGAGGGGTCTCGACGCCCGGTGGTACGGGGCCGAGGGCCGTTCGGGTGCGCTCGCGGCCGCCGGGTTCTCCCCCAGCGGCGGACGCGCGGGCGCTTCGGGAACGGTGGGGGTGGTGAGGCGATGCCGGTCGCGTGTGCGATGTGGACCGGTCGGGTCCGGTGAGGGTGCGCACGTGCGGTGGGTGACCGCCTTGTCACGCAACGGCTTCGCGGTGAGGGTGTTTCCGGGCTCGGCCTTGGCCTTGACATGACCAAGCGTGTGCGCGGCTGCGAAGGATGTGGTGGGAGCGAAGAACGCCAGGGTGAGCAGGACGGCGGCTAGGGCCGAAAGGACGGTCCGGGTCGTCGTACCTCGCAATATGAGCCTCCTCACCGGCAGTTCCGGGTGTCTCCCACGCATCGACACTTGCTCGACTTGGTCAACCGATGGTCAACCACTGGTCAAGAAACACGTTAACCCTGCAAAGTTGTTTGCTGGGTTAACTTAACGTTGCGAGCTGAAGAGAGCCTGAAAAGCGAGGCAGGATTGGCTGGAACCGGCCCTTGACCTGGGGGAGTTCCGCTGGGTCGGGCTACGGCCGGTGGCGGTGCGCTCAGTGCTCCGCGAGTCGCTTGGCGTCGCGCGCGAGGGCGGTGAGGCGGGAGATGGCGCGGAAGTACTTCTTGCGGTAGCCGCCGTTCAGCATCTCCTCGCTGAACAGCTGGTCGAAGGGCAGCCCGGACGCGAGCACGGGCACCTCGCGGTCGTACAGCCGGTCGGCGAGCACCACCAGCCGCAGCGCCGTGGACTGGTCCGGCACCGGCGCGACGTCCGTCAGACAGACCGCCTTCAGACCGTCCGTCAGGGCGCCGTACCGGCTGGGGTGGACGCGCGCGAGATGGTCCAGCAGGTGCGGGAAGTCGTCGAGCGAGGCGCCCTCGGTGGCGTACGCCGCCTTGGTGACCTCCTCGTCGGAGTACGGTGCCGGGGCCTCGGGCAGACCGCGGTGGCGGTAGTCCTCGCCGTCGATGCGCAGGGCGCGGAAGTGGGCGGACAGGCCCTGGATCTCGCGCAGGAAGTCGGCCGACGCGAACCGGCCCTCACCGAGCTTGCCCGGCAGCGTGTTCGAGGTGGCGGCCAGGGCCACGCCCGCGTCGACCAGCTTGCCGAGCAGGGTCGACACCAGGACCGTGTCGCCCGGGTCGTCCAGCTCGAACTCGTCGATGCACAGCAGGCGGTGCCCGGAGAGGGTCTGGACCGTCTTCTGGAAACCGAGGGCGCCGACCAGGTTCGTCAGCTCCACGAACGTGCCGAAGGCCTTGAGGGCGGGCTCGGCCGGGGTGGCGTGCCAGAGGGAGGCGAGCAGGTGCGTCTTGCCGACGCCGTACCCGCCGTCCAGATAGACGCCGCGCGGGCCCGCCGGGACCTTGGGGCCCTTCGCCCGGCCGAAGCCGAAGAAGCCCCGCCGGCCGGCGCCGGTCGCGTGCGCGCCGCCGAGGCCCGCCGCGAAACCGCTCAGGACACGGACGGCCTCGGTCTGGCTGGGCTGGTTCGGGTCCGGGATGTAGGTGTCGAAGCGCACCGAGTCGAAGCGGGGCGGCGGCACCATCTCGGCGACGAGCCGGTCCGCCGGGACATGGGGCTCGCGGGTGCACAGGGACGCGGGAGCCGCTTCGGGTATCGAACCGAATCCGGACACAGTGGCTGAGGACGACGACACGGTTACCGAGTCTAAGGGTCGTGCCACACTGCACGACATGCGACGCCTGTTCCCTGTGACCGAAGAGACAGCGGCCCGGACACCGGAAGCGACCGGTGGGGCGATTGCGGCCGAGGCGCCGACGGCGGGCGGGGGTGAGGGCCCGGCGGGCGCGCGGGACGGCCGGCCCTCGGCGGCCGGGGCGTCGGACCTCGTCGAGCGGGAGTGGAGCCTCGACGAACTGGCGGCCGCGTACGCCTACCCCGAGCCCGCGCCCGGCGGGCGGGAGCCCTGGCTGCGCGCCAACATGGTGTCCACCCTCGACGGCGCCGCCCAGCACGACGGGCGCTCGCAGCCGATCTCCAGCGAGGCCGACATGCGGATCTTCGGCACGCTGAGGGGGCTCGCGGACGTGGTGATCGTCGGCGCGGAAACGGTACGGCAGGAGGGGTACCGCCCGGCACGCGCGCGGGAGGCGTTCGCCGAGGCGCGCCGGGCGGCCGGACAGACGCCCGCGCCCGCCGTCGCCGTGGTGAGCGCGAGCCTGGACCTGGACTTCTCGCTGCCGCTGTTCACCTCGCCGCTGACGCCCACGCTGCTGCTCACCGGCGCCGCCGCGGCGCCGGACCGGGTCGCCACCGCCGAGAAGGCGGGGGTCCGGGTGGTGGTCGCCGGGGACGGGATGGGCGTCGAACCGGCCCGCGCCGTACGGGCCCTCGCCGACCTGGGGCTGACCCGGCTGCTCACCGAGGGCGGACCGCGCGTCCTGGGTCAGCTCGTCGCCGCCGACGTCCTCGACGAGCTCTGTCTGACGGTGTCGCCGATGCTCACGGCCGGGGACGCGCAACGGATCGCCGGGGGACCCTCGGTGGCGGTGCCCAAGCGCTTCGCCCTGGTGTCGCTGCTGGAGGAGTCCGGGTTCCTGTTCGGTCGTTACCGTCGTACGCGAACGCGGGACGGTCGTACGTGAAAGCGGGTGGAATCTACCGTTCCGTTTAGCTTTCGCCGGGCACACTAGAACTCTGAGGAGTGAGGGCCCGCGGGGCCCTCCGAGGAGAAGGGCGCCTGTGGTGTCGTTCACGAGCGTATTGATGATCGAGAAGGCTCTGACGTCCGCGGACGTCGAGTTCGTCACGACCCTGCACGGCGACGAGCGGGCCTCCTTCCACGTGCTGCTCCAGCCGCGCGGAAATCAGGCCGACCGGTTGCTGCGGGCCATCGACGACCTCGCCCTCGGTGAGCTGGACGAGGCGACGCGGGAGGGGGAGACGCCGGAGGGGGAGCAGGCGATGGACGCCGGGGAACGGGCCCTGGAGGTGTCCTTGCAGGCACTGCGGGGGGCCGGGAGCACGGCGGAGGGGCGGCTGATCGAGGACCATCCGCTGGACGCGCTGAAGTCGCTGGTGGAGGAGGTTTCGGCCGATGAGGTGTTGGTGCTGACCGATCCGCATTACGTGGAGGAGTTCTTCCACCGGGACTGGGCCTCGCGGGCTCGCCACAAGGTGGGAGTGCCGGTGCTGAAGCTGTTCTCGCACGCGCGGGTGTAGAGGGGGCACGGGGCGCCGTAGGGGTTGCTGTGCTTCGTCGGGTGCGGGGGCGTCGTGGCTGGTCGCGCCCACGCGGCGGTAGCCGCAAATTCAACACAGCCCCGCGCCCCTGGACGGCGGCTGCGCCGCCGATCGGGGCCGCGGCCGCCGGCGGGTAGCCACAAAGGACCTGGGGTTCGTAGCTACTAGGGTGGGGGGCGCGCCTGCTGTGGGGCGTGGATGCATTCGTACCGTCGCTTGGAGAACACGCATGGCTCCCGGACTGCCTACCGCCATGGAACGGCCGCACTTCATCGGGATCGGTGGGGCCGGGATGTCGGGGATCGCGAAGATCCTCGCGCAGCGGGGGGCCAAGGTCGCCGGCAGTGACGCCAAGGACTCGGAGACGGCCCAGGCCCTGCGCGCGCTCGGGGCGACCGTGCACATCGGGCACGCCGCCGAGCACCTCGCGGACGACGCGACGGCCGTGGTCGTCTCGTCGGCCATCCGCGCCGACAACCCCGAGCTGGCCCGCGCCGCCGAGCTCGGGATCCCCGTCGTCCACCGGTCTGACGCGCTCGCCCGGCTGATGGACGGGCTGCGGCCGATCGCCGTCGCCGGCACCCACGGCAAGACCACCACGACGTCCATGCTCGCGGTGTCGCTGGGCGAGCTGGGGCTGCGGCCGTCGTACGCCATCGGCGGCGACCTCGACGTACCCGGCTCGAACGCCTCGCACGGCGACGGGGAGATCTTCGTCGCCGAGGCCGACGAGAGCGACCGCAGCTTCCACAAGTACGCGCCCGAGGTGGCGATCGTCCTCAACGTGGAGCTCGACCATCACGCCAACTACGCGTCCATGGACGAGATCTACGAGTCCTTCGAGACGTTCGCCGGGAAGATCGTGCCCGGGGGCACACTGGTGATCTCCGCCGACCACGAGGGCGCGCGGGAGCTGACCTCCCGGCTGTCCGGGGTGCGCACGGTGACCTACGGCGAGCGCGAGGACGCCGACGTACGCGTGCTGTCGGTCGTCGCGCAGGGGCTGAAGAGCGAGGTCACGGTGGTTCTGGACGGGCAGGAGATCACGTTCACCGTGTCCGTGCCCGGACGGCACTACGCGCACAACGCCGTCGCCGCGCTGGCGGCCGGTGTCGCCCTCGGCGTCCCGGCGGCGGAACTGGCGCCCGCGCTGGCGGCCTACACCGGCGTGAAGCGGCGGCTGCAGCTCAAGGGCGAGGCCGCCGGGGTGCAGGTCATCGACTCCTACGCGCACCACCCGACCGAGATGACCGCCGACCTGGAGGCCATGCGGGCCGCCGCCGGGGACGCGCGGATCCTGGTGGTCTTCCAGCCGCACCTGTTCTCCCGCACCCAGGAACTGGGCACCGAGATGGGGCAGTCCCTGGCGCTCGCGGACGCGTCGGTCGTCCTCGACATCTACCCGGCCCGCGAGGACCCGATCCCGGGGGTCACCAGCGAGCTGATCATCGACGCGGCCCGGACCGCGGGCGCGGACGTCACCGCCCTGCACGACAAGGCCGAGGTGCCCGCCGCGATCGCGGGAATGGCGAGGCCCGGTGATCTCGTTCTCACCATGGGCGCGGGTGATGTGACGGACCTGGGCCCGCGGATCCTGGACCGTCTTTCGAGCTGAGGGGCTGAGCTTCATGTCGTACGACGTCGAGAAGCCGGACGAGCAGTGGCGTGCGGAGCTGACGCCGGCCGAGTACGCCGTGCTGCGGCAGGCCGGCACGGAGCCCGCGTTCGTCGGTGAGTACACCGACACCAAGACCAAGGGCGTCTACTCCTGTCGCGCCTGCGGTGCCGAACTCTTCACCTCCGACACGAAGTTCGAGTCGCACTGCGGCTGGCCGTCCTTCTACGACCCGAAGGACAGCGACGCGGTGGAGCTGCTGCAGGACAGGTCGCACGGGATGGTCCGCACGGAGGTGCGGTGCGCCCGGTGCGGGTCGCACCTCGGGCACGTCTTCGAGGGCGAGGGGTACGCCACCCCCACCGACCAGCGGTACTGCATCAACAGCATCTCGCTGAGGCTGACCGCCGACGAGAGCTGATCGTAGGCGGTACCGGGGTTGACTACGTGACTACTGTGTGAAGGGTGTTGACGCGAGAGGTCTCTCGGACCGAGCCGGGGGGCCTACCGTGAACGGACTGGTGTATTTCCTGGCGGCCGCCATCCTGTGGACCGGCTTCGCCGCCCAGATGCCCAGCCTGTGGCGCGACCGGCGTGATCCGATGAAACGCGCGCTCTGCGCCGTGATCTTCCTCGCCGGGTTCTGCTTCGCCCTCGGCGCCCCGCCCACCGTCGGCCTCGTCAACCGCCTCGTCGGGGTCCCCAACGCCGCCGCCTGCCTCGCCTACGGCGCGGTGAACGCCTTCTCCGCCGCGTCCCTCGTACTGATCGTGCACTGGCGCGGTGCCGACGACCCCGCCCGGCTGCGACGGGTCTCCCGCCGGTGGCTGCTCGCCTACGACGTCGTCATCGTGGCGCAGACGGCTCTCTTCGCCGTCGGCGACGCGCCCGTCGAGCGCCTCGCCGACTTCGACACGTACTACGCGAACACGCCGTTCATCCGCGAGATGATCGTCCTCTATCTGGTGGCCCACCTGGCGGCCGCCCTCACCACCACGTTCCTGTGCTGGCGCTGGACCTTCCAGCTCAGCGGCTGGACACGGCGGGCTCTGGCCGTGCTGGCCGTCGGGTGGCTGTGCACCAGCGCGTACGGCGTGCTGAAGATGGTGGCCGTCGTCGGCCGCTGGACCGGGCACCACTGGGATCCGCTGAGCACGCGGCTGGCGCCGATGCTGGTCACCGTCGGCGCGGTCCTCACCTCCGCCGGTTATGTCCTGCCGCTGCTCGGACCGCGCGTCGACAGTCTGGTCGCCTTCCTGCGGCTCGGGCCGCTCTTCCGGCTCGTCGGCTCCGGGAGCGCCGGCCGCATCGGACGGAACGTTCTGCTGTCCTGGCGTTCCCTCGGCGACGTCGAACTGCGGCTGACGCACCGGACGACGGCCATACGGGACGGACTGCGGGAGGTGTCCGTCCACTTCGACGAGGCGGTCCGTGAGCGGGCGTACCGACAGGCGCTGTCCCTCGGCTCCAGTGCGGGTGAGGCCGAGGCCATCGGGGACGCGGCGATGGTGGCCGTGGCCGTGATGTCGGGTACGCGGGAGCGGGTCGGGGGGCCGCGTCAGAGGGGCCTTCAGGGCGGTTTGGATTTCGCCGCTCTGGATGTGCTCGTGGGGATCGTTGGGGGGCATGCGGGGCCTGCGGGTGCGGGTGCGACGGCCGGGGGGCAGGGGCTGGACACGGGGCAGTCGGCGTTGATCCGGATGTCTCGGGCGGTGCGGGCGGGGGTTGTCGAGGGGGCGGTACGCGCGGAGCGGGCGAAGGGCTGGTAGGGATTGGTTCTTTGGTTCTTTGGCTCTTTGGCTGCGGGTCGTGGGGCTTCTCGCGCCCACGCGGCGGGGCCGCATGTCGATACGGCCCCGCGCCCCTTACGGGGCGCGTTTGTCGAGGTTGTTCAGGATGTTCCGTTCTTCTGGGGTGAGCGGGGGGCCCGACAGCGGGGGGAGGAGCGGGCCCAGGGCCGTGGACAGGAGGAGGGTGGGGTGGAGCAGGTGGAGGGCGTCCGCCTGGAGGGTGGTCACTCTGCACATCGCCGCCGAGACCCGGTACGAGCCGGTGGCCACGCGCGTCATGCGGCCGGTGTAGGCGGACAGCAGACGGTCGGCGAGCGTGGGGGACTTGCCCCGCACCCCCGGGAACCACTGGTCCTGCCCGACCGACATGGTCCACGCCGCGTTCACCGTCTTCGCGGCGGCCCGCTGCACCCGCCGGGCCAGACCGGGCGCGCCGATGCCGGTCCGGTCCAGTTCCCGGCGCAGCTCGCGCGCGCCTGACGCGGCCACCGACATGCCCTGCCCGTAGACCGGGTTGTAGGTGGCGACGGCGTCCCCGAGTGCCACCAGCCCCTCGGGCCACCGCTCGGACTTCTCGAAGTAGCGGCGTTCGTTGCGGGTGCTGCGGCTGAGGGTCACGTCGGTCAGGGGTTCGGCGCCGGCGATCAGCCGGCCCACGAGGGGGTGGCGCAGGCCGAGCGCGAAGGGGACGAAGTCCTCCGGTGAGGCGGTGGGTTCGCCGCCCCGCGTGCCGGCGAGACTGACCAGCCAGCGGTCGCCCTCGATCGGGAGGAGGAGGCCCGACCGGCCGGGCCGGCCGCCCGTCGGGTCCGCCGTCACCTGCGCCGGGGGGAAGTCCGCCGCGCCGACGGGGGTGCGGTAGAGGCGGGTCGCGTAGACGAGTCCGGAGTCGACCACATCCTTGCGGATGCCCGTGATGCCGAGGTCCGCGAGCCAGTGCTCGACACGGGTGCCGCGTCCGCTCGCGTCGACGACCAGGTCCGCGGGCAGATGCTCCTCGGGCGCGCCTGCCCCCGTGCCCCCGCCCCGCTCTCCCCCGGCTGTGAACCGGACGCCGGTGACGCGCTCGGCGGTGCCGAGGAGCCCGGTGGCCGAGGCGCGCCGCACGGTGACGCGGGTGGTGCTCGCGAGAACGGCCTCCCGTACGGTCCGGTCGATCAGGTCGCGGCCGGCGATGAGCAGGGGGTGGGTGTCGTGGTGGCGGGAGCGGCGGTACCAGCCCTGCGGGCCCAGGGTGACCAGGCCGGAGGTGAGACCGCGCTCCCGGGCGCCGGCTGCCAGCAGCCGTTCGCGGACCTTGCCGCCGGGCACGAGTTCGTCGATGGCGTCACGGCCGCTGGGCAGGAGGATGTGGGCGTGGCGGCCCTGCGGAAGCCCTCGGCGCGGTCGGGGTTCGTCCGGAAGCTCGTCGCGCTCCAGCACGATCACCTCGTCGACGGACCGGGCCAGAGCCGCGGCGGCGAGCATGCCGCCCATGCTCGCCCCGATGACGACCGCGGTACGCGGCATGGGGTCCCCCTGTGCTCGACTGTGCCTGCCCGCGCTCGACGGAAGCCCGCACCGGGCGTCCGTGTCGCTGCGGACCCTAGAAGATCAGCCCAACCATGCTCCGCACAAGGGGAGTTGATGTGTGTCGGGGCCCGCCCACGGGTGTCCGTGGGCGGGCCCTGCGCCTCCCGGCCTGGCTCTCCTGCCCGTCAGGCGGTGGCGCGTACCGCCTCGCGGATCACCGCCGCGACCTCCTTGGGGCGGGAGACCGCCACGGCGTGCGAGGCGCCCTCCAGCTCGGTGACGGTGGCGCCGGCGCGCTTGGCGCCGAAGCGCTGCACGTCGGGGTTGATGGCCTCGTCCGCGTCGGCGACGACGGCCCAGGACGGCTTGGTCCGCCAGGCGGCGGTGGCGGCCTTCTCCGTGAACACCGAGGTCGAGAGGGGGCGTTGGGAGACGGCGAGGATCTCGGTGACCTCGGCCGGGACGTCGGCGGCGAAGATGCCGGGGAAGGCCTCGGGCTTGATGGTGACCTCCACGGCGGGGTCCGCGCCCTCGACGGGGTAGGTCCGTTCGTCGAGGTTGGCGACCAGCGGGGACAGCGGGAAGCGGTCCTGCAACTCGCCCAGGCTCTCGCCCTGTTCGGGGACGTACGCGGCGACGTAGACCAGGCCGACGACGTTCTCGGCCGCGCCCGCCACGGTGATGATCGCACCGCCGTAGGAGTGGCCGACGAGGATCACGGGGCCGTCGACCTGGGCCGCCGCCGACGCGACGTACGCGGCGTCCGAGGCCAGACCGCGCAGCGGGTTCGCCAGCGCGCGGACCGGGATGTCCTGGCCGCGCAGCTCCTCGACGACGCCGGCCCAGCTGGACGCGTCGGCGAAGGCGCCGTGCACGAGGAGGACGGTGGGGGTGGGAGACATGGTGCGGGTCCTTCCGTTCTGTGGGCCCGCCGGTCGACCGCGTGACGTCGGCTGTGTGTCGGGCGACCGGGGGCTGTGGGGCTGTGGGGCGGTTGGTCTGCGGTGTCCGTGGTCTGTGCTGTCCGCGTGGCTACTTGGCGTGCAGGGCGGTGCGCAGGGTCGTCGTGGCCAGGGTGATCGCGGCCTCGGCCGCGTGGGTCTCGCGCAGGGCGTTCAGCATGACGAAGTCGTGGATGATCCCCTGGAAGCGCACGGCGGTCACCGCCACACCGGCCTCGCGCAGCTTGTTCGCGTACGCCTCGCCCTCGTCGCGCAGGACGTCGGCCTCACCGGTGATCACGAGGGCCGGGGGCAGGTCCGTGAGCTGGTCGACGCTCGCCCGCAGCGGGGACGCGGTGATCTGGGCGCGCTCGGCCTCGTCGGTCGTGTACTGGTCCCAGAACCACTGCATGCCGTCGCGGCGCAGGAAGTAGCCCGTGGCGAACTGGTGGTAGGAGCCGGTGTCGAAGGCCGCGTCCGTCACCGGGTAGAACAGCACCTGCTGGACCAGCGGGACGTCACCGCGCTGCTTGGCCATCAGGGTCAGCGCGGCGGTCATGTTGCCGCCGACCGAGTCACCGGCCACCGCCAGCCGGGCCCCGTCCAGGTCCTTGGAGGAGCCCTGCTCGACGACCCACTTCGCGACCGCGTAGTTCTGCTCGATGGCGACCGGGTAGCGGGCCTCGGGGGAGAGGTCGTACTCGGGGAAGACGACCGCGGCCCCCGCGCCCACGGCCAGCTCGCGCACCAGCCGGTCGTGGGTGTGGGCGTTGCCGAACACCCAGCCCGCGCCGTGGATGTAGAGGATCACGGGCAGCACGCCCTCGGCCCCGGCGGGCCGGACGATCCGGGCCCGGACACTGCCCGTGGGGCCGCCGGAGACGGTGATCCACTCCTCGTCGATCTCCGGCTTCGCGATCGCGCCCGACTGCACCTCGTCGACCGCCTTCCGGCCTTCGGCGGGCGGCAGTTCGAAGAGGAAGGGCGGGTTGGCGGTGGCCTCGGCGAAGGCGGCGGCCGCCGGTTCCAGGACCGGGCGGGTCGGTTCGGGGGTGTCGGACATGTGGTTCTCCCGATGGGTCGTGATGACGTGCGGGCGCGCTCGCTTCGAGGTGTCGTAACGGGCCGCGCTCGGTTCGGTGGCGCACGCGGGCGGCGCGCGGTCGTGGGTCGCACGGGCGGCGCCACGGCCAGCACGCTAGGCCGGGTAGCGGCCGCCGAATGGCCCACCAGCGCACCGAAGCCGGTCCGGGAGCGCACGACATGGGCGGCCTCGGGGCCCCGTGCGCTGTGCGGACGAACGAGGCGCGCCGCCGGACCAGGGGGGACGTCCGACGCGCTGAGCGAGGGCCGGTCCCGTCGGCGCGGGCGGGGCTAACGGTTGTGGAGCCGTGTGACCCGGCCGTTCGGCGGGGCCTGCCCCGCCGAGTCCCGCCACTCGCTCGGCGACATGCCGTAAGCCGCCCGGAAGACCCGGCTGAAGTGGGTCGCGCTGAGGAAGCCCCAGCGGCCGGCGACCGAGGCGATGGTCCGGCGGTTGCGGACGCCGAGCACGAGGTCGCGCCGGCACTCCTCCAGGCGGCGGCGCTGCACCCAGCGGCCCACGGACGTCCCCTCGTCCTGGAAGAGCCGGTGCAGATAGCGCACCGAGATGTGATGGGCCCCCGCGATCACCTCGGGCGACAGGTCCGCGTCGGCCAGATGCGCGTCGATGTACCGCAGGACCCGCGCCATCAGCGGCGAACGGCCGACCGGCGTGTCCCCCCGGTCGGCGCCTTGCGCACCGGTGCGGGCTCGGCCCAACTGCTCCGCGGCCAGCGTGGCCAGCAGGTTCACGGCGTTCCGGGCGAGCATCTCGCCGACCGGTGGCTCCGCCGAGACCGCCGAGACCGCCGAGACCGCCGGGATCGCCGGGATCGCCGTGTCGGCCAGCTCGGACAGGAACGGCGACAGCAGGGTTCCCAGCCGGGAGGACCGGGCCACCGGGTGCGCGACGACGCGCCGCAGGTCGTCGCCGCCGTCCTCCAGCCCGAGTTCCTCGCGCGCGACCAGGAAGACCTTGAGGCGGCAGTGCTCGGGGAAGTCCAGTAGCGGCGGGTGGTTCGCGTCGTAGAAGCAGATGTCGCCCGGGTGGAGCGAGAGATCCGGGATCCGTGCGGCCGACGGCACCCGGGTCCCACGCAGCCCCACGAACAGGTACGCGCCCCCGGCCCGCGCGGTCAGCCGGTACGCCCCGACTCCCGGCCGTCCCTCCCCGGGCAGCACGGCGGCGTCCCCGCCGAGGACGGTGATGCGGAGACCCGCCGGGGTGATGGTGCGGAGACCCGTCGGGGCGATGGTGCCGATGTCGGACCTCGTCATCTGTGCCTACCTCCCAGGCCGTTCGGGCACACCGTGCAGTGGATTCACCCGGAGCCTAGGAAGGGAGATGTGAAAAAAGAGTGACCGTGAAGTGACGGTGGCCGGCACCGGTTTCCGGACGCGTAAGTCCGATCTCCGGTCAGTGGTCATAGGCGATCGGTGACCGGGTGATCGGGGCTTTGGTTGCGTTGTCGTGCCACATCGCGGCGGCCATCGCGAGGATGCGCTGAGCGACGCATCTCGGTGAGGTGCTTGCCGGCGTAGCGCAGCCGGTGCGTCTCGGACGTCAGGGCCTGTCCAGCCGTCGTGGTCCCGTCAGCTCGTCTCGTCGTCGATCTTCACGTGCAGGGCGGTCGGAAGGGTCTCGATGTGGGAAGGGGCCGCTCAGCATTCGTTACGGCGCGGTCGCGGCCCCCGCTCACAACCGGCGGGTGAACTCCTGGCGGTCGGCGAAGTTCTCGTAGCCTGCCCGCTCGAAAGCCATGATCATGGCGGTGTTGGCCGCGTCGCAGTCGCCGCGGATCTCCTCGGCGCCCGCTTCGACCAGCAGCCGCGTGCCGCGGGCCACCACCGCCGTCGCGTAGCCGTTGCCGCGGCAGGCGGGAGACACGGCCACCAGGCCGATCACCGCGGTCGAGGCGTTTCGGGCGGGGAGGCTGACGGCAGCCGGCGTGCCGTCCGGAGCGTAGCCGAGTTCCCACCACGAGGGCTCGTACGAGAACTCCTCCATGTCCGCGAGGAGGCCCTCCGCCGCACGCCGGGCGCCATGCCGGGCGACCTCGGCAGCGAGTTGGGCGTCGGCGCTGGTCGGCAGCGCCTCGGCGAGGAGAGCGATGAACGGCTCACGGCCCAGACTGGGCAGGGAACGCCAGGTCAATCGGTCATCATGCGAAGTGAGTTCTGCCCCGGAGCGGAGGCGGAAGCGGCGACCGTCACGGGCCCGCTCGAAGCCCGCCACACGGAGAAGCTCGGCGCGCCGTTCCGGCTCCGCCTGGTACTGCGGCGGCTGCGTCGGCGAGTCGATGACGTGCTCCAACTCCGTGGCGCCGAGCGAGTCGGCCAGGGCGACGGCCTCGGCCAGCAGTGCCCGGCCGGTGGCCAGGCCGGGTTCGTCCCACGGTGTTTCAAGGAGCACGAGGGCCATCGGGACGTCGTTCCCGGGGAGGGTCCACAGCGCGGTGGCCGCGGTGAGCCGACCGGCCTCGTCCTCCGCGACCAGGCACCACTCCGGCCGGGTGCACTTCTTGGCAAGCAGGTCGGTGAGGTAGGCGGCCGTCCCGGCATTGCGCTCGGGCTGGTCGGAGTGGTGGACGAGGGCAGGTAGTTCGTCTGGGCGTGCGACTCGTATAGGCATGTACCGGGATCATCCTGTCTCGCGATGATGTAGCTGGACTTTGCATGCGGCCGCCACCCAGTGGCGGCCGGCAGGTCTGACTGTTCCTGCCCTTGTCGGACCGACCATCAGACCCGGGCTCATGGGACTGGACAATGTCGGCCTCCTGCGGCAGCGGTGGATCCCGCAACCGATCAGCGGTGGTCGATGCCGCGCAGGACGGTACGGTGCGGGCGTCTCATTCCGCCGGGTGGCGCACCACCAACACCCCCTCCACATCCCTCCCCACCGCCTCGTACAGATGCGGTACATCCGCCGCCCACCGGGCGTGGCCGCCCGGGCCGACCTCGAGCGGGGCGGAGGCGGGGCCAACCCGGGCCGTGCCGCTGAGGACCAGCAAGTGCTCCTCCGTGCCCGGCACATGAGCGGCCGAGCGCTGCACCGCGCCGCTCTGAATGCGGATGCGATACACCTCCGACACCGCAGCCGTGTCCTGCACGCGGTCCGTCAGCACCGCATGCACCGCCGCGCCCTGCACCGGGGCGGGGCCGACGACCGTGCTCAGCGGCGCATCGAGGGCCGTGGTCAGCGCGTACAGCGTCTCCAGGGTCGGATTGCGTCGGCCCGTCTCCAGTTCCGAGAGCGTGCCCTTGCCGACGCCGGAGCGGCGGGCCAGTTCCGACAGCGACAGGCCGCTGTCCTGGCGCAGACGGCGCAGCCGCTCGCCCACCTCCTGGGCCAGTTCCATGGCTTTCCGCCCCTACCGCGCCGGTGATGCGTTGCCCGTGACGCGACTAGCGTTCCACAAACGGAACGTTCTGTAAACGGAACGATCGCGGTGATGCACCCGCACGGCGCGCAGGCGTGGGTTCGGACTTACTCGTCCAAAGGGCTGTCGTACGCGTCGGTCAGATCGGCGGCGAGGATGCGCAGCAGCTCGTGCTGGGTGTAGCGGCCGGGCGAGCGTTCTACGACGAGGTGCGCGTCGGCCAGGCCGTCAAGGACCTGCCGGGCCCGCCGGATCGGGAGTCCGGCCAGGGCCGCCGCCGTCTCGGCGTCCAGGTCGGGGCCCGGGTGCAGGGACAGCAGACGGAACAGCCGGGCCTGCTCCGGCGGAAGGCGACGGTAGGAGCGGGTGAGGACGGCGCGGAGGTCGGGTGCGCCGCCGGGCGCGATGAACGCGTCGAGTACGCGCGGGGTTTGTTGTAGTTCGGCGACGAGGTTCGCGAGGGGTCCGAGGGGCGCGAGGTTCGCGAGGGGGAGGACGGGTTCGGGTTCGGGTTCGGGTTCGGGGGAAGGGAACGGCCGGTGGGTGGCGCGGGCCGCGATGATTGCCAGGGCGAGTGGCAGTCGGCCGCTCCGGCTCACGATCTCGTCGACCGCCTCCGCCTCGGCCTCCGTCCCCCTCTCCGCCTCCGTCTTCGTCTCCGGTTCCGGCCCGGGCGGTGGGCCGGCGTGGCCGAGGTGGGCCGTCAGTGTGGTTCGGGCGTCCGCCGTCGACGGCAGGTCCAGGCGGAGGGGGTGGGCGCCCGAGGCGATGAGGCCGGAGAGGCCGTTGCGGCTGGTGACCAGGGTCAGCGAGCCGGGCGACGCGGGCAGTAGCGGCCGTACCTGCTCGGTGTCGGCCGCGTCGTCCAGCACCACCAGCAGGCGCCGGCCGGCCAGCAGGCTCCGGTACAGCCCGGCGAGCGAGTCCGTGCCGCTCGGCAGGCGCGCGGGCGGCACCCCGAGCGCGGTGAGGAGCGCGCGCAGCGCCGCGGCCGGCTCCAGCGGGGGCTCCACCGGGTGGAACCCCCGCAGCCCGAGGTGGAGTCGGCCGTCGGGGAAGCGCTCGGCCACCGTGTGCGCCCAGCGCACCGCGAGTGCCGTCTTGCCGATCCCGGGCATCCCGCTGATCAGCACGGTGGTCGGCGCCCTTCCGGAAAGGCCGGCCGGTCGTGTGATTTCCTCCTTGGTCTCCTCCTTGGTCTCCTTTTCGGTCTCCTCGTCGGTCCTCTCGCCGTCCGTGAGTTCCGCCAGACGACGGAGTTCGGCCCGTCTGCCGACGAAGACGGGGGGAGGGGGCGGCAGCCGCGTGAGTGGTACGTCCGGAACGGCTCGCGGCGATCCGTCTGCCGACCGTGGCGGCGTGGCCGGTCGAGGCTGCGTCGTAGGTGGTGGCGGTGCGGGGGTGTGAGGTGGAGTCACGTCGGGCGTGGTCCACTCCTGGCGGAGCACCCTCGTGTGGGCCGAGGTCAGGTGCGTGCCCGGCGTCACGCCCAACTCGTCGGCCAGCAGGCGTCGTACGCGCTCGTACGCGGTCAGCGCCTCTGCCTGGAGACCCGACGCCGCCAGGGCCATGACGAGCGCGGCGTGCAACGACTCGTCCAGCGGGTCCAGTTCGAGGGCCTGGCGCAGCCGGGGCAGCACCTGCTCGCTCCTCCCGCACAGGAGCGCCGCGTCGGCGGCCATCCTGGTCGTGCGGAGCAACTCGCGTTCCACTTCGCCGAACACGGCGTGCTCCCGGACGACGGCGGGGATCCCCCTCGCCACCGGCCCCCGCCACTCGCGCAGCGCGTCCAGGAAGTACCCCGCCGCCGCCTCCGACCGCCCGGTGGCCGCGGCTCGTTTGCCCCGCTTGGTGAGCGCGCGGAAGCGCAGCAGGTCGACGTCGTCCTCGTCGGCCTCCAGCAGATAGCCCCCGGGGCGGCGCAGCAGCCGTCGTCCGGGTGCCCGGGGCGGTAGCCCGGGTTCGAGCAGGCGCCGCAGCGAACCGGCGTACCGGCGCACCACGTTCCGCGCACTCGCGGGCGCCCGTCGCGGCCACAGTACGTCGACGGCGTCATGCAAAGGCACCACCTGGCCCACGCGTACGACCAACAGGCCCAGCAACGCGCGCTGTTGGGGGAACCCGAGGTCGAGTTCCTCCTCACCCCGACGCACCCGGAGCGGCCCCAGCACGTCGAACCTCAGCGACTCCGCCTGTGGGCCGAGGGGGCGGTGCCGTACGGCGTCGGTCACGTGGTGCGCTCGCTCGTGGTGAGCAGGGCCCGCACCTGGTCGGCGTCCGGGTGGCCGAGGGTGATGAGGAGGGTGAGGGCCTGCTGCCGTGCCTCGTCGGCGCCGGCGTGGTCGCTCATCGCGGCATGGGTGTCCCCGATGTGGACGAGCGTGCAGGCCTCCAGGTAGGGAACGCCCAACTCCCGGTAGAGGGCGAGCGCGTGGCCGTAGCCGAGGAGGGCGTTCGGGTGGCGCCCCAGGTGGTGGTGGACGTACGCGATGGTGTGCCAGGTCGCGGCCTCGCCGTAGCGGTCGCCGAGTTCCTGGAGCAGGGTCAGGGCTCGATGGCAGTGGCTCAGCGCCTCCTGGTGCTCGCCGAGCAGCGCGTGGTACCAGCCGACGGAGTTGAGGACACTCGCGTACGCGGCGCGGCGGCCGCTGTCCCGGAAGAGCTCCATGGCCAGCCGGTTGTGACGGAGGGCGCCGGGCAGGTCCCCCTCCTGGTCGTGGGTCCAGCCGAGGCTGCGATGGGTGTCGGCCCGCCCGACGGTGTCGCCAGCGTCGGTGAAGAGCGCCAGCGCGCGGTCCAGACGGAGCCGGGCCGACCCGTGCAGACCGAGCCGGCTCTCCGCCCGGGCCAGCGCGCGCAGACCCCTGGCCTCCCACACGGGGTCCGCCGTCCGCAGCGCCGCGTCGAGCGCGATCCGTTGGACGGTCGTCCAGTCGTGCCAGTGCCCTCGCCGGTCGAAGTACGGCTCCAGCGACCAGGCGAGCAGGCACGCCACCCGGTCGCGGCCGGACCTGGCCGCCGCCCCGACGACGGCCAGCAGCGTCGGGTACTCGGCCGTCAGCCAGGCCAGCGCCCGCGGATGGTCGGCCAGCGGTTCGGCGTGGACGCCGGGCGGCGGCGGCCCCGGCGGCATGGGATCCGCGTGCGGGGCGAGCAGTGGCTCGGCGGAGTGCGCGGTGTGCAGGTAGTACGCGTACAGCCGCTCGGTGGCCGCCTCCCGCGCGACCTCCGGGTGTCCTGCCTGCGCGTTTCCCTCCGGCTGTACGGCCGGGTGCTGCTCCTTGGGGCGTTCGGCCGGGTGCTGATCCTCCGGGTGTCCGGCCGGGTGCTGATCCTCCGGGCGTTCGGTCGGGTGTTGATCCTCCGGGCGTTCGGTCGGGTGTTGATCCTCCGGGCGTTCGGTCGGGGGCTGTTCCTTGGGGCGTTCGGCCGGGTGAGGTACCTCCGAGAGTTCGGTCGGGTGCTGCTCCTCCAGGAGTTCGGTCGCGTGGGCGCGCAGCAGGTCGTGCAGGGCGTAACGGCCGGGCGCGGGCTCGCCCACGAGGTGGACGTCGGCCAGCTCGGCCAGGAGTGACCGTGCGCGGCGCACGGACAGCCGGGCGAGCGACGCCGTCGCCGCCGCCGAGAAGTCCGGGCCGGGATGCAGCGCGAGCAGCGGGAAGAGGAGCGCCGCCTCGGCCGACACGGCCCCCAGCGACCACGAGAACACCGCCCCGACGTTCGCGGCCGCGTCCGTCCGGCTGAACGCGTCCAGACTGCCGTGCGCCGCGCGCAGCTCCGCCGCGATCGCCGACAGCGGGAAGTCCGGGTGCGTGGCGGCCCGTGCCGCGACACAGGCCAGCGCCAGCGGCAGTCCCCCGCACAGTGCCGCGATCTCCGCCGCCGCCCGTTCCTGGCCCGCGAGCCGCCCGGCCCCCAGTCTGCGTTCGAGGAACGACCGGGCCTGCGTGGCGTCCAGCGGACGCAACGCCAGCGTGTGCGCGCCGTGCGCGGAGACCAGGCCCGTGAGCTGGTTGCGGCTGGTCACGATGGTCAGGCAGCCGGGCGTCCCGGGCAGCAACGGCCGCACCTGCTCGGTGTCCCGGGCGTTGTCCAGCAGTACCAGGAACCGCCGGCCCGCCAACAGGCCGCGGTACAGCGCCGACTGGGCGTCGACACCGTGCGGCACGCGTTCCGGGGGTACGCCCAGCGCGTCGAGGAAGATCCGTACGGCTTCTCCGGCGCTCATCACCCCGCCCGAGGGAGCGAACCCCCTGAGGTTGACGTAGAGCTGGCCGTCCGGGAAACGGTCCGCGACCCGATGGGCCCAGTGCACGGCGAGCGTGGTCTTCCCGATGCCGGCCATCCCGCCGATGGCGCTGATCACGACGGTGCCGGCGGGGTGGGCGTGATCACCGCCGGTGCCACCGGTGCCACCGGTGCCGCCGTCGCCACCGCTGTCACTGTCGGCACCGCTGTCGCCGTCCCCGGTGAGGAGCGCCAGGACCTGGTCCAGCTCGGCGCGACGGCCGGTGAACGTCGGCAGGTCGTGCGGGAGTTGGGCGGGGACGGTGGTCGGGGCAGTCTGTGGGGCCGGGGCCGGGGCCGGGGCCGGGGCCGGGGTCGGGGTCGGGGTCGAGGGCGGGGGCGCGGCTGGGGCCGGGGCGGGGGCCTTGGTCATGGGTGCGGCGGAAGCCGACGGCCGTGGGTCGATGCGGGCGGCGGCGTCCTCCGCACCGGAGGGAGCGGGCTTCGGCGAACCACCGTCGTACGCACCGGAGTCGTCCGGACCGCCGCCTTCGCGTGGCACCTCCTCGGCGGGCTCGCCCTCCGGCCACGCGCCGGCGTGCGGACCGTCCGTGCCTCCGCCACCGCCCCCGCCGCGCCGACGGCCGCCGTACGACGCCTCCTCCCGCCGAGGCCCCCCGTACGACGTGCCCTCGACCAGCCCGGCGCCGTGCAGGACCGCCCGGTGCGCGTCGCGGAGTTCGGGCCCCGGGTCGATGCCCAACTCCTCGGCGAGCCTCGCGCGGGCGGACCGGTAGGTGCTCAGCGCCCGCTCCTCGTACCCGGTGGCGGCCAGCGTGCGGACGAGCCGGGCCAGCAGGGGTTCGTCCAGCGGGTCGTCGCTCACGGCCTCCTGGAGCAGGGGCAGTACGACGGCCGGGGTGCCGGCCCGCAGCGCCGCGTCGGCCGCCTCCCGCACGGCCGCCGCCCGTTCACGGTCGACCGCCGCGAAACCGGCGCGCTCCCGCACCTCGGCGGGCAGCCCGGCTCCGGCCGGTCCCCGCCAGAGTGCCAGGGCCTCGGTGAGCAGTTCCACGACCCGTGCCGCCGACCCGCGCGGGTCGGCGGCGATCCGACGCGCCTCGTCCCGCAGCTCGCGGAACCGCAGCAGATCGAGGGAGTCGGCGTCGACCAGGAGCCGGTATCCGCCGGCGTCCCGTATCAGCCACTGTCCGGCGGCACGGTTGGGCAGCCCCGGCTCCAGCAGCCGCCGCAGCGACCCCACATGACGGCGGACCACGTTCACCGCGCTGGCCGGCGGTCGCCCGCCCCACAGCACCTCGACGATCTCACTCACCGTCACAGGCTGTCCTGCCCGCACGAGCAACAGCCCCAGCAACGCCCGCTCTTGAGGAGGACCCGGTGCCGGTTCCACCCCCGCCCGCTCCACGCGGACCGACCCCAGCACCGCGAACCGGACCGGCTCCAGCGCCAACTGCCCCTCCTGATATCTCGTATCTCGTATCTTTCTCGTGCTCATGACCATACGTGAGGCCGCGAGTTACCTAGAGTCACACGGGAGCTCCGGCTTCGGCTCGACCCCTTGACTCCCGTGGAAAGCGCTTGCCACACTCGCGGCCCGCCCTGGGAATCGCCTGCCGAAACGAGTTCGACGAGTTCGACGAGAAGGACGCGACGGACGGTGACCGCGCGGCAGGCGGGCCGAACCCCCCACAGGAGAAGCCGAGATGGGACGCAGAGCCGCAGCCCCCACGACCATGACCACGCCCACAGCCCCCACACCCGCCGACGCCCTCGGCGACGCCGTACGTCCGACCCCCCGCCACACCCGCACCCGATCCCGCACCCACACCCGATCCCGCGCCCTCCTCACCGCCGCCTGTGCGACCGCCCTGCTCACCGGTGCCGCCGCGCTGACCGGGCCCACGAGTCCGGCTCCGGAACTGGACGCGGCCCCGGTCGCCGAGGCGCGCGTGGCGGCGGCGTGCGGCGAGGGCTCGTACCAGGCCGAGGCCGTGCTCAGCGGCAGTACCTGGACCGCCCGGCGCGGCAGCACGGTCACGTACACCGGAACCGACATGCGCGCGGCGATGCAGGCCGCCGTCAACAGCCTCACCTCCGGGCGCACTTCGAAGGAACGGGTCGTCGTGCGCGGCTCCGGGTCCATCGGGGCGGGCTCCCGGGTCTCGCTGCCGAGCTACACCGTGCTCGACGTGTGCGGCACGATCAACGTCACCGGCACGGGCTCGGGCGACCAGGCGCCGGTCCACTCCCGGGGCACCCGTGACATCGAGGTCCAGCACCTCAACCTCACCGGCACGCCGCTGTACGGGATCTTCCTGCGCAACGTCCAGAACGTCGTCCTCGGCCAGCTCGACATGCGCCTCTCGCGCGGCCTCGGCGTACGGATCGACAACCGTGGCGACACCAGCCAGTGGACGCGCAACGTCAGGATCGACAACGTGTACGTGTCGGGCGCGAGCAGCCACGCGGTCGAGACGTACGGCGTCGACGGGCTCACCGTCGGGACGGTGACCGCCCGGAACGTGGGCGAGTCGGGGCTGCTCCTCAACCAGACGATCAACGCCACGGTCACCAAGGTCGACGCGGACGGCGCGGGCGCCGGCACCGGGTACGCGGCGTTCCGTATGGCCAACCGCAACGGCCGGGTGGGCAGCGCGTATCCGACCAACATCCGGGTCGGCGAGGTGATCGCGCGCGGCGGCGGACGCGGTGTCTTCTGTGTCTCCGAGAGCGGTGGCGCGGTCATCGACCGGATCAACCTCACCAACACCGGCAACAACGCGATCCTGATCGAGAACTGCTACAACGTGAATTTGGCAGCCCAGAGCGGCACGGTCTCCGGCGGGGGCGAGATCCGGCTCGCTGCACGGTCGGAGTTCGCCAACAACCGTGACATCACCGTGCAGAACCTGACGGTCACCAACTCGTCCATCAGGGAGAGCCCCTGCGGCGAGAACACCACCTTCCGCAACAACCGCCTGGTCAACAGCGCCCAGACCATCTGCTGACCGGCTCCCTCCCGCAGGGCGCGCCCGGCACCCGCCCCCGGGCGCGCCCGCCCCGCCCCTCCGCTCCGGGTCGACGGGAGCGGGCGGGACGAGGGCGCGATCAGGGTGCCGCCGCGTAACAGCGAACGGCCACCGTCCGGTCCGGGCCACACCGTTGCTCGACCGTGGCCGGCAGGCGCCGGCCGAGCCGTTCGTACAGGGCCGCCGCCGCGGTGTCGGACGCCACCACGTCGAGCACCGGGTGCAGTCCGCGCTCCCGTGCCTCGGAAGCCGCCCGGGTGAGGAGCGTCGCCCCGATTCCCCGGCCACGGGCCGACGGGGCGACGAAGAGGCGGCTGATCACGGCGATCCGGTCGGTTGCCGTCCCTTCTCCCCGACTGCCTTCTCGCTCTTCACCGCGGCATGGAAGCACGTGGCCGACTCCGGCGACCACCCGCTTTCCCTCGGGCCCCGGCGGAACGCGCGCGCCCCCACCGGCGTCCCCTGGGCTCCGCCCGCCTCGCCCCCCACCAGCGCCCCACAGGCCCCGCCCGACGCGCCCGCACCGCTCGGTCATCCAGGCTCGCGGGCAATCTTGACGTCGGTGATGTTACCGGTAACACTGCGAGGGCCCACACGGAGAGGCGGAGTCCCGCGTGCCCGACACACCGACCGCGCAAGAGGTGAAGCACATCCGACCGGCCCTGGAGACGAGGGTGTTCAGCCCTGCCGCCGTGGTCGCTTCCTGTGTCGGCTTCGTCCTCATCGGCGCGCTGCAGGCGCTGTACGGCCCCGCCATCCCCGCCTTCCGTGACGCCCATGACCTGTCGCCGTCGGCCGCCGGGCTGGGGCTGAGCGCCCACTTCATCGGCGGTGTCGTCGGCGTGCTGCTCTTCGACCGGCTCTTCGGCCGCATGGGCAACCGGCGGATCCTGGGTGCCTCCTACCTGCTGATGGCCCTCGGCGCGGCGGGCTTCGCGCTCGCCCCGAACTGGCCCGCCGGACTGGTGGCCGCCCTGCTCGCCGGTCTCGGGTTCGGCGGCATCGACTACGGCCTCAACCAGCTCTTCGCCGTCGGCTTCGGCCACCGCTCGACCGCGATGCTGAACATCCTCAACGCCCACTTCGGCGTCGGCGCGATCCTCGGCCCCGCCCTGATCGCCGCCGTCGGCGCCGAGCACTACCCGGCGCTCTTCCTCGCCTTCGCCGCCGCCAACCTGCCCCTCCTGCTCTGCCTGCGGGGCGTACGCGACCAGGTGCCCCCGCCGGTCTCCGCCGCACCCGCCACGACCATCGCACCGGACGCGGCCCGCGCTCCCGGCGCGGGGGCGGACGCGACGGCGGGCGGCTCGGTGCTCGGCCGCAGCCTGGGCTCGGTGCTCGCGGTGTTCGTCACCCTCTACGTCCTGCACGTCGGCATCGAGGCGGGCGTCGGCGGCTGGGAACCCACCCACCTGGAGACGGTCGGATACGGCGCCGGGGCCGCCGCGACCGCCACCGCCGTGTACTGGCTGATGATGACGGTCGGCCGTTTCCTGGTCGCCCCCATCGCCCTGCGCCACTCCCCCCAGACGATCATCACCGTCTCCTGCGCCGGTATGACGATCTGCCTGCTGCTGGCCTCGGTGCCCTCACTCGCCCCCTACGCCTACGCCGGCGTCGGCCTGTTCATCGCGCCGATCTTCCCCACCGGCCTGCCCTGGCTGAACGCGGCCGCACCGCGCGCCCGCCGGGCCGGAGCACTCGTCATCGCCGCCTCCATGGTCGGCGGAGTGGCGGCGGGCCCGGCACTCGGCAAGGCCATCGAGTGGTCCGGCGTCCGCGCGGTCCCCCTGCTGCTCGGCGCGGTCTCGGCCGTGTGCCTGGCGGCCACCCTCTGGCTCATCCGGGCCACCCGCTCCGGCTCCGGTTCGCCGTAGCCCCAGTCGCTTCCCACCACCCTCCCCGCACGTCCCAGCCGAAGGGAAACAGCCTTGCGCTCGCCCGCTCTGACCACGTCGTCCGACGGTTTCCTCCTCGACGGTGAACCGTTCCGGATCATCTCCGGCGCGATGCACTACTTCCGCATCCACCCCGACCTGTGGGCCGACCGGCTGCGCAAGGCCCGGCTGATGGGCCTCAACACCGTGGAGACGTACGTCCCCTGGAACCTCCACCAGCCCGACCCCGACAGCGACCTCGTCCTGGACGGCCTGCTGGACCTGCCCCGCTATCTGCGGCTCGCCCGCGAGGAGGGCCTGCACGTCCTGCTGCGCCCCGGCCCGTACATCTGCGCCGAGTGGGACGGCGGCGGTCTGCCCTCGTGGCTCACCTCGGACACCGACATCCGGCTGCGCTCCAGCGACCCCCGCTTCACCGACGCCCTCGACCGCTACCTCGACATCCTGCTGCCCCCGCTGCTGCCGTACATGGCCGCGAACGGCGGCCCGGTCATCGCCGTCCAGGTCGAGAACGAGTACGGGGCGTACGGCGACGACACCGCCTACCTCAAGCACGTGCACCAGGCGCTGCGGTCGCGCGGGGTCGAGGAACTGCTGTTCACGTGTGACCAGGCGGGCTCCGCCCACCACCTGGCCGCCGGGAGCCTGCCCGGCGTCCTGTCCACCGCCACCTTCGGCGGCAGGATCGACGAGAACCTGACGGCGCTGCGGGCCCACATGCCCGAAGGGCCGCTGATGTGCTCGGAGTTCTGGATCGGCTGGTTCGACCACTGGGGCGAGGAGCACCACGTGCGGGACGCGGAGAGCGCCGCCGCCGACCTCGACAAACTGCTGGCCGCCGGGGCCTCCGTCAACATCTACATGTTCCACGGCGGCACCAACTTCGGCTTCACCAACGGCGCCAACCACGACCAGTGCTACGCCCCGATCGTCACCTCCTACGACTACGACGCCGCCCTCACCGAGTCCGGCGACCCGGGCCCCAAGTACCACGCCTTCCGCGAGGTGATCGCCCGCCACGCCCCGGTCCCGGACGAGCCGGTCCCGGCACCCGCGCCCAGACTCTCCGGCATCACCGTGGAGCTGGACCGCCGGGCACCCCTGCTGCCGTACGCGACCACGCTCGCGGGCGCCGCCGTGGGACGCAGCGAACACCCGCTCACCATGGAGGAGTTCGGCCAGCGCTCCGGTTACGCCCTGTACCGCACCACCCTTCCCGAGGCGGGCGACGGCCTGCTGCACTTCAGCGGCGGGGTCGGCGACCGTGCCCAGGTCTTCGTGGACGGCGCCCCCGTCGGCGTACTGGAACGCGAACGCCACGACGAGACGCTGCCGCTGCGCGTGCCGCGCCCCGGTGCCACGCTCGACGTGCTGGTCGAGAACATGGGCGGCGTCAACTACGGCCCCCGCATCGGCGCCGCCAAGGGACTCCTCGGCCCGGTCACCTTCAACGGCACCGCCCTGCTCGGCTGGGACACCCACCGCCTCCCGCTGGCCGACCTGTCCACGGTCCCCTTCGCGGCCGCCGACGCGACCCCGGTCACCGTCCCCGCCTTCCACCACGGCACCTTCGACGTCGGCACCCCCGCCGACACCTTCCTGTCGCTGCCCGGCTGGACCAAGGGCCAGGCCTGGATCAACGGCTTCCACCTCGGCCGCTACTGGAACCGGGGCCCCCAGCGCACCCTGTACGTCCCCGGCCCCGTCCTGCGCCCCGGCGCCAACGACCTGGTCCTGCTGGAGCTCAACGCCACGACCAGTACGCGCGCGGAGTTCACGGACACGCCCGACCTGGGGCCGGTGAAGCCCTGATGACGCGGCCGCACCGCGTGCGCCTCCGAGGGACCGGCGCCCCGTCGAGGCGGGGCCACCTGCCCTTCGCCGACGCGCCCGGCGTGCCCGACCCCATCGAGGTCGGCAGCCGGCTGCTCACGCGGGGCGGCCGCCCCTGGTTCCCCGTCTCCGGCGAGTTCCACTACTCCCGCTACCCGGCGGGGGAGTGGGAGGAGGAACTGCTGAAGATGAAGGCGGGCGGGGTGACGGTCGTCGCCGCGTACGTCATCTGGATCCACCACGAGGAGCGCGAGGGCCGCGTCCGGTTCGACGGCGACCGCGACCTGCGCCGCTTCGCCGAACTCTGCGCCCGCCACGGCCTGGACTTCGTGCCCCGCATCGGCCCCTGGGTGCACGCCGAGGTACGCAACGGAGGCCTGCCCGACTGGGTGCTGGCCCGCACGGACGCCCCGCGCACCGACGACCCGGCCTACCTCGCCCCCGTCCGCACCTGGTACACGGCCGTCGCCGAGCAGCTCCGGGGCCTGGGCCGGGCCGACGGCGGCCCGATCGTCGCCATCCAGATCGAGAACGAGCTGTACGACCAGCCGGACCATCTGCTCACCCTGAAACGTATGGCCCAGGAGGCCGGTCTGGCGGCACCCCTGTGGACGTCGACCGCCTGGGGCGGGGTGCGGCTGCCGCCGGACGAACTCGTCCCCCTCTACGGCGGCTACCCCGAGGCCTTCTGGACCGAGGCGGACGGCGGCTGGCCCGACTCCTGCCGCAAGCACTTCTTCTTCACCCACCAGCGGGACGACGAGGGCATCGGCGCGGACCTGCGCCCGACGGCGGTGCGGGGCGGCGACCCGGAGGCGTCGGCGGACCGATTCCCCTGGGCCACCTGCGAGTTGGGCGGCGGCATGGCGGTGGCGTACCACCGTCGTCCGCGTGTCGAGGCCGCCGACGTCGGCGCCCTCGGCCTCACCAAGATCGGCTGCGGCTCGGTCTGGCAGGGCTACTACATGTTCCACGGCGGCACCAACCCGCCGGGCGACCTCACCCCCCTCCAGGAATCCCACGCCACCGGCTATCCCAACGACCTCCCCCGCCTCAGCTACGACTTCCAGGCCCCCCTCGGCGAGTACGGCCAGTACCGCCCCTCCTACGACGAACTCCGCCTCCAGCACCTGATGCTGGCCGACTTCGGCGAACTGATCGCCCCGATGGAGTCCGTCCTGCCCGAGTCGCTCCCCGTGGGCCAGGACGACCGGGAGACACTGCGCTGGGCGGTCCGCGCCGACGACCGCTCCGGCTTCCTCTTCGTCAACAACCACCAGCCGCACGAGCCGCTGCCGGACCGCCCGGACACGTCCTTCGAGGTGGAGTTCCCCGGGGGCGGCGGGATGCTGTCGCTGCCGAGCGCACCCGTCACCGTTCCCCAAGGGGCCTATTTCTGCTGGCCGTTGCGGCTGGACGTGGCCGGGCTGCGGCTCGACTGGGCCACCGCGCAACCCGTCTGCACCGTCGACGACGGCCGCGGCCGTACGATCCTGGTCCTGGCCGCGACCGACGGCATCGCCCCCGAACTCGCCCTGGACCTGCGCACCGTGACGACCGTGTCCGCGCCGTCGGGCGCCGAGGTCACGACCGCGGGCGACCGGGCCCTGGTGACGGCGCTGCGCCCCGGCACGGACGCCCTGGTGGAGATCGACACGGCCGACGGCCGCCGGGTCGGCCTGCTGGTCCTGGACGCGGCGACGGCCCGCACCGCCTACCGGGGGCCCGCCTGGGGTGCCGAGCGGCTGGTCCTGTCGGCCGACGGCGGTGTGGTCTTCGACGCCCACGCGGACGAGGTACGCCTCCACTCCGCGGCCCGGGAGCCGTCGTTCGCCGTCCTGCCCGCACCGGAGCGGGCTCCGGTGGTGACCGGGGCGACGGTGAAGGAGGCGGCGGACGGGGTGTTCGTCCGCTACACGCTGGTGGCGGTGGCGGCGGAGGAGGAGGACGGGCGACGCGGAACCGGCGGGACGGATGGCACGCTGCCGGTCACGCTGGTCCGCGCTCCCGGTGAGGCACCTCCGGTCACGACGGGGGTGCTGGGGCGGGCGAGTGTGCCGGCCGACGCGTACTTCGACACGGTGGCCGCCGAGTACGAGATCGTCCTGCCGGACGATCCGCCGCCCGGCGCCCTCCTTCGTCTGCACTGGACCGGTGATGTGGCGCGGGCGTACGTGGGGGAGCGTCTTGTCGCCGACCAGTTCTTCTCCGGGCGGGTCTGGGAGATCGGGCTCGGTCGGGTGGGTGCGGAGGTGCTGCGGGTGCGGGTGTTGCCGCTGGGGGAGGGGGCGCCGGTGTATGTGCCGGGCCGGGTGGGTGGTTCGCTGGTTCCGGCGGAGGTGGTGGGGGCGGAATGCGCCACGCCGCGAACCTGGCCCCTCGGCCCGGGCTGACCCCCGGGATTCCCTCGCCCCCGCCGCCCCTACCCGTCCCATCCCCAGGGGCTGCGCCCCTATGACCCCCATCTGCGGGTCCGGTGGGGGCTGGTCGCGCAGTTCCCCGCGCCCCTGGAAAAGCGGGGCTGCGCCCCGGCTTCTCCAGGCCCGCAGGGCCTGGAGTTCTTAGGGGCGCGGGGAACTGCGCGAGAAGCCCCACCGGGCGGACGTCTGGGGGTCGAAGGGGCGCAGCCCCTGGGGATGGGACGGGTAGGGGCGGCGGGGGCGGGAATCCTCGGACCTATCCTGTGGCCCCGGGACGGACCACCACCACACACCACACCACCCCCCCGTCGAAAAGGAAGCAGCCGCATGCCACGAGGCACCACGGACGGCGACGCGGCCGAAACCCCCGGCGGAGCCCGCCGCAGCCGGCGCAACTTCGCCGGCACCCGCCCGGTGATGGACGACGTCGCCCGTCTCGCCGGTGTCTCCAAACAGACCGTCTCCCGCGTCCTCAACGACAACCCGGCGGTGCGGGCGGAGACCCGCGAGGCCGTGCTGGAGGCCATGCGGACGCTCGGCTACCGCCCCAGCCGCAGTGCCCGCTCCCTGGCCAGCGGCCGCACCCGGATGCTCGGCGTGATCTCCTTCGACGCGGCCCGCTTCGGCCCCGCCTCCACCCTGACCGCGATCAACACGGCGGCCCAGACGGCGGGGTACCTCGTCAGTTCCATCGCCCTCGACACGGCCGACCGGGACACCGTCGTGCAGGCGGTGGACCGGCTGTCGGCCGAGGGCGCGGACGGGATCATCGTCATCGCCCCCCAGCGGCCCGTCGCCACCGCGCTCGCGCGGGCCCGCCCGGACACCCCGCTGGTGATGCTGGACAACGGCCTCGGCGACGGCACCCCCGTGGTCTCCTCGGACTTCACAGCGGGCGCCCGGCTGGCGACCAGGCATCTGCTGGACCTCGGCCACCGCACCGTCTGGCACATCGCGGGCCCCACCGGCTGGACGTCCGCCGACCGGCGCGCCGCGAGCTGGCGCGAGACCCTGCGGAACGCCGGCGCACCCGTCCACGAGCCCCTGGTCGGGGACTGGAGCGCCGACTCCGGCTACGCGCTGGGCCGGAGCCTCGCGGCCCGCCCGGACGTCACGGCCGTGTTCGTCTCCAACGACCAGATGGCGCTGGGTCTGCTGCGCGCCCTGCACGAGGCGGGACGCCGGGTGCCGGACGACGTGAGCGTGGTCGGCTACGACGACATCCCGGAGGCGGCGCACCTGCTGCCACCGCTGACGACGATCCGTACGGACTTCTCCGAGATCGGCAGGCGGGCGCTGCGGTTGCTGCTGGCGCAGTTGGACGATCCGGAGGACGTGGGGGAGGGGCTGGAGAGGGAGCCGGTCATCCCGGTCGAGCTGATCGTTCGTGAGAGCACGGGGAAGGCGGGGTAGGTTCCGGGCGCCTACCGGGTTGCCCTGGTGGGTATCTCGGGCGGCCGCGAGTCCGGTGGGGGATGGTCGCGCAGTTCCCCTCGCCCCTGACGGGCCGCGACCGTGACGGGCCGCGCCGGACGGGTCGCGCGCTGGACGGGCCGCGCCGGACGGGTCGCGCCCCCGGCCCGGCGTCGGGAGCAGGGCCAGGGGCACGCCGCCCTTACCTCACGGCTTTCTCGCGATCGCGCCGTACATCGCGATGTCCTCGTCGCGGATGTTCTGCTCGCCCGTGCCGTCCGGGTGCCACTTGTGGACCTGGACGATGCCCGGCTCGACGAGTTCCAGGCCCTCGAAGAACTCGTGGGCCTCGTCGATGGTGCGCAGCCGCATCGGCATGTCGCGGGCCGCGTACTCGCGGGCGACCCGGCCCACCTCCTCGGGGGCGAACTCGGCGGTGCCGATGGTCATCGCCAGGTAGCTGCCCGAGGGGAGGGGTTCGAGGAGCCGGCGGACGATGCCGACCGCGTCGTCCTCGTCCAGCACGAAGTGGACGATCGCGATCACGGTGAGCGCGACCGGCTCGTTCAGGTCGAGGGTCTCCAGGAACTCGGGCGAACCGAGGACGGTCTCCGGGTCCTGGAAGTCCGCCTCGATGTACGCGGTCCTGCCCTCGGGGGTGCTGGCCAGTAACCCCTGGGACAGGGTGAGGACGATCGGGTCGTTGTCCACGTAGACGACCCGGGACTCCGGGGCCACCGACTGGGCTATCTCGTGGAGGTTGGGGGAGGTGGGGATGCCGGTTCCGATGTCGAGGAACTGGCGCATGCCCGCCTTCTCGGCGAGCCAGCGCACCGCGCGGTTCATCCAGTCGCGGTTGGCGCGCATGTGGACCGGCAGCGCCGGCCACTCGTGCGCCATCGCGTCACCGGCCTCCTTGTCGGCCGGGTAGTAGTCCTTGCCGCCGAGGATGTAGTCGTAGATACGCGCGGAGTGCGCGTGCTGGGTGTCGATCCGGTCGGCCGGCCATCCGTTGTCGGGCAACGCCGTCCCTCCCATCAAGTCGTTCTGTCCAGGTGCACGATCGGGCAGGCCCGGGGGTTCGGCAAGTGCCGGAACTCCCGGATCCATAAACAGGTGGTGCGTCAACGAGTCCTGAAAGCAAGCAGGTTGAGCGGTTCAGAGCAGGAAGTCGGCCTCGCCCGCCTTCACGCCGGCCAGGAAGGTGGTCATCTCGCGGGGGGTGAAGAGCAGCGCGGGGCCGTCCGGGTCGGTCGACTGGCGTACGGCGACCCGGCCGTCGGCGAGCTTCTTCACCTCGACGCAGGCGCCGCCCGCGTCGTCGCTCCACGGCCGGTGCCAGTCCTGGGCGCCGAGGTCGCGGGCGGGCATGCCGTTGCGGACGTCGTTGTGTACTCCGGGGGTCGTTGCCTGGGATATGCGGTGGTGCACGTCAGAGCTCCTTGCGTAGCGCGCCGAGGAGGGCCTCGGTCTTGCGGGCGGGCGCCGACTGGGCGCCCAGCCGGTCCATGGCCTCGCGGTAGACGACGACGTCGTCCCCCTTGTCGAGATACACCGCGCCCACCAGACCGCTGAGGTAGACGATGTCGGGCAGCTCGGGAGCCCTGAACCGGAAGAGATGGAACGCACCGGCCCGCATCGCCGGGTGCGGGCCGTGGTGGAACGGCATGAGCTGGACCGTGACATGCGGCAGCCGGTTCAGTTCGATCAGATGGTCGATCTGGGCGCGCATCACGTCCGGTCCGCCGACCGGCCATCTGAGCACCGTCTCGTCCATCACCACCCACAGCCGCGGCGGTTGTGCTCGGGTGAGCAGCTCCTGTCGGCGCATCCGCAGCGCCACCCGCCGTTCGGTGTCCTCCGCCGCGGCGTGCGGATTGCCGGCGCCGAGCAGGGCACGGGCGTACTCCTCGGTCTGGAGCAGGCCGTGCACGAACTGTGCCTCGTACGCGCGGATCTGGAGCGCGGCCTGCTCCAGGCTGAGGTAGGCGGCGAACCAGTCGGGCAGGACGTCGCGGTAGGTGTGCCACCAGCCGCGTTTGTTGGCCTCGCGGACCGACTTCAGGAAGGTCTCGATCTCCTGCTGGTCCCGTACCCCGTAGACCTGGAGCAGCTTTTCGACATCCGGCAGGCGTAACCGGGCGACCTTCGCGGACTCCAGCCGGCGGATCGTGGAATGGCTGACACCGATCGCCTCACCCGCCTGCTCGAAGGTCAAGCCGGCGCGCGTGCGCAGCTCCTCCAGCTGTCTGCCGAGGATCATGCGCAGGACGGAGGGGGCGCCGCCCCAGTCCGTTTCCGCGGTCACGCCACCACCCCTCACACCGTGTCACAGAGGTCATGTCGAACTCGATTACGCGTCCTGCGCGCTTTCGTTCAAAGAATGCGCGTTGTTGTGCGAGTCGCTTCGAGAGCGCAGTCTGACACGATCTTGGCTCGATCGGTGGCAGGACGTGGCCCACAAGTTGCAAATTTCAACTTGCTGGTTGCGGGGTGTTGTTCGCGGATGCCACAGTGGACGTACCGTCACGGCCTTGGTGAACACTCGGGCCGCGCGGCCAGGTTGGGGGAGATGTGGCCGCAACTCAGCGCTGTTCGACGCGAGTTGCCACAGCTCGTGCCGAGTGGCGGGACGGCCGTGGCACCGGCGCCCCACCGGTGTGAAGGGCCAACGAAAGGCATACGGCGATGGCTCCGCCCACCCTCCCCCAGTCCCCGGACCGGTTAGCCCCGACCATGTACCCACCCCTTGGCACAGACGTGTACGAACCCCACCGCGCGGGTGTGTTCGGACTGCCCGCGGTGCCCGCCTCGGCGGGCGAGGCGCGCAGAACCGTGCGTGAGCTGCTCGACGAGTGGGAGGTGCGTCCGGAGACCCGTGAGGACGCGCTCCTGATCACCTCCGAGCTGGTCACCAACGCGTTGACACACACGGACAGCGAGTGGATCGTGTGCCGGCTGCACTTCACCGGTCGCCGGCTGCGGATCGAGGTGGAGGACCAGAACAGCGGTCACGCACAGCCTGCCCGGTGTCGTCCGGGCCCCGACGACCAGAATGGGCGTGGACTCATGCTGGTCTGCACGCTCAGCAGCGACTGGGGGGTGCGTGACACCCCACAACGGACCGGTCGTGTCGTCTGGGCGGAACTGCCGTCGGAGGGCCGGGAAACCGCCGAGCCCGCCCCTCCGACGGCCTCGCACGAGAGCGGAGGGTTTCCGTTGGCCGACCCGTCCTGGACGTAGACGCTCCGCTGGGAGAGCCGGATACGGCGCCCGGAGCCCCGCCGTGCCGCCCGGGCTCGCTGCCCGGCGTCCAACCGAGGTGTGCTGTGTCGGCGTTCGGCTGCGGCGGTGCCGTGGCTGGTCGGGCAGTTCCCCGCGCCCTCTTCCGGGGCGCGGGGGTCCGCCGGACGTACGCTGCCTTCGAGTCAGGCCGTCACCGCTGGAGGCGCCGTGCGCAGTGAGTCCGAGATCGATGTCCTCGTGCTGGGCGGGGCGGGCGTGGACACCATCGTCTACGTGCCCGAGCTGCCGCTCCCGTTCGCCGACAGCCATCTGGTGCCGGCCATCGAGACCCGGGCCGGACAGACCGGCGACTTCATGGCGGTGGCCACGCACGCGCTCGGGCTGCGCACGCACCACTTCGACCTGCTCGGCGACGACCCCGAAGGCGACCTGGTGCGAGCGCTCCACCGCGACCGGGGCATTCCGTTCACCGAGGCGCCCCTGCCCGGCGGCACCCGGCGCGCGGTGAACCTGGTCGGCCCGGACGGACGCCGCTGCTCGCTCTACGACGGCAGCCGCAGCCAGGAGGTGGACGAGCTGCCCCCGGACACGGTCCGCGCACTGGCCGGGGCCAGCCACCACGTCCACGTCTCCATCAGCCGGCCGTGCGCGGCCTCGCTGCCGGTCCTGCGCGAGCTGGGGGTCCCCGTCTCGACCGATCTGCACGACTGGGACGGCGTCAATCCGTACCACGAGCCGTTCGCCCTCGCCGCCGACCTCGTCTTCCTGTCGGCGGCCGCGCTCCCCGACCCGGAGAAGACCATGCGCCGCGTCAGCGAGCGGGGCCGGGCCCGGACCGTCGTCGCCACGGACGGGGCGCGGGGCGCGTACCACCTCGTCGACGGCGAGCTGAGCCATGTTCCGCCGGTGGCCCCGCCGACCCCGGTCGTGGACTCCAACGGGGCGGGCGACGCCTTCGCGGCGGGCTACCTCTTCGGCCGGCTCACCGGCGAACCACCGAGTCGGTGCGCCCTCTTCGGCGCGATCGCGGGCGCGTACGCCTGCACCGTCCCCTCGACCCGCACCGACGCGATCCGGCGGTCCGAACTCCTGGCCAGGGCGGCCGAGTCGACCGCCTGACCCGCCGTGCGGGGGATCAGCCCGGGCGGAGCCCCGCCGCCACCAGGCGGGCCTCCATCCTGCGGCGGGCCGCGCCGAGCACCGCGAGCAGGAGTTCCTTGCTGGAGTGGCGCTGCCGTACGTCGCAGAGGAGGACCGGGACGTCGGGCGACAGGTCGAGCGCCTGGCGGACCTGTTCGACGTCCACCTCACGCTTCCCGTCGAAGCAGTTGACGCCGACCGCGAAGGGGATGTCGCGGGACTCGAAGAAGTCGACCGCGGGGAAACAGGCGTCGAGCTTACGGGTGTCGGCGAGGACGACGGCCCCGAGGGCACCGCTGCACAGGTCGTCCCACATGAACCAGAAACGGTCCTGTCCCGGCGTGCCGAAGAGATACAGCACCAGCTCGGGGGAGAACGTGATCCGGCCGAAGTCCAGTGCGACGGTGGTCGAGACCTTCTTCTCGACCCCCCTCATGTCGTCCACGCGTCTGCCCGCCGCGGTGATGTGCTCCTCGGTCGCCAGCGGGGTCACCTCGCTCACCGAGCCGACCATCGTGGTCTTGCCGACGCCGAAACCGCCCGCGATGAGGATCTTCAGGGCGGTGGGTACGACCGGCCCGGAGCTGACGGACACCATCCATCACCCTTTCGACGAGTTCCAGGCCCGGCCGCTCGCGCGGCTCACGCGTCCTGCACGTAACCGGAGGGGGTCTCCGAACGGGGCGCCGCGCTCAGGTACTTGCCGACCTGCTTGACCAAGGTGCCCATCTCGAAGGCCATCATGCCGACGTCCACCTCCTCCGAGGCGATCGCGGCGAGCCGCGCACCCCGCCCGGCGGCGGTGACGAAGAGGAACGCCCGCTCCATCTGGATGACGGTCTGCTGGACCTCGCCGCCCTGGAAGTGACGGGCCACGCCCCTGGCCAGACTGTGCATGCCCGAGCCGACGGCCGACAGGTGCTCCGCGTCGTCGAACCGGATGTCCTTCGACTTGCCGATGAGAAGGCCGTCCCCGGAGAGCACGATGGCACAGTGGATCTCGGGTATGCGTTCCACGAGTCCGTCCAGCAGCCAGTCCAGTTGGGGACCGGGTCGTTCCTGCTCAGTCATGTCGTGCCTGTTCCTCACGGTCGGTCGGCGCCAGGGGCGGCGCCGGGTCGTCGGGGCGCCGGGGGCAGCGCCCGTCAGGCGGCGTCGGGACCTGGTCGGGGTGCCGGTCGGCCGTCGGTGCTGTGGCTGCCGTCGGCGCCGTGGTCGTCGCGCGGTTCGGTGAGCCGGGCCCGCGCCGAGCCCCGCTGGATCGCCACCATGACGCGGGCCAGGTCCTCGGGGCTGAGCGTGTCCTCGGCGTCGTCGCCGTCGGCCGCGGAGGGGGCCTCGGGCGCGTTCTCGCGGGGCCGTGGCGCGGACGGGGCGTTCCGGGCCCGCCGGGGCAGGCCCTGCGGGAGCGGCGCGGCGCCGGTACCGCCGCGGGGCGTGTCACCGCTCATCGGGGCCGCCGGCTCGCAGCGCGTGTGGTGCCGGTGGGGGTCCCACCGCGCGACTCGGTGCGAGCGCGGGGGAGGGTGCCTGGCATCTGATTCCTCGTACGACAGTGAACGTCCGACGGCGGTGGGGGTGTGCCCGCGAGCCGCCCGGCATCCCCTGTGCCCGGCTTGACACGCCGTCGGCGGAAGTCGGCGGGCGACGGAACGGTATCAGGACCCGGGGCCCGTCGTCAGCACTTGTCCGGTCCCGGCCCGCTCGACGGCGCGACCGTAACTCGTCGCCGCGTGTGCGCACTTGTGGCCGGTCGCGATGCGGCGGGGGGTGCCGGGAGGGGACTGACGGAGCGGTAGATTCCGGGGGTTCGTGGAAAACAGACTTGTCGACACAGTGGCTCCGCAGGATCGGCACTTCGTGGCCACAACCGCCCTCTCGAGGCGTGGCTTGAAATCTATGGCGACCTGCTCAAACCCCCACGCGGGGCGCCACGGTTTGATATTTGGCGGTGCGCAGCGCGAACACGCCTTGTGCCGTACGGCGCTTGGCTGGTCGTCACGTCCGCCGTCGCCTGGTCCCGAGTTGAGGCAGTCGTGCAAGTTCGACTCGGAAAGTATCAAAATGTGGACATCGCCGTACTCGTATCTCACATTTGGGCTCATAATTCAACTGTCAATGTTTCGGCCAAACCCTCTAAACGATCTTGGCGTAAGAGGTTGATTTGTAGACCATGTTCCAGTCGGTCAGACTCCCAACCGGAACCATGATCGGCGCACAGCCACCGCGTCTCCCCCGGGCGCGGGCAAACGCCTAGAAGGGCTTGGCGTGGAACACGTCTTCACAACCCAGGATCACGAAGATCTGCGGCAGCGCGTACGCGAGTTCGCCGAGCGGGTGGTACGCCCCCTGATACCCGAGATGGAGGCCTCCCGCACCGCACTGGTGGGGCTCTCCCGTCTGATCGCCCAACAGGGCTGGATCGGTGCCACGATCGACCCGGTCCACGGCGGCATGGGCGCGGGCCACCTCGCCAAGACCATCATCATCGAGGAACTGTCCCGGGTGAGCGGCGCGATGGGGGCCATGGTCCAGGCCTCCCAGCTGGGCGTCGCCAAGATCATCCACTTCGGCGACGACAGCCAGAAACGGCACTGGCTGCCGAAGATCGCCGCGGGAGAGGTGCTGCCCACCATCGCCGTCACCGAGCCGGGGTCGGGGGGCCATGTGGCCGGTATGGAGAGCAGCGCGGTACGGGACGGCGACGACTACATCCTGAACGGCCGCAAGGTCTTCGTCGGCAACAGTCATGTGGGCGACGTGCACGGGGTCGTGGTGCGCACCGGGCCGGGCTCGAAGGGCATGACGGCCTTCCTCGTGGAGTCCGACCGTCCCGGCTTCTCCCTGGCCCCCCAGGTGCCCTCCATGGGCCTGCACGGGTTCAGCTTCGGGGAGCTCATCTTCGACAACTGCCGGGTGCCGGCCGCCAACCGGCTCGGCGAGGAGGGCGAGGGGCTGGCCGTCGCCTACTCCTCGTCGGTGCTCTACGGCCGCCTCAACCTGACCGCGGTGTCCCTGGGCATCCACCAGGCCGTGTTCGAGGAGACCGCCCGGTACTGCGGGGAGACCCAGCGCTACGGCAAGCCGCTCGGCCACCTGCCCAACATCAAGATCGAGCTGGGGCGGATGCTGCAACGCCTCACCCTCGCCCGGCAGAGCGCCTATCTCGCCGCGCACCTGCTGGACAACGGGCGGCCCTGCGACGTCGAGTTGATGTCCGCGAAGCTCTACAACGTCGAGGCGTCCATCGAGTCGGCCCAGGAGTCCGTCAAGATGCACGCCGCGTGCGGCCTGTTCACCGACCGCCCGGTGGAGCGCTATCTGCGCGACGCCTTCCACATCTACGCGCCCGCCGGCACCTCCGAGATCCAGGGCCTGAGGCTGGGTGAGTTCGCGCTCGGCGAGAACAAGGGCGAGTGGTCCGAACGGCTCGCCGAGCTGGTCCGCACGCCGCAGGTCGAGCAGCGGCAACCGGAACCGGTCCCGGTCGGAGAACTGGTCTGAGGCCAGGCACCGCGCCCCGCGAGGGGCGCGGGTCCGTCTCGACGCGCGGCTCCGCCGCGTGGGCGCGACCAGCCCCCGCCGGCCCGCGGATCACGCGCCCCGCCGGCCCGCGGATCACACGGCCCGGGAAACGCAGAGAACCGCGGACACGACGATGTGTCCGCGGCTTTCGTCTCCCGGGGGCCGGAACACCCCCGGCCCGTCTCCCCTCGACCGTGACGGACCGGCGGCGCCGGATCGGCCTCAGTGGCCGCCGGCGATGGCCTGGATCCGGTCGGACATCTCCTGGGCCATGTGCTTGATGATCTCCAGCCGCTGCCGCCCCCACGTACGGGAGTCGGTGTCGACGACGCAGATCGTGCCGAGGTTCATGCCGCCCAGGGTGTCGACCAGCGGCGCCCCCATGTAGGAGCGGATGCCGATCTCGTCGACGACCGGGTTGCCCGCGAACCGCGGGTAGTCGCAGACGTCGTCGAGCACCAGGGCCGCCGTCCGCTTGACGGTGTGCGGGCAGAAACCGTGGTCCAGGCGCATCTCCCGGCTCATCGAGGTCTCGGCCGCCTGCCCCTGCGCGATGTTCACGGGGCCGGCGTCCGGCGTGTAGAGCCCGGCGAAGAACTGACGCCTGTCGTCGACGAAGTTGACCATCGCGTACGGCGCGTCCAGCTCCAGGGCCAGCCGGCGCGCGAACGCGTCGAACTCGGCCCGGGGGGTGTCGGCGAGCCCCAGCTGGGCGAGCCTCGCGGCACGCTGCGGCGCCGCCGGATCCTCCGGGGTGAGGAGCAGACGGTCGAGCGGTGGCTCATAGGCGGAATAGGGGCTGTTCATCAGAACTCCGTTCGAGGTCGGCTGAGTTGACTCAGTGTCAACGCAGCGCGGGCGGCTGGTGCGAAGCCACGGGTGGGGTCATGCCGAGCAGATGCTGCACGAGTTCGACGAGCACGCCCGTACCGGAACTGCAGTGCCGGGCGTCGCAGAACACGATCGGTGCGTCGGACTTCAGGCCGATGGCGTCCCGGACCTCCTCGACGGAGTACTGGTAGGCGCCGTCGAACTCGTTCACCCCTACGACGAACGGGATGCCGCGCACCTCGAAGAAGTCCACCGCGGGGAAGCACGCGTCGAGCCGACGGGTGTCGGCGAGCACCACCGCGCCCAGCGCCCCGTCGGAGAGTTCGTCCCACATGAACCAGAATCGTTCCTGCCCCGGCGTGCCGAACAGGTACAGAACATGGTCCGAGCCGAGGGTGATCCGGCCGAAGTCGAGGGCCACCGTGGTGGTGGACTTCTCCTCGACCCCGGCGAGGCTGTCCGTGCCGGCGCTGGCCGTGGTGATGACCTCCTCGGTGCTCAGCGGCGCGATCTCGCTGACCGCCCCCACGAAGGTGGTCTTGCCCACCCCGAATCCGCCCGCCACGAGGATCTTCAGGGCGGTCGGGAACGGGTCAGAGTCGTGCGCGTAGGCCATCAAGCACCGCCTCCAGAACTTCTCGGTTGGCGGCGGAGGCCGCCTCTACGGCACGGGGCGCCCGTGCGGTGAGCGCCTCGTGCTGCACCAGGTCGGACAACAGGACTTTGGTGACCGCGATCGGCAGGTTCACCCGCGCGGCCACCTCGACCACCGGCACCGGCCGGACGCACAGCCCGAGCACCATGTCGTGATCGGGGCCGAGGTCCGCGAGCGGCCGTACACCGGTGGCCATCACCAGAGTGAGCAGGTCGAAGGATGTCGAGGGTCGAGTGCGCCCGTTGCTGACGGTGAACGGCCGGACTAAGCGTCCGGCTTCCTCGTCCAGGAACAGCTCGTCCGTCATCGCGTCACATCCCCGCGCCGGACGGCGCGATGGTCGAGCGGCGGGCAGGCGTGGCGAGGAACGGCTGCACGGCCCGGATGAGCATGCCCATCTCGTAGCCGAGCGTCTCGGTGTGTGTGGACGCGTCCGCGGTGACCGCCAGCACCGCGCCGTGGCCCGCGGAGGCCACGATGAGGATGCCGTTGTGCAGCTCCACGATGACCTGGCGCACGGTGCCGCCGTTGCCCAGCACCCTGTCGTGACCGAAGGAACGGCCCAGGGAGTTGAGCCCGGAGGCTATCGCGGCCAGCCGGTCGGCGTCGTCGGTGCTCAGATCCACATGTGCCTTGCTCAAGCCGTCGGACGACAGCAACAGGACCTGCCGGGTACCGGGAACGGTCTTCTTGAGGTTGTCCAGCAGCCAGTCGATGTTCTGCCCGGTGGGGTGGCTATCGCTCACCATGGTGGGGTTCTTCTCCTTGCGGTTGGGGCGGGGCCCAGCGCGCGTCGTCGACGGGGATCGCGTCGGAGGTCGCGCCGGCGAGGCCGAAGCCTCGATTGATTCCGGCCAGGAGGCCGGGGCTGAAGTTCAGTTCCTGCTCGGTGGTGTCGGGACGGGGCACGGGGCCCTGGCGGAGTTCGGGCGCCAGATGCTCCATCGCACGCCGCTTGGGCAGGTTCGGCCTGCCGGACCCGCCGGATCCGCGCGGTGCGGCCGCCGGGCGGTCGTACCCGGAGGGGCGGTACTCCGACCGTATGTCGGAGACGGGCTGAGCCCGCTCGTGCCGGGCGGCCGCCGGGGGCGGTGCGGGCGCGGCGGAGCGCTGCGGCATGCCCGGCGGGGGACCGGCCTGGGAGGCGGTGTGGGCCGGGGGAGCCGCGTGCGCGTGCGACGGTGCGGCGGCCGGGGGAACCGCGTGCGGCGAGGGCTGCCAGGCGGGCGGGGGCGACTGCGCCGGCCGGGGGGCGGCGGGCGGCCGTGCCTGGACCGGGACCTGGACGGGTGCCTGCCCCTCCTCGTCGCCCAGCAGACCCTGCGGGAGCACCAGGATCGCCTGCACACCGCCGTAGATGTTGCCCTGCAGCTGGACCGCGATGCCGTGCCGGCGGGCCAGCGAGGAGACCACGAACAGACCGATCCGGCCGTCGGCGAGCAGCTTGGCGACGTCGATGCGGGCCGGGTCGGCGAGCAGGGTGTTGATCCGGTCCTGGTCCTCCTGGGGTATGCCCAGGCCGCGGTCCTCCACCTCGATGGCGATGCCGGCGGTCACCCGGCGGGAGCGCAGGAGGATCTGGGTGTCGGGGTGGGAGAACATCGTGGCGTTCTCGACCAGCTCGGCCAGCAGGTGGATCACGTCGGCGACCGCGTGGCCGCGCAGCGTGCCCTCGATGGGCGGCACGAGTTTGACGCGGGAGTACTGCTCGACCTCGGCGATGGAGGAACGCAACACCTCGGTCAGGGTCACCGGGTTCGTCCACTGGCGCCGGGAGACCGCCCCGCCGAGCACCGCGAGGTTCTCGGCGTGCCGGCGTATTCGGGTGGCCAGGTGGTCGATGCCGAAGATCCGGCGGAGCAGGTCCGGGTCCTCGACCTGGTTCTCCAGGTCGTCCAGTTCACGGATGGTGCGGTGCACCAGCGACTGGAGCCGGCGGGCCAGGTTGACGAAGACCTCGACCTTGTCGCTGTTGTCGTCGGAGGCCGCCTGGAAGTAGCTCGCCGCCCAGACGAGGGCCTCCCGGGCCCGGTGCTGGGCCTCGGTGACGTCGTACTCCAGCTTCTGGTACGGGTCCTCGCCGTGCGGGGCCTGGTAGGCGAAGCCGCGCGAGAGCAGCTGTTCGCCGCGCTTGAGGCGGGTCAGGTCCTCGTCGAGCGCCCAGTTGCCGTTGGTGATGGCCTGGCGCAGCGACTCGGCACGCCGCGCGTCCGACCTCGCCCGCTTCCTGGCCGACAGCACGGCTCCGGCCAGACAGCCGCAGCCCAGGACCGCGCCGCCCGCCAGCACTCCCCAGGTGGCGGGGTCGGCCGTGCCCTCCTGGAGCCGCAGGACCGTGCCCGTGACGGCGGTGGATATTCCGGCCATGAAAGCGGCCGGGAGAACGGCGAGCCGTGTCAGCCGGGACTGTGCTGCGGAGGAGTTCGCGGAATCCGACACCCCGGGCTTTCCGTGCCGGTGACGGGGCGGGGGAGTGGTGGTGTCCCGCCGACCGTGATCCGGGGTCGTTGCGAAGGGTGGGGGTTCAGGCATCGGAGTCCTCTCGATCAGCCAGTACGCGACAGAGTAGCGAAGAACGTCAACTATCTGACCAGCGGTCCTAGACGCTCAGGGGAGGTCTGTCACCTGAGGTGCCGTCAGCGCGGCAAGGGTCTGCGACGCCTTTCTACCGTCTCCGTGCAAGGCGGCGCCGGTGCAGTTCTTCACACCTCCGTCACGGCGCCGAGCCAGCTGTGAAAGAGGGGCTGCCAGGAGGGGGGTCACCTGCGGATTCGGCCGTTCCGGGAGGCGTCCCCGGCCGTGGCGAACGCATGATTCACGCCATGGCGCGGTGCGTTGCCTCGTGTCAACGCCCGGCCGGACGAAAGGACTCGGGTGCGAACGGGGCGAGGTCGCACACGTTGGGTACGACGCGCTCCCGGAACATTCACACCACGAGGGCCGGAAAGCGGCCAGGATCGACCGTCGGCCACGCTTTGACCAAGCTTTGGACTTCAACGGAACGATACGGCAGTCCGATGTGAGAACCTACACACAGGTGGCTCCAGTTGTCCCGATCTCGTCCGAACTGCCTTGTCATCACGAGGAGTTGAGTCAGCGTATGCTCTGCCGCATCTCCCGGGGGCTGACGCCGTAGCGTCGCCGGAAGGCCGTGCTCAAGGCGCTCGCGGACGAGAATCCCGCGGCGTAGGCGAGGTCGGTGATCGTCAGGTGCTCGCACTCCGCGCACAGCAGGCGGTCCCGGACCAGGCGCAGCCGCTCCTCCCGGATCAGCTCGCGGGGCGTGGTGCCCGCCTGCTGCAGGGCCAGTTGGATCTGGCGCAGCGACCAGCCGAGGGCGCGCGCCACCGCCGTACCCGTGAGATTCGGATCCGCCGCGTGGTCGCGCACATAGCGGCGGACCATCGCCTCCACCTCGCCCAGCTGCCCGGGGGCATCGGGGCGGTCGTCGCCGGCGGCCAGCATGCACACCAGCTCCACCACCCGGTCGGAGACGGCGTTGAACTCCGGGTCGGTGAGCTGCTCGCGCTCCTCGTGCATCCCCGTCAGCATCGAGCCGACGATACGGCCCAGACCTGTGGCGAGGTTCAGTCCGGTGGCCACCGGTGACCGGGTGTTGAGCCGGCCGTCCACCTCGCGGGCCGGGATGGTGAAGATGAACGCGTCGACGGCGTCGCTCTGCAGGCACTGGAACGGTGAGCCGAAGGTGACCAGCGCCGCCGTGCCCGGGGTCAGCCGGGCCTCCTCGCCCTCCTGCCGCAGCACGATCTCGCCGCTCACCGGCAGCAGCAGCCGGTAGTCCTCGTCGGGGTCCTGGCGTACCTGACGCAGCGTGCGGGTGTACTCGATCTCGTCGGACCGGTACTTCACCAACTGGTACGTGTCGGTGCGCTGCCGGAGCGTCTCGCCGCGGAAGTTCTCCGCCCGCGCGTATCTGAAGCCCATCCGGGACTGGTACGAGCCGATCTGCTCGGTCCAGAAGTCGGCACGCTCGCGTGGGGCCAGCTCCTCGGTGGTCAGCGCCTCGACGCTGTAACTTCCCGCGGGCAACGCTCTCCCTCCCTGGTGCCGGGCCCCCGAAGACGTCCTCGTTGTCTCTTACGGTCCCCCGTACGGAAATCTTCAACTTCTGCTTGATCAAAGACAGTTACCGTCCGGTCGGACACGGAGGGCACCCTAGCGTGGCAAGCGGTTGCCGTGCCGCCCGGCCGATTGGCTGAATATGCCTTGGGAAACCTCTCCCCTCGCTTCCCGCCCCTTGCGCCACTCCTGCGCCCTGTGACAACTTCCCTGCGCGTCACGGAAAGTACCCGCGCGGTCGCGCCGCTAGCGTCGTGCGCTCCGTCAACTCCCGCCGGCGTCCCGGGACCCCCCGACGCCTGGGGACTTGAGGACGTTAGGACGCGTACTTCATGACCGAACCGATATCGCAGGCGGTGATCTGGGCCCTCGCGGCGGCCCTGTTCGCCACCGCCGTACTCCTGCTGCGCCAGCACGGGATCACCAGGCGACAGCGCGGAAGAAACGCCGTTCTGGCCGATGACGTGCGGGCCCGGGACGAGGAGCTGCGCCATCTGGTCACGGTCCGCCTGCCGGCCCTCGCCGACCACCCCGGCCAGACCGTGCCCGGCGTCGGACCGCTCGACGGCCGTCTCGCCGCCACGGACTTCGGCAAGGGCCTCGACGAGGTGCTCGCCCGCTTCTCCGGCGCCGTCGAACACGCGCAGCACCGGGCCGACCAGTCCGCGAAGGCCGCGCTCAAGGCGTCCATGCGCTCCATCCAGGCCCTCGCCAACGAGCAGCAGATGTCCATCTCCGAGATGCAGGAGCGGCACGACGACCCCGACGTGCTGCGCGACCTCCTCGAAGTCGACCACACCAACGCCCAGTTCGGGCGGCGCGCCCAGGCCATCGCCGTCCTCTGCGGCTCCTGGCCGGGTCGGCAGCGGGCCACCTCCCCGCTCGTCGAGGTCGTCCGGGGCGCCACCTCGCGCATCCGCGACTACCGGCGCGTCCGCGTCCACGGCCAGGTCGACCTCGCGGTGGAGAGCCGCGCCGTGGAACCGGTCGTCCTCGCGATCGCCGAGCTCCTCGACAACGCCGCCCGGCACTCCCAGCCCAACACCACCGTCGAGGTCAACGTCCAGACCGTGCACAACGGCGCCTGCGTGATCGTCGACGACGCCGGTGTCGGTATGGACGCCCACGGCGTGCGGCGCGCCACCCTGCTGCTCTCCGGCGACGCCGAGGTGGACGTCACCCGCCTCGACGACCCGCCCCAGTTCGGCTTCGCCGTCATCGGGATGCTCGCCCGGCGCTACGGATTCACCGTCTCCGTGGACACACGCTCCCCGTACGGCGGTGTCCGCGCCGTCGCCTTCCTGCCCACCGCGCTGCTCACCCACGTGGAGCCCGCCGCCCCGGAGCCGCGGCTCGACCGTACGCCCGTGGCCGAGGCCGCCCCCGGCCCCCGCCCGGCGACCGTCGGGACCGCTCCCGCCGACACCACCGAGGGCGGACTGCCCAAGCGCCGCCGACGCACCCCCAGGCGGACCGCCGCCCCGGAGCCGGAGCCCGTGGCACGGGCCGAGGAGCCCCCCGGCCGCTCGCCCGAGGAGAACGCCCGCCTCATGGGCGCCTTCGCCCGCGGCACCCGGTTCGGCCGCGCGGCGGGACGCATCCTCGACGAGGAGGAGTACATCCCGGACCGCGACCGCGACCGTGACGGTGACCACGACCGTGACGGTGACCGCGCGGCGCCCACCCCCCACCAGAACGAAGGGACCACCCACGCATGATCGAGCCCACGAAGAACGAGCTGGGCTGGATGCTCGACGACGTGCTGAAGGTTCCCGAGGCGCGGCACGCCATCCTGCTCTCCGCCGACGGCATGCTCCGCGCCCACTCCGCCGACATCGACCGTGACGACGCCGAGCGCCTCGCCGCCGGGCTCTCGGGGCTGCAGTCCATCAGCCGCAGCACCTCGGAGTTCTGCGGCCCCGCCGACCGCGCGTGGCGACAGACCCTGATCGAGTTCGGACACGGCTTCGTCTTCCTCGTCGCGGCCGGCGAGGGCGCCTATCTCGCGGTCTCCACCGGCGACGAGGTCGACATGGAGGCGGTGACCTACCGCATGCACAAGCTCGTCGACCGCCTCGGCAAGGAACTGACCAGCCCGGCACGGCTGGACACGGGCAGCAGGGCATGACCCCCCGCCGGCCACGGGGGCGGCTGGTGCGGTCGTACGTCGTCACCGACGGCCGCGCCCACCCGACCCGCAACACCCTGGACCTGGTCACGCTGCTGGTCGCCGCGACCGATCTGCCGCTGACCGGGCTCAGTCCGGAGAAGCGCCGGGTGATGGACCTGTGCCGGCCCGGCTCGCTCTCCCTGGCCGAGGTGGCGAGCCATCTGGAACTGCCGGTCAGCGTGACCAAGGTGCTGGTCGCCGACCTCATGGACAGCGGCCACATCGTCACCCGCGCATCGTCCCCCGCGCTCGAACAGGCTCGCGCGGGGGCCTCCCTCCCGGCCGCCCGGCCGTCCGACGCGAAAATCCTCCAGGAGGTCCTCGATGGGCTCCGCGCCCGCCTCTGACGACGTCTACCTGCGGCCCACGGTGCGAACGGCGGCCAAGCTGCTGGTCGTCGGTCACTTCGCGGTCGGCAAGACCACGTTCGTCGGCACGCTCTCCGAGATCCGGCCGCTGCGCACCGAGGAGGTCATGACCGAGGCCGGCGCGCTCGTCGACGACCTCGCCGGCACCCGTGACAAGACCACCACCACGGTCGCCATGGACTTCGGCCGGCTCACCCTCGACGACTCCCTGGTGCTCTACCTGTTCGGCGCCCCCGGACAACAGCGCTTCACCAGGCTCTGGCAGGACATGACCCGCGGCGCCCTCGGCGCGCTGGTCCTCGCCGACACCCGCCGGCTGTCCCACTCCTTCGAGGTGATGGGCCTCCTGGAGGAGCTCGACCTGCCGTACGCCGTCGCCGTCAACGACTTCGACGGCGCGCCCGTGCACGATCTGGACGAGGTGCGCGAAGCGCTCGACCTGCTGGACGAGACGCCGCTGGTGCGCTGCGACGCCCGTGACCCGGACTCCTCCACCCGGGCGCTGATCGCCCTCGTCGAATACCTCCTGGACCACAAGACCGAACTGGAGCCCGCGTGACCCCCGCACCGCAGTCCGGTCCCTCCGGCCCCCTCGGTCCATCCGAGTCATCCGTCCCGTCCGGCCCGCCGCCGGGCTGTCCGGCCCACCAGCCCATGTACGGGCCTGAGTTCGCCGCCGACCCGGCCGCGTTCTACCGACGGGTGCGCGCGACCGGCCCGACCGCACCCGTCGAGCTGGCCCCCGGCGTACGGGCCACGCTCGTCACCTCCTACGACGCCGCCCTGCACGTGCTGCGCAGCACGGAGACCTTCTCCAAGGACCCACGCCGCTGGAACGACCTCGCGGACGGCACCGTCCCCCCGGACAGCCCCGTCGTCCCGATGATGATGTACCGGCCCAACGCCCTGTTCTCCGACGGGGAGGACCACCGGCGGCTGCGCGGTGCCATCACCGACAGCCTCGCCCGCGTCGAGCCCAACACCCTGCGCGGCTATGTCGAACGCAGCGCCGACACCCTCATCGACCGGTTCGCGCCCACGGGCAAGGCGGACCTCCTCGGCGAGTACGCCCAGGTGCTGCCCCTGCTGGTCTTCAACCACCTCTTCGGCTGTCCGGCCGAGCTGGGGCTGAAGCTGGTCGAGGGCATGTCCGGCATCTTCGACGGAGTGGACGCCGAGCGCGCGAACGAGCTGCTCACCACCACTCTCCTCGAACTGGTCACGCTCAAGCGGAAGCAGCCCGGGGCCGACGTGACGTCCTGGCTCACCCTGCACCCGGCGGAACTCACCGACGAGGAGATGATCCACACCCTCGTCGTGCTCATGGGCGCGGGCACCGAGCCGCAGCAGAACCTCATCGCCAACGCGCTGCGGCTGCTGCTCTCCGACGACCGGTTCGCCGGTGATCTGTCCGGGGGCAGCCTCCCCGTGGAGGACGCGCTCGACGAGGTGCTGTGGACCGATCCGCCGATGGCCAACTACGCCGTGCACTACCCGAAGCGGGACGTGGTGTACGAGGGCGCGATGCTGAGGGCCGGCGATCCGCTGGTCGTCTCGTTGGCGGCGGCCAACACCGACCCGGCCCTGACGAGTGATCAGCGGACGGGCAACCGCGCCCACTTGGCGTGGAGCGCGGGCCCGCACAACTGCCCCGCGCAGAGCGAGGCCCGGCTGATCGCGTCGGTGGCGGTGGAGAAACTCCTGGACCGGCTGCCCGACGTCGATCTCGCCGTGCCCGTGGGGGCGTTGGAATGGCGACCGGGCCCCTTCCACCGGGCGCTGGCGGCACTGCCGGTGACCTTCCCGCCGACGACGACGGTGGTCACGCAGCCCCCGCGCCCAGGGCCGGCCACCCCCGACCGCCCCCAGGACCCGAACGACACCCCCCGGCCCCCGGCCCCCACCCACCCGAGAAACGGCTGGTCCCGCCTACTGGCCTGGTGGCGCGGGGAGTAGGGGGACCGCGCCCCCGGCGGTGGCGACCCGAGCCGGGAAGAGGCGGCAGTGCCGGCGCCGGGCTTCGTCAGGTGCGGCGGACCGGGAGGTGGCGGTGGCCGTTGGAGATGAAGGACTCCACGTGACCCAACTGCTCTTCCGTGGCCGCCAGTTCGAGTGCCGGGAAGCGGGCGAACAGTGCCGGGAGTGCGATGCGGGCCTCCAGGCGACCGAGGGGCGCGCCCAGGCAGTGGTGGACCCCGTGGCCGAAGGCGAGGTGTTCCTTGTCGGCCCGGGTGACGTCGAAGGCGTCGGCCTCCTTCCCGTGCCGCTCGGGGTCGCGCCCGGCGGCCGCGTACGCGGCCAGGATCGGCTCACCCTTGGCGATCACCACCCCCTCGGGCCCGCCGAGCTCGGCGAGGGCGAGGTCCTCCACGGCGTAGCGCAGCGGCAGGCTCGCCACCGGCGCCTGCGCCCGCAGCGTCTCCTCGATCACGTCGTCCCAGGTCGCCCGGCCCTCCCGGACATGGGCGAGCTGCTCGGGGTGGGCGAGCAGGGCGTGGACGGCCTGGTCGAGGAGGTTGACGGTGGTCTCGTGCCCGGCGCTGATCATCAGCACCAGCGTGTCGATGAGTTCCTGTTCGCTGAGCCGGGTCTCGTCCTCGTCGCGGGCGGAGATCAGCCCGGAGGTGAGGTCGTCGCCGGGTGACTCCCGCTTGGCGGCGACGAGTTCGGCCAGTACGGCCTGCAACCGCCCGAACGCGGCGGTCATCTCACCGGGATCGGCGGAGGTGTCGAAGATCCTGTCCACCAACTCCCGCAGTTCCAGGCCCCGTTCCTCGGGCAGCCCGAAGAGTTCGGTGATCACCTGGATCGGCAGCGGATAGCAGAACTCCTCCCGCAGATCGACGGTCCCGGTGCGCCGGAAGCCCTCCTCGATCCGGTCCAGCAGCCCCTTGGTGATCTCCTCGATACGCGGCTGGAGGGCGTTGGTGCGGCGCGCGGTGAACGCCTTGGCGACCAGTGTGCGCAGCCGCTTGTGGTCCCCGCCGTACGCGGTGAACATGTTCTGCACGGCCACCCAGGTGAACAGCGGCCACTCCGGCGTGATCTCACCGGCGGCGAACCTCGGCCAGTGCTGCCGCGCGTCCTTCGACACCCGGGGGTCGGTGAGCAGCCGCTTGAGCAGCTCGGGGCTGCTGACGGCCCAGGCCTCGACGGCCGGCGGCCCCGGCAGCACGACCCGGGTCGCCGGACCCGTCTCGCGGATACGGGCGGCCTCGCCGTGGATGTCACGGCCGGTCGGGTCGATCACTAAGGGGCTGGGGTGGCCCATGGGGGTCCTCCTGGGTCGAAGACGGTCCAACAGCGCAACGTGCAAGCCCGGTCACGCTACGGCTCGACGGCACGGCCGGGCGAGATCGTGTCCCGCGCGCTGCGTACGACGGCAACTTCCCTGCGCGTACTCGCAAGTCGGCTGTGGAGACCGCTCCTAGGATCGGGCCCACCCCCCCTCGAAGAGCCGGTGAGTTCCATGATGGTCAGCAGGGCCCCGCGCTGGATGTGTTCCTACAGTCCCGAAGTACGCACCGTGCCCGCCGGGCGGTGGTGGAACGCCGTACGGGTGCCGGTGGCCCTCGGCGCACCGGCCCTCGCGTCCCTCGGGGACGAGAGCGGCGCCGTCATCAAGGACGGCTACGGCGGCATCATGTACTGGCTGGTCCTGCCGGGTGACGCGTCCGCCTGGCACCTGCCCGACGTCCAGGTCCTCGGCCGGGGCAGTCACGTGGCCGTCCCGCCCCTGCGCCGTACCGCGGGCCCCGGCCTCTACTGGCGCGTCCCGCTCACCCACGACACGTACTGGACGAACACGGCCCGGCTGCACTCGGCGCTGACGACAGCGTCGGCTCCCCTGTAAACGCCGAACCCCGCACCCCCCAGGGGCGCGGGGAACCGCGCGAACAACCACGACGAACCGGTAGCCGCCGAACAACCGCGACCATCCGAGCTCCGCGCGGCGTGCTTCTACGACTTCTCCGAAGCCGAAGCCGAAGCCGAAGCCGAAGCCGGCGCCTGCGCCTGCGCCGAAGCCCGCGCCGCCTTCTCCGCCCGCTTCGCCGACCGCTTCTGCCGGGGTTCCTGGTCGGGCAGCCAGCCGAAGGCCAGCGTGCTGCCCACCGCGCCCAACAGCAGTCCGACGACGAACCCGCCGATGTTGGACGTGAGCCATGTGCCCAGCGAGAGCATGATCCCGAGGATGGAGTAGAACAGGCGCTGAGCGGGGTTGAAGATGATCAGCAACCCGCACACGATCATCAGCGAGGGCAGAAGATAGCCCGCCAGCCCCTGCATTCCGATCTTCAGGATGACCGGGAGCGGCGCCTTCATCGTCAGCAGGATCTCGGCGCCGCCCAGCGCCAGCAGCAGACCACCGGCGAACGGCCGGTGACCTCTCCATTCCCGGAAGTCGCTCACTAGTCGCAGCCCTCGCTCCGGAAGTTCATGTGCAGGTCGGGGAGCTTGAAGACGGCCGCCGTGGCGGCGTAGTTGTGCTGGTACAGGTCGGTGATCGTGACCGTGTCGGCCTGCTGGCCGTAGACACCGGGCTGACCCTTCTGGTCCACCTTGTCGAACGTGCTGGAGTCACGGCCGATCTCGATGTTGTTGAACGAGGCGTCGCCCGAGATGTCGTCGGAGTCGATCGCCAGGTTCTTCACGCTCACCGGCGTGCCCTTGTTGCCGGCGGTGAGGACCAGCTGGATGCCGCCGAGGTCCACGCTCTGGCAGAGGTTCGTCAGCTTGCCGTTCTTCACGACCGAGGTCACGACCAGCACCTGACCGCCGGTGTCACCCTCGTTCGGGCTGTTCTCGATCATGTGGTCCAACGCGCCGAACTGGGCGAAGCCCTCGCCGTCGAGCTTGTCGGCGGTGACGACGAACGGCATGCCCGAGATGGCGAACTGGACACCCAGAGCACCCTGCGCGGTCATGATCATCAGGCCGGCGGCGACCGCCGTGGCCGGCACCGCCATCACCGCGGCGCGCTTCAGACGGACCCGCCCGCGTCTTCCGGACGCTTCGGGACCCTCGGGTCTTTCGTTGGTGGACGCCGTGACGTCCGAGGACGAGGCCATGTGTGCTCCCTGGACTTCCAAGTCATTGCAGTTGGGGCAACGGCACGTTGTCCTGGCGCGGACAGCGGTTGCGGCGCACGCCTGAGAGCACCTCCCGTGGTGCAAGGGCTTACTTGCTACGCCGCAGTAGCCATTCGGGAAGTTACCGGTGGTTACTTTCAAGGGTCAAGGTGCTTGTGGCAAAAGGATGTTGGTTGTGCCGTCCCTGTGAAAGCTGAGCATCTCTCACCTTTGGTTTTGTCTCCGGAAGCCACTGATCTCGGCCAACTCCGAACCGCTGCTTGGCCATCAACTTGCTTGCGATGCCTTGACGTTGACTCTTCTTCAGGTCTACAACTCTCCCGGGTTTCCCCCACGGATCCGTGGCGCCGGATCCGACGCGCAGCGCCTGTCACCGTCCCGAACTCCCCGTTGCCGACGGGGCGTGGGTGACCCACCTGAACGCGCTGCGCGGCCCACGCAGCACCACCCCTCGCCGCGGTGCCGGGCACGGTCGCCTTCCCCTCCACTGGGCCGTGTCCCGGTCCCCGGCTGTCGCTGCCGGTCCGTCACGTACGGAGAAGGCGTGCCACGGATCGGCGGCGACCGTACGGCGCCGTGCGGCATCGCCGCGTTCCCCCGCGCGAACGGTGACCACTCGCGCGCGATCACCGCAGTCCACGCACCGTCGAGGGCTGTCACCCGCACTTGCCGGGGGCCTGACGGCCCTCGCTTCCCGAGAAGAGGCACCCCCATGCGTACGCGATCCCTCCTTGCCCTCGCCGCCGGCACCGCCGCCCTGCTGGTGTCCGCCGTCAGCCCCGCCTCCGCCGCGGACACCGTGCTCACCACCGGCGGCCCCGCCGGTGACGCGGTCGCGGTCGGCGACGTTCTCAGCGCCTCGCTGGCCTCCGGCACGGCCGCCACGTTCTACTCCAGCGCGACCGGGACGAGCGGCGTCTCCTGTGCCGCGTCGACCTTCACCGCCACGGTCACCGACAACCCGGCGGCGCCCGGCACGGCCACCGAGACCGTGAACGCCCACACCTTCGGCAGCTGCACCAGCAACGTCTTCGGTGTGACCGGCGTCAACAGCGTCACCGTCAACAACCTGCCCTACACCACCTCCGTGACCTCCGACGGCGTCGTCACGGTCAGCCCGGCCGCGGGCTCGGCCCTCCAGACCACCGTCGTCCTGCGCACGCTGCTGGGCACCATCAACTGCGTCTACCAGGCGCCCAGCATCACCGGCACCTCCAACAACACCGACAACAGCATCAACTTCACCGCCCAGGCCTTCACCAAGACCTCGGGCTCCTCGCTGTGCTTCGCCAACGGCTACTTCACGGCGAAGTACGCGCCCGTCACGGACACCACCCAGGGCGGCGCGACGGTCTTCACCAACTGACCGCACCAGCAGGTCGGTCACCGGTCCGGCGGTCGGTGACCGACCCGAGGCGCTGACCGGTCGTCCGGCCGGCGCCTCGATCGGCGGCCCGGTCGCTTGCCCGATCAGCCGTCGACGCGAGAGCGGCGCCCTCGTCCGCGGAGATGGAGGGCGGCGCCCACGGTGAGCACCAGGACCGTGGCGCCGCCCGCCAGCAGCGGTACGGAGGTGCCGCTCTCGTCGGTCGTGGAGGCGACGGGGCTGCCGGCGTCGGCCGCCCGCGCCTCGCCCCCGGCGTCGGCGGGGCCTGCGGCCGGCGCCTCGATGGACGTCGTCGGCGCCGTCGTCGCGGGCCGGGGCTTCTCCTCGCCCGCCTTCCCGGTGGCCGGCTTCCCGGCCGCGGTTGCCTCGCCCCCGGTCGGCGTCCCGTCCGAACTCCCGCCGCCCGCACCGGAGTCGGCCGATTTCGCCTTCGGGAACACCACGTCCGAGCAGGAGTAGTAGGTGTCGACCGTGCTCGTGTTCTGCCAGATCGTGTAGAGCACATGGTGCCCGGCCCGATCGGCCGGCAGCTTCGCCGAGAATCGGTACGAGCCGTTCCGCAGCGGGGGGTCGGTGACCGAGGCGAACGGCTCCTCGGGCAGATCGGACCACTTCAGCGGCTTCGTGGGGTCGTACCCCGGTTTCGTCAGGAACAGCTTGAAGGTCCCGGTGTGCGGGATCGTCGACCGGTACGTCAGATCCAGCGTGGCCCCGGGGGAGAGACGGGTCGAGGGCCAGTCGGCGCGGGCCAGGTCGAGCCCCTGGTAGGCCGCGAGCCCTCCGCTGCACAGCCGCCCGTCGGGGACGACCTCCCGGTCCCGCCCGTTCACCCCGGCGATCCGCATGTTGTCCCACGCGGTGAAGGGCGCCCCGTTCGCGGCGACGGCGGCCTCGCACGCCGCCGTGCCCTGACTGTCCCCCTCCGGCGAGCACGCCGAGACCCGGCTCACCGGATCCGTCGGCGCACCGTGCGCCCGGGCCGGTCCGGCGGCGCCCACGGTGAGAAGCAGGGGGGCCACCGCGGTGGCCGCGGCGGCCATGACGACGGCGCGGCGGCCGGTGCCACGACGAGCGGTCGCGCGGTGGGCGGACAAGCGGTACATCCGGTACGTCCGATCCATGGAGGTCGAGGGCTGACGGTCGGTGCACCGTGTCGTACGGGACCCATGAGCGCCGCGTTCAACGCCCCGAGCCTGTTCGACCGGTCGGATCCGGCCACCGGGCCGTGCGGCCACGACGCGTCGGCAAAACCGGCGAAGCGGCACATCGAGCCACGACTCCCGGGCGGCGTAGGGGAGTTCCCCGGCGGTCGAGGGTTTTCCCCGTATCCCCATGACCTGGGCTTTGCCTAATGTCATCGCACAGCCGAACCATAGGTAACCCCTGGTGGGACGGCCCGCGCTTGGCCGGTTTCTGCGCCAACCCTTTCCGGACCCCCCGCCGCTTCGATGAAGAAGCGCTTCACCGCCGCTCCTCCCCTGACATGAGCAGGCCACGAAAGGCGAAGCCCTTGCGTACTTCTCCCTCTCGTACCGCAGGACGGAAGCTCATCTCCGTCGCCGCGGTCTCCGTCGCCCTGGTGGCGGGCATGACCTCCTCGGTCGCCGTCGCCCAGGCCCCGTCCGCGAAGGCAGACGCCGCCGCCCCCGCCGTGGCCGGCGCCACCGAGGCCGCGCCCGGCACCGTCGCCGAGCGCCTGATCGTCGGCTACAAGTCCGGTGCCGCCGAGGCCACCTCGAACAAGGCCGCCGACGCCGACGCCGCCGCCAAGGGCAAGGAGGCCGGCGAGAGCCTCGACTTCCAGCGCCGGCTCGGCAGCGGTGCCGCCCTGGTCGACCTGGGCGACGACCTCACCAAGACGGACGTCGCCGACGTCATCTCCGAGTACCAGGCCGACCCGCAGGTCGCCTATGTCGTCCCGGACCGCCTGAACAAGGCGCTGGCCACCCCGAACGACACCGAGTACACCAAGCAGTGGGACCTCTACGAGTCCACGGCTGGCATGAACCTGCCAGAAGCCTGGGACAAGACCACCGGTTCCGGTGTGACGGTCGCCGTCATCGACACCGGTTACGTCGCCCACTCGGACCTCGCCGCGAACATCGTCGGCGGCTACGACTTCATCGCCGACACCACCGTCGCCAACGACGGCAACGGCCGTGACAGCAACCCGGCCGACCCCGGCGACTGGACGGCGGCCAACGAGTGCGCCTCGGGCGACCCGGCCAGCACCTCCTCCTGGCACGGCACCCACGTCGCCGGCACCATCGCCGCCGTCACCAACAACAGCAAGGGTGTCGCCGGTATCGCCTACGGCGCCAAGGTCTCCCCGCTGCGGGTCCTCGGCAAGTGCGGCGGCTACGACTCCGACATCATCGACGCCATCACCTGGGCGTCCGGCGGCACCGTCTCCGGCGTGCCCGCCAACACCAACGTCGCCAAGGTCATCAACATGAGCCTCGGCGGGGGCGGCGCCTGCACCTCCGCGACCCAGACCGCGATCAACGCCGCCGTCAACCGCGGCACCACGGTCGTCGTCGCGGCCGGCAACAGCAACGCCAACGCGGCCAACTACTCGCCGGCCAGCTGCAACAACGTGATCTCGGTGGCGGCCACCAACCGCGCCGGCTCCCGCTCGTACTACTCGAACTTCGGCTCGGTCGTCGACATAGCGGCCCCCGGCGGCGAGACCCGCACCGTCGAGACCGGCGGCATCCTGTCCACGCTGAACGCGGGCGCCTCGACCCCCGGCAGCGAGTCGTACGACTACTACCAGGGCACCAGCATGGCCGCCCCGCACATCGCGGGCCTCGCCGCGCTGGTGAAGTCGGCGAACTCGGCGCTGACCCCGGCCCAGATCGAGTCCGCGATCAAGACCAACTCGCGTGCTCTGCCGGGCACCTGCTCGGGCGGTTGCGGCGCCGGCCTCGCCGACGCGGCCAAGACGGTGCAGGCGGTGACCGGTGGAGGTTCCACGGGGGGCACCACCTTCACCAACACCACGGCCCTGTCCATCCCGGACAACGGCGCGGCGGTCGAGTCCTCGATCTCCGTCACCGGCCGCACGGGCAACGCCCCCTCGGCCCTCCAGGTCGGCGTGGACATCACCCACACCTACCGCGGTGACCTGGTCCTGGACCTGGTGGCCCCCGACGGCTCGACCTACCGCCTGAAGAGCTCCAGCTCGGACTCCGCGGACAACCTGGTCACCACCTACTCGGTGAACGCCTCCAGCGAGGTCGCCAACGGCACCTGGAAGCTCCGCGTCCAGGACGTCGCCGCCGCGGACACCGGCCGGCTGAACAGCTGGCAGCTGACCTTCTGAGTCCCGGGCCGTCAGGCCCATGACCCCGGCCGAACGGCCGGACCCGATGGACCGCCACCCCCCACTGCCGGCGGCCGACCGATGCGAGCGGGCATCGGTCGGCCGTCGGCGCATGTACGCCGGGCGTTAGCGTATGCGCATGGCGACAGAGAAGTTCGAGGAAGCGAAGCAGACGGCGGCCGGGGGGTTCGGTGCGGCCCCGGTCATGACGGCGTGCCCCCGCTGCGGCGCCTCGGGGCCGTCGGTGCGCACGGTTCCCGATGCCTGCGCCGCCCCCGACTCCCCGGGCTCCGGCCTCTCCGACCGGCTGGCGAAGGCCCCGGGCGTGGAGTCGAGGTTCGACAGCTTCACGCACTTCCTGGAAGGCATGGTCCTGGCCTTCGTCTGCGCGGGCCTCGCCCGGCACGGAGTCCAGAACGACAAACCCCTCTTCACGATCGGCGGCGCCACCCTCGCCGTCCTCCTCTTCGTCGGCACCCTCTGGGTGGTCCGCGGCGAGGCCCGCGAACGCGCCACCGTCGCCGCGGGCAGGCCGCGCGCCGAGGAGCTCTGGACCACCGCCTGCCACTGCGCGTCCTGCGAGTCCGTCTTCTACCCCACCGGCAGCCCGTGGCCGGGCCCTCTGACCACGGACCAGTTCCGCAAGTACGTCTGGACCGAGGCCGGCTTCACCAGGCAACTCGACGAGAAGCTGAAGCAGGTGGAACTCCCGCCCCGCACACCCGCCGGCCCCACCGCCCCCGGAGGAGCCCACGGCCATGCCTGACACGCCCGCCCCCGCGCCGGTCGTCCGCGGCGACGACCCGGCCTCCTTCCCGCACAGCGTCCTCGCCGAACGGCACCCCGCCCTCATCCGCAAGGTCCAGGACGCCACGCCCTACGGTCCCGAACAGCGCCGCGCGCTGGACGAGTTGCTGCACGACACGCTCCACGGCACCGTCGCGCCACCGGCCGACGACGACTGGTGGGACACCTGGGGGGCCCGCCACTACGCCGGCCGCTCCTGGTTCTCCCTCCCGTTCCTGGTCGCCGAGAGCTGCTTCTACCGCCAACTCCTGCGCGCCGTCGGCTACTTCGACCCCGGTCCCTGGCAGGGGGTCGACCCGTTCCGCCCCTTCAAACTGGCCGAACTGGAGACCCCCGAGGCCGCCGCCGAACTCACCGCCCTCGGCCCCCTGGCGGAACGCCCCCTGCCCGACCAGCTCGAAGCCCTCCTCCACGGCTCCCTCTGGGGCAACCGGGCGGACCTCGGCTTCCGTCTCCAGAGCACCGAGGAGAAGGCGACCGACTCCCCGTTGGTCGCGGACGACAGCGACGCGCTCCTCTCCCTGCTGACCGGCTCCGCCGGCCGCACACTCTGCCTGGTCGCCGACAACGCGGGCCGCGAACTCATCCCCGACCTGCTGCTCGTCGACCACCTCCTCACCCACGGCCACTTCGACCGCGCCCTGCTGCACCTGAAGCCGTACCCGTACTTCGTCTCGGACGCCACCACCGCCGACACCCTGGACGCGGTGCGCCACCTGGTCGCGGCGAAGACCGACGCCGGGCAGCGACTGCACGCCGCGCTCCGCGAAGGCCGCCTGATCCTGCGCACCCACCCCTTCTCCTGCGCACCGCTGCCCTACGCGGACATGCCCGCCGACCTGCACGCGGACTTCGCCTCCGCCGACCTGACCCTGATGAAGGGCGACCTCAACTACCGCCGCCTGGTGGGCGACCGCCTCTGGCCCCCCACCACCCCCTTCGCGGAGGTCACGTCCTACTTCCCGGCCCCCGTGGCGGCCCTGCGCACCCTCAAGTCGGACGTCATCACAGGCCTGACCCCAGAAACGGAAACCACCCTCACGACAGCCGAGGGCCGACGCTGGCGCACGAGCGGCACGAGGGCTGTGATCCAGCTGAGCACCTGAACCAGGAGGAGCTGGGGCGCAGCCCCAGCTCCTCAAGGAGCGCGGGAAACTGCGCGACCAGCCCCCACCGGACGGACGTCTGGGGGCCGAAGGGGCGCAGCCCCTTGCGAGGATGGGACGGGTAGGGGCGGCGGGGGCGAGAAACCCCCAGGTTCACGCGATGGTGTGATCATGTGCCCCCATCCGGATGCCGACCGGAGGCCACGGGTAGGGCCCGGCCATGACGCAGCCGTTCGAACTCCCGCACTTCTACCTGCCGTATCCCGCGCGACTCAACCCCCACCTCGAAGAGGCCCGCACACATTCCTCCGCGTGGGCCCGGCAGATGGGCATGCTGGAGGGCTCCGGCGTCTGGTGCCAGGCGGACCTCGACGCGCACGACTACGGTCTGCTGTGCGCGTACACCCACCCCGACTGCGACGGTCCGGCACTCTCGCTCATCACCGACTGGTACGTGTGGGTCTTCTTCTTCGACGACCACTTCCTGGAGCTGTTCAAACGGACCCAGGACCGCCCCGGCGGCAAGGCCCATCTCGACCGCCTCCCGCTCTTCATGCCGCTGGACCTCGCGACTCCCGTACCGGAGCCGCGGAACCCGGTGGAGGCCGGCCTCGCCGACCTCTGGGCGCGGACGGTGCCGTCGATGTCGATGGACTGGCGCCGCCGTTTCGCCGTCGCCACCGAGCATCTGCTCAACGAGTCGCTGTGGGAGCTGTCCAACATCAACGAGGGCCGGATCGCGAACCCGGTCGAGTACATCGAGATGCGCCGCAAGGTCGGCGGCGCGCCCTGGTCGGCCGGTCTCGTCGAGTACGCGACCGCCGAGGTCCCGGCGTCGGTCGCGGGATCGAGGCCGCTCAGGGTCCTGATGGAGACGTTCTCCGACGCCGTCCACCTGCGCAACGACCTGTTCTCGTACCAGCGCGAGGTCGAGGACGAGGGCGAGAACAGCAACGGTGTCCTCGTCCTGGAGACCTTCTTCGGCTGCGACACCCAGCAGGCCGCCGAGACCGTCAACGACATCCTGACCTCCCGGCTCCACCAGTTCGAGAACACCGCGCTCACCGAAGTCCCCGCCCTGGCCCTGGAGAAGGGCCTCACCCCGGCCGAGGTCGCCGCCGTCGCGGCGTACACGAAGGGGCTCCAGGACTGGCAGTCCGGCGGCCACGAATGGCACATGCGGTCCAGCCGGTACATGAACCAGGGCGCCGAATCCGCGCGCGGTCCGCTGGACCTCGGCGGCGCGGTCCTCTCCGGCCCCGCCCTCCTCGCCCAGTCGGGCTTCGGTACGTCCGCCGCCGACGTCGGCGCCCTGCTGGCGACCGCAGCTGCGGAACGGCTGCGCGCCCACACCCATGTGCCGTACCAGAAGGTCGGGCCCTCACTACTGCCCGACTTCCAGATGCCGTTCCAGGTCGAGCTCTGCCCGCACCTGGACGGCGCCCGCCCCCGCCTCATCGCGTGGACGCACGCGATGGGCATGCTGAGCGAGGGCGTCTGGGACGAGGAGCGGCTCGCCGCGGCCGACCTGCCGCTCTGCTCGGCCGGCCTCGACCCGGACGCCACCCCCGAGCAACTCGACCTCAGCTCCGCCTGGCTGGCCTGGGGCACCTACGGCGACGACTACTACCCCCTCGTCTTCGGCCACCGCCGCGACCTCGCCGCCGCCCGTCTGACCACGGCCCGGCTCTCCGACTGCATGCCCGTCGACGGGGAGCCGGTCCCCGTCCCGGTCAACGGCATGGAACGGGGCCTCATCGACCTCTGGGCCCGTACGACGGCGGCGATGACCCCCGACGAGCGGCGCGGCCTGAAGGAGTCCGTCGACAAGATGACGGAGAGCTGGGTGTGGGAGGTGTTCAACCAGATCCAGAACCGCGTCCCCGACCCCGTCGACTACCTGGAGATGCGGCGCGCCACCTTCGGCTCCGACCTGACCCTCAGCATGTGCCGGATGGGCCACGGCCCGCAGATCCCGCCCGAGGTGTACCGCAGCGGCCCCGTCCGTTCCCTGGAGAACGCGGCCATCGACTACGGCTGCCTCATCAACGACGTCTTCTCCTACCAGAAGGAGATCGAGTACGAGGGCGAGGTCCACAACGCGATCCTCGTCGTGCAGAACTTCTTCGGCTGCGACTACCCGACCGCGCTCGGTGTGATCCACGACCTGATGACCCAGCGGATGCGGCAGTTCCAGCATGTCGTCGCCCATGAACTTCCGGTCGTCTACGACGACTTCGCGCTGTCGCGGGAAGCGCGCGCCATCATGGACGGCTATGTGGCCGACCTGCGGAACTGGCTGGCCGGCATCCTCAACTGGCACCGTCAGGTGGACCGCTACAAGCCCGAGTTCCTCGCCCGCCGGGCCCACGGCTTCGTCCCGGACCGGCCACCGGTTCTCTCCTTCACCCCGGCTCACGCGGGCTGACGCGCCGCCGCCCGGGTCGCGTGGTCGACCGCGGCCCGGGCGAACGCGCGCACGATCGGGTGCGGGCGGCTGCCGTCGCCGGCCAGCTCCGGCTGGAAGAGCGTCGCCAGGAAGAAGGGGTGGCCGGGGAGTTCGGCGATCCGGACGTGCCCGTCCTCGTCGTGCCCGGAGAACCGCAGACCGTGGGCGCGCAGTGTGTCCAGGTGGCGGGTCGGGCCGTACGCGCAGAAGTACCGCTCGACCGACCGCTCGGCGTTCATCACGGACTGCGCGAGCGAGCCGGGTTCGATGACGACCGTCCCCTCGTGCCCGACCAGGGAACAGGCGAGCGGCTCGATCAGGAAGTCCTCGGCGCCCGGGTCGTTCTCGGCGTGCGCGACCCGGGTGAGCCCGCACACGTGCCGGGCGTACTCCAGCAGCGCGTGCTGGAAGCCACCGCACGTGCCGAGGAACGGGATGCCCTCCTCCCGCGCGGTACGGACGGCGGAGAGCACCCCGGCCTCGCTGCGGTAGGGGCTGCCCGGCACCACCCACACCGCGTCGAACCCCCGTACGGCCGCCGCGTCGGCGGCGGCGTCCTCGGAGGGGATCCAGTACGCGTCGAGGACCAGCCGGTCCTGGCCGGTGAGGGCGTCGAGGAGGAGCGGGATCCGGCTGTGCGAGACGACGTCGGGGGACCGGTCGCCGACGACGGCCAGCCGGGCGGTCGGGGCCGTGCGGGAAGAGGCGGGCCGGGAAGGGGCGGGCTGCGCCGCGTTGTTCGTCATGCACGTCATCCTGGGCGCGGCCCCGACTTCACGTCCAACGATGATTTCTGCATCCTCGATAAGCAGTCCTGATAAGCAGTCCAGATAAGCAGTCCTGATGAGGGCCGCCGGCGAACCGGCGGTCGGCCGGTGCGCGATCCTGTCCGCCATGGACCCGCATCTGCTGCGCACGTACGTCACCGTGGCCCGGCTCGCCTCCTTCTCCGAGGCCGCGCGTGAGCGGGGCTACACCCAGTCCGCGGTGTCCCAGCACATCGCCGCGCTGGAGCAGGACCTCGGTGCGCCGCTGCTGACCCGGCGCCCCGTGCTGCCCACGGCGGCGGGCGAGCGGCTCCTCGAACACGCCGGCCCCCTGCTGCTGCGTCTGGAGGCGGCCCGCGCCGACGTCGTCCGGATCGCGTCCGCGCCCGAGCACGGGCTCACCCTCGCGGTCACCCCGACGGCCCTCGGCCCCCGTGTCCTCGCCGCGCTGCCCGCCGCCGGTGTGACCCTGCGGACCCTCGCCCGCGACGAGATCCCGGCGGCCGTCGCCACCGGTGCCGCCGACCTCGGTCTGGTCGACGGGCTCGCCGCCCCCAGCGACCCCCTCCGACTCCCCGACGTGGCGCCCCTGACCACCCGGGGAGTCGGCGAGGAACCCGTCTGCGTCCTGCTGCCCGCCGACCACCCCTTCGCACGCCGCCCCGGCCTCCGCCTCACCGACCTCGTCGACGCCCGCTGGCTCGACGCCCCCGGCGCCGGCCTCCCGCTGGACCGGCTCCGCACCGCGAGCGGCACCGGCGGCGTCCGCACCGCCCTCCGCTACGAAGGGACCGACCTGCGCACCCTCACCACACTCGCCGCCGCCGGACACGGACTGACCGTCCTGCCGCGAGGCTTCGCCGCCGACGTCCCCGACGCGGTCGCCGTGCCCCTCGTCGCACCACGTCTCGTGCACCGTACGGAGATCGTCCACGGCGGAACGCCCGGCGGGGCGGCGGTGGCCCTGGTGCGGGAGCTGACCGGCGCCAAGCAGCTCTAGAGCCCTCATGTGACGGGGCGTCAGTCTCACTCTTTCGTGGCTCGTCGTGCCGTGGTGCCCCGGGTAGGTCTCCGGCCGGAGGTGGCCACCATGGAACAGACAGCGTTGCGGCCCAAACCCATGCCGGGCGGGGAGCCCTGCGGCGACCGCCCGTCCGGCCCGACCCGGCGCCCGCACGCCGCGCCCCGCCGCGCCCGGCAGCGAGTCGTCACCCTGCTGCTCGCCCTGGCCACCTGCGTCGCCCTCGTCCTGTCGGGCGTCGGGCTGGGCACGATGGGCGCCACGGTGATCGGCATGAGCAGACTCGCGGAGCTGCGGGAGCGGGCGGCGGACGAGCGGGGAGCCGGCACCCGCCCCGACGCCGACGACCGGGCGCGGGGCGGCGTGCCCAAGTCAGCTCCGGGGCAGGGGAGTTCGATGCCGCCGGGCACCGGAGCGCCCACCCGCCCCACGCTCGGCGTCGAAGCCGTCGACGCGCCCGTGCCCGCGCCCGCATCCGCGCCCGCGCCCGCAGTCGCACCCTCCACCGCTCCCACGCCCGCGGGTGCGGCGGGTGGCGGCGCGCTCGTCGTCGGTGTCCACGTCCCCGGCCCCGGCCACACGGCCGGCCTGGTCCGCGGGGACACCGTCCTCGCCCTCGGCGGCACCCGGACCGGCTCGGCCTCCGACCTCGCGCGGGCCGTCGCCGCCGCGCGCCCGGGGGTGGCCCTGAAACTCCTCGTGCGCCACGCGAACGGCACCCGGCAGTACCTGGTCGCCGTCCCGGGCGTCGTGACCTGAGCGCCCTCGCCACCGCCTACACGGCCACCCTGAAATGACTGGTCAGCCGCCCCTCGTCGTCCAGGACATGGAAGGCGAACCCGGGCGGGGCCTCCCGGTCCGCGACCGCGTCGCCCTCCCAGGGCAGCCGCAGCGTCCAGGTGACCCCGGGTCCGACGACCAGCGGACGCCCGGCGAAGGTGGTCGCGGCCGGTGTGTGGGCGTGACCGGTGATGATCCCCGCGATCTCCGGCCGACGTTCCAGCAGTCGGCCGAGCTTCGCGGGCCGGCCCAGCCGGTACCGGTCCGGGAGCGGGTGGTGGAGCGCCACCGGCGGGTGGTGGAAGGCGAGCAGGACGGGCCGGTCGCCGTCGAGCCCGTCCAGGGTCTCCTCGATCCAGGCGTGGGTCTGCGCGTCCAGTGCGCCCTCGTCCTGCCCCGGAATGCTGGTGTCGCACATCAGGACGGCCGCGTCCGCGAAGACGTGCACGCTGTTGACCGGTCCGTCGGCGGGCGGCTCCCCGAGCAGCGCCTTGCGGTAGGGGGCCCGGCTGTCGTGGTTGCCCGGACAGGTCAGCACCGGGAAGGGCGCCCCGCCCTCGCGCAGCCCGAGCAGACGGGCCGCCTCCTCGTACTCGGCCTCCGTGCCGTGGTCCGCGATGTCCCCCGTCACCAGCAGCGCGTCCACCGGTCCCGGCAGCCCCCACAGCAGATCCCGCACCTGCTCGGCCCGCCGGGTGGCCCGGTCGGTCCCGTCCAGATGCAGATCACTGATGTGCGCGAGTACGAGCATCGTCGTACGCCTCCCTCGGGCGTCGCCTTAATGGAACACTCGAATCCAAGCATTAGTTCTAATGGGGAAGCAACCTGCAGGCATTAGCTTCGGTCGGAGGGAGGCCGTGCTGTCGCCGTGGGCATGCGGCGGCGCTCGGAGCGGTCTCGGCGGTGTGCTGCCGCCTCTCGGTGCCCGTCTCGCGCCGGAGAGCTGACGCGCGGGCCGTACGACAGTTGACGCCACGCGCCAATCGGCTCGCGTGCGGTGCGGCGGAGGGGGAGGATGCTGCCCGTAGCCCCAGGGAACTCCGAGCACGCGGAGGCATGGATGAGCGCCCCCTTCACCGCCGACGACCACCGGGCCCGGATGCGGCGCGCGGCGCGGGCCGCGGCGGACGCCGGGCTCGACGGGCTGCTGGTCGCGCCCGGCCCGGACCTGGTGTGGCTGACGGGGCACCGGCCGCCCGAGACCGAGCGGCTGACGATGCTGGTGCTGCGCGACGGTGAGGAGCCGGTGCTGGTGGTCCCCACCCTGGAGGCCCCCGACGCCGCCGGAGCACCCGGCGGACCCGCGCTGACCCTGCGCGACTGGACCGACGGCCAGGACCCCTACGAGGCGGCCGTCTCCGTCCTCGGGCCCCGCGGCCGCTTCGGCGTCAGCGACAACGCCTGGGCCCTGCACCTGCTGGGCCTTCAGCGTCGGCTGCCGGGCACGGCGTTCGTCGCGCTCACCGAGGCGCTGCCCATGCTCCGGGCCGTGAAGGACGCGGCGGAGCTGGAGCTGATGGCGGCGGCCGGCGCGGCGGCCGACCGGGCGTACGAGGAGATCCGGCAGGTCCCCTTCGCCGGGCGCCGCGAGAGCGACGTCGCCGCCGACCTCGCCGAACTGCTGCGGCGGTTCGGGCACTCCCAGGTGGACTTCACCATCGTCGCCTCGGGCCCGAACGGCGCCAACCCGCACCACGAGGCGGGCGACCGGGTCATCGGGCACGGCGACATGGTCGTCCTCGACTTCGGCGGCCTCAAGGACGGCTACGGCTCCGACACCTCCCGTACGGTCCACGTCGGCGAACCGGCCGCCGAGGAGCGCGAGGTGCACGACCTCGTGCGGGCCGCCCAGGAGGCGGGGTTCCGCGCCGTACGTCCCGGCGCGGCCTGCCAGGACGTCGACCGGGCCGCCCGCGCCGTCATCGTCGAGGCCGGGTACGGCGACCGCTTCATCCACCGCACCGGGCACGGCATCGGCGTCACCACCCACGAGCCGCCGTACATGATCGAGGGGGAGGAACGGCCCCTGGTGCCCGGCATGTGCTTCTCGGTCGAACCCGGTGTCTATCTGCCGGGCCGTTTCGGCGTCCGCATCGAGGACATCGTGACGGTCACGGAGGACGGCGGCAGGCGCCTCAACAACACATCGCGGGAGATGGCGGTGGTCGAGTGACCCTCCCCGTACCCCCGCTCCCCTGACCCCTCGGACGACGGCGCGACCATGACCCAGGCACCGACACCCACCGCGGACAGCGTCCGCAGGCTGGTCCGTTCCCTGCTGAAGAACGGGGAGGGCAGGCCCGGCGGCACGGGCGCGGGCGGCCCCGACGTGCGCCCCGTCGCCGGGGACGACACGCACCGCACCTGGTGGGTCGGCACCCGCCATGTCCTTCGCCTTGTGACCGACCGGCACGGCGTCGGGCGGCAACTGCGCGAACTGCGGCTGCGGGACCTGGTCCGCCCGCACATCGGCGTCGCCGTCCCGGTGAGCGTCGCGCACGGCGAGTGGTCCGGCGGGCTCACCTACACACTGGACACGCGGCTGGCCGGGGGCACGGCCGAGGAGCACGAGGTGTCCGCCGTGGGCGAGGCCGACCTGGCGGCGCTCCTCACGGGGCTGCGCGAGGTGCCGCCGCGGCAGGCCGAGGCGCTCGGGGTGCCGCGGCACGCCCCGCGCCCGCTGGAGGCGTTGCGGGCGGCGGCGGGGCGGGCGGCGCGGCTGCTCGCCGAGGCCGACGAGTTCGACGCGCGGCGGCTCGGGCAGCTGACGTCGGCGACGGCGGCGCAGCTGACGGCGCCGGCCGCCGTCCTGGTCCACCGCGGGCTCACCGGCGACCACCTCGTCGTCAGCGCCGACGGCCGGGTCCGGGGGGTGCTCGGCTGGACCGACGCGGCCGTCGGCGACCCCGCCGAGGACATCGCCGGACTCGCCGCGGCCGTCGGCTCACCGGCCGCCGTCCGTGCCGCGACGCTGGCCGGCTACGGCGTCCGCCCCTGTCTGCGCGGACTCTGGCTGGCCCGCTGCGACACGGTCGTCACCCTCGCGGAGGGCCTTCAGGGGCGCGCCGCCGTGCCCCTCCCCGTCCTCCGCCACCGGCTGCGTCGCGCGTGGGAGCCGATCCTGCTGGAGAGGGTGACGGATCTGCGCGGCGAGGACTGACGAGGGAGCCCGTCAGGGCTCGGGGTGCGCGTCACAGGGCGACCGCGGGCCGGACGTGGCTGATCGCACGGTTCCCCGCGCCCCCGAGCGGGCCTGCGCCCCCGAGCGGGCCTGCGGCCCCGAGCGGGCCTGCGGCCCCGAGCGGGCCTGCGGCCCCGAGCGGGCCTGCGGCCCCGAGCGGGCCTGCGGCCCCGAGCGGGCCTGCGGCCCCTGGTCGCCTCACGCCACCGTCAGCACCACGCACGACTCCCCGCCCAGGGCCAGCACCCCGTCGGCCCCCGGCGCCTCCACCGGATCCCATGCCGCGAGGACGTGCGCGTGGGGCACCCCGACCGGGATCTCGGTCGTCTCCTTGCCCAGGTTCAGCGCCACGAGGACATCGCCCCGGCGGAAGCCGAACCACCTGGCCTCCTCGTCGAAGGCGACCTTGACGTCGGAGAGGTCGGGGTCGGAGAGATCGGGCAGGGAGTGGCGCAGGGCGACGAGGGCGCGGTACCAGGACAGCATCCGGGCGTGGGGCTCGCGCGCGGGCTCGGACCAGTCGAGGCAGGAGCGGTCGCGGGTCGCGGGATCCTGGGGGTCGGGGACGTCCTCCTCGGCCCAGCCGTGCTCCGCGAACTCCCGGCGCCGACCCTGCCGTACGGCCTCCGCGAGCTCCGGATCGGTGTGGTCGGTGAAGAACTGCCAGGGCGTGGACGCGGCCCATTCCTCGCCCATGAAGAGCATGGGCGTGAAGGGGCCGGTGAGGACGAGCGCCGCCGCGCAGGCCAGCAGGCCGGGGGAGAGGGTCGCCGCGAGCCGGTCGCCCTGGGCGCGGTTGCCGATCTGGTCGTGGGTCTGGGTGTAGCCCAGCAGCCGGTGCGCGGACACGCGCGTACGGTCCAGGGGGCGGCCGTGGCGGCGCTCCCGGAAGGACGAGTACGTGCCGTCGTGGAAGAAGCCGCCCGTCAGGGTCTTTGCCAGGCCCGCCGGGCCCGCGTGCGCGAAGTCCGCGTAGTAGCCCTGGGACTCCCCGGTCAGCGTGGTGTGCAGGGCGTGGTGGAAGTCGTCGTTCCACTGGGCGTGCAGGCCCAGTCCGCCGTGTGCGCGCGGCGTGATGAGGCGCGGATCGTTGAGGTCGGACTCGGCGATCAGGAACAGCGGTCGGCGCACCTCCTCGGCGAGCGCGTCCACCGCCGTCGACAGCTCCTCCAGGAAGTGCAGGGCACGGGTGTCCTTGAGCGCGTGGACCGCGTCCAGCCGCAGCCCGTCGAGGCGGTAGTCGCGCAGCCAGGCGAGCGCGCTCTCCCGGAAGTACGCCCGCACCTCGTCCGAGCCGGGCGCGTCCAGATTCACCGCCGCGCCCCACGGCGTGTGGTGCCGCTCGGTGAAGTACGGCCCGAAGACGGGCAGGTAGTTGCCGGAGGGGCCCAGATGGTTGTGCACGACGTCGAGCACCACCCCGAGGCCCAGCCCGTGGGCCGCGTCCACGAACCGCTTCAGCGCCTCGGGACCGCCGTACGGTTCGTGCACGGCCCACAGCGAGACGCCCTCGTAACCCCAGCCGTGCGTCCCGGGGAAGGGGCACAGCGGCATCAACTCCACATGTGTGACGCCCAGTTCGGCGAGGTGCCCGAGACGTCCGGCCGCCGCGTCCAGGGTGCCCTCGGGCGTGTACGTGCCGACGTGCAGCTCGTAGAGGACCGCGCCCGGCAGCCCGCGTCCGGGCCACTCCGACCGCCAGGTGTACCGCCCCTGGTCGACGACCGCGCTCAGCCCGTCGGGGCCGTCCGGCTGCCGGCGCGAGCGCGGGTCGGGGCGCACCGGACCGTCGTCGACGGCGAATCCGTAGCGCGTGCCGTCCGGCGCCTCCGCCTCGGCCGTCCACCAGCCCGGCCGCTCCGGATCGCGCTCCATGGCGTGCGTGGCGCCCGCCCGGTGGAGGGTCAGACGGTCGGCCTGCGGTGCCCACACCTCGAACTGCACGGAACGGTTCTCCCTCGGCTGCCGGTCGTGGTCCTGGGTAGTCAGGGGGTTGCTCGTCCATCGTGGAGCAAACGAGATCGTCGCGCGCTCGGATCGGTGCTTTTGCCGCGTGCGTCGTACCGTCCCCCTCCGCATGTCCGCAGATGGTCACCGTTTACGGGTCGTCTGGACACCTCCCGCCTCGCTGACCGACAATCACACGCGTGACGTCGTCCTTCGAGTTCCACACGTACCCCGCGCGGCTGTCGGACGCGGAGCGCGACCGCGCGCTGAGGGTGCTGCGTGACGGCGTCGCGCTCGGCCGTCTGTCGCACGACACGTTCATCCGCCGGATGGAGCTGGCCCTCACCGCCCGCCGCTCCGACGAACTCGCCGCGCTCACCGCCGACCTGCCCGCCGAGAACCGCTGGTCCCGGCTGGTGCTCGGCACCGTGGGCGCGGTCTCCGGCTTCGGTGTGAAGCTGCGCCGGGCCTGGCAGGCCGAGCGGCTCCCCAAGCTCCAGCTGCCGCACCCGGCGGGCGGCCACGCCCTGCGCATCGGCCGCGACCCGGCGAACGGGCTCCGGCTCAGCCACGAGACGGTCTCCCGGGTGCACGCCGAACTGAGCCGGCAGGGCGGCATGTGGATCCTGCGCGACCTCGGCTCCACCAACGGCACCACCGTCAACGGCCGTCGGGTGATCGGCGCGGCCGTCGTCCGCGACGGCGACCAGGTGAGTTTCGGCCGGATGGTCTTCCGTCTCTCCTCCGAATGACCTTGTGACCGACCCCACGGCAAAGCTCTGGCCTGGGATTTACGCAGCGAGTTTGTCAACTTCCCTTCCGTTCCGGGGTGTTGACGTATGTTCTCGGCCATGACTGACTGTGCTTACACCATGCACACCAGGTGAACCGACGGCACCACATTCGTGGAGGTGCGCCCTGCCGCCACTCCTCCGCTACCCGACCGTCGACGAGTTGTCCGCCCGCGCCGCCGCCCTCGTCGCCCGCCATCCGCACCGCGCCCGACTCCGCCCTGTGGGCACCTCACGGGCGGGCACCCCGATGTGGCTGCTCTCCGTCGGACACGGCAGCCGCCACACCCTGATCGTCGCCGGCCCGCACGCCAACGAGCCCGTGGGCGGCGCCACCGTCCTCCGGCTCGCCGAACGGGCCCTGGCCGACCCCCGGTTGAGCGACGCCGCCGACACCACCTGGAACCTGCTGCTGAGCCTCGACCCCGACGGCTCCCGCCGCAACGAGGGCTGGCTCCGCGGCCCGTACACCCTCGGCCACCACTTCCGGCACTTCTTCCGCCCCGGCTTCCTGGAACAGCCCGAATGGCTGCCCGACGGCGCGGCCGGCGCCGTTCTGCCGGAGACCCGCGCCCTGCTCGACCTCCAGGACGAACTGCGGCCCTTCCTCCAGTGCTCCCTGCACGGTGTCGACGTCGGCGGCGGATTCGTCGAACTCACCCGGGACCTGCCGGGCCTCGCCGAACGCGTCGCCCGCATCGCCGCCCGCCTCGGCATCCCCCGCGAGCTGAGACCGTACGACACCCTGTACTGGCCCTGCCTCGGCCCCGCCGTCTACCGCATCCCGCCCCCGCGCCGGGGCGACCTGGCCGCCGCCATCACCGAGGCGGCCGTCGAGTCCACCTGGTTCCACCCGCACCGCCACGGCACGGTCACCGCCGTCGTCGAGGCGCCGATGTGGGGCGTGGCCGCCGTCGAGGACGCCTCCCCGGCGCCGGACGCCGACGCCGTACTGCGCACCGTCAGCCGTGCCCTGCGCCAGGACACCCGGCTCCTGGAGAGCCTCCTCACCCGCGTCCGCCCCTCGGTGAGCCGCACCCCGGACGCGGCCCGGCTGCTCGCCCCGGTCGACGACTACGTCCTGGTCGGGCCGGGCCTCGCCGACTCCTGGGACCCCGACGTCCACGCCACCGCCCGGCCACTGCCCCCGCTCGACACCGCCCGGCTCGCCACCCTCGCCCTCTCCGGCCGCCGGGTCGCCCTGCGCACCGCCGGGCTGCTGCACCAGCTGGTGACCCGTGCCGGTCGCGACCCGGCCGGCGTGCTGCCCGAACTGGACCGCCTGATCGACGAGTGGTGCGCCGACTACCGCGACGGGTACGGGGCCCGCTGGATCCCCGTGGCCCGCCAGGCGGAGTACCAGGCCCGTGTGGTCCTCGCCGCGTTCGAGCTGGCGGCCGGGCGCCCGCACCCGCCGGGGCCCGCTCCGCAGGGGCCCTGCCCGGACTCCCGCCCGGACTCCCGTTCGAACTCAAATGCGGATTCCCGTGCGGATTCCCATTCGGGTGAGCAGGGATGGAGTTCCGAGCCCGCCGTGCCGATGCACCGGGAATGACGAACCCCACCCACGCGGTACGCGGCTGCCTGCTCGCCGCCCTCGCCCTCCTCACCCTCGGCGCCTCCGCCCCGGACCGGACGACCGCCGTGCAGGGCGACTGGCTCTACGTCACCCTCACCCGAGGCGACGCCCGCTCCTCCGACACCCGCGGCACCCTCCTCCTCTGCGACCCTCCCCAGGGCCACGGCCGTGCCGCCGAGGCGTGCGCGGAACTCCGCCGGACCGACGGCGACATCACCCGCATCCCCCACCGGAACGCCCTCTGCACCGAGATCTACGCCCCTGTGCGGGCGACGGCGGAGGGTCAGTGGAGCGGCCGACCGGTCACCTACGAGCAGACGTTCGCCAACCCGTGCGTGATGGCGGCCCGCACGGGGGCGGTGTTCGCGCTGTCGAGCTAGGGGCCGGGCGCCCGAAGGGGCGCGGGGAACCGCGCGACCAGCCACGACGAACCCGCACCCGCCCGACGGACGACGCGGCACCCCCGTAGGCGCACCGGGCCCCGTAGGCGCACCGGGCGCCGCCCTCAGCCCTCCGTTCCCACCCCACCCCGCGCACACGCCGCCGCCGCCAACACCGTCCGCACCTGGTGCTCGACCTGGTCGCCCACCGGCACCCACCGCGCACGGAACCGCTCGGTGAAGGACTCGCACCACTCGGCGACGAGCCCTTCCAGGAGCGGCGCCCCCGGGTCGTCGGCCTCCCTCAGCACCCGCAGCAGCATCGCCGCCGCCCGCAGCGGAAGCCGCCGCCCGAACGCGTCCACACTGCCCACGTACGCCGTCGACAGATCCGCCGGCGGCCCGTCCCTCCAGTCCCGGGCCAGCCCCGGCACCAGCGCCAGCGCCCACCGGGCGGCCCGCAGCAGCGGCCCCTCGGGGCCCGGCAGCCGGGGCAGCGCCTCGGCGAGGACCCCTTCCACCCGGCCCGCGTCCGTCAGCAGCCGCCGGGACAGGTGCCGCAGGGCCGCCGCCGGGGCCGGGTGCGGGGCGGTGTCGTCCACCAGGTCGCTCGCCCACATCGGCACCTCGACGACCGCCGTCAGACCGCCGTACCGGTGGGCGTGGTACCAGGTGCTGCGCCGGGCGTCGTCCGGCATGCTCGGGTACGCCGCGAGGCCGCCGGGCCGCGGCATCACGAACACCCCGGGCCCGGACACGGGCCAGCCGGCGGCGTCGGACGCGCCCCTCTCCACCGGTATGCAGAGCTCGGCCGCGGACTTGGCGAACGGCTCGGCGAGCCCCGGCACGTCCTTCGTCAACTGCACCCAGCTGCCGCCCAGATCGGTGCCGTGCAGGGTCACCTGGAGGTAGGGCCGCAGCTCGTCCAGCACACCCATCAGGGCGTATGTCTCGGGCGGCAGCCGGTCCGGCGGCAGCACGGACGGCGACCACTCCGGCTGTTCAGGACCGGCCGGCCGGAAGAACCCGAGGTGGTAGTCGAGCAGGGTGCGCGGCAGGGGAGTGGTGTGCAGGCTCGCACCGTCCGGGTCCGCGCAGAGCACGAAGTGCCAGGACACGCCGGACCGCAACCGCCCGTCCCGCGCCACCCGTTCGGCCAGGGCGAGCACCGTGGAGCCGCCGGTCGGCTCATTGGCGTGGGCGCCCGCGACGACCAGGACGGCACGTCTCGCACGCCCCACGGACAGCAGACGCAGCGGGCGGCCGGCACGCGAGGAGCCGATGCTCCGCAGCGCGCACAGTCCCGGCCGACGGACCGTCAGGGCTCTCGCCGCCGACTCCAGTTCAGCCACCGTGGGATAACCGAGCTCCGACAGCAGACCCACCCCCGTCCCGTCCGCCTGGCACCCAAGTCCACGCGCCCGGCCGGGCCGAGCGGGGGACATACCCAGTGTCCCCGCGCGGCAGGGGCGGCTCCCAGGGGCGCCCAGTCGCATTCACCGCTCCCCGGCACGAGGCTCACCGCTCCCCGGAACGGGGTTCACCCCTACCCGGCACGGGGTTCCCGCCACCAGGTCCGGCCGACCGCACCCGATTCGAACCGACCGCAACCTGGTTGGGCGTGGTGGTCGCCGGTTGGGCTCCGCCGCAACCTGGTTCGGGGCCGTCGTAGCTGGTTCGGGTTGGCCGTCGCCTGGTTCGGGGTCGCCGCACCCGGTCCGGGCCCACCGCCACCCGGTACGCGCGTCACGCGCCGACCCGCTCCAGCAGGGCCACCGGCAGGGCTTCGAAGAGCTCCGCCAGCCGCACCTCACCCGTGAACTCCCGCTCCCCGCCCAGCACTTCGGCCCACCGCCCCTCGGGCAGCGGCAGCCGGGTGTCACCCCAGCCCCCGGCCTGCGCCAGCCGCAGCGACAACCGGGTCACCGCCGTGACCACCTCCCCGGAGCGGCTGAAGGCGACACAGTGGCCGGCGCCCGTCCCCTCCGCCGCCAGCGGCGCGTACGTCGCCGTCTCCCCGAAGACCTCCGGCCGCCGCGTGCGCAGCCGCAGCGCCGCCCCGGTGAGCCGGAACTTCTCCGACCCCTCCTCGTGCGGAGCGAAGGCCCGTCGGTTGTCCGGGTCCACCAGGGCCCGGTACTCGGCCTCCGTCCCCTGGTACACGTCCGGCACCCCCGGCATCGTCAGCTGCACCAGGGCCGCGCCGAGAGCGTTCGCCCGCACATGGGGCGCCAACTCCTCGCGCAGCGCGGCGACCCGGGCGTCCAGGGCCGGCCCCCGCGCGACGAACTCCGCCACCTCCCGCTCGTAGGCCGGGTTCTGCTCGGTCCAGGAGGTGTGCAGCCCGGCCTCCCGCACATGCTTCAGCAGGGCCCCCTGAAGCCGCTCCTCGGCGGCGGGGCCGAGCCCGAACGCCGTCTGCCAGGCCGCCCACGCCAGCTGCGGATCCGGGACCCCAGCGCCGTCCCGCGTCACCTCCGTCAGCAGTTCGGCCCACCGCCCGGGGCACTCCGCGAGCACCGCGATCGCCGCCCGTACGTCCGCGCTGCGCTTGGTGTCGTGGGTCGACAGCACGGTCCCGGTGGCCGGCCAGTCGCGCTGCACCCGCGCGCAGTAGGCGTGGAAGTCCTGGGGCGACACGGCCGGGCTCCCCGGATCGCCCCCCACCTCGTTCGCCGACAGCAGCGGCACATAGCGGTAGAACGCCGTGTCCTCCACCGACTTCGCCCGCAGCGCCGACGAGGTCTGCGCGAACCGCGCCCGGAACTCCACCTCGTCCGGCCCGTCCCCCCGGCCCAGCACCAGGTCCCGTACGGCGTCCACCGACCGGGCCTCCTCGGGCACCACGAACAGCGCGCGCGCCTCGGCCGCGGCCTCCTCGGTGACGACGAGGGAGGGGTCCTGGGAGGTGTACGGCCGGTACACCTCCATCCGTGCGAGCAGCTCGCACAGCGCGGTGCGCAGCGCCCACGGCGCCTGGTCGCGCAACGAGAGGTCCGGGGAGCGCTCGCACAGCCGGTGCGCCACCCGGGTGAGCCGCTCCACCTCCGCGACCAGCTCGTGCGTGAGCACCCGGTACGCGGCCCGCCGCACGGTCGCGTCCCACTCCCCGCCCCGGTCGGACTGCGCACCCGTGAACCGCCCGTACTGGCCCAGCAGTTCACCGGCTCCCGCCGGATCGGTGAACAGCCCGTCGATGTGCCGCAGCGCGTCGTAGCCGGTGGTCCCCGCGACCGGCCAGGCCCCGGGCAGCGCCTCCCCGTCGGCCAGGATCTTCTCCACGACGGTCCACCGTCCGCCGGTCGCCTCGTGCAGCCGCCGCAGATAGGCGTCGGGATCGGCGAGCCCGTCGGGGTGGTCGACCCGCAGCCCGTCGACGACGCCCTCGTCCAGCAGCCGCAGGACCTTCGCATGGGTCGCGTCGAAGACCTCCGGCTCCTCGACCCGCACCCCGATCAGCTCGGAGATGCTGAAGAACCGCCGGTAGTTCAGCTCCGTACGGGCCAGCCGCCACCACACCGGCCGGTACCACTGCGCGTCCAGCAGCTGAGGCAGCGGCAGCTTCTCGGTGCCCTCCCGCAGCGGGAACACATGGTCGTAGTACCGCAGCTCCCGCCCGTCCACCACGAACTGCTCGATCTCGGCGCCCAGCGGCCCGCCGAGCACCGGCAGCAGCACCCGGCCGCCCTGCGCCTCCCAGTCGATGTCGAACCACCGCGCGTACGCCGATTCCGGCCCCTCCCGCAGCACCTCCCACAGGGCCCGGTTGTGCCGGGGCGCCATGGCCATGTGGTTGGGGACGATGTCCAGGACGAGCCCGAGCCCGTGGTCGCGCGCGGTCCGGGCCAGCTCCCGCAGCCCCTCCTCGCCCCCGAGCTCCTCCCGCACCCGCCCGTGATCGACCACGTCGTACCCGTGCGACGACCCCGGTACGGCCTCCAGCACGGGGGAGAGGTGCAGATGCGACACACCGAGCGAGGCGATGTACGGCACGGCGGCCGAAGCGGCGGAGAAGGGAAAACCGGGCTGAAGCTGAAGCCGGTAGGTGGCGGCAGGCACGACAGAGGTCATGCAGACCTACGTACCCGCTGGGCAGGTTTTCGTGCGACTTGACACGCAAGGTGGAGGGCAGCGCCCCGTCAGGGGCGCGGGGCTGTATCACTTTGCGGCTCCGCCGCGCGGGCGCGACCAGCCACAAGACAACCCGCACCCCGCAACGAACGGCCACCCCTACGGCGAACCCCGCACCTACGCCGGCCTCCGGAACACCACCAGACTCCGGTCCACCAACTCCACCCGCTCCCCGGCCGCCACCTTCGGCCCGTCCACCGGCACCGCGTCCTCCCGCCCCGTGTCCACCACCATCTGCCACTGCGGCCCGTGGTTCACCGGCACCACGAACTCCAGCGCCTGCGCGGACGCGTTGACCATCAAGAGGAACGAGTCGTCGCTGATCCGCTCGCCGCGCGGACCCGGCTCCGAGATCGCGTTCCCGTTCAGGAACACGCTCAGCGCCCCCGCCTGCGAGGAGTCCCAGTCCCGCTGCACCATCTCCCGCCCCTCGGGCGTGAACCAGGCGATGTCCGACAGCTCGTCGTGCGTGCCCTCCACCGGCCGTCCGTGGAAGAAGCGCCGGCGCCGGAAGACGGGGTGGTCCTTCCGCAGCCACACCATCGCCCGGGTGAACTCCAGCAGATCCCCGAAGACGCCACCGTCACCCTCGTCACCCTCGTCGCCGTCCGCACCGGAGGGCCACGGCACCCAGGACACCTCGTTGTCCTGGCAGTACGCGTTGTTGTTGCCGCCCTGGGTCCGCGCGAACTCGTCGCCGTGGCTGAGCATCGGCACCCCCTGCGACAGCATCAGCGTCGCGATGAGGTTCCGCATCTGCCGGACCCGCAGCGCCGTCACCCCGGGGTCGTCCGTCTCGCCCTCGGCCCCGCAGTTCCAGGACCGGTTGTGGCTCTCCCCGTCCCGGTTGTCCTCGCCGTTGGCCGCGTTGTGCTTCTCGTTGTAGGAGACGAGGTCCCGCATCGTGAACCCGTCGTGGCAGGTCACGAAGTTGATGGAGGCCAGCGGGCGGCGCCCGTCGTCCTGGTAGAGGTCGGAGGAACCGGTCAGCCGGGACGCGAACTCCGCGAGCGTACGGGGTTCGCCCCGCCACAGGTCGCGCACCGTGTCCCGGTACATGCCGTTCCACTCGGTCCACAGCGGCGGGAAGTTCCCCACCTGGTAGCCGCCCTCGCCGACGTCCCAGGGCTCGGCGATCAGCTTCACCTGGGAGACCACCGGGTCCTGCTGGACGAGGTCGAAGAACGAGGACAGCCGGTCCACCTCGTGGAACTGCCGGGCCAGGGTCGCCGCGAGGTCGAAGCGGAACCCGTCGACGTGCATCTCGGTGACCCAGTACCGCAACGAGTCCATGATCAGCTGCAGCACGTGCGGGGACCGCATGAGCAGGGAGTTGCCCGTGCCGGTCGTGTCCATGTAGTAGCGGGGGTCGTCCGTCAGCCGGTAGTACGACGGGTTGTCGAGGCCCTTGAAGGAGAGCGTGGGGCCCAGGTGGTTGCCCTCGGCGGTGTGGTTGTAGACCACGTCGAGGATGACCTCGATCCCGGCCTCGTGCAGGGCCCGGACCGCCGACTTGAACTCCAGCACCTGCTGACCCCGGTCGCCCCAGGAGGCGTACGCGTTGTGCGGGGCGAAGAAGCCGATGGTGTTGTAGCCCCAGTAGTTGCTGAGGCCCATGTCGGCCAGCCGGTGGTCGTTCACGAACTGGTGTACGGGCATCAGCTCCAGTGCCGTGACACCCAGTTCGGTCAGGTGTTCGATGATCGCCGGGTGGGCGAGCGCCGCGTAGGTGCCGCGCAGCTCCTCGGGCAGCCCCGGGTGCCGCATGGTGAGACCCTTCACATGGGCCTCGTAGATCACCGTGTGGTGGTACTCGGTCCGGGGCCGCCGGTCGTCGCCCCAGTCGAAGTACGGGTTGACCACGACCGAGGTCATCATGTGCGGGGCCGAGTCGAGGTCGTTGCGCTTCTCGGGCGCCCCGAAGTGGTAGCCGTACACCTCCTCCCCCCACGTGATCGAGCCGCTGATGGCGCGTGCGTACGGGTCGAGCAGCAGCTTCGCGGAGTTGCAGCGCAGCCCCCGCTCCGGCGCGTACGGGCCGTGCACGCGGAAGCCGTACCGCTGCCCCGGCATCACGCCGGGCAGGTACGCGTGCCGCACGAACGCGTCCGTCTCGCGCAGTTCCACCGCCGTCTCGGAGCCGTCGTCGTCCAGCAGACACAGCTCTACTCGGTGCGCGGCCTCCGAGAAGACCGCGAAGTTGGTACCGGCGCCGTCGTACGTGGCGCCGAGCGGATACGCCTGTCCAGGCCAGACCTGCATGGATACGACTCTTCCAGTTGTCGCGCGCCGCTGGGGGCGACTCCGGGTGGAGTCTCCCTCAATCTGATGGAACCTCCTAGGACATACGTCCCTCCTGCCCAGAGTGGACACATCGTGACGCCCCGAGTGCCCCCGGAGTCGGGTCCCGGTGGCCCGATCGCTATGAATCGGCTCACTCCACGCGCGGTAGCGCCCCGGAACGGCCAAGTCACGTGCGGTAGTTGAGAAACGACCTGCCCATCCGGCTGTATCGTCACCCGCTACCGGAGTACCCTTCCTTGATCGTTGCGTAGGGGTCGGCTCGGGGGAGCGGAAGGCGGTGCGTGGGTGGGCTCGGGAGGGCTGGAGTTGCCTCCTGGTGACGCGGGCGACACGGGTCACGAGGGGGACCCCACGGATGTCCCACCCGGCGCGGTGTCCCTGGCGCGGCCGATGGAGCGGGGCTCCATCGGCCCGGAACTGGACTGGAACGCCGACGCCTGGCTCGAAGTGCGTACACGCGCCCAGCGGGCCGGCCGCGCCTACATCTGGCTGAACCTCGTCGAGCAGCGGCTGCGCGCCGTGGTGGCCGCCGTGCTGCGGCCCATCTACGAGCCCGTCCACGGCGACGACTGGGTGGTCGCCGCCGCCGGACCCGCCGGACAGGAGTGGGTGCAGCGGGCCGTCGCGGTCCGCGAGGTCAGCCGCCGCAAGGGCTATCTGCTCGACCCGGCCGACGACAACGTGCTGAGCTTCCTCACCCTGCCGCAACTGCGCGAGCTGATGGTGCAGCACTGGCCCTGCTTCGAGCCGTACGTCGACGAGCGGCGCGACGTGGAACTGAACCTGGACGAGCTGGAGGTCACCCGCAACGTCGTCTCCCGCAACCGGGCCCTGTCCGAGGCCGTCCTCGCCCAGGCCGAGCGCGCCTCCGCGAAGCTGCTGGAGATCCTGGGCGCCGGCAGCGACGTGCCCTCCGCGCGCCGACTGCCCGTCGACGCGGTCGAGGACCTCGTCGGCGACCGGTACGCGGACGTCGTCGGCGTCCACCCCGACCGGGTGCGGCTGCTGCGGCAGTTCCCCGCCGAGGACCTCTTCGGCGGGGCCCGCCGCCTGGACGCCATCGGGATAGGCCTGAACCTCCTCGTGCAGAACTTCTCCGGGCGGCGGCTGGTCCGGCTCGCCGACTCCGGCTGCCGCGTGCGGCTGCTCTTCCTCAACCCCGCGTCCAGTGCCGTGAAGCGGCGTGAGCGCGAACTCGGTATAAAGCGCGGCGAGTTGAGCCGTGCCGTGGAGATGAACATCCTCCATATGCGCCGGGTCCGCTCCAAGCTGCGCGACCCCGGCGCCTTCGAGATCCAGGTCTTCGACGAGACCCCGCGCTTCACCGCGTACCTCGTCGACGGCGACGGCACGGACGGGGTCGCGGTCGTCCAGACCTATCTGCGGCGCACCCGGGGCATGGAGGCGCCCGTCCTCGTCCTGCGCGGCGGCAACCGGGTCCTCAAGGCGGACGAGAACGGCGAAGTCGGCCTTTTCGATACATACCGCGAGGAGTTCGAAGTGGCGTGGGCGGACTCCCGACCGGTGTCGTGACGGCCCTGAAAGCGGCCGTGCGGAGGGCCGCGACGCAGTGCCCGCACACCCGGGGCACGGCGAAGCGGAATGCGGTCCTCGGATTGTCAGTGGCCCGTGCGATGGTGGTGGTCACTGGGGGAAAGCACCACCAAGGAGGGGGGCCAGCATGGGTTGGCACCGGCAGCTGCTGATCGGCTTCGACCTGGAGACCACCGGGACGGACCCGCGCGAGGCGCGCATCGTCACGGGCGCGGTCATCGAGGTCAAGGACGGGGAGCCGGTCGGACACCGGGAATGGCTCGCCGACCCGGGCATGGAGATCCCGGAGGAGGCGGTGGCGGTGCACGGCATCACCAACGCCCGTGCGACGGCCGAGGGCAGACCCGCCGACCAGGTCGCCGACGCCATCGCCGACGTCCTCGTCTCCTACTGGAGGACGGGCGTCCCGGTCGTGGCGTACAACGCGGCCTTCGACCTGACCCTGCTCTCCGCCGAGCTGCGCCGGTACGCCCTGCCGTCCCTGCGCGACCGGCTCGGCGGACTCGACCCGGCGCCCGTCGTCGACCCCTACACGATCGACCGCTCCGTCGAGCGCTACCGCCGGGGCAAACGCAACCTCGAAGCGGTCTGCGGCGAGTACGGTGTCCCGCTGGACGCCGCGCACAACGCCTCCGCCGACGCCCTGGCCGCCGCCCGCCTGGCCCGTGCGATAGCCCAGCGCCACCCGAAGGTCGCCGCCCTCGGCCCGGCCGAGCTGCACCGCCGCCAGATCGAGTGGTACGCGGAGTGGGCCGCCGATTTCCAGGCGTTCCTCCGCCGCAAGGGCAACCCGGAAGCGGTCGTGGACGCGATCTGGCCGCTGCGCGAACTGGAGGAAGAGACGGTATGACCGCCACGGAGATCTCCCTGCGCGAAGTCCGCGACAGCGACCTGCCGTTCTTCTGGAGCCACGCCCGCGACCCCGAGGCACAGCGGATCGCCGCCTTCACCGGGGAGTACCACTCCGACCGGGACCTCTTCGACGGTCACTGGGCGAAGATCCGCGCCAACCCCGACATCCTGGCGCGCACGGTGGTCGCCGGCGGCGAGGTCGTCGGCAACGCGGCGGTCTACGGCCCGCCGGACGAACGCGAGGTCACCTACTGGATCGACCGCGCCCACTGGGGCCGGGGCATCGCCACCGCCGCCCTCACCGCGCTGATCGCCCTCGACCCGACCCGTCCGCTGTACGCCCGCGCCGCCGCCGACAACACGGGCTCGGTCCGGGTCCTCCAGAAGTGCGGCTTCGTCGTCACGGGCCATGAGCGCGGCTTCGCCCTGGCCCGCGACGCCGAGATCGACGAGGTGGCGCTCATACTCCGGGCCGGCTAGGCACCGCGCGGGGGGCGGGAAGGACACCGGCGGCCCGCTCAGGTCCCGCGCGGGTCAGAACGGATACCAGCGAACCGTCTCGTCCCCGTCGCGCAGCGAGGCGACCCGGCGCTCGAACTCGGCCAGCGCCTTGGGATTGCTCGGCGCGTGCTGCGCGACCCAGGCGCAGCTGGCCGTCTCACGGGCACCCCGCAGCACCGAGCAGCCGTCCCACTCCCGCACGTCCCAGCCGTACGCGGCCGTGAAGGCGTCGTACTCCTGCGTCGGCAGGCCGTAGCGGTCGTGCGAGAGGGCCATGACGACGAGGTCGTGCTCGCGGAGGTCACCGGAGAAGGTCTCCAGGTCGACCAGGACCGGGCCGTCCGGGCCGATGTGCACGTTGCGGGGGAGCGCGTCGCCGTGGATCGGGCCCCGGGGCAGACGCGGGGTGAGAGCGGCCGCGGCCGCCGCGAAGCCGTCGCGGCGTTCCCGGAGATACGCCGCGTCCGCCGGGTCGATCGCGTCACCGGCGAGCCGCAGCCAGCGCTCCACACCGCCCAGCAGTTCACGGCGGGGAAGGGCGAAGGAGGGAGTGGGAAGGGCGTGGACCGGGCGAAGGAGTTCAGCCAAATCGCGCGGCCCGGCGGGGCGTACGGGATCGGGCAGACGGTGCCACACCGTCACCGGGTGCCCCTCGACGAGCAGGGCATCCGGTTCGGCGGGCCGCACCGCCGGGACGCCCTGTGCGGCCAGCCACTCCGCGATGCGCACCTCGCGCCGGGCCCGGTCGAGGAGTTCGGCGTCACGGCCCACCTTGACCACCAGGTCACCGGCGGCGAACACCGCGTTCTCGCCCAGCGCGAGCAGCCGCGCCTCCCCGGCCGCACCGGGCAGCACGCCGGCCGCGACCACCACGTCCCGGGCCCGAGCCTCGTCCATCCGTCGCCTCCCTGTCCGCACCGCCGACGCGCGCTCGCGGCGTCGGCTTCACGCCATCCAGCGGCCAGTCTCGCATTCGCACAGGTCGGACCGTGTGCGCGGTGTCTTGACGCCCTGTCATGCCCTCAGCACCATGACGGACATGACCTTGGCGACCGCGAAGCCGCAACGCCCGCGACCGGCCAAGCGGCGCACCCCGGCGGACGGCCGGGACCGGCGCCTGATCGACCACGGCGCCTGGTTCCTGGTGCTGCCCGCGCTGATCCCCATCCTGGTGCTGAGCGTCGGACCGCTGCTGTACGGGATCGCGCTGGCGTTCACCGACGCCCAGTCCGGCCGCACCGAACCCACCCGCTGGATCGGCACCCTCAACTTCCAGGACCTGCTGCACGACACCCTCTTCTGGGACTCGTTCCGCATCGGCCTGGTGTGGGCGGTGGGGGTCACCGTCCCGCAGTTCCTGCTGGCCCTCGGCCTCGCGCTCCTTCTGAACCAGCCCCTGCGCCTGCGCTGGCTGGCCCGCGCGCTCGCGATCATTCCCTGGGCGATGCCCGAGGTGGTCGTCGGCATCATGTGGCGGCTCGTCTACAACCCCGACGCGGGCATCCTCAACGAGACCGTCCGGGACCTGGGCCTGGGCGACGGCCGCGACTGGCTGAGCGGACTGGCCACCGCCCTCCCCGCCGTCGTACTGGTCGGCATCTGGGCGGGCATGCCCCAGACGACCGTCGCCCTGCTCGCCGGGCTGCAGAACACCCCGCGCGAACTGCACGAGGCCGCCGCGATGGACGGCGCGGGCGCCTGGCGCCGCTTCCGGACGGTCACCTGGCCCGCCATCAGACCCATCGCCCTCGCCATCTCGGCGCTCAACCTGATCTGGAACTTCAACTCCTTCGCCCTGGTGTACGTCCTGACCAACGGCGGTCCGGGCGGCCGTACCCGTCTGCCGATGCTCTTCGCCTACGAGGAGGCCTTCCGCTACGGGCAGTTCGGGTACGCGGCGGCGATGGGCTGCGTGATGGTCGCGGTGATCTCGACCGTCCTCGCGTTCGTGCTGGTCGGTCGGCTGCGGCGGGGGGAGGGCTCATGAGGAGTGGCAGGGCGGCACGCACCGGGCAGTACCTGGCCCTGGTCGCGTATCTCGTGTTCCTCGCGTTCCCCTTCCTCTGGCTGGTCTCGACCGCCTTCAAACCGGCCCGCGAACTGGGCAGCCTCCACCCGACCTGGATCCCGAAGGACCCGACCCTCGCCAACTTCCGGCAGGCCTTCGACGAGCAGCCCCTGATCGAGGCCGCGCTCAACTCGCTGGTCGCGGCGGTCGGCGCGGCCGTCGTCGCCGTACTGATCGCGACCCCGATGGCGTACGTCATGGCCCGGCACCGCACGACGCTGTCGCGGATGGCGAGCGGCTGGGTGGTGGTCAGCCAGGCGTTCCCGTTCGTGCTGGTGATCATTCCGCTCTTCCTGGTGCTGAAGAACCTCCGGCTGATCAACTCCGTGCCCGGACTGATCATGGTGTACGTGGTGTGGGCGCTGCCGTTCGCGCTGTGGATGCTCGTCGGCTATGTCCGGGCGGTGCCCGCGGAGTTGGAGGAGGCGGCGGCGGTCGACGGGGCCGGGAGGCTGCGCACCCTGGTGTCGGTGACGGCGCCGCTGCTGGCGCCGGGCATCGTGGCGACGGCCCTGTTCGCGTTCATCACCGCGTGGAACGAGTTCTTCTTCGCGCTGGTCCTGCTGAAGACACCGGAGAAACAGACGCTGCCGGTCGTCCTCACCCACTTCATCGGCGCCGAGGGTGTGGCCGACCTGGGCCCGCTGGCGGCGGCGGCCTTCCTGGCGACGCTCCCGTCCCTGGTCGTCTTCGCGGTCATCCAGAAACGGATCACGGGCGGCATGCTCGCCGGGGCGGTGAAGAACTGATGCGCGCACGACGGCTCGTCGCGGCTCTGCTGCTCTGCCTCCTCGTCGCCGGCTGCACCGACGGCGGGGGGACCTCCGACGACGGCCGGATCACCCTCCGCTTCCAGTCCCTGGCCTGGCAGGAGGAGTCCGTCGCCGTCAACAAGGAGCTGGTGCGGGAGTGGAACGCCGCCCATCCCGACGTCGAGGTCGAGTACGTCCAGGGCAGTTGGGACAGTGTCCACGACCAACTCCTCACTTCCTTCGAGGGTGGTGAGGCGCCGGACATCATCCACGACGCCTCCGACGACCTCGCGGACTTCGCGTACGGCGGCTACCTCGCGGATCTGCGCGAGCTGCTGTCCGAACGGCTCAGGAAGGACATCCCGCGGCACAGCTGGGAGACGACGACCTTCGGCGAGGGGATCTACGGGGTGCCGTTCCTCCAGGAACCCCGGGTCCTCATCGCCGACGCCGACCGGCTGCGTGAGTCGGGAGTGCGCCTTCCGACCCCCGAGGACCCGTGGAGCTGGACGGAGTTCCGCGAGGTGGCGAAGGAGCTGAGCGGCCCCGGGAAGTACGGCGTGGCCTGGCCGTTGAAGGAACCGGTGTCGGCCACGCTGAACCTCTCCCTCTCGGCGGGCGGACAGCTGTTCCACCGGGGCGCGGACGGCAAGGTCGAGGTCCGGTTCGAGGGCGCCGACGCGGTCGTCCCGAAGACCGTGCGCGACACGGTGAACGCCGACGGGAGCGCGCCCGCCACCACCCTCGGCATGGGCGGCTCCGACACGCTGCCCGGCTTCTTCGGCGGCCGGTACGCGATGGTGCCGCTCGGCTTCTCGTACCGTCAGCAGATCGTCCAGCAGGCGCCGAAGGGCTTCGACTGGCAGGTGCTGCCCGCTCCCGCCGGCGCCGGCGGGCTCACCCAGGGCGTCAGCCCGCAGACGCTCTCCGTCGCCGAGGACAGCCCGCACAAGGAGCAGGCCGCCGCGTTCATCGACTTCCTGCTGCGTCCCGAGAACATGGTCCGTCTCGCCCTCGGCGACTGGATGCTCCCCACCGGCACGGAGGCCCTCCGGGATCCCGCCCTGCGCACCACCGAGCACGACTGGGCCACGGGGACCGCGCTCGCCGGGCACCTCCGGCCGGCGCCCGCGCAGTCCGTGCGGGGCTATCCGGAGTGGAAGGACAAGGTGGCCACCCCCGCGTACCAGGAGTACTACAGCGGTGCGATCGGCGTGGGTGAGCTGCGGGAACGGTTGGAGGACGACGGGAACCGGGTGCTGGCGCGGTATCAGCGGTGAGGGGGTGGGTGGTCGGGTGCGTTGTCGGGTGCGGCTCCGGTGGGGCTTCTCGCGCAGTTCCCCGCGCCCCTGAAGACCAGGGGCTGCGCCCCGTGCTTTTCAGGCCCGCCGCCGGTCGCCCTTCAGGGCCCCGGAGGCATGGTCTTTTCAGGGGCGCAGGGAACTGCGCGACCAGCCCCCACTCACCCGCACCCGACAACGCACCCCCCACGGCCACCGAAATGAAGTTGCACGAGACGTATCGTCTCGCGTACGGTCGGACTCATGACCTCCCACATCGCCATGTTCTCCATCGCCGCCCACGGTCACGTGAACCCGAGCCTCGAAGTGATCCGGGAGCTGGTGGCCAGGGGGCACCGCGTCACGTACGCGATCCCGCCGGCCTTCGCGGAGAAGGTCGCCGAGACCGGCGCCGAGCCGAAGCCCTGGCACTCCACGCTGCCCGGCCCCGACGCCGACCCGGAGGCGTGGGGGACCACGCTCCTCGACAACGTCGAGCCCTTCCTGGAGGACGCGATCCAGGCTCTGCCGCAGCTCGTCGCGGCCTACGAGGGCGACGAGCCCGACCTCGTGCTGCACGACATCACCTCGTACCCGGCCCGCGTCCTCGCCCACCGCTGGGGCGTCAAGGCGATCTCCCTCTCCCCGAACCTGGTCGCCTGGGACGGCTACGAGGAAGAGGTCGCCGAGCCCATGTGGGCCGAACCGAAGAAGACGGAACGCGGCAAGGCGTACTACGCCCGGTTCCGGGCCTGGCTGGAGGAGAACGGGATCACCGAGCACCCCGACCCGTTCGTCGGCAGGCCCGCCCGCTCCCTCGTCCTCATCCCGAAGGTGCTCCAGCCGCACGCCGACCGGGTCGACGAGAGCCGCCACACCTTCGTCGGCGCCTGCCAGGGCGACCGCTCGGCGCAGGGCGACTGGCAGCGGCCGGCCGGCGCGGAGAAGGTGCTGCTCGTCTCGCTCGGGTCGGCCTTCACCAAGCAGCCCGACTTCTACCGCGCGTGCGTGCGGGCCTTCGGTGAGCTGCCCGGCTGGCACATGGTGCTCCAGGTCGGCAGGCACGTCGACCCGGCGGAGCTGGGGGAGATCCCGGACCGGGTGGAGGTGCGGGACTGGGTGCCGCAGTTGGCGGTCCTCCGGCAGGCCGACGCGTTCATCACCCACGCGGGCGCCGGCGGCAGCCAGGAAGGACTCGCCACCGCCACCCCGATGGTCGCCGTACCGCAGGCCGTCGACCAGTTCGGCAACGCCGAGATGCTCCAGTCGTTGGGTGTCGCCCGCCATCTGCCCATGGAGGAGGCGACCGCCGAGGCCCTGCGCGAGGCCGTCCTCTCCCTCGTCGACGACCCCGACGTGGCACGCCGACTCAAGGAGATCCAGCGGGAGATGGCGGGCGAGGGCGGCACCCGACGGGCCGCCGACCTCATCGAGGCGGAACTGGGAACCCCCTGATAGCCGGGCAAGCCGGTTGGTTCCATGCCTGTCGTGAAATCACGGCACTTTTCAGGTCACGATCAGGTCACTCGGTAACGCTCAGATAACGCCGGGTCCGCGCGGAACGCGTACTGACTCTGTTACCGGGTTCGACCGTTACCCCCTCCGAAAGGTTGTGTTCGGCGCTTCTTGTGCCTCGGGTGAACGACTTCCAAGCTGATGGTGAACTCATTTCGAACGCCAGGAAGTTGACCCATGCGCCGAGACATACCCGACCTCGCGGAAGTGCGCCGCGTCACCCAGAAGAAGCGGGACGCCTGGTGGACCGTGCTGCTCGTGGACCCGGTCGCCACCCCCCTGGTGCGGCTGACCGCGAAGTACACGAGGATCACGCCCAACCAACTGACGTGGGGCGCCTTCCTGCTGGGTCTGGTCTCGGCCGCCTTCTTCGCGTTGGGCGACTGGCGCTGGCTGATCGCCGGCGCCGTCGTCTACCACCTGAGCTTCATCCTCGACTGCATGGACGGCAAGGTCGCCCGCCTCACCGGCCAGGGTTCCGTGTTCGGTGCCTGGCTCGACTTCGTCTTCGACCGCGTCCGGGTCGCGGCGTGCTCGGTGGCCCTGATGGCCGGGCAGTACCAGCGCACGGGGGAGACCTTCTACATCTGGCTCGCCGCCGCCGTCATCGGCTGCGACGCGCTCCGCTACATCAACTCCCTGGAGACCTTCAAGGTCCGCCACACCATGCGCAAGCAGATCAAGGCCCGGCTCCGCGAGGCCCGCCGCGCCGAGAACGAGCGGGAACTCGCCTTCATGGAGGACCTGCTGCGCGAGAACCCCGAGGCCGACATCGAACAGGACCTGCGCACGGCCGCCGCCGAGGTCACCCAGGCGGCGCCGCAGGCCCAGGTCGTCGACCTGCACCAGGAGTTCCGCCGCCGCTTCCCCTTCTATCTGCGCGTCCGGTCCTTCCTGTTGCGCCACCGGGTCCGCCCGCATCTGATCAGCGGCATCGAGTTCCAGATGGGTGTCTTCATGATCGGCCCGATCGTCGACTCGGTGATGACGGCGACCGTCGTCTCCGGTGTCCTGCTGCTCGTCTTCGAACTGGCCATCGTCTACAAGCTGTTGCTCTCCACCCGCGACTTCACCCGGACCCTCGACTCCTTCGACCGGGGTGACGTCGCCGCGGCGGCCTGAGCCACCGGGCACGGACAGGTGCACGGACAGGTGCGAGGACACGTGCACGGACACGGTCGTGGGCCGGGGCGGCGATGCCGCCCCGGCCCACGACCGCGCCAGGACCCGATCAGACCCGTACCTGCTGGTCCCGGGCCGCCGGCGGCGTCGACTCCGGCCCCGTTCCCGTTCCGGGTCCCGGCTCCGGGGACTCGTCGTGGGTGAGGTCCGGCAGCCGGTTCAGCCACTTCGGCAGGTACCAGTTGCGCTCGCCCAGCAGGGCCATCACGGCCGGCAGGAGCACGCCGCGGATGACGGTGGCGTCGATGAGGACGGCGGCCGCGAGGCCCACGCCCATCTGCTTCATCGACTGCATGGACAGCGTCCCGAAGATGGCGAAGACGGCGACCATGATGACGGCCGCGCTGGTCACGACCCCGGCCGTGGTGACCACGCCGTGCCGGATCGCCTCCTTCGTCGTACGGCCCCGCAGCCGCGCCTCACGGATCCGCGAGACCACGAACACGTGGTAGTCCATCGACAGCCCGAACAGGATCACGAACAGGAACAGCGGCAGCCAGGTGATGATGGCGCCCACACCCTCCGCGCCCACCAGCGAGGCACCCCAGCCGTGCTGGAAGACCGCGACGAGGATGCCGTACGCGGCGCCCACCGACAGCAGGTTGAGCACGATCGACGTCGCCGCGATCGTCAGCGAGCGGAACGACAGCAGCATCAGCAGGAAGGCGAAGACCACGACGAAGGCGAAGACCGGGACCACGGAACCGACCAGCTGGTCGTTGAAGTCCTGGTTGCCCGCGACCTGTCCGGTGACGGGCGCCTCGACACCCTCGACCTTGCCGAGCGTGGCGGGCCGTACCTCGTCGCGCAGCTTGTCCAGGCTGGCGCCCGCCTTGTCCTGGTCGGAGCCGCCGACCAGCGGCACATACACGAACGCCACGTTCCGCTCGTCGTGCACCTTGATCTCCACCGGCCCGCGCGAAGCACCCGAGGCGACGGCCTCCGCCTTGAAGTCGGCCAGCGCCGCCCGCACCTCGGGAGCGTCGATGTCCTTCGCCTTGACGACCACCTCGGCCGGCTCGGAACCGCCGGGGAAGGCGTCGTTGACCCGGTTGTACGTCTGCACGATCGGCAGCGAGTCGCCGAACTCCTGGTCCAGGGTCAGGTTCTGCGTCTTCATCCCGAGCGCGGGCGCGGCCACGGCGAGCAGCGCGCCGGTCGCCACGACCAGCGACAGCGCCGGCCTGGCGAGCACGACCCGCAGGACGGCGTTCCAGAAGCGGCTCTCCGCGCCGCCCCCGGAGCGGCCGCTCTTGCGCCGCTTGTCCGGGTGCAGGAACGGGATACGGCCCTTCTCGACCCGCCCGCCCAGCAGCGACAGCAGCGCGGGCAGCACCGTGACCGAACCGACCATCGCGACGGCCACGACCATCAGGGACGCCAGGCCCATCGCCTCGAACTCGGCGAGCCCGGTGAACAGCATGCCCGCCATGGCCACGCACACCGTGACACCGGAGACGATGATGGCGCGGCCACTGGTCGCGGCGGCCACCCGCAGCGCGGTCCGCGCGTCCCGGCCCGCCGCCCGCTCCTCGCGTTCACGGCGCAGATAGAACAGGCAGTAGTCGACACCGACGGCCAGACCCACCAGCAGCATCACGGAGTTGGCGGTGTCGCTCATCGGGATCACATGGCTGACGATGGCCATCAGCCCCATCGTCGCGATGATCGCGGTGATCGCCAGCGCCACCGGCACCAGCGCCGCGACGACCGCGCCGAACGCGATCAGCAGGATGCCGAGGGCCACCGGCACGGCCGAGTACTCGGCCTTCTGGAAGTCGTCCCCGAAGGCGTCGTCGAACGTCTTCATCATCGAGGCGCCGCCGATCTCCTCGATCCGCAGCGTCCCGTGCTCCTTCTGGACCTCCGCGACGGCCTTCAGCACCGGCTCGATCCGCTCGCCCGCCGTGTCCGACGCGCCCCGCACGTCGAACTGCACCAGCGCGCTGCGGCCGTCCTTCGAGATGGTCCCCGTGTCGTACGGTGAGGTCACGTCGGCGACCTCACCGGTCTTCCCGACGGCCTTCATCACGTCGTCGACGGCGGCCCGGAACGCGGGGTCCGTGGCCCGGGTGCGGTCGTCCCTCGCCTGGATCAGCACCGTCTCACCGGCGGGCTCCTCGATCCCCGCCTCCTCGACGATGTGCGCCGCCGTGCTGGTCTCCCCCTTGAGCTGATCGCTGTCCTTGACCTCGACCGAGCCCATCGCCGAGCCGATCCCCATGGTCAGCACCACGAACAGCAGCCAGATCCCGACGGCTGCCCAGCGGTGCTGGGCGCTCCAGCCGCCCGCCCGGGCAGCGATTCCCCGCACCCGTACCTCTCCGTTCCCCATGACGGGCCAGCCCCCTCGTATGCGATGGCGACGCCCTGCCGCCATCTTTCGATTCGAAGGTATGAGCTGGATAAGGGCATCTCGTCGTGCTCTCCGGTGAACCCCATCGCCCCCGGGTCCTCCGCTCGGACCCCGCTCCCTCCCCATCAGGGAGGACAGTGGCCCCTTACACCCATCCCTGGTTCTCGGGGCCGGACCTCAGGGTGGCCGCGCCGTCCGGCGCCTATCGTGGGCCCATGACGACGTACGCGGCGCTCCTGCGCGGGATCAACGTGGGCGGCAGCAAGAAGGTCCCCATGGCCGACCTGCGCACCCTGCTGACCGGCCTCGGCCACGACGGGGTGGCCACCTACCTCCAGAGCGGCAACGCGGTCTTCACGAGCGACCACGGCGACGAGGACTCCCTGGCCGCCGAGATCACGACCGCCATCGGGAAGCACTTCGGCTTCAGCGTGGACGTCCTGGTGCGCGACCACACGTATCTGGAGGCCGTCCGCGAGGCGTGCCCGTTCCCGGCGGCGGAGCTGGAGGGCAAGCAGCTCCATGTGACGTACCTGTCGGAGACCGTGGACGCGGGCCGCTTCGAGGGGATCGACCAACCGGCCTTCCTGCCCGAGGAGTTCAGGATCGGGGACCGGGCGCTGTATCTGTACGTCCCCGAGGGCCTGGGCCGCTCCAAGCTCGCGGAGACCCTGTCGAAGCCCCGGCTCCTGAAGGGCCTGACCGCCACCACCCGCAACTGGAACACGGTGGTGAAACTGGCGGAACTGACACGGGCCGGCTGACGACTGGACGAGTGGTTCCGATGCGGCTCGGTGGTCGTAGGCGATCAGTGACCTGGTGATGGGTGCACCGATCGTGCGGTTGTCGGCAGTGCCCGGCGGCCTCCGGCGCCGGCTCAGGCGGCGGTGAGCTGCCCCTGCCGGAGTGCGTCGGCGTACCGGCGCAGCAGCAGCGCGGCCAGTTCGGGGGCGGGGCCGAGCACCTCGGAGAGGATGTCCGCGCCCGACTCGGCCGCGCCGGTGGCGATGCGGTCGGGCAGCCGTCCCGGCGCGATGACGTACGGCGCCACGGCCACCCGTGCGCAGCCGAGCGCCCGCAGCTCCCGTACGGCGTCCTCCGTGCGAGGGAGGGACGCGGAGGCGAACGCGGGTCGCACGGCGCACCAGCCGGTGTGCCGCCACTCCCGCGCGATTTCTGCGATCACCGCGATCGCCTCCGGGTCGGTGGACCCCGCCGAGGCCAGTACGACCCCGGTCGAGGACTTGTCGGCGGGGTGCAGCCCCGCCTCGTACAGCCGGCGTTCGAGGGCCGACAGGAGCAGGGGCGACGGGCCGAGCACCTCCGCCTGGCGGACACGCAGAGCCGGCGGGGCCTCGCGCAGGACCGCCGGGATGTCGGCCTTGGCGTGGAAGGCGCGGGTCAGCAGCAGCGGCAGCGCCACCACGTCCCGTACGCCCTCCGCCGCAAGTGACTCCAGCACCCCCTGCACCGAGGGGACGTTGAAGTCCAGGAAGCCGGTCTCCACCCGCAGCCCGGGGCGCAGCGCCCGCACCCGCCGCACCAGGGCGTGCACGGTCGCGGCGTGCCGCGGGTCGCGGCTGCCGTGGGCGACGACGAGGAGAACCGGCTTCCTGACCATGTGGATCAGCTCTTCACCAGCAGGCCGCGGCCGCGCAGCACCCGCCGCTCCAACGGGCTGAAGAGCAGCAGGTCGATGGCGATACCGACCAGCAGGATCAGGAAGATGGCGAGGAACACCGTGGCCATGTCGATGTTGGTGCGGCCGTTCTCCAGCAACTGGCCGAGACCGACACCGAGATCGGGGTGGCTGGCGATGATCTCCGCCGCCATCAGCGAACGCCAGGAGAACGCCCAGCCCTGCTTCAGACCGGCCAGATAGCCGGGCAGCGCGGCCGGCATCACGATGTGCCAGGCGCCCTGGAGCCCGGTGGCGCCCATGGTGCGGCCCGCCCGCAGATACAGCGGGGGCACCTGGTCGATGCCGGAGACCAGCCCGTTGGCGATCGAGGGCACCGCACCGAGCAGGATCACCGCGTACATCATCCCGTCGGTCAGACCCAGCCAGACCACGGCCGGCGGTACCCACGCCACCGACGGCAGCGACTGCAGACCGGAGAGGATCGGACCGATCGCCGACCGCACGAACCGCACCCGGGCGACCAGGATGCCGAGCGGCGTGCCGATCGCCAGCGCGATCAGGAAGCCGAACAGACCGCGCGAGACACTCGTCCAGACATAGCCGAGCAGCTTGCCTTCCAGCCAGGCCTGCTCCGCCGCGTCCCACACGGCGGACGGCGGGGGCAGCTTGCCCGGGTCGGTGACGACGCCGAACGACACCAGTCCCTGCCACACCGCGAGCACCAGCACGACCGCGGTGATCGGCGGCACGATCTTCTGCCGGAACGTCTGGCTGAACGGAGGCCGGCCCGCGCCGGGCGTCTCGAGGGCGTCGAGGCCCGCCTCCACCGCCCCGAGCCGGTCCTTGTCGGCGGCCGGGGCGTCGATCGTGTCCGTCGCCCTCGTCTCACTGCTGGCCATGACGGCGGATCTCCTCACGAAGGACATCGGTGATCTCCAGGGACAGCTCCGCCACCGGAGCGTCCTCGATACGGCGGGGCTGCGGGATGTCCACCCGCCACTCCTGGGCGATCCGGCCCGGGCGCGAGGACAGCAGCACCACGCGCTGCGCGAGCCGCACCGCCTCGCGCACGTTGTGCGTGACGAACAGGACGGAGACCTGGGTCTCTTCCCAGATCCGGGTCAGCTCGTCGTGCAGCACGTCCCGGGTGATGGCGTCGAGCGCCGCGAACGGCTCGTCCATCAGCAGGAGCTTGCTCTCCTGGCCGAGGGCCCGCGCCAGCGCCACGCGCTGACGCATACCGCCGGACAGCTCGTGCACCCGCTTGCCGTACGCGCCCTTCAGCCGGACCAGGGTGAGCAGGTCCTCGGCGCGCTCGCGCCGTTCGTTCTTCGGAACTCCCCTGAGCTTCAGGGCGAGTTCGATGTTCTTGCCCGCGGTCAGCCACGGGAACAGGGCGTGCTCCTGGAACATCAGAGCGGGGCGCCCGTCGGTCGAGATGCTGCCCTGGGACGGGTCGTCGAGACCCGCCACCAGGTTCAGCAGGGTGGACTTGCCACAGCCCGAGGCCCCCAGGAGGGTGACGAACTCGCCCGGAGCGACATCGAGGGTGATGTCGTCGAGCACGAGCTGCTGCCCGGTCGGCCCGGCGAAGGACTTCGATACGTGCTCGATGCGGGCTGCGTGCTCCACTGCCTCGGTGTCCTCGGCCTTGGCGAGGGTGGTGGCCATGGTCGTCACCTCCTGGGACTCGTCGGTCTACCGCGTTACTTGGCGCCGAGACCGGCGTCGTCGACCTCGGACTCGCCCTCGGACTTCAGGACCTTGTTGAGGATCGACAGGTCGTAGATGCCGTCGAGCAGCGGGTCCTTCAGCAGACCGGCCTTGACCGCGTGGTCCGCCTCGGTCTGCAGGGTGGACGCCAGCGGGTCGTTGGTGAACTGGATGGACGTCCACGCCGGGTCGAGGACCTTGGCGTCCAGCGCCTTGCCGGAGTCCTCCTTCAGCCGGGCGTTGGCCGCCTCCTTCGCCTTCTCCGTGTCGGAGTTGATGAAGGCGTTCGTCTTGACCGCGCCCCGCAGCACGGCCTCGACGACCTTGGGGTGCTCCTCGAGGAAGTCCTGCCGCACGATGATGTTCGTGATCACGAACTTCTTGTCCGGCCACAGGTCGGCCTCGTCCAGCAACACCTTGGCGCCCTCGGCGACCAGCTTGGACGCGGTCGGCTCCGGCACCCAGGCACCGTCGATGGAGCCCGACTTGTAGGCGTCCGGGGTGATCTTGTTGTCCGTGCGGACCACGGAGACGTCGCCCTTGCCGCTCTCGGCGTCGACCTTCCAGCCCTGCTCGGCGATCCAGTTGAGGAACGCCACGTCCTGCGTGTTGCCCAGCTGCGGCGTCGCGATCTTCTTGCCCTTGACGTCCTTCAGGGACTTGATCTTGTCCGGGTTGACGACGAGCTTCACACCACCGGAGGCCGAACCGCTGATGATGCGCAGGCCCTTGCCCGCGGACTTGGTGTAGCCGTTGATGGCCGGGGAGGGGCCGATCCAGCCGATGTCGATCGACTTCGAGTTCAGCGCCTCGATCTCGGAGGGACCGGCGTTGAAGATCGCGTACTCGGCCTTCGTGGCGCCGAGCTCCTTCTGGAAGATGCCCTCCTGCCGGCCGACCAGGGCGGTGGCGTGCGTGAGGTTGCCGAAGTAGCCGATCTTGACGGTGTCGAGACCCTCGATCTTCTCGGCGCCGGCGGCGACCTTGGTGGTCTCGTCGTCCTTGGACTCGGAGCCGTAGCCGCAGGCGGCCAGGGTGAGCAGGGGGAGAGCGGTGAGGGCTGCGAAGGTGCGCCGGAATGCGGCGGAGCGGTGTGCAGGCACGGGAGGTGGTCCTCTCGGAGGCCCGGCGGTCACGAACTCGTATGTCGTGGCCGGGAATTCAGGAAAAGGGTCTTCGTCGCAACCGGGACGTCGGGTGGGGGGACGGGGCGCGCAAGCGGTGCGCGTACGTCATCGCACACATCGCGCCACGCCGCCCTGCCCGCTTCCGAGGGCGCCGCTGCCGACACGGCCGCCCTCCTTCGCGAACGTCGCGTAGAAGTCCAGGGAGTTCATGTCAGAAGTCCCACCCGTCGTCGTCGGCCTCGTCCTTGACGGGCTCCGGGGAGGCGAACGACTCGCCGACCATGCCGGCCGTCAGGGTCGTGCCGTCGGCGGGGTCGATCAGGATGAACGAGCCGGTGCGGCGGGAGTCGGCGTAGGAGTCGACCGGCAGCGCCTCGGCCGTGCGGACCTTCACCCGGCCGATGTCGTTGGCGACGAGCTGTCCCGGGTGCGGGTGCAGGGACAGGTCGTCGAGCGTCAGCCGGGACGGGATGTCCTTGACGATCGCCTTGACCGTACGGGTGCCGTGCTTGAGCAGCACCCGGTGGCCCACCGTGAGCGGCTGGTCCGCCACATGGCAGACGGTCGCCTCGATGTCCTGCGTGGTCGCGGGCGCGTCCTTGCTGGGCACCAGCAGATCGCCGCGCGAGATGTCGATGTCGTCCGCCAGCAGCAGGGTCACCGACTGCGGGGTGTACGCCACGTCGACCGGCTTGCCGAGCAGGTCGATGCCGGTGACCTTCGTGGTCCGGCCGGACGGCAGCACCGTCACCGAGTCGCCGACGCGGAAGGTGCCGGCCGCGATCTGGCCCGCGTAGCCCCGGTAGTCCGGGTGCTCGGCGGTCTGCGGACGGATCACGTACTGCACGGGCAGCCGGGCGTGGCAGTGCGCCAGGTCGTGGCTGACCGGCACGGTCTCCAGGTGCTCCAGGACCGTGGGGCCGCCGTACCAGTCCATGTTCGCGGACGGCTCCACCACGTTGTCGCCGGCCAGCGCCGAGATCGGGATCGCGGTGATCTCGGGGACGCCCAGCTCGGACGCGTACGCCGTGAACTCCTCGGCGATCCGCGCGAAGACCTGCTCCTCGTAGGCGACCAGGTCCATCTTGTTCACCGCGAGGACCACGTGCGGGACCCGCAGGAGCGCGGCGATCGCGGCGTGCCGACGGGTCTGCTCGACGACGCCGTTGCGGGCGTCGACCAGGATCACCGTCAGTTCGGCGGTGGAGGCGCCGGTGACCATGTTGCGGGTGTACTGCACATGGCCGGGGGTGTCGGCGAGGATGAAGCGGCGGCGGGTGGTGGCGAAGTAGCGGTAGGCGACGTCGATGGTGATGCCCTGTTCGCGCTCGGCGCGCAGGCCGTCGGTGAGCAGGGCGAGGTCGGGGCCTTCCTGGCCGCGGCTCGCGGAGACCCGTTCCACGGCCTCCAGTTGGTCGGTGAGGATCGACTTGGAGTCGTGCAGCAGGCGTCCGACGAGTGTGGACTTGCCGTCGTCGACGGAACCGGCGGTCGCGAACCGCAGCAGCGTGGTGGCCGAGAGCTCCTCGGCGGTGATCGTGCTCATGCCTAGAAGTACCCCTCGCGCTTACGGTCTTCCATCGCGGCCTCGGACATCTTGTCGTCGGCGCGGGTCGCGCCCCGCTCGGTGAGCCGGGAGGCGGCGATCTCGGTGATCACGGCGTCCAGCGTGGTCGCGTCGGAGTCGACCGCGCCCGTGCAGGACATGTCGCCGACGGTGCGGTAGCGGACGAGGCGCTTCTCGACGGTCTCGCCGTCCTTGGGGCCGCCCCACTCGCCGGCGGTCAGCCACATCCCGGCCCGCTGGAACACCTCACGCTCGTGCGCGAAGTAGATCTCCGGCAGCTCGATGCCCTCGCGGGCGATGTACTGCCAGACGTCCAGCTCGGTCCAGTTGGACAGCGGGAAGACGCGGACGTGTTCGCCGGGTGCGTGGCGGCCGTTGTAGAGGTTCCACAGCTCGGGGCGCTGGCGGCGCGGGTCCCACTGGGAGAACTCGTCGCGCAGCGAGAACACCCGCTCCTTGGCACGCGCCTTCTCCTCGTCCCGGCGCCCGCCGCCGAAGACGGCGTCGAACTTCTCCGCCTGGATCCGCTCGGTGAGCGGCACGGTCTGCAGGGGGTTGCGGGTGCCGTCGGGGCGTTCGCGCAGCACCCCGCGGTCGATGTAGTCCTGGACGGAGGCCACGTGCAGCCGCAGGCCGTGGCGGGCCACCGTGCGGTCGCGGTACTCCAGGACCTCGGGGAAGTTGTGCCCGGTGTCGACGTGGAGGAGGGAGAAGGGGATCGCGGCGGGGGCGAAGGCCTTCAGCGCCAGGTGCAGCATGACGATGGAGTCCTTGCCGCCGGAGAAGAGGATCACCGGCCGCTCGAACTCGCCCGCGACCTCGCGGAAGATGTGGACCGCCTCGGACTCCAGCGCGTCCAGGTGCGACAGCGTGTACGGGGTGCCGGTCTCCCCGGAGACGGCGGCGACGGTCGTCGTCATGCCAGACCCCTCTCCGTGAGCAGCTTGTGGACCAGCGCCGCGGACTCCTGGACCGTCTGGTCCTGCGACTCGATGCGCAGGTCCGGCGTCTCGGGAGCCTCGTACGGGTCGTCGACGCCGGTCAGCCCGGAGATCTCACCGGCCGCCTGCTTGGCGTACAGACCCTTCACATCGCGTTCGGAGCACACCTCGACCGGCGTCGCCACGTGCACCTCGACATATGCGGCCCCGCTCGCCGCGTGGCGCTTGCGGACCGCCTCGCGGCTGTCGGCGTACGGCGCGATGACCGGCACGAGCGCCTTGACGCCGTTCCGGGCGAGCAGGTCGGCGAGGAAGCCGATGCGCTGGACGTTGGTGTGCCGGTCGGCGCGGGTGAAGCCGAGGTCCGCGGTGAGGAACTCGCGGATCTCGTCACCGTCGAGGACCTCCACGAGGTGGCCCTCCTCGCGCAGGCGGCCCGCGAGTTCGTAGGCGATGGTGGTCTTGCCGGCACTCGGCAGACCCGTGAGCCAGACGGTGGCTCCGGTGGCTCCGGTCGTCACTTGGTTCTCCTGGTTCGTCGCGGGAGCACGGCCCGTCCCGGGGCCGGTGTTCCCGACGGTGTCGGCTGTCTCGGCGGTGTCGATCACAGGTGCAGCCCGCACTCGGTCTTGGCGTTCCCGGCCCAGCGGCCGGCCCGTGCGTCCTCGCCGGGGGCGACCCGCCGGGTGCAGGGGGCGCAGCCCACCGAGGTGTAGCCGTCCATCAGCAGGGGGTTGGTGAGCACGCCGTGCTCGGCCACGTACGCGTCCACGTCGTCCTGCGTCCAGCGGGCGATCGGGGAGACCTTGACCTTGCCGCGCTTCTCGTCCCAGCCGACGACCGGGGTGTTCGCCCGGCTCGCGGACTCGTCGCGGCGCAGTCCGGTCGCCCAGGCGTCGAAGCGGGTCAGGCCCTCTTCGAGCGGCTTGACCTTCCGCAGGAAGCAGCACAGGTCGGGGTCGCGGTCGTGCAGCCTGGGGCCGTACTCGGCGTCCTGCTCGGCGACCGTCTGGCGCGGGGTGAGGGTGATGACGTTGACGTCCATCACGGCCTCGACGGCGTCCCGGGTGCCGATGGTCTCCGGGAAGTGGTAGCCGGTGTCCAGGAAGACGACGTCGACGCCGGGCCTGGCGCGGGAGGCGAGGTGCGCGACGACCGCGTCCTCCATGGAGGAGGTCACGCAGAAGCGGTTGCCGAAGGTGTCCACGGCCCACTGGAGGATCTCCAGGGCCGAGGCGTCCTCCAGATCACGGCCGGCCCGCTCGGCGAGCGCCTTGAGCTCGGCGCGCTTCGCCACGTCCGGGTCGGTCGCCTCCTGATCGGCCGCGTCCGCCTGGGACGCGGATGTGTCGGAATCCGCCTTGACGGCAGTCATATCTGATCCCCTCCGCTGTCGGCTCGCCGAAGCCCCCGGGTCAACAACCCGAGGAACTTCAACTGGAAGGCTCGATTGCAGGCTCCGCATTCCCAGGCCCCGTGACCTTCTTCGTTCGGGCGCAGGTCCTCGTCACCGCAGTAGGGGCAGTAGAAGGGGGCGGCTCGCTCGCTCACGAGAGGGCCTCCTCGCTGGCGCGCGTGACCCACGTGGCGAAGCGCTCGCCGTCCTCGCGCTCCTCCTGGAAGCGCTTGAGCACGCGCTCGACGTAGTCGGGGAGGTCGTCGGCGGTGACCTTCAGACCGCGCACCTTGCGGCCGAAGCCGGCCTCCAGACCGAGCGCGCCGCCCAGGTGCACCTGGTAGCCCTCGACCTGCTCGCCCGCGTCGTTCAGGACCAGCTGGCCCTTGAGACCGATGTCCGCCACCTGGATACGCGCACAGGCGTTCGGGCAGCCGTTGATGTTGATGGTGATCGGCTCGTCGAACTCCGGGATCCGGCGCTCCAGTTCGTCGATCAGCAGGGAGCCGCGCGCCTTCGTCTCGACGATGGCGAGCTTGCAGTACTCGATGCCGGTGCAGGCCATCGTGCCGCGCCGGAACGGCGAGGGGTGCACGGTGAGGTCCAGCGCCTCCAGGCCCGCGACCAGCGAGTCGACCTGCTCCTCGGTGACGTCGAGCACGATCATCTTCTGCTCGACGGTGGTCCGGACCCGGCCGGAGCCGTGCGCCTCGGCGAGGTCGGCGATCTTCGTCAGCGTGGTGCCGTCCACCCGGCCCACACGCGGGGCGAACCCGACGTAGTAGCGGCCGTCCTTCTGCTGGTGCACACCCACGTGGTCGCGCCAGCGGGCCACCGGCTGGTCCGGCGCCGGGCCGTCGACCAGCTTCCGCTTGAGGTACTCGTCCTCCAGGACCTGCCGGAACTTCTCCGTACCCCAGTCGGCGAGCAGGAACTTCAGCCGGGCGCGGGTGCGCAGCCGCCGGTAGCCGTAGTCACGGAAGATCGAGATGACGCCCTCGTACACGTCCGCGACCTCGTCCAGCGGCACCCAGGCGCCGAGCCGCTGCCCGATCTTGGGGTTGGTGGACAGACCGCCGCCGACCCAGAGGTCGAAGCCGGGGCCGTGCTCGGGGTGGCGGACACCGACGAAGGCGATGTCGTTGATCTCGTGCGCCACGTCGAGCAGCGGCGAGCCGGAGATCGCGGACTTGAACTTCCGGGGCAGGTTCGAGAAGTCCGGGTTGCCGATGATCCGGCGGTGGATCTCCTCCATCGCGGGCGTGCCGTCGATGATCTCGTCGGCGGCGATCCCGGCGACGGGTGAGCCGATGATCACACGGGGGGTGTCACCGCAGGCCTCGGTGGTGGACAGCCCGACGGCCTCCAGCCGCTCCCAGATCTCGGGCACGTCCTCGACGCGGATCCAGTGGTACTGCACGTTCTGCCGGTCGGTGATGTCGGCCGTGCCCCGCGCGAACTCCTGCGAGATCTCGCCGATCACCCGCAGCTGCTGGGTGGTGAGCCGACCGCCGTCGATCCGCACCCGCAGCATGAAGTACTTGTCGTCCAGCTCCTCCGGCTCCAGGATCGCGGTCTTGCCGCCGTCGATCCCGGGCTTGCGCTGGGTGTAGAGGCCCCACCAGCGCATACGGCCGCGCAGGTCGTTGGGGTCGATCGAGTCGAAGCCGCGCTTGGAGTAGATCGTCTCAATGCGTGTCCGCACATTGAGACCGTCGTCGTCCTTCTTGAACTGCTCGTTGCCGTTCAGCGGGGTGAAGTGACCCGCGGCCCACTGTCCCTCGCCACGGTGACGGCTCACCTTGCGGCGGGGCGTGGCGGGGTTCTGCGGGGTGGCGGCCATGGCGTGTATGTCCTTCGGGAAAGGCAGTGGAAGCGGCTCTGACCCGCGCTTGCGCGCGCATGCGGGCACACGCGGGCAGCATGTGCGGCGCCTGCGCGTCCTTGCGCGGGCTGGAACAGAGGAGGGTGCGGCGGTGTGGCCCGGGGTCGTCCAACCCCTCGCGGTCGGGCTCAGCTCGCCGGACAGATGGCGCTGGACATGCGGCCGAGGTCGACGTGCCGCCGACTCACCAAGGCAATTCCAGTTCCAGACATGACGGAAGCGTGGCACGCCTCTTTAGACCGAGTCCACCGTCATCCACATTCCGGACAAGGATGTCTCGCATCGCGAGACGATGTGATGTGAGTCATGGTGTGGGTGGGGTCGCGCCGGGCCAGGGTCCCGGCGCCGTGGCGTCGGCCTCCTCGGTCACTTTGGTGTCGAACAGGGTGAAACCGCGCCGCAGATAGTTCGCCATGGCGTGCTCGCCGTCCCGGGAGCAGGTGTGCAGCCAGACCCGCTTGGTGGGCGGCAGCCCCGGCCACCGCTCGGCGAGGTCCCAGGCCCGTGCCGTGCCGTACGACAGCAGGTGCCCGCCGATGCGCCGCCCCCGGAACCCGGGGATCAGCCCGAAGTAGACGATCTCCACGACGCCGCCGTCCTGCGGCTCCATCTCCACGTACCCGGCGGGCGTCCCCCGGTCGTAGGCGACCCAGGTCTCCACGCCCGGCCGCTCCAGGTGCTCCCGCCACCGCGCGTACGACCACGACAGCCGGTCGATCCACAGGACGTCCCCGCCGACCGAGGCGTACAGGAAGCGGCTGAACTCGGGGGAGGGGACCTCGGCGCGCACGATACGCACGTCGTCGCCCTCGGGCGCCGCGGCGGGAAGCAGATCGCTCGGCGAGGTCTGCTCCAGGGACCAGGTGGTGACGGGACTGCTGCTCATGGGCCCAGGGAATCACGCGCGCCGACCCACCTCCAAGGCCGGGCCGGGTCCCTCCGGGGCGGACCCGGCCCGCGGTGGCGCGGGACCAGGGCCTGTGCGATGTCGTGCTGGTTGCGGGGGCTGGTCGCCGGCGATCGGAACAGTGGTCACGGCAGCAGCTCTCAGCTGCGAACATGGCTTCACGGCTTCGGCGGTGGTGACCTTCACGCCCGAGCCGCCGGCGTGGGAGCCTCGTCGGCTCCGGATTCTGCCGCACTCGGATCTCTCCGCGTCCCGGTCGAGTGGGTCACCACGCTCATCGCGGCGCCGACGCGTCGCCGTCCCGCGCCACGTGCTTGGCGTCCGGGAGGTGACCCTTCCGCTGCTCGGCCCAGTACAGGTCGGTGACCGCCGGCGACCGCATGTCAACGCGAGCAGTTCACTTCGAGGACATCTCAAGTACTCCTGGAATTACCTCGCAATTCTCAGCAGCTTCTCACGTCCCGCCGGTTTCGTGTGCCGTGTCGCCCGATGGGGCCGTACGACGAAGGAGGCGCATGGTGGCGCTACCGGTGACCACACAGCGGAAGTCCACGAGCCGGGAGGAGGACCGGGACCTGGCGGAGGAACAGCCGTTGCACGTGGCCAGCAGGTTGCATGCGTTCAATCGGTTCGAGCTGAAGTACCTCGTGCCGGTCGAGGAGGCGGCCGACATCCGGGACGAGCTGGCCGAGCGGATGGACCGTGATCTGAACAGCCCGGTCGGCGGTTACGGCGTGTGGAGTCTGTACTACGACACCCCGCAACTGCGCTTCTACTGGGAGAAGATCGAGGGTCTGAAGTTCCGGCGAAAGCTGCGTATCCGCCACTACGGGAACCTGGACGGAATCACCGACGAGTCCCCGGTGTGCGTGGAGATCAAGCAACGCGTCAACCGAGTCACGCAGAAGCGCCGCATCACCCTTCCGTACGGCGTCGCCCGCCGATTGTGCGACAACCGGGAGATGGTGGAGCACTCGGCCGGCGAGAGCGCCTTCATCCAGGAGGTGCTGGACCTCGTCGTACGGCTGAACCTGCGGCCCACCGCGATCACTGGGTACCAGCGTGAGGCGCTGGTCGGCCGCGCCGCGGACACCGGGCTGCGGGTGACCTTCGACCGCCGCATCCGCGGCCGGGACCGGGACTTCCACTTCGGCACGCCGAGCCCGGAGAACCGTTTCACCATCCCGCCGCACCTGTCGGTGATGGAGATCAAGGTCAATGAACGCACGCCGTACTGGATCACGGACCTGGCCGCCCGCCGGAATCTCCATCTCATCCGGGTCTCCAAGTACGTGCAGTCCGTCGAGGCGTTCGGCATGGCACCCCGGTCCGTCTTCCACATCCCCGAGGCGGAGTGGCTGCCGCCTCTCACCCCCACCCCTCCATCGACCGCTGGAGCAGTGGCCGGCGCACACGCGCCCTTGAAAGCAGGAGCACAGTGAACCTCGAACTGCAGGAACTCAGCGGTACGTTCAGCGTCACCGACGTCGTCGTGGCCATGGCGCTGTCGTTCGTCCTGAGCACGTTGATCGGCCATGTCTACCGGTACACGCACCGCAACGTTTCCTACAGCCAGTCCTACGTCCAGACCCTGATCATCGTCGGCATGGTCGTCGCGTTGATCATGCTGGTGGTCGGGTCCAACCTCGCCCGGGCGTTCTCACTCGTCGGAGCCCTGTCGGTGATCCGGTTCCGGAACGCCATCAAGGAGACCAGGGATGTCGGCTTCGTCTTCATGGCGATGGCGATCGGCATGGCCTGCGGAGCCCGCTTCTACACTCTCGCGGCTGTCGCGGCCGTCGTGATCTGTGTGGTCGTCGTCGTGATGTTCAAGTTCGACTGGTTCGCCCTGAACGTCCAGCGCCAGGTCGTCAAGGTCCAGGTCCCCGCGGGCGAGGACTACTCGTCGGCCATCCGCGACGTCCTCATCCGGTACACCACCGAGTTCGAGTTGGTGAGCACCGAGACGATCCGCGGCGGCGCGCTGAACGAGGTGTTCTACACGGTTCGCATGAAGAAGGGCACCGAGCCCAGTGATCTCGTGACCGCGCTCCAGGAACGTACCTCGGGCCAGCGGGTGACTGTCCTGACCGGATACGACTCGACCGACCTGTGATGCGCGCGAGCAGCGAGGTTGCCCCTCGGCGACGGCGGCTTCGGGACCGGATCCCCGTACGGCTGCGGCACCACTGGAAGCCGGCCGGAGCCTTGTGCGCCGGACTGGCGGTGATGGTCTTCTTCTTCGGCGACGCCCGCGTCTCGCCGTACGTCACCTCCTCCTCCCGCGTGGAGGCCGACACCATCACGGAGAACGTCGAAGGCACGGTCGACCTGTACGACACCTCGGTGTCCCACTCCATCCAACTGGAATACGACCAGACCGACTTCACCAAGACGATGAAGGAGTTCCGCGAGGACGGAACCAAGGACTACATCGAAGCGGACCTCACCGTCGACGGGGTCCACCTCGAAGACGTCGGGATCCGCCTCAAGGGCAACTCCACACTGATGTCCCTGCGCGGAAGCGGCCAGGGCGTGCCCGGTGGCGGCCGGACCATGCCCGAAGGAGCCGCGCAGGGCGCCCCGGACCTGCCCCAGGACGGCGGGACGGGGAGCCGGGACCGCGGCCGGGCCAACGGCGGCGGTCCCGGCGCAGCCGGCGGTGCCATGGGCGGGATCACGCAGTACAACCTCTCCGAGAAGAAGCCGGAGGAGCTGCCGTGGCTCATCAAGATGGACGAGTTCATCGAGGGCCGCGCCTACCAGGGCGAGCGTGAGATCTCGCTGCGGCCCGGCAGCGACGGCCAGGTACCGGTGAACGAGGCGCTCTCACTGAGCCTCACGGACACCACCGGCCAGAAGAACGAGCGGTACGCCTTCGCCTCGGTGCAGGTCAACAACCGCCCGGCCACCACCAGGTTGATGGTCGAAAGCCCGGACACGGAGTACGCCGAATCCATCGGTGACGGCCGGGGAGTCCTGTACAAGGCGCGGGCCGGCGGCAGCTTCGAGTACAGGGGTGACGACCCCAGCGACTACGAGAACTCGTTCGAGCAGCTCAACAAAGTCGGCAGCCAGGACCTGGAGCCGGTCATGAAGCTCATCAAATGGGCGAACAAGGCATCGGACGAGGAGTTCGAGAAGGAACTCGACCAGTACGTGGACATCGAGTCACTGGCCACGTACCTCGCCGCGCAGAACCTGCTGATGAACTTCGACGACATGGCCGGACCGGGCAAGAACTACCTGTTGTGGTACGACCTGGACACCAAGAAGTTCTCGGTCCTCGGCTGGGACTACAACCTCACCTTCACCGGCGACGCTACGTCGGGCCCGGACGACGACATGGGCATGGGCGGCGCCCTCGGTGCTGGCGGAGGCGCTGCCAACGGACAGAGCGGCCGAGGCGGCCAGGGCGCAGCTGGTCAGGAGGCTCAGAAGGTACCTTCCGGAGCGCCGTCGGGGATGCCGGAAGGCGCGCCGGGGGGTGTGCCGTCGGGGTTGCCGGAGGGCGTGCCTGAGGGAATGCCGTCGGAGATCCCGGGCGGTCCGGGCGGCCAGGGCGAAGGCGGCGGGCGGGGCAGCTTCATGGGCCACCCCTTGAAGGAACGCTTCCTGGCTTCGGACACCTTCGATCCCGTCCACAAGAAGGCCTACAAGGAGCTGTACGAGAAGTTCTACGGCTCCGGGAGCGCTCGGAAGGCGCTGGACGACATCGCCGAACAGGCGGGGAGGGCCGGTGCCGACGGGAAAGAGCTGGACGCCGCCGTCGAGAAGCTGCGCAGGACGGTCACCGAGCGTACTGAGGCGCTGAGGGACAACAGGGAGGTGACCGGCTGATCTTCGGCGCCCCGGACGGCAGTTCCTCCGTGGGACGCCGCCCGGGGCGTTCGGTGAAATCCGAACCCCGCACCGACGAAGGAATCTTCATGCCCGTCGCGCCCTCAGCACCGGCGCCGCCCAGACACAACGTGCTCGTGGTCGAGGACGACCCCAGCATCCGCACCCTGCTCACGTCCGCTCTCCACGCCGCCGGATACGCGGTGAACACCGCCGACACCGGGCAGACGGCCATGTTCGAGGCGGGCCGCCGCCAACCGGATCTGATCCTGCTGGACGTGGGTCTCCCTGACATCGACGGCTTCTCGGTGACCCGTCACCTGCGCGCGGAGGGCGTCTATGTCCCTGTTCTGTTCCTGACGGCCCGCACCGATGTCGAGGACCGCATCATCGGCCTCAGCTCCGGCGGGGACGACTACGTCACCAAGCCCTTCCATGTGCAAGAGGTACTGCTGCGCATCCGTGCGATCCTGCGGCGCAGTGACATGCCACCGGGCGGCGGGGCCAGGCGGCCGCCCCTGCGGTACGCCGATCTGGTGCTGGACGAGCAGACCCACGAGGTGTGGCGGGCGGGCCTGCCGATCCAGCTGTCGCCCACCGAGTTCCGGCTGCTGGTCTGTCTGCTGGCGCAGCCGGAACGTGTCGTGGGCAAGAAGGAGATTCTGTCCGAGGTCTGGCACTACGACTTCGCCGGAGACGCCCGCATCGTCGATACGTACGTACGCAATCTGCGACGCAAGATAGACCGGTTCGGACCGCAGCTCATCCAGACGATCCGCGGTGTCGGCTACTGTCTGCGGACCGCCCGCCCCGGACCGGGAGCGGCGGCGCCGTGAGGCACGCGGCTGACACGGCTGTCCGGAGAAGCAGCACTGCGTGCTGCTGCCGTACCCGGACGTCGGGGCGCTGAGTGAAGCGTGGGAGCGCTTTCGGTCATTGATCTGACTATCCGTCAGTTCTCGGTATTCTCCCCCCACCCCCACAGGCGGGACGGCAACAGTGAGGCCGCGGCCCTGACCAGGGCCTGTGAGCCGCAGTCTGCCGTCCCCTCATGCCTGAGGAAGCCATGACTCCCACCCCCCACCTCACCCGACTCGCCGCCCGCACGGAGCGGCCCGCCCCGTTCCAGCCTGTCGACCGTTCGCTTCTCCCGGACGCCGGGACCACGACGGTGGACATCGTCGTGCCGGTCCACAACGAGGAGCGCGCCCTGCCCGGGTGCCTGCGCACCCTCCACGGACGTCTGTCCGAGGGCTTCCCGTTCCCCTGGCGGATCACCGTCGTCGACAACGCCAGCACCGACGAGACCCTCGCCACCGCCGGCCGTCTCGCCGACGAACTGCCCGGGGTGGGCGTCGTCCACCTGGACCGCAAGGGCCGCGGGCTGGCTCTGCGCACCGTCTGGGGCGCCAGCGACGCGGACATCGTCGCGTACATGGACGTGGACCTGTCCACCGGCCTCGACGGGCTGCTCCCGTTGGTCGCCCCGCTGGCCAGCGGTCACTCCGACATCGCGATCGGATCCCGGCTGGCGCCCGGCGCGCGTACGGTGCGCGGGCCGCGGCGCGAGTTCATCTCCCGTTGTTACAACGGCATCATCCGGCTCACCCATGGCGTCCGCTTCTCCGACGCCCAGTGCGGGTTCAAGGCGGCCCGCACCGAGGTGCTCCGGCCACTGCTGAAGGTGACCCGCGACGACGCGTGGTTCTTCGACACCGAGTTGCTCCTGCTCGCCGAGCACAATGGACTGCGCGTCCACGAGGTCCCGGTCGACTGGGTCGAGGACGTCGACACCCGGGTGGACGTGGTGAGCACCGCCACGGACGACCTGCGGGGCCTGTGGCGCATGGCGCGCCTCAAGGCCTCCGGCGACGCCCGCGTCGACATACGGCCGCGCCCCGCACCGGCCGCCGAGCACCCCGACGCCGTCCTCGCACCCCCCACGGGACGTGGCGTGCTGTCGTGGGAGGTCGGCTGCTTCGTCGCGGTCGGTGTCCTCTCCACGGCCGGGCAGGCCCTGCTGTACTGGCTGCTGCGCGGTTGGTGGACTCCGGCCGTCGCCAACCTGATCTCACTGTCCCTCCTCACCGTTCTCAACACCGAGGCGAACCGGCGTCTCACCTTCCGGCACTCCACCACCCCGCCCGCCCGTGCCCACCTCGGTGCCGGGGGCCTGTTCGTCCTCGGCTACCTGGTCACCTCCGGGGCGGTACTGGGGTTCAAGTGGCTCGATCCCGGTGCCTCACCGGCCGCCGAGACCGCGGTCCTCGCCGCGGCGTCCGTCGCCGTCACCGGCGTGCGCTTCGTCGTCCTGCGGCTGGCCGTCTTCGTCGGCCCCCGTGGCCGTACCCGCTGACGAGAGCGAATCCCGACATGAGCAACTCCGCGCACCTCCGGTCCGTATCGGCGACCCCGACACCCGACAGGACGAGTCCGTCCGTCCGCTCGCTGCCGGCCTGGGCTCCCCCCGCGGCACTCGGCGCGGTCCTCGTGCTCGCGACCGTCCTGTACGGATGGGCGCTGGGCTCCCTTGGCTGGGGCAACAGCTACTACTCGGCGGCCGTGAAATCGATGGGGACGAGCTGGACCGACTTCCTCTTCGGCTCCTTCGACCCGGCGGGCGTGGTCACGGTCGACAAGCCGCCGGCCGCTCTGTGGCCACAGGTGATCAGCAGCAAGATCTTCGGGATGCACGGTTGGGCACTGCTCCTGCCACAGGTGATCGAGGGCGTGGCCGCGGTCTTCGTCCTGCACCGCACCGTGCGCCGTTGGGCGGGGGAGGCGGCGGGCCTGGTCGCGGCCCTGGTGCTGACGCTCACCCCCATCACCGTGGCCATCAACCGGGACAACAACCCCGATACCCTGCTGGTCCTGCTGCTGGTGTCCGCGGCGTACGCGCTCACCCGCGCACTGCGGACGGAGGGCAGGGCCGCGACCTGGTGGCTGTGCGCGAGCGGCTTCCTGATCGGGTGCGGATTCCTCACCAAGATGCTCGCCGCCTGGATGGTCGTCCCCGCGTTCGCCGTCGCCTGGCTCGTGGGAGGAAGCGGCGCCTGGATACCGCGTGTGCGGCGTCTGCTGGGCGCGGGAGCCGTCCTGGCGGCGTCCTCCTTGTGGTGGGTCGCCCTGGTCGCCCTGTGGCCCGGCGAGCGCCCTTACATCGGCGGCAGCAAGGACGGCTCGGCCTGGGACCTCGTGGTCGGCTACAACGGGCTGGGACGGGTCTTCGGCTCCGGTGACGGCACGCCCCAGGGTCTGGGGGGCGGAGGCGGGTTCGCCGGCGGATTCGGCGGTGCGCCCGGCCTTGGCCGGATGTTCGACACACAGGTGGGCGGTCAGATCAGCTGGCTGCTGCCCCTCTGCGCACTGGCTCTGGCCGTCGCCGTCGGGGTGGCGGTACTGCACCGACGCGGGAAGTCGCCCGCCTCCGCCCTGCTGCCCTCCTCCGGCTGGCTGCTGTGGGGAACCTGGCTGGTGGTCTGCGCTGCCGTGTTCTCGACTCAGAAGGGCATTTTCCACCCCTACTACACCACTCAACTCGCTCCGGCCATCGCCGCCCTGTGCGGCGGGCTGACGGCCGGGCTGGTCCGCGTGCACCGTGCGGGTCTGCGCCGGGCGCCCCTGGTCGGCGTGGCGGGGGTCGTGGTGAGCGTGGCCTGGGCGGTGGTGCTGGTCCGCCGCGAACCCGACTGGAACGGCTGGCTGGTGTGGCCGGTGCTGCTCGTGGGCTGCGCCGCCGTCGTCCTGCTGGTGCTGTCCCGACGGCACAGTCGGCTGCTGACGGTGGCCGTGGGCGCGGCGGTCGCGTCGGTTCTGGTGGCTCCGGGAGCCTGGGCGGTGAGCGTGCCCGGCACCACCGGCATGGGCGGCTCCAACCCGACGGCCGGTCCGCAGACGTTCGGCCTCGGCGGAGGCGGCGGCATGCCCCGGCCGGGCGGGAACGGCGGAGGGCTTCCGTCGGGCATGCCGTCCGGGATGCCGTCGAACATGCCGGGCCTCCCCGGAGCTGACGGGTCCTCGGACCGGTCCGAGGACCCTTCGTCCGGCGGGATGCCTTCCGGAATGCCCGCGGGGGGAGCGAACGGTATGCCCGGTGGTGGCTCGGCGGGTGCCCCGGGCGGGCGCGGCGGTTTCGGCGGCGGGGAACTCACCGCTGACCAGCGCAAGATCCTGCAGTACGCCGTCGAGCACGCACCCGAGGCACGGATCAAGCTCGCCGTCGAGGGCGGCGCCCTGTCCGCCAGCGCCTTCATCCTGGACACCGACGAGACCGTCATCGCCATGGGCGGCTTCACGAACAGCGACAACGCGCCGTCGGTGGCCCAGCTGAAGGAGTGGACCGAGAACGGCGAACTACGCTACATCCTGGGTTCCGACACCGGCCGCGGTCGGCCGGGCCTGTCGGGCGGATACGCCGAGCGGCGCGCCGACTGGATCGCCGACAACTGCACGAAGGTTCCGGAGTCGTCGTACGGCGGCACGTCCTCCCAGGCGGACGACGACGGTGTGACGGGATTCGTGGGAGGCAACGTGCTCCACGACTGCGCCGCCAAGTAGTCCGGGGCCGGAGCGAGCGCCGCCAGACGGCAGAACGGACCAGCAGCGTCATGACCGACCAGCCCGCGGCAGCGAGGCCGCGGTACCGGCTCCTCGTGGTCGAGGACGAGCCCAGCATCCGCACCCTGCTGGAGGCGACGCTTCGCCTGACCGGATACGAGGTGAGCAGTACCGACACCGGACAGTCGGCCCTCCTGGAGGTCGAACGCCTGGACCCGCACCTGGTGCTGCTCGACGTGATGCTGCCCGACCTGGACGGCTTCGAAGTGACCCGCAGGCTGCGGGCGGCGGGCAACGACTGTCCGATCCTGTTCCTGACCGCCCGCACCGGCACCGACGACCGCATCAGCGGCCTGAGTGCCGGCGGAGACGACTATGTCTCCAAACCCTTCAACATCGAGGAGGTGTTGCTGCGCATCGAGGCCATCCTGCGCCGGACGGCGCCGGCCATCACAGCGCAGCCCCCGCTGCGTGTCCTGAGCTACGCCGACCTGGAACTCGACGAGGGTGCCCACGAGGTGCACCGCGCGGGGCGGTACATCGCACTGTCACCCACCGAGTTCAAGCTCCTGGCCTACCTCCTGGCGAACGCCGGGCAGGTGGTGAGCAAGATCCAGATCCTCGACCACGTCTGGAGCTACGACTTCGCGGGGGACGTCCGGATCATCGAGACGTACATCCGCTACCTGCGCAAGAAGATCGACTGCTTCGATCCGCCGCTCATCCAGACCGTGCGCGGCGTCGGCTACAGCCTCCGTCTTCCCCGTGACCACGGAGGGGCCCCGGAGCAGTGATCCGCCTCCCGACCCGGCCGCCCCGATCGCTGAGACGACGGCTTGTCCTCGGCGTCACCGTTCTCGCCACCGCGGCCGTCCTGGCCTCCCAGGCCATCGGCTTCGTGGTGCTGCGATCCTGGCTGCTGGACCGCGTCGACGGGCAGCTCGTCGAGTTCCATCCGCCGGCGCCGGCCTTCCACGACTCTCTCGACGGGACACTCCCGGCGCCGGGCGAACACCCGGACGTGCTGCCCTCGGACTTCCGCGTCTACTTCTACGACGCCTCCGGGCACCGACTGAACGACTCCCTCGGCTCCGAAACGAAGCCGGGACCGCAGTTGGCCGACGACGTGCAGAACCTCGGTCTGCGGGACGGGCATCCGGAAACCGTGCCTGCCACGAGCGGTGACGGCCGGTGGCGAGCGCTGCTCATCCCTGGCCCGGACGGTATGAAAGCGGTGGTCACCCTGCCGCTCGACACCGTCGACGGCGCCGCCTCGAAGATCTTGTGGCTGAACGCCGTCCTGCTCGCCGTCACGATCGTCGCCCTGCTCGCTCTGGGCAGGTGGGTGGTCCGGCTGGGCCTGATGCCCCTGACCAGAATGGAAAGCACCGCCCAGGACATCACCGAAGGCCGGCTCAACCTGCGGTTGCCCGATACCGATCCGCGTACCGAGATCGGACGGCTCGGCCGGGTCCTGAACTCCATGCTCGACCGCCTCCAGAAGGCCTTGCTGGCCCGCGAGGCCTCCGAGGCCCGGATGCGTCGGTTCGTCGCCGATGCGGGGCACGAACTGCGTACCCCGCTCACCGCCATCCAGGGCTTCGCCCAACTCGCACTGCGCCCCGAGCACCGCCCGGCGCAGGAACTGCAGGAGGCCAACCGGTTCATCGCGCAGAACGCGGAACGCATGAGCCTGCTCGTCGACGACCTCCAGCTGCTCGCCACCCTGGACAGGGAACCGTCCTACCTGAGGGAACGGGTGGACCTGTTGTCGCTGGCGGCGGACGCCGTCACCGCGTCCGCCGTCCACAGCGCGTCCCACCCCGTCGACCTCGGCCCGCTGCACACCGCGGCGGATCCCACCGGTACCGAGGAACTCGATGTTGCCGAGACTCTCGGCGACCCACACCGATTGCGGCAGATCCTCGAGAACCTGCTCTCCAACGCCCGCATCCACACCCCGCCCGGCACCCGCGTCCACGTCCGTGTCGGCACGACCGAGGCGGGTCCCGGAACCGGCGGAACGGACCGGCCTGGACGCACCACCGCGTCACCGCCCCTGCCGGAGCACCTGCCGATCAGCGTGATCGAGGTGGCGGACGAAGGGCCGGGCCTCGAACCCGTCGACGCCGAGCTCGTCTTCGAGCGCTTCTACCGCGCCGACCGCTCCCGCTCTCGCATCCATGGCGGCAGCGGCCTCGGCCTGGCCATCGCCGCCACCATCGCCGAGGGCCACGGCGGCCGCCTCGAACTCGAAACGGCTCCCGGCCGCGGCTGCACCTTCCGCCTCGTCCTGCCCGCAGCCGACCGCGGTCCTGAACCCCGCTGATCCCGCGCGTACGGGGTGCGGCCCTCAAGGACCGAGAAGGACAGCGGCTTCCCGAACGTATGGCCCGGACCGGGAGCGCCCCCCGAGGTCGATGCGGCCGGAGGAAGGGCGGCCGGGGCGGCCGCCCCGGCAGCCACGACGCCGATCTCCGTGCAGCGCGGAACGCCGTCGAGTGGCTCGTCAACACGTCGAAGCCATGGCGAGGCGTCGCGACTCGATACGACGACACCCGAGAGCCACCTCGCGGGCCTCCACCTCCGCGCCTCGATGACCTGGATCAACGACCTCCTGAAGGCCGGCTGATCACCACGTCACACCCGCCCTAGTCGAGCGTGCCGGTGACGTCCGACAGCCTCACCGCGAACAGCACCCGTTCCGGGATGGGGTCGGTCAGGGTCCAGACTTCGTCGCTCTCCGGCGAGTAGGAGAGGGAGGCGGTGTGCCGTCCCCAGCATGCGTACGAGCGGATGCCCGACTTCTCGTCGGCCTCGTCCGCCGCGCACCTCGCCGCCTCGGCGCCTTCGTCGTCCTGCCGCCAGAGCGTGCCGTGGCCCTCGCGCTTCTCGGCGGCCTGGTCGACGTACCAGTCACCCTGGTGGGCGAGGACACCCCGGACACCGGAGGCCTCGGTCTCGTACGCCTCGGTGGGGACCGCCCTGCTCGCGCGTCCCGTGGCCAGCAGGCCGGTGCGGTCGGCGGTGACGTCGAGGGCGTAGCGCCAGACCCGGGCGGGCCGCTCACCGCCCGGCGCGGGCCGCTCGCTCGCGACGACGCTGGGCGGGGTCGACGTCCGGTCGAGGGAGAGCGAGCCCAGGCAGGGCACGCCCTCGTCGTCCCGCGCGTCGCAGCCGCGGCCCCTCGGCGGGCTGTACGAGGCGACCGCCGGCAGCGCGTACCGGTAGTGGTGGGCCGACCAGCCGTCGCCGGACCTGCCGATGGTCTCGCTGTCGGTCACGTCGGCGCGGAGGAAACGGGCCAGGTCGAACACGTACAGGGAGTCGTCCTGGCCACCCCGGCTCCGCGGGCCCCGCGCGGTGACGATCAGCTTGTCCTGGTACCAGGCCATGCCGCCGAGCCGGGCGCGCAACCCCTCGAAGCCCCGCTCACCGGCCGTCGGCACGACCAGCAGGACCCAGCGGTACCTGAGGTTCGACGGATCACTGGCGTCGACGAACGCGACCCTGGCGAGCCCCTCGTCGTCGGCACCGCCGGTCCGCGTGCCGGCGCCGGACGCGGTGCCGTCGGGTGTGACGCGCTCGGCGCCGCTGTGCGTCCAGCCGGACGCGATCACCCGGTTGTCCCGGGACGTGGTGACCGAACGGGGGATCCACCGGTCGTCGACCGCGTCACCGGGCTCCCAGCAGTACGCCCGCGCGGCGACCGGCTCGACGGGCAGATTGTCCTTCTCGGTGCTGAAGCAGTCGGCCTCGCCGCGCATCACGTGGTTCGCGCTGCCCAGCACCTCGTCCAGACCGACCCCGCCGCCCATCTCCGCGGTGAGGGTGCGCAGCCCGACGCCGTCGGCCGACGTCTCCCGGAGCTGGAGCGCGCGCAGCCCACCGGCCGACGTGATCGAGGAGAGGGCGCCCGGCGTCTCGCCGCCCGCCGCCTGCGACGTGCTGATCAGGGTGGCCGCCGCCGTGAGCGCCAGCGCGGTCCCCGCCAGGGACGCGCGGAGCGCACGCCCCCTTCTGCGTCGTCGGTGCCTGCCGCGGTGCTTCATGAAACCTCCCGGGGTCGGCCAACTGCCTACCCAGAACAAGATCTTGACGGAGAGGCAGGTGGGGCGGCCTGGCAGCGATGCTACGTCAGTGGGACACGTGTCACGCCGAGGTCCCGGGAAATACAGGGAGATCCCTCACCCCGAGACCATGATCCGTTCACCGGTACGAGGGCGGGGATGTTCGGCGAGGCGCTCAGAGGTTCGGCCCGGCCCGCTCGTGCCCCGCGGGCCCGTCCACCCGGAGGAGGCCACCCGGCGCACCACCGCGCGACCGCACCACCCCCGGCGCCACCGAATGCGGCAACAGGTCCAACGGGGTCTCGGGCAGCAGGACTTCGACATCGGCGCGCTCGGTGAAACGGTACGGCCGGTGGTCGAGGAAGGCACCGAGATAGCGGCGCACCCGGGACATCTCGGCGCGGACCGTGACGGTGCGCCCGGGATCGCCGAACATGTCGTCGGCGAGCGCGGAGGCGCTGCGCCCACCCCGGTGCAGGGCGAGCAGGTACAGGAGTTCGGCGTGGCGTGGCGTGAGCTCATGCGTCCAGGAACCCGCCCCGCCGGCGACGGTCACGGTCCAGCTGCGCGGGTGGGAGACGTCCAGCGTGATGTGAGTGGCGGTCGGGGCGGACACGGGCTCCGCCACGGGCCGTATCAGCCAGCCCGCCGGCAGCGGCTCGACGATGCACGGGCCGAGCGCCGGCAGCCGACAACGGCCGGGGGAGAGGGACTTCGGCAGCGCGACCCGGCTGGTGTACGGCATCCCGGTGACCGCGGCCGTCCAGCCGTCCCGGTCCACGGCGATCGCGCGACCGCCGATCCGGGCCAGCACCGGAGCCGCCACCGCGCGCAGCTGTTCGAGCGAGGCGAGGTGCAGCTCCCGCAGGTGCGCCTGGGCGAGTTTGGCGACCGAGTCCACCAGCGCGAGCGTGGACGGGTGCAGGGTCTCCAGGGGGCCGCTGATGTCGACCGCGCCGAGCAGCCGGCCGTCGCGCGGATCGATGACGGGGGCGCCGGTGCAGGTCCAGGGGTGCAGGGCGCGTACGAAGTGCTCGGCGGAGAACACCTGGACGGCACGGCGGGAGACCAGGGGTGTGCCGACGCCGTTGGTGCCGACGATCTCCTCGCGCCAGTCCGAGCCGATCCCGAGTCCGTGCCCGTCCGCCTTGCGGAGCACGGCCGTACTGCCCTCGCGCCACAGAACCCGGGCGTCCGCGTCCGCGACCATCATGATGTGCTGCGTGGTGTCCGCCAGGGAGAGCAGTCCCTCGCGGAGCACCGGCAGGACATGGCGCAGCCGCGAGGTCCGACGACGGCGCTCGACCTCGTCGCGGCCCAGCAGGTCGGACCGGAAATCATGGTCGGGGTCCACGCCACGGCGCGCCGTGCGGCCCCAGGACTCCCGGATCACGGGGCGCGGGGCGGGTTGCGAGGTCCGCCCGTCGAGGGTGGTGGCGCGCACCTCCCCGAGGACCCGGGCCGCCCGGGCGGCGTCCGTGGCGGTCAGCCGCGAGACTTCCATCGGCGAATGCGGCACACGTTCCTCCCCGGCAGGCCGTCCGCCCCGCGGCCCCTGGTGGCCGCGGAAGTCCGGATCCGCGCGACGGCGTCGACTGCGGGTCTCCCAGTGTGCCGCTCTTCGGCCACGGAGGGGCGGCCTCCGGCCACAGAGAGGAAGAGTTGCAACCCCCTGCAACCCTGGCGGACCGGCCCGTGCTCCTTGAAACTTGTTCAACGTCGCCCGGTGCGGCGTCTGAGCTCCGCTCCGAGGGGCCACAGAAGCGGGGGTGGTGCCGTGTCGGCGCAGCACCACCCCCGCCTCGGACGGCCCGGCCGCACCACTCGAAAGAGGGGGCGCCCGACGCGAGAACGGGCGTACCCCGTACGGCTGCTCAGCTCACCGGCCGTGCCCGGTCCACCACCGAGGCCAGATCCAGGGTGTGCGGCAGCGTGCCGAACGCCGAGCCCCAGTCCCCGCCGAGCCGGGAGGCGCAGAAGGCGTCGGCGACCGCCGGGGGCGCGTACCGCGTGAGCAACGCGCCCTGGAGGACGAGCGCGAGCCGTTCCACGAGCCGGCGGGCGCGGGCCTCGATGCCGTTCAGATCGGCGAGTTCGGTCAACAGGCCCTTGATCGCGCCGTCGAGACGGTGGTCGGCGCCGCGCGCCCGGCCCACCTCCCGCAAGTAGGCGTCGAGGGCCAGCGGTTCGCGCTGCAGGGCCCGCAGCACATCGAGCGCCTGGACGTTCCCGGCGCCCTCCCAGATGGAGTTGAGCGGGGACTCGCGCAGCAGGCGCGGCATGCCGGACTCCTCGACGTAGCCGTTGCCGCCCAGACACTCGGACGCCTCCACCACCAGCGGGGCGCACCGCTTGGTGATCCAGTACTTGGCGACCGGCACCGCGAGCCGCAAGAAGGAGCGTTCGCCTTCGTCGCCCGCCTCGGCCGCGTCGTACGCGGAGGCCAGCCGCATCGCCAGCGTCGTCGCCGCCTCCGACTCCAGCGCCAGATCGGCCAGCACATTGCGCATCAGCGGCTTGTCGACCAACCGCCCGCCGAACGCCTCCCGATACGTGCAGTGATGCACCGCCTGCGCGACCGCCTGCCGCATCAACGAGGCCGCGCCCAGCGCGCAGTCCAGCCGGGTGGCGGCCACCATCCCGATGATCGTGCGCACCCCCGCACCCTCGTCGCCGACCCGGCGCGCCCACGTCCCGTCGAACTCGACCTCGGCGGAGGCGTTCGACCGGTTGCCCAGCTTCTCCTTCAGTCGCTGGATGCGGAACACGTTCCGTGAACCGTCCGCCAGCACCCGGGGCACCAGGAAGCACGTCAGCCCGCCGGGCGCCCGCGCGAGCACCAGGAACCCGTCCGACATCGGCGCCGAGCAGAACCACTTGTGGCCCGTCAGCTCGTACGTCCCGTCCTCCGCCAGCGGTCGCGCCGTGCTCGTGTTGGCGCGTACGTCGCTGCCGCCCTGCTTCTCGGTCATGCCCATCCCGAAGAGGGCGCCGGCCTTCTGGTCGGCGGGCCGCAGGTCCCAGTCGTAGAGCAGCGACGTCAGCCGCGGCTCCCATTCGGCGGCGAGCGCCGGGTCCGTCCGCAGGGCGGGCACCGCCGCGTGCGTCATGGACAGCGGGCAGCCGTTGCCGGCCTCGACCTGGGTCCACACGACGAACGCCGCCGCCCGCCGCACATGACCGCCGGGCCGGGTCCAGGCGGCCGTCAGCCCCGCCGAGACCCCCTTGCCGAGCAGCCGGTGCCAGGACGGATGGAACTCGACCTCGTCCACCCGGTTCCCGTACCGGTCGTACGCCCGCAGCTTCGGCGGGTTCTCGTTCGCGAGCCGCCCCCACTCCTGCACCTGCGCCGAGCCCGCCGTACGGCCGAACCCCGACAGCTCGTCCCGCGCCTCCTCCAGGACCTCCGGCGCCAGATGCCGCTCGACCGCCTCCGTCAGGACCTCGTCGGCGGCGAAGACGTCGTAGTCCACCAGGGGCGGAGCCTGATTGGTCACTTCGTGGGTGCTGGATGCCATATCGGGAACCTACCCCCGGGTATCGCGTCGTCACAGCGACGCTCGCAGGTGTCCGGTGGGCAGGTGTCCGGCGCCGGGACGGAGCGTTCGGCGCCGGACCCCGCAGGCTGGCTCAGACGGGCGTCGCCAGCTCGCCCGTCCCCAGCTCGCCCGTTCCGAACTCCTCCTCCCGGTCGAGCACGGCCTCGCCGTACTGCTCCAGCGGCCAGCCCGGCCGGTAGACGGTGTCCAGGTAGCGTTCGCCGAGGTCGGGCGAGATCGCCACCGCCGTGGTGTCGGGCGAGCCGTTGCGGGCCAGCCACTCACCGGCGCCGCTGACGACCGTGCCCGTGGAGCCCCCGAAGAGGAAGCCCCGGCGGGCCAGGCGGTGACAGGCCCGTACGGTGTCGACCTCCTCCACCCGGACGACGTCGTCGACGTACGACGCGTCGAGGAGGGCCGGCGTCACGCTCGTGCCGAGCCCCGGGATCATCCGGCGGCCCGGCGCCCCGCCGAACGCGACCGACCCCACACTGTCCACGGCCACGATCCGCACCCGGCGCCGCCGCTCCCAGAACCACTGGGCGCAGCCCATCAGCGTCCCGGAGGTGCCGACCCCCACGAACAGCACGTCCAGACGCGGGAACTGCCGGGCGACGGCGGGCGCGGTGGTGCGGTAGTGCGCCCGCCAGTTCGCCTCGTTGGTGTACTGGTCGAGCCACACGTACCGAGGATCGGTGGCGCACAGCGCGCGGACGTACGAGATCCGCGCCCCCAGGAAACCGCCGTGCGGGTCCGGCTCGGAGATGACGTGCACCCGGCTGCCCAGCGCCTCGATCACGCGCCGGGTCTGCGGATTGCACCGGGAATCGGTCACGCACAGAAACCGGTAGCCCCGGCTCGCCGCGATCATGCTCAGCGCGACGCCCAGATTGCCGGACGACGACTCGACGAGCGTCGAGCCCGGCCCGAGACGCCCCTCCCGTTCGGCGGCCCGCACCATCTCGGACGCTGCCTTGAGCTTGATCGAGCCGGCGAAGTTGAACCCCTCGCACTTCAGGAAGAGCTGCTGTCCGACGACCTGGCGCAGATCGACGTACAGCTCCTCCTCGTTGAAGTCCGTGGGAACGGATATGACTGGCACCGCTGCCCCCCTGGTTGTGCGTGTCGTACTCGCTGCGCCCCGCGGTCAGCCGTGGCGGCGCAGCTCGTGGAAGAAGTCGTCCACGATCCGCAGCCCGCCGGAGCGGGCCACCTCCTCGTGGACCTGAGCGCCGACCGCGAGGTCCAGGACCCCGAGGCCGAAGGGTGAGAAGACCACCGGACGGTCCGTCGGCACGGTCGCCCGGCCGGTGAGGACGTCGTGGAGCGTCCCGTCGAGGAAGTCCCGCGCTCCGGTGAGCTGTTCGGTCAGGTGCGGTGACGTGTTCGCCTTGAGGCAGTGCTCGACGTCGTCGACGAAGTTCGCCGACGCGAGGATCACCTCGGGCGCGAGATCGCGCAGCGACACGTGCAGCACCAGCGGATCGTGGGCGAACCACTTCGGTTCACGGATGTGCGGTTCGCCCGCGATCGTCGCGAAGACCACCAGGTCGCTCGCCCGGATCACGTCCTCGGCGCCGTCGTACACGGTCATCCGCCCGGCCGCGCCGGACCGCTCCAGGTACCCCCGGAAACCGGCCGCGCTGTCCGCGGCCAGGTCGTGCACCCCCACCTCCTCGAACGCGAAGCCGGTCGCCGCGAGGAACGTGTGGATGTACCGGGCGATCAGACCCGTGCCGACGAAGCCGACCCGCGTCGGACGCGGCATGCCCCGGCGCGCGGCGCTCAGCCGGTCGGCCGCCAGGGCCGCCGAGGCCGCCGTCCGGGTCGCGCTGATGACCGAGGCCTCCAGACACGCGAACGGATAGCCGGTGGCGTGGTCGTTGAGGATCAGCACGGCGGAGGCGCGCGGCAGCCCGGACGACGTGTTCTCCGGAAAGCTGGAGATCCATTTCAACCCGTCGACCTGGAACTTCCCGCCCAGCGAGGCGGGCAGCGCGATGATCCGCGAGGAGGGGCGGTCGGGGAAGCGGAGGAAGTACGACGGCGGGTTGACCGTGTCGCCCGTCCCCCCGTCGCCGTGCAACAGATAGGCGGACTCGACCAGTTCCACGATCTCCCGTTCCCGGCCCCGCAGGGCCTGCTGCACCTGGGCGCCGGAGATCACGGCGAAACCCGGAACCTCGGTCATGTGAAGCTCACCTCGTCCTTCGCGTCGGAGTGCTGTGGGGAGTGCCGCAGGGAGTGGTCGGCCGGCCGTACGGGATCCGCGAGGCCCACCAGCACCTCGCGCGACCCCTCGAAGGGCTCACGGCTGTGGGCGCAGCGGATGTTGTCGACGAGCAGCAGGTCGCCCGGTCGCCACGGGGTGCGGACGGTGTGCCTGTCGTAGACCTCGTTGAGCGTCGCGACGACATCGGCGCCGATCGGATCGCCGCCGCCGTAGCGGGTGTTGAAGGGCAGCCCGGCGGGCCCGTACAGGTCCACCAGGTACTCGCGGACCTCGGGGTCCATGGTCCATTCGCTGAGGAACGCGATCTGGTTGAACCAGCAGCGGCGGCCGGTCACCGGGTGCCGGAGCACGGCGGCCCGCCGCTGCCGGGTGTGCAGCGAGCCGTCGGGCTGCCAGGCGAACTCGATGGAGTGCGCCCGGCAGTACGCCTCGACGACCGTCCGGTCGGCGGTGCCGAACGCCTCGGCGACCGACGCGCCGATCTCGTCGTTGTACGAACGCGTGAGCAGCCAGCCCTCCCGCTCGAACCGCTCGGTCAGCTCGCGCGGCAGCGCCGCGTGTACGGCCTCGGCGTCCGCGATCCCGGTCGCCCCGCCCCGCTCGGCCGCCCGCAGACAGGCGAGGAGCAGCAGGCCGGGGAACTCCAGCGCGTAGCTCGACTCGTGGTGCATGCACATCGGCTGGTTCGACGGCCAGGTTGTCGAGGAGTGCACCCCGTCCGCGTACGTCCGGCGCGGCGCGAAGGCCTCCTTCTCGGCCGTCAGGGTGTCGGCCACCTCGTGGAAGACCGCGCCGGTCTCGGCCGCGTCCCGCAGCCCGAGGCCGCGCACCAGCAGCGAGCCGTGCTCGGCGACGGCGGCCCGCAGGGCACCGCGGTGAGCGGCGGCCCAGTGGGCGGCGGGTTCGGCGGGGGAGACGGTGAGGAGCGGCGGCTTGTCGGTGGAGAGTTCGATGTCCGGCAGGGTGACGGCGGCCGGAGACGGCGACAGCGTCGGCGACGGTGTCGGCGTCGATGGGTTCGCCGTCTCCGCCCTCGTGTCCCCGCGCCCGCGGCGCGCTCCGCCGCGTCGACGGCTCAGAAAGCTCATGACGACCTCCCCGTGGTGTCGGTGGCGGAGCGGGACGCGGAGCGTGGCGTCCCGTCGACGGTGTCGGCGCCGGCCCTCCTGTCGAGCAGCCCCGAAAGCCCGGCCAGGGTCGGATGCGCGGCCACGTCCTTGGGGGACACCGCCCGGTCCAGGGCGATCGCCAGCTTCACCGCCGACAGCGAGGTGCCGCCCCGGTCGAAGAAGTGGTCGTGCCGACCGATCCGGTCCCGTTCCACCCCGAGCACCTCGGCCCACACGACGGCCAGCCGCTCCTCGGTAGGGGTGAGCGGAGGGTCCCCCGACCCGCCGCGCGCCGCGTCGAGTTCCTCGGCCAGCGCGGTCAGCGTCCGACGGTCGGTCTTGCCGTTGGCGGTCAGCGGCAGGCTCTCCCGCCAGTGGAACACCGACGGCACCATGTACGCCGGCAGCGTCGCGGCCAGCCGGTCCCGCAGCTCCTCGGCCGCGAGCGGCCGGCCCGAGTGGAAGGCGACCAGGTGCGCGCCCCTGGCGACCACCACCGCGCCGTCCCGGACGCCCGCCACCTTGAGCAGCGCGTTCTCCACCTCGCCGATCTCGATGCGGAAGCCGCGGACCTTGACCTGGGTGTCCCGGCGGCCCAGGAACTCCAGCTTGCCGTCGGGCCGCCAGCGCCCGTGGTCCCCGCTGCGGTAGAGCCGCTCACCGGGCCGGTACGGATCGGTGGTGAAGGCCCGCGCGGTGCGCTCGGGATCGTTGACGTACCCGCGCCCCACGCACACCCCGGAGAAGACGATCTCCCCCGGGGCGCCCAGCGGCACGAGGGAGAGGTGCTCGTCGGCGACGTACACCCGGACGTTGCGGACGGGACGGCCCAGCGGCACCCGGTCCCCCTCCGGAGCGCGGTCCATCACCTCGTGGTTGGTGTCGTCCGAGGTCTCGGTCAGCCCGTAGGCGTTGACCAGCGGGATCCCCGGCTCGGTGGCGAACCAGCGCTGCGCCAGCTCCTTCTTCAGCGCCTCCCCGGTGACCGACACCCGGCGCAGGTCGGGCAGTTCACGGGGGTGCTGCTCCAGATGGGCGAGGACCGCTTCGAGGTACGACGGCACCACTTGGACCACGTTCGCCCGGCCGTCCGCGATCCGGTCGACGAACCGCCCGACGTCCAGGATCACCTCCTGCTCCACGAGCAGGGTCCGCCCGCCGGCCAGGGGAGCGGCCAGCAGCTGCCACAGGGAGATGTCGAAGCACTGGGGCGCGGTCTGCGCGACCACGTCCCCCTCGCGGACGTCGAGGTCGTCGAGCTTGGCGTGGAGGTGGTTGACCATCCCGGCGTGCTCGCACATCGCGCCCTTGGGCTCGCCCGTGGAACCGGACGTGAAGTAGATGTACGCCAGCCGGTCCGGTCCGATGTCCAGGCCGAGGTCGGAGTCCGGGTGGGCCTCGTCGTAGGCGTCCTCGACCAGCAGCCGGCGCACCCCGGGCAGGCCGGCCAGGGCCCGGTCCAGCGTGGCCGTGCTGCCCCGCTCGGTGAGCACCAGTTCGCAGCCGGCCCGGGCGAGGGTGGTGGCGACGCGTTCGGCGGGGAAGTGCGGTTCGACGGGCAGATAGGCGCCGCCCGCCTTGAACACGGCGAGGACGGCCGCCATCCAGTCCAGGTTGCGTTCGGTCACCACGGCGACGACGCCCTCGTGACCGAGGCCCCGGACCAGCAGGGCCCGACTGAGCTGGTTGGCACGGGAGTTGAGCTCGCGGTAGGTCCAGCGCCGGTCGCCGTGGACGGCGGCGACCGCGTCCGGGTGCGCCACCACCCGCTGCTCGAACAGCTCGTGCACCCGGCGGTCGGGCAGTTCGCGTCGTGGGCCGGCCAACCCGTCGAGCTGGAAGCGGAGTTCGTCGTCCGCGACCAGGCTCCGCCGCGCGTGCTCGGCGTCCGGTTCGGTGGCGAGCCGGGTGAGCGCGGTGACGTGGTACCCGGCGATCCGGGCGGCGGCCTCCCCGTCGAGCACGTCCGTGCGGTACCGCAGCCGCAGCGCCGGACCGTCGTCCCGGTGCACCAGCCCGACCCGGAGGACCACGTCCTCGGCGAGGTCGCCGTCGCCCCCGCTCGTGTCGAGCACGGTCTCGAACGGCGGTTCTTCGAGACCGAGTTCGTGCCGCAGGGCGGCCACCGGGAAGGCGGCGTGCGTCAGCAGCTCGGCGGTGGCCCGGCGGGTGTGCGCCAGCAGGGCCCGCCAGGTGTCGCCGGGCGCGACGGTGAGCCGGCAGGGCAGCAGCCGGCCGTCCTCCAGCCAGCCGGTGGTGATCTCGGCCTCGCCCGACAGCGTGGCGAGCACCCTGGCGTGGGCGGCGAGCAGTGCGGCCGTACCGTCGACGGCGGTCAACAGCCCCTCGGGAAGGGGTACTTCGTGGGCGGCGACCCCTTTCGCCGGGTCGGTGCTCCACCGCGGTATCGCGGTCCGCCCCCCGGCGGTGAGCACCTCGTGCCAGTACTTCCGGGCAGCGTCGCCCGGCTCCAACCGTTCCATGTTCTTCCCCCGATTACCGTGTTCCGGTGGTCTCCGTCGCCGGGTTCCCGCCCCAGCGCGCGTGCGGCGGCACCTCCTCGCCCTTCATCAGGAAGGAGTCGGGCGCCAGCACGGCCCCCTCGCCCAGCGTCACGCCGTAGTGGACGAACGCCTGGACCTCCAGCGTGCTGCCGGCGCCGATCGTGATGTGGTCGGACTTGAAGGTGCCGTCCTCCTGCGAGTGCGCCTGGATCTTGCTGCCGGCGGCGAGGGTGCAGTCGTCCCCGATCTCCGTCAGCGTCCGTTCGGTGATGTACGCCCCGTCGTCGAACACCCGGCGTCCGATCCGGACCCCGAGCAGCCGCCAGACGAGGTTCTTGTACGGGGTGCCGTTGAGGACCTCCAGATGCCGGTCGGGCAGCTTCCACAGCCGCTCCTGCCGCCAGAAGACCGGGTCGTAGATGGAGCACAGCCGGGGGCGCAGCGGGCGGAAGCCGGTCAGGGTCCGTTCGACCAGCGCGTAGTAGAGGGCGTTGAAGACCAGGGCCGTCAGGGGCAGCGCGGCGAGGGCGAGCGGTGCCGCCGGGCCGTCCACGTGCCCGTACAGGTCGAAGGCCGCGAAGCCGAGGACGGTGAGCGCGAAGGTGTGCAGCCAGCGCAGGAACAGGAAGAGTGCCATCGAGCGCAGGTTGAAGCGGTTCTTCGCGGTGAGCCGACGCCGCAGCTCCGCGCCCTCGCGCAGATGGTCGAAGCGGCTGTCGCGCTCGACCGAGCGGGGTATCTCGAAGGGAGGTGAGCCGAGCAGTCCGACGCCCTCGCGGACCTCGCCGTCGAGGGGCACCAGCACCTTGGTCGCCAGCAGACAGTTCTCGCCGGTCCGGCCGCCGACCGGGTAGGCGATGGCGTTGCCCAGGAAGTTGTGCCCGCCGATCGCCGTCCGGGAGACCCGGAACGAGGTGCTGGAGTAGTCCGCGTTCATGACCGAGAGGCCGTCGGCGACCATCGTGCCGCTGCCGACCTTCACCAGGTACGGCGTCTCGTGCTGCATGGCGGTGCCGAAGTTGGACCCGGTCTGCTCGACCCGCGAGAGGTCGTATCCGAGGGCCTTGAGGTAGGGGACGATGTACGAGCTGTCGCCGCACAGCCACTTGAAGAACCTGAGGTTGGTCAGGCGGGCGATCGCGCGGTGCGTGGAGTAGTGGAAGCCGTACAGCGGGTAGACGCGGTCGGGTTTCACCAGCGGGCGCAGCAGCCTCGGCACGACGAACACCAGGACGGCCCCGGCGACGATCGAGCCCGCGAACAGCACGAGTGACAGGGCCATCGCCTCGACGTAGAAGCGGCCCGAGCCGACGTGCAGTGAGGCCGGGTCGAGCAGGGTGTCCAGCTCGGGCGCGGCGGTGAGCAGCAGATAGGTGCCGCCGACGGCCAGCGGTACGTACAGCAGCAGGGTCTGGAGCAGGGCGGCGAGTGCGTAGCCGGCCCGGCGCAGGGGGCGACGGGGGAGCGGGGGGACCCGGATGTGGTCCACGTCCGTGGGGCGGGCCGGTGAGCCGTGCCAGCTCTCTCCGGCCGGGACGGACTCGCCGGCCCGCAGCGCGGAGGAGTGGCCGAGCTGGGAACCGTCGCCGAGGGCGGTGCCGATGTCGAGGACGGTGTGCTCGCCGACGAAGGCGTCCCGGCCGAGGGTGATGGTGCCGGTGCGGATGCGCCCGGCGCGCGCCCGGTAGCAGAGGAAATAGGAGTCCTTGCGGATGACGGTGCCCGCCCCGATGGTCAGCAGGTCGGTGCAGACCGGCAGGGTGCGGCTGAGGACGGTGACGCCCGGTCCGATGCGGGCGCCCAGGGCCCTCAGGTACAGCACGTACAGCGGGTTGCCGACGAACAGGGCCATCGGGCTGGTGCGCAGCAGGCTCCTGACGAGCCAGAACCGCAGGTACGCCGGGCCCCACACGGGGAACTCCCGTGGCTTCCACCGCCCGATCAGCAGCCACTTGGCGGCGACCGGCAGGACACACAGGGCGAGGAAGGCGAGCGCCCCGAAGACGGCCGAACGCACATAGATCTCGACCACTCCGGAGGCGTCCGCCACCCACTCGTATCCCTGTGCGTATCCGGAGGCGGCGAGCAGGCAGTAGCCGCCGAAGAGGAGCAGCTGCAGCACACCGCACAGGACATAGCGGAACGTGCTGCCCGGCTGCACGGCCTCGGCGGGCTCGGGCGGGGCGGCCGGCGGGGCCGGTGCCTCGGTCAGCGCGGCGGCGAGGCCGCGGATCGTCGGGTGGCCGTAGACGTCCCGGATGGACACCGACGGCAGATCGGGGTGCTTCCTGACGCGGGCACAGAAATGTGCCATCGTCAGAGAGTTGGCACCGAGGTCGTCGAAGAAATGGCTTTCTGCGGGCACGTGTTCGATGTGTGCGACTCCGGCGAGAATGTCGGCGAGAAGTCGCTCGACGGCGGTGTACGATTCCGCCGCGTCCGGCTCGGCCCCCTGGACCTCGCCCGGTATTTCCGCCACGGGTCGTGGCGCTGGCAATGTCATTGAATTTCTCCGCGACAGGTATTGCGATGGAAGGCGCCCGGGGGTGAACGGGACGGCGCGCGGAATGACAGAAGGAGGGGGGAGAGTTGCGGGAACGGAGAGCGGTGACGGCTGTGGCGGAATTGATCAGGCCTGGTCGGAGCCTTGACTGATCCCCCGGTGTGCGCTGTGCCGGCATCTGGTCCGGAGGGGCGCAGTGGAATGCAATCCGGATTCTTTCGGTACATTCACGAACGGGTCAAGGGAGGCCGGGTGATTGACGCTTTCCCGCCCCTTTTCCGATCTCGTCCGACCTGTCGGACCCGGATCCCCGGGCTGTTCCATCGGGGAACTTTCCAAAGGGGCGGTGCAAACGCGCTCGCGCGTTCCACTTCCGTCCCCTCATCGATTCAGCCAGCACGTTCATGACAGAAAAGGCGATTCGGAATCACCTTTGATTTCTGCTGGGTTTCCCTTTGTTGCTGGCCCGTGACGCGACCGGAGGGGGCCGTGCGCCGCACGCGGACCGTGGCGCGGCAGGCGGCACCGGGAGGTGAGGGCGGCACGCGCAGGCGGATACCGTTAGGGCGTGCAGCCAGCAAGTCAGTCACTCCCGCCGCCGGAGAGCCCCCAGGGGCGTCTCCACCGCGCCCGTGCCCTCTACCGGGACGTCTCCAAGCGCAGGACCGCCTGGCTGCTCCTGAAGGACACCGTCAACTCCTGCATCGAGTACCGCATCCTGGGCCTCGCGGCCGAGGCGGCGTTCTTCACGCTGCTCTCCGTGCCGCCGCTGCTGCTCAGCATGATCGGCCTGCTCGGCTACGTCGACGACTGGACCGGCGCCGACACCATCGCCAGCCTGGAGCTCAACCTCCTGGAGGCGTCGCGCACCGTCCTGTCCGAGAAGGGCGTCGCGCAGATCGCGCAGCCCATCCTGGACGACGTGATGAAGGGCGGTCGCCCCGACGTCATCTCCATAGGCTTCCTGTTCGCCCTGTGGTCCGGCTCCCGCGCCGTCAACGTCTTCATCGACACCATCACCGTCATGTACGGCCTCGACGGCGTCCGCGGCATCGTCAAGACCCGCCTCATGGCGTTCCTGCTCTTCCTCGTGGCGCTGCTGATCGGCTCGATCGCACTACCGCTGATGGTGGCCGGCCCCGACGCCGTGGTCCGGATCGTCCCGTGGTCGGCGACCGTCGTCCAGGTCCTCTACTGGCCCGTCGTGATCGTCCTGTCCATCGTCTTCCTGACGACGCTCTACCACGTGTCGGTGCCGGTCCGTTCCCCCTGGGTCGAGGACGTCCCCGGCGCCCTGGTCGCCCTCGGCATGTGGGTGCTGGGCAGCTTCCTGCTCCGCATCTACCTGACGAACACGGTCGAGGGGGCGACGATCTACGGCTCCCTGGCGGCCGCCGTCGCCGTCCTCCTGTGGATCGGCGTGGGCGCCTTCGCCGTCCTGGTCGGCGCCGCCGTCAACGCCGCGATCGACCGTGTCTGGCCCGCCGCGGCCACGGCCGCCGCCCGCGCCGCGAACGAGCGCCTCCGCGAGGAACAGGCCGCCGAGTACGTCGCCCGCGCGGCCGCCGCCCGCTCCTACGACCCGGAGGACCCCGACATGCCCTCCGAGTTCCCCGAACGCTGGTCTCGCTTCCTGCCACCGGAGGACGTGACGTCGCGTTTGCGGTCCCCGGCGAAGAAGGGCGAGGAATAGCACCGGAGGCGGCCCGGGGGCGCTGTCATGTACCGGGTGACGGTGGGTTCTACAGGGGGCAGGGCGGGGCGCGTCGTCATCTGGTGGGGGTGATGGCGGGTTCTTGCGGTCTGCGGGGGCGTGGTGGGTCGCTCGCGCAGTTCCCCCAGTTCCCCCAGTTCCCCGAGCCCCTGAGTCGGCCGGGGCCGGCCCATGGCCACGGGCGTAGCCTCTTCGATGTGTATGTCGAAAGGACCTCTCGGCTGGATGGGGCCGTGGTGTGGACCGACAGCCCGAGCCGGCCGGGCGCGGGACGGGTGCTGCCCGACGGATGCATGGACCTGCTGTGGAACGAGGGGCGGCTCATGGTCGCCGGGCCCGACACGCGGGCGTACGTCACCGAAGGGGTGTCCGGCAGGTGGGCGGGGCTCCGGTTCTTCCCCGGCCAGGCGCCCGGCTTTCTGGGGGTACCCGCCCACGAGCTGCGGGACCGGCGGGTGGACCTGGCCGAGCTGTGGTCACCGGCGGTCGTGCGGCGGCTCACGGCCCGGGTGAACGCGGCGGACGATCCGGCGAGCGGTCTCGAAGAGGTGGTCCTGGAGCGGGCGGCTGAGGTGGGGCGACCCGATCCGGCGCTGCGGCAGCTCGTCGGCGCCCTCGGGGCGGGCCGGCCGGTCGCGGCGACCGCCGACGAACTCGGGCTCGGGGCACGGCAGTTGCACCGTAAGTCGCTCGCCGCGTTCGGGTACGGGCCGAAGACACTGGCCCGGGTACTGCGGCTGCAGCGGGCGCTCGTGCTCGCCCGGGACGGCGTGCCCTTCGCCGAGACGGCGGCCCGGACCGGTTACGCCGACCAGGCGCATCTCGCCCGTGATGTACGAGAGTTGGCGGGCCTTCCCCTCGGCGAACTGCTCGGCGGCCGGTAGCCGCGACGGGCCGCCCCCGGCGGGCGGTAGCCGCGACGGGTGGCCGCCCGTCGGTGGGTGGCTACCCGTCGGTGGGTGGCTACCCGTCCGTGGGAGGCCACCCGCCCGCGGGCGGCTACCCCTCGGCGGGCGTCGGCAGGGGTGCGAAGAGGTCGACGCCGTTGCCGTCGGGGTCCAGCACCACGGCGTAGCGCTGGCCCCACACCGCGTCCCACGGCTTGAGTTCGCCGTGGTACCCGGCGCCGGTCAACTCCTCGTACACCGCGTCGACTTCGGCCGGACTGTCGCACAGCAGGGCGAGCCCGGCGCCGCCGCCCGGCCCCGGGCGGTACGCCGGACGGAAGGAGCGGACGGTCTCCTCGGTGTCGAGCAACAGCCGTAGCCCGCCCGGCAGTCGGGCCTCGGCGTGCGGCAGGTTCTCGGCACCCTCGGGGAAGGCGAAACCGAGTCGTCGGTAGAAGGTGACGGAGGCGGCCATGTCCGAGGCCACCATCCCGATCGCGTCGAGTCGTGGAGTCATGCGGCCACCGTAGGGCGCGGGTCGACGCCCGGTCTTGAAGGAATCGGACACGTGGGCAAGCGCTCTCACGGAACGGAGCCTTTGGCTCACCTGTGGAACATCTGTGCGGCAGGATGGTGGGCATGTCCATGCTCTGTGCCGCGCGGGTTCTGCTGCCGCTGGCGCTTCTGCCGGCACTGCTCACCGCCTGCGGGACCGAGGAGGTCGCGGTCCGGGACCGGGAGCCCCTGGCACCGCTCCCCGACCGGGCCGAACTGCACGCCCGTGCCGAGGCGCTGGGCCTCGCGCCGGGGCTCGTCTACGTCACCGAGTCCCCCGGGTTCACGCTGGCCCGGCAGTCCGTCGGCGTCCACGGCGACGACGGGTTCTCCGCCGCCTACTGGTCCCACGAGAACAGCGCCCAGCTCCTGCTCCTCGTCGACCGGGGCACGATGACCGCCGTCGGCTGCCCCGAGGAGCCGGTGGGCCAGGGCACGGGCGAGGCGGTCCACTGCGAGCGCGACGGGGACGCCTGGTACCGCACCTCGGCGGGACAGCACGAGTACGCCTTACCGGAGGACGGGCACCTCCTCCGGATCAGCGCCGCCGAGACCGCCGTCGACCGCGACGCCCTGCGGGCCGCCACGCTCGCCGCCCACCGCCCCACCGACGCCGAACTGGCCTTCCTCCTCCCGCCCCGTCACCGCGACAAGCCCCCGCCCCACGGCATGCCGGTCGAATGCGGCGGCCTGCCCCCGGCGGGCGACGGGGCCCCGCGCGACGACGTGGGCGCCTCGGGCTGAGCCCCCGCCGACACGGGAAGAGCCCCCGAGGTCCTGCCCGGTGCGGGGGCTCGGCGGTGTGGCCTCAACCCCGGGGCCGACCTGGCGGATCGGCCCTCCCGCGTGGCGCGTCGGCGATCAGGGCGTGGCGCCCGGCTGCTGCGGCCCGAACGCCGTCATGAAGCGGTCACGGAACTTGTCCATCCGCCAGGTCGGCGTGGAGTCGGCGGGCTTGAGCCCGTCCGTCCAGCCCCAGTCGGAGATCTTCTCCAGCACCTCGGGGTCCTTGGCGACGATCGACACCGGCACGTCGTGGCTGGGGTTGTCGCCGGTGACCGTCTTGTTGGGCTGGTGGTCACCGAGGAAGACCAGCACGGTGTCCTCCGAGCCGTACTTCGCGACGAAGTCGACGAGGCTGGTCACCGAGTACTGGACGGACTTGCGGTACTCGTCCCGGACGGCCAGCGGATCCTTCCAGACCTCCGTCGGGTTCTTGCCCTCGGCCTTCTGGAGGGAGTGGTAGACCGAGCCGTCACCGATCTGCTCCTCGGGGATCGTGCTCGGGATCGGTGCCCACGGGTTGTGGCTGGAGGTCAGGATGATCTCCGCCATCATCGGCTCCCGGTCCTCCCTGCCGTGCTCCAGCTCCTGGAAGGCCTTCAGCGTGTACTGGTCGGGCATCGTGGACCAGCTGAACTTCGGTCCCTGGTAGCCCAGTTGGTCGGAGTCGTAGATGTGGTCCAGCCCGAAGTACCTGCCCTCGGGCCACGCCTTCTGGGTGCCGGGCACGATTCCGACCGTGCGCCAGGCGCCGGTGCGGCGGAACGCCTCGGTGAGGGTGAGCCGGTCGCTCGCGACGAGGTGGTTGTACCGCGACTGGTTCTTGATCCACAGACCGGACAGGAACGTGGAGTGCCCCAGCCAGCTGCCGGCGCCCGTGATCGGGGAGCGCAGCCAGCCGCTTTGCGAGGCGTAGCCGGCGTCCTTCAGCTCCTGTGTCTTCTGCGCGAGGGTCTCACCGAGCGGTTCGCCCATCCGCGGGTCGTCGATCGCGGAACGGCCGTAGCTCTCGATGAAGGTGATCAGTACGTCCTTGCCGCGCAGCCCCGTCAGCAACTGCTCCGGCGGTACGTCGGCGAAGGCGTCCACCGCGGCCTGCTTGCGGAACGCCTCGCCGTCCTTCAGGCCGTCGCTGACCGCCTCGATCCGGTTCTCGACGAGGGTGGCCGCGCTGTGCGAGGCGACGGGGACGTCGGATATCTCAAGGGTCAGCGTCGAGCAGGTGATCCACGCGGTCCCCAGGACGAGGAGCGTACGGCTCGCCGTGTGCCGGTTGCGCACCATCAGCCGGCTCAGTCGCACGACCGCGAGCGTCATCAGCACGGGCAGCGCCAGCGCGAGCGCGATCACCCCGACGGTCGCGGCCTGGGCGGCGGCCCCACCGAGCGAGTCCTTCATGAACGACAGCGCGTCGTCCAGCAGGATCCAGTCCAGCACCAGGTCGAAGGGGCGGTCCAGGGTCCAGTACGAGCCCATGTCCAGCACCTTGACGATGGTCAGCAGGCCGAGCACCACGCCGACCACCACGACCGCCACGCGGCGCGCCTTCGCGGGGAGGACGAGCAGTAGGCCCGCCACGAGGATGCCCTCCGCCGGGATCCGCAGGAACCGGCCGGGGTCGAGCTCGGTGATGTCGTTCGGCACGACGAGCGCGAACAGCACGAGTACGAAGGCCAGCACCGTAGCGGCCCAGGCGAGCCCACGCGCGGCCCGGGGGTGCCGCACGCGCCAGCCGGGGGAGGGGGCTGCGGTGGGGGCGGGGTCCGCACCGGAGTCCGAGTCCGGGTCCGCGTCCGCGTCGGGAGTGGCTGTCTCGGGTGCGGAGGCGTCTGCGGCGGGTGCGGGTGCGGGGGCGTCCGTGTCGGGGGCGGCGGCGGCCGTCTCGGGTGCGGTGGACTCCGCCGCGGGTGCGGGGATGTCCGTGTCGGGTGCGGTGATGTCCGTCTTGGGCTCGGCGGTGGTCTCGGAGCGCTCCCGATCTGCCTTGGGGGTGGGCGCGGACTCCTCGGACTCCTCGGACTTCTCGGGTGTCTCCGCCTTGTCAGTCGGCGTCTCCGCCTTGTCGGCCGGTGTCTCCGCCCGCGTCTCCGCCGTCGGCTCGGTCTCCGTGACCGTGTCCCCCTGCGGAGGAGCGGCGTCCTCCGGGGCCTTGTCGTCGTCCGGTGTCGGCGTCGGTCCCGGAAGCTGCGGAGAGCGTATGTGCGACAACCCGAAGGTCCTTCCCTGTGGAGCATGTGGAGCTCGGTGCTGGTGGAGCGGAGTGGGCCGGTGCCTCGGGACCGCCGGGACACCCGATTGGCCATCCCTATCCGTACGGTCCCACGACGCCCACCGTTCACCCGAACCGAGGTCCCCCGCAACCACTTGACCGAACCGCGAAGCACCCCGCCCCACCGGCTCAGACCGAGCGCGGCGCCCCCGTACTGGCCCGCTCCACCAGCCGCGTCGACAACTCGGTGCGGGTGCCCTCCGGTTGGTGGCCCTCCATCATCCGCACCAGCAGCCGTAGCGCGGTCTGGGCCATCTCCGAGAGCGGCTGGCGGACGGTGGTCAGACGTGGGGACGCCCAGCGGGCCTCGGGAAGGTCGTCGAACCCGACCACGCTGATGTCGTCCGGCACCCGCAACCCCCGCTCGGCCAGTGCCTCGTAGACGCCGAGGGCCATCTTGTCCGAGCAGACGAAGACGGCGGTCGGGGGCTCGGGGAGGTCGAGCAGCTGGAGCATCCGGTGCCGGGCGGTGGTCTCCATGAAGTTGCCGTAACGGACGTACTCCGGCCGGTACGGCAGGCCCGCGGCCGTGAGTGCCGAGCGGTAGCCCGCGACCCGGGCGCTGCCGCACATCTTGCGCCGGTAGCCGGCGATCACGGCGATCCGCTCGTGACCCAGGGACAGCAGATGGTCGGTGGCGGTCGTCCCGCCCTGCCAGTTGGCGGCGCCCACGGACAGGACGCCGGGCGGTGGCTCAAGAACCGGGTCGATCAGTACGAACGGGATGCGATGCTGGGTGAGCCAGGAGTACTGGGCCGGGGACAGTTCGGCCAGGTTGAAGAGCACGCCGGCGGAGCCGCGGGCGGTCAACTTGTCGAACCAGCCGTGTTCGGGGCGGGCGCCCCGGCTGCGGGTCAGGCCGGCCGAGACGACGACCTCCAGGCCGGCGTCGTGGGCGGCCTGCTCGACGCCGTGCAGTACGGCGCCCGCCCAGGAACTCTCCAGGGAGTGCACCACCAGGTCGACCATGCGGGGCGGCTTGGACACCTCGAACCGGGGTCTGCGGACATAGCCGAGCCGGTCCAACGCCTCGGTGACCCGGCGCCTGGTCTCGGGGGCCACGTCCTCGCGGCCGTTGACCACCTTCGAGGCCGTGGGCACGGACACCCCGGCCTCGCGCGCCACCACCGCCAGCGTCGGCCCGGCCGTCGCGCTCCCGCCACGCACCATCGCGACTCCACCTCTCAGGGCCCGTCCCGAGGGCCGGTGAAATTTTCGAACAGGGCTCCGCCCGCGGCCGATCCCGAGCCGCGTAGCAAGCGCTCTCTACGTTAAGCCCAACTCAACACGGCGGGAAGAAGCAGGAATTCAGAGGACCACCTCAGTCGAAACTTTCGAAACCTCGAACAAGTGGAGCCTTGTCGGCGCGCCGCTCGGAGCGCCGCAGCGGTAGCGGGGTGGCCGGACCGCACCATCTGGGCGCGTCGTTTCGTGACGCCTGGCCGCCCTCTGCGAGACGGTGAGTGTGGGACGCGCGGACCGCCGCTTCGGTGACTGCCGTCGGCGTCACGCGGCGGGCGGAGGCGCGACCACTGGTGGGTTGAGGCGGGCGAAGCCTTCCTGGCGGTGGTAGGGGAAGTACGGGTAGGGCGCCCTCTTACCGGTCGCCGCACCGCCCAGCTGGTCTCCCGCGCCGGCGCCACGGCCTACCGGGTCGGGTTGTTGAGGCCGGCGGCCTCGGGGGCTCTTCGATCGCGGCGACGATCGCCGCGTGCTCCTCGGCCTGGTGGCGGACCGGATCGGGCAAAGGCGAATCGACCACCGCCTGCTGATGACGTGAGCATCGCCATCACTGCGAGGCTCAGCCGGCCACATACGGGACAAGCTTCAGAGAAGAAAAGAGGAAAGACCGTCGAGGAGCCTGTCCACGTCGTCGGCGGTGTTGTACGGCGCCAGGCCGACCCGCAGGGCGGGGTCCTCCAGCTTCAAGGCGGCGAAGGGCTCGTACGCGTAGAACGACCCGGCGGGGGCCAGGACGTCGCGTGCGGCCAGATGCACCTGGGCCTCGCGGGCGTCGCGGCCTTCGAGGGTCATCAGGAGGGTCGGGGTGCGGTCGGCCGCCTTCGAGTGCAGGGTGACGGCGTCGCCCAGAGCGCGCAGACCCTCTTCCAGCCTCGTGCGCAGCGCCTGCTCGTGTTCGTGCAGGGAGCCCAGCGAATGCGCGAGCTGCTCCCTGCGCGTGGCCCGCGTGCCCGGGTCGATCGCGGCGAGGAAGTCCACGGCGGCGGTGGCACCCGCCAGGATCTCGTAGGGCAGTGTGCCGAACTCGAAGCGCTCCGGCACGGTGTCGGGGGAAGGCAGGAGCTTGTCCGGGTGGAGGGTTTCGAGGAGTCCGGGCGCTCCCGCGAGCACACCGCAGTGCGGTCCGAGGAACTTGTACGGGGAACAGACGAACAGGTCCGCGCCCAGGGCGGGCACGTCCACCAGGTGGTGGGCGGCGTAGTGCACCCCATCCACGTACACCAGGGCACCGACCTCGTGCGCCAGGTCGGCGATCCGGCGGACGGGCGGCTTGGTGCCCAGCACGTTCGAGGCCGCCGTGACCGCGACCAGCCGCGTCCGAGGCGACAGCGCCCGCTCGAACGAATCGAGGTCGAGCTCCGCGGTCTCGCTGTCGATCCCGATCCAGCGGACCGTCACGCCGGCGCGCTCGGCCGCCTGGATCCAGGGGCGGACGTTGCAGTCGTGATCCAGGCGGCTGAGGACGATTTCGTCGCCGGCCTTCCAGCTCTTGGCCAGGTGACGGGAGAAGTCGTACGTGAGCTGGGTGGCGCTGCGACCGTGGACGACACCGTCGGCGGGCACATGGAGCAGGTCGGCATAGGCGGCGCGGAACTCCGCGACGGCGCGCTCGGCGTTGAGCTCGGAGGGGCTGACAACCCCCCGGTTGGAGAGGGGGCCGGTCAGCGTCGCGGCGATGGCGTCGGCGACGGGGCGGGGGGTCTGGGTCCCACCCGGGCCGTCGAAGAAGGCGAGGCCGTGGTCGAGGGAGGGGAAGTGGGCCCGGAGGGCGGTCAGGTCGATGGCCATGGCCTCGGCTTTCGGCAGAAGTGCGGCGGTCATGCGGACGGCTGGGGGCGGTGGGCGACAGCGCAGGTGAGGCGCGTTCTTCCGGCAGGTTGCCTAGACTCTGGCACCCGGCGGCAGAACACGTAAAGCGATGGATCGAGAAGAGAAAGTTCACCATCCATGAAGTCCCAGCCCGACCTGAAGCTCCTGTCCACCTTCATGGCCGTGGTGAACTGTGGCTCCATGGCCGAAGCCGCGGCATCCCTCGGCTACGTCCCCTCCGCGGTGTCCCAGCACATCGCCGTGCTGGAGCGCGACATGGGCATCGAGCTGCTCGTCCGCCGCCCTGGCAGCCGACTGATCCTGACCGCGGCCGGCCGCTCCCTCGCGCAAGCGACCGAGACGCTCTTCGAGGCGACTGCCCGGTTCCAGGACGCCGCCCACGGCATCTCGAACCGTGAAATCGCCGAACTGCGCGTCGGTGCCTACCCCAGCGCGATGAGCCACCTGTTCCCCGGGATTCTGTCTGCTCTCAAGTCCAGTGGCCGCGGCGCCCGCATCCGCCTCGTCATCGTGGAGACACACGAAGGGTTGCCCAAGGTCAAATCGGGGGACCTGGATCTGCTCATTGCCTACCGATACCTGCCCGAGGACCCACCGACCACTTCTGGTGAGTGGACCATCACCTCTCTGGGGCACGAGCCGCTGGTCCTCGTCGCCGGCCCACGGCCGGGCCGTCGCCCGTTGGAACTGGCGGAATGCCTTGAGCTGGAATGGACCTCAGGCCATGCGCACAGTCCCGATCGGCGTTTGCTGCATCGGTGGGCCGGAGAACTGGGGATCTCTCTCGACGTAACGCTGGAAACCGAGGACCTGCACAGCATGCTGGCCATGATCAGAGCCGGATTGGCGGTGGGCCTGATCCCGGCCACTCTCATCAGCGGAGAGAGCGACCAGCCCGGAGTCGAACGGGTTGTCCTTCCGCCCGAGGCCGCACCGCTTTACCGTGAGGTCCTCGCCGTGAGCAGACCCGGCATCCGCCCCCCGATCATCAACGAGTTGGTCACGCTGCTGGTCGAGGCTTTGAAGAGCGTCCAGTCGTAGTACCGGCGAGAAACGCGGAGCCGGTACACCCCCCCCCGGCGATCACACACGGTCACCATCTTCGTCGGCGGTGGGGCGAGCGCCCAGCTGATGCTCCGGACGACCGTGGCCGGACGTCAGGTAGCCGCCGCCCCGCGCCCGGCGGTCGCCCCGGCGCGGTCGCCCGGCGCGCCCGCTGTCGCCCGAACGGCCGCTCAGGACCCCCGCACGACCGGAATACCGCGCAGGGATGTGGTGCTCTGAGGGGGACGACGGTTGTCACGAGCGGGCGGCGTGAGGAGCTGGTGCGCGATGACGGCAGACCGGCAGGACCCCGTGGTCAGGACACCGTACGGCGACGTGCGCGGCACGTACGAGTACGGGGACGGCCACGGGGACCCGATCGCGGTGTTCCGGGGCGTCCCGTACGCGGCCCCGCCCTTCGGCCCCCGCCGGTTCCTCCCGCCCGCCCCGCCCGAGCCCTGGTCGGGGGTGCGGGACGCCCTAGCCTTCGGGCCGACGCCCCCGAAACCGCCGTACTCGGAGGCGTTCGCCCGCTATCTGTCGGACCCCGTCGTCCCGGGCGACGACTGTCTCAACCTGAACGTGTGGACGCCGGAGCCGGGCCACGGCGCCCGATTGCCGGTCCTGGTCTGGATCCACGGCGGCGCCCTCACCCGGGGTTCGTCGGCGGTCCCGGTCTACGACGGCGCCGCCTTCGCCCGGGACGGGGTGGTCCTGGTCTCCCTCAACTACCGCCTGGGCGTGGAGGGCTACGGCCTCTTCCCGGACGCCCCGCCCAACCTCGGGCTGCGTGACCAGCTGGCGGCGCTGGAGTGGGTGCGGGACTCGATCGCGGCGTTCGGCGGTGATCCGGACCAGGTGACCCTGGCCGGCCAGTCGGCGGGCGCCATCAGCGTCGGCGCGCTGCTGGCGATGCCCCGCGCCCGGGGCCTGTTCCGTCGGGCGGTGCTGCAGAGCGGGCCGCCGGAGGCCCTGGACCGCGACAAGGTGCGCCGGATGGTCCGCCGGATGGCGAACCGGCTCAAGGTGCCGGCGACCGCCGCGGCCTTCGCCGCCGTGGACCGGACCGCGCTCGCCGAGGCACAGGCCGAGGTCGGCCGCCTCAGCAGCCCGGTGCTCGGCGGTCCCGCCTTCGGCCTCGTCGTCGACGGCGACCTGCTGCCCACCGACCCGCTCCAGGCGCTGACCGAGCACGGCGCGGCTCCGGGCATCGACCTCCTCATGGGCTGGACCCGCGACGAGCACCGGCTCTGGCTCGTCCCCGGCGGCCTCCAGGAACGAGTCGACCGCCTCGGGACGGTCGCGCTGGCCGGCGCCCGCGCCCGCTGCCACTGCGGCCCCGAGGTCCCGCGCGCCTACCGCGACCTCCACCCTGACAAGGGCACCGCCGACCTGGTGGGTCAGCTCGTCACCGACCACCTGCTCCGGGTCCCCCTGCACCGGGTGGCGGACGCCCGCGTCGACCACGCCCGGTCCTACGTCTACGAGTTCGCCTGGTCCTCCGGCCTCCCCGCCCTCGGCTCCTGCCACGCCCTCGAACTCGGCTTCGTCTTCGACACCGGCGACACCGCCGCCTCCGCCAAGCTCGCCGGCGAGCACGCCCCCCGCGACCTCGTCACCGCCCTGCACGGCGCCTGGGTCCGCTTCGCGACGGCGGGCGACCCGGCCTGGCCGGTCTGGGACCACACGCATCCGGTCCGTGTCTTCGACTCCCCGGCGGCCGGGACCGTCGTCCACGGCCCCTACGACCCCGAGCTCGCCCTCTGGGCCGCGGACGCACGGCGGCCGCGCAGAGTCCAGGGCGCCGGCACCTTCGTCACCTCCGGCGGAGGTTCGCTGCCGGCCCTGCGCCGCTTCCGCCGGAGCCCCTGAGACCGGCTGTCCGCGGCCGTCCGCGGACGGCCGCCCCTACTCGTGGTCCGCGCCCGGTTCGGCGGTGCCGTCCGTGGGCGTCCGGGGTTTGGAGCTGCTGTCGCTGGAGTGTGTTCAAGAACGTTCTGGTGAGTGGGAGTGAGTGCCGGAGGTTGCCTCGGTCGTGGGGCTGATTTCAGCTAGGAACTGACGTTCTCACATCGAATGCGTGACCTTTATGGGAGGTGCTCGTTGCCCATGGCGACGGGACTTTCGGCGGGGGGCGGCAGGGTGGGTGAGCTGCGGAGTATCGCGTCGCCGTTCGTCGTGTCCGGGCCGTCTGGTGTGGCCGTGCGGACCCGTCTCAAGCAGCTGACACCGGGTGATGAGAAGGTGCTGCGGCTGGTGGGCGCGCATCTGGGGTCGCTGGCGGCGAAGGACCTCAAGGTGCGCTGCCGGGACGGCGTGGACCACTCCGCTGAGATGTGGGCGGTGCGTAAGCGGGAGCTGACGCCGCTGTCGTCGTCACGCTGGGCGGGCAGTATCACCAAGGCCACGCACGATCAGTGGGCGCTGGCTCGCCGGGGCCAGCTCGCGCACATCCACACCCTGGAAGCGGGTATCCGCACGATCGAGGGCCGCCTGTCCCTGCCGGTCGGGCAGAAGGGGACGAGGAAGGCGCCGGGGGGTTACCGGTCGCGGCGGGAGTGGCATGCGAAGGCGCGGCGGCTGCAAGTGCTGCAGGACCGGCTGGCCGCCGCGCGGGCCGACCGCGAGGCGGGCATCGTGCACGTGGTGCGGGGCGGCAAGCGCCTGGCCCGTACCCGGCACCACCTGGAGGCGGCTGGGCTGACGGAGTCCGCGTGGCGGGGGCGGTGGGAGGCGGAGCGCTGGTTCTGCCAGGCGGACGGGGAGTCCGGCAAGCGCTACGGCAACGAGACCATCCGCATCAGCCCCGAGGGCGAGGTGAGCATCAAACTGCCCGCCCCGCTGGCGCATCTGGCCAACGCCGCGCGCGGCCGCTACGTCCTGGCGTGCCGGGTGGTGTTCGCGCACCGGGGCGGCGAGTGGGCGGACCGCGTCGCGGCCGACCGGGCGATCGCCTACCGCATCCACCTCGATACCGGCCGGGACCGCTGGTATGTGACCGCCTCCTGGCAGATCCCACCCACCCCCACCCTCCCCATCGAGACGGCGCTCGCCCACGGGGTGATCGGCGTCGACATGAACGCCGATCACCTCGCGGCCTGGCGCCTGGACGTTCACGGCAACCCGACCGGCAGCCCGCGCCGCTTCTCCTACGACCTGACCGGCACCGCGCTCCACCGCGACGCCCAGGTCCGCCACGCCCTGACCCGCCTCCTGCACTGGGCCCGAGTTTGTGGGGTGAAGGCGATCGCGGTCGAGGACCTGGACTTCACCGCCGAGAAGACCCGGGAGAAACACGGCCGCCGCACACGTTTCCGGCAGCTTGTCTCCGGCATGCCCACCGGCAGACTCCGCGCCCGGCTGGCCTCCATGGCCGACGCCACGGGGATCGCCGTCATCGCCGTCGACCCGGCCTACACCTCGAAGTGGGGCGCCCAGCACTGGCAGAAACCCCTCACCACCACGACACGTAGGACCACTCGCCACGACGCTGCCGCCGTGGCGATCGGAAGGCGCGCCCAGCAACACCCGATCCGGCGACGGACGGCACCGCCCCCACAGCACCGGAGAGATGCGGTGGGGCATCGGACCGTCCAGGCCGGATCAGGTGTTGCCGGGCGTGAGGAAACCCGCCCCCGCATCCCCGGACCACGGACACGATCCGTGCGCGCCGGGTGCGGAGCGAACGCGGGCAACCAGAACGCCCAACACCGTCCGGGGCGTTCGGCCGAGCATGAGTCCTGGCAACAGGACTCACTCCCGCTCAGTCCCTAGGAACGGTTTGGTGTGCAGGATCTCGCGGGCCTGCTCGGCGGCGCGGATGGTGTTCTCGCCGACGAAGTCGAGGAAGCGGGCGACGTTCTCCAGCCGGGCGCCGGCGGGAGTGCCGGGGCCGAGGACGCCGACGCCCTGGCGGGCGGTCTCGACGACCTGGGCGATGCCGCGGGCGCTGGCGATCATGGACCGGTACCAGACGTCGTCGTCGACGATGTAGCGCTCCCGGCGGCGTTCACCCTGCTCCCGGCGGACCATGCCCTGGCTGTCGAGGAACGCGATCGCCTTCGAGATGGAGGCCGGGCTGACCTGGAGCCGCTCGGCCAGTTCGGCCGCGGTGAGGCTGCCGCTGTCGGTGAGGGTGAGGCAGGCCATCACCCGGGCCATCATCGTGGGCATGCCCGAGGCCATCATGACGTGGGTGAACGTCTCCTCGTACTCGCGTACGGCCTCGGTGTCGCGGCCGGGAACCTGCTCGGGGGTCTGTGCGGCCCGGGGCGTGGCCCGGCGGCGCCGGTGGGCGCGGCGTTCGGTGGCACGGTGGGCCAGGTCTGCGCGGTAGGCGGTGGGGCCGCCGTTGCGCATCACCTCACGCGTGATCGTCGAGGTGGGGCGCTCCAGGCGCCGGGCGATCTCCGCGTAGGCGAGGCCGTCGGCCAGCCCCAGTGCGATCTGCTGGCGTTCCTGCTGGGTGAGCCTGCCTCCCGGCATCGCTGTCTCCTTCGTGCTCCGTGATGCGCCCGTGCTCCGTGATGCGCCCGTGCTCCGTGATGCGCCGACGCCGACTATAGCGTTCACGCCCAATCCATTGCAACGTTTCGAGTGGGGGTTGTTGCGTTACTCGCGAGCCCGTTGCAATGAAAATGCGGCTCTGGCCTGCGTGAATGCTCTATCGATGCAACAAGAGTGTTGCCGGAAAGTCGAACGCAACGTAGCTTTTCCGTTGTCGGAAACGAAGCGCGAACGGCGAGAGCCGAAGAGCGAGAGCTGAAGGAGAGCACCATGCAGAAGTTCGAGACCCCCGCCCCGATCTCCGCCGTCCTGAACATCCCCGCCGGACGCGTGCGGCTCATCGCCGCCGACCGGGCCGACACCACCGTCGACGTCCGGCCCGCCGATGCCGCCAAGGGCCGGGACGTCAGGGCCGCCGAGCGGACCACGGTCGACTACCGCGACGGGGTGCTGCGGATCCAGGCCCCGGCGGCGAAGAACGAACTCCTCGGCCCCTCCGGAAGTCTGGAGGTGACCGTCCAACTGCCCGCCGGCTCCCATGTCGAGGCCAAGGCGGCCGCCGCCGAGTTCCGCGGCGTCGGGCGGCTGGGCGACGTCGCCATCGACGGCGCTCACGGCCAGGTCAAGCTCGACGAGGCGGCCAGCGCCCGCCTGAACATCCTGGCCGGCGACGCACTGGTCGGCCGCCTGGACGGCTCCGCCGACATCACCAGCGGCAAGGGCGACCTGCGCATCACCGAGGCCGCCGGCGGCACCGTCACCCTGCACACCGGGTACGGCGAGATCTCCGTCGGCGCCGCCACCGGAGCCTCGGCCTCCCTGGACGCCGGCACCTCCTACGGCCGGATCCACAACTCGCTCCGGAACAGCGGGGCCACCGGCGCCCGCCTCGACATCCACGCGACCACCGGCTACGGCGACATCACCGCCCGCAGCCTCTGACGACCCCGGAAAGGGCGACACCCACCATGACGAACCAGGCCATCGCGGCACACGGGCTGCGCAAGGCGTACGGCGAGAAGACCGTCCTCGACGGTGTCGACCTGACCGTCCCCGAGGGAACGATCTTCTCCCTGCTCGGCCCGAACGGCGCCGGCAAGACCACCGCCGTCAAGATCCTCTCCACGCTCGTCACCCCGGACGCCGGCGAGATCCGGGTCGGCGGCCACCAGCACCCCCAGGCCATCCGCTCCGTGATCGGGGTGACCGGACAGTTCTCCGCCGTCGACGGGCTGATCACCGGTGAGGAGAACATGCTCCTCATGGCGGACCTGCACCACCTGTCCAGGAAGGAGGGACGCCGGGTCGCCGCCGACCTGCTGGAGCGCTTCGACCTCACCGAGGCCGCGCGGAAGCCCGCCTCCACCTACTCGGGCGGCATGAAGCGCCGGCTCGACATCGCCATGACCCTGGTGGGCGGCCCGCGGATCATCTTCCTCGACGAGCCGACCACCGGCCTCGACCCGCGCAGCCGCCACAACATGTGGCAGATCATCCGCGAGCTGGTCTCCGACGGCGTCACCGTCTTCCTCACCACCCAGTACCTGGAGGAGGCCGACGAACTCGCCGACCGCATCGCGGTGTTGAACGGCGGCCGGATCGTCGCCGAGGGCACCGCCGACGAACTCAAGCGGCAGATACCCGGCGGCCACGTCCGCCTCCGCTTCACCGACCCGGCCGCCTACCGCTCCGCCGCCTCCGCGCTGCGCGAGGTCACCCGGGACGACGAGGCCCTCGCCCTGCAACTGCCCAGCGGCGGCACCCAGCGCGAACTGCGCGCCGTGCTCGACCGGTTGGACGCCGCCGGCGTCGAGGCCGACGAACTCACCGTGCACACCCCCGATCTCGACGACGTGTTCTTCGCCCTGACCGGCACCGACGTCCCCGCCCAGCCGAACCAGTCCAAGGAGACCGTCCGATGAGCGCCCCCCTGGCCCCCGCCCGACCGAACCCCGTCGCCCTCGCCGTCCGTGACTCCTCGACGATGCTGCGCCGCAACCTCCTGCACGCGCGGCGCTATCCCTCCCTCACGCTCAACCTGCTGCTGACCCCGATCATGCTGCTGCTGCTCTTCGTCTACATCTTCGGCGACGTGATGAGCGCGGGCATCGGCGGCAGCGACCGCTCCGACTACATCGCCTACATCGTCCCGGGCATCCTGATGATGACCATCGGCGGCACCGTCGTCGGAACAGCGGTGTCGGTCGCCACCGACATGAACGAGGGCATCATCGCCCGCTTCCGCACCATGGCGATCCACCGCGGTTCCGTCCTCGTCGGGCATGTCGCCGGCAGCGTGCTGCAGTGCGTGGCCAGTGTGGTGCTCGTCGGTGGCGTGGGTGTCGCCATCGGCTTCCGTTCCGCGGACGCCTCGGTCCTGGAGTGGCTGGCGGCGTTCGGGCTGCTGGCGCTGTTCTCCCTGGCGCTCACCTGGATCGCGGTCGGCATGGGTCTGTCCAGCCCGAACGCCGAGGCGGCCGCCAACAGCGCGCAGCCGCTGGTCCTGCTGCCGCTGATCTCCAGCGCGTTCATCCCGGCCGACACGATGCCGGGCTGGTTCCGGCCGATCGCCGAGTACCAGCCCTTCACCCCCGCCATCGAGACCCTGCGCGGACTGCTGCTCGGCACCGAGATCGGCCACAACGGCTGGCTCGCCGTGGCCTGGTGCCTGGGCCTCGCGGTTCTCGGCTACTTCTGGTCCACCTCGAAGTACGACAGCGAGGCGAAGTAGCCGCCGGAGCCCGGCCGCCCCGCGCCCCTCAGGGGCGCGGGGCACTGCGCGTTCAGTCCTCATCCACCCGCACGCGGCCACGCACGGCGGACGCCCCGGGCCGGTCAGCCCAGTGACTTCGCGATGGCCGAGATCGCCTCGGGGCCCACCCGGCAGCATCCGCCGATCAGCCGGGCCCCGGCCGCCCGCCACCCCTCCACCTGCTCGGTCGTGAAGGTCGACCGCCCGGTCCAGGCCCGCGCGGAGGCGTCCCAGGTCTCGCCGCTGTTCGGGTACACCACCACCGGCTTGCCGGTGACCCGCGCGGCCGTCTCGATCGCGCCGTCCACATCGTCGGGCGAGCAGCAGTTGACGCCCACGGCGACGATCTCCTCGGCGTCGGCGGCGAGCGCGAAGGCATCCTCCAGCGGCTGCCCGGCGCGGGTGCGGTCGCCGGCGACGGTGTACGACAGCCAGGCGGGCACGTCCAGACCCCGGACCGCCCGCAGCAGCGCCTCGGCCTCGTCGGTGTCCGGGATCGTCTCCAGCGCGAGGACGTCGGGGTGGACGGCGGCCAGCGCCTCCAGCCGGGGCCGGTGGAACCGCTCCAGCTCGGCCACGCTCAGCCCGTACCGGCCCCGGTACTCGGAGCCGTCCGCCAGCATCGCCCCGTACGGGCCGACCGAGGCCGCCGTCAGCAGCGGGCGCGTGACGCCCCGGTCCTGGGCCTCCACGGCCGCGTCGATGGCCAACTCGACGCTCAGCGCCATGAGTTCGGCAGCCCGCTCGCGCCGGATGCCACGCCCCGCGAAACCCTCGAAGGTGGCCTGGTAGCTGGAGGTGATCGCCACGCTCGCGCCCGCCTCGAAGTAGGCGAGATGGGCCTCGGTGATCGCCTCCGGCCGCTCCGCGAGCAGCCGCGCCGACCACAGTTCGTCACTCAGGTCGTGCCCGGCCGACTCCAGCTGGTTGGACATGCCGCCGTCCAGGACGAGGACGTCGTCGGCGAGTGCCGCGGCGAAGGGGCCGACGCGGGGGCCGGGGAGGTGGGAGAAGCTGCCGGGTGCGTTGCTGGTCATGCCGACGACGGTAGTCGAGGTGCCTGGGCCGCCCCCGAGTGTGTCCAGTACATGAACAGATTGACCACCATGTGGACTTCGGCGGTACGATCACGCCCTCCCCGTCACCACCCCTCCCCGTCCCCACCCCGCCCCATCCCCCGGGAACCACCATGACCACGACCAGCACCCCCGAGGCCACCGAGCCCGAATCGACCTCGCCCCCCGGCGCGACCGCCCCAGGCCGCAAGTTCGGGCTCGCCGCCGCCACCGCCCTCGTCATGGGCAACATCATCGGCGGCGGCATCTTCACCCTCCCCGCCGCCGTCGCCCCGTACGGCACGGTCAGCCTGCTCGCCTTCGTCATCCTCTCCGTGGCCGCCGTCCTGCTCGCGCTGCTCTTCGGCAGGCTGGCCCGGCGCAGCCCGGTCACCGGCGGCCTCTACGTCTACCCGCGCGACGCCTTCGGCCCCTTCGCGGGCTTCCTGTCGGCCTGGTCGTACTGGACGATGTGCTGGGTCAGCATCGCCGCGCTCGCCGTCGGTGTCGTCGGCTACGTCGACGTGCTGATACCCCTGGGCGACAGCAAGGCGGTCCTGGCGCTGGTGGCCCTGGCCGCCCTGTGGCTGCCCGCCGCCGCGAACTTCGCGGGCACCCGCTACGTGGGCGCCGTGCAGATCGTCTCCACCGTGCTGAAGTTCGTGCCGCTGCTGCTGGTCGCCACCGTCGGCCTGTTCTTCGTCGACACCGACAACTTCGGCCCGTTCAACGCCTCCGGCGAGAGCGCCCCCGGCGCGGTCGCCGCCGCGGCCGCGCTCCTCCTCTACAGCTTCCTGGGCGTGGAGTCGGCCGCCGTCAGCGCCGGCGAGGTCAAGGACCCCGAGCGCACCGTGGGCCGCGCCAGCGTCCTCGGCACCCTCGCCTCCGCCCTGGTCTACATCCTCGGCACGGTCGCCGTGTTCGGCCTGGTCCCGCACGAGGAACTGGTCGAGTCCGGGGCGCCCTTCGCCGACGCCGTCAACGCGATGGCGGGCGGCAGCTGGGGCGGCACGGTGATCGCGCTGGTCGCCGTGGCCTCGATCGTGGGCTGCCTCAACGGCTGGGTCCTGCTCAGCGCCCAGATGCCGTACGCCGCCGCCCGTGACGGCCTCTTCCCGAAGCCGTTCGCCCGGGTCGGCAAGGGCGGTGTCCCCGGCTTCGGCGTCCTCGCCACCGCCGTCCTCGGCACGCTCCTCATCGTCGTCAACTACGCGGACGACCCGGACACCGCGTTCCGTGTCCTCGTCCTCATCACCACGTTCACCGGCTGCGTCCCCTATCTGCTCTCCGCCGCCGCCCAGCTGTACTGGCTGGCGCGCGGCACGCGGGAGCGGGTCCGCCCCGCCGGCCTGGCCCGCGACCTGATCGTCGCCGCGCTCTCCTTCGCCTTCTCCTTCTGGCTGATCGCGGGCGCCGGTTACGCGGCCGTCTACCAGGGCGCACTGTTCCTCTTCGCGGGCATCCCGGTGTACGTGTGGCTGCGGGGGCGGCAGGAGGGGGCCGAAGGCGAGATCTAGGGACGGTCAGAACACCCCCTGGGTTCGGCCCCCGAGCCGCCCCGCGTCAGGCGTGGGTCAGCAGGTGGCGGAGGCCACCCACTTGTGCGAGCGGATCCTGACGTTGGCCTCGCCGTCCCGTTCGCCGTTCTGCCGAAGGCAGCCGACGAGGGTGCCGGTGTAGTTGGCGCCGGAGTAGAAGGCGACCGCCCTGTACGCGGAGGACGTGCCGCGGTTGATACCGGACCTGACGTTCTGGGTGTCGGACCACGAGCACTGCACGGAACCGCTCCACCAGTCCGGGTCGGCGTTGGTCCACGAACACCGGTTGCCCGTTCCGTTGGTGGCGTTCCAGACGCAGACGTCTCCGGTGTCGCACTCGAAGGCCAGCGGCGCGGCACTGGCGGAGTTCGGGGCGACGAGACCGACGGCGGCTGTGGCGAGAGCGAGGGCCGCCGTGGCGATGCCCCGGCGGGCGCGGCGGGGGCGGCGGCTGGACTTCCGGTCGTTCTCCTGCTGGTGCGAGGACATCCCCGGTCCCTTCTCCTGCTGGATCGTGCCGGTGGGCACGGCTGGCGGGAATTCATGTTTCCCGCACTCCTCGGCGCTGTCATGCTCATGTGAGAGGAGTGAAAACACGCAGGTCGGAGATTGACGACCATGGGGAACGGGATGCTCCGCTTTCACTTCACACCCGAAGACCTCACCAAGGTGCGCGTGGCGACCGAGCCCCACGCGCTGTGGGAGATCGCGGTCAGCCTGCACCGGCTCCAGACGCGTGAAGGCCGCTGGGCCTACGCCTCCTGGTTCCGCGACGCGCGGGCCGCGCTGCGACAGGCCGGGCTCGACCGGACCGTGAAGAGCTTCCTGCTGCCGCTCTTCCCGCGCGCCGGTTACTTCCCCGACTTCCTGACACCGCCGGAGGGCACGCAGGGGCTGGACGCCGGGCTGGAAGCCGTCCTGGCGACCCCGGAAGAGAGAGTGGACGGCGAGGTCGAGATGCTGCAACGGGCCGTCGGCGCCCCGGCGTGGACCCGCCGGCTCGGCGAGCGGGGCATGCGGGAACAACTCGTGGACGCCCTGCGCGCCTACCACCGTGCCGTGATCGCCCCGCACGAGGAGCACATCGAGCAACGGCTGCGGGCCGAACGCGCCCGGCACACACGCACCCTGTTCCACGCCGGGACCGAGGGGATGCTCGACCAGCTGGGCCCCACGATCCGCTGGCGGCCACCGGTCCTGGAGATCTCCCCGTACCCGGACAGCCGCGACGTGCTCCTCGCGGGCCGGGGGCTGCTCCTGATCCCCTCCCACTTCTGCTGGCACGCGCCCATCGCCCTGGCCGACCCCGGGCTCCCGCCCGTGCTGCTCTACCCCCTGCATCATCTGCCCGCGACGACCCGCTGTGTCGACCCGCCACCGCTCAACGCCCTGCTGGGCACCACCCGCGCCGCCATCCTGCGGGCCGGCGCGACCGGCTGCACCACCACGGAGGCCGCCCGCCGGGCCGGCGTGACCCCCACGACGGCGAGCCATCACACCGCCGTCCTGCGCGACGCCGGACTGATGGCCAGCCACCGTCACGCCAACACGGTCCTGCACACCCTGACCCCGCTCGGAGCCGCCCTGCTGGAGCAGAAGCCCCGGCAGGACGGCTGAGGACAGCGGCCGCCGGGCTCAGCCCGTGGCCGCGTGCCGGCCGCCCCGGCGCCGGTTGTTCCCGCGGCGCCTGGTCACCGGCACCAGCAGCCCGAAGAGACCGCCGAGGGCGAGGGCGTACGGCCACCAGCCGAGGTGGCTGTCGGCGGAGGCGCTCGCGTTCTGTGTGCGGGGGTCCCGCGCCCCGGGGCCGGAGCCCGCGTCGGCGGCCTTCACGGACGGCGACGGGCTGCCCTTCACCCGGGTGAGGACGACGTCGTTCCCGTCGCCGCCCTTGTACCCGATCCGGTACGTGCTGTCGGCCAGCCGCACCTCGGCGCCCTCCCGGAGCCCGGTGAACGTCCCGGTGGTCGCGCCCTTGCCGCGGTGGTCGACCACGGTGACCGTCTCGCCGGGTCCACCGACGTCGCCCAGTGCCGCGAAGTCCAGCCCACCGGCCAGTCTCACCGCCCCGGTCACCTTCAACGGCTCCTCCCGCAGCACCAGTTCGCCCTTGGCGGTCTGGGTGTAGCCGCTCGTCACCGTGAGGCCGGCGACGACCACGCCCGCGTTGGTCACCGCACCTTGCACGGTGCCCTTGCCGGACAGCGCCCCGGTCACCCTCAGCCCGGAGGCGCCCACGTCGAGCCGCGCGCCGGCGGTGGTGAGCCGGACGGTCCTGCTGCGGGCGAGCGTCGCCCCCGAACGGAGTGCCAGCGTGCCCTTGGTGACGTTGGTCGCCCCGGTGTACGTCACCCCCGTACCCGTCAGGGTCGTGGTGGCCTTGCCCGACTGGGTGAGCGAACCGCTGCCGCTCACCCGCGACAGCGTCACGGGCCTGTCCACGTTCCGGACGACCAGCGAACCGTCGTTGACCACCTTGGTGAGGTCGCCCCGGGTGTACAGGCCGCCGTCGCCCCCGGACCTGCCGCTGCCCAGCCGCAGCACCGCGCCCTTCTCGACCGTGGTCGAGCCGTTGTAGTACTGCACGGCGGCGAAGGTGACGTCGTTGCCCCTGGTGCCCTTGATGACGACGTCCCCGGCGCCGGGTGCGGAGAGCGTGTCGTGGAAGACGCCACCGCCGATGGGGGCGCCCAGGGTCACGGGCCCGTTGTAGTCGAACGTGAGCAGGGAACGCGACCGGGCCGCCAGCAGGTTGATGTAGACCGTCTCGGCGGTCCCCGGCATGAAGATCTTGTTCGTCGTGCCGTCGCCCCACTGGACGTTGGCGCCCTTGATGTTGGTGCCGCGCTTGTTGACGTTCTTGCGTGCGGGCGTCCAGTTGAGGGCCGGGTCGCTGAGCGAGGGGTTCGTGTCACCGCCCCGGTCCGACCAGCTGTACTGCCCGGTGAGGACCACCTTGCTGCCCGGCCGCGACTGGACGTTGATGTCGCTGCCGTACTCGCGCTGGTAGAAGTCCATGCCCTGGGTGACGGTCTGGCCCAGCGGGGTGTCGACGGTCCAGGTGCCCTGGTTGAGGACCTTGCGGGCGCGCGGCAGCGAGGTCGCGAACTCCGGGCGTCCGGCGTTCACCTGGGTGCCGTTGTCGATGACCCCGGTGAAAGGGTGGGTGCCCGACAGGTCCCAGGTGGCCCAGAGGAACCTCGGCTGGCTGACCAGGCCGGAGCCGCTGATGGTGCCCAGGTTGTATGCGACGTCCCTCAGCGCGAGCCGCAGGGTGCCGTCGACCCGGATGTTGTTCTGGTTGAGCCGGAACGCCGGTGTGCCGTACGGGTAGTGGCCGATCACCCCGGTCGAGCCGCTGTCGCCGTACTGCAGGGTCGCGCCCTTCGCGACGGTCACGGCGGGCGGGTCCGGGCGGGTGACGGTGACGTACGGGTGGTTCCCGCCGAGGACGCGCACGCGCTGCCGCTGCCGGGACTTCGGCAGGGTGAAGTCGCTGTCCCTGGTGAGGACCAGCGTCCCGGTGCCGCGCACGGTGAGTGTGCCGGTGCCGCTGAACACGCCGTCGTACGTGGTCGTCCCGGACGGCACGGTCACCACCGTGTCCCCGGCGAGCGTGACGTCCCGCCCGGCCAGGACGTCGGCGGTCGCGTCGCGCGGGCCGGCGGCGGTCGCCGTCGGGGCGCCGAGCAGCAGGGCGGTGACCGCCAGGGCTCCGGCGGCCGACGCTGTCTTGTGGATATGGGTGCGCACGTCATGGGGGACGGTCCGGGGTCCGCGCCGATAACAGAAATCTCGCCGGACCCCGATTCCGTTCCTGTGAGCCTGTGTTGGTCGCGCGCAACCCGTTGACCTCCCTGTAACACGCCCTTACCTTTTCGGCGTTCGGAATGAAAGATCTTGTGCGATATGTCGAACATTTCTGTTTCCTTTTGTTCCCCCCTCCGAGAGGAAGCCACAGCCCCATGGGTCGCGACCACACCGTTCCCGAACCCCCGAACCGCCGGCTGCTCCTGAAGGGCGCCCTGGCCGCCGGTGCCCTCACGGCGGTGCCCACGACCGCCGCCCACGCGGCCGGTTCCCGGCACGCGGCGAGGCCGCCGTACGTCAACCCGCTGGTCCGCAACCGCGCCGACCCGCACATCAACCGGCACACCGACGGCTTCTACTACTTCACGGCGACCGCTCCGGAGTACGACCGGATCATCCTGCGCAGGTCCCGCACCCTGCGCGGTCTGTCGACGGCCGCCGAGTCCGTGATCTGGCGCAAGCACGCCACGGGCGTGATGGGCGCGCACATCTGGGCGCCCGAGATCCACCGCATCGACGGCAAGTGGTACATCTACTTCGCCTCCGCGCCCGCCGAGGACATCTGGGCGATCCGCATCTGGGTGCTGGAGAACTCCCACCCGAACCCCTTCAAGGGCACCTGGGTCGAGCGCGGGCAGCTGAGGACGGCCTGGGAGACCTTCTCCCTGGACGCCACCACCTTCACCCACCGGGGCTCCCGCTATCTCGCCTGGGCGCAGCACGAGCCCGGGATGAACAACAACACGGCGGTCTGGCTGTCGAGGATGGCCGACCCGCTGACGCTGACGGGACCTCAGGTGCGCCTGACGACACCGGAGTTGGACTGGGAGGTCATCGGCTTCAAGGTCAACGAGGGTCCGTCGGTCATCAAACGCAATGGCCGGCTCTTCATGACCTACTCGGCGAGCGCGACCGACTCCCACTACTGCATGGGCCTGCTCACCGTCGACGCGGACGCCGACCTCATGAACCCCGCCAACTGGTCGAAGTCCCCGACACCGGTCTTCACCAGCAACGACACCACCAAGCAGTACGGGCCGGGCCACAACAGCTTCACCGTCGCCGAGGACGGCCGCACCGACGTCCTCGTCTACCACGCCCGCCAGTACAAGGACATCGTCGGCGACCCCCTCGACGACCCCAACCGCCACACCCGGATCCAGCGCCTCGGCTGGAAGCCCGACGGCACCCCCGACTTCGGCGTCCCCGTGGCCGACTCGCCCACCCCGAACACCCGGTAAGGAGAGCAGAGATGAGACGTGCGTACGCGATGCTCCTCGCGCTCTGTCTGGCGCTGGCCGGCGCCCTCGTGACCGCCGGCCCCGCCCAGGCGGCACCGCAGACCGTCCCCAACGGCACCCAGTTCAAGGACACCTCGGGCAACCCCCTGCACGCCCACGGCGGCGGCGTCATCAAGGTCGGCTCGTACTACTACTGGTTCGGCGAGAACCGCAACACCGACAACACCTTCCGGTACGTCTCGGCCTACCGCTCCACGGACCTCAAGACCTGGGAGTTCCGCAATCACGTCCTGACCGAGGCCACCGACCCCGAGTTGGCGACCGCCAACATCGAGCGGCCGAAGGTCATGTACAACGCGGCCACCGGCAAGTACGTGATGTGGATGCACAAGGAGAACGGCGTCGACTACAGCGAGGCGCGCGCGGCCGTCGCCGTCTCCGACACCGTCGACGGGAACTACACCTGGCGGGGCAGCTTCCGCCCGCTCGGCACCCACATGTCACGTGACATCACCACCTTCGTGGACAGCGACGGCACCGGCTACATGATCTCCGCCGCCCGCGAGAACTACGACCTGCAGATCTACCGGCTCACCGCCGACTACACCGGCATCGCCGCCCTCGTCGCCGACCCCTGGCACGGCGGCCACCGCGAGGCCCCGGCCCTGTTCAAGCGGGGCGGCGTCTACTTCATGCTCACGTCGGGCGCCACGGGCTGGGACCCCAACCAGCAGCAGTACGCCACCGCCACCAGCATCGCGGGCCCGTGGACCGCCATGGCCGACGTCGGCGACTCCACGACCTTCGGCTCGCAGACCGCGTACGTGCTGCCCGTGCAGGGCACCTCGACCACCTCGTACCTCTACCTGGGCGACCGCTGGGGCAACTCCTTCGGCGGCACGGTGAACGACTCCCGCTACGTCTGGCTGCCGCTGACCTTCCCCACCTCGACCACGATGTCCATGTCCTGGTCGCCGGAGGTCACCGTCGACACGGCCACCGGCACGATCAGCGGCACCAGCGCCACGTACAACACGCTGATCGCCCGCCACTCGTCCAAGTGCGCCGACGTCACCAGCCGGTCGCAGTGGCCGGGGGCCCAGATCAAGCAGTATGCCTGCAACGGCGGCACCAACCAGAAGTACTGGTTCAAGTCCGTCGGCAGCGGCTACTACCAGCTGGCCACCCGGCACAGCTCCCTGTGCGTCCAGGAGAACGCCACCACGGTCACCCAGGAGAACTGCGATGCCTCCTCCACCGCCCAGCAGTGGTCGGTGGTGACCTCCGGCAGTCACGTCAACGTCGTCTCCCGCGCGAGCGGCGAGTGCCTGGACGTGAACGGCGCGTCCACCGCCGACTCGGCCGCCGTCATCACGTACACGTGCAATGGCGGTACGAACCAGCAGTGGACGCGCGGAACATGACGATATGTCAGTCCATGCGGACGATCAGCTCAGCAGGTCGATCGCGTCGATCGCCGTCCCCGCGCTGAGGTAGGAGGTCGTCCCCGAACCGCTCACCACGTTGATCCGCAGCACGTTGTACTGACTCGTGTCCGTCAGCCAGGCGGACGCCGGGACGTTGTAGGTGAACGTGTGGTTGTTGCCCCGGTAGGACCCGTTCGTCAGGGAGCGGGTGTTCGGCTGGGTGGGCGGCGAGGGGATCGCCGAGGTCCAGGTGTCGTTCACGACCACCTGCGGCCGGCCGTTGGCGTAGGCCGTCGTCACCCCGATGCGCAGGGTGTGGGCGGCGGCGGCCTGCGCGGCGGTCAGCCGGAAGTAGACGAGGAGCCCGCTGTTCACGTCCTTCCAGAGGTAGCAGGGGAAGGCCGAGGTCTCGGTCCCGCTGCCGATCACCACGTTGCCGGTCCAGGCGGCGGCCCGGCTGTCCGAGGGGTGCGCGTACGTCATCAGATCGGCGTTCTTGAAGCCGCTCGGCGTGCCGTTCCAGTCGTTGATCCGCCAGATCGCGGACGCGTTCGACGGGTCGTTGGTGGACGGGATCGCGATCGAGTTCAGCGTCGTCGTACCGCCCGCCGCGACCGTCACCGAGGTCGTGTACACCGCCAGCTCACCCTTGAAGACCGTGAGGGTGTACGTCCCCGGGAGCACCCCGGGGATGGAGTAGTAGCCGTCCGACGCGCGGGCCGAACCCCAGTACTGGGCGGCCGAGTTGGCGAGCCCCACCGTGTACGCGTACGCCGTGTTCCGCCCGGTGATGCCGACGCCCGCCACCCGGCCCCGGCCGCTCGCGGAGACGTACCCGGACAGGCCGAGCGAGTCCGCCCACGTGGTGGTCAGGGTGCCCGGGAACAGCGACGAGGAGGGCGCCCCGCCGTCCGTGAAGGCGATGACGACCCTGGAGGCCGAACCGCTGCTCCTCGGTCTGGTTCTGGCCGTAGTACAGGATCTCGTAGAGGCCGCCGCCGTCCGCGCTCTGGTGGCGCAGCAGCGAGCGGTAGAAGGGGCCGCCGGAGGCCTTCTCGTGGTTGCTGCGGACCATCCACAGGCCGACGCCGTTCGCCGACCAGCCGACGTAGTCGTAGTCCATGACCCGGAGTCTGGAGAAGTGCTTCGAGCGGGTCTGCCCGTCGGACTTCCTGAACACGTCCGAGGCCTCGATGGTGGTGGGCGCGTAGGTGTAGGAGTCGGGCTGGTCGTTGAGGAACAGGCCCGCCTTCACGCGCACGATGAAGCGGGTCGCGGAGACCGAGGTGTCGGCCTTGTTCGTCCACAGGTAGACGTTGTTCTCGCCGCTGCGGGCCGCGTAGTAGTGCCGCAGCGTGCCGTGGGCGACGGAGACGAGGATCGTCGAGCCGGACTGCCTGATGGTGACGGTGGAGGTGCCGAGGCCGGACTCGATGTGCGAGTTCATGCCGCCGTAGCCCTGGTACTCCACGCCCCGGTAGACCAGCGACGACAGGTCGCCGTTGCTCTTCCTGACCTTGAACACGAGGTTCGCGCCGGTGTCGATCACGTAGTTGGTGCCGTCGTCGGTGTAACCGAAGGCCGCCGCGCGGGCGGTGCCGGCCAGCGGCCCGGCGAGCGCGACGCCGGCGGCGGTGGCGGCGGTACCGACGACGAAGCCGCGTCGGCCGAGCGTCGAGCGGTCGGGGGTTGCGGACATGGGGGTGCCTCCTCGGAGGTGCGTGGGGGGTGTGCGGGTGATTCGGAAGGGTGACAGTTGAATCGTTATCGCGAAAGGGCTTTCGCCGTAGGGAAGTTGACAATCTTGTGAAAGTGGCCGGACAGCTAGAAAGCGCTTGCCAAAAGATGTACCGTCCAGCCGCCGGGTCATGTCACCCCTTCGAGGAGCCGCAATGAGACGTTTCACCGTCGCCGCGCTGACGGCGGCCGCGACCCTGGGCACCGTCCTGGCGGCCGCACCGGCCGAGGCGCACCGGGGCCGCCCCGCACCGGGCCTGGAGAACTGCGCCGCGAACGCCTGCCACTTCGACGTCCCGGCCGGCACGTACGACGTGACGGTCCGCCTCGGCGGGGAGAGCGCGGCGAGCACGAAGGTCACCGGCGAGACCCGCCGCACGCTGCTCGCCGAGACGGCCACGGAGGCCGGCGAGCCCGTCTCCCGCAGCTTCACCGTGAACGTCCGCACCCCCGAGGGCGAGCCCACGGGCCCCGACGGCACCCCCGGTCTCGACCTGGTCATCGGCGGTACGGCGCCCGCGCTGGCCGACATCCGGGTGACCCCGGCCAAGCGCGCCCGCCAGATCTTCCTGGTCGGCGACTCCACGGTCTGCGACCAGCCCGGCGATCCCTACTCCGGCTGGGGCCAGCAGCTCCCGCAGTACCTGCGCAAGGGCGTCTCGGTCGCCAACCACGCCGACTCCGGCGAGAGCACGGTGTCCTACCTCGCCGACTCCCGGCTCTGGGCCACCGTCCAGCCGCAGATCCGCCGGGGCGACCTGGTCCTGATCCAGCTGGCCCACAACGACAAGCAGACCGACGGGGCGACCTACCGGGCCAACCTGGAGACCCTGGTCGCGGGCGTCCGCGAGAAGGGCGGCCGGCCGGTCCTGGTCACCCCGATCGTCCGCCGCTGGTTCAACGCCGACGGCACGCTGAACAACGGCACCGCCCTGCTGGTCAACGGCCTCGGCGTCGACCATCCGGCGGTCACGCGCGAGGTCGCCGCGGCGGGCGGGGTGCCGCTGATCGACCTCACCGCCGGGACGAAGGCGCTCGTGGAGGCGCTGGGGACCGAGGGGTCCAAGGCGCTGTACCTGTACAACGAGAAGCGGGACAACACCCACACGTCCGTGCACGGGGCGACGGTCTACGCCGGCCTCGTCCGTGACGGACTCGTCGCCCAGGGGCTGGTGCCCGAGGGGCGGACCAGGGTGGGGTAGAGACGCCTGGGGCGTCCCGACCGGAACCGGGGCGCCCCAGGTCCGGGGCTGAGTGGGAGCCGGGTGGGTGCGTTGTCGGGTGCGGGTGCGCCGGGGTTGCTCGCGCAGTTCCCCGCGCCCCTGAAGGACCAGGCCCCCGCGGGCCTGAAAAGCACAGGGCGCGGCCCATGCTTTTCAGGGACGCGGGGAACTGCGCGAGAAGCCCCACCGACCCGCACCCGCCCGAGGCACCCGTACTCCCGAGCTATCAGGCGCCCCCGACCCACAGCAGAAAGCGCAGCGCATGCCCTCCCCGCAGCAGCCCCACGAGGACCACACCCTCAGCCCGTACACCGGCTACACCCGCGCCCACTGGGAGGCGGCAGCCGACACGCTGCTGGCCGCCGTGGAGCCGTACGCGACGGCCGACGGCGCCCTCTACCACCTGCCCGGCGACCGCACCAGCTGGTCCGGCCGGCTCTCCGACGGCCTGGAGGGATACGCCCGCACCCTCCTGCTCGCCGCCTTCCGCCGGGACGAGACCGCGCTCGGCCGCTACGCCGACGGCCTGGCCGCGGGCGTCTCGGGCGTCTGGCCGCGCATCGAGGACCGGAGCCAGCCCCTCGTCGAGGCCGCGTCGATCGCCTTCGCGCTGCGCGTGACACGCGAGCAGCTCTGGGACCGCCTCGACGACGGCGTCCGCCGGCGCGCGGCGGCCTGGCTCGGCGACGCGCTCACCGCCGAACCCTGGCCCTGCAACTGGGAGTTGTTCCCGGTGACCGTCGGCGGCTTCCTCGAAGAGATCGGGTACGAACCGGAGCTGTCCCGCCGGGTAGTCGAGCAGCGCCTCGACCGGATCGAGCAGTGGTACCTCGGCGACGGCTGGTACACCGACGGCGACGGCCGCAAGTTCGACTACTACAACGGCTGGGCCATGCACCTCTACCCGGTGCTGCACGCCTGGCTCGCGCACGACGACCGCCTCCTCGCCCGCTACGGCGACCGCCTCGCGGCCCATCTCGGCGACTACGCCCGCCTGTTCGGCGGCGACGGCGCCCCGCTCCACCAGGGCCGCTCCCTCACCTACCGCTTCGCGACGACCGTCCCGCTCTGGCTGGGCGCCCTCACCGGCCGTACCCCCCTGTCGCCCGGCGAGACACGGCGGCTGGCCTCGGGCGCGCTGAAGTACTTCCTCGACCGGGGCGCGGTGGACGACCGGGGCCTGCTGTCCCTGGGCTGGCACGGCCCGAACCCCGATGTCCTGCAAGGCTATTCGGGACCGGCCTCCCCGTACTGGGCCAGCAAGGGCTTCCTCGGCCTGCTCCTGCCGCCGGACCACGAGGTGTGGACGGCGACCGAGGAACCGGGTCCCGTGGAACGCGAGGACGAGCTGCGCCCCGTGGGCCCGCCCAACTGGCTGCTGCAGTCCACACGCTCGGACGGCCTGGTCCGCCTCCACAACCACGGCAGTGAGGACGTCCGCTACGACCCCTTCTACACCCGCCTCGCGTACTCGACCGTGACGGAGCCCGTACCCCTGGCGCAGCCGGCCGGGACGTACGACAACAGCGTGATCGTCGACGGCGACGCGGGACGTGTCGACATCGAGCCGCTGGGCGTGGGGGAGGGGTGGGCCGCGTCCCGGCACGCGGTCGGTGACAGCGGTGTGCGGGTCACCAGCCTCGTCGTGGCCCGGGGCGCGGTCGAGGTACGTGCCCATCTGGTGAGCGGCGCGGCACCCGGCACCCCGGTGCGGGTCACGGGGTGGGCGGCGGCGAAGGGCGTACGGGCCGAACTCCTGCCCGTGCACGGCCCGGGCCTGTCGGAGACGGACGGGCCCGGATGCGAGGGCCGGACGGAGGAGGACGTCACCCTCCTCGTCGTCCTCGCCCGGCTCACCGCCGACCCCGACCCCCTGCCACTCACGGACCTGGTGTCCGTGGCGGCGGAGGGGCCGCACGACGTGGTCGTGACGTGGGCCGACGGCGAGCGGGCGGCGTTCCGCTTCGACCGCGCGGCCACGGCGTCGGACGGGCGGTCCTCAGGGTCTTCGTGGTCGGTGAGGCCGCGTTGAGAGAGGCCGTGCGGGACGGGGTGGCGGGCGCGTACGCCCAGGTCGGCGTCCCGTCCTTCAGGACCGCGATGTCACCGGAGATCCGTGTGTGCCCGTAGGTGTGGCTAGGCCCGTTCCCGGTCGTCCCGGGGCCAGTGGGTCAGGGCCACGTGCAGCGCCTCCACGGCCTTGTCCCAGGACAGGCCCACGTCCCGTGCCGCGCCGAAACCGCCGCCGGCCTCCAGGGCGCAGTAGCCGTGGAAGGTGCTGCGCAGCAGGCGTACGGCGTCGGTCAGGTCGGGTTCGTCGAGGCCGTAGGCGCGGAGCATGCCGTAAGTGATCTCGGCGGTGCGGCGCAGGGCGGGGGAGTCGGTGACGAGGACCTGGTCGACGGGGAGCTGCGTGGCCGCGTACCGGCCGGGGTGGTCGAGGGCGTACTCCCGGTAGGCCCCGGCGAAGGCGGCCAGCGCGTCCCTGCCCGCGCGCCCGGCCACGGCCTCGGCGATCCGGTCGATCATCTCGCCGCCCGCCAGCAGGGCGACCCGCGTTCGCAGGTCCTGGAGGTTCTTGACGTGCGAGTACAGACTCGCGTCCTTCACCCCGAAGTGCCGCGCCAGGGCGGACAGGGTGACCTTCTCGAACCCGATCTCGTCCGCGAGATCGGCCGCGGCCTCCACGACCCGGTCGACGGTGAGCCCGGCACGGGCCATGGAGACCACCTCTTCACCTCGGGGACCCGGAACGCCAAGGCTACCGCCCGGTGATCAAGGGTCCGGAGGCCGTGCGACGGCTGGAGCGCAGGTCAGCCGATCGGCGCGTACAGGACGCCCAGCTTGTCGATCTCGTCGCCCGCGCGCCCGGTGAAGCCCACGATCTGCCAGCCGGACGGGGCCGTGAAGGTCTTCGTGTCCGAGGTGGCCGTGCCGGAGGCGAGGGTGCGGCCCTTGTCGGTGCCGAAGGAGGCGGAGAAGATCCGGGTACGGCCGTCCTTCTGGCCCTGCGTCAGCTTCACGGAGGTGAGGTGCTCGCCGGAGGCCAGGGTGAGGGAGGTCGCCGTGCCGCCCGTGCCGCCGTGGGTCAGCGTCGTACCGCCGTCGTGCGTGAGCGAGACCGCGTCGAGGCGGGAGGCGCCGCGCAGGGTCAGGGTGCGGGGCGAGACCGTCGAGGGCAGGTTGTCGGCGTCGGAGTACGCGGTGCCGTGCGGGCCGCCGAAGAAGTCGCTGGCCCGGAGCCTGGAGTTGACGGTCCAGGAGAAGTCGACCGCGTGCGGGAAGTGGTCGGAGAGGTTGGCGCCCGCGGAGTCGAGGAACTTGGCCCAGTCGTTGTTGTAGCGGGTGGCGGTCAGGTCGACCACGTTGCTGTCCCGGTAGAAGACCTTGTCGACGACCTCGCAGTCGTTGGTCGGCGCGGTCGTCGGGCAGAGCAGCGCGTCCGCGCCCAGCGCCGGGGCGACACCGCCCTTGACCAGCTGAACCCACGGGTCCGTGAGCCCGTTCTCCGACACGAGGGAGCGGATGTTGTCGCCGGTGCGCGTGTAGCGGGTGTTGGTGTCACCCATGACGATCACCGCGTTGCCCGCCGAGTTCGCCTTGATGAACTCGGAGAGCTGGGTGACGTTGGCGCGGCGGGCGGCGAGGGCGGCGTCGTCGGAGTCGGCGTTGGTGTGCACGTTGTAGAGGTCGACGAACACGCCTTCGGCGAGCCGGACCCGGGCCAGCGAGAAGCCCTTCGGGGTCAGGCAGTTGGTGCCGGTGCAGTTGTTCCACTTGACCCGCTGGAAGTCCTCGAAGGCGTAGTCCGACAGGGTGTTGAGGCCGTCACCGAAGGGCACGCCGCCGCTGGTCGCGGTGCGGTGCGGGTGGTCGTCGCCCGCGTACAGCGCCGCGTGGTAGTTGAAGTCCTCCTGGACGTTGACGATGTCGTACGCCCCGAGGCGCGGGGAGATCAGCGGGGTGTTCGTCGCCGGCTTGCCGGAGCTCAGCCCCTCCGGGAGGCCCGCGACGTTGTAGGTGAGCACGTTGAACGTGCCGGTGGTGGCGGCCGCGGCGGGCGTCGCGCCGGTGGTCGCGAGGCCGGTGACGGCGAGCGCGGCGGCCGCGAGGGTGCCGAGCAGTCTTCTCATGGGGACTCTCCGAGGGCGGGGCAGGGGTGAGGGGAAGATGAACGGTGTTCAGGTTCAACGTCAACTAGTGTGACGTGCAAGGTAAGTTGGGGAAACAGTGAGGGGCGTGGCGATTTGCCGTATCCAGGGAACCGGGCGGCAACTCCCTGATCGTTCAGCGTTCATGTTTCGCCTCGATCCTCCACAGACGGCGCGATCGCGTCGCGGAAGGCGGCCGCGGAAGGCAGCGGCATCCAGGAGGCGTTTCATGGGACACGGGCACGCGCACCACGGCCACGGGCATCACCACCACGGGCACGATCACGAGCACGGGGCGGCGGCCGCCCTCCCCGCCGCCTTCGACACCTCCGTGCCCGACGAGGCGCTGACCCCCGAGCAGCAGTCGCGCCGCACCCTGCTGCGCCGTGCCGGTCTGCTGGGCGCGGGCCTGACCGCCGCGAGCGTCCTCGCCCCGGCGGCGACGGCCCCCGCGTACGCCGCCCCGAACAGCCGCAGGCGCGGCGGCTTCCTGTGGCTGGCCGGCGACCACCACATCCACACCCAGTACAGCAACGACGGCAAGTACCGCGTCGTCGACCAGGTCCGCCAGGGCGCCAAGCACGGCATGGACTGGCTGGTCATCACCGACCACGGCAACGAGACGCACGCCAAGATCGGTGTGGAGAAGGTCAACCCGGACATCAAGGAGGCCCGGGCCGCGTACGAGGACACCCTCGTCTTCCAGGGTCTGGAGTGGAACATCCCGGCCGCCGAGCACGGCACGGTCTTCGTGCACCCCGGCAGGAACGAGGTCTCCGTCCTCAAGCAGTTCGAGACCGACTACGACGGCGGTGTGAAGAAGGCGACCGACTCGACGCCCGCCAACGAGGCCCTCGCCATCGCGGGCCTCAACTTCCTCGCGGAGCAGGTCCGGCGGCGCAAGGTCAAGGACATCCTGATGCTCGCCAACCACCCGGCGCGCAAGGGCATCGACTCACCGCACGAGATCCGCGCCTGGCGCGACGCCACGTCCGCGCGCCACCGGATCGCCGTCGGCATGGAGGGCGCGCCCGGCCACCAGGCCGCCGGCATCGAGAAGTCCGTCGGCATGGGCCGCGCCCGCGGTCTGTACGACGGCAGCCCGGGCGCCAACTCCTTCGCCGGTTATCCCCTGGAGAGCTACCGCACCTGGGGCGGCTTCGACTGGATGACCGCCACCGTCGGCGGCCTGTGGGACAGCCTCCTCGCCGAGGGCAAGCCCTGGTGGATCACCGCCAACTCCGACTCCCACAACGTCTACACGGACACCGCCAAGCGCGGCGGTCCCGACAGCGACTACACCGCCAACGGCAAGCACACCGACCCCGTCTACAGCGGCAAGATCGACCTCACCGAGGGCGACTACTGGCCCGGCCAGTACAGCCGCACCCACGTCGGCGCCGACGGTTTCACCTACGCCGCCGTCATGGAGGGCATCCGCGCCGGCCGCGTCTGGGTCGACCACGGCCAGCTCGTCAGCGGCCTCGACGTCCGCGTCCTGGGGGGCAGCCGCTGGGCCACCCTCGGCGGCGCCCTGCACGTCAAGAAGGGCACCAAGGTCACCCTGAGCGTCGACGTGGCGCTCGCCGGCGGCCCCAACTGGGCCGGATTCGTCCCCAGGCTGGCTCGCGTCGACGTCATCCAGGGCGATGTGACGGGCACGGCCGCCGACAAGGACACCTTCACCGCGCCGACCGCGAAGGTCGTGAAGTCCTACGAGGTGAACAAGTCCACCGGCACGGTCCGGCTCACCTACGAACTCGGCCGGGTCGACCGCCCGCTCTACGTCCGCCTGCGCGGCAGCGACGGCAACCGCTCGGCCGTAGGCCCGATGGGCGCGGCCGTCGACCCGGCGGGCCCCGCCATCGACGTCGTCGGCGACGCCGACCCGTGGCGCGACCTGTGGTTCTACTCCAACCCGGTGTGGGTCCTGCCCTCGTGACCACGACCACGACCATGCATGCCCTCACCGTGGACGCCGAGGTCAGGGACCTGCGCGCGGCAGACCACCTGCTCCACACGCTGGCGGCCGAACTCGCTCTCCCCGAGGGCACGTTCGGCTGCACCCACCTGATACGGGGGGACCGGCCACGGGTCGCCCTGTCCCTCGCGGTGCCGTCCCGGCCGCTCCTGAGCACCGTCCAGGAGCGGCTGGCGGCCCGCGCCCACGAGGTGGCGCCCGGCATTCCGGACGCCATGGGGCGGGCCGTGATCTACCCCGGCGTCACGACGCTGACCGGCACCCTGACGGTCGCGGACGTCCTCGACCGCTCCGCGATCACCCGGGTGACGGTGCTGGGCACGCCCACGCAACCGTCCCCGGACACCCCGCTGATGACCCAGGACCATGTGCGCCCGTACTGGCAGGACGGCGAACTGGTCCTCACCACGATGCCCGCCGTCGGCGGCACCCTCGTCCCCTTCGAGGTCCCGGAACCGACACCGTGCTGCGCGGACCACTGAGCGGACCACCGAAACGCGGTGCCGGGGACGGGACGCGGCTGCGTCACGGCCGGGCCGCCGCCGACCGCCTCCCGTCCCCGCCGCCCTACGACCCCGTCGCCGAGAACACGAACGAGAACTCCGTCGGCTCCGCCGGCAGGTGGTACTGCGGCAGGGGGCCCGGCCCGCAGGACTGGGAGCCGATGCCCATCTGGTCGTGGTCGAGGATGACCCACACCGTGTCGCCCGCCTGAAGGTCCGTCAGGTGGGCGGCGGCGTCCAGCTGTTCGGTGGTCCAGCGGCGGGCCGTGAACCCGAACTCCGGGTCGCCGTCGATCCGTAGACCGCCCAGCTCCACCCAGCGGACGTCGGGCCGGACTCCGTTCTCCTGCGGACGCACGTACGGCGTCTGCAACTCATCGACCGAGGAGTGGTAACGGCGCACCATGGACGCCGACTTGGTGTCGGGGTAGCCCTCGCCGGGGCCACCGCCGTACCAGGTCACCGCGTTCGCCGACGACAGCCCGAAGCGGATGCCGAGCCTCGGCAGCGGAACGGTCCAGTCACCGTCCGGCTCCACCGACACGGTCAGCTTCAGACGGGTGTCGTCGGCGGTCCACCGGTACGTCGCGCGCAGGCCGACCTCCCGCGCCGCCGGCGCCACCCGCGTCCGTACGGTCAGCGCGTCCTCGCCCAACTCCACCGCGTCCAGGCGGTGTCGGACCCGGTGCAGACCCAGCTCCCGCCACAGCTCGCTGTAGCAGGTGTTGCCGTTCCAGGCGCCCTCGTCGTTGTCCGTGGTCGCCCGCCACACGTCCAGCCGCAGCCCCGTCACGTCGACGCCGCCGATGGTCTTCGGCGCACCCGTGCGGACGTCGAAGGAGGCCGGGCCGAGATAGATCAGCCTCTCGCTCGCCGCAGGGCCGTGATCCGGTACCAGCGTCGGCAACGGCCGCTCGACCGCCGGGAGTTGGGTCCACGCCACCTGGTGGTCCTTCTTCCCCCAGGCCGTGTCCTCGGCCAGCAGCGCCCGGACCGTCCACAGCGCCTCGCCCGCCGGTCCGCCGGCCGGCGGCTGCGGCAGCTTCACCTCGGCCGACTCACCGGGCCGGAGGTCGGGCACGGACAGGGTGCCCGCCTCCACCGTCTTCCCGTCCACCTCGTACGCCCACTCGAAGGCCAGCGAGGACAGGTCCTGGAAGTCGTACGCGTTGCGCACCCGGACCGTCCCCGCCGAACCGTCGCCCTCGATCCGGACGGGTTCGATGACCTTCTTGAACTCGATCAGGCCGGGGGAGGGCGTCCGGTTCGGGAAGACCAGGCCGTCACAGACGAAGTTGCCGTCGTGCAGCTCCTCGCCGAAGTCACCGCCGTAGGCGTAGCCCAGCGTCGGGTGCTTGATCCCGTGGTCGATCCACTCCCAGATGAAGCCGCCCTGGAGGCGCTCGTGCGCCTCGAAGACGCGCTGGTAGTCGGCGATGCCGCCGGGACCGTTGCCCATGGCGTGCCCGTACTCGCACTGGATGAAGGGGAGTTCGCGCCGCTTGTGGGTGCCGCCGTCCAGACGCTTGCCGATGCGCTCGACCTCGGCGTGGTCGGCGTACATCCGGGAGTAGACGTCGGTGTCCCGGCAGTCCCAGTCGCCCTCGTAGTGCACCAGGCGCGAGCCGTCGCGCCCGTGGATCCACTCGGCCATGGCGGTCAGGCCCCGACCGGTGCCGGCCTCGTTGCCGAGGGACCACATGACCACCGAGGGGTGGTTCTTGTCGCGCTCGACCATGCGGGCCGCGCGGTCCAGCAGGGCCGGGGTCCAGCGGTCGTCGTCAACCGGGTTGTCCCGCCAGTTCTGCTCGGTGAAGCCGTGGGTCTCCAGGTCGCACTCGTCGATCACCCAGAGGCCGTACTCGTCGCACAGGTCGAGGAAGGCGGGGTGCGGCGGGTAGTGCGAGGTGCGCACGGCGTTGAGGTTGTGCCGCTTCATCAGCAGCACGTCCTCGCGCATGGTCTCCAGGTCCAGCGCGCGGCCCTTGACGGGGTGCCACTCGTGCCGGTTGACGCCCTTGAAGAGGATCGCCTTCCCGTTGACCTTCAGCAGGCCGTCCTCCAGCACCACGGTACGGAAACCGATCCGCAGCGGGACGCGCTCGCCCGCCGTGACCAGCTCACCGTCGTACAACCGGGGCGTCTCGGCGGTCCACGGCTCGACCGGGACCGTCACCGGCTCGCCGGTGGCGACATCGATGTCGAGGGCGGGCACGAGGACCCGGCCGTCGACGTCGGAGTCGACGCGCAGCGTCCCGATGCCGCCCGCGTGGTCGTAGGAGGCGTGCACGAAGAAGTCGAGGGCGCTGCCCGCCGGGCGGTGCAGCAGGGTGACGTCCCGGAAGATACCGGGCAGCCACCACTGGTCCTGGTCCTCCAGATAGGAGCCCGCGGACCACTGGTGGACCCGGACGGCGAGGACGTTCCCCGCCGGCTTCAGCAGGTGCCCGACCGCGAACTCGTGCGGCAGCCGGGAGCCCTTGAACTCACCGATGTCCGTGCCGTTCAGCCACACCCGGGCGCACGACTCCACACCGTCGAAGCGGAGCACGGCGCCACCGTCCGAAGGCCACCCGTCCGGCAGGTCGAAGTACCGCAGATGGTCACCGGTCGGGTTCTCCGACGGCACCCTGGGCGGGTCCACCGGGAACGGGTACAGGTGGTTGGTGTAGATCGGCGCCCCGAAGGCCCCGTCACCCTGCATCACCCAGTGCCCCGGGACGGCCACCCGGTCCCAGCCCCCGGCGTCGTACCCCTCGGCGGCGAACGAGTCGTCCTCCGCGTCGGCGGTCGGCGACAGCCGGAAGCTCCAGTCGCCGTTCAGCGACAGGGTCCGGGCGTCGGAGGACGCGTACCAGGCGCGGGGCGCGAGGGCCCCGCGGCCGGGCGAGACGTCCTCGACGTAGTCGACGGACGGGGTGGCGGCGCCGGTCGTGGCGGTGGTGCCGGTGGTGCCGGTGGTGCGGAAAGACATCGGTCTCCTTGCTTGTTCCCTAGCCCTTGATGCCAGTCTGCGCGATGCCCTGCACCAGCCAGCGCTGGAGGAAGAGGAAGACGAACACCAGGGGCAGGATGGAAATGGCCGTCGCCATGAAGATCAGGTGGAAATTGACGGTCTGGCCGGTCATGTAGTTCGAGAGCGCGACCTGGACGGTCCACGCGCTCGGGTCCTGGCCGATGACCAGGGGCCACAGGAAGGAGTTCCATCCGCTGATGAACGTGATCGTCGCCATCGCGGCGAAGAAGTTGAGCGAGTTGGGTACGACGACCCGCCAGTACGCGCCCATGTAACCGAGCCCGTCCACCCGTGCGGCCTCCTCCAGCTCCTTGGGGAACCCCAGGAAGTACTGCCGGAACAGGAAACAGGTGAAACCACTGAAGAGCCCCGGAATGATGAGACCCCGGTAGGTGTCGATCCAGCCGAGGGACGACACCAGCACGAAGCTGGGCACGAAGGTCACGGCGGTGGGGACCATCAGGGTGCCGAGGACGGCGTAGAAGACCTTGTTGGCGTGCCGGTACGGGATACGGGCCAGGCCGTAGCCGGCCAGCGAGCAGACCAGCAGCGTGCCGACGGTGTGCAGGACGCCGACGACGGCCGAGTTCCACAGCGAGCGTGCGAAGTCGACCGACGGATCGTCGAACGGCTCGCTGATGTTGCCCCACTGGATGTCGGTGGGGAACCACTTCCATTCCTCGCCCGTGATCTCCGGGTCCGTCATCAGCGCGTTGCGGACGATCAGATAGAACGGGATCAGGAAGAGGGCCGCGGCGATGCCGGTGGCGAGGTACAGCCCGGTCGAGCCGATCACACTGCCGGTCCGGACCCGTCGCGGCTTGGCCGATACGTCGGCCCGGTCCACGCGGTCCGCCGGAGGTGTCGTGGTGGTGGTCACTTGGACTCCTCACCCCTTCCGAATCCCAGGAACTTGCCCTGGAGCAGGGTCACGAGGCAGATCAGCACGGTGAGGATCAGCGCGCCCGCGCTGCCCGCGCCGTAGTCCTGGGCGTCGCCGAGGGCCTTGTAGTACAACTCGACCAGGGGCGGTCTGCCCCAGGTGGTCTTGTTCAGCAGGTTGAAGAACTCGTCGAAGGCCTGGTACGCGGCCACGAGCAGCAGCAGGATCACGGCGGTGGAGGTCGCGCGCAGCTGCGGCAGGGTGATGTGCCAGAAGGTCTGCCAGCCGGGCCTGGCGCCGTCGATCGAGGCGGCCTCGTACAGCTCCTGCGGGATGTTCTGCAGGGCCGCGATGAAGAGGATCATGTAGAAGCCGGCCTGGAGCCACAGACGAACGGTCAGGATGACCATCCAGTACCACGGCGGGTCGGGGCTGGCCAGCCACGCCGTGTTGTCGATGCCGAACAGGCCCAGGAAGGTGTTCGCGAGACCGAAGCGGACACCGTTGAAGATGGACATCTTCCAGACCAGCGAGGCGGCGACATAGCTGACCGCCGTCGGCAGGAAGAACACCGAGCGGAAGAACGCCCGCATGAAGCGGAGCCGGTTCACCATCAGCGCCAGGCCCAGCGAGGTGCCCCAGGTCAGCGGCACGATGAAGACGGCGAAGATCGTGAAGGTGACGAGAGAGCGGATGAACTCCTCGTCGGTCAGCATCGTGACGTAGTTGTCGAGACCGACGAACTCGCTCGGTGTGACGGTGAAGCGGGCCTCGAAGAACGACAGGTAGAGGCTCCACAGGATCGGCAGATAGACGAAGATCGCCAGGCCGATCAGGAACGGCCCGGTGAAGAGCCAGAAGTTGAAGGTGGGGGAGCCCCGCAGCCCCCGCCGCGGCTTGACCGGGGTGGCCTTGGCCGGGGCGGGGCTGGAGACGCCGTCCTTGGTGATGGTCGACATGTCGTGAGTACCTGTCCGCCGGCCTATCCGAAGAGCTTCTTCAGTTCCTTGTTGACCTTTGCGTCGGCCTTCGTCAGCTCCTTGTCCGGGTCGCCGCCCTTGCGCACGGAGTTGGCGAGGACGTCCTCCAGGGCGGTGATGCTCGCCTGGGTCCAGCCGATGTTGTCGAAGTGGCCGAACTCGTTGAAGAGCTTCACGCCCTCAGCGGGCAGACCCGACTTCAGCTTGTCGGCGGACTCCGCGATCGAGGTGCGCGGCGGGATGTGGAAGCCGTAGGAGAGCGCCCAGTCCTCCTGGTACTCCTTCTGGTCGATCCACAGCCACTTCACGTATTCCTTGGTCTCGTCGACGTTCTTGCCCTTGGCGTTGACGAACATCGACCAGCCGCCGTTGTAGACGGACTGCTTGCCGGCGCTGCCGACCTTCGGGAACGGGAAGATGCCGAGGTCGTCACCGAGCGCCTCCTGCATCTGCGGCATCGCCCACATACCGCACCACTGCATGGCGGTCAGGCCCTGGTTGAGCGCCGACGGGTCCCAGAAGTCGGTCGGGGCGTCGAGCAGCAGGTCCCCGCTGGTGAACATCTTGCGCAGCTGCTTGAAACCGTCGACGACCGCGTCCGTGTGGTAGGCGATCTGGTTCTTGTCGTCGAGGTGCTGCGCGCCCGCCGACCAGATCAACGGGTTGACCATCGAGTGCAGGGTGTTGCCCAGGTAGGCGCCCTTGACCTTGTCCGTGGTCAGCTTGGCGGCGGCCTCGGCCAGTTCCTCCAGCGTCGTCGGGACCTCGACACCGGCCTTCTCGAACAGCGAGGGGCGGTAGAAGAAGAACTGCGGGTCGTCGATCATCCGGATGCCGTAGATCTTGCCGTCGACCGTGTGCGACTGGATGTCGGCCTGGTTGAAGTCGTCCTTGACGGGGTCTATCAGGTCGGTCAGGTCCGCGACCTGCCCGCTCTCGATCATCTGCAGCTGCGGGTGGAACTCGAAGCAGTCGGGGGCCTTGTCCGTGAGCAGCGTGGCGAACAGCTTGCTCTCGAAGTTGGAACCGGTGATCCACTGGGTGGTGACGTTGGTTTCCTTGTAGGCCTTCGCGTACCGCTTGATGGCCTGCTCGGTGCCCTGCTCGCCGTACGCGTGGAAGTACTGCGTGAGGCCGGGGCCCCCGCCGCTGCTTCGGCCGGTGTTGCCGCCGCACGCGGCCAGTCCGCCGGCGGCGGCCAGACCCAGCGCGGCCCGCAGGGCGGTACGGCGGTCGAAGTTGCTGTTCCTGAATGCCGACATGCTGACGTCCTTGTCTCGAGTACGGCTGCGGCTCTGCGCTCATGGCTCGGCGGCTCGGTGCCGAATGGCTCAGTGGCTCAAAGAGGCTTGCGGTGCGGGACGTTAACCTTCGACTAAGGCTTCGGCAAGGGGTTGGACGAAGTCTGTTCGAAGCGTTGTACTCGGTTCGGCGTTCCGAACGTCCGGGCGGTGCAAGCGGGTTGACGTGGGGAGAGAGGGCCGCCGGGTCAGGGTCCGGCGGCCCTCGGCTCAGGGGTGTTCGCGCAGGCTTTCGCGCTCTTCGGGCCGCCCTCGGCGGCGTACGGCGGGCCTGTTCCGCGACGCGGTCGGCGCCGCCCGGGTGCCCGGTTTCTGTCCGACCGACTGCAGCGCGCCCTCCAGTGCGAACGTCGCCGCGCCCAGGCACGCCGGATCGCTCGGGATCGGGGAGAGCACGATCTCGGTGGCCGCCATCGGACGCGGCAGCGCGTGCCGGGCGACGGCCTCGCGCACCTCCGCGACCAGCGGCTCGCCCAGGGCGGCCGCGACCCAGCTGCTGAGCACGACCACCTCGGGATTGAAGAGGTTGACCAGGTCGGCGATGCCCGCGCCGAGATATCGGGCGGTGTCGCGCACCACCTTGACCGCCACCGGGTCGTGCCGGGCCACGCCCCGCGCCAGGGCGGCGATGGTGGCCGTCTGGTCCTCGGGGTGCAGCAGCGTACTGCGCGGACTCAGCTCCCGGAGGTTCAGCATGATCCCCGGGGCGCCCACGTACGTCTCCACGCAGCCGTGGTTGCCGCAGTGGCACAGCCGTCCGTCCAGCACGATCGTCGTGTGGCCCCACTCGCCGGCGCTGTTGCTCACTCCCCGGTGCAGCCCGCCGTCCAGGACGAGCCCGGCGCCCACGCCGGTGCCGAGGGTGATCACCGCGGCGTCCCCGCGTCCGCGGGCGGCCCCGAACCACAGCTCGGCCACCGCGACCGCGCGCAGCGGATTGTCCAGGTGCAGGGGATAGGCGATGTGTTCGGTCAGCAGATCGAGCAGCGGCACGTCGTGCCAGTCCCAGTTGGGCGCGTACTCCGAGATGCCGGTGGCGCGGTCGACCTGCCCCGGCACGCTCACCCCGACGCCGAGCACCCGGGCGCCCTCGGTGCCGGCCTGCGCGACCACGGAGCCGACGGCGGCGGCCACGTGCCCCACCATCTGCTCGGGCAGGCTCTCACCGGGACGGACGTTCTCCTCGGCGCGGGCCAGCACGTTCAGCGCCAGGTCGAACAGCTCGACACGGACGTAGGTCTCCGCGATGTCGACGCCGATCAACGCGCCCCCCGACGCGTTGACGGCCACCAGACCACGGGGGCGCCCGCCCGCCGAGTCCTCGAACCCGACCTCGGTGATCATGCGGAGGTCGAGCAGTTCGCCGACGAGCGTGGCGACCGTGGCCAGGCTCAGCCCGGTGGCCGCCGCCAGCTCCTGCCGGGAGGTGGGAGACTTGGCGATGATCTGGCGCAGCACCTCGTAGCGGTTCGCGGTGCGGATGTCGCGTGAGGTGCGCTTCACCGACGACATGATCCCCTCGATCCCTCCAGGCCATGACGAGGCCTGTTGCCCCGGCGCGGCGCCAAGGTTATGGCGAGGAGGGACTTTCTACAAGGGGTTAGGAAAGGGGGTTTACAAAGTCCCCCCGGTGACTCGCTCGACTCACTCGACCCACTCGCCGAGCACCTCCCGTACGAAGGCGTTGCGGAACTTCCCCGCCGGGTCCAGGACTTCGGCCGACGCCCGGAAATCGTCCAGCCGGGGGTACAGCGCCCGCAGCTCCGCCGCCGGGACCGTGAACACCTTGCCCCAGTGCGGCCGGGCCTCGAACGGCGCGAGCACCTCCTCGACCCGCCGGACCACGGGCAGCACGGGCGCCGGGTCCGCCACCCAGGTGAAGTGGAGCGCGACCGTGTCCCGGCCGTGGGCGGGACTCAGCCACTGCTCGTCGGCGGCGACCGTACGCACCTCGCACACCTGCAGCACCGGCGCGACGACATGCCGGATCCCGTCCAGCGCCCACAGCGCCTCCCCGGCGAACGAGCGCGGCAGCAGATACTCGGACTGCAACTCGTCCCCGCTGCTCGGCGTGAACTCGGCCCTGAAGTGCGGCAGCCGCTCGTGCCAGGGGCCGGGCACCCCGAACTGCTCGGTGCAGTTCACCGCCGGCATCCCCGGCACCGGATGCATCGCCTCGGTCGCGGGCGCCGCCCACGGGAAGTCGGCCGCGTCCCGGTCCACCCGCTGCTTGACCCACGCCTGGTCGAATCCGGAGTGCCGCCAGCGGGTGAAGAGACTGACGCTGTACGCCGCCCCCGACACGGCCGCGAAGTCCAGCCCCGCCAGCGGGAGTTCACCGTAGACCCGCTGGGCGACCTCGAAGGCCGGCTCCAGGTCGAGGGTGAGCGCGGTGACCACGCCGAGCGCCCCGAGCGAGGTCACCGCCCCGCCGAAACGGTCGTCGCCGCGCGCGAGCGTCAGCGTGGTGCCGTCCGCCGTGACCAGTTCGACCTCGCGCACCGCCGCCGCGAGCGGCCCGTTCGCGTCACCCGAGCCGTGCGTACCGGTGGCCACCGAGCCCGCGACGGAGATGTGCGGCAGGGAGGCCATGTTGTGCAGGGCGAGACCGTGGGCGTGCACCGCGCGGGCCAGCTCCGCGTAGCGGACACCGCCGCCGACGCGTACGGTCCGGGCCGCCGTGTCCACCTCGATCTCCGGCGACAGTCCGGTCAGGGACAGCAGCACGCCCCCGGGTCCCGGCTCCGCGATCTCGTTGAACGAGTGGCCGCTGCCGAGCACCCGCACCCTCTCGCTGCCCGCGACCAGGGCCCGCAGCGCGTCCACCGACCCGGGCCGGTGCAGCTGCCCGGCGGTGTACGTGATGTTCCCGGCCCAGTTGGTGATGGTCTCGGTCGTCATGCCTGATGCCCTCCGCTGGCCGTAGCTGTCGAGGTCATCCTCTCCGCCCCGCGCGACGGCCGGTTCATTGACCTCCCCGCGAGCCCCTGCCTACCGTAGAGACCGCTTACTGTCCCCTGACCTCGCGCTCTCCCGACCCCCCCAGCTCTCCCAGCTCTCCCAGTCTTTCCAGCCGGAAGGTCCTTCCTTGCCCGAGCGTCCCCGCGCACTGTTCGCCATGACGGCCGAGAACGTTCCGCAGGTCTTCCCGCCGGACGTGCTGGCCCGCCTGCGGGAGACCGTGGACATCGACCCCGCCCTGATCGCCGAGGACTTCACCGATCCCCGGGTCCGGGCGGCGCTGGCCCGGACCGAGGTGCTGGTCACCGGCTGGGGCTGCCCCCGCATCGACGCGACGGTCCTCGACGCGGCCCCCCGGCTCCGGGCCCTGCTGCACTCGGCGGGCTCGGTGAAGGGATTCGTCACCCCGGCCGTCTGGGAACGCGGCATCACCGTCTCCACGGCCGCCACCGCCAACGCCCTGCCCGTCGCCGAGTACACGCTGGCCATGATCCTGCTCGCCGGCAAGGACATCCTCGGCCGCCGCGAACGCCTGCGTGCCGAGCGCGTCTCGCCGGGCTGGGGGTTCGTCCCCGGCATCGGCAACCACGGCCGCCGCGTCGGCGTCATCGGCGCCTCACGCATCGGCCGCCGCGTCATCGAACTGCTGCGCCCCTTCGACCTGCGGGTGAGCCTCACCGACCCCTACGTCGACGAGGCCGGGGCCACCGCCCTCGGCGTCCCCCTGCTCCCGCTCGACGAACTGCTGCGCACCTCGGACATCGTCACCGTGCACGCCCCCGACACCCCGGAGACCCACCGCCTGATCGACCGCCGCGCCCTGTCCCTGATGCCCGACGGGGCCGCCCTCATCAACACCGCGCGCGGCGCCCTCGTCGACCACGACGCCCTCGTCGACGAGCTGCGCGCCGGGCGCCTCTCCGCGATCCTCGACGTGACCGACCCCGAGCCGCTGCCCGCCGACTCGCCCCTGCTCGACCTCCCGAACGCCTTCGTCACCCCGCACCTGGCGGGCTCCCAGGGCAACGAGGTCGCCCGCCTCGGTCTCGCGGTCACGGAGGAGGCGGAACGACTGGCCGCCGGGGAGGAGCCGGCGTACGCGCTCGACCGGGCTGCACTGGAGCGGACGGCCTGAGCACTGGCCCCCCAGGCCGCGCCACGGTCGGCGACCGGCTCTCGGCCGACGGCCACAAAGCTCTCACCAGCGGCTTTCGACCCTGGTCGAAAGGGGGCGCGACCGCGCCTCGTGAGTCGGCAGGCTTCGGTGCGGGACACGCACGTGCTGAGGAAAGGAACACGTCCATGAGGTTTCGATGGCTGGTCGCCACCGCCGGCCTGGCCGCCGCGCTCGGCACCACCCTCGCGGCGCCGTCCGCGTCCGCCGCGACCAACTGCTGGCGGCACGAGGACGGCATCAGGTGGTGGTGCAACAACGTCTCCGGTGCCCCGGTGTACGGATCGGTCGGCAACAACCGCCTCTACCCCAACCCGAACCAGGTCGTCGGGACCATGAACACCAACCCGAGCTGGTTCTACTGCAAGCTCGACAACCAGGCCTGGGTGGGCGGGCCGCACCCGACCCGCTGGCTCAGGACCGTCGCCGACAACGGCCAGTCCGGCTGGATGAAGGACACCGCCATCTACAGCGAGACGGACCCGCTGCGCGACTGCTGACCCACGCGAGGCGCACCCGAGCCTTCGAGCCCCCACTCCGGTGGGGGCTTGTCGCGATCACGAACCACCCGCACCAGCCGACGCACCCCACCCCCGAGCTGGGATGCGCCACGCCCCGAACCACCCCCCACCCCCTCCGCCCGACCGCCGGAGGCATACCGTGGGGAATGCGCGCGGGCGACCCCCGCGCGTCGTCGGGAGCGAGGAGACAACGGGATGGATGGCAGCCGCACCGCACTGGTGGAGGACCTGATGGAGAGGTTCCCGCACGTGCCACGGGAAGCCGTCTTCAAGGAGGACCTGCTCAGGGGCGGCGTGGCCTTCGACGCCTCCGCGCTGAGCGACAACGAGAAGGGCGAGGTCAAGCCGAAGTCGTACTTCATCTTCTCCTTCGACCACGGCACCCTCCCCGAGCTCGGCGAGGCCGCCCTGCGCCGCCCGCCGGAGGAGATCATCCTCACCGGCGGCCCGTACGACCTGCGGCGCACGGTCGTCTCCGTACGGGTCAACCCGTCCTCGCCCTACCGGGTGGCGTCCGACGAGGACGGCCTCCTCGGCCTGTACCTCGACGGCAAGCGCATCGCGGACGTCGGCGTCCCGCCCATGCCGGAGTACTACAAGCACACCCTCTCCAACGGGAAGTCCGTGATGGAGGTGGCCCCGACCATCCAGTGGGGCTACCTCATCTATCTGACCGTCTTCCGCGTCTGCCAGTACTTCGGCGCGAAGGAGGAGTGCCAGTACTGCGACATCAACCACAACTGGCGCCAGCACAAGGCGGCGGGCCGGCCGTACACGGGTGTGAAGGACGTCGACGAGGTCCTCGAAGCCCTGGAGATCATCGACCGGTACGACACGGCGAAGACGTCCACCGCGTACACGCTCACCGGCGGCGCCATCACCAAGACGGTCGCGGGTCGCGACGAGGCCGACTTCTACGGCCACTACGCCAAGGCCATCGAGGAGCGCTTCCCGGACCGCTGGATCGGCAAGGTCGTCGCGCAGGCGCTGCCGCTGGACGACGTCAAGCGCTTCCACGACTACGGCGTGAAGATCTACCACCCCAACTACGAGGTGTGGGACGAGTACCTGTTCAAGATGTACTGCCCCGGCAAGGAGCGGTACGTCGGCCGCGACGAGTGGCACAAGCGGATCCTGGACTCGGCCGGTGTCTTCGGCGCGCGCAATGTGATCCCCAACTTCGTGGCGGGCGTGGAGATGGCCGAGCCCTTCGGGTTCAAGACGGTCGACGAGGCGATCGCCTCGACCACCGAGGGTCTGCGTTTCTTCATGTCGCACGGCATCACGCCCCGCTTCACCACCTGGTGCCCGGAGCCCACCACCCCGCTCGGCAAGGCCAACCCGCAGGGCGCGCCGCTGGAGTACCACATCCGTCTGCTGCAGGCCTACCGCGCCACGATGGACGAGTTCGGGCTGTCGTCGCCGCCCGGATACGGCCCGCCCGGACCCGGCCGTGCCGTCTTCTCCGTCAGCTCCTTCATGGACAGCCTCCCGGCCGTCGAGGAGGTTTCCGCCGAGTAACTCCTGGTAATTCCTGAGGCGGTTGAGTCGATCGGGGACGGCGTACGTACAACTCAACAGTGTGACCACTGGTAACCACGTTTTGAAGACGTAGCTTGTCAGTTGTGTGGGAAGCGTGAAAAGCTCTGGGCCATCGCAAGGTGGTCCCCCCAACTGCCTTGGATTTAAAGGGCAGTTGACTACTTTTGCCCACTTCCCCCCTCGCTCTGTTGGATGCAGGAGACCCATGCCCGACCTGCCGAAGCCCCAGGACGCCGCCGAGGCCGCGCTGTTCTCGGAGTGCTGGGACGCGGTCCTGTCGTACGCCGACCTGTGCACGTCCGGGTCGGCCGCGGCGACCCAACTGGCCACCGAGGCCTTCACGAACGGCATGCACGAGGCACACGCCCTGGAGTACGAGGCGGGAGCCGACCGCGGTGCCGGACGGCGCGCCCTGCGCCTGCCTCGAATACCGTTCCTCCTGACCTGGGTCAGGACCAGCGCCGCCGCCTGGGAGGCGGGCGGCCAGGGTCACCGGCTCGACCCCGAGCTGCGTCTCTGGCTCAACTCGGACAAGGCCGCCCGGTACACCGGCCCGCCGCTGTACCGCCCCCTCGCGCTGCGTGCCCTGCGGGACATGCAGGAACCCGACGCGGCCCTGCTGTGGCTGGCCGAGGTCGAGTCGCTGCCGCTGGGCTCGGTGGCCCGCCGGCTCGGCCTCGACCCGGCGGTCGCCGAAACCGAACTCCACCAGGTACGCGCACTGTTCCGGGACCGCTGCCACCGCGGCCAGCTCGACGCGCCGCTGCACGCCGACTGCCGCACCTACGCCCGGCTGCTGGACGCGGTCACCCGCTCGCCCGGCACCGACACTCCCGAGGACCTCTCCCGCCACCTCGCCACCTGCGTGCAGTGCGCCGAGGCCGCGGCCTGCCTCGGCCTGCACGGCGGGGGACTGCCCGCCGCCCTCGCCGGCGGTGTGATCGGCTGGAGCGGACTGGCCTACCTGGAGCGCCGCCGCCGCGCGGCCGAGGCCGGACTGCTCCCCGGGCGCGCGGACTCCACCGGCACCGACCGGGGATTCTCGCCGGGCAGGGAGGCGAAGCCCCGGTTCAGCCGCAACGGGCTGCTCGTCGGAGCCGGCCTCGTCTCCGTGCTGGCGCTCGCGGTCTCCCTCATGCCGTTCGGCGACGACGAGACCCTCGCGGAGGGCTCGTCGGCCAGGGACTCGTCGGTGGTGCAGCAGGACCCGAGGTTCCCGGTGACCGGGGCCCCGTCCGACGGCCGGTCGTCGGAGCTGCAGAGCACGTCGCGGCCCGAGGAGCCCGGTTCCGGCGGCACGGACGACGGGAAGGGCGAGAACAAGGGCGGCGGCAACAGCAACGAGGAACCCCAGGGCGACGCCTCGTCGCCCGCCCGGGTCACCCACCAGCCCGTGGACCCCGGCAAGCCCTCCGACGCCACCTGCCACGTCCGCTACCAGGTCGTCAACGAATGGCCCGGCGGCTTCCAGGGCACCGTCACCGTCACCTCCACCAAGGCCCTCGACGGCTGGCACATCGCCTGGACCTACGCGGCCGACCAGCGCGTCACCCAGATGTGGGACGGCACCTTCGACCAGGAGGGCACCAAGGTCACCGCCACCTCCGCCGACTACAACAAGACCGTCACCGCCGGCGGCACCTTCGGCTTCGGCTTCCTCGGCATCTGGGAGGGCTACGACAACCCCGCTCCCGTGGACTTCACGCTCAACGGGAAGAAGTGCGACCGGGCGAAGTGAGCGCGGAACGCGACGCACGGAACGCGGCGCGGAAATTCGATTGACGGGGGCCCACGGGCCCCCGCTAGGGTGAGATCACCGAGCACGGCGGCCGTTCCGGCCGCCGTCGCCACGACCAGTGAGACAGGAGGTGTCGACCGATGGCTGTCATTGCGAAGGGCGCTGCCCGCATCCAGGAATCCATCCAGTCCACCTCCGTGGCCACCGGCTGACTTCTCTCCTCTCTCGCGTCCGCGGACGCCGCCGGGCCACCCCTGTGAAGGGTCCCCCTTGTCTCTCTCCTCTTTCCCGGGCTCGTCCCTGTCGTCCTCCTCCCACCCCCTCGTCCCGTACGGCTGGGACACCTCCTGGGCGGACGCCTTCGCCCCGTACGACGCCGAGGGTCTGATCGCCGGACGGGTCGTGCGTGTCGACCGCGGGCAGTGCGACGTCGTCACCGCGGACGGTCCGCTGCGGGCCGACACCGCGTTCGTCACCCCTCACGACCCCATGCGGGTCGTCTGCACGGGCGACTGGGTCGCCGTGGAACCCGCGGGCGACCCCCGGTACGTCCGCACGTACCTGCCGCGCCGCAGCGCCTTCGTCCGCTCCACCTCCTCCAAGCGCGCCGAGGGACAGATCCTCGCCGCCAACGTCGACCACGCGGTCGTCGCCGTGTCGCTCGCCGTGGAACTCGACCTCGGCCGTGTCGAACGGTTCCTCGCGCTGGCCTGGGAGTCCGGGGCCCAGCCCGTGGTCGTGCTCACCAAGGCCGACCTCGTCCCGGACGCCGTCACGCTGGGGCACCTCGTGCAGGACGTGGAGACCATCGCGCCCGGCGTCCCCGTGCTGACGGTCAGCTCCACCCACGGCGAGGGCCTCGACGTCCTCGCGGCGGTGATCTCCGGCGGCACCTCCGTCCTCCTCGGACAGTCCGGCGCCGGCAAGTCCACCCTCGCCAACGCGCTGCTCGGCGACGACGTCATGGACGTCCAGGCCACCCGCGACGTGGACGGCAAGGGCCGGCACACCACGACCACCCGCAACCTGCTCGCCCTGCCCGGCGGCGGAGTCCTCATCGACACCCCCGGGCTGCGCGGTGTCGGCCTCTGGGACGCCGAGACCGGGGTCGGGCAGGTCTTCGCCGAGATCGAGGAACTGGCCGCGGACTGCCGCTTCCACGACTGCGCGCACCTCGCCGAGCCCGGCTGCGCGGTCCTCGGCGCCGTCGAGTCCGGTGAACTGCCCGAGCGGCGGCTCGACAGCTACCGCAAGCTGCTCCGCGAGAACCAGCGCATCGTCGCCAAGAGCGACGCCCGGCTGCGGGCGGAGATCCGCAAGGAGTGGAAGCGGCGGGGTGCGCAGGGGCGCGCGGCGATGGAGGCGAAGAGGGGTGGCCATCGCTGATCTTTGGCCGCGGGTGAGTGGGGGCTGATCGCGCAGTTCCCCGCGCCCCTTTGGGCGCGGGGCAGCGTCGTGTCCGAAAGCCGCCAGCCCGGCTCCTCCGCGTCGCCGACACTTGATGGCATGAAGGACGAAGACACCAGGTACGAGGCCGTGCGGAGCAGGGACGGCCGGTTCGACGGGGAGTTCTTCTTCGCCGTCGGGACGACCGGGATCTACTGCCGGCCGAGCTGCCCGGCGGTGACGCCGAAACGGGAGAACGTCCGCTTCTACGCGACCGCGGCCGCCGCCCAGGCCGCCGGATTCCGGGCCTGCCGACGCTGCCGGCCGGACGCCGTGCCCGGCTCGGCCGAGTGGAACGTGCGCGCCGACTCCGTGGGCCGGGCCATGCGGCTCATCGGCGACGGCGTCGTGGACCGGGAGGGCGTCGCCGGACTGGCCGTGCGGCTGGGCTACAGCGCACGGCAGGTCCAGCGGCAGCTCACCGCCGAGGTCGGCGCCGGGCCCGTCGCCCTGGCCCGCGCCCAGCGGGCGCACACCGCCCGCGTCCTGCTGCGGACCACCACCCTCCCGGTCACCGAGATCGCCTTCGCGTCCGGCTTCGCCAGCGTGCGCCAGTTCAACGACACGATCAGGGCGGTCTACGCCATGACACCCAGCGCCCTGCGCGCCGGCGCACCCCGGCGGCCCACCGGCCCGCGGACGGCCGGCATCCCGCTCCGGCTCGCCTACCGGGGCCCGTACCAGTCCACCGACCTCTTCGACGTCCTGGCCGCCGAGGCCGTCACCGGCGTCGAGGAGGCGACCGGCGAAGCGGGCCACCGCACATACCGGCGCACCCTCCGTCTCCCGTACGGCACCGGGATCGCCGAGGTCGACGAGCGACCGGGCGTCCGCCCCCAAGGCCGTTCCGGCGGCTGGCTCGACGCCCGGCTTCATCTCACCGACCCCCGGGACCTCACCACCGCCGTGCAGCGGCTGCGGCGGCTGTTCGACCTGGACGCCGACCCGTACGCCGTGGACGAGCGCCTCGGCGAGGACCCCCGGCTCGCCCCGCTCGTCGCCGCCAGACCGGGGCTGCGCTCGCCGGGCACGGCCGACCCGGAGGAGTACGCCGTACGCGCGCTCGTAGGTCGCGCCGAGGCGGCGCTGCTCGTACAGGTGTACGGCAAGCGGCTGGACGCACCGCAGGGAACGCTGACGCACCTGTTCCCCGAACCCGCGGCACTGGCCGACGCGGGCGGCCCGCTCGGCGCCCTCGCCACCGCCCTCAACGACGGCACCTGCCGCCTCGACGTCGGCGCCGACCGGGACGCCGCCGCGACGGCCCTGCTCGGGCTGCCGGGCCTGGACGCCCGTACCGTCGCCGCGATCCGCACCCGCGCGCTCGGCGACCCCGACGTGGCACCCCCGGCCGAGACCGTGCCGGACAGCTGGCGGCCCTGGCGGTCGTACGCCCTCAGACATCTTCGGACACAGAAACAGGGAGTTCAGTCGTGAGCACCGAGCAGCGGACCTACTGCACCGTCGTCGACAGTCCCGTCGGGCCACTCCTCCTCACCGCCGACGAGTCCGGCGCCCTCACCTCCCTCTCCGTACCGGAGCAGAAGGGCGGCAGGGTCCCGCAGCCGGGCTGGCTGCGCGACCCGGCCCCCTTCCGGGCGGCCGAGGAACAGCTTGCCGCCTACTTCGCCGGTGAACTCAGGGAATTCCGGCTGGAGCTGCGCGGGGAGGGCACGGAATTCCGGCGGCGCGTCTGGGCCGCGCTCGACGACGTCCCCTACGGCGCGACCATCACGTACGGGGCCGTCGCCGCCCGGATCGGCGCACCCCGCGCCGCCGTGCGGGCCGTGGGCGGCGCGATCGGCGCGAACCCCCTGCTCATCGTCCGCCCCTGCCACCGGGTGGTCGGCGCGGACGGCACCCTCACCGGCTACGCCGGCGGCCTCGGCCGCAAGCGCCTCCTCCTCGGTCTGGAGGGCGTGCCGGAAGTCGCGGGCCGGACGGGGATGTGACGCCAGGTCCTGGCCGCGGCGGCCCGAGCCCGTCTCGGCTGCCCCAGCCGGTTCAGCCGCCGAACACCGTGCCCACCCACGCCCCCGCGACCAGCAGGCAGGCGAAGAGCTCCGCCAGGACGCTCGAACCGCCCGAGCGCATCGCCGTACGGGTCGCGGCCCTCGCCGCGCCGGGGTGGCCGAGGCGGAGCCGTTCGGAGAGGTAGATGCCGCCGACGAAGCCGGGGATCGCGCCGAGCACGGGGACCAGGACGAAACCCAGGAAGGCCCCGGCCCCCGCGTACACGCCCATCCGGGGGGTCGCGCCGCTCTCCGCCAGGCGCCGGGGCGGCAGGCCCCAGCGGACCGCCCGGGACAGGAGCAGCACGGCGGTCGCGCCCACCAGCACCCACCACGCGATGGGCCGCGGGTCCTCCAGCGCCCACCACATGACCCCGGCCCAGACGAGCCAGGACCCCGGAATCCCGGGCACCAGCACTCCACACAGGCCGAGCAGCAGTACGACCCCGACCAGCAGGAGTTCCCACGCTCCCATCTGCCCAGAGTGCCGGACCGTGGGAGAAAGCGCAGGTCAGTGCTGTCAGTCCCGGGTCACCCAGGCTCGCTCGTACGCGTGCCAGCCCAGCTGCAGCCGGGTCGTCACCCCGGCGAGCTCCATCAGGCGTCTCACCCGGCGCTGTACGGTCCGCAGGCCCAGCTCCAGCTGTTTGGCGACGCTCGCGTCGGTCATGCCGGCCAGCAGCAGGGAGAGGATCTCCAGATCGGTGTCGTCGGGGGCGTCCGGGATGTCCTCGGTGACCCGGCCGGAGCCCAGGCGCAGGGGGAGCGCCTGCCGCCAGACCGACTCGAACAGACCCGACAGCAGCTCCAGCAGACCGCTCGCGTGGACGACGAGCGCGGCGGGCTCGGCGGTGTGGGTGGTGAGCGGGACCATGGCGAGCGTGCGGTCGGCGATGACGAGTTTCGTGGGCACCTCGTCCATGACCCGCACCCGCTCCTCCCGGCCCAGCGCGGCCGACAGCTCGGTGAGGCCGGCGTCCTCGTCCAGGACGGCCCGTTCCACCACCACGCGGTAACCGACGCCGCGACCGGTCGCCTGCTCCTCGGCGGGGTTGTTCTCCGGCCCCGAGACCGCGATGGGAGCGCCGGTGACCATCGCGCAGACCTCCTCCGTGGCCCCGAGCTGGAGCTGCAGGAAGCGCTGCGCTATCGCGGCCGAGCCGATCACCACCTCGACCAGGTCGTGCGCCGCGGGCTCAGCCGCGCTCGCCCGGTACTCCTCGGCGAGCAACGCAGCCGTCAGTTCGGCCTTCTCCAGCTCGTGCCGCCGCTGGGTGAGCAGGGCGCCCAGGGCCACACCGGGGGGCGCGGCGACCCAGCGGCCGGGGCGCGCGGAGGACTGGGCGGCGAGACCGTGCCGCTCCAGTCGGCGCAGCGCGCGCTCGGTGTCCTGCTCCCCGAGCGTGAGCCGGCGCGCCAGGTCCGGTACGTCGGCGGCGCCCACGGACACCAGGGCCCGGTACGCCGACTCGTGGGTCTCGTCGAGACCGATCGCTCCCAGCATCCGGCGACGCCGCCCCTCACTCGCCGCGCCCCTTCGGCGCACTTCCGCGTCGGCCCATCATCACCGCACCGCGCGTCCCTTCGGCAGTCGGGGTCGCACAGCAGCACCCCAGGAACGTGCCGCACACTCGGGCCGACCGACCGACCGACCGACCGACCGACGCGCCCGCACCGCGCCCCGGTCACCCCGGCGCGCTCCTGGACGCCACTCTCCCCTCCAGTTCTCGCATCCCTCACATTTCCGCCATCTCTCCCATCTCCCCCACCTCCCGTCCTCCTCCCGACTCCCTTGTCTCGCACCGGAGTTCGGCATGTAGTCCGACACGCCGACGGGCCGTCGGCTGCGGGGGCCGATTTTCCGGATGCCCCGTTTTCATACGGCCCCCGAGGTGGACAATTAGGGGCATGAGCCAGCAGGGGGAGAGGCCGACCGGTCACGAGGACGACTGGTGGCGGCAGTTGTACGACGACACGAGCGGGGACACGGGCCCCTCGGTGGCGGCCGATTCCCTCGACGACCGCTACGCCTCCGCGGCGAACACGGTCGGGGACGGGATGCCGGGTTCCCCGGGTGGACCGGCTGCGTCGACGCCGACGAGCTCCGCGGGTACGCCGAGCGGCCCGGGTACGCCGCCGGATGCGCGGGGTGCCTGGGGAGCGGTCCCGGGGACGTCGGGAGCCTGGGCGGCCGTGCCGGGCACGTCGGCTGCCAGAGGGGAGCCGGGAGGAGGGCCGAGCCGGACGGCCGGCTCGGGGAGCGGGCCGGGCGGATCGGGTGGATCGGGCGGTTCCGAAGGCCGGCCGTCCGGAGTGGGTGGTTCTGACAGCGGGACGAGCGGGGCGGACGCTTCCGAAGGCCGGCCGGGCAGGGAGGGCGCCTCGGACGCCGGGACGGCCTCGCCGAGCGTCCCGCGCACGGCCCCGTACGGCTCGAACCGCCCCCCGGGCGCCCTCTCGGACCGGGTGCCGCCTCAAGGCTCACCGGGTGCTCCCTCGGACCGGGTGCCGCGCCAGGAATCGCCGGGCGGCCTCGACGGGCGCGAAGGCCAAGGCCGACGCGATGCCCCGGGCGGGCGTGACGGCGTAGGCGGCCGGGACGACCTGAGCGGGCGCGGTGGCCCAAGTGGGCGCGGTGGCCTGGGTGGGCGTGCCGATCAAGGCGGACAGGATGCCCCGGCCGGACGGGACGGCCAAGAAGGGCGCGACCTGAACGGCCGGGACGCCCCGGCCACCCGGCCGGCCGCCCCTCCCGTCCCGGCACCTGCCCCGCCCGCAGTCCCTCCGCGCCCCTCGTCGAGCCCTGCCGCCGCGTCGCCGGTGGATGCCGGTCCGCGTGGGTCGTCCGGTTCCGCTTCGTCCGCCGAACCCCTTCCGCGGGCGTCCTTCCCCTCCGTCCCGCGTCAACCCCTCGACCCGCCGGCCTCCGCGCCCGTGCGGGACCCCCGGCTCGGGGGGCTCACTCCCCGGCCCGCGCCCTGGGAGCCGCCCTCGGCCCAGCCCTCGGGCCCCCTGACCTTTCCACCCGGGCCGACACCGCCGGGCTTCCGCGCGGCCATGCCATGGCGCCGGCCGCCCGCCCGGAGCCCTCAGCAGCCGCAGCCGCCCATCCCCGCGCAGCCACCCTCCGGCCCCGGCGAGAAGCCCTCCCCGGCTCCGGAACCGGCCGACGCCCGGCCCTCCACCCAGCTCGACCTGCCCACCCTCCAGGCGGACGAGGTGTCGCTCGTCGGGGAGAGCGGGCGGGTGCGGGTCGAGTACGTGGGGTCCGGCCCGCCCACCTACGACGCGGAGCCGACCGCCTTGCCGCCCGCGGACCCGGAGGACCTGGGGGACGTGGTGGCGGACACGGTGCTGGACGGCGCGCGCTACGGGGCGTGCACGCTGCGCGCCGCGTCGCTGCGCGGGGACTCCGCGCGCTACCGGGGCGAGCCGCGCCGCGACGCGCTCCTCACCGCCCGCTTCGGCCTCGGCGAACAGGCGCTCGTCCTGGTGGCCATGGCCACCGGTGCCCGGGCCACCCCGGGAGCCCACCGCGCGGCGGCCGAGGCGTGCCGCTGGATCGGCCGGGCCGTCGGGCTGAGCCATGTGCGGCTGGTGGAGGACATCAGGGCCGCCCGGCGAGGCGATCTGAAGTCGGGGCTGCACCGCCTCACCGACCGCAGCCTCGGCAAGCTCCGCGCCAGCGCCGTGGAACAGGGGCTCGACCCGGACGAGTACACGGCGAGCCTGCGCTGTCTGCTGCTTCCGGCCGACCCGGGGTGCCGTACACGCGTGTTCTTCGGGGTCGGCGCGGGTGGCCTGTTCCGGCTGCGGGGCGGCGAGTGGCAGGACATAGAGCCCCGGGTCGCCGACACACCCGGGGCCCCGGTGGTCGGCTTCGGCTCGCTGCCGCACGAGACCCCCGAAGGCGACCGCCTCACCATGGACCTCGGCATCACGACACCCCCGAGCCCGTACGAACCCGCTCCCGCCCCGCCCCGCGAACCCTTCCGCTTCCGCGCCTCCGTGGCCCGCGAGGACGACGTCCTGCTGCTGTGCACCGGCGGTCTGGCCGAACCGTTGCGCGGGGAGCCGCCGCTCGCCGAGCATCTGGCGGCCCGCTGGACAGCCGCCGAGCCGCCCGGTCTCGCCGCCTTCCTCGCCGACGCCCAGGTCAGGGTCAAGGGGTACACGGACGACCGTACGGCCGCCGCCGTGTGGGAGGCCTGACGGAGTCCACCGGCGGGCGGGGAGGGGCGTCAATCAGCCGCACCGGGCCGTGAGTTGGCCTGTACCAGCGCTCCATTCCGGCCAATCAACATCATCGGGGGGCGTGGTCCGGCCCGGCCGGGGTATACGCCGCTCCCACGCCAGTCGTGTCCCGCTGGCATACGGCTGGATCGGCAGTCCCGCATGGGCAGTTGGGGCCCATGGGCGGGTTCGCTCCGGGTTGCCCGGAGAAGGCCGGGGTGCCGGGTTCGTAGGGCTGTGCGGTGCTTTCACGAGACGGGAAGCGCTGTCACACGGTACCGGCAGCTGGCTTGACTCTGTGCGTTTGAAAGCGTACGGACGGTCGTTGACGATTCGACATGAGTGCCGCGATCCGGACGGGGCATGGATCCCCGTGTACGTGTTCGAGCAGGAGGGGACTAGTCATCGGCGTGTGGGCGGGGGTCATGAAAAGGCAGGCGCGAGGGGGCGGTCCCACGGCGGCAGGGGCCTTCTCGGCAGAGGTGGAGGAGACGGTCGGCGACGCGGCGGACAAGGCCGGCGCCGAACAGCTGAGGCACAGACTCGGGCGGGCCGACCTGAGGGCGGTGCCCGAGGCCCGCAGGGCACTGCGGGAACTGCTGCGGCAATGGGGGCGTCCGGGAAAATCGGAGATAGCGGAGCTGCTGACGAGCGAGCTGGTCACCAACGCGATCATCCACACCGACCATGACGCGGTGCTGACCGCGACCGTCTCGTCCGACGGACTGCACGTGGAGGTGCGGGACTTCGTGGGACGCAGGCCCAGGCCGAGGGTGCCGCCCGCCGACGACAGCACGAACGGCCGCGGCCTCCTTCTCGTCCAGTCCCTCGCCGACGCCTGGGGCGTACGGGCGCACGGGGTGGGCAAGGCGGTGTGGTTCGACCTCGACGGCGGGCTGACCCAGGGCTGACGGGCGCCACCGCACGGACGTCGCTCGTCGCACATTCGCACATCGCATGGTGGACGACGGACGACGGGCAACAGGCAACGGACGACGACAACGGACAGGGGCGCGGCTCGCTGCCGCGCCCCTGTCCGATGTGTCGCTCGTACCGCTCAGTCGGCTCAGCCGAACTGCTGCTCCAGGTCCTTGAGCTTGCGCTCCAGGGAGTCGAGCCGCGGCAGGGCCATGGTGTCGTCCTCCGCGGTGAGGTCGACCGTGATCGACTTGTCAGCGCTGTGGCGAACGGGCTGCAGGGAGGGACGTGTACGCACGGGCAGCTGCTCCGGCGTGGATATGGCGGAGTCCGAGGCCACCTGGGCCGCCGGGACACGCTCCACGGTGGTGTCGACCTGGCGTCCGCCACCACCGCCACCGCCGCCGCCACGACCGGGCAGTCCCCGGTGGCCCCGGCTGATCGCCTTGAGGTGGGCACGCTCCAGACGCTCCTGCTCGCGCTTGCGCGACCGGTTCTCCTCCTTCATCCGCTTGTCCTCGCGGACCTCGTCCACGGCCTCGTCCAGGCTGCGCACGCCCTCCAGGAGCATCAGCGACCAGGCCCTGTACGTCTCACGCGGGGCCCGAAGCCAGCGGACCACACGGATCTGCGGCAGCGGACGAGGCACGAGGCCCTGTTCGCGCAGCGCGGCACGGCGGGTCTGCTTCAGCGCGCGGTCGAAGAGCACCGCGGCGGACAGGGACATGCCGGCGAAGAACTGCGGGGCGCCGTCGTGGCCGAGGCCCCTGGGCGCGTGCACCCAGTTGAACCAGGCGGCCGCACCGGCGAACGTCCACACGAGTATGCGGGAACCGAGGGCGGCGTCACCGTGGCTGGCCTCGCGTACGGCGAGGACCGAGCAGAACATGGCGGCACCGTCCAGGCCGAACGGAACCAGGTACTGCCACCCGTCGGTGAGGCCCAGGTTCTGCTCACCGAAGCCGACCAGGCCGCGGAAGGAAAGTGCGGCGGCGACCGCGGCACAGCAGAAGAGGAGGATGTAGGAGAAGGTGCCGTAGAGGGCCTCCTTGCGCCTGCGGCGCTCCTCACTGCGTTCCCATGAATCCTCTGTCTTCGCGTGCTCCCCGGCGCGCTTGCCGCGCGCGAGCACCGCAACCGCCGCCAGCATGCCCAGGAGCAGTACGGCGCCCGGAAGCAGCCAGTTCAGCGATATGTCGGTCAATCTCATCAGGGGTCCCTTGCATTGGGATAGGGCGTAACGCCCGCCATAGTGGCCCAATCCTCGCGGCCCTCAGGGGGTTTCGGGGCAAGAGACCGCCAAAGAAGTGCAATGAGTGACGCCAGGCGGCATTCTGCTCGAACTACCGCGCGAGGGACGGGAGTTGAGTGCGAGTGAGATTACCCGTTCGAGTGGTTCCACGGAAAGTTCCTGCGAAAAGTGAGGAATTTGTGAACCAGCTGTAACCCAACGAGGCTCCCACCCGCAGTGGATCTTACGGCACTTGCCGCGGGCGATCGCCGGGGGGTCGTCCGACGGGTCGCCGCCCGGCGGTGGTGAGGGGCCGTCAACCGGTGGCGGCGGCCGTCAGCTTGGAGATCCGCTCCGGCTCGCAGGTGCGCGGGCAGGTGGCGCAGGTGTCCTCCGGGGCCAGCGTGTAGAACATGCAGCAGCTCGCCCGGTCCCGGGTGGGCAGCGACTCGCCGCCCGGGCCGGTCAGTTCACGGAAGCCCGCGGCGCCCACGTACGGCCGGGTCGCGCCCGGGAGCAGCAGTTCCAGCTCGCGGCGGCAGCGCTCCTGCTCGTCGGGGCCGAGGAGTTCGGCCACGTACCAGATGCCCTCGACGACCTCGTCGGTCGCCATGCCCCACAGCGCGCGCCCGCGCCGCCGCATCCGCGGACCGAAGCCGCCGAGAACCGGTTCTATGTGCGCGGCGAACGCGGCGCGCACCTCGGCCCGCAGTGCCTCCTCGTCCGGGACCACGCGGGCGCCGGGGTCACCGGCCGCCGGATCGTCCGGCAGGCAGCTGAACGTTTCACCGCGCACCACCAGTCGGCTCTGCTCGCGCTGGAACGCCACGTGCTCGGCGGGGAAGCGCGGCACCCGGCGCTGGAGGAACCAGGGGACCGTGAAGAGCAGACAGGCGTACCAGGAGTAACGGTGCAGTCCGAAGGTCGCCACCACGTCCGGGCGGCCCTTTCGGCCGTGATCCCGGAGTATCTGGGCCTCGTCCCACGCCAGGAACGCGTCCAGCTCGGCTCCCGCCGCCGCGAGTCCGGCGGCGGAGACCCACCCCTCACCTTCGGGCAATCGATCGGTCGGGGAGAGTTCTGTCACGCTGATCATGGGCAGGACCTCGGTGAGGCGTGCGTACGCCGCCGTCACGGGCGACCTGCGTGAAGTGGGTGCCGGTGCCGGTGCTGACTGGGGCATACGGGGACCGCCGTTTCACCATCGCTGCCAAGTAAGGCTTACCTTACCCGAGGTGGTGGAGGTTTGAACTGAGGGCATGTGCGCCTATGGTGCTTTACGACCGGTAACAACCCGAGTAGTGACCTAACCGCCCCCATGTACCCCGTCGGCCGCACCGCTCGGCCCACTCGACACTCGACTCGGCTCGGAGGAGGACCCGTGGAGCAGGCCGGAGCGCGACCGCGCGAGGCCACGGCCGTGAGCGCGCCGGACCCCGCCGCCGCTCGCCCGGCGTCGGCCTATCGCGTACCCGCGCAGCCCGGAGTCGCGGACATCGACCGGGAGCGGGGCATCGCGGCCGACGGCGCGGCGGCCCCGGTGCGCGGCGACAGCGGGCCCGGCGCCGACGCCGCCCGGGGCGAGCACACGCACAGCGAGGTCCCGATCCCGCTGCCGCGCGGTCCGGGGCGTCCGGTCCTCCAGCGGTCCTCCGTGCGGGGGCAGATCCTCGACGCGCTGCGGGCCGCGCTCGCCGGCGGGGAGCTGACGCCGGGTGAGGTGTACTCCGCGCCCGCGCTAGGCGAGCGGTTCGGGGTCTCCGCGACCCCCGTGCGCGAGGCGATGCAGCAACTGGCCATCGAGGGCGCGGTCGAGGTCGTGCCCAACCGGGGCTTCCGTGTCGTACGGCGGGGCGCCCGGGAGCTGGCCGAACTGGCGGAGGTGCGCGCGCTGCTCCAGGTGCCGGTGATCATGCGGCTCGCGCGCACCGTGCCGGCGGACCGCTGGGGTGAACTGCGGCCCCTCGCCGACGAGACGGCCCGGGCGGCGTCCTCCGGCTGCCGCGCGACGTACGGCGAGGCGGACCGGGCCTTCCACCGGGGGGTCCTCGGGCTGTCCGGCAACGAGCAGCTGCTGCAGATCACGGACGACCTCCACCGGCGTACACAGCTGCCGTTGGGCGGCGGTCACGTGGGGGTCGCCGGGGGCGGTGGCCGAGTGGAACTGATGGCGGACGCGGCGGAGCACATCGCGTTGCTGGACGCGCTGGTGGCACAGGACCTGGAAGCGGCGTGCTGTCTGGTGGAGAAGCATTTCGGGGTGGGTGGCTGAGGGGCGTCGGCGACCGCGGCCCGGTGGGGGTCGTGAAAAGCATGGGGCGCAGCCCCTGCTTCTCAGGGGCGCGGGGAACTGCGCGACCAGCCCCCACTCACCCGCACCCGGCAACGCACCCGCACGCGCCCCTCGCCGGTCACCTCACCGCACCCCATCGTCACGCCGTCGCCGCCGGCGGTGGTGCCAACTGCCGCGCCAACCACGTCGGTACACCCCCCAGAAGCCGGAACAACCGCCCCGCCTCCTCCCGCAGCCGCGACGCCTCCGGCTCCGTCTCGGTCTCGGCGAGGGACACGAGCGCCGGCGCCGTACCCACGAGGTAACCCAACTCCTCCCGGATGCGCAGGGATTCGGCGAAGCCGTGCCGCGCCTCGGCCAACTCCCCCTCCCGCAGCGCGAGTCCGGCGAGATGCCGCCAGGTGAAGGACTGCAGGAGCAGGTCGTCATGGGCGGTGGCACCCGCATGGGCCCGGCGATAGGCGGCCCGTGCGGCCTGCGGCGAGCGGGCGAGGTTCTCGGCGATGAGACCCCGCCGGAAGTCGAGCAGCGCCCGGCCGGGCGCGCCGGGGGCGATCAGGGCCGCCGCCCGGCCGAGCGCGGCCCGCGCCTCGTCGGAGCGGTCCCGGATCCCGAGCAGCGTGGCCGCGTACGCCAGTTGACCGCGCTCGCAGGCCGCCGCGCCGCGCTCGTCGTCGGTGCGGGCCTGCGCCTCCGCCGTGCGCAGGGCGTCCTCGGCGTCCTCCCAGCCCTGCTCGGTGTAGAGACAGCGCTCGACGAGGAGCGCGGTCCGCTGCAGGGACGCCTGTGGGCCGTCGGGTTCGATCAGGGCGGCGGCGTCGACCCAGCAGGCGCGTGAGCGCAGCCGCCATACCGCGGTCTGGAGTGGATCGTCACCGGCTGTCGTTCCGTCACCAGACATGGCGGTATGCGCCACGTTGCCCTCCCCGAGCACGCCCTTGAGCTTTGAGTGGTGGCGGCATCTCAGCACGAACATCGCCGCCTGGCCAAGGGGGCGGGTGAAAGTATTCACAAAGTCGTGAGTCGCGGGGGCGAGATTGCTGGATGCGCCAGGTGGATCTCAGGTCCTGGCGGCATCGCTGTGCCGGGCGATGTAATCCACGGCGTCGCGTACGGTGCGCAGGTGCCTGACCTCATTGTCCGGGATCCGTACCTCGAAGCGCTCTTCGGACGCGACGACGAGCTCGACCATGGACAGGGAGTCGATGTCCAGATCGTCCGCAAAGGATGCTCCGATGTAGACGTCCTCGATCGGAATGCCCGCGATCTCGTTGACGATCTCTGCCAAGCCGTCGAGGATCTCCCGCTTGCTGCGTGACCGGCTCTCGTCGACCACCTCCGCCCGCTCGCCGGCACGCGTCGCCATGTTGACGAGACGCTGGTCGGGGTGGTTGAGGAGAGACTGGACGACAAACCAGAACGAGTCGGGATCAAGCCAATGCAGCTCGTCGAGTGCCTCGTCGAAGATCCTGCTGTCGTGCGACTCGTGCCAAATCACCAGGGGTGCGAGAATATGCGAGGGTTGCGTCGACCTGCCGCGCAGCACCAGGCACAGGGCCTCCAGGAGATCGGCCAGTGGTCGCGGGGCCAGTTGCACATGATGCTGGTACGCCTCGAATTCCTTGATGAGTTCGCCGGGCGGCAGTGCCTCTAGCCGCGAGACGAGCGCACCGATTCCACCACTGCGCTCTCGGCGCTTCAACTCGCTGTGCCACACCCACAGCGCGAGCTGCTCCGGGTGGGCCAGCGCGGCGGCCGTACTATTCGTCATCTCCAGTCCGGTTTGCGCGGCGACGTTCCGGCAGAAGGAGAGCCAGCTGTCCCTGGTCTGCCGCGGATCGCGTACCGCCTGGAGCGCCATGGCCACTCGGTAGGTCGCATGCCACAGGTCGGCGATCCGCTGTGGCTCGATCCAGCCCGTGAGTTCTACCTGCGCCCGGATGAGCTGGGGCCGGAGATCAGGTGTCTGCAACAGACGCTGCCAGACGGTCACCGCCGGGCTGGGAACCCGTCGGTACGTGGGGTCGTAACCGAAGTGCGCAGGTTGCCACGTGTCGCGCTCTTCCTGGGTGCTTTCGTGGAGACTCGTGACGAGATATTGCTGGGGGTTGATCTCCTTCCCCGAGTTCGCAGCCGTGCGCAGCACCTCGTTGATGGCTTCGTAGAGCCGGATGACAAACTGCCGGTCGTCTTCCAGTTCCGCCAGGCGCTCCTCGTGGCAGGCAACCACGGCCGCGTGGTACCGCTCGGCATGCGGCCCTGTCGCAGAACTGAAGGCCGCTTTGCAAGCGGCCAGCCAGGGCAGTTCTGTATAGGCGAGGTCGCGATTGGTCGCGAGTACCTTCTCCAGGGCCTGTGTGAGCAGGCCGCTGTTCCCGTGCGTCGCCAGCCACTGCGCGCGTCGCTGAAGTTCCGCGAAGTCGTCACCGGGAGCCTCGACCAGCAGCCGCGCGGCGAGCAGTGCGGCGTCCTGCCGGGCTGTCGCCAAAAGCAGGTCTACCTCCAGCGGCACCGCCGCCGGGGAGAGGCGGAGCAGGGCCTGTCGGCTTGCATCACGCACTCCTCTATTGGGGTCCCATAGCAGATCGTTGAGGAGCCGCAGGGCGCGCGGATCGCCGTCCGCCGTCACCCGTGGGGACTGCTCGGCGACGATGCGGCGCACGAAGTCGACCTCGTGCGTGGCCAGTTCGTGGAGAAAGTCCCAGAACGGCGCCTCGTTCCGGCGGTCGAACTGAAAGGCCAGCAGTGTCGCGATACCCCGCCACTTCCAGTTGTGGTTGAGCATGGTGCGTACCACGTCAATGTGCACCAGGTCCGGGGTTCTGATGTCCTCCAGGCGGAGGACGAGGAACTCCAAGGCGCCGCGCAGCGAGGGGAATCCACTCTCTTCATCCATTAAGGCCTTGGCGTCAGAGACGACGGCGGCTGGATTCTTCGACGTCCAGCCCCCGTCGAGGTAGAGACTGAGCGCGAGCACGTATTCCGCGAACCGGTCGTAGATGAAGACGACGTTGCGTACTCCCAATTCTTCGTCGATGCTCTCCTCGAGGATGATTTCCTCGTCGAGTACGCGACTGTACAGAGAGTCACTGCTGTCCAGTTCAGCCGAGGTGCAGCGCAATCGGTCGGCGACGGCGATGCGGGAAACCGAAGTACTGCGAGTCGTTCGCATGAGGCGGGCGACCTCCAGCACGAGTTCGGCCACCGGCCCTTTTCCTTTGAGCGCGGTCGTGTCTGCGACCTGCTCGACCTTCCGTTCCCAGAACAGTTTGAACAGCCTGAAGAGTCGGAAGTCGTCGATGATGCCCATGTCCTGGCCGCGGTAGGCCTCGCAGAGAATGCGCAGCACGAGAGCATGGCGGCAACGCTCGGCGGCCTCACCGCGAAGGTGACCACGGATGCCGAACGCGGCCAAGTACTGTGCAGCGATGCGCGGGAAGGCGTCCGCGGGAAACAGCGGGACGTCCTCGACATGGGTGACCGACGGCCTGATGCCGGTGGGGACGAGGGTCCGCTGGCGTACGTAGCTCGACCAGAACGATGCCCGGTAGAACTGCCAGAAGTCGGTACGACAGGTGATCACAACCTTGAGGCCCGCGTTCTCCGCTTGGCGCAGCAACTCGTGCAGAGCAGCCTTCATGTCGTCCGGCTTGGCGGGAGATTCGTTGATGGCGTCGAGTAACAGCAGCGGGCGCTGGCCTAGGGCACTCACGCGGGCGAGGTCGGCGAAACAGCTCGGCCAGTCAGAGCCGTAGCCGAGTCGGCCAGCGATCAGGGTCAGCAAGCTGTGGGGGTCCGAGATTGGAACACGGGCGGACATCAACAGAGCCAATGACTCGTCCATGGCCCGTTCGGCCAGAGAGCACAGCAGATTGGTCTTTCCGCGTCCCGGTTTCGAGACGACCAGCAGACAGACGCTGTCGTCCGAGAGGAAATCCGTCACGCGGTCCTCTAGGTCCTCGTGATGGAAGTACAGGTCGCGGAGATACTTCGAGCTGACTTCGGCGATTTCCCTCAGGGTGTTCTCGCGTGCACGAGTACGCAGGTTCGCGAAAGGGGTACCGGCTGCGGTCAGTTCCTGGAGATCGGCTGGATCCATGCGGCGGATCTCGTCCGCGAGAACGCTTAGTTGGTCCTTGCGGTCCACTCCGGCGACGGCCACTCGGGCCAGGTCGGCGATGAGGTCCGCCAGCGCTCCGGGGCCCTGTGGCGCGAGCCTGTTGACGAGAGAGGTGAAAAGGGCGACCGCACTGCCTCCGTGTACGTCCAGAGTCCTGGTGAGGTTTCCGTAACCGGCGTTTTCCAGGAGAAACTCCCGTTGTCCTGGTTGGTTCATACCGGGGAGGGAAGCAAGGCTCTGGATCAGCCTGCCGCGCAGGCTACCTGGCTCCTGGTCGTGCATCGTGATGTCCTTCGTCGTCGATCAGCTGATTTGGGAGAGAACGTCCGTGGGAAGCTGCTCAAGGATCCTGCTCATGCGGAAGCCCTCGTTACGGAAGTAGTGTCTGCCGGACGCGGGTTCCTTGAGATTGCCGCCGGCGTGGTGGACCGCGCAAACTTGCCAATTGTCGGTGAGTACCGGTGAACCCGAGGAACCCGGGAGAGTGGCGGTGACATACTGGACCACGTTCTCATCGACGTATTCCACGAAGTTGCTTTGCATCGCGATCTGTTTGGGTTGTCCTCCGGGGTGCTGGACGATGTTCACACGTCCTCCCGGCTGCGGTGGCGCTCCGGCTACGTCGAGCCAGCCCCAGCGGTCGCCAGGCACGCCTGCCAACTCGACCAGGGCAAAGTCGAGGCTCCTGTCGGAGATAAATAGACGGCCGCTGGCCTCGACGGGATCGATCGGGCGGGGATGGCCCGCCGGATCGTCCTCGTAGTTGAACTGGAAGCGGGTCCCTCTGAGTAGATCAGCAGCCGGGAGTACATGCTCGTTGGTGAGCACCAGATCCGGTGAGACGAGAAAGCCTGTTCCGGTCCAGCCTTTCGCTCCCGAACGAACCTCGATGTGGCACACCGCTCGGGCCGCAGTCAGAGCCCGTTCCAGGAAATGGACCGGCCGGAGCGTATTGCTCGTGATGATCTTCTCTTCGATGCCCGCTGCGGTGTCGGGGCCCATCCAGGCGGTGACCTTGGGGGAGGGCGACACAGGGACCATCATGCGATGCCGCAACAACAGGTCCGCGAGGAAATCCTGTTGCTCCTTGCCGGTAAGCGTTCGGACGAGGTTGAGGAAGAGGCCGAGTGCCTCGTGCTCGCGCGAATACCGTCCGTACGACGACAGGTGGGTGACGATCCGACTCGACGCCACGAGGGGCGGGCCTGTGAGGTCGATATGGGGCACCAGGCCGGACAGGCCCGCAAGGGCAAGGGTTTCCGACCGCCCCGACTCGTTGGAAAGGATCGGCATGGATGCCAGAAGTGTGACGAGGCGTTGGCGTTCTTCAAGCGTCAGTTCGACCATGGGAACCTCCCCCGTGACCTCGGCGCATGCCGAGTTCACCATGGTGCCATTTGAAGCGCCGACGTGTGCCTCCCGCGCTCAGACGCGCCCTCTTCACGGAGTTGAAGAGCCGTGCCGGAATGTTGTGGCGAACGGAGTGCGAGGCGAGCCGGGAAGCACAGGTCGCGTCCGGCGAGCGGAGGCTCGTGGAGTGTCAACTCATGCGCAAGGCCAGGAAGAAGTCCAGTTTGTCCTCCAGGCGGGAGAGGTCCCGGCCCGTCAACTGTTCGATGCGGCCCACCCGGTACCGCAGTGTGTTGACGTGCAGATGGAGGCGCGCGGCGCAGCGCGTCCAGGAGCCGTCGCACTCCAGGAACGCCTCCAGGGTGGGGATCAGCTCGGCACGGTGCCGCCGGTCGTAGTCGCGCAGCGGGTCGAGGAGCCGGGCCGTGAAGGCGCGTCGCACGTCGTCGGGGACGAAGGGGAGCAGCAGCACGTGCGAGGCCAGTTCCTGGTGGCCGGCCGCGCACACCCGGCCGGAGCGGGCCGCCGCCACCCGGCGGGCGTGCCGGGCCTCCTCCAGGGCGCCGCGCAGCCCCTCGGCGGAGTGCACGGCCGCGCTGACGCCCAGGGTGAGCCGTCCGTCGTCGTCGAGGCCGGCGCCCAGCGGGGTCCGTACGGCCGCGAGGAGGGCGTCGGCGTGGATGCCGGACTCGGAGCCGTCGTGCTCGGAGGAGACCGCCGGGAGGGGGACGAGGGCGATGGCCTCCTCACCCGTATGGGCGACCGCGATGCGGTCGGAGGGCTCGGGGCCCGTGGACAGCGGGTCGACGAGGATCTCCTCCAGGAGCGCCTGGGTGACCGGGCCGCTGCCGACCTCGTCGCCCTCCCACTCCACCCGGGCCACGACGACCTGCCAGTGCGGCGCCGCCCCGAGGCCGGGCAGCAGCACCGGTGCGGCCACCCGCAGCCGGGCCGCGATCTCGGCCGGGGCCGCCCCCGCCTGCACCAGCTCCAGGACCTCCTGGGCGAGCCGGCGCCGTACCGTACGGGCCGCGTCGCGGCGGTCGCGCTCGACCGCGATCAGCTGGGTGACGCCGTGCAGCAGGTCGAGCCGTTCGGCGGGCCAGTCCCCGGCGTCGGCCTCGACCGCGAGGAGCCAGTCCGACAGCAGGGTCTCGCGCACGTCGCGGGCGCCGGAGCCCGTGCCCCGGCCCGTGCCGCTGATCGGGAAGAGCGAGTACGTGGTGGTGCCGACGGCCACGCGGTGCGGTCCGCGCCGCCCGGAGCGCGTCGCCGCCAGATGCTCGGCGGACAGCCGCGCCCGCAGCTCGGCGGGGAGGGCGCCCCCGGCGCCCCCGGCGTCCTCGGGGCCCGCCACGAGCCGCCCGGCGGGGGAGAGCACCCAGGCGCGCAGGTCCAGGTCGGAGCCGAGCAGGTCCAGGACCACGTCCGGGCCGCCGCCCGCCGGGCCGGAGGTCATCATCCGGCGGTGCCGGTCCACCACGGCCGCGAGGTCCCCGGCGCGCTCGCCGGAGACCTGCCGTACGACGTGTTCGGTGATGGTCGCGAAGGCGACCGACTCGTTGACCGCGAAGAGCGGCAGCCGGTGGCGAGCGCAGGCCACGACGAGGTCCTCGGGGACGTTGCCCAGCTCGGCCTCCCCGGCGGCCAGCGCGGCGACCCCGGCGCCGACCAGGATCCGGACGAAGGGCTCGGAGTCGGCGGCGTCGCGGCGCCAGGCGAGGCCCGTGAGCACCAGCTCGCCGCCGGAGAGATAGCGGCTGGGATCTCTGAGGTCGGTGGTCATCACACCGCGCACGGTGCGGTCCAGCTCGTCCTCGCCGCCGAGCAGCCTGAGGCCCAGCGCGTCGGTGTCCAGCAGTGCGCGCAGGCGCATTCTCGTCGCCGCCGTTCCTGTGTCGAGACCTGTCGGGAACAAGGATGTTTCCGGGGGAATACCAAGAGGTTGCAGAGGGCCTCTGTTCATACGAATCTACAAGATGCGGGCCCTGGCCAGCCAACTCCTTCAGAGTTTCCGTGACTGACCGGGGTGGAGGAGGGCGCTGTGTACTGAGTCCCAGAACACATGAACAGCACATGAACGAGCCGGGCCCGCCGCACACGATCTGGCTCAAACAGAACGACTCGAGACGAAGAAGAGAGCCGGTCAGATGGACTTCCTTCGCCCCGCCAGCTGGGAGGAGGCGCTCGCCGCGAAGGCCGAGCACCCCACGGCTGTGCCGATCGCCGGCGGCACCGACGTCATGGTCGAGATCAACTTCGACCACCGTCGGCCCGAGTATCTGCTCGACCTGAACCGCATCGGCGAACTCTCCGAATGGGAGGTCGGCGAGGACACGGTGCGCCTCGGCGCGTCCGTCCCGTACACCCGGATCATGGAGGACCTCCGTACCGAGCTGCCCGGCCTCGCCCTGGCCTCGCACACGGTCGCCTCCCCACAGATCCGCAACCGCGGCGGCGTCGGCGGCAACCTCGGCACCGCCTCCCCGGCCGGCGACGCCCACCCGGCCCTCCTCGCGGCGGGCGCCCAGGTCGAGGCCGAGTCCGTACGGGGCTCGCGGCTCATCCCCATCGACGACTTCTACACCGGCGTCAAGCGCAACGCCCTCGCGCCGGACGAGCTGATCCGCGCGGTGCACATCGACAAGGCGGACGGGCCCCAGCAGTACTCGAAGGTCGGCACCCGCAACGCCATGGTCATCGCCGTGTGCGCCTTCGGACTCGCCCTGCACCCGTCGTCGCGCACCGTCCGTACCGGCATCGGCTCGGCCGCGCCGACCCCCGTCCGGGCCCGGGCCGCCGAGGAGTTCCTGAACGCGGCCCTCGACGAGGGCGGTTTCTGGGACAACGGCCGGATCATCACCCCTTCGGTCGCCAAGCAGTTCGCGGACCTGTGCGCCGGCGCCTGCAACCCGATCGACGACGTACGCGGCACCGCGAGCTACCGCCGCCACGCGGTCGGTGTCATGGCCCGCCGCACGCTCATGTGGACCTGGGAGTCGTACCGCGGCACCGCCCGCGCCACGGAGGGAGTCGCGTAATGCGTGTCAGTTTCACGGTCAACGGCCGTCCGCAGGAAGCCGACGACGTGTGGGAGGGCGAGTCCCTGCTGTACGTGCTGCGGGAGCGGATGGGGCTGCCGGGCTCCAAGAACGCCTGCGAGCAGGGCGAGTGCGGGTCCTGCACGGTCCGCCTCGACGGCGTCCCGGTGTGCTCGTGCCTGGTGGCCGCCGGACAGGTCGAGGGCCGCGAGGTCGTCACGGTCGAGGGGCTCGCGGACTTCGCCAAGCAGCGGGCCGCGCACGGTGGTTGCGCGTCCGGCGCGTGCGGTACGCCCGCCACGGGAGGGACCTCGCTCGACGAGGCCAAGCGGTGGGCGGCCCAGGGGCAGGACTCGCACACCGGAGAAGGCACCGAACTCTCCCCGATCCAGCAGGCGTTCATCGACGCCGGGGCCGTCCAGTGCGGCTTCTGCACCCCGGGTCTGCTGGTCGCGGCCGACGAGATGCTGGAGCGCACCCCGAACCCGAGCGACGCGGACATCCGCGAGGCGCTCTCGGGCAACCTGTGCCGCTGCACCGGCTACGAGAAGATCATGGACGCGGTCCGCCTCGCGGCCGCCCGGCAGTCCGAAGGGGTCTGATCATGGGAACCACCGGCCTGCCCACCAACCTCACCCAGGGCTCCCGTACCAAGGGCGGCATCGGCGAGTCCACGCTCCGCCCGGACGGCACCCTCAAGGTCACCGGCGAGTTCGCGTACTCCTCCGACATGTGGCACGAGGACATGCTCTGGGGCCAGATCCTGCGCTCCACGGTCGCCCACGCCGAGATCGTCTCCATCGACACGTCCGAGGCCCTGGCCACACCCGGCGTCTACGCCGTGATGACCTACGACGACCTCCCCACCGACGTCAGGAACTACGGCCTGGAGATCCAGGACACCCCGGTCCTCGCCCACGGCAAGGTCCGCCACCACGGCGAGCCCGTCGCGATCGTCGCCGCCGACCACCCGGAGACCGCGCGCCGCGCCGCCGCCAAGATCAAGGTGGAGTACCGCGAACTGCCGGTCATCACCGACGAGGCCTCCGCGACCGCGCCGGACGCCGTCCTCGTCCACGAGGGCCGCGACGACCACCACGTCGCGCATGTCGCGCACCCGAACATCCTCCACCGCCAGCCGATCATCCGCGGCGACGTGGCGGCGGCCCGCGAGCGCGCCGACGTGATCGTCGAGGGCGAGTACGTCTTCGGCATGCAGGACCAGGCATTCCTCGGCCCCGAGTCCGGCCTCGCCGTGCCCGCCGAGGACGGCGGTGTCGACCTCTACATCGCCACCCAGTGGCTCCACTCCGACCTGCGCCAGATCGCGCCCGTGCTCGGCCTGCCCGAGGACAAGGTCCGCATGACCCTGGCCGGCGTCGGCGGTGCCTTCGGCGGCCGCGAGGACCTGTCGATGCAGATCCACGCCTGCCTGCTGGCCCTGCGCACCGGCAAACCGGTCAAGATCGTCTACAACCGCTTCGAGTCCTTCTTCGGGCACGTCCACCGCCACCCCGCGAAGCTGCACTACGAGCACGGGGCCACGCGCGACGGCAAGCTCACCCACCTCAAGGCCCGTATCGTCCTCGACGGCGGCGCCTACGCCTCCGCCTCCCCGGCCGTCGTCGGCAACGCGGCCTCCCTCGGCGCCGGCCCGTACGTCATCGAGGACGTCGACATCGAGGCCCTCGCCCTCTACACCAACAACCCGCCCTGCGGCGCGATGCGCGGCTTCGGCGCGGTCCAGGCGTGCTTCGCCTACGAGGCACAGATGGACAAGCTGGCGGCGAAGCTCGGCATGGACCCGGTGGAGTTCCGGCAGATCAACGCCATGGAGCAGGGCACCGCCCTGCCGACCGGACAGGTCGTCGACTCCCCGGCCCCGGTCGCCGAACTCCTGCGCCGCGTCAAGGCGATGCCCCTGCCGCCCGAGCAGCAGTGGCTCACGGCGGGCGAGGCGGCGGACGTACGACAGCTGCCGGGCGGCCTGTCCAACACCACGCACGGCGAGGGCGTCGTCCGGGGCGTCGGTTACGCGGTCGGCATCAAGAACGTCGGCTTCTCCGAGGGCTTCGACGACTACTCGACCGCACGGGTCCGGATGGAGGTCGTCGGCGGTGAACCCGTCGCCACCGTCCACACGGCCATGGCGGAGGTCGGCCAGGGCGGCATCACCGTCCACGCGCAGATCGCCCGCACGGAGCTGGGCGTCACCCAGGTGACGATCAACCCGGCGGACACCCAGGTGGGTTCGGCCGGATCGACCTCCGCGTCCCGCCAGACGTACGTCACGGGCGGCGCCGTCCGCAACAGCTGCGAGCTGGTCCGCGAGAAGGTGCTGGAGCTGGGCCGCCGCAAGTTCGGTACGTACCACCCCGCCTGGGCCACGGCCGAGTTGCTGCTGGAGGGCGGCAAGGTCGTCACCGACGCCGGTGAGGTGCTGGCCGACCTGGTGGACGTCCTCGGGGACGAGGCCGTCGAGGTCGAGGCGGAGTGGCGGCACCGGCCGACCGAACCGTTCGACCTGCGCACCGGGCAGGGCTTCGGGCACGTCCAGTACTCCTTCGCCGCGCACCGCGCCGTCGTCGAGGTCGACACCGAGCTGGGCATGGTCAAGGTCGTCGAACTGGCCTGCGCGCAGGACGTGGGCAAGGCACTCAACCCGCTCTCCGTGGTGGGCCAGATCCAGGGCGGTACGACCCAGGGGCTGGGCATCGCGGTGATGGAGGAGATCGTCGTCGACCCGAAGACCGCGAAGGTGCGCAACCCCTCCTTCACGGACTACCTCATCCCCACGATCCTCGACACGCCGACCATCCCCGTCGACGTGCTCGAACTCGCCGACGACCACGCGCCGTACGGGCTGCGTGGGGTGGGCGAGGCGCCGACCCTGTCGTCGACTCCGGCCGTGCTCGCGGCGATTCGCTCCGCGACGGGGCTGGAGCTGAACAGGACGCCGGTACGGCCGGAGCATCTGACCGGCACGGCATAGGGGCCGCCGGGCGCCTATGAGCTCGGGGGTGCGGGATCTTTGGCGACCGCGGGTCCGGTGGGGCTTCTCGCGCAGTTCCCCGCGCCCCTGAAAAACCAGGGGCGCGGGGAACTGCGCGACCAGCCCCCACCGGACCGCACCCGACAACGCACCCCACAAACACACCCACCACGTTCGTCTCGGGCCGTCCCCCGCGTCGGGCGCACCTTCCCAAATCCCGCCGAAGCCCAGTGCAACGGCCGGGTGTCCCTGTGAACCTTGGGAGAACGCCCCCATGACCCAGCAGTCGCTCAAGCCGAGGACGGCCCCCGACGGCACCCCCGACCCGGCCGGCCGGTCCCGTCTCGACCGGTACTTCCACATCACCCACCGAGGATCCACGGTCGCCCGAGAGGTCCGCGGCGGCGTCACCACCTTCATGGCGATGGCTTACATCCTCCTGCTCAACCCGCTCATCCTCTCCGGCCCGGACGCCGTCGGCGCCACCCTCGGCCAGAAGGCCCTGATCACGGCGACCGCGCTCGCCGCGGCCGTCAGCACGCTCCTCATGGGCGTCGTCGGCCGGGTCCCGCTCGCGCTCGCCGCCGGCCTCTCCGTCTCCGGCGTCATCGCCTCGCAGGTCGCCCCGCAGATGACCTGGCCGCAGGCGATGGGCATGTGTGTGATGTACGGCGTGATCATCATGCTTCTGGTCGTCACCGGCCTCCGCGAGATGATCATGAACGCCATCCCGCTGGCCCTGAAGCACGCGATCACCATGGGGATCGGTCTGTTCGTCGCGCTGATCGGCTTCTACAAGGCCGGATTCGTGCACCAGGGCAAGGCGACCCCGGTCAGCCTCGGCCCCACCGGCGAACTCGCCGGCTGGCCCGTCCTGCTCTTCGCGGTCACCCTCCTCGCGATCTTCATGCTCCAGGCCCGGGGCGTCCCCGGCGCGATCCTGCTCGGCATCGTCGGCGGGACCGTCCTCGCCGTCGTCCTCAACGCCCTCGGCGTCGTCGACCCGAAGCAATGGGCGGGCGGCGCACCCGAGTTGCACGGCAGTGCGGTCTCGATGCCGGACTTCTCGCTCTTCGGGCACGTCGAGTTCGGCGGCTGGGGCGACGTCGGCGCGATGACGGTCGGCATGATCGTCTTCACGCTCGTCCTCGCCGGGTTCTTCGACGCGATGGCCACCATCATCGGCGTCGGCACGGAGGCCGGGCTCGCCGACGACAAGGGCCGGATGCCCGGCCTGTCCAAGGCGCTGTTCATCGACGGTGCGGGCGGCGCGATCGGCGGTGTGGCCGGCGGCTCCGGCCAGACGGTGTTCGTCGAGTCGGCGACCGGGGTCGGCGAGGGCGCCCGCACGGGCCTCTCCTCCGTCGTCACCGGCCTGTTCTTCGCGGCCTGTCTGTTCTTCACCCCACTCACGGCGATCGTGCCCGGCGAGGTCGCCGCGGCCGCGCTCGTCGTCATCGGCGCCATGATGATGACGAACGCCCGGCACGTCGACTGGTCCGACCGCGCCACCGCGATCCCGGTCTTCCTGACCGTCGTGATCATGCCGTTCACGTACTCCATCACCGCGGGCGTCGCCGCCGGAGTCGTCTCGTACGTCGCCATCAAGCTCGCCCAGGGCCGAGCGAGGGAGATCGGCACGTTCATGTGGGGCCTGACGGCGGTGTTCGTCGTCTTCTTCGCCCTCGACCCCATCGAGAGCTGGCTGGGCGTCCACTAGGCGGTCCGGGCCTCGCGGCCCACCGCCGAGTACCGTCCGGGCAGCCGTTGTCTGTGAGGAGACCGAGAGATGCTGGACATCGCCGAAGAGCTGCACCGGTGGGTCGGGCAGGGGCGTGACTTCGCCGTGGCCACCGTGGTGGCCGTCGGCGGCAGCGCCCCCCGGCAGCCGGGCGCCGCCCTCGCGGTGGACGCCGACGGCACGGCGATCGGCTCGGTCTCCGGCGGCTGCGTCGAGGGCGCCGTCTACGACCTGTGCCGGCAGGCGCTGGAGGACGGCGAACCCGTCCTCGAACGCTTCGGCTACAACGACGAGGACGCCTTCGCCGTCGGTCTCACCTGCGGCGGGATCATCGACATCCTGGTGACACCGGTGCGGGCGGGCGACCCCGTCCGCCCGGTGGCCGCCGCCGCGCTCGCCTCGGCGGCGGGCGGGGAGGCGGCGGCCCTCGCCCGGATCGTCTCCGGCCCGGCGGAACTGCGGGGCCGGGCCCTCCTGGTCCGCCCGGACGGCTCGTACGACGGCGGGTACGGCGCCCACCCCGAACTGGACCGTACGGTCGCCGCCGAGGCCCGCGCCCTCCTGGATGCCGGCCGCACCGGCACCCTGGAGATCGGAGAGCAGGGCTCACGCTGCGGAGCGCCGCTCACGGTCCTGGTCGAGTCCTCGGTCCCGCCGCCCCGGATGATCGTCTTCGGTGCGATCGACTTCGCGTCGGCGCTCGTCCGGATCGGCAAGTTCCTCGGCTACCACGTGACCGTCTGCGACGCCCGGCCCGTCTTCGCCACCCGCACCCGCTTCCCCGAGGCGGACGAGATCGTCGTCGACTGGCCCCACAGGTACCTGGAGCGCACCTCCGTCGACGCCCGCACGGTCCTCTGCGTCCTCACCCACGACGCCAAGTTCGACGTCCCGCTCCTGCGTCTCGCCCTGCGGCTCCCCGTCGCCTACGTCGGCGCCATGGGCTCCCGCCGCACCCACCTGGACCGCAACCAACGCCTCCGCGAAGTCGGCGTCACCGAGCTGGAGTTGGCCCGGCTCAGGTCCCCGATCGGGCTCGACCTCGGCGCCCGCACGCCGGAGGAGACGGCCCTGTCGATCGCCGCCGAGATCGTCGCCGACCGGCGGGGCGGCAGCGGCGTCTCCCTGACCGGCGCGCACACCCCGATCCACCACGACGCCCCACGCGCCCTCACGGAACTGCCGAGCCTCCGCGTCTCCTGACCCCGGCCGGCGTCTCCTGACCCCGGCCCGTGCCGCCGACTTGACCCCCGGGACGACAGGCCCGACCGTTGCGACAGGACAACAGCACGACGGGGGCGGACAGTTGACCACGATGACCGGTGGGGGGCGCCCGCACGGGGGCGGGGCCGAGGGGCAGGACGGCGGGCTCGCGACGGGCGCGCAGGCGGAGGCGGACGAGCGGCGGCGGGGCGCCGCCACCGGGCCCGCGGCGGATGACGGCACGCGGTCGGGCGGCAGCACGGCCGGGAACGCCGGCACCAGAACCGCCGGGGACGGCGACGGCGGCGACGCGCCCTCGGACCGTGACGCCGATGGCGGCGATGCCCCGGGCACGAATGGTGACGCCCTCGGCGGTGACGAGCCTCGCACCGCTGAGGGCGACGGGGCTGACGGAGGCTCGGAGGGCGACGACGGCTCGGAGGGAGACGACGGATCGGGTGGCGACGCCGACTCCGCCGCCCCCGGAAGCGAGGGCACCGCTGACGACCGCCGCCGACTGTCGACCGTCTCGACGGCGATCCTGGGCCTCTTCCTCCTGACCGACGTCGTCTTCGTCTGCGGAGCCCTGGTGACCCTCTGGCCGGTGGTGCTGGCGACGGTGGAGCCCGGGGCGGAGCCCACGGCCACCGCGCGCTGGTCGCCGTTCGGGCTGGGGGACTGGTCGCTGACCGCCGACACCGCGATGCTGCTGGCCGTGGTCGTGTGCAGCGCGCTCGGCAGCTTCGTCCACGCGGCCACGTCGTTCGCGACGTACGTCGGCAACCGGCGGCTCTACGCGAGCTGGCTGTGGTGGTACCTCCTGCGGGCCGGCATCGGGGTGGCCCTGGCGCTCCTGGTCTATCTCCTGCTGCGCGGCGGATTGTTCGCCGGCAGCTCCGGCGCCGGGGCGACCAACCCGTACGGCTTCTCCGGCATCGCCGGGCTGTGCGGACTCTTCTCCAAACAGGCCACCGACAAGCTCCGCGAGATCTGCGACACCCTCCTCAGCACGACGGGCGACGGCGACCGCGACCGCCGCGACGGCCTGTCCACCCACCGCAACGGAGACCCGGGCCCGTCCTGACGCCGTTCCGCGTCAGATACCCGGCCCACGGCGCCCTGCGGCTCACCCCGGCTTGCGCGCCAGCACGTACGCCTGAGGGGTGGTCGCCGTGGTGCCCGGCCCGTCGGCCTCCCGGACGAGCCGGGCCGACTCCACGAACCCGGCGTCCCCCAGCATCTCGGCGATCCGTTCGGGCGGGAAACGGTAGACGTCGAGGTCGAGGGGGTGCCCGTAGGCATGAGTCAGGTGGGCGGACCCGTCGCCCACCTTGTACGCCATCGCGAGGAGCCCGCCGGGGGCGAGGACGCGATGCAACTCCCGGAACACAAGCGGGAGTTCGTGGGGCGGGGTGTGCACCGTGGAGTACCAGGCGAGCGCTCCCGCCAGGCAGCCGTCCTCGAAGTCGAGCGCGGTCATCGTGCCCACGTCGAACCGGAGTCGCGGATGGGCCCAGCGGGCCACGGCGACCATCTGCGGCGAGAGGTCGATGCCACAGATGTCGAGCCCCAGCGAGGCCAGATGCCCGGTGATCCGCCCCGGCCCGCATCCCAGGTCCGCGACGCGTCCGCCCCCGGCACCCAGCACCCGTTCGGCGAACACTCCGAGCATGGCCCGCTCGAACGGGCTCTTCGCCAACTCGTCTCTCAGCAGCTTCTCGTAGTCGGTGGCGACCGTGTCGTAGGACTCCCGGGTGGTGGTGTGGCGGTGTGTGCTCATGCTTCGGACAGTAGACGGAGGGTCTGACAACGATGTTCCAACGGCGGGCCACGAAGGGCTCGTCGGAGCGGGTGGCTCAGTGCGGCTGTCGGCCGTCGGCTTCGAGCAGTCCGTCCATGGCTCGGCCGAACATTCGTCTCGCCGTCCACGCCAGCGGGCGGTCGAAGACGCGCGGCAGCCATCGCACCCGCAGATCCTCGCGCCAGACCGTGCGGGAGGCGCCGTCACCGTACGGATGGACCTCGATCTCGGCCCAGCCGGTGACGAACGAACCACGCTTGACGAGACGGCACTTGCCGGGCGCGCCGACCTCCGGCGGCTGCCAGAGCGTGACCTCCATCGAGTCGTCGAAGGCGAGCGGCCCCACACCGCTGCGAGCCACGAAGACCGTGCCCTCTCCGGTCGGCGGAGGCGTGCGCACGGTGACGCGGGTCAGCGGCACGACGTCCGCGTGCCGGGGCCAGTCGGTCAGGAGCCGCCAGGCGTGGTCCGCGGGGAGCGGAGCGAGGCGTTCCAGGAGGAAGAGAACCACGGAGCGAGCGTAAGGGAACAGCCGGGGCGGAGGCGGGTGCCGGGGCGCTCGGTGGGCCGCGTCGCGCCCGGATGCCCCGACGCCCACCAGGCCCTCCTGGCTCCTCCGGCTTCGGCACCCACACGTGCCCCGGCTCGCCACTCGCCCGCGAACGACTCCGCCTGACCCTGGCGGTGTTGATCAGCCGCCTGCCGGGCCTGTGCCTGGCGGACGGCCGACGGATCACCATGCGAACGGCCTTGGTCCACCGCTCCCCGGACCGCCTCGACCTCCTCTGGTGACCCGCCGCACCTCCTGAACCGCTCGCCTGGCCCGGCCGGTCGGGGCGAGACACTCGCGCCGCCCCGCGCCGACCGCCCCGGCGCGGGCTCACACGTCCAACAGATCCCGTGCCACCACCGGCACTCCCGTCTCCAGCGACCGGTTCGCCGCCAGGCCCGTCACCAGGGACCGTGCCCCGTCCACCGCGTCGGCCGCCCGCCCCAACGGGTCCGGCACTCGCTCCCCGAACAGGTCGGCCAGCATGCGGACATCGCCGCCGCCGTGCCCTCCCTCGGACGTCTCGACCTTCACCTCGCGCGGCCGCTCCCAGAACCGCCGTACGAGCAGCTGTGTCCTGCCCGGCTCCTCGCCCGCCTCGGTGCCGTGCAGGACCGGGCTCGCCCCGGTGACGGGGACGTGCGGCCGGGTCCACGTCGACTCCTCCACCAGCAGCTCCACACGCCCCTCGCTGCCGTTGAAGGCGATGCGGTAGCCCTCCCAGGGGGAGTAGGCCGTCAGGTGATAGGTCAGGGTGGCGCCGGACGCGTAGCGCACCAGGACCGCCATGTCGTCCTCGATGGTCACGCCGGGACCGAAGACGTTCTGGTCGCGGTGGTAGCCGTCCGCCCCCTCTGCGTCCAGGTAGAGCGCGCTGAGGACGGGTGAGTCCGCCAGACGCAACGCGAAGGGGTCGTCCGCGGCGGCGGGGGAGCCGTGGGCGCGGGCGTAGTCGCGGGCGAGCCCTCGGCGCCGGCCCGCCTCGTCGCCGTAGAAGAAGAGGCCGCCCTGGGCGAAGACGGTCTCGGGGCGGGTGCCGAGCCACCAGTTGACCAGATCGAAGTGGTGGGTCGACTTGTGCACGAGCAGCCCGCCGGAGTTCGCCTTGACGCGGTGCCAGCGGCGGAAGTAGTCCGCGCCGTGCCGCAGATCCAGCAGCCACTCGAAGTGCACCGAGCCGACCTCGCCGATCTCCCCGCTCGCGAGGAGCTCCCGCACGGCGCAGTGGACGGGGTTGTAGCGGTAGTTGAAGGCCACCCGCACCTCGCGGCCCGTCCGGCGGCACGCGTCCAGGACGCGGCGGGCGCGCTCCGCGTCGGTCGTCATCGGTTTCTCCGTGACGACGTCGCAGCCCGCCTCCAGGGCCCGCACGATGTAGTGGTCGTGGGTCCGGTCCACACCGCACACCACCACCAGGTCGACCCGCTCGCGCCGCAGCATCTCCTCGAACTCCCCGGCGGCGTAGGCGGGTACGGGCGCACGGCCCGGGTGGTCGGCGGCGATCCAGGCGTTGTGGACGGCCATCCGGTGCGCGTTCGGGTCGCAGAGGCCGACCAGTTCGATCCGCTCCGCGAAGGGACCCGTCAGGGCCTCGGTGAACATCCGTGCCCGGGCACCGAGACCCACCACGGCCGCACGGCGGGGTTGCGGGGAGGTGGTGCAGGGGTCTTGTTGTGACATCCGGACCTTCCCTAGGGTCACTACGTGGGGGGAAGCGCTTTCTAGCGAAAGAGGTGACCCACTCATGCCCCGAATCAGGACGAGGGAGTCCTGGATACCCCGTGCGGCGGCCACCGCGCTGGCGCTCTGCGCGCTGCTCACCGGCTGCTCCGGACCGGACGGGTCGGGCGGCACCGGCGGCGAGGTCGTCCTGCGCTACACATGGTGGGGCAACCCCGACCGGGCCGCCAGAACCCAGGCGGCCGTCGAGCTCTTCGAGAAGAAGAACCCGGGGATCGACATCCAGACCTCCTTCGCCGGCTACGAGGCGTACAAGCAGAAACTCGCCACCCAGGCCGCCGGCGGCGACGCCCCGGACGTGATGCAGCTCGACTACCGGATGATCGACCAGTACGCGTCCGGTGGCGTGCTCCTCGACCTCGCCGAACAGCGACGCGCCCTGGACACCGCCGAGTTCGAACCGGGACTGCTCGCCACCGGCAGGGTGAACGGCAGGCAGTACGCCGTTCCGCAGGGCCGCGGCACCGAGACCATGGTCTACGACACCGAGAAATGGCGGGCCGCCGGACTCGCACCGCCCCGGGTCGGCTGGACCTGGAGCGAATGGGCCGACGCCATGCGGACGGTGGCCGAGAAGACGGGGGAGCCGGGCGGCACCGACCCCGGCCAGAGCGAGGACGCCTTCGAGATCTGGCTGCGCGGCCAGGGCAAGGCCCTGTACACCGAGGACCGCCGACCGGGTTTCGACGCCGATGACTTGACCCGCTGGTGGACCTTCACCGACCGGCTGCGCAGAGAGGGTGCCGTCTCGCCCGCCGAGCAGACGACCCAGCTCGACGGCTCGGTCGAGAACACCCCGCTCGGCCGGGGCAAGGCCGCCTCCGACGTCAACTGGGACGCCCCCGCGAGCGGTTACCTCGCGCTCGTCCCCTCCGGAATCTCGCTCGCGCCCATGCCGGCGGGCGAGGACGGAACCCAGGGTCAGTACTTCAAGCCCTCCATGTTCATGGGGGTGGCCGCCGACTCCGGCCACCCGGAGGAGTCCGCCCGGCTCGTCGACTTCCTGCTCAACGACGACGAGGCCGCCAACATCCTCGGCGCCACCCGGGGCATCCCCGTCAACGAGTCGATCCGCGAGGACATCGCGGCCGACCTCAAGGACTTCGACAGGACCATCTACGACTACCAGGCCACGGTCGAAGGGAAGCTCGACCCGCCGCCCCAGGCGCCCCCGTCGGGCGACAGCGCCCTGCAGACCACCTTCCAGCGCGACTACGACCAGGTGTCCTACGAGCGGATGTCCCCCCGTGAGGCCGCCGAGAACTACCTCACCGAGGCGAAGGCGGAGCTGAGGTCATGACCGCCACGCAACTGCCGACAACCGTACGGAAGAAGGGAGTTCCTCCGCCGGACCGGTCCGGGCGCCCCCGTAGGCGCGAGGGCGCGGCCTGGGTCTTCCTCTCCCCCTGGGTGCTCGGGGCCTGTGTCCTGACCCTGCTCCCGATGGCCGTCTCGCTCTACCTCTCCTTCACCGACTACGACCTCTTCAACGCCCCGAACTGGGTGGGCCTGCGCAACTACACCCAGATGTTCACCGAGGACCCGCGCTACTGGCGCTCGGTGGCGACGACCCTGATGTACGTCGTCATCGCCGTCCCGCTCCAACTGGCCCTCGCCCTCCTGGTCGCCCTGGCCCTGAGGAACATGAAACGCGGGCGGGGCTTCTACCGCTCCGCCTTCTACGCCCCCTCCCTCCTCGGCGCCTCCATGTCCATCGCCCTGGTCTGGCGGGCGATCTTCAACGACGGCGGCACCGTCGACAACCTCCTCGGCACCGGCGGCTGGGTCAACCGGCCCGGCTGGGCGCTGTTCGCGGTGGCCCTGCTCACGGTGTGGCAGTTCGGCGCCCCCATGGTCATCTTCCTCGCCGGACTCCAGCAGATCCCGGGGGAGTTGTACGAGGCGGCCGAGGTGGACGGCGCGAGCGCCTGGCGCCGGTTCCTGTCGATCACGGTCCCGATGCTGTCGCCCGTGATCTTCTTCAACCTGGTCCTCCAGACCATCCAGGCCTTCCAGGTCTTCACCCCGGCCTTCGCGATCAGCGCGGGCAAGGGCGGCCCCGCCGACTCCACCCTCTTCTACACGCTCTACCTCTACGACCGGGGCTTCGTGGCCTCCCACATGGGCTACGCCTCCGCCATGGCCTGGGTGCTGCTGCTCGCCATCGGCGCGGTCACCGCGATCCTCTTCCGCACCTCCCGCTCCTGGGTCTTCTACGCCTCCGAGGGGGACCGATGACCAGCACCACACCCGCAACGCCCCTGTTGCGCAAGCCTGTCGCCTGGCGACGGGTGGCGCTGCACGCCGGTTGTCTGGCCGCTCTCCTCGTCATGCTGTACCCGCTGGCCTGGCTGCTGGCGACGTCGGTGAAGCCTGCGGACGAGGTCATCGCCAGTCTCGACCTGCTGCCGAGCCGACTTCACTGGTCCAACTACGAGACCGCGCTCGACGGCGTCAACGACGTGTCGGTGGGCCGACTGCTCGGCAACTCCCTGCTGATCGCCGGTGGCGCGGTCGTCGGGAACGTCCTGTCGTGCTCCCTGGCCGCGTACGCCTTCGCCCGGCTGCGCTTCCGCTTCCGGGGGCCGCTCTTCGCCTTCATGATCGCGACGATCATGCTGCCGCACCACGCCGTGCTGATCCCGCAGTACATCATCTTCAACCAGCTCGGCATGGTGAACACCTACTGGCCGCTGATCCTGCCGAAGTTCCTCGCCACGGAGGCCTTCTTCGTCTTCCTCATCGTGCAGTTCATGCGCGGACTGCCGAGGGAGCTGGAGGAGGCGGCCCGTATCGACGGATGCGGCCCGTTCCGGAGTTTCCTCTCAGTGATCCTGCCCCTCACCCGGCCCGCCCTGATCACCACCGCGATCTTCACCTTCATCTGGACCTGGAACGACTTCTTCACCCAGCTGATCTATCTCTTCTCGCCCGAGAAGTTCACCCTCACCCTGGCCCTGAGGTCCTTCGTGGACGCGTCCAGCACCTCCGCGTTCGGCCCGATGTTCGCCATGTCCGTCATCGCCCTCCTCCCGATCGTGCTGTTCTTCCTCGCCTTCCAGCGGTTCCTGGTGGAGGGCATGGCCAACTCCGGGATCAAGGGGTGAGGGCGGTGCGCCCCGTGCGGACGAACAAGGAGGCGGGCGAGATCTTCGGCCCCCGGATGACGCTGTTCGCGGACGTACTGAGCGTGGGCGTCGCGGTGGCGGTGGTGAGCCTTCCGCTGGTGACCCTGCCGGCCGCGCTCTCCACCGCCTGCGCGGTCCTGCGAGGCGTACGGCAGGACCGCCCGGTCACGGCCGCCCGGTTCCTCGGGGCGCTGCGCCGGCGACTGCGGCTGGGCGACCTGGCCGCCGGGTTCCTCGCCCTCACCGGCCTGTTCCTCGCCTTGGTCGACGTGGCCCTCGCCGGTGCCGGGCTCCCGGGTGGCCGGGCCTTCGCCCTCCTCGCCGCCGCGCTGGGTACCGGCGCCGCCGTGATCGGTCTGCGGGCCTGCGCCCGTCCCGAGTCGGTCGACGACTGGCCCGCGGCGGTGCGGGGCGCGGCCCGCGACGCGGTGCGTGATCCGGGCGGCAGCGCCCTGGTCGTCCTCGCCGTGGCGACTGCCGCGGCGAGCGCCTGGATGCTGCTGCCGCTCGCGTTCCTCGTGCCCGGGCTGCTGGCGCTGGCGCTCACGGCCGTCGACGTACGCGGAGATGTACGCGGCGAGGTGCTCGGCGACGTGCACGGACCGGTCGACGGGCGCGGAAAAGCGGTCGCCACACGGGAGGGCGTGTGATGGGCTGACGCCCTTGACGGGCCGACGCCGTGTGACGTGCCGACGCCCCGGGCGTACCGCGAAGGGACAGGGCGACGGTGAACAGACGGCGGCGGAAGAAACTGTCGCACCGGCTGGTGTCGGCCGCGTCGATCGGCGACAGCGCCGCCGTCGCCGCGTTGCTGCGCGCCGGAGCCCCCGCCGAGACGACGGACGCCGAGGGGACGACGCCCCTGTACGCGGCCGCCGTCCACGGGGCCGCCGACACCGTGCGCCTGCTGCTCGCGGCCGGGGCCTCGCCCGACACCGAGAGCGGACACGGCGCGGAGGGCACCCCGCTGTGCGGTGCCGCGTGCTGGGGACACATCGAGGCGGTGCGCGAACTCCTCGCCCACGGCGCCGATCCCGACCTCCGCGAGGACCACGGCACGGGCCGCTCCCCGCTCGACTGGGCGGCCGCCGGCTTCCACACCGAGACGGCGGCCGTGCTGCTCACGGGCGGCGCCCGTCCTGACGCGGAGTAGGACTCAGAACGCGTACGGCCCGAACCGGCCCCAGGCCACCACGGTCGCCAGGACCAGCAGCACCAGGCTCGGTGCCGTCTCCTTGGTCTCGCCCCGGCGGAGGTGGAAGACGACCGCGCCGAGCATCGTGACGGCGAGACCGGTCGCCGCGAGCGGGACGAACACCGTGGCTATGTCGAGGACCGCCGGAAGGATCAGCCCGATGGCGCCCAGGCCCTCCAGCGCGCCGATGGTCTTCACCATGCCCGGGGAGAAGGAGTCGACCCACGTCATGCCGGAGGCCGACAGCTTCTCCTTGGACTGGGCGGTCTTCATCAGGCCGGCGGCGAGGAAGGCGGCCGCGAGCAGGCCCGCGATGATCCAGAGAGTGACGTTCATGGCAGGTTCTTCCTCAGGGGAGACGAGTACGTATGGATTGAATGTTCAAGAGAAGTGGAGGCTCAACGTAGGCTGATCGACTTGAAGCGTCAAGTCATTCGGCGGGCCGAAACAGGCCTGGTCGATGGCGGCTGCACGTAGAGTGGGCGCCATGGAGACACCGCACCAGTCGCGTTGGCTGACCGACGAGGAGATGGAGACCTGGCACGCGCTGGCGGGTGTGATGCTCAGGCTGCCGAGCGCGCTGGACGCGGAGCTGCAGCGGGAGGCGGGCGTCAGTCACGTCGAGTACGTGGTGATGGCGATGCTGTCCCAGGCCGAGGGGCGCACGCTGCGGATGAGCGACCTGGCCGGGTACGTCGGTTCGTCGCTGTCCCGGCTCTCCCACCTGGTGAAGCGGCTGGAGAAGAGCGACTGGGTGCGCCGTGAGCCGGATCCCTCCGACGGGCGCTACACCCTGGCCGTCCTCACGGACGCCGGACACGCCAAGGTCGTCGCGAGCGCGCCGGGCCACGCCGACGCCGTACGCCGCTATGTGTTCGACGTGCTCACCAGGGCCCAGCAGCGGCAGCTGAGGGACATCGGACGGCGCATCTGGCAGGCCGTCGCGCCCGACGACCACTGCCTGCCGCCATCCAGCTGACAGCTCGTCACCCTGCCCCGGGGCGCGCGGTCGACACCGACGAGCCCGGACGACCTCTCAGCGGCCGCCCGGCGGACCCGTGGTCCCCCGGACCTCCAGCGTCGGCGTGGTCAGGACGACCTTGGCGGGGCGTCCCGGATCGGCGATGCGGTCCAGCAGGCACTGCGCGGCGGTGCGGCCCACGTCGTGGCTGGCGTTGTCCACGGTGGTGAGCCAGAGGTGGCGCAGCCGGGAGACGTACGTGTTGTCGTAGCCGACGAGGGAGAGGTCGCGCGGCACCCTCAGGCCCAGTTCCTCGGCGGCGGAGAGCGCGCCCACACAGGCCATGTCGTTGAACGCCACGACGGCGGTGGGCCGTTCGGAGCGGTTCAGCAGCCGGACCGTGGCGCGGTAGCCGCCCTCCTCCGTCAGGTCGCCCCGTTCGACGGCCGCCAGATCGCCCAGCCCGTGCTCGCGCATCACCGTCTCGAAACTGCGGCGGCGCAGCGCCCCGACCACACCGTCCCCCGCGATGTGCGCGATGCGCCGGTGGCCGAGGCCGATGAGGTGCTCGGTGGCGAGACGGGCGCCGTGCTGGTCGTCGCCCGCCACGACGTCCACCTGGGGGAGCGCGGGTTCGCGGGCGCCCGCCACCACGGTCGGGACGAGCCCGGCCGCCGTGCGCAGCGCCTCGGAGGGCGGCAGGGTGCCGACCGCGATCAGCCCGTCGACCCGCAGCTCGGTGAAGGTGCGGGTGAGATCCTCGCCGAGCCGCCGGTTGAGATGGCCGTCGGCCAGCAGCATGCGCAGACCGTTGTCGTGCAGCCGGGAGTTGAGGCCGTCGAGCAGCTCCACGAACCAGGGGTTGCGCATGTCGTTGAGGAGGACGCCGACCGTGTGGGTCCTGCGCTCGCTCAGGCTGCGCGCGGCGGCGTTCGGCCGGTACCCCAGCTCGTCCACGGCGGCCAGCACCGCCTGCCGCTTCTCCTCGCGCACCTGCTGCGAGCCGCGCAGCACCAGCGAGACCAGCGACTTGGACACGCCGGCCCGCTCGGCGACGTCGCGGATCGTCGGGCTCGCGGGTCCAGGTCTCATGGCCTGGACCGTTCCACAGCGGGGTGTCCGTGTCAAAGGGCTTGACAGTGCCCGAGCATGCCCGCAGTGTGAGCGGCGTACGCTTTTGGAACGGTCCAAAGAAGGGTAGTCATGGTGAGTGGGCTCGGTGTCGCCGTCGTGGGGTTCGGCTGGATGGGACGGGTGCACACCCAGGCGTACGCGCGGGTGGCCCACCACTTCCCACAGCTGGACCTGCGGCCCGAGCTGGTCACCGTCGTCGAGGAGGTCCCCGGGCGCGCCGAGGAGGCGGCCCGGCAGTTCGGGTTCGCCGGCACCGCCCGGAACTGGCGCGAGGTGCTCGACGACCCGCGGATCCAGGCGGTCAGCATCACCGCGCCGAACTTCCTGCACCGGGAGATCGGCGTCGCCGTGGCCGAGGCGGGCAAGCACATCTGGATCGAGAAGCCGGTCGGGCTCACCGCCGCCGACGCCCGCGCCGTCGCCGACGCGGTCGCGAAGGCCGGCGTCCAGGGCACCGTCGGCTTCAACTACCGCAACGCGCCCGCCGTGGAAGCCGCCCGCGAACTGATCGCGGCCGGGGAGATCGGCACGGTCACGCATGTCCGCGTCCGCCTCTTCAGCGACTACGCGGCCCACCCGGAGGGGGCCCTGACCTGGCGGTACGAGCGGCAGCGCGGCGGCAGCGGGGTCCTCGGCGACCTCGCCTCGCACGGGGTGGACCTGGCCCGCTTCCTGCTCGGCGACATCGCCTCGCTCATCGCCGACACGGCGATCTTCGTCCCCGAGCGGGCCCGGCCCGCCGGCGCCACCGCCGGCCACACCCGTGCCTCGGGCGGTGAGCTCGGCCCCGTCGAGAACGAGGACTACGTCAACTGCCTGCTCCGTTTCGCCTCCGGCGCCCGGGGCGTGCTGGAGGCCTGCCGGGTCTCCGTCGGCGAGCAGAACAACTACGGCTTCGAGATCCACGGCACCGAGGGCGCCCTCTTCTGGGACTTCCGCCGCATGGGCGAACTGGGCGTCAGCAAGGGCGACGCCTACCAGGACCAGTCCGTCCACACCCTCTACGTCGGCCCCGGCCACGGCACGTACTCCGCGTTCCAGCCGGGCGCCGCCAACGCCATGGGCTACGACGACCTCAAGGTGATCGAGGCGTACAACTTCCTGAGCTCCATCGCCGACGGCACCCCGCACGGCACCACCCTCGCCGACGCCGTGCACAGCGCCACCGCGCTGGACGCGATGAGCCGCTCCGCAGAGTCGGGCGCCTGGGTGGACCTCTGAGCCCCCGGTGGGCCGCCCGCCCCAACTCCCTTGGCCCAGGAGTCAGTTGCGGACGAGCAGCTGGAAGTCGAAGGAGTAGCGGGAGGCCCGGTAGACATGGGTGCCGTACTCGACGGCGCGCCCGGTGTCGTCGTACGCCGTGCGCTGCATGGTCAGCAGTGCGGCGCCCTCCGGCTCGCCGAGGCGGTCGGCCTCCTCGGCCGTGGCGATACGGGCGCCGACGCTCTGGTGGGCGCTGTGCAGGGTGATGCCGGCGTTGCGCATCATCCGGTACAGGCCCGTCGACTCCAGGCGTTCGGTGTCCAGCTCCAGCAGCCCGGCCGGGACGAAGTTGGAGAGGAACGCCACCGGCTGCCCGTGGGTGAGGCGCAGCCGCTCGAAGAGGTGCACGTCGGCGCCCTCGGCGATGCCCAGGGCGGCCGCGACCTCGGCGGAGGCCGGCCGGATCTCGCTCAGCGACACCCTGGTCGTGGGCTGCTGCCCGGCCGCCTCCAGGTCGTCGTACAGGCTGCTCAGTTCCAGCGGCCGTTTGACCTGGCTGTGCACCACCTGTGTGCCGACGCCCCGGCGGCGTACGAGCAGGCCCTTGTCGACGAGCGACTGGATGGCCTGCCGTACCGTCGGCCGGGACAGGCCGAGACGGCCGGCGAGCTCGATCTCGTTGCCCAGGAGGCTGCCCGGGCCGAGAGCACCGTGCTCGATCGCCGACTCCAGCTGGCGGGCCAGCTGGTAGTACAGCGGCACCGGGCTGCTCCGGTCGACACTGAGGCCGAGACTCCCTGTACTCCCCGTAGTCGCGCTGGTCACGCCCATGAGGGTATCCGTCCGTCCGGATGACAGGAACCCCTGTCAACGCATTGTCCTTACATGGTCCGGGATGGGGTCGGCAGCCGCCGCCCCGGAGGGCGGCGGCTCCGTCAGAGGTGGCGGCGCCGCTGGGCCACCTCGCGGTCGTAGGTGGTGCGCGCCTCCACGGCCGCGGGCCGCGAGGCGGTCTCCGCGACCGGGACGTCCCACCAGGCCTCGGCCGGGGGAGCGGTGGGCGTCGGGTCGGTCTCGACGTACACACAGGTGGGCCGGTCCGAGGCGCGGGCCGCCGCCAGCGCGTCGCGCAGCTCCTTCACGGTCTTGGCGCGGATGACGTCCATGCCGAGGCTGGCCGCGTTGGCGGCGAGGTCCACCGGGAGCGGGGCGCCGGAGAAGGTGCCGTCGGCGGTGCGGTAGCGGTAGGCGGTGCCGAAGCGCTCGCCGCCGACCGACTCGGAGAGGCCGCCGATGGAGGCGTAGCCGTGGTTCTGGATGAGGACCAGGTTGACCGGCAGGCCCTCCTGGACGGCCGTCACGATCTCCGTCGGCATCATCAGATACGTGCCGTCCCCGACCAGCGACCAGACGGCCGTGCCGGGCGCCGCCTGCTGGACGCCGATCCCGGCGGGGATCTCGTAGCCCATGCAGGAGTAGCCGTACTCCAGGTGGTACTGGCGCGGGCTGCGGGCCCGCCACAGCTTGTGCAGGTCGCCGGGGAGCGAGCCGGCCGCGTTGATGACCACGTCCTCGTCGCCCACGACCGAGTCCAGGGCGCCGAGCACCTGGGTCTGGGTGGGCACGGCGTGCTCGTCGGCGACGGCGTACGCGGCCTCGACGACTCGCTCCCAGCGCTCCTTGCCTGCCCGGTACTCGGCCTCGTACGCCTCGTCCACCCGGTGGCCCTCCAACGCCTCGGTGAGCGCCGTGAGTCCGGCCCGCGCGTCGCAGACCACCGTCCGGGCGGCCAGCTTGTGGGCGTCGAACGCGGCGACGTTGAGGTTGACGAAACGGACGTCCGGGTTCTGGAAGAGCGTGTGGGAGGCGGTGGTGAAGTCGGTGTACCGGGTGCCGACACCGACGATCAGGTCCGCCGTCCGGGCCAGGTCGTCGCAGACCGCCGTGCCGGTGTGGCCGATGCCGCCGAGGTCGGCCGGGTGGTCGTGGCGCAGGGAGCCCTTGCCCGCCTGGGTGGAGGCGACCGGGATGCCCGTGGCGTCGACCAGCGCCTGCAACGCCTCCTCGGCCTCGCTGTGGTGGACGCCGCCGCCCGCGACGATCAGCGGCCGCCGCGCGGCACGGACCGCCCGCACCGCCTCCGCCAGCTCGACCGGGTCGGGCAGGGGTCGGCGTACGTTCCACACGCGGTCGGCGAAGAACTCCTCCGGCCAGTCGTACGCCTCGGCCTGGACGTCCTGCGGCAGGGCGAGCGTGACGGCGCCGGTGTCGACGGGGTCGGCGAGCACCCGCACCGCGTTCAGGGCGGCCGGGATCAGCGCCTCGGGGCGGGTGATCCGGTCGAAGTACCGGGAGACCGGGCGCAGGGTGTCGTTGACCGAGACATCGGCCTCGGTGGGGTGCTCCAGTTGCTGGAGCAGCGGGCCGGCGGTGCGGGTCGCGAAGTAGTCGCCGGGCAGCAGCAGTACGGGCAGCCGGTTGACGGTGGCGAGGGCGGCGCCGGTGACCAGGTTGGTGGCGCCGGGGCCGATGGAGGTGGTGACCGCCTGCGCGGAGAGCCGGTTCAGCTGGCGGGCGTACCCGACGGCGGCGTGCACCATGGACTGCTCGTTGCGGCCCTGGTGGAACGGCATCGTCTCCTCACCGGCCTCGAGAAGTGCCTGGCCCAGCCCCGCGACGTTGCCGTGGCCGAAGATGCCCCAGGTTCCGGCGATCAGCCGATGGCGCACACCGTCGCGCTCGGTGTACTGCGCGGACAGGAACCGCACCAGCGCCTGGGCGACGGTCAGCCGGCGGGTGGGGGACTGGGGCATCGGGACCTCACGGGTTGGGGTGGTGGCGGGGATTTCGTACGGGTGGGCTCAGCTCGACACGCGCGACGGGGACGCCGGTCTGCAACGGATGGAGATCGATTCCGATACGGCCGTCGTGATCGGATCGAGGCATTCGGCGGGCTCGGGCATGCGCGTCGCTCCTCAGGTGGGGGGATGCGGGCCGGCGAAGACCCGCCGCGCGTGGGGGTGCGAACGCCCGGGTCCGGATGTATCCCAGGTTTAGGACCCGAACCGACCCCCTGTCAAGGTTTTGTACTGACATCCTGACCTGCTCCTGAAATGATGTCTTAACAAAGTCTTGACAGGGGGGTCCGGCAGGGGTTTGTATCCCGTCCCAACGAAACAGCGCAGACGGCCTACCGGCACAATGATCCGGACTTCGAACGTCCGGCGTCGCGCGGGCATCCGCCCGACGCTGTCCCGTTCCCTTTCCCCCTGTCGCACAGTGAGGTGCAGGAAAGATGGACCGCACGTACTCCCGCTCGCGCAGAGTGGCCCCCTTCTTCGCCATGGCCGCGGCCTCCGCGCTGCTGATAGCCGGCTGCTCCAGCGACTCCGGCGGCAAGGAGGCCGAGGAGGGCGGGTCGAACGCCTCCGCGGGCAAGGCCGACACCCCCCGGATGACGGTCGCGATGGTGACCCACGCGGGGCAGGGTGACACCTTCTGGGACATTGTCCGCAAGGGAGCCCAGACGGCCGCCGACAAGGACAACGTCAAGCTCGTCTACTCGAACGACCCGAACGCGGCCAACCAGGCCAACCTCGTACAGAACGCCATCGACCAGAAGGTCGACGGCATCGCCGTCACCCTCGCCAAGCCGGACGCGATGAAGGACGTCATCGCCAAGGCGGAGAAGGCCGGCATCCCGGTCGTGGGTCTCAACTCCGGTATGGAGGTGTGGCAGGAGCAGGGGCTGCTCTCCTTCTTCGGCCAGGACGAGCAGGTCTCGGGCGAGGCCTTCGGCAAGAAGCTCAACGAGACCGGCGCGAAGCACGCGGTCTGTGTCATCCACGAGCAGGGCAACGTCTCCCTGGAGGCGCGCTGCGCCGGCGTGAAGAAGACGTTCGAGGGCAAGACCGAGAACCTCTATGTCAACGGCACGGACATGCCGTCGGTGAAGTCGACCATCACGGCGAAGCTCAAGCAGGACACCTCCATCGACGAGGTCGTCACGCTCGGCGCCCCGATCGCCCTGACCTCCGTGCAGTCCGTGGACGACGCGGGCAGCAAGGCCAAGGTGGCGACGTTCGACCTGAACAAGGAGCTGACGGACGCGATCAAGGCCGGTGACATCGAGTTCGCCGTGGACCAGCAGCCCTACCTCCAGGGCTACCTGGCCGTGGACTCGCTGTGGCTCTACAAGAACAACGGCAACTACAGCGGCGGTGGCGAGGCTCCCGTGCTGACCGGTCCGGCGTTCGTGGACAAGGACAACGTGGACCAGATCGCCAAGTTCGCCGCGAAGGGCACTCGGTGATCCGATCATGACCCACGCAACGGCACCGGCGACGGGTTCCTCCTCGTCGCCGGCTCCGCCGGCCGCCCAGAAGGACGGCCGTACCGCACAGCGTTCCCTGGGCCGGCGGCTGCTGGCCCGCCCCGAGGTCGGCGCGCTGATCGCCGCGATCGGTGTGTACGTCTTCTTCTTCGCCGTCGCCCCCTCCTTCCGTGAGGCGAGCTCGCTGGCGACGGTGCTCTACCAGGCCTCGGTGATGGGCATCATGGCGCTCCCGGTGGCGCTGCTGATGATCGGCGGGGAGTTCGACCTGTCCGCCGGTGTCGCGGTCACCACCTCCGCCCTCACTGCGGCGATCCTGAGTTTCCAGCTGACGGTGAACGTGTGGACCGGTGTGCTCGTCGCCCTGGTCGTCTCCCTGGCGGTGGGCGCGTTCAACGGCTGGCTGCTGATCAGGACGGGCCTGCCGAGCTTCCTGGTCACCCTGGGCTCGTTCCTGATCCTCCAGGGCTCCAACCTCGCGGTGACGAAGATCTTCACCGGAAACGTGGCCTCCGACTCGATCGCCGACATGGACGGCTTCGACCAGGCCAAGAGCGTCTTCGCCTCCGAGATCTCCATCGGCGGCGTCGACTTCAAGATCACGATCTTCTACTGGCTGGTCTTCGCGGCCATCGCGACCTGGCTGCTGCTGCGCACCAAGTTCGGCAACTGGATCTTCGCCGTCGGCGGCAACAAGGACAGTGCGCGGGCCGTCGGCGTGCCCGTGAACTTCACCAAGGTCGCCCTGTTCATGGGCGTCGGCGCGGGCGCCTGGTTCGTCGGCATGCACCTGCTGTTCTCGTTCAACACGGTGCAGTCCAACGAGGGCGTGGGCAACGAGTTCCTCTACATCATCGCCGCGGTGATCGGCGGCTGCCTGCTGACCGGCGGCTACGGCTCCGCGATCGGCCCGGTCATCGGCGCCTTCATCTTCGGCATGGTCAACCAGGGCATCGTCTACGCCAACTGGAACCCCGACTGGTTCAAGGCCTTCCTCGGCGTGATGCTCCTGATCGCCGCCCTCGTCAACTTGTGGGTCCGCGCCCAGGCCACCCGGAGGTGAACCCCATGACCACCAGCAACACCACCAGCAACCCCGAAGCGGCGGCCGACGACCAGGCGCCCGTGGTCGAACTGCGCGACACCGGCAAGGCCTACGGCAACGTCCGCGCCCTGCACGGGGTGAACCTCGCCGTCCACCCCGGCCGCGTCACCTGCGTGCTGGGCGACAACGGCGCCGGCAAGTCCACCCTGATCAAGATCATCTCCGGTCTGCACCAGCACACCGAGGGCGAGGTCCTCGTCGACGGGAACCCGGTGCGGTTCACCACCCCGCGCGAGGCCCTGGACGCCGGCATCGCCACCGTCTACCAGGATCTGGCGACCGTGCCCCTGATGCCGGTCTGGCGCAACTTCTTCCTCGGCTCCGAGTTCACCAAGGGCCCCTGGCCGATCCGCCGCCTCGACATCGAGAAGATGAAGAAGACCGCGGACGAGGAACTGCGGAACATGGGCATCGTCCTGGACGACCTCGACCAGCCCATCGGCACCCTCTCCGGCGGCCAGCGCCAGTGCGTGGCCATCGCCCGCGCCGTCTACTTCGGCGCCCGCGTCCTCATCCTCGACGAGCCCACCGCCGCGCTCGGGGTCAAGCAGTCCGGCGTGGTCCTGAAGTACATCGCCGCCGCCCGCGACCGCGGCCTCGGCGTCATCTTCATCACCCACAACCCCCACCACGCCTACATGGTGGGCGACCACTTCAGCGTCCTGCGCCTGGGCACCCTCGAACTGAGCGCCCCCCGCGACCGGGTCAGCCTCGAAGAACTCACCAACCACATGGCCGGCGGCACCGAACTGGCCGCGCTCAAGCACGAGCTGGCCCAAGTCCGCGGCGTCGACGTCGAAGAACTCCCCGAGGAGGACGACCTCACCGCACCCGTGGTCTCCTCGAAGGACGGGGCCGCCTGACCCCGGCTGCTCCTCGTGAGCGGCCACGCGGCCGACGACACGGCGAGGGCGCCTCTCGCGAAGGCCCCCTCGCCGGTCGGCGAACGACTTCCCGCCGGTCAGCGGACTTGGCTTGCGATCGCCTTGCTGTTCGGTTACCGGGCCGTCACTATGAGGTGTGCCGCCCGGAGCCGTACGCCCGAGGAGACGACGCCTATGAACAAGTACGAGCAGCCCTTCGCCAAGAGCGTGGTCAGGGACCTGCACGACACCTCGCTGGACGAGGTGCCCGAGTCCGCGCAGGAGTCCGCCATGGCAAGGATGCTCGCAGGTGGCGGAGAGCCGGTGGCCGCCTTCCAGTCGTCGCTCTGACCGGCCTGGCCGGAACGACGAGGAATCGTACCGGTGACGGTGACGGTGGCGGCGCGGCCCTTCCGCCAGTTTGTGATCAAGGTGCACAGCCGTTGCGATCTGGCCTGTGACCACTGCTACGTCTACCAGCACGCCGACCAGAGCTGGCGCGGGCGTCCGGTGACGATGTCCGACGAAACGTTCCGCCTTGCGGCCGGGCGGATCGCCGAACACGCGGCCGCGCACCGCCTCACCCGGGTACACGTCGTCCTGCACGGCGGTGAGCCCCTGCTCGCAGGCCGGGAACGGCTGCGCGGCTTCGCCCGCTCGCTCCGCTCTGCGCTGCACGGCGTGGCCGAACTCGACCTGCGCATGCAGACCAACGGCCTCCGCCTGGACGACGAGTTCTGCGCGATGCTCGTCGACGAGTCCATCGTCACCAGCATCTCGCTCGACGGCGACGAGGCGTCCAACGACCGCCACCGGATCAGACGGGACGGCTCCGGCTCCTACCGTGACACGGTCCGCGCGGTACGTCTCCTCGGCGCACCTCCCCATCGAGCCGCCTTCGGCGGACTGCTCTGCACCATCGACGTCGAGAACGACCCGGTGGAGGTGTACCGGGCGCTGGCCGAACTCCGCCCGCCCGCCGTCGACTTCCTGCTGCCGCACGCCACCTGGGAGTTCCCGCCACCCCGCCCCGGCGGCGAGACCGACTACGCGGACTGGCTGATCGCCGTGCACAAGGAGTGGACCGCCGACGGCATGCCGATGCGCATCCGCATGTTCGAGTCCATCGGCCGGCTGACCCGGGGCCGTGGCAGCCTCACCGAGGCACTGGGACTGGGCAGTTCGGACCTGCTCGTGATCGAGACCGACGGTGCCCTCGAACAGGCGGACTGGCTGAAGACGGCCTACCCGGGAGCCCCGGCGACCGGCATGCACCTCGCCACCCACCGCCTGGAGGACGCCGCCGAGCACCGGGGCATCCAGGCCCGCCGCGCCGGACTGGACGGACTGAGCGCACAGTGCCGCGCCTGCCCCGTCGTCTCGGTCTGCGGCGGCGGCCTCTACGGACACCGCCACCGCGCCTCCAACGGGTTCGACAACCCCTCCGTCTACTGTGCCGACCTGCTGAAGATCATCGAGTACGTCCAGGCCACGGAGCGCAACGACGCCGACGTCCGCCACGGCTGGCACGGCCTGTCCTGGACCCACTTCGACGAACTGGCCGCCGGATACGGCAGCGCGGCGGCCGTCCGCTCCCTCGCGGCGGCCCAGAACAGCCAGCGCAGGGCACTGCTGGCGGCGGCCCGCCGCGCGGACACCCAGGGTCCGGGTCCGGGCCGGGCCCTGGCGCCCGGCCGAGGGCCGGTCCCCGGCCCCCGCTCCGGCCCGGGACTGACCGCCGGGCCGACTCCGGCGGCTTCGGGTGCGGGTGCGGGTACGGGTGTGGCTTCGGCTGCGGGCGCGGGCTCGGGAATCGGCGATCCGGTCGACTCGGGACCCGGCTGGGAGGCGATCCTGGCCCTGCCCGCCGCCGCGCTGGACGTCCTGCTGGCCGATCCGTACCTGCGCGTGTGGGCCCTCGCGTGCGGGCAGCCGGTGCGCCGGCGGGCCGAGGGGCGGCCGGCGGAGGCCGCGCTGTCGGCCGTCGCACGCGCCGGCGGTCGGCTGACCCTGTCCGTCCCGCTGCGGCACGAGCCCGAGGGGGCGGCGATCCATCTTCCCGGCCTGGGACGGCTGTCGCTGGGTGCCGACAGCCGTCGTCGCGCTTCCGGGACGCTCACCGTGACGGCCGCCGACACCGCGCTCACCGTCGAAGGACGGACCCTGGGCCAGGAACTGCCCCCCGACGGCATGCGCTGGCAGCCCCTGCGCCATCTGTCCGCCGACGGGCTGGAAGTGGCCCTCGACGACCTCGACCCCTCCCGCGACTGCTACGGCTACCAGCCCCTGCCCCGGCTGTCCGAGGCCGAATTCCGACGGTGGGAGACGATGTTCGGGGAGGCCTGGCAGTTGATCAGGACCGAGTACCCCGAGTACGCGCAGGGGATCGCCGCAGGCCTGACCACGGTGACCCCGCTTGCGCCCGCGGCGTCCGGCGATGACGTCAGCGCCACCTCCCGGCACGCCTTCGGGGCGGTCGGCATCGCGCTGCCCCGCTCGGCCGAGGATCTGGCCATGTTGATCGTCCACGAGTACCAGCACGTCAAACTGGGCGCGATGCTCGACATGTTCGACCTGCTCGACGGTCTCGACGACCGCCGCTACCGCGTGCTGTGGCGCCCCGACGCCCGGCCCCTGGACGCCATCGTGCAGGGCGCGTACGCCCACCTCGCGGTCGCCGACATCTGGCGACTCAGGGTCCGCCGCGGTGCGGCCGGGGTCGGCCCGGCCCTGTACGAACGCTCCCGCGTCGAGGCGGACAAGTGGCGCACGGCGGTGCTGGACGCCCTCGACACGGTGGCCGGAACCGGCTCCCTGACCGCCCTGGGACACCGCTTCGTACGCGGGCTACGGGGTGAGGCCGAGAGCTTGGGCGGAGTGGCCGAAACCGGTCCGATCGCGGTCTGATCTCCGGTCAACTCCCCTTTTCGGCACGGGTTTGGCACGGGTGTCCGGTACAACTTGCTCGGGTCGACCCCTGGCACCCACAGTGGGTTTCGCGTTCCAATGGATCCTGGAGGAGATTCAGCTGTGATGCTCGGGATGGGGAGACCCGAGGTGGGCGACGGGGGAGGGGAAAGGCGAGTCCATGATTCATCCGGCTTCTCAGGTGACACCGGCGTCGGTTTCCTCCGATCCGTACGTTTTCTTCATGAGTTACGCACGGTTGCCGATAACGGGCACGAGGACGAAGAAAGACCCGTCGGACGTGGCTCTGGAGCAGTTCCACGCCCATTTATGCAGCGACATCATGCAGCTGACGGATCACGACGGCGAGGAATCGCCCGGATTCCTCGACCAGAGCATCGACCTCGGCGAGGACTGGCAGGGCAGACTCAAACACGCCCTGGCCACCTGCCGGGTCTTCGTTCCCATCTACAACAGCCGGTACTTCAAGAGGGAATGGTGCGGAAAGGAATGGGACGCCTTCGCCCGGCGTCAGGAGGAACAGCTTCGCACCCGGCCGTACACGGGCAACGCGATCATTCCCGTCCTCTGGGTGGGGCAGCAGCATCTGACACTGCCGCCGGTGGCGGCGAAGGTGCAGTACGCCCACCCCGATCTGGGTAAGGATTACCTGCAGTCGGGCCTCTACGGACTGAAGCAGGCGGGCCGCCACGCCAAGTACCGCAGCTCTGTGTGGGCGCTCGCCCAGATGATCGTCAAGGTGGCCCAGCAGACCAGCCTTGAACCGTGCGACACGGAGCTGTTCAAAGACCTCCGGAACGTCTTCGAGGGGGAGTAGCAGGATGCCGATGTTCTTCATGAGCTATGCGCGGGTTCCTGTTCCCCGGCACCGGGACGCCGCACAGGATCCGAATCGTCTGGTCTTCCAGTTCTTCGACGAACTGTGCGGCAACGTGGCGCGGCGCGCGAGAGTGACGCGGGAGGAGGCCGGTTTCGTCGAACGGCCGGGGACGCCGGGGGAGAAGTCGGTCCAGGCGCTGCTCGACTGCCAGGTCTTCGTTCCGCTCTACTCCAAGCGGTACTTCAGCAACCCCCAGTGCGGCCGGCAGTGGACCGCCGTCACCCAGGGGGCCACCCCGGAGGACCGGCCGAGCATCGTGCCGGTGCTGTGGACGCCGTACTCGCCCACGTCGCTGCCGAAGAAGGTCAAGGAGCAGTACCCGCAGGTGCCGGACGGCATCGGCGAGGCCGCCGAGAACTACGCGTCCATGGGGCTGCACCGGCTGCTCGACCAGGTGCTCGACCTGTCCGAACGGCCGGACCCGGAGGACGAGGGCGCGGCGGACCGGGTCTCCGCCCAGGTCGCCCAGGTGACCGACTGGCTGGCCCAGCGCATCGTCGACCTGGCGGCCACGGGGCCCACCCGGCCGCGGCCGGCGGGCGGCGCGGGGAGGGCGCCGCAGCCGGAGACGCTGGCGGGCCTGGACGACGCCTTCGCCGATCCGCCCTTCGCCTCTCCGCTGCACATCACCGTGCTCGCCCCGACCGAGGGGGGATTACCGGTCGGCCGCGACAGCACGCGTTACGGTCCGCGGGTGGACGACTGGCGCCCCTACGGCCCGGCCGTGGGACCGCTGGTCGAACTGCTGGAGGCGCTGGCCCGCAACCTGGGCTTCGAGCCCACCGTGAAGCCCTTCGACAAATTCCAGACGGAGCTGCGGGACACCGAACTCCCCACCGCCCCATGGATCCTGGTGGTGGACCCCTGGGCGCTGGAGAACTCCCAAATGGCGCGCGAGGCAAGGGAGTTCGACCGGGCCCGGCGTCCGTGGACCGCGGTGCTGAGTACTCTGGCGGGGGACGACCTCCAGACGAAGGAGCAGTCCGACCGGCTGCGCGGGCTGCTGGCGGCCAACTTCCCCCGGTTCATCAGCGAGGGCCGGGTGGGGGAGCAGGAAGCGGTACGAGGGCTGGCCGGGGCGGATGTCTTCACCCGGTGGTTCGGCGAACTGGCCGAGGCAACCAAGATCCGGTACTTGCGGTACATTCACTCACAATTACCCCGGGGTGACACTGCTCCCCGGGGCATCTCGGAAACCGGTGCGGACCTGCCCCGACGGCCCGACACCGGCCGGGGCGACGGGGCATCGAGCGACGGCAGTCGCGTGGAGGGCAGGCCATGACCGGCGAGGACGCGCGCAGGATCATCACGTTCTACTCGTACAAGGGTGGTACGGGGCGGACGATGGCGCTCGCCAACACGGCCTGGATCCTCTCCTCCGCGGGCAATCGCGTCCTGGTGGTCGACTGGGACCTCGACGCCCCCGGTCTGGACCGTTTCCTGCACCCCTTCCTGAGTGAGAGTCAGCTGCGGACCACGCCGGGCGTGCTCGAACTGGTCAGCAGATCCACCCAGTTCGCGCGCTCGATGCAGAGCAGGGGCGAGACCTTCCCGCAGTTCGAGCTGGGTTCCGACTACGCGAGCGCGTCCGACCTGGAGACGGCCGACGGGATCACCCTCAACAGCTGCCTCATCCAGGTCGACTGGAACTTCCCCTCGGGCGGCCAGCTCTACTACATGCCGGCGGGCACCAAGAACAAGGGCTATCTCTCGGCGTTCTCCCAGTTCGACTGGAAGGACTTCATGGACGGGCCCCTGGCCACCAGGTTCCTGGAAGGGCTCAAGCGCGAGTTCGTCGAGAACTTCGACTACGTCCTGATCGACAGCCGCACCGGGCTCAACGACATCTCCGACATCTGCACGGTCAATCTGCCGCACACCGTGGTCACCTGCTTCACTCCGAGCAGCCAGAGCATCGAGGGCGCCGCCGGGGTCGCCGAGCGCATCGACGGAATGCTGTACGGCAACCGGGACATCCGGATCCTGCCCGTGCCCATGCGGGTGGAGAACGCCGAGGCCGACCGGCTCGACGCCGCCCGGGGACAGATCCAGTACCGCTTCGACCGTATCGTGCGCAAGCACATCCCCGACCGGGACCCGGAGAGCTACTGGGGCAGTGTGGAGATCCCCTACCGGCCCATCTACTCCTACGAGGAGACCCTCGCCCCGTTCAGGGAGAAGCCGGGGGACCCCAAGAGCCTGCTCGCGGCCTACGAGAGACTCACCGAGGTCATCACCGACGGCCAGGTCGAGTCGATGCCCCGCATCGACGAGTCGCTGCGTCACAAGACCCTCGACCGGTACACCCGCCACCGCCCGCCGCGGATCTCCGACGTGTACGTCAGCTTCGTCCCGCAGGACCGCAGTTGGGCCAACTGGGCGGGCGCGGTGCTGGAGCAGGCGGGCTTCAAGGTCCACCTGGCGCAGGAAGGCACCACGGAGAGCTCGCAGGTGCGGGAGGAGATCGAACGGGGCGTCGAGTCGGCCTCGCACACCCTGGTCATCTTCTCCGAGGCGTACCTCAGGTCGTCCCGTTTCCGCACCACCTGGGAGGCGGTCTACGCGGAGAGCGACCGGCGCACGCACCAGCTGGTCTCGATGCAGGTCGACGACCAGGTGTCCCTGGAGGCCCCTTTCACGGAGCAGCTCGCCGACATGACGGGCTGCGACGACGGTGAGGCCGGCCGCGACGCCCTGCTGACCTGGTTCGGCCGCAGCGCCGACTCCCTCTCGCGCAGCCACTTCACCGGCGACGAGCCGAAACTGCCCCGGTTCCCGAAGACCGAGCCCTCGGTCTTCGGCGTCCCCCTGCGCACGTCGTCGTTCACCGGCCGTACGGAACTCCTGGAGGGCATCCGGGAGAAGCTCTGGAAGGACGACACCCGGGCGCTGGTGCTGAAGGGCATGGGCGGGGTGGGAAAGACCCTGCTGGCCCAGGAGTTCGCCCACCGCTACAAGAGCGACTACGACGTGGTCTGGCACATCCAGGCCGAGCAGAAGATCCTGGCCGTCGAGCAGTACGCGGGTATGGCCGAGGCGCTGGGCCTGCCCGCGCGCACCAACCCCACCGACACGGCCAAGATGGTGTACGAGGCCCTCAACCACGGTGACCGGTACGACAGTTGGCTGCTGATCCTGGACAACGTCCCGGAGGCGGACCACCTGCCCGAGTACATGATGGACGGCCGCAGCGGCCACATCCTGGTCACCAGCCAGCGGGCCGAGGGCTGGGGACGGTTCGTGGACACCGTGGACATCCCGGTGTTCGAGCGGAACGAGAGCATCGCCCACCTGCACAGCAGGCTGCCCGACTGCGGCTGGACGGAGGCCGACCAGATCGCGGAGGCCCTGGGCGACCTGCCGATCGCGATCGAACGGGCCGCGGCCTTCATCGAGCAGACCCGGGCCGACGTACGCGACTACATCAAGAAGCTCCAGCCGCAGGCCACCGGAGCCCCCGACGACAACTCGGTGGGCGCCGTCGTCAAGTCCGGTACCAACACCTGGGAGTTCGGCCTGAGGCAGCTGCGGGAGAGCTTCCCGCCGGCGGTGAAGCTGCTGCAGATCTGCTCGTACTACAGCCCCGAGGAGATCTCCATGGATCTCCTGGAGGGCTACGAGGTCTCCCGCGCCCTGGGCGGGGTGCGCACGGTCTCCCGCGCCTACAAGGAACTCAGTAAGTTCTCCCTGGTCACGCTGGACCGCAAGGCCCGGAGCGTGACGGTGCACCGGATGATGCAGAGCGCGATGCGGGAGGAGATGACCGCCGAGGAGCGCGACGCCGCGCAGGAGGCGGTCTACCGTTCGCTGATCGCCGCCCGGCCGAGCGGGGACGACCCGGAGAACCCCAACACCTGGGAGAAGTACCGCATCATCTGGCCCCACCTCGGTACCCCCTGGGCCGAGATGGCCCCCGACGAGGGCATCAAGGAACTCTACGTGGACCGGGTCCGTCAGCTGCGCCGCCGGGGCGAGCTGAGCCAGGCCATGGACTACAGCCTGCGCCGGGTGGCCGCCTGGTCCGCGGAGGAGTCGCCCGACGAACGCTGGACGCTGCACATGCGCTTCCAGATCGCCAACATCCTGCGCGCCCAGGGCAAGTACGAGGAGTCCCTCGCCCTGGACCAGGAGGTCCTGGAGCGGCAGCTGGAGGTGCTGGACGACATCGACGACCAGCACATCCTGATGACCACCAGTAGCATCGCCGCCGACCTGCGCGGTCTGGGCCGGCTGACCGAGGCCCTGCAGTACGACGAGGAGACCTACCGCAGATACGACCAGAACTACGGCGAGGACAACGCGCGCACGCTCAGCGCGGCCAACAACCTCGCGGTAGCCCTGAGGCTCTCCGGCAACTACTACCGGGCCCGCGATCTCGACCGCAGAACACTGGAACTCCGCGAGGCGATCCAGCTCCACGACCACCCCCTGACCATCGAGTCGGCGGTGAACCTCGGCCGTGACCTGCGTGACTGCGGCGACTACGACGAGTCGGTCGCGCTGCTCAGGCGCGCCTACGAGCGCTGTCTGCGCAATCCCCGCCTCACCCAGGGCTCACCGACCGTGCTGAACACGGCCAAGGGGCTGGCCGGTTCCCTGCGCAGGGCGGGCCGGGCGGCGGAGGCCGAGGAGCTCGTACGGCACGTGCTCAGAAGCACACCGGACGGTGAGAAGTCGACCTCGGAGGAACTGCTGCTGGAGATGAGCCTGGCCGGTGACATGGCCGCCCAGGGCCGGGTCGACGAAGGACTCGACCTGATCCGCAGGGTGCAGGAGAACCTGAGGGACACGCTGGGGGAAGGGCACTCCCACACGGTGGCCTGCTCGGTCAACCACGCGGTGCTGCTCCTGCACGACATCGGGTCCATCCACCCGGAAGCCGCCACCGAGGCACGGGAGTTGCTCCGCGAGGCCCAGGCCAGGTTCACCGAACTCAACGGCGCGGACCACCCGTTCGCGCTCATCTGCCACGCGAACCTGGCCGTCGCGGAGGCGGCGCTCGGCAGCTGGGACGAGGCCCGCAGAATCAGCGTCGGGTCGTTCGAGATGCTCAGGGAGGTTCTCGACCCGCTGCACCCGTCGACCTTGACCTGTGCCGGGAACCTCGCCGTCGTCCTCAGCCATCTGGGCCGGGCGGAGGAGGCCCGCACCACCCATCACGACGCGCTGGCCGCGCTGAGCAAGCGCATCGGCAGGGACCATCCCCGTGTGGTGGCCCTGAAGGACTGGAAACTCAGCTGTCTCGACCTGGAGCCGCACCCGATCTGATCCGCGGGGCGGGCGACCGGCGCTAGGAGGGCCCGGCCTCGTCCCGGGCCCAGGCCAGCACCTGGGGCAGGGCGGGCAGCGCCGCGAAGTGCGCCGCGGAGGGCTGCAGTTTGGGCATGGCCGAGGGGATCTTCTTGGTCAGCCAGCGGAAATGGGCGACCGGGGCGAAGATGTCGTGTTCGCCGTGCCACAGCATCACGGGCACGGAACCGTCGACGTCCTTGAGATCGAATCCCCAGGGCCGCCGGAACGCGACCAGGTCGTCCACCCAGCCCATCGGCGCGCGGGGGTCGACAGCCTCCCCCTCGCCCACCGCCGACAGGTAGTTCCTGAGCAGGGCCTGGCGGATCCCGGCGTCCTCGACGATCACCCGGTCCACGCTCGGCATCTCGCCGCGGAGCGACGCGAGGAACACGGTGGGGTCGCGCCGGATGGTCTCGGCGTTGCGGGCCAGCAGCGCACCCAGCTCGGTCACATCGGGTGCGTGGCGCCGCAGCAGTTCGTAGGTCGACACATTGGACTCGGACATCTCCTTGTGCCACTCGGGCCAGTCGAGTCCGTCGGTGGCGGCGTCGCCCGGGCTGTCGTCCTCGCTGTCGGGCTTCGGCGGAGCGAGCGAGACCAACGCGGCGACACTCGCCACCTGGCTGCCGATGTTCCGTGCCGCGCAGGCCAGGGCATGGGGAGCGCCGCCCGATCTGCCCACCACCGAGTACTTCTTGAGATCCAGATCCTCGGCGATGACGGCGACGTCCTCGGCGGCGTCGACCACTCTGCGACGCTCATGACGGTCGGAACCGCCGTACCCCGGCCGGTCGTACGCGATGAGGCGCACCCCGAGCTTGTGCAGGTCGAACGTGCGCAGTCGGGGCCCGAGTCGGCTTCCGGGAGTTCCGTGCAGCAGAAACACCGGGTGTGCGTCGGGATCGCCCCAGGTCTCGTAGGCGATCGTCCGTCCGCCGGTCGGCGTCTTCACTGTCTTAACCACCCGATGCCCTCCCGTGCCAGCGGCTGTGGAGTGAAGCGCGGGACCTCCCAGCATTACGCATGGGAAGCCCCGCTCCTAGTAGCTGCTCAGCCGTTCTGGCTTCATGTGGCAAGAATTGGGTAAACGTGGGCCGCCCGGCTGGGCACGGCCCAAGGTAGTGCACCGGGACACGGGTCGCCGGACGAGGGAGGAATTCGTGATGACCGAGTGGGTCATGGGGTATGCCTCCTCACCGTGCTCCCGAGGTCCTGTCCGCCCCCCGCACCTGGGTGAAGGAGCGACCACCCGTAAGGAGCAGTACGGACGCTGACGTTCCGGGAAGTGGTGCGTCTCACTGCCCGCACCGAAAGAGCGGGTGTCACGGGCGTGGTCCGGTACCGCGTCCACGACCCGTTCCGGATGGGGGACGGGTACCCGGAACTGTGCGAAGAATCCCGGGGTGAGCCGGTGGTAGCCGCAGTGACGCGCTGAGCGGCCGTCATATCGCTGACGGCGTGCGCGGGGCGGGCCCATTGCGCCGGGTGGGTGAGGGCGGACCACGGGACGTGCGCCGGGGCGCCGGGCCGTGGCGGGCGGCACATCCTTTTGTCCCCTTAAATGCATTTGTCGGGTAAGAGGTCTGTCGGTGTCGCCCCGGGATGGGTCCATGCGCATGAGTTCGAATGCCGCTCCGGTCGTCGCGCCCGTAGCCGTCCGGGCGGCCGCGCCGTCGAGGCCCGGCCCCGTCGCCGTGGTCGCCGGAGCCTTCACACTGGCCCAACTCCTGCTCGTACCACCGGGGATGGGGCTCGGGTGGGACGAGACGGTGTACGTCAGCCAGGTCAGCCCGCACGCGCCGGCGGCGTTCTTCAGCGCCCCGCGCACGCGAGGCGTGCCGTTGCTGGTGGCACCGGTGGTCGTCTGGACCTCGTCCACCGTGGTGCTGAGGGTGTATCTGGCGGTGCTGTCGGGGGTGGGGCTCTACCTCGCCCTGCGCGCCTGGCGAGGACTCTTCCCGCCGCGTGCGCTGGCGCTCGCCGGGGCGCTGTTCGCCTCCCTGTGGGTGACCCTCTTCTACGGGCCGCAGGCCATGCCCAACCACTGGGTCGCGATCGGCGCGCTCGGCTGCGTGGGGTGCTTCCTGCGGGCGCGGAACGATCCGGAGGACCGGGCGGCGTTGTGGGGCGCGGGCGCGGCCACGGCCCTGATGGCGTGGATGCGGCCCACCGACACCGTGTGGGTGACCCTCCCGCTGTTCACGCTGCTGGTCCTCGTACGGCGGTGGCGGCGGCCGCGGCTCCTGGGGGTGATGGCGGCCGGCCTCGCCACCGGGGTGCTCGCGTGGGTCGTGGAGGCGTACGCCCAGTTCGGCGGGCCCGCCCGGCGGCTGGCCGACGCGTCACGGATCCAGGGCGGGCTGGGCTGGAACATCGCCGTCGACGACCAGGTGCGCAGCCTGGTGGGCCGTACGCTGTGCCGGCCGTGCACCGGTGACCTGCCGCACCCCGCGGTCATCGCCTGGTGGTTCGTCCTGCCGCTGCTGGCCGCTCTCGGCCTGGCCGTCGCGGTCCGGGCCGGACGGGCGACGCCCACGGCGGTCCCGCTGGTCTGCGCCGCCACGGCCGCCGTTCCGTACCTGTTCCTGATCGGGTACGCCGCCCCCCGCTTCCTGCTGCCCACGTACGCCCTGCTGGCGATCCCGGTCGCCGACGCGCTGTGGGATCTCGTCAGAGGGCCGGGCGGGGCCTGGCGACCGGTCGCGGGGGCCGTGGTGGCCCTCGGGCTCGTCGGGCACCTGGCGGTGCAGTACGCGGTGCTGGAGCGCACGGTCACCCGCACCACGGCCTTCCACCGCGACTGGGACCGTGTCGCCGCCGAACTGCGGCGCCTCGGTGTACGGCCGCCGTGTCTGCTGACCGGCGACTACGCCATCCCCATCGCCTACTACGCGGGCTGCTCCTCCGGCCACACCAGCGGCAACAACGCCAACATCACCCGAGGCGGCATCCTGCGCACCGCCGACCGCATGCCCGTGGCGGCGCTCGTCGCACCGGGCGGCGGGCCGCCCGAGTACGCGCGGGGGTGGCCGGCGCACGAGGTCGCGGGGTTCCGGCTGCACGTGGCGCCGGCGGGAGGCCGGGCGCTCACGGGGTCCTGGCCACGGCGCCCGTGACGAAGCCGTCCCTGGCCGTGTCGAAGACGGGTCTCGGTCAGGGTCTAGTAGTGCTTCGTTACGTTGGGTGATCTCGGCTGTTCGTGGGCAGCTTCCTCGGGTGAGGTTGGGGGAGGTGGAACGGCTCCGGGGTGAGTTGGCGGAGTTCGTTGCCGATGTGTTCGGGTCGTTGTCGCGGCGTGATCAGCGGCGGTGGGGCGAGTGTTATCTGCGGGGTCTGATGCTGGACGGTCGGCGCAAGTCGGTCCAGCCGATGGCCGAGCGTCTGCCGGACGGGAACATGCAGGCCCTGCAGCAGTTCGTGAGCCAGTCACCGTGGGATCCGCTGCCGGTTAGGCGGCGGATCGCCGAGCGGCTGTCCCAAGTTGTCGGGCCCGAGGTGTGGGTGATCGACGATGTGTCGTTCCCCAAGTGCGGCACGGCGTCGGTCGGGGTGGCCCGCCAGTACTGCGGAGCGGTCGGCAAACGGGCGAACTGCCAGGTCGCGGTCAGTGTCCATGCCGCCACCGACACCGCCTCGTGCCCGTTGGAATGGCAGTTGTATCTGCCGCGTGAGTGGACGGACGAGCCGGACCGATGCCGCAGGGCAGGCGTCCCCGACGGCGTGGTGCACCGGGAGAAGTGGCGTCTGGCGCTCGGCCTGCTGGACACACTCGCCACCTGGCAGTTGAAGGCGCCGGTCGTGGTCGCCGACGCCGGCTACGGCGTCAGCACCCCCTTCCGGCTCGGTCTGGAGGAGCGCGGGCTGGCCTATGTCCTGGCCCTGACCGGGAAGGAAGTCGCCCATGCGGAGGATGCCGAGCCTGGCCGGCCTGCCTATGGCGGGCTCGGACCGCCCACCCTTCCCCGCTACCGCACCCCACCGCGAGCCGTTTGTGTCCTCGCAGCACAGGCGGGGGCAGAGCGGTTCACCGAGGTGACCTGGAGGCAGGGCAGCAAGGGCGCGATGACCTCACGGTTCGCGGTGCTGAGGGTGCGGCCCGCGGGCAAGCAGTCCCTGGCCGCAGCCCAGGAGGCGGGCGGCGGCCGCAACCGGTGGGACGGCGTCCTGCCTGTCCAGACACTCCTTGTCGAGTGGCCGGACGGCCAGGACACTCCCACGGACTACTGGATATCGAACCTGCCTGCCACCACACCGGCCGCTGACCTGGTGCGATGGGCCAAGATGCGCTGGCGGATCGAGCACGACTACCGCGAGCTCAAGCACGGCCTGGGGCTGGACCACTTCGAGGGCCGCACCTGGCGCGGCTGGCACCACCACGTCACCCTCGTCACCGCCGCCCAGGCCTTCCTCACCCTGCGGCGGCTCGACCCAAAAGTCCGCACACCGGCCTAACCCTCTACCAGGTCCTCGACGTCCTTCAGGACCTGCTGAGGTGCTGGACCGGTACCTGCACCACCTGCGGCCGCCCCCTACCCAGCCCTCGGAGACGCCGCAGACAGCCCACAACCTAACGAAGCACTACTAGGCGTCCGCCGGCATCGCGATGCCGAAGTCGGTGAGGACGACCCGGCCCTCGGCCCCGAGCGGGACGTTGCCGGGTTTGACGCCGCGGTGCAGCACGCCCCGCGGCGTACGTGGCTCGCGCAGCGCGGCGACCGTGCCCGGACCAGGGCCCGGCCGTCACCGGAGGCGGCCCCGGCGCCGCCCCGGAGACCGTCCACGGGGCCGTCGGCGTTCGTGTCCAGGTGGTCGTCCACCACGTCATGGACGACGATCACGTTCGGGTGCGCGATCCGGGCCGCGCTGCGGGCCTCGCGGCGCGTGCGCTCGTACAGGGTGAGGTCGTCGGGCGACAGATGTGCCTGCACGTGCAGACGCGTCAGCGCGACCTGACGTTCGAGGGCCTCGTCCCCGGCCCGCCACACCGTGTCCATGCCGCGAGGAGCACCGCCCCGGGGCGGTCCCGGGCGCGCGGGGCGGGAGGGCGCGCGGTGGGGCCCAAGCGGTTGTCCGGCGTACCGTCGTGACTGTGGACTCCACGGCTGACGGTCTCGTGGCCCGTGTCGCGCGGGAGCTCCTCCCCAGAGCGGACGAGCTGACCGCCGAGGTGGAGCAGTGCCTGCGCCGCGAGATGCCCGAACTGTGGGCGCACCCCGACGCCATGGCCTCGGACAACGTCACCGAGCACGTCGTCGCGGTGCTGTCCGCCCTGCAGCACGGCCTCGACCTGGGCGACATCGAGGTGTCGTCCGCCGAACTGGAGCGCGTACGCCGTGTCGCCCGGCACGGTGTCCCCGTGAGCGCGGTCCTGCGGTCCTTCCGGCTCGGCGAGGGCATCATCCTCGACCACCTGCTGGCGGAGATGCCCCGGTGCACCGACGACGCGGCCCTGGTCAGCGAGGCCGCGCGCCGCCTGATCGTGGCGGCGACCGGGTACGTGGACCGTACCTCCGAGCACGGCGTCGTGGCCTACGAGCAGGAGCGCGACCGGCGGCTGCGCTGGCGGCTGTCCATGGTGAACGAGTCGAGCGTCCGCATCGGCACCACGCTGGACATCGCCCGCACCACGCAGGAACTGGCGGACTTCGCCACCGAGCACTTCGCCGACCTCGTCACCGTCGACCTGCTCGACTCCGCGCTCGGCGCCCACGACGCCGCGCCGGACGACCCGCCCGCGTCACCCGTGCTCCACCGGGTCGCCCAGCGATCGGCTGCGCACCCCGCCCCGGCGCCCACGCCCGCTCCCGGACCGCCCCACACCTTCCCGCCCGGCTCCCCGCCGGCCCGCGCCCTGGCCACGGGCCAGCCGTCCAGGCACCGCCTCGACGGCGACCACCTGGGGCCGTACGGGGCCGCCGGGTTCGCGGGCGAGGCCGGCGCTGAGGGTGGCTGCGGTGCGGTGGACGGTGAGGGAGCGGTGGAGACCGACGGCGACGGCGGGGGCGGTGGTGGCCGGCGCCGACGGGTCCACTCCACGCTGGTGGTGCCGCTGCGGGCGCGCGGTGCCACGCTCGGGGTCGCGCAGTTCTGCCGGGACCGCAACCGGGACGCCTTCGACGACGAGGACCTGCTCCTCGCGCAGGAGATCGCGGCCAGGGCGGCGATCGCCGTCGACAACGCCCGCCGGTACACCCACGCCCGCGCCACCGCCCTCACCCTGCAACGCAGCCTGCTCCCGCGCCGCACGCCGAGGCAGTCCGCCGTCGACGTCGCCTTCCGCTACCTCCCCGCCGACGCCCAGGGCGGCGTGGGCGGGGACTGGTACGACGTCATCCCCCTCTCCGGGGCCAGGGTCGCGCTCGTCGTCGGCGACGTGGTGGGGCACGGCATCCACGCCGCCGCCACCATGGGGCGCCTCAGGACCGCCGTACGCACCCTGGCCGACATCGATCTGCCACCCGATGAACTCCTCACCCACCTGGACGACGTCGTGCTCCGCCTCGCCGCCGAGGTGGACGAGAACGACGAGAACGACGCGGACGGAGAGAACCGAGAGAACGGCGAGAACGGCGACGCGGACGACGAGGCCGGGACCGTCCGGGGCACGCCCGCCGGGGCCACGTCCGCCGGGGCCCCGTCCGCCGGTCGGACCGTACCGGGTCCGACCGGGCCCGCAGCACCCGCCGCGACCGGTGCCGCCGCGGGAGGGGACATCGGGGCCACCTGCCTGTACGCCGTGTACGACCCCGTATCGCGCCGCTGCACCGCCGCTCGTGCGGGGCACGTGCTGCCCGCCGTGGTCGGCAGGGACGGCACCGTCGACATCCTCGAGCTGCCGCCGGGCCCGCCGCTCGGTCTGGGCGGGCTGCCGTTCGAGGCGGCGGAGTTCGAGCTGTCGGAGGGCAGTCTGCTCGCGCTCTACACCGACGGTCTGATCGAGGCACGGGACCACGACATCGAAGCGGGCCTGACCCGGCTCCGTGACGCCCTCGCCCGGCCGGCCCCCTCCCTGGAGGCCACCTGCGACGCCGTGCTCGAAGCGCTGCTCCCGGCCAGGCCGCCCGACGACGTCGCCCTGCTCCTGGCCCGGACCCACGCCCTCGGCGCGGGCCAGGTCGCCACCTGGGACCTGGAGGCCGAACCCGCGGCCGTCGCCCGCGCCAGGGCGCACGTCACCCGGCAGCTGGGCGAGTGGGGCCTGGAGGAGCTGGAGTTCACCGCCGAGCTGGTGGTCAGCGAACTCGTCACCAACGCCATCCGCTACGGCCGGCCCCCCGTCCGGCTGCGGCTCATCCACGACCGCACCCTCATCTGCGAGGTCTCCGACTCCGGTGGCACCACCCCGCACCTGCGCCGCGCCCGGGTCTTCGACGAGGGCGGCCGGGGCCTCCTCCTGGTCGCCCAGCTGGCCGAGCACTGGGGCACCCGCCGCGCCCGCCGGGGCAAGACGGTCTGGGCCGAACTGAACGACTCCGCCGGCCTCACCTTCCCGTAGCCGGCCGCCGTCCAGGACCGGACCGACGGCCACACCGCATGAAGCGGCCCGCCGGCTCTCCGGCGAGCCGCTTCGCGCAGGTCGGGGCGCGGGGTGAGGTCGCCCCGACCGGACCGGGGAGCCGTGGCTCACATGTGCACCGCGGGGGCGGCCTCGGGGTCGTGCTCGGGGGCGCCGCGCCGGTAGAGCAGGAAGCTGACGGCGACACCGGCGACGAAGAAGACGGCGGACCACCAGTGGGCAGTGGCTCCGGCAGGCTCGACGTGCCCCTCGCCCGCCGTCCCGGCCGCGCCGAGGGCTCCTCGCCGGAGCGGACCGCCGCCACGGCGGAGTCATGGGCGTCGCTCGTGCTCCACGGGTTGCTCGGCGCGTGCCTGAAGGGGCGGCCCTGACACGGCTGCGGTCGTTTCGGCAGGGCGGGTGGTCGTCCGCAGGCCGGTGGGGCTTCTCGCGCGGTTCCCCGCGCCCCTTGCGGGCCTGCGCCCCTTGAGGGGCTATGGCTCCGAGTGGGCCGGGATGCGCAGCTCCACCTCGTAGCCGCCGTCGGCCGTCGGGCCCGACTCCAGGGTGCCGCCTAGGAGTTCGGCGCGCTCGCGCAGCCCGACCAGGCCCTGCCGGGAGCCGGGGAGCGGCAGTGAGGGACGAACGGCAGGGGTGTTCGTGACAGTCGTACCGAAGGACGCGCCGTCGTCGGCACACCACAGCCGTACGGTGGCGGTGGCGCCCGGGGCGTGCTTGCGGACGTTGGTGAGGGCCTCCTGCACGGTGCGGTAGACGGCGCGCTGGGCGGGGGTGCCTGTGTCCGGCGGGAGTTCACCCGTCAGGTCGGCCTCGATACCGCTGGTGGTGACCAGCCGGTGCAGGTCGGCCAGGGTGGGCTGCGGGGTGAGCTCCGTGGCCCGGCCGCCGGAGGCGCGGAGCAGGGTCACCATGTGGCGCAGCTCGTCGAGCGTGTCGACGCTGAGGGAACGGATCGTGCGGGCACCCTCCTTGAACTCCGGGTCACGGGCGGCGACCTGCAACGCGCCCGCCTGCACGGCGATCAGGCTGACCTGGTGGGAGACGACGTCGTGCATCTCGCGGGCCAGCTGGGCGCGTTCGCGGGCGAGCACGGCCTGCGAGTGCAACAGCCGTTCGTGTTCCCGGGCGTCCTCGATCTCGATGAGCCGACTCGCCAGGTCCCGTCGCGCCTGCACGAGTTGGCCCAGCAGGACGGGCGCGGCGGCGTTGGCCAGCGTGTAGAAGAAGTACACGACCGTCCAGTTGCGGTCGTGCGAGCTGAGGCCGCTCAGCGGCCAGGGGAAGGCGGAGGCGAGAGCGAACAGCACGGCACATGTGGTGAGCAGCCGGCGGTCCCGTGAGCGTTCCGCCAGGGTGAACAGGGCCGCGACCGGGGCGAACAGGATGTCCAGCATCAGCGCGGCCGGCAGCGTGCACGCGAACACCGCGAGCGGGAACCGGCGGCGCAGTACGAGGGCGGCACAGCCCCCGGCCGCGAACACCGTCGCGAGGGGCGTGGCGTCCCACAGGTTGAACACGACGTCGAGGACGGCGACCGCGACGACCACGGCGTCCACCGACGACTCCGACACCCGCGCCCACCACGCGCCTGCTCCAGGGCCCTTCTGCCGGCTCTCCGCGGCGTCGCGACGCCCGGCACGCCCTCTCACCGCCCCGCCTCCCGGGCGCGCCGAGCCCCGTCGTCCAGCAGTCCGGCCCGCTGCGCGAGCAGCGCCGCCTGCACCCGGCTGCTCACCCGCAACTTGGCGAGGATCGCGCTGACATGGTCCTTCACCGTGCCCGCGCTGAGATGGACACGGGCGCCGATGTCGGCGTTCGACAGTCCCTCCGCGACCAGTACGAGCACTTCCCGCTCCCGACCGCTGAGCCGGCCCACCCGGGCGGCCTCGACGTCGTCGACCGCCGCGGCCCCGGGGTGGCTCTGCCAGACGGCCCGGGACGCCTTCGGCGACATCACCACACCGCCGGCCACCAACGTCCGCACCAACTGGGCCAGTTGCTCGGGCTCGGTGTCCTTGAGCAGGAAGCCGGCCGCGCCGGAGCGCAGCGCGGTGAGGATGTACTCGTCGGTGTCGAACGTCGTCAGCATCGCCACCACCGGCGGTTCCGGCAGGGTGCGCAGCTCCCGCAGGACGGTCAGGCCGTCGACGTCCGGCATCCGGATGTCGAGCAGCACCACGTCCGGGGCCACCCGCCGCACGGTCTCGACGGCCTCCGCGCCCGTCGCCGTCGCGACGACCTCGATGTCCTCCGCCGCGCTCAGGATCAGCTTGAAGCCGGACCGCACCAGGGCCTCGTCGTCCACCACCATCACCCGGATCACACGCGTCCCGCCTCGCCGTCCCGTGCGCACGTCGCCGCCCGCACCTCACCGTCCACCGTCACCGCTCCGACCGTAGAACGTCTCCGGCCTCGCGCGGCGCCCGGGTCGCACACTCCCGCCACTCGGGGGGAGGCTTCCAGCCGAGCAGGGGGAGGGGGGCGGCGACACGGGGATGGTCGATCGGGTGGCCGGTGGTGGGCCGGTGGTGGGTCGGCGGAGTCCGGTCAGGGGCGGCGCAGCCGCACCGAGTCGAGCAGGTCGTCGGCCGTTCGCCGCGCCGGTGCCGCCGTCAGCTCGGCGACGCGGCGGAAGGTCTCCTCGGCCGGGCCGGCGGGCCACTCGGGGGGCAGGTGCCGGGCGGGGAGCCGAGGGTCGGTGCGAATGGTCCACAGCCACTCGCTGACCAGCCGCAACCGGGTGCCGATGGCGTCGTCGCCCGGGCCGCCCCCCGAGCCCAGGAGGGCCGTCCAGCGTTTGTCGAAGGTGACGTAGCGGGCGGCGATGCGCTCCAGGTCCCAGGTGTCGCGGATCATCAGCTCGATGTCGGTGGCCACGTTCGCCTGTGCGTGGAAGATCTTGACTCGGTCGGCGAGCCCGAGCTCGGTGACCACCCCGGCGATGTCGACGTGCCCCGGGGCGATCCACAGCCCGCTGTAGAGGGCGCCGAACCCGGACCAGGTCAGCCGCGAACGCAGGTCGTGCCGCTGGCGTTTCCACGAGTCGGGGAGGGAGAAGCCGAGGAGGGTCCAGGTGCCGTCCCAGTCGTCGTTGACCGCGCCCTGCTGCCAGATGCGGACGCGGCCGTCGTGCAGGACGCGCCTCGCCTGCGGGGTGAGGCCGAAGTACATCTTGCGGCCCTCGCGTTGGCGCCGCAGCAGACCGCGGTTGACCATCCGGGTCAGGGTGGACCGTACGGCCTGCTCGCCGACGCCGGCCCGGCCGAGCACGTCGATGATGCTGCCCGAGTACACGCACAGATCACCGTCGCCCTCCTCCAGCACATGGTTGCCGAAGAAGGCGAGCATGAGCGACTGGGGGCGCGGCTGCGGGCCGTCCGAGGCGTCGCTGTCCGGGGTGTCACTGTCCGGGGTGTCGCTGTCCGGGCTGTCGCTGTCCGGGGTGTCCAAGATGTCGTAGTCCTCCACGGGGGCAAGCGTACGGCCGCCCGCCGGTGCTCCGGCGGGCGGCCGTACCAGGTCACGGGCGCCCGTGGGGAGTGCGGGAACTGTGGGCGCGCTGCTCGGGCACGGGCCGGTGGGGCTTCTCGCGCGGTTCCCCGCGCCCCTGACGGGGCGCGGTCCGCCCCCCGGCCCCTGACAGGCGTCGTCCGGCTAGGAGGCCACCTGTTCCTTCGCGGCGGCCCTGGGCGCGGCCTCGGCCTCGCCCAGCGACTCCCGGTGCGTCTCGCGCACGAACCACACCGTCACCGCCGTGATCGCCGCACCACCGCAGATCAACAGCGACACCGGCGTGCTGGAACCCCCGTTCGCGGCCACCAGGCTCCCCGCGATCATCGGTGAGAACCCCGCCCCGATCAGCGTCGCGAGCTGATAGCCCAACGACGCCCCCGTGTAGCGCACCCGCGTCCCGAACATCTCCGTCAGCAACGCCCCCAGCGGTCCGTACATCACCGACTGCGCGATGCCGTGCCCCAGCACCACCGCCAGGATCAGCAGCCCGGGTGAGCGCGAGTCCACCAGCGCCAGCACCGGAAACGCCAGCGCCGCCGAGGCCAGCGCACCCGCCAGGACCACCGGCCGGCGCCCCACCCGGTCCGACAGCGCCGACGCGCACGGCAGCACCACCAGCGCCACCGCCGCCGACACCGTCAGCGCCCTGAGCACCTCAGGCCGCGGATACCCGATCCCCGTCGCGTACGCGATCAGGTAACTCGTGAGCAGCGACTGCGCCGTGAACGCGCCGATCCCCACACACGCCGCCAGCACCAGCGCCCGCGGCCGGCGCACCACATCCAGCAACGGCAACCGCGCCCGGTCCTTCTTCACCCGGGTGAACAGCGGACTCTCCACGACCTTGAGCCGCACGAACAGCCCGACCCCCAGCAGCACCACGCTCAGCAGGAACGGCACCCGCCACCCCCACGCCGCGAACTCCTCCCGCGGCATCGCCACCACCAGCGCGACCACCAGCGACGACAACAGCGAACCCAGGGGCGCACCCATCTGCGTGAAGCTCGACCACAACCCGCGCCGCTTCTCCCCGGCGTGCTCGACGACCATCAGCGTCGCACCGCCCCACTCACCGCCGATCGCGATGCCCTGCAGCACCCGCAGCGCGATCAGCAGCACCGGCGCCCACACCCCGATGGTGTCGTAGGTGGGCAGCAGGCCGATCAGGAAACTCGCACCGCCCATCAGCCCCATCGTCAGCAGCAGCATCGACTTGCGGCCCAGCCGGTCACCGAAGTGCCCGAACACGATGCCGCCCAGCGGACGGGCCACGTACCCCGCCGCGAACGTCCCGAACGCGGCGATCGTGCCCACCGCCGGATCCGCGCCGGGAAAGAACAACTCGCCGAACACCAGCGCGGCGACGGTGCCGTAGACGAGGAAGTCGTAGAACTCCACAGCGGTACCCAGCAGCCCGGACAACGCCACACGGCGCAGCTGCCGCGTGCGCTCGGCCTGTTCGGTCTGCTCGGGGTTCGGGGGCGGTGGAGCGACGGGGGACGAAGGCATCGCGGTCTCCCTAGAGCGGGGGGAAGGACACCGTGAACTTAGGTGCATGTCTTACTGTCGTCAATAAAGTGCACAACATTGAGCCGTCGGGGAGGGCTCCTGGACAGTGGGGACCGTCAGTCCGTCGAGCCAGGAGGCACGCACGTCATGAACGCCATCGCCGTCATCGGAGCCGGGCCGGGTCTCGGCGCGGCCGTCGCCCGTCGCTTCGGCCGTGAGGGGTTCGCCGTGGCGCTCGTCGCCCGCGATCCGGAGCGCACGAAGGCGCTCGCCGCCGGCCTCGCCGACGAGGGTGTCACCGCGCAGGGGTTCGCCGCCGACGTGCGCGACCCGGAGGCCCTGACCGCCGCGCTCGACGCGGCGCACTCGGCGCTGGGACCGATCGAGGTCCTCCAGTACAGCCCCCTGCCGCACCCGGACTTCATGCTGCCGGTGCTGGAGACGAGCCACACCGACCTGGTCGGCCCGATCGAGTTCTCCGTCTACGGCGCGGTCGCCGCCGTACGGCAGGTGCTGCCCGGTATGCGCTCCCTCGGTCGGGGCACGATCCTGCTCGTCAACGGCGGTACGGCCGTGGTCCCGCACCCCGACCGGGCGGGGACGTCCGTGGCGTTCGCCGCCGAGAGCGCGTACGGCCACCTGCTGCACGACACCCTCGGGGCCGAGGGCATCCATGTCGCGCAGTTGGTGGTGCCCGGCGCGATCGTCCCCGGGCACCACCGCAAGGACCCGGCCGTCCTCGCCGACACCCTCTGGGGCATCCACCGCGACCGCCACGGCTTCCGGCACTTCGCCGACGACCTCGACGCCTGACGGTCGGCGCGCGGACGCCCGGGGGCGGTGTCAGGCTGAAGGCACAGGAACGAGAACGCGAAGGGGATTCCCGTGATCACCACTGACCTGACGCCCGGCTCCCCCTGCTGGCTGGACCTCGGCGTCCGCGACCTGCCGGCCGCGGCGGCCTTCTATCGGGCGGTGCTGGGCTGGGAGTACGAGCCCATGGACGGAGGCGGCGGCGAGGGAGAGGGGGAGGAGACGGAGGGCTCGGGCGGAGTCTTCCGCAAGGACGGCAAGGTCGTCGGCGGGCTCGGCGAACTCACCGAGCAGGGCGCGCGTTCGGCCTGGATGATCTACTACACCGTCACCGACGCGGACGCCACGACGCGGGCCGTCGAGAGCGCCGGCGGCACGGTGCGGGTGCCGTCGAGGGATCTCGGGGACTGGGGGCGGATGGCCCAGTACAGCGACCCGCTCGGCGGCCAGTTCGCCGTCTGGCAGCCGGGCACGAACGCGGGCTTCGAACTCGCGGACGAGCCGGGCTCGCTGACCTGGACGGAGCTGTACACGACCGACGCCCCGGCCGCCAAGGAGTTCTACGGCGGCGTCCTCGGCTGGCAGTTCGGCGAGATGCCGATGCCGGGCGACTCCGGCGCGTACACGCTCATCACGCCCGCCGGGCTTCCCGAGGAGCGGATGCAGGGCGGCCTCATGCAGCTGCGTGCCGAGGACCTCTCCCTGAACGACGGACGGCCGTACTGGCACCCCGTCTTCGCCGTCACCGACTGCGACACGGCCGTGGCGGCGGTCACCGGGCACGGCGGCAGTGTGCAGATGGGTCCCGAGGACATGCCGGGCGTCGGCCGGCTCGCCGTCTGCCTCGACCCGTCGAACGCGGACTTCGTCCTCCTCGCCGCCGAGAGCTGACTCTTCGCGGCCTTTTTGCGCCTCCCACGCCACCGTCCCCGAGACGGTGGCGTTCCCACCGTTGCGGAAATCGGGATCGACGTCCATCATCCCATCAACAGGAATCCTGTTGTTTCAATGTTGCAGCGATGGGTGGGTGCGATCATGTCGTTCGGTGCCAGAATCCAGGCCAGAGGGGTGCAGCTGCTGCTCAGCGGCGTCATGACCCGTGTCCACCAGGACCTGCGCTTCACCGACGTCCCGAAGCGGACGGAAGCCCTCCGGGTGGAGACGGCTGCCGGACCGGTCGACTGCACCGTCTACCGTCCCCCGACGGCCACCCCCGCCCCCGCTCCCGTCTACGTCAACTTCCACGGCGGCGGCTTCATCGTGGCCCGCCCCGAACAGGACGACCACATATGCCGTTACATCGCCGCCACGGCCGGCTGTGTCGTCGTCAACGTGGACTACGCCGTCGCCCCGCAGCGCGTCTTCCCCACCGCCGTCACCCAGGCCTACGACGTCGTCGAGTGGATCGCGGAGAACGGCGAGGCCCATGACTGGGACGGTTCGCGGATCGCCGTCGGCGGACACAGCGCGGGGGCCAACCTGACCGCCGGGGTCTGCCGGACGGCCCGCGCCCGGGGCACCTTCACGCCCCGACTCCAGATCATCGACTCCGCGCCGCTCGACATGGTCGCCGACCCGGCCACCAAGCGGTCCCGCATCGCCAAACCGCTGCTCAGCCCGCAGCTCATGCGGATCTTCACCGCCGCCTACCTCCCGGACCGGGCGGACCTCGCCGACCCGCTGGCATCGCCCGGACTCGCCGACGACCTCGCCGGGTTGCCGCCCGCCCTCGTCATCACCGCCGAGAACGACCGCCTGCGCGACGAGGGCGACGCCTACGCCGAGGCCCTGGCAGCCGCCGGGGTCCCGGTCACCCACCGTGTCTTCGAGGGCGTCGACCACTACTTCACCCACACCGGCCCGGTGCCGGCTGGCAAGGAGGCGATCGATCTGATGGCCACGACCCTGCGCACCGCCCTCGACGCGGCGGTCCCCGACGCGGCCTGACGACGGCTCGCGCTCGACGACGGCTCGCTCTGAACGGCCCGCCGCTTCCGAGGGCCGCGCGCCCTCGGGGAGCGGATCGGCTTGACTGCGCGCGCCCCGTGGGCGGCAAACTGATCACCACGCGGCAACCGGGCCCGCCGGCCGCCCCGTCGGCGACCGGACCCGAACGAAGACCCCGCACACACCTGGGACCGGTCGGACCGACGCCGAACCGACGAAAGGCACGACGTGCGGCTGCACACCCGGGAATGGGGCGCCGGCGACCGGATCGCCCTGCTTGTTCACGGCATCATGTCCGACTCCCGCACCTGGCGCCGGGTCGGGCCGGCGCTCGCGGACCGCGGCTATCGGGTGATCGCCGTGGACCTGCGCGGCCACGGGCTGTCAGCGCGCGGCGAGTACAGTCCGCGGCTCTTCGCCGACGACCTCGTCGACACCCTGCCCCGACAGGCCGACCTGGCCCTGGGGCACTCCCTGGGCGGGCTCGCCCTCTCCCTCGCCGTCGAACGGCTGCGGCCCCGGCGGGCGGTCTACTCGGACCCCGCCTGGTCGTCGGCCGACCCCGACCGCAACGTCGGCCCCGAGGTGTTCGCCTCCTTCAAACGCGCCACCCGCGTCCAGACGGCCGCGCTCAACCCGCGCTGGGACCCCGAGGACGTCGACATCGAGATGGCCACCCTGGCCGCCTGGGACGCCGGCTCCGCCCACTTCCTCGGCGGCCGTCCGCTCACCGGCTTCGTCCCCGACCGCCTCGTCGTCCCCTCCCTCCTCCAACTCGCCGACCCCAGCTTCCTGGTCGGCCCCGAGGATGTTGAGCGGCTCAGGTCCGACGGCTTCGCGGTCCGGACGGTCCCCGGAGCGGGCCACACCATCCACCGGGACGACTTCGACGGCTTCATGACGTCCCTCGACGGCTGGATCTGACGGCTGCGCGCCCTCTCCCCGACGGCCACCGGTGCGGCCCGCGTGGTGCCGTGGCTACGGCGCGGTGCGGGCGCGTTCGTACAGGACGGGGTCGTGAGCGTTGACGACGGTCAGGTCGGCGTCGCGGCGCCGGTGCAGTTCGGCGAGGCGGGCGTGGTTGGCGCGCACCTGCTTCAGGTCGTACGCCAGCAGGTTCTCCACGGCGCGCAGGGCACGGGGGACGGGGGCGCGTCCGTCGATCGTCCCCCGGTGGAAGAACGCGTCGCCGGCGTGCAGGATCCAGCCGCTTCCGGTGTCGACCGCGACGCAGGCGTGGCCGCGGGTGTGCCCCGGCAGGGACACCAGGACGACGCCCGGGGCGACGGCGTCGAGTTCCTTGGCGGCGGCGAAGCCGCGCCACGCCTCGCCGTCCGGCGTGTGCTCGACGATCTTCGGCCCGTGGGCCCACTGCGCCGACCGGTACCGGGACCGCTCCCGCCGGGACGGGGAGACCATCGCCCCGAGGGCCTCGGCCGCGGTCGTGTGGACCTGGGCACCGGGGAAGTCGGAGATGCCGCCGATGTGGTCGTAGTCGAAGTGGGTGACGACGATGTGGCGCACGTCCTCCCGCCGGAACCCGAGGGCCTCGACCTGACGCGCCGCCGTCTCCTCGGCCCGGAGCACGGGCCTGATCAGACGCCGGGCGGGCCCCAGCCGGCGGCCGGGCTCGGCGACGTCGCTCAGCCCGAACCCGGAGTCCACCAGCACCAGTCCGCCCGGCGCCTCGACCAGCAGGACGTGGCACACCAGCGCGCCGGTGAGCGGGAGCATCGTCCCGCAGTTGAGGTGGTGCACCTTCACGGCCGTACCGCCTTCGAGGTGTCGGGGAGAGGCGAGGACGCGTTCGGGAGGCGGCTCGCTCCACGGCCTCCGGGGGAGACCCGGCGCACAGCGTACGGGCCGCGTCCGGGCCTTGGTACGGCGAGGCCCCTGGCCGTTGAGGCCTCTCCTCGGCCTCCACGGCCCGGCGGACGGCATCGCTGCCGCCGGTAGGAGACCCGCGGCGTGGCGGAGCGCGGCGTCGCCGGGGCCAGCCCGAAGGGCGGGCGGGCCGGGGGCGTCGGGCATCGCGCCCCCTCCTGCCAGGGCGTTCCCGGCCTCATCCCTCGTCGGCGGGCGGCGGGCCCCAGTCCGCTCCGGTGCGCAGGCGGTACGCGGCCACGGCGGACTCGACGGTGGGGAAGAAGTGGCGGGGGTCGATGGTGCGGGTCAGGCCGTAGCGTTCGATCTTGCGGCGTACGGGGTCCTTGAGCTCGGCGAACACCAGGTGCACATGCCGGGCGTTGAGCTCCTCGTCGAGTTCCTCCAGCACGTCGGCGGCGGTGGTGTCCACGTCGGTCATGGGCTCCGCCGCGATCACGATCCAGCTCGGCCGCGGCTCGGCGGCGGCCAGGCGCCTGACCTCGTCGCGGAAGGCCTTGGCGTTGGCGAAGAAGAGCGGCGCGTCGAACCGGTAGATCACCAGCCCCGGCAGCTGCGCGGCCCCCGGGTAGGAGCGGACGTCGTGGTAGCCCTCCAGGTCGGGCACCCGCCCCAGCACGGTGTTGTACGGCCACCAGGCGCGCCGGAAGACGTTGAGGACGGACAGCGCCACGGCGACGGCGATCCCGGGCAGTACGCCCAGCAGCGCCACGCCCAGGAAGGCCGCGAGGCAGAGCAGGAACTCAGCACGGCGCTGCCGCCACAGCCGTACCGCCCCCGGCACGTCGGCCAGGGAGAGCGAGGCGGTGATGACCACGGCCGCCAGCGCCGGCTGCGGCAGATCGCGGAACAGGCCCGGGACCAGCACCAGCATGAGGACGATCAGCGCCGCCCCGACGACCCCGGTGAGCTGGCTCCTGGCCCCCGCGCGCTCCGCCACGGCCGTCCGGGACCCGCTCGTGCTGACCGGGAAGCCCTGGAAGAGGCCGGCCGCCAGATTCGCGACCCCGACCCCGGTCATCTCCTGGTTGCCGCGGACCTCCTGCCCCGTGCGGGCCGCGAAGGCCGACGCGTTGGAGATCGTGTCGGCCAGGGACACCAGGGCGATGCCCAGTGCTCCGCCGATGAGCGGCGCGAGGTCGGAGAGCCGGATGTCGGGGATCGTGAACGGCGGGAACCCCTCGGGCAGTTCGCCGACCAGGCTGACACCGCGGGCGCCGAGGTCGAACGCCGTGGCCGCGGCGATCGCCAGGACCACCATCACCAGCACCGCGGGGACCTTCGGCAGGAAGCGCTGGAGCACCAGGATGACGGCGATCCCGCCGCAGCCGACCGCGGCGGCGGCCGGCACCGCCGCGCCGTCGGCGAGTTCCCGGACGAACCCGGCGCCCTCGCCGATCAGACTGTCCGCCTCCACCTTGAAGCCGAGCAGCTTGGGCAGCTGACCGATCAGGATGGTCAGCGCCAGGCCGTTCATGTAGCCGATCATCGTCGGCTTGGAGATCAGGTCGGCGATGAAACCGAGCTTCGCCACCGACGCCAGGATCATGACGGCCGCCACCATGAGCGCGAGCATCGACGCCAGCGCCACGGCCCGGTCCGGGTCCCCGTCCGCCGCCACCAGGGGCAGCACGGTGGCGGCGATCATCGGCCCGAGCGAGGAGTCCGGGCCCAGCACCAGGATCCGGGACGGCCCGCACACCGCGTACCCGAGCAGACAGAGCACCGTCGTGTAGAGGCCGGTGATCGGCGGCAGGCCCGCCAGCTCGGCGTACGCCATCCCCTGCGGGACCAGCAGTGTGGTCAGGACGACCCCCGCGACCAGGTCCTTGACCAGCCACTCGCGCCGGTAGGACGACACCGCCTCGACCCCGGGGACCGCCCGTACCCGGGCGAGAAGCCCTCGACTCTCGCGCTGCGTTGTCACAGACCCGCCCCGTCCTTCCGTCCCGGCACCGCGCACAGCGTGGCACGCGAACGGCCGGGGCCCCGGCGCGGACGGTGAGGTGTCGGCCTGCCGGACGGCGACGTCAGCCGAGGTCGAAGAGGTTCGGCAGCCGCAGGAGGTACCGGGTCCGGTCGTGGCGCTTGAGCGCCTCGAACTCGGGTGCCCGGTACAGCGGGGTGACGGTGCACCGTTCGGCGGACGAACCGATCCGGTCCAGCAGGGCGTTGACGGCCTGCCGGGCGGAGGTGTTGGCGCCCTCCATGGTCGCCAGGTCGATGGGTACGGCCACGTAGTCACCGGACAGGAAGAGGTTGGGGATCCTCGTGGCCGAGCGCGGCCGGTGGTGGAAGGTCCCCGTCGGATGGATCAGCAACTGCTCCTCGTTGACCGGGTTCGGGGTGCCGAGTCCGTCCACGGCCGGGTCGAGGAACCAGGAGTGCAGAACCGAGTCCTTCAGGACCGTACGGCCGGTGTCGTTCAGCGCGGCCTTCAGCTGCGCCCACACCTCGCGGGCGACCTCGGCGCGGGTGCACTGCTTGGCCGTCTTCCCGTACAGGATGCCCGGCCGGTCCCACTCGGAGACGTCCACGGAGAGGCAGTCCGCGACCGTGCCGTCCCCGAAGTCGGCGGGGAAGTCGTGGCCCGGCCAGTGCTGCGCCTGCGCGATCGCCGTCAGCGACCAGGGGGAGTCGATGAGGTCGAGATGGCCGTGCAGGATCGGCGTACGTTCGGTCAGATAGAACTGGATGCCGGTCATCCAGTCGGTCTGCAGCCGGTCGCACGCGGCGAGTTGGGGGTCGGCGGCGCGCACGGCCGGGTTCCAGGTGCGCCGGGCGTGCTCGACCGGCATGGCCGAGATGTAGTGGTCGGCGGTGACGGTCCGCCGGGTGCCCGCCGGATCCTCGATGACGGCCGCCCCGATCCGGCCCCCGTCCAGGGTCAGGTCCCGTACGGTCCAGCCGATCCGGAACTCGACCCCGAGGGAGCGCAGATACGTCACCCACGGGTCGATCCAGGCCTCGTTGGTGGGCGCGTCGAGGATCCGGTCCAGCGGGCCGTCCGCGCCCCGCCCCAGCAGGTTGAAGGCGAAGGCCTCCAGCAGGGTGGCGACCGTACGGGTGCTGGCCTCTTCCGCCTTGGTGGCCACGATGTTGCGGGTGATGCCGACCGCGAGGATGCGCTGGTAGTCGTACGACATCTGCCCGGCCCGGACGAACTCCCACCACGGTGTCCGCTCCCAGGTCTCGTCGCGGCGCTCGTCGCAGCTGGTGAGGAAGACGAGGAAGCGGTTGGCGAAGTAGAGGGCCTCGTGGAGGGGGAGGTTGAAGGCGGTGTCCAGCAGCGCGGTGACGGCCCGGCGGAACTCGTCGGGGGTGAGGTCGGCGGGGCTGCTGTCCGGCCAGGGGAGCGGGATCCTGATGTCCTCGCGGCCGCCGGACCGGGCGAACAGCATCTCCTTGGGGGCGACGAGGTTGTCGTGCACGCCATGGGCGTTGCCCGGGAAGGGGATGCGGCGCATGGTGTCGGGCAGGTTGTGATAGATCCCCGGGATGAAGCGGAAGCCGTGCTCCCCGGGCAACGGGGCACGGCCGCCCGTACCGCTGCCCGGTACGTCCATGCTGCGGGCCTTGCCGCCGAGCGCCTTGCGTTCGTACACCGTCACCCGGAAGCCGCGCTCGGCGAGTTCGTGCGCCGCCGTGAGACCGGCGACGCCCCCGCCCAGGACCGCCACGGTGTGTGGCGCGGCCTCTTCCCGCGCCTCTTCCCACGCCACTTCCCGGGCCTGTGCCCGTGGCGCGGTGCCGAGGGCGACGACGCCGCCGGCGGCCGTCGCCGTACCCAGGAACCCTCTGCGTGTGGTGCCGCCCAGTGCGTCCATCGCCCACCCCTTACCGTCGGTAACCATTGGCGTACGAAGATAGGAGCGCCACACCGATCCCGAAAGACGACCGACGCCGCCGGGGCCACTTTGGCTTGATGCCGCGTCAGGCCCACGCGCCCGTCCCTCGTCCGCCCCTCGCCCGTCCCTCACCCGCGCCTCTTTCGTGGCCGGTGTGGTGTGCGTCACCGCGGCCGGATTGAGTGGCGGGCCAGGGGCGTTCACGTACCCTCTCGTGACGCATGGGACCAGGACTGCGAGGATGGGGCGCGATGACCGCTGGGGGGTGTTCCCGCACGCTCAGGGCCGCCGTGTTCGCGGCCGTCTGCGTGCTGCTCACCTCCCTCGGGCACGTCCTGATGTCGGGGACCGGGGTGCCCTGGTGGGCCATGGTCGCGGGGACGGCGGTGACCGGCGGCGCGGCCTGGTGGTCGGGCGCCCGGGAGCGCGGGCCGCTCCTGGTCGGCTCCGCCACCGTCGCCGCGCAGGCGTTCCTCCACGCGATGTTCTCGCTCGCCCATACGGTGGTGCGGCATCCCCGGGGCGCCACGGGCCCGGCCACGGACGCGTTCGGCCACTCGACGGGCGCCCTGCCCGTCCGGTCCGCCATGGCGACGATGGACCACACCACGGGAACCCCGCCCGCCTCACCGTCGACGGACCACCTGGGCGCGGCGGTCACGCATGGGCTGGAGCACGTCATGGGCGGCCTGCCCTCGACGGGCATGTTCGCCGCCCATCTGCTGGCCGCGCTGCTGTGCGGCCTCTGGCTCGCCCACGGTGAGCGTGCCGCCTTCCGCATCCTGCGGGCGCTCGCCGGATGGCTGACCGCACCGCTCCGCCTGCTCCTCGGACCGTCCGCCCCGGCGTACCGTCCGCCGGCCCGCGCCCGCCGCGCCCGTAGCGACGGCGGGCCGCGCCGCTATCTCCTCATCCACGCGATCACCTCCCGGGGGCCACCGGCCGGGACCGCTGTCGCCGTCTGACGACAGCCGGTTTCCCGGGGCGTCCGCGAGCACGACGCGCTGTCGGCTCCACGCCCCGGACACACGCCGCACCCCCGAGCGCGAAGGTCAGCCATGGCCGATCCGCGCGCGCCGGGGCTGCCCCGTGTCCCGCCACGCCAACAGCCCACCCACTCAAGGGAGTTCCCCGTGCATCGCTCCACCCTGCTGCCCACCCTGCGTCGATCCGGCGCGCTCACCGCGGTCGCCCTCGCGGCCGTCGTCGCCGTCGCGGGGCCCGCCGCCGCCCACGCGGACGTCGAGGCGAAGGGGGCCCGCGCCCTCGACCAGAACGTCGAACTGACCTTCTCCGCCGCGTCGGAGTCCACCACGGCCGGCATCACCAAGCTGGAGGTGATCCTGCCCGAGGGCATCGCCCCCGCCGACATCACCTACGAGAAGGGCCCCGACGGCTGGAAGCTCACCCCCACCGGCCGGGGCTACACCGTCTCGGGCGAGAAGCAGGCGGTGGGGGAGGACGTCGAGTACGTCGTCTCCGTACGGCAGTTGCCCGACGCGAAGTCGCTGGTCTTCAAGACCCTGCAGTCCTACAGCGACGGCAAGGTGGACCGCTGGATCGAACTGGAGGAGGAGTCCGGAGACGGCCACCACGGCCACCCGGCACCCCGCCTGGACCTGAAGGCCGCCGCGCCCGGCGCGAAGCTCGTCAGCCCCACCCCCACCCCCTCCGAGGAGCCCACGACGGCGGCCCCCACGAAGGAAGCCACGAAGGAGACGGGGCCGGACGCCGAGACGCCGTCGGCGGAGCCCGCGTCGGCCGACACGGACGGCGACGACGGTCTCTCCCCGGCCGTGCCGCTGGGCATCGGCGCGGTCGTCCTCGTCGCCGTCGGCGGCGGAGTGTGGTGGCTGCGCGGACGCCGCGGCGGAACCGCCTGACCTCGGACCCGCACGAGCCGGGCTCGGGGACGAGCCCGGCCTCGGGGGATTCCCGTCCGGAGGCGAGCCCCCTTCCCGGTGCGGGCCGGGGCCGCGCCCGCCGCGTACGCCCGTGGCGCCGGACGGTGAATCGGCCGGGAGGGGGTATGCGGATGTCGGTCAACAGCCGTGGGGAAAGGATCCAGGATGACCGACGACGCCTATCTGTTCCTGCTCGACGACGAGTCCGTACCGCTCGGCGTGGCCCCCGCCGCCGTCGAGGACCTCGCGTGCATGGAGACGCCCGCGGTCCGCGCGTGGCTGGACGCCCACGGGACCACGCCGACCTCCGCGCGCCTGCGCCTGCTGCCGCCGGAGGAGACGGCCGCCATCCCCGAGGGCGCGGAGCGGGTGCCCGTCCCGCTGAGCGACGAGGAACTGAGCCGGGTCCGCCACCGGTTGGCGCCGGAGCCGCTGGCCCGGATCGAGGAGGAACTGCTCGCCTACCGCGACTGCGCGGACGGCCGGGACGGCCTGATCGGCCGCGCCCTGGCCGCGGGCGTGCCGCCGCACCGCATCGTCGAGCTGACGGGGATGGACCCCGCCACGGTGAGCGCCGCGGCGAACGGCTGAGCCGCCGCGATGGGAACCGTGGTCCACGTCCCGCAGACGCGGGACATGATCGGGGAGGAACTCTCCGGCGACGAGGCGCTGACCGCGCTCAGGCGCTACGGGGGTCGCCGGCTGCTCCTCGACGCGTTCGCCCGGTTCCGCTACGCGGACGGTTTCAGCCACTCCCGTTCGCTCGCGTTCCAGGTGGTGCTGGGCCTGGTGCCGTTCACCATCGCGCTGGTCGGCGTGGCCACCACCGTGCACACGGAGAGCGTGGGGCGGATCATCGAACTCACCGTGGGCCGGATCGTGCCGGGCGCCAGCGCGAGCCTGGTCGAGGACGCGCTGGACGCCACCGCGCGCAGTGCCGGTTCCGGCGTCTGGAACGCCGTCGCCATGTGGCTGGGACTCGCCTTCGCCCTGCTCAACCTCGCTTCGGCGATGGGGCAGGTGGAGCGGGGCGCCAACCGCATCTACGGCATCGAACGCGACCGGCCCTTCCACGCCAAGTACGGGCGGGCCCTGCTCCTCGCGCTCGCCGCGGGCATGCCGATGATCCTGGGCTTCCTCGTGCTCGTGGCCGGGGACGCCGTGGGGAACGCGGTGGTGGAGGCCCTCGGCTGGTCGCGGGCGTGGCTCGGCTGGTGGGGCCCCCTCGAAGTGCCGCTGGGCGTCCTGCTCGCCTGGGTCGCGTCGGCGGTGATCTTCCGCTGGGCCCCGCGCAGGGACCAACCGGGCTACACCTGGCTCGCTTTCGGCTCGGCGGTCCACCTGGTCCTGTGGGTCACGGCCACCTGGCTGCTGGCGCTCTACGTCGCGAAGAGCGGGTCGTTCGGCGCCGTGTACGGGCCGCTGACGGCGTTCGTCGCCCTGCTGCTGTGGGCCAACCTGACGGGCGTGGCACTGTTCCTGGGCATCGCGTTCGCCGCCCAGCTGGAGGCGGCCCGCGCCGGCATCACCGAGGCCGTACGCCCGGATCCCGGGCCGGGGCCGTGATGCCCGGCCCGGGACCGGGCAGGCCCTCCGGCGGCCGACGCGGGAGGCATGCATGGGACCATCGCGGGTACGGGCGCGTAGGTGAGGGGGGGATGAGGGCGGGACACGTGGGATCGAATGCCGATGGCGACGGCTGTGGCGGGCCGGACACCTGTCTGATGCGCGCCGGATACGCCCTGGGCGGCGAGGACGGCTGCATCTCCGATGCCCGCCACCACGCCCTCGCCTTCCTCGACCGTGCCCACGCCGATCACCACCTGCCCGTCTCGGCACGGGTACGGGACCTCACCCAGCTGGTGGTCAGTGAACTGGTCACCAACGCCCGCAAGTACGCCCCCGGGCCGGTGCTCCTGGAACTACGGGTCACCACCGACAGCGTGGACATCGTCGTGTGGGACAGCGATCCCACGGTGCCCGCCGCGCAGGCCGCCGACCCCGACCGGATCGGACAGCACGGGCTGGAGATCGTCAAGGCCGTCACCGAGGACCTCTTCGTCGAGCAGGAGCCGGTCGGCAAGCGCATCACGGCACGTATCGCCCTGGCCGATCCGTCCGGTGGCGGCCGGTAGCGCACGGGGCACGGTGGTTCGCGGAGCGGACGTCGCAGGGCTCGGCGGACGTCAGAGGACCACGGCCATACCGACGAGTCCGATCACGATCAGCGCTGCCAGCACCAGGATCAGGGCGAGGGACATCGACCCCCATCCCTTGCGCGGTGCGGGCGGCTCCGGGTGGGAGATGCCGTAGGTCCCCCCTTCGCCCGGCGGAGTCTCCCCGGGCGGCACACCACGGTGGGCGTCGGCTCCCGGCATCCGTCGGGGGCCGGGATCAGGGGTCGTCATGGCACACGCTCCTTCGGTGGACGCGCTACTTGTTGGGCTTCGTGGAGCTGATGTCCCCGAGGGCCGACTCGGGGTCGCGCTCGATGGCCAGGTCCCCGAGGGAGACGATGCCCACCGCGTGCTGCTCCTCGTCGACGACCGGCATCCGGCGGACCGAGTGCTCACGCATCAGTTCCACCGCGCGGCGCACGTCGTCGTCCGGGCCGACCGTGACGAGGTCGTCGCTGCACGCGTCCGACACGGTCGTTCGGTTCGGGTCGCTGCCCTCGGCCACCGTGCGGACCACCAGGTCGCGGTCGCTGACCAGCCCCCGCAGCCGATCGCCCTCGGTGACCAGGACGGCGCCGATGTCCTCGTCCCGCATCATCCGGGCCACGGTCGCCACCGACGTCCGCGGCTCGACGGTCACCGGGGCGCTTGTCATCAGGTCGCTGACATGCTGAGTCATGGGAACCCATCCCTCCGTGGAGTGGGACGGCACCTTTCACCGCCGCTCGGTCTCGCGAGTACCCATAACCGACAAAACCCCACGCGGTTGCTTCGGCTGCCTCCCCATGGGCACCCGTCCGCCTCAATCACCCCTGAAGTCGGCTCAACCACCCGGAAGTGAGCGAGGTGTCAGAGATGTCCAATCCGCAGCAGCCGGAACAGCGGCGCAGTGACAAGGGCGGTGCCACACCGCAGGACAGCGCCGAGCTGAAGGCGCGGCAGTCGGAGACCAGGCGTGGCGGCCGTGCCCACGGCACGGACAAGGGCGACAAGGGCGGAGGCAAGGGAGGGGGAGTGCCGCCGGGTCAGCAGCCGGATCATCCGTAGGCGCTGTGTGCACTCCGGATCCCTGGGCACTCGAGTGAGGCCCGTATACGGGTGATGCGAGTGGTGCAGGTGATACCCGAGATGCAAGCGAGACGGAGGTGACCGATGGCGGCGATCACGTCGGTGTCGACGTCGACGCTGTTCCTCACCCCGCCGGGTGTGTACGCACCGCAGTGGGACACGGAGTTGCTCACACGCGCCCTGTGCCGAGAGGGCGTGGACTCGTCCACCGACGTGCTCGACCTGGGGACCGGCAGTGGCGCCGTGGCCGTACAGGCCGCGCGTCTGGGTGCCCGGGTGACCGCCGTGGACATCTCATGGCTCTCCGTGTTCACGGCACGCGTCAACGCGCTGCTCGCCCGGCGGCGCGTGCGCGTCCGGCACGGTGACCTCACCACAGCGGTCACGGGGCGCACGTACGACCTGGTGATCAGCAATCCGCCCTATGTGCCCTCGCCCGCCGGCCGGGTACCGCGCGGGGGCCCGGCCCGGGCATGGGAGGCCGGCCGGGACGGCCGCGTCTTCGTCGACCGCCTCTGCGCGGCCGCACCCGGGATGCTCCGCCCGGGCGGGGCCCTGCTGGTCGTCCACTCGGGCCTGTGCGGCACCGACGCCACGCTGCGGAGCCTCGCGGACGGCGGACTGCGTGCCTCGGTCGTCGACCGCGCCGAGGTGCCCTACGGCCCGGTGCTGCGCTCCCGCCGCCCCTGGCTCGTCCGCCAGGGCCTGATCGGGGAGGGTGACGACCACGAGGAACTGGTGGTCATCCGCGCCGAACGCCCCTGACCGAGCGCCACGCGGCATCGGCGCCCATGGGCAACCCCCGGCCCCCGACCTCTTCTTCGCTTTCGCTCCCCGGCTCCCGTCGTGCGCGACGGGAGCCGGTCACGTCCTGTTCTGGCGCTGGTCGCTGCTGGCACGGCGGAGTCGGTCGGTGTGGCGGGTGATGTCGTCGACGCGGGCCGCGATGTCGGGGTGGCCCGGCGTCAGATAGGTGTGCGTGTCCGCGAGGGGGGCGATGAGGGCGGCGGCGTCGTCGTCGGCGAGGGCGGCGGTGAGTTCGCCGAGGGGGGTGCGGGCGGCGGCGGGGAGGTCGGTCAGCGCGGTGATCCGCCCCGCGAGCCCGCGCAGGTCCGCGGCGTTGGCGCGGGCCCAGGTGGTGACGGTGCGGTCGGCGGCGCGGCGGTCGCGGGTGGCCTGTACGCGCTGTTCGCCGGTGGAACCGGGACGTCCGGGCCGTACCCGAAGGTAGCGGCGCTCGGCCGCCTGACGGCTGGAGACGCCGAGGGGGTGGGCGAGGTCGGCCCAGCTGGCACCCGCCTCCCGGGCCGCCTCGATCAGACCCGCTTCCCACTCGGCGAGTTGATCCCGCGCCTCGCGGAGCATCAGCAGCGCGGCGAGCGCCTGCTGCGAGCTGGCCGCGTCGGGTTCGGGTCCATTCGCGTCCTGGGGTGTCCGGGCCGTGTGCAGGGCCTCGTGGATCGTGTCCAGGGCCGCGGCGGCCGCGAGGAAGGACGTGGGCGTGAGACCGCCGGGGTCGGAGGCGGGCTGATCGGCGCTGGTCATGGGCCCTCCAGTGCGGTGTCTTCCGAGGTGTCGGCTGAGGCGATCGTGTGGTGTCATCGTCTCGATGACTTTCCACTTGTCATCACTTGGATGACATGTTACAACGAAGGCAGGTGGAACGCATTGGCAGGAACGTGCCTGACCCGAACACTGGAGGTGTTTGACGATGTTGATGCGCACCGATCCGTTCCGTGAGCTGGACCGCCTCACCCAGCAGCTCCTGAACACGACCGGCACCTGGTCGCGCCCGTCGGCGATGCCGATGGACGCCTACCGCGAGGGTGAGGAGTATGTGATCGCCCTCGACCTGCCCGGTGTGTCCCCGGACGCGATCGACGTCGACGTCGAGCGGAACATGCTGACCGTCAAGGCCGAGCGACGCCCCGTCACCAAGGCGGACGACGTGCAGATGGAGCTCTCCGAGCGGCCCCTGGGTGTCTTCTCCCGCCAGGTCGTGCTGGCCGACACCCTGGACACCGAGCACATCAAGGCGGACTACGACGCGGGTGTGCTGACCCTGCGGATCCCGATCGCCGAGCGCGCCAAGCCCCGCAAGGTCGCCATCGGCGGCGGCACCACGCACCGGGAGATCAGCGGCTGAGTCCCTGCCGGCGGCCCGGACGAGCGCCCGGGCCGCCGCCTCGCTCTCGACCCTCACCACCCCCGCGCCCCCTCACTACCCCCTCGACCCCCCCCTCGGACGAGAAAGGCGACCGCTTCACGATGTTCACCCTGCAAGAGCCGTGCCGGCACACCGTGGGCATGACGTTCGAGCAGATGCTGGAGAGAGTGCGCTACGAGGGCGCCTACCCCACCCGCGCACGGGCCGAGGAGGCCGTGCGCACCGTCCTGGGCGCCTTCGGCCGCCGGCTCACCGGCGACGAGCGCGTGGAACTCGCGGCCAGGCTGCCGCACGAGGCCGCCCGCTGCTTCACGGCGGAGATCCCCGACACCGAACCCGTCACCGGCTGGGGCTTCGTCAAGGACCTGGCGTCCCGTACGGGTGGTACGCCGGCCACGACCCGCTGGGACACCGGCACCGTCCTGCGGATCGTCGCCCAGCTCGCGGGCGACGACCTCCTCGACCGCATCCTCGCCCAACTCCCGCCCGGGTACGCCCTGCTCTTCGGCCGGGCCGAACTGCCCCCGGCCCCCACGGCTTCCCTGGCCTCCGCGGGAGCCCCGACCGGCACGACGGCCTTCTGAACCCACGGCGCCCCTCCGCACCACGGCGGGCCGGTCCCTCGTGGGCGACGTGTGCCGGCCTCGCCGCTCTGGGAGGCTGAGGGGCATGACGGTGTGCGGAGTCGTGGAGTTGCGGCAGTTGACCTGTCCCGGTGAGGTCGACGGTGACCTCAGACAGGAGATCGTCGACTGCTGGGCAGAAGTGGCCAACGCGGGCGGTGCCGTGCTCGCCACCGAGTTTCCCCCGCTGCCGGTCACCGCGCGGGACGTCGCCCCCGTGGTCGACGGGCTCGTCGGCCGACTGCACCCGCGGCACGGCAGACTGCTCGTCGCCACCGTCGGCGGCGCGCTCGCGGGCTGGCTGATCCTGCGCCGTGAACCGCATCCCCTGGGCGCGCACTGCGGCACCGTCAACCACGTCCAGACGAGTCCGCGCCATCGGGGCCAGGGCATCGGCGCCGCCCTGATGCACCGCGTGCGTGACATCGCGCGGGACGAGATGGGCCTGGAGCGGCTGTCGCTCTCCGCACGGGGCGGCGTGGGGCTGGAGGACTTCTACCGCAAGGTCGGCTGGGTGGAGGTCGGCCGATGGCCCGGCGCGCTGCGGATCGCGCCGGGCGACGACCGGGACGCGATCCTGATGAGCCTCGCCCTCTGAACCGGACCTCAGGGGCGAGGCCTTGCCCGCCGAACCTCGCCCTCCGGGCCGCGCCCGAGCCGTCGAGCCCCCGCTCCGACCGTCCCGTTCCAGCCGTCAGACATCCGGAAACAGTCGGAAATCGCCCCCCTTCCCGCGCGCCGGATTGAGAAGGCCCGGTGCTGGTTACGGTCGTTATGACTGTTCGCCGACACCGGTCCGCACTCCTCGGCGGGAGGAACCGCTGGTATGAGCGACGACCCGTTGTACCTGGAGCCGCGGCTGGCACCGCCCACGGCGGCGCTCCTGGCGTCGGCTCCGCTCCTCCACACCCTCGTGGACGCACTCGGCTCACCGCTCAACATCGTCCTGCCGGACCGGATCGCCGACAATCTGCGGCAGTTCCGTTCCGTCTTCGACCGCCACCGCCTCGGCGGGCAGATCTTCTTCGCCCACAAGGCCAACCGCTCCAGCTCGCTCGTCCGTCGGCTCACCACCACGGACGCCTGCCTGGACGCCGCCTCGCTCCGCGAGCTCCAGCACGCGCTCGGGTCCGGCTTCGCCGGGGACCGGATCATGGCGACGGGCCCCAAGGACCCGGAGTTCCTCTGGCTCACCGCGCGCAGCGGGGCCGTCCTCAACGTCGACGGCCCCGAGGAACTGCGGCAGGCCGCCGAACTCGTCCGTACACACGAACTGCCGCCCCTGCGCGTGCTGTTACGCCTGTCCGGATTCGAGGGAGCCGGAACCAGACGGCTCTCGCGCCGAAGCCGGTTCGGCACGTCGGTGAAGTCCCTGCACCACCTGCTCGACATCCTCGAACACCACCGGCGGTACCTGGAGCCGATCGGTGTCGGCTACCACCTCGACACCACCAGCCTCGACGAGAAGGCGGCCGCGCTCGACGGATGTCTCCAGGCCATGGACGAGCTCCACATCCGTGGTTTCCGGCCGCGTGCCATCGACGTCGGCGGCGGCTTCGGCATCGACTACCTGGCGCACGCCGCCCAGTGGGAGCGCTACACCACCGAGCTGACCGGCGCCGTCATGGGCAGCCGCCCACCCCTGACCTGGGGCGGCCACGGCTACGGCCTGCGGGCCGAGAACGGCACCCTGAGAGGCGCGTTGAGCCTGTACCCCGCCCATCGCCCCGTCGCCGGGGCCGCGTACCTCGACGCGCTGCTCTCCCACCCCTCACCGAGCCTCGGGCGCCCCCTCGGCGTTCTGCTGCTGGAGAGCCTGTACGACCTCTACGTCGAGCCCGGTCGCGCCCTGGTCGACCAGTGCGGCCTCACCCTCGGCCGGGTCCTGGAGGTCCGGCAACAGGAGGCCGGGCCGTACCTGGTGCGCCTCGCGATGAACGCGGGGGACGTCGGCCTGGAGGACCACGGAGTGCTCATGGACCCCTTGGTCCTGCCCCGCGACCCGGGCTCCGCCGACGCGACGGGCGCGGTCGCCGTCCACCTGATGGGCAACCTCTGTCTGGAGGCGGATCTGATCACCCGCCGCACCGTCTTCCTGCCCCGGCTCCCGCGCCCCGGCGACCTGCTCGCGTTCGTCAACACGGCCGGCTACTGCATGGACTTCGGTGCCACACACGCCCAACAGCAGCCCGTCGCCCGCAAGGTGGCGGTCCACCGGCAGGACGGTCGGTCGCAGGACGGTCGGTCGCAGGTCGGTCCGTGGCGGTGGTGTCTGGACGAGGAGTACTGGCCGTTCGACCGCACGGGGGGTCCGCAGGGATGAGGTACGACACCATCACCGACGCCATCGGCGACACGCCGCTGGTCCGTATCGACCCGGCCGTCCACGGCCTGCGCAACATCGACCTCTACGCAAAACTGGAGATGCTCAATCCCTTCGGCTCGCTGAAGGACCGGGCCGCGTGGAGCATGACCCGCCAGGACATCACCGGAGCCAAGGAACGCGGCGAGACGATCGTGGAGCTGTCCAGCGGCAACACCGCCAAGGCCCTCGCCCTCATCGCCGGCCTGCACGGACTGCCGTTCAAGAGCGTCACCAACCGGATGCGCGTACCGGAGATCAAGGACCTGCTCCTCCTGCTCGGCGCCGAGATCGAGGAACTGCCCGGCCAGACCGAGTGCCTGGACCCCACCGACACCGAAGACCCCCTCACCCTCTTCCACCAGCGGCTGAACCGCCCGGGCGGCGCGCATCTGCACACCGACCAGTACTTCAACGCCCTCAACACCGAGGCCCACGCCACCGGAACGGGCCCGGAGATCATCGCCGACCTGGACGGCCGCGCCCCCGACTGGTTCATCGCCTGCGTGGGCACCGCCGGATCGTCCACCGGTGTCGCCAGGGCGCTGCGCGCGCACGACCCGGCGGTGCGCGTCGTCGGACTGGTGGGCCGGAAGGGGGACTTCATCCCCGGTATCCGTACCGTCGACGAGGTGCAGGAGGTCGGCATCTTCGACCCGGCCACCTACGACACGCTGGAGGCGGTGAGCGCCGACGAGGCCATCGACGGCATGCTCACCCTGCTCCGCCGCTGCGGACTGCTCGCCGGCCCGACCGGAGGCGCGGCCTACCACGGCGCCGTCCGCCATCTCGCCTCCCTGGACGCCGAGTTGACGGAGCGGAGGACGGCCGTCTTCATCGTCTGCGACCGGGCCGAGAGCTATCTCGGCTACGTGCGGCAGCGCCGCCCGGACCTGCTGGGCCGCCCTCCGGCGAGGAACGCGCTCACCGGCCCCACCGACAGCGAGATCCGCTCGGTGAAGGTCATCGACGTCGACGACGCCCAGAAGTGGATCGCCGAGCAGCGCCCCCTGGTGATCGACCTGCGCGGCCCCTTCGCGTACGCGGCCCTCCACATCGACGGATCGGTGAACATCGTCGACGAACTCTTCGAGGAACTCCTCCGGGGCGGACTGCCGTTCAGTAAGCGGCAGCCCGTCCTGCTGGCCTGTCCGGTCGGGGAGAAGTCGGCCCGGTACGCCGCCCTGCTCACCCGGATGGGCCACCCCGACGTGCGCAGCCTGGCCGGCGGCGTCATCGCCTGGCGGGACGCGGGCGCACCCCTGGTGCGTGACTGAGATGACCGACCCCGCCACGGAGCTGTCGGAACTGGCGGCGTGGCAGCGGCCGTTGCGCGCCCAGTTCCCGATCATCACCGCGCACCCCGACCTGGTCTACCTGGACAGCGCGGCCACCAGCCAGAAACCGCGGGCCGTCCTGGACGCCGTACAGACGTATCTGACCACGACCAACGCCAACGCGGGCCGGGGGTCCTACCCCTGGGCCAACACCACCACGGCGCTGGTGGAGCACACCCGGGAGCAGGTCAAAAAGTTCCTCGGGGACCCGGACCCGGAACGGTCGTCGGTCCACTTCACCAGCGGGACCACCGCCGGGCTGCGCACGATCGCCCTGGACTGGCTGCCCGCCCTCCTCTCCGACGGGGACGAGATCGTCGTCCCGTACGCCGACCACCAGGCGAACCTGTCACCGTGGCTGGAGGCCGCACGGCTGCTGGCACGACAGGGCGTGCGCGTCCACGTCCGGCAGCTGCCGTACCAGGCCGGCTCCGGCGACTACGATCCGCGGGCGCTCGCCGCGCTCGTCGGCCCCCGCACCCGTTTCGTGGCCGCGACCCACGTCCACCACGTCTACGGCGCCGACATGAACGTGCACCGTCTGCGGCAGGTCGTCGGGCCGGAGGTACCGATCTGCCTGGACGCCGCGCAGAGCGTCGGGCACGTGCCGGTCTCGGTGGCCGAACTCGACGTGGACTTCGTGGTCTTCTCCGGCCACAAGACGATGGCCCTGCCCGGTTCCGGCGCGGTCTGGGCGCGCGGCCGGCACGGACCGCCCTTCCGGCCCGGCGGCTGGAACGGCACCCCCAACACGGTCGGAGTGGCGGGGCTCGCGGCCGCGCTCGACTGGCTGACCGCCGCCGACCCGGCCCGCATCGAACGCTGGACCGTGGCGCTGACCTCGCTGCTGACCGACCGCCTGGCCCGGATGGACGCCTACGAGGTGCTCGGCTGCCGGACGAGCCTCAGGGCCGACAGCGAGGTGCAGCGGCGCCGCAGCCTCGTCACCTTCCGGCATCGCGGGATCGGCTCGCAGGACCTCGGCTTCATCCTCTTCAGCCGCGGGTTCATGGTGCGCTCCGACGGCCACTGCCAGGCGGGCCGCGACCCGGAGGACGGCTCGGTACGGGTGAGCCTGCATGTGCACAACACCCCTGAAGAGATGGAAGAACTGCTCACCACCCTCGCCAGTCTGCAATGATTTCCATTAACAGGAACGGTTTCCGGAGACGGGGGCAGTGCGACAGGCATGGGTCTGAGTACGACGACGGCGGCGCGCTGGGTGGAGCGCTGGGAACGCCAGCAGCAGTTGTACGCGGTCGACCGTGAGGAACGGTTCGAGGTCATCGCGGATCTGGTCGAGCATGTGACCCGCGACCGGGCGGTGCCCCTCGTCCTCGATCTGGGCAGCGGCCCGGGATGCCTGGCGGCGCGGCTCGCCGCCCGACTGCCGGCCGCCGACGTGCTCGCCGTGGACGCGGACCCGCTCCTCCTGGAACTGGGCAGCGCCCACTACGGCCCCGCCCTGCGCTACGTCAGAACCGTGATCGGCGAACCCGGCTGGCTCGACGCGCTCGCCCTGGAGCGCCCCGTGGACGCGGTGGTGTCGACCACCGCCCTGCACTACCTCGGCACGGAGACCCTGCGGGGCGTCTACCGGGAACTCGCCGGGCTGCTGCGCCCCGGCGGCATCCTCATCAACGGCGACCACATCAGCCCCGACTCCACGAAGGTCTCCGAACTCGCCCTCGACATCGGCCGCCGCCGGAGCGAACGCTCCGCCCTGCCCCTCGTCGAGGACTGGGACTCCTGGTGGGCCGGCGCCGCCGCCGACCCCGAACTCGCCCGGCTCCTCTCGCACCGCGCCGACGCCGGACGCCCCCACTGCGAGGGCAACGACCTGACCCTCTCCGGCCACGTCGCCCTCCTGCGCGACGCGGGGTTCGAACACGTCGGGCCCGTCTGGCAGGTGGGCCCCAGCCACGTCCTGGCCGCCCTGCGGTGACGGCCGCCTGGACGGTCGCCTAGACGGTCGCGAGGGAGACCTCCGTCGACTTGAACAGGGCGGTGACGGCGGAGCCCGCCGCCAGACCGAGTTCGGTGACCGCGTCCTTGGTGATAGCGGCGGTCAGCTCGCCGCCCTCGACCGCGACCCGCACCGAGGCCATGGCGGAGCCGGCGGTGACCTCGCGCACGGTGCCGGGGAGCCGGTTGCGGATGGACAGCCCCTCCACGGGGCCGGTGGCCAGCGACACCTCCGTGGCCTTGACCAGCGTGCGTACGGTCGTGCCCGCGGTCAGGTCGAGGGCTTCCACGGCGTCGAGGGTGATCGCGGCGGTGACCTCCTGCCCGCCGTCGAGGCGGACCCTGACGGTCGCCATGGCCTCGCCCGGGGTGACGCCGGTGATGGTGCCGTGCAGCTGATTGCGGATGCTCAGGCTCATGGGGGAACGCCTCGCAGCGGGTGACGGATCCGACCGGTTTCGGGCGACCGGCCTCGCGACGGCCGACCTCGGACGACCGGTCTGGGACGACCGGCTCGGGCGGGCCGACTTCGGGACGGCCGTGCGGCCCACCGTAGCCCGGGGAGGGGGCTGTCCCCGTGAGGCGCATCGCGCCCGCGAGGCGCGAGCGTCGCCGTGCCTCGCGACCCCGGGAACGGCCCGTAGGCGCACCTGGCGCCGTCCCCCGTCAGGCAGGGTAGGCGTGCGTCTGGCTCGCCTTGACCGTCGCCCAGATCTCCGTGCCCGGGTGGATGCCGAGCTCCGCCGCCGCGACGGTCGTCAGGTCGACGGCCAGGGCGAGTTCACCGGCGAGGGAGGCCCGGATCTGGTCGCCGTGGGCGTCCATGCCGGTGACCTCGCAGTGCCAGAGGTTGCGGGCGCTGGAGCCGGTGGGCCGGTCCCGGTGGAGCGTGACGGCGCTGGGCGGGAAGGCGACGAAGACCGGGCCGGTCAGGTTCTCCGTCGTCGTGATCGCCGGTCCGTCGGGGAGACGGACGGTGTGGCCGCGCGCCTCGCCCCGGTAGAGGTTGAGGCCGACGAGGTGGGCGATGTAGTCCGTACGGGGACGGCGGGCGATGTCGGAGGGGGTGCCCTCCTGGACGACGTGTCCGTCCTCGATGACGACGAGACGGTCGGCCAGGACCATGGCGTCCAGCGGGTCATGGGTGACGAGGACGGCGACGGCCTCGAAGTCGGCCAGATGGCGCCGGAGTTGGGCGCGCACGTCGAGGCGGGTGCGGGCGTCGAGGGCGGCGAGGGGCTCGTCGAGGAGGAGCAGCCGGGGGCGGGTGGCCAGGGCGCGGGCGAGGGCCACGCGCTGCGCCTGGCCGCCGGAGAGCCGCCGGGGCTTGCTTCCGGCCTGGGCGGCGAGGCCCATCCGCTCCAGCCATTTCGCTGCCTGCGCCCGCGCCTCCGCCTTGCTCGCGCCGTGGCAGCGGGGGCCGAAGGCCACGTTGTCGAGGGCGGTGAGGTGGGGGAAGAGGAGATAGTCCTGGAAGACCACGCCGACCGGGCGTGACTCCGGTGGCCGGCCGTCCAACTCGGCGCCGTCCAGCCGCAGCCGGCCACCGTCCGAGAGCGGCACGAGCCCGGCGAGGGCCCGTAGCGCCGTCGTCTTGCCGGCGCCGTTGGGGCCGAGCAGCGCCACCACGTCACCGGGCGCGGCGGTCAGCGTCACATCGAGACGGAACGCAGCGCCGCGTACGACCACCAGCCGTGCGTCGAGACCCTCGCCCGGGGCCGGGGCCGGGGCCGGGGCCGGGGTCGGGGCCGGGGCCGGGGTCGGGGTGGTCTTCCCGTGGTCGGTCATGAGGCGGTCATCCATCGGTCACGCAGCCCCGCCAGCACCGCGATCGACACGGCCAGCAGGACCAGGCTGAGGGCGATCGCCGCCTCCGGATCGTTCTGCAGGGCGAGGTAGACGGCGAGGGGCATGGTCTGGGTACGGCCGGGGAAGTTGCCGGCGAAGGTGATGGTCGCCCCGAACTCGCCCAGCGCACGGGCCCACGCCAGTACGGCGCCCGCCGCGACCCCGGGCGCGATCAGCGGCAGCGTGACCCGGCGGAACGCCGTGAACCGGGAGGCCCCCAGCGTGGCCGCGGCCTCCTCGTACCGGGGGTCGGCGGCCCGTAGCGTGCCCTCCACGCTGATGACCAGGAACGGCATCGCCACGAACGCCTCGGCCACCACGACCCCGGCCGTGGTGAACGGCAGGGTGACACCGAACCAGTCGTCCAGCCACTGCCCGACGACCCCGTTGCGACCGAGTGCCATCAGCAGCGCCACACCGCCGACCACCGGGGGCAGGACGAGGGGGAGGGTGACGAGGGCCCGTACGAGACCGCGTCCGGGGAAGTCCACCCGGGCCAGCAGCCAGGCCAGCGGCACCCCGAGGACCAGACTCACGGCCGTGGCCGCCGTGGCGCACACGAGCGACAGCCGCAGTGCCTGCCACACCTCGGGGCTGGTGAGCAGGTCGGGCATGCTGCGCCAGGGCGCCCGGATCAGCAGGGCGACGAGCGGGAGGACGAGGAGGACGAGGCCGATCAGCGCGGGCAGGAGCAGGGGCAGCGGGACACCCCCGTGGCGCCCGGGGAACCCTCCGGGTCCGGGAAGCCACCCGCGTCCGGGGACGCGCCGACGACGCGGACCCCCGTCCAGGGTGTCCACGGCGCCCGCCACCTCCGGAGAGGACGAGGCGGAAGGAGAGGGGGACGTCACGGCTCCAGGAACCCGGCCTCGGTCAGGACCTTCTGGCCCTCGGCGGACCGCACGAGCGCGATGAACGCCTTGGCGGTGCCGGTGTTCTTCGACTCCTTGAGCAGGGTGATGGGGTAGTCGTTGATCGCGTCGGCGGACTCGGGGAACTCCACGCCCTCCACCTTCTCACCGGCCGCCCGCACATCGGTCTTGTAGACGACCGCCGCGTCGGCCTCCTTCAGCACCACCTTGTTGAGCGCGGACTTCACGTCCTCCTCGTACGACACCGGCGTGAGCTTCAGCTTGCTCGCGTCGATGGCCTTCCGCGCGGCGGCGCCGCAGGGCACGGCCTCGTCGCAGAGCACGATCTTCAGACCGGATCGGGTCAGGTCCTCGAGGGAGGAGATCTTGTCGGGGTTGCCGGGGAGGGTGGCGATCTCCAGCTGGTTGCGGACGAAGGTCTCGGGGGTGCCGGAGGCGTCACCGGCATCGGTCACGACGGCCATCGTCCTGGGACTGGCGGAGGCGAACACGTCCGCCGGCGCGCCACCGGTGATGCCGGCGGCGAGCGCGTCGCTGCCGCCGAAGTTGAACGTCACCTTCGTCCCGGGGTGCTCCTTCTCGAACCGCTCGCCCAGCGTCGTGAAGCTCTCCTTGAGCGAGGCGGCGGCGAAGACGGTCACCTCACCGGACAGCTCGTCCGAGCCGGAGGAGCCCGACTTCGCGGAGGAGCCGGAGTCGAAGGAACCGCAGGCGCTCAGGGCCAGCAGGGCGGCGCCACCGACCCCGACTGCCCGCAGGGTCCGCCTGGTCGTACGGGTCCGGCGTACGGCACGGGTCATCACGGGTCCACTCCTCTGGTCCTGCACGGACTGCACGGACTGCACGGACTCGGCGGCGGTCAACGCCCCTGATCAGCAGATCAACAGATCAACCGGCCGACGCTTGCCGTCCCCGATTCCGTAGCTGGGTCTGCGCAGATGATAATGCCGCAAATGCCAGGTGCAGGCCATCAGTGTCATCGCATGAGCCGGGCTGTCCGATGCTCAGCATGGCATGTGCGTTCGCATGAGAGGGGCGGGTCGGCCGACGGGTGCCCTCCGCCCCGCTCACCGAGGCCCACGTCCGCCGGGCGAGGCACTTTCCCGCGTCCGATCGGCTGAAATGTCGCCCACGGGCCTCAGGCGGGCCTCCGACGGCCCGACGTTGGGAATTCCCGATCCCCGCCTCTGAGGAGCACCATGACCGACTCGCCCGACGACAGAACTGTCACTTTCCTCCAGCACGCCGCGGAACCGGTCCGCGCCCACCTGGCCACCTCGACCCCCTTGAGCAGCTTCCTCGAAGGCGCCGGCACCCTGACGCTGGAGGAACGCCGCCTCATCGTCGATCAGGCGCTCGTCCTGCTGGAGCAGAACTACGTGCACCTGCCGCTGAAGGCCGCGATGCACGCCGTGAACCCGGTCCAGCGCCTGCGGGTCCTGCGTCGGCGACTCGAACGGCAGACGGAGCAGACCATGCCTCGGGAGTGGCTCTTCCACGCCGAGGTGTCGGAGATCTTCCACTCCGTCCGGGACCTCCACACGAACTACCTGCTCCCGGACCCCTTCAACGGCAGGATCGCCTTCCTGCCGTTCCTCATCGAGCAGTACACCGACGACCAGGGCACCCACTTCATGGTCACGCACGTGGCCGAGGGCTTCTCCGCGCCCGGCTTCGGGCCCGGCGTGGAGATCACCCACTGGAGCGGCATTCCCGTCTCGTCGGCCGTCGACCTGAACGCGGCCCGGTTCGCCGGCAGCAACGCCGCCGCCCGCCGCAGCCGAGGCGTCCAGTCGCTGACCGTGCGGCCGCTGCGCATCCACCTGCCTCCCTTCGAGGAGTGGGTGACCGTCAGCTACATCGACGAAAGCGGCACGCGGCGTGAGCTGCGCGAGAACTGGCGGATCGTCGAGAACCTGCCTCCCATGGTGGACGCGGACGCGATCAGCGCCGCCGCGCTGGCCCAGGGCCTCGACCTCGACGCGGACGAGACGAGCCGGGCCAAGGTGCTGCTGTTCGCCCCTCGGGTCGTCGCCCAGGAACGAGCCGTCCAGGCCGACGAAGCCATGCCCGAGCTGCGCCGGGGCGAGGTCGCCACGACCATGCCCAAGGTGTTCAAGGCCGAGCACGTGGAGACGTCGTCCGGGACGTTCGGCCACATCCGGATCTTCACCTTCGGCGTGGACGACCCGGCGGCCTTCGTCCGGGAGTTCGTCCGCCTCATCGGACAGCTCCCGCAGAACGGCCTCATCGTCGACGTCCGGGACAACGGCGGCGGCCACATCCACGCCGCCGAGTTCACCCTTCAGACCCTCACCCCCCGCCGGATCGCCCCCGAGCCGGTGCAGTTCATCAACACCCCGCTCAACCTGCGTATCTGCCGGAGGCATCAGGACGGTTCCACGGGCATCGACCTCGGCGCCTGGGTCCCCTCCATGGAGCAGGCCATCGAGATCGGCGCCACGTTCTCCAGCGCCTTCCCCCTCACCCCCGAGGACGGTGCCAACGCGATCGGGCAGCAGTACTTCGGGCCGGTGGTCCTCATCACCAACGCGCGCTGCTACTCCGCCACCGACATCTTCGCCGCGGGGTTCCAGGACCACGGGATCGGCCCGGTGCTCGGCACCGACGAGAACACCGGAGCCGGCGGGGCCAACGTCTGGACCCACAAGCTTCTCTCCGACCTCCTCCAGGGCGACCGGGCCACACCGTACGTACCGCTGCCGAAGGGAAGCGGCATGCGTGTGTCCATCCGCCGCACCCTCCGGGTCGGCGCCCTGTCCGGCACCCCGGTGGAGGACCTCGGCGTGATCCCCGACGAGGCGCACCGGATGACCCGCCGGGATCTCCTGGAGGACAACGCCGATCTCTTCGACAGGGCGGGGCGGCTGCTGAAGGACCGGGAGCCGCACGCCGTGTCCATCACGGACACGATCTCCGTCAACGGTTCGCTGAAGTTCAAGGTGCGGGCCACGAACGTCGATCGCGTGGACGTCTACGTCGACCAGCGACCGCGTGCGTCGGTGGACCTCACCGACGGACAGGCCGACGTCACCGTGCCCGCCGCGCCGCCCGGTCGCTCGGCCCGCATCGAGGGCTTCGAGGCCGGCCACCTCGTCGCCAGCAGGACGGAACGGCTCAACTAGGGCCTGTGGGCGGGGACATGGCCTCCATGTCCCCGCCCACGAGCTCGGACGACGGGATCAGCGGCGGCATCAGCGGGGGGGGGACATGTAGAGGTCGAAGGCATTGTGCAGCACCTTGTTGAGCGGGAAGTCCCACTCGCCGAGGTACTCGACGGCCTCGCCGCCGCTGCCGGACTTGAACCGCAGGAGCCCCAGCAGGTGGTTGTCCTCCTCCAGCGTGTCGGTGATGCCGCGGAACAGGAGATCCTCTCGTCGCGCGGGGAGGGGCGCCGACCTAGGCTGAGGGTGTCGTAGGAGGTCCCGGTGGTGCCCTTCGTTCTGCCGCTGCCCCTCGCTCGGGCCTGCGCGGTCACCGCCGTACCCGAGGGGCCGGGCTGGAGTCTGGAGCCGAAGTGGGACGGCTGGCGGTGCCAGATCCACACCGCGACACAGCGGGTGTGGAGCCGGCGCGGTACGGATCTGTCCCGCGCGTTCTCCGACGTCGCCGCCGCTGCCGCCGAACTGCCGGACGCCGTCCTGGACGGTGAACTCGTCGCGGTCCTCGACGACGGCTCCGGCGTGGCCTTCGACCGGCTGCAGAGCCGGGCCGGCCGCCGCGGCCCGCGGCGCGACGCCGACTTCACGGTCCACGCCGCCTTCTTCGACGTCCTCGCCGTCGGCGCCACCGACTGGCGGCCCCGCCCGTACGCCGAGCGGCGCGGCGAACTGCTGCGACTGCTCGACGCCGGACCCGCCACGCTGCGCCCCGTACCGGCCACCGAGGACGCCGGGCAGGCCCTCGCCTGGGTCGGAGCGCTCGCCGGAGTGGAGGGGCTGGTGGGCAAGCGGACCTTCGCCCCGTACGCCGCCGGCCTCGCCTCGGGCTGGGTGAAGTGGCGCGAGCGTCACACCACCGAGGCCGTGATCATCGGGGTGACCGGTACGACACCGACGACCCAGGCCCTCGTCCTGGGGCGCCCGCGGCTCGGCGGGATGCGAGCCGTCGGCGTGAGTCTCCCGCTCGCCGGGCAACTGCGTCAGGCCCTTGCACCCCTGCTGCGCGTGGCGGGCGAGGAGATGCGCGAGCTGCCGGGCGCGGCGTGCGGGCTCCCCGGCACGGACACGGTGCGCTTCTGGCCGGTCGAGGCCGAGGTGGTGGTGGAGATCGAGGCCGACCAGCCGGGGGCGGAACCCGGCCCGCACGGACGTCGTCCACTCGTCCGACGCGTACGGGGGGACCTCTCGCCGGATCTGCTCGACGAAGGAGAGTGACCGGGGGCCGGGTCCGGCTCCCGTGCCGGGGCGGCCCCCCCCACGGGGGTGGCCCGTGGGCCGGACGCGAGCCGGCGTCAGGCGGCAGGCGGCACGCGTCAGGCGGTGCGCGGTGGCCGATGGGGGGCGGAACCGGCGCAGCGGACGCATGTGGTCGCCGCCGGGCGGATCTCCAGGCGTTCGGGCGGAATCGTCGTCCCGCAGCTCTCGCACTGCCCGTACTCTCCGCGTTCGAGGCGTTCCAGAGCCCGGTCCAGCTCCGCCAGGTGCTCGTGGGCCTGCGCCATCAGGGAGGCTACGTGGGCCCGCTCGAAGGCGGTGGTGCCTCCCTCGGGGTCGTGCTCGTCGTCCACCGCGATCAGGGCGTTCGCCGCGACGATCCCGTCGAAGTCGCGGCTCAGCGCGGCCGCGCGGGCGAGGGTCTCGGCGCGGGCGGCAGCGAGGCGTGCGCGAGCGGCCGAGGAGATGGACCGGCCGGGGTCGTCGGGACCGTGGTGGGAGGTGTCACCCATGCTGCGAGAACGTCGATACGCGGTTCACGATTCCCAGGCGGCAGGCGGCAGGCGGCAGGCGGCAGGCGGCAGGCGGCAGGTAGCGGGCGGCAGGCAGCCCTCGGTCGGCGGCCGCCAAGTCGGTCCGCCGCTCGGCCACGCGGCCACTCGGCCTGGTGCTCGGCCACTCCTCCCGGCGCGGAGCCCTCCCATTGCACCGCTCCGGCCCAATCGATCACGGTCGTCGGCGGCACCCTCTAGGATCCGGAGCATGGCGCTGACGACGCACGACGTGGACCGGTTCGAGGCGACGAGGCCCCGTCTGGAGGCGATCGCCTACCGCCTCCTCGGCTCGGCGGGCGAGGCGGAGGACGCCGTGCAGGAGACGTTCCTGCGCTGGCAGGCGGCCGACGTCGACCGGGTCGAGGTGCCCGAGGCCTGGCTGACGAAGGTGCTCACCAACCTGTGCCTCAACCAGCTCACCTCGGCCCGCGCACGCCGGGAGACCTACGTCGGCCAGTGGCTGCCCGAGCCGCTGCTCGCCGGTGACCCGATGCTCGGCCCGGCCGACACCGTCGAGCAGCGCGAGTCCGTCTCGTACGCCGTCCTCACCCTGCTGGAGCGCCTCACCCCGGGGGAGCGGGCGGTGTATGTGCTGAAGGAGGCCTTCGACTACCCGCACCGGGAGATCGCCGAGATCCTCGACATCAGCGAGGCGGCCAGCCAGCAGATCTTCCACCGCGCGAAGAAGCACGTGGCGGCGGGCAAGACGCGCACCGAGATCGACGAGGCGGCGGCCCGGCGGATCGTCGAGGAGTTCCTCGCGGCGGCCACCAGCGGGAAGACCGAACCGCTGGTGGCGCTGCTGACCTCGGACGCCATCGCGGTCGGCGACGGCGGCGGAAAGGTCCCGGCTCGCGCCAGGGCGTTCGAGGGTGCCCTGGCGGTCGCGAAGTTCATGCGGGGCCTGTTCAAGCCGGCCCCGGCCAAGCGGTCCCTGGTCGGTGGCTCACCCGAGATCCACATCACGACGGCCAACGGCGGCCCCGCGGTCCTGGCGGTCGTCGAGGGCCGGGTCGTCGGGGTCATCTGCCTGGAGATCGGTACGGACGGCATCGTCGCGTTCCGCAGCCAGGTCAACCCCGACAAGCTGGAGCGCGCGACCGAGGTGTGGGCGGCCACCGAGCACGGGGAGCCCCTGTTCCACGCGTTCTGAGCCTCTGTGCGCCTGCCCGCCCGCGCGTCTTCCTTGGCCCACACAGCGGGATGTGACCTGCTTCACATCCTCCTTCTGTCAGGAAAACGCGGGCTGCCCGGTTCAAGGGGCGAGACCGAGCAACGGCAAGCCTCGGACCCGCGCAGACAGGAGCAGGAAATGCAGCAGCACCGCATCATCGTCCTCGGAGCCGGCTACACCGGAGCCACCGCCGCCGGTCGCCTCGCCAAGCGGCTGCACCGCGCGGACGTCGCGATCACCCTCGTCAACGCCGAGCCCGACTTCGTCGAGCGCGTCCGGATGCACCAGCTCGCGGTCGGCCAGGAGCTCAAGCCCCGCCCCTTCGACGAGATGTTCGAGGGCACCGGCGTCGAGGTGAAGCTCGCCGAGGTCGCCGGTGTCGACGCCGACCGCAGGACCGTCACCGTGGTCGACGCGCAGGGCGCCGCGCGGCAGGAACTGGAGTACGACACCCTCGTCTACGCCCTCGGCAGCGGCTGGAACCCCCAGGGCGTCCCCGGCACCGCCGAGCACGCCCACGAGATCTCCAGCCGGCCCGGCGCGCTCCGGCTGCGCGAGCGGCTGGCCCGGCTGGACGCGGGACAGCCCGTGGTGATCGTCGGCGGCGGGCTCACCGGCGTGGAGGCCGCCGCCGAGATCGCCGAGGCCCGCCCCGACCTGGATGTCGCCCTCGTGGCCCGCGGCGGCCTCGGCGACTGGCTCTCCGACAAGGGCCGAGGACATCTGCGGAAGGTCTTCGCCGGGCTCGGCATCACCGTGCACGAGCACACCGCCGTCACCGCCGTCGAAGCCGACCGCGTCCTCACCGACGGGACGCCCGTCCCGGCCGCGGTCACCGTCTGGGCCACCGGCTTCGCCGTCCACCCGATCACCGTGGCCAGCACCCTGGAGGTCTCCGGCACGGGCCAGATCGTGGTCGACGGGACCATGCGCTCCGTCTCGCACCCCGAGGTGTACGCCATCGGTGACGCGGCCCTGGTGATGGGTCCCGGCGACAAGCCGCTGCGGATGTCGTGCGCCTCCGGTGTTCCCTCCTCGTGGCAGGCGGCCGACACCATCGCGGCCCGTCTGACCGGCGGAAAGCTCCCGAAGATCGGGATCCGCTACTACCAGCAGTGTGTCTCGCTCGGCCGCAAGGAGGGCCTGATCCAGTTCGTCACCGCGGACGACCGGGCCGTCCCGAAGGCCCTCACCGGCCGCCTCGCCGCCGTCTACAAGGAGCTCATCTGCAAGGGCGCGGCCTGGGGCGTCGCCAATCCGACGGTGGGCATGCCGGTCCGCCGCCGCCGCACGGTACAGCCGATCGGCAGGGCGGCCCGTGCGGACCAGGCGGGCCGTGTGGACCGGGCGGCCCGCACGGACGCGGGGAACCCGGCAGGGCAGGCGGACTCGACGGAGCAGGTCGCGGCCTGAGCCGGACGGTTCGGCCCACCCGGCCGCACGACGGAACGGGGCCCTCGACCAGAGGGCCCCGTTCCGTCGTGCGGCCGGGTGGGCGTCAGCCGACGTGTACGCGCGGTCGGCGTGCGCGGTCGCGTTCCGCCTCGCGCAGGACCTCCCGGGTGACGGGAGCGACCTCGCCCTGGCCGAAGAGGAAGAAGCGGAGGAAGTTGGCGAAGGGGTTGCCCTCGGTCCACTCGAAGTAGATGTGCGGGATGCGGCCCGTCTCGTCGCGGACGTGCAGGAGCAGCGCGGCGAGGGCGTTGGGGATGGTCGAGGACTCCAGGGTCAGGACGCGGTAGCGGTCGTGCAGGATCTCACCGCGCACCGTCAGGCCCGCCTCGAACTCCGACGGGTCCGTCACCGTCACCTCGACGAAGACGAAGTCCTCCTGCTCCGGCAGATCGTTGTCGGCCCGGATCTGCTCGATCTTGTCGCGGTACTCGGCCCTGTCCCGCTGGTCGGGCTCGTTGGCGATGAAGCGGATCCTGCGGCTGGCCATGTCCCTGATGAATCGTTCCGCCATGGCGTCGAGCGTCACGCTGGTCACGCGGAGCTCGAAGGCGCGGGCGAGACGGGAGAGGAGGGAGAGGAGAATGATGCCGGCGATGAAGCAGGCACCGATCTTCACACCGTCCGGGCGCTCGATGACGTTGACGACGGTCGTGTAGAGGAAGACCACCGAGATCACGCCGAAGCCGATGGTCCAGCCCCGCTGCCCGGCCTTGCGGGCCGCTATCGTCACCGCGATGGCCGCCGAGGAGATGAGGACCAGCACGCCGGTGGCGTAGGCGCCGCCCTGGGCGTCCACGTTCGCGTCGAAGATCCAGGTGACCAGGAAGCCCACGAGGGTGAAGACGATGACCATGGGGCGTACGGCACGCGCCCAGTGCGGGGCCATGCCGTAGCGGGGCAGGTAGCGCGGCATCAGGTTCAGCAGGCCGGCCATGGCGGAGGCGCCCGCGAACCACAGGATGGCGATGGTCGAGACGTCGTAGACGGTGCCGAAGGTGTTGCCCAGGTAGTCGTGGGCGAGATAGGCCAGCGCCCGGCCGTTGGCGTCGCCGCCCGGCTCGAACTCCTTCTCCGGGATGAGGAGGGTGGTGATGAAGCTGGTGCAGATCAGGAAGACGCTCATGATCACGGCGGCGGCGGTGAGCAGCTTCTTCGTGTCCCGGATGCGGCCCTTGGGGTTCGCCTCCGTGTCGCCGGGGTCGCCCTTCACGTGCGGCATCACGGCCACGCCGGTCTCGAAGCCGGAGAGGCCGAGCGCGAGCTTCGGGAAGACGATGAGCGCCACGCCGATCATGACGAAGACGTTGCCGTGCTCGGCCGTCAGCGCGGTCGACCAGTCGGTGACGACATGGCCCTCGGTGACGACGTGCCACAGGCCGACGATCACGACCACCACGTTCAACCCGAGGTAGACGGCGACCAGGGCGACGGCGACGCCGACGGCCTCCAGGAAGCCCTTGAGGAAGACCGCGCCGAGCAGGGCGATGAGGAGGAGCGTGATCAGGAGCTGCTTGTCGTGCAGGGCGTCGGTCAGGTGCGGGTTCTCGATCAGATGCGTGGAGGCGTCCGCCGCCGAGAGGGTGATCGTGATCAGGAAGTCGGTCGCCGCGAAGCCCAGGAGGGTGAGGACGAAGAGCTTGCCCTTCCAGAACGTCAGCAGGCGTTCCAGCATCGCGATGGAGCCCTCGCCCCGGGGGCTCTCTTCCGCCACCCGCCGGTACACGGGGAGGGCTCCCGCGAGGGTGACGACGACCAGCACGATGGTCGCGATGGGGGAGAGCAGGCCGGCCGCCAGCGCGGCGATGCCGGGCTGGTAACCGAGAGTGGAGAAGTAGTCGACGCCCGTCAGGCACATCACCCGCCACCAGGGCTGCCCCCGGTGCGCGGGCTCGGGCCGGGCGTGCGGTCCGGCGTGGCCGCCGCCCTTGCCCATGTCGGACAAACCCTCCAGCATCCAGGCGTGCAGGCGCCGTTGAGGGCGTTCGGTGGTGGCCATCGGCGTGCTCCTGGTGCATGGCTCCGTAGGGGAAAGGCCATCACGCGGACGGCACCCCCAGCGTAAGCAGAGAGTGACGTCCGGGCCCATGGGGAGCGTGCTCCGAAGGCGTCAAAGGTCCGTCAAAACCTTCGCGCCTTCGTGCCTTCGTGCCTGCGCATCTACGCGCTTTCGCCCGCCGTCAGCCGGTGCCGCTCAGAGGCTGCGGGCGGTGATGTCGCCCTGCATCGTGGTGGCGCGGATGTCGAGCTCGGCGGTGCCGTCGTTCCGGAGGGCGTTGCTGACGCGGCCGTACTCCGTGCCGGCGTCCAGGGCGGCCGAGACACCGGCGGCGGCGCCGACCGTGATGTCCCCGGACTGGGTGAGCAGCACGACCTTGCCGCGCACGGCCTCGGCGATCCGGATGGAGCCCCGCTGCGTGCTGATGTCCGCGGCGCCGCCCAGCCGGCCGACCTCGACGTCGCCGTCGATCGCGGTGAGGCGGAGGCTCGCGACCTCGTCGACCTTGATCCGGCGGTACGCGCCCGCGAAGGCGACGTCGCCGAGGCGTCCGTCGGTCTCCAGCTCGGCGCTCTCGGACCTGGCCTCGACGTGCGAGCCGACGGGCAGGTGGACGGTGACCTCCAGGGCCCCGGAGAAGCCGACCAGCTTGCTGTCGGGGGCAGCGGTGGTGACGTGCAGGACACCGTCGGCGTACGAGACGGTGGTGCGCTCGGCGGTCTTGACGTCGCGCCCCTTGGACGGGTCGGCGGGCAGGACCTCGACGGTGGTGCCGGCGCCGTCGGTGGCGACGAACCGCACGCGCCCGGCAGGGATGTCCAGGACGGCGGAGATCGGCGCGGGGGTCTCGAACTTCTGCATCATGCTCTCCTGTGAATCGAAGTTTCCGATGCAGGAAAGCTACGTTGCGTTCATGGATCGAGCAACATTGTTGCTGCGACGTATCGCTATAATCGCAGGTGAAGTTGGTGATTTCGTTGCAGTGGGCTAGCCGCTAAATGCAACGGTGGGTCGCAGGTGCGTTGCAATGAGCTGCATGTGAACGCTGCACTCACCCACGACCCGCGTCGAGCCCCGAACGGATCCGGCGCGGACCGGGCCGTATGGAGTGGCACCCGCTGGAGATCCTGGTCACCCACCCCGGCCGACTGATCACCCAGCGGACACCTCCCACCCCCGCCACCTGATCACCGGGCCTGCAACCGGACCGTATGGCGCACGGGGAAGACCGCGAACCCCGTGCGGTGGGCCAGCGTTCCCCACAGCCCTCGCGGCAGGTACAGCGAGACCACGATGGCCGCCGCGCCCACCACGATCAGGTACCAGACACCGCTCTGCGCGAAGTACTTGTCGAGGAGGAAGTACGCGATCGCGCCGATGACCGGGCCCTCGATCGTGCCGATGCCGCCGATGATCACCATGAAGACCATCAGGGCCGAGTACTGCACCCCGAAGATCTGCGTCGGCGACGCCACCCCCAGGCTGTTGACGCAGATCACCGCACCGGCGGCGGCACACCCGGCAGCCGCGGTGATGTAGATGATCCGCTTGCCTCGCGTGACGTTCACGCCGAGGGAACCGGCGGCGGTGTCGTCGTCGCGGATGGCCTGGAGGCTCAGGCCGAGGCGGCTGCGCAGGACGGCGTAGGTGCCGAGCACGGCCGCTGCCATGACGGCGAGCGCCAGCCAGTAGGTGAAGGCGCGCCGCAGCACCGGATCGGCGGTGACGTCGGAGAGGGTGCGTCCGCTCGCCGCGCCCAGGGAGTCGAAGCGGACCACGATCAGGCGGACGACCTCGGCGATCACCCAGGTGCCGACGGCGAAGTAGCCGCCGCGCAGCCGGAAGGCGAGGTACGACACCGGCCAGGCGAGCAGTGCCACCAGAGCGGAGACGACCAGTGTGCCGGCGTAGACGTTCACGCCGTGGTCGTTGACGACGAACAGGAGGTAGGCGCCCAGGCCGATGAACGCCTGCTGGCCCATCGACATCATGCCCGCGTACCCCGCGAGCAGGTTCCACATGGAGGCGAGGGCCACCAGGTAGCAGAGCTTGACCAGTTGGGCTGTGACGCCGGATTCGACGAGGTAGGGGAGGGCCGCCATCGTCAGGAGGACGACGGCCGTGCCCGTCAGGCCGAGGACCGTGGCTCGGCCGCCCCGGTGTACGGGCGGCAGTGCGCCGGTCGCCTCGGCGGCGGGGGCTGTCTGGACGGTCATGCGAGGACACTCCTGCCGAACAGGCCCTGCGGACGGAACACCAGGACCAGGAGGAAGACCACGTGCCCCGCGAGCAGGGGGAGGTCCGGGGAGATCTGGGCGCCGACGGACTGGGCCACACCGAGCACCACACCGCCGGCGAGCGTGCCCCACAGCGAGCCGAGACCGCCGATGATGACCGTCTCGAAGGCGAACAGGACGGTGAGCTGACCCTCGTACGGAGTGACCCCGCCCTGCCGCATCGTGTAGAGGACACCGGCCAGGGCTACCGTGGCGAACGCGATGACCGAGGTCAGGGCGTACACGCGGCGGTTGTCGACGCCCATCAGGCGGACCACCGCGCGGTCGTCGGACGTGGCGCGGACGATCCGGCCGGGCTGGGTGCGGTAGAGGAAGAGGTGGAGCGAGGAGAGGACCGCCACCGCCGCGGCGACCGTGATCAGCGGGAACAAGCCGATGGCCAGGCCACCGCCGAGGTCGATGCTCGCGGTGCCGAGCGAGCCGATGGGCAGGGGCTGCGCGTCGCTGCTGAACACCTGGACCAGGACGTTGGGGATGATGACCGAGATGCCGAAGGTGACCAGCATCGGGGCGAGTTCGCCGAGGCCCATCGCCCGGTCCAGCATGGAGCGTTGGACGAGGTAGCCGAGCGCGCCGACCGCGACCATCGACACGACGATGGTGACGGGGACGGGGACGCCGTAGTGGGCCGCGGTCACCGCGGCCACGTAGCCGCCGAGGATCATCAGATCCCCGTGGGCGAGGTTGGCGATCCGCATCACGCCGAAGACGAGCGACAGGCCCGCGGCGGCCATGGCGAAGATGCCGCCGAGCAGGACGCCCTGCAGGATTACGTTGAGCCAGGTCATGGGGTCTTCACCTCCGGGAAGGCGCCGGTGCCGAAGTACGCGGCGGTCACCTGGTCGCGGGTGAGCCCGGCCGCCGTGCCGGTCAGCACGATCCGGCCCTCCAGGACACACGCGATGCGGTCCGCCACGGCGAACGTACGGTTGAGGTCCTGCTCGACCAGGATCACTGTCGCGCCCTGGGCGCGGATGCCGGGCAGCGCCGTGTAGAGCTGGTCCACGACGAGCGGGGCCAGGCCCAGGGAGACCTCGTCGAGGAGCAGCAGACGCGGATTGCCCATCAGCGCGCGGCCGATGGCGACGGCCTGCTGCTCACCGCCGGAGAGCCGGGCCGCCTTGCGGGTACGGCGGTCGGCGACGAGCGGCATCGCCTCGTACACCTTGGCCAGGTTCCAGGGGCCCTTGCGCCCGGTGGCGGCGCCGACCTGGAGGTTCTCCTCGACGGTGAGCGACGGGAAGAGCCGGCGGCCCTCCGGGACCAGGCAGACGCCCTTGCGGGCCCGGCGGATGTCCGGCTCGGCGGTGACGTCCTCACCGGCCAGGCCGATCGTGCCGCGGAAGGGCTTCAGGGCTCCCGCGATGGTTTTCAACAGGGTGGACTTTCCCGCGCCGTTGGCGCCGACGAGGGCGAGCAGCTCACCCTCGGCCACGTCGAGGTCGATGCCGAACAGGGCCTGGAAGTCGCCGTATCCGGCATCGACGGAGTCGACTCGCAGAAGCGTGCTCATGCCGCCGTACCTCCCAGGTAGACCTCCGCGACCTCGTCGCTGGCCAGTACCTCGTGCGGGTCGCCGTCGACGCGGATCCGGCCGTAGGCGAGACAGACCAGCCGGTCGACGACCTGGACCAGAGCCTTGACGACGTGCTCGATCCACAGGATCGTCACGCCGGACTCCTTCAGGGACAACACGGTCTCGACGAGCTCCTCCGCCTCGGCCTCGGTGAGGCCGCCCGCGATCTCGTCGAGGAGGAGCAGGTCGGGGCCGGTGGCGAGCGCCCGTGCCAGCTCCAGCCGTTTGCGGCCGAGGAGCGGCAGGGAACCGGCGGGCTTGTTGGCGAGGGGGAGCAGCCCGGCGGTCTCCAGCGCGTGCAGGGCCTGCTCGCGGGCGGGGCCGCCGCGCAACCGGGCTCCCCGCTCGGCGCCGACCAGGGCGTTCTCGAACACGGTCAGATCGCCGAAGGGGCGCGGTATCTGGAAGGAGCGGCCGACGCCGAGCCGACATCGCTGCGCCGCGGAGGTGCGGGTGACGTCGTGGCCCGCCAGCCGCACGGTGCCCGCGGTCGCGCGCTCGACGCCCGAGATCGCGCTGAGCAGGGTGGACTTGCCCGCGCCGTTCGGGCCGACGATGCCGACGGCCTGCCCGCGCGGGACGGTCAGCTCGACGTCCTCCAGGACCCGCAACTCGCCGAAGCGCACGGCGAGATGGTCCACTTCGAGGAGTGGAGCGGTCACAGTTCCGCCGCCTCGGCGTCGGGCTTGACCTGCGGCAGCAAGCTGTTGCTGACGACCTTCAGTTCGTACGCGTCACCGCTGCCCTTGATCCACTGGGTGCCGACCATGGGGATGGTGGCGACGTTCTTGACCGGGTTGGCCGGACCGCCGCCGGTCCAGGTGAGGTGACCGAGGACGGTGTCGAGGCTGGTCTTCGCGATCTGGGCGGCGACGGCCTCGCGGTCCTTGGGGTTCGTGTTGCGCAGGACGTGGTTGGCCACCTCGAACAGCGCGTGGTTGGGGCCGAGGCCCTGGTTCCACGTCCGGCCCTTCGCCAGCGGGGACTTCTCGTAGTCGTCGGCGAGTGCGGTGGCGGTCTGACCGGTGATCGTGGAGGTGAACGGGAACTGCGGCACCCACCAGCTCGCCGTGCACAGCCCGTTGCCGAGGTTGTTCGGCAGGGAGGCCACCGTCGACTCGAAGAGGATGGCCTTGGAGATGGTGGCGACCTTGGGCTTGAAGTCCTGCTGTGCGGCCTGTGTCCAGAACGTCGCGAAGTCGGGCGGCGAGGGCACGCCGGCGAGGATCTCGACGCCCTCCTTCTTGAAGTTCGCGATGATCGACGAGAAGTCCTTGGTGCCGGGCTCGTAGGAACCCGGGTCGACGAACGTGAAACCCTTGGTCGAGGGCTGCGAGCGGTAACCGGTGGCCTTGTCCCGGAAGGCGTTGCCGTCGGAGTCGTTCGGCCACAGCACGCCGACCTTCTTGTTGGTGTCGTGCTGCCGCCACATGTCGGTCTCGACCCTGGACAGGTGCTCGATGCCGTCGAAGAAGTGGAACGTGTACTTGAAGGTCTTCTTCGGCGTCGCGCCACGCCCGAAGAACCAGGCCTGCCAGGGCTCGATGGTCGAGACGCAGGGCACGCCCTCGCTCTCGCACTTGGCCGCCACCGGGTGGATCGTGTCCGGCGTGGCGGTGACCAGGACGAGGTCGACCTGCTCCTGCGAGATCAGCTCGTCCGCGATGGTGGCCGCCTGCTGCGGGTCCGAGCCCGTGTCGCGGTCCAGGATCCGCACGTCGTACTTCTTGCCGTCGTAGGTGATCCCCTTGGCGAAGAAGGCACGCACCTGCTTGAGGATGTAGGCGTCGGACTCGGCGAAGGCCGCGTAGGCGCCGGTGCGCGGGCTGACGTAGCCGATCTTGATGGTGTCGCCGGTCGAGCCGCCCGAGCCCTTGAGGCCGGAGGAACAGGCGGAAAGGATCGGGGAGGCCGCCACGGCGGAGACTCCGAGGCCTCTGAGGACGGTGCGGCGGGAGGGCTTGATCGCGGGGTGTTCCATGGCGGGCTCCGGAGGGCCTTGAGCCGCAGGTCACGGGCTGCGGCGAGTGGAGGAAGTGGCCGCGAACGTAGGCCCGCCGTCCGTGCCTGGACAGGGCACGGATTCGATATGCGAGACGGCTGTGCCGTCGGTGACCTTAATGAAACATCAGCTGTACGCAGAGGAACGTAAAGGCGTTACTGCACGCGCATAACGGGACCGGTGGGACCGCTGGGGCTCCTGTGGCCGGCGCCCACGTGAGTCAGGGCGTCGCGCGGATCCGTTCGCGCAGGTCCCTGGTGTACGCGTGGAACACGCCCACCAGGTCGACCTGGCCGGGATCGGCCAGCCACTGGTTCTCCAGGCCCTCCATGACGGCGACGATCTGCGTGGCCAGCAGCCCGCAGTCGAGGTCCCCGCGCAGCTCACCGTCGGCGACGCCCGCCTCCAGGGCCGTACGCACCAGCGTCCGCGCCTCCGCGAAGTGCCGTCTGCCGTGCTCGGCCGCGGGGTGGTCGCCGCCCGCCGATTCGGCGGCCAGGACGTGGGAGAGCTGTACGAGCCCGAAGCGCTCGGCGTTGACGACCACGAGCCGGTCCAGCATGTCGAGCACCTGCAGGCCGCGCAGGGTGAAGATGTCCTCCACGCCCATGCCGTGCCGGTCGCGCAGGTCCCGCTCGGCCAGTACGGCCGCGAGCAGTGCCTGCTTGCTGGGGAAGTGGTGGAGCAGGCCGGGCTTGGACATGCCCGTGCGGCCGGCGATGTCCTGGAGGGACGCGCCCCAGAAGCCGCGGGCGGCGAACTCCTCCATCGCGACGTCGAGGATCCGCCGCTTGGCTGCCTCGCCCCGTGCGTACGTACTCGGTCTGCCGCCGGTCCTCGTGCTCTCGCCGGTCCTCGTGCTGTTGTCGTCCGCCACCCGGCTCACTCTAGTGCGGCGGAAAAAAATCATGGAACAAAAACCTACCGACCGATAGGTAGCAATTGTAGAGTGCGGTCCCACCGGCGCGACGAAGCCGTCCGTCCGGGCCCCGGGGGAACGAGTCCCAGCTCCCTTCCGCTCTCTGCGACCCTCTCGCTCGCCTTCTTCCGCTCTCTCCGCTCTCTTCCGCGCTCTGGGAGATCCCTATGTCCGAAAGCACCACCGACGCTCCTCCCGCCTCCGCCGGTACGGCCACCCCGGCCGTCACCGCCCGTGTCGGCGCCGGATTCGTCTCGCTCTACGCACTCGCCTACTTCGGTATCTGGCTGGCGGTCCTCGCACCGGCCGTGGTGACCTTGCAACTCAAGGTGTTGCGCCTGTACCCCGACGACGCCACCTCGGTGATCGGTGTCGTCGGCGGTGTGGGCGCGCTGTTCGCCCTCATCGGCAACCCGTGGGCCGGAAAGCTGTCCGACCGGTGCACGTCGCGCTTCGGCATGCGCCGGCCGTTCGTCCTCGGCGGCATGCTCGTCGGCACCCTGGCCACCGCGGTCATCGCCTACGCGCCCAACATGGGCATGCTCATCGTGGGGTGCTCGCTGGCCCAGCTGTCCTACAACGCCGCCCTGGCCGGCATCGTGGCGGTGGTCCCGGACCAGGTGCCCGAGGACCAGCGCGGCAAGTTCTCCGGCCTGCTCGGACTCTGTCAGTTCCTGGCGCTCGGCGTCGCCGCGTACGTCGTCGACCTCGTTGCCGGGAACATGACGCTGATGTTCGGCGTACCGGCCCTGTTCGGCCTGCTGGCCGTCGTGCCGCTGCTGGTCGTGCTGCGCGACAGGGTGCGCACCGAGAAGCCGTCCACCCCGTACGGGGTCAAGGAGTTCCTCGCCAGTTTCTGGGTCAACCCGGTAGCCCAGCCGGGCTACGCCTGGGCCTGGCTGAGCCGCTTCCTCCTCGTGCTCGGCTGGGCGACCCTCATGACGTACCAGGCCTTCCTGCTGATAGACCGCTTCGGCTACACGCCGGACAACGTCGGTGGTCAGGTCGGGGTCGTCCTGTCGGTGATGGTCGTCGGCATCCTGGCCGGTTCCGGTGGCGGTGGCTGGCTGTCGGACAAGCTCGGCCGGCGCAAGCTTTTCGTCGGGCTCGCGGGTGTCATCGCCGCGATCGGTCTGCCCACCATCGCCTTCGCGCACAGCATGACCCTGCTGCTGGTCGGTGTGGCCGTCGTGGGTCTCGGTATCGGGGTCCACATGTCGGTCGACCTCGCGCTCGTGCTCGACGTCCTGCCGGACAAGACCAATGTGGCCAGGGACCTGGGCGTGTTCAACATCGCCAACGCGCTTCCGCAGTCCGTCGCCCCGGCGATCGCGCCGGTCTTCCTGGCCGTCGGGGCAGGGCAGAACTACACCGCCCTGTTCCTGGCCGCCGCGGGCTTCGCGGTGCTCGGCGCCCTGGCCGTCCGGCCGGTGCGAGGAGCGCGCTGAGCGTCCCCGGGCGGGGCGCTGTCGACACCGGGCCGGTGGGGGCCGCCCGGGATGCCGACGGCGCCCCGCCGCCCGCGAGCGGCGACCGCACCGGCCGTGGGTCCGAACTGCGGGGCGCACCGGACACCCCGCCATCGCTGAACCGAGACGAAGGAGCACCGGCCATGACCGCCGGCACCCCGGTGACAAGTCACACGACGAACGAGACGACCCCACAGGCGGACCGCGGCCGCGCGGACGCGGCCCCGGCGACCGCGCCGTCCCGCGACGAGTTGTGCGCACGGGTGGTCGAGGGCGCCCTGGCCCGTATGGACCTCGACACCAAGGCCCGGCTGATCGCGGGCCAGGACATGTGGTCGTTGCCCGCCGTGCCCGAGGTCGGCCTGCGGTCCGTGGTCATGTCCGACGGCCCCATCGGAGTGCGGGGAACCCGGTGGTCCCCGGACGATCCCTCGGTCGCGTTGCCCAGTCCGACCGCCCTCGCCGCCACCTGGGACCCCGAACTCGCCCACCGGGCCGGCCGGTTGCTCGCGCACGAGGCCCGCCGCAAGGGCGTCGACGTCCTGCTCGCGCCCACGGTCAACCTGCACCGCACTCCGCTGGGCGGCCGGCACTTCGAGTGCTTCTCGGAGGACCCCCTGCTCACCGGGGTCATCGGTGCCGGATACGTGCGCGGCGTGCAGGACGGCGGTGTCGGTACGACCGTCAAGCACTTCGTCGCCAACGACAGCGAGACCGAGCGGTTCACCCTCGACGCGCGAGTGAGCGAACGGGCGCTGCGCGAGCTGTACCTCGCCCCCTTCGAGCACATCGTCACCCACGCCGGGCCCTGGGGTGTCATGTCCGCCTACAACGGCGTCAACGGCGCCGGCATGACCGAGAACCACCGCCTCCAGAACGAGGTCCTGCGCGGGGAGTGGGGCTTCGACGGCGTGATCGTCTCGGACTGGATGGCCGCCCGCGACACGGTACGCGCCGCCGAGGGCGGCCTGGACATCGCGATGCCGGGCCCGAGGACCGTCTACGGCGCCGCTCTCGCCGACGCCGTACGCGACGGCCGCGTCGCCGAGCGGACACTCGACGCGGCGGTACGTCGCGTCCTGCGGCTGGCCGCACGGGTCGGCGCCCTCGACGGCGCCCCGCCCGCCGGAGCGGCGCAGGCCGAGGAGATCGACGGCAGGGCTCTGGCGCGCGAGATCGCCCGCCGCTCCTTCGTCCTGCTCAAGAACGACCCCGCTCCCGACGGCGGTGCGGTGCTTCCCCTGAACCGGGACGCGCTGCGCAGGGTCGCCCTCATCGGCGACACGGCCCGCCACGCCCGCGTCATGGGCGGCGGCAGCGCCACCGTCTTCCCCGAGCACGTCGTCAGCCCGCTGGCCGGTCTGCGCCGCGCTCTTCCGCCGGCCGTCGAACTGGTCCACGCACAGGGCGCCGACCCGCGTACCCGCCTCGCCCCGGCCGCCGAGTACTTCACCCTGCGCTCCCGCTACCGGGACGAGGACGGCGACGTCCTCGCCGAACTGCCCCAGCCCGACGGCCAGGTGATGACGGTGGGCAGCCTGCCCACCGGGGTGACCGCACGGCGGCTCCACTGCGTGGACATCACCGGCAGCTTCACCCCCGACCGGACCGGAACCCACACCTTCGGCGTCACGGGGTTCGGCAGCTACACCCTCGACGTCGCCGGTCACCGGCTGGCCGAGGACGTCTGCGTCCCCGACTCCGACGACCCCTTCCTCGCGTTCACCAACCCGTCCGAGCGGCGCTTCACCGTCGAGCTGACCGCGGGCGAGACCGTCGAGGTCGCCTTCCGCTTCGTCCCGTTCACCAAGGGCATGGACGACAACATCGCGGCTCTCGCCTTCGGTCTGGGGCACCGCCCGCCGACCGCCACGGACGAGGAACTCATCGAGGAGGCCGTGGCGGTCGCCACGTCCAGTGACGTCGCGGTGATCGTGGTGGCCACCACGGAGGAGACGGAGAGCGAGGGCTTCGACCGTACGAGCCTGAAGCTGCCGGGCCGCCAGGACGAACTGGTCCGCCGGGTGGCCGAGGCCAACCCGCGCACCGTCGTGGTCGTCAACACCGGCTCCCCGGTGGAGATGCCGTGGCGCGACGAGGTCGCCGCCGTCCTGCTCGGCTGGTTCCCGGGGCAGGAGGCCGGGCACGCCCTCGCCGACGTCCTGCTCGGCGCCGAGGAACCCGGCGGGAGGCTCCCCACCACCTGGCCCGCGGCCATGACCGACTGCCCCGTCCTGGACACCGAGCCCGTCGACGGCCTCCTCACCTACGACGAGGACGTCTTCATCGGCTACCGGGCCTGGGCCCGCCAGGACACCCCGCCCGCCTACTGGTTCGGCCACGGCCTGGGATACACGGACTGGGCGTACGAGGAGGCCGAGTTCACGCCCGCGCCACCCGGCGCCCACGAGCTGGGCACCCTGCGCGTGAAGGTACGCAACACCGGTGGGCGCCCGGGCCGTGAGGTCGTCCAGGTGTATCTGGAACCGGCGGACACGGCCACCGCCCACGCGGCCGAGCGCCCCCGACGCCGGCTCGCCGGTTTCGCCACCGCCCAGGCCGCCCCCGGAAGGACGACCCTGGTGGAGATACCGGTGCCGCGCAGGGCCGCGCAGATCTGGGACCCGGAGCGGGACGCCTGGCACACGGTCCAGGGCCGCTACCGCCTGCGCGCCGGGCGCTCGTACCCGGATCTGCGCGTCGAGGCGGCATGCGACGCGCTCTGACGGCCTCGCGGCCTGATGGCTTCGTAGCCCGGCGGCTTCGTGGCCCTCCGGCCTGGCGGCCTCCCGGGGCCGTGCGACCCGCGTACCCCAGTCCCATGCCGGTCCGGCTCAGCCCCGGACGGTGCCGACCGACCGAATCCGGAGTCTCGTATTGCGAAACAGCCATGTTCATGGGCACCGGAGAGGCCCTTATTGTCCGCCCATGCAGACCGCCCTCTCCATGCTCGCAGCCGGGACGCTCACCAGCGTCTCGCTCACCGAGGAACTCCTGGCGCGCGCCGAGCGGGCCGGTGACCTGGGAGCCTTCGTCACCCTCGACGCCGACCGCGCTCTCGCCGAGGCCGCGGCGGCGGACCGCGGCCCCACCCGGGGCCCGCTGCACGGGCTGCCGATCGCCGTCAAGGACAACATCCACGTCGCCGGACTCCCCAACACCGCCGGCTGCGAGGCGCTCGCCGGATTCGTCCCGGACCGCGACGCGCAGGCGGTCACCCGGCTGCGTGCGGCCGGCGCGATCGTGCTCGGCAAGACCAACATGCACGAGCTGGCCCTGGGAGCCACCACCGCGGGCGGCCCGTACGGCCCCGCCCGCAATCCGGCCGACCCCGACCGCTTCGCGGGCGGAAGCAGCGGCGGCACCGCCACGGCCGTCGCCGCCGGTCTGGCCCCGGCCGGGCTGGGCACCGACACCGGCGGCTCGGTCCGCGTCCCGGCCGCGCTCACCGGCATCGCCGGGCTTCGCCCGACCACGGGCCGCTACCCGGCCGGGGGAGTGACCCCGCTGTCGTGGACGCGCGACACCATCGGACCCATGGCCCCGACCGTCGCGGACCTGGTCTTCCTGGACGCCGTCCTCGCCGCCGACCACGACCCGGCCGAGGCACCCGACCCGCGCGAGGTCGTGCTCGCCGTCCCCGGACACCACTTCACCGAGCCGCTGCACCCGCGTACCGCCGAGGTGTGGGAGCACTGCCTGGAGGTCCTGGGGACCGCCGGGGTCCGGTTCGTGCCGGTACGGCTGCCGGAGGTCGAGACGGCCGAGGAACTGGCCGGATTCCCCCTCACCCTCTACGAGGCCGCCAGACAACTGCCCGGGTACCTGAGCACGGCGACCGGCGGCACGGAACCGGCGGAACTCCTGGCCCGGATCACCCACCCCGACGTCCGCACGACGATGGAGCGGGTCGTGTTCCCGCAGGCGGTCACCGAGACGGCGTACAAGGCCGCGCTCGACATCCGCGACCGTGTCCTCGTGGACGGCTACCGGCGGATCTTCCGTGAAAGCGGAGCCCACGCCGTGCTCTTCCCCACCACACCCCTGCCCGCCGGACGCATCGACACCGACACCGAGCGGGTACGGCTGGACGGCGACCCGCGTCCGACCTTCCCCACGTACATCCGCAACACGGGACCCGGCAGCGTCGCCGCTCTTCCCGGCCTCACCGTGCCCGTCCGGTCGGCGGGCCCGGGACTCCCGGTGGGTGTGGCGCTCGACGCGCCCTGGGACACCGACCGACGGCTCCTGGGCCTCGGCCTGCTGGTCGAACAGCTCCTGGAAGCGGGAGCATGAAGAGAAGGAGACGATCGGACATGACAGAGACCACTCGCCGCTTCAAGGCCGCGGCCGTCCAGGCCGAGCCCGCCTGGCTCGACGCGGAGGCCGGGGTCGCCAAGACCGTCGACCTGATCGCGGAAGCGGCCCGGAACGGGGCTTCGCTCATCGCCTTCCCCGAGGTGTGGATCCCCGGCTACCCGCACTTCCTGTGGCTGGGCGCGGTCGCCGACCAGGTCCCCTTCGTCCGCCGCTACCACGCCGCCTCGCTCGCCCCCGCCGGCGACGGACTGACCACGATCCGCCGCGCCGCCCGGCAGCACGGCATCACCGTCGCGCTCGGCTACAGCGAGAAGGACCACGGCTCCCTCTACATCACCCAGACCGTGATCGCCGCCGACGGCAGCGTGCTGCTGCACCGCCGCAAGCTCAAGCCGACCCATGTCGAGCGCAGCCTGTTCGGCGAGGGCGACGGCAGCGACCTCAAGGTCGTCGACAGCGCGCTCGGCCGACTCGGCGCCCTGAACTGCGCCGAGCACGTCCAGCCGCTCAGCAAGTACGCCCTGTACGCGCAGAACGAGCAGGTGCACGTGGCCAGTTGGCCGTGTTTCGGTCTCTACCGCGACCTCGCCTTCCAGCTCAGCGCCGAGGCCAACATCGCCGCGACCCAGGTGTACGCCATCGAGGGCAGCGCCTTCGTCCTGATGGCCACCCAGGTCATCTCCCCGGCCGGCATCGACGTCTTCGCGTCCACCCCCGAGCAGCGCCGCCTGCTCACGGCCGGCGGCGGTTGCTCGCGGATCTTCGGCCCGGACGGACGTACCCTCACCAAGGACGTCGACGAGGGCGAGGAGGCACTGGTGTACGCCGACATCGACCTCGACGAGATCGACCTCGCGAAGAACGCCTACGACCCCGCCGGGCACTACGCGCGCGCCGACGCCACGTACCTCGTTCACCGGCGCGAAGCCCGCCGGCCAGTGGTCCGGGAGGGAAGCCCCGCCGAGACCGTGCTCCCGGCGTTTCCGGCGCTGGACGACGAGATCCCCGAGCCATGACCGGACCTGCCGAAGACCCCCCGCCGCCGAGCCGGCCCTCCGTCCAGACCCTGGACCGGGGGCTGCGGCTGCTCGAAGTGATCGCGCTGTCGGACGTACCGCTGACGCTGGCCGAACTGAGCCAGCAGATGGGGCTGCACCGCTCGATCGTCTACCGGCTGCTGCGCACCCTCCAGGATCACCACCTGGTCGCGCACACCACCCACGGGTACGTCATCGGCACCCGCGCCCAGTCACTGGGCCGCCGCACCCTGCCCATGCTCCAGCGCATCGCCAAACCGGAGATCGCCAAGCTGGCCGCGCGCGTGGGACTGACCTCCTTCTTCGTCGTCCGGGACGGCGAAGAGGCGGTCACGCTGGTCTCCGTCGAGGTCGAGAGCACCCGCTCGCGCGCCGTCTACAGCCCCGGCGACCGGCATCCGCTGACCCTGGGCTCCCCGGGCATCGCCATGCTGTCCGCCGAGCCGCAACTGCTCGGTGAGCGACCGGAGATCAGCCGGGCCCGGGCCTGCGGCTACGCCACCACACGCAACGAGGTCGTGCGCGGCCTCGGGACGGTCTCGGCGCCCGTCGTGTCGGCGCCGGGCCATGCCGTCGCCGCCGTGTCGATCGCCTTCACCGTCGAACAGCCCGGCCCGCCGCAGATCGAGGCCGTCCTCGACACCGCCCGCCTCATCACCGGCCGGCTGCGCGGCGAACTGTCCACGGGCGCGGTCCTGCCCGGGGTCGACTGACTCGGGCGACTGTCCGAGGTGCGGCACGTTTCGCATAGTGAACGTGCCCGTGGCCCCTCGGGGTTGGGCGGCCTACCGTCCAGTCCTGCCAGAAAGGGGACCCGCGATGACCACGGCCGCCCACACCAGGACCGTCAAGGAACAGACCTTCGACGTCCTGCGTCAGTACGAACTCACCACCCTCTTCAGCAACCCGGGCTCCACCGAGGTGGGCTTCCTCGCCGACCTGCCCGCCGACATCTCCTTCGTGCTCGGACTGCACGAGGGCTCGGTCGTCGGGATGGCCTCCGGCAGCGCCCTGGCCACCGGTCGCCCCGCGCTCGTCCTGCTGCACACCACCGCCGGATACGGCAACGCGGTCAGCGCCCTGGCCACCGCCCGCGCGAACCGCGCGCCCCTGGTGGTGATCGTGGGCCAGCAGGACCGCCGGCATCTGCCCCACGAGCCGTTCCTGGCCGGGCGGTTGGACGGACTGGCGGGGGAGTACCCCGTGTGGCAGCACACGCCGGCCCGTCCGCAGGACGTCCCCGGCGCCGTCGCCCGCGCCTGGCACGAGGCCCAGGAAGGCCGTGGTCCGGCGGTCGTCGTCGTCCCGATGGACGACTGGTTCGCCGAGGCCGACGACGACGTCGCCCAGGCCGCGCCGCGCGGACCGCTCGCGGTACGAGGCGGTCGTACGGCCTCCGACGACGCCCTGGCCGCCCTCGCCACGCTGCTGACGGCCGCCGACTCGCCCTGTCTGGTGGCGGGCGCGGGCAACGACACGGCGGACGGCTGGCAGGCGCTCGTCACGCTGGCCGAGCGCCTGGACTGCCCGGTCTACCAGGAGCCGTTCGGCGCCCGCGCCGGCTTCCCCCAGGACCACCGTCTCTTCGCCGGCCACCTGCCCGCGGTGCGCCCCGCACTGCGCGAGGCGCTCGCGCCGTACGACACGGTCCTCACCGTCGGAGCGGCCGCGTTCCGCCAATACACCTACGCCCCCGGCGACTTCACCGAGCCGGGCACCCGGGTCGCCGTCATCACGGAGGACCCGGAGGAGGCCCACCGCAGCCCGGCGGAGCTGGTGCTGCTCGCCGAACCGGGCGACACCGTACGCCGGTTGGCCCCGCTGGTGCCCGCCGTCCCGCGTTCCTCGGCGCCGAACCGGCCGACGGCACCCCAGCCGCCTCTCCCCGGTGAGCCCCTGCGTGCCGCTCACGTCCTGGCCGCCCTCGCCGAGCGGCTCGACCCGAAGGCCGTGGTGGTGGAGGAGACCCCCTCCAGCCGCCCGGACCTGCACCGGCTGCTGCCCGCCCGGGCGCCGCTCGGCTTCCTCAGCGCGGCCATGGGCGGACTGGGCTTCGCCATGCCGGCCGCGATCGGCGTCCGTCACGGCGCCCCCGACCGGCCCGTCGTGGCCGTCCTCGGCGACGGCTCCTCCCTCTACTCGGTCCAGGCCCTGTGGAGCGCCGCCCACTACGGCATCGGCGTCCTGTTCGTCGTCCTCGCCAACGGCCGCTACGCGATCATGGACCGCCTCTCCGAGCGCGAGGGCTCCGCCGCCCCGGCCTGGCCCGCCTTCACCGAGCTGAGCGTGTCGACCCTGGCCGAGGGCCTGGGCTGCCCGGCCGAACGGGTCGAGGACCACACCGCGTTGCTGTCCGTCCTGGACAAGGTCCTGCCGACACTGGCGGACCGGCGTGAGCCGCTCGTGCTCGAGGTCGCCGTCGAGGCCGACGCCCACTACTCCTCCTGACCCGCTGAACTGACTCGCTGAACTGACCCGTTGAGCACGGAAGGCACAGACACGTGAAGGTCGTCATCATCGGAGGCGCCGGCGGCATCGGCTCCTCCGCCGCGTTCAACCTGCTCTCCGCGCAGGGGACGTACGAGATCGTGCTCGTCGACACCCGGCCGAACATGATCACCAGCCACACCATGGACCTGGAGAACGCCCTCGGCCTCGGCGCCACCGCCGACACCGTGCGGGGCGGCACCCCCGAGGACGCGCTCGACGCGGACGTGGTCGTGCTGAGCGCTGCCGTCCCGCTGCGGCTGAACTCCTCCCGTTCCGTCTTCCTCGCCGACAACGCGCGGATCGTGAACGAGTGCCTGCGGCCCGTGCGGGAGGCGGGAGCGGACTTCGGCGGGTTGGTGCTCATGCTCACCAACCCCGTCGACCCGCTGCTGACCTGGGTGCACCGGCAGGGCTGGCTGCCGCGCGAGCGGCTGATCGGCTACACCCTCAACGACAGCCTCCGGCTGCGCACCGGCATCGCGTTCGCGCTCGGCGTGGCGCCGAAGGACGTCGACGCCTGGATGCTCGGCGAGCACGGCGAGGGCCAGGTCCCGCTCTACAGCCGGGTCAGGGTCGGCGGGGAACCCGTCGTCCTCACCGGCGAACAGCGCACGGCCGCCGAGGAGTACGTGGACACCTGGTACTCCAAGCACGTGGCCCTCGACTCGGGCCGTACCTCCACCTGGACCACGGGCCTCGGCACCGCCCGTCTCATCGAGGCGATCGCCACCGGTTCCGGGACCCTCGTCCCCGCCTCCGTCGTGCTGGACGGCGAGTACGGCGTGCACGGCACCAGCCTCACCGTGCCCGTCGAGCTCGGGCCCGAGGGCGTACGCCGCATCGCGGCCTGGGACCTGCCGGCGGAGGAAGCGGCCGGCATGACCCGGGCCGCCGACCGTGTCGAGGCGGGAGCCTCCGAACTGACGGAACAGACCGTGTCCCAGCCGTCCTGACACCCCGGCGAGATACGCAAGGACGCGGGATCACCGCGTATCAACGGCGAACATCCCGCGCGGGGCGGCGGCCGCGATCACCGCGCCGCGCGGTGAGGTGCTCAGCGCGCAGGAGCAGGGCGTGCCGGGCCGGGCGGTACGGGAACCGCTGGGCGTGGTGGCGGCGCCGCCGGCTGCGGGCAACGGCCTCGCCGGCAGCGGCAGCGCTTCGTCATCAGGAGCCGGACGGCGGTGATGGGTCAGCCGCACGAACATGCGCCCCGTGTCGTTCGAGAGCCAGTCGTGCCATACCGGCCATGGCCTCGTCGACCATCTCACCCTCGAACACCACAGCGCCCGTCCCGTCCCGCTGTGCCGACTCGACCGCCGCGATCAACCGTGCGCAGCGGGCGAGTTCGTCGGGGCCGGGAGAGAACACCTCGTTGATCACGGGGACATGCGAGGGATGGATCGCCATCATCCCCTCGTAGCCGAGGGAGCGGTTCTGTTCGGCGAAGGCGCGCAGCCCCGGCAGGTCGGTGATGCGCGTCCACAATCCGCTGACCGGGCACGGCACCCCGGCTGCCCTGGCGTCCAGCAGGACGCGGGAGCGCAGCGCCACCGTTTCGGCTCCCTCTGCGCTCCAGCGGTATCCGACGGCGCGCTCCACGTCACCGCCGGGGGCCGTGAGGGCGCCCAAGTAGGCGATACGGGAGGCGGACCGGGCGATGTCGTAGGCCTCCCGCAGGCCGCGGGCCGTCTCCAGCAGAGGCACCAGCGCGACCCGTCCCGGCGGCAGGCCCTGTTCCTGTTCGCACCAGCCCAGCAGCCGGTCGGCAAGCTTCGCGTCCTGGGCGGAGCGGACCTTGGGGAGCACGATGCCGGCGAGCCCGGGTCGTACGACCGCGCGCAGTTCCTCGGACCCCGCCCAGCCGTCCAGCGGGTTGACACGGACGAACAGCGCCATGCGTCCCGTTTGATCGGCGGACGCGGCGGCCTGCGCGATGGCCTCGACCACCTGTGCCCGGGCGGCGAGCTTGGCGGAGGCGGGCACCGCGTCCTCCAGGTCGATGATGGCGGCGTCGGCGCCCGCCGCCCGGGCCTTGGGCAGCCAGTCGGTTCTGGTGCCGGGGACGAAGAGCAGGGAGCGCAGCGGCGGCCGGCCGGCCGCTCTCGCGTCCGCCTCGGCAGCCCTCTTGGAAGGCGCCTCAGATGACATCGCTCTTCTCCAGGTCCGTGATCTCGTCCTCGCCGAGTCCGAGCCACTGCCCGTAGACAAGGCGGTTGTCCTGCCCGAGGGAGGGCCCGGTCCGCCAGACCCGGCCGGGCTGTTGTCGGAAGTGCGGGATCACCGCCTGCATACGCACCGGACCGAGTTCGGGGTCGTCGACGGTGATGATGTCCTGGCGTTCGGCGTACACGGGATCGGCGGCGATGTCCGCGGCGTCGAACACCCGTGAGGCCACGACCTCGGCGCGGGCGAACCCTGCGAGGCACTCGCCGGTGTCGCGCTCCGCCACCCAGTTCCGCAGGCCCTCATCCAGTTGCCCCCGCCGGTCGTACTGTTGCCGCGCCGTGGCGAACTCCTTCTCGGGGAGTCCGAGCAGGCCGGCGATGTTGCGGACGGAGCGCAGGGTCGCGGAGGTGACCGTGATCCAGTCGCCGTCGCGGGAGCGGTAGGTGTTGATCACGGCCCCCGGGGCGACCGCCAACTGGTTGCCGGAGCGTTCGGGTACTCGTCCCAGCTGGTCGTGGACGATGACCTGCCACTCGACCAGACGGAACAGGGACTCGAAGAGAGCGAGGTCGATCCACTCGCCGTCGAACCCGGGGTCGTGGTCACGGCGGTGGAGGGCGGCGAGGACGGCGTAGGCGCCCATCAGGCCGGTCACGGCGTCGCCGTGCGAGAAGCCGGTGTGCACGGGCGGGCCGTCGGGAAAGCCGGTCAGGTGGACGACTCCGCTGCGTGCCTCGCCCATCTTGCCGAAGCCGGGGGCGTCCGCCTGCGACGAGGTGGCGCCGAAGCCGGAGATCTGCAGCAGTACGGCCCGGGGGTTGATCCGGTGCACGGAGTCCCAGTCGAGTCCCCAGCTGCGCAGGCGTCCGGCGCGCAGCGTGACGATGACGACGTCCGCCCAGGCGACGAGCCGGTGGGCGACACTCCGGCCGGCCTCGTGGTGCAGATCAAGGGTGACAGAGCGCTTGTTGCGGCCGGCGACCTTGAACCACAGGGGGACGCCGTCTCGTTGCGGCCCCATGGCGCGGGCCGCGTCTCCGGCGCCGGGGGGTTCCACGTGCACGACGTCGGCCCCTTGGTCGGCGAGCATCGAGCCTGCCAGCGGCCCGGCCACCACATGCGCGAACTCGACCACTTTCAACCCCTGCAACTGCCCGCGTCCGGTGGTGTTCCGCTCGTCGTCCGACACCGATGCGCTCCCTCACCCGTGCTGTTCGCGTTGGTCCCCGGCCGCGTCGTCCGCGGTGGTTGCGCCACGTCGTCGCCGGCCGGGTCTTCAGACTGCATGAGCGGAGAAATGCATGTCGAGCAACAGAAGGCAATCAATCAATGCGAAGAACGCATGAATCGCCGGAGCGGTCGGTGCGCGGGTGCGGTGGGCGACCAGGGCGACCGGGGCGATACGGAGCCTCGGGCCCCGGGTACGCCTCACGGCGTCAGGCCCACGACACTCCGGGGGGAAGAGCGCGGCTCTGGAGGCGGAACTCTTCGAGCGTCTGAAGGAACCGCTCCGTCACGGTCGGGAGCGTTCGCCGAGCGCGCAGCGCGATGTCCAGGCGCCGGTCCACCACGGGGTCCACCAGGGGACGGCAGACGATGGGCCCGGCGCCCATCAGCGGGAGCACGAGGGCAGGCATCGCCGACACGCCGAGGCCGGCGGTCACCAGTCCGCCCACCGTCGCGATACTGCCCGCCTCGGCCGCCGGTGCCGTATGGACGTCGATCTGGGCGAACGCCGCGTCGGTGAGGCGACGCACGCTCGAGTCGCGCCCGACGGCGAGGAAGGGCTGACGAGCCAGGTCCTCCCAGGCGATCTCGGGGCGCTCGGCGAGCGGGTGGCCTTCCGGCAGCACCGCGACGAAGCGGTCCCTGACCAGGGGGCGGTGCTCCAACTGCTCGGGCGGGTTGCCGACGGTGGTGATCGCGAAGTCGGCGTCACCGGACAGGACCCGGTCCAGTACCAGCCGCTCCAGGCCGTCGAGGAGGCGTACCGCCACCTGTGGGCGCCGCTCCCGGAAGTCGGAGATGACCTGCGGCAGGAGCACCGCGGCAACCGAGGGAAGGGTCGCCACGGCGACCGTTCCGGACTCGCCGAGCAGGAATCGCCTGAACTCCGTCATGCCCGCCCGGTGAGTGGTGACGATCTGCTCGGCGATACGCAGGGCCTCGGCGCCCGCCGGGGTCAACTGCACGTTACGGGTGTCCCGTTCGAGCAGTTGGACGCCGAGTTGTCGCTCCAGGTCCGCGACCGCGCGGCTGAGCGAGGACTGGGACACGTGCATCTGCGCGGCGGCCGCGGTGAAGCTCGCGGCCCGGGCTACGGCCGTGTACGCCGCCAGTTGACGCAAGGTGGTGGCCTCCATGGCCGACGAGCATAGGGCGCGTCCACCTGAATTGATGCGCTTATCGCATGGACAGATCCCGGTTTGATGCTGGACACCGATCCGGTGGTGCTCCGAAACTCTCGCGTAACACCTCGGCCTGCCCGCCCAGTTCCCGCCCACCGCCGCCGAGGGCCGTCCCCGAGAAAGCGAGCGCCGCCATGCTGGCAGCCCTGGGCTTCGCCACGATCGCAGTCTTACTGCTGCTCACCATGACCAGACGCGCCTCGGTCCTGGTCGCTCTGATCCTGCTTCCGGTGCTGGCGGCGCTCATCGGCGGCTTCGCGGGCGATCTGGGCGAGTTGATTCTCGGTGGGCTGTCCAAGGTGGCCCCCACCGGCATCATGATCGCGTTCGCGGTCCTGTACTTCAGTCTGATGGTGGACGCCGGGCTCTTCGACCCCCTGATCCGCGGTCTGTTGCGCGTGGCGGGGGGCGACCCGTTGCGGATCACCGTCGCCACGGCCGTCCTCACGCTGTGCGTGGCCCTGGACGGCGACGGCGCCTCCACCTTCCTCATCACCGTCTCCGCGCTGCTGCCGGTATACAAGAGGCTCGGTATGAGCCCTCTGGTGCTGTCCGGAGTGGTCTGCCTGGGCGCGGGCGTGATGAACATGGTCCCCTGGGGTGGCCCGACCGTACGCGCCATGGCGGCGCTGGAACTGGACAGTTCCGAGGTCTTCACCCCCGTGCTGCCTGCCATGGGTTTCGGCGTGGCCTGGGTGCTGGTGGCCTCGTATCTGCTCGGTCGCCGGGAGCGCAACCGTCTCGGTGCGCTGTCCCCGGGAGGTCCGGCCCCGGACGTGCGCACGGGCGAGGGCGAGCGGGACGACCGCGAACCCGCCGCTTCGGCGTCTGCCGAGTCTGCCGCACTTGCCGCACCTGCCGAGTCGAGCCTGCGGGCCACTTCCCCGACGGCCGACGGGCAGGAGCATCCGCCCCTCCGGTCGCCGGCCGACGGGCAGGAGCGTCCGGCCCTCCGGTCGCCGGGCGACGGGCCCGGTACCGTCCGGGTCCCGCCGCTGCCGCGGGCCGGGCTGAACATCTTCAATCTCCTGCTCACCATCGCCCTCGTGGTCTGCCTGATCCTGGAAGTGATGCCGCTTCCGGTGCTGTTCGTCCTCGGGTTCGCCATCGCGCTGCTGGTCAACCACCCCACCTGGGAACAGCAGCAGGCGCTGCTCGACAAGCACGCCAAGAGCGTGGTCCTGGTCACCACGATGATCTTCGCGGCCGGCGTCCTCACCGGGATCCTCACCGGCACCAGGATGATCGACGAGATGGCCGAGGCACTCGTCTCCGTCGTCCCCGACTCCTTCGGGTCGCACCTGCCCGTCGCGGTGGCCGTCACCGGCATGCCGCTGAGCCTGGTCTTCACCCCGGACGCCTACTACTTCGGGGTACTGCCCGTACTCGCCGAGACCGCGAGCGGGTTCGGCACGGAGCCGGCGGAGGTCGCCCGCGCCGCCATTCTCGGCCAGATGACCACGGGCTTCCCGCTCAGTCCGCTCACCGCGTCCACGTTCATCCTGGTCGGCATGAGCGGTGTGTCGCTCGGCGAACACCAGCGCTTCATCTTCCGCTGGGCCTTCGCCACCACCCTCGTCATGACCGCCGGTGCCCTGCTGACCGGAGCCTTCTCGCTGTGACCGTGTCCCGGGTCAGGGGGTGACCGCGGGCCCGCGGGCCCGAGCGGAGTCCCCGTCGGCCGCGGACCTCCGGCAGCCACCGCGCATGCCGCGTCATGGCCCCCGAAGTGCCGCCCGGCTCCCGCAGGTCGGGAGCCGGGCGACCGGATCCACCCACACGGCACCCGGACCGGGTGCCCCACCGACCGAGACGAGGACCTATGAGACCGATCCCCAGACGTACGGTGCTCGCCGCCACCGCAGGCGCGGTCGCGGCGCCGGCGGTGAGCACGGCGACCGCGGTGGCTGCCGACGCCACGACAGCCCCGTCCGAAGGACGGCAAGCGGCCTCCGGACTGAATCCGGTCCTGCGGACGGACCTCCTGACGCACGTGACGCCGAGGAACAACTGGCTGGTGACGGCCGTCGCCATCCAGTACGCGCATCGCATCGACCTACGCGGCGGGACGGTCCCGCCCACCGCCTTCCAGGTGCAGGCCACCGTGGGCGGACGGACAGCGGCTCGCACGGTGACCCGGGTCTACTCCAACACCTCCGCCGAAGTCGACGACCGCTCTCACCCCGGACGACGGGGGGACCGCCTGATCATCGAACTCGATCCGAACGACCCCAACGCACGGGCCGCCGGCACCGATCCCCTTCCCCTCGACCGTGCGTACTCCGTCAGACAGGTGGCGGACGTGCGCACCCCGGAAGGTGAACCGGTGCTTGAGGCCGGTCCGTTCACGAAGCGGAACGACGACGTCATCACTCCCGTCGTCGACGACTTCGCGGCCGGTTCCTTCACCGACTCCACAGGTTTCGAACTGGACTTCCGGCTGTACCAGCCTGCGGGATTCGTACGGAACCCGCAGACGCGCAAGCGGTACCCGCTCGTGGTCACCCTGCACGGCGGTGGCGAAGTCGCGGACAACAACATGACCCAGCTCACCTCCAACCGGATCGCGGTCACGTTCGCCAAACCGGAGAGGCAGCGCCGCGACCCCGCGTTCGTCCTCTCTCCGCAGATTCCCCTGCCCCGTCCCATGGACGGACCCGACGGCACGGACTGGACCGACGCGAAGGTCCAGGCCGCGCTGATCGAACTCGTCGACACCTTCGTGCGCGAGCACTCGCGCAACGTGGACACCGACCGGCTCTATCTGGTCGGCCTGTCCTCGGGCGGTCGCGGCATCTACAGTTTGCTGGCCAAGCGCCCCGACGTGTTCGCGGCCGCCCTGCCCACGGCCGGCTGGGGCGACGCGGCCACCATGGAGCGGATCACGCACATCCCGATGTGGGCCGACCACTCCATCGACGACCCGGTCGTCCCCTACCGGGAGGGCCGGTTCGGCAACCCCGGCACCTGGACCCTGATGAACGCGCTGGAGACCGCCGGTGCACGGGTCACCCGTGGGGAATGGGCCAACGATCTGCCGAAGGCACAGTTCGAGGCCCGGTCACGGGCTCTCCTGCGAGAGGCCCGGGCCACGCGCAGCCACGTACTGTTCACGAGCTACACGGCCGGAACGACACCGGTGAACCCGCACCTGTCATGGGCCCAGACGTACGAGAACGACGTGGTCGTCGACTGGCTCTTCGCACAGTCCAAGTAGCCGGCCGACCTCTTCGGTCCGCCCCGGTCAGGAGAGGCCGGCCATCTCTTCGTTCCCTCCGCACTGTGAGAGTTCACCTTCCGGTGAACTTCGGCAACGCACACAGTGCGGGCGCACATCGCTGTCCGGTACCGCGCTCTCATCGCCTCCGGAGGTAAAGCAATGCAGCCATGCAGTCGTTCAACCACCACCACCGCGCCGTTACGGACCCGATCCCGTACGGTGACGGCACTGGTCGCACTGGCAACCACCATCGGCTTGGCACTGACTCTGCTGACCGCCGCCGCCGCACCGGCAGCCGCCGCCGACCTGCTGTCCCAAGGCAAGCCCGTGACCTCCTCGTCCACCGAGAACGCGTCCACCCCCGCGTCGGCGGCGGTGGACGGCAACACCGCAACGCGCTGGTCCAGCACGTTCAGTGATCCGCAGTGGCTGACAGTGGATCTGGGCGCCACCGCCACCATCAGCCGAGTGGTGCTGCGCTGGGAGGCCGCGTACGCGCGCTCTTTCCAGATCCAGACCTCGAACAACGGCACCGCCTGGACCACCGTCTACTCGACCACCACAGGCGCCGGCGGCACGCAGACCCTCGACGTGAGCGGCGACGGCCGGTACATCCGCCTCCACGGCAGCCAGCGCGGCACCGCCTACGGCTACTCGCTGTGGGAGTTCCAGGTGTACGGCTCCGGTGAGGGCACTCCGGGCAACGGCATCCCGGACCCGACGACCGCTTCCCTGGAGGCCACCGACGGGCCGCTGTCCACGGCCACTTACACCGTTCCCAACCCGAGCGGATACGGCTCCGGCACGGTCACGTACCCGACGGCCAATGGCTCGTACCCGGGCGTCGTGCTGATGCCGGGCTATCAGGGCACACAGCAGAACCTGCAGTGGCTCGCACCCCGCCTCGCCTCCTGGGGCTTCGTCGTCATCAACGTCGGCACCAACACACTCACCGACGATCCCGAATCGCGCGGCCGCCAGATCACCGCCGCCGGCACCCAGTTGCTCGCGCTCGGCAACGCGCCAGGCAACCCGCTCTCGGGGAAGCTCAACGGCACGCTCGGCGCGACCGGTCACTCGATGGGCGGCGGTGGCGTCATGGCGGCCCTCCGGGACGACGCGCGCTTCCGGGCGGGCGTGCCGACGGCCCCGTACCTCCCGAACGCGAACTTCTCCGGAGTCACCGAGCCCACCTTCTTCCTGACCTGTCAGAGCGACCCCGTCGCCCACGGCAACACCTACGCGGTGCCCTGGTACAACTCCATGTCCCAGGCCGAGAAGCTCTACATCGAGGTTCCGGGCGACCATCTGTGCCCGATGACGGGCTACGGCAACAAGGCCAAGCAGGGCAAGTGGATCGTGTCGTTCTTCAGCCTCTGGCTGCGTGCCGACACCCGCTTCACCCCGTTCCTGTGCGGTCCCGCTCGTGATGCCGACAAGAACAACACCTCCCTGGTCACGCGCTGGATGGACACCTGCCAGTTCTGACCGGCTCGCTCGGAGCGCTCCGCGGCCCGCGACCGCGGCGCTCCGAGCCTGCTTCCCCATCGGCGCCCCTGCGTCGCGACGCTGGAACGTCTGTGGGCGGCGTACCACTTGGAGAAGATCCCCGGCCGTGCCCGGAGCGCGGAATTCGACGGTGCGCCAAAACCGGGGGACCGTCACGTCGGGGCGTATAGAAAAATGATGGTCTGCGTGGCCGCGGATATAGCAGGCATCGTCAGGATGACGTGGACGACGTTCCGTGATGGCTACCTATGGGGGCATCATCCATGGCTGACGCCAGGCAGCAGGGGTTCGACGACCACGCAGAACTCCGGCGGATCAACCGGGAAACGGTTGAGAAGTACATGCACACGACGGGGCAGGACCGGCTGGAGCGGCACCTGCTCTTCACCGAGAACGGATCCGGCGGGCTGTGGACCACCGACACCGGCGAGCCGATCGTGATCCGCGGCCGGGACAGGCTCGGTGAGCACGCCGTGTGGTCGCTGAAGTGCTTCCCCGACTGGGTCTGGTACAACATCGAGGTCTTTGAGACCCAGGATCCGAACCGCTTCTGGGTCGAGTGCGACGGCAAGGGGAAGATTCTCTTTCCCGGGTATCCCGAGGGGTACTACGAGAACCATTTCCTGCACTCGTTCCTGCTGGAGAACGGGAAGGTCGTGCAGAACCGCGAGTTCATGAACCCGTTCGAGCAGCTGCGGGCACTGGGCATCCCGGTGCCGGAGATCAAGCGGGAGGGAATTCCCACCTGACGTGGTGAACAGCCGGGCACAGTACCGAAGAGAAGAGGTGCGGGCGCTGTGAGGGCGATGATCGCCTGGTGGGCACTCGACGAATCCGACCAGACCATCGACTCGCTGCGGGACTTCCTGCGGGACGAGGCCGTGGACGCGTGGGCACTGGTACGGGGCATGCCGCTCAAGTTCTGGATCGCCGACCGGGAGAACAACCGCTGGGGCGCGGTCATGCTGTGGGAGTCGGCCGAGGCCGCTGCCCCGCCGCACCCGAGGAGTCCCGCCGAACTCATCGGATACCCGCCCACGCACCGGACCTGGTTCGACATCGAAGCCGTGACCGAGGGCATCCACTCCCTGCCGGCCCTGGCCGGGCTGGGACTGGCCCTGGAGAAGTGAACGGCCGGACACCGGACAGACGGAGAACCCCATGAGCGTGATCCCACAGAAGATCGTTCCGAAGTCCGCCGACGCGCTGTCGGAGTCCGGAACGCCCCCCGACGACCCGATCGAGCTGTTCCGCATATGGCTGGCCGACGCGGCGGAGAACGGCGTACGCGAGCCAGGGGCGTTGGCTCTGGCCACGGCCGACGCACAGGGTCGTGCGTCGAACCGGATCATCCAACTGGGCCCCGTGACCTCCGACGGCTTCGTGTTCACCACGCACGACACCAGCCCCAAGGCCCGCGACATAGAGGCGACTGCCTGGGGCTCGGCCGTACTGTACTGGCGGGAGACCGACCAGCAGACCGTCCTCACCGGCCGCATTGTGCGGCTTCCTGACGCCGAGTCCGACGCATTGTGGAGGATACGGTCGATCGACGCGCAGGCGATGACGACCGTGTCGCGGCAGAGCGAACCGCTCGACGACGCGGCGGCCCTGCGTGCCGAGGTCGGCAGGCTGGCCGAAGCCGGGCTCCCGCTGCCACGGCCCGCGAGGTTCGTCGCGTACCACCTGGCGCCGGAATCCGTCGAGTTCTGGCACACCGGCAAGGACCGTCTGCACAAGCGGCTGCTCTACTCCCGGACCGCCGGAGGCTGGAGCGTCTCCCGCTTGCAGCCCTGAGTCCTGAGACGGCTCACCGGACGCCGATGGGCGCCGCCCCGCAGGAAAGGGGACGGCGCCCATCGGTGTCTCTTCCGAGGTCCGAATTCCGAATGTTCTCCAGGACGCCTGGCGAACGGATCGCCGGGTCAGTCGCGGATGACGGTCTTCGTACGCATGAGGAAGTCGGAGAGGTAGCCGTCGTGGGGCATGCCGATGTCGGTCCAGTGGGTGGGGTGTCCGCCGACGTAGAGATTGCCGATCGTCGGCTCGTTCACCAGGGTGTCGACGAGTCGCTCGTCATCGGTGACCACGGTGAGCACCAGTGTGTTCCTCAGCGGTTCCAGACCGGCCTCGGCCGTCCACGGCGCCACCCAGACGCAAGGGAACGGCAGTTCGAGGTCAGCCTGTGGGGCGGTAGGGTCGTCGAGCTGGTGGACGGTGGGCCGTACGACCGCGCTGCCGTCACCGAGCTCGTCGACGAAGCCGTCGCCGCCCAGCCAGGCGCGGGTTCCGGCGGCGTTGGACTGCACATACCGTTCGAGGGCACGGGCGGGCATCCGGGCCTGGACCGGGAGGACCGCCTTCTCGTCCTCGGGAGGCAGGCTGGGAAGGTCGGCGAGCCGTGTGGCGAGAGCCTCGGCCACCGGCGCCGGGTCGCCCTCGACCAGCACCGCGGTGGCGTTCACGCAGCCGGTGCCGCCGTGGTGGGCAACCGAGTCGACGATCATGTCCAGATGGTCGCGCCAGTCGGTGCCGGCGGTCAGCAGGACCTTGGAACGGCCCGGCTCCTGGGACAGTACGGTGCGCTTCTCGGCGTGCTTGCGGATCACGTCGTCGCCGCCGTAAGCCAGGTCGGCACCGCGCAACAGGGCTTCACCAGGCTCTTGTTCGGTCGGGAGCAGAACGACATGGTCGGTCCCGAACCCCGCGGCCCACAGTGCCGTGACGAGCCGGTGCGCGGTGAAGGGCTCCCGGCGGGTGGGTCGCACCGCCACCCTGAAGCCGAGAGCGAGTGCCTCCAGCCAGAGGCTGTGTGCCCCGGGGTGCACTCCGGAGACATGGACCGCGAGCACCTCGCCGCGTCGGCTCCATACGGCGCGGCCGGTGCGGGTGAGCGGGTCGCGCCAGTCGCCGGCCGATCCCCGGGGTCGGGCGTACTGCACGCTGTCGTACACGTGCGCGGCACGGTGCGCGGCGGTCCGGGTGGCCTCCCGGACCACCGAGATGGGCAGTCCGGAGACCCGGCTGACCCGGTATTCGTACGCGCTCACCGACAGGCCGCCCAGGGTGGCGGTGGAGAACAACTCGCCAGCGCGGGCGATCGCGGCGATCCTCTCGTCCACCGGCAGGGGGACGGCCCTGCGCAGGGCGGACATGGCACGGGTGACGAACAGGGTCGGTACCAGGCCCAGCCGAGCGGCCGGGTTACCGGCGACGTCCTTGATCTCCTGGTGTTGGCGGGAGGCGTAGGAGCCGTTGGGGCCCAGTGCGTCCAGTGTGACGACGTCGGGCTGGGGCTGGGGCCGGCTCCGTGACGGTGACCGCGTCATCAGTAGACCCCCTCGATGACGGCCTCGTCCTCGAAGTGCGTGACCGGGGCGATGTCGGCGACCGCGTCACCTGTCTGTCCCGGCAGCGGCGCGATCCGCGTGGCGAGGTCGCGTTCCAGGTTGTTGGGCAGGAACAGCGACTTGCTGACGTGGTTCATCACCACCTGGCCGCGCTCGCCGTAGGGAACGGTCTTCCTGGTCTCGGGGTTGACGACCGAGAAAGTGATGTAGGGCGAGAAGGTGTCGAAGACACAGGGGCCGTCGTCGCCGAGGTCCGGGCGCTGCCCGGCGATCCCCAGGATCATGGTGCTGCCGTAGTGACCGTAGAGCGTGGTGTCGGGAAACACCTCGGTGCGGTAGAGATGGCGCGAGTCCGCGTCCATCTGCGTCCCACCCCACCGGATCGCCCGTACCTTCTGGTTGACCAGGTCGACGAGTTCGTCACGGCGGGTCAGCCGCTCCAGGAGCGGGGGCGTGATGGCCATGACCCCGATGTCCTGCGTGCGCAGTACGAACGCGGCCTGGTCGACCACGTGTTCGGCGTAGGCGTCCGCCTGGTCGGTCTTCCCCTCGGCGATGAGCCGCTTCACCCACCGCGGGTCCAGGTCGACCGGGAAGCTCAGGGAACCGTGGGCGGCCGCGGAGCGGGAGAACAGCTCGCCGACGATGTGGGGCCCGGTGGGGGTGACTCCGAGCCAGTTCGCACCACGCGGAAAGCCGTGTGCGTCCAGATTGGCGACGCTCCAGGCGACCACGCGGTCCATCCAGTCGGCCAGGCACACGACCCGTTTCGGTGCGCCGGTGGTGCCGCCGCTCTCGTAGACGCCGACGATGTCGGGGGCGTCGTAGCCCCGGGGCAGGAGATCCTGGGCGGGGACGTCCCGCAGTTCGTTGACGATGTTGGGGAAGAGCCGGAGGTCCTGGTGGCTCGTGACGTCGGTCCGCGGGTCGAAGTCGAGCTTCTTGGCGCGTTCCAGCCAGTAGGGGGATCCGGTCTCCGGACTGAAATGCCACTCCATCGCGGCCTGGATGAACTCGTCCGGATCGGGCCGGACGTCGAAGGGCAGGTCCAGGACCGGATTGGCCTCTCGTGACACGGTGACTCCTTGTCAGCTGATGCGGATTTCCGCGGACGACTGCGGATTGAGGGCCGCCTGCTGTGCCCGCTCCTCGAGTGCGTCCGCGATTTCGCTCCATGAGGCGGCGTACTGCCGGGCGGCTTTGGAGAGCATGCCCAGGGTGTGTTCGGGAAGGTCCTTGAGCAGTTGTTCGCGGCGGTCGGCGAACAAGAGGTGAGGGTCCATGAGGCGCAGCAGCACCCGGCCGGCTTCCGTGAACCGCAGCGAGGGATCCTTGCGCAGGACACTCAGGGCGCGCCGGCCGTCGGCCGGCATCCGATGGACGGCCCCGGAGCGCTCGAAGCGTCGAGGGCCGTCCTGCTCGTTCCTCACCGGCGGAGCAGTGGCCTTCGCTCCCTGGTCCGCGGCCGGGAGGAAGCGCTGCCGCACCGGTATGGGGTCCTCGCCGCGGCTGAGTTTGTCTCGGACATCTCGGACGGTCTCCGGTGATATGCCGGCCACCCTGGAGACCTCCCGCAGCGAGCCGCCCGGATTGGCACTGAGGTACTCGGCCGCCAGCCGGCGCCCACGCTCGGTGTTCAGCGGCCGGGTGCGTCCGTCCCGGCCGACCCTGGCAAGTGGCTGGTGCGCTCCCTCCGCGGTGCGTTTACGGATCTCGCCCACCGTCTTGCCGGACAACCCCGTGAGCGAGGCGATCGCCCGGTCCGACAACTGAGCGTGGGACACGACGATCCGCGCGGCCGCTCTTCGGCGCTCGGCGAGGGTGAGCGGCAACCCGTGTTTGACGTTCAGCCGGACGGCGAGCACGAAGGCATCCTGTTCGGTGCCGTCGAAGTACCGCACCCGGATCCTCTGCTGGCCGCGGAGGATCGCGGACCGCACCCGGTGCATACCGTCGATGACCCGCATGCTCGGCCGGTGGACGATGATGGGAGGGAGCGTCCCCTCCGTCTCGGCGAGTGCTTGCACATGGCTGGTGATCTCGCCGCCGATACGCGGGGAGTACCCCGGGACGAGCAGGTCCACCGGCGCGGTCTCAGTCTCCTCCGCGGATGGTTCGACAGTGATTTCCGGGTTCTCGGGCAAGGACTTTGTGGTGCCGGTCCTACGGGTCACCGAAATCCCTCCTTGGCCTTTCCTGTGTGCTGGCGGTCTCAGGCTGCAATCATGAGATTCGAGGCTATATTTCGATGGGCGGAGGCTATATTTTTTCTATATCGTGCGGCTGCCTCGGCAGGGTTGCTGGTATGCATCGAACGTCGTTCGGGGCGGCCTGGACCAGCGCCAAGCGGCCGTCAGGGCTGGGGAATCCGCCGTCGATCGGCCGTCAGGCGCCGCGGGAGGCACGGCTTTCGGCGTGGTGGGGCCGCTGGTAGCTTCACCGATATGCATAGCTACGTAGTCGCGGATGCCTTTACGGACATGCCGCTCGAAGGAAATCCGGTCGCAGTCTTCTTCGACGCCCACGACATTCCTGACGTGCGTATGCAGAAAATAGCAAGGGAGATGAACCTCTCGGAGGTCACCTTTGTGCTCCCTGCCGAGAAGGGCGGCGACGCGCGTATCCGCATCTTCACACCGGTGAACGAACTGCCGTTCGCGGGACATCCGATGCTGGGCACCGCCGCCGTCCTGGGCGACACGTTCAAGGGCGACCGGTTGCTCCTTGAGACCGCCATGGGCGTGATTCCCTTCGACCTCGACCGCGAGAACGGCAAGGTCACCTCCGTCCGCATGCAGCAGCCGGTCCCCGTCTGGGAACCGTACGAGCACGCCGACGAACTCCTCGCGGGCCTCGGTCTGGCGTCGTCCACACTGCCGGTGGAGGCGTACCGGAACGGGCCGCGGCACGTCTTCGTAGGGTTGGAGAACGTGGCGGCGCTGTCCGCCGTGCGGCCCGACCTCCGCGTGCTCGCGCGCTTTCCCGACATGGCCGCCAACTGCTTCGCCCCGGCGGACGGGCACTGGCGGAGCAGGATGTTCTCACCCGCCTACGGGGTGGCCGAGGACGCGGCGACCGGATCGGCCGCGGGACCGCTGGCGATTCACCTCGCGCGGCACGGCCTGGGCCGGTTCGGCCAGCGGATCGAGATCCTCCAGGGCGTCGAGATGGGTCGGCCGTCGACGATGATCGCCAGGGCAGAGGGCACCGCGGACCGGATCACCTCGGTCGAGGTGGGCGGAGCCGCCGTCATCGTCGCCGAGGGAACCATCCGGGTATGACGCGCACGGTGAGCCGTTGTGACGGACAGGAATCCGAGCGGAACGGGCAGCGCTGAGTGATGCCGGAAGACACGGTGACCGAGTGGCCCATGGCCGGTCGCAACACCGAACTGGACAGGATCGAGGCGGCGGTGGCCCGCGGACACGGTGCCCTGCTGACCGGAGGCCCCGGGGTCGGCAAGAGCCGGCTGCTGCGTGCCTCGCTGCGCCGGGCGGCGGAGAAGGGGGCCGAGGTCAGGCTGGTCAGCGGGGCGGGGATGTGCGGGGCGGAGGTGTCCTCGCTGTTCACCGGGTGGGGGAGCGGCCCCGGCCGTGAACAGCCTGACGCCTCCCGGCATCTTCTCGACGAGACGTTCCCCAGCCGGAGGACGCCCTCCGCAGAAGGTCTCCAGGGGCAGTTCGTCCTCGGTCTCGACGACGCGCACTCCCTGGCTCCGGGGTTCGCGGCACGCCTGCGGACAGGTGTTGCCGAGGGACGGCTGACCCTGGTGGCCGCCGTGCGGACCGGCGTTCCGGCGCCTGACGGGATCAACAGGCTCTGGGTGGAGCGGCTGGTCGAGCGGATGGAGATCGCGGAACTCGACAGATCGGCGGCGGCCGACGTCGTCCACGCGAGGCTCGGCGGGCATGTCTCCGCAGCGGCGCAGGAGCGGCTGTGGCGGCTCACCCACGGGAACGCACTGCTGCTGACGGAACTGGCCGACTCCGCACTCGCCGACGGCAGCCTGCGCCGAGAGGACGGCACCTGGCTGTGGGACGGACTCAACGGCCGCCCAGGCGGGCGCCTCACGGACATGGTGCATCTGCGGCTGGGCCACCTCTCACCGGACGAGCGCCGGCTCGTGCAGATGATCGCCCTCGCCGAACCGCTCGAAGCGGAGCTGTCGGCCGTCGCCGAGCTGGCCCATGCCGTGGAGGCGCTCGACAGCCGGGGCCTCATCACCGCCGAACTCAGCGGCTTGCGACTGCGTCTACGGCTTGCCTACCCCCTATACCGGCCCGTCCTCGTCTCCAGCCTGCCCGAACTGACCGGTCTGCGGCTGCGGCGCAGGCTCGCCGACGCCTTGGAGGACACCGGCCTGCGTCGCGACGACGACGTCCTGCGCACGGTCGTCCTGCGGATCGACGCCGGGCAACTGCCGTGTGCCGAGCGGTTGCAGTCCGCCGCACGGACCGCGCTGCGTCAGCTGCGCTTCGCGCTCGCCGAACGGCTGTGCCTGCTCGCGCTTCCCGCACCCGACGCCGACGTTCCCGCACTCACACTGCTGCGTGGCAGGGCCCTGGAGGGCCAGGGACGTCAGGCCGAGGCCGAGACACTGTTCGCCTCGGTGTCCGCCGCAGACGCTCCCACCGCCCCCGCGGTGTGGGCCGAGGCCGTGCAGGCCCGCTCGGAGAACCTGGCCTGGGGGCTGCACCTCGTCCAGGACGCCGTCACCGTCCTGGACGAGGCGGTCGGCACCGCCCCGGAGGCGGACCGGGGGCTGCTGCAAGGCACCCGTACCGTCATGATGCTGTTGGGCGACCGACTGGATGAGGCCGCCGCCATGGGCGAGACGGTGCTTGCCGAGCCGCGGGATCCGGCCGTGGTCCAGCGGGTCCTGCCGCCCGCGGCCTTCGCCCAGAACGAACTGGGCGACGCGGTCGGCGCACTCTCTCTTCTCCAGCGCTGCCGCCCCGACCCGGAGACCTGGAGCGACGAGGCGCGCCTGGCCCACCAGTTGGTGGCGGCCTGCGCCGCACTGCAGACCGGTGCGGTGGCCGTGGCGGCCGCGGTCCTGGACGGCCTGCCCGCCCACGACGCGGACGACGACCGTACCGGCGACCTGTGGACCGCGTCGGTACGGGCACGGCTGTACCGCAGTTCGGGCCGGTACGCCGAGGGGATCGCCCTGCTGCGGCGGGTCAGCGCGATGCCGGACACCCGTGACTGGCTCACGACCAGGGCGTGGCGGCTGGCTCAGATGGCGGGGGCGCTCGCCGAGGTCGGCGAACACGCCGAGGCGATGCGCGTCCTGGTCGAGGTCCGTTCCGAGGAGAGCGGCACCGTGCGGTACCCGCTCGCCGCGGACGGGGTGGCCATGGAACGCGCGCTGGTCCTCGCGCACGTCGGAGACTTCGCCGGCGCGCTGCACGACGCACTGGAACTCGGCGAGCGCGCGGCCGCCGCCGGCCGCGCCTTCCAAGCGCTCGGCGCGCTGCATCTGGCGGCCCGGATAGGGGAGGCCCGCGCCGTCACCGAGCGGGCCTCCGACCTCGCTGAACACCTTGACTCCGGCCTTGCCGAACTCCAGGCCGAGCACGTGCGGGCGCTGGCCGACGCGGACGGCGACGCGCTCTCCGAACTCGCCGAACGGTTCGAGATCTCGGGGCTGCTGCCGCTGGCCGCCGAGGCGTCGGCGCAGGCGTCCCGGGCCCATCAGGTGGCCGGGAGGCACCGCAAGAGCCGGGCTGCTCGGACCGTCTGCCACGCGTTGCTGCAGCGGTTCGGCGGAACACTGCCGGTATGGGCCGCACTGGACGCGCAGGGCCCCGAGCAGTCGGCCGAGCTCACCGGCCGAGAGCGGGAGGTCGCTGCGCTGGCCGCGTCCGGGCTCTCCAACCAGGATGTCGCCGACCGCCTGGGAGTGTCGGTGCGCACCGTGGAGAACCATCTGCACCGCGCCTACGGCAAACTCGGCGTCACCACGCGGGCCGATCTCGCCCGGCGCCTGGACTCCAGACCGGCCACGGACGGGTTCGGGAACGGTCCGGTGCGTGGCCGCGGACGTGCGCCGCGCGTCCCGGACTCCGGCCACGCACCGCCGTACTCCGACAGGACGGGGCAACGGCTCGGCAGGGCCGGAGCGGGCGGCTCCTGAGAGACGCGGCCGACGACCGGCCCGTCACACTGCCGTCCCGGCCGTCGACGGCCCGCCCGCTCCCGGCCTCGGGTGCTCGGGCGGAGGCGCCGACAAGGCGTCGCCCTGTCGGCTGTCGCCTGTCGGCTCGGCGGTCGAGCCGGGCAGGTCGGCAGGGCACGTCGGGATCGGCGGATCGAAGGCGGCGCGGTCACGGGCCGGAACGTCGCTCTGCCGGCCCGGCCCGCGTGCGCCCCGCCCCCCTGCGGGCGTGTCCGGTATGGCCTCGGCCGCCGGGGTGGCCGAAGCGTCGGTCGGTCGCGTCGGACGGGGCCTCAGGTCACATGGTGTGAAGCAAGTCCGAGAGCATACGGCTGAGGATGGCAGAGCCGTCGCGGGACATCACCGACGCCGGATGGAACTGCACCGAGGCGAACCCCGGGCCGCGCATGCCGTGCACCTCGTTGTCCACCGGGTCCCTGCACACCTCGACCCGGCCCGGTCGGGTCGACGGGCCGGGGAAGGAGTCCTGCGGGCTGACGGCGGCGAAGGTGTTGTAGAAGTACACGGTCTCCCGCCGCCCGAAGAAGTCGATCTCCCGCTGCACCCCCTGGTTGGGTACGTCCTTGCGGACCAGTTCCAGTCCCAGGACCCCGCTCAGCGCCTGGTGCCCCAAGCAGATGGAGAGGAACGGCATGTCCGTGTCGAGCAGACGCCTCGTCACCGCACGCAGATGTGCGTTCTTGGGGTGGCTGGTATCGCGCGGATCGCCGGGTCCGGGTCCCACGACGACCAGGTCGTGGCCCCCGAAGCGGTACTGCTCGTCGAAGCGGCGCACGGTCACGTCGAGACCCAGTTCGGACATCATCGTCGCGCCCATCGCGGTGAAGGTGTCCTCCGCGTCGATGAGCAAGGCCTTTCGCCCGGACAGCCGAGACGACCCGCCGCCCCGGGCCGCGGGCGGCCGTCGCCAGAAGTCGGCCATCGGGGTGTTCCGGGCGGCCAGTGCGCCGGCCACCTCCGACAGGCCGCTCAGCCGGGGCACGTCGACGGGAGGCCGCGAGGTGCCGGTGGTCGTGCCGGAGTCCGCGTACAGGGCGGCGAGCAGGCCCGACGCCTTGGCCCGGGTCTCCTCCGCCTCGGCCAGGGGGTCGGAGTCGCGCACCAGGGTCGAGCCCACGCCGAGCCGCAGCCGTCCGGTGCGGTCGATGTCGGCGGTCCGGATGAGGATGGCCGAGTCCAGCCGCCGCAGACCCTCGGCGTCCCGGCCCAGCAGGGCCACCACGCCGGCGTAGTAACCCCGGCCCTCGTTCTCGTACTTCGCGATGACACGGCAGGCGCTCTCCAGCGGACTGCCCGTGACGGTCGGCGCGAACAGCGTGTCCCGGACGACCTCGCGGATGTCGCGGGTGACCTGTCCCTCGATGAAGTACTCGGTGTGCGCGAGGTGCGCCATCTCACGCAGCCGCGGTCCGACCACACGGGCGCCACCGTCGCACACCCGGCACATCATCTTGAGTTCCTCGTCCACGACCATGTAGAGCTCGTTGGCCTCCTTGCGGTCGTCCAGGAATTCCAGCACGCCTTCGAGCGTGGGGCCGGACGGCGGATAGCGGTAGGTGCCACTGATGGGATTCATCACCGCCGTGCCACCGTCCAGCGTGAGATGCCGCTCCGGGCTCGCGCCGATGAAGGTGCGGTCCTCCACCCGAATCAGGAACGTCCAGTGGGCGCCCGAGGTATGCCGCAGCAGTCGGCCGAACAGGGTGAGCGCGGTCTGCGCCGACCAGTTCGCGACCTGCGCGGTGAAGGCGCGTTTGATGACGAAGTTGGCACCGGTGCCGGTGCCGATCTCGTCGGTGAGAATCCGCCGTACGGTGGCGGCGTACTCCTCGTCGTCGATGTCGAAGCCGCCGTCGCGAACCTCGATGGGCAGGTCCGGGAGCCGGGCCAGCACCTCGTCGGTCTGCGCGGTGGCCTGCCCGGTGACTTTCATGACGAGCAGCGGTTCACCGTCGTCGTTGTGCTCGTAGCCGCGCTCCGCGATCTGCCGGAACGGCAGCAGGGCCAGCAGTTCATGCCGGTCGCGAGCGCCTTCCGGGGGCAGCGGGATGTCCGCCGTCGACTCGACCTCCGACACGTCTCCGACAAGCAGATCGATCAGGCCCACGCCCGATGCCTTCGGCCGGTGCAGCAGGGCGAACGAGGGCGGCGGCGTCCCGCCCGTCAGTCTGTCGAGCAGAGCGTCGGCCGTGTCGTGAGCGGTCACAGCGCTGTTCCCGTGACGACCCTGCCCAGGGCGTTCGCCACGGTGTCCGTCGGCACCACCATGGAGCAGCGGGCGGCCGCGTAGTCGATGGCCATCCGGTGGTCCTGCGCGGAGAAGTCGGCGACGGCGTCACCGACCAGGAACGTCTGGATGTCGTGCGCGAACGCCTCGCAGGCGGTCTGCAGAATGCCCACGTGGGCGTAGACGCCGCACAGCACCAACTGGTCCCGGCCTCGCTCGCGCATCAGGTCGAGCAGCGGCGTCCGGAAGAACGCGCTCGGCCGCCACTTGTCGAGGACGACATCGTCCGGGCCGGGCGCCAGCTGGTCGGGCACGCCCCGCTGCTCGGGGTCGGCGCTCATCCCCGGGCCCCAGAAGTCCTTGAGCAGACCGCGCTGTTCGGCGGTCATGTCGCCGGGCTGCGCGGTGTACGTCACGGGGACGCCGGCTGCCACGGCGGCTTCCCGGAGCCGGGCGACATGAGCGACCAGGTCGGTCACCGGAGGCCGGCCGGCCGGGAAGGGGCGGAGGAAGAAATGCTGCATGTCGTGCACGAGGAGCACGACGCGCCGCGGGTCGATCGTCCAGTTCGCCGTGTTCTCCGGCAGGTCGACAGCCCTGGGCATGGGATAGGCCGCTATCTCGGGGATGGACGGAGCTGCCATGTCGACTCTCCTTTTCACGAGGTGATCAGTTGGAGCGCGGACGGAGGGAGTCGAGGTGACGCACCCAGCTGTCGATCGTGGGGTCGGCGGTCAGGACCTCGAACTCCACGGGCAGGCCCTCGCGGCGCCAGCGGCTGCTCAGTCGCATGACGTCCAGGGAACCGAGCCCGAGGAACACGAGGTTGGCGTCCCCCGGAATGTCGTGCGGGGCGGTTCCGATCAGCGCCGCTACGGCGTTGCGTACCTGATCGGAGGTGGAGACCGGCTCGTCGGCCATGGTGGTGCCCTTCTGTCTGTCGCTGTCGTGGTGCCGCGTCAGCTGGCGGGACGGTCCGGGTCCGTCCCCGCGGCGTGGGTGGCGGCCAGGAAGGCCGAGGCGGCGGGGGTGGCCGCGCCGCGGCTCCGGGCCGCCAGGATCTTCTTGTCGATCTTGCCGAGGCCGGTGACCGGCAGCTCGTCCACGACCTCCACACGGTCCGGCAACTTGTAGGCGGCCAGCCCGCGTTCGGTCAGCGCGGCCTTGATCTCCGGCAGCGACGGAGGCGTGCCGACGGGGACGATGTAGGCGCAGATGCGCTCGCCGAGGTAGTCGTCCGGCACGGGGACGACCGCCGCCCGTGCGATCGCGGGGTGGGTCTCCAGGTGCCCCTCGACCTCGCCGGCGGACACCTTCTCGCCGCCCCGGTTGATGAGGTCCTTGATCCGGCCCTCGATGACCAGCCGCCCTTCGGGCGTCAGCCGTGCCAGGTCGCCGCTGCGGTAGAAGCCGTCCTCGGTGAAGGCCCGGGCGTTGTGCTCCGGGGACCGGTAGTAGCCGCGTGGAGTGTAGGGACCCCGGGTCAGCAGTTCGCCGATCGTTCCGGCCGGGACCTCCTGGCCCTTGTCGTCGACGATCTTCATCTCGTCGGCGGGGGAGATGGGCAGGCCCTGGGTGGTGAGCAGGACCTCCTCGGAGTCGCCCTCCCGGGTGAAGCAGATCAGTCCCTCGGCCATGCCGAAGACCTGCTGTATTCCGCACCCGAGTTCGGGCCGGATACGTTCTGCGAGGTCCCGGTGGAGCTTGGAGCCGCCGATCTGGAGGGCACGTACGGACGACAGGTCGGGTTTCATCCACTCCGCGGCGTCCAGCCAGAGCTGGACGACACTCGGGCCGACCGAGGTGACGGTGACCTTCTCCCGTTCGGCGACCGGGAAGCAGAGCTCCGGCGTGGCGTCCGACGCGAGCACCGCCGTACCGCCGGACAGCAGGGTGCCGATCACGCCGGGGCAGCCGAAGGTGAAGTTGAACTCGACCGGCAGCACCGCGAGGTACACGTCGTTCTCGGTGAGCCCGATCGCCTCGACCGCCGCGCGCATCATGTACACGTAGTCGTCGTGGGTGCGGGGGATCAGCTTGGGCAGGGCGGTGGTCCCGCCGGACAGCAGGAAGAACGCCACGTCGGCAGGGTCCGGGACGGGGAAGGACGCACTGCCGGACGGATCGGCGGCGGCCCCTGCCGCCTCCACCGCGGAGAGGGCGACGATGCCGTCGTCCGCCGCCGCTTCGTCGAGGGTGAACAGGTACCGCAGTGTGTCGGTCTCGTCGCGCATCCGGCGGCCGAGGGCGGGGTGGTCGAAGCCGCGGTGCACGCCGGGCAGGACGTAGCCGACCGCACCGGAGATGTCGACGAGGTGCCGGATCTCGCTGGCCCGGTGCGACGGGAGCGCGAAGACGGGCTTGGCCCCGAGCCGGAACAGGGCGAAACAGACCACCACGAACTCCACCACGTTGGGCAGCTGGACCACCACCCGGTCGTCCGCGGCGATTCCCAGCTCCCGGAACCCGACCGCTGCCCGGCGGGACCGCCTGGCCAGCTCGTCGTAGGAGACCCGGTGATCCCCCTGGACCAGCGCGGTTCGGGAGCCGTGCCGCGCGGCCGAGGACTCCAGGACGTCGAGCATGGTCTCGCCGCTCCAGTAGCCCTGCGCGCGGTACCGCTCGGCATACTCATCCGGCCAGGGCGTGCATCCGTCGAGCATCGGTCGTCTCCTTCGGTCGTTCGTGGGCGTGGGCATCTCGTGAGAACAGGTCGGCGCGGGGAGCGGGGGAGCGCCCCGGCCCGGCGCGCCCCGGACCGCGGAGGCGGTCACGCGTCGTCCGGTCCCTGGGTGATCTCCACGACCGCGCAGCCGACCTCCATGCCGGGGGTGGTGCCGATCATCAGCACCCGGTCGCCCGGGTTCACCTGGCGGGTGAGCCACAGGTGTTCGAGTCCGATGACGACGTCGGACATGCTGGCGTGACCGATCCGCCGGCTGTGCTCCCAGGTCCCGCGGTCGGCGTCGATACCGAGCGGCTCCAGATACAGGGCGTGGAGGGAGTCGTGGTGGAAGCCGACGTGCGTGACCCGCGCGACCTGGTCCATCGTCAGGCCGACCTCGGCCAGGGTGCGCTGCGCGACGTCGGCGAGCAGATCGATGAAGTTGCCCCCGGGCGGCGGGGCGCCCTCGGCCCACTTGCGCTGCCAGAACTTGACCCGGGTCTCGAAGTCGAGGAGCTTGTGCGACGCCTCGCGCGGCGGCATCAGCGAACCCTCGGTGCGGTGCCGCCACTCCAGCTTCGGGTCGGAGACCGAGCCGACCGCGAGCACCTTGGCGAACCCACCGCGCCGCGACACCACGATGGCCGAGCCGCTGTCCGCCATGAAGAACAGTCCGGAGGCGCGCCAGCGGTCCACCAACGGGGTGTTGAAGTTGTCCGCTCCCGTCACCAGGGCGGCGTCCTTGTCGGGGGACGCGATGAGCCGGTGGGCGGCCATCTCGATCCCGGTCATCAGGCCGTTGCAGCCCTGCTGGATCACGGCGGCGCTGATCGGCCGGTCCAGCGTGTTCAGCAGGATGTAGTGCGAGGGCGACCAGCCGTCGTGCGGGCCCTGCAGGAACGTGGTGCTGTGCAGCAGAGAGGCGAAGTCGTCGGGGTGGTGCCCCGACCGCCGTATCGCGATCTCGGCGGCCCGGATCGCCATGTCGGGTGCGCCGAGGCTGTCCTCGACCGCCACCGATTCCATGCCGGAGGCCCGGTGTTCCTCCTCGGTGTAGAGACCGGCCTTCACCGCCTGCTCGACGGGCATCAGTTCGGGGATGTAGGTGCCCACCCCGGCGAGGTAGATGTTCTCAAGTTTCATCGCGGTACTTGCCTCTCCCTGCGCATGTCGTCTTCCGCGGACGAGCCGGGCTCAGCAGAGCACGGCGACCACGGTGGCTTCCTGAGTAGGCGCTACTCAGCGTCCTGGCGCCGACGTCGCCGCCAACGCCTCCAGCACGATGTCGGCGACGTCCTCGGGGGTACGGCCGCCGGTGTCGACCACCACGCGGGCCACCTCGGTGTACAGGGGCCGGCGCGACGCGCGCGTCGCGCGCCAAACCGCCCGGACCGCCTCAGGACCGACCCCCAGCAGAGGCCGTACGGGGCCGGTTCCGACGCGCTGGAGGGCGTCGTGCGGCTCCATGTCCAGGAACACCACCGGCTTCCCGGCCAGCAGGGCACGGATCCGGGCGTCGAGTACCGCCCCGCCGCCCAGGGCCAGGACACCGGTGTGCTCCGCCAGGGCGGTACGGACCGCTGTCCGCTCCAGTTCCCGGAAACGGGCCTCGCCCTCCTCGGCGAAGATGTCGGCGATCGACCTGTCCTGCGCGGCCACGATGTCGGCGTCGGTGTCCCTGAACGGCAGCCCGAGCCGTCCCGCGACCACCTGGCCGACCGTGGTCTTGCCGACCCCCATGGGGCCGACCAGAACCACCGCCGGTCCCGGCGCGCGCCCCGTCACCGGACGGCCAGGTGGTCGAGGAACCCGATGACGTTGCGGCGGGTCTCCGGCACGGAGTCGCCACCGAACTTCTCGGCGACGGCGTCCGCGAGGACCAGGGCGACCATCGCCTCGGCGACGATTCCGGCGGCCGGGACCGCGCACACGTCGGAGCGCTGGTGATGCGCGCGGGCGGTGTCACCGGTGGTCACGTCGACGGTGGCCAGGGAGCGGGGCACGGTGGCGATCGGCTTCATCGCCGCCCGCACCCTGAGTGGTTCGCCGGTACTCAGCCCGCCCTCGGTACCGCCGCTCCGGCCGGAGGCCCGGCGGAGTCCGCCCGGCGAGGGGACGATCTCGTCGTGCGCCCGGGAGCCGGGCACCCGGGCCAGTTCGGCCCCGTCGCCGACCTCGACCGCCTTGATGGCCTGGATGCCCATCAGGGCCGCCGCCAGGCGGGCGTCGATACGCCGGTCCCAGTGCACGTGGCTGCCGAGCCCCACCGGCACTCCGTAGGCCAGCACCTCCACCACACCGCCGAGGGTGTCGCCGTCGGCATGGGCCCTGTCGATCTCGGCGACCATCCGCTCGCTCGTGTCCGGGTCCAGACACCGCACCGGGTCCGCGTCCAGCCGCTCGGTGTCCTCCGGCGTGGGCAGCAGCCCGTACGGGGTGCCGACCGCCGCCAGCTCGACGACGTGCGAAACGATCTCGACGCCGGTGGTCTCGCGGAGGTAGGACCGGGCCACCGTGCCCAGCGCGACCCTGGCCGCGGTCTCCCGGGCACTGGCCCGCTCCAGTACCGGCCGTGCCTCGGGGAAGCCGTACTTCTGCATGCCCGCCAGGTCGGCGTGGCCCGGGCGGGGGCGGGTGAGCGGTGCGTTGCGGGCCAGGCCGGCCAGGAGCTCCGGGGCCACCGGATCGGCCGCCATGACCTGCTGCCACTTGGGCCACTCGGTGTTCGCGACCATGACGGCCACGGGGGAGCCCAGGGTCAGCCCGTGCCGTACGCCGCCGAGGAAGGTGACCTCGTCACGTTCGAAGGCCATCCGGGCGCCGCGGCCATGGCCCAGCCTGCGCCGCGCCAGCGCCTCGCTCACCATCCTCTTCGTCACCGGGACACCGGAGGGCAGTCCCTCCAGGGTCGCCACGAGCGCGGGGCCGTGCGACTCACCGGCCGTCAGCCAACGCAAACTGCTCAACGACGCTCTCCTCACGAGTTCTGACAGGGATGCGGGCGCGGGATCAGAGCGGCGGACCGCTCGTCACGGACAGCGGCTGTGCCGGGCGGCGGTCGCGTGTCCCGAGGAACTCGGAGACGAGGAAGGCGAGGTCGAGGGACTGACTCCGGTTCAGCCGGGGGTCGCACACCGACTCGTAGCGCGAGGCCAGGTCCTCGAAGAGGATCTGGTGCCCGCCGCCCACGCACTCGGTGACATCGTTGCCGGTGAACTCCACGTGGATGCCACCGGGATGGGTGCCCAGGGAGTGGTGGACGTCGAAGAAGCCCCGGATCTCGTCGAGCACGTCGTCGAAGCGCCGGGTCTTGTGCCCGGACGGAGCCTCCAGCGTGTTCCCGTGCATGGGGTCGCACACCCAGGCGACCTTCGCCCCCGAGGCGGTGACCTTCTCCACCAGCGGGGGCAGCGCGTCCTGCACCGTGTTCGCGCCCATGCGGACGATGAGGGTGAGCCGGCCCGGCTCGCGCTTCGGGTCCAGCCGGTCGATCAGCTGCAGCACGGTGTCGGCGTCGGCCTTCGGGCCGAGCTTCACGGCGATCGGGTTGTTGATCCGCGAGAAGTACTCGACGTGGGCACCGGAGAGATCCCGGGTCCGCTCGCCGATCCACAGCATGTGCCCCGAGGTCGCGTAGGGCAGCCCGGTGGAGGTGTCGACGCGGGTGAGCGCGGCCTCGTAGTCCAGGAGCAGCCCCTCGTGGGAGACGAAGAACTCCTCGGTGTCCGCCCCGCCGCCGGTGGCGTGCATGAAGCGCAGCGCCCGGTCGATCTCGTCGGCGATGGACTCGTAGCGGTGTCCTGAGGGCGATCCGGAGACGAAGTCCCGGGTCAGGCCGTGGATCTGGCGCAGGTTCGCGTCCCCGCCCGAGGCGAAGGCGCGGACCAGGTTCAGCGTGGTCACCGATGCCTGGTACATCGTGAGCAGCCGGGTCGGGTCCGGGACGCGGGAGGCCGCGGTGAAGTCGAAGCCGTTCACCGCGTCGCCCCTGTAGACCGGCAGCACGACCCCGTCCCGGGTCTCGGTCGGCTTCGAGCGCGGTTTGGCGTACTGCCCGGCGAGCCGCCCGACCTTCACGACGGGAACCGAGCTCGCGTAGGACAGCACCACCGCCATCTGCAGAAGGGTGCTGAGCTTGTCCCGCGTGGTGTCCGCCCGGACCTCGTCGAAGGTCTCCGCGCAGTCACCGCCCTGCAGCAGGAACGCCTCGCCGAGGGCCACGGCGGCCAGCCGGTCCTTGAGACGGTCGCACTCGCCGGCGAAGACCAGGGGGGGAAGGGTCTCCAGCTTCCTCGTGACGGCGTCGAGGGCGAACCGGTCGGGCCACTCCGGCTGCTGGGCGGCCGGGTACGTACGCAAGGAGTCCCGGGATGAGGCGTTCCCCGAGGCCATGGGACTGCCCTTCAGGAATGAGCGCATGTCATGCCTTCACTTCCTTGTGTCAGTCTTGTGTCAGGAATAATCAGAGATCTCTTTCTCCTGCCGGCGGCCCATTTTTCCCGTGATCCATAAGTCGACCGGCATGTGTTTTCGCGGGGGTTTCCGCGGTCCGCCGGATTCACGGATGTCGGGAGGTCCGGTACCGGACAGGGACGGCTTCACCGGTGTCCGGACCGTCGCGTCCACCACCGATGCGCACGACGTCGTCGGGGCCGAACGAGAACACCACGAGTCCTGCGGGCCGGGCCATGAGTGGCATCTACTCAGTTCACAGCCGCGGTGACCGGCCCGGCGGTCGGGTCGGACCGGGCTCCGGGACGGCGGACCGGGTGAGGAGCCCGGCGCCGCCAACCGGCGAGATTCTCCAGTTGGACGGCCACGCCGCGGCCCGGTACGGCGCGGCTGTCCAATGAGCTCCGTTGACATGTGCAGGGGCGGTCAATTAGAAATCCCTGGAAGGCCGCGAAAAGCTATGGGAGGAAAAGTGGACTCTCAGCCGGAGCCGCAGGATTCCTTAACCGACCTTTCCGGGAGAGAAATTGCCCGGCCATCGGCCACGGACACGGAGCGGGCGATCGCCGAAATATGGTCGGAGGTTCTGGAAGAGCGTCAGGTGGGTGTCGAGGACAATTTCTTCGACCTCGGCGGGCACTCGGTGCTGCTGCATCTGGTCCAGGACCGGATCGATGAGGTGCTGGGCAAGAAGCCGTCCCTGGTCGACCTGTTCACGTACACGACGATCCGGGCGCTGGCTCGTCATCTCGACGGCGACACGGCCGGACCCACTCACTCCGGGAGCGCGGCGAAGCGGGCCGGCGGGCGGGCGCGACTTCAGCAGCAGCGTGCCCAGCGGAGCCGGTCGGCCGCACGGGACCAGGGCGGGACACGTGAGTGACGACGGAATCGGCGAGCCGGCGGACGACGCCGAGCACATCGCCGTCATCGGCATGGCGGCCCGGTTCCCCGGAGCCGAGGACATCGGCCAGTTCTGGCGGAACCTCACCGACGGCCTGGACACCGTGACCCGCTCGGATCCGCGGCCGGTCCCGGGTGGCGGCGGCCCCACCCGCTCGTACGTACCGGCCCGCGGCCTGCTGAAGGAACCGGAGTGGTTCGACGCGGACTACTTCGGCTACTCGCCCCGCGAGGCCCGGATCATCGACCCCCAGCACCGTGTCCTCCTGGAGTGCGCGGTCCAGGCCCTGGAACACGCCGGCTACGACCCGGCCCGGTGTCCCGGAGCCATCGGCGTCTACGGCGGCGGCACCGACACCCGCTACGCCCAGCTGGCGAGGTCGGGGGCGGACAGCGTGTCGGGGGCGAGCGACATGGAGATCCTGCTGGGCAACGCCAACGACTACCTGGTCACGCGGATCGCCTACAAGTTGGGGCTGCGCGGGCCGGCCGTCACGGTGCAGGCGGCGTGCGCCACCTCCCTGGTCGCTGTCCACACGGCCGTCCAGGCCCTGCTGTCCGGTGACTGCGACGTGGCCCTGGCCGGTGGTGCCGCCGTGCACGTCCCGGCCCGCAACAGCCCTTACACCGAGGGCGGGATCCTGTCCGCGGACGGGGTCTGCCGGACCTTCGACGCGGCCGCGGGCGGCACCGTGGGCGGCGACGGCGTGGGCATCGTGGTACTCAAACGGCTCGCGGAGGCCGTGTCGGACGGCGACCACGTCCACGCCGTGCTGCGGGGCACGGCGGTGAACAACGACGGCGCCGACCGGATCGGCTTCACCGCTCCCAGCGTCGACGGGCAGGCCGCCGTCGTCCGGGACGCGCTGTCCGTGGCCAGGGTGGACCCCGCAACCGTCACCTATGTGGAGGCCCACGGCACCGCCACGCCGCTCGGCGACCCCATCGAGGTGGCGGCGCTGACCAAGGCGTTCCGGGACGGCACCGACCGCAGCGGGTTCTGCCGGATCGGGTCGGTCAAGACGAACATCGGCCACACCGACGCCGCCGCCGGCGCGGCAGGCCTGATCAAGACGGTCCTCGCCCTGGAGCACGGCACCATCCCGCCGAGCCTGCACTACAGCGAACCCAACCCGGGGATCGACTTCGCCGCCACCCCCTTCCGGGTGGCCGACCGCCTGGAGGAATGGCGCACGCCGGCCGGAACACCCCGGCGCGCGGGGGTCAGTTCCTTCGGTATCGGCGGCACCAACGCCCACGTCGTCCTGGAGGAAGCCCCTGCGGCCGCGCCGACGGCACCCGCCGCCCCCTGGCAGCTGCTGGTCCTCTCGGCACGTACCCGGACCGCCCTGGAGGCGGTCACGGAGAACCTTGCCGCCCATCTGGACGCGCACCCCGGGGCACCGATCGCCGACGTGGCATGGACGCTCCAGACCGGTCGCCGGCAGCACGGCCACCGCAGGTACGCGGTCGTCGGAGGGACACCGGACGCCGTGCGGGCGCTGTCCGGCACGGACGGACGCCTGGTCGGCTCCGGCGGTTCCCCCCAGACCCGGTCGGTGACCTTGCTGTTCCCCGGCGCCGGAGCGCCCGGCGAAGCCGAGCGGCTCTACACGGAACACCGGGCCTTCCGCCGCGCGTTCGATGCCTGCCGCACCGCGGCGCGCGCCATCGGGAGCGTCGACGCGCGGGACCTCCGACCGGGCGTGAGGCCCGGCCACCCGGCCGCGGCCGAACTGCTGGCCTTCGCCGAGGAGTACGCGCTGGCGCGGACGTTGATCGCGTGGGGCGTGCGGCCGGCCTCGGTCCTGGGCACGGGCGTGGGCGTGTTGACGGCCGCCGCGGTGGCCGGTGTGTTCTCCGTTCGGGACGCGATCCGGCTGGCGGCGGAACGAATCCGGCTGCTGGGCACGACCGGTACGGCGCCCGGAACGGACGGTGTGGCCCGCTTCGAGGACCTCGTCCGCGAGGCCGGCCCCCGGGCCCCTGGCATCCCCGTCGTCTGCGGGGCGTCGGGCCGCGTGCTGACCCCGGCGGACGCGGCGGCTCCCGGGCACTGGTCCGCGTACCTGCGCGGGGAGAACCAGTGGCAGCGCGCCCTCGACCTGGTGCTGGAGGACCCCCGGTCCGTCCTGGTCGAGGTCGGCGTGGGAAGTGCCCTGGCCGCTGCCCAGCGGCGCCCCGGACACACGGACGACCACGTACTCCTGGCACCCCTGGCCGGGGACGCCGTGTCCGACGGGCCTCCCGCGCTGCTCACCGCGCTGGGAGAGCTGTGGCTGGCGGGCACCGAGGTCTCCTGGGCCGAGGTCCACGCGGCCCGCAGGCTCCGGGTCCCGCTGCCGACGTACCCGTTCGAACGGAGGCGGCACCTCGTGGCGGCGGCTGAACCGGAACCCGTGTCCGCCGGCACCCAGGAGGCCGTTGCGCAGAAGGCCGTCGCGCACGACGCCGGCCACGGGAACGGGCCGGAAGGAGGGGGCGGGGGAGCGCGCACCGCGCACCGGGTCGCCCGGCTCTTCGCCGAGACCCTCGGCCTGGCGGACGTCGCCCCCGAGAGCAGTTTCTTCGACCTGGGCGGTGACTCGCTCATCGCCGTCCAGATGCTGTCCCGTGCCCGTGAGGACTTCGGCGTGGAGATCGACGTCCTGGCGCTGTACGACGCCGAGACGGTGACCGAGTTCGCCGCGCTCGTGGACACGCTCGCGGGCGGCCACGACAGCCCGTCGAACACCACTTCCTGAGGAGCCGTCGCAGTGGATGGAAAGCAAGCCGTCGCCGGTGCGTCCCGCACGGTGTCGGGGAAACCGTGGCTGGTGTGCCGTGAGCACCGGCCGGCGGCCACCGCCGCCCTGTACTGCTTCACCCCCGCGGGCGGGGCGCCCGGCGAGTACGTACGGTGGTCCGACGACCTGCCGGACGTACAGGTGTGGGCGGTGCAACTGCCCGGCCGGGCCTCCCGCCGTGCCGAAGCGCCCTACAGGAGGATGGAGCCGCTGGTCGACGCGCTGGTGGAACAGGTGGTCTTCGAGCGGCCGTTCGCGTTCTTCGGCCACAGCCTCGGAGGGCTGGTCGCCTTCGAGACGGCCCGTGCCCTGCGCGACCGCGGCCGGGAGCAGCCGGAGCGGCTGTTCCTGTCGTCGGCCGTGCCGCCTCCCGTCGTCCTCACCGGCCCGCCGTTGCACACGCTCACCGACGCCGAACTGCTCCTCGCGGTGGAGCGCCGATGGGGGCCGTTGCCGGAGCCGGTCCGCGCGAACCCCGCGCTCCTGGAGATCGTGCTCGCCCATTACCGGGCCGACATCGAGCTGTTCGAAACATATGACCATGTCCCCGGCGAGCCGCTCGACCGCCCGATCACGGCCTTCGCCGGCACCGAGGAGCGGGACACCCTCCACATCGAGGGCTGGCAGGCGCACACCAACGCCTCGTTCGATTCGGTCCATCTGCCCGGCGGGCACTTCTACCTCCGGGCGGAGCGGCGTGAACTGTTGCGCAGGGTGGGCGAATCGATGCCGGGGGCCCGGGTGCCCCGAGGACAGCAGTGACGGGAGTCGCCATGCGGTACACGACCTTCGGCCGTGACACGGGCCTGCGGGTGTCGGAGTACGGGCTGGGCACAGTCAACTTCGGTACCGGATGGGGCGGTGGGGCCGAGCCCGACGAAGCACGCAAGGTGTTCGACCGGTTCGCCGACGCGGGCGGCACCCTGATCGACACCGCCGACTGCTACCAGTTCGGTCAGGCGGAGGAACTGTTGGGCGACTTCCTCGCCGCCGACCGCGACCACTTCGTGGTGGCGACCAAGTTCGGTTACGGATCGGCCCCGCAGCCCCGGATCTCCGGCACCGGCAACAGCCGCAAGAACATCGTCCGGTCGGTGGAGGCGAGCCTGAAACGGCTGTCCACCGACTACATCGACCTGTACTGGGCGCACTTCCCCGACACGGTCACGCCCACGGAGGAGATCCTCGCGGCCCTGGACGCCCTGGTGAGGGCCGGGAAGATCCTGCACGTGGGCCTGTCCAACTTCCCCGCCTGGCAGGTCTCCCGGGCGGTGACCGTCGCGGAGTACCGGCACCAGGCGCCGGTCGTGGCCATCCAGACCGAGTACAGCCTGGCCGACCGCACCGCCGAGCGGGAACTGCTGCCCATGGCGGAGAGTCTCGGCCTGGGCGCCGGGCTGTGGTCGCCGCTGGGCGGCGGGCTGCTGACGGGCAAGTACCGCTCCGGCGCCGAGGGGCGGCTCACCGACTGGAAGGGCCGGGTGATCCGCACAGAGAGCGACGACCAGCGGACCGCCGTCCTCGACGCCGTGATGGCAGTCGCGGAGGAGACCGGGACGCCCGCCTCACAGGTCTCCGTCGCCTGGGTGCGGGAGAGGGCCCGGCGTGCCCGCACCGCGTTCGTCCCCGTCATCGGGCCGCGCACGGTGGCCCAGCTCGACGACTACCTCGCCGCCCTCGACGTCGAGCTCACCGGTGAACAGCTCGCCCGTCTGGACGAGGTCAGTGCGGTGCCGCTCGGCTCGCCCCACGAGGTGAGCACCGCCGCCCTGGAGCGGATGCTCGGCGGCGACGCCGGACGCGTACGGGTCAGGGACACCCCGGTCGCATGAGGCACGATCCGGGCCGTGGTCGTGAAGAAGGAATCGGACGAGAAGGACGGGCCGGAACATGACGGCGAGCGAACTCATCGGTGTCTGGCGGCTGTTGTCGTTCCACGACGTCGACGAGGACGGCGGGACGCGGGAGGGGCCGCTGGGCCCGGAACCCGACGGACTGCTCTTCTACTCCGTCGAGGGGCATGTGTCCGTACACATGATGCGTACGGGACTCCAGGCGTCCCGTGGTGACTCCGGGGAAGGACCGCCGCAGAACTACATGAGCTACTCAGGCACATGGCGGCGGGCCGGTGACCAGGTCGTCCACACGATCACGGTCGCCCCGGAGCCGGGCTGGATCGGGACCGACCAGGTCCGGGACCTGTCCCTGGCCGGCGACACGCTCACGCTGCACGGCGACTCGCTGACCGGACGCAGGCGGCACCGGGTGCTGGTCTGGCGGCGCGTCAGCGGGGAGGCAGGACCGAAGCGTCCGTGACCGAGCCACGATCGCGGTCCGGCCGGGGATTCGCCGAGGCGCTCCCGGACTGTGCCGTGGCGGCGCGCACGCGGTCGATGAACGCGCGGGTGGCCGGGCTGACCGGGCCGTCGAGGCGCCAGCCGAGGGCGACCTGGCCGCGCAACTCGGGGTGGGAGAAGGGGATCGCGCACAACTGTGCCGGGTGGGACCTGGCGAGGGACTCCGGGAGGACGGCCACTCCCAGGCCCCAGGCGGCCAGCTCCGCGAGGGTGCTCGGGTTCCCGGCCTCGAAGCCGATCCGCAGGGCGATGCCGGCCTTGGCGCAGACCGCGTCGAGACTGGTGCGCATGCCGGTGCCCGGCGGGAGGCTGATCAGGGTGCGGTCCCGGATGTCGTCCAGGGTGATCTCCTTGCGGGCGGCCAGCGGATCGCCGGGACCCACGGCGGCGACCAGCCGCTCGTCCGCCACCACGTGCGTCGCCAGACCCACGGGGCCTGGCCCGGCGACGCCCGGCAGCGCGACGAACGCCGCGTCGAGCCGGCCCTCTCTCAGCGACTCGATCATCGCCTCCGAGTTCCCCTCCGAGAGGGTGATCTCCACAGACGGGTGGTCCTGGTGGAATTCGGCGAGCAGTGCGGGCAGAGCGAACCCCCCGCAGGACGGCACCATCCCGATCGCGACGTGCCCGCGCAGGAGACCGGTCAGCTCGTCGACGACCAGCCGGGTGTCGGTGATCGCCGCGAGCGCGGCACGGGCGTAGGGGAGCACCGCCTCGCCCACCTCGGTCGGCCGCACCAGACGTCCGGAACGGTCCAGCAACTCCTGGCCCAGCTTTCGCTCCAGCCGGCGGATCTGTGCGCTCACCCCCGGCTGCGCGACGTGCAGCCGGGCGGCCGCCTTGGTGAAACTCGCTTCCTCGACCACGGCTACGAAGTACTCCAACTGCCTCAGCTCCATAACCAATGATTCTAGCAAGGATACATTCCAGATCTTGGACTTCTGATCCTTCAGGGCCCAGTGTGAGGTGGACCGTCCCGCAGACGCCGCACGCCGGACCCTTGTGAGTCCGGCGGAGCGGAAAGGAGACACGACAGCGATGAGCGATGTTCCGGCGGAGTTCGAAGAGCTCGGCGAACAGGTACGGGGCCCGGTGTTCACGCCCGGCCGTCCTGGATACGACGACGAGCGGTCCGGTTTCCAGACCGCGTTCCGGCACCGCCCGGCAGTGATCGTGGGTGCGACCGGACCGGACGATGTGAGGGCCGCCGTGAAGTTCGCCGCGGACCGGGGACTGCCGGTCGCGGTGCAGGCCACCGGACATGGACTGTCGGTCGCCGCGCAGGGCGAAGGGGTCCTGATCAGCACCGGCAGGATGACCGACGTCCGGATCGACCCGCAGGCCCGCACCGTCCGGATCGAGGCCGGCGTGCGCTGGGAGCAGGTCGTCAGGGAAGCGGCGACGCACGGACTCGCGCCGCTGAACGGCTCCGCCCCGCACGTCGGCGCCGTCGCCTTCACACTCGGCGGCGGCGTCGGAGTGCTGGGCCGCGAGTTCGGCTACACCGCCGACCACGTGCGCAGCATCGATGTCGTCACTGCCGACGGCACCCTCCGCCACGTCACCGCCGACAGCGATCCCGACCTGTTCTGGGCGCTGCGCGGCGGACGGGACAACTTCGGCATCGTGACCGCTCTGGAGGTCGGCCTGGTCCCGCTGACCCGGATCTACGGCGGCGGCCTGTACTTCGACACCGACCTGGTCCCGGAGGCGCTGTCCACCTACCTCCGGTGGACCAGGACGGTGCCGGAGGAGCTGACGTCCTCGATCTCCCTGATGGGCTACCCGGACCTCCCGCCGATCCCGGCCCCCCTCAAGGGCCGCTACACCGCGCACATCCGCGTCGCCTACACCGGCGACGCGGAGGTAGGGGAGCGACTGGTGGAACCCCTGCGGGCGATAGGGCCGCGGCTGATCGACAGCGTCGGCGAGATGCCGTACACCGCGAGCGGCTCCATCTACAACGACCCGGCCTTCCCCCACGCCTACTACGGGAACAACGTCATGCTGGGTGAGGCGGCCCCCACGCTGGCGCAGACCGTGCTCGACCTGGTGGGCCCGAAGGCGGACGCCCCGTGCATCGTCGACGTGCGCCACCTCGGCGGCGCCTTCTCGCGGCCGCCCGCCGTGCCCAGCGCGATCGGCAGCCGGGAGGCGGAGTACATCCTGCGCGTTCTGACGCCGTTGGCCATCGGCGACGTGGACACCGCACGCCCCGTGCACGAGAGGCTGTACGAGGAGCTGCGGCCGTGGACCACCGGCCGCAACCTGAACTTCATCTACGCCGACGAGGCCACACCCGATCAGACGGGTCTGGTCTACTCGCCGCAGGACCTGCGGCGGCTCGCCGAGATCAAGGCCGTCCACGACCCGGCCAACCTGTTCCGCTTCAACCACAACATCGTGCCTGCCGCGAAGGCGTGAGCCGCGGGACCCGCCCGTGAGTGCGGCCCCCCACCGTCCTGTGGGGGGCCGCACTCACGGGCGACGGGCTGATGGGCCGGTTCAGGTGGCGGCGGGGACCTGGCCGTCGGCGCTGGGGGCGTCGTCGCCGGCCTCGGTGAGCAGCCCTGTGACGAGCCTGCCGATCGCGGTGACCGTGGGCTGGTTCCACAGCAGGGTCGACGGCAGGCTCAGCCGGAACTGCCGTTCGAGCCCGCGTCGGATGACCACCGACATGATCGAGTCGAGCCCCATCTCGGCGAGCGGCCGGTGGGGATCCACTGCCGAGGCGGCGAGGTTCATCTGTTCGGCCACCTTGCCGGCCACCTCCGCGATCACGTACGCCTCCAGCTCGTCGGAGGGCACCGCCTCCCAGTCGGAGCCGCCGGCCCGGTCGGCGGGGGCGCCGAGTGCCTGGTCCTCGGGCAGGCCGTCCAGGACCAGCGGACGGGTCACCCCCGGCTCGGTCGGCAGGGTGCGCAGGACGGCGGCGTACGGCAGGTCGTGCCGGTGCACGAAGTCCCAGGCCTGGAAGGCCTCGTCGGCCGTGATGTCGGCGGTTCCGCGCGCCGCCAGCTCGACGTCGATGACCGCTGACGATGTGGACATGCCCAGACCGCGCCACGACGTCCAGGCGAGACTGACGGTGTCCGTGCCGCCCAGAGCCCGGCGGTGCCGGGCGAGGCCGTCGAGCAGGGCGTTGCCGGCGGCGTAACTGGCCTGGCCCGGAAGGCCCAGGAGCAGCCCGGCCGACGAGAACAGGGCCAGGAAGTCGAGACTTCCCGGCGGGAACAGCTCGTGCAGCACCCGGGCCCCCGCCTCCTTCGGCCCCAGGACCTTCCGCAGGGACTCCCGGGTGAGATCCGCGAGGAGGGCGTTGTCGAGCACCCCGGCCGCATGCACGACGCCACGGAACGGCGGCAGCCCCAGGGCGTCCGCGTCCAGCGCGCGTCGCGCCTGCTCCAGGTCGGTGATGTCCACCTGTACGGGATGCACACTCACACCGAGCGCCTCCAGCTCGGTCACCGCCTCGATCCGGCGCCGAACCGAGGGATCCGGGACCCGGGACCACTCGGCACGGGGCGGCAGTCCCCCACGGCCGGCCAGCACCAGCCGGCGCGCACCCCGCCCGACGAGCCAGCGGGCGACCTCCAGGCCCAGGACGCCGAAGCCCCCGGTGATGAGGTAGGTGCCGCCTTGGTGGAGCCGCAACGGCCCCTGCACGGCCTCCTGCTGCACCCGCGCGAGACGTTCGACCAGCAAGGTGTCGTCCCGGAGCGCGACCACCTCGCCGAACGGCACCGAGCGGACGGCCGACAGCAGCAGCGCCGCACCGTGCTCGCTCGTGCCGGACGGCAGGTCGACCACACCGCCCCACACGTCGGGGTGTTCGGTCGCGGCGATGCGTCCGAAGCCCCACAGCGAGGACTGCGCCACGGTGTGCTCGGCCACGGACTCGCTCACGCCCTCCGTCGCACACCACAGGCGGACCGTGCCGGAGGCGGTCCTGCCGGCCTCCAGAGCCCGCAGCGTCGAAGCGAGCGCCCACACCGAGTCCCCGGCAGGGCCACGTGGCGAGACGAAGACCACGGTGTCGGCCCCGTCCGGGCCGTCGGCGTCCGTGACATCGGCGACGACCCGGCAGTGCACGCCCTGCTCCCGCCACCCGGCGGCAAGACGTCGGCCGAGCCGCCCCTCCGGGTCGACGAACAGAGCACGGGAGACCGGCCGGTCCTCGTCGGTCTCGGCGGGACGCCACACACTTTCGTGCACCAGGCGCCGGGGGTGCGCGGAGGCCGTGGGATCGGCGTCGATCCTTCCGAAGGCGAGGCCGCGCAGCACGGCCAGGGCCCGCCCGGACAGGTCGAGCAGGTGCACGTCCGCGGTGTCGGGCTCGTCCGTCGCGCGGACGGCGATCCACACGTCGGACGGCGGTGCGTCGACCGTCTGCACCCGGGAGATGCGCGCGGGCATGCGCAGCGCCTGGGCCCCGGGGAACACGGTCGACGCGATGGACAACGCCGCGTCGAACGCGGGCGCCCAGGAGGTGGGATCGGCGCCCTTCTCCTCCGGCACCGTGACGAGGGCGAGGAGTTCGCCGTCGCCGAGGCCCAGCCGGCGCACCGCCCAGGGGAAGCCCATCGCGGCGACCCCCACACCGGCGAGGCGGGCGATGGGGGAGTCCGGGTCGGCCTCCTCGGCGCAACGCTCCTGGAACCCCTCGAGAGAGACGCCTTCGACCGTGCCGCCCTCCTCCGTCGAGGACGTGGTGTGGGTGAGCCAGGCGCCGAAGTCGTCCGTGGTGTGCTCGTCCAGGAGACGGCCGGCCAGCCGCAGGCCGCCGTCCTGGTGGACGACCTGGAGCTCGCGGCGCCCGACGACCGCGACCGGAACGCGCAGCGCCACGTCGGTGAGCGCCGGTCGACCGCCGTACTCACCCGTGTCGGCCGCGGCGCGAAGGAAGGTGTTCAGGAGCACGGCCGCGGGGATGATCTCGGTGCCGCGCACCGGGTGGTCGCCCGGATAAGGGCGGTTGTCGAAGTCCAGCCGCGTGCGCCAGGTGTGCAGAGGAGTGCTGGACCACACGGTCGACCGCGCGCCCAGCAGACTGTGGTCGCCGGTGTCGTGGCCCGCCTGGTCACCGGCGTGCGCGGTGACGTGCTCACGCCAGTGCGGCACGTGCTGCCAGGCGATGACAGGCAGGTCCGCCAGCTCGCCGTCCGGCTGCAGCCTCGCCCAGTCCACGTCCGTGCCGTGCCGGTACATCTCGCCGATCCCCCGCAGCAGCGACGGCAGTTCCTCCGTGTCGCGACGGAGCAGGAAGGTGGCGGAGGCGTCCGTGACGTCGTCGGCGATGAAGGTCTCCACCAGGGAGTGGGTGATCACGGGATGACCGGAGATCTCGGCGAACAGCCGGTGGCCGTCGGCCAGGGCGGCGCGAACCGCGTCCGTGAGCCGCACCGGGTTGCGCAGGTTGGCCGCCCAGTAGTCGCCGTTCCGCGGCGCGGGGTCCCGTGGGTCGGACAGCGCGGTGGAGTACAGGGGCACGGTGGCGGGGCGGGGCGACAGATCGAGGCAGGCGTCCGCGAGGACCCGGGTGAGCCCGTCCATGTGCGCACTGTGGAAGGCCACATCGCTCTGGACGCGGCGTACGCGCACCCGCTCCTGCTCCCATCGGGCGCTCAGGGCGTCGATCGCGTCCGGGTCTCCGGAGACGACGGTGCTCTCCGGCGAGGATGCGATGGCGGCGGCGACGTCCGTCCGGTCGCCCAGCAGCCGCTCGACCTCGGCGAAGGGCAGGCTCACCATCGCCATCGCGCCCTGCCCGGCGACCTCGCGCAGCAGCAAGGAGCGCCGGCAGGCCAGCCGGGCGCCGTCCTCGGGCGTCAGCGCGCCCGCGGCCACCGATGCCGCGATCTCACCCACCGAGTGCCCGATGACGGCGGCGGGTGTGATGCCGTACGACCGCAGCACCGCGGCGAGGCCGATCTGGACGGCGAAGATCATCGCCTGGACGCGGTCCGTCGACTCGAAGTCGCCGTCGATCAGCACCTGCCGCGGGGAGAGCTTCATCTCCTCCTCGAACACCGGCGTGATCTCGTCCAGGGCGGCCCCGAACGCGGGCTCGTCCCGCAGCAGTCCGCGGCCCATGCCGATCCACTGGGAGCCGTGCCCGGAGAACACCCACACCGGCCCGCCGGACTGCGGCACCGACTCGGGTGCGGCCTCCACGATCTGGCGGAGCCCGTCGACGAGGCTCTCACGGTCGGTGGCCACGACCGTCGCGCGATGGGCGAGATGGGCCCGACGGTGGGCGAGTGTGTGCCCGACGTCGGCCGGCCGTACGGTCCTGGTCTCGTCCGAGAGCTGGGCCAGCAGCCGCTCGGCACCCGCGCGCAGGCCGGCGGGAGAGCCGCCGGTCAAGGGGAAGAGGCGGGGCGTGGTCAGCTCCGCGGAGGACGGCTCGTACCGCTTGCCGGCGGGGGCGGCCGTAGGACGGGACGGGTCGGGAGCCTCCTCCAGAATGATGTGCGCGATGGTTCCTCCGTATCCGTACCCGGAGACCCCGGCACGGCGCGGTGTACCGGGGTGGTCCGGCCAGGGTGTGGCCGTGTCGACCAGGCGCAGGCCGGAAGTGGCCCAGGGAATGGCCGGGTTGGGGGTGGCCGCATGGAGGCTGGCCGGGATGAGACCCTCCCGCAGGGCGAGGATCACCTTGATCACTCCGGCGACCCCGGAACCGGCCTCCAGATGCCCGATGTTGGTCTTGACCGAGCCGACGAGGCACGCGTCGTCCGCCGTGCGCCCGGCTCCGAACACCGCGGCCAGGGCACTCGCCTCCATGGGGTCGCCCGCGGGCGTGCCGGTGCCGTGCGCCTCGATGTAGCCGACCGTCGCCGGATCCAGCCCGCTGCGCTCCCAGGTACGGCGCAGCAGATGGGTCTGGGCCTCGCCGCTCGGGGCCATGATTCCGTTGGTCTTGCCGTCCTGGTGCACGCCGCTGCCCCGGATCAGCGCGAGGACGCGGTCGCCGTCGCGCTCCGCGTCGTCCAGTCGTTTCAGCACCAGGATCCCGCACCCCTCGCCCCGGCCGTAACCGTCGGCGTCGGCGCTGAACGCTTTGGACCGCCCGTCGGAGGCGATGGCACCGGCCTTGTCGAGCACCATGGTCAGTCCGGGTCCGGCCATCAGCATGACGCCCCCGGCCAGGGCCACCGGAGCCTCACCGCTGCGCAGACTGGCGCAGGCGAGATGCAGGGCGGCCAGCGAGGACGAGCAGGCGGTGTCGATCGCCATGCTGGGCCCGCGCAGATCGAGGGTGTACGAGACGCGGTTGGGCACCGCGCAGAGGGAGGCGCCGATCCCCGTCCATGCCTGGATGCGGGGAAGGTCCTCCAGGAGCCGGCGCCCGTAGTCGTCGGTGCCCACGCCGATGAACACCCCGGTGTCGCCGCCGGCCAGGTCGCGGGGCGGGATTCCGGCGTGCTCCAGGGCCTCCCACGCCACCTCCAGCGTGATGCGTTGCTGGGGGTCCATCTCCGCAGCCTCGCGCGGCGTGATCCCGAAGAACGCCGCGTCGAAACCGGCGATGTCCGAAAGGAAGTGCCCTGCCTTCGTGGTGTCCTTCAACGCCCGGCTGTTCTCGGCGTTCGACGCGTAGCCGTCCCAGCGTGTGCCGGGGAGCACGGACACGGTTTCCCGGCCCTCCTTCAGGAACTGCCAGAACTGTTGCGGGGAGTTGAGATCCAAGGGCAGACGGCAGGCCATTCCGATGACGGCGATGGGTATCTCGTGCTGGGAACTGGAATACCCCTGAACGCTCATGGTGGTTACTCACTTTCCGGTCCGTCGGGCAGTTCTGGGCATGCGTCAGGGCCGCGTCGGACCTCTCGGATGCGGCTGATGGGTGTGCGAGGCGTTTCGCCTCATGGCGCGTGGACGCGCGCCGAGGGAAGGTGACTTCTGCGGATATCGCCCGAGACCGCCGTGCGGGCCGCTTCACGGACTCGCAGCTCAGGTGGGCATTCGGGTGGACCCGCCGGCCCGTCTCGGTCCGGCAGCCGTCTCGGCGGAACTGCCGGGGAGCCGGTCGGTCAGAAAGCGTGCGAGCCGATGAACTTCCGTTCCCGAAGCAGACAGCCGGAGCAGAGGTCGGCCGGAGAAGGTTGCTTGGTGAGGAGAGAGAAGATGGCCAGAGTGATCGCGGAAACCGATGTCGGTGCGATCGGGAAACAGGACCTGATCTGTGCGTTCGACGCCGGTCCGGAGGCCTGACCCTGATCCGTCATATCGCACTCCCGTGTGGGGGCTGGGCTCCTTTGGCAGTTCTCGATCACGGTATGAACGGCGTTTCACCGGTGTCAATTTGACGGGAATCAGTTGGTCGGTACTCAGAACACTCATGCGACGTGCTCCCCCCCCGCCCGTCGTGCGGACCGAGTGGGGTGGCGCGGCGCCCGCGGTGAGGCGGTCTGTGCCCCGCGGATGAGTAGTGGCGCGGATGAGCGGTGGCGCGGATGAGTGGTGGCGCCGCCGGCACCGGAACGACGAGGCTGGTGCCGAGTGGCTCCGCCCGACCGCGGAGCGCCGGATCGGGGCGGGGCAGGCCCGAGTGACGGACCGCGGGCGGATCGGTCCGGCGGCGCCCCGCCCGTGGTCGTCTGTGTGATCGCGACGGCGCGGCGACCGTGGAATCACAGGGTCAGGTGCTCAGCCGTCTCTGTGGCGGCGATCATGACCAGACTCGAGAAGGAGTAGATGAAATTCCCGGGCGCGCCACTCGATCCACGGATTCTCAGCAGGTTCTGCTCGACCAGGAACTCCAGTATGTCCTCTGCTTCGGCCTCGGTGGTGCCGAGGATCTCGGCGGTCTCTTTCACGGATACCGTTCCGTTCGACATGAGGGCCAGTCGTACGAGCCCCCGTCGTACGTCTCCGGGGAGTTGTTCGAAGCTCCGCGCCAACGCGGCCCGGACATCCAGACGTGCCAGGCGTAGCTCGTCGAGCCGGTTCCGAGAGGTATCGGTCATCCTTTGCACGAGGTGGGAGACCGGCCAATGGGGTTTCCCGGCCAGTCTCGTCGCGGCCGTTCGTACGGCCAACGGCAGACGGTCACACAGATCCACCAGCGCGTCGGTGGCCTCTGGTTCTCTGTCCACTCTGCTGTCGCCGACGATCCGGCGCACCAGCGCGACGGCCTCGGCATGCTCGAATTCACCGATCCTGATGGCGTACGCGTTCTCCACGGTGTCCTTGTAGGAACGCGCGGTCAGGATGGCGCGGGACTCACCAGCTGACGGGACCAGCGCTTTGGTCTGCTCCTCGTCGGTTATGTCATCGAGCAGGATGAGCATTTTCCGACCGCTGAGGATCCTTTGGTACACCCATGCACGGTCGATCAGGGAGTCGGGTAGAGTCTCCTCCGGATCGACTGCCTCGATGAATTCTCCGAGAATGTCGTACACTCTGCGCGGGGGCCCCGCAGTGCAGGAGAATTTGACGTACAACTGCCCGTCAGGAAAATCGGCCGCCCTGTTGTGCCCCAACCGTACGGCCAACGCACTCTTTCCCGTCCCGGCCATTCCGTGGATCACCAGGGGCCGGGGAGTGGCCGACAGGCGAAGACGCTCCGACAGTTCCCGTAGCAGGGTTTCGCGTCCGGTGAAGTCAGTGATTCCCGCGGGAAGCCTGTACGGCGCTTCGGTATATCTTCGGGGTCCGGTCTCCAGCGGGTAGGAGGAGCTGAGAGCCGGGTCTCCGTTGAGTATGGCGTGAAAGACGGCCTTCAGGGAGGCGCTCGGATCCACTCCGAGCGTTTCGACGAGTGCCACCCGGCCGGCGTGGTAGACGTCGAGAGCCTCCGCCTGACGGCCGCTGCGGTACAGGGCCGTCATCAGCAGGGCCCGCAGTCGCTCGCGTAGGGGGAACTTCTCGACCAGCGAGGTCAGTTCCGCTACCAGCCGACCGTGCCGGCCCAGGCCCAGGTCCGCCTCCGCCTTCTCCTCGACGACCGTCGCCCGCAACTCGTTGATGCGTGGCAGTTCGATGTCGGAGAGGTGCGGGGTGACGCCGCCGAGAGCGGGGCCGCGCCAGAACGCAAGTGCCTGGGAGTAGTAGCTCGACGCCTCCGCGTACCGGTGCTGGAACAGCTTCGCCCTCCCGGCCTCGGCCAGGCGCACAAATTCCTTGTAGTCCACTTTCACTGCGTCGGTCGGTAATAAATAGCTCGTTGCGCGACGTCTGATCGGCGCACGGGGGCCGAGCGCCTTCCTGAGGCGGGATACGTAGGTGTGGATCTGGGCCTGCTGGGTCGCGGGCGGAGAGGATCCCCACAGCACTTCACTGATCTCGGTTTTGGATATTGCTTTCCCGTCCGCCAGGACAAGGGCTGTCAGGATCGTCTTCGGTTTTCTTCCCCCGAGCTGCATGGACTGTCCTTCACGCTCGACCTCTACAGGACCCAGAATTTTGATTTCCATCTGGTTCTCCTTGAGTACGCTCTACACGGGAGGAGGGGACCACGTGTTGAGTCAAGTTTCTTTCGGGCATGCAAGAAGAGGGAAGTGGCCTGCCACGGACGAGAATGATGCTAACGATGTCAGACTGGGACGGAAACGCAATTCAACAAACTTCATCACGCCTTCATGCTGACGGCAAGAGGAGGGGGTGAGTCGTTCTCTTTTGTGCCCTTGCTCTGTCTACGTGCCGACCTGCAACTTTTGGCCGTGGCGCGGTGGGCTCGCCTGGCAGTGGTGTGCTCGCGTCGCCGAATCCCTCCTGGAAGGATTCGTTCGCCGGCGCCGGTCGACTTCGAGCCCCGAGGATTTGCAGTAGAGAAGCGGGATTCGAGTGTACAAGCCATTGGTCAGTGAACCCGGATCGTCATGGATGGGCCCGGCTGTTTGCAGTGTCCAAGCCTTTCGATGGGTGGACCGTCGGCTTTCTCGGGTTGATGATCCGGTCCTTGGCGGCCATGGTTTCCCGGCGCCCGACACCGACTGCTCTGGTGTCATAACCATCGGTTCTGGCACCGAGACCTCACAAGTCTTGGACTTCCTGCGCGCGCTGCACAAGAGTGATCGCGAGGGATACGGACATTTCATGTGCTCGGGCAGCGGGTCGTGTCGACCCGATCTGCCGTGAAGGAGATGAACGCGCGTTGGTCGTCGAGGAGCTCCCGGGCCACTCGGCAACCGCACGTCCGGCCGGACGGATGCCGGCCGGACCGGTACGTGCGGATCGGCGACGGCCCGAGAGGCGTGGAGGCGCCGCTCGTGGGAGTCTCCGGTCCCGGCGTGCCGGGAGGAACCGGGTGGCCGCTGCTCGCCACCGCGCGGCATCCGTCCTCCCCTTCCCGACTCCGAGTGCGCGCCCTGTCGTGTCAACTCGCGGTGCCACAAACCCCATTGGCTGAAAGGAACTGAGCATGTCCACTGCTGCGACCCCCGAGGATCTGGCCCGGCTGTTCGTGGAACGAGCCAACGCCCGGGATGCCGAGGGTCTGTCCGAGCTGTACGCGCCCGACGCGGTCCTGGCCTACCCGCCGGGGGCCTCGACCGTGGGCAGGAAGGCGATCCAGGCCGTGTACGAGCGGATGCTGCAGAACGTGCCGCTGCCGTTCCCCGTGGAGGAGCCCCTGCCCACGGTCCGGTACGGCGACCTGGCGCTCACCTCCACGCGGGACTCCGACAACACGGGTGGCCGGGTGCAGGTCGCTCAGCTCCAGGGGGATGGCACCTGGCTTCGGATCATCGACCGTCCCGAACTCCCCAAGGGCTGATCCGGGCGCAGCCGACTGCGGACCGGCGCGCCGCGCGGGGGGCACTCCTGTGCGGCGCGCCGGTCCGCTCGTCCGGTGCGGGACTTGCGGGACTTTGATGGGCAATGAGGGACCAGTGACGAGGAGTTTCTCTGGTGGAATCCGTCGACACCCTGATGAAGAAGCATGAAAGTGCACGTCTTGACTCACTGAATCTCATAGTGAGCGAGAATCGGATGAGCGATCGGGCGAGAGCTCCGTTGGCCTCCGACATATCTCAGCGCTATGCCGCGGACTTCTACTCCGGTACGGCGCCCGCTCGGCAGCTGACGGAGTACGTGACGAAACTCGCCTCCGACACGTTCGAAGCGCGGTACGTGAACCTTTCTCCCATCTCGGGCAACATGAGCCTGCTCGCCGCCGTGTTCGCCCTGTCCGGGACCGGTGACCACGTCGGCCGCATACCTCCCTTCTTCCCGGGCGGTGGCTACCCCCTCGACTACGCGGTGTTCGACCGCCGCCCGCTGCCGCTGCCCTTCTCCGACGAGAACTGGCAGGTCGACCTCGACGCGACGGTCTCCCTCCTCCGCGACGTCAGACCGCCGCTGGTGGTCCTGGGGTCGTCGATCGTCACGTACCCGATGCCGGTGCGGGAGATCAGCGACATCGTCCACTCCTACGGCGGGCTGGTTGCGTACGACGGGTCGCACACGCTGGGCCTGATCGCCGGCGGCCAGTACCAGGACCCGCTGCGCGAAGGCGCCGACCTGCTGCTCGGGTCGACGCACAAGACGTTCCCCGGACCGCAGGGCGGCCTGATTCTCACCGACAGGAAGGACGTCCACGAGCGGGTGGAGGCCCTGTCCAACCTCCGCCCGCTCAGTGGCCCGACCCTCATATGCAACCCGCACCTCGCGCGTGTCGCATCGCTCGGGATCGTCTTGGAAGAGACCTCTTGGACGGAGTACGCGAAGCAGATCGTGGACAATGCGCGAAGCGTCGCCTTGGCGCTTCTGGACTCTGGCATCGCTCTGCGTGGGACGGCCGCGCGGAACTTCACCGAACTGACGTACTGTCACCAGATCCTCGTCGATGTCCCCCTGGACGAGGCCCGCAGGCTGCGCGACCACTTGGGGCGTCACCGCATCAACGTGGACGGTTTCCTTCGCCTCGGGGTATCGGAGATCACCCGCCTGGGATTCACCGTCGAGGAATGCGGGGAGCTCGGCCGGCTGATCGCCGCCCTCATCAAGAATGAACCCGATGTGCCCGCTGGGATCGACCGCCGGATAGCAGAATTGGTCGAGTCGCATCGAGAGGTCGTCCTCTGAGACGACCCAGTCCTGTGAACGCGTAGGCGGCTGACGCCGAGCGGTCGTCGCTGGGCGTCAGCCGTGCGGGTGCCGCACGCCGACAGTAGGCGACTGCTCAGAGCCAGTCACGTCGTTTGAAAATGACGTACAAACTGGTGCATACGACTGCCATCAGCGCGACGGCGAAGGGGTATCCGAGCGCCCAGTGCAACTCGGGCATGTGGCTGAAGTTCATCCCGTAGACCGTCCCGACCAGCGTCGGGGCGAACAGGATCGCCGCCCACGACGAGATCTTCTTGATCTCCTCGTTCTGTTCGAAGCCCGCCTCCGCCAGAGCCCGCATCTCCGCGTTCTGTTGCTGCGTGACGAGGGTGGCGTTGACCGTGAGGATCTCGGTGAGCGCCTGGCGGAAGCCGTCCACGCGCTCGCTGGTGTGGGTGACGTGGTCGGCGACGTCGCGGAGATAGCGCTGGAGCTCCTCGTCCGTCTCGTACTTGGTGAAGCCGGCCATGAGGCCGTGGAGCATGCCGACCAGCGGGCGCGTGGCGCGCTGGAACTCGACCATCTCGCGCGAGAGTTCGTAGATGCGGCGGGAGGCCTCCGGGTCGCCGCGGAAGACCTCCGTCTCGATCTCGTCGATGTCGTTCTGCACCCCCGCGACGACCGGCGCGTACCCGTCGACCACCGCGTCGAGGATGGCGTAGAGGACCGCCTCGGGGCCCAGCCTCAGCAGCTCCGGCTCCTCCTCCATCCGGCGGCGCACGGCCGACAGGTCCGGTGCCGCCCCGTGCCGGACCGTGATGACGAAGTCCGGCCCCACGAAGACGTGCAGCTCGCCGAAGTCCACCTCCTCCAGCGCGTCGAGGTAACGCGCGGCGCGCAGGACGACGAAGAGGGTGTCGCCGTAGCGTTCCAGCTTGGGGCGTTGGTGTGCCTCCATCGCGTCCTCGACCGCCAGCGGGTGCAGGTCGAACTCGGCTGCCAGGGAGAGGAGTTCGGCCTCGGTCGGACGCGCGAGGCCGATCCACGCCATGCCCGCCGGGGCCCGGCGGAGTTCGCGGAAGGTGTCCGCGAGGGTGGCCGGGGAGGAGACGCGTACTCCGTCCTGGTACAAGGCCGCCTCCACCACACTGGCCGTCCGCTCGACCGCGGCCGGCGGCGTCGTGTCCGGGCTCGGTGCCGTCGGCCCGCCGGGCGGTGTCGGCGGAGAGGACAGCGCACGGCGCCAGACGGACTTCCGGCCGCTCTTGGAAGTGGGGCCGGTGCTCTTCGGTGCCGGGCGGGCGCGTCGATCGGCCATCGCGAATGCCTCCCGAGGTGCGCGGACTCGTAGGGCGGACTAGTAGGACTGTGTGATCACCCATCAGGATACGGACGGGATTGCGGACGGGATTGCGGACGGGATTGCGGACAGGCTCATGGACGGGCTTACGGACAGGACGCGAACAGAGGGGCGGCGGAGTTCGGCGGTGAAATCTGTCCGCCCTCGATGTCGAGGACAGAAGTTGTCCGCAACGCCCGCTAGCGTGCTCAGCATGACGAACAAGGCGCCCCAGACCGCCGCTCCCCGGCTCGGCACCCTCGCTCTCAACCGCGCGACCCTGGCCCGTCAACTCCTGCTGGGCCGGGTGGAGATGACCGCCCACGACGCCGTCGAGCATCTCCTCGGCCTCCAGGCGCAGAACGTCCAGCCGCCCTACTACGCGCTCGCGGCCCGCTTGGACGGCTTCACGCCGGAGCGGTTGTCGGGGCTGATGGCCGATCGGGAGGTCGTCCGCATCGTCAGCATGCGGTCCACGATCCACACGCACACCGCCGAGGACTGCCTCACCCTGCAGCCGTTGGTGCAGCCGGCCCGGGAGCGTGAGCTGAACCTGTTCCGCAAGGGGCTGGTCGGCGTCGACCTCGACCGGCTGGAGGCCATCGCCCGCGAACTCGTCGAGGACGAGCCGCGCACGCTGAAGCAGTTGCGCGAGGCCCTGGTCGTGGAGTGGCCCGACGCCGACCCGTTCGCCCTCGGTCTCGCCGCGCGCTGCCGGCTGCCGCTCGTCCAGGTCACCCCGCGCGGCCTGTGGGGCAGGAGCGGGCAGGCCGCCCTGACCACCGCCGAACACTGGCTCGGCCGGTCCGCCCAGGAGGCCCCGGCACCCGAGGTCGTGGTCCGGCGCTATCTCGCCGCCTTCGGGCCCGCCTCCGTCAAGGACATGCAGACCTGGGCGGGACTGACCCGTCTGCGCGAGGCGTTCGAGCGGCTGCGCCCGGAGCTGGTCACCTTCCGGGACGACCGCGGCACCGAGCTCTTCGACCTCCCGGACGCGCCCCGCCCGGACCCGGAGACTCCGGCGCCGCCCCGGCTGCTCCCCGAGTTCGACAATCTGCTCCTCTCGCACGCCGACCGTTCCCGGGTCGTGCCACCCGGCCTCAAGGGCCGTTCCTGGCAGGGGAACCAGGCCCACCGCACCTTCCTCGTCGACGGTTTCCTGGCCGGCATCTGGAAGCTCGACGGCGACGTCGTGACTCTCGAACCCTTCGGCACTCTCACCGCGCGGCAGCGCGCGGAGCTGGTGGAGGAGGCCGCCCGCCTGCTCGAAGCACTGCACGGCACCGGGTCGTACGACATCCGCTTCGGAACCGTGGCAGCCGCCGACCGGTGACGCGCCCCCTCGTCGCACAAGTGGAGAGGGGGCGCCCCGAACCGCTCGTGGCAGGTTCGAGGCGCCCCCTGATATCACCTGAGGACGTGCCTCAGGAGTCCTTGGGCCGACTTCTTCCGGTCGCTTCTTCCCGTGTCTTCCGTTACGAGTTGACCTGCGCGGCCACCGCGCTGGAGAAGGTGGTCAGCCGGGTGTAGATACCGGGGTACTGCGCGTCGGCGCAGCCGTAACCCCAGGAAACCACGCCTGCCAGGACGCCCCCGATCATCAGGGGACCGCCGCTGTCGCCCTGGCAGGTGTCAACGCCACCGGAGGAGTATCCGGCGCAGACCATGGAGCTCGCGATGAACTCGGAGCCGTAGGAGCTGGAACTGCCGCAGACCGAGTCGGCCACGACCGGCACGGTCGCCGTGCGCAGCTGGTTGGAGGAGGAACCGCCCGAGGAGGTGGTGCCCCAGCCGACGATGCGGGCGGTGGAGCCGGCCGCGTAGACGCCCGTCTGGGAGGAGCTGACGTAGGGCACCGTGGTGTACGGCTGCGCGACGGCGAGCGTCAGCACGGCCACGTCGCTGGTCATGGTGGAGCTGTTGTAGTTCGGGTGGATCCAGATCCTGCTGAGCGTGCTGACGGTGCCGTTCGTGCCGTTGCGGTAGGTGCGGCCACCGACGACGCGCGTGTTGGAGGTCGTTCTGCCGACCATGCAGTGCGCGGCGGTGATCACCTTGGTGGGCGACACCAGGGTGCCACCACAGAACTGGCTCTGCGAGGCGTTCGTGATCTGCATGACGTACGGGTACGCGCTCGCGGTGGTGGTGGTGCCACCCACGATGGGCTGGGGAGCGGCGACGGCGCCGGGCGCGGTCAGGAGTGCGGCGGCGGCAGCGGCGGCGGTGGCAGCGGCGGCGACCATCGACTTCTTGGCGCGGTTGAACCCGAACATGGTTCTCCTCATGGGGGGTTGCCGGTGGGGGACGCGCGGGTGGGGGGAGTGCACAGAGCCTGCGGTGCCGCCCCCGCTCGGGGGAGCCGAGCGGGGGCGGCGGGCCGGTCTGTGTGCCCTGGCGTGCGGCACGTCACAGAAACTAAGAGTCGGAGCGAGCCGCTCCCAAGGGGGGATCCCCCTAGGCGAGTTGGGGAGGGAAAACCCTCGATGACCCGGGCCGGGGTTTGAGCCTAGGCTGGAGCCGCAAGGTCGCCGCCCGCACACGCATGCCTCCGCGGCGCGGCAGACGACACGCAGACGGGAATGTGACGCGACAGGGCGCAGGTCCCGGGAGGGGCTCGTCAGCCGGTCCCGGGGAGGTCAGTTCGTACGGTGTCCCGCCGCCAGACGCACGATGTCCACACGCGACCGGATACCCAGCTTCCGGTAGACGCGTGTGAGGGTCGCCTCGACCGTCTTCACGCTGATGTACAGCCGGCCGGCGATCTCCCGGTTGGTCGCGCCCTCCATGACCAGCTCCGCGACCTGGCGTTCCGTCGCCGCGAGCACGGCGAGGGCGTCCAGCGCGGACGGGGCGATCGCGGGCTGCGGCGGCGGCGCCGGGGCGACCGAGGCCTTCTCCACCTGGCGCAGCCACGGCAGGGCGCGGCACCGGCGGAACAGCCGGGACGCCTCGTCGTACGCGCCCGGCGCGGGCGTCCCCCCTGGCCGGGCGGCACCGAGGCCCTGCGGCGCGGCGCGCAGCCCCGCCAGGGCGTATGCGGCCCGCGCCTCCTCCAGGCCGTAGCCGAGCTTGGCGAGCCGGTCCTGAGCCGACGTCAACTGCCGTACGGCGGCGTCCTGTTCACCCCGTGCCGCACGCACCAGGGCCTCGGCGCGGTCGAGCACGGCGAGCACGCTCTCCCGGCCGAGCCGCAACGCCTGCTGCCGGGTGACGTCGACGACGTCCTGTGCCTCCGCCAACTCGCCCACCCGCACCAGGGCTTCGGCGAGGTCGCCGTGCCACCGGCCGCGCGCGGGGTCGTTGATCCCCAGCCCGTCCTCCAACTCCCGTACGCGACGCAGGGACTGGACCGTTCCCGGCGCGTCACCCGCCACCAACTGGGCGTGCCCGAGGGCACCGAGGGCGCGGGAGAGGTACATCAGGTCGCCGTCCTGCTCGGCGCGGTCGGCGGCCTCGCGGGCGAGCGCCCGGGCCCGCTCCACATCGCCGCCGGCGGCCTCCGTGAGCGAGGTGAGCATGGCGGACGCGCCCTCGCCGATGCCGGAGTCCCGGGCCAGGACATAGCCCTCGCGGGCGAGGTCGAGGGCCCGGCCGCAGTGCCCGGAGCGCAGCTCGGTCTCGGCGAGGAAGCGCACGTAGTGCACCTCGCTCTCGACCATGCCGCGCCGACGGACCTCCCGCAGCAGGGAGGTGATCGTGGCGCGGGCCTCGCCGAGCTGGTCGCTCATCAGCAGCCAGCGGAAGCGGGTCGCGCCCGCCCCGTTGTGGTGGCACGCGAGCAGCGGGTCCTGCGGCTCCTTGAGCGCCCGTTTGATCGTCATGGGCGCGTCCGGGTGGCCCATCAGCATCTCGGTCTGCGCCTGGAAGGCGAGCGCGAGCAGCTCGGTGCGCCGGTCCTCGGCGCGTCCGGCCAGCTCGGCGGCGCGCGCGGCCTCCTCCCGGCTCTGCGCGAAGTCGCCCTCCAGGACCAGCGCCCGCCAGGCCAGCTGGTAGCGGACCAGCCCGAGCAGCCGCGGGTCGTCGCCCGCGTCGGCGAGGACCTGCGGGTAGACGGCGTCGACCTCGGCGAGGGACTGCCCGGCCGCGTCGATCACCACCATCCAGGCCCGGACCCGCTCGGCGGGCTCGGTGGCCCGGCTCAGCACCTCACGGGCGATGTCGCGGCCGAGGTCGTTCTCCCCGGCGGTGATCGCGTCCTCGGCCGCCTGCAGACGCCGCCCGTCCGGGCCGGGTGTCGCGTCCGCCGGGGTGTGCCGGGCCGAGAGCAGTCCCAGCTCGGCGGCGACCGAGGGCGCGCCCCGGTCCCGGGCCACGGCGGCGGCCTCGCCGAGCCGTGCGGCGACCTGCGGATCGGTGCCCTGGGTGGCCAGCGCCAGGTGCCGGGCCCGTTCGATGGGGTCGACGGCGGCGGTGGACAGCGCGGCGTGGGCGGCCCGCCGCTCCTGCGCGGTCGCCTCGGCGTACAGCGCCGCCGAGACCAGGGGGTGCGCGAACCGTACGCCCGGCGCCTCACGCTCCGGTGCGAGCAGGCCCAGCTCGACGGCCTGCGCGGTCTCCGCCTCGGCGTTCTCCCGCCCGGCGGCGCGCAGCAGCGCCACCGTGGGCCGGGCACCGGCGCTGGCGACCAGCAGGGTGCGGCGGGCCTCGGCGGAGAGCATGTCCAGCCGGTTCAGGACCAGGGTCCGCAGCGAGGTCGGCACGGGAAGCGGCTCGCCGGGGCGCGGCGGGGTCGAGCTGTCGGCGAGAGCGCGGCCCAGCTCCAGCGCGAACAGCGGGTTGCCGCCGCTGGTGCGGTGGATGTCGCGCACGGTCGAGCGGGGCAGACCGGTGTAGCCGCGGTTCTCCAGCAGCTCGGCGACGTGCGCCCGGGACAGCGGGGCGACCCGCAGGGCGAGGGTGTCGGGCGGGGACGCGCGTAGATACCTGTCCTGCTCGTGGCCATGGGGGTCCGTCGACGTGCGTACGGCGCACAGCATGCGCACGGGCATCTCCCCGAGCCGCCGCGCGGCGAACCCGAGCAGCTCCACACTGGCCGGATCCAGCCACTGGAGGTCGTCGGCGACGATCAGCACCGGGCCCTTGGCGGCCAGTGCGCGCAGCGTCGACAGCACGGCGAGCCGCAGGGCCAGCCCGTCACGCTGGAGCGTGGACTCGCCGCGGCCGGTGAGCGCGGACTCCAGCGCGGTGCGCTGCGGCGCGGGCAGCTGATCGGAGACCTCGTCCATGACCAGCCCGAGCAGGTCGGTCAGGGCGAGGAACGGCAGATGCGACTCGGACTCGGTGGCCGAGCAGCGCAGCACCGTCCGCGCCGATTCGTCGTATTCGGCGGCCAGGGCGCGCAGGACGGTCGATTTCCCGATGCCCGCGGAGCCGTGCACCAGCACGCTGCCGCCCCGCGAAAGCTGCTCGCGCGCCCCCGCGAACAGCTCCTCCCTGCCAATGACCAGGTCGGGGCGGGGTCTCCCAGGCTCCTTGAACTCCCGTCGCACGGGCCACCGCTCCCCTCGAGTGTCGTGTCCGGGCCAATATTAGGCGTCCTGTCTTTGAATTTCGGAACGCGGCCCGGTGTGGGAAATAACAGGAAGGGTACGGCATAGGGAATTTCACAGGCCCGTTACATGAATCCTCCCGGGACACGACAGCCGCGCTCCGTCAGGGGCGCGGGGAACCGCGCGACCGGCCCCCACCGGCCCCCACCGGCCCCCACTGTGCACCGCGCCGCACCCCGCACTGTGCACCGCACGGCACCGCACCCCGCTTCGTGCACCGCACGGCACCCCGCTTCGCTATGGCAACACCCCGGCCCGGCGGGCGGCCACCACCGCTTCCCACCGCCCGTGCGCCCCGAGCTTCCGCATGGCCGACCGCAGATACGCCTTCACCGTCTCGGGGCGCAGCCCCAGACGCTCCGCGGCGACCCGGTTGCTCGCACCTGTCGCTACGCACGCCAGCACATCCGTCTCACGCGCCGTGAGGACGACCCGGGGCACCCCCTCCGGCGGAGCGCCTCCCCCGCCGGCCACTCCGGCGAGGCGCCCGCACACCCGCAGCAGCTCCGCCCGCAGCTCCGGATCGTCGACGCGCGGAGCGAGCGCGCGCAGCGCCCCGTGTGCCTCCCGGACCTCCTCCCACGCCCCGGCCGAGTCCCCCTCGGGCGTCGGGGCGGTCGCGGCCAGCAGGTTCCGCGCCTCGTCGCGCACCACCAGCGCCTGCTCCATGTCCCGCGCCGCGTCCAGCGCGGCCGAGACCGTGCGGTCGCCCAGCGGCTGGGCCGCGCGCAGGGCGCCGTACAGCACGCCGCGCACCTGACGCCGTACGACGACGGGGACCGCGAGGACGGAGCGGATGCCCTCGGCGGCGACCGCGGCGTCGTACTCGTGGCTGATCCGGCGCGACACGGAGTAGTCGGTCACCCAGCACGGCCGGGCCAGGGCCACCGCCTTGCCGCCGAGACCGTTGCCGGAGTGCACGGCCAGACCCTGGAGCGAGGTGGTCCGGTTCCCCTGGAGTTCGCTGATGCGCAGTTGCCCGGGACCGGGCTCGACCAGACCGGCGAAGGCGAGCGGCAGCCCTGTGACCCGCCGCAGCCGGTGCAGTGCGCCGCGCAGGTCCGCCCGGCCCGACCAGGCCGGCCCGACGGAATCCGAGGGATGCAGTGCCACGAACTCGCCCCTTCCACGCGGCGCACCCCCGTTCGGGGGTAGTGAGACGTGTATCACGCATTACACGATGTCAGGCAACGGTCCGGCAATGAGGAGGACACATGTCGGCGAGGACGAGCGCCACGGAGGAGTTCCGGGCGGCCCGGGACTTCTTGCTGGCCCATCGCGAGGACTACGCCACGGCCTACAAGGGTTTCGACTGGCCCCGCCCCGAGTACTTCAACTGGGCGCTCGACTGGTTCGACGTGATCGCACGCGGGAACGACCGCACGGCCCTGCACCTAGTGGAGGAGGACGGCACCGAGACCCGTCTCTCCTTCGCCGAGATGTCCGAACGCTCCTCCCGTGTCGCCAACTGGCTGCGGAACCGGGGCGTCCGCGCCGACGACCGCGTCCTCGTGATGCTCGGCAACCAGGCGGAGTTGTGGGAGACCGCCCTCGCCGCGATGAAGCTGCGCGCCGTCGTCATCCCCGCGACCCCGCTGCTCGGCCCCGCCGATCTGCGGGACCGCGTGGAGCGCGGCCGGGTCCGGCACGTGATCGCGCGGGCCGAGGAGGCGGCCAAGTTCGCGGACGTGCCCGGCCGTTACACCCGCACCGCGGTCGGCGCCACGGTCGAGGGATGGCGGCCGTACGAGCAGGCCTACGCGGCCCCCGCCCGCTTCGAGCCGAACGGCGCGACCAACGCCACCGACCCGCTGATGCTGTACTTCACCTCGGGCACCACCGCCCGGCCCAAACTGGTCGAGCACACCCATGTGTCGTATCCCGTCGGCCACTTGGCCACCATGTACTGGATCGGTCTGCGCCCCGGCGACGTCCATCTCAACATCTCCTCGCCCGGCTGGGCCAAGCACGCCTGGTCCAACCTCTTCGCCCCGTGGAACGCGGAGGCGACCGTCTTCCTCCACAACTACACGCGCTTCGACGCGAGCCGACTGCTCGCGGAGATGGACCGCGCGCGGGTCACCACCTTCTGCGCCCCGCCCACCGTGTGGCGCATGCTCATCCAGGCCGACCTCGGTCAGCTGCGGACCCCGCCCCGTGAGGTCGTCGCGGCCGGTGAACCCCTCAATCCCGAGGTGATCGAGCAGGTCCGCCGCGCCTGGGGCGTCACCGTCCGGGACGGCTTCGGCCAGACCGAGTCCGCCGTCCAGGTCTCCAACAGCCCCGGCCAGGAGCTGAAGACCGGTTCGATGGGCCGCCCCGCCCCCGGCTACAAGGTCGTCCTCCTCGACCCCGTCACCGGCGCCCCCGACGCCGACGAGGGAGAGATCGCCCTCGACCTCTCGGGCCGCCCCGTCGGCCTCATGACCGGCTACCACGGAGACCCCGACCGTACGGCGGAGGCCATGGCCGGCGGCTACTACCGCACCGGCGACATCGGCTCCCGGGACCCGGACGGCTACCTCACCTACGTGGGCCGCGCGGACGACGTGTTCAAGGCCAGCGACTACAAGATCAGCCCCTTCGAGCTGGAGAGCGCCCTGCTGGAGCACGAGGCGGTCGCCGAGGCGGCCGTGGTGCCCGCGCCGGACGAGGTGCGGCTCGCCGTGCCGAAGGCGTACATCGTGCTCGCGGCCGGGTGGGAACCGGGCCCGGACACCGCGAAGGTGCTCTTCGAGCACTCCCGGACGGTCCTCGCCCCCTACAAGCGCCTGCGCCGCCTGGAGTTCGGCGAACTCCCGAAGACCGTCTCCGGCAAGATCCGCCGCATCGCGCTGCGCGAGGCCACGGCCGCGGGATCGGACGCGGAGTACCGCGAGGAGGACTTCCGGTGACCTCGTACGCCCACGGGACGAGCGCGACCCCGCTGCTCGGCGACACCATCGGCGCCAACCTCGACCGGGCCGTCGCCGCCTGGCCGGACCACGAGGCGCTCGTCGACGTGCCGTCCGGGCGGCGCTGGACGTACGCGCGCTTCGCCTCGGACGTCGACGACCTGGCGTACGCGCTGCTCGCGAGCGGTGTGGCCAAGGGCGACCGGGTGGGCATCTGGGCGGTCAACTGCGCCGAGTGGGTGCTGGTGCAGTACGCCACGGCCCGCATCGGCGCGATCATGGTCAACATCAACCCGGCCTACCGCACCCACGAGGTCGAGTACGTCCTCAAGCAGGCCGGGGTCTCGTTCCTGTTCGCCTCCCTCAGTCACAAGACCAGCGACTACCGGGCCATGGTCGAGCAAGTGCGCGGCAATTGCCCGGAGTTGAGGGAGACGGTCTACATCGGCGACCCGAGCTGGGACGCGCTGCTCGCGCGCGGGACACCGGTGCCGTACCCCGACCTGTCCTGCGACGAGCCGATCAACATCCAGTACACCTCGGGCACCACGGGCTTCCCCAAGGGGGCGACGCTCTCTCACCACAACATCCTCAACAACGGTTATTTCGTGGGGGAGTTGCTCGGCTACGGCGAGCAGGACCGGATCTGTGTGCCCGTGCCGTTCTACCACTGCTTCGGCATGGTGATGGGCAACCTCGCGGCGACCTCGCACGGCGCCTGCGTCGTCGTCCCGGCCCCCTCCTTCGACCCGCGGGCCACCCTGGAGGCCGTCGAGCGGGAGCGCTGCACCTCCCTGTACGGCGTACCGACCATGTTCATCGCGGAGTTGAACCTCCCCGACTTCGCCGCCCACGACCTGTCCTCCCTGCGTACCGGCATCATGGCGGGCTCGCCCTGCCCGGTGGAGGTCATGAAGCGGGTGGTGGCCGAGATGCACATGACGGAGGTCTCGATCTGCTACGGCATGACCGAGACCTCGCCCGTCTCCACCCAGACCCGGCGCGACGACGACCTGGCCCACCGCACCGGCACCGTGGGCCGCGTCCTGCCGCACATCGAGGTGAAGATCGTCGACCCGGTGACGGGGGCGACACAACCACGCGGCAGCGCGGGGGAGTTGTGCACCCGTGGCTACAGCGTGATGCTCGGCTACTGGGAGGAGCCGGAGAAGACCGCCGAGGCCGTCGACGCGGGACGGTGGATGCACACCGGGGACCTGGCGACGATGCGCGAGGACGGGTACGTCGAGATCGTCGGCCGGATCAAGGACATGATCATCCGTGGTGGGGAGAACATCTACCCGCGCGAGATCGAGGAGTTCCTGTACGGCCACCCGAAGATCGCCGACGTCCAGGTGGTGGGCGTGCCGCACGAGCGGTACGGCGAGGAGGTGCTCGCCTGCGTCATCCCGCGCGAGGCCGCCGAACCACCCACCCTGGAGGAGCTGCGGGCCTTCTGCGACGGGAGGTTGGCGCACTACAAGATCCCCAGCGCGCTGCGCGTCCTGGACGCCTTCCCGATGACGGTGTCGGGGAAGGTGCGCAAGGTCGAACTGCGGGAGCGGTACGCCGCCGGATAGCCATGTGGTCCGTGGCCGCGCGTGCGGTGCGGCGTGGCGCGTCGCTCAGGTGCTCGCGCCGGTGGCGACCAGCTCCGTCGCCGCGCGGTTCACCGGCTGCGGGGTGCCCGTGAGATCCAGGACGAACAGCGAGACGCCCAGGCCGTCGGCACGGTCGCGGGCGTCGTCCGCGTACCCGGCGAGGGAGAAGTACACGCAGTCGGTGGACTCCGTCATGGCGGTCAGCCACAGGCACTCGACGTCGCGCAGCGAGGCCGGGCGCACCGAAGGGTCCACCTGGGCCAGGACACCCCGCGCGGCGAGCCCGATCCCCGCGGGTTGGCGCTGGTCGGCGCGGCGGATGTCCTGGTAGCCCAGCCAGCGCAGATAGAGGGCCACGGCGGTGACCGCGTCGCGGGCCGTGCGGATGGTGACGGGGCGGAAGGCCGCCCGGGGGCCGTCGTCCGCCCCGGTCGTCTCCACGGCGTCGCCCGGGCCCAGCGGCCGCAGGGCGCCGGCCACGGGCACGCGCAGCACGGTCCCGCAGGAGCAGCCGAGCTCCGGGTGGGGCCACTGGTCGGCGCGGCCGCAGTTCCCGCAGCGGACGGTGACCCAGTCCTCGTCCCAGGTGCGGTGGGTGACCGTGGCGGGGGCGGCGCGGTGGTCGAGGGCCGGGGCGACCGGGGCGCCGCACGCACAGGGGTAGGCCGGGGCCGCGTACCGGTGCTCCCGCCCGCAGTCCGGGCACCGCACCGCCATGCTCTCGCTCATGCTCCCCACCCCACCGCCGGGCCCGTCGAAAACGCCTCCTCATCGTCCCCCGGGCAGGGCCCCTCCGGCAGGGAAACACCCCGAGACGCCCCGGTGGATTCCGGGCCCCACGCCCTTGACGCTCCCTGACCCGCCCCCTACATTGCTTTCCAGATAGTAGAAAACAATTTCCGCAATGTGGAATCAATGAGCAGTTGCGGAACTCACACCGACAGATCACGGAAGTGCTCACCGCGGGGCGCGACGGGAGCGCGAGTCCGGCAGCTGAAGCAGGAGTACGCAATGGCTCGTATGACCGCTGCCCGCGCGGCAGTCGAGATCCTCAAGCGCGAGGGAGTCCGTGACGCGTTCGGGGTCCCCGGTGCCGCGATCAACCCCTTCTACGCGGCCCTGAAGGCGGCCGGCGGCATCCAGCACACCCTCGCCCGGCACGTCGAGGGCGCGTCGCACATGGCCGAGGGGTACACCCGCACCCACCCCGGGAACATCGGGGTCTGTGTCGGCACCTCCGGGCCCGCCGGCACCGACATGATCACCGGGCTGTACTCGGCCATCGGTGACTCCGTCCCGATCCTCTGCGTCACGGGCCAGGCGCCCACGGCCGTCATCCACAAGGAGGACTTCCAGGCGGTCGACATCGCCTCCATCGCGGGGCCCGTCACCAAGATGGCCGTCACCGTCCTGGAGGCCGCGCAGGTCCCCGGCGTCTTCCAGAAGGCATTCCATCTGATGCGCTCCGGCCGCCCCGGGCCCGTCCTCGTCGACCTTCCCGTCGACGTGCAGCTCACCGAGATCGAGTTCGACCCGGACACGTACGAGCCGCTGCCGGTCTACAAGCCCGCCGCCACCCGCGCCCAGATCGAGAAGGCGATCGGGATGCTGAACGCGTCGCGGCGGCCGCTGATCGTCGCCGGCGGCGGGATCATCAACGCCGACGCCTGCGAACTCCTCGTGGAATTCGCCGAGTTGACCGGCGTGCCGGTGGTGCCCACCCTCATGGGTTGGGGCGTCCTGCCCGACGACCACGAGCTGAACGCCGGCATGGTCGGCCTCCAGACCTCGCACCGCTACGGCAACGCCACCTTCCTGGAGTCCGACTTCGTCCTCGGCATCGGCAACCGCTGGGCCAACCGGCACACCGGGAAGCTGGACGTCTACACGGCCGGACGCACGTTCGTGCACGTCGACGTCGAGCCCACCCAGATCGGCAGGATCTTCGCTCCCGACTACGGCATCGCCTCCGACGCCAAGGCCGCGCTGGAGCTGTTCGTCGCGGTGGCACGGGAGCTGCGGGCGGCCGGCCGGCTGCCGGACCGCTCCGCGTGGGCGGCCGACACGCAGGACCGCAGGGCCCGTCTCCAACGCCGTACGCACTTCGACGACATCCCGATCAAGCCGCAGCGTGTGTACGAGGAGATGAACAGGGCCTTCGGGCCCGAGACCCGGTATGTCTCCACCATCGGCCTCTCGCAGATCGCCGGCGCCCAGATGCTGCACGTCTACCGCCCGCGCCACTGGATCAACTGCGGGCAGGCGGGCCCCCTGGGCTGGACCGTGCCGGCCGCGCTCGGCGTCGCCAAGGCCGATCCGGAGGCCTCCGTCGTCGCCCTGTCCGGTGACTACGACTTCCAGTTCATGATCGAGGAGTTGGCCGTCGGGGCACAGCACCGCATCCCGTACGTCCACGTCCTGGTCAACAACTCCTACCTGGGCCTCATCCGGCAGGCCCAGCGCGCCTTCGACATCGACTTCCAGGTCAACCTGGAGTTCGAGAACGTCAACTCGCCCGAGCTGGGCGTCTACGGCGTCGACCACGTCAAGGTCGCCGAGGGCCTCGGCTGCAAGGCGATCCGGGTGACGGACCCGGCCGACCTGGGCGCCGCGTTCGAGCAGGCCAAGAAGCTCGCGGCGGAGTACCGGGTGCCGGTGGTCGTCGAGGCGATCCTGGAGCGCGTCACCAACATCGCGATGTCGACGACGAACGACATCGGCAACGTGGTCGAGTTCGAGGAGACCGCGACGGAGCCGGGGCACGCGCCCACGTCCGTCAAGCCGTTGCGGGTCTGAGGGCCTGAAGGCTTGAGGGTCTGCGGGTCTGCGGGTCTGAAGGGCATCCGCGGTGGTGTGGAGCATCGCCGGTGACCAGGGCGTCGGCGGTGTTTCGCTGGATTCAGGGGCGGCTCATCCGGGGGGTGGGCCGCCCCGTCCCGTGCCCGGGTCCTCGTACGGCGCCGAGCGTCTCGGAGAGGGCGGGCGGACAGGGAGAAGGGAGGCCTTGCGGCGACGTGACCTCGCGTGATGCGAGCCGCTTTGTCGCGCCGCCGCGCTCGGCCTCCCCCGTTGCCCCGGTTCACCCCCGATCCCCGGGCCCCCGTTTCCCCCGTTTCCCCCGTTCCCCCGTTCCCCCGTTCTTGCGTTTCCCCTGATTCCCCCGTTGGTTCCCCCGTGGGGCTCTTTCCCCCGTGCCCCCGTTTTCCCCCGTGGGGCTTTCCCCCGTCGAGGCCCGCCGCCCCCGTGCCGGCGGGCCTCGTGTGTCGAGAATGTGCCCTGCCCCAGGGGCAGTTGAAGCCCCCAGGCGTGCTTTCAGAGGTTGATTTGAGGGTTCCGTAGACGCTCTACGCAGCCTTGCGTAGGCAGCGGGCGCCGACGGCCGCCGGTGATCGGGGTGTCGCACCCTGATCGCGAAAGGCCCGGCACCGGCTGGGCGGTGCGCGGGCGGAGCGAGAACGACGGGTCGGATCGACGGGTCGGACCGCGGCGGCCGCGGCGGCTCCGGCCTCGCGTCCCTCACGTCGAGACGCGGGCCGGGGCCTTCACCACCGCACTGGCGCGCAGTGCCGCCGCGGTCCGTGCCCTGCCCGCGAGCGGCCGACGCTCACCCCTCATCCGGGTCGGTCGGAAACGGTCGCGGGCGGTGCGTCCGGTGGCTGATGGGTGTCCACCAGGGACCGGACGCCGATCGGGGATGGCAGGGGATGGAGGAAGTCGATCGCCGGGGCGGGGCGCACTGCACACCCGCCGGCGACGGCCCGAGCTTCACCCCCCGTCAGGGGTCGTACGGCCGTCGAGGCGGGCCCGCCGACGTCGCTCAGGAAGTCGGCGTACCCGGGACGGCGGTTCCGGCCCGCGGCGGCGCCTGGGCGCGACAGGACAGATGTCGGCGCCGCCGCGGACCGGAAGTTCGGGTGCGGGCTCGCTCAGACCTGGGCGCCGGAGAGGCGTTCCACGGCCCGCAGCAGGGCGGAGTGGTCGAGGCCGCCGTCGCCCTGGGCGCGCAGCGAGGCGACCAGTTGGGCTACCACGGCGCCGACCGGCAGGGCGGCGCCCACGGTGCGGGCCGCGTCGGTGACGATGCCCATGTCCTTGTGGTGCAGGTCGATGCGGAAGCCCGGCTTGAAGTCCCGGTTCAGGAAGTTGTCCTTCTTGCGGGTCAGCACGGTCGAGCCGGCGAGCCCGCCACCCAGGACGTCGAGGGCAGCCGCCAGGTCGACACCCGACTTCTCCAGGAAGACCACGGCCTCGGCGCACGCCTGGATGTTGACGGCGACTATCAGCTGGTTCGCGGCCTTCACGGTCTGCCCGGCACCGTGCGGACCGCACAGCACGATCGTCCTGCCGAGCGCCTCGAACAGCGGTGCGGCCTCGTCGAAGTCGGGCCGGTCGCCGCCGACCATGATGGACAGCACGGCCTCGACGGCGCCCGCCTCACCACCGGAGACCGGGGCGTCGAGCACCCGGATGCCCTTTTCCTGCGCGGCCTTCGCCAGGTCGACGGAGGTCTGCGGGGTGATGGACGACATGTCGATCAGCAGGGTGCCGGGCCGGGCGTTGGCCAGGATGCCGTCGGGGCCGTACGCGATGGCCTCGACCTGCGGGGAGGCGGGCACCATCGTGATGACGACGTCGGCGTCGCGCACGGCCTCGGCGACGGAGGCCGCAGCGGTCCCGCCGGCGGCGGTCAGCCGGTCCAGCTTGTCCTGCTCCAGGGTGTGGCCGGTGACGTCGTAACCCGCCTTGATCAGGTTCTCGGACATGGGGGAGCCCATGATGCCGAGGCCTATCCACGCGACCTTGGGGAGATTGCTCATGGTGAGGGGGCCTCTCTGACTGCTCTGCTACGGCGGTGGGGTGGGCCTCAGCCGGCCGCGCGGGCCTCCCGGGGGAGCCACTCGAAGGCCGCGGAGCTCGGCCGGTCGCCCGGCTTGTACTCCAGGCCGACCAGGCCCTCGTAACCGGCCTTGCCCAGCTGGTCGAGGAGGTCCTCCAAGGGGACGGCCCCGGTGCCGGGGACGCCGCGGCCGGGGTTGTCGGCGATCTGCACGTGCCCGGTCCGCCCGGTGTGCTCGGCGATCACCCGCGGGAGGTCCTCCCCGTTCATGGACAGGTGGTAGAGGTCCATCAGGAAGCGCGCGTTGCCGAGGCCCGAGGCCTCGTTGACCTTGTCGACGACGGCGACGGCGGCCGGGGCCGACACCAGGGGGTAGAGCGGTGACTCCACCTTGTTCAGGGCCTCGATCAGCAGGATCGCGCCGATCCGGTCGGCGGCCCGGGCGGCCAGGACCAGGTTGTGCAGGGCCAGGGCGTCCTGCTCGGCCGGGTCCACACCGGTGACACGGTTGCCGTACAGGGCGTTGAGCGCCCCGCAGCCGACGGACTCGGCGAACTCCGCGACCACGTCGACGTTGGCGCGGAAGCGCTCCGCTTCCTCGCCCGGGATCGACAGCGCGCCCCGGTCCGGCCCCGGCAGCACCCCCGAGTAGAAGTTCAGCCCGGTCAGCCGCACGCCCGCGTCCTGCAACGAGCCCCGCAGGGCGTCGAGTTCGGACCGAGGGGGAGTGGGGGAGTCGACCCAGGGCCACCACAGCTCGACCGCGGTGAAGCCGGCCGCGGCGGCGGCCGCGGGGCGCTCCAGGAGCGGGAGTGCCGTGAAGAGGATCGACAGGTTGACGGTGTAGCGCTGCTCCGCGAATCCCATGGGGCCTCGGACGCTCCCTTCCGTGCACTCGCTGCTTCCATCCGGACAATATTCCGTATGATGGAATCTAGTTTCTGCTTAATGGAAGATTGCCGTCGGCGGTCGGAGCTTGTCAAGAGGGCTCGATGGAAAACGGCACCGCGCGTTAGGTTGTGCGCGTGCGATTGAGAGTGGAGTTCACGACCGAGCCCTTCGACCTCGACGAGGCCCCGGCGCACGCGCTCGTGGCGCGGGAGGTCGTCGAGGCGGCCGACCTGGACGCGGTCGACGTCGGCCCGTTCGGCAACACGGCGGAGGGTCGGGCCGACGCCGTGCTCACGGCCGTGGACACCCTGCTGCGCCGGACCCTGGAGTCCGGCGCCACTCGGATCTCGCTCCAGGTCAATGTGATCGGGGAGGGCGGCGAGTGACCGGCGCCGGCGAGGAGCGCTTCGTCGCGGCCGTCAAGCCGCTGGTCGACGCGATGGGCGGCCTCATGCTGCCGCCGGACGAGGCCGGCCCCGACGACGTCGTCCTGGCCTGGGAGGGCGCCGACGTCGTCGCCGTACGGCTGCCGCAGCTCGCCGAATCGCTGGATCACATCCTCGCCGCGATGGAGCGCCAGAAGGGCAGGCCGCTCGCCGACCTCGACCGCAGGGCCAAGCAGGAGGTCGTACGGACCCTGGAGGCGCGCGGCGCCTTCTCCGTGCGCCACGGCGTGGAGACCGTCGCGAGCGCCCTCGGGGTCAGCCGCTTCACCGTCTACAACTACCTAAACCGGGACAAAGAGTCCTGAGCCCCACGGCCGAGTGCCGTAACCGCGATTTTTCAACAAACTGTTGACGCGATGTCGCCGCGGGGCGTTAGCTTGCCGTAGCCAGTCCAGCACCACGGCGACGGAGGCTCCCGTGACTTCGCGTACTTCGCGTTCCTCGACACCGGGCCTCGCCCGTTTCAACGCCCTGGAGGAGCACGCGGCCGTCGCCGCGCTCCACGAGGCGTGCGCCTCGGAAGCATGGGGGCGCAGACTCCTCGCCGGCCGCCCCTACGCCGCCGTCGAGGACCTCCTCGCCGCCAGTGACGCCGCCATGGCCGAGCTGAGCGAGGAGGATCTGGCGCAGGCCATGGCCGGGCATCCCCCGATCGGCCGTCCGAAGCCGGGCGACCCGACCTCGGCCCGTGAGCAGCGCGGCATGGCCGGCGCCTCCGACGAGCTCAGGGCGGAGATGCTCGAACTGAACCTGGCCTACCAGGAGAAGTTCGGTCATGTCTTCCTGATCTGCGCCACCGGCCGGACCGGCGAGCAGATGCGCGACGCGGTCCGGGACCGGATCGGCAACGCGCCGGAGCGGGAACGCGAGATCGTCCGCACCGAACTGGGCAAGATCAACCGCATCCGCCTGGCCCGGCTCGTCGACGTCGAAGAGGAAGCCCGATCATGAGCACCAGCACGACCGCCTCGGTGTCCACGCACATCCTGGACACCTCCGTCGGCCGTCCCGCCGCGGGCGTCGCCGTCCACGTCGCAGCCCGCTCCGGACGGGAAGCGGACTGGCGGGCGCTCGGCGGCTCGGCGACCGACGCCGACGGCCGCTGCAAGGACCTCCCGGCCCTGCCGGAGGGCACCACACAGGTGCGACTCGACTTCGAGGTCGAGCCGTACCTCGCCCGGAACGCCGCACAGACCGTGCACAAGCAAGCCGATGCGCAGCAGGACGCCCCCGCGAATCGGGACAGCGGTGCCGTGTTCTTCCCCGAGGTCGTCATCACCTTCACGGTGACACCCGGCGAGCACTACCACGTACCGCTGCTGCTCAACCCGTTCGGCTACTCCGTTTATCGAGGGAGCTAGCTATGCCCATCCTTGGACCCAACCAGTACGGCAAGGCCGAGAACCGCGTCGTACGCATCACGCGGGACGGCGCCACCCACCACATCAAGGACCTCAACGTCTCGGTCTCGCTGAGCGGCGACATGGACGAGGTCCACCTCTCGGGCTCGAACGCGAACGTCCTGCCGACGGACACCACCAAGAACACCGTGTACGCCTTCGCCAAGGAGCACGGCATCGAGTCCGCCGAACAGTTCGGCATCCATCTCGCCCGGCACTTCGTGACCTCCCAGCCGGCCATCCACCGGGCCCGCATCCGTATCGAGCAGTACGCCTGGGAGCGCATCGAGCACGGCGGCGAGGGCGCGCACTCCTTCGTCCGGCAGGGCCAGGAGACCCGGCTGACCCAGATAACCCACGACGGCTCGTCGTGGGAGGTCGTCTCCGGTCTCAAGGACCTCACGGTGATGAACTCGACGGACTCCGAGTTCTGGGGGTACGTCAAGGACAAGTACACGACCCTGCCCGAGGCGCACGACCGCATCCTCGCCACCGAGGTCTCCGGCCGCTGGCGCTTCAACTGGACCGACGACGAGCAGCCGATGCCCGACTGGGAGGCGTCCTACGAGCAGGTGAAGCAGCACCTGCTCCGGGCCTTCGCCGAGACGTACTCGCTCTCGCTCCAGCAGACCCTCTACCAGATGGGCGTACGGATCATCGACCACCGCGAGGAGATCGACGAGGTCCGCTTCTCCCTCCCGAACAAGCACCACTTCCTGGTGGACCTGGCCCCCTTCGGGCTCAAGAACGACAACGAGGTGTACTTCGCCGCCGACCGCCCCTACGGCCTGATCGAGGCCACGGTCCTGCGGGACGGGTGCGAGGCGAAGATCCCGGCGGACCTGACCAACCTCTGAGGGGCGCACCATGACATCAGTTCAGCGCATCGTGATCGAGAACTGTTCGATCGCGACCGTGGACGCCGACGACACCGAGTACGCCACCGGCCATCTCGTCATCGCCGGCGACCGCATCGAGTCGCTCGGCAGCGGGCGGGCCCCCGAGGACCTGCCGGACGTCGTACGCCGTATCGACGCGACAGGCCACCTGGTGACCCCCGGCCTGGTCAACACCCACCACCACTACTACCAGTGGATCACCCGGGGCCTCGCCACCGACCACAACCTCTTCGACTGGCTCGTCGCGCTCTACCCGACCTGGGCCCGCATCGACGAGCAGATGGTCCACGCGGCGGCCCAGGGCTCCCTGGCGATGATGGCCCGCGGCGGCGTCACCACCGCGATGGACCACCACTACGTCTACCCGAAGGGCTCGGGCGACCTGTCGGGAGCGATCATCCGCGCCGCCCGCGAGACGGGCGTCCGTTTCACCCTGGCCCGCGGCTCCATGGACCGCGGCGAGAAGGACGGCGGCCTGCCCCCGGACTTCGCCGTCGAGAGCCTCGAAGGCGCCCTCGCGGCGACCGAGGCCACTGTCAAGGAGCACCACGACGCCTCCTTCGGTGCGATGACCCAGGTGGCCGTCGCGCCCTGCTCGCCGTTCTCGGTCTCCACCGAACTGCTGCGTGAGGGCGCCGAGTTGGCCCGTCGCCTCGGGGTGCGGCTGCACACCCACGGCTCGGAGACGGTCGAGGAGGAGAAGTTCTGCCACGAGCTGTTCGGTATGGGCCCGACCGACTACTTCGAGTCCACGGGCTGGCTCGGCGAGGACGTGTGGATGGCCCACTGCGTCCATATGAACGACTCCGACATCGAGGCCTTCGCCCGTACGAAGACGGGTGTCGCCCACTGCCCGTCGTCCAACGCCCGGCTGGCGGCGGGGATCGCCCGGGTCCCCGACATGCTGGCGGCCGGCGTCCCGGTCGGCCTCGGCGTCGACGGCACGGCCTCCAACGAGTCCGGCGAACTCCACACCGAGCTGCGCAACGCGCTCCTGATCAACCGCCTCGGCGCCCACCGCGAGGCCGCCCTCACCGCCCGCCAGGCGCTCCGGCTCGGCACGTTCGGCGGCGCCCAGGTCCTGGGCCGGGCGCGGGAGATCGGCTCCCTGGAGCCCGGCAAGCTCGCCGACCTGGTCCTCTGGAAGCTCGACACGCTCGCGCACGCCTCGATCGCCGACCCGGTGGCCGCCCTGGTCCTGGGCGCGGCTGCCCCGGTGACGGCGTCGTTCGTGAACGGCCGGCAGATCGTGGAGAACAACCGTCTGCTGCACGTCGACGAGGACGCGATCGCCCGCTCGACGCGGCAGGAGGCACGGCGGCTGGCGCGGATCGCCGCCGGGGCCTGACCCGCTGAGCTCTGGTCGAGGGGGACGGCCCTCGACCAGAGCCGTGGACCTCGGTGAGGTCCACGGCAGCCGTCTCCGGGGCGCGCACGCGCGTGCGCGCCCCGGAACGGTGTCCCGGGCGGGCCGTCCCGGGTGGGCCGCACGCGCCGGCGGGGTCCGTCAGGCGAGTGCCGCGAGCCGGTCCCGGACCCGGGTCGCGACCGTGTACGTGTCGCCGGCCGGCTCGGTCGCGAGCGTCCCCGGGTTCCGCGCCCAGCGGTCCTCCAGGGCGAACCAGTCGATCTTCGCCGGTGTCCGGCCCGCGGCCAGCGCGGCCCTCAGCTCCGCGAAGTAGGTCGACCAGCGCAACCGGTACAGCCCACCGACCAGTCCCGCCCACTCCCGGTTGGCGTAGTCCCGCAGCCCCGCGTCCGCTCCCTTCCGGGTCCCCCACACGGTCAGCAGCGACAGGTTGTCGTACGCCAGCTGGTCCCGCTCGGCGGCGTCCGCGCCCCAGGAGCGGGCCTGAGCGACCCAACGGCCCAGCAGATGACGGGAGTCGGTGGCCACCAGCTCGTCCAGCAGATCGATGAGCGACAGCCAGTCCGCGCTCGACCTCGCGAAGAGCGCGGTGTCCCCCGCGTCGTAGGCCGCCTTGATCTGCGGCAGCATCACCCGGCTGCGGTTGGCGAGAGCCTGGCGGGCCACGTCGAGGAGGTCGCGGCGATACGCCGCCGAGACCCGCAACTCGGGCCGCACCCGCAGCAGTTCGTCCAGGGCGGGCTCGAACTCGGCCGCGCTGTAACGGAGTTGCTTCGGGGACCAGCGTCCGGCCCGTACGGCGTTCAGGGCCGGCCTGGCACCGAACAGGCCGTCGGCGCCCTCGCTCCAGGAGTCGGCGCGGGTGGTGCCGTACGCGGTGCGGCGCAGGATGTCCCAGGCGGCCCCGGCATGCGGATCGAGGGCGCCGTACCGGGCGTGCGCCCACTCGGCGAACCAGGTCTTCAGGTCCAACTCGCCCTCTCGCCAGGCGAGTTCCGAGAACAGGGTGAAGGCGGCCGGGTTGTTGTCCGCCGCCTCCGGCATCAGGGCGATCCCCCGGAGCCTGCTGCCGTCCTTCGTGCGCCACTTCTCGTACAGCGCGGCCCAGTCGGGGGTGTTGGCGCCGAGCGCGGTGTGCCCGCCGAAGTTCCAGATGGAACCGAAGGCGTACGGGGTGTCGCCCCAGTCGGCCTCGCGGTCGGTGACCGTGGGGAAGCGGTCGGAGAGGCCGTCGACGACGAGCATGCGCTCCTTGTCGACGGCGTCGACGATCGCCCGCGGCGGGTTGTGCTGCCAGCCGAGGATCACCCAGGTGGCCCCCGGATGCGCCCGCTGGAGCGCGCGCTCGACGCCCTTCGCCGCGTCGGCCACGGGGACGTCACCCGGGTCGCCGCCCTCGTGCAGCAGGTCCATCTTGTACAGCGTCGACGGACCGAACATCTCGTCCTGCACCCGGTAGAAGGCGGCAGCGACCGTGGCGAACTCGGCCCCGCGCGGGTCCAGCCAGTCGGGGCGCGCGAAGCCCATCCACTCGCCCTGCGGCACGGTCCGTGCCCCCGGGACCCGCTCCGCGAAGCCCGCCGGGACCGTCCCGAAGTAGCCGGGGAACACCGGTGTCATCCCCAGCTCCCGGGCCCGGTCGGCGATCCGGCGGCCGAGGACGGCCCGCGCGTCCAGGATTTGCCGGGAGACGGGGGAGGGGAAGGCGGACAGGTTCTGCAGCAGCCACCACGGCTGGTGGGCCGGGCCCGGCACCCACGCCCGCAGCTCCTCCTCGCCGTACCCGAACTCCTGGAACACCCGGTGGTACAGCGCGTCCGCGCCCGCGTAGACGAGGACCTCGTTGTAGCCGTGCAGCGCCAGCACGTCCAGCTCGCGCTCCCAGTACCCCCAGTCCAGGTACGCGCCCGTGTATCCGTCGTTGGTGTCGTTGAGGGCGAAGCGGTGGACTACGTTCGCCCGGCGGCTCACCGCCTGGTCGAGGCCCGGCAGCTCACGCGGCAGGAGGTCCGTCTGCTCGCCCGCCCAGTTGATGTCGGCGTACGCGACGTGTTTCAAGTACCAGTTGAGACCGGTGAGTTGTGTGGCCGGGGTGTCACCGGCGACGGTGATGCGGCCCGTGCTGCCCGAGACGCGGAAGGTGTCCTTCTCCCTGCCCTCCAGGAAGGTGATCTGCCGCCAGTGGTCCGGCAGCAGCCTTCTGGTCGCCACCGAGGCCGTGCGCTGTGCCTTGTCGGTGCGGGGCGCGTCGTCCGAGGGGATCGCGCGGGCCGTGGTGCAGGCGGCGGCGGAACCGGCGGCGAACGCGGTGAGCAGGGCACGGCGGGCGAGCGGCATGGTGTCTCCGGGGGTGCGGTGGGGGGTACGCCGTGGGAGGAATACCCGCCGACACCCCACTTGTGCGCGGACACGCGGCCACACGGGGGAGAACCCGACGTGAACGGCTGCTTCCTACGCCAATATGAGTAGATTTCCCGGTTCGGGAACCGCTCCTCGCGGCCGACGCGTTGTCGGGAAACAGGGATTTATCCGAATGATCGCTTCGCGTCCGGTGGGGGCCGGTACCGACGGGGAGAACCGGTAAGTCCGGTTGTGACCGTTCGCGGAGCCGGGGGACAGAACGGGGACACACATGGTGCACCGACACCATCGCGAGACCTACTACGTCGTCAACGAGGGTCGGATCCTGGAGTTCGAGAAGGGGGCGGCGGTCGCGCGCGTGCCGAGCGCGACCGAGCAGCAGATGGCCTTCCGCTTCTCCCGGTTCGGCGAGAAGGGGGTCCAGCTCGACGAGGAACTGCTCGGCAAGCTGGCCGTGGCCATGACCACGGGCACCGGCGGCGCCGACCCGGACTCGGGGGAGCCCGGCGCGTCGGTCCCGGCGGGGTTCACATATCTCGGTCAGTTCGTCGACCACGACCTGACCCTGGACCGCACCCAGGTGGGCCTGGGCGAACCGGTCCCGGTCGAGGACCTGGTGCAGGGGCGCAGCCCCGCCCTCGACCTGGACTCGCTCTACGGCATGGGCCCGCGCCATGCGGGCAGCGCCCGTTTCTACGAGCCCGGTGGCCGTCTGCGAGTGGGCACGACGCTCGGGGTGGACTTCCCGCCCGAGTCGACGTCCAACATCGACCGCGAGGGCTTCGACCTGCCGAGGGCCGGCGAGGCGGCCGGCGGCACCCGGGCCGACCAGCGCGCCCCGCTCATCCCGGACGCGCGCAACGACGAGAACCTCGCGGTCGGCCAGCTCCACCTGGCCTTCATCCGCTTCCACAACCGGGTCGTCGACCACCTCGCCGAGCGCGGAGTGCCCGAGCACCGGCTGTTCCAGGCGGCCCGGGACCTCGTCGTGAAGCACTACCAGTGGGTGCTGCGCACCGACTTCCTGCCGCGCATCGTCGACCCGGACATCGTCGAGCGGGTCTTCACCCGGGGACGCAGGCACTTCGAGCGCCCCGGGTACGTCCGCCCCGGCGACTTCCCGACGATGCCCATCGAGTTCTCGGTGGCGGCCTACCGCCTCGGGCACAGCATGGTGCGCGGGGCCTACCAGTGGAACAGCGTGTTCCGTGCGGGTGGCCCCGGTCCGATCGCCTCGCTCGGACTGCTGTTCCGCTTCAGCGGGACGGCGGGCAACCTCACCCCGGGACCGGACGACCTGAGCGACCTCGACGACCCGGACTCGGGGGAGAACCTGCGGCTGCCGAGCAACTGGATCGTCGACTTCCGCCGGCTGTTCGACTTCGGCGAGATCGGCCGGGAGGACCTGGTCGTGCCGGAGCGCGAGTTCAACGTGGCCAAGCGGCTGGACACTCTGCTCGTCGACCCCCTGTCCACGCTGCCCACCGGCACCTTCGACGGCCGGGGCCGCCCTGCCCCGCCGCCGATCCAGCGCAACCTCGCGTTCCGCAACCTGGTGCGGGCCTCGATGGTCGAGCTGGCCACCGGGCCGCAACTGGCCGCCCAGATGGGGTTCAAGCCCCTGACGGAGGACCAGATCCTGCGCGGCAGCGGCGGAGCCGTGCTGGACGGCTTCACCGACGCCGAGCGCACCCAGCTCGTGGAGCACACCCCGCTGTGGTTCTACGTGCTGCGCGAGGCCGAGGTGAACGAAGCGCGCCCCGGCAGCCTCACCGGGGTCGGGGGCACCCTCGTCGCGGAGGTCTTCCACCGGGCGATGGAGGGCAGCCGGAGGTCGATCGTGAAGCACCCGGGCTGGCGCCCGAGCCTCCCCTCCCACCGGAAGGGCAGGTTCACCATGGCGGACCTGCTGCTCTTCGCCTTCGAGAACGATCCGGAGCTGCTGAACCCGCTGGGCTGAGCGGCCACCGGTCGTGAGTCCCCGGTGTCGTGGGCCGTGAGCGCGAGCCCTCGCTCCACGACGCCGGGACCCGTCCCCGCGTCGAGCCCGGTCGGCGACGCCAGGACCCGTAGCCCTGCCGAGCCCCGGGCGGCGCGTGGTCCGTCGGCGTGCCTACAGCCCGAACAGGGTGGGGTCCGTCGCCAGGGCCCGGAAGTACTCCCGGGGGTCGGCCACCAGCTTGCGGATCCTCAGGTCCATCAGCCCGCCGACACCGGTGATCTCGGCGGCCACCGTGCCGTCCGTCCTGCGTACGGTCTGCTCGACGCGGAACGTCCTTCCCTCGCCCCACACGAACGCGCACGTCACCTCGACCTCGTCACCGGCCAGCAGCTCGCGCCGGTAACGGACCGTCGTCTCCAGCGCCACGGGGCCGACTCCCTTCGCCAGCAGGTCGGCCTGACGTATCCCGGCGGCCTGCAGCAGCGACCACCGCGCGTGTTCGCCGTACTGGAGGTACACGCTCTGGTTCAGGTGCCCCTGCACATCGGTCTCGTACCCGCGCACGGTCACCGGAACGGAAAAGGGCTCGGCCATGACTCCCCCTATCTGAGGCGAACGGAACGCTCACCAGCTTACTGAGCGCTTGCTCAGACCCGACCCGACCCGACGGGACCTGCCCGACCCGACCCGATGGGCGATCCGCTAGACGCGCCTCGGCGAAGCCAGCAGATAGCGCTCGCGCGTCCGTGGATCCGTGTGCTCGCCCGCGTGCCAGCCCGCCTCTTCCAGCGTCGCCCCGCAGGCCCGCAGCGCCTCCGCGTCGGGCTCCCGTACGGCGACGGCCTCGGGCTGGGGCGTGGCCCGCACGCGGTAACCCCCGCCCGCCGGGTCCGCTCCGGCGGGCCGGTGGCCCGCGGCCTCCAGTGCCAGTGCGGCGGCCTGCACCAGATGCGTGCGCTCCCAGCCGCAGGGGCGGTCCGTGGCGCCGCCGGTGTTGGTCATCCGGCGCAGCTCCAGAAGCCCCTGCCAGGCGCTGTGGACCTCACGGGCCCGAGCCGGTCCGGTGGCGGCGGCCTCCTCGCCGCCGACCCGCGCGGCGAAGACGCCGGTACCGGCGGGAGGGGTGTCCGTCCGGGCTTGCTCCCGGGGGGCCGTCTCCGGGAGCGGTGCCGGCGCCGTCTCCCGTATGCGATGCCCGGCCGGTGTGAGGAAGTGGTCGTGCGGCGGGCGCGGATGCCGGAAGGCCAGGCCCCGCTTCACCAGGGCCGCGAGCTGGTGCTCCGTACCCGTCAGCCGCCCGGTCACGGGCTCGGCGGCGTCGATGATGCGCCGCTGGGCGGCGGTCGGCGGTCGTGTCACGGCACCCTCCCTCACCCGAACCGGCCATGGGTCACGCCTACGGACACGAAGACTACGAGGGGGGTCTGACATTCCATCCCGCGAGGACCGGACGCCCGTGCTCCGTGCCGAGCCGGCAGACCGTGCCCGTGGCCAGCTGGAACAGCGCGCCGCCGGAGGCGGGCAGCCCGAGATAGCGGGCGGTGAGCACGCGCAGGAAGTGACCGTGGGCCACGAGCACCACGCTGCCCTCCGTGTTCGCCAGCGCCGCGTGGGCCTTGGCCAGTATGCGGTCGGCACGGGCACCGACCTCTTCCGGGCTCTCCCCGGGGTGCTCCGGCGGCCCCGGCGCCACGCCGTCCGTGAACAGGAACCAGTCCGGGCGCGTGCGGTGGATCTCGACGGTGGTGACGCCCTCGTACCCGCCGTAGTCCCATTCGACGAGGTCGGCGTCGATGCGCGCTCCACTGAGTCCGGCCAGGTCGGCGGTCTCCCGAGCGCGCTTGAGCGGGCTCACGAACACGGTTCCGACGCGGTGCGAGCCGAGCAGCGGGGCGAGGCCGCGTGCCTGCTCGCGGCCGTGGTCCGTCAGTGAGATGTCGGTCCAGCTGGTGTGCTGCCCGGACACCGACCACTCGGTCTCACCGTGCCGCACAAGAAGAAGATCACCCATGCCCCCAGGCTACGAGTCCGTGGCGCCCGACGGCGTTCCGCGCCTCACAGGGCACGGGCCCACCGCTCCAACTCCGTGAACTCCGCCTCCCGCAGCCCCCGGCGCGGATCGATCCGCAGCAGCAGCGCGGCGGTGTCGTGGTGCTCGGCCACATGCCGGACATCGAGGTCGGTGATCATGTCGTCGACCCAGACGAACGGCCGTCCCGCCGCCCACCGGAGAACCTGCCGGGTCTTCCAGTACAGCCCGTCCGGGTCCTCGGCGAAGAGGCCGGCGAACTCGATGACCGGCAGGTCGCGGGGCAGCCCGATCACCGGGCCGATCATCTCGTTGGCCTCGTGCATCCAGGTCGTCGCCCACGCCAACTCGTAGGGCAGCGCGAGCAGTCGCTCGCCGTGCACCGGATTGAGCCGGATCCGCAGGCCCCGGCGGAGCCGCCGGGAGCCCGGTTTCTGCCGGGACGACCAGTAGGCCGGGCGCACCCGGTGGGTCACATAGCCGCGAGGACGCCACAGGCGGGCGCCGAACGGGTTCAGGGGGCCGTCGACGTCGAGGAGGAGCAGCGGGCGATCCGTCATGAGGAAGGGCTACCCACCTCCGGGGTACGCCGACGCCCCGACCCCGGGTACGCCGACGTCTCGCGCCCCGTGCTCGACGGGGTGTGGGGCGGGGGTGGTCGGCGGGTCAGTGACCGGCGGCGGCATGGGCGACGAAGGCCGACCACTGGTCCGGACCGAATGCGAGACGAGGGCCACGCCTGTTCTTCGAGTCCCGTACGTGGACGGTGCCCGGGGCGTTCGCGACCTCGAGACATGTGGGGGTGGCCGCACGACTCGGAGGCGAACGACACCGCCGCGCTGCTCGCCGCCGAACTCCCGCGAACGCCGCGCTCCACGGCCGGGAGAGGGGCCGGGACTTCCGCCTCCGGCTGACGCTCTTCGGCCCGGACGCCACGCTCCGCATCGAGGTGACGGACGCGCGCCCCGACCGCCGCCCGGCCGGACCCGGCTCCCTTCCCTCACCGGCGCCCGACGCGGAGTCCGGGCGGGGCCTGCTCATCGGCGAGGCGCCGGCCGGGCACTGGGGAACGACATGGGGAGACCCGTACACCAGGACGGTGTGGTGCGAGGTCACCCTCGCCTGAGCACTCGTGCGGGTGAAGCCGCCGGGGTCCCGGGGGCGTCGTTGCCGGAGCGTCCTACCTTCGAGAACGAACGACCACCGGGAACACGAGTGGACCTCGGGAGGCCATGTGGCGGCGTGGGGACAGCGCACGGGCGAGACGGACTACGCGCCGAACAGCGCCACGGACCGGGTGATGAGACTGTGCACGGAGCTGATCACCACCTATCACCCGTTACGGACACCCATGCCCCTGCTGGCCCTCCGCGCGGTGACGGACCAGGACGCGTCGGAGGCGGACGCGGCCGTACGCAAGGGCGTGGAGTTCCTCCGCGCGATGCACCTGCGGCGAGGGCTGCGGTGCCGGGTGGTCAGGACGGACCAGGACGGGGACGACTTCCAGCGAGGGCTGGCCGTCCTGCGTGACCTGGCCGGAAAGCCGTGGGACAGCACACGCCGACCGCATGCCGCCACCTACGGCTTCCCCCGCTCGGCGCTGCTGGAGGCCGTCGAGCAGGCGGTGGCGGCCGACGACGAGGACAGCGTCCTGGTCCGGCTGGAGCGGATGCGCTGGCGGCCACGGCAGGTGGGCGCTGACACGGGCGGCTGGGCGCGGCAGGCGCTGCGGACGGCGATGAGCCCGCTCCACCTCGCCGGGGCCGCCGTCGTCGCGGCGCTCGGTGCGCTGGCGGCCGAAAGCCCGGAACTCATGCCTTTCGTGCTGGTCACCGTGGTGCTGGCGGTCGTGGGCGGAGCCTGGTCGCGGCAACACGAGGGGCTGCTGCCCTGGCACGGACCGGCCGGCCGCTGGCTGGTGACCACGACGTTCCTGGCCGTCGTCGGCGACTTCGCGCCGGTCTGGTCGATCTGGCGCCCGCGCCGGTCCCGGGCCACCCGGGCGAACCGCGTGAACGAGGTCGCCCACGTCTACCAACTGGCCGTCGGCGGGCCCGAGGGGCCGGAACGGGAGCGGGCTCGCCAGTTCTATCTCGAACTGCGCACCCTGGCCTTCCTGGACGACCTGCGCCACAACTTCCGGCCCCGACCGGTGCTGCGCATGCGCCGGCATGTGCTGCCACCGATGGTGTTCATCCCCAGGGCCACCCGTGAGAACGGCGGGGTCGTCCTCCTCAGGGTCATCAGCGACGTACGCAGCCGTCGCAGCGGGCTCGACCCGCTGTTCGTCGTCGCCGGCCTCACCCGTCAGGACGAGGCCGACCTGCACATCCGTACGGCGGTGGCGTCGCCGCTCACCGACCCGGCCGGTACACCGGATCCCTCCGCGCTGTACCGGGCGTGGGTCCACGACCACCTGAGAGTCGGCCAGTCGCCCAGCGCCGCCGCGAGTCTGCCGTGGGTGCTGCCCATCCGCCTGCCCGACACCCTGCTCACCCCGAGCGGCACGGAGGCGCACGACGCGTCTCCGCTCGGTCCGCCGAACTGGGTGCGTGGAGCTCCGCGCCTGCTGGCGGGGAGCGTCGCCGTGAGCGTGCTGACGGCCGGGGGCGTGGTCGCCGCCGCACAGCCGAGGAGCTGCCATCCCGAGTCCTTGCACCTGTTCGACCAGGACACCGAAAAGGTCGGGAGCCAGTGCATCGGCATCTCGGACGGCACCGTGCTGTTCGATCCGAACGGTGGTGTGCGGCTGAACGGCAGGAAGTACGGGCGTCCCGGCACGGGCGCGGGAGCCGCCCAGTTCGACGTGGCGCGCCTGATGAGAAGCATCAAGAACGAGAACGACGCGGTACGGGACGAGCGGCACGTGATCCTGTACTACGCGGGTGAGCTGACGCATAAGAAGGACCCGAAGACCGCGCTCAACGGACTCCGGGAGTTGGCCGGTGTCCACGCCAGGCAGAAGTACCTCAACGCCAGCGAGGACGGCACAGAACCCAAGGTCGTCGTGGAGGTGGCCAACGGCGGTCACCTCATGGGGGAGCAGGCGAAGGCGGTCGACCACATCATCGAGCACGCGCGTGAGCATCCGCGCCAGGTGCTTGGGGTGGTGGGCTTCAGCCGTGACAACGAGGACACGCACTCCTCGGTGCGGCGTCTCGCCGAGGAGGGCCTGAACGTCGTGGCCCCCAGAATTCAGACGACCGCCTGGCGCGGGAGGAGAAGAACTTCGTCAGTCTCGCGGCCACCAACCAGGAACAGGCCCGCGCCTTCCGGGAGGCGATCGAGGCAGGCCGGGTGGATGTGGAGAAGGGGGAGGCCGTGATTCTCACGCCGTCCCGTACGGAACAGGACATCTACAGCCGACAGCAGGCCTGGGCCGCCAAGGAGGCACTCGGTGAGACCGCGGAACTGACGCCCCGTGTGGTGCGCTACAGCGAGTGGGACGAGGTGAGGGAGAAGCTGTGCGAGTGGAAGAACGTCAGGGCGCTGTACTTCACCGACCGGGCGGAGAATCTGGGCAGACTGGTCGACGCGGTGAACAACGCGAACTGCGACGTCGGCCCGCTGGCACTGCTCACCGGTGACGACGTGACCAAGTCGATCGCCATGGAGGGCCGGGAGCACATGCCCGAGGGCGTGACGCTCTACTACGCGTCGCTGGCGGCGCCGGCCCACACCTTCGGCTCCTCGCCCCTGCCTGACCACCTGGCGGAGGTACTGGAGGTCAGGAAGCTTCCGAAAGTGACCGACCCGATCTTCGAGGACGGGACGATCGCCCTCGCGTACGACGCCACGACCGTCCTGTACAAGGCGGGGGCCAAGGCCGGCTTCCGGCCGGAGTTCATCAACGGGGAGCTGCTGAAGACGGAGGGGCGGGGCGCCGGAGGGCAGATCGACCTGAGCTGGGAGCGCCGCGAGAAACCGGAGGGGCACACCGTGGCTGTCTTCAAGGTCTCCAGGACTGCCGCGCCCGGTGAACGGCCCACCTGCGAGGCCTACTACCAGGGGCTGGGGGACGACAAGACGGTCGGCAACGCGTGTGACCAGACCGCCCCGCCCTCGGCCCCTACTGCCGGTACCCGCTCAGGAACCGGCCGATCCGGCTGATCGCCGCGTCCAGGTCCTCGGCGTGGGGGAGGGTGAGGATGCGGAAGTGGTCGGGGGTGGGCCAGTTGAAGCCGGTGCCCTGGACGACCTGGATCTTCTCGCGCAGGAGAAGGTCGAGGACGAACTTCTCGTCGTCGTGGATCTTGTGCACCTTGGGGTCGAGGCGGGGGAAGGCGTACAGCGAGCCCTTCGGCTTCACGCAGGACACACCGGGGATCTCGTTGAGCTTCTCCCAGGCCACCGTGCGCTGTTCGTACAGCCGGCCGCCCGGGGCCGTCAAGTCGTGGATGGACTGCCGGCCGCCGAGCGCGGCCTGGATGGCGTACTGGGCGGGCGCGTTGGCGCACAGGCGCATGGAGGCCAGCATGGTCAGGCCCTCCAGGTAGCTCTTCGCGTGCTGCTTCGGGCCGGTCACCACCAGCCAGCCCGAGCGGAAGCCCGCCACCCGGTACGTCTTCGACAACCCGCAGAAGGTCAGCACGACCAGGTCGGGGGCGAGCGCCGCGACCGAGTGGTGCACGGCGTCGTCGTACAGGATCTGGTCGTAGATCTCGTCGGCGAAGACCATCAGGCCGTGGCGGCGGGCGAGGTCGAGGATGCCCTCGATGATCTCCTTGGGGTAGACCGCGCCAGTGGGGTTGTTCGGGTTGATGATGACCACGGCCTTGGTACGGTCCGTGATCTTCGACGCCATGTCCTCCAGGTCGGGGTACCAGTCGGCCTGTTCGTCGCAGAGGTAGTGGACCGCCTTGCCTCCGGCGAGAGTGGTCACGGCCGTCCACAGCGGGAAGTCCGGGGCGGGAATCAGGATCTCGTCGCCGTCCTCGACCAGCGCCTGTACGGCCATCGAGATCAGCTCGGAGATGCCGTTGCCGAGGAAGACGTCGTCGACGCCCACCTCCAGGCCCAGGGTCTGGTAGCGCCCCGCCACGGCCCGGCGGGCGGAGAGGACGCCGCGCGAGTCGGTGTAGCCGTGAGCCTGGGGCAGCATCCGGATCATGTCCTGGAGGATCTCTTCCGGTGCCTCGAAACCGAACAGCGCGGGGTTGCCGGTGTTCAGGCGCAGCACGCTGTGCCCGGCCTTCTCCAGTGCGTCGGCGTGCTCGATCACCGGCCCGCGGATCTCGTAGCAGACCTCGCTGAGTTTGTTCGACTGCCGGAACTCCATGCGCGCTCGCCCCTCCGGTTCGTGTGTTGCTTGGTTTTACCAAGTTCCAGCTTGGAAAGTCCAACGACATGTCTAGACTGCGTCGCATGCCACCTCGCCGAAGCTACGACCAGTACTGTTCCGCCGCCCGCGCCCTCGATGTCGTGGGTGACCGTTGGACCCTGCTGATCGTGCGCGAACTGCTGGCCGGGCCGCGTCGCTACACCGACCTCCACGCGGACCTCCCGGGAGTCAGCACCGACGTCCTCGCCTCCCGGCTGAAGGACATGGAACGGGACGGACTGACGACACGGCGCCGGCTCCCCCCACCGGGTGCCGCGTATGTGTACGAACTCACCAGGCGGGGGCGCGAGTTGCTGCCCGTTCTGCAGGAGCTCGGGGAGTGGGGTGCGGCCGCGCTGGGTGAGCGCCGGGCCACAGACGCCGTACGTGCGCACTGGTTCGCCCTGCCGCTGCTGCGCGGGCTCGACGGGTGTGCCGCCGGGCTCGTGGAAGTGGGGCTGGAGGAGGGGCTGTTCCATGTGTGGGTCGGAGCCGAGGAAGGGCAGGTCTACGGCGATGGGGCCGCGCCCGAGTCGCCGGACGTCCGGCTGTCGATCGACGTGGCGACCTGCGGGGCGCTCGCCCGCGGGGAGTTGAGCCTGCGGGACGCCGTACGGCAGGGGCGGGTCGAGATGGAGGGCGACGGGGCCTTGGCGAAGGAGTTGCGGGAGGGGTGAGCCAGGGGGAGTCGAGGTGGGCGCGGACGGCGCCCTCGGCCGGTGTGCTCCGTGGCTGACGGTTAACGGCTGGACGGCTTTGGCCCCACCCGTCCAGCCGTGGCTGGACGGGTGGGGCCAAAGCCGTTGCGGGAACCCTCGCGCCGCTCCTGACGTCCTGTCTACTCCTGGTCGGCGGTGCGGCGGCGCTTCCACCACACCAGTGCGCCACCGACGGCGGCCAGGGCCGCGGCGAGTCCGCCGATCAGGCCCATCGGGGCGCCCGTACCGGTGTCGGCGAGGTCGCCCGTCGGGTCCTGTTCGTCCTTGCCGCCGTTGCCGCCGCCGGCCGGGGGCGTCGCCGGGTCGGACGGCTTGTCCGTCGGATCGTCCGCATCGGTGGGCGTCGGCTTCGGAGTCGGATCCGGTCCCGGGCCGGGAGTGTCGTCGCCGCCGGAGACATCGGAGGCGACGGTGTTGCCGCCCAGGAGCAGCAGGTTCGCGTCACCGTCCTTGGTGTTGTCCGCCAGCGTGCGCACCGACGCTTTCGTCTCACGCGGCAGATAGCGGTGCTCGGTGTCGAAACTGAGCTTGTTCATGTTCCGCTTGGGCTGCTTGGAGAAGTCCACCCCGCCCACACTCATGGTGTACGGACCGCCGCCGGCGTCGTGCTCCCACTGCTGCTCGCCCTCACGCAGCGACTTCAGATACGCCTGGTAGACGCTCTCGCGCGTCCAGTCCTTGTGCTCACCGCGCAGCGGCCACGCGGACACGTCGTCGCTGTTGATGACCTTGTGGTAGTCGGTGGGTGACGCGGCGTCCTGCTGACGGATGAACTCCGCCGCCACCCGGGCCGTGTAGACGCGGCGCAGGTCGGCGTAGCGCGGGTCGGTGTTCACCCGCCTCTCGACCTCGGGCATGATCAGCCGGTTCATACGGTCCTCGGTGGCCTTCTTCTCGGCCTCGTCGAACTCGCACAAGTACGGGTCGCCCGGCATGTTGTCGATCTTCAGGTACTGGGCCTGGACCTTCAGCGGTGTGTCCAGGATGTGGATGCCGCCGTTCTCCTCGCGGACCACCGCGGTGTCCGGCTCGATCCAGTTGCGGACCTGGAACCAGCAGGGGACACCGTCGGCGTCGCGGGGCAGCGACTTCCAGTACTGGTCGGCCTCCGGGCGCTTGGTCGGGTTCATCGCATCGGCGAAGTCCTTCTTCAGTTCCAGATCCGCTTCCAGCAGGACCCGTCCGGCGTCGGTCTTCCCGAACGCGCTGTCCATGATCTTGTCGGGCTGGTCCGGGTTGAGATTGACCCAGAACTTCTCCGGGGTCAGGGCGAGCCAGGTGAAGAACGCGTCATTGATGAGCTGCGACTTCTCCTTGCCTCCCCAGCCGGCGGTGTCCTCCGGAACCTCCTTCGCGGAGAAGCTGTAGTCGACCCCCTTGCCCTTGACCGGCTTGCCGATGTACCGCAGCTCCAGCGTGGAGAAGTCCACCCCGCCGGGGCCCTTGGGCTGGAGCCGGTGAGGGTCGGCCGCGTTCTTGCGGTCCAGGAACTCCTTCATGGCCTTCGGGTTCGGGCGCGACTCACGGATCAGATCCTGCGCACCGCCCCCCGTGACACCCTTGGAACCCGGGGGCTGCAAGGTGGTGGTCTTGTCCCGCACACCGCCGCCCGGGGCCAACTCGACCTTCCGAGAACGGTAGTTGTACTCGGTGACCTTGCCCGGGGCGTTCTTCTTCAGCTCGTTCAGGTGGTCCCTGGCCGCTTTGTCCTGCGGCTCGGCGAAGACGTACTTCAGGGATGTGACCGGGCTGTTCTTCTGCTTGGACCAGGCGATGTCGCCAGGCTTCTGCCTGGTGTCCGGGGTCCCGTTGGACTTGATCTCCAGGCTCTTTCCGGTGCGCTTGTTCCAGGCGTCCAACTGGCGCCGGTGGGTCTCGCCGGTGTCGGGGTCGACGAAGTCGAACTCCTTCTGGCAGATCCAGTCGTCGCCGACGAGCCCGTGGTCCCTGATGATCTTCTTCTCGAACGCCTTGCCGCGCGGGTCGTTTCCGGTGTTCCTGATCTGGATGTTGTCGCGCCAGTGGGTCCAGTCGCCGAAGGCGTTCGGGTTCTTCTCCCTGGCCTTGATCCACCTCCACCAGATCCGGTCGACAGGCCGGGACTTCGGCGGTACCTTCGCCTCCTTCTGCAGCCGCTTGATGTCGTCCTCGGACGGTGCGCCGAGACCGTCGTACTGCTTGCCCGGGTTCACGTACTCGTACGTGTCCCACTGCGACTTGGCCCGCGAGGCGTCCCCCTCGGGCAGCTCCACGACGGCCTGGAGGTCCTCCGCCAGGTCGAAGTAGTCCCGGCACGGCATGCCCGGGTTCGGCGGCTTCTTGCCCGGCGCGGCATCCGCGTTGGAGGTGAGGCTCGGCAGGCCGGTGAGCGCGAGGGTCGCCGCGGCGGCGACCGCCACAGCGGCGGCCAGTCGCGCTCTCACGCGTTGACGTATGGATTTCAACTCTTCTGTCCCTTACCTGTGGGGGCTTGGGGGACGTGTGAGGGCGGTGTGAGCCCCCGTGACATGACACCGCCAATGACGGGCAGTCTGTACCGCAACTCTTTGTGAATGCAACCGGCTTGGGGTTGCCACGCCCCGTCTTCGCGGTATCCGCACAGTCGCCGGGTAGGGTCGGGCGGTATGGAGATCACCGAGGAGGAGTACCGGGAACTGGCCGAACTGGACCGGATCCGCTCCAGCAATCCCGTCCTGGACACCTGGCTCCGGGACCGGCGGCAGGAGTTCCCCGCTTGGGCCCGGCAGCACGAAGGGGACTGGGACTTCACCCCCACCTCCCTCGACCGCCTGGAGGTACTCGTTCGCTCCCGCTACGCGGGCAGCGACCAGGCATGGGAGGCACGCGGCAGCGACTTCCTCCAGACGGCCGCCTGGTACGTGGGAGAGGTCCACAACCGCACCTGCGGCACCCAGTGGCAGTACCACCCCGACTCCGTCACGGTCGACCCGGTCGTGGCGCCGTTCGTCATCCTGCCGTTCGACCGCCTCTTCGACTTCGAGGACGAGGACGGCGTCGACTCCGACGCCAGGCCCTCGTACACACCGGTCAACCGCCTGTGCGGAATCCTCGACGCGGACGGCGGAAGCCTCGTCGACGACCTCGGCGTCCACACGCCGGAGGAGTGACCGCAGGGCTCCCGCGCACTCCGGCGCCGCCGGCGCGTGCCCGGAGGCCCCTCCTGGCCCAGCCCGGCGAATGGCCCGCCGGACCGGCACGGTTCGGCGGGCCTTCGACGTGCCGTCAGGCTCCCGGTGGCGGGACCCGGGTCGGCCGTCCCGTGCCCCGCGTCAGCGTGTACCCGCCGATCCCCGCCAGCGCGGCCAGCACCGCCCCCAGCGCGGTCCACACCCAGCGGTCGCTCCACCAGCCGGAGGCCCACCCGTCGTCGGGTTCGAGGGAGGAGAGGACCGCCTCGGCCGAGGAGTCCTCGTCGTCCTCCTGCCGGGACGTCACCGCTATCCCCGGAACCAGTGGCTGGGCCAGCGAACCGTCGACCGCCGCCGACCCGCCGATGTCCTGGGAGTCGACCTCGACCTCGGCGCCGACCGGCAGCCCCAGGTCGGCCGTGGCCAGCCGGGTCGTGGTGAGCCGGAGGTAGTACGTGCCCGGCAGCGGGTCGTCGGCCCACTCCTCCGACCACGCGCGAACGGTACGCAGGGTGCAGGACAGCTCGACGGAGCCCGCCCCCGCCCCGGCGGTCCGGGTCTGCGCGCCGTACTGGCAGGCCTGGCGGCGCCGCAGCCCGTCGTACACGTCGATCTGCCAGGTCGAGGAGGACTCGGCCCCCTCGGGCAGCTCGACGGTCGCCCGCACGGTGGGCCGTTGCCCCGCGTCGGCCGGGAACGACCAGTACAGGTAGTCACCGGTCGAGGCGTCGGCCGTCGCGGTCTGCCCCTGCTCGAACTCCGCGGCCGTACGGAAGGACGTGCCCGCCTCGGTGGGCGCGTCACCGCCGTCCGAGGGGCTCGCCGAGGGCGTGGAGTCCGCTACCGCCGGGGAGACGGCCAGGCCCAGCACCATCAGGGCCGCGCTCAACACACGTGTGATCCGCATCAGTTGGTCCTCCAGACCGCGACCCGCCAGCGTGACAGCCAGCCCCACAGCACACCCGCGACGAACCCGACGAGCACCAGCACACCGAGCAGCCACCAGCCGCGGCCGAGGCCGAAGGAGGCCACGTCGGCGGCCTGGTCGGGCCCGTCCACGACATCGACGGTGATCTCCAGCGGCAGACCGGGCGTGGTCTTGACACCGCTCGCCGGCGAGTAGGAGTGGGTCACCTGGAGGCACACGGTCTCGGCGACGTCCTCGTCCGCCGAGTCCTCCGCGTTCTCGGCCTCCGGCTTCGGATGGCGCAGACCGGTGGAGATGACGTCGGTGCGGCCGGTGCCGGCCGCCTCGCCGCGTACGATCTCACGGTTCTTCGTGGTCACGGCGCGCAGCAGCACCCCGTAGTCGGGGTTGACGTCACGGTCCGCCGCGACGCTCACCGAGGCCCGCAGCTCCTGGCCCGGCTTCAGGTCGACGCGGTACCAGCGCTGCTGCCCGAACTCCTGGCGGTCCGTGTAGAGGCCGGACGCCAGCGTGGGCGCCTGCGCGCAACGCTCGGCGCCCTCCACGGCCTTCGGCACGACCACGGGGTCGGCGGCCCGGTCGACCAACTGGTTGACCCGGTCGGTGAGTTCGTCACGGTGCTCGATCGAGGTGTACGTGCCGCCGGTCGCCTCGGCGATGCAGCTGAGCTGGACGCGCAGCTTGGCGTTCGGGACCAGGCCGAGCGTGTCGATGGTCAGGCCGATGCCCTTCGCCGCGATCTCACGGGCCACCTCGCACGGGTCGAGCGGGGCACAGGTGTCCTCGCCGTCGCTGATCAGCACGATCCGCTTGGTGCCCTCGCCGCCCTCCAGGTCGTCGGCCGCCTTCAGCAGCGCGGGGCCGATCGGGGTCCAGCCGGTCGGCGTGAGCGTCGCCACCGCCGTCTTCGCCTCCGTGCGGTCCAGCGGTCCCACCGGGTAGAGCTGCGCGGTGTCCTTGCAGCCCGTCTTCCGGTCGTCGCCCGGGTAGTCGGCGCCCAGCGTGCGGATGCCGAGCTGGACCTCCTCGGGCGTGGCGTCCAGCACCTCGTTGAACGCCTGCTTCGCCGCGGCCATGCGGGACTCGCCGTCGATGTCCTGGGCCCGCATCGAACCGCTGACGTCCAGCAGGAGGTTGACCTTGGGCGCGGTGGCCGTGGTCTCGTCGGCGACGGCCGTGGTCGGGACCGCGATCCCGGCCGTCAGGGCGGCGAGCAGGGCGAACACCCCTGCTGCCAGCCGTTGTCTTGTGATCATCGGCGGATCCTATTGATCCGGAGGGCCGTGCTTCAAAACGAGACCCGCTGTTGACGGGCCGTTCACCGCAGCGGACTCGGCACCTCCGCCCAGATGTCGCCGGGCCGCTCCGGCGAAAGTCGCATCAGAGTCAACGCCTTCGTCGGTACCGGGCCCTGCAGCAACGTGCCCAGATCCGCGGTGCGCGGCAGCTCCCGTACGGCGGCTGCGAGCGCCTCGCGCAGGACGGGCGTCGAACCGGCCGTCGCGCCGAGCGTGCCCGTGATCAGGGCGCCGAACAGCTTGCGGCGCAGGGTCCTCTCGTCGTCCGTGACGATGCGGCCGGTCATCGCGGGCGCCGCGATGCCGTGCCGGGCGAGGCGTGCCGGGCTGACCCGGATGTCCGCGAGGTCGCGGTAGACGAGACGGCGGGGGGCACCCGACGGGGACAGGACCACCAGGAGGTTCTGGCCGTGCGCCTCCAGGGCCACGCCCACGTCGAGCAGCCGGAGGGAGACCGTGAGCGCGAGACGGGTGAAGTCCGCCAGCCAGGACGGCGACCGCGGCAGCTCGGTCGTCGCCAGGGCGGCCACCGGCAGGATCCGTTCACCGGCCGCCGTGTCCGCGTACGTGTCCGGTGACTCGCGCAGCACCGCCGCGAGATCCGGCGAACCGGCGGTGACCGCGCCGAGCGTGCGCGTGACGTGCAGCAGTCCTTCGGTGCGGGCCGCGACCTCGGCCATGAAGTCCGACACGATCGCCGAGGTCTCGATCGAGTAGACCGAGATGTCCCGCACGGAGGAGGTCAGCCGGGCGCTGAGCGCGGTCTTGACGTGCGGACCGCCGTCCGCGAGGGCGAGGGTGCGCAGCGACATCAGCGGATGGGCCTCGATCACCTCCCCCAAGGGGCACTTGAGGACATGGGCCGCCTGCCACGGATGCACCGGGACCAGCACCCGTCCGCCGTCCCGCAGCGCGTCCGGCCACTCCCCGACGACCAGCGCGTCGTCGACGGGCGCCAGCCCCAGCCGTACCACCTGCCGGTGCTCGGGCCCGTAGGCAAGCTGGTCGCCCGCCGAGAAACCGGGCCGGGAACGGCAGTTGGGGTGGAAGGGGTGACCGTCGACGATCGCCTGCTCCCACTCCCAGCCCGCCCTCGGGGCCGAGTTCGCCAAGGGGGCGGGCGGCGCACCCCGGTTGGCGCGCGACAGGGCCAACGAGGCCACGCTGTGGTCGAGTTCAGCGGCGAAGGCGGCACTGTGCGGAACGGCGAGCGCGCTCATCAGCCGCGCCGGACGGTCGTACGGCCGCTCGTCGAACCACACCTGTTCGACCTGGGCCGCGGTGCCGTACGGGTCCACGGCCGGGCCGTGCAGCCGGCGGCCGTCGGCGAGGTGGAGCGTGACCCCGTCCCCTCCGGCCGTCTCCCGCCGCATCACCCAGGGCAGCGGTTCGTGGACGAGGCCGCGCCACAGCCGGGTCAGCACGGCCGCCCGGGCGCCGGGCAGCGCGGTCGTGTACGGCAGCGTCAGATCAGGGCGTACGGTGCCCAACTCGGCGCCGAGCGAGGCCTCGGCGTCGGCTTCGGCGTCGGTCACGGAGGGACGGGCCACGGAGGGGCTCCTCGGGTGCGGGTGCGGGTGCGGCGAGTGCGGGCGCGGTGCCGGGCGGGTACGGGTAGCGACAGGGATGTCGGTTCGAACGTCGGCGTACGACCACTGCCCGTCCCTCTCCTCCGCGACGCATGACGGCATCGCGGGCGGACGCCTCATGGCCGCTTCGCGACGAGGCGTGAGGGGCAGACATACTGATCACGAGTGCACCGTAAGGAACGAATGGACCCCGTGGACGCCACCCCGCCCCGCGACAGCATCGGCGCCGTCGCCGACGCCCACGCCGCCGCACCCCTGCTCAACTGCCTTCTGCGGGAGGCGGGGGAGCCGGCGGGTGCGGTGGAGGGGGAGCCGGGGGGAGGACCGGAGGAAGGGCCGGACGGAGAGCCGGCCGGGTCGTCGGGCGTGACCGTGGTGCACCGCCTCAGGGGCAGCGGCCGCCTCCTGCGGGTGCGCGGCACCCGCCGCCCCACCCATCCCGAGGTGCGCACGGAGGACGGCTGGCACGCTCTCACCCACACCGACCTCGTCAAACTCGTCGCCGAGGAACTGCGTGCCCTCACCGGCCTCGCCAACTCCGAACTGCCCGCCGAGATGCTGGACAGCCGCGAGGCCGTGGCCGCCCTCCTGACCCGGCGCGCCCACGCGCCGGTGCCCGAGGACCCGTACCGGCGCTCCGAACAGTCCCTGATCACCGGTCATCCGTACCATCCCGCGCCCAAGGCGCGCGGCGGCGGGCCGGCCGCCACCTGGCTGCCCTACGCCCCGGAGGCGTATGTCCGGTTCCCGCTGGTCCTCCTCGGCGTCCGTGAGGACGCCGTGGTCGAGGAGGGCGACACCACCGCCCTCGACACCCTGGGCACGGCCCCGCCCGGCTATCGGCTCCTGCCGGCCCATCCCTGGCAACTCGACCTGGTGGGCGACGAGTTGGGCGAGGCGTTCGCGGACGGCCGCCTCGTACGGCTGGGCCGGACGCGAGGGCGGACGTGGCCGACGGCGGCGATCCGCACGGTGTACGTGCCCATGGCCGTACCCGAGGCGGTACTCGAGGCGGGACCAGAGGCCGTCAGCGGTCCCCGCTCCGACCTCTTCCTGAAGTTCAGCCTCGATGTGCGGATCACCAACGACATCCGCCGGCTGTGGCGGCACGACCTGCTCAGGCTGCGCCGCACCGACCGGGCGGTCACGGAGGCCTTCGCCGGGTCGCCGGGTGCCTGGCTGAGCGACCGGGGCTACCGCACCGCCGCCTTCGCGTTCGAGGAGCTGGCGGTGTTGGTGCGGGACGGCCTGGGCGGCCATGTGCCCCCCGGCACGACCCCCTTGCTCGCCGCCGCCCTCACCGAGAGCGCCGGGGTCTTCCCGGGGAACCCGCTCCCGTGCACCACCGACCCCGAGGCGTGGTGGGAGGCGTATCTCAGGGCGGTTGTCCCCCCGGCCCTCGCCGCGTTCCACGGCCACGGCGTCGTGCTGGAGGCCCACCTGCAGAACACGGTCGTCGCCTGCGACGCCTCGGGCACCCCCGTCCAGGTGGTCTACCGCGACGCCGAGGGGGTGAAGCTCCTCCCGGACGTCACGCGCGCGGCCGGCTGGGAACGGCTGGTCTACTGCCTCTTCGTCAACAACCTCCTGGAGATCGCGGCGGCCCTGACCGAACACCACCCGGCGCTCGACCCCCGGCCCGCCGTACGACGCGAGCTGGAGCGCCACGGCCACGTACCGGAGGTCGCCGACCTGCTCGACTCGCCCACGCTGCCCGGCAAGACGAATCTGCTGCTCAGATGGACGGGCGCGGACGGCGCGGCGGCGCGCTACCTCCCCCTGCCCAACCCGTTCCGCCGGCCGCCGGGTCGCGGCGGCCGATGACCTCCGCGTGGCCCGTACGACGCCCCGGGGGCCGAGGGGTCCTGGGCCGGCGCGGTGGGGCCGTGGAGCCAGTCGGTGAAGCAGTGGTCGTGCGGGTCGCGTGATCGCGGCAGAGCAGTGCGCTGCAGCCGCTTGATCCCCGCCGGGCGGGCGGGAAAACGCGGTCAGGGCCTACGACCATCCACGGACACGGGGAGGACGTGGGCCGAGCCCGGGCGGAAGAAGTGCGCCGTGGCCACCAGGGCCACGGCGAGGGTAGCGGCTGTCGCGTAGGCCATGCGGAAGTGGCCCGTAGCCCCCAGACCCCCGCTCGCGCCGGCTCCGACGAGCACGCCGACGTAGTTGAAGACGTTGAGCCGGGCCAGCACCGTCTCGGGGGCACCGGGGCGCAGCCGGCCGGCCGCGGCGACGCACAACGGGATCAGGGCGGCGACTCCGAGGCCCGCGCAGCATGCCGCGACGACCGCGTACGGCCAGCTCGGGGCCACCGCCAGGCCGGCCAGGGCGATGGCGGTGAGCAGGGCCGCGACGCGGACCACCGCCACCGGCCCGACCCGGCGCACCATGAGGTCGGCGCCCGCCCGGCCGGTCACCGTGCCCGCCTGGTAGGCCGCGTACGCGAGGGGCGCGGTGGCCAGGGACGCGGCGAGCGTCTGGTGGAGGTAGGCCGTCGACCAGGCCGAGACCGCGGAGTCGACGACGTAGGCGACGAGCAGAACGACACCGAAGGGGACGAGCCGCGCCCACACCCGCCGCCCCGGGATCTCGTCGTCCGGCGCCGGTCGGTCGCCGGCCGAGGAGGGCACGGGCGCGAGGGCGTGGGGCCGGACGGTCAGCGCCAGGAGGGCCACGAGTACGGCGTGCGCGGTCAGGACGTACTGGACAGGCCAGCCCAGCCGGGAGGCGCCCGCCGTCAGCAGCGCGGCAGCCACGCCCGCGGCGCTCCATGCGGCGTAGAAGGAGGAGAGGATGCTGCGCCCGTAGTGGCGTTCGACGGTGGCCGCGCGGGTGTTGACGGACACGTCGATGACGCCCAGCGCCAGCCCGAAGAGGACGTAGGCCGCCGAGGCGGTGACCGGGCCGGGTGCCCACGCCACGGACAGCAGGGTCGCGGCCGCGGTCAGCACCGCCGCACGCATGACGGCGACGGGACCCGAGCGGCGTACGGCGGCCAGTCCCGCGAAGCTGCCGGCGCCCGCAGCCAGGGTCAGGGCGATCGTGAGGGCGGTCATCGCCAGGGACGACAGCCCCAGACGGCTCGCCACGGCAGGCACGGTGGTGGACACGGCGGCCACCGCCACGCCCTGGGCGGCGAACACGGTGGCCGTGACCCGACGGGCTCCCGCGAGCGAGCCGCCGCTCACGGACCGGGGCGGAGCCGTCGCTCCGACGGATGCGTTCATGGGGGACCCTCTTCCTGTCACGGACCGTGGATGGGCCGGCGTGCGCGAATGGGGGCAACCGTAGAAATCCGGACCGGCCCGCCGGAGGACACCGACGGCCACATGGGGGGCCCTGGCGGCCAGCGGCGACGGCCCGGGCAACCAGGAGCCAACAGCCCAACGGTCAGTGGGCTGGCCGCTGCGGCCCCCTTTGTGGCCGCACGGGCCAGTCCGCCGGTGCTTGCGTGCTGCCTAAGTTCCTCCCACGCCGACAGTGGCGACGAGAGGAGGTGGACTCGTGAAGGAGTCCGAATTCGACACGTGTGTCATCGGTGCCGGTCCCGCTGGGCTGGCAGTGGCACGGGCACTCGGTGAGCGACGGCTTCCCTACACGCACATCGAGCGGCACACCGGTCCGGGCGGCCTGTGGGACATCGACAACCCGGGCAGCCCGATGTACGAGTCGGCCCATTTCGTCTCCAGCAAGACCCTCTCGGGCTTCGGCGGCTGGCCGATGCCCGACCACTTCGCCGACTACCCGCCGCAGCGGCAGATCCTGTCGTATCTGACGTCGTTCGCCGACGCGTACGGGCTCTCGGAACGCATCGAGTTCGGCACCGCGGTGCGCGACGTGGCGAAGAACACGGACGGCACCTGGACGGTCACCCGAGCCGACGGGCACTCCAGCCGCCACGCGCAGGTGGTGGTCTGCACCGGCTCGCAGTGGCACCCCAACATCCCCGAGATCCCGGGTGACTTCAGCGGCGAGATCCGGCACACGGTCGGCTACCGCAGCAGCGACGAACTGCGCGGCAAGCGGGTCCTGGTGGTGGGCGGGGGCAACTCCGGCTGCGACATCGCCTGCGACGCGGCCCGTGCCGCCGACCACGCGGAGATCAGCATGCGCCGCGGTTACTGGTTCATCCCCAAGCACCTCTTCGGCAGGCCCGTGGACACCCTCGAAGGTGTCGGTCCCCGGATGCCGAAGTGGCTGGAGCAGAGGCTGTTCGGCGCGCTCCTGCGGATCGTCAACGGCGATCCGACCCGCCTCGGCCTGCAGAAGCCGGACCACAAGCTCTTCGAGACCCACCCCACGGTCAACTCGATGCTCCTGCACCACCTGCAGCACGGCGACATCACCGCGCGGCCGGGCGTCCTGCGCGCCGAGGGCCGCACCGTCCACTTCACCGACGGCAGCAGCAACGACTTCGACCTGATCCTGCTGGCGACCGGCTACGTCCACAAAGTGCCCGTCGCCCAGCGCTACTTCGGCGACGAGCAGCACCCCGACCTGTACCTGTCGTCGTTCTCCCGCGAGCACGAGGGGCTGTTCGGCGTCGGCTTCATCGAGACCAACTCCGGCGCCTACCAACTCTTCGACTCCCAGGCCCAGTTGATCGCCGGTTTCATCCAGGACAGCCGCCGGGGCACTCCGAGCGCCGCGCGGTTCGCCCGCATGATCCGCGGTGACCGCCCGGACCTGTCGGGCGGTCTGCGGTTCGTGGACTCCCCGCGCCACACCGGCTACGTCGACAGCGCCGCGTACACCAAGTACCTGACCAAGGTCGCCGCCGCCATGGGCTGGCCCACCGAGGGACGTGCTCCGGCGGCGCCGGTGGCCCGCAGCAAGGAGACGGTGGCATGAGCGGCTACGACTGCACCGGCAAGGTGATGCTGGTGACCGGCGGCGCGGGCGGCATCGGCAGCGCGCTGTGCCGGCGGTTCGCGAGCGGCGGCGCGGTGTGTGTCGTCGTCGACATCGACGGTGAGCGTGCACGGCGGGTCGCGGACAGCCTGCCCGGCACCGGTCACCTGGGCCTCGGCTGCGACCTGCTGGACCGGGCCGGTGTCGCGGACCTCTTCGAACAGGTCGCCGCCGCCTTCGGCCGCCTCGATGTGCTGGTCAACAACGTCGGCATGACCAGCACCGAGCGGTTCGACGTACGCGCCGTGGAAACCATCGAGCGGGAGATCGACCTCAACATGATCTCCCCGCTGGTGGCCACCCGGCTGGCCATTCCCCTGCTGACGGCCTCCGCCGATCCCCGCGTCGTCACCACGGTGTCCCTCGCCGGCATCTTCCCCCAGGGCGAGACCCCGATCTACGCGGCGTCGAAGTTCGGGCTGCGCGGCGCGATGCTGTCCATCGCCCTCGACCTGGGCGCCAAGGGCATTCGTGTCGGCTCGGTGCTGCCGTCGGCCACCGACACCCCGATGCTGCGCCGGGAGGCCGTCGACGGCGGCAACTCGCTGCAGTTCCAGGACCCGCCGCAGCAGCCGTCCGACGTCGTCGCCGCGGTGGTGAGCCTGCTCGACCGGCCCCGGCTCGAGGCGTATCCACGCGCCGGCGAATCGCTCCTGGTCCGCTTCTCCATGCTGGTGCCGAACCTTCTCCCCAGCCTTCTCCCGCTCTTCCGCAAGCGCGGCGAGCGCGGCCTGGCCCGGTACCTGGAGGACCTGCGGCGCAGAGGACTGGCCCGGCAGGTCGACGGCCGCTGGGAACTCGTGAAGGAGGCATGATCATGACCACGGAAGCGAACGACCGCCTGCTCCGGGTCGTCAACCCAGCCACCGGGGAGACCCTCGACACCCTGCCGGCCGCCACCGCGGACGAGGTGGACACGGCCGTGGACCAGGCGCACCGCGTCTTCGCGAGCGGGGTGTGGGCGGCTCGGCCGCCCCGGGAGCGGGCCGCGGTCCTGCTGCGCCTCGCCGAGCTGATGGAACGCGACGCCGAGATCCTGGCCCGCCTGGACTGCGAGGACGCGGGCAAACCCATCACGGAGTGCCGTACCGGCGATGTGCCGGGGGCGATCGAGTCGATCCGCTGGTTCGCGGAGGCGGCCGACAAGGTCTTCGGCCGCACCGCCCCCACCAGCCACGACCACCTGGGTCTGATCAGCCGGGAACCCGTCGGAGCGGTCGCCGCCGTCCTCCCCTGGAACTACCCGCTCGCCATGGCCGCCTGGAAGATCGGGCCCGCCCTCGCCGCGGGCAACAGCCTGCTGCTCAAGCCCGCCGAGGCGACCCCGCGCTCGGCCCTCCACGTGGCCCGGCTGGCGACGGAGGCGGGGCTGCCGGACGGCACCCTCACCGTGCTGCCCGGCTACGGCGCGGAAGCCGGCCGGGCGCTCGCCCGCCACCCCGGGATCGGCGCGCTCTCGTTCACCGGCTCGACGGCGACCGGACGGCGGATCCTGGCCGACGCCGCGGAGACCAACTTCAAGCGGGTCTCCCTGGAGATGGGCGGCAAGAGCCCCCAGGTGCTGATGCCGGACGCGCTCGACTTCGGCGCCGACCTCATCGACGACATGATCGAGGCCGCGTTCCTGACGATGGGACAGAACTGCACGGCCGGCTCCCGGATCCTGGTCCACGAGGACATCGCCGCCGACGTCGTCGCACGGTTCACGGCCGCCGCCGGGGCCCTGGTCATCGGCGACCCGGCCAAGCCGGACACCCGCACGGGACCGCTGATCAGCACTGTGGCGCGAGACCGGGTCGCCCGCGCCGTGGACGAGGCGGTCGACGCCGGCGCCGTGGCCCACACCGCCGGGTTGCCGGCGGGCCTGCACCCGCACGGGGCCTACTACCCGCCCACCGTCGTCGTCGGCGCCCCCGACGGCAGCCGGGTCCTCACCGAGGAACTGTTCGGCCCCGTGGCCACCGTCCAGACCTTCGCCTCCGAGCAGGAGGCGATCCGGACGGCGAACGCCACCCCCTACGGCCTTGCCGCCTCACTGTGGACCCACGACCTCGACACCGCCTTCCGTCTCGCCCGCGGCATCCAGGCCGGAGTGGTCTCCGTCAACGCCTACAGCGAGGGCGACATCACCGCCCCCTTCGGCGGCTGGAAACAGTCCGGATTCGGCGGGGCGGAGCGGTCCACCGACGCCTTCGCGCAGTGGACCAGGGAGAAGACCGTCTGGATCCGCACCCGCTAGCGCGGCCGAAACCGGACGCCGGTGCCTAGAGTGGTCGCGAGTACGGCCCTGGAGAGAAGCCATGACCGAGGCAACCCGTCCGGAGAACGGCACCACCCGCAGCACGTCGGCGACGATCTCCCCGAACATCCTGCGCTACCTGGACCAGATCACCGAGGAGTACGGAGTCGACCTGCAGCCGGAACTGGACCAGGTCGGTCTCACCGAGACCCTGATGCGCTCGGCGGCCCTGCGCGTCTCCTACCGCCAGGGCAGTGCCGTCATCCGGCGCGCTGTCGAACTCACCGGGGACGAGAACCTGGGCCTGCGGGTCGGAGCCGCGCAGCACCTCACCGCCTGGGGGCTGGTGGGCTTCGCCATGCTCGCCGGCGACACCCTCCGGGTCGCCATCGAGACGGGGGTACGTTTCCAGAACGTGTCCGGGGCGATGACGGTCTGGTCGGCGGGCCGGGAGGGCTCCGACTACGTGATCCGAGCCGACCTCCCGGACCCGATGATCGACCCGAACGTCGCCGTCTTCCTTGTCGAGGAGGCGTTCTCGAGCGTCGTCACCCTGGGCCGCCTCGCCGCCGACGCCGGCCTCGCACCCCAGGAGGTCCACTTCGCCTTCGCCGCCCCGCGCGACGTCCAGCCCTTCCTCGACCTCTTCCGCTGCCCCCTGCACTTCGGCGCCACCCGCAACCGGCTGGTGGTACCGCAGGCATGGATCAACCGGCCGATGCCGGGCCGCGATCCGGTCACCTACGCCGCGACCCTCGAACTCCTCGAAGGACAGATGGCCTCCCGCCGTCGTCAGCAGGACCTGTTGGAGATCCTGGAGATCTCCGTCGCGCAGAGCCTCCCGTTCGTCCCCTCCTTCTCCGAGCAGGCCCGCAGACACGCGTCGAGCGAGCGGACGCTGCGCCGCCGCCTGGCCGACTGCGGCACCTCCTACGAGGCGATCGTCGAGGGCGTCCGCCGGGAGCGCGTCGAACTGCTCCTGCACCGCCCTCACCTCACCCTCCGCGAGGTGGCCCGCCAGGCGGGCTTCTCCGACGAACGCGCCCTGCGCCGGGCTGTCCGCCGCTGGCACGGCATGGCACCCCTGCAGCTGCGCGAGGGCTTCTCCTCGGAGACGGCGGGAACGACGCCCTGAAGGGCCTGCCCCCGACTCGGCCTCCCGCCTCCCGCCGGCCGCGCGCACGGGCCGCGACCGGCGTCGGCGGGTGGCCGTCACGACGGGACGTTCGCGTGCAGTGTCGCCTCGCCCGTGACCCGTACGCCCGTCTCCTCCCCGGGCCTCACCGGCGGCTGGCCCGGGACGCGGATGTCGATGGGCGAGCCGTGGTGCGGGACGGTCACGGTGACCATGGCGTCGTGGCCGTAGTAGCTGATGTCGGTCACCCGGCCCCGGACGGCGCCCTCGGTGGCGGGGTCGGTGAGCCGGAGTTGCTCGGGGCGCAGCAGGACCGTGCCCTCCCGGACGCCGGTGGGCGGGCCGGTGAGGGGGACGCGGCCCAGTGCCGTGTCGGCCGTGTTGTCGCCGCCGGTGGTGGTGGCGGGGAGCAGTACCGCCTCCCCGACGAACCCCGCCACCCAGGGGTCCGCGGGCCGGCGGTAGAGGTCCTGCGGCGTGGCGCACTGGACGACCCGGCCCGCGTGGACGACCGCGACGAGATCCGCGGTGGACAGGGCCTCCTGCTGGTCGTGGGTGACCAGGACCGCCGTCGCGCCCGTCGCCCGCAGTGCCGTGCGCACATCCGCCCGCACCCCTGCCCGCAAGGCGCTGTCCAGGGCGTTGAACGGCTCGTCGAGGAGGACGAGTTGGGGGCGCGGGGCCAGGGCGCGGGCCAGGGAGACGCGTTGTTGCTGGCCGCCGGAGAGCTCATGGGGCATGCGGTCGCCGTAGCCGGCGAGGCCGACCAGGTCCAGCATCTCTTCCGTACGGTTCCGGCGTTCGGTTCGGTCGGCGCCCTTGAGGCCGAAGGCCACGTTGCGGGCCACACTGAGGTGCGGGAACAGCGCGCCCTCCTGGGGCACGATGCCGATCCGGCGGCGCTCGGGCGGCAGGTGGACCCCGGGACCTCCGATCACCCGGTCGCCGATCCGTACGGTGCCCGCGTCCGCGCGCAGGAAGCCCGCGACGACCCGGAGCATGGTGGTCTTGCCGCAGCCGGAGGGGCCCAGGACAGCGACCAGGCTGCCGGACGGCACGGTGAGGTCGAGGCCGCGCAGGACGGGTGCGTCGGGGCCGTAGGACTTCGTCAGGCCCTCGATCCGGAGAGCGTTCATGGGCGGTGCCTGCCAAGGAGGTAGGAGGGAACGGCCGCCAGCAGGATCAGCGCGGCCGCGTAGGGGGCGGCGGCCGCGAACGAGCCGGCGCCCGTCTCGGTCCACAGCCGGGTGGCCAGGGTGTCCATGCCCGTCGGCCGGAGAAGGAGGGTGGCCGGGAGCTCCTTCATGCAGACCACGAAGGTGAGGGCCGCCCCGGCCGCCACGCCGGGCGCGGCCAGCGGCACGGTGACCTCGCGCAGTACCTGCCAGGGGCGCCGGCCGAGCGAGCGGGCGACGTCCTCCAGCACGGGCGGGGCCTGGAGGACGGCGGCGCGGGTCGCGGCGACCGCGACGGGCAGGAAGAGGACGGCGTACGCGCCTACCAGCAGCGGCAGCTGCTGGTAGAGGGGGTAGGCGTAGCGGACCGCGAAGAAGACCAGGGCCAGCGCGACCGTGATGCCGGGCAGCGCGTGGCCCGCGTAGGCCGACTGCTCCAGCAGCCGAGCCCCGCGCCCCTTGTGGCGGGCCGCGATCACCCCGACCGGCAGGGCGAGGACCGTGGTGAGGGCGGCACCCGCGGCGGCGACCCCGAGGGTGGCCAGGGCGGTGTCCGTGAGCAGGGGCAGGTCCCAGGTGGCGGAGGTGCCGGCGGCCAGCCAGTAGCCGAGGGTGGCGAGCGGGAAGACGACCGCCGCGGCGGTCACGGCGGCGCACCACAGCAGGGCGACCGGCCGCCACTTGCCCAGGGGGAGCGGGGCGGCCGGTCGGGCGGTGCCGCTGCCGGTCCGCGCGTGTCCGGCGCGTCCGCGCGTACGGGCCTCGGCGGCGACCAGGGTCACCGTCATCACCACCAGCACGACGCTGAGCGCGGCGGCCGGGGTGCGGTCGAAGGAGGCGCGGTAGGAGGTGTGGATGGCGCGGGTGAACGTGTCGTAGCGCATGAGGGAGACCGCGCCGAAGTCGGAGAGGACGTAGAGCGCGACGAGCAGGGCGCCGCCCGCCGCCGAGGGCCGCAGCTGGGGCAGGGTGACGCGCCAGAACGTCCGCAGGGGTCCGTGTCCGAGGGAGCGGGCGGCCTCCTCCAGCGCCGGGTCCGTGCCGCGCAGCGCGGCGGCGACCGGCAGGAGCACGTACGGGAAGCTGACGAGGGTCAGGGCGAGCGCGGCGCCGCCGAAGCCGGCGAGGTCGGGCTCGGCGGCCAACCACGCGAAGGCGGCGACGTAACTGGGCACGGCGAGCGGCAGCGTGGCCAGCACCGACCAGGCGCGGGCGCCGGGCAGCGCGGTGCGCACGGTCAGCCAGGCCAGGGAGACGCCGAGGACCAGACAGGCCGCCACGACGACGACGGTGAGGCCGAGGCTGCGGCCGAGGAGGGCGAGGGTGCGCTCGTCGGCGACGACGTCCCAGGCGAAGGCGGGCCCGCGTTCGAGGGCGCGCACGGCGAGGTAGCCGAGCGGCAGCAGCGCGAACAGCGCGGCGACGCAGGCGGGAACGAGCAGGACGAGGGGCGGTCGGCGCCCGGCGTCGGAGGTGGCCCCCCGGGCGGCGCGGACCCGTCGGCGCCCGGCCGGAGCGTCCGCGCCGGCCGGGGGTGCCGTGGATGCGGTGGTGTTCACGACTGTCAGACGAGCCCGACGTCCTGGAGCATCGCCAGGGTCTCCTGGAGGGAGTCCAGCTTGCCGAGGTCGATGTCGGGGGACTCCAGGGACTCGAACGGCGGCAGTCCCTCGACGGTGCTGGTGACGCCGGCGGCCAGCGGGTACTCCTTCGTCTTGTCGGCGAAGTAGGTCTGCGCCTCCTCGGAGAGGAGGTAGTCGACGGCCTTCTGCGCGGCCTCGGTCTGTCCGCTGTCCTTCAGGATGCCCGCGCCCGCCACGTTGATCAGCGCGCCGGGGTCCCCGCCGGGCAGGAAGTGGAGCTTGGCGTTGACCTTGTCCTCGCCCTTCTCGGCGACCCGCTCGTACCAGTAGTAGTGGTTGACCAGGCCGAGGGAGACCTCGCCGGCCTCGATCGCGTCGAGGGTGGCGAGGTTGTGGGCGTAGGTCTTCGCGCCGTTGGCCTTCAGGTCCGTCAGCCACTCGCGGGTGGCGTCGTCGCCCTCCAGGACGCGCATGCCGGTGACGAAGGCCTGGAAGGAGGCGTTGGTGGGCGCGAAGCCGACCTTGCCCTTCCACTGCGGCTTCACCACGTCGTGGACGCTGTCCGGAACCTGATCCTCGGTGAGGTCGTCAGGGTTGTAGGCGATCACCCGGACGCGTCCGGACAGACCCACCCAATCGCCGTCGCCGCCGCGGTATGCCTCGTCCACCTCGTCGAGCGAGGACTGCGGGAGCTTCTTCAGCATGCCCTCCTTGGAGAGGGCGCCCAGGGCCCCGGCGTCCTGGGAGAAGAACAGTCCCGCCTTGGTGCGTTCGCCCTCCTCCAGGATCTGGGCGGCGAGCTCCGCGCTGTCGCCGTAGCGCACCTCGACCTTGGTGCCCACCGCCTTCTCCAGCTTGTCGAGGAGCGGCTTGACCAGCTTCTCGTTGCGTCCGGAGTAGATGACGAGGGCGGAGTCGCCCCCCTCCCCGGCCGTGCTCGTGTCGTCGTCGGAGCCGCAGGCGGCGAGGGCGGGGAGCAGCAGGCCGGCCGCGACGAGCGCGGTGATCCGGCGAGCCAGGGGGCGTCGCATGGTGATGTGCCTTCCTGCGGGAGCCACCGGCGAACCGCTGGGCGCGGGGTCGGTCGGCGGGCGGAGAAATGATGTTTTCAAGCCAACTATGAACATGCTATGAATAAGGTAAACCTTGCCTAAGCGTCAAGGGATCTGTGCTCTTTGCGGACGCTGCCGCAGAAAGGTTGCGCGCCCGTGATCTCACCGCCCGAGCCCCTTCGCGCTCCCTTCCGGGCGCCGGCCGCGAGCCCCTTCTCGACTCCGATCCCTCTGTCGGCACCGCCGGTCCGGCCCTCCGCCGGACCGCACGGAGTGACCTTCGCGCGCCAACTCGCCGCCCATGGCGACCGTGTCGCCTTCATCACGCCTTCGGGTGAACTCAGCTACCGAGAGCTCGCCCGGCGGGTCACCGCCACGGCCAGGCGCCTCGGCCCCGTCCGCCGCCTGGTCCTGCTGGCCGGCGCCAACCGCGTCGACGCCCTCGTCGTCCATCTCGCCGCCCTGTCCGCCGGACACCCGGTCCTGCTCGTCCCCGGTGACAGCGACAGCACGATCGGCGCGCTGACCGAGGCGTACGACCCGGACGTGGTGGCCCGTCAGGACGAGCACGGCCACGTGACCCTCGACGAACGCAGGCCCGGCACCGCCCACACCCTCCACCCGGACCTCGCGCTGCTGCTGAGCACGTCAGGCTCGACCGGCTCCCCGAAGCTCGTACGGCTCTCGCACGACAACGTGCAGTCGAACGCCGCGTCCATCGCCGTGTACCTCGGCATCACCGACACCGACCGCGCGGCCACGACCCTGCCCCCGCACTACTGCTACGGCCTCTCCGTCATCCACAGCCACCTGGTGCGCGGCGCCGGGCTGATCCTCACCGACCGGTCGGTGGCGGACGCCGGGTTCTGGGAGGAGTTCCGCGCCGCCCGCGGCACCTCGCTGGCCGGTGTGCCGTACACCTTCGACCTCCTCGACCGCGTCGGGTTCGCCGACATGGAGCTGCCGCACCTGCGCCGCGTCACCCAGGCGGGCGGCCGGCTGGCGCCGGAACGGGTCGCCCGCTACGCCGAACAGGGGCGCCGGGCGGGCTGGGAACTCTTCGTGATGTACGGGCAGACCGAGGCGACGGCCCGCATGGCCTATCTGCCGCCGCACCTCGCGGCATCCCGCCCGGAAGCCGTCGGCGTGGCGATCCCCGGCGGCTCCTTCCGTCTGGCACCCGTCGACACGCCGACAGACCCGGGGACCGCCGGGAGCCCCGACGCGGGCGACGTCGGCGAACTCGTCTACTCCGGCCCGAACGTCATGCTCGGCTACGCGCGGGGCCCGGCCGACCTGGCCCTCGGGCGCACGGTCCAGGAACTGCACACGGGCGACCTGGCGCGGCGCGCGCCCGACGGGCTGTACGAGATAGTCGGGCGCCGCAGCCGGTTCGCGAAGATCTGCGGCCTGCGGATCGATCCCCAGCGCGTGGAGGCCCTGCTGGAACGGCACGGGATCACCGCGTTCTGCGTGGCCGACGGGGACGCGCTGGCGGTGGCGGCGCTGACGGACGGCGGCAGGAGCCGCTCCGACGAGACACGCGTGCGCCGCCTGGTGGCACAGGAGTGCGGGATCCCGCCACGAGCCGTCCGGGTGCGCCTCGTTCCGGAACTGCCCCGCCTGGCCAGCGGAAAGCCCGACCACGAGGCCGTGCGCCGTCTCACGCGTCCGCGGCCCCCGGCGGCGGACCCGGCGGGCGAGGCGGGAGAGGCGGGCGCGGAACCGGCCACCGCCCCGCGGAGCACCGACCCGGGGGCCGCGCTGCGGAGCCTCTACGCCGACATACTCGACCGCGACGACGTCACCGACGACAGCAGCTTCGTCGGCCTGGGCGGCGACTCGCTCTGCTACGTGGAGATGTCCCTGCGGCTGGAGGAGGCCCTGGGCACCCTCCCCACGGACTGGCCCGCGCGACCGATTCGCGAACTGGCCTCCCTGGCAACGGAGTTGCGGGACCGTCCGGAGGAGGACACCGGGGCGCGCGAGACCCGCTCCCGAGGTGCCCGGCGTTCCCTGGAGACCGGGATCGCGCTGCGGGCGGTCGGGATCGTGCTCGTCGTCGGCTCGCACATCCCCGTCTTCACGCTCCAGGGCAGCGCCCACATCCTGATCGGCGTCGCGGGCTACAACTTCGCCCGCTTCCACCTGACCGCCGCCGCCCACCGCGACCGCGTACGCCACCTGTGGCGCGGCGTCGCCCGCATAGCTCTGCCGAGCATGGTGTGGATCACCTGCGCGGTCCTGCTGACCGGCCTGTACGACCCGGCCAACGCCCTGCTGGTCAACAGCCTCCTCGACCAGGGCACCGAGCGCCACGAGTGGCACTACTGGTTCGTGGAGGCGCTGGTCCACTTCCTGGTCGTGCTGGGCGCGCTGCTGGCCGTGCCGCTGCTGGACCGGCTGGAGCGGCGCCACCCGTTCGCGGTCCCGCTGACGCTCGTGGCGATCGGCCTGGTCGGCCGCTACGACCTGCTGGGCCTGGCGCCCGCCCGCTTCCACCTGGGCCCGACCGTGGTGTTCTGGCTGTTCGCGCTCGGCTGGGCGGCGGCGCGGGCGACGAGCGCGCGGCAACGGGTCCTGCTGACCGCGGTGCTCCTGCTCACCACGCCCGGCCTGTTCCAGGACCAGCCGCAGCGCACGCTCCTGGTCGTCGCGGGCCTGACCCTGCTGATCTGGGTGCCGACGCTGCCGAGCCTGGGCCCGCTCAACCGCGTCGCCGGCGTCCTGGCGAGCAGTTCCCTCTACATCTATCTGACCCACTTCCAGGTCTACCCCCTCCTCCGCGACGACTTCCCCGTCCTCGCCCTCCTCGCCTCCCTGGCGGTCGGCATCGGGTACGCCACGGTCGCCACCCGCGTGGTGCGCAGACTCTGACCGGCGGCAGCCCTCGGGCGAGCCGGATAAATGCTTTGAGCCGGACGGTTCCCCGTTGCTAGGTTCGTGGCGGACCGTGAAGTCGTCGTAGGGAGGTGAGCCCCGTGAACACAGTCACCCATGGGTGCTCCCTCAACCCGTCACGGTCCGGCGGCTGACGTTCGGTGTCGCCGGGAGCGCCTGAGACCGAGGCACTCCTGGAGGGACACTCCGATGAGAACGAAACCTTGCACCGCCGGTCCGGGCGAGAACGCCGTGATGATCACGCGCGTCGCCGACGGGCAGTGGCACGCCCTGGAGGACGACCTGGTGGTCGGCCGAGGGCACGCACGGCACCGGCCCGACGGACGGCTGTTCGTCAGCGTCGACGCCTGGCACGACGAGCCCTTCGACCGGCTCGCCGAGGCGATGTCGGCGGACCTGCCGGCGCCGCTGCACACCGTGGTCGACGAGGCCGACGCGGAGCTGACGGCCCGCCTGCGGCGGGCCGGATTCACGATCCGGCGCCGCGAGTGGGAGTACGTCGTACCGACCGACCCGAGGGCCACAGGGCTCGACGAGGTCCTGCCGCCTTCCGACGTGACGATCGTCCCCGCCGGTCGGGCGGACGAGGGTCTGCTGCGGGCGGTGGACCGCGCGATCCGTGACGAGATCGAGGCGACCGTCGGGTGGCAGTCGATGCCCGCGGAGGTGGTGCACGGCCCCGGGGGCGACACCGTCGTCGACCCGTCGACCTACGCGGTGGCCGCGGCGCCGGACCGCTACCTCGGGCTGATCCGGGTGGTGATCCCGATCCGACCGCGCATCGGGCTGCTCGCGGTCCGGGTCGGTGAGCGGCGCCGGGGCATCGCGCGAGCGCTGCTCGGCCACGCGCTGGGCACCCTGCACCGCGCCGGGTTCACCGAGGCGTGGACCGAGGTGCAGGAGTCCAACCACGCCGCCTCGGCGCTGTTCGAAGGCGTCGGCGCCCGGCGGGCCGGCAGCAACCTGGAGCTGGTGCGATGACGAGGAACAAGAACGTCATCGAGGTCGAGGGCAGGGTCGTCGAGTGCCTGCGCAGCGCCATGTTCATGGTGGAGCTGGAGAACGGCCACCAGGTGCTCGCCCACATCAGCGGGAAGATCCGCAAGAACTACATCAAGATCGTGCTGGCGGACCGGGTGCTGGTGGAACTCCCGCCGTACGACCTGACACGCGGCCGGATCGTGTTCCGGTACCGGAACTAGCGGCGGCCGGCACCCGCCGCCGCAGCTGATCCCGAGCCCCGGTCACGGCGATGCCGTGACCGGGGGCCGCCGGGCGGGCGACGGCGCCTGGTTACTATGTCCCTTCATGCCGAAGGCCGGGAGCGGAAGATGTTGAGAGAGGTCACCGCGACCCGCTACGTCGCCCCCCTGCGTGCCGGTGGCTCCGTGCCCGGGATCGTCGAGGCCGACGACCTGGGCACCTACGTCGTCAAGTTCACGGGCTCGGCGCAGGGGCGCAAGGCGCTGGTCGCCGAGGTGATCGTCGGGGAGCTGGCGCGGGCGCTCGGGATGCGGTTCCCGGAGCTGGTCCTCGCGCGCTTCGACCCGGCGATCGCCGAGAGCGAGCCGCACCAGGAGGTACGGGAACTGCACGCGGCGAGCGCCGGCCTCAACCTCGGCATGGACTATCTGCCGGGCGCAGCGGACTTCACCCCGGAGGTCGCGCGGGAGTTCCGCGTCGACCCGCTGGAAGCCGGCCGGATCGTCTGGCTCGACGCCCTCACGGTCAACGTCGACCGCACCGTGCACAGTTCGAACCTCATGATCTGGCCCACCCTCGGCATCGCGCCTCCGCGCCTCTGGCTGATCGACCACGGCGCGGCCCTCGTCTTCCACCACCGCTGGGACGCCTCGGACCCCACGAAGGCCTACGACTTCCGCCACCACGCCCTCGGCCACTACGCCCCGGACGTGCGCGCGGCCGACGCGGAGCTCGCGCCGAAGGTGACCGAGGACCTGCTGCGGCGCATCGTCGCGGAGGTACCGGACGGCTGGCTGCCCGTCGAGGACGGCTTCACCTCGCCCGACGAGGTCCGCGACGCCTATGTGCGCTACCTCCACGCGCGCGTGGCCGCCTCCGCCGGCTGGCTCCCCACCGACTTCCCCACCCGGGAGGAACTCGCCGCCGAGGAGGCCCTGCGCGCGGCGAAAACTCAGCGAGGCCGGCCGGACTGGCTGAAGCGGGTCCCCGACCTGCACGGCAAGCCGGCGGCGGAACAGGATTGGTCGGTGCACCTGGGATGACGCGGACACAGCGGGTCGAGATCGAGTACTGCACCCAGTGCCGCTGGCTGCCCCGGGCCGCATGGCTGGCCCAGGAGCTGCTGACGACCTTCGAGAGCGAACTGACGGAGCTGTCCCTCAAGCCCGGCACGGGCGGCGTCTTCGTGGTCCGGGTGGGCGACGAGGTCGTCTGGGACCGCCGTGACCAGGGCTTCCCCGAGCCCACCGCCGTCAAGCAGGCCGTACGCGACCGAGTGGCCCCGGGAAGGTCCCTGGGCCACTCGGACAAGATCGGCGGGTCGTAGCTCAGCCCTTGAGCTGCTCGTACGCCGGCAGGGTCAGGAAGTCGACGTAGTCCTCGTCGAGGGAGACCTCCAACAGGAGGTCGTGGGCCTGCTGCCAGTGCCCGGCGGCGAACGCCTCCTCGCCCAACTCCGCCCGCAGATTGGCGAGTTCCTCGGCGGCGACCTCGCGGGCCAGCTCCGGCGTGGCCTTCACCGTCTGTCCGTCGCGCTCGAACTCGACGCCCGCGTTGATCCACTGCCAGATCTGGGAGCGGGAGATCTCGGCGGTGGCCGCGTCCTCCATCAGGTTGAAGATGGCGACGGCGCCGAGGCCGCGCAGCCATGCCTCGATGTAACGGATGCCGACCTGGACGGCGTTGACGAGCCCGGCGTACGTCGGCCTGGCGTCGAGGGAGTCGACGGCGATCAGATCGGCGGCCTTGACGTCGACGTCCTCGCGGAGGCGGTCCTTCTGGTTGGGCCTGTCGCCGAGGACGGCGTCGAAGGAGGCCATGGCGATCGGGACCAGGTCGGGGTGGGCCACCCAGGAGCCGTCGAAGCCGTCGTTCGCCTCCCGGTCCTTGTCGGCCTTGACCTTCTCGAACGCGACCTTGTTGACCTCCTCGTCGCGCCGCGACGGGATGAAGGCGGCCATGCCGCCGATCGCGTGCGCGCCGCGCTTGTGGCAGGTGCGGACGAGGAGTTCGGTGTACGCGCGCATGAACGGGGCGGTCATCGTCACCGCGTTGCGGTCCGGCAGGACGAACTTGGCGCCGCCGTCCCGGAAGTTCTTCACGATGGAGAAGAGGTAGTCCCAGCGGCCCGCGTTCAACCCCGAGGCGTGGTCGCGCAGTTCGTAGAGGATCTCCTCCATCTCGTACGCGGCCGTGATCGTCTCGATGAGGACGGTGGCGCGGATCGTGCCCTGCGGGATGCCGAGGTGGTCCTGCGCGAAGACGAACACCTCGTTCCAGAGGCGGGCCTCCAGGTGCGACTCCGTCTTCGGGAGGTAGAAGTACGGGCCCTTGCCGAGGTCCAGCAGGCGCTGGGCGTTGTGGAAGAAGTACAGCCCGAAGTCGACGAGCGCGCCGGGCACCGCCCGGCCGTCGCCGGCGCTGTCGACGAGGTGGCGCTCGTCGAGGTGCCAGCCGCGCGGGCGCATGACGACCGTCGCCAGCTCCTCGTTCGGGCGCAGCGCGTAGGACTTGCCGGTGCGCTCGTCGGTGAAGTCGATGTTCCGCGTGTAGGCGTCGGCCATGTTCACCTGGCCGAGGACCACGTTCTCCCAGGTCGGCGCGGAGGCGTCCTCGAAGTCCGCGAGCCAGATCCTCGCCCCCGAGTTCAGGGCGTTGATCGTCATCTTGCGGTCGGTGGGGCCGGTGATCTCGACACGGCGGTCGTCCAGCGCGGCCGGGGAGGGGGCCACCCGCCAGGAGTCGTCGGCGCGGATCGCGGCGGTCTCCGGGAGGAAGTCGAGCGTGGAGGTACGGGCGATCTCGGCGCGCCGCTCCGCGCGGCGGGCCAGCAGCTCGTCACGCCGGGGGGTGAACCGGCGGTGCAGCTCGGCCACGAAGGCGAGGGCGGCGGGGGTGAGGACCTCGTCCTGGCGGGGCAGGGGCTCGGCGTCGACGATGGCCAGCGGGGACGGCGCTGGTGCGGACATGAGCTGTCACTTCCTTCAGCGGGCGTGGCACCGGGTGTCAGTCGACCCGGGTCGGGCTGTGGGCGCCCCCGGACGGGCGGGACGCTTCTGAACAGTGGATAGTAGTTTCCTCATGGTGGAAGTTCAATGTTTTGTTGATGTCGAGATTCTCCGGATCGAGTCAGGGTGGCGCTGAGTGTCACCCCGTTCACTCAAGGTGGACGAGGTCGGCCTCGGTGTCGATGTCGTACGGCCGTGCCACGTCCCCGCACTCGACGAGGGTGATCGTGTCGCCGTGCTCCTTCAGGTAGGCGCGTGCCCCTCGGTCGCCGGTGGCGGTGGCGGCGATGCCGGCCCAGTGGTCGGCGCCGAAGAGGACGGGGTGGCCCCGCACGCCGTCGTACGCGGCCGCCACGAGCGACCGGCGCGAACCGTGCGCGGCGAGGACGCGGGCCACCGCCTCCGGCCCGATGCCCGGCTGGTCCACCAGTGACACCAGGGCGGCATCCGCTCCCGTCCCCGTCAGTGACTCCAGTCCGGCTCGCAGCGAGGAGCCCATTCCCTCGGCCCAGTCCGGATTGTCGACCAGGACGCAGCCGGGCAGGTCGGCGCGGGCGCGCACGGCCGCCGACTCGGCGCCGAGGACCACATGGACCCGGGTGCAGCCGCCTGCCCGCAGCACGCCGACCGCGTGTTCGACCAACGGGCGGCCGCGGTGGGTGAGCAGGGCCTTGGGGCGACCGCCGAGGCGCCGCCCGCCGCCGGCGGCCAGCAGCAGGCCGACGACCTCGCTCGCGGACGCCGGGTGGGCCGGGTCGGGGGCTGTGTCAGAGGCCGTGCCAGGGGCTGTGTTACGGGCTGTGTTCCGGGACTGGTGGTGCGTCATGTCCCCTGCATACCCGACCGGGCGCGGGCGTCCCGCGAAGCCCCACGGACCGGGTGCCGTCTTTGTGGTGCCCGGGGACTGAATTTCGGTCCCCGCAGTGGCGCTCGCCACACCGATTGGCGTTTACTGGCCCGCGCCACCCCCGGCGCCCGACCGACGCCACGGGGCGGGCGGCCGTGCGCCGTCGCACGGCCATGACTCGTGCACGAAGGCGTGGGCGAGGGGGGAGAGGGCTGTGTTGCGGAGCTTGGGGCAGAGGCCAGTGACCGGCGGTGACGAGGATCCGAGAGTGGCGGAGCTGAGCTCGGCCGTGTCCCGGCTGCGTCGTGAACTGGCCGCGCATCCGGCGGAGTTCCCCGACCGGGGCATAGCGGAGGACGAGCTGGCGGCGCTCGCGGCGATGGCCGTCACGGGGATGCCGGAGGTTCCGCGGTTGCGGCGGTCGCTGTTGTTGATCGCGGGGTCGATCGGGTCGGTGAGTGCGTTGGCGAAGGGGTTGGCGGATGTCCGTACGGCGGTGGAGCTGTTCGGCGAGCCGCCTCGCCGCTGACCGCCGCGTATTCCGCCCCCGCCGCCCCTACCCGTCCCTCCCCCACTCTCGGCTTCGCTCGAGCGGGAGGTGCCCCCACCAAGGGGCTGTGCCCCTTTGACCCCCAGGCGTCCGTCCGGTGGGGGCTGGTCGCGCAGTTCCCCGCGCCCCTTGAGGGCCTACGGCCACTCAGGGGCGAAAGCACGGGGTGAAGCCCTGCTTTTCAGGGGCGCGGGGAACTGCGCGAGAAGCCCCACGCACCCGCACCCGACAACGCACCGGGAGACATGAGCGGAACCCCGCCGCTCAGCTCCCCGCGCCCGAGCTCGCCAGCGCCTCCGACAGTTCCACCGCCACCTGCTGCAGCACCGGCACGATCCGTTCCGTCGCCGTCTCCGTGACGCGTCCCGCCGGGCCGGAGATCGAAATGGCCGCGGCGGTGGGGGAGTTCGGGACGGAGACGGCGAGGCAGCGGACGCCGATCTCCTGTTCGTTGTCGTCGACCGCGTATCCCAGCCGGCGGACGTCCTCCAGGGCGCTCAGGAAGCCCTCGGGCGTGGTGATCGTCTTGTCCGTGGCCGCGGGCATGCCCGTACGGGCCAGCAGCGCGCGCACCTCGTCGGCCGGGAACCCGGCGAGGAGCGCCTTGCCGACCCCCGTGGAGTGGGGGAGGACGCGGCGGCCCACCTCGGTGAACATCCGCATCGAGTGCTTGGACGGCACCTGGGCGACGTAGACGATCTCGTCGCCGTCCAGCAGGGCCATGTTCGCCGTCTCGCCGGTCTCCTCGACGAGGCGCGCGAGGTACGGGCGCGCCCAGGTGCCGAGCAGCCGGGACGCGGACTCGCCGAGGCGGATCAGGCGCGGGCCGAGGGCGTAGCGCCGGTTGGACTGCTGGCGCACGTAGCCGCAGACGACCAGTGTCCGCATCAGCCGGTGGATCGTCGGCAGCGGCAGGCCGCTGCTCGCGGACAGCTCGCTCAGGCCCACCTCGCCGCCGGCGTCCGCCATCCGCTCCAGCAGATCGAAGGCGCGCTCGAGGGACTGGACACCACCGGAGGACGACTTGGCGGAGTCGGTCGTGTGGGCGCTGGCGCTGGACATCGGCACGGGCGCGGTCCTTTCGAGATGGCGGGCGAGGTCGCAGCCTACCCGGCGGTTCGTTGACTACGAGCTCGTACGTCATTAAGTTCTGCTCAGTGGAATGATAATTCCGTCTTGCGAAAACAAGCAGCATGCGTGCCATGGGAGGCAGAGTGGAGTGGGGTGCCCTTGACGGGGCGCGAGGAGGGGTGAAAACTCCTTCAACAGAACGTTGAATTCCGTTACATGGAAGTAAATACCGTTACGCGGAAGTGAAGAGCGGTACGGCGAGAGGGGTCCCGGTGTCCGAGGCTGAACTGGTGTTGCGCTCGACGCGCGTCATCACCCCCGACGGATCGCGCCCCGCCGCGGTCGCCGTCGCCGACGGCAGGATCACGGCCGTACTCCCCTACGACGCCGACATCCCGTACGGCGCGCGCCTGGAGGATCTCGGCGACCACGTCCTGCTGCCCGGCCTCGTCGACACCCACGTCCATGTGAACGACCCCGGCCGCACCCACTGGGAGGGGTTCTGGACCGCCACCCGCGCGGCGGCGGCCGGAGGCATCACCACCCTCGTCGACATGCCCCTCAACTCCCTCCCGCCGACCACCACGGTCGACCACCTCCGTACGAAGCGCGAGGTCGCCGCCGACAAGGCCCACATCGACGTCGGCTTCTGGGGCGGCGCCCTGCCCGACAACGTCAAGGACCTGCGCCCGCTGCACGACAGCGGGGTCTTCGGCTTCAAGGCGTTCCTGTCGCCGTCGGGCGTGGACGAGTTCCCGCACCTCGACCAGGACGGACTCGCCCGCTCCCTGGCCGAGATCGCGGGCTTCGGCGGACTGCTGATCGTCCACGCCGAGGACCCCCACCACCTCGACGCGGCTCCCCAGCGGGGCGGCCCCCGGTACGCCGACTTCCTCGCCTCCCGCCCGCGTGACGCCGAGGACACCGCCATCGCGGCCCTCGTCGCCGAGGCCCGGCGGCTCGACGCACGCGTCCACGTGCTCCACCTCTCCTCCAGCGACGCCCTCCCGCTGATCGCCGAGGCCAAGCGGGAGGGCGTACGGATCACCGTGGAGACCTGCCCGCACTACCTCACCCTCACCGCCGAGGAAGTCCCGGACGGGGCCAGCGAGTTCAAGTGCTGCCCGCCCATCCGGGAGTCCGCCAACCAGGACCTCCTCTGGCAGGCCCTCGCGGACGGCACGATCGACTGTGTGGTCACCGACCACTCCCCGTCGACCGCCGACCTCAAGACCGACGACTTCGCCACCGCCTGGGGCGGCATCTCCGGCCTGCAACTGAGCCTCGCGGCGGTCTGGACGGAGGCCCGCAGGCGCGGCCACGGCCTGGAGGACGTGGTCCGCTGGATGTCCACCCGCACGGCCGCCCTCGTCGGACTGGACCGCAAGGGCGCCATCGAGCCCGGCCGCGACGCCGACTTCGCCGTCCTCGCCCCCGACGAGACCTTCACCGTCGACCCGGCCGCGCTCCAGCACCGCAACCGGGTCACCGCCTACGCCGGCAAGACCCTGTACGGCGTGGTCAAGTCCACCTGGCTGCGCGGTGAACGCATCGTCGCCGACGGCGAGTTCACCGAACCGAAGGGACAACTCCTCACCCGCACACCCTGATTCACCCCCGCACCCGCGGCGGCCACCACCGAAAGGCAGACCTGATCATCGTGACGGCGCAGCACCACACCCCGCTCGCGGGCTTCACCGGCGACGCGCACCCCTACGTCGGCGGCGACCCGTACGCGGACTACCGCACCGCCGACTTCCCCTTCACCCAGTACGCCGACCTCGCCGACCGCAGGCTCGGCGCGGGTGTGATCGCCGCCAACGACGAGTTCTTCGCCCACCGGGAGAACCTGCTGGTGCCCGAGCGCGCCGAGTTCGACCCCGAGCACTTCGGGCACAAGGGCAAGGTCATGGACGGCTGGGAGACGCGCCGCCGCCGGGGTGCCTCCGCCGAGCACCCCTGGCCGACGGCCGAGGACCACGACTGGGCGCTGATCCGCCTCGGCGCGCCCGGTGTGATCCGGGGGATCGTCGTCGACACGGCCCACTTCCGCGGCAACTACCCGCAGGCGGTGTCCGTCGAGGGCGCCTGCGTGGCCGGTTCCCCGTCGCCGGAGGAACTGCTCGCCGACGACGTGAAGTGGACGACGCTCGTCCCGCGCACCCCGGTCGGCGGCCACGCCGCCAACGGCTTCGCCGTCTCCGTCGAGCAGCGCTTCACCCACCTCCGCCTGAACCAGCACCCCGACGGCGGCATCGCCCGCCTCCGGGTCCACGGCGAGGTCGTACCGGACCCGGCCTGGCTCGCGGCTCTCGGCACGTTCGACGTGGTCGCCCTGGAGAACGGCGGCCGGGCCGAGGACGCCTCCAACCTCTTCTACTCGCCCGCCACCAACACCATCCAGCCCGGCCGCGCCCGGGTGATGCACGAGTGCTGGGAGACCCGGCGCCGCCGCGACCAGGGCAACGACTGGATCCGCTACCGCCTGGCCGCCCAGGCCGAGATCCGCGCCCTGGAGATCGACACGGCGTACCTCAAGGGCAACGCGGCCGGCTGGGCCACGGTCTCGGTGAAGGACGGGGACGACGGCGAGTGGACGGAAATCCTCCCGCGCACCCGCCTCCAGCCCGACACCAACCACCGCTTCGTCCTCGCGGCCCCGGCCCTGGCCACGCACGCCCGCGTCGACATCTACCCCGACGGCGGCATCTCCCGCCTCCGCCTCTTCGGCTCCCTGACGGATCAGGGCAGCACCCACCTGTCGACCCGCCACCAGGAACTGGGCGGCTAGGGCCCACCCGCGGCCGGCGGTGTGAGGGCCACGGGCAGGTCTACCCCCACGTCAACATCACCGGCGCGGCCCCCGACGACGGCGCACTCGTCGACCTCATCGAGCCTATGGCGCCCACCGACGCGCTGTCCCGGCCGCTGCTGGTGACCAATCCGGTTGAGTTCTTCAGGTTCTGACACCATGACGCGTTTCACGGCTCGGTGGCCCGGCATCCCCAACGCCTTCCAGGACGCCGAGGATGGAGATCGCCCAGACCATGAGAGTCATCACGAGTCGGCGATCCGCTACGAGCGCAGACGTTCTCCGTCATCCGCGGGGAAGGCTGGCCGTCGCACCGTGTCGATGGCGGGCGCACGGCATCACCGGCGCGCTCTCGGCGCTGCCGGCGGATGCCGTGTGTCGGTCGCCGATCCGGCCTATCCGTAGGTGAGGTCGGCGGCCACGGCGATGTCGAGGACCAGCGGCGTGGTCCTCGTGGCGAGGCCCTGGAGGATCTCCGGGAGGGTGGAGGCGAGCTCCTCGTAGGAGTCGACCCGCAGAGCCGGGCAGCCCAGACCGGCGGCGATGTCGGAGATCCGCACCTCGGCGAAGGACGGCCATGGCGGTTTGCCCTGGCCGGACTGCTCCGCAAGCCGGTCCATGATGGCGTAGCCGCCGTTGGACAGCACCAGGAAGAGCACGCCGATCTCGTAATGGGCCGCACTCCACAGGCCCTGGATGCCGTACATCGAGGAGCCGTCGCCCAGCACCGCCACCACCGGCCGCTCGGGGGCACCCGACTTGAGCCCGATCGCGGCCGGCAGGCCGAAGCCCAGTCCGCCGGCGGCGGCGCTGACGAAACCGAGCGGAGCACGCGCGGGCACACGCCGGTGCAGCTCGGGACGGCTCGACGGCGACTCCTCGACGAGGATCGTGTCGGCCGGCAGGCTCGCGGCGAGCAGGTCGAACACGTGCCCAGGACGAATCGGCTCTCCACCGGTCGGCTCCGGCAGAGGGACCGCCGGGACACGGAACGCAGCAGGCGCGCCGGTCCGGCCTCCGATCCGCTCGACGAGTGCACGGCACGTCCCGGACACATCGGCGACCAGAGCGAGATCGGCGATGCTGTGGTGCGCCTCGTCGGCGTACGGCGTGACCTGGACGACTGTCGCGCCTTCGGGCACCAGGTCGCCGGGTTCGCAGGGGTACTGGCGCAGCACGGGTGCGCCGAGGACGAGGAGCAGATCGTGCTCGGCCAGTGCCGTCCGTACGCCCGATCGGCCGGGCGGAAGGTGTCCGGCGAAGGACGGATGGTCCTGCGGAAAACCTGCCCGTGCCCCGAACGGCTCCTGCCAGACGGGCGCCGCAAGCCGTTCCGCCAGAGCCGTCAGAGCGGCCCAGCTCGCGGCATCGTCGGCGGCCGCGCCGACGACCAGCGCCGGGTTGCGGGAGCCGTCGATCAGCTGTGCCAAGTCGTCGAGCTCGGCGCCCAGTGTGGCCGCGCCACGGCGCAGGTCGAGCGGCGCGGCGCCGCGGCGGCTTTCGGCGGGCTGAACCCAGTCGTCCATGGGGACCACGACGATGGCGGGCCCCGCGCCTGTGATCGCCTCGTGGTGCGCTCGGGCGATCGCGGCCGGTACGTCCTGTGCGCGCAGGGGGTTGCCGGTCCACACGGGATAGTCCCCGATGAGGCTTTCGAGCCGTCCGGCGAGGAAGGGGTCGTACGCGAGATGGCGCCGGTCCTGCTGTCCGACCACGACGACGAGCGGTGCCCGGTTGGTCCGTGCCGTGGCGAGAGCTCCGGCGGCGTTGGCGAGGCCGGCGGTGGTGTGGAGGTTCACGAAGGCCGGGCGGCCGGTGGCGATCGCCCATCCGGTGGCCGTACCGACCACGGAGCCCTCGTGGAGTGCCAGTCGGAATGCGATGTCGTCGGGCAGGCCGGTGAGGAACTGGATCTCGGTCGAACCCGGGTTGGCGAAGATGGTCGTCATCCCGAGGCGGCGCAGCACGTCGAAGACGGCGTCGCGCACGGTCTGAGATGAGGAGCCCGAAACGGTGCTGCCCTCGGTGGTCACGGTGTGTTTCTCCTTGCGAGTGGTCAGGTCGAGGGGTGGGAGAACGAGCGGCGCTCAGATCGGGTAGTGGCGCTCGCCGTTCGGCGGTGTCGGCGCGAGTGGCTGGGGACGGTTCGGCTCACGTGCGGCGCTGGAGGAGTTCACCGAACTGCGCTGGGTCACCCTCCAGTCCATCTGCGGCTCGTCGTGGACGGTGGCGCCGTTGATGTGGCAGATGCCGGAGCGGATACGGCGGGCGAGTCAGAGATCCCGCCCGCGAGCACCTGGGCGCCGTGCGCGACGGCGTCCTCGATCAGGGCGACCACATGGTCGCGCGCCCCGGCAGGCCGGCAGCGCGGCCGCGGCGGCGTCGACGGCGGTGTTCACGTCAGCGACGGTTGCCGCGGCCACGCGAGCGATCGGCTGCCCGGTGAGAGCCTCGTGCGTCTCGACGTACCGGCCGTCCTGTGCCGGCACGGACTTGCCGGCGATGAACAGGTCGGAGGTCGCGGCTTTTGACGGCTCGGCGGGCGCTGCTCCGGTGGTGGACATCAGGGGTGCTCCTCCGCGGCTCGGGGGCCCGAGTGCACGGCTGCTCCACGGGTTCCGCGGGAAGTATCCGAAGTCACCTACGGCGGGACAACGCGCCTGTTCGTTCAATGAACATCCGGTGGAGGCTCAGCCCTGGCGGACTTTGATCCCGGGCTGCCAGCCGAGCCTCCGCGAGATCGCCAGTCCGCTGGTGATCACTGAAGGGAGGACGGCTTGCGTCTGCACGGAGTTGCTGCGGACGACGACGGAGAGCGCGGCGACCACCCGGCCCTCGTGGTCCATGACCCGCGTCGCGATCGAATCCGCACCCTCGGTCAGCTCACCACGCACCAGCGAACTGCCCGTGCGCCGGCACTCGGCGAGCTCACGGCGAATCGCCTCCGGATCGGTGACCGTACGCGACGTGAACCGCTGCAACGGGCCTCCCAGCACCTCGTTCATCAGCTCGGTGCCACCGTGGCCGAGAAGGATCTTGCCCACCCCCGAGCAGTGCAGCGGCAGCCGACCGCCGACCCCGGAGACGAGATCGAGCGCCCGCGGCGCCGACAGCCGCTCGATGACGACGGCTTCCCTGCCTTCGAGGACGGCGAGCTGCACATGCTGATGCAGGGCGCTGTAGAGGTCTTCCATGTACGGCTGCGCCATCGTGCGCAGCGACTCGGTCAGTGGTGCCAGAGTGCCCAGCTGCCACAGCCGCAGGCCGATGACGAACCGTCCGTTCTCGCGCTGTTCCAGCGCGCCGGCGGCGGTGAGCTCCCGCACCAGCCGACGAGCGGTGGGGTGCGGCAGACCTGTCTTTCGTCCGAGCTCGGCCAGACTCAGCTCGCTCTGCCCGGCCTCGAAGGAGAACAGCAGGTCGAGCAGGCGGGAGCTCACGCTTCGCCCGGGTTCGCTCGTTCGGGGCATGGAGCCGTCACCTCCCCTCTCGTCGACGGGCAGGACCGACATGTTCGTTCAATGACTCATGATGCCCCCGACCTCACGGTTCTGGGCACCATGAGCGCGCCGGATGCCGCACGGCGCCGGAATGCCACCACCCACACCGTCCCGCCGACCGCGAAGCCATGAGACGGGCGATGAGAGCAGAGGGGCTTCTCATGACCACGCACGAGACCCGACCGAGGATCGCGATCCTGGGAGGCGGCATCGGCGGCCTCGCCGCGGCGGCGTTCCTGCACCGGGAAGGTCTGTCCAGCACGGTCTACGAACAGGCACCCCGGCTGGCAGAAGTCGGCGCCGGTCTGGTCGTAGCGCCCAACGCCGCACGCCAGTTGCGCAAGCTCGGCGTCCTCGACGAGTTGCGCAAGGGTGCTGTACAGCTCGTCGTGGGCTGGGAGTTCCGGCGCTGGCAGGACGGGACGGTCCTGTCCGCCGAAGACCTCGCCGCCTCCTGCGAGCGGCTCTACGGCGAGCAGACCTACACCGTCCACCGCGCCGACCTGCTGGCAGCGATCCAGTCCCGGGTACCGGCCACGAGCATCGAACTCGGACGCAAGTGCGTCGGCGTCGAACCCCGCGGCGACGCCCTTGAGATCGACTTCGCCGACGGCACCAGTGCCGAGGCCGACATCGTGATCGGTGCCGACGGTGTCCACTCCGTCGTACGGGGCTCCCTCTTCGGAACCTCACCCGCGACCTACTCCGGCATCTGCGCCTACCGCGCGCTCGTCCCCGCCGACCAGGCACCGGACTTCGCCCGCCGCGCCGCCCAGACTCTGTGGATCGGCCCAGGCCGTCACCTGGTGCACTACCCCATCTCCGGTGGGCGGCTCGTCAACCTCGTCGCCTTCGCGCCGGCCCGGGACTACACCGTGGAGTCCTGGACGGCCACGGCCACCGTCGGGGAGTTCCTCACCGAGTTCGACGGCTGGGACCCCCGTCTCGTCGACCTCATCCGTGCCTCCGGAACACCCGGCCGATGGGCCCTGCTGGACCGGGCGCCCCTGCTTCGGTGGACGGTCGGCGGGGCCACGCTGCTGGGCGACGCCGCCCACCCCATGTTCCCGTTCTTCGGGCAGGGCGCCGCCCAGGCGATCGAGGACGCCGCCGTCCTGGCCCGGTGCCTCGCGGACGGCATGGGCAACCCGACCGCCGCGCTGCGGCGCTACGAAGTGCTGCGCATCCCTCGCACCACCCGTCTCCAGACGGTCAGCCACGGCCGGTCGCACATCAACCATCTCGACGACGGACCCGAGCAGCGTGAACGCGACGCGCTCTACGCCCAGGAGGACCCCCTCGTCGCCAACGGATGGATCTACGGCTACGACCCGGACGCCGAGCTTGCCGCAGCGAGCGGCACTCAGGGCTGACGTGGGGAAGCCGAAGACCTCCCCGAGCTAGGACATGGCGAGGATGAGCAGCCTCGGCAGCACGATGCCGCTGCCGAGGCAGTTGATCACGGCACCGATGGTGAGGACGACGGGATCGGGGGCGAGCCGGCGGCTGCCGGGCGGTCGCGCAGGTGGCGCGGAGATCCGGCGCCTGCGCCGACCCGACAGCGGTGAGGGGGAGCGGCTCCGGCGCCGGGCTGAGACGACTATGGGCCGGCGGGCAGGTGCTGCCCAGGCCCTGTCCGATCGAGATCAAAGACGTGGATCATCTATGTCTCGGATGCCGCTACGTCCTGGATGCCCGCCCGCCCCGTCCGTCGTGGCCATGAGAGGGGCCCGCCCCGGCTCCGATCATCGGCGCAGGGCCGCCGCCGACGCCGCCTGGATTCGGACGTGCTGTTCTCGGCGCGTCCTTCGGGTCAGGTGCTGCCTCCTCCGGGCAGGAGGGCGAGTGCGAGCCGCAGGAAGGCCTGGGCCGCGGGGGAGGCCGGGGCGGGGTCGCGGTGCGCGAGGGCCAGTGGCTGGAGTGCCTGGGGATCGTCGAGGCGCAGGACGCAGTCGGCGTGGTCGGCGGGGACGATGGCGTCGGCCACCGGGCGGGGTACCACGGTCACTCCGATGCCCTCGATCGCCAGCGAGGTGAGATCTCCCGCGTTGCGCAACGCGCAGACACCCCTGCGGCGGGCCCGCGCGCGGTCGAACGCGGCGTCCACCTGTGCGCGCAGTCCCGTGTCCGGGCCGCATTCGAGGAAGCGCTCGTCGGCCAGCTTGCCCAGATCCGTGACGCCGGTCCCACGCAGCCGGTGCCGACGGCCCACCACGGCCACGAGAGGCACCAGGCGGAGCAGGTGGTACGCGATGCCCTGGGGCAACTGGTGCTCGTGCAGGGCGATCACGGCGACCTCGAGTTCGCCGGTCAGGAGCTGGGCGGCGGCCTCCACCCCGTCGGCGTCGGAGAGGATGACCTCGACCGCGGGGTGGGCCTCCTGGTACTCCCGCAACAGGCCGAGCTGGTCGATGTCGCCGGCCGTGAGCGTCACCGAGCCGACGCGCAGCCGTCCTCGCACGAGTCCGTCCAGCGAGGCGATGTCCGCGTGCATCTCCTGCACTGCCGTGAGCACCCGCCGTGCGCAGGCCACGAAGGTCTGTCCGGCCTGGGTCAGCCGGACGCTGCGGCTCGTTCGTTCGAACAGTTTGGTCCCGACCTCCCGTTCGAGCTGGGTGATCTGGTGGCTGAGCCCGGACTGCCCGATGCGGCAGCGCGCTGCGGCCCGGGTGAAGTTGAGCTCGTCGGCGATGGCCACCGCGTACTCCATCTGCCGCAGATCCATCGCAATCTCCGATCGTTTCGTGCGTGATTGAGTGTTGGACGTTGAAGGCGCGACCGAGACATCATGGCCAAGATGAGCTGCTGCGCTCATATCCACCAGTGCTTCCACCCGATTCCGCGATGCCTGAGCTCGCAGTGGGGCGCTGATGCTCAGGATCATCCATCACATTCTTCGCTTGATCAGACCTTGTCACAGGGAAGAGAGCCATGGCCACTGCAACGACGCAGCCCAGCGGAACGCCCGGACAACAGCCCGTGGGCACCCAACCGCCTCCGGAGATCATGCAGTTCCCGGACACGCCGAAATTCCGGGGGTTCTTCGCCCCGTCGCGGATCGAGGCGGAGGTCCACGACCTGGAGGTCGAGGGCCGCATCCCTCCCGAGCTGTCCGGCGCCTTCTACCGTGCCGCCGCGGACACCCAGTACCCGCCGCGGTTCGCCAATGACGTGTACATCAACGGCGACGGCATGATCCACATGGTTCGGTTCGAGAACGGCCACGCCGACCTGAAGACCAAGTACGTCCGCACCCGGCGCTTCGAGCTCGAACGCCAGGCTCGCCGGGCCCTGTTCGGGGCGTACCGCAACCCCTACACCGACGACCCGTCCGTGGCCGGCGTCGACGACGGCAACGCCAACACGTCGGTCATCTGGCACGCCGGCAAGCTGCTCGCGCTCAAGGAAGCGGCGCTCCCGTACGAGCTGGACCCGCTGACCCTGGAGACGAAGGGCGTCCACGACTTCTCCGGCCAGATCACCGGACGTACCTTCACCGCACACCCCAAGCACGATCCGCGCACGGGCGAACTGATCGCCTTCGCGTACAACGCCAGCGGGCTGCCGGACAAGCAGATCCACATCTACGAGATCTCGGCCTCCGGCAAGGTCACCCGCTCCCAGACCTTCGAGGTGCCGTACTCGTCGATGGTGCACGACTGGCTGGTCACCCGGGACCACTTGGTCTTCACGATCTCGCCCATGGTCGCCGATCCTGAGCAGCTGAAGAGGGAGGAGCAGTACTTCGTCTGGGACCCGAACCGGGAGACCTACGTCGCGATCATCCCTCGCGAGCAGGGCGTGAGCGGCATCAAGTGGTTCCGCAGCGAGCAGCTCATGGAGACGCACTCCCTCAACGCGTGGACCGACGGCGACACTCTGGTCGCCGACCACTTCGTCACCAAGTCCGGCTGGTTCTCCCAGTTCCCGAAGACGACCGTCGGCCTGCTGCCCGAGCAGCCGCCGTTCCTGCACCGCTGGACGTTCGACCTCACCCAGGGCGCCGCTCACTGGGACGACGCCAAGAACACCTACCGCAGCGAAAAGCTCATCGCCTCGCCCGGTGACATGCCCCGCGTGGACCCTCGTGTGCTGATGGAGAAGAACCGGCACGGGTGGATCGGCGGTATGCATCCCGACGAGCCGAAGTGCGAGGTCGGCCCGATGGGCCCGCCGTTCAACTCCCTCATCCACCGCGACGACGACACCGGTGAGACGACGCACTGGGCGCCCGGCGAGCACGCCGCGCCCGAGGAGCCGGTGTTCGTGCCGAAGTCGGCAGACGCCGCCGAAGGCGAGGGCTACCTGCTGTCGCTTGTCGGCCGCCGCGACCAGAACCGGCACGACCTGGTCATCCTCGACGCCCTCGACATCGCCGCCGGCCCCATCGCCACCGTGAAGATCCCCTTCCGGCTGCGCTACGGCTTCCACGGCACGTGGGTTCCCGACAACGAACTGCGAAAGTGAGCGGACAGATGCGACTCACCAGGTGTGGACACGCCTGTATCCGGCTGGAGCGGGACGGCGTGGTCATCGTCATCGATCCCGGTGTCTTCTCCGACCCCCGGGCACTGGAGGGTGCCGACGCGGTGCTCGTGACGCACGAGCACGAGGACCATTTCGCCGAGCCCGTGCTGCGCGCGGCGGCCGAGGCCGATCCCGCCCTGCGGATCTGGGCCGACCGTTCGGTGGCGGACCGGCTCGACGGGCTCGGCGCCGGCCGGGTCAGCGTGGTCGGTGACGGCGACGCCTTCGACATCGGGGGCATCGGCGTCGAGGTGCACGGGGAACTGCACGCCCCGACCCACCCGGACTTCCCTCAGGTCACCAACGTCGGCTTCCTGGTGGGGAACACGGAAACGGGCGGCACTGTCTTCCACCCGGGCGACGCGTTCACCGTGCCCACCCGCCCGGTGGACACGCTCCTGGTGCCGGTCCACGGGCCGTGGTCCAAGACCGGCGAAGTCGTCGACTACGTCCGCGAGATCAAACCCCGGCGCGCTCTGTCGATCCACGACGCCGGTCTCAGCGAGGTCGGGAACTCCCTGGTGAGCGGCCTGCTCAAGGCGGGTGTAGGGGACTTTGCCACCGGCTACGAGCCGGTGGAGGTCGGAACCGGGATCGAACTCACCTGATGGCTCCTTGACCCGCGGGCCGGAGAACTCCCAAGGCCCGCGACGCAGTAGCCAGGGATGGAGGGCCGCAGCGAGCTCGTGAGCTGGCTACGGGACCGCACTCGTGACGCCGAACCGGTCGAGTGCGGTCCGGGCCGGGCGCCGCGGACCGGCTGATGCGGTCGTGCAGCGCACGTCGTCGGCGAACAAGTCGACGCCGGAGGTGGAAGAGGACTGACCTGTCGGCACGAGGGCGTGGGAAGCGAAGAGAAGCGTACCTATGTGTGAGTCTGCACTCACACATGTGATGAGCATGAGCTCACAACCACTCGTGCCGCGTCAACACCTGTGTGCGCACCTGTGCGCAACGGCGAGCCGGTGGGGTCAGCGGCCGTCCGGGGTGCCGAGGAGGTAGGAGATGACCGCGGTCTGGAGGTGGCTGCGCAATTCGCCCCAGGGCAGCGGGCGGTCGGACTCCAGAAACTCGCCCTGCGTGATGCGGTGCGCGATCGTGGCAAAGACCAGGCGGAAAGCGAAGTCCAGCGCGGCCTCGGGATCCGGGTGCGCGACGGGGATGTGACGCAGCGCCTCGGCGAAGTTGCGGTTGCCCTCGACGCTGACGCGCGAGCCCTCGGCCCGTACCGCTTCATGACGGGTGCCGAGCAGCAGAAAGACGCGCAGCAGAGACTGATAGGCCTGGAAGACGTCGGTGATCGCTCCGACCGCCTCGGCGATCGCCACGGCCGGATCGCGCAGGAGGCGCAACCGCTCCGGGGACATGCGCTGGGTGATCTCGGCCTGGAGGTTCTCGGTGAAGGCGTGCTGGATGGCCAGCAGAAGTCCTTCCTTGTCCCCGAACCGGCGGTAGATGCTGCCGACCGCCATACCGGCCCGCTCGGCGACCGCGGCCACGGTCAGCGCCTCCACTCCGCCCTCTTCGAGCAGCGCGTACCCGGCCCGCATGAGGTCCTGCTGTGAACGGCGACTGCCTTCCCGGAGGGCGGCAGGCCGGCGGGTGGGGGACTCGGTCATCTGCGCAGTTTATCGACCGGGCCCTTGACGCCCGTGTTGCCGTTGTGTGAATCTCGCTTCACGCTCAAATGTGAATCTGAATTCACACGAAGGTGCGGCCCACATCTCATGGTCGAGCCGCACTCCACCTCTCCCTTCCCACCACGACCCCTCGCAACGGCGCGGGGCTGTCTCTGGAGGTGTCGGATGGCTCCGCACTATGACATCGCCGTCGTCGGCTATGGTCCGACCGGACTCGCTGCGGCCTCTCTGCTCGGGCGGCTCGGCCACCGGGTGGTGGTCTGCGAACGCTGGCCGGCCCTGTACGGGCTGCCCCGGCTCACCCACATCGACGACGAGACCGCACGCACCATCCAGGCGGCGGGCGATGCCGACGACGCACTGCGTGACTCGTCCCTGTGCGAGTACCTGTGGGTCAACGGAAAGGGCGAGACGCTGGTGCGCATCCCGGCGAACCCTGACGCCCCGATGGGATATCCGGACCACATGTCCATGTACCAGCCGGACGTGGAACAGGCGATCGACAAGCGGTTGCGCGGTTACGGCACGGTCGACGTCCGCCAGGGCTGGGCGGTCACCGGCCTCGACCAGGACGACGACGGCGTCACCCTGCGCCTGTGCGGCTGGAACACCGAGACGGTCCGTGCGGACGGTCCGGGCGACGAGGTCCGGGCCCGCTATGTGATAGCCGCCGACGGCAGCCGCAGCGGGGTGCGGGAGATGCTCGGAGTGGAGCGTGAGGACTTCGGCTTCAACGAGAGCTGGGTCAACATCGACACCGAGTGGCTGCGCCCGCAGCCACCGGAGTTCGCCCACGGCACCCAGTACTGCGATCCTGCGCGCGGGCACATGACGATCAACATCGGCACGACCCGCCAGCGCTTCGAGTTCGCCCTGCTGCCGGGCGAGACGCGTGAGGAGATGACCGCGCCGGAGACGGCCTGGCGGCTGCTGCGGCAGTATCACGACCTGGGGCCGGACGATGTACGGATCACCCGTCAGCTCGTCTACGGCTTCGAGGCCCGCATCGCCACCCGCTGGCGCACCGGCAGGGTCTTCCTGGCCGGCGACGCCGCCCACACCATGCCCCCCTACCTCGGACAGGGCGCGTGCAGCGGCATCCGCGACGCCACCAACCTCGCCTGGAAACTCCACCTCGTCCTCGGCGGGCCGGCGCCCGAGGCTCTGCTGGACACCTACGAGAGCGAGCGCCGCCCGCACGTCACCGCCCTCACCCGCATGGCGATCGGCCTCGGCGAGGTCGCCAACACCCACGACGTCGAGGCCGCGGCGGCCAGGGACGCCGCGTTCTTCGCGGGCAAGGTGCCCCCGCCGCCCCCGTTCCCGCCGCTGAGCGGCGGAGTGCTGCGCGAGGAAGCCGGCACACCGGTCGGCACCCTCACCCCGCAGGGCCGCATCCGTCTGGCCGACGGCCGCACCGGCCGCCTCGACGACCTCACCGGCTATGGCTTCACCCTGGTGGCCACCGAGGACCCGACCACCGCCCTCGGCCCGGAGCGCCTCGCCGTGCTGGAGCGCCTGGGCTGCGCCGTGGTCGCCCTCGACACCGTCGACGACCTCGACGGACGGCACCGGGAGTACCTCCAGCGGCTCGGCGCGGTCGCCTACCTGGCACGCCCCGACTTCGTGCTGTTCGGCACGGCGGCCGACAGTACGGACCTCGGCGGGCTCGTGGACGACCTGGACGACGCGCTGTCCGGCACGGCCAAGGCGGTCGTATGACGCCCGCGACCCCCGGAACAGCTGACCTGCCGCCGCTGGTGGCGGCCCAGCACCGGGCCATGCCCTTCACCCGGCTCACCGACTGCGGCATGGACCCGGCCGACGCCCGCCGCCTGCTCGCCGACACCGCGGCCGGGACGCCGTGGCAGGACGCCGCCGCGGCCCTCGCACAGACGCAGCTGGAACGGGCCCGCGTGTCGGAGGGGGCGGGACACCGCGCGACCGCCCGGCAGGCGTACCGGTACGCCTCCGCGGCCTGGATGTTCGCACAGATGGCCCACCAGACCGACACCGCGGAGAAACGGGATCTGTACGCCCGGCACATCGCCGCGACCGCCGCTCTCGCACCCGGCGTGGAGCGCGTGGAGATCACTCACCGCGACAGCGTCCTCGGTGGCTGGCTGTGTCTGCCGGAGGCCGCCACGCCCCGGGCCACCGTCATCGTCTGGGGCGGGCTCAGCGGCTGGGGCGCCGCGTACCTGCCCGTCGCCGACGCGTACACCGCACGCGGCCTGGCCTGCCTGCTCGCGGAGGGCCCCGGGCAGGGCGAGTCGCGGCTGCGCCACGGACTCTACGTCGACGAACGCGTCACCGACGGCTTCGCCCGCTTCATCGACCTGGTCGAGGCCGATCCCCGCCTCGGCGGCGCGATCGGAGTGCAGGGCATCAGCTTCGGCGGCCTGTTCGCCGCCCACCTGGCCGCCGCCGACCCGCGCGTCGGCGCGGTGGTCGTCAACGGCGCCCCGGCCGCTCCCACGGTCCCGGAATTCCGCACCGCCCGCGAACAGATGGCCGCCGTGGTCGGCACCGACGACCTCTGTCGGGTGACCGAGGTCATGGACGCCCTGCGCTTCGACCCGGACAAGCACCGCATCACCTGCCCGCTGCTCCTGCTGCACGGCGGCCAGGACCCCCTGGCCCGCTACGAGGACCAGGAGCCCTTCCTGCGTGCCGCCGACCCCGCCGCCGCCACCGTCCGCGTCTGGCCCGACGGCGAGCACACCCTCTACAACCACGCTGCGGAACGCGACGCGCTCACCGGCGACTGGTTCACCGACCATCTCACCCATCAGGGCACCCCGAAAGGTTAGGACCACCAGTGGACTTCACCGTCGAGACAGCCACCGACGCGGTGGTGGAGAGCTTCCGGGAGACCAAGGACCAGCGGCTGCGGCAGGTCATGGAGAGCCTGACCCGCCACCTCCACGACTTCGTCCGGGACATCGAACCCACGATCCAGGAGTGGGAGGCCGTGATCGGTTTCCTCACCGCGGTCGGCCACACGTGCGACGACACCCGCCAGGAGTTCGTCCTGCTCTCCGACATCCTGGGCGTCTCCATGCTCGTCGAGACGATCAACGGTGCCGAGGAGGGAACCGAGAGCACCGTCCTCGGCCCCTTCCACATGACCGAATCCCCCCGCCGCGAACTCGGCGACTCCATCGACCTCCTCGGCACCGGCCGTCCCTGCGTGGTCTCCGGCCGGGTGCTCGCCGCCGACGGAACGCCGCTTCGGGGCGCGGAACTCGACGTGTGGCAGTGCTCGCAGGACGGCTTCTACGACGTGCAGCAGCCCGACGTGCAGCCTCCGGGAAACGGGCGCGGCCTCTTCCGTACGGACGAGGACGGCCGCTACTGGTTCCGCACCGTCGTCCCCTCCCACTACCCGATCCCGACCGACGGCCCCGTAGGCCGCCTCCTCGAAGCCACCGGCAGGCACCCCTACCGGCCGGCCCACATCCACTTCATCGCCGGCGCCGAGCGTCACCGGCCGGTCACCACGCACGCATTCGTCGCGGGCAGCCCCTACGTCGACTCGGACGCCGTCTTCGCCGTCAAGCGGGGCCTGATCACCGACTTCACCGAGTCCCACGACGAGCAGGACGCCGAACGCTTCGGCGTGACCACGCCCTTCATCCACGCCGGGTTCGACATCGTGCTGGCGCCGGAGGCGAAGGCGACACGATGACCTTCACCTACGAGGCGCTGCCCATGCGGCTGGTCTTCGGCCCCGGCAGTCTGCGCCAACTGCCCCAAGAAGCAGACCGTTTGGGCCTGCGCCGACTGCTGGTGCTGTCCACTCCCGGTCAGCGCGCTCTCGCCGAGCACGCGGCCACCCTGCTGGGCGACGCATGCGTGGGTCTCTTCACCGAAGCCAGGACGCACGTGCCGGTCCCCGTCGCCGAAGCGGCTCGCGCGGCCGCCCGCGAGGCCGGCGCGGACGGTTGCCTGGCCATCGGCGGCGGTTCCACCGTCGGCCTGGGCAAGGCGATCGCCCTGACCTCCGGCCTGCCCGTGATCAGCGTGCCCACCACCTACGCCGGCTCGGAGATGACCACCGTCTGGGGACTCACCGAGAACGGCCGCAAGCGCACTGGCCGCGACCGGGCCGTCCTGCCGCGCAGCGTGGTCTACGACCCCGAACTCACCGTCGGCCTCCCCGTGGACGTGTCGGTGACCAGCGGCTTCAACGCCATCGCTCACGCCGTGGAGGCCCTGTACGCGCCCGACGCCTCGCCGATCGTGTCCCTCATGGCCGAGGAAGGGGTGCGCTCACTGGCCGCGTCCCTGCCGCTCATCGCCGCCGACCCCGGCGACGCGGCGGCCCGCACCGACGCGCTGCGCGGGGCGTGGCTGTGCGGGGCATGCCTGGGAGCCACCACCATGTCCCTGCACCACAAGCTCTGCCACATCCTCGGCGGCACCTTCGACCTGCCCCACGCCGCCGCCCACACGGTCCTGCTCCCCTACGTCGCCGCCTTCAACCTCCCCGCCGCACCGGCCGCCGATCAGGCCCTGCGCCGCGCGCTGGCCACGGCCGACGTACCGAAGCAGCTCGCGCACGCATCCGCCGACCTCGGCGCTCCACGCTCACTGACCGAACTCGGCCTGGGGGAGCGCGACGTCGACGAGATCATCGCCCAGGCACAGGCCCAGCCCTACGCCAACCCACGACCGGTCACCGAAAAAGCCCTCCGCTCGCTCCTCACCCGGGCCCTGAAAGGAACCCTCGCCTGATCAAGCCGTTGGCCGCCGTACCGCGGCGCCCCGGTACGACGCAGACCGACCCGCGACGGAGCGTGCGACAGCGGTGCCGCAGATGAGAGGTTCGGGCCGAACGCCGTCAGGCGGACAGCAGGTAGCGCACCGCTGTCTCCGCCAGATCGGCGGTGAACGCGTCGTCCTTGACAGGTACCGGCCTGGCGAATCCCGGACCGTAGGCAACCCGGATGACTGAGGCGGCGAAGACGGTGCTGAAGCAGGAGCGGACCGCGGTATCGACGTCGGGGAGCGTGATGGCGTCCGCCGCGCGAAGGATCACCTTGGCGAATCCGTTCCCGAGCTCCTGGCTGTAGCGGGAACCCCGGCGGCGGATCTCGGGATGTGACGCCGACGTCAGGACGACGGCCCGCAGGAACCGTTCGTGACGCAGGAACATGCCGACCGTTTCGTCCACCGCACCGCGGACGAGTTCGGCCGCGGACAGGTCTGCCCATCGGCTGTCGTCGGCGAAGACCTGCTGCTCCGCGCGCAGGCGCTGCATGCCGTGCTCGTAGACGGCGAGGAAGAGGGCGTCCTTGCTGGTGGTGCGGGCATAGATCGCCGGCGGCGCGACCCCGGCCCGCTCGCACACGGCGGCGATGGTGAACGCCTCGTGCCCGCCGTCCTCCAGGATCGACACTCCGGCATCGAGCACCCGGTTCCACGCCTCGCGGCTGCGCCGCTGCTTGGGCGGCCGGATCTCCAGGTCGGCCGCCCGTGCTGCTCGGGCCTCGCCCATGATCTCAGCCTCTCGTTCCCCCGGTGCGTGCACAGGTCTTGACTGAACCGTAGTCCACACTACAGTCTGCGGCTAACAGTAGCGCCCGTTACTGTTTTCCTCCCGATGACGCGAGGTGCTCCATGCCCGTGCCGAACAACTCCGGCGGCCGTGTCGCCGTCCTCGGCGCCGGTCCGGCCGGTATGGCCGCGGCCCTGTCCATAGCCCAGGCCGGTCACGAGGTCACCCTCTATGAGCGCTACCGCGAGGCGCGGCCGGCCGGCAACATCCTCAACCTGTGGCCGCCGCCCCTGAAGGCGCTCCGTGCGCTCGGGGTGGACACCGAAGACCTCGGCTCCCCCACGGACACCGAGTTCCGCAACCTCCGCGGTCACGTCCGCGTACACGTCAGACAGGACCCGGAGACCAAGCGCGCCTACGGCGGCGGGTTCATCGGACTGCTGCGGCCCGAACTGTACGAGCGGATGCTCGCCGCCATCCCGCCGGACACCCTCCGGTTCAACCAGCACGTGACGCACATCGAGCAGGACGACCACGCGGTCACTCTGCACTTCGCCGACGGCACCGCGGCCGAGCACGACCTCCTGGTCGGCGCCGACGGCATCGACTCGCTGGTACGGCGCACCCTGTGGGGCGACGCACCCAAGCGCGAGCACCGGCTGCACATCTTCGGCGGATTCACCTTCGCCGACGTCCCCGGCACCGAGCCGAACATGTGCGTGGTGACGCACAGCAGGACGGTGCAGGGAAGCTGGACATCGATCCGGCACAAGGGCCGCGACGGCTTCCAGTGGTGGGTACTCACCGCCGCCGACCCCGACGCCCCGGCACCGTCCGACCTCAAGGCCGCAGCCACCGTACTGGGCGCGGAGTTCCCCGCGCCCCTTCCCGGGCCGATCGCCCGGACAGAGCCGGACAACGTCCAACGCTGGGTGCTGCGCGACCGGCCCCGCCTGAAGCAGTGGTCCCAGGGACGGGCCACCCTCGTGGGCGACGCCGCACACCCGACCTCGCCCTACGCCGCCTACGGTGCGGGCATGTCCATCGAGGACGGCTACTTCCTCGGCCGGGCCCTGCGCGACGTCGACCTCACCGACCTCACCGCCCTGCAGCGTGCGCTGCAAAGCTACGAGGACCCGCGCAAGCCCCACACCGCCCGGCAGGTCCAGCAGGCATGGATGCTCGGCAAGGTCTTCCACCACACACCGGCACCACTGCGGCCCGTCCGGGACTTCGTCTTCGACCACACCCCGCTGCTGCAGAAGGTCGCAGGCGACACCAACCCCCGCGAGATCCGGAAGCAGCTGGCCCTCATCCAAGACTGACGCCGAGGGCGCCCAGTTGTGGCTGACGGAGAACATTGGCGAGTGCTGACGTGGCCCCTCACCCACCAAGGCCCTCCTGGTTACGGCCACGGCGGCATGAGCGCCATACTCCTCGGCTGGTGGGGGAGGAGCCGCCCAGCGCGGCGGCGAGCACTCTGGTCGGCGACCGGGCGATACGGAAGGCCGCTTGGCCGATCGACTTGGTGGTAGGACAAGGTCGATGTCATGTGCCCATGGCTCACGTCGGCTGAACTCGGCGGCGTGGCCCAGGCGACGGTGCACTACACCTTCGGGCAGAACTTGTAGCCGTCCGGGTGGGTCCAGATCCGTGGTGGCCGGCCGAGTTCGGCGATGACGCCGCGCGGGCAGGCCAGTCCCGCGCGGGTCTGGTGGGGCGGGAGTTCACCGGATTCGGCGGCTCGTTCGTCGTCAACAAGCAGCCGACAGGCTGTCGAGGCGCAAGGGGGCACCGGTGCGCGCTGCGACGTGGTCCACGGTGACGCCGGGCGCGGTTTCGACGAGGGCGAGACCGGCGTCGGTGATGTCGAGGACGCCGAGGTCGGTGATGACGCGGTGGACGCAGGCCTCGCCGGTGAGGGGGAGGGTGCACTCCTTGAGGATCTTCGGGGTGCCGTCCTTGGCGGTGTGCTCCATCAGGACGATGACGCGGCGGGCGCCGTGGACGAGGTCCATGGCGCCGCCCATGCCCTTGACCATCTTTCCGGGGATCATCCAGTTGGCGAGGTCGCCGCGTTCCGAGACCTGCATGGCGCCGAGTACGGCGGTGTCGATGTGGCCGCCGCGGATCATGCCGAAGGACAGGGCCGAGTCGAAGAAGGAGGCGCCCGGCAGCACGGTGACGGTTTCCTTGCCTGCGTTGATCAGGTCGGGGTCGACCTCGTCGTCAGTCGGGTAGGGGCCGGTGCCGAGGATGCCGTTCTCGGAGTGCAGGACGACGTGCACGCCGGGCGGGAGGTGGCCGGGGATGAGGGTGGGCAGTCCGATGCCGAGGTTGACGTAGGAGCCGTCGGTGAGTTCGGCGGCGGCGCGGGCGGCCATCTGGTCGCGGGTCCAGGGCATCAGGAACGTACCGTCCTCTTCTCGATGTGCTTGTCGGCTGTTTGCGCCGGCGTCAACTCCACGATCCGCTGTACGAAGACACCGGGCAGGTGGACCATGTCGGGGGCGAGTTCGCCGGGTTCGACCAGTTCCTCGACCTCGGCGACGGTGACGCGGCCGGCCATCGCGGCGAGCGGGTTGAAGTTGGCGGCGGCGCGGCGGAAGACCAGGTTCCCGTGGCGGTCGCCACGCCAAGCCCGTACGAGGGCGAAGTCGGTGGTGATGCCGTGCTCCAGAACGTACGCGCGGCCGCCGAACTCGCGGATCTCCTTGGGCGGGGAGGCGACGGCGACGGAGCCGTCGGGGGCGTACCGCCAGGGCAGTCCGCCGCGTGCGACCTGGGTTCCCACGCCTGCCGGGGTGTAGAAGGCGGGAATCCCGGCCCCGCCGGCTCGCAGGCGTTCGGCGAGGGTGCCCTGGGGCGTCAGCTCCACCTCCAGCTCCCCGCTCAGGTACTGGCGGGCGAACTCCTTGTTCTCACCCACGTACGAGCTGGTGACCCGGCTGATGCGACCGGAAGCGAGCAGCACGCCCAGCCCCCGCCCATCGACACCGCAGTTGTTGGAGACGACCCGCAGGCCCGACGTGCCCTGCGCATGGAGGGCCTCGATGAGGGCGCCGGGTATGCCGGAGAGGCCGAATCCCCCGACGGCGAGCGAAGCGCCGTCAGGAATGTCGCCGATCGCCTCGGCGGCGCTGGCGATGACCTTGTCCACGGTGTTGCCTGTTCCTTTCGGTGGGGAGGGCCGGCCGAGCGGTCGACCAGCCGTCGCCGACGACGAGTCGGGAGCCGGAGCCGCTTTGCGGTCCGGCCGTTTCACGGGCCCTCCGCTCGCAGCGCGTCCGAGACGGACTTGACGCCGCCGTGCGCGGTGAGCCCACCGTCGACGGCGATCTCGGCACCGGTGATGAAGGACGAGTCGTCGGACAGCAGGAAGACGACCAGGGGAGTGACCTCGCCGACCGTGCCGGTCCGCCCCAGGGGCGTCTCGCGGATGTTCGCCTCGCGGAAGGCGGGCGCGGCGGAGGCGGTCATCTCGGTCTCGATGTATCCGGGGTGGATGGTGTTGACCCGGATGCCCCGGGGCCCGAGTTCGAGCGCCGCGGTCTTCGACAGGCCCCGCAAGGCCCACTTGCTGGCCGTGTAGGCGACCGGATAGTGGCCGGTGAGAGCGGCGGAGGAACCGACGTTGACGATGGAGGAGCCGCGTGGCATCAGCGGGGTGAGGTGCTGGATACCGAGCAGGGGACCGGTGACGTTGACGGCGTGGACGCGGTCGAAGTCTTCGGTGCGCACGTCGCCGATGCGGGCGCGCCAGGTGATGCCCGCGTTGTTGACCAGGCCGTGAACCTGGCCGTACGCCTCCTTCAGTTCGGCGGCGAGTTCGGCCCACTCCTTGTCGCTGGTGACGTCGAGCCGGCGGCAGCCGGGGGCTCCTGTCACATCGGTGGCGATGACACGCGCGCCTTCCCTCGTGAGGGCATCGGCCTCGGCCGCCCCCTGGCCGCGGGCCGCTCCGGTGACGACGACGACCTTGCCGAGCAGCCGCTTGCTGTGGAGTTCACTCACGGCCGCTCCCGCGAGCGGCGCCTGCCGACCGGCAGGGCGACGGGTTCGGGACCGGGCACGACGGTGTTGGAGACGGTGCCGATGCCCTCCACCGTGAGGGTGACGACGTCGCCCGGATTCAGCGGGGGCGGCGTCTGCTCGCCACGCAGGCCCCACAGCTCTGCCAGGCAGCCGCCATTGCCGCAGGTGCCGGAGCCGAGGACGTCACCGGGAACGACGCGGGTGCCACGGGAGGCGTAGGCGACCATCTCCTCGAAGGTCCAGCTCATGTTCGACAGCAGGTCCTTGCCGACGACCTCGCCGTTGACCTCGGCGGTCAGGGCCAGACGCAGGAAGCCGTCCGGGTCGCGGAAGGGCTCCAGCTCGTCGGCGGTGACCAGGTACGGTCCGAGCGTGGTGGCGGTGTCCTTCCCCTTGCAGGGGCCGAGGCCCACCTTCATCTCGGCGGACTGCAGGTCGCGGGCGGACCAGTCATTGAAGATCGTGTAGCCGACGATGTGGTCGCGGGCCTGCTCGGGGGTGAGGTCGCGGCCTTCGCGCCCGATGACGGCGGCGACCTCCAGTTCGAAGTCCAGAACGCTCGATCCCGGGGGTACGGGGATGTCGTCGTGGGCGCCGATGACGGCGTACGGGTTGGTGAAGTAGAAGGTCGGGGCGTCGTACCAGGCTTCGGGCACCCCGGTGACGCCGTCCACAGCCCGCCGTACACCCTCGACGTGTTCCTCGAAGGTGACGAAGTCCCGCACGGTGGGCGGCTGGAGCGGTGGCAGCAGCCGCACCTCGGACACGTGGGGGCCTGGCGGGACGTCCAGCGTGGCGGCTCCGGCGCGCAGGAGCGCGTCGAGTCCGTCGCCGCGGCTGATCAGCTCCGTGAGCGAGCGCGCCCCGGGGACCGGGTGCAGGGTGCCGTCCTCCTCGACGACGGCGACCCGGCGCTGGTGTCGGTGTTCATAGGTGGCGAATCGCATGCACGGCTCCAGGTTCCGGCGGTCTTCGACAGCGGTGGAAGCCGGGGACGCGGCAAGGGCGTCAGGGCGGTGACAGGGCCACCGCGTCCCCGGGGTTCGAGGGGGTCAGACCGGCGGGGCCACGAAGCAGCCGCGGTCGGGGTCGTTGAAGGACTCCTTGGCGACCAGTTCGTTCATCGGGTTGGCGGTGCCCCACTGGTCGGTGACCTCGGGCTGGGAGAAGTCGTAGACGTGGGGGTGCCAGGTGTCCTCGTCGAGGCATTCCAGCTCGGTGGTGTACTCGACTGTGTTGCCGTGCGGGTCGAGGAAGTAGGTGAAGGTGTTGTCGCCGGCGAGGTGCCGGCCCGGGCCCCAGATCTTCTTGAAGCCGGCCCGGATCACCCGGCCGGAACCACGCATGTACTCGTCGATCCCGCGCATCTCGAAGGAGATGTGGTGCAGCGCGGTGTGCGGGCCCTTGGCGATGGCCATGGAGTGGTGCTGGTTGCTGATGCGCATGAAGTGCATCGCCTCACCGATCTGCGGGTGCATGAGGGTGTCGGAGAGGCGGAAGCCGAGATGGCGCTCGTACCACTCCCGGGTGCGGTTCAGGTCGGGGGAGTTGAGGACGACGTGGGAGAGCTTGACCGGGATCGCCTCCTTCTCCTCGATCCTGCGGTGCTGCCGCACCTCGACGTCGGCCGAGACCTCGATGGTGCGGCCGTCGACGTCGAAGAAGCGGAAGCCGTAGCCGCCGCCGGGCGTGTCGACCTTGCCCGGCTGGGAGATCAACTGCACGCCGCCCGCGAGGAGTTGCTCGGCGAGGGCGTCCACGTCGGCCGGGCTGCCCGCGCCGTAGGAGACCAGATCGAGGCGCTTCTCGTCGGCCTTGCGCAGGCGTACGACGTACTGTTCGGGGCTGCCCTCGGCGGCCAGGAAGGAGATGCCGGAGTCCTCGGCGACCTTGGTCAGGCCCCAGACGTCGGCGTAGAAGTCGAGTTGCTTGTCGTAGTCGGGCACGGCGAGGTCGACGTGCCGCAGGTGGGTGAGCAGGCGTGCGGTCATGGTTTCAGTCCTTCCGGAGGAGCGCGGCGGCGTTGCCGCCTCGTACGGCGTGGAAGTCGGGGTCGGACAGACGGGCCGCGCGCAGGGCGCCGACCGGGTCCTCGGTCCCCATGTCGAAGGGGAAGTCGGAGCCGAGCAGCACCCGGTCGGCGCCGACGACCCGGATCAACTCCCGCAGGATGTGCGGGTCGTGGACCAGGGAGTCGAAGTACAGGCGCTTGAGGTAGCTGCTGGGCAGGTGGGCGCAGCCCGCGCCCGCGTCGGAGCGGGCCGACCAGGCGTGGTCGGAGCGGCCGATGTGGGTGGGCAGGTAGCCGCCGCCGTGTGCGGCGATCAGTTTCAGGTCCGGGTGGCGGTCCAGTACGCCGGAGAAGATGAGGTGGGACAGCGCCACCGCGTTCTCCGTGGGCTGGCCGACGGTGTTGGACAGGTACCACTGGTCGAGGCGTTCGTCGAGCGTGCAGCCGAAGGGGTGCAGGAAGAGGATCGCGCCCGTCTCCTCGGCCCGCGCCCAGAAGGGCTCGTACGCCGGGTCCGACAGCTCGCGGCCCGGCGCGTGCGAGGAGATCTCCACTCCCGACAGGCCCTGGTCCAGGGCGTGTTCGAGGGCGAGCACGGCCTGCTCCGGATGCTGCAGCGGGACCAGCCCGAGGCCGTGCAGCCGGTCCGGCGCCTGCGCGCAGTGCGCGGCCGTCGCCTCATTGGCGAGCCGGTACACCTTCTCGGCCGTCGCCTCGTCCGCCCAGTAGTGGTAGTGCGAGGGCGACGGGCTGACCAGCTGCACGTCCACGCCCTGCGCGTCCATCGCGGCGAGGCGTACGGCGACGTCGGTGAGGCGCGGAATGCGCTCGCGCACCATCGGCCCGTTCACGGCGAGGGCGGCCGGACCGTTGCGGCGGGCGTCCAGCGCCCGGGCCGCCGCGAGGTCGGGGTGATCGGCTACGGCCGCCTCCACCTCGGGGACCAGGAGGTGGGCGTGGACGTCGACGGTCGGTGCGGTCACGGCAGTTCCCTGAGCGGGGTGAGGGTGCGGGTGATCAGACCGGGTACGTCGGCGTCGCGCACGCCGTCCAGCTGCCACTGCCCGACCTGGACCGACGCCTCGACGATCGGCCGGACCCGTCTGATGCGGCGCTCGTAGAACTCCTGGAGCAGTGCGTCGTCCCAGTCCCGCCCGCCGGTCAGCAGCTCGGCCAGCACGGAGGCGTCCTCCAGGGACAGGGCTGCCCCCTGGGCCAGAGTGGGCGGGCAGCAGTGCGCCGCGTCGCCGATGAGGACGACCCGGCCGCGATGCCAGGAGCCCTCCACCAACAGGCGGTCGAACCAGGTGTAGTTGACCTGTGCCGGGTCGGTGATGTGCTCGACGATCTCGGTCCAGTGGCCGCCGTACGCCTGCGCGAGCCGGCGCATCTCGTCCGCGTAGGTCTCCGGCGGGATCGAGGCGCGGTCGCGGTTGGCCTCGACGACGTACGCGTAGATGGTGGTCTCGCTCGTCGGGCAGTACCCCGCGATGTACGCCGGGCCGCCGAACGCCAGGTTGGTGCGGACCAGCCCCTCGGGGCGCGGGGCGGGGGCGCGCCAGATCGCCATGCCGGTGGGCTCGGGCTTCTCGGTGATCCCGATCGCCGCGCGGGTCGAGGAGTTGAGGCCGTCGGCGGCGATCACCAGGCCGTAGCGGCCCTCGGTGCCGTCGCTGAACCGCACCGAGACGCCCTCGGCGTCCTGCTCCAGGATCTCGGCGGTGGTGCCCAGGTGCACGTCGGCGCCGGAGGCGCGGACGGCGTCGATGAGGATCTGCTGGAGCCGCGGGCGCTGCATGCCGACCGTGGCGGGCAGGTCGTCACCGCCGGTGCGGATGTCGTCGTGGGCGATGAGCAGCGTGCCGTCCTGGGCGGTCACACCGAACGACTCGAAGGCGAATCCGGAGGCCTCGACCTGTTCCCACACGCCGAGTTCGCGCAGCACGCGCAGCGCGTTGCCCTGCAGGGTGATGCCGGAGCCGACGGCGGCGTTCCAGTCGGGCTTCGCCTCGACCAGGTCCACCTGGACGCCGGCGCGGCGCAGCAGGATGGTCACGGCGTTGCCGGCGGCGCCGCCGCCCACGACGAGGACTCTTCGGGTGTTGCTCATGGGGAACTCCTTCGTTCCGCTGTTACTTGACGGCGATCGGATTGATGGGAGAGCCGACGGCTCCGGTGATGGGCAGCGGTGCGGCGGTGAGCCAGAACTCGTACACGCCGTCGACCGCGCAGTCCTCGGCGAGCGACTCCAGGTCCCACATCTCACCGATCAACAGACCGATGTGCGGGATGGCCACCTGGTGCAGCGGCTGGAAGGCGTGCTCGAACTCGTTCGGCCGCACCTCGAAACCCCAGGTGTCGGTGGCGATCGCGGCGATCTCGCTGCCGTGCAGCCAGCCCGCGGTGGTGAACGACAGCCCGGGGGCCGCGCCGCCCGCGTAGTCACCCCACCCCTCGCGCCGGGCACGGGCAAGCTGCCCGGTACGCACCAGCACGATGTCGCCGCGCCCCACGGTCACCCCGTGCGCCGCCGCGGTCGCGGTCAGATGCTCCTCAGTGATCGCGAAACCGTCCGGCAACTCGCCCCCGGTGCCCACGGCCCGACCCACGTCGAGCAGAACGCCGCGTCCCGCGACGTGCGGCGCCATGTGCTCGATACCGGTGACGAGGTCGCCCTCGGAGGTGACCACCTTCTCGGCCGCCCGACCGTTCCAGGCCTTGCCGTGGTCGAAGATGTGGCCGAGCCCGTCCCACTGGGTGGAGCACTGCAACGGCATCGCGATCACGTCGTCGGCCCCGCCGATGCCGTGCGGGAAGCCCTGAATACCCAGGGCCGCGTCGGTGCCGGTGTCCAGCATGGTGTGCACCGGGTTGGTCCGCCGGCGCCAGCCCTTCTGCGGACCGTTCATGTCGAACCGCTGGGAGAGGGAGAAGCTGACGCCCCGGCGGACCAGGGCCGCACCCTCCCGACGCTTGCCCTCGTCGAGGAAGTTGAGGGTGCCGAGCACGTCGCCCTCGCCCCAACGCCCCCAGTTGGAGCACGCCTTGGCCGTGCGCGCGATGGAGCCTTCCGGATCACGGCGGTCCAGGGTCACGACGCGGCCTCCGCGACACATCTGGTGCGCTGCACACCGAGCCCGGTGACCGAACCCTCCATCACGTCGCCGTCGCGCAGCAGCCGACCCCAGTGCATGCCATTGCCGGCCGGGCTGCCGGTCAGGATCAGGTCACCGGGCAGCAGGCGAGCGGTCTGGGAGGCGTACGCCACCATCCGGGCGACGTCGAAGATCATGTCCTTGGTGGACTCGTCCTGCATGGTCTCGCCGTTGAGCCTGAGCGTGACGCGCACGTCGTCCGGGTCGGCGATCGACCCGGCGGGCACGATCCAGGGGCCGAGCGGGGTGAAGCCGGGTGCGTTCTTGCTGCGCAGCCAGTCGGTGCCGATCTGCGGCATGTCCCGGCGGAAGACGGTGGCACGGTCGGTGAGGTCGTTGGCGATCGTGTACCCGGCGACGTGCTCCAGGGCCTCCGCCACGGACACCTGGTAAGCGGGCTTGCCGATGACAACCGCCAACTCCAGCTCCCAGTCCGGCTTTTCGGCCCACGAGGGCAGTACGACATCGTCGTACGGGCCGGTGATCGCGCTCGGCAGGCCGATGAACATGTACGGCAGGTCCTCGGCCGCCCGCCGGTCCATGATCTCGGCGGCCTCGGCGCGCCGATCCTCCTCGGAGCGGTCGTCGGCGGGGTCCCGGTGGGCCACGTGCAGGTCGATCACGTGCTGCCGGTAGTTGGCTCCCGACTGCAGCACCTGCCGCGGTTCGATGGGAGCATGCACCCGGAAGTCCGCCAGGGGCCGTCGTTCGGTCCCGGGGTCGGCGGCGAGCTTGTGCAACAGGGGGAGTGCGACCGCCCACTGGTCGAGCAGACCGCGCATCGTCAGAGCGTCGTCCCGCAGGGCCGCTCGGAGGTCGACCACCTGACTGTCGGCCGTGACCAGGGCGGGGAAGCGCGGCCGGCCCGGGGCCGAGAGGGTGGCGAGGGCGAAAGGGCCCGCGAACAGAGCGGATGCGGGTTCGGGTTTCACGGACATGTCCTCCTGATTGCGGGTGGGACATAATCTGGGGCCGTCCGCCCTGATCAGGGAAATCGATTCTCTGGATAATCGCTATCTGCGACATTTATAATCGCTGATCAAAGTGTCGCTAAGGGGAGTTCCGTGAACCTGGCCCGCCTCGATCTCAACCTCGTCGTCGCGCTGCGTGTCCTGCTGGAAGAGCGCAATGTCACCCGGTCAGGGCGCCGCATGGGCCTCAGTCAGCCCGCCATGAGCGCCGCGCTCGCCCGGCTGCGCCGCCACTTCGACGACGACCTCCTCGTCCGGGTCGGCGGGCACTACGAGCTCACCGCCCTCGGGCAGGTCCTCCTCGACCGCACGTCCACCGTCTGTGACCTGCTGGAACGCCTCTTCAGCAGTCAGGCCGACTTCGACCCGGCCGCCGAGAGCCGCGAGTTCAGACTGCTTGCGACCGATTACGCCGTCGCCGTCTTCGGCAGCGAACTCGCCCGCGTCGTCCATGAAGAGGCGCCGGGTATCAGGTTGCGCTTCACCCAGACCCCGCCGACCGTGCTCGACGACACCGCCACACTGCTCAGCGCGACCGACGGCCTGTTGATGCCGCACGGTGTGATCAGCGGCTTCCCCGCCACCGATCTCTACGACGACCGATGGGTCTTCCTCGTCGCGGACCACCACCCCGATGTCGGTGACCGCATCACGACCGAGGACTTGGCCCGGCTGCCGTGGGTGACATACCAGCGCACCTATGACGCCCCGGCCGTACGCCAGCTCGGCATGCTCGGCATCGAACCCCACGTCGAGGTCTCCGTCGACAGCTTCCAGAACCTGCCCTTCCTGGTCGCCGGCACCCGTCGCATCGCCCTCGTCCAAGGGCGCCTCGCCGAGCGCCTGCGCGGCGTCGCCCCGGTACGGATCATGGAGCCGCCCTACGAGGCCGTCCCCCTCCGACAGGCCCTGTGGTGGCACCCGGTCCACACCCGCGATGCCGCCCACATCTGGCTGCGCGAGACGGCCGCGCGCGTCGCTGCCTCCCTCACCGGGCCGACCCCCGCCATCCACAGGCCGGATGAACACGATCCAGGAGTTTGATCGCGCAGAGGGTAGCCCCCCGGGGGAGTCTGGCCCATAGTCGTGCCAGTTCCTGACGCCCGCTCTCGGGCGCATTCCCCTTGGGTGCACCTGCGCCCCGCAGCCTGGCACGGCCACGGTCACCGCAGGGGCGCGGTTGCGCGCCCCCGCCCCCGCCTCGTGGAGGCCTCGCATGCCCGGATTCCCCTCCCCACCCGTGCCCGCCGACGGCACCGCCGCCCAGAACACCGAGCCCGCGCCCGAAGCCGGGGGCCGTCTGCGCGTCGTGCTTCTGATGGCAGGCAGCTGTCTGCCGATCCTCGGCGCGGTGCTGCTCGCTCCGGTGCTGCCGAAGATGCAGGCGCACTTCGCCACAGTGCCCGGCGCCAAGGCCCTCGTCCCGATGGTCCTGACCGTCCCCGCGCTCGCGCTCGCCCTGCTGGCCCCCTTCGCGGGCGTCATCATCGACCGCCTTGCGTGCCGGAGAGCGAATGCCATGCTGGTCTCCGGGCGGCGCATGCCCCGAACACCGGAGCACGGATCATGAAGACACCTCACCACGAGTCGGTCCTCTCCCGGGCGGCTCGCATCCTGGAGGCCTTCAGCCAGGACGAGCCGGCGCTGACCGTCTCGGAGATCGCCCGCCGCAGCGGACTGCACGTGGCGACGGCCTCCCGGCTCGTGGCCGAGCTGGTGGCGCACGGCTTCCTCAGCCGGGACGACGGCCGTGAGGTGCGGATCGGTGTGCGACTGTGGGAGCTGGTGACACGCGCTTCGCCGACGCTCTCGCTGAGGGACACCGCGATGCCGTTCATGGAAGGCGTGCACGACGTCGTCGGCCACCACGTGCAGCTGGCCGTGCGCGACGGCGACGACGTGCTGTTCCTGGAGCGCCTCTCGGCACCCAGCGCGGTGATCAACTACACCCGGGTCGCCGGCCGGCTGCCCCTGCACGCCTCCTCCAGCGGCCTGGTGCTGCTGGCCCACGGCCCCGTCTCGCTGAGGGAACGCATCCTCGCCGGCCCCCTCACCACCTACACCCGCCACACTCCGGCCACCCCGGCACGGCTACGCGCGATCCTGGCCGACGTCCGGCAGCAGGGATACGCCTACTGCCCCGGCTACGTCCACGAAGAGGCCCTCGGGATCGCCGCCCCCGTGCGCGGCGCCGACGGCACGGTGCTGGCGGCTCTGGCCGTCATCGTGCCCAACGACGCCAGCGCCCAAGCGGTCGTCCCCGTCGTACGGACCGCCGCCCGCGGCATCTCGCGCGCCCTGGGCAGCACCTGACGACGGGGCCGCGGGCGGTCATGTGACGGTGGCGCGACAGCCGCGTGACATCCGTACGAAATTCGTCTCTCACTGAATGAGAATGCCGTCGCGAGACAGCCCCGGCCCCGAGCATCCTGCCTGCATTCCACAGACGGGAGGCGACAAAGTGGTCGCAGACAGCCTGCTCCGGGTTCCCCAACCCACCCTCCCCAGGGTGACATTGGAGATCCGCGCCAAAGACACGATCGCCGACGGCGTCGTCTGTCTCACTCTCGCCCACCCGGACGGCGCGCGGCTGCCGGACTGGACCCCTGGCTCGCACATCGACCTGGTCCTGCCGGAAGGGACGACCCGGCAGTACTCCCTGTGCGGTGACCGGTGGGACCCGTACACCTACCGCATCGCGGTCCTGCGCGAGCCGGCCGGGCGTGGCGGCTCGGCGTACGTGCACGACCGGCTCGCGCCGGGTGACCTGGTCGGCGTCGGCGGGCCGCGCAACCACTTCCCGCTGGTTCCGGCCGACCGGTACCTGTTCATCGCGGGCGGCATCGGCATCACCCCGCTGCTGCCCATGATCCACCAGGCCGAACTGATAGGCGCCGACTGGCAGTTGCTGTACGGAGGCCGCAGCCGTGCCTCGATGGCGTTCCGCGAGGAACTGTCGGCCGCCCACGGCGACCGAGTGCACATCAGCCCCCAGGACGAGTGCGGCCTGCTGGACCTGGCCCGTTGGCTGAACACCCCGGATCCCGACACCAAGGTCTACTGCTGCGGACCGGGGCCACTGCTGGCGGCCGTCGAGCAGGCCTGCGCCGCCTGGCCGTCGTACAGCCTGCGCACCGAGCGCTTCAACGCCGGCGCCCTGCCGGAGCCCGTCCACCAGAGGGCCTTCGAGGTGGAGCTGCGCCGCACGGGCCGCACCGTGACCGTCATGCCGGACAGCTCCGTCCTGCACGCCGTACGACAGGTGGGAGCCGACGTCCTGTCCTCCTGCGAGCAGGGCACCTGCGGCACCTGCCTCACGCCGGTGCTGGAAGGGACGCCCGATCACCGGGACTCGATCCTCGCCGACCACGAACGGGCCGCGAACGACTGCATGCTCCCGTGCGTGTCCCGCTCCCGCGGTGACCGCCTCGTCCTCGACCTCTGAGCCGCACCCGCAGACATGCCCCGATGCCCGTGCCCTCTTCCGCTGGAGCCGCCATGACCCACGCACCGGCCGCCGCCGTCTCGCTCCCCACGAGTGACGCGGACCCCTTCGCCGCCGAACATCTGGCACAACCCGAGCCGCTGCACCGGCAGTTGCGGCAAGCCGGTCCCGTCGTCCACCTGACCCGCTACGACGTGTACGCGCTGGCCCGCTACCGCGAGGTGCACGCCGCCCTGGTCGACTGGCAGACATTCCAGTCCGCCGCCGGCGTCGGACTGGCCAACTTCCGTCACGAGAAACCCTGGCGGCCACCGAGCCTGCTGCTGGAAGCCGACCCGCCGCACCACGACGCCCCACGCCGTGTCCTGCGCGAGATCCTCGCACCACCCGCCCTGCGGAAACTGCGCGCGACGTGGCAGACGGTCGCCGAGGAACTGGTCGACACCGTACTGGCCGACCGGGGCGGGCAGTTCGACGCCTTCACGGACCTGGCCAGGGCGTTTCCGCTCCGTGTGTTCCCCGACGCCGTCGGACTGGGGCCCGAGGGACGGGACAACCTTCTGCCTTACGGCAACATGGCCTTCAACGCCTTCGGACCGGCCAACGACCTCGTGAAGGCCGACGCCGACAGGACGGCCGAGTTGTCGGCCTGGGTGAACGCCCAGTGCGCCCGCGAGGCGCTGAGCGAGGACGGTTTCGGCTCCCGTATCTGGGCCGCCGCCGACCGCGGCGACCTCACACACACCCAGGCACCCCTGGTGGTGCGCTCCCTGCTCACCGCCGGCGTCGACACCACCGTCCACGGCCTCGCCGCCACCCTCTACGCCTTCGCCACCCACCCCGACCAGTGGCAACGACTGCGCGAACGACCCGAGTCGGCCCGTGTGGCGTTCGACGAAGCGGTGCGCTGGCAATCACCCGTGCAGACCTTCTTCCGTACCGCCACCACCGACGTCACCATCGCCGGTGCCCTCATCCCCGAGGGCACGAAGATCCTCATGTTCCTCGGCGCCGCCAACCGCGACCCGGCCCGCTGGCCGGACGCCGACCGCTTCGACCTCACCCGGGACCCCTCCGGCCATGTCGGCTTCGGCATGGGCATCCACCAGTGCGTCGGCCAGCACGTCGCCCGCCTTGAGGCCGAGGCCCTGCTGACCGCCCTCGCCCGCCGCGTGGAACGCATCGAGCTCACCGGCGAACCCCGCCGCCATCTCAACAACACCCTGCGCTCCTGGGCAGCGCTCCCCGTCACCGTGCGGCCCGCAAGGTGACCTCCGGCAACCGCACCCCGTCCCACCCACCCACATCGCACAGCGAGAGGACCACCTCCATGCCCCACCACGTACGCGGTGTCGTCGCCCGCGCCAAAGGCGCGCCGGTAGCCGTCGAGACGATCGTCGTGCCCGACCCGGGTCCGGGAGAGGCAGTGGTGAGAATCCAGGCGTGCGGTGTCTGCCACACCGACCTGCACTACCGCGACGGGGGCATCAACGACGACTTCCCCTTCCTCCTCGGGCACGAGGCGGCCGGCGTCGTCGAAGAAGTCGGTCCCGGAGTGACGGACGTCGAACCCGGCGACTTCGTCATCCTCAACTGGCGTGCCGTGTGCGGCCGCTGCCGCGCCTGCCGGCGCGGACGTCCCCAGTACTGCTTCGACACCCACAACGCCGCTCAGAAGATGACTCTCCTGGACGGCACCGAGCTCTCGCCCGCCCTCGGTATCGGAGCCTTCGCCGAGAAGACGCTGGTCGCCGCCGGGCAGTGCACGAAGGTCGACCCGGCCGCCTCACCGGCCGCGGCCGGCCTGCTCGGCTGCGGGGTGATGGCCGGCATCGGCGCGGCGATCAACACCGGCAACGTCGGCCGAGGGGACACGGTGGCCGTCATCGGCTGCGGTGGCGTCGGGGATGCCGCGATCGTCGGGTCCAACCTGGCCGGTGCGGCCAAGGTCATCGCCGTCGACATCGACGACCGCAAGCTGGCCACCGCCAAGAGGCTGGGCGCCACCCACACCGTCAACTCCAAGGAGACCGACCCGGTCGAGGCGATCCGCGAGCTGACCGGCGGGTTCGGCGCCGACACCGTCATCGAGGCCGTCGGCCGCCCGGAAACCTACCGGCAGGCCTTCTACGCCCGCGACCTCGCCGGCACGGTGGTCCTGGTCGGGGTGCCCACCCCGGACATGACGCTCGACCTGCCGCTGCTGGACGTCTTCGGCCGCGGCGGAGCCCTGAAGTCCTCCTGGTACGGCGACTGCCTGCCCTCCCGCGACTTCCCGATGCTCATCGACCTCTACCAGCAGGGCCGACTGGACCTGGACGCCTTCGTCACCGAGACCGTCGCCCTGGACGAGGTCGAGAAGGCCTTCGAGCGGATGCACGACGGCGATGTCCTGCGCTCGGTGGTGATGCTGTGATGACCGGCGTCCGCATCGAGCACGTCATCACCTCGGGCACCTTCAGCCTGGACGGCGGCACCTGGAACGTCGACAACAACGTCTGGATCGTCGGCGACGACCACGAGGCGGTCGTCATCGACGCCGCCCACGACGCGGAGGCGATCGCCCGTGCCGTCGGAGACCGCCGTCTGACCGCCATCGTGTGTACCCATGCCCACGACGATCACATCAACGCGGCTCCCGCCCTCGCCGAGGCCACCGGCGCGCCCGTCCTCGTCCACCTGGACGACCGGCTGCTGTGGAAGCACACCCACCCCGACCACGACCCCGGCGGTTACCTCTCCGACAACCAGCGCATCCCCGTCGCGGGCACGGAACTGCGGGTGCTGCACACCCCTGGGCACACACCCGGGGCCATCTGCCTGTACCTGCCCTCGCTCAACACCGTCTTCACGGGCGACACGCTGTTTGCGGGGGGTCCAGGAGCGACCGGTCGGTCGTACTCGCACTTCCCGACCATCATCCGCTCGATCCGGGACCGCCTCCTTGTGCTGCCACCGGCCACGCAAGCGCGTACCGGGCACGGACAGAGCACCACCATCGGCGCTGAAGCGCCCCACCTCGCCGACTGGATCGCACGAGGTCACTGAGTGACGGCGCTCAGCGAGGATGCCCTGCCAAGCGGGTGAGGGGTCTGTCGTTGTGGTCCTGTCCGGTGGTTGTGGTGTGCCGCGGTGGAGTCGTCTCGCAAGGACAAGGACGCCACCCAGGCCCGCCAACACGAGTACACGGTGAAGACCCCCGGCTCCTCCACCCGCGGCGCCCTTCCCCCACCGGACGAACGGTCGCGCGGGTACCGGTCAACGGGACCGCCGGCTCTCCGCCGCCGCGAACAGGGCGATCGCCAGGACGATCAGCGCGACGCTCACATAGAGCTCATAGCCGTCCAGGGTGCTCCACCGCTGCGTCACCCCCCACTTCAGCTTGCCGGTGAGTTCGTACACCAGACCGCCGGTGCCCTGCAGCAGGGCGATGAACCCGAGAAACTCCAACAGCTGCTTCATGTCCGGGATCCTCGCCCCGCGGTCCCCCCACGTTCATCGGCCGCGGGGCGAGGTCCGTGCGACGGGAGTACCGATCCTCGGCGCGACGGGCAGCCGAAAGTCGACGGCGCCACGACTTCGGTCGCGATCACCGCCGGAGGGGAGGTCGCGGGACCCGGCTCCCCATAGATTTGTCGACCGTGAGCGGTGACAAGGCGGTACCCGAGGCCCCGAACTTCCCGGGACGGAGCTGGCTGCTGCCGTCGGCCCTCCTCGACTCCGGCCCCGACACCGCGGACGGCCGACCCGGACGGCCGCCCAGACGCACCGCGCGCGACTGGGCCGTCGACTTCACCTGCTTCCTGCTGGCCGTGTTCCTCGGCCTCCTGGGCGCGGACACCGTCAGGAACGAGGCCGATCTGCCGCCGGCCTTCGCCGCGTTCGACCAGGTGCTGGGCGCGCTCGCCTGCGCCGCCGTCTGGCTGCGCAGACGCTGGACGGTCGGCCTCGCCGTGGCGATGGTCCCCGTCTGCTTCGTGTCGAACACCGCGGGCGGCGCCGGTCTGGTCGCCTTCTTCACCCTCACCGTGCACCGGCCCTTCCGGTACGTGGCCTGGATCGGCGGCGTGTCCCTGCTGCTGACCCCGCTCTTCTTCTGGCTGCGCCCCGACCCCGACGTCCCCTACGCCTGGGCGGTCCTCCTGGTCGTCGTCCTCACCGTCGCGCTCGTCGGCTGGGGCATGTTCGTGCGCTCCAAGCGGCAGCTCATGCTGAGCTTCCGGGACCGCGCCCGACGCGCCGAGACCGAGGCGGCACTCCGGGCCGAACAGGCCCAACGGCTCGCCCGGGAGGCCATCGCGCGCGAGATGCACGACGTCCTGGCGCACCGCCTCACACTGCTGAGCGTCCACGCGGGCGCGCTGGAGTTCCGGCCCGACGCGCCACGTGCCGAGATCGTCCGCGCGGCGGGCGTCATCCGGGAGAGCGCCCACGAGGCGTTGCAGGACCTGCGGGAGATCATCGGCGTGCTCCGCGCGGGCGAGCCCGAGGACGCGGGCCGCCCCCAGCCGACCCTGGCCGCGCTCGACACCCTCGTATCCGAGTGCCGTGAGGCCGGGATGAAGGTCGTCCTCGACCAGCACGTCACCGACCCCGCCGCCGTCCCCACCTCCGTCGGCCGCACCGCCTACCGCATCGCCCAGGAGTGCCTGACCAACGCCCGCAAGCACGCCCCCGGCGCCGAGGTCACCGTCACCGTCACAGGTGCCCCGGGCGACGGACTCACCCTCTCCGTACGCAACCCCGCACCCCCGGGAGAGGTCCCGCCGGTGCCCGGCTCCGGCCAGGGCCTCATCGGCCTCACCGAACGCGCCACGCTGGCCGGGGGCCGCCTGGACCACGGCCCCGAGGAGGACGGCGGCTTCGCGGTGCGGGCCATGCTTCCCTGGGACTGATCCCGGGAACGACCCCGACCGGAACTATCGGGGTGCGCCACACCATCTCGTCCCCCATGATGGCCAGTTGACCCGTACGACCGCCGCGGCACGTACGGCACACAGCACCGGAGCGTCCCGGGGTCGGGACGGGAGGGGACAGCGGAGTGAGTTTCGGGGGACGGAATCCGTATCAGCCATCCTGGCCGCCACCGGACGGCGGACCGTACCCACCGCATCCCCCTCACCTCCCGCCATATCCCCCTCACGTCCCACCGCATCCCCCCTACGGCCCGCCGCCCACCCTCGTACGGCGGCTGCGCGAGGACGAATGGCCGCCGCTCAGGGAGTTCCTCAGCGGGCTCCGGCTGCACGGCTGCCTGTGGGCGCTGGCCGCGATGTGCGCGTGGCCGATGGTCGTCGGCCTGCTGGTGGGCTACCCGCTGGCCCGCTCGGCGCGCCGCCCCGCCCGGCGGATCTTCCCCTCCCGCTCCCGCCACCGCCCCCTGGACGAGGACGTGACGCGGTTGCAGCGCAGACGCGCCTGGACGGCCACCGTCATGTCACTGGTGATCCTGGCGGTGTACGGCAAGCCCGAGGACGTCGACCAGGCCCAGCAGCAGTTCATGATGCGGCTGACCATCAGCCCCTGGCTGCTCCTGCTGAGCGCGCCCGTGGTCGTCGCGGCCCTGTTCCGCTGGTCGTCGGCCGACGCGCGCCGGGCCATGCGCGCACCCCTGCGCACCGCCGGGAAATGCGCCCTGTGGTACGTCGGCGCCTTCACGGCGGTCCCGTTCCTCGGCGGGGCGATCTACTACACCCGCACCCACCTGGCCCCCGACATGAACCTGTGGGCGCCCCTCGCCCTCCTCGTCCCGCTGCTCTGGGTGCTGCTCTTCATCGTCTTCGCCACCGGGCCCGCCGTCCGCAGCGCCTTCAACACCGTCGATGTGCACCCCGCGCTCCCCGCGCTGCTCACCGGCGCCCTGGTCTGGGAGTTCTCCGCCATCAACCTGGCCGTCGGCGGACTGCCGCCGGGCCCGCCGCTGGTCCAGCTCGCCGCCTTCGTCGGCGGTCCGGCCTCGGTGACGGCGGTCGCCTGGTGGGAGATACGCCGGCTGCGCACCCGCCACGGCGTACGCCTGCGCGCCTGACGGGCGGCCCCGGCCCGGCTCACGCCGTACGCGGCACCACGCGCTGCCCCACCGACCCGTACACCCACGCCGACGCCTCGTCGATGAAGTCGCCGGGGAAGCCCAGGTGGAAGTCGGTGGTCTCCTCCAGCCGGGCCAGGACCTCCTCCGGGAGGACCAGCCGGGCGGCGCCCAGGTTGTCCATCAGCTGTTCGACGCGGCGGGCGCCCAGGACGGGGTGCACGGCGGGGGAGTGGGCCATGGTCCAGGCGATGGCCACCTGGGCCGGGGTGGCGCCGAGTTCGTCCGCGGCGGACTGCACGGCCTCCGCCACCGCCCGCTCGCGCACGCCGATCGCCTCGGCGGACAGCCGGGTCGTGGTACCCGGCGCCACCCCGCCCGGGCGGGTGTACTTGCCGGACAGCACGCCGTTCTGCAACGGGCTCCACGCCGCGACCGACATGCCGAACGCCTCCGCCATCGGCAGCAGCTCCCGCTCGATGTCCCGGTTGAGCAGGCTGTACGGCACCTGCAGCGCCGACAGCGGCGACCAACCCCGCCATTCGGCCAGGGTGTTGGCGCGCGCCACCACCCATGCCGGGGCGTCCGAGATGCCGACGTACAGCACCTTCCCGGACCGTACGGCGTCGTCGAGGGCGCGCATCGTCTCCTCGACGGGGGTGTTGCGGTCCCAGATGTGCACCCAGTAGAGGTCGATGTAGTCCGTCCCGAGGCGCCGCAGACTCGTCTCCAGGGACAGCGCGAGGTTCTTGCGGTGGTTGCCCGCGGCGTTGGGGTCGGCGCCGTCCCGGGACACGGTGTACTTGGTGGACAGCACGAACCGGTCGCGGCGCCCCTTGAGCAGCTCACCGACGATCCGCTCGCTCTCGCCGCCCCGGTAGTTGACCGCCGTGTCGATCACATTGCCGCCGGCCTCCGCGTACACGTCGAGGATCCGCGCGCACTCCTGCGGGGGCGCTCCCACCCCGCCCTGCTCCCCGAACGTCATGGCGCCCAGGAACAGCTCGGAGACCCGCAGCCCCGTCCGGCCCAGGAGTCGGTAACGCACCCAAAACCTCCGTCAGTTGAATGCCGTACCGGCCGACACTAACGGGTCGGGCCGAGGCGACGTGGCGGTCCGGACGAAGCGCCCTACGGTAGTGCTCCATGACAGACATCCGAACGGTGGGCCGATGACCGCGATCCGACTGCTCCTCGTCGACGACGACCCCCTCGTGCGCAGAGGCCTCTCGCTCATGCTGGGTGGCGCCGACGACATCGAGATCGTGGGCGAGGGCGCCGACGGCGACCAGGTGGAGGCCCTCGTCGACCGTACGCGCCCCGACGTCGTCCTCATGGACATCAGGATGCCGACCGTCGACGGTCTCTCGGCCACCGAGCGGCTCCGCGCCCGCCCGGACGCGCCCGAGGTCGTCGTCCTCACCACCTTCCACGCCGACGACCAGGTCCTGCGCGCCCTGCGGGCCGGCGCGGCCGGCTTCGTCCTCAAGGACACCGCGCCGGCCGAGATCGTCGAGGCGGTACGGCGGGTCGCGGCCGGCGACCCCGTGCTCTCGCCCGCCGTCACCCGCCAGCTCATGGCGCACGCCGCGGGCAGCGGCCCCGACACGCGCCGCACCACCGCCCGTTCCCGGGTCGCCGCCCTCAACGACCGGGAACGCGAGGTCGCCGTGGCCGTCGGCCGCGGCGCCTCCAACGCCGAGATCGCCGCCGAACTCTTCATGAGCGTCGCCACGGTCAAGACCCATGTCTCCCGCGTCCTCGCCAAGCTCGGCCTCAACAACCGGGTGCAGATCGCCCTGTTGACCTACGACGCGGGGCTGCTGGAGGAGGACGGGCGTCCCTGACGGTGACCGACGGCGGGTACTCCTGACCGAGGCGGGCACTCCTGAGCGACGGCGGGCGTTGGACGGGTGAAGGGGGAACCATGGGGCATGAGCATGTGATCGATCTCGGGGAGTACGGACCGGGGTTCACCGAGAACCCGCATCCCGTCTACGCCGAACTGCGGGCGCGCGGTCCCGTCCACCGGGTCCGGCTGCCCAAGCAGGACGCGCACCACGAGGCCTGGCTCGTCGTCGGGTACGAGGAGGCGCGGGCGGCACTCGCCGACCCCCGGCTGTCGAAGGACGGCTCGACGATCGGGGTGACCTTCCTCGACGAGGAGCTGATCGGCAAGTACCTGCTGGTCGCGGACCCGCCCCAGCACACCCGGCTGCGCGGGCTGATCGCCCGGGAGTTCACCGGTCGCCGGGTCGAGCGGCTGCGGCCGAGGGTCCAGGAGATCACCGATTCGCTGCTGGACGAGATGCTGCCGCGCGGCCGCGCCGACCTGGTCGAGTCCTTCGCGTACCCGCTGCCCCTCACCGTCATCTGCGAACTGCTCGGGGTGCCCGAGATCGACCGGGCGGCCTTCCGCAAGCTGTCGACGGAGGCGGTGGCACCCACCAGCGGGGAGAGCGAGTACGCGGCCTTCGTCCAACTCGCCGCCTACCTGGAGGAGTTGGTCGAGGACAAGCGGTGCGCGCCGCCGGCCGACGATCTGCTGAGCGCGCTGATCCGGACGACCGACGAGGACGGCGACCGTCTGTCACCCGCGGAGCTGCGGGGTATGGCCTTCATCCTGCTGATCGCCGGCCACGAGACCACCGTCAACCTCATCACCGGTGCCGTCCACGCCCTTCTCACGCACCCCGGGCAACTCGCCGAGGTGCGGGGCGACATGAGCCTCGTGGACGCGGTCGTGGAGGAGACACTGCGCCATGAGGGGCCGGTGGAGAACGCGACGTTCCGCTTCGCCGCCGAGCCGCTGGAGATAGGGGGCACGGTCATTCCGGCGGGGGACTCGGTGCTGATCGGGCTGGCCGCGGCCGATCGGGACGGCGCCCGTTACCCCGGCCCCGACCGCTTCGACATCCACCGGGAGACTCGCGGTCATCTCGCCTTCGGCCACGGCATCCACTTCTGCCTCGGTGCGCCGCTCGCCCGGCTGGAGGCTCGGGTGGCTCTGCGTGCGCTGCTGGGGCGGTGTCCCGGGCTCGCGCTGGACGGGGCGCCGGGGGAGTGGCTGCCGGGGATGTTGATACGGGGGGTGCGGAGCCTGCCGGTGCGCTGGTGAGGCGGTTCCCTCGCCCCCGCCGCCCCTACCCGTCCCTCCCCACTCTCGGCTTCGCTCGAGCGGGAGGTGCCCCCACCAAGGGGCTGCGCCCCTTTGACCCCCAGGCGTCCGTTCGGTGGGGGCTGGTCGCGCAGTTCCCCGCGCCCCTGAAAGAGCGGGGCTGCGCCCCTGCTTTTTCGGCCCGAAAGGGCCGTAGGCCCTTAAGGGGCGCGGGGAACTGCGCGAGAAGCCCCACCGGGCCGGCGGCCGCGACGAGACGTGAAGTCACTCCCGGCCCCCAGGGATCTCGCCCAGGTTGACCGGCCGATGCTCCCGCCGGGACAGCTCGCACGCCTCCGCCACCCGCAGGGCCTGCAGTGCCTCACGGCCGTCGCACGGGTTCGCCCGCTCCCCGCGCACCACCTCCACGAACGCGCCGATCTCGGCCTCGTACGCGGCCGCGAACCGCTCCAGGAAGCCGGTCCACGGCTTGTCCGCGGGCGGCGGCCCGCTCGGCTCCGCGGACGCGACCGGCGTACGGTCGTCCAGCCCGACCACCACCGTGTCCAGTTCCCCGGCCAGCTCCAGCCGTACGTCGTACCCGGCCCCGTTCACCCGCGCCGCCGTGGCCGTGACGAGTGTGCCGTCCTCTAGGGTGAGCACGGCCGCCGCCGTGTCGAGATCGTGCGCCTCCCGGAACATCGGGTGCCCGACGTCCGACCCGGTCGCGTACACCGTGCCGACCTCGCGCCCCGTCACCCACCGCACGATGTCGAAGTCGTGGATCAGACAGTCCCGGTAGATCCCGCCGGAGACCGCCAGATACTCCGGGGGCGGCGGCGTCTGATCGGCCGTCAGCGCCCGTACGGTGTGCAGCCGCCCGAGCCGGCCCGCGCGCACCGCCTCCCGCGCCGTGACATAGCCCGAGTCGAAGCGCCGCTGGAAGCCCATCTGCAGTACCGTCCCGGCCGCGTCGACCTCGGTCAGCGCGCTTAAGGTGCCCGGCAGGTCGACGGCGATGGGTTTCTCACAGAAGACCGGCAGTCCCGAGCGTGCTGCCCGACCGATCAGTTCGCCGTGGGCCGACGTCGCGGCCGTTATCACCACGGCGTCCACGCCCCAGGTGAAGATCTCGTCCACGCCCGGCGCCACCGTCTCGCCGAGGCGATCCGCGAGGTCATGGGCCCGAGCCGTGTCGACGTCGGTGATGATCAGTGAGCCGACATCACGGTGGCGGCTGAGGGTGGTCGCGTGAAACGTCCCGATGCGACCCGCCCCGATGAGTCCGATGCGCATGGGAAACAAAGTGGGGTCGTACCTGCCGCCGTGTCAATGCTTTGTCCGGACAACCGAACCACGCGGCTTCCCGTCACCCAGTGCCGGGGCTACGCTCGGCCCGTGCCGAAACCAGAAGTGGATCCGACCGTGTCGCTCCAGCTCAGCGTCGACCGCAGCAGCCCGGTCCCGCTCTACTTCCAGCTGTCCCAGCAGCTGGAGGCCGCGATCGAGCACGGCGAGCTGACCCCGGGCAGTCTGCTGGGCAACGAGATCGAGCTGGCCGCCCGGCTGGGCCTGTCCCGCCCCACCGTCCGCCAGGCCATCCAGTCCCTGGTCGACAAGGGACTGCTCGTACGCCGCCGCGGTGTGGGCACCCAGGTCGTGCACAGCCAGGTCAAACGCCCCCTGGAACTCAGCAGCCTCTACGACGACCTGGAGGCCGCCGGCCAGCGCCCGGCCACCCGCGTCCTGGTCAACACCACCGTCACCGCCTCCGCCGAGGTGGCCGCCGCCCTGGCCGTCGCCGAGGGTGGCGAAGTCCACCGCATCGAGCGACTCCGTCTGGCCCATGGCGAGCCCATGGCCTACCTGTGCAACTACCTTCCGCCCGACCTGCTCGACCTCGACTCGCCCCAGCTCGAGGCCACCGGTCTCTACCGCCTCATGCGGACCGCCGGCATCACCTTGCACAGCGCCCGCCAGACCATCGGCGCGAGAACGGCCACCCCGGAGGAGGCCGACCGCCTGGCCGAACCCGAGGGCGCCCCGCTGCTGACCATGCAGCGCACCACGTTCGACGACACGGGCAGAGCGGTCGAGTACGGCACCCACATCTACCGCGCCTCCCGCTACTCGTTCGACTTCCAGCTCCTGGTGAGGGCGTAGGAGATCTCCGTGCCGCGCCCCTGAAAAGGCAGGGGCGCAGCCCCGTCTTTTCAGGGGCGCGGGGAACTGCGCGACCAGCCCCCACCGGCCCCGCACCCGAAAAACAACCCCTGGCACCCCCCGCCCCCACGCCACACCGAGCGGAGCGCTAAGGCAGAATCGGCCCGATGAGCACTTACCGCGACTTCACCCACCGCGGCTCCGCGCGGGCCACCGTCCTGCGGACCGTGGGAACGCGCGAGCGCCGCTCCCATCTGACGGCCCCGCGCGTCCCCACCGTCGGCATCGACATCGGCGGCACGAAGGTGATGGCGGGCGTCGTGGACGCCGACGGCAACATCCTGGAGAAGCTCCGCACGGAGACCCCGGACAAGTCGAAGAGCCCCCAGGTCGTCGAGGACACCATCACGGAACTGGTCCTGGACCTCTCCGACCGGCACGATGTGCACGCCGTCGGCATCGGCGCCGCCGGCTGGGTGGACGCGGACCGCAACCGCGTGCTGTTCGCCCCCCACCTGTCCTGGCGCAACGAGCCGCTGCGCGACCGCCTCGCCGGCCGGCTCGCGGTGCCCGTCCTGGTCGACAACGACGCCAACGCCGCCGCCTGGGCCGAGTGGCGCTTCGGCGCCGGCCGCGACGAGGACCACCTGGTCATGATCACGCTCGGCACCGGCATCGGAGGCGCGATCCTGGAGGACGGCCAGGTCAAGCGCGGCAAGTTCGGCGTCGCGGGTGAGTTCGGCCATATGCAGGTCGTGCCCGGCGGCCACCGCTGCCCGTGCGGCAACCGGGGCTGCTGGGAGCAGTACAGCTCGGGGAACGCCCTGGTCAGAGAGGCCCGCGAACTCGCGGCGGCCGACTCCCCTGTGGCGTACGGGATCATCGAGCACGTCAAGGGGAACATCGGCGACATCACCGGGCCGATGATCACCGAGCTGGCGCGCGAGGGCGACGCGATGTGCATCGAGCTGCTCCAGGACATCGGCCAGTGGCTCGGCGTCGGCATCGCCAACCTGGCCGCCGCCCTCGACCCGTCCTGCTTCGTCATCGGCGGCGGTGTCTCGGCCGCCGACGATCTGCTGATCGGCCCGGCCCGGGACGCCTTCCGCCGTCACCTCACCGGCCGCGGCTACCGCCCCGAGGCCCGGATCGCCCGCGCCCAGCTGGGCCCCGAGGCCGGCATGGTGGGCGCCGCCGACCTCGCCAGACTCGTCGCCCGCCGCTTCCGCCGCGCCAACCGGCGCCGGGTGGAGCGCTACGAGCGTTACGCGCGGTACGTGGAGGCCCGCCGTACGACCACCCAGGACTCCGCATGACCGCCGCGGTGCCCCACCAGGGCTCCTCCCCCGAGGAACCGGAGCGGCCCGCCGAGGACCGCCGCCACATGATCCGCCGTCGGGCGATCACCCTGGCGATCATCGTGCTGCTCATCGGCGTACCCGCCGGCTATCTGGTGATCTCCGCCAACCAGAGCCGCGACAGCGGCAAGGACAAGGAGAAGAAGTACTCGGCGACCGGCCTCACCGCCCACTGGCCCTCCCGGGTCCAGCAACGCCTCTACCAGGTGCCGATCCCGCCGTACTCCAAGCACGTCGCGTACTACGAGACGAACAACTGGAAGACCAGCCGCCTCTACGTGCAGTTCTACACGAGCAACGAGGGCCTGGAGAGCTTCCTCAACCAGATCGGGGCCGGCACCGGCGACCTGGTCGAGGACAAGGCCGCGATCACCGCCCGCGACCGGGGGATCGTCGGCTGGGACTTCACCGGCACCGGCCCCTGGTACGGCCTCGTCAACGACCAGAAGAACCCGGCGCCCACCCACGACATCGTCGTGAACCGGTCCAACCCGGACCATCCGATGGTGTACGTGGTGTCCCGAACCGTGCCCTGACCTGCCCGGACACGGCCGGACACAGCCGGGGCCGGGCCTTCGCCCGCACGGCGCGGCCGATTGTCAGACCCCGCCCGTAGAGTCGGAGACAGCTGATCGAGTCGCACGGCCGAGTCGAGAGCGGCTGATGGGAGCCGGACCGGAGCAGGCTCATCCGACGAGGGGCGGGAGGTGACCGGAGGTATGCGGGACATGGCTGTTCCCGAGGCCGACAAGGCCGTACCCGCGCGGACGTCCGTCCCTGCCGTACCCGCGCGGACCTCCGTCCCCGCCGTGGCCGAGCGGACGTCCGTCCCCGTCCGGCTGGCCGCCGTCTTCCTTCCTGCCCCGCTGCCCCGGCACAGCAGGTTCGCCTTCTGGGACCCGGCGGGCGCGGAGCCGCCTCCGGGCGCCGCCGAGGACCTCACCGTCGTACGCCCCCACGGCTCCGGCGCCCGCCGGGGCACCGTCCCCGCACTGTGCCTGCCGGTCGGCGAGGCCCTCCCCCTGCTCACCCGGGCCCGCCGCGACCCCGCCGCCCACCCCGCCACGGCCTGCTGGGGCGCGGCCGCGCTGCACGCGTTGCGGCTGGTCGCGCGGGGGCGGCTGCTGCCCGGGCTGACCGCCGACGGATACGACGCCTGGCGGGCGGGACCGCTCGACCCGGACGACATCGCCCACCTCAGAGCCGTCGCCGCGGCCCTGCCGTACGAGGGCCACGCCGTCCCGCTGCCCGGCAAGGGACCGCTCCGGCTGCCCGAGCCGGAGGCACTGATGCGGTCCTTCCTGGACGCGGTCGCCGACACCCTCCCACGCGGCCCGGCGGCGCCGTACGTCTCCGGGAAACCCTTCGCCGCGCACGCCGGACAGCGCCTGCCGCACGCGCGCGACTGGGCGGCCGAGGTCGCCGCGGGCATGGACGCGGGCGTACGGATCTCCCTGCGCCTGGACCTGTCGGCGTACGACCTCTTCGAGGACGTCGAGCGGGCCCCGCGCGCGGGCGCCGCCGTCGTCCAGGTGCACAGCCTCGCCGACCCCACCCTCGTCGTCGACGCGGCGGCGCTCTGGGCGGGCGACGCGGACGCGGCGTTCGGGCCCCGCGCGCGCGTGGACGCCGCCCTCGCCGTACGCCGCGCGGCCCGGGTCTGGCCGCCCCTGGACCGCCTCTGTGAACAGGACGTCCCCGATGTCCTCGCCCTCTCCGAGGACGAACTGTCAGACCTGCTGGGCGTCGCCGCGACCCGGCTCGGCGCCGCCGGTGTCGCGGTGCACTGGCCCCGGGACCTGGCCCACGACCTCAGCGCCCGCGCGGAGGTGCGCCCCGCGCCCGGCTCCGCCACGGACGGCACCGGCTTCTTCGAGAGCGAGGAACTGCTCCGGTTCCGCTGGCAGTTGGCGATCGGCGGCGACCCGCTCACCGAGACCGAGATGGACACCCTCGCCGAGGCCCACCGCCCGATCGTCCGCCTGCGCGACCAGTGGGTCCTCGTCGACCCGGCAATGGTGCGCAAGGCCCGCAAGCGTGAACTGGGCCTCCTGGACCCGGTGGACGCCCTGTCCGTGGCCCTCACGGGCCAGGCGGAGGTCGACGGCGAGACGGTGGAGGCGGTACCGGTCGGAGCACTGGCGTCCCTCCGCGACCGCCTGACGGCCGGCCTCGGCCCGGTCGAACCGCCACCGGGCCTCGCGGCCACCCTCCGCGACTACCAACTCCGGGGCCTGGCCTGGCTGGACCTCATGACCTCCCTCGGCCTCGGCGGCTGCCTCGCCGACGACATGGGCCTCGGCAAGACGATCACGGTCATCGCGCTGCATCTGCGCCGGGCCCGGCCCGAGCCCACGCTGGTCGTCTGCCCCGCCTCCCTGCTGGGCAACTGGCAGCGGGAGATCACCCGCTTCGCCCCCGGTGTCCCCGTGCGCCGGTACCACGGCACCGACCGCTCCCTGGACGACCTCGACGGCGGTTTCGTCCTCACCACCTACGGCACCATGCGCTCGGCCGCCCCGCACCTGGCCGACCAGCACTGGGGCATGGTCGTCGCCGACGAGGCCCAGCACGTCAAGAACCCCTACTCGGCGACGGCGAAGGCCCTGCGCACGATCCCGACACCCGCCCGCGTGGCCCTCACCGGCACCCCGGTCGAGAACAACCTCTCCGAACTCTGGGCCCTCCTGGACTGGACGACCCCGGGGCTCCTCGGCCCGCTGAAGTCCTTCCGGGCCCGGCACGCCCGCGCCGTGGAGAACGGCGAGGACCAGGAGGCGGTCACCCGCCTCGCCCGTCTGGTCCGCCCCTTCCTCCTGCGCCGCAAGAAGTCGGACCCGGGCATCGTGCCGGAACTCCCGCCCAAGACCGAGACGGACCACCCCGTACCCCTCACCCGCGAACAGGCCGCCCTGTACGAGGCCGTCGTCCGCGAGTCGCTGCTGGCCATCGAGACCGCGGAGGGCATCGCCCGCCGGGGTCTCGTCCTGAAGCTGCTCGGTGCCCTCAAACAGATCTGCGACCACCCCGCGCTGTATCTGAAGGAGGAGGCGGGAGCCGCCGCCGGAGACCGCCTGGCCGCCCGCTCCGGCAAACTCGCCCTGCTGGACGAGCTGTTGGACACGGTGCTCGCCGAGGACGGCTCGGCGCTGGTCTTCACCCAGTACGTCGGCATGGCCCGGCTGATCACCGCCCACCTCGCCGCCCGCGCGGTCCCCGTCGAACTGCTCCACGGCGGTACGCCGGTCAAGGAGCGCGAACACATGGTGGACCGCTTCCAGAGCGGAGCGACACCGGTCCTCGTCCTGTCGCTGAAGGCGGCGGGCACCGGCCTCAACCTCACCCGCGCGGGCCATGTCGTCCACTTCGACCGCTGGTGGAACCCGGCCGTCGAGGAACAGGCGACCGACCGCGCCTACCGCATCGGCCAGACCCAGCCGGTCCAGGTCCACCGCCTGATCACCGAGGGCACGATCGAGGACCGCATCGCCGAGATGCTGGAGACCAAGCGCGCCCTCTCCGACGCCGTTCTCGGCTCCGGCGAGGCTGCCCTCACGGAACTGACCGACCGAGAACTGACCGACCTGGTGTCGCTGCGGAGGTCGTCGTGAGCGGGGGTACGGGGACGCCGGGCGGGGTGCCCGGCCGGGCCGGGGCGAGCGCGTGGAGCGGGGAAGAAGGTCGGGGGACCGAGGCGGAGGCGGGAGATCCGGCGGAGGTGGGAGAGCCGGCGGGTTCGGGCGGGCCTGCTTCCGGCGCCGGGTCCCGGCCTGCCGACGCGGCTCGTCGGGCACTGCGGGCGGCACGGCTACGGGACGGGCAGGCGGCTGAGCCCGGTGACGGCCCGGGCTCGGCGGCCGTGTCCGGCACCGGGGTGGCCGGGCCGAAGAGCGCGGCGGACGTCCGGACGGCGGCGAGGCCCGGTGCCCGGCCGGGAGACGTGGCACGGGAGGCCCTGCGCAGGGCCGCGGAGGCCCGGGCGCGATCGGCGGATGTGGAGGGGGCGGCAGGGGAGTGGGGCGTGGCCGCTCCGACGGGCGCCAAGCCTGCCGAGTGGGCCGGACGGGGTTCCTCCGACGCGCGGACGGCTGAGGACGCCTCGGCGCAGGCGACCCCGTCGGACGCGCCCACCGCCGGTGAGGGCGAGGACGGTCCGTCCGGCGCGGCCCCCGGCACGGCACGTGCCACGGGCTCACAGTCCGGATCGGCGGAGAGGCCGAGCGCCGTCCCCGGCGCGGCAAGTGCCTCCGACGCTCACTCCGATGACGGTGCGGCCGTGCGTGCCGGTGAAGGCGATGCGGCCGACGCCGGGCCCGGTGCCGCGGGCAGGACCGGGCGGCGGCCCGGTGACGTCGCCCGGGAGGCTTTGCGGGCGGCGCGTGATGCTGAGCGGGCCCGGGTCGAGGCGGAGGGCGTTCGAACAGGGGCCGCGGGCCAGGGTGGCCGGGCCGCGCGGCGGGACGGGTTGTCGTCGGCCCGGTCGCGGGCGGACCGGGGGGCGTCCCCGAGCCCCGGCAGTGGCGGGATCGGCGGCGGGGGCGGCGAGGCAGCGGGACGCGGGGCTCCCTGGGACACCCCGCGCGGCCGGGCACCCGGAGGGGGCCACGAGGAGCACCGCCCGGGAGCCACCCCCGCAGGCCGAACCCTGCGTGACCGTACGCACGACCTGCGCGAACTGCTCGCCGGTGCCTTCGAGTTGCCCGCCGAGGAGCCAGACCCCGGCGAGACCTCAGCCGTGGAGCCGTACACCGGCACCGGCACTGACACCGGCACTGACACCGGCACCGGCACTGACATCGACACCGGCACTGAGATCGACACCGGGTGGGACCGTGCGGCCGACGAGCCGGTGCCGCCGCACGAGCGCGCACCCGGCGACCGCGCGTCGCGCGCCCCGGCCGCTCCCGGGCCGGGGTCCGCACCCGACCTGCCCGGCACCCCGCCCCCGGGCCCCGCCTTCCCCGCGGCTCACATCCCGGACGCCCCCACCACCCCCCGCGTCCCCCGCACCATGGCCGCGCCCTCACGGGACGGTGAACTGCGGCGCACCTTCCGCCCGTTCCCGCCCCGCCCCTCCGCCGGGGAGACGTTCGCGGAGAGCTGGTGGGGCAACGCGTGGGTGACGGCGCTGGAAGAGGGCGCGCTGGACACGGCACGGCTGGCTCGCGGCCGGGCGTACGCCGACAAGGGGAACGTCGACGCGATCACCGTCACACCGGGGCTGGTGCTGGCGTATGTGCACGGCAGCAGGCCCCGGCCGTACCGGGTGCAGCTCCGGCTGCGGACGCTGGACGACGCCGAATGGGACCGCTTTCTGGACGCGGCGGCGGAACAGCCGGGCCACATCGCCGCGTTGCTGGACAAGGAACTGCCCCACACCCTGGCCGGGCCCGAGGCCCGACCGGGAGCCGGACCCGGAGGCGGACCCGGAGGCGGACCCGGCCGCCGGGGCGTGCGCCTGCTGCCGGGCGCGGGCGAGCTCGAACCCCGGTGCAGCTGCCCCGACTTCGGGCACCCCTGCAAGCACGCGGCGGCGCTCTGCTACCAGACGGCGCGGCTGTTGGACGAGGACCCCTTCGTGCTGTTGCTGCTGCGCGGCCGGGGCGAGCGGGAGTTGATCGACGCGCTGTCACGGCGCAACGCGGCCCGCGCGGCGCGCGCCGCGCAGGAGCAGGAGCCCGCGCCGCTCCCGGGCGTACGGGCCCGTGACGCCCTGGCCCCGCGCGCCCTCCCGCCGTTGCCCGCCCCGGCGCCCCCGCCGCCGCACCCGGAACAGCCGCCGGTCTACCCGGGCGCGCCCGGCGGCCCCGATCCGTTCGCGCTGGACCAACTGGCCACCGACGCGGCGGCCCGCGCGCACGCGTTGCTCACCACGGGCCGGGACCCGGTGGCCGAACTGACGCTCTGGCAGGACGCGGTGCGACTCGCCGCCGCCCGCCCCGGCTCCGGTCTCACCGCCACCACCCGCGCCCTCTACTCCTCGCTGGCCGCCGCCACCGGTCGTACCCCGGCCGACCTGGCCCGCGCGGTCGCCGCCTGGCGCCAGGGCGGTCTCGAAGGGCTGGCCGTACTGGAGGAGCCCTGGGACCCGCCGGCCGGCCGCTTCGACCGTGCCCGCCCCCTGCTGCTCGCCGCCGACCTCCCGGCGTTCCGTCCCTGGCGCAACCACCTCACCCACCCCCACGGCCACATGCAACTCCGCCTCGGCCAGGACGGCCTGTGGTACGCGTACGAGTCCGAACCGGGCCACGACGACTGGTGGCCTAGAGGCACTCCGGACCTCGACCCGGTGGGCGCCCTGACCGTCCTGGGACCGGCCGACGACGACTGACCACATCCCACCACCCCGGTTCTGCGGAGCGTGCCTTCCGTACGTTCCGTCAGTGTCCGCCACTCGATTCGACGGCGAGGCGCTTGCGGAAGGTCCTGCCGCCGTCCTTCGACTCGTGGACGCCGTCCTGGGTGGCGGCCAGGACGTGTTCGGCGCCGACCGCGGTGAGTGCCTGGGGCCGGCCGCCCGGCACGGTGGAGACCCTTTTCCAGGTGGTGCCGCCGTCGGTGCTGCGGTTCAGGACGCCGGCCGGGTCGATGCCGTAGAGGGAGTCCGCGGTCTTCCAGGAGAGGAACGCGAGCACCGGTTCCTTGCCCTTGGCGAAGGTCCGGCCGCCGTCGGTGCTGCGGGCGGTGCCCTCGGCGGTGGTGGCGAGGACGAGGCCGGGGTCGTCCGGGCTGACCGCGATGTCGAGGGCCTCGATGCTTGCCCCGTCCTTCCAGGTGACGCCGTCCTTGGTGGTGCGCAGCAGGGCGTTGGTGGCGTCGTAGCCGTAGACCGTGCCGTGCGCGTGGTCCAACGCGTGGAAGTCCGACTCGCCGGACAGGGACAGCGACGTCCAGGTCCGGCCGGTGTCGGTGCTCTTGATCAGTCCCTTGTTGCCGCCGGAGGTGGGGTGACCGCTGGCGTAGAAGGTGTTGTCCTCGACCACCGTGAAGCCCATGAAGTCGTCCTTGCTGTCGCCGACGAGCTGGGGATCGCCGCCGGCGTCGGGGGTGTAGACGCCCTCGTGGGTGGCGACGTAGAGGCGCTGGTCGGAGGCGGCCAGGCCGAGGCCGTGGATGTGGCTCACCGTCGCGGAGGCGGCGGATGAGTCCGGGCCGTCCTTGTCGCCGGAACAGGCGGCCACGGTCAGGACGAGGGTCAGAGCGGCCGCTGTCGCGGCGGCGGGGCGCTTGTGCATCGTTCCTCGGTCGGAGTCATCGGGCGCGCCTCGGCGCGGAAGGGTGTGAAGAGCGTGTGTGCGTGTCGACGGGGATGCGCGTCGACGGAGGATGTGCGGGGCCGGGCCCGGGCCGTCCCGTCCCTCGGCGAGCGCGCCGCGGAGCCCGGACGGCCGGTGCGACCTGCTGCGGGGGCCCGGCCTGGGGGAGGCCGGGCCCCGGTGTCCGTATCGGCGGCGCGATGTGGCACGGTGCGGCACGGGAGGGCGGTGCGCGTCCGTGGTCCGGCCCGAGTGCCGAGCTGGCCGTCAGACCCGGCCGTCAGACCCGGCCGACGAGCGCGTAGCCGGCCTCGTCGACGGCGGCGCGGACGCTCTCGTCGTCGAGAGGGGCGGCGGAGGTGACGGTCACCTCGCCGGTCTTGGCGACGGCCTGGACGGCGGTGACGCCCTCAAGAGCGGATATCTCCTGGCTGACAGCGCCTTCGCAGTGGCCGCAGGTCATGCCGGACACCTTGTAGACGGCGGTGACCCCGGCGCGCTGAGCCTCGGTCGAGGCGGCCGAGCCGCAGGAGCCGTCGGAGGAACAGCAGGATCCGGCGTTCGTCTGGGTGGTCATCGAGTGCTCCCTCAGGGTCTGGATGCGTGTGTCTGGCGTTGGGAGGGCAGCTTCCGCCGTCCCAACGACGCCAACTATACCCCCAGGGGGTATTGATGACTCCCCGGTGATGCTCGTGATGCGCCGGGCGCATCTACTAATGGCAATCGTAGACTGTCCACGGGTGACCCCATCTCCTCTTACCCCTACGGGGTATATTGGCCTGGCAGGCAGTCCACTCGACAGGAAGTGCCCGGTGAAGTGATGGCGGCACAAGCAGCCCTCGCCTCGCGGATTCACGCCCCCCGGCGTGTCGTCCGCTGGACGCGTGCTGCCGTCATCGCGCTGGTCGCCGCGCTGGCCGTGCTGGTTCACCACGAGGTGACGGCCGCGCCCATGGCCTCCTCACCGTCGCCCGCCGTGCACGTGATGCCCGGGGGCATGGTGATGGCGGGTGACTCCGCACCACGGGCCACGGCGATGTCCGGGCACACGCATGCGGTCGCGCAGGCCGAACCGGCGGCCGCAGCACTCGCCCCGCTCGCCGCACTCGTCGCTCCCGCCGCGGTCGGCGCCGAGAGCGCGGCATGCACCGGCATGGCCATGCAGCACTGCGCGCCCGCGAGCGTCGACGAGCTCACCCTCGTGCCGCCGTCGGACTCGGCGGTGCCAGGAGATCTCGACGCTCACGGGGCCGCCGTCCCCGGTGCCATGCCGGCCGGAGCGGTCGGCCGGGCGCCCCCTGATCTGTCCGTTCTCTCTCAGCTGCGCATCTAGGCCGTGCCCAACGGCTTCCTCGCCGCCTTCGCATGTCGAGGAGCCGTCTCCGCGCGTGTTCCCGTATGCGTACAGAGAGATCGAGGACAACCCAGATGAACAGCATCAACCGCCGCTCCGTCCTGCTGGCCGGCCTCGGCGTCGCGGGCGCCGGCGCGCTCGCCGCCTGCTCCGGCAGCTCCGGCAGTTCGCCCTCCCTGCTGAGCCCCTCCGGCCCGGCGGTCGCCGCAGCCGAGAAGAAGCGCCCCAGCACAGGCAAGGTGCGCGACGTGACCCTGACCGCCGCCCCCGCCATGATCGACCTCGGCGGTGGTGTCATGGCCAAGAGCTGGGCCTTCAGTGGCCGGGCCCCCGGCAAGGAGATCCGGCTGTCGGTCGGCGACACGCTGGCCGCCGAACTCTCCAACCAGCTGCCGAACAGGACCACCACGTCCATCCATTGGCACGGCCTCGCCCTGCGCAGCGACATGGACGGCGTGCCCCCGGTCACCCAGAACGCGGTGCGGGCCGGCTCCAACTTCACCTACCGTTTCCTCACCGACGCCCCCGGCACCTACTTCTTCCATCCCCATGTCGGTGTCCAGCTCGACCGGGGCCTGTACGCGCCGCTGATCGTCGAGGACCCGAAGGAACCGCTGTCGTACGACGACGAGTGGATCGTGGTTCTGGACGACTGGGTCGACGGTGTCACCGGCACACCCGACGAGGTCCTCGCCGAGCTGCGGCAGGGCATGGGCGCCATGGGCACGGGGCACGGCTCCGACTCCGGAAGCAGCCACGGTGGTCATGACATGGGGGACATGGAGGGGATGGACATGGGGGACGGTTCCCCGTCCCCTTCCGCCTCGTCCTCGTCCGGCGGGATGTCCATGAGGTTCATGCTGATGGGCGCCGCGAGCGAGCTGCTCGGCGGTGACGCCGGTGATGTGAGGTACCCGTACCACCTGGTCAACGGACGTGTCCCCGCGGACCCGGACGTCTACCGGGGCGAGCCCGGCAAGCGTGTACGGCTGCGGATCATCAACGCGGGCGGCGACACCGCGTACCGGGTGGCGCTCGGTGGCCACAAGCTGACGATCACCCACACCGACGGTTTCCCGGTCGTGCATCAGCAGGTCGACGCCCTGCTGATCGGCATGGGCGAGCGCTACGACGTCCTGGTCACCCTCGGGGACGGCGTCTTCCCGCTGGTCGCCCTGGCGGAGGGCAAGGACGCCGGCGGCATGGCCCTGGTGCGTACCGGATCCGGCAGCGTGCCGCGGGCGTCCGTCCGGCCGAACGAACTGAACGGCAGGATCCTGACCGCCGCACAGCTGCGGGCGGCGGACGAAGTCCGGCTCGCGTCGAAGAAGGCTGACCGGGTGCACCGCATCGAGCTGACCGGCGGCATGGCCAGGTACAACTGGGCCATCAACGGCAAGGCGTTCGACATGGACGACCCCTCCGCCAACCCCCTCCTCGTCGAGGAGGGACAGCGGGTCCGACTGGAGTTCGTCAACACGACGCAGATGTGGCATCCGATGCACCTGCACGGCCACACCTACCAGCTCGCAAGCGGCGGCCCGCGCAAGGACACCGCGATCGTGCTGCCGAAGAAGAAGCTGTCGGTGGAGTTCGACGCGGACAACCCCGGTCAGTGGATGCTCCACTGCCACAACGCCTATCACGGCGAGGCCGGGATGATGGCGCTGGTGGCCTACCAGGCTTGATCGTCGGCCGTCTCGTGTGCCGGCCGGCACACGAGACGGCCGGCCCGGGGCGGGGGAGCGGGCATGACCCGTCGCCATGACTGACGAACCGTCACCGGGGCGGCCGCCCGCCCGCCGAAACAGGCACCGCCCTGCGAAGGCGAGTCGTTCCGGACGCGGCAGATCCGGCGCGGCGCGGCGCGGGGACCGTGTGCCGAACGGCGTTCCGGCCCCGGTTCAGGGGCGGGTGGCCGCGTAGAAGGGCATGTACTCGAGCGGTGTGATCTCGATGTTCTTGCCGGTGCGCGGCGCGTGGATGGCCTTGCCGTCGCCTATGTAGATGCCGTTGTGCTGGCTGCTGTTGTACCAGTAGATGATGTCTCCGGGCCGGAGGTCCGACCGGGAGACCTTCCGGCCCGCCGAGTACTGCTCCTGCACGGTCCGCGGAAGCGTGACTCCGGCCGCACGCCACGCCGCGCCCGTCAGTCCGGAGCAGTCGTACGAGTTCGGTCCGGTCGACCCCCACTCGTACGGCTTGCCGAGCTGGGCGTAGGCGAACTCGATGGCGGTACGGGCACGCCCGCTGGCAGGGCCGTTGTACGTGGCCGTGCTGTCGCTGGTGCCGGCGGCCCGGTCGGCCTCGGCCTCCTTCTCCTCCAGCTGTGCCCGCTGCTCGGCGGTGAGGCTGTTCAACAGCTTCTGCGCGGTGCGGAGCTTGCCGAGGACCTCCCGCTTCTTGCCGCCGGCCCGCTTGCGTGCCTTCTCCGCCTCGTCCAGCTTCTTCATGGCCTCGGCCCGGGTCTGGGAGAGCCCGCGCTGCTTGGACTCCAGGGTGCTCAGCATGGCGACCTGGCGTGCCGTCATGCGGTCGAGCGTGCCCGCCTTGTCGAGGTAGGCGTCGGGGTCCGAGGAGAGGAACAGCTGCACACTCGGGTCCAGGCTCCCCTCCCGGTACTGTGCGGCGGCCATCGGGCCCAGCCGGTCGCGGAGCTCGTTGATCTCGTGCTGCTGCCCGGCAGCCTGCTCCTGGGAGCGCTTGGCCTCCTTCTGGAGCTTCTTTCTCTTCTCCAGGGTCGCGTTGTACTCCTCCGTGGGAGCCTCCGCCTCGTGGTAGAGCTCCTCGATCTGCCGGCGCACATCGTCCACGGAGGGCTTGGGCGCGGCCTGGCTCTGTGTCGGCAGCAGGGACACGGTCCCCGCCGTCGCGGCCAGAACGGCGAGCCGGGAGCGGCTCGGCGGCTTCGGTCGGCGGTGGGATCCCATCCTGCGGCAACTCCTCTGGTCACCGGCGGAGGGTGAGCGAGCCGTCTCCGCTCGGGCGCGTGGGGTCGATCAAAATACGCGATCAACTTAGTAGCTTCGTACTTCGCATGGCAATCCACTCCCGGAAAACCGGGTGCTTGCCTGGAACGGCCGCCCGTCGCTCCCTCTCGTTCCACTGCGCGGTCCCATCGCAGAGGCCGCGTCGGCGCAGAAGCCGCGTCGGCGGACTGCGGATCAGGGGGCTCGGCGGACGGGCTCGTCGGTGCTGACGGCGGTCGGTGCCGACGGGGTGGGAATGTGAGGGTCCGCTTCCGGTAGGCGCAGCCCTTTGAGGGCGAGGGCGTTGACGGCCACGATGACGCTGGAGCCGGACATGGACAGGGCCGCGATCTCGGGCCGGAGGACCAGGCCGAAGGCGGGTTCGAAGACGCCGGCGGCGATGGGCAGGGCGAGGGCGTTGTAGCCGATGGCCCAGCCCAGGTTCTGGCGCATCTTGCGCAGGGTGCCGCGGCCGATGCGCAGGGCGGTGGGCACGTCCAGCGGGTCGGAGCGCATCAGGACCAGGTCTGCGGTCTCGATGGCGACGTCGGTTCCCGCCCCGATGGCGATGCCGAGGTCTGCCTGGGCGAGCGCCGGGGCGTCGTTGACGCCATCGCCGACCATGGCGACCTTTCGGCCGGTGGCCTGCAGTTCGGCGACCTCGGCGGCCTTGTCGCCCGGCAGGACTTCGGCGATCACGGTGTCGATGCCCAGCCGCTGGGCGATCCGCTCGGCGGTGGCTCGGTTGTCGCCGGTAAGCATGACCACTTCGACGCCGAGGGCGTGCAGTTCGGCCACGGCGGTGGCGGATGTCTCCCTCGGTGCGTCGGCGATGCCGATCAGGCCGGCCGCGCGCCCGTCGATGGCGGCGATCACGACCGTACGGCCGGTGGCGGCCAACTCATCCCGCTTCGCGGCGAGTTCCGACAGATCGATGTTCTCGCGTTCGGCCAGCCGGCGGTTGCCGACCACGATCCGGTGGCCGGACACGTTGGCGACGGCGCCGTGTCCGGGGACGTTCTCGAAGCCGTCCGCGCGTTCCGTGACGGGCTGTGTCGTCTCCGCACGGCGTACGACGGCTTCGGCGAGAGGGTGTTCGGACTCCCGCTCAACTGCCGCGACCAGGCGCAGGAGTTCGCCTTCATCGACGTCGCGAGCGGTGACCACTTCGGTGACTTCCGGTTCGCCCCGGGTCAGGGTGCCGGTCTTGTCCATGACGACGGTCCGGATGCGTGCGGAGGTCTCCAGCCCCATGGCGTTCTTGAACAGCACGCCGCGCTTGGCACCCAGGCCGGTGCCGACCATGATCGCGGTGGGAGTCGCCAGTCCGAGCGCGTCCGGGCAGGTGATGACCACGACGGTGATGGCGAACAGCATGGCGGTGCCGAGGGAGCGGTCGGCGGCCAGCAACCAGACGGCCAGCGTCGCGGCTCCGCCGATCAGCGCGACGAAGACCAGCCAGAACGCCGCCCGGTCCGCGAGCCGCTGTCCCGGGGCCTTGGAGTTCTGGGCCTGCTGGACCAGCTTGACGATCTGGGCCAGGGCGGTGTCCGCGCCCACCTTCGTCGCGCGCACACGCAGTGTCCCGTTGGCGTTGATGGTGGCACCCACGACCTGCGAGCCCGGTTCCTTGTGCACGGGCAGGCTCTCGCCGGTGACCATCGACTCGTCGACCTCACTGACGCCTTCCTCGACCGTGCCGTCGACGGCGATCTTGGCGCCGGGGCGGACCAGCAGCAGATCGCCGACGGCCACCTCGGCGGTGGGCACCTCGACCTGTTCGCCGTCGCGCAGCACGAGTGCCTTGGGCGGGGCCAGGTCGAGAAGGGTGCGGATGGCGTCGTTGGCGCCGCCGCGGGCGCGCATCTCGAACCAGTGGCCGAGGAGGACGAAGGAGGCCAGCACGGTGGCCGCCTCGTAGAACACGTCGCCGCCGCCGGTGAGTGTGACGATCAGGGAGTAGAGCCAGCCGGAGCCCACGGCGACCGCGACCAGCACCATCATGTCCAGGGTGCGGGCCCGCAGAGCGCGTAGCGCGCCGCCGAAGAAGATCGTGCACGAGTAGAAGATCACCGGCAGGCTCAGCAGCAGCGCCCACACGTCCTCCCGGAGCCCGAACGGGACGGGCACGTCCAGGTTGAAGACGTCCTCGCCGATCGGTGACCAGATCACGATGGGGATCGAGAAGAGCGCCGCGACGAGGAAGCGGTTGCGCATGTCGGCCACCATGGCCGCCATCGACATGGCGCCGTGCCCGCCGTGGCCCATCACCTCGTGGGGCGAGGGCATCTCCTCCTCGTGCTCGCGGGCCGCCTGTGCCGCGGGCGCGCCCGGTTCGTGTACCGGGGGCGCGGTTGTCGTCTCGGGCCGCACGGCCGCGTGGCCCACGTCCGCACCCGGTGGCGGTGCGTTCGCTGCCGGTGCGGTCGGGGCGGGCGGATCCGGCTCGGCCATCGGGTCGCAGACGTGAGCCGGGACGGATTGGCCCGCGCAGTGCAGACCGCACTCCTCCACCCAGTCCCGCAGCTCCGCCAGGGACGTGCGCCGCTGGTCGAAGACCACCGTCGCCGTCTGCGCCACCGGGTTGGCCTCGACATCGAGCACGCCCGGCCTCCGGCCCAGGACGGCGGTGACGGTGCTCTGCTGGGAGGCCCAGTTCAGGCCCCGTACGTCCAGCACCGCGGTACCGCGTTCCTTGGGAGCCCGGGTGTACCGGGGCTCGGAGGGGCTGGTGCGACCCTCATGGCTTCGACGTTCCGCGTGATGGTCGTGCACGGTCACTTCTCCTTCGCAGGGCGGGCAGTGGCGCCCTCCCACGGGCGGGGGGAAGCGCGGTGCACCGCCCGGGGGGCGTTCAACAGCGGTCCTTCGGGCCGGGGCACCCCTACTTCGACGGTGCGCGCGATGAGGGCCGGCAGCAACACCGCGGCGGAACAGCCGGCCGGCGGCGAGCGCGAGGCCGGACCCACGCGAAGACGATGAACAGCAGGGTGTCGAGCACCACCAGCGGCCACAGTCCGCAGGCCCACCGGTCGCCGTTCGGTTTCCCCGGTGCGGTGCGCCTTCCAGGCAGGCGGGTCAGCGGTGGCCGTGCTTGCGCATCGGGTCCTCGTCCCGGTTGTCGCGGGCGGGGGCTGTTCCTCCTGGTGGAGACGGTCCGTCGACCGCGGGGGGAATGCGACGCGCGCCAGGCCCGAAGGCCCGACGGGCGGCTGCCCGAGTTCGCCCTCGCCTCCGCGACGGGCGGCTGGTTCTGCTCATCGGCGACGGTGGTGCTGGCGCGGGACGCGTGAAGGATTCCGGGCACGGTCAGCCCGTCTGCCCGCCGCGCCCGCGCCCGATCGAGGCAGCCGCAGGGTGAAGACGGATCCGGCTCCGGGGGTGCTGGTGACGTCGACCGTGCCGCCATGGGCGCGTACGAGCTGGAGGACGATGGAAAGCCCCAGGCCGCTGCCTCCCGCGTGGCGGCTGCGTGACTTCTCGGCACGCCAGAACCGCTCGAAGATCATGGGCAGGTCATCGGCGTCGATGCCGGTGCCGGTGTCGGCCACCTCGATGACGACCTCCTCACCGTCCATGTACGACGAGATGGTGACGTTGCCGCCCTGCCCTGTGTGGCGTACCGCGTTGGACACCAGGTTGCCGACGGCCTGGCGCAGTCGCGCGGGGTCGGCGATGAGCTGGACGCCGTCCTCGCCGCCGACCGTCAGCCGGATTCCCGCGGCGTCCGACGCGACCCGGTGCGCGGCGGCCACGTGATGCAGAATGTCGCCGAGCCGTACGGCTTCGGGACGGATGCTCAGCTTGCCGGCGTCGGCCGCCGCCAGGTCCTGGAGGGTCGTCGATGATGTGCTGCAGCAGCAGTGCCTCCTCCAACAGGGAGGAGACCAGAGCCGGGTTCGGCGTGGCGATGCCGTCCTCGGTGGCCTCCAGCCCGTTGGGGATGTTGGTGAGTGGGGTGCGCAGTTCGTGGGCGACATCGCTGACCATGCACCTGCGTGACCAGCCCCCACACTCACCCGCGCCCGACGAACACCCAGACGTACTGCCGCGGCGCCCAACTGCGGGCGGGGGATGTCGAAGAGGATCTTCGCGAAGCCGCCACGATGTGGGATGGCTTGCACGGGAGTGCAACGGAGGGGCAAGCGTGAGCCAGGCGGTCCACCAGCCGGGCGACTTGCCCAGGCGTATGGCAAGCAAGATCGAGATGGACGCGGAGACCGGCTGCTGGCTGTGGACCGGTAGCTGCAACGGGAAGGGGCAGTCAGGCTGTGGCCAAGTCTCCTGCGAGGGAAAGGCACAGCTTGTCCACCGTGTGGTGTTCGGCTACTGGTCGGTGAGATTCCGGAGGGCTTCCAGGGGCGTCATGCCGATACTTGGGGACGGCACTTTACGCTTTGCTGCAGCCCGGATCACCTGGAAGCCGGGCCGAAGAAGGAAGCTTTGCGGCGCAGGGACTGGGAGAGCGCCCGAGCCAGGACGCACTGTCCAAACGGCCACGCGTACACGCCGGAGAACTGGTATCCGGATCCCGAAGGGTTCCGGCAGTGTCGGACGTGCCGCGCCGAGAGGGGCACGAGCGTTCGGGTTCCCCGAGCTGTGTGAGATTTCGTGATACGTGAGAGGGTCTGACGGGTGAGCGAGACACCACCGAACACCCTGCAATACCGCTTTGACGGGCCGGAAGACGCCCCGGTCCTGATCCTGGGCCCCTCCCTGGGCACCACTTGGCACATGTGGGACCGTCAGATCCCGGAACTGACCAAGCAGTGGCGGATCTTCCGCTTCGACCTGCCGGGCCACGGCGGCGCACCGGCGTACCCCGGCGGCTCGGTATCCGAGCTTGCCGCCCGTCTGCTGGCCACGCTGGACGCGGTCGGTGTGCAGCGGTTCGGCTACGCGGGCTGCGCGTTCGGCGGCGCCATCGGCACCGAACTCGCGCTGCGCCACCCCGAACGCCTCGCCTCGCTCGCGCTGATCGCCTCCTCGCCGCGCTTCGGCACGGCCGACGAGTTCCGCCAGCGCGGGGTGATCGTGCGGACCAACGGCCTCGACCCCATCGCCCGGACGTCCCCCGACCGCTGGTTCACCGCGGGGTTCGCGGCGGCGCAGCCCGCCATCACCGAGTGGGCCGTGCAGATGGTTCGCACCACCGACCCCGGCTGCTACATCGCCGCCTGCGAGGCGCTCGCCTCGTTCGACGTGCGTGCCGAACTCGGCCGGATCGGCGTCCCCACCCTCGTCCTCGTCGGCTCCGACGACCAGGTCACCGGCCCGGCCGAGGCCCGTACGCTGGTCGCGGGCATCCCGGACGCCCGGCTCGCGGTCGTCCCCGGCGCCTCCCACCTCGTCCCGGTCGAGCAGCCCGCCGCCGTCACCGATCTGCTCGTCCGCCACTTCTCCACCGCCTGGCAGCCCGCCTACGACTCGACCACCGGCCAGGTCGCCATTCCGGCCGCTCCGGTCAAGCCCGCCATCGCGGCCGTCCTGCCGCAGACCGGACCGGTCGCCGAGATCGCGCCGCCCGCCCTGCAGCCGGAGGCGATGGGCAGACCGGACCCGTACGACGCCGGGCTGAAGGTCCGCCGCGAGGTGCTGGGCGACGCGCACGTGGACCGGGCGCTGGCGTCGGCGGACGACTTCTCCGGCGACTTCCAGGAGTTCATCACCCGCTATGCCTGGGGCGAGATCTGGGACCGGCCCGGCCTCGACCGCCGTTCCCGCAGCTGTGTCACCCTGACCGCGCTCGTCGCCGGCGGGCATCTGGACGAGCTCGCCTTCCACATCCGCGCCGCCCTGCGCAACGGCCTCACCCCGAACGAGATCAAGGAAGTCCTCCTCCAGGCGGCCGTCTACTGCGGGGTACCGGCCGCGAACAGCGCGTTCCGCGTGGCCCAGCAGGTGATCCGCGAGGAGACCACGCCCGAGGAGTGAGCCGTCGCCCGCCCGCCCGGGGGAGGATGGAGCCATGACCATCAAGCTCACGAAGAAGTCGCACGCCTGCGTCCGGCTGGAGAAGGACGGACGCACGCTCGTCATCGACCCGGGCGGGTTCAGCGAGGAGGACGCCGCCCTCGGCGCGGACGCCGTGCTGGTCACCCACGAGCACCCGGACCACTTCGACGAGGGACGGCTGCGGGCGGCCCTGGAGGCCAACCCGGCCGCCGAGATCTGGACTCTGCGCTCGGTCGCCGAGAAGATCTCCGCCGCCTTCCCGGGCCGGGTGCACACCGTCGGCCACGGCGACACGTTCACCGCCGCCGGCTTCGACGTGCAGGTCCACGGCGAGCTGCACGCGGTGATCCACCCGGACATCCCGCGCATCACCAACGTCGGCTACCTCGTCGACGGCGGCCGCGTCTTCCACCCCGGCGACGCCCTCACCGTCCCCGGCCGGCCCGTCGAGACGCTGATGCTCCCCGTGATGGCCCCCTGGAGCAAGATCTCCGAGGTCATCGACTACGTCCGCGAGGTCGGGCCGCAGCGGGCGTACGACATCCACGACGCCCTGCTCACCGACCTCGCCCGCCCCATCTACGACCGCCAGATCGGCGCCCTGGGCGGCGCGGAACACCTCCGGCTCGCGCCCGGGGCCTCGGCGGACGTGTAGCGGCCCACGGACCAGGGGCCCCACAGGGCCCTGACCGGGCGGGACGGGCGTTGTCGGACCCGCCCGGTAGGTTGTGGGGCATGCGCATCGCGACCTGGAACGTGAACTCGATCACCGCCCGCCTCCCGAGGCTCCTCGCCTGGCTGGAGAGCAGCGGCACGGACGTGCTCTGCCTCCAGGAGGCCAAGATCGCCGAGGACGGCTTCCCGCTCGACGCCCTGCGCGAGGCGGGCTACGAGGCCGCCGTGCACGCGACGGGGCGGTGGAACGGCGTGGCGGTGATCTCCCGCGTCGGCATCGAGGACGTCGTCAAGGGCCTGCCCGGTGATCCCGGCTACGACGGCTCCGTGGAGCCCCGCGCGATCTCGGCGACCTGCGGCCCGGTCCGCGTCTGGTCGGTGTACGTGCCGAACGGCCGCGAGGTCGACCACCCGCACTACGCGTACAAGCTCCAGTGGTTCGAGGCCCTGAAGGCCGCCGTCGCCGGTGACGCGGCCGGCAGCCGCCCCTTCGCCGTCATGGGCGACTACAACGTGGCGCCGACGGACGACGACGTGTACGACGTCGCCGCGTTCGAGGGCCTCACCCATGTCACCCCCGCCGAGCGCGCCGCCCTGGCCTCCCTGCGCGAGGCGGGCCTGACCGACGTCGTCCCCCGGCCCCTCAAGTACGAGCACCCCTTCACGTACTGGGACTACCGCCAGCTCTGCTTCCCGAAGAACCGCGGCATGCGCATCGACCTGGTCTACGGCAACGAGCCGTTCGCCAAGGCGGTCACCGACGCGTACGTGGACCGGGAGGAGCGCAAGGGCAAGGGCGCCTCGGACCACGCGCCGGTCGTGGTGGACCTGGAGGTCTGACCCGCGCGGACACCTCCGGCGCCGCGCGGCCGTCACAGCAGGCCGAGGTCCACCGACTCGGCGAGCGCCGCGAGGCCCGCCTCGTTCGGATGCAGGTGGTCCCCCGTGTCGTACGCGGGGAGCAGCCGGGCCGGACGAGCAGGGTCGCGCAGCACCTCGTCGAAGTCGAGGACCCCGTCGAACGCCTCGCCCGCCTCGCCGCCCCGGATCCACTCGTTCACCGCGACCCGCTGGGCGTCGGCGGCGGCCGTGCAGCGTGCCTCGCCCTCGCAGGGCGCCACGGTCGCCACGAGCACGCGCAGACCCCGCTCGCGTCCCCGGGCCGCGATCTCCCGCAGCCCGGCGACGACCTCGCCCGCCGTGGCACCCCAGCGGACGTCGTTGACGCCCTGGAAGACGACGACGGTACGGGCGGAGGTCTGGGCGAGGACATCGCGGTCGAGGCGGTGCAGGGCACTGACGCCGCCCGTGTCGGTGGAGACACCGTCCCCGGGGTAGCGGTCGGTGACCACCCGGTTCGCCGAGATCCCCTGGTTCAGGACGCCGTAGCGCGGGACCTCGTCCTGGCTCAGCAGCCGCCGGGCCAGGACGTCCGGCCACCGCCGGTTCGCGTCGACCGTCGTCGCCTCCCCGTCCGTGATCGAGTCCCCGAGGAGCACGACGGAGCCCGGTCCGCCGCCCACGTCCACGCCGGTCAGCAGTGGCCAGGACGAGATCGTGGAGGTGTACGCCGTGGCCGACGCGTCCCCCGCGTGGTCCCCGGGCTCGCTGACGTACGACGTCTGCCGGGCGAGCCGGTGCACGGGGGCTGCCGTCACCGTGCCGGGCAGGTGGAAGCTCACCAGCAGGTCGGTGTCCGGCGGCACCTCGAAGCCCAGCGGATCGCTGAACGCCTGCGCGCCGGCCGGGATCTCGGTGCCGGCCGCACCCCGGAAGGACAGGGCCACCGGCCTGCTCCGGGCGGTCGCGCCCGTCGCCCGCACCGCCACCGTCGCGCCGCCCACCCGTACCGGCGCCGAGGCGAAGGTGTTGTCGAGCCGGATCCGTACCCGGTGCCCGCCCGCCGAGGTGTGGACGACCAGCCGCAGGGTCCGGTCCGTCCAGGGGCCGACGGCCGGGTAGCCGGACGTGGAAGCGGCCCAACTGCCCGTCCAGGCGGCCGCGTCGGGGCGGACCGCGAGGGCGAACACATGCAGGTCGGGGACGCGCGGGAGGGTCACCGAGGAGACCTCGCGGCCCCGGACGAGCGGCACGGTGACGACGTACAGCCGTGCCTTCTCGGTGAGTTGACCGCCGGGGGAGTTCACATGGGGGAGGGCGACGGCCTTGGTGGCGAGCGGCCCGGTGCGCCAGTCGGGGGCGGTCAGCCGGTACGGGGAGCGGGCCCCGTCCCGGTAGCGGACCGTGCCGGTGCCCGTCGCGGCCCCACCACCCGTGGCGGCCACCAGGAAGGCGAGGGCGTCGCCCCGGCCCCGTACGCGCACGGCCTGGCCCGCGGCGCGCACGTTGTCGGCCTCGCCCGCCGCGCGGCGCGGCCAGGTCAGGCGCGCGCCCTGAACGGTCAGCGTGCGCCCCGGCGTCCATCCGGCGGCCGTCAGGTCGGTGGCGGAGAGGGAACGGCCGGAGCCGTCGAAATCGGCCTCGGCGGGCCGTGCGTCGTCGCTGACCGCCCTGTTGTCGAAGAGGTGTTCCAGCGGCGCCGGTTCGGCCGCCGGGCCGGCGGCGGCTCGGGCGGTGGCGACGGGTGCGACCGCCGCCACGAGTGCCAGGACGACGGCCGTTCTCCAGACGCGTCGGCGCACGCGTGATCCCTTCTGCTCGCTGGACCCGCGACGGCGGCGATGCCGACGGACGCGACATCGCCGCGCCCACGGGTGCGACACCGGTACAACGACGAGACGATTGATGTGTCATGACGACGGATGTGCCATGAAGCTAAAGAGGCGTCAGGGACCCGTCAATGAGGCAGGCGGGAACCACGGCCGAACTCCCGGCGAACAAGCGGTTTCCGCGCGCCTGTGGTGCGAAGGGTGAGGTGAATGACACGCTGAGCGCATGAACATCTCTTTCCTGGGCAACTGGCGCAAGAGGCGTGACCCCGCGTTCGGGGTCGCGGTGTTCACCGGCGGCGACGGTGACGACGACGGTCACGAGGGCCTCGCCGAACTTCTCTCCGAATGCGAACTGCTGCGCGCGCAGGCGGCGCTGGCCGGCGTCGAACTCGACGACTCCGTAGGCTCGTTGGAGGCGATCGACCAACTCGTCCCGCGCTGGCGCGACGACGAGGAGACCGCGGCCTGGCTCGGGAACGACGCGGGTCTCTACCTGGGCACGGTCGTCGTCCGGACCGTCCCGGGCGCCCGCTGGGAGATCTGGCCGAACGGCCAGCCCGTGGTGCGGCTGGACTCCGGCCGTGAGATCGACGTGGTCGAGGCGGGCCAGGCGTGGGCCGCCAGCGGTGCACCGGAACTCTCCCAGCTCTACGCCGAGGTCGCCGAGCAGTGAGCGGCCCGCGCGCACTCCCCGCCGCGTACGGTGGGCGGCGAGCGGACAGTGACCGACACGCGGACGGTGGCCGACAATACGGCTAATCCCCGCGAGTGCGTGTCGCGTCTTGAGGTCTCCTTCGTCCGGATAGTTTGCGGCACCTGCGACACCACAGGTCGAGGGCGAGTAGGGCGGGCAGGGCATGGCGGTCGATCCGCTGATCGAGATGCACGACGTGAACAAGTACTTCGGGGAGCTGCATGTCCTCCAGGACATCGACCTCACCGTCGGCAAGGGGGAGGTGGTCGTCGTCATCGGCCCGTCGGGATCGGGGAAATCGACGCTGTGCAGGGCGATCAACCGGCTGGAGCCCATCCGCTCCGGCATGATCCGGATCGACGGGCAGCCGCTGCCGAGCGAGGGCAAGGCCCTCGCGGCGCTCCGCGCGGACGTGGGCATGGTCTTCCAGTCCTTCAACCTCTTCGCGCACAAGACGGTCCTGCAGAATGTGTCGCTCGGTCAGATCAAGGTCCGCAAACGGAAGAAGGAGGAGGCGGACCGGCGCTCGCGCGAACTCCTGGACCGGGTCGGTCTGGCCGACCAGGCGCCGAAGTACCCGGCCCAGCTCTCCGGCGGACAGCAGCAGCGGGTCGCCATCGCCCGCGCCCTCGCCATGGACCCCAAGGTCATCCTGTTCGACGAGCCCACCTCGGCCCTCGACCCGGAGATGATCAACGAAGTCCTCGAAGTGATGCAGCAGTTGGCGCGAGAGGGCATGACCATGGTCGTCGTCACCCATGAGATGGGTTTCGCCCGCTCGGCCGCCAACCGGGTGGTCTTCATGGCGGACGGCCGCATCGTCGAGGACCGCTCTCCGGACGCGTTCTTCACGAACCCGGAGAGCGACCGCGCCAAGGACTTTCTCTCCAAGATCCTCAAGCACTGACCACCGGCGCTGGACCGGGCGCGGGCCTCGACTACGATGAGCGGTTCATCCACTTGGGGTGAGCGAGGCCGTGGACGCCACCCCCGGCCGAACAGGGACGCTGTTGCCGGGCGCGCAGCAGCCAGGGGCCAGGCCCGCCCGGCGGCAGCCGGAGATCACTGCTCGCGCAGCGGGATCGACACGTACGACGGGTCGTTCGGCGGCGAGGAGAAGGTCAGCTGCGCGCCGGTCGGGTTGTGCTCGATGTAGAGCGGGTCGACCGTGTCGACGACCAGGGCGAGACGGTGGCCCGCCGGAACGTCGTAGGCCGTGGAGAGCAACTCCAGGTCCACGCCGAACGGCTTGCCGGGCGTCTCGCCGTGGAAGGTGTACGGCGCGTGGCTGACCAGCTTGCCGAGGCCGAGCGGCCCCACGTCGTACAGGTATGCGACGAGGGTGCCGCTCTCCTCGGTGGCCGTCACCGTGGTGTGCAGCTTCGCGGTGCCGCGCACGGCCTGCGCGGTCGGGTACTTCTCCGACTGCCACACGGCCGCCCAGCGGCGCGGCAGCAGCGGTATCGACGCCATGGGCGGGAGTTGGGCCACCTGGTCCAGGATGCTGGAGAGGAAGACGACCCCGCCGTTGGCGCCCGAGTCGACGTTCGCGCGGATCGTGGTGCCGCTCGCCAGGGCGATCTTCTTGCGGGTGGCGGTGACCGACTTCCAGTCCGGGTAGCCCTCGAAGGCGCCGCCCGTACGGGACTTGAGCCGGACGGGCCGCTCGCGGTCGATGCCGTTGGCGGTGCCCTTGAGATAGCGGTCGAACCAGCGCCGGGTGTCCGTCCACACGTCGTTGGGGAGCCCGAACAGACCGGTCATCTCGGTGGTGGCGTGGTCGCCCGGCCGCAACTCCAGTCGCTTCGGGCCGGTGAGCTTCTCGTAGAAGTCGGCGTACTGGTTGGGTGGGAAGATCGAGTCGCCCCAGGCGTTGGCGAGCATGACGGCCGTGCCGTGGGTGTTGAGCCGGTCCACATAGGTCTCGGGGGAACGTTTCTTCCCCCAGGCGATCATGTCTCCTTCCTTGGCGAGGTTGGAGGCGTAGAGGTCCTTGAAGATCTGCTGGAGTTCGGGGCTCTGTCGGCCGGTGATCCGTCCGGCGCCGTCGAGCAGGGCGGACGCCTGGACGTGCTGGGTGCGCCCGCCGTAGATCGAGTCGATCAGGTCCGCCCAGCCGCTCAGCGCGACGACCGCCTTGACGCGCTCGTCGTGCGCGGCGGCGAGGAGACTGATGCCCGCCCCGTACGACAGCCCCGCCATGCCGATGTGCGCCGCGTCGGCCGGGGTGTTGGCGAGCGCCCAGTCGATCACCTTGGAGGCGTCGGCCGTGTCGGGCGGCCCGGCGACCTCTATGTATCCGCCGGATTCCCAGAAGCCGCGCACGTTGTAACTGACCACGACGTACCCCGCGTCGGCCAGCTTGCGGGCCTGGGCCAGGTATTCGACCTGGGGCAGGCCCCAGCTCGTGGGCAGCACCAGGAGCGGGTACGTGCGGGAGGCGTCCGCCGGGGCCACGACATTGGCCTTGAGGACGGTCCCGCCCTCACCCTGGATGTCGACGAAGCGGGTGGTGGGGGCCGCGGTGGCGCCGGACGCCGCCTGGGCGGCGGGGGCGAGACCGAGAGCCGTGCCGGCGACCAGGGTGGCCGAGACGGCGCCCACGGCGCTCGTCCGCAGCGCCCTGGTCGTACGCGATGTGGTGCCGTGCGGGTGTCTCACGGGTCGCTCCTCACTCGTGTCAGTGCAAAGTGACCCGACGGTAACCGGACACCCTTACCGGAAGTAACTCCTCGGTAAGTTACGTGACGGTAACGTTCGGCGGTGAACTATGAGGCGCGGTGGGAGATCTGGGCGGGGGCGGACGGCGCGGGCGCCGGGGTCTGGGCCGCCCGGGTGACGTCCGCGACGAGCTCGACCACATCGGCGCCGTACGCCTGGGAGTTGACGACCTTCAGGAGGAGCACGAAGGTGCCCGTGCCGTACTTGCGGTGCAGACGCTCGTGGTTGCGGGCGAGATAGCGCGTGGCGGCCTGGTTGGTGATGGCGCGCTGGCCGCAGAAGAGGAAGACCGGCCGTGCCTGGTCCGGCTGGCCGGTGGTGAGCCGGGCCAGGAGCACATGCTCGGTGATGCCGGGGTCCAGGCGGTACTGCTCGGTGCCGATCTGGAAGGCCGCCCGGTGCGGGCCGGGCTCCGGATCGCTGTTGAAGGTGACGCCGGGCAGCATCGCCCCTATGTGCGCTGCCATCCGGCGGTTGGATACGGGGCCTCCCACGCAGAACTCGGTGCGCTCGCCGAACCCCTGCTGGGCCGCGTCCTGGGTGATGATCTGGGCGTGCGAGCCGCAGTCCTTGATCAGCGCGGAGAGCTCCAGCAGCGCGAACACGTCGAAGCGGTGGACCGCCAGGTCCGCACTGGACGGATCCCGGTTGACCACCAGCAGGGACTCCGAGTTCGCCGGCAACCCGAAGAACGCCTGCTTGCGGCGGAGCTTCCGCTTCCACAGGTACGTCCGGAAGAACCAGCCCAGGGAGGCACTGAGCCCGGCCGCGATCAGGCCGAGGACGATATTGCGCACGTCGTCATTCATGGCCGCGCATGGTAGCGGGCGCCGCCGAACGGTGCCCGAATCCGTGTCCGATTTCTCGTTCCGCTCCCGGTCCACCGACCCGTACCGGGGTCCGGTCCGGTGCGTGTTGCAGGTGTGCGGCCAGGCCGCCGGATGGCCGACAGGCCGCTGACGGGGCCATGGCACCCGCGTTAGTCTGCGCGGACGGTCCTTGACTGGAGGTACGGATGCGTCTGCGTCGCCCTGTCGCGCGGAAACTGGCTGTACTGGCGGCGACGTCCGCCGTGATGTCGGTGGGGGCGGCCCCGCCGACCTCAGCGGCGACGAACACCCCCTCGAAGACCCCGGTCGCCGTCGGTTACGGCGGCGCCGTCTCCAGCGTCGACCCGGACGCCTCCGCCGCCGGCATCGAGGTGCTCCGCAAGGGCGGCAACGCGGTGGACGCCGCGATCGCCACGGCCGCCGCCCTCGGCGTCACCGAGCCCTACTCGGCGGGCATCGGCGGAGGCGGCTACTTCGTCTACTACGACGCCAAGTCCCGTACGGTGCACACCGTCGACGGCCGCGAGACCGCGCCGCTCAGCGCCGGTGAGGACCTCTTCCTGGAGAACGGGCAGCCGATCCCGTTCGCGCAGGCCGTCACCAGCGGGCTGAGCGTCGGCACCCCCGGTACCCCCGCCACCTGGGGGACCGCGCTGAAGAGCTGGGGCAGCAAGCCCCTCGACAAGCTGCTCGAGCCCGCCGAGAAACTGGCGCGCGACGGGTTCGTGGTCGACGAGACCTTCCGCGCCCAGACCGCCTCCAACGAGGCCCGGTTCCGCAACTTCCCGGCCACGGTCGACCTCTACCTCCCCGGCGGCAGCCTCCCGGTGGTCGGCTCGACCCTCAAGAACCCCGATCTGGCCCGCACCTACGCCGAGTTGGGCCGCAAGGGCGTCGGCGCGCTCTACCGGGGCGACCTCGCGCAGGACATCGTCGACACGGTCAACAAGCCTCCGGTGGACCCGGCTTCGGGCTACAACGCCCGCCCCGGCGACCTGACGAGGGCCGACCTCGCCCAGTACCGCGCCAAGCGCCAAGCGCCCACGAAGACGTCGTACCGCGGCCTCGGCGTGTACGGCATGGCGCCCTCCTCCTCCGGCGGCACGACGGTCGCCGAGGCGCTCAACATCCTGGAGCGGACCGACCTCTCCAAGGTGAGCGACGTCCAGTACCTGCACCGTTACATCGAGGCGAGCCGGATCGCGTTCGCCGACCGGGGCCGCTGGGTCGGCGACCCCGCCTTCGAGGACGTACCGACGAGGGAACTGCTCTCGCAGCGGTTCGCCGACTCCCGCGAGTGCCTGATCAAGGACGACGCGGTGCTCACCAGCCCCGTCGCCCCGGGCGACCCGCGCAACCCGGCGCCCTGCGCGACCGGCGGCACGGCCGCGCCGACGACGTACGAGGGCGACAGCACGACCCATCTCACGGTCGCCGACAAGTGGGGCAACGTCGTCTCCTACACGCTGACCATCGAGCAGACCGGCGGCAGCGGCATCACCGTGCCCGGCCGGGGCTTCCTGCTCAACAACGAGCTGACGGACTTCTCCTTCACCCCGGCGAACCCGGCCGTGCACGACCCCAACCTGCCGGGACCGGGCAAGCGGCCGCGTTCGTCGATGTCACCGACGATCGTGCTCGACCGGCACGGCAAGCCCGTCGTGGCACTCGGCTCGCCCGGCGGCGCGACCATCATCACGACCGTGCTGCAGACCCTGACCGGCTTCCTCGACCGGGGTCTGCCGCTGGTCGACGCGATCGCCGCGCCGCGCGCCAGCCAGCGCAACCAGACCACCACCGAACTCGAACCGGGCCTGTGGAACAGCCCGTTGAAGACCGAGCTCGAAGCGATCGGACACGGCTTCCGGCAGAACCCGGAGATCGGCGCGGCCACCGCCGTCCAACGTCTGCCGAACGGCAAGTGGCTGGCCGCCGCGGAGACCGTACGGCGCGGGGGCGGCGCGGCGATGGTCGTGCACCCCGTCAGGTAGCGCCCTCGGAGACGGGCGGCGGCGTCGTACGGAACGCCAGCCGCCCGTCCTCCACCTCCGCCACCACCCGGCTGCCGGACGGCAGCCGCCCGTCGAGCAGCAGCCGGGACAGCGGGTTGTCGACCTCCCGCTGGATCGTGCGGCGCAGCGGCCGGGCGCCGTACTCGGGCTGGTGGCCGTGGCGGGCGAGATGGTCGACGGCCTGCTCGCCGAAGTCGATCGTGACGCCCCGCGCGCGCAGCCGCAGCCGCGTCCCCTCCAGCAACAGATCGGTGATCCGCCGCAGTTGGTCGTCGCCGAGCCGGCGGAAGACGACGATCTCGTCGATGCGGTTGAGGAATTCGGGCCGGAAGTGCTCCCGGAGCGGCCGCAGGATCCGCTCCCGCCGGTCCTCCTCGTCCGCCTCGGCGCCGCCCGCCGAGAAACCGAGCCCCGCCCCGCTCCGGCCGATGGCGTCCGAGCCCAGATTGCTCGTCATGACGACCACCGCGTTGGTGAAGTCGACCGTGCGGCCCTGGGAGTCGGTGAGCCGGCCGTCGTCGAGGACCTGGAGCAGCAGGTTGAAGACGTCCGGGTGGGCCTTCTCCACCTCGTCCAGCAACAGCAGCGAGTACGGGTGGCGTCGTACGGTCTCGGTCAGCTGACCGGCCTCCTCGTGACCGACATAACCGGGCGGGGCGCCCACCAGGCGGCTGACCGTGTGCCGTTCCTGGTACTCGCTCATGTCGAGCCGGACCATCCGGTCCTCGCTGCCGAAGAGGGCCTCCGCGAGCGCGCGGGCCAGCTCCGTCTTGCCGACGCCGGTCGGGCCCAGGAACAGGAAACTGCCGATCGGCCGTTCGGGACTGGCGAGCCCGGCGCGTGAACGCAGCACGGCGTCCGCCACCACGGCCACCGCCTCGTCCTGTCCGACGACCCGTCGGCGCAGCCGCTCCGCGAGCCCCAGCAGCCGTTCCCGTTCCTCCTGGGTGAGGCTGCTGACGGGGATGCCGGTCTGCCGGGAGACGACCTCGGCGATGTCCTCGGCACCGATCTCCAGGCTCTGCCCGTCGTCGGCCCGCGCCTCGTCGCGCCCCGCGTCGATCCGCTGCCGCAGCTCCCCGATCCGGTCCCGCAACCGTGTCGCCTGTTCGTACCGCTCACCGGTGACCGCCTGGTCCTTGTCCCGGGTCAGCTGCTCGATCTCCCGCTCCAGGGCCCGTACGTCCGTGCCCTTCGTCCGCGCCCGCAGCCGGACCCGGGCCCCGGCCTGGTCCATCAGGTCGATGGCCTTGTCGGGCAGCCGCCGGTCGGTGAGATACCGGTGGGACAACTCAACGGCGGCCGCCAGCGCCTCGTCGGTGTAGCGGACCTGGTGGTGGGCCTCGTACCGGTCGCGCAGCCCCCGCAGGATCTCCAGGGCGTCACCGCTGTCCGGCTCCGGGACCAGCACCGGCTGGAACCGGCGGGCCAGCGCCGCGTCGCGCTCGATCCGCCGGTACTCCTCCAGCGTCGTCGCCCCGACGATGTTCAGCTCGCCGCGCGCCAGGGCCGGTTTGAGGATGTTGCCCGCGTCCATCGCGCTGCCCTCGCCGGAGCCGGCGCCCACGACGGTGTGCAACTCGTCGATGAAGACGACCAGTTCGGCGGAGTGCGCGCGGATCTCGTCGACGATGCCGGTGAGCCGCTCCTCGAAGTCGCCCCGGTAACGGGTCCCGGCGACCACACCGGACAGATCCAGGGCGACCACACGGCGCCCGGCCAGCACATCGGGCACGTCCCCGTCGGCGATGCGCTGGGCCAGCCCCTCCACGATCGCGGTCTTGCCGACGCCCGCCTCACCGATCAGCACCGGGTTGTTCTTGCCGCGCCGGGAGAGCACCTCGACGGTCTGCTCGATCTCCGCCTCCCGTCCGATGACCGGGTCGATACGGCCCTGGAGAGCGAGGTCGGTCAGGTCACGGCCGTACTTGTCGAGGGTCGGCGTGGCGCTGCCGGAGCGGCGCGGCAGGTCGGAGCGCGGGAACCCGGACAGGGGGAGGCCCACGGGCGGCGTCGGTGCCGACGGGTCCGCCGGGTCCGGCGGCAGCGCGCCGGCCGACAGGTGCGCGGCGCCGAGGATGTGACCGGCGGCCGAGTCCGGGTTGGCGGCGAGGGCGCTGAGGACGTGTTCGGGGCCGATGTGGCCGGAGCCGGTGACCCGGGCCAGCTCGTGCGCGTCCAGCAGCGCCCGCTTGACCGCCGGGGTCAGCGCGAGCGAGGCGGGTGCGGGCCCCTGGCCGGGTTTGTGCCGCTCGGGGCCCGACCGCTCGTCGATCGCGTCGGCCAGCGCGTCGGGGTCGGCGCCCGCGCGGGCCACCAGACTTCGGGTCGGTTCGGCGGTCAGCGCTGCGCGCAGCAGATGCTGGGTGTCCAGGTCGGTGCTGCCGTGGCGCGCCGCGTAGGCCGCCGCGTCGGCCACCAGCCGGCGGGCCTGGCCGCTCATCAGCCGGCCGATCTCGATCCGCTGCGGGCGCGGGCCGCCGAAGAAACGGGCGAAGAACTCAGTGAAGGGGTCCGGACCGTAGCGCTCCGGCCCCGGGAATCCGCTGTTCATTCGCCGCCGGGTTCCCGTGTGTCGGGGGGATACACCGGGGGCGAGGGGGGTTTCGGTTCAGTGGTGGCCGCGGGTGAGTGGGGGCTGGTCGCGCAGTTCCCCGCGACCCTCGAGACCAGGCCCTGCGGGCCTGGAAGACGGCGGACGTGCGGGCCTGGATACCAGGGGACGCGCGGGCTTGAAAAGCACGGGGGCGGCCCCGGCTTTTCAGGGGCGCGGGGAACTGCGCGAGAAGCCCCACGCGCGGGTGGTCGCCCGATCGCCGGCCGGGCAACGGCGCTCCGGAACAACGGTCACCGCGCGGTCAGCACCCGCGGCCCCGCCTCCGTGATCGCCACCGTGTGCTCCGCGTGCGCCGCCCGGGAACCGTCGTTCGTGCGCAACGTCCAGCCGTCCGGGGCCGCGTGGTACCCGTCCGTGCCCCCGCCGATCACCATCGGCTCGATCGCCAGGACCATCCCGTGCCGCAGCTTCATCCCGCGCCCGGGGCGCCCCTCGTTCGGCACCCCCGGGTCCTCGTGCATCCTGCGTCCGATGCCGTGCCCGCCGAACCCGTCGGGGATGCCGTATCCGGCGGCCCGGCAGACGGTGCCGATCGCGTGCGCGATGTCGCCGATGCGGTTGCCCACGACGGCCGCCTCGATACCCGCCGCGAGGGCGCGCTCGGCCGTCGCGACGAGCCGCAGGTCGGCCGTGCGCGGCGTGCCCACGACGAAGCTGAGCGCCGAGTCCCCGGCCCAGCCGCCCAGTTGCGCGCCGAAGTCGAGGGACACGAGGTCACCGTCGCGCAGCCGGTACGCCGTGGGGATGCCGTGCACGATCGCGTCGTTCACGGAGGTGCAGAGCACCGCGGGGAAGGGTGTGGGCGCGAAGGAGGGGTGGTAGCCCAGGAAGGGGGAGGTGGCGCCCGCCTTCCGCAGCACCTCGTGGGCCAGCTCGTCCAGTTCGAGCAGGGAGACCCCCACGTCGGCGGCGTCCCGCACGGCCGTGAGCGCTTGCCCCACGACCTGCCCCGTCTCGTACATCTCTTCGATCGACGCATCCGTCTTCAGTTCCACCATGCCAATTACTATACCGATCGGCGTCCAATTCTAATACCGGTCCGCCGGAGGGGATCGGTATTAGAATGGGGTCATGGTGCGCACCCCTCTCACCCCCGAAGAGCGCGAACGCGGCGAACGACTCGGCCGGTTGCTGCGTGAGGCCCGTGGCAGCCGCAGCATGGCGGAGATCGCCGCCGGCGCGGGCATCTCCGCAGAGACCCTCCGGAAGATCGAGACCGGCCGTGCCCCCACTCCGGCCTTCTTCACGATCGCCGCCCTCGCCCGCGCGCTGGGTCTGTCCATGGACGACCTCGTGACGCGGTGCGGGCCGGCCGTCGAGGCGCCGACGGCGGCGGTGGCCTGAGGTGGACCGCCGCCCTGGCCGAAGTTGTTCGCCGGTTCTGGCTGGACTCCCTCACGCACGGCCACCGGGGTGGCGCGCACAGCACACTGCGTCCGCTCCGAAAACTTTACGTAGCCCGTCTGTAACACAACTGGTGTTTTCTTGCGGACCGGAGCACTCCAGTCGGCCGGGGAGTATGCGATGGCTGTGGATCAACTCCCGGGTCAGGTGCGGGAGTTCGCGGGATACCTGAACAAGCTGATGTCCAAGCTCGACCAGGGCACCGGTTGGTGCGCAGTCTTCTGGCAGCGGGATCCCGAGGGCATGCGCGCCTGCCTGGACGGTCTGGAAGTACCGCCCTGGGACGTCGTGGAAGCGCTGATGCACGACCTCGACATCGCCTACGGGCCCGCCGCGGCTGCCCAGGAGACCCAGCGGGCCCGCGCGTTGCACCGTGCCTCGCTCGCCGCGTACGACTCCCGGCCCGGTGGCCGTGACGCCCTCGGCGACCGGCTCAATGTCATGCTCCGCGAACAGCGTTACGCCGCCGACCGTACCGCCGACCTGACCCGCAGGCTCCAGGCGGCCACCAGCCAGGAGGAGGCCGACTCCCTCCGCCTGGACCTGGCCTGGGCCCACAACGACCACGAACGCGCCAGTGCCCGCTGCGCGGAACTGCGCACCCGCATCGAGGACGTCGACCGCCGCGCCCCGCACCACCCCGTGCGGGGCGCGGCGCGCGTCGAGGAGCATGCCGTCGGGGACGTCCGCCGCGTACCGGAGACGGGATACCGGGCGGACGACCGTCGCCCCGTGTCGACCCCCGCTGCCACACCCACACCCACCCCAACCCCCGAATCCGACCCCGGCCCCCGGGACCACGCCGCGGAACCCACCGCCCCGGAGTCCCCCGAACCCGCACCCGCGCCGACCAAGCAGCGTGCCAAGCGCCGTCCCCGAGGGGGTGCCCGTTTCGCCGGGGCGGTGGAGGTCGAGGAAGCTCCGGCAGCGGCCGAGCCCAAGGCCGCGCCGAGCGGGGGCGGCAAGGGGCGGGCTCCCCGGGGTGCCCGGTACGCCGGGGTCGCGGAGCCGGCCGAGGCGGTGGCACCGGAGCAGCCACAGGCGCGTCAGGCGCTGGACGACGAGGCGCGGCAGGAGGTCGCCGAAACCGTCTACCGGCTGGTGCGGTTGCGACGGGAGGGCCGCAGCGGGGAGGCGCACGCCCTCCTCGTGGAGGTCGCGCACTGGCCCGCCGCCCGTTTCCCGCTGCTCGCGGCCGAGTTGCACCGCGCGGGGCTGGACGCCGACTGGGCGACCCTGCTGTGGGAGGCCGGGTCGTTGCCCGCCGACCGGCTGGTCGAGGTCGCGGACGCCCTGAACGCGGTCGGTCGCGCCGCGGACGGGGAGCAGATGCTGCGGCAGGGCGTCACGCGGCCCGCCGAGGAGATCGGCGAGGCGGTGCTCGGCTTCGTCGCGCAGGGGCGTGATCGGGAGGCGCGTGCGCTGCTCGACGTCTATGTGCGCGTGCGTACGCCGGAGGAGGCGGCGCGGAGCGTGGAGGCCCATCCCGGGCGACTCGCACCCCTCGTCCTGGCGGCGGCGCGCGGCGTCTCGAAGGAACGCCACCGAGACGTCACCCACGCCCTCCGAGTCCAGGGCCTCACCTGACCCCGCCCGACACCCCCGCCCCACCAGCCCGCAGCCCGGCCCGGCCGTCGCCGGTGCGGCCCGTTCCAGGCGTGAAACGCAGGTGTAATCACCCACTGGAGTGCGAAACGTGATCGACTCGGCCGGTTGACGACGATGGTCTTGCCCAGCCCGTCGACGGGGCTTAGTTTCAAGCCTCTACGGCCTGCTTCTACGGGCGTAGAGGCTCTCTGACGTCCCTGTCGAAGGAGCAGCTGACATGGCCAACGTCGTACGCGCCGCCCTGGTCCAGGCGACCTGGACCGGAGACACCGCGTCCATGGTCGACAAGCACATCGAGCACGCCCGCGAGGCGGCCCGGCAGGGCGCGAAGGTGATCGGCTTCCAGGAAGTCTTCAACGCGCCCTACTTCTGCCAGGTCCAGGAACCGGAGCACTACGCCTGGGCGGAACCCGTGCCCGACGGCCCCACCGTGACCCGGATGCGGGAGCTGGCCCGCGAGACCGGCATGGTGATCGTCGTCCCCGTCTTCGAGGTCGAGCAGTCCGGGTTCTACTACAACACCGCGGCGGTCGTCGACGCCGACGGCACCTACCTCGGCAAGTACCGCAAGCATCACATCCCCCAGGTCAAGGGGTTCTGGGAGAAGTACTACTTCAAGCCCGGGAACCTCGGCTGGCCGGTCTTCGAGACGGCCGTCGGCAAGGTGGGCGTCTACATCTGCTACGACCGCCACTTCCCGGAGGGCTGGCGCCAGCTCGGTCTGAACGGCGCCCAGCTCGTCTACAACCCGTCGGCCACCCACCGCGGCCTCTCCGCCCATCTCTGGCAGCTGGAACAGCCGGCCGCGGCCGTCGCCAACGAGTACTTCGTCGCCGCGATCAACCGCGTCGGGCGGGAGGAGTACGGGGACAACGACTTCTACGGCACCTCCTACTTCGTGGACCCGCGCGGCAAGTTCGTGGGCGAGGTCGCGAGCGACCAGAGCGAGGAACTCGTCGTCCGGGACCTCGACTTCGACCTCATCGAGGACGTACGACAGCAGTGGGCGTTCTACCGGGACCGCCGGCCCGACGCGTACGAAGGACTCGTACAGCCCTGACGTGGGCACGTACAGCCGTGACACCCGCAGAACCCGTACAGCAGTGAAAGGAGTGGTGCAGCCGTGACCGACGAACTGCTCGGACGCCACAAGGCCGTACTGCCCGACTGGCTCGCGCTCTACTACGCGGACCCGCTGGAGATCACCCACGGCGAGGGGCGCCACGTCTGGGACGCCGCCGGCACCAAGTACCTCGACTTCTTCGGCGGCATCCTCACCACGATGACGGCGCACGCCCTGCCCGAGGTCACCAAGGCGGTGAGCGAGCAGGCCGGGCGGATCATCCACTCCTCGACGCTCTACCTCAACCGGCCGATGGTCGAACTCGCCGAGCGGATCGCGCAGATGTCCGGCATCCCGGACGCCCGCGTCTTCTTCACCACCTCCGGCACCGAGGCCAACGACACCGCCCTGATGCTGGCCACGACCTACCGCGGCAGCAACCAGATCCTGGCGATGCGCAACAGCTACCACGGCCGCTCCTTCAGCGCGGTCGCCATCACCGGCAACAAGGGCTGGTCCCCGACCTCGCTGTCCCCGCTGCAGACGCTGTACGTGCACGGCGGCGTCCGCACCCGCGGACCGTACGCCGACCTGAGCGACGCCGACTTCATCACCGCCTGCGTCGCCGACCTGGAGGACCTGCTCGGCCACGGCCGCCCGCCGGCCGCGTTGATCGCCGAACCGATCCAGGGTGTCGGCGGCTTCACCTCACCGCCGGACGGCCTGTACGCGGCCTTCCGCGAGGTGCTGCAGCGGCACGGCGTGCTGTGGATCGCCGACGAGGTGCAGACCGGCTGGGGCCGCACCGGCGACAACTTCTGGGGCTGGCAGGCGCACGGCCAGAACGGGCCGCCGGACATCCTGACCTTCGCCAAGGGCATCGGCAACGGCATGTCCATCGGCGGTGTCGTCGCCCGGTCCGAGGTCATGAACTGCCTGGACAGCAACTCGATCTCGACCTTCGGCGGCACCCAGATCACCATGGCCGCCGGCCTCGCCAACCTGAACTACCTGGTCGAGCACGACCTCCAGGGCAACGCACGCCGCGTCGGCGGGCTGCTCATCGAGCGGCTGCGGGCGATCACCGCGCAGATCCCGGCGGTCAAGGAGGTACGCGGCCGGGGCCTCATGATCGGCATCGAGCTGGTGAAGCCCGGCACCGACGAGGCCAACCCCGAGGCCGCGTCCGCCGTCCTGGAGGCCGCCCGCCGGGAGGGCCTGCTGATCGGCAAGGGCGGCGGGCACAACACCAGCGCGCTGCGCATCGCGCCCCCGCTGTCGCTCACCGTCGCCGAGGCCGAGGAGGGCGCCGACGCCCTCGAACGGGCTCTGAGGAGCATCCAGTAGCACCAGAGGAACAGATCTGAGGAACTCCGCCATGACCACCATCTCGGCCACCGCTCCGGAACCCGCCCTGTCGGTACGCCAGGTCCTCGCCCTGGACCGGGTCCTCGCCGGAGAGCCCGAGGTGGTGGCCGGGGCCGGTCAGCTCGACCGGCCCGTGCGCTGGGTCCACGTGGCCGAGGCGCCCGACGTCGGCGTGATGCTCAGCGGCGGCGAGATGGTCCTCACCACCGGGGTCCTGCTCGCCGGCGACGAGGACGCGCAGGCCGAGTACATCCGCTCGCTGTACCGGTCCGAGGCCGCCGCGGTGGTCCTCGGCCTCGGGCGGGCCTTCCCGACGCCGCCCGACGTGATGCGGCGGGTGGCGGAGCGGTGCGGTCTGCCCATGGTCGTGCTGCACCGGCCGTTCCCCTTCGCCGACCTGACCGAGGAGGTCCAGTCCCGGCTCGTCCGGCGGAAGTTCGCGGCCGTGAGCCTGTCCGAGGCCGTCCGCACCACCCTGACCGGGCTCATCACCGCGGGTGCCCCGCTGCAACGGCTGCTCGACGAGATCGCCCAGCACGCGGGCTGTCCGCTCGTCGTCACCAACCTCGCCCACCGGGTCCTCGCCACGGCGGGGGAGCGGTCGGCCGTCGACGACGTGCTGCGCGACTGGGAACGCATCTCCCGCCAGGCGGGCGGCACCCAGGGCGACGGCTGGGTCCGGGCCGAGCTGGGAGGGCGCGGGGAACGCTGGGGCCAGATCGTGCTGTGCGGCTACCGGGGCGACATCGCCACCGGCCGGCTGCTCGCCGACCGGGCCGCCGAGGCGCTCGTTCTGCACCGGATGCTCGGCGGCGCGGCGCACTCCTGGGAGGAACAGTCCGCGCAGAGCCTGCTGACGGACCTCGTCTCCGGGGTCGTACCGGCCCGGCAACTGCTGCCCAGGGCGCGGGCGGCAGGACTGCCCGTCAATCGCCGTACCTTCGTGCCGCTCGTCGTACCCGACGGTGACCCGGCCCAACTCGACCGCGTGTTGCGGATGTTGGGGCTCCCCGGGCTGGTCGCCGAACTCGCGGAGGGGGCCACCGCCGTGCTCCTCAGCCTGGCCCGGGACCAGGACGCGGCCGCGCTCACCGCGCACTTCGCGACGCGGCTGCGGTCCGAGTCGGGGGTGGGCCGGACCGTCGTGGCCGCCGCCGAGGCGCGCACCACGTGGGAGGACGTGCCGGGCGGGCTGCGGGAGGCACGTCACGTGGCGGACGCCGTCGCCCAGTCCGCCACGACCGGGCTGGACCTCCCCCTCGTCGTACGTCTGCGCGACGTCCACCTGCGCGGCCTGATCCGGCTGCTGCGCGACGACCCGCACGTCCAGGCCTTCGCCGAGCGGGAGTTGGACGGGCTGCTGTGCGGCGACGGACACGCCGAACAGGATCTGCTGCCCGTGCTGCGGACCTATCTGGCGACCGGCCGGAACAAGTCGCACACCGCCCAGCTGCACCACGTCAGCCGGCCCGCGCTGTACCGCCGGCTGGAAGCCATAGAGGCCCGCCTCGGTGTGGACCTCGACGACTTCGAACAGGCCGCCTCCGTCCACATCGCCCTCCTCGCGCACGACGCGCAACAGGGCTGAAACATGCCGGGACCTGCGAAAACAGCGGTGAAACATGCGCCCACGAAGAGGTGACACGGTGGAACGGAGAAGGCCCGCAGACGTGACACCGTGCAACTCAAACCGGCTTCCCGGACTTCCTACTCTCCTGGGGCGGGCGTCGGAAGTTCCGTCTGCCCCGCGACGCCCGGCACGCACTCTCGCCGCACCGGGCACAAGCCCAAGTACATCCAGTACGAGGTCTTGCGCCCGGCACGCCGAGAGCACGCACCGGACGCCGCAGGGCCCGCCCTTCGGGCGGACGACGGCACTTCCGACGCCCGCCCCAGCACACCGAGTGACCGGAGGTCCCGATGAGCAGAGTCATCCGCGCAGCCATCTTCCAGACGGCCTGGACCGGCGACAAGGAGTCGATGATCCAGGTCCACGAGCAGGCGGCCCGCGACGCGGCGGCCCAGGGCGCGCAGGTCATGTGCTTCCAGGAGCTGTTCTACGGGCCCTACTTCTGCCAGGTTCAGGACAAGGCGTTCTACGAGTACGCGGAGGCCATCCCCGACGGCCCGATCGTCAAGCGCTTCCAGGCGCTCGCCAAGGAACTCGGCCTGGTCCTCGTGCTGCCGATGTACGAGGAGGAGCAGCCGGGGGTCCTCTACAACACCGCCGCCGTGATCGACGCGGACGGCAAGTACCTCGGCAAGTACCGCAAGCACCACATCCCGCAAGTCCCCGGATTCTGGGAGAAGTTCTACTTCCGCCCGGGCAACGCCGGCTGGCCGGTCTTCGACACCGCCGTGGGGAAGATCGGCGTCTACATCTGCTACGACCGGCACTTCCCGGAGGGCTGGCGTGCGCTGGGCCTCGGCGGCGCCGAGATCGTCTTCAACCCGTCGGCCACCTCGCGCGGCCTGTCCCGCTACCTCTGGCAGCTGGAGCAGCCGGCGTCGGCCGTCGCCAACGAGTACTTCATCGGCGCCATCAACCGGGTGGGTGTCGAGGAACTCGGCGACAACGACTTCTACGGCACCTCCTACTTCGTGGACCCCGAGGCCCAGTTCGTCGGCGAGGTGGCCAGCGACAAGGAGACCGAACTCGTCGTCCGCGACCTGGACCTGGCCAAGCTCCGCGAGGTCCGCGACCGCTGGCAGTTCTTCCGCGACCGCCGCCCGGACGCGTACGGCCCGCTGACGGCGCCGTAACCGTGCATGACCCGCGCCCCTGATGGCCCCGCCGGGGCCCTCCACGGGCGCGGGGCATCGCCTGATATGCGGCTTCCGCCGTGTGCGCGCGACCAGCCCCAGACGACCGGCACTTTCCCGACAACCGAACGGAGCGTGACCGAATGAGCGGCCGTACAGTCATCCGCGGCGGTCTCGTCATCACAGCCTCGGACGAGATCCACGCCGATGTCCTGATCGAGGACGGTCGAGTCGCCGCCCTCGCCGCCGGCGGCACATCCGCCGCGGAGGCCTGGACCGCCGACCGCACCCTCGACGCCACGGGGAAGTACGTCATCCCCGGCGGCGTCGACGCCCACACCCACATGGAACTCCCCTTCGGCGGCACCTTCGCCTCCGACACCTTCGAGACCGGCACCCGGGCCGCCGCCTGGGGCGGTACGACGACGATCGTCGACTTCGCCGTGCAGAGCGTCGGCCACACCCTGCGCGAGGGCCTCGACGCCTGGCACGCCAAGGCGGAGGGCAACTGCGCGATCGACTACGGCTTCCACATGATCGTGTCGGACGTGAACCAGGACACGCTCAAGGAGATGGACCTGCTGGTGCAGGAGGGCGTCACCTCCTTCAAGCAGTTCATGGCCTACCCGGGCGTCTTCTACAGCGACGACGGCCAGATCCTGCGCGCCATGCAGCGCTCCGCCGAGAACGGCGGCCTGATCATGATGCACGCGGAGAACGGCATCGCGATCGACGTGCTGGTCGAACAGGCCCTGGCCCGCGGCGAGACCGACCCCCGCTACCACGGGGAGGTCCGCAAGGCCCTGTTGGAGGCCGAGGCCACCCACCGCGCCATCAAGCTCGCCCAGGTCGCGGGCGCCCCCCTGTACGTCGTGCACGTCTCGGCGATGGAGGCAGTCGCCGAGCTGGCCCGCGCACGGGACGAGGGGCTCAACGTCTTCGGCGAGACCTGCCCGCAGTATCTGTTCCTGTCCACGGACAACCTCGCGGAGCCGGACTTCGAGGGCTCCAAGTACGTGTGCAGCACGCCCCTGCGGCCGCGCGAGCACCAGGCCAAGCTCTGGCAGGGCCTGCGCACCAACGACCTCCAGGTGGTCTCCACGGACCACTGCCCCTTCTGCTTCGTCGGGCAGAAGGAACTCGGCCGTGGCGACTTCTCCAAGATCCCCAACGGGCTCCCGGGCGTCGAGAACCGGATGGACCTGCTGCACCAGGCGGTCGTCGAGGGGCACATCTCGCGCCGCCGCTGGATCGAGATCGCCTGCGCGACCCCGGCCCGGATGTTCGGCATGTACCCGAAGAAGGGCACGATCGCGCCGGGCGCGGACGCCGACATCGTCATCTACGACCCGCACGCCGAGCAGGTCATGTCCGTCGAGACCCACCACATGAACGTCGACTACTCGGCGTACGAGGGCAAGCGCACCACCGGCCGGGTCGAGACGGTCCTCTCGCGCGGCGAACTCGTCATCACCGAGCGGGAGTACACCGGGCATGCCGGGCACGGCGCCTACACCCCCCGCTCCACCTGTCAGTACCTCAACTAGGAGTGGAGCAGATGGACTTCGGACTCGTCCTGCAGACCGACCCGCCGGCCTCGCGCGTCATCGAGCTGATGAAGCGCGCCGAGGACAACGGCTTCACGTACGGCTGGACCTTCGACTCCGCCGTGCTGTGGCAGGAGCCGTTCGTCATCTACAGCCAGATCCTGTCCAGCACCACGAAACTGACGGTCGGCCCGATGGTCACCAACCCGGGCACCCGCACCTGGGAGGTCACCGCCTCGACCTTCGCCACGCTCAACGACATGTTCGGCAACCGCACGGTCTGCGGCATCGGCCGCGGCGACTCGGCGATGCGGGTCGCGGGCCGCAAGCCCAACACCCTGGCCCGGATCAGCGAGGCGATGAAGGTCATCCGGTCGCTTGGCAGCGGGGGAGAGGCAGACCTCGGCGGTACGGTCATCAGCTTCCCCTGGATCAAGGAGGGCGCCGAACTCCCGGTCTGGATGGCCGCGTACGGCCCCAAGGCCCTGAAGATGACCGGTGAGGAGGCCGACGGCTTCATCCTCCAGCTCTCCGACCTCTACCTCACCGAGTACATGGTCAAGGCGGTCAAGGACGCGGCCGTCGCCGCCGGGCGCGACCCGTCCGAGGTGAAGATCTGCGTGGCCGCGCCCGCGTACGTCACCGAGGACGACTCGCCCGAGGCGCTGGCCCACGCCCGCGATCAGTGCCGCTGGTTCGGCGGGATGGTCGGCAACCACGTCGCCGACCTGGTGTCCAAGTACGGCGAACACTCCGCGGCCGTACCGGAGGAGCTGACGGACTACATCAAGGCGCGCGAGGGGTACGACTACTCCCACCACGGCCGCGCCGACAATCCGGACACCCAGTTCGTGCCCGACGAGATCGTGGACCGCTTCTGCGTCATCGGCACCCCCGCCATGCACATCGAGAAGCTGAACGCGCTGAGGGCGCTCGGCGTGGACCAGTTCGCCGTCTACGACATGCACGACGCGCAGGAGAGGGTGATCGACACCTACGGCTCGACGGTCATCCCGGCGGTCAACGGCTAGACCCGGCTCCCCTACGGTCAAAGGCCGACCCGGCCTCCGGGAAGGCCCCGCCGACTGCAAGAATCCGGCCACCCCAACAACCGGAATCAACCGCTCCGATCCACTCCTCCACCACCCCCCAGACCCCCCACACCTTGTCTCCTGCCCTTCCGCCGTTCCGGGAGGGCAGGGCCCAAGGCCTCCGCACGGCCTTTCTTCCCGTCCCGCCTCCCCTGATTGGCCTGCCCATGACCGACATAGCACCCCCGGGGTCGCCGACAGCCCAGTCCGCCGATCCCTCCGGCCGGATCGAACTGGCGCCCGGGGCCTTCCCCGCCGAGAGCCCCTTCGCCAACGAGGACCTGCGCCCCGTACCCGTCTCCGAGCGCAAGTGGACGACGTACAACTTCGCGGCGCTGTGGATCTCCATGGCCCACTGCATCCCCAGCTGGACCCTGGCCTCCGGCCTGGTCGCCCTCGGCATGGACTGGAAGCAGGCCGTCTTCACCATTGCCCTGGCCAACGTCATCGTGCTGCTGCCGATGCTGGCCACCGGGCACGCCGGGCCCAAGTACGGCATCCCCTTCCCGGTGCTGGCCCGCGCCTCCTTCGGTCTGCGCGGCGCCAACATCCCGGCGATGATCCGGGCCGCCGTGGCCTGCGGCTGGTTCGGCATCCAGACCTGGATCGGCGGCTCCGGGATATTCGTGCTCGGCTCCAAGCTCACCGGCGGTGAGTGGGAGAGCGCGGGGAAGATCGCGGGCAACCCGTGGCCCCTGTGGCTCTGCTTCATCCTCTTCTGGGCGCTGCAGATAGCGATCATCTACCGCGGCATGGACTTCCTGCGGCACTTCGAGAACTGGGCCGCGCCGTTCGTGATCGTCGGCGCGTTCGTGCTGCTGGTCTGGATCGCGGTCAAGGCCGACGGCTTCGGCGCGCTGCTCGACCAGCCCTCCAAGCTCGGCTGGGGCCCCGACTTCTGGCCGGTCTTCTTCCCCTCGTTGATGGGAATGATCGGCTTCTGGGCCACTTTGTCCCTGAACATCCCTGACTTCACCCGTTTCGGCGCCAGTCAGAAGGCGCAGACCTGGGGCCAGTCCCTCGGCCTGCCCACCACGATGACGCTCTTCGCGATCCTCGCCGTCCTGGTCACCTCCGGCTCCGAGGTCGTCTACGGCGAGGCCATCTGGGACCCGGTCACGCTGGCCGCCAAGGCCGACAACGTCTTCGGGCTCCTCTTCGCGCTGATCACCGTGCTCGTCGCCACCGTCTCCGTGAACATCGCGGCCAACGTGGTCTCACCGGCGTACGACCTGGCGAACCTCGCCCCGAAGCTCATCAACTTCCGTACGGGCGCGCTCATCACGGGTGTCGTCGGCGTCCTGATCTTCCCGTGGAAGCTGATCTCCACGCCCGAGTTCTACATCTTCACCTGGCTCGGCGTGGTCGGCGGTCTGCTCGGCACCGTCGCCGGCATCCTCATCGCCGACTACTGGATCGTCCGCCGTACCGTCCTGCACCTTGCGGACCTGTACACGCCGGGCGGACGCTACTGGTACTCCAACGGCTGGAACTGGCGGGCGATAGCGGCCTTCGTGGTCGGCGGTGTGCTCGCGGTCGGCGGCTCGTACTCGACCGTCTCCGAGGACGGCGTCTCCTCGGGGCCGTTCCCGCACGACGGCCTGATCCCGTTCCTCAAGCCGCTCGCCGACTACGGCTGGGCGGTGGGCCTGGGCGCGTCGATGCTGCTGTACGTGGTGCTGATGGCCGGTGAGCGGGAGAAGGTCCGGACCGACGAGGAGCGGGTGTCCGTCTGACGGGCCCGTGTTCGCGGCGGCGGCCGACGCCGGGGGAGACGCCCTACTGGGAGTCCTCCAGCACGGCCGCCGCCTCCTTCGCCGCCTTGATGGCACCCTTGTTGATCTCGTCCGTGCCGGGCGCCTTGCGCGACTCGAAGTCGCTGCCGTTGTAGGTGACGACCACCAGGGCGTTGGACATCCGGACGTACACCACACCCTCACGGGTCTGCTGCTTGTCCTCCGTGGTGAGGTTCACCACGGAGTACGCCTCGTCGCCGAGACCGGGCACGGCGCCGCCGCCGCTCTTCTCCGTGGTGCGCGTCCTGTAGGCGCTTTCGGCCTTGTCGTCCGATTGCTGGATCTCGTACGAGATGTCCAGCCAGCGGTAGTCGAAGCCCTTGAGCGCGTTCCACGAGCAGGTGCGGCGTACGGACTCGTTGGTCGACGCGATCTCCTTGCCGGCCGTCTTCGCCCCGGGAACAAGTGAGGTGACCGTTTTCTTCGTGACGCCGGAGCAGGGCGAGGGCGCCTTCTCGTACGTCTTGGTCACCGTCGCCGTCGACGGCGCGGACGCGTCGGTCGAGACGGGCCCCGACGCCGTGTCCCGCGCGGTGTCCTCCCCGGCCGGGCTCGCGGACAGCGGACCGGACGACAACGCCCAGCCCGCGACGGCGAGTACGGCGACCGGCATCAGTCGCGCGGTGAGGGCGAGCGGCAGAGGGAGATCACGCACAGCGCACTTCTCGGGGTCGAGGCGGTGGTACCGCCGGGCGGTGGGGTACGCCAGTGTCACACGACTGCCTGTGGGACGAAAGTGCGAACTCGCTCCGTGCATAGCCGGTGACAGCGTCCGGCGCGTGCGGAGTCACGGTGTCCCGCGCGGATTCGCGGCCTCCGCACCCCCGTCCGTGTCAGGATCGGACCATGATCCCGATACGCGGCCGTACGGCCTCCCGCGCGTTCGTGGTGGTGGCGCTGACCCTGGCCGTCGGTGGCTGCGGACTCTCCGAGGAACTCGACCGCGAGCGCGACCCGGACCGCGCAGGGCCCCCGGCGGCGGCCTCGTCGGCGGGGACGGACACCCCCGGAGGACCGGGTCTCTCGATGCCGCCCGAGGCGCCCGAGGCCGAGTTGGGAGCGGATCCGACGGAGGGCACCTCGCCCGACACGACGGCCGCCTGCCCGAGCTCCGGGGTGCGCATGCTGCCCGGCCTCGTGGACGCGGCGATGGGGCTGCGGGCGATGGGCGTCACCCTCACCAACTGCGGTGAGAAGACGTACACGGTCAAGGGGTACCCGTCGATCCAGCTGCTCGACGCGGACGGCGAGCCCTACGACGACGTACGTGTTCTCCAGGGGCCCCAGGACGTCACCACGGGGGTGCCCGACCTCGGTGCGCACCAAGTCACCCTGAAACCGGGTGAGTCCGCCGGGACCACACTGGTCTGGCGCAACACGGTCACCGAGGCGGACGTACCGGCCGTGAACGCCCCCACGCTGCGCATCGCCCCGCTCCCCGGCCGCCCCGCCGAGGTCCTCACCCCCGACGGCGGCCTCGACCTCGGCAACACGGGCCGCCTCGGCACGACGGCCTGGACGAAATTCGCCCCCGGTTCTTAACCGGTTGCGAGTCCGCCGTGCCGATCAGCACCCTGGCCGCATGAGCCGGTCCCCGTACGACACCGAGCGGCAACTCCCGTCCCTGCCCGAGGAGATCCTCGCGTACTACGAGCGCGGAGGGGAGCTCACCCGCCTCCGGCAGGGCGCCGGTCGGCTGGAGTTCTGGCGCACCCAGGACCTCCTCCGCCGACTGCTGCCCGTCGCTCCCGCGCGCGTGCTCGACGTCGGCGGAGGTACGGGGATCCACGCCGAGTGGCTCGCCGGGGACGGACACCGGGTCGAGGTCGTCGACCCCGTTCCGATGCACGTGGAACGGTCCGCGCGGCTGCCCGGGGTCACCGCCCGGCTCGGGGACGCCCGCGCGCTGCCCGCCGCGGACGCCGCCCACGACGTCGTGCTGCTCCTCGGTCCGCTCTACCACCTGCCCGAACGCCCTGACCGGGTGCGGGCGTTGGCCGAGGCCCGGCGCGCGGTGCGGCCCGGCGGTGTGGTGGTCGCGGCCACGATCAACCGCTTCGCAGGCCTCAACGACAGCCTCAGGCAGGGGAACTACTTCATCCCGGAGCGCCGCGAGCGCACCGACGCCGTGTCGGACCACGGCAGGCACCGGTACTCGCCGGCCGACCCCGACTTCACCACCGCCTACTTCGCCGATCCCGGGGACGTGCCGGGCGAGTTCGCCGAGGCCGGCCTCGCGCCCGACGGGCAGTACGGCGTCGAGGGCGTCGCCTGGCTGATGGGCGGGGTGGAGGAGTGGCTGGACGACCCGGAGCGCCGGGAGGCCGTACTGGCGGCGACCCGGCGCATCGAGGCGGAGCCGTCGCTGCTGGGGGCGAGCGGACATGTGCTGACCGTGGGGCGGAGGCCGGGAGAAGACCTGGAGGGCGGCCTCGGCTGAGACGCGGTGTGCCGCGCGCTGCGTACGATCACCGAACGCCCGTCGCGCAGTGAGGAGTCCGCCCGTGTTCACCACTCGACCGACGCTCCAGGGGACCTTCGGCATGGTGTCCTCCACGCACTGGCTCGCCTCGCAGTCGGCGATGGCCGTGCTGGAGGACGGCGGCAACGCGTTCGACGCGGCCGTGGCGGCGGGCTTCGTCCTGCATGTCGTCGAACCCCACCTCAACGGTCCGGCGGGCGAGGTGCCCATCCTCCTCGCCCCGGCCGACGGCGAGGTCCGGGTGCTGTGCGGACAGGGCGTGGCACCCGCCGGGGCGTCCGCCGCGCACTACCGGGGGCTCGGCCTCGAACTCGTCCCCGGCACCGGCCCGCTGGCCGCCGCCGTGCCGGGCGCCTTCGACGCGTGGATGCTCCTTCTGCGCGACCACGGCACCAAGGACCTCGCCGACGTCCTGAAGTACGCCATCGGGTACGCCGAGGACGGACACGCGCCCGTGGAGAACGTGGCGGCGACCGTCGAGTCCGTACGGGACCTCTTCGAGAAGGAGTGGCTGTCGTCGGCGGAGGTGTACCTGCCGGACGGGCGGGCGCCCCGGCCCGGCGAACTCTTCCGCAACCCCGCCCTGGCCGCGACCTGGCGGCGGCTGCTCGCCGAGGTCGAGGGGGCCGGGGGCCGGGAGGCCCGGATCGAGGCGGCACGCGCGGTCTGGCGCTCCGGCTTCGTCGCCGAGGCCCTCGTCCGCCAGGCCGGCCGGCCCACCCTCGACACCAGCGGCGAACGGCACACCGGCACGCTCACCCTGGCCGACCTGGCCGCCTGGTCCGCGACCTACGAGGCGCCCGCGACGTACGACTGGAACGGCTGGACCCTGTGCAAGGCGGGCCCCTGGAGCCAGGGCCCGGTCCTCCTCCAGCAACTCGCCCTGCTGCCGCGCGACCTGCCCCCGTACGGGTCCGCCGAGTACGTGCACCTCCTCGTCGAGGGCTGCAAGCTCGCCATGGCGGACCGGGAGGCCTGGTACGGGGACGCGGCGGCGGTGCCGCTCGCCGAGCTGCTGTCCGACGAGTACAACGCCGCGCGGCGGGCGCTCGTCGGCGACACGGCGTCGTACGACCTGCTGCCGGGCGCCCCGGGCGGCCGCACCCCGCGACTGAGCGCGCACGCGCGCGTCGTGACCACCGAGGAGCCGGGCTTCAACGCGCTGGGCGTGGGCGAGCCCACGGTCGCCGGCGGGCTCGGGGGCGTCGGCGAGCCAACCGTGGCCAAGAGTCCCCGGTCGCCGGTGCCGGGGGAACCGGAGGTCGCGGCGGACGGCGCCACCCGGGGCGACACCTGCCACCTCGACGTCGTCGACCGCTGGGGCAACATGGTCGCGGCCACGCCCAGCGGCGGCTGGCTGCAGTCCAACCCGGTGGTGCCCGAACTGGGCTTCCCGCTCGGCACCCGGCTGCAGATGACCTGGCTGGACGAGGGCCTGCCCAATTCCCTCACACCGGGCCGTCGCCCGCGCACCACGCTCACCCCGTCGCTCGCGCTGCGCGACGGCGTGCCCGTCATGGCCTTCGGCACGCCCGGCGGCGACCAGCAGGACCAGTGGCAGCTGCACTTCTTCCTCGCCGTCGCCCTCCGTCCGCACGTGCGCGGCGGCCTCGACCTCCAGGGCGCGATCGACGCCCCGAACTGGCACAACGACAGCTTCCCCGGCTCGTTCTACCCGCGCGGCATGCGCCCCGGCAGCGTCACCGTCGAGTCCCGGACGCCTCCGGAGGTCGTCGGGGAACTGCGCCGGCGCGGCCATGCCGTCGTCGTCGGCGAGCCCTGGTCCGAGGGCCGGCTGTGCGCGGTCGCACGCGACCCGGAGACCGGGGTGCTGTCGGCGGCGGCGAACCCGCGCGGCATGCAGGGGTATGCGGTCGGGCGCTGAGCCGGGGCGAGTCCTCCCGCTTCCGGGGGACTCCGGTCGGTACCGGGAATTCAGGGCGATTCCATGCCGAATACACCGAACGGGTGGGGATTGTCAGTGTCGCGTGCTGTCATGGAGGCATGATCGAAGACAACGAAACCATCGACGAGTTTCTCGCCCGACACGCCTCGGACGTCGAGGAAGCGATCCGCAAGGCCGCCGCCACGGAGATCATGCCGCGCTTCCGGCAGCTCGCCGCGCACGAGGTCGACCAGAAGAGCGGACCGCACGACCTGGTGACCGACGCCGACCGCAAGGCCGAGGAATACCTCACGGAAGCGCTCCCCGCGCTGCTGCCCGGGTCGGTCGTGGTGGGCGAGGAGGCGGTGCACGCCAACCCCGCGTCGTACGAGGCGCTCCAGGGACAGGCACCGGTCTGGATCGTCGACCCGGTGGACGGCACCCGGCAGTTCGTGCGCGGCGAGCCCGGGTTCTGCACCCTGATCGCCCTCGCCCGGGGCGGGGTCCTGCTCGGCTCCTGGACGTACGCGCCCGCGCTCGACCAGCTCGCCGTGGCGATCCGCGGCAAGGGGGCCACACTCGACGGTGAGCCGCTGCGTGCCGGGGCACCCGACCCCGGGCGCGACCTCGGCATAGCCACCTCCCACCCGGACTACACCACCGAGGACCAGAAGCGGGCCCTGCTCGGCCTCTGGACCGACGGGGTGTCCCCGCGTGCCTGCGGCTCGGCCGGGCTGGAGTACCTCGCCATCGCCCGGGGCCACTTGGACGCGGTCGCCTTCAGCTGGGAAGCGGCGTGGGACCACGCGGCCGGCCTCCTGCTGGTCGAGGAGGCGGGCGGCGCCCACCTCACCCTGGCCGGCGAGCCCTTCCGCATCACGGGCGGCAACACCCTGCCGTTCACCGCGGCCCGGGACGCGGCCACGGCCCGCCGCGTGGCGGGTCTGCTGGCGGCCGGGGCCTGAAGGAGGGACCGAGCCGGCGCGGGGGACCGAGCCGGCCCGGACCCGGGGTGCGCCGGGCCGTGTGGCGGTCCGGCGTGCGGAGGTCGCCACGCGCCCCGGGGTGCGGAGGTCGCCACGCGGCCCGGGGGGCGAGTCGGCCGGGCGCGGGTCACCCCTGACCGGTGCTGTCGGTGCCGCGGCATATCCTGAGCGCAGGTTTTGCCGTCGGCGGGAACCCGTCGGCACGGCCTGGTGGTCATCGGCCGACGACGAAGGGGTCCGGACGTGCCGTCGATGCTCGACGCGGTGGTGGTGGGGGCGGGGCCGAACGGCCTGACGGCCGCCGTGGAGTTGGCCCGCCGCGGTTTCTCCGTGGCCCTGTTCGAGGCGAAGGACACCGTGGGAGGCGGCGCCCGCACCGCGGAGCTGACCCTGCCCGGCTTCCACCACGACCCCTGCTCGGCCGCCCACCCGCTCGGCGTCAACTCGCCCGCGTTCAAGGCGATGCCGCTCCACCGCTACGGCCTGGAGTGGCTGCACGCCGACCTCCCGATGGCGCACCCCTTCCTCGACGGCTCGGCGGCCGTGCTGTCCCGCTCGGTGGGGGAGACGGCCGCCTCGTTCGGGCCGCGTGACGCGGGCGCGTACCGCAGACTGGTCGGGCCCTTCCTGCCCAAGTGGGACACGCTTGCCCGGGACTTCATGTCCCTGCCGCTGTCCGCGCTGCCCCGCGACCCGGTCGGTCTCGCCCGCTTCGGCCTCGTCGGCCTGCCGCCCTCCACCTGGCTGATGCGCCGCTTCAAGGACGAGAAGGCACAGGCGCTCTTCGCCGGACTCGTCGCCCATGTCATCGCCCCGCTCGGCGGCCTCGCCACCGGCGCCGTCGGCCTGGTCTTCGCCCTGGCCGCGCACGCCGCCGGCTGGCCGGTCGCCCGGGGAGGCTCGCAGGCGATCTCCGACGCGCTCGCCGCCTACCTGAAGGACCTCGGCGGCACCGTCCACACCGACTACGAGGTCAAACGCCTCGACGACCTGCCGCCCGCCCGCGCCTACGTCTTCGACACCTCACCCACCGCGCTGGCCCGGATCGCGGGCTTCGGCGGCCACTACGACGCGTACCGCTACGGCGCGAGCGTCTTCAAGCTCGACTACGCGCTGGACGGCCCCGTGCCGTGGACCGCCGAGGAGGCGCGCCTCGCCGGTACCGTGCAGGTCGGGGCGAGCAGGGCCGAGATCGGCGCGGCGCTCGACGCGGCCTCCCGGCAGGGCCGCGCGCCCGACCGGCCCTTCCTGATCACCGTCCAGCCCAGCCTGGTGGACCCCGGCCGGGCCCCCGAGGGCAAGCACGTCTTCTGGGCCTACGGTCACGTCCCCAACGGCTGGACGGGCGACCTGACCGTCGCCGTCGAGCGTCAACTGGAGCGTTTCGCGCCGGGCTTCCGCGACCGCGTGCTCGCCCGTGCCACCGCCGGCCCACCCGAACTCGCCGCGCACAACGCGAACTACGTGGGCGGCGACATCGCCTGCGGTGCCGCCTCCGGCCTCCAACTGCTGCTGCGCCCGAGGCTCTCGCTCCGCCCGTACGACACCCCGCACCCGGCCGTGTTCATCTGCTCCTCCGCGACCCCGCCGGGACCCGGGGTGCACGGCATGTCGGGCCACAACGCGGCCAAGGCGGTGTGGCGGAGACTGCGGCAGGAACCCTGAGTCCACCGGCGCGGCGGGTAAAGCCACGGCCAACATCACGAGCCGACAAAGGTCTTCACGCTTTCTCCATGTGAATGTTCAAGGGGCATGGGTAAGTTGCCGCCATGAAAGATCGGAGAGCGTTACCGGGCTCCCGCTCGCGGCCTGCCGTGAGCCTCGCCGACCTCGCACAACTCGTCCGGGCTCCGGCCGCGTTGAGCGTCCCCGGTGATGTCCTCGCGGGCGCCGCCGCCGCGGGGCATCCGCTGGGCGTGCGGACGGTGGGCGTGATGGGTTCGTCCGTCTGCCTCTACTGGGCCGGCATGGCCCTCAACGACTACGCCGACGCCACGGTCGACGCAGTCGAGCGCCCCGAGCGCCCTGTCCCGTCCGGCCGTGTCCCGCGCCGCACCGCCCTCGCCGTCGCCGGCACCCTGACCGCCGGGGGCCTCGCGCTCGCCGCCGCCTCGGGGGGCCGACGGAGCCTGCTGGGGGCGCTTCCGCTGGCCGCCGCCGTCTGGGCCTACGACCTGAAGCTCAAGTCCACCCCGGCCGGCCCGGCCGCCATGGCCTCCGCGCGTGCCCTCGACGTCCTCGCGGGTGCGCTCGCCGCCGGGCGCGGACCGGACCGCACGACCCGGACGGGGACCGCCCTGCTGCGCGGCGCCGTTCCCGCCGCGCTGGTCGGCGCCCACACCTACACCCTGACCGCCCTCAGCCGCCACGAGATCTCGGGCGCCCCCGCCCGGCTGCCGGCCGCGACCCTCGCGGCCTCCACCACCACCGCCCTCGCCACGGCACTCCCGGCCGCCCGCACGGCTCTCGCCTGGCGTGCCGGGCGACTCCGGGGGCGCGCCGGCACCACCGCCGCCGCCCGCGCCGGTGTGGTGACCGCAGGCGCCCTCGCCTACCTCGGCAGCTACGGAACGGCTCAGGCACGTGCCGTACGGGAACCGTCGGGCGAGAACGTCCGGCGGGCCGTCGGGGCCGGCATCCTCGGCCTGATGCCCCTGCAGGCGGCGTTGACCGCCCGCAGCGGAGCCACGGCAGCGGCGGCGGCCCTCGGCGTCGCCCACCCCCTCGCGCGGCGGCTCGCCCGGCGCATATCCCCCACCTGAACAGCGCGGATTTCCGTAGGAGAAAAGCCGGAATGACCCCGCCCCCCACCCCCCTCAGGTTCGGCTACGGCACCAACGGCTTCACCAACCACCGGCTGAGCGACGTCCTCGCGGTCCTCGCCGACCTCGGCTACGACGGCGTCGCCCTCACCCTCGACCACGGCCACCTCGACCCGTACGCGGACGATCTGCCCCGGCGGGTGGCCGCCGTCGCCCGGGACCTGGCCCGGCACGGGCTGGACGTCACCGTGGAGACCGGCGCGCCCTACCTCCTCGACCCCTGGGGCAAGCACCACCCGACACTCATGGCGGACGGTGCCGAGCGCAGGATCGACCTGCTGCGACGGGCCGTGCGCGTCGCGGCCGACCTCGGCTCGCCCACCGTCCACCTGTGCAGCGGCCCCGCGCCGGACGAGGGGCTGCCGGAGCGGGACGCGTGGAAGCGGCTCGCGGCGGGCGTCGAGACCGTCCTGGAGACGGCGGAGGAGTACGGCGTCTCGCTGGCCTTCGAACCCGAGCCCTACATGTTCGTCGACACCGTGGAACGGTGCCTCGAACTCGCCGAACTGGTCGGCGGACACGAGCTGTTCGGGATCACGCTCGACATCGGGCACGCGCACTGCGTGGAGAAGCGGACCGTGCTGGAGTGCGTCCGCCTCGCCGCCCCGCGTCTGCTGAACGTGCAGATCGAGGACATGCGGCGGGGCGTCCACCAGCATCTCGAACTCGGCACCGGAGAGATCGACTTCCCACCCGTGCTCGCCGCCCTCCAGGGCCTCGACCACCGCGGACTGGTCTCCGTGGAGATCCAGGGCGGTTCCCTCGACGCCCCCGAAGTGGCCCGCCGCTCGCTCGACTTCCTGCGCGCGGCGACGGCCTGACCCGACCCGCCGGAAGCCGCCCGACCCGACCTCGCCACCCCTGACGTCCTTCACCTCCCGCGTCCTTCACTCCTGACGTCCCCCACCCCTCACGTCCTCCATCCCACCGGAGGTTGTTCCGTCATGGTTTCCACCGGTATGTCGCCCTCCGGGGCGGCCGAATCCACCGACCCCCGAACCCTCCTCGCCCGCCACTCGCTGGACCCGGCCGCCCGCGCCTGGCTCGACGAGGCCGTGGCCCGTGTCACCGAGCGCCCCGCCGCCGTGCGCGCGCTGTTCCCCGCCGCCCGAAGGCACTGCGGACGTGCCCGGCTGGACGCGCGCCGGACCGTCGACGAGGCCGCCCGCGCCGTCCTGCTCACCGCGCTGCCCCTGGGCGGACAGCCGCTCGCCGACGAACTCTCGGGTCTGTACCGCCACGGCGACCCGGCCGAACAGCGGGCGATCCTGCGGGCCCTGCCGCTGCTCGCCGCCCCGGACGGCGGTGACGCGAAACGGGAACCCCTCGGCGACCTCGCGCTGCCGCTCGTCCGTGAGGCCCTGCGGGGCAACGACAGCGGCATCATCGAGGCCGCCCTCGGCCCGTACGGGGCCGCCCGGCTGCCGGATGCCGAGTACCGGCAGGCGGTGTTGAAGTGTGTGTTCCACGAGATCCCCCTGACCGGGATCGACGGGCTCCCCGCCCGCGCCGACGCCGAACTCGCCCGGATGCTGGCCGACTTCGCGCACGAGCGGGTCGCCGCGGGCCGTGACGTGCCGGCGGACATCTGGCCCGTCGTCCGCCCCTTCCCCGCCGCCGACCGGCTCGGCGAGCGACTCACCACCGAGACGCGGACCGCGGCCCCCGAGCGCCGACAGGCCGCCGAGCGGGCCCTCAAGGAGCTCCACCGGGACCGCGGCCCGGCCACCGTCCCGCCCTCCCATCACCCCGCCCTCCCCTGACCGAGTCGTACATCCACACAGCGTCATCGCCCTGGCCACAGCCGGAGCGCCTCACCGGACCCCCCCGAGGAAAAGGCCTGCCCGTGCGCATCTTCGACCCCCACATCCACATGACCTCCCGCACCACCGACGACTACGAGGCGATGCACGCGGCCGGGGTGCGCGCCGTCGTCGAGCCGGCATTCTGGCTGGGCCAGCCCCGCACGTCCCCCGAGAGCTTCTACGACTACTTCGACGGACTGCTCGGCTGGGAGCCCTACCGGGCCGCCCAGTTCGGCATCCAGCACTTCTGCACGATCGCCCTCAACCCCAAGGAGGCCAACGACCCCCGCTGTCGGCCCGTGCTGGACGAACTGCCGCGCTACCTCGCCAAGGACCGGGTGGTCGCGGTCGGCGAGATCGGCTACGACTCCATGACGCCGGAGGAGGACGAGGCGCTCGCGACCCAGCTCCAGCTCGCGATCGAGCACGAACTGCCGGCCCTCGTGCACACCCCGCACCGCGACAAGGCCACCGGCACCCGCCGGACCCTGGACGTCGTACGGGAGTCGGGCATCGCCCCCGAACTCGTCGTCCTCGACCACCTCAACGAGCTGACGGTCGGCATGGTCCTCGACAGCGGCTGCTGGGCGGGGTTCTCGATCTACCCGAGGACCAAGATGAGCGAGGACCGCATGGTGACCATCCTCCGCACCCACGGGACGGACCGCGTTCTCGTCAACTCGGCCGCTGACTGGGGTCGTTCGGACCCGCTCAAGACCCGGAAGACCGCCGACGCCATGCTCGCCGCCGGCTTCGACGACGAGGCCGTGGACCGGGTGCTGTGGCGCAACCCGGTCGCCTTCTACGGCCAGAGCGGACGGCTGGACCTCGACGAGCCCAAACCGGACGAGGAGTCGAGCTTCCAGGGCAACTCCGTCCGGCGCGGCGGGGAGTGAGGGGGGAAACCCATGCGCTTCCGGCACGCGGACGACACCACCGTCCACCTCGGCTACTGCAGCAACGTCCACCAGGCCGAAGACCTCGACGGCGTTCTCACCCAGCTCGCCGACCACGCCGAACCGGTGCGGGAGCGCCTGGGCGTGGACCGGCTGGGCATCGGACTCTGGCTCGCCCGTGACGTGGTCGCCCGGCTCACCTCCGCACCGGGCGAGGTGCGGCGCCTCAAGGGCGAGCTCGACGCCCGGGGCCTGGAGACCGTCACCCTCAACGCCTTCCCCTACGCCGGGTTCCACCGCGACGTGGTCAAGAAGGACGTCTACCTCCCCGACTGGGCGGACGAGGCCCGCCTGAGCCACACCCTCGACTGCGCCCGCGTCCTCGCCGCGCTCCTGCCCGACGACGCGGAACGCGGCAGCGTCTCCACCCTGCCGCTGGCCTGGCGCACGCCCTGGCCGCCGGACCGCGCCGACACCGCCCGTCGCGCCCTGGACCGGCTCGCCGCCGGACTCGCCACGATCGAGTCGGACACCGGCCGCCGTATCCGCGTCGGTTTCGAGCCGGAGCCCGGCTGCGTGGTGGAGACCACCGCCCAGGCCGTACGGGAACTGCGCGGCCTCGACCCCGAACGGCTCGGGGTCTGCCTCGACGCCTGCCACCTCGCCGTGCAGTTCGAGGACCCCGGCGCCGCCCTGCGCCGCCTGGCCGAGGCCGGGCTGCCGGTCGTCAAGCTCCAGGCGTCCTGCGCGGTCGAGGCCCCCGACCCGTCCGACCCCGCCGCCCGCACGGCCCTGCACCGCCTCGCGGAACCCCGCTTCCTGCACCAGACCCGCACGGCGGCGCGGGGGGACGGGAAGGCCGAGGGGCTGAGCCGGGCGGGAGGGACGCCGCGGACGGCGGATGGGCGGGCGGAGCCGGAGGTGCGCGGCGTCGACGATCTGCCGGACGCGCTCGACGGGGGCCTGCCCACGGACACCGGCCCCTGGCGCGTCCACTTCCACGCCCCGCTGCACGCCGCCCCCGAACCGCCGCTGCGCACCACCGCAGACCAGTTGGGCCAGGTACTGGCCGGACTCCTCGGCGGGCCCTCGGCCGACTGCGACCACATCGAGGTCGAGACCTACACCTGGTCCGTCCTTCCCGACCCGCCCACCGACCTGCCCGGCGGTATCGCCGCCGAACTCGCCTGGGCCCGCGACCGGTTGACGAGCCTCGGCCTCAAGGACGACCGGCCATGATCCTGATGACGCGGCCCCACCGGGAAGCCCCCGGCCGGCTCCCGGCCCACTATCGAGGAGAACCCGCGATGAACCTCCGGACCAGCACCAAGGAGAACCCGCGATGAGTACCCGACCCAACCGGCTCGTCGTTCTCGACATCGTCGGTCTCACCCCCAAGCTGCTCGCGCACATGCCCGCCGTGGCCGCCCTCGGCGAGCGCGGCTTCCGGGCCCGGCTCGACCCCGTCCTGCCCGCCGTGACCTGTACGGTCCAGTCCACGTTCCTCACCGGCGAACCGCCCTCCGGGCACGGCGCGGTCGGCAACGGCTGGTACTTCCGCGACCTCGGCGAGGTGCTGCTGTGGCGCCAGCACAACGCGCTGGTCGGCGGGGAGAAGATCTGGGAGACCGCCCGCAGGACCGACCCCGACTACAAGGTCGCCAACATCTGCTGGTGGTACGCGATGGGCGCGGACGTCGACCTCACCGTCACCCCGCGCCCGGTCTACTACTCCGACGGCCGCAAGGAACCCGACTGCTACACCTGGCCGCCGACCCTGCACGACGAACTCACCGACCGCCTCGGCCCGTTCCCCCTGTTCACCTACTGGGGCCCCAACGCCGGCATGCCCTCCACCCAGTGGATCCTGGGCGCCGCCCGCCAGGTCTTCGACGAGCACGACCCGGACCTCACCCTCGTCTACCTCCCCCAACTCGACTACGAGCCCCAGCGATCCGGTCCGGACTCACCGGCCACGATCCGCGCGGCACGCGAACTCGACGACGCGCTCCGCCCGTTGCTCGACCACTTCCTGCGCGAGGGCGCCACGGTGGTCGCGCTCAGCGAGTACGGCATCACGCCCGTCTCCCGCCCCGTGGACATCAACCGCGCCCTGCGCCGGGCCGGACTGCTCCAGGTGCACACCCAGGACGGCATGGAGTACCTCGACCCCTGGACCTCACGGGCCTTCGCGGTCGCCGACCACCAGGTGGCCCACGTGTACGTACGGGACCCGGCCGACACTGCGGAGGTCGCCAAGCTGCTGGCCGAACTCGACGGCGTGGAGCAGGTGTTGGACGCCGAGGGCAAGGCCGCGCACGGTCTGGACCACGAACGCTCCGGCGAACTCGTCGCGGTCGCCGACCCGGACGCCTGGTTCACGTACTACTACTGGCTCGACGACGAGCGTGCCCCCGACTTCGCCCGCCAGGTCGAGATCCACCGCAAGCCCGGCTACGACCCCGCCGAGCTGCTCTACGACGAGACCGTCCCCGCGGTGAAGCTGCGCGCCGTCGGCCAGATCGCCCGCAAGAAGCTGGGCTTCCGCTACCGCATCAGCACGGTGCCGCTGAACCCCGCCGGCGTCAGCGGCAGCCACGGCCGGCTCCCCGCCCACCCCGACGACGGCCCCGTCCTGCTGTGCTCCACGAGCGAGCCGGCCCGGGAGGCGTACGCCGCCACCGAGATCAAGTCCCTGCTGCTGGACCTCGCGGGCCTGCCGGAAGAGGAGCCCCGCGCATGACCACCCACCCGTCTCTGCCCACCCTCCGCCCGCTGCTCGACCCCTCGCCCGAGTACGCCAAGTGGCGTACCGAGGAGCCGATCCGACGGGTGACGATCTGGGGCGACAACAGCCCCTGGCTGATCACCCGGCACGAGGACGCCCGAGCGGTCCTCGCCGACCCCCGCTTCAGCGCCGACGCGACCCGCGACGGCTTCCCCGGCTTCCGCCCGCAGTCGCCGCCCCGCGCGCCGGGCCAGTTCTTCATGATGGAACCGCCCGACCACACCCGTCTGCGCCGCGTCCTGATCCCCGACTTCACCTTCCGCCGCATCGAGCAGCTGAGGCCGGCGATCGCCCGGATCTGCGGCGAGCTGCTCGACGCGATGACGGCGGACGGCGCCACGGCCGCCGACCTGGTCGAGGCGTACGCCCTGCCGCTGCCCTCGCTCGCCATCTGCGAGCTGCTCGGCGTGCCGTACGAGGACCACGACTTCTTCCAGCGGCAGGCCAACGCGTTCAGCAGTCTGTCGTCGGGGCCGGCCGAGATGATGGCCGCCCGCAAGGCCCTCCACACCTACCTGGGTGAGCTGCTGGCCCGACGGGCCGGGGAGCCCGCCGACGATCTCCTCTCGCGTCTGGCGCGGGACCGGGTGGCGACCGGCGAGATCAGCGCGCCCGAGGCCGTCGGCATCGCCTCGCTGCTGCTGGTGGCGGGCCACGAGACGACCGCGAACATGTTCCCGCTGGCGGTCGTGGCCCTGCTGCGTCACCCCGCGCAACTGGCCGCCCTGCGCGCGGACCCCGGCCTGTGGCCCGGTGCCGTGGAGGAACTCCTGCGTCATCTGACCGTCTTGCACTCGGGACTGCGCCGGGTGGCCACCGAGGACGTGGAGGTGGCCGGTGTCCGCGTCCGCGCGGGCGAGGGTGTGGTCGTGGCGCTCCAGGCCGCCAACCGAGACCCGTCCGTCTTCGCCGACCCCGACACCCTGGACGTGAGCCGCGGTGCGTCCGGCCATCTGGCTTTCGGCCACGGACTGCACCAGTGCATCGGCCAGTCCCTGGCCCGCGCGGAACTCCAGGTCGGCCTGCCCGCGCTCTTCGACCGGCTGCCGGGCCTGCGGCTGACCGCACCGCCGGAGGACTTCGCGCTGACGATGACCACGGTCCACGGGGTGCGGTCGCTGCCGGTCGGCTGGTAGGCCGTCACGAACGAGGCGTGCCGCCCGCTGCGAAGGGCGCCGGAAATGGAGGGCCCGCGTGTCCCGTCGGCTGGTATAGAGGCGGGCATGACGACCATCACCCTCGTCCGGGGCGACATCACCCGGCAGTCCGTCGACGCCATCGTCAACGCCGCGAACTCCTCCCTCCTCGGCGGGGGAGGAGTGGACGGCGCCATCCACCGGCGCGGCGGCCCCGCCATCCTGGCGGACTGCCGCAAGCTCCGCGCCTCCCAGTACGGCGGAGGCCTCCCCACCGGCCAGGCCGTCGCCACCACGGCGGGCGACCTGGACGCGCGCTGGGTCATCCACACCGTCGGCCCCGTCCACAGCCAGAGCCTCGACCGCTCCGCCCTGCTCGCCTCCTGCTACCGCGAGTCCCTCCGCGTCGCCGACGAGTTGGGAGCCCGGACCGTCGCCTTCCCGGCCGTCTCCGCCGGCGTCTACGGCTGGCCCATGGCGGACGCCGCCCGTATCGCCGTGGAGACGGTCCGCACCACCGAGACCTCGGTCGAGGAGGTCAGGTTCGTCCTCTTCGACGACGAGGCATACCAGGCGTTCGCCGAGCAGACGGGCTGACACCGGCGCGGAGCGGGACGGGGCCCGACGTGTCGCTCTCCCGCACTCTGACGGACGAACGGCGCGAGCGACTCGAACGGAGTCGCAGGGAGTGGTTGTTCGAGGGAAACAGGCTGGTCAGGGTCGTCGACGTGGTCGGTCGGCGGGTCCGTCCGCGGTGCTGTGCTCGGTTGCGGCGCCTCGCGGCGCCTCCCACCGTGAGCGCAAGGACAGCTCCTTCGAAAGGAACGTGCATGCGCGCCCTCGTCTCCCGTGCTCTTCTCCTGTCACCTCTGGTCTGCGGGGCACTGGTCTTCGGGCCGGTCGGCACCGCCACCGCGGCCGTCGACGCGGGCCGAACCGCCTCCGACCGTGCCGCTTCCCGGGCCGCCGCGGTGCCCGAACCCGATCTGGACGCCTTCTTCGACTCGTTGGAGAAGGAGATCGACGCCCTCCTGGCGAAGGAGGAGGCGGAGGCGGACGCCATCGTCGACAAGGAGATCGCCGACATGGAGGCGCTCCTCGACGAGCTGGAGAGCGACCTGGACGCGCTGCTGGCGGACCTCGACGCCGACACGGACGCGGCCGCGGAGGCGGCGGGCACGGCCACGGAGACCGACGCCCTCGGCACCGACGTGGACGAGCTGCTGGGCCAGCTGGACCTGCTCGACCGCATGGACCAGAACGACGTGCTCGCCCCGCTGCTGGACGAGATGACCACCATCGCCGAGCTGGACGCCGACCAGCTGAACACCGCCGAGGCGGCCCGGCACGTCGCGGCCCTCAGGACCGCCCACGCCACCGTGCAGCAGCGGTTGCAGAAGATCGAGGCGGCGGCCCCGGCCGGCTCCGACCGCGCCGCCGCCGCGGCCGACCCGGTCGCGGATCTGCTGGCCGCCCTCCAGGCCGCGGTCGACGCGCTGCTGAAGGCGCTGACCTCGCTCGACCTGGGCGCGGTCCTGGGTGCGGTGACCGGTCTGCTCGCCCCGGTCCTCGGTGTCGTCACCGGTCTCCTGCAGCCGGTGCTCGGCCTGGTCACCGGCTTGCTCGGCGGTCTGCTCGGTGGCCTGCCCGCCACGACGCTCCCGGCGATTCCCTCGACGTGACGGACGGCCCGGACACTCGCCTCGGGCACCCGCCTCGGCCAGCCGCCGGGGCGGGTGCCGTGTCGTCTGCCCGGTGGTGCGAGGTGTCGGTCGCCGTCCGGTGGACTCAGTCCCCGTCCGGCGTGTCGCTGAGCCCCAGCCGCAGGTGCTCGACGTGGTAGACGGCCTGGTCCAGCAGCTCGGCGACATGGTGGTCGTGCAGGGCGTACACCACCGAACGGCCCCGGCGCTCGCCCACGACCAGGCCGAGATTGCGCAGCAGACGCAGCTGGTGGGAGCAGGCGGACTGTTCCATCCCGACCTCGGCGGCCAACTCGGTGGCCGGGAGCGGCCCTTCGCGCAGCCTGGCCAGGATCAGCAGGCGGGACGGGGTGGAGAGGGCCTGGAGGGTGGTGGCCACCTTGGCGACGTTGGCCGCGTCCAGACGCACACGAGGGGCGGCGTCCTGCGCTGAGGTGATGGCTCCATGACCCATGGCGAGTATCTTACTCATCGCACATGAAGGCATGAATGAGTCTTCATGTGTTCCTGTATGGTGGCCCGCGTGTCTGCCACCCTCACCCCCACCCCGGTCCGCCGCCCGTCCGTGCCGACGACCCCCCGCCGCCGCACCCGCGTCCTCGCTCTCCCCGAGGCCCGCTGGGCGCTGACGTCCACCCTCGCCTTCCTGCTCGCGTTCCCGCTGGACCTGGTCGGGGCCTCCGCCTGGCTGTACGGCCCGCTCTACGTGATCGCCTACGCGGCAGGCGGTTGGGAGCCCGCCCTCGAAGGGCTGCGGGCACTGCGCGAGAAGAGCCTCGACGTCGACCTGCTGATGATCGTGGCGGCGCTGGGCGCGGCCGCGATCGGTCAGGTCCTCGACGGCGCCCTGCTGATCGTCATCTTCGCCACCTCCGGCGCCCTGGAGGCCCTGGCCACCGCCCGCACCGCGGACTCCGTACGGGGGTTGCTCGACCTGGCACCCACCACGGCCACCCGCCTGTCGCCGGACGGCACCGCCGAGGAGACCGTGCCGACGGACCGGCTCGCCGTCGGTGACGTGGTGCTGGTCCGCCCCGGCGAGCGCATCGGTGCCGACGGGCTGGTCCTCGCGGGGGAGAGCGAGGCCGACCAGGCCACCATCACCGGCGAACCGCTGCCGGTCCCCAAGGCCCCGGGCGACGAGGTCTTCGCGGGCACCCTCAACGGCACGGGAGCGCTGCGCGTCCGCGTCGCGCGCGACCCGGCAGACTCCGTGATCGCCCGCATCGTGAGCCTCGTCGAGGAGGCCTCCCGCACCAAGGCGCCGACCCAGCTCTTCATCGAGAAGGTCGAACAGCGGTACGCCGTCGGTGTCGTCGTCGCCACCCTCGCCGTCTTCGGTGTCCCCCTGGCCTTCGGCGAGGACCTCACGGCCGCGCTGCTCCGCGCCATGACCTTCATGATCGTCGCCTCGCCCTGCGCGGTGGTCCTCGCGACCATGCCGCCGCTGCTCTCCGCCATCGCCAACGCCGGCCGCCACGGTGTCCTCGTGAAGTCCGCCGTCGCGATGGAGCGGTTGGGCGAGATCGACGCCGTCGCTCTCGACAAGACCGGCACGCTCACGGAGGGCACGCCCGAGGTCGTCGCCGTACGACCGCTGCCCGGCTCCGGGCTCGACGAGGACGGACTGCTGGCGCTGGCCGCGGCCGCCGAGTACCCGAGCGAACACCCCCTGGCCCGCGCGGTGGTGGCCGCCGCCGGGGCGCGGGGGCTGCGGGTGGCGGCCGCCGAGGACTTCGTGGCCACGCCGGGCCGAGGCGTCCGGGCGACCGTCGAGGGACACGTGGTGACCGTGGGGCGGGCGGGGGAGCACGGCGGCGACGGCGACGAGGCCGCCGTGGACGCGGCGGCCGCCCCAGGGACGACCGTTCTCGTCGAGCGGGACGGGGTCGCCGTCGGAACGCTCACCCTGGCCGACCGGCTGCGCCACGACGCGCCCGCCGCGGTGAGGGCGCTGACCGCCCTGACCGCTGGGTCGCCGGTCCTGCTCACCGGGGACAACGCGCGCGCCGCCGCCCAGGTGGCGTCGGACACCGGGATCGACGACGTGCGGGCCGAGCTGCTGCCGCAGGGCAAGGTGGAGGCCGTGCGGGAGCTGCAGGACGGGGGCGCGCGGGTCCTGTTCGTCGGGGACGGTGTCAACGACGCGCCCGCGCTCGCCGCCGCGCACGCCGGTGTCGCCATGGGCCGGGCCGGCTCCGATCTCGCGCTGGAGACCGCCGACGCGGTGGTGGTGCGCGACGAGCTGCGCGCGATCCCGGCGGTGGTGCGGCTGTCGCGGGCGGCCCGGCGGCTGGTGGTGCAGAACCTGGTGATCGCGGGGGTCTGTATCGCGGTGCTGGTGGTGTGGGACCTGGTGGGTCATCTGCCGCTGCCCCTCGGGGTGGCGGGACACGAGGGGTCCACGGTGCTGGTGGGGTTGAACGGCCTGCGGTTGCTGAGGGAAGCCGCGTGGCGGAGGGCCGCGGGCGTCTGAGGAAGTCGACGGGTGGAGCTGCCGGAAGGCGGAAGGCGGAAGGCGGAACGGGGGAGGGGGAAAGAGGAAGGGGGAATGGGGGAAGGCGCGAGGTCGCAGGTCACCCCACGCTGATGTCGGATTTCCGCCAGCCCTGCCCCCGACCCCTCCCCGATGCTTGAGTCATGCGGAACGGGATGTACGCGGACACGGAACGGTGTGTGCGGGCCGTGCGGTCGAAGGACGCGCGGTTCGACGGATGGTTCTTCACGGCGGTGGTGACCACACGGATCTACTGCCGGCCCAGCTGCCCGGTGGTACCGCCCAAGGCGGAGAACATGACGTTCTACCCGAGTGCGGCGGCCTGCCAGCAGGCCGGGTTCCGGGCCTGCAAGCGGTGCCGGCCGGACACGAGTCCGGGGTCACCGGAGTGGGACCAGCGGGCGGACCTCGTGGCGCGGGCGATGCGGCTGGTCGGGGACGGCGTCGTGGACCGGGAGGGCGTGCCGGGACTGGCACGGCGGCTCGGCTACAGCGCCCGGCAGGTCGAGCGGCAACTGCTGGCCGAGCTGGGCGCGGGCCCGCTGGCACTCGCCCGGGCGCAGCGGGCGCAGACCGCGCGGCTGCTGATCGAGACGACCGCGCTGCCGATGGCGGAGATCGCGTTCGCCGCCGGGTTCGGGTCGATCCGGACGTTCAACGACACCGTCCGGGAAGTCTTCGCTCTGGCGCCCGGCGCGCTGCGCGAGCGGGCGACGCGGTCGGCCCGGCAGCGCTCCGACTCCCCGGGCACCTCGGGGGCGTTGAGCCTCCGGCTGCCGTTCCGGGCCCCGCTCAACCCCGACAACCTCTTCGGACACCTCGCCGAGACCGCCGTACCCGGGGTGGAGGAGTGGCGCGACGGCGCGTACCGGCGCACGCTCCGGCTGCCGTACGGTCACGGTGTCGTCGCCCTCACACCGGAGTCCGACCACATCGCCTGCCGGCTCTCCCTCGGCGATCTGCGGGACCTGCCCGTCGCCATCAGCCGCTGTCGCCGCATGCTCGATCTTGACGCCGACCCGGTAGCCGTCGACGAGCAGCTGCGCACCGATCCCGTGCTCGCGCCGCTCGTGGACAAGGCGCCGGGGCGCCGGGTGCCACGGACCGTCGACGAGGCCGAGTTCGCCGTACGGGCGGTGCTCGGCCAACAGGTCTCCACGGCCGCCGCCCGGACCCACGCGGCCCGGCTGGTGGTGGCGCACGGTGAACCGGTCGACGACCCGGAAGGGGGCCTCACCCATCTCTTCCCGTCCCCCGAGTCGCTGGCGGCCGTCGATCCCGAGAGCCTCGCGATGCCGCGCACCCGACGGACCACCTTCACCACCCTGGTCGGGCAACTCGCCGACGGAACACTGCACCTGGGCGTCGACAGCGACTGGGCCGAGACCCGTGCCCGGCTCCTCGCGCTGCCCGGGTTCGGTCCCTGGACCGTCGAGGTCATCGCCATGCGCGCCCTCGGCGACCCGGACGCCTTCCTCGCCGGGGACCTCGGCATCCGGCGCGCGGCACGGGAGCTGGGCCTGCCCGCCACCCCGGCAGCCCTCACCGCCCGGGCCGAGGCGTGGCGGCCGTGGCGGGCGTACGCGGTCCAGTACCTCTGGGCGACGGACAGCCACCCCATCAACTTCCTGCCCGTATAGGACAGTTCCGGCCGACCACGAATGTCAGGCGCAACCGGCCCCCACCCACCTTCCGAGGACCACCCATGAAGCAGCAGAAGCGGCACACCGTCGTCGACAGTCCCTACGGCCCCCTGACCCTCGTCGCCGACGACGGTGTCCTGTGCGGCCTCTACATGACCGAACAGCGCCATCGCCCGCCGCAGGAGAGCTTCGGCGGACGGGACGACACGGCCTTCGCCGAACCCCGGGAACAGCTGGAGGCCTATTTCGCGGGCGAGTTGAAGGTGTTCACCCTCGAACTCCAACTGAGGGGAACCCCGTTCCAACGCCAGGTCTGGGAGCAGCTCGCCCGGATCCCCTACGGCGAGACCCGCTCGTACGGCGAACTCGCGGGCGCCCTGGGCAATCCCAAGGCGTCCCGCGCGGTCGGTCTGGCCAACGGCAAGAACCCCGTGGGCATCATCGTCCCCTGCCACCGTGTGGTCGGCTCCGACGGCAGCCTCACCGGATACGGCGGCGGCACGGAGCGCAAACAGCGCCTGCTGGACTTCGAACGGGGCGCGGCACTCTTCTGAGGGGCCGGGCCCCCGGGCCTGTCAGTCGCTCGCCGCGCGGATCTCCTGCAGCACCTCCGGCAGCGCCGTCCCGATCGGCTCCCGTACGATCTCGTCCGCCCACTCGTCGTACGGGGTCGGCTCGGCGTTGACGATGATCAGACGGGCCCCGTGGTCGGCGGCGACGCCCGCGAGCCCGGCGGCGGGCTGCACCTGGAGACTGCTGCCGACGGCGATGAAGATCTGGCAGGCCTTGCTGATCGCGACGGCCTCGCCGAGGACCACCGGGTCGAGACGCTCGCCGAACATGACGGTGGCGGACTTCAGCACGCCCCCGCACTTCAGGCACGGCGGGTCGTCCTCACCGGCCTCGACCCGGGCGAGCGCGTCCTCCATCGGCATCCGGGCGTGGCACCCGACGCACACCACGGACCGCGCGGAGCCGTGCAGTTCCAGGACCTTGTGGGCGGGCATCCCGGCCAGCTGGTGCAGCCCGTCCACGTTCTGCGTGATCACCCGAACCGGCAGCCCGGACCGCTCCAGCTCCGCCACCGCCCGGTGCGCCACGTTCGGCTCGGCCTGGAGTGTCCGGTTCCGCCGCCGCATCTGCCACGAACGCCGGCGGATCTCCGGATCACCCATGTAGTACTCGTACGTCACCAGCTTCTCGGCCTCCGGATCGCGCCGCCACAGGCCGTTGGGGCCCCGGTAGTCGGGGATGCCGGAGTCGGTGGAGATGCCTGCGCCACTGAGCAGGGCGACGAGGGGCTTGTTCATGGGGCGAGCGTAGGTCGGCCCCGCGGCCGGGGCGAGCGGATATCGGCGTGGCGGGTCAGGGGGCGGGCAGGCCGTAGGTGCGGTCGTAGTGCTGGGCGACCAGGACACCGCTGTGGTCGCAGGCGAGCTGCCAGTCGTTGACGCCGGTCTCCACGCCGTCCGTGAAGTTCCACAGGAGCCGGCCCTTGGCGGCGCCGATCGCGTAGAAGCCGTTCTTGTTCTTGTAGGCGGGGACGTAGACCGCCTCGGGGCCCGCCGTGATCGGCTGGTCGATGTTGAGGCGGGGGGTGGGGCAGAACCAACGGCGGGCGCCGGTACCGGCGTTGAACGCGTACACACCTGCCGGGTCCGTGCCGGTGACGTAGACGGTGTTGCCGTAGCCGCCGAGGGACGCGAACATGCCGCGCTCGGGCTTGACCCGCCAGCGGAGTCTGCCGCTGCCGAGGTCCAGGGCCTTGAGCTCCTGGCCGATGGCGAACACCGTACGGTTGATCACGGCGAGCCCGGGCCGCAGGTCGTAGCCGACCGGGTACCGCCACAGGACGCCGGAGCTGTCGGTGTCCCGGACCGTGACGTTGCGCAGTCCGTCGGCGTAGACGAAGTAGCCGGGGAGGACGACCGGCGCCAGCTTGATGCCGACGTCCTCCGGGCTGATGGGGATGACCTCGGCGCGGCGGGCCGCGAAATCCACGCCGAACACCGCCTCCGTGGACGTCGCCACGCCCTGCTCGTCGGACGCGCGCCGGAGCCGCACGCCGATGATGGAGACGGCTTGGTCGTCGGTGGCGCCGAGCAGGGTGGTGAAGCGGAAGTCCGGCCCGAAGTCGATGGTGAAGCGTTCCGTTCCGTCGACCGGGTCGACCCCGATCACGGTCGCACCCTCACCGAGCGCGATCGCGGCGTCGAAGGCCAGCAGAGCCGGGGTGGGCGACTGACTGATGCCCTCGTAGACCCACTTGGGCCGGGTGCCGTCCTTGAGGTCCAGGCAGACCAGGTCACCCGGCCGGGTCTTCACCAGGGCCGTGCCGTCCTTGAAGGCGGCGGGCGCCTGGAGCAGCGGGGCGCTCCGGTAGGTCCACAGCGGCTTCGGGGCCGGACCCGCGGGCTCCGTGGACGACACCGTCGGCTTGTTGCGGCTGACCACCAGGCCGGCGCCGACCGCGGCCGCGGCGGAACCCGCCGACAGGGTGAGGACGGTGCGCCGGGACGGACCGGAGCGCGGTACGGCACGGCGGTGCCCGGCGGCGCGGTACGGCTCGGGCTCCTCGGGAGCGGCACCGGGCTCCGCGCCGTCGACGAAGGCGGCCGGGGCCGACGGCTCGCGGCCGGACCGGCCCGCGCCGTCGACGGCCCCGCTGTGCCCGCCGTCCCCGTCGGCCGACGGCACCCCGGCCGCCCGGCCCCCGGAGCCGCCGGACGCGCGCGTCGACGCGGTGTCCGCGACGCCCGGCGCCTCTTCCCGCTCGAAGTCGTACGTGGCCGGTTCCTGCCGCGTGTCGTACGCGGCCCCGTCGGGTCGCGGCGCGCAGGAGTGACGTTCCTGCAGGAAGTCGTACGCGTCCTGCTCCCGTTCGGTCTCGGTGGAGCGGAAGGAGACCGACCCGTTCGGCCCGGTCTCCAGGGTCTGCACCGCCGCCGCGCGCAGGGCGACCGAGGAGGCCACCGACGGGGGCAGCCAGCCGTCGGCCGCAAGTTGCTCCACACCGCTGGGCGCGCAGGCGGCGGCCAGCTTGTCCGGGGTGATCCGCAGCCGGGGGTCCTTGGTGAGACAGAGGTTGATGATCTTGTCGAGGGGTTCGGGCACACCGGTCAGATCCGGTGCGCTGTGCACCACCTGGTACAGGAGCGTGGCCGCCGCGCTGCCGCTGAACGGGGCGTGCCCGGACGCGGCGAACGTGAGCACCGAGCCCAGCGAGAAGACGTCCCCCTCGGGGCCCAGCGGCTCGCCCGTGGCCTGCTCGGGACACATGTACTCGAAGGAGCCGAAGAGCGCGCCGGAGCGGGTGAGGTCGTAGCCGTCGCTCGCCCGGACGATGCCGAAGTCGATCACGCGCGGACCGTCGGCGGCGAGCAGCACGTTGGAGGGCTTCAGGTCGCGGTGCACCAGCCCGGCCGCCTGCACCGAGATCAGGGCCTCGGCGATGCCGGCGCCCAGCACGAGCACCGACTCCACCGGCAGGGGCCCGTGCGCGGCGACCGCCTCGGCCAGGGTGGGCCCGGCGATGTAGTCGGTGGCCAGCCAGGGGATGGGGGCCTCGGGGTCGGCGTCCACCACGGGCGCGGTGTATCTGCCGCCGACCGCCCCCGCGGCCTCCACCTCGCGGCGGAAGCGGATACGGAAGTTCTTGTCCCCCATCAGCTCGGGCCGGATGGCCTTGACCGCGACGGTCCGCCCCTGCGGGGAGCGCGCCAGATAGACCCGCCCCATCCCTCCTGCGCCGAGCCGTGCCACGAGACGGTAGGGACCTAGCTCCTCGGGATCGTCTGAGCCCAGTGGTTCCATGACCTCAGCTGCCTGTTCGGTGAGGACGGGCGAGAAACGGCCCGCGGGTGGGGGGAGACCGACTGTCCCGGGCGGCTCCCGGTGACCGTTCCCCCTGGGGCTCCGGATCTCCGGCGCCACGGCCCGCGCCCGGGCCGCCGGTCACGGTGTCCCGAGTGCTGCCCCGGCCACCGAGCGGGGCGACGAGGCGCGATCGCTCGGACGGGGCTGACGTCAGCCTAGATGCTGGAGTGACGAACGGGCAGCGTTTTCAGCCATCACTTTAAACTTCTATTAAATGGCAGGCTCACCCACTTAACGTTCTGTACAAGGCGAGTTGACGCGATGTCAGCTGACTCCTGTCAACGACGGGCGGTGACCGAGCGACCCCGCGGTGGCTGATCCTCGACGGTTCAGGCCACTCGCTGGCCGTTCTCCAGCTCGACCGCCCCGGTGCCCTCCGCCAGCGCGTCGAGGGCGGCCAGCACCCGTCGGCCGAGCGGTCCCAGGAGGTACCCGGGGAGTTCGGCGCGCGGGACGAGCCGCCACGACAGCAACTCCTCCTCCTGCAACCGGATCCGCTTCAGATCGTCCTCGTCGAGCACCCCGCCGTCGTACACGTACGCCACCAGCGGCGGCCGTCCCGCCCCGCGCACCCAGTCCACGGCGAGCAGCCGCCCCGGCTCCACGTCCAGCCCGATCTCCTCCAGGGTCTCGCGCCGCGCCCCCTGCCTCGGGCTCTCGCCGTCGTCCGACTCGATCGTCCCGCCCGGAAGCGCCCATCCCTCACGGTAGTTGGGCTCGACGAGCAGCACGCGCCCCTCGGCGTCACGGAAGATCGCGGCGGCACCGGCGAGGACACGGGGCAGGCTCGCGATGTACGCGGCGAAGTCCTGAGTGGTCATCCGCCCAGGGTAGACGGCCCGCGACGGCGGGAAATCGGCGCTCGGGGAGCGGAAGGACCGGCGCTCAGGGGCCGAATGTCTCGGCCAACCGCACTGTGCGCTGGGCGAGTTCGCTGATGCGCACCCCGTCGAAGCCGAACACGGCGCTGCGCACGGTGTCCTCCAACGGGTCCTTCCAGCGCTCCGGGATCGCCGCCGCCCCACACAGCACACCCGCCACCGAACCGGCGGTGGCCCCGTTGGAGTCGGTGTCCAGGCCGCCTCGGACGGTCAGCGCGAGGGTGCGGGTGAAGTCACCCTCGCCGTAGAGCAGCCCGGCCGTGAGCACGGCGGCGTTCGGCACCACGTGGATCCAGCCGAGCCCGGACGTCTCCTCGCCCACCGTCGTGAGCGTCTCCTCCCAGGCCAGTCCGGCCTCGTACAGCGACACGACCCGCCGCACGGTCCGCGCCAGCCGGCTGCTCGCCGGGACCACCGCCAGCGCCTCGTCCAGCGCGGCCCGCGCCCCCGGCGCCGTGAACGCCGCCGCGATCAGCGCCGCCGCCCACATCGACCCGTACACGCCGTTGCCGGTGTGCGACAGCACCGCGTCGCGCCGGGCCAGCGAGGCCGCGCGCCGGGGCAGGCCGGGGGAGGTCCAGCCGAAGACGTCGGCGCGGATCAGGGCGCCGATCCACTCCTGGTACGGGTTGTCGTAGGTGGCCGTCAGCGGCGGCTTCAGCCCGGCCGCGAGGTTCCGGTACGCCACCCGCTCCGCCGTGAACGTCTGGAGATACGGCAGCCGCAGCAGCCACAGGTCACCGAGCTGCTCGGTGCTGAAGCCGAAGCCGTGCGTCTCCAGCAGGTGCAGCCCGAGGATCGCGTAGTCCACGTCGTCGTCGCGGCAGCTGCCGTGGATCCGCCCGCGCACGCACTCGCGCCACTCCGGCCGCAGCGCGAGCCCGTCGCTCTCGGTGGGCGGTTCCGGGAGGTAGTCGGTGAGCGGCAGGGCACCGGCCAGCCGCAGATAGCGGTCGATCCGCGCCCGTGTCCACACCTCCCCCTGCTCCACCGGCTTCCCGAGCATGTTCCCCGCGATCCGGCCCAGCCAGCCCCCGAGCACACGGTCGGCGAGCTCGGCACCGACCGGGGGCGCGAGGGGGGTGGTGGTCGTGGGCGTCATGTCCGAAGGTCTACCCGATTCCGCCCGATTCCGCGCACGCCGGCCCGGCGGGGCTCGCGCGGTGTCCGCCCGGCGGTGCCCGGCGGACGGTGTTCGGTGGGCGGGACGGGGCATGACGTACCGGGGCCGGGGCGGTTAGGGTCACAGCGGCGCGACTGCCTTGACGTGCGCAAGGCCCGACGAGCGAGGGGAACGCAAGGTGGCGAACGCCGCGATGGACGGGATCGACACGTCCGGCGACACGGGCACGGCCGACGACAGGGGCACTGCCGCCCCGCGGGTGCTGATCGCCGCGGACAAGTTCAAGGGCACGCTGACGGCCGTCCAGGTCGCCGAGCGGGTCACGGCGGGCCTGCGCCGGGTCCTGCCCGACCTGGAGGTCGACGCGCTGCCGGTCGCCGACGGCGGCGACGGCACGGTGGCCGCGGCGGTCGCGGCCGGTTTCGAACGCCGCGAGGTACGGGTCTCGGGGCCGCTCGGTGAGCCCGTCACCGCCGCCTACGCGCTGCGCGGCGACACGGCCGTCGTGGAGATGGCCGAGGCGAGCGGCCTGCAACGGCTCCCCGCCGGGGTCTTCGCACCGCTCACGGCCACCACGTACGGCTCGGGGGAGCTGTTGCGCGCCGCGCTCGACGCGGGCGCCCGCACGATCGTGTTCGGCGTCGGCGGCAGCGCCACGACGGACGGCGGCGCCGGCATGCTGGCCGCGCTCGGCGCGCGCTTCCTGGACGCGGCGGGGGAGCCCGTCGGGCCCGGCGGCGGAGGCCTGCGCGACCTGGCGACGGCGGACCTGTCGGGCCTCGACGAGCGGCTCACGTCGGTCGACCTCGTCCTGGCGAGCGACGTCGACAACCCGCTGACGGGCCCGAAGGGCGCCCCGGCCGTGTACGGCCCGCAGAAGGGCGCGAGCCCCGAGGACGTGGCGACGCTGGACGCGGCCCTGACGCACTTCGCGGCCGTCCTGGAGAAGACGGTCGGGCCGCGCGCCGCCGAGCACGCCCTCGCCCCGGGCGCGGGCGCCGCGGGCGGCATCGGCTACGGCGCCCTCGTCCTCGGTGCCCGCTTCCGGCCCGGCATCGAGGTGATGCTCGACGTCCTGGGCTTCGCGGCGGCGCTGTCGAAGGCCACGCTCGTCATCACCGGCGAGGGCTCCCTGGACGAGCAGACCCTGCACGGCAAGGCCCCGGCGGGGGTCGCGGCGGCCGCGCGCGCCGCCGACAAGGAGGTCGTGGCGGTCTGCGGCCGCCTGGCCCTGCCACCGGAGGCCCTGGGCCGGGCCGGCATCCGCCGGGCGTACCCCCTGACGGAGGTCGAGCCGGACGTTGAACGGTGCCTGGCGGATCCGGGGCCGATTCTGGAACGGGTGGCTGAGGGGATCGCGCGGGACTTTTTCGCCTGATCCCTAGGGCAGGCGGATCAGGTTGCCGTCGAGTTCCCTGAAGAAGCTGCCGCTGCCGTGGCCCTCCACCTCGCCCTTCTTCAACCAGTGTTTCGAGAAGTGGTGGATGGCCTCGGCGGTGGTCTCCCAGACGAGAGAGTGGCCCGAAGCCTCGAAGCAGAACATCAGCTTCTTCGACCCCGCGATGGCATCGTAGAGGGCCGGCACGGAGAAGTTGAGGTTGTCGGGCATCGGCGTCGGGCTGTTGGCCGTCCGGTCGTTCTCTCCGTAGAGGATGAGCACGGGAACGCGACCACCCAGCAGGTACTCGTTCTCTCTCATGAGCGGCACGGTGTGGTTGTTCCAGCCCCACCAGTAGGTGTTCCGGTATCGCAGGACGCCCTCCGGCTCGCCGCCGTTCACCCTGCGGCCCCACTTGCTGCCTTCGTGGTCGTTCTGCATGCAGGCTTCCCACGCCAGCTCGTCGATGCCGGGCTCCCACAGGGCGGCGGGGCCGGTCAGCGCGGCTTTGAAGCCTCTCTTGCTGGTCACGTGCATCGGGAAGCCGAACTGGTTCTCCGGCTTGGACACGGGCAGCGTCAGGGCCTCGGCCGGACGCCCGAAGGGCTGGTCGGCCTTCTCGGACCACCGTCCCTTCGGCGGGAACATAGGGGCGAGCAGGAACAGGCTCCTGACGTCGTCGGGGTACCGGAGCGCGTAGGGACCCATCACGAACGAGGCCGCGGACCAGCCCACGAAGTGGATCGGCTTGTCCGCGTCGGGAAGATCCCTGATGTACTCGACGACCGACTTCACCTCTGCCCATTCGCTCTCCGAGTTGCCCAGCTGCGAGGGGTACGGAGGCGGGGGAGTGCACGGCTCCGACAGGGGGTTGGGGACGAGCACCTGCGCCTGCTGGGCGGGGTTGGTGTTGCACGGCACGTCCATGGTCGGGCGAGGTGACCGTCCGGAGCCTTGGAGGTCCATGATGAAGACGTCGAAACCGGCCTTGGCCAGCTTCTGGGCCCAGCTGTACCGGCTCGGGTTCTCATCGCCGGGCACCGGCGCGAGGTCGAAGCCTGGGAGGGCCGGCACGCTTCTGCCGTGCAGCATCAGCACCGGCTCGCGGTCGTGCCCGTGGGTGCCGTTGTACTCCCGGACGGGCAGCTCCACCTCGGTGCCCGCGTTCGCCGGTATCTGCGAAGTGTGCTTCACCTTGTGTTCTATGGGTGTGGACGAGGCCATGCTCTTCTCCTGACGCTCGAAAGGTGTCAACTGATGTGAAACCCACCCCTTTCCACCGTCCACCTCTTCCTCACCCCCAGCAACTGGAGCCCCACACGAGGTAGTTGACCCCTCAAGGGCAAACCCCGACGCCCTTGAACGCGAAACGGGTGTGGCCCGAGCCATGAAGGCTCGGGCCACACCCGTCAGTGCTGGAGCGGAGCGTCAGGGCAGCTGGGCCGCCCGCGCCTCGCGCCGGTTGTCGCGGAAGTTGTTCACCCGGCGGGCCGTGGCGAACAGCGGGATGACCGCGCCCATGACGAGCTGCAGCGCACAGCCGGTCTGGAGCAGCAGCTGACCGCCGGGGGCGTCGAAGGCCCAGGCCGCCAGAAGGCCCATCGCGAGGACGATCCAGGTGAGCACGGCGCCCGCGAGGGGACCCCGCGGCTTCGGGTACTCGACGCGGCTCACCATCAGCCACGCGACACCGACGATGGCCAGGAGCGTCGCCACGAAGGGCAGCTCAAGCAGCACGATCGAGATGACCGTCAGCGCGCCGAACGGCGACGGCATGCCCTGGAAGGTGCCGTCCTTCACCGTCACGCAGGAGAATCTCGCGAGCCTCAGCACCACGGCCAGCAGCACGACGATCGCCCCCACCGCCGCCACCCGCTGGTGCGCGTCGTCCGCGACCATGCCGTAGACGAGGACGAAGTACGCCGGCGCGAGGCCGAAGCTGATGAGGTCGGAGAGGTTGTCCAGCTCCGCGCCCATCGGCGAGGAGCGGAGCTTGCGCGCCACCAGCCCGTCGAACAGGTCGAAGATCGCCGCGCACAGCATCAGGATCACCGCGGTGGCCGCGCTGTGCCGGGCCATGCCCGACTCCTGGCTGCCGGTGAGGTGCGGGATCAGGATGCCCGTGGTGGTGAAGTACACCGCCATGAAGCCGCACGTGGCGTTGCCGAGGGTGAGCGTGTCCGCTATCGACAGGCGGAGCGACAGTGGCATCTCCTCCGCGTCGTCCTCCACCTCGTCGACTTCGGGCACCCAGCCCGTCGCGGCCGTCTGGCCGGGTTGGGTCTCCGGATCAATCACGGTCAATGCGAGTCACCCCAGCCACGGTCTTCTGGCCCACCTCGACGTCGATCTCCACACCCTCCGGCAGGTAGATGTCGACGCGGGAGCCGAAGCGGATCAGCCCGATCCGGTCACCCTGCTCGACCTTGGTGCCCTCGGGGATGTACGGAACGATACGGCGAGCCACGGCGCCGGCGATCTGGATCATCTCGATGTCACCGAGTTCGGTGTCGAAGTGCCAGACGACGCGCTCGTTGTTCTCGCTCTCCTTGTTGAACGCCGGTACGAACCCACCCGGGATGTGCTCCACGGACGTCACCGTGCCGGAGAGCGGCGCGCGGTTGACGTGGACGTTGAGCGGGCTCATGAAGATCGCGACGCGGGTGCGGCCGTCCTTCCACGGCATGATGCTCTGCACCACTCCGTCTGCGGGCGAGATGACCCGGCCCTGGGCGATCTCACGCTCGGGGTCGCGGAAGAACCACAGCATGCCCGCCGCCAGCGCGGTGGCGGGTACGGCCACGGCCCGGGCGGCGCCGGAGCGGCGCGAACGGGCGAGGCTGAGTGCTGCGGTGGCGACGGTCGGGAGAAGCCACGGCGATGCTCCGCGCGCAAGACGTACGCCTGCCAGGCTGTCGCGTGGTGCAGAGGTTTGGCTGTGGGGCATGGATGACCTTCGTAGCGGATGATGCCGCGCGGTGACTGGGGACGGCGGCTTTCACGGGATCGTACCGGTCGCGGACCGCAACTGGGCAAGCCAGGAAGCCGAGTCGACGACCGAAGAGTGCTGACGGGGTGTGATCTTCTTCTCGAAGAAAACACCCCGAACCAGACATCCGACCCCGGACCAACCGCGTACTAGCCCTGGAATCGATACTCTTCGAGCAGCCGACGACCGATGATCATTTTCTGGATTTCGGCGGTACCTTCGCCGATCAGCAGCATCGGCGCCTCGCGGTAGAGGCGCTCGATCTCGTACTCCTTGGAGAAGCCGTAACCGCCGTGGATCCGGAAAGCGTCCTCGACGACTTCTTTGCAGTATTCGGAGGCGAGGTACTTCGCCATCCCTGCTTCGAGGTCGTTTCGTTCGCCCGAGTCCTTTTTGCGTGCTGCGTTGACCATCATGGCATGCGCGGCCTCGACCTTGGTAGCCATCTCGGCCAGCTTGAACTGGATCGCCTGGTGCTGGGCGATCTGCTTGCCGAAAGTGTGGCGCTGCTGGGCGTACTGGACACCGAGTTCGAATGCACGCTGAGCGACACCGCAGCCACGTGCGGCCACATTCACCCGGCCGACCTCGACGCCGTCCATCATTTGGTAAAACCCCCGGCCGGTGCTGCCGCCGAGTACACGATTGGCCGGAATGCGCAGTCCGTCCATGATGAGCTCGGTCGTGTCGACGCCCTTGTAGCCCATCTTGTCGATCTTCCCGGGAATGGTGAGACCCGGGCGGACCTCTCCGAAGCCGGGCTCCTTCTCGACCAGGAAGGTCGTCATCGACTTGTGGGGCGCCGTGCCCTCGGGGTGTCCTTCGTCACTTCGGACGAGTACGGCGACGAGTGTTGACGTTCCGCCGTTCGTCAGCCACATCTTCTGACCGTTCAGGACGTACTCGTCGCCGTCCTTGACCGCCTTCGATGTGATCGCCGACACATCCGAACCGAGTCCCGGCTCCGACATCGAGAAGGCGCCCCGGACGTCACCGGCCGCCATCCTCGGCAGGAAGTGGTCCTTCTGCTCCTGCGTGCCGTGCTGCTTGATCATGTACGCCACGATGAAGTGCGTGTTGATGATCCCGGACACGGACATCCAGCCCCGGGCGATCTCCTCCACGCACAGCGCGTACGTGAGGAGGGACTCGCCCAGGCCGCCGTACTCCTCGGGGATCATCAGCCCGAACAGGCCCAGTTCCTTGAGCCCGTCGACGATCTGCTGCGGGTACTCGTCCCGGTGCTCCAGCTCGGTCGCGACCGGGATGATCTCCTTGTCCACGAAGTCGCGGACGGTGGAGAGGATCTCCTGCTGGACGTCCGTGAGACCGTGGGTCTGGGCGAGTCGTGCCATGGCTACTTCTCCTGCTCCCTGAGCTCGGGGCGGCCCGGCTGCTCGCCGCCGCGCTCCTTGATGTAGGTCTCGGTGGGCACCATGACCTTGCGACGGAACACACAGACCAGCGTGCCGTCCTGCTTGTAGCCCTTGGTCTCCACGTACACGATGCCGCGGTCGTTCTTCGACTTCGACGGCCACTTGTCGAGCACGGTCGTCTGGCCGTAGACCGTGTCGCCGTGGAAGGTCGGCGCCACGTGCCGCAGCGACTCGATCTCCAGGTTGGCGATCGCCTTGCCGGAGACGTCCGGCACGGACATGCCCAGCAGCAGCGAGTAGATGTAGTTCCCGACCACCACGTTCTTGCCGAAGTCCGTCGTCTTCTCGGCGTAGTTGACGTCCATGTGGAGCGGGTGGTGGTTCATGGTGAGGAGACAGAAGAGGTGGTCGTCGTACTCCGTGACCGTCTTCCCGGGCCAGTGCTTGTAGACCGCCCCGACCTCGAACTCCTCGTAGGTGCGTCCGAACTGCATCGCGCTCAGCGCTCCTTAGTTGTCGGGGGTCTCGAACTTGGAGGTGCGCTGCATGCCGGCGGCGCGTCCCTTGCCGGAGATGACCAGCGCCATCTTGCGGCTGGCCTCGTCGATCATCTCGTCGCCGAGCATCGCCGAGCCCTTCTTGCCGCCCGCCTCGGAGGTGTAGTAGTCGTACGCGTCCAGGATCAGCTCGGCGTGGTCGTAGTCCTCCTGCGAGGGCGAGAAGATCTCGTTGGACGCCTCGACCTGACCGGGGTGCAGCACCCACTTGCCGTCGAAACCGAGGGCCGCGGCTCGCTGGGCGACCTCGCGGTAGCCGTCGATGTTGCGGATCTGCAGGTAGGGGCCGTCGATGGCCTGGAGGTTGTTGGCGCGGGCGGCCATCAGGATCTTCATCAGGATGTAGTGGTAGGCGTCCGCCGGGTAGCCGGGCGGCTGCTCGCCGACGACCAGCGACTTCATGTTGATCGACGCCATGAAGTCGGCCGGGCCGAAGATGATCGTCTCGACGCGCTGGGAGGCCGTCGCGATCTCGTTGACGTTGTTCAGGCCCTGCGCGTTCTCGATCTGCGCCTCGATGCCGATCTTGCCGACCTCGAAGCCCATCGTCTTCTCGATCTGGGTGAGGAGCAGATCGAGGGCGACGACCTGCTGGGCGGTCTGCACCTTCGGCAGCATGATGCAGTCGAGGTTCTGGCCGGCGCCCTCGACGACGGTGACGACATCGCGGTACGTCCACTCCGTCGTCCAGTCGTTGACCCGCACGACTCGCGTCTTGCCGGTCCAGTCGCCCTCGTTGAGGAACTTGACGATGGTGTGCCGCGCCTCGGGCTTGGCGAGCGGGGCGCAGGCGTCCTCCAGGTCGAGGAAGACCTGGTCCGCCGGGAGGCCCTGGGCCTTCTCCAGGAAGCGGGGGTTGCTTCCCGGCACCGCGAGGCAGGAGCGCCGCGGGCGAAGGCGGTTCACCTGAGGAACAGGGCTGGTCATGCGGGGACCTCCGTGCTGATGAGGGGGCTGAGCTTGTTGGCCTTACGGATCTCGTCGACGATACGGCCGATGATCCCGGTGATGTCGAAGTCCTTCGGGGTGAACACGGCGGCCACTCCGGCGGCCCTGAGCCGGTCCGCGTCGGCGTTCGGGATGATCCCGCCGGCGATCACCGGGATGTCGCCGGCACCCGCCTCGCGCAGCCGCTCCAGCACGTCCGGGACCAGCTGGGCGTGCGAGCCGGAGAGGATGGAGAGCCCGACCGCGTGCACGTCCTCGGCGAGGGACGCGTCCACGATCTGCTCCGGGGTGAGCCGGATGCCCTGGTAGACCACCTCGAAGCCCGCGTCACGGGCCCGCACGGCGATCTGCTCGGCCCCGTTGGAGTGCCCGTCCAGGCCGGGCTTGCCGACCAGGAAGCGGAGCTTGCCGACACCCAGGTCCCGCGCCGTCAGGTCCACCTTGCGGCGGACCTCCGCCATGGCCGAGCCCTCCTCGGCGGAGACGGCCACCGGAGCCGACGAGACACCGGTCGGCGCCCGGAACTCGCCGAACACCTCGCGCAGGGCCCCGGCCCACTCGCCGGTCGTGACCCCGGCGCGGGCGCACTCCAGGGTGGCCTCCATGAGGTTGTCGGTGCCCTTCGCGGCCTCCTTCAGCCGCTCCAGCGCCTTGCACGGACGCGGGTGGTTGAAGGGCGGCTGGTAACGGGTGTCGCGCCAGTTCCGGAGCGACGCGATGACCCGGGCCTCGACCGCAGGGTCGACCGTCTGGATCGCCGCGTCCAGGTCGGCGGTCAGCGGGTTCGGCTCGGTCGACTCGTAGATGTTGACGCCGACGATCTTCTCCTCGCCGGACTCGATCCGGGCCCGGCGCTCGGCGTGCGAGGAGACCAGCTGCGACTTGAGGTAGCCGGACTCGACGGCGGCCATCGCGCCGCCCATCTCCTGGATCCGCTCGATCTCGGCGAAGGACGCCTCGACCAGCTCGGCCACCTTCGCCTCGATGACGTGGGAGCCCTCGAAGATGTCCTCGTACTCCAGCAGGTCGCTCTCGTGCGCCAGCACCTGCTGGATCCGCAGCGACCACTGCTGGTCCCAGGGCCGGGGCAGGCCCAGCGCCTCGTTCCAGGCCGGCAGCTGCACCGCCCTGGCCCGCGCGTCCTTGGAGAGCGTCACGGCCAGCATCTCCAGCACGATCCGCTGGACGTTGTTCTCCGGCTGCGCCTCGGTCAGCCCGAGGGAGTTGACCTGGACGCCGTAGCGGAAGCGCCGCTGCTTGGGGTTCTCGATGCCGTACCGCTCGCGGGTGATCCGGTCCCAGATGCGGCCGAAGGCCCGCATCTTGCACATCTCCTCGACGAAGCGGACGCCCGCGTTCACGAAGAAGGAGATCCGGGCGACGACGTCACCGAACTTCTCGGCCGGGACCTGCCCGGAGTCCCGCACGGCGTCCAGCACCGCGATCGCCGTGGACATCGCGTACGCGATCTCCTGCACCGGCGTGGCGCCCGCCTCCTGCAGGTGGTAGCTGCAGATGTTGATCGGGTTCCACTTCGGGATGTGGGAGACCGTGTACGCGATCATGTCCGTCGTCAGCCGGAGCGAGGGTCCCGGCGGGAACACATGGGTGCCCCGCGACAGGTACTCCTTGACGATGTCGTTCTGGGTCGTCCCCTGGAGCCGCGTGATGTCCGCGCCCTGCTCCTCGGCGACGACCTGGTAGAGCGCCAGCAGCCACATGGCGGTGGCGTTGATCGTCATCGAGGTGTTCATCTGCTCCAGGGGGATGTCCTGGAACAGCCTGCGCATGTCACCGAGATGGGCCACCGGGACGCCGACCCGGCCGACCTCGCCGCGGGCGAGGATGTGGTCGGAGTCGTAGCCGGTCTGGGTCGGCAGGTCGAAGGCGACCGACAGACCCGTCTGCCCCTTGGCGAGGTTGCGCCGGTACAGCTCGTTGGACGCCTCGGCCGTGGAGTGACCGGCGTACGTGCGCATCAGCCACGGCCGGTCCTTCTGACGCTCACTCATCTTGGACCTCAGATGTTCCGGAAGCGGTTGATGGCGTCGATGTGCTGGGCGCGCTTGGCGTGGTCGCGCACACCGAGGCCCTCCTCGGGGGCGAGCGCGAGGACGCCGACCTTGCCCTGGTGGAGGTTGCGGTGCACGTCGTACGCGGCCTGCCCGGTCTCCTCCAGGGAGTAGACCTTCGACAGCGTCGGGTGGATCTTGCCCTTGGCGATCAGGCGGTTGGCCTCCCAGGCCTCGCGGTAGTTCGCGAAGTGGGAGCCGATGATCCGCTTCAGTGACATCCACAGGTAGCGGTTGTCGTACTCGTGCATGTAGCCCGAGGTGGAGGCGCAGGTGGTGATGGTGCCGCCCTTGCGGGTGACGAAGACGCTCGCGCCGAAGGTCTCGCGGCCCGGGTGCTCGAAGACGATGTCGATGTCCTCGCCGCCGGTGAGCTCGCGGATGCGCTTGCCGAAGCGCTTCCACTCCTTGGGGTCCTGGGTCTGCTCGTCCTTCCAGAACTTGTAGCCCTCGGCGTTGCGGTCGATGACCGCGTCGGCGCCCATGGCCCGGCAGATATCGGCCTTCTGCTCGCTGGAGACGACACAGATCGGGTTGGCGCCGCCGGCCAGCGCGAACTGCGTGGCGTAGGAGCCGAGTCCGCCGCTGGCGCCCCAGATCAGCACGTTGTCGCCCTGCTTCATGCCGGCGCCGTTGCGGGAGACCAGCTGCCGGTACGCGGTGGAGTTCACCAGACCCGGTGCGGCGGCCTCCTCCCAGCTGAGGTGGTCCGGCTTCGGCATCAGCTGGTTGGACTTGACGAGCGCGACCTCGGCGAGGCCGCCGAAGTTGGTCTCGAAGCCCCAGATCCGCTGCTCGGGGTCGAGCATCGTGTCGTTGTGGCCGTCGGAGGACTCCAGCTCGACGGAGAGGCAGTGCGCGACGACCTCGTCACCGGGCTTCCAGGCGTTGACGCCGGGGCCGGTGCGCAGGACGACGCCCGCGAGGTCGGAGCCGATGATGTGGTACGGCAGGTCGTGGCGCTTGGCCAGCTCGCTGGTGCGGCCGTAGCGCTCCAGGAATCCGAAGGTGGACAGCGGCTCGAAGATCGAGGTCCACACGGAGTTGTAGTTGACCGAGGAGGCCATGACGGCCACCAGGGCCTCGCCCGGGCCGAGCTCCGGCAGCGGGACCTCGTCCAGGTGGATCGACTTGCGCGGGTCCTTCTCGCGGGTCGTCATGCCCGCGAACATCTCCGTCTCGTCCTTGTGCACGGTGATCGCGCGGTACGACTCGGGGAGCGGCAGAGCGGCGAAGTCGGCGGACGTGGAGTCCGGCGACTGGATCGCGTCCAGGATGTCCTTCACGGTGGTGCCTCCGGCGACGAGCGTCCTCGTGGGAAGACGCTGTTGAGGGTTACGTCGGGTGCTGCTGCTGGGTGGTGATGCCGTCGGTTCGGCGGAGGTGGTGCTTCGGCGGCGCTGTGTGTGGCGCGGAGGGTTGCCTGTGACGCAGGCGTCCGGGCGCGCGGACCGAGGTCTGCGGGGACAGTCGGCGTACGGGGTTCATCCGCACTCCGGCCGCCCGGACTCCTTCAACGTATGGCACGCCGTGTCACCCCGCAAGGCACCCAGTGCCAGAAAGTTCGCTCAGGTGAAATCTTTACGTAACACCTGAGCGATGATCGATCAGGCGAGGGTGGAAAAGGGCCCCTGACGTGCCAAAACGGCCACCCCGAGGGGTGGCCGTTCTCACAGTTACCGTTGAGTAGATCGTGGTTTCAAGCGCGGTTCGGGGGTGGGTCAGCGGTCGCGGAGCGCCTCTTCGATGGTCCGCATGACCTCGTCGAGCGGGGCGTCGGTGCGGGCGACGGTCACCAGGACCTCGCCGTGCGTGGACGTCGTCGCGGCGGCCGGCTCGGGCGCCAGGGTGCGGCCGGCGCCGATGCCCGTGCCGAAGGTCTTGCGGACGATGGCGAAGGCGTGGTCGAGCTGGGTCTCGACGTCGCCCTGTCCGCCGGATCTGAGCCACCGCCGCAGCACGTGGTTGTGCGCGGTGACCACGGCGGACGCGGCCACCTCGGCGAGCAGCGGGTCGTCGTTGCCGGCGTCGTGGTGGGCGTGCTCGTCGAAGTGACCCAGCAGATAGCGGGTGAAGAGGCGCTCGTAGCGGGCCACGGAGGCGATCTCCGCCTCCCGGAGAGTGGGGACCTCACGGGTCAGCTTGTAGCGGGCGACCGAGATCTCCGGCCGGGCCGCGTACATCTTCATGACCTCCTTGATCCCGCGGCACACCGTGTCGAGCGGATGCTCGTGCGGGGGCGCCGCGTTGAGCACCGCCTCGGCGCGGATCAGGGTGTCGTCGTGGTCCGGGAAGATCGCTTCTTCCTTGGAGCGGAAGTGGCGGAAGAAGGTGCGGCGGGCGACCCCGGCCGCCGCCGCGATCTCGTCGACGGTGGTCGCCTCGTACCCCTTGGTCGAGAACAGCTCCATGGCCGCGGCCGCCAGTTCCCTGCGCATCTTGAGGCGTTGGGCGGCGGCACGACTCCCCGCGGCGCTCTCCGGAGCGTCGGGCGCAGCTGGTGTACGTGAGGACTTGGCGGGCTGGGACATGCCCCGAACGTACTGCATCCGTGCAGGAGAGTGCGCGTGTCCGGCCATCCGCCCGCCCCGCTCGGGCGGGGGAGAGTGCAGGTGGGCGGGCCCCGGAGCGGCGGAACGGGCCGGGGGCGGACGGCTGCCCGGGTCGAGCAGCCCGCCCCAGTCCGGGCCCGCCGACGCGGGCCCGTCCCGGTCCGTCCCCGTACCCGCCGGGGCGCCCGACCGCTCAGCGCTTGGCATATTCGCGGAAGCCGCGGCCCGTCTTGCGGCCGAGGCAGCCCGCGGCCACCAGGTGCTCGAGGAGCGGCGCCGGGGCCAGTCCCGGGTCGCGGAACTCGCGGTGCAGCACCTTCTCGATGGCCAGCGAGACATCCAGTCCGACCACGTCCAACAGCTCGAACGGGCCCATCGGGTAGCCGCCGCCCAGCTTCATGGCCGCGTCGATGTCGTCCAGCGTCGCGTAGTGCTCCTGCACCATCTTGATCGCGTTGTTCAGGTACGGGAACAGCAGCGCGTTCACGATGAATCCGGCCCGGTCGCCGCAGTCCACCGGGTGCTTGCGGACCTTCGCGCACAGCTCGCGGACCGTGGCGTGCACATCGTCGGCCGTCAGCACCGTACGGACCACCTCGACCAGCTTCATCGCCGGCGCCGGGTTGAAGAAGTGCATCCCGATCACGTCCTCGGGACGCGAGGTGGCGCGGGCACAGGCGACGACCGGCAGCGAGGACGTGGTGGTGGCGAGGATCGCGCCCGGCTTGCACACCTTGTCGAAGGTCGCGAACAGCTGCCGCTTGACCTCCAGGTCCTCGGCCACCGCCTCCAGCGCCAGATCGACGTCGGCGAACGCGTCGTAGGAGCCGGCCGGGGTGATCCGGTCCAGGGTCTCGGCGGCGGCCTCGACCGTCATGCGCCCCTTGTCGACGGAGCGGGCCAGCGACTTGCCGATCCGCGCCTTCGCGGCCTGCGCCTTCTCCTCGCTGCGGGCGGCGAGCACGACCTCGTACCCGGCCTTCGCGAACACCTCGGCGATCCCGGACGCCATGGTGCCGGAGCCCGCGACACCCACGGAGCGGACGGTGCGTCCGGCGACCGTGACGGCCCCGTCCCGCGGCGTCAGCGCGTCCGGCACGACCGTGGCGGAGCCGGGCGCGTCGTAGGAGTAGAAGCCTCGCCCCGACTTGCGGCCGGTCAGACCCGCGTCGCTGAGCTGGCGGAGGATGGGCGCCGGTGCGTGCAGCCGGTCGTGCGAGGCCGCGTACATGGCCTCCAGGACCGTGCGCGCGGTGTCGATGCCGATGAGGTCCAGCAGCGCCAGGGGGCCCATCGGCAGCCCGCAGCCGAGCCGCATGGCCGCGTCGATGTCCTCGCGGGAGGCGTACTTGGCCTCGTACATCGCGGCGGCCTGGTTGAGGTAGCCGAACAGCAGCCCGTCGGCGACGAAACCGGGCCGGTCGCCCACCGCGACGGGCTCCTTGCCCAGATCGAGGGCGAGATCCGTGACGGCCGCGACGGCCTGCGGCGCGGTCAGCACCGAGGAGACGACCTCGACCAGCTTCATCGCGGGCGCCGGGTTGAAGAAGTGCAGACCGAGGACCCGCTCCGGACGAGCCGACTCCGCCGCCAGCCGGGTCACCGACAGCGCGTTGGTACCGGTGGCGAGCACGGCCTCCGGCCGCACGATCGCGTCGAGTTCACGGAAGACCTGCTGCTTGATCTCGTACGACTCCGGGACGACCTCGATCACCAGGTCGGCGTCGGCCGCGGCCTGGAGGTCGGTGAAGGTACGGAAGCGGGCGAGGGCGTCACCGCGCTCCCGCTCGGTGATCCGCCCACGGGTCACGGCGCGCTCGGTCGCGGCCTCCAGGACCGCGACGGCACGCGCGCCGGCGGCCTCGCTGATGTCGATGCCGACGACCTCGCGGCCGGCCCGGGTCAGCACCTCGGCGATACCGGTGCCCATGGTGCCGAGACCGACCACGGCGATCGTCTGGAACGGGGACTGCGCGGACGAAGGGGACAGCGACGAGTCGGAAAGGGGAGTGGCCATCGCGGGACTCCAGGAATGAGGGTGACGACTGAGGGAAGCGCCGCGGATACGCGAAGAGCGCGTGAGCGGCGCGTGGGGCGCGGGTGTTGGTGGTGCCGGGCTGATGAACGCACACGCCCGGTGCCGTCGCCGCGGGGCGTGCACACGCCCGGGGGAACGGCTGAACCGACCGGCCCTGTCCCGAGGCCGAGCCGTACTGGTACGCCGGACAGCGAAACTCCGGGTACCGAACCGACTGTGCTCGCGACGGCTGCGTCACCAAACCGTCGAGAGCGAACACGAGTGGGTAACTCGCTCGTCTGAGCTTAACCGGTGGGTAACGAGCGCGCCAGCCCTCGTGTTTGTGACGTAGGTCCCGAAGGGTGTTCGCGAAGCGCGTTCACGCCCGTACGCTCGGTCGCATGGACGAGGAGTTGCGATCACTCACGGAGCGTGTGCGGGGCGAGTCGGGAGGCTCGGCGGAATGGGAGCGGCTCGTCACGACCGAGTCCACGGACGAGTTGGCGGCGGTGCTCACCGAACCGGGGCAGCCGCTGTGGGCGCGGGAGTTGGCGGCGTTCAGGCTGGGGGTGGCGGGGGACCGCCGGGCCTTCGAGGCGCTGGTCCTGCTCCTCAACCACCGCGATCCGCCGCGGTGCGCCTCCGCCGCGTACGCGCTGGCCCGGCTCGGCGACCCGCGCACCGCGCGGGCGGCCGCCGCCCTCGCCACGAACGAACTCCGGGTCGCCTATGCCCTGCACCCCGTGCGGTTGCTCGTCGAACTCCGGGCTCCTGAGGCGGTGCCGGCGCTGATCACCACGCTCCGGCGCCGCCTCGGTCCGCACGACCCCTACCGCCGAGTGGCCTTGGCCTGTGTGGAGGGGCTGGGGGCGTTGGGGGACAGCAGGGCCGAGCCCGTGCTGAAGGACGCCCTCGCCCATCCGAGGCTCGCGGAGGCGGCGGTGCGGGCGCTGACGCGGATTCCCCGCCAGCGGTAGCGCTCCGCTTTGAGGGCCTGCTTTCAGGGCTGTGGTTCGGCTGCGGGTCGGTGACGGGCCGTGGTTCGGCTGCGGGTCGGTGGTGGTGGGGAGGGGGCTGATCGCGCAGTTCCCCGCGCCCCTTCACGGGGCGCGCACGTACCGCACCTCGGGAACTTCCACCCCCTCCACCTCGAAGGGTTCCTCCGTGCCGTCCGGCGTGAAGCCGTGGTGCTCGTAGAAGCGGCGGGCCCGGACGTTGTCCTTCAGCACCCACAGGAGCATCCGGTCGAGGCCGGCGGCCTCGCAGCGTTCGGCGGACGTGCGCAGGAGCGCCGCGCCGACCCCGCCGCCCCAGTGCCCGGGGCGGACATAGAGCGCGTACAACTCGGCGTCCTCGGTACGGACTTCGCCGTCGCGGTAGGGGCCGTACGCTGCCCAGCCAACGATTTCGCCGGCGCTCTCGGCGACCAGGTTCACCACGGGGTTGCCGGGCTTCAGGAGCAGCTCGCGCCGCCGTTCCGCGTCCTCGCCCACCCGCATCGCGTCGAGGTACGACTGTGGCACGAGCCCGGCGTACGCGGTCCGCCAGCCCGCCACCCGTATCTCCGCCACGGGACGGCAGTCGTCCGGCGTCATTTCACGGACGCGGAGGTCATGGGGGATGCCGTTCATGACGGCACCCTAGGCGGGGCAGCCGTGGGAGTCCCGTGGATTTCGGTGGGCCTCCCACGGCCGGGACTCAGCCGCGGAAGCCCAGCAGGCCGTGCAGCGTCGAGCCCCGGGACGAGGCGGACGCGGCCCTCTTGCTCAGGGGCTTGGGGTCGGGGAGCTTCGCGCAGACGGCGTCGACCTCGCCCGTGCCGCGCGGCACCCTGCCGTCGGTCAGGTACGCCGCCAGGTGCTTGTCCAGGCAGGTGTTGCCGCTCAGCGAGATGCCGTGGTTCCCGCCGCCCTGCTCGACCACCAGGCTGGAGTTCCGCAGCAACTGGTGCGTGGTGACCCCGCCCTCGTACGGGGTCGCGGCGTCGTCCGTCGCCTGGAGGATCAGGACGGGCGGCAGCGCGGTGTTGGAGACGTCCACCGGGTCCAGGGCCTCGGTCGGCCAGAACGCGCAGGGCGCGTTGTACCAGGCGTTGTTCCAGGTCATGAAGGGCGCCTTCTCGTACGCCGCCCAGTTGTCGTCGCGCCACTCCGCCCAGTCGCGCGGCCAGCGCGCGTCACGGCACTGCACCGAGGTGTAGACGCTGTAGCCGTTGTCACCGGCCGCGTCCACGGCGCCGAAGTTCTCGTAGGCCTCGACCAGCGGGTCGTCGTTCTTCTTCTTCGCGTAGGCGGCGAACGCCTCGGCGAGGTGGGGCCAGTAGCCGTCGTAGTAGCCGCCGGGCATGAAGGTGTCCTCCAGCTCGGAGGGGCCCACCTTGCCGTCCGCGGGTCTGCGGGCCAGCGCCGCGCGCATGGCGTACCACTTGGTCTCGATCTTCTCCGGGTCGGTGCCGAGCCGGTACGTCTTGTCGTTCTTGGCGATCCAGGCCATCAGCGCCCGGTGGCGGTCGTTGAACGCCTGGTCCTGGCGGAGGTTGTCGTCGTACCAGACGCCCGAGGGGTCGACGACGGAGTCCAGCACCGCGCGCCGCACCCGGTGCGGGAAGAGCTTGGCGTAGACGGCGCCCAGGTAGGTGCCGTACGAGTACCCGAAGTAGTTGATCTTCTTGGCGCCGAGGGCCGCGCGGATCGCGTCGGTGTCCTTGGCAGAGCTGACCGTGTCGATGAACGGCAGCACGTCCGCGTACTTCTCGGCGCAGGCGTCGGCGAAGGCCTTGGCGCGCTTGAGGTTGGCCCGCTCGGTCCGCGCGTCGGCCGGCAGGGAGTCGGGGCGCACCGGCCCGAAATGTCCGGGCCGGCAGTCGAGCGCGGGCTTGCTGGCGCCGACGCCGCGGGGGTCGAAGCCGATGACGTCGTACTGCGCCGCCACCTTCTTCGGCAGCGAGGACGCGACGAATCCGGCCAGGGTGCGGCCGCTGCCGCCGGGGCCGCCCGGATTGACCACCAGGGGCCCCTGGTACTTCTTCGCGGTGTGCGGGACGCGGGACAGGGCGAGCGTGATCTTCCTGCCGTCCGGCTCGTCGTGGTTCAACGGCACTTTCAGGGTGGTGCACTGGAGCGTCGGGTAGTCGCCTGTGGCGCACTTCTTCCAGGTGAGCTTCGCCGTCGGCGCGGCGGCGAGGGCGCCACTCGCGCCGGCCGGGACCGCCGTGACCATTCCGGCCAGCACGGCGGCGGCGCCGCACAGAGCGGCTGCGCGTTTCTTCATCAGTCAGGCCTCCCAGGACGGAGGATCGCGGGCCGTGCACACCACGGCCTTCGACGCATCGTCCCGGAGCAGGCCTCCGAAGGAACTCGTGCCGGCGAGAGTTGACCCGATCGGGGGCCCGAGAAGCGCCCGGATGCCCTGAGGGAGGGTCAGAGCAGCGTCAGCTGCGTCGGTTCCGGGTCCCGGACCGGCTCCGGCGCCACCGGCTCGCGCGCGGGCGTGCGTCGCGGCAGCTCCGCGCGCCGGGGTCCCATGCCGTACTCCTGGGCCAGCTCGTGCACCTGACGGGTGATCTGCCGCTGGTACCACTTGGGGGCGTAGGCGCCCTCCGCGTACAGCAGCTCGTACCGCCGTACGAGATGGGGGTGGTGGCGTTCCAGCCAGGCCATGTACCACTCGCGGGCGCCGGGCCGCAGATGCAGCACCAGGGGGGTCACCGAGGTGGCGCCGGAGGCGGCGATCGCCCGCACGGTGGCGCGCAGCCGGTCGGGGTGGTCGCTGAGGAAGGGGAGCACGGGGGCCATCAGCACCCCGCAGCCGATGCCGAGGTCGGTGAAGGCCCGCACCACGTCGAGCCGGCGCTCGGGGGCGGGCGTGCCCGGCTCGACCGTGCGCCACAGCTCGGGGTCGGTGAAGCCGACGGAGACCGAGATGCCGACCTCGGTCACCTCGGCGGCCTGCCGGATCAGGTCCAGGTCGCGCAGGATCAGCGTGCCCTTGGTCAGGATCGAGAAGGGGTTCGCGTGATCGCGCAGGGCGGCGATGATGCCCGGCATCAGGCGGTAGCGGCCCTCGGCGCGCTGGTAGCAGTCCACGTTGGTGCCCATGGCGATGTGCTCGCCGTGCCAGCGCGGTGAGGCGAGCTGCCGGCGCAGCAGGTCGGGGGCGTTGATCTTCACCACGATCTGGGAATCGAAGTCGAGGCCCGTGTCGAGGTCCAGATAGCTGTGGGTCTTGCGGGCGAAGCAGTAGACGCACGCGTGCGTGCAGCCCCGGTAGGGGTTCACCGTCCATTCGAACGGCATCCGGGAGGCGCCCGGCACCCGGTTCACGATCGTCCTGGCCCGGACCTCGTGGAAGGTCATGCCGCGGAACTCGGGAGTGTCGAAGGTGCGGCTCGTCACCATGTCCGCGCCGAACAGCGCGGCGTCCCGGGCCGTGGCGGGGTTCTCGGCCAGATGGTCCCAGCGCATGGACGCCTCCTCGGTTGCTCTGGCCCCAGAATAGAACACATGTTCCCTTGATCGTGCGAACTGGTTTTCGAACATCGTGTGGAGGTCTCGTCAGGGGCCCTCGGGCCGTCCGTTCCGGGCCCTTGGCGCCGTCCGCTCCGGGTCCTCGGGGGCGGTCCGCCGCGGGCCCTCGGGGCACCCCGATTTGGGCCCTCCGGCCGGGGGGTGGTTGGCTTTCCGCACATCCCCGAGTTACCAAGTGCTGGAGGAAGTGCAATGGCGCAGGTCGAGGCCACGACCGAACGGGTCGTCGCGGCGGACGCGGAGACGGTGTTCGACACCCTCGCCGAGTACAACGGCGCGCGCGAGAAGCTGATGCCGCAGCACTTCAGCGAGTACGAGGTGCGCGAGGGCGGCGACGGCGAGGGCACCCTCGTCCACTGGAAGCTCCAGGCGACCAGCAAGCGCGTCCGTGACTGCCTCCTGGAGGTCACCGAGCCCTCCGACGGCGAGCTCGTCGAGAAGGACCGCAACTCCTCCATGGTCACCGTCTGGCGGGTGACCCCGGCCGGCGAGGGCAGCTCCCGCGTCGTCGTCACCACCACCTGGCAGGGCGCCGGCGGCATCGGCGGTTTCTTCGAGAGGACCTTCGCCCCCAAGGGCCTCGCCCGGATCTACGACGCCCTGCTCGCCAACCTCGCCGCGGAGGTGGAGAAGTAGCACGGAGCGAGCGGTACGCCCGGCCCAACGGGCGATCGCCCGGGGCGCGTTGCCGTCCTCACCGGTTCGAGTGGATCTCCATGACGCTCCCCGGAATGCCGTAACTCGCCGCACTTGCCGACAGTTGCCGCTTAACGCGGGAATTGTGCGGTAAGTGCGACGAGGGGAGCGGTACGCATGGGCGCGACCACACTGGTGAAGGACGAGCCGACCACCACACCCGCTCCATCGCCACCGGCGGACGGGCCTGCCCGACTCGGCCCGCACCGCCTCCGGCTGGTCTTCTCCGCCCTGCTGCTCGTCCTGCTCCTCGCCGCGCTGGAGCAGATGGTCGTCGCCACCGCCCTCCCCGAGATCGTCGGGGAGCTGCACGGTGCGGACCGACTGTCCTGGCCGATCACGGCCTATCTGCTCACCGCCACCGTCACCCTCCCCGTCTACGGCAGGCTCGGCGAACTCCACGGCCGCAAGGGCGTCCTGCAGTGCGCGCTCACGGTCTTCGTGGCCGGCTCCGCGCTCGCCGGGTTCTCCCGGAGCATGGACCAGCTCATCGCGTTCCGCGCGCTCCAGGGCGTCGGCGCGGGCGGCCTCATGATCGGCGTGCAGGCGATCATGGCCGACATCCTGCCGACCCGGAATCGGGGACGTTGGCTGGGCCTGGTGGGCGCCGTCTTCGGCCTCGCCTCGGTCGGGGGCCCGCTCCTGGGCGGCGTGCTCACGGATCACGTCGGCTGGCGGTGGTGCTTCCACCTCAACGTGCCCGTCGGGCTCCTCGCGCTGGCCGTCATCACCTTCGCGCTGAGACTGCCGCGGTCCACGGCCAAGGGGCGCCTCGACGTCGTGGGGACGGTTCTGCTGGCCACCGCCTCGACCTGCGCCGTCCTGCTGGCGAGTTGGGGCGGCACCACCTACGCCTGGACCTCGCGGCCCGTCCTCGGCCTCGCCGCCGGCGCGGTCGCCGCGACCGTCCTCTTCCTGGTCGCCGAGCGGTTCGCGCCCCAACCCCTCGTCCCCCTGCGGCTGTTCAAGGACCCGGTCTTCGTCGTCACCGGCCTGGTCGGGATCGCCATCGGCATCGCCCTCTTCTGCGCCGCCGGTTACCTGCCGACCCAGCTGCGGATGGTCGGCGGGATCTCCGCCACCGAGGCCGGGCTGCTCATGCTGCCGATGACCGCCGGCATCGTCGGCGCGTCCGTGGTCTCCGGCCGACTCATCGACCGCACCGGGCACTACCGGACGTACCCCGTGTTCGGCAGCGCCCTGACCGCGCTCGGCGTGTGGCTGCTGTCCCGTCCGGGGACGGACGCGTCCCGGCTCCAGTTCGGCATCTGGACCGCCGTCCTCGGTGCGGGCATCGGCATGGTGATGCCGGTCCTGATCCTCGCCGTGCAGAACTCCGTGCGCCCCGCCGACATCGGGCCCGCCACCGCGGCCGGCAACTACCTCCGGCAGATCGGCGGCGGCGTGGGCGTGGCCGCCTTCGGCGCGCTGCTCACCGCCCGGCTGACCGACCGCCTCCCACAGCGCTCCGGCGCGGTGCTCCCCGACCCCGACTCCCTCACCCCGGACCTCGTCCACACCCTGCCGCACCCCCTGCGCGACGCCTACGTCCAGGCGTACGCGGACGCCATGCCGGGGATCTTCCTGTACCTCACGCCGGTGCTCGTCCTCGGGCTCCTCGTCGCCTGCTTCCTCAAGGAGAGGACACCGGTGCCCGTCGACGAGATGCCCCCCGCCCCCGACCCCACCCCCGAGCCCACGGACACGCCACCCGTCCAGATCCCGCAGGCCCGTTCGCCGTACGTCCCCGGCGTCCCCGTCCACGGCACGGTCCGGCACTCCGACGGCACCGTCGTGACCCGGGCCGCGCTCACCCTCATCGACGCCGGGGGCCGGCAGACCGGGCGCGGCGGCAGCGGCGACGACGGGCGGTACGCGCTGTCCACCCCCGGGCCGGGCGCGTACGTGCTGATCGCGGCCGCCGGGGGCCACCAGCCGCAGGCCGTGAGCGTCACCGTCGGGGAAGGGCCCGTCGAGGTCGACATCGTGCTCGGCGGCGCGGGCCGCCTGGCCGGGACCGTACGCACGGCGGACGGCCGGACGGTGAGCGACGCGACCGTCACGCTCACCGACGTGCACGGCGAGGTCGTCGTGACCACCCGCAGCGGGGAGCGGGGCGAGTACCTCGTCACGGAGCTGGCCGCGGGCGAGTACACCCTCGCCGCAGGCGCCCACTCCTACCGGCCGGCCGCGCTGCCCGTCACCGTCCGGGCCGCCCGCGAGACACGCCAGGACATCGAGCTCGCCGGGGGCGCCGTCCTGCGGGGCACGGTCCGCGCCGGGAGCGGCCGGCCGGTGGAGGACGCGCGTGTGACCCTCCTCGACGCCGCCGGGAACGTCGTCGACTCGGCCACCACCGGCATCGACGGGACCTTCCGGTTCGTCGACCTGTCCTGCGGCGAGTACACGGTCGTCGCCACCGGCTATCCACCCGTCGCTACGGTGCTCCAGGTCGCCTCCGGCTCCAGGACGGAACAGGACCTCCACCTCGGCCACACGGACTGAGGAGCCGGAGACTCGGGGGCGCGCGAATGATCGTGCGCCGCCTGTGTGGCCTGCGCGTGCGCCGGAGGCTCCCAGACGGCAATTCGAGTATTGCCACACATCGCAACGCTACGCAGCCGTACGGTAGTGAGGGCGGCGCAGATCTTGCGAGCCATGGGGAGAGAGGGCCTTGGCCATGGACCGTGGCACCTACACGGGCGCGACTACCGGCCTCGGAGCCGGTGACGACATGCCGGAGCAGGCCTCGGCCGGCCGGATTCCCCTGGCCGTGGTCGTGGTCGACCGCGCCGGGCTCGTGTCGCACTGGAGCTCCGGCGCACGCCGGCTCTTCGGCACGACCAAGGACGAAGCGGTGGGCCACCCCGCCCTCGACCTGCTGCCCGTCTCCGGTGCCCTCCCCGACGAGGACGACATGCCGCCCCACGCGGCCCCTGGCATGTACGACGCCCTCGGCCACGACCTGGAGACCTCGCTCGACGGACAGCTCTCCTACCCGGCGGCCGGCCGCGCCCGGCTCTCCGTGCCCGGCCGCGGCCGGATCGACGTCCTGTGGTGGGCGTACCCGCTGGTCGGCCCCGGCCGGGAACGGCTGCTGGTGCTGGCGGCCGACGCGGAGACCCTGCGGCGGGACGACGACGCGGACGTCGCCGTGGAACGCATCGCCCCCGGCTTCGCCCTGCACACCGATTTCCCCGGCGCCGAGGAACTCGCCCGCAGGCTCCCCGAGATCCTGCCCAGCATGAGCGTCGGCGAGGGCGCCCGCATCGTCGCCCAGGTCCTCGAACTGGGCTATCCGGTGCTGGAGTTCAGCCAGAACGACCGGGTGCCCGTCACCCCCGACTGGGGCGTGCCCCGGCGCGCGGAGCGTCGGGCCCGCCGGGAACGGGCCGCGCGCGCCGTCGCGCAGGGGCTGCCGGTGCCGGACGACGCGCCGGACGAGGGCGAGGACCTCGAACACGCGGCCGTGCGTGAGCGTCTGGAGTTCCTCAACGAGGTCAGCGGGCGCATCGGCACCTCCCTCGACCTCTCCCGGACCATCGTCGAGGTCAGCAGGGCGGTCGTGCCCCGCTTCACCGACGTCGCCGGCACCTATCTGCGCGAACAGGTCGTCGCCGGCGAGGGGTTCCCGGACGGGGTGCCCGACACGACGACCATGTGGCACCGGGTGGCCGTGGAGCACACGGACGAGCCGGGACGCTGGGACGACGTCGTCCCCGTCGGCGAGGCCATGCCGTTCCCGGCGCACACCCCGTTCTTCCAGTGCATGACCACCGGCGAGCCCGTCCTCGTGCCGCGCATCAGCGAGCAGATGGGGCACGCTATCGCCGCGCAGTTCGAGAAGCGCGACATCCGGCCGCTGATCACGGGCCGCTCCATGCTGGTCGTGCCCCTGAAGGCCCGCAACGTCGTCCTCGGCTTCATGATCCTGCTGCGCCACCCGGAGCGCGAGGTCTTCGACGACATGGACCGCGTCACCGGCGCCGAACTCGCCGCGCGGGCCGGGCTCGTCCTCGACAACGCCCGCATGTACACCTACCAGGAGAACGTCGCCGAGACGCTCCAGGACAGCATGCTCCCGCAGATCGAGGCCCACATGGCGGGCTGCGACATCGCCACCCGCTATCTGCCGGGCACCCTGCTCGGGCGGGTCGGCGGCGACTGGTTCGACTCGGTGAAACTGCCGGGTGCCCGCACCGCCCTGGTCGTCGGCGACGTGATGGGGCACGGCCTCAACTCTGCCGCGATGATGGGACAGTTGCGCACGGCCGTGCAGACCATGGCCGCCCTCGACCTGCCGCCCGCACAGCTCCTGCGCAACCTCGACGACCTCGCCCAGCGCCTCGGCGAGCACTATCTCGCGACCTGCCTCTACGCCGTCTACGACCCCATCGCCGGCGAACTGCACCTCGCCAACGCGGGCCACATCCCGCCCGTGCTGGTCCGCGCGGCGGACGGCCGCAGCGAACTCCTCGACCTGCCCACGGGCGCGCCCATCGGCGTCGGCGGGGTGGCGTTCGAGGCGGTACGCGTGCGCGTGGAGCCGGGCGACCGGCTCGTGATGTGCACCGACGGGCTGGTCGAGATGCGGGGCGAGGACATCGGGGTCGGACTCGCCACGCTCTGCGAGTCCGCCGCCCACCCGGCCGCCTCCATGGACGACGCCTGCGACACCATCATCCGCGCCCTCAACACGCGGGGCGGCCGCAAGGACGACGTGGCCCTGCTGATGGCGCGGCTGAGCGGCATCGAGCCCGAGGACGTCGCCGAGTGGCGACTCGCCCCCGACCCGGCCGAGGCGGCCCGCGCCCGCGCCGCCGTCCGCGAACAACTCTGCGTCTGGGGCCTCGACACCCTCACGGACACCGCGGCGCTCCTGGCCGGGGAACTCGTCACCAATGCCGTACGGCACGCGCGTGGGCGCCGGATCGAACTGCGTCTGGTCCGTGGCGACACCCTGCTGTGCGAGGTCTACGACGACGACCCGACGCTGCCGACCCTGCTCAGCGCGGCACCGACGGACGAGTCCGGCCGTGGACTGCGTGTCCTCACCACCCTGGCCCGCGAGTGGGGGACCAGCCGGACGGGCGCGGGCAAGACCGTGTGGTTCGAACTGACCCTGCCGAGGCGGCGCGCGTGATCCGAACGCGGGGTGAAGGTACGCGCACGGCGCTTGTCTCCGGCAGCCGGGCAGGGTAGACCGATCTGGGCCGTCACAGCGGCGGCCGGGTCGCTGGTCGGGGGTATGGCATGAGTGTGACGAGCCGGTACCGGGACGCCTGGGAGGGGTTCTGGCGGGAGGCCCCCGACGAACCGGGCGCCGTCTTCTGGGACGCGGGACCCGAACGGACCGCGGCCGTCCATCTGGCGCTCTTCGAGCCCTACCTGACCGCGGCGGACCTCCCCCTCGTCGACCTCGGCTGCGGCAACGGCACCCAGACCCGCTTCCTGGCCGACCGCTTCCCCCGCGTGATCGGCGTCGACCTCTCCGGCGCCGCCCTCGACCGGGCCCGCGCGGCCGACCCCGACGGCCGGGCCGCCTACCGAGTGTTCGACGCGGCCGACACGACGGAGGCCGAAGCCCTCCACGCCGACCTCGGCGATGCCAACGTCTATGTGCGCGGCGTCCTCCACCAGTGCGAGCCCGACGACCGCCAACGCCTCGTGGACACCGTCGCCACGCTGCTGGGCGAACGCGGCCGGGTCTGCCTCGTCGAACTCGCCGAGGCCGCGAAGCCCGTCCTCATGGGCCTCGCGACCGACCCGGCCGGCCCTCCCGCCAAGCTCGTCCCGATCTTCCGCCACGGCATCGCCCCCGGCGAGGTCACCGACGCCGCGGTCCCGGAGTACCTGCGCGCCGCCGGTCTCACCGTGGTGACCAGCGGTGAACTCCCGCTGGTCACCACGGAACACACCGCGGACGGCACCCGGATCGAACTGCCGTCGAGGTGGTACGTGGCGGGCCGCACGGCCTGAGGCCGGGGTCGGGGGCCGACGGCGAGGTGACGACAGGCCCCGGTCCACGCCTCGGTGGGCCGGGCCGGTGAGAGTTATCCACAGGTCTGCCACGGATCGTCATGAGCGCGTACGGTTCGAGCCATGAAGATCCTCATCAGCGCCGACATGGAGGGCGCCACCGGTGTCACCTGGCCGGCCGACGTGCTGCCGGGGACACCGCAGTGGGAGCGGTGCCGTTCGATGTTCACCTCCGACGTGAACGCCGCCGTGCTCGGCTTCCTCGACGGCGGGGCCGACGAGGTGCTGATCAACGAGGCGCACTGGACGATGCGCAACCTGCTGCTGGAGGAGCTGGACGAGCGCGCGCAGATGCTCACCGGCCGGCACAAGGCGCTGTCCATGGTGGAGGGCGTCCAGCACGGGGACGTGGACGGCATCGCGTTCGTCGGCTACCACGCGGGCGCCGGGATGGAGGGCGTCCTCGCCCACACCTACCTGGCGAACTCCATCACCGGGGTGTGGGTGAACGACGAGCGGGCCAGCGAAGGGCTGCTCAACTCGCATGTGGTGGCCGAGTACGGGGTACCGGTGGTGCTGGTGACCGGCGACGACGTGGCGTGCGAGGACGCCCTGGGCTATGCGCCCGAGGCGCTCAAAGTGGCGGTCAAGGACCATGTGTCGCGGTACGCGGCCGTGTGCCGCACCCCAGCGAGAACCGCCGCCGACATCCGCGCGGCGGCGAAGGAGGCCGCGGCGCTCGCCGTACGGCACGAACCGGTCAGGGGCGGCCCGTTCACCGTGGCGCTGGAGTTCGACGCCGAGCATCTGGCGATGGCCGCGACCGTGGTGCCCGGGGTGATCCGTACCGGTGAACGCAAGGTCGCGTACACCAGCCCGACCATGTACGAGGGAATCCGCACCTTCAAGGCGGTCACCACGATCGTCTCGGCCGCGGTGGAGGAGACATATGGCTGAGCAGACGGCACCCGTGGACCAGCGGGCGCTGGACGAGGTGGTCCGGTTCACCTCCGACCTCATCCGCATCGACACCACCAACCGCGGCGGCGGGGACTGCCGGGAGCGACCGGCCGCCGAGTACGCCGCCGCGCTGCTGGCCGAAGCGGGCCTGGAGCCCACGCTGCTGGAGCGCACCGAGGGCCGGACCAACGTGGTGGCGCGGATCGAGGGCACCGACCCGTCGGCGGACGCCCTGCTCGTCCACGGTCATCTGGACGTCGTGCCCGCCCAGGCCGCCGACTGGACCGTGCACCCGTTCTCCGGGGAGATCCGCGACGGTGTGGTCTGGGGGCGGGGCGCGGTCGACATGAAGAACATGGACGCGATGATCCTCGCCGTCGTACGCCAGTGGGCGCGCACCGGCGTGCGCCCCCGCCGGGACCTCGTGATCGCGTTCACCGCCGACGAGGAGGCGAGCGCCGAGGACGGCTCCGGGTTCCTCGCCGACCGGCACGCCGCTCTCTTCGAGGGCTGCACCGAGGGCATCAGCGAGTCGGGGGCCTTCACCTTCCACGACGGCGGCGGCCGGCAGATCTATCCGATCGCGGCGGGGGAGCGCGGCACCGGCTGGCTCAAGCTCACCGCGCGCGGCCGGGCCGGCCACGGCTCCAAGGTGAACCGGGCCAACGCCGTGACCCGGCTGGCGGCGGCCGTCGCCCGGATCGGCGCGCACGAGTGGCCCCTGCGGCTCACCCCGACCGTCCGCGCCGCCCTCACCGAACTCGCCGCGCTGTACGGCGTCGAGGCCGACCTCGACGGCCCGGGCGGCGTCGACCGCCTGCTCGACAAGCTCGGCCCGGCCGCCGCCCTGGTCGAGGCGACCGTCCGCAACAGCGCCAACCCGACCATGCTGGACGCCGGTTACAAGATCAACGTGATCCCGGGGGAGGCCGCCGCGCGCGTGGACGGACGGTATCTGCCCGGCGGCGAGGACGAGTTCCGGGAGACCCTCGACCTGCTCACCGGGCCGGACGTGGAGTGGGAGTACGAACACCGGGAGGTGGCGCTCCAGGCGCCGGTGGACTCCCCGACGTACGCGCGGATGCGGGCCGCCGTCGAGGAGTTCGCGCCCGAGGGGCACGTGGTGCCGTACTGCATGCCGGGCGGCACGGACGCCAAGCAGTTCTCGCGGCTCGGTATCACCGGCTACGGCTTCTCGCCGCTGAAGCTCCCCGAGGGCTTCGACTACGCGGCGCTCTTCCACGGCGTCGACGAGCGCGTCCCCGTGGAGGCGCTCCACTTCGGCGTCCGTGTGCTCGACCGCTTCCTGCGGACGGCCTGACCGATGAGACTCGGGGGACGAAGGGACATGGGGGACAAGGTGCAGACCCTGGCGTACGGTGCGTGGCCTTCGCCGATCGACGCGGCGCTCGCCGCCGCGCACGACGGGCATCCCGAGTTCGTGGGCTTCGTCGGTGACGAGGCATGGTGGACCGAGCCACGGCCCACCGAGGGCGGCCGCCGCACCCTGGTGCGGCGCACGGCCGACGGCACGGAGGAGTCGGTCCTGCCGTCCCCGTGGAACGTGCGCAGCCGCGTCATGGAGTACGGCGGACAGCCCTGGACCGCGGTCCCGCGGGACGACGGCCACCTCGTGGTCTTCGTGAACTTCGCCGACCAGCGCCTCTACGGGTTCGAACCGGGCGGCGAGCCCCGCCCCCTCACCCCGGTGTCGCCGGTCGGCGGCGGCCTGCGCTGGGTGGACCCGAGACCGCACCCGGAGCGGGACGAGGTGTGGTGCGTCCTGGAGGAGTTCACCGGCGAGGGGCCCACCGACGTACGGCGGGTCGTCGCCGCCGTACCGCTGGACGGCTCGGCGGCCGAGGACCGGGGGGCCGTACGGGAACTCACCGACGACAGCCGGCGGTTCGTCACCTGCCCCCGGCTCTCGCCCGACGGCCGCCGTGCCGCCTGGCTCGCCTGGGACCACCCCCGGATGCCCTGGGACGGCACGTCGCTGCTGGTCGCCGAGGTGACCGAGGACGGCCTGCTCGGCACGCCCCGGACCGTCGCGGGCGGCCCGGAGGAGTCCGTCGCCCAGGTCGACTGGGCCGCCGACGGCACCCTCGTGTACTCCAGCGACACCACCGGCTACTGGAACCTCTACCGCCTCGACCCCGACGGCGGCGACCGTACGGCCCTGTGCGCCCGGGAGGAGGAGTTCGGCGGCCCGCTGTGGAAGGTCGGCTGGCGCTGGTTCGCGTTGCTGGAGGGCGGGCTGGTCGCCGTGATCCACGGGCGGGGCGCCACCGCGCTCGGCGTCCTCGACCTGGAGACCGGCCAGGTCGTGGACGCGGCCGGGCCATGGACCGAGTTCGCCCCCTCGCTCGCCGTGCGCGGCGGCCGGGTCCTCGGCATCGGCGCCAGCCCCCGCAGCGCCTACGAGGTGGTCGAACTGGACGCCGCCACCGGCGACGCCCGGGTGGTCGGAGCCGCGCACGACGACCCGGTCGACCCCTCCTACTACCCCGAACCCCAGATCCGCAGCTTCCTCGGCCCCGCCGGACGCGAGATCCACGCCCACGTCTACCCGCCCCACAACCCCGGTGCCGTCGCCTTCAGCACCGAGCTGCCGCCCTACGTCGTCTGGGCCCACGGCGGGCCCACCAGCCGCGCGCCGCTGGTCCTGGACCTCGCGATCGCCTACTTCACCTCACGCGGCATCGGCGTCGCCGAGGTCAACTACGGCGGGTCCACCGGATACGGACGGGAGTACCGCAACCGGCTGCGTGAGCAGTGGGGGGTCGTCGACGTCGAGGACTGCGCGGCCGTCGCGCTCGCCCTCGCCGACGAGGGCACCGCCGACCGGACCAGGCTGGCGATCAGAGGCGGCAGCGCGGGCGGCTGGACCGCCGCGGTGTCCCTGACGGCGACCGATGTATACGCCTGCGGAACCATCCTGTACCCCATCCTCGACCTCGCGAACTGGGGATCGGGGGAGACGCACGACTTCGAATCCCAGTACCTGGAGACTCTTGTGGGCCCCCTGGCCGAGGAGCCGATGCGGTACGCGGAGCGGTCGCCCACCGAGCACGCCGACCGGATCAAGGCGCCGTTCCTGCTGCTGCAGGGCCTCGACGACGTGATCTGCCCGCCCGCGCAGTGCGAGCGGTTCCTCGCCCGGCTGGACGGGCGTCGGGTGCCGCACGCCTACCTCGCCTTCGAGGGGGAGGGGCACGGCTTCCGGCGTGCGGAGACGATGGTGCGGGCCCTGGAGGCGGAGCTGTCGCTGTACGCGCGGGTCTTCGGGTTGAATCCTCCGGGTATCCCTACTCTGGAGCTCGCCAAGTGACACCAGTGACACCCGTGATACCAGTGACACCGCTGACCAGACCCGCTCGGCTCGTCCCCGGCGCCCGGGTGGCCGTCGTCGCGCCCAGCGGACCGGTCGTCGAGGAACGGCTCAGCGCCGGGCTGGACCTGCTGCGCGGCTGGGACCTCGACCCCGTCGTCGCACCCCACACCCTGGACCGGCACCCCGAGTTCCCCTACCTCGCGGGCACGGACGCCGACCGGGCCGCCGACTTCCAGAGCGCCTGGTGCGACCCCTCCGTCTCCGCCGTGCTGTGCGCCCGCGGCGGCTACGGCGTCCAGCGGATGGTCGACCTGCTCGACTGGGACGCGATCCGGGCCGCGGGCCCCAAGACACTCGTCGGGTTCAGTGACATCACCGCCCTGCACGAGGCTTTCGCCACCCGGGCCGGCCTGGTCACCCTGCACGGCCCCATGGCCGCGGGGGTCGACTTCCTGAAGAACACCCGGGCCCAGGAACATCTGCGCGCCACCCTGTTCTCCCCCGAGACGGTCCGCACGATCCGGGCCGCCGAAGGCAGCGCCGCCCTCGTACCGGGCCGCGCGCGGGGCGTGCTCCTCGGCGGTTGCCTCTGTCTGCTCGCCGCCGAGCTGGGCAGTCCCCACGCCCGGCCGTCGGCCCGGGGCGCCCTGCTCTGCCTGGAGGACGTCGGCGAGGAGACCTACCGACTCGACCGCTATCTCACCCAGCTCCTGCGCGCGGGCTGGCTCGACGGGGTCGCCGGCATCGTCCTCGGCTCCTGGGCGGAGTGCGAGCCGTACGAGAAGGTGCGGGCACTGCTCGTCGACCGGGTCGGCGGGGCCGGGGTGCCGGTGGTGGAGGAGTTCGGTTTCGGACACGGGGAGGGGGCGCTGACGATCCCCTTCGGGGTGACGGCGGAGCTGGACGCGGAGGCGGGGACGCTGACGCTGGACGAGCCGGCCCTGATCTGACGCCCCGCGCCGCCTCCGGCCGACTGCCCGAGGCTCGACTGCCCCGCGCCTCCCACCAGGCGGGTCGCGGGTGCTCGCGTCATTCTGGAGGTATGAGCCCGAAGACATCGGAACGAGCCGGGACGCACGGGCGCAAGCGGTGGAGCGAGACGCTGACCCCCGGCAGGGTCGTCGTGGGCGTGCTCGCCGTCCTCGCGCTCGTCTTCGTCTTCCAGAACACCCAGAGCACCGAGATCCAGCTGCTGGTCTCCGAGGTCACCATGCCGCTGTGGCTGGCGCTCCTCGGGACGGGCCTGGTCGGAGCGGTGTGCGGGGCGTACTTCATGAGACGCCGCAGGTGACCCCGCCCCGACGTACCGTGGCGGGGTGTCCGAGAACATTCGTCATCTCATCGAAGGCCCCCGCGTCGCGATCCGGCGCTTCACACCCGAGGACGGTCCCGAGTTCGTCCAGCGGGTGCGGGAGAGCGGGGAGCTGCACCGGCCGTGGCTGTTCCCACCGGCCACCCAGGCCGCGTACCGCGCGTACGCGGGACGGCTGATCGAGGATCCGACCAAGGCCGGGTTCCTGGTGTGCGAGAGGGACGGCGGGGACATCGCCGGCTTCATCAACATCAACAACATCGTGGAGGGCGGCTTCCAGAGCGGCGCCCTCGGCTACGGGGCCTTCGCCCACGCCGCCGGGCGGGGCCTGATGGGGGAGGGGCTCGCCCTGGTCGTGGAGTACGCGTTCACCTTCATGGGGCTGCACCGGCTGGAGATCAACGTGCAGCCCCGGAACGCCGCCTCCATCGCGCTCGCCCGGCGGTGCGGATTCCGGCTGGAGGGGTTCTCGCCCGACTTCCTGTTCATCGACGGCGCATGGCGGGACCACCAGAGATGGGCGCTCACCGCCGAGATGAAGCGTCCGGTCCCGGGCGGGGGCAGGCTCGCGGACCCATCCGCGGGTGGTCCTTCCGATCGTTCCGGAGGCCGTCTCCCGGAATGATCCGTTCCCGTCCCGGTGGGTGGCTCCGTCGCGCAGGATGGGAGCCATGCGGAACATCGTCGTCGTGGACGCCCCCTCCAACCTCGGCCTGCGGCCGCCCGCCCCGGGAACCGTGCCCGGCTGCTACAAACTCGCCGGAGCGCTGCGGGAACAGGGCATCGTGCGGCGGCTCGGCGCGCTGGAGGGCGGGGTGGTCGTGCCGCCGCGCTACGACCGGGGCGACTGGCAGGAGGGCGACGGCGTCTTCAACGCCGGGGCGATCGCCTCGTACACGTGCAGGTTGGCCGACCGGATCGAGCGGCACGTCCGGGCCGGTGAGCTGCCCGTCGTCCTCGGCGGGGACTGTTCGATCCAGCTCGGCGCCGCGCTCGCGCTGCGGCGGATCGGGCGGTACGGGCTGGTCGCCGTCGACGCCTCCGCCGACTTCCGGCACCCGGGGAACTCCGACCGGGTCGGGGCGGCCGGCGGCGAGGAACTGGCGCTCGCCACGGGGCGCGGCCAGCCGGACCTGACCGATCTGGAAGGGCTCGGTCCCTATCTGCGCGACGAGGACGTACGGCTCTTCGGCATCCGGGACGCGTTCGAGGACGACCGCACCGAGCTGGCTGCCCTGAAGATCCCCGTCGTGACCGTCGGCGAGCTGCGAACCTGGGGCGCGGACGATCTCGCCCGGGTCACCGCGCTGAGCTTCGAGTCGCCCGAACTGGACGGCTTCTGGGTCCACCTGGACGCCGACGTCCTCGACCCGTCCGTCATGCCGGCCGTCGACAGCCCCGACCCCGACGGGCTCCTCCCCGACGAACTGACCGCGCTGCTGCGCCCGTTGGTCCGCTCACCGCACTGCGTGGGCCTCAACGTCACCATCTACGACCCGGATCTGGACCCCGACGGCACGGCGGGCGCGCTGCTCACGGACCTCGTGGTGGCCGCGTTCGCCGCCTGACGCTCACCCGGCCGTCCGACGGTCCGCGTACTCGTAGACCGAGCCGTCGGGGTGGACCGCGATCAGATTGCGGCCGACGGGGGTCGGGACGGGGCCGGCCAGCACCTGGGCGCCGGAGGCGGTGAGGACCCGGTTCGCCTCGTCGACGTCCTCGACGGCGATGGTCGCGGCGACCTTGCGCAGGACCTCCAGTTCCGACTCCGGGCCGCTCATCAGCAGGAAGCAGCCGACGGCGGCGACCTGGACGCCACCGCGTTCGAAGCGCATCGCCGGTCCGCCCGAGAGTCTCTCGTAGAACGGGACCGCTGCTTCCAGGTCGTCGACGCAGATGCGGAGCGTGGTGCCGAGAATCTCCATGGTGCGAAGCCTAGTTGGGGATCCGCCCCCGGCGCATGCCGCGTTACGCGGACACGGGCCCGGGTACCCGGGCGCAATGGACCGCTTGAATCATCTCGAACATCTGGACAAGCACCTGGTCGACGAGCTGGCGCTGGTGGCCCGCGAGACCATCCGCGACGAGCTGCGGCAGCAGACCCGCAAGCAGCGCCGCAAGGCCGCGCTGTACGCCGCGTCCGGGGCGCTCGCCCTGTACGCGGGTGCCGCCCTCGCGCTGGCCCTCGGGCTGGCCCTGTCGCTGGGCCTGCCGGACTGGGCCGCCGCGCTGATCACGGCCGTGGTGCTCGGTGCGGCGGCGTATGTGCTGAGGAGCGCGGCGCGTCCCTCGGCGCCCCGGCCGACGGCCGAGCACGAGGGCGAGATCGCCGCGGGCCGTGACCGGGTGGTCGGCGGTACGGCGCCGGGGATGCCCCCGGGCGGTACGGGGCCGGCCGGATACCCGCCGGTGCCGCCCGTCGCACCCGGCGGCGCGACCGGTGCGCCGCCCCCGGCCGGCATCGACCCCGAGGACCCGCGTCACCGGTAGCGGTGAGCGGAGGAAAGAGCAGGGAAGGAGCAGGAAGGGCCCTGACCCCTGATCTTGGACACACGAGACACTGGATCTTGGAGAAGGGCGGGCCCCTGCGCAGGCCCGCTCCGACCAGCTACGCGTGACGTCCCGCGGTGGTCCGGCCGGACGTGGCCTTGCCCGGGTAGTGCTTGCGCAGATCGGACATTGTCATCCGGTCGAACACGCGGTCGGGAAGGAGGCTGGAGGCACGGATGAGGAAAGTGGTCGTCGCGCCGATGGTGTAGCGAGTGCGGGGCTTGCGGTCGGTCGCGGCCTTGGCGATCTTCTGAGCGGCGGTGTCGGAGGTCGCGCCGGCCTCGGTGAACGCGGCGACGTGGGAGGGAATCGCCTGCATCAAGGCGCCGTAGCGATCGTTCCGCTCCGGGGGCACCCGGGAGGCGAGGTCGCTCAGGCCCGAAAGTCCGACGCGGGCCATTTCGGTCTTGACGCCGCCCGGCTCCACGATCACCACCTGCACGCCGTACGGGGCCAGTTCGTTGCGCAGGGCGTCGCTCAGCGCCTCCACCGCGTGCTTGCTGCTGGCGTACACGCCGTAGCCGGCCATGGACACCTTGCCGTTCATCGAGCTGATGTTGACGACGCGGCCCTTGCTGCGCACCAGGGCGGGAAGCAGAGCCTGGGTGAGTGCGACGGCCCCGAAGACATTCACCTCGAACACGCGCCGCCATTCGTCGAGCGGCACCACCTCGACCGGTCCCGCACAGGGCAGTCCGGCGTTGTTGATCAGTGCCCGTACGGCGCGATGGTGTGGGTCGCCGTCGATACGTGCCACCAGCGCCGCGATGTGCTCCTGGTTGGTGATGTCGAGGATCACCGGCTCGACGCCGGCTGCGAGGAGGGCCTCGCCGTCGCTGTCGCGGCGCACGCCGGCGAGGACGTGGAAACCGCGCCGGGCCATTTCCCTCGCGGTGGCCGCGCCCATCCCGCTCGACGCCCCGGTCACGACGACGAGTTCCTGATTTTGCGATGATTTCTTGGACATGATGCGCTCCTGAAAAAGTGGTACGAACGGTGACTTGTGCCGGTCAGGCCGTCAGCGGAACTCCGCGGTTCCGACCGGTGCGTCGAGACGGGGTGTGGGCGGCCTCGCAGGCCGCGGTCCTCAGCGCTGTCGCGGCACGGCGGTGGCGTAGGTCTTGATGTTCTGGAACTCGCCGATGGCCGCGGGACCACACAGCACACCGATGCCGCTCTGCTTGAAACCGCCCTGCTCGAAGTGCTCGGACATCGAGCCCCAGGTGTTGATCCACATCCCACCGAACCGAAGCTCGCGTCCGACCCGGCGGGCCCGGAATTCGTCGTGCGTGTACAGCGCGGCGGCCAGGCCGAAGTCGGTGGCGTTCGCCCGCTGGATCGCGTCGGCCTCGTCCTCGAAGATCTCGAAGGTCTGGACCGGGCATCCGCCGATCAGGTTCCGGGCGAGCGTGTTCTCAGGCATTGACCTCAGCCTCTCGTGGCGGACTGCGTGCAACCGCTCGCTCGTGCCCAAAAGATCACGAGCGGCATTGCCTGCTTCGACCACTGTCGACCGGCGTGAGGGCCGCAACCAGTGCAACGGACAACGGTAGGAAGGGCAGTACCACTCTCGTTTCGGGCCGGGCGCCGATACTGGAACGGTGACCGAGGAACAGAACCAACTGGGCACAGCTCTGCGTCGTTGGCGCGACCGGCTCGCGCCTGCCGACGTGGGTCTGCCGGCCGCAGGCAGGCGCCGTGCCGCGGGCCTGCGCCGCGAAGAGCTCGCCGCACTTGCCGGAGTCTCCGTGGACTACCTCGTCCGCCTGGAACAGGGACGCGCCAGCCGCCCCTCCGAACAGGTCGCCGTGGCACTGGCCCGCGCATTGCACCTGGAGGTGTCCGAACGGGATCACCTCTACCGCCTCGCACACCTTCCGCTGCCGGGATCCGGGCGCATCTCCACCCACATCCCGCCCAGCGTGCAACGCCTGCTCGCCGCCCTCACCGACCAGGCGCTGGGCGTCTTCGCCGCGGACTGGACCCTGATCACGTGCACCGGGCTGTGGGCCGCACTGTTCGGAGAGCCTTCGCAGCCCCCCGCGGACCAGCGCAACCTGGTACGCGAGACGTTCCTGCCCGAGCTCGATTCGGGCCGTCAGCCTCGGTCCGAACGTGGCCGGGAAGCCCTGGAAGCCTCCCTCGTCGCCGACCTGCGGACCACACAGGGCACGTTCCCGGACGACCCCCGCCTGCGCCGACTCATCCAGGAATGCACCACCCACAGCCCTCGCTTCGCGCAACTCTGGTCGCAGGGCGCCGCGGGCACACTCGGCCATGACCGCAAGACCGTCACCCATCCCGTCGTCGGAGACATCACCCTCGACTGCGACATCCTCACCGTGCCCGGATCGGACCTCAGGATCGTCGCCTATACCGCGGCCGCCGGAACGCCCTCCGCGGAACAACTCGACTTTCTCAGGGTCACCGCCACACGTTCCCTGGTCACCCGCGCCGGGGATTCCTGAGCGGTTTCGGCGCGGGACAGCGCGACGGGGACCACGATCCAGATGGGCCGGAGGTGCGTGTGTACCGCCCCGCCCTCGCACCCGGGTCGGTCGGTCGTCGCCGGCGAGGATCACGGATCTCGTTCGCAGCCCGGCGCAAGGAGAACCTCACGCGTGATCCGCCCTGCCGTCACCGAGTTCACCGGCTGATACCGCGGGTGGCTCATGGCCGCAGCCGTCGTCACCGCCGGCTCCGTCACGGGCCGGCCGTGAAGCCGTGGCGGTCCCTCAGGACGAGGTCGCAGGTACCGGTGGAGAGCAGGCGGGCCGCCTGCTTCAGGTTGGTGATCTTGCCGACGGTTGCGCTGGCCACGCCGGTGCGGGCTCGGACGGCGGCCGCGTGGTGGGCCTGCCGGCAGGGCCCGGTGCGGCGGGGCTCGGGGCGGGTGGTGCCGCCGCCGGTGCAGTCGGCGGTGCGGATCAGCGCCGGAGCCGCGGCAGCACCTTCGTGCGGTAGAAGTCGAAGAAGCCGCGCTGGTCGGGGCCGATCTGGCTGACGTAGACGCGGTCGAAGCCCGCGTCCGCGAAGGCGGTCAGCTCGGCGACGTGCTCGTCGACGTCGCCGCCGCACACCGTGTTCTCGCCGACCATCTGCTCGGTGACCAGCGGTTCCAGCTGCTCGAAGTGGCTGGGCGTGGGCAGGATCTGCCCCATCTCGCCGGGCAGCAGCTGGTTCGACCACAGATGGCGCACGAGCCGGACGGCGGCGTCCCGGTCGGGGCCCCAGCACACCTTCGTGCCGCCGCTGACGGGGTTCGCGCCCCCGCCGCCCTTGCGGTACTGGGTCACCAGCTCCTCGTCGGGGCTCATGGTGATGAAGCCGTCGGCGACGCGGGCGGCGAGGGCGGTGGCCTTGGGGCCGAAACCGGAGATGTCGATGGGGACGGGCGCCTCGGGGAGCGTGTAGAGGCGGGCGTTCTCCACCGTGTAGTGGGTGCCGCGATGGGTGACCTCCTCGCCGGTGAACAGGCGACGCATCACCTGGACCGAATCCTCCAGCATCTCCAGACGGACGTCCGCCGGGGGCTGGGGGTCCCTCCCACGCCCTTCAGGCAGTGGGGGAGGGTGCCGAGGACATGTTCGTTGAGCGCCTCGCCCGAGCCGATGCCGAGCCGGAAACGACCGCCGGTCAGCACCGAACTCGTCGCCGCGGCCTGGGCGACGACGGCCGGGTGGATCCGGACGGTCGGGCAGGTCACCGCCGTCTCGATCGGCAGCGACACGGCCTCGGAGAGCGCGCCGATCACCGACCACACGAAGGGGCTCTGGCCCTGGGCGTCGTTCCACGGGTGGAAGTGGTCCGAGATCCACAGACAGTCGAATCCGGCCTGTTCCGCCTCCCCCAACTCTCGACTTCGCTCGAGCCGGGGGGACCCCCACCGTCTGCTCGATCAGCTCGGCGGGAGTGAACTCCTCGGTCGCCAGGAAGTATCCGTACTCGGGCATGGGGGGTACCTCCGCGACAGGTGCGCCCGGGGCGGACCGGTTCCGGGTCCGAGTACCCGTGGGTCACGGCGGAAACCCGCGCCCGATCGTGCGGAGCGCCGGTTTGGGGCCGTTGACCAGGGGGACGCGGAAGGTTCGTACGCACGCGACCCGCCGGAGGCGAACCGTGAGTCGACCCCGCATCGTGATCGTCGGTGCCGGTTTCGCCGGCTACCGGACTGCCCGCACCCTCGCGCGGCTGGCCCGGAACAAGGCCGACATCACCCTGCTGAACCCGACCGACTACTTTCTGTACCTCCCGCTGCTGCCCCAGGTGGCCGCCGGCATCCTGGAACCACGCCGGGTCACCGTCTCCCTCACCGGCACCCTGCCCCATGTGCGGCTGGTGCTGGGCGAGGCCGACGACATCGACCTCGACGCGCGCACCGTGCGCTACTCGGATCCCGAGGGCGGCGTCGGCACCCTCACCTACGACCGGCTGGTGCTCGCGGCCGGCAGCGTCAACAAGCTGCTGCCCATCCCCGGCGTCGCCGAGCACGCCCACGGCTTCCGGGGGCTGCCCGAGGCGCTGTACCTCAGGGACCACGTGACCCGGCAGGTGGAGCTGGCCGCCGGGAGCGAGGACCCCAAGAGCTGCGACGCGCGCTGCACCTTCGTGGTGGTCGGCGCCGGTTACACCGGGACCGAGGTCGCCGCCCACGGCCAGATGTTCACCGACGCGCTGGTGCGCAAGCAGCCGCTGCGGGAGGGCATGCGACCGCGCTGGATGCTGCTCGACATCGCGGAACGGGTGCTGCCCGAGATGGACGAGAAGCTGTCGCGGACCGCCGACAAGGTGCTGCGGCAGCGGGGCGTCGACGTGCGGATGGGGACCTCCGTGAAGGAGGCCACACCGAACGGAGTGCTGCTGACCGACGGGGAGTTCGTCGACACCCGCACACTCGTGTGGTGCGTGGGCGTACGGCCCGATCCGCTCGCCGAGTCGCTGGGGCTGCCGATGGAACGCGGCCGGCTGCTCGTCGAGCCCACGCTGCAGGTGCCGGGCCGGCCGGACGTGTTCGCCTGCGGCGACGCGGCCGCCGTACCCGACCTGACCAAGCCCGGCCAGTACACCCCGATGACCGCCCAACACGCCTGGCGGCAGGGCAAGGTGGCCGCGTACAACGTCGCCGCCTCCCTCGGCCGGGGCGAGCCCGAGCCCTACCGCCACAGCGACCTCGGCTTCGTCGTGGACCTCGGCGGGGTCAAGGCCGCCGCCAACCCGCTCGGCGTACCGCTGTCCGGGCCCCTCGCCGGAGCCGTCGCCCGCGGCTACCACCTCGCCGCCATGCCCGGCAACCGCGTCCGGGTCGCCGCCGACTGGCTCCTCGACGCCGTACTGCCCCGTCAGGGAGTCCAGTTGGGCCTCGTACGGTCCTGGTCGGTCCCCCTGGACACGGCGTCACCGGAGCTGGCCAAGGTGCCCGGCGCGCCCCGGAAGGCGAGGACGGGTGCCGACGCGTCCCCGGCCACGTCACCGGGTCAGGAGCGCGGCCGAGCGTCCGAAACCCCGTCGAAGCCCGCCGAGGGTTCGAAAGGAGAGTCATGAACAGCCGTCAACTGACCGAGCTGGCACAGCAGTTGCGGGTGGACAGCGTGCGCGCTTCGGATGCCGCGGGCTCCGGGCACCCGACGTCGTCCATGTCGGCCGCCGAGCTGATGGCGGTGCTGCTCGCGAAGCATCTGCGGTACGACTTCGAACGCCCCCAGCACCCCGCCAACGACCGCTTCGTGCTGTCCAAGGGACACGCCTCGCCCCTGCTGTACTCCGCGTACAAGGCGGCGGGCGCGATCAGCGAGACCGAGCTGATGACCTTCCGCAAGCTGGGCAGCCGGCTGGAGGGACACCCCACGCCACGGCGGCTGCCGTGGGTGGAGACGGCCACCGGGTCGCTCGGCCAGGGACTGCCCGTCGGCGTCGGCATCGCGCTGGCCGGGAAGCGGCTGGACCGCACCGGCTACCGGGTGTGGGTGCTGTGCGGCGACAGCGAGCTCGCCGAGGGCTCGGTGTGGGAGGCCGCCGAGCACGCCGCGTACGAGCATCTCGACAATCTGACGGCGATCGTCGACGTCAACCGGCTCGGACAGCGCGGGCCCACCCGGCACGGGCACGACCTGGACGCCTACGCCCGTCGCTTCGCGGCCTTCGGCTGGCACACCGTCGAGATCGACGGACACGACGTGGACGCCGTCGACCGCGCCTACGGCGAGGCCGTCTCCACCAAGGGCCAGCCCACCGTGATCCTGGCCCGCACCCTCAAGGGCAAGGGCGTCGAGGCCGTCCAGGACCGGGAGGGCCTGCACGGCAAGCCGCTCAAGGACGCCGACGAGGCGATCGCGGAACTCGGCGGGGTGCGCGACCTCCGCGTCGAGGTCACCCCGCCGCCCGCCGCCCGGATGCTGCACGCCGTACGCACCGGGCACCTCGAACTGCCGCGCTACGAGATCGGTGACGAGGTCGCCACCCGGGACGCCTACGGGCAGGCCCTCGCCGCGCTCGGCTCCGCCCGCGGGGACGTCGTCGCCCTGGACGGTGAGGTCGGCGACTCCACCCGCTCCGAGGTCTTCGCCAAGGAACACCCCGACCGCTACTTCGAGTGCTACATCGCCGAACAGCAGCTCGTGGCCGCCTCGGTGGGCCTCGCGGCACGCGGCTGGGTGCCGTACGCCGCCACGTTCGCGGCGTTCCTCACCCGCGCCCACGACTTCATCCGCATGGCGTCGGTCAGCGGGTCAGGCATCAACCTCGTCGGCTCCCACGCCGGCGTCGCCATCGGCCAGGACGGGCCCTCGCAGATGGGTCTGGAGGACCTGGCGATGATGCGCTCGGTGCACGGCTCCACCGTGCTGTACCCGTGCGACGCCAACCAGACCGCCAAACTCGTCGGCACCATGGCCGGCCTCGACGGCGTGCGCTACCTCCGCACCTCCAGGGGCGCCTCGCCCGTCCTCTACAGCCCGACCGAGGAGTTCCCGGTCGGCGGCAGCAAGGTGCTGCGCGCCTCGGACACCGACCGGCTGACGGTCGTCGCGGCCGGGGTCACCGTCCACGAGGCCCTCAAGGCCGCCGACGCGCTGGACCGCGAGGGCATCCAGGTCCGGGTGATCGACCTCTACTCCGTCAAGCCCGTCGACCGCCGCACCCTGCGCGAGGCCGCCGAACGCACGGGCTGCGTCCTCACCGTCGAGGACCACCACGAGGAGGGCGGCCTCGGCGACGCGGTCCTCGACGCCTTCCTCGACGGCCGCCCGGTGCCCCGCCTGGTGCGCCTGGCCGTCCGTACGATGCCGGGCTCGGCCGCACCCGAGGAGCAGCTGCGCGAGGCGGGCATCGACGCGGAGGCCATCGCGGTGGCCGGACGGCTGCTGGTGGAGCACGCGATCACGCCCTGAGAGGAGCAGGCGATGGGGGACAGCCACACGATGCGGGTCGGCCGCCGTACCGTCGAGATCCACCGGCCGGACAAGGTGCTGTTCCCCGCCGCCGCCGCCGCCGCCGGCGCCGGCGGCAAGGAGTACACCAAGCGTGATCTCGTCGCCTACCACCGTGCCGTGGCCCCCTTCATGCTGCCCCATCTGCGGGGGCGCCCGCTGATGCTGGAACGGCACCCCGACGGGCTCGACGGGCCCATGTTCATGCAGAAGAACACCCCGGGGCACTATCCGGACTGGATCGAGCGCGTCGAGGTGCCCAAGGAGGGCGGCACGGTCGTCCACCCGGTCTGCGACGACGCGGCCACCCTCGTCTACCTGGCCGACCAGGCCTGCCTCACCCTGCACCGCTGGCTCTCCCGGACCGGGGACGTCGACCGCCCCGACCGGCTCGTCGTCGACCTCGACCCGTCGGTGGACGACTTCGCCCAGGTCCGGGAGGCCGCCCGGGACGTACGGGACCTGCTCGACGCGCTGAACCTGCCCTCCGTACCGATGACCACCGGCTCCCGGGGCGTCCACGTCGTCGTACCGCTGAACGGCCACGACGACTTCGACGTGGTGCGTGACTTCGCCCGGGAGTTCGCCGGGGAGCTCGTCCGCGCCCATCCCGAGCGGCTCACCGTCGAACCCCGCAAGAAGGACCGGGGCGACCGGCTCTACCTCGACATCCAGCGCAACGCCTACGCCCAGACCGCCGTCGCCCCCTACACCGTGCGCGCCCGCCCCGGCGCGCCCGTGGCCACCCCCCTGACCTGGGAACAGCTCGACGACCCGGCCGTCGACGCCCGCCGATGGACCCTGGCGGACGCCGTCGACCAGGCCCGTACCGATCCCTGGGCCGGAGCGATGAGGCGGGGACGCGCGCTCGCTCCGGCACGGCGGCGGCTGGCCAGGTTGCGCGGCTGACCCGAAAAGGTTTGGCCAACGGACGTGTGGCCACTCGGTGTTCGAGGTGGCCATGTCGAACACATCAAACACATCAAAAACACATAATTCGCGCACAGAGCGTGAATCGGACGAAACCGAAGAGGTGCGGGAATCGGCGGACGAGCGCCCCAGCCCCATGCAGGTGCTGCGTCATGCGCGGACCCAGCTCGCGGAGCTGACCGGCATGGCGCCCGAGTCCGTGTCGTCGTTCGAACAGTCCGAGGACGGCTGGACGCTGGAGGTCGAGGTCCTGGAGATCGCCAGGGTCCCCGACACGATGAGCCTGCTCGCGAGCTACCGGGTGGAACTCGACCCGCAGGGCGAGCTCACCGGCTATCGGCGTGTCCGCCGTTACGAACGCGGGCGGGCGGACCCGCATCGCCCCGGCGGCCGCTAGACCGCCGTCCCGCTCAAGCACCCAGCACCCACAGGCCTCAAGCATCCACAGGCCTCGAGCACCCACAGACAAGGAGGATCGGCCGGCATGACCGTAGTCCCGGCACAGCAGTCCGGCGGCGGAGGCGGCAGCAGCGGCCTGTACGACGTCCTGGAACTCATTCTCGACAGGGGGCTCGTGATCGACGCCTTCGTGAGGGTCTCCCTGGTCGGCATCGAGATTCTGAAGATCGACGTCCGGGTCGTGGTGGCCAGCGTCGACACCTATCTGCGCTTCGCCGAGGCGTGCAACCGGCTCGACCTGGAGGCCGGGCCGCGCAAGAACCCCGGCCTGCCGGACCTCGTCGGTGAGATCACCGAGTCCGGCGCTCGCGGCAAGTCCAAGGGGGCGCTGTCCGGCGCCGCCGAGACGATCTCCGACGCGTTCAAGCAGGCCCGCGAGGAGGGGCAGTCCGAGTCGCGGCCGCGGGCCCGCAAGACCACGAGCTCGCGCAAGAGGGAGGAACAGGAGTGAGCACGTACGTCTACGGCATCACCGCGAGCTCGCACCCCGGCCTCCCGGAGGGCATGGGCGGAGTGGGAGATCCCGCGCGCCCGGTGCGCATCCTGAAGGAGGGCGAGCTGGCGGCGATCGTCAGCGAGGCCCCCGAGGGGCTGCGCCCCAAGCGCAAGGATCTGCTCGCCCACCAGAACGTCCTGAGCGAGGCGGGCGCGGGCGGCCCCCTGCTGCCCATGCGGTTCGGCAGTGTCGCCCCGGACGACGCGTCCGTCACCGGGGTGCTCGCCGAACGCGCGGAGCACTACCGGGAACGGCTCGGCGCCCTCGACGGCAAGGTCGAGTACAACGTGAAGGCCAGCCACGACGAAGAGGCCGTGCTGCACCGCGTGATGGGGGAGAACCCCGAGCTGCGCGCCATGACCGAGGCCAACCGGCAGGCGGGCGGCGGTACTTACGAGGACCGGCTGCGGCTCGGCGAGATGGTCGTCGCCGCCGTGCAGGCCAGGGAGGCCGACGACGCGGCGGAGTTGCGGCAGGCGCTGGAGCCGGCCGCCGAGGCCGTCAGCGCGGGCCCCGAGTCGACCGGCTGGCTGGCCAATCTGTCGTTCCTCGTGGGCCGGGACTCGGCGGCGGTCTTCCTCGACGCCGTGGAGGAGGTCCGCAAGAGCCATCCGCACATCGAGGTGCGGGTGAACGGGCCGCTGCCGCCGTACAGCTTCGTCGAACCGGGGCCGGCGCAGCCCGCGGAATCCGCGGAACCCGCGGAGACGACGCACTGACAGCGCGCGACGGCCGAGGAGGCGAGTGCATGGGACTGATCACCGAGGTACTGCTGCTGCCGTTCGCACCGGTGCGCGGCAGCCTCTGGACGGTGAGACAGGTGCTCACCGAGGCCGAGCGCCAGTACTACGACCCGGCGGCCGTCCGCGCCGAACTCGCCCGCCTCGAGCAGCGGCTCGAAGCGGGCGAGATCGATGAGGAGGAGTTCGACCGCCTGGAGGACGAGCTCCTCGACCGGCTGGAGATCAGCGCGCAGAGGGGCACAGGAACCGGCAACGGGACGACACAATGAATCGAATCGGACTGGGCCTCGCCGTAGGGGCCGGATACGTCCTCGGACGTACCAAGAAGATGAAACTCGCGTTCGCGGTCGGCACGATGGTGGCCGGCAAGCGGATGCACCTCAACCCACGGGCGCTCGCGGAGCTGGTGTCCCAGCAGTTGCAGAACAACCCGCAGTTCAAGGAGTTGGGGGACCAGCTCCGCGAGGACCTGCGCGGTGCGGGCAAGGCGGCCACCGGTGCGCTGGTGGAGCGGCAGATCGAGGGGCTCGCCGGCCGGCTGCACGGGCGTACCTCCCAGGTGCGCGACCGGCTCTCCGGGGTGACGCCGGATGTGCCGGGGCGCGACGAGGGCGAGGAGCGGGAGCCTGCGGAACGGGAGCCCGACGACTCGGGATCCGACCGCGAGTCCGACGAGCGGTCGAGGCGCTCCTCGCGCGGGCAGGCGGCGAAGAAGGCACCGGCCAAGAAGCCCGCCCCGGGCAAGAAGGCGGCGGCCAAGAAGACCGCCCCCGCGAAGAAGGCGGCTCCGGCGAAGAAGACCGCCCCGGCGAAGAAGACCGCGCGCAAGGCCACGCGGTCACGGACGACGAGGGGAGGCGGCGGCGATGACTGAGACCCTCGGATCGGCGACCGGCCGCGCGACCGGCGGGGCCGCGGACCGGGCGAAGGACGCGACGAAGAGCAACCCGCTCTCCGACGTCGCCCACAGCGAGGCCGTCGACCACCTCAAGGCCGAGGCCAAGGAGTACCTGGCCGCGCAGGCCGAGCGGCTGCTCGTCGGCGCCGGCCGCAAACTCGGCGAGACGACCGGCAAGCTCAACGACATCGCCGAGGGCAACAGCCCCGGCTTCGCCAAGCTGGCCCTCGACGGTGGCCGCAAGCTCGCCGAGGGCAAGGGGCCGCTGCGCACCGCCCTGGAGGTGGGCGCCGGCCGGGCCAAGGACAACGTGCTCGGCGCGCTCAAGAACCTCGGCGGCAAGGGCAAACGCAAGGGCGGCTCGGGCAACAAGCCGACCGTGATCATCGAGTCCATCGACGTCGGGGTGCCGGTGCGGACCGCGTACGACCAGTGGACCCAGTTCCAGAGCTTCAGCACCTTCGCCAAGGGGGTGAAGAGCGCCGGCCAGGCCGACGACACCCACTCCGACTGGCAGATGAAGGTGTTCTGGTCCAACCGGAGCTGGAAGGCGCACACCACCGAACAGGTGCCCGACGAGCGGATCACCTGGACGTCGGAGGGCGCCAAGGGCACCACGAAGGGCGCGGTCACCTTCCACGCCCTCGCCGACAGCCTCACCCGGGTCCTGCTGGTCATCGAGTACTACCCGAAGGGCCTCTTCGAGAAGACCGGCAACATCTGGCGTGCCCAGGGCCGCCGGGCCCGGCTCGACCTCAAGAACTTCGCCCGCTTCATCACCCTCCGGGGAGAGGCCGAGGACGGCTGGCGCGGCGAGATCCGCGACGGCGAGGTCGTCGTCAGCCACGAGGACGCCCTCGCCGAGGAGGAGCGGGAGGACGAGGACCGGGACGAGCCGTCCGACGGCGAGGCTCCGGAGGACGACGAGGCCGAGGACGAGTACGAGGGCGAGTACGAGGAGGAGCCCGAGCCGGACGAGGAGCCGCGCGACTCCGACGAGCCGGGCGACACCGAGGCCGACGACGACACCGAGGCCGAAGACGAGGCCGAAGGGTACGTCGACGAGGACGAGGACGGCGACCTGGAGGACCCGGACGAGGTACCGGAGGAGGCGTACGAGGACGTTCCCGAGGCCGAGGAAGACGCCGAGGAGGACATCGAGGAGGAACCGTACGAGGATGAGGACGAGGAGCGGGCCGCCGTGGGCGGGAGTCGACGATGACGTTCCCGAGCCGAGTCCCCGAGCCGTACGGGCAGAACGGGAGTGCCAACCTGGCCGACATCCTGGAGCGTGTCCTCGACAAGGGCCTGGTGATCGCGGGTGACATCCGCATCAACCTGCTCGACATCGAACTGCTCACCATCAAGCTGCGCCTGATCGTCGCCTCCGTCGACAAGGCCAAGGAGATGGGGATCGACTGGTGGGAGACCGACCCGGCGCTGTCGTCCAACGCCCGCCGCGACGAACTCTCCCGTGAGAACGCCGAGTTGCGCGCCCGGCTCGCGGAGCTGGACGACGGCGGGTACCGGCGGGAGCCGGAGCCGGCCATCGGACGCGGCCGCGCCAGAGAGGAGCCCTCATGACCGGACTGCGGTACGTGTACGCCGTCTGCCGCCCCTTCGACGCGGCGCTCCAGTCCCAGCTCAAAGGGGTCGCGGGCGCGCCGCCCCGGCAGCTGCGCCACCACGATCTGATCGCCGTGGTCAGCGAGGTGCCGGAGCGCGACTTCGCGGAGCAGCCGCTCCGCGCCCATCTGGAGGACCTGGACTGGCTGACGGAGACCGCCCGGGCCCACCAGAGCGTGATCGACGCCCTCACCGTGGTCACCACGCCCCTGCCGCTCCGGCTCGGCACCGTCTTCCGCGACGACAGCGGCGTACGGGTCATGCTGGAGGCCCGCGAGGAGGGCTTCCGGCGCACTCTGGACCGGCTCTCGGGCCGGGTGGAGTGGGGCGTCAAGGTCTACGCGGAGTCCGAGGAGCGGGAGAAGGCCCACGCGCCCGCGAAGGTCTCCAGCGGGCGGGACTATCTGCGGCAGCGGCGGCGGAGCCACCGGGCCCACGAGGAGATGTGGGAGAACGCCGACCGGTTCGCCCGCCGGCTGCACGAAACTCTCGCGGAATTCGCCGAGGACACCCGGCTGCACGCTCCGCAGAATTCCGCGCTCTCCGGGGTTCCCGGACGCAATGTGCTGAACGCGGCCTATCTGGTGCCGCGCGCGCACTCCGAGGAGTTCGTGGAACTGGTGGACCGCACGAAAGGCGAGGAACCGGGATTGCGGGTGGAACTGACCGGGCCGTGGGCGGCCTATTCCTTCAGCGGGGAGACCGGGACGGGGGAGGAGAGCACGTGACCGTGATCGAACGTCGTGAGGTCGCCCTCGTCGACCTCCTCGACCGGCTGCTGGCCGGCGGGGTCGTCATCACCGGGGACCTCACCCTGCGCATCGCGGACGTCGACCTCGTCCGCATCGATCTGAACGCGCTGATCAGCTCCGTGAACGCACAGGTCCCGTCGCCTTGGGGAGGAATCGAGTGACCGGCCGCAACCGTCTCGAACTGGAGCCCGACACGGTCGAGAGGGACCTGGTCAAGCTGGTCCTGACCGTCGTCGAGCTGCTCCGTCAGCTCATGGAGCGGCAGGCGCTGCGGCGCTTCGACACCGGCGAGCTCTCGGAGGACCAGGAGGAGCGCATCGGGCTCACGCTGATGCTGCTGGACGACCGCATGACCGAGCTGCGCGAGCGCTACGGCCTGCGGCCCGAGGACCTGAACCTGGACCTCGGGCCGCTCGGACCGTTGCTACCGCGGGAGTGACGTCACCACCTGTACCAGCGGCTCCTTCCTCCGGACGCGGACGTGCCGCGCACCAGGAAGCCGAGGAGCCACAGCACCAGGACGGCCAGGGCGATGTACCAGAGAACCTTCACCGCGAAACCGGCGCCGAAGAGCACCAGAATCAGAAGCAGTACCAACAGGATGGGAACCATTATGCGAACCTCCTGATGGGCCGGGTTTCCAGAATTCTCGCTTTCAGGCCGCCTTACGGCAGAGAATTTCTCCGTGGAGTACGGCGAACCAGCCGTCCTCCTGCTCTCCCCATTTCCGCCAGGAATCCGCGATCGCCCGCAATTGCCCGGCCGTGGCATGGCCGCCCTCGGTGGCCCGGTCGGCGTAGGCGGAGGCGACCGTCCGGTCGGCCCACAGTCCGCTCCACCACGCCCGCTCCTGAGCCGTGGCGTAGGTCCAGGTGGCGGAGGTGGCCGTGATGTCGGTGAGCCCGGCGCGCAGCGCCCAGGACTTCAGCCTGCGCCCCGCGTCGGGCTCGCCGCCGTTGGCGCGCGCCACCCGGCGGTACAGGTCCAGCCAGTCGTCCATGCCGGCCGACTCCGGGTACCAGGTCATCGCGGCGTAGTCCGAGTCGCGGACGGCGACGATCCCGCCCGGTCTGGTCACCCGGCGCATCTCGCGCAGTGCCTGCACCGGATCGCCGACGTGCTGGAGCACCTGGTGCGCGTGGACCACGCAGAAACTGTCGTCCGGGAAGTCCAGGGCGTGGACGTCCGCGACGGCGAAGTCGACGTTCTCCAGGCCGCGTTCGGCGGCCGTGGCCCGGGCCTGGTCCAGGATGCCGGGCGCGTGGTCGACACCGGTGACGTGGCCGTCGGGGACCAGGGCGGCCAGGTCCGCGGTGATGGTGCCCGGACCGCAGCCGATGTCCAGGACCTTCATGTGCGGCTTCAGCGAACCGAGGAGGTACGCCGCCGAGTTGGCGGCCGTGCGCCAGGTGTGCGAGCGCAGCACCGACTCGTGGTGCCCGTGCGTGTAGACGGCGGTCTCCTGTGCCTTCGGCATGGCCGTTCCCCTTCCACGAGGGCCGCGACAACCGCGGGTTCGTCCTCGAACCGTACGCGGGTCCCCCGAATAGTGAGACCGCCGTCTTGAAGTGTGGACACTCGGCGCGTGGGCGGCGGAGGGGGTCAGCGCATCGGTACGGGCCGGTACACCGTCAGGGCCTCCGGGATCTTCCGGAGCGTCAGATCGCCCTTCACCTCGGTGACTTCGCCGTCGTACGCGAGGAGGGTGCCCGGCGCGATGCCTTCCACCCGGAGCCGCCGTACGCGGACCGCCGCGTGGGCCGGGCTCCGGGTCAGCGGGCCCGCGGCGGCCGCGGCCAGCAGGCGCAGGGCCGGGCGGCGGCCGCCGTGCACGACACGTACGTCCAGCAGCCCGTCGGCCAGGTCGAAGCGCCGGGCCGGGGCGAGGCCCAGCCGGCGGTAGGTGCCGTTGCCCGCGAAGAGCAGCCAGATCGGACGGGGGCGGCCCTCGAAGGTGGCCTGGAGCGGATGCCGGTCGGAGCGCAGGACCCGCAGGGCCGCGATGACCCCCGCCGGCCAGCCGCCGAGCGCCTTCTCCCAGCGCTCGCGCTCCCGCACCAGCTCCGGGTAGACGCCGAGGCTGAAGGTGTTGACGAAGTGGCCCTCCGTGTCGCCGGTGGTGAAGTGCCCGAGGTCCACCCGGACGGCCTCGCCCTGGCGCACCGCGCGGCCCAGGTCGCGTACGTCCTCCACGCCGAGGTCGTACGCGAAGTGGTTGAGGGTGCCGCCGGGCAGGACGGCGAGGGGGAGGCCGTGGCGCAGCGCCACCTCGGCGGCGGAGTTCACCGTGCCGTCGCCGCCGCACACGCCGAGCACCCGAGCCCGGGTGGCGGCCTTCTCCAGCTCGGCGCGCACGTCCTCCGGTTCGCACTCCACGGTCTCGGCCCCGGGCAGCACGTCACGCAGGGCGCGCACCCGGTCCGACGTGCCGGAGGCGCGGTTGGCGACCACGACCAGGCCGTCGCCGTCCGGCAGCGCGGGCGCGTCCACGTACGGGCGGCCGGGCGGCGGCAGCTGGTCGCGGGTCGGCACCATGCCCCGCACGGCGTAGGCGGCGCCCACGCCCAGGGCGGCGCCCACCAGGACATCGCTCGGGAAGTGCACGCCGGTGTACACGCGGGACAGCGCCACCGCGGTGGCCAGCGGGGCGACCGCGGCGCCCCAGCCGCGCGACTCCAGGGCGACACCGGCGGCGAAGGCGGCGGCGGAGGCGGAGTGGCCCGACGGGAACGACGTGGTGATCGGCTGCCGCTTCAGCTGACGGGTCAGCGGCACGTTGTGCAGGGCTGGGCGGGGCCGGCGGATCGAGCGCTTGCCGAGGGTGTTGATGGTCGCCGAGGCGAGGGCGAGCGAGGCGACGCCCCGGACGGCCGCCCTGCGGGCCCGCGGACTCCGGGTCGCCGCGATCGCCGCCGCCGTGGCGAACCACAGCACCCCGTGGTTCGCGGCGCGGCTCAGCTTCGGCAGGAGGGGATGGGCACCCGGCCAGTCGCGGGTCGCCACCGCGTCGAAGAGGCGGCTGTCCGCGGCGAGGAAACGGTCGCGGAGGATGTGGTGGCCCGGGGGGCGGACGGTGAGGTCGACGTCTGGGGTCATGGGTCCACGGGTACCCCATGGCGACGGAACCGTGTCGGGCGGGGTGGGGTTGGGTGAGGGTGGGTGGGGTTGCGTTGCCGGGTGCGGGTCCGGTGGGGGCTTCTCGCGCAGTTCCCCGCGCCCCTTGAGGGCCTACGGCCCTTTCGGGAAAAGCAAGGGGCGCAGCCCCTGCTTTTCAGGGGCGCGGGGAACTGCGCGACCAGCCCCCACCGGACCGGCACCCGACAAGGCCCCCACGCCCGACAACGAAATGGATTTGCCCGTGTGGTGGGGCGGCTCGGACAATGCGCCCATGGGACATCTCGAAGCCGCTCATCTGGAGTACTACCTGCCGGACGGGAGGGCGCTGCTCGGGGACGTGTCCTTCCGGGTGGGGGAGGGGGCGGTCGTCGCGCTCGTCGGGCCCAACGGGGCCGGGAAGACGACGCTGCTGCGGTTGATCTCCGGTGAGCTGAAGCCGCACGGCGGATCGGTGACCGTCAGCGGGGGCCTCGGGGTGATGCGGCAGTTCGTGGGCTCCGTGCGGGACGAGACGACCGTGCGGGACCTGCTGGTGTCGGTGGCGCAGCCGAGGATCAGGGAAGCCGCGAAGGCGGTCGACGCCGCCGAGCACGCGATGATGACCGTGGACGACGAGGCGGCCCAGCTGGCGTACGCGCAGGCCCTCTCCGACTGGGCCGAGGCACGCGGCTACGAGGCCGAGACGCTGTGGGACATCTGCACCGTGGCCGCGCTCGGCGTGCCGTACGAGAAGGCGCAGTGGCGGCAGGTGCGGACGCTCTCCGGCGGTGAGCAGAAGCGGCTCGTGCTGGAGGCGCTGCTGCGCGGCACCGACCAGGTCCTCCTCCTCGACGAACCCGACAACTACCTCGACGTCCCCGGCAAGCGCTGGCTGGAGGAGCGGCTGAAGGAGACCCGCAAGACCGTCCTGTTCGTCTCGCACGACCGGGAGCTGCTCTCCCGCGCCGCCGAGAAGATCGTCAGCGTGGAGCCGGGACCGGCGGGCGCGGACGCCTGGGTGCACGGCGGCGGCTTCGACACCTACCACGAGGCCAGGCGACAGCGCTTCGAGCGCTTCGAGGAACTGCGCAGGCGCTGGGACGAGAAGCACGAGCAGCTGAAGAAGCTCGTGCTGAACCTGCGCCAGGCGGCCGAGAACAGTGTCGCGCTGGCCTCCCGCTACCAGGCCGCCCAGACCCGGCTGCGCAAGTTCGAGGAGGCCGGCCCGCCGCCCGAGCCGCCGCGCGAGCAGGACATCACCATGCGGATCAAGGGCGGCCGTACGGGCGTCAGGGCGGTCACCTGCAAGGCACTTGAGCTGACCGGCCTGATGAAACCCTTCGACCTGGAGGTCTTCTACGGCGAACGGGTCGCCGTCCTCGGCTCCAACGGCTCGGGAAAGTCGCACTTCCTGCGGCTGCTCGCCGGTGACGACGTCGCCCATACGGGCGAGTGGAAGCTCGGCGCCAGGGTTCTGCCGGGGCACTTCGCGCAGACGCACGCCCACCCGGAGCTGGAGGGGCGCCCGCTGCTCGACATCCTGTGGAAGGAGCACGCCCAGGATCGGGGCGCCGCCATGTCCCGGCTGCGCCGCTACGAGCTGACCAAGCAGGCCGAGCAGCCGTTCGACCGGCTCTCCGGCGGCCAACAGGCCCGCTTCCAGATCCTGCTGCTGGAGTTGCAGGGCGTCACCGCACTGCTCCTCGACGAGCCCACGGACAACCTCGACCTGGAGTCCGCGGAGGCCCTGCAAGAGGGCCTGGAGGCCTTCGAGGGCACGGTCCTCGCCGTCACCCACGACCGCTGGTTCGCTCGTTCGTTCGATCGCTATCTGGTCTTCGGTTCCGACGGCCGGGTCCGCGAGACCCCGGGGCCGGTCTGGGACGAGCGACGCGTGGAGCGAGCCCGGTAGGGCCGCCCGGTCCGCGCCGGGCGCCCCGGGGACCCGGATCTTCGTACAGTGGAGGGAGGACCACCGAGATCGGGGTACCACCATGACCGGAGTGCACCCGGACCAACTGGACGACCAGCAGTTGATGAAGGAACTGGAGTCGATCCACCGCACGCGGCACGACACGCTGCTGCACGGGTCGACCGAGGCGCTGCGCACCCACAACGAACGGATGGCCCAGCTGGAGGGCGAGTATCTGCGCCGCCACCCGCGCCGGCCGGTCGTCTCGGGCCGTACGCGCGACGGAGCGCGGGATCGGGGGCCGGCGACGCCATGAGACCCGGGGTGAGCGCGGGGACGCGTGCGCTGCTCGACCGGCACGCCGAGGCGCAGGACCTCTTCGGCGCGCGGGTCCACGCCGTCCGGGACGACCAGTGGGGCGCGGACACGCCCTGCGCCGAGTGGTCGGTCCGCGACCTCGTCAACCACCTCGTCTCCGAGCAGCTGTGGGTGCCCTCGCTGGTACGGGACGGCTGCATGATCGAGGAGGTCGGCGACACCTTCGAGGGTGACCTGCTGGGGCCCGACCCGGCGGCCTCCTGGGACACCGCCGCCCACTCCGCACGGGAGGCGTTCACGGCGCCCGGCGCGCTGGAACGCACGGTCCACCTCTCCTACGGCGACACTCCGGCGACCGCGTACTGCGCGCAGATGGTCGCCGATCTCGTCGTGCACGCGTGGGACCTGTCCCGGGCGATCGGGGCGGACGAGCGGCTGCCGGGGGAACTGGTGCGGTTCGCGGTCGACGAGATCGCTCCGTACGCCGGTGACCTGGAGAAGAGCGGGCTGTTCGGGGCGCCGGTGGCTCCGCCGGTGGGGGCGGACGCGCAGACCAGGTTGTTGTGTCTGCTCGGGCGGCGGCCGTAGGGGGCGTCGCCGTAGGCCATAGGGGGCCGTTCGGAGCTCGGGGCCGTCGGGGCCGTCGGGGCCGTCGGGGCCGTCGGGGCCGTGGGGTGCGTCGCGGGGTGCGGGTGCTTCGTGGTGAATCGCGCAGGTCCCCGCGCCCCCAAACGGGGAAGGCCTTGGGCGCCCCTTACCGAGAGGCGCCCAAGGCTGTGTGATCGTCGTTCGTCAGCAGGCGGTCGGCGGGCGGTCCCAGTGGCGGTGGGCCGCGATCGCCGCCACGAACTCCCTGGTGAAGTCCTCGCTCGCGGTGCCCTGGGCCGTGTCCGTCACCACGCCCCGGTCCGCCACCACATGGTGGAACTCGGAGGAGAGCCGGACACCCTCCGGCCGGAGGGCGGCGACGACCCCGACGCCGGACCCCAGGGCGCCGATCGGCTTGCCGTGCCGGTAGGCGTCGCGGACGAAGCGCATCGCGTCGGGGTCGGCGGCCTGGGACGGGGTGCCGACCGGACCGCCGGGCAGGAACACCGCGTCGTACAGGACGGACGCCACCGTCGGCAGGGCCCGGTCCACGGTGTACTCCGCGCCGTCCGCGCCGCGTACGGTGCCGTCCTGGGCCGCGAGGGCCTCCACGATCGCGCCCTCGGCCGCCAGGGCCTCCCGCACACCGGTCACCTGGTCGGCGTCCACACCGTCGGAGACCAGAACGGCGATCTGCCGGGTGCGGATGGAACCGGAGCCGCGCTGCGCCTCCAGACTGAGAGCCGGGGAGCTGAGCTTGTACGCTCCCGGCTCGGCGTCCGACGGGACGGGCACCCCGATGCCCTTCGCCACCTCGGCCGCCAACTCCGGGTCCACCTTGACCAGTTGCTCCACCGTACGGGCACGGACGGAGAGGGCACCGACCTTGCCCAGTTCGAAGCGGAAGGCGGCCACGATGTGCTGCCGCTCCCAGGGCGCCATGCTGTTCCAGAACAGCGCGGGCTGGCTGTGGTGGTCCTTGAAACTCTCGCTGCGGCGACGGATCTTGGCGCCGTCGACGCGCTCGGCGAGGTGCGCGTAGGCGTGCGGGTCGGCGCCCGCGTGGGCCGGGCAGCCTCCGCCGAGAGAGTTCGGGAAGTAGTTCGTGCCGCGATGGATCGCCGACTGGTGGTAGCCGTCGCGGTGGTTGGTGCGCACCGGCGCCACGGGCCGGTTCACCGGCAGCTGGCTGAAGTTGGGGCCGCCCAGGCGGATCAGCTGGGTGTCCAGGTAGGAGAAGTTGCGGGCCTGCAGGAGCGGGTCGTTGGTGAAGTCGATGCCCGGGACGACGTTCGCCGTGTGGAAGGCGACCTGCTCCGTCTCCGCGAAGAAGTTCTCGGGGTTGCGGTCCAGCACCATCCGGCCGATCGGCCGTACCGGCACCTGCTCCTCGGGGATGAGCTTCGTGGCGTCGAGCAGATCGAAGTCGAAGGCGAACTCGTCCTCCTCCGGCACGAGTTGGACGCCCAGCTCCCACTCCGGGAACTCGCCGGCCTCGATGGCGTCCCACAGGTCCCGGCGGTTGAAGTCCGGGTCCCGGCCCTGGCACTCCTGCGCCTCGTCCCACACCAGCGAGTGCGTGCCGAGCTTCGGCTTCCAGTGGAACTTCACGAACGTGCCCCGCCCGTCGGCGGTCACGAAGCGGAAGGTGTGCACGCCGAAGCCCTGCATCATGCGGTAGCTGCGCGGGATCGCCCGGTCGGACATCAGCCACATGATCGCGTGCAGCGTCTCCGGCTGGAGGGACACGAAGTCCCAGAGCGTGTCGTGCGCGGAGGCGCCCGTCGGGATGTCGTTGTGCGGCTCCGGCTTCACCGCGTGCACGAAGTCGGGGAACTTGATCCCGTCCTGGATGAAGAAGACCGGGAAGTTGTTCCCCACCAGGTCGTAATTGCCCTCGGACGTATAGAACTTGGTCGCGAAGCCGCGTACGTCCCGCACGGTGTCCGCCGACCCGCGCGGCCCCTGCACGGTCGAGAACCGCACGAAGACGGGGGTGCGGACCGACGGGTCCTGGAGGAACGCCGCCCGGGTGAACTCCGCGCAGGACTCGTACGGTTCGAAGTACCCGTACGCCCCCGCGCCCCGGGCGTGGACCACCCGCTCGGGGATCCGCTCGTGGTCGAAGTGGGTGAGCTTCTCCCGGAAGTGGAAGTCCTCCATCAGGGTCGGCCCGCGCTCGCCGACGGTCAGCGAGTCGTCGGTGTGGTCGACGGCCACGCCCTGGTCGGTGGTCAGGGGGCCCGACGCCGGGTCGACCGGGTGGGCCGCCTCGCGCTGCTCCTGCTTGCGGTCCTGGGGAGAGGTCATCAGACGGCCTCCTGGGAGAACACGTCGAGGAACGCCTCACAGAACGCCTTGAGGTCGTCCGGCTTGCGGCTGGTGACGAGCTTGTTGGGGCCGTGGTCGCAGATCCGCACCTGCTCGTCCACCCAGGTGCCGCCCGCGTTGCGGATGTCCGTGCGCAGACTCGGCCACGACGTCAGGACCCGGCCGCGCACCACGTCCGCCTCCACCAGCGTCCACGGCGCGTGACAGATCGCCGCGACCGGACGGCCCCGTTCGAAGAACGACCGGGTGAAGGACACGGCCTTCTCGTCCATGCGCAGGAAGTCGGGGTTGGCCACCCCGCCGGGCAGGACCAGCGCGTCGAACGACTCGGGCGGGGCCTCGCCCACCACGGCGTCCACGGCGAACGTGTCCGCCTTGTCGAGATGCTCGAAGGCCTGGACGCGACCGGGCTTCGTCGACACCAGGACGGGTTCGTGACCGGCGTTCTCCGCCGCCTGCCAGGGCTCGGTCAGCTCGATCTGCTCGACACCCTCGGGGGCTGTCAGAAATGCGATACGCATGGCTGCTCGGTCTCCTCTCCTTGCTTTTCCCCGTGTTGTTCCGTGCCTTGTTCCGTGGCTGGTCCGCCGTCGTTCACCGGGCCACTACCCGCGGGGTGCGCAGGTCCGGGTCCCACGGATCGGGTACGTACATGCCGTGCTTCTCGTCCGGCCCGGCGACCGCCGGCATCGACGCCTTGACCGACAGGGAGCTGCCGCAGGTCGAGAAGCAGGCCCGGTCCGCGTCGACGGCGTCCGCCATCAGCTCCTCGGCCCGTTCCAGGACGCTGCCCGACATCCGCCGGTCGCCCAGGCCGTTGAGGGCGAGCACGTCCGAGGTGTTCACATCGGGGCCGAGCGTCAGGGCGACCCGCGCGTCCACCCCCGGGCCACCCATGTGGCCGGGTGGTGGGAAAGGCCGACGGTCGGAGCGCCGGTAGCGCTCCAGGGCCTCCAGGACGGGGGCACGGGAGTGGTCGGGCCGTTGGTCGGTGGTCGCGCTGTCGTCGTCCATGGTCTCCGTGCCGGTGGCTGTCCTGTGCGGGGTGGGTGGTTCGGGGGTGCCGCGGGGCCGGAGTCGGGGCCGGGGGTTCAGTCGGCCGTTCCCGGGCCGGTCCCGGAGATCGGTTCGGGCCCCGCGGTCCGGTGCGGCCCCGGCCAGGGTTCCGGGGCCGCCCTGCTGATGTGGGCGAGCGCCGAGTCGGGGTCCTGGGAGACGGCCAGGTCGCCGAGGCTGACCATGCCCACCGGGTGTCCGTCCTCCATGACGGGCAGCCGGCGTATCGCGTGGTCGCGCATCAGCGCGACGGCGGCGGACACCGCGTCGTCCGGGCCGACCACGACCGGGTTCGGGGTACAGACGGCCTGGGCGCTCACCGTCAGCGGGTCGGCCCCGTCGGCGACGGCCCGCAGGGTGATGTCGCGGTCCGTCAGAACCCCGATCACGTGACCGTCGGACGCGACGAGCACATCCCCGATGTCCTGGGCGCGCATCAGCTGCGCCGCCTCCACGAGGGAGGCGTCCGGGCGGACCGCCGCCACACCTGGCGTCATGACTTCCCTCACGAACTCGGCCATGGTCTCCGGGCCTTTCGTCGCTCCGTCCCGACCGGGGGCACGCCCGCATCGGCGTGACCTTGCCCGCAGTACCCCCGAGCAGGGGCCCTATGTGTCCCCGTCGTGTGTGGATTCCGTGGCCTCCGCCGGGGGCCGCGCGGCACCACCCCTGGTTTCTCCGGCCGCTCCGGCTCCTCCGGACTCCCCGGTCCCGCCGCTCTCGTCCTGGACCTGGACCACCGCCTCGGCGAGCCGGTGGACCGAGTCGTAGTGCGCCTTCCGCGGCAGCCGCTCCAGGGGCGCGACCAGCCCGTCCGGGGCGTGCCGGTCCCGCAGGACCCGGATCAGCTCGGTGGGGCCCGCGGGGAACGACGTACGGCCCAGGACCCGGGCCAGGTCCAGCCGCAGCGCCTCCACCCGCGCGGGCGCCCGGCTCGGCGTCACCGGCCCGTGTGCCACCTCCGGGTCGTCCTCCGCGTAGGGCTCGGGGTCGTTCCACTCCTCCGTCCGGGTGGGATGCCCCGAACGGAGCAATCCCTGCAGTTCGTGCTTCATCTCGTCGTCGCGGTGGGCGCTCATCCGGTCGCTGCCTCGCTGCATGACTCCCCTCCAGATCGGTTGGTGGCCCCCGCGTACCCGAACACCCGGCACCGACACGGGGGAGCCGGGCCACGGACCTCCGGAGCGCGGACCTCCGGAGCGCGGACCTCCGGAGCGCGGACCGGCGCCGCGCGGACCGGCGCCGCGCGGACCGGCGCCGCGCGGACCGGCGCCGGTCGGAACCGGCGCCGCGTGGAACCGGAGGCGCTCCGAACCGGCGACGCGCCTCAGGACGCGCCGTCGCCGTCGTGCTTCTTCGACCCGGCGCCCGGCAGGAATTCCTGCATCTTCGCCTTGAAGCCCTGCTTGACCATGGACGCCCGGTCGGCGTCGCCCTTGAGGATCGAGGCGGCCGTGGACTCCATCTGCTCCCAGGTCGCGTGCGGCGGGATCGGCGGCACCGCCGGGTCGGTGAGGAACTCCACCACCGCCGGACCGTCCGCCGCGAGGGCCGCGCGCCAGCCCGCCTCGACGTCCTCCGGCTTCTCCACCCGGATCCCGGTCAGCCCCAGCGAGCGCGCGAAAGCCGCGTACTGGACGTCCGGCAGCTCCTGCGAGGGCAGGAAGGACGGCTCACCGCCCATCGCCCGCAGCTCCCACGTCACCTGGTTGAGGTCGTGGTTGTTCCAGACGGCCACCACCAGCCGCGGATCCTCCCAGCGGTCCTGGTACTTGGCCGCGGTGATCAGCTCCGCCATGCCGTTCATCTGCATCGCCCCGTCCCCGACCAGGGCGATCGCCGGACGGTCCGGGTGGGCGAACTTCGCGCCGATCGCGTACGGCACCCCGCAGCCCATCGTCGCCAGCGTGCCGGACAGCGAACCGCGCATGCGTCCGCGCATGGTGATGTGCCGGGCGTACCAGTTCGCCGCCGAACCGGAGTCCGAGGAGATGATCGCGTCGTCCGGCAGCAGCGGATCGAGGGCGTGGGCCACCAGTTCGGGGTTGATCGGGTCGGCCGACAGCTCCGCCCGGCGCGCCGTCACCTCGCGCCAGCGCGCCACCCCCGCGCACACCTCGTCGTACCACTCGCGCCCCCGCTCCGGATCGATCAGCGGGATCAGCCGCTCCAGCGTCGCCTTGGCGTCTCCGACGAGATTCACCTCGTACGGGTAGCGCATACCGACCATGTGCGGGTCGATGTCGATCTGCACGGCCCGCGCCTTGCCGAAGTCCGGCAGGAACTGGGAGTACGGGAAGGACGAGCCGATGGTCAGCAGCGTGTCGCAGTCGCGCATCAGCTCGTACGAGGGGCGCGTGCCCAGCAGCCCGATCGAGCCGGTGACGTACGGCAGTTCGTCGCTCAGCGCGTCCTTGCCGAGGAGTGCCTTGGCGACGCCCGCGCCGAGCAGCTCGGCGATCCGGGCCACCTCGGCACGGGCACCGGCGGCGCCCTGCCCGATGAGGATCGCGACCTTGTCGCCGGCGTTCAGGATCTCGGCAGCCCGCTCCACCGACTCCGCCGACGGCACCGCCGTCCAGGAGCCGCCGCCCAGACTGGAGGGGACCATCTTGAACTCGTGGGTCGGCGCCGAGTACTCCAGTTCCTGCACGTCACCGGGGACGATGACGGCCGTCGGCGCCCGCCGGGCGTACGCGGTGCGGATCGCCCGGTCGAGGACGTTGGGCAGTTGCTCGGGCACGGTCACCGTCTCGACGAAGTCCGAGGCCACGTCCTTGAACAGGGTGTGCAGGTCGACCTCCTGCTGGTAGGAGCCGCCCATCGCGCTGCGGTGCGTCTGGCCGACGATCGCCAGCACCGGGACATGGTCCAGTTTGGCGTCGTACAGCCCGTTGAGCAGGTGGATCGCCCCCGGGCCCGACGTCGCCGCGCACACCCCGATCCGGCCGGAGAACTTGGCGTACCCGACCGCCTGGAAGGCGGACATCTCCTCGTGGCGGGACTGGATGAACCGCGGCCGGTCCTCGGCCCGGCCCCAGGCCGCGAGCAGCCCGTTGATGCCGTCCCCTGGGTAGCCGAATACCTGTTCGATATCCCATTCGCGCAGCCTCCGCAAGATGTGATCGGCGACGGTGGTGCTCATACTGGACCTCCCGGGGTGTGGTCTCCCGAGCGAGTCACCCGCGGGCGGAATGAAAAACCCCGAATGTGTTTGCCGTGCATGATCCGGGGCAGGCGCATAGAAGTGCTTCGGACAGGAGGCACGTCCGTGGAAGTGGCGAGGTTTCCCACACGGGTGTGCTGTCTCCTGTGCACCCCCGCGCCCCCACGGTGACCGTCCATCCCAGAAGCACCATCCAGGGAGTTGCGACGCACCATGCGTACCCAGGCGAAGCATCATCCACACGACGACGCCCCCGACACGGCGGAAGCCTTCCGGGAGCTGGCCGCGCTTCCGCCCGGTCAACAGCGGGACACCCTGCGTGAGCAGATCATCGAGGCGTGGCTCCCCATGGCCGAACGGCTCGCGGGCCGGTTCCGCAACCGCGGCGAGAGCTACGACGACCTGCGCCAGGTCGCCTCGCTCGGCCTGGTCAAGGCCGTCGACCGCTACGACCCCGAGCTGGGGAACGCCTTCGAGAGCTATGCCGTCCCCACCGTCACCGGTGAGATCAAGCGGCACTTCCGGGACCACATGTGGACCCTGCACGTGCCGCGCCGGGTCCAGGATCTGCGCAACCGAGTGCGGTTCGCCAGTCAGGACCTGTCCCAGACCATCTCCGGGCGACGCCCCACCGTCGCGGAGATCGCGGCCCACGCGAACATGAGCGAGGAGGACGTCCTGGTAGGGCTGGAGGCCCTGGAGAGCTTCACGGCGCTGTCGCTGGACGCGGAGCTGCCGGGGAGCGAGGACGGCTACTCGCTGAGCGACGCGCTGGGGGCACCCGACCCCGCGCTGGACACGGTGGTGGACCGCGAGGCCGTGAAGCCCAGGTTGGCCGCGCTGCCGGAGCGGGAGCGGGCGATCCTGTACATGCGGTTCTTCGGAGACATGACGCAGAGCCGGATCGCCGAGCAGCTGGGAATCTCGCAGATGCACGTGTCGCGGTTGATCAGCCGGTGCTGTGACCGGTTGCGGGACCAGGTGATGAAGGACGCGGTGTAGCTCCGCCCGTTGGGTGTGGGCGCCATGGGGGTGGGGTGCGTTGTCGGCCGCGGGTTCGTCGTGGCTGGTCGCGCAGTTCCCCGTGCCCCTTACGGGGCCCGGGTTTCCATGGCCAGGGCTATGTGGCGGGACATCGTGTCCATCGCCTGGGCCTCGGCCATCGAGAAGGCCAGGCGGGCGCCTGAGCGGAAGAGGGTCAGGACGCCCTTCACCGGGCCTTCCGGGGGAGCCAGCGGCACGCTCAGCAAGGAGGTCACATCGGCCTTCACCAGGACCGGGGCCCCCGAGCCGTCGTGGCCGAAGGCGGCCGGGTCGGCCGGGCGGATCTGGAGGGCGGGCGAACCGCCCCGGGCGGCCGTGACGACGAGGGGGCAGGTGGCGGGGTCCTGGGACACCAGGAGCTTCGCCTCTTCCTGCGAGGGGGCCAGGACCGTGGAGCGCGCGAGGCCGGGAGTCGTCGTGTCGGCGACCACCCAGTCGGCGAAACGGCCGTGCAGGACACGGGCCGCCCGGTCGAGGGCCGTACCGGTCGGCGCCGTGAGCAGGGCCGTGGTCATCGCGTCGAGGAGGTCCATCAGGGCCGCGTGGCGGGTGGTCTCGGTGAGGTTGGGCAGCGGACGCAGGGGCTCGACGGTCGGCATCCGGTGCCCGGCCGGCTGGAGGAGGACCAGGACGGTGTTGCGCGGCTCGCCGCTGCCCGGGCGCAGCTTGGTGAGCGTGGCGCGGACCGGCAACGACGGGCGCTGCTGCAGGTGGACGTTGAGGCTGCGGTCGCCCTCGCCGCGGGCCACGGCCGCCGCCTGCGAACGGAACGCGCCCCGGTCGGAATGGGCGAGGAAGCCGCTGAGCGGACGGCCCGTCGCATAACCGGACCGTACGCCGGTGAAGGCGGTCGCGGCCTGGTTGAGGCGCCGCACCACCGTCTCGCGGTCCACCAACAGCACCGGCAGCGGCAGGCTTTGGAACACGGTCCTCAGCAACTGGTGCTCCTGCGCGGCGGACGAGGTGCCGCCGACCGGACCCGAGGCGGTCAGCCGCTCGTACCAAGGCCACAACTGGTCCGCGACATGGTCGAGTTCGAAGAACGCCGCGTCCAGGACCGTCGGCAGATCTCCCGTCGGCACCGAACGGGCCGCCTTGAGCTCCGCGACACGGCGCACGAAATCCGCGAGTTCCTCACCGAATTCGTCCGTCTGGGTCATGCGACGAACGTAGCGCCTGGACGACCGAGAGGGCACGGCCGGACCGAAAGCCGAAGACTCGTTTTCCGTGCTGGTGCGTGGGAAGGCGATCGAAGGAGGAGGCGTGCATCATGCCGGAACGCGAACAACTCGGCCGCGTGGGACGGGAAACAGCGGAATCCGCACATCCGGGCAGAAGGCTCTCCGAACTCGTCGAACACGCCGCTCGCTGCACCGACGACTGCTGCGGCGCCAGCGGCATGCTGTCCGACAGCGGCACCGAACGGCCCGCCGCGGTCACCCACCCCGACCTGGCGGGACTCGTCGCCGTCCAACTGCGCTCGGGCGACGGACCGCTCCCGGCCGCGCTGGAGCGCGGTGAGCCCGTCGACTCCGCCGATCTGCTGCGCGAGGAACGCTGGCCGGAGTACCGGGCGGTGGCTCTCGACGCGGGCGTGCGGTCCAGCGTCACGCTCCCCTTCCGGCGCTCCGGGCTCACCGTGACCCTCAGCCTCTACAGCTTCCGCCCCCACACCCTGAAGGACGTCCCGCACGGCCCCGCACGTGCACTCGGTGACCTCGCCGCGACCTGCATCGTCCGCGACCTCTCCTACCGGGCCGCCCTCAGCGAACTCGACCAGCTCGGCGCCGCACTGCGCTCCCGCCCCGTGGTCGACCAGGCCTGCGGCATGGTCATGCACGTCCTCGGCTGCGACGCCGACGCCGCGTTCACCGTCCTCCGCCGCATCTCCCAGGGCACCAACCGCAAACTCTCGGACGTCGCGTCGGCGGTGGTCCGCAAGAGGGGCAGGGGCCTGGAGCGAGAACTGGTCTCCCTTTCGGACTGAGCCGAGCCGCAGCGCGCCCCGAAAGGGGCGCGGGGAACTGCGCGAGAACCACGACGTGCCCGCACCCGGCGACGAACCCGCTCCCACAACGGCGCTCACCGGCGAACCCAGCGGAGCGCACCGTCACCCGGTCGGCCCTCCGCGTCCCGCGAATGGGGCCCGGCGACGCGCGCCCCGTGGGGCTCGGCGCTCTGATGGACGCGGGGCACGGCGGTCGTGCCCCCACCCCGCCGGAGCCGGCCGAAGGAGCCCCCCGATGCCCCCGCCCACGCGCCCGCCCATGCGCCGCAGAGCCCGTGTCCTGTCCGCCGCCGCCCTGATCGGTGCCGTCCTGGGCGCCGCCGCCCCGCCCGCGTACGCGGACCCCGCGGCCGAGGCGAACCCCCAGTCCGTCGAGCCGGGCGGCACCCTCACCTTCTCCGTCGCCTGCGACCCGACCGGCGGCACCGCCCCCGAGACCATCGAGGCCAGCTCACAGGCGTTCGAACAGGGCACCGTCACGCTGCAACGCCTCCCCGGCGACGGTGACGCCGCCGCCGGCCCCTCCTACCAGGGCACGGCGAAGATCGCGCCCGCCGCGGACTTCGAGACCGGCGTCGACGCGGCGAACTCGGCCACCGAGTGGGGCGTCGACGGCGTGTGCCCGGCGGCCCCCGGAGGCGAGGGCAAGCAGTGGAGCGCGGCCTTCGACGTCTCCGTCGGCGGGGACCAGTCCTGGTCCACCCTCAAGCCGACCCACCAGCCCACGCACCAACCGACCCATCAGCCCACGCACCGGCCCTCCCACCACTCCACGTACCAACCGGCACCGGTCCAGCGCGGCGTCCACGCGGGTGACGGCGGGGCCTTCACCGACTCCGTCCCGGCCATGGTCGCGGGCGGCCTGCTCGTCGCGGGCGCGCTCGGCGCGGCCGTGCACCGGCTGCGCCGCCGGGACCGGTGGACGCCCTGAGGGCTCCGCGCCCGGCCACCGGCCCCTGACGGATGTGACCGGCGCAACCCGCCCCGGGGCCCATGGCGCGCGCGGGCCCGGGTACTGACAGGCCGAGGGTGCGTGCGAGGCCCGCCGGGTTCGACACGGGCCGCCGACGCACCCCGACGCACGACGGAGCGCCAAGCAGCACCACGCGGTACCACGAGGCGCCACGAGGCAGCACGAGCACCATCGACATCCCGCAGCGATCCCGAGGGGTGAGCGCCGGGCGACGCACCAGGAGCGGGCGGAGGCACACATGCGGCGGACGGATCCGGAAGGGCACGGTCCGGTCCGCTACGGCCCGCCGCTCCCCGCCCAGGGACTGCCCGTCCTGCCCGAACTGGCCGCCGCGCTCTCCGCCGCGGCGGAGAGCCCCCACCCCGCCCCGCTCGGTGGTGACCCCGCCCTCCTGGACGCCGCCTGCGGCTACTGGGACCGGCGCGGACTGGCCACCACCCGGGACAGGGCCCTGGCCGCCCCCGGCGCCCCCGCCCTGCTCCTCGCCCTGACCGCCGCGATCGGCGGCGACGTGCTGCTGCCACGGCCGTGCGCCGCCTGGTGGGAGCCGCAGGCACGGGCGCTGGGGCGAAGCGTCTTCCACGTGGCCACGCCCGCCGAGTGCGGGGGCGTGCCGGACCCGTACGCGCTCCTGGAGACCGTCCGCAGGATCCGGGCCGAGGGTGGCGACCCCCGGCTGCTCGTGCTGTGCGTCGCCGACGACCCGACCGCGACCGTGGCCCCGCCCGAACTGGTGCACGAGGCCATGGAGGCGGCCCTGGGGGAGGGGCTGTACCTGGTCAGCGACGAGACCTGGCGCGACACCGTGCACGACCCGCACGACACCGTGCTGCTCAGCCCCGCCGAGATGCTGCCGGACCGGGTCACCGTCGTCGCCGACCTCGCGGGTGCCTTCCTGCCGGCCGGCTGGCCGGCCGCCGTCGCCCGCTTCCCGGCGAACGGGGACGGGACGGGGCTGCGCGACCGGGTCCTGGACGTGCTCACCGCGCTGGGCGCCCGGGTCGCCACCCCGGTGGCCGCGGCCGCGGCCCACGCCCTCGGCGAGCCCGCCGCCGTCACCGAGCGGCTCGCCGCCGCCGTACGTCTGCACGCGCGCCTCGCCGACGCCGCGTACCGCGCCGTGGTGGCCGCCGGGGCGCTCGCCCTGCCGCCGCGCGCCGGACGGCATCTCTACGCCGACCTCGCCCCGCTGCGCTCGGCCCTCGCCGGGTACGGCGTCGGTGACGCCCAGGAGGTGGAGGACTTCCTCACCGATCGGCTCGGGATGCCCGCACCCGGTGGCCACCGGTTCGGGGACGACCTCGGGGCGCTGCGCGTCCGGCTCTCCACCGACGCGTTCCTCGGCACCACCGAGGAGGACCGCGCCCGCGCCCTCACCGCACCCGATCCCCTGGAACTCCCCCAGGTGGAAAGGGCGTTGACCCGCCTTGGAGCGACGTTCGAGGACCTGCGGTGAGGCTCTTCGGCGGGACCGACGGCACCGGCGGCCTCGGCGACCCCGGCCTTCGGCGGACTTCAGCGATGACGATCCTTCGTGACGACGACGCTCAGTGACGGGAGCCTCCTCGATGACGCAGCAGTCCGAGTCGACCACCTCCACGACGACCACCTCCACGACGACCACCGCCGGGCCGACAAGCGCGGCGAGGACCGCGGCGACGACCGCCTCCTCGCCGGCCACCCGGGGCACCACCGACCCGGCGTCCAGGACCCCCCTCCTCCCGCCGCTCGCTCCGCCCCGCCCCCTCGGGGAGCCGCGCCGCTGGCCTCGGTCGTTCGCCGACCGGCTCACCACGCCCCTTCCCGGACTCAAGGCCTTCGCCCGGTTCGCCCGTGAGGGCTCGGTGCGGCCCGGGGCCGACGGGCTCGCCGACGTCCCGCTACTGCCGTACGAGCCGAGCCCGTTGCCGAGGGTGGACGCCCGTACCCTGGCCGTCTCCTGGGCGGGGCACGCGAGTTGGGTGGTGCGGATCGGCGGCCTGACCGTCCTCACCGACCCCGTCTGGTCCCGCCGCATCCTGGGCACCCCCGCACGCGTCACCCCCGTGGGCGTCGACTGGGACACGCTGCCCCGGGTGGACGCGGTCGTCATCAGCCACAACCACTACGACCACCTGGACGCGCCCACCCTGGCCAGACTCCCGCGCGACACCCCGGTGTTCGTGCCCGCCGGACTCGGCCGCTGGTTCCGGCGGCGCCGGTTCGACCGGGTCACCGAGCTGGACTGGTGGGAGGCGGCCGAACTCCACGGCGTCCGCTTCGACTTCGTACCGGCCCACCACTGGTCCAAGCGCACCCTCACCGACACCTGCCGGTCCCTGTGGGGCGGTTGGGTCCTCACGGCCCCGGGCGGCAGGCGCCTCTACTTCGCCGGCGACACCGGCTACGGCCACTGGTTCTCCCTCATCGGCCGCCGCCACCCGGGGATCGACGTCGCCCTCCTGCCGATCGGCGCCTACGACCCCCGCTGGTGGCTGAGCGACGTGCACTGCGACCCGGAGGAAGCCGTCCGTGCCTTCCAGGACCTCGGCGCCCGCCACATGGCGCCCATGCACTGGGCCACCTTCGTGCTGTCGGCCGAACCGGTCCTGGAACCCCTGAGGAGGGTGAGGACGGCATGGCGGGCGGCCGGACTGCCGCGCGAGAACCTGTGGGACCTGCCGATCGGCGGCTCCCGAGTGCTGGACTGACCCATGCGCGACGCGCCCCGGCCCGGGGCGCCGGACGCACCCCCGGCCCGGGCCCCGCGACGCGCCGTCCGTCAGCCCCGGTCCCTCACCCGGCGACCCGGCGCCACACACTCGGCACCAGACTGATCAGCAGCGTCAGCACAACCGCAGCCAGCACCCCTTCCCACGGCTCCTCGAACAAGGATCCGCCCAGGATGCCGATCAACTGGTACGTCACGGCCCACGCGAGGCACGCCGGCAGATTCCCCCGGGCGAACCGCCGCAACGGCATCTTCGCCAGCAGACAGGCCAGCATCACCGGGAGACGCCCGGCCGGCATCAGCCGGGACAGCACCAGCACGGCCACCCCGTGGTCGTCGAGCTTCTCCTGCGCCTGGGTCAGCCGGTCCTCCGGCGCCCGGCGGCGGATCGCCTCCAGCCAGCGCGAACCGTTCTTGGAACCCATGCCGCGCCGCCCCAGCCAGTACAGCGCCATGTCCCCGAGGAAGGCGGCGACCGACGCCACCACGAACACCAGCAGCAGCGAGAGCGGCGCCGTCTGATGGAACGCCACCACGGCCGCCGAACTGACCAGCGCCCCGGTCGGCACCACCGGCACCAGCGCCCCGATCAGCACCAGCAGGAACAGCGTGGGATAGCCGATCGCCTGCTGGGTGGACGCGTACGGCACGGGAGCGCTCGCGGCCAGGGCGATCACCGAGCCTCCCCCACGACCTCTGCGACCTCCGCCGACGGGCGTCTCATCGGGCCACCCCCGGTCGCACGCTCTCCCCGTGGCCCAGCCGGTGCACGGCCACGTCGGGAGCGTGTGCGGCGGCGAGGCGTACGAACTCCTCACCGGGAGCGTGGAATTCATGGGGGCGCACGGCGTCCATGCCGATCGGCCAGTACGTGCCGTAGTGCACCGGAACCGCGCTCCGGGGCGCGAGCAGCGCAAGCGCCTCCGCCGCGCGCCCCGCGTCCAGGTGTCCCTCGCCGAGGTACGGTCCCCAGCCGCCGACCGGCAGCAGGGCCACGTCGACCGGCCCGACCTCCTTCGCCATGGTCTCGAACAGCCCGGTGTCCCCGGCGAAGTACGTCCGCGCCTCGCCCTCGACGACGAAGCCGAGCGCGGGCGAGCGATGCGGTCCCACCGGCAGCCGCCGCCCGTCGTGCCGGGCGGAGACAGCGCGTACGACCAGGTCACCGACCCTGACCTGGTCCCCGGGAGCCGCCTCGGAGAGCCGGAGATGGGCCAGCCTGCGCAGCCCCGGCACCTGACGCTGCGCGCCCTTCGGCACCACCACCCGGGTCCCCGGGGCGAGCCGGGCCAGGGAGGGGACATGCAGATGATCGGCGTGCAGATGCGACACCAGCGCGACGTCCGCGACCGCGGCCTCCGGCGGCGGGGGCGCGCCCCGGCGCCTGCGCAGATGCGCGAGCCGGCGCGCGAACAGGGGGTCGGTCAGCACTCTCGTACCCGAGTCCTCCACTGTGCAGGTCGCGTGACCCCACCAGGTGATCTCCACCGGCACTCCGTTCGCCTCCTTCGCGCCACTCCCCCGAGCCTACGGGCTGGAGTAGGGTCTGCGGCCTGAGCCCGTCCCGCGGATCATGCCGTGGACGGGCATGCCGGTTCCGGCGTCCGCGGTTCGCTCCGCGGGACGGGTCCCGGGCCCGGGGGAGGGGGAACAGCATGGGAGACAAGGGTGATCGGAGCGGCGTCTCCGGTGTGGCGTGCCCGGACGCGGCTCGTGGCCGCGGCGCGGTGGGGCAGGGCGCGCCGGGACGCGCTGCGGTGGTGCGGGTCGCGGCCATAGCGAGCCTGACACCGCTGGAGGAGCTGGAGGCGGACCCCTTCCTGGTCGACTCCCGCAGCCAGCACGCCATGTGCGCCCGCTGGGCGGCCGAGCGCGGCTATGTGGTGACGCGCGAGCTGCTCGTACGCGGTCTGCGCCCCGACCACTGCGCCCTGTGGTCCGACGTCGACGCCGGCCTGGTCGATCTCTTCGTCGCCCCCAGCCACCGCGTCCTGGAGCGCGCCCTCGCCTCCGTCGACGACTTCACCGCCGAGTGCGCCCGACGCGGCATCCGCGTCGAGACCGTCGGCCACGCCGAACCCGCCTACGACGCCCAGATGAAGGCCCACGTCCACCGCCGCCTGTCGATGCCGACGGCGGGCTACGACGGCCGTTGAGGGGACTACGGCGCCTCTTCGAGCGCCGGTGCACCAGCGCCCCTCCAGGGGCGCGAGAACTGCGCGATCAGCCACCGATGACCCGCGGCCCGTGACGCACGGCAAGCCCCGCCCCCTGCCCGCCCCCATGCCAGGCCGTGCCCCCGTACCGCCCCCTCGATGCCACCCCGGCGCCCCCACCCCCTATGACAGGCTGATCCCAGGATCGTGACGCAAAGGTGGCCGGAACGTGGGCGGTGGTCGTTGGCGGAGGGTGCTGAGCGGCGTCTGGCGGATGCTCGCCGTATGGGCGGTGTCCACCCTGACCATGCTCGTGCTCGCGGGCGCGCTGCCCGACTTCCGGCTCCAGTCCGAGAGCGATGAGAGCGTCACCCGGATCGCCGTGACCGCGGCGTTCGGCGCCGGCGCGTTCGGTCTGCTGTCCTCGCTCGTGTGGCCGCTGCTGGTGCGGGCCCTGCTGCTGGTCCCGGCGCTCGTCCTCGGCCTGCTCGTCTTCTTCCTCAACGGCTCCCTGCTCCTGCTCGCCCTGCGGCTCAACCCCTCCGGCCAGGGCGGCGCGGCCGCGCCCGAGACCGCCGTGGTCGTCGCCGCGGTGATGTCCGCCGTCGCCTCCGCCACCGGCGGCGCCCTCGCCGTACGGGACGACGACGCCTACCGGCGCCGTCTGTACCGCCTGGCCGACCGCCGCCGCGGGCACGCCGACCGCCGCCCGGGGCCCGCCGGACCCGGCACCCTCTTCCTCCAGCTCGACGGCGTCGGCCACGACGTGCTGGAGGCGGCGGCGGAGAAGGGGCTGATGCCCACCGTGGCCGCGTGGCTGGGCCTCGCGCCGCCCGCCTCCGCCGGCGTCGCCCGCCCCCGGCCCACGCACCGGCTCACCCCGTGGCGCACCGACTGGTCCAGCCAGACCGGCGCCAGCCAGCTCGGCATCCTGCACGGCACCAACCACGACGTGCCGGCCTTCCGCTGGTACGAGAAGGACACCCGGGAGGTGATGGTCTGCAACCGGCCCTCCAGCGCCGCCGAGCTCCAGCGCCGGGCCGTCGACCGCACCGGCGACGGCGGTCTGCTGACCGTCGACGGCGCCAGCCGCGGCAACCTCTTCAGCGGCGGCGCCGAGCAGCTCGCGCTGGTGCTGTCGATGGCGGCCCGCCGGGGCAGGCGCAACCGGTCCCGCGCCGGCTACTTCGCCTACTTCTCCGACCCCGCCAACGCCGTCCGCACGGCCATGTCCTTCGTCGCCGACGTCCTGCGGGAGATCGGCCAGTCCACCCGGGCCCGGATGGCCGAGCAGCGCCCGCGCGTCAAGCGTGGCGGGCTCTACCCGTTCATCCGGGCCTTCGCCACCGTCGTCGAGCGCGATGTCGTCGTCGCCGCGGTGATCGGGGACATGTTCGCCGGCCGCGCGGCGATCTACGCGGACCTGGTGGCGTACGACGAGGTCGCGCACCACTCCGGACCCCACAGCCGGGACGCCGCGAAGATCCTCGAACGCCTGGACCGCTCCCTCGCGTTGATCGCCCAGGTCGTCGAACACGCCCCGCGCGCCTACCGGATCGTCCTCCTCTCCGACCACGGCCAGAGCCCCGGGGAGACCTTCCTCGGCCGCTACGGCCTCACCCTGGGCGACCTGGTCCGCGCCGGCTGCGGCCTGGCCGTCCCGCGCCACGCCCAGCGCACCCACAGCGGCGCCGAGGCACGCGCGGCGGTACGGGCCGCGCTGCGCATCCCCGTCGAGGAGGGCGTCGAGGAGCACCGCCCCACCCGCCGCTCCGAGCCCATCACGCTGGCGTCCGGCAACCTCGGCCTCGTCTCGTTCCCGGACGTCTCCCACCGGATGAGCCGCGAGGAGATCGACGCCCGGCACCCCGCGCTGCTCTCCACCCTCGCCAACCACCCCGGCGTCGGCTTCGTCCTCGTCCGCAGCGAGGAGCACGGCGGTGTGGTCCTCGGCGCGCACGGCGCGGAGATCCCGATCGACGAGCTGAGCGACGAACACCCGGGCCCCCTCGCCGACTTCGGCCCCGGCGCCGCCGACGCCGTACGCCGCACGCACGGCTTCCCGCACACCGCCGACATCATGGTCAACTCCTCCTACGACCCCGCCGACGGCGAGGTCCTCGCTTTCGAGGAACAGATCGGCTCCCACGGAGGGCTGGGCGGCTGCCAGTCCCGCCCCTTCCTGATGTCCCCCCTGGCCCTCTCCGAGCCGGTGGCGGAGGACGAGCCCCTGGTGGGCGCGGAACACATCCACCGCGTCCTCAGACGCTGGCTGAGAGAAGCGGACGGCCCCCAAGTACCCCTGGCTCAACTGGAGCGCCCCGAAGAGGCGCGGGGAACTGCGCGACCAGCCACGAACCGACCCGCACCCGCCACCCAGCAGGGCCCGGCAGACGCTTAGGCACCCCCCTGACAGGACCCGGCATACACCTGGGCACCCTCGGCCACGAAAAATTCGGCTGCGCTCCCGCGAAGCGGTCACCCACACTGTCCGCGGGCGTCCACGACGTCCGCCGGACCGAATCCCTGGAGCCCACGCCTTGCAGGCAGCCGTCACCGTCACGCCCTCCCGCCTCCCCGAGCTGCTGCTCGGCCTCGCCACCGTGCGCCCCGTCTTCCTCTGGGGCGCCCCCGGCATCGGCAAGTCCTCCCTCGTGCGGGACTTCGCCGAGTCGCTGGGCCTGGAGTGCGTGAGCCTCCTCGGTACGCAGCTCGCGCCGGAGGACCTGATGGGCGTCCCGCAGATCCGCGACGGCCGCTCCGTGTTCTGCCCGCCGGAGGCGATCGCCCGCGACGAGCCGTACTGCCTGTTCCTGGACGAGCTGAACGCGGCCACCCCGGATGTGCAGAAGGCCTTCTACTCGCTGATCCTGGACCGCCGTATCGGCAACTACGAGCTGCCGAAGGGCTCGATCGTCGTCGGCGCCGGCAACCGTGCCACCGACAACGCCCTGGCCCGCCCCATCGCCTCCGCCCTGGTCAACCGGCTCACCCACGTCCATCTCCAGGCGTCGGCCAAGGACTGGCTGGTCTGGGCCGAGGGCAGCGGCATCCACCCCTGGATCCTGGACCACCTCACCGACCGCCCGGACCAGCTGTGGTCGAAGCCGCCGAAGAGCGAGGAGCCGTTCTCCACGCCCCGCTCCTGGCACATGCTCTCCGACGCGCTGCACTCCTTCGGGACCGACCTCGACGAGGAGACCCTGAAGGTCCTCGCGCACGGCACGCTGACGCCCGCGCACGCGGTGGCCTTCTGCGGCTACGTCAAGATCGTGCGCAGCCGGTTCGGCATCGAGGCCATCCTCAAGGGCGAGGCCGGCTGGCCCCACCGCCTGGAGGACCGCGACCTGCTGTACTACCTCGCCGACTCCTTCCGCGGCCGGCTGATCAAGGAACTGCCGGTCAGCAAGCAGCACATGTCCGCGAACGGGCGGCAGACCGCGTACCGCGCCAAGTCCCTGCTGGTGCGGCTCGCGGAGATCTCCGTGGAGGTCGCCCAGACCGTCATCGCCGACGACACCGACGGCAACCCCGTGCTGCCCGCCTGGTTCCTGGTCGAGGCGGCTCGCGACATGCCCCGGCTGGTGGAGGCGCGCCGGTGAGCACGGCCGGCGGCAAGGGCCGGGGGAAACGGAAGACACAGCGGGACCTCGCCGCCGAGGCGTTCGAGGCGGGGCTGGAGGCGGTGCGGCGCAACTCCGCGCTGCGGGCGGTCGGGTTCAGCGTCTGCCGCAAGGAGAAGTGCGACCTCGCGCCCCGCGAGGGCCTCGTCCGGGTCGACTCCGAGGGCGTGCTGCACGCCCACCCCGACCGGCTCGCCGCCCCCGACGCCTGGGCCTGGGCCATCGCCCACGCCGCCATCCATCTGGGCTTCGGGCACGTCCCGGCGGCGCGCGGCGAGCGCACCCAGCCCGACCGGTTCGACCTCGCCGCCCGCTGCGTCGCCGTCAACCGGTTCCTGCTCACCTTCCCCGTCGGCCTGACCCCCGAGAACCTGCCCGACCGCTACCCGGACGGCGACGAGGAGCGCCTCGCCGCCCGCTGGCGCCGTGACGGACTCCCGGCGGCGTACGAGCACTGCGGCACGGCCGGCGGCGAGCCCGACCAACTGCTGCTGTCCTGGCCCACGTGGCGTGGCACGCCCACGGACTGGCAGCTCGCCTTCGCGCACGCCCTCACCCGCACGATGTCCGCCGCGATGGACATGGCCGGTGGCCGCCGCGAGTCCCTGGACGACGAGCCGACCCGCATGCGGCCCTGGGAGAAGGCGCTGAGCTGGTTCATCTCCTCCTACCCGCTGCTCGGCGGCATCGCCGCCGGCATCCGGATCGTCGCCGACGTCGAACTCGCCCACGCCCACGGCATCTCCGTCGCGGCCGTCGACGCGGAGGCGGGCGAGATCTACGTCAACCCGCTCCGCCAGTTCGACGACGAGGAGTGGCGGTTCATCCTCGCCCACGAGATGCTGCACGCCGCTCTGCGCCACGGCGACCGCTGCGGCACCCGCGACCCGTTCCTGTTCAACATCGCCGCCGACTACGTCATCAACGACTGGCTGCGCGAGATGCAGGTCGGCACCATGCCCGACGGGCTGCTGTACGACCCCGAACTGACCGGGCTGTCGGCCGAGGAGGTCTACGACCGGATCGTCGGTGACCTGCGCCGGATGCGCAGGCTCGCCACCCCGCGCGGCAAGGGCGTGGGCGACATCCTCGGCGGTCCGCTCGGCTCGCCGCGCGACTACGTGGACCTCGACGAGTTCTACCGCCGGGGCCTCGCCCGGGGCTTCGACCTGCACGAGCGGCAGGAACGCGGCCTGCTGCCCGCCGGTCTGGTCGAGGAGATCCGCGCCCTCAGCCATCCGCCCCTGCCCTGGGACGCGCAACTCGCCCGCTGGTTCGACGAGTTCGTACCCAGCCCCCAGGCCGTACGGACCTACGCGCGCCCCTCGCGCCGGCAGTCCGCCACCCCCGACATCCCGCGCGCCGGACGGTACTTCCCGCCCGAGGAGATCGCCCGCTGCACCTTCGGCGTCGTCCTCGACACCTCCGGCTCCATGGACCGGACGCTGCTCGGCAAGGCGCTGGGCGCGATCGCCTCGTACGCGGCGGCCCGGGACGTACCGGCCGCCCGGGTCGTGTTCTGCGACGCCGCGCCGCACGACGCGGGATACCTGCCGGTCACCGAGATCGCCGGGCGGGTACGGGTACGCGGGCGCGGCGGTACGGAGTTGCAGCCGGGCGTCGACCTGCTGCACCGCGCCGACGACTTCCCGCCGGGCGCGCCGGTCCTGGTCATCACGGACGGCTGGTGCGACGTGCTGCGGGTGCGGCGGGAGCACGCCTATCTGATTCCACAGGGCGCTCGCCTGCCGTTCACCGCTCGGGGGCCGGTGTTCAGGGTGAGATGAGCCTCGTACCCGCCGGAGTGTGATCGGATGGGGGTACGGAACCCCGGCGACGGGACTCCGGCATCGTGACTGACAGGAAAGGACTCATCGTGGCCACCACGCGCACCGCACACACCGTCTGGGAAGGCGAGCTGCTCAAGGGCACCGGCACCGTCACCTTCGACTCCTCCGGCATCGGTTCGCAGCCGGTGTCGTGGCCGTCGCGCGCGGAGCAGGCGAACGGCAAGACCAGCCCCGAGGAGCTGATCGCGGCCGCCCACTCCAGCTGCTTCTCCATGGCGCTCTCCCACGGCCTCACGGGCGCGGGCACCCCGCCCACCCGCCTGGAGACCAAGGCCGACGTGACGTTCCAGCCCGGCGAGGGCATCACCGGCATCCACCTCACCGTCCGCGGCGAGGTCCCCGGCCTCGACGCGGCCGGCTTCCAGGAGGCGGCCGAGGGCGCAAAGAAGAACTGCCCGGTCAGCCAGGCCCTGACCGGCACGACGATCACGCTGACGGCCGAGCTGGCCTGACCGTCTGCTTCGTGCGCCCCGTCTCCGCCCCATTGACAAGAGCCCACTCAAGTTTTGTGCTGGTGGTGGGAACACTTGGCGGACCTCGCGGATCCTTGCGGACTCCGCTGGAAGGGGACGGCGATGGGGCGTGCGGTCGGGATCGATCTCGGGACGACGAACTCGGTGGTGGCCCTGCTGGAGGGCGGTGAGCCGACCGTCGTCGTCAACGCGGAGGGGCAGCGGACCACCCCGTCGGTGGTGGCCTTCGCCAAGAACGCCGAGGTGCTCGTCGGCGAGATCGCCAAGCGGCAGGCCGTGACGAACGTGGAGCGCACGGCGCGCTCCGTCAAACGCCACATGGGCGACGCGAGTTGGCGGTTCCCCACGGAGGGCTCCGTGGACGGCACCCGCTACCGGGCCCAGGAACTGTCCGCGCGCGTCCTGCAGAAGCTGAAGCGGGACGCGGAGTCGTACCTCGGGGAGGACGTCACCGACGCCGTCATCACCGTGCCCGCGTACTTCGACGACGCGCAGCGGCAGGCGACCAAGGAGGCGGGGGAGATCGCGGGCCTGAAGGTCCTGCGGATCATCAACGAGCCCACGGCGGCGGCCCTCGCCTACGGCCTGGACCGGGGCGAGGAGCAGACCGTCCTCGTCTTCGACCTCGGCGGCGGCACCTTCGACGTCTCCCTTCTGGAGATCGGTGACGGGGTCATCGAGGTGAAGGCCACCAACGGCGACACCCGGCTCGGGGGCGACGACTGGGACCAGCGGGTCGTCGAGCACCTCGTCCAACGCTTCCGGGGGCAGCACGGCGTCGATCTCGGCCGCGACAAGATGGCGTTGCAGCGGCTGCGGGAGGGCGCGGAGCGGGCCAAGATCGAGCTGTCCAGCTCCTCCGAGACCTCGATCAACCTCCCGTACGTCACCGCCTCCGCCGAAGGGCCCCTCCACCTGGAGGAGACACTGACGCGCGCCCAGTTCCAGGAGCTGACCGCCGACCTGCTCGACCGGTGCAGGACGCCGTTCCACCAGGCCGTCAAGGACGCCGGGGTGAAGCTCGCGGCGATCGACCACGTCATCCTCGTGGGCGGTTCGACGCGGATGCCCGCCGTGAGCGACCTGGTCCGGGAACTCACCGGCAAGGACCCGCACAAGGGGGTGAACCCCGACGAGGTGGTGGCGGTCGGCGCCGCGCTCCAGGCGGGCGTCATCCGGGGCGACGTGAAGGACGTCCTGCTCCTCGACGTCACCCCGCTGTCCCTGGGCATCGAGACCAAGGGCGGCATCATGACCAAGCTGATCGAACGCAACACGACGATTCCCACGCGCCGTTCGGAGATCTTCACGACGGCGGCCGACAACCAGCCCTCGGTCGGCATCCAGGTGTACCAGGGCGAGCGGGAGATCGCCGCGTACAACAAGAAGCTGGGCGTCTTCGACCTCACCGGGCTGCCGCCCGCGCCGCGTGGTGTCCCGCAGATCGAGGTGGCCTTCGACATCGACGCGAACGGCATCATGCACGTCTCGGCGAAGGATCTCGCCACCGGCCGCGAACAGAAGATGACGGTGACCGGCGGCTCCGCGCTCCCCAAGGACGACATCGACCGCATGATGCGGGAGGCCGAGCAGTACGCCGACGACGACCGCCGGCGCCGCGAGGCCGCCGAGACCCGCAACCACGCCGAGCAACTCGCCTACCAGACCGAGAAGTTCCTCCGCGAGAACGAGGAGCGCGTCCCCGCCGACAGCAGGGCCGAGGTGGAGGCCGCGGTGGCGGAGGTGAAGCGCCTCCTGGAACACCCCGAGGACACCGCGTCCCTCCGCGCCGCCACCGACCGCCTCTCCACCGTCAGCCAGCGCATGGGCCAGGCCATGTACGCGGCGGCGGCCGCCGACCGGGCCGAGACCCCGCCCTCCGGCCCGGCAGGCAACGGGAACGGGAACGGGAACGCGGCCGAGGACGAGGACACGACCGTGGTCGACGCGGAGATCGTGGACGAGGAGAAGGGGCCGAGGGGAGGGGCGGGAGGGGCGGCGTAGGCCGTCCCGGGGGTGCCGGACCGGCCGTGAGCGGCGAGGGCTCAGGGGTCCCGGGGGGCTCAGTACGTGTCGCGGTACCGCTTCAGGATGTCCCGCGTCGCCTCGGCGGAGGCCGCGTGTGCCGCCATGTGGTCGAGGACTTCGAGATGGAGGGCCACCTCGGTGCGGGAGTCGAGGTAGAGGGCGCCGGTGAGGTACTCGCTGTAGACCATGTCGGGGAGTTCCGGTTCGGCGAAGCGGAAGAGGGAGAAGGGGGCGTAGGTGCCCGGGTGGGGGCCGCTGGCGAACTCGCAGACCTGGAGGATCACATGGTCCTCCTCGGTGGCGTCGAGAAGCCGGTCGACCTGGTCGCGCATCACCTGGGAGCGGATGCTCACCGGCCGCCTGAGAGCCGTCTCGTCCATGATCACCCACAGGTGCGGCGGCTTCTCCTGGGTGAGGAGCTTCTGTCTCGCCATCCGTAGCGACACATGCCGTTCGATGCTCTCGGTGCCGGCCTGCCCGACCGTCCCGGCCTCCATCACGGCCCGCGCGTACTCCTCGGTCTGCAGCATCCCCGGCACGAAGTGCGGCTCGTACTGCCGGATCAGCTGCGCCGCGCCCTCCAGGCTGACGTACACGCTGAACCAGTCGGGCAGCACATCGTGGAACCGCTGCCACCACCCCGGCTTGTTCGCCTCCTCGGCCAGTGTCACGAACGCGGCGACCTCGTGCTCGGCGACACCGTACGTCGTCAGCAGCACCTGGACGTAGGGGATCTTGAGGGCGACGTCGGCGGTCTCCATGCGCCGTACCGTCGCCGGGGCGACCCGGAGGACGCGTGCCGCCTCGTCGCGCTTGAGCCCGGCGGCCTCCCGCAGTTCCTGGAGCCGTTTTCCGAGCACCACCTGGCCCACGGTGGGCGCGGCCCGCCGCTCACTCACGCCACGCCTCCCCACGCGCCGAGATACCCCAACAGTCTGTCATGCCCCGATGGCACCGCACAGGGGCGGCCGGAACGCGAGGCTCCGGCCGGCTCGGGGCACGACAGCCCCGGCAGGATAAGGGTGCCATGACCTCGGAGGTAATCGACCGTCGTCGGTACGGCGCGGCAAGGTGAGGTCACCGGGGTCCTCCGGCCGCCCCATCCGGCGCTCGGCCTCCGGTCCTCCCGTTTCCCGCCCACCACCTCTACGGAGCGTGATCTGCCATGTCCATGACTTTCGGTGCGACGGCGACGGCCCGGCTCGCCGTACTGGCCCGGACCAGCGACCCTCGCACCATGCTGCGCCGCTTCCTGGCCGCCGACGCGGCGGTGACCGGGGCGAACGGGCTCGCCTACCTCCTGGCCTCCGGCCCCCTCGGCCGCTTCCTCGGGATCGACCCCGGGCTGCTCCTCGGGCTCGGCGCCTTCCTCACCGTGTACGCGGTGGGTGTCGCCCTGCTCGCCACGCGTGAGCGTCCGCCGACGCTGCCCGTACGGGCCGTGATCGAGGCCAACCTCGCCTGGACGGTCCTCAGCCTCGTCTCCCTGGTGCTGTGGCTGACGCCGAGTGCGGCGGGCGCGGTGTGGACACCGCTCCAGGCGGTCACCGTGGCCGGGTTCGCGGCTCTGCAGTACCTCGCCCTCCGCGCGGCAGGCCATCGCACGGACGCCGGCTGACCGTCAGGACATCAGCGCGTGCAGGTACTTCGCCGTCGCCGGGTCCGCCGGGAGGAACGTCTCGATGGCGAGCTCGGCCACGGTCACGTCCAGGGGGGTGTTGAAGGTGGAGACCGAGGAGATGAACGACAGCACCCGCCCCTCGTGCTCGATCCGCATCGGCAGCGCGAAGTACACGCTCGCCCCCGCGCCGGGCCCCGCCCCCACGTCCCCGCCGGGGTCGTCCTCGGGCGTGCCCGGCGGCAGCGGATACGCCGCCACCTCCTCGTACAGCGCCCGCAGCGGCTCCGAGCGGTGCAGCGCGACCTGCCGCTCCATCTGCTCCAGCAGGTGCCCGCGCCAGGCGCGCAGATTCCGGATGCGCGGCGCCATGCCCTCGGGGTGCAGCGTCAACCGCATCGCGTTCAGCGGCGGCACCAGCAGTGACTCGGGGATCCCGTCGAGAAGCATGACGATGCCCCGGTTCGCGGCCAGGACGTCGTACGTCGCGTTCATCACCAGCGCCGGATACGGCTCGTAGCCCTGGATCAGCCGCTCCATGCCCTCCCGCAGCGCGTCCATCGACGGGTCGTCCAGCGGCGTCTCCGGGTAGTGCGGGGCGTAACCCGCCGCGAGCAGCAGCGCGTTCCGCTCCCGTACGGGTACCTCCAGGTGCTCGGCGAGCCGGAGCACCATCTCCTCGCTCGGGCGGGAGCGGCCCGTCTCGACGAAGCTGATGTGCCGCGCCGAGGAACCCGCGCGCAGCGCCAACTCCAGCTGGCTGACCCGCCGTCGATCCCGCCAGGCCCGCAGCAGCGGGCCCACGCCCTGGACGGCGGGCGCGGTGGGACGACCCGGGGCACCGGTCGGGACGCCGGTCGGGACACTGGTCATGCGGAGAACCTAACCGAGCCGGTTGAGCCGTGGCGCGCCCGGGCTCCTGACCAGGGACCCGGCCCTCCGTCTGTGGCACGCTGGGAGGGACCGGACAGTCACGGAGGGGACCTCTCGGAAGGAGTGGGTCATGCCCGTCGAACCCTTGTCGCAGAAGGAGATCGAGGACCGGCTGACGGAGCTGCCCGGCTGGTCCCTGGACGGGGACCGGATCGCCCGTTCCTACCGGCTGGGCTCGCACTTCGCGGCGACCGCGATGGTCGTGCACATCGCCCAGACCCAGGAGGAGCTCGACCACCACTCCGACCTCACCCTCGGCTACAACACTGTGTCACTGACCATCCACACCCACAGCGTCGGCGGCGCCGTCACCGAGAAGGACTTCGAGCTGGCCCGCAGGGTGGAGGCGCTCGCCCCCGGTCACGGGGCGAGCTGAGGCAGGTGCTGGACTACGACAAGGAGGCCGGCGCCTACGACGTCCTGCGGGGTGGCGAGCCCCGCGCCGAGGCCGCCGCCCACGCCGTGCTCGGCCTCGTCCCCGAGGGCGCCCGCCGACTGCTCGACATCGCCTGCGGCACCGGGATCGTGACCCGCCGCCTCGCGGCGGCCCGGCCCCGGACACGGGTCACGGGGGTCGACCTCACGTACGCGATGGCGAGCCGGGCCGCCGCCCGGCTGCCCGGCTCCGTCGTGATCGGTGACGCCCGCCGACTCCCTTTCCGCGACGGGGAGTTCGACGCCGTCACCAGTGTGTGGCTGCTCCATCTGCTGGGCGGTCCCGAGGACGTGCGGGCCGTGGTCGGGGAGTGCGCCCGGGTGCTGCGCCCCGGCGGCGTCTACGTCACCACCGTCGACAAGGCCGCCTCCCACAACGTGGGCAGCGACATCGACGTGGTGCTCGCCCCACGGCCCCGGGCCCCGGTGATGGACCCCGCGGGCGCGGTCGAGAAGTACGCCCTCGCACACGGTCTGCGTGCCGCCGGGCAGGCCCGTTTCCCCGGGCGCGGCCAGGGCCGCAGCCCCCGCCGCACGGTCGCCGACCTGCGCCGGGGCTGGTTCGTCACGCTGCCGCCGGGTGATCCGCTGGCCGACGACTTCGCGCTGCGCCTCGCCGCCCTGCCCGACCAGGATCTGCCGCGCCCGGACCCGGAGTTCACCCTGCGGGCGTTCCGGAAGGCCGCCTGAACTCCATGATCCAGTTGGTCAGCCAGGTCGCGCCGCCGTCCCGTGAGAACGCCTGCTCCCAGCGGGCGGAGGTCTCGGACATCCCCGACCACACGAAGCGCACCCGCACGGCCCGACCGTCAAAGGTGTCGTCGCCGTGGAACACCCCCCGGCCGCCCTCGAACCGGCCCGTGACCGGCGGGAACAGCGTGCCGGTACGGCTGGAGGACCAGCTCAGCGACCAGGTCCGCGCCCGTGGGTCGAACAGCCGCAGGGTCAGCCCCTTCGAGCCGAGGTGCGGCATGTCGATCTCGTCGATGTTCGCGGCGCCGTCGAAGAGGGGCCGGCAGCGGCTGGTGGAGGTGAACTCCTCCCAGTCGCTGTCCGGTGCGAGGAAGTCGGTGCGGCGTCGGTGGTGGGCCTCCCACGCGCCGTGGAAGAAGTCGAAGTCGTGCGGGCCGCTCATCGCCGACCTCCGGTGAGCGAAGGGGTTCCGGTCGTCCCGGCGGGCAGGGAGTCCGCCAAGTAGGCCTCCAGGTCCGGGAGTTCGGGGGCAAGGACGTGCCGTACCCAGGCGTCGCGCTCGTGCTGGATCGGCGGGAGTTCCCAGACGCAGCCGATCCACGGGCGGTCGGTGGCGACGAAGTGTGTGGGGTCGGTGTCCGGGCAGCCGAGCACCGGCTGGCCCGCCGCCGCCCCGGCGAAGTGCAGGACGTTGTCCCACACCCAGCTGTAGACGTTCAGGTAGGCGCCGGTGTCGCCGCCCCGGTGCAGCACGACGAAGGTCGCGGGCGGTGTGGTCCCGTCCGGCTCCGGCAGCAGGGCGGGAAGGAGCGCGTACGCCGCCTCCGCGACCTCGGGCGCGATGCCGGCCGGGTCGGCGGTGACGTGGTAGCGCTTGATCCGCCGGCCGGCCGCCTCGACGGGCGGTGGCACGGTCAGCAGTTTCTCGGTGAAGGGCATGGCGGCACGTTAGGACCGCTTCACTGACATCCTGTGTCAGTGAAGTCCAGCCGACTCGTCTCCATCCTGCTGCTGCTCCAGACCCGGGGGCGGATGACCGCCGCCGAGCTCGCCGAGGAGCTGGAGGTCTCCGTCCGCACGGTCTACCGGGACGTGGAGGCGCTGGGAGCGGCCGGGGTCCCGCTCTACGGCGACGCGGGCCACGCCGGGGGCTACCGCCTCCTGGACGGCTACCGCACCCGCCTCACCGGGCTCACCAGGAACGAGGCCGAGGCCCTGTTCCTCGCGGGCGCCCCCGGGCCCGCCGCCGACCTGGGCCTCGGCGCCGTGCTGGCCGCCGCCCGGCTGAAGGTCCGCGCGGCCCTCCCCGCCGAGCTGCGGGCCCACGCCGACCGGGTCGCCGACCGCTTCCACCTGGACGCCCCCGGCTGGTACGCGGAGGCCGACGACACCCCCTTCCTGCCCGTCGTCGCCGACGCGGTCTGGAGCGGCCGGGTGCTGCACGTCCTCTACCGCCGCTGGGCCGAGCCGACCGACGTACGGCGCCGCCTCGAACCGTACGGTCTGGTCCTCAAGGCGGGCCGCTGGTACGTCGTCGCGGGCCCGGGACCACGTACGTTCCGCGTGGACCAGATCCTCGACATCCTCGAACCCGAAGAACCCCATGACCCCGATGGACTTGGTGAACCCGACGCCGTCGACGAGGAGTTCACCCGCCCGGACGGCTTCGACCTCGCCGCGTACTGGGCGGCGTACCAGCGCGACTTCCATGCCCGGCTGCACCGGGGCGAGGCGCTGGTCCGGCTGGCGCCGGGCGTGACGCTGCCCAGGGCCGTGCCCGTCGAAGGCGGCACCGCCGAAGACTGCTGGACCACGGCGAGGGTGCCCGTCGAGTCGGTCGGGCACGCGCACGGTGAGTTCCTGCGGCTGGGCACGGACATCGAGGTGCTGGAACCGGTCGAACTGCGCCACAGGATCGCCCGGACCGTGGCCGAACTGGCCGAAAGGTACGGCAACGTGGCCGGGACCGGTGGCGACTGAAGGAGCGGAACCCGTCCGCCCCTTCTGGAGGTTCGTCACGTGCGGCACCCGCACAGGCACCACGGACGCCGAGCCCGCCGCCAAGACGGCGGACGGCACGGTCGACGGGGCGGGGACGGTGGTCGGCAGCTTCTCCGCCGACCACCGCAACTCCAGACCCCGCTGCACGGACCCGACGGGCCGCACGGGGCCGGCCGGGCAGAACGCGGCCTGCAACCAGCCCCGCACACCGGCTTCTTCATCGGCGCGCCCGCCCACGGACTCCCGCGCGCTCGTCAGCCCAGCGTGACGGACGCCTGCACCGGCAGATGGTCGCTGGGGAACTGGCCGTTCGACGCGAACGTGTTGATGGCCGCCCGGAGCACCGTGATGCCCGGGGTGGTCAGGATCCAGTCGATGCGGTCGCCGCCCGGCGTCAGCGGGCGGTAGCCGTGGAACGTCGCGTAGAGGTCGTTGCGCTCGGGTGCCGCGTCCCAGGTGTCGACGAGGCCGGCGCCCAGCATCGTGTCGTAGACCGTGTTCCGGTGGGCCGCCACGTTGAAGTCGCCGGTGACGACGAGGGGCAGCGACCGGTCGAGCCCGGCGATGCGCTGGGCGATCAGGGCCGCGGCGCGGTCGCGGGCGTACTGGCTGAGGTTGTCGAGGTGGGTGTTGAGGACGTAGAACTGTCTGTCGCCGTCCTTCAGGTCACGGAACCGGACCCAGGTGACCATCCGGATGGAGCCGCCGCCCCAGGTGTTCGACCCGGGCACCTCCGGTGTGTCGGAGAGCCAGAAGTGCCGGTACTCGACGGGCGCGAGCCGGCGGGTGTCGTAGAAGACGGCCATGAACTCGTCGCGGTTGCCGCCCGCGCGGCCGGTGCCGATCCAGCGGTAGTCCGTCCCCAGGTCGGCCTCGATGTCGCGCAGTTGCTGGTGGAGGCCCTCCTGGGTGCCGATGACATGGGGTGCCTCCTGCCGCAGCAGGGCCCGCATCACCGGTCTGCGCACGGCCCAGCTGTTGGGCCGCACGGTGCTCGCGTAGCGCAGATTGAAGGACATGGTCGCGAGGGGCGGGCCGGCGATGGCCTTCTCCTTCTTCTCCTCCACCGCCGCGACGGCGGGTGCGCCGGACAGTCCGGTGGTACGGGACAAGGGCAGCAGAGCCGCCGCGGCGAGGGCGGTCTTCATGCTCAGTCGGCGCGTGACGCGGCTGTGGTTCGGCACAGGGGCTCCTTCTGTGAAGGTCTCCGGGCGAGCCGTGCGTACACACTCTGGGATGCCCTTCTGTGCTCGGCATGAACATGTCGACAGGGGAGGGTGTACGCGGTTCGACCTTCCACGTGCACAGGGTACGGAGAGGACGCGCGCCGACCCGGGCGCGCGCCCTCTCCTCGTCCTGCGCGGGTGTCAGGTCACCGTGCAGGACTGGTCACCGAGCTTGAACGCGGTCGGCTTGCCGTTCGTCCCCGACCAGCTTCCGGTGAAGCCGAAGCTCACCGACGCACCGGCCGCCACCGTGCCGTTCCAGCCGATGTTCCGGGCGGTGACCGCCGACCCCGTCTGGGTGTGGGCGGCGTTCCAGATCTGGGAGACGCGCTGGCCGCTCGGGAAGGTCCAGCCGAGCGACCAGCCGGTCCACGCGCTCGTGCCCGTGTTGGACAGCCGCACGTCCGCCTGGAAGCCGCCCGGCCACTCATTGGTGATCTTGTACGTCACCGCGCAGGGCCCCGTCGGCTCGGGGTCCGGATCCGTACCGCCGCCCCCGCCGCCGGTGTCGGAGGAGTCGCCGTAGATGACCCCGCGTCCGTTCGTCGCGATGTAGACCCGCCCGTACACCCTCGGGTCACCCGTGATCGCCGCGCCCGTCCAGCCCCACCGGTGGGCGTCGTCGTTGATCCGGGTCCAGGTCGCGCCCTGGTCCGTCGAGCGGAAGATGCCGCGCACACCGCCGATCCTGGCGCTGGTGTAGAGGGTCTGGTACGAGGCTCCCGTCGCCGCCTTGCCGAAGCCGATCGTGTCGGCCTGCTCGACGCCGGAGAGCTTGGTCCAGCTCGCGCCGCCGTCCGTCGAGTGCCACAGCCCGTAGGCCCCGTCGGTGGCGCCACCGGCCAGCCAGACGTCGCCCTTCACCCCGGGCAGCGCCTTGAAACGGACACTGTCGCCGCTGGGCAGCCCGGTCGCGTTCGACGCGGTGAAGGTAGCCCCGCCGTCCGTGCTGACGTAGAACTTGCCGGACTTGAAGCCGTAGAAGGTCCTCGGGTCCACCCGGTCGGACTCCACGATCGCGCCGGCCGGGATACCGCTCGACGCCGACCACGCGGTGCCGAACCCGGTCGTGTACCGCACCCCTGTGCCCTCGGGACTCCACACGAACCGGCCGCCGTCCGAGGCCGCCGCGACCGTACCGCCGCCGCTGACCCCCGAAGGGTCCGTCCCGGCGAACCAGTTGGCGCCGTTGTCCGTGGAGAACGCGATGTGCGGACCGGAGTCCAGGTTCCCCACGCGCACGACCGTGTTCGGGTTCGACTCGGCGAAGTCCAGACTGGTCGTCGTCGTGAAGTTCGGCTGGGTGAACATCATCGACGGGACCTTCGTCAGATCCGTGTGCCGGAAGCCGCCGATGTCTCCGAGCGCGCTCAGCAGCGGCGCTCCGGACGGGGGAGAGGCGAGGTCGTTGACGGCCGTCTCCTCCAGCCCCCGCACCATCGGCTTGATGGTGAACTGGCTGCCGCTGTCCCAGTTCCCCAGGTTCTCCGTGCCGTAGATCGTCGCGCCGGTCCCGTACATCATCCGGTTCGAGTCGAACGGGTCGATCTCCAGCGCCTCGGTCATCCAGCCGAGCTTGGGTGTCTGCTCGGGCGGCGACGGATTCGCGCCCCAGGTCAGCCAGGGGGAGGAGGAGACGTCCATGGTGTAGCGGTTGGCACGGTTCGGGTACGACGTGTAGTCCCAGGCCCTGGTCCAGGTGGCTCCGCTGTCCGTGGAACGGAAGATCTGGGTGTCCGGCCACCAGGAGCTGTACGCCGTCGCCATGACCGTGCCCGGGTCCTGCCGGTCGACGGTCAACCCGCTGAAGCCGTAGTGGGTGTCGGCCTCCGCGACCGGGCTGACGTTCGTCCAGGTGCCGGTCGCCGTCGCGTACCGCCACAGCTGCCCCTTGCCGCCGTCGTACGGCCCGCCCTTGTCGCTGTACGACAGGTACAGATGGCCGTTCGCGGTGTCGAGGACGCCCTTGTGGGCCAGCTGGCCGGTCGGCTGCCCGGCCAGCCGTGACCAGGTCGCCCCCGCGTCCGTGGACCGGTAGACCGCGTTGTCCTTGTCGGCGACCCCGACGTACAGGGTCCGCGTGGCGTTCCCTGCGGTGCCCGTCGACTCGTCGAAGGTGACCCAGACGATGCCCTGGTTGTCGCTGGAGTAGCCGCTGGTGTCGGACGGATCGGCCACGTAGTTGCCGACGTTCGGGAAGTTCGTCACCTGCGACCAGGTGACCCCCGAGTCCGTCGAACGCCACAGCCCCTTCCCGCTGGGCGCGCCCAGGTACAGCACGCTGTTGCGGTTCGGGTCCACCGCCAGCCGCTCGCCCATGCCCCGGCCCGGCATGTTCCCGCCCAGCTTGAACGGCAGATGCGCCTTCTGCCAGCTGGCCCCCCGGTCCGACGACCGCAGGATCGCCCCGTTTCCCGGATCCCAGCTGTTGGTGTACGTCCCGGCCGCCACGTACACCTTGTTCGGATCGACCGGGTCGGAGGCGAGGCTCACGACACCGGTGTGACCCCAGTCGTCCCAGCCGACGGCATCGAGCAACGGGGTCCAGGTCTTGGACGACTCCACCCAGCGGTAGGCGCCGCCGATGTCGGTGCGGGCGTACGCGAGGTCGCGTTCCTTGCGGTTGAAGACGATGCCCGGGACGAAGCCGCCGCCGTCGATCCGGGCGTTCTTCCAGGTGTAGGTGTCGGCGGCGACGGCCACCGACTTCTCGGCCCTGTCGGCGCCCAACGCGGGTGGGGATCCGGCGAGAAGGCCGGCTGCGAGGCCCAGGACGGCGGTGAGGATGCGGGTTCTTCGCACAGCGGGGGTCCTCTCCTGACTGTGGGGGGAAGGATCCCCGCGCCCCCGAAGGGGCGCGGGGCTGTGTCTACTGTGCGGCTCCGCCGCGTGGGCGCGACCAGCCACGAACGGTCCGCGGCTGTCAGACGTCCTTCGCGGTGCTACTCCAGCAACTCCGCGTACGAACCCATGGCCAGGGCGATGTCCGCCTGGGCCCAGAACCGGTGGTACGTGAACGAGGGCGCGGCCCCGCCGGCCAGATACGCCTCGATCTTCGACCAGGCCGGATCGTCCTCGTAGAAGGACCTGATGGATTCGAACGTCGACGTCGAGTTGATGGTGTCGCCGTTCGGCATCCGCCCGGTCCACCCGCTCGGCACGTACACCCGGTCGTCGAACCGGTTGTAGTCCGCCCGGGTCTCGGGAACCGCGACCCCCAACCCGTCCTGGTGGTGCTCCCACATGCCGTCGAGCAGCGCCTTGGCGACCCGGGCGGCGTCGGCGTCACCGGAGCGGTCCGCGTAGTACGTCAGGGTCTTGGCGTACGCGGCGGCCACACCCACGTCGTCGGTGTAGTCGGCGACGGTGACGTGAAGTCCCGCGTTGGCGCCGGGACTCGACGCGTTCCATGTGTCGGGCGCGCCCGACCACTGGAGCGTCGACGGAATCCGGTACGTCCCGTCCGGATTGATCGTCGTCTTGGACAGCGCCCAGTCGACCCACTTGTCCAGCACGGTCTTCGCGGCCGCGTTGCCCGTCTGCTGGTAGTACTCGGCGACCCGCTCCATGGACCACGCCTGGAAGCCGAACCACTGGTTGGACGGCGGGTCGTGGTACACCGGCTTCTCGTCGTAGAACATGCCGTAGAACGTCGGCGTCCCGGCCGGGGGAGTGGCGTACCGCCCCGCCCAGCTGTTGGTGGCGCCGCCCGCGATGCCGCCCTCGTCGGACTGCAGCCAGCGGTAGAACTCGATCTGCCGGTCGCGGGACTTGGCCCAGTCCGCCTGCCCGGTCGCCGACTTGGGCTTCAGCGGGGCGTAGTTGGCGAGGGCGTGGGCGGCCAGCGGGTTCTGGTAGCCGCCGTGCGTGTGGCTGGAGCCGATGCGCCAGGCCCAGCCGGCGCCCGTGTCGGTGGCGCCGCCCCACGCGTAGTACCAGTTGAGCAGGTAGTGGGCGGAGTCCTTGCCGGTGCCCGCGGGGCAGGTGGTCGGCCCCACACAGTTTCCGATCTTCTTGAAGTACTTGTCGTACATCGCGTAGCGCAGGTAGTCGCCCATCTTCGCGGCCTTGCCGATGGTCGCGGCGACGTCAGCGCCCTTGCCCTGCTGCTTGGCCCAGACGTCCGCCCAGTAAGCGGCCTGCACGGCTCGCGCGTCGGCGTCCGGGGCATTGGTGAACTTCCACTGCTTGGCGTACGACGCGTCACGGGTGAACAGGTCCAGGTACCCGTTCGGGCCGCCGTACTTGAACTGGTCGCAGGTGGGCTGCGGGATGGTCTCCCACACCGACTCCTGCGGCCCGCGCTGGAAGGTGTTGATGTACGACGGGCCGGTGTCGGTCGGCCCCGCCTCGCACTTGCCGGGCGAGTTGCCGTAGCCGTAGACGTTGTCCACGTCCTGCAGCCAGTGCATGCCGTAGATGTCGTCCGTGCCGTAGGCGCTCTTCAGCTCGGCGGCGATGGGGTCCGGACCGACCGAGACATTGGTGTTGAGCTGCGCCGGATACTCGTTCGGGGTGTCGTGCTCCGGGGCGTACGTCGCCGGCTTGGAGGCGTTGTAGAAGGAGTTGGTGGGCTGGTCGGGCTTGGTCGGGATCATGTACTTCTCCATGATCTCCCAGGCCCCGTTGAACTTGGACCAGTCGCCCGTCACCTTGCCGTACATGGCCTGGAGCCACAGGAGGTAGCTGTACGCCTCCGAGGTGGTCTCATGGCCGTGGTCCGGCGCCTCGACGATCAGCGTCTCCACCGAGTGGTACGGGATGCCCTCGGGGGAGAAGTAGCCGTTCGCCGGGTTGGTGATCTTGCCGTAGAGCTCCAGGAACCGCTCGTCGTACTCGCTCGACGCGGCCAGCTGGGTCACGGTCACCGAGGCCTTGGCGTGGCCGGTCGCCGTCGAGTCGAAGACGGCCGAGCCGGTGCCGGAGGCGTTCGCGGAGATCGTCACCTTCTGGGCCGTGCTCCAGTTCGACGGCGTGAAGGTCAGCGACCCGCCGCCCGTCACCGACAGACCGGTGTTGCCGGACGCCCGCGCGGTCGTCACCGTCACGTTGCCGGACGGCTGGGTCGAGAGTTTCACGTCGTACGTGCCCGACTGGCCCTGGCGGACGCCCAGTTGGGTCGGCGAGACCACCACGGCGGGACCCGAGGCGACCGTGATGCCGACCGGTGTGGAGTTCGCCGACGCGCCCAGGCTGTCGTACGCCTTGGCCACCAGCGAGTGACTGCCCACGCTCAGCCCGGTGGCGGAGTACGTGTACGGCGAGGTGGTGTCCGTGCCCAGCAGCGTGGTGTCGTCGTAGAACTCGACCTTGGTGATCGTCGCGTTGTCCGCGGCGGCGGCGGTGGCCGCCATCGGGACCGCCGTGCCCTGCGAGTACACCGCGCCCGGCGCCGGGCTGGTCAGCACCGTGATCGGCGGCTGGTGCGCGCCCACGCACGCGGTGCCGTTGATCGCGAAGCTGGTCGGCGCCGTGTTCGTGCCGCTGTACGTGAACTGGGCGCCCGTGGTCACCGCGGCCCCGACGGCGATCGTGCCGTTCCAGGAGGCGTTCCGCGCGGTCACGGTCTTCCCGGACTGCGACCAGGTGCCGCTCCAGCCGCCCGTGAGCGTCTGGTTGCCCGCGTAGTCGTACGTCAGGGTCCAGCCGCTGATGGCCTCGGTGCCCCGGTTGCTGATCGTGAGCTCGGCGGTGAAGCCCGAGCCCCAGTCGTTGGTCTTGTAGTCGACGTTGCAGGCGACTGCCGCCGCGTTGGCGGTGGTCGACCCGGTGGCGAGCATCGTCAGGGGGAGGGCGAGGGCCGCGACCACGGCGGTCCACAGACGCCGCGTGGCACGGCGCCTAGGTCTGGGGTGCATGCTCTGGTTCCTTCCGTGCGGCTCTAACGAAGGTGGGGGCGGAGCAGCAACAACAAGCCTTGAACCAGTGGGAGCGCTCCCATATTGAGGAGGAGGCCCCAAGGGGTCAAGGTGTTTGAAGAGTCGAAAAGATTCGATCAGGCAGACTCAATTCATTGAGCGCAATAACGCAACACCCCTGTCTTTTACCGTCACTTGGCGCTACCTTCACCAGCACCAGTGGGAGCGGTTCCATCAGTCGACGCGCTCGCCCCAGGCGCGCCCGAGCCGCGAGGGACGCTCCGCGCACACCCCCAGCGTTCAGGTCTTTTACTCGCCTCGGCGACAGCGCGACGACTCCTCCTCGTACACCCCACTACGGAAGAGGAACCCGCACTCATGAGCCGTACCGGAACAGCACTTCTCGCGGCGTTGGCGCTGGTCGCCGGCGCCGCCGGGACCGCCGTCGCCGCGGTGCCCGACGACGTCGGCGCCCAGGCGATCCCCTGCACGGTCGACTACAAGGTGCAGAACCAGTGGTCCACCGGCTTCACCGCCGCCGTCACGATCACCAACAACAGCGCCGCGAAGTCCTCGTGGGCCGTGAAGTGGTCGTACGCGGGCAACCAGCAGGTCACCAGCGGGTGGAACTCCCGGATCACCCAGAGCGGTACGTCGGTGACCGCGGCCAACGAGACGTACAACGGCACGCTGGCCACCGGCGGTTCGGTCAGCTTCGGCTTCCAGGCTTCCTACAGCGGCACCAACGCGCTGCCGACGACCTTCACGCTCGACGGCGTGACCTGCAACGTCGACGACGGCGGAGGGGGCGGCACCGATCCGGGCCCCGGCACGCCGGGCAGCAGGGTGGACAACCCGTACAGCGGGGCCAAGGTGTACGTGAACCCCGAGTGGTCCGCCAACGCCGCCGCCGAACCGGGCGGCAGCCGGATCTCCAACCAGCCGACGGGCGTCTGGCTGGACCGCTCCGCCGCCATCGCGGGCACGGGCGGCAAGATGGGCCTGCGGGCCCACCTCGACGAGGCGCTGCGGCAGAAGGGCTCGGGCGAGCTCGTCGTCCAGTTGGTGATCTACAACCTGCCCGGCCGTGACTGCTCGGCCCTCGCCTCCAACGGCGAGCTGGGCCCCACGGAGATCGACAAGTACAAGACGCAGTACATCGACCCGATCAAGGCGATCCTCGCCGACCCCAAGTACGCCGGCCTGCGGATCGTCACCACGGTCGAGATCGACTCGCTGCCCAACCTCGTCACCAACACCGGCAGCCGCCCGACGGCCGTGCCGCAGTGCGACGTGATGAAGGCCAACGGCAACTACGTCAAGGGTGTCGGGTACGCGCTGAACAAGCTGGGCGACGTCCCCAACGTCTACAACTACGTCGACGCCGGCCACCACGGCTGGCTCGGCTGGGACGACAACTTCGCCCCCTCCGCCGCCATCATGAAGGAGGCGGCGACCGCCGAGGGCGCCACGGTGAACGACGTCCACGGCTTCATCACCAACACGGCGAACTACAGCGCGCTGAAGGAGAACAACTTCACCATCAACGACACCGTGGCCGGCAAGTCGGTCCGTGAGTCGAAGTGGCTGGACTGGAACCGCTACGTCGACGAGCTGTCCTTCGCCCAGGCTTTCCGCACCCAGGCGGTCTCGGCGGGCTTCAACTCGAACATCGGCATGCTCATCGACACCTCCCGCAACGGTTGGGGCGGTACCGCACGGCCCACCGGACCGGGCGCGACGACCAGCGTCGACACCTACATCGACGGCGGGCGCTACGACCGCCGCCTCAACACGGGCAACTGGTGCAACCAGTCCGGAGCCGGTCTCGGTGAGCGTCCGAAGGCCTCTCCGGCGGCCGGGATCGACGCCTATGTGTGGATGAAGCCGCCGGGGGAGTCCGACGGGGCCAGCTCCGCCATCCCGAACGACGAGGGCAAGGGCTTCGACCGCATGTGCGACCCGACGTACACGGGCAACCCGCGGAACAACAACAACATGTCCGGCGCCCTGCCGAACGCGCCGCTCTCCGGGCACTGGTTCTCCGCCCAGTTCCAGCAGCTGATGCAGAACGCGTACCCCGCGCTCTGAGTCCGCTCGCATGAACCGGTCCGCCAGGGGTCAGTCCCTCTTCCCCCACCCCCTGGCGGACCGGTGGCATGCCCATGTGAGCCACGTCACGATGAGGGAGGTGGGTGGATGCGATGAGTTCCGGGCGGCGCGGCGGTCTGTAGAGCCGTAAGCCCGTGACAGTGAGAGAGAAGAGAACCCCATGCGCATCGTGATCTGCGAGTTCATGAGCCTGGACGGTGTCGTGCAGGCGCCCGGCGGTGCCGACGAGGACACCGACGGCGGGTTCGCCCACGGCGGCTGGACCCACCCGTTCTTCGACCCGGAGGTCGTGGGCGGCGCCTGGGACGCCGCGCTGGAGAAGGCCGACGCGCTGCTGTACGGCCGCCGCACCTGGAAGGCCATGGCCGAGGCGTGGCCCGACCGTGAGGGTGACCCGTTCGCCGACCGGATGAACTCCATCAGCAAGTACGTCGTCTCCACGACGCTCACCGAATCCGAGCTGACCTGGAACAACACCACGCTCGTCCCGGGCGCGGAGGCGGTCGCCGAGATCCGCAAGCTCCGCGAGGCCGAGGGGGGCGACCTGCTGGTCATCGGCAGCCCGACGCTCGCCCGCACCCTCCTGCGGGAGGGGCTCGTCGACGAGCTCGTGCTGATCGTCATGCCGGTGCTCCTCGGCGGCGGAAAGACGATCTTCCCGGGTGACGGCGCCAAGCACACCCTGGAACTGGTCTCCACGACCACCAGCGGCACCGGCGCGAACGTCTGTGTGTACCGGGCCGCGGAGCAGGGCTGACCGGACGGAATCGGCACGGGCGGTTTGCCGATACGGCAAGAAAGGTGGCGGTCGTCCGGTGCGTCGGAGCAGGCTGACGCCACCCGGAAGAGAGGCTCACCGTCATGGGACAGCACGACCACGGCCAGGATCCGCACCGCCCCGGACACCGGTGCGGGCAGGACCACGGCCACGCTCACGGTCACCACACCGATCTGGACTGGGCCGAACTGGCCGAGCACCTCGTGGAGCAGGCGGAACTGTTCGACCCGCTCAACCGGCGTGCCGCCGCCTGGGTCGCCATGCGCCGGCCCGAGCCGGGGCTGGTCGTCGACGTCGGCAGCGGCCCGGGGGTGGTGAGCTGTCTGCTGGCCGAGGAGTTCCCCGGCGCCCGGGTCGTCGCACTGGACGGCTCGGGGCCGCTGCTGGAGCGTGCGCGTGCCCGTGCCGAACAGCTGGGCCTCGCGGACCGGTTCGCCACCCTGGAGGCCGAACTCCCGGACGGACTAGGAGAGTTGGACTACCCTGCCGACCTGATGTGGGCCAGCCGCAGCCTGCACCACCTCGGCGACCAGCGCGCCGCCCTCGCCGCCTTCGCCGAACGCCTGGCGCCCGGCGGCACGTTGGCCCTCGTCGAGGGCGGGCTGCCCAGCCGGTTCCTGCCGCGTGACATCGGCATCGGACGCCCCGGGCTGCAGTCCCGGATCGACGCGGCGGAGGACCGGTGGTTCACCGAGATGCGGGGGGCGGTGCCCGGGAGCGTCGCGGAGACCGAGGACTGGCCGGGGCTGCTCACCGCCGTGGGCCTGCGCGACGTCACGTCCCGCACCTTCCTGCTGGACCTGCCGGCCCCGGTCCCGGAAGCGGCCCGCGCCTACGCCGTGGGCCAGTTCCAGCGCGCCCGGGGCATGCTCGCCGAGTTCCTCGACGCCGCCGACCTCTCGACGGTCGAGCGCCTCCTCGACCCCGACGACAAGGCGAGCCTGCACCACCGCACGGACCTCTTCGTCCTCGCGGCCCAGACGGTGCATGTGGCTCGGCGGTGACGGAGCGCGTCGCGGCGAAGTCCCCCTGGTCCGGCGCCGCTTGACTTCGAGAGTGCTCCAAGTGATGGACTCCGCAGGTCGGCCGGAGCCCACCCGGTCGGCCGGAACCATGCGGAACCAAGAGGGGGATCTCATGACCGACGCTCCAGTGGCGCTCATCACCGGCGGATCCAGCGGTATCGGAGCCGCTGTCGCCCGGCAGTTGCTCGACCTCGGCCACCGGGTGGCCGTCACCGGGCGCAGGCCCGACCGGTTGCGGGACTTCGCCGCCGAACTCGGCGATCCGGAGGGGCTGTTGACCGTGCCGGGGCACGCGGCGGAGTACACGGACGTACAGGCGGCGGTGGACGCCACGCTCAAGGAGTTCGGGCGGATCGACACCGTCCTCGCCAACGCCGGGTTCGGCACCCACGACACGGTCGCCGAGGGTGATCCGTCCGGGTGGTCGGAGATGGTGCTGACCAATGTGCTCGGCCCGGCCCTGCTCATCCGGGCCTCCATCGACGCCCTCAAGGAGACCCGGGGGCGGATCATGCTGGTCGGCAGCGTCGCGGGCTTCATCCACGGCCCCGGCAACATCTACGGGGCGACCAAGTGGGCGGTCACCGGGCTCGCCGAGAACACCCGGCGGCAGGTCACAGAGTGGGGCGTCGGCGTGACCCTGATCGCGCCCGGCCGGGTGGAGACCCCGTTCTGGGACAGCTACGGCAGCCTGCCGCCCGGCCATCTCCTCACCGCCGACCAGATCGCCGACTCCGTGGTCTGGGCGATCCGCCAGCCGGCCGGGGTGGACATCAACACCGTGGTCGTACGGCCGATCGGGCAGCCGGTCTGAGCGCGGGTGCCCCGGTTGCCCTGGGCGCCGCGGGTGCCCGACACGCGAGACCGCCCGTCGAGCGGCTTCCGACGGGCGGTCTCAGGTGCTGTCTCCGGTGCTGCCTCGGGCCTTGTCTCAGGCCTGGTTGAACGTCGCCGGGTCCGGGCCGATGCGCCGGTCCTCGTTCAGCGCGCTGATCGCGGCGATGTCCTCGGTGTCCAGGGAGAAGTCGAAGACCTCGATGTTCTCCTTGATGCGGGACGGGGTCACGGACTTGGGGATGACCACGTTGCCCAGCTGGAGGTGCCAGCGCAGGACCACCTGCGCGGGGGTGCGGCCGTGCTTCTGTGCGATCGCGATGATCGCCGGGACCTCCAGGAGCCCCTTGCCCTGGCCGAGCGGTGACCAGGCCTCGGTGGCGATGCCCTGCTCCGCGTGGTACTCGCGGGCGGCGAGCTGCTGCAGGTGCGGGTGCAGCTCGATCTGGTTGACGGCCGGGATGACGTTCGTGGCCTCGATCAGAGTCTCCAGGTGCTCCGGAAGGAAGTTGGAGACACCGATGGCCTTCGCGCGCCCGTCGGCGTAGAGCTTCTCGAACGCCTTGAACGTGTCCACGAAGGCGCCCCGGGCCGGCATCGGCCAGTGGATCAGGTACAGATCCACGTACTCCAGGCCGAGCTTGTCCAGGGACGTGTCGAAGGCGCGCAGGGTGGAGTCGTAGCCCTGGTCGCTGTTCCAGAGCTTGGTGGTGACGAAGAGGTCCTTGCGGGCGACGCCGGCCTTGGCGAGGGCCTTGCCCGTGCCCTCCTCGTTGCCGTAGATCGCGGCGGTGTCGATGCTCCGGTAGCCGGCCTCCAGCGCGGTGGTGACCGCCTGCTCGGCCTCGTCGTCCGGCACCTGCCACACGCCGAAGCCCAGCTGGGGCATCTCGACGCCGTTGTTCAGGATGATCGGGGGGACCTTGCTGCTCACGAGCTCTCGATCCTTTAAGTCGTCGGGTGGTACTTCCCATCGTCAACGATCACGGCGCGCGATGCATTCCTGAGCGGCTCGCTCGCGCCCCGAATCGCAGATTGGCCGGAAATGGATCCGGTGGTCCGATCCTATCGGTCTGGACCATTGACCGGACACGGTCACGCGAGGAGTCTGTCCTTGCCGCGACACACGTCGGTGAATATCGCTCACGTACGTGAATGGATGGCTCATGACCCCCACACGAAGGAACGTTCTCGGCGCAGCCCTCGGCGGCGCCGCGGTGGCCGCCGTCGGACTGCCGGCCCCCGCCGCGCACGCCGCCTCCTGGCAGTTGAGGTGGTCCCCCTCGGCGAGCGCCGACGGACTGCGGGCCTTCGAGACCCTGGAGGACGACCGCGCCGACTCCCACACCGCCGCCGCGCCGCACATCCGCGCCACCGGCGACACCTGGCGCTTCGACATGCACACCGTCGACCGGGACACCTCCACCGACCGCCAGCGCCACGAGGTCACCGGACTGCGGACCGGCAGCGGCTTCCTGCGCTGGACCGAGGGGCAGACCTGGCGGGTCACCTACCAGATGTACATCCCGACCTCGCTGAAGGCGACCACCAGCTTCACGCACATCATGCAGATGAAACAGCCCGGTGCCGGCACCTCGCCGCTCGTCGTGCAGTCCCTGCGACGGGTGAACGGCGCGCAGACCATCGAGCTGAAGCTGCCGATCGACGACATCCTGGTCGGCCGCACCGACCTGGCGCCCCTGCACAACTCCTGGGTCGACGTCGACTTCCAGGTCAAGGTCGGCAACGGCTCGGCCGGTTCGGTGCGCTGGATCCTCAAGAAGGGCTCGACCACGCTCATCGACGTCTCCCGCACCGGCGTCGACACCTTCCTCGCGGACCGGCTGCGCCCCAAGTGGGGCATCTACCGTTCCCTGGGCGACACCTCGGGCTCCCTGCAGAACTGCCATCTGCTGCTGCGGAACATGCGGGGCTATCAGCTGGTCTGAGCGGTGGGGGCGAGCGGGATCACGCCCGGTACAGTGCCTCGACCTCGCTCGCGTACGCCTTCTCGATCGCCTTCCGCTTCAGCTTCAGCGAAGGCGTGAGCAGGCCGTGCTCCTCGGTGAACTGGTGGGCGAGGATCCGGAACGTACGGATCGACTCGGCCTGCGAGACCAGGGTGTTGGCGGCGACCACCGCCCGCCGCACCTCGGTCTCCAGCTCCGGATCGCGCACCAGCTCGGCCGCCGACAGCTTCGCCTTGTTGTGCATCTGGAGCCAGTGCTCGACGGCCTCCCCGTCCAGGGTGACCAGGGCGGCGATGTACGGGCGGTCGTTGCCGACGACGATGCACTGGGCGACCAGCGGATGGTCGCGCACCCGCTCCTCCAGGATCGCGGGCGAGACGCTCTTGCCGCCCGAGGTCACCAGGATCTCCTTCTTCCGCCCGGTGATGGTGAGATAGCCGTCCTCGTCGAGGGAGCCCAGGTCACCGGTGGCGAGCCAGCCGTCGTGCAGCGTCTCGTCGGTGGCCTTCTGGTTGTTGAGGTAGCCCTGGAAGACGTTGGGGCCGCGCAGCCAGATCTCGCCGTCGTCCGCGATGTGCACGGTCATGCCCGGGATGGCCTGGCCGACGGTGCCGTACCGGGTGCGCTCCGGCGGGTTGGCGGTGGCGGCCGCCGTGCACTCCGTCAGACCGTACCCCTCGAAGATGTGGACGCCCGCGCCCGCGAAGAACAGGCCGAGCCGGCGGTCCATCGCCGAACCGCCCGACATCGCGTACTTGATCCGGCCGCCCATGGCCTCGCGGATCTTGCCGTAGACGACCTTGTCGAAGAACTGGTGCTGCATCCGCAGTCCGGCCGACGGTCCGGGCCCGGTGCCCCAGGCCCGCGCCTCCATCGCGTCCGCGTACTTCACGGCGACCTCGACCGCCTTCTCGAACGGCCCGTCCTTGCCCTCGCGTTCGGCCTTGCGCCGGCTCGCGTTGAAGACCTTCTCGAAGATGTACGGCACCGCGAGGAAGAATGTCGGCTTGAAGGCGGCCAGGTCGGGCAGCAGGACCGCCGCGTTGAGCTGCGGCTGATGGCCGAACTTGACCTTCCCCCGGATGCCCGCGACCTGCACCATCCGTCCGAAGACGTGCGCGAGCGGCAGGAACAGCAGCGTCGCCGCCTCGTCACCCCTGCGGGACCTGAACAGCGGCGCCCAGCGCTCGATGACCGTGTCCGCCTCGACCATGAAGTTGGCGTGCGAGATGACACAGCCCTTGGGGCGGCCCGTCGTGCCGGAGGTGTAGATGATCGTCGCGATCGACTCGGGCGTCACCGCGCGCCGGTGCCGGTTCACCACCTCGTCGTCGAGGTGCGCCCCCGACTCGTACAGCTCCTGCACCGCGCCCACGTCCAGCTGCCAGAGCCTGCGCAGCTGAGGGAGCCGGTCGATGACCGTGGCGATGGTCATCGCGTGGTCCTCGTGCTCGACCATGGCGGCCGTGCACTGGGAGTCGTACAGCATCCAGAAGACCTGCTCGGCGGAGGAGGTCGGGTAGACGGGGACGACCTGGGCGCCGACGGTCCACAGCGCGTAGTCGAAGAGGGTCCACTCGTAGCGCGTACGGCACATGATGGCGACCCGGTCGCCGAACCGGATGCCCTGGGCCAGCAGGCCCTTCGCCAGTGCGAGGACCTCGTCGCGGAACTCGGCGGAGGTGACGTCGCGCCACTCGCCGCGCTCGTCCTTGCGGCCGAGCGCGATGTACGTCGGGTCCTCCTGGGCGTGCTCGAAGACGACGTCGGCCAGACCGCCCACCGGCGGCGCCGACGCCAACGGGGGGTTGGTGAACTCGCGCAAACCCGCTCCTCGTGGCGCTCCGCACAGCGCGTGAAAGCTACCTCACCGGGAGAACGGACGGGAGGGTTGTGGAGGGGGCGCATTCGAGGGGACGGCAGGGGGTGACGCCGGAAAACGCACGCAGATGGGGAGGTCTCCGGCGCAATTCCTGACGCATCAGTAAGTTTCGGGACCGTAATCTCCACCGAACCCGCACGCTCCGGTTACGGTGCGCGTCCTCGCGAGCACGGTCCGGCCTGGGCAAACGCGAGCATCGTTCAGGTCCGCCGGGCCGACCGAGCCGGGTGCCGGGTGCCGGGTGCCGGTGCCGCTTGCGGGGCGCGGGGTGCGGGCGCGCGGGGTCCGCGCCGTCACACCCCTCGTGCGCGGCCGTGGAGTCGGTCGCCGCCGGCGAGGATGGCCGCCGCGAGGGCGTCCGCCGCGCTCGTCGCCGCTCCCGGGCGGCGGCCGTGGACGAGGACGAAGTCGACCTCGCCGAGCTCCGGCAGCCCGGCGCGCTCAGGGACGCGGACCAGACCGGGCGGCACCAGACGGCGGGAATGAGCCATCACGCCCAGACCCGCCCGGGCGGCGGCGATGAGGCCGTTGAGGCTGCCGCTGGTGCAGGCGACCCGCCAGGCGCGGCCCTCGCGCTCCAGTGCCTCCAGGGCCAGGGCGCGGGTGATGCCCGGCGGCGGATAGACGATCAGCGGGACCGGCCGGTCGGCGTCGAGACGGAGCCGCTCCGCGCCGATCCACACCAGTCGGTCCGTCCAGACGGGTTCGCCACGGGGATCCTCCGGGCGGCGCTTGGCCAGCACCAGATCGAGCTTGCCCGCCGCGAGCCGCTCGTGCAGCGTGCCCGACAGCTCGACGGTCAGCTCCAGGTCCACCTCGGGATGGTCGTGCCGGAAGGCCTCCAGGATCTCCGGGAGCCGGGTCAGCACGAAGTCCTCCGAGGCACCGAACCGCAGGCGTCCGCGCAGCCGGGTGCCGGTGAAGAACGCCGTCGCCTGCTCGTGCACCTCAAGGAGCCGCCGGGCGAAGCCGAGCATCGCTTCGCCGTCCTCCGTCAGCTCCACGGAGTGCGTGTCCCGGGCGAACAGCTGCCGCCCGGTCGCGTCCTCCAGCCGCCGCACGTGCTGGCTGACCGTGGACTGCCGCAGCCCCAGCCGCCGGGCGGCCTGGGTGAAGCTCAGGGTCTGGGCTACGGCGAGGAAGGTGCGCAGCTGGGAGGGGTCGTACACGAGCGCCACCCTACCCGCCTATCGTGGAACGCGATGGCAGTCAGAGCGGTATGAAGGATTCCCGATCAAGGGTCGGGAGAGGACGATGGAGAGGGGCCTTCCTGCCCCTGACACACCCTCATCGAAAGTACGTGGAGCACCGTGAAGCGCCTGAAGTGGCCGAGTTGGATGCCGATCGACCCGTACATCCTGCTGTTGCTCGGGACGGTGGGCGTCGCAGCGCTCCTCCCTGCGCGGGGTACGGCCGCCGAGGTCGCCTCGGGGGCGTCCACGGCCGCGATCGCCTTCCTCTTCTTCCTCTACGGCGCCCGGCTCTCCACCCGCGAGGCCCTCGACGGCCTCAAGCACTGGCGGCTCCACCTCACCGTCCTGGCCTGTACGTTCGTGATCTTCCCGCTGCTGGGCCTGGCGGCCCGCGGCCTCGAACCGGTGTTCCTCAGCCACTCCCTCTACACCGGTCTGCTCTTCCTCACCCTCGTCCCGTCGACGATCCAGTCCTCGATCGCCTTCACCTCGATGGCCCGGGGCAACGTCCCCGCCGCGATCTGCGCGGGCTCCTTCTCCTCCCTCGTGGGCATCGTGGTCACCCCGCTGCTCGCCGCGAGCCTGCTGGGCGGCAGCGTCGGCGGCTTCTCCGCCGACTCGCTGCTGAAGATCGTGCTCCAACTGCTGGTGCCGTTCGTCGCCGGACAGCTGGCCCGCCGCTGCGGAATCAAGAGGAGCCGCGCGCAGCGCGTCAGGCAGGGTGGTGGCGGGCGACGGGCGGGCGGCTTCGTCACCCGGCACAAGCGGATCCTCGGCCTCGTCGACCGCGGCTCCATCCTCCTCGTCGTCTACGTCGCCTTCAGCGAGGGCATGGTGCGCGGGATCTGGAGCCAGGTCAGCCCGCTGCGGCTCGCCGGACTCCTCGTCGTCGAGGCGGTCCTGCTCGCCGTGATGCTGCTGCTCACCTGGTACGGCGCCAAGGCGCTCCGCTTCGACCGGGCGGACCGGATCGCCATCCAGTTCGCCGGCTCCAAGAAGTCCCTCGCCTCCGGACTGCCCATGGCGAGCGTCCTGTTCGGCCCCGAGGCGTCCCTCGCCGTCCTGCCGCTGATGCTCTTCCACCAGATGCAGCTCATGGTCTGCGCGGTCATCGCCAAGCGCCGCGCCCACGACCCGGTGGAGGAGCCGGCCGTCACGGAGCAGCCAGACGAAGCGACACGAACCGCGGTCGGTACAGGGAAACGTTCCGGGTGATGTTCAACTGCGCCGCCGCCGCGTCGGCGTCCAGCCAGTTGACGTCGTAGCTGAGCACCAGCCGCCCGTCGCCGACCGCCCGGTGCGCCTGCGGGTTGTACGCCGCGACGCCGCTGTTCGGCAGCGGGGGACTGAACCCCTCGGTGGGCCCGTGCCAGGGGCCGGTGGGGGAGCAGGCCCAGTACGCGGTGACGGTCGTCAGCCCCGCCGTCCCGGCGGCCATGGTGAACAGCACATAGGTGCGCCCGTCCCGGACGACGGTGAAGGCACTGCCCACCCCCTTGTCCTCGCCGTTGCCGAGCACCGCCTTCGGCCGCCCCCGCACCGCCCACCGGCTTCCGTCCCAGTACTCCCACGCCCCCGGCTCCCCGAGCCGGCCGCGCGGCACCCGGGCCACATACGCGTGGGAGGTCGGTCGGGAGGCGGCCTGGGCGTCGGTGCCGCCGAAGACGTACGTCCACTCGCCCGCGTCCACGGCCGTCGTCCCGAACAGCACCCGCCGGGCCGGATCGGCGACCGCCCCCTGGTCCAGGACCGTCGTGATCCCCTCCAGGCGCAGACCGGGCAGCGACAGGGTGGCGACCTCGGTCGCGGTGGGCACCCCGTAGATCCACGGCGACGGCCCCGCCGTACGCGTCCACAGCAGCACCCGTACGACCTTCTCGTCCGAGCCGGGGGAGCGGGGCTCGACCCGGGCGGCCACCGGCCAGCGCCATCGCTGCGGGGCCGGGTCCGGGAAGACGGGCGCCGGGAGCGTGGTCTCCAGACGGCCCGAAGGGGACATCACCACGGCCGAGTTGCGCACCAGGGGCGTGGCGACGTCCCGCCAGGTGACGGACTCGCCGGCCGGGTTGGGCGGAGGGTGCACCTGGCCCAGATAGGTGTCCGAGAACAGCCACAACACCCGCCCGTCCGGGAGCCGCACGGAGTGGGTGCCGTCGCCGCCGGTCCAGTCGTCGGTGCGGGTCGCGTCGTCGCCGTACCGGGCGAACTCGCCGGTCAGCGAGGCGTCCGGGTCCCAGTCCCGGACCGTACGGGCCGTGCAGGAGACGCCGCCCTCCCGGTCGTCGTCCGGGAGGGCGGTGAGCAGCACGGCGGCGAGGGCCAGGACCAGGGCCAGGATCAGGACCGGTCCGGCCCCCGTCCGCTGTCGCGCTCCGGCGTCGTCGGGCACGGAAGGGACGTTAGTTGCCCGCGTCCACCCGGTCCATGGGCAGTCGCAGGATCTCGCCGCGCGTCGCGGAGTCGGCCGACGCGAGCCCGGCCACCTCAGTGTCGCTCAACGCACGGTCGTACACCCGTACTTCGTCGAGGGCGCCGGTGAAGTGGGCCCGGCTGTCCACTCGTTGCCCGATGTGCACGCCGAACGGCGAGTTCCGGCTGACCGATCCGGGGACGTCGGCGGCGGTGAACGCGGTGCCGTCGACGAAGAGGGTCAGCTGTCCGCCGCCGCGCCGCAGCACCAGCCGGTGCCACGCCCCGTCGTTGTACGCGCCCGTGGAGCGTACGGAGGCGGTCCGGGGCGCCGAGGCCCCGTCCCGCACGGTGATCAGCCCCGTCAGCCGCCCGGACGCCGGCTCCCCGCGCAGCCACACCTGCGGCTGTGTGGTGCCGACCCCGCCCATCCACAGCATCGGCTGCTCCCCGGTGGTCGCCGAGTACCGGAACCAGAGCGAGGCGGTGAACTCCTTGGTGCCGAGCGGCAGTCGGGACCGGTACGGCAGCCGTACGGCGTCGTCGGCGCCGTCGAACCCGAGCGCGCCGCCGACCACGCCGTCCGTGGGCCGGGCGCCCCCGAGGACGGCCGCCGGTCTGCCGCCGGGCGCCGTGTCGGGCGTCGTCGGGTCCGGGCCCCTGCGGGGCTTCAGCCAGTCCTGCGTGAACCGGGCGAAGCGGATCTCGTCCCGGGCGTCGACCGCGCCGCCCTCGTACAGCAGCCCGACGACCTCGTCGGCCTCACCGCCGGCCTCGCCGGCGCCGATCCGGACCAGATCCGAGTAGCCGGACCAGTCCGTGGTGACGACCGTGCCCCGGTCCACGCTCTCCCAGGTGCGCCCGCCGTCGTACGAGGAGCGGATCGCCATGGTGCGGCGGCGGTCGGGGTCGGCCGGGGCCGCCAGCAGCATCCGGTTCCCGAGGCGCAGCATGGAGCCCTGCACCTGGGGCGTGTACAGGTCCGGGAGCGCCCGGAAGGGCCCGGTGAAGGTGGTGCCGCCGTCCCGGCTGACCGTCTGGCCGCGGTGGCCCAGGTCGGTGCCGTCCTGCTCGCGCCCGCTGACCAGCACGGAGCCGTCCGCGCGCTCGGCGAGAGTCAGCTCCGACGGCTTCTGGCGGAACGTTCCGTCGTCCGCGATCGGCCAGGTGTCCGTGGCGCCGATCCTCCAGTTCTCCCCGCCGTCGTCGCTGGTCACGAGCGCCGCGTGGTTGGCGGTGACCCGGCCGTCCGCCCAGGTCTCGGCGTTGACGCCGAGCACGAGGCGCCCGGCGCGCGGGCCCCGGCTGAGCTGGATGCCGTGTACGGGGCCGGTGGCGTACCAGGAGTTCCAGTCGGCCGGGCGGATCTGGTCGCTCAGGCTGCGCGGCTCGGACCAGGTCAGCCCGTCGTCGTCGCTGTACTGCAGGTGCGGGGCGCGGTCGCAGGGGACGTCACAGCTCGCGCTGTCGAGGCGGCCGGTGTTGTACGTCTCCGCCAGCACGATGCGGCCGGTCCGGCGGTCGACCACGGGGGCGGGGTTGCCGTGGGTGTCGCCGCCGCCCTCGTTGACCACCCGCAGGGGGCCCCAGGTGCGGCCGCCGTCCGTGGACCGCTTCATCACGAGGTCTATGTCGGCCGCGTCCCCGCAGTTCAGGACGCGGCCCTCGGCGAAGGCGAGCAGGGTTCCGGCGGTCGTCCGGACGACCGCCGGGATGCGGAAGCAGGCGTAGCCGGGGTCCTGGGAGGCCTTGAAGAGGACCTGCTGCTCGAACTCGGCCGTGGTGGGAGCGGGTTGGGGCGCGGCCCCGGCGGGGTGGGGGAGGGCGAGGAGGGCGGTGGTGGTGAGTACCGCGGTGAGGGTCGAGGCGAGAGGGGATGTGCGGGGGGATCTGAGTCGTGCGCGAAGAAACGACGGCACGGTGCGGCCAGCCCTTCATCCGTCTGGGTGAATGGGACATCGGACGTCCCACGTCCGATGTGCGGGCCATGACGGTACTTGGGGGTGCGGGGGCCCACAAGAACCGTGCGGGTGGGTGGGCGTGTTTCGCGTCAGGGGGTGGGGGTGCCTGTTGCGTCGGCGGGTGCGGGTGGGGTGGGGCTTCTCGCGCAGTTCCCCGCGCCCCTAAAAGATCAGGCCCCTGCGGGCCTGAAAGACCACGGCTCTGCGGATCTGAAGGACCACGCTCTGGGGCCTGAAAAGCGGGAGCTGCGGGATGAAAAGCACGGGGCGCAGCCCCTGCTTTTCAGGGGCGCGGGGAACTGCGCGAGAAGCCCCCACCCACCCGCACCCGACCACGAAACCGTGGGCCCATGGCGTTGCCCCGCGGAGCAAACGGCGGGGCCCCCAGGGCGCAGGGGGCGCTCCCCGCCGTCGGGGGCCCCGCCGCCGTGTCGCGGGCGGCCGCTCACTCCTTCGCGGCCGCGGCCCGCAGAGCGATCCGGTGCTCGCCCGCGTACACGTTCATGGAGGCGCCCCGCAGGAAGCCCACCAGCGTCAGCCCGGTCTCCGCCGCCAGGTCCACCGCGAGGGACGACGGCGCCGACACCGCGGCCAGCACCGGGATCCCCGCCATCACCGCCTTCTGCGCCAGCTCGAACGAGGCCCGCCCCGACACCAGCAGCACCGCCCGGGACAACGGCAGCTCCCCGCTCTGCAGCGCCCGCCCCACCAGCTTGTCCACGGCGTTGTGCCGCCCGACGTCCTCCCGTACGTCGAGCAGTTCGCCGTCCTCGCTGAACAGGGCCGCCGCGTGCAGCCCCCCGGTCCGGTCGAAGACCCGCTGGGCCGCGCGGAGCCGGTCGGGGAGGCCCGCGAGGAGTTCGGGGTCGAGCCGGACCGGGGGAGCGTCACCGCCGTGCGTGTCGTCGACGGCCCACCGGGCGGTCGTCCGTACGGCGTCCAGCGACGCCTTCCCGCACAGCCCGCAGGACGAGGTCGTGTACACGTTCCGTTCGAGGGTGATGTCCGGGACGACCACCCCGGGCGCGGTCTTCACGTCCACCACGTTGTAGGTGTTCGAGCCGTCCGCCGTGGCCCCCGCGCAGTAGACGATGTTCTGCAGGTCCGACCGCTCGGCGAGCACCCCCTCGCTGACCAGGAACCCCGCCGCCAGCGCGAAGTCGTCGCCCGGGGTGCGCATGGTGATCGCGAGCGGCTTGCCGTTCAGCCGGATCTCCATCGGTTCCTCGGCGACGAGCGTGTCCGGCCGGGTGGAGACCGCGCCGTCCCGGATGCGGATCACCTTGCGTCGTTCCGTGACTCGTCCCATGTCGTGTCTCAGTCCCGGTTCTGTACGTGCTGGTAGCCGAAACGGCCCTTGATGCAGAGGTTGCCGTGGGTCACCGGGTTGTCGTGCGGCGAGGTGACCTTCACGATCTCATTGTCCTGCACATGGAGTGTGAGGTTGCAGCCCACACCGCAGTACGCGCACACCGTGGTGGTCCGCGTCTGCGCCGACTCGTCCCAGGTGCCCGCCGCCCGCATGTCGAACTCCGACTTGAAGGACAGCGCGCCCGTCGGGCAGACCTCGATGCAGTTGCCGCAGTACACGCAGGCCGAGTCGGTGAGCGGGGCGTCGTGCTCCACGGCGATCCGGGCGTCGAAACCCCGGCCCGCGACGGAGATCGCGAACGTGTTCTGCCACTGGTCCCCACAGGCGTCCACGCACTTGTAACACAGGATGCATTTGTCGTAGTCCCGGACGTACAGCTCGTTGTCGACCTTCGGCTCCTCGTTCAGCCGGGCCGCGTCCGGGCCGAAGCGGTCCGGTTTCGCCTCGTACTCCTTGAGCCATCCCGCGACCTTCGGGGTCGTCGAGAGATCGACCGACGACGCGAGCAGCTCCAGCACGATCTTGCGGCTGTGCCGGGCGCGCTCGGTGTCCGTCCGCACCTCCATGCCGGGCTCGGCCTTGCGGGAGCACGCCGGGACGAGGGTCCTGGCGCCCTCGACCTCGACGACACAGATCCGGCAGGCGTTCTTCGGGGTGAGGGTGTCGCCCTCGCAGAGGGTCGGCACGTCCTTGCCGGCGGCCCGGCAGGCGTCCAGGATCGTCGAGCCCTCGGGAGCGCGCACCGGCTCCCCGTCGAGGGTGAACTCCAGGAGGCGACGCGGCACTCCCAGCGGGATCACGGTCATACGGCGGCTCCGGCGGGACGGGTGCAGACGTTTCGGCGATGCGCGGTCATTCGTACGCCCCCAGACGGTCGATCGCGGATTCCACGGCGTTCCACGCGGTCTGCCCGAGACCGCAGATGGAGGCGTCCCGCATGGCGCGGCCGACCTCCCTGAGCAGGGCGATGTCGTCGGCCGCGGCCGCCCCGGTCCGCTCGGCGATCCGGTGCAGCGCCTCCTCCTGCCGTACGGTCCCGACCCGGCACGGCACGCACTGCCCGCAGGACTCGTCCCGGAAGAACTCCGCGATCCGCAGCAGCAGCCGGGGCAGCGGGACCCTGTCGTCGAAGGCCATCACCACCCCCGAGCCGAGCGTGGTGCCCGCCTCCCGCGTCCCCTCGAAGGTGAGCGGGATGTCCAGCTCGTCGGGGCGGACGAAACCGCCGGCCGCGCCGCCGAGGAGGACGGCACGCAGGCGGTCCCGCACCCCGGCGAGCGTCAGCAGGTCACCGAGGGTGGCCCCGAAGGGCAGCTCGTAGACGCCGGGCCGGTCGACGCTGCCCGAGACACAGAACAGCTTCGGCCCGGTGGAGCGGGCGGTGCCGATCGCCGCGTACGCCGGGGCGCCCATGGTGAGGATCGGCAGGACGTTGACGAGCGTCTCGACGTTGTTCTCCACCGTCGGCTTGCCGAACAGGCCCTTCTCCACCGGGAACGGCGGCTTGGAGCGCGGCTCGCCCCGGTACCCCTCGATGGAGTTGAACAGCGCCGTCTCCTCGCCGCAGATGTAGGCCCCGGCACCCCGGCGGATCTCGATGTCGAAGGCGTAACCCTGCCCGAGGACGTCGTCGCCGAGCAGGCCCCGGGCCCGGCACTGGGCGAGGGCGTTCTCCAGCAGGCGCAGCGCCCGTGGGTACTCGCCGCGCAGATACAGGTGGCCCCGGTGCGCGCCGGTGGCGTACCCCGCGATCGTCATCGCCTCGACCAGGGAGAACGGGTCGCCCTCCATGAGCACGCGGTCCTTGAAGGTGCCCGGCTCGGATTCGTCCGCGTTGCAGACGAGGTGGTGCGGACGGTCGGGCTGGGCCGCCGTGGCCTGCCACTTGCGGCCGGTGGGGAAGGCGGCGCCGCCCCGACCGACCAGGCCCGAGTCGGTGACCTCGCGGATGACTCCGGCGGGCCCGAGTTCGAAGGCCCGCCGCAGGGCCGTGTAGCCGCCGTGCGCCCGGTAGTCGTCGAGCGAGGACGGATCGACGACACCGACGCGGCCCAGCAGCGTCAGCGACGGGTCCCCGGCCTGGGGCACCGCCATGGCCGCCGGCGGTTCCTCCTCGGCCGAGTCGGGCGCGGTTGCCGCGAGGGCGGCCCGCTCGACGGTCGCGGGCGCCGACACCGCCGTACGCACCGGGTCCCCGGCCGTGATCGCGAGCGCGGCGGGGGCTCGCTCGCACAGTCCCAGGCACGGGCCGCGCTGCACGCCCACGCCGCTGCCGAGGCCGAGACGGGCCTCGACCCCGGCGCACAGGTCGGCGGCCCCGGCCGCCACGCACGCCAGGTCCGTGCACACGTGCAGCACGGTCGCGGGGCGCGGCTCGACCGAGAACAGGGCGTAGAAGGTGGCCACGCCGTACGCCTCCGCCGGCGGCACGGTCAGCCGTCGGCAGAGGTAGTCCAGCGCGCCCTCGCTGATCCAGCCGATCCGGTCGTTGATCGCGTGCAGCCCCGGCAACAGCAGGTCACGGCGTTCCCGGGCCTCCCGGCCGCCCCGTGCCCAGCGCAGATCGGCATCGGAACGGTCCGCGCCCTCCCAGGAGGACTCCGGCGGTCCGAGCAGCGCGTCGACCGCCGCCTTCTCCTCGTCCGTCGGTTTGCTGTCACCGAAGTGCAGGTCCACTTGACGTCACCTCACGATGGTCGCGACAGGCAGCTTCTCGATCCGGATCGCCGACGCCTTGAACTCCGCCGTCCCCGCGATCGGGCAGTTGGCCTCGATCGTCAGCTGGTTGGTGTCCACTTCGTCGGGAAAGTGCATGGTCATGAAGGCGAGGCCCGGCCGCAGCCCGAGATCGATCCACACCGGCGCCACCACCGATCCGCGCCGCGAGGAGACCTGGACCTCCTCGCCGACCACGACCCCGTACCGCTCGGCGTCCTCCGGGCACAGCTCGATGTACTCCCCGCGCCGCAGCGGTGAGGCGTAACCGCCGCTCTGCACACCGGTGTTGTAGGAGTCGAGACGCCGGCCGGTGGTCAGGCGGAGGGGGAACTGCTCGTCCGTCAGGTCGACGGGCGGATCGTGCCGGACGATCCCGAAGGGCGCGAGCCTGCCCCGCCTCGCCGGGTCCGGATCCCACAACCGACCGTGCAGATAGGTCGGTTCGAGCCGGTCGGTGTCCGGGCAGGGCCACTGGATGCCCTGGTGCTCCGCCAGCCGCTCGTACGTCATGCCGTAGTGGTCGGGTGACACCGACCGCAGCTCGTTCCAGACGGCCTCCGCGTCGGCGTACTTCCAGTCGTGCCCGAGCCGGGAGGCGAGGTCGCAGATGATGTCGATGTCCTCGCGGGCCTGTCCGGGCGGGGTGACCGCCCGGCGCACCCGCTGGACCCGCCGTTCGCTGTTGGTGGTCGTGCCGTCCGTCTCCGCCCACCCGGCGGTCGCGGGCAGCACCACGTCCGCCAGCTCGGCGGTCTTCGTGAGGAAGATGTCCTGGACGACGAGGAAGTCCAGCTCCCGCATGCGCCGTACGGCCTGCTCGCTGTCGGCCTCGGACTGCGCCGGGTTCTCCCCGATGCAGTACACGGCCTTCAGCGAGCCCTCCTCCATGGCCTCGAACATCTCCGTCAGGTTCAGCCCGTGGTGCGGCGGGATGACGGTGTCCCACGCCGACTCGAACTTCAGCCGGGACTCGGGGTCGAGGATGTCCTGGAAGCCGGGCAGCCGGTTGGGGATGGCCCCCATGTCGCCGCCGCCCTGCACGTTGTTCTGGCCGCGCAGGGGCTGCAACCCGGAGGCGTAGCGGCCCACGTGACCGGTCAGCAGCGAGAGGTTGATCAGCGCGCGGACGTTGTCCGTGCCGTTGTGGTGTTCGGTGATGCCGAGCGTCCAGCACAGCTGGGCGCGCTCGGCGCGGGCGTAGGCGTGCGCCAACTCCCGGATGGCGGCGGCCGGTACGCCCGTCACCTTCTCCGCGAGCGAGAGCGTCCAGGGCTCGACGAGCGCCCGGTACTCCTCGAAGCCGGTGGTCGCCCGCTCGACGAACGCCTCGTTGGCGAGGCCCGCGTGGATGATCTCGCGGCCGATCGCGTGCGCCATCGGGATGTCGGTGCCGACGTTCAGCCCCAGCCAGCTCTCCGCCCATTCGGCGGTGGACGTCCGGCGGGGGTCGACCGCGTACATCCGGGCGCCGTTCCGTATCCCCTTCAGCACGTGCTGGAAGAAGATCGGGTGGGCGAAGCGGGCGTTGGACCCCCACATCACGATGACGTCGGTGTGCTCGATCTCCTCGTAGGAGGAGGTGCCGCCGCCGGAGCCGAAGGCTGCCGAGAGACCGGCCACGCTGGGTGCGTGACAGGTGCGGTTGCAGGAGTCGACGTTGTTGGTGCCCATGACCACGCGGGCGAACTTCTGTGCCACGTAGTTCATCTCGTTGGTGGCGCGGGCGCAGGAGAACATGCCGAACGCGCCGCGGTTGCGCTCGATGCCACGGGCGGCCCGGTCCAGTGCCTCCTCCCAACTCGTCTGCCGGAAGGGCTCGTCGCGCGAGTCGCGGACGAGGGGACGGGTGAGCCGGGTGTAGCTCTTCGGTTGCCTTTTCTGCTGTTTCTGCCGGTTCTTCACGCGGCGCTCCTCAGCGCGAGCAGGTCCGAGATGGCGTGGACGGTGCGGAGTGTGGGCACCTCGACGCCGGTGATGTCCGCCAGTTCGACGACGGCGGCCAGCAGCACGTCGAGTTCCAGCGGTTTGCCGCGCTCCAGGTCCTGGAGCGTGGAGGTGCGGTGGTCGCCGACGCGTTCCGCGCCGGCCATCCGCCGTTCGATGGAGACCCCGACCTCGCAGCCCAGGGCCTCGGCGACGGCCAGCGTCTCGGCCATCATCGTCTCGATGACCTTGCGGGTGCCGCCGTGCAGACACATCTGCCGCATGGTCGCGCGGGCCAGGGCGCTGATCGGGTTGAACGAGATGTTGCCGAGCAGCTTGATCCAGATGTCGCCCCGGACGTCGGGCTCCACCGGACACTTCAGACCGCCGGCCACCATGGCCTCACTGAACGCCCGACAGCGCGCGGAGACCGTACGGTCGGGCTCCCCGACGGAGAACCGGGTGCCTTCCAAGTGCCGTACGACGCCCGGCCCTTCGAGCTCTGTGGCCGCGTAGACGACGCAGCCGACGGCCCGTTCGGGCGCGAGCACCGCACTGACCGCGCCGCCCGGGTCCACGCTCTCGACGCGGTGGCCGTCGTGCGGGCCGCCGTGCCGGTGGAAGTACCACCAGGGGATGCCGTTCTGGGCGGCGACGACCGCCGTGGTGCTGTGCAGCAGAGGCTCGATCAGCGGCCCGCACGCCGCGTACGAGGTGGCCTTGAGGCCCAGGAAAACGAAGTCGACCGGGCCGATCTCGGCCGGGTCGTCGGTGGCGTGGGCGCGGGCGGTGAAGTCCCCGCGCGAGCTGAGCACACGCACCCCGTCCCGCCTCATGGCCGCCAGATGCGGTCCACGGGCCACGAGATGGGTGTCCGCGCCGGCGCGGTGGAGCGCGGCGCCGACATAGGCGCCGATCGCACCGGCGCCGAGAACTGCGACTTTCATGGTGAGGGAGCTCCGTTCGGTCGAGGGATACCGCGGAGATGGCGCACTGTTCGAACTGTGTCGACCCGAACTGTGTCGACGAAATATTGTCTACAGTATGGAAGTTGGGCCGACAAGACTTCGCGCAACGACCGGGCACGGCATTACCCGGACCTGAAGGTGGCCGGTACGCGAAGGCGGGTCCGGCCGGGGAACGACCGTTCGGCGCGCGATGGATACCGTTCATCGCATACGGTCGACGTGCCGCCTTCTCAACTCCCGCGCCACTCCCTACCGTCCGGGATCATGAGTCCCCCCATCGCGCCTCCGGGCTGGAGCCGCTGGCTCGTCCCCCCGGCCGCGCTCTCCGTACATCTCTCCATCGGACAGGCCTACGCCTGGAGCGTCTTCAAGCCGCCGCTCGAATCCGCGCTCGGCCTCAGCGGCACCCAGAGCGCCCTGCCCTTCCAGCTGGGCATCGTCATGCTGGGCCTGTCCGCCGCGTTCGGCGGCACCCTCGTCGAGCGCAACGGGCCGCGCTGGGCGATGACCGTCGCGCTGATCTGCTTCTCCTCCGGCTTCCTGCTCGCCTCCCTCGGCGCGGCCACCGAGCAGTACTGGCTGATCGTCTTCGGCTACGGCTTCGTCGGCGGCATCGGTCTCGGCATCGGCTACATCTCGCCCGTCTCGACCCTGATCAAATGGTTCCCGGACCGGCCCGGCATGGCCACCGGCATCGCGATCATGGGCTTCGGCGGCGGCGCGCTGATCGCCTCGCCCTGGTCCGCCCAGATGCTGGAGTCCTTCGGCTCCGACTCCTCCGGCATCGCCCTCGCCTTCCTGGTGCACGGACTGTCGTACGCCGTGTTCATGCTGCTCGGCGTGCTGCTGGTCCGGGTGCCGCGCACGGAGGACCGTGCGAGCACCGACAGCGGACCGAGCGTGCTCGCGGGTCCGCAGGTCTCGGCCCGCAACGCCATCCGCACCCCGCAGTTCTGGTGCCTGTGGGTCATCCTGTGCATGAACGTGTCCGCGGGCATCGGCATCCTGGAGAAGGCCGCCCCGATGATCACGGACTTCTTCGCGGACTCCTCCACCCCGGTCACCGTCACCGCGGCCGCGGGTTTCGTCGCGCTGCTCTCCGCGGCCAACATGACCGGCCGTATCGTCTGGTCCTCGACGTCCGACCTCATCGGGCGCAAGAACATCTACCGCGTCTACCTGGGCGTCGGCGCGCTGATGTACCTGCTGATCGCGCAGTTCGGCGACGCCTCCAAGCCGCTGTTCATCGTCTGTGCCCTGGTCATCCTGTCCTTCTACGGCGGCGGCTTCGCCACGATCCCCGCCTATCTGAAGGACCTCTTCGGCACCTACCAGGTCGGCGCCATCCACGGCCGGCTGCTCACCGCCTGGTCCACGGCCGGTGTCCTCGGACCGCTGATCGTCAACTGGATCGCCGACCGGCAGGAGGAGGCGGGCAAGTCCGGCTCCGACCTCTACGGCATGTCCTTCTTCATCATGATCGGGCTGCTCGTCGTCGGTTTCGTCGCCAACGAGCTGGTCCGGCCCGTCCACCCCCGCTTCCACATCCCCGCCCCGAGGGAGGCCGCCGATGTCGTCCAGCGACAGCAGTCCGAACCCGCCTGACCGGCGCCCGCTGATCGTCTTCGCGTGGATCTGGGTGGGCGTTCCGCTCGCCTACGGGCTCTACGAACTCGTACGGAAGGCGACGCAACTCTTCACCGGGTGAGTGCCACGACCGTGCTGTGCCGATGCCGATGCCCAACATGCCGATGCGGCTGAACCCGGCATCGGCACACTCACGTCGCGGACCGGTCCTCGGTGGCCGTCGGCCGATGTGCCGTCACGGCGGTGGGGAGGGTGACGGAGGCGCTGTCGTGCCGGACGCCGGAGCCGGCCGTGGGCCGGTCGGGGGCGCTGCGGTCCAGCCAGAGCAGCAGCACACCGAGCGCGCAGGCGAGCGCCGGCCAGTAGACGTAGCGGTAGTTCGTCGCCGGGACGATGGGCAGATAGCCGAGCACGTACGCCAGCGAGCTGATGCCCAGCGCCCGGATCGGCAGGGAGAACCTCCCCCTGCCCGGACGGACGGCGAGCACGAGCGCGACGGCGAGCCAGAACCATCCCCGGAAGAGCGGCCGCAGATCGGTGGCCACGCCGTTGACGTACGAGGCGAGGGCGGCCTCCAGCCGGGGGCGGGCCACCTCGATGCCGAGGTCGTTGCCGAAGACCCCCGGCTGGTACACGTAGCCCGTCTCGAAGAGCAGAGCGGTGAAGACCCGCAGCCGGTACTGGAGATAGCCGGAGAGGTGTCCGCGCATCTCGCGCAGCCACAGGGAGGTGAGCTCGTCCGCGTCGCCGGCCATTCCGTCCGGCGAGCGTTCGTAGCAGGCCCAGTAGGCGTCCGACAGGGCGTCGACGCGGTCGCACTCCTCGGCGGCGGCCACCAGGCGGTCCCGCAGCTCCGGCCGGACGTCGGCCGACCGCAGTTCCTCCACGGTCAGGACGTGGACGAGGTCGTCGAGCACGATCTGCGCGCCCTGGTCCGTCTGCACGGGCCGCGCGATCAGGGAGATCGCCGCGGCGGGCAGGACGACCGCGGCCACCAGCGCCGCCGTGCACGCGGCCCATGTACGGCGCCCGGGGGTGCGCCACAGCGCGAGGACGAGCAGGACGAACATCGGGATCGCGGCGAGGAAGGCGTTCTTGCGCACGAGCACGGCGTAGGCGAGGAAGAACACGCCCAGCCAGAGCAGACCCCAGCGCATCCTGGGGGACAGTCCGCCGTCCCGCATCCGCAGTCCGACGCACGCCACCGCGCAGGCCGCCAGCAGCGCGTAGGCCGCGTGCACGTCCTTCCAGACGACGCCGACGAAGGTCAGCACGGGGGGAGTCAGCCCGAGACCGAGGACGGCGAGCGAACCGGCCCAGCTCGCGGTCATCTCCCAGACGCACCGGGCGAGCACCCACAGCGCGCCCCAGAGGGCGACGGACTGGAGGACGGCCATGGACGCGGGTGTTCCGGTGACGGCGATCAGCGCGCGCCACACCAGGCTCAGCACGGGCGGATGCCAGTCGGTCAGCGGCGTCCTGCCCATGGCCTGCCGGAGCTGGTCGATGCTGTCGGGACTCATGAACCCGGGGGTGAAGACGACGGACGTGGCCAGGCAACACGCCACGGCGATCCCGGTCAGCCACCAGCTCCAGAGCTTTTCGCCCTGAATGCGCACCTTTTGTCCCATGTGGCGGATGCTAACAGCGCCAGCGGTGCGGTACGGGGCGGGGCGCGGCGGGATCGGATCGCGTCGGCGGTCACGGCGCTACGAAGACGTAGCGCCGGTAGGTGACGAAGCGGAACAGGGTGGCGAGGACCCAGCCGAAGACGCGGGCGGCGTTGTCGCTGGCCATCGATTCCAGTCCGAGCAGATGCCGTGAGGCGTAGACCGTGCCCGCGGTGATGGCGACACCGACCGCGTTCACGAACAGGAACAGGGCCAGTTCCTGCGTCATGTTCTCGCGATGCCGGTGGCGGTAGGTCCAGTAACGGTTCCCCGCCCAGCTGAAGAGCGCCGCGGCGGACGTCGCGACGACGGAGGCCGGCACGGGGGTGGCTCGCATCACCCCGCCCTCCGCGCCGCCGGGAAGGCCGAACACCAGCAGGTTGTAGCCGCCGTTGTCGACCACGAAGGCCAGCGCCCCGACGACCCCGAACTTGGCAGCCTCGCGCCAGACGCCCCGGACGGCGTCACGCACACGCAGCGCCATGGATACGAGGACCAGCACACGGCGAGAGTAACGACCCGGCGCGTCCTGGCCGTCCGGACGCGCCCATAACGCATTATTTCCTATCGTCATCCGAAATTCCGTCGTCATCCGTAGTTCTGTCGTCGTCCGACGGCGGGTCAGGTAAGGAGTGGCCGTGCAACCGACGATCGCGTGTGTCGTGCCGTGTCACAACGAGGAGGCCGCCGTCGGCAAGGTGGTGCGCGACCTGAGGATGGCGCTCCCCGAGGCGGACATCTACGTGTACGACAACGCCTCGACCGACCGCACGGTGGAGGTCGCCCGGGCGGCGGGCGCGATCGTCCGTCAGGAACCGCGCAAGGGAAAGGGCAACGTCATCCGGCGGGCCTTCGCCGATGTCGACGCCGACGCCCTGCTGCTCATCGACGGTGACGACACCTACGACGCGTCCCGGGCGCGCGACCTGGTCAACCTGCTCTTCGAGGGGCCGTACGACCAGGTGGTCGGCGCCCGCCGGGAGACCGTCAGCGCGGCCTACCGGGTGGGGCACGCGACCGGCAACAGGCTGCTCACCGGCGCGGTGCGGTCCCTGTTCGGCAACGACGTGACCGACATGCTGAGCGGCTACCGCGTCTTCTCGCGCCGCTTCGTCAAGTCCTTCCCGGCGCTGGCCCGCCAGTTCGAGACCGAGACCGAGATGACCATCCACGCGCTCCACCTCCGGCTGCCCACCGCCGAGGTGGAGGTGGACTACCGGGTCAGACCCGCCGGGAGCGAGAGCAAACTGCGCACCTTCCGGGACGGCTGGCGCATCCTGCGGGTCATCCTCGATCTCGCCCGGCGTGAGCGGCCCTCGCTCGTCCACACCGTGGTCGCGGGAATCCTGGCCTTCGTCTCGGTCGTCCTCGGCATCCCCGTCATCGCCGAGTTCATCCGCACGGGCACCGTGCCGCGCATCCCCACGGCGATCCTCGCCGCCGCGATCATGACGATCGCCGTGCTCGTCCTGCTCGTCGGCTACATCCTGGAGTCCTTGATGCACATGCGTCAGGAACACTCCCGTCTCGTGCACCTGGCCTACGCGGCACCGGGCCGCCGACCGCGCTACACGGGGCACCGGCCGGGCACCGGCCCCGTGCCCGCCAGGAACATCTCGGGCAGTCGCTGACCCGTCCCGACGCCGACGCCGACGCCGACGCCGCCTCAGCGGCGGCCGCCGAACTCCCAGTCGTGGACCTCGACGGCGGCGTACCGGTCCGCGGTCAGGACAGCGCGTGCCGAGTCCGGGTCCGAGGCCCTGAGCAGCACCGCCGTCCCCAGCCACGCGGTGCCGTCGTCGGACAGCAGCGGCCCGTACGCGATCAGACCGTCCCGGTCGGACGGGACGTCGACGTCGGCGGCACGCCCCGAGCCCAGGCCGAGCACCAGGTACCGGTTGCCGCCGCTCGGGCCGCCCGGGAACTCCCACATGGTGCGCCCCAGCAGGTTCCGCCACCGGCGTACCAGCACGTCCCGGTAGGCGCCGGCCTGGTAGTTGGGCTCGTCGAAGGCGAACGCGCGGGCGGCCGCGGGATCGGGCAGGTCGACGATGTGCACGCTGCCGGTGGGAGTCTCGCCGTCTTCGGCGAACGTCGGGCCGCGCGCGATCAGTTCCTTCGCGTACCCGTCCATGTAGGACCAGTGCTTCTCCAGCAGTTCCTCGCGCAACGGGAGGGAACCGGGCCGGTCGCGGTGGTAGCAGAAGTACTCCATGGCCCGACCCTTTCCGACATCCGGCGGCAGCTCAACGGATTTTCGCGACGGGTTCGCGTCGTACGGCCCGACATGGCCGCGACCGTATCCCAGGCACCCATGTAAGCGCAGGTCAAATGGGGTGGGATGGTTCCCGGGCGCTCGACGGGCCGTGGGCTGTTGCGCCCGGCTGTTGTGACCACTGATGCTCTTGGTGTCGCACCGAGCGGGGCCCGGCCGACCACCGGTCTCTTCGGGGCGTTCATGACCACGCACCACTCATCCCAGGGGGAACACCCATGTCCATGCGTATGCGTACAAGCGTTCTCACCGCTCTCGCCGTCGCCGCCCTTTCGGCGGGCGCGGTCCTCACCGCGCCGGCAGCGGGCGCCGCTACGAAGGCCGCCGCGCCCAAGCTCCTGTCGGCGTCCCAGCTGCCCCCGCACCCGACGTCGTCCTGGACCGCCGGGCCGGTCACCGAAGGGTTCCCGGAGGCGCTCGGTGTCTGCGTGAGCACGGAGGGCGTGCTCGACTGGGACTACCGGCACCGGGAGTTCCGCACGGACGTGGACACCAGCGCCGTGCAGTTGACCGTCGTGACGGGCTCGGCCTCCCAGGCCAAGGCCCTGGCGAAGCACTACGACGACCTGATCCGCACCTGCGCCGACCGCCTGGAGGCGAACTCGCCCGACGTCGACGCCGAGGGCCGGGACTTCGGCACGCTGCCGGTCGAGGAGGGCGCCCACGTCCGCGGCGTGAACATCGAGACGGCGGGCGGGTCCACCGATGTCTCCCTGCTGTCGGTGGGCCGGGACGGCAAGACCGTCACCGTCGTGCAGTGGCAGCAGCTGGGCGACTTCACCGGCGCGCCCGTGGCCGCCTTCAAGAAGACCACGACCACGGCCGTCAACAAGCTGTACTGACCGTACGTCCACCGCCAGGGGCCGTCCTCCCGGTGCACGGCTGCATCGGTGGCGACCACGGAGGAGATCACGTGAGGTTGAGAAGGATCAGCAAGGGGCGGCTGCGATGGTCGCGACGATGATCGCCGCGGTGGCCCTTCCGCTGGCGGCGCAGGCACCGGCACAGGCAGCATCGAACGGTGCGACCGGAGCGGCGGCCTGGACACCGGAGATCTACCCGCTGTTCTCGGGTGAGTCGGTATTGCGAAATGTGCCGAGCAACGGTCGGAACGAGTTGCTGTCTGCGTGCGCCGGGTCAAATGGAATCGCCTGCGTGTCGATTGGCCAAGGCGACGGCAAACACAGCATCTTCCATCTGTACAAGTGCGATACGCGGTCGCTCGCGAACTTCATCGACGCGCTCGCTGTCGTCAACCACCAGACCGGCGGAGCCCGAGTCCATTTCTGGGGGCCCAGGCACGACGTCCACATCCCGGCGGACAACACGAGACACGAGGTCCCGGATCACCAGACGTGCGACTTCGACCGTCTCGATCTCTGCTGAGGGCACATCGATCCGGCACGCTGTTCATGCCGGAACTCGTCGCGGCTCTGACAGAAGCCCACAACTCGGGCCGCGCTTTACTGTCGCCTCACCCGCCCTCGTACCCGTGAGTCACTGATCAGACTGGTGGATCCCGCTGACCACAGGCAACGAGGGGAACCACCCATGAACGGCTCGCGAATCGCCGCCGTCGGCCACTACCAGCCCGCCAAGGTCCTCACCAACGAGGACCTGGCGGGCCTGGTCGACACCAGTGACGAGTGGATCACGAGCCGAGTGGGCATCCGCACCCGGCACATCGCGGGCCCCGACGAGCCGGTGGACGAGCTGGCCGGGCACGCCGCCGCCAAGGCGCTCGCCGCCGCCGGACTCGGTCCCGAGGCGATCGACCTGGTCGTGGTCGCCACCTCCACCGCCGTCGACCGGTCCCCGAACATGGCGGCGCGGGTCGCGAACCGGCTCTCCATCCCGAACCCGGCCGCCATGGACGTCAACGTCGTCTGTGCCGGCTTCACCCACGCACTCGCCACCGCCGACCACGCCGTCCGCGCGGGCGCCGCCACCCGGGCCCTGGTCATCGGCGCCGACAAGATGTCCGAGGTCACCGACTGGACCGACCGCACCACCTGTGTCCTCGTCGGGGACGGGGCGGGCGCGGCCGTCGTCGAGGCCGCCGAGGAGCCCGGCATCGGGCCGGTGCTGTGGGGATCGGTGCCCGAGATGGGCAACGCCGTACGGATCGAGGGCACCCCCGCCCGGTTCGCGCAGGAGGGGCAGAGCGTCTACCGCTGGGCCACCACCAAGCTGCCGCCCATCGCCCGCGCCGCCTGCGAGAAGGCCGGGCTCACCCCCGCCGACCTCGCCGCGGTCGTGCTGCACCAGGCCAACCTGCGCATCATCGAGCCCCTCGCCGAGAAGATCGGCGCGGTGAACGCCGTCGTCGCCAAGGACGTCGTCCACTCCGGCAACACCTCGGCCGCCAGCATCCCCCTCGCCTTCTCCAAGCTCGTCGAACGCGGCGAGATCTCCTCCGGCGACCCGGTGCTGCTGTTCGGCTTCGGCGGCAACCTGTCCTACGCCGGACAGGTGGTCCGCTGCCCCTGAGCAGGGCGTTCGTGGCGCGATGCCGGCGATGTGACGAGTCCGACCCTCCCATGGGCTGGCCATTGTGGCCCGTAGACTGTAGACGAAAGCCAATCCATACTGGCTGTTGACTCGGATTTTCCCGTTCTTCCGAGTTCTTTCCAGTACGGGCCGTTGACTTTCCGTGTGCGTTACATCCGGTGGTGCTCTGGAGGGGGACCCCATGTTGTCGACAGGACTTCCGCAAGGGGCCGTGCCCAAGCTCGAACGCCCCGGTCCACTGCGCGACCGCGTCTACGAGGCCCTGCTCGAACTCATCACCACCCGTGCGCTGCGCCCCGGCCAGCACCTCGTGGAGAGCGAACTCGCCGGGCACCTCGGGGTCTCCCGGCAGCCCGTCCGCGAGGCCCTGCAACGGCTCAACACCGAGGGGTGGGTCGACCTGCGGCCGGCCCAGGGCGCGTTCGTGCACGAGCCGACGGAGGCGGAGGCCGACCAACTCCTCACCGTCCGCACCCTGCTGGAGGCCGAGGCCGCCCGTCTCGCCGCGGCGAACGCCGGTACGGCGGGCATCACGGCCCTGGAGGAGCTCTGCGAGGAGGGCGAGCGGGCCGTCGAGGCCGACGACGTCGACGCGGCCGTCGCCCTCAACGCGCGCTTCCACGCGAAGGTCATGGAGCTGGCCGGCAACACGGTCCTCGCCGAACTCGCCGCCCAGGTCGACCGCCGCGTCCGCTGGTACTACACCCCCGTCGCCCGTCAACGCGGCCACCAGTCCTGGATCGAGCACCGCGAACTCATCGCGGCGATCTCGGGCCGTGACGAACAGCGGGCCACGGAGGTCATGCGGGCCCACACGGAACACACCCGCAAGACGTACCACGAGCGGGAGAAGTGACGGAGATTCACGAGCGGGGCGGCCGCCGGCGCTGAGGCGGCCGCCCTTTTCGCGCGCCGCCGAAGCCGGGAGCCCGGGCCGTCGTGGGCCTCGGCCGTCTCGGGGCTCGGCCGTCGTGGCCCGCCGTCGGCCTCGGTCGTTGTGAAGGTTGGTGGTCTCGGGTCCCGGCCGTCGTGAAACCCGGCCGTCGTGGGCCCCGGCCGTCGTGAAACCCGGCCGTCGTGGGCCCCGGCCGTCGTGGGCGCCGGTCGTCGTCGTGGGCTCCGGCCGTCCTGAACCTCGGCCGTCGTGGGGCATTGGCCCTCGTGGACCTCGGCGCCGGCGGTCGCTCGCGGCGCGTCGTCGCTGGTGGGCGGGCGAGGGCGAGTTGGTGGCAGCCGGTCGCCGTTGCTCGCCAGATGAGCCGCCCCCGGCCCTGCTTTTCGTCGGCCGCACCCTCCGGGGCGCGCCCGCCCCGGGTCGCCATCGGGACGTCCTTTGTCCTGTGAGTGGAGAAAGTTGACGGCAATTCGTGCGCAACTTCTTCCCAGCCCCGGCAGCCGCTGCTACGTTCCCCTGCGAAAGGTCGGTCGCGGTGAAGTGGCCGGAACCCGACGGACGTTGCGGCCGGCTGAGGCGGGGAGGGGCTTGTGAGACGTATGACAGCTCGACCCGCGAACGCGCATCAGGCAAGGCTGCTGCGGCTGTTGCGGGACGGAGGGCCCAACTCGCGTGCCCAGCTGGGCGATCGGGTGGACCTCTCGCGGTCGAAACTGGCCGTGGAGGTGGACCGGCTCCTGGAGACCGGACTGGTCGTGGCCGACGGGCTCGCCGCCTCGCGCGGTGGCCGCCGGTCGCACAACATCCGGCTCGCTCCCCAACTGCGTTTCCTGGGCGTGGACATCGGCGCCACCTCGATCGACGTGGCCGTCACCAACGCCGAGTTGGAGATCCTCGGTCACATCAACCAGCCGATGGACGTCCGGGAGGGCCCGGTCGCCGTCTTCGAGCAGGTGCTGTCCATGGCGGCCAAGCTGAAGGCCTCCGGGCTCGCGGAAGGGTTCGACGGCGCCGGCATCGGCGTCCCCGGACCGGTCCGCTTCCCGGAGGGCGTCCCGGTCGCCCCGCCGATCATGCCGGGCTGGGACGGGTTCCCGGTCCGCGAGGCGCTCAGCCAGGAACTCGGCTGCCCCGTCATGGTCGACAACGACGTGAACCTGATGGCGATGGGGGAGCAGCACGCGGGCGTGGCCCGTTCCGTGGGCGACTTCCTCTGCGTCAAGATCGGCACCGGCATCGGCTGCGGCATCGTCGTCGGCGGTGAGGTCCACCGCGGTGCGACGGGCAGCGCCGGCGACATCGGGCACATCCTCGCCGTACCGGACGGCCGCCCCTGCGCCTGCGGCAACCGGGGCTGTCTGGAAGCCCATTTCAGCGGCGCCGCGCTCGCCCGCGACGCCAGGGAAGCCGCCCAGCAGGGACTCTCGGCGGAACTCGCCTCGCGTCTGGAGACCAACGGGACCCTCACCGCCGTCGACGTCGCCGCCGCGGCCGCCACCGGCGACGCCACCGCGCTCGACCTGATACGCGAGGGCGGCAACCGCACCGGCCAGGTCATCGCCGGACTCGTCAGCTTCTTCAACCCCGGCCTGGTGGTGATCGGCGGCGGGGTGACCGGCCTCGGCCACACCCTGCTCGCCGCCATCCGCACCCAGGTCTACCGTCAGTCACTGCCCCTCGCGACCGGCAATCTGCCCATCGTGCTGGGGGAGTTGGGGCCAACCGCCGGAGTCATCGGCGCGGCCCGCCTCATCAGCGACCACCTGTTCTCACCCGCGTGAGCCCTCTCCCGTTCGCACTCGCCTAGGCCCTCGTCCGCCCGGGTCCACCAGCACGACGCGCTGCCTCGCCCTGCCCGAAACGCCTGCCCAGCAGACGGCTTCGCCCTGTAACCGGCCCGCACGCCCGCCAAGGGGAACTCATGGCAACAGAACCACCGCTGCTCACCATGTCCGGCATCACCAAGTCGTTCCCCGGAGTCCGGGCCCTGGACGGCGTCGACCTCGACGTCCAGGCCGGAGAGGTCCACTGCCTGCTCGGCCAGAACGGCGCCGGGAAGTCCACCCTGATCAAGGTCCTGGCCGGCGCTCACCAGCCCGACGACGGCACCATCACCTGGCGGGGCGAACCCGTCACCCTGAAGTCTCCGATCGCCGCCATGCGCCTCGGCATCGCCACCATCTACCAGGAACTCGACCTGGTCGAGGGGCTGTCGGTGGCCGAGAACGTCCACCTCGGACACGAGCCCACCGCGGCCGGCTTCGTCGTACGAGGGAAGGCGGCGCGGGCGTCGACGGCCGCGCTGCTCAAGCGACTCGGTCATCCGGAGGTCGATCCGGCGCGGCTGGTGGGTGAGTTGTCGGCCGCGCAGCAGCAGATCGTGTCGATGGCGCGGGCGCTCTCCCACGACGTACGGCTGATCGTGATGGACGAACCCTCGGCCGCCCTCGACCCGGACGAGGTCGACAACCTGTTCAGGATCGTCGGCGACCTGACCGCCGACGGCGTGGCCGTCGTCTACATCTCGCACCGCTTGGAGGAGATCCGCCGGATCGGCGACCGGGTGACCGTACTGAAGGACGGGCGGGCCGTGGCGGGCGGGCTGCCCGCGAAGTCCACGCCGACGCGCGAGGTCGTGGCCCTGATGACCGGGCGCAACGTCGAGTACGTCTTCCCCGACCGCCCGCCCACGCCCCCGGCCGCCGTCGAGCCCGTCCTCCAGGTGCGGGGACTGGCGCGCGCCGGGGAGTTCGAGCCGTTCGACCTGGACGTGCGGCCCGGCGAGATCGTGGGGCTCGCCGGACTCGTCGGCTCCGGACGCTCGGAGATCCTGGAGACGATCTACGGCGCCCGCAGGCCGACGGCCGGTCAAGTCAGCGTCAATGGGCGGCAGTTGAGGCTAGGCAGCGTACGGGCCGCCGTACGGGCCGGGCTCGGGCTCGCTCCCGAGGAGCGCAAGGCGCAGGCGCTGCTGATGCTGGAGACCGTCACCAGGAACGTTTCCGTGTCGTCGATGTCCCGCTTCGCGCGCGTCGGCTGGATCGACCGGGCGGCGGAGCTGAAAGGAGCGCGCGCGGCGACCCGCGAGCTGTCCCTGCGCCCCGACAACCCGGCCGTCCCCGTCCGCACCCTGTCCGGAGGCAACCAGCAGAAGGCGGTTCTCGCCCGCTGGCTGCTGCGCGGCTGCCGTGTGCTGCTGCTCGACGAGCCGACCCGCGGCGTCGACGTCGGAGCCCGCGCCGAGCTGTACGCGGTGGTGCGCCGACTCGCCGACGAAGGGCTCGCCGTACTGCTGGTCTCCAGCGAGGTGCCCGAAGTCCTCGGCCTCGCCGACCGGGTGCTCGTCCTGCGCGAGGGACGGGTCGTGCACACCGCGCCCGCCCGTGAACTCGACGAACACCGTGTCCTCGACCTCGTGATGGAAGGAAACCCGGTGGCCAGTGTGGCAAGTCCGGTGACCGGTGCGGGGAGTCCCGCGACCGGCGAAGGGAGCCCGGCGTCATGACCCAGCCCGTGTCCCCGCCCCGGGGCAGCGCCGACAAGGTGACTCCCGTCAGTGAACCGCCGGCCTGGCGCGCCCTCGTGTTCCGCGCCGATGTGCGCACCCTCTCGCTCCTCGGAGTCCTGGCGGCGCTGATCGTCATCGGCGGCGCCACCCGGCCCGACGAGTTCCTCGACACCCGCAACCTCCAACTCGTCCTCACCCAGGCCTCGGTCATCGGTGTGGTCACCGTCGGCATGACCTTCGTCATCACCTCCGGCGGCATCGACCTGTCCGTGGGGGCGATCGTCGCCCTGGCGTCGGTGTGGGCGACGACCGTGGCCACGCAGGAGTACGGCTTCGCCGGCATCCTCTTCACGGCGGTGATCGTCGGCGTCGGCTGCGGCCTGGTGAACGGACTGCTCATCGCCTACGGCGGGATGGTCCCCTTCATCGCCACCCTCGCCATGCTCGCCTCGGCCCGTGGCCTCGCCCTCCAGATCACCGACGGCAGCACGCAGGTCGTCACCGTGGACGCCATCCTCGACCTCGGGGAGCGCGACGCCTACGTCCTCGGCATCCCGCCGCTCGTCCTGGTCTTCGCACTCGTGACGATCATCGGCTGGCTCGTGCTGAACCGCACGACCTTCGGCCGGCGCACGGTCGCCGTCGGCGGCAACGCGGAGGCGGCCCGGCTCGCGGGCATCGACGTCCGCCGCCAGCGGCTCTATCTGTACCTGCTCTCCGGACTGTGCTGCGGCATCGCCGCCTTCCTGCTGATCGTGCTCTCCGGCTCGGGCCAGAACACCAACGGCAACCTCTACGAACTCGACGCCATCGCCGCCGCGATCATCGGCGGCACCCTGCTCAGCGGCGGCCGGGGCACCATCACCGGCTCGGTCCTGGGCGTCCTGATCTTCACCACGATCACCAACATCTTCGCGCTCAACAACCTGCAGAGCGACGTCCAGCAGATCGCCAAGGGCGCGATCATCGTCGCCGCGGTCCTGGTCCAACGACGCACGGCCAGCACGACCTGACCCACCGAAGAGCCGACACGTGAAAGGTCCACCGCCATGCCAGAGTTCCCCAGCCGCAGAGGACTGCTCTTCGGGACCGCCGCCGTCTCGGCCGGCGCCCTCCTCGTAGGTTGCACCAGCAACGAGACCAAGGAAGACCCGGCGGCGAACGACCAGCCGGCCGCCGACGACAAGCCCGGCAAGGCGGTCACCATAGGCTTCGCCGGACCGCAGGCCGACCACGGCTGGCTCAACGCGATCAACCAGAACGCCAAGAGCCGCGCCGAGCGGTACGAGGACGTCACCCTGGAGATCACCGAGGGCTCGAACGACACCGCCCAGCAGATCGGGCAGATCGAGACCCTCATCAACAAGAAGGTCGACGTCCTGGTGGTGCTGCCCGCCGACGGCAAGGCGCTCACCCAGGTCGGCCTCAAGGCGATGAGGGCCGGCATCCCCGTCGTCAACCTCGACCGGATCTTCAACTCCCCGCAGGCGTACCGCTGCTGGATCGGCGGCGACAACTACGGCATGGGCCTCAACGCCGGCCACTACATCGGCGAGAAGCTCAAGGACAAGAGCGACGCCCGGGTCATCGAGCTCGCCGGGCTCGACAACCTGGAGCTGACCAAGCAGCGCACCCAGGGCTTCGACGACGCTCTGAAGAACTACCCGAACATCAAGAAGGTCGCCCGGCAGGCCGCCGAGTTCACCGTGGAGTCCGGGCAGGCCAAGATGGCCCAACTCCTCCAGGCCCAGTCGAACTTCGACGCCCTGTGGAACCACGACGACGACCAGGGCGTCGGCGCCCTGCGCGCCATCGAGCAGGCCGGGCGCGACGACTTCCTGATGGTCGGCGGAGCGGGCGCGCTCTCCGCGTTCCAGGCGATCAAGAAGGACGACGGGGTCCTCAAGGCGACCGTCCTCTACCCGCCGACCATGGCCGCCTCCGCGATCGACCTCGCCCGCGCCCTCGGCCAGGGCAAGGGGGTCGGCGGCCTCGCCGAGTTCGAGATCCCGTCCTCGCTGACGCTGTACTCGGCCGTCGTCGACAAGGACAACGTCGACCAGTACATGGCCACCGGCTTCAAGTGACGGGTCCCGCCCGACGGACCCGACCGGGACCACGGGCCCGACCGCGACCGGGGGCCGGGTCGACGCGGGACCCGGCCCCGGAGCGCCGACCCGGGCCCCACCCCCCACCGCGCCACCACGAGGAGGACACACGCATGGGACAGCCGCAGCAGCCCGACCAGGCCGAGGCGGAGGAGTCAGGAGCGCCGGGGCCCGACGCGGGGCTCGACGCGGGTCCCGGGGCCGGTCACCCGGCCGGTGCCGGGTCTCGTGCCGGGTCTCGTGCCGGGGAGTGGCCCGCCGGGGTCGCCGGCGGGGCGGACAGGCCGCAGTTGCGGGTCGGGATGGTCGGGTACGCCTTCATGGGGGCCGCGCACTCGCAAGGGTGGCGCACGGCGGGGCGGGTCTTCGACCTGCCGCTCACCCCCGTGCTCGCCGCCGTCTGCGGGCGGGACGCCGACGCGGTGCGGGCCATGGCGGACCGGCACGGGTGGGCGGGGACGGAGACCGACTGGCGGAGGCTGATCGCCCGCGACGACATCGACCTCGTGGACATCTGCACGCCCGGCGACAGCCACGCCGAGATCGCTCTCGCCGCGCTGGCCGCCGGCAAGCACGTGCTCTGCGAGAAGCCGCTCGCCAACACCGTCGCGGAGGCGGAGCGGATGGCGGCGGCGGCCGAAGAAGCGTACGCGCAGGGCAGGTTGGCGATGGTGGGCTTCAACTACCGTCGGTTGCCCGCCACCGCGCTGGCCCGACGCATGGTCGCCGAGGGCCGACTGGGCGCCCTGCGGCACGTACGGGTGACGTACCTTCAGGATTGGCTCGTGGACCCGGAGTTCCCGCTGACCTGGCGGTTGCGCAAGGAGTCCGCCGGTTCCGGGGCGCTCGGCGACCTGGGCGCCCACATCGTCGACCTCGCGCAGTACCTGGCGGGCGAGCCGGTGGTCGGGGTGTCCGCGCTGACGGAGACCTTCGTACGCGAACGGCCCCTGCCGGCCGGGGCGACCAGCGGTCTCGCGTCCTCCGGCGGCACCGCGGGCCGGGGTGCGGTCACCGTCGACGACGCGGCCCTGTTCACCGGTCGCTTCGCCTCCGGACCCGTCGCCTCCTTCGAGGCCACCCGCTTCGCCACCGGCCGCAAGAACGCCCTGCGCATCGAACTCAACGGTGAGCACGGTTCGTTGGCCTTCGACCTCGAACGGCTCAACGAGCTCTCCTACCACGACCACACCGAGCCCGCCGCCCACGCCGGCTTCCGCCGCATCCTCGTCACCGAGCCCGACCACCCCTACCTCGACGCCTGGTGGCCGCCGGGGCACGGCCTCGGCTACGAGCACACCTTCGTCCACCAGGCCCGCGACCTGGTCCACGCCGTGGCGGCCGGCCGACGGCCCGAGCCGTCGTTCGCCGACGGGCTGCAGGTGCAGCGGGTGCTCGCGGCGGTCGAGGAGAGCGCCGAGAAGAACTCCGTCTACACCCCGACCCACTTCCCGTCCCACTCACCGTCCCACACCCCCACAGCGGTCTGAGGAGGCCCGGACATGCCGCGCGACTTCACGCTCTTCACCGGCCAGTGGGCGGACCTCCCTCTCGAAGAGGTCTGCCGCCTGGCCCGCGACTTCGGCTACGACGGTCTCGAACTCGCCTGCTGGGGCGATCACTTCGAGGTCGACAAGGCCCTAGCCGATCCGTCGTACGTCGACTCACGACACCAACTCCTGCAGAAGTACGGCCTGAAGTGCTGGGCCGTCTCCAACCACCTGGTGGGGCAGGCGGTGTGCGACGCCATCATCGACGAACGGCACCGGGCCATCCTGCCCGCCCGCATCTGGGGCGACGGCGAGCCCGAGGGCGTACGGCAGCGGGCCGCCGCCGAGATGGCCGACACCGCGCGGGCCGCCGCCGCCTTCGGCGTGGACACCGTCATCGGCTTCACCGGCTCGGCCATCTGGCATCTGGTCGCCATGTTCCCGCCCGCCCCCGAGTCGATGATCGAGCGCGGCTACGACGACTTCGCGACGCGCTGGAACCCGATCCTCGACGTCTTCGACGCCCAGGGCGTGCGGTTCGCGCACGAGGTCCACCCGAGCGAGATCGCCTACGACTACTGGACGACCCGGCGCGCGCTGGAGGCCGTCGACCACCGGCCGGCGTTCGGACTGAACTTCGACCCCTCGCACTTCGTGTGGCAGGACCTCGACCCGGTCGGATTCCTGTGGGACTTCCGCGACCGGATCTACCACGTGGACTGCAAGGAGGCCCGCAAGCGGCTCGACGGACGCAACGGCCGCCTCGGCTCGCACCTTCCCTGGGGCGACCCGCGCCGAGGCTGGGACTTCGTCTCGGCCGGCCACGGCGACGTCCCCTGGGAGGACGTCTTCCGGATGCTCCGCTCGATCGACTACCGGGGCCCGATCTCCGTGGAGTGGGAGGACGCCGGCATGGACCGGCTCCAGGGCGCCCCCGAGGCCCTCGCGCATCTCAAGGCGTTCGACTTCGAACCGCCGACGGCCTCGTTCGACGCGGCGTTCGGCGGCAACGAGTAACGCTCCCCTGTCTTCCGGGGTGACGGCGCACCCCGGCGTACCGCACACACCCGCACACCCCCGTACGACCAGCCCCTTACTGGAGGCATTTCGTGCACCCGTACGACGACAACAGACACCCCACCAGCGCCACCAGCACCTTCAGACGCCGCGGACTGCGTGGACCGATCGCCCTGCTGACCGGTCTGCTGCTCGCCGGCGCCTCGCTCTCCCTCACCGCGCCCCCGGCGGGCGCGGCCGACACCGAGCCGAAGGCGGCGGCCGCCGAGGACTTCCAGCAGGTCACCCTCGCCAAGGGCGAGCCGGAGGTCGGCGAGCCCATGTCGCTCGCCGTCCTCCCCGACCGCTCGGTCCTGCACACCTCGCGCGACGGCGAACTGCGGCTGACCGACGCGGCGGGCAACACCAGGCTCGCCGGCAAGCTCGACGTGTACAGCCATGACGAGGAGGGCCTCCAGGGCATAGGCGTCGACCCGGGCTTCGCCGACAACCGCTTCATCTACCTGTACTACGCGCCCCCGCTGAACACCCCGGCCGGCGACGCCCCCGAGACCGGCACGGCCGCGGACTTCGCGCCCTTCGACGGCGTCAACCGGCTCTCCCGCTTCGTCCTGAAGACCGACGGCACCCTCGACAAGGCCAGCGAGAAGAAGGTCCTCGACGTCCCCGCCTCCCGGGGCATCTGCTGCCACGTCGGCGGTGACATCGACTTCGACGCGGCCGGCAACCTGTACCTGTCGACGGGCGACGACAGCAACCCGTTCCAGTCGGACGGCTTCACCCCCATCGACGAGCGGTCCAACCGCAACCCGGCCTTCGACGCCCAGCGCACCTCCGGCAACACCAACGACCTGCGCGGCAAGATCCTGCGCATCAAGGTGAACGCCGACGGCTCCTACTCCGTTCCCGACGGCAACCTCTTCGCGCCCGGCACGGACAAGACCCGCCCCGAGATCTACGCGATGGGCTTCCGCAACCCGTTCCGGTTCAGCGTCGACAAGAAGACCGGCATCCTCTACGTCGGCGAGTACGGCCCCGACGCCGGCGCCGCCAGTGCCACGCGCGGCCCCGCCGGGCAGGTCGAGTTCGCCCGGGTCACCAAGCCCGGCAACTTCGGCTGGCCGTACTGCACGGGCAAGAACGACGCCTATGTCGACTACGACTTCGCCACCGGCACCTCGGGCGCGGCCTTCGACTGTGCGGCCCCGAAGAACACCTCGCCGAACAACACCGGCCTCACCGACCTGCCGCCCGCCGAGCCCGCCTGGATCCCCTACAACGGCAACTCCCTCCCGGAGTTCGGCGACGGCTCCGAGTCCCCGATGGGCGGCCCGGTCTACCACTACGACGCCTCGCTCGACTCCCCGGTGAAGTTCCCCGAGGCGTACGACGGCGACTTCTTCGCCGGTGAGTTCGGCCGCCGCTGGATCAAGAGGATCACCAGCGACGCCGACGGCACCGTGCAATCGATCAACAACGTGCCGTGGACCGGCACCCAGGTCATGGACATGGCCTTCGGCCCGGACGGCGCGCTGTACGTCCTCGACTACGGCATCTCCTGGTTCGGCGGCGACGAGCACTCCGCCCTGTACCGCATCGAGAACGCCACCGACGGCCACTCCCCGGTCGCCCAGGCCGCCGCCGACCGCACCTCCGGTCAGGCCCGGCTGAAGGTCCGCTTCTCCTCCGCCGGCACCAGCGACCAGGACGGCGACGCCCTCACCTACAGCTGGGACTTCGGCGACGGCGGAACCTCCACGGCCGCCAACCCCACGCACACCTACAAGAAGAACGGCACCTACACGGCGACCGTGACCGCGAAGGACCCCTCGGGCCGCACCGGCGGCGCCAGCGTACGGATCGTGGTCGGCAACACCGCGCCCAAGGTGACGCTGGAACTCCCGCAGGACGGGCAGCTGTTCGCCTTCGGTGACGCCGTACCGTTCAAGGTGAAGGTCAGCGACCCGGAGGACGGCCGCCCGATCGACTGCGCCAAGGTCAAGGTCACCTTCATCCTCGGCCACGACAGCCACGGCCACCCGGTGACCTCCGCCAACGGCTGCACCGGCACCATCCAGACCAGCGCCGACGGCGGCCACGACGAGAACGCCAACATCTTCGGGGTGTTCGACGCCGAGTACACCGACGGCGGAGGCGGCGGCCAGGAGCCGCTGACCACCCACGACCAGAACGTCGTCCAGCCCACCCACCGCCAGGCCGAGCACTACGGCGACTCCTCCGGCATCGCGGTCCAGACGAAGCCCACCGCCCACGGCGGCAAGACGGTCGGGGACATCTCCAACGGCGACTGGATCTCCTTCGAGCCCTATGTCCTGTCCAACGCGACGAAGATCACCGCGCGTGTCTCCTCCGGGGGTGCCGGCGGCAAGCTGGAGGTCCGGGCGGGCTCTGCGACCGGGCGTCTCCTCGGCAGCGCGACCGTGCCGGTGACCGGCGGCTGGGACACCTTCCAGGACGTCACCGCCAACCTGTCCCGCGCCCCGCGCGGCACCACCACGCTGTACCTGGTGTTCAAGGGGAGCGGCTCGGGCGGCCTGTTCGACGTGGACGACTTCACCTTCACGAAGCGGTGAGGGGGCGTCATGCCGGGATACGGACGCGAACGAGGACGCCTGTGGGCGGCGCTGGGTGGTGCCGCCCTGCTGATCGGCTGTGTGTCGGGGCCCGCCGTGTCGGATGACGCGGGCGCCTCCGGAGGCCCTGGCGGCGCGGGTCACGGAGACGAGCGTCGGGTGCTGGTCTTCTCCAAGACCGCGGGGTTCCGCCACGACTCGATCCCCGAGGGCGTCACGGCCGTACGGGAACTGGGCGCCGCCCACGGCTTCACGGTCGACGCCACCGAGGACGCCGGCGCGTTCACCTCGCGGAACCTGGGCCGCTACGACGCCGTGGTGTTCCTCTCGACGACGGGTGACGTCCTCGACACGGCCCAACAGGGCGCGTTCGAGCGGTACATCAGACGCGGAGGCGCCTACGTCGGCATCCACGCGGCCGCCGACACCGAGTACGACTGGGCCTTCTACGGCGGGCTCGCGGGCGCGTACTTCCAGTCGCACCCGGCGATCCAGCCCGCGACGGTCGACGTCGAGGACCACGCCCACCCGGCCACCGCCGGACTGGGCGCGACCTGGAACCGCACGGACGAGTGGTACAACTACCGCTCCAACCCCCGTGAGCGGGCCCATGTCCTCGCCTCGCTCGACGAGTCGTCGTACACGGGCGGCACCATGAACGGCGACCATCCGATCGCCTGGTGCCAGGACTACCAGGGCGGCCGCGCCTTCTACACCGGTGGCGGCCACACCAAGGAGTCCTTCGCCGAACCCGCCTTCCGGCAGCACCTGCTGGGCGGCATCCGGTGGGCGATCGGCGAGGCCCAGGCCGACTGCCGTCCGGAGAACGGCTACCGGCCGCTGTTCGACGGCACCGCCGACTCGCTCGCGGCATGGCGGCAGGCGGGCCCGGGCTCCTTCACCCTGGACGACGACGGCACGATCACGTCGTCCGGCGGGATGGGCATGCTCTGGTACGCCGACCGCAGCTTCGGGTCGTACTCGCTGAAGCTGGATTGGCGGATGTCCGGAGCGTCCGGGGACGACAACTCCGGTGTGTTCGTGGGCTTCCCGCCCTCGGACGACCCCTGGTCGGCCGTGAACAACGGCTACGAGGTCCAGATCGACGCCACGGACGTACCCGAGAGGACGACCGGGTCCGTCTACGGCTTCCGCTCCGCCGACATCAGCAAGCGCGACCGCGCCCTGAACCCGCCGGGGGAGTGGAACACGTACGAGATCCGTGTGGAGGGCGAGCGCCTCCGCGTCTGGCTCAACGGCGTGAAGATCAACGACTTCACCAACACGGATCCGGTACGGAGCCTGCGCGACGGTCACGTGGGCATCCAGAACCACGGATCCGCCGACCAGGTGTCCTTCCGCGACATCCGCGTCAAGGAACTGCCCGCGCGGGCCGCCGACAGGGCGGACCCGCAGCCGGGCGACTGAGCGACGGCGGGCGGGGGACGCCGGACCCCCGCCCGCCGTCTCGCCCCTTTCACCCCCACCGGTTGTACTCACCGGTTGTACCGACCGGGTTGTACTCACCGGCTCGACCCACTGGCTCGACGAGGAGGCTGCCCATGTCCGCGTCCGTGTCCGTTCCCCCATCGAGCGTCGGCGTCTGGCTGATCGGAGCACGGGGTTCCGTCGCCACCACCGTCGTCGCGGGCTGCGCGGCCGTCACGGCGGGCCTGCACACCCCGACGGGCATGGTCACCGAGTCTCCGCTCTTCGCCGACGCGGGCCTCCCGCCCCTCTCCTCGCTGGTCTTCGGCGGCCACGACACGGTCGACTGCCCCCTGCCCAAACGGGCCGAGACCCTGGCGTCCGGCGGCGTCCTGCCCCACGACCTCCCGGTGGCCGTCGCCGCCGAACTGGCCGCCGCCGACAGGGAGATCAGGCCCGGCGGCCCCCTCCCGGGCGACACCCGGACGCCCGACGAGCTGATCTCCTCCCACGCCGACGACATCCAGGACTTCGTACGACGCCGGGGGCTGACCCGGGCCGTGGTGGTGAACGTGGCGTCGACGGAGCCCGCGCCCACCGGCGAGGCCCTGCCGCCCAGCTCCCTCTACGCGGCGGCCGCCCTGCGCGCCGGCTGCCCCTACGTCAACTTCACCCCGTCGACCGGCCTCCACCACCCGTCCCTGGCCCCCCTCGCCGCCTCCTCCGGCCTTCCCTACGCGGGCCGCGACGGCAAGACCGGGCAGACCCTGCTCCGCTCGGTCCTGGGCCCGATGTTCGCGCAGCGGGCGCTGACCGTCCGGGCGTGGTCCGGCACCAACCTGCTCGGCGGGGGCGACGGCGCCGCCCTCGCCGACCCGGCCGCCGCCGCTGCCAAGAACGCCGGCAAGGAGCGCGCCCTGACCGACAGCCTCGGGGCGACCCCCGAGGGCGAGACGCACATCGACGACGTCCCCGCCCTCGGAGACTGGAAGACCGCCTGGGACCACATCGCCTTCGACGGCTTCCTCGGCACCCGGATGGTCCTCCAGACCACCTGGCAGGGCTGCGACTCCGCCCTCGCCGCCCCGCTGGTGCTCGACCTCGCCCGCCTCCTGGCCCGCGCCCACGAAGCGGGCCTCTCCGGCCCACTGGCCGAGCTGGGCTTCTATTTCAAGGACCCGGTGGGCGAGAGCCCCGCGGCACTGGGGGAGCAGTACGGGGCGCTCGCGAGCTTCGCGGAGCGATTGCGGCGGCATGACAGGGGCGGGCCGGGGCCACGCGAGGAGACCCGATGAACCACCCATCCACCCCCCTCTCCTTCGGCTACGGCACCAACGGCCTCGCCGATCTGCGGCTCGACGACGCGCTCGCCCTCCTCGCCGACCTCGGGTACGACGGGGTCGGTCTCACCCTCGACCACATGCACCTCGACCCGCTCGCCCCCGACCTCGCCGCCCGCACCCGGCGGCTCGCGCGGCGGCTGGGCGAACTCGGGCTGTCCGTCACCGTGGAGACCGGGGCCCGCTACGTCCTCGACCCGCGCCGCAAGCACGGTCCCACCCTGGTGGACCCCGACCCGGACGACCGCGCCCGCCGCGCCGACCTGCTCGTCCGTGCCGTGCGGGTCGCCGCCGACCTCGGCGCCCACGCCGTGCACTGCTTCAGCGGGGTCACCCCGCCCGGCACGGACGAGGACACCGCCTGGAAACGCCTCCCCGACGCACTCACCCCCGTCCTCGACGCCGCCACCGCCGCCGGCGTCCCCCTCGCGATCGAACCCGAACCAGGTCACCTCCTCGCCACGCTCGCCGACTTCCACCGCCTCCGCCAGGCCCTCGACAGCCCCGCCGTACTCGGCCTCACCCTCGACATCGGCCACTGCCAGTGCCTCGAAACCCTCCCTCCGGCCGACTGCGTCCGTGCCGCCGCGCCCTGGCTGCGGCACGTACAGATCGAGGACATGCGGCGCGGTGTCCACGAGCATCTGCCGTTCGGCGAGGGCGAGATCGACTTCCCGCCCGTGCTGGAGGCCCTGGCCGCCGTCGGCTACGGCGCCCTGACCGTCGTCGAACTGCCCCGCCACTCCCACGCCGGCCCCCACCATGCCGAGCGGTCCCTCTCCTTCCTGCACCGATCGCTTCCGCACCGATCGCTTCCGCACCGAGCGACCGGCCGCACCACCCCTCCCGGGAGCAGCTCGTGATCCCTCATCGCACCCCTCCCGCGCCGACGACCGGCCCCGCCCACCCGGCACATCACCCGGCCCACACCACCCCCGCCGACCTGCGCCGCCACCTGGACGCCCATCTCACGGGCGCCGCCCACGCCTGGCTCGGCCGGGCGCTGGACGAGGCCGCCGATCACCCGGGCACCCACGGGCCCATCTCCCCCTGGGAGCTGCGCCTCGCCGAGGCGGGCCGGCGCTGCGGCACCGAGCACGCCGACGCCGTCCGCGTCCTGGTCCTGCACGCGGCCCGCGCCGACACCGACGCCCTCACCCGGGTCTACCGCCAGGGCACCGCCGACGAACGCCGCGCGGTCCTGCACGCGCTGGGGCACCTCGTGCCGGGCCCCGACGCGCTGCACCTCGTGGAGGACGCCCTGCGCACCAACGACACCCGCCTGGTCGCCGCCGCGCTCGGCCCGTACGCCGCCCGCCATCTGGCCCCGCACCACTGGCGGCACGCCGTCCTCAAGTGCCTGTTCACCGGGGTTCCCCTCGCCGAGGTCACCGACCTGACCCGCCGTGTCGCGGGCGACACCGAACTCGCCCGCATGCTCCACGCCTTCGCCGAGGAACGCACCGCCGCGGGCCGTCCCGTACCCGAGGACCTGTACCGCGTCCTGGCCCTGACCGCGCCCCCACCGGCCGCCGAGCCCGGCCTCGACGGCAAGGAGTCCTGATGCGCATCTTCGACCCCCACATCCACATGACGTCACGCACCACCGACGACTACGAGGCGATGCGCGAGGCGGGCGTCCGCGCGGTCGTGGAGCCGGCCTTCTGGCTGGGCCAGCCCCGCACATCGCCCGAGTCCTTCGTCGACTACTTCGACTCCCTGCTCGGCTGGGAACCCTTCCGCGCCGCCCAGTACGGCATCGCCCACCACTGCGCGCTCGCCCTCAACCCCAAGGAGGCGAACGACCCGCGCTGCACCCCGGTCCTGGACCAGCTGCCCCGCTACCTGCTGAAGGACGGGGTCGTGGCGGTCGGCGAGATCGGCTACGACTCCATGACCCCGGCCGAGGACCACGCGCTCGAACACCAACTCCAACTGGCCGCCGACCACGGCCTGCCCGCCCTCGTCCACACCCCGCACCGGGACAAGCTCGCCGGCCTGCGCCGCACCCTCGACGTCGTACGGGCCTCCGCCCTGCCCGTCGAACGGGTGCTGCTCGACCACCTCAACGAGACCACCGTCGAGGAGGCCAGGGACAGCGGCGCCTGGCTCGGGTTCTCCGTCTATCCCGACACCAAGATGGACGAGGAGCGCATGGTCGCCGTCCTCAAGAAGTCCGGCCCGGAGAAGGTGCTGGTCAACTCCGCCGCCGACTGGGGCAGAAGCGACCCCCTCAAGACCCGCAAGGTGGCCGACGCCCTGCTCGCGGCCGGGTTCGACGAGGACGACGTCGACCTGGTGCTGTGGCGCAACCCGGTGGCGTTCTACGGACTCAGCGGCCGGCTCGACCTGGACGTCGCAACGACGGACGCCACGCACGAGGGCAACAGCATCCTGCGCGGCGGTGAGTGACCCATGCGCTTCCGCCACCCCGACGGCTCCACGGTCCACCTCGCCTACTGCACCAACGTGCACCCGGCCGAGACCCTCGACGGTGTCCTCGCCCAGCTCCGCGACCACTGCGAGCCCGTCCGCCGCCGCCTCGGCCGCGACCGCCTCGGCATCGGCCTGTGGCTGGCCAGGGACGCCGCCGCGGCCCTGGTGACCGACCCGGCCGCGCTGCGCGGCCTGCGCACCGAACTCGACCGGCGCGGCCTGGAGGTGGTCACCCTCAACGGCTTCCCCTATCAGGGCTTCGGCGCCGAGGAGGTCAAGTACCGCGTCTACCAGCCGGACTGGGCCGACCCCGAGCGGCTCGACCACACCACCTCCCTCGCCCGGGTGCTCGCCCAGCTCCTCCCGGACGACGTCACCGACGGCACCGTCTCCACCCTGCCGCTGGCCTGGCGCACCGCCTACGACGACAGCCGCGCCGCCCGGTCCCGCACCGCCCTGCGCACCCTCGCCGAACGCCTCGACGTCGTGGCCGAGCTGACCGGCCGCTCCATCCGCATCGGCCTGGAACCCGAACCGGGCTGCACCGTCGAGACCACCGCCGACGCCATCGCACCCCTGACCGACATCGGCCACGAACGCATCGGCATCTGTGTCGACACCTGCCACCTCGCCACCTCCTTCGAAGACCCGCACACCGCCCTGGACGCCCTCACCCGCGCCCGTGTCCCCATCGTCAAATCCCAGCTCTCGGCCGCCCTGCACGCCGAACACCCGCACCTCCCCGAGGTCCGCGAAGCCCTCGCCGCCTTCGACGAGCCCCGCTTCCTGCACCAGACCCGTACCTCCACCGCCGTCGGCCTGCGCGGCACCGACGACCTGGGCGAAGCCCTCACGGGCGACACGCTGCCCGACGCCTCCCCCTGGCGCGCCCACTTCCACGTCCCGCTGCACGCGGCCCCCGCCGCGCCCCTCACCTCCACCCTCCCGGTCCTCAAGGCCGCCCTCGCCCACCTGGTCGGCGGCGCCCACCCGCTCACCCGCCATCTGGAGGTCGAGACCTACACCTGGCAGGCCCTGCCCCCCGAACTGCGCCCCAGCACGCGCGCCCAGCTGGCCGACGGCATCGCCGCCGAACTCGCCCTCGCCCGCGACCTGTTGGCGGACCTCGGCCTCAAGGAGCTGCCATGAGCCCCGAGGCCGCCACACCTCCGCGAGCCGACGCCGGGCCCACCCCTCTCCTCGTCCTGGACGTCGTCGGCCTCACCCCCCGTCTCCTCGACCACATGCCCCACCTCAAGACCCTCGGACAATCCGGCTCCCTCGCCCCGCTCGGCACCGTCCTGCCCGCCGTCACCTGCGCCGCCCAGTCCACCTTCCTGACCGGCACGCTCCCCGCCGAACACGGCATCGTCGGCAACGGCTGGTACTTCCGCGAACTCGGCGACGTCCTGCTCTGGCGCCAGCACAACGGCCTCGTCGCCGGCGACAAACTCTGGGACGCAGCCCGCCGCGCCCACCCCGGCTACACCGTCGCCAACATCTGCTGGTGGTACGCCATGGGCGCCGACACCGACATCACCGTCACCCCCCGTCCGATCTACTACTCCGACGGCCGCAAGGAACCCGACTGCTACACCCGCCCCCCGGCCCTGCACGACGAACTCACCGCGAAACTCGGCACGTTCCCCCTGTTCCACTTCTGGGGACCGGGCGCCGACCTGGTATCCAGCCGCTGGATCATCGACGCCACCCGCCACGTCGTCCGCACCCGCCGCCCCGACCTCGCGCTCTGCTACCTCCCCCACCTCGACTACGACCTGCAGCGCTTCGGCCCCGACGACCCGCGCTCCCTGAAGGCGGCCGCCGACCTGGACCGGGCCCTGGCACCCCTGCTCGACGACGCCCGCGCCGAAGGCCGTACCGTCGTCGCGCTCTCCGAGTACGGCATCACCCGCGTGAACCGTCCCGTCGACATCAACCGCGCCCTGCGCCGCGCCGGCCTCCTCGACGTGCACACCCAGGACGGCATGGAGTACCTCGACCCGATGGCCTCACGCGCCTTCGCGGTCGCCGACCACCAGATCGCCCATGTGTACGTACGCCGCGCCGAGGATCTGGATGCCACCCGGGAAGCCCTCGCGGGTCTCCCCGGGATCGATCAACTCCTCGACGACCAGGGCAAGAAGGCCCATCACCTCGACCATCCGCGCTCCGGCGAGTTCGTCGCCGTCGCGGAGCCGGACGCCTGGTTCACGTACTACTACTGGCTCGACGACGACCGTGCGCCCGACTTCGCACGCCTCGTCGAGATCCATCGCAAACCCGGCTACGACCCGGTCGAGCTGTTCATGGACCCGCTCGATCCGCTGGTGAAGCTCAAGGCGGCCACGGCACTGGCCCGCAAGAAACTCGGTCTGCGCTACCGCATGGCGGTCGTGCCGCTGGACCCCTCGCCTATTCGCGGCAGCCACGGCCGCCTTCCCGTGAGCGACGACGACGGTCCGCTCATCATCTGCTCCACCCCCCGAGCCGTCGGTGACCGTGTGGCGGCCACCGATGTGAAAGCACTCCTGCTCCGACTTGCCGGTCTGTCCTGACCGGTGCCCAGGACCCAAGGGTCCTGACTGGTCACAAGTGAAGCACTCACCACTGACAACGCCCGCCCACCCAGAGGAGTTCCAGCATGAGCCGCATGTACCAGCCCGATCCCGAGCTCACCCACCGCCTCAGCAGACGGGGCATGCTCGGCGTGGCCGCCGGCGCCACGGTCGCCGCCCTGCTGGGCGCGGCCGCCCCGGCGCAGGCCGCCGCGGGCACCGACTCCGCGGCCGCGGGCAAGGGCCGGGGCCGCCCCGTCCTCCCGCCCGGCCGCCTCGGCATCCAGCTCTACAGTCTGCGCGACAAGGTCTCCACCCTCGGGTTCGCGCCCGTCTTCGCCGAGTTGGAGAAGTACGGCTACGACGAGGTCGAGTTCGCCGGCTACACCCAGGGCTCGGCAGGCCCCATCACCCTCGCCCAGCTCAAGCGCCTGGCCCGCAACCACGGCCTGACCCCGATCGGCAGCCACGTCGGCTACTACTCCAGCGACCCGACCGCGTACACCTTCGCCCAGAACCTGACCAAGGTCCTCGACGACGCCCAGGCCCTGGGCCTCAAGCACATCGGCACCGCCGCCGGTCCCTTCCGCTACGGCATGACCGTCGACGCGATGAAGCGGGCCGCCCACGAGTTCAACACCTATGGCGCGGCGGCCCGGGCACGGGGCATGAAGTTCTACCAGCACAACCACAGCGAGGAGTTCTCCTTCGCCACCGACAACCCCAAGGTGCGCCTCTACGACGTGCTGCTCCGCGAGACCGACCCCGACCTGGTCTTCCTGGAGATGGACATCTTCTGGGCGTACGTGGCCCAGTTCCGGTTCTCGAAGCGGCCCGACGGCACCTCCGCGCCCTTCGAGCCCCTCGACTACGTCCTGCGGCGCCCGAACCGCTACCCGCTCTTCCACGTCAAGGACGGCGAGAGCGACCCGTCGAACCCCTTCGGCTACCGCATGACGGACGTCGGCGACGGCGACATCGACTACCAGAAGTTCATCTCGGCCGTCACCCGGCTGAAGGGCCACCGTCTCGCCCACCACTGGCAGGCCGAGCACGACAACCCCTCCGAGTCCTTCTCCTTCGCCCGCCGCTCCAGCGAGCACCTGCACTCGCTGCGGGAGAAGTGCTGACCCCGACACCGGACGAGAACGGCAGCAGGCGGCCGCCCCGAGGTTCCGCACCACGGGGCGGGCCGCCTGCCGTACGCGGAAGACGTCAGGCCGCTTCGTCACCGAGCGGACGGGGGTTGGGAGCGATGCGCCGGTTGCGGGGCCGCCCCGGCGGGTGCAGGAAGACCGCCACGAACCCGGCGAACAGGGAGATGGAACCGGCGAGCACGAAGGCACCCGCGTAGTCCCAGGCGCCCACGACCACGGCGCCCATGCCGGAACCGAGCAGACCGGACACCAGCTTGGAGCTGTAGACCAGACCGTAGTTGGAGGCGTTGTTGTTCTCGCCGAAGTAGTCCGCGGTCATCGCCGCGAACATCGGGAAGATGGCGCCTCCGCCGAAACCGGAGATGCTGGAGAACACCAGGAACAGCGGCAGGTTGCCGATGGTGCCGGACCACAGGATGCCGTACTGGGCCAGGCCCAGCACGATGCAGACGAAGATCAGGCACTGCTTGCGGCCGTAACGGTCGGAGAGCCAGCCGATGACCCCGCGTCCCGTGCCGTTGACGATCGCCTTCAGGGACATCGCGGTGGCCACGATCCCGCCCGCGAAGCCCGCCTCGTCACCGAACGGCACCTGGAAGGCGATGCCGAAGATGTTCACACCCGAGGTGCACAGCAGACAGAACCACATCAGCGCGACCCGTCCCGTCCGCCAGGCCTCGCTCGGCGTGTACTGCTTCACGGCCGGCGGGTTCTTCTCCAGCGCGCGCCGCGCGCGCGGGTCGTCCGGCTTGCGCAGCGGGTCGACCTCGGCAGGCCACCAGTTCTTCGGCGGGTCCTGGAAGAAGTAGCCCGCCACGGCGACGACGGCCGCGAGGAACACACCGACGCAGACGAGCACCCAGCGGAAGTTCGTCAGGTCCATGTACCCGGTGAAGATGAACACGAAGGGCACCGAACCGTAGGCGAAGCCGCCGTTGACGAAGCCGGTCTTGCCGCCCTTGCGCTCGGGGTACCACTTGCCGACCATGTTCACGCAGGTCGCGTACACCATGCCGGCGCCCATGCCGCTGAACATGCCGAAGCCGATGTACGCGACGACGACGTGCGGCGCGAACGCGAGGGACACGTACCCGAGCAGGGTGCCGACGGCGCCCAGCATCATCGCCCAGCGGGCGGGGAGTCTGCCGCTCTCCCGGAGCTTGCCGGCCGGGAAGGCCACCGCGGCCTGGAAGAACACCCAGACGCCCAGCATCCAGAAGATGTGCTGGTTGCTCCAGCTGTGCGCCGTGTGCAGGGTCTCCTCGGCGGACGCGAACGCGTACTCCGCCGAGCTGATGCCCATCATGCCCACCCACGGCAGGATGACCATCCACTTGCGTTTGCGCCCCATGATGTCCAGGTCGGACTCGCCGATCCGGTACATCCGGCCGCCTGCGTCCGTCACCTCCCGGTAGGGGACGGGTGTGGAGATGTCAGTTGTCGCCATGTCGATCGAACCCTCCGCGTGGAAGAAGTCTGGCCAGCGCCCCCTGTCCGTGCTTCTCTGCGCCGGGGCCCGCGGTGAGCGGTCGCCGCAGGCCCCGTGGTTCGAGCCGTCGCTCAGGTCATCGACCGCCTCCCAACAGCGCTGCGGCCCGCGCCCAGCGGGCAGTGTCACGCCCGGGGGCCAACCCCCGGACCCCCGGCCGACTCACAGCCGACGCGCCCATCAGAGCAACCCCGCGGCCCGCGCCCAGCGGTACTTCGCGCCGAGTACGGCCACCGGCTTCTCGGTCGTGTACGGGTACGCCACGACCCCCCGCTCGAAGAGGTACTGGCAGGCCTCCTCCACCTCGACGTCGCCCGCGAGCGACGCGACGACCGGCTTCTCGATGCCGCGCTCGCGGAACTCGGCCACCACGCGCGCGGTGAGCTCCGCGAAGACCATCGGGGGAGTGACGATGGTGTGCCAGTAGCCGAGGACGAGCGCGTGGACGCGCGGGTCCGCAAGGCCCAGCCGGATCGTCGCCTCGTACGTCGACGGCGGCTCGCCCCCGGTGATGTCGACCGGGTTGCCGGCCGCCCCGAACGGCGGGATGAACGTCCTGAACGACGCGTCCAGGTCCGGCGGGATCTCCATCAGGGTGAGCCCGTTGTCGGTCACCGCGTCGGACAGCAGCACACCGCTGCCGCCGGCCCCCGTGATGATCACGACGTTGTCGCCCCGGGGCGTCGGCAGTACCGGCAACGCGCGCGCGTACTCCAGCATGTCGTTCAGGCCGGGCGCCCGGATGACACCGGCCTGCCTGAGGATGTCCTCGTACACGGCGTCGTCGCCCGCCAGCGCGCCCGTGTGCGAGCCCGCCGCCTTCGCGCCCGCCGCCGTACGGCCCGCCTTCAGCACCACGACCGGCTTCTTCGGGACGGTCGCCCGCGCGGCCTCCACGAAGGCCCGCCCGTCCTTCAGGTCCTCCAGGTGCATGGCGATGCACTCGGTGTGCGGGTCCTCGCCGAACCAGGTCAGCAGGTCGTCCTCGTCCAGGTCCGACTTGTTGCCGAGGCCGACGATCGCCGACACACCCGTCTTCGTGGTGCGCGCGAAGCCCAGGATGGCCATCCCGATGCCGCCGGACTGCGAGGTCAGCGCCACCCCGCCCTTGACGTCGTAGGGCGTGCAGAACGTGGCGCAGAGGTCCTGCCAGGTCGAGTAGTAGCCGTAGATGTTCGGCCCGAGCAGCCGGATGCCGTGCCGCTCGGCGATCGCCAGGATCTCCTCCTGGAGCTCGTGCTCGCCGGTCTCCGCGAAGCCCGACGGGATGAGGACGGCGTTGGGGATGCCCTTGCGTCCCACCTCCTCCAGCGCCGGGGCCACGAACGTGGCGGGGATCGCGAAGACCGCCACATCCACCTCACCGGGAACGTCCGTGACACTCTTGTACGCCTTGCGGCCCAGGATGTCATCGGCTTTGGGGTTCACCGGATGGATGTCGCCGGCGAAACCTCCGTCGACGAGGTTGCGCATCACCGAGTTGCCGATCTTGCCCTGTTGGTTGGAGGCGCCGATCACGGCCACCGACGCGGGCTGCATCAGGCGGCGCATCGACGTGAGGATCTCCTCGCGCGAGTAACGGCGCCTCGGCTTCGGCACCGACTCCGCGAGGATCACCCGGATGTCCGCCGCGACCGCGCCCTCCGGGGTGGCGATCACCGGGTTGAGGTCCACCTCGGCGATCTCCGGGAAGTCCGCGACGAGTTCGGAGACCCGGCGGATCTGCTCGGCGATCGCCCACCGGTCCACCGCCGCCGCCCCGCGCACCCCGCGCAGCACCTCCGCCGCGCGGATCGAGTCCAGCATCGACAGCGCCTCGTCCGCGTCGACCGGGGCGAGCCGGAACGTCACGTCCTTGAGGACCTCGACCAGGACACCGCCGAGCCCGAACGCGACGACCTTCCCGAACGTCGGGTCCGTCACCGCGCCGACGATCACCTCCTGCCCCTTCGGCAGCAGTTCCTGCACCTGGACGCCCTCGATCCGGGCGTCCGGCGCGTACGCGCGCGCGTTGTCGACGATCGTGTGGAACGCGGCCCGTACGTCGGCCGCGCCCTCCACCCCGACGATCACCCCGCCCGCGTCGGTCTTGTGGAGGATGTCCGGCGACACGATCTTCATCACCACCGGTCCGCCGAAGCGTGCCGCGTACGACACCGCCTCGTCGACGTCCCGCGCCAACTCCTCGCCGGGTACGGCGATCCCGTACGCGTCGGCGATCACCTTGCCCTCGGGGGCGGTCAGCGCGCTCCGGCCCTCGGCCCGTACGGCGTCGAGGAGCTCACGCACCCGCGCGCCCCGGTCTTCGGCCATCAATCAGATCACTCCGTTCGACTTGAGCAGGCGGAGCTCCTCGACGCCGAGCCCCAGCTCGCCGACGTAGACCTCTTCGTTGTGTTCGCCGAGCAGGGGTGAACTGATCACGTCCACGGGGGAGTCGGACAGCTTCAGCGGGCTGCCGACGGTCACGAACTCACCGCGCTCGGGGTGCGGCACGGTGACCACCATCTCGTTGGAGACCAGCGACTCGTCCTCGATGATCTCCTTGGTGGAGAGGATCGGCCCGCACGGGATGTTGTGCGCGTTGAGCCGCTCCAGCACCTCCCATTTGGGCAGGGTGGACGACCACTCCTCGATGAGCTGGAACATCTTGTTGAGCTTGGGCAGACGGGCCTCCGGCGTCGCCCACTCGGGGTCGTCCGCGAGCTCCGGCCGGCCGATGAGTTCGCTGAGCGGCTGCCAGCCGACGGGCTGCACGATGACGTACACGTAGTCGTTCGGCCCGCCCGGCGCGCACTTGACGGCCCAGCCGGGCTGACCGCCGCCGGACGCGTTCCCGGACCTGGGAACCTCGTCGCCGAAGTCGTCGTTGGGATATTCACGGAGCGGGCCATGTGCCAGCCGCTGCTGGTCCCTCAGCTTCACCCGACAGAGGTTGAGGACGGCGTGCTGCATGGCCACGTTGACCCGCTGGCCGCGCCCGGTGCTCTCGCGCTGGTACAGCGCCGCGAGGATGCCCGCCACGGTGTGGATGCCCGTGCCCGAGTCGCCGATCTGGGCCCCCGTCGCCAGCGGCGGTCCGTCCTCGAAGCCCGTGGTCGCCATGGACCCGCCCATGGCCTGCGCGACGACCTCGTACGCCTTGAAGTTGGTGTACGGACCGTCCCCGAATCCCTTGATGGAGGCATAGACGATACGCGGATTGATCTCCTGGACGCGGTCCCAGGTGAAGCCCATGCGGTCGACCGCGCCGGGGCCGAAGTTCTCGACCATGACGTCGGAGCGCCGGATCAGCTCGGTGAGGATCTCCTTGCCGCGCTCGGTCTTGGTGTTGAGGGTGATGCTCCGCTTGTTGCAGTTGAGCATCGTGAAGTAGAGGGAGTCGACGTCCGGGAGGTCGCGCAGCTGCTTGCGCGTGATGTCCCCGGTCGGCGCCTCCAGCTTCACCACGTCCGCGCCGAGCCAGGCGAGCAGTTGGGTGGCGGACGGGCCGGACTGGACGTGCGTCATGTCGAGGACGCGGATGCCTTCGAGAGCCTTGGTCATGCCGAGGTCACCTCACTTGTACATCGTCTGGTTCATGGTTCCGGGGGCGTAGGCGTCCGGGTCGACCCAGACGTTGATGAGCGACGGCTTGCCGGACTCACGGGCGCGCCGGAGCGCGGGGCCGATGTCGGCGGGGTCGCGGACCTCCTCGCCGTAACCGCCCAGCATCTGGGCGAACTTGTCGTAGTGGACGTCGCCGAGCGTGTTGCCGACGCGCTCGCGCTCCAGGCCGTACTTCTGGGCCTGGCCGTAACGGATCTGGTTCATCGAGGAGTTGTTGCCGACGATGCCGACGAAGGGCAGGTCGTAGCGGACGAGAGTCTCGAAGTCCCAGCCGGTGAGGGAGAAGGCGCCGTCACCGAAGAGGGCCACCACCTCCTTGTCGGGCCGCGCCTTCTTGGCGGCGAGCACGAAGGGGACGCCGACGCCGAGGGTGCCGAGGGGGCCCGGGTCCATCCAGTGCCCGGGTGACTTGGGCTGCACGACCTGACCGGAGAAGGTGACGATGTCGCCGCCGTCGCCGATGTAGAGGGAGTCCTCGGTGAGGAAGTCGTTGATCTCGCTGACCAGCCGGTAGGGGTGGATGGGCGAGGCGTCGGACCTCAGGCTGGGCAGCCGCTTCTCGATGGCGGTCTGCTCGGCGGCGCGCAGCTCGTCGAGCCACTCCTTGCGCTTCGACGCGCCCCCGTTGATGCGCCCGGAGGCCGCCTCGGTCACCGACTTGAGCACGAGCCCGGCGTCGCCGACGATCCCGAGGTCGATGTCGCGGTTCTTGCCGACGGTCCGGTAGTCGAGGTCGATCTGGACGACGGTCGCGTCCGGCGACAGCCGCTTGCCGTAGCCCATGCGGAAGTCGAAGGGTGTACCGACGACGACGATGACGTCGGCGTTGGAGAAGGCGTACCGGCGGGAGAGCTGGAAGTGGTGCGGGTCGCCGGGCGGGAGGGTGCCGCGTCCCGCGCCGTTCATGTAGGCCGGGATGTTCAGCGTGCGCACCAGCTCGATGGCGGACTCGGTGCCGCGGGTCGTCCACACCTGGCTGCCCAGCAGGATCGCGGGCTTCTCGGCGTGCACCAGCAGGTCGGCGAGCTTCTCGACGGCGTCGGGGTCGCCGGCCGAGCGGGTCGAGGCCCGGTAGGCGCCGGCCTTCGGCACGCGTGCCTTCTCCACCGGCACCTTGGCGTCGAGGACGTCACGCGGGATCTCCAGGAAGGAGGGGCCGGGGGCGCCGTGGTAGCACTCGCGGAACGCCATGGACACCATGTCGGCGGCGCGGGCCGTGTCCGGCACGGTCGCCGCGAACTTGGTGATGGGCGTCATCATGTCGACGTGCGGCAGGTCCTGGAGGGACCCCATCTTGTGCTGGGTGTGCGCGCCCTGACCGCCGATCAGCAGCATCGGGGACTCCGCGCGGAAGGCGTTGGCGACGCCGGTGACGGCGTCGGTCGTGCCGGGGCCGGCGGTGACGACCGCGCAGCCGGGCTTGCCCGTGATGCGGGCGTAGCCGTCGGCGGCGTGTGCGGCGACCTGTTCGTGACGGACGTCGACGACCTCGATGCCCTCGTCGACGCAGCCGTCGTAGATGTCGATGATGTGGCCGCCGCACAGGGTGTAGATGACCTCCACACCCTCCGCTTTGAGTGCCTTCGCGACGAGGTGACCACCGGAAATGAGGTCCTGGCTGTTGCCGTCTGGCATGGCGAAGTCCTGTCCCTTCGTAGGGTTTTCGAGGGCTTTTCGAAGGCTTTTCGAGGGGGGCTTCGGTGCGGTTGGAGTGCTCTCGCGGTTGATTGCATACAGTCGACGAATACTGTATGAAGCTTGTTATCCCGCATCCGGTGGGTGGTGTCCAGGGGGCGTGCGGCACTTTTGAGTCAGGAGCCGGAATGGACCTGTTCGAGTACCAGGCAAGGGAACTCTTCGAGGAACACGGCATAGCGGTGCCGAGGGCGGAGGTCACCGACTCGCCCAAGGACGCCCGCGAGATCGCCCGCCGGCTCGGCGGACGCGTCGTCGTCAAGGCCCAGGTGAAGACCGGCGGACGCGGCAAGGCGGGCGGGGTGAAGCTCGCCGCCGACCCCGCAGCCGCCGAACTGACGGCACGGCAGATCCTCGGCATGGACATCAAGGGCCACACCGTCCGCACGGTGATGGTCGCCGAACCCGTCGCGATCGAGAGCGAGTTCTACGTCTCGTACGTCCTCGACCGCGCCGCCGGCCGCTTCCTCGCGATCGCCTCGGCCGAGGGCGGCATGGAGATCGAGGAGGTGGCGGCGACCAGGCCCGAGGCGGTGGCCCGGATCCCGATCGACCCCGCCGAGGGCGTCACCTCCGCGAAGGCGTCCGAGATCGCCGAGGCGGCGGGCCTGCCCCCGCAGACCGTCGACGTCCTGATGAGGCTCTGGCAGGTGCTGACCCGTGAGGACGCCCTCCTCGTCGAGGTCAACCCGCTCGTCCGCACCGAGCAGGGCCGCATCCTCGCCCTCGACGGCAAGGTCACCCTCGACGACAACGCGAGCTTCCGCCGGACCCGCCTCGGCGACGAGGGCTTCGCGCACGACGACCCGCTGGAGGCGGCGGCCGCCGCCAAGGGCCTCACCTACGTGAAACTGGACGGCGAGGTCGGCGTCATCGGCAACGGCGCCGGACTCGTCATGTCGACCCTCGACGTGGTCGCGGGCTGCGGCGCCCGCCCCGCCGACTTCCTCGACATCGGAGGCGGCGCCTCCGCCCGGATCATGGCCGACGGCCTCTCCGTCGTCCTCTCCGACCCCGACGTGAAGTCCGTCCTCGTCAATGTCTTCGGCGGGATCACCGCCTGCGACGCGGTCGCCGACGGGATCGTGCAGGCCCTGGACAGCGTCCGGTTGACCAAACCCCTGGTCGTCCGCCTCGACGGCAACAACGCCGCACGTGGCCGGGCGATCCTCGACGACCGCGACCACCCCCTCGTCCATCAGGCCACCACCATGGACGGCGCCGCGCGTCGCGCCGCCGACCTCGCCCACGCGAACTGAGGAGCCGGACATGGCCATCTACCTCACCAAGGAGAGCAAGGTCCTCGTCCAGGGCATGACCGGAGGCGAGGGCATGAAGCACACCCGCCGCATGCTCGCGGCCGGCACGAACGTCGTCGGCGGCGTCAACCCCCGCAAGGCGGGTCGCACCGTCGACTTCGACGACCGTGTCGTCCCCGTGTTCGGCTCCGTCGCCGAGGGCATCGAGGTCACCGGAGCCGACGTCACCGTCGTCTTCGTCCCGCCCGCCTTCGCCAGGGCGGCCGTCGTCGAGGCGGCCGACGCCGGCATCGGCCTCGCCGTCGTCATCACCGAGGGCATCCCCGTCCACGACTCCGTCGCCTTCACGGCCTACGCGCAGGCCAAGGGCACCCGGATCGTCGGCCCCAACTGCCCCGGACTGATCACCCCCGGCCAGTCCAACGCGGGCATCATCCCCGCCGACATCACCAAGCCGGGACGCATCGGCCTGGTCTCCAAGTCCGGCACCCTCACCTACCAACTCATGTACGAACTCCGCGACATCGGCTTCTCCACCTGCGTCGGCATCGGCGGCGACCCCGTCGTCGGCACCACCCACATCGACTGCCTCGCCGCCTTCCAGGACGACCCCGACACCGAACTGATCGTCCTCATCGGCGAGATCGGCGGCGACGCCGAGGAACGGGCCGCCACGTACGTCCGCGACCACGTCACCAAGCCCGTCGTCGGCTATGTCGCCGGCTTCACGGCCCCCGAGGGCAGGACGATGGGCCACGCCGGCGCGATCGTGTCCGGCTCCTCCGGTACGGCGCGGGCGAAGAAGGCGGCGCTGGAGGCGGCCGGGGTACGGGTCGGGAACACCCCCACCGAGACCGCCCGGCTGGTGCTCGCCGCCCTGGAAGGCAGTGCGTGACATGGCCCCCACCCTCACCCTCAAATCCGGCACCGCCTGGACCGACGCCTGGCGGCGCTGCCTCGCCGTCGCCCCCGAGGCATTCCGGGACGACCGGGTCCTCAACCTCTGGAACGGCTCCTGGCAGGCCGACGGCCGGGCACTGCCCGCCACCAGCCCCGTCGACGGCACCCCCGTCGCGGGCCCGCCCCGACTGGACGGCGCCACCGCGCACCACGCCGTCCGGGCCTGTCTCGACCAGCACCGGGCCTGGCGCCACGTCCCCCTCGCCGAACGCCGCGACCGGGTCGCCGCCACCCTCGACGCCCTCACCCAGCACCGCGAACTGCTCGCCCTGCTCCTCGTCTGGGAGATCGGCAAGCCCTGGCGGCCGGCCCAGGCCGACGTCGACCGGGCCATCGACGGCGTCCGCTGGTACGTCGACGGCATCGAACCCATGGTCGAGGGGCGCGTCCCCCTCGACGGCCCGGTCTCCAACATCGCCAGCTGGAACTACCCGATGAGCGTGCTCGTCCACGCGATGCTGGTCCAGGCACTGGCAGGCAACGCCGTCATCGCCAAGACCCCGACCGACGGCGGCGTCGCCTGTCTCACCCTGGCCAGTGCCCTCGCAGCCCGCGAGGGCGTCCCCGTCACCCTCGTCAGCGGCAGCGGACGCGAACTGTCCGACGCGCTCGTCCGCGCCCCCGAGATCGGCTGCGTCTCCTTCGTCGGCGGCCGCGACACCGGCGCCGCCGTGGCCACCGCCGTCGCCGACCTCGGCAAACGCCACGTCCTGGAACAGGAGGGCCTGAACACCTGGGGCATCTGGAACCACACCGACTGGGACACCCTGACCGCCGTCGTCCCCAAACTCTTCGACTACGGCAAACAGCGCTGCACGGCGTACCCGCGCTTCGTCGTCCAACGGGAGCTGTTCGACGAGTTCCTCGCCGCCTACCTTCCGGCGGTCCGCACCCTCCGCGTCGGCCACCCGCTGGCCGTGGAGCACCCCGACGACCCGTACCCGACCCTGGACTTCGGACCCGTCATCAACGCGGCCAAGGCCAAGGAACTGACCGACCAGGTCGCCGAGGCCGTCGACCGGGGCGCCGTCCCGCTGCACCGGGGCCGGCTCGCCGACGCGCGCTTCCTGCCCGGCCAGGACACCGGCGCGTACGTCCAGCCCGTAACCCTCCTCGACCCGCCCCCGTCCTCCCCGCTGCACCACGCGGAACCCTTCGGCCCGGTCGACACGATCGTCCTGGTCGACACCGAGGCCGAACTGCTCGCCGCCATGAACGCCTCGAACGGCGCGCTCGTCGCCACCCTGTCCACCGACGACCGGGCGACGTACGAGCGGCTGGCACCCCAGATCCGCGCCTTCAAGGTCGGCCACGGCGAGCCGCGCTCCCGAGGCGACCGCGACGAGCTCTTCGGTGGCTTCGGCGCGTCCTGGCGGGGCGCCTTCGTCGGCGGCGACCTGCTCGTCAAGGCCGTCACGCGCGGCCCGGCGGGGGAGCGGCTGCCGGGGAACTTTCCCGAGTACCGCCTCATGCCGTCGGTCGCCTGACCCGGCCCTCGGTGGCCTGTTCGTGACCGTCCGATCACCCTTGGTGAGGCCGTGCGGACCCGCCCGTCGAGGCCCGCACGGCCCCGCCCGAAGCCCCGATATGCAGGTGAAAGGCACTCCGAAACCTTGGTATTGTTGTCCATGTCGCCGCGGGGAACACCCCCGGCCAGGCGGCAGACACCTAGTCCGGGTGGCGGAATGGCAGACGCGCTAGCTTGAGGTGCTAGTGCCCTTTATCGGGCGTGGGGGTTCAAGTCCCCCCTCGGACACCAGATACAGCGCAGATCGACATCGACCCCATCGACCGGTTTCCGGTCGGTGGGGTTTTTCGTCGTCCCGGGGTGTCGTCGGGTGCCCCGGGGGCGAAAAATGCGATGCCCCGGCCCCGATCTTCTCTCTAGACTCGCCCCACCGAACGACGAGAGAGGGGAGCCCGGCCATGTGCAAGCGCACCGCTGTCGTCGTTCCCCGTTCCCTGTACGAGGTGATCCTCGTGTCCTCGTCCGTCCGGTGCCCGCTGCGCGGCCGGTACCGGAACCCGTGACGCACGCCTGACGTCTTCGCACGGCGCCCACGCACGGGAATCGCGCTGCCCTGAAACAGCTCAGCTGAAAGGCCACGGGCCATGCGCAGCACCGTCAACACCATCGCCAACCCCCTGACCGCCGTGCGGAATCTGGGCATCCTCGCCCATGTCGACGCCGGCAAGACCACCGTCACCGAGCGGTTCCTCTACGCCACCGGGACCACGCACAAGCGGGGCGAGGTCCACGACGGGACGACCGTCACCGACTTCGATCCGCAGGAACGCGACCGGGGCATCACCATCTTCGCGGCTGCCGTGAGCTGCGCCTGGGACGGGCATCGGATCAACCTGATCGACACCCCCGGCCACGTCGACTTCGCCGACGAGGTGGAGCGTTCGCTCCGCGTGCTCGACGGCGCGATCGCGGTGTTCGACGCGGTCGCGGGCGTCGAGCCGCAGAGCGAGTCGGTGTGGCGGCAGGCCGACCGGCACGGCGTACCGCGCATCGCCTTCGTCAACAAGCTGGACCGCGCGGGCGCCGACCTGGACACGGCCGTCGAGTCGATCCGGCAGCGGCTCCACCCGGTCCCGCTGGTGGTGCAGTCGCCGATCGGTGCGGAGGACGGGTTCGTCGGTGTGGTCGATCTGCTGCGCATGCGGGCGCTGGTGTGGGCGGACGGATCCGAGACGGCCGAGGAGGGGCCGGTCCCCGACGACCTCAAGGACGAGGCCGGGCGGCGACGGCGGCGGCTGGAGGAAGCGGTGGCCGAACTGCATCCGACGGCGCTGGAGGAGTTCTGCGAACGGGGCACGCTCTCCGCGCGGACGCTCGCCGCGGCGCTGCGCGACCTCACCCGCACGGGCGAGGGAGTCGTCGTGCTGTGCGGCTCCGCCTACCGCAACCGTGGCATCGAACCCCTGCTCGACGCGGTGGTGGCGTATCTGCCGTCGCCGCTGGACGTGCCGGCCGTACGCGGCACGCACGACGGCACGGAGCAGGAGCGGGCGGCCGAGGCCGAGGCGCCGGTCGCGGCCCTGGCGTTCAAGGTGAGCGCCACGGCCACGGGACGGCTGACGTACGTGAGGCTCTACTCGGGCACGATCCGGAAGGGGGACACCGTGCTGGACGCGGGGACGCGGCGCACCGAGCGGATCGGCCGGATCCTGCGGGTCCAGGCCGACCGGCACGCCGAACTGGAGCGGGCCGTGGCCGGCGACATCGTCGCGGTGGTCGGGCTGAAGGCCGCCCGCGCGGGGACGACGCTGTGCGATCCGGCGGCGCCGCTGCTCCTCGAACCGCCGTCCGTCGCCGACCCGGTGGTGTCGGTGGCCGTCGAGGCGCGCCGGAGCACCGACACCGACCGGCTCGCCACGGCTCTCGCACGGCTCGCCGAGGAGGACCCCTCGCTCGTGGTGCGGACCGACCCCGAGACCGGGCAGACGCTGTTGTCCGGCATGGGCGAACTGCATCTGGAGGTGGCCGTGGAGAAGGTGCGGCAGAGCCATGGGCTGGAGGTGGCCGTCGGTCGTCCGCGCGTGACCTATCGCGAGACGGTCGTGCGTGGGGTGTCGGGGCTGGTCTTCCGGCACGTCAAACAGGACGGCGGGGCCGGGCAGTTCGCGCATGTCGTGCTGGACGTGGCGCCTCTGCCGCCCGCGGAGGCCGACGGTGACGGTGCCGCCACGGGCTTCGTCTTCCGCTCGACCGTCGTGGGCGGGCGGGTGCCGCAGGAGTACGTGCGCGCGGTCGAGGCCGGGTGTCGTGACGCGCTCGCCGAGGGGCCGCTCGGTGGGCACCCGGTGACTGGGCTGAGCGTCACCCTCACCGACGGGGCGACCCACTCCAAGGACTCCTCGGAGATGGCGTTCCGTACGGCCGGGCGGCTCGGGCTCCGGGCGGCCATGCGGGCGGCGGTGATGGGGCTGCTGGAGCCTGTCGCCGATGTCACGGTGACCGTGCCCGCGGATGCCGTGGGTGGGGTGCTCGGGGATCTCGCGGCTCGGCGGGGGCGGGTGACGGATTCTGTGACCCGGGGTGGGTCTGTGGTGGTCACCGCGGTCGTGCCGCTGGCGGAGCTGTTCGGGTACGCGACGCGGTTGCGCAGCCGGACGCAGGGGCGGGGGACGTTCACGGGGCGGCCTGCGGGGTATGCGGCGGCGCCGGGGGCTGTTGCGGTGGGTTAGGGGGAGGGCGGGGGCGAGTTTTTCTCGCCCTCGCCGCCCCTACCCGTCCCATCCTCGAGGGGCTGCGCCCCTCTGACCCCCATCTGCGGGTCCGGTGGGGGTTCTCGCGCAGTTCCCCGCGCCCCTAGAAGAGTGGGGGCGCGGGGGGCTTTGTTCGGCTTGTTCGGTGGTGTTACGCCCAGGGGCTCACCGCTGTGAAGCTGCTGTCGGCTCGGAAGGTGTCTGTGGCCTGGTAGGTCTCCACGCGCAGTTCGTAGTTGTAGTGGCGGATGTAGCGGCCCGGGTAGTTGTACGACTCCAGGCGGACGGAGCCGGAGGTCGTGCCCGGGCGGGCGCAGTACGTGGCGTCCTTGGCGAACACGGTCGTCCCGTTGTTCGTGTCGAAGCGGAGCCGGAAGTCCCAGTGCCGCAGGTAGCGGCCCGAGGAGTCGCGGAAGGAGTAGCAGTTGGCGTCCGCGAGGCCGGGCACGATCGTGAAGGTCGCGCTCTGCTTGACGGCGGTCGTGCTGGAGGACGTCACCGGGTCGACGTAACCGAGGCTGTCGGAGCGCACCACGGCGTAGCGGCCCGGGTAGTTGACGGACTGGAGGGAGCGGGTGGTGTTGGTGGGGAGGGTGACGCCGCCGGCCACCGTCTCCTTGAGGACCGTCAGATGGCGTACGAAGCCGGTGAGGCCCGGGAGCTGCGTCGGGGTCGACCAGGTGGCGAAGTTGTCGTAGCTGTCGCTGTACCAGTACTGCCCGGCGCCGTAGGCGTCGTAGTAGATCCGCCAGCCGCCGTTGTCGAGCTGGACCAGGGCCGGGCCCTCCATGCCGGAGCCGAAGCCCGCCCAGTTGCCCGTCCTCGTGATGGTGTACGGGCCGGTGAGGTTGGAGGCGGTGCCGTACTCGATGTACTTCGTCGTCTCGTTCTTGGTGAACGCGTGGTAGGTGGAGCCGATCTTGACGATGAAGGTGTCGATGTAGTTCGGGCCGATGCCGGAGAGCCGGGTGGGCGCCGACCATGCGGTGAGGGCGGAGTTCGTCGCCGTCAGCTTGTACGGCTTGAAGATGTACTCGCCCTCGGCGGCGATCGACGCGGACAGGATGATGTTGACGCTGCCGTCGGTGTCGACGAACCACTCCGGCGCCCAGGTGCGCTGCAGACCGCTGATCGGGACCGTGTAGTCGTAGAGGAAGGTCCAGTTGAGACGGTCGGTGGAGCGGGCGAAGCCGATGGTGGTGGAGAGCGCCGACCAGGTGCGGGTGGTGTAGGTCAGGTAGTAGTAGCCGTCCGTGTGCTTGAAGATGCTGGGGTCACGGATCAGGCCGGAGGGCGGGGTGTACGCGGGCCCCTTGCGGAGGGTGAAGCCGGTCGCGTCCGGCGAGTCGTAGACGTACATGTTCGACTCGCTGCTGTTCGTGAACGCGGTCATCGTGTAGCGCGTCGCCTGCCCCGCCGGCGGGTGGGCGGCTCCGGCCGCGCCGGCGAAGGCGGTGGTGAGCCCCAGGAGGGCGGCCACCGAGGTGAGGAGGGCGAGGACCGCCCTGAGGGTTCTGTTCAACGCTCGTCCCATTTCTGCGTGAACTGCCCTGAGGCGTGAGGATGTTGTTTTGTTCGGTATGTCGTACATCGTGCGGAACTTCGGTCAGAAGATAGGAGGGGGGCATGGGCGCGTCAATGGATTGGGCCAGGCTTTCTGTGAGAAGGGCTTCCGCTTTGAGTCGACCATGAGTCCCGCATGAGCCGGTCATGACTCCGGCGTTGCCTGCCGCCCTCTGTTTCCCCTGGCCGCCACCGGTTTCCCGGCCACCGCACCGGAGGGCAACGGGAAACCGGTCGACCCCGGTGTTCCGGCGGGGCAACTCTGGCTTCGTCAGCAGGCGGCGAGCAGGACCGGCGAGGCCAGGGGGGACCCATGAGGCGCACGCTCATGTCTCTGTGGACAGTCGTGGCGGTCGTGGCGGCCGGCGCGATCGGATGCACCGAGAACACCGACGCGGGCAAGCCCGGTTCGGCCACCACGGCCGCCCGTCAGGCCCGCCCGCAGCCGCTGACCTGGCAGCAGGAGTTGCGCGTCAACGACGCCCAGCAGCGCCTGACGAAGCAGTGCATGAACCGCCAGGGCTTCGAGTACTGGGAGGACCGCACCCTGACCCTGCGCGAGAGCCGCCCGGTGCGCTACGTCCAGGACGACGTCGAGTGGGCCCGTACGTACGGGTACGGCGGCCGGATCGACGCCAAGAGCCAGAAGGTCCGCGAGAGCAACCCCATCGGTACCTACCGCGAGAGCCTCTCCACCTCCCGGCGCGCAGCCTTCGACCTCGCGCTCGACGGAGGCGACGACGCCCGTATCCTCACCGCGCCCCTACCGGGGGGCAGCGGCGAGATCCGCAAGCGCATCGGCGGCTGCACGGAGGAGGCCGAGCGCGAGCTCTACGGCGACCCTGCCGAATGGTTCCGCACCGGCAAGGTCGCCACGAGCCTCAACGGCCTCTACGGCGAAGAGCTGATGAAGGACCGTCAGCTCACTGCCGCCATCACGTCCTGGTCCCGGTGCATGAAGAAGGCCGGACAGCCCTACAAAGACCCGCAGGCGGCACGCGACGCCATCCGGGTCAACACCAGCCGACTGGGCGAGGCCCGCGCCGACGAGGCGTTCGCCGCCGAGCGAAAGACCGCCGTCGCGGACGCCACCTGCGCCCGCGAGACGTCCCTGCGGACCGTGGCCTCGGCCCGGGAGACGTACTACGAGGACCGCCTGCGCGACCGATACGGCAAGGACGTCGACACGTACCGACGCCTCGGTCAGCGGGCCTACGACCGGGCGGTGCGCATCGTTCCGGAGCGTGACTGAGCACCTCACGCTCTGGGCGGGTCCACCGCTCTGCACCACCCACGCACACAACGGAAAACGAGGGGAACCACCATGCGCAAGTTCACCGTCACGGCAGCCCTCCTCGGGCTCACCGCCCTGGGTGTCGTCGTACCCGCCGCCACCTCACAGGCGGCCGACAGCGCCGTCGCCGGTCCCGTCTGTGACAGCAAGTGGGGCGCCCGCAACGGCAACATGTACGCCTGGGACGCCCAGGACTGCGGGGGCAACCCCCTTGTCGTCGCCGCGGGGAACAGCACCAACTGGGGTGGCGCCAACGACAGGGCGTCGTCCGTCATGAACCGTGGCTACACCGGCAACCTGTCCATCGTCAAGTTCTTTTTCCTGGAGAACTACAGCGGGGGACACACCTGCCTCTACCCGGGCGAGCTCTACGCCGACAACCTGACCGACAACACGTTCACCACGGGCGAGATCGTGGACAACAACATCAGGTCCCACCAGTGGGTGAACGGCGGCTGCGGCGCCACCCTGACCTGACCCGTCCGGCCGGTACGGGCGGCCCGGGCCTGACCACCCCGGGCCGCCCGCCCCGGTGCAACGGCGCGTCACACATCACGAGCAAGGGCCTGACGATTCAGTCACTAGGGGGAACACGATGCGCAAGCTCACCGTCACGGCGGCGGCCCTGGGACTCGCCGCGCTCGGCCTCGCCGTGCCCGCCACGGCCGCGCACGCGGCCGACAGTGTCACCGCCGGTCCCGTCTGCGACAGCAAGTGGGGCCCGCGCAACGGAAAGATCTACGCCTGGGACGACCCCGACTGCTCGGGCACCTTGCTGCCCGTTCCGGACAGCGGTGACTGGGGGCCCGAGGCCGATGACAGGGCCTCGTCCGTCATGAACCGCGGCTACACCGGCACCCTCGGCGTCGCCCAGTTCTTCGAGCACGCCCGCCGGGGCGGCGGCCACGCCTGTCTCCTGCCGGGCGAGATGTATGCCGACAACCTGGCGCACAGCCGGTTCAGCAACGGCGCGCCGGTGGACAACAACATCAGTTCACACGGGTGGGCCACCAGCAGCTCCTGTGCGGTCATCCTGACCTGACGCCCACCGACCCGAGCCGCGAACGTCCGGAACCGCATCGGCCCTCGGTTCCGGAGGTTCGTGTTTTCGCCACTCCGGGTGAATGGCTTGGCTGCCCCTACCGCCCCGACAGTAACCTTTGGCATCCGCGTCTCATGGGACGCACCTGCCTTGGGGGACGCCTTGGGGGACCCGCAGCACGGACCTGCGACAGACCATCGCGACGAACGAGACCGCGACGCGCCGACCACGTCGTCCTTCCCCGCACAATTGAGACGACTGCGGCAGGAACGCGGCCTCTCCCTCACCGACCTCGCCCGGCAGACCCACTACAGCAAGGGCTACCTCAGCAAGATCGAGACCGGTACGAAACGCGCCACCGTCGACGTGGCCCGCCTCTGCGACCAAGTGTTGGGCGCCGAGGGCGAGTTACTGCGGCTGGTGGTGCGGCAGGCGGCGCCCGGCCACGGCGAACCCGAGGGGGAGGCCGCGCCCCAGCAGTCGGGCGGCACGTGCCCCTACCGCGGTCTGTCGGCGTTCACCCCGCAGGACGCGGAGTGGTTCTTCGGACGGGAACGCGCGACGGCAGCCCTGGTGGAACGGGCCTTCGAACGGGTCGGCAGCGGACCGCTGATGCTGGTCGCCCCGTCGGGCGCGGGCAAGTCGTCCCTGCTCAACGCCGGCCTCGTGCCCGCCCTGAAACGCGGCGACTTTCCCATGCCGGGCGCCGACCGCTGGCCGGTGGTCCTGCTCACCCCCACCTCCCGCCCCTGCGACGAGCTGGTGGAACGTACCGCCAAAGCGGTCGGCGGCGACCTCGGCATCACCGCGGAGACGGTGCGGGAGGACCCCGCCGCCCTGCTCGCCGCCGTAGGCGCGATGGCGGACGAACCGCCCCCGGCCCCGGGGGAGCGCAGACCCCCGCCCCCTCGCCCCGTCCTGATCGTGGACCAGTTCGAGGAACTGTTCACGCTCTGCTCCGACGACGAGGAGCGCCGTGCCTTCGTCCGGGTGCTGCGCGCCCTGGCGACCACCGGGCCGGGGGACGACACGCTCGCCCCGGCCGTCGTGGTGCTCGGCGTCCGCGCCGACTTCACCGGCAGCTGTCTGGGCCTGCCCGAACTGACCCCGGTCCTCACCGACGGACTCTTCGTCCTGGCGCCCATGTCCGTGGCGGAGCTGCGGGAGGCGATCACCCGCCCCGCCGAACTCGCCGGTGTCACCCTCGAACCCGGCCTCGTCCCGCTCCTCCTGCGCGACGCCGGACTGCGCGACGAACCGGAGACACCGATGCGGGACACCGCGCACGCCGGCCGGGCCGGTGCCGCGCACCCCAACGGGATCGGCGCCGACGAGACGCCCTCCGGCGCGCTCCCCCTCATCTCCCACGCACTGCTCGCCACCTGGCAGCGCCGCACGGACTCCGCGCTGACCGTCGACGGGTACGAGCGGGCCGGTGGGATGCAAGGGGCCATCGCTCGCACCGCCGAGAGCGTGTTCGCTGGGCTGTACCCGGCCGAGCAACGGACGATCCGCCGCATCCTGTCCCGGCTGGTGGTCGTCGCGGACGGCGCCGGAGCAACCCGTCGCAGGACGAGCCGGGCCGCCCTGATGGCACAGCTCGGCGATGCGGACGGCACGGCCGCCGCGCTCGACGCGTTCGTTCGCGCCCGGCTCATCACCCTGGACAGTGACACGGTCCAGATCACCCATGAGGCACTGCTGCACGCCTGGCCCCGGCTGCGCGACTGGATCCACGCCGACCGCGCCGGCCTCCTCCTGCACCAGCAACTCGCCCACGCGGCCGCCGAATGGGAGCGCGAGAACCGCGACCCGTCCGCCCTCTACCGAGGCACACGGCTGGAGACCGTCCGGGCGTGGGCCGACGAGTCCGACGGCTGGAGCCGCCTGGGCCCCGGCGAGGAGGCGTTCCTGAGGGCGAGTCAGGCGGAGGAGGACGGCCGTCGCAGACAGGCCGGACGCCAGATCCGGCTGCGGCAGTCCATGCTCGCCACCCTCGTCGTCCTGCTCGGGCTCGCCGTGACCGCGGGCGGCCTCGCCTACCAGCAGCGGGAGGGCGCCCTCGACCAGGAGCGCGCCGCCCGCTCCCAGGCCCTCGCCGTGCGGTCCGCGTCCCTCGCCGGGGGTCGGCCGGAGGCGTCGATGCTGCTGGCGGAGGAGGCCTACCGGGCCGACACCACCGTGGAGGCACGCGGCGCCCTCCTCAGCACCCAGGCCCAGCCCTTCTCCGCCCGGCTCGGCGGCTACCGAGGCCCGGTCAACGCCGTGGCCTTCGCACCGGATGACCGGACCCTGGCGACGGCCAGCTCCGACGGCACCGTCATCGTGCGCCGCGCGACCGGCGACCACCGGACGCTGGCCACCTTCACCGTCCCCGGCCGGGTCCGCTCGGTCGCCTTCGGCCCCGACGGCCGCACCCTCGCGGCGACGTCGACGGACGGCCCTGTGACCCTCTGGGACGTCTCCGAACGCCGTCGGGCGGCCGTCCTCGCGACCAGTACGAAGGCCAGCCGGGCGGTGGCCTTCGACCCGCGCGGCGGCGTGCTCGCCGTCGCGACCGCAGACGGGACCGTCGAACTCTGGAACACCGGGCGCGCGCCCCGGCGCACGGACACGCTCACCGGTCACAAGGGCACCCTCAACGCGCTGGCGTACGCGCCCGACGGCACGAAACTCGTCTCCGCCGGCGCCGACCGGACCGTACGCCTGTGGGACACCGACACCGACACCGACCGCGCGCGACGGCTCGACGTGCTCGAAGGCCACACCGACGAAGTGCTGGGCGCGGCGTTCTCCCCGGACGGGCGGCACGTGGTTTCCGGCGGCGTCGACCGGACCGTACGGCTGTGGGACGTACGCGACCGTGAGCAGACCGCGGTGTTCACCGGGAGCAGCGACGACATCAACGCCGTCGCCTACACGCCCGACGGCACGGCGGTGATCGGCGCGGTCGGCGACGGCACGACCCGGCTGTGGGACGTACGCGGCGGCCGGCAGACGGCCGTGCTCTCCGGACACACCGACTACGTCATGGGGGTCGCCGTGACCTCCGACGGCACCCGGCTGGCCACGGCCGGCTTCGACCAGTCCGTCGTCCTGTGGGACCTGGGCGGGCCGGTGCTGACGGCACGTCCGTTCACGGAGGTCTGGCAGGCGGTCTACAGTCCCGACGGGAAGCTGCTGGCCACCGCCGACACCGACCATACGGTGCGGCTCTGGGACGTACGGACCAACCGCCTCCTCAAGAGGCTCACCGGCCACGCCGAGACGGTCTTCTCGGTGGCGTTCTCCCCCGACGGCAGGACCCTCGCCTCGGCGAGTTCCGACGGCACGATCCGCCTGTGGGACGTGGCCGGGCGGAAGTTCCTGGCCGAACTCACCGGTCACACCGGGGAGGTCTTCTCGGTCGTCTTCGCGCCGAACGGCAGGACCCTCGCCTCGGCCGGCGCCGACCGTACGGTCCGCCTCTGGGACCTCGCCGCACGACGCGACATCGCCGTCCTCGAAGGGCACGAGGACTACGCCAACGCCGTCGCCTTCAGCCCGGACGGCCGCACCCTGGCGAGCGCCGGCGACGACCTGACCGTACGGTTCTGGGACGTCGCCTCGCACCGGGCCCTGGCCGAACTCCCCGGCCACACCGGCGCGGTGAGAAGCGTCGCCTTCAGCCCGGACGGCCGCACGCTCGCCAGCAGTGGAAACGACGGCGCCGTACGCCTGTGGGACGTGCGCACGCGTCGTTTCGAGACCGCCCTCATGGGACACACCGGCTCCACCCGTGGCCTCGCCTTCAGTCCGGACGGCCACATGCTCGCCAGCAGTGGCAACGACCGAACGGTGCGGCTGTGGGACATGGACGCGCGGCAGCCCTGGGCGACGCTGTCCGGCCACACCAACGCCGTGTGGGGCGTGCACTTCGCGCCCGACGGGCGGACGGTGGCCAGCAGCAGCACCGACGGGACGGTACGGCTGTGGGACCTCGACCCCGGGGCACGCCTGGAGAAGATCTGCCGTGTCGGCGCCGGGCTCGGTCCGGCGGAACGCGGCAGCCTGCTGCCGGGAACACCGGTGTCCTCCGGACCGCCGTGCGGGCGCGCCACCGAGTGACCAACTGCCCTGCTCACAGAGGGTTTCCCAGGTGTTTCCCGGTTGCCCGATCGAAGGGGGCGACACCTCACGCCTCCACGACGGGGCCGCGGAAGGGCAAGCTGCCGCAGGACCGCACCGCACGACCGCAACGACCACATGATCCACGTCAAACAGGAATCGGGGGTCCCGGCATGGTGAGCCGGACCGGACTCAACCGCACACTGATCACACGCACACTGATCACACTCCTGGCCGTCCTCCTCTGGGCGCCGGTGGCCACGACCGCCACCGCGCAGGCGGCGCCCGCCGCTCCCACCGCCGACGACTGCCGCCCCCTCGCGCCCGGCGCGTCCGCCGCCGCCGAGCGGGCGATCGCCGCTGCGTGCGCCGAGGTCGCGGCCGGTACCTGGTACACCTGGGGCGGCGGGCACGGGGCCACACCCGGGGCCACCTACGGGCAGGTTGACCCAACCGACCCCGCCAGCGAACACGACCCCGAGCGGCGCGGGTTCGACTGCTCCGGCCTCGTCCGGTACGCGTACGCCCAGGCCACCGGTGGCACGGACATCCTCAACGGCGTCGCCAGCCAGCAGTTCTACACGCACCGCGCCGCCGCCCGCTTCACCGCCGCGCAGGGCCTCGCCCCGCTGCTGCCCGGCGATCTCCTCGCCTATGGCAAGGACTCGACGGACATGCAGCACATCGCCATCTACCTCGGCGCCGGCAAGATGGTCGAGGCCAGGCAGTCCGGCACCAAGCTGATGGTGAGTGACGTCCGCCTGGGCAGCACCTACTTCGGCGCCGTCCGCGTCAACACCGGTGCGCCCACCGGCAACATCCACCAGACCTGGGGCACCGGCGTCTGGACCAAGGCCGAGCCCAGCCTCGCCGCCCGCCGCGTCTACGCCTTCCCGTACTCGACCACCATCCGCGTGTACTGCCAGAAGCACGCGGAGATGGTCAGGGCGGAGGGCTACGAGAACGACGTCTGGTCCTACCTGCCCGACTACAAGGCCTGGGTCACCAACATCTACATCAAGGGCCCGGCCTGGCTGGCGGGCGTACCCGACTGCAACGACGTGCCTCCCATCTCCTGACAGCCTCATGCCGGTGGCCGTCGGGGGGCGGCCACCGGTACGAGCGTCACCCGGCCTACGACGAGGCAGTGGCCGACGAGGGGACGGCGGTGGACCGCGAACCCGACCCCTCGGACAGTCCGCGGACGTGGGGCGCCGTGACACAGGCGCTGCGCGAGCACGCGGGCTACAGCCGGGCGGAGTTCGCGGATCTCGTCCGCTCCTCCCGGCACACGGTGGAATCGGTGGAGCAGGTGCGCCGGATGCCGGACGCGAACTACGTGCGGCGGGCCGACGAACTGCTGGGGAACACCGGGTCCGCCTAGTCCGCCTAGTCCGCGTAGTCCACGGCGGTGGGCGCCTCCCGTTCGGGGGCGCCCACCTGCCGCGCCGGTTGTCGGTCGCGAAAATGGACCACCACAGGAAGATTTCAGCCCACTACAGGGCGGGGTGCGGTCCGTAGGTTCGTCGTATGCCTACCAGCAAGCACCTCCTGACCTCGGTTCAGGTGGCCCGCTTCGTCGCGCAGGGATTCCTGCGCCTGGACGGGGTGGTGCCGCCGGACATCAACGAACGGGCCGTCGCCGCGCTGGCCGAGGGCCTGCCGGGAGTGCCGTACGGCACCCCGCTGAGCGCGGCGTACCCGCCCGACACCTTCGTCCACGCGCTGCTCGAACTGCCCGTCGTCGCTGGTGCGGTGGAGAGTCTGGTCGGACCCGACCCGACCGTCGACCACCATGCCGTGCACGTCCGCGAGCCCCACGAGGGCCACGCACAGGACCTCCACGCGGACGCGATCATCGACGTACGGCCGGACGCGTTCGACATCCAGCTCATGTACTACCCGCACGAGGTGACCGCCGAGATGGGCGGCACCCTCAGCGTGCCCGGCAGCCATCTGCGCCGGATCAACGAGACGGACATCGGCCGCGTCCAGAACCTGCGGGGGCAGACCCGGCTGACCTGCCCGGCCGGCACGGTCGTCCTCGTGCACCACGGCATCTGGCACGGTGGCCGCCGCAACGACACCGCCCGCCGCCGCTTCATGTACAAACTGCGCCTCAACCCGACCGTGCCGCAGGTGCGCCTGTGGGACACCAGCGACCTGCACGACCCGGCCGTCACCGCGGAGCTGGACACCCACTTCCCGTGGTACGAGCAGGCCACCGGCCGACTGGAGATCTACAACCGGGTCCTGCTGTGGCGGGCCCTGACCGGTGACGAGTCGTTCGACGTCGAGTACTGGGTCACGCGCGTCAGCAACCGGCCCGCCCTGAGGAGCCACGCATGAGGCAACAGGTCCTGGTCCTGTATCTGTCGACCTCGGCGCTCGACTCCCCGGTCGTGGGCTGGTCCCGGTACGACGGGACCGGCCGGACCCGTCCGACGGCGGGAGACAGCGACGAGCCGCCCTACCCGACGGGGCTCGACGCGCTGCTCGACGGCTGGCGCCTCTTCCAGGCGTCGCAGCTCCTGCCGCCCCGGTCCGGTCACGAGTACGACGTCTCCTTTCTGAAGCACGAGTTCTTCTTCGAGAAGCTGGAGGAGACCTCCTCCGGCTGACGTCGAGACCTCACCCGGCTGACGGCGGGGCCTTCCGGCTGACGTCGAGCCCGTGGCCCGGTCGCGGGGCGAGTGGACCGGGCCACGGAGTCCTGGCGCAGTGGGTCGGCGGTGGTCAGTAGCCGTAGATCATCTTGTAGGCGACCTCGGGCAGGAACTGACCGGCCGAGGAGCCGGATCCCACACCGCAGTTGCCGTCCGACTCGCCCGGCACCTTGATCCACAGCAGCATCTCGGCGCCGCCGCCCATCTGGGTGGCGGGGCCGATGCGGCGGCCCGAGGGGTTGCACCACTGGCCGTTGGAGCCGTTGCCGTTGCGGCTGGTGTCCACGACGAACGGCTTGGTGTAGCCGTAGCGGGAACTGAGCTGGCTGTTCACCGCGTTGCCGTAGGCGGTGTTCTCGCCCGTGGTGAGGTAGTTGGAGATGTTCAGCGAGAAGCCGTGGGCCTGCCGCAGGCCCGCTTCGTGCAGCCGCTTGGCCATGGTCGCGGCGTCCGTCCAGGCGGGGTTGCCGGCGTCCATGTACACCCAGGTGTTGGGGGCCTGGCGGTTGAACTGGGAGACGGCGCCGCTGAGCATGCTCTGGCGCTCGGCTATCTGCGCCTGGTTCATGCAGCCGTAGTCGCCGAGGGAGTCCGGCTCCAGGATCACCAGGGCCGGACGGTTGCCGATACCGCCGGCGAACTGGGAGATCCAGCTCGCGTAGGCGGACGGCGAGGAGGCGCCGCCCGCGGAGTGCCCGCCGCAGTAGTCGCGGTTGTAGACGTTGTACGCGACGAGGATGGGCAGCTTGTCCCGGCTGTCCGCGGCGCCCGTGAACGAGCTCGTGGCCGTGCCGATCGAGCCGCTCCACGAGCCGAACCAGCGGGCCATCGGGGTGTTGGCGATGGAGGCGTTGATCGCGGACGCCCGGCCGTCACCGGGGTTGGCGGCGGTCCACCGCTTCGCGCTGTTGTCGGGGTCCACATAGAACCCGCTGGTCATGCTGGTCGGGTCGGCGGCATGGGCGGACGGAGCGGCGGCGAACGCGAGCGGTAGCGAGCAGAGCGCTGCCATCAGGGCGCGGAGCCTGCGGCGCATGACATCACCTCGGAATTCCTGGCAGGGATGCGTCGCACGCTCTCGTCCAGAGCGTGCGACGCACTGAGGAAGTGCGGTGGTTCGACGTGCCTGGAGGAGTTGGGAGCGCTCCCACCGGAAGCGCTCCCAGATGCACGGAGAACCTTTGGGGTGTGGTCGGTATCGTGTGGCTGGCTGGTAGAACTGTCAAGAGTCGAGGGGTGAAACTCCCTCTGTACAGGGCGAGTTCGAGGCTCTACGGTCCCTATGACCGGAAGCGCTCCCAGTTTTCGGCCAGGGGGAGGGGTCCATATGGTCATGGCAGGGGATCCGCCGCGTCGCCATCCCACACTCGATGCCGTGGCCGCGCTCGCGGGGGTCTCCCGCTCCGTGGCCTCCCGGGTGCTCAACAACGCGCCGCACGTCAGCCGGGGGAAACGCGAGGCCGTCGAGCGGGCCGTCCGGCAGCTCGGTTACGTGCCCAATCCGACGGCCCGCGCGCTGGCCACCCGCCAGACGGGAGCGGCCGCGCTGGTCGTCTCGGGCGAGGATCCGTCGATCTTCGCGGACCCCTTCTTCGCCCAGGTGATCGTGGGGGCGTCGGCCGCGCTGGAGGAGGCCGACCTGCATCTGATGCTGTGTCTGGCCGCGACCGACCGGGGCCGCAGACGGGTGGAGGAGCTGCTGCGCGGCAAGGGCGCCGACGGCGTCATGCTGATGGCGCTGCGCGAGAACGATCCGCTGGCGCGGACGGCGGAGGCGGCGGAGATGCCGGTGGTGTTCGGTGGCCGCCCCGTCGGTTCGGACCCCCGCTGGTACGTGGACGTCGACAACACCGGCGGAGCGCGCGAGGCCACCGAGTACCTGCTCTCCCAGGGCCGCAACCGGGTGGCCGCGATCTGCGGGCCGCTGGACACCGAGGTGGGCCGCGCGCGGTACCGCGGCTACCGGGACGCGATGCTGGCCGCCGGGCGCGAACCGTTCCCGCCGTACGAGGGCGACTTCACGGAGCCCGGCGGGGCCGCCGTCATGGCCGCGCTGCTGGCGGAACACCCGGATGTGGACGCGGTGTTCGCCGCCAACGACAACATGGGGGCGGGGGCGCTGCGCACCCTGCGGGGGGCGGGGCGGCCGGTTCCCGACGACGTCGCCGTGGTCGGGTTCGACGACCTGGCCGTGGCCCGGATCGCCGATCCGCCGCTCACCACCGTCCACCAGCCGATAACGGCTCTCGGACGGGAGACGGCGCGCATGCTCGTCGCGCTCGTCAACGGGCAGGACCCCACCCCGCTGATCCTGCCCACGCGCCTGGTCGTCCGCTCCAGCGCCTGAGAGCGGCTCGGACTCGTCAAGGCTCCGGAGGGGTGAGGGCCTGCGCGCACCAGATCGTCTTTCCGTCGGTGGTGTGCCGGGTGCCCCACCCCTGCGTGAGCTGGGCGACGAGCAACAGGCCCCGGCCGCCCTCGTCGAAGGCCCGGGCCCGGCGCAGATGCGGGGCCGTGTTACTGGAGTCGGAGACCTCGCAGATCAGAGCCGTGTCACGGATCAGCCGCAGCCTGATCGGCGGCTCGCCGTATCTGATGGCGTTGGTCACCAGCTCGCTGACGACCAGTTCGGTGATGAACGCCGCCTCGGCCAGACCCCACGCCTCCACCTGGTCGACGGCCGCCTGCCGGGCCTGCTGCACCTGCGCGAAGTCGGCCTCGACGTCCCAGTCGGCGACATGGTGGGGGTCCAGCGCGTGCGTGCGAGCGAGCAGCAGGGCCGCGTCGTCGGTACGGCGATCGGGCAGGAGCATGGCGTCCATCACCGTGTCGCAGAGGGTCTCCAGTGACGTCGCGGAAGGCCGCAGGACCCGCAGCAGCTCGGCGATCCGCTGGTCCACGTCGCGTTCGCGGCTCTCCACCAGGCCGTCGGTGTACAGGGCGAGCAGACTGCCCTCGGGGAGCTCTACCTCGGTCGCCTCGAAGGGCAGCCCGCCGATGCCGAGCGGCGGCCCCGGCTGTGCCGGTACGGGCATGCTGGTGCCGTCCGGGAAGACGACCAGCGGCAGCGGATGGCCGGCGCTCGCCACCGTGAAACGGCGCGAGACCGGGTCGTAGACGGCGTACAGACAGGTGGCCCCTGACTCGCCGGTCGGCTGGAAGTGCCCGCCGGGCTGGTGGTCGCTGGCGAGGTGCAGGACCAGATCGTCCAGATGGGTGAGCAGCTCGTCCGGCGGCAGGTCCACGTCGGCGAGGGTGCGTACCGCCGTGCGCAGCCGGCCCATGCTGGCCGACGCGTGCAGGCCGTGCCCCACGACATCGCCGACGACCAGGGCCACACGGGCGCCGGACAGCGGAATGACGTCGAACCAGTCACCGCCCACCTCCGAGCCGGTCCCGGCGGGCAGATAGCGGGAGGCCACCTCGACCGCCTCCTGGCTCGGCAGCCGCTGAGGCAGCAGGCTGCGCTGCAGGGTCAGCGCGGTCGTGCGCTCGCGTGAGTACCGGCGGGCGTTGTCGATGGCCACGGCCGCCTTGGCGCTCAGCTCTTCGGCGAGGATCAGATCGTCGGCGGTGAACGCCTCGGGCCGGTCCCTGCGGGAGAACACGACGACACCGAGCAGCGCGCCGCGCGCCCGTAGCGGCACGGTGATCCGGCCGGTCAGTCCGTCCTCGGCGAGCGACTCGTCGACCACCGGGTTGCCCGGCGGCCAGTGGGCCGGGTCGGCGGCGAGCCCCGGGCCGAACGCCCATTCGCCGCCTTGCCCGGACGGCGCGGTCAGCTCGACCGTGGACCTGCCGGTGGCCATGCAGCGGGCGGCCACGGAACCGGCGGCGTGGCTGACCGGCTTGGGTGGCTCGGGGAGGGAGGAGCCGTCGTCCCTCGCGCTGTGCTGTGCGGCGCGGCTGAGCGTGAGGGCCTCGCGGGGGCTGAACGCGGATGGTGAGGGCGGCTCCTCCCCGCGCAGCACCTCGTCGAAGAGGTCCACGGTGACAAGATCGACGAATCCCGGTACGGGCGTCCTGGCCAGCTCCTCGGCCGTGCCGATCACGTCGAGTGTCCGGCCGATTCCGCTGCTGGCCTCGTTGAGGAGGAGCAGGCGCTGCCGGGCCCAGTACTCGGCGCTCATGTCGAATCCCCAGTTGGCGACCGCGCGGACCGTGCCCTCGGCGTCCCGGACGGGCCAGATGCTGGTGGCCCAGGCATTGGCGTAGTCACTGCCGCGCGGGCGGAAGACGGTGATGAGACGCGTGGCCTCGCCCGTCCTCGCCACTTCGGCGAGCGCGTCGGTGTAGGGCTTGTCGTCCCGTTCGGGGAACAGGGAGCGGTCGAACTCCGGAAACAGCTCGCGGTACTTCTTGCCGAGCACCTGCTCCTCGGTGTGCGCGATCACCCGGCCGGAGGAGGCGTTGATCCACAGGAACCGCAGCTCAGGGTCGTAGACACCCAGCGCGAAGGGACACTGCTCAAAGGCCCGGTCGGCGATCACCGGGCGGCGCCCCCAGCGTTGCACGGTCAGGACGTGGCCCAGCGCCCGGCTGTCGGTGCCGTGCAGGGGGTGGACCGCCATCACGGCGTCCAGCGTGGAACCGTCCCGGTGGCGGAGGGGGACGAACCCCGTGGGGTCGGGGACGCCATGGTCCTTCGGGAAGCCGGGCGGTACGGGATCGGCCAGCAGCTCGGCCACCGGGCGCCCGACGGTGTCCGCCGCCGTCCAGCCCAGCAGCAGTGTGGCTCCCTCGCTCCAGCCGCTCACCACGCCGTCCGCGTCGACCACCACGGCGGCGGTGGGGGCATCCTGCTGGTCGGCCATTTCCACGCAACATGCCTCCGTCCGGACAGCCGTCCCGTCAGGGCTGGATTCCAGCGGCTGCTTTCCAGCGGCCGTTTTCCAGCGTAGATCCGCCCCCGCACTCCGGCGCTCCGACCGGTGCGGTCGGGGTCGCCGGGAGGCGGGGGCGGTGGGATGCCGGGGCGGAGGCGGTGCGGACGCCGGGGATGCCTGGGGCCGGGTGGGGGCGTGCCGGGCGCCCCGGTGCTGCTCAGGCCTCCTTGCGGACCTCCTCCAGCCGTACCGGGCGGCGCTCGGCCACGGACAGGGTCGCCGCTTCGGCGATCCAGCTGGCCTCCAGGGCGTCCGCGACCGTGCAGGGCGAGGTGCGGGTGCCGGCGACGACCTCGGTGAACGCGGTGAGCTCGGCGCGGTAGGCGCCGGTGAAGCGGTCCATGAAGAAGGTGTGCGGGACGCCGGAGGGGAAGGTCACCCCGGGCTCGGCGGAGCGCAGCGGGAGCTGGGTGTCGAGGCCGGCGGCGATGCTGTCCTTCATGCCGTGGACCTCCAGACGGACGTCGTAGCCCCGGGCGTTGTGACGGGTGTTGGAGATGACGCCGATGGTGCCGTCGTCGAAGGTCAGGAGCGCGGACGCCGTGTCGACGTCACCCGCCTCCTTGATGTACTCCGCTCCCTTGTTGCCACCCGTCGCGTACACCTCGACGACCTCACGGCCGGTCACCCAGCGCACCACGTCGAAGTCGTGCACCGCGCAGTCGCGGAAGATGCCGCCCGACACCGCGACATAGGCCGCCGGCGGCGGGGCGGGGTCGAGGGTGGTCGACCGTACGGTGTGCAGCGTGCCCAGCTCACCGCTGAGGACGGCCTCGCGGGCGGTCACACAGCCCGCGTCGAAGCGGCGGTTGAAGCCGATCTGCGCCTCGATGCCGCTCTCGCGCACGGCGCGCAGCACGGTCAGGCTCTCCTCGACCGTCTTCGCCACCGGCTTCTCGCAGAACACCGGGACGCCCGCCTCGACGGCGGCCAGGATCAGCCCCGGGTGCGCGTCGGTGGCGGCGGTGATCACGACACCGTCGATCCCCGAGGCGAACACCGCCTCGGGCGAATCGACCACGGTGGCGCCGAACTTCTCGCCGGCCGCCAGCGCCGCGGCGGCCACCGGGTCGGAGACCACCAGCTCCTCCACGACGTCCAGTCCGGCGAGAGTCCCGGCGTGGAAGGCGCCGATGCGGCCCAGCCCCAGGATGCCAATGCGCATGACGAGTGTCCCTTTCGAAAGTGCAGATGAAACAGGTGGGAAGCAGGTGGGAAGCAGGTGGGAAGCGAGTGGGGAGCGGGTGGGAAGCAGGTGTGGAGCGGGTCAGTCCGAGGCGCCCGGGACGTTCTGGTCCCAGTCGATCACCGAGCCGGTGACCACGCCGCTGCGGTCGGACAGGAGGAAGACGACGAAGTCGGCGATCTCGTCGACCTGGCCCAGCCTGCCCATCGGCAGGCGCTCGGCGGCCCGCTCGCGCCAGTCGTCGCCCGCGTCGTGGAACTCGCGCTGGATCGCGTCCTCGCCCTCGGTCTCCGTCCAGCCGATGTTGAGGTCGTTGATCCGGATCCGGTTCCAGCGGTGGGCGTGGGCGGCGTTGCGGGTGAGGCCGGCCAGACCGGCTTTCGCGGCGGAGTACGGGGCCAGGAACGGCGGGCCGCCGTGCGCGCAGTTCGAGCCGATGTTGACGATCGTGCCGGGCTCCGAGCGGGCCACCAGGTGCTGGACCACGGCCTGCATGGCGAAGAACGGGGCGCGCAGGTTGATCGCGATGTGCGCGTCGAACAGCTCGGGCGAGGTGTCGAGGAGGGAGCCGCGTGAGGTCAGGCCGGCCGCGTTGACGAGGCTGTCGACCCGGCCGTGCGCGGCGACGACCTGGTCCACGGCGCCGCGCACCTGCGCGGGGTCCGTCAGGTCGGCCCGGACGAAGCAGGCGCCGGTGTCCGCCGCGAGCCGCTCGCCGACCTCGGCGCGGCGGCCCGTGAACGCGACGGTCGCGCCCTCGCGCAGGGCCGCGCGGACGACGCCCGCGCCGACGCCCTGGCTGCCGCCGTTGACGAGGACGACCTTGTCCTCCAGTAGTGCCATCTGGGGGTGCTTCCTTTCGATCGGCTCAGGCGGTCCGTGCCGGGACCTGCGGCGGTCCCGGTCGCCTCGGTCTCGTACGCCTTTCACAGCGCCCTCGCCTCTGTCAGTCTTGGGGGCGCGGGGCCCCTCGTACAACCCGCAGCGGACCATCAAAAACCCATCATCCGATCCACCGCCGGCCCCGCTCCGATCCACCGCCGGCCCCGCTCCGATTCACGGCCGACCCATCGAGATCCAGGACACACACCCCCATGGCGCACCCCTACACGATCCGTGAGATCGCCCGGCAGGCCGGGCTGAGCCAGGCCACGGTCGACCGGGTCCTCAACGGCCGGGGCGGGGTGCGCGAGAGCACCGCCCGTGAGGTCCACCAGGCCGTGCGGGACCTGGACCGGCAGCGGACGCAGGTGCGCATCGGCGGCCGTACGTTCATGGTCGACATCGTGATGCAGACCCCGGACCGGTTCTCCACGGCGGTCCGTGAGGCGCTGGAGGCCGAGCTGCCGTCCCTGCACCCGGCGGTCGTGCGCTCCCGTTTCCACTTCCGGGAGACGGGGTCGGCCTCGGAGATGGTGCGGGTGCTCGACCGGATCGGGCGGCGCGGCTCGCAGGGCGTGATCCTCAAGGCGCCGGACGTCCCGGAGGTCACCGCCGCCGTCGAACGTCTGGTCGCGGCCGGGATCCCGGTGGTCACCTTCGTGACCGACCTGCCGAGCAGCCCGCGCGGCGCGTACGTCGGCATAGACAACCGGGCCGCCGGGGCGACCGCCGCGTATCTGCTGCGGCAGTGGCTCGGCGACCGGCCGGGCGCCGTGCTGGTGACGCTCAGCCGCAGCTTCTACCGCAACGAGGAGGAGCGCGAGATGGGGTTCCGCGGGGTGATGCGGGCGGTCGCGCCGCGACGGGCCCTGGTGGAGGTCACCGACAGCGACGGCCTCGACGCGACCCAGCGGGACCTCGTCCTCGACGCGCTGGAGCGGGAGCCGGGGATCGCCGCCGTCTACTCCATCGGCGGCGGCAACACCGCGACGCTCGACGCGTTCGCCGCGCTCGGGCGTGAGCCGCACGTCTTCGTCGCCCACGACCTCGACCACGACAACACCCGGTTGCTGCGCGAGCACCGGCTCTCCGCCGTGCTCCACCACGACCTTCGCCAGGACGTCCGCCGCGCCTGCCAGGTGATCATGCGCGCCCACCAGGCCCTGCCCGACGAGGGGCCGTTCCTTCCGTCGGCGATCCAGGTGGTGACGCCGTACAACATGCCGCCCGGGGCCGGCGCGGTCACCGGTTAGCGCGGCCGGCCGCGCGACGAGCCGACGCCCCGGCCGCTCCTGCGGCTCCTCGGCTTCAGCGGCCCCGGTGGCTCCTGCGGTCTCAGCGGCTCAGGCTGCGGCTGATGACCAGGCGTTGGATCTGGTTGGTGCCCTCGAATATCTGCATGATCTTCGCCTCCCGCATGTAGCGCTCCACCGGGAAGTCGCGGGTGTAGCCGTAGCCGCCGAGCACCTGGACCGCGTCGGTGGTGACCTTCATGGCGGCGTCGGTGGCGATGAGCTTGGCGACGCTCGCCTGTCGTCCGAAGGGGAGACCGGCGTCGCGGCGGCGGGCCGCGTCGAGGTAGGTGGCGCGCGCGGAGTCGACGGCGGCGGCCATGTCGGCGAGCAGGAACGCCAGGCCCTGGTGGTCGATGATCTTCCGGCCGAACGTGGTGCGCTCGCCCGCGTAGTCGACGGCGGCGTCCAGGGCGGCCTGCGCGAGACCGGTGGCGCAGGCGGCGATCCCCAGGCGGCCGGAGTCGAGGGCGCTGAACGCGATCTGCAGGCCCTGCCCCTCGGCGCCGATCAGCCGGTCGGCCTCCAGCAGTGCTCCGTCCCAGTAGGCGGAGGTGGTCGGGATGCCCTGCAGGCCCATCTTCCGCTCCGGCACGCCGAAGGACAGGCCCTCGGCGGAACCGGGAGCGAGGAAGCAGGAGATGCCGCCGCTTCCGGACGCGACGCGGGCTCCTGGCGTGCCACCGGCTCCGGGCCCGGCGTCGGCTCCGGGAGCGACGCGGGCGAACAGCGCGTAGAAGTCGGCCTTCCCGCCGTGGGTGATCCAGGCCTTGGTGCCGGTGACGCGGTAGCCGGCGTCGGTGCGTTCCGCCTTGCAGGCGAGGGCCGCGGCGTCGGAGCCGGCCTGCGGTTCGGAGAGGCTGTAGCCGCCGACCAGTTCGCCGCCCAGCATGTCCGGCAGCCAGCGCTGCTTCTGGGCCTCGGTGCCGAAGGCGTTCAGCGGGTGGCAGGCCAGGGTGTGCACGCTGGTGGCCACGGCGACGGCTGCCCACCGGGCCGCCAGTTCCTCCAGCACCTGGAGGTAGACCTCGTACGGCTGGGAGCCGCCGCCGTACTCCTCCGGATACGGCAGGCCGAGCAGTCCGGCCTTGCTCAGGATGGCGAAGAGGCCCTCGGGGTACTCCTCGGTGCTTTCGTGCCGCTCGACCCGGGTGGCGAGCTCGCGGTCGGCGAGGTCGCGGACGAGCGCGATCAGATCTTCCGCTTCCTCGGTGGGCAGCATGCGGTCGACGGCCATGTCGAACTCCATCCGATTCTCGAAGCGGTACTCAAGGCGGTACTTCAGTACCGCTTAGAGTAGCGCATGGTCGGCCTGGGATACTGATCGAATGACTGAGACCTCCGCCGTGGGCACCCCGAAGCTGACCCGGCGCGGCGCGGCCCGCCGGTCGGAGCTGTTCGAGGATCTGGTGGCCCTGTTGATCGCCGAGGGTTTCGCTCAGTTCACGCTGGACGACCTCGCCGCCCGGCTGCGCTGCTCCAAGCGCACGCTGTACGGGCTGGCCGGCAGCAAGGAGCAGTTGGTCCGCGCCGTCGTGGTGCACTTCTTCCGGGGTGCCACCGCGCGGGTGGAGGCCGCGCTGGAGGCCGAGCCCGACCCCGCCGGACGTCTGGCCGCCTACCTGGGCGCGGTCGCCGCCGAACTCGCGCCCGTCTCGCCGACCTTCTTCGACGACGTGGCCGCGTTCGAACCCGCGGCCGAGGTGTACGAGCGCAATACACGCGCCGCGGCCGCCCGGGTCCAGCAGCTGATCGACGAGGGTGTGGCGGCCGGTGTGTTCCGCGAGGTCCACGTGCCCTTCGCCGCCGAGGTCATCACCTCGGTGATGGTCCGCATCCAGCAGCGCCAGGTGGTCGCGGCGACGGGCCTGGACGACGCCGGCGCCTACGCCCACCTCGCCGACCTGCTCCTGCGGGGCCTCACCCGGACCCCCTAGGTGGGCGCATCAGCCCCGGTGGGTACGTCCGTCCGTGCCCGGAACGTGCGCCGATACGTCAGCGGTGACACCCCGATCGCCGCGTGCAGATGCTGGCGCAGCGACGTGCCGGTGGCGAAGCCGACGTGGCCCGCGATCTCGTCGACCGGGAGGTCGGTGGACTCCAGGAGGTGCCGGGCGCGGGCCACCCGCTGTTGCACGAGCCAGCGGCCGGGGCTCATGCCGACCTCGTCGTTGAAGCGGCGTGCGAAGGTGCGCAGGCTCATCCGGGCGTGCTCGGCGAGGTCGGCCAGGGCGAGCGGGGCGTCGAGGTGTTCGAGGGCCCACTGCCGGGTGGCGGCGGTGCCGTTGGCGGGGTTCTGGGGGACCGGCTGCTCGATGTACTGGGCCTGACCGCCCTCCCGCCACGGCGGCACCACGCAGCGGCGGGCGACCCGGTTGGCGACCTCGCTGCCGTGGTCCCTGCGCACGAGGTGCAGACAGAGGTCGATGCCGGAGGCGGCGCCGGCCGAGGTCAGGATGTCGCCGTCGTCGACGAACAGGACGTCGGGGTCCAGGTCGACCCGCGGGAAGCGGCTGCGGAACGCCTCGGCCAGCGCCCAGTGCGTCGTCGCGGGCCTGCCGTCGAGGAGTCCCGCCGCGGCGAGGACGAACGCGCCCGTGCAGATGGACACCACCCGGGTGCCGGGCCGGATCCGTGCCAGCGCCGCCGCCACGGGCTCCGGCAGCTCCGCCGAGACCAGCAGCGCCGCCGTGGGGGAGAGGCCGAACGAGGGGACGATCACGGTGTCGGCGGTGTCCAGCGCCTCGGGCCCGTGGTCCACGGCGATGGCGAAGTCGGCCGCCGAACGCACCGGGCGGCCGTCCGGGGTGCAGGTCAGCACCTCGTAGAGACCTTCGGTCGCGTCGAAGATGCGGCTCGGGACGCCGAGTTCGAAGGGGTAGACCCCGTCGAGCGCGAGGACCACCACCCGGTGCGGGGATGTCATACGACCAGTGTGGCACGATCCCATCGAATGATGGCCATCCTGCCATTGTCGTGTTCGTCGGGCCCCAGCAGGCTGGACCGCATGACACGAATCATGCGAGCCATGACCCAGGACTCCTTCGGCGGGCCGGAGGTGCTGAGGGAGGCCCGACTGCCCCGCCCGGTGCCGAGGATGAGCGAGATCCTCGTCCGGGTGCACGCGGCCGGCGTCAACCCGACCGACTGGAAGAACCGCTCCTTCGGACTGTGGCACCCCGACCCGCTGCCCGTGCTCGGCTGGGACGTCTCGGGCGTCGTCGAGGAGGTCGGCCTGGGCGTCACCCTCTTCGAGCCGGGCGACGAGGTGTTCGGGATGCTGCCCTACCCGGATGGGGCGGGCGCGTACGCCGAGTACGCCAAGGGTCCGACCCGGGCCTTCGCCCGCAAGCCGTCGACCGTCGACCACGTTCAGGCGGCCGCCCTGCCGCTGGCCGCGCTCACCGCGTACCAGGCGCTCGTCGACACCGCCGACGTACGGTCCGGGCAGCGCGTCCTGATCCACGCCGCCGCCGGGGGAGTGGGCCATCTCGCCGTGCAGATCGCCAAGGCGCGCGGCGCGCACGTCATCGGTACGGCCAGCGCGGGCAAGCACGAACTGCTGCGCGACCTCGGGGCCGACGAGCTGATCGACTACCGGACCACGGACTTCGCCGAGGTGGTCCGGGACGTGGACGTCGTGCTGGACACCCTCGCGGGGGACGTCCGCACCCGTTCCCTGGACGTGCTGCGTCGGGGCGGAACCCTCGTCTCCATCCTGCCGGTCGGCGGGGAGGAGGACGCGGAGAAGGCCGCCGCACTGGGCGTACGGCTGGAGAAACTGCTGGTCGAGGCCGACCACGGGGGCATGCGGGCCATCGCCGGACTCGTCGAGGAGGGCAGGCTGCGGGCCCATGTCGAGGCGACCTTCCCCCTCGCCGAGGCGGCCAAGGCGCACGCGCTGGGGGAGACCGACCGGACGACCGGGAAGATCGTCCTCACGGTCCGCTGAGTCCCGGAGTCGTACTCCGCTCAGCTCGGAACCGCCGCGTCACGGTCCCGCTCAGCTCGTGACGAGCTCGGCCGTGCGGCGCTCGACGGCCGTCACGACGGCGGTCTCCATGGCCACGGTCACCGTCCCGTTCACGGTCGCCGTGGCCATCGCCTCGTTCACCGTCGCCGTGGCCGAGTGCTCGCGGAGGCCCTCACGGTTGCGGAACAGCCAGACGACGTCCCGCCCGAACGACCAGAGCAGCGAGCCCAGCGCCAGCGCGACCAGGCCGAAGCCCGCCGCGTACGGCAGCAGACCGGAAGCGGCGACCAGCAGGAACACACCCTGGACGGCGGCGACGGTCTTGCGGGCCATGCTGTGCGGCAGGGAGTTGTTCAGCCACGGGGCGACCTTGGCGGCGGCCACGAACACGTACCGCATCAGACCGATCAGCAGCACCCACGGGCCCATCGACATGGAGACGTACACGCTCAGCACCAGGATCAGGAACGCGTCGACCTCCATGTCGAAGCGGGCGCCCAGCGCGGTCGAAGTCCCCGTCCGGCGGGCCACCTTGCCGTCGACGCCGTCGAGGATCAGCGCGACGGCCGTCAGACCGACGAAGAGCGAGACGGGCGGCGAGCTCTGGAAGGAGTCGGCGACCAGCGCGGTGACGGCGCCGACGAGTATCGCCCGCCCGAGCGTGACACGGTTGGCGGGGCCGAAGGTACGGGTCCGGGTACGCAGCAGGGCGCGGTTGAGAACCGCCCAGGTGGCGAGCCCGAAGGCCAGCCCGGTCAGCCAGCCCGCCGGGCCCAGTCCGATCGCCGTGCCCAGGAAGGCGAGGAGCAGCACCTGGGCGCCCGCGCCCACCGTCGTCTCCGAGAGCAACAGCCGGCCGTCGTATGTGTTGATCAGGGCCACCGCATACCTTCCGAACGTGTGACAAGTGGATCATCGCCGCGTACCGTGTCCGCGACTCCCACCGCTGCGTACGTGGCGAACCGCTCGACCGTTCACGGAGACGCACATGAAACCGACAGCCAATGCCTTCTGGCTACGCTCACCCGGCCACGGCGAGATCCGTGAGGAGACCCTCGCCGCACCCGCCGACGGCGAGGTCCTGGTCCGCGCGCTGTACTCAGGGGTCAGCCGGGGCACGGAGACGCTCGTGTTCCACGGCCGAGTGCCCGAGAACCAGCGCGCGACCATGCGCGCGCCCTTCCAGGAGGGCGACTTTCCCGCGCCCGTGAAGTACGGCTACCTCAGCGTCGGGCGGGTGGAAGAGGGGCCCGACGCACTGGTCGGCCGGACCGTCTTCTGCCTGTATCCGCACCAGAGCCGCTACGTCGTTCCCGTGAGCGCCGTCACCGTCGTGCCGGAGTCCGTCCCGGCGGCACGTGCCGTCCTGGCCGGGACCGTGGAGACCGCCGTCAACGCCCTGTGGGACGCCGCGCCCCGGATCGGCGACCGGATCGCCGTCGTCGGTGGTGGCATGGTCGGCTGCTCGGTCGCCGCGCTCCTCGCGCGCTACCCGGGCGTGCGCGTCCAGCTCGTCGACGCGGACCCGGCGCGCGCCGCCATCGCCCACGCCCTCGGCGTCGACTTCGCCCTGCCCGACGAGGCACTGGGCGAGTGCGACCTCGTCGTGCACGCCAGCGCCAGCGAACAGGGCCTCGTACGCTCCCTCGAACTCCTCGCCGCCGAGGGCACGGTCGTCGAGCTGAGTTGGTACGGCGACCGACGGATCGCCCTGCCGCTCGGCGAGGCCTTCCACTCGCGCCGGCTCACCATCCGCAGCAGCCAGGTGGGAACCGTCTCCCCGGCCGCCCGCGTCGGACGGACGTACGCGGACCGGCTGGCGCTCTCCCTCGAACTCCTCGCCGACGCCCGCTTCGACGCCCTCGTCACCGGGGAGTGCGCCTTCGAGGAACTCCCCGAGGTCATGCCGAAGCTGGCGAGCGGAGAACTCCCGGGGATGTGCCACCGGGTGCGCTACGACGCCGAGTCAGCCGTCGAGCTTGGTGTTACGGTTCGCCCCACCCGCCCCTGAACTGCCCGAACGGAACGCTGACCTCCGAAGAAACCGGAAAACTCGGCTGAACAACGGGTAGGGAGCAGCCGTACTACACGGCATGCCCCGGCCCGGGGGCAGACGTACCGCACTGGAGGGTCGTCCGTTGTTCAGCATCACCGTTCGCGATCACATCATGATCGCCCACAGTTTCCGCGGGGAGGTCTTCGGACCCGCGCAGCGCCTGCACGGCGCCACGTTCCTCGTGGACGCCACCTTCCGGCGCGCCGAACTGGACGACGACAACATCGTCGTAGACATCGGGCTGGCCACCCAGGAGCTCGGTGCCGTGGTGAGCGAGTTGAACTACCGCAACCTCGACAACGAGCCCGCCTTCGCCAACACCAACACCTCCACGGAGTTCCTGGCCAAGGTGATCGCCGACCGCCTCGCCGAGCGGATCCACAAGGGCGCTCTCGGGGAGAACGCCAAGGGCATCGCGGCCCTCACGGTCACCCTGCACGAGTCCCACATCGCCTGGGCGAGTTACGAGCGTGCCCTGTGACCGATGTGACCATCGACCGGGCGGCCGGCACCACCGCCCAGACTGCCGGTGCCGTGGCCCAGGCGAACGGGGGCGCCCACGTGAAGGGCGGGGTCCAGGCGAACGGGGGAGAGCAAGTGAGGCTCGGCTATGTGCCCGTGCAGAACGCGGCACTGAAGAACGCCGCGATCATCCCCATGTCGCTGCGTACCGTGCACTTCGTGATGCCGGGCGGCGTCGACGACCCCACCCGGCCCAGCGGCGGCAACGCCTACGACCGCCGGATCTGCCTCGATCTGCCCGGCTTCGGCTGGCAGGTGCACAAGCACGCGATCGACGGCAGCTGGCCGCGCCCGGGGGACACGGCTCGCGCCGAACTCGCCCGGACGCTGAGCGAACTCCCCGACGGCACGGTCGTCCTCCTCGACGGACTGGTCGCCTGCGGTGTCCCCGAGATCATCCTGCCCGAGGCCGAACGCCTCTGCCTGGCCGTGCTGGTGCACCTGCCGCTCGGCGACGAGACCGGCCTGGAGCCCGAACTCGCCGCCGAACTCGACGCCAGGGAACGCACCACTCTGCGGGGTGTGTCCGCCGTGATCGCGACCAGCGAATGGGCCGTCCGCAGACTCGTGTCACATCACGGGCTCGCCCCCGAGCGGGTCCATGTCGCCGCCCCCGGCGCCGACATCGCGCCCCTCGCCTCCGGCACCGACGGCGTCTCCCGGCTGCTGTGCGTGGCCGCGGTCACCCCGCGCAAGGGGCAGCACCGGCTGGTCGAGGCCCTCGCGACCGTCACCGAACTGCGCTGGAGCTGCGTGTTGGTGGGCGGTCTCGACCAGGACCCCGAGTACGTGGACCACATCCGCTCGCTCATCGCGAAGTTCGGCCTGAAGGACCGCTTCCACCTCGCCGGACCGCAGGCGGGCGCGGAACTCGACGCCAGCTACTCCGCCGCCGACCTGATGGTCCTCACCTCCTACGCCGAGACGTACGGCATGGCGGTCACCGAGGCGCTCGCGCGGGGGATCCCCGTACTGGCCACGGACGTCGGCGGTCTCCCCGAGGCCGTCGGCCGCGCCCCCGACGGCGGGGTGCCCGGCATCCTGGTCCCGCCGGAGAACCCCGCGGCCATCGCGGCGGAACTGCGCGGCTGGTTCGGGGAGGCCGACGTACGGCGTCGGCTGAAGGCCGCGGCGCGCGGGCGCCGGGCCGCGCTGGACGGGTGGGCGACCACCGCCCGCAGCCTCGCCCATGTGCTGGGCAGGCTGCGGCACGAACCTCGGAGGGCCGCATGACCACTTCAGCCGATATGACCGTGTCCGCGGGCGGGCCCCTGTCGACGGGCGGCCCGCTGCCCACCGGGGCGACCCCTTCGCCGGGCGCTTCGGCCGCCGCGGGATCGTCCGCCGCGGCCGGTGGGACCGCGGCCGCCGGCGGGTCCGCCGGCGGGGTGCTGAGCATGGCGGGACGCGGGGGAGACACACCGGCGCCCGAGGGCCACCAGTACGCGCCGCAGTGGCTGGAGTTGCGCGAGAGCGCCGACGCCGACGCCCGCGCGGCGGAACTGCTGGACCCGCTGCGGATCCGCCTCGCGAACCTGCCCGGCCGGGCCACCGGGCTGACCGTGCACGACCTCGGCTGCGGCACCGGCTCGATGGGGCGCTGGCTCGCGCCCCGGCTGGACGGCGCCCAGCGGTGGGTGCTGCACGACCAGGACCCCGACCTGCTGCGGCTGGCCGTCGCGCGGGCACCGCGTGCCGCCGCCGACGGCAGCCCGGTCACGGTCACCACGCGGCGCGGTGACATCGGACGGCTCACGGCAGCCGACCTCGACGGTGCCTCGCTGGTCACGGCGTCCGCGCTGCTCGACGTGCTCACAAGCGAGGAGATCGAGACGCTCGCGGCGGCCTGCGCGGGCGCCGGTGTCCCCGCGCTGCTGACGCTCTCGGTCGTGGGCCGGGTGGATTTCGCCCCAGCCCACCCCATGGACACCGAGATCGCCGAGGCGTTCAACGCCCACCAGCGCGCGAGCGATCTGCTCGGACCGGACGCGATCACCGTGGCCTGCGAGGCGTTCGCCCAGCGCGGCGCCACGGTCCGGGTCCACCCGAGCCCCTGGCAGCTCGACACCCGGCACACCGCCCTCGTCGAGGAGTGGCTGCGCGGCTGGGTCGGCGCCGCCTGCGAGCAGCGCCCCGAACTCACCGAGCGGGCCGAGGCGTACCTCCGCGACCGCCTCGCGGCCAACGCGGCCGGCGAACTCCGCGTCCTCGTCCACCACAGCGACCTCCTGGCGCTGCCCCGGCCGAGGGGCGGAGCCTCATGACGGCACCGGTGGAGGAGACGGTCGAGACCCACCCACCGGCGACGGGGGACCGCATACGCCTGAGCCCGCGTGGAGTCCGGGCTCGCGTGAAGGCGAGCACACCGGGCACGCGGGCGAGGCTGCGCACGCCGACGCCGGACGAGGCTTCGCGCGAACTGCCGCCCGCCGCTTCGGTACCGGGGGCGCGCATGCCGGAGCCGGGCTCTCGCGAGACCGCGGCCTCCACGACCGGCACCGACACGGACCTGGCGCACCGAATAGGCCGGGCGGACCGCGCGGCGGCCTCCCCGGCCGCGCCGGACGACCGAGCAGCGCTTCCGACGGCCGCCGACGCGGACCCGGTCGCCGCGCCGAACGCCGCCGACCGTGTCGGCTCCTCGGAGCCGACCGCCGCCTCGACGGCGGAGGCCCTGGTGCGGCCGACCGCCGAACCTGCGTCCGCCGAGAGGCATCAGGTCGCCGAGGCGAACGCGGCGGCGGTGGACGTGACCGACGCGGTGGACGTGTCGGACGAGTTGGCCGGTGGCCGGAGTCGGGGCGGGGCAGCGGCGGCTCGCGTCGAGGCGGTGCCGACGTCCGTCCAGGCAACCCCCGCGCACTCCCCGGCAGCCCGTGTGTCCGTGGTGGCCCCGGGCGACGTCGGCTCGGCGGACGGTCCCGTCGAGGCCACCCCCACCGCCAAGTTCCTCCGCGCCCTGCGCACCCACTTCGGCACCCTCGCCGGAACGGCGATCCTCGTGGTCGTGTTCTGGCGGATGGGCACCGGTGTGTTCGTGGACGGGCTGCGGCGGATCGACGGCGGGACGCTCGCGGCGGCGGTCGGGATCGGGGTGCTCACCACGGTGTTCAGCGCGTGGCGCTGGTGCGCCGTGACGAGGGCGCTCGGGCTCAGGCTGCCGCTCGGGCCCGCCGTCGCGGACTACTACCGGGCGCTGTTCCTCAACGCGGCGCTGCCCGGCGGTGTTCTCGGCGACGTGCACCGCGCGGTGCGGCACGGGCAGAGCTCAGGCGACATGGGCCGGGGCGTGCGCGCGGTGGTGATCGAGCGGACCGCGGGCCAGTTGGTGCTGGCGGCCGTGGGCGTAACGGTCCTGCTGGTGCTGCCGTCGCCCGTGCTGGAGGAGACCCGCCGCGCGGCCGGTGTGACGGCGCTCGCCGCGCTGGGCGCGCTCGCGATCTGGGCGGCGGTCCGGATGGGCCGCAGGCCGAGCGTGTCCGGCGGAGGTCGAGGCCGCCGGGTACGGGCCGCGCTCACCGAGGCGCGCGGCGTGCTGCTCCACCGCGACAGCGGCCCCGCCGTGCTGATCTCGTCCGTGGCGGTCCTGGCCGGATACGTGGCGACGTTCCTGCTCGCCGCGGACGTCGCCGGCTCCACCGCCGGCCCGCTGCAACTGCTGCCCCTCGCGCTGCTGGCCCTGATCGCCATGAGCCTGCCGCTCAACGTCGGCGGCTGGGGCCCCAGGGAGGGCGTCACCGCCTGGTCCTTCGGCGCCGCGGGCCTCGGCGCCTCGCAGGGCCTGACCGTGGCCGTCGTCTACGGTGTGCTCAGCTTCGCGGCCGCCCTGCCGGGAGCCCTCGTGCTCGTCGGGCGCTGGTACGGCTCCCTGCGGGCTCGCCGTCAGTCACCCGCGGGGGAGACCGGAGAGGGAACCGGATTCTCGCCCCAGGCGTCCGAGGCGACCAACGAGAAGTACGCTCCGAAGGATTCCACGAACCCCGCCAGCAACTCCTTCCCCTTCGTGGCGGACGCCAGGGACGGACGGCCGATCACACCGGAATCGGTGTAGGCCGACATACCGAGGGAGAGGAGATGACGGCGGTCGTCGGCAAGGAAATCGGTGGTCTCGTGACCGGGTCGGACCAATTCGGGATGGCAATGCAGAAGTATGGAGGTCTCAATTTCTCCCGCATGCATATCACTGAGCAACGAGGTCTGTACGCCCGCCCGTTCGCGTGCGGCGTCCCAGTCCTCCATCGCCGGGAAAAGTGCCATTCGATGTCCCGCCGCGGTGGATTCCTGGACGACATTGCCCAGAACATAATTCCCACCGTGTCCGTTCACCACCACCAGCGCCTCGACGCCCGACCGGCGCAGGGACGCGGCGATGTCGGTCACCATCGCGTGCAGCGTCGTCGCGGAGATGCTGACGGTGCCGGGCCAGGCAGCGTGCTCGTGCGAGCAGGCGATGGTCACGGGCGGCAGCAGGTGCACAGGGTACGCGTCGGCTATCTCCCGGGCTATCGCGCAGGCGACCAGCGTGTCGGTGGCCAGGGGCAGATACGGACCGTGCTGCTCGTAGCTGCCGACCGGGAGCACCGCGACCTGCCGGCCCGCCGCCGCCCCCCGCTCCCGGACGTCCGCGGTGGTGTCCGTCGGTACAAGACTCGAACTGCTCATCTTTTCACGGCCTTTCGTCTCTGCTGATGCTCCGTCATTTTCGCATGACGTCAGGACTCACCAGATAGGAACCAGATCATGACAGAAAATGTTGGTGTACTCGGCACGAATGCCAAGTCCTCCGGCGCCGTACGCGTGGTGAACGCCCCCCTGCCCACCACCTACGGCGACTTCGAGGCCGTAGGTTATCTCGACCAGGACCGCGGCGAAGAACAAGTGGCACTGGTGTACGGCGACATCAGCGGCGGTGAGGAAATTCTCATCCGGCTGCACTCGGAGTGCCTGACCGGTGACGCGTTCGGCTCCCAGCACTGCGAATGCGGCGAACAGCTCGACAGCGCGCTGCGGGCGATAGTCGCCGAGGGCCGCGGCATCCTCGTCTATCTGCGCGGCCACGAGGGCCGCGGTATCGGCCTGCTCGCCAAGCTCCAGGCGATGAAGCTCCAGGCGGAGGGCCTGGACACCGTCGAGGCCAACCTCGCGCTCGGCCTGCCGGTGGACGCCCGTGACTACCGGGTGGCGGCCGAGATGCTGCACGACCTCGGCGTACGGTCGGTCCGGCTGATGTCGAACAACCCCCGCAAGCGGGAGGCGCTGCTGCGCCACGGCATCAATGTCTCCGAGCAGGTGCCGCTGCTCATCACCCCGTGCGAGGACAACATCACCTACCTGCGCACCAAGCGCGAGCGGCTCGACCACTACCTGCCTCACCTGGACGCGGTGGTCCACTCGTCCTGAGCGCCGGGGTCCGCGCGGCGGCCGCCCCGGGGGTGACTCTCCGGCACCGGCCGCCGCGCCCGACCGCAGGTCCGCGCGCGCTGTCCCTTCGGGCAAGTACACCGGCGTCCCGCATGAACGTTCGCCCCGGGTGGAAGACCTGACTCCGTCGGGCATCTCGACCACGGTCGGACGAAGGGAGCGTTCGTGATCCGCAGCGCACGGGTCGTCGTCATCGGCGGAGGGGTCATCGGGACGAGCATCGCCTACCATCTGGCGGCCGCCGGAGTGGACGACGTCGTCCTCGTCGAACGCGACGAACTCGCCTCCGGATCGACGGCGAGGGCCGCCGGCGGGGTCCGCGCGCAGTTCTCCGACGAACTCAACATCCAGCTCGGCGCCCGGAGCCTGGAGGCGTTCGGCCGCTTCCGGCAGGAACTGGGCCACGACATCGGCCTGCACCGGGTCGGCTACCTCTTCCTCCTGACGACCCCCGACGAGGTCGCCCAGTTCGAGGCGGGCGTCCAGCTCCAGAACGACCTGGGTGTGCCCAGCCGCATGGTGGACCCCGAGGAGGCCCGGCGGCTCTCCCCGCTGATCTCCACCGAGGGTCTGCTGGCCGCCGCGTTCTCGCCCGACGACGGGCACTGCACCCCCGAGTCCGTGGTCCACGGCTACGCCGCCGGGGCCCGCCGCCACGGGGCGACCGTGCTGCGCAACTGCGAGGCCCTCGGCATCGAGACCTGGCGGGACACCATCACCGCGGTGGTCACCAGCAAGGGCCGCATCGTCACCGACACGGTCGTGTGCGCGGCCGGCGCCTGGTCCCGGTCCGTCGGCGCCATGGTCGGCGTCGACCTCCCGGTGGAACCCCTGCGCCGCCAGATCGCCGTCACCGAACCGGTCCCGGACCTCCCGCCGAACCTCCCCATGACGATCGACTTCACCAGCAGCCTCTACTTCCACACCGAGGGCCCCGGTCTGCTCGTCGGCATGTCCGACCCAGACGAACGGCCCGGCTTCGCCACCGACACCCACGACCGCTGGATCCCCCGCCTCTACGAGGCCATGCGGTGCCGCGCCCCCTCCCTGCTGGACCTGCGCCGCACGGGCGGCTGGGCGGGCCTGTACGAGATCACACCGGACCACAACGCCCTGATCGGCGAGGCCGGTTCCTGCTCCCGTTTCCTGTACGCGACCGGGTTCTCCGGCCACGGATTCCTCCAGGGCCCGGCGGTCGGCGAGGTGGTCCGCGACCTGTATCTGGGCCGCGTACCCTTCGTCGACATCAGCCCCTTGAACGTCGACCGGTTCACGGCCGACGCGTTGCGCCCGGAGGCCAACCTCGTATGACCGATCTCCACTTGTGGCTCCGCCACGAGACCCGCACCACCGAACGCCGCACCCCGATCGTGCCGTCCGACGCCCGGCGGCTCGTCGAGAACGGCGTACGGATCACCGTCGAGGACTCCCCTCAGCGGATCTTCCCCAGGGAGGAGTACGAGGCGGCCGGCTGCCAGGTCGCCGACCCGGGCTCCTGGGTGTCGGCGTCGGCGCGCGCGGTGATCGTGGGCCTCAAAGAACTGCCGGACGAACCAGGCGAACTGACACACCGCCATATCTTCTTCGGCCACGCCTACAAGGGGCAGCCCGGCGCCGAGGCGCTGCTGCGCAGGTTCGCGGCCGGGGGCGGGGCGCTGCTCGACCTGGAGTACCTGGTGGACGAGCAGGGCCGCCGGCTCGCCGCCTTCGGCTTCTGGGCGGGCTATCTGGGCGCGGCCCTGGCCGTGCTCCACCACCGGGGCGCGCTCCGGGCTCCGCTCGTCCCCACCACCAAGGAGGCGATGGAGGCCGAACTCCGCGCATCGCGGGGAACCTTGACCGCGCTGGTGATCGGCGCCCTGGGGCGCAGCGGCCGAGGGGCGCGGGTCGCCCTCGAAGAGGCGGGCGTCGAGCCGACCTGCTGGGACCTGGCGGAGACCCGCGACCTGGACCGGCCGGCCCTGCTGGCCCACGACTTGATGGTCAACACCGTCCTGACGACCAGCCCGGTGCCGCCGTTCCTGACGGACAAGGACCTCGACGAGCCGGACCGCCGGCTCCGTACCCTCTCGGACGTCACGGTCGACGTCGGCTCACCCGTGAACGTCCTGCCGGTCTACGACACGACCACCGAATGGGACCGCCCGGTACGGCGGTTGCGCGAACACCCCCCGCTCGATCTCATCGCCATCGACAACCTGCCCTCCCTGCTGCCCCGCGAGGCGAGCACCGACTTCTCGGCCGCGCTGCTGCCGCAGCTGCTGGACTTCGAGACGGGTGGGGCCTGGGGGCGCTGCCTGGACCGATTCCGCAAGGCGAGTGACGAACTGGGCCTCACAGAAGGGTAGTTGCCCGATGACCGAGGTGGTCCCCGCGAGCGGCACCATCCACTGGGTCGGTGCCGGCCTGTCCACGGGCAGCGGCCTGGCGGCGCTGTGCGGCGCCGCCGCCCGGGTACGGCTGTGGCACCGCACCGAGGAACGCGCCGCGCGGGCACTGGCCGCACGGGGACTGACGGGCCGGGCCGAGCCCCGTGCGTACACACTGCCCGCGCTCGCGGCGGACCTCGCCCCGGGAGACGTGGTGGTCTCCATGCTCCCGGCGCCGGACCACGCCCCGCTGCTCGCCGCCTGCGTGGGGGCGCGGGCCCACTTCGCCTGCTCCAGCTATGTCTCGGACGGGGTCCTGGAACAGATACCGGCGGCCGAGGCGGCGGGCGTCACCGTCCTCACCGAGACCGGCCTGGACCCGGGCGTGGACCACCTCTTCGCGCACAGCCTGATCGACCGCGCCACCCGGGCGATCGGCCCGGAGACCGCCGCCACGTACAGCCTCACCTCGTACTGCGGCGGCGTCCCGGCCGTCCCCAACGACTTCCGGTACCGCTTCAGCTGGGCCCCGGCGGGCGTCCTGAACGCCCTGCGCTCACCGGCCCGTTACATCGAGGACGGTGCCGAGACGACGGCCGACCGCCCCTGGACGGCCACCCGGCCGCACGTCGTCGACGGCGAGACCTTCGAGGCCTACCCCAACCGCGACAGCGTCCCCTTCGTCACCCAGTACGGCCTGCCTCCGGCCTGGAGACCGAGCACCTTCGTCCGCGGCACCCTCCGTCTCGACGGCTGGCTCGCCGCCTGGGCCCCGGTCTTCGCGGAACTCGAACGCGGCGACGACCTGCGCATCGCCGAACTGGCGAAGGAACTGGCGGCGCGCCACCCGACGACCGACGCCGACCGCGACCGGGTCGTCCTCACGGTCTCCCTCGACGTACGCGCCGACTCGGGCGAGCGCTGGTCCGGCCGCTACCTCCTCGACGCGACAGGCACCGAGGAGGAGAGCGCGATGGCCCGCCTGGTGTCCCGCCCCCTCGCCCTGGGAGTGGGACACATCCTGGACGGCTCACTGCCGGCGGGGTTGAGCCGGGCGGCGGAGACCGGGGAGCGCTCGCGGGCGTGGCTCGCCGAACTGGCGCAGGCCGGCGTGGAGTTCACAGTGCGTGAGGACTAGGGCCCTTCTGATGTGCGGCTCCGCCGCGTGGGCGCGACAAGCCCCCACCGGGCCGCGGACGGACCACGATCTCAGCCCACCACGGCCTCATGCACGAACCGCTTCAAGTCCGGATACACCGAGAACGACGACCGCCTCCGCACCTGCGTCATGAACTGCACCGTCAGGTCCCGCCGGGGATCCACCCAGAAGATCGTCGTCGCGGCCCCGGTCCACCCGAACGTCCCCAGGGAGGACGGGCACTCCGTCACCGTGGGGTCGATGACGACGGAGACCCCGAGCCCGAAACCGACGCCCACGTTCCCCGGCTGCCGGTGGAACGCGCTGCCGTACGTATGGATGTCGGCACCGCCCGGCAGCTGATTCGTGGCCATCATGTCGACGGACTCGGCGGACAGCAGCCGTACGCCGTCGAGTTCACCGCGTCGCCGCAGGAACTCGGCGAACCGGTGGTAGTCCCGGGCGGTGGCGACCATCCCGCCGCTGCCGGAGAGGAAGCGCGGCCGCCCGCGCACCGGGAGGCCGGGCACCGGCGCGATCGAGCCGTCCTCCTGCTCGCCGTACAACTCGGCCAACCGCTCCGCCTGTTCGGGGGTCACCTGGAAGCCCGCGTCCGTCATGCCGAGCGGGCCGAGGATCCGCTCGGCGAAGAACGCGTCGAGGTCCTGCCCCGACACCACCTCCACGATCCGGCCGAGGACATTGGTGGAGACCGAGTAGTTCCACCGCGCGCCCGGCTCGAACTGCAGGGGCAGGCGCGCGTACTCCGCGATCGTCTGCGCCAGGGTGGCACCCGGCCGTACGGAGTTCTCCAGGCCCGCGTCGCGGTAGAGCGCGTCCACCGGGTGGTCGTAGTAGAAACCGAAGGTCAGGCCCGAGGTGTGGGTCATCAGATGGCGCACGAGGAGGGGCCGCTCCGCCGGGCGGGTCCGGACGTCGGCGCCCTCACCGGACTCGTAGACGCGGGGCTCGGCGAACTCCGGGAGGTGCCGGGAGACCGGGTCGTCGAGCGACAGCCGTCCCTCCTCGACCAGTATCAGCGCGGCGACGGACGTGACCGGCTTGGTCATGGAGTACACCCGCCACAGCGTGTCCGTCTCGACGGGCAGCCCCGCCGCGCGGTCGCGCAGGCCGTAGGTCGTGAGGTGGGCGACGCGACCGCCGCGGGCGAGGGAGAGGAGGTATCCGGGCAGGCGCCCCTCGTCGACCTGGAGGGCGAGGTACTCGTCCAGGCGGGCCAGGGTCTTCTGGTCGAGGCCGGCCTCGCGCGGTTCGACCTCTCGGCGCAGTCGTTCCATGGTGCTTCTCCTCCGGTGGCCCGGGTCACGGCTCGCGATCGTGCTCGTCGCCTTCACGCTTCTTGTCTTCATCGTTCCGTACTGATCGCGTTCCATCCCTCGCGGGGCGGGCGGGTCGGGGCATTCGCAGAGCGAGAGGCGCACCCAGCGCGGCCGCACCGGCCAGGAGCAGCAGCGCCGGGCCCGTCCCGAGCGGCATGAGCGTGGTCGCGGCCGCCACACCGAGCGCCGGACCGACGTTCATCGCGGTCTGCTGGAGCCCACCCGCGACCCCGGCCGCCTCCTGCGGCGCGTGCCGTACGACGACGGCGGTCGCGGTGACCATCACCGCGCCGAAACCGGCACCCAGCAGCAGGAACCCGCCCCCGATCAGCGCCGTCGACGACCCGGGGCCGAGGCGGGACAGCGTCAGCACTCCGGCGGTGAGCAGCAGGGTCCCCGTGAGGGCCGTGGGACGCGCGCCCCACCGCCGCAGCAGGACGGCCGACAGCGGCGCCCCGAGCACCATCGTCACGCCGCCGGGAAGTGCGACGAGGCTGGTGCGCAGCGGGCCCAGGCCGAGCACGTCCTGGAGCACGAAGCTGCACACGAACAGCGCGCCCAGCATCCCCGCGGAGGCGGTCACCAGCACCCCGAGCGCCGCGCGCACGGGGGGCGAGCCCAGCACGGCGGACGGCAGCAACGGGTCCGGGGTCCGCCGTTCATGGCGGACGAGGACGGCCGTCGCCGCGACGGCGATCGACAGGACGAGCACATCGGCGGCCGTCCAGCCGTGCTCCGGGACCCCGACCAGGGTGTGCACGAGGGCCGCGAGGGCCACGGCGAGCAGTGCGGCACCCGGCAGGTCGAGGCGGGACGCGGCTGCCGGCCGCGACCGCCGTGCCTCGGGGGCGCGCACCGCCAGGGTCGGCAGACCCATGAGCAGCGCCGGTGCGACGTTCAGGAAGAACACCGCCCGCCAGCCCACCTGGTCGACGAGCACCCCGCCGACCAGTGGACCGGCCGCCACCGCGACTCCGATGGCACTGGTCCGCAGCGCGATGGGCATGGCCAGCCGGTCGGGCGGGAACGCCGCCCGCAGCATGCCGAGCGTGGCGGGCTGCAGCAGCGCGCCGAAGACCCCCTGGACCACCCGCAGCGCGATCACCCAGCCCACCTCGGACGCGCACCCGATGCCGGCGGAGGCCGCGCCGAACCCGAGCACACCCCAGGCGAACACCCGTCGATGCCCGAACCGGTCGCCCAGCCGTCCCGCGAACACCAGCAGCCCGGCCACCGCGATCAGATACCCGGTGCTGGTCCACTGCACCTCGGTGAGGGAGGCGTCCAGGTCGCGCCGCAGTGCCGGCTGGGCGATCATCAGCACCGTGCCGTCGAGGGCCACGAGCACCGCGCCGAGCACACTGCACGCGAGGGTGAGACGGCGGGACGACGCGGACACGGGCCCGTGCCGGTCGGTCCCGGACTCCGTCGTGGGGGCCGTCGTGGTGGCCGTGTCGGGGGCCGTCACCGCCCCTCGCCTCCCAGGTGCGCGTCCAGCGCGGTGCGCAGCAGGGGAGTGAAGTCGTCGGCGCCGGTGGTGAGTTGGAGGCTGCCCCAGGTCCAGAGCTGGGCGATGCCGTAGAGGTTCGCCAGCAGCGCGCCCGCGACCAGCCGCGCGTCGGCGTCGGGCCGGGCCCGCCCGACGAGATCCATCAGCAGCGTGAACATCGGGAGACTCGCGTCCCGCAGCCCCAACGTGTTGCTCTCCAGCAGATCGTGACGGAACATCAGCTCGTGCATGCCCCGGTTGGTGAGCGCGAAGTCCAGGTAGACGCGCCCCAGCGTCGCGATCTGCTCACGCGGCCCCGCCGTGCCGTCGCCGAGCGCCTCGACACCCCGGCCCGCCAGTTCCTCGAAACCCCGGCGCGCGATGGCCGACAGCAGCTCCAGGTGGGTCGGGAAGTAGCGGCGCGGCGCCCCGTGCGACACGCCGGCCCGCCGTGCGATCTCCCGCAGCGACAGGGCCTGCACGCCCTCCGCCGTCACCAACTCGACCCCGACGTCGACCAGTCGGGACCGCAACCCCGTGCTCCGTTCGTCCATGGGCACTGTCTACCAAAAGGGAGTAGACACTGTCTACGGATTGGGTGGACAGTGTCCACCGCGATATTCGCTTGCCCGTCGGCGGCGCCGGTGGATGCAATGGCCGGCATGATCACAGGCGAGCCAGGCCCGGACCGTCACGCGGACGAGGCCGGTGGAACGATCCGGATCGGCGCACTCGTCCCCCTGACCCGGCCCGGCTGGGTCGAGGCGGGCCGGCATCTGCTCGCCGGACTGGAGTTGGGCGTGAGCGAGGTCAACGACGCCGGCGGTGTCGCCGGCAGGCCTCTCGAACTGGTGGTCAGGGACACCGCCGCCGATCCGCAGCGGGCCTCTGCGGCCGTGGAAGAACTCGCCCACCTGGGCGTGGTCGCCCTGGCCGGCGAGTACCACAGCGTCGTCGCCCGCGCCGTGGCCGGCCGGGCCGACGCCCTTGGCCTGCCCTTCCTCTGCTCGTCGGCGGTGCTCGACGGGCTCACCGAACAGCGGACGGATCAGGTCGCGCGTCTGTCCCCGCCGCAGTCCCGCGGCTGGCGGATCTACGCCGACCACCTCCTCGCCGAGGGCCACCGCCGTGTCGCCGTCGTCACCCAGCCGAGCGCCTACTGGGCCGCCGGGACCGCCATCCTGCGGGACCACCTCGCCGCGTACGGCGGCACCGTCGTCGAACTCGACAGCGGCGCGCTCACCCCCCAGGGCGTGTGCGACGCGCTCGTCGACCGGGGCGCGACGGCCCTCGTCCTGCTGGTCGGCCATCCGCAGCCGGCCGTGTCGATCGTCAGGGCCGTACGGCGTGACCGCCGCCTCGCCGACGTGCTGATCGGTGCTCCGGCGGGGCAGCCGGAGCTCGCCGACTGGGCGACGTCGCTGGGGGCCGACGGCGCCGGAGTCCCGTTCCTGAGCTATCTGCCCGACCGGCTCGATCCCCTCGGCTCACGCGTCGGGGTCGGCCTCGCCGATCGGCTGGGCGAGGCGCCCTCCTTCGTCGCCTTCGAGGGCTACGACACGATCGCCGTCCTCGCCGAGGCCATGCGCGCGCACGGCACGGACCGCGCTCGCGTCGCCGCCTCGTGGCCGCATGTCACGGTCGAGGGCACCCGTGGCCGGATCCGCTTCTCCCGGATACCAGGCATCGGTGTGTGGCAGTGGGCCGAGGCGCCGGTCCTGGTCGTCGACCGGGATCCGGCGGCACCGGGACGCCTGCGGGTGCTGCACAGGGGCTGAGCGGCCCTGCACCCGGGGGTGTCTCAGTCGGAGGTTCTCGCGCGTTCGAGGACGCACAGCTCTCCGCTGTCGGGGTCGCCGATATACGTCCACAGGGCTGGGTCCCGCGATGTTCCCCGGGCCTCGTACTGGGCCGACGTTCCGTCGGGCGTGAACGTGAGGCGAACCGTCGAGACGGAGCCGTCCCGGTCGATGTCGCTGCCGGTGGTGTGCTCCCAGGTGCCCGTGCCGGGGGTCGGGGAGGCGACGTCGTCGAAGTGATCGTCGTCGTTGTCGTCGAAGTCGCCGCACACCTCGTTCGAGGTGAACGTCCCGTCCTCCTCGAACGTCAGCCGCCCGCCCTGCTCGTCGACCCATGTCCCCGTGATCTCGGCCGTGCTCATGGTCAGGGGCTCGCCGTCAGGAATGGGGACCGACAGCCGGCTGACGATCAGCAGTACGGCGAACGCGCCCATCCCCAGCAGGAACACCAGACCGCACCCCGCCGCGCCGACGAGCGGAACGAGCAGCCCGATCCGCCAGCGGCGTCGGCTCGTCTCGGTCGAGGGCCACCCCTGCCACGGGGGCGGGGTGGTTCTGTAAGGGTCCTCGCCACGCTTCACATCGCCCCCTGTCGTGGTGCCGCGTGGTCGCGACGGTGTGATCATCATCCCGCCGAGCCGCGCGGGCCTTCGCCCAGGGGGGGCGCACGTATGGCCTCGGCTCCACGCGGGAGTCCCCGGACACCTCGGGTGTCCGGGGACTGTGTGCGGGACGCGGCCGTCGCTCAGGCCGCGACGCGCTCCCGGTCGTTCTTCTCGTTCGGGGTGCGGGTGCCGAGCAGCTCCGTCGGGATCCTGTGGGTCTCGCGAGCGGTGAGCGCGGCGAGGACCGGCGGGATGCACAGGGCGCTGGTGAACAGGGCCACCGCGAACCAGTCGTTGCCGTCCGGACCGGCGATCTGCGCGGCGAAGGTGACGGCGAAACCGGCGATGGCGAAGCCGATCTGGGTGCCGATGGCCATGCCGGACAGCCGGACCCGGGTGGAGAACATCTCCCCGTAGAAGGAGGGCCAGATGCCGTTCGCGGCGCTGTAGACGACACCGAAGGTGACGATGCCGAGGATCAGGACCAGCGGGTAGGCGCCGGTGGAGATCGCCCACAGGTAGACGAACATCATCACCGCGCTCCCCGCCGCGCCGATCAGGAACACCGGGCGGCGGCCGATGCGGTCGGACAGCGTGGCCCACAGCGGGATCGCGCCGAGCGCGACCAGGTTGGCGAGCGCGCCCACCCACAGCATCGAGGAACGGGACAGGCCGACCGACTCGCTCGTGCCGTACGCCAGCGCCCACACGGTGAAGATCGTGGAGACCGAGGCGATCATCGCGCCCGCGATCACCCGGAGCACGTCCGCCCAGTGCTCGCGCATCAGGATGGCCAGCGGCAGCTTGGCGACGCCCTCGGACTCGGTCTGCTGGGTGAAGGCCGGGGTCTCGTCCAGGGTGCGGCGGATGACGTAGCCGGCGACGGCGACGGCGATGCTCATCCAGAACGGGACGCGCCAGCCCCAGGAGAGCAGCTGGTCCTCGGGGAGCGCGGCGATCGGGATGAAGACCAGGGTGGCGAGCAGCTGCCCGCCCTGGGTGCCGCTCAGGGTGAAGCTGGTGAAGAAGCCGCGCCGGTCCGACGGCGCGTGTTCCAGCGTCATCGAGTTCGCGCTCGCCTGCTCACCGGCCGCCGATATGCCCTGCAGGACACGGCAGATCACCAGGAGGACCGGGGCGAGGGTGCCGACCTGGTCACGGGTGGGCAGACAGCCGATCAGGAACGTCGACAGCCCCATCAGGATCAGCGTGAAGACCATGATCTTCTTGCGGCCGACGCGGTCGCCGTAGTGCCCGAGGAACAGCGCGCCGATCGGCCGCGCCGCGTACGCGACGCCGAACGTGGCCAGCGAGAGCAGGGTCGCCGTGGCCGGGTCGGACTCGTCGAAGAAGACCGTCGGGAAGATCAGGGCGGCGGCGCTGCCGTAGATGAAGAAGTCGTAGTACTCCAGGGCGCTGCCGATCCAGGCGGCCGTGGCGGCCTTCTTGGGCTGGCCGGGCGGTGCGGCGGGGACGGACACGGCGTGCTCCTTCGAGGGATCTCCCCCATGAGAGGGGGGTGAAGCGGAGGAAGGCAAGACAGGGCGGGACAGATCACAGCGGGGGGAGGGGCCGATCCCTGGGGGTGATGGGACAGCCGTGCCGGGCACCCGGCTAATTAACGCACTGGATAGTTAGTAGCGCTTGGCTACGGATGTTGCGCCGACGTTTCCCGGGTGTCAAGAGGTGTCGCCGAAGGATTTCGTCGCGGAGGTGCGTGCGGCCTCAGTCCGCCGCGCGGTCCGCCGTCAGGTAGGCGATCACCATGTCGCCGAGCATCTGCCGGTAGTGGTCGCGCCGTCCGGCGTCGACCAGGTCGCGGCCGAAGAGGGCACCGAAGGTGTGCCGGTTGGCGACCCGGAAGAAGCAGAAGGAGCTGATCATCGCGTGCAGGTCGATGGCGTCGACGTCGGCCGTGAACAGGCCGGACTCATGGCCCGACTCCAGGATCCGGCGGATCACGTCCAGCGCGGGCGAGCCGATCTTGGCGAGCATCTCGGAGGAGGCGATGTGCTCGGCCTCGTGAATGTTCTCGATGCTGACCAGGCGGATGAAGTCGGGGTGCGCCTCGTGGTGGTCGAACGTCACCTCGGCGAGCCGGCGGATGGCCGCCACCGGGTCCAGGTGCTCGACGTCCAGCTCCTGCTCGGTCTGCCGGATCACGGAGTACGCCCGCTCCAGCACGGCGGTGAACAGCTGCTCCTTGCCGCCGAAGTAGTAGTAGATCATCCGCTTCGTGGTGCGGGTCCGGGCGGCGATCTCGTCGACCCGGGCCCCGGCGAACCCGGAACGGGCGAACTCCTTGGTCGCGACGTCGAGGATCTCGGCCTTGGTGCGGGCGGCGTCACGGATCCGCCCGTTCGGTCGTGCCGGTTCTTCGACGCTGGTCATCGGGTTCCTTCGGGCGAGTGCGGCCGGTGCCCGTGATTCTAGGAGCTGCGGCGGCGGTCTTCCCTTGGGAGGGTGCGGCTGCTATGACTAACGTACTAGTTCGTACATTAGATCTCGCCGGGAGGGCCGCTGTGGCCAAGGACTCATATCTCGTCGGCCTCGTCGGCTCCGGCATCGGGCCGTCCCTCAGCCCCGCCCTGCACGAGCGCGAGGCCGACCGGCAGGGTCTGCGCTATCTGTACCGGCTGATCGACATCGACGACCTCGGCGTCGGCCCGGAGGCGGTGGGCGACCTGGTGCGCGCCGCCCGCGACCTGGGCTTCGACGGGCTGAACATCACCCACCCCTGCAAGCAGCTGGTCATCGAGCACCTCGACGGGCTCGCCCCGCAGGCCGCCGCGCTCGGCGCCGTCAACACGGTCGTCTTCGAGGACGGCCGCGCCATCGGCCACAACACGGACGTCACCGGCTTCGCCGCGTCCTTCGCGCGCGGGCTGCCCGACGTCCCCCTGGAGAGGGTGGTGCAGCTCGGCGCCGGGGGCGCGGGCGCGGCCGTCGCCCATGCCACGCTCACGCTCGGCGCGGAGCACGTCACCGTCGTCGACGCGATGCCGGACCGCGCGGCGGACCTCGCGACCTCCCTCGGCCGGCACTTCGGTACGGGACGGGCCGCCGCGGCGACGCCGGACGCGCTGCCGGCGCTGCTGGGGGCGGCCGACGGGGTCGTCCACGCGACGCCCACGGGGATGGCGGCGCACCCCGGGCTGCCGTTCGCCGCGGAGTTGCTGCACGCCGGGCTGTGGGTGGCGGAGGTGGTGTACCGGCCGTTGGAGACCCCATTGCTGCGGGCCGCGCGGGATCTTGGCTGCGCCACGCTGGACGGGGGAGGGATGGCGGTGTTCCAGGCCGCCGACGCGTTTCGGTTGTTCACGGGGCGTGAGCCGGACGCCTCGCGGATGTTGGCGGACATCGAGGAGCTGGCCGGGGTTGCGGGAGCCCGTAACTAGGCGCCGTGACGGTCGGGCAAGTGTGTCGGCTGCGGGTTCGTCGTGGTTGATCGCGCCCACGCGGCGGAGCCGCACAATGTCACGCCCCGCGCCACTTTCAGGGGCGCGACCCGGGTTTCAAGGAGTTCTGTATGCGTACATCCATCGCCACCGTCTCCCTCAGTGGGTCCCTCACCGAGAAGCTCGCCGCCGCCGCGCGGGCCGGGTTCGACGGGGTGGAGATCTTCGAGAACGATCTGCTGGCGAGTCCGCTCACGCCCGAGGAGATCAGGGCCCGCTGTGCGGATCTCGGGCTGAGCATCGACCTCTACCAGCCGATGCGGGACATCGAGGCCGTGCCGCCGGACCTGTTCGAGGCGAACCTGCGGCGGGCCCGGCACAAGTTCGAGCTGATGGGGCGGCTCGGCTGCGACACGGTGCTCGTCTGCTCCAGCGTCCATCCGCTCGCCGAGGACGACGACGCGCTCGCCGCCGACCAGCTGAGCCGACTCGCCTCTCTCGCCGAGGAGTTCGGCATCCGGGTCGCCTACGAGGCGCTGGCGTGGGGGCGGCACGTCAGTACGTACGACCACGCGTGGCGCATCGTGGAGGCGGCCGACCATCCGGCGCTCGGGACGTGCCTGGACAGCTTCCACATCCTGGCCCGCGGCTCCGATCCCAAGGGCATCGAGGACATCCCGGGCGAGAAGATCTTCTTCCTCCAGCTCGCCGACGCCCCGCTGATGGCGATGGACGTGCTGCAGTGGAGCCGGCACTACCGCTGCTTCCCCGGGCAGGGCGGCCTCGACGTCACCGGACTGGTCGGACACGTGCGGGCTGCCGGATACGACGGGCCGCTGTCGCTGGAGGTCTTCAACGACGTCTTCCGGCAGGCCGAGGCGGGCCCCACCGCCGTGGACGCCCATCGTTCGCTGCTGATGCTCCAGGAGGCCGCCGGTATCGCTGCGCTGCCGGAGCGGGTGGTGCCCACGGGCGTCGCCTTCGCCGAACTCGTCACCCCCGACGCCGAACCCGTCGCCGCGCTGCTCGGCGCGCTCGGCTTCGCCCGCACCGCCCGCCATCGCAGCAAGCCGGTGGACCTGTGGCGGCAGGGCGAGGCACGGGTGCTGGTCAACACCGGACCGGCCGCCCGGCGCGAGGGCACCCAGCTCGCCGCGATCGGACTGGAGTCACCGGACCCGGCCGGCGCCGCCCGCCGCGCCGAGGCCCTGCTCGCGCCGGTGCTGCCGCGCCGCCGGGCCGCCGAGGACGCGCCGCTCGACGCGGTCGCCGCGCCCGACGGCACCGAGCTCTTCTTCTGCGCGACGGACCGCCCCGATCTCCCCAGCTGGACCGGGGACTTCCGGCCCGTGGCACACCCCGAGGCCGCGGGCCACGTCCACCGCGTCGACCACCTCGCGCTCACCCAGCCCTGGCACCAGTTCGACGAGGCGGCGCTCTTCCACCGCACGGTGCTCGGCCTCCACGCCAGCGACAGCGTCGACGTCGCCGACCCGTACGGCCTGTTCCGCAGCCGTCCGGTCACCAACGACGACGGCAGCGTGCGGATCGCCCTCAGCGTCGGCCCCGCACCGACCGACGACACGGCCCGCGCCCAGCACATCGCCTTCGCCACCGACGACGTGGTCGCCGCGGCCCGCGCCTTCCGCGCGGCCGGGGGCCGGCTCCTGGCCGTCCCCGCGAACTACCACGACGACCTGGCCGCACGGTTCGAGTTCGCCGACGGCGAGCTGGAGACGTACCGGGAACTCGGCATCCTCTACGACCGTGACGCGGGCGGCGTGTTCCGCCACTGCTACACCGAGACCGTCGGCCGGGTCTTCTTCGAGCTCGTCCAGCGCGACACCGGGTACCAGGGCTACGGTGCGCAGAACGCGCCCGTGCGCCTCGCCGCCCAGCACGTCCGACGACCGGTCGGATGAGGGGAGCCGGAGGGACGGCAGGTGCCGGCGCGGGAGCCGAGCCGGAGGCTACTGGCGGCTGACCGTGCGGGTCACGCCCGTGACGACCGTCGTCGCCAGGATCCAGCCGGTGATGACGAGGACGTACGACAGCCACTGCGACCAGCCCTCGGGCGCGTAGGCCCGCTCCTGCCCGAAGTCGATGATGGGAAGGAGCAGGTCGAGGGTGTAGAAGACCGGGTTGAACTCCGGGGCCTCGTCCGCCTTGAGCGGGCTGGGCGTCCGCACCGCGTACGCCACCGAGCCCACCGCCATCAGCGACAGCAGCCAGACCGCCGCGCGCAGCGGCCGGAAGCCGTAGCCGACGGTGGCGTCCTGGGCGTAGCCCCAGAGCCGGCCGTGCCAGCGGAGCGTGGCCCGGTTGCGGCGCTGCTTGGCCAGTTGGACCCGCCGGGCGGCGTCGTCGTCACCGATCCTGCGGTACGCGGCGGTCAACTGCTCGTAGGCGTACGGCAAATACCCCTCCCCGTCCCGCTCCAGCATCGGCAGCCGCCGCTCGGCGGGCACGTGCGGGATCAGGGAGGTGTAGGAGAGGCTGTTCAGGAGAACCAGGTCCGGCAGCTTGTCCGGCTCCACGAACAGCACTTCTATCTGGGCGCGGCGCAGGTTCAGGACGCCCTCCACCGGCGGGCCCTCGCGCAGCCACAGTTCGCTGATGACACTGCTGCTCACCCGCAGCGCCGTACCGCCGGGGTTGGACAACCGGGCGTAGGACAGCTCCAGCCAGCCGCCCACGCGGGTCCCGCGCAGCTCCACCCGCCCGCGTACGTCCGCGTGCCGCAGCACGATGTCGGACTCGGTGGCGAGGGTCTCCGCGCCGAGGGCGGTACCGCCCGGCCGGTGCAACCGGGCGCGGCGCAGGTCGATCTTGCCGGCGACATGGGCGCCGCCCAGCCGGACCTCACCGTCCGCGCGCAGTCCGGGAGCGCACAGCTCCTCCCCGATCTCCGCCTGGGTGAGCCGCAGCGCGGCCTCCCCGTCCGACGCGGTGAACTCGGCGCGTTCCATGAACAGGGTCCCGGAGATCTGCGCCCCGGTGAGCTTCACCGGCCCCCGGAAACGGCACTCCGTCAGCCGCAGCCCGCCGTCGACGCGGGCCCGTGCCGAACGCAGGCCGGGCAGGGTGGACTTGGACAGATTGAGGTAGTTGAAGTGCGCGCCCGAGAAGTCGGGCACCTCGTCGAAGTGACAGCCGCTCAGCCGGACGACGCTCTCCACCGTCGCGTACTTCAGCTCCAGCCGGCCGGTGATCCGGGCGCCCTCGATCTTGAGAGCGGCGACCTCACCCTCCTCCTGGGGAGCGGTCAGCAGCAACGCCCGCAGCACCCGCGCCCGGACGGTCCGTTCCGGACCCCATCCGGCGCCGTCCGCGGTGGCCCCGTCCTCGGCGGTCGGGCGGTCCGCGGTCCCGAAGTCCACCGCCGCGCCGAGCGGAAAGGCGTCCCACACCCGCCGCTCGGCCGCCGTCAGATCGTTGATCATCATCAACGGGAATCTCACCCGCGACGCTTGTACCTGTCAACTACCGCGATCCGGCCGCACGTTCCGGCCGGATCCCGAACCACGCACCAAGCCCCTCGGCGTTCCCCTCTAGTGCCCCCACGCCCCGGCGTGCGCGCGGTGCGCGTCCGTGAGGCCGTGGGTGAAGAAGCGCTCGTAGTACTCGTTCTCCACGTGGTGGACCTGGAGCCACACGCCCGGGACGTGGATCGCGTCCGTGTGGGCCGGGAAGCGGCCGTGCGTGCGGAGGATGTACTCGCAGACGTCACGGGCGCACTCGACCACCCGCTCCTCGTACTCACTGGCCTCGGTGAGATAGCGCTGCCCGTAGTCCTCCCGGTAGATCCGGGCGAAGACGTCCCGGTCGGTGTAGACGCCGCCGCGGCCGAACTTGTCCCGGACGATCGTCCGCACCGCCTCCGACATGGTCCCGAACACGGGCGGGCACGCGGCGGCGATCAGCGGCGCGCCGCCGTCGGGGGAGGGCAGCCGGACCGGGTGCGCGCGCACGTTCGCGTACTTCGGCAGGGGGATGTGCCAGCGCCAGATGTCGGCCGGGCGCCAGCGCGGGGTGACGAAGTCGAAGCCGAGCATCCTGCCGTACCTGCGGGAGAACTTCGGGTCGCCGAGGGCGATCTGCGGATTGATGGTGGCGTGGATCCAGGCGCCCAGACCCATCGCCTCGGCCGTGAGCATCAGGTTCTGCAGCAGCAGGTCCGCCTCGATCTGGGTGCGCATGGGACCGAGGGCGCCGAGCGGCAGCTTCAGGTCCCCGTTCAGGAACCCGTTCCGCACCCACTTGCGCACCCCGGCCGCACGGTAGAAGTTGCGGTCGTCCACGAAGGTCGGACGCGCCCCGTCCGGCTGGGTGAGCAGGTACATCAGCGCGTTCACGTACTGGTGGGAGAGGTCGACCACGGGGAACAGCAGGGTCGTGCCGGGCAGGTTGGACAGAAAGCGGTTGGAGTCCAGGTACGCCGGGAAGTCCCGCTGGTCCGGTGCGACGTCGAGGCGGTGGTCCAGGACCTTCACCTTCGCCCGGCGGGCCCGCGCGATCAGCGTCTCGGCGTCGAACGGCTCGTCCGGTGCCGGCTCCAGCCTGCGCAGGAAGTAGGTGCCCGAGTCGTTGACGAGGAAGAAGTGGGTGCCCTGCGCGTTGTCCGGGCTGCCCGCGGTCCGGCCCGCCATCGTCAGGTTGGGCTTGGACATGATGGGGGTGCCGTTGTCCGGGTCCTCGAAGGGCCGGTCGGGCATGGTGAGGCCGGTGGTGCCGGTGATCGCGATCAGCACCGCCTCCTCCAGCTCGGTCAGGGGCTCGGCCGCGTTGCGGGAGGTGTAGGTCATGGTCCCGGCGGACACCTTGGCACCCCGGCTCACGCGGTGGGTGCGGCGGCGCCACACGGTCCGCAGCAGCGGACGGTCGAAGAGGTCGGCGAGCCCCGGGTGGGTGGTGCCCACGCCGGTGCCGGGCTGTTCCTGGACCGCGAGCTGTTCGCCCGCCCCGGGTATCGCGGACAGCTCCGGGTTTCCGGGCAGCTCGGAGTGGTTGTCGGTGAAGGTCATGCGTGTTCCCCCCGTTGTCGTTCGGACCCGGGACACGACGTGACACGTGACCCCGGGTCGTCTGTCACGGCGTCATGGTGAACCGCCGTCGGTCGTACCGTTGGTGCCGGTCGTGGGCACCGTCCGCCACGGCGCGAAGGCGCTCGCGTCGCGCGGCAGGAGGGGTGCCAGCTCCGGGCAGTGGCGCTGGACCACCGCGTTCATGCCGCCCTTCTCGACCCAGTCGATGCCGAGCGGGGTGTAGACCTCGGGCCGGTAGTCGACCGTCAGGAAGCGGTCGCTCTGCAGCCGTCGGCTGGCCATCAGGACGAAGATCCGGAAGGCGGTGTCGCTGAAGCCGAAGCCCTCCGGCGGGTTCTCCGCGAACAGCCCGACCACGGTGTCGATCTCGTCGACGTCCCGGTAGACGTCCTTGAGCCGCGCCAGCGTCTCGGGGTTCTCGGTCAGCTCCTCGAAGGAACGGATCCGCCCCCGGTGCAGCCCGGCCCGGAAGTCGTTGTAGCGCGGCACCCCCCGCCTGCGCGTGCGGACCAGGTCGACGACCGACAAGTCGATGATCTCCCCGTCCCGCTCGAAGCGCTGGAGCGAGCGGGGGAAGTTGTGCAGGGTGATCGCGCCGGGGTGGGCGATGCCGAACGAGTACAGCGCGTTCGCGAGTCCCGTCTTGCGGATCTGCGCCTCCGCCGCCCCGCCCTGGATGTCGAGGAAGCCCACCGTCTCCAGCCGCCGCCCGAACTGGTGCTCCCGCAGCTCGAAGTCGTCCGGGATCAGCGGATGCATGCGGTAGACGGTGGTGAAGTCCTCCGTGAGTGAGTACGGCGCCGAGTGGTGGTCCGGCAGAGTCTTGGGGATGCCGGTCAGCGAGTGCGCCTCGAACAGCCACAGGCCCAGCTGGTTGAGCCAGTTCTTCGGCGGGCCCGACCAGTTGGTGCGCAGCGCGCGATCGATCGCCTCGGTGGCCAGGATCGCGGGCGTCCACTCCACGGTGTGGATCTTCGCGATCAGCGCGGACACCACGAGCCGGGCCGTCTGGTAGACCTTCTCCTCGCTCATCGACGGGTACTGCGCCCGCAGCGCGTCGCAGACCGCGTTGTGCTCCCGCGCGAAGAGCGTGTGCAGGGCGCTGAGGCCCATCCACCAGCTCTCGTTGAAGCCGGTGAGCGGGACGCCGTTGGTGCCGCCCGGCAGATGGCCGTCCTCCAGGCGGAGTTTCGCGCTCCCGTCCGGCTCGCGCAGGAACCGCGCGGTCCGCTCGTTCTCGCCGTACACCTCGGAGCCGTCCCACCAGTGCGAGGCGGAGTTGGCGAACAGGATCGGCGGGCGGCCGGGGGCCTCCAAGCCCTCGTTCTCGGCGAACCGCATCACCCGCTCGGGCGGGCCGCCCGGCACGTTCTGCCAGGTCCCGTCGGAGTCGGGCGGCAGCGGCACCTCCACACTGCGGTCGCCGGTCCGGTACCGCCGGTGGTTCACCCAGTCGTGCACCTGGAACTGGATCCACGCCGCCGCCAGCACATTGAGCGAGGTCGCCGGCACGAAGCTCTCCCGGTACAGCAGCTGCCTGCTGACCGTCACCGGGTTCGGTGTGTCGAAGGTGTCCGGCCGGTAGTCCGGCTTCAGGTTCCGCCCGAACGCGGCCCCGACAGCGCCCATCGCCGGCTCCGACAGATCGTTGTACGTCCCGTCGTACGACCGTTCCGTGCGCAGCCGCTCCGGGATCGGCTCCGGCACGGGCTGGGCCTTCGGCGGGGCCTCGCGGACCTCGGTGTCGATCAGGTTCAGGCGGCGCAGCGTCTTCCGCAGGAACACCAGGTTCAGCAGACTCAGCGACAACGGCAGCCGGTGCCACGGCACGGCACGGTTCAGCAGCCCGAGCGCGGGGCCCACGAGACGGCCGAGGAGTTTGTTGCGCAAGGGTTCCTCGGTGACGAAGCGCTGCCCGAGGCGGTGTGCGCCGCTCGCCCGGTACCCGGCCTTGCGGGCCCGGTTGATATGGCCCAATGGCCGGAAATCATCGGTCGTGTACCACGGATTGAAGGTCAGGTCCTCGATCCGCCGCGCCGCCGCCCGCGCCTCGGCCCCGTCCAGCTCCTGTGCGGGGACGGTGAGCCTGGCGATCGGCACCGCCGGCGCCACCGCGTCCTTCCACTCCACCGCCGCGTCCTCGACCGGTGTGCGCCGCTCGTCCACGTACCGCTGCACACACAGATCGAACGCCACGTCCGCCTGGCCGAGCCGCCGCGCCAGCTCCCGGTGCAGGAAGTCCGGGTCCCGGCGGTCGGGCTCGGCCGCCGCCGGTGTGCCGGGCGCGGGCCGCAGCAGATACCGCACCGGCCCTGCCTCGCCCCACAGAATGGCGCCCCGGCTCCAATAGGTCTCGGTGGCCAGGGAGTTGACGGGCCGTCGGGTGGCCGCCGTCACATTGCGCCGCATCCGTGCGGCCGTCCTCGGTCCCACCGCCAGCGGCAGCTTCACGAACAGCGCGAACGCCTTCCGCAGCCGACTGTCGGCCCCCGCCATGGCCTTGGCGAACGCCACGAACTCCCGCGCGTCGCTCGCGTGCGACACCGGGAAACTGGTGGCCAGCAGATCGTGGCTCACCCCCTCCGCCACGCGCACCCGCACGGTCGCGCCCCGCAGATCGGGTGAGCCGTCCCCCTGCCGGATCCCGCTCGCGTTGGACAGCCGGACCACCGCGGGGTAGTCGGCACCCGGCTGCGCGAACCCGGTCCGCAACGCCACCGGCAGGTCGTCGTGGAACCGCAGCCGCGCGTTCTCCACGCCCAGCGGGGCCTTCGCGTGGAACGCCCGCGCGATGCCACCGCCCCCGGCCCGCCGGTTCCTGAGCTGGACCTTCATCAGCTCCCGCGCCAACCGCTCGAACACGAGCCGCTCGGCCTCGGGGCTGCCCCCGTCGTACCGTTCGTAGCGCTGATCGTGCTGCCCGGTCTCGGCCATCGGCGTTCCCCCTACGGACGCACTGCGTACGCACGCGCGCCCATGCGCCCACGATGCATACGGGACAGGGGCCGCACGCTACCGGTGGCGGGGTTCCGGCCACAGCGACAGTTCACGCCATGTGCGTATCTGCCGACAATGCTACGGAAGGTCCGGTTCCCCGCATCCCGAGGGGTGCGGGGAACCGGCCGGTCGGCCGCTGGAGAGGCAAGCGGCCGGTCGGCCGCTTGCCTCTCCTTCGTCACTTCCCCTTCGTCGACTCCACCGCGTGGCCGCCGAACTGGTTGCGCAGTGCGGCGATCATCTTCATCTGGGGCGAGTCGTCCTGGCGTGAGGCGAAGCGGGTGAACAGCGACGCGGTGATCGCGGGCAGCGGCACCGCGTGGTCGATGGCGGCCTCGACGGTCCACCGGCCCTCACCGGAGTCCTCGGCGTAACCGCGCAGCTTCTGAAGGTGCTCGTCCTCGTCGAGGGCGCTGACGGCGAGGTCCAGCAGCCACGAGCGGATCACGGTCCCCTCCTGCCAGGAGCGGAACACCTCGCGCACGCTCGTCACCGAGTCGACCTTCTCCAGCAGCTCCCAGCCCTCGGCGTACGCCTGCATCATCGCGTACTCGATGCCGTTGTGGACCATCTTGGAGAAGTGACCGGCGCCGACCTTGCCGGCGTGGACATAGCCGTACGGTCCCTCCGGCTTGAGCGCCTCGAAGATCGGCTGGAGCCGCTCGACGTGCTCCTTGTCGCCGCCGACCATCAGGGCGTAGCCGTTCTGCAGACCCCAGACGCCCCCGGAGACACCGGCGTCGACGAAGCCGATGCCCTTCGCGCCCAGCTCGGCCGCGTGCTTCTCGTCGTCCGTCCACCGGGAGTTGCCGCCGTCGACGACCGTGTCGCCCGGCGACAGCAGCTCCGCCAGCTCGTCGATGACGGACTGGGTGGCAGCGCCGGCCGGGACCATCACCCAGACCGTGCGCGGACCGTCGAGGCGCTCGACCAGTTCGGCGAGGCTGCCCACGTCGGACACCTCGGGGTTGCGGTCGTAGCCGACGACGGTGTGGCCGGCGCGGCGGATCCGCTCGCGCATGTTGCCGCCCATCTTGCCGAGACCGATGAGACCCAGCTGCATCGTTGCCATGTCAGTTCACCTGTTCCATACGGGAGTCGAGCGGAGGCGTGTCAGTCATCGGCGGCGGTCTGCCCGTCGCCCGCGCCGCCCCGCAGGGCGACGGCGTACATCTCGTCGGCGTCGAGGCGGCGCAGCTCCTCGGCGATCAGCTCGGAGGTGGCGCGGACCTTCAGGGCGAGGGTGCGCGACGGCTGCCCGGGCAGGGTGAGCGTGGCGAGCGGCCCCTCGGGCCGGTCGATGGCGACCTCGCCCCTCGCGGTGCCGAGCCGTACGCCCGTGACCACCGGCCCGGCGGTCAGCACGCGCTCGACGGACACCCCGAGCCGGGCCTCCAGCCAGCGGGCCAGCAGCTCGGCGCTGGGGTTGTCGGCCTCGCTCTCCACGGCGGCCGAGGTGATGGTCTCCTTGGCCTGGTCGAGGGCGGCCGCGAGCATGGAGCGCCACGGCGTGAGCCGCGTCCAGGCGAGGTCGGTGTCGCCGGGGGTGTAGGAGACGACCCGCTGTTCGAGCGCGGCGAGCGGGGTCTCCACGGCGTACATGTCGGTGATCCGGCGCTGCGCGAGCGCGCCCAGCGGGTCCTTCGCCGGGATCTCCGGCGCGTCCACCGGCCACCACACCACCACCGGCGCGTCCGGCAGCAGCAGCGGCAGGACCACGGAGTCGGCGTGGTCGGAGACCTCGCCGTACGTCCGCAGCACGACCGTCTCGCCGGTGCCCGCGTCGGCGCCGACCCGCACCTCGGCGTCCAGGTGCGACTTGGTGCGGTCCTTCGGGGTGCGGGCGTGCCGCTTGATGACGACCAGGGTGCGCGAGGGGTGCTCGTGCGAGGCCTCCTCGGCGGCCTTGATCGAGTCGTACGCGTTCTCCTCGTCCGTCACGATCACCATCGTGAGGACCATGCCCACGGCGGGCGTGCCGATGGCCCGGCGGCCCTGCACCAGGGCCTTGTTGATCTTGCTTGCCGTGGTGTCAGTCAGGTCGATCTTCATGGCCTGCGCCAGCTCCGTCCGTCTTGTGCGAGCATCTCGTCCGCTTCCGCGGGACCCCAGCCACCCGAGGGGTACTGCGCGGGCCTGCCGTTCTTGGCCCAGTACTCCTCGATCGGGTCGAGGATCTTCCAGGACTCCTCCACCTCCTGGTGGCGGGGGAAGAGGTTGGCGTCGCCGAGCAGCACATCCAGGATCAGCCGTTCGTACGCCTCCGGGCTGGACTCCGTGAACGACTCGCCGTACGCGAAGTCCATCGTGACGTCCCGGATCTCCATCGAGGTACCCGGCACCTTCGACCCGAAGCGCACGGTCATCCCCTCGTCCGGCTGCACCCGGATGACGATCGCGTTCTGGCCCAGCTCCTCGGTGGCGGTGGAGTCGAAGGGGGAGTGCGGGGCGCGCTGGAAGACCACCGCGATCTCGGTGACCCGGCGGCCCAGCCGCTTGCCGGTGCGCAGGTAGAAGGGGACGCCCGCCCAGCGGCGGTTGTCGATGCCCAGCTTGACCGCCGCGTAGGTGTCCGTGGTGGAGGACCGGTCGATGCCCTCCTCCTCCAGATAGCCGCGCACCCGCTCGCCGCCCTGCCAGCCGGCCGCGTACTGGCCGCGCACGGTGTGCCGGCCCAGGTCCTCCGGCAGCCGCACGGCCTTGAGCGCCTTCAGCTTCTCGGCCAGCAGCGACTCGGCGTCGAAGGCCGCCGGTTCCTCCATGGCGGTCAGGGCCAGCAGTTGCAGCAGGTGGTTCTGGATGACGTCTCGGGCCGAGCCGATGCCGTCGTAGTACCCGGCGCGACCGCCGATGCCGATGTCCTCGGCCATGGTGATCTGCACGTGGTCGACGTAACTCCGGTTCCAGATGGGCTCGTACATCTGGTTGGCGAAGCGGAGCGCCAGGATGTTCTGGACGGTCTCCTTGCCGAGGTAGTGGTCGATGCGGAAGACCTGCTCGGGGTCGAACACCTCGTGCAGGACCGCGTTCAGGTCGCGGGCGCTGGCCAGGTCGTGGCCGAACGGCTTCTCGATGACCGCGCGCCGCCAGGAACCCTCGGGCGGACTGGCCAGGCCGTGCTTCTTGAGCTGCTTGACGACCTTCGGGAACATGCTCGGCGGCACGGAGAGGTAGAAGGCGAAGTTGCCGCCCGTCCCCCGGGAGCCGTCCAGCTCCTCGACGGCCTCGCGGAGCCGCTTGAACGCCTCGTCGTCACCGAAGTCGCCCGGGATGAAGCGCATCCCCTCGGCGAGCTGCTGCCAGACCTCCTCGCGGAACTCGGTGCGGGCGTGCTCGCGGACCGCGTCGTGCACGATCTGCGCGAAGTCCTCGTCCTCCCAGTCCCGGCGGGCGAACCCCACCAGCGAGAAGCCCGGGGGCAGCAGACCCCGGTTGGCCAGGTCGTACACGGCCGGCATCAGCTTCTTGCGGGACAGGTCGCCGGTCACCCCGAAGATGACGAGCCCGGACGGGCCCGCGATCTTCGGGAGCCGGCGGTCCTCCGCGTCCCGGAGCGGATTGCGCCACTCGGTGGTCATTCCCCATCAACTCCCTTGCTGTTCAAGAACTTCCGTGGCCTGCGGCGTGGTGTCGACAGTGATCATCTTCCTTCAGGCGCGCGTGCCGGCCGCGTCGGCGCCGGGCCGAGTCGTGCGGCCGAGCACGCTCCTCGCCGCGGCGACGACGTTCTCGGCGGTGAAGCCGTACTCGGCGAACAGGGTCTTCGCGTCGGCGGAGGCGCCGAAGTGTTCGAGGGAGACGATGCGGCCGTGGTCACCGACGTAGCGGTACCAGGTCAGACCGATCCCCGCCTCGACCGCCACGCGCGCCCGCACGGACGGCGGCAGCACGCTCTCGCGATATTCGCGCGGCTGTTCCTCGAACCACTCCACCGACGGCATCGACACCACCCGCGTGCCGACCCCCTCGGCCTCCAGACGCTCCCGCGCGGCGACGGCCAGTGCCACCTCCGAACCCGTGGCGATCAGGATCAGCTCCGGGGTCCCGGTCGAGGACTCCTCCCTTACGTAACCACCCTTCGCCGCCCGGGAGTCGGGGGCGTACGTCGGCACGCCCTGCCGGGTGAGCGCCAGCCCGTGCGGGGCCGGGTCCGTGGTGTGCCGCTTCAGGATCTCGGCCCAGGCGATCGCCGTCTCGTTGGCGTCGGCCGGGCGGACGATGTTCAGGCCGGGGATCGCCCGCAGGGAGGCCAGGTGCTCGACCGGCTGGTGCGTCGGGCCGTCCTCGCCCAGACCGATGGAGTCGTGCGTCCAGACGTACGTCACCGGCAGCAGCATCAGCGCGGAGAGACGGACGGCGTTGCGCATGTAGTCGGAGAACACCAGGAACGTGCCGCCGTAGATCCGGGTGTTGCCGTGCAGCGCGATGCCGTTCATCTCGGCGGCCATGGAGTGCTCACGGATGCCGAAGTGGATCGTGCGGCCGTACGGGTCCGCCTCCGGGAGCGGGTTGCCCGCCGGGAGGAAGGACGACGTCTTGTCGATCGTGGTGTTGTTCGACCCGGCGAGGTCGGCGGAACCGCCCCACAGCTCGGGGATCACCGCGCCGAGCGCCTGCAGCACCTTGCCGGACGCGGCCCGGGTCGCCACGGACGTGCCCTCCTCGAAGACCGGCAGCGCCTTCTCCCAGCCCTCGGGCAGCCGGCCCGCGACCACCCGGTCGAAGAGCCGGGCCCGTTCGGGGGAGGCGGCGCGCCACTCGGCGATCCGCTTGTCCCAGGCGGCGTGCGCCTCGCCGCCCCGGTCGAGGGCGCGGCGGGTGTGCGCGAGCACGTCGTCGGCGACGTCGAACGTCTTGTCCGCGTCGAAGCCGAGGACCCGCTTGGTGGCGGCGATCTCGGCCTCACCGAGCGCGGAACCGTGCGCGGCCTCGGTGTTCTGCGCGTTCGGGGCGGGCCAGGCGATGATCGTGCGCATCGCGATGATCGAGGGACGCGAGGTCTCCTCCCGCGCGGCCAGCAGCGCGTCGTACAGGGCGTGCACGTCGACGTTGCCGTTGAAGGCCGGCTCGATCCGCTGGACGTGCCAGCCGTACGCCTCGTACCGCTTCAGCACGTCCTCGGAGAACGCGGTGGCGGTGTCGCCCTCGATGGAGATGTGGTTGTCGTCGTACAGGAACACGAGATTGCCGAGCCGCTGATGGCCCGCCAGCGAGGACGCCTCCGCGGAGATGCCCTCCTCCAGGTCGCCGTCGGAGACGATCGCCCAGATGGTGTGGTCGAACGGCGACTCGCCCACCGGGGCGTCCGGGTCGAACAGCCCTCGCTCGTAGCGCGCGGCCATCGCCATGCCGACGGCGTTGGCGACCCCCTGGCCCAGCGGACCCGTGGTGGTCTCGACCCCGGCGGTGTGCCCGTACTCCGGATGACCCGGTGTCTTCGAACCGTGCGTCCGGAACGCCTTGAGGTCGTCCAGCCCCAGTTCGTACCCGGCCAGGTACAGCTGGGTGTAGAGGGTCAGCGAGGTGTGGCCGGGGGAGAGGACGAAGCGGTCCCGGCCGGTCCACTCCGGGTCGGCGGGGTCATGACGCATCACCTTCTGAAAGAGCGTGTATGCGGCGGGCGCGAGGCTCATCGCCGTACCCGGGTGCCCGTTGCCTGCCTTCTGCACGGCGTCGGCGGCCAGCAGACGGGCGGTGTCGACGGCGCGCCGGTCGAGTTCTGTCCAGTTCATCTTCAAGAAGTCCTCGATGAGACGGCGGAATTGCTCTGACGTCTTCAAAAGTAAAAGTCTGACTTTTGTGGGGCCAGGTGGCGGTGTGCCAGCCTTCGGTGAAACTGGGACACCGACGACGCGACGGCGAGGACATGACGGACAGAGACTTCCCCGACGGCGACCGGATCAAGACCCTCCCGTTCCCCGTCGACCGCGGCCTCTCCGGCGTCGGCATGCGGATCGGCCCCATGGACGGCCGAGACTCCTGGCACGCGCACATACCCCTGGACAGGGTCCACCGCATCGACTTCCACGTGGTGATGCTGTTCGACGGCGGCCCGGTACGCCACATGATCGACTTCACCGAGTACGAGGCGGACGCGGGAGAGCTGCTGTGGATCCGGCCGGGGCAGGTGCATCGCTTCTCACCCGCCACCGAGTACCGCGGGACCGTCCTCACCATGCAACCGGGCTTCCTGCCCCGGGCCACCGTCGAGGCGACCGGGCTCTACCGCTACGACCTGCCGCCGCTGCTCCGCCCGGACGCCGCCCAACTCGCGGGCCTCCGGGCCTCGTCGGCCCAGCTCGAACGCGAGTACGTCGACACCGTCACCCTGCCGCCCGGCCCGCACACCGCCGTCCTGCGGCACACGCTGACGGCCTTCCTGCTCCGCCTCGCCCATCTCGCCGCCGGCGTGACGGAGGAGGAGCACAGAGCCGACGACACCACCTTCACCCGCTTCCGGGACGCCGTCGAGCGGGACTTCGCCACCAACCACAGCGTCAGCGCCTACGCCGACGCCCTCGGCTTCTCCCGCCGCACCCTCGTCCGCGCGGTCCGCGCCGCGACCGGGGAGACCCCCAAGGGCTTCATCGACAAGCGGGTCGTCCTGGAGGCCAAGCGGCTCCTGGCCCACACGGACCTGCCGATCGGACGGGTGGGCGTCGCCGTCGGCTTCCCCGACGCGGCGAACTTCTCCAAGTTCTTCCAGCTGCACGCCGGGACCACACCGGTGGCGTTCCGGGCGGAGATGCGCTGACACGCGGTGCGGGGCGGGCTCCACCGCCGTGGAGCCCGCCCCGCACCCGAGTCGTGTGTCGGTCAAGCCGACTGTCAGCGGCCGAAGTTGAACCAGTTCACGTTCACGAAGTCCTGCGGCTGTCCGCTGGTGAAGGTCAGATAGACGTCATGGGTGCCGGTGACCCGGCTGATGTTCGCGGGCACCGTCCGCCAGGACTGCCAGCCGCCGGTGTCGGCGATCGAGAAACTGCCGACCGGTGCGTTCGAACGGCTGTCGAGCCTCACCTCGACCAGACCGCTCACCCCCGCGCCGGCGCCGGAGGCCACCCGGGCGACGAACTGGGTCGCGGCCGTGGAGCCGAAGTTCACGTTCTGGAAGAGTGCCCAGTCGCCGTTGGCCAGGGCGCCGATGTTCTGCCCGCCACCGGTGTCGGTCGTGGTCTCGGTGAGCGTGCCGCTCTGGCTGTTGTACGACTCGGCCTGGATGGCGCTGTACGCGTCCCGGGTGCCCGTCGGCGGCGGCGTGGTGGTGCCCCCGCCCGCCGACAGCACCTGCACGTAGTCGACGACCATCGGGACACCGGAGCGGGTGTCACCGTCCAGACCGCCGCCGAACGCGTCGGGGAAGGCGCCGCCCATGGCCACGTTCAGGATGATGAAGAACCCGTGGTCGGTGGCGTTGGTCCAGGTGGTCGCGTCGACCTGGTTCGCGTTGACCGAGTGGAACTGGGTGCCGTCGACGAGGAACCGGATCGTCTCCGGGGTCACCGAGCGGTCCCACTCCATGGTGTAGGTGTGGAACCCGGACTGGCAGGTCGTGTTCGGGCACGCGGTGGAGTTGCCGATGCCCGTCGTCTCGTTGCACGGGCCGCCGGGGTTGGTGCCGCAGTGCATCGTGGCCCAGACCTGGTTGCGGCCCTGCACGTTCTCCATGATGTCCAGCTCGCCGACGCTCGGCCAGTTGTGGTAGTTGCCCCGGTAGGGCGCGCCCAGCATCCAGAACGCCGGCCAGTAGCCCTCGGCGGCCGTCCCGGTGACGTTCGGCATCTGGAGCCGGGACTCCACCCGCAGCTTGCCGCCCGCCGGAGGCTGGAAGTCGGTGCGGTTGGTCTCGATCCGGCCCGAGGTCCAGCGGCCGGCCGCGTCCCGGATGGGGGTGATGCGGAGATTGCCGTTGCCGTCGAGGGAGACGTTGGCGGTGCTGTTCGTCATCGTCTCGACCTCGCCGGTACCCCAGTTGGCGGGGCCGCCGGGATAGGAAGTGCCGGTCGCGTACTGCCAGTCGGAGGTGTTGACGCCGGTGCCGGCGGTGCCGTTGAAGTCGTCGACGAAGACCTGCGTCCAGCCGGCGGGCGGGGTGGGGGCGGCGCCCTGCGCGGTCGTCGCCCAGGCGGTGGCCAGGGCCAGCGCCGTGGCCACGGCGAGGAACGCGCGTCGCAGGGGGCGGCGGCGTTTCACGGGTGCGCCGCGGTCGGGTATGCGGGGGGTTTCACTCATGGCGGCCTCTTCGGGTGTACGGAGTGACATGCGCGGGTGTGGGGGAGCGCTCCGCGGAGTCCCGTCCTGAGAGCGCTCTCAAGAAGAGCGTGCGGTCAATGTGCGCTCCGGCGCTGCGGCCGTCAAGAGTTAAAGCGGAGAAAGTCCGTGCGGGGGTGGCGAGTTCACGAGGTGAAGACCGGCCGACTCGGGGGTATCCACGTCCCCACGCGGCCGCATGACGGCTGGTCGGCCCCCGGCCGACGGCCGCGAGTGACTCGCAGGCGGCGGGTGGTCAGTCGCCGACGGTGGACACGGGCGGTCGGGTGGCCTCCGTCGGCCTGTCCGGGTTGACGGAGAACGCCATGTTCCCGGCCGTCGCCACGATCGCGTCGTCCACGAGCAGCACCCGGGGCGGGGTCTCGGTGGCGATGTCCCCCGGGTCGTCGAGCGCGTCCGTACGCCACAACTCGGCGCCCGTGCCGCGCTCCAGGGCCAGCAGCCGGCCGAACCGGTTGGCGAAGTAGATCTCGTCGCGGGCCGCCGACACCACCGGAGCGGACAGGTTCTCCATGTCGGTGGTCAGCTCCCACAGCACCGTGCCCCTCGACGCCGACACGGCGGTGACCGACCCGCTGGTCCGAACGAAGTACACGACCCCGTCCACGAGCGTCGCCGTACCGCGCAGCGGGCGCTCCAGCGGGATCCGGGTGACCTTCCCGGTGTCGGGGGCCACCCGCAGGAACGCGTCGTACGGCCGCTCGTAGCCCGCCTGGTAGACCTCCTCGGTGGTCTGCGCCTCCAGGAACAGCGGCCGTCCGTCGACCGCGCCCAGGGCGAGCGACTTCTCGGGCATCGGCGTGCGTGCCCGAGGGGTGCCGTCGTCGGGGTCGAGCCGTACGAGGGTGAACGGGCGGGTGTCGAGGAAGTCGTCGCCCTCCCAGCACACTTCGTACGGGGCGTCGCCGAGCACCGTGGGGACGCAGTTGACCCCGGCGGGTTCGGAGGTCCGCCACAGTTCCCTGCCCGCCGTGTCGTGGGCGACCACCTGCGCGTGGTCGGGCATGAGGGTGAGCAGGCCGCCGGCGAAGAGGGCGGCCGGCTCGCTCCCGCTGATGGACCGGGCCCACCGCTGCTTCCCGGTCCGGGTGTCGAGGGCGACCAGGCGCCGTCGGGTGCTGTCGGGTTCGGTGTAGACGAAGACCAGACCGTCCCGTACGCCTACGGGCAGGGCGGTCTGCGGGAGCTGGCCGTGACGCCATCCCGTCTTCCCGGTGGCGGCGTCCACCTTCGCGACGACGAAGCCCGTGCCGCCGCAGTACAGGTCGGTTCCGTCGGTCCGGCACCCCGTCTCGTTGTAGTTGACCGGGATGTACTCGGCGGGGAGGCCGCTGTCGGCCCTCAGTCGGGTCTGCCACGGCCGCCAGCCCTCGGGCAGCGACGTGGAACGGTAGTCCACGGCGCTGTCGGCGCCGGACGCCGGCGAACTGTCCCCGTTTCCCGGGTAGAGCAGCAGCGCGGCGCTCAGCGCGGAGACGGTCAGGGCGGCGGAGCCGACGAGGAGCAACCGCCGTTTGGCACGGAGCCTCGGACGACGTCCGCCCGCAGGCCGGCCGGCCTGCGATCGGTCTTCCGTCGGCCCGCCGGCCACCGGCCGGTGGCCCGGCAGCAGGTCGTCGGCGGTCGTGTCGTCCGCCAGGCCGGTGCCCGCCCGGCCCGGGGCCGGGCGTTCCGTGACGGCCCGGCCCGCGTCCGCCTCGCCGACATCGGTTCGGCCCGCGACCCTTCGCTCCGCGACCGCCTGCCCGATGACCGGCCGGTCGGCCTCCGCCCGACCGGCGGTCGTCGTGTCGTTGCCGGATCGGCCGGCCTCCGTTCGCCCGGAGTCCGTAGGGCTGTCGAGCGGCCCCGTCCCCGCCCCCGTCCGTGCCGTCCCGGGCACCGGCGTCGGCGCGGCGCCCGGTGTGCCGGTGGTGGGTGTGGTCCCCAACTCCAGGAACAGGGCGTGCAGTTCGGTGAGGTCCGGGCGGGCCGTCGGGTTCTTGTCCAGGCAGCGTTCGGCGATGGTCCGCAGCGGTTCGGGCACCGCGTCCAGCTTCGGGGCCTCGAACATGACCTGGTAGCCCGCGAGATAGGGGCTCTCGGCTTTGAACGGGCTGTGCCCGCTGGCCGCGTACACCAGCAGCGACCCGAGCGAGAACAGGTCCGAGGCGGCGGTGACGTCCCTCGGCGAGCGCAGCTGCTCCGGTGACATGAACGGCGGGGTGCCGATGACCCGTCCGGTCACGGTGAGCGGCAGGTTGTCACCGGCGCGCGAGATGCCGAAGTCGATGACGCGCGGACCGTCCTCGGCCATCAGGACGTTCGCCGGTTTCAGGTCCCGGTGCACGACGCCGGCCCGGTGGATGTCCCGCAGTGCCTCGACGAGCCCCAGCGCGAGGCCCCGGATCCGGGGCGCTGTCAGCGGACCCTCGTCACGCACCAGATCGGCGAGCGTCGGGCCCGGTACGTACTGTGTCGCCATCCAGGGCCGGGCCGCGTCCGGGTCGGCGTCCACCACGGCGGCCGTGAACGCTCCGCTCACCCGGCGCACCGCCGCGACCTCCTGACGGAACCGGGAGCGGAACTCCTCGTCGTCGCGGTACTGGGCGTGGACGAGCTTGATCGCGACCAGTCGCCCCGACGCGGACCGCGCCCGGTAGACGATGCCCATGCCACCCGCGCCGAGCCGGTCCTCCAGGACGTACTCGCCTATGACGGTGGGATCGTCGTCCCTCAGCGGCATTTCCCACCACGCTCTTGTCCGTACGGCAGCCCCCGCACGGAGCAGCCTAGGCGATCCGTGCGGAGCCGCCGGACCAGGGGCGCCGGTGAGGCCGGATCAGGGGCGCCGGGGAGCCCGGACCGGGCCGCCGCCGTTCCTCGTCGGAGCCCCGGCCAATTCGATGGCTCCCCCCGACGGGACCCGTTACCTTCCCCTCATGGCGATGACTCATGGCACGTGCACGGACCGGTTCGGCGCGGTGCGGGAGGCGTTGGCGGCCTCGTTGGACGACAAGGACGTGGGGGCCTCGGTCGCCGTGTACGTGGACGGTGAGCCGGAGGTCGACCTCTGGGGCGGGTACGCCGACGTCGAGCGGACCGTTCCGTGGGAGCGGGACACCCTGACCCATGTGTGGTCCACCACCAAGACGATGACCGCCCTGTGCGTGCTGATGCTCGCCGACCGGGGCGAACTGGACCTGCACGCCCCGGTGGCGAAGTACTGGCCGGAGTTCGCGGCGGCGGGCAAGGAGGACGTACGCGTGAGCCATGTGCTCTCGCACACGGCCGGTCTGCCCCGCTTCGAGGCGCCCACGACGCTGGAGGACCTGTACGACTGGCCGACCGTCACCGCGCGGCTCGCCGCGCAGGAACCGGCCTGGAAGCCCGGCACCGAGGCCGGCTACCACGCGCTGACCCAGGGGTATCTGCTCGGGGAGATCGTCCGCCGGGTCAGCGGCCGCAGCCTGGGCACCTTCCTCGCCGAGGAGGTCACGGGACCGCTGGGCGCCGACTTCCACATCGGCCTCGCCGCCGAGCACGACCACCGGGTGGCGCCGGTCGTCATGCCGACCTCCTCCCCGCCCCAGGACGGTCCGCCGCCGAACCCGGTCATCCCGGACGGCGCCCCCAACTCGACCGCCTGGCGCCGGGCGGAGATACCGGCCGCGAACGGTCACGGCAACGCCCGCTCGGTCGCGGCCGTCCAGTCGCTGCTGTCCTGCGGTGGCGCGGCGCGCGGGGTGCGGCTGCTGTCGGAGCAGGGGTGCGAGCGAATCTTCGAGCAGCAGTTCGACGGCGTCGACAGCGTCCTGCGCGTCCCGATGCGCTACGGCATGGGCTACGGCCTGAACGGCGGCCAACTGCCCAACCCCCGCACCTGCTTCTGGGGCGGCTGGGGCGGCTCGCTCATCATGGTCGACCTGGACGCCCGGATGACCGTGGCGTACATGATGAACAAGATGATCGACGGGGGCCTCGGCGACGAGCGGGGTTTCTCGATCCTCGCGGCCGCCTACGAGGGCCTGTCGGGCTGAACGCCCGCACGGCACAACCGAATCGACGACCGCCGACCTGCCGCAACAAGCCACCGCCGCCGTCGGCGTGACCGGGGCGGCAGCCGGCTGCGTCGTCCAGGAGGGGCACTGGGCCGGGGGCACCGAACCCGCGCCCGGGACGAGTCGGCCGTCCGCGCCGGCCGTCCGCGCCGGCTGTCCGCGCCGGCTGTGTCCGCGGCCCGCGCCCCGGCGCGGCGCCCCGATTTCGGGGTCGTCCTCGCCGGCGACCCCGGCTACGACGAACTCGGCTACGACGAACTCGGCTCCTACGGCCGGAACCCGCCGAACGACTGGCGGGTGTACGGCCTCGGCACGGCTGCCGCAGGGCCGGGGGTGCCGTTCGGGTCCTGGGGGCGGTCGGGGGTGGCCGGCCTGGGGTGAGGGGGCCGCGTGACCACCGTCGTCGGCGGAAAGGTCACCGGCAGTGCCGCCAGGACCCGGTGGAAGGGGCCCTGGCGCCATTCCATGCCCCCACGGGACCGGACCCGGCCCGGCGACGGTCGGCGCGCCTGCCGGTCAGGCGGGGGCGGAGCCCCGGCCCGGGATCAGTGAACCCCGGCGGGGTTCGTCCGGCTGCCAGCCCAGGGCGCGGGAGATACCGCGTGCCGCCACCCGCACGGCGGGCGTCAGCACCGGGACCTGGGCGCCGGCCTGGGGCACGACGACCGAGACGGCGGCGACGACGGCTCCGCCCGGTCCGCGCACGGGGGCGGCCACCGACAGCGCGTCCTCGGTGACCTGACGGCTGCTCACCGCCACGCCGGTGCGCCGTACCTCGGCGAGCACGCGGCGCAACCGGGACGCGTCCGTGATGGTGTGCGGCGTGAAGGAGGCCAACGGCCCCTCGCAGTAGGTGTCCTGGGAGTCCGCGTCGCCGTACGCGAGGAGCGCCAGACCCACGCCCGTGGCGTGCAGGGGCCAGCGGGCGCCGACCCGGATGTGGACGCCGACGGCGGAGCGTCCGGAGAGCCACTCGATGTAGACGACCTCGTCCCCGTCGCGGACCGCGAGCTGGACGTTCTCGTGCGTCGCCTCGTACAGGTCCTCCAGGTACGGCAGCGCGATCTGGCGCAGCGCGAGCCCGCGCGGGGCGAGCGCCGCGAGTTCCCAGAGGCGGAGCCCCACGTGGTAGATCCCGCAGGCGTCCCGCTCCAGGGCGCCCCACTCGGTGAGCGCGCCCACCAGCCGGTGGGCCGTGGTGAGGGTCAGCCCGGCCCGGCGGCTGATGTCGGTCAGCGAGAGTGCCGGGTGGTCGTGGTCGAAGGCGGCCAGCACGGCGAGCAGCCGTTCGGGAGCGGAACGGGCGGCCCCCGCCGGGAGGCTTCCCGGCGCGGGCTGCCGGGGCGCGGATCCCGGCGGCGGGAGCGCGCCGGTGGTCATCGGCATGGTGTCACCCCAGTCCGGCCTCGGCGATCTTCTGCAGCAGTGCGTGGAGCGTCGCGCGCTCGGCGGCGTCGAGGGGCTCCACCAGGTCGTCGGAGACGCGCTGTCCGGCCTCGTCGGTGTCACGGAGGAAGGACCGGCCGTCCTCGGTGAGCACGACGATCCGGCTGCGGCGGTCGTCGGGGGAGGGGCGCCGCTCGGCGAAGCCCAGTTTCTCCAGGTCGTCCACCAGTCCGACGATCGCGCTCGGGTCGTAGCCGAGCGAGGCGCTCAGCTCGCGCTGGAGCGCGCCCGGGGAGGTGGCCAGGAAGCGCAGCAGCGCGTAGTGCCGCAGCCTGAGGCCGGACTCCTGGAGGGAGGAGTTGAACAGCTGACCGGACCTGAGCCCCAGCCGGTACAGCAGATAGCCGGTGTCCGCGTGCAGCCCGCGCATCCACGGCTCGTGCGCGTCGATCGAGGCGGCGTCCTGCGTCTGCTGGCGGGTGATGGCGAGCTCCCTGGTCCAGGGCCTGTCGTGCGGGGATCAGGCCTGCGCCCCGGTCGGGGCTGCGCGTACGTACCGCTCCAGCATGACGCAACGACCGGGGAACAACAACTATTGACGTCAACAACTATTGCTCTTAACTTCGATTTCGACAGCACACCTCGGCATCGCGGTGCCGCACTTCGACCTCGAAGCCGCTCCGCCACTCGAAGGGACCCCTCGTGCCCAGCATCGATCTCACCGGCAAGGTCGCCGTCGTCACGGGCAGTGGCCGTGGCCTCGGCCTGGCCTACGCGCAGGCCCTCGCCGCCGCCGGCGCCTCCGTCGTCGTCAACGACATCGACGAGGCCGTGGCCGAGGCGGCCGTGAAGTCCATCACCGAGGCGGGCGGCAAGGCCGTCGCCGAGGTCGTCGCGGTCGGCACGACCGAGGCCGCAGACCGGCTGGTGGGCCGCGCCGTGGAGGAGTTCGGACGGCTCGACATCCTGGTCACCAACGCGGGCATCCTCCGCGACAAGGTGCTGTGGAAGATGTCGGACGACGACTTCGACGCGGTGATCACCACCCACCTCAAGGGCACCTTCACCTGCGCCCGCGCCGCCGCGATCCGCATGCGCGAGCAGGGCGAGGGCGGCTCCCTGATCCTCGTCGGCTCCCCGGCCGGCCAGCGCGGCAACTTCGGCCAGACCAACTACGCCGCCGCCAAGGCCGGCATCGCCGCCTTCGCCCGCACCTGGGCGATGGAGCTGGGCCGCGCGAACATCACGGTCAACGCGATCGTCCCGGTCGCCGCCACCGCGATGACCGAGACCATCCCGGTCTTCGCCCCGTACGTGGCCGCCCTGCGCGAGGGCACGCCGTTCCCGGACTTCCTGCGCAAGGGCGAGGGCTTCGGCACCCCCGAGGACTGCGCGGCCCTGGTCCCCTTCCTCGCCTCCGAGGCGGCACGCGGGGTCACCGGCCAGGCCATCGGCATCGGCGGCGACAAGGTGGCACTCTGGTCGCACCCGCAGGAGATCAAGACGGCGTACGCGGACGGCGGCTGGACCCCCGAGGCCCTCGCCGACGTGTGGCCGACCTCGCTGGGCGCCGAGCCGCAGACCGTGGGCATCCCCGCCCCGAAGATCCCGGAGGCGTGATGAGCCCCGCCGACCCCGCCATGAACGTGGACGACCTCGTCGCCATCGACGTCCACACCCACGCCGAGGTGTCCTCGAAGAAGGGCACGTCGTCGCTGGACGACGACCTGCACGACGCCTCCTCCGCCTACTTCAAGGTCGAGGGCAAGCGGAAGCCCACCCTGGAGGAGACGGCCGCCTACTACCGCGAGCGGAAGATGGCAGCCGTGATCTTCACGGTGGACGCCGAGTCCGCGACCGGCACCGAGCCCGTTCCCAACGAGGAGGTCGCCGAGGCGGCCGCCGCCAACGCGGACGTCCTGATCCCCTTCGCCTCCATCGACCCCTTCCGCGGCAAGGCCGGCGTGAAGCAGGCCCGCCGGCTGGTCGAGGAGTACGGGGTGAAGGGCTTCAAGTTCCACCCCAGCATCCAGGGCTTTTTCCCCAACGACCGCGCGGTGGCGTACGACCTGTACGAGGTCATCGAGGAGACGGGCACCATCGCCCTCTTCCACACCGGCCAGACGGGCATCGGCGCCGGCGTCCCCGGCGGCGGAGGCATCCGGCTGAAGTACTCCAACCCGCTGCACGTGGACGACGTGGCCGCCGACTTCCCACACCTCAAGATCATTCTGGCGCACCCGTCCTTCCCCTGGCAGGACGAGGCCCTGGCGGTCGCCACGCACAAGCCGGGCGTGCACATCGACCTGTCCGGCTGGTCGCCGAAGTACTTCCCGCCGCAGCTGGTGCAGTACGCGAACACCCTGCTCAAGGACAAGGTGCTCTTCGGCTCCGACTACCCCGTCCTCACCCCCGACCGCTGGCTCGCCGACTTCGAGAAGCTGTCGATCAAGGACGAGGTCAGGCCGAAGATCCTCAAGGAGAACGCCGCCCGACTGCTCGGCCTGACCAAACCGTAGAGGACACAGATGGACCTCCCCATGTGCGACGACGGACAGGGGTACACACATGCGCAATGAGGGACTGGGGTCGTGGCCCGCCCGCCGGGCCCGCAAGACCCCGCAGCGCACCGCGCTGATCCACGGCGACACGAGCCTCACCTACGGGGAACTGCACGAGCGCACCACGCGCCTCGCCCACGCCCTGCGCGCCGCCGGCGTACGCCGCGGCGACCGCATCGCCTACCTGGGGCCCAACCACCCCTCGTACCTGGAGACGCTGTTCGCCGCGGGCACCCTCGGCGCGGTCTTCGTCCCGCTCAACACCCGCCTCGCGGGCCCCGAGATCGCCTACCAGCTGGCGGACTCCGGGGCCAGGGCGCTGGTGTACGGCGCCGGGTTCACCGCACTCGTCGCCGGACTGCCGGGCGGCGGGACCGACGTACGGACGTTCGTGGAGATCGGCACCGAGTACGAGGCGCTGCTCGCCGGGGCCGAGACCGACCCCATCGACCAGCCCGTCGCCGCCGACGACACCTGCATCATCATGTACACCTCGGGCACCACGGGCCGCCCCAAGGGCGCGATGCTCACCCACGGCAACATCATCTGGAACGCCGTCAACGTGCTCGTCGACCAGGACGTCATCACCGACGAACGCGCCCTGGTGTCCGCCCCGTTGTTCCACACGGCCGGGCTGAACATGCTCACCCTGCCCGTGCTGCTCAAGGGCGGCACCTGCGTCCTGGTCGAGTCCTTCGTGCCGGAGACCACCTTCGACCTGATCGAACGGCACCGGATCACCTTCATGTTCGGCGTGCCGACCATGTTCGACCAGATCGCCCGGCACCCCCGCTGGGCCGACGCCGACCTGTCGTCGCTGAGGATGCTCTCCTGCGGCGGCTCCCCGGTACCGACCCCGCTCATCGCCAGGTTCCAGGAGCGCGGGCTCACCTTCCTCCAGGGCTACGGCATGACGGAGGCCGCCCCCGGCACGCTCTTCCTCGACGCCGAGCACGCCGTGAGCAAGGCCGGGTCGGCGGGCGTACCGCACTTCTTCAGCGACGTACGGGTCGTCCGCCCCGACATGACCCCGGTCGACGTCGACGAGCCCGGCGAGGTGGTGGTCCGCGGACCCCACGTCATGCCCGGCTACTGGGGGCTGCCCGAGGAGACCGCCGCGGTCTTCGCCGACGGGTGGTTCCGCAGCGGGGACGCGGCCCGCGTCGACGAGGACGGCTACGTCTTCATCGTCGACCGCATCAAGGACATGATCATCTCCGGGGGCGAGAACATCTACCCCGCCGAGATCGAGGACCAGCTCCTCGCCCACCCCGACATCGTCGAGTGCGCGGTGATCGGCGTACCCGACGACAAGTGGGGCGAGGTGCCGCGCGCCGTGGTCGTGCCCCGTGAGGGCGTCTCGCTCGACGCCGACGAGGTGCTGGCGTCGCTCGCCGGGCGGCTGGCCAAGTACAAGATCCCGAAGTCGGTGGTGGTCGCGGACGAACTGCCCCGCACCGCCTCCGGAAAGCTCCTCAAGGCCCGGGTGCGCAAGCGCTACGGCACCGACTCCCAGTAAGGAACGTCCTATGAGCATCACCGTGAACGGCATCGACGAGCTCAAGAAGCTCGCCGGCAGCGACCTCGGCACCAGCGAGTGGATCGAGGTCACCCAGGAGCGGATCAACACGTTCGCCGACGCGACGGGGGACCACCAGTGGATCCACGTCGACGAGGAGAGGGCGAAGGAGGGCCCGTTCGGGGCGCCCATCGCCCACGGTTACCTCACCCTCTCCCTCTTCATCCCGCTGTTCACCGAGCTCCTGGACGTCCAGGGAGTCACCACCAAGGTCAACTACGGCCTGAACAAGGTGCGTTTCCCCTCGCCGGTGAAGGTCGGATCGCGCATCCGGCTGGTCGCCAAGCTCACCTCGGTCGAGGACGTCCCGGGCGGCGTCCAGATCACGGTGGACGGCGCGATAGAGATCGACGGCGGCGGGAAGCCCGCCGCCGTCCTGCAGAGCCTGTCGCGCTTCTACGCCTGACCGGTCACCCGATCACGTCCACGAACACCGGGTTCGAGTAGAACCACGTGTCCTCCCACGGGTCGCCGTCACCCGGCTCGTGGGGGACCGGGCCGTGCGGGTCGACCGCCGCGCCCAGGTAGCCCGCACCGTTGCGCTTGCCGTCGCTGCCGCGCAGGCGCAGGTAGAACGACTCGTCGCCCGCCGTGACCGGGACGCGCAGGGTGTACGTGCCCCTACGGCCGCTCACGTCCTTGGTGTGGACGACCTTCGTGTCGGGGGCCCGCCACGCGTCCCGGTCGGTCACCGGCCCGCGCACCGCGCCCCGGACGACGTCGACGTGGGCCAACTCCGGCAGCATCCCGTGCGGGTTGGCGCGGGACGCGGTCGTCACGGTCACGTTCAGGGTGAGCCTCTCGCCCCTGCGGACACGCAGCCGCCCGCCCAGGGTGACGCCCCGGCCGTGGTCACGGTCGCGCTTGACCCGGACGTCGAGGCCGTCGAGGAGATGGCCGTGGTCGACCCAGACACGGCCCGCGCGCAGACCCGCCATCACCGAGCGGTACCCGTAGCGGGTGACACCGACGTGGGTGCGGCTGAACTGGCCGGGCCAGAAGTCGCTGCCGGGCTGCGGGGTGTCGGTGTTCACCGGGTCGGGCAGCTTGCCGGTGTTGTCGAAGTTCCGCCCCGCCGGCCAGTCGCCGTTCTTCCAGGTGTCGAAGACGATCCGGTGGGCGTCGGAGTTGGTGGTGATCGAGAACAGCCTGCCCTCGGCCAGCATCGCGTCCCAGAGTCCGCCCACGGTCGCCGTCGACCAGTCGAAACCGCCGTACGTGAGGTACGCCTCCGCCGGATAGCCGGGCCAGGACTGGGCGGAGGGCTTGTTCTCGTACTCCCCGCGGATCGAGTTCGTTCCGCGCCAGCCGGGGATCGCCGCGCCCTGGGCGCCGGGCGCGCCCTCCATGCCGATCATGATCTCCGGGGCCGCGTCGCGCCAGTTGCGCATCTCGTGCGGGGAGTCGATGCCCAGGCGCATGGGGTGGTTGGCGAGGACCAGCACATCGTCGACGTAGCCCGAACGGCGCTGCTGGGCCAGCCACTTGATCGCCTTGACGGCGTGCGCCTCGTTGCGAGCGGTGTCCGCGCCGCCCACGGACCCGTCCGTGTAGCCCAGCAGCTTGCCGTCGTACGCGCTCTCGAAGCGGGTGAGCAGGTCGACCTCGTGCCGCCCGGGGGTGGTGAAGACCGTGCAGTGCTCGGCGGCCGGGATGTACCACTCCAGGCCCTGGAAGATCAGCTGGCGGGGGTTCTCGGCGCGGGCCCGCAGGATCTCCTCGTGCTCCAGCGCGGCACCGAAGTCGGCGTGCCCGAAGTTGGAGTGCTCGGTGAACACCATCCAGTCGAGGCCGTACTTCGCGCCCGCCGAGGCCAGCTGGGAGAACGTGTACTTGGCGTCGTGGCTGTAGACGGTGTGGATGTGGTGGTCGCCGACGAGGTAGGCGAGCCGCGGGTCCTCACCCCCGTAGGGGCGGGAGGCGGCGGAGGCGGGAGCCGTCAGCGAGCCCGTGGCACCCATCGCGAAGGCGGCACCGAACAGGCCCGCGCCGCGCAGGAGTCCACGCCGTGACACGCCCTGCGCGTCGAGGTCGGCGGGGGAGACGGACGGATCGGCCCAGGCGGGCAGTTGCTGCTCGGGGGTGCCGGAGAGGTCGGACATGATCTGTGGTTCCTTCGCGTCTCAGTGGTTCATGAACGACTTGACGGGCAGCGCCCGTTCGACGACGCGGACGTCACCGAGGCGTCCGTGCAGGATCTGGTCGATCTTCCCGGCGTACTCGTAGCCGCCGAGGATCCAGGGCAGTCCGACCGAGGTGAGCCCGACGGCGACGGCCTTCGGGTTGCGCACCACCGGGCAGCCCTGGACGTAGAGCGTGGTGTGCCGGCCGTCGTTGACGACGGCGAGGTGCCACCACGTCTCCAGTGGGGTCTCCTGACCCCAGTTGGTGGCGATGCCCTGCTGGTTGAGCGGGCGCACCGCCCACTGCGGCTCCCGGTCGTTCGACAGCGACAGCGTGGCGAGCGGCTCGTCCGGGTCGTCGGCGGCCTTGCCCGCCGCGCCGCCCGTGCCGGTGCGGCCGAGGATGCCGGCCCACGCGTGGCGCGAGGGGTCCCAGTCGGCGGGTAGCCGGTAGAACGCCTCGATGGTGTAACCGTCCCTGAACGTGGCCGAGTTCAGGGGTGCCCCGTCGACCGTCCGCAGATACGCGCCCGTCAGCGGGGGCTTGCCCCCGTGGAACTCCAGGCTGCCGTGGCCGGGCTGGTCCGGGTGGTGGTCGGCGGACCAGGTGAGGGTGCCGCCGCCGACGGTCACGAGGGTCAGGTCGTTGCCGCGCCCGGAGCGGTCCGGGACGGTGCCGCCGACCTCGGCCCCGTCCTGCTGCCCGTCGAACCGCCAGTAGGCGACCGTGCCGGGTATCAGCATCCTCGACACCGGACGCGAGGCCCGCGCGGGCACCGGCGCGAAACCGGCGAACCGCTTCTCGAAGTCGATCTCGACCGTGAACCGGTCGGCGTCGCCGGAGAGTTCGCTCTCCTGCCGCTCCAGCTCGTTGAGCCCCTTGGCCGCCCGGCCAAGGATCCACGGGGAGATCGTCTCCACGTCGATGGTGTTCCGGTCGAGGTCGAAGCGGTAGAGACGGATCATCGCCGCGCCGCCGAAGTACCGGTTCTGGTAGTTCGTGAGGTGGAGATGGACATCGTTGTCAGCGGTGTTTCTGCGGGTCGCGCGCGCCGCCGGCCAGTAGTGCCCGTTGAGGGTGAGGAAGATCTGGTCGTGGTCCTTGATCAGCTGGTCCCACAGCCGCTGCCCGTACGACGAGAGGGAGTCGTCGCCGTCGACCAGCTCGTGCGTGGTGAGGACGACCGGAGTCCTCGGGTGGCGGGCCAGGACGTCCTTGGCCCAGGCGAAGCCCTTCGCGGAGAGCCGCCAGTCCAGCGCGAGCACCATCCACTGCCGCCCGCCCGCCTCGAAGAGGTGGAAGGAGTTGTAGCCGTCCGGGGAGGCGCCCCCGAAGGTCGGCCGGCCCGCGAAGCGGTCGGGTCCGAACTCGTCCAGGTACGGGGTCGGGCCCCGCTGGTCGTCGGTGGAGGAGCGCACGTCGTGGTTGCCCGCGAGGACGCTGTAGCCGACGCCCCGCCGGTCGAGGAGCCGGAAGGCCTCGCCGATCGCCTCGGTCTCCCGCGCCGTGCCGTTCTGGGTGAGGTCCCCGAGGTGGGACAGGAACACGAGGTTCTCCTGCGCACCGTGCTCCAGGAGGTACCGCAGGGACGCCTCGACGGGAGCCTTGTCGATGCTCGGCCCGTCGAACAGGTACTGCGTGTCGGGCATGACGGCGAGCGTGAAGCGACGGCTCGTGCGATCGGGCTTCCAGCGCGCGGGCACCGCCTGCGCCACGACGGGCAGCGAGACCGTCGCCGCGGCGCCCAGCAGGGCCGTCGCCCGCAGGAAGTTACGTCTGCCCGAGCGGGCCTGGGCAGACTCCTGCCCCGGTTCGTGCGAGGTGCACACAGTGACTCCGTAAGAGGTTCGTGGTTCAGAGCGCCCGCAGCGTCCACGACCAGCGGTGGACACCCGGGGGAACGAGGTACGGCGGCGAGGTGTCGGGACCGCACGACGCGGTGCCCAACCCCCGGTGCGCCGCGTCGATGTGGACCACACAGCCGGGCCGGGGCACCAACTCGTCGTGGTGCGCCACGGCCGTCAGGTCCGCCGCGCGGTGCCGGGTGACCGACACCTGCCGGGGGCCGTCCAGCCGAACCGCCAGGACGTGGTCGCCCCCGGAGAGCGTGAAGTGCCGTACACCGTACCGGCCCCCGCTCTCCTGCGGCCGCAGATACGGGGTGAACAGCGCGTCCACGGGGGCCGCGTGGTGGCCGACGGGCGCCCCGGCGGCCCGGTCCGGGTAGCTCTCCCAGGGGCCCTGCCCGTACCAGGCCAGGCTGTCGAGGCCCTCGACCGTCTCGAACACCGTGCCGACCCGGGCCACGTCCGTCAGCTCCTCGGGGAGGACGGCCGTCTCCTCGACGAGCACCCGGCCGTCCACGAGCGCGGTGAACACCTGCTCGTGCTCGACCTGTCCGGCCCCCGTCGACCAACGGGAGCGGACCCGCACGGACGCCCCCTTGCGCTCCACGGCGACCGGCTCGCGCTCCATGCGGTCCAGGCCCAGTTCGCGCCAGCGCTCGGCCATGCCGCCGAGGACGTCGTTGTCGGTGGGGGCCCGCCACAGGCTCAGGGCCGGAGGGGAGGCGAGCAGCGGGTGCAGCAGCAGCCCGTCCGGGTCCGTCTCCGGCGGCGGGATGTGCCCGAGGTCCTCCTCGGCGCCCACCACCGGCTCGCCCTCCTCGGCCGCGTACCACTGGAGCTGCGGGCTGCACACCTCGGTGCCGCGCGGCGCCCAGGGCTCGTCGCCGGCCGTCGTCACCCGCAGGGTCAGCCAGATCTCGCCGGCGCCGCCCGCCACCTCGGGCCGGTCGATGACGGCCGAACCGCCGGGCGGTACGGCGGGCAGCTGGGCCGGGACCGTCCAGCTGCCGCCGTCGGCCGCCGCGAACTCCCACTCGGCTGCCAGCCACGACAGATCGCGGAAGTGCTGCCGGTTGTGCACCCGCAGCACTCGCCAGGTGCCCTCGCCCTCCACCGACAGCCGCACCGGGGCGGCGATCTCCCGGTGCTCGAACATCACCGGCTTGGGCGTGCGGTCGGGAAACACGACCCCGTCGGCGATGAACGCGCCGTCGTGGATCGTCTCGCCGAAGTCGCCGCCGTAGGCCCAGCGCAGACCGGGGCCCGCGACCCCCTTCTCGTACAGCCCGGCGCCCCCACGCCCGGCCGGTCGTCCGTCGTTCACACGCTGGAGGATGCCGTGGTCCCAGAACTCCCAGATGAACCCGCCCTGAAGACCCGGGGTCGCCTCGATGGCGGCCCACGTGTCGGCGAGGGTGCCGTTGCTGTTGCCCATGGCGTGCGAGTACTCGCACTGGATCAGCGGCCTGGTCTGCTCGCCCGACAGCGCGTGCGCCACGCAGTCCTCGATGGACGCGTACATCGGACAGGCGATGTCGGAGGCGTCGTCGGTGGCCGCCCAGTCCAGCTTCGCCGCGCCCTCGTACTGCACCGGCCGGGTCGGATCGTGGCGCCGCAGCCAGCCCGCCGCCGCGTCGTGGTTCGCCCCGTAGTCGGACTCGTTGCCCAGCGACCAGACGATCACCGACGGATGGTTCTTGTCCCGCAGGACCATGCGGGAGACACGGTCGACGAAGGCGTTCAGATAGCGCGGGTCGTCGGCGATCTCGTGGGCGTGGTCGTGCGACTCGATGTCCGCCTCGTCCACCACGTAGAAGCCCAGCTCGTCCGTGAGGTCGTACAGGGCCGGGTCGCCCGGATAGTGGGAGGTGCGGATCGCGTTGAAGCCGAACCGCTTCAGCGTCAGCAGGTCCGCGCGCATGTCCTCCTGCGACACCGTCCGCCCGGTCAGCGGGTGGAAGTCGTGCCGGTTCACGCCCCGGATGTAGACCCGCTCGCCGTTCACCAGCAGGTCCCGGCCCCGGATCTCCACGTCGCGGAAGCCGACCCGGTGGTGCGAGGTGTCGGCCACCGTGCCGTCGGCGCGGTGCAGCCGGACGGTGAGGCCGTACAGCTCGGGGGTCTCGGCGTTCCAGGTCCGCACGTCGGGGACGACCGTGCCCAGCCGGGCCTCGCCGAGGAAGTCGGAGACCCGCTCGTCCTCCGCGTTGAGCCGGTCGAACTCGCGGTCCTGGGCCAGCGCCAGGCCGTCCAGCTCCGGGCCGACCAGCTCGCCGCTGACGTACCACCCGGCGGGCAGCGCGCCCGTCGCCGTGCCCGCCGTGGAGCGCACCCGGCAGTCCACCCGGAGCTCCCCGTCGCGGCGGGCCCGTACGGTCACGTCCGCGAGATGCAGCGGATCGGTGGCGTAGAGCAGCACCGGGCGGGTGATGCCGCCCAGCCACCACTGGTCCTGGTCCTCGATGTGCGAGGCGTCCGACCACTTCACCACCGTGAGCCGAACGGTGGCCCGGTGACCGGGGCGGACCAGCTCGGAGAGGTCGAACTCGGCGGCCAGATGGGAGTCCTTGGAGACACCGGCGGGCCGTCCGTCCACCTGGACCAGCAGCACGCTCTCGGCTGCGCCGACGTGCAGCACGATCCGGCGGCCGGCCCACTCGGCGGGTATCTCGACCTCCCGCTCGTACACGCCGGTCGGGTTCTCGGGCGGGGAGTCCGGCGGGAACTGGGCCCACGGCATCCGGACGTTGGTGTACCGCGGCGGATCCTCCGCCGCGTCCAGGGTCCAGGAACCCGGGAGTTCGGCCCAGGACCAGGCGGGCCCCGGTTCCCGCTCGGGCGACGGCAGCAGCTGGAACCGCCACAGGCCGTCGAGCGACACGGCCCCCGCACGCCGGTCCACGGCGTTCATGGGCAGCCGCCTCCAGGAGGTCACCTCGGGGCAGTTCCAGGGGCGCAGGGCGAAGAGAGCGTCGGTCATGACCGTTCCGGAGTCGGGGGTGGCGTAAGGGAGGGGGAGGAGGGGGATGCGGCCGGCCGGGGCAGCACCCGGCCCGGCAGACCCCAGCCGGGGTCGACACGGACACCGAGCCGGTCCAGCACGGTGGGCGCGACGTCGACGAGAGCGGGCGAGTCCAGCGGGGTGCCGCCGGGGGTTCGGGGGACGCGGGGGCCACCGTCCGCACCGACCGTACGACCGGGACTGCGCGTGCCGTTCACGGGGTGCGGGCTGTGCGTGCCGCCGATGTTGTGCGCGTCGGCTGTGCTGTGCGTGGGGCTGGGGCTGTGCGTGCCGCTCAGGCTGTGCGTGGTGGCCGTGCCGCCAGTGCTGTCCGGGCCGTGCGTGCCGTCCGGGCTCTGCGCGCTGTCTGTGCTGTTCGCGTCGGGCGCGCCGTCTGGATCACCCGGGCCGTCCGGATCACCCGGACCGCCGGGGTCACCCGGACCATCCTGGCCGGCCGGACCGGCCGTACCGGGCTGGCCGTTCGTCCTGCCCGCGCTGCCCGCATCGGCCGTCCCCGGCCCTGCTGCTGTTCCCGGCCCTGCCGCCGTCCCCCGCGCAACGGCAGCCCCCGGCCCAGCCCCCGTTCCCAGTTCCGCGAGGACGACGAAGACCTCGCGCTCCGCGTGGGTGTCGCCGCCGTGGCCGCCGGTGTCCAGGTGGCCGTGGTCGGTGGTGACCACGACCGTCCAGTGCTCGTCGGCGCGTGCGGGGTCGGAGCGCCGGGCGGTGATCGCGTCCAGCAGCCGCCCGAGGTGGGCGTCCTGGGCGAGAAGCGCCCGGTCGTACGCCGGGCCGAGCGGCCCCGTGGAGTGACCGGCCTCGTCGGTGGCGCCGAAGTACACGAACAGCGCGTCCGGGTCGCCCTCGGAGAGCCAGCGCACGGCGGTGTCGGCGACGAGCCGGTCCGCCTGCTCGTAACCGTCCGACTCCCCGTCGTACCGCGCGCGTTCGCCGACGCCGGGCCCCAGCGTGCCGCGGTCGATCAGCTCCGGCCAGGACACCGCGGCCGCCGTGCGCAGACCGGGTCGCGCGGCGGCGGCCCGGCTGAGGAAGTCGGGGTGGCGGACGTAGTCGGCGCCCTCGAAGTCGTTGCCGGTGACCCCGTGCCGGTCGGGCCACACCCCGGTCAGCACGCTCGACCAGCCGGGACCGGAGTCGGTGTAGGCCATGCTGGTGGACGGCCCGCCCTCGGCCTGGCCGTCCACCTCGCCGTAGGGCAGCAGACCGCTGCCGTGGGCGCCGGTGGCCATCAGACCGTGCAGCACCGGCGCCGTGGCCGAGGAGCGGGCGAGCCGGTCGTAGCGCACCCCGTCCATGCCCACCACCAGCACCTTGCCGCGCCCCGGTCGCACGATCGTCGCGCTCCCGGTGTCCGTCACCGCGCCCCTCCGTCCCGACATCGGCCCGCCTGCCCCTGTCCCGCGGTTCAACTGCCCTGGACCGCGCCCTCGGTGGCGCCCGCGATGAAGCCCCGCGCGAAGACGGCGAAGACGATCACCAGCGGGAGGGACGCCATCAGCACACCGGCCATCACCATGCTGTAGTCGGTGTTGTGGCCGACGTTGAGCTGGGCCAGCTCCACCTGGAGCGTGACGTGCTCGGGGTTGGTGAGCACGATGAGGGGCCAGACGTAGTCGTTCCAGGCACCGACGAAGGCGTAGATGGCGAGGAAGGACATCGCGGGCCTGATCATCGGCAGGGCGACGTTCCAGTACTGCCGGAAGAACCCGGCGCCGTCGATCCGGGCCGCGTCCAGCAGTTCGTCGGGCACCCCGGTCTCGATGTACTGGCGCAGCCAGAAGATGCCGAAGGCGTTGGAGAGGGCGGGCCACACCAGTGCCTTGAGCATGCCGACCCAGCCGATCTCCGACATCAGGATGAACTGCGGCAGGACGGCGAGCTGGAGCGGCAGCATCATGAACACCAGGAGCGTGCCGAAGAGGATGCGGCGCCCGGGGAACTCGAACTTGGCGAAGGCGAAGGCCGCCAGGGAGTCGACGAACAGCACCAGGACCGTGGTGACGGACGCGATGACGATCGTGTTGAGCATCGAGCCGAAGAAGTCGACCGTGTCGAGCACACCCCGGATGTTCTCCAGCAGGTGCGAGCCGAAGGTCAGCTTCGGCGGGCTCTTGTAGATGTCCCGGGTGGTGTTGGTCGCCATCACGATCGTCCACACGAACGGGAAGACCGAGATCACGACGGCGAGGATCAGAAAGACGTGCGGGGACAGGCCCTTGGGGCGGCGCGGCCGCTTCGCGCCGCGGGCCGGCTCCTTGCCCGCGGCCGTCGCCGGCCGTGGCGTGACGGCTGTCGTCATGACTTCCTCCCTCGTTGCACGATGCGCCAGTTGATGACGACGAGCACGATGATCAGTACGAAGAAGGCCCACACGATGGCCGCGCCGTAGCCGTAGTCGTTGTCGAGGAAGGCCGATTGGTAGAAGTAGAGCAGTGTGGTCAGGCCCGCCTGGCCCGGACCGCCGAGGTTCTGGTTGGCGGCGTTGCTGGCGAAGAGCACCTGGGGTTCGCTGAAGCTCTGCAGACCGTTGATGGTCGAGATGACGACGGTGAACAGGATGATCGGCCGCATGATCGGGATGGTGATCTGGAAGAACGTGCGGATCGGTCCGGCACCGTCCATCCTGGCGGCCTCGTAGACCGACTGCGGGATGGCCTGGAGGCCGGCCAGATAGATGATCATGTTGTAGCCGGTCCACATCCATGTCATCAGCAGCGCGATGACCACCTTGATCAGCCACGGGTTGCTCAGCCACGGCACGGGGGAGATGCCGACCGTGCCCAGGATCGCGTTGACCAGGCCGAAGTCGTTGCTGAACACCGCGCCGAAGAAGATCGCCACGGCGACGATCGACGTCACGTTCGGCACGTAGAGGGCGATGCGGTAGAAGCCCTTGAAGCGGCGCACCGAATGCAGCAGCGTCGCCAGCACCAGCGCGCCGAAGAGCGTGGGCACGGTGGACAGGACCCAGATGATCAGGGTGTTGCGGATGGACAGCCAGAAGACCGGGTCGCTCCACAGGAACTCGAACTGCTGGAGGCCCACGAACTCCTTGGTGCCCAGGCCGTCGTAGCGCTGGAAGGACAGGTACAGCGAGTAGAAGACGGGGACGAAGGAGAAGCCGAGGAAGATCAGGTAGAAGGGCGAGATCGCCAGGTACTGCCGCCAGTAGGACAGCACCCCGCGACGAGTGGGCCGAGCGACGCCCGCGGGCGGGGTGCGCCGCGGGCGGAAGCGGGCCGGGCCCGGCCCGCCACGGTGCTCGGGCACCGTGGCGGGACCGGTCACCGGAGGTGACGACACCTCAGTTCACCCCCTGTCGCCTGGCGATCTGCTTGGCCTGGGAGACCGCGTCCTTCCAGGCGTCGTCGGGCTTCTTGCCCTTGGCCTCGATGCTGGTCAGCTCGGCCATGAAGGGAGCCATGACCGCGGAGTCGGCGGGCGCCTCGTAGCTGACGGGGATGGCCTCGGCGGCCGGGCCGAAGACCTCGATGATCTTCTGGCCGCCGAAGAAGGCGTCGGGGCCGGTCATCGCCGGCATCGCGTACGTCTCCGGGGAGGCGGGGAAGATGGTGGCGTCCGCGAAGCTCTTGGCGTTGTTCTCCGGGCTGAGGATCCAGCTGATGATCTTGAAAGCCTCTTCGGGGTTCCGGCACTGCTTGGGCAGGGTGAGATAGGAGCCGCCCTGGTTCGCCGGTCCGCCCGGGGTCGCCGTGACCCGCCACTTGCCCTTGGTCCCGGGGGCCGCCGACTGGATGTCCAGCGCGTGCCACGCGGCGCCGACCTCGGTGGTCAGGCTCTTGCCGACGGCCGAGTTCCAGCTCTGGTCGTTGATCTTGGCGTCGAGGCCGAGCGTGTAGGCGCGTATCGCGTGGTCCCACGCGGCGCGGATGTGGTCCTGGTCGCCGATGAAGTGGTTGTCCTGGTCGATGAACCGCTTGGTGCCCTGGCCGACCGCGATGCTGAAGACCGAGCCCATGTTGTTGATGAGGAAGGTGCCGGGCAGCGCCTTCTTCAGCTCGGTGCCGAGCGCGAAGTAGTCGTCCCAGGTCTTGGCCTCGGCGGCGACCTTCGCCGGGTCGCTGGGCAGCCCCGCCTTCTCGAACTGGTCGGCGCGGTAGAAGAGCGCGGTGGGGCCGATGTCGATCGGGAAACCGATCTGCTTGCCGTCCTCGGTCTGGGCGAGCTTGGTCTTCCACTCCAGGTACTGGGAGGAGATCTTCTTGAAGCCCAGGTCGTTCAGGTCGAGGAAGCGGTCGGCGTTCGGCAGGAAGGAGGCGATGTCCTCGCCCTTGATGCCGGTGATGTCCGGGACGGAGGACCCGCCCGCCGCGAGCGTGGTGGTGAGCTTCTGCTTGAAGTCGCCGCCGATGGAGGAACTGGTCAGCTTGATCTGGCTCTTGAAGTGTGTCTTGGCCTCGGCGACCACCTTGTCGCTGAGGGCGCCGCCCCAGTACCACAGGGTGAGGTTCTTGCCGTTCTTGGTGCCGCCGGAGTCCGAGCCGCCGCCACAGGCGACGGTCAGTCCGGAGGCCGCCGCGGTGAACACGGCAGCCTGGAGGAAGCCTCTACGAGAAAGGTCCACGGGTCACTCCTGTTTGTTCCTGTTCGTGGTACTTCAGGGCTTTGGTGCGTGGGGTCTTTGGGGCCGCGCGGGCGGGGTCACCGGGGCGAAGTGCACCGGTGGGCCGACGTCGGCCGGGATGCGGTCCGCGAGGAAGCCGTAGGCCTTCTTCAGGCCGGGGTCGGTCAGTGAGCGCCACCAGCGGGCGACGCCGTACCAGCCGGGCGCGGCGAGGCCTCCGCCGTGGTGGCCGACGGAGAGTCCGGCGGACAGGACGGCGAACCGCAGTCGTTCCGCCAGGGGCCAGCCGGCGAGGGAGGCGGCGACGAAGCTCGCGCCGAAGACGTCGCCGGCGCCCGTCGCGTCGAGCACGTCGACGTCCAGGGCCGGGACCTCCACGTACTCGCCGGTCGTCTGGTCCACCGCGACCGCGCCGTCCCCGCCGCGGGTGACCACGGCCACCGGGACCAGTTCGCTCAGGGTGCCGAGCGCGGCGGCCGCGCTGTCGGTGCGGGTGTAGGCCATCGCCTCGGTCTCGTTGGGGAGGAAGGCGTGGCACAGGGCGAGTTGGTCGAGCAGGTCGCGCGACCACCGCTGGGTGGGGTCCCAGCCGACGTCCGCGTAGATGAGCGTGCCGTTCGCGGCGGCCTTGGCGAGCCACTCGCGCGGCTCGGCCTCGATGTGCACGAGCGCGGTGCGCGACTCGGGCGGATCGCCCATCAGGACGTCCTGCGAGTACGGCGGTTCCTGGCCGTGGGTGACCAGGGCGCGGTCGTGGCCGTGGGCGAGGGAGACGGTGACGGGGGTGTGCCAGCCGTCGGCGGTGCGCGAGAGGGAGAGGTCGACGCCCTCCTGTCCGGCGAGGACCTCGCGGCAGTACGCGCCGTAGTAGTCGTCGCCGAAGACCGTGGCCAGCGAGGTCCGCAGGCCGAAACGGGCGGTGGCCACCGCCAGGTTGGCGATGCCGCCGGGACCGCAGCCCATGCCGTCGGTCCAGATCTCCTCGCCGGGGGTGGGCGGCTTTCCCAGCCCCGTGAGCACGAGGTCGTAGAAGAGCAGCCCGGTCAGCAGCACATCGGGCCGGTCGTCGTCCACGCGTGCACCCTCTCGTCGAGACTTTTGAGGATCACTCTTCAAAAGTCTTCAATTTCGGTGCACAGATCGTGCGCGCCTCCGAGAGGTTTGGCAAGAGTCGAGCAGAAGTGAGCATGGATTTGATTGGGAATGACGAGTACTGTTCAGCGCGTGCTGGCAGAGAGACGACACCAACTCATCCTGCGGGCCCTGCGATCTGGCGGGCCGGCGGCGGTCACCGACCTGTCCGAACAGCTCGGTGTGAGCCCCGCCACCATCCGGCGTGACCTCGTCCGGCTGGAGGAGGAGGGGCTGCTCACCCGGGTGCACGGCGGCGCGGTCGTGGACGAGGGCGACCAGCCCTTCGCCGAGGTCGCCGAGGTGCGGGTGGCCGAGAAGGACGCGATAGCGGCGAAGGCCGCGTCGATGGTCCACGACGGCCAGTCCGTGCTCCTGGACATCGGGACCACCGCCTACCGCCTGGCCCGGCAACTGCACGGCCGCCGCCTCACCGTGATCACCAGCAACCTGGTGGTCTACGAGGAGCTGGCCGACGACGAGGGCATCGAACTGGTGCTGCTCGGCGGCATGGTCCGCCGCGAGTACCGTTCCCTCGTCGGTTTCCTCACCGAGGACAACCTCCGTCAACTCCACGCCGACTGGCTCTTCCTCGGTACGAGTGGAGTTCGCCCCGGCGGACAGGTGATGGACACGACCGTCGTCGAGGTCCCCGTCAAACGCGCGATGATCAGGGCGAGCGACAGGGTCGTCCTGCTCGCCGACTCCGCGAAGTTCCCCGGGACGGGCATGGCGAAGGTCTGCGGCCCCAGGGAACTCGACGTCGTCGTCACCAACGGGCCGGTGGAGCAGACCACCCGCGCGTCGTTGGAGGAGGCGGGCGTCGAGGTGGTCACACCGTGACCGCCCTCCGGCGCGGCGCGGCTGACACGTGTCGGACGCCGCCCGCACACGGTGGCGGAACGGCCCGGACGAACAGTCCGGACCGGGCCGGCAGGAGGGGGCGCGTGGTCGGGTACGGGTGGGAGGAGCGTCTCGCGCGGTTCCCCCCGCCCCTGAGGGAGACGGCCCCCGCGGGCCGAAGAAGCAGTGGCGCGGCTCCGCTTCCTCAGGGGCGCGAGGGGCCGCGCGGGACACCCCCACCGATCCCGCGCACGGGGGTCGAGGGGACAGGCCGGACGGCCCGCACGAACGCACGATCGGCAAAGGTGGTAATTGCGTGAAGCTGACGATTCTGGGCGGCGGAGGATTCCGGGTGCCCCTCGTGTACGGGGCGCTCCTCGGGGACCGCGCCGAGGGCCGGGTCACCCGTGTCGTCCTGCACGACCTGGACGCCGAGCGGCTCTCCGCCGTCACCCGCGTCCTCGCCGAGCAGGCCGCGGACCTCCCCGACGCCCCCGAGGTGAGCGCCACCACCGACCTCGACGAGGCCCTGCGCGGCGCCGACTTCATCTTCTCCGCGATCCGGGTCGGCGGCCTGGAGGGCCGCGCGAACGACGAGCGCGTGGCCCTGGCCGAAGGAGTCCTCGGCCAGGAGACCGTCGGCGCGGGCGGCATCGCCTACGGCCTGCGCACCGTCCCGGTCGCCGTGGACATCGCCCGGCGCGTGGCCCGGCTCGCCCCGGACGCCTGGGTCATCAACTTCACCAACCCGGCGGGCCTGGTCACCGAGGCCATGTCCCGCCACCTCGGCGACCGCGTCATCGGCATCTGCGACTCACCCGTCGGCCTCGGCCGCCGGATCGCCCGCGTCCTCGGGGTGACGAACCCCAAGGAGGCCTGGATCGACTACGTCGGCCTCAACCACCTCGGCTGGGTCCGGGGCCTGCACGTCGCCGGCCGCGACGAGCTGCCCCGCCTCCTCGCCGACCGCGACCTGCTCGGCTCCTTCGAGGAGGGCAAGCTCTTCGGCGTCGACTGGCTCCAGTCCCTCGGCGCGATCCCCAACGAGTACCTGCACTACTACTACTTCAACCGTGAGGCCGTCCGCGCCTACCAGGCCGTCGAGAAGACCCGCGGCGCCTTCCTCAAGGAACAACAGGCCCATTTCTACGAGGAGATGCGCCGCCCCGACGCCCACGCCCTCAAGGCCTGGGACCGCACCCGCGCCGAGCGCGAGGCCACGTACATGTCGGAGAACAGGGAGACGGCCGGCGCCGGCGAACGCGACGCCGACGACCTCTCCGGCGGCTACGAGAAGGTCGCCCTCGCCCTGATGCGGGCCATCGCCCGCGACGAGCGCACCACCCTCATCCTCAACGTGCGCAACAAGGGCACCCTCACCACCCTCGACACCGAGGCCGTCATCGAGGTGCCCTGCCTGGTCGACGCCAACGGCGCCCACCCCGTCTCCGTCGCCCCCCTGCCCGACCACGCCACCGGTCTGGTCTGCGCGGTGAAGGCGGTCGAGCGCGAGGTCCTGGCCGCGGCCGAGGCGGCTTCCCGCGCGACGGCGGTGAAGGCCTTCGCCCTGCACCCCCTGGTGGACTCGGTCAACGTCGCCCGCCGTCTGGTCGAGGGCTACACGGCCGTGCACCCTGGCCTCGGGTACCTGAAGTAGGCTCCCGCTCGGAAAGCGCTTTCCCGGCCCGCCTGCTCCCGCATCAGCACCACCCGCACCAGCTCCCGCACCACCCGCACCTGCACCGCCCGCTCCCGCACCACCCTCTCTGGAGACCTCATGCATGACGAACGCCGCCGGATCGAGGAACGCGTAGAGCGCGTCCACACCCAACGCATCAAGCCCGCCCTCTACGCGGCTTCCGTCCCCTTCGAGGTCGAGGCCTGGCAGGCGCCGGGCGAGCCCGTGCCCTTCGAGGAGGCCGCCGCCGCCTCGTACGCCCCGTTCGCGATGGACACCCCCTGGGGCCCGCCGTGGGGCACCACCTGGTTCCGGATGCGCGGGCAGGTCCCCGCCGCGTGGGCGGGCCGGCGCGTCGAGGCCGTCATCGACCTCGGCTTCGTCGGCGACTGGCCCGGCAACCAGGCCGAGGCCCTGGTCCACCTCGTCGACGGCACCCCGCTGAAGGCGGTCAACCCGCTCAACCAGTACGTGCCGATCGGCAACCCCGTACGCGGCGGCGAGAGCATCGACTACCTGGTCGAGGCGGCCTCCAACCCCGACATCCTGGCCGACAACTTCTCGAAGATCACCCCGCTCGGCGACATCCTCACCGCCGGCGACAAGCCGCTCTACACCTTCCGGCGCGCCGACATCGCCGTCCTCGACGAGGAGGTCTTCCACCTCGACCTGGACCTCCAGGTGCTGCGCGAGCTGATGGTCCACCTCGGCGAGCACGAGCCCCGCCGCCACGAGATCCTGCACGCCCTGGACCGGGCCATGGACGCCGTCGACCTCGACGACGTCTCCGGCAGCGCCACGGCCGTCCGCGAGATCCTCGCCCCGGTCCTCGCCAAGCCCGCCCACGCCAGCGCCCACACCATCTCCGGCGTCGGCCACGCCCACATCGACTCGGCCTGGCTCTGGCCCATCCGCGAGACCAAGCGCAAGACGTCCCGCACCTTCTCCAACGTCACCGCGCTGGCCGACGAGTACGAGGACTTCATCTTCGCCTGCTCGCAGGCCGTGCAGTACGAGTGGGTGCGCGACAACTACCCGCAGGTGTGGGAGCGGATCAAGAAGGCCGTCGACAAGGGCCAGTGGGTACCGGTCGGCGGCATGTGGGTCGAGTCCGACGGCAACCTGCCCGGCGGCGAGGCCATCGCCCGCCAGCTGGTCCACGGCAAGCGGTTCTTCATCGAGCACTTCGGCATCGAGACCAAGGGCGTCTGGCTCCCTGACTCCTTCGGCTACAACGCCTCCTACCCACAGCTCGCCAAGCTCGCCGGCAACGAGTGGTTCCTCACCCAGAAGATCTCCTGGAACCAGACCAACCGCTTCCCCCACCACACGTTCTGGTGGGAGGGCATCGACGGCACCCGCATCTTCACCCACTTCCCGCCGGTCGACACCTACAACGCCCGCTTCAGCGGCGAGGAGATGGACCGCGCGGTCCGCAACTACCAGGAGAAGGGCGCCGGTACGCGCTCGCTGGCCCCGTTCGGCTGGGGCGACGGCGGTGGCGGCCCCACCCGCGAGATCATGGAACGCGCCCGCCGGCTGGCGGACCTCGAAGGTTCCCCGAAGGTCGTCGTCGAACACCCCGACGAGTTCTTCGCCAAGGCCCGCGCCGAGTACGAGGACGCCCCCGTCTGGAACGGCGAGCTCTACCTGGAGCTGCACCGCGCCACCTACACCTCCCAGGCCCGCACCAAGCAGGGCAACCGCCGCAGCGAGCACAAGCTGCGCGAGGCGGAACTGTGGGCGACGACGGCCGCGCTCCACGCACCGCGGTACAGCTACCCCCACGAGAAGCTCGACCGCCTCTGGAAGACGGTCCTCCTCCACCAGTTCCACGACATCCTGCCGGGCTCGTCCATCGCCTGGGTGCACCGCGAGGCGGAGGCGGAGTACGCGCGGGTCGCCAAGGAACTGGAGGAGCTGACGACGGAAGCGGTCACCGCGCTCGGCGCCGGTGACGCGCGCGTCTTCAACACCAGCCCGCGTGACCGGGCCGAGGTGATCCGCACATCCGCGGGCGCACCGGCGTACGTCACCGTCCCCGCGAACGGCAGCGCACCCCTCACCCCCGCCGAGCCCCCGCACCCCGTCACCGTCTCCGGCCGCGTCCTCGACAACGGCCTGGTCCGGGTCGAGATCGCCGAGGACGGCACCCTCGCCTCCGTCCGCGACCTGGTCGCCGACCGCGAGGTCCTCGGCGACAAGGGCAACCTGCTCCGCCTGCACACCGACCTCCCCAACTACTGGGATGCCTGGGACGTCGACAAGCACTACAAGAACCGCTACACGGACCTGCTGGACCCCGAGTCGATCACCGTGGTCGAGGAGGACCCCCTCCTCGGCGCGATCCGCGTGGAACGGACCTTCGGCAAGGGCTCCCGCCTCACCCAGACGATCACCCTGCGCGCCGGCAGCCCCCGGATCGACTTCGAGACGGACATCGACTGGCACGAGGCCGAGAAGTTCCTCAAGGCCGGCTTCCCGATCGACGTCCGCGCCGCCCACTCCTCCGCCGAGATCCAGTTCGGCCACATCCAGCGCCCCACCCACACCAACACCAGCTGGGAGGCGGCCCGCTTCGAGGTCTCCGGCCACCGCTGGGTGCACGTCGGCGAACCCGGCTACGGCGTCGCGGTCATCAACGACTCGACCTACGGCCACGACGTCTCCCGCACGGTCCGCGAGGACGGCGGTACGACCACCACGGTCCGCCTCAGCCTGGTCCGCGCCCCGCGCATCCCGGACCCCGAGGCCGACCAGGGCAAGCACCGCTTCACGTACTCCCTCCTCCCCGGTGCGAGCATCGAGGACGCGGTCGCCGAGGGCTACGCCCTCAACCTGCCCCTGCGCGTCGCGGACGCGGCGGGCGCACCCGAACCGGTGGTGTCCGTGGACGGCGAGGGCGTCACCGTCGAGGCGGTCAAGCTCGCCGACGACGCCTCGGGAGACGTCGTGGTCCGGATCTACGAGTCGAGCGGCGGCCGGGCCCGGGGCGTCCTGCGCACCGGATTCCCACTCGCCGGAGCCCAGATCACCGACCTGCTGGAACGCCCCCTGTCCGAGGCGGCCACGGACGGCGACGGCGTCCCGGTGACGCTGCGCCCGTTCGAGGTGCAGACACTGAGGCTGACGGTGGGCAAGCGCTGACCCGCCGGTGGGGTTCCTAACGCAGTTCCCCGCGCCCCTATTTAGGGGCGCGGGGAACTGCGCGAACGGGGTCCGGGGCGGAGCCCCGAATCTGTGACGCGGGGGTCGAAGGGGCGCGCAGCCCCTGGGATGGGACGGGTAGGGGCGGCGGGGGCGAGAGAACTCAGACGGCGAGCGGCCGATCGGCAACCGTCGGCTTGCACGCCACCGGCGGCGCCACAGCCACAGGCCGCGCATCCACCGCAACCGCCACCTCCGCCACAGCCACCTCGGCCACAGCCACGTCGGCAACCCCCACCTCGGCCACCTGATGCGGCAACGACACCGGCCGCACCGGCCGAGGCCCGGACACCACCGTGTAGTCCTGCCCCAGCCGAGTCGGCAGCACATCCCCCGTCTCCTCGCCGAGCGCCAACCGCACGGCCGCCCACGGCGCGTTGATCCCGCACAGCGCGAGCTGATGCAGCCCGCCCGCCGGCCGCGTGTTCACGTCCATCAGGACCGGCTCGTCGCCGTACATCCGGAACTGGATGTTCGTCAGGTGGTGCAGCCCGAACCGCTCCGCGATCCGCCGCGCCGGCTCGATCCACGCCGGGTGGAGCGTGAAGCCGCGCCGCCGGCCGTTCTTGGTGCGGCCCACGGCCATCCGGACCCGGCCGTCGGGGCCGGTGAGGCAGTCGACGGACACCTCCGGCTGCTCCAGCCGCGGCATCACCATCCAGTCGACGGGCTCCTCGGCCGCCCGCACCGCCTCCACGACCATGTCGAGCTGGACGTACGGGCTGGGGAAACCGCTGAGGTGATCGAGCGAGAAGGGGGTGCGTGTGACGACACGGAAGCCCACGCCGCCCGCCCCGGACGCCGGCTTGAAGCACGCCTTGTGTCCGTCGGCCTCCAACTCCTCGACGGCGGCGACGAGTTCGTCGGCGTTCGTCACCCGGTACCACGGCGGCACCGGAATCCCGTGCTCACGGACCGCCTCGTACGCGGTCACCTTGTCCTCGAACACCTCGATGGCCTCGGCGGTCGGCGCCAGCAGGGCCGTACCGATGGCGGCGAACTCCTCGCGGTGCGCGGCGAGGGCCGCCTGGTGCAGCCGGGGCACGAAGACGTCGATGCCGCGCTTGGCGCACTGGTCCAGCGCGTACTCCACGTACGCGGCGGGGGAGAGGCCCTCGGGCTCCAGGTCGGCGGTGTCGGCGGCGGCCAGTACGGGGGAGTCGGCGTCGCCGTGCGTGGCATGGATGTCCACCGGACGAGCGTGCGGATTATGCCGCAGCTGATCCATGAAGAAGACATTCTCCGCGTACGTGCGGTTGAGCCAGACGCGTACGCGAGAGACCATGCAGGCCGCCTTTCCAAGGTTCGCGGGCAGGGCGAAGCAGGCCGTGCCCGGCCAGGGGGGATGGAGGTACGCCGAACCGCCGTACGCGAAGTAGGGGCGTGGCGGTGGTGTAGGACGGATCATACGGCCACTGGGGCCCATGTTTCTGTCACGCGCGTGTTAATCCTCGCGCGGCGGTGTATTGGGACAGGTCGGCGGGGTCCACGGGCGCGCCGACGGCGCCCGCGCGCGAGTCGGCGGTGTTGCCCACCCCGGTGGGCCGCGGCTCGGCAGGTCGGTCTTGTCCAGGGGCGCGCACCTGTGTTCTCGTGTTGATGTTCGGCGTTCGGAGAGGAGCACGGGTGGAGTCGAGGGTCGGCCGTCACGGAAATCTGCTGGCCGTCAGTGATCTGCACATCGGCTATCCCGAGAACCGCGCCCTGGTCGAGCGGATGCGCCCCGAGAGCGACGACGACTGGCTGCTCGTCGCCGGTGACGTCTCCGAGTCCGTCGCCGACATCCGCTGGGCGCTGACGACCCTCGCCGGCCGCTTCGCCAAGGTCGTCTGGGTGCCGGGCAACCACGAACTGTGGACCCACCCCAGCGAGACCGTTCCGTACCGCGGCGTCGAACGGTACGACCATCTCGTCGCCCTCTGCCGGGAACTGGGCGTCGTCACCCCCGAGGACCCGTACCCCCTGTGGGAGGGCCCGGGCGGCCCTGTGGTGATCGCGCCGCTGTTCCTCCTGTACGACTACTCGTTCCTGCCCGAGGGCTGCGCCACCAAGGCGGAGGGCCTGGAGTACGCGCACGGCACCGGAGTGGTCTGCGCCGACGAGCACGTGCTGCACCCCGACCCGTACCCGAGCCGGGACGACTGGTGCCGCGCCCGCGTCGCCGAGACCGAACGCAGGCTCGCCGAACTGCCGCCCGACCTGCCGAAGGTGCTGGTCAACCACTACCCCCTGGACCGGCACCCGACGGACGTCCTGTGGTACCCCGAGTTCGCCATGTGGTGCGGCACCGAGCTGACCGCCGACTGGCACCGGCGGTTCAACGTCGAGGTCATGGTCTACGGCCATCTGCACATTCCGCGGACCACCTGGCTGGACGGGGTCCGCTTCGAAGAGGTGTCCGTGGGATACCCCCGCGAGTGGCGACCGCGCCCGGAACCCCCGGGCAGGCTCCGCCGCATTCTGCCGTTGGAGGTCGGAGCCGGTGATCGAGGAACTGCTCCCGGGAGCGGTCGTGGTCGTGGAGGCGCACGCCCATGAGGAGGCCGCCGCCGTCGAGGGGGTCGAGCTGTACCCCGAGGAGGAGGCGGTCGTCGCCCGGGCGGTACCGAAGCGGCGCCGCGAGTTCACCCTCGTCCGGGCCTGCGCCCGGCGGGCCATGGAGAAGCTCGGGGTCGCCCCGCGGGCGATCGTGCCCGGCGAGCGCGGCGCCCCCGGCTGGCCGGACGGTCTGACCGGCAGTATGACCCACTGCGAGGGGTACGCGGCCGCCGCCCTGGTCCGCGCCGCCGACCTCGCCTCTCTCGGCATCGACGCCGAACCCCACGACGCCCTGCCCGAGGGCGTCCTGACGGCGATCGCCCTGCCCGCGGAGGAGACCCGGCTGCGCCGGCTGACCGCCGACGACCCCTCGGTCCACTGGGACCGGCTGCTCTTCAGCGCCAAGGAGTCCGTCTACAAGGCGTGGTTCCCGCTCACCCGGAAATGGCTGGACTTCTCGGAGGCCGACATCGAGGTGAGCGTGGGCCCCGACGGCCGCTCCGGCCGCTTCCGCGCCGAACTCCTCGTACCGGGACCGGTGGTGGCCGGTTGTCGACTCGACGTCCTCGACGGTCGCTGGACCGTCCGGCGGGGGCTGGTGGCGACCGCGGTCTCGGTTCCCTTTCCCTCCAAGGCCGAGGACGCCGGATGACCACCCTCTCCTATGTGGAGCTGCACAGACAGGTCGCGCCGGAGATCGACGCGGAGATCGCCACCGCCCTGGAGGGCCTCGGGCCGTCGTCCGGGGCGGTCCGACGATCCATATCCGGGCTGCTCGGCCACCAGCGGATGAAATACCCCCTGTCCGTGCTCCCCCTGCTCGTGCACGCCTGCGAGACCGGGGCACCGGGACCGGCCGTTCCCCTGTCGGCCGTGCACGTCCTGTGGTGGACCTCCGCCTGCTACCTCGACGACCTGGCCGACGGGCACGGCGCGCACACCCCCGCCGGACTCGGTACGGACGAGGCGCTGCTGGCGTCCGTCCTCAGCGGACAGGCGCTGCCCATCAGGATCGTCCAGGCCCAGCCGGTGCCGGACGCGGTGCGGGGCGCCCTCACCCGGGAGATCGTCGACTGCTGGATCGGCGCCGTGGAGGGCCAACTGCGCGACCTGCGCGGCGACCTGGCGACCGCCTCGCGCGAGGCGGTCGCGGCCGCCTACCGCGGGAAGTCCGGCGCACCCTTCGGGATGATCACGGCGATGGCCGCGATCCTCTCCGGCACCAGGACCCAACGCATCGAGATGTGGCGGGAGTTCGGTGAGGTCTTCGGAATCCTCTGGCAGCTCTTCAACGACCAGGAGGACCTGCTCTCCGGCCGCGACGAGGACCTGCTGAACGGCACGGTCACCTATCTCCTCGCCTGCGCCCTGGAGGAGGCGCCCCCGGGCTCCCGGGAGCGGGTCGCGGAGCTGGGGCGCGCCGCGCGCGGCTCCGCCCCGGCCCGCGCGCGGTTGCGCGCACTGCTGCTCGCCCCCGCCGCGCTCCGGCGGCTCGAGAAGGACCTCGCCGCGTTCCGCGACGACGCGCACCGGGTTCTCGACGAACTGGGCGGCGACGAGAGCCATGTGGCGGCCCTGCGGCAACTGGTGGACCAGGCCGCCGGGATGTACCTGACCGAGGACCGGCCCTAGTCCGGGACCGACGCCGGCCCGCCGGAGGACTCCCGGCGGAGCGTCGTACACCCTCACACCTGCGGGCACCAGCTCCGCAGCAGTTCGAAGAACTCCTCCTCGTTGCCCGAGAGCCCCGCCGCCGCCAGCGCCTGCTCCGCCTCGGCGAGCGCGGCGGGCGGAACCACGGGTGGTCGGCGGGAGTCCGGCGGCCCGTCGAACGCTGCTCGTACGGTCCCCAGCAGCCGAAGATAGGCCTGTACCGCGGCGCGCTCGCGGTCGGTCAGTACGGCGGTCGGCATCGAACGGCTCTCCCCTGGTCGGATCGGCGAAACTCCGTGCCCGCCCCGGCACAGGGGCGGCACACTCCCAGCTTGCCGTCCACCACTGACAATCCCGCTCTCCCGCGCGCGGAAGTCGCCCTGGGGCCTGTCGTTCGGATCACGCCTGGGCCGTCAGGCGCCGTCACCCGAAGCCGGCGTGATCCGAACGACAGACCCTAGTAGTGCTTCGTTACGTTGGGTGATCTCGGCTGTTCGTGGGCAGCTTCCTCGGGTGAGGTTGGGGGAGGTGGAACGGCTCCGGGGTGAGTTGGCGGAGTTCGTTGCCGATGTGTTCGGGTCGTTGTCGCGGCGTGATCAGCGGCGGTGGGGCGAGTGTTATCTGCGGGGTCTGATGCTGGACGGTCGGCGCAAGTCGGTCCAGCCGATGGCCGAGCGTCTGCCGGACGGGAACATGCAGGCCCTGCAGCAGTTCGTGAGCCAGTCACCGTGGGATCCGCTGCCGGTTAGGCGGCGGATCGCCGAGCGGCTGTCCCAAGTTGTCGGGCCCGAGGTGTGGGTGATCGACGATGTGTCGTTCCCCAAGTGCGGCACGGCGTCGGTCGGGGTGGCCCGCCAGTACTGCGGAGCGGTCGGCAAACGGGCGAACTGCCAGGTCGCGGTCAGTGTCCATGCCGCCACCGACACCGCCTCGTGCCCGTTGGAATGGCAGTTGTATCTGCCGCGTGAGTGGACGGACGAGCCGGACCGATGCCGCAGGGCAGGCGTCCCCGACGGCGTGGTGCACCGGGAGAAGTGGCGTCTGGCGCTCGGCCTGCTGGACACACTCGCCACCTGGCAGTTGAAGGCGCCGGTCGTGGTCGCCGACGCCGGCTACGGCGTCAGCACCCCCTTCCGGCTCGGTCTGGAGGAGCGCGGGCTGGCCTATGTCCTGGCCCTGACCGGGAAGGAAGTCGCCCATGCGGAGGATGCCGAGCCTGGCCGGCCTGCCTATGGCGGGCTCGGACCGCCCACCCTTCCCCGCTACCGCACCCCACCGCGAGCCGTTTGTGTCCTCGCAGCACAGGCGGGGGCAGAGCGGTTCACCGAGGTGACCTGGAGGCAGGGCAGCAAGGGCGCGATGACCTCACGGTTCGCGGTGCTGAGGGTGCGGCCCGCGGGCAAGCAGTCCCTGGCCGCAGCCCAGGAGGCGGGCGGCGGCCGCAACCGGTGGGACGGCGTCCTGCCTGTCCAGACACTCCTTGTCGAGTGGCCGGACGGCCAGGACACTCCCACGGACTACTGGATATCGAACCTGCCTGCCACCACACCGGCCGCTGACCTGGTGCGATGGGCCAAGATGCGCTGGCGGATCGAGCACGACTACCGCGAGCTCAAGCACGGCCTGGGGCTGGACCACTTCGAGGGCCGCACCTGGCGCGGCTGGCACCACCACGTCACCCTCGTCACCGCCGCCCAGGCCTTCCTCACCCTGCGGCGGCTCGACCCAAAAGTCCGCACACCGGCCTAACCCTCTACCAGGTCCTCGACGTCCTTCAGGACCTGCTGAGGTGCTGGACCGGTACCTGCACCACCTGCGGCCGCCCCCTACCCAGCCCTCGGAGACGCCGCAGACAGCCCACAACCTAACGAAGCACTACTAGGAGCCCGCTCCCAGCGCCGTTCTTCGCTCATCCTCCGTCAGGGGCGGTTCCGTCAAAGGGGATTTGACCGGGCCGCGCAGCACCGCGAGGACGACCTCCGGCCGGACCAGGGCACCGATCGGCGCGGTGAGGGTGATCACGCCGAGGTACGCCCGGAAGACCAGGGGCCGGCCGAGCGCGGTCCGCATCAGCCGCTCCGCGTAGCGTCCGAAGAGCTTCTGCGCCGCGTTCGGCTGTTTGCCGATGGCCTCCGGGTAACGGATGTCCGTGCTGGTGGCCAGCTCCCAGGCCAGGCTCACCGGCTTCGCCACCGCCTTCTGCACCCGGCGCGCCAGCCCCGGCGCCGTGAGACCGAGTGCGGCGACCCGTTCCCGCAGCACGAGAGCGCTCTGCGCGGCGACGGACATGCCGTGGCCGTAGATCGGGTTGTACGTGGCGACCGAGTCGCCGATCGCGACGAAACCGTCGGGCCAGCCGGACACCTTCTCGAAGAAGCGGCGCCGGTTGATCGTGCTGCGGGTGACCACGACGTCCGTCAGGGGCTCGGCGCGGGAGATCAGCTCGCCCACGACGGGATGCCGGACGTCGTCCCGGGCGAACGGCTCGAACTCCTCGGATCGCGCGGTCGGTTGACCGCCTCGGGTGCCCGACAGCGTCACCAGCCACCGCCCGCCCTCGATGGGCACGAGCGTCGCGCTCCGCCCCGGCACCGGCTGCGACCCGTCCGGCTGCACATTGACCACCGGGTACTCCTCGGTGCCCGCCGGTGCCCGGAAGATCCGGCTCGCGTACACGAGACCGGAGTCGACCTCCTCCATCGGCGCGGGCGCGACCCCGAGCGCGTCGAGCCAGGCCGTGCCCCGCGAACCGCGCCCGGCGGCGTCCACCACCAGGTCGGCCGTGAGCACCCGTTCCTCGCCGTCGACGGAGAGCCGGATGCCCGTCACCCGGGAGGCGTCGCCCGCCAGGCCCAGGATCTCGGTGCGCTCCAGCACGGTGACGCGGGGGTCGGCGACGAGCCGGGCGCGGACGACCGACTCCAGCAGATCGCGGCTGCACGCGATCATGAACTCCATCTCCGGCCAGCGGCGCACCCAGCCCTGCGGTGACAGGGACACCAGCCCGGTCGGCAGCGGGATGCGCCGGGCACCCGCGGCCAGCCAGGCGTCGGTGACGCCCGGCAGCAGCTCCTCCATCGCCCGGGCCCCGCCCGACCAGAGCAGATGGGCGTGCCGGGCCTGGGGAACGCCCTTACGGGGCTCCGGACCCTCGGGCAGTGCGTCGCGTTCGACGACGGTGACCTCGGCGTGGTCGCGCAGCGCGGCGGCGGCCAGCAGACCGGCCAGGCCCGCGCCGACGACGACGGCACGCCGGGGAGTCGTGACCGCGCCGTCGCGCGGGCCGCTAAGAGGTTCGCTCATGGAAGTCGCTTCCTGACCTGGTCGCGGCGGCCCATTCGCGGGCGGCCGCTACGACGGGTGACTGACGCAGGGCGATGGACATCCGCACGAGGTCACGGGGGTTCTCGGCCGGCGGGGCCGGGGCGTCGGCCGGGGCCGAGCTGATGACCCGGCCCTCCGGATCGTCCGCCATCGCCCGCACCGCCGCCGTCACCATCGCCGCGTCGGCCTCGGCCCGCGCCTGGACGGGCTCCGAACCCGACGCGACGGCCGCGTCGTACGCCTTGGCCCGCACCTCGGCGTCGAAGTACGGGTACAGGCTGAGCATGCCGTCGTGGATGTCGGACTCGCGCTGTGTCATCTGGAGCCGGGCCGGCGCCCACCAGGAGATCCGCACCTCATGGCTCGCCTGGGCCCAGACGGGGCGCAACTCCCGCCACAGCGGGCCGAGCCGGCGGTACATGGACCAGATGGTCCAGGAGTCCCCGATGCGTTCCCCGGCCAGTGGCAGACAGAAGCCGACCGCGCAGACCTGCGCGCCGACGGACGACAGCACGGGCGCCACGTACGTGCTCAGATAGTCCAGGTCGCCGCCCTGCCAGCGGGCCACCACGGCGATCAGCTTGACCGCCGCGAACGGGACGTTGAGCAGGAAACCGAACGCGATGATCAGCAGCCCCGCGCGCAGCCAGCCGCGCACCTGGAGCGCCCAGCGCCAGCACATCACGTTCATCGCGAGCCCCGCGACCATGAACCCGGTCAGGTACAGCACGATCATCTCGCGCAGGAACGGGGCGCCCGCGTAGTACGTGTCGAAGTCCCGCACCCGCTCCACGGGGGCCTCGCCGAGCACGAACAGCACCACGATCGCCACGCACACCGCGCCGTACCCGGCGATCCAGCGGCGCGAGAGGCGACGGGTCGTCTCCGGCGGGCCGCCCCGCCAGTTGGTGATCAGCACCAGGCAGGAGCCGCTGAACGCGCTCAGCAGCAGATAGACGACGGCGGCCGAGACGTTCGTGACGCCCGTGACGCGGTTCAGCTCGATGATCGTCGGCGGCGCGGCGAAGCAGAAGACCAGGGCGGCCAGGGTCATCAGCGCGCACACGGACCTGATCAGGGGATCACCCCAGTTGCGCAGCAGCGCGGGCGTCTTGAGGGCGAGGGCGATCGCCATCGCGACGGCCGGAACGTAGTAGCTGGACCCGTCCATGTCTTCAGAATTCTCGGCGTCTCGGCGTCTCGGTGTCCGCGCCGCTCAGCCCTGCGGCCCGCGGTAGCCGAGCGAGGCCCCGATGCGTCCGGCCAGGTGGTCCCGGCGCACCGGCCCACGCAGCGCCGAACCGGCCAGCCACATACGGCACTTGCTGGCCAGCAGCAGTCCGAAGCTCTCGGCGTCCTGCTCGTCGGACAGGTCGAACCGGGTCCGGGCGGCGACCCTCAGCACGGTCTCCTGCAGGTCGGCGTCCTGGCTCAATAAGCGCGTGGCGACGGTGGAGCCGTCCACGTGCTGCCCGCAGTGCCCGGCCTGCATGTGCCACAGCTCATGACCGAGGATCACCAGCTGGTGGTCGGGCGCGGTGCGTTCCTCGATGACGACCAGATCCTGCTCGGCCATGTCCAGCCACAGCCCACTGGCCGTACCGGGCGGGAAGACGGCGGTGCGGTAGTGGACGGGGCGGCCGCGGCGGCGGCTCATGGCGTCGCACAGGGCGCTGTAGAGGTCGGCGGGGTCCGCCGGTGCCGGCAGGGTGAGTTCGCCGACCAACTCGCCGCACAGACGGCGCATTTCCCTTCCGATGCCCACAGATCTCCCCCGGTCAGGACTCGGGCCGCTTGACGCTCTCCAGCAGCATGTCCAACCACTCCGCGACCTTGTCGCGGTGCTGGTCGGTGGGCAGCTGCGCCGCCCGCCAGGCGATGGAACGCACACCGTGGTTCTGGAGCAGCCGCTGCAACGGGTCGTCCGCGGCCTCGGCCGCCGCGCGCTCGCGGTCGGCGAGTTGCTGGAGGAGCTCCTGTTCGGTCCGCATCAGGGCACTCGCCAGCGCCTCGGGATCCTCGGCGGTCAGGAAGCCGGCGTGGACCCTGAAGAAGCGCTGGATGGCGTCGCAGTGCTCCATCGTGGGACGCCGGTCCCCGTTGATCAGGGCACCCGCCTGCTGGCGCGACATACCCGCGCCGTCGGCGATCTCCTGCTGCGTGTACTTGCGGCCGTTGGGCTTGAGCCGGGTGCGTCGCAGCAGGTCGAGGCGTTGCAGAAAGCGGGCCTGGACGTCCGGCTCACCGGCTCGCCGACCGCTCAGCAGGGCCTTCACGACCGCCTCCGGCACACCCGAGGCCACCGAGAGCCGCCGGGTGTCGAACACCTCCGCGTGCCCCACGCGCAACTTGTCCGCCAGCGCGGTGACACGGGCCACGACGGCCGGCAGCAGAACCGTCGCCGCGGCGTCCGGAACCTCGAAGCCATCCGTCACCGACAGATCTCCTACGTCTCTCTCCGGCCAATTTCGCGGTACTGCGGAATCCGTGGATCCAAGCCTGGCGCGAGACCCTGGTCCCGGCAAGTACACCGTGAACTGCGGGGAGACTAGCGGTTCGGTCGAACTCACATCCAGGCCTCGCCACAACTGTGGCGAGATTCAGCCGTCAACCGGCGTCGAATGCCACGATAGTTGACACGCCTCCGCCCGGGGCAGCAGGATCAAGGCGCCGCGTGAAGGCCGCATAGGCAAGAGGGGTGACCTCCCGATGGCATATCAGGCAGGAGGGCAGCGGTCGGTACCGCGGCCCGTCCCCGACACTCTCGAAGCCCAGGAAGCGCAGGCCTATCTCCAGGACTACGCCGTACTGCTGGATTCCGTCCTGTTCCCGTCCGTCGTCCTCGACCACCGCTGGGACGTCGTCCTGAGCAACGCCGCGTTCCGCGCGCTCTTCACCGGCGTGGGCCCCCACCCGACGGCCCTGCCGGACGACAACTTCCTTCGCTTCGTGCTCTTCCACCCGGACGCCGCCACCGTTCTCGGTGACCACGAGTCCAGTTGGTGCCTGCCGATGCTCGCCCACTTCGCCGCCGCCGTGGAGCGCCACCCCCAGGACCGGGGCCTGCAGTCCATCCGCCGGGACATCGCCCAGGACCCCATCATGGACGCCGCCTACCGCCACGGCCTGCCGCACTGGCTGCGCACCGTCGGCCCCGGCGCCGTCCGGCACGACGGCGCCGTCCGGCCCCTGGTCCACCCCGACCCGCGCTGGGGCGCGACCCACTGTCGGGTCGTCGGCGAGAGCCCCGACACCCTTCGGGACCTCGGCTACCACCGGATGACCCTCGTCCTGCACGAGGTGGGCCGTCCGACCGACCACGCCCGCAGGGCCCGTCGGCCGCGCCGCCCCGCATCGACCCACCTGAGCGTGGTGCCCACCTCCGAGAGGTGAGCCGCGCCCCCTCCGGCGCCGCCGGCGTTCAGGTCGCCGACGGCGCCGGAGGTCAGTCCTTCTCCAGCGCGGTCCCCCGTTTGGCCACCTGGATCTGCTCGTACACATGGGTGCGCAGTTCCGCGAAGCGCGGGGCCACGCGGGTGTGCAACTGGTCGCGCTCAGCGGGCAGATCGATTTTCAGCTGCTCCTGGACGACCGTGGGGGAGGCGGACAGGATCAGGACACGTTCGCCCAGGTAGACGGCCTCGTCGATGTCGTGGGTGACGAAGAGGATCGTGATCCCCCGCTCCCGCCACAGACCCCGTACGAGATCCTCCAGGTCGGCGCGGGTCTGGGCGTCGACCGCCGCGAACGGCTCGTCCATCAGCAGGACGTCCGGCTCGTACGCCAGCGCGCGGGCGATGGCGACCCGCTGCTGCATCCCGCCGGACAACTGCCACGGATACGCCCCGGCGGCGTCGGACAGACCGACCGAGGCGAGCGCGTCGTCGACCAGCACCCGCCGTCGCTCCCGGCTCAACCTCTTCTGCTTGAGCGGGAGTTCGACGTTGTCGCGGACCCGCATCCAGGGGAAGAGGCTGCGCCCGTACTCCTGGAAGACGACTGCCATGCCCGGCGGCGGGCCCTCCACCGGCCGTCCCGCCAGGTGGACTTCACCCGCCGTCGGCCTCATCAGCCCCGCCACGCACTTCAGCAGGGTCGTCTTGCCGCAGCCCGACGGGCCCACCAGACAGACCAGTTCGCCGGGGTCGACGGTGAAGGTGAGGTCCCGCACCGCCTCCACCCGGCGCCCGGAACCCTCGTAGACCTTCTTCAGGCCCGCCACGTCAAGCAAGGCGTGCATCGCCCGCCGCTCCTTCTCGAGTTTCACTACGACCGCCGGGAGGATGCGCGCAGACCGTGGTACCAGCCGAGCACGCGCCGCTCGACCAGCCGGAAGACGACGGACAGCAGGAACCCCAGCAGACCGAGGACCAGAATGCCGGTCCACATGTCGGGGATGGCGAAACCGCGCTGGAACTGGACGATGGTGTAGCCCAGTCCGTTGCTGGCCGCGGTCATCTCGCTGATGACCATGAGGATGATGCCGATGGACAGTGCCTGGCGCAGCCCCGCGAAGATCTGCGGGCTCGCCGAGGGCAGCACGACGTTCCGCAGCCGCGCCGCGCCCGTGATGCCGTACGACCTCGCCGTCTCGGACATCACGGAGTCCACCGCGCGGACGCCCTCGACCGTGTTGAGCAGGATCGGCCAGACACAGCCGCTCGCGATCACGGCGATCTTCATCGTGTCGCCGATGCCCGCGAACAGCACGATGACCGGGACGAGAACCGGCGGCGGCACCGCCCGCAGGAACTCCAGGACCGGTTCGCAGACCGCCCGCACCCACCGGTGGCTGCCGATGACCGTGCCGAGCGCCACACCGACGACCGCCGCCAGGGCGTACCCGGCGGTCAGGCGCAGGAGGCTGGGCAGGACGTCGGCGCGCAGCCGCTCGGCCGTCCAGACGTCCGGGAACGTGGCGAGGATCGTGCGCAGTGGCGGCCAGAACACATCGGTGCTGCCCGCCGACGCGAACCACCAGACCGTGACCAGGACGAGGGGGAGGGCGAGGACGAACAGCGGCCGCAGCAGGAAACGGCTCACACCGCCACCTCCCCGCGCACCGACTGGTGCCAGGCCAGCGCCCGCCGCTCCACCGTCCGCGCCCCCACGTTGATGAGCAGCCCCAGCAGCCCGGTGACCACCACCAGGGCGTACATCTCCGGCACCGCCTGCGAGGTCTGCGCGACGGCGATGCGCTGCCCCAACCCCGGTGCGCCGATGACCAGTTCGGCGGTCACGGCCAGGATGAGCGCCACCGCCGCGGCCAGCCTGACGCCGGTCATGACGTACGGCAGGGCGGTGGGCCACAGCACATGGCGGATCCGCGCCCACGTACCGAGGCCGTAGGAGCGGGCGGTCTCCTCGGCGACCGGGTCGACGTCCTGGACGCCGTACAGGGTCTGGATGAGGACCTGCCAGAAGGACGCGTAGACCACCAGCAGCAGCACCGAACGCAGTTCACTGCCGTACAGCAGGACCGCCAGCGGGATCAGCGCGACCGAGGGGATCGGGCGCAGGAACTCGATCGTGGAGGAGGTCGCCTCGCGCAGATACGGCACGACGGCGATGACGATCCCCACCAGGATCCCGGCGGTGACGGCGATCAGCAGTCCGACCGCCCAGCCGGTGAGGGTGTCGCCGAGCGCCGTCCAGAACGCCTCGTCGGCGAACTCGGTGCCGAGGGCGCCGGCGACCCGGCTGACCGGCGGGAAATAGTCCTCCTTGATGATGCCGACCCGGGGGACCGCCTCCCACAGCGCGAGGAACCCCACGAGGCCGGCCGCGCCCAGTGCGGTGTTGCCCGTCCTCACGGCAGCAGCTTGTCCAGGTCCGGGGTCTTGTCGAACAGACCGTCCTGCACGCCCAGTTCGGCCAACCGCTCGATGGAGGCGCGGTCGGGTTCCGCGGGGAAGTGGGGCAGGGTCAGCTGGTCCAGCAGGTCGCTCGGGATCTTCGTGTACGTGGTGAGGATCTCGCGGACCTCGTCCGGGTGGCTGTCGGCGTACTCGAGGGACTCGACGGTCGCCTCCTGGAACTTCTTCACCAGCTCCGGGTTCTTCTGGGCGTACTGCTGGGAGGTGAAGTACATGGCCACGGTGAGGTTCGGGTCCACGTCGAAGAAGTTCGACGCGATGGACCGGCCGCCGGCCGCCTTGACGGTGGCCAGCGCGGGCTCCGGGGTGCAGGCCCCGTCGACCTGACCCTTGTCGAGCGCGGCGGGCATCTGGTCGAAGGGCATCTCGACGAACTCGACCTGCGACGGGTCGCCGCCCGCCTTGCGGATCGACTCCCTGATCGAGGTGTCGCAGATGTTGTTGAGCGTGTTGACCGCGACCTTCTTGCCCTCCAGTTGGTCGGGGGACTTGATGGGGCTGTCCTTCTTCACCGTGATGCCGCAGAAGTCGGCACCCTTCTCGGCAGTGGACGCCACACCGTTGGCCACGACCTTGACGGGCACGTTCTTGGACTGGGCGACCAGCAGTGACGTCGTGTTGCTGAACCCGAACTGGAACTGGCCGGAGACGACTCCCGGCACGATCGCGGCACCGCCCTGAGTGGGCGTCAGCTCCAGTTCGAGGCCGCGCTCGGCGTAGAAACCCTTCTTCTGGCCCAGGTAGACCGGAGCGACATCCAGGATGGGAATGATGCCGATCTCGAGGGTGGTGGTACCGCCGGACGTGTCGGCCCCGCTAGACCCCGGGGAGTCGGACGAACCGCAGCCCGTGGCGGCCAGAAACAGAGCGCCGGCCGCGAGGCCGATGGGCAGACGACGCATGGCTCCCCCTAATGGGACAGTTGCTCGGCAATGTGTGCGTGGACCGCACGGCAGTGCACAGGGCGAACGTAGAGCGTCGGTGCGGGTGGGTCAATGCCCTTACTGTGCAGGGTCGTTGACAGTTTCGAAAGGGTGCTGCAGGCGTGCGCAGAGCGCACCCCGTGTGTACGGATCGCACCACCGTGCGTACGGATCGCGCGTGCCGGGCGTCTCCGAGCGGGTTCCTGGAGGCGACGATGCCCGATCGAGACTGGTTCGGCGCGGCCCGCGAACCGCACTTCGTCCGGTTCCTTCGAGCGGGGACTCGCGGTCATCCGGGCCCTCGGACGCGGAGCATCCCGCGCGGACGCGCAGAGAGGTCGCCCGGACCTGCGAACGTGCGTGACGGGGGCGGCCGCGGGCCGGGCGCGAGCCCTGGCCCCCGGCGCCGCCGCCCCTACAGGTCGAGCACCAGCCGCGAGCCCTGGCAGCGGGACACGCAGATGAGCATGGTCTCCCCGGCCGCGCGCTCCTCGTCGCTGAGCACCGAGTCGCGGTGGTCCGGGGTGCCCTCCAGGACGTCCGTCTCACAGGTTCCGCACGTGCCCTCCGTGCAGGAGTACAGCACCTCGACCCCGGCGGCCCGCACCGTGTCGAGCACGGAGACCCCGACGGGAACCGTGACCGTCTTCCCCGTCCGCTCCAGCACGACCTCGAACTCGCCGTCCGGGCCGGTCTCCTGCTCCTTCGGCCGGAACCGCTCGATGCGGAGCGACTTGCCCGGGCACCGCTCCTCGACCGCGTCGAGCAGCGGTCCGGGACCGCAGCAGTAGACGAGGGTGTCCTCGGGCAGCCCGTCCAGCACGGACCCGAGGTCCAGCAGTCCGCTCTCGTCCTGCGGAGCGACCGTCACCCGGTCCCCGTACACGGCCAACTCCTGCTGGAACGCCATGGATTCACGGCTGCGTCCGCCGTACAGCAGCGACCACTCCGCGCCCGCCGCCTCGGCGGCGGCCAGCATCGGCAGGATGGGGGTGATGCCGATGCCGCCGGCCACGAACCGGTAGCGGGGCACCGGCTCCAGCGCGAAGTTGTTCCGCGGGCCGCGCACCCGGATCTTGTCGCCGCGCGCCAACTCCGTGTGCACGTACGCCGATCCACCGCGTCCGTCGGGCTCCCGCAGCACCCCGATCCGCCAGGTGTGCCGGTCCGCCGGGTCGCCGCACAGCGAGTACTGCCGTTCCAGTCCGGGGCCGAGCAGCACATCGATGTGCGCGCCCGGTTCCCAGGCCGGGAGTTCCTCGCCCAGCGGATGCCGCAGAGTGAGGGACAGCACGCCGTCGGCGACGAACTCCCGGCTGTCGACGATGAGTTCGGCCTCGTGCACGGACGAGGTGGAGGACGAGGTCATGAGGTGTTTCCTTGCGGCTCGTGTCCTTGCGGGTGGGCGAGCATCCACTCCCACATCTCGATGGGGTCCTGCGCGGTGTGCTCGCGCCCGCAGTGACAGGTGCCGTGCAGGATGTCCGTGCCCGGCAGCCAGGCGATGCGGTAGACCTCTCCGGTCCGGAAGGTGGGCGGTGTGCTCACTGGACCTTCTCCACCGGCTTCTCCCCCTGCTCGACCAGCCGGGCGAGGATACGGCGGGCGGCCAGACCACCGGTGTCGATGTTGATGCTCAGCTCCTGGTAGCCGGTGCGCTCGGAGCCCAGCGTCTCCTGGAGCAGGTTCAGCGCGACGACGTCCTGCATGACGACCGTGTGGTTGTTGCCCCTCAGGAACCCGGTGACCTCGTCGTCGTCGGTCGCCCAGTCCCGGGAGACCATCCAGAAGTCGTACACCTTGCCGTCCGTCGACGGGGTGATCGCGTAGGTGATCTCGGTGTGGAAGCCGTTCGGGTCGCTGCCGTCCGCCTCGGGGAGCACGCCCACCGGCGCGATCCGGCTGTGCAGCAGGTACAGGCAGGGGGCGAAGTACTCGATGTCCTGCCAGCGGGTGATGCGTCCCTCGATGCCGGTCGACCTCGCGTAGAAGGGCGGGCACTCGGCGTCGTCCATGTGCCGGCTCACCCGCACGACACCGGCGCCCTCGTCGACCTCGGTGGTGATCGGCGTCTCCGCGACCTCGGGGGTGCCGATGTAGCCGCCGTGCAGATAGGTCTCGTGGGAGAGGTCGAGCAGGTTGTCGACGAGAAGGCCGTAATCGGCGTCGATCGGCTCCATACCGCGCACGGTCGTCCAGCCGGGGGCGGCCAGGTGCTTCGCGCGCGGGATGCTCTGCGGGTCGGCGAGCGCCGGGTCGCCTATCCACACCCAGATCAGCGAGTCCTGCTCGACGACCGGGTAGGAGGCCACGCGGGCCGTCCGCGGGACCCGCTTCTGCCCCGGCACGTACACACACGCGCCCGTCGTGTCGTACGTGAAGCCGTGGTAGCCGCACACGATGCGGTCCCCGTCCAGCCCGCTCTTCGACAGCGGGTACCGGCGGTGCACGCACCGGTCGTGCAGCGCGACGGGCGTGCCCTCCTCCTCCGTCCGGTAGAAGACGAGCGGCTCACCGAGGATCGTCCGACCCAGCAGCTCCCGCCCCACCTCTTCGGCGTAGGCGGCGACGTACCACTGGTTCCTGGCGAAGGCGGTCATGTGAGGCATGGGGTTCCCGTCCCTGTCGGCGGGGCGTCGTCGCCCCGCGTGCCGTGGTTGGACTCAGCGTCCTGAGGGCTGGGGTGGCCGCGCAAGGCGGCTTCTGCCAGGCGGAAGTGTCTCTGTAAACGAGCTGGTCAGGGCCTTGTCGGGTGCCTTGCTCATCACTGGCAGGGCTGCGGAGCACCGCCGCTGGGTGGTTCGCTCCTGCGGCGGCCGCTGATGGATTTGGCGACCACGTCTGATCGTAGTGATGCCGAGATTGTCCGGAAGTGGGACTTACGTTGGTGAACGCACCTTTTTCTTGCCCGTTCTTGAGTGGTACACCGGCAGAGTTTGCATTCTCGCAGTTCAAGACTGGTCAACGCTGCCGCAAGGGCGTGCCGGGTCGAATCCGGGTCGAATCGGCCCGCCTTGGCGCACCTGGCTGGGTTATCGCAGGTCAGGAAGGTGGCAGACGGAATCAATCCGCGTGGGGAGAGGCGGACGGCTGCCTGGCACAGCTGTTGGTGTCCTCGCAGAAGCGGGTTGGGGCAGCGGGGCGGGGCAAGCTGATGTGGTGAGGACCGCCGTGAACGGGTGGGCTCGCCCCTGTTGGCGGCGGAAATGCGAAGTTCCCTGCAGGTGGTCTGATCGTCTCCCCGCTCGCGGACATGAGATCTCCCCACTGACGGACGCGTGATCGTTCAGGTGTCTTGATCACCCGGCTTGTGCTCTTGGCCGGGTGAGGACCGAGGAGGAGATCATTGAAGTCGATCACCGCACAGGGAAGCGGTGTTCAGGTTGACGTGGGCGAAGCCTTGGAAGAAGTCGCTGCCCTGACGTGTGGTAAGCAGCGCGGCGGTGGATTCGCCGTCGCCGGCGAAGGCCGTGAGGCCGGCGGCGCCAACCCGGGCCAGGGCACGCTGGAACCATTGGTAGTCGTCGGGGCGGACCTGGTATCCGGGCTCGGAGGTGTCGGGGTCCTTGCCCTTGCCTGGCTTCACGATGCCTATGGTCGGGTTTTTGTTCTCCAGGGGCAGGTCGATGTCTGTGGCGGGGGTGCCGTCCGGGATGTGCAGCCAGCCGTCGGGGCCGTCGGCGTGCAGGGCGTGAACGGTGAGCGGGTCGCCCAGGGAGATTTCCGTGCTGAGCAGCAGGGCCGGGGTCTCGTTCCAGGCTCCGATGTGCACCCCGTCCGCATGGACCGCTGCGGAGGCGAGTTGCTCGTATGCCTGCGCGGTGTCGCCGTTCTGCGCGGCGGCGTGGTACGAAGAGTGCACGTGGTAGGCGAGGCGGCGGTCCTCCAGCCAGGCCGCGCTCAGACCCGCCCTGACACGCGCCTGACGCCCCTGCTCCGGTGAGATGCCGGGGATGTGACTCAGCTGCATCGGATCATCGATGATCAAGGCCCGCCGAGCGCGGAACACCAGCGGCAGGACCGAAGCGATGGAGCTCTGACTGGCCCCGTCGACGACGACCAGGTCGAAGAGCTTCGCGGTCGGCCTCAGGTACCAGGCGGCATCCGGGTCGCTGGAGGGCTGTCCGGGGCGAGCCCCTTGGCGTAGGTACCGATGACGGTGGCGTCGACGCAGGCTCAGCCGTCCCAGTGGCCGTCGGAGCCGGCCAGGCGACTTGCTCAGCGCGCGGCGGCCGCGGCTCCGTCCACGCCGATCACCCTCGGGACCACCTGCTGTGGCAGTGGCAAGTGCCGCAGATGGCGCAGCGCGGTGCTGCGGGAGACCGGCATGGCCATCGGACGCCGTCCTGCATACGCTCAGCATGTCGGGGCAGGCACGGCGAGAACGGCGTGCCCGCGGCCGTGGCCCGGTAGAGGATGATGGGTCATGACGATCGTGTTCCGGATTCCAGCCACTGGTGCGGAGCGGGTGGGGTTCGCCTACTCGCCGACAATGGAAGCCGTACTGAGTCTCCATGTGCTGGTGGAGCCCAAGCACCACCCCGTCCAGCACGGCTGGGTGCGGGCGATGCGCAAGCTGTCCCCGGCGCTGAAGCGGGAGATCGAGGCGTTCTCCTACGCGGTGCGCTCGTACTTCCCCGAGTTCCTCTTTCCGCAGCCGACCGGCGGACTGGCGGACTTCGAAGGCGAACTGGCCGCCCTGCGCACGGCGGATCCGGAGCTGGTCCGGCTGGAGTTCGCCATTCCGCTGCTCTCGCCATGGCCGGGCGGCGGCCAGGGCAGGGACCCGCACGTGCTGGACGAACCGGACGTACGCCGGCTGCTGCGGGAGCGGCTCGCACGGGAGAGCGACGACGCCATCGCCGCGATGCTCCTCGACGACCCCCGCGCGCTGCTCGAACGGTTCCTGAGCATGCTGGAGCGCTACTGGCGGGAGGCGTTCGAGGAGGAATGGGCACGGCTCGAACCCGAACTCGCCGCCGGCGTCAGCGAGGCCGGGCACCAGATCGAGCAGCGCGGTCTGTACGGGATGCTGCGCGGCCTGTGGCCGGAGGTGCGCAGCGATCCTCAGACCGAACGCTTCTGGCTGGAGCGACCGCACGATCACGAGGTCGCCATCGGTCCGGACGACACCCTCGTACTCGCCCCCAGCGCCTATGTGTGGCCGCATGTACGCGTCAACTGCGACGGTCCGTGGCCTCTCGGCCTCGTCTTCCCGGTCTCCTCCATCGCCCGGGAAGCCCGCCCAAGGATTCCACCCACCCAGCTCGTCGGCACGTTGCGGGCGCTCGCCGACGACACCCGGCTGCGCGCCCTCCGGCTGATCGCCGAACGCCCACGCAGCACCCAGGAACTGGCCCCGCTCGTCGGCGTCAGCGAGGCCGCCCTGTCCAAGCACCTGCGCGTACTGGCGGACGCGGGCCTGCTGGAGCGCCGCCGCGAGGGCTACTACGTCCTGTACCGGCTCGTGCCCGGGCAGGTGGCGGGCCTGACCCCGGGCCTGGAGAGCTTCCTGAGGAGCGACGACACCGCGACGTCATAGTGCCCGAGCCCAATCGGAGGCCGCCGAGTTCGTGCCGGCGTCCATATGCCCCAGCTCGTGGGAAGGGCAGCCTCGTGGAGACGCACGAGGAGGAAGCGCAATGATCCCTGAAACGACGCGCATACGCGCTCCCCGGCCCCGAGTGGCCGCGCTGGGCGAGTACGCCATCGATGCCGTGCACGGGTTCGTGCCCGCCGAGGACCCGGTGGACGCGCTGCCGACATACTACGAACCGTGGGAGCGGCTCGGGCGGAACATCGCAGCCCTGATCATGACAGGGCGGATGCGCCCGGCGGTCGAATCGCTGCCCGTCCTCGCACCGGACCGGCTGCACTCCAGCGGGGAGCAGGAACGGGCCATGCTGCTGTTGTGCTCTCTCGCGAACGCGTACGTGTGGGTCACCGACACACCCGCGGACACGCTTCCGGCACCGCTGGCGCAACCGCTCCACACGCTCGCCGAAGCCCTGGACCGGGCGCCGATCATCTCCCACGCCTCCATCGTGCTCCACAACTGGCGGCGCATCGACGCCCGTGAACCGCTGAGCATGTCGAACATCGACACCCAGGTGACGTTTCTCGGCGGCGTCGACGAGAAGTGGTTCTATCTGGCGACGGTGGGCGTCGAACTCGCCGGCGCTCCCGGGCTGCCCCTGCTCGTGCGGGCCCAGCACGCGGCGGCGGCCGAGGACCAGGCCGGTCTCACCGAGGCGCTGCTCGGTATCCGTGATGTCGTCGACAAGGTGACCGACGCGTTCCTCGACGTCGAGCGCTGGTGCGATCACTACGTCTTCTACCATCGCATCAGGCCGTTCCTCACGGGATGGTCCGCGCCGGGGCTGCGCTTCGAGGGCGTGGACCGGGAACCGCTGGTGCTGGCCGGCGGGAGCGCCGCACAGAGCTCCCTCATCCAGGCCTTCGACGCCGGACTCGACATACCGCACCCGCACGGGATGACGGCGGGATTCCTGACCGGCATGCGCGCACACATGCCCGCGCCCCACCGCCGCTTCCTGGAGGATCTCGAGGCCGGTCCGTCGGTCCGTGAATGCGTCGAGCGAGGCCGCGGCACCCACCCCCGGCTCGGCGACGCCTACAACGCGGCGGTGGACGCCCTGGTCCGGCTCCGGGCCCAGCACATCGGCATCACCGGGCGCTACATCAAGCGGTTCCAGAGCGACCAGGAGACCGCCAAGGGAACCGGCGGCAGCGACTTCGTCGCCTTTCTGAAGAAGTCGCGGGAGGAGACCACCGATCGGCTGCTGCCATGACAGCACCTGTGTACGGGGACTTCGACCAAAGCCAGCTGGACGCCCAGTACTCACCCAGCAGCATGGTGGACGACATCCGGCCGTTCCTGGACGACTACGCGGACCGCAGCCGTCTCGCCCGACAGGAGCTGGCCGCGGTAGCCCGTCGCGACCTGCGCTTCGGACCGGGACACGACGATCGCCTGGACGTCTACGGTCCTTCGGGACCGGGCCCGCAGAGCCGACCCGCTCTCTTCTTCGTCCACGGCGGATACTGGCAGCAGCTGTCCAAGGAGGACACCGTGTTCCCGGCTCCCGCCATGGTGAAGGCGGGTGCTGTCTACGCCACTCCGGACTACACCCTCGCCCCGCGAGCCCGGCTCTCGGACATCGTCGACCAGGTGCGCAGGGCCTTCGTCTGGCTGTGGCGCCGGGCGGCCGACCACCGAATCGACCCCGAGCGGATCGTGGTCTCCGGATCCTCGGCCGGCGCTCACCTGGCCGCCATGCTGCTCGCCACGCCGTGGCGGCAGTGGGGTCTGCCCGCGGACCCCATCGCGGGCGCGGTGCTCTTCGGCGGGATCTATGACCTGACCCTGGTACGGCAGACCTACGTCAATGACGTCGTGGCCATCGACGGCAGCGAGGTCCAGGACTGCAGTCCGCTGTTGCTGACGCCTTCGGTCCGCTGCCCCGTGGTGATCGCCTGGGGGGAACGTGAGACGGACGAGTTCAAGCGGCAGTCGCGCGCGTTCGCGGAGCATCTGCGCCGGCAGGGCTGCCCGGTCACCGCGTTCGAGCAGTCCGGGCGCAACCACTTCGACTCTCCCGTGGAACTCGCCGTGCCCTCCGCCCGAGTTCATGACGAGACCCTGCGTCTGATGCGTCTGGCCGCGGCTCGGCGCTGACCGCTTCACTCCCTGCCACCAGAGCGACCAGCCCGTTCATGACCACCTTCGGCCCACGCGCTCCGCTTCGGCGCCTGCGTCGACCCGCATCGGTCATCCGGCTCCATTTCCCAGAAGGGTATTGCCTTGCTCGCGCGACCCACCGCCTCCGAAGCCGAGGCCCACCAGCTCGACGAAGCCCTCCCCGGGCACCGCGAGCTGTTCCACGTACCGCCCGCCGACGGCGGCAGATACACCGAGACCGCGTACCTCGCGGGCAACTCCCTCGGCCTGCAGCCCAAGGCCACCCTCGCGGAACTGACACAGGACCTCTCCGACTGGAGCCGCTTCGGCGTCGAAGGCCACCACGACGCCGTACGCCCGTGGTTCGGCTATCACCGCCTGCTGACCGAGCCGGCCGCGCGCCTGGTCGGGGCGCTGCCCGAAGAGACCGTCGTCATGAACTCCCTGACGGTGAACCTGCATCTGCTGATGGTCTCGTTCTACCGCCCCCAGGGCGAGCGGACACAGATCGTGATCGAGGACAGCGCCTTCCCCTCGGACAGCTACGCGGTGCGCAGCCACGTGCGCTTCCGGGGCCTCGATCCGGACCAGGCGGTCACCAGGCTGCGTCCGCGTCCCGGGGAGGACTGCCTGCGCACGGAGGACGTCGTCGACTTCCTCGACCGGCACGGACACACCGTGGCCCTGATGCTGCTGGGCGGCGTCAACTACCTCACCGGCGAGCTGATGGACATCCCCGCCATCACCGCAGCCGGCCACGCCGCGGGCGCGACGGTCGGCTGGGACCTCGCCCATGCGGCAGGCAACGTCCCGCTCCATCTGCACAACTGGGACGTCGACTTCGCCGCCTGGTGCTCCTACAAGTACCTCAACTCCGGACCCGGCGCGCTGTCGGGGGTGTTCATCCACCAGCGGCACGTCACCGACCGCGGCCTGCAGCGCCTGGAAGGGTGGTGGAGCACCGACGCCGCCACCCGGTTCCGGATGGAACCGGTCTCCCAGCCGCCGGCCACCGCCGACGCATGGGCGATCTCCAATCCGCCGATTCTCGCCATGGGCCCGGTACGCACCTCGCTGGAACTGTTCGACACCGTCGGCATGGCGGCGCTGCGGGCGCGCAGCGAGAAGCTGACCGGGTACCTGGAGGGACTTCTCGACGCGATCACCCACACCCGTCCACTGACGGTGATCACTCCCAGGGACACGCAACGCCGAGGCGCCCAGCTGTCGCTGCGCGTCGGCCGTACGAGCGCGGCCGACCTGGCCCGCAAGCTGCGCCACGAGCACGGAGTCGTCGCCGACGCCCGCGAGCCGGACATCATCCGGCTGGCACCGGTGCCCCTCTACTCCACCTTCCACGACTGCTGGCGGGCCGCCGACGCGCTGGCCCACTGCGTACCGGAGGAAAGATGACCCAGACCGGCAACCCGGCCCCCCTCCCGCCTGGGCAGGCGGCCGTCGCAGGCGGGGACCAACAGCACCCGGGCGAGCTCGTACGCTCGCTCACCCACCGCCAGACCACCATGATCGGCCTCGGCTGCGCACTGGGCACCGGCCTCTTCCTGGGGTCCGGTTCGGCCATCGGCATAGCAGGCCCTGCCGTGATCCTCTCCTACATCGCGGGCGCGGTACTCGTCGCCATCATCGCCCGGGTGCTGGCGGCGATGACCATCGCCCATCCCGTGCGCGGAACCTTCGGGACCATCGCCCACCTCTATCTCGGCCCCTGGGCGGGCTTCGTCGTCCGGTGGCTGTTCTGGGCCGGAACGACGGTCGCCATCGGCGGCGAGGTGGTGGCCGCGGCGATCTACATCCGCTACTGGTGGCCGCAGGCCCCGATGCTCCTGCTCATCGCCGCCGTCTCCGCCGTGGTACTGGGCGTCAACCTCTTCAGCGTCGGGTCCTTCGGCTTCGCGGAGTTCTGGCTGTCGAGCGTGAAGGTGACCGCAGTGGTGGTGTTCATCGCGGCAGGACTGCTGCTGGTGTTCGTCGGACTGCCGCACACGCCGGCCACGGGCCTGGGAAACCTCACCTCGGGTGGCGGCTTCTTCCCCAACGGGCTGACGGCCGTCTGGACCGCCCTGTCCGTCGTGATGTTCGCCTTCGTGGGATTCGAGACCGTCTCCATCTCGGCGGCGGAGGCAGCCGACCCCGCACGGTCCATCCGCACCGCGATGCGCGCGCTCATCTGGCGTCTGGGACTGTTCTACATCCTGTCCATAGGGCTCATCGTCACCCTCGTGCCGTGGCGGGACGTCGCAGGCGGTGACGGGGGCGTCGACGGCAGCCCGTTCGTCCACGTCTTCACCCAGGTCGGCATTCCGGCCGCCGCCTCGCTGACCAACGCGATCGTGCTGATCGCGGCGATCTCCTCGGCCAACGCGCAGCTCTACGCGGCCAGCCGCTTCCTTCACTCCCTGGGCCACGACAGATGCGCCCCCGCCGCCGTGGCCCGTCTCAGCCGCCGCGGGGTCCCGGTGCGGGCCCTGCTGGTCTCAGCCGTCGGCATCGTCGCGGCAGCCCTGCTGGCCGCTTTCAAGGTCAACAGCGTCTTCAACCTCCTGGTCTCCGTCGCCATCTTCTCCGTCCTCCTGGTGTGGCTGCTGATCCTCGCGTCCTACCTCGCGTTCCGCCGCTCCGCTCAACCGGCCGCACCGCAGGACCTGCGGGTTCCGGGCGGCGCCTGGACGGCCTGGGCCGGCATCGCGGGTGTGCTGGCGGTGGCCTCGACCGCCGCGGTGGTGCCCGTGATGGCGCAGGCCGCCTGGGTCGGCTCCGGCTTCACCCTCGCCCTGCTCCTGGTCTACGCCCTCAAGGTCCGCCACGTGATGCGCAGGGACGCACCCGTCGCGCCGAACAAGGAGGCGGGCGAACCCAACCCTCAGGAGGCACCCCATGTCCGCTGAACCGCTGCCCGTCATCCGCAACTTCGTCGGCGGCACCTTCGCCGAACCCGACGAGGAACGCTGTTTCACGAAGACCGACCCGGCCACCGGCACGCCCCTCGCCCAGGTGCACGAGGCGGACCGGACCCTGGTCGACCGCGCGGTCCGCTCGGCACGCGGCGCCCTGGCGGATGGCTGGGCCCACACTCCCGTACGGGAACGCACCGCGCTGCTGCGCCGGGCGGCCGACCTGATCGAGCAGCGCTTCGAGGAGTTCGTGGCCGCGGAGGTCGGCGACACGGGCAAGCCCGTGACCCAGGCCCGCGAACTCGACGTCGCCCGCGCGATCGCCAACTTCCGCACGTTCGCCGACATCGTGGCCGCGGCCGGCCAGGACTCCTACCTCACCGACCTGCCGGACGGGCGCCAGGCCCTCAACTACGCGGTGCGCAAACCGCTGGGCGTGGTGGCCGTGATCGTGCCCTGGAACCTGCCGCTGCTGCTGCTCACCTGGAAGGTCGCCCCCGCGCTCGCCTGCGGCAACGCGGTGGTCGTCAAGCCCAGCGAGGAAACCCCGTCCACCGCGGCCTTGCTGGCCGAGGTGCTGGCCGACGCCGGTCTGCCCGCCGGGGCCTACAACGTCGTGCACGGCTTCGGCGCCGGTTCCGCGGGCGAGTTCCTGGTGACCCATCCGGGCGTGGACGGGATCACGTTCACGGGATCGTCCGCCACCGGGACCGCGGTCATGCGGGCGGCGGCGCCCGGGGTGCGCCCGGTGTCCTTCGAACTCGGCGGCAAGAACGCCGCGATCGTCTTCGACGACGTCGATGTCGACGAGGCGCTCGACGGGCTGTCCCGGTCGGTGTTCACCAACACGGGCCAGGTGTGCCTGTGCACCGAGCGGGTCTACGTCCACCGGGCCGTGTTCACGGACATCGTCGACGGCCTGGCCGAGCGGGCCGGCCGGCTGCGGCTCGACGACCCGTTCAGCGCGCACACCACCACCGGCCCGCTGATCTCCCAGGAGCACCGGCGCAAGGTGCTGCGCTACTTCGACCTCGCCGAGCAGGCCGGCGCCAAGGTCGTCACCGGAGGCGGCACACCGGCCCTCGGCCCGGCCCTCGACGGCGGCGCGTGGATCGAACCCACCCTGTGGACCGGGCTGACCAACGCCGACCGCCCCGTACGCGAGGAGATCTTCGGTCCCGTCGCCGCGCTCATCCCGTTCGACACCGAGGAGGAGGCCATCGCCCTGGCCAACGACACCGACTACGGTCTCGCCGCCGCCGTGTGGACCAACGACCTGCGCCGCGGTCACCGTGTCGCCCAACGTATGGACGTAGGCATGGCCTGGGTCAACACCTGGTTCCTGCGCGACCTGCGCTCTCCCTTCGGCGGCGCCGGGCTCTCCGGCATCGGCAGGGAAGGCGGCGCCTCCTCCCTCCACTTCTACACCGAGCCCACGAATGTGTGCGTGCAGCTATGACGACCGACACCGACACCGAGCCGAACACACCCGCCCCGCCGACGGGAGGAGACGACGCCGTCGAGGCCGCCGTCTCCCGCCTGACCCGCGCAGCCGCCACCGGAACGCCCTGTGCCCCCATCCGTGACCTGCTCGGCGACACCGGCGTCGACACCGCGTACGAGGTGCAGAGCCGTCTCGCCTCCGCGCGGCTGGCCGCGGGAGCACGAAGGGTCGGTGCCAAGATCGGCCTGACCGCGCCCGCCGTACAGGAGCAGTTCGGCGTCTTCGAACCCGACTTCGGGATGCTCTTCGACGACATGGTCCTCGCCCACGGCGAGCCCGTCGCCCTGGACCGCTTCATACAGCCGCGCGCCGAGGGGGAGATCGCCTTCGTCCTCGACCGTGATCTCGACCGGCCCGGCGCCACCGTCGCGGACGTCCTGCGCGCCACCGCCTTCGTCCTGCCGGCCGTCGAGATCGTGGACTCCCGCATCGCCGGATGGGACCTGACCATCACCGACACCGTCGCCGACAACGCCTCCAGCGGCGCCGTCGTCCTCGGCACCGTCCCGCACACCCTGGCCGGGCTCGACCTGGCCCGGGTCGGGATGACGCTGTACCGCGACGACGAGCCCGTCTCCTTCGGTGCCGGTCACGCCTGCCTCGGCTCCCCGGTCGTCGCCGTCACCTGGCTGGCGCGCGAACTGGCCCGCCGGGGCCGGCCCCTGTGCGCCGGCGACGTGGTGATGTCCGGTGCCCTGGGACCGATGGCGGAGATCAACGACGGTGGCCGCTACCGCCTGGAACTGGACGGACTCGGCACGGTCGAGGCCCTGATCGAGCCCCGTACGGAGGACAGCGCATGAGCACCGGAACCACCGCCCGGGCCGACGGCGTCAAGGTCGCCGTCCTGGGCTCGGGGAACATCGGAACCGACCTGATGGTCAAGGTCATCCGGCAGTCGAAGAACCTGCGCATGGCGGCCTTGGCGGGCATCGACCCGGCCTCCGAGGGCCTGGCGCGCGCCCGGCGCCTGCACGTGGCCACCACCCCTGCGGGAATCGACGGTCTCCTGGAGATGGACGAGTTCGCCGACGTCCGGATCGTGTTCGACGCGACATCGGCCGGCGCCCACGCCCGGCACGCCGAAGTCTGCCGCGCCCACGGCAAACTGCTCGTCGACCTCACGCCGGCCGCTTCGGGGCCGCTCACCGTCCCTTCGGTGAACCTGGAGAAGCACCTCGCCGCCGACGACGTCAACATGGTCACCTGCGGCGGGCAGGCCACCGTACCCGTCGCCGCGGCCGTCTCCCGGGTGGCTCCGGTGGTCTACGCCGAGATCGTGGCCTCCCTCTCGACCCGCTCCGCCGGGCCCGGTACCCGTGCCAACATCGACGAGTTCACCGAGACCACCGCCCGGGCCCTGCGCGAGGTCGCGGGCGCGGGCACCGCGAAGGCCGTCATCGTGCTCAACCCGGCCGACCCGCCGGTGTCCATGCGCAACACCGTCTACTGCGTCGTCGAAGACGCCACGGCCGGCACGCTGCGGGCCGTCGAGGACTCGGTACGGCAGGCGGTCCGGGACGTCCAGGAGTACGTGCCCGGCTACGAACTCGTGCAGGACGTGCAGTTCGACGCCCTGCGGGAGGTGTGGATCCCGCACCTCGGCCGGCATGTGACGGGCACGCAGGTCACCTGCTTCCTCCAGGTCCGCGGCGCCGGCCACTACCTGCCGGAATACGCCGGCAACCTCGACATCATGACCTCCGCCGCCCTGCGGACAGCCGAGCGCATGGCCGAACTCCGAGGATGGGTGAGCCAGTGAACCTCTACGTCCAGGACGTGACCCTGCGGGACGGCATGCACGCCGTCGGGCACCGTTACACCACCGCCCAAGTCCGCGACATCGTGGCCGCACTCGACCGGGCCGGGGTGGACGCCATCGAGGTCGCCCACGGCGACGGCCTCGGCGGCTCCAGCGCCACCTACGGCTTCGGGGCCCACACCGACGAAGAATGGATCCGGGCCGCGGCCGAGGTGATCGAGAACGCCACCCTCACCACCCTGCTGCTTCCGGGCATCGGCACCATCGCCGATCTCCGCCGGGCCCGTGCTCTCGGCGTGGGCAGCGTGCGCGTGGCCACCCACTGCACCGAGGCCGACATCAGCGCGCAGCACATCGCCTGGGCCCGCGAGAGCGGCATGGACGTCGCCGGGTTCCTGATGATGAGCCACATGGCCGCCCCGGCCCGACTCGCCGAACAAGCCCGGCTGATGGAGTCCTACGGAGCCCACTGCGTCTACGTCACCGACTCCGCCGGCCGACTGACCATGACCGATGTGGCCGAACGGGTCGACGCCCTGCGCCAGGTGCTCGCCGACGACACGCAGATCGGCATCCACGCGCACGAGAACCTGTCGCTGTCCGTCGCCAACAGCGTCACGGCCGTCGAGCGCGGGGCGCTGCGCGTGGACGTCGCGCTCGCCGGACAGGGAGCGGGCGCCGGGAACTGCCCCGCAGAGCCGTTCGTCGCCGTGGCGGACCTGCTCGGCTGGCGCCACGGCTGCGATCTGTTCGCCCTCCAGGACGCCGCCGAGGACCTCGTACGGCCGCTGCGGGAGCGGCCCGTCCAGGTCGACCGCGACACCCTGACCCTCGGCCGCGCGGGCGTCTACTCCAGCTTCCTGCTGCACGCGGCGCGCGTGGCCGCACGGCACGGGCTCGACTCCCGCCTGCTGCTCCAGGAGGCCGGCCGCCGCGGTCTGGTCGGCGGCCAGGAGGACCTTCTCACCGACATCGCCCTCGACCTGGCCCGTGTGCCCGCCGAGGCAGGAGGAACGGCATGAGCACGCCCGATCGCCTGGAACCGGCCCTGCGTCTGCATACGGCCGCTCGCCGGCGCACCCCCGTTCCCGGCCTCGCAGACACCCACTCTTTCGGCATCGACGACGCCTACGCCGTGCAGGAAGCCCTGGTCGGTCTGCGGCAGACCGGGGGAGAGCGGCTCACCGGCGTGAAGCTGGGCTTCACCAGCAAGGCCAAGATGGCGCAGATGGGTGTCTCCGAGATCATCGTGGGACGCCTGACCGACGCCATGCGCATCGGCGACGGCGCCGAGGTGGACCTGTCGGACTTCATCCATCCCCGGGTCGAACCGGAAGTGGCGTTCCGGCTGAGCCGACAGGTCGATCTCGACGACCCTGCGACCGACATCGCCTCGTGCGTGGACGCGGTCGCACCGGCCATCGAGATCATCGACTCCCGCTACCAGGACTTCCGCTTCACCGTCACTGACGTCATCGCCGACAACACCTCGGCCGCCGGGTACGCTGTCGGCTCCTGGCACCCGCTCACCGACGTCGCGAACAAGGCGGTGCGGCTGCGCACCCCGCAGGCGGAGGCCGTCGGATCCACCGCGGCGATCCTCGGAGCACCCCTGGCCGCCCTGCACGCCCTGCTCGACATCTGCCGCAGGCGCCGTATCCCCCTCGCCCCCGGACAGATCGTCCTGGCCGGCGCCGCCACCGCCGCCCTGCCGCTCACCCCCGGCGTCACCGTCTGCGACATCGCGGGGCTCGGCACCGTCACCCTGAAGGGCCGCTGATGAACACCGCACGCGTAGTCGACGGGCAGGCCACCCCCCGGGGACGGTTCCCGCACGTGAAGGTCGTCGGCGACCTCGTCTTCGTCTCCGGCACCAGCTCCCGCAGGCCGGACAACACCTTCGCGGGCGCCGAGGCCGACGCCCTGGGCACGACCACCCTCGACATCCGGGCCCAGACCCGCGCCGTCATCGAGAACCTGCGCGCCATCCTGCGGTCGGTCGGCGCCGACCTGGAGGACATCGCCCAGATCACCGCCTACCTCGTGAACATGAACGACTTCGGTGGCTACAACGAGGTCTACGCCGAGTACTTCGACGCCCACGGCCCCACCCGCACGACGGTCGCCGTCCACCAGCTGCCGCACCCGCACCTGCTCATCGAGATCCAGGCCATCGCCGCCCTCAGCCGCCGCTCCGCACACTGACCCGCCCTCTTCCAAGGAGACACGTCATGACCGCCCTCCCCGAGGTCATCCACTTCCAGAAGTGGATCGACGACCACGCCCACCTGCTCAAGCCGCCCGTGAACAACCGCACCATGGCCCTGGGCGCGGACTTCATCGTCCAGGTCGTCGGCGGCCCCAACCAGCGCACCGACTACCACGTCGACCCGTACGAGGAGTGGTTCCACCAGGTGCGCGGCGCCATGTACGTCGACGTCATGACCGAGGACGGCCCGCGCGCCGTCCACATCCGGGAGGGCGAGACCTGGCTGCTGCCCGGGAACGTGCCGCACTCCCCGCAGCGCCCGGAAGCCGACAGCATCGGCCTGGTCATCGAACGCGTCCGAGAGCCGGGCACCCTGGAGAAGTTCCAGTGGTACTGCCCCGCCTGCCACGCCCTCGTCCACGAGGTGGAGCTCCAGGTCACCGACATCGTGGCCGACCTGCCCCCCGTCTTCGCCGCCTTCTACGACGACCGGCAGGCCCGGATCTGCGGCTCCTGTGGGGCCGAGCACCCCGGGAAGGGATGACCCCGTGCCCGAGCACTCGCACGAGACCGACACCATCGACATCCACACCCACTACGTCCCGCACGGCTGGCCCGACCTCCGCGCCGACGCCGGTCCCCAGGCGCCCTGGCTGCGCGTCGAGTCGGAGGCCGACGCGATGATCATGCTCGGATCCCGGGAGTTCCGGCGAATCGGCGCCGAGTGCTGGGACGCGTCGGCCCGTCTGAAGGACATGGACGCCGACGGCATCGGCATGCAGGTCGTCTCGCCCACGCCGGCCTTCTTCCACTACGGCCGCAGCGGTGCCGAGGCGGCACGGATCGCACGGATCTTCAACGACCTGGCCCTGGACATCGTCGCCCCGGCCCCCGACCGCCTCGTCCCCTTCTGCCAGGTGCCGCTGCAGGACCCCGACGCGGCCTGCCGCGAACTGGAACGCTGCCTGGCCAACGGGCACCGGGGAGTCGAGATCGGCAACCACGTCGGCGACCACGACCTGGACAGCGCGGGCGTCGTGACCTTCCTCCAGCACTGCGCCCTGCTTCAGGTCCCGGTCTTCGTCCACCCCTGGGACATGGACGACTCACCCCGACTGCGCCGCTGGATGGCGCAGTGGCTGACCGCCATGCCCGCCGAGACCCATCTGTCGCTCCTGGCGATGATCCTCGGCGGGGTCTTCGACCGTGTCGACGACCGGCTGAAGATCTGCTTCGCGCACGGCGGAGGATCCTTCGCCCTCTGGCTCGGACGCATGGACAACGCCTGGCGGGGCCGCCCCGACGTGGTGGGCACCTCCGAACACCCTCCGTCGCACTACATCGGCCGGTTCCACGTCGACTCCGTCGTCTTCGACCCGCGCGCCCTGCGACTGCTGGTGGACACCTACGGCGCCGGACAGGTCATGGTCGGCAGCGACTACCCGTACCCGCTGGGTGAGCGGCCCGCGGGCCGCGTCGTGCGCGAGAGCGGCTTCCTCTCTCCCGAGGAGAAGGCGTCGATCCGCAGGGGCAACGCCGAACGCTTCCTCGGGCTCGCCGGTTGAGAGGCGGTGCCCGGTGCCGGGCCAGGACCAGTGCACAAGCCGCCTAACATGACTGCCGGACCTGCGGAGGTGGTGAGATGTCCCAGCTGGGCCGCGACGGCACGGCCGGCCGGCGTGAAGACCTGTTCTCGGTCATCGACGCCGCCGGGGAACTCCTCAACGTGCCGATCGTCCTGGAGGACACCGAGTTCCGGGTGCTCGCCTGGTCGAAAGGACAGCAGAGCGCGGACGAGGAAAGGGTCTCCGGGATCCTGGAGCGGCAGGCCCAGCCCTGGCTCGTCGAGGTGCTGCGCTCCCGGGGTGACATCGCCCGCCTGATCGCCTCCCCGGAGCCCGTCTTCCTGGACCCGGCCTCCGACCGGGCCAAGCCCCGGATGGCCTGCCGGGTCCAGCACGACGGTCCGCACCTGGGATACCTGTGGGCCACCACCCAGACCCCGTTCGACCCACAGCAGACGGCGCACTTCCGCGCCGCCGCGCAGACGATCGCCGTCCGTATGAGCCGCGACGGGCAGGGCACCACTGACAATGACGACCTGGAGGCCCTCCTGTTCGGGACGGCGGACGCCGAACAGGCCGCCGCGCGGCTGGGGCTGTCCACCACCAAAGCCACTGTCCTGGCCGCCGCGCCGGGCCGGTCGGCGCATGATGCGGCCTTCGGCGAGACCCCGTCGGACATGCTGCGTCTGTACCTGACGACCGTGCACCCCCGATCCCTCGTCACCCGGCACGACCGCGCCACCTACGCGGTGCTGCCCTGGCCGGCATCCACGGACGACACCGAGGCCAGGGCCCGCTCGGTGAACGTCGCCCGGGACCTGTGGGACCGTGCGGCGCTGCGGGAGCGCATCGTGCTGGCCGTCAGCTCCGCCGTTGCGGAACCCGGCCGGATCCCGTACGCCAGATCCCACGTCGACCGGATCAACGGGCTGCAACAGCAGTACCCGTCGGCCCCCCGCGTCGCCGCCTTCGAGGACGTCCAGCTGCTGTACGCCCTCTCCCGGCTGCGGGGCGCCCTCCGCCAGGACGGCGAGACCCTGGGCGGCGCCGTCTCCGCACTGGAACGCCACGACCGGCGCCAGCACACCCAGCTCCTGGCCACACTCCGCTGCTACCTGGACCATTTCGGCGACACCAACGCCGCCGCCGCGCAGCTGCATCTGCACCCGAACACCTTCCGCTACCGCCTCCAACGCATCAGAGAGGTGAGCGGCTTCGACCCGCGTGACGCGCAGACGCGCTTCCTGGCGGAACTGCACCTGCGCATGCGCGATCTGGAGATCCCCGACTGATTAGTGTTCCGACGAATAAGTTGAGCAGTGCGGGGGCCGCCGAGGACCCTTTCGGCATGGCACTGCTCAGCGACCGCAACCTCCTGCTGCTCTTCGTCGGCCAGGGCGTCTCCAGACTCGGCGACGGCCTGTACACCGCCGCCGTCGCCTGGCAGGCATGGGCCCTCACCCACAACCCGTCGGCGGTCGCGCTCGTCACCGTGGCCGCGTACGCCCCGGCGTTCCTGGCCACCTTCGTGGCCGCCTCGTACGCCGACCGCTACGACCGCAGACGCCTGATGATCGGCACCGACCTCGCCCGCGCGGCCATGGTGGCCGCCGGGGTGGGGATGCTGCTGGCAGGTGCGCTGAACCTGACCGTACTGGTCCTGGGAACGGCCCTGCTGGCCCTCATCGGCGCGCCCTTCGCACCGGCACGGAACGCGATCGTGCCCCAGCTCGTGTCGGCCGAGCATCTGCAGCAGGCCAACGGCGTGCTCCAGGTCGCCTTCCGAGCCGCCTTCTTCGTCGGACCGCTGCTGCTCGCCCCGCTGCTCGCCTTCGGCTCCTTTCCGCTGGTCATGGTGGTGGACGGGCTCACCTTCCTGCTCTCCGCGGCGGCCCTGTACGCCCTGCGCGTCCGCCGTCCCGCCCCGGCCGGGCCGCGCGTCCGGCTGGGCGCGGACCTCGCCGCCGGCCTCGCGGCCCTGCGGGCGGCGCCCGATGTGCTGGTCGTCATCGCGACCTTCGTCCTCGCGCTCGCCGTGGCCAGTGGGTTCCTGGCCGTCGGCCTGGTGGTTCTGGTCGGCCAAGGCGGTCAGTACGGGCTCATGCTGGGCATCGCCGGCCTCGCCGAGATCGCCGGCGCCCTGGTGCTCGTACGCCTGCCGCTGCCCAGACTCGCCGTGACCGCGGTCCTGGCCTGGGCCCTGCTCGGAGCCTTCCGCCTTCCGCTGGGCCTGGTCCACGCGCCTGCGGCCATCGCCGTGCTCCTCGCCGTCACCGGACTCGCGTCGGCCCTGACCGACATCCCGTTGATCGCCTTTGTCCAACAGCGCATTCCCGAGGCCCACCTCGCCAAGGCTCTGGGCCTGTGGGAGGCCGGTATCGCCGGCGCGCTGGCGGTGTCGCCGTTCCTGGCCTCCAGCGTCATCGGACACATCGGAGTGGATCGCGCCTTCATGGTCTCCAGCGCCGTGCTCATAGCACTCGCGCTCGCTGCCGCGGTCGCGCTCACAGTGATGTCAGGACGCAGCCGCCCCGCCGGGCGCGTCGCGGTCCTGTCGCAGCCGTGACCCCTTGGCGACAAGTTTTTCGGCTTCGGCGATGGACCGATGGCCGGGCACGAGCACGCTCCTTCGGGCCACCTGAGAAGCCATGCGTGCGCCCCAGACATTGCTTTACCGCAACTCCCAAGGCACACGGGGCAGTTCGGCGATGGGACGGCCTGCCATGGCTACGATGAGCTTCAGGCCTCGGGCGTCGAGGGCTGCGGGAGCCTTCCATGCGTCGCCTCACCGCCACCACCGGCGCCCTGGCCATCGCGGCCGCCGGCCTGGTCGCCGCTTCGGCCGACACTGCCCAGGCATCGACCTGCCCGACCGCCCGCCTGCCGCTGCCGGACGCCCCCTGCACGCCCGGCGCCTACAACCCGGACGTCACCCAGCCGAACAGCAACAGCCCCATCTGCGTATCCGGGTGGACCGCCACGGTCCGTCCTCCGACGTCCTGCACCAACCCGCTCAAGGCCCAGGGCATCATCGACTACGGATACTTCGAAACCAACATCGCCGACTACGAGGAACCACCTGGTCCCCCTCGAACTCGGCGACGCGCCCCGCGATCCCGGCAACCTGTGGCCTGCGCTCGGCGCCGGGGCAGCTTGGAGTCAGAAGGGGTAGGTGGGGATGTCGCCCCGGACGGTTACCCACTGCTGCTCGGTGAAGGCCTCGAGGTTCGCGGTGGCGCCGCCGTGACGGGAGCCGTTGCCGGAGTCGCCGCGACCGCCGAAGGGCACGGTGGCCTCGTCGTTGACCGTCTGGTCGTTGATGTGTACGAGCCCTGTGGGAATGCGTTCGGCCAGTACCAGACCCTTGGCGATGTCCCGGGTCAGCACGCCCAGCGAGAGTCCGTACTCGGTTCCGGTGGCCAGCCTCACCGCCTCGTCCAGATCGTGGAAGGGCACCACGGGTGCGACCGGGCCGAATATCTCTTCCTGGTAGGCGCGTGCGGTCAAGGGGACGTCGGTCAGCACGGTCGGCCGGTACAGAAGGCCCTCGTAGGTGCCGCCTGCCACGAGCCGGGCACCTGCCGCCACGGTGTCATTGACGACGGCGTGCGCGGCCTGCAACTGCTGCTCGTCGATCATGGGGCCAACTGCCACCTCGCTCCTCGCCGGGTCTCCCACTGTCACGGCATTCGCCCGCCGGGCCAGCGACTCGACGTACTCCTCGGCGATCGACGCGTGCACCAGATGCCGGCTTGAGGCCATGCAGATCTGCCCCGCATGGTGGAAGGAGCCGAACGCCCCCGCGGACGCCGCCTTCTCCACATCCACGTCGTCCAGGACGATCAGCGCCGAGTTGCCCCCCAGTTCGAGGTGGACGCGCTTCAGATGCCGCGTTGCCGCTGCCGCGATCGCTTTTCCGGCCCTCGTGGATCCGGTGAAGGCGATCACGGGCACCTGGGGGTGATCCACCAGTGCCGCGCCGACGTCAGCGCCCCCCGGCAGTACGTGCAGCAGGCCGCTGGGAAGTCCCGCCTCCTCGAAAATCCTCGCGATCACTACACCGCCGCAGATCGCGGTCCGGGGGTCGGGCTTGAGGACGACGGCGTTTCCCAGAGCCAGCGCCGGCGCCACCGCTCGCATCGCCAGCACCATCGGTGCGTTGAACGGGGAGATCACACCGACAACGCCGACCGGGCGCCGACGGGAGAACGACAGCCGGTCCTCCACGGAGCGGAGCACCTCCCCGAACGGCGCGGCGGACAGCGCCGCGGCTTCGTGGCACTCCTCCGCTGCCCCGTTAGAGGTCTGGAACTCTGCGAACGCCCTCAGCGCCCCCGACTCCCGCACGATCCACTCGGCGATCTCGGAGTGGTGCTCTTCGAACAGGTGTGCAGCACGCCGCAGGACCTGTGCCCGTTCGACGTACGGCAGCGCCGCCCACTGCTGCTGCGCCTGCGCCGCCTGCCCCACAGCCCGCCCCAGGTCGTCGGGCGTGGCCGCACCGACCCGCCCCAGGGTCTCACCGGTCGCCGGCTCGAGCGCGTCGTAGACTTCGCCCGAACCCTTGATCCACTCACCGGAGAAAATCCTCTCCGACCAGTCGCCTGCTTCCATAAGCGTCATGATGTTCTGCTCCTCGTAGGGTGATGGGGGGTCAGCCGCTGCGCGATTGACATCGCCGCCCGTCGGTCACGCCGAAGCATGTGTCCGGGCGGGGGGTTGGGACGGGCCGAGTCGCTCGAAGTGCCCTTGGTGGAACACCAGCGGCCTCACCTGCGGAAACAATGAGGTCCCGTGCAGCCGTAGTACGGCGATCACGTGGTCGCCCGCCTCGATTTCGGAGTCCAGCGCGCATTCCAGCCACAGCACCGTGCCCGGCAGGAAGACCGCGCCGGATTCCCCGGCCTCCCATCGGACACCCGCGAAACGATCTTCTGCCGAGGAGGCGAGCGCCCGGCACAGGGTCGCGTGGTCCTCGGCGAGCACGCTGACACCGAGGCTCGGCGCCTGGCGCAGCGCCTGCCACGTGCGGGAAGTGCGTGCCGCGCAGAACGACACCAACGGCGGTTTCAAAGAGACCGGCACGAACGAGCTCGCCGCCATCCCGACGGGCCGGCCACCCACGAGGGCGCAGACCGCCACCACTCCGGAGGGCAGGTGACCGAACGCGTGGCGCAGCTCTTCGGGCGTCTCCGGGGATGCTTGCATCGACACTTCTCTCCTCGCCGCCTGAGCGGTTCAGTTGATGCCGCCATCGATGACCAGGTTGACGCCGGTCACGAAGTCGGCGCGGGGGCTGGCCAGGTAGCAGACGGCGGCGGCGATGTCCTCCGGCCTGCCGATGCGGCCGGCGGTCTGGTGGAACACTTCGACGGCGATGTGGCGCTCGTGCGCTTGCCACCCGCCCTCCAGCTGCAATTCGGCAGCGATGGCGGCGAGTTCCGCGGCGGAGCCGGGCGTGTGGATGATGCCGGCACTGATGGAGTTGGCCGTGATGCCGGTTCCGGCCAGGCCGCGGGACAGGCTGCGTGTCATGTTGATCTCCGCTGCCTTGGCCGCTTGGTAGTCGGGGAAGTTGGGCGGTTGGTGCAGGGCGATGGCGCTGGCGATCTGGATGACGCGTCCCCAGCCGCGCTCCCTCATGTCGGGGACCAGGCTGTTGACCAGGGCCGCGGTCGAGATCACGTTCAGCTTGTACGTCTCGAGCCAGTTGTCGGGCGAGGTCCCGAACCAACCGTCGCGCTCCCAACCTCCATGACGTCCGCCCGCGTTGTTGACCAGGATGTCCACGCCTCCGGAGTCGAGTAGCTGCCGGGAGACGGCGTCGACCTGGTCGGGGTCCGTGAGGTCGCCGAGCACCTCGTCGGCGTGGCCACCGTTCTCCCGGATCATCGCCGCGATCTTGGACGTGCGCTCTCCGTTCCGGCCGTGCACGACGACATGGGCGCCCTCGTCGGCCAGTGCCAGCGCGATGCTGGTGCCGATGCCCGAGCTGCTGCCGGTGACGAGGACCCGCTTGCCGTTCAGTTCGAGGTTCATGATGTCTCCTGGTCCGGCTCAAGCGACGGGTTCGACGATCCGCGGGGCCTCTGCGGCCTTGGCCACGCCGGGCACGGCCGCCATGCCGTCGGTGAACGGTGCCTGCCCCATGAGATGCCGTCCGCTGATCTCCGCCGCCGGGTCGAGCCGGGTGGAGCCGTGGGTCAACGCCACCCGCGCATCGCGCGCGAAGCGCTGAATCGGGTTGCGCAGACTGACCGTGGACGAGCCGAGCGCGATCTGTATCGCGTCGATGGCGGCACCACAGACATTGCCGGCGTGCACGAAGTCCATCGTGATCTCGGACTCCTCGGCCGCCGTGAACGGCTGTCCGTCGCGCGCCTTGCGGTCGATGTGGTCCGCGCGGCCGAACAGCAGGCTTTCCGCCGCGTTGATCATGGCGCGCGTCTTACCCGCGACGACCTGCACCGACGGCGTGGCGGCCAGCGTGTCGTAAGGGAGGTTGAAAGGCTTCTTGCGGCGGCTCTGGTCGACGAAGCAGTCGAAGGCGCCCTTGGCCATTCCCAGGACCACGGCCATGGTCTCCATGGCCACGATGAGCATCAGGCCTCTGGCGTCGAGGGCGAAGCCCAGCCCCGCGTAGCGTTGGTGCAGGCCGTCCAGACGCCCCGGCAGGCCGGCGAGATCCGCGACGCGCCGTTCGGGGACGAAGACTTCCGCAGGTGTCGTGACGCTGTTGCTGGACGAACCGGACAGTCCCATGACGTGCCAGTCGTCGACGATCTCGTACTGGCCCTTCTCCAGCAACGCCATCATGCGCGTCGTGGTGCCAGGGGCGGTTTCCACCTCGATGCCGACGACCAGATAGGCGGCGTGCTTGGAGCCGCTGCCGAAGCCCCACCTGTTCCCGGCCTCGATCACGTAGCCGCCCGGAACCGGGCGGGCCTTCTGAATCCTCTCCGAGAACAGCGAGGCGCTCGCAACGACCGGCCCCGGCCACTGCGGAGCGCGTGCGTAGACCTCGGTGACCGTCTCCTGCGGGAAGGTGAGCATGACCCGGGTGAACCCGCTCGCGATCATGGCGGTCCAGCCCGCCGATCCGTCGCCGCTCGCCGCCGCGCTGACGATTTCGGCCAGATCGCGCGCCCCGAGGGCATAGCCTCCGAGTTCCAGCGGCACTGAGGCCCGGAACGCTCCGGCCTCGTGCAGCGCATCGAGCGTGGGCGACGGCAGACAGCCGATTTTCTCACCTTCCGGGGCGTTCTCCCGGATCAGCGGTACCGCTGCCCGCACGGCGTCACGGATATGGCGCCCCTCCGGTGTCGTGAACGGCGACTCGTGGATAGACCCTGCTCCAGTCATATCTGGCGCTTCTTTCATATGCATATCCTTTCGCTCACCAAGCCGATGGTGTGCCGAGCGGCAGGATTTCTCGTATTTCGTCGATACTGCGTATTTCGTTGTCGACCACTTTGAAGAGGGCCATCATGTAAAAAGAGCCGTTGTCGGGTCGCGGGCTGCCGGGGACGGGGTGGAAGTCGACGACGACCACACTTGCCGCGATTCCGCGGGCCACGTCGACAACCGGGCAGCGGCGCCCACGGGCCGTAGGCCTGGCGCCTCGGGTGTTGTTCAGGCAACTCGCGACGGTGTGCACGGTGGCGTCCGGAGACAGCAGAGTGGTGAGGGTGTTCGTCACCTTCTTGCCGTTGTCGTAACGGTCACATCGGTATCCGAAGCGAGCCAGGCTGCCGTCGCTTTCCTGCAGTGCGGTCCAGTAGCTGTCCGCCGCGAGGACCAGCCCGTTCCGGTCGCAGGCTCGGTCGGGGGGAACCGGTGCGTCGTAGAGCACGTCGGGTGCCAGCAACTGGTCCACATCGGCGAAGTGCCCGCTCGGATCGGTGCTGATGATGGCCTCTGCCTCGGTCACCTCGTCCCCGACGACCCTCAGACGCAGGCCGAACGGCCGGCGTTGTCCCGCCGTGACGACGACCCCCATGGTCATGAGCTGCCCCTGGACCGGATCGGCGAAGGTCTGTAGGCCGAGGAAATCCTCCGCGGTCGCCCAGAGCCCATGTCCTGGTGCGACCTCATCGGCGTTCTCCGTCGCCCGGAAGGAGCGCGCGAGCCTCGCGAGGCCCGGATCGTGCCCCACCAGGCTCTGGAGGAAGCTCTCCCCGTGCCTGAAAAGGTCCCGCTCGGTTTCCCGACCGTGCGTCATTCCGGCACCACCTGTCAGGGTTCGCATTCCTGCCCGCCTCCTGGCTCTTCGCGTGGATGTTTTCTGTCGGCCCACGCAGATTGACCCTAGGCCTCGGCTCTATCGGTAACCAGACGGCGGATTCACCGGAATTCCGGCTCCTGTCCTTCGAGCACGGCTTGGCGGTACTGCGCGAGCATTTCCTGTTTCACGGCCTGAAGCCGGGCTGCTTCCGGTGCGTCACGACGGCCGATGGCCCGCAGGACATCATGTGTGGACTGGGCAAAGAACTCGATGACCCAGGACGGCGCATACAACTCCTCGCTCATGCTCCAGGACACATAGGCCTTGATGCCATTCACGAAGAGCGTCAGCAGCACATTGCGTGCCAGGCGGTTCTGTAGCCTTTCGATCAACTGGAGACTGGCTATTGGTGCGGCACTCGTCAGTTGCCGCAGTTCATCGAAGAGCGCGTCGAAAAGCTCGGCATCGCGGGGACCTGTCTTCCGGGCGGCGATCTCGGCCATTTCGATCATGAGACTGCCGAGTGCCAGGGCGGCGCCCTCAGGCGGTTCGGAGTGCGACGCGAGGTAGACGCAGACCTGACGGCTCAGGGGGGCTGGGCCCGGGCACCGGGTCATCAGGCCGTGTCCGCGTCCGGGCAACGTGACCGCCGTCTCCGCGTCCTCCATCATGCGGATCGCCTGGCGGATGACGCTGCGATCGACGCCGAATCGTTCGGCCAGTTCGCACTCGTTGCCCAGTGGCCGGCCTCGCACCCATTCCTCTGGCGTGATCTCCGACATCATCCGCCGCACGGCCGCGAACGCGGGTATGCGCATCTGCTCGAGCGGCTCAGGCACCGGCGTGCCCTTCCAGTCGCCCGTCCGTGCGACCTGCGCGAGGGTGTCCCGCGCCGCGCCGCAGAAGAGCGTACGCGCCTGACGCACGGCGTCCTCCGTACGGCCGCGATCGAGGTCATGGATGATCCGCTGCCGTATGTCGGCCAGCTCGTCGGCCCCCAGGGCGGTACTCATCCGCGGCAGCAGTGGGGCCAGGACGTCGTTGAAGTACTTCAGCGGACCGCTGTCGCTTCCGTCGATCACCTCGGCGGCGAACCGCCCGAGCAGCCCGGCGGTGTCCGGTATCTCGCCGTCGTCCGCCGCATGGCTCTCCCACAGCGGCCTGCCGCCGGCCTGCCGTGACCGGTCACCTATGAGACGTACGGCGCTGACATGCACGGCACTCCACGCCTCGACGATGTCTGGCAGTCCCAGGCCCGTGAGGTAGGCGTAACCGCCGATCATGACCAGCAGATGTGTGCCGCCCGGCCTGGTCACTGCGATGCCGCCCTGCGGGCCGCGCCGTACCCGCACCTCGTCACGTGCCTCCAGCACGCGTACGGCCTCCCGCATGACGTCCCGGCCGACGCCGTAGTACGCGGCCATGTCGGCCTCGCTGCCGTAGACCTTGCCGACCGGCCAGCCATCGCGGATAAGACGTTCCTCCATGTCCCGGGAGACGAGCAGAGGCAGCTTGGTCAGTCGCTCCTGGTCGCCGACCACGCTTGAGTAGAGCTCCGACAGCATGTTTCCGGTCGCTCCGGTCGTACGGGGGCGCCGTGCTCCGGCGCGGCCATCGGAGGGCCCGCGAGAGCGTTTGGTTGTGTTCATTGCTGTCCCTCAGATCCGGGGTGCGGCGGAGCAACGGGCGTGATCGCACTCGGTTGCCGGCGGCTCGCCGACGCTAGGGGGTTGCCTCCTGTCCGGAGAGGCGTGTGTCCGTCCCGCCCGTGACCGTGTGCGTCCTGCCCGCATCGCGAGGAGCGGGCTTGACCACCGCGTAGATGTACGGCTTCAGGGTGAACATGAGCAGCGCGGAGACCGTGGTGGCGGCCACGGCGAGTGAGATCGGGAGCGTGTAGCTGCCGGAGGTGTCGAAGCCTATGCCGATCAGCGTGGGCCCGGTTCCGATGCTGATCATGCTGCACCCGAGGCTGATGCCGAATATCTCGGCGGATGCCCGAAGCCCGAAGTACCGGGTGATCAGGTAGGGCAACAGGAGTGTCACGGCGGTCAGCGCGCATCCCATCAGGACGACTCCGACGCCCAGCATCCACAAGGTGTTCCCGGCGGCGAGAAGCAGCGCCAGGCTGATCGCCGGCAGGGTGTAGAGCACGGCGGCGACGCGGTGCGACCTGATGCGGTCGGTGAGGGAGCCGGAGAAGAGCACGCCGACCATCCCGGACACCGCCATGAGGGACACCAGGAAAGTCGCCGTGCCGCCGGTGACGCCGCGGCCGGTGAACCAGTGCACCATGTGCGCCTGCGTGCCGATCAACGAACTCGTCGCGAGGCACTCCGCCGCCGTCAGGGTCCAGAAGGTTCGGGACCGGTATGCCCGCTTCGCGGGCACGCCCTCGAAGACCGCCGGGGACGGCGTGGCAGCAGCCGGGGAATCCGTGGCGGCATCCGCGCTCCGCACCTTCAGGAAGAACAGGGCCGATGTGCATCCGACGACCAGGACAGCGGCGGCCAGCACCTCGTAGGCGGTGCGCCAGCCGAATGCGTCGATCAGCCATCGCGCCACCGGCGCGACCAGGGACTGCGACAGCGCGGGGGCCACCGCGACCACCAGGCCGAGGGCGAGCGCCCGGTTGGTGTCCCACCACGAGGAGACGACGCGCACGTGGGCTACCGGCCCGGCCAGTGCGGCACCGATGCCGATGCAGACGGCGGATGCCCAGAACACGAAGCCGGTTGAGTGTATCCGGGACAGGCCGAACAGCCCCAGGGCGAAGGCCGCGATACCGATGGTGACCGGGATCCGCACCCCGACCCGGTCGATCAGGCGCCCGCTGAAGGGAGTACTGAAAGCGCCGATGTAGGCGGACACCGTGAACACCGAGGTGAAGACGGAAACACCCCAACCCATCGACGCCGAAACCGGACCGAGAAAGACCGACAGGGATCCCACGTAAATAGCCGACATGCCGAAGGCCATACAGAAGAAAGCGGCGATTGTAGCGGGGATACGAACATGTGATGCCATTCGAAAACCCTCTCGCGACCGGGCTCCGTCGCCCGAATTCGACGTCTATCCTGCTCGTTCCTTGGGAGCACCGTCCCAGTGCTCGGCGAGCTTGCCGTCCTCGATCCGCCACATGTCGAACCAGTAGGAGCGATAGGTCTTTCCCGGGTCGTCCGGGTCGGGCAGGTCCCGGGCCAGCATCATCACGACCTTGTCTCCTTCGGCGACGAATACCGGAGGCTCGGGCGCAGGGCGCATGGATTCCCGGGCCACGCGAGCCTGATCGGTTTTCGTCCACTCGATGATCGCGTCGGCTCCCGAGTCGATGTTGGGATTGTGCTGGACATAGGACTCGGTGAGGTATTCGCGCGCCTGTTCCGAGGTTGAGGGATCGACGAGGAGTGACATCATCTTGAGCACGATGTCCTTGGGCTGGTCACCGGACATGGTGGGTCACCTCCAGGAGGGGACGAGGGCGCCGTCGATCCACGTCGAATGGATGCCGAGGCGCATGCGTACAGGAAGCCGCAGCCGGGCGACCGGCCCGCTTGCGAGGTCGAGCGTGTCGAGGATGACGAGTTCGCTGCGCTTTTCCGTCGGCCAGTTGAGCGTGGCGATGAGATAGCCGTCGTCCTCCGCGGACTCAGGGGACTTGGTGAAGTACACGGGGTCCTGGAACGTCGCGGCCGGCCCGGGATACCAGTCGTCACGGGTCCCGGCCACCAGGTCGAAGTGACTGAGCTGGTTGAACATCACCGGATAGGGACGGCCGTTGACGTCGGTCTCGAGCTTGTCGCGGTCGAGCGTCGGCACGAAGACGTGGCGGTACGGCTTCGACTCGCGGCGCGGGTCGATGTGCGGCCCCTCGCCGTTGACGACTGCCAGCACCTCCCGCTCGGTGAGCCGCTCCTCGCCGGTGTGGTAGTCGATGTGCCAGCGCACGTGCCGGGTGGTGACGCTGCCAGGCGGTGTCGGCGTGCCGTTCTTGTCGGGCACGACCGGTGCGAAGCCGTTGCCGTCCGCCTCGTACAGGTCGAAGACGATGACACCGTCCTCCTCGTAGGCGTTGATCGTGTGGCCGGGAAAGGCCGGCGGGGCCTGGAACCAGCGCACCTCGGAAGCATCACCGAAGCGCGGGATGACTCCGAAGACCTGCGGAAGGTCGCCGTCGTACACGAAGTGCGGGCCGCCGGCCTTCAGACGGTCGAGGTCGCTGGTGATGGGCATGACCGGGAAGAGCATGAAATTCTCGGTCAGCGCGCAATCGTGGATCATGGCCGAGTACGGTGCCTCGAACCAGGCCTCGTGGATCACCTTGCCCGAGGCGTCGATCACGTAGTAGGCGATGTCGCGCGTGGTCTCGCCTTTTGCGGCGTAACCGAAACCGAACATCTCGCCGGTGTCCGAGTCGAATTTGGGGTGGGCCGTGAAGGTCAGACTCGTGATATCACCGTGCGCATTCCATACGCCCCGGGTTTCGAGGGTTACGGGATCGATCTCGTACGGCAGTCCGTCTTCCTTCGAGGCCAGCATCCGGCCGGCGTGGAAGTAGATGGCGGTGTTCGCCGTCGTACGGCTCGTGCCCGCGACGCTCGGGTCGTCGGAGTACGGATCCCGGTAATTCCCGTAAAGGGATCGGCGGGCCTCGCGCTCGAGCAGAAAACGCTCGGTGCGTACATAGCGGGTCCGGAAGTCGACGCAGCCGTCCTTGATTCGGAACGCGCGTACCGCGCCGTCCCCGCCCGCAGCGGTGGTCATCGGCCACAGCACCGGGACCTCGGGAACATACACCTGGTCGGGAACCGCCTGGACGAACAGACCGTCGATGTCCGCGGGTACTGTGCCCTCGACGACCTCCAGATCGAACACCTCGATATCGAACCGGCACGGCTCGTCCATTCCCATGGTGATTTCGGGTGGAAAAGTCTTTGCCATGAAGCCGTCTCCTTTGACTGCCGTCGCGCAGAATTTCGCCACGAGCTGCGGTTTTCTGACAGTAGGACGCGGTCGCTGCCCAAACCAGACGGTGGAATCACCGCATCCCACTTCCGGTGACGGCTGGCAGGTACCAGGCGTCACGCACGCCGCTGACCTGGGTGTTTCTGATCTGCGCTACGGTCCCGGCGAGCGTTGTCGCGCGAACTCCGCTCGGCTGTGCATCTGCCTTGTGATCCGTGTTGCTTGCTGACACCGGTGAGCGTCAATGGCTGGTCGACGTTTCCGGTGTTGGGACTGTTTCCTCGCCGCGGCTGTTGAGCCGAGCTCTTTGTGCGCGGCGGTGGTCATGCCTGCGTCGGAGCGCAGGACGACATCTGCCTTCCATCGCCTCGCCGGCGAATCGCCGGGTCTCGGGGGCGTCCATCTCGACCGCAAAGGGCCGGTGCCGTGATACTGAAAAATTGTGTGCCTGGCGCCCGGTCGAGCCCTGGCACGGCTTGCCGCGCCACCCCGCCCGGACGGAGCAGGACCAGGGGTCAGCCCGCGACGACGGCCATCCGCTCGCTGATCTCATGCGCGGTGGCCAGAACCTTCTGAGCGATCTCCGTCTCGGCCTCCGGGTAGACCCGGGAGGCGAGGGCGGCCACGCTGACCGCCGCGACCACCTGCTTGTTCTCGTCCCGGATCGGGGCGGCGATGCCGACCACGTCGGGATCCAGTTCGCCGCGGGTGACGGAGTAGCCGATGCGGCGGATCCGGCCGAGTCGTTCCATCAGGGCGTCGACGTCGGTGAGGGTGGCCGAGGTGAAGCGGCGGAGTTCGGCGTTCTGCAGCAGCCCTCGGGCTTCGTCGTCCGGGCTCCAGGCCAGCAGGACGAGGGCGGAGGCGCCGGCGTTGATCGGCAGGGCGCTGCCGCGCTCGTACGAGATCCGCACCGCGCGGGTGCTTTCCGCGCGGTCGACGCAGACCACCAGGTCGCCGGTGCGCCGGGTCAGCAGCACGGTTTCGTGCACCTCCTCGGCGAGCGATTCCATCGACGGCACCGCGACCTCGGAGAGACCGTAGCTGCGGCGGGCCACTCGGGCGATCTCCAACACCCGTAGGCCGAGCCGGAAGCCGCCGCCCGGAGCTTCTTCGAGGAAACGCCCGGCCACCAGGCTCTGGAGGTAGCGGTACGCGGTGGAGCGCGCGACGCCGAGCCGCTCGGCCACGGCGGCTCCGGAGACGACGAGATGGACGTCGTCGAACATGGTCAGGATGTCCAGTGCCCGGTCGGCCGTGGAGTTGCGCTCGCGGTAGCTGGAAGACATGTTTCCTGACATACGAGAGACTCTAGTGGGTGGGGCGTCGGCCGGTGGAGGCCCGGCGGTGCCGCATGGTCGCCGTTGTCCTGTTGTCATGGGTCACAGCTGGTCCTTGATGACGGTGTTGCGGAGTTCCCCGATGCCTTCCACAGTGGTGATCAGTTCCTGGCCGGGGCGAAGGAACACCTTCGGATCGCGACCGGCGCCCACGCCGCCAGGGGTGCCGGTGAGGATCAGGTCGCCGGGCAGCAGCGTGATGATGGTGCTGATGTACGCGACGGTCTCGGCCACGTCGAAGAGCAGGTCCGCGGTGTTGGACTTCTGCATGGTGTGCCCGTCGACGCTGCAGGAGATGTCCAACCCCGAGGCACCGGGCGGGAGTTCATCGGCGGTGACCAGAGCGGGCCCGATCGGGGTGGTGGCCTCGAAGGTCTTGCCGGAGAGGAACTCACGGGTACGGTGCTGCCAGTCCCGCACGGTGACGTCGTTGGCGACCGTGTAGCCGGCGACGTACTCCAGGGCCTTGTCGCGCGACACGTGGCGGCCGGGGCGTCCGACGACGACTGCCAACTCGGCTTCCCAGTCGAGATCGTCGCTGACCGGCGGCGTGTGGATGTCGTCGTGGGCGCCGATCAGGGAGCCGTCGTACTTCGCGAAGAGTGTGGGATGCGTGGGGGTGGGGCGGCCCATCTCCTTGATGTGGGTGGCGTAGTTGAGACCCAGACACACGATCTTGTTCGGGTTAGGGACGAGCGGGGCGAGTGACGACTCGGCCAGGGGCAGGCGCTCGCCGTCGGCGGAGGCCGCGCGTTCCTGCCAGTCGTCGCCGGAGGCGAGAAGCGCGCCCATGTCTGCGTAGGGCAGCAGGACGAGTTCGTCGCCTTCCTGCCGGGCGGCGGAGGTCACGCGGTCGTCGGCGATACGGACGGTGCTCAGTCTCATCGGGGTACTCCTGGGGTGTCGTACGGGACCTCGGGGGCGGGGTCGGAAGTGGGCGGGCAGGCGGGCGGGGTGGCGCCCGGGGTGGGGCGGGCAGGAGCGAAGCGCCGCAGCGTCGCGCCGACGTACTCGGCCCGGTCGGGGGTGAACACCGCGGCTACGAACCGGTCGGGGCGTACGAGGACGAAGGAACCGGTCAGCCCGGTGAGGAGGGCCTCCAGCCGGCCGTCGGCGTCGGCGATCCCCGTCCGGCCGGCCAGGTCACGCGGCGTGCGGTCGTCCAGGAAGACGTGCACGGCGCAGGCCTCGGGGAGGCCGGCCCGGACGACGGCGGCCCAGTCGGTGTCGCCCACGTCGATCCCGAGCAGGCTCCAGCCCTGTCCGAGAATGTCGTCGAGCCGTGTGGGGCGGTGGTGCGGTCCGTGCAGCACCCGTGGCTGCGGCAGCATCGTGCCGACGAGTTCACCGCCCGCGTGGTCCGTCGGGAGGACGGCCCCCGCCCGTATCCGGGTGTCGGGGCGGTAGCGCATCTCGGTGAGGTAGCGACGGGCCGGCGGGATGTGCGTCGCCGTGCGCACCAGCGCGTCGCGGAGCAGGGCACGCGGGCGGCTGGTGGTCATGACGATCCGGCCGAGGCGCACGGAGAGGTCGATCACGGCGCGGGCGTGCGGACGCCGCTCGGTGTCGTAGGTGTCGAGCAGGGTGTCACCGGCCCGGCCTGCCACCACCTCGGCGATCTTCCAGCACAGGTTGGCCGCGTCCCGGATCCCGGAGTTGAGGCCCTGGCCGGCGAACGGCGGCATCATGTGCGCGGCGTCGCCGAGCAGGAAGCAGCGGCCCTCGCGCAGCCGGTCGGCCAGCAACGCGTGGAAGCTGTAGGCGACCGCGCGCTCGATCTGGTCGGGCGTTATCTCCCGGTGGGGCCGCAGGAGTTCGCGCACGAGGGCGAACGGGGGAGAGGTACCGGCCTCGCACTCGCCCGGCTTGAGGCGGAACTCGTAGCGGCAACGCCCGTCCTGGCCCGGGACGATGACGACGGGTCGGTCGGGGTCGCCGTGGTGCATGCCGTAACGCTGGTCGTGCGTGTCCTCGAGGGTGTCGGCCACCAGCCACACGTCAGGGAAGCTGCGTCCCCGCATGGGGACGGACAGCAGGTCGCGCACGGTGCTGCGGCCGCCGTCGCAGCCGAGGACGTACGAGACGTCCAACTCCTCGACCGGCCCGTCCTCCCCGCCTGTTCGCAGGGACACGCGCACCCGGTCGGGGTGCTGGGCGAGGGCGGTCAGCCGGGTGCCGAAACGGACGTCGACGCCGGGCAGGCGGCGCAGCTGCGTACACAGCACCCGCTCCAGGTCGGGCTGGGCGAAGGGGTTCTTGAACGGATGTCCCAGGCGCTGGTCGCCAGTGCCCCGGGCGTGCACGAGCGGCCGCCCGCCCACGCCGAAGTATCTCGTGCCGGTGCCCGGCACAAGGATCGGGTAGACCGCCTCGTCCAGGCCGCCGGCCGACTGCAGGGTACGGAGGGACTCGTCGTCGAGGCTGATCGCCTTGGCGTCGTTGCTTGTGGTGGTGTTGCGCTCCACCAGCAGCACCCGTACACCTCGCGAGCCGAGCAGATGGGCGGCCGTCAGCCCGGTCGGTCCGGCGCCGACGACCAGGACAGGCGGCGTCTCGGATGTCGTGGGCATGGGACTACTGGACCGGCTGGTAGGCCGGTCCGCCCTCGGTCAGCAGCCGCTCGACCTCGGCCATGATCTCCTCGGGGGACAGGTCCAGATCGATGCTCTTGCGGAACGGCTGGCGCACGTCACGCTCCAGGCGGAGGTAGACCTCGTTGCGGTTGCCCTCGGGATCGAAGAAGTAGATCCCGATCGCGTTGCCGTGGGTGACCTCCTGCTGGACCTCGATGCCCTCGGCGCGGAACCGGTGGTGGAAGTCGATGATCGACTCCAGTGAGTCCACCCGCCAAGACACCTGGTGCGTGAGCTTGCTTCCGGCTGGGGCGGTCCGGCCCTCCTGGAGCACGAACTCGTGGTGCTCCTCGTCCGGGCGGGACGAGAAGAACACGATGCGCCGCTCCTCGTCCTCATCGGTCACCGTCAGCCCCAGGACCCGGCTGTAGAAGTCGCGCATCTTTTCGAGGTCGTCGACCCAGAAGCCGGTGTGCCCGAGCCCAGTGATGCTCATACTGTCTCCAATATCAGGACTGAGTAACTGATTTATAGGACGCTAGCGGTCGGATCTCCGGTCGTCAATCGCAAAATTCCGCCTTCATGCCCCTTGACTGGAGGCAAGTCCACAGTGCACGGTCCTGCCAAATGAAACCCAAGTCCGGGTTTCCGAGACATGGTGTCCGGTGCGTCGCTCAGTCAACGGCGTCCACGGAGCACCGCCGGAGGCATCCCTCATGACCGATCCCGCTGCCGAGAGCCCCGCTCCCTCTCCGAACACACCCGCTCCGCTGGGCCGCGCCACGCTGGTGGCGGCCTGCTTCGCCATCTGCGTGGCTCAGATCGGCATTCCCCTGGCCTCGCCGCTCATCGGTGAGATACAGCAGGACCTCGGGGCGTCGGCCGCCGCCCTGGCCTGGATCCCGGCCGCGTTCATCCTCCCGACGGCCATCCTGGAGCTGAACTTCGGCGTCCTCGGCGACCTGTTCGGACGAAAGCGCCTGCTGGTCCTCGGCGGGCTGCTGATCACGGCCGGCTGCCTGGTCGTCGCCACCGCGGGCTCGATGACCCAGCTGATCGCCGGCCAGGCGACGGCCGGCCTGGGAGCCGCAGCGATCTTCCCCTCCTCGCTGGCGGTGATCGTCGCGGGCACCCGGGAGCCCGTCGCCCGCGCCAGGGCCCTGTCGTACTGGGCACTCAGCCTCGCCTTCGGCGCGATGATCGCCCCGCTGATCAGCGGCTTCATCGCCGAGCACGCCCACTGGGGCTGGGCCTTCGTTCCGCTCGCGGTGCTCGGCCTGGTCACCTCCGCCGTCAGCGGTCGCTGGATCGTCGAATCCCGCCAGGCCACCGCCGACCGGGGCCTCGACCGGCCCGGCCAGCTCACCATCGCCGTGTCCCTGCTGGCGCTGCTCTACGCCGTCATCGAGGGCGCGAGCGACGGCTACTCCGAGCCCCACATCGTGCTCGCCTTCGTCCTCGCCGCCGCCTCCTTCACGGCGTTCCTCGCCGTGGAGCGCAGATCACGGGCGCCGATGCTGCGCCTGGACCTGTTCCGCACCCCCGCCTTCGCCGCGGCCGCCGCCATCGGACTGCTCGCCCTGTTCGGCTTCATCGGCACCGCCTATGCGCTCAGCATCAAGCTGGAGGCAGTCCACCACGTCTCCCCGTTCCAGGCCGCTCTGCCCTTCGCGCTCGTTCAGGCGGTCCCGCTGCTGCTCACCCCGTTCCTGCCGAAACTGCTGCAGCACGTGCACCCCCGCACCCTGCTGGTCGGCGGGTTGCTGTCGCTCGCCGCCGGAGAGTTCTGGATGGCACTGCTGCCGGGCGACGCGACGGGCCTCGCGCCCATGACCGGACCGATCCTGCTGATGGGAGTCGGCTTCATCACGATGTTCTCGTCGCTGACGGCCGTCGCGGTCGGCACGGTCGACATCCGGTACGCCGGCATGGCCAGCGCGGTCACCAGCCTCGTCCGAGAGACCGGGCAGGCCCTCGGCCCCGCGGTCGTCGGCGCCGTCGCACTCGGCACGGCGAGCAGCGGCCTGGCCGACAAGCTCGCCTCCTCCGGCCTTCCGCCACAGGCTCTGGGCGTAGCCGAGGCCGTCAACACCGAAGGAGGCGCACTCGCAGTCGCCAACGCCGACCTCGGCAACCTGTCGGGCACCGTGGCCCCGCTCGCCCGCGAGGCCCTCGAATCGGGCCTCGACCTCAGCATGTACGTCTGCGCCGGCGCCGCCCTGGCAGGCGCGGTGATCGCCGCTCTCGCCCTGCGGCACAGCGGAGCCGCTGATGCCATGGCCGTCGGCACGTCCGCCCAGGAGGCGGCCACCGCACCGGCCGGCGCCCCGAACTCCGTCAAGCCGCTCCCCAGCGCCTGACCATCAGCCCCGAGGGCACAGCCGTAACAGCCCCTGACATGGAACGGGACACCATGACTCTTCTGGACAGCAGCATCTGGGAAGGCCGGATCTTCTCCGGTGAGTGGATCAGCGGATCGGGCGAGGAGTACGACGCCGTCGAGCCCGCCACCGGCAAGCCACTGGGCCGCGTCGGCACCGCCACGCCCGCCGACGTGGACAGGGCGGTGAAGCGGGCGGTACCGGCCCAGCGGGAGTGGGCCGCGCGGCCGTATTCCGACCGTGCCGCTGTCCTGCGCCGCGCCGCGCGTCTCTTCGAGGAGCACCAGCAGGAGATCGAGACCTGGCTGGTACGGGAGTCCGGTGCGATTCGGCCGTTCGCCGCCCTGCAGGTCAGCAGCGGTGGTGCGGAGGAGTGCTTCGAGGCCGCCGCCCTGGCCGGGGCGCCCTACGGTGAGCTGCTGCGTTCCGGGCAGCAGCGGCTGTCCTTCTCCCGCCGCACCCCCGTCGGGGTCGTCGGCGTCATCGCCCCGTTCAACGTGCCGATCATCCTGGCCATGCGGGCCGTGGCCCCGGCGCTCGCCCTCGGCAACGCGGTCGTCCTCAAGCCGGACCCCCGCACCGCGATCAGCGGCGGTGCCGTCTTCGCCCGTGTCTTCGAAGAGGCGGGCCTGCCTGCCGGTCTGCTGCATGTCCTGCCCGGCGGGGCGGACGTCGGGGCAGCCGTCGTGGAACATCCGCAGGTTCCTGTCATCGCGTTCACGGGTTCCACTCGGGCCGGGCGCGCCATCGGTATCGCCGCGGCCCGGCACCTCAAGCGGGTCCACCTGGAACTGGGCGGGAACTCCGCGCTCGTCGTGATGGACGACGTCGACCTGGAGCAGGCTGCCTCGGTGGGCGCCTGGGGGTCCTTCGTCCACGCCGGCCAGATCTGCATGGCCAGCAGCCGTCACCTCGTCCACGCCTCGGTCGCCGACGACTACACCGCTCTGCTCGCCCAGCACGCCGACGCGCTCAGGGTGGGCGACCCGGCCACCGAGGACGTCGCCGTCGGACCGCTCATCGACAGCGCTCAGCGCGACAACGTCCACCGCATCGTCACGGACACGGTCGAGGCCGGCGCCCGGCTTGCCGCGGGTGGCACCTACGAGGGCCTGTTCTACCGGCCCACCGTGCTCACCGGCGTACCGCTCACCGCGCCCGCGTACGCCGAGGAGATCTTCGGTCCCGTCGCGCCCGTCGTCCCCTTCCGGGACCTGGACGAGGCGGCCGGGCTCGCCGCCGGCACCGAGTACGGACTGTCCCTCGGTATCCTCACCCGGGACGTCGCGAAGGGCCTCGCCCTGGCGGACCGCGTGCCCACCGGACTGGTCCACATCAACGACCAGACGGTCAACGACGAACCGAACATCCCCTTCGGCGGCGTCGGCGACTCCGGCACCGGCGCCCGTCACGGTGGCTCCGTCGCCAACCTCGAGGCCTTCACTGAACAGCAGTGGGTCACCGTACGCGGCGAACTCCCGCGCTACCCGTTCTGACCGCCCCGACACACCAACCCGCACGGAGAGCCCCATGCCCGCGAACCCCATGACCGTCGTTCCCCGCGGTACCGGAGAGAGCCCCGTCGGCGCCGGAGCCGACTGGCACACCGGCAACAGGTTCCTCAACGGCCCCTTCGCGCCCTGGACGGAGGAGAACGAGGCGTACGACCTGGAGGTGGACGGCGAGATACCGTCCGACCTCGCGGGCGCGCTGTTCCGCGTCTCCTCCAATCCCCGCTTCCAGCCCCGCAACACCGACCGCTACCACTGGTGGGAGGGCGACGGCATGGTATGCGGTGTCTATCTCCGCGAAGGCAAGGCCGCCTACCGCACCCGCTGGGTCCAGACCGACTCGATGAAGGTCGAGGTGGAGGCCGGCGAGGCGATCTACAGCGGCTTCGTCAACGGCGGCACCCAGGGCCGACTGCCCAAGGGCGCCCCGCGCGCCAAGAACGTCGCCAACATCAACGCCGGCCTCTTCGACGACCACCTGCTTGTCTACTTCGACGGCGGACTGCCGCACGCGCTGGACCCCGAGACGCTGCGCACCCTCGGCACGTACGACTTCCACGGCGGCGTCGACGTCCTGTGCACCGGCCACTACAAGACCGACCCGGACACCGGCGACATGCTGTTCTTCGCCGCGGTCGGACCCACCATCACCTGGTACCGCGCCGACGTGAAGACGGCCGAGATCAAGGACTCGCATTCCTTCGACATCGGCGTGCCGGTCCTCATGCACGACTTCGCGGTGAGCGACACGTACGCGATCTTCTTTGTCACGCCCGCCCAGTTCCGCCTCGACCTGGTGGCCCAGAGCAGGCCCGGCGTCGTCTGGGACGAGAACTCCCTTGATCACGGCGTCCAGATCGTCCTGATGAACCGCCACACCCATGAGATCACCTGGCACGAGCTCGGCGGCCACTGGGCCAACACCCACTTCTACAATGCCTACGAGCAGGACGGTGAGCTGATCGTCGACGGGCACCGGATCAGCCGCCTCGGCAGCCCGGTCGACCGTCTCTCCACGCCCCTGGGCTCCCACGAGTGGTTCCCGCCGGCCCTGCCCTACCGCTGGCGCGTCGACCTGGCGACCGGACGGGCCACGGAGGAGATGATCAGCGGCGTCTTCGGCGAGTTCCCCAAGATCAACGACGCCTACACGGGTCGGCCGCACCGCTACGGCTACTTCGTCACCACGCGCAGCCTGGCCGACGACACCATGTCCGACGGCCTCGCCCGTCACGACTACCTTCTCGACCGCACCACCGTCGTTGACGGACCCGACGGCCTGACCAGCCCGAGCGAACCGGTCTTCGTGGCCCGCGAGAACGCCCGTGGCGAGGACGACGGCTACCTGCTCTCGCTGTGGTGGAATCGCTCCACCGACCTGAGCGAACTTCTCGTCCATGACGCGGCCGACCTGCGCCGCACCCCGCTGGCCCGGGTCAAGCTTCCCAGCCGGGTGCCGTTCGGCTTCCACGGAAGCTGGGCCGAACACGACGTTCTGGACCGTGCCATCGCAGCTCAAGGCGACGACAGGTAGCGGCGTCGCTTCGGATCCGGTCCTCGGTTCCGGGCGTCAACGGACTGCGATGGCGTGGGTGTCCTCGTCCGGAAGGCCGGGTGACCTCAGGCCATGGCCAGTACGGCCGCGACCAAGGACCGCAGGCAGGCGCTCTCGGCTTCTTCGTCCGGCAGGGAGAGGTGCTGCATCGTCAGTCCGTCGAAGCCGGCCAGGAAGAACCTCGCGATCGTCTCGGCGGGCTGGCCGAGCCGGTGACCGGTGCGTTCGGCGGCCTGCTCGACCAGCTTCGTCGTCACCGCGAGGACCTCGCCGTAGTGGTTCTGAAGAGCTTCCTTCAGGTGTGGCGTACGCAGGGCGAACATGCTCAGCTCGGTGAGTAGCTGGTGCGAGGCCGGCTGTTCGAGCACGGTACGCCAGAGTGCTTCGGCGAGCGTGACGACGGTTTCCTCGAAGCTCGCGTCCGTGGGCGCACGGTCCAGCGCAGCGGGCGGTGCAGCTTGCGGGCCAGCAGGGCGACGGCGACGGCCGTTTGGTTCGCGTGTTGACACCTTCGGTGCGGCCGTTGTGGTGGGGAAGAGCGAGTGCGGCGTTGACGGCGGCGGTGAGCTTGGAGTCGTTGCCTACCGCTGTGGTCAGCCGATGACCGAACTCGCCGGTGAGGCGGGCGATTTCGGTCATCTCAGGCCCTTCGCTGGCGCGCGGCACTTGTGTCAGCGCGGTGGAAGTGGTCGATGGCGGCGCTGGACTCCCGGAGTCGGACGCGCGCGTCGGGTGTTCGAGCGCTTCTACCGCGTCGCGTCCGCGGACAAGCCAGTGGAAGTTCCGGCTTGGGATTGGCGATCGCCGCTGGCGCCGCGGAGGCCAACGGCGGTCGGCTGGAGCTCGACACCCGGCCCGGCCGGGGCTGCACCGTTCGTCTGCTGCCGCCGAAAGGGTTCGTTGCCGTACTCATGGGGGCGAGCACCTGTCGAGACCGAAGCAGTTCCACCGGTGAAGCTCAGCACCGAACGACTGGACGAAATACCACGGCCGCCGCGCGCCTTCAGAAGACGCACTGCGTACTGCTGCCCTCCCCGGACGTCGGGCGCTGATAGCGTCCGGCGACGACTGGCGGGAGCGGTCCGGTGCTGACACCGGTGAGCGTCAGCGGCTGGTCGACGTTTGCTGTGCGCCGCGTGTGGTGCGGCATCCCGGCGGGTCGGCGGCGATGGGCATGTTGGGCTGGTTCCTGTGAGCGAGCGCAAGCCCTACAAGACCGACGTGAGCGACGAGCAGTAGGCTCTGGTGGAGCCTGTGATAGTCGCGTGGAAGGGCCGCGCACCCCTCGGCCAGTGGCTATCAGGGCCGTTACGCGATGCGGGAGATCGGGTTGTCGCGTGGCTGGGAGGTCAGTCGACCGCGTCAGCGGAGGCGCCTCGTTCCGCCATGTCCGAGCTGTCGGGGCCGTTCATCCGGTCGATCGCGGCTCTGGCGGAATTCGTGCGTTCGCGCATCATGGCCTGGAATTCGAGGCGATCGCTGCCGATCTCCTGCCCGACAGGAAAGGCGGCCAGCAGTTCTTCGCAATTATCAGCCACCTCTTCGCGAAACTCGCTGTGGCTCAAAATATGGCCCTTGTTCCTGAGGATGGCGTCTACGACCATCTCGCCCATCTCCCGCGGGTCCATCCCGGCATCCCCGGCGTCGACGGGCTGGTTCTCCGTCTTTCTGGTGCGGAACCGCGCCTGGCGGTTCTGCTCGGCCAGCAGCATGCGGGAGCGGGTCAGCCCCGGATAGAGCGTCGACACCCCGATGCCGTGGGGCGCGAGCGAGAGGCGCAACGAGTCCCCCAACCCGCGGACCGCGTATTTGGACGCGGCGTAGATAAAATTGTCCACCGAGGGAAGCAGGCCCGCCATCGAGGATGTCGAAACGATATGCCCGCCCTCCTTCTGGCGCAGCATGTGCGGCAGAAAGCTCATGATGCCGTTGACCACACCGCCCAGGTTCACCCCGAGCACCCAGTCCCAGTCCTCGTAGCGCATCGCCTCAACGGTGGGTGCGGTGCCGACGCCGGCATTGTTGACGAGGATGTGTACGGCGCCGAAGCGCTGGACGACCCGATCCGCGGCGTCGGCCATCGCCGTGCGATCGATGACGTCAACCTCCAAGAATTCGGTGGACGGTCCGTCGCCGAGGACAGAGCGAGCCTCATCGAGGTGATCGGGGCGCAAATCCGCTACGGCGACGCGGACGCCATGAGCGAGGAGGGCCTGAACGATCCCCAAACCAATCCCGCTCGCACCACCGGTCACAAACGCCACTTTGTTCGTCAGATTTCTCATGTCGTCCTTCTTGTCGCCATGGCGTTGGACGCAGCGCCAACTCTTGATCTCATTGACACCGGATGGGGGACGGGCTGCTCGGCGTGCTCCCGCCGGGCTCCACCCCAGTGGTCTGCACCCATCTGCGGACCCGCGCACGATCGCACAACTGGCCGGGGCATCACAGCACGCGGGTCGGGCTCAGGGGTCAACGTACGGTGGCATGGTTTCGGAACCCTTACCTCTGCGCGCAGGGAACCAGCCGCCGCAGTCAGCCACCGCGGCGGGATCTCGCAGGTCAGCGACCTGTTGAAATCAACTGGCCGGGACATCACGTATGGGGCCCCTACGCGGCACACACTTTCTATCAAGGCACAAGACCATGGCCGCACGAGTAGGAAGCAGCGGCCTTCCGGCCGAGCCCGCGGCAGTCCCTACTGGACGGACACCGCGAGCGCAGGATGTCCCTTGCACCTCATCGAGCCGGCGCGCCGACTCAGTGGCGGCTGCGTCAGAACGGATAGCTGGGGATGTCACCGCGGACCGTGACCCACTGCTGTTCCGTGAACGCCTCCAAGTTCGCGGCGGCGCCACCGTGCCGGGATCCGTTGCCGGAGTCGCCACGGCCGCCGAACGGAACCGTCGCCTCGTCGTTGACGGTCTGGTCGTTGATGTGCACGAGCCCCGTGGGGATGCGCTCCGCGAGCGCCAGGCCCTTGGCGACGTCCCGAGTGAGGATGCCCAAGGACAGCCCGTACTCCGTATCGGTGGCGAGCTTGGCAGCCTCGTCCAAGTTGTGGAACCGCACCACGGGAGCGACCGGGCCGAATATCTCCTCCGCGTAGGCGCGGGCCGTGAGCGGCACGTCTGCCAGGACGGTGGGCCGGTACATCAGCCCCTCGTAGGTCCCTCCGGTCACGAGCCGCGCGCCCACCGCGACAGAGTCCGTGACGACGGCATGCGCCGCCTCAAGCTGTCGCTGGTCGATCATCGGTCCCACAGCGACGTCGCCGCCGGCCGGGTCGCCCACAATCGCGGCCTGCGCACGCTGTGCAAGGAGCTCGACGTACTCGTCGGCGACCCCGGCGTGAACCAGGTGTCGGCTGGAGGCCATACAGATCTGGCCGGCGTGGTGGAAGGAGCCGAACGCGCCGGCGGACGCGGCCCTTTCCAGGTCGACGTCGTCGAGAACGATCAACGCAGAGTTGCCTCCGAGCTCCAGGTGCGTCCGCTTGAGCCGCTTCGCCGCCGCAGTGGCGATGGCCTTGCCGGCGCGGGTGGACCCCGTGAAAGCGATGACCGGTACCTGCGGGTGATCCACCAGCGCTGCGCCCACATCGGCGCCACCGGGCAGCACATGCAGGAGTCCGTCAGGCAGGCCCGCTTCCTCGAAGACACGAGCGATCGCCACGCCACCACAGATCGCCGTGCGCGGGTCCGGCTTCAGCACAACCGCGTTTCCCAGGGTCAACGCCGGCGCCACGGCACGCATGGCGAGCACCATGGGAGCGTTGAACGGGGCGATGACGCCGACAACGCCGACCGGGAAGCGGCGCGAGAAGGACAATCGCTCGTCGATGGAACGGAGGACTTCGCCGTACGGCGCCGCAGCCAGGGCGGCTGCCTCGTAGCACTCCTCGGCTCCACCGTTCGAAGCCTGGAACTCCGCGAAGGGCCGCAGTGCTCCCGACTCCCGCACAATCCAGTCCGCGATCTCCGCCTGGTTCTCCTCGAAGGCTCGGGCCGCGCGCCGCAGCACCTGCGCCCTCTCGATGTACGGCAGCGCCGCCCAACTCCGCTGAGCCTGCGTCGCCCGCTCCACTGCTCGCGCGAGGTCGTCCGGCGTCGCCGCGCCCACCCGGCCCAACGTATCCCCCGTGGCGGGCTCACAGGAGTCGTACGAATCACCCGAACCCTTGATCCAGCCTCCGGAGAAGATCCTCTCGGTCCATTCCGTGGTGTCGAGCAGTGCCATGATGTCTTCCTCACTTCCCTTGTTCGATTGATCGCATCTGGTGCCACGCCCGCAGGTACTCCTATGCAGGGGGCGCGTTCCTCATAGGCTTCGGGGAGCTGGCCATGGACGGCTTCAGCCGCGCCGATCCCTCACTCGGTAGCCGTCGCACCCGGCTCGGCCGGTCGCCCCCGCGGCGACGCCGAACGGCGGAGCGCTTCCGTCTCGGGAGCGATCCTGAGGATCCAGTCGGCCATGCATGCCTGGATGTGTCATGGTCGATTCAGCCACTGCCGCCAGCGAAGGCGCCGGCCAGTTGATGCGCCCGTCAGAAGCGGTGGGACATCCACACCACCTCGTGCCGTCGGCGACGGTTCATAGACCGGAGCCTGAGTCCCAGCCGTTACCGGCGCCGAAGTTGAGCGGGATGAACACCGGCGCTTCGATCTCGTGAATCCGACCCGAGTGGATCTTGAATATCTCCAGCCACTGCGTGCTGAACGGCAACGGGTTCGTCAGCCGGTCAACGCCCGGATAACCCGTGAGCGGGGCGGACCGGACGTCGCCGTTCTGTATGAACAGCGGAAACGCCGCTACGAGTCCCTTGACCTCGTCGATCACGATCGGCCGCCGCGGCCACACCTTCCACAGATCGGCGAATAGGCCCGAATCGATCTGTTCGGCAGCACTGCGCACGCTCATGCCGTCCATGAGGATCTGCATCCGCTCCCGCTCGTCTTCGGGCGTGTTCTGCGGAAGCAGCAGTTGAGGCGGCGTCGAGTTGCCGGTGGTCCGCAGACCCGTCTCATGTCGCACACAGTCGGCCGTGAAGGGCGCGCGGCGGCTGTCCTCGCTCGTCAGTGCGTCGAAATAGGAGTCGGCGATCAACTGCAATTCGACGCGATCATTGCGCTGCTCGAGCGGCACATCCTGCACAAGCGCATCACGGGGTCGTTCAAGATTCGCCCACGCCGCCGGCTGGATCATGTCGGTGAGGAGATGCTCAACTTCGATGATCCGTCCCTTCAGCACCCTGAGGCGTATGCCGGCGAGATACGGGCGTCCGCGAACCTCCAGCAACCCGCCGACGACGATCTGCTCGGAGACCGCGTCAACGACGTCGACGCGGAAGCCTTCCGGCGCTTTGGTCAGCGCCCGCCACAAGACCCCTTCACCCATCGGAATGGCGATGGTGTTCTCGGTCATGCGCACCTGCGGATCGAGGGGCAGTTCTGCGGGCGAGTGACGGAGCAGGGCGTCAAAGTATCGGTCGGCGAGCGACTTCAACCGGCTCCGCGCTTCATCGCTCTCGTGGCCCGGCGTCCGCGCACACGCCACTTCGGTCCCGCTGTCGTCGACGAAGCGGGGTACTGCCTCCGAGTCGATCGTGTAGACGTTTTTCATGACTTGTCCTCTCAACTCGCCTACGCAGCAAAGGCCGTCGAAGGGAGCAGCTCACAAACAGGCGTACGCCAGTTGCCACAGATCGCGCGGCCCCTCGCCGCTCTGCATGAACGGCGGCTGCCTGGCCGGAGCCGGATCATTCCGGTGCCGCCATGCGCGCCTGCAACGCGATCTCTTCTGCTGCGACCACGAGCAGCGCAGCCGACTTCTCGATGGCTGCCGCGTTATCGGGTCCGCTGGCGAGGGCAACAGTCAGGCTGCCGGCGATGCCGTGCCCGTCCTGCTTCAGCGGAATCGAAACGTGGAGGACGCCCGGGTCGGGATCATCCACACCGACGGCGTAGCCGAGCCCGCGAACCGCCCGCATGCGCCGCTTGAAGACAAGCCAGTCGGCATCACCTGAGTCGACCCGCTGGTAGATCGACCGAACGGTCCGCACCTCAAGGAAGGAGAGGAGGGCCAGCCCGGGAGCTCCCCGGAACAGCGGGGCCAGACGCCCCCTGGCGAACGCGCCTTCCGGGAACGGCTCGGCGCCGATCCTGTGCTCGTGCGTCGTCATGACGGAATCGCGATAGATGCGACTCAAAAAGATCAGGCCCGGTTCAGCGTACTCGGCTGCCATACTCACAACGGCAGGCTCCGCGGCGCGGATCAGTGGGTCGGAGAGGCGCAGTTGCCGTTCGTAGTGGATGATGCCCGGCCCGAGCAGGTAGCGACCCGGCCTGATGCTGAAGATCAGTCCAACCGCCACCAGGCTCCGAAAATACCTGTAGACGGTGCTCTCGGACTGGCCCATCGCGACGCACGCTTGCTCTACCGTCCACTCCGGCCGCTCAGGGGTGAACAAGTCCATCACTGACAGCATCCGGTCCGAGCTTGTCCCGCTTCGATGCGTTTCGTCAGCCACTGCCACTCTCTCCATCCTGCCGCTACCAACCCGAGGAGGCCTTCAACGGAAGGATCTCCCGGATCTCGTCGATGATCCGAATCTCACCATCCACCACCTTGAAGACTCCCAGCATGTACATGGCTCCAGCGTCAGGCCGCGGGTGGTCCGGGATGGGGTGAAAGTCGACCACCACAAAGCTCGCCGCCACGCCCAACTCTGTGTCGAGCACCGGAAATCGGCGCTCACGTGCGTGCGGGCGCGCCGCACGGGTGTCGTTGAGCGCGGACGCACAAGTGTGAACCTTGGCGTCGGGCGACAGAAGCGTACGCAATGTATTCGTCGTCTTGGCGCCGTTGTCGAACTTGTCGCACCGGTAGTTGAAGCGCGGAATCGTCCCGTCGCTCTGCTCCAATCCCTCCCAGTATGAATTGGCCGCTGCGCGCAGTCCCTCTCGATCGACGCGGCGGTCGGCCGGAACTACTGCTGAATAAATGATGTCGGGCTTCAGAAGGCGGGCAGCGTCGGCGAAATGCCCTTGGGAATCGGAACTGACGATCGCTTCGGCTTCGAGGATCAGCTGTCCACGCACCTGAATACGTTGCGCGAAAGGCTGGGGCTGGCCGCCTTCGAATGTGACCACGCCCATGCAGACCGCCTGGCCGGTGAGCGGATCGGCGAAGCTGATGATCCCTCCGAATTGCGGCGCCCGACGCCACAGCCCGTGGCCGATCTCCACGAGTGCACCGTTCTCGGTGCTGCGGAAGTCAGTATGGAATCCGAGCGTCTCAGGTGCGCCACTGGACAGCGCGGACAGATAGTCGGCGAGAAGGCCGGCCAGATCACTTGAGTCCATCACGATATACCTACAGGGGAGTGACCGAAATGAACGCGACCATAGTTGATCGCAGCGCTGTCGGACTGATGCGCGAGATGGCCGCGCAGCACGCCGACATTGCGCCAGTACCGACCCAGCAACGCATCCTTCCTCGCGGCCGAAGAGCCCACTGTCCGGAACATGATGTCGACTGCCTCGTGCGCGAGATGGACGCTTTGCAGCATGACCATCGCCAGGCGCCGGCTGTCGTCTTCCGAACATGGTTCGCCTGTCGTGAACGTTCGTTCCGCGATCTCCATGTAGTCGGCCGCGGTTTGTAGAAGCGCGGCTCGCGCCGTATCGACCAGGGCGCGGCAACGTCCGAAGTTGAATTGGTACTCGGCCAGATCGACACGCGAGGCCCCGGCCGGGCCGGTCGCCTTCCGCGCCCTGAAGGTCTCCTCGTAGACATCGAGTGCGCCCTCTGCGGCACCGACGATCACGGCGACGGACTCGGTGATGACGAAGGGCCGAGCGGGGCCGTAGAAGAGCGAACTGTCGCGGTAGGCCTCGGCAGGGGGCATCGCCGCTGTCTGCGGGTACGGCTTGGTCCGGTGCGCCGGCACGAAGACCTCGTTCAGCACGACGCGGTGGGACCCGGTGCCCTGCATACCGATCACGTCCCAGTTCCGCACGATCTCGTAGTCGGCGCGTTCGAACAGCCCCATCCGCAAGGGCGAGTCACCCGGCCGAGGGTCGTCGACCTGGAATGTCAGCAGGATGTGTGTGGCGTGAGCGCACCCAGATGCGTAGTCCCACGCACCGCTCACTCGAAAGCCTCCCGGCACCGCCACACCGGTCCCCTGCGGGGCGGCCACCTCCGGCGCTCGGAAATCGCCGAGGGCGCCGTACGCCTCCCGCTGGGCATCGAGGGGGAAAGTAGCGAGCTGGTGCACGTGTCCCGACACGATGGAGAGCACCCAGGCGGTTTCCGGACAGCCCCGCGCCACCGCCGTGACAAGGCGGACGAAGGTCGGCAGGTCGAAGCCGTAGCCACCGAACAGACGCGGCTGGATCACACGGTAGAAGCCCGCCTCCACCATGGCCCGGTTGGTCTCCGCCAGGACGTTTCCCGCCGCCTCCGTCTCCGCCTGGCGGTCGCGAAGATGACCGAGCATCTCCTCGGCACGCAGGATCAGTGCCCCTGGGGACAGATCGGGCTCCGGAGGCGCGATCGAAATGAATGGTGCCGTGCGCTGCTGCGCGCGCATCGGAGCGGTCATGATGTGCCCTACTTTCTTGATCGGGTTCGAACTGGTCCTTCGTAAGATCAGCGGGACCCAGGGGCTCTGGGTATGGCTGTCATGGCTGCGCCGTCCGATGGCTGGAGAGGCTTGGCCGCCCGAAGCCCCGCGACGACTCGACCGCCAATTGGGAGATGCGACTCGATCGCTGTGTAGGGCAACGTCGGCGAGGTCGTCTGCTGGGCTTCATGCGCGCGACGAGCTGGCGGAGGTGACCGTGCCCGGCAACGACTGTTCGGGGCGACGCTCGGCTGTCGCGAGCGCTACCTGGCGACACGACGAGCCACGGTGTGACCGCGTTCCAGGCGGCCCCCCATCACGCGAGCGATCAGGAAGTTTGAAGCTCGCGAGACAGGCCGTCGAGAGTGCCCTCGCAGGGCCAGCTCTTGACCTCCGGCAGACACTTGTCGGCGAACAGACGCATGTTCCGCTTGGCCTCCTCGCGCGGCATGCCGCCGAAGTGGAAGTGCGGGAAGAATCCCTGCAGGTTCAGGTCCGCATTGATCCGCTCGAGCGCTTCGATCACCTCGGTCGGGTTCCCCGCCGGCATCACCTTTGCCGTGTTCTCGGCCATCTCCTCGATCTTCTCGGGCGAGATCCGCATCTTCGCGTAGAACTCGTTGCCCTTGGTCGTCCCGAAGCTCTCCTCGGCCATGCCGTAGTTCTTCACTGCGGCGCGGAAGTTCATCCGGTGGTACTTGATGGACATCTCCTTGGCGCGGTCGCTGCTCTCGTCGACGAAGATGGTGCCGGACAGCATCGGCGCGGGGGCCGAACGTCGCGCTCCGTGCGTCTCCCCCCACACCTGGTGGTAGGTGTCGACGTCGACGCCGAGATTGGCGCGTGGCTCCGGGTTGATGATCAGGACGCCGATACCCAGCTCGGCAACGGTCCGAACCGATTCCGGCGAGCCGGCCGATCCGAATATGCGTCCCTCGAAACTTCTGAACGGCCGCGGACGCAGCTCGCGGCGAGGCTGCTTCGTGCGCTCGCCGCCTTCGATGACACCCGTTTCGAGCGCGGTGATGATCAGCTCGGCGTGCTCTCGATAGAGTTGACGGGTCTGGTTGATGTCGACCCGCAGGCCGTCGCACTCCATCTTCCCGAGACCACGGCCGAAGCCGAGCAACAGCCGCCCCTCCGTGACGTTGTCGAGCCACAGTGCCTGCTCGGCGACGCGCACCGGGTCGTTCCACGGCAGCACCACGACCTGCGTTCCGAGCTTCACTTGCTTGGTACTGCCCGCGAGATACGCGAGCGACTGCAACGGTGAGGGAGAGATGGAGTAGTTGGAGAAGTGATGCTCCGTCACCCAGATGGACTCGAAGCCAAGGCCCTCTGCCTCGACCGCCATGTCGAGGTCTTCCTTGAGGAACTGCCTGTCATCGACCTCGTTCCCGCTCTGGTGCTGAAAACCGGTCGCGATACCTACATGCATCCTTCGCTCCTTCTGATCGGCCTGCGCGAGCACACTCCCAGACCGACCGTGTCATTTTGATCGTAACTTGTCACCATGTGAGAATAGAAGATGTTGTCACTCTGTGTTCTGAGGCGCCGAGCTTGAGGACTGATCCGGCGCCTTCGTGCCTTCCGCCTCCAGGCGGTAGACCTCCCCCATCGGGCCGAGCGGGGGCAGCGCGAGGTCCGACCGGGTCCGGGCGAGAGCCTCCAGCCACGGATCGAACACGCTCGTTATGCGCTCATCGGTCGCCGACGAGGGGAGGGCGTAGAGCGGCCCGTCACGCAGTGCCTCATGGATTCGTTTCGCAAGAACCGCTTCTTCCTCGTCCTCGTGAGTGAGGACGAGTGTCACGGCCAAACCCGTCGCGAGGAGTTCCGCCCGGAGCCCCTCGGTGAGGCCGATCAGGCTGCGGCCAAGCACCGAGTCCGCGCATCTGGCACTGTCGGCAAAAAGTGCGGTCGTCGGCAGAATGACCGCGACGCCTGCCCCGCCGGAGGATGCGACACGACCGGGAGCGAGCCCTCGGATGATGGTGAAACAACGCCGCAGGGCCTGATGCACTTGCGCCGTCCAGTCGACCGAACGTGAGCCCCCGGGGCTCTGTGGAGCGATGGCAAGCACCAGCGGCGCGACATCCGAAGGGTCGCCCAGCTGCTCCGGCTCCTCCATCACTGTGTCGACCATCTTCATGTCGAGCACGTCCACCTGGCAGCCGAGAGCCGTTAGAGCGCGCCCCGCACGCGTCGCCCCCACGGGTTCAGCCAGAACGACCCTCTCGAGTCGGCTGGTCTTCCGTGCAGGAGTGGCGAGCCGGACGGCCCGCATGAGTGCATCGCGTCGCATCGTGACGACCGGTGCGATGCCGCCGTCGGTGAACACCATCGGCGCGTCTTCGTCGATCGCATCGAGCACTCGCTTGCCGACGTCGCGAGGGTCGGCGCCTTTCGACAGCAGCTCGCGAGCCGCCTGCTGCACCCTCGCGCGCTCGATGTCGTCGCCCCGCAGGCCGCTGTCGCGATACGCCGCGGGACGCATCGTTTCATGGTCGTGAATGTTCGTATTCACCGCGGACGGGCACAGCGTCGTCACCCCGATGCCCTCCGCCGACAACTCCGTGCGCAGGCAGTCCATCACCGCGATCACGCCGAACTTCGCCGAGGAGTAGACACCGCCGTCGCTCGCCACCATGAGCCCGCCGGCGGAGGAGGTCGCCACGACATGACCGCCCGCGCCTCGTGCGCGCATGACGGGCAGCACGGTCTCCAATCCATTGGTGACCCCTTCCAGGTTGACTCCCATCAGCCACTCCCAGTCGGCCGGCCTGCTGCGCAGGATCGTCCCCAGAACACCGATGCCGGCGTTCAGGCAGAGGACGTCGACGGCGCCGAAACGGTCGCCAGTCGCCTCGACGGCATCGAGCCAGGCCTGCCTGTCGGTGACATCCAGCTGACGCGGCATCAGCCGGCTTCCGTGGCGGCGCAGGTGGTCCTGGGCATGAGCGAGGTGGTCGTCCCGCACATCGGCCACGACCACATTCATCCTCCGGTCGAGGAGTGCTTCGGCAATGCCGAGGCCGATGCCGCTGGCACCTCCGGTGATGAGCGCCGTATTGCCCGGCACCACGGAGTGGGTGCGCATGTCCGCACTCCTCGGTCGCTTGTCCCTCGCGCCTTCCCCTGCGCCGACCCCGCGTCGTACCTCATCGCCCATGTCTTGGACGCTACCACGAAGCGACATGCATTGCCTCATCGTGAAAATCTATGTATGTTTTGGCAAGCCGGAGTGAGGTGTATCACGGTCAGGCGATCCCAAAAGGAACATCGGCGGGAAACGACGAGCCCGCGCTTCGGCTCGCGCAAGCCGACTCCGACAGAGAGGACGAAGCGATGACGATGAACCCGGCAGACTTCCGAGCCGCCATGAGTCACTACCCGACGGCCGTCTGCGTGATCACGACAACTACCAGCGAAGGCAAAGCAGTCGGGATGACCGTCGGCACCTTCACCTCGGTGTCCCTGGATCCACCGCTGGTCGGCTTCTTTCCGGACAAGAAGTCCACGAGTTGGCCGCGCATCGCCCAGACCGGTCGGTTCTGCGTCAACCTCCTGGCCGACAACCAGGAGGATGTGTGCCGCACATTCGCCGGGCGAGGACCCGACAAGTTCGCGGATGTCGTGCACCGCTTCTCCGAGCACGGCCTGCCCCTGGTGGACGGCGCGGTGGCCTACATCGAGTGTTCGATCCACAGCGTCGCCGAGGCCGGCGACCACTACTTGGTACTCGGCGAAGTGGACGCCATGACGGTCGGCAGTTCCGCTTCGCCGCTCATATTCCACAATGGCACCTACGCGCAAGTCGCCCCCACCGCGCGCCAAGTCGCTTGAGCCATCCTCCCCGACGCGCGGCGATCCCCTGGCAACGAGGTGCTACGACGCCCGCCCGCGTCGACCCTGTGAAGCCGGGAGCAAGACACCATGGAAAGAGGACACATGCCGCAGTTTCGAGCAGACGCCTTCGGCCCTGGCGCCGTTCCCGAGGATGTGGCCGCCCACAACGCGGCCATGGCGCGGCAATTCGGCGATCCTCCAGACATCTGGGACGTCGGCATCGACCGAGCACGCAGCGGCGGCTTCATGCCGCTGCCACCGGTCTCACCTCGTGCGTTCGACATCCAGATCGCCGACCGCCTGTCTCTGCACGTGGTCCCGAGCGCTCGTCCCCGGGCCGTGCTGCTGCACATCCACGGCGGCGGCTTCATACTCGGCGGTGCGGCGCACCAGGATGCCCTCCTGGAGAGGATGGCGGATGCGGTCGGAGCGACATGCGTAAGTGTCGAATACCGGCTGGCACCCGAGAATCCGTACCCGGCCGCATGGGACGACTGTGAAGAAGCCGCTCAATGGCTGCTGAAGCACGCAGGGGAGGGATTCGGAGCCGAGACCCTCCTCATCGCAGGCGAGTCCGCGGGCGCGTTGCTGGCCGTGGCGACCCTTCAGCGCCTGCGCAACCGCGGCCTGGCGGAACGTTTCCGCGGGGCAGCACTCAGTTTCGGGGTCTACGACTCGACGATGACACCGAGCCAGACGCGCGCACGCACAGGAACGCTCAAGGCCGCGAGTATCGCGAGAATCGTCGATGCCTATGCTCCCGACATCTCCCGACGTCGCGACGCGGACCTGTCACCGCTGTACGGCGACCTCGGCGAGATGCCGCCGGCGCTGTTCACCGTGGGCACACTCGATGCCATGCTCGACGATTCGATGTTCATGTACTGCCGCTGGCTCGCTGCCGGCGGCCGTGGCGAACTCGCGCTCTACCCAGGAGCGGACCACGCTTTCACCGAGACCGCGCATCCCTCGGCGAGTGAGGCCAACGCGCGTATCGATCAGTTCCTGACGTCGTGCATCGAGTCGCACTGACCGCCGGCATCCTGCCTCGCCTTCTTGCTCATCTGCCCTCTCACCTTCCGCACCGACTCAGGGACATCGCCAAGAGCATCGATCCGTTCCAGGACAAGGCCGCGCAGCATCGCACATGCGTCGAGAGCGGCGGGGGAGACGGACCTGCCGGCCGACCAGTCCTCCGGACAACGGGTGGGGGTGGCGGCGCGCACACGTCGGCCTCGTCGCAGGCGTGGGCGCAATGGGACTGCTCCTGGCTGCTTGTGGTTCATCGACCGGCCCCAGCAGCGAGTCGCCCAAGACAGTCGTCTTCTCGCCGCCGTCGCTTTCGATCGCCCAGATGAAGTCGATGGCTTCCGCACTCAAAACGGAGGCCCGTCCCGACGGCTGGAAGGCCGTGAACCAGGACCCGAACGCGGACGCTCAGGAGCAGGCAAGGCAGCTGAGCGCGGTGGTCTCCTCCGGCTCGGCCGGCGCACTGTTCATCATCGCGATCTCGCCGTCTTCGTTCAGACAGGTCGTGCGCGACGCGCAGGCCAAGGGCATCCCCGTGGTGACCACCGCTTCGCCCGCGGATTACGGATTCGACGGCCCCCAGCCCGGCATCACCTTCGACGCCATCGACTACAAGGCGTACGGGGAGGCTGTCGGCCGAGAACTCGGCACGTGCATCAACGAGAGGCTCGGGGGCAAGGTCGAGGTGGTGCGGGGCCTCCCGGTGGTCGGCTCGGGTGGCAAGGAGGAGATGGAGCAGGCGGCAGCCCCCGGGGGGCCGCCTGCGGGCCGGATGACGGTGAGACGGGACGGTCAGGCTGATGCTGACCCCGAACATGGCCCGGTAGCGAGCGAAATCGTCCTCGCACGTGTCGACGAGCGCCTGAGCCCACCGCGGTCAGTCCCCGAACTGCTTGTCGTACCTGTAGATGAGTTCGTGCTCTGCGTCAGAATCTCGATCGCCGCGCCGCGCCTCCCTCGTCCCGGGGCAGCCCCCCGTGACAGCCCAGCCCAGTGAGTCTCCCACCGCTTCGTGCCCTCCGGCAGGGGCGCACAGGGGAAGTCCTCGAGTGCGCTCTGGCTGGACAGACCCTTGAGTGAGGCTCCCCCCCCGCCATGCGGGAGGTGCTGATCAGCTGGTCAGCAGGGGTTGATGGGTGTTCAGATTCGTTGGTTCGGCCGTCGCCTGCTCGGCGCAGTGTTTCTCCTCGAACTCGATCGGGCTGAGGAATCCGAGCCGTTCCTGGATGCGGCGGGAGTCACAGAAGCCGTCGGTGTATTCGAAGAGCGCGATGTTGGCTTCGGCCCTCGCGGTGAAGGTGCGGCCGCGGATGCATTCAGTTTTGATGAGCATTCAGAGTCGCAGCTCCGCCTCCGTGGCCACCTGTGCGGCCCACCCGACCGGGCCCGGTCCGAGCACCGCCCGGGCGGCGGTCACCCGGTCCTCCTCGAGCGGTTCGCGTTGTGGTTGCCACCACAAACACCGGGCGGTTCATTGTCGTCCGGGACCGAGTGCGTGCAGGGGCCCAGCCGCTTGACTCTATCCAACGAGACCGGGCCGGGCCGCGACCGGACGACCGGACGCCCGCCCTGCTTCGCCGCCCCTCGACGGGGTTCCCGACGCAGTGGAAGGAATGCAGGATGCAGCAGATCAGATTTCCGCAGAACGAGTTCCAGAGCTTCGAGGCGCCCATGCGCGCGGAGGTCGACATCCGAGGACTGGAAGTAGTTCAGGGCGAGGTTCCGGAGCATCTCGACGGCGGCTTCTACCGACTGCTCGGCGATCGACAGTGGCCTTCCTTCATCGAAAACGACATCTTCTTGCTGAACGAAGATGGCATGGCCTCATGCCTGCGCATTTCGAACGGCCGCGTGGACTTCCGGACACGGTATGTCAAAACTCCGCGATTCGTTGCCGAGGAGCAGGCCGGCCGGGCACTTTTCGGCGCGTACCGCAACCCGCTCACCGACGACCCGTCAGTGCAAGGCGTCCGCCGCGGAACAGCCAACGTGACCATGCTCTCGCACGCCGGCAAGTTCTTCGCCCTCAAGGAGGACAGCCCGCCGGTCGAGATGGATCCCTTCACCCTGGAGACGATCGGGGAGTACACCTTCGGCGGAGACTTCACGTCCGAAGCCTTCACCGCCCATCCGAAGATCGACCCGCGCACCGGCGAACTGGTGTTCTACGGCTACTGCGCGAAAGGCCCGGCCACGAAAGATATCGCATACTACGAGGCGGACCGGACCGGGAAGATCATCCACGAGACCTGGTTCGAAGCACCATACACCTGCATGGTGCACGACATCATGGTGACCGAAAACTACGTGGTGTTCCCTATTACGCCGCTGCGTCACGAATACGAATGGCTGGAGAAGCGCGAGCCGGCGTTCAAGTACGACACCGGCGAGCAGGTGCACCTTGGTGTACTGCCGCGCAAGGGCACCGCAGATCAGATTCGCTGGTTCGTCGGCCCCAACCAGTGTCACGGGCACACCGTGGGCGCCTATGACGACGGTCGCTACATCTACGCCGACAACACGCTGAGTGTCCGCAGCTTCTTCCCGTTCTTCCCCAACGCCGACGGTTCGCCGTTCGACCCGGAAGACACGAAACCGTACATGAAGCGCTGGGTCATCGACATGGGTAGCGAGGGCGACACTTTCACGGAGCGTCAGCTGCTGCAGTATCCCTGCGAACTCCCGCGCATCGATACCCGTTTCGAGACCCAGCCCTACAGCTTCTGTGCGCTGAACCTTCTCGATGTGCCCGGTCAGGATCGGGTCGGCGGCGGGTGGCAGTGGATCGCGACCATGGATGTCACCGGAAAGAAGCCGACCCGGATTCGCTATGCTGGCGACAACTGCTCGATCAGCGAGCCCCAGTTCGTTCCGGCGCACGACGGGGCTGCCGAAGGCGAAGGCTATGTCCTCGTTGTCGTCGGACGACACGAGGAAATGCGCAGCGAGTTCCTGATCCTCGACGCGCAGAATATCGACGGCCCGCCGATCGCGACCGTCGCCCTGCCGATGCGCGTGCGCAGCACGGGCCACGGATTTTGGTACGGGAAGCGTCAACTGATGGGCGAGACGCATCTTCTCGGGGCGAACTGACATGCCGCGCCTCGCCGGAAAAGTTGCGCTCGTCACCGGTGCCAGCCGGGGTATCGGCCGCGCCATCGCCTGTCGCCTCGCCGCCGATGGCGCCTTCGTCGTCATCCACTACGGGAAAAGTGAAGAAGGCGCCCGAGAAACACTCGCCATGATAGAAGCGGAAGGCGGGAGTGGCTGCATCGTACAGGCCGATCTCGGCAAGCCGGCTCAGTCCGTCGTTCCCATGTTCGAGGCTATCGACGGTGAGTTGATGGGGCGGCAGTCCGGCAAGGACCTGGACATCTTGGTCAACAACGCCGGGCAGATGGTTATCGGAACCATCGAAACCATTACCGAAGCGCAGTTCGACGATGCCTTCACTGTGGATGTGAAGGCGCCATTCTTCATCACCCAGGCTGCGCTGGCGCGGTTGCGCGACGGCGGGCGCATCATCAACATCTCGTCCGGCACCGCGCGTGTCGTCAATCCCGGGGTGATCGCCTACGCCATGGCGAAAGGTGTGCTCGAGGTCTTCAGTAAGACCCTGGCGCTGCATCTCGGTCAGCGCCAGATCACCGTTAACACGGTGGCCCCCGGGCCAACGGGCACCGAGGAGTTTCTGAGAATGTCGGCGGGCGACCCCGGTTTCGTGAAGCAGGCAGCAGCGCAATCCGCGCTGGGACGTATCGGCACGCCCGAGGAGATCGCCGACATCGTGGCCTTCGTCGCGAGTGGTGAATCCAGTTGGATCACCGGACAAGTCATCGACGCGACTGGTGGAACCTTCCTCGGGTAGGCGACGATTAGGTGGAGCGTGGTGCAATGACCGAACCGACGACCAGAGCCGAATCGTCCCGAGAAAGCGAAGTCGTCAGCAAATCCGGTGTGGCGGTCGGCCGACGTAGGGAACGTCCATAGATGGCCGGTGCGCCATGAACCAGAAGTCGGAACACCGGAGTCCATCCCACCCGTTGTGGCGAGCCGCCCGATGCTACATCTTGAGCACGGCAGTCGACTCTCCTGTCGCAGCCTGGTTGGACAGGAGCTGGCATGTGTCAATGCTCGGAGGTGACCCGTTGCTCGGCCGCGATCCGTTCGCGGCCGACGCGGTATCCGGGGCGGTCGCCGCATTCAATTCGGCTATGGCCCAGCGGCGCATGGGCCTTCTCGGTCTGTGGGAACCAGTGGCAAGGCCGTGTGGTCAAGGCGTGAGGCGGTGGGTCAACCCCTTGAAGTAGGGAACGGAGTTCCGGCTAGAACGGTGCCGACCGAGATCAATCGTGAGCAAGAACTCCGTTGGGTACCCAGTCTGTCATCACCCGCACCTGCACCGTGGCTGGGGGCCGGGATGCCCCTGGCCACCTCAGTGAGTTCACCCAGCACCTGCCGTTCGAGATGGTCGACGAGGCGCTGGCCGCGACGAAGCCCCCCAGTCCCGGCTGCGCGCTTTGCCTTCTCCTGTGGAGGTCTACCTGCTGCTGGCCGCCTGTCTGTTTCCTGAAGTCGAGTACTGCGGTGCGTGGTGCATGCTGACTGCCGCGCTGGAGGGCCTACCGATCGCCACACCCACGGCCGGCGGGTTGTCCCAAGCCCGCCGGGCGCTCCGATGATGGCGATGGTCGGTTCTTGCGTTGGTCCAGCACCGCCTCCGGTGGCGTGAAGATCATGGCTGTGACAGCCAGCACGGCGAGCAGTGCCATGCCGGCCCCTGTCCACAGCGTCGTCCCTGTCGCGGCGTACAGCGACGTGGCGGCGAGTGGGGGCCAGGCCAACGGTGACGTAGGCGAGGTTGTAGGTCAGAGCAACGCCCGGGTACCGGACGGCCGTCGGGAACTGCGCGTCCAGGACCGTAGAGGCCGGATCGCACTGGACGAAGTTCGCGGTGCTGGCCATAGCGAGAGCCAGCACGACCAGCGCGACCGAACCCGCCCCGAACAGCGGAAAGAACAGCAGGGCAGCGACGATCTCGACGCACCCCCGCGGCGATCACCGTGCGTCGGCGGCTCCACAGGTTCCCCCCAGCGCCGCCGACCCGCAAAGCGCCATCAGGGACAGCGGTGTGATCGCCAGGAACGACAGCAGCCGCGTGCTGAGCTCGTAGTGCAGCTGGGCCGTCCCGTAACTCAGCATGTAGGTGGTCATCATGTAGCTGAAGACCGCCGTCGAGGAGAACAGGACGGTGCAGCGGACGACCGCGTACCGGTACCTGCAGAGCCTGACCCGGTTCCAGCTGGTCGAGGAGACCGAAGCGGGTGAGTACCGGCTGAGGCCGCCGGACCCTTGGGCTGGCCCGCCTCGCCCGCCGCGCCATGGCGTTGTCCGAGCTTGCCCGGCCGGTGATGAAGCGCGCCTCGCCGCCGACGTCGGCGAAACCGCCCTGGTCACCCCCCCTGGCGGGCGCCGCCGTCTTCTGCTTCGAGCGAGAGGATGCCGGCGTCAAACTGGTCCGGATCTCCTACCACGGGGCAAGATCCTGCCGATCAACGCCGGTGCCTCCGCCTACGTGTTGCTCGCCTGGCTGTCCGAGCCCGAGGTGGGCGCGAAGCTCGACGCCGCGCGCTGCGAGCCGTTCACCGAACGAACCCTGGCCGCCAAGCGCGACATCATGAGGCCGCTGAGGGACACCCGAGAGCGGGGATACGCCGTCAGCCGCGGCGAGCTCGACCGCGACGTCCTCGGCGTCGCTGCTCGCCTGCACAACAAGGCCGCTGACGTCGTCGCCGCCATCAGCGTCGCCGCCGTCTTTGCCCGAGTGGCCGACGAGCGGCTTCCGCGGCTGGCCGAATCGGTCTGCGACGCTGCCGCGGAGATCACCACTGCGCTCGGGATTGAGCACGCCCTCGCCGCGTCCACGTGCCGCCGACTGGACGGCGGAACCAAATCCCGGCGCGTGCCGAGCTGATCGCCGGAGCCGCGAAAGCCGGTCACATGGCCGCCGGCTACCAGCCCGACGTCGATCCCAGCGGCATCATCTCGCGTATCTCATCGATGATCCGCAGCTCACCATCGACGACCTTGAACAAGCCGAGCAGGTACATCGACCCGGCGTCAGGTCGAGGATGGCCCAGGATGGGTGAAAGTCGACCACGGCGAAGCTCCCGGCCACCCCGGGGCAGCAGTCCTGCGCTCGTCAGGCGATGCCTACCGGGGGCAGCCCGAAGTGCGTGCGCCCGAAGTTGATGGCGGCGCTGTCCACCTGATGCGCAACATGGCCCCGCATCACGCATATGTTGCGCCAGTAGCGACCGAGCATGCTGTCCTTTCGTGCCGCGGAACTGCCGGCGGTCCGGATGATGATGTCTGCCGCCTGATGCGCGAGTTCGATACCTTGCAAGAGGACTAGCTAGCGTGATGCGCCGCTCGACCTCATCCGAGCAGGGCTCATCTGAAGATAGAGCGACAAACTCCAGCCGAATTCGTCGGACACCGGCTTCAGGAAGACCGGAAAGGTTCCTATGAACAGCGGGATGATGCCCAATCCGATGCAGATTCCGCAACCGATGGCCGCCAACTCGTCAGTACGTACGTTTCGTCTTTCCCTCGGAGAGGCCGGGGCGCTCATCGAGACTCCAGGCTCTGGACGAGAAATCGATCGATCCGCGCATTCGCTGCGCCCGCCGCGGGGTGGGGTGTCTCGATGAATGTGTGATGCGCGTCCGGATAAAACGCCAGTTCGGCGCGCACGCCGGCGGTCAGCCAGCGGCAATACCGTGTCCGGAAGTCCACGCGGCCGTTCGAGATGCGCAGGCATGAGGCCATGTCATCTTCGTTGAGCAGGCCGATGTCATTTTCGGTGAAGGATGGCCACTGTCGATCGCCGAGCAGTCGGTAGAAGCCGCCGTCGAGATGCTCCGGAACCTTGCCCTGAACTACTTCCAGTGCTCGGATGTCGATTTCCGCGCGCATGGGTGCCTCGAAGCTCTGGAACTCGTTCTGCGGAAATCTGATCTGTTGCATCCTGCATTCCTTCCACTGCGTCGGGGACCCCGTCGAGGGGCGGCGAAGCAGGGCGGGCGTCCGGTCGCGGCTCGGCCCGGTCTCGTTGGATAGAGTCAAGGGGCTGGGCCCCTGCACGCACTCGGTCCCGGACGACAATGAACCGCCCGGTGTTTGTGGTGGCAACCACAACGGGAACCGCTCGAGGAGGAGCCGGTGGCCGCACGATGGGTGCTCGATCTTCGGGCCGGGCCCACGGGACCGCCGGTGACGCCCTGCTGCCCGGCGCCAACGGTGACCGCCGCCCGGGAGGTGCTCGGACCGGGCCCGGTCGGGTGGGCCGCACAGGTGGCCAGGGAGGCGGAGCTGCGAGTCGTCGAGCTCGTGCCGGAGATGGCCGGTTCCACCTCCATCGACACCGTCCGACGGCCCGCGGAGGCCTGTATCCTCACCATCCTCATCGCCCTGCACGCCGACACCCCCGGCGAAGCGGTCGCGACTCCGCAGCTGGCGCTCGACGGCAACCGCGACAGCGTGCACCGCGGCGTCGCCCTGGACCGGGTGCTCCACGCGATGTGGATCTCGCACGTGCACCACTACGAGCGACTGCTCGAGTTCCTCGACCAGACCCTGCCTCCGCACGAGCTCGCTGGCACGGTGCGCCGGGTGACCGAGCTGTCCTTCGCCTACGTGGAGGCATTCACGGCGCGGTTCAGCGCCGAGTACACCGCGGAGCGGGAGGCGTGGCTGGGCAGCCTTGCCGCAACGAGGCGTCAGGTCATCGAAGAGATCATTGCGGGTGTCCCCATCTCGGTGCGCGATCCGGAGCTGGTGCTCGGCCTCGACCTGTCCCGTCACCACCGGGCCGCCGTGCTCTGGACCGAGGACGATGCGGGGACCGACTCCGCCCACACCCTCCACCGGCTCGCGGGCCGCCTCGCCGACGCCGCGGATGCCGGCCAACCGCTGGTGGTGCGCCCCGGCGGGACCTCGCTGTGGCTGTGGATGAGCTGGGCCGCGCCGCCGGAGCAGCGGCTCGCCGAGCGGCTGCGCGGCGCCGTCGACGCCCCGCACGGTATCCGAGCCGCCCTCGGCCCGCTCGACGCTGGCATTGACGGGTTCCGCCGCAGCCACCTCGGCGCTCTTGAGGTCCGCCGCGTCGCCGCAGCCTCCACCCGACGGTCGTCGTGGCTCGCCGACCATGACGAACTCGAGGTGATCGCCCTGCTCACGGCGAACCCCGAACACGCCCGCTGGTTTGTCCACCGCCAGCTCGGTGCGCTGGCCACGGACGACGACCGCTCGGCGGAGCTACGCGAGACGTTGCGGCTCTACCTGGCATTCGAGCGCAGCCGCACGGCCGCCGCCCAAGTGCTGCACGTCGCCCCGAACACCGTCGGCTACCGTGTCCGGCAGGCCGAGGCCATCCTCGGTACCGACCTGGCCAAGGACCCGCTCCGGATCGGGCTCGCGCTAGAGATCTACGACTATCTGAATCCTGAAAAATAGATAGAACATCCTGCATCGCGGGCGTAGTTCGATCATCGGGCTACCGGGGGCGGAACTCGACCGCGGACCGGCCCTGGACATCCTCGGCATGCTCACCGACGACCGGCCAGTGGTCTCCGAGGCCGAAGTGGCCGGGCGACCGGGCACGTCGCGGTCCACGGCCTACCGCTCCCTGCGGAGCCTGGTCGCTGACGACCCGGCGCCCGAGTTCTGCCCCGCTCAGCCGTCAGCTGTCCGTGCACCTGGCGTCGAACTCCCAGCCATGCAAGGGCGCCGACCGTGGACTGCGGATCGAGATGGCCGAGATCGCCGCACGGAAGGTCGGCGTCGGCGACGCCGAGCTGATCGGCGCTCCGCAGCACCTCGGCACGACAGAGCCGATCTCGAACGTCGTACCGATCGAGCGGGTACAGCAGCGCCTCGCGCAGAACGCATTGCTGTCCATCCTCGTGGACGGTGTCAAGGCGTACGACCACACGCGAGGAGCTCTCCGCACGATCCACCCTTGATGTCGTTTTGGCCATCCGGGACGGCGACGCCCAGGAAGCCGCACGCCTGCAGTCCATGAAACGGGATGTGTTCGACAGGTGCCGCCAAGCCGTCGTCGTGAGCAGGGTGTCCGGCGACCTGCCGGTCTGACGTCAGGGGCCTGAGCCCGCATCCCAGCCGTTGCCGACGCCGAGGCTGAGCGGGACTATGAGCGGCGAGGGGCGTGTCGCCGTTCTGAATGAACAGCGGGAACGCTGCCACGAGACCCTTTTCCTCGTCGAACACGATCGGCCGGTGTGGCCCTGCTGACCTGCAGCGATGGGACTGTCGAGGGTGCTGTCAGCTGCAAGGAGTCCTGGCAGATGAATGCCACCTGGGTGCTGGCCGCCATGATCGCCGCCGACCTCGACGTATGGACCCGGCTCCTCCTCCTGCACGACGAACCCGAACTCGCCGCCGCGGAGCCGGAGACGATCCGTATGAAGCTCTACCACCTGCCCGCCCGGCTCATCGCCCACGTCCGACGCCGCACCCTGCACCTCGACCGGAGCTGGCCCTGGGCAGCAGCGTTCACCACCGCCCGGCAGCGGGCCACTCAGCTTCCAGCCCTCACCTGACGGCCGGTCACCACCGCGACGAAGACCAGGAAGGAGAGGAAACCCCCGTCTCGGGCCCGTGGAACCCGACGCCTCCGCAGCGTCATGCGATGGCCGCTACAGTGGCTGGTCGGACAAACCGGGGCAAGACACTGGATCAGCGGGACCAGTCAGGCCGCTGACGAATCGAGGTTGACAGCCCTCGGAATCACGAGATCAACCGACGCAGGCACTGCCACGACCCTGGCCTGAGGGAACGGCCCCGGCATGGCAGTGCCACCAGGCCGACCGCAGTAGGCGTCGTCGGCGGGGGTGCCGTGCAAGTCGACCACGGTGCTGTCCACGGCCACCAGCCGCCACGTCCCGACCCAGCCCCCGGGGTGAGGATCTCCGTGATTGGCTCCGCCAGCCGCTCGCACAGATCCGCCAGCACCCCGGACCCCAGCCGCTGGCGGGCTTCCGTGGTCCCGCCCGAGGCTGGGGCCTGTCGGCCGGCATCCCAGCCGCGGGGCCTCCACCGGTCCGTGAGCCGGGCCATCACCTGCTCGCAGTCATCACCGGACCACAACCCCAGAGGGAGCGCGAAGTACACCATCACATGCGCAGGCAGTCTGGAATTCCACCGCCTGGGCTGCCTGCCGTGCGCGACGACGACCTCGTCAACAGCCTCCCTGGACTGCTCCGAGGCCAGCACCCCGAACGGCTCCTGAGAACCCAGATCCGCCGTCTGGTTTAGCCGGCGATCCGAGGCATACCCTCCAGGCACCCAAGCGGGTAACTTGCCTGTAATCCTCTGGATACCCCGAAATATGGGCACTTGGCATTTCCTGACCGGCATGCCAAGAATGATTCGGAAGTGAACGCCGTCATCGCGTGAACGAAACCGACAAGGCGCGACTGCTCCGTGGAGGAATGAGTCAGGCACCGGAGCTGCCGGTGTGTGCGGCCCGCTGGTTATCGGGACGGCACGCCAAAGGGAACCGGACTACCGGAACGTAGGGACGCAAAGACAGGAGGCGGCATGTCACGAAACGCTCGTATGGCCGCGACGGTTGGCATATTCATCTGCATGGCCTTCAGTATGGGAGGGATATTCGCGGGGTCCTTCTCGGTCTTCCTCAAGCCCGTATCCGAATCCCTGGGATGGGCCACAGCGGGCTTTACGCTCATTTTTGCGATTTCGCAGATTGTGATGGCGGTCATGAGCCCCGTAGCCGGGCGCATCATTGACCGGTTCGGCGCGAAGACTCCTCTGTGTGTCGGGGTCGCGTTCTTTGCACTGGGCCTCTTCGGGCTGTCGACGATGAAATCTACCGGAGCCGTCTATTGGCTGTCCGCGGTGGCCATAGGTATAAGCGCGGCCTTCGCCGGCCCAGTGGTGGCTATGCGGGTCGTGGCGTCCTGGTACAGCACAAGCCGCGCGCTTTTCCTCGGCATGGTGATCGCTGCCGCGCCGCAGTTGGCGCAGTCCATCGTCGCGCAAATATCTCGTTTGCTCATCAATGGCTACGGCTGGCGCACCGCCTACGAAGTGTTCGCGCTGGCCGCTCTTGTATGCGGCGGCAGTGCCGCGTTCTTCCTCGTGCGGACCAAGCCTGTCGACGCGGCGGACGTGGCACGGGTTGAGGTGGAGAAGGCGGCCAACGCGGCCGAGCCGGGAGTCCCCGCCAAGCAGGCCTTCCGATCCCGGACCTTCTGGACCATCTCAGTGGCCGACGCTCTGGCGACCGGAGCCCTGGTCGGCGCGCAGACGGTGCTGGTGAACTGGATGACGGGACGCGGCACCTCTGAGGGGACCGCGACGACCCTGGCGTCGATCCTGGCCCTGTCCGTCGTGGTCGGTGTGCTCCTGAGCGGGTACGTCGCCGACCGTGCTCACTCTCCCCGAACCGCGACCGCGTTTTACCTCCTACCCATCCTCGGGCTGACTCTGCTCCTGGTCTCCGGTACCACGTTCGTCCTTCAGCTCCTCGGCGTCATCCTGACGGGTACCGGGATGGCGACCGTCGCCATGCTCCTGCCGTATCTGATCACCCGTTACTTCGGTCTGCGGACCTCCGCCGAGATCTACGGCGTCAGTGCGGGATTGAACGTAGTGGCAGCGGGCCTCGGCTCCGTGCTGATCGGTATCGGATTCGACGCGACAGGAAGCTACACGCTCCCGATCTCGATCGCCGCGGGCGCCACAGTCATCGCCCTGTTGCTGATGACAACCTTGAAGCCCTACACCTACGGCGTCTCCACCCCCGAGGTGCCTGCGGTCAGCGATCCGCCGGCTGCCACGTCAAACCCAGCCGTGTACTGATCTTTGACCACGGGCTTGATACGGGTGTGGCGAGTTCGAGGCCGGTCCCGGCCAGCAATCCGGTGAGGAGTTCGGGATGGCGCTCAACGAGGTCGGGCCTTGCCCCCGTAGAGTGGACACCTGTTCGTGTCGTTATGCGGCAAGTGTCAGGGTAGCTGACTTCTGTTCGTAGGCGATCGGCGCCTGCTGTCCGTTCGCCGAGTGCCGTCGGCGGGTGTTGTAGCGCGTGGTCCAGCGGAAGACCGCCAGGCGGCAGGCACGGACCCCGTCGAAGTGGCGGGCGCCACGGAGGGTCTCGCGTTCGAGGGCCGCGTTGAACGATTCGGCGAGTGCGTTGTCCGCGCTCGTGCCGACTGCGCCCATGGACTGCCGCACTCCCAACTCGGCGCAGATATCGGCGAATTGACGGGATGTGTACTGGGCTCCGTGATCGCTGTGGAAGACGGCGCCGACAAGGCTGCCGCGGGTGGCGGCGGCTGCCCTGAGTGCGTCGGCGACCAGTTCGGTGCGCATGTGGTCGGCGATCGACCAGCCCACCAGACGGCGCGAGAAGCAGTCGATCACGGTCGCCAGATACAGGAACTCGCCGTCACCCACCGGCAGGTAGGTGATGTCGCCGACGTACTTGGTGTTCGGCGCGCTCGCGCTGAAGTCGCGCCCCAGCAGGTCCGGCACCAGGGTGGCGGACGGTTCGGGCACGGTGGTGACCTGGCGCTTGCGCAGTCGCAGCCCGGCGATACCGAACTTCCGCATCACCCGTCCGACACGCTTGTGGTTCACGCGCTCGCCGTCGTCGCGCAGCTCGGCGGTGATGCGGGGGCGGCCGTAGGTGCCGTCCCACTCGCCGTGCACCGCCCGGATCCGCTCGGCGAGAGCGGCATCGGCCTGCTCACGTGCGGCGCGGGCCTCGCGGCCGGCCCGCCACTTGCAGAAGCTGGAGCGGGCGACTTCCAGCACCTGACACAACCGCTTCACGCCCCAGGCGCGGTGGTGGTCCTCAATGAACTGGCAGCGGTTCACCAGTTCATCTCTGCGGCGAAAAACTTGGTCGCCTTGCGCAGGATGTCCCGTTCGGTGGCCAGTTTCTGGTTCTCCTTGCGCACAGTCTTCAGTTCCGCGCGCAGGGCCGCTATCTCGGCCTCCAGCTCCTGCCTCGTGGCCTCGCTCACCGGGACGTCCTTCGTGTACGTGTTCGTGGCACCGCTCTCGCCGCGGCGGGCCCGCTCGGCCCGCACCCAGTTGCGCAGCGTCTCCCGGCTGATCCCCAGATCCTTGCCGATGCCCTCGAAGGTGTGGCTTGGGTCCGACAGGTACAGCGCGACAGCGTCCGCCTTGAACTCGGGCGAGTAGACCTTCACCACCATAAGAGATCCCTCCTACCCGGCCCCTGGCGGGGCCGGGCTCAGAGGTGTCCACCACTCGGGGACAGGTCCCGACCATCCACCACAAAAACGACTAGAGCTGTCCCGGACCGTGAGGACGCCGCGTCAACGCGCGCAGTTCACCCATTGGTCATCTTGAGTACTCCTTGAATTACCTCGCAATTCTCAGCTGCTTCTCACATCCCACCGGTTTTGTGTCCTGCGTCGCCCGATCGGGCCGTACGACGAAGGAGGCGCATGGTGGCACTACCGGTGACCACGTGGCGGAAATCCGAGAGCCGGGGGGAGGAGCAGCCCCCGGCAGAGGAACAGCCGTTGCACGTGGCCAGCAGGCTGCACTCGTTCAACCGGTTCGAGCTCAAGTACCTCGTACCGGTCGAGGAGGCGACCGAGATCCGGGACGAGCTGGCCGAGCGGATGGACCGCGATCTGAACAGCCCGGTCGGCGGGTACGGGGTGTGGAGCCTGTACTACGACACACCGCAGCTGCGGTTCTACTGGGAGAAGATCGAGGGCCTGAAGTTCCGGCGCAAGCTGCGCATCCGCCACTACGGGAACCTGGACGGGGTGACCGACGAGTCCCCGGTGTGCGTGGAGATCAAGCAGCGGGTCAACCGGGTCACACAGAAGCGCCGTATCACCCTCCCGTACGGCGTCGCCCGCCAGTTGTGCGACGGCCGGGAGATGGTGGAGCACTCCGCCAGGGAAAGCGCCTTCATCCAGGAGGTGCTCGAACTCGTCGTACGACTGAATCTGCAGCCGACAGCGATCACCGGCTATCAGCGCGAGGCGCTGGTCGGCCGGGCCGCGGACACCGGGCTGCGGGTGACCTTCGACCGGCGCATCCGCGGCCGGGACCGGGACTTCCACTTCGGCACGGAGAACCCGGAGAACCGCTTCACCATCCCGCCGCACCTGTCGGTGATGGAGATCAAGGTCAACGAGCGCACCCCGTACTGGATCACGGACCTGGCGGCCCGCCGCAACCTCAGCCTGATCCGGGTCTCCAAGTACGTGCAGTCCATCGAGGCGTTCGGGCTCGCACCCCGGTCCGTCTTCCACGTCCACGAGGCCGACCATCCATCGCCTCACACCCCCACCACGAACAGGCTGTCCGAGCAGCCGTCGGCGCGTCAGGCGCCCTTGAAAGCAGGAGCACAGTGAACTTCGATCTGCAGGAACTCAGCGGCACGTTCAGCGTTGCCGATGTCGTCGTGGCCATGGCGCTGTCGTTCGTCCTGAGTACGTTGATCGGTTACGTGTACCGGTACACGCACCGCAACGTCTCCTACAGCCAGTCCTACGTCCAGACCCTCGTCATCGTGGGCATGGTCGTCGCGCTGATCATGCTCGTCGTCGGGTCCAACCTGGCGCGGGCGTTCTCCTTGGTCGGTGCGTTGTCCGTCGTCCGGTTCCGGAACGCGGTCAAGGAGACACGAGACGTCGGCTTCGTCTTCCTGGCCATGGCGATCGGCATGGCCTGCGGCGCCCGCTTCTACACGCTGGCTGCGGTCGGCGCTGTGGTGATCTGCGCCGTCATGCTCGTCATGTTCAAGTTCAACTGGTTCGCCCTCAACGTGCAGCGGCAGGTCGTCAAGGTCCAGGTGCCGGCCGGTGAAGACTACGGCCCCGCCATCGGTGACGTACTGATCAAGTACACCAGCGAGTTCGAGCTTGTGAGCACCGAGACGATCCGCGGCGGCGCGCTGACCGAGGTGTTCTACACGGTGCGCATGAAGAAGGGCACCGAGCCCGCCGACCTGGTGGCCGCACTGCAGGAGCGGACATCGGGCCAGCGGGTGACGGTGCTGACCGGTTACGACTCGACCGACCTGTGATGGCCGGCGGCAGCGAGGCGGCCCCCACGGCCGCTGTGCGCAGGCCGCGGCGGATGCGGGACCGGCTCCCCGTACGGCTGCGGCACCACTGGAAGCCGATCGGCGCCGTCTGCGCGGGACTGGTGGTGATGGTCTATTTCTTCGGCGACGCCCGAGTCTCGCCGTACGTCACCTCCTCCTCCCGCGTGGAGGCGGACGCCATCACGCAGAACGTCGAGGGCACGGTCGACCTGTACGACACCTCGGTCTCCCACTCCATTCAACTGGAGTACGACCAGACCGAATTCACCAAGATGATGAAGGAGTTCCGCGAGGACGGGACCAAGGACTACATCGAGGCCGACCTCACCATCGACGGGGTGTACCTCAAGGACGTCGGGATCCGTCTCAAGGGCAACTCCACACTGTCGTCCCTGCGCGGAAGCGGCCAGGGCAGGCCCGGTGGCGGCCGGACCATGCCCGAAGGCGCCGAGCAGGGCGCCCCGGAGGCGCAGCAGGACGGCGCCACCGGGGGCCGGGACCGCGGCCAGGCCAATGGCGGCGGTCCCGGCGGGGCCGGCGGCATGGGGGGCCTGATGACGAACTACAACCTGTCCGAGAAGAAGCCCGAGGAACTGCCCTGGCTCATCAAGATCGACGAGTTCGTCGAGGGCCGCGCCTATCAGGGCGAGCGGGAGATCTCGCTGCGCCCCGGAAGCAACGGCCAGGTTCCGGTGAACGAGGCCCTCGCGCTGAGCCTGACGGACACCACCGGTCAGAAGAACGAGCGATACGCCTTCACGTCGGTAAAGGTCAACACCCGCCCGGTCGCCACCCGGTTGATGGTCGAGAGCCCGGACACGGAGTACGCGGAGTCCATCGCTGACGGCAACGGCGTGCTCTACAAGGCGCGGGCGGGCGGCAGTTTCGAGTACAAGGGCGACGACCCGACCGACTATGAGGAGTCGTTCGAGCAGCTCAACAAGGTGGGTAGTCAGGACCTGGAGCCGGTCATGAAGCTCATCAAATGGGCAAACGAGGCGTCGGACGAGGAGTTCGAGAAGGAACTCGACCAGTACGTGGACGTCGAGTCCCTGGCGACGTATCTCGCCGCGCAGAACCTGCTCTTGAACTTCGACGACATGGCCGGACCCGGCAAGAACTACCTGCTGTGGTACGACCTGGACACCAAGAAGTTCTCGGTCCTGGGATGGGACTACAACCTCACCTTCAGCGGTGACGCGACCTCGGGCCCGGACGACGACACGGGCATGGGTGGTGCCTTCGGTGGTGGCGCTGGAGATGCCACTGGGCAGGGCCGCCAGGGCACAGGTGGCCAGGCCGCACAGAACACGCCCTCCGGGATGCCGTCAGGAATGCCCGAAGGAATGCCTTCGGGGATGCCCGAGAATCTGCCGGAAGGCATGCCGTCCGGAATGCCTTCCGGTCTACCGGGCGGTCAGAACGGCCAAGGCGGTCAGGGCGGTGAGGGCGAAGGCGGTGGGTTCGCCGGCATGATGGGCCACCCGTTGAAGGAGCGCTTCCTGGACTCGGACACCTTCGATCCCGTCTACAAGAAGGCGTACAAGGAGCTGTACGAGAAGTTCTACGGCTCCGGGACCGCCCTGAAGGCGCTGAACGCCATCGCCGAACAGGCGGGGAAGGCCGGTGCCGACGGCAAGGAGCTGGACTCCGCCGTCGAGAAGCTGCGAAAGACGGTCACCGAGCGTACCGCGGCGCTGGCCAAGAACAAGGAGGTGACCGGCTGATCACCGGCGCCCGGACGGCAGTCCCCCGTGGGGCGCCGTCCGGGCCTTCGGCACACCGCGAACGCCTCACGAGCAAAGGAAGGTCCATGCCCGTCGCGCCCTCGGCGCTCGCGCCACCCCAGCACAATGTGCTTGTCGTCGAAGATGACCCCAGCATCCGCACCCTGCTCACTTCCGCCCTGCACGCCGCCGGCTACTCCGTGAGCACCGCCGACACGGGCCAGACCGCCATGTTCGAGGCCGGCCGCGGTCAACCCGACCTGATCGTGCTGGACGTCGGCCTTCCGGACATCGACGGCTTCGCGGTGACGCGTCATCTGCGGGCTGAGGGCGTCTATACGCCGGTGCTGTTCCTGACGGCGCGTACGGACGTCGAGGACCGCATCATCGGCCTCAGCTCCGGCGGCGACGACTACGTCACCAAGCCGTTCCACGTGCAGGAGGTGCTGCTGCGCATCCGTGCCATCCTGCGGCGCAGCGACATGCCACCGGGCGGAGGGACCAGGACGCCGCCGCTGCGGTACGCGGATCTGGTGCTGGACCAGCAGACCCACGAGGTGCGCCGGGCCGGTCTGCCCATCCAGCTGTCGCCCACCGAATTCCGGCTCCTGGTCTGCCTGCTTGCGCAGCCGGAACGGGTAGTGGGCAAGAAGGAGATCCTGTCCGAGGTCTGGCACTACGACTTCGCCGGTGACGCCCGCATCGTCGACACCTACGTACGCAACCTGCGGCGCAAGATAGACCGGTTCGAACCCCAGCTCATCCAGACGGTCCGCGGTGTCGGCTACTGCCTGCGGGCCGCGCGCCCCGGACCGGGGGCGGCGGCGCTGTGAGGCGGTGGCTGCGCCGGCTGAAACCGCGCTCGCTGCGAGCCCGCTTGGTGCTCGGCGTCACGCTGCTGGCCACCTCGGCGGTTCTGCTCTGTCAGGCGGCATCGCTCGCCCTGCTCCACTCCTGGCTGACGGACCAGGTCGACGGGCGACTGACCCGTTTCCAGCTGGTGCCCCAGCTGTATCAGGACGTGGCCGACGGCCGGACGGCGGCAGGGGCGCCCGGCAGGACGGGCGGCCTCCCTTCGGACTACCGGGTGTACTTCTACGACAGAGGCGGCCACCGGATTGCCGTGTCGCTGAGCGGCGACGGGGGGAGTGCCGGGCCGCGACTCCCGAAGTCGGAGGCGGAACTCGGCCTCGAGAACGGCCGACCCGCCACGGTCGCCGCGACCGACGGTGGCAGCACCTGGCGGGTGATCGCCCGGTCCGGCACCGACGGCACCCGGGTCGTGGTGGCGCTGCCTCTGAAGGAGGTGGACGAGGCGACCTCCCGGATGCTGTGGTTCAGCCTCGCTATCGGGGTGGCCGTCGCAGCGGGGGTAGTCCTCTTCGGCACCCTGGTTGTGCGGCTGGGACTGCGGCCGCTGGTCGGAGTCGAGCGCACTGCCAGGCGCATCGCCGAAGGTGAGTTGGAACTGAGCGTTTCGGACCGGCATGCGGTCACCGAGGTCGGCCACCTCAGCCGTGCCCTGAACACGATGCTCGACCGGCTGCGCACCGCGCTGCGTCGCACCGAGGCGTCGGAGCAACGGCTGCGCCACTTCCTGGCGGACGCCGGCCATGAACTGCGAACTCCCCTCACGTCTCTGCAGGGCTTCGCCGAACTCCTGCTGCAGGAGCCGGAGATGAGCCTGGAACGACGCCAGGAGGCACAGCAGCTGATCGTGCGGAACGCCGACCGGATGAGCCGTCTCATCGAGAGCCTGTCCCAACTGGCCAAGCTCGGTGAGGTACCCGCGACGCGGTGGCAACCAGTCGACCTCCTCTCTCTCGTGGCCGACGGTATCGCTGCCGTCGCCGTGCGACACCCCGGGCGCAGCATAGGACTTGGCACTCTCGCTGACCCCGAGGACGACGCCCGCGTGAACGAGCTGGACGTCGTCGACGCCGTCGGCGACCCGCATCAGCTGGCGCAGATCCTGTCGAATCTGCTCACCAACGCGTGCGTCCACACTCCGACCGGGACACACATCCAGGTGCGCGTCGGCACCTCCCGAGTCCGCCCACACGGGCCGGGCACGACTGGACCGGGCCGTACCAGCGCCAACGCGCCGCTCACACCCGGCACTCAGGTCTGTGTCGTCGAGGTCGCCGATGACGGGGCCGGCCTTGCCGAGTCGCACGCGCGGCGGGTGTTCGAGCGGTTCTACCGCGCCGATTCGGCCGAGCGGGCCGCGGCAGCGGGGTCCGGCCTGGGGCTTGCGATCGCCGCCGGCGCCGCGGAGGCCAACGGCGGCCGTCTGGAACTCGAGGCCAGGCCAGGTGAAGGCTGCACCTTCCGTCTGCTCCTGCCGTATCAGCCCGCCGCTGCAGCCACGGCTGCCCCGGCTCCCCACACCTGCGTATAGGACCGCATCGCTACAAAAGGAGTGCCACCGGTGAAGCTCAGCACCGTACGACTGGGACAAGGCCGTACAGCCGCCGCACGTCTGCAGAAGAAGCACTGCGTGGTGCTGCCCTACCCGGACGTCGGGGCGCTGATCGCCTCCGGCGAGAACTGGCGGGAACGAGCCGCTGAGGAAAGCGGTGAACGCCACCGGCTGGACGACATCTCCTACGCGCCCCTCATCACCCGGCCGAGCAAGATCGTTCGTCTCGGACCCAACTATGCCGCACGGGTACGGGAGACGGGCACCTCCTTCCCCACCGTTCCGGTGTTCTCCGTGCGGCAAGGCGGCCAAGGCGTCGCCGGTGCCCGCGACGCCATCTGCCTGCCGGCCGAGGGACGGAACGTGGACTGGGGCGTGGAGTTGGGCCTGGTGATCGGGTGCCGGACCCGTGGGGTCACCGCCCGGACTGCGCTGCGCCATGTCGCGGGGTACACCGTCGTCAACGGCGTGGCCGCGCGCAGCGACTCGGGAAGCGCCCCCGCGCCGGGCCTGTCCACCGACGTCACCCTGGTGGGCCCCGCCCTGGTCACCACCGACGACGTGCCGATGGGCGGCCGGGGTCTGACGATGAGCTGTGTCATCGACGGGCGGGTCCGCCAGAGGGCGAACACCTCACAGCTGATCTTCGACGCCGCCACCGTCATCGCCCATGTCAGCACCACGATCACGCTGCTGCCCGGAGACCTGATCACGATGGGCAGACCGGCCGGATGCGGCACCGTTGGCGAACCCGAGGTCCTTCTGTACCCCGGTGTGGACATGGTCACCGAGATCAAGGGTGTCGGGGAACTCAGGAACTCCGTGGTGCGGTCGGGTTCGCAGTGAACCGTGGGAGCGTTTTCGGCCATAGATCTGACTCTCTGTCAGTTCCCAGCATTCTTTCCCCGCCTCCACAGGCAGGGCGGCAACTGTGAGGCCGCGGCCCGGACCAGGGCCTCAGAGCCGCAGTCTGCCGTCCCCTCACGCCTGAGGAAGCCATGACTCCCACCCCCCACCTCACCGAGACCACCGCCCGCCCGGAGCGCTTGGCCCCGTTCCAGCAAGTCGAGCGGTCCCTTCACGCTCAGGCCGGTACCGCGACGGTCGACATCGTCGTGCCGGTCTACAACGAGGAACGCGCCCTGCCCGGCTGCCTGCGCACACTCCACGCCCGACTGGCGGCGGACTTCCCCTTTCCGTGGCGGATCACGGTCGCCGACAACGCCAGCACCGACGAGACCCTCGCCACCGCCCGTCGCCTCGCCGACGAACTGCCGGGCGTCGGCGTCGTCCACCTCGACCGCAAGGGCCGCGGCCTCGCCCTGCGCACCGTCTGGGGCGCCAGCGACGCGGACATCGTCGCGTACATGGACGTGGACCTGTCCACCGGCCTCGACGGGCTGCTGCCGCTGGTCGCGCCCCTGGCCAGCGGTCACTCGGACCTCGCCATCGGTTCCCGGCTGGCACCTGGGTCGCGCACGGTGCGCGGACCGCGCCGCGAGTTCATCTCCCGCTGCTACAACGGTATCATCCGGCTCACGCACGGCGTCCGGTTCACCGACGCCCAGTGCGGATTCAAGGCGGCCCGCACCGAGGTGCTGCGGCCGTTGCTGCAGGTGACCCGCGACGACGCGTGGTTCTTCGACACCGAGCTGCTGCTGCTCGCCGAGCACAACGGACTGCGGGTCCACGAGGTCCCCGTCGACTGGGTCGAGGACGTCGATACCCGCGTGGACATCGTGGGCACCGCCACGGACGACCTGCGAGGGCTGTGGCGGATGGCGCGGTTCAAGGCATCCGGCGGCGCCCGGGTCGACGTACCGTCTCGCCCCGCGCCGGCCGCCGAGCACCCCGACGCGGTCCTCGCACCCGCCACCCGACGTGGCGCGTTGTCCTGGGAGGTCGGCTGCTTCCTGGCGATCGGTGTCGTCTCCACCGTCGGGCAGGCCCTGCTGTACTGGCTGCTGCGCGGTTGGTGGAGCCCGGCTGTCGCCAACCTGGTTTCGCTGTTCGTCCTCACCGTCCTCAACACGGAGGCGAACCGACGCCTCACCTTCCGGTACTCCACTGCTCCGCCCGCGCGAGCGCACCTGGGCGCCGGGGGCCTGTTCGTCCTGGGGTACCTGGTCACCTCCAGCGCGGTGCTGTGGTTCAAGTGGCTCGATCCCGGGGCCTCGACAGCCGCGGAGACCGCGGTCCTAGCCACGGCATCCGTCGCGGTCACCTGCGTGCGCTTCGCCGTGCTGCGGCTGGCCGTCTTTACCAGCGCCCCCCGCCGTACCCGTTGACGAGAGCGACTTCCGACATGAGCAATCCCACGCACCTCAAGCCCGTACCGACCGCCTCAACAGCCGACGAATCGCCTGCGTTCGTCCGCTCGCTGCCCGCCTGGGCGGCACCGGCCGCACTCGGAGCGATCCTCGTGCTCGCGGCCGTCCTGTACGGCTGGTCACTGGGCTCTCTGGGATGGGCCAACAGCTACTACTCCGCGGCCGTGAAGTCGATGGGGAAAAGCTGGACCAACTTCCTCTTCGGCTCGTACGACCCGGCCGGGGTGGTCACGGTCGACAAACCGCCGGCCGCGCTGTGGCCGCAGGTGATCAGCAGCAAGATCTTCGGGCTGCACGGCTGGGCGCTGGTGCTGCCGCAGATGATCGAGGGCGTGGCCGCGGTCCTCGTCCTGCATCGCACCGTGCGGCGCTGGGCGGGGGAGGGGGCGGCGCTGGTCGCCGCGCTGGTGCTCACTCTCACGCCCATCACCGTGGCCATCAACCGGGACAACAACCCCGACACGCTGCTCGTCCTGCTGCTGGTGTCCGCGGCGTACGCGCTCACCCGCGCGTTGCAGGCCGAGGGCAGGACCGCGACCTGGTGGCTGTGTGCGAGCGGCTTCCTGATCGGGTGCGGATTCCTCACCAAAATGCTCGCCGCCTGGATGGTCATTCCCGCGTTCACTCTCGCCTGGCTCGTGGGAGGAAGCGGCCCCTGGATACCGCGAGTGCGGCGTCTGCTGGGCGCGGGGGCCATCCTGGCGGCGTCCTCCTTGTGGTGGGTCGCCATGGTCGCCCTGTGGCCGGGCGACCGCCCCTACATCGGCGGCAGCAAGGACGGTTCGGCCTGGGATCTCGTGGTCGGCTACAACGGGCTGGGCCGGGTCTTCGGTTCGAGCGACGGGATGTCCCAGAGCATGGGCGGGTTCGGCGGCGGGTTCGGTGGTGAGTCCGGCCTGGGCCGTTTGTTCAACGCGCAGGTGGGCGGCCAGATCAGCTGGCTGCTGCCGGTCAGCGCACTGGCCTTGGCCGTCGCCCTGGTCGGCGTGGTGATGCGCCGACGCGGCCTGCTGTCCGCCGACGCCCTGCTGCCGGCCTCCGGCTGGCTGCTGTGGGGGACCTGGCTGGTGGTCTGCGCGGCCGTGTACTCGACACAGAAGGGCATCTTCCACCCCTACTACACCACCCAGCTCGCCCCGGCGATCGCCGCCCTGTGCGGCGGACTGACCGCCACCCTGGTCCGTGTCCACCGTTCCGGCGTGCGCTGGGCGCCCCTGGCGGGCGTGGCCGCGGTCGTGGTAAGCGCGGTCTGGGCCGTGGCACTGATCCGCCGCGACTCCGACTGGAACGGCTGGCTGCTGTGGCCGGTCCTGCTGCTCGGCTGCGCCGCGGTCGTCCTGCTGCTCCTCGCGCGGCGGCGCGGCCGGCTGCTGACGGTCGCCGTGGGTGCCGCCGTCGCGTCGGTCCTGGTGGCCCCGGGAGCGTGGGCGGTCAGCGTACCGGGCTCGACATCCGCTATGGGCGGGTCCAACCCGACGGCCGGTCCGATGACGTTCGGCGGGGGCGGCCGGATGCCCCGGCAGAGCGGGAGCGACGGCGACCTTCCGTCGTCGGGGATGCCGTCGGGCTTCCCTGGTGGTGACGCCCCTTCGGGACAGTCCGGTCAGCCCTCCTCCGGCGATGTTCCTTCGGGAATGCCGTCAGGCATGCCGTCCGGTATGCCCACAGGGGGAGCGAACGGCATGCCCGGAGGCTCGACTTCGGGAGACAGCGGCATGCCGTCGTTCCCCGGCGGCGGTTCCGGGAAGGCCCCCAGCGGACGCGGCGGCTTCGGCGGCGGGGAACTCACCAGCGAGCAGCGCAAGATCCTCGACTACGCCGTAGAGCACGCACCTCACGCCCGCATCAAGCTCGCCGTCGAAGGCGGTGCCATGGCGGCCAGCTCCTTCATCCTGGGCTCCGACGAGACCGTCATCGGCATGGGCGGTTTCAGCAGCAGCGACAACGCGCCGTCGGTGGACCAGTTGAAGGAGTGGACGAAGAGCGGGGAACTACGCTACGTCCTGGGCTCCGACACGAACAGCGGCGGCAGGCCGGGCATGACCGGGTCCCGCAACTACAGCAAGCAGCGTTCCGACTGGATCGCCGACAACTGCACCAAGGTTCCGGCATCGGCGTACGGCGGCACGTCGTCCAAGGCGAGCAGCGGTAGTGCGATGGGCTTCGGAGCAGGAGCCGACGTGCTCTACGACTGCGCCGCCAAGTAGGCGACGCCGGAACAACGGGGGACTACACGGGAGAACGGACCAGCATCACGTCATGACCGAGCAGTCCGCAACGACTCGTCCGCGACATCGGCTTCTCGTGGTCGAGGACGAGCCCAGCATCCGCACCCTGCTGGAGGCGACGCTCCGCCTGACCGGATATGAGGTGAGCAGCACCGACACCGGACAGTCCGCCCTCGTCGAGGTCGAGCGCCTGCGACCGCACCTGGTGCTGCTCGACGTGATGCTGCCCGACCTGGACGGCTTCGAGGTGACCCGCAGGCTGCGGGCGGCGGGTGACGAATGTCCGATCCTGTTCCTGACCGCCCGCACCGGCACCGACGACCGTATCCAGGGCCTGAGCGTCGGCGGGGACGACTACGTCTCCAAACCGTTCAGCATCGAGGAGGTGTTGCTGCGTATCGAGGCCATCCTGCGGCGCACGGCACCGGTGGACGCGGCACTGCCACCACCGAGTGTCCTGCGCTACGCCGACCTGGAACTCGACGAGGGCGCTCACGAGGTGCACCGCGCGGGACAGTACATCGCCCTGTCCCCGACCGAGTTCAAACTCTTGGCCTACCTCCTGTCCAACGCCGGCCAGGTGGTGAGCAAGGTCCAGATCCTCGACCACGTCTGGAGCTACGACTTCGCGGGGGACGTCCGGATCATCGAGACGTACGTCCGCTACCTGCGCAAGAAGATCGACTGCTTCGATCCGCCGCTCATCCAGACCGTGCGCGGTGTCGGCTACTGCCTGCGGCTGCCCCGCGACCGCGAGGGGACGCCGGAGCAGTGATCCCGCGCCTGCCCCGGCCGCCCGGCTCGCTGCGACAACGACTGATCCTCGGCGTCACCGTCCTCGCCACGGCGGCGGTTCTGACCTCCCAGGCCATCGGCTACGTGGTGCTCCGCTCCTGGCTGCTCGATCGCGTGGACCAGCAGCTGGTGGAGTTCCATCCCCCGACCCCGGCCTTCAACGACGCCCTCCGTGGCGCATTCCCCGCGCCGGCCGAGCGTTTGGACGTACTGCCGTCGGATTTCCACATCTACTTCTACGACTCCTCCGGGCATCGCCTGAACAACTCCCTCGGCACGGAGGCAAAGCCGGGGCCTCGGCTGACCGATCAGGCGCAGGACCTCGGCTTGCGGGACGGGCACCCCGAAACCGTGTCCGCCATCAGCGGTGACGGCCGCTGGCGGGTGTTGCTCAATCCCGGCCCGGACGGCATGAGCGCGGTGGTCGCCCTGCCGCTCGACACCGTCGACGGCGCCACCTCGAAGCTGCTGTGGCTGAACGCCGTGCTGCTCGCTGTCACGATCGCCGGCCTGCTCGCCCTGGGCCGGTGGGTGGTCAGGCTGGGACTGCTGCCACTGACCAGGACGGAGCGAACTGCCCAGGACATCACCGCGGGCCGGCTCGACCTGCGGCTGCCGGACACCGACGCGCGCACCGAGATCGGACGGCTCGGCCGGGTGCTGAACTCCATGCTCGACAAACTGCAGACCGCCCTGCTGGCCCGAGAGGCCTCCGAGGCGCGGCTGCGCCGGTTCGTCGCGGACGCCGGGCACGAACTGCGCACTCCGCTCACCGCCATCCAGGGCTACGCCCAGCTCGCGCTGCGTCCGGAGCGGCGCCCGGAGCGTGAGCTGCGGGAGGCCAACCGGTTCATCGCGCAGAACGCGGAGCGCATGAGCCTGCTCGTCGACGACCTCCAACTGCTCGCCACCCTGGACCGCGAACCCTCCTACCGCAAAGAACGGGTCGACCTGCTCTCGCTCGTGGCGGACGCGGTGAGCGCGGCCGCCGTCCACAGTCAGTCCCATCCCGTCGACCTGGGCCCGCTGCCCACTCCGGCAGATCCGGGCGGCATCGAGGAACTCGACGTGGCCGAGACCGTCGGCGACCCGCGCCGACTGGGGCAGATCCTGGAGAACCTGCTGTCCAACGCCCGCATCCACACCCCGCCGGGCACCCGGGTCCACGTACGGGTGGGCACGACAGAGACCGGACCCGGAACGGGCGGCACCGACCGGCCGGGACGCACCTCCGCCTCGCCGCCGCTCCCGGAGCGCCTCCCAGTCAGCGTGATCGAGGTGGCGGACGAAGGACCGGGCCTCGCCCCCATCGACGCCGAGCACGTCTTCGAGCGCTTCTACCGGGCCGACCCCGCCCGTTCCCGCAGCCACGGCGGGAGCGGCCTCGGCCTCGCCATCGCCGCGGCCATCGCCCAGGGCCACGGCGGCCGTCTCGAACTCGACACCGTCCCGGGCGCGGGCTGCACGTTCCGCCTGGTCCTCCCCGCAGCCGACTTCGGCCAGGGCCGTTGAAGAGTCGGTGTCTTCAGGTGCCAGAGGTGGTGCGCGGTGCTCGCGCCGGTACGGGCGTGCGACGTTCCGACAGACCGTCGGCCACGCCGCGTCATGGCTGCGCCGAAGGTTGTCAGGCGCAGGCGGCGGGCGGCTCCGGGCGGGTCCGCCGTCGGCTGGGCTCCTGCCGCTGGCGCTGGTGCAGAGCTCTCGTCCTTGGGTCGCGGCCTGATCGGCGCGCGGGTAGCGCGGCAGCAGGAAGATCAGTAGGAGAGCGCGTTGAAACGATCCCCAGGGGTCGCGGGCGCGTCGACTGCCGCAGCAAGCACATTAGCCCCTGCGTTGCAGGGCTCTGGAAATAGCACCAACTCGGCCGAGACAGGACAAACGCTCAGTAAGTGCCAGCGAATGGACGGGCGCGACCAGGGCCCCTTCTTCTTGGGCTCATCCAGACCACAGGTATCTCACGGCGGTCGCGCCTTCGTCCCACTGGATGGCGACCGCTAAGGGAAACTCCGACCAACGGGCCCTGGTCGAACTCGGCGACGCCTCTTCAACGGTGCGCCGGGCGGTCACTCCGCTCGGACGCTACGGCTTCATTTCCCTGTCATGGCCGCTGCTCCAGCGTCGGGCTCGAAGTCACCGCCGCCCGGAGTCGCCTGATCCATTTTGGGCCCATTGCTGCCGCCCAGCTTCTTCTCCGGGAGGAGAAAGGCGAGTACGAGGCCCAGGGCGAACAACGGCGCCATGTATCGGAACACCGGGGTCAATGCCTGCTGATAGGCAAGGATCACGGTGTTCTGCACCTTGTCCGGCAGAGCGTGGACGAGAGTCGGCGTCAATGAGTCGGTGGACCCCACCACCTTGGCGTCCGCAGTGGAGAGTCGATCGGCGAGCTGGTCAGTCAGGCGGTGGGTGAACAGGGCGCCGACTGCGGCGGTGCCCAGGGTGGCTCCGATCTCGCGGAAGAAGTTGTTGGCGGAGGTGGCTGTGCCGACGTCACTCGGTGGGAAGGCGTTCTGCACAGCCAAGACGATGTTCTGCACGATCAGGCCAACACCCGCGCCCAACAGGAACAGGTAGCCACAGACGACAACGATCGAGGTGCTGGTGTCGAGCGTGGACATGAGCAGTACGGTGACGCCGACGACCGCGGTGCCGAGGATCGGGTAGATCTTGTAGCGTCCAGTCCTGCTGATCAGCTGGCCCGACGGGAGGGCAGTGGCCATGATGCCGACGACCATGGGGATGAGCAGCAGCCCGGACTCGGTCGCGGTCTTGCCGTACACCATCTGCAGGTAGGTCGGCATGTAGCCGACGGCTGCGAACATCCCGACACCGATGACGACCATGCCGAGCAGGGTGGCGATGCTGAAGATCCGGTTACTGAACAGCCGCAGCGGGATGATCGGTTCAGCCACGCGGCTCTGGGAGAACAAAAACAGGGCCCAGGCCACGACGGCGCCGACGGCGATGCCGAGGACGAGCGGGTCGGTCCAGGCGTAGTCGGTGCCGCCCCAGTCGGCGACGAGCACGGTGCAGGTGACGGCGGCGGCCATCAGCGCGATACCGACGTAGTCGATCGCGACCCTGGTGCTACGGCGGGGCAGGCGCAGCGCGAACGCTGCGACCGTGAGGGCGAGGGCGCCGAGCGGCAGGTTGATCCAGAAGGCCCAGCGCCAGCCGATGCCATCGGTGAACCAGCCGCCGAGCAACGGCCCGACGACCGAGGCCAGCCCGAAGACGGCGCCCATCGGAGCCATGTACTTGGCGCGTTGGCGCGGCGGCACCAGGTCGGCGATGATGGCCTGCGACGTGATCATGAGGCCTCCGCCACCGAGACCCTGCACGGCACGGCCGATGATCAGAACGGTCATGTTCTGCGCCATTCCCGCGGTTGCGGAGCCGACGATGAAGACAGCGATGGCGCCGAGGAAGAGTGTCTTGCGACCCATCAGATCGCCGAGGCGGCCGTATACGGGCATGGCGATGGTGGCGGCGAGGATGTACGCGGTGGTCACCCAGGCCATGTGGTTCACGCCGTGCAGTTCACCGACGATGGTCGGCAGCGCGGTGCTGACGATGGTCTGGTCAAGCGTGGCGAGCAGCATCGCGGTCATCAGGCCCGCAAATATCAGGCCGAAGTGTTGCGGAATCCCGGAGGAGCCCTGCTCCTCCTTCTCCGCCGGGGTCGGTCCACTCATGAAGGGTTCCTTAATTCGATCGGGGAACGTCGCACAAGGACGGGCTCAGTCGGCCGACAGGGTGTGCAGGAGATCCAAGGCGCGTTCCACGTAGGGAATCGGAGAGTCGTCCGTGGCACTTCCCGGTACTGCACGCGACCAGCGCTCCAGACCGCTGCGCACCGCGGTCAGTGCGACGGCGGCGATCATGCTCGGCACCTCGTCGTCAGGCCGCTGCCCCATCCGTTGGGCGACCACGTCGGCGATGGACCGCTGATAGCCGTCGATACGTGCCAACATCGCGGCCAGTACGGGGGGATGACTGTCCGCCAGCGCGAACACGTCGTGCATCAGCGCCCGCTCCGGCGGGTTGTCGGTCATCTCCCGCACGAGCAGTTGGGTCACATTCGCGAGCAGGGTCCGGGGAGATGCGGTGCCGGCCGCGACAAACTCCGCGGCCAGTGCCGGGGGCACCTCCTTCGGCCCCAGCAGTAGGGCCTCCTCCTTGTTCGGGAAGTAGTTGAAGAAGGTGCGGGGTGAGACCCCGGCCTCCGCGCTGATCATGTCGACCGTGACCTTGCCGAAGCCGTGTTTCCGGACAAGCCGCAAGGCGGCCGTGTGGATTTCACGCCGTGTCTCGCGGCGCCGTCGGTCGCGCAGACCTTCACCTGGGGATGCCATGCCGCAATTCTTGCATACTCTGCAAACTTTGCGGACTATGCAAGATGTGAAGCTCATGGCTCGCCCGGGCTGCCGGGCATACCGCCACCGCAGTAGAGACGGATGCCGCAGCTGGGTGACGAGCCGCTGTCGTGGCGCTGCCTACGCTGTCCGCATGCGAACGATCGGTCAGCTTGGTCGCGCGGCGGTCCGTAGCCGACCGGGAGAGGCGCGCCTCGTCGGGTACGTGGCCATGGCATCTTTGGTGACCGCGTGCGGCGATCCCACCCGCTTTCCCCGGTGGCCCAGCCTGCTGGACATTGCTTTCGCCTGTCTGGCGAGCATCGCGTTGCCGGCCCGAGGTCGCAGTGCACTCGGCGTGCTTGTGACGGTCTCCGGGTTGTCCGTGGCCTACCAGGCCTGTGGGGCCCGTTCTTTCCCGCGCTGCCGCCGCTCATGGTCGCCCTGTACGCGGTCCCGCTGCACTCCGGTCGGCGTCAGGCATGGACCGCTGCCGTCCTCACGGTGACCGCCATGGCCCTGGCGGCCGCGTTCTTCCAGCCGGGCCCGTTGCTGGGGCCACAGCGCGTGGTAGCCGTCGCGTGGATGGGGCTGGCCACAGTCGTCGGCGACTCGGTCCGTAACCGCCGCGCCTACGTCCGGGCCCTTGAGGAAAGGGCAGGCCCGCGGTCGGATCCACATCGCGGTGGTGCCCTTGGGGTTGGCCGCGCGGGCAACCCGGGCGGTCAGCGGCGGGATCTCGGCTCCGGAGTGAGGTTGGAGGGACACATCGGGCTCCTGGGGAACGAGGGCGGGACGTTCCAACGAGCCTGACGCAACGTCACGATCGTTAACTGCCCTTCTTCAAGATTCCCGACAGAGTCGCTCCCTGCTGCGCATCACCAACACCCCGCTCGGCGTGGCGGCGCTGATCGGCATGCTGATGCTCATGGGGATCGTGGTCACCAATGCCATCGTGCTGATGGACCTCGTCAATCAGTACCGAGCCCAGGGCATGAGCATCCAGGAGGCCGTGCGCGAGGGTGGACGACGCCGGCTCCGCCCGATCTTGATGACCGCGTTGGCGACCATCTTCGCGCTCCTGCCCATGGCCCTCGGCATCACCGACTCGGGCGGCTTCATCTCCACGCCGCTCGCCGTGGTGGTCATCGGTGGCCTCTTCAGCTCCACCCTGCTCACCCTGGTGCTCATCCCGACCCTCTACACAATGGTCGAGACCCGCCGCGAGCGCCGCACACAACGCCGTGCCCGCCGGGCCGCGCGAAAGCCCGCGCCAACGGCACAGGAGAACTCCACGCTGCAGCCGCAGCCGTAGGAGCTCAAGAAGAAGAAGTCGTGTGTGCGGGGGCTCTATCGGCCACCCGCACACACGCGTTGGCCGGCCACCGGCGTCGATCCTTGTCAGGAAGCAGCGAAGACCTGTGAGTCGTCGGCGAAAGCCTTGAACTCCAGGGCGTTGCCGGCCGGGTCGAGGAGGAACATCGGGGAGTGTAAATCTAACGGCCCTGTCTCACTTTCGGTGGTGACGGAGCGTCCTGAGGGTCGTTGACATCCCGTGAAGGATGTCAACGAGCTTGTGCAGACGGTGTTTTCGGGGCTGTCCCCGCTGGTCATAGAGGAGGTCACCGACGAGGGCGAGCGGATCGTGGTGCGGGCCCGGACGCCGACGGAGGCCGCGGTCTGCCCGGTGTGCGGGGCGCCGTCCGGGCGGGTGCACGGCTATCAGCTGCGGACGGTGGCCGACGTGCCGGTCGACGGCCGGCGGGTGGTGGTCCGTGTGCGGGTGCGGCGCCTGGTGTGTCCCACGCGCGGCTGCCGCCACACCTTCCGCGAACAGGTGCCCGGAGTCCTGGAGCGATACCAGCGCCGCACCGCCCGCCTCACCAGGCAAGTCAAGGCCGTGGTCAAGGAGTTAGCGGGCAGAGCGGGTGCACGCCTGCTGGCCGTACTCGCGGTGGGCCTGTCGCGTCACACGCCCCTGCGCACCCTGCTGCGCATCCCGCTGCCCACCGGGCGGACACCCCGCGTGATCGGCGTCGACGACTTCGCCCTGCGCCGACGGCACCGCTACGCCACCGTGGTGATCGACGCCGAGACCCATGAGCGGATCGACGTACTGCCCGACCGCACCGCAAACACCCTCGAGGCGTGGCTGCGCGAGCATCCGGGTATCGAGGTCGTGTGCCGTGACGGCTCGGCGACCTATGCCGAGGCCATCCGCCGTGCCCTGCCCGACGCGGTCCAGGTCGCAGATCGCTGGCATCTGTGGCACAACCTGTGCGAAGCCGCCCTCAGCGAGGTGAAGGCGCACAGCACCTGCTGGGCCGCTGTACTGGACGCGCCCATCTACGACGGCCCCCGTGCACAGACCACCCTCGAACGCTGGCACCAGGTCCACGACCTCCTCGGCCAGGGCGTCGGCCTGCTCGAATGCGCCCGCCGCCTGCAACTCGCCCTGAACACCGTCAAACGCTACGCCCGCGCCGACCAGCCCGAACGGATGCTCCGGGTCCCCAAATACCGCGCCAGTCTCGTCGATCCCTACCGCGAGCACCTGCGCAAACGCCGAGCCGAGGATCCCGCCGTCCCCGTCAAGTACCTCTTCGAAGAGATCAAGACCCTCGGCTTCACGGGCTGCCTGAACCTCCTGCACAAGTACATCAACCAGGGCCGCGCGGACGCCGACCGCAGTCACATCTCCCCGCGCAGGCTCGCCCGGATGCTGCTGACCAGGCCCGACAACCTCAAGGCCGACCAACACGAGCTCCTGGCCAAACTCACCGCCGCCTGCTCCGAGATGACCCAACTCGCAGCCGGTATCAGAGACTTCGCCCCGCTTCTTACGCCGCACGCCGACAACGCCGACGCACTCACGCGCTGGATCGCCCAAGTCCGAGCAGCCGACCTGCCTCATCTGCACGCCTTCACCCGAGGCCTGGACCGAGACCTCGACGCCGTGATCGCGGGGCTCACCCTTCCGTACAGCAACGGCCCCACCGAGGGCGTCAACACCAAGACCAAGCGGATCGCGCGCCAGATGCACGGACGAGCAGGCTTCACCCTCCTTCGCCACCGCATCCTCCTCGGATAGCAGCACGCTCCGTCACCACCGAATGTGCGACAGGGCCAATCTAACGGCGGATCCGACGATCACGGGAGAGACGTCAAGTCACCGACATCGCCGTGGAGTTGGAGGCCGTGGCGCCTGTCGAGAGGGCCCAGTGGGGGCAGCCTGCGTCCGTGTCCGACGAGCAACTGGTCGCGATGCTTGTGGAGCGGGGCCGGTCGGAGGGGCTGCAGGTGACCAAACGGGTCCTGGAATTCTCCCTGGAAGGCGAGATCACCGATCACCTCGGTTATGAGAAGCACGATCCGGCAGGGAAGAACAACGGCAACAGCCGCAACGGCACCCGTGCCAAGACCGTGCCGACCGACGTCGGGCCGGTCGAGGTGAAGGTGCCGCGTGATACCGCCGGCAGTTTCGAGCCGCAGAGCGTCACCGAACTCACCCTCCACCTCTCCGCGGACATCTCGGTGACCAGCGGGAGAGACAGGCGGCGACTGTTCACTACTTCGAAGCGTTGCTGGCGATGCCGTCGTGCATGAGCAGCAGACCTCGCTGACTCCTCGGCGATCGAGGCATGGGATGTGCCCGGCCGCGTGGTGCGCTTCTTCGACCGCCGCGGTGCCGGTGTCGGGCTGTGGTCGACGGCCCTGTCCTGCCGAGTAGACGCCGTGACGGCGGTTGGAGAGTGGTCGCAGCGGCCTCCACAGCTGAACCGTTGACGACCGAACGGGCCCACAGCGCTCCAGTGTTCGCGATGGACCCGGCCGTCATGATACGCGGCAGACCGGAACCCTGCCGCGGACATGGTGTCACCCCCGGCTGTCGGTGGGTGCGAGGACGATGTCGAAGCGGACCTGCGTCCAGGTGCCGTCGATGACGCGCCCGTCGGGCGTCGGTGTGCCGGCAGGACGCTGCTCGAAGTCCTTGACGAGGGACTCCTTGACGCCGAAGACGGTGTCGGAGTCGAGCAGTTCGTCGCCGCTGACGAAGATGTGGGTTACCAGGGTCCGGCACTGCGGGGCCTCCACCATGAAGTGGAGGTGCGAGGCGCGCATCGGCGAGCGTCCGGTCGCGGCCAGCATCTTGCCGACCGGCCCGTCGTGCGGGATCGGGTATGGAGTCGGTGTGATGCCCCAGAAGCGGTAGCTCCCGTCGGCGTCCGTGAACAGGTGCGCGCGGGCCGCGACCCGGTCGTCGTCGTACTGGACGTCGTAGAAGCCGTCCTCGTCTGCCTCCCAGACCTCGATCTTCGCCCCGGGAATCGGGTTGCCGTGGGTGTCGCGCACGGTTCCCTCGACCCAGCAGGGCTCGCCGTCGGCTCCGAAGGACATGTCTCCGCCTGGCTCGATCCTCGGGGAGCCCTCGACGAAGAAGGGTCCGAAGACGGTGGCCTCGGTGGCGTCGCCGTAGGCCTCGTTGTTGATCGCGATGGTCTGCATGGACGCGCCGAGGGTGTCCGAGAGCAGGATGAACTCCTGGCGTTTGTCCTCGGTGAGGTGGCCGACGGCGGTGAGGAACTCGATGCCCTTGGTCCACTCCTCCTCGGTGAGGCGGACCTCGCGCAGGAAGGCGTGGAGGTGTTTGACGACCGCCTGCATCAGCTCCTTGAGGCGGGGGTCCTGGCAGGAGTCGAAGGAGCGCTGCACCCGCGCGATCAGGTCTTCCTCGCGGGCCGCCTGCTCCGACGACACATCGTGGAGGGTCATGCGGGGTCACTTCCTTCCCAGGCCGCGCGCAGCAGCGCGGTGAGGTTCTCCTCGGTCACGGGGGTGGGGTTGTCCGCGGGAATCGCGGCGAGGACCGGCGCCACCGCGCGGGCGATGCCGTCCTCGGGCATGCCGTAGTCGCGCAGCGCGCGCGGGGCGTTGAGGGTTGCGCGCAGTGCGGCGAGTCCGGCTAGCGCCGTCGGGCTGCCGAAGGCCTCCGCGATGCGCCGTTCGGTCTCGGGCACGGCCGGGGCGTTGAAGGCGAGGACGTGCGGCAGGACCACCGCGTGGGTCTGGGCGTGCGGGAGGTTGAACATGCCGCCCAGCACATGGCAGATCTTGTGGTGCATGCCCGAGCCGGCCGAGGCGAAGGCGACGGCGGCCAAGTAGGGGCCGTAGAGCGTCTGTTGGCGGCCGTCCAGGCCGGTCGGGTCGGCGGCCACGGCGGGCAGGCCGCGGGCCAGGCCCCGGATGCCCTCTCCCGCCAGGGCCCGGTCGATCGGGTCGGCGCGCGGAGCCCACATGGAGTCGACGCAGTGGGCCAGGGCGTTGAGGCCGCTGGCCACGGACATCTCCACCGGCAGGGTCAGCAGCAGCGAGGCGTCGTAGACGATCGAGCGCGGCAGGACCCGTGGGGCGACGCCGGTCGTCTTCACCTCGCCGTCGGTCAGGCCCCAGACGTTGGTCGCCTCCGAGCCGGCGTAGGTGGTGGGGACGGCCACGATGGGCAGGCCGGTCGCCAGTGCCACCGCCTTGGCCAGGCCGGTCGTGGAGCCGCCGCCGACGCACACCAGCGCGTCCACCGCGGCCTCCGCTGCGGCCTTGCGGGCGCGTTCGGCGGTCTCGACGGGGACGTGCATGACGACTTCGTCGTGGCGCACCGCGACCGGTAGGTCCGCGGCGACGCGGTCGGCGAGGGCCGCCTCCGTCGGCGCGGCGATCAGCATCACGTTCGTCGCTTTCAGCTCGGCCACCTCGGCAGCCACGGCTGTCGGCGCCGCGCCGGGGGCGAAGACGACTCGCTGCGGCAGGGTCTCGTGGATGAACTGCACGGTCACGCCTTTCCGAGGAGCTGGTTGAGGGCTTCGCGCAGTGCCGCTTCGGGGTCGTCGGTGAGGCCCATGGAGCGCCAGGCGATGTGCTTGTCGGGGCGTACCAGGAGTGCGCCGGACTCCTCGACCTCGCGCAGCTTGGCCCAGTCGTAGTAGAGGTCCGTGACCTCGCGGCCGGGGCCGATCACCACGGTTTCGAGCGGGATGCCGAGGTCCTGCGCGACCTTGTCGGCGGCAGCGGCCCAGTCCTCGCCGGCGATGCCCGTGAGCAGGGTCCAGCGGGTGTATGGCGCCAGGTCCATCAGGGCGAGCTTGGTGACGTTGTCGCCGACCCAGGCGTGCGGGAGGTGCGCGCCGGGGCTGGTAGACATGACGTAGTAGAGGTCCTCGTCCTTGCTCGGGGTGGGGCGGGTGCCGCCGGAGACGATGGCGGCGGACTCGTAGAACTGTCCGAGTTCGACGCCGTGCGCGTTGAACTCGTAGTTCTTCGTCTCCATCGCGGTCACGAGGGCGGCCCGCTTGGCGGCGCCCTCGGGGGTGTTGGCCTTGCGCTCCTCGATCAGAGCGCGCATCTCGTCCTCGTCCTTGGCGTCGAGGACGCCGAGGGCCTGGAAGATGTCGATGAACTCGCGGCTGGACTTGTTGGCGCGGGTGACGATCCGCTTCGCGACGGGCGCCCGCTCCGCCGAGTACGTCTCCAGCAGCGACGGGTCGGCCTGCCCGCGCAGCACGGCGGCGAGTTTCCAGGCCAGGTTGTAGGAGTCCTGGACGCTGGTGTTGGAGCCCAGGCCGTTGCTCGGCGGGTGGCGGTGGACGGCGTCGCCGGCGCAGAAGACGCGGCCCTTGTGCAGGTGGGTGGCGTACATCTCATTGTTGCCCCAGAGGCTGGTGCCGGTGATCTCGACGTCGAGGTCGGGTATGCCGAGCAGCTGGCGCACGATGCGGATCGCCTCGGTGTCGTCGACCACGGGGGGCTCGGAGTTGATGTCGTAGCCCCATACGATGAGCCACTCGTTCCAGGGGCGGACCATGCGCACCAGGCCGGCGCCGATGCCGCCGACGTTGGCGCCCGGCTGGATCACCCAGTACAGGACGGAGGGCCGGTGGCCGACGTAGGAGGCGATGTCGGCCTTGAAGGTGATGTTCATCGAACCGGCGATGTCCATCGCGCCCTCGTAGGGCAGGCCGATGTCCTCGGCGACCCGGGAGCGGGCGCCGTCGGCGCCGATCAGGTACTTCGCCCGGATGTCGTACTCCTGGCCGGTGAGCCGGTCATGGACCCGTACGGTGACGGCCGTGTCGTCCTGGGTGTGGGAGAGGTACTCGGTGGAGAAGCGGGTCTGGGTGCCGCGGACGGTGGCGTTCTTGACAAGGATCGGTTCGAGATAGGTCTGCGGGATGTCGACGGTGAGGCAGGGCGAGGCCAGCCGGTAGTCCGCCTCCCGGTCCGGGCGCGTGCCCCAGGTGTGGATACGGCCGATCTCCTCGCCGGCGATGGAGGTGCAGAAGACGGTGTCACCGACGAGGCCGTGCTCGGTGGCGTCGGCCAGTACCTGGTCCTCGATCCCCATGTCGCGGAAGATCTCCATCGCCCGCTGGTTGGTGATGTGCGCCCGGGGCGTGTTCGCGGTCCACCGGTACTTGGTGATCACGATGTTGTCGATCCCGAGGGTCGACAGGAACAGCGCCGCCGAGGCACCGGCCGGGCCGGAGCCGACGATCAGGACATCGGTCTCGACGTGCGACGATGCCGGAAGCTCGGTCGCGCGTTGACCGTTGTTGAACTCAGGCATGGGGTCTCTCGCCTTCTTCTCGCGGTGTGCTGAAGGCAGCTTGCCCCCGGTTTCGGCCGCATCCGGCGGGATGGGCTGGAGGACGGCCGAAATCCGTATGTCGGCGCTGTTTCCCTTGCGCTTCGTTCAGTCGCGCTTCGCTGCGGTACGGCGCAACTCGCCCGCCGTGACCCCGAATCGGGCGTGGAAGGTCTGTGAGAAGTGAGCGACCGAGCTGAATCCACACATGGCCGCCACCGACGCCGTGCGCGACTGGGCGGCGTCCGGTCCCGTCAGCACGCCGTAGGCGAGTTCGAGGCGCCGTCCCAGCACGTAGCGCGGAAACGTGGTGCCTGCCTCCGCGAAGACACGGGTGAGCTGACGGACACTGATGCCGACCGCTTCGGCGACCTCGGGGGCCGACAGGCGTGGATCATGCAGTTGCTTCTCGATGCGGGCGCAGGCGAGGGCGCGGTGCACGACGGGCCTCCGGGTGGCACCCCCGCTCACGAGCGCGGACGCCAGGTCGACGATCGCCTGCTCGTCGGGCCGGATCGCGGCCTCGCCCCCGACGGAGCGGCCGACCAGGCGGGCGAGCGCGCGGCCGTAGGGGTTCGCTTCGCTGCTGCGGACGATGAGCGGTTCTCCGAGTGCGGCCCGCTCCGGCAGCGCCTCGCGATGCACCCGTGCCGCCAACTCGTCCAGACCCTGGCCGAAACCGCGGACGAAGCTCCCGTCCGCGTCACAGACCACGATGTCGCCGGGACGGACGACCTGGCGTCGGCCTGCCTGCTGGAACAGCGCCTCACCGCGCAGGGAGACGTAGATGGCGACGGAGCCCGTCGGCCGCCGTTCGACGAGGTCGGCGGAACGCTCCACGATGTGGGCCGTGGCGCGGACGCGCGCCAGATGGACCCGCCCGAGGGCGAGGTTGTCCTCGCGGGCCCGGAAGTCCTCACCGCCCGGTGTGCGGCACTTCAGCGCGATCAGGGCGTCGGCGTTGTGCTCCTCCCAGGCCCGCAGCCGCTCGGCCGACGGCACATGAGCCGTCGAGAACGCCTGCGCCGGGCGGGGCGCCGCTGCGGGTGTGGGTGCGGGGTGCATGGCTCCGAGAGTAAGACCGTCAACCCGGATTCCCGACCCGTCGGGCGAAGAAGGCGTTGAACCGGGTCATGACGGGTCTCGATCGAGCCCTCAAGGGTCTCGGTCAGGCCTAAACCGTGAGTGCGGGCATCGCACGATCGAGCAGCAGTGATGAGGGCACCGTGGCCTCGCACGCCACCCAGGCTGCGACGGCCGCGTCGAGGCAGGCGAGTGCGGATCCGTCGGTGGCCTGGCCGCCTTCCCCACCCTCGGTGGGTACATCGCCTCCAAGTGGGCCCTGGAGGGGATGAGCGAGGCCCTGGCCCAGGAGGTCGCCGGCTTCGGGATCAAAGGTCACCCTCGTCGAGCCGGGTGCCTCTGCCACGGACTGGGACGGCCCCTCGGCGGCCGCCGCCTCACCGCTTGCGGCCTATGACGACGTGCGCGCGGCCCTGCGCGCCGCATTCGAGGGAGGACAGGGCGACCGGAAGGCCGTCGGCCCGGCGCTGCTCAGCGTCGTCGACTCGGACAACCCGCCGCTGCGCGTCTTCTTCGGCACCGCCCCGCTGCAGATCATCCCCCACGTCTATGCCGAGCGGCTCAAGACCTGGGACGAGTGGGCGGACGTCGCCAGGCAGGCCCAGGGTTCCGCAAGCCCCTCCCACACCGACACCACATCGAAGGAAAACTGACCGTGACCATGAACCAAGCGCCGATCCTTGTCCTGGGCGCCCGCGGCAAGACCGGCCGCCGCGTAGTGGCCCGCCTGCGCGAACTCGGCGTACCCGTCCGCGCCGTCTCCCGTTCCACCGGCACCCCCTTCGACTACGGCGCCCCGGCGACCTGGGGCCCGGTACTGGACGGCGTCCAGGCCGTCTACATCGTCCCGATCACCGAGTCGGTGGACGGCGCCGAGGTCTCCGCCCCATCCGGCGAGCCGCCGAGGAGGGCGTCCAGCGCATCGTGCTGCTGTCGGCCCGCGGGGAAGGCGGGAGAGCACACCCGACCCAGGAACCGACCGAAACGGTGGTACGCGAATCCGTCCCGCAGTGGACGATCCTGCGCGCCGCCTGGTTCGCGCAGAACTTCACCGAGGACGTCTCCCTGGAGCCGGTCAGGGCCGGAAACCTGGCACAGCCCTCCGCCGAGGGACGCGAGGCGTTCATCGACGTCGCCGACATCGCGGACGTCGCCGTCGCCGCGCTCACCAGCGACGCCCACACGGGCCGCGTGTACGAACTCACCGGGCCAGAGGCACTCTCCTTCCGCACCATCGCCTCCCTCATCTCCGAAGCGACGGGACGCGAGATCCACTACACCCCGGTCGGCCGCGCCACGTACCTGGACATCCTCGTCCAGCAGGGATTCCCGGACGAGGCCGCCCAGGCGGTCACGAACCTGATGGAGTCGATCGCCCACGGAGCCGGCGACAGGGTCACCGACGACGTCCGGCGCGTCCTGGGCCGCCCGCCGCCCCTCTTCGCCGACTACGCAAGGAAGCGGCCGCATCAGGCGCGTGGGTTCCTGGCGGAACGGCCGGTCGTCGCCGCGTGAGGCGGACGGCGGGAACCGGCAGCACGGCATGTCGCCGCCGGGACGGCTCTCGGAACCGCGTAAGCGCGAGATCTACGAAGCCGTCCTCGAGTTCCTGCGCGAGGTGGGCTACCAGGGCCTGTCGATGCCGGCGCTCGCCGCCCGGGCACGCTGCAGCACTGCCACCATCTATCGCCAGTGGCAGGGCAAGGCGGGACTGGTGATCGCCGCGCTGACCAACCGTCAACCCGAACTGGCGGCGGATGTCGACACCGGTTCGCTCGCCGGCGATCTGTACGCGCTCGTGCGTCGGCTTCCGGACATCGCATCGGGAGAGATCGAGCTGATGGCGGCGCTCGCGCATGCCGCCATGCGTGAGGAGGACGTCGCGAAAGCGACGCGCGAAGGGCCACCCGTGTGGGTAGCCCTTCGCTGACGATCGTCGCCTCGGCTAATCCGTCTGTGGCACGAAGGCCGGCGGAAGGCACGCCGAGATCTCCGGACGTTCCAGCAGCGGCGCCAGTGCCTTGGCAAGCTGCTCCTGGTCTGCGGCGGGGAGCGTTTCGAGGAAGCGGTCGATGACGCTCCGGTTCACGGCTTCGAACCCTCTGATGGCGGTACGGCCGTCGTCGCTGATCTTGATCCGCTTCATCCGCCGGTCGGTCGGATCCTCGCGGCGTTCGATGAATCCGCGGCGCACCAGACCGTCCAGAGACCGGCTGATCGCTCCGAGGGAGATCATCGCGAACTCGGCCGCCTCCTTCACGCTCAGCTCGGTGTCGATCTCGTCGAGGTGGTGCAGCACTCGGATCTGCGTGGTTGTCAGCTCGAGTGCGTCAACGGTGTCGAACACGTTGACCGTCGCCTCCCGCCCGAAGTACGCGATGAGGGCGAAGAGGCTCGTCGACAGATCGGGTCTGGCGGCCTCGCCGGACCCGGATGGCCCGCTACCGGTTGATGCATGCATGCACGCAATTATTGCAGGCGCGCCGCGGGGCTTCAACTACGACAGCGTGGATCCTCACCCGGCGACGTCGAGTTGCAGCACCAGCGGACTCGTGCGCGTCCGCAGGCCCGGGAGAATCTCCTTGAGCAGTGCGTCGAGCTCTTTGCGTGTGCTGACGGAGTACGCTTCGCAGCCGAAGCCGGCGGCGAGCGCGGTGGCGTCGAGTTCGGGGAATCCTCCCCACGGCCCGTTCCCGCCGGCGTTCGCCGCGAGCCGGTCCATCACGGCGTATCTCCGGTTCCTGACGACCACGGCCAACGCGCCGATGCCGTAGTGGGCCGCAGTCCACAGCGCTTGCACGGTGTACGCTGTGGAGCCGTCGCCGAGCACGGCCACGACGGGTCTGTCGGGTAGGGCCATGCGAAGCCCGATCGCGCCGGCGAGACCGAAACCGAGCCAGCCGGATCCGTTGCTCACGAAGGACAGCGGGGTGGTGGCGGGAATCGCCTCGACGAGTTCCAGGCGGGTGGACGGCGACTCCTCCACGAGGATCGCGTCCTTGTCCAGGTGCTCGGCCAAGGTCGCGAACGCCGCGGCTGGTGTGAGCTCCGCCGAGCCGTCGGCCACGGCGGCCGGTCGGCTCTGCCAGGGCCCGGGCGTCCGCGCCCGCAGAACGGACGCGAGGGTGCTGCAGGTGCTCGCGAGATCGCCGAGTACTGCCACGTCGCATCCGCTGCGGTGGGCCTCCTCGGGGACGGACGTCAGGACCGCGAGACGGGTGTCGGCTGCGTAAGTCGGTACCGCCTCGTCGTACAGGTAGCCGCGCAGCATGCTTGCGCCGATCGCCAGGATGGCGTCGTGCCCGTCGAGTGCCGAACGCACGGCGCCGCGCTGCCACGGGAGATCCCCGCGGTACGCGGGGTGGTCATGCGGGAAGCCCTGACGGCTGGCAAACGGTTCCTGCCAAACGGGACAGCCGAGCCGCTCGACGAGAGTGACGACCTCGTCCCACGCGCCGTCGATCGCCGCTCCGGAGCCGATGACGGCGACCGGATTGACGGATTCCTCGAGGAGGGCGACGAGCGGCTCGAGCTGATCGGGCGTCACAGTCCGTCCTAGCACGACGGTGCGCGGGGCTCCGGTCGCCAGCGGATCAGCCGGTTCGGACCAGTCGCTGAGCGGTGCGACCACGACGGCCGGACCAGCACCTGCTGCGGCCTCGTGATGAGCACGGGCGACGGCCGCGGGAAGATCCTGCGGCCGGGCCGGTGTCGTGGACCAGACTGCGTAGTCTCCCAGCAGGTTCTCCAGGCCGCTGGCGCTGAGAAACGGACCGCCGGCGATGTGGCGCCGGTCCTGTTGTCCGACGAGCACCACGAGCGGGACCCGCGCGGCATGGGCATTGGACAGGGCACCGACGGCATTGCCGAGGCCGGCGGACGTGTGCAGGTTCAGCAGCGCCGGTTTGCCGGTTCCCATCGCGTAGCCCGTGGCGATTCCGGCGATCGCGCCCTCGTGCAGGCCGAGCACGTACCGGAAGTCGGCGGGAAGATCGGTCAGGAACGGGATCTCGGTGGACCCGGGATTCCCGAACACGGTGGTCGATCCGAGGTCGCGCAGGACATCGAGAGTCGTGTCGCGCACCGAAAAGGTCATGAGGGGCTCCCGGGGATGCCGAGCGCGAGTTCTCCGGTGCCCGGGACGAAGCCCGGAGGCGGTCCCAGCCAGAATCCCGACTCGGGTGGATCGGCGAGGTCTTGCGCCGCGGTCCGGTCGACGACGGATTCCCATGCGTCGGCGACCTCGTCGACGGACGGGGCGGTGAGGCGGACGCCGTCGGTCTGGCGGTAGAGCACCTCGTGCAGGTGTCCCTCCTCGGCGACGACGTTCTTTCCCGATGCGGGGCAGTCGGGATGGACGAGGTAGGCGGCGATGGGCGCGACGCGGTCGGGCGAGCGTCGCGCGATGACCTCCGGACTGAGCGGCGGGATGTCCGCCAGGCGCGCCGACATCGTGAGCGCGCCGGGGGAGAGGGTGTTGACGGCGATGCCGTCCTGCGCGCCCTCGAAGGCGAGGGTACGCGTGAGCCCCCAGATTCCGGATTTGACGGCGCCGTAGACCGAGCCGTAGCCCGCGCCGAGCATCGCGCCGGACGTCGTGTTGAGGATGCGGCCGCCTCCGTTGCGCAGGAGATGCGGCCACACGGCACGGCACATCCAGATGGTGCTGTAGAGGTGGACGTCGATCATGCGCGTGATCTCGTCGGGCTGCAGTTCGAGGAACGGGGCGAAGCGCATGACCCCGGCGTTGTTGATGAGCGCGTCGACCCGGCCGTACGCGTCCAGCGCCGTGGCTACGACTGCGAGCGCACCGTCCTCGGTGGCGACCGAGTGCGTGTCGACGACCGCCGTGCCGCCGAGGTCGCGTATCTCCTGCACGACGGTCTCCGGGTGCGCGGCGAACGTTCCCTTGCCGTCCGGTCCGACGCCGAGGTCGTTCACGACTACGCAGGCGCCAAGTCGAGCGAGAAGAAGAGCGTAGGAGCGGCCCAGGCCCGGGCTACCGCCGGCACCGGTGACGATGACAACCTGACCATCGAAGTTCACTTGTTTGTTTCCTTTGCCGAGGGCGTCATCGCCACGGGTTGGCGGGCACCGTATTCGTGCTTGATCATCAGTGCTTGTCAATCAGAGTTTGCTTGTCAGTGCTTCGGTACGATCGCCGCGCCGAGCACCGAGCGGTCGGACACGTCGGCGATCGCCGCGGCCGCGTCTTCGAGCCGGTACGTGCGTTCGGCGAGTTCCGCAAGGTCGAACACGCCGCGCTCGGCGAGCTGCACCAGCCACGGAAGGTCGCGCGCCATCAGCGCCGATCCCTGCTGGCACGGATGGATCGTGCGTCCCGCGATGACTGCGAACTCCGCGAGCGGGAACGAGACGCGGGCGAAGGGGTCTGACGAGATGCCGGCGAGGACCAGATGCCCGCCGAGGCCGGTCATCGCCCATGCCTGCTCGATGCCGCGTGCGTCGCCGGACGCGTCGAAAACGAAATCCGCGCCCCCGGCGAACAGGGCTCCGCCGCCATCATCGATCTTCCGCACCTCGGCGACGGGGTCGACGGCTCCGGGATCGAAGACGTCGCTCGCGCCGAACCGCTCTGCGGCGGCGCGGCGCTGCGGGAGCGGGTCCACGGCCACGATCCTGGAGGCGCCCGCGAACCGTGCCGCCTGCACGTAGCCGAGTCCGATCGGGCCGCACCCGACGACGGCGACGACGCTGCCCGGCGTGATCGGAGCGGTGATCAGCGCGGCGCCCGCCCCGGTGACGATGGGGTTTGCCACCAGTGCCAGCTGATCGTCGGGGAGGTCCGTCTCGACCGGGGTGCAGTGGTACTCGGTGGTGATGGTGTGCTGTGCGAAGAGCCCGACGTTGCTGTTGCCGTGCACCGGCGTTCCGTCGGCCGTTCTCGCGTAGGCGCGGCCGAACGGGACGAGCTTCGCGCAGAATTGCGGGAGGTCACGGACGCAATACCTGCAAGAGCCGCAGTTCGGCGTGCTCACCACGATCACGCGTTGCCCCGGCCGGACGCGGTCGACCGCGGACCCGACCGCCTCGACGACCGCGACGCCGCCGTGGCCGTTGACGAGGTGGGTGGGCATCGCCGGGCCGCCTACGTCGAATCCCGCGCCGCCGGGCGGCATGCTGGGACCAGCCGCCGAGGGACCCGGGGGCATTCCGGGACCTCCGGGCGGGGGACCGGGAGGCGTGCCCGCGCCGTCCAGTCCCGGTGGTGCCAGCGGGATGTCGGCCGAGCCTACGTTGGCTGCGCTGACGCGCAGAAGCACATCGTTGGCCTGCAACTCGCCCAGTTCGATTTCCTCGACCTGCAGGCCGGCCGGTGTCGAGATCGCTGCGACTGTCTTCATGGCACCTCCACGCCTAACGGCATCGGCATCCTCGATAAACGCTTGCACGCATGCAATGGTTGCATGTGTGCTTCTAACGTGCAACCATTGCATGCGTGCAAGCAGTCAGTGGCGGCGGACACACCGGGCCCGAGAGGGCCGTGCGCTCCGATCTCGGCCGGCTTAAGCGCGATCGTGGCCTTCTTCGGTATGGAGGGTGCCGCCGGCATCTTCAGCGCCGTCGACGCGCTCGACCTGACCATGACCCAGGTCCGAGTGCTGCACGGAGGCAGCAGAATCCGTGGTGATGTCGATGGCGGCAGTCAGCCGGGCGGTGGACAGCCTGGTGCACCGCGGGTACCTCGAGCGACGTGAGGACCTCCCGAGGTTGTGAACAGGGACATGATCGACCGGTTCGTGGAGGCGCTTCCGAGCGCCGAACGCGAGCGGCTCGCGGCGGCTCTGCCCCCACTGATGGAGAGACCGGAGATCGCCGGCTGTCTGCCGCGGCTTCAGTCGGGCGCGTGACGTTGCACCACAAACATCAGGCCCGTCGCCTTAGATGCGGCGGGCGAGAACAGCAGGAGGCAAAAGTGGCTGTCGAGGCCATGGTCGGCACATCAGTCGACCGAGAGGAACTCCTTCGGCGCGCGCGAGAGCTTGTGCCAGCCCTGCGAGAACGGGCGCGCGCGACGGAGGAGGGCTGCAGGGTCCCGGAGGAGTCGGTGCGCGAGATCGTCGCAGCCGGGCTTGTCCGCGCGGGCACGCCACGGCGCTTCGGCGGCTACGACGTCGAGTTCGAGACCGTGCACGAGATGACAATGGAGCTGGCCCGAGCCTGCGCCTCGACGGCCTGGTGCTTCCAGCTGTGGGCGCTGCACTGCTACTGGATGGGCTTTTGGCCGCTCGAAGCGCAGGAGGAGGTCTTCGCCGACGGTCCCGACATGCTGAGCGCGAGCGTTCAGCTAAGCGTGTCATGCGACTACGAGCGGATGCCCGGGGGCTACCGACTCTCCGGCCGCGGACGGTTCGCCAGTGGTTCGGATCCCTCGCAGTGGCTCTTCGCGCTCGGAGTCGGGGCGGAAGGACCTCTCCAGTTCCTTGTTCCGCGCACGCACTTCGCCGTACTCGACGGTACGTGGGATGTGGCCGGCCTGTGCGGCAGCGGCAGTAAGGACGTTGTGGTGCAGGACGCGTTCATCCCGTCGCACCGGGTCATCCGGCCGGCACCGCCGATCGACTTCGCACCCGAAGGTCCGCTCCCGTACGACCAGCACCGGCAGCGCCGGTACTCGGTTCCCCTGTTCGCCATCCAGGGTTGGGACTTCCCGGCCGTCGCCATCGGTGCGGCGCAGGGGGCGTACGACGAGATCGTGCGGCGGATGCACGGCACCAAGGGCTCGGTGCGCGCCGCGGATTCGCCGGTGATCCAGGCTCAGATCGCGCAGTCCGCCGTGGAACTCGATGTCGCACGCACGCTGCTGCACCGCGACCTTGAAGACTGCCAGGGCAAGGGCGAGCGGGGCGAGACCCTCGCGCCGGTCGACTACGCCCGCTACATGGCCAACAAGTCCTACGCGCACGAGCTGGCTGTCGGGGTGGTCAACCGAATGTACGCCCTGGGCGGCGGCCGGAGCTTGTCGCGAAAGGACCCGCTTCAGCGCGCGCACCGCGACGCGCACGCGACGGCCCACCCGGGACCGATCGGCCAGTTCCCGATGGCCTCCCAGCCGTACGGCCGCTCCCTGCTCGGGCTCGACCCGCGCGAGGTCAACTTCTGGACTGGACCGGCCCTGGGGTGATCCCCGCGGCTACCGGAGAAAAGGAGAACGAGAACATGCCCAAGCCCCAGACGTCGGCGCCCCCCATAGCCGAACCCCCGATGCCGGCGCCGAAGCCGCCGATGACCCTTGAGCAGGCTTGGACGGCGATCGCCGTTCCGATGCCGCCGCCCGCGCAGGCCGCGGAGAAGCAGTGCTTCTCCACCGAGGAACTGCGTCAGGACTTCTACAGCTCCCGCCCGCCGTTCGGTGACCGGTTCATGCCGAACTGGATGCAGATGCGGCAGTCGGAGTTCACGCGGGTGCTGCTGGACAAGGCGGCGCTGAAAGCCGGTGAGCGGGCGCTCGTGCTCGGCGAATTCCTCGATCAGGTCGGATTCGTCGACCTGATCAGCGCCGAGGTGCAGCCCGGAGGCACCGCCGAATACGTCGACATGGTCCCGATGATCGAGGCCCACCACGTGGGGCGTTTCGACCCCTACACCGAGATCGCCGCGAAGCACGAGCCGGAGGCGTTCGACGTCGTCATCGCCTCCCAGTGGGAGCACCTGCTCGACCCGGACGCGGAACTCAAGGCGCTCAGTCGGCTGGTCCGCCCCGGCGGCAGGATCCTGCTGTTCCATCCTGGCCCGACCGCGGCGACATTCGCGCTGGCCGAGCAGGATGTCTGGCTGGACATGCTGCTGAGCTTCTTCATCACCTTCGCAGGCTCCCGTGAGGTGCCGCTGGACTCGGCGTTTCAGTGGAAGAAGGCCGCTTGGCTCGCCGTCAGCGTCGATGATGTGCGCGACGCGGCGGCCCGCTGCCTGACAGACGTGACGGCGTGGCAGCACCGCGGGATGGCGATCGTCGACGGTCGCAAGCCCGCTGCCGGGGACGAGCCCGGGAGGTCGGCGTGAACGTTCAGATCGCGTTCCTGCGCGGCGTCGGACACGGTCCAGGCGACATGCTGGACATGCCGGCGCTGCGCGAGGCGCTCGCCGAGGCGGGCTTCGCCGCTGTGCACACGTACCTGGACAGCGGAAACGTCGTGCTGCTCGACGATGGGGAGCCCGGCGTTCTGGCCGCTCGCGTCGGCGAGATCCTCCAGAAGCGCTTCGACCGGGACATCCACGTCATCGTGCGCAGCCTCGACGAGCTCTCCGAGGCGGTGGCGCGCGATCCGTTCCCCGAAGCCGCCGCCGACGCCGAGCACTACAACGTCGCCTTCCTGGAGACGACGCTCGATCAGGCCGAAGTCGAACAGCTCGCCGTGCTCGCCACGGGGCGGGAGCGAGTCGCGGTGATCGGACGCGAGCTGTACGGATGGTACCCGGACGGATTCGCCGGTTCGCGGCTCATCGGCGGGATCATGGGCCTTCCGGTGCCCGCGACCGCTCGTGACTGGACGACGGTGACCGGCGTGCTCGACCTCGCGCGCGAGGTGCGCGCGCAGAATCGGAGCCGGTGATGCGTGAGTGCGCGACGGGTGCATTGGCCTCGCCCGATGACTGGTTGACGCCGACCGGTTCCGAGCAGTTGGATTCACGCGGGCTGCGCGACGCGTTCGGCTGCTTCCCCAGCGGGGTGATCGCGCTCTGCGCGCTGGCGCAGGACGGCGTGCCGGCCGGAATGGCGGTCAGCTCGTTCACCACCGTCTCGCTCGACCCGCCGCTGGTGTCGGTGAGTATGCAGAACACATCGACGACCTGGCCGATCCTGCGCGAGCGGGCACGGCTCGGACTCAGTGTGCTGGCCGAACAGCAGCATCGCGAGGTCCGGCAGCTCGCCTCGACTGAGACCGACCGGTTCGCCGGAGTGAGCTGGCACGCCGCCGACGACGGCGCAGTGTACCTGGACGACGCGGTCGGCTGGTTCAGCTGCAGTGTCTGGAACCAGCTGCCTGCGGGCGATCACACCATAGCCCTCCTAGAGATCAGAGGGCTGCGAACTGTCGCGGGCGGTGCCCCCTTGGTGTTCCACGCAAGTCGATTCCGCCGACTGGCCCCCGGCGACCAATCCGCCTGAACGCACCGAACGGCCACTCTTCCCAAACGCAACGACGCGACCAGGGAGTATCAAGTGATCAAATCAGGAAGCACCCGGAGATACCGGGGAAGACTGCTGATGACATGTGCCGTGCGGTGTGGCCGCACATGCGCGACGCCGGCTACGGGCGGATCGTGAACACGACGTCGCCCGGGACGCTCGGCTCCGGCTACGGCTCCGTCTACGGCGCTGTGAAGGCGGGCAGCTACGGCCTCACCAGATCGCTGGCGATCGAGGGTGACCCGTTCGGCATCAGAGCCAACGCGCTGGCACCGCTGGCGGCCACGATCGCGTGGGACGTCGTTCAGGCCCCCGGCAAGGAGGCGATGGACGGCCCGGTCGCACAGGACATGAGTCCGGATCTGATCGCGCCGACCGCCGCCCTGCTCGCGCACCGCGTCTGCCCGTTCTCGGGCAAGAACATCACGGCGGATCCCGGTCGAGTATCAGAGACCTGCTACCGCCAGACCGCCGGGTACGCCAAGGTCGCGCCGACGATCGAGGAACTCAACGACTCACTGCGCCAGGTCGTCGATCGATCCGACGCGCACGACATCGGCGATCCCGCTGAGGCGGCCACCTGGGTCGGCGGCCCGCCCCCGGCGCCGTCGGCCGGAGCGGCCCGCGCATGACGTGATGTTCGCTCGCGGTCCGCCAACGCTGCGGGCGAACGTCACCCGATCCACCTTCGCAACAAGGGAGTTTTCGTGAAGTTCTCAGCAGCGGTGTGGGACCACGCGGACGGCGTTCGTGTGGAGGAAGTCGAACTTCTCGAGCGACATCCGCGTGACGTACTCGTCAGGATCGAAGCGTCCAATGTGGCCAGCTCGGAGGCGAGCACCCTGCTCGGCCCCGCCTCCGCCCCCGCCGACCTACCGCCCGACCTTCCCCCAGGCCTTGCTCTGCCGCCGTTGCCCTTGCACATCCTGGGCCACTCCGCAGTCGGTGTGGTCGAGGAGGTCGGCCCCTCCGCGGAGGGGGTGAAGGTGGGCGACCGGGTCCTGATGACCGGCAACAACAACTGCGGCGTGTGCCACTTCTGCCAGCGGGGCCGCTACGACCAGTGCGCCGAGATGGCCCTGTTCGGCCCGGCCACCGCTCGAACCGCGAACGGCGTAGACGTGCACCCCTTGGGTTACGTCGGCAGCCTCGCCGAGTGGGCCGTCGTGCTCGACAACCTGCTCGTGCCCGTGCGCACAGACCTGCCCGCAGACCAGTTGTCGCTGATCGGCAACCCGGTGTGCACCGGTGTCGGCGCGGCGCTGCGCACGGCCAGGATCGAGCCGGGCAGCGTGGTCGCCGTCGTCGGCTGCGGGCCGGTCGGCCTGTCCTACATCCAGGCGGCGCGACTGGCCCTGGCCGATCAGATCATCGCCATCGAGCCGCTGGCGCACCGCCGGGAGGCGGCACTGCGGATGGGCGCCACCACCGTCATCGACCCCGCTGAGACGGATCCGGTCGAGGCCGTGTGCGAGCTGTCCGGGGATGCCGGCGGGGTGAATCAGGGCCGTGGCGCCGACTACGTCTTCGACGCGGCGAACGATGCGTCGGCGACCGAGCAGGCCTGGGCCATGACCCGGTCGGCGGGCGATCTGACGCTGGCCGGGCTCGATCCGAGGCCCGGAGCCAGGGTCAGTTTCCCGATGGTGAAGTTCTCGAACTTCGGCAAGACGATCCACAGCTGCCAGATGGGCTCGCTGCTGATGCGCCGCGACCTGCCGTGGATGGTCAGGCTCGCCGAGCGCGGACAGCTCGACCTGGCCTCGCTGGCCGAACGCACCTACCCCCTGAAGGCAGTCGGCGAGGCCCTCCGCGACGTCGCCGAGTGCAACGTCCTCGGCGCGACCGTCGACCCGCGGCTGTGATCGTCGCACCGCACCCTGACCGGCATTTAGGAGATCAACGCCATGACAGCGCAGACGCCGACCCGCTCGATCGAGCGTTCGCCGGCCGAGCTGGTCGCGCACGCCGCCCAGCTTCAGGAACTGATAAGCGACCAGGCCGAGGAGGCCGAGGCCCTTGGCCACTACAACCAGGATGTGCACAAGGCCTTCCTGGAGGCGGGCTTCTACCAGCTGCTCACCCCGCGCCGCTACGGCGGCCTCGAGGTGGACCTTCGCACCTTCGCCAAGATCGTAATGGAGGTCGGCCGCGGTGATCCAGGCACCGCCTGGTGCCTGTGCCTGGGGCAGGGGCACGCTCTGACCACCGCCGCGCTGTGGCCGGAGAAGGCCCAGGACGAGGTGTTCAACAACGCGAGCGGCTACTTCCGGGCCTCCCACGCGTTCAACCCCGCGGGCACCGCCAAGCGCGTGCCCGGCGGGCTGCTGATCAACGCGAACTCCCGCTACCAGTCCGGGGTTCCGTACGCCACGCACGCCACGGTCTCCGTCGTGCTCGTCGACGAGGACGGCGGACCCGCCGACGCACCGCCCGGCGCGCCTCCCGGTCCTCCGCCGGGTGCTCCGGTCGGCGCGCCGTCCGGGCCCCCACCGGGTGCTCCCGCCGGTGCGCCGCCGATGCCTCACGGCGACGTTCCGCCCTCCCAGATGCTCCAGGTGCTGATTCCCAAGGACCAGTTCACGATCGTCGAGAACTGGGGCGCCGACGCGGTGCTGGGGATGCGCGCGAGCGGCTCCAACAGCATCACCGTGGAGAACCAGATCGTGCCCGAGCACTACGCGATCACCATGTCCCCGGACCTCTTGGCCTCGACGACCTCGCACGGCGTGAAGCTGCACGGCAACCCGATGTACCTGGGCGCGGCGACCGGCTCGTTCTTCCAACTCGAGCTCGTGGTCAGCGTGATCGGCGCAGCCCGCGCCGCCCTCGACGAGTACGAGAGGCTCGCCCGCACCAGGACCACCGCATACCAGGGCGGCGGCCTGCGCAACAAGGACCCGTTCTACCAGCGCGACTTCGGCGCCGCCAAGACGAAGACGGATGCGGCAACTGCGATCGCATGCTACGTCGCCGACACGATCACCGAGCTGAGCAGTGAGGCCATCGCGGGCACCATATCCTTCACGCCCGACATGGACATCGAACTCGGCTGCATGCTCATGCAGGCCGGCCACCTGGCTGCCGAGGCCGTGGACATCCTTTTCGCCTCCGCGGGCACCTCCGCATCCGGGCGCGGCCAGCGCATGCAGCGCTACCTTCGCGACGTCTGGATGTACCGCACTCACATCGGCGCGCAGTACGACCCGTTCGTGCGGCGATCCGGCGCCGGCAGCCTCGGCGACCCGCAGCCGTTCTTCCTCTGATTCGATCCAAGCCACTCCACCGGAGGGTAAGGATGTCCAACCCAGTAACTCACGGCGAGATCCTCGCCAAAGACGTCGACGCACTGCAGCGCTTCTACACGGCGGCATTCGGCTGGGAGGTGCAGGACGTGGTCGACGGTGCGTACCACGTCCTCGCCGACCCGGACGCCGACCGCGGCATCCTGCATGTCGGAGTCGGTCCCGCGCCGCAAGACCGGGCCGGTCACCTGACCTTCTACGTGGAGGTCGACGACCCGGCGGCGGTGCTCGAGCAGATCGAGCGCCTCGGCGGTCGCACGGTCCGACCGCCCGCGCGGATGGGCACAGGACCGACGCTCTCCCTGCTCGAAGACCCCGAAGGCCACGTCATCGGCCTCGTCGAGCGCCACTAACCGGCGGAGGAAAAACGCATGTGGTCGCTGATTGTGCGCACTGGCTCTGTGAGGTGGTCGTTCTCGGCCCGGGAGCAGCCGCGGTATCACAGAAACGAAACCTATCTATTTCGATTACCGTAGGGCGCCGCCGCTCGAATTCAACCGTTTCGATGGACGGGTTGTCGTGCCCCGGGGACATGGGTCCCGGCTGTCAGGACTTCTGCATCACGCGCTCGGGCGGCTTCAGGATCTCCGCGGCGGGCTTGGTGAACTGCTCGCACATTGCCGTGGCCAGCTCGGGGTCTCCGAGGGAGGCGTGGGAAAGCCCTGCCACGAGCTGGTGCTCCGGTGGCGCCGCACGGCGGACGCAGCGGACCATCTCGCGCAGGGCCTCGCGCAGCGAGCCCGTGTGGGCGTCCAGCTCCGCCGGGACCGGCTGGATCCGCTGGTGCTGGAGCGCGGCGACGACCAGCTTGGGCTTGCCCTGCCACTGCCGGTAGAGCGTGGCCGTACTGCACCGGCCGCGGCTGGCGACCGCCTGCAGGGTCAGCGCCTCGTAGCCGACCTCCCGCAGCAGTTGGAGGACGACCGGGCGCTGGACCGGGAGAACGGCAGCATCTCGGGTGCTGCCCGGGCGGTCGGGGTGAACCGGGCCACGGCGTATGCGTGATCTACTGACGACCACGTAGGCCATCAGGTGTTGCGAGGACCCCGAGAGTCCGTCGCGGGGACCGGGGCGTTGCAATGCGCGGGGGCGGCTAGTTTCGAAACGAAACTATTCCCATTCGGAGAGAAGCCGATGCCCAGCAACGTCGCTTCGCAGACCGGCAGACGGACCCGCCTTACCCCGGAGCGGGAAGCCGAGCTGTACTTACCAGGAGTCGACGATGACCACCACCACGATCGCCATCGAGCGAGAAGAGTTGGATGCGCAGCGGCTGCGCCAGGCGTTCGGCTGTTTTCCCGGCGGCGTGACCGCGGTCGCCAGCCTGGTGGACGGCGAGCCGGTCGGCATGGCCGTCAGCTCGTTCACCTCTGTGTCCATGGCGCCGCCGCTGGTCTCGGTGTGCATGCAGGACTCGTCGTCCACGTGGCCGAAGTTGCGGGACCGGCCGCGGCTGGGCCTGAGCGTGCGGTGGCAGGCCACCTCCAGTAGCGCCGTGGCGGCACGGGATTCCGACTCGGGCACGGTCACCGTCGCCGGTGCGGCCGAAGCGATGCCCCGCGTATCCGGGGCGGCCCGCCGCGCGCGCCGCCGCCCCGCGGCGACATCGCCCCGTCCACGCTTGCAGGCCGTGTCGCGGATCGCGTCGCCGACGAAACCCAGGCAGACCGTGACCAGGGCCACGACTCCGCCCGAGGACAGCAGCAGCCATCCGCTCGACGACAGCACCTGCGCACCCGAGGCGATCACCGAGCCCCAGGTCGGATTCGGCGGCTGCGGGCCGAAGCCCTAGGCCAGGCCCACGGTGAGCTGCAGGGCCACCGTCGACACCCGCGTCGCCTGCACCAGCACCGGGCCGGCCACCCGCGGCAGGATGTGCCGGAGCATGATCCGGGTCGCGGACAGGCCGGATATCCGGGCGGCGTCGACGAAGAGCTCTCCCCGCAGGGCGAGGACCGGGGCACGGACGCTGCGGACGATCGATGGAGCTATGAGCAGTCCGAGCGCCGCCATGGCCACCACGAAGGCCTGCCGGAACACCGAGAGCATGACGATCACGACCACCAGCACCGGAATCGACATTCCGATGTCGGCGAGCAGCATCACCGACCGGTCGGTCCAGCCGCCCAGATAGCCCGAGAGCAATCCCGCAGCCACACCCACGACCAGGGCCACGGCCGTGACCACCGCCGCGTAGGAAGAGCGTGATGCGTCCGCCGTACAGCAGGCGGCTGAAGGTGTCGCGGCCGAGGTCTGAGTTCGTTGCTCTTCCCCGGCCGGGCGATGGCGCCCGCCCCCGACCCTCCGTGTGGGAGAACCTGGCACCCGGAACCATGAGGTGCGGTTTGACCTCATCATGCGAAGTGTCCACCTCACGACTGCCGTGCCATAAATGTCACATTCAAGGCATCTCTTCATTTTGCTAGCCTCTGAACCAATTGGCACGTCAATGTGTGAGGGGCGCCCCTTGGCCACTGTGATTCCCGTGGTGGGTAACCTGCCCACGGCCCTGACCAGCTTCGTCGGCAGACGCCGCGAGGTCGCCGAGATCCGCCGTCTGGTGGGCGTCGGTCGGCTGGTGACGCTCACCGGAGCGGGCGGCGTGGGCAAGACGCGGCTGGCGCTGGCGGCCGCCGAGGCCTCCGGGAAGGCGTTCCCTGACGGCGTGTGGATCGTCGACCTGGCCGCGGTGCGCGACCCGTCGGCGGTGGCCGCCGCGACCGCGGGTGCGCTGCGGATTCCGGACCGCGGAGACAGGCTTTGCTTTGAACAGCTCACAGATCATCTGGCCCGGCACCGGGCGCTGATCGTGCTGGACAACTGCGAGCACCTGATCGACGCGTCGGCGGGGCTGGCAAAGGCGCTGCTGTCGGCCTGTCCGCATCTGCGTGTCCTGGCGACGAGCCGCGAGATGCTGGGGGTCACGGGCGAGCACGTCTTCGTCGTCCCCGCGCTGTCGATACCGGACGAGGCGGTCGAACTGCTGCAGGAGCGGGCCGTCGCCATCCGGCCGGACTTCCGCGTCACCGACGCCAACCGGGCTGAGGCCGCCCGGCTGTGCGCCGATCTCGACGGACTGCCCCTGGCCATCGAACTGGCCGCGTCGCGGCTGCGGTCGCTGAGTGTCGGGCAGGTCGTGGAGCGTCTGGAGGACCGCTTCGCGCTGCTCACCGGCGGCTGCAGGACCACGCTCCCACGCCAGCGCACGTTGCGCGGGATGATCGAGTGGAGTTACGAGCTGTGCACGCCCGCCGAACAGCTGCTGTGGAACCGGCTGTCGGTCTTCACCGGCGGCTTCAGCCTGAACGCGGCCGAATACGTCTGCGCGGGGGAGGGCATCGCGGCCCATGAGGTACTGGACCTCCTCGACCGACTGGTGTCCCAGTCCGTCGTAGTGACCTGTGAACGCGAGGGACTGTCCCGCTACCGGCTGCTGGAAACCATCCGCACGTACGGCCGGGCCCGGCTGGCCGAGACGGGTGATGAGCCGGGGCTGTCGCGGCGGCACCGCGATTTCTTCCTCGCCCTCGCCGAGCGCACCGTCTCGGCATGGTTCGGGCCCGGCCAGGAAGAAGCCATGGCCCTGATGCGTGCCGAGCACAGCAACTTGCGGGTGGCATTGGAGTTCGGGACGAGCGCTCGCCCAGCCGTGCCCGGGCCCGTCCCGGCCGGGCCAGGGACGGCGGAGCAGCACCCGCCGGAGCAGGGGGGCGGGGATCCCGCCGATGCACAGGCTGCGCTGCGCCTGGCCGCGGCGCTGCGCTTCCACTGGTGCGCAGACGGGTTCCTCGGCGAGGGGCGTCGTCAGTTCAACCGTCTCCTCGTGGCGGCACCCGAACCCACTGCCGTGCGGGCCCGGGCACTGTGGGCCGCCGCCTGGGTGGCGATACTCCAGGGAGATCTCGCGACGGCCGACCGCTGGCTGGACGAGGCCGACGAACTGGGCGAACGACTGGGCGACGCGTCGGTCCGGCCGTACATCCAGGGCTACCGCGGCTCGTCGGCGGCCTTCCAAGGACGCATGGCAGAGGCCGTGTCCCTGTACGAGGAGGCACTGGCCGCCCACGAGAAGGCAGGCGAAGGACCGCAGGGGCTGTTCTGGCTGTGCCAAGTGGTGATCGCCCAGGTCATCCTCGGGGACGCGCGCGCGGCGGAGGAGGCCGGCAGGCGCGCGGCGCTGCTGGCGGAAGCATCCGGGGAGCGCCTGTACGCGGCCTACACGAAGGGGGCGCTGGGCTACGTGCTCTGGGCACATGGCGACGAGGAAGAGGGCACGGCGCTGACGCGGGGCGCGCTGGAGATCCTGCGGGGCTTCAACGACTACGCCGGGACCGCGGCGGCGCTGGAAGTGTTCACCTGGATCACCGCGTCCCGAGGCGACCACGAACGCGCGGCACAGCTGCTGGGCGCCGTGCACGCCCTGACCCGTCACGGCGGGATCCGGGGCCTCGGAGCCCGCCCCGACTCCACATTCGGCGGGAACCGCGCCCGGTGCGAGGCAGCGGCCATCTCCGCGCTGGGCCCGGCCGGCTACGAGAAGGCCCTTGCGGAAGGCGCCCGGCACGACAGCCCGGCCCGGGCCATCGCCCTCGCCCTGGACACGAGCACCGCGGCCGACACCGGGCGCAGCGCCCCGGCCGCCACCGCGCCGTGCCCGCTCACCCGCCGGGAGCGGCAGGTCGCTGCGCTGGTCGCCGAGGGCATGACCAACCGGCAGATCGCCGCCCAGTTGGTGCTGTCGCCGCGCACGGTCGACCGCCACATGGAAAGCATCAAGGCCAAGCTCGGCTACGGCCGCCGTACCCAGGTCGCGGCCTGGCAGAGGGCGAACCAGGTACCCACACTGTAGGAAATTGGGTACCCCCGCCGCAGAACTACGCATGTGCGCCAGCGGGTGCGCAACGATGCTTTGCGGTATGAAGCACAGCACGCAGGGCGGGCTCGTAACAGCGCAACCTGCGCGCCGGTGCCGCTCAGACCGTCCCGGGCACCGAGAGCCACACGCCCTTAAGGCCACACGCGGATGAACGACACCGGTGAGAGCACTTCCGCCCCTCCTTGGATGAGAGCGCTCCCGTTCTTCTGAGCCGGTCCGACCCGCCGGGCGGCCCCCGTCACCTCCGGTGACCGGGGCCCAATGGGTCGAAAGCGACGGCCCGCACGCCGTTCGCACAATTCATCTCCTTCGTGAGCCGACCCTGCCGATCCGGCCGTCGGTTCCCTCTGCGAGAAAGAGGAAAAGTGAGAATCACAACGAGTAGAAGGCGCCTCGCCGCGGTCCTGGTCGCGGCCGCCGCGACTGCCGCGGTGTCCCTGGCATCACCCGCCGTCTCATACGCAGACGACACAGACGGCACCGCAACGCCGAGCCAGGATCAGTTCAAGGCTCTCTACGATGTCACCCAGAAGTACCACCCCCTCGGGGTCTACGGAAACGACGACTACACCCTGACGGTGGTCGCGCTGCCTGCGGACACACCCCCCGCCGACGGGAGCGAGATGCAGTCGGAGTTCCCGGCCGGTATGAACGTCCTGGGCTATATCAGCCAGTTCACCAAGGACGAGGAGCAGCAGCTCGAGGAGGAGGTCATGGCGAAAGGCTGGATCGCTGACAGCACGGTCGAATACCACATCGGCGTCTCCTATAACGCGAAGGATGACGTGGTGGAGGTCGCCACCGATGCTCCGGAATCCGACACGCAGGCGCTGGCCGACGCCCACCCCGGCAAGATCGAGGTGCAGCGGACCCGCTTCGAGACCCAGGAAAATCGGTTCAACGACGGGTCGCCCTACAACGGTGGGGCATCAATCGTCAACAGCAGCAGTAATGCGACTTGCACGGCCGGAGTCCCCATCAAGCACGTCTTCACGGGCACGAGGTACATGACGACCGCGGCGCACTGCGGCAGACTCGGCGATGTCTATCAGCAGAGGCAGTCAAACGGCAATGCGGGCGCCTTTTTCGGCCGGACGATAAGCGAGCTCCGCGGCCTCGACACGGCCGTCATGAACGCTGGCGGCTTCCGCGGCTGGATCTGGGCCGGGGGCTCCAGTACGAGCACCACCGAGAAGTGGATCGAGGGAGGCACTTCCGTTTGGCGCGGTATGAAGGTGTGTGTGAGCGGTCAAACGACGTTCAATCACTGCGGCCACCCCGTCAGCAACACGAGATTCTCCGCGTCACCAACTATTACCGGTGGTAATGGGTTCGCGTACGACCAGGGAGGCACCCGGAACTCCAATGGGACCTGGACGGGCAGAACTACCGACCCGGGTGACTCCGGGGCCCCCGTCTACGCGACCGACAGATCCGGTAGTGCCGCCTTCATCGCCGGCATGCACTCAGGCCGGTTCCTCAATTCGAGGAACTGCGGCTGCTGGACGATGTTCGGCCCAAGGCTGGGCCCGGTCCTCGAGTCCGCAAACGCCGACCTCGTCTATGCATCGGACCGCTGAGTTCGGGACCAGGCCCCCGGGAACAGCCCCGCCCGGCGGACTGCCGCAGGGCTGAAGGTGTCGGCCGCCTCCTGGGCGGCCGACACCCAGGCCGTGCTTCGAAAGAGGCTGACCCCCATCGCACGTCCGGGGCCCGCCCCGCTCCTGTGGCGGCGCGGGCCCCGGACGCCGGCCTCACACCAGCCCATCGCATCGCCCCCGCCGGCCAATCCGGCAGACGCGCATACCTGGAGCTTCACCATGCCCCACTCCGCAAACCCCACCACCAACCCGGCCAACCCGACGGACAGCGGCGACGTGCGGGACCGGCACTTCCACACCAGACTCGGCCGGTGCCTGGCATCCGGCACCCCACACCTCGCCGTCCTCACCGCACTCGCCGCCGGACTGATCGTCCTCGCCTACGCCATCCAGGGTCCCCACGTCGTCGAGTGGGCCAAGCCGGCCCTCGACAACGGCGACTGGACGCTGCCCCAGACGTGGGCCGCCATGCTGTACATGACCGGTAACACCACCCTGATGACCCTCCCCGTATTCATCGCGGGCTACGTCGCCTGCCAGGTGGCAGACCGGTCTGCGGTCTTCCCCGGCCTCCTCGGCGGCATCGCCGTCATCATCACCCAGAGCGGCGTCCTGGGCGGTCTGATAGCCGGTGTGACCGCCGGTGCCGCCGTGCTGACCCTGCAGCGAATCCCCCTCCCGCGGGCACTGCGGCGCACCACCACCGTGCTGATCCCCCTGCTGGCCGCCCTGGTCACCGCGCTCGTGACCGTCGTGGTCGTCGGGTCGCTGCTCAACGTCCTGACCAACCTTCTCTACAACGAGATGGCCAGGCTGGAGTTCCAGAACACCCTGCTCCTCGGCCTGCTCCTCGGCCTGACGGCCTGCTCCGACCTCGGAGGGCTGTTCACCAAAACGTTCTTCATCTTCGGCGCGCAGCAACTGAGCGGTCCCGACCCGACGAGGTTCATCCCGCTCGACATGACCGTCATGGCCGCCATCGTGGCCGCTGGCATGGTGCCCCCGCTGGCCATGACCCTCGCCACCCTGGTGCGCCGCCGTCTGTTCACCGAGTCCGAGCGGCGCTACGGCAAAATCTCCTGGCTGTTCGGCGCGGCCTTCCTCCCCGAGGGCGCGGCCCCCTTCGCCCTCGCCGACCCGCTGCGGGTGATCCCGGCCTCCATGGCGGGAGGCGCCGTCACCGGCGCCCTGGTCATGCAGTTCGGCAACACGATCAGTTACCCCAAGGGCGGTGTCTTCGCCGCCGATCAAATCGGCGAGCCGCTGCTGTTCGCCGCCGCCGTCGCCGCAGGCGTCCTCACCACCACCGCCCTCACCATCGGCCTCAAGAGCCTGCGCCGCACCGCCCCGGCCACGAGCACCACCCGCGCCGCCACCCGCACCCCCAACAAGGCCGTAGCAGCCGGCCGGGCCTGACCGCGGCACCTGCGCGAGTCCGGCTACACCGTCTACGGCGCGGCGCGGCGTGTGCAGCGCATGCAACACCTGACCGAGCTGGGGATCCGGCTGCTGGCCATGGACGTCACCGACGACACTTCCATGCGGGAAGGCGTCGAGACGCTCATCGCCGACACCGGCCGGCTCGACGTCCTCGTCAACAACGCCGGCTACGGTTCCTACGGCGCCGTCGAGGACGTCCCCCTGCAGGAGGCCAGGGAACAGTTCGAGGTCAACGTGTTCGGCGCAGCGCGCCTGCCCCAGCTGGTCCTGCCGCACATGCCGGCGCAGCGCTCGGGAACCATCGTCAACGGGACCTGTCCACCACTCGGGGACAGGTCCCCTTCCCGAAAGGCACAGACCTCTCCCGGTGGTCGTCCGCGGACCTCGAAGCCGTCGCCCTGGCCATCAACAACCGGCCCCGCAAAATCCTCGGCTGGAAGACCCCGGCGGAGGTGTTCGAGGAACAGCTACGCTCGCTACAACGGCCCGGTGTTGCAACCACCAGTTGAACTCGCCCAGTACACATCGACCCAATTCCAGGATCGAATACGTGAGTTGGGACTGCGGCAGAGCTGCGGGCGCACCGGATCATGCTTCGACAACGCCGCCGCGGAGAGTTTCTGGGCCCTGCTCAAGGAGGAGATCGGAACCCGGACCTGGCCCGACCGGGCCACTGCCCGCGCCGAGGTCTTCACCTTCATCGAGACCTTCTACAACCGCCGCCGCCTGCGCAAGCACAAGATCTTCGGCTACCTCACCCCAGCTGAGACCAGGCAGCGGCAACAGCACGCCCTCGCCGCATAACCATCGAGTGTCCAAGATCACGGGGAAACTTCAGCCCAGCCACCCCGAGTGCCGTTTGCCCGCGATCTGGTTGGCCAGCCGCCGCCAGATATGGTTCTCCTGTACATAGGACGGCGGGGCCGGGTGCTCGGGCGCCGTGGCGGTGGCCGCCAGTACTGCGGCGGGTGCCGGGAATTCGACCAGTTCACCGGGTTCGGGAGCGTATTCGAGGATCGGTGTCATCAGCATGTCGCGGATTCCTTTCCTCGGCAGTCTTCGCTGCCTTCATTGGCAATCTGTTCCATGAGCCATCCGGTCTGTTCGATATAGCGTGGAACGGCGGTTCTGATGCCCTCGGTGTCCGGGTATCGGAAACTCAGGTAGACGCTGCGGTGTGAGCGCATGATCCAGAGGAACACTTCGTGGGGATGTATCCGGCGGCTGCGCAGCGCGAACGCCCGCCATTCGCCCCACTGTTCCGCGCCCGGAGTTCTCCGTATATCCATGTACGAGACCATGAACCGTGGTTCGAGTGGCATCCCGAGCAATTCGGTGATGCGGGGAAGCGGCACAGTCGCCAGGGGTTTCGCGCGTTTCAGCGCCAGGCCGGCTTCCGCCATCACTTCACGGAAGGCGTCGGTGCCGCGCACCGCGAATCCGACCGGCGCCAGTCCGACGTACCAGCCGACCGACTGGGCCCACTGCGGATCGGTCCGGGTGTGGAACGGTGCGATCGCACGAACTGCTGCCCGGTGTTCTCGTGCGCCACGATCGCCAGGCACGCGAGCGCCCAGGCGAAGAAGTTCCCGCCCTTGCTGACGCAGGCGTCCTGGAATGCCTGCGCCCCCTGCTCGTCGAGGAGCCACTCGCAGCCGCCGACCTGTGCCCGGTCCCCGGCGTGTCCGTGGCCCGGATCCTGACCGGTGACATCGCCGACGGCCTCGCTACAGCATGGCAACCGTCCCCGCCCCGCAGCGTCGCCCGGCTCACCGACCGCCCCTGGGCCCGGCACCAGGCCCGCCGTGGGGGAGCAGTCGGCTGCGCAGCGATTCGTGCCGGTCGATCCAGCCGAGCAGTGCCCGCTCCAGCGCCCCGGCGTTCAGTTCCCCGGGCAGTTCGAAGACGGTCGCCAGCCAGGAGGCGGGCGCGGGCCGGGGCCGGTGATGCATGCTTCCCTGATGTGCGCCTCCTGGAGGTACGACGCCGGCCGTGGATCCGGTGTCCAGGGGGTGGAGTGCGGTCCTGCGGGCGCAGGTCGCCAGACGGTGAGCATTCCTGGCAGGACATCAAGGTCGTGCATATCGATCTGACCTGCGAGCAGTTCCAGCGCGGTCAGGTGGTCAGCGCCGCCTGTGTGGTTTGGCGTCCTGCTGGACCGCTGCCCCGCCACTGGGCGGAGTACCAACTCCTGCGCTCCCGTGTCGAGGCCCACCTGGGCACGCTACCGCCTCCGGCCGACGGAATCGAACCGGACACGACTTCCCCCGGGTGAGCTGGTTGCCTCGGTCTGCTCAGCCCCGGCAGGACGGACTCTCGCCCATGCCGGGATGATGCCGCAACCAGGAGCGGTGTCACGGCGGGTCTCTCGTCCCGGTGGCGTCGTCACCGCTTTGACCGACCGTGTTCGATGCCTGCAGCCGTAGGCGGATGCTGGGCGTGGAGTGCTTCGTCAGCGGCGTAGCCCGGGGAGCATGCGGCGCGCAGCTCGGCCACGTCCGCCGAGGCAAGATCAACGGATGTTCCGATTCTTTCCGGTCTGACCTGCTTCGCTGCCCAAGAGAGCCAGTCGGGCGAGGAAGTGACGCCGAGGAACCGTGCAAGCCGGCGGAGGCCGGCGACGGGGTCGAGCAGGAGCTGTTCGTAGCGAACGGTGGTCCAGCGGTCGAGGGGTATCCGGGCCAGCTCCGCGGCGCCTTGCAGGGTCATGGTCGACCAGAAGTCACCGAACGAGGCCAGCGGAATCTCACATTCCATGATCCGTTCTGCGGCGATTGCCGGGAATCGTCCACCTTGTCCAGTGGCTCGATCCGCCGCATTGTGGACTGCTCGGGTCCAGGAGCCCTCCCTCTCGACGAGTACGGGTATCCGGCAACCGGCGTGCTTGCTCATCGACAGGGCGGAGTCCATCCCGTCCCGGCTGAGATAGATGAAGCGGGCCTCCGGAAACGCGCTGTGCAGGTGCGCCACCGCCCGGATGGAACCGCCGGTGCGCTCCACGGTCGCCGTACCGCCGAACCTGTCGGAAAGCAGGGAGAACAAGTGGCGGTAGTGGTCGGGGACTGGCCGGGCCGGCCAGTCCGGCACGATCGCCGCCAGCCAGTCGAAGACGCTGTCCGGGTCATCGGTCAGCATCGGCAGGGTCATGTGGCTGATGAAGGGCACACCGGTTTCCGGATTGAACCGTCCTGTTGTGTAGGGGTAGAGAAATTCCGGAAGGGTGAGGCCGTCGCGCACCATGGCGTCAATGAAGGGTACGGGATCAGCGATCTGTCGCCAGAAATCGTCCCCGTCCAGGTGCCCGGCCAGCCGGTCTTTGATGGGGACGAGGCCGAATAATTCACTGATGCTCAGGATATCGGGGTGCGCACGCAGAAGTCGCGACAGCAGAGTTGAGCCGCAGCGTCCCGTGCTGACGACGAAAGTCAAGCTCATGTGGTGACCATCCTCTGCCCTCTTCGCATGCAGGTTGCCCAAGTACCGGAAGACGCTAGTCGACCGGCTGGCGAAATCACAGGGTCAAATGTCCCGGAGTAGTCCGCTCCGACGTGCTGGTTACCGCCCGGCAGTCGGAGGCGATCAGCAAGTAGCATGCTGCCCGGGGCCGGAAATGCCGGCCATGGCGAGCGGGGAGGGTGACGTGGCAGATTCTCTACCGTTCGAATTCGCCGTCGTGGCGGAGCCGGACTACGGTGCCGCAGAATGGTTGACGGTGATCCGCAAAAGCGAGGAATTCGGCTACGACGCCCTGTTGGTGACCGATCATCTACGGCTGCGGTTGGCTGCGGTGCCCGCATTGGCCCTGGCTGCCGGGGTGAGCAGTCGGATCCGGCTGGGCACCTATGTTCTGAACAGCGATCTACGCAGTCCGGCCCTGTTGGCCTCGGAGATGGCGACGGTGCACACCCTCGCTGGGGGCCGGGCTGTGGTGGGCCTGGGAGCAGGCTGGATGCGCGACGACTACGCGCAGGCCGGCGTGGAACTGAAAGCCGGTGTGTCGCGGTTCGACCGGCTGCGGGCGGCGTTGCCGAAGGTGCGGGAAGTCCTGGCCGCGGCAGCCGCCGCGGACGGCACGTCACCCCCTCCTTTGCTCCTGGGTGGAGCCCGTCGCCGGATGCTGGAGCTGGCCGGGCAGGAGGCGGACATCGTGAGCCTGCTCCCGCCGATGGGACCGGACGGACCGACGGAATACACCGGGATGCTTGACGACAGCGTCGAGGCACAACTGGCCTGGGTGCGTGCTGGGGCGGCCGGACGGGACGTACCGCCACGCCTCAATCATCTGCTGTGGGGGTGTTTCGTGACCCAGGACCCGGCTGCGGTGACCGATGCGCTCGCCCGGCGCTGGGGCTGCTCTCCGCAGACGGTGCCGCGCCTTGTGCCGTATCTGGTCGGCACCGCTGAGCAGGTCGCGCAGGAGTTGCTGACCCGCCGGGAGCGGTGGGGATTCTCTCTTGTCACGGTGCCGGTGAGGATGGCGGCGGCCTTCGTTCCGGTGATGCGGCTGCTGGGACGCTGATCAGCCTCATCACCGGCGCCGTGTGAGGCACCCAAGACGGGGGAGGAAGGGGCCGGGCGTGCCCGGCTCTTTGGATACCGCCGTTGCTGAACGGCGTTCCCGGGCATGCCCGAACGCCGTTCACGGGCGGGCCTGAATGGTGAAACGGGTCAGTCCGACGGCGGTGGTCAGGATCAGGCCGACGCCGATCGTCCAGAGGAGGGCGGATTCGGGAAGGTGCCCCAGTTGGGGAGTGATGGCGAAGCGAGTGGCCTCGGTGATGTAGACGACCGGGTTGGCCAGTACGACGTACTGCAGCCAGGGGAGGGGGCCGAGCGCCGCCCAGGGGTAGTAGACACATCCGAGCATGATCATGACGGGCAGGCCGAAGGGCAGGACGTTGGACACCTTGCCGGGGTTGACGGCGGTGCCGACTACGATCCCCAACGCGGCGAACAGGATGGCGGCTCCGACCACGGTGCCCAGCAGAAAGGGCCATCGGGTCAGGTCGAGCGCTGGTGGTGCGCCGGGGGCGTGCACGAAAGCGACGATCGGCAGGGCGACGCATGCGGCGAGGACTCCGCGCAGGGTGCCGTCAACGATCCTGGTCAGGGCGATGAGCGGTACGGGGAGCGGGGCCATGAGTGCCTGGTCGATGCGGCGCAGCGGCCCGAAGTCGAGGCTGACGGCGGTGAGAGCGGCGGTGAACGCTTGGTTGCAGGTGGCGACGGCGACCATTCCCGGCGCCAGGACCGTGGCGTACCCCTGGGTGACGCCGAGGCTCTGGCCTCCGAGTTGAGGCAGGACGAAGTCGAAGACGAAGACGGTGGACAGCGTGATGATGGCGATCTTCATGACGAACCCTGCCGCTTCCTTGCGGAGCCGGCGGATCTCGCGGAGCACGAGTACGAGGAATGGCCGCCAGATGGTCAGTTTGACATCTTTGGCTCGGGTCGCTGTGAATGCCATGGTTTTCCGTCTTCGGTCGTGGCCACCGGCTTGCGGTGGCCGGTGGACTGCGTCTGGTCAGTGCACGGCGGTCAGCGTGCCGATCGAGGTCGACTTACCGGCTCCGTCGCTGCCCAGCAGGCCGAAGAATTCGCCATGTTCGCGATGTGTCAGTCAGACTGGAACGAGTTGGTGTCATGCCTGCCCTCGGGGGCGGTCGCCTCGAGGGCAAGCATGACAAGTGGGTTGACGCGTCGGCGGTGTGGAAGCCGTACCCTCGGGGGTGATCAAGGCTTGCCGAGATCACCGTGAGGGGCGGCCCTGCACAGAGCCAACTAGCCGTTTTGGACGTTCTGCGCCACAGCGTTGCCGGCGGCTGCCGTGCCACCTACGGCACCGATGACTCCCGCTCCCGCCCCGACCGCGGCTAGTTGGTTCGCCTGCTGGGCTGCTGCCAGTTGGCCTGCGGGGGTTCCGTCGACTACTTGCACGCCATTGGCCTCTGCCGCGGCTTGTGCCTCTGCCTGGGCGCCGTTGACTATCTGGCCTGCGGGGGTTCCGTCGACTACTTGCTGGCCATCGGCCTGTGCCGCGGCTACTGCCTGCTGCTGTGCGTTGGCGGCTTCCGCCTCGGCGACCTGCGCGCCAGCCGCGTTCACGCCGCCCTCGGCGGCCGCGGGTGCGTTTGCGACCTCCGCCTCGGCGACTTCCTGTGCGGCCTGCCCGAACTCCGCCTGCGCGAACTGTTCGGCCTCGGCCTCGACGAACGCCTCCCCCTCGGCCTCCGCCGCCGCTTCCCCCGCCTCAACCGCCCCTTCAGCGACGACGGCACCCGCCTCGACCACGCAGTTGATGGGGTCGGCCGCTGAGATGAACCCGGTGCGGTTGACCGGGGACAGGTCGGCGTAATCGGCCGCCCTGGTTTTCTTCAGTTGAAACATCTTTGCTTCCCTTCTCGTTTCCGTCGGATCGTTCCGCCGGTGGCTCTGGGGCCAGGCTTGACGTACGTGTCGCGCACGACGTCGCCGGGCAGGGGACTGCGGGGGCGGACAATGGGCCGCCTGCTCATCTGTCTGGCGCGGGCGTGCGGCTGGGCCGGTCGGGCCGTCAGGTTCCCGACTTCGGTGAAGGCGCGACTCGGGTGGGGATCTCGCAGGCGGCGGTGGCGCCGGGCATGCGGTGCCGGTTGGCGGCCACGTTCCGGTAGACGTATGCGGCGAGGGTGCGTATGACGGGCAGGCGCAGCGCGCGGCCGGTCAGTCGCCAGGGGAGGGAGCCGCTGCTCACCGTGTGCGCGAGGGCGGTGGCGCCGCCGTGGATGTCGCCGTCGCTGACGAGGATGATCTCGCGTTCGAGTCGTTGTCGGGCAACGGGGAGGCGACGTGGGTCGAGGCTTTGCCAGGCGACGGTGCGGGTGTGGCCGAGGGCGTTGTGGTCGCGCAGCCATTGCACGCTGCGGGTACAGAATCCGCAGTCGTTGTCGTAGAGCAGCTCGGCATGACGGCCGGAGCGATCGTTCTGGCCGGGTGCGGTCACGATGGCTCAGCCGTGGCCGCTGTCGGCTGCGGGACGTGTTCAGCAGTCATGTCCGCGGTGGCCAGGTCGTGGAACGCGGAGACATAGGTGATCTGCGGGGTCAGTAGTGGCTCGTAGACGGCGAGCTGACATACCGCGAACTGGACGTCGGTGGCGGTGCTGTCGTGGGGTACCTGGTTCCGTGCCACGTTCAGCAGGAGTTTGTAGCCTGTCGTCTGCGGCAGGAAGTCATTGCTCAGGACGGTGCTACCGGTCCGGTACACGTCGCGGACCGCGTCGTTGATGACTTTCTCGGGGCGGCGGAACGGGGCCCAGACGGCGTGGAGCAGGTTCCGTTCCTCGCCGACGACCACTTCCTGCCATTCGGTGAGAGAGCCGTCACGGTTCCGGTGGCGGATCAGTAGGTTCAAGTCGTATGTGCCCGGGTTGGGGCCGAAGAACCGGTAGTTGGGTACCGCCAGGCCGTACCGGGTGAACTTGTGCAGCAGCGCGGGGGACACGTCCAGGTTGCGCAGCACGGTCAACGTTCCCCACACGGCGAAGGCGGAGTACAGCGCGGTCCACGACGCGGTGCGCGTGACCCGGGGCCGCAGCTGCGGAATTCGGTGGGAGAGGGGGTCGGTGGTCACTTCTGTCCTCCCTGCTGCGCCGCCGGCTTCGCCGTGGCCGGAGACAGTTCGTTGATGATCCAGGTGATGGCGTCGGTGACGTGCGCCGCGAACGGCTGGTGGGTCAGCACGGTCAGATGGTCGGCGCCGGGCACGACCACTCGCCGGTTCACCGGGGACAGGTCGGCCAGTTCCTGGTGGAGCTCGTCCATGACGGGGTCCTTGGCGAGGGACTGCTGCGCGCTGATCACCGCGACCGGCCTCCCCAGTGCGGTCAGTTCGTCGGCGTGGGCGCTCCACTCCCGCTCAGCGACATCGAGTTCGCGTCGGGCGGCCCGCAGGTTGCGGGGCTGGAACGTCACCTTGCTCGTGATCTGCGCCACGTCCGGGGGCAGCTGGTACAGCGGCATGGTGCTGTTCCACGACGGGGGCATGCCCAGCCGGCCGCGCATGATCATCTGGTCGAGGTCGTTGCGGAGCTGCTCCAGCGCGGCGGCCTGCCCGGGCGAGCGCACATACTGCGCGGGGTGGGCCGAATCGACGAACACCATCCCGCCGATCAGCTCCGGGAAGTGGCGGGCGAAGATCCGGGTGAGGAGCCCGCCCACCGAGTGACCCACCAGGATGAACGGCGCGTAGGCGGCCACCGACCGCGCCGTCGCACGCAGGCTCTCGGGATACGCCAGAGCGGTCGACCGGCGTTGCGCAGGGCTCCACCCGATACCGGGCCGGTCGTAGGCGATCGAGGCGGTCTGGGCCGGCAATCCCCGCTGGACCCACGACCACATCGTGGCCGGGTAGCCCAGGCCGTTCTCGAAGAGCACCGTCGGGCCGCCACCGGGACGGGTGATCACATGGACCCCGCCACCCCCGGCCATCCGTCCCGGTACCCGGGAGTTGGGGCCCCGCACCTCGCGGATGGCGATCGCGGCGGTGACCGCGGTCAGGGTGCCACCGATCACCAGATTCTCGACCGTTTCCGCGGTACCCCACCGCCGGGACCATCCCGACAGCGCATTCCACGTGGCCCGCATCACCGCACCCCCGACTCGAGACGAACCGGCGCGGCCGGGCCCAGCCCGCGGGACATGTGCGCCACCGCCGGGTAGCTGGAGGCGAATCCCCACACGAACCGGTTCAATCCCATGAACCGGCCGTTGGCCAGGTGGAACATCGTCGACGTGGTCAGCACCGCACGGGCGACCGGCTTCGGCGCGACCAGCACCAGGGGGAACGCCAACTCCCCCAGGATCACCATCCACGCCAGCAACACCGGAATCGCCGGATGCTTCTTCGTCAACTCGTACAGCCACTTGTCGCCGTAGGTGCTCGTACGGAAGATCCCGGTGATCGCCCGGCCGCTGCGCCACGTCGGCGAGGACACCTTCACCGCACCGGAGACCGGGTACGACAGACACGCCTGGAACGACAGGAACTTCAGGCACACCCGCTGCGCACGCGCGTCGTCCGGGAACAGCCGGGCCAGGAACGTGGTGACCAGACCCACGTAGGAGATGTGATCGGAACCGTCACCGCCGTAGTGCGTACGCGCGTTGCCCACACTGGCTGCGGCCACCAGCACACCGTCGAGCAGCTTCCGCTCCGCCGGCCCCGGCCGGCCCAGCAGCAGCCGTGCCGCGGCCAGGCCCCGCACGATGGTCACACCCGCCACTCCCGGATAGCTGAACATCCGGTCCATGACCCGCATTTTCCAGTGGTCCTGATCGGGGAACCGCTCCCGCATCACCTGCCATGAGACCGTACCGTCGTCCCGGTAGTCGGAGATGCGGCTCAACTGCTCCAAAGCCCCGACGAGCGCGCATACCGCATTCAGCCGCTCCACCGCCGATATCGTCGACTCCGGCCCGGACCCCACCTGGGTACCCTCGAATTCCTTGGCCTTTTCGAGGACCGTGGTCCACGCTTTCATGCGTCAACCTCCATAGTGAGGGAGCATCAAAAGTAGTTCGATGGCCCCTCGCTCGATACGTCTTGATCGAAACTCGGGAACGAGTGAAATGGACTGGACCAGACTTGCTGATCAACCGTCTTGAAATCGAGTGTGCGCTACCGAGCCGGTCCCGACCAGGGTCAAATATCCCGAGTCCTTGTAAAGAGCTCTCGGAGGGAAACATCGGTCATGGATAATGCGTAGGGGACCAAGGGAGAACGTGACCGTGATGGCAACAGGCGTCGAGGATTCCGACGCGACTGGCAGGCCGTTCTCCAGCGCGAATTCGTAGGGGAGCCGGCCGATATAGCCGACGAGGCATTACATGCAGGCGTCGACGCCCAGGCACACTCGGTGCCGGAAAATATCACGCTCGGCCTGGGTGATCAGCGGGGCGGTGTGGCCCGGCCGCTATACCGGCACACTCGGACCCGGCTGGGTCTTGCTGGTCAGGGTGAGGAACACCCGGTCCAGGCTCGGCGCCGCGGTGGTGGCCGATGTGACGTGAAGTCCCGCGGACTCGGCGAGGAAGACGACCTCTCTGATGAGGCCATCCGGCTTGTGGGTGTAGAGCCGCAGGGTGTCACCGTGATGCTCGGCCTTGGTCACCTCGGGCAGCTGGTCCGCCGCTGCGGCGACAGCCCCGGCGTCCCCGCTGAGCTGGACGGTCACCACCGTCTGCAACCCCGCCTCCAAGCGCAGCTTGTCGGGCGAACCGATGGCCGTGATCTTCCCTCGGTTCAGTATGCCGATGCGACCACACAGTTCCTGCGCCTCTTCCAGATAGTGGGTGGTGAGCACGATGGTGGTCCCGGCCGCGTGGACTCCGCGCAGCAGATTCCACACCAGCCGCCTGGCTTTGATATCGACGCCGGCTGTCGGCTCGTCGAGGAAGAGCACCTGTGGTTGGTGCATCAGTGCCCGGGCGATCAGGGCACGTCGGCCCTGGCCGCCCGACACCTTCCTGATCGTTCTCGACGCGACATCCTCGATGCCACACTCCTGGAGCAGGCGTGTGGCACGCCGCCGCGCTTGGCGAGCTCCCAGCCCGAACATTCGCCCGTGGAACTCGAGGTTCTCCGCCAGCGTGAGCTGCGGATCGAGGGAATTGCGCTGTGGGACCACGCTGATGGCCCGTTTGACCGCCACCGGGCGGTGCTTGACACTGGCGCCGGCCACCCGCATGCGGCCACGGGTGGGTTTGATCACCGTGGTCAGCAGGCCGATGAGCGTGGACTTGCCGGCTCCATTGCTGCCGAGCAGTCCGAAGAACTCTCCTTTGTCGACCCGCAGGTTCACCCCGTCCACCGCAACGTGTGAACCGGTCTTACTCTTGTACACCTTTGTCAGGGCCTTGGTCTCGATAACCGGATCGGATGGACCGGCCATTAGAAGATCGCCTCCGGAGACTATGCGGTCGGCCACAGCGTGGTTTTCTCGGCCAGGGGCTCAGAGTCGATGTCCTGGCCGTCAACTACTGACCGGGGGTGCCAGGCCGCAGCAGGACGTTACGGATTTCAAATTTCCTCTGCTGCGCCGATTACCGCCAGGGTCAAATATCCCGGGAATCGACAGTGAGGTTCAGCAACGCCGCCAGCGTCGAAAGTTCGATGCCCGACGCGAAGCAGGGGCCCTCCGGGCTTTGCCGGGGGACCACTTTATGTGAGCGGGAATTGTCAGCCCGTGTTGGAGTGCGCAGCAGGAAGCGTTGCCTGCCCGAACCGCGGGTCCTGTCTCTCGGCTACCGTGGCCCCCGCAGGGTTTCGACTGGCGCCCAGCCACAGCAGAACCGCCTCCGTCCCGCTCCGGACGTCCAGCTTGGCGTAGATGTTGCTGAGGTTGTTGCGCACGGTCTTCTCTGCCAGATGCAGCCGTTTGGCGATCTCGGGCGCTCCGTAGCCAGAGGACAGCAGCTCGATGATTTGCCGTTCCCTGGGGGAGAGGCCGACCCTCAGCGCCTCCGCGGGTCCCGGGTCCCCGCTCCCCACGGCCGCCACGGGGAACGCTCCCTTTCTGAGAGCCGTGCAGGCCATGGGGGAGAGATAGGTGTTGCCGGCCACGCAGTTCAGGACCGCCGAGTTGAGCATGCATGAGCAGTGGTCGCCGTCGACCAGGTATCCACTCACTCCGTGGCGGAGTGCCTCAGCGAGCCGGTCGGCTTGCCATACCGGGCTGCTCACGATCACCGGGATGGTCCTGCCCCGCATGGCGTCGAGCAGTGGCATCAAGGCGTCCACAGGATCGTCGCAGCGCAACACCACGGCGTCCGGGCCGTCCCGGTGGCCGGAGTGCAGCTGGTCATACGGCGGGAGCACAAACCGGGTCCGGACCAGACCGTTCTTGGCGGGCCACTCCGAGTACGGCCAGTCGTCTTCGGCACACGCGAGGCCGACGGTCAGTTCGCGGCCCAAAGGGTGAGGCAGGCGGTCGTGGCAAGGCGACGGGGCCGGAGGGCGGTTAGTGCCGATATATGAGGAATGTTGCATGTCCATACCTCTGCGCGTCCTTCCATTGACGCCATCAGTCTCCTGGCGAAGGGGCCACCAGTTTCAGCCGGTGGGGGAATCGCTTCCCCAGTTATCGCGGCGTGTAGAGCCGTTTTGGCTTGTCCGTCGTCTCCTCGGGGGCCGGATCGAGCTGGATCGCAGCCTCCTGGACGGAAGCCCAGCACGGGGGAGCCCACCACGGGGGAGGGAATCACGGTGTTCTTGCATACGGCTCCCACGCCGGACATGTTCAAAGTTTGAGGAATTGTTTGGCCAACCGTCAGCCGCGGCCGTACTACTGCCGGGTAGCGCTGATGTGGGTCACCGGCGGTCCGTACCGGGTAGGCGCTGGTCATGACCTCCCCTGGATCGCAGGCATGTCCCGGTTCCAGGCCCGCTTCGAGGAGGAAAACATGGCGGCCCTCGGCCCGACGGCGTTCGAGAAGGCCGTCGCGGAAGGAAGTCAGTACGACAGTCCGGCCTGTGCCGTCGAATTGGCCCTGGTGGCGTCGGCCGACGCCCGGCGGAGTGCCGCAGTTGCCCCGTGTCCCCTGGACGCCGGGAAACGGAGGTGGCCGCGCTCGTGGCGGAGGGCACTGCGAAGCACGTGCGTCAGCCGCCCCGCCCCTCGCCGCCCACGCGGTGGATTACCGCTTGCTCGCCCTCGTCACGGCCTGGCCGTGCCCTCAGGACCATGACACAGCACCCGTAATCACTCCGCAGCCACCGGCGGAGCATGCGTCGTTCACAGCAGGAGGCGCAGCAGTCGGTCCTTCCAGGTGGTGAAGGGCGGGTAGGCGAGCCGGAGCGGGTCGGCGAAGAGTGGCTTGTCGAGGACGGCCTTGGTGTGGCTGAAGGTGTCGATGGAGTGCTCGCCGTGGTAGCGGCCGAAGCCGCTTTCGCCGACGCCCCCGAAGGGCAGGCCGGGGACGGTCAGATGGGCGTTGGGGGCGCCGAAGGCCAGGGCGCCGGAGGAGGTCTCCGCGGTGAGGCGTCGCTTGCTGTCGGCGGAGGCGGTGAAGGCGTAGAGGGCCAGGGGTTTGTCCCGTTCGGTGATGAAGGAGATGGCCGTGTCCAGGTCGGGGACGGCGACGACGGGCAGGACGGGGCCGAAGATCTCCTCGTTCATCACCGGCGCGCCGGGGTCGACGTCGGCGAGGACGGTGGGGGCGATGTAGCGGCTGTCGCGGTCGTGGTCTCCGCCGACGACGGTGCGTCCGTCCTTGAGGAAGCCGACGAGCCGGTCGAAGTGGCGGGTGCTGACGATGCGGCCGTAGTGGGGGCTGGTGGCCGGGTCGTCGCCGTACATCTCGCGGACCGCTGAGGCCAGGTGCGGTTCGAGTGCGGTGGCCGTCTCGCCCACGGCGAGGACGTAGTCCGGTGCCACGCAGGTCTGGCCGGTGTTCATGAACTTGCCCCAGACGATGCGGCGGGCGGCCGTGGCCAGGTCGGTGCCGGGTTCCACCACGGCGGGGCTCTTGCCGCCCAGTTCCAGGGTCAGCGGGGTGAGGTGGCGTGCGGCGGCGGCCATCACGATCCGGCCGACGGCGCCGTTGCCGGTGTAGAAGATGTGGTCGAAGCGCTGTTCCAGCAGGGCCGTGGTCTCGGGGACGCCGCCCTCGACAACGGCCACCGCCTGCGGGTCGAGGTGGAGCGGCAGGAGCCGGGCGAGGGCAGCGGAGGTGGCGGGGGCGAGTTCGCTGGGTTTGACGACGGCGCAGTTGCCCGCGGCCAGCGCGCCGACCAGGGGGGCCAGCGCCAACTGCACCGGGTAGTTCCACGGGCTGATGATCAGGACGGTGCCCAGGGGTTCCCGGACCAGCCGGGCGCGGGCGGGCGCGAGCGCGAGCGGTACACCGGTCCGACGCGGGCGCAGCCATGCTTTCAGGTGGGCGAGCGTGTGGTCGATCTCGTTGACGGTGAACCCGATCTCGGTGGTGAACGCCTCCGTCGGACTCTTCCCGAGATCGGCTCTCAGAGCCTCGCCCAGCTCCTGGGCGTGGTTCGTCAACAGGGTGCGCAGGGCCCGCAGTTGGGCGCGGCGCCAGGCCCCGGGCCTGGTGCGGCCGGATGCGAAGACGGTACGCAGTCGGGCAACGGTGGCCGCGGCTTCGGTACCGGGCGCCCGGGTGGTGTCGATGGTGTCCATGTCAGCAGCTCTCCAGGATCGCGGCCGTGGTGGCGAAGGCGTCGGCGGTGGCGAGGTCGAAGTCGCCGTGGTCGCTGCCGAGGCCCTGTGCCACCAGCGCGGCGGCGGTGCAACCGAGCACGCCGCACTCCCGCAGTCCGCGGCCCAGGCCGAGTCCGCGCAGGAAGCCGGCCGAGAAGGCGTCGCCGCAGCCGGTGGTGTCCACCACGTCGACCGCGAAGGCCGGAATCTCGATCACCTCGTCCTCCGTGACCACCAGCGCACCGCGTGCGCCCCGGGTGACGGCGACGCACCCGACCCCTTCCGCGAGGAACCTGCGCGCACCGTCCTCCAGCGTCGCGGCACCGGTGAGTCCGAGCACCTGCTCCTCGTTGGGCAACAGGTGGTCCAGATACGGGAGTGCGGGCGCGAACCAGTCGAACAAGCCGCTGTCGCCGGCGACGAGCAGGTCGGCGGAGGTGACCACACCCGCGGCCCGTGCGGGAGCGAGTATCTTCGCCGCGGCCTCACCGCCCATCAACTCGGGTGCGCCCATGTGCAGATGGGTGGCTTCGGCGATCTCTGTGTGCGGGGCGTCGTCCGGCCCGTAGCTGATGTTCGCGCCCAGGACGTGGAAAGCGGGGCGGCTGCCGTCGGGGCGGATGGGCAGCACCGAGGCCGAGGTCTGGGAGTCGTCGCGGCGCAGGACGAGAGAGGTGTCCACGCCGTAGTCGGCCAGCATGCTCAGCAGCAGGTCACCGATCGGGTCCGTGCCCACCGCGCCGGCGGTGCGCACCGCCGCTCCCAGCTTGGCGAGGGTCAGCGCGGTACCGGCGGCCGTGCCCGCCGGGCTGAACCGGATCTGGTCCACCAGGGTCGCGCCCTGCCCGTCCGGGATGGCCTCGACGGGCCGGACCTGCACGTCGAACACGTGAGCGCCGAGGGCTATGACTGTCTGGCTCATCGGGTGCCGTCCTCTCCTCTGGGGCGGGTGGTGCCGTAGCCGCGTCGCAAGGCGGAGGTAACGACGGCGGTCTGCTGGTCGTGGTCGAGGACCCGCGGCCGGCCGATGTGGGCGGCGCGCAGGTACACGCCGCACAGCCACTCCAGCAGCAGCGCGTTCTCCACAGCCTTGGCGAGCGTCGGCCCGAATGCCACGGCGCCGTGGTGGGCCATCAGCGCCGCCGACCTGCCGTCGAGTGCCGTGAGGACGTGCCGGGCCAGCTCCGGGGTGCCGAAGACGGCGAACGGCGCCACGCGCACGGACCCGCCGAGCAGCAGCTGCTGGTAGTGGACGCACGGAAGTTCGTCGAGCACCAGGGACAGCGCGGTGGCCTGGGGCGAGTGGGTGTGCACCACCGCGCCGGCGCCGTACCGCTGGTAGATCCCGAGGTGCAGCTCCAGTTCGGAGGTCGGTTCCAGGTTCCCGGCGAGTGTCCCGCCGTCGGGGCCCACCACCGTCACCTGCTCGGGCGTGCACTGTCCGAGGACGGCGCCGGTGGCGGTGACCGCGATCCGGTCGCCGTCGCGCACGCTCACATTGCCCGCCGTGCCGATCAGCAGTCCCTCGCCCGCGAGGCGGTGGCACGCCTCCGCCACGGCGCGCCGCGGTTCCGGAAGCAACTCGTTCGCGTCAGCCATGCCGCGAAGGTACCCTGAACATGAAACAAAGTCACATTTGATTTTACGGAAGGGTGCGACGGATGCCCGCGACGGACGAACCCGACGGGAGCGACATGGTGCAGGTCGCGGCGCTGCGGCTGCGGCGGATGCCCCGCCAGGCCCGGGCGAGGGAGAAGGTGGCCCGGGTGCTGGAGGCCGCCGAACGGCTGCTCGTCGCGGAAGGCGCGGACGTGCTGACCACGACCCGCGTCGCCGCCGAGTCGGGGGTTTCCGTGGGTGCGCTGTACCAGTACCTGCCCGACCGGGAGGCCATCGTCGAGGCCCTGGCCGATCTGTACCTGACCCGGCTGGAAGCGGCCATGGAGTCGTTCGTCGAACGCGCGCACACGGAGACATGGAGCGATCCGGTGACCGTGCTCGTCGACGCCTTCGCGGACATCTACCGTTCCGAACCGGGCTTTCGGGCCCTGTGGTTCGGACGCCACCTCACCGAATGGACCAGGCAGGCCGACAGCAGGCACAAGCGCGTCATGGCGGCGGGGCTGCACCGCATCCTGGTCGCACAGCGCCTGTTGCCCGACGACAGGGAGGCGGCGACGGCCTGCTACACCGCCTTCCTCGCCGCCGACGCGGTGACCCAGGACGCCTTCCGCACGGACGCCACCGGAGACGCCGAACTGCTCGGCCAGCTCAAGAACATGCTGCGCGCCTATCTCGGTGACTGGACCCGGTAGCCGCGAGTCCGGCGACCGGCGGGGCGTCACGCCGGGTCGTCGGGGCCACCGCGACCGGCGGCAGCCGGCCGACATGGCGGTGCGGGGCTGTCGTTCAGCGGCGGTCTGCGGGGAGACCGCCCCCTCCGGCCGCCGTCGGTGTTCACGGGTGAGGACGAGGCGGGCGGGGCCTCCGGTCTTCTTCTCCACCCGGGCGACGGCGTCGGCCGGGCCAGTGCGAGGAAACACGGCAGCCCCTGCTGAAGCGATGGGTGATCGAACGGACTCACCACTGGGGGTGCGATCCGGCCGCGCTCCGCTACGGAAGCGTGCCTGGTGGGTGGTGATTCGCCACCCACCAGGCAGCCACCCGGGCGCGGGAGCGGAATCCGAGCTTGGCCAGGATGTGCTCGATATGGCGGTCCACCGTGCGCGGTGACAGGTCGAGCGATGAGGCGATCTGCCGGTTGCTCATGCCCTCCGCCACGAGCGCGGCCACCTCCAGTTCCCGGCGCGTCAGGGAACACGAGCCAACTGAGGCACTCCACTGGGTGCTGGCCGACGCGACCAGGGCCAACTCGACGGCACAGGCCGGACTATCGTACTGACCGCCTTCCGCGATGGCCTTCTCGAACGCCGTCGGGCCGAGGGCCGCCACGGTTTCCTGCTCGAAGCGGGCCTGGAACCGGGAAATATGAGGGCCGAACGCGCCGATGGACGTGCCGAGGACGCGCCACAGAGAACGTGCCGCGCCCTCCAGGCGGGCCGCCATCCGGTGGTCGCCGTATGAGCCGGCGATCCAGGCAAGGAGGCCCACCAGCATCGCGCTTCCTATGGGGTCGTTGAACCCCCGTTGAATCTCCAGTCCGGCACGCGTCGACTGTTCGGCGGCGGCGTTGTCGCCTCGTATCCAGGCGTCTAATCCCAGTGCCCACAGCGCGTAGGCGCGGCACAGTCGCTCCCCGTGTGCCTCCGCCACGGCCACCGCCTGTTCGGAGGTCGGTTCGAGGTTCCCGGCGAGTGTCCCGCCGTCGGGGTCCACCACCGTCACCTGGTGGGGCGTGCACTGTCCGAGGACGGCGCCGGTGGCGGTGACCGCGATCCGGTCGCCGTCGCGCATGCTCACATTGCCCGCCGTGCCGATCAGCAGTCCCTCGTCGGCGAGGCGGTGGCACGCCTCCGCCACGGCGCGCCGCGGTTCTGGCAGCAACTCGTTCGCGTCAGCCATGCCGCGAAGGTACCCTGAACATGAAACAAAGTCACATTTGATTTTACGGAAGGGTGCGACGGATGCCCGCGACGGACGAACCCGACGGGAGCGACATGGTGCAGGTCGCGGCGCTGCGGCTGCGGCGGATGCCCCGCCAGGCCCGGGCGAGGGAGAAGGTGGCCCGGGTGCTGGAGGCCGCCGAACGGCTGCTCGTCGCGGAAGGCGCGGACGTGCTGACCACGACCCGCGTCGCCGCCGAGTCGGGGGTTTCCGTGGGTGCGCTGTACCAGTACCTGCCCGACCGGGAGGCCATCGTCGAGGCCCTGGCCGATCTGTACCTGACCCGGCTGGAAGCGGCCATGGAGTCGTTCGTCGAACGCGCGCACACGGAGACATGGAGCGATCCGGTGACCGTGCTCGTCGACGCCTTCGCGGACATCTACCGTTCCGAACCGGGCTTTCGGGCCCTGTGGTTCGGACGCCACCTCACCGAATGGACCAGGCAGGCCGACAGCAGGCACAAGCGCGTCATGGCGGCGGGGCTGCACCGCATCCTGGTCGCACAGCGCCTGTTGCCCGACGACAGGGAGGCGGCGACGGCCTGCTACACCGCCTTCCTCGCCGCCGACGCGGTGACCCAGGACGCCTTCCGCACGGACGCCACCGGAGACGCCGAACTGCTCGGCCAGCTCAAGAACATGCTGCGCGCCTATCTCGGTGACTGGACCCGGTAGCCGCGAGTCCGGCGACCGGCGGGGCGTCACGCCGGGTCGTCGGGGCCACCGCGACCGGCGGCAGCCGGCCGACATGGCGGTGCGGGGCTGTCGTTCAGCGGCGGTCTGCGGGGAGACCGCCCCCTCCGGCCGCCGTCGGTGTTCACGGGTGAGGACGAGGCGGGCGGGGCCTCCGGTCTTCTTCTCCACCCGGGCGACGGCGTCGGCCGGGCCAGTGCGAGGAAACACGGCAGCCCCTGCTGAAGCGATGGGTGATCGAGATGCGCCGAGCAGACTGCGCCCACGGGTAGTCAACAGCACGTAAATCAGGGACGGTTGGTGGACCGGGCGGGCTTGCTGCGGCTGGTCGCTGCGGTGCAGCGGCCACGGGAGGCATCCGTCCGGGCTGCCGGAGTGAGGCGGCAGCGGGACGACGGCGTCGACGACGGCCCCAGAGTCCGCGGATGGAGGCGGTGCGGGAGAGCCTTCCCCCGGCGCGTCGGGAGGTAGCGGTCTACTGGCTGGCGGTGATGTTCCGCCACACCCAGGAGCTCACCGCGGAGGGTGTGCAGGATCAGCCGCTCGCGGACACGGGCGGTGAGCCGTGGCCGCGGTGATGCCGTGGGAACGCATGGGAAGCAAGATCACATCCAGGCATCGTGAGCGGCTGGCCGTCGTCTATGTGCGGCAGTCGACGCGGCAGCAGGTCGAGGGGCATCAGGAGTCGACGCGGCGGCAGTATGCGCTGGTCGACCGGGCCGTGACGCTGGGCTAGGAGGCGTCGCGGGTGCTGGTCATCGACGATGACCTGGGCAAGTCCGGCGCACGCTCGGAGCACCGGGAGGGCTTTCAGCGGCTGGTCGCGGAAATTTCCCTGGGGCATGTCGGCTTGGTGCTGGGCACGGAGATGTCGCCTCTGGCACGCTCGGGACGGGACTGGTATCAGCTTCTGGAGCTGTCGGCGCTCGGTGGCGCATTGCTCGCCGACGATGCGTAGCGTCCGGCGGCTCGTCGCGAGGATGCGCAGCTGCTGGCAGAAGCGCCTGAGCCAGCTCCGCACTGGCGTCCACGACGTGTTCGCAGTTGTCCAGCAAGATCAGGGCATGGCGCCGGGAAAGATGAGCCGCGAGTTTCTCGACCACGGGGCTGGAGCCGACGTCCCCCACGCCCAGAGCTTCCGCCGTCGCGCCGACCACGGCCTTCGGGTCCAGTACGGGTGCCAGGTCCACCAGCCACACCCCGTCCGGAAAAGCATGGCCGACTGCGGTGGCCGCCTCCAACGCCAGCCTGGTCTTACCGATACCGCCCGGCCCGGTGAGCGTCAGGAGCCTCGCGGCGCGGAGGAGGCGACGGATCTCGGCAATATCGCGCCGTCGGCCGATGAAAGTGGTCAGCGGCGCGGGCAGGTTCCCCGTCCCTGAGGCCGCAACGGTCACCTGAGCGGAGGTCGACAGCCGTGGCCTCACCGCCGACTGTGCCACGAGTGACACCGCGTGCAGGCAGTCGCCTGCCCTGGAAGGCCATGGAGACCGCCCCGTGGCCAGGACGCCGACGTCCGTGAGCCGACAGCTTATTGCCCGCGGTTCCGGTCGCGGCAGGGAGCCGCAGTGGCGACCAGGAGCGCGGGCCGGTGGGCCGTCCGAGAGCAGTCGGCATTGGCTCACACGGTGTACGAGCGCATCGTGAGCGTCCTGCTCGGGTATGCATCCAACTCATGGGTCGGAGCCGGGACTCCGGAGAATTCCTGCATCCCGAGGGTCCCGTGGGCCCCTGTAAAATTACCCATAGTCAGGAACAGGCCAGGCGTAGATGCTTCTCCGTATGAAGCGCACGCCGTCCCACCGGTTGCGCGCCCATGGCCGTCGCGCGCCGTGGACGCCCCACCGGAGGACCTCTGCCCCCGCCGGTCACCACGGGCATGGCGCGGCGGGACACTCGGCAGGACCAGGGGCAGAGCGCAGCGGAACCGCCGCCCTAGTTTCTCCCGACCATGTCCCCCGGCCCGGCCACCGAACAGACCGCGATTCGGTGTGTGCGTCGGCCACCCCGGTGTTCGAGCGGATCAGCGGTGGACGGGAGGCGCCGGCGGACGTCTGGTCAGCGGTCTCCGGCTCTCCCCACGTCACGGTGGGACTCACCGCGGGTATGCGGCGGGCCTCGACGCACCCGCCACCGGACTGCCGTGCGTTCCGGTTTCGCTAATGGAGAGCGCCTGAGCACGCCCGTCCCCTCGCGCGCCGGCACGCGCGCACCACCTGCGGATACGTGGTGATGCACGACGCGGATTGCCTCTCCTTCCCAGTAAGGCCCCGGTCTCGCTGATGACTCCAGGGAACGCAGGCCTCACCGGTTCATCTCCGAGGCCGCCCTGGGACGTCCCAGCGGGGATCATCACCGTCTTCCGCAGCGACCCGACCGAGTACCGCGGAGTAGGAACTCCGCGGGCCAGGCCGACGCGCTCCTCGCGTCGCTTTTCCTCGCCGACCTGAGGCTTCCAGCCGGGGCGGAAGGCACTGCGCCGAGGCGTCACACGCTTCCATGTCTTTCAACTAAGTCACACGACATTGTCAGTCGACAAAGTCTGCGATAGGTTGACGCTCCTCGCTTCACGGCCGCGATCGAAAGTCATGTTCATGTCCAACACGTCTTCTGGAACCGAGCGGATCCCCGAGCGCCCGGCCCTTCCCCTCGTCGGCCATGCGCTCGACGTCCCCGACGGGGCCGAGGGCCTCGCCTACGTCATGCAGGAGGCCAAGGAGCTGGGGCCGCTGTTCAAGCTCCGGATCTTCGGAACCGAGATCAACTTTGTCTCCGGCCTGGATCTCGTCTCCGAGCTGGCGGACGAGACCCGGTTCCGCAAGAACGTCCACCCCGTCCTCGTGATCCTCCGCGAGATCGGCGGGGACGGGCTGTTCACGGCCTACGGCGACGAGCCCAACTGGCGCAAGGCGCACGACGTCCTGATGCCGGCGTTCTCCGGGGGCGCGATGAGGGGCTACCACGCGACGATGCTCAAGGTCGCCCGGGAGCTGATCGCCAAGTGGGACCGGGCGGCGGGGGAGCTTGCAGTGGACGTGGCCGCCGACATGACCCGGCTGACCTTCGACACGATCGGACTGTGCGGCTTCGGCTACGACTTCGAGTCCTTCCGCCGCGACGAGCCGCATCCCTTCATCACGGCGCTCGCGAGGGCACTGGACTTCGCCCAGGCCAAGGGCGAGTCCATCCCCGGGGCCGAGTTGTTCCAGTGGAAGAAGGCGGAGCAGTTCCGCAAGGACGTCACCCTGATGAAGGACCTGGTCGACGATGTGATCCGACGGCGGAGGGCGGACGGCGACCAGAGCACCGACGACCTGCTGGGGCGGATGCTGCACACCCGCGACGAGGTGAGCGGTGAGCCGCTGGACGACGTCAACATCCGCTACCAGGCGATCACCTTCCTCGTCGCCGGTCACGAGACCACCAGTGGCCTGCTGTCGTTCGCGCTGTACTACCTGACCAAGCACCCCGAGGTACTGGCCCGCGCCCAGGCGGAAGTGGACGCGCTGTGGGGCGATGCGGCCGACCCCGACCCCCAGTACGCGGACATCCGCAAGCTCACCTACGTCCGCCAGATCCTCAGCGAGAGCCTGCGCCTGTGGCCCACGGCGCCGTCGTACGCGGTCGAGCCCCTGGCCGACACGGTCGTTGCGGGCAAGTACGCCGTGCGCCAGGGCGAGTCGCTCATGGTGCTGATCCCGCAGCTGCACCGGGATCCCGCCTGGGGGGACAACGTCGAGCTGTTCGACCCGGAGCGGTTCTCGGCCGAGCGGGAGGCCGCACGCCCGGTCCACCTGTTCAAGCCGTTCGGCAACAGCGAAAGGGCCTGCATCGGCCGCCAGTTCGCGCTGCACGAGGCGACGCTGGTGCTCGCCCTGCTGGTGCACCGGTTCCGCCTGATCGACCACACCGACTACCAGCTCAAGATCAAGCAGTCCCTCACCCTCAAGCCCGACGCCTTCACCTTGAACCTGGCCCGGCGCGTCGGCGGCGAGCGCCGCCTGCCCGCCGGCGTCGCCGTCAGCGCACCCGCCGAACAGGCGCGGCCCGCCGCCCGGCGTGCGACCGGTACGACGCTGACCGTGCTGCACGGCTCGAATCTCGGGACCTGCTCCGGCATCGCCGCCGATCTCGCCGTGGACGGCGACGAGCACGGCTTCGCCACCGCCGTCGCCTCCCTCGACGACGCCGTGGGGCAGCTCACCGGTACCGGCGGCCCGTTGGTGATCGTCGCCGCCTCCTACAACGGCAGGCCCACCGACGACGCCGCCCGGTTCGTGTCATGGCTGGAGGAGTTGGAGCCCGGCTCGCTCGACGGCGTCGAGTACGCGGTTCTCGGCGTCGGCGACCGCAACTGGGCCGCCACCTACCAGCGCATCCCGACGCTCATCGACGAGCGGCTCGCCGCCGCCGGTGCGACGCCCCTGCAGGAGCGTGGCGCCGCCGACGCCGCGGGGGACTTCGGCGGCACCGTCGACCGGTGGACCGGCGACCTGTGGAACACCCTGCTGGAGAAGTACGGGAGCCCGGTGCAAGCCGGCGCCGAACCCACCGGACAAAGCGGCGAAGCCGACACCGACCAGGGGCTGTACGAGCTGCAGGACGCCACGGAGTCGGTCACCGGCCCGCTCGCGGCACGGCACGGCGTACAGCCCATGGAGGTGCTGGACGCCTACGAACTGGCCGACATGGACCACCCGCTCGGCCGCTCCAAGCGCTTCATCCGGCTGCGGCTGCCCGACGGCGTCACCTACCGCACCGGCGACCACCTCGCGGTGCTCCCACGCAACCCGGCCGCCCTCGTGCAGCGGGTCGCCGACCGCTTCGGCCTCGACCTGGACCGCACCGTACGGCTGAAAGCACGCCGCCGCAGCCGCAACGCCCTGCCCGTCGACCGCCCGCTGACTTTGCGTCAACTACTCACGGACTTCGTGGAGCTTCAGGACACCGCAACCCAGGAGCAGGTCGCCGTACTCGCCGAGCACACTGCCTGCCCGCCCGAGCACCGCCCCCTCGCGGAACTCGCCGACGCGAAGCCCGACGTCTTCCGCGAGCAGGTCACCGACGCCGGATGCAGCCTCCTGGCCCTGCTGGAGCGCTACCGGGCCTGCGAGCTGCCGTTCGAGCACTTCCTGGAACTGCTGCCCGTGCTGCGGCCACGGCACTACTCGATCTCCTCGTCCGCCGCGGCCGCGCCCGGCGCAGTGGACCTGATGGTGTCGCTCCTCAAAGCCCCTCACCGCAGCGGCGAGGGCACCTTCCACGGCATCGCCTCCCACTACCTGCAGACCGTCAGCGCGGGCGACACCCTCCAGGCGCGGGTGCTCCCCTGCAGCGAAGCCTTCCGCCTGCCGCAGGACCCGGCCACCCCCGTGATCCTCATCAGCGCGGGCACCGGAGTGGCACCCTTCCGCGGCGCCGTCCTCGACCGGCTGCACAGCAAGGCGACCGGGACACTGCTGTGCTACTTCGGCTGCGACCACCCCGACGCCGACTTCCTCCACCGCGACGAACTCCAGGCAGCCGAGGACGCCGGAGCCGTCAGCCTGCGCCCCGTCTTCAGCTACACCCCCGAGGACGGCGCCCGCTTCGTCCAGGACCGCATCGCTCAGGAGAGCGCCGAGGTCTGGTCGGTCCTGCAGGCCGGAGGACGGGTGTACGTCTGCGGCGACGGGCGCCGCATGGCCCCCGGCGTACGCGCGGCCCTCCAGGCCGTCTACCGCGAGCACACCGGAGCCGGCGCCGACGAGGCCGCCGCCTGGCTGACCGCCATGACGGAATCCGGCACGTACGTCGAGGACGTCTGGGCCGGCTGACCCACAGCCGGGCGCCGCCGCTCGTGGCCGGTCACGGCCGCTCAACCGATACCTCACATCGCTGACCGAAGGAAAGATCATGACTGATAGGCAGAACAAGGACATCGCCACGGCGCAGCACGCCCGCAGGGTGGATGTGGTGGTGGTCGGTGCGGGGCTGGCCGGTCTGGCCGCGGCGCGGGAGCTCGTCGCGGCGGGCAAGTCGGTGGCCGTGCTGGAGGCCCGTGACCGGGTGGGCGGTCGGCTGCTCAACCACGATCTCGGCGACGGTCAGGTGACCGAGATCGGCGGGCAGTACGTGGGCCCGACCCAGGACCACATCCTGGCGCTGGCCAAGGAGGTCGGCGTGGACACCTACCAGGCCGCCATTCCTGGCGAGGCCGTCTACGTCAACGACGGCAAGGCCAAGCGGTTCACGGGGCACACCCCGCCGGACCTGCTCGCGCTGCCGGACATGGGGATTGCCCTGGCCCGGGTCGGCCAGGCCGCGGCCAAGGTGGACCCGGCCGCCCCGTGGAAGGCCCCGAACGCCCGTGAGCTGGACGCCATGACCTACGAGACATGGCTGCGCAAGGCCGAGATCACCGGCGACGCCGTCGACATGATCAGCCTGTTCCTGAACTCGGCCTACGGCGGCGAGGCCCGTGACGCCTCCGCCCTGTTCAGCCTCTGGTACGTCTCGACGTTCGGCAACGAGACGCACCCCGGCACCATGGAGCGCGGCACCGGCACCACCGGAGGCGCCCAGGACAGCCGGTTCGTCGGCGGGTCACAGCTGGTCGCCCAGCGCCTCGCCGAGGAACTCGACGGCCGGGTCCACCTGTCCGCGCCAGTGCGGCGCGTCAGCCAGGACTCCACCGGTGTCACCGTGGTCTCCGACGCCGGCGACTGGCGGGCCGACCGGGTGATCGTCGCCGTACCGCCGCTGGTGGCCTCGCGGATCGTGTGGGACCCGCTGCTGCCGGCCCAGCAGGACCAGCTCTTCCAGCGGCTGCCGTTCGGCACCCTCATGAAGTGTGTCGCCGTCTACGACAAGCCGTTCTGGCGCGAGGACGGACTGTCCGGCATGGGCCTGCTGCGCGGCGGCTCGCCCATCCGCGAGATGTTCGACAACACCCCGCCCGACGGCGGACCGGGCGTGCTGATGGGCTTCCTGGGCGGCAGGGAATGGCGCAAGTGGGCCCACCGCCCGGCCGCCGAGCGCCGTGGCGCCGTCCTGCGCTGCTTCGCCCAGGTCGTCGGGGACCGTGCCTTCGACACCGTCGAATACGTCGAGCAGGACTGGACCGCCGAGCAGTGGACCCAGGGCGGCCCCACCTCCGTCGCCGCCCCCGGCGTGCTCACCGACTTCGGCCAGTGGAGGGACCGCCCCCACCACCGCGTGCACTGGGCGGGCGCCGAGTTCTCCCCCTACTGGAACGGCTACATGGACGGCGCCGTCCGCTCCGGCCGCCACACCGCCACCGAAGTCCTCCTCCACCAGAGCTGAACGCACGAAGCACCGAGCACCGACAAGCAAGGGAACCCTGTCATGAACCGTTTCGTCGTCGCCGAGACCGCCGTCATCGACGCCCCCGTCGAGCGGGTCTGGGAGGTCATCTCCCGCACCGACCGGTACGCCGAGTGGGTCGCCGGAGCCATCGAGGTCACCGACCACCACGGCGTCGCCACCGTCGGCAAGACCTACTCCGAGCGCAACCGCACCCTCGGCCCGCTCAAGACCGACTCGGTCTGGACCGTCGTGGAGATCGTGCCCCTGAAGCGCCGCGTCGACACCGGCGTCGGATTCGCCCCGCTCCAGGACGTCACCAACATCTTCGAGTTCCGCCCGGTCAAGAATGCCGACGGCCGGGAGGCGACGGAGATGCTCTACCAGGTCGAGTACACCATCGGCCTCGGCCCCCTGGGCCAGCTCCTCGACTCCATACAGGAGTCCTCGATGCGCGCCGGCATGCGCACCTCCATGGCCAACCTCAACACCCTGCTGCGATCCGAGGACACGAACACCGGCTGACGGTGACGAAGGTCAGCGGCCGCCCGCCGCTTGCGGGCCGGGTCCTCGGCGAACCCGGCCCGCGCCCTTCGCAGAGATCCGCCCTCACCCAGAGAACCGAGGTTCCGATCATGTCCACCACCATGCTGGCCGGACGTCTCCACCTGGACACCCGCACCTTCGCGGTCGAAGAGGTCCCCGTTCCCGTCCCCGGTCCCGGAGAGGTGCTGATCGAGGTCAGGGCCGCCGGAGTGTGCCTGTCCGACGTCCACCTGATCGACGGCGGCCTCACCCCTGCCTTTCCCGTCGAGGCGGTCACCGGTTCGGGCGCGGTCACCCTCGGCCACGAGGTCGCGGGCGTCATCCACACCCTGGGCCGCGGCCTGTTGGGGGACTGGGCCCCCGGCATGCGCGTCGCCCTGCAGGCTGGCCAGGCGTGCGGAGCATGCACCGACTGCATGCGCCGCTCCCCCTGTCCACGGCCGCTCACCCGTGGTGTCGACTACGACGGCGGCTGGGCCGAGTACGCCGTCGCCCGCGAGGACACCCTCGCCCCCCTTCCCGCACACCTGCCCTTCGACCAGGCCGCCATCATCCCCGACGCGGTCTCCACCCCCTATGCCGCGATCACCGAGTCCGGGATGGTCCGGCCGGCGCAGTCCGTCGGCGTCTGGGGCGCCGACGGCCTGGGCGCCCACGGCATCCGGATTGCCCGCCTGGCCGGCGCCGCGCCCGTCATCGCCGTCGACCCGCTGCCCGAGGCCCGTGAACGGGCCCTCGCCTTCGGTGCCGACATCGCACTCGACCCCGCCGACCCGGGATTCACCGAAGCCGTGAACCTGGCCACCGGCGGCCACGGTCTCGACGTCGCCTTCGACTTCGCGGGTTTCCCCGCGGTCCGCGAGCAGGCTGCCGCGGTCCTGGGCGCCGGCGGTGTCCTCGTCCTGGCTGGCCTCACCCCGGAACCGCTCACCGTCACCGACAGCACAGGGTTCAGCTACCGCGGCAACCAGATCCGAGGTCACTACGGCTCCGGACCAGAACACGTGACCCAGCTCATCCGCCTGGCCGCCACCGGCAGGCTCGACCTGGCGCCTTCCATCACCGATCACATTCCCCTGGCGGAGGCGGCCGACGCCGTCACCCGGCTGGAGAAGAAGGCCGGCAACCCGATCCGCCTCGTCCTCACCCCGTGAACCACCGCGCGCCTACCAATGAATGATCTGGCCATCTGCGTCTGATGGATGCAACTCTGGCAGGCGGCGCAGGCTATGACGGCCCTGCGGCGCTGATCCAGCATGACCTGCACTCAGTTGGACGTCGGCTGTATGACTCGAAGGCGACGTCGGCTTTGCGAGCTCGACCGGTCGTCAATTCGCTCGTAGCGTCAATCGACGAGTCAAATAGGGTGTTCGGGGTCGAGCAGATCTACTGTGCGCTGTCCAACTCCGCGGAATACGCCGGCCGGTTTCACCTCCAGCATCTACCCCTCACCACGCCTTCACCATACCTGCTTCGGCTGTCTGAATCCGTAGCAGCTGAATCGCGCTGCCTTCAGCCGCACTTCACGTCATTCGCAAAGAGTCGATCTACCGAGGATTCCCTTGGACCCGCAAACTCTGCTTCTCTCCATCTTCACGCCGGAGGGGCGGGAGAACCCGTTCCCGGCGCTTGAAGCGCTCCGCGAGACCGCCCCGGTCTACTACGACAAAGACCTCGACACCTATTTCCTGACCACGTACGCGCATTGCCAGGCCGTGCTGACCGACACGGCTTTCCGCACCCCCGATCTGAGTTGGTGCGAGGAGCATCTCCCGGACTGGCGCGACCATCCCGCGGCCGACTTCTTCTACGCTTCGATGCTCCGCGCCAACCATCCCGACCACAGCCGGCTTCGCCGACTGGTCAATGCCGGGTTCACCCCTCGCCGCGTGGCAGCACTGCAATCCGCCGTCGAGGACCTGACCGACGGCCATCTCGACGCCTTGGCCGACGCCTCCGCGCACGGCCGTGCGGTCAACTTCCAGGAACTGGTCGGTTACCCCCTGCCCGTCGCGGTGGCGGGGGAGTTGATCGGTGTCCCGGCGGCGGACCGCCCCCGGTTCCGCAGGCTGGGCAGTGACGCCAGCCGGCTGCTCGAGCCGGTGCGCAGCCCGGAGGATTGGGCACGGGCCGACGCGGCGGTGACCGAACTGCGTGCGTACTTCGAGGAACTGCTCCAGCGCCGTCGGCGTGAGCCGCGCGAGGATCTCGCGACGGTGCTGCTGGAGGCCCAGGAGGGACAGGAGCGTCTGACCCGGCGGGAGTTGGTCGACACACTGCTCCTTGTCTTCGTCACCGGTTTCGAGACGGCCGCGGCCACGCTCGGACTGGTCACCCACGCACTGCTGACACACCCGGACCAGCGGGACCTCGTGACGGGCGACCCCGAGCTCGCGGCTCAGGCGGTCGAGGAAGCGCTGCGCTGGGACTCGCCCGTCCTGATGACCGAGCGGATCGCCACCGAGCGGACCGAGATCGCAGGCGTGACCATCCCGGTGGGTGCCAACGTCACCACAGTCCTCACCGCGGCCAACCGGGACCCCGCCCAGTTCCCCGACCCGCACCGCTTCGACGTGCGGCGCTCCGGAACCAAGGTGCTCAGCTTCGGCGCCGGTCCCCACTACTGCCTGGGCGCCGCTCTGGCACGTCTGGAGGGCACGGTGGCCGTGCGCCGCCTCTTCGCCCGCTTCCCCGAGCTCGCCGTGTCGGGCGTCCCGGTGCGGCGCGAGTCCCTCAGCCTCCGGGTGTACGAGCACCTCCCCCTGACGGCCCACGGCTCTGTGACGTCCCCGGACCGGGCCACCACCATCACCCGCCACGACAGCGAAGGAGTGACGGCGTCATGAATTTCCTCGGCACCGAGCGCGAGGTGCTCGAATCACTGCTCCCCGGTCTGGACGCAGCGCTCGCCCGCCACTCGCTGGCGGAGTTGGAGCGGCCTGGCGGCCCCGCCATCGCGGCGTTCCGGGAGGCCGGTGGTCCGGCCCTGCTGGTGCCGGCGCAGAACACCGGCATCGGGGCGGACCCGCTCCAGGCCGTGCGGCTGCAGAGGGCCGTGGGGGCACGTTGCCCGTCCCTGGCCGTGGCCACCACGATGCATCACTTCTCCGTGGCGAGCCTCGTGGAGACCGCCAAGCACGGGGCGGGCTTCGAATGGATGCTGCTGGAGGCGATCGTCGGCAAGCGGATGCTGCTGGCCTCGGGATTCGCGGAGGGCCAGACCGGTCAGTCGATCCTGCGGCCCGCCATCCGCGCCGAGCGGCGCGGTGGCGACGTGGTGCTGAACGGCAGCAAGAAGCCGTGCAGCCTGGCCCGCTCCATGGATCTGCTGACCGCTTCGGTGGTGATGACGGACGACAGCGGCGTCGAACGACTGGCGGTGGCCATCGTCCCGGCCGAAACCAAGGGCGTGTCCGTACGCCCGTTCTGGCGCAGCACGGTGCTGGCCGGTGCCGAGAGCGAGGAAGTGGTCCTCGAAGACGTCGTGCTGGACCCGCAGTTGGTCGTGCTCACCGATGTCGGAGCCGACGCCGTACTGGACTCGCTTCACATCGCGGGATTCCTCTGGTTCGAGCTGCTGATGACCGCCGGCTACCTGGGTACGGCGAGCGCCCTGGTGGAACGGGTGCTGCGGCACGGACGTTCCGCCGCCTCGGTGCGAGCGGAACTGGTGACGGACGTCAACGCGGCGATGCTCGGGGTCGAGGCCGTGGCCCGCGCCATGCGGGAGTCGCAGGCATGGGACGAATCGCTGCTCGTGGACGCACTCACGGCGCGCTATGCAGCGCAGGACGCCATCGCGCGCACCACGCGAACCGCGCTGGAGGCGCTCGGCGGAATGTCGTTCATCACCTCGGACGAGGGGACGTACCTGGCGTCGGCGGCCGCGGGGCTGAGTTTCCACCCGCCGTCGCGGGGCCGGATGGCGCAGTCGCTGTGCGCGACCCTGGACGGGGAGCCGCTGCATGTCGGTTGAGGGCTCACCCGGGGACGGCGACCCGCGGCCCTCCGCTCCGGGCGGACAGGTGGTCCAGATGGCCCCGCGGTACACGGTGGAGTGTCTGACCACCGTCGACGACCTGCCGCGGGAGTTGTGGGACGCACTGGCGCCGGCCCACGATCCCATGTGGGGCCGGGAGGTCTTCGCGGCCATGGAAGGGGCGGCCATCGGTCCGGACGCGTACGCCTACCTTCTCGTACGCCTTGGCGATCGGCCGGTGGCGGTGCTGCCCCTCAGCGCGGTTCACGGTCTGCGGCTGGAGCGGGTCGTGGGTCCCGGCGAGCGGCGCCTGCTCGCCCCAGTGGCCCGGCTGTTCCCCCGGCTGCTGCGGGTGCCGATGCTCTTCTGCGGCAACTTCCTCGGGCAGGGGCACATCCCGGGCGAGGACCCGCTTGCGCCGCAGGCGGCCGAGTTGCTGGTGCGGGAAGTACTGCAGTTCGCCCGGCGGCACCGCCTGGGCACTGTCGTCTTCAAGGACTTCGCCCCCCGTGACCTGGACGCGCTGCGCCCGGCGCTGGACGGCGAGGGGTTCTTCATCGTCGCCGGTCTGCCCGACACCGAACTCCCGCTAGGCCACCGCGACTTCGAGGAGTACCTCGTCTCGCTGCCGGCCAAGCCCCGCCGCAACGCCCGCAACAAGATACGCAAGTTCCGGGCACAGGAGGGACTGCGGATCGAGGTGCTTCAGGAGTTTGGCGACCTCGTCCCCGACATGATGGGGCTGTACCGGCAGGTGATGGACCGCGCCGACCAGACGCTCGACGTGCTCGACGAAACATTCGTCCGGCGCCTGGCCAACAGCCCGGACGCCGATCAGCGGCTGGTCGCCTGTTTCGAGGGCGACCGTCTTGTCGGTTATCTGCACTGCCTGTTCCGTGGCCGCGGCGCGGTCGGGGCCCGGATCGGTCTGGACTACCGGCTGGCCCACCGGGCGCGGCTCTACCACAACCTCCACTACGCGGCGATCGAGCTGGCGATCACCCGCGGCTGCCGCCACATCCGCTTCGCGCAGACCGCCTACGAGCCGAAACGGGAACTCGGCTGCGAACTGGTCGAGCAGAACTACGCGATGACCCACACCCGCCGGCTGCCCCGCGCCGTGCTGCGTCTGCTGTTGCCACGGGCGCTGGAAACCGCACGCGAACAGGCGCTGGCCCCGAAGTCCTGACCGCGACGTGCCTGCCGACGGCCGCCCCCTGCCACCCCCTACGAGAAAGAGACCGCCATGCCCCTTGTCCAGGTCGAGATCACCATCGCTGCCCCGCCCGAGGACAGCTGGAAGGCTGTCGTCGATGTCGAGAGTTACCCCGCCTGCATGGACAGCGTCCAGTCCGTGGTGGTCCTCGAAGGCTCCGGTGAGGACCGCAGGACGACGGCGTGGTCCGTCCGTCTGAAGGGCTCCGTTCTGGAGTGGGTGGAAGCGGAGCAGCTCGACCACGCGTCCCGGCGTTTCGACTTCCACCAGGTCAGCGGCGACCTCGCCCACTTCGTGGGTCACTGGGCGGTTCGCCCCTCCGACGGCGGCGGCAGCCTCGTGTCGCTGACGGTGGAGTTCGAGATCGGTATCCCCCTCCTCGCGGAGATGCTCAACCCGGTCGCCGCCGCCGCGCTGCGGGACAACGCCCGGCAGATGCTCCAGGCGCTGGAGCGGCGGCTCACCGCCGCTGTCGACGGCTGAGCCGGTGCTCGCCGCCGCCGTCCCCTCACCGATGCCGTCCCGAAAAGACCACGTACCCGGCTGTTCGTCCCCCGTCCAACGCGGCCCGGTCCGGCCGCCCCTTTCCACAGGAGTTCCCGTTGGGAACCAGCTCCATGACCAGCGCCCACGCCGCCAGCCGGGTGTTCGACACACTCCGCCGTCACCAGTCTCCGCAACTCGCCCTGACCGGCAAGCTCGCGGGGCAGGGTGCCGTGGAGTCCAGTGCGCTGGGCGCCCGTGTCACCCTCTCCGACGGCCGTTCCGTGCTCGACTTCGGCTCCTACGCCGTCACCCTGCTCGGCCACCGTCATCCCCGTGTGGTGGAAGCCGTCGGCCGACAGCTCGGCGTCATGCCGACGTCGACCCGCAGTCTGGCCAATCCCGTGGCGGCCGAGGCGGCGGCGCGGCTCGCCGACTACCTCGGGGGCGGACTGCCCAAGGTCTACTTCGGCCTCAACGGGGCCGACGCCGTCGAGGTGGCGGTGAAGCTCGCGCGGCTCGCCACCGGGCGGGAGCGGGTGCTGGCGGTGACCGGCGGTTACCACGGCAAGACGCTCGGGGCGCTCTCCCTCACGCACAGTCCGATGTTCCGGGCCGGACTGCGGGGCTGTGTGGTGGATGTCGTCCATCTCGACCCCCACGACCCGCATGCCGTCCGCGAACAGGTGTCGGCAGGCCCCGTCGCGGCCGTCGTCTTTGAGCCCGTGCAGGGCGAGAACGGCGCGGTTCCGCTGCCGACGGACGTCCTGCGGCAATGGTGCGAGGACGCCCGCGCCCACGGTGCCTTCGCGATCGCCGACGAGATCCAGTGCGGGTTGCGGCGGTGCGGGGAGCGCTCGGTCGCCCTTGCCGACGGCCTGCCCGTCGACGCCGTGCTCGTCGGCAAGCCGCTCGGCGGCGGCGTGATGCCGCTGTCCGCCGTCGCATGCACCCAGGAGCTGTACCGGCCGCTGGAAATGGACCCGTTCCTTCATTCGGCGACCTTCGGAGGGCACCCGCTGAGCTGTGCCGCTCTCCCCGCCGCGCTGGACGCCGTCGAGGAACTCGCCGAACACGGCAGGAAGTTGTCGGAGGCGCTCGTCGACGGTCTGCGTGACCTCCGGCAGCGTCATCCCCGCGTGATGAGCGGATACCACGGCCGGGGACTGCTGTGGGGCATCGACTTCACCACACCCGCGGCGGCGGGCGAGACCGTGGTCTCGCTGGCCAACAACGGGCTGCTGGTCTCCCCGTGCCTGGGCCGCCCGACCACTGTGCGTCTCCTCCCGCCGCTCGTCACCACCGATGCGGAGTTGGACGAGGCCATGGACATCCTCGACACCGCGCTGACGGCGGCCGGCACGGCGGTCCACGACTGACCGCAGGTCTCGCGAGCGCTGCCGCTCCACCGCACGACTCCGGAAACTCACCCTCCGGAGATGAACCATCACCTCCTCTCACTCATACCAGCATCAAAGGAACCGAGTTGACGCACAACGGCCCCGCGGGCACCAGGACCGCTGACTCTGTCGGCGTACCGTCCTCTTCTGACACGTCCTCTGCCGACCTGTCCGCCGTGGTCCGCGAGACCATCGCGGAGGTCCTCGGGACCACGCCCGACGCCATCGTGGACAGCACCGACCTGCGAACCGAGTACGGCATCGACAGCCTGGAGCTGATGGCGATCGGAGCCCAGCTCGAACGCGTACTGAACGTTCCGATATCGGCCGAGGACCTGATGGGGGCCGACACCGTCGGCCAGGCCGTCGAACTCCTCGCGCAGCGGAAGGCGGGGCGGGAATGACTCCGCAACAGCACCACTCAACGGCCGGCCGATGGCCGTCCGAACGCCCGCGCGTCGTCGTCACCGGGATCGGTGTGAAGACCCCGGCAGGCCTCACCCTGGATGAGGTCATGAGCGCTGTCCTGGCAGCACGCTCCACCGCCGCGCTCCACGACGAGCTGGCCGAAGGTGGCTCTCCGGTGCACTTCGCCTGCCGTGTGCCCGAGTTCGACCCCGAGCCCTACGTCACCCGCCGGGAGCGCCGCCAGATCGACCGCCCCACCGAACTGGCGCTGTGCGCCGCCGCTGACGCCGTCGAACAGGCCGCACTGTCCGGCCCGCCGTCGGCACGGGTGGGCGTCCATCTCGGCACCGGTATCGGGGGGCTGCCCACCATGGAGTCGAGCGTGCGTGAGCACTACGGGGACTCCAGGCGCATGCCCGTGCACGCCGTGCCCCGGACCATGGCCAACTCGGCCGCCGCCCGGGTGGCGATGCGCTACGGCTTCCGTGGTTCGTGCGTCACGTACAACACGGCCTGTGCCAGCGGCGCCACAGCCATCGGGGAGGCCGCCCGCCGGATCCAGTACGGGGAGCTGGACGTCGCCGTCGGCGGCGGCTTCGATGCGGCGGTGACGGCTTTCATGCTCACCGGCTTCTCCAGGATGCAGGCGCTGTCCACCCGCAACGATGCTCCGGAGCAGGCGAGTCGCCCCTTCGACGCCCAGCGTGACGGCTTCGTCATGGGCGAGGGTGCCGCCGTCCTCGTACTGGAGCGACGCGAATCGGCGCTCGCCCGCGGGGCACACATCTTCGGCGAGGTCGCGGGGTACGCCACGAACGCCGATGCCCACCACATCGTCGCACCGCATGCCGAGGGGATCGTCGCGGCCGCGTGCATGGCCGACGCCATCGCCGACGCCGGACTGCTGCCGGCCGATATCGGCCAGATCAACGCCCACGGCACCTCAACGCCGGCGAACGACAGCTCGGAGGCCACCGCCATACACCGGTGCTTCGACGGCCAGGCGCCGCCCGTGACCGCCGTCAAGGGCGTCACCGGGCATCTCATCGGTGGCTCCGGGGCGCTGGAGGCCGCCATCTCCCTGGTCTGCGCGGAGCGCAGGATCGTGCCGCCGGTCGCCAACCTCACGGAGCCCTCCGAGGCCGACCGGATCGACGTGGTCTTCGGTGCTCCACGCAGCGTGGACCGTGCCCCCGTGCTGTCCAACTCCTTCGGTTTCGGCGGACAGAACGTCTGCCTGGTCCTGCTGCCCGCCACGTGAACTTCTGAGGAACTCCTGCCATGCGCATCCTTCTCACTGGTGCCACCGGTGTCGTCGGCGCCGAAGTCGCCTCGCTTCTCGCCGCCGGGACCGCCGACCGCAGCGGCCCCCAGATCGTCCCCACCGCACGCCGCCCCACCGGGAACTCGCCCGTGCGCTGGGGCATCGGCGCCGAGCCGGCGCCCGATGCCCTGACCGCCCGGCCGTGGGACGTCATCGTGCACACAGCGGCCTCCACTCGTTGGACCATGACCCGTGACGAGGCCACCGACGCCAACATCCGCACGCTGCGCGAGGTGCTCGCACTGGCCGGTCCCGACACCCATGTGGTGCATGTGTCCACCGCCTACGTCGGTGGCGTGCGTGCCCCGGAGGATCTCCGGGGCGCCGAGTTCGAGGGCTACCGCAACGGCTACGAGTGGTCGAAGGCCGTATGCGAGAACATCGTGACGACCGAGCACCGCGGACCGGTGACCATCGTCCGTCCACCACTGGTCATGGGACGCCGCCAGGACGGGCGCATCGCCCGCTTCTCCGGCCCTTACAGCCTCTTCCCCGCTTTCGTCTCCGGCCTCGCGGCCGTCGTTGTCGGCGACCCGGCCGGCTATGCCGAGATCAGCCCCGTGGACGAGGTCGCCGAGGTGATCGCCGCCGCGGCTCTGGGTCCGGCACCGTCCGCGCCTCGCACCGAGGTGATCGCCGCAGGCCAGGACAGCCTGCGTCTGGACGCCCTCGTCGACATCACCTGCGACACCCTCAACGCGTTCCGGGCCGAACACGGCGTCGAACCGATCGCCAAGCCTCCGACGGTGTCCACCGAGAGCTGGAACCGCTTCTTCCTGCCGCTGGCCGAGCAGTGGCTCTCCCCGGTCCAGCAACAGGCCGTGAAGCTGCTGGCGATGTTCCAGAGCTACACCAGCATGAGCGAGCCGTTCCCGCCCACCCGTCGGGTGGCCGACCCGGGTGGGGTGATGGCGGCATCGGTACGGCACTGGGCGCAGAGCAAGCCACGCCAGGCGCTCGGTCGGCCCACACCGTGGACGCTGATCAACGCCGAGTGACCGGGCCGAGCCGCGGGGGGCGTGCGTGGCCAAGGGGTCCTAATCCTTGAGTAGTGGCTCCGGTCGGTCTCCTCTGGGGGGCTGACCGGACCGTTGAGCCATGGCCACTGCAGGACGTTGGTGCCGTTGGCGGTGCCCCCGCTCTGCACGTCGGCGGCCTTGCCGCTGTGCCGGGCGACGAGCCGGTAGACGGTGCCGTCGCCGGGCAGCGTGGTGGACACCAGGGCCGGCTCGGCCGTCCGGCCGCCGATCCTGACGCCGCCGATGTTGGCGTGGGCGCCGGTGGCCGCGTTGACCTGGATCCGCACGAAGCCTACGTTCCGGGCGGGCCATTCGGCCACCTTGGTGGCGCGGTTGCCGGCCCACGTGCCGGTGGCGACCGGGGTAGGGCCACTCCATGTCATCGCCCCAGCCCTCGCGCATGGGCAGCGGCATCGTCATGTCCCGCAGCACCATGGCCACGTCCGTGGAGGTGTCGCTGACCAGGGTCAGCCGGAAGGCGACCAGCGAGTGCGTGAACAGGTCCATCGCCAAGGTCAGGTGTACCGAGACCGCCTCCCCGAAGACGGTCTCGCGTACCTTCACCGGGAGCACGGTGGTGTCCAGGGCCACCACCTGCCCGGGCCGGTGGATCACCACGTGCGTGCCCGAAGGTTCCACCGCCGCCTCGGAACGGTCGTACTTCGGCCGGGAACCTCCCGGGCCGAACCACTCCTTCCACACCTTCGCCAGCGTTGTGTAGTGCGGCAGCTCGACCTCGGGGCCGTGGTGCGGTCATGTACTGGTGGATGAGCCGGACCCGGGTCGCCATGCTGATGCGGGAGCGGTGCAGCGTCTCGGCGCGGACCGCGAAGATGGCCTTCTTCAGATCCTCGGTGATGCTCGGGTGCCCGCGGCGGCGCGGCAGATGACGGCGGTCGATGCAAGCTGTCACCAGGGCCGGCGTCCGCGACAGCGGTCCCAGATGGTTCAGGGTGCTCAGTCCCATGTAGGACAGGCCGAGCATGCGTGCCTCGTCCCGGTCCATCGCGGCCAGTTCCGCGGCCTTCGCCCAGCGCCGCTGCCCGAGCGTGGTGGCCTGCGGGTCATAGGCCGGTCGCGGCTCTCCCGGTAGGGTGACGTGCGGCGTCCCGCTGCGGTAGCCCGTCTCCGCCTCCAGGACATGAGCCACCCGCATGCGCACGCGGTCCTGTTCCTCAGGCTCCAGATCGTCGAGGCGTACCGGTTAGTAGTTCTGCTCGGTTTTCTGGCTGGTCGTTCCAACCTTGGTGAGGTAGTCGGCGAGAGAGTTGAGGATCTCGTCGGCTGTCTTGGTCCAGGTGAAGGGCCGCGGGTTCTCGTTCCAGGTGTCGATCCACGCAGTGATGTCGTCCTCCAGTGCCTTGACGGAGGTGTGGACGCCGCGGCGGATGAGCTTGTCGGTCATCAGGCCGAACCACCGCTCCTCCTGGTTCATCCAGGAGGAGCGGTGGGGGTGAAATGGACGTGGAAGCGGGGGTGTCTGCCGAGCCATGTCCGGATGTCGGCGGTGGAGCCTTGACCCAAGGCCGGGTCAGGGCGGTTGCAAGTTCCGGGGTCGTGCGGCTGGTCGGGGTGTGACCGGTTGGGGTGCATAGGCAGAGCAGGCACGGGCTTCGTGATCATTGTGGTGTCTAAGCCCGATGATCATGAGGTGGCCCGTGCCTGCTGCTGCATCCTCTCCCATCCCTGCCGTGCTGGTGAAACTGGGTCCGCTGGACACCGGCCGGATCGCCGACCTGCGCCTCTACTTCGACTCGGTGCCCGACCCGCGCGCCCGCCGGGGCCGGTGGTACTCACTCACGGCGATCCTGTTGGTATGTGCGTGCGCGGCCGTCTCGGGAGCGAGGAGCATCGATGAACTCGCCGAGTGGGGCCAGCGTGCTTCGAAAGCAGTCCTGACAGTGATCGGGATCCGCCGTCACCTGCTCAGATGGCGGCGCGCTCCGGCGTCGGCCACGATCAGCCGTGTGCTGGGGGCTGTTGACGGTGACGCCCTGGACCGGGCCGTCGGCGCCTACCTGGCCGACCGGCACCGCGCCGCCACCCAACCCGCCCGGGCGCCGTCGCCCTCCGCGTCCGGGCGCTCGCGCGCGATCGCCGTCGACGGCAAAGCACTCAAGGGATCAGCCCGTCTCACCGCGACGCGCCGGCATCTGCTCTCCGCGGTCACCCACGGCACCGTCGTGACCCTCGCCCAGGTGGAGGTCGGCGCGAAGACGAACGAAACCACACACTTCCGGCCGCTGCTGGCACCGCTGGACCTGACCGGCACCGTCGTCACCTTCGACGCCCTGCACTCGGTCAAGGCGAACATCTCCTGGCTGGTGGAAACCAAGAAGGCCCACTACATCGCCGTGATCAAGACCAACCAGCCCACCGCCTACACCCAACTCGCCGCTCTGCCCTGGCCGTCCATCGCAGTCCAGCACACCGCCTCCGGGACCAGACACGGACGCCGAGAGTCCCGCTCGATCAAGACCTGCGGGATCGCCGACGAACTCGGCGGAATCACCTTTCCCCACGCCCGCCTGGCCATCCGCGTCCACCGCCGCCGCAAGCCCACCGGCAAGCGCGAGACCCGCGAGAGTGTCTACGCCGTCACCAGCCTCGACGTCCACCAAGCCGACCCCGCCGACCTGGCCGGCGCGATCCGCGGGCACTGGGGAGTGGAGAACTCCTCGCACCACATCAGAGACGTCACCTTCGCCGAGGACGCCTCCACCGTCCACGCCGGGACCGCACGACGGGCCATGGCAACCCTCCGCAACCTCGCCATCGGCGTGCTGAAAACCCTCGGAGCCGACAACATCGCCAAGACCACCCGGGCGATCCGCGACGAGCCCGAACGAGCACTCCCCATCCTGGGCATCACCAACGAACCGGACAGTTACGGAACTTGATCAAGCCCTGCACCGAGGTGCCCCTGTACGAACTCGTCCGCGTCGCCGGTGTCCGCTGGGCATCGAGGAAGGGACTGTACGGTCATCGGACCGGCCCCGCGCCGAGGGCATCCCGTTGACCAGCCGACATGTACCCGGCTCGCCGGGAGTCCGGCGACGACGCTGCATGGCCCTCCCGCGTCGTCCTCCCCGTCGTCGGACGGGAATCCTGAAGGGATGGCGGTCCCATCCGTCGGTGTGTACAGGATCAGCCGCTGCGGGTCTTGATCTCCTCGGTGAGCTGCGGGACGACGTCGAACAGGTCGCCGACCACGCCGTAGTCGACGAGGTCGAAGATCGGGGCCTCGGCGTCCTTGTTGATCGCGACGATGGTCTTCGAGGTCTGCATACCGGCGCGGTGCTGGATCGCGCCGGAGATGCCGGAGGCGATGTACAGCTGCGGCGAGACGGACTTGCCGGTCTGGCCGACCTGGCTGGTGTGCGGGTACCAGCCGGAGTCGACGGCGGCGCGCGAGGCGCCGACGGCCGCGCCCAGGGAGTCGGCGAGCGCCTCGATGATCGCGAAGTTCTCCGCGCCGTTCACGCCACGGCCGCCGGAGACCACGATCGCGGCCTCGGTCAGCTCCGGACGCCCGGTCGACTCACGCGGCGTCCGGCCGGTGATCTTTGTACCGGTGGCCTTGTCGGAGAAGGACACGTTCAGGGCCTCTACGCTGCCGGCGGCCGGGGCGGCCTCCACGGCCGCGCTGTTGGGCTTGACCGTGATGATCGGGGTGCCCTTGGACACGCGGGACTTGGTGGTGAAGGACGCGGCGAACACCGACTGGGTGGCCACCGGTCCCTCCTCGGACGCCTCCAGGTCGACGGCGTCGGTGATGATGCCGGAGCCGATGCGCAGCGCCAGACGGGCGGCGATCTCCTTGCCGTCGGCGGAGGAGGGGACGAGAACGGCGGCAGGGGAGACAGCGGCAACGGCGGCCTGCAGCGCGTCCACCTTCGGGACGACCAGGTACTCGGCGTACTCGGACGCCTCGTGGGTGAGGACCTTGACCGCGCCGTGCTCGGCGAGCGTGGCGGCGGCGCCGTTGCCGAGTGCCACGGCGACGGGCTCGCCGTGCGGCTGGCCAGGGTCAGCAGCTCCAGGGTGGGCTTGCGGACGGCACCGTCCACGTGGTCGACGTAGACGAGAACTTCAGCCATGGGAAAGCAACTCCAGCTTCAGATGAACTTCTGGCCTGCTAGGAATTCGGCGAGCTGCTTGCCGCCCTCGCCCTCGTCCTTGACGATCGTGCCGGCCGTGCGGGCCGGGCGTTCGGCCGCGGCGTCGACCGTGGTGTAGGCGCCCTCAAGACCGACCTGATCGGCGTCGATGTCCAGGTCGGACAGGTCCCAGGACTCCACCGGCTTCTTCTTGGCGGCCATGATGCCCTTGAAGGACGGGTAGCGCGCCTCGCCCGACTGGTCGGTGACGGACACGACGGCCGGCAGCGCCGCCTCCAGGTCCTCTGAGGCGGCGTCGCCGTCGCGGCGGCCCTTGACCGTGCGGTCCTCGACGGAGACCTCGGACAGCAGGGTCACCTGCGGCACGCCTAGGCGCTCGGCGAGCAGCGCGGGTACGACGCCCATGGTGCCATCGGTGGAGGCCATGCCGGAGATGACGAGGTCGTAGCCGACCTTCTCGATCGCCTTGGCCAGGATGAGGGAGGTGCCGATGGCGTCGGTGCCGTGGATGTCGTCGTCCTGGAGGTGGATGGCCTTGTCGGCGCCCATGGACAGCGCCTTGCGCAGCGCGTCCTTGGCGTCCTCGGGGCCCACCGTGAGGACGGTGATCTCCACGTCGTCGTCGGAGTTCTCGGAGATCTGCAGCGCCTGCTCGACCGCGTACTCGTCGAGCTCGGAGAGCAGACCGTCCACGTCGTCCCGGTCGACGGTCAGGTCATCGGCGAAGTACCGGTCGCCAGTGGCGTCGGGCACGTACTTCACGCAGACGACAATCCTCAGAGCCATCACTTCTCCTTGTCGGGTGCTTGCGCCGTCAGTGGCCGCGGTCGATCCATGCGTCCAGGTGAGGGGCCTCGGCGGCGACCGATGTCGAGTCGCCGTGGCCGGTACGTACGACCGTGCCGGGCGGGAGGGTGAGGAGACGATCGCGGATGGAGTCGACGATCGTCGGGAAGTGGGAGAAGGAACGGCCGGTGGCCCCGGGGCCACCGGCAAAGAGTGTGTCGCCGGTGAACACGGTGCCGAGCGCGGGCGCGTAGAGGCACACGGCGCCCGGTGCGTGACCCGGGGTGTGGAGGACGGTGAGTTCGGCACCGGCGACGGTCAGGACCTGGCCGTCGGCCAGGTCGGCGTCCGGTGCCCGATCGGGGTGCGTCTGTTTCCATAGAGGGTGGTCGTCGGGGTGGAGCAGCACGAGGGCGCCGGTGCGCTCGGCGAGGGCGGGAGCGGCGTCGATGTGGTCGTTGTGGGCGTGGGTGCACACGATGGCCGTCAGGCGGCGGTCGCCCACGGCCTCGGCGATGGTGTCGGCGTCGTGGGCGGCGTCGATGACGATCACCTCATGGTCGTCGCCGACGAGCCACACGTTGTTGTCGACGTCCCAGGTGCCGCCGTCGAGGGTGAACTGGCCGGAGGTGACGAGGCGTTCGATGCGGGCGGTCATCACAGCACCACCACCGAGCGCAGCACGTCGCCGTGGTACATCTGCTCGAATGCCTGCTCCACCTCGTCGAGTCGGATCGTCTCCGTGACGAACGCCCCTAGGGTGCGTTTCAGAAGTGGATCTTGATGTGGCAAGATCCACTTCGTGGCGAGGCACGATCTGACGAATGCTCAGTGGGCGAAGCTGGAGCCGCTGCTGCCGCTCGGGAAGAAGCCTGGACGGCCACCGGTACACACCAAGCGGCAGTTGATAGACGGCATACGCTGGCGCACCCGCGCCGGTGCTCCGTGGCGGGACGTGCCCGAGCGGTACGGTCCGTGGGAGACGGTCTACGGCTTGTTCCGGCGCTGGCAGCGGGACGGCACCTGGCATCGTATCTTCGAGCAACTGCAGGCCCGGGCCGACGCGGAGGGACTGATCACCTGGGACGTCTCGGTGGACTCGACCATCGCCCGCGCCCACCAGCATGCGGCCGGTGCCCGCAAAAAGGGGATCTGCAGGTCGAGCCGCCCGGTGGTGTCTTCGCCGAGCCCGACGACCACGGTCTCGGACGCTCGCGGGGCGGGCTGACGACCAAGCTGCACCTGGCAGTCGAGCAGGCCCAGAAGCCGATGTCGCTGGTGATTACGGCCGGGCAGCGCGGTGACTCGCCGCAGTTCCAGGTGGTTCTGGGGCGTATCAGGGTGCCTCGGCTCGGGCCGGGCCGCCCGCGTACCCGGCCGGACAAGGTGCGCGCCGACAAGGCATACGGTTCCCGCGCGAACCGCGTCTACCTGCGCAAGCGCGGTATCCGCTGCACCATTCCGGAGAAGCGGGACCAGATCGCCAACCGCAAGAAGCGCGGTTCCCGCGGTGGCCGGCCGCCGAAGTTCGACACGGCCGACTACAAGGAGCGCCACGCGGTGGAGTGCGGCATCAATCGCCTCAAGCGCCACCGCGCGGTGGCGACGAGATACGACAAACTCGCCGTCCGCTACGAGGCGACCGTGCTGGTCGCAGCCATCAACGAGTGGCTGTGACCAGCACTTTCGAAACGCACCCTAGTACTGCAACGGTGTTTGTTCTGAGTGCTGGGCAGTTGTCAGGGACTGTGCCCGCGTCGTTTGTAGTGGCTGATGCGGGCTTGGTGCTGGCGTCGTCGTCGCCAGTGTGACCCGTGCAGGACGTCGTCGACCGGGGTGGGGCGCCGGCCGGTGAGGCGGGTGATCAGTCGTCGGATCTCGGCGAGGCTGAGGTGGATGAGCTGGGAGGATCCGTTTCTGCTTTCTCGGTGTTCAGCTCCCGGGCCCGCAGGACGGTCAGGCAGGCGTGGGCGGCCATGGCGAGGGTCATGTGGCGGTGCCAGCCGGGATAGCGGCGGACTTGATAGTCGTCCAGGCCGCACTCCTGCTTCGCGCTTTGGAAGCACTCCTCAACGGCCCACCGGCTGCCCGCGATGCGGATCAGCTCATCCAGCGTGGTGCCGGCGGGGCAGTAGGCGATGTAGTAGGAGATCTCCTCGGGCCTGCTCACGCTGCGGCGGGCGAGAACCCAGTGCCGGCGGTCCTCGCGGTGCCAGGGCCGCACCTCGACGCGGGCCCAGTCGTAGATCCGCCGGCCGTGGGCTCCTTCACCGCAGGAACGGCGCTTCCACTTCTGCCGCGGCAGGCCCGGAAACAGCTCGTGCACGGGGTGATCGATGGACCAGCGGGTGACGACCGTGTCGTGGCGGGTGGTGGCCATGACATGGAAGACGTCGGCCTGCTCCAGCTCGAACCGCCAGCCCTTGCTGTAGCCGTAAGCGGCGTCCGCCGTCACCCATCTGAACGGGATCCGGTCGGCGATGGCCTTTCGGACCATTGCCTTGGCCATGGCCACCTTCGTCTCGAAGCCCACGGTCTCGTCGATGCCGGCCAGGCGGCAGCGCTCGTGGTCGTCCGTCCAGGAGGTGGGCAGATACAGCCGCCGGTCGATCAGCGTGCGTCCGTAGCCGGTGGAGTAGGCGAGGAACACACCGATCTGGCAGTTCTCGGTGCGTCCGGCCGTGCCTGAGTACTGCCGCTGGACGCCGGCCGATCGGACGCCCTTCTTCAGAAAACCGGTGTCATCGACGATCAGGACGGCCTCGGGGTCTCCGAGGTGTTCCACCACGTAGTCGCGTACGTCGTCCAGGACCTCGTCGGCGTCCCACTCGATTCGGTTCAGCAACCGGTGGATGCGATCGGGGCCCGCGTGCCCGGCTTCCTCCGCCAGCGTCCAGCCGTTCTTCCGCTCCAGCGGCGCAACGAGCCCCCGCATGTAAGCCAGCGCCGACTGACGGGACTCCTCCCGGTTGAACCGGTGCACGAACCGCTCGTGCAGCACATCCAGTTCACCGGCCCACAACCTGACATCAGCAAGGTCCCCACCCATAACCACACCAACGACCCAGCTGGCCAGCAGTCACGGTAAGCACCGTTGCAGTACTAAGACCTGGGCGGAGCGACCGGCGGAGCGCCGGGGGGAGCGATCTCAGGGATGGGCGTCGCGGCCGGGGGCCGGGGCAGGAACGTCCCGGTCTGCCGTGAGTTCTTTCGCGGCCTCGGTCTCAGGCTCCGGGTAGCGAGGCATGAAGAAGGCCACGGCCGTGGCGATCACGATGGCGACGAGCATGACCAGGAGCACGCCGTCGTACGTGCCGGCCTGCTCCACGGCCACCTGTACGAGCAAGGGGATGGTGCCGAAGGCGACGACGCCGGTGATGCCGAGGGTCAGTCCCAGGAGCGGCGCGAAGGACCGGTCGCCGAAATACCGGCCCAGCAGATAGGGCGCGATCGTGTACTCGGCCCCCTGGAACCCGCCCAGCAGGGCAAGGGCGACGAACAGCAGCCAGGTGGTGCCGTGGGTGGTCGTCACGATCAGCATTCCGAGCAGGACACTCGCGAAGAAGGGGAAGGCCGCCCGAGCGGACTTCGACCGGTCCATCACGGGCCCGGCGACGCACTGGCCGGCGAACGACGCGAGCCAGAAGACCGACAGCGCGAGCGACACGGTCCCGCTCCCGTACCCGCGCTCGCCGAACAGATCGACACCGAGGGTCCGTACGGACATCGTGACCCCCGTCGGGACCAGGATGATCAGCATGAGGAGGAGCCAGGCACGCGACCGGAGCGCCGCGGCCAGCGGGACGCCGGGGGCGTTACGGTGTTCCTGCGGGCCCGCGGGCGCCGAGGCCTTGATGACTGGTCCGCTGTCCGGCACCGGGCGGGCCCCTGGGGCCGGCGGTGTCGCGTCCGGCTGGGAGAGCAGGACGATCTGGGCCGGAACGCAGAGCAGCAGCACGCACAGGCCCAGCACGAGATACGTGTACCGCCAGCTGAAGGAGCTGGTGGACCACTCGAACAGCGGCGAGTAGACGGCGCTGGACAGGCTCGCCACCGCGCTGATCAGGGAGAACCCTACCCCGCGGTGGCGGGGGAACCATATCGACACGGTCTTGAAGCCCACCACCTGGGCGCAGACCTGGCTGCCCGCCAGGGCGACGAGGGCGAGGACGCCGAAGAGCGCGTTCGCTGACACCACCACCATCAGGCAGAACGCGACCCCGTAGATCAGCGAGGACCACACGGCGACGGTCCGCATGCTTACCTTGTCGACCAGGTAGCCACCGAAAGTGAGCACGAAGGGCGAGGAGAACAGCGGCAAGGACGACATGAGCAGCACCGTGTGTGACTGCGACCAGCCGAAGTCCTCGGATACCGGAGCGAGCATGTACGTGGTGAGATTGTTCACCACCGAGGGGCCCAGGATCATCGCGATGATACCGGCGCAGATCGCCATCCACGCCCCCCGGGGGTAGCTCCGCAGCGACGCGAAATACTCACGAAGGGAGCCGCCCGCGGGATCGGGACCGGCAAGGGCTTGCTGGGGTGTTGGGTGAGGGTGGGGCATCGTTGACCTTCCTCTGTGGCAGTCGTGGGCCAAGTAGACGTCGTCCGGTCCGCGGCCCGCCGTTCTGCGGAATCCCGGGGTGACCGGCGTCACGGCGCCGGTGCGCGACGGGAGCGGCGAGGTCGTGGCGGCGCTGGGCGTGGCGGCGCTCGCCGAGCGGGTCGGGCCGGCGGCCGAGGCGGAGATCGTCGCGAAGGCGGTGGCCACGGCCACGGCCATCGGCGACCGGCTCGCCACGGTCGCCGGCTGACGGTCGCGGCTGAGGGGGAGCGGGGCCCTCAGAACGACCAAGCATGCGCCTCCCCGAAGCTGTGCGCCCCGTACTGCCGGGCGAACGTGTGGTACTGCGCGCCGATGTGGGTCCGCCACATGGCCACGTCGCGCAGGTAGCGCTGCATGCGCTGGCCCTGCCCGGACGCCGAGGTGCCGGCGGAGTTGAACAGGGTGTCCACGGCCTCGGCGGCCAGGTGCCCGGCCTGCATGAGCGTGGCGCCGAGCCCGGAGCCCATCTCCGCGGTGATCGTGCGCCGCCCCTCGACGGACTCGCGGCTCCACTCGGTCATGAGGTCGGCGGTGTGGCAGACGATGGCCTCGGCGGCGTTGGCCTTCAGCCTCGCCTCCCCGAAGTCGCGCTGGTACAGGGGGTCCTTGAAGCGCGGGCCGCCGCCGGGGACGGTGGTGTTCCGGGTCCGGGCCAGGTGCTCGAACTCGTCGAGGGCGGCGCGGGCGGCGCCGACGACGCTGACGACCAGCTCCAGGACGAAGAAGCCGCCCGTGACGGCCCCGAGGTACATCGGGTTGCCGTGCAGCCGCACCCCGGGCGAGGTGGTGGTGTTGATCTCGTCGGGGTCCATGACGATGCCGTAGTGCTCGGGCACCACCTGCTGCTCGACGATGACGCTGTTCGAGCCGCTCGCCCGCATGCCGAGGACGCGGTCCCCGCCCCAGTCGTCCGCGATGGTGAACTGCCCGGCGGGGATGAGGATCTGCATGAGGCGGGCGCCCGCGACCGGCTCGCCGGGCACGGGCGGCGGCGCGCCCTCCTCGCCGACCAGCACGGACACGGTGGCGTGGGAGGCGTATGGCACGCCGGACTGGTAGCGGGACCGGGCGTTCACCAGCCAGCCGCCCTCGACCGGCGTGGCGGTGCCGGCGGGGTTGAACGCGTGGGAGGCGCGGAAGTAGCCGTGTTCGTTGGTGAACACCTCCTCCTGCGCCCGCTCCGGCCAGTGCGCGGCGACGCTGAGCGCGTGGCCCTGTCCCAGGCACAGGCACCAGGCGGTGCCCGGGTCGCCGCGCCCGACCTCCATGAGGACCTCGGCGAAGGTGCGCACGTCCACCTCCAGGCCGCCGTAGCGGCGCGGGGTCAGCAGCCGGTAGAACCCGGCCTCCTGGAACGCCTCGTGCACCGCCGGCGTGTAGTGGCCGAGCCGCTCGGCCTCCTCGGCCTGGTCCCGGATCAGGTTCCGCAGTTTCTGGGCGCGTTCGATCAGCACCGCCGCCGTCTCCTCAGTCATCGTGTGGCTCTCCTCGTCGTTGTTTCTCAGGGCAAGTCTGGTGAGGTGGGGTGGGTGGGTAGGGCAGGGGAGCTCAGCCGGCGGGGACCACGCTGGCGCCGAGCACGGAGCAGTCGCCGACGTCCCGCATGGCCTGCACGACCTCGTCGAGGCCGTAGCTGCGCTCGGCCATCGCCTTGAGGTCGAGCTGCCCCTGCTCGGCGAGCCGCACCATCCAGGGCAGGTCGCGGCGCATCCGCAGCGAGCCCTGCTGGCAGCTGTGCACCGTCTTGCCGTGGTTGGAGAACTCCCTCATGGGGAACGTGACGGTGGCGCCGGGGTCCTCGCTCAGCCCGGCCAGCGTCAGGTGCCCGGCCGAGCGGGTCATGGCCCATGCCTGCTCGACGGCCCGCGCCTCGCGCGCCGCCTCGAAGACGAAGTCGGCGCCGCGCCCCTGGTTGATGCCCCCGGCGTCCCCCGAGAGGTCCATGACGGCCTCGACGGGGTCGACCTCGGTGGGGTTGAGGGCCGTGGTGGCGCCGAGGCGCAGGGCGGCCTCGCGCCGGTGGGGCAGCGGGTCGATCGCGATGAACTGCGCGGCCAGGGCCAGCCGCGCCGCCTGCACGTAGGACAGGCCGACTGGCCCGCAGCCCACCACGGCGACGACGCTGCCGGGCTCGACCGGGGCGGTGCGCAGCGCGGCGCCCACCCCGGTGCACACCGGGTTGGGGATCAACGCCAGCTGGTCGGCCGGCAGGTCGGTGGTCACCGGGACGAGCTGGATGTCGGGCACCGCGGCCAGCTCGGCGAAGCCGCCGAGGTAGCCGAGGGGGTGCACCTCGGCGCCGTCCCGGGTGCGGGCGGTGGCGGGGCCGAACTGCACCATCCGGGCGCACTGGTCGAACCGGCCGCGCTGGCAGAAGTGGCAGGTGCCGCAGTTCGCGGTGCCGACCATCAGCACCCGGTCGCCGACCTTCACGCCCTGCGCCGCCGGGCCGGTCTCCTCCACGACGCCGACGGCGGCGTGCCCGGGGATGTGCGGCGGCAGGGGAGGAGGGGCCGCCGGGGTCGGGCCGTCCCCCGGGGGTGGGCCCTTCTCCGGGGGCGGCGATCCGGGCATGAACAGGAGCGCGGCGGCCTCGGCGCTGCCCACGTTGCAGGCTTCGACCCGGACCAGGGCGTCGCGGGGGCGGAGCGGCAGGGGCTCCAACTCTGTCACGCGCACGCCCGACTCGTTCCACAGCACGGCCTTGAATGTCACGCGATCGCTCTCCCTTTCGTGGGTGGGAGTCAGGAGGTCAGCAGGTCAAGGCGTCAGGGCCCTGCGGTTGCGGGGGTTGTCCGTTTCGAAGAAGGCGTCGTCGCGGAACCAGCCGGCCGCCCCCCTTGCCGACGGTGTTGACCTCAAGCTGTTCGGTGATGTACGCGCACACGGCACTTCACCTTCCTGTGCTGTGCTGTGCTGTGCTGTCCTGTGCTGGTCGGGTCCCGTGCGGTCGCCGCTCAGTCGGCGGGCTCGGCCGGGGTCGCCAGGTGGTGGGTGAAGAACTCGCGCACCAGGCGCCATCCCTCGACGGCCGCCTGGGGGGTGTAGCCGCCGCTGGACCAGTCGAAGAAGTCGTGGTCCGCGCCGTCGAAGAGGTGGTAGTCGAAGTCCTTGCCGGCGTCCCGCAGCACCTTCTCCTGGGCGGCGACCTCCGAGGGCGAGGGGACCAGGTCCTCGGAGCCGAACAGGCCCAGCAGCGGGGCCGACAGGCCGGGGGTGAGGTGGGCGATGGGCTCGACGAGCATGGGCGAGGCGCCGGGCGGCGGGGGGCCGGGAAGGGCCGGGGGCTTGTCCGGCTTGTCCACGATCACGCCGCCTCCGCCGTTGACGATGGCGTCCGCCCAGGTGGAGGTGCAGCCGATGTAGTAGGCCTGCCGGGCGCCCGAGCAGAAGCCGATCAGCCCCACCCGGCCGTTGGCGTTGGACATGGCGCGCAGGTACGCGGCGGCGCCGGCCGCGTCGGTGGCGACCCGGTCGTCCGGCGCGCCCCCCAGGCGGCGCATCTCGGCGGCGGCGTCGTCGGGATCACCCCACGGGTTCTCGCGGTGGTGGAGGTTGGGGCAGATGGCGTTGAAGCCATAGACGGCGAGCCGGCGGGTGTATTCCTTGCTGGCCTCGTCGTAGCCGGGCTCGTGGTGGAGCACCACCACGCCGCCGAGCGGTCGGTCGGTGAGCGGGCGAGCCACGTAGGCCTCGATGGGCTCGCCGTCCTGGCTGGTGAGGGTGATGGTCTCGGCCAGCGTGGCGTCATATCGGGACAACGCTGTCCTCCTTCGTGCTTCGTGCTGGGTGATTCGTGCGGTGTGCGGGGGTCGGGGCGGGTGGGGCTCAGGCCGGGCGGCGGCCGAAGATCGTGGTCATGCCCAGCCGGCGCAGCACCGTGAAGGCCGCCTCGCGGACCGTGCCGGGCCCGTCGGTCAGCGGGTGCGCGGGCGGCACGCGGTCGGTCATCGGGAGTCCTCGGGGGGCCCACCGGGCCAGAAGCCGTCCCGGACGGGGTCGCCGTAGTCGCGGGACTGCTTGCGGTCGACCACCCGATGCCAGTGGGCCGCCAGGTCCTCGACCGTCATGCCGGGGTCGCCCCAGCCCTCGGTCTGGGCGAAGTAGCTCTCCCAGACCCGGCCGGACTCCGAGTGGATGCCGGCGCCCGAGCAGGGGCAGGACTCGTGGGCGAGGTAGGCCGCTGCCGGGGCGACCATCTCGGGGGTGCCGATCTCCGGCGGCGCGGGGTGGCCGGTCTCCGGCGGCGCGGGGGTGCCGGGAGCGACCCGGACGGAGCCGGTGGTGGCGCCGGGGGCCAGGGCGTTGACGACGATGCCGTGTCGGTGCCCCTCCAGGGCCAGGGTGCGAGTCAGGCTCCACACGCCGGCCTTGGCGGCGCCGTACACCGAGGAGTAGCCCGCCCCGGTCATGGCCCCGGAGGTGGTGTTCACGATGCGCCCGTAGCCGGCCTCGCGCATGTGCGGCCACACCGCCCGGCACATCCAGATAGTGCCCATGAGGTGCACGTCGACGAGCGCGGAGATGGCGTCGGAGGGGAGGCGGTCGAACTCCCCGACCCGGAACACGCCGGCGTTGTTGATCAGCACGTCCACCCGCCCCCAGGCGTCCAGGGCGGTGCCCACCACGCCCTTCGCGCCGTCCTCGGTCGCCACCGAGTGGGTGTCGGCGATCGCCTCGCCGCCCTCGGCGCGGATCTCGGCGGCGATGGTCTCGGCGCTCGCGGCGTACGTGCCGCGGCCGTCCGGGCCCACGCCCAGGTCGTTGACGACGACCCGGGCGCCCCGCCGCGCGAGCAGTTGGGCGTAGGAGCGTCCCAGGCCCGGGTTGCCGCCGGCGCCGGTGACGACGACGACGCGGTCGTCGAAGCGCAGGGTGGGCTGTTCCCCGCTCACTCCGCACCCTCCGGCACGGCGGCCAGGACCCGCTGCACGGCCGCGGCCGGCTCGAGGGCGGACTCCCGGCTGACCTTCACGGCGACGCGGGGGTGGGCGGGCATGGGCAGGGCGTTGGCCTCCCAGGCCTCCTGTGCCGTGTGGCGCGGGCCGCTCGGCGGCTTGCGTTCGATGGTCATGTCGGTCACTCCTATCGAAGGTGAGGGCGGCGGCCGCCGAGGCGTGCCGCGCCGCGGGTCGGGGTCAGAGGCGGAGCCCGAGGGGGTCCAGCCCCAGCACCGCGCGGGCGTAGGGCTGGGAGGCGATGTTGAAGTTGCCCAACGGCCCGTGGGTGGCGGCGTGGACGTCGCGGTGGAGGCGCTGCAGCGGGTCCTTCGTGGACAGCGAGCGGGCGCCGCCCAGGTCGAATATGCGGTTGACGGCCTGCACCGAGAGCTTGCAGCCGTAGCCGCGGTTCCGCAGGTGGGCGGTGAGGTGCTCGATGGAGGGGTAGTCGCCGGCCTCGCCGATGCGCTGGGCCACCTCCATGTCCTCCAGCAGCATGGACCGGGCGGCCGCCACCTCCACCGTGGCCTCCGCGATCTGGGTCTGCACCATGGTGGAGTCGGCGCTCTTCACGCTGCCGGAGGTGCCGCGGGTCCGGGCGATGAGCTCCTCCGCCGCCCCCTGCGCGCCGCCGATCGCGACACAGGTCAGGTCCTGCAAGGTCGACATCGGGGCGAGGTAGCGCCGCTGCTGGTGGTAGCCGTACGCGCGCTCCAGGTCCGGGTCGCGCTCGAAGTCCACCGGGGGCCGCGGGATCTTGCCCCGGCGCTCCGGCACGAAGGCGTCCTCGATGAGGACGTCCTTGCTGCCGGTGCCGCGCAGGCCGGAGACGTCCCAGCTGCCGGCGTCGATGGTGTAGTCGCTGCGGGGCAGGATGAACTGCCGGATGCCCTCCTGTCCGGGGGCCACGACGAACATCCACTGGGAGTGGTCGCAGCCGCTGGCGAACTTCCCATGGCCGGAGACCCGGTACCCGCCCGGGACCTTGCGCCACTCGGACTTCACGCCGAGCTGGACGCTGGCGGAGAGCATGTCGGGCCCGTCGGCGAAGACCTCTTCCTGGGCCTCCATCGACCAGAAGCCCATCCAGTAGGCGTGCAGCGCCTGCAGGACGTACACCCAGCCCGTGGACGGGCAGGAGCGGGAGAACTCCATGGCGACCTCGTACATGGTGGCGACGTCCACGTCGAGGCCCCCGAACTTGATCGGGGTACCGATGCGCACCAGCTCGGCATCGATGATGTCCTGCATCGTCTCCTGGGAGACCTGCGAGGCGTCTTCCGCGGCCTGCGCGCGCTGCCTCAGCGCGGGGGCCAACGCGGCGGCGCGTTTGAGAAGCTCCTCGCGGACTGCCTGGTCCACTCCGGACTGGATGCTCATAACCTCACCTCGGGCCACAACAGGGGGAAGGCGGTCAGCGACCGCTCGTGCGGAGGACGTGGCACGAGAGGATGACCGTGACTGCTTGCGCGCATGCAATGGTTGCACGCTGGAAGCGTTCCATGCAACCATTGCATGCGTGCAGGCGTTTGTCGGATCCCCTGCCGACTGCCCTGCGGGAGGCCGCGAACAGCGCGGCGCCGGATCTGCGACTGGACGCCGCGGTGCGGCTATTGGAGTGGCCTTCGGCGGGCAGCTGGTGCAGAGCCAGACGCCTCGGATCCGGGCCGAGATCAAGCGTCACTTCGATCTGTTCAGCGCCGAGTTTGCCAGCGAGGACGGTCTACTGGCGTTGCCGCATGCGGCCTTGCTCGCGCGTGCGCGTCGCTGACCCAGGTCGGCTGCTGTCACGCAGCGGTCAGACAGGAGTCCGAGCCAGCGGGGCGCACATCTGAAGTTCGGCCGCTCTTCATCTGTGTACGGACCAATGTCCCGAGCTGTCAGGGTCAGGGGTGGCCGGGAACGGTGTCTCCGGTTCTCGGGCTGATCAGGGTGACGCCGCTGTGAGCCTGCTGGGCGACGCGCAGGGCCTCATTCTCCAGGGTCAGGCGCCGGATGTGGTCTTCGTAGATGTACAGGTGACGGGTGAGGTTCTCGTTCTCTGCGCGCAGGCGGGCAATGGTCTGCTGGTCCTTGTCGGTGTTACGGGCGCGGGGCTGGGTCGCCGAGCAGGCTGCTTCCGTCTGGAGCCGGGTGATCTGATCGGGGAAGTCCCGGTAGAGGGTCTGGCGGGGGACGTTGAGGCGGCGGGCAAGAGCGGAGACAGTGGCCCGGGGCCCGTCTGCGGCGTCTTCCAGCAGAGCCTCGACGGCAGCATCGACGGCCTGGAGGGTCAGGTCGTGCCGTCTCATGTCCGCGCCTGTTGATCTGGTGCTGGGGTGGGATAGCCGAGAAAGGAGGCGATCTCGTCGCGGCGTCGGACCAGCCGGTCGCGGACGAGTGGAGCGAGGATGTCGCCGCGCGCCAACTGGACGTCCAGCAGGGCGAGTCGATGGCGCCAGGCCGCCCTGTTGTCTTCGGTGAAGGCGGCGTTGTTGCAGGCCAGGGGCTGGCAGCTGTTCAGTGCAGGAGCCTGGGCGCTGTCGGCCGGTGGCCTGCAAAGACGGCGGTCGGGGTTGTCGCTGCAGGTGACGAACGTGCCCGTATAGATCCGCGGATCGCTGCGTTTCATGAGTTTGCGCAGTTGTGCTTCGTCGGGTGTCTTTCCCAGGAACCGGATCCGGTCGCCGAACTTCTCCAGGCGTGCGGCGTTCTGGCTTGCACGTCCAACCATCCTTTCGAGAGGGGTCGAAAGGTCCTGCTCAGCGGCGATTCACGGCGACCCCATGCCGATGGGGACAACTGCCGGTCCTGGCCTGGACGGTGGGGGTGAGATCGCACTTTCAAGGCATACCTCATGCTTCGTCGCTTCCGCGAGGAGCCGCCGGGGGATCACGTGAGTGCGACTGACCGGGGCGGTGTCAGCGAGGCCGGTCCACGCCGCACACCGTGCGTTCCCGACGGATCCATGTGGTAAGTACTCAGACCGACGAGTCGTTCGCCGACTCGGATGCGCTGTCTGCGTCGACACGCCAGAACGGGATCGCGCACGAACCCACATCCATGGCGATCGCCGCCGAACTGTCGCCGCCGCGCAATCGTGGGCGCTACCGGCCTTGGAGCGCTTCGGATCCCTGGTGGTGTGGGGCGCTTGCGCGGTGGCGGGCACCGAGGCCGCCGGTGGTATTGGGTGCTGCTACGACGTCCTGGCGGGACGCAGACTGAACCGGGCGCATACGCGCGTGCCGTCACAGATGTGGCCCGCGACACTTCCCAGGTCGACACCCAGGTTCTGATGGACCTGAGCCGCGTCATCCACGCCTGCGAGGAACTTCGCTTCGACTACACCCCAGCCCCCAGCACCTCAACCGGCGATCCCCGCCGGGTGCACCCCACCACCTGGTCACCTGGCGTCATCACTGGTACCTCGTGGCCTGGGACCTCGACCGCCAGGACTGGCGCACCTTCCGGGTCGACCGCATCCGACCCCGCACGCCCACCGGCCCCCGCTTCACGCCGCGCGAACTCCCCGGTGGCAACGTGTCGGCCTTCATCACCAGCCGGTTCCGCGGCAACGACGGCACCACCGACTGGCCCTGCCGAGGCGAAGGTCATCCTCCACCTCCCGGCCGCCGAGGTCGCACCCTTCGCCCCGGACGGAATCGTCGAGGAACTGGACTCGCACCGCTCCCGACTCGTCCTCGGCTCCTGGTCGTGGACCGGACTCGCCGCGACCATCGGCCGCTTCGACACCGACATCGACGTCGTCGGCCAGCCCGAGCTGGCCACCGCTTTCGCAGACCTCGCCGCCCGCTACGCCCGCGCCGCAAGACCCGAGACCGGTCCGACACCCTGAGAACGAAACCCCCCGCGCCGCGCCGCTCGAGCCCGTCGAACGTCCGGCACAGACCCACCGCTGATCCACACACGACGCTCGAAGGGCTCGGCACCGCAGCCCGCGGTGCAAACACGGCGGGTTGCCCCTCTCACCACCGACGACGTTTTCCAGACCGGGCACTCGACGGGGCCGGAGAGGGTACTCGACCCGACCTGATCATTCCCATCGGGAAGCGCAAGGGGCAGAGCCCGTCCACCGTCGGCACTCGCCGGGCAGACCGAGCGCCCGGCGGGTTCTGAGGCGGTCGAGCGGGCCCACGCCGACTTCGCCGCCCTCAGGGCCGGCAGACTCCTGGACCCGCTTCGCTCAGCCACACCACCAATTCGGCGTGACCCGTCAACCGCGCGACCGGATGTCTCCCTGCCGGGCACGCTCGTCGCCTTCGCGGTAGAGCACCAGGTGCTCGTGGAAGAGAACGCCGTCGCGGATGTCGCCGGTGGCGGTAAAGCCGATGTCGTCGACGTAGTCGATGTGGTTGCCGGTCACGGTGTAGCGGCCGGTATAGGCACTCCGACAGTTTCCGCGGGCCTCGTCGTAGCGGCCGTTCGGCAGCAGTTCCTGGCGGATGAATCCGTCCGCGGTCACCCACATCCCGACGTAAGATCTTGGGATGGACGCCGTCGGCCCAGACGTAGACGTAGTTGGATCCGGCCAGGTCACGGCGCTGGAACTCGGCGTGGTCGGCGGTCCACTGCTGCGTCAGCCGGGTCACCGTGGCCGGCGACAGCCCGGCCGAGGAGCCCAGAAACTGTTCCATCGCGGGCACGAAGTCGCCCGACGACAGGCCGTGGAGATAGAGCAGCGGCAGCACCTCGCTGATCTTCGGGGACTTCCGGCACCACGGGGCCAGGATCTTCGAGGAGAACCGCTGACGTTCACCCGTCGTCGCGTCGACCCGCTTGTCGTTCACGCGCGGCGCGGCCACCTCGACCGGTCCGGCAGTCGTGGTCACGGTCCGCGGCCGGTGCCGGGCCGTTGCGGACCACCAGTCGGCGACCGGCCTCGTCACGCTGCCCGGCGAGCTCGGCTATGTACTGGTCCACCTCCGCCTCCAGGGCAGCGGCCAGCATCCGCCGAGCACCCTCACGGACGATCTCGTCGATCAGGGAACCGGCCTCGGTGGTGCCGTCTTCATTGACTACGCTCAGCACGGGCGTGCCTTCCCGACCCGCGTTCGCAGCGCGGGCCTACTCGGTGACTTGACGATCACTCACTCGGGAAGGTACGCCCTTCGCGCGTCCTCCAGAGGAGCTGATCCACAAGTCCTGAGCATTGCTCGGCAGTTGGTCCGACTGCCCGCTCACGGCGTTTCAGCCTGGGGCAGGGCGAGGTCGGGTGGGTAACCCTTGGCACGAAGCCAGCTATCGAGGGCCAGGGCGACGACGTCGCCGTGGGGAACGTCCTGGTCGGCGTTGTAGCGACGGATGCGTCTCTGAAGTTGCAGGACGTCAGGGACGGCGTAGTTGAGCTGTCCGCGTTTGATGTGGCGGTTGCCGATCACCGCGAGAGTATCGGGATGGGGAGTGAGCGGATCGTCGGCGGGCTCGGACTGCGCATCGAGTGCGTCGGCCACGTCGCGTAGCCGACGGGCGTGGTGGGAGAGGTCGGGCACGAACGTTGCTCCGGTCAGTGCGGCTAGGCGGCTAGTTAGCCGCCTATTGGGCTATTGGAATAGTCGGCGGAAGGGGCGGTCGCGCACTCCGCGAGCTGGCTGCCGCCCCCCCCTGTGCTGTACGGCGGGTCAGAACCCGCGGGTGGTGAGCCACTCGTCCAGCGCGACCGAGACGATGTCGCCCATGGGCAGGTGGTCGAGTTCGTTGTCCAGCGCGAAGCGCTTGATCCGCTTCTTCAGCTTCAGCGCAGCAGGGACCGAGGCGTCCAGGCTCTCGCGCGCGATGATGCGCTGATTAAGGACGACTGCCACCTCCGGGATGTCCTTCGGGCGCCCCGATCCCTGCTCCCATGACGTCCCCTTACTGGGCGGCGTATCCGCACCGGCTTGCTGCTCGTGGTGAGGACTCGCTGCGCTAGTACTCACAGGGAACGCAGTGGCTCCCGCAACGGGAAGAACTGTCGAGTGAACCGCCACCTCAGCGGTGTGTGCCGCACCCGGAGCAGTGCCCGTGTCTTGGAACGCCCCACGCGGCGAGACGTGCTCGGCGGACTGCGTGGGCTGAACCACAGGTGCGGCAGGCTCCGCGGCCGCGGCCGCGGTCTGTCCCAGCGCCTGCCGCATCACCGACTCCACAGCAGATTCTGTTCCCGCCTCGGAGGCGACGGTTGGGCGAGCCGGCTGACGGGGAGCTGGCCCCTGCGCCAGGCTGCGCGGCGCGGCCTCGACGCTCGGATGGGCGGATGGTGCCGCGGGCGCCTGCGGCACCTCGGCCATCGTCTCGGTCAGGTCCCGCACCGATGCCTCGACAGGAGCGCTGGATGGAGCATGCTGACCCTGCGCCTTGCTCGCAGTGGGGCGGCCTTCGCCCTGGGCGGCGGCCTGTTCGGCGGCGTACTGCTCGGGGGTGAGCTCGGCGGCCGGGGGAGGGGGCGGCGGGGGCGCCTTCTTGGTCCCGCCGCCCAGGGTGCGGCCGGTGCGGCGGGCTGGGGGCTTCATGCGCTCGCTCATGCGGTGAGCTCCTTCATCAGTTCGGCGTACTCGCTCAGTTCGGTCGGGATCTCGCCGAAGGCCTCCATGTAGTGCACCCAGGAGTGGATGACGGTCTCGGCGAGAGGGAACGGCTCGTCGCGGTCCGGGCCGATGCCTTCGCCCTGGGCGGGCTGAAGCAGCTTGTCCTTCGCCGTGCGGGGCAGGCTGGTGCGGTCGTCGGCCTTCACCAGCACCACATGGGCCGTGACGTCGCGCTCGTTGCGGGCAGCGGCGCGCTCGGCCTCGTCGAAGGTGGCCACGAGCTTGCGGCGCTCGATCTTGGTGGGGGCGACCGGGACGATCAGCCGGTTCGCCTCGGTAACAGCCTCGTGGAAGAGGCGGGCGCTGCCGCCGCCGGCGTCGACCACGATCGCGCCGAACTCAGACCGCTTCTCACGGATGTACTCGGCGATGTCGTCGAACGGGTACCGCTCGACCACCAGGTTGGCCGGAATTTCGAAACCCTCGGCCTGGGCAACCTTGAACCAGTCGTAGGCGGACTGGCTGGTCGCGTCCGCGTCCAGCAGCAGCGTCGGCAGCTCCAGGACGACGGCGTAGTAGAGGGCGATGAACCAGGCCGAGGTGGTCTTGCCGGTGCCGCCCTTGAGCATGCCGACGACGATCACGAAGGCGTCCCAGGCGCGGGCTGTGGCCGCCGCCAGGGTCTTGGTACGGGTGTTCTCGTTCACGTGTGCTTGATCTCCTGAAACTGGAAAGGGTGCGTTGACTGGTGCGGGTCAGCGGAAGGCCGTCGTTCGGTGGCGGCTAGGTGCCGATGAAGGGGGTGCGCGTGCTGCCGGGCTGTGGCCGGGATGACCTTCGGGCAGGTCTCGTATCTGTTCGAGATCTCTATCTGTTGCGGTCATGGCCGTTTCCCCTCGGGGCGAGTGGGGCCATGCCGGTGCTGGGGCCGCATGCGGGTGCCTGCCTGGTGCAGGAGCCGGTAGACCGTGGGCACGGAGTAGTTGCACTGCTGGGCGAGGTCCGGGACCGTGGCGCCAGCCTCGTACCGCGTTCGGAGGGACAGCGCGAGCTTGTGCCGCTCGACGGCCCGCGCTGCGGCGCGCATCCGCAGCGTCTGCTGGGTGGTGCGCACGGTCCCACCGGCCTCGATCAGCAGGTGCCGGGCAGCACGCCTCGTCCCTCCTGCGGCCGCGGCGAGTTCTGTGAGCGTCGCGCCGTGCTGCTCGTACAGGGTGCGAAGCCGGGCGGCGAGACGCTGTCGCGCCTGCGGATCCTGGCGCATCCGACGGGTCTGCCACGACGTGCGCATCACCGTCCCGGCCTCGTGCAGCCGGTTGAGGACCGTGCCGTACGACAGCCCACTGGCGGCGACCAGTTCGTCGACCGTGGCACCGGACTCGTACTGCTTGCGCAGGGCCTCGGGTGTCACTGTCTCGCCCGCGTCAGAGGTGACCGGGGGACGTTGGTTCATGCGACGGACTCCCATTCGCTGAGGGCTTGGGCATGGGCGGCGGCCAGCTCGTCGTAACTGCGCTGGTCGGCAGGGGTGATGAGGATCAGGCGGCCGTCCGTGGCGACCCGCCAGTCGGCGGCCGGACGACCTGTGACGGGGTCGAGGGCGCGCCCGTCCGGGGCGTGCCACGTCGGCGGGATCTCGTCGGGACGCGGCGCTGGGACCAGGACCTGGTGGCCGTCGCGGACGATCACCACGGCTTTCTTGCGGTGCTCCGCGAGCCGGTCCAACGATTGTCGATATGTGGCGCGTTGGGCCGCGTGCAGGGCCTTCCGGCGAGCCGCCACGCCTGCGGTGCCGTGATGCTCGGCTACCTTGTCCCAGCCCTGGGCCAGCTCTGCAGCGAGGCACGTATCCCCGTCCGGGAGGCTGCTGCCGAAGCCCTCCAGAGCACGCGGTTCCAGGGCCCAGGTCTCCCCGGTGTGGCTGACGAGCCCGTGGTCGGCTAGGCGGCGCAGGGTCCTATAGGTGGTCGCCCGGGAGACCGAGGAGGTACCGATGAGCTCGCCGATGGTCTGGTTGGGGCGCTGGTGTAGAGCGCTGATGAGCATGAGGGCGGCGCTGCCGAGGCCGTGGTGGGCGAAGGCGTCGTGACCCATCAGGCGGCCGAGGACGGCGGAGTCGATGTCGGCCGCCGTGGCCGTCTCAGGGGTGGGCCACTCCTCAAGTGCCAGGTCGGGGGGGAACTGAGTGGTCCGGAAACGAGACAGCGAAGCAGGGACACCGTGGCCGGGGGCGCTGCCGTAGTCGAGGTTCCACGTGGAGCCCTCCCGGCCGTGGCCCACCCGCAGCCGGCGCAGCCAGCCCTGCGGCTTGAGGACGGTGTCGTAGACGACCCGCAACGTCGTGCGGGAGATCCCGGCTTCCTCCGCGGTCTGCCGCTCACTGGCGTGGTGCAGCGGGCCGCCCGCGATCTCGGCGAAGTTCAGGTGCGCGCGCAGTACCCGCAGCGCGGTCCGTCCCCGCTCCCCGCGCCAAGGCGTGGTCTCGATGCGGTCCCGCAGCCCGGCGAGCACCTCGTACGCGTCGTGCCGGGAGTCCAGCGCCCTGGTGGTGCTGACCGCTTGCGTGGCGTTGGCCCAGACCCGGCGGATGTAGTCCAGGGCGCGTGTCTGACCGGACCGGAGGGCGATGTTGCGGGCGTGTCGGCCGCCTTCGTGGTCGGGGTGCAGCAGGAGCTGCGTCAGCTGGTCGATGGTGCCGCCGGCGCGGGCCACGTGGCAGGCGATGGCCGCGGTGATCCGGTGCCCGTGCTCAGCCGCCCCCTGCCGGTCCGTGCGCAAGGCCACCGTCCGGCCGTCGGTGGCGAGTCGGCTGTAACTGCCGGTGGCGTAGCGGCCGGTGAGGTCGCCGAGCAGAATGAGATCGGTCGCGGCCGACGGCAGTTGGGCGGGGCTGAGAATGCCGCGGAATTCGGTGGAGTTTCGTTGGGGGAGGGCGTGATGGGTGCTGTTTGGCACGGTGGGGTCGTCTCGCAAGAACGTGGACGCCACCCAGGCCCGCTAAAACCACGGGTGGTGTCCGGAACCGACCTCCATCGGCGCCAGAAAGGTCCCCAGGATGGCCGTCCTGGAGGCCCTCGTATGCCTGGCCCCGAGTGGAGGCAGGCGTCCCCATCGCAGCTCGACCGAGGTCGAAACAGAGCACCGCCAGAGAGGCCCACTGCTGATCCACACCGGCCAACTCAGGTCCCTCAGAAGCCTGTTGCAGAGGCCGCTGCCTCTGACTGCCTCTGAGCGACCCGGGTCGAACCGGGGTCGAATCAGAGCGGTTTCCTCTGACTGCCTCCGATCGCCTCCGCAACCCGTCCTAGCAGGTCACAGCCTCATCGCCCCCACACAAGCGCAGGTCAGAAAGGTGCGCTAGCTGTACCACTGGTTCCTGGCGAAGGCGGTCATGTGAGGCATGGCGGTCCCGTCCCTGAGAACACTGATAACCCTGTGAGCGGAGCCACGTCACCCCGCGTGCCACCACACTCCAGACCGCGCACGACCCCGGGCAATACCGCTTCCGCCAGACGGAAGTACCGCTTTGCCCGGCCGTGACGCAGCCGCCCGACGCTGTTCGCGCGGCGGCCCCCGCCGCGTCACACCCGCGCCACGGACCCTTCCCCGTCGTTCGTTCCTCTTGGACCATTCCTTGCGCGCAGGTCACATCCGACGCACCACGTCAGGACAAGAGGTCATCCACCCATGCCTGAAGTCAACCGGCGGCGATTCCTCCAGGTCGCGGGCGCCACTACGGCGTTCAGCGCACTGTCGGCCAGTATCGAGCGGGCCGCGGCGCTGCCCGCGCACCATCGTTCCGGCACCATCGAGGATGTCGAGCACATCGTCGTCCTCATGCAGGAGAACCGGTCCTTCGACCACTACTTCGGCTCGCTGAGAGGTGTTCGGGGCTTCGGCGACCCGCATCCGGTGACGCTGGACAACGGCAGGAGCGTGTGGCACCAGTCGGACGGCACGAGGGACGTGCTGCCGTTCCACCCCGAGGCCGACGATCTCGGCATGCAGTTCCTGGAGGGCCTGCCGCACGGCTGGCCCGACGGGCACGCCGCCTACAACGGCGGCAAGTACGACAAGTGGGTACCGGCCAAGGGCACCACGACGATGGCGTACCTGACGCGTGAGGACATCCCGTTCCACTACGCCCTCGCCGACACCTTCACCGTCTGCGACGCCTACCACTGCTCGTTCATCGGTTCCACGGACCCCAACCGCTACTACATGTGGACGGGACACACGGGCAACGACGGCAAGGGCGGCGGCCCCGTCCTCGGCAACGACGAGGTCGGCTACGACTGGACGACCTACCCCGAACGGCTCGAAGCGGCCGGGATCTCCTGGAAGATCTACCAGGACATCGGCGACGGCCTGGACGCGGCCGGCTCCTGGGGCTGGATAGCCGACGCCTACCGGGGCAACTACGGCGACAACTCGCTGCTCTACTTCAACAAGTACCGCAACGCCGAGCCCGGGGACCCCTGGTACGACAAGGCCCGGACCGGCACGAACGTCAAGGCCGGCGACGGCTACTTCGACCGGCTGCGGGCCGACGTCAAGGCGGGGAAGCTCCCGCAGATCTCCTGGATCGCCGCGCCCGAGGCGTTCTCCGAGCACTCCAACTGGCCCTCGAACTACGGCGCCTGGTACATCTCCCAGGTCCTCGACGCCCTCACCTCCAACCCGGCCGTCTGGGCGAAGACCGCGCTGTTCATCACGTACGACGAGAACGACGGCTTCTTCGACCACCTCGTGCCGCCGCTGCCGCCGCGCGACGCCTCCCGCGGCAAGTCGACGGTGGAGGTCGGCCCGGACCTCTTCGGGGGCAGCCCCACCCATGTCGCCGGTCCGTACGGGCTCGGCCCGCGCGTGCCGATGCTGGTCGTCTCGCCCTGGAGCAAGGGCGGTTACGTCTGCTCGGAGACCTTCGACCACACCTCGATCCTGCGGTTCATGGAGCGGCGGTTCGGGGTGCGCGAGCCCCACATCTCGCCGTGGCGGCGGGCCGTCTGCGGTGACCTGACCTCGGCCTTCGACTTCTCCCGCAAGGACAGCCGGCCCGCCGCGCTGCCGGACACCGACGCGTACGAGCCGCCGGACCGGGAACGGCACCCCGACTACCGGCCCACCGTGCCGGCGGACCCGAGCATGCCGCGGCAGGAACGAGGGCTGCGTCCCGCCCGGCCGCTGAAGTACGCGCCCCGGGTGGACGGTTCGGCCGACCCGAAGGCCGGGACCCTCACCCTCACGTTCGCCTCCGGCGGCAGGGCGGGCGCGGCGTTCCTGGTCACCTCGGGGAACCGTACGGACGGGCCGTGGACGTACACCACGGGGGCGGGCCGGACCGTGTCGGACACGTGGGACTCCGCCGTCTCCGGCGGCGCGTACGACCTGACGGTGCACGGGCCGAACGGCTTCCTGCGGGTCTTCGAGGGGCCGGGGAAGACGCGTGGGCCCGAGGTCACCGCGCGGCACGTCGGCGACGACGTGGAGCTGACCTTCACCAACAAGGGGTCCGCCGCGGTGAGTCTGAAGGTCGTGAGCGCGTACGGCGGGCGGTCCCGCACGGTCCGGGTGCGGGCCGGGGCGAGCGTCCGGCAGGTCGTGGACCTCCGGTCCAGCCGCCGGTGGTACGACCTGACGGTCACCGGCGAGGGGGGTTTCCTCCGGAGGTTCGCCGGACACGTGGAGAACGGGCGGGGCGGGGTGAGTGATCCGGCGTTGGGGTGGAGGTAGGAACGCCGCGCCCAGTAGCTCGGGGGGATCTGTGGTCGGGCGGGCGGCGGTCGTGTGTGGCTGGTCGCGCAGCTCCCCGCGCCCCTGAGGGCCTGCGGCCCCGGGGCGCGCTCGCCCGTCGCGTCTCGGCGCCGGTAAGCGCCTCCCCGTCCCGCTCAGAGAGGGGTGAGGTGCCCAGGTGACGGGGAGCCCGGGCGGCGGGGCAGCAGTGAAGGTTCCGTCGGGGCCCGGGGCTCCAGGGCGAGGACGGCCGCCACCGGGTGGTCGTCCTCCGCCGGAGTGGGACCAGGGAGCCGGGCCGGGTCCATCGGCCGCGTCCCGGCCTCCGGTGTCGCCCGGGTCAGCAGCACCACACCCCGCGCCGCCACCACGGCCCCCGCCACCGCGAGCAGCGCCCCCGCCGCCCCGCCCCGCAGGCTCTCCCCGAGGAGGGAGAGGCCGATCACGGCGGCGGCCAGCGGGTTCGACAGGGTCACGACCGCGAGTGGCGCACCCAGACCCCCTCGGTACGCCGTCTGGGAGAGCAGCAGCCCGCCCACGGCGAACGCGGCGACCAGCAGGGCCACCACGACGACCTCCACATCGAGGAGGGTCCCCGAGCGGTCCGTCGCGGCGACCGTGACGGTCTGGGTGAGCGCGGAGGCGACACCCGAGGCCATGCCGGAGGCGCCGGCGTGGCGCAGTCCGGGCCTGGCGCCGGGCCGGGAGAGCAGGCCGACCAGGGCGACGGCAGCGCCTGCCACGGCGACCGCCTCCGGCAGACTCAGCACGTCGTCCGGGGCGGGCCCGGACGCGACGACCAGGATCGCGGCGAGACCGGCCAGCGTGAGCGCGGTACCGCGCCACTCCGCCCGGGTGACCCGGCGTCCGGCCACCCGCGCGCCCAGCGGCACCGCGGCCACGAGCGTGAGCGCGCCCAGCGGCTGCACGACCGTGAGGGGGCCGTACTTGAGGGCGACGACGTGCAGCAGCGCGGCGCCCGCGTTCAGTGCGACCGAGCTCCACCAGGCACCGCTGGCGAGCATCCGCCGTACCCCGGAGTCGGCGCTGCGCGCGGCGAGCCGCTCCTGGGCCACGGCGGCGGCCGCGTAGGCGACGGCGGAGACCAGGGACAGGGCGACGGCGACGAGGGTGGCGTTCATCGTCCCGCTCCGACCAGGACGGGCTCCTCGGCCGGGACGAGGGCCCCGGAGCGCTGCCCGGCGGTGGCGGCCGTGCGGTGCGGAAGCTGGATCACGGCGAGGACGGCGGCCAGCAGGACACCGGCGACGATCGCGTCGAGCCAGTAGTGGTTCGCGGTGCCGACGATCACCACCAGGGTCACCAGCGGGTGCAGCAGCCACAGCCCGCGCAGGCGGGAGCGGGTCGCGGCGATAAGACCGACGGCGACCATCAGGGCCCAGCCGAAGTGCAGCGAGGGCATCGCGGCGAACTGGTTCGCCAGCGAGTCGGTCGCCGGCGTCGCCGAGTAGACCGTCGGCCCGTACACCTGTCCGGTGTCGATGAGGTGTGCGCCGTCCAGCATCCGCGGCGGGGCCAGCGGGAACGCGAGGTGCAGCAGCAGCGCGGCGGCGGTGAGCGCGGCGAGGACCCGGCGGGCCCAGACGTAGTGCCCGGGGCGCCGCAGGTACAGCCAGACCAGGAAGGCCGCGGTGGCGGGGAAGTGGACGGTCGCGTAGTAGACGTTCGCGATGTGGACGAGGTCGCCGTGCAGCAGCGCGGACTGCACGGAGCCCTCGCCCGGCAGTCCCAGGGCGCGCTCCCAGTCCCAGATGTCGTGGGCGTTGCGGAAGGCCTCGGCGGTGTGCCCGTTGGCCAGCAGCCGACCGAACTTGTAGACGAGGAAGAGCCCTGCGACGAGCAGGAACTCACGGACGAGGGGCGGCCGCGGTATCGCGGTTGCCGGCTCTTCCGCAGGCGCGGTGCGGCATTCCATCCCCGGCCCTTTCGCTGACGGCGCTCGCTGGCGCTGGTTCCTTCGGCGATCGATACGCCGTGGTACCGATACGTGCCGGTACCGATACGAGAGTGTACCGATACGGCACTGTACCGAAACGGTGGGGTATCGATACGGCACTGTACCGATACGAGGCCGTTCCGGTACAGTGGCGTTTCGACAGGCCTTTCGGCATGGGGACGACCGAAGGAGACACGAGTCATGACGTCGCAGGCAGCGGACGGGCCGGAGACGGCCGTCGCCTCGCGCCGCTCCAAGCTCACGCCCGAGCGCGAGCAGGAGTTCTTCGACGCTGTGCTCGAACAGATCCGTGAGTGCGGTTATGACTCGGTCACCATGGAGGGCGTCGCAGCGAGCACCCGGTGCAGCAAGTCGACCCTCTACCGGCAGTGGCGGACGAAACCGCAGTTCGTGGCGGCCGCGCTGCGCGCGCGCCGCAGTGTCCGTTTCGCGGGGATCGACACCGGCACCCTCGCCGGTGACCTGCGTGAGGTGGCCCGGCACGCCGGGGAGGGCTACGTTCTGGAGGGACGGCTCTTCCAGGCCCTCGGCCATGCCGTCGTTCAGGACGAGGAGCTCCAGGCGGCCCTGCGCGACGCGCTGGTGGAGCCGGAGATCGAAGCGCTCCGGGCGATGATCGCCCGCGGGGTGGCACGGGGCGAGGTCCCGGCCGACCACCCGGCGCTGGAGTTCGTCCCGGCGCAGATCTTCGGCGTCCTGCGGGCCCGGCCGGTCCTGGAGGGTCGGGACGCGGACGAGACGTACATCATCAAGTTCATGGAGGCGGCCGTGCTCCCGACGCTCGGCCTCGTATAGGGCTCAGGCCGCCGTCCGTGAACCGACCGGACGACGACCTGATCGCGCCGCACCGTGGGGACGGGGGCGGCGCGTAACCCCGGCCGGGTGGGGTTCCTCTGGAGCGGAGAGGAACCCCACCCGGCCGACTGTTCTCCGCCCCTGTTTTCCGCCGGGGCCGGACTGCGGCCGGTGGCTCACACGTCCTGGCCGCTGCCCCCGCCGATCGACGCCTTCTTGATGCCCTTGGTGATCTCGTCGATGACCGACTGCTCGGGTGCCTTGTCGCTCACGTCGATGCCGAAGCGGACGACGACGAGCCGCGAGGAGTCGGCGGGGGAGGGGAAGACGAGCGACTCGACATAGCCGTCGTCACCCTTGCCCGTGATCACCTTCCAGCGGACGTAGTAGCCCTTCTCGCCCGCCACGGTCACCGCCTTGGAGGCCAGCTCCTCGTGCGAGGTGATCTTCCCGTAGCCCTCGGTGCCGTAGGCGTCCTCGGCGGCCTGGGCGATGTCCTCCTTGGCGGCCGCCTCGGCCGTCGTGGCCTTCAGCTTCAGCAGCTCGGCGGGTGTCGAGTAGGCGCCGCCGCGCGTGCACGTCTTCGTGGGGTCGGCCGGGCAGTCGTACGACGCCTCGGTCGTCACCTGCGCGCCGACCTGCAACGGTGAGGTGACCCAGCCCTCGGGCACGGGGATGCTGATGCCGCTGGTCGTGTCGGTGGCGTACCCCTCCTCCTGCGGCGGCTGCCCCGACCTGTCCGGCGTCGGCGTCTGACCGCCGGATCCGCCGGAGCCGCCGGGTCCGCCCTGGCCGCCGGAGTTGCCGCCCGGTCCGCCGTCGTCGCCCCGGCCACCGTCCTGCCCGCCGGTTCCCTGGGACGTCGTACTGCCTTCGCTGCCACCGTCGTTGCTGGTCAGCGCGTACACGCCCACGCCGATGCTGGCCAGCACCGCGGCGGCCACGGCCACGGCTATCCCGGTACGCAGGCCGCGCCTGGGGGTGGGAGCCGGGGCCGGGTGGCCGGGGTATGCGGGGTATCCGGGGTGGCCCCCGGGCCCCTGCGGGTAGGGCCCGGCGCCCTGCGGGTAGGCCGGCGGACCGAACCCCGCGGCCGAACCGGCGGGGCGGATCTGGTCCGTCCACGCCTTGCCGTCCCACCAGCGCTCGGTGGCGGGCGCGTCACTTGTCTGGCCGGGGTCGGTGTACCAGCCGGGAGGAGTCACCTGCGTCATGGGGCAACCGTATGAGGCCGGAGTGAAAACCGGATGAGAGGGGCGGATATTCACGCGCCCGCCGCGGTTTCGGCGGAGGGCGTTCGGGGGGCGCTCGGGGGGCCGGCGGTCCAGCGGTCCGGCCGTTGGCGGCTCAGGTTGTCTCGACGACGAGTCGCGTCGGCCGTCGAGGGGCGTGGGGCGGAGCCGAATGCCCCCGCGGCGTCCCGTGCCCGAACTCGGCGTCGCGGCCCGGGCGGGGAAAGCCCCGGCGGCCCGGTGTGACCGACCCCAGGACGCTCGGGTGGCGGGCGCCCGTGCTCGGCGGCGCGGTGCCCGGCAGTCCGTGGACGGTGAGGAAGCCCAGCACGGCGAAGGCGTACGCCTCCTTCGCGTCCGCCGGGAGCCCCAACTCGTCCGATACCCGCAGCGGTACGCCCGCCAGCTCGACGCCCAGCATCCGCATCAGCGTCGGATTGCGTGTGCCGCCCCCCGACGCGATCACCTCCGTGGCCCCCACCGCGCGGGTCGCGTCGGCCACCGTCCGGGCGCTGAGCCGCGTAAGGGTGGCCGCGGCGTCCGCCGGGGACAGCTCCGCGAACCCGGCCAGCGCGGCGCGCAGATAACCGGCGTGGAAGAGCTCCTTGCCCGTCGTCTTCGGCGCGGGCAGCGCGTAGTACGGCTCGTCGAGCAGGCGTCGCAGCAGCGGCTGGTGGACGGTGCCGCGAGCGGCCAGGGCGCCGTCCACGTCGTACGGAAGCCGCCCGCCCGTGGACTCCCGCACGGCCGCGTCGAGCAGCGCGCTCGCGGGCCCGGTGTCGAAGGCGGTGCCGTCGGGTGCGGTCAGGTTGGCGATGCCGCCCAGGTTCAGGGCGACCGGGGTGCCGGGGCGACCGCGCAGCCACAGCAGGTCGACCAGGCTCACCAGGGGCGCGCCCTGGCCGCCGGCGGCGATGTCCCGGGCCCGGAAGTCGGCCACCACGGGCAGCCCCGTCGCCTCGGCGATCCACGCGGGTTGCCCGAGCTGCAGTGTGCCGAGCACGGTGGTCCCGGGCTCCGCCACCGCCCCCGCCGTGCCCGCGAGAGCGCCCCTCTCCCGCGCGCCCTCCCCGCCCTCCTCGCCACGCGCGACCCAGTGGTAGACCGTCTGCCCGTGGGACGCGATCAACTCAGCCTTTCCGTCACAGAGTTGCCGGTCGGCCTCGACCGCCACGGCCGCGAACGCCTGTCCGATGCGGGTGTCCAGCCGGCACACCTCGCCGACGGTGGTGGCGGCCGGGGGCAGCGCCCTGGCCAACGCGCCGTGGAGGCCGTCGTCGTACGCCCGGCTGATCCGCCCCAGCGGCCTGAGGACGAGCGTGTCGCCGTCGAGGTCGAGGTCCGCCGCCGCGGCGTCGACGGCGTCGTACGACGTCCCGGACATCAGTCCGATCACCCGCATAGCCACTCAACTCCCCTGTCCAGAAGTCGACTTACCGAGCGTCAGCAGCGCGACCGCGCTCACCGCGCAGGTCGCGGCCGCGTAGTACGCCGGGATGTCCACGCTGCCCGTCCGTTTGATCGTCTCCGTGATGATGAGGCCCGCGCAGCCCGAGAACACCGCATTGGACAGGGCGTAGGCGAGTCCCAGTCCGGTGTAGCGGACGCTCGTCGGGAACATCTCGGAGAGCATGGCCGGACCGGGCCCCGCCATCAGCCCGACGACCGCGCCCGCCGCGAAGACCGCGAGCCCCTTCGCCACGGTCGAAGTACCCGGGTTCTGGAGGAGGTTGAGCAGCGGCAGCGCCAGCACGGTCACGGACAGCGCGCCTGCGAGCATGACCGGCCGCCGGCCCACCCGGTCGCTGAGCCGGCCGGCCGGGAGGATCGTGGCCGCGAAGCCGAGATTGGCCGACACCGTGGCCAGCAGCGCCTGCCGGAAGGTGGCGTCCAGACTGTTCTGGAGGTAGGAGGGCAGCACGACCAGGAAGGTGTAGCCGGCCGCCGCCCAGCCCATGACGCGACCGGCACCGAGCGCGATGGCCCGGGCGGTCTCGCGGGCCGGCGGCCGGACCGGCGGCGTTCCCTCCTCGTTCTCCCGCCGGAAGGCCGGCGTCTCGTCCAGCCGCAACCGCAGCCACAGCGCGCCGAGGCCGAGCGGCAGGGTCGCCAGGAACGGCAGCCGCCACCCCCACGCCTCCAGTTCCGCGGGGGAGAGGACGGTGGCGAGGAACGCGGCGACCCCTGCCCCGCCGAGCAGCCCCAGCGCCACCGTGAACGACTGCCACGCCCCGTACAGTCCCCTCCTGCCGGTCGGCGCGAACTCCGTCAGCACCGACACCGCGCCGCCGAACTCCCCGCCCGCCGACAGTCCTTGGACCACCCGGAGCAGCGTCAGCAGCCAGGGGGCGGCCGCGCCGACGGTGTCGTACGTGGGGAGCGCGCCGATCAGCGTCGTCGCGACCGTCATCAGGACGATCACCAGCACCAGCACCGGGCGGCGGCCGACGCGGTCACCGAGTCTGCCGAACAGGGCGGCGCCCACCGGCCGGAAGAAGAACGCCAGCGCGAACGAGGCGTACGTCCGCACGAGTGCCTCGGCCTCGCCGCCGCCCTCCGGTGTGAAGAAGTGCGCCGCGATGATCGTCGCGAAGTACCCGTACACCCCGAACTCGTACCACTCGATGAAGTTCCCCACGGCCCCCGCGAACAGGGCCCTGCGAGACCCCCCGGCCCGCCCGGAACGGGGTCCTGGGCCGGGGTGGGGCGCGCTCATGCCGTCTCCTTCGCGGGGTGGGAACGGCCCGCCACCGAAAACCGGAAAATCCGCCTTCGATCACGGGAAGTTGACTGGCCATCATCTTCAACGCGCCAGGTGGGCGGCTGGATGCGTCGCCACCCGGCCGCCCGATGTCACCCGACACGGCCATAGGTACCCCGACCGGCCTCCACTTCGGCTGCCGGAGGGCTACGCTCAATGACCTGTGCATCGTTTTGGGCGACACGGGGAGGTAGCGGAATGACGGAGGCTCGGCCCGACGGGGCAGCCTCGGCTTCCCTGTGGGAGCGCGACGCGGAGATCGCCGCCGTCACGGAGGCGATCGACGAACTGTGCGTCGACAAGGCGTCCCCCGGCAGTGTGCTGGTCTTCACGGGTGAGGCGGGCGTCGGCAAGACCGCTCTGCTCACCGAGGCCCGCCGGATAGCCGAGGAGCGCGGCTGCCACGTCTGGTACGCACGCGGCGGCGAGACCGTCACCTCCGTTCCCTTCCACGTCGTACGGCAGTTGCTGCAGCCCGGACTGATGGGGCTGATGGAGGAGGAGACCCGCGAGTACCTGGGCGACTGGTACGACATCGCCGGACCCGCCCTCGGGCTGGCCGAGCCGGGCGAGGGCCAGGCGGACCCGCAGGGCGTGTGCGAGGGCCTCGTCGCCGCCGTGAACCGACTCGTGCGCCGTGCCTGGCCGCTCGTCCTGCTGATCGACGACATCCACTGGGCCGACCAGGAGACGCTGCACTGGCTGTCCGCCCTCGCCGACCGTCTGACCGAGATGTGCGTCCTGGTCGTGGTGGCCCGCCGTCCCGGCGAGGCCACCGGCGAACGCGCTCGCCACCTCAGCCGGATCGCCGCCAAGGCACGCCCCGTCGCCACACTCCACGCCCTCACCCCGAAGGCCACGGCGGGACTCACCCGTGCCACGGTCGGCCGGCACGCCGACGACCCGTTCTGCCGGGAGGTGTGGGCGGTCACCGGTGGCAACGCGTACAACACCGTCGAACTGCTCGCCAAGGTGAAGGACTGCGGACTGGAGCCGGTCGAGGATTCGGCCGGCGAACTGCGCGCCCTGAACCGCTCGGCGCGCGGCACCGGCCTTGTCGCCCGCCTCGAGGAACTGGGGGTCGAGGCCACGCGGTTCGCGTGGGCCGCGGCCATCCTCCACACCGGGATCACCGTCGACATCGTGGCCCGTCTCGCCAGCCTGCCCCGGGACTCGGCCGCGGAGTGCGCCGAGTTGCTGACCCAGGCCCGCATCCTCACCGAGCCGGATCCGGCCAACCGTCAGGCGGACGCCGGGGACCTGGAGTTCGTCCACCCGCTGATCGCCACCGCCGTCTACGACTCGATCCCGACGGGCATCCGCACCGCGTTCCACGGAGTCGCCGCGACGGCCGTGGCCGAATCCGGGCGCGGCGCCGCCGCGGCCTCCCGCCACCTCATCGAGGTGCACCCGGACGGCGAGGCCGAGCTGGTCGAGCAGTTGCGTGCCGCCGCGGCGGAACATCTGGCCGTGGGCGCCCCCGAGGCCGCCCGTCGCTGTCTGGAGCGTGCCCTGAAGGAGCCGCCGCAGCCGGACGTCCGGGTCCGCGTGCTCTACGAACTGGGCTGCGCCGGCCTCCTGACCTCGCCCTCCACCACGATCGAATACCTCCGCTCGGCACTCGCCGAGCCGGGCCTCGACAGCGCCGAGCGCGTGGACGCGGTCTTCCGCCTCTCCCAGGTGTTGCTCCACAACGACCAGTTGCACGAGGCCGTCCGTACGCTGGACGCGGAGATCGGCCGGCTGGAGCCCGGACCCTCCCGGATGCGGCTGCAGGCCGCGCGCTACATGTGGGAAGGCGTCCACGCCGGCGAGGAACTCCCACCGACCCATTCCCAGGAACTCGCCGCCCTCGCGGCGACCTGCACCGGCCGGGACAACTCCGAGCGCGCGCTGCTCATCCTCCGGGGCTTCGACGCGATGACACGGGGCGAGAACGCCGAGGAGGTGGTCGAGTTCTGCGACCGAGCCCTCGTCAACGGCCGCCTCGCGCCCGGACTCGGCTGGACCGACACCGAGTGGGGCATCGAACTGCTCCTGATGCTGGCCACCGCGTACGCCTACGCGGACCGCCTCGACCGGGCCGAGAGCCTGTACACCGAAGCCCTGCGCACCTACGAGTCCGCCGGCTGGAGCGGAGGCCACCTCGCGCTGGCCCACGCCTACGTCGGGCTCGGCCACCGCATGCGGGGCCGGCTCAGGGACGCCGAGGCCTCGCTGCGCCAGTCCCTCGTGCTCGCCGAGGGAGTCGGCCGCGGACTGCCCCTGTACTGGACCACCACCTGCAACCTCGTCGACACGCTGCTCGTGCGCGGCCACGTCGACGAGGCCTGGGCGATCGCCGAGCAGTACAACTTCGCGCCGCCGTACCCGTCCACCATCGTGCTGCCCGAACCGCGCTCCGTACGAGGGCGGTTGCTGATTGCCAAGGGGCGCATCAAGGAGGGCATCAACGAACTGGAGGCCGCTGAGAAGGCGACGGCGGCCCGGGGCCACCACAACCCCGTCTCCGCCACCTGGGGCAGCACCCTCGCACGGGCCCTCGCCACCGAGGACCCGCGCCGTGCCGCCGAACTCGCCGCGAGCGTCCGCCGCCGTGCCGAACGCTTCGGTACGGACACCGCCATCGGCGAGGCCCTGCGCCTGGAGGCGTCCCTCGCCACCGGCCGCACGGCCGCCTCCCTCTACGCCCAGGCGGTCACGTACCTGGCGGCCTCGCCCTCCGCCTACGAGCACGCCGCCGCCCGCGTCGAGTACGGCATCGCCACCCGCTCGGTCTCCGAACTCGACCGCGGCCTGACGCTCGCCGAGTCCTGCGGTGCCGACGGACTTGTCAGGCAGGCACGGGAGGAACTCGCCCTGCTCGGGTAGGGCGGGCGAGGTCCCGGCCGAGGCCCGGTCAGTCCTGCCCCTCCTCCTCCGCCAACACCCGCTGCGCCGCCGCGAACGCCGAGTTCGCCGCCGGGACGCCGCAGTAGACTGCAGACTGGAGGAGGACGGCGGCGATGTCCTCCGGGGTGAGGCCGTTGCGGCGGGCCGCGCGGATGTGCATGGACAGTTCGTCGTAGTGGCCGTGGGCGATCAGCGCGGTCAGTGTGATCATGCTGCGTTCGCGGCGGGACAGCGTCGGATCGGTCCAGATCTCTCCCCACGCGTAGCGGGAGATGAAATCCTGGAAACGGGCCGTGAAGGGTGTCTGCCGGGACTGGGCGCGGTCCACGTGCGCATCGCCGAGCACCTGGCGCCGCACCTCCATGCCGCGCCGCGCGTACCCGTCGAAGTGCCCGCGCAGCGCGGCCAGTACGGCCTCCGGCCGCTCCGCCGGGGCGAGATGCGACGCCCCCGCGATCTCGGTGAGCGTCGCCCCGGGCACCGCGTCCGCGATCTCCCGCAGGTGCGCGGGCGGCGTCGCCGGATCCTGCCGGCCGGCGACCAGGAGCGTGGGCGCGGTGATCCCGGCCAGCTCCTCGCGGATGTCGAACGCGGCGAGCGCGTCGCAGCACGCGGCATACGCCTCCGGGTCGGCCCGGCGGTGGTCCTCCACCAGCTCCGGCACGGTGAACCCGGGTGTGAACCACCGTGAGTCGGCCGTCTCCGCGAGCCCGGCCAGTCCCTGCCGCCCCTCCCGGCGCACCAGCTCCGCCCGCTCCCGCCACGGCTTGGCACCGTTGAAGTGGGCCGAGGAACAGAGCACGGCCAGGGAGGAGACCCGCTCCGGGTGGTGCGCCGCCAGCCACAGACCGACCGCACCGCCCAGGGACACCCCCGCGTACGCGAACCGTTCGACACCCAGCGCGTCCGCCAGGCCCAGCACCAGGGCGCCCAGGTCGGCCACCGTCGCCCCCGGCCCGATCAGCCCGGCGGAGGAGCCACCGTGCCCCGGCAGGTCCCAGCGGACAACCCGGTGCGTGATCGACAGCTCGGGCGCCACCTTGTCCCAGAGCCGGGTGGACGTGCCGAGGGAGGGGCCCAGCAGCAGAGGAGGAGCGGAGGTCGGGCCTTCCGCACGGTGGTTGAGCAGCTTGTCGGTCAACGTCGCTCCAGTGCACGGTCGGTGAGGGATCCGGCGGAGCCGGTGTAACGGGTGGGATCCGTGAGGTCCGCGAGGTCGAGGTCCTTCAACTCCGGCTCCTCGGCCAGGAGTTCGCCCAGCGAGCGGCCCTCCGCGTAGACCCGCTCGGCGGTCCGGGTCAGCAGTTCCTTGGCACGGGCCCGGCCCAGTACCGGCGCCAGCTCTGCGGCCAGCCGTTCCGAGACGATCAACCCGTGGGTGAGGTCCAGGTGCCGACGCATCGCGCCGGGGTTCACCCGCAGCCCCCGCGTGAGCTCCACCGCGTCCCGGGCGGCGCCCCCGACCAGCCGGAGCAGCTCGCGCAACGGCTCCCACTCCGCGTGCCACGCTCCGGCCGGCCGCTCGTCCTCGGCCGCCAGCGCCCCGTACAGCGTCGCCGCCAGGTGGGGCGCCCGCCGGGCCGCCGCCGCGATGAGCGTCGACCGTACCGGGTTCGCCTTGTGCGGCATCGCCGACGAACCGCCGCCGCTGCCCTCGGCGACCTCCGCGATCTCGGTACGGGCCAGGGCGAGCACATCCACCGCGAGCTTCCCCAGGGCGCCTGCGGTGAACGCCAGCGCTCCGGCCAGGTCCGCGATGGGGGTGCGCAGGGTGTGCCAGGGCAACTCGGGGGCGTGGAGGCCGAGTTCACGGGCGTAGGCGGCGGTCAGGGCCTGGGTGTCGGTCGCCCCGAAGACCGTGAACGCCGCCAAGGTGCCTGCCGCGCCCCCGAGTTGGGCCGGCAGCGTCGCCCGTACGACGGCAAGCCGGTCCCGGGCGTCGAGGAGCAGGGAACGCCAGCCCGCGGCCTTCAGGCCGAAGGTCGTGGGCACGGCGTGCTGGGTGAGGGTGCGGCCCGGCATCGCCGTGTCCCGGTGCGCGGCGGCGAGCGCGGCCAGCGCGGACTCCGTACGGCCGAGGTCGCCCAGGACCAGGTCGAGGGTGCGCGCGGCGACCAGCATCGTCGCCGTGTCCATGATGTCCTGGCTGGTGGCACCCCGGTGCACATACGGACCGTACTCCGGGCCGACCGCCTCGGTGAGGTCCGCCACCAGCGGGATCACCGGGTTGCCGCCGCCGCGCGCGCGTTCCGCGAGGGAGCGGACGTCGGGGGTCGCGGCGTCCGCCGCCGAGGTCACCGCGGGCCCGGCCGCGGCGGGGACCAGCCCCAGCGCGGCCTGGGCGCGGGTCAGCGCGGCCTCGGCGTCGAGCAGCGCCCGCAGATGAGCGGTGTCGCTCGTCGCGGCCGCGGCCGGGGAACCGGCCCACCCGGGGGAGAGCAGACCGGTGTCGGCGTCAGCAGAAGTCACTGGAACTCCAGGAAGACCGTTTCGCCTTCGCCCTGAAGGCGGATGTCGAAACGGTAGGTGCCGTTGCCCCGGTCCTCGGCGATCAGCGTGCCCCGGCGCGCCTCGTCCACACGGGACAGCAGCGGGTCCGCGGCCAGTGCGGCGTCGTCGCCCGGCAGGTAGATCCGGGTGAACAGGTGGACCAGCAGGCCCCGGGCGAAGACGCACACGCTGAGGTAGGGCGCGTTCCGCCCGCGCGCGCCGGGCCGCAGCGTACGCGCGGTCCAGTGACCGCTCGCGTCGGCCTGGACGCGGCCCCAGCCGGTGAACTCCACGCCGTTGCGGCCCAGGAAGCCGCCGCTCGCGGCGTCGCGGCGCATGGATCCGTCGACGCGGGGGACGTTGCCGTCCGGGTCGGGACCCCACAGCTCCAGGAAGGCGTCCGGCAGCGGGTTGCCCTCGCCGTCCAGGATGTGGCCCTGGAGGGAGATGGTGTCGGGGTGGCCGACGGGAGCGATGTCGTCGCCGCCGGGGAAGGGCAGGGCGTGGCCGTAGAAGGGCCCGACCGTGTGCGACGGGGTCGGGAGGACCGTCTCCGGGTGACTGGTGTCGATCTTCGTCATGGCAGGTCAGCGCCCTTCTTCGATCCAGGTGGCCTTCGGGCCGTCGAGGACGATGTCCCAGACGTAGCCCATCGAGAACTCCGGTACGGACAGGCTGTGGTCGTACGTCGCGACCAGTCGCTGCCGGGCGGCGTCGTCGGTGACCGACTGGATGATGGGGTCGTAGGGGAAGAGCGGGTCGCTCGGGAAGTACATCTGCGTCACGAGCCGCTGGGTGAACGCCGTGCCGAACATCGAGAAGTGGATGTGGGCCGGCCGCCAGGCGTTGAGGTGATTGCGCCACGGGTAGGGGCCCGGCTGGATCGTCGTGAAGTGGTAACGGCCGTCGTCGTCCGTCAGCGTGCGGCCCACGCCGGTGAAGTTCGGGTCCAGCGGCGCGTCGTGCTGCTCGCGCTGGTGGGCGTAGCGGCCCGCCGAGTTGGACTGCCAGATCTCCACCAGCTGGCCGCGCAGCGGGCGGCCGTCGCGGTCGAGGAGGCGGCCGGTGAGCGTGATCCGCTCACCGATCGGCTCGCCGCTGTGCTGCCGGGTCAGATCGTTGTCGATCTCGGTGATGTCCCGCTCCCCGAAGGCGGGGGAGAACAGCTCCACCAGCTCCGGGTCCTTGGTGACGTCGATGGAGATCGGCGGCTGCTTCGGGTGCCGCAGCACCGAGGAGCGGTAGGGCGTGTAGTCGCGGCGCGGATGGTGCTCCACCGGCGCCCCGTCGGCGACCCGCTTCTCGTAGGCCGCGTGTTCGGCGGCGATTTCCTGGTCGATGTCGTGCTGGGTGAGAGTCATGAGTGGTGTCCCTGGGGGTTCCTGACGTTCACGTCAAAAGGCGGGATGGATGCGGCGCCCCTGAAGGCGCGGGGAGCTGCGCGACCGGCGACGAACGGTCGGCAGCCGCAGGCACGGCTCAGCGGTCCAGAACGAGGGCGAGTCCTTGCCCCACGCCGACGCACGGCGTGGCGACACCGACGCCCGAGCCCTTGCGGGCCGGCTCGTGCGCGGCGGTTCCGGCCAGTCGCGCCCCCGACGAACTCGCGGACCCCCTTGAACGGCGAGCCCGGCGAGACGCCGCCGTGGCCGTCGTGGCGCCAGGGCCCGCCCTCGGCGACCTGGGTGCCGACGCCGGCCGGGGTGTGGAGCGCGGGGACGCCGGCGCCGCAGGCGCGCGGCCGCTCGGCAGCGAGCAGGACCGCGAGGCCGGACTCCATGGCCCCACAGTTGTTCGAGACGACTCCGAGGCCCGCGACGCCGCGCTCGTGGAGCGCCTGGATGAGCACGTTCGGCACACCGCTCAGCCCGAATCCGCCGACGACGGCGAGTGTCGCGCCGTCCGGCGCATCGGCCACCGCCTTCAGGGCTGTGGCGACCACCTTGTCCATCCGTGAGGCCCCATCTCGTCCGCACACCCGGTGACCGGTTAATCAGGGCACTGAGTATTTGGGTGAAGTTTCCTTCACGCTGCCACTCGTCAGCTCCTTCGTCAAGACCTGCGAAAAGGCCAGGTCGGATCCGTACGTTGTATGGACAGACGTCGAGGCGTGGCAGGTATCGTTCAGTGCACGGACGAATTGCCGAGCCCGACTCGAGGAGCGCACATGGCCGCGGTGGACCTCTCCACCCACCCCGGGCACCTGGCCCGACGGCTGCAGCAGGCCCACTATCTGCTGTGGAACGTGATGGTCTCCGAGGAGATCACCTCGCCGCAGTTCGCGGTCCTCAACAGCCTCGTCGCCGAACCGGGGCTCGACCAGCGCACGGTGGGGGAGCGGGTGGGGCTCGACCGGTCCACGATGTCCGAGGTCATCAGTCGGCTCGGGCGCCGGGGGCTGCTCGACAAGGTGCGCGATCCGCAGGACGGGCGACGGTTCCTGCTGCGGCTCACGGACGACGGGCTGCGGACCCATCGCAGGCTCACGGTGCGGACGGCGCGGATGAACCAGGTGTTCCTGGCCCCGCTGTCGGCGGAGGAGCAGGGCGTGTTCTTCGAGCTGATCCGGCGGGTGGCCGACGCGGCGGAGGAACTGCGCAGCCCGGCGGAGGCGCCACTCCGCTAGCTCCGCCGAGTCTGTCGGCTCCGCCGAGCCTGTTGGCTCCGACGAACCCTCCGCTGGCTCCGCCACGCTTTTCGTCGGCTCCGGCAGGTGCTCGGCTACGAGCGGTCGGCGGTGTACACCACCCATACCTGGCCCTCGGCGAAGTTCATCGGCTCGCCGTCCGTCGTCGTGAACCGTGTGCCGTCGGTCGCCGTACTCCGCTCCCAGTCCGCGTCGAAGACCTTGCCGTCCCGCAGGACCTCCGCGCGGCCCGAGCCGACCGTCTCCGTGTACGGGGTGTTGTTGCCGAGGAAGTCGCGGAACTGTGACGCGCGGACGGTCACGTGCTGGACGACCACCGTGGCCGGGGCGACGCGGACGTCGTCGGTGGTGACCGTCGGTCTGCCGTCCATCGAGACCTGCCAGCGGCGGCTGTCGGCGGACCAGGTGAAAGTGAAGCGGGCGGCCGGATAGCGGACGGTGCGGGAGTCCTCGGGGGTGCCGCCCGACGGGGCGGGGCCGTAGCGGAAACCGGTGGTGAGGGCGTCGGCGCCGGGCGGGGTGCCGAGGAGCTTCCCGGGGCGCAGGTACAGGTTGTGCGGCGCGGGCTTGTCGTCGCCCCGGAAGTAGGCGGCGCCGGCGTCCCCGGGGGTCTTCGCGTGCAGGGGCGCCCTGCCGATCAGCGGCAGGAGCTTGCTCTGCGCGCCCGAGAAGGCCAGGGTCGGCTCGTCGAACTGGCGCAGCAGCTCCAGGTCGGACTCGCGGGCGCTGCGCACCGGTCCGACCACCTCGGGGAACCGGGTGGCGTACACGGCCATCAGCCGGCTGAGGCCGCCCTCGACCTGCTCGGTGTAGACGATGTCCGCGGCGTCGAGGCCGGTCTGGGGGCGGGCGGCGGAGACGTTGTCGATCTTCACGGCGAGCACGGATCCGGTCGGCGGGGCGCTGGTCCGGTCGTCCCGGCGATCGGTGCCCTGTCCCCGTCCGTCGTCGTTGTCGCTCCCGCTCGTGGTGCACCCCGCCAGCAGGGTGCCCGCGACCGCGGCGGCGAGCAGTGCCCCCGCGGTCGTGCCGCGGCGGCGGGCCCGTCGCGTCCGGGACCCCTTGTGCCCCGTGCCCGTCCCACCCATCCCGATCATCCAGCTCATCCCACTCATCCTGCCCATGATGCATCTGATTGTGCACTTATCTGTTTATGGATGGCCATAGTGGATTGTTTCTGACTGGTTCGGGGGTGAGGGGTCGGGTACTCGGGCGGAAACCTGCTGACCGAGGCGTGGGAACGGAGTGTGGGCACGATGAAGGCAGTGACCTGGCAGGGCAAGCGGGACGTGCGTGTGGAGACCGTGCCCGATCCGGTGCTGAAGGAGCCGACCGACGCGATCATCCGGATCACCTCCACCGGCCTCTGCGGCTCCGACCTGCATCTGTACGAGGTGCTCACCCCGTTCATGACGCCGGGCGACATCCTCGGCCACGAACCCATGGGCATCGTCGAGGAGGTCGGTGCCGGGGTCCCCGATCTGGCGGCCGGTGACCGGGTGGTCGTACCGTTCCAGATCGCCTGCGGCAGCTGCTGGATGTGTCTCACCGGGCTCCCGACCCAGTGCGAGACCACCCAGTGCACCGGCGAGGGCATGGGCGCGGCCCTCTTCGGCTACACCCGGCTGTACGGCTCGGTCCCCGGGGCCCAGGCCGAGTACCTGCGCGTCCCGCAGGCCCAGTTCGGACCGATCAAGGTGCCCGAGGGGCCGCCCGACGACCGCTTCCTCTACCTCTCCGACGTGCTTCCCACCGCCTGGCAGGCGGTCGAGTACGCGCACGTCCCGCCCGGCGGCAGCGTCGCGGTGCTCGGTCTCGGACCCATCGGCGACATGGCCTGCCGGGTGGCTCTCCAGCGCGGAGCCGAGCAGGTGTTCGGGGTGGATCTGGTGCCCGAGCGGTTGCGCCGGGCGCGCGAGCGGGGCGTGGAGACCTTCGACCTCAGGGACTTCGACAACGAGAAGGAACTTGTCGGCGCCATCCGGGACCGGACCGCCGGGCGCGGACCCGACTCCGTGATCGACGCCGTCGGCACCGAGGCCCATGGCAGCGCGGCCGCCCGGCTCGCCCAGAACGCGACCGGAATGCTGCCCCGCGCCATCGGCTCACGGCTCACGGAACGCCTCGGCGTCGACCGGCTCGCCGCCCTCTACACCGCCATCGAACTGGTACGCCGCGGCGGCACGATCTCCCTCTCCGGCGTCTACGGCGGCAAGGTCGACCCGCTGCCCCTGCTCACCCTGTTCGACAAGCAGATCCGGCTGCGCATGGGCCAGGCGAACGTCCGTACCTGGAGCGACGACATCCTGCCCCTGCTCACGGACGACGACCCCCTGGGCGTCGACGACTTCGCCACCCACCGGGTGCCGCTCACCGACGCCCCGCACGCCTACGAGATGTTCCAGCGCAAGCAGGACGGGGCGGTCAAGGTGCTGATGGAGCCCTGAGCGTCACCGGTTCGCGCCGGGGCCGAGGATCCGCGCCAGGTCGTAGTTCACCGGCTCCTCCAGCTGCGCGTAGGTGCAGCTCTCCGCCGTGCGGTCCGGACGCCAGCGCCGGAAGCGGGCCGTGTGGCGGAAACGGACACCGTTCTCCATGTGGTCGTACGCCACCTCGGCGACGCGGTCGGGGCGCAGCGGCACCCAGGAGAAGTCCTTCTTCGTGGACCACCGGCTCGGCGCGCCGGGCAGCCGCGCCGTCTCGTGCGCCGTCTCCTCGGACCAGGCGGCCCAGGGGTGCTCCGAGACGTCCTCCAGCCGCAGCGGCTCCAGCTCCTGCACCAGCTCCGCGCGCCGCTTCATGGGAAAAGCCGCGCACACGCCGATGTGCTGGAGCGTGCCCCCGTCGTCGTAGAGGCCCAGCAGCAGCGAGCCGACCACCGGCCCGCTCTTGTGGAAGCGGTACCCGGCGACCACCACATCAGCCGTCCGCTCGTGCTTGATCTTGAACATGGCCCGCTCGTCCTGCCGGTAGAGCAGGGTGAGCGGCTTGGCGATCACCCCGTCCAGACCCGCCCCCTCGTACTGCTCGAACCACTGTTCGGCAAGCTCGCGGTCCGTGGTCGCCGGCGCGAGGTGCACCGGGGCGCTCACCCTGGCCAGGGCGAGCTCCAGCAGGGCGCGACGGTCGGTGAGCGGGACGTCGAGCAGCGACTCGTCGTTCAGTGCGAGCAGGTCGAAGGCGATGAAGGAGGCCGGGGTCGTCCCCGCCAGCATCCGGACGCGGGAGTCCGCGGGGTGGATCCGCTCGGTGAGGGCGTCGAAGTCCAGCCGTCGCCCGTCGCGGACGATCACGATCTCGCCGTCCAGTACACAGCGCGTCGGCAGCCGCTCCCGCAGGGCCGCCACCAGCTCGGGGAAGTACCTGGTCAGCGTCTTGCCGGTACGGCTGCCGAGCTCGACCTCGTCCCCGTCGCGGAACACGATCGCCCGGAACCCGTCCCACTTCGCCTCGTAGTGCATGTCCGGCGGGATCTTCGCCACGGACTTGGCGAGCATCGGTTTCACGGGCGGCATCACCGGAAGATCCATGCCTCCGATTCTGCGACCGCCAGGGAGTCGCCGCGCGGCGAACTTCGGCGCATACCGGGACCTTCAGCGAGCCGAGGATCCCGGTATGCGGCATTCGATCCTTCCGCCTACCGTGGCTCGCATGGGCGAAGCGGTGGAACTGGAGGCGGCGGGGCGGACGGTACGGCTGTCCAGCCCGGACAAGATCTTCTTCCCGGAGCGCGGCTTCACCAAGCTGGACCTCGCCCGGTACTACATCGCCGTCGGCCCCGGCATCCTGCGCGCCCTGCGCGACCGGCCCACCACCCTGGAGCGCTACCCGGAGGGCGTGACGGGCGAGAACTTCTTCCAGAAGCGCGCCCCCAAGAACATGCCCGACTGGATCCCCACCGCGCACATCACCTTCCCCAGCGGCCGCAGCGCGGACGAGATGTGTCCCACCGAGGTCGCCGCCGTCGTCTGGGCGGCCCAGTTCGGCACGCTCACCTTCCACCCCTGGCCCGTCCGCCGCACCGACGTCGACCGTCCCGACGAACTCCGCATCGACCTCGACCCGCAGCCCGGCACCGACTACGCCGACGCGGTCCGCGCCGCGCACGAGCTGCGCGAGGTCCTGCACGAGTACGGCGGCCTGCGCGGCTGGCCCAAGACCTCCGGCGGCCGCGGTCTGCATGTCTTCGTACCGGTCCGGCCCGACTGGACCTTCACCCAGGTACGCCGGTCGGCCATCGCCGTCGCCCGTGAACTGGAGCGCCGGATGCCGGAGCAGGTGACCACGGCCTGGTGGAAGGAGGAACGCGGCGCGAAGATCTTCGTCGACTACAACCAGACCGCCCGCGACCGCACCATCGCCTCCGCCTACTCCGTGCGCCCCCGCCCGCACGCCCCCGTCTCCGCGCCCCTCACCTGGGACGAGGTGGGGGTCGCCGTACCGCGCGACTTCGACCTGGGGACGATGCCGGGGCGGTTCGCCGAGGTCGGTGACGTCCACGCCGACATGGACGAGCACGCGTTCTCCCTGGAGGCGCTGCTGGAGCTGGCGGCGCGGGACGAACACGACCACGGGCTGGGGGACCTGCCGTATCCGCCGGAGTACCCGAAGATGCCGGGGGAGCCGAAGCGGGTGCAGCCGAGCAGGGCGAAGAAGGCGTGACGGTGGCCCGCACCCGGCGCGGGTACGGGCCACCGACGTCCGCCACAGTTCCTTGACGCCGACGTTCCCTACGGTGCCTCGGCGCCGACGTTCCTACAGTTCCTTGATCCGGATGTCCCGGTAGGAGACGACGTCCGTCGTGCCGTGCACCTGAAGTCCGACGTAGCCGGAGGCGAACCGTCGCCCGTCCGTGCCCGGGTCGTCCGAGCGGGGCGGGGCGAAGTCCTGGCCGCCGGTGTTGTCGAACTCGTTGATCAGGACACCGTTGCGGTAGACCGAGTAGTGCTGGTCTACCACCCTGATCTCGTAGTCGTTCCAGGTGCCCTTCTGGGTGACGCCCGCACCGGCGAGCCCGACCCGGTCGAAGCCGTAGACCGACCCCGTCTTGTACATGTCGCCGTCGGGCCGGTCGAGGACCTGCACCTCATGGCCGTACTTGATGGCCACCCACTCCGGCCGCGACTCCTCCGGATGGTCGTGGACCGACGGGAAGCGCACGAGCACCCCGGAGTTGGCGTTGCCGGTCCCGGGCGCGTCGTCCCGCCACTGGAGCCGCAGCGAGAAGTCGCCGTACTTCCGCTCGGGGAACCACAGCATGCCGAGCCCGGCCCTCGTCGTGCCGGAGGTGATCGAACCGTCGTCGTTCAGGCCGAACGAACCGCCGCCCACCTGCTGCCACTTGGCGAACGACTCGGCCGTGCCGTCGAGGATCGTGCGGTAGCCCTCGGTCTGGCCGGGCTTGCCGATCCCGGACTCCTCAGCCGCCTCCTGCACGGCGGTGTACTCGCGCAGGTCGACGACCCCTTCCCGGAACAGCTTGTCGAGGACGGTGTCGACGTGCTTCAGGAACAGCGCGTGGGACGTCCACTCCTTCTCGTCCTCGATCAACTCGTTGATCCGGCACCGGTTGTTCGTCACCCGGTTCGGCACCCCCGAGTCGACGATGCCGACGAAGACCGTCAACCGCTCGTCGTACTCGGCGCAGTTGGGAGCCGGGACCCCGCCGCCCGCGACGACGGTGAAGCTGACCGAGCGCGCGGCGGCCGTGTTGCCCGCCTTGTCGCTCGCCCGGTACACGACCGTGTGGGTGCCCGCCCGGTCGACCACCACGGGCGCGGAGTACGCGAGATAGGGACCGCCGTCCAGCGAGTACTCGACGGCGGCGACACCCGACCCGCCGTGGTCCGTGGCGCTGACGGTGACCTTGGCGCTCCTCAGGTACGCGCCGGCGGAGTTCCGGTCGCCCTCGACGGTCACGCCCGTCACCGGGGGTGTGGTGTCCTCGGCGGGCGGGGCGACGACGGTGAAGCCGACGCTCTTCTCCGCCGACACGTTCCCCGCCTTGTCGGTGGCGCGGTAGCGCACCTTGTGCGTGCCGACCTCGTGCACCATCACGGGCGCGGTGTACGGCTGCCAGGCCCCCGAGTCGCCGAGCGCGTACTCGACGGTGTTGACCCCGGACCCGGTGTCCGACGCGGAGACGGTCACCGTCGCCATGGACACGTAGTCGCCCTGGGGGTTCTTCTCACCGGCCACCGTCGCCGACGTCTCCGGCGCGGTCGTGTCGTCGGTCGGCGGTGCCACGACCGTGAACCCGACGCTCTTCTCGGCCGCCGTGTTGCCCGCCTTGTCGACCGCGCGGTAGCGGACCTTGTGCGTGCCGACCTGGTCGATCACGACGGGCGTGGTGTACGGCAGCCAGGCCCCGGCGTCACCGACGGCGTACTCGACCCGTTCGACACCCGAGCCGCCCGCGTCGGTCGCGCTCACCGTCACGGACGCCGAACCGACGTACGCGCCCTGGGCGTTCTGGGTTCCGGTGATCTTCGCCGAGGTCTCCGGCGCGGTGGTGTCCTCGCCGGTGCCCTCGGTCACCACGAGGATGCCCTGCATCTGTCCGTGCCCGGGGATCGTGCAGTAGTAGCGGTAGCGGCCGGGGGTGAGCGTGACCTCGGCGGTGTGGCGGCCGCCCTGGTCGTCGCCGGGGTTGGCGAGGATGTTGAGCGGCACGTCGTTGTTGTACTCCGGGTCGGAGACGTCGAACGTCAACGTGTGCGGCATCCCCATGGTGTTGCCGGTCGCCTTGCTGTTCTCGAACACCAGGGTGGCCGGACCGGCCACCGCGGTGCGCGGTGCCGTCAGGTACTTGGTGATGTCGTCGCCGGCGGTCCAGGTGAGCACCTGGGCGGCGGCCTGCTCCCGCGCCCCGTCCGTCCGGCCGGACGCGGGCGTCGACGTGAGCCCGAGGACCATCAGCAGGGCCGCCACCAGGGCCGCCCACATACGTCTTTCCCGCATCACTCCGCCTTCCTCGCCAGTTCGTCGGCCGCCGGCGTCGGACCGCCGCCCGTGTAGGTGACGCGCCACAGCGCCGACTTGGCGTCCGAGGTGAAGAAGCCGCGTCCGTAGTCCAGGACGTACAGTGCGCCGTCCGGACCGAACTTCCAGTCCATGAGGTTCCTGATGCCGTCGGCGCCGACCGGCACGATCTTCTTCAGGGACTCCGCGTGGACCGGGAGCCCTCCGCCGCCCTGGTTCTTCGGGTCCATGACCACCGCGTGGCGGGGCTGGTCGGCGTCGTAGAAGTCGCCGACGAACCACTTGCCGTCCCAGTAGGCGGGCCAGCGGACGGAGTTGTCGCCCGACTCGGAGTACCGGTAGACCGGACCGTTCATGGTGGCCTGGCCGCCGCCCTTGAGCCACGGCAGCAGGTACGTGGCCTCCTCGTTCTTGTAGGAGGGGATGCCGCTCGCGTCCCGGGGGAAGTCCGGGGCGCCGCCCTGCGGGGCGTACCAGATGTTGTTGCCGGTCACCGGGGGCAGGTTGACCAGCCCGTCGTTGTTCGGGGACTCGTTCTTCGGGTGGTCGCAGTCGTACCAGCCGAGCGGTTTCGACGGGTCCGGCAGGTTGCGGTCCCGGTAGGGCTGCTTGTTGCCCATGCAGTACGGCCAGCCCCGGTTGCCCGCCTCGGTGATGGCGGCGAAGGTGTCGTACTTGGCGGGCCCCCAGGTCGTCGACGGCGCGCTCGCGTCCGGGCCGACCCAGCCGGCGTAGAGGACGTCCGTCTGCCGGTCGACGAAGATCCGCGCCGGGTTCCTGACCCCCATCACATAGATCTCACCCCGGGTCTTGCCGCCGCCCTCGGCGGTCTCCTTGCCGGTGAAGAGGTTCCCCGCGGGCAGGGTGTAGGTGCCGTCGGGCTCCGGGTGGATGCGGAGGATCTTGCCGTTGAGGTTGTTGGTGTTGCCGGCGGTGCGGCGCGCGTCGGCGAAGGAGAGGCCCTTGTAGTTGGGCTGGGGGTTGTTGCCCGAGTAACCGGCGCTGAAGCCGCTGGAGTTGTTGTCGCCGGTCGCGATGTACAGGTTGCCCTTGGAGTCGAAGCTCATCCCGCCACCCGCGTGACAGCAACTGTGGATCTGCACCGGCCACTTGAGCAGGACCTTCTCGCTGCCCAGGTCCAGCTTGTTGCTGGCGAGGTCGAGGGTGAAGCGGGAGACGCGGCGCTCGGCCGTCCGGGTGTCACGATCGATCCGCGCGTGCGGTGTGTAGTGCAGGTACACCCAGCCGTTCTGCTGGAAGCCGGGGTCCAGCTCGATGCCCAGCAGGCCCTCCTCGACCTTGATCAGCTCGTCGCCGCCGCCCTTGTTGCCGAAGACGGTGAGGGCGCCCGCGAGGGTGACCTTCTTCGTCCTCGGGTCGTAGACGTGGATCTCACCCTTGCCCTTGCCGATGTCGGGGTCGTTCCAGTCGGTGACCACGGGCTGGGAGGAGTCGGCGCCGCCCCGGCCGATGTACAGCACCCGCCCGTCGGGTGCGGTGACCAGGCCGTGCGGTTCACCGATCTGGTCGTTCTGCCCGGGCTGGTTGGGCTGCGTCAGCCGCTCCGCCCTGTAGTTGGCGGTGATGGTCGCCTTGCAGTCCGCCCGCGCGAGGCGGGAGGTCCACAGCAGGGCGCCGCGCAGATGCGTACGGAAGTCGGTCTCGTCGTACGCGGAGACGGTCCCGCCCATGCCCGTGTAGAAGGAGCGGCCGCCGTCGTAGTCGCGGCACCAACTCACCGGGTGGTCCCAGCCGTTGGCGCCGGTGCCCGGCTGGTAGGTCGACTCGCGGACCCGGGCCACGGTGTGCACGGAACCCGACGGGTTCTTCGTCCAGTTGAGCCACTTGTCGGGCCGCTTCCACTGCGTCGGCAGGTTCTTGGTGGCCAGGTGGCGCCGGTCACCGACCTCGACCGTCGCCCGTTGCACCGCCGTGGGACTGGACGCCGCCGGGCGGGCACCGATCAACCCGGTGAACCAGTCCGAGTACGGTTCGGCGCGGGCCGCGTCATGGACGCCGACGAAACCGCCGCCCGCCTCCATATAGGTTTCGAGGCCCGCCTCCTGCTCGGGATCCAGGACGTCACCGCCGCCGGTCAGGAAGACGACGGAGTTGAAGCCGCTCAGCCGGGTCTCGTCGGTGAAGACGGAGGCGTCGTCGGTGGCGACGACCCCGAAGCGCTCAGCTTCCGGTCCGGACAGCCCGATCCGTTCGATCGCCTCGATCCCGGCGTTCACCACGGGCGACTCCTCCCCGGGAGCCGCGGAGCCGTGGAAGATCAGCACCCGAGGGCCGGAGCCGCCCGGCGGAGACTTGATCGACATCGTTGTCAGCGGTGGTTCCGGCGCCGGTCGCGCCTGGGCCGCGGGACCCGACAGGAGTCCCGCGGTGACGACCGAGGCGGTCAGGGTGGCCGCCCAGGCCCGTCTCTTCGCGTCGCTCAACCCTCGTAAGTACATGGGCACCTCCTCGGTCACAGCAACAGCGCCAAGGAAGCTAGCCCGCTTCGACGCGACTCGCCAAGAGTTATGACCGGAATGGTCTGAACTTTGTCCTGGGTGTGGATAAACGGTCGCGCGGCCGCTACCGTCTCACAGGTTGATCACAGCTGCGTCTCCGCAAGATCCGTATCGGCGTGGGGAGTTCCGCATGGACGGAATGGACAGACGAGGGTTCAACCGGCGGATGCTGCTGGGTGGAGCGGCCGCCGCGACATCGTTGTCCGTGGCCGTCGAGACCGTCGGCACCTCCGGGTCCGCGAGCGCCGCCACGCAGGCGAGGACGGCCCCGGCGGGCGGCGTGGTCCGGCACATCAAGATGTACGCCGAGAAGTTGCCCGACGGGCAGATGGGCTACGGCCTGGAGAAGGGCAAGGCCTCGATACCGGGCCCGCTGATCGAGCTCAACGAGGGCGACACCCTGCACATCGAGTTCGAGAACACGATGGACGTGGCGGCGAGCCTGCACGTCCACGGCCTGGACTACGAGATCTCCAGCGACGGCACCAGGCAGAACCGGAGCGACGTCGAACCCGGAGGCACCCGCACCTACACCTGGCGCACCCACGCCCCCGGCGCCCGCAAGGACGGCACCTGGCGTGCGGGCAGCGCAGGCTACTGGCACTACCACGACCATGTCGTCGGCACCGAACACGGCACGGTCGGCGTCCGCAAGGGTCTCTACGGCCCTGTCGTCGTCCGTCGCAAGGGCGATGTGCTGCCCGACAAGACCGTCACCGTCGTCTTCAACGACCTGCTCATCAACAACAAGCCGGCGCACTCCGGGCCCAACTTCGACGCGACCGTGGGCGACCGGGTCGAGTTCGTCGTCATCACGCACGGCGAGTACTACCACACCTTCCACATGCACGGTCACCGCTGGGCCGACAACCGCACCGGCATGCTCACCGGTCCCGACGACCCCAGCCAGGTCATCGACAACAAGATCGTCGGCCCCGCCGACTCCTTCGGCTTCCAGGTCATCGCGGGCGAAGGGGTGGGAGCGGGCGCCTGGATGTACCACTGCCACGTCCAGAGCCACTCCGACATGGGCATGGTCGGCCTGTTCCTGGTGCGCAGGACGGACGGCACGATCCCGGGATACGAGCCGCACACGCCGCACGGGGAGCAACGGGCGGGCGGCGCCGACGGGGTCGACGGGACGGACGGAGCCGACGAGGCGGCGGGGTCCGGCGGGGCGCACCACCACTGAGACCTCGGCGGACGGCCTACGCCGGGAGCGCTCTCAGGGGACTCCTGCCCGGGGCTATCCTGGGCGGAGCCGCCCCGAGGAGTGTTCCGCAGTGACCGAGACAGCGTCGCGTCCCACGTTGGAGGCCGTGGCCGCGCGTGCCGGGGTGTCCAGGGCGACGGTGTCGCGGGTCGTCAACGGCGGCGAAGGCGTGCGGGAGCCCCTGGTCGAGCGGGTGCGGCAGGCGGTCGAGGAGCTCGGGTACGTACCCAACCAGGCCGCCCGCAGCCTCGTCACCCGACGGCACGACGCCGTGGCCGTGGTGATCGCCGAGCCGGAGACCCGGGTCTTCGCCGACCCCTTCTTCGCCCTGCAACTCCGGGGCATCAGCAAGGAACTGACCGCGCACGACTCCCAGCTCGTACTGCTGCTCACCGAGGGACCCGAGGACTACGCCCGGGTGGGGCGGTATCTGGCGGGCGGACACGTCGACGGGGCGCTCGCCTTCTCGCTGCACCTCGACGATCCGCTGCCCGCGCTGATCCGGGGCGCCGGCGTCCCGACCGTGTTCGGCGGCCGTCCCGGCTGGGCGGACGGCGCACGCGGCGACACGACCCCCGTGTACGTCGACAGCGACAACCGGGGCGGCGCGCGGGACGCCGTACGCCATCTCGTCGGCCTCGGCCGCACCCGGATCGCCCACATCACCGGGCCCCTGGACCAGACCTCCGCCGTGGACCGGCTCGACGGGTTCCGGGACGTCATGGTGGACGCCGACCCCCGGCTGATCGTGGAGGGCGACTTCACCCCGGCGGGCGGGGAGCGGGCGATGCGGGAACTCCTCGGCCGCTGCCCCGAGTTGGACGCGGTCTTCGCCGCCAACGACGTCTCCGCGTCCGGCGCGCTGCGGGTCCTGCGGGAACTCGGGCGCCGGGTTCCCGAGGACGTCGCCGTGGTGGGCTTCGACGACATGCTGCCGGTGGCCGAGCAGTCCGACCCCCCGTTGACGACGGTCCGTCAGGACATCGAGGAGATGGGCCGGTTGATGGCCCGACTGCTGCTGCGGGGCCTCGAACGGCGAGCCCCCGACGAGCAGGGCGGTCAGGGCCCGGCGGGCACGCCGTCCAGCGTGGTCCTGCCGACCACCCTGGTACGGCGCGCCTCCGCGTAGGACGCCCGGCCCACGCACCCGGCCCGTGTGCCCGACCCGCGCACCCGACCCGCGCACCCGACCCGCGCACCCGGCCACGGCGTCGCCGCCGCGAGCGGGATCGCCTACGGCGCCGGCCGAGCGCTCAGGCCCCCACCGTCACCGTGAACCGGCGCGGATTGCCGTCGTGGGCCGCGCCCGACACGTCGGGCTGCCCGTCGGGTCGTACGTCGTCGTACGGAAAGGCGTACCCGATGGGCGAGTTGGCGTGCACCACGCGTGACCAGTGGTTCGTCACCGTCCCCCGGTAGTAGTCGGCGGCCGTCACGCCGTTCGGCTGGGTGGGGTGGGTGAGCATGATCGAGCGGTTGAAGCCTGCGGCGAGCCGGGCGAGCAGGGCCTTCCTGGTGTCGGGGTCACCGGGGTTGTTGGCGAACGGGCCGTGGTTGCAGGTGAAGATGTCCTTCGAGGTCGGCTTGGCGAAGGAGTGGCCGCCGGCGAACGTGAGGGTGTCGCCCGAGACCCGCCCGGCGAGGACGCCCCGGCCGCCCTGGAGGTCGATCCTCAGGTCCTGCGTCCGGTACTTCGCCCACACCTGGTCGATGTAGGAGTTCCAGTAGGAGCGGAACGGCATCTGGTCCGGCCGGTCGAAGTACGGGGCCATCAGGTTCTGCGGTGAGACGACCCGCAGCACCCTGCCGTCACCGCGCCGGATGACGAGCCGGTCCCACGGCTGACCGTCCCGCGCCGCCTGCGCCACCAGATCGGCGGCGATCCGTTCCACCGCCCCGTCGGGCAGCGGGGCGACCGTGTGCGTGCCGTCGCCCTCCAGTGTCAGTCCGATCGGCAGGGCCGTCACCAGGTCGACATAGCTGATGTTGGCGAACAGTTGCGTGGGGTTGAACGTGAACTCGCAGAACGACCATGTCTTGCCGTAGTTGGCGTCTGCGGGCGTCGCGAAGGCGGGCTCGACCAGGGCGGGGCCCGGGTTGAGGAAGAACTCCAGGGTGCTGTCCCGTACGAAGTAGACACGCGCGCCGAACATCTGGGGGAGCGTCAGCACCTTGGGTGCCGAGCCCGCCGCACCGAGCGGTATCGCGCAGTCGACCGGAAGCGGCGTCTGGGGTGCCGACGGTGAGGTCGGCCGGTAGACGCTCCCGTCCGCCCGCAGCAGCACCCAGGCGCCCGTCGACTGCTCGTGCCCGGTGACGTATGCACGGACCGTGCCCGGCAACGAGGCGTTGCGCAGGGCGAGTTGGCAGGTCGCGGGCGCGGCCTGGGCGGGTGAGCCGAGGGCACCCCCGACGGCGGTGGCGCCGACGGCGGCGGCGGTCGTGGACAGGAACGTACGGCGGGAGATCACGATGGCCTCCTGGGACGTGGGGGAGTGGAGGCACAGCGGACGGGGCCCCTGCTGTGGTTCCCCCACTGTTCCCAGGGGAAGTTGAGGCGTCAAGACTTATGACTGAGAGCGCTCTCAAGAACATGGCAGGGTTCATGAACTGACGACAAGTCGAACGGCGTTCGGCCTCACCCTGAGCAGGAGCCCCGGCCTCGCGGCGGTCCTACCCCTGCGGCTGCTCGCTCTTGATGACCGCGAACCGCGCCCCGTACGGGTCGGTGAGCTTGGCGAAACGCCCCGCGCCCGGGAGGTCGTTGGCCGGCAGCCGGCAACCGACAGCCGCCGCCGGGCTCCAGCGCCCGGCTCACCGCCGCGTCCGTGTCCTCCACCTCGAAGTACGGCAGCCAGTACGGTCCGGACCCCGCCTCGCTCGGGTCCTCGTCGATGGCACGATGCCGGCGAACATCGACCCCGGTTCGGCGCCCGCCGGGCTCACACAGGTTTGACTCCCTCGCCTGCGTGAACGCACGCGATTCCGGTCAGCACCACCACGCGGTGCCACCTCGGGTTCCTGCTTCACGGGCCCCTGCCACCCGGAGGTGGTCTTACAAGGCCTCCACAGGCCTGACTTCCCGCCCGTCCGGCGGCAGGTCCGCCAACCACGTTGTCGGACAGAGCGACTTCAGCAGCGGCGCTGCGCCCCTACGGGCCGGCTAGGAAAGGAAGCCCTACACCTCCACCCTGAAGGCTGGAGCACTGGGCAAGCGTTCGGTAGCTGCCGCCGCCCACGTAGATGTTCCAGGACGGCGGGCCCTGCTCCGGGGGATTCTGCATAAGGTGACATGGCGGGTGGTGAGCATGACTGCGCTCCTCTGCAGAGGTCCGAGGGGCCCGGTGCCCGTACTGCCGAGTCTGGCACCGCGTACGCGTGACCGCCCCGCGCATCGGCCGGACGCGCCCCGGATGCGCCGTGGAAGCAGGCGCACGCCGCCTCCCGTGAGCCTCCTCCCGCGCGCCGCCGTGTGTCCCCCGGTCAGGGAGGGGACCATGGAGCCCCCGAGCCCCGGAGTGCCGCGTTGATGACGCGTTGATCGAACGTTTTTCGGTGCCCGGCACGATGCTGGCATGCACAACGACACGATCACCCCGATCGACCGTGCCTGGCAGGAGCGGGCGCTGTGTGCGCAGACGGGGGCAGACTTCTTCTTTCCCGAGCCCGGCAGCTCGGTGCGTGAGGCGAAGCGCATATGCGGTATGTGCGAGATGCGCACCGCGTGTCTCGAGTACGCGCTGTCCAACGACGAACGGTTCGGCGTCTGGGGCGGGCTCTCCGAGAAGGAGAGACTGCGTCTGCGGCGCACCGAGAACGGCTGAGCGGGCCGCTGGTGAACGCGGTGCGGCTCGGCGCGGTCACCCGTCGGTCCGGTCATAAAATCGGTGGGGCTCGCCCGGAGCCGCCGCATAGGATCCGGGTGCGCGGTCCGGATGTAGCGCAGAGGCAGGCGCACCGCCTTGTCAGGGCGGAAACGCCGGTTCGAGTCCGGTCGTCCGGACCGCGCTTCACGGTGGCGCACCGCGCCCGACGCATGGCGCCGCACTGCTTCGGAGGCCGCGTGGGCCGCGGGAACAGCCGCGACACGGCACGGGACACGCGGGGCGGGGGCACGCATGAGCGACGACGACGGCACCGGCGCCGACGGCGGCATCACCGAGGACGCCCGCATCACCGAGGACGAACTCGCGGCCTTCCACCGTACGGTGGGCCGGCTGAAGGCGCTGCCCGTGGACGACCCCGTGCGGCTACGGACCGAGCGGGTCGCCGCGTCCTTCGCGCGCGACGGGTGGAAGCGTCGCCGCAAGGCACTCGCCGCCGAGAAGTCCGCCGCGGACGCCGCGGTGATGGCCGCGACCGCCACCGGAGCCCTGGACCGGCGCGAGGACGCCCCGCTGTCGGAACAGGCGCCGGGCAGTGGGGGAGTTCTGCGGAAGTCGCGGCACTGCTATGTCTGCAAGGCGTCCTATCGACAGGTCGACCCGTTCTACCACCGCCTGTGCCCGGACTGCGCCGCCGACAACACCGCACGCCGCACCCTCGGCACCGATCTGAGCGGCCGTCGCGCCCTGCTCACCGGCGGCCGGGTGAAGATCGGCTTCCAGCTGGCGCTGATGATGCTGCGCGACGGCGCCGAACTGCTCGTCACCAGCCGCTTCCCGCACGACACCGTGCGCCGCTTCCGCGCCGAGCCCGGCAGCGCCAAGTGGCTCGACCGGCTGACCGTCGTTGCCGTCGACCTGCGGGACCCGCGCCAGGTGCTGGGCCTGTGCGAGCAGTTGCGGCAGGAGGGCGAACCGCTCGACATCCTGGTCAACAACGCGGCCCAGACCGTACGCCGGCCGCCGGAGTCGTACGCGCTGCTGGCCGCCGGGGAGTACGACGCGCTGCCCGAAGGGGCGCGGCAGGCACCGGGGTTCACCCCGATGCGGATGCTGGGGGCCGGCGCCGCCACCCTGCCCGTCGTGCTGCGCGAGGCCGACGAGGCCGGGCTGCTGCCCGACCCCGCTCCGGAGAACTCCTGGTCGGCTCGGCTGGGCGAACTCGACCCGGCGGAGGTCCTGGAGACCCAGCTGGTCAACTCCCTCGCCCCGGCACTCCTCTGCGACCGCCTGCTGCCGCTGCTGCTCGCCGCTCCGCGCCCCCGCCGTTACGTGGTCAACGTGACCGCCGTCGAGGGCCGTTTCGCCGTGCGCAACAAGACGGCCGGGCATCCGCACACCAACATGGCCAAGGCCGCCCTCAACATGCTCACCCGCACCAGCGCCGCCGAACTCGCGGAGCGGGGCGTCCACATGTGCGCCGTCGACACCGGCTGGATCACCGACGAGAACCCAGCCCCCAAGAAGCACCGGATGGCGGGCGCCGGTTTCCGTACCCCGCTCGACATCGTCGACGGTGCGGCCCGCGTCTACGACCCGATCGTGCGCGGCGAGGCGGGCGACCCGGTGTCGGGAGTGTTCCTCAAGGACTATCGGGAGGCGGAGTGGTGAGGGGAACGACTAGGCTCCCCTCAAGGGCGGGTCGTAGCGCAGAGGCAGACGCGCCGGTCTCCAAAACCGGAACACGCTGGTTCGAATCCAGCCGCCCCGCCCCGCCCCCTGCGCCGCCCCGCGGACCGTCTCGCGCCGCCCGGTGACCGCGCCCGGCGTTGCGAGGCGTCAGGCCCCGGCTCGCGCCGCCATCCGGGCCTTGCGCGCCGCCAGCTTCTCGTCGAACTTGCGGGCCTCCGCGTCGAGTCCGCCCATGTAGAGGCCGAGTTCCTCCTGCGCCTTCATGCCCTCGGGGCCGAGGCCGTCGATCTCCATGATCTTCAGGAAGCGGATGACGGGCGCGAGGACGTCGTCGTGGTGGATGCGCATGTTGTAGACCTCGCCGATGGCCATCTGCGCGGCGGCCCGCTCGAAACCGGGCATCCCGTGGCCCGGCATCCGGAAGTTCACGACGACGTCGCGGACGGCCTGCATGGTGAGGTCGGGGGCGAACTCCAACGCGGCCTTCAGCAGGTTCCGGTAGAAGATCATGTGCAGGTTCTCGTCGGCCGCGATGCGCGCCAGCATGCGGTCGCAGACCGGGTCACCGGAGTGGTGGCCGGTGTTGCGGTGCGACACACGCGTGGCGAGTTCCTGGAAGGCGACGTACGCGACCGTGTGCAGCATCGAGTGCCGGTTGTCCGACTCGAAGCCCTCGCTCATGTGGGACATCCGGAACTCTTCGAGCTTGTCCGGGTCCACGGCGCGCGAGGCGAGCAGGTAGTCGCGCATCACGATGCCGTGCCGGCCCTCCTCCGCGGTCCAACGGTGCACCCAGGTGCCCCAGGCGCCGTCCCGGCCGAAGAGGGTGGCGATCTCGTGGTGGTAGCTGGGCAGGTTGTCCTCGGTCAGCAGGTTCACCACGAGGGCGATCCGGCCCACCTCGGAGACCTTCGACTGCCCCTTCTCCCAGGCTTCGCCGTCCTCGAAGAAGCCGGGGAAGTTGCGGCCGTCGCTCCAGGGCACGTACTCGTGCGGCATCCAGTCCTTGGTGACCTTCAGGTGCCGGTTGAGTTCCTTCTCGACGACTTCCTCCAGGGCGTACAGCAGCCGTGCGTCGGTCCATTCGCCGGACGGGCTGCCGAGGTGGGGAGAAGTGATCGACACAGGTGCTCCAGGGGGACGTGCAGGGAACGGGACGTTCGGTGCTGCCGCGGGCGGGCGGCCTGAACCTACGGCATCGTAGGCTACGAATCCGTAGGTTACGATGCCGTAGGTTAAGTGTGCTGTAAAGACCGCTGATCAGCGGCGTCCCCCGAGGGCTCGGCGGGCATGCCGAAGGCCCCGCGGACTCGCAGGTCCCGGGGTCGAAGGGGTGAGGCGACCACCCGTCAGGCGTACAGTCCGCGCAGCCGCACCGAGAGGCATGTCACACAGCCCTCGAGCTTCTCGAACTCGCTGATGTCGACCACGACGGGCTCGTAGCCGAGGTCGGAGTACAGCTCGGCGGTCTTCGGCGCGCTCGCCGCCATCAGCAGCTTGTCGCCGCCGAGGAGCACCACGTGCGCCCCGGCCTCCTCCGGCACCGGCAGGAAGCGCCCGAACAGCGAGGGGGTGTCCATCTTCGGGATGTGCCCGACGACCGTGCCGTCGGGCAGCGCCGTGACCGCCGACTTCAGATGCAGCACCTTGCTCACCGGCGCGGAGACCACCCGCGCCCCGAGCGGCTCGAACGCGGCCCGCAGTTGCTGGACGCCGGCCGCGTTGGTGCGCCCGCCCCGGCCCACGAACACGGTGTCGCCGACCTTCAGGACATCGCCGCCCTCCAGCGTGCCCGGCTCCCAGACCCAGTTCACCGAGCAGCCGAGCGCGGCCACGGCCTCCTCGATCCCCTCGGTCTCGGCCCGCCGGGACTCGGCGCCGGGGCGCGCGATCAGCGCCACGTTCTTGTACATGACGACGGTGTCCTCGACGAACACCGAGTCCGGGCAGTCGTCGGCCGGGTCCACCTCGATCGTCTCCCAGCCGTGGTCGCGCAGGGCCTCGCCGTACGCCTCCCACTGCTCGACCGCCAGGTCGACGTCCACCTCCGTGCGTTCGACGTGCGTGACGAGGCCCTCGGCCAGGCGGGGGCTGGGGCGGCGGACGAGGGCCTTCTTGCTGGGCACGTGGGTGACTCCGAATCGAACGACGGCTTCCCGGCGCCCGTGAAGCGACGCCGGTCCGCCATCATGCAGCCCCGGCCCACCAGGACAAAACCCCCGTGGGCAGGCTGTGGCCCTCCTGAGATGCTCGGCGGTAGCCGACCGGCCGGCGAGAGCCCAGGTCGGCCGCCCCCGGCGCCGCCCGGATCAGCCGGCCGTCCAGAGCTCCTCCGGAGTGGTCGCCCGCAGCTCTCCCCCCTCCATCAGCAGCCACCGCGTGATCCCGATCGACTCCAGGAACGGCAGGTCGTGGCTGGCCACGATCAGCGCGCCCTCGTACCCCTCCAGGGCGGTCGTCAGCTGTCGCACGCTCGCCATGTCGAGGTTGTTCGTCGGCTCGTCCAGCATCAGCAGCTGCGGGGCGGGCTCGGCGAGCATCAGGGCGGCCAGGGCGGCGCGGAAGCGCTCCCCGCCGGAGAGCGTGGCCGCCTGCTGGTCGGCGCGGGCGCCCCGGAACAGGAAGCGGGCGAGGCGCGCCCGGATCCGGTTGTTGGTCGCGTCCGGAGCGAACCGGGCCACGTTCTCGGCGACCGTCAGCCCGTCGTCGAGGATGTCGAGCCGCTGCGGCAGGAACCGCGTCGGGACGTGCGTCCTCGACTCGCCGCTCACCGGCTCCAGCTCGCCCGCGATGGTCCGCAGCAGCGTGGTCTTGCCCGAGCCGTTGCGGCCGACCAACGCGATCCGTTCCGGGCCGCGCAGGTCGAGGCCGCCCTTGACCCGGGATCCGTACCTCAGTTCCAGGTCCAGCAGGGTGAGGACGGTACGGCCCGGCGGTACGGCCGTGTACGGCAGCTCGACGCGGATCTCGTCCTCGTCCCGTACGGCCTCCACCGCCTCGTCGAGGCGTTCCTTCGCCCCGGCGAGCCGCTCCTCGTGCAGGATGCGGTGCTTGCCGGCGGACTCCTGGGCAGCCCGCTTGCGCGCGTGCGCGACGATCTTCGGCACCCGCTTCTGGTCCTGCATCTTCTGCCCGAACCGCTTGCGCCGGGCCAACTTGACCTGTGCGTCGACGAGTTCGCGCTTCTGCTTCTTCAGGTCGGACTCGGCGACCCGCACCATCCGTTCGGCCGCCTCCTGTTCGGTGGCGAGCGCCTCCTCGTACGCGGAGAAGTTGCCGCCGTACCAGGTGACCTCGCCGGAGTGCAGATCGGCGATCTGGTCGACCAGGTCCAGGAGTTCACGGTCGTGGCTGACCACGACCAGCACCCCGGACCATGCCTCGACCGCGTCGTACAGCCTGCGTCGCGCGTACAGGTCGAGGTTGTTGGTCGGCTCGTCCAGGAGGAGGACGTCGGGGCGGCGCAGCAGCAGCGCCGCCAGCCGCAGCAGCACCGACTCGCCGCCCGAGACCTCGCCGATGGTGCGGTCCAGGTCGACGTGGCCCAGGCCGAGCCCGCCGAGGGTCGCCAGTGCGCGCTCCTCGACGTCCCAGTCGTCGCCGATCGCCGCGAAGTGCTCCTCGGCCACGTCACCGGCCTCGATGGCGTGCAGCGCGGCGCGGGCGGCGGCGATGCCGAGCGCCTCGTCGACCTTCAGGCCGGTGTCGAGCGTGACGTTCTGCGGCAGGTAGCCGACCTCGCCGGCCACCCGCACGGTGCCGTCGGACGGGGTGAGTTCACCGGCGATCAGCTTCAACAGGGTTGATTTTCCCGACCCGTTGACGCCGACGAGTCCGGTCCGGCCGGGGCCGAACGCGATCTGCAGATCCTCGAAGACGGGGGTGCCGTCGGGCCAGGCGAAGGACAGGGAGGCGCAGGTGAGGGAAAGGGGAGTAGACATGAGGAACCTCGCGGGTGAGGGAAGCGGCCAGGGGCGACGCGTTCGAAACACCGCGAGGGCGACATACGACGGGGGTGAGAGAAGGGCCCGCTGTCGAAGGGACGGCTGTACGCCGAGGTCGCACGCTACGCACACAGGGGCGCCGGGATACGGCGAGGTGTGTGACGCGGTGTCTCAGGACCTCAGACGAGCAACGTCCTTCTCCAATCGACGGCAACAGGACCGTGGAACAACGTACGGAGGGGCCGTGGGGGTGTCAACGCAATTAAGCGGCACCCGGATCGGCCGCCCCCGGCGGAGCGGGGCGGCGTCTGGGGGTGGGCCCTCGGCGGGTCGGGCCCTCAGCGGGTCGGGGCCTCAGAGGTCCGGGGCCTCAGCAGGCGTCACGCATCAGCTCGGCCAGGTCGTGGTCCAGGTCCACCTGGTGGTGTTCCAGGCCGAGCGGCACCAGATCCATCGAACGCTCCAGGAAGCGCCGTACCTCGTCGGCGTGCACGTGCACCACGGCCGTGCCCTCCGGGGCGTGGAACTCCATGACCAGCCGGTCGTAGCCGTACGGGCGGACCCGTACGTCGCCGTAGCCGACCGGGTCCTCCATGCCGGTGACCAGCAGTTCGCGGGCGAAGGTCCAGCAGACCTCGACACCCTCCAGCGTGGCCGGGGCGGGGAAGGTCATACGGACGGCGAACGGGTCGCTGCGGTCGTAGTGGAGCGTGGCGGGAATGCTCGGCATCCGCGGCGCGGCGGCGACGAGACGGGCCTCTACGGGCTGCTCGATGACGGTGGACAACGCCTTGCTCCCTTGTGACGGGTGGACGGATTCCGGTTACTGCGGCCGGGCATATGCAAAGACGCCGGATCGGGCCGATCCGTGCACATGAGGTTCGAGTGACCTCTGTCACCGGGCCCAATCACTGGGGTGATCCATTTCTCATCCCGTGTCCCGGGATATGGGAGAGGACACCGGACGCCGCCCGGTGGTTCCCGGCCGAGGCCATCTGGACGACACCTCGTCGCTGCACTAGCTTCGCCCGCCATGAGGGGCATGGGGCAGTCGAGAAGGACGAGTCGGACGAGTCGGACGATGACGACGGGACTGGCCGCGGCGGCACTCGCCGCCGCCCTGGCGGTGCCCGCGCAGGCACACGGGGACGGCCGTCCCCCGCACTGGGAACTGAAGGAGACCGGCACCGACGTGCGCTTTCGCGGGCTGGCCGCGGTCAGCCGGAACAGCGCGTGGCTGGCGGGTTCCGCCGGCACCGTGCTCCGCACCGGCGACGGGGGCAGGACCTGGCGCAATGTCTCACCGCCCGGCGCACAGGACGTGCAGTTCCGGGACATCGAGGCATTCGACGCACGCCGGGCGGTCGTCCTGGCCATCGGCGAGGGCGAGGCCTCCCGCGTGTACCGCACGGACGACGGCGGCGAGACCTGGACCGAGTCCTTCCGCAACACCGACCCGCGCGCCTTCTACGACTGCCTCACCTTCTTCGACCCCCGCCACGGGCTGGCCATGAGCGACCCGGTGGACGGCAGGTTCCGGATCCTGTCCACCGAGGACGGCGGCCGCTCCTGGGAGGTCCTGCCGAACGAGGGCATGCCCCCGGCCCTGGAGGGCGAGGCGGGCTTCGCGGCGAGCGGCCAGTGTCTGGTCAGCTCCGGGCCGCGCGATGTGTGGCTGGCGACCGGAGGGGCGGCCCGCGCGCGCGTGCTGCACTCCGCCGACCGGGGGCGCACCTGGACGGTCGCCGACACCCCCGTGCCGGCCGGCGACCCGGCCCGGGGCGTCTTCGCGCTGGCCTTCCGCGACCGGGCGCACGGCATCGCCGTCGGCGGCGACTACCGCGCCGACCAGCCGTCCCCGCGGGCCGCGGCCACCACCGGCGACGCGGGCCGCACCTGGACGCCCGCCGCGCAGCCCCCGCCCGCCTACCGCTCCGGCGTCGCCTGGCTCCCGTACAGCCGTACGACCGCCCTCGCCGTCGGACCCACGGGCACCGATCTCACCACCGACGGCGGCCGCACCTGGCGCACGGTCGACACCGGGTCGTACGACACGGTGGACTGCACACCGGACCGGGGCTGCTGGGCGGCGGGGGAGCGGGGACGGGTGGCCCGCCTGGAGAGCTGACCCGCGCGGCGGCGTCACGGCGGGTGGGCGGTACGGGGTTGTTCCGGCCCAGCGGGGTACTTGTGGCGTGTTCGAATCACGAAAGGAGTGATCGGCATGCCACGCGGTTCGAGCCCGAAGAGGGAACGCCAGTACGAGCACATCAAGGAGAGCGCCGAGGACCGCGGTGAGAGCGAGTCGCGCGCCAAGGAGATCGCCGCCCGGACCGTTAACAAGGAACGCGCCCGCTCCGGCGAGTCCAGGACCGCGAGCCGCAGCTCCACCCAGGACATGTCGTCGGGCAAGCGCGGCGGGCAGCGTTCGCACAAGGGGTCCGAAGGGCCCACGTACGACCAGCTCTACGCCGAGGCGAAGCGGCGCAACATCCAGGGCCGTTCGGACATGAACAAGAGCCAGCTCAAGCGCGCCCTGGGTGACAAGTAGCCCGGGGCGGCACACCCGTGACGGGATGCGTACGCTCGTCGGCACCATGACGACCGTACGCATCCCGGCGGGCTGGCCCGCCACCGAAGAGCAAGCCCTCGCCGTGCAGGACGAGTTGCGGGGGAGGGTGGTGCTCGACGAGACCGGACCACCGCCGGGCACCGGCCGGGTCACCGGCGTCGACGTGGCGTACGACGACGAGCGGAACGTGGTCGCGGCGGCGGCCGTGGTGCTGGACGCGGCCACGCTCGACGTGGTCGCCGAGGCCACGGCGATCGGGCAGGTCTCCTTCCCCTACGTCCCCGGTCTGCTGGCCTTCCGCGAGATCCCGACGGTGCTGGCCGCGCTCGACGCGCTGCCGTGCGACCCCGGCCTCGTCGTCTGCGACGGCTACGGCCTCGCGCATCCGCGCCGCTTCGGCCTCGCCGCGCACCTCGGCGTCCTCACCGGCCACCCCACGATCGGCGTCGCCAAGAACCCCTTCACCTTCACTTACGACGACCCGGGCGCCGCGCGCGGCAGCGCGTCCCCGCTCCTCGCCGGCACCGAGGAGGTGGGCCGCGCGCTGCGCACCCGCGACGCCGTCAAGCCGGTCTTCGTCTCCGTCGGCCACCGCGTCGACCTGGACAACGCCTGCGCCCACACCCTCGCCCTCACCCCGGCCTACCGCCTCCCGGAGACCACCCGCCGGGCCGACTCCCTGTGCCGCCGGGCCCTCCTGGATACGACGGCCTGAACCTAGAACTGAGTACCCGGAGTACCTGTAGTACCTGAGTAAGAACTGAGTACCTGTACGGATGCCGGTGCGTCGTCATGATCGGCAGGCTGTGCCGTATGACGACGCACCGAGCCCCGAAGCCCGCCGCCGGCCCCACCCAGACGGTCGAGCGTGCCGTGACGACCGGCCTGCTCCTCGCCGTGTTCGCCGGACTGGCCTGGATCGCCGGGATGGTCTACACGCTGACCGGGTGGGCGCAGTAGACCGGGCGGCGCCTCACCCTTTCACCGGGTCGCCGCCACCCGGAACGTGATCCCCGCCGCGCGCAGCCGCTCGATCAGCGCGTCGCCCATCGCGACCGCCGTCGTGACCTGCCCCGCCGTGGCCGGGAGGTCGTCGAAGGCCAGGCACAGGGCCGACTCGGCGAACATCTTCGCCGTCTCGCCGTAGCCGGGGTCGCCGCCCGCGACCTCCGTGAAGACCCGGCGCCCGCCACCCTCACCGACGAACCGCACCGAGAACCAGCTCTTCGCCCGCTTCTCCGCGCTCGGGCCCTCGCCCGGCTTGAGCCGGTCGCCCAGCCAGCGCCGTACCGGCGGCACCTGGGCGGCGGCGGCGACCGCGCCGACGAACGCGACGCCGCCCACCGCGAAGGGGAGCGTCCTGACGGCCGCGTAGTGGCGGTAGCGGAAGTCCGGCCCGTAGCGCCGCAGGGCGCGCGCCGAGCGCTGCACCACCTGTGCGTCGATGGTCGGCAGCGGCAGCGCCCAGGCCCCGACCTCCTTGGCGAACCGGGGCGCGCTCACCGGCGCGTACGCCCGGCGCCCCACGAGCCGCGGCTCGTGCCGTTTGCGGTCCCGCGCGGCGGCCAGCGTCTCCCGGCCGCGGGAGAACCCGGTGAGCGCGGAGTTGAACGTGCCGCCCGAGAACATGCCCTCGGCGCGCACGAAACCGTCCACGGTGATCGGCACGTCCTCCGGGAGCTGACGCACCGTGAAGTACGCGCCCAGGTCGTGCGGTATCGAGTCGAAGCCGGCGGCGTGCACGAGGCGGGCGCCGGTCTCCCGCGCGCGGGCGTCGTGCCGGACGAACGTCAGATCGACGAACTCGGGTTCACCGGTGAGATCCAGATAGTCGGTTCCCTCGTCCGCGCAGGCGGCCACCAACTCCTCGCCGTGCGTGATGTACGGACCGACGGTCGTGGCCACCACCCGTGCCTGGCGGGCGAGTTCGCGCACGGCGTCCGGATCGGACCCGTCCGCCCGGAGCACACCGATCCCCGCGCCGCCGGGCAGCCGCTCACGCAGTGCGGCGAGCTTCTCCGCGTTGCGCCCGGCGATCGCCCAGCGCAGCCCGTCGGGCGCGTTCGCGGCGAGATACTCCGCGGTGAGCTCGCCGACGAACCCCGTGGCCCCGTAGAGCACGATGTCGTACGCCCGTTCCGCCCTGCCCTGCCCGTTGCTCATGGAACCCCTCAGCACTCGCCCACGGCCCGTCCACGCGCCGTTGTCGGTCGCTGAGGCTAGCGTGAGGGACGAGCAACGGCGTGCGCGGGATCCGGAGGTGGCCGTGACCGTACCGAAGAACGCCCTGAAAAAACGGGAGAAGGTGCACGAGTTCGCCCTCGGGACGCCCGGCACGGTCGAGGAGTTCCCACGTCCACGCCCTGACCTTGACCTGCCCCGGCACCCGACCGGCGGGGTGCTGACACCCGCCACGACGGGGGGCACAATGACTAAGCGTTTGCTCATTCGGGGCTTGTGCGGAGTGGAACACGTTCTTAACATCACTGGTGTTACATCGTTTGTGTCACAGAGCTGGGGGCTCGATGTCAGTGGCGAAGACGCCCGGGCACGGTCCGCTCGCCGGTGTGCGCGTGGTCGAACTCGCGGGCATCGGCCCGGGACCGTTCGCCGCGATGCTCCTCGGTGATCTCGGCGCCGACGTCGTCCGCGTCGACCGACCGGGCGGCGCGGGCCTCGCGGTGAACCCGCTGTACGACGTCACCAACCGCAACAAGCGCTCGGTGATCGTCGACCTGAAGTCCCCGGCCGGCCCGGACACCGTCCTCGACCTCGCCGAACGCGCCGACATCCTGATCGAGGGCTACCGGCCGGGCGTCGCCGAACGCCTCGGCGTCGGCCCCGAGACCTGCCACACCCGCAACCCGGGGCTGGTCTACGGCCGGATGACCGGCTGGGGCCAGCAGGGCCCGCTCGCCCAGCGCGCCGGCCACGACATCGCCTACATCGCCCTGACCGGCACCCTCGGCATGACCGGAGCCCCCGGCACACCGCCCGTCGCCCCCGCCAACCTCCTCGGCGACTACGCGGGCGGCTCCCTCTACCTCGTCGTCGGCGTCCTCGCCGCCCTCCACCACGCCCGCGCGACCGGCGCCGGGCAGGTCGTGGACGCGGCCATCGTCGACGGTGCCTCGCACCTGTCCGCGATGCTCCACGGCATGCTCGCCGCGGGCGGCTGGCAGGACCGCCGCGCCGCCAACCTCCTGGACGGCGGCTGCCCCTTCTACGGCACCTACGAGACCGCCGACGGCCAGTACGTCGCCGTGGGCGCCCTGGAGCAGCAGTTCTACGAGGAGTTCGTCGACCTCCTGGGCATCGGGGACCGGGCCCCGGCCCGCAAGGACACGGCCGCCTGGGGCGACCTGCGCGAGACGATCGCGGCCCGCTTCAAGACCCGTACGAGGGACGAGTGGACGGCCGTGTTCGAGGGCTCCGACGCCTGTGTGGCCCCCGTCCTGTCCCTGCGCGAGGCGCCGCACCACGCGCATCTCGCGGCCCGGGGCACCTTCACCGACTTCGGCGGCATCACCCAGCCGGCCCCGGCGCCCCGCTTCTCCGCCACCCACACCTCGGTGCGCACCGGACCCGCCCAGCCGGGCGCCGACACGGCGGACGTGGCCCACGACTGGGGCATAGCGGGCCTCCTGCCCGACGCGTCCGCCGAGGCCGTCGTCGCGAAGGACACCGACTGACACCGGCCCCCGGGCCGCACCCTCCCGCCACCGAAAGGCCAGATTCGTGAGCACCGAAGCGTACGTGTACGACGCGATCCGCACCCCGCGCGGCCGCGGCAAGGCGAACGGCTCCCTGCACGGCACCAAGCCGATCGACCTCGTCGTCGGACTGATGCACGAGGTGCAGCACCGCTTCCCCGGGCTCGACCCGGCAGCCGTCGACGACGTCGTGCTCGGCGTCGTCGGCCCGGTCGGCGACCAGGGCTCCGACATCGCCCGGACCGCCGCGATCGCCGCCGGCCTGCCCGACACCGTGGCCGGCGTCCAGGAGAACCGCTTCTGTGCCTCGGGCCTGGAGGCCGTCAACCTGGCCGCTGCGAAGATCCGTTCGGGCTGGGAGGACCTGGTGCTCGCGGGCGGCGTCGAATCGATGTCCCGGGTGCCGATGGCCTCCGACGGCGGCGCCTGGTTCAACGACCCGATGACCAACCTGGCGGTCAACTTCGTGCCCCAGGGCATCGGCGCCGACCTCATCGCCACGATCGAGGGATTCTCCCGGCGCGACGTGGACGAGTACGCGGCACTCTCCCAGGAGCGGGCGGCGGCCGCCTGGAAGGACGGCCGGTTCGACCGGTCCGTCGTCCCCGTCAAGGACCGCTCCGGACTGGTCGTCCTCGACCACGACGAGCACCTGCGCCCCGGCACCACCGCCGACTCCCTCGCCAAGCTGAAGCCCTCCTTCGCGGACATCGGCGAACTGGGCGGCTTCGACGCGGTGGCGCTGCAGGAGTACCACTGGGTCGAGGAGATCGACCACGTCCACCACGCGGGCAACTCCTCCGGCATCGTGGACGGCGCGGCCCTCGTCGCCATCGGCACCAAGGAGATCGGCGAGCGCTACGGCCTGCGCCCGCGCGCCCGGATCGTCTCCGCGGCCGTCTCCGGCTCCGAGCCCACCATCATGCTCACCGGCCCCGCGCCCGCGACCCGCAAGGCCCTCGCCCGGGCCGGGCTGACCATCGACGACATCGACCTCGTCGAGATCAACGAGGCGTTCGCCGCCGTCGTGCTCCGCTTCGTCAAGGACATGGGCCTCTCCCTCGACAAGGTCAATGTCAACGGCGGCGCGATCGCGCTCGGCCACCCGCTCGGCGCGACGGGGGCGATGATCCTCGGCACGCTCGTCGACGAACTGGAGCGCCAGGACAAGCGGTACGGACTGGCCACGCTCTGCGTGGGCGGCGGCATGGGCATCGCGACGATCGTCGAACGCGTCTGAAACCCCGGCGGAACCAAGAGACTTCTACGGAGACCCCCGCTATGACCGAGAGCACCACCATCCGCTGGGAACAGGACCGCACGGGCCTCGTCACCCTCGTCATCGACGACCCCGACCAGTCCGCGAACACCATGAACCAGGCGTTCCGCGACTCCCTCGCGGTGATCACCGACCGCCTGGAGGCCGAGAAGGACACCATCCGCGGTGTCATCATCACCTCCGCCAAGAAGACCTTCTTCGCCGGCGGCGACCTCCGCGACCTCATCGAGGTCACCCCCGACACCGCACAGCAGCTGTTCGACGGCGGCCTGGAGATCAAGCGCAACCTGCGCCGCATCGAGACCCTCGGCAAGCCGGTCGTCGCGGCGATCAACGGCGCCGCCCTCGGCGGCGGCTACGAGCTGGCCCTCGCCTGCCACCACCGCGTCGCCCTCGACGCCCCCGGCTCCAAGATCGGCTGCCCCGAGGTCACCCTCGGCCTCCTCCCCGGAGGCGGCGGCGTCGTCCGCACCGTCCGGCTGCTGGGCATCACCGACGCCCTGCTGAAGGTGCTGCTCCAGGGCACCCAGTACACCCCGCGACGAGCCCTGGACAACGGCCTGATCCATGAAGTGGCCGCCACCCGGGAGGAGCTGATGGACAAGGCCCGCGCCTTCATCGACGCCAACCCCGAGTCGCAGCAGCCCTGGGACAAGCCCGGCTACCGCATCCCCGGCGGCACCCCCTCCCACCCGAAGTTCGCGGCGAACCTGCCCGCCTTCCCCGCCACCCTGCGCAAGCAGACGGGCGGCGCGCCCTACCCGGCGCCGCGCAGGATCCTCGCCGCCGCAGTCGAGGGCGCCCAGGTCGACTTCGACACCGCCCAGGTCATCGAGGCCCGCTACTTCACGGAACTGGCCGCCGGCCAGACCTCCAAGAACATGATCCAGGCGTTCTTCTTCGACCTCCAGGCCGTGAACTCCGGTGCGAACCGCCCCCGGGGCATCGAGCCCCGCCAGGTCCGCAGGGTCGCCGTGCTCGGCGCCGGGATGATGGGGGCCGGCATCGCGTACTCCTGCGCCCGCGCGGGCATCGAGGTCGTCCTGAAGGACGTGACGCCCGAAGCGGCCGCGAAGGGCAAGGGGTACTCGGAGAAGCTCTGCGCCAAGGCGGTCGCCAAGGGCCGCACCACCCAGGAGAAGGCCGACGCCCTCCTCGCCCTGATCACCCCCACCGCCGACCCGGCCGACCTCGCGGGCTGCGACGCCGTCATCGAGGCCGTGTTCGAGAACACCGAGCTCAAGCACAAGGTGTTCCAGGAGATCGAGGGCGTCGTGGCACCGGACGCCCTGCTCTGCTCCAACACCTCCACCCTCCCCATCACCGAGCTGGCCGAGGGCGTCGTCCGCCGCTCCGACTTCATCGGCCTGCACTTCTTCTCACCTGTCGACAAGATGCCGCTCGTCGAGATCATCAAGGGTGAGCAGACCGGCGACGAGGCCCTGGCCCGCGCCTTCGACCTGGTCCGGCAGATCAAGAAGACCCCGATCGTTGTCAACGACTCGCGGGGCTTCTTCACCTCCCGGGTCATCGGCCACTTCATCGACGAGGGTGTCGCGATGGTCGGCGAGGGCATCGAGCCCGCGTCCGTCGAACAGGCGGCGGCCCAGGCGGGCTACCCCGCCAAGGTCCTCTCCCTCATGGACGAGCTGACCCTCACCCTGCCCCGCAAGATCCGCGCCGAGTCCCGGCGGGCCGTGGAGGAGGCGGGCGGCACCTGGACCGTCCATCCGGCGGAGGCCGTGATCGACCGCATGGTCGACGAGTTCGGCCGCCCCGGCCGCAGCGGTGGCGCCGGGTTCTACGACTACGGGCCCGACGGCCGCCGCGCCAGGCTCTGGCCCGGACTGCGCGAGCACTTCACGAAACCGGGGCACCGGATTCCCTTCCGGGACATGCAGGAGCGGATGCTCTTCTCGGAGGCGCTGGACACCGTGCGGCTGCTGGAGGAAGGCGTTCTCACGTCCGTCGCCGACGCCAACATCGGGTCGATCTTCGGGATCGGGTTCCCCGGGTGGACCGGCGGGGTGCTGCAGTACATCAACGGCTACGAGGGCGGGCTCCCCGGGTTCGTCGCGCGGGCGCGTGAGCTGGCCGGGCGGTACGGGGAGCGGTTCGAGCCGCCGGCGCTGCTGGTGGAGAAGGCCGAGAAGGGGGAGCGGTTCGGGGACGCGTGAGGTGGGGGGTGGCCGGGGTGTTCCTCTCGCCCCCGCCGCCCCTCCCCATCCCGTCCCGTCCCCAGGGGCTGTGCCCCTTCGACCCCCGTCGGTGCGTTCTTCGTCCGCGGCTGGGTGGGGCTTCTCGCGCAGTTCCCCGCGCCCCTGGCGGGGCGGGGATTTAATTGCGGGGTAGGCCGAACTGCGCGGCCGGGGGAGGGCGTTGGGCATGGTGGTGGCCGGGAACATCGACGAGGTCGTGGACGGGCTCGCCCAGGTGGTGCGGGAGGCGCGCCGGGACGGTGACCGGGTGGGGTACTTCGCCGCGCTGTACCGACAGGTGACCGTCGAGGTCCGCACGGCCATTCACCAGGGGCTGTTCGACGACGGCGCCCGGATGGACCACTTCGACACCCTCTTCGGCAACCGCTACTTCGAGGCGTACGACGCCTGGCGCCGCGACCGGAGCGGGCCGCGCTGCTGGCGCGAGACGTTCGGGCTGCTCGACGACACCGACACCGTCATCGTCCAGCATCTGCTCCTCGGCGTGAACGCGCACATCAACCTGGACCTGGCCGTCGCCGCCGCCCGGACCAGCCCGGGGGAGGACATCCACGCCCTGCGCCGCGACTTCCTGCTGATCAACGACATCCTCGGGCGGGTGGTGCTGGCCGTGCAGGACTCGCTCGGCGCCCTGTCGCCCCTGATGTCGCTGCTGGATCAGGTCGGAGCCCGCACCGACGAGCGGATCCTCGACTTCAGCGTCCGCCGGTCCAGGGAGGAGGCCTGGTTCAACGCGGTGCTGCTGGCCGGCCAGGACGAGGAGGAGCGCGCGGCCACCGTCGAGCGGCTCGACATCCGGGCCGCCGTCCTCGCCCGGCTGATCGCCCGCCCCAGCGGCCTCGTGCGTCCCGCCCTGCAACTGATCCGGAGCACCGAGAGCGACGACGTGCCCGCCGTCATCGCCCACCTGGACCGGTCCGTGCGGTGAACGCCGCGGTTCAGGACCCGGACGCCCACTGGCTCAGCTCGTCCTTCAACGATCGCTGAAAGGTCGTCAACAGCGCCTGAACGACCAGCGGTTGCATATGGGCCGACAGGGACTTCACGGCCTGCGGATCGCGTTCCGCCACTGCGTCGCGGAAGAGCCGCGACAACTCCTGGGCCGCCGCGCGCGAATGCTCGATCAGCACGGTCCGCGCGGCTCGGATCGACTCCTCCGACAGGGGTACGCCGAGCAGTTCCACGCCCAGCCGCAGCAGCCCTGGGTCCACGCGGAGTTCGTCGCCGTCCCGCTCGACCACGCCCATCGCCACGAGCCGTTCGACGTCCTCCTCGCCCAGGGCCCGCCCTGCCCGCCGGTCGAGCTCCTCCCGGGTGACCGTCGCCACCGCGTCCGGCGCCCAGGAGGCCACCACCGCGCGCTGGAGCGCGAGGTCGCGCGGGGTGAGGTCCGGCGGCAGCCTGCGCAGATACCCCTCGATGGCCGCCAGCGTCATGCCCTGCCGCTGCAGCTCCTCGATCAGCGCGAGCCGTGCCAGGTGCTCCCGGCCGTAGTGACCGACCCGGCGGGGCCCGATCTCCGGCGGTGGCAGCAGGCCCCGGGTGCCGTAGAAGCGGACCGTACGCACCGTGACCCCCGCCCGCGCGGCCAGCTCGTCGACGGTGAGAACGATCTCCTCGGAGCCGGAGCCGGAGCCGGAGCCGGAGCCGGAGCCGGAGCTCTCCCCGATGTCGGTCGTCATGCACAGCAGTATCGCTGTCCCACCAGTGCCGTGACACCTCGGACGGCACCGACTGTCCGGGACACCTCGGACGGCACCGACTGTCAGTGGCGCCCCGTACGGTGGCGTCATGTCGGGGATCACATACGTCCGGGGCGACGCGACCGTGCCGCTGGGCAAGGGGGTCAAGGTCATCGCCCATGTCAGCAACGACCTGGGCGGCTGGGGCAAGGGATTCGTCCTCGCCCTGTCCCGCCGCTGGCCGGAGCCGGAGGCCGCCTACCGCGCATGGCACCGCGACCGCGCGAGCAACGACTTCGGGCTCGGTGCCGCCCAGTTCGTCCAGGTCGGCCGCTACACCTGGGTGGCGAACCTGATAGGCCAGCACGGCACCCGCACCGGCAGCAAGGGGGTGCCCGTGCGCTACGAGGCCATCGACACGGCCCTCGGCCTGCTCGCCGACAAGACCCTGGAACTGGACGCGTCGGTCCACATGCCCCGCATCGGCTGCGGACTCGCCGGCGGCAAGTGGTCCCGGGTCGAGCCCCTGATCCTCGACCGACTGGTCCGGCGCGGAATAGCGGTGACGGTGTACGACCACGGGGACTGATCCGGGGCCGGCGCGGTACCGCGATCCAGGGAACGGGTAGGGCACCGGTATGGATCTCCTCCCGATGGACATCGGCCCGTTGAACCCCGTCGTGGGGGAACTCGTCGTCGCGGCCGTGCTGTTCGCGCTCGTCTTCCTCTTCTTCGTCCGGTCCGTGCCCCGGATCCAGCGCGTCCTGGACGAACGGGAGGCCGTGACGAAGGGGACCGAGGCCGAGGCCGAAGCCCTGCGGGAACAGGCCCGGATCAAGCGGGCGGAGGTGGCGCAGACCCTGGCCGAAGCCCGGCACGAGGCCGCCCGCATCCGGCAGCGCGCCGTCGAGGAGGGCACCGCCCTGATCGCGCAGGCCCGTGCCGACGGCCGACGCGAGTACACCACCCTCCTCACCGAGGGCCACGCCCGCCTGGCCGCGGACCGAGCCACGGCCGAGGCCGAACTCCACGACCACGTAACCGAACTGGCCGCGAACCTGGCGTCCAGAATCGTCGGAGAGCAGATCGAGGCGAAGGTCCACCCGCGCCCTTGAAAGAGGGCGAAGCCCACCTTTCGGGGGCGCGGGGAACTGCGCGACAACCCACGACGGACCCGCGGCCACAACCTGTCCGTATCCCCGAGCTCCTAGCCCCCTCCCCGTCCCCCTCCCCGTCCCCGTTCCCGATCCCCTGCCCGTGCCGGCCCTCACTCTCCCGCCCATGAACGGAGTTCGTCGCCGCGAGCTTCTTCCACGACTCGGCGCCTTGGCAGCACCCTCGGCCGCGGCCACCCCCACCTCATCGGCCGCCGCGGCCCCCGGCTTCACGGCTGATACAGCCACGCGTCGAACAGGCCCTCCAGCGACTCCCCGTGGCCGCCCCTGTCACACGATCGCCATTCGGTCGTCACGAGCGACCCGGACCCCACGCTCCTTTCCGGCCACACCGTGGCCGAAGTCCCACGAGTATCCAAAAGTCCCTCTGTCGCACGGGAGTTGACCGCAGTACCGTCCGCGCATGCCGATACCTGTGCGACGTGCACGCTTCACGACCTGGAGATCGCTCGCGACGGCCGCCACGGCCGCCGCCCTCACCGCCACGTTCCTCACCCCGGCGGCCGCCGGCACCCCGACGCCCCGCAAGAGTGAGCCGGTCTACTCGTACGAGAACGCCGTCCGTGAATCCGTCTGGGTGGACACCGGGCTCGACGGCGACCGGGACGGGAAGCCGGACCGGGTCGCCGTCGACATCGTCCGCCCGAGTGAACCCGCCCTGCGAGGCCGGAAGATCCCGGTGATCATGGACGCCAGCCCCTACTACTCCTGCTGTGGACGCGGCAACGAGAGTCAGCGCAAGACGTACGACGCGAACGGGAACGTCGTCCAGATGCCGCTGTTCTACGACAACTACTTCGTGCCCCGCGGCTACGCGTTCGTCGCCGTCGACCTCGCGGGAACCAACCGCTCCGACGGCTGTGTGGACGTCGGCGGCCGCTCCGACATCCAGTCGGCCAAGGCGGTCGTCGACTGGCTCAACGGCCGCGGCCGGGCGTACACCACCCGTACGGGAAGCGCCAAGGCCGGGGCCGGCTGGACCAACGGCCGGACCGGCATGATCGGCAAGAGCTACGACGGCACGATCGCCAACGGGGTGGCCGCCACCGGCGTCGAGGGCCTGGAGACCATCGTGCCGATCGGCGCGATCTCCTCCTGGTACGACTACTACTTCGCCAAGGGCGCCCCCCTCTACAACTCGGGCCCCGAGTGGCTCTCCGACTACGTCGAGAGCCCCGACGCCCGCGCCAAGTGCGGCCATGTCCAGCAGCGACTCGTCGACGGCGCCCCGCGCACCGGCGACTGGACCCCGCTGTGGACCGAGCGGGACTACGTCAAGGACGTCCGGAAGATCGACGCCAGCGTCTTCGTCGTCCATGGTCAGCAGGACCTCAACGTCCGCCCCAAGCACTTCGGCCAGTGGTGGGACGCGCTCGCGAAGCACGGCGTCGAGCGCAAGATCTGGCTCTCCGAGGTCGGCCACGTCGACCCCTTCGACTTCCGCCGCGCCGCCTGGGTCGACACCCTGCACCGCTGGTTCGACCACGAACTCCTCGGCTACGACAACGGCATCGACGACGAGCCGATGGCTGACATCGAACGCCACCCGAACCAGTGGAAGACGTCGAAGGTCTGGCCGCCGCGCGCCACCAAGGCCACGACCCTGCGCCCCGCCGAGGGCACCGAGCCCGGTGTCGGCACCCTCGGCCTGCGCAAGCGGTCCGGCACCGAGACCTTCACCGACGACCCCGCGCTGAACGAGACCGACTGGGCCGCCCACGTCGACCGGTCCACCCCGGAGAAGGCGGGCTTCGTCACCGTGCCCCTCACCGAGGACCTGCGTCTGTCCGGCTCCTCCAAGGTGACCGTGACCGCCATGCCCACCACCTCCAGTGCCCACCTCTCGGCGGTCCTCGTGGACCTCGGCCCGGACACCATCCGCGACTACTCCACCGCGGGCGAGGGCATCACCACGCTCACCGAACGCACCTGCTGGGGCCCGAGCACCACCGGTGACAGCTCCTGCTTCCGGGAGACGAAGGCCAAGACCGCGGACGTCGACTACACGATCTTCAGTCGCGGCTGGGCCGACCTCGGCAACCACTCCTCCGCCACGGGCGCCCCGCTCACCCCCGGGACCCCGTACACGATCACCCTCGACCTGCACGCGAGCGATCACGTCGTCCCGGCGGGGCACCGCCTCGCACTGATCATCGCGGGCACCGACGAGGACCTCATCGACCCGCCGTCGAGCACGCCCACCCTGACTATCGACCTCAGGCGCACCTTCGCGCAGGTCCCGCTGGTCGGCGGCGGCGTGGCCTTCGCGAAGGCCACCTCGGGCACCACCGCCCGCCCGGAGGCCTCGGTCCTCGACGGCGTACGCGACCCGGGCCGGGCCGCCCGCGTTCCGGGCGGTGGCGCGTGAGGGCCCGCATCGCGGCACTGCTCGCCACCGCCCTCGCGGTGCCCCTGCTGGCGACGCCCGCGCACGCGACGGACACCACGCTGCCGCGCACCGGATTCGAGCGGTCGGGCGGCGCCCGCTGGACCGGCCAGCCCGAGGAGCAGGCGTTCCTGGCCGCCGTGGACCGGGCGAGCGACCGGGTGTCGACGACCCGGATCGGCACCACCGCGCAGGGCCGCCCGCTCCAGCTCGTCCGGATCGGCACCCGCCCCACCTCGCGCACGGTCCTGCTCATCTGCAGCCAGCACGGCGACGAGCCCTCCGGCCGCGAGGCCTGCCTCACCAACCTGCGCGACCTCGCCTTCGCCAGGGACGAGCGGACCGAACGGCTGCTGAGATCCACCACGGTGCTCGTCGTCCCGACCGCCAACCCCGACGGCCGGGCCGCCGACACCCGGGGCAACGGCGACGGCGTCGACATCAACCGCGACCACCTCGCCCTGCGGACCGCCGAGGCACGCGCCCTCGCCGCCGTCGTGCGCGACCACCGTCCCGATATCGTCTACGACCTGCACGAATACGGCGCCACCCCGCAGTACTACGACAAGGACCTCTTCGACCTCTGGCCGCGCAACCTCAACACCGCCCCGGCCGTCCATGCCGAGGCGCGCACGCTCTCCCTCGGCCACGTACGCCCGGCCGCCGCGGCCGCGGGCCACTCGACCGGCACCTACGGCATCTGGACCGACCCGGTCACCGGCGACCCGATCCGCCAGGTCGCCGGAGACGGCCAGGAGCGCATTTTGCGCAACATGTCCGGAATCAAGCACTCGGTCGGGCTGCTGATCGAGAGCAGGGTGGAACCCCTGACGGCGGACACCCCGGAACCGGTCAACAACCTGCGCCGGGTGAACTCCCAACTCGCCGCCCTGGAAGGTCTGTTCGGCTTCGCCGTCGAACGTGGCCGACAGGTCGACCGGGTGACCGGCGCGGCCCGTCTGGCGGGCCTCCGTGACACGGGCCCGGTCTATGTCGGCGGCGCCGACAACGACCCCGCCGAACCCGCCGAGGTGATCCAGGACCCGCCCTGCGGCTACCGGCTCACCCCACAGCAGTACGAGGAGTTCGCCGACGAGCTGGCGCTGCACGGCGTCCGCGTACGGCCGGAAACCGACGGTGACGGCGTCCTCGTACCGCTGCGCCAGCAGCTGCGCGCGCTGGTCCCGCTGCTGTTCGACGCGCGGGCCCCGTACCGCCTGACGGAAGGGGTGCCCGACACCGACTGTTGAACGAGAAAGCATCGAGGTCACATGTGGTACTGGTTCCTGGGCAGGAGAGGGTCAGTTCCAGCCATTCGCGGAAAGGTTCCACCTGTGACACACGATCATCGCACCGCCCACCACGGGGGAGGCGCGCTTCCAGGCTCGGAGGCGGGTCTCCCCGGCGGCGGGCGGCCCCGGACGGACCGCGTAGTGTTCGGTGTGACGGCGGCGCTCACCCTGGCCTTCGTGCTCTGGGGCGCCATCTGGACCGACGCGCTCGAAACCGTCTCCGGCAAGATGCTGAACGGCCTCATCCACAACGGTGGCTGGGCGTTCATGCTGGCCGCCTCCTGCTTCGTCGTCTTCGCCCTGTGGCTCGCGGTCAGCCGCTACGGCCGTATCCACCTCGGCGTCGAGGGCGAGAAACCCGAGTTCCGCACGGTCTCCTGGGTCGCCATGATGTTCAGCGCCGGCATGGGCATCGGCCTGATGTTCTACGGCGTCAGCGAGCCCCTCGCCCACTACACCTCGCCCCCGCCGGGCACCGGCCCCCAGGGCTCCGGCGAACGCATGGAAACGGCGATGGCGACCACCCTGTTCCACTGGACGCTGCACCCCTGGGCGATCTACGCGGTGGTCGGCCTCGGCATCGCCTACAGCACCTTCCGCAAGCAGCGCCGCCAGACCATCAGCGCCGTCTTCACCCCGCTGATCGGCGAGAAGCACGCGGGCGGCGGCGTCGGCCGGGCCATCGACATCCTGGCGATCATCGCCACGATCTTCGGGTCGGCGGCTTCCCTGGGCCTCGGCGCCCTCCAGATCGGCTCGGGCTTCCGTGAACTGGACTGGATGGACAAGGCCGGCACCGGCCTGCTCGTCGCGATCATCGCCGTCCTGACCCTGGCCTTCGTGGCCTCCGCCGTCAGCGGGGTGGAGAAGGGCATCCAGTGGCTGTCCAACACCAACATGGTGCTGGCCCTGCTGCTGGCGGTCTTCGTCTTCGTCGCCGGACCCACCATCCTGGTCCTCGACCTCCTGCCGACCTCGATCTTCTCCTACCTCGGCGACCTGCCCCAGCTCGCGGGCCGCACCGAGGCGTCCGGCGGCGAGGGTGTGGCCGACTGGCTCGGCAGCTGGACCGTCTTCTACTGGGCGTGGTGGATCTCCTGGACGCCCTTCGTCGGCATGTTCATCGCCCGCATCAGCCGCGGCCGCACCATCCGTCAGTTCATCGGCGGTGTCATCCTCGTGCCCAGCACGGTCAGCCTCGTCTGGTTCGCGGTCTTCGGCGGCACGGCGATGCACCTTCAGGGACAGGGCCGGCTCGGTGAGGAGGCCACGCCCGAGGGCCAACTCTTCGCCGTCCTGCACGAGTTCCCCCTGGCCACGGTCTCCAGCCTGCTCGTGATGATCCTCGTCGGCATCTTCTTCGTCTCCGGCGCCGACGCCGCCTCCATCGTCATGGGCACACTCTCGCAGCGTGGCGCGCTCGAACCCGGCCGCTTCGTCGTCGTCTTCTGGGGCATGGTCACCGGGGCCGTCGCCGCGATCATGCTCCTCGTGGGCAGCGGCCAGGGAGACGCCCTGACCGGCCTGCAGAACCTCACGATCCTGGCCGCCGCGCCGTTCGTCCTGGTGATGATCGGCATGTGCGTCGCGATGATGCGCGACCTGCGGCGGGACCCCGTGATGGTGCGCGAGGAGATGGCCTCCGAAGCGGTCGAACTGGCCGTCATCGAGGGCCACAAGCGCTATGACGGCGAGTTCGAGATCAGGGTCGGTCCGGGCCAGGGCACGGAGACCGAGGGGGACCCGATCGGCCATCGCGCGGAGTAGACACCCGCCGGGGCAGGCGCCCCGCGCCCTGTCAGGGGCGCGGGGAACTGCGTGACAGCCCCCCACGACCGGCACCCGACCGACGACCCCTCTTTCCCGACACCCGCTCAACCCGTGGCCAGCCGCGCAGCGACCCGCGCGCAGCCCCAGGCCACCGTCACCCCCGCCCCGCCGTGCCCGTAGTTGTGCACCAACACCCTCCCGCCCGGCAGGAGTTCCCGCTCCAGGCGGACCGCCGGCCGGGAGGGCCGCAGCCCTACCCGGTGCTCGACGATCAGCGCCCCGGCGATCTCGGGCCGAACTGCCGCACACCGCTTCACGATCGCCTCCGCGATCACCGGGTCCGGCGTGAGGGACCAGGCGTCCTCCTCCGCCGTACCGCCCAGGATCAGACCGCCCGGCTGCGGGATGAAGTACGTGCTCTCGGAACCGGAGTGGTCCACCGAGGTGAGCCAGGTGGTGATCCCCGGGTTCTCCACGACGACCAACTGCCCCCGCACCGGCCGCACGGAGAGGTCCGGCACCAGCTCCCGCGCGCCGATCCCCGTGCAGTTGACGACCACGGGCGCGTCGAGCGCCGCGAGGTCGGTCACCGTGCGCTCCTCCACGACACCGCCCGCCGCGACGAACCGCTCGCGCAGCCACCGCAGATGGACCGGCATGTCGACCACCGGCAGCCGCGCCCACAGCCCGACACCCCCGTACTCCCCGGCCGTCGCCACCCGCAGCCCGGCCACCCGCGAGGCCCATGCGCCGAGCCCGTCCAGCGTGGTCCCACCGTGTACGCCTTCGACCATGCGTACGCCCGTCTCGTCCGGCCGGGCCGCCAGCCCCTCGTACACGTCGAGGGTGTCGAGCGCCCACGCGCCGACCAGTTCCTCCGGCTCGATCCGGTAGGGCCACCACAGCCCACCCGCGACGCCGGACGTCGCGCGCTCCCCGGGCTCCCGTGCCCACACGCGGACCCGACTGCCGCTCTCCGCCAGCACGACGGCCGTCGTGAGACCGACGACGCCGCCACCGACCACGATCACATCACTGTTCGATTCATTGGTCACCCGGGGACGTTAACGGAATATGTCATGCCGTGCTCACAAGTCTGCCTTTGTGGGGATACTCGCATCATGTCTGCCGAGTACGCGACCTTCGGCCTGGCACCGGCGATGCGAGCCGGTGGCGTCCTCGCCAACGGTGATTACCAAGTGCACCGGGATTTCGTGGACTTCATCGTCGACGGACGCCCGCTGCTGTTCCAGCTCTCCGACCTCGACGCCGTCTCCCCCCTCGCCTCCGACGTCCCGCCCTCGATCTTCACCGCCCAGGTGCGCAGTCTGCTCCTGGAGGCCGAGGCACCCCTGAGAAGCGGCCGTTACGTCATCTACGGCTGCCCCGAATGCGCCGACCTCGCCTGCGGAGCGGTGACCGCGGTCATAGAGCGGGACGGCGACGACTTCGTGTGGCGGGACTTCGCCTGGCAGACGGAGGAGGAGGCCGACCTCAGACTCAACGGCTACACCGGCATCGGCCCCTTCCGCTTCCAGGGCGCCGAGTACCGCGACGCCCTGCGGTCGCTGCTGTGCGAGTCGGGCCCCGAGCCGTCGGCCCGCCGGGTCCTCCTCATCGGCGCCCGCGTCGCCGTGCTCGCCAGACTGGCCGCCGCCCTGCGCGCCATCGGCATCGGCGCCGACATAGCGCAGGACGCCACCGGCGTACCCCCGGAGGAGCTGCGCGCCTACGGCGCCGTGGCCTTCGGCAGGGCCGTCGGCAAGGCGGACCGCGACGCCGTGCGGCTGGCCTTCGACCGCGCGGGGGTCCAGGTCGCGTACGTCGACGGACTCGCCCCGATCATCCCGCTCCTCGTCGCCCAGATCGAACACGCCCTCGACCGCAGCCCGGCCGAACAGCGCCGCCTCACCCGTCTCGTCGCCGCCGACGGGCAGGCCGGCATCGAGATCACCTCCACCTGCCGGGTGGAGCTCACCGCCTACCGCCTCGACCGTCTCTACCGACCCCACACCTACCGTTTCTTCGACGGCATCCTCCCGGCGGGCCGGCACCGCATCGGTCTGGACCCGAAGGCGGCGAAGGGAGAATCGTTCATCGTGGCCCGCACCTCCGGGACGGTGCTGGTGGAACCGATGGCCCGGTAGAGGCGCGGGGAACAGCGCGAACGGGGCCCGGGGCAGGACCCCGAGGTCACAGGGGCCGTAAAATCACCCCCTGTGACCGCCACCCTCGTCGTCAAGAACCTCGCCGCCGGACATGGCGACCGCTCGCTCTTCTCCGGGCTGGACCTCGTCGTCGCCCCCGGCGACGTGATCGGTCTGGTCGGAGCCAACGGCGCCGGCAAGTCCACGCTGCTGCGCCTGCTCGCCGGCCTGCTCCCGCCGGAGGAGGGCGAGCTGCGGCTGTCCCCGCCCTCGGCGACCGTGGGACACCTGCCGCAGGAACCGGAGCGGCGGGAGGGCGAGACCGTACGGGAGTTCCTGGCCCGGCGCACGGGGGTGGCCGAGGCCCAGCGAGTGATGGACGAGGCCACGCAGGCGCTGGTGGAGGGCGCGCCGGGCGCCGACGACGCCTACTCGGTGAGCCTGGAGCGCTGGCTCGACCTGGGCGGCGCCGACCTCGACGAGCGGGCGGAGGAGGTCGCCGACACCCTGGGGCTCGGCGTGGACCTGGACCAGCCCATGACCGGCCTCTCCGGCGGCCAGGCCGCCCGCGCCGGCCTGGCCTCCCTCCTCCTCTCCCGCTACGACGTCTTCCTCCTCGACGAGCCCACCAACGACCTCGACCTGGACGGCCTGGAACGACTCGAACGCTTCGTCTCCGGCCTGCGCGCGGGCACGGTCGTCGTCAGCCACGACCGCGAGTTCCTCACCCGCACGGTCACCAAGGTCCTCGAACTCGACCTCGCCCAGAACCGGATCAACCTCTACGGCGGCGGATACGAGGCCTACCTGGAGGAGCGCGAGACGGCCCGCCGGCACGCCCGCGACGACTACGAGGAGTACGCCGACAAGAAGTCCGCCCTCCAGGACCGGGCCCAGATGCAGCGCTCGTGGATGGACAAGGGCGTCAAGAACGCGCGGCGCAAGGCGAGCAACGACAACGACAAGATCGGCCGCAAGTTCCGCAGCGAGGCGAGCGAGAAGCAGGCCGCGAAGGCCCGGCAGACCCAGCGCATGATCGAACGGCTCGATGTGGTGGAGGAGCCGCGCAAGGAGTGGGAGCTGCGCATGGAGATCGCGGCGGGCCCGCGCTCCGGCGCCGTGGTCGCCACGATGCGCGACGCGGAGGTGCGGCGCGGCGACTTCGCCTTCGGACCGGTCTCCCTGCAGATCGACTGGGCGGACCGCGTCGCCATCACCGGTGCGAACGGCGCGGGCAAGTCGACGCTCCTCGGGGCGCTCCTCGGCCGGGTCCCCCTGGACTCGGGCCACGCCGCCCTGGGCTCCGGGGTCCTGGTCGGCGAGGTCGACCAGGCCCGTGCCCTCTTCCACGGCCCCGAGTCCCTCCTCGACGCCTTCTGCGCGGCGGTCCCCGACACCGAGCCGGCCGAAGTGCGCACCCTGCTGGCCAAGTTCGGCCTGAAGTCCCACCACGTCCTACGCCCGGCGATCACCCTCTCCCCGGGCGAACGCACCCGTGCGGCCCTGGCCCTGCTCCAGGGCCGAGGAGTCAACCTCCTGATCCTCGACGAGCCCACGAACCACCTGGACCTCCCGGCCATCGAGCAACTGGAGGGGGCCCTGGACTCCTACGAGGGCACGCTGCTCCTGGTGACACACGACCGTCGCATGCTGGAGGCGGTAAGGGTGACCAGGCGCTTCGAGGTGGAGGCGGGCAAGGTCAGGGAGCACTGAGGGGGCTTCTGGCGCAGTCAGTCTCCGCGCCCCTTCAGGGGCGCGGAGAACTGCGCGACCAGCCCCCACCGGACGGACGCCCGGGGGTCAAAGGGGCACCGCCCCGTGAGGACGGGACGGGTAGGGGAGGCGGGGGCGGGAAAACCCCCACCGACACCTCAGCCCCGCTTCTTGTCCACCAACCCTGCCCGCCGCAAAGCGTCAGCCATCGCACTGTTGGCAGGCGGCGGCGCCGCACCCCCCTGCCGGCCCCCACCCCCACGCCCCTGCTGCCGAGGCGGCTGCCCCCCACGGCCACCCCGCTGCTGCCGAGCACCCCCACCGGACTGCCCGGCCGAACCCTTCGGCGCCGCCTCGTCGTCCAACCGCAGCGTCAACGAGATCCGCTTGCGCGGAACATCGACGTCGAGCACCTTCACCTTCACGATGTCCCCGGGCTTGACCACATCGCGCGGGTCCTTCACGAACGTCCGGGACAGCGCGGAGACATGCGCCAGCCCGTCCTGGTGGACGCCGATGTCGATGAACGCCCCGAACGCCGCGACGTTCGTCACGACCCCTTCGAGGACCATTCCGGCCTCCAGGTCGGAGATCTTCTCGACGCCTTCCTTGAAGGTGGCGGTCTTGAAGGCGGGCCGAGGATCCCGCCCCGGCTTCTCCAACTCCTTGAGGATGTCCGACACGGTCGGCAGACCGAAGGTCTCGTCCACGAAGTCCGCCGGCCTCAGCGACCGCAGGACCCCCGTGTTGCCGATGAGCGCCGCCACCTCCTGCCCGGAGCTCTTCACCATCCGCCGGACCACGGGGTACGCCTCCGGGTGCACGCTGGACGCGTCCAGCGGGTCCGAGCCGCCCCGGATCCGCAGGAAGCCCGCGCACTGCTCGTACGCCTTGGGGCCGAGCCGTGCCACGCCCTTGAGCTCGGAACGCGAGATGAAGGGGCCGTTGGCGTCGCGGTGGGCCACGATGTTCTCGGCGAGCCCGGAGGAGATGCCGGAGACCCGGGCCAGCAACGGCGCGGAGGCGGTGTTCACGTCCACGCCCACGCCGTTCACACAATCCTCGACCACCGCGTCCAGGGAACGAGAGAGCTTCACCTCGGACAGGTCGTGCTGGTACTGCCCGACACCGATCGACTTGGGGTCGATCTTGACCAGCTCGGCCAGCGGGTCCTGCAGCCGCCGCGCGATCGACACGGCGCCCCGCAGGGAGACGTCCATCCCGGGCAGCTCCTGCGAGGCGAACGCCGACGCCGAGTACACGGAGGCGCCCGCCTCGGACACCATCACCTTGGTGAGCTTCAACTCCGGGTGTTTGGTGATCAGTTCACCGGCGAGCTTGTCGGTCTCCCGGGACGCCGTGCCGTTGCCGATCGCGACCAGCTCGACCGCGTGCTCCTTGGCCAGACGCGCCAGCTTGGCGATGGCCTCGTCCCACTTGTTGGCCGGGACGTGCGGATAGATGACGTCGGTGGCGACGACCTTGCCGGTGGCGTCCACCACGGCGACCTTCACACCCGTACGGAAGCCGGGGTCCAGGCCCAGCGTCGCGCGCGTCCCGGCCGGGGCGGCGAGGAGCAGGTCGCGCAGGTTCGCCGCGAACACGTTCACCGCCTCGTCCTCGGCGGCCGTCCGCAGCCGCAGCCTGAGGTCGATGCCGAGGTGGACGAGGATGCGCGTCCGCCAGGCCCAGCGGACCGTGTCCGTGAGCCACTTGTCGGCGGGCCGGCCCCGGTCGGCGATCTGGAAGCGATGCGCGACGATCCCCTCGTAGGAGGAGGGGCCGGGCTGCTCGGAGGGCTCCTCCGGCTCCAGGACGAGATCGAGGACGTCCTCCTTCTCGCCGCGCAGCATCGCCAGGATGCGGTGGGAGGGCAGCTCGGTGAACGGCTCGGAGAAGTCGAAGTAGTCGGCGAACTTGGCGCCCGCGTCCTCCTTGCCGTCCTTCACCTTGGCGGTGAGCCGCCCCCGTACCCACATGCGCTCGCGCAGCTCGCCGATCAGGTCGGCGTCCTCGGAGAACCGCTCGGTGAGGATCGCCCGCGCGCCGTCCAGGGCGGCCTGCGGGTCGGCCACACCCTTCTCGGCGTCCACGAACGCCGCGGCGGCGGCCAGCGGCTCGACGGTCGGGTCTTCGAGCAGGCCCTCGGCCAGCGGTTCGAGACCGGCCTCGCGGGCGATCTGCGCCTTGGTGCGCCGCTTCGGCTTGAAGGGGAGGTAGATGTCCTCCAGACGGGCCTTGGTCTCGGCGGCGCGGATCTGCGCCTCGACCTCGGGCGTCAACTTGCCCTGCTCGCGCACGGAGTCGAGGATCGCGCTCCGGCGCTCCTCCAGCTCCCGCAGATAGCGCAGCCGCTCCTCGATCGTGCGCAGCTGCGCGTCGTCGAGCATCTCGGTCGCTTCCTTGCGGTAGCGGGCGACGAAGGGCACGGTCGAACCCCCGTCGAGCAGCTCCACCGCGGCCTTGACCTGCCGCTCCCGTACGCCGAGCTCCTCGGCGATCCTGCCTTCGATGGACCGTACTTCGATGGACCCGGGTGTCGTCACGTTCCCGTACCGCCTTCTCCACTGAGGTTGCGCGGCAATTGTGGCAGGTGGCACGGACAGCGGGGGCTCAGGGAGGGAAACGCGCGGGTCCGGGACAGCTGGGGAGCCCACAGCGGAGTAGTCCCGCAGCGGGGGAGCCGGACAGCGGAGGAGCCGGACGCGATCCCGCGTCCGGCTCCCAGGTCTGTACGGCCTGGCCGTCCTCAGGCCCGGCGGGCCCGCCCGGTGCGGCGCGTCGAGCTCGACGCGCCCCCGAAGAGCCGGGCCACGGCCCGGAACGGCAGCGTGACCACCGTCGCGATGGCCCCACCGATCTGCCGCAACACGTCTGCGATCGCACGGAACACGTACTTCCCCTTTCGTCTCCCGGCTGACTGGGCCAGGAACGATCGAGTACCGCGCCTGGCGCCGTTCATGCCTGCGCGCCGCGTGCTCAGCCCTTGCCGATCATCCCCGCCGGGAACGCCCCCGCGCCGAGCATCGTCGTCACCAGGCCGGTCATCAGCTCGGTGAGCCGCTCCACCCCGGCCGCGCCCAGATGCCCGTAGGGGGCCAGGTCCAGGCGGTCGGTCGCGTCCTCGATGTCCCTGCGGAGCGCCACGCCCGCCTCCGTCAGTCCGCCGTCGGCGTCGAGCAGCCCGCGCTCGCGCAGCCGGGCGTTCGCGGCGTCCCAGTCGTCCCGCGTCCAGCCGCGCGTGGCGACGGCCCACTTCGGGGACATGCCCTTCCCGGTCGCGGTGTGGCTGGCCAGCGCCTCGACCGGGTCGAGACCGGCGTCGAGGAGCACCGCGAGATGTCCGTCGCCCCGGTGCTCGCGCAGCAGGGTGGTCGCGTGCCAGAGCGCGAGGTGAGGGCGCTCGGGTACGGGCAGGTCGGCGTGCGCGGCGTACAGGGGGCGTGCGGTCCGCACACACGCCTCGGTGGCGCGCAGCGCCAGCTCCGCCGCCTCGGCGACCTCCGCGGAGGCGAGCAGCTCCTCGCCGAGCAGCCGGCGCAGCGTGGCGTCGACGGCGCGCTCACGCGCCGCCAGCACCGCGGACGGCGACGCCGTCTCCCACACGGCGGGCACGTGTTCCGCCACCAGCTCGTGACGGAAGTTGAAGAACGTCGCCGTCACGACGCCCGCTCCGACGCGGCCGAGGGCGGCGGCCCGGACGGCGAAGTACGCCGCCCGCGGGTCCTCGACCCCCACGGCGGCCAGCTCCCGCCCGAGGTCCGGCGAGAAGTAGTGCGCGGAGTGGAACGGATTGAGGAGGCTGTGGCAGCGCCGCCCGGCGCGCTCCGGCAGGGAAGAGGTCATGGCGGCAGGTTACCGACTGGTTGGTACGTGAGTGCGGGGCGGTCCCGCCCGTCCACCCCCGATGGCAGGAAAGGTGGGGTGCTCGTCATTGCGGTCATGGTCCGGCCGCCCAAGAATCGAAGGCATGCGAACAGTCCTGGTCGTCCTCTTCGACGGCGTGCAGAGCCTCGACGTCACGGGCCCGCTGGAGGTCTTCGCCGGCGCGGAACAGCACACACCGGGGACCTACCGCATCAGCACGGCCTCCCTGGAGGGCACACCCGTGCGCACCTCCAGCGGCCTCACCCTCGTCCCGGACCACAGCCTCGCCGCCGCCCCCGCCGCTCCGCACACCCTGCTCGTCCCGGGCGGCCAGGGCACCCGGAGCCCGGCTCCCGAGATCGTGGACTGGCTGCGCGAGCACGGTCCGCGCGCGGAGCGCCTGGTCTCGGTCTGCACCGGCGCCATCCTCCTCGCCGAGGCCGGCTTCCTGGACGGCCGCCGGGCAACCACCCACTGGGCGTACTGCGACACCCTCGCCCGCCACCACCCGGCGGTCGAGGTCGACCCGGACCCCATCTACGTCCGCGACGGGCACATCGCCACCTCCGCCGGTGTCACCTCCGGCATCGACCTCGCCCTCGCGCTCGTCGAGGAGGACATCGGCCGCGAGGCCGCCCTCGTCATCGCCCGCCATCTCGTGGTCTTCCTGCGCCGCCCGGGGAACCAGGCCCAGTTCAGTGCCCAGCTCGCCGCCCAGACCGCGCAGCGGGAACCGCTCCGCGAGGTCCAGCGGTGGATCACCGAGCACCCCGGCGACGACCTGAGCGTCGAACAGCTGGCCGCCCGTGCCCGGCTCTCGCCCCGCCACTTCGCCCGCGCCTTCCGGACCGAGACGGGCACGACCCCGGGCCGGTACGTCGACCGTGTCCGCCTCGAACACGCCCGCCGCCTCCTGGAGGACACCTCCGACGGAGTGGAGGAGATCTCCCGCACCTGTGGCTACGGCACCGCCGAGGCCATGCGCCGCGCCTTCGTGAAGGCCCTCGCCACCTCCCCGGCGGAGTACCGCCGCCGCTTCCGCCCGGCCACCGCCACCGACCCCACCCGCTGAAAGGAAACCCGATGCAGATCGCCATCGTCCTCTTCGACCGCTTCACCGCCCTCGACGCCGTAGGGCCCTACGAGACCCTCGGCCGTCTGCCCGACGCCGAACTCGTCTTCGTCGCCGAGGAGACGGGCCCCGTCCGCTCCGACACCGGCGCCCTCGCGCTCACCGCCGACAGGTCGCTCGCCGAGGTCCCGAGTCCGGACGTCGTCGTGGTGCCGGGCGGCCCCGGCCAGTTCGCGCAGATGGAGAACGAGGCCCTCTTCGACTGGCTGCGCACGGCCGACCGTACGAGCACCTGGACGACCTCCGTGTGCACCGGGTCCCTGCTCCTGGCCGGCGCCGGGCTCCTCGAAGGCCGCCGGGCCACCTCGCACTGGCTGGCGCTGGACTTCCTGAAGCAGTACGGCGCCGAGCCGACGGGGGAGCGGGTCGTCATCGACGGCAAGTACGTCACCGCGGCCGGGGTGTCCTCCGGCATCGACATGGGCCTGACCCTGGTCGGCCGGATCGCGGGCGACGAGCACGCCCAGGCCGTCCAGCTGATGATCGAGTACGACCCGCAGCCGCCCTACGACGCCGGTGCCCCGCACAAGGCGCCGGCGCACCTGGTGGAGGAGTTCCGGACCAACAGCCGCTTCGCCCTGATGTGACCGCCGTCGCGGCGGCCCTCACACCGACCAGGTGAAGCGGGGCGGTCTGCGCTCCAGGAACGCGGCGACACCCTCCGCGGCGTCGCCGCTGCCGCGTGCCTGTTCGGCCCAGTGGGCGTCGCGGTCGGTGCGGCCGTTCGCGAACTCCTTGGCCGCCGCCTGCGTCAGCCGCGAGCGCGAGACCAGGACCCGGGTGAACTGCTCGACCCGGTCGGCGAGTTCACCTTCACGGAGCACCTCGTCCACCAAGCCCGTGCGCAGCGCCCGCTCCGCGTCGATCAACTCGCCCGAGAACAGCAGGTACTTGGCCGTGCTCGGCCCGACCAGCGCCACCAGCCTCCGGGTGGAGGAGGCGGGATAGACGAGCCCCAGCTTCGCCGGGGTGATCCCGAACAGCGCTCCCTCCTGCGCGAACCGCAGATCGCAGGCCGCCGCCAACTGGGCCCCGCCGCCCACGCAGTGCCCCCGGATCGCCGCGAGGGTCGGCTTCGGGAAGGCGGCGAGGGCCTCCTCGGCGAGGCCCGCCAGCCTCTGGGCCTCGTCCGGGGACCCCCGCAGCGTGGAGATGTCGGCCCCCGCGCAGAACGTCCCGCCCTCCCCGGTGAGCACCAGTGCCCGGACCTCCGGGTCGGCGGCCAGCCGGTCGAGCAGCGGCGGCAGCGCCCGCCACATCCCGGCCGTCATGGCGTTGCGCTTGGCGGGGTGGTGGATGACGACGGTCGCGATCCCGTCGGCGACGGTGTCCAGCAGCTGAGGCTCCATGCCCCGGATGCTAGCCACCGGCGTCGAGCCCGGCTTCGCGACCGGCTTCGAACCCGTACAACCCGAATAGTTCCAAAAACGACACAGCTCGAAAATCCGCTGTCATGCCACCGACTAACTCGCTCGCAAATGATCTGAAAGTCGCCGATACACGCTGACTTCTGTTCAGTTCTCCGTGCGTGGCGTCGAGTTACCAACACTCGACATGTGGTGACAATCGAGCGCAAGGGTGGCGACCTGACCATGGACGACCAAGGGCGCGGGAGCGACCCACGCCCTGACGGCGGCGGGCACGGACCCGACGACCCGAGGCCGCCGGCGCCACTGCCTTACGAAGGGGTCTGGCGGTTCACCGCTGCCGCCGTCGACGCCTCGGTGCCGCAGGCGCGGCGCGCCGTCCGAGAACTGCTCGCCCGCCAGGGCGTGCCGATCTCGGACGACCTCGTCCAGGGGCTCCTGCTGATCGTCTCCGAGCTGGTGACGAACGCCGTGAAACACGCGGCGCTCCTGTCGCCCACGCTCGCCGTCGAGGTCGCCGTCGGAGCCCAGTGGGTGCGGGTCTCGGTGGAGGACAACCACCCCTACCGCCCGACCGCCCTGGAGACCGACCACGGCCGGCTCGGCGGCCGTGGTCTGCTCCTGGTGCGGGAGATCACGCTGGAGGCGGGCGGCGTCTGCGACGTGGAGCACACCGCGAGCGGCGGCAAGGTGGTCTGGGTCGCCCTGCCGCTCGAACCCGCACATCTGATCCAGGGGTGAGGGCCGGAGCCCGCGGTCACCAGCCCGCGGCCGGCCCCGTCAGCTCCCTGACCGCCGGCCGCGCCGCGTCCAGGACCGTCATGAACCAGGCCGAGAAGGGGTCCTTGGCATGCCGCTCCGCGAGCTCGGCCGGGGTGACGAACGCGGTGTCCCCGACCTCCTCCGGGTCCGGTCGGAGCGGAGCCTGGAGCAGCCCGACGAACAGGTGGTTGAACTCCTGCTCCACCAGGCCCGACTCCGGGTCCGGGTGGTTGTAGCGGACCGTGCCCGCCTCGCCGAGCAGCGCCGGGGAGACCCCCAGCTCCTCGTGCGTCCGCCGGGCGGCCGCCGCGAACGGGGACTCACCCGGGTAGGGGTGGCCGCAGCAGGTGTTCGACCAGACGCCGGGGGAGTGGTACTTGCCGAGGGCCCGCTGCTGCAGCAGCAGCCGGCCCCGCTCGTCGAAGAGGAAGACGGAGAACGCCCGGTGCAGTTGACCGGGCGGCTGATGAGCGGCCAGCTTCTCCGCGGTGCCGATCGTGGTGCCGTCCTCGTCGACCAGCTCCAGCAGGATCGCTTCCGTGGTGCCGCTCTCGGGACTGTGCATCGCGGTGGCAGGTGTGATCGGCATGCCCATCCTTCGCCTCGTTCTTCGAGCTTCAAGTCTGCCGCAACAAACCGGCGCTCCCGGCACTTCGCGGTCGACCCGCATGTCCTACCCTCAGACCCCCGCCGAAGACACCTGGGCCCGTGGATCAGACCCCGAAAGCCGCCGGATACCGGATGGTGCCGGATGGGGCCGGGGCGGAACCGTCGAGGACCAGCGCCATCATCGCCTCGTCCGGCACCTCGAATCCCGGCCGGATGCCGTACTCGGACGCACGGACGAAGCCGAAGCGCGGGTAGTACCCGGGATGCCCCAGGACGAGGACGAGCCGCTCCCCACGCGCGCGTGCCGCCTCCAGCACCGCGCGTACGACGGCCGCGCCCGCCCCCTGCCGCTGGTGGTCCGGCAGGACCGCGACGGGGGCCAGCGCCAGCGCGGGCACCTCGTCGACATGGCACCGGGTGATCAGCGCGTACGCCGCGAGCGTGCCGTCCGGGGCCTCGGCGACGTACGACAGGTCCGGCAGCCAGGCGCCGGGGTCCTCGCGCAGCGCGTCGACCAGCCTGGCCTCCGCGTCGGTCTCGAAGGCGGCGGCGTTGACGCCGTACACCCCCGCGCGGTCGGCGGCCGTCTCCGGCCGCGTGGCCCAGCCGGTGGTCAGTGACACAGTTTCGCCTCGTGCTCCGCGTGGCCGCCCGGCTCCAGCTGGAAGGTGCAGTGCTCGACGTCGAAGTGGTCGCCGATGCAGCCCTGGAGGTCGTGCAGCATCTTCTCGTGGCCGATGGAGTCCAGGGTGTCGGAGCTCACCACGACATGGGCGGAGAGCACGGGCATGCCGGAGGTGATGGTCCAGGCGTGCAGATCGTGGACGTCCTCCACACCGGGCAGGGCCAGTATGTGGGCCCGTACCTCGGCCATGTCGACGTTCTTCGGCGCCGCCTCCAACAGCACGTCGAGGGTCTCGCGCAGCAGCTTCACCGTACGCGGGACGATCATCACACCGATGACGAGCGAGGCGATCGGGTCGGCGGCCTGCCAGCCGGTGAGCAGGATGACCGCTGCGGAGACGATCACCGCCAGGGAACCGAGCGCGTCCGCTGCCACCTCCAGGAAGGCGCCCCGGACGTTCAGGCTCTCCTTCTGCCCCCGCATCAGCAGGCTCAGCGAGACCATGTTCGCGACCAGACCGATCGCGCCGAAGACGACGGTCAGTCCGCCCTGGGTCCCGACCGGCGTGATGAACCGCTGGATCGCCTCGAACAGCACATACCCGCCGACACCGAGCAGCAGCAGACAGTTGGCGAGCGCCGCGAGTATCTCGGCGCGGGCGTAGCCGAAGGTGCGGTTGCCGCTCGGCGGGCGGTTGGCGAAGTGGATCGCGAGGAGTGCCATGCCGAGGCCCACCGCGTCCGTCGCCATGTGCGCCGCGTCGGCGATGAGCGCCAGCGAATCGGCGAGCACGCCGCCGACGATCTCGACCACCATGACGGTGAGCGTGATCGCCAGCGCGATCCGCAGCCGCCCGCGGTACGCGGCTGCCGCCGTACCGCTGGTCGGCGCGTGATGCGCGTGCCCGTGGTCGTGACCGGCCCCCATGGATCCGCCTCTCTCAAGCGTCCGTGTTGCGTCCGTGTGTTCGGCTCCGGATCACAGTCAACTACGGGTGGGGGGTATCCGGCAACGCGGCACTGAACACCGTTGTCATATCCTCTGACCTGCGGAAACGACCCGCAGGTCAGAGCGTTGCCATGATCGGGGCGGGGACCGGGGAGGGTCAGAGACCGTGGTGCAGCCGCCAGCCCGCCCAGGCCGACTCGACCATCTCGCGCACCTCGCGCCGGGCCGTCCAGCCGAGTTCGCGCCGGGCCCGCTCGGCCGAGGCGACAGCGCGCGGCGCGTCACCGGGGCGGCGGGGTTCGACGAGTGCGGGACGGCGGTCCCCGGTCACCTCGCCGATGAGGTCGACGAGTTCGCGGACCGAAACGCCCTCGCCCCGGCCGATGTTCACGGTCAGGTCGCCCGAGACGTCCCCGGCGGTGAGACGGCGGGCCGCCGCGAGGTGCGCCTCGGCGAGATCGGCGACATGGATGTAGTCCCGGACACAGGTGCCGTCCGGGGTGGGGTAGTCGTCGCCGAAGATCCTCGGGGCCTCGTCACGGGTGAGGCGGTCGAAGACCATCGGGACGACGTTGAAGATGCCCGTGTCGGCCAGGGCGGGTTCGGCGGCGCCGGCCACGTTGAAGTAGCGCAGACACGCGGTCGCGATGCCGTGCGCCTTCCCCGCCGCCCGGACCAGCCATTCCCCGGCCAGCTTGGTCTCGCCGTACGGGCTCATCGGGGCGCACGGGGTGTCCTCCGTGATGAGGTCCGTGTCCGGGTTGCCGTAGACGGCGGCGGAGGAGGAGAAGAGGAAGCGCTCGACGCCGGCGGCGGCCACCGCCTCCAGGAGCGTGGCGAGTCCGCCGACGTTCTCCTGGTAGTAGCGGGTGGGCTGGGCGACGGACTCGCCCACCTGCTTGCGGGCCGCGAGGTGGACCACACCGGTCACGGCATGCTCGGTGAGGGCGCGCTTGAGGAGGGCGCCGTCGAGGGCGGAGCCGTGGATCAACGGGATGTCTTCGGGGAGGCGGCCCCGGACCCCCGCGGAGAGGTCATCCAGTGCGACGACCTGCTCGCCGGCCCCGCTCATGACCCTCGCCACGTGTGCGCCGATGTAGCCCGCCCCGCCTGTGATCAGCCATGTCATGCGCTCACCTTATGCGGGGGGTGTGTTGTGCCGGTTCGCCGTAGGGGGTGTGGGGGATTGGCGCGTGCGGCGTTCGTCGTGGCCGGTCGCGCAGTTCCCCACGCCTCTGAAGGGGCGCGGAACGCCGCCGCTCGTCGAGGAGCGCACCCATCCCTTCGTCCCCTATCAACCGATATCCGCACCGGAGTTTGTGGCGCAACCCCCACATCCACGATGATGATCGCGGCGGAGGGCCGACGGCTTGAGCAGGCCGAACTGATCAGGCCGTGAACGGGCGGTGAACGCCCGCTTCTCTTCATCCGATAACCTCTGCCGACACGCCGCCGGGTCGCAGCGGGCCGGGGCGCCCCCACCACGTACATGTCCGGCGCGGTCGCGTCGGCACCCAGGGAGTGAGTTCGTCTGTCGACCGCCATCCTCACCGGTCAGCCGGTCCCCGGGTCGTCGCTGGAGGGCGATCTGCGGTCGCTCGGCTTCGACGTGCGGACCGCCTCCGACGCCGGTGACGCCGAGACGCTCCTGGCGACGGTGCCCGCGGACCAGCGGGTCGCGGTCGTCGACGCCCGCTTCGTCGGCCATGTGCACGCGCTGCGCCTGGGACTGACCGACCCCCGCTTCGACGCCGCCGCCCTCCCGGGCGCCGTGACCGTGCGGCCCGCCGCCCGTCAGGCGCTGACCCGGGCGCTGGCCCGCGAGAACTCGGCCGAGGGCGGCACCGCGGCCGTCGCCGTCGACAGTGTCGGCGTCGCCGACCGGATCGTCACCGCCCTCGACGCCGAGGGTGTCGCCCTGTACCGGCCCGAGCTCGGCACCCTGGTCGCCGCCGTCCCCGCCGACCCCGAGGCCCGCGACGAGGCCCGCCGGGCGGTCGCCGACGTCGACGACGAGGCCGTACGGCTGCGCACGGCGGTGAAGTCCCGTGACGGCTTCTTCACCACCTACTGCATCAGCCCGTACTCCCGCTACATCGCCCGCTGGTGCGCCCGCCGGGGCCTGACCCCGAACCAGGTCACCACGGCCTCGCTGATCACCGCCCTGATCGCGGCGGGCTGCGCGGCCACCGGCACCCGCGGCGGCTTCGTCGCGGCCGGCCTCCTGCTGCTCTTCTCCTTCGTCCTCGACTGCACCGACGGCCAGCTGGCCCGCTACTCGCTGCAGTACTCGACGCTCGGCGCCTGGCTCGACGCCACCTTCGACCGAGCCAAGGAGTACGCCTACTACGCGGGCCTCGCCCTCGGGGCCGCCCGGGGTGGGGACGACGTATGGGCCCTCGCGCTCGGCGCGATGGTCCTGCAGACCTGCCGCCACGTCGTCGACTTCTCCTTCAACGAGGCAAACGTCGGGGATCCTGCCGCCACCGCCAACACCAGCCCCACCGCCGCCCTGTCCGGCAAGCTCGACAGCGTCGGCTGGACGGTCTGGGTCCGCCGCATGATCGTCCTGCCGATCGGCGAGCGCTGGGCCATGATCGCCGTCCTCACGGCCCTCACCACACCCCGTATCACCTTCTACGCGCTGCTCGTCGGCTGCGCCTTCGCCGCGACCTACACGACGGCGGGCCGCGTCCTGCGCTCCCTGACGCGCAAGGCCCAGCGGACGGACCGCGCGGCCCGGGCACTGGCGGACCTCGCGGACACCGGCCCGCTCGCCGAAGGACTGGCGCGGCTCCTGCCGGGCCCGCCGCGCAAGACTGCACTGCTCAGCGCGGCATTCGCAGCCGCGGCCGTGGTGACCGCCGCCTGGCTCTGGGGCGCTTCCTGGCAGGTCGTCGCCGTGGCCGCCCTGTACGCCGGGCTGTCGGCGGAGGCCGTCGAGCGCTCCCTCAAGGGCCCCCTCGACTGGCTGATCCCGCCGCTCTTCCGCGCCGCCGAATACGGCGTCGTCCTGCTGCTGGCGGCCAAGGCCGACGTGAACGGCGCCCTTCCCGCGGCTTTCGGGCTGGTGGCGGCCGTCGCCTACCATCACTACGACACGGTGTACCGCATCCGCGGCGACGCCGGCGCGCCGCCGCGGTGGCTGGTGCGGGCGATCGGCGGTCACGAAGGCAGGACCCTGCTGGTCACCGTCCTGGCCGCGCTGCTCGCGCCCACAGATTTCACAGTCGCGCTCACGGCTCTCGCCGTGGCCGTGGCACTGCTGGTGCTCTTCGAGAGCATCCGCTTCTGGGTGACCGCCCACAAAACCGGCGCACCCGCCGTACACGATGAAGGAGAACCCGCATGATCGGCCTCGTGCTGGCGGCCGGCGCCGGACGGCGTCTTCGCCCCTACACCGACACGCTTCCCAAGGCTCTGGTGCCGGTCGGCCCCGAGGGCGCCGAGGACAGCCTCACCGTTCTCGACCTCACCCTCGGCAACTTCGCCGAGATCGGCCTGACCGAGGTCGCGATCATCGTCGGGTACCGCAAGGAGGCCGTCTACGAGCGCCGCGAGGCGCTGGAGGCCAAGTACGGGCTCAAGATCACCCTGATCGACAACGACAAGGCCGAGGAGTGGAACAACGCCTACTCCCTGTGGTGCGGCCGTGACGCCATCAAGCACTCGGTGATCCTCGCCAACGGCGACACCGTGCACCCGGTCTCCGTCGAGAAGACCCTGCTCGCCGCCCGCGGTGACGGCAAGAAGATCATCCTCGCCCTCGACACGGTGAAGTCCCTCGCCGACGAGGAGATGAAGGTCGTCGTCGGCCCCGAGGGCGGCATGACCAAGATCACCAAGCTGATGGACCCGGCCGAGGCGACCGGTGAGTACATCGGCGTCACCCTCATCGAGGGCGAGGCCGCCGACGAGCTGGCCGACGCCCTGAAGACGGTCTTCGAGACGGACCCGCAGCAGTTCTACGAGCACGGCTACCAGGAGCTCGTGAACCGCGGCTTCCGTATCGACGTCGCGCCCATCGGTGACGTCAAGTGGGTCGAGATCGACAACCACGACGACCTCGCCAAGGGACGTGAGATCGCGTGCCAGTACTGACGAGGCTCATCCCCTCGCCGGTCGTCGTGGACATCCGTCCCGGCGCGCTCGATGATCTGGCGACGATCCTGTCGGACCAGCGCATCGCGCCGTCGGGCCGGCTGGCCTTCGCGATCAGCGCCGGCTCCGGCGCGGCGCTGCGCGACCGGTTCGCCCCGGCGTTCCCGGAGGCGGACTGGTTCTGCGACGCCGACGGCACCATCGACGGAGCGGTACGGCTCGCCGACTCGATCAAGAAGGGCGGTCACTACGACGCCGTGGTCGGGCTCGGCGGCGGCAAGGTCATCGACTGCGCCAAGTACGCGGCCGCCCGGGTGGGCCTGCCGCTGGTCGCCGTCGCCACCAACCTCGCCAACGACGGACTGTGCTCCCCGGTGGCCACCCTCGACAACGACGCGGGCCGCGGCTCCTACGGTGTGCCGAACCCGATCGGCATCGTCATCGACCTGGACGTCATCCGGGAGGCCCCGGTGCGCTTCGTGCGGGCCGGCATCGGCGACGTGATCTGCAAGATCTCCGCCGTGGCCGACTGGGAGCTGTCCAGCCGGGAGACCGGCGAGAAGGTCGACGGACTGGCCGCCGCCATGGCCCGCCAGGCCGCCGAGGCCGTGCTGCGTCACCCCGGCGGGGTCGGCGACGACGACTTCCTGACCACGCTCTCCGAGTCCCTCGTCCTGTGCGGGATCTCCATGTCGGTGGCCGGCGACAGCCGCCCCGCCTCGGGCGCCTGCCACGAGATCAGCCACGCGTTCGACCTCACGTTCCCCAAGCGGAACGCCCTGCACGGCGAACAGTGCGGTCTCGGCGGAGCGTTCGCCACCTTCCTGCGCGGCCACCACGAGATCGCGGGCCAGATGACCGAGGTGCTGCGCCACCACGGACTGCCCGTCCTCCCGGACGAGATCGGCTTCACGGTCGACGAGTTCGTCCAGGTCGTGGAGTTCGCCCCGCAGACCCGGCCGGGCCGCTACACCATCCTGGAACACCTCGAACTGAGCACCGACCAGATCAAGGACGCCTACGCCGACTATGCCAAAGCCATCAGTAGCTGAGCTGCGCCCGGTCGTTCACCCCCCGGGTGTGAAGGACCGGCGCAGCGGTGAGCACTGGGCCGGCCGGCTCTACATGCGCGAGATCTCGCTGCGGATAGACCGGCACCTGGTGAACACCCGGGTCACGCCCAACCAGCTGACCTATCTGATGACCGTCTTCGGCGTCCTCGCCGCCCCGGCCCTGCTGGTGCCGGGCATCCCGGGCGCCGTCCTCGGTGTGCTGATGGTCCAGCTGTACCTGCTGTTCGACTGCGTCGACGGCGAGATCGCCCGCTGGCGCAAGCAGTACTCGATGACCGGCGTCTACGTCGACCGGGTCGGCGCCTACCTGTGCGACGCCGCCGTCCTCGTCGGCTTCGGGCTGCGCGCGGCCGACCTGTGGGGCACCGGCCGGATCGACTGGCTGTGGGCCTTCCTCGGCACCCTGGCCGCGCTCGGCGCCATCCTGATCAAGGCCGAGACGGACCTCGTGGGGGTCGCCCGGCACCAGCAGGGCAAGCCGCCGGTCCAGGAGTCGGCCGCCGAGCCGCGCTCCTCCGGCATGGCGCTGGCCCGCAGGGCCGCCGCCGCCCTGAAGTTCCACCGGCTGATCCTCGGCGTCGAGGCATCCCTGCTGATCCTCGCGCTCGCGGTCGTGGACCAGATCCGGGGCGACCTCTTCTTCTCCCGGGTGGGCGTCGCCGTCCTGGCCGGCATCGCCCTGCTCCAGACCCTGCTGCACCTGGTGTCGATCCTCGTCTCCAGCAGGCTGAAGTGAGCGGCGGCATGAAGGTCGGTGCGGTGATCATCACCATGGGCAACCGCCCCGACGAACTCCGCGCCCTCCTCGACTCGGTCGCCAAGCAGGAGGGCGACCGGGTCGAGGCGGTCGTCGTCGGCAACGGCTCGCCCGTCCCGGACGTCCCCGAGGGCGTCCGGACGGTCGAGCTGCCCGAGAACCTCGGCATCCCCGGCGGCCGCAACGTAGGCATAGAGGCGTTCGGCCCCAGCGGCCGGGACGTCGACGTGCTGCTCTTCCTCGACGACGACGGTCTGCTCGCGCACCACGACACCGCCGAACTCTGCCGCAAGGCATTCGAGGACGACCCGAGGCTCGGCATCGTCAGCTTCCGCATCGCCGACCCCGACACCGGTAGCACCCAGCGGCGCCATGTCCCCCGGCTGCGGGCCGCCGACCCGATGCGTTCCTCCCGGGTCACCACCTTCCTCGGCGGCGCCAACGCCGTACGCACCCAGGTCTTCGCCGAAGTCGGCGGCCTCCCGGACGAATTCTTCTACGCGCACGAGGAAACCGACCTGGCATGGCGGGCCCTCGACGCGGGCTGGATGATCGACTACCGGTCCGACATGGTGCTGTACCACCCCACGACCGCGCCCTCCCGGCACGCGGTCTACCACCGCATGGTCGCGCGCAACCGCGTCTGGCTCGCGCGCCGTAACCTCCCCGCGCCGCTCGTCCCGGTCTACCTGGGCGTCTGGCTGCTGCTGACCCTGCTCCGCAAGCCCTCCGGACCTGCCCTGAAGGCCTGGTTCGGCGGCTTCAAGGAGGGCTGGACGAGCCCCTGTGGTCCCCGTCGGCCCATGAAGTGGCGTACGGTGTGGCGGCTGACCCGGCTGGGACGACCTCCCGTCATCTGACAAGCTCGAAATCTGAGAGCATGCGGCCGTACCCGGTCCAGGTTTCCGCCTCGGCCCGACCAGGCTGCGCACTTTGAGGACGAAAGTTTCCATTTGTGAGTGAGACAACGCATGACGGCAGGGTTGTGGTGAGCGACCGTCCGTCGCCCGACGACGGGCTCTCCGCGACGGAACTGGCCGCCAAGTACGGGCTCGCCGTGAGCGGCGCCCGGCCCGGACTCGTGGAGTACGTCCGCCAGATGTGGGGGCGGCGCCACTTCATCCTCGCCTTCTCCCAGGCGAAGCTCACCGCGCAGTACAGCCAGGCCAAGCTCGGCCAGCTGTGGCAGGTGGCCACCCCGCTGCTCAACGCGCTGGTGTACTTCCTGATCTTCGGCCTCATCCTGGGTGCCGATCGCGGCATGCCCCGCGAGGTGTACATCCCGTTCCTGGTCACGGGTGTGTTCGTCTTCACCTTCACCCAGAGTTCGGTGATGGCCGGCGTCCGCGCGATCTCCGGAAACCTGGGCCTGGTGCGCGCCCTGCACTTCCCGCGCGCCTCGCTGCCCATCTCCTTCGCGCTCCAGCAGCTCCAGCAGCTGATGTTCTCGATGATCGTGCTGTTCTGCGTCGCGGTCGGCTTCGGCAGTTACCCGCGCCTGTCCTGGCTGCTGATCCTCCCCGTGCTGGTGCTGCAGTTCCTCTTCAACACCGGGCTCGCGCTGATCATGGCCCGGATGGGCGCCAAGACCCCGGACCTCGCGCAGCTGATGCCGTTCGTGATGCGGACCTGGATGTACGCCTCCGGCGTCATGTTCTCCATCCCGGTGATGCTGGAGGGCCACCCCAAGTGGATCGCGGACGTCCTCCAGTGGAACCCGGCGGCGATCTACATGGACCTGATGCGCTTCGCGCTGATCGACGGCTACGGCCGCGAGAATCTGCCCCCGCACGTGTGGGCGGTCGCACTCGGCTGGGCCGTGCTGATCGCGCTCGGCGGCTTCGTGTACTTCTGGAAGGCGGAGGAGAGGTACGGCCGTGGCTGAGTCACTCATCCCCACCGTCATCGCGGACGAGCTGCACATCGTCTACCGCGTCAACGGCGCCAAGACCGGCAAGGGCAGCGCGACCGCCGCCCTCAGCCGCATCCTCAAGCGCGGCGAGGAACGCGGCGTGCGCAAGGTGCACGCGGTGAAGGGCGTCTCCTTCGTCGCCTACCGGGGCGAGGCCATCGGCCTGATCGGCTCCAACGGCTCCGGCAAGTCCACCCTGCTGCGGGCCATCGCCGGTCTGCTCCCCGCGGAGAAGGGCAAGGTCTACACCGACGGCCAGCCCTCGCTGCTCGGCGTGAACGCAGCCCTGATGAACGACCTCACGGGCGAGCGCAACGTCATATTGGGCGGCCTGGCGATGGGCATGTCCCGCGACCAGATCAAGGAGCGCTACCAGGGGATCGTCGACTTCTCCGGCATCAACGAGAAGGGCGACTTCATCACCCTGCCGATGCGCACGTACTCCTCCGGCATGGCGGCCCGCCTGCGCTTCTCCATCGCGGCCGCGAAGGACCACGACGTGCTGATGATCGACGAGGCCCTCGCCACCGGTGACCGCGCCTTCCAGAAGCGCTCCGAGGCCCGCATCCGCGAGCTGCGCAAGGAGGCCGGCACGGTCTTCCTGGTCAGCCACAACAACAAGTCCATCCGCGACACCTGCGACCGCGTCCTCTGGCTGGAGCGCGGCGAACTCCGCATGGACGGCCCGACCGACGAGGTGCTCAAGGAGTACGAGAAGTTCACGGGCAAGTAGTCCCGCACGACCCGGGCCCCGCCGGAACTGCTCCGGCGGGGCCCGGCGTCTGCAAAGGAGACCGGGGCGGGGCGCTCGTCCGGCAGACCGGGGGCGGCATTCGCAAAGGAAACGCCAACTTCGGCAAGGAAGTGTCAACTCCGGCCGCCCATGCGAATCTTGGGGGCAATCGGTGCGTTCTTGTGATGTGCAGGACACCCCCACGAAGCATGGTGCGTTGTACAACGTAAGCTGTACCGGTGCCGAATCGCGGCAAGTGGGTCCATAATGCGCGACACCCGGCATCCGCCGCAGACGCCGCCCACTGGGCGGCGTGTCCGAAATAGTGCGTATTGGGTCGGCAGTGTAGAACGGGAGATGTGACGGCCATGGCTACGGAGACTCCCCAGCGCAACCACGCTTCTGCCGTTCCCGCGCCGGGTGACGAGCGGTGACCGAAACCGGGACGGCGCGCGCCGGGAACCCGGAGCGCGACACCCTCGACAAGGCCGGGGCCGAGAACTTTCCCGTCGCCCCGTTCTTCCTGCCCCGGTCCTGGCGCGACGACCTCATGGCCGTCTACGGCTTCGCCCGCCTCGTCGACGACATCGGCGACGGCGATCTCGCCCCCGGCGGCGCCGACGCCCGCCTCCTCGGCCTCGCCCCGCAGGACGCCGACGACCGGCTGCTCCTCCTGGACGCCTTCGAGGCCGACCTCGGCAAGGTCTTCGACGGCACCCCCCACCACCCCCTGCTGCGCGGGCTGCGGCGCACCGTCCGCCGTCACCGTCTCACCCCCGAACCGTTCCTCGCGCTGATCGCCGCCAACCGCCAGGACCAGCTGGTCAAGCGGTACGAGACCTACGACGACCTGCTCGCCTACTGCGCCCTGTCCGCCAACCCCGTCGGCCACCTGGTCCTCGCCGTCACCGGCGCGAGCACCCCTGAGCGGGTCCGGCACTCGGACGCGATCTGCACCGCGCTGCAGATCGTCGAACACCTCCAGGACGTCGCCGAGGACCTGGGCCGTGACCGGGTCTATCTGCCCGCCGCGGACATGAAGCGCTTCCACGTCCAGGAGAAGGACCTCGCCGCGCCCACCGCGGGCGCCTCGGTGCGCGCGTTGATCGCGTACGAGGCGGAACGCGCCCGCCTTCTCCTCGACGAGGGCGCCCCCCTGGTGGGCAGCGTCCACGGCCGGCTGAGGCTGCTCCTCGCGGGGTTCGTGGCGGGGGGCAGGGCGGCCGTCCACGCGATCGCCGCCGCCGCATTCGACGTACTTCCCGGCCCGCCCAAGCCCGGCAAGCTCAGGCTGCTGCGCGAGGTGGGCGCGACACTGCGAGGAGAGGGGTGATCCGGACCGTGGAGTCGGAACCACACGCGTCCGCGCCGGTACTCGCCGCCTACAGCTACTGCGAGGCCGTCACCGGACAGCAGGCCCGCAACTTCGCCTACGGCATCAGGCTGCTGCCGACGCCCAAGCGCCGCGCGATGTCCGCGCTGTACGCGTTCTCCCGGCGCGTCGACGACATCGGTGACGGCGCCCTCGCGATCGAGGTCAAGGCGGACAGGCTGGAGGAGACCAGGGCGCTGCTGACCCGGGTCAGGGGCGGCTCCGTCGACGAGGACGACACGGACCCCGTCGCGGTCGCCCTCGCCCACGCGGCGGCCGCCTTCCCGATCCCGCTCGACGCCCTCGACGAACTCATCGACGGCGTCCTCATGGACGTGCACGGAGAGCACTACGAGACCTGGGAGGACCTCAAGGTCTACTGCCGCTGCGTCGCGGGAGCCATCGGCAGGCTCTCGCTCGGCGTCTTCGGCACCGAACCCGGGGCGCGCGGCGCGGAACGCGCGCCGGAGTACGCCGACACCCTCGGCCTCGCCCTCCAACTGACCAACATCCTCAGGGACGTTCGTGAGGACGCGCAGGGCGGACGAACCTATCTGCCCTCCGACGACCTCGCGAAGTTCGGCTGCTCGGCCGGGTTCGCCGGGCCGCTGCCACCCGCGGACTCCGACTTCGCGGGTCTGGTGCACTTCGAGGTGCGCCGGGCCCGCGCCCTGTTCGCCGAGGGGTACCGGCTGCTGCCGATGCTCGACCGCCGCAGCGGCGCCTGTGTCGCCGCCATGGCCGGCATCTACCGCCGACTGCTCGACCGCATCGAGCGCGAGCCGGAGGCGGTGCTGCGCGGGCGAGTCTCGCTGCCCGGCCGGGAGAAGGCGTACGTCGCCGTGCGCGGGCTCTCGGGTCTGGACGCCCGCCAAGTGTCACGCCGTACCGTCAGGAGGCGCGTCTGATGGACAATCCGGTCCAAGGAGAACCCATCGGCGAAAAGTGGTACGCAACCCTCCGCACCGGTGGGGCGTCCCAGACTGCGACGGTCCGCCGGGAACCGCTCCGGCACCCCGGCGTACCCGCAGGGGAGGGTGCACGATGACCGATGGCACACAGTCCCGGCAACCGAGGGGAACGGACCGTGAGGGCCGGCCCCGGAGCACGGCCGTGGTGATCGGCGGCGGGCTCGCGGGCGTCACCGCCGCGCTCTCGCTCGCCGACGCCGGTGTGCGGGTCACGCTCCTGGAAGGACGGCCCCGTCTCGGTGGACTCGCCTTCTCCTTCCAGCGCGGCGACCTGACCGTCGACAACGGACAGCATGTGTACCTGCGGTGCTGCACCGCCTACCGCTGGTTCCTCGACCGCGTCGACGCCGCCGCGCTCGCGCCCGTGCAGGATCGTCTCGACGTGCCCGTTCTCGACGCCGAGGGACGGCCGGGCAGGCGGCTCGGCAGACTGCGCCGCGACGCGCTGCCCGTACCGCTGCACCTGGGGCGCAGCCTCGCCACGTACACCCATCTCTCGCTCGCCGAGCGCGCCGGGGTGGGGCGGGCCGCGCTGGCGCTGAAGGCGCTCGACCTCGCCGATCCGGCCCTGGACGAACAGGACTTCGGCGGCTGGCTCACCGCACACGGGCAGTCGGCGCGGGCCGTCGAGGCGCTGTGGGACCTCGTCGGGGTCGCCACCCTCAACGCGGTGGCCGGTGACGCCTCCCTCGCGCTCGCCGCGATGGTGTTCAAGACGGGCCTGCTGTCCGAGCCGGGCGCCGCCGACATCGGCTGGGCCCGAGTGCCGCTCGGCGAGCTGCACGACCGGAAGGCCCGCAAGGCGCTCGACTCGGCGGGCGTGCGCACCGTGCTGCGCGCCCGCGCCACCTCCGTCTCCCGTACGGAGAACGGGAACTGGCGGGTCGAGGTGCCCGGCGAGACGCTCGACGCGGACGCCGTCGTGCTCGCCGTGCCCCAGCGCGAGACGTACGACCTGCTGCCCGAGGGAGCCCTCGACGAGCCCGCACGGCTGCTGGAGATCGGCACCGCCCCGATCCTCAACGTCCATGTGGTGTACGACCGCACGGTGCTCCGCAGGCCGTTCTTCGCGGCGCTCGGCTCCCCCGTCCAGTGGGTCTTCGACCGGACCGAGGCCTCGGGACTGCGCGAGGGCCAGTACCTGGCGCTGTCGCAGTCGGCCGCGCAGAACGAGATCGACGCACCGGTCGCCGTCCTGCGCGAGCGGTATCTGCCCGAGCTGGAACGGCTGCTGCCCGGCACGCGCGGCGCCGCGGTGAAGGACTTCTTCGTGACCCGGGAGCGCACCGCGACCTTCGCTCCCACCCCTGGCGTCGGACGGCTCAGGCCCGGCGCCCGCACCAAGGCCCCCGGCCTGTACCTGGCCGGAGCGTGGACCGCCACCGGGTGGCCCGCGACCATGGAGAGTGCGGTTCGCAGCGGCATCGCGGCGGCGGAGGCCGCCCTCGCCGCTCCGGGCCGGCCCCGGAACCGCCTCCTCGACCACGAGGAGGCGGCATGACGCTCGCGGCGCGCCGGACCGGTGACCGCACTCTCGGTACCGCGAACACATCGACCTCTGGAGAGACTGTGCCCACTGTGCCCCCGGCCGTGACGGCCGCCGCGAGGACCGCGGTGGACGTGACCGCGCTCCTGGAGCGCGGGCGGACCCTGGCCACCCCCGTGCTGCGGGCGGCCGTCGACCGGCTGGCGCCCCCCATGGACACCGTCGCCGCCTACCACTTCGGCTGGATCGACGCCCACGGCAACCCGGCGGACGGCGACGGCGGCAAGGCCGTACGCCCCGCGCTCGCCGTCATGTCCGCCGAGGTCACCGGCGCCGCGCCCGAGGTCGGCATCCCCGGCGCGGTGGCCGTGGAGCTGGTGCACAACTTCTCGCTGCTGCACGACGACCTGATGGACGGCGACGAGCAGCGCCGCCACCGCGACACCGTGTGGAAGGTGCACGGCCCCGCGCAGGCCATCCTCGTCGGTGACGCCCTGATGGTCCTGGCCAACGAGATCCTCCTCGAACTGGGCACCGCCGAGGCGGCCCGCGCCACCCGCCGCGTCACCACGGCGACCCGCGCGCTCATCGACGGACAGGCCCAGGACATCTCCTACGAGCACCGCGAGCGGGTCACCGTCGAGGAGTGCCTGGAGATGGAGGGCAACAAGACCGGCGCCCTGCTCGCCTGCGCCTGCTCCATCGGCGCGGTCCTCGGCGGTGCGGACGACCGCACCGCCGACACGCTGGAGAGGTACGGCTACCACCTCGGCCTCGCCTTCCAGGCCGTGGACGATCTGCTGGGCATCTGGGGCGACCCGGTGTCCACGGGCAAGCAGACCTGGAGCGACCTGCGCCAGCGCAAGAAGTCCCTGCCCGTCGTGGCCGCGCTCGCGGCCGGCGGCCCGGCCTCCGAGCAGCTGGGCGAACTCCTCGCAGCCGACGCCAAGGCGAGCGACTTCGAGAACTTCTCCGAGGCGGAGTTCGCCGCCCGCGCCGCCCTCATCGAGGAGGCGGGCGGCCGCGAGTGGGCCGTCGAGGAGGCACGCCGCCAGCACAGCATCGCCATCGAGGCGCTGGACTCGATCCGGATGCCCGAGCGGGTCCGGGAGGAGTTCGCGGCCCTCGCGGACTTCGTCGTCGTACGGAAGAGATGATCGCCATCCCCCAGGAGCCGACCGGCATCGGTCGCATAGCCCTCGCGTAGTCGCCGGCCGGTGCCCCGTCACCGGGCACGCACCGGCCGACGGCTGACCCACCGCAGAGAGATCCGTCCACTGCACGAAGGGGAAGCCATGACAGCGACGACCGACGGAAGCACCGGGGCACTGCCGCCCCGAGCCCCCTCGGCCAGCGACACCGACCACGACACCCCGCCGGCGGCAGGGGTCCGGGACGCCGCCGCGCTCGCCGTACGACGCGCCACCGACTTCCTCCTCTCCCGGCAGGACGCACAGGGCTGGTGGAAGGGCGACCTGGAGACCAACGTCACCATGGACGCCGAGGACCTGCTGCTCCGTCAGTTCCTCGGCATCCGCGACGAGAAGACCACCCGCGCGGCCGCCCTGTTCATCAGAGGCGAGCAGCGCCCGGACGGAACCTGGGCCACCTTCCACGGCGGACCGCCCGACCTCTCCGCCACCGTCGAGGCGTACGTCGCGCTGCGGCTGGCCGGGGACGACCCCGGCGCGCCGCACATGGCGCGGGCCTCCGCGTGGATCCGCGAGCGGGGCGGGATCGCCGCCGCCCGGGTCTTCACCCGTATCTGGCTGGCGCTGTTCGGCTGGTGGAAGTGGGACGACCTGCCGGAGATGCCGCCGGAGATCATCTGGTTCCCGAAGTGGATGCCGCTCAACATCTACGACTTCGGCTGCTGGGCGAGGCAGACGATCGTGCCTCTGACGGTGGTCTCGGCGAAGCGTCCGGTGCGGCCCGCGCCGTTCCCGCTGGACGAGCTGCACACCGACCCGGGGCGTCCGAACCCGCCCAGGCCCCTTGATCCACTGGGCAGTTGGGAAGGAGCGTTCCAGCGGCTCGACAAGCTGCTGCACGGCTATCACAAGGTGGCGCTGAAGCGGCTGCGCAAGGCCGCGATGAACAGCGCGGCCCGCTGGATCGTCGAACGGCAGGAGAACGACGGCTGCTGGGGCGGCATCCAGCCCCCGGCCGTGTACTCGCTGATCGCGCTGCACCTGCTCGGCTACGACCTCCACCACCCCGTGATGCGCGCCGGGCTGGAGTCGCTCGACCGGTTCGCCGTGTGGCGTGAGGACGGGGCCCGGATGATCGAGGCCTGCCAGTCGCCGGTGTGGGACACCTGCCTTGCCACCATCGCGCTCGCCGACGCGGGCCTGCCCGCCGACCACCCCCAACTCGTCAAAGCCGCCGACTGGATGCTCGGGGAGGAGATCGTCCGCCCCGGTGACTGGGCGGTGAAGCGTCCCCAACTCCCGCCGGGCGGCTGGGCCTTCGAGTTCCACAACGACAACTACCCCGACATCGACGACACCGCCGAGGTCGTCCTCGCGCTGCGCCGGGTGGCCCACCCCGACCCGGAGCGCGTGGAGAAGGCCGTCCGGCGGGGGGTGCGCTGGACCGCCGGCATGCAGTCGCGCAACGGGGCCTGGGGTGCCTTCGACGTCGACAACACCAGCCCGTTCCCCAACCGGCTGCCGTTCTGCGACTTCGGCGAGGTCATCGACCCGCCGTCCGCCGACGTCACGGCGCACGTGGTGGAGATGCTCGCGGTCGAGGGCCTGTCCCACGACCCGCGCACCCGGCGCGCCATCGAGTGGCTGCTCGCCGAACAGGAGCCGAGCGGCGCGTGGTTCGGGCGCTGGGGCGTCAACTACGTCTACGGCACGGGCTCGGTGGTCCCCGCGCTGGTGACCGCCGGGCTGCCCGCCGCGCACCCGGCGATCCGCCGGGCCGTGGCCTGGCTGGAGACCGTGCAGAACGACGACGGCGGCTGGGGCGAGGACCTGCGGTCCTACCCCGACCCGGCCGAGTGGGGCGGCAAGGGCGCCTCCACCGCCTCACAGACCGCGTGGGCGCTGCTCGCGCTGCTGGCGGCGGGGGAGCGGGACGCCAAGTCCACCGAACGCGGCGTCGAGTGGCTGGCCCAGACCCAGAGGGAGGACGGTTCCTGGGACGAGCCGTACTTCACCGGCACCGGCTTCCCCTGGGACTTCTCGATCAACTACCACCTCTACCGCCAGGTCTTCCCGCTCACCGCGCTCGGCCGGTACGTCCACGGCGAACCGGCCGTCCTCACAGCCCAGGGCCGCTGATGGACACGCCCGCCGCCCCGGTCCCACTGCTGATCGCCTGTGCGCTCGGCATCGAGCATCTCGCCCTGCGCAGCGGCGACCGGGGCGGCGCCGGGGGCCCGGTCACCGTCCTGCGCACCGGCATGGGGCCCAGGGCCGCCGAGCGGTCCGTCGCCCGGCTGCTCGCCGGCCCGGAGCTGCGCGACGCGGCGGTTCTGGCCACCGGGTTCTGCGCCGGACTCGCCCCGGGCATGCACCCCGGCGACCTGGTCGTCGCCGAGGAGACCCGGGGCCCCGACGGCGCCGTCACCCCCTGTGTGGGCACCGAACTGCTGGTCGAGGAGCTGGCGAGGGCCGTACCGGGGCGCACGATCCACACCGGCCCGCTCACCGGATCGGACCACGTCGTACGGGGTCAGGAGCGGTCGGACCTGTGCGCGACCGGCGCGATCGCGGTCGACATGGAATCCGCGGTCACGCTCCACTGCGCCGTGCGCTCGGGCGCACGCCCGGTTGCGGCCGTCCGGGTGGTCGTGGACGCTCCAGAACATGAACTGGTCCGGATCGGCACGGTACGCGGTGGAATATCAGCCTTCCGCGTCCTTCGTGCCGTCCTTCCCGCTTACTACGAATGGCACCGTTCCTTGCTGCTCCCCAGGAGGTGAGCCAGATGGCCATGCCGCTCCGCCAGTCCATCAAGGTGGCGACGTATCTCGCCGAACAGAAGCTCCGCAAGCGGGACAAGTTCCCGCTGATCGTCGAGCTGGAACCGCTCTACGCCTGCAATCTGAAGTGTGAGGGCTGCGGCAAGATCCAGCATCCGGCGGGCGTGCTGAAGCAGCGCATGCCGGTGGCGCAGGCCGTGGGAGCCGTCCTGGAGTCCGGAGCGCCGATGGTGTCGATCGCCGGCGGCGAGCCCCTGATGCACCCGAAGATCGACGAGATCGTGCGGCAGTTGGTGGCCCGCAGGAAGTACGTCTTCCTCTGCACCAACGCCCTGCTGCTGCGCAAGAAGATGGACAAGTTCAAGCCCTCGCCGTACTTCGCGTTCGCGGTGCACATCGACGGGCTGCGGGAGCGGCACGACGAGTCCGTGGCGAAGGAAGGGGTGTTCGACGAGGCCGTGGCGGCCATCAAGGAGGCCAAGCGGCGCGGCTTCCGGGTGACCACCAACTCCACCTTCTTCAACACCGACACCCCGCAGACCGTCATCGAGGTGCTGAACTTCCTCAACGACGACCTCAAGGTCGACGAGATGATGATCTCGCCCGCCTACGCCTACGAGAAGGCCCCCGACCAGGAGCACTTCCTCGGCGTCGAGCAGACCCGCGAACTGTTCAAGAAGGCCTTCTCCGGCGGCAACCGGCGGCGCTGGCGGCTCAACCACTCACCCCTGTTCCTCGACTTCCTGGAGGGCAGGGTCGACTTCCCGTGCACGGCGTGGGCCATCCCCAACTACTCGCTCTTCGGCTGGCAGCGACCCTGCTACCTGATGAGCGACGGGTACGTCACGACGTACCGGGAGCTGATCGAGGACACCGACTGGGACGCGTACGGCCGGGGCAAGGACCCGCGCTGTGCCAACTGCATGGCGCACTGCGGATACGAACCGACCGCCGTCCTCGCGACCATGGGATCGCTGAAGGAATCCCTGCGCGCCCTGCGCGAGACCGTCTCCTCGAACCACGGGAACCAGGGGTGATGTGATGACCGCCGTGTCGCTGGGCGTCCCCGAGCTGCCCGTCCGACCGATCGCTGAGCGCCGCACCTCGCGGCGCATCCAGGTCGGCCCGGTGGCGGTGGGGGGCGGGGCCCCGGTGTCGGTGCAGTCGATGACGACGACCCGTACGTCGGACGTCGGCGCCACCCTGCAGCAGATCGCGGAACTCACCGCGTCCGGCTGCCAGATCGTCCGGGTCGCCTGCCCCACACAGGACGACGCGGACGCCCTCGCCACCATCGCCCGCAAGTCGCAGATCCCCGTGATCGCGGACATCCACTTCCAGCCCAAGTACGTCTTCGCGGCGATCGAGGCCGGCTGCGCGGCGGTACGGGTGAACCCCGGCAACATCAAGCAGTTCGACGACAAGGTCAAGGAGATCGCGCGGGCGGCGAAGGACCACGACACCCCGATCCGGATCGGGGTCAACGCCGGCTCGCTCGACCGGCGGCTGCTCCAGAAGTACGGCAGGGCCACCCCCGAGGCGCTGGTGGAGTCCGCGCTGTGGGAGGCGTCGCTCTTCGAGGAGCACGACTTCCGGGACATCAAGATCTCGGTCAAGCACAACGACCCCGTCGTGATGATCGAGGCGTACCGGCAGCTGGCCGCCCGGTGCGACTATCCCCTGCACCTGGGCGTCACCGAGGCCGGTCCCGCCTTCCAGGGGACCGTCAAGTCCGCCGTCGCCTTCGGGGCGCTGCTCAGCGAGGGGATCGGCGACACGATCCGGGTCTCGCTGAGCGCCCCGCCGGTCGAGGAGATCAAGGTCGGCATCCAGATCCTGGAGGCGCTGAACCTGCGGCAGCGACGGCTGGAGATCGTCTCGTGCCCCTCGTGCGGACGGGCGCAGGTCGATGTGTACCGGCTGGCGGACGAGGTGACCGCCGGTCTGGAAGGCATGGAGGTCCCGTTGCGGGTCGCGGTCATGGGCTGCGTCGTCAACGGACCCGGGGAGGCGCGGGAGGCGGACCTGGGGGTCGCCTCCGGCAACGGCAAGGGGCAGATCTTCGTCAAGGGCGAGGTCATCAAGACCGTGCCCGAGTCGAAGATCGTGGAGACCCTCATCGACGAGGCGATGAAGATCGCCGAGCAGATGGAGAAGGACGGCGTCGCGTCGGGGGAACCGGCGGTCACCGTGAGTTGACGACACGGGCTGAAGAGCACGGATCGAGAGGGGGCCCGACGTGACGATTCTGGAGAGCATCCGGCAACCGCGCGACCTGAAGGCGCTGACCGAGGCGGAACTCGGGGAACTGGCCGAAGAGATCCGGGAGTTCCTGGTGCACGCGGTCGCCAGGACCGGGGGTCACCTGGGGCCCAACCTGGGGGTGGTGGAGCTGTCCGTCGCGCTCCACCGGGTCTTCGAGTCACCCGTGGACCGGATCGTCTGGGACACCGGTCACCAGAGCTATGTGCACAAGCTCCTGACAGGACGTCAGGACTTCTCGAAGCTGCGCGGCAAGGGCGGCCTGTCCGGCTACCCCTCGCGCGAGGAGTCCGAGCACGACATCGTCGAGAACAGCCACGCCTCCACCGCCCTCGGCTGGGCCGACGGTCTCGCCAAGGCCCGCCAGGTGCGGGGGGAGAAGGGCCATGTCGTCGCGGTCATCGGCGACGGCGCCCTGACCGGCGGTATGGCCTGGGAGGCCCTCAACAACATCGCCGCCGCCAAGGACCGGCCGCTCATCATCGTCGTCAACGACAACGAACGCTCCTACTCACCCACCATCGGCGGCCTCGCCAACCACCTCGCGACCCTGCGCACCACCGACGGCTACGAGCAGTTCCTCGCCTGGGGCAAGGACGTCCTGCTGCGCACCCCGGTCGTCGGCAGGGAGGTCTACGAGGCGCTGCACGGGGCGAAGAAGGGCTTCAAGGACGCCTTCGCGCCGCAGGGCATGTTCGAGGACCTGGGCCTGAAGTACGTCGGACCGATCGACGGACACGACACCAGGGCGGTCGAGTCCGCGCTGCGCCGCGCCAAACGCTTCCACGGGCCCGTCCTGGTGCACTGCCTGACGCAGAAGGGCCGCGGCTACGAGCCCGCCCTCGCGAACGAGGAGGACCACTTCCACACCGTCGGCGTGATGGACCCGCTGACCTGCGAACCGCTCACCCCCGCGGGGGGACCGTCCTGGACGTCGGTCTTCGGCGACGAGATCGTGCGGATCGGGGACGAGCGCGAGGACGTCGTGGCGATCACGGCCGCCATGCTGCACCCGGTGGGCCTCGGCAGGTTCGCGGAGAAGTTCCCCGACCGGGTGTGGGACGTCGGCATCGCCGAGCAGCACGCCGCGGTCTCGGCGGCCGGACTGGCGACGGGCGGGCTGCATCCGGTCGTGGCGATCTACGCGACCTTCCTCAACCGGGCCTTCGACCAACTGCTGATGGACGTGGCCCTGCACCGGTGCGGGGTCACCTTCGTCCTGGACCGGGCCGGGGTGACCGGCGTGGACGGCGCGTCGCACAACGGCATGTGGGACATGTCCGTCCTCCAGGTCGTCCCGGGGCTGCGGATCGCCGCGCCCCGCGACGCCGAGCAACTGCGCGCACAGCTGCGGGAAGCGGTGGCCGTGGACGACGCCCCCACCCTGATCCGGTTCCCCAAGGAGTCGGTGGGGCCGGAGATCCCGTCCCTGGAGCGGGTGGGCGGCATGGACGTGCTGTACCGCTCCCCGTCCGGGACGCCCCGCTCGCCGTCCGAAGGGACCGCCGAGCCCTCGGAGCGCCCGCAGGTGCTGCTCGTCGCCGTCGGCGTGATGGCGTCGGTGTGTCTCCAGACCGCCGAACTGCTCCGGACACGGGGCATCGGCTGCACCGTCGTCGACCCGCGCTGGGTCAAGCCGGTGGATCCGGCGCTGCCCTGGCTCGCCGACGAGCACCGGCTGGTGGCGGTCGTGGAGGACAACAGCCGGGCCGCCGGCGTCGGTTCGGCCGTCGCCCTCGCCCTGGGGGACGCCGAGGTCGACGTACCCGTACGGCGGTTCGGCATCCCGGAGCAGTTCCTCGCGCACGCCAAACGGGCGGAGGTGCTGGCGGACATAGGGCTGACGCCGGTCGAGATCGCCGGACGGATCAGCGCGTCGCTGGCCGCCCGGGACGACTTCGCCGAGCACGCCCCGTCGAAGGCCGAACCCGCCGAGGAGAAACCACGATGACCACCCTGGAACCCGCGCCGGGCACCGAGCAGTTCGACCTCGGCGCACTCCTCGCCGAGCGCGGAGCCGAACGCTACGAACTCCACGCCCGGTACCTCAACCACCAACTCCCGCGCATGCTGCACACCATCGGCTTCGACAAGGTCTACGAGCGGGCCGAGGGCGCGTACTTCTGGGACACGGACGGGGCCGACCACCTCGACATGCTCGCCGGGTTCGGGGTGATGGGGCTCGGCCGCCACCACCCCGTGGTCCGCAAGGCCCTGCACGACGTGCTCGACGCGGGGCTCGCCGACCTGACCCGCTTCGACTGCCAGCCGCTGCCCGGACTGCTCGCCGAGAGACTGCTCACCCACAGCCCGCACCTGGACCGGGTGTTCTTCGGCAACAGCGGCACGGAGGCCGTCGAGACCGCGCTGAAGTTCGCCCGGTACGCCACCGGCAGACCCCGCGTCCTCTACTGCGAGCACGCCTTCCACGGACTCACCACCGGCTCGCTCTCCGTCAACGGCGAGGACGGCTTCCGGGACGGCTTCGCACCGCTGCTCCCCGACACGGCCGTACCGCTCGGTGATCTCGACGCGCTGGAGAGGGAGGTGCGCAAGGGCGACGTCGCCGCCCTCGTCGTCGAGCCCATCCAGGGCAAGGGTGTGTACGAGGCGCCGCCCGGCTATCTGCGCGCCGCCCAGGAACTGCTGCACCGGCACAAGGCGCTGCTGATCGTCGACGAGGTGCAGACCGGGCTCGGCCGCACCGGGGACTTCTACGCCTATCAGCACGAGGACGGCGTCGAACCGGACCTGGTCTGTGTGGCCAAGGCGCTCTCCGGCGGCTATGTCCCCGTCGGCGCGACCCTCGGCAAGGACTGGATCTTCAAGAAGGTCTACTCGTCGATGGACCGGGTCCTCGTCCACTCCGCGAGCTTCGGCTCCAACGCCCAGGCCATGGCCGCCGGGCTCGCCGTCCTCTCGGTCATGGAGAACGAGCGGATCGTGGCCCACGCCCGGGCCACCGGGGAACTGCTGAAGAGCAGGCTCACGGCCCTGGTCGACAAGTACGAACTGCTCAGCGACGTACGCGGTCGCGGTCTGATGATCGGCATCGAGTTCGGCAGGCCCAGCTCGCTCAAGCTGCGCGGCCGCTGGACCATGCTCCAGGCGGCCCGCAAGGGTCTCTTCGCCCAGATGGTCGTCGTGCCGCTGCTGCGACGGCACCGCATTCTCACCCAGGTCTCGGGCGACCACCTGGAGGTGATCAAGCTGATCCCACCGCTGATCATCGGGGAACGGGAGGTGGACCGGTTCGTCGCGGCCTTCACGGAGGTGATGGACGACGCGCACAACGGGGGCGGACTGATGTGGGACTTCGGCAGGACACTGGTGAAGCAGGCGGTCGCCAACCGCTGAACCGGTGAATCGCTGAACCGCTGGGGCGGTCGGGGGTGCGGTCCCGCAGGGTTTGCCTCTGAGGCAATAAATTTGCCGCTGAGGCAAAGCTGCGGCTGAATGGAGGGCATGAGCCCCTCCGAGGGTACGCACCCTCCCGAGCCCCCGGTCGACACGGAACTGCCCGCCGTCGCCCCGCAGCTGCGGGGCCTGCGCCGCCGGGCCGCCCTCACCCTGGAGGCCGCCGCCCGCGCCGCCGGGCTGTCACCCGCCCACCTCTCCCGGCTGGAGACCGGACAGCGCCAGCCCTCGCTGCCGATGCTGCTCGCGCTGGCCCGCGTCTACGGTACGACCGTCTCCGAACTGCTCGGCGAGACCGTCGCCGAACGGGACGCCGTGGTGCGGGCGTCCGACATGGAGCCCACCCGGGCCGGTGGCTGGACGTACTGGCAGGCGGGCGCGTCCGGGCGCGGGATGCAGGCGCTGCGCGTCCATGTGCCGCACGGCTCGCAGGGCGACATCGTGCGGGTGCATCCCGGCGAGGAGTGGCTGTACGTCCTCAAGGGGCGGCTGCGGCTGCGCCTCGGGGACACCGCGCATCTGCTGGAGCCGGGGGACAGCGCGCACTTCGACTCGTTGACCCCGCACCGCATCGCCGCCGCCGACCACGACGGCGCCGACCTCCTGTTCGTCCACACCCTTCTGCAGAGCCCGACCGCCGCGCTGTGCCTCGGGCCGACCATCGGAGAGACGCCATGAGCGACCTGGAAGAGAAGTTCCCCCGCGCCCTGTGGGTGCGGCTCATCATCTACATCGCGGTCGGCCATGTCTTCGCGGCCTTCATCTATCTGCTGTTCGAGGTGGGCGCCAACCAGTAGCGACAGGTCCCGGTCGGGCGGTCCTGGTGCGAGCGACGCCCCTTTCGCAACAGGCCCTAGTCGAGCAGGCGCTCGCGCAGGCGCTCCCGGGTTTTCGGGGTGACCTTCAGGCCCTGCTCCAGATACGTGTCCACGTCCCCCCAGGTCTCCTCGACGGTGTCGAAGGCCTCCTGGAGATACTCGGCGCGGGCGTCGAAGAGCGGGCTCAGCAGCTCCATGACCTCCGGGGAGTAGGCGCTCGCCGCGCTGCTGCTGCGGTGCACCTTGTAGCGGCGGTGCTTGGCGTTCGACTCCAGGTAGTCGGCGACGATGGCCTCGCGTTCCACACCGAGGGCGAGCAGCGTGATGGCGACGGAGAGGCCCGCGCGGTCCTTGCCCGCCGCGCAGTGCATCAGCGCGGGCACGCTGTCCTCGGCCAGCGCGTGCAGCACCCGGGAGTGCTCGGCCGTGCGGTCCTTGATGATCCGCCGGTAGGAGGCGATCATCCGGCCGGCCGCCTTGCCGTCGTCCAGCAGCTCCCGCAGCTGGTCGAGGTCGCCGTCGCGGACCATCCTCCAGAACTCGGCGCCGTCCGCCGGGTCGCTCAGCGGCAGGTTCACATTGAGGACGCCGGGCAGCTCGACGTCCGGGCCCTCCAGCTTCTGGTCGGCCGCGTTGCGGAAGTCGAAGATCGTGTGCAGGCCCAGGGAGGCCAGGAACGCGGCGTCCTCGTCGGTCGCGTGCGCCAGGTGGCCGCTGCGGAACAGCACCCCGTGACGCACCCGACGGCCGTCCACGGTCGGCAGGCCACCCACGTCGCGGAAATTACGCACTCCGGTCAGCTCGGGCTCGGTCGACGGGATCTGCTGCGTCACTGGGGCTCCCTCCCATCCGGCCGTCCGCGCGGTGCGCCGACGGCCGCGCACTCGGCATCGAGGCGCGCACTCGACGATACGACACGGGTGCGTACGCCAATGAGTTGTCCACAGCCGGGCGCGGGAGCCCCGAGCAGCTGTCCACAGGCCGCTGCGCCGACGTCACGGCGGTTGTCCACAGGCGCCGTCGAGCGCCGTCGGCGACCTGCGATGATGTCGGAACCCGATCGCACCTGTTCGAATCTGTGGGGACTTGATGTTGGACATCGGAACTGACGGCCGGACCTGGCTTCTCAGCGGACCTGGGAGCAGCTATGCCCTGCGGCTCACCGAGAACGACGAGTTGCTGCACCTGCACTGGGGTCCCCGGATCGCCCTCGCGGACGCCGAGGAGTTGGCCGCACGGCAGCGGTTGCCGTACTGGCCCTTCGAGGCCCCGGTCGACGGACACGAGGAGTACCCCGTCGAGGGCGGACCTCGCTTCACCCGCCCCGCGCTCTCCGTGCGCACGGACAAGCGGCGCGGCACCGAGTGGACCTTCCAGGAGTACGAGGCCGACGGCGACGAGCTGCGGCTGCGCTTCACCGACGACGGACTGCGGATCACCCTGCACTACCGGATGCGCGACGACGTGGTCGAGCGCTGGGTGACCCTCGTCAACGAGGGCCCTGCTGCGGAGCTGCTGCGGGCCGACTCGGCGACCTGGACGCTGCCTCGGCGCGAGGAGGACACCTGGCGCCTCTCCCAGCTGCACGGGCGGTGGGCGGCCGAGTCCCGGCTCGTGCGCGCCGACCTCACCTACGGCGAGAAGGTCATCGGCAGCCGGCGCGGACACACCGGACACCAGCACCTGCCCTGGGTCGCCCTGGACACCGACGCCAGCGAGGAGCGCGGCGAGGTCTACGGCTGCGCCCTGGGCTGGTCGGGTTCCTGGCGGATCGCGGTGGCCCAGCTCCCGGACGCCCGTGTGCAGATCACCGGCGGCGCCGGCCACGACGAGTCCGGACTGCTGCTGCTGGAGACGGGCGGGACGTTCACCACGCCCGTCTTCGCCGGCCTGTGGAGCGACGGCGGCTACGGCGGGGCGAGCCGCGCCTGGCACGCGTACCAGCGGGCGTATGTCATCCCGGACGCGGACCGGGACCGGCCGGTGCTCTTCAATTCCTGGGAGGCCACGGAGTTCGACATCTCCGAGGAACAGCAGGGGGCGCTCGCACGGCGGGCCGCCGCGATCGGGGTCGAGTTGTTCGTCGTGGACGACGGCTGGTTCGGGGCGCGGACCAGCGACCGGGCCGGCCTCGGCGACTGGACCCCCAATCCGGATCGTTTCCCGAAGGGCCTCAAGCCGCTCGCCGAGCAGGTGCACGCCCTCGGGATGCAGTTCGGCATCTGGGTCGAGCCGGAAATGGTCAACCCGGACAGTGAGCTGTACCGGGCGCACCCCGAATGGGCACAGTTCCAACCGGGGCGAAAGCGGACGGAACTGCGCAATCAACTCGTACTCAATCTCGCGCGCGAGGACGTCCAGGAATACCTCTGGGAACGGCTCGACACCCTCCTGTCCAGCGCCCCGATCGACTATGTGAAGTGGGACTTCAACCGCTGCTTCACCGACGCCGGCTGGCCCGGCGAGCCCTATCCGCAAAAGCTGTGGGTGGAGCACGTGCACGCCTTCTACGCCCTGCTGGACCGACTGCGGGCCGCGCATCCGGGGGTCGCGTTCGAGTCGTGCTCGGGTGGCGGCGGCCGGATCGACCTCGGGGTCATGTCGCGGACGGACCAGGTGTGGACCTCCGACAACACCGACCCGCTCGACCGGCTCGCCATCCAGCACGGCTTCAGCCAGATCCATCCGGCCCGGAGCATGGCCGCGTGGGTCACCGACAGCCCGAACAACCAGCTCAACGGGCGGGTCAGCTCGCTGCGGTTCCGGTTCGTCAGCGCGATGGCGGGTGTGCTCGGCGTGGGCGGCGACCTCACCGAGTGGAGCGAGGAGGAGCTGGCCGAGGCCCGGGAGTGGGTGGAGCTGTACAAGGAGATCCGGCCGGTCGTGCAGCGGGGCGACCTGTACCGGCTGCGGCCGCCGAGGGGAGGGCTGAGCGCCGTGGAGTACGTCCACGGTGACGAGGTGGTCGTCCTCGCGCTGCTCCAGGCCCAGCACTACGGAGAGCCGCTCGCCCCTCTCCGGCTGCGCGGGCTGGACCCGGCGGCGACGTACGAGTGCCGCGAAACGGGCGAAACGTACCGAGGTGCCGTGCTGGCGCACCACGGATTGCCGACGGGGTTGCGCGGCGACTTCGATGCGAAGGTTATCCGCCTGCGTCGCACTTGAGCTATCTGTCCGAAATGATGCCGTAATTCCAACAAGCCCTGGAATAAAGCCTACTGGGCCGTAGGTGCGTGAGCAGCGTCATATTCGTGACGTTCCGTCGCCGTCATGTCCACGTAATTCGCGCTGATTTCCAGGGAGGTTGGAATACGGGCTAGACCGGTCTTTTACGGAGCGTGATGGTGAATTGAAGTAAGGATCAGGTAGGAAGACGCACAGGAAGTCCCAATAGTTGTCTCTGTGGGCACAAGTCGCTTACGTTCGGCGTCAATCCGGACGGACGCCCAATCCTGCCGCCGACCGGAGCCTCGTACCGACCCGATCCACGGCAGGAGCGGGGGACCCACAGGAATCACCGCCTGTTCCGGTCTCCGGAACGGCTAGGGGTAAAGCCGTGCGCAAGCACGGCCGGACATCTCCAGTCCGCACCCGACAGCTCACCTCGCAGGCGCCGGAGAGGAATTCGTCATGCCCGCGAAGGGTAAGCACCGCCGTCCGAAGTCCCAGCGCTTCACCCGCTCGATCGCCGCCGCCGGGACCGGTGGCGCGGCGCTCGCGCTGCCGTTGATCGGAGCCGCAGGCGCCCACGCCGCGACCCCGAGCACCACCGTCTCCGGTGTTTCCGAGAAGGCGACCACGATCGCCGCCGAGAAGGCCGCCGCCGAGGCGGGCGCACGGATCGAGCAGGCCGAGAAGGCCGCGCAGGCGGAGAGGGCCACCACCAAGAAGGCGGCTCCCAAGACCTACTCGGTCAAGGTCGGCGACTACCTCGCGAAGATCGCGGACGAGCAGGACGTCGAGGGCGGCTGGAAGCGGCTGTACTCGGACAACCGTGAGGCGGTCGGCTCCGACCCCTCGCTCATCCACCCGGGGCTGAAGCTGACCATCGGTGAGCGGGCCGCGTCGAGCGAGACGTCGCGCTCGTCGTCCAAGCCGCAGCTGTCGCAGTCCTCGAAGCCCGCAGAGTCCTCGAAGCCCGCAGAGTCCTCGAAGTCCTCGAAGTCCTCGGGTACGGCGAAGCAGGAGTCGAAGGACACCCAGGCGTCGACCTCCACGGGCAGCGGCCAGTCGTCGTCCAACGCCTCCGGCTTCAGCCGGCCCATCCTCAGCGCGACCGTCGGTACCGCGTACAAGACCGCCGGCAGCATGTGGTCCAGCGGCTACCACACGGGCGTCGACTTCGTGGCCCCGACCGGGACCAGCCTCAAGGCCGTGGGCGCGGGCACCGTCGTCTCGGCCGGCTGGGGCGGCGCGTACGGCAACCAGGTCGTCATCAAGCTCGCCGACGGCTACTACGCCCAGTACGCCCACCTGTCCTCGATCTCCGTCTCCGCCGGCCAGTCGGTGAGCGGCGGCCAGCAGATCGGCCTCTCGGGCGCGACCGGCAACGTCACCGGACCGCACCTCCACTTCGAGATGCGCACCAGCCCCAACTACGGCTCGGACATCGACCCGCTGGCGTACCTCCGCTCGAAGGGCGTCAGCATCTGATCCACGCCGCCGCACCCGCCGAAGGCCGGACCCCATGACCGGGGTCCGGCCTTCGGCGTCACAGGTTCGAGGACTTCCGTGTGTGGAGGCTCCACCGACGGGGCCCGGGTATTCCGGGTTGACCAACACTTGACACGTGGTCTATCTCACCGTCCGTCAAGCCCTTACTACGGTCGCGTAGGTCACATCCGAAGGTGAATCATGGCCCGATGTGGCAGACGATTCGAAGGGCAGCAGAGCAATGATCGGGTCGTACGTGGCGCTGGGGGACAGCTTCACCGAGGGCGTCGGCGATCCCGGGCCCGACGGGCGGTTCGTCGGCTGGGCCGACCGGTTCGCGGTGCTTCTCGCGGACCGGTTGCCCGAGGGCGACTTCGACTACACCAACCTGGCCGTGCGGGGGAAGCTCCTCGACCAGATCGTGGAGGACCAGGTGCCGAGGGCGTTGGAGCTCGCCCCCGATCTGATCTCCTTCTGCGCGGGCGGCAACGACATCATCCGGCCGGGCACCGATCCCGACGAGGTCGCGGAGCGGTTCGAACGGGCGGTCGTGAGGCTCACCTCGGCCGTCGGCACGGTCATGGTGACGACCGGGTTCGACACCCGTGACGTGCCGGTGCTGAAGCATCTGCGGGGCAAGATCGCCACGTACAACCTGCATGTCCGGGCCATCGCCGACCGGTACGGGTGCCCCGTGCTGGACCTGTGGTCGCTGAAGACGGTACAGGACCGGCGGGCCTGGGACCTGGACCGGCTGCATCTCTCCCCGGAGGGGCACACGCGGGTCGCTCTGCGGGCCGGGCAGGTGCTGGGGGTCGAGGTCCCGGCGGATCCCGATCAGCCGTGGCCGCCGTTGCCGCCGCGCGGGACGCTGGAGATGCGGCGGGACAACATCCAGTGGGCGCGGGAGTATCTGGTGCCGTGGATCGGCCGGCGGCTGCGGGGCGAGTCCTCCGGGGACCACGTGTCGGCGAAGGGGCAACTGTCGCCGGACGACATCAGGTTGCGGATCGAGACCGTGGCTTGAGAACCGGGTCCGCAGCTTGAGGGCCGCCGTGACTTGAGGACCGAGCCGTGGCCTGCGGCCTGCGATGCGCCTTTCGCCGTGGGCGGGTTGCTTCGTGGTCGGCGTCTTGTCCGTTGTGGTTGCTCGCGCGGTTCCCCGCGCCCCTTTGGGGGCGCGGGTGTTCGCCGTGTTCAGCGGGTTGCCGTCGTCAATGAGTCGGGGTCCAGGCCCAGTTCGTGGGCCAGGGCCCGGTCGGCCCATTCCTGGGCCCTGGTGCGGGAGACCGCTCCGTCGTAGGCCGTCATCTGCACCGCCAGGCCGTCCAGCAGGGCGGTGAGGCGGAGGGCGGACGCCGGGGGGTCCGGGCAGTGGAACTCCTCGGCGGCCACACCCGCCTCGATGACCTCGGTGAGAGCCGCCTTCCACTGGCGGTCCAGGTCGCGGGTGACCTCGCGCAGAGCGGGGTCGCGCAGGGACGCGGCCCACCCCTCGATCCACAGCCGCCAGCCCTTGGCCTGGCCGGTGGGGGCGTACCAGCGGACGGCCGCCCTGAGGCGGCGCAGGGCCGTGGTGCGGCGGCCCAGGAGTTTGCGGAGGTGGGCCAGGTCGTCCTCGGCGGCGTGGCGGAAGGCCTCGGCCACCAGGCGTTCCTTGGTGGAGAAGTGGTAGAGGACCAGGGCGTTGCTCACCCCGAGGACGGCGGCCACGTCGGCGATCCGTACCGCCGCGACGCCCCGCTCCTCGATCTGTTCGATGGCGGCCCGGAGCAGCTCCGTACGCCGCTCGGCCACGCTCAACCGCACCCTGCCCACGTGGCAACCCTACCCATGCCCCCGAGCGGCGCCGCAGGCTTCGAGCCACCCCGGCGCCCGCCGGGACGTCAGCGGTGCCAGCCGAAGCGGTCCGTGATCGTCGGCAGGCGGTCGGCGGCGATGGCGTGGGCGGCGGCGCGGGGCGTGATGCCCTCGGTCCCGGCCCGGGTGAGCATCAGGTCGACGAGGGCGCGCATGGAGCGGCGGGTGTGCGTGAACGCCTCGTCGGCGGTGGGGCCGATGTCACCGAAGAGGGTCCACCACCACCAGGCGTTCGTACCGGAGTTGACCACGACGTCGGGCAGCACGGTGACACCGCGGGAGGTGAGCGACTCCTCGGCCTCGGGGAGCACGGGCATGTTGGCCGCCTCGACGATCAGCCGGGCGGTGACGAGGTGGTGGTTGGTGGTGTCGATCGCGTAGGAGACGGCCGCGGGGACGAGCACGTCGGCCTCGGTGGCCACCCAGGCGTCGGCGGGGGTCTCCCGGTCGCCGGGCCGCAGCGCGGCGCGGTCGATCGTGCCGTACGGGTCGCGCGCGGCGAGGAGGGCCTCGACGTCCAGCCCGGCGGGGTTGGTGACGGTGCCCTTGATGTCGGCGACCGCGACGACCGTGAGGCCGGCGCGGGCGAGGAAGCGGGCGGTGGCGCCGCCCATGGTGCCCAGGCCCTGCACGGCGACCCGGGTCCCGGCGTACGGCGTACCGGCCCGGTCCAGGGCGGTGAGCACGGACTCGGCGACACCGCAGCCGCCCACCAGTTCGTCGAGGCCGATGCCGTCCACCTGCACGGCGAAGGCGTCCGCGAGGCGTCGCCGGGCCGATCCCTCGTCGTCCAGGAGGGGGTACACCGCCTGGACCGTCGACACCAGGCCCGCCTCCCCGGCCGCGCGGTCCACCAGGTCCTGGGCGAGACCGAGGTCCTCGCCCGTGGTCCAGAAGCTCTCGATGTACGGGCGCATCGCGCGCAGGTAGCGCACCAGGACGCCGTAGGCCTCCGGGTCGCGGGGGTCGCAGTCGATGCCGCCCTTGGCGCCGCCGAGCGGGACGTACCGGCCCTCGGGGGCGTAGTGCAGCGCCTCCTTCATGGTCATGCCGCGCGCGAGCCCGGCGACCTCGTCCAGCGTGCAGCCGGGGCGCATCCGCAGGCCACCGCTGCAGACCCCGCGCACCAGCCGGTCCACGACCAGAAAGCCCCGCCGGCCTGTGACGTGGTCGGTCCAGGTGAGCGACATGAATGGGCTGATGGTCATGGGGCTCCCCGGGAACAAAAGGATCTACTGAATAGTTGGTCAGTATTGCATCGTGCGGGGACAGTACGACCCGGCGCGGTCGGAGAGGCGGACCATAATGGGATGCCTGAGCGAATCCACCTGGAGGTGCCGTGTCCGGTTCCGGATCCCGTTCTCTGAGCTCGGGGCTGCGCGCGGCGCGGCCCGCCGCCTTCGGCGCGGATCCGAGCGGTGCCCGACTGGAGCGGATCCGTAGATCCCCGCATTTCGCCAACGGGGTCTTCGTGAACCCCGAGGGCGCCCAGGTCCGCCCCTCCGGGGGTGCCGCCGTGGAAATGGCGAAGAGCTACTTCCGCAAGGACGAGAGGGTGCGGCGGGCCCCGGCGGGGCTGATCCCCGTGCACTCCACGACCCTCGCCGACCTGGCCAGGCCCCCGGCGAGCGGACTGCGGACCACCTGGATGGGACATTCCAGCGTGCTCGCCGAGATCGACGGCCACCGGGTGCTCTTCGACCCGGTCTGGGGCGAGCGCTGCTCCCCGTTCGCCTTCGCCGGGCCCAAGCGGCTGCACCCCGTGCCGGTACCGCTCGCCGCGCTCGGCCCGGTCGACGTCGTCGTCATCTCGCACGACCACTACGACCACCTCGACATGCCCTCGATCAAGGAACTGGCGGGCACGGACACGCTCTTCGCCGTGCCCCTCGGTGTCGGCGCCCATCTGGAGCACTGGGGCGTCTCCGCGGACCGGATCCGCGAGCTGGACTGGCACGAGAACACGAAGGTCGGCGGCCTCACCCTGACCGCGACCCCGGCGCGGCACTTCTGCGGCAGGGGCCTGCGCAACACCCAGCACACGCTCTGGGCCTCCTGGGTCGTCGCCGGTGAGGAGCACCGGATCTACCACAGCGGCGACACCGGGTACTTCGAGGGCTTCAAGGACATCGGCGCCGCGCACGGCCCGTTCGACCTCACCATGATCCAGGTGGGCGCCTATTCGGAGTACTGGCCCGACATCCACATGACCCCCGACGAGGGGCTGCGGACCCACCTCGACCTGCAGGGCGGCGAGCCCGGCGGGGTGATGATGCCGATCCACTGGGCGACGTTCAACCTGGCGATGCACGCCTGGGCCGAGCCGGGCGAGCGCATGATGTGGGCCACCCACGGCGCGGGGGTCACGATGGCCGCGCCGCGGCCGGGGGAGCCGTTCGAGCCGAAGAACACCCCGCCGGTGGATCCGTGGTGGCGCGCGGTCTCCCAGCAGCCGGTCGGCGGCTGGGCCGCCTGGCCCCCGGTGGGGGAGCGGCTGGACCTGGTGGCGGAGGGCTGAGAATCCGGTCGGGAATTCTCCCGACAGGGTGATTTTTCGACGGAAGCAGAGGGCCGGGGAGCACAGTGCTCCCCGGCCCTCTGCGTCTTTTGGCGACCCACTCTGAGCGAATCTGATCGAAATTCGAGCGGAAAAGGAATCCGACAGGAACAAGCGTCCGAAGAATTATCGGACTTTCGCACGAAGCCTCATACCAGAGCGGGACGCATTACGGCGGTCTTTGTCAACTGCGCACCGCACATGACGCGTCGGCGACTACTGTGAGTTGCCGTCGGACGACGCTGTGCCGAATTCTTCGACTCTCGCGACCGACACGCGAGGGCGCACGCCCGAGTCGCCCGGACGCGGCACCCCCCACACCCAGACGGACCAGTACGAGGACGCTGATGTCTCACCTTCGCGCACCGGCCGCCCGCGCAGACCGCCGTGAGGGCGGGCGGCACGGGCGATCGGCCACCCGCGCCGCCGTCCCCTCGCTGCCCGAGATCCACATACGGCCACAACTGGTGCGCCTCGCGGTCCTGCCCCCCACCGCGGTCGCCCTCAGCGCCTGCGCCGCCGTCCTCTTCACCTTCCGCGCCGGCGGCGCCCGCCCCAGCCTCACCCTGTGGGCGGTCCTCGCCGGAGCCGCCGCCGTGGCCCTCGCCGGCATCGCGATCGGTGCCGTGGCCGCCGGGCGCACCGCCAAGTCCGTCCGCGAACGGCTGGGCGCCCTGCGTGAGGCCAGCAGCAAGGGCGAGGACGACCTGCGCTCCCTGGTCGACGCGCTCCGGCGCGGCGACCAGCCGCCCGCGCGCGGGCCCCGCATCAGAACCGCCGCGGGCGCCGACGACTTCGAGCCGCTCGCCGCCGACCTCGCCCGCGCCCACGACAGCGCCGTCACCGCCGTCGTCCAGGCCTCCCAGCTCTCCAGCCACGCCGGCAGCGAACAGAAGCTCGAAGTCTTCGTGAACCTGGCCCGCCGACTCCAGTCCCTCGTCCAGCGCGAGATCTCCATCCTCGACGACCTGGAGAACGAGATCGAGGACCCGGACCTGCTCAAGGGCCTCTTCCACGTCGACCACCTCGCCACGCGGATCCGCCGCCATGCCGAGAACCTCGCCGTCCTCGGCGGTGCCGTCTCCCGCCGCCAGTGGAGCAACCCCGTCTCCATGACCGAGGTGCTGCGCTCCGCGATCGCCGAGGTCGAGCAGTACTCCCGGGTCAAGCTGGTGCCCCCCGTCGACGGCACCCTGCGCGGGCACGCCGTCGCCGACGTGATCCACCTCCTCGCCGAGCTCGTCGAGAACGCCACGGTCTTCTCCGCCCCGCACACCCAGGTCCTGCTCCGCGCCAACCTCGTCACCTCCGGTCTCGCCGTCGAGGTCGAGGACCGCGGTCTCGGCATGCCCGTCACCGAGCAGAACAAGATGAACGCCCTGCTCGCCGACCCCGACCAGGTCAACGTCGCCAGCCTGCTCCAGGACGGCCGTATCGGACTCTTCGTCGTCTCCCAGCTGGCCCGCCGCCACGGCATCCAGGTCCGCCTCCAGAGCAACATCTACGGCGGCGTCCAGGCCGCGTTCGTCGTCCCGCAGGGCCTCCTCGGCGGCGAACCCGACGACCTGCCGCACACTCACGCCGTCCCCGAGCAGAGCACCGGCACGCGCAGGCCCGGCGGGCCCCACCAGGCACCGGCCACCCCGCCCCAGCGGGCGTCCGCACCCGGCCCCGCCGACCGTCCGCCGGTCGGCGGCCCCGCCGGCGCCGCCGACGCGCACGACCGGTCCGGCCGCCCGGCCCCCGCGCAGCCCGCACGTCCCGAGCCCGGCCACCGCGCGGCGCCGAGCCCCGCACGCGCCACCGTGCCCCGGCAGCAGGGCCCCGGCCGGGGCGGCGCCCGGCAGGGCTCGGGCAGGAGCGGCACCGGACCGACCCCGCTGCCGGTGCGCGGCGCCCGCGAGGACCGGCCCAACCCGGCCGAGGCCGTGCCCGGCATCCGCCCCGACGACCGCCGGACGGTCGCGGACAACGCCGGCACACCCCCGACCCCCCGGGTCGCCGGCGCCGTCCGCGGGACCATGGGCAAGCCCCAGCTGCCCCGCCGCCGCGCCCAGCAGCACATCGTGCCCCAGCTGCGCGGCGGCCCCGCGCCCACGCCCCGCCAGGACCCCGACCACTACATCGGCCACGACCCCGGGCTGATGGCCGCCTTCCAGCGCGGCATCGGACTCGCCGAGGCACGCCAGATGGAGAGCTCCGACTGGGACACCTCCACCCTGGACACGCCGCAGGTGGACATCGCTTCTCCCACCGACTTCGGTTCCCGAGCGGACAGCGTTTCCCCCGCCGACTTCACCTCCCGCGCGGACAGCGCTTCCCGCCCCGACTTCGGTTCGCGCGCGGACGTCGCCGCCCCGGGCGACTTCGCGTCCCCCGCGGACTTCTCACCGCCCGCCCCCGACGCCGCGTCCCGGATCGACACGGGACAGACGCGCACAGTCTCGAACACCGGCTACCCAGTCCCGGCACCGCACGGCGGCACGGGCGGCGCCGACGCACTCCACATGGAGCTGGCCCACATGGACGCACCCCACAAGGACGCCGCGCAGCCCCTGGGCGGACATCCCAGGGGCGGCGCCCCCATAGCCGTACCGCCGTCCGCCCTCGACGCGGCACACGACCTCACGCCCCGGCAGGACGGGAGCACACCGGCCGGATGACCGCCCCCCTCACCACCCCCATCACGGTCCCCACCCCCTGCGCTCCCGCAGACCAACGCACCTCAAGGAGTCGATCCACCATGGCGAGCGATGCGCCGACCGGCCATGTATCCGACCTCGACTGGCTGATGAGCGGCCTCGTCCAGCGTGTACCGCACACCACGAGCGCGGTACTGCTCTCCTGCGACGGGCTGGTGAAGTCGGTCCACGGCCTCGACCCGGACAGCGCCGACCACATGGCGGCCCTGGCCTCCGGCCTGTACTCCCTCGGACGCAGCGCGGGCGTCCGCTTCGGTGACGGCGGCGACGTCCGCCAGGTCGTCGTCGAACTCGACTCGACCCTGCTGTTCGTCTCCACCGCCGGTTCCGGCACCTGCCTCGCCGTGCTCGCCGGACGTGAGGCCGACGCCGCCGTCCTCGGCTACGAGATGGCGATGCTGGTCAAGAGCGTCCGCCCGTACCTGGTCACCCAGCCCCGGCAAGCCGTCGAACCCTCCGCGATGAGGCCTTGACCGTGCCCGCGGCCGGCGACGGACCCCTGTACGACGACGCCGCCGGGCGTCTGGTGCGCCCCTACACCGTCATCAACGGCCGGACCCGGCCGACCACCGCGCTCGATCTCCTCTCACAGGTGATGGCCACCGGGGCGACCCCCCTCGGCTATCTGGGCCCCGAGCACGCGACCGCACTCGACCTGTGCCGGGCACCCGTCTCGGTCGCCGAGATCGCCGCCCACCTCAAGTTGCCGGCGACGGTCACCAAGGTGCTGCTGTCCGACCTCGTCGACTGCGGAGCCCTCACCACCAAGCCCCCGGTTTTCCACCACAACCCGACAGACCGGTCTCTTCTGGAGGCAGTGCTCGATGGACTACGACGACAGCTCTGACCCCTTCCCCACCGCACTCAAAATCCTGGTGGCGGGAGGGTTCGGGGTCGGCAAGACGACCTTCGTCGGCGCGGTGAGCGAGATCGCGCCGCTGAGCACGGAGGAACTGCTCACCACCGTGAGCGCCGCGACCGACAATCTCGACGGCATCGAGAACAAGGTCGAGACGACCGTCGCGATGGACTTCGGCCGCATCACCCTGGACCCGCGCCATGTGCTCTATCTGTTCGGCACCCCCGGACAGCAACGGTTCTGGTTCATGTGGGACGAACTCTCCGAGGGCGCCCTCGGCGCGGTCATCCTCGCCGACACGCGCCGCCTGGAGGACTGCTTCGCCGCCGTCGACTTCTTCGAGCAACGCGGCCTCGGTTTCATCGTCGCCATCAACGAGTTCGACGGCTCCTACCGCTACGACGCCGACGAGGTGCGCGCGGCCCTCGACCTCGACCCGGAGATCCCCGTCGTCTGCTGCGACGCCCGGATCTCCAGCTCGGGCGTCCAGACCCTGCTCACCCTCGTCCGGCACCTCCTCGCCCACACCCCGGCACAGCTGCCGAGCCACGGAGCCCACACGTGACGTACGACCCGCCGCGTCCGGTCGGACGGCTGCTGCTCACCCCCGACGACCCGGGCGCCCCCGAGCGCGTGGCGCGGCTGCGGACGCTGGGGCTCGGCGCGTACGCGGAACCGGAGTTCGACGCCTTCGCGGACCGGCTCGCGCAGGTCGCCGCGGTGCCGTACGCGACGGTCAACTTCATCGACGAGGAACGGCAGTTCTTCGCCGGCCTGCATGTGTCGGCGCAGCCCACGGCGGACACCACGGTGCTCGGCGTCGATCGTCGTCTCGCCCGCGACCACGGGTTCTGCCCCTATGTGGTGGTGCGCCGCAAGGGGCTCGCCCTCGAAGACGTCCGCGAGTACCCGAAGTTCGCCGGCAACCCCGTCGTCGACGACCACGGCATCCGCTCCTACCTCGGCGCCCCCCTCCTCGACCGTACGGGCGTCGCCCTCGGCACGGTCTGCGTCATGGACGTCCAGCCGCGCTCCTGGGGCAGGGCGGGCCTGGAGACCATCAAGGCGATGGCCGCGGAACTCACCGCCCGGATCGAGGGACGGGAGGCGTTCCCCTGACCGGGGAAAACCGGCGGCACTTCATGGCGGATCGCCGAGGAGACTATTCGTCGGCGATCCAGGTCCTGGGCGCTCCTGACTCGTAGTGCCTCCCCGAGTGGCCGAGTGGCAGGCTGCAGAAACTGCCACCCTGCAGCAGCAGGGTCCAGCTGTCCGGTCCGGGTTCGCCGCAGCGAGGCCCGGTGTCCGGGTTCTGACCCATGTCGAGATGTGGCTCATTGGTCATGAGCACATCCTTTCACTCGCGGTAGTGGCGCGGCGTGGCGCGGGTGTGAAGGAAAGCTGCGGCGCAGGTTAAGAAAACCTCGATGGACCGGGGGCGCCGGCGTGGGGCAGATTGATCGGCGATTCCACCCCTCTCCCCGGTACGGGTCCGTTCGTCATGGGCCGCGCCGGGGCGCACCCACAGGAGCCGTAGCGTTGAAGGCGCTGGTCAAGGAGAAGGCGGAGCCCGGGCTGTGGCTCGTCGACGTCCCGGAGCCCGAGATCGGCCCCGGTGACGTCCTGATCAAGGTCCTGCGGACCGGGATCTGCGGCACCGACCTGCACATCCGGTCCTGGGACGGCTGGGCCCGGCAGACCATCCGCACCCCGCTCGTGGCCGGCCACGAGTTCGTCGGTGAGGTCGTGGAGACCGGCGGTGCCGTCACCGACATCCGGGTCGGCGACCGGGTCAGCGGCGAGGGTCACCTGGTGTGCGGCAGGTGCCGCAACTGTCTCGCCGGGCGCCGCCATCTGTGCCGCGCCACCGTCGGCCTCGGCGTCGGACGCGACGGCGCGTTCGCCGAGTACGTGGCCCTGCCCGCGACCAACGTCTGGGTGCACCGCGTCCCCGTCGACCTCGACGTGGCCGCGATCTTCGACCCGTTCGGCAACGCCGTGCACACCGCCCTCTCCTTCCCGCTGGTCGGCGAGGACGTCCTGATCACCGGGGCGGGCCCCATCGGGCTGATGGCCGCCGCCGTCGCCCGGCACGCCGGGGCCCGCCATGTCGTGGTCACCGACGTCAGCGAGGACCGGCTGGAGCTCGCCCGCAAGATCGGGGTCAGCCTCGCGCTCGACGTGCGGGAGTCGACCATCGCCGACGGCCAGCGGGCCCTCGGTCTGCGGGAGGGCTTCGACATAGGTCTGGAGATGTCCGGCAACCCCGCCGCGATGCGCGACATGATCGCCAACATGACGCACGGCGGCCGGATCGCCATGCTCGGACTGCCGTCCGAGGAGTTCGCCGTCGACTGGGCCCGCATCGTCACCTCCATGATCACCATCAAGGGGATCTACGGCCGCGAGATGTTCGAGACCTGGTACGCGATGACGGTCCTCCTGGAGGGCGGCCTCGACCTGGCCCCCGTCATCACCGGCCGCTACGGCTACCGCGACCACGAGGCGGCGTTCGCGGACGCGGCGAGCGGCAGCGGCGGCAAGGTCATCCTCGACTGGACTGTTTGAATTCTGGCTCGGTTCGCCTCCGGCGCGCGCCTCACTCGCTCTTCATCGCACCCTAGGAGCCTCCTGATGTTCGACTCCGTGCGCGACGACCTGCGCACCACCCTCGACGAGATCCGTGCCGCCGGGCTGCACAAGCCCGAACGGGTCATCGGCACCCCGCAGTCGGCGACCGTGGCGGTCACCGCCGGCGGTCGCCCCGGCGAGGTCCTCAACTTCTGCGCCAACAACTACCTCGGCCTCGCCGACCACCCCGAGGTGATCGCCGCCGCCCACGAGGCACTCGACCGCTGGGGCTACGGCATGGCCTCCGTGCGCTTCATCTGCGGCACCCAGGAGGTGCACAAGGAACTGGAGGCGCGGCTGTCGGCGTTCCTCGGCCAGGAGGACACGATCCTCTACTCCTCCTGCTTCGACGCCAACGGCGGTGTCTTCGAGACCCTGCTCGGCCCCGAGGACGCGGTGATCTCCGATGCCCTGAACCACGCCTCGATCATCGACGGCATCCGGCTCTCCAAGGCCCGCCGTTTCCGCTACGCCAACCGTGATCTGGCCGACCTGGAACGGCAGTTGAAGGAGGCCGGCGAGGGCGGCGCCCGCCGGAAGCTGATCGTCACCGACGGCGTGTTCTCCATGGACGGCTATGTGGCCCCGCTCCGCGAGATCTGTGACCTCGCCGACCGTCACGACGCCATGGTCATGGTCGACGACTCCCACGCCGTCGGCTTCACCGGCCCCGGCGGCCGCGGCACCCCCGAGCTGCACGGCGTCATGGACCGCGTCGACATCATCACCGGCACCCTCGGCAAGGCCCTCGGCGGCGCCTCCGGCGGCTATGTCGCCGCCCGCGCCGAGATCGTCGCCCTGCTGCGCCAGCGCTCCCGCCCGTACCTCTTCTCCAACACCCTGGCGCCGGTGATCGCGGCGGCCTCCCTGAAGGTGCTCGACCTCCTGGAGTCGGCCGACGACCTGCGCGTCCGTCTCGCCGAGAACACGGCGCTGTTCCGCCGCCGCATGACCGAGGAGGGCTTCGACATCCTCCCCGGCGACCACCCGATCGCCCCCGTCATGATCGGCGACGCGGCGAAGGCGGGCCGCCTGGCCGAGCTGCTCCTGGAACGTGGCGTCTACGTGATCGGCTTCTCCTACCCGGTCGTCCCGCAGGGCCAGGCCCGCATCCGCGTCCAGCTCTCCGCCGCGCACTCGACGGCGGACGTGCACCGGGCGGTGGACGCGTTCATGGCGGCACGGGCGGAGCTGGAGGCCTGAGAGCTGCCAGGCCGGCGGGGGTGGGGACCTGAGCGGAGCGGCTCGGGCGGCGGGGCCGGGGACCTGAGCGGAGCGGCTCGGGGGGAAAGCGGGCATTTGAGAGAATCGATCCCATGATCGAAGCGCGGCGGCTCCACATCCTTCGTGCGGTGGCCGACCACCGTACGGTGACGGCGGCTGCCGCCGCGCTGTACCTGACCCCCTCCGCCGTCTCCCAGCAGCTCACGGCCCTGGAACAGGAGACGGGACACCGCCTGGTCGAACGGGGTGCCAAAGGCGTACGGCTGACCCCGGCCGGCGAGATCCTGCTCGGCCACACCCACGCGGTCCTCGCCCGGCTGGAACTGGCGGCGGCGGAACTGGCCGCGTACAGCTCGGGCGAGGCCGGCACCGTCACCGTCGCCTCCTTCGCCACCGGGATCGCCCAGGTCGTGGCACCCGCGCTGGCCCGTCTCGCCGTGTCCGCGCCCGGCATCAGCCTGCGCGTCCAGGACGCCGAGGGTGACGCGAGCCTGCCGATGGTCCTGGACCGGCAGGTCGACATCGCCGTGGCCGTCGAGTACCGGGGCGCGCCGGCCGCCGACGACCCCCGTCTGACGCATGTCGCGCTGTACGCCGAGCCGTTCGACGCGGTCGTGCCCGTGGGCCACCGTCTCGCCGACTCGGCCGAGGTGCCGCTGGCCGAACTCGCCAAGGATCCCTGGATCGGCCCCTACCCCGGCAACCCGTGTCATGACGTCGTCGTCCTGGCCTGCGAGAACGCCGGCTTCCAACCCCGTCTCGAACACTCCTCCGACGACTTCCGCGCCGTGGTCGCCCTCGCCTCCGCCGACGCGGGCGTCGCTCTGGTGCCCCGCTCGGCCCTGCGCGGCACGGACCTCACGGGTGTGGTCGTACGACCCGTCGACGGCGTGGCCCCCACCCGCCGGGTCTTCGCCGCCGTGCGCCGGGGCGCGGAGGGGCACCCGCTGATCCGCCCGGTGCTGGATGCGCTGGGGGAGGCGGCCGGGTGAGCGGGAGCGTTCTCCAGGCGGCGGACCCGCACGGGGCGATGCGGCCGACGTCGATCTACTACAAGCGACCTCGGTGAGTGTCAGTGGTCACCGCTACCGTGCGTTCCATGCCCGATGCTGAAGACGTACGACGAGTCGCCCTCTCCCTGCCCGACAGTACGGAGAAGATCGCCTGGAGCATGCCCACGTTCCGGGTGGCGGGGAAGATGTTCGCGACGCTGCCGGAGGACGAGACGTCCATGGCTGTGCGGTGCCCCAAGGTCGAGCGGGACGAGCTGGTCCTCGCCGAGCCCGGCAAGTTCTGGATCGCCGACCACGAGGCCGGGTTCGCCTGGGTGAGGGTGCGGCTCTCCGCCCTGGAGGACGAGGCCGAGCTGCGCGACGTCCTCGCCGACTCCTGGCGCCAGTCGGCACCGACCCGACTCCTCGACGCCCACCCCGAGTTGGGGCTCCCGGCCGCCGACTGAGGTGCCCGGCCCCGCCCGTGCCGCTACCGCAGGAACCCTGTGATCCGCTCCCGCAGCGAGGCCGCGTCCAGCCCGTGCGCGGCCACGTGCTCATCCAGCTGCCCGTAGCGGCGCAGCTCCCGCCGGCCCACCCCCAGCCCGAGCACCCGGTGCGGCACATGGGCGAGCGCGTCGTTGGCGGCAGCCGTCGACGTGCCCGCCAGGTAGGGCTCGACGAGGACGACGTCCGTGCCCGCCGCGTCGGTGGCCCGGCGCAACGCGGCCGAGTCGAACGGGCGCACGGTCGACGCGTACAGCACCGTCATATTGAGCCCCTCCGTCGCCGCGAGGACGGCGTCGAGCATGGGCCCGACGGCGACGACGACCCCGCGGCGCCCCTCCCGCACGGTGCGGAACCGCTGTCCGTCCACCGCGAGCGCCGACCCGTTGGACTGCGCGGACAGCCGTACGTACACCTTGTCGTCCTTGCCCTCGCCCGCGCCGACCGCGTGCCGGATCAGTGTCTCGGCCTCGTCGGGGTGCCCCGGTACGTGCACGGTCCACCCGTCGAGCGTGTCCAGGACGGCCACGTCGCCGGGTGCCATGTGGGTGAAGCCGCCCGCGGGCCAGTCGTAGGACGCGGCGGCGCTGACCAGCACCGCGCCCACGTCCTGGTGCCCCAGATCCAGCTTCACCTGCTCGAAGGGCCGTTCCACGAGGAAGCTCGCGAAGGTGTGCACCACGGGCCGCATCCCGGCCAGCGCCAGGCCCGCGCCCGCGCCGATCAGCAGTTGCTCCCGGATGCCGACGTTGATCACCCGGTCCGGATGGCGGCGCGCGGCTTCCACGAAGCCGTCCCGGCCGATCTCGGGGAGGACCACCGCGACCCGGGGGTCCTCGTCGAGCAGGCCGGAGACGACGGGTGCGAGGCGGTCACGCATGGTGTCCATGAGGTCTTGCGTCCTTCCAGGGTGGTTGCGGAACTGTTGAGGGCGGGGTGGGGTGGGTCGGGCTGGGCTCAGGTGGTCGGGCCTTGGTTCAGGCGTTCTTCGGCTCGACACGGGCCACCACGACCCGGGGCCGCCCCGGGTGCGGCGCGGTGAAGGCGGCGTGCAGCGCCTCGTGGTCGCGCCCGTCCACGGTCTCGGCGGACCAGCCCGCCGCCTCGAACCGCGCGGCGATCCCGCCGGGCAGCGCGTGACTGGCGGAGGAGTTGTCGATCACGACGGTGTGCAGCCGGTCGAGCCCGGCGGGACCGGCGTACGCGATCGCCTCGTGATTACTGCCCTCGTCCAGCTCCGCGTCCCCGATCAGCACCCACACCGCCGGGTCGAGCCGTCCCTGGGCACGCAGTCCGAGCGCCGTCCCGACCGCGATCGGCAGGCCGTGCCCGAGCGACCCGCTGCCGATCTCCGCGCCCGGCACCAGCACCCGGTCCGGGTGGTGGCCGAGCGGCGAGTCGTAGGAACCGAAGCCGGGCAGCCAGTCGACCGGCACGAAGCCCTTCGCGGCGAGTACCGCGTAGTACGCCATCGGCCCGTGCCCCTTCGACAGCAGGAACCGGTCCCGCTCCGGGTCCTCCAGCCGACCCGGTCCCACCCGCAGCACCCGGTCGTAGAGCACCCACAGCACGTCCAGCGTGGAGGTGGCCGCCGGTCCGTGCTTCTCGGCGCCCGTCATCAGCCCCATCAGCTCGGGCAGCTCCGTGAATCCGTACGTCGTCGTCATGGGAAGAGCCTGCAACCTCAACCAAACTTCAGGTCAAGGTGTGGAGGGCGGGGCGCGAGGGTGCCTCCCCTCCCGCGCGGCGAAAACGCGTGCGCGACCACCGGCCCGAGTGCGGTATTGTTTCCGTGCACGTTCAGCCAGGGGAAACCCCAGGTCAGACGGGCACCGGGACGTGGCGCAGCTTGGTAGCGCACTTGACTGGGGGTCAAGGGGTCGCAGGTTCAAATCCTGTCGTCCCGACTCGAGAGAGTCGCAGATCAGGGGCCGTTTTGGAGCAATCCGAAACGGCCCCTGATCATTTTGTTCGGCTGACAGCGCTGAGCTCGGATCAGTTGTAGGCGGTGCATCCGATGACGAGCGGTGGTCGCAGGCTCCGCCGGGCCCGTGTCCGAGGGGGTGGGATGTGGGGGCGGGGGAGGGGTGCGTGGGGGCGAATGGCCGCGCTCTCGGGCCCCGTACAGGTCGGAGAGGCTGGGCGGCCCAGCAGAAGGACCCCGGTGGTCCGGGTCGAGCGCGGACAGGTGGACAGCGGGTCTACCGGGTCTACGGGTCGGCTGGGAGCTGTCGGCGTGTGGGGACGCCCTGCGACCGTCGTTGCCGAAGTCATCGATAAGCGGCGGTGAAAATCCTGCCGGAGAGTGAGCGGATTCGGCCACCGGGTTCAATGGTGCGATCATCCGTCGGCGAGGGTGGGGCACTGTACCGTCGGCGAAGGGAAGGCGGTGGGCCTTCGGGCGGCGACCTGGCCCGTAGGAGAGGGGATCGTGGAGACGAGCACGTCGGCGGGCTCCGCCGCACAGTCGCGAACGCCCTTGAGCAGAGGGCGCGTTCTGGGTGCCGCCGTCGCCCTGGCCGACGAGGGCGGGGTCGACGCGCTGAGCATGCGCAAGATCGCCCAGGCGCTCGGCGTCGTGCCCATGGCGCTGTACAAGCATGTGGCGAACAAGAACGAGTTGCTGGACGGCATGATCGACGTCCTCGTCGCCGAGATCGACCCGCCGGTCGCCGGTGTCGACTGGAAGGCCGCCATTCGCGGCCGGGTCCTCTCGGCCCGGCGCATGCTGCTGCGCCACCCGTGGGCGCCCGAGGTGATCGAGTCGCGCATCAAGGCGCGGACCACACCCACGCCCGCGGTCATGGAGTATCTGGACTCGATGATCGGGATCTTCCGGGCCGGAGGTTTCCCGATCGACCTGACGCATCACGCGATGCACGTCATGGGCAGCCGCCTGCTGGGTTTCTCGCAGGAGTTGTTCGAGGACTCCACCGGCCGCGAGCCCGACCCGGACGCCCTGCCACCCGAGGAGATGGCCGCGCGCTACCCGCACATCACGGCGCTGGCCGCGGCGGTCGCCCACGACCGCGATTCGGTCGTCGGCTCGGGCTGTGACGACCAGTTCGAGTTCGAGTTCGCGCTGGACCTGACGCTGGACGGCCTGGAACGACTCCTCGGCGCGCGCTGATCGGTCGACGAACGCCCCGAGTTCCCATGGGACTTGCCCCGAGCCCTACTGAACCACCGCTCCCCTTGACGGGTGTACGGCGTACACCTACTTTGCCTTTGGAGGGGTGTACGCCGTACACCTGGTGGTGGCGAGGTGAGGGGGAGACAGATGAAGGCGATCGTCCAGGAGCGGTTCGGCCCGCCTGACGTCCTGCGGCTGGCGGACATCGACCGCCCGGAGGTCGGAGCCGACGCGGTGCTGGTGCGGATGCGCGCCGCCGCGCTCAACCCGTACGACTGGCACATGCTGCGCGGCGACCCTTACGTGGCCCGGTTGTCGGGGGTCGTCGGGCTGACGCGGCCGAAGTGCCGGGTGGCCGGGATCGACGCCGCGGGCGTGGTCGAGGCGGTCGGCGACGGCGTGCGCGGGCTCCGGCCCGGCGACGAGGTCATGGGTTTCTGCCCTGGCTCCTTCGCCGAATTCGCGTGCACCCGTGCGGACTTCCTGGTGCGCAAGCCCGCGAACCTCACGTTCGAGCAGGCCGCGGCAGTGCCGTTGGGGGCGGTGACGGCCCTGCGCGGCATCCGGACCGTGGGGCGGGTGCGGGCCGGGCAGCGGGTGCTGGTCAACGGGGCGGGCGGTGGGGTGGGTACGTTCGCCGTACAGTTCGCCGTCGCCCTGGGTGCCGAAGTGACCGGGGTGTGCAGCGCCCGCAACGTCGATCTCGTGCGCTCGCTGGGCGCCGCGCACGCCGTCGACTACGCCCGGGAGGACTTCACCGGCGGACGTACGCCGTACGACGTGATCCTGGACAACGTGGGCAACCACCCGCTCGGGCGGCTGCGCCGGGCGCTCACGCCGACGGGGACCCTGGTGGCCAACGGCGGAGGCTCGCCCGGCCATGTGTTCGGGGCGATGGGCTCCATGCTGCGCCTGGGCGTGGCCGACCTGTTCTCCCGCCGACGGCTTCGGCCCATCCTGCCCTCGCCCCCGTCCGGACCGGTCCACGACGACCTCCTCGCCGTCACCGCGCTCATCGAGACCGGTGAACTCACCCCGGTCGTCGACCGGACGTACCCCCTGGCCGACACGGCCGAGGGCGTACGTCACGTGGAGCGGGGCCATGCCCGGGGAAAGGCGGTGATCACCGTGGGGTGAGCATCCCCTCGACCGACCGACCGACCGACCGACCGGCCGGCCGACCGTGCGCGCGGGCGGGCGGTCGGGCTGTGTCACCCCATCAGGGCCGCCACGTCCGCGCGGATCGCCGGTAGCTGGGAGTGCAGTACGCCGCCGGGGCAGTCGGTGGCCGCCCAGTCGCGGTGGCCGGAGATGGCGGGGCCGTCCCAGATGGCGCCGTTGACCGGGTTGACGTAGACCACCTTCTCCTGAAGGGGGTTGATGGAGTGCCGCGTGGCGAGTTCCGCCAGCAGCTGGACCAGCGCGCCGCGCGCGGCGGAGGTGGGCGCGACGGCGCTGAAAGTCCCCAGCAGGGCGATCCCGACGTTCCCCGTGTTGTACGTGCTGATGTGGGCGCCGGTGACCAGCCGTCCCGCCGCGTTGTGCGCGGGGTCCCCGTCGGTGCCGGACCACCGTCCTTCGTAGACCCGTCCGGCCGCGTCGATGAGGTAGTGGTAGCCGATGTCGCCCCAGCCCTGACCGACCGTCTGGTCACGGTAGATCGTGCGGACCCGGGCCGCGGGGTTGGCCTCGCCGTTCGCGCTGCCGGTGTGGTGCACGGACAGGGTCTGCACCGGGTGGTAGTCGGGCGGCCAGGTCTCGCTGCCGTCCGCGCCGAAGCGCAGGCTTTCGTCCGCGCCCCAGGCCTGCCGGGACAGCAGGACGTAGGCGGCGGAGCGGGAGGCGGCGGACGGGGAGCCGGCCGCTGGGGAGCCCGCCGCCGCGGCCGGGCGGGAGACGGCTCCCGTCACGGCGACGGCGGAGAGGGCCCCCAGCAGGGCGCGCCGGGATAACGCACCGAAGGAGGCTGGGGAGTTGGTGGAGTCGGACGAGTCGGTGGATTCGGTCGGAGACGTCTGCCTCGGATGCATGGCTGTCCTTCCGGAGCGGCGGTGGCCGGCGAATGGGATCAGGGCAGGTCGAGGTTGCAGAGATAGCCCGGGCTGTTCGCCCAGGAGCGGAGCAGGGGCCAGGTGACCGGGCCGATGGCTCCGTCGTCGTCGATGCCGGCGCACTGCTGGAAACGTACGGTCGCCAGGCGCGTGTTGGGTCCGAACCTGCCGTCGACCGTCAGGTTGTCGCCCGACATGGAGAGGTTCAGATAGCACTGCCCGAGCATGACCGCGGACGGGCTCGTCGTGTCGACGTCGCCCTGGCCGATCTCCGGAGGGGGCCAGCTCGTGTCCCAGTAGCCGCCGCAGTGGTCGGCGGCCGTGGTCGGGGCACTCGCGGCCCGGACCCCGTCGATCCCCCCGGCCAGCAGCACGGCCGTGGCGGCGACCACCGCGATCCTGTTGCTTCTCATACGGATGTCACTCCAGACGTCAGTACGCGCATGCGGAGTCGTTCCGGTGTGACTCGATGGTGCCGGTGGTGCGCGACGGCTGTCACGCTCGTTCGACCCTGCCGAAAAGACGCAGGTGGGGGTGGGTGTCGGGCGAAGAACCGGAGGATACGGTTCCAACTCGCCGCGAGGGGAGGGGGAGGGGTGCACAGGACGCGACGTCCGGCGCGCGGTGGTGATCCGGGGAGTGTCGGGGGTGCGCGGTGGACTGGACGGTGGGCTGCTCGGTTGGATGGGGACCCGGGCTGTGCCGTCGCCGTCGCCGACGACCGCGGTCCGACCGACGACACTCGATACGCGACACCCGACACGCGCCGGAGATGAGCTGCGATGGTGACCGACCGGTACGGAAACCGCCTCCACGAGTGCGATGCCGAGGGAGCGGCGCACCTGGACCGGGCCGTGGAGGGACTGTTGTTCTTCCGGCCGGAGTTCCCGACCGCCGTCGCGGACGCCGTGGCCGCGTGCCCCGGATCGCCGCTGGCCCAGGCGTTCGCGGCGTATCTGGGGGTGCTGGGCACCGAGTCCCGGGACGCGGAGGAGGCGGGCCGGGGGTTCCGGGAGTTCAGCGCCGGGCTGGACCATGCGGCGCTGCCCCGGCGGGAACGGATGCACATGGCCGCGGCGGGCGCCTGGCTCGACGGCGATCTGGGTCTGGCCGGTCGGATCCTGGAGGACCTGGTCGTGGAGTGCCCGCGCGATCCGCTCGCCCTGGCGGTGGGCCACCAGCTCGACTTCTTCACGGGAGACGCCACCCGGCTGCGGGACCGGATCGGCGGAGCCCTGCCGGCGTGGGACACGGACGACCCCCACCGCGGGCCGCTCCTGGGCATGTACGCGTTCGGCCTGGAGGAGTCGGGCCACTACGACCGGGCCGATGAGGTGGCCCGTGCCGCCGTCGAGCGGAACCCCCGTGACATCTGGGCCATCCATGCCGTCGTCCATGTGCACGAGATGCAGGGCCGGTTCGCCGAGGGGCTCGACTTCCTCGACGCGCGCCTCGACGACTGGGCGAGCGGCAGCCTGCTGACGGTGCACAGCTGGTGGCACTACGCCCTCTACGCGCTGGAGGCGGGCGACACCGCCACGGCCCTGCGGATCTACGACGCCGTGCTGCACCACGAGAACTCGTCCGGGTTCGTCATGGAACTCCTCGACGCCGCCTCGCTGTTGTGGCGGTTTCTCCTGGACGGCGTGGACCAGGAGGCCCGTTGGCGGTCACTGGCCGACGCGTGGGCCGCGCGTGAGGACCCGCCGTTCTACGCCTTCAACGACGTGCACGCCGTCATGGCGTTCGCGGGAGCCGGGCGGCTGGACACCGCGGACGAGTTCGTCGCCGACCGGCGGCGCTGGCTGCGGGCGGCCCAGGAGGACGGGCGGCCCCGCACCAATCGCGTGATGACCGCCGAGATCGGGCTGCCGGTGTGCGAGGCGCTGGTGGCGTTCGCCCGTGCGGACCACGCGACGGTGGTGGACCTCCTGTGGCCGATCCGCCGCCGGCTGCACACCTTCGGCGGCAGCCACGCCCAGCGGGACGTGGTCCAGCGGACCCTGCTGGAGGCGGCCCTCCGCGCGCGCCGGGACGACCTGGCCCGGCTCCTGCTCGGCGAGCGCACCGGTCTGAGCCCGCACAGTCCCTACAACTGGCTCGGCCGGGCCCGTCTCGCCGACGCCCTCGGGGAAGCGGGCCGTGCCGCCGTCGCCCGCGCCACGGCGACCGAACTGGCGGCACCCGCCGCGGCGAGGCTCAGCGGGAACCCGCACGCCGCCTACCTCGGACCGGGACCCTGAGCCCCGGCCGGCGCCACCCGCCCTCCGTGCCGCCCTGTCCGGTCAGGACGGCTGCGTCAGGGCGGAAAGCCCCGTCAAGGCGGACATCCGTGTCAGGACAGGCAGCCCACATGCGCCAGGGCCTGCTTCAGGAGGACGCCCTGGCCGCCCGGCATCTCGCTCTGGACGGAGGCCGACGCCGCGTCCTGGGGGCTGAACCACACCAGGTCGAGCGCGTCCTGCCGGGGGCGGCAGTCACCGGCCACCGGGACGATGTAGGCGAGGGAGACCGCGTGCTGCCGCGGGTCGTGGAACGGGGTGATGCCCTGCGTCGGGAAGTACTCCGCGATCGTGAAGGGCTGGAGGGCGGACGGGACACGGGGCAGCGCCACCGGACCGAGGTCCTTCTCCAGGTGACGCAGGAGCGCGTCCCGGACCCGCTCGTGGTGCATCACGCGGCCGGAGACCAGATTACGGCTGACCGTCCCGTCCGGGCCGATGCGCAGCAGCAGCCCGATGCTGGTGACTTCGCCGCTGTCGTCGACGCGCACGGGCACGGCCTCGACGTACAGGATCGGCATCCGGGCGCGCGCCGACTCGAGCTCGTCGGACGGCAGCCAGCCGGGCGTGGTTTCGGTCATGTCAGACATTGGCCGATCATACTTTCAACATCAGTCGAAGCGCGCGTCGCTCCGATCACACCTGTCAGAGATGCCCCGGCCGCTCCGCCCGCATGCGCGGCGCGGACGATCAGGCGCGAACGATCAGTCGTGCGCGGCCCACAGCCCGCGCACATGACCGAGGTGGCGGGTCATCACCGCGCGTACGGCCTCCTCGTCGCGGGCGAGCAGCGCGTCCAGCAGTTCCAGGTGCTCCTGCGCCGAGGACAGCAGCCGGCCCGACTCGGCGAGTGCGGTCAGGCCGTAGAGGCGGGCGCGTTTGCGCAGGTCACCCACGACCTCGACGAGGTGAGCGTTGCCCGCGAGGGCGAGCAGACCGAGATGGAAGCGGGTGTCGGCCTCGACGTACGCGATGAGGTCCCCGGCGGCCGCGGCGGCCACGATCTCCCGGGCGGCGGGCCGCAGCGCCTCCAGTGAGACCGGGTCGGCGGTCCGGGCCAGGCCGGCCGTGGTCGGGATCTCGATGAGCGAGCGGACATGGGTGTACTCGTCGAGCTGCTTCTCGGTGACGGCGGTGACCCGGAACCCCTTGTTGGGCACGGTGTCGACCAGCCCCTCCTTGGCCAGATCCAGCATGGCCTCCCGCACCGGCGTCGCCGAGACACCGAAGCGGCCGGCGAGCGCGGGCGCGGAGTACACCTCGCCCGGCCGCAGCTCACCGGCGATCAGCGCGGCCCGCAAGGCGTCGGCGACGCGCTCGCGGTAGCTGCTCTTCTTGCCGCCGAGCACCGGCAGGGCGGGGCTGGCGGCAGGGGCTGACAGGGCCATCGCACCTCTCCTAGAGGACGAACCCGGCCGGGAACGGGTCGGTCGGGTCGAGCAGATACTGTGCCGTGCCGGTGATCCAGGCGCGGCCGGTGAAGCTTGGCAGTACGGCGGGCACACCCGCCACCTCGGTCTCGCCGAGCAGTCTGCCGGTGAAGTGGGTGCCGATGAAGGACTCGTTCACGAACTCGGTGTGCAGGGGGAGTTCACCACGCGCGTGGAGCTGCGCCATGCGCGCGCTGGTGCCCGTGCCACAGGGGGAGCGGTCGAACCAGCCGGGGTGGATGGCCATCGCGTGCCGCGAGTGCCGGGCGGTGGCGCCCGGGGCGTACAGGTGGACGTGGTGGACGCCGTGGATCGACGGGTCCTCCGGGTGCACGGGCTCCCCCTCGGCGTTGATGGCCTCCATCAGGTCCAGGCCCGCCCGCAGGATGTCGTCCTTGCGGTCGCGGTCGAAGGGCAGCCCGAACTGCTCCAGCGGCAGGATCGCGTAGAAGTTGCCGCCGTACGCGAGGTCGTAGGTCACCGTCCGGCCGTCGGTGAGCGTGGCCTTGCGGTCGAGGCCGACGGAGAACGACGGCACGTTCCGCAGGGTGACCGCCTGCGCCGCGCCGTCCTGCACCGCCACCTCGGCCACGACGAGGCCCGCCGGGGTGTCCAGGCGGATGGTGGTGACCGGTTCGACGACCTCGACCATGCCGGTCTCCACCAGCACCGTCGCCACGCCGATCGTGCCGTGACCGCACATGGGCAGATAGCCGGAGACCTCGATGTAGACCACGCCCCAGTCGCAGTCCGGGCGGGACGGCGGCTGGAGGATCGCGCCGCTCATCGCCGCGTGCCCGCGCGGCTCGTTCATCAGCAACTGCTTGACGTCGTCGCGGTGTTCACGGAACCACAAGCGGCGTTCGTTCATGGTCGCGCCGGGGATCGTGCCGATCCCGCCGGTGATCACCCGGGTGGGCATGCCCTCGGTGTGCGAGTCGACGGCGTGCAGGACGAGTTTGCTGCGCATGACCGGCCCTCCCTTTCTGCTGTGGGTTACGCGAGTTCTGCTGTGGTTACGCGAGTCCCGCCGCGACGGCCTTCTCGGTGGCCGCGCGGATCACGGCCTCCTGCTCCGGCAGCAGTTCCACGCGCGGCGGACGGCAGCGTCCTCCGGGCCGGCCCACGATGTCCATCGACAGCTTGATCGCCTGCACGAACTCGACCTTGGAGTCCCAGCGCAGCAACGGGTGCAACTGCGCGTAGAGGTCCTTGGCGGTGGCGAGGTCGCCGTCCACCGCCGCGTGGTACAGCTCCACCGTCGCTGCGGGCAGCGCGTTCGGGTAGCCGGCCACCCAGCCCTTGGCGCCGGCCAGCGCCAGCTCCAGCAGGACGTCGTCCGCGCCGATCAACAGATCGAGTTCCGGGGCGAGTTCGGCGAGCTGGTAGGCCCGGCGGACATCGCCGGAGAACTCCTTCACGGCCTTGATGTACCCCTCGCCGTGCAGCTTGGCGAGCAGTTCGGGGACGAGGTCGACCTTGGTGTCGATGGGGTTGTTGTACGCCACGACCGGCACGCCGGCCTGCGCGACCTCGGCGTAGTGCGCGAGCACGGACCGCTCGTCGGCGCGGTAGGCGTTCGGCGGCAGCAGCATCACCGCCGCGCAGCCCGCGTCCCGCGCCTGCTCGGCCCAGCGCCGGGACTCCGCGGACCCGTACGCGGCGACACCCGGCATCACGCGCGTGCCGCCGATCGCGGCCACGGCCGTCTCGACGACCTTGGCGCGCTCCTCGGGCGTCAGCACCTGGTACTCGCCGAGCGAGCCGTTCGGCACGACACCGTCACAGCCGTTCTCGACGAGCCAGGCGCAGTGCTCGGCGTACGCGTCGTGGTCGACGGAGAGATCGTCGCGGAGGGGGAGCGCGGTGGCGACGAGGACGCCGCGCCAGGGTCGGTTCTCGGTGGTGGCCATGTGTGGGATGCCCTCTCCATGAGGTGTGACATATCACTGGGTGTGGTGGTGCGGCGGGGGGATGGTGCGTTGGTCGGGTCGGGTCCGACGAGGGGCGTCGGGTGAGGGGCCGCGCGTGCGCGTGCCGCGCGGGGCTCAGGGCGGGGCGTCGCCGTCGGGGTCCTCCCCGCTCTCGCCCGCCCGCGCCAGTACGCCCAACGGCACCGGCTGGGCGAACGGCCTTCGGGCGACGCCCGGTTCGCACCCGGCGATCCCCGCGACGGCGGGTCCGCACATCCGGCCCTGGCACCAGCCCATCCCGGCACGGGTGAGCAGCTTCACCGTCCGGACGTCCCCGGCGCCCAGCTCCCCGACGGCCTCGCGGACGGCACCGGCGCCGACCTCCTCGCACCGGCAGACGACCGTGTCGTCCGTGACCTGCTCCGTCCAGTGCGCCGGCGGGACGTACACGGAGTCGAGCACGGCGAAGAACTCCCGCAGTGCGGCACGGGACTTGGCGGCACCCGCCCACGCGGCCGGGTCCGGCGCCCGCCCCCGGAGGCGGTCGGCGGCCGACCGTCCGGCGATGTGCCCCTCCGCGAGGGAGAGGGCCGCGCCGCCGATCCCGGTGGTCTCGCCCGCCGCCCAGACGCCCGGCACATCGGTGCGCTGCTCCTCGTCGACCCACACACGTGGTCCGGTGGACTCGATCCGGCAGCCGAGCGCCTCGGCGAGATCGGTGTGCGGCAGCAGGCCGTGCCCGACGGCGAGCGTGTCGCAGGGGACGCGCCGGCCGGTCCCGCGCCGGACCCGGCCCTCGGCGTCGAGCGCGGCGACGGTCACGGCCTCCAACCGGTCACCGCCGTGCGCCTCGACGACGGTGTGCCGGACGAGGGTCCGCACCCGGTGGCGCAGCAACTCGACGGCGTACCCGGCCCCTTCGGCGAGTTTGTCCGCCCGGCCGGCGAGCGCCCCGGCCCGTCGTGCCAGGGCTTTGGGGTCGGCGGACTCCACCAGCGCGGCCACCGTGACCCCCGCCGCCGCGAGCCCGGTCGCCACCGGCAGCAGCAGGGGGCCGGTCCCGGCCACGACTGCCGTACGGCCCGACACCGCGAGCGTGCCCTTCAGCATGGCCTGCGCGCCCCCGGCCGTGACCACGCCCGGCAGGGTCCAGCCGGGGAACGGCAGCACCTTCTCGTAGCTTCCGGTCGCGAGCAGGACGGCGTCCGCGCGCACCTCCACGGGCCGCTCCCCATCGGGCCCGAGCAGCGCGTGCACGGTGAAGCGCCCGGGGCCCTCGGAACGCCGCTCCACGCACCACACATGGTGGTCCGGGAGGTGGGTGACGCGTCCGGCGGCCATCTCCCGGGCGAGGCCGTCGCGCAGCCGCTGCCAGGTGCGCCACTGATGGTGCAGGGCCTGCGGGCGCCGGACGCCGAGCCCGGCCGAGGGCTGCCGGTAGAACTGGCCGCCGGCTGCCCGGCCGGCGTCGACCATGGTGACCCGTACGCCTCGACCGGCCGCCGCCAGGGCCGCGGCGAGGCCCGCGGGGCCGGCGCCGACGATCGCCAGCCGGGGCAGCCCCGGTTCAGTGTTCATGGCCGGTGCCCTCCTGGGTGCGGATCGCGTCGCCCGGCCGGACCGGAACCAGACAAGCCCGTTGATTGGGGCGCTCGTTGACGGTGACCAGACAGTCGAAGCAGACACCGATGCCGCAGAAGACGCCGCGTGGTCGCCCCGCGCCCCTCGTGGTGCGCCAGGACGTCACGCCGGCGGCCCAGAGCGTGGCCGCGACCGTCTGGCCCGGCAGTGCCTCCAGCTCACGCCCGTCGAGGGTGACGGTGAAGGCGGGCCCCGGTTCCGCCCGGGCCAGTTCCCGTGGGTTCACGCCGCGTCCCCCTCGTCCTCCGCGAACCGGTCCGGGCGGAACGGGGCGAGATCCAGCTCGGGCGCCCCGCCCCCGAGTGCCTGGGCGATCAGCTGCCCGGTCCCGGTGGCCAGCCCGATCCCGGCACCCTCGTGCCCGCAGGCGTGGAACAGGCCCGGCACCCGCGGGTCCGGCCCGATCGCGGGCAGATGGTCCGGCATATAGGGCCGGAAGCCGACGTACGTCCGCATCGCGCGCACCTCCTCCAGGAACGGGAACAGCCGGGTGGCGCCCGCCGCCAGGGCCCGTACGACGGGGAGCGAGAACGACCGGTCGAAGCCGACCCGTTCGCGGCTCGCGCCGATCAGCACGGGGCCGGCGGCCGTGCCCTCCACCACGGGAGAGGACTGGAGCGCCGCCGAGTCGCTGGCCACGTCGGCCACGTAGTCGGCGGCGTACACCTTGTGCCGCACCATCGGCGGCAGCGGTTCGGTGACCAGCACGAAGCCGCGCCGGGGGAGGACCGGAAGGCGCACACCGGCGAGTGCGGCCAGTTCGCCGCCCCAGGTGCCGGCGGCGTTCACCACCGCGGGGGCGTGGACGTCTCCCCGGTCGGTCCGCACGCCGCGCACGGCACCGGACCGCGTGCGCAGCACCCCGGTCACGGTTCTGCCGGTGAACAGCCGGGCCCCGGAGGCCCGTACGAGATGGGCGGCGGCCAGGGTGGGCATGACCTGGGCGTCCTGGGGGTAGTGGATGCCGCCCGCGAGGCCGGGCGCCAAGTGGGGTTCCAGGTCGGCCAGTTGCCCGTCGGTGACGGTGAACGCCGCCACCCCGGCGGCGCGTTGCCCGGCGGCGAACCGCTCCAGCGCGGCCAGGGCCTCCGGCGCGGACGCCACGACGACCCCACCCTTGGCCTCGTACTCGAACGCCTTTCCCAGACCCGTCTCGGCGGCCAGCTCGGCCCACAGGCGGTTGGACAGCAGGGCGAGTTCGAGCTCGGGGCCGGGTTCCTTGTCGGAGACCAGGATGTTGCCCTCGCCGGCGCCGGTCGTGCCGCCGGCCACCGGGCCGCGGTCCACCACGACGACGTCCAGACCCGCACGGGACGCGTACAGGGCGCAGGCCGCGCCCACCATTCCCGCGCCCACCACCACGACGTCGCAGGTCAGTCGCTCGGTCACGCCAGTACTATGTCACATGGCACTGTGGGGTGGTATACCCCGGCAACGGGTCCCGGCCGCCGATGAGTGAGCAGTCGATTTCCCTGGTGGGCGGCGCCATGTCGCCCATCGCCCTCGCCTTCGGCGTCCTGGAGGCCACCGACAGTGCGGCCCGGCCGGCCGCGGTCACCACTGCGGCCCTGGTCAGGATGGTTGCGGCGCTACTTCTCGGCGGAGGTGTCGCGGACCGCCACCTGCGCGACACCGTTCTCCGCCTCACCGGCTCGGGTGCCGGCCTCACCCAGGCGGGCGGCGCCTGCGTGCCGCGTCGTCGGCTGGGACGAGCCGGCGGGCAGGACGGCGGCCGCGACCTACGCCAGCAGCGCGGCGAGCGCTATGTCGAAAGTATTGACGCGTCCAGTTCCCCCCATTTAACGTCTGCCCGATCTTGCGAACATCGTTCGATTTTTCGGACAACTGACGTCGTTCGGAAGGATCGGCTACGAGGCGTCCCCCCGGCCGAAGGACCGCAGAAGCAGAAGTCCCACGAGAACAGCACGCCGGCACAGCACTGCCTTCCGTGTCGGGCGGTGGCCGCGCCCGTCCCGCCGACGCCGAGAGCGCGCTACCGACACCGCCGCACCACCCCCGCTGGGGGCACCCGCAGAAGGCACCCGCAGAAAGACAGGAAACGTACATGCGCACGCTTCTCTCCCGGCTGCCGGCGCTACTGGTCGCCGCCTGCCTCCTCTTCACAGGCCAAGTCCTGGCCGCACCCGACCGGGCAGCCGCAGCCGACCCCGGCTACCTGATGGTGCACTTCACCGGGGAGGGCGCGACCAACCAGCAGATGTACCTCTCGCACAGCACGGACGGCGTGCACTGGAACGACCTCAACGGCGGCGGCATGGTCCTGCGCTCCACGGTCGGTACGAAGGGCGTGCGCGACCCCGCACTGGTGAGATCCCCCGACGGCAGCAAGTACTGGATCATCGCGACCGACCTGTGCATCGCCTGTGGGCAGACCTGGAGTCAGTCCATCAACAACGGCAGCCGCAACCTCGTCGTGTGGGAGTCCACCGACCTGGTCACCTGGTCGAAGCCGTGGCTGCTCAACGTCGCCGGCGCGATCCCCGACGGCCGCAACGCGTGGGCGCCGGAGGCGATCTGGAACCCGGCCACCAACGACTACGTCCTGTACTGGGCGACGAACGTGCCCCAGAACGGTGCGACGAAGCACCGCATCTTCTACGCCCGCACCAGCGACTTCCGCACCATCAGCACCCCGCAGACCTACATCGACCGCCCCGGCACCCAGGAGATCATCGACACCCAGATCATCGAGGTTCCGGCCGGTGTCGGGAACTACCGCTACGTGCGGGCCTCCGGCGACGGCCAGATCACCCTGGAGGGCAGCAACTCCATCCTCGGGACGTGGACCAGGCTCGGTGACCTCTCCGGCATCGGTCTGACCGGGTCGATGGTCGAGGGCCCGATGTGGATGAAGTTCAACGGCACCAACAAGTGGGCGCTCTACCTCGACCAGTACGCCACCAACCGCGGCTACATGCCGGTCACCACGACCGACCCGTCCAACCCCGCCGCCTACCAGCAGTTGGCGTCGACCAGCTACAACATGGGCGGCACCAAGAAGCGCCACGGCTGGATCATGAACCTCACGGCCGCCGAGGAGAGCCGCGTACTCGCCCGCTGGCCCAACACCCCGGCGCAGCGGCTCCAGTCGTTCAACTTCCAGGACCGCTACGTACACCACACCAACTTCGACGTGCGCATCGATCCGAACGTCAGCCCCGTCGAGGACTCCCAGTTCCGGCTGCGGCCCGGCCTGGCCGGCACCGGCACCGTCTCCTTCGAGTCGGTGAACCACCCCGGCTACTTCCTGCGGCACTTCAACTACGACTTCCAGCTCGTCCACAACGACGGCAGCAGCCAGTTCGCCGCGGACGCGACCTTCCGGCAGGTCGCCGGGCTCGCCGACTCCACCTGGTCGTCGTTCCAGTCGTACAACCACCCCGACCGCTACATCCGCCACTACGCCTACCAGCTGCGACTCGACCCGATCACCACCGCGACCGGGCGCAGTGACGCCACCTTCCGCGTGACGAGCTGACCCGACACCGACAGGGATGCCGGCGCCTCCAGGGAGAGCGCCGGCTCCTTCCGGAGGCATCCTGGCATCCGTACGGGCAGCCGGGAGTTTCGGGATGCGGTGGTGGGCCGGGGCCTCGCAGTGCAAGCCCAGCATCGCTTGGGCCACGGCCGGGAGCGTAGCGGCCGGAGCGGCGATCAGAGCCCGAGCCCCTGCACCATCTCGTCCACGACCACCCGGCAGCGGGGCAGGGGCCGCCGGTCCGTTCGGGCCGGTGCCGCGTCGTCACCGGAAGCCCGGTCGGCCCGGTCGGGCCGGTCCGTTCGGTCGGCCCGGTCTGTTCGGTCCGTTCGGTCCGTTCGACCCGTCGGGACCGTGGGCGCCGCCACCGGGATCTCCCGCAGCCACTGCCGTACGACCCCCACGGGCAGGCCGTGGCGGCGCGCGGCCTCCCGCGCCGTGATCCTGCCGGAGAGGATGTCCGCGAGGGTACGGATCCGCTCGGTGGGGGAGATCTCCGATGCTTTCGCGGAAGCGTTCAAGAGCCGGTCCTTTCCGTGGACGTCCACCCATGTCGCGGTCGAGCCGTCGGTGCTTCGTACGTGCCGCCGGTGCTCCGTACGTGCCGCGGCGCTCGACCGTGGTGTGCGGTACTCCGGACGTGGTGCGCGGGACTCCGTGCGTGGTGCGCGGTGCTCGGAACAGGGTCGTGTGCAGCTTCCGGCCGTGCGGGGGTGCGGTCCTTGCCGTCGCGTGGCCCGCGACCGTCCGGAAGGTGAAGACCCTCGGTCACCCCCCCCACCGCCCGCCCCACGCCCGGTCACCCTTCCGGCCGAGTACCTGGCTGGACCCTCGGCACTCCTCCCGCGCGCAAGTCCGCCACGACGGGAACCCGCGGGAACTCGAACGCCCCACCCCGCATGCCGCGCGCCCTCGGTCCCCCGACACTGACCCCATGCCAGGACAGCCCAGCCGCATCGAGGACTACGCCCTGATCGGCGACCTCCTCACCGCCGCCCTCGTGGGCAAGGACGGCAGCATCGACTGGCTCTGCCTCCCCCGCTTCGACTCGCCCGCCTGCTTCGCCGCCCTGCTCGGCGACGAGGACAACGGACGCTGGCGCATCGCTCCCGCCGACGAGAACGGCCCCTACGCCCGCCGCCGCTACCGGGACGACACGGCGATCCTGGAGACGGAGTGGGAGACGACCGCCGGCCAGGTCCTGGTCACCGACTTCATGCCGTGCCGCAAGACCGGCGCCCCCAGTGTCGTACGCATCGTCGAAGGTCTCTCCGGCACCGTCGACATGCGGATGGACCTGCGGCTCCGCTTCGACTACGGCCGGGTCCTGCCCTGGATGCGCCGCCGCGGCGGCGCGCTGACGGGCACCGCCGGACCGGAGTCGGTGTGGCTGCGCACCCCCGTGCGGCCGGTCGGCCACGGCACCGCCCACACCGCCGTGTTCCCGGTCGCGGCGGGCGAACGGATCCCCTTCGTGCTGACCTGGCACCCCTCCCACCTGTCCGCACCACACCCGGTGGACCCCTTCGAGGCACTGCGCAGCACCGAGTCGTACTGGCGCCGCTGGCTGCGCAGACTCACCTACGACGGGCCCTACCGTGACGCCGTCGCCCGCTCCCTGATCACGCTCAAGGCCCTGACGTACCAGCCGACCGGCGGCATCGTCGCCGCTCCGACCACCTCCCTGCCGGAGGAGATCGGCGGCGTACGGAACTGGGACTACCGGTTCTGCTGGCTGCGGGACGCGGGCATGACGCTGGAGGCCCTGCTGCGCAGCGGTTTCAAGGCCGAGGCGGACGCCTGGCGCGCCTGGCTGGAGCGGGCGGTGGCGGGGCGGCCCGAGGACGTGCAGATCATGTACGGCATCGCGGGGGAGCGGCGGCTCACCGAGTGGGAGGCCGACTGGCTGTCGGGCTACGAGGGGTCGCGCCCGGTGCGGATCGGCAACGCCGCCGCCGGGCAGCGCCAGCTCGACGTGCCCGGTGAGGTGATGGACGCGATCCATCTGTCGATCGGCTGCGGGCTGCGCCCCAGCAGGCATCTGGTGTCGCTCCAGGCGGTGTTCCTGGAGCACCTGGAGCGGGCCTGGACCGAGCCCGACCAGGGGCTGTGGGAGATGCGCGGCGCCCCCCGCCACTACACGCACTCCAAGGTGATGTGCTGGGTCGCCTTCGACCGGGCGGTCCGGCTGGCGGAGGCGCACGGCCGCCCCGGTCCGGTGGAGAGGTGGCGCGAGGTCCGTGACCGCATCCACCGTGAGGTCTGCGAGCGGGCCTACGACCCGGAGCGGAACACCTTCACCCAGTCGTACGGCTCCCGGGAGCTCGACGCCGCGCTGCTGCAGATCCCACAGACCGGGTTCCTGCCGCCGGACGACCCGCGGGTGATCGGCACCGTCGAGGCCGTGCAGCGCGAACTCCTCTCCGACGGGCTGGTGGCCCGCTACTCGGCGGGCGTGGCCGACTCGCCGGACGGCCTCGTCGGCGGCGAGGGCGCCTTCCTCGCCTGCTCCTTCTGGCTCGCGGACGCCCTGCTGGTGATCGGCCGGGAGGACGAGGCCCGCGCGCTGTACGAACGGCTGCTGGAACTGCGCAACGACGTCGGACTGCTCGCCGAGGAGTACGACCCCCGTGCCCGCCGCCAACTGGGCAACTTCCCGCAGGCGTTCACCCACGTGCCGCTGATCCGGGTCGCCTACGAGCTCGACCTGCACGCCCCGCACGCCCGCCGCGAGGACCCGAGGAAACCCCAGGATGTCCACCCCTCGGACGACGCGACCAATTCCCGGACAGCCTCTTGACGCGGGGCGTGTGCGGATCGACACTCCAGGTGGGGTATTTCCTAGTGAACAGGTAGGGAATGATGGGGCGCCTGGAGCCGGTGGTCACTCGTGTGCCGCGCACGCGCCGGCAGTCCCTTCTGCTGACCTCCCGCCTGCACATCGATCTGCTGCGCGTCTGCAGCGCCGGAAGCCCCCCGAGCTGACCGACCCGAGCTGACCGACCCGAGCCGGGCCGCCGACGTGGCACGCCACAGCGCTCGCGCGTCCGTGTACTCGCGTCACCGCCGTTACTCGCGTCGTCGCGCCACCGCACCACCACACGCCACCGCGCCGCCACGCACCAGAACCCCCGGGGAGCCACATGTCCGCCATGCCCGTCCACGCCCTGAACGCCGTCCCGTCGTCGCGGCCCCTGCCCTCCTTCCGGGGCAGGATCGGCTGCGACGCGCGCAGCGGCCACTACGCCGTGCCGCGCCGCTACCGGCTCCATCTCTCGCTCTCCTGTCCGGGCGCCCTGCGCATCGCCGTCGTCCACAGCCTCCTCGGGCTCGCGGACGTCTGTCCCGTGACCCTCCTGCCCGCCGTGCCCGACGGCCCGGACGGCGAACACTCCGCGCTGCGCCCGCTGTACGAGGCGAGCGCCCACCGCTACCCCGGAGCGGCCGTGGCGCCGGTGCTCAGCGACGACTGGTCCGGACGCATCGTCAGCACCCATGCCCCCGACATCATGCGCGACCTCGCGCGTCGCTTCGGCGCCGACCGCCCCACGCTCTACCCGGAGGGCGCGGAGACCGAGATCGACGGGCTCACGCGCCTCTGCGAGCAAGGCATGGACGGGGCGGCGCAGCGCGCCGGACGGGCCGACGCGGACGACCTCGAACGCCGTGACGCGCTCGGCTCCCTGCTGCGCACCCTGCGCTCCCTGGACGCCCGGCTGGCCGGGCAGGAGTATGTACTCGGTGATCAGCTCTCCGTCGCCGACGTCGAGTTGTGGGTGGCTCTGGTGCGGCTCGACACCGTGCACCGCTGGCACCTGGACGCCTCCGCCGTGCACCGCGTCGCCGACCACCCGCACCTGTGGGCGTACGCGCGCCGGCTGACCGCCCACCCCGCCTTCGGCCCGCACCTCGACCTCGACGGCATCGCCCGCCGCCACCACGCCCACTGTCAGGGCCTGGAGGCGGCCGGCGCGGCCGTACAGATCCTGGACTGGGCCTCCCACGTCCCGGACCAGGGCGTATCGACAGACGGACAGGCGTCCCATGTTCTGGACTGACATTGACAGCGGCCTGCCGAGCCTGAGTTACTTACGGCCACCCGATGAGCACGAGGCCCCCAGGGCCGGAAGAACGATGGTGACGGACATGGACGCGACCCCGAGGCCCGCCGCATGGCGCCGCCACGGTTGCGTGCCGCTCTGCGCCGACCGCGCCGTCGATCTGCTCCGGGTCAACAGCGCACTGTGTAGCGCACGTTAGCGCGCGTCCGGGTTCTCTCCCGGCGCCGCGCTCCCGTCGAGGCTGACGGTCTCCCGACCCCCTGAGGCGCCGCGTCTGCGGCCGACCTCTCTCCGCCAGCCCCGGTGCCGTGCGCATCCGTGTGTCTTTACGTGCCTCTGTACGGCGAGCGTCGCCCGCTCGCCGTACGGCCGAAGTCGCCTGCGTCGCCTGGGGTTTCGACACTCCTCCGGAGCCCTTGATGAGTGAACCCCCAGGCGCCGCCGTGTCCCTGACCGAGGCACCGCCGCCCGCCGACGACACCCCGTCGAAGCAGCTCGCCGCCCAGCGGGTGCTGCCCCTGCGCCGACCCGGCCGCTGGATCGCCACCGCGATCGTGCTGGTCCTCGCGGCCCAGTTCGTCCACGGTCTGATCTCCAACCCCTTCTACCAGTGGGACCGCTTCGCGTACTGGTTCCTGCGTCCGACCATCCTCGACGGACTGCTCATCACCCTCGAAGTCACCGCCTACAGCGCGGTGTTGGGCCTCCTCGGCGGCATCCTCCTGGCCCTGGCCCGGCTCTCCGACAGCCCGGTCCTGCGCTCGGTGAGCTGGGTCTACATCTGGGCCCTGCGCTCGATCCCGCTGATCGTGGTCCTGCTGTTCCTCTACAACTTCAGCGCCCTCTACCAGACTCTCAGCCTCGGCGTCCCCTTCGGTCCGGCGTTCTTCACCTTCGACGAGTCACGCCTGGCCACCGACATGGCCGTCGCCGTGATCGGCCTCAGCCTCAACGAGGCCGCCTACGCCGCCGAGGTCGTCCGCGGCGGCATCCTCTCCGTCGACCAGGGCCAGCACGAAGCGGCCTCCGCGCTCGGACTGCCCAAGCGCTACCAGTTCCGCAGGATCGTCTTCCCGCAGGCGCTGCGCTCGATCACCCCGAACTACGTCAACCAGCTGATCGGCCTCATCAAGAGCACCTCGCTGGTCTTCTACGTCTCCCTGCTCGACCTCTTCGGCACCGCCCAGGCCATGGGCTCCACCTATCCCGGCGACATCGTGCCGCTGCTGCTGGTGGCCACCGTCTGGTACCTGATCCTCACCAGCGTCGTCTCCGTCGTCCAGTTCTACGTCGAGCGGTACTACGCCCGGGGCGCCACCCGCACCCTGCCGCCGACCCCGCTCCAGAAACTGCGGGCCGGGATCACCGAACTCCGGGCCCGCATCCGCAAGGAGGCCGCCGTATGACCGCCGGGACACTCCCCACGCCGTCCGGGGCGCCCGCCCAGGACGCCGCCACCGTCGAGGTGCACGACGTGCACAAGTGGTACGGCACCCACCGGGTTCTCGACGGCGTCGATCTGACCATCCGCCCCGGCGAGGTCACCGTGATCCTCGGCCCGTCCGGCTCCGGCAAGTCCACGCTGCTCAGGGTCATCAACCACCTGGAGAAGCCCGAGATCGGCCATGTCAGCGTCAACGGCGAACTGATCGGCGTACGCCGGCACGGCGACCGCCTGAAGGAACTCAGCGAGCGGGCGATCCTCACCCAGCGCTCCCGGATCGGCTTCGTCTTCCAGAACTTCAACCTCTTCCCGCACCTGACCGTGCTGGAGAACGTGGCGGCCGCCCCGGTGGCCACCGGGAAGCTCGGCAGGACCCAGGCCGACGCACTCGCCCGCGAACTGCTCGACCGGGTCGGCCTGGCCGACAAGGCGGACGCCTACCCACGGCAGTTGTCCGGCGGACAGCAGCAGCGCGTGGCCATCGCCCGCGCCCTCGCCCTGCGGCCTGGCGTCATCCTCTTCGACGAACCGACCTCCGCCCTCGACCCCGAACTCGTCGGCGAGGTCCTGGAAGTCATCAAGGACCTGGCGAGGAGCGGCACCACGCTGGTGATCGTCACCCATGAGATCGGCTTCGCCCGGGAGATCGCCGACCGGGTCGTCTTCATCGACGGCGGCCGGATCGTCGAACAGGGCCCGCCCGCCGAGGTCCTGGACAAGCCGCGGCACGAACGGACCAAGGACTTCCTCAGCAGGGTCCTCTGACCCCGAGTGACCCGCGCCCCCGCACTTCCCCCCACACCGCCCGCACCAACCACCCTCTCGAACGACAAGGACAGCCATGCCCACGCACACCCGGTTCTCCCGGCGCAGCCTGCTGCGCGGTATCACCGCGGCGACCGCCGCCGCCACCCTCGCCACCGGGCTCACCGCCTGCGGGGGTGACACCGAGGCCGCCACCAGGACCGACGCCGCCGGCACGGTCACCGTGGGACAACTGGCCAACGGTGCCGCCGAGGAGACGGAGATCAACGTCTCCGAGGTGAAGTCCATCAGCGCCAAGCTGCCCGCCGCGATCAAGAAGAGCGGCAAGCTGGTGATCGGCTCGGGCACGCTGCCGTCCGGCAGTCCGCCGCTCGGCTTCATCGGCAGCGACCAGAAGACCGTCACCGGCTCCGAGCCCGACCTCGCCAGACTCGTGGCCGCCGTCCTCGGTCTCGAACCCGAGATACGCCAGTCGACCTGGGAGAACCTGTTCATCGGCATCGACAGCGGCAAGGTCGACGTCGGCTTCTCCAACATCACCGACACCGAGGAGCGCAAGCAGAAGTACGAGTTCGCCTCCTACCGCAAGGACGACCTGGCCTTCGAGACCAAGAAGGACAGCGGCTGGAACTTCGACGGCGACTACGAGAACCTCGCCGGCAGGACGGTCACGGTCGGCAACGGCACCAACCAGGAGAAGATCCTCCTGGAGTGGAAGGCGAAGCTGGCGAAGGAGGGCAAGAAGCCCCTCACCGTCAAGTACTTCCAGGAGAGCAACAGCATCTACCTGGCGCTGAGCAGCGGCAAGATCGACGCCTACTTCGGCCCCAGCCCCAACCTCGCCTACCACGCGGCCAAGACCGCCGGCACGCCCCAGGCGACCCGTATCGCGGGCCAGTTCTCCGGCGCCGGTGAGACCCTCCAGGGCCTGATCGCCGCGACCGCCAAGAAGGACAGCGGCCTGGCCGAGCCGCTCGCCGAGGCCATCAACCACCTGATCGAGAACGGGCAGTACGCCGACTGGCTGAAGGCCTGGAACCTCTCCAACGAAGCGGTGGAGAAGTCGGAGGTGAACCCGCCGGGTCTGCCGCTGACCAACTCCTGACGCTCGGTCACCGACCTTGCAAGGCAATCCAGTTGGCTGACGAAAGGACTCCGCCCCCGTGGCACACCGGACCGAACTCCACGGGGGCGGAGCCCCGCCCGCACCGGCCGCCCCCGCGCTCTCCGTTCCGACCCGCGCCGTTCCCGCTCGCGCCGTTCCCGTCGACGCCGGCCCCGGCCCCGGCCCCGGCAGTGACCTTCCCGTCCTCGACAACGCTGTCTGGGCCTCCCTCGACGGTCCGCACGCCTCCTTCGCCGAACGGTTCGGCGCCGCCGCCCGCTACCCGGCCGACGTCTACGCCTTCGCCGCCCTCGCCGACCCCGAGGACCCGGCCGCCTGGGCCGACCTGCACACACTCGTCGGACCGGGCGCCGTCGTACGGGTCAAACCGGTCGGCAGGGTCCCGGACGGCTGGGAGGTGATCGGCGGTGGACAGGGAGTCCAGTTGGTGGACACCGCCCTACGGGCCGAACCCGCGCCCGAGGCCGTACGGCTCGGCCTCGACGACGTCCCCGAGATCCTGGACCTGGTCGCCCGCACCAGACCGGGCCCCTTCCTGAAGCGGACCGTCGAACTGGGTACCTATCTCGGCATCCGGGAAGGGGGACGGCTGATCGCCATGGCTGGTGAAAGGATCCGTCCGCCCGGCTGGACCGAGATCAGCGCGGTCTGCACCGACCCGGAGCACCGCGGCCGGGGCCTCGCCACCCGGCTGGTCCGCGCGGTCGCCGCGGGCATCCACGAACGCGGTGACACACCGTTCCTGCACGCCGCCGCGGACAACCTCCCGGCGATCCGGCTCTACGAGTCCATCGGCTTCACCCTGCGCCGCAGCTCGGCGATCCGCACGGTCCGCAGCCCGGGAACACGTCCCGCGCGAGCCGTACGAACCTCCTAGGAAGGCACCCATCCGTGTCCCCAGCAGCCCCCACCCCCGCGTCCACCTCTCTCACCCCGACCGTGCCCCCGTCCGCCCTGCACCTCGCCGTCGCCCTCGACGGCACCGGATGGCACCCGGCTTCCTGGCGCGAGCCGACGGCCCGCCCCCGTGAGCTGTTCACCGCCCGCTACTGGGCCGACCTGGTCGCCGAGGCCGAGCGGGGACTGCTCGACTTCGTGACCGTCGAGGACGGTCTTGGCCCGCAGTCCTCGCACTTCCTGGACCCCGACGAGCGCACCGACCAGGTCCGCGGCCGTCTGGACGCCGTCCTGATCGCCGCCCGGATCGCCCCTCTCACCCGGCACATCGGCATCGTGCCGACCGTCGTGGCGACCCACACCGAGCCCTTCCACATCTCCAAGGCGATCGCCACCCTCGACTACGTCAGCTCCGGCCGCGCCGGCCTCCGCGTACAGATCACCGCTCGCCCGAACGAGGCGGCCCACTTCGGCCGCCGGACGATCCCGCGCATCGAGGCCTACGACAGCCCGGACACCCAGGAGCTGGTGACCGGCCTGTTCGACGAGGCAGCCGACTACGTGGAGGTCGTGCGCCGGCTCTGGGACAGCTGGGAGGACGACGCCGAGATCCGCGACGTGGCCACCGGCCGGTTCATCGACCGCGCCAAACTGCACTACATCGACTTCGAGGGCCGCCACTTCGACGTCAAGGGGCCCTCCATCACCCCCCGCCCGCCGCAGGGCCAGCCCGTCGTGACCGCGCTCGCCCATGACACCGTCCCCTACCGGCTGGTGGGCCGCCAGGCCGACATCGGCTACGTCACGCCGCACGACACCGGCCAGGCGCGCGCGATCGTCGCCGAGATCCGCGCGGAGCAGCGGGCCGCCGGGCGCGCCGACGAGCCGCTGCACATCTTCGGCGACCTCGTGGTCTTCCTCGACGACGACCCGGCCGAGGCGGCGGCCCGCAGGGAGCGCCTCGACACCCTCGCGGGCGAGCCGTACCGGAGCGACGCCCGGATATTCACCGGCAGCCCGGCCCAACTGGCCGATCTGTTGCAGGAGTTTGCGGGCGCCGGACTGTCCGGCTTCCGGCTGCGTCCCGCCGTGCTCGGCCATGACCTCCCGGCGATCACCCGAGGTCTGGTCCCCGAACTCCAGCGCCGCGCCGCCTTCCGCCGCGGCTACGAGGCCGACACCCTGCGGGGCCTGCTGGGCCTGGCCCGCCCCGCCAACCGCTACGCCGCCGCGACGGTCTGAGCCGGACGGAGACCCATCCCATGAGCAAGCCGAGCAACCCCAGCAACCCGAGCAGTGCGACCGACCCGAACAAGCCCCTCAAGCAGATCCACCTCGCCGCCCACTTCCCCGGCGTCAACAACACCACCGTCTGGAGCGACCCCGAGGCCGGCAGCCACATAGAGTTCAGCTCCTTCGCGCACTTCGCGCGCACCGCCGAACGCGCCAAGTTCGACTTCCTGTTCCTCGCGGAAGGACTGCGGCTGCGCGAACAGGGCGGGGAGATCTACGACCTGGACGTCGTCGGCCGCCCCGACACCTTCACCGTTCTCGCCGCGCTCGCCGCCGTCACCGAGCGCCTCGGACTGACCGGCACCATCAACTCCACCTTCAACGAGCCCTACGAGGTGGCCCGCCAGTTCGCGAGCCTCGACCACCTCTCCGACGGTCGCGCCGCGTGGAACGTGGTCACCTCCTGGGACGCCTTCACCGGTGAGAACTTCCGCCGGGGCGGCTTCCTGCCGCAGGAGGAGCGGTACTCCCGCGCCCAGGAGTTCCTGGCCACGGCGACCGAACTCTTCGACTCCTGGGACGGGGACGAGATCGTCGCCGACCAGGAATCGGGTGCCTTCCTGCGGGACGCCAAGGCCGGATCCTTCGTTCACACGGGCCGGCACTTCGACATCGAGGGCCGGTTCAACGTCCCGCGCTCACCGCAGGGCAGGCCGGTGATCTTCCAGGCGGGAGACTCGGAGGAGGGCCGCGAGTTCGCCGCGTCGAGCGCCGACGCCATCTTCAGCCGGTATGCGAGCCTGGACGCGGGGCGGGCGTTCTACACCGACGTCAAGAACCGCCTCGCCCGCTACGGCCGCCGCCACGACCAGCTGCTGATCCTGCCCGCGGCCACCTTCGTCCTGGGGGACACCGACGCCGAGGCCGCGGAACTCGCCAAGGAGGTACGCCGCCTCCAGGTCAGCGGCGCCACCGCCATCAAGCATCTGGAGTTCGTCTGGAACCGGGACCTGTCCTCCTACGACCCCGACGGCCCCCTCCCCGACATCGATCCGGACACCGGCGACGCGCACATCTCCAAGGGACGGGCCCAAGTGCGCATGTACCGCGATCCGTTGGCCACGGCACGGGAGTGGCGGGAGCTCGCCGCCGCCAACGGCTGGTCCATCCGTGACCTCGTCATCGAGACCGGCAACCGCCAGAGCTTCGTCGGCTCGCCGGAGACTGTCGCGCGGACCATCGATGACTACGTCCAGTCCGACGCGGCCGACGGCTTCATCCTCGTCCCGCACATCACCCCCACCGGCCTCGACCCCTTCGCCGACAAGGTCGTCCCCCTCCTCCAGGAACGGGGAGTCTTCCGTACGGACTACGAGGGCACGACCCTCCGCGACCACTTGAACCTGGACCGGCCACCGGTGGGGTAGCGCCGGCCCCGGCGGCGGGGGAGTGCGTGTCGCCGCCGTTCGCCGGCACCTCCCAGGAGCGGGTCGTCCCCACCGTCGGCAGGGTCGTGCGCACGGTTCACGACTTCGCCGCATACTGACAGTCCGTCATTTTTCGACGGGACCCACCTCTGGGAGGAACGGCGATGACCACACGGATGCCACGGATGCTCCTGCGCTCGGGCCATGTCGTCACCATGGACCCGGCCGTCGGTGACCTGCCACGGGGCGACATCCTCATCGAGGACGGCACGATCACGGCGGTCGAGCCGCACATCGACGCGGACGTCGACGCCGAGGTGCTCGACATGACCGGCCGTATCGTCATCCCCGGCTTCGTCGACACCCACCGCCACACCTGGGAGGCGCCGATCCGCGGCTGCGCCCCCGACGCCACCCTCGACGACTACTTCGTCGACGTCCTCGACACCTTCGCGCCCGTCTACACCCCCGAGGACGTGTACGCGGGCAACCTGGCGGGCAGCCTGGAGTGCCTCAACGCGGGCATCACCACCCTCGTCGACTGGTCCCACATCAACAACACGCCCGAGCACCCGGACGCCGCGATCCAGGCGCTGACGGAGACCGGCATCCGGGCCCAGTACGCGTACGGCAGCGCCAACACCTCCCTCGCCGACTACTGGTTCGACAGCAAGATCGCGGTGCCCGGCGACGACGTGCGGCGCGTCCGCGCCGAGCACTTCGCCTCCGACGGCGGTCTCCTCACCATGGCCCTGGCCACCCGGGGCCCCGGCTTCTGCACCGACGACGTGGTCCAGCGGGAGTGGGGACTCGCCCGCGAGCTGGGCATCCCGATCACCGTGCACGTCGCCATGGGCCGCCTGGCCGGACGCTTCGGCATGGTCAGGCGGCTGCACCAGATGGGCCTGCTCGGCCCCGACACCACCTACGTCCACTGCTGCCACCTCGGTGAGGACGAGTGGCGGATGGTGGCCGACAGCGGCGGGACGGTCTCCATCGCCGCCCAGGTGGAGACCCAGATGGGACACGGCTGGCCGCCGGTCATGCAGGCGATCGAACACGGGCTGCGGCCGTCCCTGAGCATCGACGTCGTCACCACCGTGCCCGGCGACATGTTCACCCAGATCCGCGCGGCCTTCGGCGCCGAACGGGCCCGGGTCAACGCCGACTGCTGGCAGGCCAACCTGCCTGTCCCGAGCACCATGTTGACGGCACGTCAGATGCTGGAGATCGCCACGGTCAACGGCGCCCATGTGGCCGGGCTCGAGGACCGCACCGGCTCCCTCGCCCCCGGCAAGCGCGCCGATGTCGTCGCCCTCGACGCCACCGCCCTCAACATGGCGCCCGTGCACGACGCGACCGCCGCCGTGACGCTCAGCGCGGACGTCTCCAACGTCGACACGGTCATCGTCGACGGCGTGATCCACAAGCGGGACGGCAGGCTGCTCGCCGACGTCGGCCGGGCCCGTCGCCTGGTCGAGGAGTCACGCGACCGGCTGCTCGCGGCCGTGGCGGCCAGGAAGAGCACCACCTGACGAACAGCCACGCGACACCATGAAACAGCACGGGACACGCCGGGCCGCCGGAGCCCCCGACCGCTGCAAGGCGGTCGGGGGCTCCGGCGGCCCGTGGTCCTCGACGGGGCACGTCCTGACGGTCAGTCCTCGCGCGGCCAGTTCTCGGCCTCGAACATCCAGCGCTGCTTCTCCAACTCGTAGGTGAGCGAGATCAGCAGGTCCTGGGTGACCTTGTCGGCCTCCTCGGTCGCGTCGATCCGCTTCCGCAGCCGCCCGATCGCCTCTTCCAGCGCCCCCACCAGCAGCCGTACGACCTCGGTGTCCCGCAGCCAGCCCTCCTTCGGCCCCTGCAGATCGAACCGTGCCGCGACCGTCTCCGGCCGGCCGTCGGGGGAGACCCCGAGCGCGGCCGCGCGTTCGGCGACCTGATCGGCGTAGGACCGGGCCGTGGACACCACCTCGTCGAGCTGCAGGTGGATCGAACGGAACCTCGGCCCCACGATGTTCCAGTGGGCCTGCTTCCCGATCAGCGAGAGCCCCAGCAGATCCACCAGGCTCTCCTGCAGCGCGTCGCCCGCGATCCGGCGGGCGGGCTCGGGCAGCGTGCTCCTCACCATCGTCATCTACGCGTCACTCCTCATCGCTTCGTACCGGCGAGAGCCTCGTGCCGGGCGGCATCGGCGCTCCCGGTTCTGCGGAGCAGGTCGGTGCGTTCCTCCTCGCCCATGCCGCCCCACACGCCGGCCGTCTGCCCGTTGCCGAGCGCCCACATGAGGCACTCGCGGCGCACCGGGCAGCGGCCGCAGACACGTTTGGCGGCGGCGACGTCGTCGAGCGCCGGTCCTGTGGTGCCCACGGGGAAGAACAGTTCGGGGTCCTCTCCCACGCAGGCCGCTCTCCGCAACCACTCCATGCGGGGCCGGGTGCCCAGCGCGGACGACGGAAAACGCGGGTTCAGCGACCCAGTACGCCGTCCACGAACTCCGTGACGTCCGCGAGCACTTCGCTCCGGTTCGTCTCGTTGAACACCTCGTGCCGGGCGCCCGGGTAGACGCGCTCGGTCCACTCGGTCCCGCGCAGCTCCTCGATCCCCGTACGGCTGCCGGGCAGCGGCACGATCCGGTCGTCGTCGCCGTGCAGCCACAGCAGCGGGAGCGGACCGATGGGCCCGCCCTTCGAGATCGTCTCCAACGTGCGGTCGATCGCCTCCAGCGTGGGCCGCTTGAACGGGCCGTGCCACACCAGCGGATCGTTCGCGTACGCGGCGCCGACCGCCATGTCCCGCGACAGCAGCTTCGGGTCGAGCGGCACCTCGGGCACCCGGGGCGGCGCGAGCAGCGCCCGAAGGGGCCCCCAGATCCCGATCAGCGGCCCGGACAGGACGAGCGCCGCGAGCCCGGAGCCGTAGCGCTGGGCGTACCGCGCGCCGATCAGACCGCCCATGGAGTGACCGATCAGCACCACCGGCAGCCCCGGGTACGCGGCCCGCGCCAGCACCTCCACGGCGTGCACATCGGAGACCACGTCCTCGAAGTCCTCGATCAGCACCCGCTCGCCCGCCGACCTGCCGTGCCCCAGGTGATCGGGACCGAACACCGCCGCGCCGTGCCGCACCAGGGCGTCGGCCACATGCTCGTACCGGCCGATGTGCTCCCCGTATCCGTGCACCAGGAGCACCACGTACCGCGCGCCCTCGCACGGCCATTCCCGCGCGGTGACACCGCCCCGCGTACCGGCGAAGCTGTGCTCGCGCGAGTCGGCCATGACTCCTCCAACTACGTCGGTGAAGGTACCCGGGGGATCTTGCCAGCCCGTCGGACGATGGTCCATGGGCCGTCCGGGGCCAAAGCGCCGAGCCTGGCGGCAGGGCCGACTGGCGAGACGGTTCTGCCGCGCGCCGATAGGTGCGCATAGCATCGGTCCCCGCATGAACACGATGACTCTCTGGCACCTGTCCACGGCCGAGTTCGCGGCCCTCGCCTTCGCGGCCCTGCTCGTCGGCTTCTCGAAGACGGCCGTGAGCGGTGCCAACACGGTCAGCCTCGCGATCTTCGCCGCCGTGCTGCCCGCGCGCGCCTCGACGGGCGTCCTCCTGCCGATCCTGATCGTCGGCGACGTCCTCGCGGTGCTCACCTATCGCAGGCACGCCCACTGGCCCACCCTGTGGAAGCTCTTCCCGGCGGTCGGCGCCGGCGTGCTCCTCGGCACGCTGTTCCTGGTCTGGGCCGACGACCAGGTCGTCCGCACCTCCATCGGCGCGATCCTGCTGCTGATGACGGCCGTCACCATCTGGCGCCGCCGTACGGTCGACAAGGACGACGAACCCGACGCGATCACCACCCGCGCGGGCCGTGTCAAGGCCCGTTCGTACGGCGTACTCGGCGGTTTCACCACCATGGTCGCCAATGCCGGCGGCCCCGTGATGTCGATGTACCTGCTCTCGGCGGGCTTCCGGAAGCTCGGCTTCCTCGGTACGTCGGCGTTCTTCTTCCTCATCGTCAACGTCTCCAAGGTCCCGTTCAGCGTCGGTCTCGGACTCATCGACGCGCACTCGCTGCTGCTGGACGCCGCGCTCGCCCTGTTCGTCGTCCCCGGCGCGTTCCTCGGCAAGTGGGCGGTGAACCGCATCAACCAGAAGCTGTTCGAGCAGTTGGTGATCGCGGCGACGATCGTGGGCGGCCTGCAACTGCTGCTCCGCTGAGCCCTCCGTCCCGTACGGCGCCGAGTCCAGGGGTCCGCTTGGTCAGCCCCGCAATCGCGGCGCCCACGCCTCCGCGTCGACCGCGGCCCCCTCCCGCTCCACGACGTCGGCCAGCCGTCGGGCCCAGGCGCCCACCCCGGCGAGATCGACGCCGTGCGGATGCGACCGTCCGCTCCCGGCGCCCCATTCCTCCACGGCACCGGCGCCGCGCCGCAGCAGCCGTGCCCCGCCCTTGACGTTCCCGCGCGCCGAGTGCGTGAGTCCCACCGCGAGCTGGGCGAGGCCACGCCACAGCGCCCGCTCCTCGTCGGGGCCGGACTTCCAGGCGTCCTCGAAGACCTCGTGCGCATGGAACGGCTTCCCCGCGTCCAGCAGCGCCTGCGCCTCGGTGACCGTCCGCTCGGGGTCCCGCACCACTCCTTCGGGCTGCCGCTCCACACCCGGCGCCCCGTACGGCAACGGGCGCCCCAGCCCGTCCCGGGGCCGCGCGCTGCGCGCCCGCCCCTCCTCGTCCCGGTCCCGCTCCGGCGCCGTCCCGTCCTCCGCTGTCCCGCTCATGCCCCGATTGTCCCTCGCCGCTCACCGGCCACGGGGCAGTGGCCGACGTACGGTAAAGTTCTCAGTGCGCGATCACGCGGTTCCCCGCGGACAGCGCACCGGGACGTGGCGCAGCTTGGTAGCGCACTTGACTGGGGGTCAAGGGGTCGCAGGTTCAAATCCTGTCGTCCCGACTGGAGACAGTCGCAGGTCAGGGCCGGTTTCGGAGGTATCCGAAACCGGCCCTTGATCATTCTTGGGGCCAGGTGAGGACCGGCGTCCTTGACTCTCAGGGAATCGAGCCCGCATCAGACCCGGAGCTCAATGCCGCCCAGGACAGCGTGCCGGATCCGCCGCCGGCGAGGCCGAGCCCGGTGCGGAGAATCTCCTGCAACGCTGCTCCCAGCCGTGCCGCGCCGCAGCCGTACGAGAAGGGCCGGGCCGCGCCGCGCGCCTGCGGCATGTCGTCGATCGGTACTGCGTCTTCTGTCACGCTCGCCGTTCCCCTCGTCTGTGTGCGCGGAAGGCGGCGCCGCGGCGCGGTGCTCGTGACCGCCACGCCGCGGCGACCCGTTGCGGGTGGGGTGGGCTCACCCTGCCGTGGCACCGGACCAGGTCTCGACCTCGTCGCTCGGGGGCACGGTGGGGGCGGAGTTGCCGTTGAGCTTGCCGTTGCCGTTGCCGTTGCCGTTGCCGTTCGCGGACGCGCGCGGTTTGCCGGTGGAGGCAGGGGCAGGGGACGGCGCGTCCCGCAAGTCCAGGTCCTCGGCCATGTCCATCCCGCCGACCATGCCGTCGCCGGTGTCGTGGACCGTCTCCTGGCGGCGCTCCCTGGCCTCCCGCAGCAGCCGGGCGCGGGTCTTGATGAACTTGGCGTTCATCTCGTCCACCGGGATGAACTTGTTGACGCCGCCGCCGCTGATCCGGGGCTCCTGCTTCGCCATGATCTTGAAGTCCTGCGGGTCCTGGACGAACTTCTCCAGGTACACCTGGAGCGTGGACATCAGGCGCCGCAGCGCCGGCAGTCGCAGGATCGGCTTCAGCTGCGGGAACTCGTAGACGCGGAAGATGTGCTGGGTGTGTTCCTCGTCCACCGGCATGAACCAGGACGTCGTCTCGAACGCCTCGGTCTGCACGTGCACCATGCAGGGGAACGAGAACGTGATGACGTAGTGGATGCTCTTGCTCGGGTCGTCCTCCTGGCCGTGGTCGAACGAGTACCGGAACGTCATTCCGTCGTCGTCCGTCTCCACATGATGGTTGTGGATCATGGTGGCCTTGAGAAAGTTCTGCTTTCCGTCCAGGCCGAACTTGCGCAGCGTCCCGTACAGGAAGTTGAAGTCCAGGTAGTTCAGCCAGTGATCCCGGTGCACATAGGTCACGTGGTAGAACTCCTGGACGCTCTCGATGTACCGCGTGTAGTGAACCGGCTTCTCCCACGAGATCGTGGAGTAGAGGCCCTCGTGCTCCTTGATCTCACGGGGCGCGATGATGTCCGGACGCTCGTCCGCCGGGCGGTCGTCGCCCCACCACATCCAGATCAGGCCATGACGCTCCTGGACCGGGTACGAACGGATCTTGAGCGACCCGGGTATACGGGCGTTCCTGCCCATCGCCGGGGTCAGCGTGCACGTGCCCTCGGGGTTGAACAGGAAGCCGTGGTACGGGCATTCGACCGCGTTGCCCTTCAGACGGCCGTCACCCAGGTCGGCCCCCTTGTGCGGGCACCGTGCGTCCTGGACGACGACGTTGCCGTCCATGTCCCGCCACAGCACCAGCTGCATGCCGAGGCGCCGCAGGCTCGTGGGCTTCTTGGTGTTGACATCCGTGGATATGGCGATCGGGTACCACAGGTCGGGGATCATCCGTCTCTCCTGTCTCGGGTGTGTTCTCTTCCGGTGCCGAACTGCCCTCAGGGGCCCGCGGGTTCGACGACCTCGACCGTTCCGGCGTCGCCGTCGACGGCGATCAGGTCGCCGGTGTGGATGATCTGAGTCGCGTGCTTGGTGTTGACCACCGACGGAACGTTGAACTCGCGCGCGACGATCGAGCTGTGCGAGAGCATCGAGCCGATGTCGGTGACGACACCGCCGGCGATGGCGAACAGCGGGGTCCAGGTCGCGTCCGTGAAGCCGGTCACGAGGATCTCCCCGGCCTCGAACTCGTCCGCCTGCCAGACCAGGTCCTCCACGATCCGGGCCCGGCCCACCACGCGTCCGGGGCTGGAGCCGAGGCCCTCCAGACGCGCACCGTCCGGCGCCCGCCGCACGGCCGTCGCGGGGTCGTGGTGGCCGATGAAGGTGAGCGGCGGTTCCGGGAGCCGCTTGTGGTACTCGTGCACGCGGCGTGCCTCCTGGACCCGGGCACGGGGGAAGGCCGCCGTCTCCGTGGCGTCACCGGCGAGATAGCCGCGCACGTCCTCGAAGTCGAGGTACATGACCTCGTCCAGTGACGTCAGCACGCCGGCCTCCACCAGTCGGCGCCCGACCTCGTAGACCACGCTCCGGACCAGCCAGATCGACGTGATCATGGACATCCGGGTCGCCTCGCGCAGTTCGCTCGTCCCCTCGTACAGGGAGATGACGCCCTCCAGCACCTTCCTCTTCAGGAACGGCAGACGGTCCAGCACGTCGCGGGAGTCGTCGTGGTATCCGCTGCTGCGCTGCATGAGGTCGTCGGCGGAGAAGCCGTCGGCGGCGTAACGGCGGATCATCTGGAACAGGTACGACGGGTCGTCCACCCAGCGCGGGTGGGACAACTCCATCTCCTGGGGGCCACGGGTGCCGTTGGCACGCAGGAAGGGCTCCATGTGCCGGTCCCAGTAGGCCCGGCCCTCCTCGTCGGCGCGCAGCGTGGATTCAAGGGTGCCCAGCGGCTCCTGCTCGATGATCTTCAGGACCTGAGGGGACTCCTTGGCGGCCTGGGCGAGGGACCAGATCTCCTTGGCGCATCCGACGGTCCGCAGGTTCGACATGTCCGTCTTGACGCGGTTCTGGAGGTTGGCGCCGTCCGTGCCCAGCCAGAGCGAGCACAGCTCGGTCAGCACGCCGTAGAACGCGAACGCGTTGATGTAGTACGGCATGTAGCCCACGTGCATGTCATGGAAGTAGCCGAGCCGCCGGTTCAGTTCCATGTGCAGTTCTCGGCGTGTCATCCGGGTCAGGTCCAGGGCACGGGCCCGGTCGAACTCGTACAGGCGGGAGGCGACCATCTCCTTGGACCGGGGCTGTGCCCGGGCCATCTCGGTGGCGGTGCTGCGCACCCAGAAGGCGAGCGACAGGAGGTCCTGCGTGCCGGACGGGAAGCTGCCGAAGGGGTTCTCGTAGCCCGTGGTGTCGAGTTCCTCGCTCACGAAGCGGTTGGTGAAACGGCTCTGGTCGCGGGTGGGCAGCGCCTGCTGCATCACGTAGGCGCTGTAGGAGATGTTGAGGTAGACATGCCCCTGGACGTAGCCCATGGGCAGATCGGGGTCACCGGTGGTGCGCACGCCGAGCGCGGACGTGCAGTCCAGGTGGACGTGCTGCTGGTAGTACTTGGCGAAACTCACTCCCAGCGGTGTCATCAGGCCGACGAAGATCTCGCCGATGTCCATGCGCGACCACAGGGTGCCCTGCTCGATGGGGTCCGGCTGCGGCGTGACGTACGTGCCGGGCACGGCCCGCCCCGCCTCCTTGCGGGTGGTGACGGGGCGGGCCTGGAAGACGTGGAAGGCGCCGTCGCGCATGCCCCACTCGATGTCCTGCTCGTGGCCGTAGTGCTCGCGCACCCGCAGGGCCAGGCGCGTCAGTTCGGCCAGCTGGTCATGGGTCAGGCAGGGTGCGTGGCGCGCGCTGCCCTCGACCTTGGTCACGCCGATACGGCCGGGGGCGATCGGGGCGCACTTGGTGACCTTGTGACGCACCCGCTCCTCGACGACCTCCAGGGTGCGGTCGTCCACGACGAAGTAGTCGCTGGAGACCCGGCCCGCGACCAGCCCCTCCCCGAGGCCGACGCACGCCTCGATCACGATCCGGTGCTCTCGCGCGCTGACCGGGTCGACAGTGAACAGGACGCCACTGACGTCGGTGTGCACCATCTCCTGCACCACCACGGCGATGGAGCCCGGCAGTGCTCCCTCCTCCCGGTAGGCGGCGGCCCGGTCGGACCACAGGGACGCCCAGCACTGCCGGACCGCGTCCAGGAGGTCCTCGTCGCCCGCCACGTCGAGGACCGTGTCGTGCTGGCCCGCGAAGGACTGGACGGTGGAGTCCTCCTTCTGCGCGGAGGAGCGCACCGCCACCCGGGGCCGCCCCAGGGCGGCGTACGCGGCGAGCACGGCTTCGGCGATCGGGGCGGGCACCGGGGTGGAGAGGACCAGTTCGCGGGCGGTGCGGCTGTCCACGCCGGACAGCGCGCGGGCCAGGCCCGTCTCGTCGAGGAAGGCGTCGAACAGTTCCGTGGTGAGGCAGAAGGCAGGCGGCACCGGAAGGCCGGCGGCCGTCAGTTCGGCGAGCCGGGCCGCTTTGCCGCCGAGGACGCCGAGGACATCGGGGGCGGCGGTGGGTTCGGAGCCGAGCAGCACGATCCGCTCGGACAAGGGCGCGGAATCCGTGTCGGGCGCGTGAACGGTCATGGTGAGATCTCCTGGACGACGGTCAGGGCTGCACGGGACGGACGCTGGTGCCCACGAAGGCCCGGAACTGCTCGCCCGGGATGAGCCGGGTGGCCTCCACGTCGACGAAGCCGGCCTGCTCCATCTGCTCGACGAGTTCGTGCTCGACGGGAAGCGGGCCGCCGAAGTCGGCGTTGGCGAACCAGAGGTTCAGCACCTCCAGGCCGATGTTGCCGCCCTGGCAGCTCGTCGTGAGCAGCAGCTTGCCGTTCGGGGCGAGCAGCGAACGGACCCGGCGCAGTACCGCGGTCCGCTCGGCGACCGGGAAGTAGTAGATGTTGTTGTGCAGGGTCACGAGGTCGAACTGGGGCTCCAGTTCGAGGGTGCGCAGATCGGCCTGCCGGGTCTCCACACGGTCGGCGAGGCCCCACTCGGCCATGTTCGCGGCCGCCTGGTCGGCGACGTTCTGCTGCAGGTCGACGGCGAGGGCGGTCAGCCGCGGGTTGAGTCGCGCGGCGTGACGTACGTAGACGCCGCTGCCGCAGCCGACCTCCAGCAGCCGCACGGGCAGGGCACGGTCGAGGTTCCTGGAGACGGCCTCCTCCACGAAGGGCTGCACGACCCGGGTGGAGCGGGCGATGACGGCGCCGTCCTGGTCGCCGAGGCTGAAGCGCCGGCCGTCGCGCGGCATGACGGGGCCGTCGAGCAGCGCGGGCACGTGGAAGCGGGTGACCTCCTCCAGCATGGCGGCCGTCGCGTCGTTCCCGGGCCTGGCCAGGGCGCGGGCCGGCACGCTGCCGAGCTGGTAGCAGCCGTCGACCGTGGTGCTCAGGTCGCCGAGCCGGACGCCCAGGTCGAGCCAGGCCCGCAGGCGGTCCCTCTCCTGCGGCGGCACCCCCAGCCACTCGGCGAGCGACACCACGTCGCAGGGGCGGTGGGCGAGGCGGGCGAGCACGCCGGAGCCGGCGGCGGAAGCGAGGAAGGAGACCCGGTAGATGGGCTCGACGACGCCCTTGGACAGGGCGAGCAGCAGCGGCAGCCGCGGATTGCCGAGCAGCCGGGCGACGGTGAGGATGTCGGTGAGTGGGTCTCCCACTCGTTTGTAGGCGTTCTTGGCGAGGCTCAGTATGTCCATGCTGCGTTCCTTGACGGGGTGACGGGCCGCGCAGTGTCGCCGGGGCCGGGGCCTGAGGGGGATCTGCCGAGCTCGGCCCGCACCTCGCGCAGCAGCACGGAGCGCGCGGGACCGTTGAGGAAGAAGTGACCGCCCGGCAGGTGGTGGCGCAGGAACGATCCGGAGGTGTAGGGGCGCCAGGCCTCCACGTCGGACTCCGGGGCCAGCCGGTCCTCCGCTCCGGAGAAGGCCGTCACCGGGCACGGCAGGGGAGGGCGCGGCCGCCAGCGGTAGCCGTCGCAGGCGCGCAGATCCGCGCGGAGCGTCGGCAGCCGCTGGCGGAAGTAGGCGCCGCCGACCGACGGTTCGGGGCCGAGGCCGCCGAGGTCCGCGACGAACCGGAACAGCTCGTCGTCGCTCAGACCGTGGTCCGCGCGGTTCCCGTACAGGTGCGGGGCGCGGCTGCCGGAGACGAACAGGTGCCGGGGCCCGGCCGCGCCCCCGCGGCGCAACGCACAGGCCACCTCGTAGGCGAGCAGCGCTCCCATGCTGTGTCCGAACAGGGAGTAGTCGCAGGGCAGAAAGCGGTCCGCCACGGCTCCGGCGACGGCCTCACTCAGCTGCCGCATCGAGGTGTACGGCCGTTCGCGCAGGCGCAGTCCGCGGCCCGGCAGCTGCACCGGCACCACCCGGCCCCGCCAGCCGAGGGCGGCGAGCTCCCGCTGCCAGCCGCGGTAGACCGACGCGGTGCCGCCCGCGTAGGACAGGCAGATCAGGTACGGCCCGTTGCCCGGAGCGCCGTCGTGGGAAGCGGGCCCGGACGGCTCGGCGGTGCTGCCGGCCCGGGACTCGAAGGCGGGAAACCAGCCGGTCCCGCCCGCGTGCGCCTCAGCGGGCGACATGGCGGCGCCCTTCGTCCGAGTCGAGCCATGTGAGGGTGCGGCGCATGCCCTCCGCGAAGTCCACCTCGCTCTTGAAGCCGAAGTCCTCCTGCGCACGGCCGATTCCGTACGACTGGTCGCGGTCGAAGAGGTGGACGGCGTGCCGGGTCAGCACCGGCCTGGACGTGACGCCCAGCATGCCGTACAGCCGTTCCGAGACGACCGCGATGGCGGTGGCCAGCGGCGTCGGCAGACTCAGCTTCGGCTTGCCGGTGCCGAGCCCCTCGGCGAGCGCCTCGACGAACTCGCGCCAGGTGGTCCGCTCCGGATCACGCAGGTTGTAGGCGCGGCCCACGGTCCGCTGCGACAGCGCCGCCGCGATCATCGCGTCGACCGCGTTGTCCACGTAGAGCAGGCCGGCGGGAACCTCGCCCTTCCTGATGTAGATCATCTGGTTCTTCAGGAGCAGACCGCCGATCTCGATCACGAAGTCCTTGCTGGCGGGCCCGTAGACGGACACCGGCCGGACGATCGTCACCGGCACGCCGGTCGCTTCGGACGTCTCCAGGACCGCGCGCTCACCGAGGATCTTGCTCCGGTTGTACGGCAGTCCGATGTCGTGCGGGGGCCGGCTCTCGTCGCAGGCCGTTCGCGGGTAGCCGTACACGTCGGTGGTGCTGACGTGCAGCACACGGGCCACGGATCCCGCGCGGTGTGCGGCCTCCACGAGGTGCCGGGGCCCGTCGACGTTGGCGCGGCGGAACTCCTCCCAGGGGCCCCAGTCCGCCGACATCCCGGCGCAGTTGTAGACGTGGGTGACGCCGGCGGTGGCCCGGCGCAGACTGTCGGCGTCCTCCAGGGAGCCGGTGACGACGTCGTCGGCCGTGTCGGCGAAGTGCGAGCGGTCGCTGCCGGAGCGGGCGAGGACCCGGACCCGGTGCCCACGCTCGGCCAGCCTGCGGACGAGATGACGGCCGAGGAAGCCGCTGGCTCCGGTGACCAGCACGTCGGGCGTGTGGCCGGAAGCGGGTGCCTCGGGGGCGGCGGCGGACTCGTTGCTGTACGAGGTCATGGATCACACCAGAAGGTCGAGGGAGAGTTCGAGGTCGGCTTCGCTGTGCTCGGCGTTCACGAAGAATCGCAGCCGGGACCGGTCGCGGGGCACGGCCGGGTAGCCGATGGGCATCACGTTCACGCCCTTGCCCAGGAGGGTGTTGGACAGCGCGATGGTCCGCTCCCAGTCCCCGGTGATCACGGGGATCACCGCGGAGGCCCGCGAGACCCCGATGTCCAGGCCGCGGGCGCGGGCCTGCGTGCGGAAGAACTCGGCGAGCTCCCGGACCCGCGCCACCCGCTCCGGCTCGTCGCGCAGCACCCGGATCGCCTCCAGCGCGGCCGCCGTGTTGGCCGGTGAGATACCGGTGCTGAAGATGTGCAGTGGCGCGGTGTACCTGAGGTAGTCGACGAGCGGGGCGCGGCCCGCGATGTACCCGCCGAGGCTGCCGATGGCCTTGCTGAGCGTGCCCATCCACAGCTCGACATCGGCGGGGTCGGTGTCCCAGTGCTCGCCGATGCCACGGCCGGTGCGGCCGAGCACGCCGAGCGAGTGGGCCTCGTCGATCATCAGCAGCGCCCGGTGACGCCGCTTCACATCGATGAAGCGCGGCAGGTCGGGGATGTCACCGTCCTGGCTGTAGGCGCCCTCGATGACGACGAGCGCCCGGCGGTACTCGCCGCGCGCGGTGGACAGGATCCGGTCGAGCGCCTCCCAGTCGTTGTGCGGGAAGGGGCGGCGCCGCGCGCCGGACAGCATCGCGCCGCGCACCGTGCTGTCGTGGATCCACTCGTCGTGCACGATCAGGTCCTCGGGGCCGAACAGATGGCCGACAGTGGCCACGTTCGTGGCATGGCCGCCGGCGAAGACGACCGCGTCCTCGGTGCCGAGGAACGAGGCGATCTCGGCCTGGAGTTCGTGGTGCAGCGGGGTCTCGCCGAACAGCAGCGGGGTCGCCGAACTGGAGGTGCCGTACCGGTCGATGGCCGCCCGCGCCGCCTCCCGCACCCGCGGGTGGTGGGAGAGACCCAGGTAGTTGAACGAGGCGAAGTTGACGACCTGCTCCCCGCCGACCTGCGCGACGGCGCCGTTGAAGCCCTCGTGGACGCGCCCGTAGGGATTCGCGGGCCCGCTGCCGACCTGCCGCAGGCGCCCCAGGTGCTCGGCGTACTCGGGCCACTCCTCGAACGCGTACTCCTGCCGTACCGGAACCGCCCGAGGGGGTTGCTCGCCCGTGGCCGGCGGCGCGGTCCGCGGGTCCGGGGCGGACGTGGCCCGCCCGGCGAGCAGGTCGGCCACGTCCTGCACCGTCGGGTCCTCGGGCAGCCCGTGCCGCAACCGCTCCGCCTCGTGGGGGAACCGGGCGGCGATCCGTCGCTGGAGGTCGGTCCGCATCAGCGAGTCCAGACCCAGATCCGCGCCGAGCCGCGCGTACGGCGCCACCCGGTGCGCGGGGAACCCGCAGACCAGCGCGGTGCATTCGCGTACGTACGACAGGAAGTCCGCACCCGGTGCGGCACCGCCGTCGGGGGACGACGACGGCGCGCCGTGGACGCCCGGTACGGGGAACGCGCCGGGCACCCCGCCCGGTGGACCGGCGGCCGGGTGGGGGAGCGGCGGCAGCGGCGGCCCGCCGGCGTACGGGACGAGCACGTACGGTGCGGGGGCGTACGGCATACCGGGCGTCGCGTACGGCATACCGGCCGTCGCGTACGGGACGCCGCCCCACAGGGGGTAGGGCATGCCGGGCCCGGGCCAGGGCACGACGGCCATCGGGTGGGGCGTGGCGGCCATCGGCTGGGGCGTGCCGGGAAGCGGGTGCGGGACATCGGGGGAACCGGACGCGGTTGCCGGGGACGGTGCGGCGCCGACGGGGAGGGCCGCCGCGTGCGCGCCCGGGGCGGCTACGGCCGCGGGGTCCGCGGCGGGCGGGGTGTGCGGGCGGCCGTCCTCCGGCGCGGCCTCCGGACGGAACCAGTACCGCTCGCGCTCCAGGGGGAGGTGCGGAAGTGGGACCCGCGCGGTCGGCGCGTCCCGGTCGAGGCCGGACCAGTCGACCTCGCCACCCGCGCAGTGCAGGCGGCCGAGCGACCGCAGGAACGTCCGCCAGCCGCCGCCCTGCCGGTTCAGCGAGGGCAGCCACAGCGGCCTGCCGGTCTCCTGGTCGGCGCCGCCCTGGGAGGCGACGATGCTCCGGCACAGGTTGATCAGCGTCGGGTGCGGGCCGATCTCGACGAAGGAGTCGCAGCCCATCCGCCGGAGTTCGGTGAAGCCCTCCAGGAACCGCACCGGGGAGAGCATGTGCTGTGCCCAGTGGCCGGCGTCGATGCGCTGCGTGGGCCGGCCCGTGAGGTCACAGATCCAGGGGATGCCCGGCGCGGCGAAGGCCAGCCTGCCCGCGGCCTCGGTCAGTGGTGCGGCAGCCCCGGTCATCAGCGGGGAGTGGAAGGCGTGCGACACCGCCAGCGGCCGTACCGTGACGCCGCGCTCCGCCAGCAGCCCGCGCACCTGGCCGACCTCCTCGGCGGCTCCCGAAAGAACGAGGTGGTCGGGGGTGTTGACGGCGGCCACCGCGACGGAGGCGAACTCGGCGGCGACCGCCCGGACGGCCTCCGGGTCACCGACGCACGAGATCATCGCGCCGTCGCCCGGCTGCCCGGCCATGAGCCGGCCCCGTTCGGCGGCGAGGACCAGCGCGTCCTCGAAGGACAGCACCCCCGCCACGCAGGCCGCGCCGAGCGCGCCGACGCTGTGGCCGAGAACCGCGGTCGGGCGCACGCCCACCTCGCCCCACAGCCCGGCCAGGGCGACCTCGAGGGCGACCAGAGCGGGCTGGCAGTTGCGCGTGCCGCGCAGGGCTTCCTCGTGCGCCGGGTCGAAGAGCAGGTCGAGCAGGGGGACTTCGAGATGGGGGCGCAGGATCTCGGCGGCCCGGTCGAGGGTGGCGGCGAAGCCCTGGTGGCCCTCGTACAGCTCCTTGCCCATGCCGGTGTGCTGGGTGCCCTGCCCGCTGAAGAGAAAGGCGGTGCGGGGCGCGGGCGCGGTGGACGTGTGGCCGCGCAGCACGGCTGGGGTGGGTTCGTCCCGGATCAGTGCGTCGAGGGCCGCGTCGAGCTCGGTGGCCGAGGTGGCCGAGGTGGCCGAGGAGGTCGAGGAGGTCGAGGAGGTCGCGGCGACCGTCAGGACCGCGCGGTGCGGCAGGTGGGCGCGGCCGGTGTTCGCGGCGTGGCAGAGGTCCGCCACGGTGACGTCGGGGTGTGCGGCGAGGTGGGTGCGCCAGGAGCGGGCGAGCGTGGTCAGCGCGGTCGGTGTGTGGGCCGACAGGCACAGTGCGTGCACCGGCCGGGGATGCGTCACGGTGGGGGCCTCCCGTGGGGGCGCGGGTGGGTTTTCGAGGATCACGTGGGCGTTGGCGCCGCCGAATCCGAAGGAGCTGACCGCGGCGCGGGCGGTGCCGCCGTCGGGCAGCGCGCGGTGGCGGGTGGGCACGGACAGTCCCGAGCCCGCCCAGTCGAGGTGGCGGTTGGGCTTGTCGAGGTGCAGCAGGGCCGGGACCTGGCGGTCCCGCACGACCAGGGCCGCCTTGATCAGCCCGGCGATGCCCGCGGCCGCCTCCAGATGCCCGATGTTGGTCTTGACCGAGCCGATCAGGCAGGGCGCGTCGGCGGGCCGCCCGCGGCCGTACAGACCGGCCAGGGCCTCCCACTCGACCGGATCGCCGAGCGAGGTGCCGGTGCCGTGCGCCTCGACGTAGTCGACCTGGTCCGCGCGGAGCCCGGAGCGGGCGAGCGCCTCGGTCATGACCCGTTCCTGCGCGGAACTCCTGGGCGCGGTCAGGCCGTTGCCGCGTCCGCCGTGGCCGAGCGCGGAGCCCCGGATGACGGCATGGACGCGGTCGCCGTCGGCCAGCGCGGCGGTCAGCGGCTTGAGCAGGACGAGGCCGGTGCCCTCCCCGCGCACGTACCCGTCGGCGCGGTCGTCGAAGGTGCGGCAACGGCCGCCGGGACTGAGCATGCCGCCGGAGGCGAACGCCACCGACAGGGCGGGGGTCAGCATCAGCGAGACACCGCCCGCCAGCGCGACGCCGCACTCGCCCTCCCGCAGAGCCCGGCAGGCCATGTGCACCGCCACCAGCGACGAGGAACAGGCCGTGTCCACGGCGAGGCTCGGGCCGTGCAGGTCGAAGACGTACGAGAGCCGGTTGGCGGCGATCGACTGGGCGTTGCCGGTCGCCGTGTACACATCGACGCTGTCGAGCCGCGGCAGCTGCACCTGCGCGTAGTCCTGGCTGCTGATCCCGACGAAGACCCCCGTGCGGCTGCCGGCCAGCCGCGTCGCCGGGATCGCGGCGTCCTCGAAGGTCTGCCAGGCGGTCTCCAGGAGCAGGCGCTGCTGCGGGTCCATCCGGTGGGCCTCGCGGGCGGAGATCCCGAACAGGGCGGCGTCGAACTCGTCGGCCCGGTCGAGGAATCCGCCGTGGCGCGGTGCGGCCACCTCGGCGCTGTCCCAGCGGCTGGGCGGCACCTCGCCCACGGCGTCCCGGCCGTCGAGCAGCAGCCGCCAGTAGCTGTCGACATCCGGTGCGCCCGGGAACCGGCAGCCCATGCCGACGACGGCGATGGGTTCGGCGGGGTCCGCGGCGGCGGTCGTGGCCGTGGCGAACACGGCGGGGGCCGGTTGCGACGGCGCGGGCCCGGTGCCGAAGCGGGCCGCCACCGCGCTGATGGTGGGGTGGTCGAAGACGGCGGCGGCGGGCAGCTCCCGGCCGAGCAGACCGCCGAGTTCGGCGCCGAGAGCCACCGCCTGCCTGGAGTCGAGGCCGAGCGAGGCGAACGGGCGTGTGACGTCCACGGCCGTGACCGGAAGGCCCAGCCGGTCCGCGACACGGGCGCGCAGCCAGCCCTCCAGCGCGGCCGCGGAGTGGGCCGCGTCCGGGGCCTGTGCCTCGCCGAGGAGGACGTGCCGCTCCCGCGCGGAGGACGCCGGCTCGATGCCGGCGCGGTCCGCCGCGCTGACAGAGGAGTGCCGCTCCCGTCCACCGGCCCGGCCTTCGGTCTCCCCGCCGAGGCAGAGCTCGACGAGCCGGCCGGCGTGCGGGCGGACGAGCAGTTCCCCGACGGGGATCCGGACGCCGAGCCGCGCCTCAAGGGCGCCGACGGTGTCGAGGAGCCGGGGGTAGTCGAGTCCGAGTTCGGCCAGCGGCCGGGGACCGTCCGCGTCGGCGGCGGTGATCTGCCGTCCCGTGCTCCCGGTGAGGGCCAGGGCCACCGCCTCGGCCACCCGGGTACGGCGCCCGGCGGGTGACAGACCGGTGAGGCCGAGCGGGTCCCTGGCCGCGGCCCCGGGTTCCAGGTCGGTCGTGGGCACCACACTCGCCGCCACGACCGGCAGCTCCAGTGAGAGCAGCGCGGCGCGGGCGCCCTGGCGTTGGATCTTGCCGCTGGTGGTCTTCGGTACGGCGGAGTGCCGGACCAGGGCGATGGTGTGCGGCGCGACCTCGTGCTCCTCGGCGAGGGCGGTGCGCAGCGCGGCCAGTACGGCACCGGGATCCTCGGCGCCGGGGCCGCCCAACTCCTGGACCAGGGCGAGCTGTTCGCCGTCCGGGGCGGGAACACCGAAGGCCGCCCCGCTGCCGGGTCGTACGGCCTCGCTGGCACGTTCGGCGGTGAGTTCGACGTCGTGCGCGGCGAAGTTGCGCCCCTGCACCACCACGACGTCCTTGAGGCGGCCGGTCAGGTGCAGCCGGTTCGCCCGCAGGAAGCCGAGGTCACCGGTGCGCAGCCAGGCGGTGTCCCGCTCGCCCCTGATCCGCGCCTCGAACGTCTCTCTGCCGGCCTTGCGCTTCCCCCAGTAGCCCTGCGCCACGCTGGGGCCCGCGAGCCAGACCTCGCCGATCGTGTGCTCAGCGAGCCGCCGCTTGGTCCTGGGGTCGACAATGGCCACCTCGACACCGGGGACCGGGGAGCCGCAGTCCACGACCCGGCGGGCCCGCGCCGGGTCCGCCCCGGCCGACTCGACGGGTTCGGCCACGCCCGCCTCCAGGCCCGCCGCGCTGAACAGACCCGCTTCGGGAGCCTCGTGCGGTCCGACCCCGGTGGCCATGAGGGTGCCCTCGGCGAGCCCGAAGCAGGGCATGAGCGCCGTGCGCGCGAAGCCGGCCGGGGCGAAGTAGGCGGCGAACCGGTCCAGGGTGTCCGCGCGCACCGGTTCGGCCCCGTTGAGCGCCAGTCGCCAGTTGCGCAGGTCCAGGGTGTCCCGCTGCTCGGGAGTGATCCTGCGCAGGCACTGCTCGTAGCCGAAGTTGGGGGCGGCGCTGAGGGTCGCGCCGGTGCGGGACAGGGTGTCGAGCCACAGCAGGGGGCGCTGCACGAAGGTCTTCGGGGCCATGAGGTGGGCGGGGAAACCGCCGTACATCGGATGCAGGATGGCACCGATGAGTCCCATGTCGTGGTACGGCGGCAGCCACGAGACCATCTGCGCGTCCGCACCGTGCTCCAGCCAGGTGTGCATCGCCCGCAGGTTGTGCATCAGGTTGGCGTGGGTGACCACGACGCCCTTGGGGGTCGAGGTCGAGCCGGAGGTGTACTGCAGGAAGGCCGCCGCCTCGGTCGTGACGTCGGGTTCCTGCCAGCCGTCGGCGAGGTCGGGCGCCAGCTCCTCACTCGCCGTCCACCGCAGCCCGGCGAGCCCCGCGACGCTCGGTTCGGCCTGGCCGGCGCGGACCGTGTCGAGGACCGCGCGTGTGGTCAGGGCGTGGCGGGCGCCCGAGTCGCGGACGACGGCGGCCAGCCGGGAGGCGGTGCGGCCGGCGCGGGTACGGTCCGGCGGGTAGGCGGGCACGGCGAGGGCGCCGGCGTACAGGCAGCCGAAGAAGGCCGCGATGTAGTCGAGGCCCGGCGGGTGGAGCAGCAGCACGGGTCGGCCGGCGACCCCCTGGTCCTGCAGGTGTGCCCCGACGGCGCGTGCGCGTGCGTCGAGTTCACGGTAGGTCAGTGACGTGTCGGTGCCGGCGCTGTCGGTGAGGAAGCGGTAGGCGAGCGCGTCGGGACGCGTGTCGGACCACTGCCTCAGCAGCGCGGCCACCGTCTGCGCGGCGATCGTCTGCGGGGCGCCGCCGCCCTGACGCGGGGTGCCGGTCGGTGCTGCTTTCACGATGTTCCCCTCTTCCGCCGGTCACCGGCCGGTGCCGGCGCTCCCCGCGGTGGACCGGTTCGCGGCCCCGCCGAGTCGGCGGAGGTCGACCTTGCCGTTGGCGTTGTGCGGCATGGCGTCGAGACGCCGTGCGAGGTGCGGGACCATGTAGGTGGGCAGCAGGGCCGCACAGTGCCGCTTGAGCTGGATCAGGCCCGGTGCCTCGGCGCCTTCGCGGAGGGTGTAGTAGAGCGTGAGACGGCCGCCGCTGGGACCTTCGGTGACGAGGACGGCTGCCTCGGCCACCGACGGGTGCTGCTGCACGGCCGCCTCGATCTCGCCGAGTTCGACCCGGTAGCCGGAGAGTTTGACCATGCGGTCCTTGCGCCCCCGGTAGACGAGCAGCCCGTCCTCCTCGTAGCTGACCAGGTCACCGGTGGGGTGCAGACCCTGGCGGTGCAGATCGGCCACCGGGTCCGCCGTGCGCCGCCAGTACCCCGGTGTCACGCAGTCGCCGCCCACCACGAGTTCACCGATCGCGCCGGGCTCCGTGAGGGCGCGGCCCTGCTCGTCCACGACGTGCAGCAGGGCGCCCGGGACGGGACCGCCGATGGGTACGGGTGCCGTGCGGTGCAGGTCCTCGGGGCGGACGCGGTGCCAGGCGCACACATTGGTCTCGGTGGGGCCGTAGAGGTTGTACAGCGTCGCGTCCTCGGGCAGCAGCCGGGCCAGGGCGCGCAGTCGCGGCATCGGGAACACCTCGCCGGCGAAGAGCACGTGCCGCAGGCTCTTCGCCCCGTCACGGGTGAGCGCACCGGAGGAGGCGAGCAGGCCGAGTGCCGAGGGCACCGAGTACCAGACGCTCACCCCGTGTTCCCGGATGCCCCGCGCCAGCGCCGTCACGTCCTTCGCCTCGTCGTCCGGGACGATCCAGAGGGCGGCACCCGAGGTGAGCGCGACGAACAGGTCGAAGGTGCTCAGGTCGAAGCTGAAGGAGGCGTGGTTGGACAGGACGTCCCCGGGGCCGACGCCGAACTCCTCTCGGCACCAGCTCACGAAGGAGATGAGGTTGCCGTGCGAGATCCGCACACCCTTGGGTGTGCCGGTGGAACCGGAGGTGTACAGCAGCGCGGCCAGGTCGTGCGGGCCCGGTGCGGGCAGGGTGCCGACGAGGCGTACGGCCGCTTCGGCGAAGCCGGACCAGGAGCGCACCGGTACACCGCCGACCGTGTCGGGCAGGTCCTCGCCCGCCGCCACGACCGTCCGGACCGAGGCCGGGAGCGGCCCCTGACCGAGCAGCTCCAGGTGGCGCCGGTCGGTGAACAGCACCACCGGCTCGGCATCGGCGAGGATGGTCCGCACCCTGGCGACGGGCTGCCCGCCGTCGAGAGGAACGTAGGCGCAGCCGGCCTGGAGGGCGGCCAGGATCGCCTCGGCACAGTGCGGATGCTTGTCCGCCCAGATCGCGACCCGGTCGCCGGGACGGACCTCCAGCTGGTCCACGAGACGGGCCGACACCGCGTCGACCCGGGCCCGTACCTCTCCGTACGTCGCGGCTCCCGGCCCCACGAAGGCGGGACGCGCCTCCGATCCGGCACTCACCGGCGGCAGGCGGAGGGCCACCCGGGACGCATCCGCTTCTGCTTCTGCGCGTGGCTCGCGGGTGCTCATCGTGCCTCCGCAAGGACACCGGTCTCGCGGGCGGCGTCGGTGAAGATCTCGGTGGCCAGGTCCAGGTCCTGCCGGGTGTGCTCGCAGGTGACACTGACGCGCAGGCGCGCGTCGCCGAGGGACACTCCGGGATAGACGACCGTCTGGCAGAACAGACCGCGGGCGCGGACCGCGCGGCCCATCTCCATCGCCTTGCGTTCGTCGCCGATGACGATCGGCAGGATCGCGCTCTGCGAGTGCTCCAGGTCGAAGCCGGCGTCCAGCAGGTTGCCGCGCAGCAGCTCGATGTTGGTCCAGAGCTGCTTCAGCCGTTCCGGCTCGGTCTCGATGACGTCGAGGGAGGCGATGAGACCGGCCGCCACGCCTGCCGGGATGTTCGCCGCGAAGACGTAGGAGTTCGCGTAGTAGCGCAGGTACTCGATCACGTCCTCGTCACCGACGACGAACCCGCCCATGCCGGCCAGCGCCTTGCTCATGGTGCCGAGTTCGAGATCGACCTCCCCCTTGAGGCCGAAGTGCTCGGCGGTGCCGGAGCCGCGGGCCCCGAGGACGCCGGTGGAGTGCGCGTCGTCGATCAGCACACGGGAGCCGTACGTCTTGGCGAGCCGGACGATCTCGGGCAGGTCGCAGATGTCGCCGTGCATGCTGAACACGCCGTCGGCCACGACGAGGGTGCCCCCGTCGGACTGCTCGGCGGTACGGGCGAGGATCCGCTCCAGGTCCGCCATGTCGTTGTGCTGGTAGATCTTGCGGATGCCGCCCGACAGCCGGCCGCCGTCGACGATGCTCATGTGGTTGAGCCGGTCGACCACGAGGGTGTCGTAGTTCTTGACCAGCGCGGAGACGGTGCCGAGGTTCGCGGCGTAGCCGCCGGGGAAGACGATGCAGGCGGAACGCTGCTTGAAGGCCGCGAGCCGCCGTTCCAGCTCCTTGTGCAGCATGTTGGTGCCGCCGATGAAGCGCGAACCGGTGTGGGTGGCCCCGTAGGCGCGGGTGGCGTCGCACACCGCCTCCACGACCCGCGGGTGGTTGGCGAGGCCCAGGTAGTTGTTGGAGGCGAACATGAGGAACTCGCGTTCCCGGCCGGTCAGTTCGTCGAAGATCACGGCTCGGTTGCTGCTTCGGGACCGGAGCGGCATGCCGTACCAGTACAGGTGCTGCTGTTCCCGTCCCCGCAGGTAGGACCGGAAGCTGCGGGTCTTGGCGAACAGGTCCGGGTCGCGCTGCTCGACGAAGTCCTTGGTCGAACGGGAGTCCCATGCGCCGTCGTGGGCACCGGGTTCGGGTTCGGGGGCGGTCGTGCGGCGGGCCGAGGCCAGGACGGCGACGAGTTCGCGCAGCGTCGTGGCCTGCACCGGGCCGAGCAGCGATCCGTCCAGACCGAGAGCGTCGGCGGTCTCGGCCACCACGGAGGCGAGGATCACGGAGTCGATGCCCAGCTCGCTCTCCAGCTCGGTGTCCAGGTCCAACTGGTCGCTGCGGTAACCGGTGTGGTGCATGGCGGAGGTCAGCACGGCCGCCAGCACCGGGTCCTCGGGGGCCGCGTCGGTCTGTCCGGTGACCGCCGTGTCCGCCGGTGCGCGTCGGTCGGTCTCCGGCAGGCGCAGGACGCGGCCGAGCGCGTCGACGAGGTCCCCGACGGTGGCCGACTCGGCGAGCGATCCGTCGTCGGTGGTACCGAAGCGCTCGCGAACCGTCTCCAGGATGGACTGGAGCGTGATGGAGTCGATGCCGAGCTCCGCCTCGAAGTGACTCTCCGGCAGCAGGTAGGACCGGTCGTAACCGGTGTGGTCCGCGATGATCTCCACGACCCGTTCATACAGTCGGGTGGTGTCGATCGGGTCGTCCGTGCCGTGCGTCATGCCGCGCTTCCTCCTTCACCTTTCCGGAGACGGTCGACCAGTTCGGCGATCGCATTGACGGACCGGAAGTTCTTCGGCGATATCTCCTGGACGGGAATGCTGATCCGCAATTCGCTCTGCAGGTAATGGACAAGATCGAAGATTCCTGCGGAATCGATGATGTTGAGTTCCGTGATCGGTGTCTCCGGCTCCAGGCTTTCGGCGTCGCCGTCCATCCAGACGTCGACGATGTAGTCGGTGATCAGTTCCCGAGAGGTCATTGCCGTCCTTGGTTCGGTCCTGCGATGGCAGGGCTGTCGAGCCGGATCCCGCCGCCCTCAGCCCCGGTCGACGGCGGGCCAGGTGAGCGTGACCGCCCCCCAGGTGAGCCCGCCGCCGAAGGCGGCCAGCAGCACACGGTCGCCGGGACGCAGGGCGCCTTCGGCATGCGCGTGGTCCAAGGCCAGCGGCAGGGAGGCCGCGGCGGTGTTGCCCACCTCGGCGATGTGGCTGTAGCTGCGCTCACGCGGCAGCCCGATCTCGTCGGCCAGCCGCAGCAGGATGCGGAGGTTGGCCTGGTGGCCGACGAGCCGGTCGATGTCGTCGATACGCAGCCCGGCCCGGTCGAGGGCGGCCCGGATGCTCTGTCCCATCCGCTGCACGGCGAGCCGGAAGACCGTCTTGCCCTGCATCGTGAAGTAGTAGCCGTCGGTGGCCGTCTCCGCCGGTGCCGGCGGGCCGCCGCGCGGCACGGTGATCAGGTCCTGGCCACTGCCGTCACTGCCGAGTGCGAACGGCCCGAGGGCGCCCGGCTCTTCCGGATGTCCCGCACGCAGCACGACGGCGCCGGCTCCGTCGCCGAAGATGACGGAGGTGGCGCGGTCGGCCGGGTCGAGAATCCGGGAGAACGTCTCCGCCCCGATCACCAGGACGTGCCGGGCCGTACCGGATGCGATGAGGCCGGACGCGGTGGCGAGTGCGTAGAGGAATCCCGTGCACACCGCCGAGACGTCGAAGGCGGCCACCTGCCCCAGGCCCAGCTTCTCGGCCACGGTCGGGGCGGTGGCGGGGCAGGGGCGGTCCGGTGTGGTGGTGGCCACCAGGACGGCGTCGACCTGCGTGAGGCCGGCCGACTTCAGGGCGAGCGCCCCGGCTCCGGCGGCCAGGTCGGAGGTCAGCAGCCCCTCGGTGGCGACGTAGCGCTGCCGGATACCGGTCCGGGTGCGTATCCAGTCGTCGGAGCTGTCGAGCCGGGCCGCCAGTTCGTCGTTGGTCACCAGCCGGGGTGGCAGCTGGCTGCCCAGCCCGGCGAGAACGGCTGCCGGGGTCATCGGGCGTCTCCGGTAGGGGGTGTTTTGAAAGTCCTGTGCGGTGCCCGCGGTGTTCGGTGCGTGGCCTCGGCGTGCCGGATGAAGGCCCTCGATGGGGGTCCCCCCGATCGAGCGAAGCCGAGAGTGGGGGAGGAGCTACTTGGGTCTTTGACCGGTGCGGCGGTGGGGGCACCTCCCGGTCGAGCGAAGCCGAGACTGGGGGAGCGTGCCGGGCGCCGTGGGTGCTGTGCGGGACTTTCAGAACACCCCCTAGGGGCGGCGGCTCGGCGGGGCGTGCGAGCACGGCGGCAGGTGGCCAAAACTGTGACTCCTCGCAGAGCGGTGCGGCCGAAAAGGCCCTGACCGGTAGGAGTCTTCCGGCCAACGCTGACCGTCCGCTGACCGGTGCCTGACGGGTGCACTTGTCAGGCACCGGTCAGCGGACGGTCAGTGGGTGTGGGGATAGTTTCCGCCAGATGTCGCATCCCACTCACCCAGCGGAAAGGCAGAACACCCTCATGGGCGCTGTGTACGAAAAGCTGGTCGACCTGCTCGTCAATCACTTCGCGGTGCCGCGGGCGCAGATCAGGCCGGATGCCACGTTCGAGGAACTCGACATGGATTCGCTGTTCGTCGTCGAACTGATGCTCGTGATCCAGTCCGAGTTCGACGTGGAGATTCCGGACGACGCGGTGGGCCGGGCCGACAGCATCGGGCACCTGGCCGGCATCGTCGAGTCCGGGATCGGGGTCGCGCCGTGACGTCCGGTGACAGCATCGCCGTCACCGGACTCGGTCTGGTCACCGCGGCCGGTATCGGCACGGACGTGACGTGGAAGGGCGTGTGCGACGGCCGGTCGAAGGCCACCAGGAACCCGGTACTCGCCGATCTGCCGATCGACATCTCCTGCACCGTGCCGGACCTCGACCCGGCCCGGCACGTCGGACCACGCAGCCGGCTCACCCACGACCGTTTCATCCAGCTGGCGATCGTCGCCGCCCGTGAGGCCGTCGCGGACAGCGGCCTCGACCCGCTCACCTGGGACGGCGCCCGGGTCGGTGTGGTGATCGGCTGCGGGCTCGGCGGCATCACGACCTTCGAGAAACAGCACCGCCGACTCCTGGAGAAGGGGCCCCAGGCGGTCTCCGCCCTGCTGCTTCCGATGCTGGTGCCGAACATGGTCGCGGGTCATCTGGCGATGGACCTGGGCACCACCGGCCCCAACTTCGTGACCGCCAGCGCCTGTGCCTCCGGGGCCACGGCCATCGGCACCGCCGCCGGGCTGCTGCGGGAAGGCGTCTGCGACGTGGTGCTCACCGGCGGTACCGAGGCCAACGTCAGCCCTCTCATGGTGACCGGGTTCGCACAGATGGGTGTGCTCTCCCGCCGGGTGGACGATCCCACCGCCGCCTCCCGCCCGTTCGACGCGGCCCGCGACGGCTTCGTCATCGGCGAGGGCAGCGGCGTACTCGTGCTGGAGCGCGAGGCGGATGCCCGGGCGCGGCGTGCCCCGGTGCGGGCGCGGCTGGCCGGGTACGGTGCCTCCGCCGACGCCCACCACATCACCACTCCCGAGCCCGAAGGGCGCAGTGTCCGGCGCGCCCTGCGGGACGCGCTGGCGCAGGCCGGGGTGGGGGCCGACGAGGTGCGGCACGTCAACGCGCATGGCACCGCGACCAGGATGAACGACGCGATCGAGGCACGAACCCTGCGCGCGGTGTTCGGCGACGGTGTGGCCGTGACCTCCACCAAGGGGGTCCTGGGCCACACCCTCGGCGCCGCCGGCGCCATCGAGGCCGCCCTGACCGTGCTTGCCGTCCAGCACTCCACCGTTCCCCCCACGGCGAACCTGGAACAGCAGGATCCCGACCTCGACCTGGACGTGGTCTCCGGCACGGCCCGCCAGACGAAGGTCGATGTGGCCGTCAGCAATTCGTTCGGATTCGGGGGGCAGAATGCCGTGCTCGTCTTCACCGCCGCGTAAGCGCTGTTTCGGCCACCGCCGCGTCAGGGCGGGGGAGGTGACGGCGTCCCATGTCCTTCGTTCTTCCCGAGCGGGACATCGCCGCGCTTGAGAGGCGCGTACAACGCGCCCTCGACAACGCCGATCCCTCGGCGCTGGCCGTTCTCGGTTTCGGTGAGGTCACCCTCGTCCTGCGCCTGGACACCGCGTACGGCTCGTTCGCGTGCAAGCGGCTGCCGGTCTTCCCCTCCTACGAGAGCTTCAGGCGCCACGAGTCGCTGGTCGGTGAGTACGTCGAGCAGCTGGAGAAGGCCGGCGTGCGCGTCGCCGACACCAGGCTGTGGCACACCCGGCTGCCCTCGGGCAAGGTCGTCGGGTACTGCGTGCAGGAGGCTCTGCCCGGCGACCGGCTGTGCTCCCGGCTGCTGCACACCGAGGGTGACGCATGGGCCGGCGACTTCTACGCGCGCTTCCTCGCTCTGGTCGAGAAAGCGGTGACCCCAGGCGTCGGGCTGGACGCTCAGGCGTCGAACTGGATGGATCTCGACGGGGAACTGGTCTACCTCGATGTCACCACCCCCCTGCTGCGAGACGCGCGGCGGCGCGAACGGCTCGATGTGCGGCTGTTCTTCACCTCGCTCCCCTGGATTCTGCGCGACGCCGTGCGGGTGTCCCAGACCCGGGCGATCTTCGACAAGTACTACGAGCCGCGCGGCGCCGTCCTCGACTTCCTCGGCAATCTGCACAAGGAACGGCTGGCGCGGCTGATTCCGGGCTTCCTGGCGCAGAGCGTGGGCCGTTTCGACGCCCCGGTCACCGCCGACGAGGTGGCCGGGTACTACCGCGAGGACGCCCGTATGTGGGAACTGATCCAACGCCTGCGCCGGGCGGACCGCTTCTGGCACCGCAGGATCCGGCGGCGTACGTACCCGTTCCTGCTGCCGCCCGATGTCGACCGTTGAGGCCGCGTCGGCACCCGGCGAGCTCCGGCCCCGGACGGACACCGGCCCTCTCGTTCTCGATCCGGAGGTGCCGCTGCGGGTGCTCCGGCCCACGCCGGGGCTGGCCCTGAGCGTGGTGTCGCTCGCCTGGCTGCGCGCTGCCGGGGACGACGTCCGCGCCCGGCTGACGTCGTATCACCTGGGACCGGAAGAGGCGTCCTACGTGGGCACGCTCACGCTGCGGCGTCGGCGCGAGGAGTGGCTGGCGGGCCGGATGGCGCTCAAGTACGCCGTGCGCGCCCACCAGGAGCACTCCGGGGGGACGCCGACCGCCTGCCGTGACATCCGCATCGAACGGGTGACGCAGGGGTTGCGCGCCGGGAAGCCCGTGACCGACCTGCCGGTGGAGGTGGGCCTGACGCACTCCGGCGACTACGCCGTCGCGGTGTGCGGGCCGGGCGCGGTCGGAGTGGACCTGGAGCGTCCGCGCACCGTCTCGCCCCCGCTGGCCCGCATCCTCTCGGACGACGGCGAGAGCGCGGGTACGGACCTCGCCGGGCAGCGCCTGCGCGTCATGCCGCTGCTCCTGCGCTGGGCGTGCAAGGAGGCCGTCCTCAAGTACTACGGGTTCGGTCTGCGCGTCGACACGCGTGAGGTGCGCCTCACCGGGTGGCACGAGGACGGGCGCTTCGCGTGGCGGCCGGGCCCCGAGCTGCTGCGGCACGCACCCGCCGACGGCGGCGAGTTGCGAACCCGGGCCTGCGAGCTGGACGGCTACCACCTGGCCCTGGTGTGGAGTGACCCTGCGAGCACGTAGTCGACAGTCGACAGAAGGTGAGGACCGCTGCCGTGACACGTCCGTCCGTCGCTCCTGCCCGGCCGTTCGAAGAGGCGTTGGCCGACGCCACCGCGCTGGCCTCACTCAGTCCTTCCTCCCACAACTGCCAACCCTGGAGGCTCGCCCGGGCGGACTCGCCGGGGGCCCGGCAGGCCGCCGCCCGTTTCCTCGGCATGGGCGACGAAGCGGGCACCGAGTACGTGATTCTCGCCCTGGACCGCAGCCGTGAACTGCGCGCTCTGGCCGCGCACGCCATGGAGATGCATGTCAGTTGCGGAGCGTACTGGCGGCTGCTGCGGCGGGCGCTGGCCGCCGAGGGGTGGGCGGCGCGGCAGGTGCGCGCCGTCGAGGTGCTGCCCGAACCGCTCCGGTTCGCCGCGCGGTGGCCGTCGGACTGGACTCCGCTGTGCGTGGCGGCGCTGCGGCGCGACCGGCCCTCGGGGGAAGGGATCGACGAACTGTGGGCGCTGGCCCGCGGTCGGCGCACCCACCGTGGGCCGTACCGGAACACCGCTCTCGACGACGGGACACTCGGGGAGCTGGCCCGCACGGTCGCCGTCCCGGTCCGGGCCGACGACCCGCAGGGGGCGGAGAAGGGCGGTGTGACGGTCCGGCACCTGACGTCGAGTCCGGAAAGGTCCCTCTTCGCGGACTTCCTGGCGTCTCACGCCGGGCGCGACTTCAGCCACCCGGCGGCGTGGCGGGAGACCCATGCGTACGTGCGGTGGAACGCCGCCGAGGCGCGTCGGCACGGAGACGGCTTCACGGCAGCTCAGCTGTTCGGACCGCTCACGCCGCTCCAGCGCCTGGGCAAGCGCCTCACGTTGGCCCCACCGGTGATGCGGCTCCTGTGCATGGCCGGCTTCCACCACCGGCTCGCCGCGGAAGTGGCGGGGCACGTGCGGCTTCGGACGCCCGCCGTGGTGGTGCTCGGATTCACCAGGGAATCACCGGGTGTGGCCGGACAACTGCGGGGCGGCGCGCGGCTGCTGGACTACTGGCTGGCCGCCACGGAGGCAGGACTGGCACTCAACCCACTCAGCATCGTCGTGCAGCACGAGGACCTGCGCCGCGATCTGAAGGCTCTGCTGGGCCTGGCCGGACGCCCCTTCTTCGTCAGCCGTCTCGGCGTCCCGCCCACTCCGGCGCCCGCCTCCTTCCGACGCCCGGGCTCCGCTGAATTCCGTTCAGTGTGAACTGTCGGTGTTTGCGTGCACCGTTCGAGGGGAACTTAGGCGCATTCGGTGATATCTCGACGACATCTCGACGATATGTAAGCGCTTCTCATCGGTGTGCGGGCGTGATAACGTGCCGTCGATAGTGTAAAGTTAAAGGTTGTGATACTGAAGGGGAACACGTGCCGACGGCTGTTCCAATGAATATCATTCTTCAGTTCTTGCTCCGCTCCGGGATCACAACGGCCCTTATTCGGAGGGGCGCCCCGCAATTAACGGCATCATATTCCGCTCGCGGCCTCCTTTGTGTCGCATCATGAGTATCAGATTGCTGGTGTGCTGCGAAAACGCCATTGTCGGAGCGGGAATTCAGGCGCTGCTGGGGCGTTATCACCTCGATGTCACCGTGGAGACATCGGTGCGCCGCGCCCTCGCCGTGGCCGCCGAGACGTCCCCCGAAGCTGTCATCGTCATCTCGCCCCTGCTCACCATCGACGATCGTCAGGAACTCGCCGAACTGGCCGAACTCAGCAAGGTGATCCTGCTCTGCCCCCCTCAGAACACCCATCGCGCGCTGGAAGCCCTCCGGGTCAGTGTGCGTGCCGTACTCTCCGTGGAGTCCTCGGTGGAGGACCTGGTCCACGTGATCAGGACGGTCACCACGGTCAACGTCCTTGTGCTGCCGGACGAGGTCGGCAGGTCGCTGGCGCTCGCCGACGTGCACCTCACCCTGGTGCCGACCGGGGCGGGTCCCATGCTCACCCGACGCGAGCGTGAAGTGATGCTGCTGCTGTCCCGGGGCAAGTCCAACGCCGAGATCGCCGAGCGGTTGACCGTCTCGAACGCGACCGTGCGATCACATGTGCATCACGTCCTGCAGAAGCTGCAGGCGCGGACGCGCACCCAGGCGGTCGCCATCGCCTACGAGTCGGGCCTCATCAGCAGGATCGCGCAACAGGTCAGCATTTCCTGACGAAATCGACGGTCCGTCAAGAAAGGGTGCCGGGGATGTCCGATCCCGGCACCCGTTCATGATGCGCACGCCTCAGTCCGCGGAGTACCCCGGTTCGATCCGCTCTCCGGAGATCTCGTCAACGACCGAGGCCATGGTGTCGAAAACGGCGACCAGGCGCCGAAACGTGTCGGTCTCCATATCCCGCTCGAACTCCTCCGGACTGGTCACAGAAATAACCTCGAAGTATTGGTGGGGAGCCTCCGCATTTACCGGGGCGCGGTGCACTGCAAAGGAATGCAGGCTTTTGAGGTCGGCGGCAGCGCGGTAGTCGCTTTCCCGCACCCAGGTCTCGAACCGGGCGGGGTCGACGCCCTCGTGGAGCCGGATGCGGTGAACGATGACATGCATGATGTCCTTGCCTCTCTGCTCAGCGCCGGTTTTCTCGGCGGCGACTGCCCAGGCGCAGTTCGCGGGCGATGTTGTTCTTCTGGATCTCGTTCGTCCCGGAGAAGATCCTGGCCGGCAGGGCATCACGCAGCAGGGTCTCCGCCTCGCCGTCCAGAAGGCCCAGCGCGCCGCGCAACTGGATCGCGTCGAGGCCCAGTTGCACCGCGGCCTCACTGACCGCGAGTTTGGCGAGGGCAGGGCCGACAGTGCTCTCGCTTCCCGCGTCGATACCGCGCGCCGACCGGTACAGCATCAGCCGGGCGGACTCGTACCGCGCCAGCATGTCGACGATCCGGTGACTCACGGCCTGGAACCCACCGACGACCGTGCCGAACTGCTCCCGCTGCCGCACGTGATCGATCGTGGAGTCCAGGACCCGTCGCATCACGCCCAGATAGATGCCGAAGAGACAGGTTCGCTCCCATTTCATCGACGTGGAGAAGACGACCGCGCCCGCGCCCTCCGAGCCCAGCATCTGAGCCGCGGGCACCACGCAGTCCGTGAAGTGCACGTCTGCCATCGGCGATCCGCGCAGCCCCACCTTGTCGTAGGTCCGCCCGACGGTCAGGCCCGGCGTGTCGGCGGGCACCAGGAAGGTGGTCAGGCCGAAGAAGCCGCCCCCGGCCCGGGTGGCTGCCTGCACCACGAAGAGGTCCGCCACCGGGGCGTTGGTGATGAAGCACTTGCTCCCGTTGAGCAGGTACTGGCCCCCGTCGCGCACGGCGGAGGTCTCCAGGCTCAACGCGTCGGAACCGGCAGCCGGCTCCGTGACGGCATGGGCCGCGATCGAATCCCCGGAACACAGGGCCGGCAGCCAGCGGTTCTTCTGCTTCTCGCTGCCGAACTCCACGACGGGCATGACGGCGGCGAACAGGTGTGCTGCCATGGAGAAGGCGAAGCCGGTGTCGCTGCCTCCCTCACCGAGCGCCTCCATCATCGCCGCCGCCGCGACGGCGTCCAGACCGCTGCCGCCGTAGTCGACCGGCACGCTGCTCCCGACCAGTCCCTGCTTGCCCGCCAGCTGCCAGCGGCGGCGGAATTCGTCCGGGTCGGAGGTGGCCGGCCCCACGAGTTCACGGCGGGCGAACCGCACCACCATGTCGCGCATTTCCCGTGTCTGTGGGTCGAATTCGGGGTCGAAGTACACGTTCATCGTGGCCTGCCCTGGTATTCCTCAAGGAGGAGGTGGTAGTTGATGCCGCCGGTGCCGAAGGAGCTCACGGCAGCCCGCCGCGGATGTCCGGCCGGTGCCTCCCAGGGCGCGGCATCGGTGCGGATACGCCCGGGAATGCGATCGAGGGCCAGTTCGGGACTGAGGGTGCACAGACCGGTGTTGGGTGGGACGGTCGCGGTACGCACCGCGTGCAGCGCGCGCAGCAGTCCGGCCCCGCCGGCCGCCGCGAACGTATGGCCGAAGAACGACTTGGCGCTGCCGATGTCCAACGGGCGCCGACGGGGTACGGCACCGTAGACCTGTGCCACCGCCGCGATCTCCACTCGGTCGCCGACGCGCGTGCCGGTGCCGTGCGCCTCCAGATAGCCGACGTCGGAGGGCTCGAACTCGACCTGGCCGAAAGCCTGGAGCATGGCCGAGGCCTGGCCCGTGATGTCCGGAGCGATCAGCGACCTCGCGTCGTTGGAGGCGCCGATGCTGCGCAGCAGGCCGTGGATCGGGTCGCCGTCCCGGAGCGCGTCGTCGTACCGTTTGAGCAGGAACAACGCGCAGCCGTCTCCGGGTGAGAAGCCGTCGGCGGCCTCGTCGAAAGGGGTGATCCGCCCGTGCGACAGCAGGCCGAGCGAGGAGCACAGCACCATGTCGCGGGCGTTGCAGGGCAGTTCCACACCACCGGCCAACGCGTAGTCGACCGCCCCCGAGCGCAGTCTGCCGACGGCCAGGTCCAACGCGGCCAGTGACGAGGCGCACGCCGCCTCCACCGCCACGGGCACGGCGTCCAGGGCGAACTCGTTGGCGATCAGGGCCGCGACACCGCTGGCCAGGCAGCCGTCGAGCGCGTGCGTGAAGTCCGCGTCGGCCACGGTCCGGTCCCTCACGAGCCGCAGCACTTCCCGTCTGGCCCGCGCGGACAGCGCGCCGAGGGCGTCCAGGCCGTCGGCCACTTGCTCCAGCACATCGACGCAGAGCAGGGAGTTGAGGCGGCGCTCGTTGTGCAGCCCCAGGTTGCTACCGACCGCCACCAGACCGGAGCCCACCAGACCGGAGCCCGGCAGGCCGCCGGGCGGGCACCCGCGCCGGGCGAAGAGCGCGGCGGCGACGTCGAGCGTCAGCCGCTGGGCCGCGTCCAACGCGGCGTAGCGGTCCGGCGGGAGACGCAGACCGGGCGGCGGCCCGTCCGGCACCGGCACGGACGCACCCTGGTCGGTGTAGGAACGGTCGAGGCTGAGGGCTCCCGGCGCGTAGTAGATGCTCCGGTCGAAGACGTCGTCCGGCACCGGACCGACCATGCTCCGACCGGCCAGCGTCTGTGCCCAGAACGCCTCGGCATCCGGGCAACCGGCGAAGCGTCCGGCGAAACCCACCACGGCGATCGGTATCGGCCCGTCCCTGCCCACCGTCCCGGCCCCGGTGACCGCCCGATGACCCTCGGGTGGCGCGCCGCCACCGCTGTGCGGGGTGCCGTACTCCTCCATGACGACATGGGCCACGGTCCCGGTCAACGACGAACCGACGAGCGCCGCCCGGCGCGGCCCGCCGCCGGACGGCGCGGGCCAGTCCTCGGTCCCGGGCACCGCGCGCAGGGCACCGCCGTGCGGCATCTGCGACCGCGTCCCACCGCCGGGCAGCCTGCGGTGATGCAGCGCCAGCGCGATCTTGCTGACGCCGGCGAGTCCGGCGTTCGCGAAGGTGTGCCCCAGCCGGTCCCGGACCGAACCGACCGCCACCGAGCCGGGCGCCGCGCCGGTGAACGAGGCAGCGAGCGCCCGCTGTTCGGCGTGCGGCTCGCCGGCAGCGCCGGACCCCGCGGCTTCGACGTACTGCACCGACTCGGCCGCCGCCGCACAGGTCGTACGCCCCGCGACGGCCGCCTCCTCCCACAGCCCGTCCCGGACCGGGTAGCGGAAGGCGCCGGGGCGCCCCTCGTGCCGCAGGACGCACGACCGCACGGTGGCGTACACCCGGTCGCCGTCCTGTTCGGCGGACGAGAGGCGTTTGACCAGCAGTGCCCCGACACCCTCGCTGAACGGGCCCGTGTCGCACGGTTCCGTGGCACGGGTGGACGCCTCCCCTCCCAGCCCCCTGGCGGCGAAAGCCCGTGCGACGAACGGGCCCTCGTGGCGCTGCCCGGTGATGAGCAGGACGGCGTCCGACAGACCGGCACGCAGGCTGTCCATGGCGTACGCGAGGCCCAGGTACGACGTGACATCGGCGGACTCCAGTGCCAGCGTCCGCCCACGCAGCTTGAAGGCGGACGCGACCCGCGCCGGGATGGAGCTGACGAGCTCGCTCACCCTGTCGTGCGGCGACGCGCCCAGCCGCCGTATCAGCGCGGCGCGGAACTCCTCGGTGGCGCCCGCGTTCGCGTCCGACGCGTGGCCGCCGTGCTCGGCGAGCGTCCGCCCCAGTTCGACGGCGTAGCGAGCGCCCTCGATCCGCAAGGCGTTGGCGTACTGGCGGTCCAGGCCGAAGCAGGTGCCCACCGTCACATCGACGCGATCCGACGGCAGCGGTCGCCGGTCGTAGCCCGCGTCCTGAAGACACTGACGGGCCGCCTCCAGGGCCAGCAGCTGCATCCGGGACATCGTCCCCGTCTGCGCGGGGGGAATCCCGAATCCGGCGACATCGACCTCGATGTCGCCGAGTCCGCCCTCAGCGGGAGCGGGGGCGCCCTCGGTCGCCGGGGCGGTCAGCAACCGCCAGTACTGCTCGGCCCCCCGAGCAGCCGGGTACAGCGCCCCGATGCCGACCACCGCGATCGCCTCGGGAATCACCGAGGGACCGTGTCCTTCGGAACGCACACGCGACCCAGAGGCCATGACGAGACTCCCACTCTCTGTTCCGCAGGACGCGGCGCTCAGGCGCCGTCGATGCGCCGCCGACCACGCGGGGCGGCGCGGCGTGCCGGCAGCTCACACGAGGCCGGCATGCGCCAACGCGGGATCCTGCGCCAGGATCTCGGCGTGCCGGCGCTGGAGCAGTTCCCCGGGCCTGATGCCCAGTTCCTCGTCGAGACGCTGCCGGGCCAGCCGGAACTGCTCCAGGGCGTCGCTCTGGCGCCCGACCTGGTACAACGCCAGCATGAGCAGATCACAGAAATGTTCCCGCAGCGGGAACTGGGCCACCAGCCGGTGCAGTTCGGCGATCGCCCGAGCGTGATCTCCGAGCATGATGCGGGCCCGCACCTGATCCGCCAGGGCTGAGAGACGTCTTTCCTCGAACAGCCGGGCCGCGCTGCGGCAGCGCAGCCCGTCGCCCGCGTCCAGCAGGGCCGGACCACGCCACAGGAGCAGCGCGGAGTCCAGCAGCCGAAGTGCCCGTTCGGGGGCGTCGGCCAGCGTTGTCGCGGCCTGGGATGCCAGGTCGAGAAACCGGTGCCCGTCGATGTGCTCGCGCGGGACGTCCAGGACGTAGCCGTTGGGCACGGAGCGCAGCACGGTGGTCCCCGAGCCGCACCGCCCGCCCTCGCCCTTCAGCACCCTGCGCACCCGGGTGGCATGTGCCTGCATGGCGTTGAGGGGATTGCGGACGGTGTCGCCCGACCAGAGTTCGTCCGCCAGATCCGTATGGGAAACCGCCTGGCCTGCTTCCAGGGCGAGGACGGCAAGCATGGTCCGGACTTTGCTGGATCCCACACCGTGCGGATGGCCGTCCGTGAACACGGATATCGGACCGAGAAGATGGATAGTCACAACGTCCCCTCGCGTGCTGGTACGTGATTTCATCGGCGCCGGCCGACCATGCATCCTTCTCGCGACTACTGACCCGCAGTCAGCGACTCGTTCACAGCCGCTCCATCGTCGCAGGGCCCTCGGAGAGAGGTCATCGGTCGACCGGACCGATTCGGATCTGCACGGAAGAATGAGGGAGCAGGCGTGTGTCGACCCTTCATTGAGGGATGAGCCCCCATCTCAACAGAAGATGTAGACGGAAGCGCTCCGCTCGGAGGGCTTCGGCGAGCGGGTCTCCCACTGTCGAGCCGGTGGTCCGGCCACGAGCCCCGACCGGCGTGTGCGGGTGCCGGCACCAGCCCTGTCCCTGGGTGGCGGCGACGCCTCCGTCGGCACCACGAGGGCGTCCCCTGCGGGAGAACTCACAGACGGCGGGTCGGTTCGTCGTCCCAGGCCATGGAGGACATCCTCCAGCCTGCCGGGGTCCGAAGGAACTGGGTGGTCTTGTGGCCGTGCCCTTCGAAGTGTTCTCCGCTGCGGACACCGGACTTGCGGTACTCGGTGAACCGGTGCGCGACCGATCCGAAGATCTCCGTTCGCTGGGAAACCTCCCACTCGGAGAACTCTGTCAGCGTTCCGTCGGTGAGCATCTTCTGGCGTGGCTCGACGAATGCGTCCAAGTCCATGATCACGGGGTCGTTTCCGGTGTTCGAGATGATCCGCCCCTCCGGGACGAAGAGTTCGCGGATGATCTCCAGATCGGGGTGCCTTCCGCCGGTGTTGGTGAAGGAGGCCATGAACAGGCCCATCAGCCGGTCGATTTCCGCCTGGTCGCCCGACGTGGGCGCCGGCTCGGGCGCGGCCTGAACCTCTGCCGGCGGCCACTCCTGCGCCAGGACGGACCACACCTCGCTGTCGTGCCGCAGTCCCCGGTACGGATAGCGCTGCCGGAGCACGCCGTCCCGGGTCATGCCCAGACGACGTGCGGACGCGATGCTGCGGGTGTTGCCGGAGGCGACCCACCACTCGACCCTGCTCATCCCGCGCCGGGTGAAGGCCCAGTCGATCAGTGCCCGGCACGCGCGGGTCACCAGCCCTCGGCCCTGCCCGGCCTGTTCCAGCCAGCAGCCGATCTCGCACACTCCCGAGGCGGCGTCGAAGCGGGTGAACATGACGCCGCCCACGAGCACCCCGCCCAGCCAGATCCCGTATATCCGGCCGCTGTCGGAGGACGAGAGGTCGGCGTAGCGCTGGAGGGTCGACCTGGCCGAGGCCAGGTCCGTGGTGAGCGACGCCCAGGGGATCCACGGGTCGACCAGGGGGCGGGCCCGGTCGATGTGCGCCAGGAACTCCGGTGCCTGCCAGGGCTCCAGGGGGCGGAGCTGCGCGTGGTCGTCGAGCGGGATGGTGAACATGGACGTTCCGCCTTCCGGGTCGGGCCGGCCGGTGGCGCAGGCAGGGAAGCCGCGGGCAGGCGCATGGTGAAGAAGGTGCGTAACAAGCGTTCGGTACGTACGGTAAGGGCATGCCGCCACCCGCGCCCGGAGATCACGAAGCCCGCCGCAAGGACGTGTCCGAGGCGGTGTGGCGCGTGCTGGCCGCCAAAGGGTTCGGTGGTCTGACACTGCGCGCGGTCGCCGTCGAGATGGGTGTCACGACCGGCATGCTGACGCACTACTTCCCGAGCAAGCGTGCCCTTGTCACGCACGCGCTGGACCTGCTGGAACAGGACACGGCGGGACGCCCGCGCCGGACTCCTCCCGCCGACGGCCTGCCCACCGTACGGGCCATGCTGCTCGACGTCCTGCCGCTCACTCCGGCCGACACCGCCCGTAACCGCATCTGGGTCAGCTCCTGGGACCTGTCCCTCGCCGACGAGGCGCTCGCCGCCCAACAGGGCGACCGCTACAGGCGGTTGCGCGACACTTTCCGCCCTCATCTGGAGACGGCACGGGACCTCGGGGAGATCCCGGCGAGCGCCGACACGGGCCGACTGGCCGCGTCCGTCGTCGCCTTCGTCCACGGACTCGTCGTCCAGGCCCTCTTCGACCCCGGACGTTTTCCCGAGGGCGTGCAGATCGCCATGGTGGACGACTTCGTCGCCCGGCTGAACAGCCGCGTGTGATCAGCCCATCCAACGATGGGCTCGGCCCCGGCGCTGCATGCCTCTCAGGATCGAAGGTGCTTGAGGGTGAACTCGGGCTCGGCGTAGAGGCCGGCCTGCACTCCGGTCGGATCGGCTGGAAGATCCCCCGGGATGTCCGCAGCGTGGGCTTCGGCGTCGTCGGCGGGGACGTAGGCCAGTTCCGAGACGTCGGGGAGTTTCCAGAAGCGGCGGGAGTTGGCAGAGACGGCGTACGCCGTGACGAAGCGGGTGGAGGACGGTGCGGTCAGGGCGGCCCGGATGTAGCCGACGGCGTCGCGCGGGCTCAGCCAGGTCGCCAGGTGCCGTGGTTCGGTGGGCGTGTGCTCGAAACTGCCGATACGCAGGCAGATCACCGACAGACCGAACTTGTCGGCGTACAACTGCCCGAGCGCCTCGATGGCCACCTTGCTCACCCCGTAGAGGCCGTCAGGGCGTGCCGGCTCCTGTGGACCGGTGAGATGCGCGGCGGGGTAGAAGCCGGTCACACGGTTGCTGCTCGCCAGCACCACCCGCTCGATTCCCGTGCGCCGCGCCGCCTCCAGGACGTGGTGCGTGCCCAGCACATTGGCTTCGAGCAGGTCCGCAAGCGGAGCCTCGTCGGGCACGCCGCCCAAGTGGAGTACGCGGTCGGCTCCCGCGAGGGCCGATTCCACTGCGACGACGTCCCGCAGGTCCACTGTGTGCACGTCTTCGTTCTCGGTCTCCGGGCGGAGCGGTACGCGGTCAAGCAGGACCAGGCGTTCCGCCTCGCGGCGTAGCGCCTCACGTACCACGGAACCGATGGTGCCTGCCGCCCCTGTCACCGCCACTGTTCCCAGACTCACTGCTCTCCCCCTGGCTTCGACGCTCCTCGCATCTTCGCGCGCGTTGATCCACTCATCAAGGCGGTGGGGATGCTCAAGAGTTCGGCGGCTCCGCGACGCCGATGCCCGGCAGCCGCCCGAACGCGGGACAGGATCGATCCCCTGAGGACGACCGACGCCCCGGCAACGGGCCAGGGCGCCAGGGGCGCCGCGAGGCTCGGCGACGCCCGTCATGGGGAGGGGGCGGCGCGGTTGTTCAGATGGATCCGACGGTCAGGGTCTTGAACTCTCTGGGGAGATCCGCGCGCCTGGTGACGTTGAGCTTGCGGTAGACGCGGGTCAGATGCTGTTCCACCGTGCTGATGGTGACGCACAGTTGGTCGGCGATCTCACGGTTGGAGTTGCCCAGGGCGGCCAGGGACGCGACCCGTCGCTCCGCCGCGCTGAGGGGATCGCGTGGAACGGTGCCCGGGTCGGGCGATGTCTCCTCCCTGCCGCGCGGCGACAGGGAGGGCCGCAGATGTTCGGCGCCGCACACATCGGCCAGGTGCAGCGCCTGGTACAGCGCTCGCCGTGCCTGTTCCGCCTCACCGATCGCGCGCTGCGCGGAACTCAACGCGGCCAGTGCCCGGGCCAGTTCGAGCCTGTCCCCGGTGAGCCGCAGGATGCTGACCGCCTCCAGCAGCAGGCTCGCCCGGCGCCGCGGTTCGGCGATCTCGGCGAGCAGGCACATGGCGACGCCGCGGCTGCGGGATTTGGCGCTGCCGGGGCGGGCCAGCTCCGCGTCCGCGAGTCGGCGGACCTGGTCCCGCTGCCCGAGGCGCAGATGCGCGGCCGCCGCGCCGCTGCGCCAGGGCAGGAAGGACGGCAGATCCATGTCCCAGGCGCGGGCCTGGTCGCCGCAGCGCAGAAAGTCGTCCAGGGCCGCGTGCACCCGGCCCGCGGCCAGGTGGTGATGGCCCCGGGCGTAGAGATACTGCAGGCCGTACCGTGACTCGGAGATCGCCTCCGGTACCGAGTGCCGCAGGTACTCCTCGGCGACGTCGTCCGCCCCCATGGCGGTCGCGGCCAGGACGAGCGTGCTCAGCGGCGCACCGACGGCGACTCCCCAACTGCGGGGCGAGAGGTGGGTCATGGCGGAGCGGGCGAGGGCGCAGGCCTCGATCAGATCGCCCTGTCGCAGGGCCAGTTCGGCGCGTATCGCGGTGAGCTTCGCCTGCCAGGTGGGCGCCTTCCGGGCGGTGGCCTCCTGCAGGAGCTTGGCCGACCAGATGGAGGCCTGGCCCAGCCGGTCCGCGTAGACGAGCGCGAGCAGCGCGGACTCCAGCGCGTACAGAGTGCTGTCGTCCAGGGGGCAGGAGCGCAGCACCTGTTCGGCGCTCCAGGCGCTGGACTCGTCGCCGCCGTTGCGCAGTGTCGAGCCGAGGACGGTCTCGGCGAGCAGGACGGGTCTGACCGCCGCGGGTTCCCTGCCGTCGCGGATGCCCGGGCCGTCCTCGGCGGCGGGGAGGAGAGGCACCATCACGGGGTAGCGGTTCCGCAGCCACTCCCTGTTCTCCGTGAACAGGCCGTGGGGGCCCGGGACGTTCGGGCCCAGCGCGCGGATCACCTCGGCGGCCTCGTCGAAGCGCCCGTGCCACAGCAGGGCACGGGAGAGCGGCACGGCCAGCTGGGCGGGCAGGACGCCCGTCAGCAGCGCTTCGGACAGCGGCCCCAGACGGGGAGTCACCGCGGAGGGGTTGAGCTGCCACTCCAGCCGCGCGAGCATCATCGTCATGAGCGCCCGCTCCTGTGCGTCGTCGGAGCCGGACAGCGCCAGTTCCAGGCACTCCAGGGCGAAGCCGATGTCGCCGCTTCGGCGCGCCTGCTCGGAGGCGTCCATCAGCACGGGGACGGCCCAGCAGGGTGGCACGTGTCGAACGGCGACCAGATGCCGGGCGACCGTGGGTGTCGGAAGTCCTTCGCGGTGGAGTAACTCCGCGACGTCGAGGCGCTGTCGCCGGAGCACGCCCGAGGGGATGTCGTCCAGGACGGCCGACCGTGCCGCCGGATGACGGAAACGGTTGCCGGCGACGAGCCCGGCGGCCTCCATGTGCCGCAGCGCGTTCGCCACCGAGGACGGACCGAGCTGGAGCAGGCGGTCTATGCGGTCGGGGGAGGAGCAGGAGTCCAGCAACGCCATCGTGCGGGCCACGCCGAGGATGTCCGGTTCCCTGCCGTGCAGACAGGCGAGCACCGCCTGCGCGAACTCCTCCCCGGCGGGCGGGACTTCGGACCCGGCGTCGCCGTCACCGTCCACCAGCCGGTCGCGGTGGTCCCTCAGCAGGGCGTGGACGAGCAGGGGATTGCCTCCGCTGAGGGAGTGGTAGACGGGACCGAGGACCTGTGCCTCCTCCGCGCCCAGGACCTGCGTCGTGAGCTCGGTCGTGCCCTCCGGGGACAGGGGAGCCAACCGGACCCGCCGGTAGAAGGGATGGCGGAGCAGTTCGGTGCTCAACAACGGAAGACGGTGGCGGGCGGTGTCCGGGCGGCTGAACACCAGCATCACCGGCGCGGATCTGGTGTGCGGGAGCAGTTGCAGCAGACAGCTCAGGGAAGCGGAGTCGGCGTGTTGAACGTCGTCGACGCAGAGCAGCAGGCCGCTCGCCCCGGCCGCGTGCAGCAGCGCACGGCACAGGGCGCGGGCGACATGGGCCTGCAGGGCGGCCGACTCATGACGGGGGGGCGGACCGGAGGCGAAACTGTTCTCCAGGACGGTCATCTGCGTACGGAGCGGGGCGGGCAGCGGAATGTCCCGGACGAGTTGATGGACGATACCGAACGGGACGTCGCGCTCCTCCTGCCGGCCGACGGCTCGCAGGACTTCGGAACCGGTCGCGGACGCCTCCTCGGCGAAGGCATAGAGCAACTCGGACTTGCCGATGCCTACGGGGCCGCTGACGAGGGCGACGTGTCCATTGCCGCGGCGGCTGCTCGCGAGGAATTCGTGTAACGTGAACAGTTCGTCTTTGCGGTCGATCAGTATCATGCGTGTACTCTTTGCGGCACGTCGGAATTCTATTCGTAAACTGGCGAGTAGATTTCCGGAGGCTTGAGGTTTCTTTGCGGAGTCCTAGTAGAGCCCCTCGGGAGCCGATGAAGTGGTCTGTAGCGGAGTCACATTCGCGACTCCGTCGGACGGCCATCTCGAGCCGGTGTCGTAACGCAGCGCCTGGTCGCGTTCCAGGATGTTGGGAAGGAACAGGTCTTCGTGCAGCACGGTCAGTCGAACCTGTCCTACGGTGCCGTATTCCACCGCCGTTGACCAGTCCTCTTTGCGTACGACATTCATTGTCACCTGCGGGTAATTCGGAACATAAGGCATGAGTTCGGCGTTCTGCTCGACGGGCAGGCCCGCCGCGTTGCCGAAGGTGTTGCCGTAGCTGCGACCGCAGATGCCGTCGTCCATCGCGGCCTCGAAGGCCCGGTACATGTCCGGGCTCAACTGCGTGCCGCTCAGCCGTACCCCCCGCAGCGGTGCGACCAGTTCGGGATTGCGGCGCACCAGCGCCTGGAAGAGCGCGGGGGTGGTGTTTATGTAGTCGATCCGGCCGTGGGTGAGCACGTCGGCGACCTGCTCCAGCAGATGGGAGGTGTACTCGCCCGCGTCCGCCAGTCGGCCGGCCCGGATGAGTCGCTTGACCCAGCGCGGGTCCATGTCGACGGCGTACACCTGCCCGGCGTACAGGTCCGACACCTCCCACACGCCGTTGCCGATCAGATGCGGTCCCGTGGGCGTCGCCTGGAGCCAGGTCCGCCCCTGGGCGAACCCCTCGGTGACGAAGGACCAGCGGCGCCACGCTCCGCGGTGCAGCAGCATGGCGGGCGTGTAGAAGACCCGGCAGGGCGTGCCGGTGGTGCCGCCGGTGTCCCAGACGCGGCCGGTCAGCGGGCGTGGCACGTCGAGCGGCACCAGGTCCGCCGGGTCCTGGGAGCGCAGGATGTCCACCGGGAACGGGCCGAACGCCGTGAGCTGCTCATAGCGGGTGATGTCCCGTGCGTCGAAGTCGAGTCGGGCGGCGCGCCGCAGCCAGTACGGGCTGCCGGTCTCCGGGTGGAAGTGCCGCGCCACCACTTTCCGGGTCCACGCGTCCAGGTCGGTTTCGAGCCAGTCTTCGATCAGCGTGTCGCACCCAGTGCCCCGCACGGCGGGCGACACGTCGGCCGGCGCGCTCACCGGGCCCGCGCCGGCGAAAGGTCTATGCCGAACTCGTACACACTGGTCAGCACCTGCTGGATGTGCTCCGGCTTGTCGACGTGCACCACCGGGAACGGGAACCTGAGGATGCCGTCCGGGATCGAGCCGCCCATGATGAGGCCGAGGCGCACACCCTGGTCCTTCATCTCGTCGCAGACGTCCACCAGGCTGATCGGGTCCGTGGGGTTCCGGTCGAACAGATCCCGAACGTCCTCCGCCGTGGTCAGGGTCTTGCGCTCCAGGCAGGAGACCAGCGGCAGTTCGGGCGCCTTGAACGGCATCGCGTCGATGTACGGCGCCATGAACTCGCGGAAGTGACCGCGCAGCGGCGAGTGCACGGCGATCGGCCGGTCCGGCAAGGGGGCGACGGTACCCGGCGGAAGGTCGGCCGCCAGCGCGTCCAGTGCCTTCCGCTCGCCCGACAGCATCAGGATCCGCATGGCCCCGTCGGCCGTCGGCCCGAAGTCCCCGGACAGGTGCACCCCGGCCCGCCCGTCGCCCCGGTACGCCGCCACCAGGTCACCCTCGGCCGGCGCGAACGCCAGCGCGAGACCCTGCTCCGGCTCCTCGGCGGACAGTTCGGGTGTGTGACGTGCGTACGCCAGCATCTCGAACAGCTCCCGCCGCCCGATCGAGCCCGCCAGGCAGCTCGCCGTCATCGCGCCGAGGCTCAGTCCGCCCAGCACCGCCGGGCTGAGCCCCTGTTCCGCAAGCACGTCGTGGATGCCGAGGGCGAGCGCCGTCTCGCGGATCGTCCCGGCGCTCTGCCGCTCCTCCTGGGGCTCCGGCAGCTCCTCCTCGAGGATCTGTCCCACCGTCAGACCCGTCCACTGCGAGACCTGCTCGTACAGGTCCCGCATCGCGGGATGGGCCCCGTACATCTCCAGACCACGCACTTCCGTACCGACTCCGCCGCCGAACAGAAAGCCCAATGCCATAGCCGACTCCCGCGTACCTCGAACAAAAAAGGCGTGAAAAGGACATGGTGCTCTCGGTGTGCCAACTGCGCTACAAGGCGGGCGAGACCACTGATGCGCAGCTACCGTACCCATCGCCCGGCCCTGCGAAAAGGGTCATCTGACTCTGTTACGAGCCACCGTCGGGTGTCGCGGGCCGCGCTATCGGAACGATATGCGGGACTGTCAGAGTTCTTCCGTGGCCCGAGTAATTTCTCTTACCCGGATGGCCGGGAAGCCGGAAATGGAAGAAATGCCAAACACGGACGACGGCGATCCCCGCATGCCGATTGCGGTCGTCGGATACTCCTGCCGACTGCCCGGCGCGCCCGACCCGGAGGCGTTCTGGCGGCTGCTCGCGACGGGTCGGCACGCCATCACCGAGGCGCCGTCCGACCGCTGGGACGCCGACGCGATCACGTCGGCCGGGGCGGCACCGGACGCCGAACGCGTGCGGTGGGGCGGTTTCCTCGACCGGGCCGACCTCTTCGACGCCGCCTTCTTCGGGATCTCCCCGCGCGAGGCCGCCGCCATGGACCCCCAGCAGCGCCTGGTGCTGGAACTCGGCTGGGAGGCCCTGGAACACGCCGGCGTCGTCCCCGGCACCCTGGCCGACAGCCCGACCGCCGTCTTCGTCGGCGCCGCCACCGACGACTACGCGACCCTGCGCGCCCGCCTGGGCGCCGCCGGCATCACCCGCCACACGGCCGTCGGCACCCAGCGCACCATGATCGCCAACCGGCTCTCCCACGCCCTCGACCTGCGGGGGCCGAGCCAGACCGTCGACAGCGGACAGTCCTCTTCCCTGGTCGCCGTCCAACTGGCCTGCGAGAGCCTGCGCGCGGGCGACTGCACGGCCGCCCTGGCCGGAGGGGTCAACCTCAACCTCGCCCTGGACGGCGCGCTCGTCGCCGCTGGCTCCGGCGCGCTCTCGCCGGACGGGCGATGCCACACCTTCGACGAACGCGCCAACGGCTATGTACGCGGCGAGGGCGGAGCCCTGGTTGTCCTCAAGACCCTCGACCGGGCCATGGCCGACGACGACTGCATCCGCTGCCTGATCCTCGGCGGCGCCGTGAACAACGCCGGCAACTCCTCCTCCGGGCTGACCGTCCCCGACGAGAGCGCCCAGCGCGAGGTGATCCGGCTCGCCCACCGGCGCGCCGGGACCCGCCCCGACCAGGTGCAGTACGTCGAACTGCACGGCACCGGGACGAAGGCCGGCGACCCCGTCGAGGCCGCGGCACTCGGCGCGGCCCTCGGCACCGCGAGGACGCCCGGCAGGCCCCTGGCCGTCGGCTCCGCCAAGACCAACGTGGGCCATCTGGAGGCCGCCGCCGGAGTCGTGGGCCTGCTCAAGGTCATCCTGTCGATCGAGTACCAGGCCCTGCCACCCAGCCTCAACTTCACCGCCCCGCCCCCCTCGGTGCCCCTGGACCGCCTCAATCTGACGGTCCAGCGGGAACTCTCGCCCTGGCCCCACGACGACCTGCCGAGGACCGCGGGGGTGAGCTCGTTCGGCATGGGCGGCACCAACTGCCACCTGGTGCTGTCGGACTGGTGCGGCCGGGGCACACCGGCCGCCGCGCCCGACCCGTCGTACGCCCCGCTGCCCGCCCTCGTCGCCCTCTCCGGCCGCGACGAGCCCGCCCTGCGCGCCCAGGCGGCACGCCTGCTCGGCCATCTCGCCGACCGCCCCGAACTAGGGACCGGCGAGATCGCGTACTCCTGCGCCACGACCCGTACCCACTTCGCGCGACGCGCGGTCGCCCTCGCCACCGATCGCGACGACCTCCTCGCGTCGATCGCGGCCCTGGCCGAAGGCCGCCCCGCGCCGCGCCTGGTGGAGGGCACCGCACGCGACGGTGGCCTCGCGTTCCTGTTCACCGGGCAGGGCAGTCAACGGCCCGGCATGGGCGCGTCGCTGCACGCCACGTTCCCCGTCTTCGCGGACGCCTTCGACGCGGCGTGCGAGGAGATGGACCGCCACCTCGACCGGCCGCTGCGGGACCTGGTCCTCGACAGCGGTGGCACCCCTGACGCGGCCCTGCTCGACCGGACCGGCTACACCCAGCCGGCGCTCTTCGCCTTCGAGACGGCGCTCTACCGGCTGCTCGAACACTGGGGTCTGACTCCGGACGCCGTACTGGGCCACTCCGTCGGCGAACTGGTCGCGGCACACGCGGCCGGCGTGCTGGACCTGCGGGACGCCTGCTCGCTCGTCGCGGCCCGAGGGCGTCTGATGGACGGCCTGCCGGGCGGCGGCGCGATGGTCTCGGTCCAGGCGTCCGAGGAGGAACTCGGCCCCGACCTGGCCGAGTTCGCCGGCCGGATCGCCGTGGCCGCGCTCAACGGACCGGCCTCGACCGTGCTCTCCGGCGACGAGAGTGCCGTGCTCCGCCTCGCCGGACGCTGGCGCGACCGCGGTCGCAGGACCAGCCGACTGCGGGTGAGCCACGCCTTCCACTCACCCCACATGGACGGCATGCTCGACGAGTTCCGCCAGGTCGCCGAGAGCCTCACCTACCGCACACCGCACCTTCCCGTGGTCTCCAACCTGACCGGCCGGACCGCCACCGAGGACGAACTGCGCTCTCCCGACCACTGGGTCCGCCATGCCCGCGACGCGGTCCGCTTCCTCGACGGGGTCAGGACCCTGCACGCCCGCGGCATCGTCCTCCACCTGGAGATCGGGCCGGACGCGGTGCTCTCCACCATGGCCCGCGACTGTGCGCCCGACGGCGCCGACCAGCTCTACGTCCCCGCCCTGCGGAAGGACCGCGACGAAGGGGCCACTCTCTACTCGGCACTCGCGGAGCTCCACGTGGGCGGCGCCACCGGCGCCCTGAACCAGATCTTCGCCAGCTCCCGAGCACACCGCGTCGCCCTGCCCACCTACGCCTTCCAACGGCAGCGCTACTGGCTCGGCTCCACCGGCGCATCGCTCCCGCAGGGCCCCGCCGCCCCGGAACTCCCGTCGCCGGAACCCGACATGGCCTCCGCGACCGCCCCCGGCGACCGGCGACCCGCACCGGCGGAGCTGGTGCGCGCACACGTGGCCCGCGTGCTCGGCCACGACTCGCCCGACGCCGTGCGGATCGGCACCTCCTTCAAGGAACTCGGTTTCAGCTCCCTCATGGGCGTCGAACTGAGCGACCTCCTCAGCAGCTCGACCGGCACACGCCAGCCCAGCACCCTGATCTACGACCACCCGACACCCGAGGCCCTGATCCGGCACCTGGGGAACGCGGCGGGCGACGGCAGGCCTGCCCCGGAGGCCCCCACCCAGGCGGGTGTGGGGGAGCCGGTGGCGGTCGTGGGGATGGCGTGTCGGTTGCCGGGTGGGGTGGTGTCGCCTGCGGGGTTGTGGGAGTTGGTGGCTGAGGGTCGGGACGGTGTGTCGGGGTTTCCGGTGGACCGGGGTTGGGATGTGGAGGGGTTGTTCGATCCGGATCCGGATCGGCCGGGGACGTCGTACACGCGGCATGGCGGGTTTTTGCATGATGCGGCGGAGTTCGATGCGGAGTTCTTCGGGATCTCGCCGCGTGAGGCGTTGGCGATGGATCCGCAGCAGCGGTTGTTGCTGGAGTCGTCGTGGGAGGCGGTGGAGTCGGCCGGCATCGATCCGCACGCGTTGCGCGGCAGCCGCACCGGAGTCTTCGCCGGAATCATGTACCACGACTACGGACCCGCACTGCACATACCCGCCGGAGGCGTCGACGGCCAGCGGCTGACCGGTGGTGCCGGCAGCGTCCTGTCGGGTCGGGTGGCGTTTTCGTTGGGGCTTGAGGGTCCTGCGGTGACGGTGGATACGGCGTGTTCGTCGTCGTTGGTGGCGGTGCATCTGGCGGTGTCGGCGTTGCGGGCGGGGGAGTGTTCGCTGGCGTTGGCGGGTGGGGTGACGGTGATGTCGTCGCCGGGGACGTTTGTGGAGTTTTCGCGGCAGCGTGGGTTGTCGGTGGATGGGCGGTGTCGGTCGTTCGCGGCGTCGGCCGGGGGGACGGGGTGGGCCGAGGGGGTCGGTCTGCTGGTGTTGGAGCGGTTGTCGGATGCGCGGCGCCATGGGCATCGGGTGCTGGCGGTGGTGCGGGGGAGCGCTGTCAATCAGGACGGTGCGAGTAATGGGTTGACGGCGCCGAGTGGGCGGGCGCAGGAGCGGGTGATCCGGGCGGCGTTGTCGTCGGCGGGTGTGTCTGCTGCTGAGGTGGATGTGGTGGAGGCGCATGGTACGGGGACGCGGTTGGGTGATCCGATCGAGGCGCAGGCGTTGCTTGCGACGTATGGGCGGGATCGTGCGGCGGGGCGGCCGTTGTGGTTGGGGTCGTTGAAGTCGAACATCGGGCATGCGCAGGCGGCTGCGGGTGTGGCTGGTGTGATCAAGATGGTGATGGCGCTTCAGCAGCGCGCGCTGCCCAGGACGTTGCACGTCGACGAGCCGACACCGTTGGTGGACTGGGCTTCGGGTGGGGTCGAGTTGCTGACGGAGCAGCGGGAGTGGGAGGCGGTCGAGGGGCGTCCGCGCCGGGCGGGGGTGTCGTCCTTCGGGATCAGCGGCACCAACGCCCATCTCATCCTGGAGGAAGCGCCCTCCGCCCCCGAACCGGAAGCGACCCCCGCCCCCGAACCGCAAGCCACCCCCGAGCCCGACACCTCCCTGGTGCCGCTGGTGCTCTCCGCCCGTACCCCGGACGCGCTGCGCGACCAGGCACGCCGCCTGCTGCCCCTGCTTCGGGACACCGCCGGGCCCGCCGCCCGCGACCTCGCCTTCTCCTTGCTGACGTCCCGTTCGCTGTTCGACCACCGTGCCGTGGTCGGCGGGGACCGGCGGGCATGGAAGGAAGGGCTCGCGGCGCTCGCCGGCGGTGCGTCCGGCGCGGACGTGGTGGCGGGCGAGGCCTCCGCCACCGGGCCGGTCGTGTTCGTCTTCCCCGGTCAGGGTTCGCAGTGGGTCGGTATGGCGGGGGAGTTGCTGGCGGAGTCGCCGGTGTTCGCGGCTCGGATGGAGGAGTGCGAGCGGGCTCTGGCGCCGTTCGTGGACTGGTCGTTGCTGGACGCCGTGCGCTCGGGGCAGGCGTGGGACCGGGTCGATGTGGTCCAACCCGCTCTCTTCGCGGTGATGGTGTCCCTGGCGGAGGTGTGGCGGTCGTTCGGTGTGATGCCAGACGCGGTCGTGGGCCACAGCCAGGGCGAGATCGCCGCCGCCGTCGTGGCGGGCGCGCTGTCCCTGGAGGACGGGGCCAAGGTCGTGGCCCTGCGCAGCCGGGCGCTGGGTGTGCTGGCCGGACGCGGCGGCATGGTCTCCGTGGCCCTCGCGCACGACCGCCTGGCCGAGCTGCTCGCCGACCGCCCCGGACTGTCGATCGCCGCCGTCAACGCCCCCTCCGCCGGGGTGGTCTCCGGCGACCCCGACGCCCTGGCCGCGTTGCTCGCGCACTGCGAGGCGCAGGGCGTACGGGCCCGGCGCATCGACGTCGACTACGCCTCGCACTCCGCCCACGTGGAGGAGATACGCGAGACGCTTCTGGAAGCCCTGACCGGACTGCGGCCGACGGCCGCCCACGTGCCGCTGTACTCCACCGTCGAGGGCGGCTGGCTGGACACCGCTCGGATGGACGCCGACTACTGGTACCGCAACCTGCGGGCCACCGTCGGCTTCGCACCCGCCGTCCGCACCCTCGCCGAGTCCGGGTACACGGGGTTCATCGAGGTCAGCCCGCACCCCGTGCTCACCATGGGCATCGAGGAGACCGTCCACGAGACCGGCTCCGAGGCCGTGGTGCTCGGTACGCTCCGGCGCGACGAGGGCGGGCTGCGGCGCCTGCACCACGCGCTCGGTGAAGCCTTCGTACGCGGGCTCCCCGTCGACTGGAAGCCGGCCCTCGCCGGCACCGGTGCCCGCCTCGTGGACCTGCCCACCTACCCGTTCCAGCGCCGCCGCTACTGGCTGGAGACCCCGCGGGCGTCGGACCTGGCCGCCCCGGCCGACGACGGTCTGTGGCGGGAGATCGAGACCCAGGACTCCGCGGCCCTCGCCGACACCCTGGGGGTCGACCCCGGGGCGGTCGGCGAGGTGGTGCCCGCCCTGTCCGCGTGGCGCTCCGAACGGATTCGGGGGCGGCGCGCCGACAGTTGGCGTCACCGTGTGGGGTGGCGTCCGCTGACGCTCGCGCCGAGGGCGTCGCTGTCCGGGCGGTGGCTCGTCGTGCTTCCGGCGGCCGACAGCGGTGCCGATGTGCTGGCCGCGCTGACGGCGGCCGGGGCCGCACCGGTCCCCGTCGTCGTCTCCGGCCCCGACCAGGACCGGGAATCCCTCGCGACCTCCCTGCGTGCCGCGTCGGGCGCGGAGCCCGTGGCCGGCGTGTTCTCGTTGCTGGCCGAGGAGACGCGCCCGCACCCCGCCCAGCCCGACGTGCCCGCCGGGCTGTCCCTGACCCTCGCCCTCGTCCAGGCGCTCGGCGACACCGGGACGGACGCCCCGCTGTGGTGCGCGACCCGGGCCCTGGCGGCCGTGGGCGGCGGCGAGCGGCCGGGAGCGAGTGCGCAGGCCGCGGTCGCCGGACTGGGCCGGACCGTCGCCCTGGAACGGCCCGACACCTGGGGCGGCCTCGTCGACCTGCCCACCGTGCTGGACGAGCGGGCCGCCGACCGGCTCGGCGCGGTCCTCGCCGACGTCACCGACGAGGACCAGGTCGCCGTGCGCTCCTCCGGCGTGTACGGCCGCCGACTGCTCCCGGTCGGTCCCGGCCGTCCGGCCGAGGCCCCCCGCAGTCCGAGTGGCACCGTCCTCATCACCGGCGGCACCGGCGGGATCGGGGCCCAGGTCGCCCGCGAACTCGCCGAGCGGGGAGCCGCCCACCTGCTGCTGCTCAGCCGCCGCGGACCCGACGCCCCCGGCGCGGACGAACTGCGCGCCGAACTCACCGCGCTCGGCGCGCGGGTGACCGTCGCCGCCTGCGACGTCGCCGACCGCGCGCAGCTGACGGCGGTCGTCGCCGCGATCCCCGAGGAGCAGCCGCTCACCACGGTCGTGCACGCCGCCGGGGTCCTCGACGACGGCACCCTCGACGCCCTCGACCCGGCCCGTCTCGCCACCCTGATGCGCGTCAAGGTCACCGCCGCCCGCACCCTGCACGAGGTCACCGACGGCATCGGCCTCGCCGACTTCGTCGTGTTCTCCTCCTTCATGGGCGTCCTCGGCAGCGCCGGCCAGGGCAACTACGCCGCCGCCAACGCCGCGCTCGACGCCCTGGTCGCCGAGCGCCGGGCCGCCGGACTGCCGGGCACGTCCGTCGCCTGGGGTGCCTGGGCCGGCGGCGGCATGGTCGACGACCGGATCGCCGACCGCCTCCGCCGCCTCGGCATCACCCCCATGGAGCCCCGGGCGGCCGTCCGGGCCATGACCGCCGCCCTCACGGACCACGACGAACTCTGCGTCGTCGTCGACGTGGACTGGCAGCGCTTCCGCGAGGCCGCCGGACTGCGCGCCACGGCACTGCTGAGCAGCCTGCCCGGAGCCGCCGCCGCGCGGACCCCGGCCCAGGCCGGACCCGCCGAGCACGACGTGCAGGACGGGCAGCTGCGCGGGCAGCTCGCCGCGCTCCCCGCCGCCGAACGGTCCCGCCACATCACCGACCTCGTGCGCACCCACGCCGCGACGGTGCTGCGCCACGGCGCGGCCACCGACATCGCCCCCGGCCGGGCCTTCGCCGAACTCGGCTTCGACTCCCTCACCGCCGTGGAACTGCGCAACCGGCTCGGCACGGCCACCGGACTGCGGTTGCCCACCACCCTGCTCTTCGACCACCCCACACCGCAGGCACTCGCCGCCCATCTCCTCGCCGAACTCGCCCCGTCGGGCCCCCCGACCGAGGAGGCCGGCGCGCTCCTCCCCAGGGGGACGACCGCCGTCGACGACGACCCGATCGCGATCATCGGCATCGGCTGCCGCTTCCCCGGCGCCGTCCACGGCCCGGACGCCTTCTGGCAGCTGCTCACCGAGGGACGGGACGTCATCGCCGACTGGCCCGCGGACCGGGGCTGGGACACCGACGGGCTCTACGACCCCGACCCGGACCGGCCCGGCACCACCTACAGCCGACGCGGCGGATTCCTCCACGACGCCGGAGGCTTCGACGCCGCCTTCTTCGGGATCTCGCCCCGCGAGGCCCTGGCCATGGACCCGCAGCAGCGGCTCCTCCTGGAGACCTGCTGGGAGACCGTCGAGCACGCCGGTATCGACCCGACCGCACTGCGCGGCCGCCCGGTCGGCGTGTTCGTCGGCACCAACGGCCAGGACTACCCCGGCGTCCTCGACGGCGCGCCCGGCGTCTCCGAGGGCCACGTCATGACGGGCAACACCGCCAGTGTGATGTCGGGCCGCATCTCGTACGAACTGGGCCTCGACGGGCCCGCGCTGACCGTGGACACCGCGTGCTCCTCCTCGCTGGTGACCCTGCACCTGGCGGCCCAGGCCCTGCGCCGGGGCGAGTGCGCGCAGGCCCTCGCCGGGGGTGTCACCCTCATGACCACGCCCAAGCTGTTCGTCGAGTTCAGCCGCCAGCGCGGACTGGCCCCGGACGGCCGCTGCAAGGCGTTCGCGGCCGGCGCCGACGGCACGGGCTGGGCCGAGGGCGTCGGCATGCTCCTCCTGGAACGCCTCTCGGACGCCCGCCGCGAAGGCCACCGGGTGCTCGCGGTGCTCGGCGGCACCGCCGTCAACCAGGACGGCGCCAGCAACGGCCTGACCGCGCCCAGCGGACCTGCGCAGCAGCGCGTCATCCGGGCCGCGCTCACCGACGCCCGGGTCACGGCCGCGGAGATCGACGCCGTGGAGGCGCACGGCACCGGCACCCGGCTCGGCGACCCCATCGAGGCCCAGGCCCTCCAGGCCGTGTACGGCGCCGGACGGACCGCCGAGGAGCCCCTGTGGCTGGGGTCGGTCAAGTCCAACATCGGCCACACCCAGGCCGCCGCCGGGGTCGCCGGCGTCATCAAGATGGTGCTCGCCATCGGCCACGGCGAACTGCCCCGGACCCTGCACGCCGACGAGCCCAGCACCCACATCGACTGGGACACGGCGGGCCTGCGGCTCCTCGGCGAGCCCACCCCGTGGCCCCGGACCGGACGCCCGCGCCGCGCCGGCGTCTCCTCGTTCGGCATCAGCGGAACCAACGCCCACGTGATCGTGGAACAGGCACCCGAGGCGGACGATGCGCAGGGCGCGGACGAGGCGCAGGACACGGCCGGAGAGACCGCGACCGGCGGCGTGGGGCGGACCCGCCCCTTCCCTGCCCGGACGCTGCCGCTGCTCCTGTCCGCCCGGACGCCCGCCGCGCTGCGCGCCCAGGCCGCCCGACTGCTCGCCCACCTCGACACGAACCCGGGCACGCCGCTGCCCGACGTGGCCCTGGCGCTCGTCCGCGGACGGGCCGCGCTGGAGCACCGGGCCGCCGTGCCCGGGGACGACGGGACGGCCGCGCGTCGCGCGCTGGGCGCCCTGGCCGCCGGGACATCCGACCCGGACCTGGTCACCGGCCTGGCGGCACCCGGGCGTACCGTGCTGCTCTTCCCCGGTCAGGGAAGCCAGCGGGCCGCCGCCGGAGCCGCGCTGTACCGCGACGAGCCGGTGTTCGCCGACGCGCTGGACGACGTGCTCGCCCACTTCGCCCCGCACCTCGACGTGCCGCTGCGCGACATCCTGTTCGCCGCCGAGGGCGACGAGCGGGCCCCACTTCTGGACCGTACCCGGTACACCCAGCCCGCGCTGTTCGCGCTGGAGGTGGCCCTGTTCCGGCTGCTGGACCACTGGGGAGTCGTCCCGGACCTGCTCATCGGCCACTCGGTCGGCGAGCTCGCCGCCGCGCACGTCGCCGGAGTGCTGGACCTGCCCGACGCCTGCGCCCTGGTCGCCGCCCGTGGCCGCCTGATGGACGAACTGCCCGGCGGCGGCGCCATGATGGCGGTCGAGGCCGGCGAGGACGAAGTGCTCCGGGTGCTCGGCGAACTCGGCCTCCTCGGAGAGACCGCAGACGGCACGGTCGGCATCGCGGCCGTCAACGGACCGGCGGCCACCGTCATCAGCGGTGACGAGGACGCCGTCCTGCGCGTGGCCGAGGAGTTCCGCCGCCAGGGCAGCCGGACCCGGCGGCTCACCGTGAGCCACGCGTTCCACTCCGCCCGGATGGACGGCATGCTCGACGCCTTCCGCGAGGTGGCCGAGGGCCTGACGTACGCCGAGCCCCGCATCCCCGTGATCTCCAACCTGACCGGTGAACTCGCCCCCGCCTCCGAGTTGTGCTCCCCGGAGTACTGGGTGCGGCACGTGCGCGGCGCGGTGCGGTTCATGGACGGCGTACGGCGGCTGGTGGCCGAGGGCGCGACGACGTTCCTGGAGGCCGGGCCGGGCGGCGTGCTCTCCGCGCTGGTGCCCGCCTGTCTGCCGGAGGACGGGTCCGGGGCGCCCGGTGTGACGGCGATCCCGTTGCTGCCCAAGGGCCGGCCGGAGGCGGCCTCGGTCGTCGCGGCCCTCGCCCGCCTGCACGTCCGTGCGGTCGCCGTCGACTGGACCGCGGGGCACGAGGGCACCGCCGCCGCGCATGTCGACCTGCCCACCTACCCGTTCCAGCACGAGCGGTTCTGGCCGCGCCCCGCCGCCGGGAAGGACGCGGACCGCGCCACCACGGGCTCGGACCCCTTCTGGGACCTGGTCGGCACGGAAGATGTGCCGTCGGTCGCCTCGCTGCTGGGACTCGACGAGCGGGCGCAGCTCGGTGACGTACTGCCCGCGCTGTCCGCCTGGCGCGCGCGCCGGGACCAGGAGTCGGCCGCCGCCCGGCACCGCTACCGCGTCGACTGGCAGCCGCTCGCCCTGCCCGCCCGCATCCGGTTGTCCGGCTCGTGGCTCCTCGCGGTGCCGGACGACTCCGCGGTCACGGAGACGGCCGCGGCCGTCGAACGAGCCCTCGCGGAGCACGGCGCCGAGACGACCGTCGTGCGGATCGGTGCCGGCACCGGGCGCGCGGAGCTGGCCGGCCAACTCCCCGCCGGGGTCACCGGTGTGCTCTCCCTGCTGGCCCTGTCCGACCTCCCTCACCCGGACCACGCGCCGCTCGGGGCGGGGCTCGCCCTCACCCTGACCCTTCTCCAGGCCCTCGGCGACACCGGCAGCCGCGCCCGGCTGTGGTGCGTCACGTCCGGCGCGGTCGAGGCGGGCCAGGACACGCCGCCGTCGCCCGCCCAGGCCCGGGTGTGGGGACTCGGCAGGGTCGCCGCCCTGGAACACCCCGACCGCTGGGGCGGTCTGGTCGACCTGCCCGAGCGGCTCGACCCCGCCGCCCTGCGCGGTCTGTGCGCATGCCTGGGGAGCGTGGCCGGCGTCGACGCCGGTCACGGCGACGGTACGACGGGCGGGCTCGCCGGTGAGGACCAGATCGCGGTCCGCCCGTCCGGCCTGCTCGGCCGACGGCTGACAGCGGCTCCGACGGACGTCCCGGCCCCCGGCGGCCGTGTCACCCCCGGCGACGACGTCACCCCCGGCCGCCAGGTCACCCCCGGCGCCGCAGCGGCCCCCACCGGCTGGCGCCCTCAGGGAACCGTTCTGGTCACCGGCGGCACGGGCGGTATCGGTCGGCACGTCGCCCGCTGGCTCGCCCGGGAAGGGGCCGAGCACCTCGTGCTGGCCGGCCGGCGGGGAACGGCCGCCCCCGGCGTGGCGGCGCTCGTCGCCGAGCTGGAGCAGGCGGGGGCCCGGGTCACCGTGGCCGCCTGTGACCTCGCCGACCGGGACGCCACGGCCGCGCTCGTCGAGCGGCTCCGGGCGGCCGGGGACACACCGCGCGCGGTCTTCCACGCGGCGGGCACCGTCTCCGACACCCGCACCGAGCAGTGCACACCCGCACAACTCCACGCCGAACTGGCCGCCAAGGCGGACGGAGCCGACCACCTCGACGCACTCCTCACCGACGAACCGCTCGACGCCTTCGTACTGTTCTCCTCCATCGCGGCCACCTGGGGCAGCGGCGGCCAGGCCGCGTACGCCGCCGCCAACGCGCATCTGGACGCCCTCGCCGCCCGGCGCAGGGCCCAGGGGCGCACCGCGCTCTCCGTCGCGTGGGGCCCCTGGGAGGACACCGGCATGGCCGAGGGCGACGCCGGCGCCGGACTGCGCCGGCACGGCCTCGTGGGCCTACGGCCCGACACGGCGCTGACCGCACTGCGCCAGGCGCTGGAAACGGGGCGCACCGAGGTCGTCGTCGCCGATGTGGACTGGCGGCGGTTCGTCCCCGTCTTCACCTCCGGGCGCCCCAGCAGGCTCCTGGGCGCACTGCCCGAGACCGTCGGGGCGGCCGGGGCCGACGAACCCTTCGAGGGCGGGCCCGCAGCCGGCACCGCCCTGCCCGAGGACCACGCCGACGGGTGGCGCGAGCGGCTCAAGGCTCTCCCCGAGGCGGAGGGCGACCGGCTCCTCGTCGAACTGATCACCACCGAGGCGGCGGCGATCCTCGGCCATGAGTCGGCCAGGCGGGTCGACCCCGAACGCCCGCTGCGCGACATCGGCTTCGACTCCATCACGGCCGTCGAACTGCGCAACCGGCTCGTCTCCGCCACCGGCTTCCGACTGCCGGTCACCGGGCTCTTCGACCACCCCACGGCGACCGGCCTCGCCCGGCACATCCGTGAGGGCCTGACGGGCGCCGCACGGCCCGCCGCCGGCCCGGACACCACCGCACCCCCGGCCCCGCACGCCACCGATCCCGCCGACGACCCGCTCGCCGTGGTCGCGATGGCCTGCCGCTTCCCCGCGGGCGTGCGCGCCCCGGAGGACCTGTGGCGGCTGGTGGCGGACGAGGTGGACGCCATCGGCGCCTTCCCCACCGACCGGGGCTGGGACCTGGACTCCCTGTACGACCCCGACCCGGACCGGCCGGGCACCTTCTACAGCTCCGGCGGCGGATTCCTCGACGGGGCGGGCGACTTCGACGCCGGCTTCTTCGGGATCTCGCCGCGCGAGGCGCTGGCCATGGACCCGCAGCAGAGGCTCCTCCTGGAGACCTCCTGGGAGGTCCTCGAACGTGCCGGGATCGACCCGCTGTCGGTCCGCGGCAGCCGGGGCGGCGTCTTCGTCGGCGTGGCCTCCCAGGGCTACGGCACAGGGCCGGGCACATCCTCCGACGGCGTCGAAGGGCATCTGCTGAGCGGCAACGTCACCAGCGTGGCGTCCGGGCGGATCGCCTACACGCTCGGTATCGAGGGCCCGGCCGTCACCCTCGACACGGCCTGCTCCTCCTCACTGGTCGCCCTGCACCTCGCCGGTCAGGCGCTGCGCGCCGGTGACTGTTCCTTCGCGCTCGTCGGCGGCGCCGCCGTGATGGCCGCCCCGGACGTGTTCGTGGAGTTCAGCAAGCAGGGCGGTCTCTCGCCCGACGGCCACTGCCGCTCGTTCGCCGACGGCGCCGACGGCACCGGCTGGGGCGAGGGCGCCGGCATGATCCTGGTCGAGCGGCTGTCCGACGCCCGGCGGCTCGGTCACCCCGTGCTCGCCCTGGTCCGTGGTTCGGCGGTCAACCAGGACGGCGCCAGCAACGGCCTCACCGCCCCGAGCGGCCTCGCCCAGCAGCGAGTGATCCGCGAGGCGCTCGCCCACGCCCGCCTGACCACCGCCGACGTCGACATGGTCGAGGCGCACGGCACCGGCACCGTCCTCGGCGACCCCGTCGAGGCCCAGGCACTGCTGGCCACCTACGGCCAGGGCCGCCCGGCGGACCGGCCGCTCTGGCTGGGTTCACTTAAGTCCAACCTCGGCCACACCCAGGCCGCGGCGGGCGTCGCGGGACTGATGAAGACCGTCCTGGCCATGGGGCACGGCACACTGCCCAGGACCCTGCACGCCGACGACCCCACCTCCCGGGTCGACTGGTCCGGCGGCGCCGTCCGGCTCCTCGACCGGGCCCGCCCCTGGCCGGCCCCCGGCCGCCCCCGACGCGCCGGAGTCTCGGCGTTCGGCATGAGCGGCACCAACGCCCATGTGGTCCTGGAGGAGGCGCCCCCGGAGCCGGCCGTACCGGAGCCGGCCGTACCGGAGCCGGACGTCCCTGAGCCGGACGTCCCTGAGCCGGACGTCCCTGAGCCGCCGACCGCCGCTCAGGACACCGGCGCCCGGCCCGACGTCCACGCGGCGCCCGCGCTGCCCTGGCTTCTCTCCGCCCGCTCGCAGCCGGCCCTGCGCGAACAGGCCGCGCGGCTGCACGCCCACCTCACCGACCGCCCCGAACTGCGGCCGGCCGACGTCGCCCACGCGCTGGCGACCACCAGGTCCGCCCTCCCGCACCGGGCCGTCGTCGTCGGCACCGGCCGCCGTGAACTGCTGGACGCGCTGGCCGCCCTCGCGGACCGGTCGGCCGCGTCCGGAGCCGTCGAGGGACAGGCCCGCAGCGGCGGCCGCACTGTCTTCGTCTTTCCCGGTCAGGGTTCGCAGTGGGCGGGGATGGGATCGGCTCTGCTGGATGCGGCTCCGGTCTTCGCGGAGTGGGTGGCGCAGTGCGAGCGGGCGCTGTCGCCGTACGTGGACTGGTCGTTGACCGGTGTGCTGCGGGGCGAGCCGGGTGCGCCGTCGTTGGAGCGGGTGGATGTGGTGCAGCCCGCGTTGTGGGCGGTGATGGTGTCGCTGGCCGCGCTGTGGCGGTCCTGCGGTGTGGAGCCGTCGGCGGTGGTCGGGCACAGCCAGGGGGAGATCGCGGCCGCCGTGGTGGCGGGGGCGCTGTCCCTGGAGGACGGGGCCAAGGTCGTCGCCCTGCGCAGCCGGGCCCTCGTGGCGCTGGCCGGGGCCGGCGGCATGGTGTCCCTCGCCGTCTCCGAGGACCGGGCCAGGGTCCTCCTGGCACCCCACGGCGACCGTGTCTGCGTGGCCGCCGTGAACGGCCCCGACGGGGTGGTGGTGGCCGGTCGGCCGGACGCGCTCACGGACCTCCTCGCGGCCTGCGAGAGGGACGGCGTACGGGCCCGACGCATCCCCGTCGACTACGCGGCCCACTCGGACCAGGTGGCCCGGGTCCGCGACGACCTGCTCGCCGCGCTGGCCGACGTGACGCCCCGCACGGGCGGGACACCGCTGTACTCCACGGTCACCGGCGAACCCCTCGACGGATCGCTGCTGACGGCGGACTACTGGTACCGGAACCTGCGTGAACCCGTCGAGTTCGCGCGGGCCACCGCACGGCTGCTGGACGCCGGATTCGACCTCTTCGTCGAGACGAGCCCGCACCCCGTGCTCACCGCCGGAATCGAGGGAACCGCCGAACGGGCGAGCCGGACCGTCACCACCGTCGGGACGCTGCGGCGCGACGACGGCGACTCCGCACGGGTCCTCGCCTCGCTCGCCGAGGCCTGGACCACCGGAGCCACGGTGGCCTGGCCGGACGTCGTGGCCGAGGCCGCGCCCGGCGCCCGACCCGTCCCCCTGCCCACCTACGCCTTCCAGCGCACCCGGTTCTGGCTGCCCACCCCGGGCCGGACCGCCCCGGCGGCCGGCGCGGCCGGCGGCGGCGCCGCACAGGACCGCTTCTGGGCGGCCGTGGACAGCGGCGACCCGGCCGGGCTGGCCGCCGCCCTCGGCGCGGACGCCGACGCCACGCCGGAGGGCTTCGCCCCGGCGCTGCGCGAGGTGCTGCCGGTGCTGTCCGGCTGGCGTCGCGCCCGGCTCGACCGGGACGCCGTACGGTCCCTCGGCTATCGGGTCCGCTGGCAGCCGGTGGCCGACCCGCCCGCCGCGCCGCTCGACGGCGACTGGCTTCTCGTCGTACCGAAGCAGCACACCGACGACCCGCTCGTCGGCGCGTGCCAGGACGCGCTGCGGCTCGGTGGCGCGCGGGCCCGTACCGTCACCGTCGACGCGGGCGACGCGGCCCGGACCGCGCAGGACGTCGCCGACGCCGTCGCGGACGCGGCGCGGCCGGTCTCCGGCGTGCTGTCGCTGCTGGCCCTGGACGAGCGTGCGGCGGCGGAAGGGGCCCCGGTGCTCGCGGGAACCGCCGCCACCCTCGAACTGCTCAAGGCCCTGGACATCCTGGGGATCGACGCCCCGTTGTGGTGCGTGACCGGCGGCGCGGTCGCCGTCCACCCCGACGAGCGGCTCACCCGTCCGGGCGGGGCCCAGCTGTGGGGGCTCGGCCGGGTCGTCGGCCTGGAACAGCCGGGGCGCTGGGGCGGCATCGCCGACCTGCCGCCGAGCCCCGGCCCCGACGAGGCGCGCCGCCTCGCCGCCTTCCTCGCGGGCGGCCACGAGGAGGACCACCTCGCCGTACGGCCCACCGGCGCTCACGCGCGCCGGCTCGTCCACGCCCCGGCCCCCGACGCCTCGGCGGGCCGCGACCGGACGCCGGCCGGAGGCACCGCCCTGATCACCGGCGACACCGGGACGCTGGGCGCGGACATCGCCCGCTGGCTGGCCCGGCGCGGCGCCCGCCAGGTCGTCCTGGCAGGGGACCGGAGCGCGGATCAGGTGGCCGTGGCCGCCCTGCGCGACGAACTCGCCGAACTGGGCGCCGAGTTGACCGTTTCCGACGGCGGGGACCCCTTGGCCGCCCTGCCCGGCGGGGCACCCCTGACCGTCGCCGTCCACCTCGCCCGCGCCCATGACCCCGGCGCCTCGCTCGCCGAACTCACCCCCGAGGATCTGGAGGCCGCCCTGCGTTCCGCCCTCGGCCCGGTGGCCGGCCTCGACGCGCTGCTCGACGGCCACCCGGCACCGGACTCCGTCGCCCTCGCCGTGCTGTTCCCGCTGAGCGGTGTCTGGGGCGCCGCCCGGCGGGGCGCCGCCACCAGCGCGTACGCCGCCCTCGAAGCGCTGGCCCGCGACCGCCGCGACCGGGGCAGCCGCTGCGTCACCCTCGCCCTCGGCGGCCTGGAACCCGCGCCCGCCGGATCCGACCCGGTGGAGAGCCCGCTGGACGCGAACACCGTCCTCGCGGCCCTGCAACAGTCGCTGGACCACGACGAACCCGCCGCGATCCTCGCCGACGTCCGCTGGGACCGCCTCGTGGCGGCCGTGCCCGACCCCCGAGCACTGCGGCTGCTCAGCGAACTGCCCGAGGCGGCCTCCGCACCGGGCGACGCCACGGGGGACGACGAGGACGACGCGGCCGCCGAACTCGCCCGCCGGCTCGACCCGTTGGACGAATCCGCGCGACGCCGGCTGCTGCTCGACCTGGTGTGCGACCACGCGGCCGCGGTCCTCGGCCACACCGGCCGCCAGGCCGTCCCGGCCGACCAGGCGTTCTCCGCCGTCGGGTTCGACTCGATGCTCGCCGTGTCCTTCCGCAACCGGCTGCGCACGGCGACCGGCGTCCCCATCGCCGCGACGGTGGTGTTCGACCATCCCACCCCCACCGCCCTCGCCGACCACCTGTACGACGGGCTGTGCGCCCGTCCCGGACCGGCCGTTCCCGCGCTCGCCGAACTCCGGGCGCTGGAGGCGGCCCTGACCTCCGCCGACCCACGCGCCGACGGCGCCGACGAGCTCGGCGCACGCCTGCAGGACCTCGTACGGACCTGGGCCCGGCGCACGGCGCCCGACACCGGCCCGGCGGACACCGACGCGATCGGGTCGGCCAGCGCCGACGAACTGTTCGACCTGCTGGACAACAACTTCGGAATGGCCTGAGGAGCACCGCGAACATGCCGGACGAACAGAAGCTTCTTGAGTACCTCAGGCGGGCGACCGCGGACCTCGGGCAGGCGCGCCAGCGGCTGCGCGAGGAGGAGGACGCCAGGCACGAGCCGATCGCGATCGTCTCGATGAGCTGCCGCTACCCCGGTGGCGCCGACGACCCCGAGCAACTGTGGGACATGGTGTCCTCCGGCACCGACGCCATCTCCGAATGGCCGGCCGACCGGGGCTGGGACACGGCCGCCCTCTACGACCCGGACCCCGACCGGCCGGGCACCTCCTACACCCGGCACGGCGGATTCCTGCACCGGGCGGGGGAGTTCGACGCCGCGTTCTTCGGCATGTCGCCGCGTGAGGCACTCGCCACCGACCCGCAGCAGCGGCTGCTCCTGGAGACCTCCTGGGAGACGCTGGAACGCGCGGGCATCGACCCGGCGGTCCTGAAGGGCACCCCGACCGGCGTCTTCGTCGGCGCCATGACCAACGGCTACGGCGACGGCTCCCGGGACCAGTCCGACGTCCAGGGCCTGCTCCACACCGGCACCGCCGGCAGTGTGATCTCCGGCCGGATCTCCTACACCCTGGGCCTGGAGGGCCCGGCGGTGACGGTCGACACCGCGTGCTCGTCCTCGCTGGTCGCCCTGCATCTCGCGATACGGGCGCTGCGCTCCGGCGAGTGCTCCCTCGCCCTCGCGTGCGGTGTCACCGTCATGCCGCACCCCGACCCCTTCGTCGCGTTCAGCCGCCAGCGCGCCCTGGCACCCGACGGCCGCTGCAAGGCCTTCGCGGCCGGCGCCGACGGCACCTCGTGGTCCGAGGGTGTGGGTGTGCTGCTGCTGGAGCGGTTGTCGGACGCGCGCCGCCATGGTCGTCGGGTGCTGGCGGTGGTGCGGGGCAGCGCGGTGAACCAGGATGGCGCGAGCAACGGTCTGACGGCGCCGAACGGCCCTTCGCAGCAGCGGGTGATCCGGGCGGCGCTGGCGGACGCCCGGCTGCTGCCGGGTGATGTGGACGCGGTGGAGGCGCACGGTACGGGAACCCGGCTGGGTGACCCGATCGAGGCGCAGGCGCTGCTCGCGACGTACGGCCAGGACCGTGAAGAGCCGTTGTGGCTGGGGTCGTTGAAGTCGAACATCGGGCACACCTCGGCCGCCGCCGGTGTGGGCGGCGTCATCAAGATGGTCCAGGCGCTGCGGCACGGGGTGCTGCCCCGGACGCTGCACGTGGACGCGCCGTCCCCGCAGGTCGACTGGTCGGCGGGCGCGGTCGAACTCCTCACGGAGGAACGCCCCTGGGCCTTCGACCCCGACCGCCCCCGCCGGGCCGCCGTCTCCGGGTTCGGCGTGAGCGGCACCAACGCCCACGTGATCCTGGAGGAGGCACCCCCGGCGGAGGACTCCGCCCCCGCCACCCCCACCGAGCCCGACGAGACCGCCGGGACCACCGAACCCGACGGCACGACCCGGGCCACCGAGTCCGGTGACCCGATGCCCCTGCCGCTGGTGCCCTGGGTGCTCTCCGCCCGCAGCGAGGAGGCGCTGACCGAGCGGGCGCGGCAGCTGCTGCCCCTCGTCGACCTGCTCGACGCGGACTCCGGCCTCCGCGCAGGTGCCGTCGCGCGGGCCCTCGCCACCGACCGGTCGGCGTTCGAGCACCGTGCGGTGGTGGTCGCGGGCGACCCGGACGGCTTCCGTGCGGGACTCACCGGCCTGGTGACCGGCGGCGAGGCCGCGGGTGTGGTCCGCGGTGTCGCGGGACCCGCGGGCCGCACCGTGTTCGTCTTCCCCGGCCAGGGCTCCCAGTGGACCGGCATGGCACTCGGCCTGCTCGACTCCTCGCCGGTCTTCGCCGCCCGCATGGCCGCCTGCGAACGCGCCCTCGCTCCGCACGTGGACTGGTCGCTCGCCGCCGTCCTGCGCGGCGAGGCCGGCACCCCGCCGCTGGACCGTGTCGACGTGGTCCAGCCCGCGCTGTGGGCCGTCATGGTCTCCCTGGCGGCGCTGTGGCGCTCGGCCGGTGTCGAGCCGGACGCCGTGCTCGGCCACAGCCAGGGCGAGATCGCCGCTGCTGTCGTGGCGGGTGCGTTGTCCCTGGAGGACGGCGCAAAGGTCGTCGCCCTGCGCAGCCAGGCCATCACGGCCATCGCCGGACGCGGTGGAATGGCCTCCGTCCCGCTGCCGCCGGGGGACTTGGCCGGCCATCTCGGCCTGTGGGGCGACCGGCTGTCCGTCGCCGCCGCCAACGGCCCGGCCGCCACCGTGCTGTCGGGCGACACCGAGGCGATCGACGGCATCGTGGCCCAGTTGCAGGCCGAGGACGTACGGGCCCGCCGCATCCCCGTCGACTACGCCTCCCACTCCGCGCACGTCGAGGAGATCCGCGAAAGGCTCCTGGAGTGCCTCGCGGACATCGAGCCGACGGCCGGCCAAGTGCCGTTCTTCTCCACCGTGGACCTGAACTGGCAGGACTCCGGCACGCTGGACGCCGAGTACTGGTACCGCAACCTGCGGCAGACCGTGCGGTTCGAGGAGGCCACCCGCACCCTGCTCGCCCAGGGCTTCCGCTTCTTCGTCGAGTCCAGCGCCCACCCGGTGCTCACCGTGGGCATCAGCCAGACCGCCGAGGCCGAGGAGTCCGACGCCGTCGCCGTCGGCACCCTCCGCCGCGACCAGGGCGGCCTGGACCGGTTCCTGCTCTCCCTCGCCGAGGCCCACACCGGCGGACTCGCGCCGGACTGGGACACCCTGCTCGCCGGGCACCCGGGCGACACCGTCGACCTGCCCACGTACCCCTTCCAGCGGCGCCGGTACTGGCTGGAACGGCCTTCGGCCGACGCCGGGGACACCGCCGCCACCGACCCGGCGGACGCCGCCTTCTGGGAGAGCGTCGGCGGACAGGATCTCCCGGCCCTCACCACGACGCTCGGCGTCCGCCCCGAGGATCCGCTGACCGTCGTCCTGCCCGCGCTGGCCGACTGGCGCAGGCGGCGCGACGAACGCGCGACCGTGGACTCCTGGCGCTACCGGGTCGACTGGCGGCCCCTCGCCGCCGCCCCGGCCGGCCGCCCGGCCGCCGCCCCGACCGGCACCTGGCTGGTGGCGGTCACCGACGGCACGGAGGGCGACCCGGCGCGGGAAGCCGTGGTCCGGGCGCTGCGCGAGGCCGGCGCCGTCCCCGTGCCCGTCGTCCTGACCGGGGCCCACGCCGACCGGGCCACGCTGACCGCGCACCTGGCCGAGGCGGGCACCGGCCCCGTCAGCGGCGTCCTCTCCCTCGTCGCCCTCGACGAGCGCCCCCACCCGGGCCACCCCCACCTTCCCCTCGGCCTCGCGCTCACCCTGACCCTCGTGCAGGCCCTGGGCGACGCCGGCGTCACCGCCCCGCTCTGGTGCGCCACCCGGGGAGCGGTCACCACGGGCCGCGACGACGCGGTGACCAGTCCCGGGCAGCACATGGTCTGGGGCCTCGGCCGGTGTGCCGCGCTGGAGCACCCGCAGCGCTGGGGCGGTCTGGTCGACCTGCCCGACACGCTCGACGAGCGGGCCGCCGCCCGGCTGTGCGGCATCCTGGCCGGCCGGGACGACGAGGACCAGGTCGCCGTACGCCACTCCGGCGCGTACGGCCGACGGCTGGTCCGCGCCCGGCCCGCCGACCCCGCCCGCGCGGACGCCTGGCAGCCGCGCGGCACGGTCCTGGTCACCGGCGGCACCGGCGGCGTGGGCGCGCACCTCGCGCGCTGGCTGGCCAAGAAAGGCGCCGAGCACCTCGTGCTGGTCGGCCGCCGGGGCGCCGACACCCCCGGCGCGGCCGACCTGACCGCCGAGCTGACCGCGCTCGGCACCCGGGTCACCGTCGCCGCCTGCGACGTCGCCGACCGCGACCGGCTCGCCGAACTGGTGGCCGGGCTCGAACAGGACGGCCCCCGGATCAGGACCGTCATCCACGCCGCCGGCACGGGCCTGCTCGTGCCGCTGTCCGACACCGACCCGGACGAGTTCGCCGACATCCTCTACGCCAAGGTCGCCGGCGCGGAGAACCTGGACGCCGTCTTCGACCGGGACGACCTGGACTCCTTCGTCCTGTTCTCCTCCATCTCCGGCGTCTGGGGCAGCGGCGACCACGGCGCGTACGCCGCCGCCAACGCCCACCTCGACGCGCTCGCGGACCGGCGCCGGGCGCAGGGCCGCACCGCCACCTCCGTGGTGTGGGGCATCTGGGACCCCGAGGGCGGCGCGGGCATGGCCGCCAACCTCGTCGAGGAGCAGCTGCGCGGCCGGGGCATCCCCTTCATGGCCCCCCAGGTCGCGCTGACCGGGCTCCAGCAGGTCCTGACCGACGACGAGACCGTCGTCCTCGTCACCGCCGTCGACTGGGACCGCTTCGCGCCCGTGTTCACCTCGGCCCGGCCCAGCCCGCTCATCGGCGACCTGCCCGAGGTCCGCCGCGCGCTCGCCGAGGAGACCGCGCCCGGCCAGGACGGCGACGACACCGCCTCCTCGCTGCGCGACCACATCGCGGACCTGCCCGCCGCCGACCGCGACCGCCTGCTCACCGACCTCGTACGCGGCCACGCGGCCGCCGTGCTCGGCCACGGCTCCGCCGACGCCATCGCCCCCGAACGCGCCTTCCGCGAGCTGGGCTTCGACTCGCTGACCGCCGTGGAGATGCGCAACCGGCTCAACGCCGCCACCGGTCTGCGGCTCCCGCTCACCGTCCTCTTCGACTACGCCTCGGCCGACGCGCTCGCCCGGCATCTGCGCGAGGAACTCCTCGGCCCCGACACCGCCGCCCCGGCCGCCCCGGCCGTGCCCGCCCATGTGCTCGCCGACGCCGACGACCCGATCGCCATCGTCGGCATGAGCTGCCGCTACCCCGGCGACGTCCGCACCCCCGACGACCTCTGGCGGCTCGTCGCCGAGGGCCGGGACGTCATCTCCGCACTGCCCGCCGACCGCGGCTGGGACCTGGACGGCCTCTACGACACCGACCCCGACCGGCCCGGTACTACCTACAGCTCCGAAGGCGGATTCCTCTACGACGCCGGGCAGTTCGACCCCGCCTTCTTCGGGATCTCGCCGCGCGAGGCGCTGGCCATGGACCCGCAGCAGCGGCTGCTCCTGGAGACCTCCTGGGAGGCCCTGGAGCGGGCCGGCATCGACCCCGCCTCCCTGCGCGGCGGACAGGTCGGCGTGTTCGCCGGCGCCGCCTACCAGGGCTACGGCGGCCTGAGCGACGTACCCGAGGAGGTGGAGGGACACCTCATCGCCGGTATCTCCACCAGCATCCTGTCCGGCCGGATCGCCTACACCCTCGGCCTCGAAGGACCGGCGGTCACCGTCGACACGGCCTGCTCGTCCTCGCTGGTCGCCGTGCACCTGGCGGCCCAGGCCCTGCGCTCCGGCGAGTGCTCCCTGGCGCTCGCGGGCGGTGTGACCGTCATGGGCACCCCGCTGTCCTTCACCGGCTTCAGCAGGCAGCGCGGTCTCGCCGCGGACGGTCGCTGCAAGTCCTTCGGCGCCGACGCCGACGGCTTCGGCATGGCCGAAGGCGTCGGACTGCTGCTCCTGGAGCGGCTGTCGGACGCCCGCCGCAACGGCCACCGTGTGCTCGCCCTCGTGCGGGGCTCGGCCGTCAACCAGGACGGGGCCAGCAACGGGCTGACCGCCCCCAGCGGCCTGGCGCAGCAGCGGGTCATCCGCAGCGCGCTGGCCGGCGCGGGAGTGGCTCCGGCCGAGGTCGACGTCGTGGAGGCGCACGGTACGGGCACCCGGCTCGGCGACCCGATCGAGGCGCAGGCGCTGCTCGCGACGTACGGCCAGAACCGCCCCGCGGACCGGCCGCTGCTGCTCGGCTCGCTGAAGTCCAACATCGGGCACAGCCAGGCCGCCGCCGGCGTCGCCGGAATCATCAAGATGGTCCAGGCGATGCGCCACGACGTACTGCCCCGCACCCTGCACGCCGAGGAGCCGACCCCCAACGTCGACTGGTCCGCGGGCGCCGTGGAACTCCTGACGGAGCCCCGGCCGTGGACCCGGGGCGGCCACCCGCGCCGCGCCGGCGTCTCCTCCTTCGGGCTCAGCGGCACCAACGCCCACGTGATCATCGAGGAGCCGTACGACGAGGAGCCCGGGGAGGCGCCCGAGGGCAACGCCCCCGGGACCGCCGTGCCGTGGCTGCTCTCCGGCCGGACCCCGGAAGCGCTGCGCGAGCAGGCCGCGCGACTCCACACCCATCTGACGGACCGTCCGGAACTGCGGCCCCACGACGTCGGCCTCACCCTGGCCACCGCCAGGTCTGCCTTCGAACACCGTGCCGTCGTCGTCGGCGCCGACCGGGCCACCCTGCTCACCGGCCTGGCCGCACTCGCCGCCGGACAGAACGACCCCGCCGTGGTCCACGGCACCGCAGCCACCCCCGGCCGTACCGTCTTCGTCTTCCCCGGTCAGGGTTCGCAGTGGGTCGGCATGGCGGTCGGGCTGCTGGACTCCGCGCCCGTCTTCGCGGAGCGGATCGCCGAGTGCGAGCGCGCCCTGTCGCCGTACCTGGACTGGTCGTTGACGGACGTGCTGCGGGCCGCCCCCGACAGCCCGCCGCTGGACCGGGTGGACGTGGTCCAGCCGGTGCTGTTCTCCATGATGGTGTCGCTGGCCGCGCTCTGGCGGTCGTACGGCGTCGAGCCCTCGGCCGTCGTCGGGCACAGCCAGGGCGAGATCGCCGCCGCCGTCGTGGCGGGGGCGCTGACCCTGGAGGACGGCGCCAGGATCGTCGCGCGGCGCAGCCAGATCCTCACCGCGCTGGTCGGCCGGGGCACGATGCTCTTCGTCGCCCTCCCCGACGAGGAGGTACGCGAACGGCTCGCGCCCTGGGCGGGGAAGCTGTCCGTCGCCGCCGTCAACGGGCCCGCCGCCGTGACCGTCTCCGGTGACCCCGAGGCCCTGGAGGAGTTCGGCGAGCGGCTGTCCGAGGACGGTGTGATGCGCTGGACGATCCCGGGCGTCACCTTCGCCGGACACTCGCCCCAGGTCGACGAGTTGCGCCGGGAACTGCTGGACGCGCTCGCCGGTATCACGCCGCGCCGATCCGACATCGCCTTCTACTCCACCGTGACCGGAGGTGTCCTCGACACCACGGCCCTGGACACCGAGTACTGGTACCGCAACCTGCGCGAGCCCGTCGAGTTCCACCGGACCGTCGCCGCGCTGATCGAGGACGGCCACGACACCTTCGTCGAGACCGGCCCGCACCCGGTGCTGACCGTCTGGATCGAACGGAGCCTGGAGGCCGCGGACGTCACCGGCCGGGTCACCGGCACCCTCCTCACCGACGACGGCGGCCCCGACCGGTTCCTGACCGCCCTGGCCGCACCGCACGTCCACGGCGTCCCCGTCGACTGGTCCGCCGTGTTCGCGGACGCCGACGCCCGACCCGTCGAACTGCCCACCTACGCCTTCCAGCGGCAGCGGTACTGGCTGGAGCCCACCGCCACGGCCGCCGGCACCGCCGCCGGGGCCCCGGGCGCGGCCCGGCCCGGCGACACCGCCTTCTGGGACGCCGTCGAGCGGAACGACCTCAGCGCCGTCGCCACCGCGCTGAACCTGCCCGACGAGGACGACAGCGCCCGCGCCTCCCTGGGCGGAGTCCTCCCCGCGCTCGCCGACTGGCAGCGCGGCCGCCGCAGCCGTACCGCCATCGACGGCTGGCGCTACCGCGTCACCTACAAGACCCTGCACCCCGCGCCCGGCACCCCTGTCCTCACCGGCACCTGGTGGGTCGTCATACCGGCAGACGCGGCCGGCCACCCCGTGGTGACGGGCGCGCTGCGGGCCCTCGACCGGCACGGCGCCCTGGCCGTACCGGTCGAGATCGGCGCCGCCGACACCGACCGGGCCGCGCTGGCCGCCCGGCTGGGCACCCTGACCGTCCCGAGCGGCGGCGTGCTCTCCCTGCTCGCCCTCGCCGAGGAGCCGTACACCGACGGGACGGCTCTGCCGACCGGGCTCGCCCTCACCACCACCCTCCTCCAGGCGCTCGGCGACGCCGGCATCAACGCCCCGCTGTGGTCCGCCACCAGCGGCGCGGTGTCCGTGGGACGCTCCGACGCCCTCACCGCACCCGCCCAGGCGACCCTGTGGGGACTCGGCGCCGTGGCCGGCGTGGAGTACCCGGAACGCTGGGCCGGACTGGTCGACCTGCCGGCCGACCTCGACGACCGCTCCGGCGGCCGGCTCGCCGCCGTACTGGCCGGCCTCGACGGCGAGGACCAGGTCGCGATCCGGCCCTCGGGAATCTACGGCCGCAGGGTCGTAAGGGCCCTGCCCGGCGACGAGACGGCCCCGGTCGCCTGGAAACCGGACGGCACCGTACTGATCACCGGCGGCACCGGCGCCCTCGGCGCCCACATCGCCCGCAGGCTCGCCCGCTCCGGCACCCGGCACCTGCTGCTCACCGGCCGCCGGGGCCCCGACACCCCCGGCGCCGCCGAACTCGTCGCCGAACTCGCCGACCTGGGCGCCGAGGCACGGGTCGCCGCCTGCGACGCCGCCGACCGCGACGCGCTCGCCGTCCTCCTCGCCGGCATCCCCGACGACCGCCCGCTGCGCGCCGTCGTGCACGCCGCCGGTGTCCTCGACGACGGCGTCCTCGACACCCTCACCCCCGAACGGGCCGCCGGAGTCCTGCGCCCCAAGATGGACGCCGCCCGCAACCTGGACGCCCTCACCCGCGACCTGGACCTGACCGCGTTCGTCCTGTTCTCCTCACTCGCCGGCACCCTCGGCGGCACCGGCCAGGGCAGCTACGCCGCCGCCAACGCCTACCTCGACGCCCTCGCCGAGCACCGACGCTCACTCGGCCTGCCCGCCACCGCCGTGGCCTGGGGCCTGTGGGCGGGCGACAGCGCCGCCAACTCCGCCCGCGAACAGCTCGTCCGCAACGGCATCCCGCCGATGGACCCGGAACTGGCCGTCACCGCCCTCGAACAGGCCGTGGAACAGGGCGAGAACAGGCTGATCCTCTGCGACTTCGCCTGGGACCGGTTCGCCCCCGCCTACACCGCGCTGCGGCCCAGCGCCGTCCTGCGCGAACTGCCCGAGGCCCGCGACATCCTGGCCGCCGCCGGGGCCGACGGGCAGGACACCGGGGCCGACTCCCTCGCCGGACGCCTCGCCGCCCTGTCCGTACAGGAGCGGCAGGAGGAACTGGTCCGGCTGATCCGCATCGAGGTCGCCGCCGTCCTCGGCTACGCCGACCCCGCCGACATCGACCCCGACCGCGTCTTCAAGGACCTCGGCTTCGACTCGCTCACCGCCGTCGACCTGCGCAACCGCCTCTCCGAGGTCACCGGGCTGCGTCTGTCGGTGACCCTGGTCTTCGACCACCCCACCGTCACCTCCCTGGTGGACCACGTACGGTCCGAACTGGGCGGCACGGCACCGGTGTCGACATCCGCCCCGGTGGTGCCCGACTCGCCGGCCATGCCGGTCGTCGACGACGACGCCATCGCCGTCGTCTCGATGAGCTGCCGCTACCCCGGCGGTGTCACCACCCCGGAGGAGCTGTGGCGGCTGGTGGCCTCGGGCGCCGACGCCATCACCGAGTTCCCCACCGGCCGTGGCTGGGACCTCGACGAGCTGTACGACCCGGACCCGGAGAAGATCGGCCGGACCTACGCCCGAGAGGGCGGATTCCTGCACGACGCCGACCACTTCGACCCGGCGTTCTTCGGGATCTCCCCGCGTGAGGCGCTGTCGATCGACCCGCAGCAGCGGCTGCTCCTGGAGATCTCCTGGGAGGCCTTCGAACGGGCCGGCATCGACCCGTCGTCGCTGAAGGGCAGCAGGGCCGGCGTCTTCGTCGGGTCCAGCTACCGCGACTACGGCTCCCGCGTCCAGGAGCCCACCGAGGAGACCGAGGGCTACCTCGGCATCGGCAGCGCGGGCAGCGTCGCCTCCGGCCGGATCTCCTACACCTTCGGCCTGGAGGGCCCGGCGGTCACCGTGGACACGGCCTGCTCGTCCTCCCTGGTCGCCGTGCACCTCGCGGCCCAGGCCCTGCGCTCCGGCGAGTGCACACTCGCCCTCGCGGGCGGTGTCACGGTGATGTCCACCCCCGGCGCGTTCATCGAGTTCAGCAGGCAGCGCGGCCTGGCAGCCGACGGCCGCTGCAAGCCCTTCGCCGAGGCCGCCGACGGCACTGCCTGGGCCGAGGGCGCCGGCCTGGTCGTACTGGAACGGCTGTCCGACGCCCGCCGCAACGGCCACCCGGTGCTCGCCCTGGTCCGCGGCTCGGCCGTCAACCAGGACGGCGCCAGCAACGGCCTCACCGCCCCCAACGGACCCTCCCAGCAGCGCGTCATCCGGCAGGCACTCGCCTCCGCCGGGCTGAACAGCGCGGACGTCGACGCGGTGGAGGCGCACGGTACGGGCACCCGGCTCGGCGACCCGATCGAGGCGCAGGCACTGCTGGCGACGTACGGCCAGGACCGGCCCGCCGACCGGCCGCTGCTCCTCGGCTCCCTCAAGTCCAACATGGGACACGCCCAGGCCGCCGCCGGTATCGCGGGCCTGCAGAAGATGGTGCTGGCCATGCGGCACGGAGTCCTGCCGCGCACCCTCCACGTCGACGCGCCGACCCCGTTCGTCGACTGGTCGGCGGGCGCCGTGTCGCTGCTCACCGAGGACACCCCGTGGCCGGACAACGGCCACCCGCGCCGCGCCGGCATCTCCTCCTTCGGCGTGAGCGGCACCAACGCGCACACGATCCTGGAACACGTACCGGACGCGTACGCCCCGGACGGCCTGGACGAGGCCGGTGACGACGCCGCTGACGACGGGACCGTCCTGCCGTGGCTGCTGTCGGCCCGCAGCCGGGCCGCGCTGCGCGCCCAGGCCCAGCGGCTGCTGGAGCACACCGACGCCCGGCCCGGACTGCGTCCGGCCGACATCGCGCACACCCTGGCCACCGGCCGCAGCGCCTTCGAGTACCGGGGCGCCGTCGTGGGCGACAGCCGCGAGGCCCTGACCGGCGGACTGAAGGCACTCGCCACCGGCGGAAGCGCGCCCGGTGTCACCCAGGGCACGGCCGTGGCGGGGAAGGTCGCCTTCCTCTTCGCCGGACAGGGCAGCCAGCGCGCCGCGATGGGCGCCGAACTGTACGCCCGGTACCCCGTGTTCGCGGACGCCTTCGACGAGATCTGCGCCGAACTGGACCCGCTGCTGGACCGCCCGCTGCGCGAGGTCGTCTTCGCCCCGGCCGGTTCCGACGCGGCGGCCCTCCTGGACCGTACGGAGTACACGCAGCCCGCGCTCTTCGCCGTCGAAGTCGCCCTCTTCCGGCTGGTCGAACACTGGGGCGTGGTACCGGACCTGCTGCTCGGGCACTCGATCGGCGAGCTGGCGGCCGCGCATGTGGCCGGGGTGCTGTCGGCGCCCGACGCCGCCGCGCTGGTCGCGGCCCGGGGCCGCCTGATGCAGGCACTGCCCGAGGGCGGCGCCATGGTCGCGCTCACCGCGTCCGAGGCGGACGCCATGGCGCTCCTGGCCCCCTACGACGGCCGCGTCGCGGTGGCCGCCGTCAACGGGCCGGCCTCCGTCGTCGTCTCCGGCGACGAGGACGCCGTCCTGGACGTCGCCGAACAGTGGCGCGAGCGCGGTGGCAAGGCCCGGCGGCTCACCGTCAGCCACGCGTTCCACTCGCCGCACATGGACGGCATGCTCGACGAGTTCCGGAGGGTCGCCGAGAGCCTGGACTACCGGGCGCCGCGCATCCCGCTGGTCTCCGACGTCACCGGCGAACTCGCCACCCCCGAGCAGCTGGCATCGCCCGAGTACTGGGTGCGGCACGTCCGCGAGGCGGTCCGCTTCCACGACGGCATGCGACGGCTCGCCGCCGAGGGCGCCGTCACCTACCTCGAACTCGGCCCCGACGGCTCACTCACCGCCATGGGCCGCGACTGCCTCGCCGAAGCCGATCCCATCGGCTCCGACGACCCGGTGGACCCGTCCGCCGCCGGCCCCCTCGTGCCGCTGCTGCGCAAGGACCGCACCGAGACCCGGGCCCTCACCGACGCCCTCGCCCAGCTGTACGTCCGGGGGACGGCCGTCGACTGGCCCACGGTCCTGGAAGCCACCGGCAGGGGCGGCCAGGTCGAACTGCCCACCTACGCCTTCCAGCGCGAGCGCTACTGGCTGGAGGCCACCGCGGCATCCGGAGGCATGGCCGCCGCCGGGCTCCTGTCGGCGGACCACCCGCTGCTCGGCGCCGCCGTGCCGCTCGCCGACACCGACGGAGTCCTGTTCACGAGCAGGCTCTCCGTACGCACCCATCCCTGGCTGGCCGACCACGGTGTCTTCGGCACCGCCCTGCTCCCCGCCACCGCCCTGCTGGAACTGGCGGTCCGGGCCGGCGACCAGGTCGGCTGCGGCCAGGTCGAGGAACTCACCCTGGAAACCCCGCTGGTGATCCCCGCCCAGGGCTCGGTGGCACTGCAACTGACCGTCGGCGCCCCGGACTCCACCGGCGCCCGCCCGCTCAGCGTCCACACCCGCCCGGGAGACACGGACGACATGGGCTGGACCTGCCACGCCCGGGGGCTGCTCGTCCCCGCCGCCGACGAGACGGAACCGGTCGACTCCGTGACCTGGCCGCCGGCCGGCGCGCAGCCCGTGGAGATCGACGGGCTGTACGAGCGGTTCGCCGAAGGCGGCTTCGGATACGGGCCCGCGTTCCAGGGGCTGCGCGAGGTGTGGCGGCTCGGGGACGAGGTGTACGCGGAGGCGAGCCTGCCGTCCGAACAGCAGGCCGAGGCCGCGCGGTTCGGGCTGCATCCCGCGCTCCTCGACAGCGCCCTGCACTCGCTGATCTTCGGTGTCCTCGAAGGGACCGACCAGGGATGGCTGCCGTTCTCCTGGAACGGCATCCGCCTGCACGCCTCCGGCGCCCGCGCCGTACGCATCCGGCTGACGCCCATCGGCGACAACGCCGTGTCGGTGCGTGCCACCGACACGGCCGGACAACCGGTCGCCTCCATCCGCTCCCTGGTGCTCCGCCCGGTCAACCCCGACCAGGTACGCGCCGCCCGGACCGCACATCACGACGACCTGTACCGCGTCGAATGGCCCACGCTGTCCCGGCCGGCCGCCGTCGACCCCGACGGCTGGGCCGTCATCGGCGCCGAGGCACCCGACTGGGCGGCCCACGGCATCACCCGCTCCGCCACCGGCCTGGAAGCGCTGTCCCGGGAGATCGCCGGGGAAGCCGGGGGAGTGGCTCCGCCCACGGTCGTCCTCGCGCACGTCCCCGCCGCTCCGGCCGGACTCCGGCAGCCCGACGCGGTACGGCACGTCACCGGGCACACCCTCACCCTCGTACGGGAGTGGCTGGCCGACCACACGTTCGCCGACGCCAAGCTGGTGCTCGTCACCCGGGGCGGCGTCCCGGTGAGCGCCGACGAGGTCGCGCAGGACCTGGCCCACGCCGCCGTGTGGGGGCTGGTGCGGTCCGCGCAGACCGAGAACCCGGGCCGCTTCGTCCTCGCCGACCTCGACGACGCCTCCGAGGACGCGCTCGTCGCCGCCGTCGCCAGTGGCGAACCCCAACTCGCCCTGCGTGAGGGCCGGACGTACATCGCCCGGCTGGCCAAGGTGCCCGTCACCGAACAGCCCGGGACACCCGACTGGGGACGCCCCGGCACGGTGCTGATCACCGGCGGCACCGGCGCCATCGGCTCCGTGCTCGCCCATCACCTGGTCGCCGAACACGGCGTGAAGCGCCTGCTGCTCACCAGCCGCCGGGGCCCCGCCGCCGAGGGCGCCGCCGACCTGGTCGTCGGCCTCGCCGCACTCGGCGCCCACGCGGAGGTCGTGGCCTGCGACGCCGCCGACCGGGACGCACTGGCCCGGCTGCTCGGCTCGCTGCCGGACGCCCACCCGCTGACCGCTGTCGTGCACGCGGCGGGGACCATCGCCGACGGGGTCGTGGACGCGATGACCCCGGCCCAGCTGGACACCGCCCTGCGGCCCAAGGTCGACGCGGCCTGGAACCTCCACGAGCTGACCGAGGGCATGGACCTGTCGGCGTTCGTGGTGTTCTCCTCCATCGCCGGGATCTTCGGTGGCATGGGCCAGGGCAACTACGCGGCGGCCAACGCCTTCCTGGACGCGCTGGCCCACCACCGCCGGGCGAACGGCCTGCCCGCCGCGTCGCTCGCCTGGGGCCTGTGGGCCAACAAGGGCGGCATGAGCGGAGGCCTCGACGAGGCCGACTTCCGGCGCATCGCCCGCGGCGGCATCGTCGCCTTCTCCCCGGCCGAGGGCGCGGCCCTGTTCGACTCGGCCAACGCCACGGGCGAACCCGTCGTCCTGCCGCTGCGGCTGGACACCGGGGCCCTGGCCGCCCAGACCGGCACCGGCGGCGTTCCGGCGCTGTTGCGCGGACTCATGCGCCCGCCCGCCCGCCGTAGCGCGGCGGTCGGCGAGGCGGCCCCGGACGCGGCCGACACCCTGCGCCGCACCCTGGCCGGCCAGTCCGAGCAGCGGCGCGAACGGACCCTGCTCGACCTGGTGCGCGGGCACGCCGCCACCGTGCTCGGCTTCCCCGGGCCCGCCTCGGTGGACGCCGAACGCGGCCTGCTGGAACTGGGCTTCGACTCGCTGACCGCGGTCGAACTGCGCAACCGGCTCGGCGCCGCCACCGGCCTCAGGCTGCCCGCCACCCTGCTCTTCGACCACCCCACCTCGGCGGCCATCGCCCGCCAACTGTCCGTCGAACTCGCCCCCGAGAGCGCCGGGCCCGATCTCGCCGCCGACACCGCGGGCCTGGCCGAACTCGGCCTGCTGGAAGGCGCCCTGGACAACGGCACGGCCGGGCCGGAGCTGCTCGGCCGGCTCGAGGAACTGATCAGCAGGCTGCGCCCGGGAACCGGTGGCGCGGCGCAGGACCGCCTGGAGGAGCGGATGGACACGGCCAGCGACGACGAGCTCTTCGAGTTCATCGACAACGAACTCGGCATGTCGTGAACCCCCTGCCCCCATCCGCGCGACGGCGGCTCCCCACGCCCGGCCCCTCCCGCACGAAGGCCCCGAAGGTGACGGTGCACAGTGACTGACGGCACGCTCAACGACGACAAGCTCCGCGACTACCTCAAGCGGGTCGCGGCCGACCTGCACCGCACCCGCCGCCGACTGCAGGAGGTGGAGGCCCGGCAGCAGGAACCCGTGGCCATCGTCGGCATGGGCTGCCGCTACCCGGGCGGCGTCGTCTCCCCCGAGGAGCTGTGGCAGCTCGTCGCCACCGGCACCGACGCCGTCGCCGGCTTCCCCGCCGACCGAGGCTGGGACCTCGGCGCCCTGCACGACCCCGACCGGGAGCGCCCCGGCACGACCTACGCCGCCGAAGGCGGATTCCTCACCGACGCCGCCGACTTCGACCCCGGCTTCTTCGGCATCTCGCCCCGCGAGGCGCTCGCCATGGACCCGCAGCAGCGGCTGCTGCTGGAGACCACCTGGGAGGCCTTCGAACGAGCGGGCCTCGACCCGGGCGCGCTGCGCGGCAGCGACACCGGGGTCTTCGTCGGCGTGATGTACCAGGACTACGGACTACGCCTGCGTCAGGTCCCGGACGACATCCAGGGGTACATCGGCAACGGCAACTCCGACAGCGTCGCCTCCGGCCGCCTCTCCTACACCTTCGGCCTGGAGGGCCCGGCGGTGACGGTGGACACGGCCTGCTCGTCCTCCCTCGTCGCCCTGCACCTGGCCGCCCAGGCCCTACGCCGGGGGGAGTGCGGGCTGGCGCTGGCCGGCGGCGCCATGATCATGTCGACACCGGTGCCGTTCGTCGAGATGAGCCGGCAGGGCGGGCTCGCCGCCGACGGCCGCTGCAAGTCCTTCGCCGCAGGGGCGGACGGCACCGGCTGGGGCGAGGGCGTCGGCATGCTCCTGCTGGAGCGGCTCTCCGACGCCCGCCGCAACGGTCACCCCGTGCTCGCCCTGGTCCGCGGCACCGCCGTCAACCAGGACGGCGCGAGCAGCCGCCTGACCGCCCCCAACGGGCCCGCCCAGCAGCGGGTCATCCGACGGGCGCTCGCCGACGCCGGGCTCACCCCCGCCGACGTCGACGTGGTCGAGGCGCACGGCACCGGTACGCCGCTCGGCGACCCCATCGAGGCACAGGCCCTGCTGGCCACGTACGGGCAGGACCGGCCCGCCGACCGGCCCCTGCTGCTCGGCTCGCTGAAGTCCAACATGGGCCACACCCAGGCCGCGGCGGGCGTCGGCGGTGTCATCAAGATGGTGATGGCGATGAACCGGGGCGTCGTGCCGCCCACCCTGCACGTCGAGCGGCCCACCCCCACGGTCGACTGGTCCTCGGGCGCGGTGGAACTGGTCACCGAGGCGATGCCCTGGCCGGAGACCGGCGCACCGCGCCGGGCGTCCGTGTCGTCCTTCGGGATCAGCGGCACCAACGGACACGTCGTCCTCGAACAGGTCGGACCCGAACCCGAGCCCGAGTCCGCCCCGGCTCCGGGAACCGAGCCCGACACCACCGACGCGCCCGACACCACCGACGAGCCCGGCCTCCCGACCGCCCTGCCCTGGCCCGTCTCCGCCCGCAGCCGCGAGGCCCTGCGCGCCCAGGCCCGCCGCCTCGCCGCCCACCTCGACACGCACCCCGGACAGCGGCCCCTCGACATCGGCCACGCCCTGGCCACCACCCGGGCCGCCCTCGAACACCGTGCCGTCGTGGTCGCCGCCGACGAGGAGGGGTTCCTGCGCGGCCTGCGGGCCCTGGCCGAGGACACCCCGGAGCCCGGACTGGTCCGTGGGACCGGCACCCCCGGAGCCGACACCGTGTTCGTCTTCCCCGGCCAGGGCTCGCAGTGGACCGGCATGGCAGCCGAACTCCTCGACACCGCCCCCGTCTTCGCGGAGCGGATCGCCGACTGCGAACGCGCCCTGGCCCCCCACACCGACTGGTCCCTGACCGACGTACTGCGCGACGCCCCCGGCACCCCGCCGCTGGACCGCGTCGACGTGGTCCAGCCCGCGCTGTGGGCCGTGATGGTGTCGCTGGCCGCGCTGTGGCGGTCGTACGGTGTCGAGCCGTCCGCGGTCGCCGGGCACAGCCAGGGCGAGATCGCCGCCGCCGTGGTCGCCGGGGCGCTGTCCCTGGAGGACGGCGCCAAGGTCGTCGCGCTGCGCAGCAGAGCCATCGTCGCGCTCGCCGGGGCCGGCGGCATGGCGTCCGTGCCGCTGCCGGTCGACGAGGTCCGCGCCCTGCTGGGCGACGGGGACGGCCGGCTGTCCGTCGCGGCCGTCAACGGGCCCGCCTCCGTGGTCGTCTCCGGCGACCGGTCGGCGCTGGACGACCTGATCGACCGGCTCACCGCCCGCGACCTCAGAGTCCGGCGGATCCCCGTCGACTACGCCTCGCACAGCGCCCACGTCGAGCGCATCCACGACGAACTGCTCCGGTTGCTGGCCGACATCACCCCCCGCCCCTCCGACATCCCCTTCTACTCGACCGTCACCGCCGAACCGCTCGACACCACCGGCCTCGACGCCGGCTACTGGTACCGCAACCTGCGCCGGACCGTCGAGTTCGAACAGACCACCCGCGCCCTGCTGGCCGCCGGCCACCACGTCCTCGTCGAGGTCAGCCCCCACCCGGTGCTCACCGTCCCGATGGAGGAGACCGCCAGGGCGGCCGGGGCCGACGAGGCCGTGGTCACCGGCACGCTGCGGCGGGACGACGGAGGCCGGGCCAGGTTCCTCGCCGCCGTCGGCGAGCTGTACGTCCACGGCGTACGCGTCGACTGGCGTGCCGCCTACGCCGGATGGCGCACCCGCCGGGCCGACCTGCCGACGTACGCGTTCCAGCGGCGCCGGTACTGGCTGGAGGACTCCGCCGCGCCCCAGGGCGACATGGCCTCGGCCGGGCTCGCCGCCGCCGACCACCCGCTGCTCGGCGCGGTCGTCGCCCTCGCCGACGGCGACGGACTGCTCCTCACCGGCCGTCTCTCCACCCGCACCCACCCCTGGCTGGCCGACCACGCCGTCCGTGACGCCGCCCTGCTGCCCGGCACCGCCTTCCTGGAGCTGGCGGTCCGCGCGGGCGACCAGGTCGGCTGCGGCCAGGTCGAGGAACTCACCCTGGAGGCCCCGCTCGTCCTGCCCCCGGAGGGCGGCGTCGCCGTACAACTCGCCGTCGGCGCCCCGGACCGCGACGGGCGTCGCCCGCTGAGCCTGCACGCCCGCCCGGACGGCACCGACGACCTGCCGTGGACGTGCCACGCCCGGGGGCTGCTGGGTCCCGTCGCCGAGGAGGCGGCCCCGGGCGATCCCGCGGTGTGGCCGCCGGCCGGCGCGGTCCCCGTGGAACTGGACGGGCTGTACGAGCGCTTCGCGGAGGGCGGCTTCGCGTACGGGCCGGCGTTCCAGGGGCTGCGTGCGGCGTGGCGGCTGGGGGAGGAGGTGTTCGCGGAGGCGAGCCTGCCGTCGGAGCTGCATTCCGAGGCCGCGCGGTTCGGGCTGCATCCCGCGCTCCTCGACGGCGCCCTGCACGCGACCGGCCTCGGCGAGGCCGCCGAGGGCCGGATGCCGTTCGTCTGGACCGGCGCCGTCCTCCACGCGCAGGGCGCGACCGGTCTGCGGATCCGCATCACCCCCGCCGGCCCCGACACCGTGACACTGCGCGCCCTCGACCAGGCCGGACGGCCCGTCCTGACCGTGGCGGGCCTGGCCCTGCGGCCGGTCGGCGCCGGGAGTTTCACGGCTCCGGCCGCCGGACGCCACCACGACTCCCTGTTCCGCCTCGACTGGACGCCGGTCCGCCCGGTGCCCGGCCCCACGGCGGCGTCCTGGGCGGTCCTCGGCCCCACCGAGGACACCCCGGCAGTCGCCCACCACGCGGACCTCGCCGCGCTCCGCGACGCCGACGGGCCCCTGCCCGAGTTCGTCCTCGCCGACCTCGGCGCGGCCCCGGACGACCGGGCCGACGAGCTCGCCGACACCACCCGCACCGCAGTGCACGACGCCCTCGCCCTCGTCCAGGACTGGCTCGCCGACGACCGGTTCACCGGGGCACGGCTCGTCCTCGTCACCCGGGGCGCGATCGCCGCCCGGCCCGGCGAGGACGTACCGAACCTGCCCCACAGCGCGGTGTGGGGGCTGGTGCGCTCCGCACAGACCGAGCACCCGGACCGCCTCCACCTCGTCGACCTCGACCCGGACGCCGACCTGCCGGCCGCCCTCGCCGCCGTGCTGACCGCCACCGGCGAGACGCAGTTCGCGGTGCGCGGCTCCGAGGTCCTCGTCCCCAGGCTGGCCAGGATCCCCGTACAGGACGAGGACGCGGCCCCGCGCCTGGACCCCGACGGCACCGTCCTGATCACCGGCGGCACCGGTCTGCTCGGCGCCCGCGTCGCCCGTCACCTGGTCACCGGACACGGCGTACGGCACCTGCTGCTGACCAGCCGCAGCGGCCCGGACGCCCCCGGTGCGGACGGGCTGCGCGACGAACTGGCCGCGCTCGGCGCGCAGGTGAGCGTCGTCGCCTGCGACGCGGCCGACGCGGAGCGGCTCGCCCAGGTCCTGGCCGACATACCCGTCGGTCACCCGCTGACCGCCGTCGTCCACGCCGCCGGAGTGCTCGACGACGGCGTGGTCTCCTCGCTCACCCCCGAGCGGGTCGACGCCGTCCTGCGGCCCAAGACCGACGCGGCCCTCAACCTGCACCGGCTCACCGCCGGCCTGGACCTCGCTGCGTTCGTGCTCTTCTCCTCCGCCGCCGGTACCTTCGGCGGCCCCGGACAGGGCAACTACGCCGCCGCCAACGCCTTCCTGGACGCCCTGGCCCACCACCGCCGGGCCCAGGGCCTGGCCGGGCGGTCCGTCGCCTGGACGCTGTGGGAGCGGCGCAGCGCCATGACCGGGCACCTCGGCGACGACGAGGTCCGCCGTATCGCCCGCTCGGGCCTGCCGCCCCTGACCGACGCGCAGGGCCTCGCCCTCCTCGACTCCGCGCTCACCGTCGACGAACCGCTGCTGGTGGCCCTCAGGCTGGACACGGCCGCGCTGCGCGCCCGCGCCGAGAGCGAGCCCGTACCCCGGCTGCTGCACGGCGTGGTCCGGCTGCCCGCCCGCCGCCAGGCCGCCCTGGCCTCCGCCACCGACGGTGACGGTGACCGCGGCCCCCTGGCCGAGCGGCTCGCCGCCCTGGACGCCCCCGGCCGCCGCCGCGAACTCCTCGACCTGGTCCGTGGTCAGGTCGCCGCCGTACTCGGCCACCCGTCGCCCGAGGCCGTCGAGGCGGGCCGCGCCTTCCGGGACCTCGGCTTCGACTCGCTCGCCGCCGTCGACCTCCGCAACCGCCTCGGCAACGCCACCGGACTGCGGCTGCCCGCCACCCTCGTCTTCGACCACCCGACCCCCGAGGTCCTCGCGGCCCACCTCGGCGGCGAACTGCTCGGCGCGGACACCGGCCGCGTGCCGACCTCCGTCCCGGCCGCCGGCGGCGGGGGAGCGGCGACCGACGAGGACCCGATCGCCGTCGTCGCCATGGGCTGCCGCTACCCCGGCGGTGTCCGCTCTCCCGAGGACCTGTGGAACCTGGTCTCCTCCGGCACCGACGGCATCGCCGCCTTCCCGGCCGACCGCGGCTGGGACCTGGACGCCCTGTACGACCCCGACAGCGAACGCCACGGCACCTCGTACGCGCGCGAAGGCGGCTTCCTGTACGACGCGGCGGAGTTCGACGCGGGCTTCTTCGGCATCTCGCCCCGCGAGGCCCTCGCGATGGACCCGCAGCAGCGGCTCCTGCTGGAGACCTCCTGGGAGACGCTGGAGCGCGCGGGCATCGACCCGGCGACGCTGCGCTCCACCGCGACCGGCGTCTTCGTCGGCGTCATGCACCAGGACTACGCGGCCCGGCTCCTGCCCCACATCCCCGAGGAGGTCGAGGGCTTCCTCGGCGCCGGCAACTCGGGCAGTGTCGTCTCCGGCCGCGTCGCCTACGTCCTGGGCCTGGAGGGCCCGGCGGTGACCGTCGACACGGCGTGCTCGTCCTCGCTGGTCGCCCTGCACCTCGCGGTGCGCGCGCTGCGCTCCGGCGAGTGCGGACTCGCCCTCGCCGGTGGCGTCACCGTCATGTCCAGCCCCGAACTGTTCGTCGAGTTCAGCCGCCAGCGCGGCCTGGCCTCCGACGGCCGCTCCAAGCCCTTCGCCGCGGCCGCCGACGGCGTCGGTTTCGGCGAGGGCGTGGGCATGGTGCTGCTGGAGCGGTTGTCCGACGCCCGCCGCAACGGCCACCGGGTGCTGGCCCTCGTGCGGGGCAGCGCGGTCAACCAGGACGGGGCCAGCAACGGGCTCACCGCGCCCAACGGACCCTCGCAGCAGCGCGTGATCCGCGCGGCGCTCGCCGACGCCCGGCTCTCACCCGGTGACGTGGACGTCGTCGAGGCGCACGGCACCGGGACCCGGCTCGGGGACCCGATCGAGGCGCAGGCGGTGCTGGCCACCTACGGTCAGGACCGTGAACAGCCGCTGTGGCTGGGGTCGTTGAAGTCGAACATCGGACACACCTCGGCCGCCGCCGGCGTGGGCGGTGTCATCAAGATGGTGGAGGCGATGCGCCACGGGGTGCTGCCCCGGACGCTGCACGTGGACGCCCCGACCCCGCAGGTCGACTGGTCCGCCGGCGCGGTGGAACTGCTGACCGAGGAGCGCTCCTGGCCCGCCGGCCCCGACCGGCCCCGCCGCGCCGGAGTCTCCTCCTTCGGCATGAGCGGCACCAACGCCCACCTGGTGCTGGAGCACGTCGACCACATCGACGAGGACGCCTCCGAGCCCGCGCCCCCCGAGGAACCCGCCGTCCCCTGGGTCCTCTCCGGCCACACCCCCGAAGCACTGCGCGCCCAGGCCGAACGGCTCGCCGACCACATCGACGCCCACCCCGGGCACGGCGCCGCCGCCATCGGCCTGGCCCTCGCCACCACCCGCACCCGGCACGACCACCGAGCCGTCCTCGTCGGCGACCGCGAGCAACTGACCGCCGGACTGCGGGCCCTGGCGGCCGACGCACCCCTCGCCACCGTGGCCCGGGGCACCGCGACCGCAGTCGGGCGCACCGTGTTCGTCTTCCCCGGCCAGGGCGCCCAGTGGACCGGCATGGCACTGGACCTGCTCGACTCCTCGCCCGTCTTCGCCGCCCGCATGGCCGCCTGCGAACGCGCCCTGGCCCCGCACGTCGACTGGTCCCTGACCGGGGTCCTGGCCTCCGCCACGGACCTGGAGCGGGTGGACGTGGTCCAGCCCGCGCTGTGGGCCGTCATGGTGTCGCTGGCCGAGACCTGGCGGTCCTGCGGTGTCGAACCGGACGCCGTACTCGGCCACAGCCAGGGCGAGATCGCCGCCGCCGTGGTCGCCGGGGCGCTGTCCCTGGAGGACGGCGCCAAGGTCGTCGCCCTGCGCAGCAGGCTGCTGCGCGCCGTCGCCGGACAGGGCGGCATGGCCTCGGTGGCGCTGCCCGCCGACCGCACCCGCGAGCTGCTGGCCGGCTGGGGCGAGAAGATCTCGGTCGCCGCCGTGAACGGTCCGCGCTCCACCGTGGTCGCGGGCGAGGCCGCGGCCCTGGCGGAACTCCTCGCCTCCTGCGAGAAGGACGGCGTACGCGCCCGCCGCATCGAGGTCGACTACGCGTCCCACTCCGCCGAGATGGACCCCCTGCGCGCCGAACTGCTCGACGTCCTCGCCGACATCACCCCCGCCACGGCAGGCACCCGGATGTTCTCCACCCTGGAGGCCGACTGGATCGAGGGGCCCGAACTCACCGCCGACTACTGGTTCCGCAACCTGCGGGGCACGGTCGAGTTCGAGCCCGCCGTCCGGGCCCTGGCCGGCGCCGGATTCACCACCTTCGTCGAGTCGAGCCCGCACCCCGTGCTCGCCCCGGCCGTCCAGGAGGTGCTGGAGGACGGGGCCGTCACGGGTGTGGTCGTCGGCTCGCTGCGCCGCGACGACGGAGGCCGGGACCGGCTGCTGCTGTCGCTGGGCGAGGCCCATGTCCAGGGCGTGCCCGTCGACTGGCCCGCGGCCCTCGGCCGTGTCCCCAAAGTCCCGTCTGCCCCGCGATCCGGGCGGACGACGGGACTTTGCGGACACGACCTCGGCCGCACGAGCCGGCCGGTGGACCTGCCGACCTACGCCTTCCAGCGCACCCGCTACTGGCTCGACGCCCCCGTCCGCACCGGGGACGTGGCCGCCGCCGGGCTGGGCGCCACGGACCACCCGCTGCTGGGCGCCAGCGTCGATCTGGCCGACTCCGGGGAGCGGCTCCTCACCGGGCGGCTGTCGACCCGGACGCACCCGTGGCTGGCCGACCATGTCGTCTCCGGGACGAACCTGCTCCCCGGCACCGCCTTCCTGGAACTCGCCCTGCGCGCCGCCGACGAGGCCGACAGCGCCCTCGTCGACGAACTGACCCTCCAGGCCCCGCTGATCCTCCCCGAGCGGGACGCCGTCCACGTCCAACTGCGCCTCGGCCCGCCCGACGACAGCGGCAGGCGAACCCTCGGCCTGTACTCCCGCGCCGAGACCGATCCCGGCGCCGACTGGACCCCGCACGCCACCGGCACCCTCGCCCCCGGCACCCTCACGCCCGGCGACGGCGCCGACGGCCCGCCCGCGCCCGCCACCTGGCCGCCGGCCGGCACCGAGCCGGTCGACCTGGACGGCGTGTACGACCGTTTCGCCGAGGCCGGTTACCGCTACGGCCCCGCCTTCCAGGGGCTGCGCGCCGCCTGGCGCGACGGCACCGACGTCTACGCGGAGGTCGCGCTCGAACGGCAGTCGGACAGTGACGGTTACCTTGTCCACCCGGCCCTGCTGGACGGCGCCCTCCAGGCGTCCGCCCTCCTCGGCGACCGGCCCGGCCCCGCCCGGCTGCCCTTCTCCTGGAACGGTGTCACCGCCCACGCCGCCGGCGCGTCCGCACTGCGCGTCCGGATCGGCCCGGCCGGGCCCGACGCGGTGAGCCTGGACGCCTGGGACCCGACCGGGCAGCCGGTGCTGTCCGCCGAGTCGCTGGTGCTGCGCCCGCTCTCCCCGGACCTGCTGGCGGCAGCCGTGGCGGGCCGGGACGGCCTGTACCGCCTGGACTGGACACCGGCCCCCGGTGCCGGGGCCACCGCCCCGCTCACCGGCTGGGCGGACCTCGACGACACCGGCTCCGGCGCGCAGCCCACGGCGGTCGTCTGGACCTGCCCCACCGCCGCCGGGCCCGACGAGGCCGCCCGCGTCCGGGAGACCGCGACCGCCACCCTGGCCGTCGTCCAGCGGTGGCCGTCCGACCCCCGCTCCGGCGACGCCCCCCTCGTGGTCGTCACCCGCCACGCGGTCGCGACCGGGCCCGGCGGACACCCCGCCGACCCGGCACAGGCCGCCGCCTGGGGACTGGTCCGGGCCGCCCAGACCGAACACCCCGACCGCTTCGTCCTGCTGGACCTGGACGACACCGCCGACTCGGCGGACGCCCTGCCCCACCTGCTCGGCCTGGCCCTCGCCACACGGGAACCGCAGCTCGCCGCCCGCGCGGGGAACCCGCTCGTACCCCGGCTGGCCCGGGCCGGGCGGCCCGGCACGCTGACACCCCCGGCCGGCGAAGCGGTCTGGCGGCTGGACACCACCGGTGAGGGCAGCCTCGACGCCCTCGCGCTCGTACCGTCCCCGGAGGCGGCTGCCCCGCTGGCCCCCGGCGAGGTCCGGGTGGCCGTCCGGGCCGCCGGCCTGAACTTCCGGGACATCGCGGTCTGCCTCGGCCTCGCCCCCGACCAGCGGATCCTCGGCAGCGAAGGGGCGGGCACCGTCCTGGAGACCGGCCCCGGCGTGACCGATCTCGCCCCCGGCGACCGCGTGTTCGGTGTCTTCGGCGGCGCCTTCGGCCCCGTCGCGGTCGCCGACCGGCGCACCCTCGCCCCGATACCGCCCGGCTGGTCCTACGCCCAGGCCGCCACCGTGCCCATCGCCTTCCTCACCGCCCACTACGGCCTGTTCGACCTCGGCGGCCTCAAGGCGGGGGAGACGGTCGTGGTGCACTCCGCGGCCGGCGGTGTCGGCATGGCCGCCGTCCAGCTCGCCCGGCACGCCGGGGCCGAGGTGTACGGCACCGCGAGCCCCGGCAAGTGGGACGTCCTGCGCGGCCTCGGCCTCGACGACGCCCACATCGCCTCCTCCCGCACCCTCGACTTCGCCGACCGCTTCCTCGACGCGACCGGCGGACGCGGCGCCGACGTCGTACTGGACTGCCTGGCACGGGAGTTCGTCGACGCCTCCCTGCGGCTGCTGCCGCGCGGCGGGCGCTTCCTGGAGATGGGCAAGACCGACATCCGCGACGCCGACACCGTGGCCGCCGCCCACCCCGGGGTGAGCTACCGGGCGTACGACCTGGCGGAGGCGGGCCCGGAGCGGATCGCGCAGACGCTCGACCTGATCCTCGACCTGTTCCGGCAGGGCACACTCACCCCGCTGCCGCTCACCTGCTGGGACGTACGGCGGGCCCCCGAGGCGTTCCGGTACGTCGGCCAGGCCCGGCACACCGGCAAGAACGTGCTGCTGCCGCCCGCCGCCCCTAACCCCGACGGCACCGCCCTGATCACCGGCGGCACCGGCACCCTCGGCCGCCTGGTGGCCCGTCACCTCGTCACCGAACACGGGATACGGCACCTGCTGCTGACCAGCCGCAGCGGCCCCGACGCCCCCGGAGCGGCCGAGCTGTGCGACGAACTGGCCGCGCTCGGCGCGGAGGTGAGCGTCGTCGCCTGCGACGCCGCCGACCGCGACCGGCTCGCCGAGGTCCTGGCCGGCATACCGGCGGAGCACCCGTTGACGTTCGTGGTGCACGCCGCCGGTGTGCTCGACGACGCCGTGGTCTCCTCCCTCACCGCCGACCAGTTGGAGCGCGTACTGCGCCCGAAGACGGACGCGGCGGTGAACCTGCACGAGCTGACCCGGGGCCACGACCTCGCCGCCTTCGTCCTGTTCTCCTCCGCCGCGGCCCTGCTCGGCGGTGGCGGGCAGGCCAACTACGCGGCCGCCAACGCCGCCCTGGACGCGCTCGCCGAACGCCGCCGCGCCGAGGGCCTGCCGGGCCTCTCCATCGGCTGGGGCATGTGGGAGGAACGCAGCGGCATGACCGGCCATCTCGGCGACGTGGACCTGCGGCGCATGAGCCGCAGCGGCGTCACAGCCCTGACCTCCGAGGAAGGGCTGGCCCTCTTCGACGCGGCCCTGCGCTCCGAGGACGCCTATCTGCTGGCCGCGCGCCTGGACACCGCCGCGCTGCGCGCCGGCGGTGGGCAGGACGTACCGGCGCTGCTCGGCGGACTGGTCCGGGCGCCGCGTCGGCGGGCCGCCGCGGCGAACGGCGACGGCGGCGGCCGGGCCGCGGGCCTCGCCGAACGGCTCGCCGGACTGTCCGAGGCGGACGCCCACACCGCGCTGCTGGACCTGGTGCGCGGCCACGCGGCGGCCGTCCTCGGCCACCCCTCGCCCGAACTGGTCCAGCCCACCCGGGCGTTCAAGGAACTCGGCTTCGACTCCCTCACCGGGGTCGAGCTGCGCAACCGGCTGTCGTCCGCGACCGGCGTCCGGCTGCCGGCGGGCATGGTCTTCGACCACCCCACCCCCGACGTACTGGCCCGCCACCTCGCGGCCACCACCGGTCGGCCGGCCCCGGCCAAGGCGTCCGCGCCGCTCGTGGAGCTGGACCGGTTCGCGGAACTGGTCGCCGGCCTCGCGCCGGACGCCCCCGACCGCGACCGGCTCTCGCAGCGGCTGCGCGAGGTGCTGGCCCGCCTCGAAGCCACCGAACCCGACGGCCAGGTCACCGCGGACCACATCGAGTCCGCCTCGCACGACGAGATCTTCGACCTCATCGACAACCAGCTGGGCATCTCGTGACGCCCCGGATCCACGTACAGCCGTTTCCAGGAGAAGGCGAGAACGCACAGTGAGCGACCGGACCGAGCAGAAGCTCCGCGACTACCTCAACCGCGTCACCATCGACCTCCAGCAGACCCGGCGACGGCTGCGGGACGTCGAGGAGCGCAGCCGTGAGCCCATCGCCGTCGTCGCGATGAGCTGCCACTTCCCCGGCGGGGTGCACAGTCCGGAGGACCTGTGGGAGCTGGTGGCGGACGGCCGCGACACCTACTCCGGGATCCCCGCCGACCGGGGCTGGGACACCGCGGGGCTGGCCGGCTCCGGCGTCCCCGTCACCGGGGCCTTCCTGGACGAGGCCGGCGGCTTCGACCCGGCCTTCTTCGGCATCTCGCCCCGCGAGGCGCTCGCCATGGACCCCCAGCAGCGGCTGATGCTCCAGACCTGCTGGGAGGCCGTCGAACGAGGCGGCATCGACCCCGTGTCGCTGCGCGGCAGCCGTACCGGCGTGTTCGCCGCCTCCATCGACCAGGGCTACATGTCGCTGGCCGACGGGGCGCCCGAGGGCGTCCAGGGCTTCCTGATGACCGGCAACGCGATCAGCGTCATGTCCGGGCGCGTCTCCTACGTCATGGGCCTGGAGGGGCCCTCGGTCACCGTCGACACCGCCTGCTCCGCCTCCCTGGTGGCGCTGCACCTCGCGGCTCAGTCCCTGCGCAACGACGAGTGCTCGCTCGCGCTCGTCGGCGGCGTCAACGTGATGGCCCTGCCGGGCGCCTTCGTGGAGATCTCCCGCCAGGGCGGCCTCGCCGCCGACGGCCGCAGCAAGCCCTTCGCGGCGGCGGCCGACGGCACCGGCTGGGGCGAGGGCGTCGGCGTGCTGCTCGTGGAGCGCCTCTCCGACGCCCGCGCCAACGGCCACCCGGTCCTCGCGGTGCTGCGGGGCAGTGCCATCAACCAGGACGGCGCCAGCAACGGCCTGACCGCCCCCAACGGTCCTTCCCAACAGCGCGTGATCCGCGCCGCGCTCGCCGACGCCCAGCTGGCACCGGCCGATGTCGACGCCGTCGAGGCGCACGGCACCGGCACCCGGCTCGGCGACCCCATCGAGGCCGACGCCCTGCTCGCCGCCTACGGCCAGGACCGCGCCGAGGACCAGCCGCTGTGGCTCGGCTCGATCAAGTCCAACATCGGCCACACCCAGGCCGCGGCCGGCCTGGCCGGTGTCATCAAGGTCGTCATGGCGATCCGGCACGGCGTCCTGCCGCAGACCCTGCACGTGGACGCGCCCACCCCGCACGTCGACTGGAGCTCCGGCGGCGTGCGGCTGCTCACCGAGCGGCGCGACTGGTCCGTCGCCGACCGCCCGCGCCGCGCGGGCGTCTCCTCGTTCGGCATGAGCGGCACGAACGCCCACGTCATCATCGAGCAGGCACCCGAGGCCGAGCAGCGGCCCGCCGCCGAGCAGACGCCCGAGGGCGGCCGGCAGGGCGCGGCCGAGCCGACCGCCGGCGCCGGGCCGCGTACCGCGCCGGACGCCGGGTCCGGTCTCGCGTCCGCTTCCGCGTCCGGCGCGGAACCCCTGCCGACCGTGCCCTGGCCGCTGTCCGGCCGCAGCCCGGAGGCGCTGCGCGACCAGGCGGCCCGGCTCGCCTCCTGGCTCGCCGACCGGCCCGGACTCCGCCCGGCCGATGTCGGCCACTCGCTCGCGACCACCCGCTCCGCCTTCGAGCACCGGGCCGTCGTCGTGGCCGACCGGCCCGAGGGCTTCCTGCGCGGGCTCGCCGCCGTCGCCGCGGGCACCAGCGCCGCCGAGACGGTCACCGGCCGCACCGGCGCGGGCGACGGCAGGACCGTCTTCGTCTTCCCCGGCCAGGGCTCGCAGTGGGCGGGCATGGCACGGCAACTCCTGGACGAGTCACCGGTGTTCGCCGCCCGCATGGCCGAGTGCGAACAGGCCCTCGCCCCGCACCTGGACTGGTCGCTGTCGGCGGTCGTGCGCGGCGAGCCCGACGCGGCGCCGCTGGACCGCATCGACGTCGTCCAGCCGGTGCTGTTCGCCGTGATGGTCTCCCTCGCCGCCGTGTGGCGGTCCTGCGGGGTCGAACCCGACGCCGTCGTGGGCCACTCCCAGGGCGAGATCGCCGCCGCGTACGTCGCCGGCGCCCTGTCGCTCGACGACGCCGCCCGCATCGTCGCCGTACGCAGCCGCGCCCAGCTGGAACTGTCCGGCACCGGCGGCATGGCCTCCGTGGCGCTGCCCGCCGACACCCTGCGGGAGAGCCTGCGCGCCTGGGAGGGCCGCCTGTCGGTCGCCGCCGTCAACGGCCCGGCCTCCGCGGTCGTCTCCGGGGATCCCGAGGCCCTGGAGGAGTTCCTCCGCCAGTGCGAGGAACGCGAGGTGCGGACCCGGCGGGTCGCCGCCGACGTGGCGGGCCACTCCGCGCACATGGACCGGCTGCGCGACGGCATGCTCGACGCGCTCGCCGACGTCCGGCCGACCGCCGCCACCATCCCGTTCTGCTCGACGGTCACCGGCGGATCCCTCGACACGACCGGCCTGGACGCCGGCTACTGGTTCCAAAACATGCGGCAGACCGTCGAGTTCGACGCCGCGGTGCGCGACCTCGTCCGGCGCGGCCACAGCGTCTTCGTCGAGATCAGCCCGCACCCCGTGCTCACCGTGCCGACGCAGGACACCCTCGACGACCTCGACGACCCCGACGCGGCGGTCCCGGCCCCGCCGACCCTGGTCACCGGCACCCTGCGCCGCGACGAGGGCGGCCTGCACCGCGTGCTCACCGCCCTCGCCCAGGTGCACGTGCACGGCGTGCCGGTGGACTGGACGGCCGTGTTCGCCGGGCACCGGCCCGAGCGGGTCGAACTGCCCACGTACGCCTTCCAGAACCGGCGCTTCTGGCTGGAGCCGCAGACCCGGCCCGGCACCGCGCCGGAGACCGCCGACCCCGCGGACGCCGCCTTCTGGGCCGCCGTCGAACGCGAGGACGTCGCCGCGGTCGCCGCCACGCTCGGCGTCGAGGCCGCCAGCTGGAGCGACGTCCTGCCCGCCCTCTCCGCCTGGCGCCGCGACCGCCGTGACCGGGCCGTCCTCGACGGCTGGCGCTACCACATCTCCTGGCAGCGGCTCACGGCCAAGACCGCCGGACCGCTGCGGGGCCGCTGGCCGGTCCTCGTCCCGGACGGCCACACCGCCGACGCGGCGGTGACCCGTGCCGTCGAGGCCCTGCGCGAGCGCGGCGCCGACCCCGAGCTCGTCGTCCTCGACCACACCCACACCGACCGGTCCCGGCTCACCGACCACCTGCGCGAGCTGCTGGCCGCCGGGCCCGGCGCGGAGGCCGCTCCCGCCGGGGTGCTGTCCCTGCTGGCCCTCGACGAGCGGCCGCACGAGGGCCTGCCCGTCCTGCCCGTCGGCCTGGCGCTGACCACCGCGCTCGTCCAGGCGCTGGACGACCTCTCGGTCCGGACCACGTTGTGGTGCGTCACCTCCGGCGCCGTCCCGGTGCACCCGTCCGAGCCGGTGCCCCACCCGGTCCAGGCCCTCGTCTGGGGCTTCGGCCGCACGGCGGCACTGGAACACCCGAGCCTGTGGGGCGGTCTGATCGACCTGCCCGAGCAGTGCGACGAACGCGCCGGACACCTGCTCGGCGACCTGCTGGCCGGAGCCGGCGACGAGGACCAGCTCGCGATCCGGGCCTCCGGCGCCCACGCCCGCCGACTGGTCCGCGCCACCCCCTCCACCCCCGCGCCGTCGGCTCCCTGGCGGCCCTCCGGCACGGTCCTCGTCACCGGCGGCACGGGCGGGCTCGGCGCGCACGCCGCCCGCTGGCTCGCCCGGGGCGGCGCCGACCACCTGGTCCTCGTCAGCCGCCGGGGTGCCGACGCCCCCGGCGCCGACGAACTGGCGGCCGAACTCACCGCCCTGGGCACCGGTGTGACCCTGGCCGCCTGCGACATCACCGACCGCGAGGCGCTCGCCGCGCTCGTCGACCAGGTCGCCGCCGAGGGCCACCCCGTCCGCGCCGTCCTGCACACCGCCGCGGCCGCCCAGCTGTTCCCCGTACGCGACGAGAACCCGGCGAGCATGGCCGCCACCCTGGCCGCCAAGGTCCAGGGCGCCGCCAACCTCGACGCCGTCCTCGCCGACACCGACCTCGACGCGTTCGTCCTGTACTCCTCCGTCTCCGGGGTGTGGGGCAGCGCCGACCACGCCGCCTACGCGGCGGGCAACGCCTACCTCGACGCCCTCGCCGCCCACCGACGCGGCCGGGGCCTCACCGCCACCTCCGTCGTCTGGGGCATCTGGAGCGCCGAGGGCGGCGGCCTCGCCACCAGCGACCTCGAACGCGCCCTCCTCGAACGCGGCATCCCCTTCATGGACCCGCGGCTGGCCGTCGGCGGGCTCCAGCGCGTCCTGGACGACGACGAGACCGTCGTCGTGGTCGCCGACGTCGACTGGGCCCGCTTCGTGCCCGTCTTCACCTCCGTACGGCCCAGCCCCCTCATCGCCGACCTCCCCGACGTCCGCGCCCTGGCCACCGCCGAGGACCGGACCGAACCCGACCCGGACGACGCCGACGACGCCTCCGCGCTGCGCCGCACCCTCGCGGGACTGGCCGAACCGGAGGTCCGCCGGACCCTGCTGGAGCTCGTCCGCACCAACGCCGCCGCCGTCCTCGGCCACGAGTCCGCCGACGCCGTCCTGCCCGACCGGGCCTTCCGCGAACTGGGCTTCGACTCACTGATCGCCGTCGAACTGCGCAACCGGCTCAACCAGGTCACCGGCCTGCGGCTGCGCGCCACCGTCGTCTTCGACTACTCCTGCGCCGCGCTCCTCGCCGAGCACCTGCGCACCGAACTCCTCGGCGACACCGCCACGGCCGCGGCCACGGCGGCCGTCGTCCCCGTCGCGGACCCCGACGAGCCCATCGCCATCGTCGCGATGAGCTGCCGCTTCCCCGGGGGCATCGACACCCCGGAGCGGCTGTGGCAACTGCTCGTCGACGGCGGCGAGGTGCTCTCCGGCATGCCCGCCGACCGCGGCTGGCCCCTGGACCGCCTCTACCACCCCGACCCCGACCACCAGGGCACCTCCTACGTCCGCGAGGGCAGCTTCCTGCACGACGCGGGCGACTTCGACCCGGCCTTCTTCGGTATCTCGCCGCGCGAGGCGGTCGCCATGGACCCGCAGCAGCGGCTGCTCCTGGAGACCTCCTGGGAGGCGTTCGAGCGGGCGGGCATCGACCCGGCGTCCCTGCGCACCACCCCGACCGGTGTCTTCGCCGGCGTCAACTACCAGGACTACACCTCGCTCGCCGGCTCCTCCCCGGAGGGCGGCGAAGGACATCTGGTCGCGGGCGGAGCCGCCAGCGTGGTCTCCGGGCGCGTCGCCTACACCCTCGGTCTGGAAGGTCCGGCGGTCACCGTCGACACCGCCTGCTCCTCCTCGCTGGTCGCCACGCACCTCGCGGCGCAGGCCCTGCGCGGCGGCGACTGCTCGCTCGCCCTCGCCGGCGGTGTCGCCGTGATGGCCACCCCGGGCGTCTTCGTCGGCTTCTCCCGGCAGCGCGGCCTCGCCGCCGACGGCCGCTGCAAGGCGTTCGGCGCCTCCGCCGACGGCATGGGCCTCGCCGAAGGCGTCGGCGTGGTGCTGCTGGAGCGGCTCTCGGACGCCCGCCGCAACGGTCATCCGGTGCTCGCCGTGCTGCGCGGCAGCGCCGTCAACCAGGACGGCGCCAGCAACGGCCTGTCCGCCCCCAACGGCCTCGCCCAGCAGCGGGTCATCCGCCAGGCCCTCACCAACGCCGGGCTGACCGCGGCCGACGTCGACGTCGTCGAGGCGCACGGCACGGGCACCACCCTCGGCGACCCCATCGAGGCGGACGCCCTGCTCGCCACCTACGGGCAGGACCGCCCGCACGGCCGCCCGCTCTGGCTCGGCGCACTCAAGTCCAACATCGGCCACACCCAGGCCGCCTCCGGAGTCGCCGGGATGATCAAGACCGTGCTCTCGCTGCGGCACGGTGTCCTCCCGCGCACCCTGCACGCCGACGAGCCCTCCCCGCACGTCGACTGGGCCTCCGGCGAGGTGGAGCTGCTCACCGAGGCACGCGACTGGCCCGACACCGGCGCACCCCGCCGCGCGGGCATCTCCTCCTTCGGCTTCAGCGGCACCAACGTGCACGCCATCCTCGAACAGGCACCCCCCGCCTCCGACGCGGACGCAGACGCAGAAACGGACGCGGACGCCGGCCCGGAGCCGCGGCACGCGCCCACCGCGCCGGTCGTGCCCTGGGTGCTGTCCGCGAGGTCGCCGCAGGCCCTGACCCACCAGGCCCAGCGGCTGCGCAGCCACCTCGCCGGAGGCGGCGCCCCCGACCCGCTGGACACCGGCTACTCCCTGGCGACAGGCCGTACCCCCTTCGAACACCGCGCGGTGCTCCTCGGTACCGGCGGCGACGCCCCGTCGGCCGCCCTCGACGGGCTGGCCGGCGGCGAGGACACCCCGGGGCTGATCCGCGGCGTGGCCGACACCGACGGCCGCCGGGTGTTCGTCTTCCCGGGCCAGGGCGCGCAGTGGACCGGTATGGCGGTGGAACTGCTGGACACCTCCCCGGTGTTCGCCGCCTCGATGGCCGCCTGCGAGCAGGCACTGACGCCGTACGTCGACTGGTCGCTCGACGCCGTGCTGCGCGGCGCCCCGGACACGCCACCCTTCGAACGGGTCGACGTGGTCCAGCCCGCGCTGTGGGCCGTGATGGTCTCGCTGGCCGCGCAGTGGCGCTCCTGGGGCGTCGAGCCCGACGCCGTACTGGGCCACAGCCAGGGCGAGATCGCCGCCGCCGTGGTCGCCGGGGCCCTCTCCCTGGACGACGGCGCCAAGGTCGTGGCCCTGCGCAGCCGCGCCATTCTCGCCCTCGCCGGGCACGGCGGCATGGTCTCCGTGGCCGTCCCGCGCGAGCGCGCCGTCGAACTCGTCGCCCGGTGGTCCGGGCGGCTCTCCCTCGCCGCCGTCAACGGACCGTCCGCCGTCGTCGTCTCCGGCGACACGGAGGCCCTGACCGAGCTGATCGCCGTGTGCGAGGAGGACGGCGTACGGGCCCGCACGATCGCGGTGGACTACGCCTCCCACTCCGCGCACGTCGAACGCATCCGCGCGGAGGTGCTCGACGCACTGGACGGCATCGCGCCCGTCGCGGGCCGGGTGCCCCTCTACTCCACACTCACCGGCGACTGGCTGGACACGACGGAGATGGACGCCGGGTACTGGTACCGGAACCTGCGCGAGACCGTGGAGTTCGACGGCGCCGTACGCGCCCTCGCCGACCAGCGCCACCAGGTCTTCGTCGAGGTCTCGCCGCACCCGGTGCTCACCATGTCCGTGCAGGAGACCATCGAGTCCGCCACAGCCGCCGAGTCCGCCGATTCCGCCGAGGCCCCGCGGACCGTGGTGACCGGCACGCTCCGCCGTGACGAGGGCGGCCTCGCCCGCGCGCTCACCTCGGCCGCCGAACTGTGGGTGCGCGGCGTCCCGGTGCTGTGGCCGGTCCTCTTCGAAGGCACCGGCGCCCGCCGCACCGACCTGCCCACCTACCCCTTCGAGCACCGGCGCTACTGGCTCCAGTCCGCCGAGCCGGCCGCCCCGTCGGGCACGGCGGACGAGACGGACGCGGTGGACTCGGCGTTCTGGCGGATCGTCGAGCGCGGTGACGCCGCCGAGGCCGCCGGTGACCTGGCGGTGGACGCCGAGACGCTCGGCACGGTGCTGCCCGCCCTGAACGCCTGGCGCCGCAGGCAGCGCGAGGGCGCCGCCGTCGACACCTGGCGCTACCGCGTCGACTGGCAGCCGGTCCCCGACCCGCCCGCCGCACCCCTGTCCGGCACCTGGCTCGTGGTCCTGCCCGAAGGGCACGACGACGCACCGGGCGCCCCGCTCGCGCGGGACTCCGTGGCGGCCCTCACCGAAGCCGGAGCCGACGTCGTGACCGTGCGGCTCACCGACGCGGACGCCGACCGCGCCACGCTGGGGGAGCGGCTCACCACCGCCCTGGACGGCCGCACCCCGCACGGCATCCTGTCGCTCCTCGCGATCGCCGGACACCCGCACCCCGACCACCCCGCCGTCTCCGCCGGTTCGGCCCTCACCCTCGTCCTCGTCCAGGCGCTCGGCGACCTCGGCGTCGAAGCCCCGCTGTGGTGCGCCACCCACGGGGCCGTCTCCACCGGCGCCGGCGACCCGCTCACCGCCCCAGACCAGGCACTGGTCTGGGGCACCGGCATGGTCGCCGCACTGGAGCACCCCACCCGCTGGGGCGGTCTGGTCGACCTGCCGCCGACCCTCAACTCCCTGTCCCGCGACCGGCTCCGCGCGGTCCTCGCCGGTGCCACCGGTGAGGACCAGCTCGCCGTCCGCTCCGTCGGACTGCTCGGCCGACGCCTGGTCCGCGCCCCCCGCCCGGCGGGCACCCGGCCCACGTGGAAGCCCCGGGGCACCGTCCTCGTCACCGGTGGCACGGGCGCCCTCGGCCCCCACGTCGCGCGCTGGCTCGCCCGCGGCGGCGCCGAGCACCTCGTGCTGCCCGGACGGCGCGGCGCCGACGTCCCCGGAGCCGACGAGCTGCGGGCCGAACTCGCCGAACTGGGCACCGAGTTGTCCCTGCCCGCGTGCGACTTCGCCGACCGCGACCAGATCGCCGGACTCCTCGCCGGACTGGAGGAGCAAGGCACACCGGTCACCGCCGTGTTCCATGCCGCCGCCTACATCCAGCTGGCCTCCCTGGACGACACCCCGCTCGACGCCTTCGCCGAGGTCGTCGCCGCCAAGGCGGACGGCGCCCGGCACCTGGACGAACTCCTCGACCGCGAACTCGATGCGTTCGTCATGTTCTCCTCCATCGCCGGCGTCTGGGGCAGCAGCAACCACGCCGCCTACACCGCCGGCAACGCCTATCTCGACGCCCTCGCCGAACACCGCAGGGCCCGGGGCCTGAGCGCCACCACCGTCGACTGGGGCGTCTGGTCGGCCGCCAACCCGTGGGCCGTCCGCGAGACCGTCGACGACTCCGACTTCTACCGGGTGCAGAAGCAGGGCCTGCCGCTCATCGAGCCCGACCTCGCGCTCGCCGGACTCCAGCAGGCACTCGACGACGACGAGACGGTCATCGCCCTCGCCAACGTCGACTGGGAGCAGTTCGCGGACGTCTTCGGCTCCGTACGCCCCAGCCGCCTGCTCACCGGCGTACCCGAGGCCAGGCGGCAGCTGGAGGAGGCCGCCGCGCCCGGCACGGACGCCACCCCGGCCGCCAACGTGCTGCGCGAGCGCCTGGACGGGCTCGCCGAGGCCGAGCAGCGCCGCGTCGCCCTGGACCTCGTCCGCACCCACGCCGCGGCCGTCCTCGGCCACGACTCGCCGGAGGAGCTGCGGCCGGGCAGGGCGTTCCAGGAACTCGGCTTCGACTCGCTGACCGCCGTCGAACTGCGCAACCGGCTCCGCACCGCCACCGGCCTCCCGCTGCCCGCCACCCTCGTGTTCGACTACCCGTCCGCGGCCGTGCTCGCCGACCACATCCGCGCCGAGGTGCTCGGCGAGCACCGGACGCCCGCCACGCGCGAGCCCGCGCCCGCCGGCAGCGCGGCGGCCGACGAGCCGATCGCGATCGTCGCGATGAGCTGCCGCTTCCCCGGCGGGGTGCACACCCCCGAACAGCTGTGGCGACTGCTGGAGGAGGGCGGCGACGTCGTCTCGGAGTTCCCGACCGACCGCGGCTGGCCGTTGGAGTCCATGTTCGACCCCGACCCGGACCAGCCCGGCACCAGCTATGTGAGGCACGGCGGATTCCTCTACGACGCCGGTGAGTTCGACGCCGACTTCTTCGGCATCTCGCCGCGCGAGGCGGTCGCCATGGACCCGCAGCAGCGACTGCTCCTGGAGACCTCCTGGGAGACCTTCGAACGCGCCGGTCTCGACCCGGAGCGCCTGCGCGGCACCGACACCGGCGTCTTCACCGGCGTCAACTACCAGGACTACGGCGCCTCCGTGGCCCAGACCCAGGAGAACGAGGGCCACCTCCTCACCGGCAGCGCGGCCAGCGTGATCTCCGGCCGGATCTCCTACACCCTCGGCCTGGAGGGGCCCGCCGTCACCGTCGACACCGCCTGCTCCGCTTCCCTCGTCGCGGTGCACCTGGCCGCCCAGGCGCTGCGCGCCGGGGACTGCTCACTCGCCCTGGCCGGGGGCGTCGCGGTGATGTCCAGCCCGGGCGCCATCATCAGCTTCGCCCGCCAGCGCGGCCTCGCCGCCGACGGCCGCTGCAAGGCGTTCTCCGACGCCGCCGACGGCATGGGCATGGCCGAGGGCGTCGGCGTGATCCTCCTCGAACGGCTCTCCGAGGCACAGCGGCACGGGCACCCCGTGCTGGCCGTTCTGCGCGGCAGCGCCGTCAACCAGGACGGCGCCAGCAACGGCCTGACCGCCCCCAACGGCCCCTCCCAGCAGCGGGTCATCCGGGCCTCCCTCGCCAACGCCCGGCTCTCGGCGGCCGACATCGACGTCGTCGAGACCCACGGCACCGGCACCACGCTCGGCGACCCCATCGAGGCCCAGGCCCTGCTCGCCACGTACGGCCAGGAACGCTCCGACGGGCGCCCCCTGCTGATCGGCTCCCTGAAGTCCAACATCGGCCACACCCAGGCGGCCGCGGGCGTCGCCGGTGTGATCAAGACCGTCCTGGCGCTCCGGCACGGGCAGGTGCCGCGCACCCTGCACGTCGACCGGCCCTCGACCCAGGTCGACTGGACGGCCGGTGCCGTGGACGTGGTCACCGACACGACCCCGTGGCCGGCGACGGGCCGGCCGCGCCGTGCCGGGATCTCCGCGTTCGGCATGAGCGGCACCAACGTGCACGCGATCGTGGAGCAGGCTCCCGAGCCGGCCCCCGAGGAGAGCCCGCGGGACACACCCGACGAGGTGCCGGCCGGGACCGTCGCCTGGCCGCTCTCCGCCAAGTCCCCGGACGCCCTGCGCGGCCAGGCCGAGCGGCTGACCGCCCACCTGGCCGACATGCCGGGCCTCCCGCCCGCCGACATCGGCCGGGCCCTGACCACCCGCACGGCGTTCGAACACCGCGCCGTACTGGTCGGCGACGGCCCCCGGCTGCCCGCCGCGCTGACCGCCCTCGCCGACGACGGCACCGCCCCCGACCTGGTACGCGGCGTCGCCGACACCGTGGGCCGCACGGTCTTCATCTTCCCCGGCCAGGGCTCCCAATGGGCCGGTATGGCAAGGGAGTTGCTGGACGAGTCGCCGGTGTTCGCGGCCCGCATGGAGGAGTGCGAACAGGCGCTGGCACCCTTCGTCGACTGGTCACTGCTCGACGCCGTGCGCTCGGGCAGCGCCTGGGACCGGGTGGACGTCGTCCAGCCCGCGCTGTTCGCGGTGATGGTGTCGCTGGCCGAGGTCTGGCGGTCGCTCGGTGTCGTACCGGACGCCGTCGTCGGCCACTCCCAGGGCGAGATCGCCGCCGCCGTCGTGGCGGGCGCGCTGTCCCTGCAGGACGCCGCCCAAGTGGTCGCCCTGCGCAGCAAGACGCTCGACGCGCTGGCCGGCCGCGGCGGCATGGCCTCCCTGCCCCTCCCCGCCGACCAGGCCGAGGCCGCCCTCGCCCCCTGGGCCGGCGCCCTGTCGGTCGCCGCGCTGAACGGCCCCGCCACCACCGTGGTCGCGGGCGACGCGGAGGCCCTGGCGGCCCTGCTCGCGCAGTGCGAGGCCCAGGGCGTACGGGCCCGGCGCATCGACGTCGACTACGCTTCGCACTCCGAGCACGTCGAGGAGATCCACGGCATCCTCATGGACGCCCTGGCGGGCATCAAGCCGCTGCCGAGCGAGGTCCCGCTGTACTCCACGGTCGACGGCGGCTGGCTCGACACCACCGGCATGCACGCCGGTTACTGGTACCGCAACCTGCGGCAGACCGTCGGCTTCGACCCCGCCGTCCGCGTCCTGGCCGCCGAGGGGTTCACCTCCTTCGTCGAGGTCAGCCCGCACCCCGTGCTCACCATGGCCATCGAGGAGACCGCCGAGACCGCCGGACGCGAGGCCGTCGTCCTCGGCACGCTGCGCCGCGACGAGGGCGGCCTGCGACGCGTCCTGCTGTCGGCGGCCGAACTGTGGGTGCGCGGAGGTACGGTCGACTGGACCGCCGCGTTCCCCGGCGAGAGCACGGCCGAGCTGCCGACGTACGCCTTCCAGCGCCGCCGCTACTGGATCCAGCCGCCCGCGTCGACGCCCCGCGGGCCCGGCGCCACCGGTCACCCGCTGCTCGGCACGGCCGTCGAGATCGCCGACACCGGGGACCTCGTGCTCACCGGCAGCCTGTCGACCCGCACCCACCCCTGGCTCGCGGACCACGCGGTCTCCGGCGTGGTCCTGCTGCCCGGCACCGGCTTCGTGGAACTGGCCGTACGCGCCGGCGACGAGGCGGACTGCCCCCGGGTCGAGGAACTGACCCTCCAGGCACCGCTGGTGTTCGACCGGGACGCCGCCGTCCAGATCCAGGTGCGGGTCGGCGCGCCCGACGACTCCGGGCGGCGCACCCTCGGCGTGTTCTCCCGGGGCGAGGACGGCGCCGGCACTCCGTGGACCGGGCACGCCACCGGTGTCCTCGCGCCCGCCGGGTCCACCGACGAGGCGGCCCACCCGTACGGTGCGGCATGGCCGCCCGCCGGAGCGGAACCCGTGTCCGTCGACGGCCTCTACGAGCGGTTCGCGGACGCCGGCTACGGATACGGCCCCGCCTTCCACGGCCTGCACGCCGCCTGGCGCCTCGGCCAGGACGTCTACGTGGAGGTCCGGCTGCCGGAGGACCTGCACACCGGGGCCGCGGGCTTCGGTCTGCACCCCGCGCTGCTGGACGCGGCCCTGCACGGTCTGTGGCTGGCCACCCCGGACGGTGCCGACCAGAACGACGCGCCCGGCACCGCCAGGCTGCCCTTCTCCTGGGAAGGCGTCCACCTGCACGCCTCCGGCGCGACCGAACTGCGCGTGCGGCTGAGCTACGACGACACCGGTTCGGTGGCGCTGTCCGCCGCCGACCCGGCCGGCCGACCGGTCGCCGACGTGACGGCGCTGGCCATCCGGCCCATCGCCGTCGACACCCTGCGCGGCGCCGCCGCGCAGGGACGCGACTCGTTGTTCCGGCTCGACTGGACCGCCCTGCCCGCCACCACCGAGCCGCCCGTCGGCCGGTGGGCCGCCCTCGGCACCGAGCACCTGCTGCCCGAGACCCACGAGAACCTCGACGCGCTCACCGCCGCCGTGGACGGGGGCGCCGCCGTGCCCGACGTGGTCGTCACGCTCTGCCCGCCGGGCGGGAACAGCGCGGACGCGACCCGTACCGCGCTCGCCGCCACCCTGCGTCTGCTGCAGACCTGGCTGGCCGACGACCGCTGGGCCGACACCCGCCTGGTGCTGATCACCCGGGGCGGTGTCGCCACCGCGCCCGGCGAGGACATCGGCGACCTGGCGGCCGCCGCCGTGTGGGGGCTCGTGCGCTCCGCGCAGTCCGAACACCCCGACCGGTTCGTCCTCGTCGACGCCGAGGACCCGGCCGAGGCGCTCAAGGCCCTGCCCGCCGCGCTGTCCGCGACGGAACCCCAGCTCGCGGTACGCGACGGACGGGCCCTCGCACCCCGCCTGACCAGGACCCCGCCGACGGATGCCGAGGCCGTGGCCGGCAAGCCGTGGGACCCCGAGGGCACGGTGCTCGTCACGGGCGCCTTCGGCGTCCTCGGCGGCCTGGTCGCCCGTCACCTGGTCACCGAGCACGGGGTACGCCACCTGCTGCTGACCGGGCGGCGCGGCGCCGACACCCCCGAGGCGACCGCCCTGGTCGACGAACTCACCGCCCTGGGCGCCCGGGTGGAGACCGCCGCCTGCGACACGGCCGACCGGGACGCCCTGGCCGGACTCCTCGCGGGTGTCCCCGACACCCATCCGCTCACCGCCGTGGTCCACTCGGCCGGCGTCCTCGACGACGGTGTCATCGGCTCGCTGACCCCAGAGCGCCTCGACCACGTCCTGCGCCCCAAGGCGGACGCCGCGCTCAATCTGCACGTACTGACCCGCGACCTGCCGCTGGCCGCCTTCGTGCTCTTCTCGTCCGCCTCCGGCACCGTCGGCAGCTCCGGGCAGGGCAACTACGCGGCGGCCAACGCCTTCCTGGACGCGCTCGCCCAGCACCGTCGCGCCCAGGGCCTGCCCGCCCAGTCGATCGCCTGGGGCATGTGGGCCGAGCGCTCCACCCTGACCGGCACCCTCGACGAGGTCGACCTGCGGCGCATCGCCCGGGGCGGTGTGGGGGCACTCACCTCCGACGAGGGACTCGCTCTGTTCGACGCCGCGCTCGAACGGGACGACGCGGTCCTGGTCCCGGTCCGGCTCGACCTGGCCAGGCTGCGCGCCAGGGCGGGCACCGGCGCCGTACCCGCCCTCTTCCGCTCACTGGTGCGCGGCGCCGCCCGCCGGACGGCGGCCACCGGCGCCGCCGACGCGGCGGACACCCTGCGCGGGCGGCTCGCGGGCCTGGCCGCCGACGACGCCCGCGCCGTCCTCGCCGACCTGGTGTGCGCGCACGCCGCCGATGTGCTCGGGCACGCCGGAGCCTCGGCCGTCGACCCCGAACGCGCCTTCCGGCAGCTCGGCTTCGACTCGCTGACCGCGGTGGAACTGCGCAACCGCCTCAACGCGGCGACCGGACTGCGGCTTCCCGCCACCCTGGTGTTCGACTACCCGAGCCCGGCGGCCGTCGCCGGGTACTGCGCCGACCGTCTCGCCCCGGCCGGCCCCCCGCGGGCCGCGGCGGCGCCGACCCCGGCCGACGACGAGATCACCCGCGCGCTGTCCACCATCCCGCTGGACAGGCTGCGCGACTCCGGCCTGCTGGAGGCGCTGCTGCGCCTGGCCGGACCGGAGAACCGGGACGGCGGCACACCGGCGTCGTCCGAACGGACGTCCGGCATCGAGGAGATGGACGTGGACGGCCTCGTACGGCTGGCACTGGGGAGCGAGAGTGCCTGACCGCGTACCGGCCCGGAACGGGATGTGAGGAGAAGGATGTCCACGGACAAGGTGGTCGAGGCGCTGCGCGCCTCCCTGCTGGAGAACGAGCGGCTGCGCGGCGAGAACACACGGCTGCGCGACGAGTCCCGGGAACCGGTCGCCATCGTCGCCATGAGCTGCCGCTTCCCGGGAGGGGTCAGCACCCCGGAGGACCTGTGGCGGCTGCTCGCCGAAGAACGCGACGCGGTCAGCGAGTTCCCCGTCGACCGGGGCTGGGACGCTGCCGCACTGTACGACCCCGACCCCGACACCCCGGGTACGTCCAACACCCGGGAGGGCGGCTTCCTGCACGACGCCTGCGGCTTCGACGCCGGCTTCTTCGGGATCTCGCCCCGTGAGGCCCTGGCCATGGACCCCCAGCAGCGACTCCTGCTGGAGACCTGCTGGGAGGCCGTCGAGCGCGGTGGCATCGACCCGCTGTCCCTGCGCGGCAGCCGCACCGGCGTCTACGCGGGCGTCATGTACAACGAGTACGGCGCCCGGCTGCAGCGGATACCGGAGGACGTCGAGGCGTTCATCGGCACCGGCACCGTGCCCAGCGTGGTCACCGGCCGGATCGCCTACATCCTCGGCCTGGAGGGCCCGGCCGTCACGATCGACACCGCGTGCTCGTCGTCGCTGGTCGCCCTCCACCTGGCCTGCCAGGCGCTGCGGGCGGGGGAGATCTCCCTCGCCCTGGCGGGCGGTGTCACCGTCATGTCCACCCCCAGCCTGTACGTCGGGTTCAGCCGCCAGCGCGGACTGGCGCCGGACGGCCGCAGCAAGTCGTTCGCCGCGGCCGCCGACGGCGCCGGCTTCGGCGAGGGCGTCGGCGTGCTGCTCCTCGAACGGCTTTCGGACGCCCGCCGCAACGGCCACCCCGTGCTCGCGCTGGTCCGGGGTTCGGCGGTCAACCAGGACGGCGCCAGCAACGGCATGACCGCGCCCAACGGGCCTTCCCAGCAACGGGTGATCCAGCAGGCCCTGGCGGCGGCCGGCCTCTCGCCGGCCGAGGTCGACGCGGTGGAGGCACACGGCACGGGGACCCGCCTCGGCGACCCCATCGAGGCTCAGGCGCTGCTGGCCACCTACGGCCAGGACCGCCCGGCGGACCGGCCGCTGCTGCTCGGCTCGCTCAAGTCCAACCTCACCCACACCCAGGCCGCCGCCGGGGTCGGCGGCGTCATGAAGATGGTGCTCGCGATGCGCCACGGCCTGCTGCCCCGCACCCTGCACATCGACCGGCCCACCCCGCAGGTCGACTGGACCGAGGGCAACATCGCCCTGCTCACCACGGCCACCCCCTGGCCGAAGACCGGCCACCCCCGCCGGGCCGGCATCTCCTCCTTCGGCGCCAGCGGCACCAACGCCCACACCGTTCTGGAGGCGGCGCCCGCCGACACACCCGCCGAGGACGAGGTACGTGACGAGGCACCCGGCCCCATGGCCTGGGCGCTGTCCGCGAAGAGCGAGGCGGCACTGCGCGGTCAGGCCGCCGCCCTGCACGCCCATCTGACCGACACCCCGGGGGCACACCCCTTGGACGTGGCCTTCTCGCTGGCCACCGCCCGGTCCGGGTTCGCCGACCGTGCCGTCGTCGTCGGCGACGACTGTCCCGCCCTGCTGTCCGGCCTGGCCGCGCTGGCCGCCGGACGGCCCGACCCGGCGGTCGTCTCCGCCCGCGCGCGGCCCGGACGCAAGGCCGTCTTCGTCTTCCCCGGCCTAGGCTCGCAGTGGCCCGGCATGGCGGCCCAACTCCTCGACGAGTCACCCGCGTTCGCGGCCGGCATGGCGGACTGCGCACAGGCACTCGCCCCGCACATCGACTGGTCGGTCACCGACGTCCTGCGCGGCGCGCCGGGCGCGCCGTCGCTGGACCGGGTCGACGTCCTCCAGCCCGTGCTGTTCTCCGTGATGGTGTCGCTGGCCGCGCTGTGGCGGTCGTACGGCGTCGAGCCCGCCGCCGTCGTCGGCCACAGCCAGGGCGAGGTCGCCGCCGCCTGTGTCGCGGGCGCACTCACCCTGGAGGACGGGGCCCGGGTGGTCGCGCTGCGCAGCCGGGCGCTGGCCGGACTCGCCGGTGGCGGCGGCATGGCCACCGTCGTGCTCTCCGCGGCCGAACTCGCCCCGTACCTGGAACGCCGCTCGGGCAAGGTCACGGTCGCCGCCGTCAACGGGCCACGCGTGCTCGTCGTCGCCGGACCCGGCGACGAGGTCGGCGCCCTCGTCGACGAACTCTCCGCCGAGGGCGTCATGGCCTGGCGCATCCCGGTGGACTACGCCTCCCACTCGGACGACGTGAGCACCGTACGGGACCGGCTGCGCGAGGACCTGTCCTCGGTCGTTCCCAAGGCCCCGGCCGTGCCCCTGGTGTCCACGGTGGACGCCGACTGGATCGGTGCCGGCGGCCTCACCCACGAGTACTGGTACCGCAACCTCCGCCAGACCGTCCGCTTCCACGACGCGATACGCCTGCTCCTCGACGCCGGGCACCGCACCTTCGTCGAGGTGAGCCCCCACCCGCTGCTCACCTACGGCATCGGCGACACCGCGGCCGACGCCGGCGCGGACGACGCCGTGGTGCTGGGCACCCTGCGGCGCGACGAGGGCGGGCTGAACCGGATGCTGCTGGCGCTCGGCGAGGCGCACGCGAACGGCGTGGCCGTCGACTGGCGGCGCGCGTTCGACGGCACCGGGGCCCGCCTGACCGACCTGCCGACGTACGCCTTCCAGCGCACCCACTACTGGCTCGACGTGCCCGCGCACGCCGGGGACCCCGAGTCGGCGGGCCAGACGGAGACGGGCCACCCGCTGCTGACCGCCGCCGTGGATCTGCCGGACGGCGACGGAGTGCTCTTCACGGGGCGCCTGTCGCCGCGCACCCATCCGTGGCTGGCGGACCACGCTGTCTCCGGCACGGTGCTGTTGCCCGGCGTCGCCTTCGTGGAGATGGCCGCCCACGCCGCCGTCCACGTCGGCTGCACCACGGTCGAGGAACTCACCCTGGCCGCGCCCCTGGTCCTCGCCCCCGACGAGGCCCGACGGCTCCGCCTGACCGTGGACGCGCCCGACCCCGAGGGCCGCCGGGTCGTGGCGCTGTACTCCCGCCCCGACGACCCCGAGTCCACCGAACCGTGGGTACGCCACGCGGGTGGCACCCTGGCCGGGACGCCCGCCTCCGCGTCGGGTGACCCCGGCCGGTGGCCGCCCGGCGACGGTGCCGAGCGGCTCGAACTCGACAGCCTGTATACCGACTTCGAGGCGGCCGGCGTCCACTACGGCCCGCTCTTCCAGGGCCTGCGCGCCGCCTGGCGGGTCGGCGACGAGATCCGCGCCGAGGTGGCTCTGCCCGAGTCGGCACCGGGGACCCGCGAGAGCGGCTTCGCCGTCCACCCGGCCCTGCTCGACGCCGCGCTGCAGACGGTGGCCCTGCGCCCCGACTCCACCGACCCCGGCCGTACGGGAGGAGTGCCGCTGCCGTTTTCGTGGCACGACGTCACCCTCGCTCCCGCGGCCGACCCGGTCCTGCGGGTGGTGCTGAGTCCTGCCCCGCAGGGTGGTGACGCCGTGTCGGTACGGATCACCGACCGCACCGGGCGGTCGGTCGTCACCGTCGGAGCGCTGACCCTGCGGGCGGCGGGCGCCCCCGCCGCACCCCAGCGGTCCCTGTTCCGCCTCGACTGGACCCGGCTGCCCGGCACCGAACCGTCCACCGGCACCTGGGCCGTGCTCGGCACCTCCGGCGACGGCCTGCTGCCGGCCGGCTTCCGGGCCGACCCGTGCCCGGCCCTCGCCGACGTGCCGAGCACGTCCGACGCCGTGCTGGCGCTGTGCCCGCCCGCCGAGGGCGCGGGCCCCGAAGCGGCCCGCGCCACCGTGGGCGCCGTACTGGACCTGCTCCAACGCTGGCTGGCGGAGCCGAAGTTCACCGAAACCCCCCTGGTGCTGCTCACCCGGGGCGCGGTCGACCTCCACGGCGCCCCCGCGGACCTCGGGGGCGCCGCCGCCTGGGGGCTGCTGCGCACCGCCCAGCTGGAGCACCCCGGCCGCTTCGTCCTGCTGGACACCGACGGCGGCGACGGCCTCGAAACGGCCCTCGCCACCGCCCTGGCCGAGGGCGAACCCCAACTGGCCCTGCGCGACGGCACCTTGTACGCGCCCCGCCTGGTCCGCCCGCCCGCCGCCGACCGGCCCGCCGGGTTCGGCCCGGAGGGCACCGTCCTCGTCACCGGCGGGGGAGGCACCCTGGGCGGACTGGTGGCCCGTCACCTGGTCACCACCCAGGGCGTACGGCGTCTGCTGCTGCTCGGCCGCCGGGGCGCCGCAGCCGAGGGCATGGCCGCGCTCACCGAGGAGCTGACCGCGGCGGGAGCCGAGGTCACCGTCGCGGCGTGCGACGTGGCCGACCGGGAGGCGCTCGCGGGCTGCCTTGCGGCGATCCCTCCGGAGCATCCGCTGCGCGCCGTCGTGCACACGGCCGGCGTGCTGGACGACGGGCTGCTGGAGGCTCTCACCCCCGAGCGGCTGTCGGCCGTCCTGCGCCCCAAGGCGGACGGCGCCTGGAACCTGCACGAGCTGACCCGGGACCAGGATCTGACGGCGTTCGTCCTGTTCTCCTCCTCCGCCGGTGTCTTCGGCAGTCCGGGCCAGTCCGCCTACGCCGCCGCCAACGCCTTCACCGACGCCCTGGCCGCCGCCCGCCACCGGGCGGGGCTGCCCGGCACCTCCCTGGCCTGGGGCCTGTGGGAGGAGCGCACCGGTCTCACCGACGGCCTCGGCGACACGGACCTGCGGCGGATGGCCCGGAGCGGGGTGCGCGCCCTGCCCACCGAGGAGGGCCTGGCCCTGTTCGACGCCGCACTGGCGGGCGACGACCCCGTCCTCGTCCCGGTGGGCCTCGACCTGCGGGCCCGGCCCGGAGGCCCGGTGCCCCACCTGCTGCGGTCGCTGGTCCGGACCCCCGCCGTACGCCGGCGCGGCCCGGAGGCCGACGCGTCGCTGCGGCCCCGGCTGGCCGCCGCGCCGGAGGCCGAACAGGGCGAGATCCTGCTGCGGCTGGTGCGGACCCAGGCGGCCGAGGTGCTCGGCCACGCCGACCCGGACGCGCTGTCCGAGGGAGACGCCTTCCTGGAGAGCGGGTTCGACTCGCTGACCGCCGTCGAGTTGCGCAACCGCCTCGCCGCCGCGCTCGACCTGCGGCTGCGCCCCACCGCCGTACTCGACTCGGGAACCCCCGCCCGGCTGGCCGAGCACCTGCGGGCGGAACTGACCCGCAGCGCCGCTCCCGGAGCCGGGCGACAGGCCGGTGAACCGCCGCACGACCCGGTCAGCGCCCTGTTCCGGCAGGCGTGCGAGGTGGGCCGGATCCACGAGGGCATCCAGATCCTCCAGCAGGCCGCGAAGCTCCGCCCCGACTTCGGGTCCGGCCCCGAGCTGCTGAGCTCGACCGGACGGCGTCCGGAGCTGCTGCGGCTGCACGTCCGCGACGACGCGCCCGAACTGGTCTGCTTCGCCTCGGTGGTGGCGCTCGGCGGAGCCCATCAGTACAGCCGGTTCGCGTCCGCCTTCGAGGGCCGCTACGGGGTCAGCGCGCTGGACGCGCCCGGCTTCGCCCCCGACGAGCCACTGCCCGCCGACATGTCCTCCCTGCTGGACTTCCAGACCGAGGTCCTCCTGCGGCGCCTCGGTGACCGGCCGAAGGTGCTGCTCGGCTCCTCGTCGGGCGGCACCCTCGCCCACGCCGCCGCCGCTCGCCTGGAAGCGCTCGGGGCCGGCCCGGCCGCCGTGGTGCTGCTGGACACCTATCTGTCCGGGGACGAGGCGATGACCCAGTTCGACGACGTCCTGGTCAGCGGCATGTTCGAGCGCGAGGACCGGGCCGCCCCGATGGACGGCACCCGGCTGACCGCCATGGGCCGCTACTTCCAGCTCCTGGACGACTGGGTGCCGCCCCCCGTCGAGGCGCCCGTGCTGCTGGTCCGCGCATCGAGCCCCTTGGCGGAGCCGGCACCGGACAGCGACATCGACTGGCGGGCGTCATGGCCGTCCGCGCATTCCGTCCTGGACGTTCCGGGAAATCACTGGTCGATGATGGAACAGCACCTGCGGACAACGGTCGACGCCGTCACGGAATGGCTCGATTCGGTCATTTCGTAATTCACTTCCGGAACCCTGAAGAACCTGCCGAAGAAAAGTGGAGTGATATGTTGAAAAACGATTCCGATGCCCCGGGTGAAAAGCCCCGTCTCACCGTGCTCGGCGCCGGCGTCATGGGTGTCGGCATCACCACGCTGGCGGTCGGACACGGTGTGCCGGTGACGCTCATCGACGTCGACCAGGCCAAACGTGCGGATGCGGAGGCCCGCATCGCCCACGAACTGCGGCTCGCGCGGCTGATGGGCGCGCTGCCGGACGACCTTCCCGCCGGGTCGCTCGTCATCGGTGAATCGCTGTCGGAAGCGGCCGGATCGACCGCGGTCATCGAGGCCGTCACGGAAATTGCGGAAATCAAGGAGAAAGTGATCGCGGAGGTTTCCGCGGTCGTTTCCCCTGGTACTGTCCTGGTGTCCAACACATCGTCCATTCCCATTGACGAACTGGCCTCGGCCGCCGTGCGTCCGGCGGAACTCGTCGGCACGCATTTCATGAACCCGTCCTATCTGATCCGCACGGTCGAGGTCATCCGCGGCGCCCGCACCGGCGAGGCCGCCATGGACTCCGTACGGGCCCTGCTCACCACCCTGCGCCGGCAGCCCGTCGTGGTCCGGGACGCCCCCGGCTTCGTGACCAGCCGGGTCCTGCACCCGATGATCAACGACGCGGCCCGGGTGGTGCAGGAGGGGACCGCGACCGCCGAGGACGTCGACGCCCTGATGCAGGGCTGCCTGGGGCACGCCACGGGTCCGCTGCGCACCGCGGACCTCATCGGCATCGACAACCTCGTCGACTCGCTGAACGTGCTGTACGAGCGCACCGGTGACAGCGGCTGCCGTCCGTGCGAGCTGCTGCTGGAGAAGGTGCGGGCGGGCGACATCGGCCGGAAGTCCGGCCGTGGTTTCTACGAATACGAGGGATGAAAGTCATGACCATGCCATCCGAGGGCACCGTGGAGAAGGAACTCCTCGACTTCCTGCACGTACGCACCAAGACCGTCTGGGAAGAGGACACCGACCTCTTCGCGGCCGGCGGGCTCTCGTCCCTGTTCGCCATGGAACTCGTCGTCCACCTGGAGAAGTCCTACGGCATCGCGATCCGGGGCGCCGACCTGCGGCTGGACAACTTCCGTACCGTCACGGGAATGGCGGCACTGGTCCGCCGTCTGCGCGCGGCAGCCGGGGACGGCGGTGAGTGAGCCCCTCGCCGAGGCGACGGCCTCGGTCACCGGCCTGGTCGGTGACCGGGCCGGTGACTGGGACCGCTCGGGCCTGCTCCCCGTCGAACTGCTGAGAAAGCTCGGCGCCGCCGGGCAGTTGTGCACCGGCGTGCCCACCGAGTACGGCGGCCTCGGCTGGGACAGCCGCACCAGCGGCGAGTTCACCGCCCACGTCGGCAGCCTGTGCAGCTCCCTGCGCAGCGTCATGACCTCCCAGGGCATGGCCGCCTGGACCGTCGAACGGCTCGGCGACGAGGCACAGCGCCGCGCGCTGCTGCCCCGCCTCACCTCGGGCGAACTGGCCGCCGTCGGCTTCAGCGAGAGCCAGGCCGGCAGCGATCTGTCGGGCATCGACACCCGGATCACCGTCGACGGCGACAGCGTCGTGGTCGACGGCCACAAGGTGTGGATGACGGCCGCCCACTACGCAGACCTGCTCATCGTCTTCGGACGGATGGGCGACGGCGCCGCCGCCGTGGTCGTGCCCGCCCGGGCCCCGGGCGTGGACGTACGGCGGGTGGCCGACCCCCTGGGCTGCCGCGCCGCCGGACACGCCGAGGTCCGCCTCGACTCCGTACGCCTCCCCGCCGACAGCGTGCTGGGCGGCGAGGGCCTGTCCCTGCCGCTGCTCGTCACCACCGCCCTGGCCTACGGGCGGATGTCGGTCGCCTGGGGATGCGTCGGCATCCTGCGCGCCTGCCTGGCCGCGACGACCCGGCACGCCGCGTCCCGCGAACAGTTCGGGCAGCCGCTGGCCCGTCACCAGCTCGTCGCCAAGCACCTGGCCGACCTCTTCGTCGCGGAACAGGTCGCCTCCCGCGCCTGCGAACACGCCAGCCACCGCTGGGACAACGGGTCCCCCGACATGGTGGTCGCCACCATCCTCGCCAAGCACGTCAGCGCCGGCCACGCCGCCCGCGGGGCCGCGTCCGCCGTGCAGGTCATGGCGTCGGCGGGAGCCCAGGACGGCCATCCGGTGGCCCGCGCCTACCGGGACGCCAAACTCATGGAGATCATCGAGGGCAGCAACGAGATGTGCGAACTCCTGCTCGCCCAGCACGCGTTGACAAGTGTGGAGCCGACATGAGCGACAAGACCGGCGCCGACGCGCCGGCCCTCGTGAAGTGCCTGGTCTGGGACCTGGACAACACCCTCTGGCAGGGCACGCTGCTGGAGGACGCGGAGGTACGGCTGCCCGACGCGATACGGGCGACGATCGTCGAACTCGATGCGCGGGGCGTCCTGCAGTCCGTCTGCAGCCGCAACGACCACGACCTGGCCTGGGCACGTCTCGAAGAGCTGGGCGTCGCCGAGTACTTCGTGCTGCCCGAGATCGGCTGGGGACCCAAGTCGGAGGCGGTCCGGCGGATCGCCGAGGGACTGAACTTCGCCCACCGGACCATCGCCTTCATCGACGACCAGCCCGCCGAACGGGCCGAGGTCGCCTACCACCTCCCGGACGTCCGCTGCTACCCGGCCGAGGAGGCGTCCGCCCTCACCGGCCTGCCCGAGTTCAGCCCCGCCGTGAGCACGGTGGACTCCCGGCGCCGGCGCGAGATGTACCAGGCAGGTTTCCGCAGGGAGACCGAACGGTCCGCCTACGAGGGCCCCGACGAGGAGTTCCTGCGCTCCCTCGACCTGGTCATGCGCATCGGACGGGCCACCGAGGAGGAGATCACCCGGGTCGAGGAACTCACCCTGCGCACCAGCCAGATGAACGCCACCGGAGTGCACTACTCCGACCGGACGCTGCGCGAGCTGTCGGCGGACCCCGGCCACGAGGTCCTGGTCACCACCCTCACCGACCGGTTCGGACCGCACGGGGCCGTCGGCGTCACGCTGGTCGAGAAGCACCCGGCCGTCTGGCACCTGAAGCTGCTCGCCACCTCCTGCCGCGTGGTGTCCTTCGGTGCCGGATCGGTCATCCTGAACTGGCTCGTGGACCAGGCCGCCGCGGCCGGGGTCCATCTCGTGGCCGACTTCCGGCGGACGGACCGCAACCGCATGATGGAGGTCGCCTACCGGTTCGCGGGCTTCGACGAGGAGCCCTGCGCCTGCCGCGACGCCGTGCGGACCGCGTCGGCACGGGCAGCGGAGGGAGCGGAGGAGCAGGAGACAGCGGAGGTCGAGCGGCTGCATCTCGTCGCCGCACCCCGGCCCCCCTCCACGACCGTCCGGCTGATCGCCCCCGACCTGACGGCGCGACCCGCCGCGGACACCTCGGTCGTGGCCCCGGCCTGAGGGTCCCCTGCCGAAGACAGCGCACGGCGGGCTCCCGGACCACCTCGTCCGGGGGCCCGCCGAGGCCTCGTACGACGTGGGTGTGGCCGGCACGCCGAGAACGCACCGGCCACCCGACCGTCCCCACATCATCTGCCCGCCGAGCGAAGAACGACGCGTCGTCATCCGGGACCGCGACGGCGAGCCACGTTGTCAGAACTGCCCTGACACCGACGGCGATCCGCTGCGGGAACTCACCGAGCTGGTCACGAGCCTCGCTCACGCCCTTGCCGAGCGCCGGATCCTGCACGGCTACGCGGTCTGGCACCACATGCGCCGACTCCGACGACGCCTCGGCGAAGACCATACGACTCGACTCCAGGATCTGAACGTTCGCTGCCACGTCACCGCAGCCGGCAACTTCCTGACCTGACTCAACCGAGAAGGGCTCACGCTGGGGACGTGCACCCAGCCGGACCTGGAACGGGGGATGGCCGATGCCACGGTCAGCTACCGCGACGAGACTGGCCACTTCGTGCGCTGGTCGGTACAGCACCGGCATGCTCACGGACTTACCTACGACACCGTCCGCTGGACCGGCCCCCGGGGCGCCATCGACAGAGAGAAACGCTGGGCCGACGCCCGGCGCCTCCTCGACGACGACACCGCCTCCATCACGTTCGGCGCCTCGCCGGTCGTCCTCCCGGCACCGCCGGCCAGCCTGGTTCGCGAACTCATCGCGACCCGCCGCGGCAAAGCCAAGATCGGCAACCCCGACGACGTGCCCTGGTTGTTCCCGGGCGGCCACCCGGGGCTCCCTCTCACGGACAGTCAGATCGGCAGGCGTCTGCACCGAATCGGAGTCCGGCCCGAACAGGACCGGTCCCCTGTGCTGTTCACCCTCGCGACCGAAGTACCCGCGGCGATCCGCACCCGGATGCTCGGGGTCCACAAAAGTCGGAGTCATCGTCAAGAGTTGTGGATCAGGTGAGGTAGCTCAGGCTGCACTGAGCTCGGGACGCTCAACGAGTTGACTGACGCGCGCACTGGCCCGGACCAGGGCGACGAGGTGGGGCGCCGGGGGCCGCTCGGCGTGCCCCGCCCGTCGCCACGCAGGTCCGGGCGCACTTCGCCGCCGCCGGGCACGGGCTCCTGGGGCTTGTCAGCTGGCGGCGGCCCCGGCTCCTGGCGAGGGCTGTCGGCGACGGCGACGGTGAGAAGGGCTGCCCGCCCCGGCCGGACAGCCCTACCACAACGTCAGCAGCCCTCTGGGTCAGTAGCCCAGCTTCCACTTCTGGTTACCGCCGCCATTGCAGCCCAGAACGTACGCGCTCCCGTTGCTGTCGCTGTCCAGGCACTGGCCGGCTGCGGGTGCCCTGAGCTCGACCCTGCTCCAGTCCGATCCGACACCGTCCCATTCGGTGTTCGGGTCGCCGCAGGACAGCGTGGACAGACCGAAGGTCCTGGACAGGCACAGCCCGGTCGCCTTGTTCCGGATCTTGACCTGGTCGTAGGTGTCGTGGCCCTGGAACTCCACGCTCCAGGTCTGGTAGTCATTCCCCTGCGTACAGGGGTTCGTGTAGACGAAGCCCCGGCCGCTCTCCCCGCCGTCACTGCTGTCCAGACACAGCCCGGTTGCCCAGTTGCGCAGGAAGTCCGTGCCGATGGAGCGCGCAGCAGATGCGGGAGCGGCACTCATGAAAGCCAAACCGGCGGACAGACCCAGCGCCAGCACCCCAGCCCTCAAACGGCGCGAGAGCAGCCCCCCAGCCGAAGCCCGGCTGACGGCCTGTGCGCTGTCTGCCCGCCTCACGTCCCGCCTCCGCATGTCAACCATGTTCAACTTCCTCTGCCTTCTCTCGGCTTTCACAACAGGAGCTTCACCGCACCTGGTGCAGCACTGCTCCCACGGAACCCACACCCTCCAGACGCCCGCCCAGAACAACGGGATTTCCTCATCACCGTGATCCACGTCTCACACGAAACGCCCACGCCACAAGCCACCAGGTGTCCGTGGTTCGGTGCGGAACGTCACCGCGGGACACTGCGGTCTGTCCGGGATGGCGTCCCGCTTCGTGCAACACCGGTGCGTTTACGGGAGGGGTTGGGAGTAGTAGTCAAGACCTGTGGATCGGTGAAGTCATCGCCTGATGCTGCGGCGCCATCGAATCTCGCCTTCGTGCCATTTGCCGGTGGGCGTGAGTCCTGCGGCGGTGGCGACGGCAGCGGATGCCTGATGTGCGGGGTGGATATGGGCGATAACCGTCTGCATCTGCTGCAGGCTGAGCCAGTCGACGAGTTCTCGGGCTGCTTCGGTGGCGATGCCTCTTCCCTGCCACGGGGTGCCCACCACCCAGGCGATCTCGGCGATGGGGCCGTGTCCGGAAGGGCTGATCGTCGCCTGGACCGTGCCCGTCAAACAGGCCACGCTGCGGAGCCGGATCACCCAGTTCAGCCAGGAGACAGCCGGGTCGGGAGAGCCTGCGGTCATGCGCTGGTAGCGCGAGCGCAGGGCCTGCGGAGTGTCCGGTGTGCCGCCGGTGAAGGCGTGCAGGGCGGGATCGGACAGCACGGCGGCCATCTCTGCGGCATGTTCGACGTGAAGCGGCAGCAAGTCCAGCCGTGCGGTGCTGATGGTCTGGGCCACGATGCTGCTCACGCTGCCGCCTTGGGGCGTTCGACGAGGAGGCCGGGAGCCGGAGGTCACGGGCCTGGAAAGCAGCGTGGTCATCGGTCCACTGCTTCGTCAACCGGGCGACAGTGGCCGGCGACAGCCCGGCCGCCGAGCCGAGGAACTGCTCCAGAGCGGGCACGACCGTTGAGGCATACCGGCAGTTCGGACAAGGCCAGATGCCCGCCGCACTGTGTCTCAAGCTCGCCGGCACAAGATCCGCGGCAGCTCCGCTGACGGGGCTGTGTGACAGCTCCCGCTGTCCGCAGCATGCGGATCGCGCCCGTCTCGCTCGTGCCGTAGACCTGGATGAGTACCTCGCCGGAGATCGCGCGCCGGCCACGCGACGCTCTCAGGCAGGCTGCCGGCGCTTGAGGGGCTCCCACCAGTCCCGGTTGTCGCGATACCAGGCGAAGGTCTCGGCCAGCCCGGACTCGAAGTCGTGCCGCGGACGGTAGCCCAACTCGGTCCGCAACCTGGTGCAGTCGATCGCATAGCGCCTGTCGTGGCCCTTGCGGTCCGGTACCTGCCGTACGCGCGCCCAGGTCGCGCCGACTGCCGCGAGCAGCCGCGCGGTCAGTTCCCGGTTGCTCAGCTCGATACCGCCGCTGATGTTGTAGACACGGCCCGCGACACCGCCGGCCCGGACCAGCTCGATGGCCGCGCAGTGGTCCTCGACGTGCAGCCAGTCGCGCCGGTTGAGACCGTCGCCGTACAGCGGGACGTCACCACCGTCGAGCAGCGTCGTGAGGAACAGCGGGATGATCTTCTCGGGGAACTGCCGTGGCCCGTAGTTGTTGCTGCACCGGGTGACCCGCACGTCGAGGCCGTGGGTGCGGTGGTACGACAGGGCCAGAAGGTCCGAGGCCGCCTTGGAGGCGGCGTAGGGGGAGTTGGGGTCGAGGGGGTCCCGCTCGGTGCGGGAGCCGCTCTCCACCGAGCCGTAGACCTCGTCCGTGGACACGTGCACGAAGCGGTCGACGCCGTGTCGCAGCGCGGCGTCCAGCAGGGTCTGGGTGCCCGTGACGTTGGTGCGCACGAAGGCGTCGGCGGAGGCGATCGAGCGGTCCACATGGGACTCGGCGGCGAAGTGCACCACCTGGTCGGCCTGTTGCATCAGCTTGTCGACGAGGGGGGCGTCGCAGATGTCGCCCCGGACGAACGTCAGCCGGGGATCGCCGAGATCGAGATTGTCCAGGCTCCCGGCGTAGGTCAGGCTGTCGAGCACCGTGACCTGCGACACCCCGCTGCGCTGTGCGGTGTCGCCCGCGAGCAGCATCCGTACATAAGCGGAGCCGATGAAACCGGCGGCGCCGGTGACCAGCAGATTCACAGCGCCTCCGAAGGAAGCGGAGGCAGCACGCCCGCCTTGCACAGGCGCGCCCGCTCCATGATGTACTCGCCGTAGGGCGAATTGCCCATGCTCGCACCCAGCGCTTGGCAGTCGTCCGGGTCGATGTATCCCATGTGCATGGCGATCTCCTCGATGCAGGCGAGGCGGGTGCCCTGCCTGCGCTGCGTGTCCCTCACGAAAGTGCCGGCTTCGAGCAGGGATTCATGAGTGCCGGTGTCCAGCCACGTGACGCCCCTGCCGAGCCACACCAGTTCGGCGGTGCCCATCTTCAGGTAGACGCGCAGCAGGTCGGTGATCTCCAGCTCGCCCCGGGGGGACGGCTCCAGGTCTCTGGCGATGTCCGTGACCTGGGCGTCGAAGAAGTACATCCCCGGGATGGCGAGCTTCGAGCGAGGATTGAGGGGCTTCTCCTCGATGGAGAGGAGTTCGCCCTGCGCGTTGATCTCGGCGACTCCGAACCGCTCCGGGTCGGCCACCTCGTGGCCGAACAGCACACAGCCACCCATCTTGAGCGCGGTACGCCGCAGCATGGCGGGCAGGTTGGCGCCGTGGAAGAGGTTGTCGCCGAGGACCAGCGCGCACTGCTCGCCGCGGATGTGGTTCTCGCCCACGAGGAAGGCGTCGGCGATGCCGCGCGGCTTGTCCTGCGTGGCATAGTCGAGGGACAGCCCCAGCTGCCGGCCGTCGCCCAGAAGCGCCTGGAAGGCGGGGAGGTCGGCAGGACGCGTGATGATGAGGATGTCCCGGATGCCCGCCAGCATGAGCATGGAGAGCGGGTAGTAGATCATCGGCTTGTCGTAGACCGGCGCGAGTTGTTTGGAACCCGCGAACGTGAGGGGCTGCAGGCGGGTGCCGTTGCCGCCCGCCAGAATGATCCCCTTCATGCGCTCCACGCTCCCTCGTGATCGGTGTCTGGGCATCGTCGGGGGCCCGTCCCAAGCCGTTCTCGTGCGCGTCTTGGGGGAGCGGGGCCGACGACCAGCGCGGGGGACTTCTAGCAGGGGCATCGCATGCTCGGGATCGGTCCGGTTCGCCGGTCTCGTACATGACGTGACGTCATGTCCCGGCCCGGACAGGGATGTTCCCCGGGAAGCAGAACAGGCACGGCGCCGGTGATCACGTGCTTGTCGAAGACCCATGAGAACCGAAACCGAGCGAGACCGTGCCTGTCCGGACATCGTCACCCACGCCCTCCGGGCTGGGACGACTGGCCCTCCCGAACCTTCACGGCACCCCACGGGACGCCGCTGACCTTCCTCGGTGGTCCCGCACCATGCCCTGCCGGCCGAGGGCGTCCACGACGGTACGGGAGCCGCACCGTCTCCGGGCTACGAGGAGCGACGATCGCGCGGCGTTCCTCGCGTGCCTGCTCGATCCGTTCCTCCAACGCCTCGTACCACTGCTCGCCCTGCGCGCCGCAGTTGTCCCGGATGCCGTGCTGGAGGTCGAAGGTGTTGGCGTTCAGGGAACGGACCGTGCCGGGCCCCTGGTCGACCTGCCTCCGCAGCTCACCCTGCGAGTGGGACAGCTGTGCCACGGCGGCACGTATCCCGGTGCGCGCGCCCGCTCGGATCCACGGCTCACGCCGCAGCGCGGCCCGCACCGTCGGATCGCGCAGCGCCGACTCGGCGAAGCCGGCGGGCAGCGCTTCGCGAGCCTGAACCGGCCCGGTCGGCCGAGCCCCTGCACTCCGCCCCGGCTGCCGGCACCACCTCGTGCCCGCGAGCCTTCAGCTCGACGCCGAGCGCCACGAACGGCTGCACGTCACCGCGCGAACCAATGGTCAGCAGGACGATCCGCATCGTTCTCCTCGAGTCCGTCACTCCGCCGGCCGGGCGTCAGGCCGGGGTCAGCGTCAGATACCGCTGCTGCCAGATTTCGTACAGCTCGGCACGCACCTCGTCGGGGACGACACCGGCCTCCTTCGCCAGCTCGCCGACGGTGCGGACGCCGTCCACGACGCTGAGCAGCGTGAACAGCTGCTCCGACACCTTGGTCACCGGAGCTCCGGCGTAGTCCAGGGAGATCTCGTGCCAGGCGGGACCGGCTGCGGCGGCCCCGGTGCCGAGTCGGCGCGCCAGCCTGGTCACCGGCCGCAACCGGGGAACGAGTGCGTCCAGGTCGGCCGATGGGTCCGCCGAACGCCGGCTCACCAGGAAGTCCTCGACCACCAGGTAGTCCAGATCGGTGGTCAGGAAGCACGTCACCACGTCGTCGATGGTCTGCACGATCGGCTCTGCGTTGTTGTTGAAGGACGTGTTGAGCAGCACCGGTGTCCCGGTGCGCTCGCCGAAGGCCGCGACGAGCCGGTGGAACCGTTCGTTCGCGACCGGGTCGACGACCTGCACTCGCGCGGTGCCGTCGATGTGGGTGACCGCGCCCAGTTCCGGCCGGCGCTCCTCGCGGACGGGAACCACGTAGGACATGAAGTCGTAGTTCGCCTCGGTGGCGGGCAGGTCGAAGTAGTCGGCGGCGGCCTCGGCGGTGACCACGGGCGCGAACGGCCGGTAGCTCTCCCGCTGCTTCACCATCGCGTTGATCCTGGTCTGGTTCTCCGCCGGCCGGGCGTCCGCGATGATGCTCCGGTTGCCCAGCGCCCGCGGGCCGAACTCCGAACGTCCTTGCGCCCAGCCCAGGACCGCACCGTCGGCCAGCAGTCCGGCCGCGACCGGCACGATGTCCTCGTGCCGCTCGAAGTCGAGCACCGCACCCCACTCGCCCAGGCGGTCGCGGACCTCCGCCTCGGTGCCCAGCGCGGGGCCCGAGCTCGCGGTGCGGGACCGGCGGACCGGCCGGGCCGCACCGCCCAGCTGGTCGGCCGCGAGGAAAGCGGCACCCTCGCTCGCGCCGGCGTCGTGCGACGCCGGGTGCACGAACACCTCGCGGAACAGCCCGGAGCGCAGGATGTTGCCGTTCAGGGTGGAATTGTGGGCCACGCCGCCGCCGAAACACAGCCGGGACAGGCCGGTCGACTCGGCCCAGTGCGTCAGCACGTGCAGCACGATCTTCTCCAGCGCCTCCTGGGTCGCGGCGGCGAAGTCCTTGTGCTGCTGGGTGAACGGCTCGCCCTTGCGGCGCGGCGTGATGCCCCGCGCGAGCATCGACGGGCCGACCAGGTCGGGCACCGTCATGTTCGGCAGCAGGTTGTAGTCGCCCTTGTCGCCCAGCAGGTACAGCGAGCTGACGGCGTCGCGGAAGGTCGCCGGGTCGCCGTAGGGTGCGAGGCCCATCACCTTGTACTCGTCGCCGAAGCCGTAGCCGAGTAGCTGGGTGGCGTTGAGGTAGAGCATGCCCAGTGACTTGAAGACCGGGTAGTCGGCCAGCTTCTCCAACTGTCCCCCGCCCGACCGGTAGACGGTGCCGGAGTTCTCCTCGCCGCGGCCGTCCAGGACCAGCACCAGCGACTCCGGTATCCCGGACCGGGCCACCGCCGCTATCGCGTGCGCGTCGTGGTGCGGGGTGAAGACGAGCTTGTCGTCGTCGAGATCCCAGTCGAACTCCTCGGCGAACCACTGCTTGATCAGCTGGCGGCAGTACACCGTGGGCACCTTCGGGTGGACGGTGTAGAAGAAGTTGAGCGTGGTGTCGACGAAGTCCTCAGGGAAGTAGTACGCCACGCCGTCGAGCTGGTCGACCGTCACCCCCGCCACATCCAGGCACGCGCGGATCGCGTTGACCGGGAACTTGGTGGTCTTCTTGATCCGGTTGAACCGTTCCTCCTCGACAGCGGCGATCACCTCGCCGTCCCGCACCAGACACGCAGCCGAGTCGTGGAACAACTGGTCCGGCATGAGGGGGACGAGATCCGAGTCCCGCGCGGAGAAGTTTCCGCTCAACCCGAGCACCAACATCGTGACCACCCCAATGAGTCGTTGACGTGACAAACCGCCTGCCGTCAGGCGGCGGCCCCTGCCGGACCACGACACCGAGTGGACGCGGGCCCTGAGAGTTCGTCAGCAGCCTAGGCGGGACGGATAGCGGATGAATATCGCCGACGGCTGGACCGGACGCGCCCGGTCAGGACGACAATTCGTTGTACGGAAGCGGAAGTTGATACCGCAGGCCCAGGGCTCCCGGTGGCGTCCGTGGCCGGCAGGGTGGCCATGAAGGCGGCACCGATGCGATCGAATCCATCGACTTCCGGCTGGCGGGAATCACCGCCTGGGGGCGAGCTCAGCCGGCGTAGTCGGCCACGTACCGGTCGAGCAGCCGATCGAGGTGACCGGCGCCGCCCGGCAGGACGGCGGTCGGCAGCAGGGCCCGCAACCGGGCGGTGGAGACCGTCGTACGTACCGGCGGGGCGTCGACGACCTCGAGCCGGGCCGGCAGGCCCATCCGAGCCCGCACCCCGGCGGCGATCGCGGCCACCGGAACCGGTGTGCCAGAGGCGACGTGCACCACCTCGCCGTGCACGCCGGCCGCCAGCAGACCGTCCACGATGGACACGACATCGCGCACGTCGACCAGATCTCGGTAGGTGTCCCGGTACAGTCGGACGGTTCCCGAGCGCACCTGCTCGACGAACGCGGGCAGCAGTTGGTGCGGCCGCTGTCGTGCGCCGACGACGTGCGCCAGCCGCAGCACGAGCCAGTTCGCGCCCGAGTCCGCCACCTGCCGCTCCAGCCCGAGTTTGTGTCGCCCGTAGGGCGAACTCGGCGAGACGGGTTCCCGTTCCTCCACGATGTGGTCGGTCGAGCCGTACATGGCGTGCGACGCGGTCGACAGCACCACCACGGTCAGGTTCTCTCGCAGGCAGCGCTGCGTCACCTCGGCCATGAGCGCCCGCTCCCTGGCGAACTCCGCCTGATCGGTCACCCGTACGCTGGACACACCGGCAGCCACCACCACGGCGTGCGGGTGCCGGTCGGCGATCGTGCTGAGGTGGCTTGCGATGAAGCCCCGGCCTATGACGAGCATCAGTGTCCTCCGGACACGGTGACGACGCGGGCGGATGCCCTGATGGCGTCAAGGAGTTCGGCGGTGCACAGGGTGTCGGCGTTGGACGCCGCTGCCGAGTTCGGCACGCCGGCTCGGCGGGCTCGGACCTCGGCGGTGAAAGCAGCAGCCGATCGGGCGAACTGGTCGGCGGCCGGCGTCACGATCTCCTCGGCATGGTCCTGTTCATCGATGCGCAGCACAGGCTGGTGGGTCGCGGGTGGGGTGAACGCGCGCTCCAGCAGCAGCTGGGCGGACGAGCCCCACAGCCGGTAGCGGGAACCGTAGCTGTGCCGGAAGCCGAACTCGGCCGTCACGATCACGTCGCCGGTCGTGAGCAGCACGCTGCCGGACACGTCGACTCCGGTCACCGGATCCATGTGCAGCACCGCGCCGGCGACCTCGATCTCGTTGCCGAACAACATTTGTGCCGCCCGGATCGGGTAGACACCGACGTCCAGCAACGCCCCGCCGCCCAGTTCGGGCCGGTAACGCACGTCGGCGGCGGGAAGCGGCGGGAAGCAGAACGAGCTGGTGAAGTGCCGAGGCTCGCCGATTCGACCGGCGGTCACCAGGTTCCGCACGACGGCGTGCACCGGGTGGTGCAGGAACGTGAAGTTCTCCCGCAGCACGAGGTTGTTCACTTCGGCCAGGCGCACCAGATCAGCGGTGTCGGCTGCGCACGTCGTCAGCGGTTTCTCCGCCAGGACGTGCTTTCCGGCCGCGAGCGCGGCCGCAGCCCACTCGTGATGGAGGGAGTTCGGCAGCGGGACGTAGACGGCGTCGATGTCGGCGCGCTCCAACAGCGCCGCGTACCCTTCGACCGGCTCGCCACCGAACCGCTCGGTGAACGCCGCGGCCCTGGACCGATCCCGGCTCGCGATGGCCGCGACCGACACCCCGGCCGTACCGGCCAGAGCAGGCAGCATGCGCCGCCACGCGATGGATGCCGCCCCCAGCACACCGATCCGCACCGTCGCCGCCGGGTCGAAGTCCGCTCCGGGGGCGGGTTCCGCGAGAGGCCGGACCATCAGGCACCCCCACCCTGCGCGACCGGACTGTCGTCGTCGAGGCGAGCCACGAGGCTGTGCAGGCACGCCACCAGACTGCGGGCCTGCACGTTCACGTAGTGGCTGTGCCCTATCAACCCGACGATCTGGGCCATGGTCATCCACCGGTGCCGGGCCGGGCCGGCACCGTACGCCACCACCGGGTCGACCTCGACGATCATGTGCCGGGTGCGGGCGTGGAAGAACCGGCCTCCCTCCTCGGAGAGCTCGGTGTCGAACCGGATCCGGTCGGCCGGCGCGGCCAGCACGTCGTCCAGGAAGGGTGGTCTGGCCTCGGTCGGCAGGTGCTCGTAGCTGTCCGGTGTGCACTGCACCGTCGGCGCCAGCTCGACGAAGTCCAGGAGCCCCGGCTCCGCCTGGACGCCGACCAGTATGTGCAACACCCCGGCGAACCGGGCGACCAGGAACGCCACGACGCCGAGCCCGTGCGGGGCGACGACCGGCTGCGTCCAGCTGTCGATCTCGCGGTCCCCGCCGTCCACCGCGACCGCGCGCACGTCGAAGAAGACGCCCCTGTCGTGAGTGATCCGGTCGGGCTGCCGGCGCCAGCCGCGCACCTCGCACAGCGGGATCGGGGTGGCCTCGACCTCGCGGCGGGACCGCAGGTCGGTGATCCAGCTCAGGATCTCGCCGTCGGTGTGGAGTGCGCCCCACTCCGTTCCGAGCGACCGCACGAGGGCCGCCCGGAACCCGGACGCGCCACAGCCCAGCTCGCCCACGAGGTTCGGTCCGGAGAAGGACAGGCAGGACAGCACCGTGCGCGTGTTCATGTTGACCAGGTGGTCCTCGGCGAGCAGCGCGTGCACCTGGCCCAGTGACAGCCAGCAGAAGCCGGGCAGCACCTCGACGTCCGCGGTGGTCTCCACGACGATGTTGCGGTTGCGTTTGCGGTAGAACCACGAGCCTTGCTCGGACTGCAGCACGTCGGCGAGCACCGACTGCGGTGGCGCGGACAGGAACATGTCCACATAGGGCACCCGGCGGCCGCGGTGTACCGCGGTGTAGTTGCTCTGCGTGGCCTGCACGGTCGGGGACAGTTGCACCACGTTGCAGTTGCCCGGCTCCATCTTGGCCTGCATCAGGCAGTGCAGCACCCCGTCGAACTCCTTGACCAGGATGCCCAGCACGCCGGTCTCCGGCTGATTGATGATCGGCTGCGACCAGCTCGCCACCGGGCCGTGAGCGGCGGCCACCGACAGGCCCTCGATGGCGAAGAACTTTCCGCTGTCGTGCACCAGGTTGCCGGTGTCGTCGGTGAAACGCCAGCCGACCAGGTCGGCGAAGTCGATACCGGCGACCGTGGTGGTCCTGGCCACGGCCAGCCGTTCGGCGAACCAGGACCGGAAGTCCGGTGTGGCCGTCACGGTGCCCTGGGTGGACAGTGCCGATCGGACGACACGCAGCGCCGCCGACGGGTCGCGGGTCCGAAGAAGACCACCGGGGGTGACCGGGGACGCGGTCATTCGGACTCCTTCGTAAGCGGAAAGCGCGACTCGCGAGGGTCGGATCCCCCTGCCGAAGCCAGGAGAGCGGTCAAGGTTCCTCCAGTTACGGCTGGGGAAGGACTGCCACCGGAAGCCGTCAGCGCCGGGTGACGGCGTGCTTCTCGATGACGTCCGCGGCGGCGGCCACGCCTCGATCAGTGCGTACCGCCGCCGCCAGCGCCGCCACCCGAGTGGCGATCGCCGGATCGTCGAGGGCGGTGCGCACGGCGGCGGCCAGCCGGTCGCCGGTCAACCGGGAGAACGGCACCGGCGGCGGTGCGACGCCCAGCGCGGCCATCCGGCTCGCCCACACCGGCTGGTCCGCATAGCAAGGTACGACGACCTGTGGCACGCCGGCGGACACCACGGCCGCGGTGGTGCCCTGGCCGCCGTGGTGCAGTACGGCGGCGGCGCGGGGCAGCAGCCAGACGAAGTCGGCGCTTTCGGTCCGGATCGCCTCGACGCCGGCGGGCAGCGGGCCGTCCGGGCCGCCGACGACCACCAGCCGGTGTCCGGTCGCCGCCGCTGCCGCCCCGCTCGCCGCGAGCAGGCCGGGACCGTCCACCGCCCAGGCGCTGCCGAAGGTGGCCACCAGCGGTGGATCGCCGCCTTCGACGAACTCGGTCACCTCCGCCGGATTGTCCCAACGCGTGTTGTCCGACCAGTACCCGGTGAGGTGACAGTGCTCCGGCCAGTCTGCGGGCGGCGCGACCACGTGCGGGCTGAACTGGTACAGCAGCGGCCGGGTGATCCCGTCGTCACGGAAGGGCGAGCGGAGCCCGAGTCGCGGCAGCCCGACGGCGGTCCGGCCGCGGTTCACGCTGGGCCGGTACACCAGCCACTCCAGCGCGCCCATGGCCCGGTGGGTGAACCGGTTGTAACCGCCGCCCAGTGACAGCTCCGGCGCGCCCAGCGCGGGCCACGCGGCCGTCTCGGTCACCGGCCAGGACGCGACCGAACACCACGGCACGTCCGGCCGGGCCAGCGCGCCGATCCGGGTCAGCGTGGTGTTGACGACCATGTCCGCGCCCTCGCCGGCGGCCACCATCTCGTCGATCAGAGCCTGCTGCTGGGCACCGGTCAGCCGTGGCGCCGCCATGGCCATCCGGTACATCGACGGCCCACGCCGCAAGGCGGCCCGCACCTTCGGATCGCGCAGCACCGACTCGGCGTAGCCGGCGGGCAGCGCTTCGAGAGCCCGGAAGCCGAGACCGGTCCGGTCGGCCAAGCTCCTGAACTCCGCCCCGGCTGCCAGCACCACCTCGTGCCCGCGAGCCTTCAGCTCGGCACCGAGCACCACGAACGGCTGCACGTCACCGCGCGAACCAATGGTCAGCAGGACGATCCGCATCGTTCTCCTCGAGTCCGTCACTCCGCCGGACGGGCGTCAGGCCGGGGTCGGCGTCAGGTACCGCTGCTGCCAGTGGTCCTCGCCCGTCGATGAGCTGACAGCTCGCCGGCCATCGAGCAGTCCCGGCCGGGCCGAGCCTAGGCGGGACGGATAGCGTCCGAATATCGCCGGACAGCGGAAGCCGGCAACCACGACACACCAGGCATCTCGTGGCCCTCAGGCGTCCTTGCGCCGGGCGAGCGTGATGCCGTCGGCCATGGTGAGCATGCTCAGGTCCACCCGCTCGTCCGCGCGCAGGCGGGCGTTGAGTTCACGGATGCCCGCGGTGTCGGCGTCCGTGAACTGCGGATCGGTGACCCGGCCGAAGAAGAGCGTGTTGTCCACGACGACGAGGCCACCGGGTGCGAGCAGTTCCAGGGACAGCTCGTAGTAGCGCGGGTAGTTCGCCTTGTCCGCGTCGATGAACGCCAGGTCGAAGACGCCCGGGCCCTCGTCGGCGAGCAGCTTCTCCAGGGTCTCCGCCGCGTCGCCCACCCGGAGGTCGATCAGACCGTCCACCCCGGCCCGCTTCCAGAACTCCGCGCCGATCGAGGGCCAGCGATCGGTGATGTCGCACGTCACCAGTCGCCCGTCGGCCGGCAGGGCGCGGGCCATGCACAGGGTGCTGTAGCCGGTGAAGGTGCCGATCTCCAGGACGGCGGCCGCCCGGGTGAGCCGGACCAGCAGCGCGAGCAACTGCCCTTCCTCCGCAGGTACTTGAAGGGCGACGCCGCCGGGCAGCCCGGCGGTCGCTTCGCGCAGTTCCAGCAGGATGTCGTCCTCGCGCAGCGAGGTCTGCCTGACGTACTCGAGAAGCTGTGGCGTCATGCCGAGCTGCTCAGCCATGGGGGGATCTCCGTCCCGGTGGGAGTCGGTGTGAGCGGCACGCCAGGCGGTGGGGGAGCGGCACGCCAGGCGGTGGGGGAGCGCCGGACGACGAGCCGTGCGTGCTCGGGGGTACGGACCCGCCTCGGCGTCGTTCCGCGCGGTCAGAGCCCGGCGGCGGGCCCGGGGGTGGGGGAAACCTGGCGGCCGTGGCCGCCCACGCCCTCGTCGTCGGCGCCGTGCCACAGCCTGGCGTCGTAGGGAATGTCGGACACGGGAATGGTGGCTCGTTCTCCGGCCGGCGGGCGGACCGAGACAGCGTCGGCTTCTCCGGCCGGCGGGCGGGTCGACACGGCGTCGGCCGGTTCACCGACGAGTGCGCGGACACGGACGCGCAGCCGTTCCACATCGTCGGCCAGCCTGGTGAGCGCGGGAGGCTCGCCGAATCCGGAGGACCGCAGTGAGCCGACGCAGTGCGCCAGCCGGTCGACGGTGCGGAGCAGTTCACTGAGGGCGGCTGGGGGCATCGAGCTTCCTCCGAGTCTGCCTAATGAGTGCCCGCGCCGAAGACCGGGAGCGAGCTCAGGCGATCGCGGACGGTGCCGTGCACCGCGTCCGGGTGATCATTGAGAAAGAAGTGACCGCCCTTGAACACCTGCGTGTCGAACGGCCCCTCCGTGTACTCGCGCCACGCCTCGACCTCCGCCACGGCCGCACGCGGGTCGGCGTCCCCCGTCAGCGCCACCACCGGGCAGCGCAGTGGCGGTCCCGGCACATGGACGTAGGTCTCCGCCGCGCGATAGTCGCCGCGTATGGCGGGCATGACCATCTGGAGGATCTCCGGGTCGGCCAGTGCCACGGCGCCAGATCCGCCCAGCAGCTCCAACTCCCGCAGAATTCCCTGGTCGTCGCGCTGGTGGATGTACTCACTGCGTTCGAAGCGCGGCGCCCGGCGCCCGGAGAGAAACACGGTGACCGGGCTGTTCGCCCCGCCCTCCCGCTCCAGTCGGCGCGCCACCTCGTAGGCGAGGGTGGCGCCCATGCTGTGCCCGAACAGCGCCAGCGGACGGTCGTCGGTCGATGCGGTCAGGACCGCCACCAGCCGGTCGACCAGCTCCGGAACGTTGTCGACGCACTTCTCGGACCGCCGGTCCTGACGGCCCGGGTACTGCACGGCCAGCACCTCCGCCGTGGGCGGCAGCGCGTTCGCCATGGCGTGGTAGGCACTCGCCGATCCGCCGGCGTGCGGGAAACAGACGAGTCGTGTCCGGGCCCGGGGGGCGGCCACGAAGCACCGGAGCCACAGGTCCGGTTCCTCGGCGCTTCGATCCATCGTCCGTCCTTCGCCCTGGTAGGTCATGTGCCTGGCGGCAACGTAACGGAGGTTAGGCAGCCCGAATCGGTGGCGGCCACCCCTAGCCACCCCCTAGAACCCCCAGAGATCCTCCCAGCCACCCCAGATCCGCTGCCTCGGCGCGGGCAGCAGCCGGTAGAAAGTGCTGCATGAGATCTTCCGGACGGGTATCAGGCAGGCTCATGGCAACAAGTGATCTTCATGTGGCCTATCCGGAGAACCGGCACATCGTGGCCGGCATGCGTCCCCAGTCCGACGACGACTGGCTCATCGTGGCCGGCGACGTCGGTGAGATTACCGAGGACTTCACGTGGGCGCTGACCCTGCTGCGAGAACGATTCGACACTGTTATCTGGGCGCCGGGGAATCACGAACTCTGGACCCCTCCCAGCGACCCTGTCCAGTTACGCGGGGAGGAACGCTACCGCCACCTCGTGGACATCTGCCGCGGGCTCGGCGTCCTCACCCCGGAGGACCCCTATCCCGTGTGGGACGGACCGGGCGGCCCCGTCACCGTCGCACCCCTCTTCGTCCTCTACGACTACAGCTTCCGCACTCCCACCGCCGCGACCAAGGAGCAGGCGCTCGCCCAGGCGTACGAGGCCGGTGTGGTGTGCACCGACGAGATGCTCCTGCACCCCGACCCCTACCCGAGCCGCGAGGCGTGGTGCCACGCCCGGCTGGTGGAGACCGAGCGCCGGCTCGCCGAGCGCGACCCCGAGCTGCCGACCGTACTGGTCAACCACTTTCCCCTGGTACGGGATCCGACAAGGGTCCTGTACCACCCGGAGTTCGCCCAGTGGTGCGGAACCGAACAGACCGCCAAGTGGCATGTGCGGTTCGACGCCAAGGTCGTGGTCTACGGCCATCTGCACATCCCCCGCACCACCTGGCACGACGGAGTCCGCTTCGAGGAGGTCTCGGTCGGCTACCCCCGCGAGCACCGGCAACGCGGCATGCCCCGAGGCGTCCTGCGCCAGATCCTTCCGGCGGTGACCGCGTGATCGACCAGTTGCTGCCCGCCACGGTGGCCTCCGCCTGGGCCCGGGAGGACCTGCCCGACACCCGCCTGTTCCCCGAGGAGGAAGCGGCACTCGGCGACGCCGTCGACAAACGCCGCCGCGAGTACACCACCGTACGGGCCTGCGCCCGCAGGGCCTTCACCCAACTCGGCATGGAACCGGCCCCCGTCGTCCCCGGCCACCGCGGGGCGCCGCGGTGGCCGGACGGGCTGGTCGGAAGCATGACGCACTGCGCCGGCTACCGTGCCGCCGCCCTCGCCCGGGCGTCCGACGCCCTCGCCCTGGGGATCGACGCCGAGCCCCACCAGCCCCTGCCGGAGGGGGTCCTCGACGTCGTGGCCCGGCCCGAGGAACGCTCCTGGATCGCAGGGCAGGGCAGTGGTGCCGAAGTGTGGTGGGACCGGCTGCTGTTCGGCGCCAAGGAAGCCGTCTTCAAGGTCTGGTACCCACTCACGGGCCGCGAACTGGACTTCGACGAGGCCGTCGTCGATTTCCGTCCCCGGGAAGTCGGCCCGGGACACGCGTCGGGTGTCTTCGACGCCCGGCTGCTGGTGCCCGGTCCACGCATGCTCACGGAACTCTCCGGCCGCTGGCTGGTGCGGGACGGCCTGTCCGTCACCGCGATCGTCCTGCCCGCTCGGCCAGCCGTACACGGGTGACGGCTGCGGAAAGGGTTCCACCCACTGTCGCGTCGCGTGGTGCGCGCCCAGCGTGCCACGGGGGACCTCGCGATCGACGGAATCGCATCATGTTTTCGTAGGGGTGAGGCAGTTATGGAGTTCTTGTTGCTAGGTCCCCTGGTCATCCGGTCGGGCGGGAACGAGTTGAGAGTGCCCGCCGCGAGGCAGCGGGTGATTCTCGCCGCCCTCGTGCTCAACGCGAACCGAGTGGTCCCGGTGGACAACATCGCGAGCTTTGTCTGGGACGGCACCCCGCCGCCCAGCGCCGTCGCCACGATCCGCACCTATGTCATGAGGTTGCGTCAGGTCCTGGGCATGGCCGGGAGGGCGCGGATCACCACCCGAGCGCCCGGCTATCTGATCGAACTGGAGGAGGACGAGACCGACCTCGGACGGTTCACCGCCCACCGGAAGACCGCCGACGCCCTCGTCCAGGCGGGCCGCACCGCGGAAGCCGCCGAGGAACTCCGCAAAGCGCTCGCCCTGTGGCGGCACGACCCGCTGATGGACGTACCCTCGCGCACCCTTCAGGACATGGAGGTCTCTCATCTGCAGCGGCTCCATCTGCAGACCCGCATCTGGTGCGTGGACCTCGACCTCGAACTGCAACGCCATGCCGAGATCCTGCCCGAGCTGTGGCAGATGGTGCGGGAACACCCGCTCCACGAGGGGCTCATCGGCCGTCTCATGCTGGCGCTGTTCCGCTCGGGCCAGCAGCCGGAGGCCCTCGACCTGTTCCAGCGGACCCGCGCCGCGCTCATCGACCAGCTCGGCACCGAGCCCGGCTCCGAACTACGGGCCGTCCAGCGGCGCATCCTGTGCGCCGAGGACGAGCCGCCGCGGCAACGGGGCGCCTTCGAGGAGCGCCCCGAGGCACACGGCGGCACCGGCCGACCCTGGCCCGGCTGGCCGACTCCCGCCCAACTGCCCCAGGGCGTCACGGACTTCACTGCCCGGGGCCGGGAGACCGCCGCGCTGGGACAGCTGCTGCGCGGCAAGGCGCCCGCCGCGGGCCCGGCCACCGCGGTCGTGATCAACGGTGCCGCCGGCATCGGCAAGACCGCGCTGGCACTGCACGCGGCCCACTCCGTCCGCGGTGACTTCGCCGACGGACAGGTCTACGCGGACCTGGAGGGCAGCACGGGGAACCCCGCGCAACCCGCCGAGGTCCTCACCCGGTTACTCGTCGGCCTCGGGGTGCCCGATGTCGCGGTGCCGAGAACGATGGTCAACCGCGCCTCCCTCTTCCGGTCCCTGGTCGCCGACCGCCGCATGCTCATCGTGCTCGACGACGCCGTGAGCACCGCCCAGGTCCGCCCCCTCATCCCCGGCAGCGGCGGTAGCCGGGTGATCGTCACCAGCCGCCACCGGCTCGCTGACCTCGAAGGGGTCCACGACGTCACCCTGGACGCGCTCGACGAGGAAGCCTCGCTGCAACTGCTGGAACGATTCGTCGGCCGTTCCCGCATGGCCGCCGAACGCGCCGCCGCACACCGGCTCGTCGAAGCGTGCGCCGGTGTGCCGCTGGCCCTGCGCATCGTCGGCACCCGGCTGCGCTCACGGCCCCGCCGCAGCCTCGGAGCCCTGGCCCACCGCCTGCTCGAACAGCGGCGCCTGCTCGACGAGCTGCACATCGGCGACCTGTCGGTCCGCACCGGACTCGACGCGGGATACGCCGCCCTGCGCGGCCGGTCCGTGCACGGCATCGATCTCGCGGCGGCGTTCCGCAGACTCGGCGCGGGCAACATGCCGTACGTCCGCGGCGAGACCGCGGCGGTGCTGCTGGGCTGCTCCCAGGAGAACGCCGAGGACGTGCTCGACGTGCTGGTCGACGCACACCTGCTGCGCGAGCACGACCACTTCCGCTACCACCTCGACGCCCTGGTGCGCGCGTACGCCCGTGAACGCGCCGACGCCGAGGAGGGTCCGGAGCACCGGGTGGAGACACTGCGCTGCCTGCTCCGGTGGTATCTGCACACCCTCCTCCGGAGCGTTCGCCCGGGCCGGACGGGGGAACCGGAAGGCACGTACATACTGCGCCCGCCGACCGTGAACTGGACGGACGACGACCGCGCCGGACTCGTCGAGGCCCTCGCCGAGGCGGAGCGGACCGGCGTCGACCTGGTCGGCCGCCGGCTGGTCGGCGAACTACGGGTACGGCTGCCCCCGGTCCTGGCGGCCCGGGCCGCGTCCGGGTGAACCCCGGGCGCCCGCGGACCGCCGCCCGGCCCGTCCTCCCACACACCGCCGCCGTCCCCTCTCCCCAGCCCCTCGCCGTCCCCCTCCCCGGTCTTTCGCCGTCCTCCCCCCTCCCCAGCCCTTCGCCGTCCCCCTCCCACAACCTCCCGCAGCCGCCCCCTCCGCGCTGCCGCCCCCCTCGGGCCGTCCGCGCCCGCCCGCGGACCGCCCAGTGACGACAATTGAGGAGCCCCCATGGACCCCTTGACCGAAGCGGTGCTTGCCGGCGCGCCCCCCGACCGGCTGGCGAAGGAACCCCTGCCCACCGAGTACACCGCCGCGCATCTGCGCGCCGAGGACGTGGACGTGTTCGGCGACGCCGCCGACCGGGACGTACGCCGCACCCTCCGGGTCGGTCCCGTACCCATGCCCGAACTGGCCGTGGACGAAGTGCTGATCGCCGTGATGGCCAGCTCCATCAACTACAACACCGTCTGGTCGGCGACCTTCGAACCCGTGCCGACCTTCACCTTCCTGCGCAGACTGGGCCGCCAGGGCGGATCCGCCGCCAGGCACGACCTGCCCCAGCACGTCGTCGGATCGGACGCCGCCGGGGTCATCGTCCGGACGGGTGCCGGGGTACGGCGCTGGCAGGTGGGCGAGCACGTCGTCGTCAGCTGCGTCCAGGTGGACGACCAGGAACCCGCCACCCACGCCGACGGCATGCTCGGTGCCGAGCAGCGCATCTGGGGTTTCGAGACGAACTTCGGCGGACTGGCCCACTACGCGGTGGTGCGGGCCAGCCAACTGCTCCCCAAGCCGGCCCACCTCACCTGGGAGGAAGCCGCCTCGACGATGCTGTGCGCGGCCACCTCCTACCGGATGCTCGTCAGCGACCGGGGCGCCCGGATCAAACAGGGCGACATCGTGCTGATCTGGGGCGCCACCGGCGGACTCGGCGCCTACGCCGTCCAGTTGGTGAAGAACGCCGGAGGCATCGCCGTCGGGGTCGTCAGCACGGAGGAGAAAAGTCGACGGGCGCGGGCGCTCGGCTGCGACGTCGTCATCAACCGCGCCGACATCGGCCTGGACGGCGATCTCGCCGACGACCCGGACGCGAGCATAGAGGCCGGCAAACGCCTCGGCAGGATCATCCGCGCCGAGACCGGCGAGGACCCGCACGTCGTGTTCGACTACATAGGCAGGGCCACGTTCGCCATCTCGGTCTTCGTCGTCCGCCGCGGCGGCACCGTGGTCACCTGCGGATCCAGCACCGGCTATCAACACCGCTTCGACAACCGGTACTTGTGGATGCACCTCAAACGGATCGTGGGCAGCCACGCCGCGAACCTCCAGGAACAGGCCGAGTGCAACCGGCTGTTCCGCCTCGGACACCTCGTACCGGTGCTCTCCGCCGTCCACCCGCTCGCCGAGGTGGCGGAGGCCGCCCGGCTCGTCCAGACCAACCGGCACACCGGCAAGGTCGGCGTCCTGTGTCTTGCGCCCCGGCCCGGTCTCGGGGTGACCGACCAGGCCCTGCGGGACCGCGTGGGCGAGGAGCGGCTGAACCTGCTGCGCGACGCCGCTCCGGCGACCCCCGTGCCGGAGCCGGTCGTCGCCGGACGAGGGGGGACCGGGCGATGAACGCCATCCAGAAGGTCGCAGTCGTGGGCTGCGGCGTCATGGGCTCGGGCATCGCCCACGTCTGCGCCCTCGCCGGAGTCGACGTCGTGGTCGCGGCGTCCTCGCCCGCGTCTCTCGCCAGGGGCAGGGCGCGGCTCACCGGCTCGCTCGACCGGGCGCTGGGCAAGGGCCGGATCACCGACCGGGACCACGAGAACGCCCTGGCCCGGTTGTCGTACACCAGTGACCTGGTGGATCTGGCCGACCGGCAGTTGGTCATCGAGTCGATCAGCGAGGACGAGCAGGCCAAGCGCGACCTGTTCGCCAGGCTGGACCAGGTGCTCCAGGACCCCGAGACCATCCTCGCCTCCAACACCTCCTCCCTCTCGGTCCTCAGACTGGCCCGGGCCACCGCCGACGGTGGCCGGGTGCTGGGGGTCCACTTCTTCAACCCGGTGCCCGCCCTGCCGCTGGTCGAGCTGGTCCCCACGCTCCTCACCCGGGAGAAGACCGCGGTACGGGCCGAGGAATTCGTGAGGGACACGCTCGGCAAGCGCGTCATCCGGTCCCCGGACCGCGCCGGCTTCACGGTCAACGCCCTGCTCATTCCGTACCTCCTGGCCGCGGTACGCATGGTGGAGGCGGGCCACGCGTCGGCGGAGACGGTGGACGACGCCATGATGCTGGGGTGCTCCCACCCGATGGGCCCGCTGCGGCTCGCCGACCTGATTGGGCTCGACGTGGTCACCTCCATCGCGGAGGCCCTCCACGAGGAGTTCCGCGAGCCCCAGTACGCCCCGCCACCGCTCCTGCGGCGCCTGGTCGAGGCCGGCATGCTGGGCCGCAAGACGGGCAGGGGGCTCTACGACCACACCCCTTGACCGACAGCGCGGAGGAGGCGGGCGCCGTCCACGGGCCGGTGTCCGTCTCGGCGGCTTCCCCGTCCGTGCCGCGACATGCGAGGGGGAGGGAACTCTTCGACCGTCCGTCAGCACGCGCTCGCCGATCCCGCATCCCCGCCCGCCCGGAGCATCTGGCTCGCGGCGAGCTCGCGATAGAGGGCACTGCTGACCAGCAGTTCCTCGTGACGTCCGGCGGCGGCTGTGCGGCCGTCCTGGAGCACCACGATGTGGTCGGCGTGCTGCACGGTGGACAGACGGTGGGCGATGACCAGCAGGGCGCACTCCTGGGCGATGTCCTTCATGACGGTGGTGAGCGCCGATTCGTTGATCGCGTCGAGGTGGGAGGTGGGCTCGTCCAGGAGGAGCAGCGCGGGGGCGGCCAGCAACGCGCGGGCGAGGGCGACGCGTTGACGTTCTCCGCCGGAGAGGGTGCCGCCGCGTTCACCGATGACGGCGGCAAGGCCCCCGGGCAGCCGCTCGACGACCTCTTCCAGTCGGGCCAGTTCGACGACGCGACGGATCTCCGCTTCCGTGGCGTCGGGTACGGCGTAGGTGATGTTGTCGCGCAGGGTGCCGTGGACGACATGGGTGTTCTGGTCGACCACGGCGATGCCTTGGCGGCAGGCGCCACGGGTGAGTTCGGTCGCCGGTCGCCCGTCGAAGAGCAAAGTGCCCGCATCCGGCTCGTAGAACCTCGCGGCCAGTGCGAACACCGTGCTCTTGCCGGCGCCGGACCGGCCCACCAGGGCCACGTGCCGGCGCTGCGGGACGGCGAACGAGACGCCGCGCAGGACCGGGCGCTCCGGGTCGTAGCCGAAGTGGACGTCGCGCAGGGCGAGGACGGGGTGTTCGCGGGTGCCGGACGGCCCGGTCGGCCGCGGTGCGGGCGCCGGGCCCTTCGGGTTCTGGGATGCCGTGGGCTCCACCGGGAGGCGGAGTACCTCGTCGATGCGCTGGTAGGCGCCCATCCCGCGTTGGACGAGGCCCATGGCGCGGAAGACGGAGGACAGCGGCAGGACAAGGTAGGAGGCGTACAGCAGGAACGCGACGAGGTCACCGAGGGAGCCCGCCTGACCGCCCACGCGCAGGCCGCCGACGACCAGGACGATGAGGAAGGATCCCTGGACGGCGAGTTCGACGGCGGAGCTCATCACGGAGGCGAGCTTCGCGGTGCGCACTCCCGCGCCGTAGGCCGCGTCCACACGGGCGCCGATGCCGGCCGCTTCGCGCTCCTCCGCGCGGTGCACGCGCACCATCGGCATGGCGCTCAGGACGCGTTCCATGTCGGCGGCGACGGCGCCGACCGAGCCCTGCATGTGTTCGGACGCCTTCCTGATGCCGGTGAGCAGCGAGGCGACCACCACGGCCGCCGCTGCCACGGTGACGGCGACCAGGAGCAGCAGCAGAGGGTCCAGCCACGCCATGAGGGCGATCGCCCCGGCGGCGACCAGGCTTCCCGTCACGAGATCGACCAGGGCCTGCGAGACGACCTCCCGCAGCAAGGTGGTGTCGGCCGTCACCCGGGAGGTGAGGTCGCCGCCCCGATGGCGGTGGTACTCCCTCATCTCCAGCCGGAGCAGCCGGCCCACCAGCCCGTGCCGGAGTTGCCGCACGACGCCTTCGCCCATCCGTTCCAGAAGGAAGCGTCCTGCTGCCCCCACCGCCGCCTCGACGGCGAACAGCGTGCCCAGGAGTACCAGCAGCGGCCAGATGAGCTGTCCGCGGCCGCTCGCGTCCACGACCTGCTTGGCGACGAGCGGCTGGGCCAGCCCCAGGGCGGAGCCCACGAGGGTCAGCACACTGGCGACGGCGACGGCGCTCCGGTGCCCGGCGGTGAGCCGGTACATCGTGGCCACCGCCGCCAGGGTGGACCTGCCGGGTTCGGGCGCGGCTTCGGCATCGGTGACCGCGGCCCGGCTGTCGTGCGACGCCGTCGCGCCGGTCATGGGTCAGTAGGCCGTGGCACCGGCCCGACGGCCACCAGCCGAGCGAAATAGCCCTCCGGGACCCCCTCGCCGACGGGTCGGCCCTCGGCCTCGATCCAGGCGTGTGCGGTGAAGGGCGGGGTGACCCGTACGCCGGTGCACCAGGTCGCCCATGTTCCGCCGAGCCGGCACAGCAGTGCCGCTCCCAGGGAGCGCGGCAGGCACCCCTTCGGCCCGGCACAGCGCAGGCTGACGGCGCACATGGCGTCGCGTGCGTTCTGTGCCTGCGCGGTGGTCGCCGGCGTGGAGCCGCGCCGCAGGATGCCGAGCACGGTGCGGATGTGGCGGGGCGGCAGCAGGGCGAGGGCGACGGCGGGGAGCAGGACGAGGCGGGCGGTCAGGCGTCGGGTCAGGGGCACACCGGTGGGCCGCTCCAGCGCGCTGGGGGTGGTCATGAGGCGAGCCCCGAGCCGCGCAGCTCCCGTACGAGCGTCTCGACGTCCCGCAGGGCTTGCGCCTGATCGATGTCGAACTCCTGGACCAGGGCGGCGGCCGCGTCCGCCTCCTCGCCGCCGTCCAGGAGGGTCCGCACCACCAAGGTGGCCGTCGGGTTCAACTCCCAATAGGCACCGGCCTGTTCATCCAACAGTACGGTGCCGTAGTCGGTCTCGGCCGTGGAGACGTTGTCGCCGAACCGCAGGGGCATGTGAGGACCTTTCTGACGTGTTTGACATGGGTGCGGTCAGGGGTGCGGAACACCGGTGCGGCCGTGGGTGAGGCCGCGCAGCCACACCTCCGCGGCGATCGTGGAGTAGAGGATGGCGTCGGAGAGCCCGGGGGAGGCGGGCCGCCGGGCGAGGCGGCGCAGCTCGGCGCCGTTCACCAGGCCCAGCTCCGCCAGCCGTGAGTCCTCCCACAGGGCCAGCAGGTCGGCGCGGTGTTCCCGCAGTCCGTTGGAGGCGTCCATGGAGGCCGTGGCCTTGTTGCTGCGTCGCAGGCACTCCTCGGGCACGATTCCGCGCATCGCGGCGCTCAGGACGGGCTTGTAGCGCCAGGGCGTGACGCGCTCGCCGGGGCGTACGGCGAGAAACGCCTCGATGACGCGGTCGTCGAGGAAGGGGGAGGCCATCGGCAGGCCGGCTCGAGCCGCCATCCGGTCCCACTGCCGGATGACGCGGGTGCACGAGCGGATCTGTTCCAGGTCGGTGTGCAGTCCACGGTCCGGATGCAGCGGGGAGGCCGTCGCCGCGGCATCGAGCAGGGCCCGGCGGGCCATCCGCTCGGCCTCTGGGGTCACCCAGTCGAACAGGCGCGGGGCCATGCCCCAGCCGAGACCCGTCGCGACGGACGGGGGGAGCGGGCCACGTAGGCCACCGGCGGCGTCGGCGAGCCACTTCCCGTACGGCCGGGAGTCGGCGAGAGCGCGCAGTGTGCCGCCGGCCGGCCATTGCCACAGCGCCCGGAACCCGCGCAACTGACGCAGTGCGAACAGCGGACGGGTGCGCAGCAGCCGGTGGTAGTACGCCTCGGAGCACCACGCCACGTGGTCGCCGCCGATGCCGGTCAGGTGCAACCGGCTGCCGCGTGCGGCGAGGCCGGGAAGGTGGTGCAGCACCCGGGAGCGGTCCATGACGCCGATGGTGGGTTCGTCGAGGAGGTCGTCGATGTCGAGCAGGTCCTCGTAGACCAGAGGCGAGGCGTCGGCGTCCCAGACCACGTGTTCGACGTCCGGCAGGTGCCCCATCGCCCGCTTCGCCCAGGACAGGTCGGTGTCCGCCGGATCCCGTCCCGGCCAGGTACTGGCCACCACGCGGGCGGGGGAGCGGTCGGCCAGGAAACAGAGGGAGGTGGAGTCCAGGCCCCCGGAGAGGTCGCAGCTCAGCAGGCCGCCCTGACGGGTGCGCGCGCCGACGGCCTCCTCCAGTGCCGTCCGGATCAGGGGCGCCGCTCCGCCGAGCGGCCGGACCGGCTCCGGCGGTGTCCACCACCGGGTGTGCCGTACGGTGCGGCCGTCCGCGGCGACGACCACGGCGTCCTGCGGAGGAACGGCGGTGACCGCACGCCACATCGAGGTCTCGAACAGCGGGTACGGGGCCGGCCAGAGCAGCCTGACGGCCAGTTCCTCCACGTCAGGGTCCAGGCCCAGGACGGCGGCCAGAGTGTCGGCGCGGGTGGCGGCCACGCGGACGCCGTCGATCTCCGCGTGGAAGACGAGTCGCAGTCCGGAGGCGGTGCCCTGCACCCTGATCCGTCCGTCGAGGGCGCCGACGAGGTGAAAACTGCCGGAGAGTGATCGGGCCAGTGCGTCGAGCTCCGCGAGATCGCGCAGGTGTGCGGCCCGGCGCCGTAGTTCGTCGGCGTCGATCGGGCAGCAGCCGACGACGGCGAGAGAGGCGTCGCCGACGCTCGCCGCGACTACCTCGTCGTCGTGCCAGTGGCCGACCAGCCAGGGCCGGCCCGACGCATGCGCGAGGGTCCGGCTTCCAGGACGGGCGAAGGAGCGGGCCGCGGCGGCCGCGTCCGCACGGTCCGAGAAGACCGCGAAGTGCGCGTCGCCGGGGCCCGTCCCCGCACTTTCGTGCAGTTCAGTCATGACGTCGGGTCAGGGACCGTCGGTCGTCAGTTCTTGCTCAGGATCAGCCGGTCGTTGCCGGAGCGCTGCAGGAACCCCGTCTCCTTCCGGAAGGTACCGAGTCGGACGAGCGTCGGCGCCTCATAAGCCTTCTTCATGACCACTCCTCACATGCGGGATCGCCGGCCACCTCCCTGACCGACGGCCCGGGGGGCTGAGCCCGTGTGCTGTCGGTCGGCACGGGGTCATCGGGAACCCGGGCCGGGAAGCGGATGCAGCACCAGGTAGCTGCAGAGCGTGGGGTCAAGGCAAGAGCCCTTGCAAAGGTCGGACAGTATGGAAAATTTGCATGCCCTGGGTTGTGCGCCCGCTCTCGTTTGGGTTGCCATCGGCGCACTGTTGCTGTGCGGCCCGAGTGTCCACATGCTCGAATGAACGTTTTGACATGCCGTCTGGCAATTGCTCACCGCACCTGCCAGGTGTGTCCGGCGGCGGCCACGGGTGGGGCGCCGCCGGGGCGCACTCCATGCGCTCGACGGGCTCCTCCTCACGTCCCCGCGGCCTCCCGGGGGAACGCATCGTTCCTGACGATCTTGGGCATCCCCCTTCTCGCCTCTCTGGACATTCTTCCGAATCGACCCTCTAGGATGTCGGCCGCACATCACGTCACCTGCGGTGACGTCCGGTCCGTCCGGCGGTGGCCGGGGGCAGAGGCTACGGGGGAGATCTTCGGTGTTCGGAATCATCAGGCCATGCCGTCATCGCCTGGGCGAGGGCATGCGCACCGAGTGGATGGCGCATCTGTGCGGGCTGTGCCTGGCGCTGCGCGGAGAGTACGGGCAGTTCGCGCGGGTGGCCACCAACTACGACGGACTGATCGTCTCGGTGCTGACCGAGGCGCAGTCGGAGCGCACCGGCGACCGGCGGCGGGGCGCCGGTCCGTGCCCGCTGCGCGGGATGCGGTCGGCGGACGTGGCGCAGGGCGAGGGCGCGCGGCTGGCGGCCACGGTGTCGTTGGTGCTCGCGGCGGCGAAGATACGTGACCATGTGGCCGACGGCGACGGCCTGTTGGGGCGCCGCCCGGTGACGCTGGCGGCACGCCGCATCGCCCACGGCTGGGACCGCGCGGGCGCCGCCGGCGGCGAACGGCTCGGCTTCGACACCGCGGTACTGCTCGGCGCGGTCGAACGCCAGCCGGAGATCGAGCGGTCGACCGGTCCCGGCGGCTCGCTGCTGACGGTCACGGAGCCCACGGAGACGGCGACCGCCGCCGCCTTCGCGCACACCGCGGTGCTCGCCGACCGCCCGGGCAACGCCCAACCGCTGGCGGAGGCCGGCCGTCTGTTCGGTCGTCTGGCACACCTGCTGGACGCCGTGGAGGACCTCGACGCCGACGAGGCGTCCGGCGCGTGGAACCCGATCGCCGTCACCGGCGCGGACCGCGCCGAGGTGCGCCGGCTCTGCGACGACGCGGTCCACGGGATCCGACTCGCCCTGTCCGACGCCGAGTTCGTCGACGGCCGGTTGGCCCAGGCGCTTCTGGGCGACGAGTTGCGGCGTGCCGTCGACCGTGTCTTCGACCCCCGGCACCGCCACCACCAGCGTCGCCACCAGGCGCGCGGCCCCCGCATGCTGCCCTGGCTGGGAAGCCGAAGGGTGACGGAGCCGCCCTCGGAGACCACCACCGGCACGGCCTGCGGCGTCGGGGCGCTCGTGGGCGCGGCTCCGGAGGGCGTCGCGATGGCGTCGGACCGGCCACGGGAAGGGGAGTGCCGGCGCTGTGGCCGCTGGCGGCAGCTGTGCGGCCGGTGCGGGCTGTGCCTCAGCTGCTGCACCTGCAACGACGACGACGGCGGCCCGGACGAGGGAGAGCCCTGGCAGTTCGGCGAGGGCAGTCGCGGCGGCGGCTCGGGGCAGAACAGCTCCGGGGGTGACGGCTGGTTCGGAGGTTCGGGCAGCGGCAACTCGGGCGGATCCTCCGGTGGTTCAGGGGGTTCCGGCGGTTCCGGCGGTTCCGGCGACTCCGGTGGTTCCGGCGGTGGTTCGGGTGACGGCTGCGGCGGTGGCGGCGGCTGTTGCAACCCGTGCAAGTGCTGCTGCGACTGCTGCGACTGAACGGCCGACGACCCGGGCGAGCCCCGGACCTGGAGGAAGCCGGGTCCGGGGCCGTTCGAAGTACCGAACGGCGCCCCGGCCCTGGGAGCGTCCGCATGCGCCGAACTCCCCACATCTCCCGCCTATTTCGAACACCGGCCGTTACCGAGAGAGACCGTCGTGTCGACCGTGCCGACGCCGCCTCTCGTGCACATGGCGGCCCAGCAGCGCGCCGCCGAACACCACGAAGCCGACGCCGATGAGCCAGGACTGGATGATCAGAACGGTGCCGACCGCCCCGTAGGTGACGGCGTTGCTCACGATCAGCGGTGAGAACACCTGATCCGAGAACCAGCGCAGGCCGCCCAGGCCCGCCACCGTGGCCAACGCGCCCGGGAACAGAGCGCCCCACGGCACCCGCTCGCCCAGCAGGAAGTGCTGGCCCCACCAGAAGAACAGCACCCCGAACAACAGGGCGAGGACGACGCGTACGGCCGACTGTGCCAGCCCGTCCCGCAGTACCGCCCCGCTCCGCGTCTCGGCCAACAGATATCCCATGAGCGCGGCCAGCCACACGACGCGGCGCCACGCATGGTGCCAAGGGCCGGCGGGCACCTCCCAGATCCTCTCGTAGCCGTTCTGCACACTCGCGGCGAAGCTGACGCCGAACAGCGCGACGAGCAGCCCACTGAGCAGGCTGGTCGCGCTCAGGACCTTGCGCGGCGCGGCGAACAGGTCGAGCACCACGTCGGCCGGGCGCCCGGACAGGCTCATCGCGTCGATCACCCACAGGGCGAAGCTCCGCTCCTGGAAGGGCAGCGCCGCCGCCACGACGATCAACAGGGGAACCAGCGTCACCAGGCCGAACGCGGAGAAGCCCATGGCCCGGTGCAGCAGTTCCAGTTCGCTGCCGTGCCGCCAGAGCCGTCCGGCGGCCGAGTCGTGCCACCGGGACCGCAGTCGGTGGTGGTGCGGCCGCGGCTCCCGCGCGGAGCCGGAGCCGGAGCCGGAGGGGTCCGTCACGTGCGCCTCACTTCCCGGCGCGCCCGGAGGGGCGGGACGGGGCCATGGCCCAGCGGATGGTCCGCGTCACGGCCTGGCCGGTGGGGCGTACGGCGAGGTTCTCGACGACCGGCACCCGGGGCAGCCACAGCATGCCGCGGGCCCAGTGCGGGAGCAGTGCGACGGCGTTCATGGCCAGGGCGCCGTAGAAGGGCCGTACCGCGAGGGGCAGGGGAGGCTGGAACAGCAGGAAGCGGGCGGCGGCCCTGGCCTCCGGCGTCGCCCGCAGCTCGGGCCGGTAGGCGCACAGGCGCTCGGACAGCTCGCGGCGGTCACGCGGAGGGTCGGTCACCCCGAGCGCCTCCGCGACGCGCGCGGTGTCGGCGACATAGGCGTCGTAGCCGACGGCGTCCAGGGGGCGGGCTCCGTAGCGTTCGTGGGCGCGCAGGAAGCTCTCCGTCTCGGCGGCGTGCACCCAGCCGAGCAGGCGCGGATCGGCCGCGTGGTAGGGCACCCCCTCGGTGGTGGTCCCCCGGATCCGCTCGTGGATGCCGCGGACACGATCGACCGCCCGCTGGGCGTCCGCGGCGGTGCCGTAGGTGGTCACGGCCAGAAACGTGCTGGTGCGCTGCAGCCGGCCCCATGGGTCGCCGCGGTAGCCGGAGTGCCCGGCCACCGCCGCCATGGCGAGCGGGTGGAGGGACTGCAGCAGCAGTGCGCTCAGCCCGCCGATGAACATCGAGGCGTCACCGTGAACCGTGCGGATCGGGCGGTCGGGCCCGAACCAGCGCGGCCCGGGGGTGTCGTGTATGCGGGCCCGCACCGCTGCTCCGTCGGGTCCGGCGACACGGCGGAACAGGGCCTGGCTCAGTTGGTCACGGACTACGGTCAGCACGCTCGGCCTCCCCTCTCCTACTGCCCAGTGTCCGGCATACCATCCTTAAACAGGCATAAGTGTGCATTCTGTCAATGTGTGGGTTTGTGTCGAGTGGGGGAGAGGCAGCCGACCCGTGCGTCGGGCAGGACAGGCGCTAACGTCGCGCGCATGGCCGAACACGACGCTCCCCATCGCGACGCTCCCCATCGCGACGCTCCCCGTCTCGATGATCTCCGTGCCACCCGCGAGGCCTACGACGCCGCCGCCGTCACCTACGCCCAGCTGTTCCACGACTCGCTGCGCGATCTCCCGCTGGACCGCGCGATGTTGGGTGTCTTCGCCGAGGTGGTCCGCGCGGCCGGGGACGGCAGGGTCGCGGACCTGGGGTGCGGGCCCGGCCATGTCACCGCTCACCTGGCCGGGTCGGGGCTGGAGGCGTTCGGGGTCGACGCCTCTCCCACGATGATCGAGCTGGCTCGGCAGGCCCATCCGGAGCTGCGGTTCGAGGTGGGTTCGATGACCGCGTTGGACATCCGCGACGGCGAGCTCGACGGCGTACTCGCACGATGGTCCGTCATCCACACTCCGCCGAGCCAACTCCCCGTCATCCTGGACGAGTTCCACCGGGTGCTCGCACCCGGCGGCCATCTGCTGATCGGCTTCTCGGCGACCGACGGCCCGGCCCACCCGACGCAGGTCTTCGACCACGCCGTCGCGCCGGCCTACCGGTGGTCGCCCGATCATCTCGCCACGCTGCTGCGCGAGTCCGGTCTGGCCGAGACGGCCCGGCTGGTGCGCGAGCCGCAGCCCACCGACCGGCGGCAGTTCCAGGAGGTCCACCTGCTCGCCCGCAAGGCCCCGGCGCCGCCCGCCTGACGGAGGCGACGGTCCTCCAGCGGGTCCTGTGTTCGGCCGGATGCGGTCTGTGCACGGTGGGGTGAGCCCCAGCAGCTTGTGCGACCGTCGCGTCCTGGGGGTCTCGTGAACGGTCTCCGTGCGGTCATGGACTGTCTCGTGCTCACCTGCGCCGGGGCGACGTCACCGGCCGTGGGGCGGCATCACCCGCTGTCGCCTCACCCGCCGGAGCCGGTAGCCCACGCCTGGCGCGGCCCGGTCAGGCGGGCGGCGCCGGCAACGCCCACCACGTCCGGTGCGCTGGGCTGGGGCACGGTGTCCCGTTCCCACTGGTGGGGCCCGCCGGGGAGCAGCCCGCCGCACGTCTCGGGCCCTGACTTCCTGCGCTGGGACAGTCCGGCGTTCACCGGGTACGACGAGCCGACGGTGGCGGGGGAGGGGGAGTCCTGGTGCTGCGGTCGGCGCCGGTGCCGGGCCGCGTCGGTATGGTCGGTCGGCCGGGCCGCCGGACCCGAGAGCACCTTCGCGCCACGCGTCCTGCGCTGCGGCTGAACCCCGTCACGAGACCCGGTCACACCCGGGTTCTGCCCGCCAGGGGCTGCGGGGCGAAGGGGCGCAGCAGGTCCGCGCCGGGCCGGACCATGCCGTAGCTGCTCTCGGGGACCTCGTTCCAGGCGCCGGGCAGATCACCCAGGGGCTCGGAGACGATGAGGCGGGTCTCGTCGGACACCTCGCGCAGGAAGGCAAGGTCGGGGTGGAGCGAGCGCAGCGTGTCCACACGGGTGCTGTAGAACAGCGAGCGTGACGTCTTCTGGCTGGAGTAACGGAAGGCCCACACCGACTCGCCGTCCGTGACGGCCACCGTCATCTGCAGCGGGTACTCCACCCCGTGCTCGTGACCGACCTGCTCCACCAGACCCGCCATGCGCGCGACGGCACCCGGAGGGTCCTCCTCCAGGCCGTAGGTCAGCGCCAGGCGGAACATCAGCTCGGAGTCGGTGGACCCCTCGATGCCGGCGAAGAGCTCCGGGTCCACGGCCAGCGAGAGGTCCCGCCGGACCAGATGGAAGTCGGCGATCGCCCCGTTGTGCATCCACATCCAGCGGTCGTGCCGGAACGGGTGGCTGTTGGTCTGCTGCACCGCCGTACCGGTCGAGGCGCGGATGTGGGCGAAGAACAGCGGGGATTCGACGTGGTCGGCGATCTCCCGCAGGTTGCGGTTGCTCCACGCCGGACCGATGTCGCGGTAGATCGCCGGGGTCCGCAGACCCGGTGAGTACCAGCCGACGCCGAACCCGTCACCGTTGGTGGTCTCCACGCCCAGTCGTGAGTGCAGACTCTGGTCGATGAGCGAGTGCTTCGGCCCGTAAAGAATGGTATCGAGGAGGATGGGCGTTCCCGAGTAGGCGAGCCACCGGCACATCGCCAACCACCTCCTGCCGAGCGGGTTACCAGCATTCCCATGGTGGTGCGGCCGTTCGTTGATCGCCACACGACGGGACACACGACGGGACACATGACAGGCGCGCGACGAGATAGGCCCCTGGGTGTACGGCGGGACACGCGCCGGACCGGGAGGACGCGGTCGGTGTCCCCGCGCCGGCACACGCGGCATCGTCGCGCGCACCCTCAGCTCCGATAACCCCGCAGCTTCCGGTACAGCGTGGCGCGGGCGATGCCGAGGGCCGCCGCCGTGCGGGCCTTGTTGCCACCGTTGCGGCGCAGGGCCTCCAGGATGGCGGAGCGTTCGGCTTGCTCCATGGGGCTGAGCGGCCTGGCCGCCGGGCCCTCACGGACGTGGTCCGGCAGTTCGGCCCGGCGGACCGGCCCCGACGCACGCCGCTGCTCGGCCAACGCCCGGACGACATGCACGAGTTCGGTGACGTTGCCGGGCCACGGATGCCGTTCCAGGGCGCGCAGGGCGTCCAGTGTCCAGGTGAGCGGAGGCTGCCCGGGCGCCGGCTTCGGAGCCAGGGCCGTCAGCAACTCCCTGATGTCCTCGGGGCGTTCACGCAACGCGGGCAGACCGACCGAACGGGCGGCCAGGGTGTCCAGGAGCCGCTGGATGCAGGGGCCCGGGGGCGCCCCGGGCGTGTAGGTGGCCAGCAGGGGGGCGCCCGGGTGTGCTTCGAGGAGTGAGTTGAGCGTCGCGGTGTCGGGCTGCGTGAGACGCTCCACATGGCGGATGAGGAGCGCGTGCCCTTCCTTCAACGCCTCGACCACGGAGCCGAGTTCGCCTTCCGCCGCGTCGACGACCAGTGACTCGGGGGCGAGTTCGTGGGCGAGCGCCGTTTTGCCGGTCCCCCTTTCGCCCACCAGCAGCAACGGCTCCGGTGACCGGGCCAGTTCCGTGGCCCGGCCGACCGCGTGCCGCCACGGCACCGAGCGCCCGGCCAGCGCCACGACACCCCGGTCGTCCTGCCCGGCCCGCCCGCCTCGCCCGACCGGCGTGACGGTGTCGGCGCGGAGCGGCTCCAGGAAGGCCACCGCGCCGATGACCGCCCCACGGTGCGAGACCGGGGTGACCGTCGCGGAACACCGGACGTCCTCCGGCAGCCGGACCCGCCACGCGTCCGAGGCCGCGCCGGTCCCGAACAGGGCTTCGCCCCGCGCCGGTTCACCCCCACAGGCCGGTGCCGCCCTGTCCTCCCCCTCCCGCAGCAGCGCGACCACTCCCCGCTCCAGCTCCTCCAGCCCCTCCGGCGACAACAGCTTGCCCGCGGCCTCGCTCACCAGCCGGTTGCGGCCGTCGAGGGCGACCACCGCACGCCCCCGCTCCCGCGCGGCCCGCAGATACGCGTCCAGCAGCACCCGCTCGGCCGGCCGCGACCGCGCCAGGAGCTCCGCCTCCACGGCACCGGCGGCCGCCTCGGCGAGGGGGGCCCATGGATGCGGGGCGCACGCGGCGCACAACTCGGAGGTGACCGTCACGGTGCCCACGGTGCGTCCGGTCTCCGGCCCGAGCACGGGCACGCTGACCGAGGACATGTCCTGCCACAGATCGAGGAAGTGTTCCGGGCCGTGTACCTCGGCGCGCCGACGGGTGCGCAGCGCCACTGCCGCGCTGTTGTGGCCGACCACCTGCTCGGAGAGGTCCTCGTGGTACGGATCGCCGGGCGCGCGCCCGGTCGCCCACAGCACGCGCAACCGCTCGTCGGTCAGCAGGAGCGCCGTTCTCCCGGTGCCCACGGCCGGGGCCAGCCGTTCGAGCACGGGCCGGGCCGCCGCCAACAGGTCCGACTCGTCCGGCAGTACGCCGCCGGGGCCATCGCCGTCGGGCACTACGCCGCCGCACTCGTCGTCCGACCGTACGGCGTCGTGCCGTACGCCGAAGAAGCGGGCTCGCTTCCAGGCGGCGACGATCTCCTCCGGCACCCCGTCCGGCAGCCGGCGGCCTTCGAGGAACGACTCACGGGCCCTGCGCAGCGACGCCATGGCAGGGTCGACGGGGAGATGCTCTGCGGTGGTCACGACCCACTCACCGTACCCGCCATGGTTGAAGGAGCAACAAGCACCCCGACCAACCAACCCGACGAACCAACCCGACCAACCAACCCCGAGCACACCGCACGCACTGTCTCGTATTGAGACACCCACGCTCCCGCGCCACCGTCCATGATCTTGAACGGTCGGTGCCTGTCCTCATTCCCTGGAGCGTCTCCCGTGCACACCGTCGAGCCGGTCGCAGAGCCGGATGTCGTGACCGACGTCCTGATCGTGGGCAGTGGCCCGGCGGGCGCCTCGGCCGCGCTCGCCCTGAGCACGTACGGCGTCCCGAACATCGTGGTCACCCGCTACGCGAGTCTCGCCGACACCCCCCGGGCCCACATCACCAATCAGCGCACCATGGAGGTGCTGCGGGACCTCGGCGTCGAGGACGAGGTCGTCGCGAAGGCCACCCCGCAGCGGCTGATGGGCGACACGACCTTCTGCACCAGCCTCGCGGGGGAGGAGCTGGGCCGGATCCGCTCCTGGGGCAACGACCCGCTCGTCCAGGCCGCGCACGAGCTGGCGAGCCCCACCCGGATGTGCGACATGCCGCAGCACCTCATGGAGCCCGTCCTCGTCGACGCGGCCGTCGCGCGCGGCACGAACCTGCGCTTCAGCACGGTCTACAAGTCCTTCGTCCAGGACGACGACGGTGTCACGGTCACCGTCGAGGACCGGCTGCGCGGCGACGAGTACACCATCCGAGCCAAGTACCTCATCGGCGCCGACGGCGGCCGCTCCCAGGTCGCCGAGGACGCCGGGCTGCCGATGGGCGGTCAGATGGGTGTGGCCGGCAGCATCAACATCGTCTTCGACATGGACCTGTCGAAGTACACCGCGCACCGCCCGTCCACCCTCTACTGGGTACTGGCCCCCGGCGCCACCGTCGGCGGCATCGGCGCGGGCCTGGTGCGGTGCGTGCGCCCCTGGAACGAGTGGCTGATCGTCTGGGGCTACGACGTCACCGCGGGCGCCCCCGACCTGACCACCGAGTACGCCGAGTCGATCGTCCGCAGACTGGTCGGCGACGACGAGATCCCGGTGACCGTCAAGTCGTCGTCCGCCTGGACCGTCAACGAGATGTACGCCGAGACCTACTCCCATGGAAGGGTCTTCTGCGCCGGCGACGCCACCCACCGCCACCCGCCGTCCAACGGCCTCGGCTCCAACACCTCCATCCAGGACTCCTACAACCTGGCCTGGAAGCTCAAGCTCGTCCTCGACGGCACCGCGTCCCCCACGCTGCTCGACACCTACACCGCCGAACGCGCCCCGATCGGCCGTCAGATCGTCACCCGCGCCAACAAGTCCATCGGCGAGACCGCCCCCGTCTTCGAGGCGCTCGACGGGCTCTCCCCGCAGACCCCCGACCAGCTGTGGGCCAACATCGCCGCCCGCAAGGACGACACCGAGGCGGCCGAGAAGCAGCGGGCGCGGCTCCGGGAGGCGATCGCGTTCAAGGTGTACGAGTTCAACGCGCACGGCGTCGACCTCAACCAGCGCTACTCCGCCGAGAGTTCCACGGCGGTCGTCCCCGACGGCACGCCGGACCCCGGCTTCGCCCGCGACCCCGAGCTGTACCACCAGCCGACCTCCCGCCCCGGAGCCAAGCTCCCGCACGCCTGGATCACCTCCGGCACCCGCACCCTCTCCACCCTCGACACCGTCGGCCGCGGCCGCTTCACCCTGCTCACCGGCATCGGCGGCACCCACTGGCTCCGGGCCGCAAAGGCCCAGGACCTGGAGATCGCCACCGTCGTCATCGGCCCCGGCCAGGAGTACGAGGACCCGTACGGTGACTGGGCACGGCTCAGGGAGGTCGCCGACGGGGGAGCGCTCCTCGTACGGCCGGACGGTTACGTCGCCTTCCGTCACGCGACGCCGGCCGCGACCCCGGAGGACGCCGAACGGCTGTTGACCGGGGCGGTGCGGCGCATTCTCGGGCACGGCTGACCGGGGGATCCTTCAGACATGACCACCGAATTCACCACCCGCGTCACGGAGGCCGTCGTCGCCAGCCTCGACGGCACGGCCGATCCGCGCCTGCGCGAGCTGCTGACCGCCCTGACCCGGCACCTCCACGCCTTCGTCCGCGAGACCGAGCCCACGACGGCGGAGTGGGAGCGGGCGATCGCCTTCCTCACGGCGACCGGGCAGGCCTGCACGGACACCCGGCAGGAGTTCGTCCTCCTGTCGGACGTCCTCGGCGTCTCGATGCTCGTCGAGACGATCAACAGCGACGAGCGCGGCGGCGCGACGGAGTCCACGGTCCTCGGCCCCTTCCACATGACCGAGTCCCCGGTCCGGGAACTCGGCGCCGACATCGACCTGGTCGGCGGCGGCGAACCATGCGTGATCAGCGGCCGCGTGCTGTCCGCGGACGGCACCCCGCTGCCCGGCGCGACCCTCGACGTCTGGCAGGCGAACGCCGAGGGCTACTACGACGTCCAGCAGCCCGACGTCCAGCCGGCGGGCAACGGCCGCGGACTGTTCACGTCGGACGGCGAGGGCCGCTTCTGGTTCCGCACCTGTGTGCCGAGCCCGTATCCCATCCCCACGGACGGCCCGGTCGGCGACCTCCTCCGGGCGACGGCCCGTCCCTCCTATCGCCCGGCGCACATCCACTTCATCGTCTCGGCCGAGGGACACACCCCGGTCACCACGCACATCTTCGTGGCCGGCAGCGACCACCTCGACTCCGACGCGGTCTTCGCGGTCAAGGAGAGCCTCGTCCAGGACTTCGCGGAGACCGACGACCCGTCGCTGGCACGGCGGTTCGACATCCCGAACCCGTTCCGCCACGCTCGCTTCGACCTCGTGCTCAACACGTCGGACGCACCGGCCGAACGCCACCCGGAGCGGTCGTGACGGCGATGGAATTCGTGTACGAGGCCCAGCCGGTCCGGGTCGTGATGCGCCCCGGCGCGTCGGTGACGGTGGTGCCGGGGGAGGCCGAACGGCTCGGTCTGCGCGCCCTGTTGGTGGTCTGCGGACCGAGGGGCGCCGAGACTGCGGGGGCGGTCGCGCGGGCGCTCGGCGACGCGTGCGCCGGAGTGTTCCCGCGGGCTCGCCAGCACGTACCAGTGGAGGTGGCAGACGAGGCGGTCCGCGCGGCGCGGGCCGCGGGCGCGGACGGCTGTGTGGCGGTCGGCGGCGGCTCGGCGATCGGACTGGGCAAGGCGATCGCGCTGCGCACCGAACTCCCGCTGATCGCCGTCCCGTCGACCTACTCCGGCTCGGAGATGACCCCCGTCTGGGGCCTGACCGAGCACGGCGCCAAACGCACCGGCCGCTCCCCGTCGGTCCTGCCGCGCAGTGTCGTCTACGACCCCGAACTCACCCTCACCCTCCCGGTGCCCCTCTCCGTAACGAGCGGCATCAACGCCCTCGCCCACGCCGCCGAAGCCCTGTACGCGCCGGACGCCTCGCCGCTGGTGTCGCTGACGGCGGAGGAGGGAGCCCGGGCCATGGCGGGCGCGCTGCCCGGTGTGGCGGCCGACCCCGGGGACCTGGAGGCGCGCGGCCGCGCCCTGTACGGCGCCTGGCTCTGCGGCACCGCGCTCGGCGCGACCACGATGGGCCTGCACCACAAGCTCTGCCACGTCCTGGGCGGTACCTTCGGCCTCCCGCACGCCGAGACCCACACAGTCGTCCTCCCGTACGTCCTCGCCCACAACGCCCCGGCAGCCCCCGAAGCCATGACGGCCCTCGCCCGGGCGCTGTCCACCGACAACGCCGCCGAAGCCCTCCGGGACCTCGCCGGCAGCCTCGGAGCCCCCCGGTCGCTCGCCGAACTCGGCCTCAAGGAGGCCGACTTGGCGACGGCCGCGGCCCAGGTGACGGGCCAGGCGTACCCCAACCCACGCCGGACCTCCACGGCGGAAGCCCTGCAGATCCTGAGAGCGGCGTACGCCGGCGACCGCCCTCAGACGTCGTCCTGACCACGCCCCGCCCAACGCACGAACAACCGACGCCCGACGCGCGAACAACCGACGCCCGACGCACGAACGACTGACGGCCGACGAAGAGACTCGAAAGGTGAACACCATGCCCCTCGGACTGCTCCGGCGGCGACGCGGAAATGCCTCCGGAGGCGCTGCGGGCGCCCTGTTCCCGGTGCCGGACGGCGCGGGTGTCGTCCTCCGTGAGGTGCTGGATCCCGTGAACCAGCCCATGGCGGCGGCGGACGTGACGGTGACGGAACTGGGCAGCCACCGCGTGGCGGCACGCGGCGCGACCGACCCGTACGGCTTCTTCACGGCCGTTCTGCCGCCGGGCACCTACAGCGTGCTGATCATGGCCGAGGGGCTGGAACCGCACCGGGAGACGGTCGATGTCACCGCGGACACCGGTGTCTCCCGGGAACGGGTGTGGCTCCAGTCGGCCCGCGCGCTCGAACTCCCGCCGCCCGGAACCTGGCTCTTCGACCCGCCGCACACCGCGATCCGCTTCATCGCCAAACACGTCGGCATGGCCCATGTGCACGGCCGCTTCGAACGCTTCGAGGGCGGTCTCGCGGTCGACCAGGACATGACGCGCTCGCGCGTCCACGTCCGCATCGACGCGTCCAGCATCAACACCGGCAACAACACCCGTGACACGCACCTGCGTTCAGCGGACTTCCTCGACGTCGAACGCTTCCCGTACATCGACTTCGCCAGCACGCGCTTCGCCTACCGCGGCGGCAGCAAGTGGACCCTCCAGGGCAGCCTCACCATGCACGGCGTCAGCCGCTCCGTCGCCCTCGACACCACCTACCTCGGCACCGTCAACGGCGGCTACGGCGAGGAACTCCGCTGCGCCGCCCTCGCCAAGTCCGAACTCCACCGCGAGGACTACACCCTGAACTGGCGCTCCATGCTCGCCCGAGGCATAGCCGTCGTGGGTCCCACCATCCAACTCGAACTGGACGTCCAGGCGATGTACCGCACCCACGACACACCTACGCCGCCGGAGTAGGGCCAGAGGTCGACGCGCTGACACTCCCCCCCGCACGAAACCGGCCGACCGTTCAATGCCGTTCCCAGCCGATGTATGCATGCTGAACCATGCGACGGACCCGTCCGAGAGCGGGGACCACGCGGGGCCCTGGCGGTGGGCCGCGCAGCGCACGAAGGACTGACCGAGGTGCTCGGCCCCGACCACTACCTCGCCGTCGCCGGAGCGTCGAACCTCGCTGTCGAACTCCGCCGGGACGACGCGGGGCCTGCCCCGAACTCGGCGTCAGGGGTCCGTAGGGTAGGGTTTACCTGCGCGTTCACACGGAACACCGTGCCGAGCGCGACGGGACGTGGCGCAGCTTGGTAGCGCACTTGACTGGGGGTCAAGGGGTCGCAGGTTCAAATCCTGTCGTCCCGACTTGTGAAGCAGCAGGTCAGAGGTCATTTCCGAGGGATCGGAGGTGGCCTCTTCGCCGTTTCCGGGGGCCAAAGCTGATGGACCAAAGCTGTGGACCGGAGTTGATGGATCCAAGCTGATTACTCGCGGACATATGTGCTTGATCTTCCCTTATGTGCTCTTTAGTGTTCGCCCGGGAGAGAGACGCTGCGAGGTCCCAGTCCCGTCCACCGTCCGGAAGCGAGGTGTGGAGCGCGTGCACGCGAGGTACGGCTGTCGGCCCGTTTCGGGGCGCAAGGGGCGCAAGGGTCGCAAGGGATGCCGCGGACGGACGCGATGGCTGCGGGCGTTCGCCGTACTGCCGTTGCTGGCGTCGGCGCTCGCCGCTTGTGGCGGTGACGAGGGCTCCGGCAGGCCCACCCTCGACTGGTACAACTTCCCGGACGACTCCGGTGCGCTCCAGAAGGCGGCCGACCAGTGCAGTCAGGCATCGGGTGGCCGATACAGGATCAATTACCACAAGCTTCCACGTGCCGCGGACGGTCAGCGCCAGCAGCTCGTCCGCAGACTCGCCGCCGAGGACGACTCGCTCGACATCCTGGGCCTGGACGTCACCTGGGCGGCGGAGTTCGCCGAGGCACGCTGGATCCGGGAGTGGACGGGGGCGGCGAAGCGGCAGGCCGAGGAGGGCACCCTGCGCGTACCGCTGCAGACCTCGACGTGGAAGGGCAAGCTGTACGCCGTCCCGTACAACACCAACACCCAACTCCTGTGGTACCGCAAGGATCTGGTGCCCACCCCACCCGGGACCTGGGCCGAGATGCTGGACATGGCCGAGGCCCTCGCCAGGCAGGGCAAACCGCACTTCGTGGAGATCCAGGGCGCCCAGTACGAGGGGCTGACCGTCTGGTTCAACACACTGATCAACAGTGCGGGCGGCTCCATCCTCAACGCGAGCGCGACCGAGCCCTCGCTCGGTCCTCCCGCGGTGCGCGCCGCCGAAATCATGCGCGATCTGGCGAAGTCCCCGGCCGCGGACCCGTCCCTGCCCAACCAGATGGAGGACCAGAACCGCCTCGCCATGGAGTCGGGGACGGCCGCGTTCGAGCTCAACTACCCGTTCGTCTATCCGTCGATGAAGGCGAACAACCCCGAGCTGTTCAAGAACTTCCGCTGGGCGCCGTACCCCCGGGTCGACGCCGGCCGGCCGGCACGGCCCACCATCGGCGGCATCGACCTGGCCGTGAGCGCCTACTCGCGCCACCCCGACCTGGCCTTCGAGGCGGCGCTGTGCCTGCGCAACCGGGAGAACCAGCTCGCCGCCGCGCTCGAGGGCGGTCTGCCGCCCACCTTGCGAGGCCTGTACGACGAGCCCGCGTTCATGAAGGAGTACCCCTTCTCCAAGGACGTGCTGGCCGCCCTGGAGTCGGCGAGCGTGCGCCCGATCACTCCCGTCTACCAGAACGTGTCGATCGCGGTCTCCCACACCCTGTCGCCGCCGTCCGGGATCGAACCGGAGAGCTCCGTCGACACCATCGGGGAGCAGATCGACGATGCCCTGCGATCCGAGGGTGTGATCCCGTGAACCACTGCCCACCGCACCACTCCGCCGGCCCGCGCCGCACCGCGCGGGCGTCGTCCTCGGGCGGCCGGACATGAGCACGCGGGCGCGACCCGCCGGAGCACCGACGCCCCCCGCGTCGGAGAAGGGGCGGGTGAAGGCGGACCGGGCGGCGCTCTCGGCGGGTGCCAGACAGGAGCGGCGGCTCGGCTGGCTGCTCTGCGCGCCCGCGGTCGTCGTCATGACGGCGGTGACCGCCTACCCCATCGGGTACGCCGTCTATCTCTCCCTCCAGCGGTACGACCTGCGCTTTCCCGGACGGGCGGAGTTCGTGGGCCTGGACAACTACGGGGCGGTGCTCTCCTCGCCGTTCTGGTGGGACGCCTTCTGGGTCACGCTTTTCATCACCGCCGTGTCGGTGACGATCGAACTCGTCCTCGGAATGGGACTCGCCCTGGTGATGCACCGCACGATCTTCTGGCGCGGCGCCGTCCGCACGGCGGTCCTCGTCCCGTACGGGATCGTCACCGTGGTCGCCGCCTTTTCCTGGCAGTACGCCTGGACCCCGGAACTCGGGTATCTCGCCGAGCTGTTGCCCAGCGGAGAGGCTCCGCTGACCGAACAGTGGCCCGCCCTCTGGCTGATCATCCTCGCCGAGGTGTGGAAGACGACGCCGTTCATGGCCCTGCTGCTGCTCGCGGGCCTCGCCCTGGTCCCCGAGGAGACCTTGAAGGCGGCCATGGTGGACGGTGCCACCGCCTGGCAGCGGTTCACCAAGGTCATGCTGCCGCTGATGAAACCGGCGATCCTGGTGGCGCTGCTCTTCCGCACACTGGACGCGTTCCGGATCTTCGACAACATCTACATCCTGACCGCGGGCGCCCAGGGGACCGGGTCCCTGTCGATCCTCGGGTACGACAACCTGTTCACCGCGCTGAACCTGGGCATCGGGTCGGCGATCTCGGTTCTGATCTTCATCTGCGTCGGGATCATCGCCTTCGCCTTCGTCAAGATGTTCGGCACGGCGGCGCCGGGCTCGGAGGTGCGGAACTGATGGCCGAGGCGGGAAAGACGCATGCCGCCCGATGGGGTGTCATCAACCTGGTGGTGGTCCTGTACGCCCTGTTCCCGGTGTGGTGGATCGCCGCGCTGTCGTTCAAGGACCCCGCCACCCTCACGGACGGCGACTACATCCCCAGGGACTGGACCCTGGAGAACTACCGGGGCATCTTCGAGACCTCCGAGTTCACCCGTGCGCTGATCAACTCGATCGGAATCGCCCTGATCGCCACGGTGATCGCGGTGGCGCTCGGCACCATGGCGGCCTACGCGGTGGCCCGGCTGCGCTTCCCCGGCAAGCGGGTACTCATCGGTATGTCCCTGCTGATCGCCATGTTCCCGCCGATCTCCCTGGTGTCACCGCTGTTCAACATCGAGCGGATCATCGGGATCTTCGACACCTGGATCGGGCTGATCATCCCGTACATGACCTTCTCCCTGCCGCTGGCGATCTACACCCTGTCGGCGTTCTTCCGGGAGATCCCCTGGGATCTGGAGAAGGCCGCCAAGGTCGACGGGGCGACGCCCGCGCAGGCGTTCCGGATGGTCATCGTGCCGCTGGCCGCGCCGGGCGTGTTCACCACGGCCATTCTCGTGTTCATCTTCTGCTGGAACGACTTCCTGTTCGCGATCTCCCTGACGTCCACCGAGTCCGCGCGCACCGTACCGGCCGCGATCGCGTTCTTCACCGGAAGCTCCCAGTTCCAGCAGCCCACAGGCTCGATCGCCGCCGCCGCTGTGGTCATCACCATTCCGATCATCGTTTTCGTCCTGTTCTTCCAGCGGCGGATCGTCGCCGGACTGACCTCCGGGGCAGTCAAGGGGTGAACGGGCAGACCGCGGCGGACGGGCCCCCGGTCCGGGACACGGACAGCGGTACTCGGACCCGGAAGGCATGAAGGCAAGGAGGCACCATCCATGGCCGAGATCATCCTCGAGGGAGTCACCAAACGTTTTCCCGACGGGGCCGTCGCCGTGCGGGACGTGGACATCGAGATCGCCGACGGCGAGTTCGTGATCCTGGTCGGTCCGTCGGGATGCGGCAAGTCCACCACCCTGAACATGATCGCCGGACTCGAGGACATCACCGAGGGCACCCTGCGCATCGGCGACCGAGTCGTCAACGACCTGGCCCCCAAGGAACGCGACGTCGCCATGGTGTTCCAGAGCTATGCCCTCTACCCGCACATGAACGTCCGGGAGAACATGGGCTTCCCGCTGCGTCTGGCCAAGGTGGACAAGGACACCATCGACGCCAAGGTGACGGAGGCCGCCCGCATCCTCGACCTCACCGATCACCTGGAACGCAAACCCGCCAACCTCTCGGGCGGACAGCGCCAGCGGGTGGCCATGGGGCGGGCCATCGTCCGTGATCCCAAGGCATTCCTGATGGACGAGCCACTGTCCAACCTGGACGCCAAACTCCGGGTACAGATGCGCACTCAGATCTCCCGGCTGCAGCGACGCCTCGGCACGACCACCGTGTACGTCACCCACGACCAGACCGAGGCGATGACGCTCGGCGACCGCGTCGTGGTCATGCGACAGGGACTGGTCCAGCAGATCGGCACGCCCGCCGACCTGTACGACCTGCCGCGCAACATCTTCGTCGCGGGCTTCATCGGCTCCCCGGCGATGAACTTCCTCAACGCCACCCTGGAGGGCGGTGCCCTGCGCTCGCCCCTGGGCGACCTGCCCCTCGACGACCGTACGAGGCAGTCGCTGGAACGTCAGGACGCGCCCCGGGAGGTCATCGTCGGGCTGCGGCCGGAGGCATTCGAGGACGTGGCCCTGTCGCACGACCAGGACCGGACGGGCCCGGTCTTCACCGCCACCGTGGAGGTGTTGGAGTCACTGGGCTCCGACGCGTACGTCTACTTCACGGCGGAGGGCGGGCCCGCGACGACCACCGAACTCGAGGAACTCGCCAAGGACTCGGGGCTGCGCGACACCGGCGCCGACACCCACAACATCGTGGCCCGACTGGACGCCGCCACGCGTGCCCGCGAGGGCGAACCGGTAGAGCTGCGGGTCGACATGGCCAAGGCTCATGTGTTCGACCCGGTGACCGGAGCGAACCTCACGCATCCGACGAGGGAGAGAGCGGACTGACGACGCGGCAGGCGGAAGGCGGCGCGCGACGGCAGGCCGAAGCCGTACCGGTGCGACCGGTACGGCTTTCTCCGTTCAGGAGGAGGACTCCGAGGCGGAGGGCTCCGAGGAGGGCTTTGCGGAGGAGGACTCGGTGTACGCGCGCTCGCAGTAGGGCCAGTCACCGAAGTCGCCCGCGCGTTTCCAGAGGCGGTGGGCCGCCTGGATGTTCCACTCCGGTTCCAGGGCCTTGCGCGGGGTGCCGCCGAGTTCACGCAGCCGGGTGTCGGAGATCTGGAACACGCCCCAGTTCCGGGTGCCGTTGGTGTTCGGCAGGATGTGGAGAGGGTCGAGGAAGGACTGGCAGTCGGCGATGGCGACCGCGTGGTCGGGGTCCTCCGCGAAGACCTGCCGGACGCGTTGGCGTACTTTCTTCGGCGACCAGCTCCGTATGCGTACCGTCGGGTCGTAGAGCGCCCGCTTCGTCTCGGTGCCGACCACGCCGTCCGGGTCGAGGCCGTGCAGCACCTGGAACGCGGTGACGCGGCGCAGGGTCTGCGGCCCGAAGGAACTGTCCACGGAGATGTCCGCGCCGGCCGCGGCGAGCAGTCGTTGCACCTCCTTGACGCAGGCGTCGTGCTGCCCCATGCCGACCGGTTCCGCGCACGCGGCGGAGAACAGCAGCCGTCCGTCGTCCGAGTCCTCGGCGGCGGCCTTCTGACGGGTGGCCAGCGTGATCCAGGTCCCGCCGGCCACCAGCAGGAGAAAGCACAGACCGAGGATCGGCAGCGCACGTCGGCGCCACGGGCTGACCGCCGCCGCCTCGGCCCGCGCCCCCGCGCTCCCGGCCGAGGCCGGCACCGTCCCGGCCACGGTCGCCGCGCTCCCGGCCGCCGGAGGAACGGTCTCGGCCGCGGTCTCCGCGGTCCCGGCCGTCGACAGTACGGTCTCGGCCGCCGCAGGCTCGGCATCGGCCGCCGCCTTCGACTCGGGATCCGCCGTCGTCGATCCGGGTTCCGCGACGGCCGTCGGAGCCGGTTCCGTCCTGTCAGGTCCCGCGGCGGGCCGGCCCGCTTCCGGAGCCTTCTCCTCCCCTTCCGCTTTCCCTTCCCCCTCGGTGTCCCTCTCGCCTTCGTCCTCGGCGCGCATCCGGCTCATGTCGGCCACTGCCCAGAGCCGGTGGAGTTCTCGTAATTCGGTCGGGGAGGCTCCGCAGATCAACGCGAAGCGGTGCACAGGGCCGTAGTCCGGCGGCACGTACGAACCCGAGCAGTAGCGGTGGAGGGAGGATCTGCTGCTGCCGGTGCGTTGGGCGAGCGCCTCGTAACTCAGGCCCGACCGCTCCTTCAACGACCGCAGGAACGCCGCGAATCGTTCCGGATCGACGGTGGCTGTCACAAGTTACCCCTGTAGTCGGTCAGTTGGAGATCGGACCCTAGAGCATTTTCACCTCGTGCGCATCTTGTGTTCGTCGTGTGTGTGTTCGGTGCGTGGCTCACCGATGTCCCACCGGCGTCCCAGAGCCACGGAAAACGCCCAGGCGGCGCGGGCGGCGGCATCCCACTCTCCCGTGACCTGTGGTTTTCCTTGCCGCGCCGGCTCCCTCGTCGCCAGAGTCTGCGGTGCTCGCCGGGCACCGGTCCGGTGGCTCGTAGAGAGGACTCCCATGAGCTTGCGCACGCGATTCAAGCTGGCCGCCTGCACCGTCGGCGTCGTGGCCACCGCCGCCCTCGCGCTCGGGACCACGCCGGCCGCCGCGAGCGGGACGTACAGCGGGCTCGCCTACGTCTACGGTGCCGACAGCTACACCGACGACTGGGGCAACGAGGGCATCCTGTCGACCAACACCCACACCAACTCCAACGCCACCTGCCTGTGGCAGAAGATCCTCTGGGCGGACGGCTTCCTCGACTCCGCCGCGGACGTCGACGGCAAGTTCGGCTCGAAGACCAAGGCCGCGACCGAGGACCTCCAGCGGTACTTCGCCCTCGGCGTCGACGGATCGGTCGGCCAGGAGACCTTCGGACACATGGACAAGTGGCTCTACTTCGTGTCCGGCAGCACCGCCGACGGCTACACCGCGAACCTGCGCTACGACGGGATCGTGCGCGACTTCAACCTCAGCCGCAACGCGGACGGCAACTACAGCTTCCCCGACGGCGACGGCAACACGCGGCTCGCCGGCTACAACTACCTGTCCTGCACCTGACCGACCCGAGCCGACCCGCGCCGGGTGGGCCCCGAACGGTGACGACGCGCCGCGCATGCCCCTCTCGGGGGAGGGCATGCGCGGCGGTCGCGCGTCCCGGGTCAGCCGCCGCCGTCGAGATCGGCACGCCTGCGCAGCACCCGCAACTCGCTGCCGACGAACGCCATTTCGTAGAGCTTGCCCCGGGCGTTCTCGAAGGGGCGGTGGACGATCAGCATCAACTGCCCGTCGAACGTGCGGAACAGCATGCCGTGGCCGCTGTCCTCCCGTACCAGCGGCCGCTGTTGGTCCCACGGCCCGGTGAGGTCGCCCGACCGGGAGACGGCGTAGGTCTGTACGTAGCCGCCGCTGATGGTGCCGTCGGCACCGGCGATGTTCTTCTCGTACGTCGACCACAGCATCAGCAGGGAGCCGTCGGGCGTCCGGTACAGCTGGGGGCCGTCGGTGATGTACGGCGCGAGCTGGTGCGGCACTCCGCCGGGGATCTGCTCGGTGAGCCAGGACGCGTCGGAGGCCTTGAAGAGGAAGACCGGGTCCCCGATGGTCCGGGTCAGGTCGGGCGCCAGCCGGATCGCCTCCATGGTGCCGTCGACGGTCTGCAGCCACTCGTGCGCGTACACCATCCAGGGCTGCCCGGACGGGTCGACGTAGAGCGTGCCGTCGAGGGTCATGAGGTTCTCGGGCGGGGTGGGGCGCGTGGGGTCCACGACGGTGAAGGGGCCCGACAGGGAGTCGGATACGGCCGTGATCGTGCCGCGCATGTGGTTCGGCAGCCGGAACGGCGTGCCCCACCGGTTGGGCGGCGGCACCTCCAGTGGCCTGTTCTCGTCGTGCAGCGTGGTGAACAGGTAGTACCGGTCGTCCCACGCGTGCACCTCGGGTGCCCAGGCGCCGTCGCTCGCCCAGATACCCGGCTGGTCGGCCGTCCGGAAGACCACGACGGGGCGGGTCCAGTGCCGCAGGTCGGTGCTGCGGTAGACCATCGTGCCGGTCCCGTCGACACCCGAGACGGCCGGGTCGTTGGACGTGTAGAGGTGGTACGTGCGGGTCGTGTCGTCGGCGACCACGAACGGATCGTGCAGGGGCATGTCGGGAAGCCGCAGCTCGGGCCGGTGCGTCGATTCGATCACGGTCGAACAGTATGCGCCGGGGGCCCCGGCCCGTCATGTCCGTCGAGGGCCCTGGCCCGTCTCGTCCGTCGGGGGCCGCGGCAGGTCACGTGCGGTTGACGTTGGCCGTGAGCAGCCGCAGCAACTGCTTGGCCATCGTGTGCTGTTCGGGGGAGAGCCCCATGGCCTCGCCGATGTCCACGGGGACGGTCCGGGCCCGCTCCTCCAGCCGGGCGCCGGCGTCGGTGAGGCGGATGGAGACGGAGCGCTCGTCGTCCGTACGGCGCTCGCGGCGCAGCAGGCCACCGGCCTCCAGGCGCTTCAGGAGCGGGGAGAGGGTGCTGGACTCCAGCTGGAGCGCCGTGCCCAGGTCCCGCACGGAGATCGAGTCCTGCTCCCAGAGCACCAGCATGACCAGGTACTGCGGATAGGTCAGCCCCAGCTCGTCCAGCAGGGGCCGGTAGCGGGCGGTCACCGCGCGAGAGGCGGCGTACAGGGCGAAACAGAGCTGGTCGTCCAGGAGCAGTGTGTGCCCCTGTGTCGATTCCGCCCCGGCAGCGGTCACGATGTCGCCGGCTGTGCTCACGGTGTCGCTCCTCGGTCCCGTGCTCTGCATGACGATCTCCCACCCTACCCGCGGGCCATTCCACTCTATCGGGTACGAAGAAATCGGGCGGCAGTAAATGGTGCGCATATTAGTTGTGCACGACTTAATCGAGCGCTACTGTCTTGGTGTGCCGCCGATCCGGCGAACGGCATCGCCCCAACCTGTCCGCCGCACCCGTCGCGAGGAGATCGTCATGACCGAGACCACCACCCCCCGCCCCGTCCTCGAACCCGCCGCCGCGGCCTTCGCCGAGGCGACCGCGAACCCGCCGTACCTCTTCGACCTCGGGCCGGTCGAGGGCCGCAAGGTCGTCGACGAGGTGCAGTCGGGCGACATCGCGAAGCCGGCCGTGGACGAGGAGTGGGTGACCGTGCCGGGCGGGCCCACCGGCGAGGTCAGGGCCCGTGTCGTCCGCCCGGCGGGCGTCGAGGGCGTGCTGCCGGTGATCCTCTACATCCACGGCGCGGGCTGGGTGTTCGGCAACGCCCACACCCACGACCGGCTGGTGCGCGAGCTGGCCGTGGGCGCGGGGGCCGCGGTCGTCTTCCCCGAGTACGATCTCTCCCCCGAGGCCCGCTACCCGGTCGCCATCGAGCAGAACTACGCGGTGGCCCGCTGGATCGTCGCCGAGGGCGCAGGCCGGGGCCTCGACGCCACCCGGATCGCCGTGGCCGGTGACTCCGTCGGCGGCAACATGACCGCCGCGCTGACCCTGATGGCCAAGGAGCGGGGCGATGTGCCCCTGGTCCAGCAGGTGCTCTTCTACCCGGTCACCGACGCGGCCTTCGACACCGGTTCCTACCGCCGGTTCGCCGAGGGCTACTTCCTGCGGCGCGACGCCATGCGGTGGTTCTGGGACCAGTACACGATCAGCGAGCAGGAGCGCGCCGAGATCACCGCCTCACCGCTGCGCGCCACGGCCGAGCAGCTCCGAGGGCTGCCGCCGGCCCTCGTGATCACCGCCGAGGCCGACGTCCTGCGCGACGAGGGCGAGGCGTACGCGAACAAGCTCCGTGAGGCCGGGGTGCCGGTGACCGCCGTGCGGTACCAGGGGATCATCCACGACTTCGTCATGCTGAACGCCCTGCGCGGGACGCACGCGGCCGAGGCCGCCATCGGCCAGGCGATCGCCACCCTGCGTGCGGCGCTCGGCACGGTCTGACCGGCGTACGCCCCCGCGAAAGCACGCCGCCCCGGCCGGGAGTGATCCCGGCCGGGGCGGCGGTGTGCGGACCGGAGGGTCCGCACGGGGGTTCTACGGCGAGGCTCAGGCGAAGTTCGCCAGTGCCTCGTTCCAGGTGGTCGACGGGCGCATGACCGCGGCGGCCTTGGCCGGGTCGGGCTGGTAGTAGCCGCCGATGTCGGCCGGCTTGCCCTGGACGGCGATCAGCTCGTCGACGATTCGCTGCTCGTTCGTCGTGAGGGTCTCGGCGAGCGGGGCGAACGCCTTGGCCAGGTCCGCGTCGTCGGTCTGGGCGGCCAGCTCCTGGGCCCAGTACAGGGACAGGTAGAAGTGGCTGCCGCGGTTGTCGATGCCGCCGACGCGACGCGAGGGGGACTTGTCCTCGTTGAGGAAGGTCGCCGTGGCGCGGTCCAGGGTGTCGGCGAGGACCTTGGCCTTGGTGTTGCCGGTGGCCGTCGCATACTGCTCCAGGGAGGGGACCAGGGCGAAGAACTCGCCGAGGGAGTCCCAGCGCAGGTAGTTCTCCTTGACCAGCTGCTGGACGTGCTTCGGGGCGGAGCCGCCGGCGCCCGTCTCGAACAGGCCGCCGCCCGCCATCAGCGGGACGACCGACAGCATCTTGGCGCTGGTGCCCAGCTCCAGGATCGGGAACAGGTCGGTGAGGTAGTCGCGCAGCACGTTGCCGGTCACCGAGATGGTGTTCTCGCCGCGGCGGATGCGCTCCACCGACAGCTTGGTGGCCTCGACCGGGGCGAGGACGCGGATGTCCAGGCCCTCGGTGTCGTGCTCCGACAGGTAGGCGTTGACCTTGGCGATCAGGTTGGCGTCGTGCGCGCGGGTCTCGTCCAGCCAGAACACGGCCGGGTCGCCGGTGGCGCGGGCGCGGGTGACGGCCAGCTTGACCCAGTCGCGGATCGGGTCGTCCTTGGTCTGGCAGGCGCGGAAGATGTCACCGGCGGAGACCGTCTGCTCGATCACGACGTTGCCGGCCTGGTCGACGAGGCGGACCGTACCCGTGGTCGGGATCTCGAAGGTCTTGTCGTGGGAGCCGTACTCCTCGGCCTTCTGAGCCATGAGGCCGACGTTCGGGACGGAACCCATGGTCGACGGGTCGTAGGCGCCGTTGGCGCGGCAGTCGTCGACGACGACCTGGTACACACCGGAGTACGAGGAGTCCGGGAGCACCGCGAGGGTGTCGGCCTCCTGGCCGTCCGGGCCCCACATGTGACCGGAGGTGCGGATCATGGCCGGCATCGAGGCGTCGACGATGACGTCGGACGGCACGTGCAGGTTGGTGATGCCCTTGTCGGAGTCGACCATCGCCAGGGCCGGGCCCTCGGCGAGCTCGGCGTCGAAGGAGGCCTTGATCTCGGCGCCCTCCGGCAGGGCCTCCAGGCCCTTGTAGATGCCGCCCAGACCGTCGTTCGGGGAGAGACCGGCCGCGGCCAGCGTCTCGCCGTACTTCGCGAAGGTCTTCGGGAAGAAGGCGCGCACCACGTGACCGAAGACGATCGGGTCGGAGACCTTCATCATCGTGGCCTTGAGGTGCACGGAGAACAGGACGCCCTCGGCCTTGGCGCGGGCGACCTGCGCGGTGAGGAACTCGCGCAGCGCGGCGACGCGCATCACGGAGGCGTCGACGACCTCGCCCGCGAGGACGGGTACGGACTCGCGCAGCACGGTGGTGGAGCCGTCGTCGCCGACCAGCTCGATCTTCAGCGAGCCGGCCTCGGAGATCACCGCGGACTTCTCGGTGGAGCGGAAGTCGTTCTCGCCCATGGTCGCGACGTTCGTCTTGGAGTCGGCGGACCAGGCACCCATGCGGTGCGGGTGGGTCTTGGCGTAGTTCTTGACCGAGGCGGGGGCGCGGCGGTCCGAGTTGCCCTCACGCAGGACCGGGTTCACGGCGGAACCCTTGATCTTGTCGTAGCGGGCGCGGATCTCGCGCTCCTCGTCGGACTTCGGGTCGTCCGGGTAGTCCGGCAGCGCGTAGCCCTGGCCCTGCAGCTCGGCGATCGCGGCCTTCAGCTGGGGGATGGACGCCGAGATGTTCGGCAGCTTGATGATGTTCGCCGCGGGCGTCTTGGCCAGCTCGCCCAGCTCCGAGAGGGCGTCGGGGATGCGCTGGCCCTCCTCCAGGTACTCCGGGAAGACGGCGATGATGCGCCCGGCCAGCGAGATGTCACGGGTCTCGACGGAGACACCGGCCTGCGAGGCGTACGCCTTGATCACGGGCAGGAACGAGTGGGTCGCCAGGGCGGGCGCCTCGTCAGTGTGCGTATAGATGATGGTCGAGTCAGTCACCGGGTGCTCCGCTCCACGTCTGCAACATTGCTCGACATCAAGATATCTCGAACGGTGGAGCTGCTCGACAGGGGGCGGGGAGTGGGGACCGCCACGACGGGTGCGTTGTCGGGTGCGGCTCCGGTGGGGCTTCTCGCGCAGTTCCCCGCGCCCCTGAAAAGCCGGGGCTGCGCCCCGTGCTTTTCGCCCCTGAGCGGCCGTAGGTCCTCAATGGCGCGGGGAACTGCGCGACCAGCCCCCACTCAGCCGCACCCGACCGGCTTCCTCCCCCATGCCCCCTACGGCGTTACGTCGACGGCAGTCCCTCGCTGATGAGGGATCTCCACACTGCCCCCACCCGTCTGCAACGTGATCGCCCGCCGCGGCACCGGCACGCTGATCCCCTCGGCCCGGTACCGCCGGTGCAGGCGCTTGATGAACTCGTGCTTGATCCGGTACTGGTCGCTGAACTCCCCGACCCCCAGGATCACGGTCATCCCGATGCGCGAGTCGCCGAAGGTGTGGAACCGCACGGCCGGCTCGTGGTCGGGAACCGCGCCCTCGACCTCCTTCATCGTCTCCGCGATCACCTCGTTGGTGACCCGCTCGACGTGCTCCAGGTCGCTGTCGTAGCCGACACCCACCTGCACCAGCAGGGTCATGTCCTGCTCGGGCTGGTTGAAGTTGGTCATGTTGGTGCCGGCGAGCTGACCGTTGGGGATGATCACCAGGTTGTTGGAGAGCGACTTGATCGTCGTCTGCCGCCAGTTGATGTCGACGACATAGCCCTCCTCGCCGCTGCTCAGCTTGATGTAGTCGCCGGGCTGGACCGTCTTCGAGGCGAGGATGTGGATGCCCGCGAAGAGGTTGGCGAGGGTGTCCTGGAGGGCCAGCGCCACCGCGAGACCGCCGACACCGAGGGCGGTGACCAGCGGGGCGACCGGGATGCCCAGGGTCTGGAGGATCACCAGGACACCGATCGCGAGGACCGTGACCCGGGTGATGTTCACGAAGATCGTGACCGAGCCCGCGACCCCGGCCCGGGACTGGGCGAGCGTGCGCACCAGACCGGCGATCACCCGGGCCGCCGTGACCGTGGCGACGAGGATGAAGAGCACCGTCAGCGACTGGTTCACGTTGTGCTGCACGGTCTTCGTCAGCGGCAGCACCGCTCCGGCCGCCGCCGCCCCGCCGACGAACGCGCTCCAGGGCACCAGCGAGCGCAGCGTGTCGACGATGACGTCGTCACCGCTCCAGCGGGTCTTCGTCGCGTGACCGCCGAGCCAGCGCAGCAGCAGCCGCAGCAGGAACGCGGCCAACAGGCCCGCGACCAGGATGATTCCGGCCACGAGACAGTCGTCGAGGGTGAGGGTCCGGGTCATCGCTCGCCTCCCGTGGGACGCGGGGAGCGGCCGGGGAACCGTATGTCGTGTCCCGAGGGCCGTATGTGATGTGTCGTCACCTTGCCACCTGCTCGAATCAAGAGTGCGTGTTCTCGCCCGCCCTGACGCGTGTACGGCGTCGGGCGCGATCGCTCATCCTGCCGTATCCGCACGGCTGATCGGCACCGGACCTGCGCGGATCGGCCGACGAGTGGCCCCGCGTCTTGAGGGAATGTCCGGATGTGCTCGGCGGTACGACGGCCTCCTCTTCAGATCACCTTCAGCCGGACCAGCGCACCGAGCGTCAACGCCCCCGGCAGCAACGGCAGCCAGACCGTGACGATCCGGAACGCCAGCACCACCGCGGTCGCCACGGCCACAGGGCCACCGGCCGCCACCAGCGCGACCACGAGCGCGGCCTCCACCGAACCGAGGCCGCCCGGCGTCGGGACGACGGCGACCGCGACGGTGGCGGCGAGATAGGCGAGCGCCATGTGCGTCACCGGGATGCGGAGCCCCAACGCCAGCCCCACGGTGACCAGTACGCCCGCCTGGAGCGCGGGGAACGCCAACGAGCCGCCCCACAGCGCCAGCACCCGCGCCGGTCGCGCGTGCACCGCGCGGGCCTCGCGCAGCGCCGTGCGCACGAACCCCGACACGGCCGCACGCAGCCGCCGTACCAGGAACACCGCGGCCACGGCGCCGCACCCGACGACAACCACCGTCACCAGCAGGGGAGTCGACATGCCGACGGGCAGGAGCGGGCCGAGGCGCAGGGCCCGGGGGAACGCCACCAGCAGGGCCAGCAGCAGGCCGACCCGGGCGACGGACTCCGCCAGGAGATACAGCGCGAGCGCCGCCGACGAACGGGACAGGGGCACCCCGCACACCGTCATGAACCGCAGGTTCACCGCGCTCGCGCCCAGACCTGTCGGCAGCAGGTGGTTCGCCGCGCCCGCCGCGAACTGGGTGGCCAGCAACCGCCCGGCGGGCAACCGCTCGACGAGCGCCCCCTGCCGCGTCACGGCCGCCGCGACCCAGGTCAGACAGGTCACACCGGCCGCCGCGATCAGCCACGGCCACCGTGCGGTCGCGAGATGCCCGAAGCCCTCGACGAGTACGGAACGGTGCCGCACGGCGACCACCAGGACCAGCGCGAGGGGGAGCAGGCAGAGGATCCTCCGCACCGGAACACGCCTGGAGAGGGGGCGGGGAAGTGGTATCGCTGTCACATCGGGAAAGGCTCTCCGCGCCCGGCCAACAGCGGGTTGCGGGCGCGCGGACGGCGGTCGACCGGCGGCGGACTTCACCACACCCCGGCGTACGCCGAAATACGGTTGACCTCAACTTTGGTCGAGGTTCTAGCTTCTTCCCCATGAGTATGGAGACCACCGCCTGGACCCAGCTGCAGGGCATGATGACGGCCCAGCGGCACACCCGCCCCCTCGCCCGGACCACGCTACGGCGCGTCGGCGCCTTCGCCCGTCCACATCGTCGCCGTATCGCGTGGTTCGTCGGCATCGGCGTCGTGACCGCGCTGCTCGCCGTGGCGACGCCGGTGCTCGCGGGGAACGTCGTGGACGTGATCGTCTCGGGCGGGGACGAGAACCACGTCGTCCGCCTTGCCGTGCTCATCGCCGTCATCGCCGTGGCCGAGGCGGCGCTCGGACTCGTGGGCCGACGCCTGTCGGCGACGCTCGGCGAGGGTCTCATCCTCGATCTGCGGACCGCCGTCTTCGATCATGTGCAGCGCATGCCGGTCGCGTTCTTCACACGTACTCGTACGGGAGCGCTCGTCAGTCGTCTCAACAACGACGTCATCGGCGCCCAACGCGCGTTCAGCAACACCCTGTCCGGAGTGGTCGGCAACCTGGTCACGCTGGTGCTCACCCTCGCCGTGATGCTCACGCTCTCCTGGCAGATCACGCTGCTCTCCCTCGTCCTGCTGCCCGTCTTCGTGGTCCCCGCCCGGCGCATGGGCCGACGCATGGCCCGGCTCCAGCGGGAGGCGGCCGACCTCAACGCGGCCATGGGCACCCGGATGACCGAGCGCTTCTCCGCACCCGGCGCCACCCTGGTCAAGCTCTTCGGGCGGCCCGACGACGAGTCCGCCGAGTTCGCCGAACGGGCCCGCCGGGTACGGGACATCGGCATCCGCACGGCGATGGCGCAGTCGGCGTTCATCACCGCCCTCACCCTCGTCTCGGCCCTCGCGCTCGCCCTGGTGTACGGCCTCGGCGGCTGGTTCGCGCTGCGCGGCACCCTGGACGCGGGCGCGATCGTGTCCCTGGCCCTGCTGCTGACCCGGCTGTACGCGCCGCTGACCGCGTTGGCCGGGGCGCGCGTCGAGGTCATGAGCGCCCTGGTGAGCTTCGAGCGCGTCTTCGAGGTACTGGACCTCAAGCCGCTCATCGAGGAGAAACCGGACGCCCGCGAGGTGCCCGAGGGCCCGGTGGCCGTCGAGTTCGACGACGTCCGCTTCGGCTACCCCTCCGCCGAAAAGGTCTCCCTCGCCTCGCTGGAGGAGGTCGCCTCGCTCGACACCCGGGGCGGCACCGAGGTCCTGCACGGCGTCTCCTTCCGCGCCGAACCCGGCCAGACCGTCGCCCTCGTGGGCTCCTCAGGCGCCGGCAAGTCCACCGTCGCCCAACTGCTGCCCCGGCTCTACGACGCGGACGCCGGCACGGTCCGGATCGGCGGCGTCGACGTACGCGACCTCAGCGCGGCGTCGCTGCGCGGCACCCTCGGCATGGTCACCCAGGACGGCCACCTCTTCCACGACACCGTCCGCGCCAACCTGCTCCTCGCCCGCCCCGACGCCGGCGACGACGACCTGTGGGACGTCCTGCGCCGCGCCCGGCTCGACGACCTGGTGCGCTCCCTGCCCGACGCCCTCGACACCGTCGTCGGCGAGCGCGGCTACCGTCTCTCGGGCGGCGAACGGCAGCGCATGACGATCGCCCGGCTGCTCCTGGCCCGTCAGCGTGTCGTCATCCTCGACGAGGCCACCGCCCACCTCGACAACACCTCGGAGGCCGCCGTGCAGGAGGCTCTCGCCGAGGCGCTGGAGGGCAGGACCGCCGTGGTCATCGCCCACCGTCTGTCGACCGTGCGGACCGCCGACCAGATCCTCGTCGTCGAGGCGGGCCGGATCGTGGAGCGCGGCCGGCACGAGGAACTGCTCGCGGCGGACGGACGGTACGCGGAGCTTTACCGCACCCAGTTCGCGAGGTCGACGGACCACGAGCCCGGGACACCAGCACCGGTGGCGGCGGCCTAGAAACCCGCGGCTCCCCGGGGTTCAGCCCTCGACGCCGGTCGTCGCGTGGGCGGCCCCGACCGGCTTGTACTCCGGGGAACCGCGCCGGCTCAGACAGATCGAGAGGATCGCCATGGAAGCGACGGCGAGGAGCTCGGACTGCCAGTTCTCCATCACGTCGACCGCGAAGTCCGACGACGTCACGTACTCGCCGAGCGAGATCCGCTGGAGGTCCTCCACGGCGAGCTGGTTGTCGAAGTCGGCGTGACCGGCGAACGCCTGGCCGACCAGGGCGAGGGCGAACAGCGTCAGGAAGATGAGCCCCAGGCCGTTGTCCCGGACGAACCGCCGTACGGCTCCGGTCATCGGTGCAGCACCCCCAGCGTGATGCAGGGGGCCCGACCGCCCGCGATCACCAGCAGGCACAGGGCGAACATGACGCGCACGACGTCCTCACCCACCCTTCAGCAGGCACTGGTAGGGCCGCTCGGGACGCGCGGCGCACCCGGCGGCGAGGACCTTCCACCCGTCGGAGAACCGCGACAGGAACAAGGTGTCCGCCGGGAACTCCACCCGGGCCTGGCATCCGGCGACATCGACGCCCTCGACCTCGTCCTCGGCCGCCGCGACGAACGGAACGTCCTCCTCCAGGACGGCGTCCTCGCACGGCGTCCCCGAGGACTGTTCGAGCTCGTCCGGACACCCGGCGCCGGCACCGCGCACACGGCGACCCCGTCCCGCGCGCCCAGCGCCCGCTCGAAGCCGACGGCCGCGTCCCGGGCCGCCGTACGCCGCTGCTCGACCGTCCGCACGCATGGCGACGGCGGCAACCCCGCCGCCGGACCCGCACCCGGGTACCGCGCGACGGGCCCGCCCGCCGTCCCCCGGCCGGGGCGACCGGCGCTACGCACCCTCTCCGCCCGCACCGCGCTCCTCGTCCACCGGCAGCCGGTACACGGCGAAGGCGCGCCGGATCACCGGCTGGGCCACATTGCGCACCCGCACCCCACCGCTGGTGATGCCGTGCTCGGTGCCCAGGTGGGCGTGGCCGTGGACGGCGAGGTCGGCACCGGACTCGTCCATCGCCTCGGCCAGCAGGTAGCTGCCGAGGAAGGGATAGATCTCCAGCGGTTCACCGACGAGGGTGTCCGGTACCGGGGAGAAGTGGGTGAGCGCGATACGGACCGCGCAGCCGTCCTCCGCCAACTCGTCCAGCGCGCGGCGCAGTCCGTCCGCGAGCCCCCGGGTGTGACGGACGAAGGCCTTCATCTCGGGTTCGCCGAACTCGCTGCCGCTGCGCCCGGCGAAACCGCCGCCGAACCCCTTGGTCCCGGCGACCCCCACCCGTACGCCGTCGACCGGGACGACGGTGCCCTCGCCCTCCAGCACGGTCACCCCCGCGTCCCGCAGTACGGCCGTCACGTCCTCGGGGCGTTCGGCGTGATGGTCGTGGTTGCCGAGTACGGCGATCACCGGCACCGGCAGCCCCGCCACCTCGTCGGCGACGACCCGCGCCTCCTCCGGTGTACCGTGCCGGGTCAGGTCCCCGGCGAGCAGCAGCAGGTCGGCGTGGTCGGGCAGGGTGTCGAACGCCGGGCGGAGCAGACCTCGGCTGTCCGGCCCCAGATGGATGTCCCCGACGGCCGCGACCCGGATCACGACAGCTCCTCGGGGCGGTCCGGCGCGGTGACGTCGGCCAGCGTGATGTCCGCCCGCACGGGCACGCCGGGCAGCTCCTCCGCCGCCAGCCGCAGGATCGCCTCACGATCGGCCGGCGTGGACGCCGTGCCGGTGATGTGCACGGCGTCACCGCGCGCCTCGATCCGCATCCCGAGCTCCGCCAGATCACTCCGGGCGAGCCGCTCCTCCAGGTGGGCGATGCGGTACTCGGTGTGCGCCGGCGGGTGCGCGGCGCGGTGTGCCGGGCCGTCCGGTGGTGGTTGTGCGGCGTTGTGTTCCGGGCCGCTCGGGCCGTTCGTCCGCGGGTGGTCATGTCCTGTCGCCATCGCCGGTCTCCTCCGGCTCGATCACGTTGAGGCGCTCCAGCAGGAAGAGGAAGGCCGCCGGCATCGGCTCGTCACCGCACTCCTGCCGTACCCGGCCCCAGTCGATCTTCTCGCGCAGGGTCCGGGCGAGCGGTAGGACGGCACCGAAGTCGCAGTAGTGCTCGGAGAACGCCAGGAGACGCCCGATGAGCAGATCCGTCACCGCCAGCACGGGCATCCACACGGACTGGACCGACAACACCTCCGCCCGGTCCAGCAGCTCACGGCTGACCGGAGCCCGCGACGGCCGGAAGATCAGATCGACCTCCTGACCCTGGCTCCGGGTCTTCACCAGCCAGTCCTCGGGCGGCTCGACCACGGTCAGCCCGGCCGCCTCCAGCGTGCCGGTGACCGCCTCGACGTCCTCCGGCAGCACACAGAAGTCGACGTCGTGCTGGAGCGTCCCGGGGCCGCCATGGGCGTACACCGCGACGCCGCCCGCCAGCGCGAAGGGATGCCCACCGGCCTTGAGCAGCGAAGCGACCTCCTTGGCCGCTTCGAGGATGGCCTGGGTCCGATCGGGAGGGAGCCCGTCGTCGTCCGGGCCGGCGAGATCGCCCATGCCCTCCACGATAGTGCGACCGGGCCCGACGGCCAGATGTGCGGGTGCGCGACCTGAAGCCGCCGGTGACCACGTACCGCGAGGGGCTACCGGCCTGGATCTCGCTTTCTCTGCAAGAAACCTATCCGTACATGTGTGCGAGTGGGCTCTCGCGTGGAACGCCCCCCTCTCCAAGCACGGCAGCATGCTTCGGTCGGGGTCCCGTCGTCCGGCAGCCGATGCCTCAGAGGATCCTGACCTTGTTGATGCGCACCCCACCGGGATGGTTCGGCCAGGTGTGGACGGTCCACCTGTCGATGGCCTGGGCGGGCTGCCATCTGCCGTCCCCGTACCACTGGACGCGGTTGTTGCCGGTCGAGATCCGCGTGACCCACCAGTTCGTGGAGAGCAGGTCGGCCTCCCCGGCGTTCGCGTAACACCGCATCCGCGAGGTCTCGCCGGGACGGTGAATGGTGATCTGCAAGAAGTCGCTTCGGCTGCAGGTTCCTTCGTCGATGGCGAACGCGTTCGTCGCGCCGACGGTGAGCGAAGCCGTGATCGCGATGGACGTCAGCGCGGCCAGGGCCGCCCGTCTGGCGATTCGTCGCATGGAGATGATCCACCTTCCAGGAAAGGAGTCGGAGCGACCGCGAGCGCGAACTCGCCTCGCGCCGCGCCGTTGAAGGCCCCAGTTCAGCGAAGGCGCGATCTGGCAGCCAGACCCGCCCGTGCCTATCCACGGCCGGGGCAGGCACGCCGTCGGGGAGCGGTCGATACTCGGAGCCATGAAGGGACAAGCACAGCTCGGAGACTTCCTCAGGACGCGGCGCGGCCAGCTGCGTCCCGCGGATGTCGGAGTGCCCACGTACGGCGAGCGTCGGCGTGTTCCGGGGCTCCGACGTGAGGAGTTGGCGCTTCTGGCGGGTGTGAGTGCCTCGTACTACACGCGGCTGGAGCAGGGGCACTCGCAGAGCGCCTCACCCGAGGTACTGGACGCCATCGCCCGGGCCCTGCGGCTGGACGAGCCCGAGCGACTGCACCTGCACGACCTGGCCCGGGCGGACCGGCATCGCCCCCGCGGTCGGCGGCCGGCACCGGAGCGGGTGAGCGAGGCGACGCGTCAACTGCTGGAGGCCCTGGGGGACGTCCCCGCGCTCGTGCTCGGCCGGCGCAGTGACGTCCTGGCGTGGAACCGGCTGGGGCACGCGCTGTTCGCCGGGCACCTGGACCCCGATGCCCCGCAGAGCGCGGGTGGGCGTCCCAACATGGCCCGGCTGGTGTTCCTCGACCCCCACAGTCGCGGCCTGTACGCGGACTGGCCCGGCAAGGCCAGGGCCGTGGTGGGGAATCTGCGGCTCGTTGCCGGGCAGCACCCGCAGGACGGCGCGCTGCATGCGCTGGTGGGCGAACTGAGCGCCAGAAGCCATGAGTTCGCGTCGATGTGGGCCGACCACCGGGTCCGGCCGTGTACCGTCGCGGCCTACGAGATGCGGCACCCCCTGGTCGGCACGCTCACCGTCATCCAGCAGACGCTGAGCCACGGGCCCGGCCCCGTCGTCGTCGTTGCCACCACGGAGACGGACTCACCCTCGCGTGCCGCACTGACCCTGCTCGCCCAGGCCACCGCACCGACCGCCGTCCGGCCCGGCACACAGGAGCGCGTCCCCGTCGACCCGGGATCTCCGGGCTCTCAGGGATTTCCGGTGCTCACCGACTGACCGACAGCAACACCACCACCGACAGCAACACCGGCACCGGCCCGCACGCGACCGCGCACTCGCGCGTCTCCGGACCGTCTGGCATCGCATCGCATCGCACACACGCCGCTGCTCACGGCAGCCGCGTGGTGGTGCAGTCCCGGCATGCCCTCGTCCGCCCAGCCGCCCATGTACGGCGGCCACATCCACAGAAGGAACCATGCTCAGCAGGCTTCGCATTCTCACCGTGACGTCAGCCGTCCTCCTCGCGGCCACCGGCGCCGCACAGACCCCGACGGCCTCGGCCTCGACCTCGGCCGCAGCCTCGACCGTGGCCGCGTCGGCCGCCGTCCCCCGCGTATCCGTGCACTTCGACCTGGCCAAGGGCCAGACACCGGAGAACATCACCCTGGCGCCGAACGGCGACGCCTTTGTCACCTTCGCCGCGGGCCGACAGGTCGCCGTGGTCTCCCGCGACGGCACCACCCGGATCCTGGCCACCCTGCCCGCGCCCACCGACGGTGGCGTCCACACCCCGGTGCTGGGCTTCCCCCTGACGGTCGGCATCGTCCGCGCGCACGACGGCACGCTGTACTTCCTCTACGCCACCGGCACGCCCGACCTGACCGGCGTCTGGCGCCTGCGCCCCGGCGGCGAGCCGCGGCGGATCGCCGCGCTCCCCGCGAACGGCCTGCCCAACGGCCTGGCCCTCGACGCACGCACGCGCATGCTCTACATCACCGACTCCGTGCTCGGCACCATCTCGCGTGTGCCCACCACCGGCGGCACCCCCACCACCTGGTCGGCGGCCCCCGAACTGGCCTCCACCGGCTTCCTGGGCGCCAACGGCCTGAAGATCCACAAGGGCGCGGTCTGGGCCGGCAACCTCGACAGGGGCACCGTCCTGCGCATCCCGATCCTCCCGGACGGTCGTGCCGGCCGGGTGGCAACCGAGGCCACCGGGCTGCAGGGGATCGACGACTTCGCCTTCACCGGCCGCGGCGAGCAACTGCTGGCCACGCTGAACGGAACGAGTCAGGTCGCGCTGGTCGAGCCCGGCGGCGGACACCGCATCGTGCTGACCTCGGCCGACGGACTGCAGAACCCCACGGCCGTCGCCGTGCGCGGGAACACCGCCTACGTCACGAGCGCCGCGTACCTGACCGCACAGGACCCCAATCTGCTCCGCGTGCGACTGAGGAGTTGAGGAGCTGAACGGCGGGGGGTGCCGAGCGGACGGGCGGCGCCCGTCTCGACCGTCGTACTCCCCATTCTCCTCATTCGCACGCGGCCAGCACCAGGCACAGCAGGTCGCCGCGGTCGTCGATGATCTCGTAGCCGGTGACGTACTCCGCGTCGTGCACGGGGAAGACGAAGGCGTTCGCCCCGGTCGCTCGGTCCAGCACCGTCTCCGTCCAGTTGTCCGGCCGGTGGCGTGGCCCCCTGGCCCGGACGGCACTTCGCGCGTCGCGGACGAAGGAGGGCACGCCGTCCACGTGCGGGAGTGAGGCGCGCATGGCCTCCTCGCCCCACAGGACGGCGTAGTCCTCGATCAGGTGGGCGTCGTGGTAGCCCGGGACGTCCCAGTCCGCCGTCTCGATCCGGGAGGGCTCGGCCAGCGGTATGACGAGCATGGTGACGGTGAGCCAGAGCGCATCGGGGTCCTCGCCGTCCGGGGGATACGCGAGGCAGCCCACGTACACCGGATGGCGCCCCGCGGGGACACGATGGCTGAACCCGCCCTCGGTGCGCCACGGGGTCTCCCAGGTGATGGGGCCGTCCACCACGACGAGTTCACCGGCGTGGTCGAACCACGTGGGCCGGGCCGCGACGGAGTACGCCGGTGGAGCGGGCGCGTACTTGTCGGCCAAGCGCCACAGAAGCGGCTCCACTTCCATCGTCTTCCCTTTCATGCGACCGGTGCGCCCTGACGGACCTCGACGACGCCGGGGCTGCGGCCGCCCCGCACGGCACCACCACCCGTTGTACTCCGCCTCCTGACAGCCGCCGCCCGGCCGCCCCTGCCCGGCAGTGGCTGAACGGCCCATCCGGTCGGGACCGTCCGGCCCCAGCGCGCCACCTCCCGGCCGAGGGACGATGCCCCTGAGGACACAGGCTCCCCAGGGCGCCGGGCTCCGGGCCCGCACCCGATCGCCGAACGATCCGAAGCAGGTGCATGGCGATGTTCTGGTACGGCCACGACGTCAGCGGATGGGGCTGGTTCGCGATGTCCGCCAGCATGATCCTTTTCTGGGCACTGGTCATCACGGTGGGCGTGCTGCTCTTCCGCGCTCTGAACCGGCCCCTGGAACACACCCACGGTCCCGCCGCGCCGCAGACACCCGAGGAGGTCCTCGGACAGCGGTTCGCCCGAGGGGAGATCGACGAGGAGGAGTACCGGCGCCGCCTGAACGTCCTGCACGCCGGCCCTCTCACCAAACCCTGAAGAGGCTCGTCCGGCTCACCACGCAGGACACCGCTAAGCGGTTGCGCGCCAGATCCGCGCGGTCCCGTCGCCGCTGACGGTGGTGATGGTGCGGCCGTCCGGAGAGTACGCGACATCGTGAATCGGCCCTTGGTGTCCTCTGAGGACCTGCAGTGCGGTACCGGTTCTGACATCCCAGACCTGCGCCGTGTTGGCCCAGGACTCGTTCGCAGAGCTGTGCCTGACCACCAGGGTGCGGCTGTCCGGGGCCCAAACAACCTGATCCACCTGCTCGTTGTTGCCGACCGCTATCAGGAGACCGTGCAGGCCACGTAGCGTACGGAGCTTGTCACCGCTCTCCGGATCGACCAGCAAGACGTCGTCACCGCTGCGTTCCGCCAGCAAGCTCCCGTCCGGGGCGTAGGCCGGCTTGTCTCCCTCGTACGTACCTGACGACCACCGCACAGCACCTGTCGCCGCGTCCCAGGCCCGGACCCTGTCACCATCGGCTACCACGGTTCGTCCGTCCGGCGCGAACCCGACCGTCCAGTTGAAATGCCCTCCGGACGGGTCGAGCGGGTGTATCTGGGCACCGGTGGCGACGTCCCAGATACCGCCCTGCCGTTCGGCCACGGCGGCGATGGTCCTGCCGTCCGGCGCGAATGCCGCATCCCTGGCCGAGACGTTGATCTGGTGGCGGAGCGTGCCAGTGGCCACGTCCCAGAGCTGCAGACGATCACCGGTGGCCGCGATGGTGCGACTGTCGGATGAATACACCAGCTTGCTGACGCGCAACGGCATCAACCCGTCGGGATGGGTGACCGGGACCTTGATCACGGTGCGCGTGGCACCGCTCTGTGTATCCCAGATCTGGATCGTCCGCCCGTCGTTCAGCTCCGTCGCCACTGTGGCGCCGTCCGGTGCGAAAACCACCTTGCGGTCGGAGAACCGCGCATCGGTGTCGACGGCGAACCGCAGGACGTGTCGACGCAGGCCGCTGTCGACATCCCACAGCTCCACAGTGCCCTTGTCGCCCCAGGCGGCCAAGGTGTGTCCGTCGGGCGAGTACGTCACCGAGCCGCTCAACGCCAACGTCCGCAGCGTCACACCGTCGGACGGCGCGGTGGGATCGTACAAGCCCAGAATATGGCGCGCCTGTGTGTAGACGAGGGGCGCGATGGCGGCGAGCAGCCCGACCACCAGCAGAACTGTCACGATGGCGTCCCTGCGTGTGCGCTGCGGTCCGGCAGCGGGGGCGTAGACGGGTCCACGCGGATCACCGAATCCGCCGGGGCCCGCTTGCGGAAAGGCCGGAGGCGGCGTGGGTCTCGGATCGCTCACGGTCGAATCCTTGGAGTCAGGTGTGTCGTGATGGCACTGACCAGACCTGTACCCGGACCGCTAGCGCCGCGTATGACGAGGCTAACCAGGCATCCCGATGTCGGCATGAGTAGAACTACTCAGCTGTGATGCGTAGTTGTCGTGCGGCACCGGCGCCCAGGTCGCAGCCGACTCCACCGCGACGGGTACGTCGCCCCGCGCAGGAGTGCCGGTCGGCCCTGGCCGCGGTGCCGTCAGGCCCATGCACCCAGGGCGCGGCCGGGGGAGTGTGACGGGCGAGAGCAACGGCGTACTGGCGTCCGGGATGTGGGAGGCACGATGAGCGGTGTGGTGGTAGCCGGTGTGGACGGGTCGGCGTCGAGTCTCGCGGCGGTCGAGGAGGCGGCCCGGGAGGCGCGGTCGCGTGGGGCGGAGCTGCGGGTCGTGCACGCGTTCATCTGGCCCGCGCTGCACGTGCCCCTGGGCCCGTCACCCTTGGGTCCGGCCGAGGGCGGCCTGCGGAACCTGGCCGACCGTCTGGTGGCCGAGGCCGTCGAGCGGGCGCGCGCCGCGGCGCCGGAGGTCGAGGTCAGTCATGCCGTGGTGACCGGTGAACCGCTGACGGTCCTGGAGGCGCAGTCGCGCGCCGCCGAGCTGGTGGTGGTCGGGTCCCGTGGCATGGGCGGGTTCGTCGGGCTGCTGGTCGGGTCGACGGCCGTCCATCTGGCGGCACACGGCCGGTGTCCGGTGCTGGTCGTGCGTGAGCAGCCGAGTGCGGAGGGCCCGATCGTGCTCGGCGTCGACGGCTCGGCGGCGGGCGGGCCGGCGGTGGACTTCGCGTTCGCCGAGGCCGAGCTGCGGAAGGTGCCACTGGTGGCGCTGCACGCATGGACCACGTGGAACGCGCCGATGCCCGCACCGCGGGAGCCGTCGACGCCGTACGCGAGCCCGCCGGACGCTCTCGTCGGTGAGGAGGAGCGCCTGCTGTCGGAGGCGCTGGCCGGACGCCAGGAGCGGCACCCGGGTGTGGTGGTGGAGCACCGGGTCGTGCACGGCGGGACGCGGGAGGCGTTGATCGAGGCGAGCCGGTCCGCCCAGCTGCTGGTGACCGGTGCCCGCGGCCGGGGCGGCTTCACCGGGCTGCTGCTCGGCTCCGTCAGTCAGGCCCTGCTGCACCACGCCCACTGCCCGGTCGCGGTGGTGCGGGGAACGGACGCGCGGCACTGACCTCGTGCGGTGGGCGGCCCCTGCCCTGTCCCGCGGTGCGGGCGGGCGGGGGCCGTCTGCCGGGTGGGCGCGAAGCGGGTGAGGACGGGGCGCAGACGGCGAGGATCATCACGTAGGTGGTGACCGGAGCCGCCGGGCGGCCCTGTCCGGGGGGCGGCCAGGCCGATGATGACGACGGAGAACTCTCCGCGGGCGGTGAGCGCGGTTCCGGCGCGGAGCCAGCCGCGGCGGCCGGCACCGTCGCGGCGGGCGGCATACCAGCCGGCGGTCAGTGTGGTGGCGGCCGTGACCACTGCCGGCGCCGCGACGGCGAGCAGCGCCTGCCACCAGGTGCCTCCGGCGGCGGCCACGGCGACCACGGCGAGCAGCGGCAGTTGGCCCCGCCATCACGAAGTCCTCCACCACCAGCACGGACAGCGCCGGGCAGCAGCACCTTGTTGACGTCCACGTGGATCTGCCCGTCGTCACGCGTCCGGACTCTTCCCGGCGGGCGGTGGCCCTGGCCCCGGCGCGCGAAGTCTTCGACGGGCGTCGCGGCGGCCTGCCGTGCGCAGGTTTTCGGCAGGTGCCGCGGGGTGCCCAAGCCGTCGTCAGGTTGTGAATCAGGGGGCCGGGGCAGCGCGGCAGGTGATCAGTGTCGTGAGCACCCTGGGGTATCCGGTAGGGCCGGGTGGCCCCTGGGGGCGGACCGGCGGCCCCTGGGAGTACCGGGTCGCCGCGGCGAGACTGAGGGCGAAGGTCCACGCGTCGGCGATGGCCGGATGGGAGTACTCGGTGAGTGAGCCAGTGAACGATCGTGACTCGGTGAGTGAACCGGTGATCGTGGGCGTGGACGGTTCCGCCTCCAGCATCGGCGCGGTCGAGGTCGCGGCCCGTGAGGCGCGTCTGCGCGGGGTGGGGCTGCGGATCGTGCACGCCTTCGGCCAGGCGCCCGGACACCTGTCGACCGGGGCGCCGTGGGGCCCCGCCGACCATGGTCTGCAGCCGATGGTGCGGGGTGCACTGGTCCACGCCGAGGAACGGGCGCACGCGATCGCGCCGGACATCCGGATCACCCGGTCGGTGGTGGCCGGGGAAGCGCTTGAGGTGCTGGAGATCGAGTCACGTTCGGCGTCGCTGGCGGTGGTCGGCAGCCGGGGCCTGGGCAGCTTCTCCGGACTGCTGCTGGGCTCGACGGCGGTACATCTGGCCGCCCACGGCCGTTGCCCGCTGATGGTGGTGCGAGGCTGCCCCGATCCGGCAGGTGCGGTGATCCTGGCCGTGGACGGCTCCGAAGCAGGCGAGGCGGCGGTGGAGTTCGCGTTCGCCGAGGCGGCACTGCGCAAGGCGCCACTGGTCGCCCTCCATGTGTGGAACACCTTCAGCGAGCGCGCCTACGAAGGCCCTGGTGACCCCCTCACCGCAGTGGTGGCAGACGCCGACCGTATTCGCGAGGCCGAGCAGCACCTGCTGGACGAGACGGTGGCCTCCTGGCAGAAGGTCCATCCGGAGGTCGTGGTCGAGCGGCGCCTGGTGCGTTCGCTCATCCGCCCGGCCCTGATCGACGCCAGTCGCGGCGCCCAACTGGTGGTGACCGGCGCCCGGGGCCGGGGCGGCTTCACCGGCCTGCTGCTCGGCTCCGTCAGCCAGGCCCTGCTGCACCACGCCCACTGCCCGGTCACCGTCGTCCGCGGCAAGAAGTGACCGCGCCTGAGCAGCAGTCCACGGCCGCACATGGTGCCCTGTCGGTACGGACGCCCTCCTGCCGGACGCCTACCGGCGCGACGTCGCCGAGGTGACGGGCTTGCTGGCCGTGGTCCCGGCCACGGGCCTGAGCACGGCGGGCGCCGAGCAGCGGGCCGCCGCCTGTGGCGCCATCGAGCTGGCCGAACCGGTGCGCCGGCCGCAGTGGCTGCGCCTGCTGGATCAGTTGCGCAGCCGGCTGATCGGCGTCCTGCTCGCCGTGGCCGTCGTCGCCGGAATCATCGGCGAGATCAAGGACGCCCGTGGGCCCGTCGCCTGCCTGGAGGCCCTCCAGATGTTCGACCGGGACGGGACGCGCCTGCGCGTGGAGCCGGTCCTCCATACGGCGCCGGGTGTACTTGAGGAGGGCATTCGGTCGGCTCCGTCGTAGCAACGGAACGAAGCGGCCAACTGGTTGAGAGAGCGACGCGAACGCCGTGCGCCTGACGCAACGTCAGGTAGTCGGCATGTGGTCAGTCAGCATCATTCCCCGAAGCTCCTGAGAAGGCTGTTTGAACAGGCACCTGTTCGGGGCGTCACAACAGACTGGTTGGCGCGGAAGCCCAGGCAGGGAGCCCTGTCCCCGATGGCAAGCGATGTTCCTCACACTCTTCGAGTCAGGCGGGTGCCAGTTGTAGAGTGATATCGCCCTTGACCTGCAGAAAGCAGGCAGGGAGCCGTCTTCCAGGAGTCCAAAGTGCTGCGTACTCTGTTCAAGTCCAAGATCCACCGCGCCACCGTCACCCAGGCCGACCTGCACTACGTCGGGTCCGTGACCATCGACGCCGAGCTGCTCGACGCCGCCGACCTGCTGCCGGGCGAGCTCGTGCACATCGTCGACGTCACCAACGGCGCCCGGCTGGAGACGTACGTCATCGAGGGCGAGCGGGGCTCCGGCGTGATCGGGATCAACGGGGCCGCGGCCCATCTCGTCCATCCCGGTGATCTGGTGATCATCATCAGTTACGCTCAGGTCTCCGACGCCGAGGCCCGCGCCCTGGAGCCCAGGGTCGTGCACGTGGACCAGGACAACCGGATCGTGGCGCTGGGCTCGGACGCCTCCGAGCCGGTGCCGGGTTCGGACCAGCGGCGCAGCCCGCAGGCCGTCACCGTCTGAGGCCCCGGGGCGACCGCCGTCCGAGACCTCGGGCGAGCGCCCGGCGTCCCCGATCCGCACGCGAGGAGTGCCATGAGCGACGTACAGATCCGTGACGACCGGGCGGCCGGCCGACTGGAGGCCTTCGCCGGCGACGAACTGGCCGGTCACATCCAGTACTTCGTCCTCGCCTCCCCGCAGGAGGCGCTCGTCCCGGTCCACACGATCGTCGAGTCCGCGTACGAGGGGCAGGGCATCGCGGGCTCGCTGGCCCGGGAGCTGTACGGCATGGCGGCCCGCGAGGGCGTCGTGGTCGCCCCCCTCTGCCCGTACGTCGTGAAGTGGGCCGAACGCCACCCCGAGGAGGCCCCGGCCGCCGATCCGGCGCTGCTGCGGGCCGCGAAGGACTGGCTGATCGCCCACCCCGAGGGCTTCTGAGGGACCCGGCGGCGGGCGCGGTCGCACCTCGCCCGCCAACCGGGTGACTGCCCGTGCGGGCCACGGGTACCCGTGGCATCAGTCCATGGCCGACGTATCCCTGGCTGGAGGACGCGATGACGCATCCCGACCCCGACCCCGTGAAGCCCGGCCCCACCCCGGGCCCGGGCCCCGACCGCCCGGAACCCTTCCCGGAGCCCCCCTTCCCCGACCCCGTCCCCACCCCCGACCCCGTCCCCACCCCGGAGCCGGACCCCATTCCCAACCCCCCGGGCCCGGACCCGGTCCCGGGCGAACCCAGGCCGGGCCCGCTGTCGTAGGGGAGCGGCGGAACGAATGACTGTGGCCCGGCGTGGACTGATCCACACCGGGCCACATCAGCAGGCTTCAGGGGCGCGGGGCTGTGACATGTGTGGCTCCGCGGCGCCGGCGCGACCAGCCACTCTCGACCGGCAGCCGCCGACCGACCCGTAGCCCCCTCCCCTTAGGCGCCTTAGGCCTCGACCTCACCGCGACCCTGCCCCCACAGCGTGTGGAACGACCCCTCCCGGTCCACCCGGCGGTACGTGTGCGCCCCGAAGAAGTCCCGCTGCCCCTGCGTGAGCGCCGCGGGCAACCGCTCGGCGCGCAGCGCGTCGTAGTACGCCAGCGCCGCCGCGAACCCGGGCGTCGGCACGCCCTGCCGCGTCGCGGCGACCAGCACCTCGCGCCAGTCGTCCTGCGCCGCCGCGATCTCCTGGGCGAACGTCTCGTCGGAGAGCAGGCTCGGCAGGTCGGGCCGGGCGTCGTAGGCGGCGCGGATCCGGTCCAGGAACGCCGCCCGGATGATGCAGCCGCCACGCCAGATCGAGGCGACCTTGCCCAGGTCGATGTTCCAGTCGTACTCGTCGCGCGCGGCGTCGATCTCGTGGAAGCCCTGGGTGTACGACACGATCTTGGAGGCGTACAGCGCCTGCTCGACCCGGTCGGCGAAGGCGCCCGCCTCGGCCGCGCTGAGCGGGGTGGCCTTCGGGCCGGCCAGCGAACGCGAGGCGTCGCGCAGGGCGGCGTGGCCCGACAGGGAGCGCGCGAAGACGGCCTCGGCGATACCGGACACCGGAACACCCAGGTCCAGCGCGATCTGGACGGTCCAGCGGCCGGTGCCCTTCTGCTCCGCCTGGTCGACGACCACGTCCACGAACGGCTTGCCGGTGGCCGCGTCCACGTGCGCCAGCACCTCGGCCGTGATCTCGATCAGGTACGAGTCGAGGCGCCCGGTGTTCCAGGTGCGGAAGATCTCCGCGATCTGCGCGGGGGTGTAGCCCGCCACGTCGCGCAGCAGCTGGTACGCCTCACCGATCAGCTGCATGTCGGCGTACTCGATGCCGTTGTGGACCATCTTCACGAAGTGCCCGGCGCCGTCGGGACCCACGTGCGTGACACAGGGCGCGCCGTCGGCAGCCTTCGCGGAGATCTTCTCCAGCATCGGGCCGAGGGAGTCGTACGACTCGACCGGGCCGCCGGGCATGATGCTCGGTCCGTTGAGCGCGCCCTCCTCGCCGCCGGAGATGCCGGCGCCGACGAAGTGGATGCCCTGCTCGCGCAGCGCGGCCTCGCGGCGGCGGGTGTCGGCGAAGTGCGCGTTGCCACCGTCGATGATCATGTCTCCGGGCTCCAGGAGCGGCGCGAACTCCTCGATCACCGCGTCCGTCGGGCCGCCCGCCTTCACCATGACGACCAGGCGCCGGGGGCGCTCCAGCGCCTGGACGAAGTCCTTGGCGGTCTCGGCCGCGATGAAGTCGCCCTCGTGCCCGTGCTCCTTGATCAGCGCCTGGGTCTTCGCCGCGGAGCGGTTGTGGACCGCGACCGTGTAGCCGTTGCGGGCGAAGTTGCGGGCGAGGTTGCTCCCCATGACCGCGAGGCCGGTGACGCCGATCTGGGCTGAAGTGCTCATACGGTTGGCTCCTATGGATCCTGATATCGGTGGTGCCGTTCCTGCCCGCCAGTATTGTCCTTCCGGCCATCCTGACGTGCACCGGCCCCGTCCGCACTGCGCGGCGTGCCGGGCTTGAGTACGCAGGAAGAGCCCTACCTGCCTCAATGGGGCGCGCAACCAGATGCATTGCGCGCCGTCCCTGGTCACTCGCGCGCCGGACGGGAGCACTTACGCGCCGGATCAGGTCGCTTACCCGCCACACACGGGACGGGAGCGGCTGAATTTTCGTCTTGTCCTGGCCGGTTCGCGGCGCTTACTTTTGCGGCTCACTGCATAGGCGAGGGGGACACTCCATGGCCGTACGCGGTCGGCACCGGCGGTACCAACCGAACAGGATCAACCGCGCCTCACTCACCGTCACGGCGGGCGGCGCGGGGATGGCGCTCCCGCTGATGGGCACCGGCGTCGCGGAAGCGGCCGATGCCGAGACCTGGGACAAGGTCGCGGCATGTGAGTCCACCAACGACTGGAACATCAACACCGGCAACGGCTACTACGGCGGCCTGCAGTTCAGCCAGTCCACGTGGGAGGCCTTCGGTGGCACGGCGTACGCCGCCCGCGCGGATCTGGCCACCAAGGAACAGCAGATCGCGATCGCCGAGAAGGTCCTCGACGGCCAGGGCCCCGACGCCTGGCCCGTCTGCTCGCAGCGCGCGGGCCTCACCCGCGGCGGTGACGGGCCCACCCGCCAGATCGAGGACGTGAAGCCCCAGACCACGCCCCAGTCGCAGGCCGGCAAGGTCGAGATGTACACGGTGGTCCGTGGCGACACCCTCTCCGAGATCGCCGACTCCCAGGACGTCCGGGGCGGTTGGCGCAAGCTCTACGAGGCCAACCGCAGGACCATAGGGTCCGACCCGGACGTGATAATCCCTGGCCAGCGCCTGAGCCTGCACACGGCCGGCCAGAAGAAGGAACGGAAACAAGAACAGAAGCACGAACAGAAGCAGGAGAAGCAGGAGAAGAAACAGGAAAAGAAGAAGGAGCAGAAGCAACAGAAGCAGCAGGCGTCCGACAAGCGGCAGGAGTCGGCGTCCCTCGTCGCTCCCGTGAGCGCCTCTCTCGGCACCCCCTACCGCGCTTCGGGCTCCTCCTGGTCGAAGGGCTACCACACGGGCGTCGACTTCCCCGTGTCGACCGGCAGCACGGTGAAGTCCGTGGCCGCGGGGGAGGTGGTCACCTCGGGCTGGGGCGGCTCCTTCGGCTACCAGGTGGTGATCCGGCACGCCGACGGCCGGTACACGCAGTACGCCCATCTGTCGGCGATCTCCGTGAAGGCCGGGCAGAACGTGAGCACCGGACAGCGCATAGGCCGGTCCGGTTCCACGGGCAACAGCTCGGGCCCGCATCTGCACTTCGAGGTGCGGACGGGGCCCGGCTTCGGCAGCGACATCGATCCGATCGCCTATCTACGGGCGGGAGGGGTTCGGATCTAGGGTGATGCGGGAGGCCCGGTCCGGGCCTCCCGCTCAGGATTTCACGCGGTCGCGATGCCGCTCCAGGAGTGCCCTCGGCACGTACGGCCCGCCTCGGAAGGGCAGCGGCAGCAGGTTGCCGGGCAGGGCGTCGCCCTCGTACTCCGGCTCGCACTCCGGCGTCCGCCCGAGGAACGGGGCCGGTACGACCACGGGCTCGTCCAGGTCGGTCGCGTCCCTCTCCGGCTTCTCGAAGGTCCGGTGCGGCAGACCCGCGAGCAGCTGCTCCAAGGTGAGCGACTCCGGGTCGACGCCGGCCGGCGTACGCCCGGAGATCGTCGCCATCGGCTGCCGGACGGCCGGGATCGGGAGGCGCTCGTCGTCCCGCTCCGTCCGCACGTCGTCGCCGAGCCGCTCGGTGGTCAGCAGGACCAGGCCGCCCGCCGCGACGACACCGCAGCCCAGTGCGAGCAGGGTGCCGGTCGTGCCGTAGCGGAACGTCTCGCCGAACATCGTGATGCCGACCGCGGCCGCCACCACCGGGTTCACCACGGTCAGGGTGGCGAGCGGGGCCGCCAGGCCGCCGCCTCGGTAGGCGGCCTGGGAGAGCAGTAGACCGGCCGTCGCGAAGACGCCGATGACCGTGACGGTCGGCAGGTCGGCGAGCGTGACGCCGTCCGTCCAGTCGACGGCGACCGTCTTGGTGAAGACCGAGGACATGCCGAACGCGACACCGGAGGCGATCGCGAGCAGGATGCTGCGGACCGCGGGGTGCCGGTGGACCGCGCGTGCCGCCACCATCAGCGCGGCCACCGCGCCCCCGCTGACCACGGCAACCAGCACCCGCTCGGCGTCGCCCAGCGACTGGGTGCCGGCCGAGCCGACCAGGGAGAGCAGGCCCGCGAGCCCCACCGTCGCCATGATCACGCCCCGCCAGGCCGTCGCACCCGCCCTGCGGCCCACGAAGAGCGCCGCCATGGGCAGGGCGAAGACGATGGTCAGCGCGCCGAGCGGCTGCACCAGGCTCAGCGGGCCGTAGGCCAGGGCCACCACGTGCAGCAGCCCGCCGAGGCTGTTGAGGCCGGCGGCGGCCCACCACCCCGGCCGGTGCAGCGGGGCGTAGAACTGACCGGGCAAGGACACCGCGACGCGCTCCTGGACGATCGCCCCGCCCGCGTAGGCCACGGCGGAGGCGAACGACAGCAGCACGGACAACACGAGGGCGCTCATGTGCGGCTCCTCAGCGAGGCGCGAGGGCTCCCGGCCCGGCGCGGTGAACGCTCGGCTTTCATACTGACCACGATGCCTCGGTCGGGCGTCGGCGTCGTCGTACCTGAGCACTCAATAGGTCCTACTGCCGTTGGAGTACGAAGAGCCCGTCGTCATCCCTCAGGGGGGCGACACGGGGTGCACTCCACCGGCTGGACGGGGACCCGGCCCCTGGTACTACTCGTCCTCGTGGATCACGACCCCGGCCTCAGCGCCCTCTCCTCTCTCGGCGGTTTCTTCGTACTACGCACGGGGCGACCACCGCACGACGGTCCGCCGACGCTCGCGGAGGCCTACGCGGCACGGGATGCCGATGTGGAACGAGAGGTTTACGCGAATCCCGTAATTTTCCGTGTCCGGAAGGTCGCGCGCAGTCTCCGGGCGCCCGAGCTCCGGGTGGCCGCGTCCATCGCCCACCTCGGCTTCGCCGCCCGGCTGTGGTCGGTGGCCCTGGGTTCGGCCGCCCTGTACGGCCGCGTCCCCGACCTCGACCCCCGCCTCCTGCGCTGGGACGCCGACGCGAGCGCCCCCGAGGATCTGTGGCTGGCCGAGGTGCGCGGCCTGCCCGCCGAGCGGATCGGCGAGGTCGTACGGGAGGGACACCTGGTGCCGCTGGCGGCGGCCCTCCGTGCTCAACTACCGCTTTCCGAGCGGCTGCTGTGGGGGAACGCGGCCTCCGCGCTGATGGGCGCCGTGCGTCAGATCGACCGGTGGGCGGCTGCCAACGGCCGTACCGAGGTGGCGAGTCGGTCCCGGGCACTCGCCGCCGAGCTGTTCGCGCACCCCGCCCTGGCCGGGACGCTCGACCCGGCCACCCTTCGCCGCCGCAGCTGCTGCCTCTACTACCGGCTGCCCGGCGGAGGACTGTGCGGCGACTGCTGCTTCGACCGGCCGCCCGGTACCGACGCCCGCCGCGGCCCTCGCTCCTGACCCCGGGGCGTGCGCCCGCGAAGAACATCGTGGTCTTCCCCAACTGACCCTTCTGGGTGACCATGTGGGAACCAGCCGCTGAGACAGGGGGTTCCGGGTGCGAGTCGGCCTGCTGACCCGGGAGTATCCGCCCGACGTCTACGGCGGCGCGGGCGTCCATGTCGAGTTCCTCGCCCACGAGTTGAGATCCCTGGTCGATCTCGACGTGCACTGCTGGGGCGAGGGCGCCGCCGGTGGTGTCGTGCGCCACCGGCCCTGGTCCGCGCTCGACGGCGCCAACGACGCGCTGCGTACCTTCTCTGTGGACCTCTCCGTCGCCGCCGGCCTCCAGGGCCGCGAACTGGTCCACTCGCACACCTGGTACGCCAACCTGGCCGGCCACCTCGGCAAACTGCTGCACGGTGTCCCGCACGTGATGACCGCCCACTCGCTGGAACCGCTGCGCCCCTGGAAGGCCGAGCAACTCGGCGGCGGCTACGCTCTGTCCAGCTGGGCCGAGCGCACCGCGATCGAGTCCGCCGACGCGGTGATCGCCGTCTCCGGCGCCATGCGCGACGACATCCTCGGCTGCTACCCCGCCCTGGACCCGGCGCGGCTCCATGTCGTGCACAACGGCATCGACACCTCGCTCTACCGGCCGGCCCATGGCACGGACGTCCTCGACCGCCTCGGCGTCGACCCCGGCCGCCCGTACGTCCTCTTCGTCGGCCGCATCACCCGGCAGAAGGGCGTCCCCCACCTGCTGCGCGCCGTCCGGGACATCGATCCGGCCGCGCAGGTCGTGCTCTGCGCGGGCGCCCCCGACACCCCGGAGATCGACCAGGAGTTCCGCGACCTCTTCGCGGAACTGAGCCGCGTGCGCAAGGGCCTGTTCTGGATACCGCAGATGCTGCCCCGCCCGGACGTGATCCAGCTTCTCACCCATGCGGCGGTGTTCGTCTGCCCGTCGGTGTACGAGCCGCTCGGTATTGTCAACCTTGAGGCCATGGCCTGCGGCACGGCCGTGGTGGCCTCGCGGGTCGGAGGTATACCGGAAGTGGTGGAGCACGGTGTCACGGGCCTCCTCGTACCGACCGAGGACGACTTCGAGAACGGACTGGCCCGGGCCCTGGACTCGGTGCTCGCCGACCCCGCGACGGCCGCCCGGATGGGCGAGGCCGGCCGGGAGCGCGCGGTGCGGGAGTTCGGCTGGGACGCGGTGGCCCGGCGGACCGTCCGGCTTTACCAGGAAGTCCTCGAACAGGGGTAGTCACAGAGCAGTCAGGATCAGCGTTCGGCACGACCGGGCGTAGAGGGGCGGCGGCATGCGGCGCGGTGGACCTTCGGTGCTGGGAATCGTACTGGCGGGCGGTGAGGGCAAGAGGCTGATGCCCCTCACGGCCGACCGCGCGAAACCAGCGGTGACCTTCGGCGGTACGTACCGCCTGGTGGACTTCGTCCTGTCCAATCTCGTCAACGCGGACATTCTGCGCATCTGCGTGCTCACGCAGTACAAGTCGCACTCGCTGGACCGGCACATCACCACGACCTGGCGGATGTCGAGCCTGCTGGGCAACTACGTCACCCCGGTCCCGGCCCAGCAGCGGCTCGGCCCGCGCTGGTACCTGGGCAGCGCCGACGCCCTTCTGCAGTCCCTGAACCTGGTCCACGACGAACAGCCCGAGTACGTGGCCGTGTTCGGCGCCGACCACGTGTACCGCATGGACCCCCGCCAGATGCTGACGCAGCACATCGAGGGCGGCGCGGGCGTGACGGTGGCCGGTATCAGGGTGCCGCGCGGGGAGTCGTCCTCCTTCGGTGTGATCACGCCCGGCTCCGACGGCCGGGCCGTCGAACGCTTCCTGGAGAAGCCGTCCGACCCGCCGGGCCTGGTCGACGATCCCGAATGCGTGTTCGCCTCGATGGGCAACTACATCTTCACCACCAAGGCCCTGGTGGAGGCGCTCCAGCGGGACGCGGAGGACGAGGACTCCGTACACGACATGGGCGGCTCGATCCTGCCCCAGCTCACCGAGCGGGGAGAGGCCCAGCTGTACGACTTCAGCGCCAACCACGTGCCGGGGGAGACCACCCGTGACCAGGGCTACTGGCGGGACGTCGGCACCCTCGACGCCTACTACGACGCCCATATGGACCTCATCGCCGAGCGCCCCGCCTTCAATCTCTTCAACCGCAGCTGGCCCATCTACACCAGCTCCGGCCAGCTCTCGCCGGCCCGCTTCAACGCGGGCGGGATGGCGAGTGAATCGATCATCAGCGCGGGCTGCCTGATCCGCGGCCAGGTCACGCGGTCGGTGCTCTCCCCGGGAGTCGTCGTGGACCCGGGCGCTGTCGTCCAGGGCTCGGTCCTGCACGACAACGTCCACATCGGGCGGGGCGCGGTCGTCCGGGGCGCCGTGCTCGACAAGAACGTCCAGGTGCCTCCGGGCGCCACCATCGGAGTCAACCCCGAACGGGACGCCGAGCTGTACACCGTCTCCCGGGGCGGAGTGATCGCGTTGGGCAAGGGTCAGCAGGTGTCGTAGACGGGGCACCTAGCCCTTCAGGGTGACCGCAGTGCACACAGATGTCCCATGGGTCCCGCCTTTTCTCGGAGGCGGGACTTAACCTGTTGTTAACTGTGCGTAGCTTGATCGTACTTGACCGTAATCGCGCAACAGCGATTGACTACCGGTTCACCCGTCGTCGACGCGAGGCAAGCCATTGACTTCTGACCTGCTCGCCCCCCTCGACCTTGCGTTCTGGAACATCGAGTCCGCCGAACACCCCATGCACCTGGCCGCCCTCGGCGTCTTCACGGCGAACTCGCCCACCGCGGGCGCCCATGCCGCCGAACTGCTCGCCACGCGGGCCGTCGCGGTGCCCGCGCTGCGGATGCGGATCCGGGACGTGTGGTTCCCGGACGTCCGGCTGCCCCTGGCGTTCGGCGGCGCGACCCGGGAGCCCGTCGCCGACTTCGAGCCCTTCGACCACGTACGGCTGCACGCGCCGACCGCAGACTTCCACACCGTGGCCGGACGGCTGATGGAGCGCCCGCTGGAGCGCGGCCGGCCGCCCTGGGAGGCGCATGTGCTGCCGGGGGAGGACGGCACCTCCTTCGCCGTGCTCTTCAAGTTCCACCACGCCCTCGCCGACGGACTGCGCGCGCTGACGCTCGCCGCCGCCGTCATGGACCCCATCGACATGCCCGCGCCCCGGCCGCGCCCCGCCGAACCTCCCCGCGGCCTCCTCGGCGACGTGCGCAGACTCCCCGACCTGGTCAGGGGCACCCTCTCCGACCTCGGGCGCGCCCTCGACATCGGCGCCTCCGTCGCCCGCACCACGCTCGACGCGAGCCTCGGCGCCCGGTCCCCGGCCGCGCTGACCTCCGGGGCGAGCGGCACCCGCCGTACCGCCGGGGTGCTCGTGGACCTCGACGACGTGCACCGGATCCGCAAGACCGTCGGCGGCACCGTCAACGACGTCCTCATCGCCGTGGTGGCGGGCGCGCTGCGCCGGTGGCTGGACGAGCGCGGGGACGGCAGCGAAGGGGTCGCGCCCCGGGCGTTGATCCCGGTCTCCAAGCGCCGGCCGCGCACGGCGCACCCGCAGGGCAACCGGCTCTCCGGGTACCTGATGAAACTGCCGGTGGACGATCCGGACCCGCTGCGCCGGCTGCGTACGGTGCGTGCGGCGATGGACCGCAACAAGGAGGCGGGGCCCAACCGGGGCGCGGGCGCGGTGGCCCTGCTCGCCGACCACGTGCTGCCGCTCGGTCACCGGCTCGGAGGGCCGCTGGTCAGTCAGGCCGCGCGCCTCTGGTTCGACATCCTCGTCACCAGCGTCCCCCTGCCCAGCCTCGGCCTCCGGCTCGGCGGCTGCCCGCTGGCCGAGATCTACCCCCTCGCTCCGCTGGCCCACGGGCAGTCCCTCGCGGTGGCCGTCTCCACGTACCGGGGGAGCGTCCACTACGGGCTGGTCGCCGACGGGGAGGCCGTCCCGGACCTGGAGCGACTGTCCGCGGCGGTCACGCGGGAGGTGCGGGAGTTGTTGGCGGCGTGTGAGGTGTGACGCGTGGGGGTGCGTCGTCGGGTGCGGGTGCGCGGGGCTTCTCGCGCAGTTCCCCGCGCCCCTGAAAAGCAGGGGCTGCGCCCCGTGCTTTTCGGCCCGAAGGGGCCGTAGGCCCTTGAGGGGCGCGGGGAACTGCGCGACCAGCCCCCACCGGCCCCGCGCCCGAAGTTTGGTCACCACGCCCCCCGCTCCGTACAATTCCCCGTTCGACAGCGGATGCGGCAGGCGCGCCGCACGTGATCAGGGAAACGGCAGCGCGATGACGGTGACAGAGGACGGCCCCGCGACCACGGACGAGGTCGGGTACGGCCCCGGCATCGACCCGGACCGGCTCGCCGTGTGTCTCAGCGTGCTGGAGGAGCTCGACAAGCTGGAGGTCGACCACCCGGACGCGATCGCCGTGCGCCGGGCGACCGCCGGCGTCTACCGCACGGTCAAGCAGCGCCGCCGCCAGGAACGCCGCGCCGCCAAGACCGCCCACGACAAGGCGGTCACCGAGGCCACGGCGACCGGCTCCGCCCAGCGCATCGACGACGAGACCGAGGGCATCCTGCCGTCGTCCGTCACGGAGGCGGGGAAGATCGCGGGGATACTCCAGCGCCCGCGCTCCTGCTACACCTGCAAGACCCGGTACGTGGAAGTCGACTACTTCTACCACCAGCTCTGCCAGGACTGCGCCGCCCTGAACCGCGCCAAGCGCGACGCCCGCGCCGACCTCACCGGCAAGCGCGCCCTGCTCACCGGCGGCCGCGCCAAGATCGGCATGTACATCGCCCTGCGACTGCTGCGCGACGGCGCGCACACCACGATCACCACCCGCTTCCCCAAGGACGCCATCCGCCGCTTCAAGGCGATGGACGACTCGGGGGACTGGATGCACCGGCTGGAGGTCGTCGGCATCGACCTGCGCGACCCGGCGCAGGCCGTCGCACTCGCCGACCAGGTCGCCGAGGCCGGCCCCCTCGACGTCCTCATCAACAACGCGACCCAGACCGTACGCCGGCTGCCCTCCGCGTACGCCGCCCTGGTGGACGGGGAGAGCGCCCCGCTGCCCGCCGGTGAGCTCCCCGCGCACCACGTCATCGGCGCCTTCAACTCCGGCGCCGTGGACGGTCTCGCCGCGCTGCCCCTCGGCACCAGCGGCCTCGACGCGCAGCAGGTCGCCGACCTCGCCCTGGTCGCGGGCAACGCCAGCGTCGCCCGGCACCTCGACGGCACCGCCATCGACGCGGGCGGTCTCGTCCCCGACGTCGTGGACACCAACACCTGGGTGCAGACCATCGAGCAGATCTCGCCGGTGGAACTGCTGGAGACCCAGCTGTGCAACTACACGGCGCCGTTCATCCTGATCAGCAAGCTCCGCCCGGCCATGGCCGACGCCGCCCGCAAGGCGAGAAGCGGACGCGCGTACGTCGTGAACGTCTCGGCGATGGAAGGCGTCTTCGGCCGTGGCTACAAGGGCGCGGGGCACCCGAACACCAACGCCGCCAAGGCCGCGATGAACATGGTCACGCGGACCAGCGCGCAGGAGATGTTCCAGACCGACGGCATCCTCATGACCTCCGTCGACACCGGTTGGATCACCGACGAGCGCCCCCACTTCGACAAGCTGCGCCTCGCCGACGAGGGCTTCCACGCCCCGCTCGACCTCGTGGACGGCGCGGCCCGCGTCTACGACCCGGTCGTCCGCGGCGAGCAGGGCGAGGACCTGTACGGCATCTTCCTGAAGGACTACGAGCCCGGCAAGTGGTGAGCTGCCCTCGCCCGGTCCGCCACCAACTCCAGCACCGTCCGCCAGTCCTCCAGGACCCCGGCGTCCATGCCGGGGCTCCACCCCGCCTCGTCCGCGTGCCGCAGGGCCAGCACGTCCTCGACGAGCGTGGCGTCCGCCCACCCGCCCGCGTGCAGTCGCACCAGATCGTCCGCGCCGAGGGCGTGCAGGCGTACGAGCCGGGCCACCCGCTCGCCGAGCAGGGGGCGCACCGTGTCGGCGGCCAGGTCGGCGTGGCCGGTGTCGTCACCCGGACGGAGCAGCCGTCCGATGGCGTGCACCAGCCCCGCCACCTGTAGTTCCTTGTCGGCGGGCCGGCCTCGGCGCAACAGCGCGGCGGTCTGCAGCGCGTGTTCGTACGGGTCGACCGCGGCGCCCCCGCGGCGGTCCGCCGTCGGGCCGCCGCCCCGGCAGGCGTGCAGCAGGTCCATCAGCTCCTCGACGCCGCGCAGTTCCATCCGCCGGTCCTCCCGAGTCCGCCCGCGAGAAATGCCGTTGCGACACATGAGCAGATCATGGTCGGCTTGCGATTCGGCCAACAGGACCTGAACTGCGTACCGGGCACGGCGATCCGATGGGTTGTCGGAAGGGTGCGGGGGTCGAGTACTGAGCCGAACGAGTGATGAGAAACCGAACAAATGGGGCAACTTGCCCTAGGGTAGGGCTTGCTGGGCACTGAAAGACTCAAGACAGTTACCTCGTGTTTTCAGCCCCATCGAGCGGCCACCCGCTCATTTGGTTACTCTGTACCGGACGGACAGCCTTATATGGGTCCCACCCACACCCACGGTCCGTCCCGGGACAAGCCGGTCACCACGGCCTGCTCTCATCTCCAGGCAATCCGGCGCCACCGCGTCCGAACTGACAACGACTCAGACCCGGGCGGACGTCAGGCGCACAGCGGCAGGCTGGGCCGACGTCCCGAGGGTGACCCGACACATAAGGAGTGCGCGGTGACACCAGAGAAGACGAATCGCGAGCCACGTCCCGAGGAACACACCGAGGGCAGCGGCCGGTCGAAGAAGGAACTGGGCAGCCTGGACGTGTGGGCCAGGTCCGCCCCGATCCGGCTGGCGGGCTACGAGGACGACCTCGCCGAGCCCCACATCCTGCCCAGCGTGGACTGAGCGGGAGCATCGCGATCGCCGTCTGCATGGGCGTGCCAGACTCACGCCCATGCAGATCAGAGAAGCCACCGCCGACGACTGGCCCGGCATCTGGCCCTTCTGGCACCGCGTCGTCGCCGCGGGCGAGACCTACACCTGGGACCCGGACACCTCCGAGGAAGCCGCCCGCGCCCTGTGGATGGCCCCCGCCAAGCGCGTGTACGTCGCCGAGGACGAGACCGGAACGCCGGTCGGCTCCGCCTACCTCACCCCCAACTACGGTGGCCCCGCGGCCCGTATCGCCAACGCGGGCTTCATCGTCGACCCCGACCACGGCGGCCGGGGCATCGGCCGCACCCTCGCCGCACACGTGCTCGCCGAGGCCGTGGCCCAGGGCTTCCGGGGCATGGTGTTCAACGCCGTCGTCGAGACCAACCCCGCCGTACGGCTCTGGACCTCCCTCGGCTTCACCGTCCTCGCCACCGTCCCGGACGCCTTCGAGCACCCGAAGGACGGCCTGGTGGGACTGCACATCATGTACAAGGCGCTGTGACGAGACCGATCACGTCCCCCGGAAGGCGCTGTGACACGGCCGCTTCCGGGTGCCTCTACCGATGCGGCCGGTCGAGCGGTGCCGTCCGTGATCAGGGATTGAGTTCCTCCAACCGGCCCGCCACCGACAGGAGTTCGAGTTCGCGGCCCGGGCGGCCCACCAACTGCACCGCGCACGGCGCCCCCGAGGGAAGCGTGCCGAACGGCACGGACATCGCGGGCCGACCCGTGAGGTTCCACGGCGGGGTCAGCGGTGCGTAGTTGGTGTTCACCAGCAGATTGCGCACCCACCCCCGCTCGTGCCAGTTCGCGGCAGCGGGCCCCCGCCGGGCGAGCGCCGGGGTGAGGAGCACATCGTGCTCGGCGAAGAACGGCTCCATGCGCCGGCGCAACTGCTCCCGGCGGTCGCCCGCGCGCACCCCTTTCAGGAAGCGCCGTCCCACGGCCGCGTGCACCCGCGTGCGCCGGGTGAGCAACCGCGGATCGAGGCCCTCCGCGTCCATCGCCGTCCCCGCGGTCCAGTGCGCCAGCGAGGTCGTGCCCAGCCAGAGGGGGTACGGCGGATCGGCCCGCCGCACCGTCAGCCCGGCCCCGGCGAGCAGCTCGGCGGCCCGGCGCGCGGCATCGGCGTACGCGCGCGTGACGGTCACGCCGACCAGGGGGCTGCGCACGGACACGGCGATGCTCGGCGCGGACGGCGCGGATCCGGACGGCGCGGATCCGGGCGGGTCCGCGGCGGCCTTGTCCGCCAGTATCCCGAACATCAGCCGGGCGTCCTCGACCGTCGTCGCCAGCGGCCCGTTCTCGGACATGCCGAACCAGTCGCCGTGCCCGATGTCCGCCGGGACGACACCGAAGCCCGGCTTGAGGCCGAGCACCCCGCAGTTCGCGGCCGGTATCCGCAGCGAGCCCATGCCGTCGTTGCCCAGGGCCAGCGGCACCAGACCGGCGGCGACGGCGGCCGCACTGCCGCCCGAGGAGCCACCGGTGGTGCGCGCGGTGTCCCAGGGGTTGCGGGCGGTGCCGTGCACGCCGTCGGTGGTGCCGAAGACACACAGCTCGGGCACGTTCGTGAGCCCCACGACCACCGCGCCCGCCGCCCGCAGCCGGGCCACGGTCACATGGTCCTCCCCGGCCGGCGCCTCGGAGGTCGCGGCGGACCCGTTCCGGGTGGACTCGCCCCGCACGGCGAGGTTGTCCTTGATCGCCACCGGCACGCCCGCCAGGGGCAGTTCGGCCAGATCGGCCCGGTCGGCCACCTCGTCGGCCTCTGCCAGGGCCGCCTTGGCCCGGACCGTGCGGAACGCCCCGACCCGCCCGTCCAGGGCCTCGATCCGCGCCAGATGCTCCGCCACCACCTCACGCGGCGTGGCCCGCTTCGCCCGTACGGCGGCGGCTATCTCGACGGCGGTCCGGCCGACCCAGCTGGTCACGGGCGCTCCCTGGCGGTGTCGTGCGCGTCGGTGTCGTACGCGACGGAGGGGCGTACTCGTGAGTAGTGATCGAGTACGGCAGCACTGTGCCCTGTGGGGCGGCCCCGCGTCGAGAGTCCGTCGTGCAGAAGTCCGCGCCCGGCCCGGTCAGCGGTTGCGCGCGGGTGATGCGGCCAGTCGCGTCGGGGGCAGGAACTCCCGTACGTACGTCCGCTCCCAGCACGCTCCGGTCTCCCGCAGCTCGCGCCAGGTCGTGTAGCGGTAGCGGAAGAGGCGGGCGCGGACGAAGCGGGGCGGGGCGTCGGCGGGGAAGGGGGAGCGGCGCAGCAGACGGAGGGTGTCGCGGTCGTTCTCCAGAAGGCGTTCCACCAGGGCGCCGAACCAGGAGCCGGCGTACGCGGGGGAGAGCGCGACGAACCACATCAGCCAGTCGAGCCGCAGATGGTACGGGGCGAACTGGCGGGGCCAGTGCCGCGGATCACCCGGCTTGCCCCGGAACTCGTACTCCCGCCACTCGGAGTCCTCGCGCGGTACGTCGTCCGCCGTGCCCTCGATCACCACCTCGTACCGCACCCGGCTGACGCTGCCGAACGCCCCGTAGGTGTTGACCAGGTGCAGCGGGTCGAAGGAGCGGTTCATGACCTGGCGGCGGGAGATCATGTTGCGGACCGGGTGGTAGCTGAGCCCGAGGACCAGCGCGGCGACGGCGAGCACGGTGACCGCGTACCACAGGGGCGGGTCGGCGGTGTCCGGCGCGCCCGTGCCGAAGTCGACGGCGGACAGGGCCAGCACGATGGTGATCCAGTTCAGCCAGGAGAAGTTGCCGGAGAGCACCAGCCACAGCTGTGTCGCGATCATCAGCGCGGCGGCTGCCGTCGCGATCGGCTGCGGGGCGAAGAGCAGGAACGGGACCACGAGCTGGGTGACGTGGTTGGCGGCCACCTCCACGCGGTGCAACGGCTTCGGGAGGTGGTGGAAGAACCAACTGAGCGGGCCGGGCATCGGCTGGGTCTCGTGGTGGTGGTCGAGGCAGGTGAGCCTCCGCCAGCACTCGTCGCCGCGCATCTTGATCAGCCCGGCCCCGAACTCGACCCGGAAGAGCACCCAGCGCAGCAGGAACAGCACGACGACCGGCGGCGCCACCTCGTCGTTGCCGAGGAAGACGGCCAGGAAACCGACCTCCAGCAGCAGCGACTCCCAGCCGAAGGAGTACCAGGTCTGGCCGACGTTCACGATCGACAGGTACATCGCCCACGGCACGAACCACAGCACCATGCCCGCCCAGAGCGGCAGCAGCGAGTCCAGCCCGGCGACCAGCGCAACCGACACCGCGCAGCCCGTCCAGGCCCACGCCGCGAAGAAACGGTCCGAGTAGTGGCGGTGGAACACGCTCGGCGCGTGCCGGAACGGCACCCGCTCGACGAAACGGGGTACCGGCAGCATGCCCCGCTCGCCGATCAGCGCGCGGAACTGCAGGGCCGCTCCCAGGAAGGCGACCACATAGATCACGGCCAGGGAGCGCTGGAAGAGCAGTCGGCTCAGCCAGAGGTCGGGTGCGGTGAACCAGTCCACGCTACCGACGATAGTGAGCGCGTCGAGGTCCGGTCAGATATCGATCCCTCCACTCGAATAATCGGGCAAATGCTGTCAAAGTAGCTCCATGGTTGATCGGGGAGCGAGCGACTCGGACGTCCCGGACGACTGGCTCTCCCACCCGGACCCCGTCCTGGCCCTCAACCTCATGGGCACCTTCGACTGGGACCTCGACGCCGGTGCGTTCCACATGGACGCCAAGGCCCACGAGATCTTCGACGTGAGCCCGGAGGAGTACGACGGCAGACCCGAGAGCCTGTCCGTGCGGGTGCCCCCGATGGAGGGTTACAGACTCGACGCCCTGGTCTCGCAGGCCCTCAAGGACGGCAGCGAGAACTACGGCGCCTACTTCCGCATCCGGCTGCGCGACGGAACCCTGCGCTGGACGCACACCCAGGGCTACATCCGCCGCGACGCCACGGGGCGCCCGTACCGGGTCATCGGCATCGTGCGTGACGCCACCCGTGAACTGAACGAGATCAGCTCCCGCACCGAGCCGCAGGCCACCCCCGACGAGGACCGCCGCAGACAGGCCAACGTCGTCCAGGTCGTCACGGCCGCCCTGGCCCACGCCCGGACCGTGCAGGACGTGATCGACGTCCTGGAGGACACCGACGGGCTCACCCACCTCGGCGCGACCAGCCTCGTCATGGGCCTGGTGGAGGCCGGGCGCGTCCGGATGGTCGCCGCCGGCCCGGAGGACAGCTATGTACCGGGCACCCGGATCACCCGCCTCGACGTGAAGTACCCGATGAACGAGGTCGTACGGCACCTCTCCCCGCACTTCATCGAGTCACCGGAGGAGTTCGCCGAGTCCTACCCGCTGCTGTGGCCGCACATCACCGACCTCAAGATCACCTCGGCCGCCTATCTGCCCCTGATCGTGCAGGCCCGCCCCATCGGGGCCATGGGACTGCTCTACAGCGACCGGCGCGGCTTCACCTCCGAGGAACGCGACATCCTCATCGCACTCGGCAGCAGCATCGCCCAGAGCCTCCAGCGGGCCATGTTCTACGAGCAGGAGAAGGACCTGGCCGAGGGGCTCCAGCAGGCCATGCTGCCCCGGTCCATCCCCAGCGTCCCGGGCGCCGACATCGCCGTCCGCTACCGCGCCGCGTCCTTCGGGGGCACGCTCGGCCGGGACATCGGCGGCGACTGGTACGACCTGATCCCCCTGCCGGGCGGGCGCGTCGGCGCGGTCATCGGTGACGTCCAGGGCCACGACACGCACGCGGCGGCCGTCATGGGGCAGCTGCGCATCGTCCTGAAGGCCTACGCCACCGAGGGCCACACCCCGGCCACTGTGATGGCCCGCGCCTCCGCCTTCCTCCACGAACTCGACACCGACCGCTTCGCGACCTGTCTGTACGCGGAGGCCGACCTGTCCACCGGGGTGGTCCAGGTCGTCCGGGCCGGCCACATCGACCCGCTGGTGCGGCACACCGACGGCACCTGCCACCGGGTCGCCGTGGAAGGGGGGCTGCCACTCGGACTGTCCGCGGAGTTCGGCGGCCTGGAGTACCCCGTCAGCACGGTCGAGATGTTCCCCGGGCAGACGCTGCTGCTCTGCACCGACGGCCTCATCGAGCAGCCCGGCGCCGACCTCGACGACGGCATGCGGACGCTGAGGACGCTGATCGCCACCGGCCCCGACGACGTCGACGATCTCGCGGACCGGCTGATCGACGTGGCGGAGGAGCGGGGCGGCGACGACGACGTGGCCCTCCTGCTGCTGCGCCGCCGCAGCCGCACCGCGGAGCCCGGCGGGCGGCTCCAGCAGCATGTCGCGCCGGGTGATCCGGAGGCGCTCAGCGAGGCGCGGCACATGATCGGCGCGGCGGTCCGCACGTGGGGCGCGCGGGATCGGGCCGACGAGATCGAACTCGTCGCCGACGAGCTGATCACCAACGCGCTCATGCACACGGAGGGCTCCGCGATCGTGACGCTGCGGGCCCTCGCGGGATCCGACCGGCGGCTGCGGGTGGAGGTCGAGGACTCCTCCAGCGCGTTGCCTCGGCGGCGGGAGGCGGGGGAGGCGGGGGTGTCGGGGAGGGGCTTGCTGTTGGTGGACCGGTTGACGGATGTGTGGGGGGTGGAGGCGCGGGGTGGGGGCAAGTGCGTGTGGTGCGAGTTCGTGCTGCCGGGCGCGGGCGCCTCATAGCTCGGGGGTGCCTGTTTCGTTGGCGGGTGCGGCTCCGGTGGGGCTTCTCGCGCAGTTCCCCGCGCCCCCGGAAGACCAGGCCCCCGGGGCTTTGAAAGACGACCGGGGCTTTGAAAGGCGACCGGCGGCGGGCCTGAAAAGCACGGGGCGCAGCCCCCGCTTTTCAGGGCGCGGGGAACTGTGCGAGAAGCCCCACCGGGCCGGCAGCCGACAACGCACCCCCACCCGCACCCACCCCACCCGCACCCGGCGGAGCCGCATGGCACTCTGGACGTATGCCCGAATTGCCTGAGGTGGAGGCTCTCCGGGACTTCCTGGTCGGCAAGGCCGTCGGTCATGAGGTCGTCCGCGTGCTGCCCGTGGCCATCAGCGTGCTGAAGACGTACGACCCGCCCCTGAGCGCCATCGAGGGCCGGGAGGTCACGGGCGTACGGCGGCACGGGAAGTTCCTCGACCTCGCGGCGGATGACGGCGAGCTGCACCTCGTCATGCATCTGGCGCGGGCCGGCTGGCTCCAGTGGAAGGACCGGCTGCCGGACGGACCGCCGAGACCCGGCGGCAGGAACCCGCTCGCGATGCGGGTCGCCCTGGAGACCGGCGAGGGCTTCGACCTCACCGAGGCCGGGACGCAGAAGCGGCTCGCGGTCTACCTGGTACGGGACCCGGCGGAGGTGCCGGGCATCGCCCGGCTCGGCCCGGACCCGCTCGCCGACGACTTCGACGTCACCCGCTTCGCCGGGCTGCTCGCGGGGGAGCGGCGGCAGATCAAGGGCGCCCTGCGGGACCAGAGCCTGATCGCGGGCATCGGGAACGCGTACAGCGACGAGATCCTGCACGCCGCGAAGATGTCGCCCTTCAAACTGGCCTCGTCGCTCAAGCCGGAGGAGGTCCGGCACCTCCACGAGGCGCTGCGCGTCACGCTCACCGAGGCCGTCGAGCGTTCCAGGGGGCTGGCGGCCGGGAGGCTGAAGGCGGAGAAGAAGAGCGGGCTCCGGGTCCACGGCCGTACGGGGGAACCCTGCCCGGTGTGCGGTGACACGGTCCGGGAGGTCTCCTTCAGCGACTCCTCGCTGCAGTACTGCCCGACCTGTCAGACGGGAGGCAAACCGCTCGCCGACCGACGTCTGTCCCGGTTGCTCAAGTAGTCCTGATCGGCCGCTCGAACAGCCCGGAACCGGCGTCGGTCATGATCCGCAACCATTGAAGGTACGGACCAGTGCGGCCCGGTTCAGCGCCAGGCCGGAGCCTCGATGGTCACCAGGAGTTCGCCGTCCTGGCTGCGCACCTCGAAGCGGCTGATGTCCTCGCGCTGCATGGCGGTTCCCCCCACCATCTCGGAGGCCTTGTCGGCGTCCTCGGGGGACTTCCAGTTCGCGGCCGTCTCCTCGGAGCCGTCCTTGCCGATCACCACGAGGCGGCAGGCGTGGACGCCCTCGGCCTCCTTGACCTTCAGCTCGATGTCGCTGCCCCAGAGCCGCTCCTCGGCCTTGACCTCGGCCCAGACGCCCGTCTTGGCGTCGGTGGCGGCGACGGTGTCCGGAGCCTCGCCCGGACCTGCGAGAACGGCCACGGCGGGGCCGCCGACGGCAATGACCACGGAGGCCGCGAGGGCGAACAGCCAGCGCCGGCGCTTCGCCCGGTGTCGGGCGGCCACCTCGTCGAGCAGCCGCCCCAGCATCCGGGGGCCGGGCGCCGCGAACGGGTGTACGGAGCGTGGGGTCGCGTTGCGGTACAGCATCAGCTGCCGGGCAGCCGGACGGAACTCGGTGACCTGTAGCGCGCACTGCGGGCAGCCGCGGACATGGTCCTCGAAGTGGAACGAATCCACCTCGTCCAGCACGCCCAGCGCGTACGCGCCGACGTCGTGATGACGATCCTGGGACCACATGGCGATTCCTCGGGCCGGTGTGCGGTGGGGGTTGCTTCCTGCCCCCACCGGTACGGACCAGACCGGCGAATCACTCAAGCCTCACGACAATGCCAACCAAAAGATTCGGAGCCCTCCGCAGCGCGGATTGGTCCCGGACGGAAAAAGTTGGTTCGGCAAGGCCGGGACAGGTGGGCGGCCGGCACCCGGACCCGGGTCCGGCGACTAGAAGAGGTGGATCGCCAGGTGCCCCAGCGGCAGACCGAGCCGCCAGGCCGGCGTCCAGACCTTTGGGCCGTCGTCCTCTCCCAGCACCGCGCCGCCGCCCGGCACCGCGTCCAGGTCGGGTGCGAGCAGCTCGGTCTCCTCCAGCCAGCGCCACGCGGCGGCCGCCAGCTCCAGATCCGGGGACGGGCCGCCCGACTCCAGCGCCTCGGCGGTGAAGTCCGCCATGCGCTCGCACACCCAGTCCTGCCACGGCTGGTCGTACGCCGTCAGCGACAGCCAGGTCTCCAGCTGGGTGACGACCCGGATGCCGGAGAGCTCGCCGCCCGCGTCCGAGAGAAAGATGGTCAGCGCCAGGGCGTCCCGCCCCGCACGGAACTCGAAGGACGTCGGCGGCATCAGGTCGCCCGTCCGCAGCAGTTCCTCCGCGATGTACTCGGCGTAGAACCACGCCATCGGGACGGCCAGCTCGCCGCCGCCGGCGCCGTCCGTGCTCTCCTGCCCTCTGTGCAGCATCCCTTCCTGCCTTCCTCCGGTGCGTGCGCGTCGCCCGACCCCGGGCCTGGAGACCAGGCCCCGGCCCCCATCCGGAACACGGATAGAAGACAGCTGATTGCTCAACAGGGGTCCTCAGCAAGGCGCTTTACAGAGGTTTGACTCGGCCATGGGTTTCACCGCAGGTCGGCCGCGTATCCCGGAAGCACCCGGCGTAGGGCGCGCAGTGCGTAGTACGCGCGAGACTTCACCGTACCGGGCGGGATACCGAGGGCTTCGGCGGCTTCCGCCACACTCGCCCCCTGGAAGTACACCTGCACCAGTACTTCGCGGTGCTCGGGAGTGAGTGTCTTCACAGCTTCCCGTACATCGAGGGTCGCCACCGACCGATCGGCGTGATCGGTCATCACTCGGGCGTTCTCCAGCACCGCGTCCCCCACCTCCGCGGGACGCGCCTGCCGGGCCCGCCGCGCGTCTATGGCGAGCCGCCGCCCGACGGTGAGCAGCCAGGGGCGTACGGAGTCGAAGTCGTCGGCGCGCAGCGCCTCGGGATGTTGCCAGGCGCGCACGAAGGTCTCCTGCACCAGGTCCTCGGCGCGATGGCGGTCCCCGTCGGAGAGCCGCAGGAGCAGGGCGAAGAGGGGGCGGCCGTGTTCGCGCTGGAGCTCGGCCAGCTCGTGTTCGGCGGTCGTCCCGTTGGTGATCGTGGTTCCGGCCGTCATGGCCGTATGGGAACGCGGGGCGCTGCGCGGGGACAGAGGCCGGTCACGGATGTGCGGCGGGCGGTCGAACCTGTCGACGAACGGTGCGACGAACGGTCGGCGGACCCGAACCACCATCGCCGACGAACCTACGACACCACCGCCACCGCCACCGGTCCACGGCGCCACCGCCACCCGGCCCTACGGCACCACGGTCACCGGCCAGCGGCCCGCCTTCACCAGGCGCAGGGCGACCGAGCCGACGATGCGGTGACCGGCCTGCTGGGAGGCGCCCACCACGACCGCGTCCGCCTTCAGGCGGTCCGCCGCCGTCACCAGACCGCTGTACGGGTCGCCGCGGAAGGTGTGGAACTCCCAGCGCACCTCGAAGACGCCCTTCACCTGCTCGGCGGCCTTCCGGACCTCCGCCACCAGCTGCTCGGCGATCTCCTCGGTCGTCCCCGCCACCGGCATCCCCAGCGCCGCGCTCGTCGCCAGCGGCGGCTGCACGTACACGATGGCGAGCAGCGCGTGCTGGCGGCGGGCGAGACCGGCGGCGTAGGCCACCGCGCGCAGGGACGTGTCGGAACCGTCCAGTCCGACGAGGACGACCTTGGGCCCGTCGGTGCCGCGTTCGAACCGGTGTGCTTGCTGATCGGTCACGCTCGCGAGGCTATCCGAGCACCCGGCCCCCGGCGTGCGCCGGTCGGTCGTCAGGGGCGCGGAAAACTGCTCTCATCGTGTGATTCCATGCCGCCGCCCCGGTGTCGTGGTGGTGCGCCGTCCTCGCCTTGGTCGACTGATGAGTCATGACGAAGGATCAGATGCTCACCGGTCGCCGCCTCTTCACGCGCCGCCACCTGCTGACCGGCGCGGCCGCCCTGCTGGGCGCCGCCGGCACGGCGGGCACCGCCGCCCTGCTCGTCGGCGACGGGGGCCCCGCCCCGGCACCGGCCGGAGCCCCCGCCCCCGCCGCCGGTCCGCCGGGCCGGCCCGCGCTCAAACCCTCCGCGTACCGTCTGGAGCCCATCGCCGGGTACGGCCCGCGCACCCGCCGCCGTACCCTCGTCCGGGCCGGCGTACGGCGCGAACCGTATCTGCGGGTGGACGGACGCGGTCGGAGCATGGTGCTGACCTTCGACGACGGCCCCGACCCCCGCTTCACCCCGGACATCCTGCGCATCCTGCGCCGGCACGACGTCCGGGCGATGTTCTTCGTGTGCGGGGAGATGGCGGTCCAGCACCAGGACCTGCTGCGCGAGATGGCCGACGACGGCCATGTGGTCGGCAACCACACCTGGTCCCACCCGCTGCTCACCACCCTCTCCCGCTCCAGGGTCCACACGGAGATGGCCCGCACCAGCGAGATCATCGAGAAGGCGTACGGCGAACCGCCGCTGTGGTTCCGTGCCCCCTACGGTGCCTGGAACCGGGCCGCGTTCCGGTTCGGCGCGGAGCTCGGCATGGAGCCGCTCGGCTGGACCGTGGACACCCTGGACTGGCGCAGGCCGGGCGCGCACACCATCGCCGAGCGCGTGGCGGACGGCGCGGGCCCCGGGGTCGTGGTGCTCTCCCACGACGCGGGCGGCGACCGCTCGCAGAGCGTGGCGGCCCTGCGCGACTACCTGCCCGAGCTGCTGGACTCCGGATACCGCATCACCGTGCCGCAGCGGCAGTACGCATGAGGCTCCGATCGGGGCCCCGATGACGGTCGTGGGCGTTCGCCCGCCGGCCGGGAGCGCTCAGCGCACCTCGACCAGGCGGGCGAACACGACGACGTTCCCGTCGTAACCGTTCTGCTTGGAGAAGCCGCCCCCGCAGGTGATGACCCGCAGTTCGGGAATCCCGCTGTTGCCGTAGACCCGGTCGCCCGGGAAGTTGTTCTTGGCGAAGACCTCGACGCCGTAGGTCTCGAACACGGCGATCCTGCTGTCCGCGCGCCGGATCTCCACCTTGGCGCCCTTCTTCAGCGCCCCGAGCCCGTAGAACACGGCGGGACCCTGATCGTTGTCGACATGGCCGACGACGACGGCCGTGCCCTTCTCCCCGGGGGAGACCGCGCCGGTGAACCAGCCCGCGAGGTTCGGGTCCCGGGCCGGGGGCGCGTCCACCCAGCCCTGCGCGTCCAGTCCGACGGCCACCGCCGGCGCGTCGACCCGGATCGACGGGATCCGCACCCGGTCGACCATGGCGTACGGCAGCGGGTCCGGGGCGTGCGCGAAGGTGCCGTGCGGAGTGCCGCCGCTGTCGGCGGCCGCCGCCGACGCCGGCTGCGGCGGACCCACGTCGAACTCGCCCGAGCCATTGCGAATGAGGGCGAGACCGGTCAGCAGGACAAGCGCTATCACGCCCCACGGAGCACGCTTCTTCCGCCGCTCCTCCCACTCGGCCTCGGCCGGTGCCGACGAAGACATTCGCCATCCCCTCTCGACACGGCCGTCGCCGTGTCCGTGTGCGTCGCGCGTACGAAAACGCTAAGCGCGCCGCAACGCGACGGCGACGGGGGCGGGTACGAACGGGTGGCGGCACGGCGGAGCCCTGCGCCATCCGAGTGCGCCGTCGGGAGGAACTTTCTGACGGTCCGTGACCTGCGGCGATATCCGATCGTCCGGAGATATGCCCGGCGTGTCCCCTCGCCGGGACTCACCAGGACGGACCAGCCCCGAAATGCGGCTCCGCGCACGGCAACTGAGGGTCTATCCGGGAGGCGCTTTCTCGCCGATCGACCGGGGACGGGACCCGGGGGCGTCTTCCGCGGAGGATCACATGCGTACTACTCGTGTCCTGGCGGCCTCGGCCGCCGCGGCCGCCCTGGTCGGTGTCGCCGCGCCGACGGCCGCCGCCTGGGACCAACCGAGCTCGGTCACGGCCGCCCCCAACGTCATCGCCCGCGGCGGGCAGCTCGTCCTCACCGTCAAGGGCGGTGACGCGTGCGCGACCGCCGGCAGCACGGTCAGCTCGAACGCCTTCCCGACCACCAACCTCGCCTCCATGGGTGGTACGACCGCCACGGCCACGGTGCGGGTCAACTCCGACGCCAGTCCCGGCTCGTACAGCGTCACCACCCACTGCGAGGGCGAGCGCAAGACGTTCACCGGTGTGTTCACCGTCATCGGCGGTGTCCGCGGCGGGCTCGGCGGCGGCAGCTCCACCGGTGCCACGACCACCGACATCGCGATCGGCGGCGGACTGGTGACGGCGGCGGTCGTCGGCGGGGGCGTCTTCTGGATGCGGCGCCGCTCCGAGAACAAGGTCTGAGCCGAAGAGAACAAAGGTCTGAGCCGAACGACAACTCCCGCCGCACAGCCCTACGCCCCGGAACCCGTAACGGTCCGGGGTGAAGGGCTGTCGGGGGTGCCGCACCGAGCGGCGGTCAGGAGTGGCCGCCGCCCTCGGGGCGGCGGCGCGACCAGTGCCAGGCCGCGCCCATCGACCCCGCCACGAGCGCGGCGCCGAGACCGATCTCCGAGAGGTCGAAGCCCGCGACGGTGCCGCCGGCCCCGGCGTGGGAACCCCGGGTGGGGTGGTGCGTGGGGTGGTGGGTGGGGTGATGGGTCGGCCGGTCGCCGACGATGGTCAGATCCGTCCGGCCGCTCTCGTCGCCGCACTGGAACGTCACCTCGTACACGGTCCCGGGCCGGGCGTCCCGGTCGACGGTCGCCGTCGCCGAGGAATGGCCCCTGGGGATCATGACGGCGTCGAAGACGCCCGAGGAGACGGTCGTCCGGTGGCGGCAGCCGTCCACGCGCAGGATCACCTGCCCGCCGGGGGCGACGGCCGAGGGCGTCACACCGAAGCCGAACGACGTGAGGTCACTGACCCGTGCCGCGTGCGCGGCGGGAGCGGAGAGGGAAAGGGCGGTCACGCCCAGCAGAGCGGCCGAAGCGACGCGTATCGCGCGCATGGTGGAGCCTCCGGGTCCCCGAGGAGCCTGCTGCGGACCGTTTCCGCCTGCGTCTGAAATGCACCTCGATGACCGAAACGCTAAGAAGGCGCGCCCGGTGGCGCGATCGCAGTAGCGCGAATGGGGCAAGCGTGTGCTCCGCACAGGGGACCCGCACGCGTACGGCCGGGGGACGGGCGCGGCGTGGCGCCCGTCCCCCGGCCGTGGACCGGACTGAGGGACCGTCACCCGCCCGCGTTGGGGAACAGGGCGAGGAACGGGTCCGCCGTGGCCGACAGCCCCCGGCTGTAGGGCGCGTCGAAGTCCCAGACCAGGAACAGCAGGAACGCGATGAGGGCGGAGAACAGCCCGGCGAGGATCAGCTCGCGCGGCGTGCGCCGGATCTGCAGGGCGAACACCATGCCGACCGTCACGACGGCGCCGATGATCAGGCCGAACCACACCACGCCCGGCATCGTCTCGCCGGTGGAGTCCGCGCGGCTGCCGCGCGCGGCGTCGGCCGTGGCGACCTGGTCCAGCAGGGGCTGGTAGGCCTGCGCCTCGAAGTCGCTGCGGGGCTCGTAGTCGGTGACCTCGTGGCGCACGGTGTCGAGCAACTCGGCACCGCGCTCGGTCACCTCGCCCTTCTCGGCCATGACCTTCCACTCCGTGGTCACCACGTGGTCGACGTAGGCGTCGATGTCCGCGCGGATCCGGTCGCGCACGTCCGCCGGGTACACCCGCACCCGCTCACTGATCTCGTGCAGGGCCTGCGCCTCCGTCTGCACCTGGTCCTGGGCGGCGCTGCGGGCCTCCCAGACACCGGCGATCGCCAGACCCAGCACGATGGCGTACACCACGCCGATCATCATGGTGATGTACTCGATGACGTCCGGGGTCTCGGACGGGTCCTCGTCCGCGGGTGCGGCGTGATGCCGTACTACGGCCACGATGAGGACGACCAGACAGGCCGCCCCCATCGCGAGGGTGAGAACAAGCCATTCCGACAAGAGGTTCCTCCAGGAATCAGCGCGGACGCAGGGCGGCGGCGGCGAACACCGCGGGCACGGTGACGAGCAGGGCGAGCGAGACGAGCGACGGGCCGGAGGGCTTGGCGCGCGCGTGGGACGGGGCCCGGTACGGCGGGTAGCTCACCGGGGTCGGCGACACCTTCGGGCGGGGGCTCGGCGTGGGTTTCGGCTTCGGCGGGGGAGTGGGGGCGGGGATCGGCCGGGGCGCCTCCCTGACGGGCGGCGGTGGCGGTGGCGGTGCGGGCCTCGGAGGCGGGGGCGGCGTCGGTTTCGGGGCGGGCGGGGGGTCCGGAGCGGGCTCCGGGGTCGGGGTGGGCGGCTTCGGCCGCGGCGGAGGCGTCGGAGTGGGCGTCGGCTCCGGCGGACACGACGGAGTCGGCGTGGGTGGCGGGGGCGTGGGGGTGGGCGACGGGGTCGGCTCGCAGGAGTCGGTGCTCCCGATCGCCACGGCGACCCGGCCTCCGCCGTCCGGGCCGACGGTGCCGTACGCGCAGGCGTCGGCGACCGCGGTGCCGCTCGGAGTTCCGGTGAGGAGCCAGGTCAGTGCGAGCAGGGCCGACAGCCGTAGGGCGAGAGCGGATCGGGTCCGCTGGGGTCCTTGCACGTCGGAGATCATCCGTGCCCGCGCTCCCGCGTACGCGGGAGCGCGGAGTGATTGCTCCAAAGGAGCGAAAAACGAACCCCGAATGTTTGAGTGCGGACGCCCGGTGCTGACGCCCCTTTCGATACCGCCGCAGGCCGCGCCGCAGAACCGCCCCACAGATTTCGGAAAGAAATTCTTGCCACGTTGAACACAGGAGCCACCCCCACCCGTACCTAGGACCAGCAAGCGGCGCAGTAGGGCGCTGCGACACCCACCGGATACACGGGGAGTTGGAATGAAGACCTCCTGGCGGAGCGCCTCACTCGTAGCGACAGCTGCGGCTGTGCTGGTGCTGACGACGGCGTGCGGTCAGGAACAGGGGTCGACGTCCTCGCAGAACGTGGGCGCCGCCTCGACCCCGACGCTCGGTGCCGGCACCATCGCGGGCACCGGTACCGGTACGGCCGGCGCCGGCGCGGCCGGTTCCGGTACGTCCAACCAGGCCCAGTCCACCACGGCGGCCTCCGCGGGCCAGTTGACCGTGTGGAACAGCGACGAGTACGGCAAGGTCCTCACGGACAGCGCCGGTCGCACCCTGTACCGGTTCGACAAGGACTCCTTCGAGCCGCCGAAGACGACCTGTGAGGGCGAGTGCGCCGTCACCTGGCCGCCGGTGCCCGCCGCGGGCGCCACCGCCGCGCAGGGTGTCGACAAGGCCCTCCTCGGCGAGGTCAGCCGTCCCGACGGCACCAAGCAGCTGACGATCGGCGGCTGGCCCATGTACTACTTCGCCAAGGACACCAAGGCCGGTGACATCAAGGGCCAGGGCCTGAAGGGCACTTGGTTCGCGTCCGCGCCCAACGGCAAGAAGGCCTCCGCCAAGGGCGGCGGCGGAGCCGACGCGGGCGGCAACGGCGCCGGGGCGGTCGAGCAGGCCGGTCTGACCACCCGCAAGGACGCCAAGCTCGGCGAGATCGTCGTCGACAAGAACGGCATGACGGTCTACCGGTTCCTCAAGGACAACCAGTGGCCGATGTCGACCAAGTGCGTCGGCGACTGCCTCGACAAGTGGCCCGTCGTCGCCCCGGTCGACAAGAACGACACCAAGGGCATCCTGCTGAAGGGCTACACGGTCTTCGACCGTCCCGACGGCATCAAGCAGCAGACCATCAACTGCATCCCGCTCTACACCTTCGCCAACGACAAGGCCCCCGGCGACACCAACGGCCAGGGCGTCGGCGGCACCTGGTTCGCGATCAACGGCGACGGTGAGCCGATCGGCGCCGACAAGTAGGCCGCGCCTTCCCCACGCACCGCACCAGCGCGGCCGATCCAGGTCCGCCCCCTCCGTACCGCATCGGAGGGGGCGGACCGCTTGGCATGCCCGGGTTCGAACAGGCATGGTCGGGGCGGTGGTTGGGCATGTGGCATCGGCAACGGTTTGAACGGACGGTCAATTTCCGTTTTCGCTCGCTCCTTCGGCTGACGATCAGTAGCCTCAGCTCGAACACCGGATCGCCTACGCCACCCCCGACGCGTTGGAGAGCACTGATGGAGCGTCCCGCCTGGGCCCCGCGGAGCATCGACATCTCGATGCCGTCCGTGGCCCGCATGTACGACTACTACCTGGGCGGTTCGCACAACTTCGAGGTCGACCGCGAGGCGGCCCGCCGGGCCATGGAGTTCGTGCCCGGCCTGCCCAAGATCATGCAGGCGAACCGCGCCTTCATGCGCCGTGCCGTGCGGTACGCGGTCGACGCGGGCGTCACCCAGTTCCTGGACATCGGATCCGGGATCCCCACCTTCGGAAATGTGCACGAGGTCGCCCAGGAGGCCAGCCCCGGCGCACGGGTCGTGTACGTCGACCACGACCCCGTCGCCGTAGCACACAGCCAGGTCGTTCTCGAGGGGAACGACGACACGGATGTGGTCGCGGCCGACCTCCGCAAGCCCCGTGAAATCCTCGAGAGCCCCCGGGTACGGCGGCTGATCGACCTGAACCGGCCGGTCGCGCTGCTTCTGGTTGCCATACTGCACTTCGTGGAGGACACGGACGACCCGTACGCAGCGGTGGCGGAGCTGCGTGACGCGCTCGCGCCGGGCAGTCTGCTCGTCGTCTCGCACGCCTGCCGCGAGGGAATCCCGCTGCCCGAGGAGCGGGCGGCGGGCGTGGTGGACGTGTACAGGAACATTCGCAATCCGCTGACCATGCGCTCGTCCGACGAGGTCGCGCGGTTCTTCGAGGGGTACGACATGGTGGAACCCGGGGTGGTGCCGATGGCGAAGTGGCGGCCCGACACGGCTTCCGAGGACGACGATCCGTACGCCTATGCCCAGTTCGCCGGCGTGGGGACCAAGGCGTGAGGGCGGAGCCGGACGGGCCGGAGGACAGACTCCGCAGGTTCGCGACGATCTGGAGCCGGGCGGTCTTCCCCGCCACCTCCACCTCACTGACCCGGCCCGAGTTCGAGGAACAGCTCCTGCCGCTGGCCCGCAGACTCAGCGAGGCGCTGCGCGCCAGGACGCACGACGCCGAGGAGGGCAGGGCCGTCGGCGCCGCTCTCGTGGCGGCGCACTGCACCGAACCCGAGGCGCTGAGCCAGACCCTGGACTGCGTCGAGGCCTATCTGGTGCTCTACTGCGGCGGCGACGGCCCCCAGGAGGACCTGCGGGCGCGCGCCGCGCGGCTGCAGTCCGCGATGGCCGCCGGATACGCCGAGGCGCTGCGCCAGCGCACCCTCGCCGAGCAGGAGGCGATCGCCCGCGCCGCGCTGGAGGCCCAGGGCGCGGTCGCCCGCGCGCTGCACGCCACCGAGGCCCGCTTCCGCGCGGTCTTCGAGGGCGCCGCCATAGGCATCGGCATCGCCGATCTCGACGGCAACGTCCTCCAGGTCAACGGCGCGCTGCTGCGGATGTTCGGCATCACCGAGCAGACCATGCGCGGGCGGCCGGTCCCCGACTGGAGACACCCCGACGACGCGCCCCAGGTGTGGCGGCTCTACGACGAGCTGGTCCGTGGCGAGCGCGAGCACTACCACACCGAGAAGGCGTTCTCCCGCCCCGACGGAACGGTCCTGTGGACCAACCTCACGGTCTCCCTGCTGCGGGACGCGGACGGCCGGCCCCAGTACCAGCTGGCCCTCATGGAGGACACCACCGAGCGCCGGCTGCTCAATCTGCGCCTGCGCTACGAGGCCACCCACGACGCGCTCACCGGACTGCCCAACCGCACCCTGTTCTTCGAGCGCCTGGAGAAGGCCCTCGCGGCGGGCGACGGCCAGCGCTTCGGCCTGTGCTACCTCGATCTGGACGGCTTCAAGACCATCAACGACAGCCTCGGGCACGCGGCCGGCGACCGGCTGCTCGTCGAGGTCGCCGACCGGCTGCAGTCCTGCGCGACCGCGCCCGGCGAGATGGTCGCCCGGCTCGGCGGCGACGAGTTCGTGGCGCTGACCACCGGCACCGACACCGAACGCGAGGTCGACGAACTCGCCGACCGCATCATGAACGCGCTGGTCACCCCCGTCCGCATCGACGGCCGGGAACTGCTCGTCCGCGGCAGCATCGGCATCGTCGAGGGTCCGGCGGGGGAGCGCGGCCCGGCGGAGGTGCTGCGCAGCGCCGACATCACGATGTACCGCGCCAAGTCGGCGGGCGGCAACCGCTACGAGATGGCCGACGCCGAGGCCGACGCCCGCGCCATCACCCGGCACGGCCTCACCACCGCACTGCCCGCCGCTCTCGACCGGGGCGAGTTCTTCATCGAGTACCAGCCGCTGGTGCACCTCGGCGACGGTTCGGTGCGCGGCGCCGAGGCCCTGGTCCGCTGGCTGCACCCGCAGCACGGTGTGCTCGGCCCCGACCGGTTCATCCCGCTCGCCGAGCGCACCGGACTGATCGTGCCGCTCGGCCGCTGGGTCCTGGAGCAGTCGGTGCGCCAGGCCCGGGAGTGGCAGGAGCGACAGGGCGGCACCGCGGCCGCCGCGGGGCCGCTGCGGGTCAACGTCAATCTGTCGCCGTGCCAGTTGACCCACCCGGGGCTGGTCCAGGACACCGTCGACATCCTGGAGCGCGCGGGCCTCGAACCCGACGCCCTCTGCCTGGAGGTCACCGAGTCCGCCCTGATCGGTGCCGACGACGACCTGCTCAAACCCCTGCGCAGGCTCTCGGAGATGGGCGTCGACATCGCCCTCGACGACTTCGGCACGGGCTACTCCAACCTCGCCAATCTGCGCCGACTGCCGGTCCGCGTCCTGAAGTTGGACCGGTCCTTCACCCAGAGCATGCAGCAGTTCCCGGCCGACCCGGTCGATCTGAAGATCGTCGAGGGGATCGTCTCCCTCGCCCACAGCCTCGACCTCGCGGTCACCGTCGAGGGCGTCGAAACCGGCGCCCAGGCCGAGCAGTTGCGGATACTCGGCTGCGACACCGCCCAGGGCTGGTACTACGCCCGCCCGGGCCCACCGGACCGCCTCCACGAACTGGCGTTGGTGGACGCGACGGGATAGGGGGTTCTTTCAGCCGCCGGGTTCTTCTCAGGGGGCGCGCAGCGCCTTCAGGGGCGCGGGGGACTGCGCGACCAGCCACAGCGAACCCGCGGACCCGAACGGTGCCCACCACCCACGGCGAGACCGGGCCCGACAGGCACCGCTCACCGCTCCACCAGCATCCGCTGCAACTCCCGTGCGGCCCGAGGCGGAGCCACATCGCTGCGGTGGGCCAGGGCGATCGTGCGGTGGAGGCCGGGCCGGGCCAGCGGGGTGACTCGCAGGCCCCGCCCGGAGCGCGTGGCGACCATGCGCGGGACGACGGCCACCCCGAGGCCCGCCCGGACGAAGCCGAGGACCGCGTCCATCTCCCCGCCCTCGACCGCGAAGTCAGGCTCGAACCCCGCGGAGCGGCACGCGGCGACGGTGAGTTCCCGCAGGTCGTAGCCGTGGCGGAACATGACCAGACGCTCGCCCTCCAGATCGGGGACGCGCACGGTACGGCGGCCGTTGCCGGGTCTGGGCGCGTCGGGGGAGGAGACCACCACCAGGTCCTCGCGCAGCAGTTCCACCGTGGTGAGCGCGGGGGACGGTGTGGGCAGTGGGAGGACCACCAGCGCCAGGTCCAGCGCGCCGCGCGCGAGCTGGCGTACGAGGTCGTGGGATCCGCCCTCCTCGATCAGCAGGCGGATGCCGGGGTAGCGGTCGTGGAAGGCGCGCAGCACGTCGGGGAGCAGGCCGGTGCACAGGCTCGGGGTCGCGCCCAGCCGGACCCGGCCCCGTCGCAGCTGTGCCAGCTCCTGCACCTCGTGCCGGGCGGTGTCCGTGTCGGCGAGGATGCGCCGGGCCAGCGGCAGCAGCGCCTCGCCGGCGTCGGTCAGCGTGATGTTGCCGCGCGCCCGCTGGAAGAGGTCCGCCCCCAACTCCCGCTCCAGCGCCTTGATCTGCTGCGACAGCGAGGGCTGCGCCACATGGACCAGCTCGGCGGCCCGGGTGAAATGCCGGGTCTCCGCCACCGCCACGAAGTACTGGAGCTGCTGGAACTGCATCCCTCCACGATACGGGACGATAGTTTCTGGCTATCGAAACGAGCTGTTTCATGTCTTGGACCGATGGGGTGGCGCGGATCTAGCGTCAGGGGCATGGCTCTGGCAACGCGGACGGAACGCGCGGAACGGGCGGAACAGCGGGGACGAAAACCGTCCCTCCCGCGCTCGGTGTGGAACAGCTCCCTCGGCAAGAAGACGGTCATGGCCGTCAGCGGACTGATCATGCTGGCGTACCTGGTCGTCCACATGCTCGGCAACCTCAAGATCTTCTTCGGCTCCGACGAGTTCAACGGCTACGCGCACTGGCTGCGCACCCTCGGTGAACCCTTCCTGCACTACGAGTGGGCCCTGTGGATCGTCCGCGTGGTCCTCGTCGCCGCGGTCGTCGCCCACGCCACCGCCGCCTACCAGCTCAGCCGCCGAGACCTGCGCGCCCGGCCGACCGGTTACGTCCACAAGAAGCGCCGGACGAGCTATGCGACCCGCACCATGCGGTGGGGCGGCGTCATCCTCGGCCTCTTCATCGTCTGGCACATCCTCGACCTGACGACCGGCACCGTCCACCCGGGCGGCTTCGAGGCCGGACACCCGTACCAGAACGTGATCGACACCTTCTCCACCTGGTACGGCAACGTCATCTACCTCGTCGCGATGCTCGCGCTCGGCCTGCACATCCGCCACGGCTTCTGGAGCGCCGCGCAGACCCTCGGTGCCGGCAGCCGCACCCGCGACCGCGCCCTGAAGACCACCGCGAACGTCCTGGCCCTCGTGCTGACCGTGGGCTTCGTCTCCGTACCCGTCGCCGTCATGACCGGAGTGGTGAACTGACCATGCCCACGTCCTCCGAGTACGCGGACTACGTGACAGGTGACCCCGTCGTCGACGGCAAGGCGCCCGAGGGCCCGATCGCCGAGCGCTGGGACAGGCGCCGCTTCGAGGCCAAGCTGGTCAACCCCGCCAACCGCCGCAAGCACACCGTGATCGTCGTGGGTACCGGGCTGGCCGGCGGCTCGGCCGGCGCCACACTCGCCGAACAGGGCTACCACGTCGTCCAGTTCTGCTACCAGGACTCCCCGCGCCGCGCCCACTCGATCGCCGCCCAGGGCGGCATCAACGCCGCGAAGAACTACCGCAACGACGGCGACTCCGTCCACCGGCTGTTCTACGACACCGTCAAGGGCGGCGACTTCCGGGCGAGGGAGTCGAACGTCCACCGCCTCGCCCAGATCTCCGTCGAGATCATCGACCAGTGCGTGGCACAGGGGGTGCCGTTCGCCCGGGAGTACGGCGGTCTGCTCGACACCCGCTCCTTCGGCGGCGTCCAGGTGTCCAGGACCTTCTACGCCCGGGGGCAGACGGGACAGCAACTGCTGCTCGGCGCCTACCAGGCGCTCAGCAGGCAGATCGCCGCCGGGAACGTGGAGATGCACCCGCGCACCGAGATGCTCGACCTGATCGTCGTCGACGGGCGGGCACGCGGGATCGTCGCGCGGGATCTGATCACGGGGAAGATCGACACGTACTTCGCCGACGCCGTGGTGCTCGCGAGCGGCGGATACGGCAACGTCTTCTACCTGTCGACCAACGCCATGAACTCCAACGCGACCGCCGTGTGGCGGGCGCACCGGCGGGGCGCGCTGTTCGCCAACCCGTGCTTCACCCAGATCCATCCGACGTGCATCCCGCGCACCGGCGACCACCAGTCGAAGCTGACGCTGATGAGCGAGTCGCTGCGCAACGACGGCCGGATCTGGGTGCCGAAGGCCCAGGGCGACACCCGTCCGGCCAACAAGATCCCCGAGGACGAGCGCGACTACTACCTGGAGCGGATCTACCCCTCCTTCGGCAACCTCGTCCCCCGTGACATCGCCTCCCGGGCCGCGAAGAACGTCTGCGACGAGGGCCGCGGCGTCGGCCCCGGCGGGCAGGGCGTCTACCTGGACTTCGCCGACGCCATCGCGCGGATGGGGCGCAAGGCCGTGGAGGCCAAGTACGGCAACCTCTTTGACATGTACCAGCGGATCACCGACGAGGATCCCTACGAGGTGCCGATGCGGATCTACCCGGCCGTGCACTACACGATGGGCGGACTGTGGGTCGACTACGACCTCCAGACCACCGTCCCCGGCCTGTTCGCGATCGGGGAGGCCAACTTCTCCGACCACGGGGCCAACCGGCTCGGCGCGTCCGCGCTGATGCAGGGCCTCGCCGACGGGTACTTCGTGCTCCCGGCCACCATCAACGACTATCTCGCCCGGCACCCGGGCCAGGGCGGCATCGACCGTGAACACCCCGTCGTGCAGGAGGTGCTGGCCGAGACGGAGGACCGGCTGAACCTGCTGCTCGCCGTCGACGGCGACCGCACGCCCGACTCCTTCCACCGTGAACTCGGCGAGCTGATGTGGGAGTTCTGCGGCATGGCCCGCACCGACGGCGGACTGCGCAAGGCCCTGGAGCGGATCCCGCAGATCCGTGAGGAGTTCTGGCGGCGGATCAAGGTGCCGGGGACCGGCGAGGAGTTCAACCAGTCGCTGGAGAAGGCCAACCGGATCGTCGACTACCTCGAACTCGCCGAGCTGATGTGCCTCGACGCGCTGCACCGCAGCGAGTCGTGCGGCGGTCACTTCCGCGAGGAGTCCCAGACGGCCGACGGCGAGGCGGAGCGCCGGGACGAGGAGTTCTCGTACGCGGCCGCCTGGGAGTTCACGGGGACGGGCTCGGCTCCCGTCCTGCACAAGGAAGACCTCGTCTTCGAGTACGTCCATCCCACCCAGCGGAGCTACGCATGAGGCTCACCCTGCGCGTATGGCGGCAGCAGAACGCCGACGCGGACGGCGCCATGTCCACGTACGAGGTGGACGACATCTCGCCCGACATGTCCTTCCTGGAGATGCTCGACACGCTCAACGAGGAACTCATCCTGCGCGGTGAGGACCCGGTGGCCTTCGACCACGACTGCCGGGAGGGGATCTGCGGGGCGTGCTCGCTGGTCATCAACGGGGACGCGCACGGGCCGGAGCGGACGACGACCTGTCAGCTGCACATGCGGTCCTTCTCGGACGGCGACACGATCGATGTGGAGCCGTGGCGGGCGTCGGCGTTCCCGGTGGTCAAGGACCTGGTCGTCGACCGGTCCGCGTTCGACCGGATCATCCAGGCCGGCGGATACATCACGGCGCCGACCGGGGCCGCGCCGGAGGCGCACGCCACGGCCGTGCCCAAGCCGGACGCGGACTTCGCGTTCGAGCACGCGGAGTGCATCGGGTGCGGGGCGTGTGTGGCCGCGTGTCCCAACGGGGCGGCGATGCTGTTCACCTCGGCCAAGATCAACCATCTGAACGTGCTGCCGCAGGGGGCGCCGGAGCGGGAGACGCGGGTGCTGGACATGGTGGAACGGATGGACGAGGAAGGGTTCGGCGGGTGCACGCTCGCGGGGGAGTGCGCCACGGCCTGCCCCAAGGGGATTCCGCTGGTGTCCATCACGAGCATGAACAAGGAGTGGCTGCGGGCCGCGAGGAGATCCGGGAAGCGGTAGCGCCGTCGGGGACCTGTCGGTTTCGGGGTGCGCGTGCCCTGTGGCTGGGCGCGCGGTTCCCCGCGCCCCTTGCGGGGCGCTGAACGTTCGCCGAATCGTGCGGACGGGCGGGGTCGGGAGTGGTGCTCAGTCCCGGCCCCGTCTGGATTTTCTGTGTAGGTAGGCTGCGCTCATGATGTTCGGGCGGAGGGGGAGGCAGCGGTTCCTGGAGGCCGTCGCCGGCTTCGACGCCGCTGTGCGGGAGCGCGACGGCGCCCGGATCCAGCGCGCGTACCAGGAGATGCACCGGCGGTTCGAGGGCGCGGCGGAGCACGAGATCGCCCAGGCGGCGCCCCGGCTGGTCGCGTTGCTGCCGGAGCTGCCCGCCGGGCCCGACACCATGGTGGCCATCGTGATCGGCGCCTGCGTCGAACGGGGCGCCGACCCGGCCGACTGCGCGCCGGCGATCTTCCACGGGCTCGACTGGGCGCTCGGCGCAGCGGGGGAGTTCTGCGAGCGCTGGGCGGCCACCGGCGGCGGTGACTTCCCCGAACCCGACCACGGGGACCCCGACCCCTCGATCGTCGAACGGGTCGGCATGGAGGCGGCCCTCGGCTGGTGGCTGCTCCCGCGCTGGGAGATGGCGTCCGTCGCCCTGCTCAACCGTCGCGCCGTACGGACCGGCCTCGGCGCCGAGACCCGCGCTCGGGTGTTCCGGGCGCTGCGGACCGTGGAGGAGGCGTCCGGGCACGACTTCAAGTGCCTCGCGTACGCCCTGCTCGTGCTCGACGACGAGCCGCTGGTGGTGCTGCACCGGCCCACCGGCACCGGGTACGCGATGCGGATGAGCGGCATCGGGGACAACTTCCAGCTCCACACCCTGCTCGCCGGGGTGCTCGTCGGCGGTGGGCACGTCGACGGGCGGGCGCCGTCCGAGCGGGAGGTCGCCGTCTGCCGGGACGCGCCCGGCCAGGTACCGACGACCGGGGCCTTCAACCTCGTCACACCCGGCGGAGAGTGGGTGTGGAACGAGGGCACCCCCAGCGACATCCCCGTCGTCGACGGAGTACGGCTGCTGGTGCTCGATCCACCGCCGTACGAGCGGACCTGGCCCGCCGGGCGGTTCTTCCCCCGGATGACGGGCGAACTCGTCCTGGAGCGGGTCCTCGACGCCGATGAAACCCGCGCGTGGCTCGCGGGTTGCGCCCCGGCCAGGTGACGTCCACCGGGACCGTTCCGTTCAGCAAGCGCACATCCGGGCTCCCGCGACCGGACACGCGCGTGTCAGCCGGTGTCGGAAGAACTGGGGCGGCGGACCGCACGTCCCCAGGTTCGCCTCTGACGCCGCCGAGTCGGCCCGTGACCGGGAGATGCCATGACCGCCTCCACACTCGACAGCCCGCCCCAGTCGGCCACCCCCACCCGCTACATCGTCACCCTGGCCCGCAGCGAGGAGGACGTCCGCGCCGCGCAGCGGCTGCGGCACGAGGTGTTCGCCGGGGAGATGGGCGCCTTGCTGGCGTCGCCGCAGCCGGGACTGGACGTCGACCCCTTCGACGCCTACTGCGACCACCTGCTCGTCCGGGACACCCTCACCGGACAGGTTGTCGGCACCTACCGGCTGCTGCCGCCCGAGCGGGCCGCCGTCGCCGGACGGCTGTACTCGGAGGGCGAGTTCGACCTCGGCGGGCTCGACGCGATCCGCCCCTCGCTGGTGGAGGTCGGCCGCTCCTGCGTCCACCCCGACCACCGCGACGGCGCCGTGATCAGCCTGATCTGGGCCGGGATCGCCCGCTACATGGTCCAGGGCGACCACGAGTGGCTGGCCGGCTGCTGCTCCGTCCCCCTCGGCGACGGCGGGGCGCTCGCGGCGGGCACCTGGGACCGGGTGCGGACCAGGAACCTCGCGCCGGAGGAGTACCGGGTACGGCCGCTGCTGCCCTGGGTCCCCGAGGGCGAGGCCCCGCAAGGCCGCACCGAGCTGCCGCCGCTGCTGCGCGGCTATCTGCGGCTGGGCGCCTGGGTCTGCGGTGAGCCCGCGCACGACCCGGACTTCGGCGTCGCCGACCTCTATGTGCTGCTGTCGATGCGCCGGGTCGACGCCCGCTACCTGCGCCACTTCCTCTCCCTCGTCCCGGCGGCGTGACCCGATGAGCGTCTGGCTGCCGAGCGCGCCCTGCACCCCCAGGGCCTGCGTGGAGACGAGGACGTCCCGCGCCGCCGTGCCCCGGGCCTCCGTCCGGTTCGCGGCGGTCGTGGCCCTGGTCCTCGTCGGGGTGCTGGTGAGCCTGGTCGGCCTGCGGCCCCCGGCCGGGGCCGTACGGCGATGGTCCCGGTGGGTCGTGCGGGCCTCGGGGGTGCGGGTACGGATCTCCGGCACCGCCCCGCCCACCGGCGGACTGCTCCTCGTCGCCAACCACGTCTCCTGGCTGGACGTACCACTGCTCGGCGCGGTACGCCCGGCGCGGATGCTCGCCAAGGCGGACATACGGGCGTGGCCGGTCGCGGGCGCTCTCGTGGCACGCAGCGGGGTGCTGTTCATCGAACGGGACCGCATCCGCGCGCTGCCGGACACGGTCACCCGTATCGCCGACGCCCTGCGCGGTGGCGCGGCCGTCGTCGCCTTCCCCGAGGGCAGCACCTGGTGCGGCCGCGCCCAGGGACGCTTCCGGCGGGCCGTGTTCCAGGCCGCGCTCGACGCCGACGTGCCCGTGCAACCGGTCCGCGTCCGCTACCGGCTCGCCCGGGGCGGACCGAGCACCGCGCCCGCCTACGTCGGGGACGACTCGCTGCTCGCCTCCGTGTGGCGGGTGGTGACGGCACGCGACGTCGTCGCCGAGGTGGACGTACGGCCCGTCGTCCGCCCGGCCGACCACCTCGACCGGCGGGCGCTGGCGGGGGCCGCGCAGACGGCGGTGATCGACGTGGCGGCCATGGTCGAGCACGTGCCCGCGGCGCGCGACGGGTGCCGGCCGGCTCAGCCGAGCCCCGCGATCCGGGCCAGCCTGGTGTAGGAGTCCAGCAGTGCCGCGCGGTCGTACGTGCTGGTCGTGACCAGGACCTCCTGGGCGCCCGTCTCCTTGATCAACGACTCCAGTTCGTGCGCCACCTGCTCCTCGGTGCCGTACACCTGACCGGTCAGCCCGGCCTCGTAGAAGCCCCGCTCCCTGGCCGTCATCGTCCGCCGCTCGACCTCCTCCGCCGGGGCGAGCGGCGGGAACGTGCCATGAGTACGGGAGTGGGCCATGGCCCAGGCCTCGGGGAGCAGGATCCGGTGCGCCTCCTCCGGCGTGGCGGCTACGGCGATCGTGCCCGAGACGACGACGTACGGCTCCTCGGCCCACGCGGACGGACGGAAGCCCGCGCGGTAGCGGTCGATGCCGCGCCGCATCCGCTCGCGGTCGCGGAGGTCGCCGATCACCATCGGCAGACCCGCCCGCGCGGCGATATCGGCGCCCTCGCCCATCGCGAGCACGAACGGGGGGACGGTCAGGCCCTCCGGCGGGCGGGCGTGCACGCCGGTCGGGGAGGTGCCCCGGAACCAGGAGAGCAGCTCCTCCAGCTGGCCCGCGAAATCGTCCGCGTCGTCCTTGTCCCGGCCGAGGGCGCGGCGTACGCCGTCCGTGAAGCCGACGGAGCGGCCGAGGCCCATGTCGATCCGGCCCGGGAACAGGGACGCGAGGACACCGAACTGCTCCGCGACGATCAGGGGGCGGTGGTTGGGGAGCATGACGCCTCCGGTGCCCACGCGGATGGTGCGGGTGGCGGCGGCCACGGCCGCGGCCAGGACGGTGGGGGCGGAGCCGGCCACGCCGGGGACGCCGTGGTGTTCCGACACCCAGAAGCGGTGGAATCCGAGCCGTTCCGCGTCCTTTGCCAGCCGGACGGTGTCCCGCAGGGCCTCGGGGGCGGGGTGGTTCTCGCGGGTGCGGGAGCGGTCGAGGACGGAGAAGCGGGTGGAGGAGGTGGAGGGGAGGGCCGGGGTCATATGGGGTTCAACGTTCTGGGGGTGGGGGGATTCCCGGGGCGTTGCGGGCTGCGGGTGCGTCGTGGCTGGTCGCGCAGTTCCCCGCGCCCCTCACGAGCATGGGGTGAGCCCGGGTTGCACAGGGGCGCGGGGAACTGCGCGAGAAGCCCCACCGGGTCCGCAGCCGACCATGCACCTCCGACACCCCCACACAAGAACGAGCCGCGCCCGGAAGAAACCGGACGCGGCTCTGTCTAGGTGCCGTCAGGGCTCGGGGTCACTTGCGGCCGATCGTGATCCCCTTCGTCTTCGCGGCCGACTTGTTCTCGTAGACGACCGCCCCCGTGGACTTCTTCCAGATCTTGATCTTGAAGGTGTCCGGACCGTCCGTGGCCGTGATCCGGAAGGCGTACCCGGTCTTCCCGTTGACCGTGCCGGAGCCCTGGTGGACCGCCTTCGAGCCGGTGACGACCAGCCAGTCGGAGCCCGTGGAGCGGAACTTCAGCTTGGCCTTGGCGAAGTCGAGCGCGGCCTTCCCGGACGGCTTGGTGGCGTTCTTGCCGTACTTGGCGGTGAAGGAGAAGCCGGCCGTGCCGGTCAGCTTCGGGCCCGCCGGGAAGGCGCCGGCCGGCGAGGTGAAGCTGCCCTTTCCGGTCGCGGAACCCGCGGCCCGGTCGTAGACGATCAGCTCGGGGAGCGTGCTGCTCGCCGAGGCTCCGTCGTCGTCGGTGACGGTGATCACCGGGCGGAAGATGCCGGCCTTGCGGTAGGTGTGCTCCGCCTTGCAGACACCGAGGGCGATCTTGCCGGCGGTGGGCTTGCTGCCGTCCTTCCAGTCGACCTTGCAGGTGTGGGTGTCGCGGGTGCCCGGGTCGGTGAACTTCGCCGTGACCGAGGTGCCCTTGCCCGCCGCCACCGGGGACTTGGGGCCGGCCGCGGAGGTGATCCTCGGGGCCGCGTTGGTGACGGTCACCTTCGCGGTGTCGCTGCTGCGGCCGCCGGTCAGGGTGACCTCGTACGTGCCGTTGTCCGCGCAGGTGATCGTCGTCTTCGCGGACCTGGCGTCGGCGAAGACGCAGGGCACGTCGTTGCCGATCGTCCACTGGGCGGTGCCCGCGCCGGAGACCGTGCCGTTCAGCCGGATTCCCGCGCCCTCCTTGCCGGAGGCGTCCGCACCGGCCCGGGCGATGGTGACCGGGTCGATGCTCTCCAGGGTCGGGACGACCTTCTTCAGCAGGCCGTCGGCGTCGAACTCCAGCTTGTCGACGGTGGTTTCGCGGTGGGTGCCGTCACCGCCGGGGATGGCGAAGCGGTGGTAGGCGATGTACCAGTCGTCGGTGTTCGGGACGTGGACCACCGAGTGGTGGCCGGGGCCCTTGATGCCGAGCGAGAGGTCCTTCTCCAGGATCACGCCCTGCTTGGTCCAGGGACCGGTGGGCGAGGAGCCGGTGGCGTAGGCGACCCGGTAGTTCTCGTCACGTGTGTCGTTCTCCGACCACATGAAGTAGTAGGTGCCCTTGCGCTTGATGACGAAGGTGCCCTCGTTGTAGCCGCTCGGCGTGATGTCGGTGACCTTCGAGGCGTCGAAGGAGACCATGTCGTCGCCCAGCGGGACCACATAGGCGCGGCCGTTGCCCCAGTAGAGGTACGACGTTCCGTCGTCGTCCGTGAAGACCGCCGGGTCGATCATCTGGCCGGGAAGGGTACCGGCCTTCAGCAGCGGCTTGCCGAGCGCGTCCTTGAACGGGCCGGTGGGCGAGTCGGAGACCGCGACACCGATGTTCGCGTCGGCGCAGAAGTAGAAGTAGTACTTGCCGTTCTTCTCCTCCATGGCCGGCGCCCAGGCCCTGCTGTCCGCCCAGGAGACGTCCGGACCGAGGTCCAGGATGACGCCGTGGTCGGTCCAGTTGACCAGGTCCTTGGAGGAGTACGCCTTGAACTGCGTACCGCTCCACCCCTCGAAGCCGTCGGTGGTCGGGTAGATGTAGAAGGTGTCGCCGAAGCGGACGATGTTCGGGTCGGCGTTGAGACCCGGCAGGACCGGGCTCTTCATGACCGCCGCCGACACGGTCCAGGTGCGCTTCTTCCCGTCCGAGCCCGTGACCTCGTACGTCACCGGCTCGCTGAAGTCGCGCAGGGTGCCGGAGGCGGGGCTGACGCTCGCGCCGTGGGCCAGGGTGAACTCCGGTGCCAGGGCGGTGACATCACTGCCCGGGGCCAGGGGCAGGACGACCTTGCTGTCCTGGTCGGTGATGATCGCGTCGGTCTTGAGCGCCGGGTGGGTCACCGCGGCGATGCCGGTGGTGTTGCCGCCCAGCTCCAGGACCTCGGCGGGTGTCAGGGCCCGGTTGTAGATCCGGAAGTCGTCGACCTCGCCGCCGAAGTACGGGTCGGGGGAGTACAGGGACCTGCCGATGTAGCCGGAGTGGTCCTTCGCGGAGTCGTACAGGTCGGACGGCTTGACGGTGACCCCGCCGACCCGGGCGACCTCGGCGCCGTCCACGTACAGGACGGCCGTCTCGGTGGCGCCGTTCAGGGTGACGGTGAGGTGCTTCCACTCGCCCGGGGTGAGCCGGGAGCCGCCGATCATCTGCTTCTCACCGGACCAGGTGGCCTTGGTGATCGCGGAGAACAGCTTGCCGCCGCCGTTGGAGGGCGTGGCGAACAGGTACTTGTTGTTGTCGGGGCCGAGTCCGAACAGCCACTGGAAGTTGTCGCCGCCCTTCCACTTCACGTACGTGGAGACGGTGACGCTGGTGGTGTCCTTCAGGACGCCGTTCGGGATCCTGACGTACGGCGAGCTGGAGCCGCTGTTGCCGCCGGACATCTTGAACGAGCCGCCGTCCACGCCGGTCCCGAAGTCGGGCGTGCGGACGTAGGTGCCGTGGTAGCCGTGGCCGCTGGAGTCACGCGCGATGCTGCCGCCGGTCTCGTCGAAGTCGTAGCGCAGGAGCAGATCCGCCGGGACGTCCGGGCCCTCGGCGGAGACCGTGACCTCGGCGGTGACCTCGATCGCAGAGTCGCCGGCGATGTCGCCCTTCACCGTGAAGGTGCCGGCCTGCGCGTACTGCGACGCGTCCACGGCCTCCCAGGTGACCGCGACGGGACGCTTCACACCGTCGCCGGTCTCGGCGATGACGGTGGCCGGCAGGACCGGGGCGTCACCGACGCGCGTCTCGACCTTCACGTCCTCGACGTCGGTGATGATCTGGTCCGGCTGGTAGGTCCGCAGCAGCCGGTCGTACTCGGCCTGGGTGACCGGGAGGACGGTGCCGTGCCGGGGCTTGGACGGCAGGTCGTAGCCGGTGGACGGGGTCCAGACGCCGGAGGCCAGGTCCGTCGTCTCGAAGGGGATGTAGCCGCGCCCGCCGAACTCGTCCAGGAACGCGTACCACTTCTCCTCGGTGTTCGACTTGAACACCAGCGGGCCCTCGGCGGCGCTCATCTCGCCCTTGCCGATGCCCTCGGCGACGGCGGTCCAGGAGAGGTTGCGCAGCGTGTCGCTCTTCTCCTCGAAGATGAACTTGCTGTTGGGCGTGGAGGAGCTGTTGTTGCGCTCGTCCTTGGAGAGGCGGAAGTACTCGCCGTCGTGCCGGATGACCGTGGAGTCGATGACCGAGTAGCCGCGGTCGATCCAGACCTTGGGCTCGCTGAAGGTGTAGAAGTCACGGGTCGTCGCGTACATCATGCGGTTGTACGTGTCGCCGGAGTGGGCCTCGTTGTCGTACAGCTTGGACGCCCAGAACACGACGTACTCGCCGCGCTCCTCGTCGTAATAGGCCTCCGGGGCCCAGGTGTTGCCGGCCGAGTCGGGGGAGACCTTCACCAGGCGCTGGTTCGTCCAGTTCACCAGGTCGGTCGACTCCCAGACCATGATGGACTTGCTGCCGGTGCGCTGAGAGGCGTCCCAGTCGCCGTTGCCGTAGATCTTGAGGTCGGTGGCGATCTGGTAGAACTTGTCGCCCTCGGGGGAGCGGATGATGAACGGGTCGCGCAGACCCTTCTCGCCCAGCGTGGACGTCAGGACCGGCTTGCCGTCGTTCAACTCCCGCCACTTCAGCGGGTCGTTGCCCTTGCTGAGGGCCGCGTAGAGCTGCTCGCCGTCCGAGGTGCCCTCGCCGGTGAAGTAGCTGAACATATAGCCCTTGAGGGCTTCCTTCTTCGGCAGCTCCGGCACCTTCGCGGTGAAGGACCGGGTCTTCTTCGCGTCGCCCTTGGTGACGGTCGCGGTCAGCTCGACGGTGGTGGCGCCGTCGCCGTGCGCGGGACGCTTCACCACGCCCTCGTCGGTGACGACGTCCGTGTTCGCGGAGGACCAGGACACCGTCGTGGCGAAGTCGCCGGACGCCGGGAGCGTCAGGTTCCCGCGGACGTCGTCGATGTTGTGCACGGTCAGCGCCTCGGTGGCCTGCTCGACGGCGGTCGTGTCGTCGAAGGCGGGCAGGACCGTGACCTCGAAGGTCTTGGTGGCGCTCGCGGGGCCCTTCTTCAGGGTCGCCGTCAGCGTGGCGTGGCCGTTCGGCTGACCGGCGGCGGGGCGGGTCACCGCGCCGGAGTTCGAGACCACGTCCGTGTTGTCGCTCGCCCAGGTGATGGTCGAGCCGCCGGCCGTGCCGGTCTTCGGCAGGTCCAGGTCGGCGGTCACCGCGCTGGTGTCGCCCAGGGTGAGGGCGGCCTTGTCGGCGGCGACGCCCTCCGCGGCGATCGGGAGCGAGAGTTGCTCGACCTCGGAGCCGGCGAGGGCCCGGTCGTAGACCCGGAAGTCACGGATCCTGCCCTTGAAGAGCTTGTCGCCGGTGTAGACCGACTTGCCTATGTGGTTGGCGGTCGTCGTGCCCGAGCCGATGGAACCCGGGGTGGTGGTGACCGAGGTGTTGCGGCCGACCTCCACTCCGTCCTCGTACAGCACACCCGTGGTGCCGGTCTGGGTGTAGGTGAGCTGCTTCCACACCGAACGGGTCAGGTTGTGCGAGTCGGAGGGCCGGGTGTTCTGCTCGGTGGACCAGTTGCCGGACGCGATGGCGGTGCGCAGGGAGTTGCCGGTGGCGAAGAGGTAGCCGTTGCCCGTGCCGTTGCTGCTGTTGCCGAAGCCGTAGATGAAGTACGGCCCGGACTGCGACTCGTCCATCAGCACGTCCATGGAGACGCTGATCGAGTTCATGCCCTTCATGACGTCGTTCGGCACCTTGATGTAGGTGTCCGAACCGTTGAAGGCGAGACCCTGACCGTTGCCCGTCCAGCCGGCGGTGCCGTTCACCGTGCCGTCACGGCCGTTGCCGGAGGCGTCGGTGACCGTGGTGCCCGAGGTGGCGTCGAGCTTGTACCAGAGGGCCAGACCGTCGGTGAGGTCGGCGTCGTCCGCGGTGGCCGGGGCGGCGGGCCCGGCGAGGCCCAGAAGCAGTGACGCGGCGGTCAGTCCGGCGAGCGGACCCGCCCAGCGTCTCGCGCGGCCGCGCAGACGTGCGATGTACGTCATGTGGAGTATCCCTGCTGAGAGCACGGCTGATGAAGGGGTGGCGAAGACAACGGGATGGCACGTGGAAGGGGTCGGGAAAGGGCGGGAACCCTCGCCCCGGGTGTCCCGCTGTTTCGGCCGTGTGACGTCGTGTTGCGAGAGTGTCAATCGGCGTGTGGCGAGGCGTCAAGAGGTTTCGAACAATGTCCGACAGGTCGAACAGAGAGCCCCCGTCCTCGATGGAGAACGGGGGCTCTGCGGGCCGTGCTTACCGGACGGGACGTATCAATTCCCACGTGTCGACCGCGAAGTCCAGCTGCATACCGTGCCGTTCGTACAGGGCGAGGGCTCCAGTGCTGTTGTCGGTGTCGACGCCGAGACCGATGCGGTCGCGGCCCAGCGCCGCGTAGCTGCCGAAGGCGTGCCGGAGCAGCAGACTGCCGAGACCGCGGCCGCGGGCCTCGCGCAGGACGCCGATGCTGGAGATCCAGGCCGCGGCGGAACGGTCGTTGCGGGACCGCAGGGCCGCCACGTCCCCGAGACCGTCGACGTGCGCGATCCAGAGCAGCGACCAGTCGACGTTCTCGGCGTCGATGTCGTCCAGCCACTGCTCGTACGTGCGCGGCTGGAAGTCGAAGTGGTCGGCGAAGGCCGTCTGCAGCAGCAGGTGCGCCTTCCTGCGGTCGTCCTCGGTGGCACAGCCGCGCAGGGTGACGCCGGGAGGGGGCGTCGGCAGGGGCTCGGCGGGGGAGAGGGGCCGGGCCATGACGTTGTAGCGGCGGACCGTGCGCCAGCCGCGTCCGCGCAGCGCGTCCAGGTCCATCGTGGGCGTGATGTTGAGGTGCATGTGCACGACGGCCCGGTCCGCGCCGTTGGCCGCCGCGCGCTCCGCCGCCCGGGCCTCCATCAGGTCGAACAGGTGCAGCGCGCCGAGGGGTTGGTCCGGCAGCGTGTAGTGGTCCATGTCGATGCGCTCGCCGCCGGACTCGTCCCACTGCAGGCCGTACGCCAGCAGGCGGTCCCCTTCGAACAGCAGCCAGGAGTCCCGCTCCAGGTCCGCCTCCGGATGCTTCAGATCCGCCTGCACCTCGACGAGTTCGGTCTCGGCACGGCCGATCTCCAGCAGGTCGATCTCGTTGAGTAGCGCGCACACGGCCTCGGCGTCGTCGAGCGTGGCCGGGCGTACGGTCAGGCCGGGTGGGAGGGGGGTGGGGTGGGTCGTGGTCATGGGGCCACTGTCCGGGGGGCGGGGCCGCGGCCGCAACGGGATTTCCGCGGGCGGGATGAAGGGCGCCCCTTCTGGGGGCGCGGGGAACTGCGCGATCAGCCACGTACCGGCCGCAGCCACCGAACTATCCGCACCCCCCAGCTGTCAGGCGCCCCTCACCCCCGCACCCTCACGCGGCCACGGGCAACCCCGGTGTCCGGAACACCCGTTGGCGGGCATCGACCGCGAACACCTGGCACCCCCTCGACGCGGCCCACTCGATCCCCTCCGCGCCCATCGCGAACGCCGCCGTCGCCGTCGCGTCGGCCTCGGTGAGGGTCGGCGCCACCACCGTGAGGCTGAGCAGGCCCGTCGCCGGGCGCCCGGTGCGGCCGTCGAGGATGTGGTCGCCGCGTTCGTACCGGGCGGACGTGGCGACCGCGCCGTCCGTGACCGACAGGACCGTACAGAGGCGGTCCGCCCGCTCCGGGTGGCGCACCCCCACCCGCCACGGCCCGCCGGTCGCCGCCACGTCGCCACCCGCGTTCAGGCACAGCCGCTTCGCGCCCAGCCCGGTCAGCAGCTCCGCCGCCCGCTGCACGGCCCAGCCCTTCACCATGGCGCAGGGGTCGAGCCCGCGCCCCGGCAGCCGTACGTCGAACGCGCCGCCCGTCGCCACCCGGTACTCCTCGCAGAGGGCGAGGACCTCGGCCAGGTCCGGGCTCAGCTCGTACGGTGCCAGCTCGCCCCGGTCCAGCCGCGACACCTCGCTGTCGGCGCGAAACGGGCTGAACCGCGCGTCGACCTCGCGGAGCCAGGCGAACGCCGGCTCAGCCGCCTCGGCGGTGGCCCCCTCGTCCTCGATCAGCAGCGAGATCGGGAACCCCATGATGTGTTCGACGCGGCGCACCGGCTCAGGCCCTCGCGTCGATGGCTGCCTGGAGGGACTCCCGGTAGCCGTCGCTGGTGATGGTCGCGCCGGAGACGGTGTCGATGTCGGCGCTCTGCGCCGCCAGGGTCTCCTTGATCAGTACCGGTACGGCGGCCTCGGTCTGCGGGTGGTTCGGCTGCTTCAGCATCTCCACGGCGGTGATCTTCTCGCCCTCGAAGGTCACCTGGACCTGGACGTCGCCCTTGGAGGTGCCGATCGTCGAGCCCGCGACGGTCCGGCTCGCGCTCTCCTTCGTGGCCTCGGAGTCGCCCGAAGCCGAGTCGCCCGACGCCGAGTCGGACGACGAGGCCGACTTCGCGTTCTCGTCGATCACGGCCTGGAGGGACTCCCGGTAGGCGTCACTGGTGATCGTGGCGCCCGACACCGTGTCGATGTCGGCGCTCTGCGCCTGGAGCGTCTCCTCGATCAGTACCGGTACGGCGGCCTCGGTCTGCGGGTGGTCCGGCTGCTGGAGCATCTTGACGGCGGTGATCTTCTCGCCCCGGAAGGTCGCCTGGACCTGGACGGGACCCTTCTCCGTGTCGACGGTCGGGCCGGTGACCACGCCGGAGCCCTCCCCGGCGGACGCGGAGGCCGACGGGGCCGGCTCGGCGGTCACCGTGGTGGTCGTCTCGGTCGAGGGGGCGTAACGCCAGACGGGCACCAGCGCGGCGGCGCTCAGGACCAGGGCGGGTATGGCTCGTTTCACAGTGCTGTCCTCGTGTCCCGGTGTCCGTCAGCCGGCCAGGCTGAAGCGCTCGAAGTGGATCTGGGGCTTGGGCACGTCCAGCTCGCGCAGGCTGCCCAGGACCGCGTTCATCATCGGCGGCGGCCCGCACAGGAACACGTCCCGGTCGGCGATGTCGGGCACCATCCGCAGCAGCTCGCGCGGGGCCATCAGATCGGGGCTGACGGGACCGGAGACCAGGTGCAGCTCGGCGCCCTTGTCGAAGGCAAGCTGCTGCAGCTCGTCGTAGAGGACCGCGTCCTGCCGTGTGGCGACCCGGTAGATGACCACCGCGTGCCCCTCGATCTCCTCCAGCAGGGCCCGGATCGGGGTGACACCGACACCCCCGGCGATGAGCACGGACTCGGGCCGGGTGCGGTGCATCGCGGTGAAGGCGCCATAGGGGCCCTCGGCGAAGACGCGGGTGCCGACCTTGACGTGGCGCAGGGCGGCGGAGCCCGCGCCGGCCGCCTTCGCCGTGAGCCGCAGCTGGGTGCCGTCCGGCGCGGCCGACAGCGAGAACGGGTTGGCCTGCCACCAGCGGTCACGGGTCAGGAACCGCCACAGGAAGAACTGGCCGGCCCGGGCGGGCATGCGGTGCAGGTCGCGGCCGGTCATATAGATCGAGACGACGTTGTCGGCCTCGGGGACGACCGCCGTGACGCGGAGCTGGTGACGCCAGTTGCGCCACAGCGGGAGCACGAGACGGCCCACGAACACCGAGGTCAGGGCCACGCCCCAGAGCCCGTACCAGTACGCCGTCGCGACCTCCGACGACGCGAACGACGTTCCCGCCGCGACCTGGTGCGTGAAGGCCAGCACCACCGCGACGTACGTGTACAGGTGGATGAAGTGCCAGGTCTCGTAGGCCAGTTTGCGGCGGGCGAAGCGGGCCGAGACCACGCCGATCACGATGATGATGCCGAGCGCGACGATCGAGCGCAGCACGCCCTCGACGGTCTCGGCGAGGTCCACCAGCTGGCTGAGCGGGTCCAGGTCCGAGGACTGGGCGTAGCCGAAGGTGATGAACACCCCGTGCGCGACCAGCAGCCACAGCACCGAGAAGCCGGTCCAGCGGTGCCAGGAGGTCAGCCGGTCCATGCCGATGCGCCGGTCGAACCAGGGCAGCCGGGCCACCAGCACCAGTTGGAAGGCCATCAGCAGCGCGCCGTACAGACCGGCCAGGCGGCCCAGCACGATCAGGGCGTTCGAGGCGAAGCCCGCCTGCACGAAGAAGTAGGTCACCACGACGACGTTCGCCGCCAGCACCGCGTACAGACCGGTGCGGGCGACCACTTTGGGGCGCGCTCCCGAGCGGCTGACCGCCGCTGGGGGGTGTTCGACAGTGGTCACGGGGAGAGCTCCTTGATCGAGTGGGGGATACGAGCTTCTCCGGTGACTGCTGTCGTTTTGCTGTCGGACAACTTTCAAGTATTTATCGATCTGCCCCCTGACTGTGAGCGGCTATGGCGGGACGCGATCGGTAGCGCAGTATGAGCACGTGGAGAAAGTACGACTGCTCGTGGTGGACGACGACCCGCCGATCGCGGACCTGGTGGCCACTGTCGCCCGCTACGAGGGCTGGGACGCCGTCACGGCGCACTCCGGGGAGGAGGCGCTGCGGCAGGCGGCAGAGTTCCGTCCCGACATCGTGGTGCTGGACCTGATGCTGCCCGGTGTGGACGGTTTCGGCGTGCTGGACCGGCTCCGCCGGTCCGGCACGATGGTGCCCGTGGTCTTCCTGACCGCCCGCGACGGTGTCGCCGACCGGGTCGCCGGCCTCACCCGGGGCGGCGACGACTACCTGGTCAAACCGTTCGCCGTGGAGGAGCTGATGGCCCGGCTGCGCACCGTGCTGCGCCGCAGCGCCGGGCCGGCCTTCCAGCGGTCGGTGCTCCAGGTCGCCGACCTGACGATGGACGAGGACACCCGCGAGGTCCGCCGCGGCGACAAGCTGCTCACCCTCACGCCCACCGAGTACGAGGTCCTGCGCTACCTCATGCGCAAGTCCCCGACCGTCCTCACCAAGGCGCAGATCCTCGACCACGTCTGGGAGTACGGCTTCGGCGGCCGCTCCAACGTCGTCGAGCTGGTCGTCAGCCGGCTGCGCCGCAAGCTCGACGACACCGGCGAGCCGCTCATCCACACCGTCCGGGGATTCGGCTACGTCCTGCGGCAGGCCGGCGAGTGATCGCCCGCCTCCAGCAGAACTATCGCGACATGCGCCTGGGCACCAGACTGGCCCTCGGTCTCGGCGCCCTGGCGCTCGTCGTGTTCGCCGTCGTCGGCAGCGCGCTGACCATGTACATGCGCGACTATCTGTCCGCGCAGCTCAACGAGCAGCTCAAGATCGCTCAGATAGCCCAGTCCAAGAGCATCGCGGACTACGGCACCCTCGCCGGGAAGAAGTACTACCGCTGGTACTACGCCGTGTACGACACCTCGGGCGGCACCCCGGTGCTCCAGAAGCCCGAGGACCCCGGCGACCTGCCCGAGGACATCGACGACTTCACCCTCGTGGCCAAGGCGCTGACCGCCGAGGACAAGGAGGTCACCCGCACCGAGCACCTCGAAGGTCACGGCCAGTACCGGCTGCGGGCCTGCGAGGTGGAGCCCGGGGTGGTCCTGGTCAGCGCCGCGCCCATGGACGACATCGAGGACACGGTCGCCCGGCTGATCACCGTCCAGGTCGTCACTTTCGCCCTCGCCCTGATGGCGCTCGTCGTCGTCGGCCGGGCCATGCTGCGGCGCGGGCTGAAACCCCTGAGCGACATGGCGCACACCGCCCGCGGCATCACCTCGCACGACCTGACGGACTCGGCGCGGCTGCCGGTGCGCCACGACACCCGCGACGGCGGCTTCGAGGTCGAGGAACTGCGCACCGCCTTCAACACCATGCTGGAGCACATCGACGACGCGCTCGCCGTGCGCACCGAGGCCGAACAGCGCCTGCGCCGCTTCGTCGCCGACGCCTCCCACGAACTGCGCACCCCGCTGATGTCGGTCCGCGGCTACGCCGACCTCTTCCAGTACGCCGCCGCGCACAGCCCCGAGGAACGCGACAAGCACCTGGCCCGGCTGCGCGCCGAGGCGGCCCGGATGGGTGTCCTCCTGGACGACCTGCTGATGCTGGCCCGTCTCGACGCGGCCGATGTGGAGGCACCGCTGCGGCTGGAGGAGGCCGACCTGGTGGAACTGGCGCGTCAGGCGGCGGACGGCTTCCGGGCGGGGCACCCCGACCATCCGCTGACCGTGGCGACGGGCTCCGCACCGGTCCGGCTGCGCCTGGACCCCCTTCGCCTGCGGCAGGTCCTCGACAACCTCCTCACCAACGCCGCCGCGCACACCCCGTCCGGTACGAAGGTCTCCCTGGAGGTCGCCGTGGAGCCCGGCACGGCCGAGGTACGGATCACCGATTCGGGGCCCGGTATCCCGGCCGACGACCAGGAGCGCGTGTTCGACCGCTTCTACCGCGTCGACAAGGCCCGCAGCCGCGACCGGGGCGGCAGCGGCCTGGGCCTCGCCGTGGCACACTCCCTCGTCCACGCCCACGGCGGCACCATCACCCTGACCAGCAAGCCGGGCAGGACCACGTTCACGGTCCGGCTGCCACTGGCGGGAGCGGGGGCGGAGGCCGGGGCCGAGTCCTAGCGACGCCAGGGCAGGAGGCGAGCGGCCTCGGCGTGCGGTCGCCCGATCCCGGCGAGGGACAAGAGGCAAGCGACAAGAGCAAGCGACAAGTCGCAAGACGCAAGACGCAAGTGGCAACAAGAAGGGGGGCGCCGCCAGCGCGACGCCCCCCTGCCCGAGTGCCCGGACTCAGCTGCACTTACGTCCGGTGTTGATGCACTGCACCGCCTTGTTCATCAGCTTCTGGTCGAAGACGTTGATGAAGTCGCCGTGGTCGGTGACCGGCTTGTGCTGCTGCTCGGGGAAACCGTCCAGCGAGTAGAACGGACGGGTCTTGCCGTTGTCCTTCACGCTGGGCGCGTCCACGTCGTACACCAGTCGCTGCACGAGCTGCGGGATGGCCTTGAACCCGGCCTGGCAGTTGCCGTTCGCGTCGGCGAAGGCCACGTGCGTGCGGTGGTTGGCGCTGTCGATGTTCTTGCCGTCCCAGCAGCTCTGGAACTTGAAGGTGCGCACCACGTCGCTGCCCGAGGGGCAGAGCGGGTACTTGTCCTTCAGCTGCACCTTGTTCTCGAAGCCGGTGCAGCTCCAGGAGGCGTTGGCGTTGGCGTTTCCGTTGACGAACGCCTTGGCGTCACCGGTGATGATGCGCAGGAACTTGGGCATCGCCACCACCTTGCCGCGGGGGCTGCCCACGAAGTTCAAGGTGGCCTTCTTGGCCGTCAGGATCCGGCCCGTGTTGCCCTCGGCACCGCCGCCCTGCAGGGCGGCGTCGAACTCCTTGGTGCCGTCCTGGAGCCGCAGCACCGGCCAGTAGTACGACGACTTGTCGCCCTTGTTCCGGCAGCTGGTCCCCGCCTTGGCGAAGTCCTGGTCGCTGGAGAAGGCGTCGTTGTCCTGGTTGCCGATGTAGTCGTGCATGTGGTGCGCGCCGTTGGTGACACCGGGTGCGACGATGACGTTGTCGCTGTTGTAGAGCTTGTTGGCGTTCACGCCGCACTGGCTGACGAAGACGCCCTTCGACGCCCCCGCAGATCTGGCGGGCGTGCGGACGTTGGGCCTCACCTTGGTGATGTCCACGAAGTCGGCGGCGACGGGACCGTTGCCGACCACACCGGCATTGGGGTTGTTGCCCCCCTGGTTGCCGCCTTGGTTGGCGCCGCCGCTCGGGGCGGGAGCGGGCTGGTTGCCGGTGGGGCGCAGCGTGCACGCCGCCAGGGCGTCGAGGCCCTGCGGCTTGGCCGCCACCCGGCCGATGGCGATGGCGATCCGGTCGATCGTCGCCTTCCGCTTGTCCTTCAGCGGATTCACGATCGCGTTCTGCGCGAAGTTGGGATCCTGCTGAATGGCCCGCTGCGAGGTGGAAAGGCGCTGGTACGCCTCCGAGATCTGCTTGTCGAGCAGGGCCAGTTCCCTGTCGACCTGAGCCTTTGCCTGGGCCGGCACCGACGTCAGCTTCTGGCCCACGTCGGGGCAGTCGATGGTGGACGTTCCGGCCGCGAGCACCTGGTTCTGGGCGGAGCCCTTCGAAGCGCCGGTCTCGCCTGCCGAGGCGTAGATGTTGACCGCCACCAGTCCGCCGGCGCCGATGGCCACAGCGGCTGCCGCACCCACCGCTCGGCGGGCGGTGTTCGATCTCTTTCGCGTGTTGCGTCTCATCATGCCTCTCAAGGACAACTCCGGAGCCGGCGGGACATCCGGCACGGGTCATGCGCGTCCTTGTCTACGTAAGGGGTACACGGAACACTCAGCGAATCCTCAGATTCAGAGGATCCTCCAGGTGTGAACCCCTCATGTGTGCCCAATCCGGCCCTGGTTGGCGGCTCGTGGGACGCGGAGCGACGACCGGGGCCTGCCGTCCGGCGACAACCGGCGGCAGACCGCCGTCACTTGGAACCGTCGACCTCGACGCGTCGAACGTCACGACCACCTTCTCCGCCGCCCCCGGCGTCAGCGCCGGCTCGAAGGCCCGGTCGACGTCGGCGGCGGCACCCGGTGGCTGATGAGGCGGGCGGTTTCGGAAGTCCCTTCTGCCCTGCGACGCCCGGCACGCTCCCCCAGTCTCGGCTTCGCTCGACCGGGAGGTACCCCCACCGCCGCACCGGATGAAAGGCCGAGTACGCCCAGTACGAGACCTTTCGTCCGGCACACCGAGAGCACGCACCGGACGCCGCAGAGCCGCCCTTCGGGCGACGAAGGGACTTCCGAAACACGCCCTAGAGCGGGCCCTCGGGGCGGGCCGGGTCGATCAGACGGCGGCCCAGGCGTCGTCGACGGGCAGCACCACGCCGTTGACGAAGGCGGCCGCGTCGGAGGCGAGGAAGACGATGGCGTCGGCCTGTTCCTCGGCCGTGCCGAGCCGGCCGATGGTGGCGCCGATGAGCCCGCCGATGACCGCAGGACCGTGCGCCTGCTGGTCGGCGTCGACCTGGATGTTGGTCATTGTCGGGCCGGGGGCTATCGCGTTGGCCCGGATGCCCTGCTTGCGGTACATCACCGCCAGGTTCTTCACCAGGCCGACGACACCGTGCTTCGACGCCGTGTAGGCGGCACCGGCCGCGCTGCCGCGCAGGCCCGCCTCGGACGCGGTGAAGACGATCGCGCCGCGCCCCGCCTTCAGCATGTGCGGCAGGGCGGCTCGGGTGAGCAGGAAGGGCGCGGTCAGGTTGACCCGGATGACCCGTTCCCACTCGCTGTCGTCGACATCGGCGAGGGCGGACATCCGGTCCATGATCCCGGCGTTGTTCACCAGGACGTCCAGCTCGCCGAAGGTCTCCACGGCACGTGCGACGACCCGGTCCACGACCGCCTGGTCGCTGAGATCGCCGACGACCGCGACGGCGGTGCCGCCGGCCGCAGTGATCGCCTCGACGGTCTCCTCGGCGGCCTTCTCGGCGATGTCGGCGACCAGCACTTTCGCACCCGCCGCGGCGAACTTCAGGGCCGCAGCGCGCCCGATGCCGGAACCGGCGCCCGTGACGACGACACCGCGGCCGTCGAGACCGTTACTGCTCATGGAATCCCTCTTTCGTGGGGTGAGCCGATCGCCCGGCTGCTTCGGTCACTTTGCTTGAGTGAGGCAAGCACATGGGACTTACTTGAGTCAAGCAACGAGAGCGGTAGGCTGCTGTCCACGACACCCCGCCCGCCCGTGAGGAAAGAGCCCGACCGGAATGGCCTTGACCATGTACGGCAGTGCCAGTGAGAAACCGTCGCTCCCCAGGGGCGCGGGCCGGCACGTCCTGATCGTCGCTCACGACCCGGACGTCGCCGAACTCCTCGTCACCACAATGGAGTTGGCGGGATACAGAATCCACGCAGCGGATTCGGGCGCGACGGCCGTCGCCCGGCTCGAGGCCGCCGCGGGCCGGGTGGCCGCCGTCGTGCACACCGCCGGGGTCTCCGCCGCCCAGGCCTGCGCCGAGACGATCCTGAAGGTCAACCTGCTGGGCACCGCGCACGTCATCGATGCCTTCGAGGGCGTGGCCGGGCCTAGGGCGGCCATGGTCTGCGTCTCCAGCATGGCCGGCCATGTCGCCGCCCTCGGCCGCGAGGACGAGGCCGCCCTCGCCACGGCCCCGGCGGAACAACTCCTCGGCCTGGCAGCGGTGAAGGCCGTCGGGGACAGCGCGACGCGGGCGTACGTCGTGTCCAAGCGTGCCAACCAGGTACGCGTCGCCGCCGCGCTCGCCTGGAGCCGACGCGGCGCCCGGATCAACAGCGTCAGCCCGGGGGTCGTCGCCACCGCCATGGCGAGGGCGAAGGCGGAGGCCGAGTGCCCGAGCGGCGCGCACATGCTGTCCATGGTGGAGGCGAGCGGCGCGGGCCGCACCGGCAACCCGGCGGAGACAGCCGGCGCCGTGGCCTTCCTCATCGGCCCCGAAGCGCGTTACATCACCGGCACGGACCTGCTCGTCGACGGCGGCCAGGCCGCCTGGCTACGGCACCACCGGCCGGCCTGACACCACGGCTGGGCATGCCACCACCCACGTCACGACAGCGCCCGCGCCACAGGCTTCACGACGACAGCGTGCGGCACGACCGCACCATCACACACGTCCACGGACCGCAGAGAGGACACCGATGTCCACCCCCCACACTCCGTCCGGCCCCCCGTCCCTCGACCCCGAGGAGCTCGGCTTCGACCCGGACGCCCTCCGCGCCCGCTACCGCGCCGAACGCGAACGCCGGATCCGTCCGGACGGCGGCCGGCAGTACCAGCGGATCGCCGGCGAGTTCAGGCACTACGACGACGACCCTTACGCCGACGGGGAGTTCACCCGCGAGCCGCTGACCGACCGGGTCGAGGCGGTCGTCGTCGGCGGCGGCTTCGGCGGGCTGCTCGCCGGGGCCCGGCTGCGCCAGGCGGGCGTCGAGTCGATCCGGGTGATCGAGAAGGGGAGCGACTTCGGGGGCACCTGGTACTGGAACCGCTACCCCGGCATCCACTGCGACATCGAGTCGTACATCTATCTGCCGCTGCTGGAGGAGTTGGGCTACGTCCCGCGGTGGAAGTACGCCCCGGGCGAGGAGATCCGGCAGCACTCCCGGGCGATCGGCCGTCACTTCGACCTCTACCGGGACGCCGCCTTCCAGACGGTCGCCACCGAACTGCGTTGGGACGAGACCGAGTTGGAGTGGATCGTCTCCACCGACCGGGGCGACCGCATGCGCGCCCGGTACGTGGTCGTCTCCAGCGGCACGCTCAGCCAGCCCAAGCTCCCCGGCATCCCCGGCATCGAGACCTTCGAGGGCCACACCTTCCACACCAGCCGCTGGGACTACGACTACACCGGCGGCGACGCGAACGGCGGTCTCACCGGCCTCGCCGACAAGCGCGTGGCAGTCATCGGCACCGGCGCCACCGCCATCCAGGTCGTCCCCCACCTGGGGGCCGACGCGGCCCACCTCTACGTCTTCCAGCGCACCCCCTCCACGGTCGACGTACGCGGCAACGGGCCCACCGACCCGGAGTGGGCGAGGACGCTGACCCCCGGCTGGCAGGCCGCGCAGATGGACAACTTCCTGAAGACCGTCACCGGCGTCCGGGCCGAGACGGACCTGGTGAACGACGCGTGGACCAGCAGTGCCCGCCTCCAGGAGAAGCTGATCCCGACCGACGCGTACGACGACGTCCCGCCGGAGGAGCGAGAACGGGCCTACGAGATCGCCGACTTCCAGAAGATGAACGAGCTGCGCGACCGCGTGGCGGCGATCATCGAGGACCCGGAGACCGCCGAGAAGCTGAAACCCTGGTACCGCTACATGTGCAAGCGGCCCACCTTCAGCGACCACTACCTACAGACCTTCAACCGGCCCAACGTCACCCTCGTCGACACGGCCGACACGCACGGCGTCGAGCGCATCACCGAGAAGGCCGTGGTGGTCGGCGGGGTCGAGTACGAGGTGGACTGCGTCATCTTCGCCACCGGCTTCGAGGTCGGTGTCTCGGGTCTGCTCTCCGGCCGCCTCCCCGCGTACGGCCGGGACGGCGTCGGCCTGCTGGAGACCTGGATGACGGCCGGCCCGAAGACCCTCCACGGCTTCTACAGCCATGGCTTCCCCAACCTCTTCCAGCTCGGCCCGATGCAGAACGCCAGTGCCGTCAACTACGTCCACATCCTCGACCAGCAGTCGATCCACGTGGGCGAGGTCGTCGCCGAGGCCCGCAGGCGCCGCGCCCGGTACGTGGAGCCGAGCGCCGAGGCCCAGGACGCCTGGGTCGCCACCATCCGCGAGAAGGCCGCCGACCTGTACAGGTTCCAGGCGGAGTGCACCCCCGGCTACTACAACAACGAGGGCCGGCCCAGGGAGCGCAGCGAGTCCTACGGCGACGGCCCGGTCGCCTTCCACGAACTGCTCCGGCGGTGGCGCGCGGACGGCGGCTTCGACGACGTGCTGGTGGGCGCCGAGTGACACGGGCGGGAGGAGACATGACCAGCCTGGGAGAGGACCGGGGCGGGCTGCCCAACCGGTACGACGCGAGCGGCGAACTCCGTACCACCAGCGCCCGTTGGGAGACACGGCGGCTCAACCCGGCCAATCCGCTGTGGGGTTCCAACGGCGTCGCCTTCGGCCCCGACGGGCGCCTGTACGTCGCGCAGTTCCTCGCGGGACAGATCAGCGCCGTCGACCTGGCGACGGGGGACGTGGACGTCGTCGTCCCGATGGACGGTCCCGTGCAGTCGCCCGACGATCTCGCCTTCGGCGCCGACGGCTCGATGTACATCGCCGACCTGGTACCGGGCCTGGTGTGGCGGCGGAACCCGGCGGGGGAGTACCACCTCGTCTCCGACGACATCACGAACCCCAACGGCATCACGTGTGTCGGCGACCGGCTCTTCGTCAACGAGATGAAGCCCAACGGCCGGCTGCTGGAGCTGTTCCCGGACGGCGGAGACCCTGTCGTGCTCACGGAGGGCCTGGCCCTCGGCAACGCGATGCAGCTCGGCCCGGACGGGTACCTCTACTACCCCCACATGATCACCGGTCAGGTCTGGCGGATCCCGCCGGACGGGGGGACGCCCGAGGTGGTTGCCGAGGACGTGCACGAGCCGGTCGCGGTCCGCTTCGACCGGGGCGGTGTCCTGCACGTCCTCTCCCGGGGTGTCGAGGGCATCGTCACCCGCGTCGACCTGCACGGTTCCGGCGCCCGCACGCTCGTCACCAGCGGGCTGAAGGGCCTGGACAACGCGGCGTTCGACGCCGAGAACCGTATGTTCGTCTCCAGCTACGCCAGCGGCGGCGTCACGGAGATGCACCCCGACGGCCGCACCCGCGAGATCGTGCGCCGCGGTCTCGACGGCCCCTACGGCGTGACCGTCGACCTCGGCGGCACGGTCTACGCCGCCGACCACTACCGGCTGGCGAGCCCGGCGGCGACCGACGAGGGCGAGCCGGTCGGCGCCCGACCGACGGCCGGGCCAGGCGGAGTGACGACGCACCGGCTGCTGCACTTCGTCCACGGCATCACCGCCGACGGCGGCCTGCTGCACCACACCTCGCAGTTCGGCGACGTGCAGACCTGCGACCCCGTGAGCGGTGAAGTCCGGCTGCGGGCACGGGGGTTGAAGCGGCCGATCGGCATCGCCGTCGGACCGGACGGCGCGCTCGTGGTCGCCGAGACGGGAGCGGGCCGGGTCGTGGCCATCGGCCACGGCGATGGCCACGGCGACGGCGACGGCCGGCGCGACGGCGACAACGACGGTCAGGGGGATGGCGACAGCGACGGCCAGGGCGACGGCGAGGACACCGTGACCGTGCTCGCCGAGGGGCTGGACCGGCCCACGGACGTGGCCTTCGACGCGGAAGGCCGCCTCCACGTCAGCGAGGAGCGGCTCGGGCTCGTCCTCCGCGTCGAGGCGAGCGGCAGGACGAGTGTCGTCGCGGACGGGCTGGACGCGCCCCAGGGCCTCGCGATCCTCGGCGACGACCTCTTCGTGGTGGAGACGGGGTCCCGCAGACTGAGCGCGGTCTCCCTCACCACCGGGGAGCGGCGGACGGACGCGGAGGACCTGCCGGTGGGGCCGCCCCCGGGGGTCTTCCCACCCACCGAACCGGCGCTGTTCGCGGACGTCATGCCCGGGATGGCCCGGCGTTTCGCGGGCCTCGCGGCCGCCCCGGACGGGACTCTCCTGCTGTCCGCCAACGGTGAGGGCACCGTGCTGCGGCTGACGCCGAGGGCGGCGGAGGCCGGGGCTCACCCGGTGCGGTAGAGCGCGGTGAGCAGTTCGATGGCGGCCGGGGTGGCGGGATGCGGGTCGTCCCGCCACCAGAGCAGCCGGACGGCGATCGGCTCGGCGTCACGCACCGGCCGGTAGACGACGCCCGGCCGCCGGTACTGGTTGGCGGTGGACTCGGCGGTCACCCCGACGGCGCGGCCCGTAGCGATCGTGGTCAGCCATTCGTCGACGTCGTGCGTCTGTTCGGTCGCGGGCCGGGAACCGGGCGGCCACAGGTCGGTGGTGGTCGTGCCGGTGCGTCGGTCGACCAGCAGGGTGTGTCCGCTCAGATCGGCGAGCCGTACCGAGCGGCGGCGGGCCAGCGGATCGTCGCTCGCCATCGCGCACAGCCGCCGCTCCAGTCCCACGATCGCCGAGTCGAAGCGGCGGTCGTCCACCGCCCGCCGGACCACCGCGAGGTCGCAGGAGCCCTCCGCCAGCCCGGCCGTGGGGGAGTTGGCCCGCACGAACTGCAGGTCCGTCGCCGGGTGGGCGGCGCCCCAGCGGCGCTGGAACGTCAGCGTGTGCCGGCCCAGCGCCGACCAGGCGTACCCGATCCGCAGCCGTACCTGCCCCGACGTCGCCTCCCGCACCAGGTCGGCCACCTCGCCGAGGACCCGCCGCGCGTGCGACACCACCCGCAGTCCGGTCGGCGTGGGCGTCACCTCGCGTGAGGTTCGCCGCAACAGCCGTACGCCCAGGGACCGTTCGAGCGAGGCCAGGGTGCGGGAGACCGCCGCCTGGCTGACGTCGAGCGCGATGGCGGCGTCGGTGAAGGTGCCCTCGTCGACGATCGCCACGAGGCAGCGCAGCTGCCGCAACTCCACCTTCCCGACGGCGGACGCCGCATCACCGAGGTCATCCATGGTCATCCATGTCATCCATGACTCCAGCGTATAGATCGCGGCGCGGATGCATTTTGCGCAAGGGGGGTCCCGGCGCACGATCGGGTCATGGACACCGCCGCACCCTCCGCCGCCGGCTCCGCGCCCGCCCCCTCCGGCCCGCTCCCCGTGTCCGGCGCCCCCGCCCTGGATCCCGCGCCCGCTCCTCTCCCCGCCTCGGGTGGCTCGCGGCTGGCCGGTGTCCTCACCATGGCCGGCTGCGGCGTCTCCAACCAGGTCGGGGCCGCGCTCGGGTCGCTGGCCTTCCCGGTGCTCGGGCCCGCCGGGGTCGTCGCCATCCGGCAGTACGTCGCCGCGATCGTCCTGGTGGCCGTCGGCCGGCCCCGACTGCGGTCCTTCACCGCACGGCAGTGGTGGCCGGTGGTGCTGCTGGCCCTGGTCTTCGGGACGATGAACCTGTCGCTGTACACGGCCATCGACCGCATCGGCCTGGGCCTCGCGGTGACCCTGGAGTTCCTCGGCCCGCTCGCCATCGCCCTGGCCGGCTCGCGCCGCCGGGTGGACGCGTGCTGTGCGCTGATCGCCGGCCTCGGCGTGGTCACCCTGATGCGACCGCAGCCCTCCGCCGACTACCTCGGCATGGGCCTCGGTCTCCTGGCCGCCGTCTGCTGGGCGTCGTACATCCTCCTCAACCGCACCGTCGGCCGCCGTATCCCCGGCGCGCAGGGCTCCGCGGCCGCCGCGGCCCTCTCCGCCCTGGCCTTCCTCCCGGTCGGCGTCGTCGTGGTCGTCCGGAACCCGCCCACCGCGGGGGCCGTCGGCTACGCGATCGCCGCCGGGGTGCTCGCCTCGGCCGTGCCGTACCTCGCGGACGTCTTCACCCTGCGCCGCGTACCCGCCCAGGTGTTCGGGCTCTTCATGAGCGTCAACCCCGTCCTGGCCGCGCTCGCGGGCTGGATCATGCTCGGTCAGCACCTGGGCGGGGTCGAGTGGGCGGCGATCGGCGCGGTCGTCGCGGCGAACGCCCTCAGCATGCTCGTACCGCGCCGCTGAGCGAGCCGCTGGGCGAGCCGCTGAACGTGCCGGTGAGCTCCTCGCCGGTGGGCCGGTTGCCGTGCCGCCGAGGTGCAGCACGGCAACCGGCCGGGCCGTACGCGGTGGGGACCCGGGCGATGAACTTACTTGAGTCAGGCAACAAGATGGTAAAGTGGTGCCCATGTCCCCATCACCGCCGCCCTCCGACCCCGCCTCGGCGGAAGTGATCGAGATCGAGCGAGCACTCACCCGCATCACCTACCTCAGCACCCGGGCGCGGGCCCACGAACGCCTGATGAGCCTGGCCGGGGTGCCGCTGGACCGTGCCGCCGTGGCCCTGCTGCGGCAGATCGCCGACTCCGAGCCGCTGCGCCCGGGGGAGTTGGCCAACCGCCTCGGCGTCGAGGCCTCCCACGTCACCCGCCAGGTCCAGCAGCTCCAGAGGTCCGGCTACGTCACCCGCGTCCCGGACCCGGACGACCGCCGGGCCCAGCGCATCGAGCTGACGGCGGCCGGCCAGGACGCCATAGGCCGCATCCGCGAGGCCGGCGTCCGCGGCATGCAGATGGCGCTGTCCGAGTGGTCCCCGGAGGAACTGCGGCAGCTCGCGGGCCTCTTCCACCGGATGGTCGACGATTTCCTCGCCCACGCGAACGACCTGGTGGACGTGGAGGCGGCGCGGATCGAGTGAGGCGCGGGGTGCGTGGCGTGGTCGCGTGCGGGTGCGTGGGGGCTTCTCGCGCAGTTCCCCGCGCCCCTGAAGAGCAGGGGGTGCGCCCCGTGCTTCTCAAGGCCCGCAGGGGCCGTTGCCTTCAGGGGCGCGGGGAACTGCGCGAGAAGCCCCACCGGACCCGCACCCGACAACGCACCCCGATTCGCATCCCAAACCGCGCCCCGATCCGCCCCCCTCAGTAGCCCAACTGCTTCCGCACGTACGGCGTCATCAGCGTCTTCGCCTTCGCCAGCGTCGACGTGCGAGCCCCCAGCACGGCCGTCTCACCCCCCGGCACCGGCAGCAGCGTGATCCCGTCGGCCGGACCGAACGGAATGATCAGCGGGGTCCGCCGGATCGGCCGGTAAAGTCGCGGTTCCTTGCGGTGCCTGCCTGAACTCTCCAGGTAGGCACGGATGTTGTGCGCGGCGAGGTCCGCCTGGGCGAACGCGACGGGTGAGACCTTCAGCTCGCTCACGTCGTTCACGTCACCGACCGCGAACACGTCGAGCCGCCCGTCGACCCGCAGCATCCGGTCGACCTTGACCTGCCCGTCCGCGTTCAGCCACGCCCCGTGCCCGGCAAGCCGCAGCCAGAGCGTGTTCGGGGTGGTGCCGTTGGCCCAGAACGACAGGTCCGCCTCGAAGAGCCCGCCCCGGCCGTCCCGGTAGGTGCCGAAGTCGGGTCCCTGGGAGACGAACGAGTCGAGGCGCACCTCGACGTCGTGCGACTCCAGCCAGGACAGGGCCCGCCGCCCCGCCCACTTGCTGCCGGTGGAGCTGAGCAGTTCCGGTCCCGCGTGCGCGAGGGTGACCCGCGCGTCCGGCCGGGCCAGCCGGATCTCGGCGGCGAGTTCCACGCCGCCGGGCCCGCCGCCGACGATCAGGACGTGCTCGGCGGCGGCCACCTTCTCCTGGTGCGCGGCGAACGTCTTGCCGGCCTCCTCGGTGGTGGTGCCCAGGAAACGCGCCGGTTCGGGATAGTCCGCGCCGGTCGCGATCACCACCACGTCGTACGGCAGCCGCTCACCCGTGGTGAGTCGCACCTGTCGCTCGCCGGTGTCGATGTCGACCGCTTTGCCCACGACCACACGGCCGTGGCGCAGCAGTCGGTCGTAGGGGATGAAGGGGGTGGTCGTCCATGCCTCGTGCACGCCCGCGCGCAGCGCGGCGATGCGGTGGAAGAAGACCTCCTTGCGGTCCACGAGGGTGACCCGGGCTATCTCGTCCAGCTGTTTGGCGAGGCGGATGCCGCCGTATCCGCCGCCGATCACGATCACTTCGCCGTCAGGCACGCCGATTCTCCTGTGCTGTGGGGGGAGAGGTGACGACCCTAGCGTTTGAAACCTCAAGCTACTGGCGGGGTTCGTGGTTGTTGTGTGAAGCGACGACGGACGACACGAGTCAGCGGCTGCCGACGGCTGCCTAGGCTGATGCCGTGACCGACAACGACCGGCCCCTCGCCGTCTTCGACCTGGACAACACCCTCGCCGACACCGCGCACCGGCAACGGTTCCTGGAGCGCAACCCGCGCGACTGGGACGCGTTCTTCGCCGCCGCCCCGCAGGACCCGCCCCTGGCCGAGGGCGTCGCGCTCGCGCGGGAGAGCGCGGAGGAGTGCGAGGTGGTGTATCTGACCGGGCGGCCCGAACGCTGCCGCCGCGACACCGTCGACTGGCTGGCCGCGCAGGGGCTGCCGGACGGGCGGATCTGGATGCGCCGCAACAACGACCGCAGGCCCGCCCGCCGCACCAAGCTGGAAATTCTCCGCGATCTCGCCCGGACCCGCGAGATCCGCGTCCTCGTCGACGACGACGAACTGGTCTGCGCGGACGCGGAGCGGGCGGGTTTCACGGTCGTACGGGCGCGCTGGGCCGCGGCCTCCGCCGCGCTGAAGGTGGCGCAGGAGCGGGAGGGCCGGACCTGAGGGCCCGGCCGTCCCGGTCCGTCAGTCGGTGTCGTCCAGCCGGAAGCCGACCTTGAGGCCGACCTGGTAGTGCGCGATCTGCCCGTCCTCGATGTGCCCCCGGACCTGCGTCACCTCGAACCAGTCGAGGTTGCGCAGGGTCTGGGCGGCGCGGGCGACACCGTTGCGGATGGCGTGGTCGACGCTCTCGCCCGAACTGCCGACGATCTCGGTGACCCGGTACACGTGGTCGGTCATGCGGGTTCTCCTTGTCGCGTGCTCCACCGGTGGCCGATGCGCCACATCACTCCACGGTGCCCCAGGTCGCGCCGCGGCGCGAGTGATCCGGGGCGACGGTGCGTTGTCGGGTGCGGCTCCGGCGGGGCTCCTCGCGCAGCTCCCCGCGCCCCTGAAAGACCAGTCCCCACTCACCCGCACCCGACAACGCAGCCCCCGGCCGCCCGCTACCCCGCTCGGCTCAACGACAGCGCGAACCGGCCCTCCTCATCCGTCCACCACCGTGTCAACTCCAGCCCGACAGAATCCAGTTCGGCCCGCACCCCCTCCTTCCGGAACTTCGCCGAGACCTCCGTCCGCAACTCCTCCCCGGCCTCGAAATCGACCGCGAGATCCAGCGACGGGATCTTCACCGTCTGCGCCGTACGGGACCGCAGCCGCATCTCGATCCACTCGCACTCCGCGTTCCAGAGGGCGACATGGTCGAACGCGTCGGGGTCGAAGTCCGCCCCCAGCTCCCGGTCCACCACGTTGAGCACGTTCTTGTTGAACTCGGCCGTCACCCCGGCCGCGTCGTCGTACGCGGCGACCAGCACCGCCTCTTCCTTGACCAGGTCCGTGCCCAGCAGCAGTGTGTCCCCCGGCTCCAGCAGGGCCCGTACGGCGGCCAGGAACGCCACGCGCTCCACGGGCACCAGATTGCCGATCGTGCCGCCCAGGAAGGCCACCAGGCGCGGTCCCGGCGTCGAGGGCAGTTCGAGCCCGGCGGTGAAGTCGGCGATCAGGGCGTGCACGTTGAGCCCCGGCCGCTCGGCGACCAGCGCCTCGCCGGCCTGCCGCAGCGCGCTCTCGCTCACGTCGACCGGCACGTACGTGTGCAGGCCCGGCATCGCGTCGAGCAGGTGCCGGGTCTTGTCGGAGGAGCCGGACCCCAGCTCCACCAGGGTGCGCGCCCCGCTCGCCGCGGCGATCTCGCCCGCCCGGCCGACGAGGATCTCCCGCTCGGCGCGGGTCGGGTAGTACTCGGGCAACTCGGTGATCCGCTCGAACAGTTCGCTGCCGCGCGCGTCGTAGAACCACTTCGGCGGCAGCGTCTTCGGGGTGCGGGTCAGGCCGTGGAGGACATCGGCGCGCAGGGCCGCGTCGGTGGCGTCCTCGGGCAGGGTGCGGGTGAGAAGGAACGGGCTCACGCGGAAGGCTCCTTCGGTGCGGCGGAGGCGGACTCGTCGTGCGGGCTGCTGGGTTCGTCCAGCTCCTTGAGCGGCGTGAGCAGGACGTCCGTACGGCTCGCCGCCAGCAGCGTGCGGTCCGGGACCTCCACCCAGTGCGGGTCGTCGTCGTAGGGCTCGGACGCCACGACCGTGCTGCGGCCGGGCTCGGCGAGGTACCAGAGCGTGTCGCCCCAGGCCGTCGCGGCGATCGCCTCCCCGTTGGTCAGCAGCAGGTTGAGCCGCGAGCCGGGCGCCGCCCGGGCGACGTCGAGGACCGTGTCGGCCAGCGCCTGGCCCTCCTCGTCGCCCGCGCGCAACCGGTTCAGGACCAGTGCCCACACGAGCGCGGAGTCGTTGCGGGCCTCCATCGACAGCAGCTCCGCGGCGGGCAGACCGTCCGCGAGATGCCCGAGCGACCGGGGCCACCCGGCGACCGCCCCGTTGTGGCTGAACAGCCAGGGCCCGGCGGCGTACGGCGCCGCGGCGGCCTCGTTGTCCGCCCCGGGCACGGTGGCGTCCCGTACGGCGGCCAGCACGGCACCGGAGCGGACCACCCGGGCGAGGTCGGTGAAGGACAGGTCCCCCCAGATGGGACCCGACCGGCGGTACCGCCCCGGCACCGGGTCGCCCTCGGCGTACCAACCGACCCCGAAACCATCGGCGTTGACCGTCCCGTACCGCTGCCGCCGGGGTGCCCACGACTGCCGGAACAGGCTGTGCGGCGGATCCACCAGCACCGTGCCCAGCGCCGACTCCGGTCCGAGATAAGCGAGATGACGACACATCAGACGACCTCCGGAGAGGCGTCACGCGCCGTGCGGAAGCCGCTGAAGATCTGCCGCCGGATCGGGTAGTCCCAGTTGCGGAACGTCCCCCTGCACGCCACCGGGTCCACGGCGAACGCGCCACCGCGCAGCACCTTGTACTCCGGGCCGAAGAACACCTCCGAGTACTCCTTGTACGGGAACGCCGTGAACCCCGGGTAGGGCAGGAAGTCGCTCGACGTCCACTCCCACACGTCACCGATCAACTGCCGTACACCCAGCGGTGATTCGCCCGCCGGATAGCTGCCGGCCGGCGCCGGGCGCAGATGCCGCTGCCCCAGGTTGGCGTGCTCGGGCCCCGGATCGGTGTCGCCCCACGGGTAACGGCGGGAGCGGCCGGTGACCGGGTCGTGCCGGGCGGCCTTCTCCCACTCGGCCTCCGTCGGCAGCCGCCGCCCCGCCCAGCGGGCGTACGCGTCGGCCTCGTACCAGCACACGTGCAGCACCGGTTCGTCGGCCGGTACGACCTCGGTGACCCCGAAGCGCCGCCGCAGCCACTGCCGGCCGTCGCGCCGCCAGAACAGCGGCGCGTGGATGCCGTGCGCGCGGATGTGGTCCCAGCCCTCGGCCGTCCACCAGCGCTCGTCGTCGTAGCCGCCGTCCTCGATGAACGCCTGGTAGGCGCCGTTCGTCACCGGCGTGATGTCGATGTGGAACGCCGGGACGATCCGCCGGTGCGCCGGCCGCTCGTTGTCCAGCGCCCACGGTTCGGTCGAGGTGCCCATCACGAACTCCCCGCCGGGCACCAGGACTTCGGACGGACCGGTGTGCAGCGGGACCGGTTCGGGATCCGGCGCCGACAGTACGGCGGGCCCCTTGCGGAGCTGATGGGTGATCAGCATCGTCTCGTCGTGCTGCTGTTCGTGCTGGGCGATCATGCCGAAGGCGAAGCCCGCGTCGGTGAGCCGGGTGCCGTGGAAGTCGATGCTCTCCAGCACGTCCAGCGCCCGGCCGCGTACCTCGTGCAGATACTGCCGGGCCTCCTCGGGCGGCAGCAGCGGCAGCGAGGGCCGCTCGGCGCGCGGGTGCTCGAAGGCGTCGTACAGCCCGTCGATCTCGGGCCGCATCGCCTCCCGTCCGGCGACGTTCCGCAGGAGCCACAGCTCCTCCTGGTTGCCGATGTGGGCGAGGTCCCACACCAGGGGCGACATCAGCGGCGAGTGCTGGGCGGTGAGATCGGGTTCGTCGACGGCGGTGGTCAGGAGCGCGGTGCGGGCCCGGGCCGTGGTCAGCGCCGCCAGCGCGCGCTCCCGGAGTATGCCGGGGTCGGCGTCGGCCGTCGGAGCCGGCGTCTCGGGTGCGGTCATGCGGGGATGTCCTTCCCGTGGAACAGGTCGAGCAGATCGTCGGCGGGGCAGCGGCCCCGGGCCACATAGCGGTCGGTGTACGCCGCGACCGCGTCCAGCACCTCGGAACTCGCCCCGAGTCCGGGCAGCGCCTCGGCCGCCGCGGCGAAGCAGACGGCCGCCGCCTCCCGCAGTTCGGGATCGGTCAGCCCGTCCCGGGCGGCCGCCTCCCACAGCGGATTGCGCGGTGGCGGTTGCGAACCGGCTCGCTCCGCGAGGGGCTTGAGGGTCCGGTAGGCGGTCTCGGCGGCCGCCGGGTCCTCGAACAGCGCCGCCGTCACGGCGAGCGGCACGATCCACCCGTCCTCGCCCGGCTGCGCGTCGATCATCCGGAACTCCAGGTGGCCGCGCGGGCGCACCGGCGGGAACAGCGTCGTCAGGTGGTAGTCGAGGTCGGCCCGGCTCGGCGGGGTGTCCGACCGCGTCCACTCCCGGAACGTCATCGCTCCGGGCACCTCCCAGGGGCCTTCGTCGGCGCGCACGCACATCACGGGCGCGTCCAGCACCAGCCGGGCCCACGCCTCGCGCGGGTCGCCGGCCAGCGACGGGGCGTCCGTGCGGCCGGGGTCCATGGCGGCCCACAGCGCCTGCCGGGTCGAGCGCCAGCCGGTGACCCGGCCGCGTGCCAGCGGGGAGTGCGCGAACGCCGCGACCAGGACGGCGCCGAGCTGGTGCGACAGCCACCAGCGCCGCTGGTGACCGAGCGGGCCCGGCTCCTCGTACCCGGCGTCGAGACACACCTGCACCGACGCGGAGGAGCACATCATGGACCGGCCCTCGGGTCCGAAGCGGTCGAGATAGATCTCCATCGCGTCGTAGCGGGGTTCGTGCAGGTAGCGGGTCGGGGGGTTCCAGGGTTCGTGGCCGAAACCGCTGATGCCGAGATCCATCTCCCGCAGCGTCGCGCGGACGGCGGTGAGGTCGGCCGAGACGGACCCGACGCACTCCATGAGGGAGGCGGCCGGTGCCGAGCTGAGCTCCAGCTGCCCGCCGGGTTCGACGGTCAGGGGCGAGCTCAGGGTCAGGGTCCGCAGTGCGGCGTAGGCCGCTTCGAGTCGTGCGGGTGTTGCCGGGAGCCGTGGGTCACTCAGCTCGTGGACGTGCCATTCCAGCTCGACACCGAGGGTGCGGGGTGGACCGGTCTTGAAGCAGATGCCCCGGACCAGGGCCTCGACCTCGGCCTCGGTGACCGGGGAGCGGTGCTCCGTACAGCCACTCGTCGAATCTGACATGTCGGGATCCTCCTGAGATGCCATCTCGTCAGCCAAGCCGCCGATCGCCGCCCGGTGGGGCCGGACCGGCAGCGCTCGTCCCACCCAAAACCCTCGTGCCGGTTTCGCACAAGGGGGCACTTCGTGGCAATGCGGATAGGCGATCTCCGTTTCCGGGGACTCCTGGCACCTCTTCCCGTACCCGTACCGGGTCATTCACCCGAGGAAACTCCGTTGCGGACACTCACCAGCATCGCCCAGGATGCGCCCATGAGCACGACGGGGGAGTACACGCGGGCGGCGTTCGCGGAACACACGGGGGAGTACGCGCGGGCGGCGTTCGCGGAACACGCGGGGGTGACGCGATGAGCGCCCGCCTGCGTGGAATCGCACAGGAGACCGAGCGGATCGTCGCGGCGGGCGGATACCGCGCCCCTGCCGGCCACGAGGTCTCCCTCGCGGCGGAGATCGAGGCCGCGCGGTCCGCCACCCGCCTGCACGGCCCTGCCCCGGTGCCGATCCCGGCGGTCGATCCCGTCCCGTCGACCGTCGAGGTCACGGGTGAGAGCAGCCTGGAGGCCGCCCACCGCCTGGCGACCACCGGCACCACTCCCGTGGCCGTCCTCAACTTCTCCTCCGCGCGCAACCCCGGCGGCGGCTATCTCAACGGCGCCCAGGCCCAGGAGGAAGCTCTCTGCCGGGCCTCCGCCCTCTACACCTGCGTCCGCGAGGCCCGTGCCTTCTACGACCACCACCGCACCCACCGCGATCCGTTCTACACGGACCGTGTCATCCACTCACCCGCCGTCCCCGTCTTCCGGGACGACCGGGGAACTCTCCTCGACACCCCCTACACGACCGGCTTCCTGACCTCGGCCGCCCCGAACGCGTCGGTCGTCCGCCGTACGACGCCGGAGCGCGTCCCCGAACTCCCGCGCGCGCTCGCGGTACGCGCCGAGCGCGTCCTGGAGACGGCGGCGGCGCACGGCCACCGCCGTCTGGTCCTGGGCGCCTGGGGCTGCGGCGTCTTCGGCAACGACCCCACGCAGGTGGCCACCGCCTTCCGCGCGCTGCTCATGGACGGCGGTCGTTTCGACGGTGCTTTCGCGCATGTCGTGTTCGCCGTCCTGGATCGCACGAGGGGCTCGTCAACCCGGGGCGCCTTCGAACGAGAGTTCGCAATGGTCGCGCCCCGCCAGGGGCACGGGGAACTGCGCCACCAGCCACGCACGACCCGCACCCGGCCTACGACCTAACGCCACCCGTACCGCTCCCGCAACCGCCGCACCACGGAGTTGAACCGCATCCGGTCCAGCGCGCACGCCTCCCGCCGCATGCCCGTCTCGTGCAGGCGCAGCACCCGGTCCACGTCCACCCACGAGTCACGCCCCGACCGGTCCCAGGGCCCACTCCCGATCGGCACCCACTCCCGGTCCCCGTCGTGCCGCTTGCTCGACAACTGCACGGCGAGCAGGGTCCCGCCGGGCTCCCGGGCCACGACGAGCACGGGCCGGTCCTTCCCCCGCCCGTCGTTCTCCTCGAAGGGCACCCACGTCCAGACGATCTCCCCGGGATCCGGGTCCCCGTCGTACGCGGGCGAGTACTCGGTCCGCACCCGCCCGACCTCACGGGGATCGGCCTCGACGGTGGCGGAGGGGCCGTAGCGCCCCGGTACGTCCTGCTCGGCAAAGGAAGTCACAGCCCAGAGGCTAACCCGCGCCCCTTCGGGGGCGCGGGTCTGTGTCGATCCGCGGCTCCACCGCGTGGGCGCGACCAGCCACAAACAACCCGCGGTCGACCACACAGTCGGAGTTACGGCGCTACGCCTCCTTGTCCACCTGGACTTTCTCCACAGCGCCCTTCTCGACAGGCACCCCATTGACCCCGGCCGAGCCGCCGGCAGGCACCCCGTTCTGGTTCATCGAGGCCAGCAACTGCCGCGCCAGCCCCAACCCCGTCCCGCCCATCGTGAGCGCCTTGGCGAACATGTCCGCCATCCCGTCGGCCCCGTTGAGCAGCACCATGTTGTCGACGTTCCCGAACGCTGACGCCCCCGCCTGCACGATCTCCGGCCACCGCTCGGCCAGTTGCTGCGCGATCACCGCTTCCTGGTTCTCCGCCAGCGCGGCGCTCCGCGCCTTGATGCCCTCGGCCTCGGCGAGCCCCTTCGCCCGCGTGGCCTCGGCGACCGCCAGCCCCTTGGCCTGCCGGGCAGCGGCCTCGGCCTCACCGGAGATCTGCGTCGCGGTCGCCTCGGCGGCGGCCGCCAGTTCGGTCTCCTTGGCCTTCGCCTGCGCGGCGGAGATACGAGCGTCGCGCTCCGCCTCGGCGAGGGTCCGCTTCTCGTAGGCCTTGGCGTCGGCCGGCTTGCGGACGTCCGCCTGGAGCTGCTGCTCGCGCCGGGACGCCTCCAGCTCCGCGACCCGGGTCTCCTGGACGACGACCTCCTGCCGGGCGGCGGCCTCGGCCAGAGGGCCGGCCTGCTTGGCCCGCGCCGAGGCGTTGTCCCGCTCGGCCTGGTAGCCGGCCTGGAGGATCTCGCTGTCCCGGGTGGCCTCCGCCATGCGCGCGGCGGCCTGCTGCTCGGCCTCGGTGGCGAGCCGGTTGGCCTCGGCCTGCGCGATACGGGCGTCCCGCTGGACGGCCGCCGCGTGCGGCATGGCCAGGTTCTTGATGTAGCCGGTCGGGTCCTCGATCTCGTGGATCTGCAACGAGTCGACGATCAGACCCAGTTTCTCCATCTCCGTACCGCACGCGGCCCGTGTCTGACCGGTCAGCTTCTCGCGGTCACGGATCATGTCCTCGACCGTCAACCCGCCGACGATGGACCGGAGATGACCGGCGAACACGTTGTGCACCCGCTCCGAGACCCGTTTCTGCTGGCCGAGGAAACGGCGTGCGGCGTTGGCGATGGACACGAAGTCGTCGCCCACCTTGAAGATGACCACGCCCCGGATCTTCAGCGGAATGCCCTGGAAGGTCACGCACTCCACGGCCAGCTCGGTCTGGTTGAGGTCCAGCGACAGCTTGCGCACCGCCTGCATCCCGGGCAGCACGAGCGTGCCGCGCCCGGTGACGATACGGAAGTTCATGCCCTCCGTCAGGCCCTCCATCTTGTGCTTGGAGCCGGAGATGATCAGGGCCTCGTTCGGTTCGGCGACACGCCACATGAGCTTGAACAGAGCGATCAGTACCAGAGCCACCGCTGCGGTCGCCCCCGCGATGATGCCGACGAACATCGGCACACCCCCCTCGGCCTGGTGCCCTTTCGGCACCGAACGTCGGGAGTGTCCCGCGTGGTTCTGCGGGGGTACAGGTACCGGGAGACCGTTGTTGCAGTCCTGATGCCAACCGGTTCCCGAAAGCCGACAGAGCGCGGCCCGGGCACCTCACGGACCGTCAACTGTCGTACGCCGCAGACACATACACGGTGCGCGGCGGCAGATACTCCATCACCATCACCAGGGTCCCCGGCTCGATCCGGTCCTTCGCGGAGGCGGGGTAGGCGAGGAAATGCTCGGCACCGCCCCGCACCCGGACGATCACCTCGCCGACGAGCCCGGGACCGACCGCACCGGTCACCCGTCCCATCAGCCCGACCATCGACGCTTCGTCCATGGTCACAGCCTAGGGCCTGTTGCGAAAGTGGCGTCGTCGCACGGCAGGCGCCGCTCTCGCAACAGGCCCCAGGGGCATGTCCCGGGCTCCGAACCCGCTCAGACGGCGGGCGCGTTCGCGGTGGTGTGCTCCGGGGGCCACAGCTCGTGCCAGCGCTGGTCCGCCTCCAACTGCGCGGCCAGGGACAGCAGGAGGGGCTCGCTGTCCGCCGGCCCCAGCAACTGCGCGCCCACCGGCAGCCCACCGTCCACGAACCCCGCCGGTACGTTCACCCCGGGCCAGCCCAGCACGTTCCACGGCCAGGCGTACGGGCAGGCCGCGATCATCGCGCGGTCGGTGCCGAGTCCGCCGAGGTTCAGCATGGCGCCGACGCGGGGCGGGGGAGCGGCGGTCGTCGGGGCCAGCAGCACGTCGTACGACGAGAAGAGCGCGCCGATCCGGCGGTGCAGCGCGACCTCCGCGCGGCGTGCCAGCCGCAGGGGCGCTCCGCCGAGCAGCCGGCCGAGGCGGGCGGCGTCGAGGGTGCGCCGGTCGAGGAGGTCCCGCTCGGTGATGGCGCCGACCCGTTCGGCGATACCGGCGGTGGCGCGCGGGATGAACGTCAGCCCGATCCGCCCGTACCGGGGCTCGGCCTCCTCCACCACGTGCCCGAGTGCGGCGAGGCGCTCCGCCACCGCCCGCACCCGCTTCTCCACGCGAGCGTCGAGCCGTGCGGGCAGCGCGGTGAACGGCGGCTTCAGCGACAGGGCGATCCTGAGCCGGCCCGGGTCCCTCCCGACGGCCTCCGAGGCGTCGATCGCGGCCGGCCGGTGCAGGTCGCCCTCGTGGTTGCCGCTCGCCGCGTCGAGGAGCAGGGCGGCGTCGGCGACCGTGCGGGCCAGGGTGCCGTTGACGGTGATGCCCTGGAAGGACTCCGCGTGCGGCCAGGTCGAGATGCGGCCGCGCTGCGGCTTGATGCCGACGAGATGGGTCCAGGAGGCCGGGATACGGACCGAACCGGCGCCGTCCGACCCCAGCGCGGCCGGTACCAGCCCGGCGGCCACGGCCGCCGCCGAGCCGCCGGAGGAGCCGCCGGGGGTGTGGTCCGGGTGCCAGGGGTTCCGGGTGGCGCCGAAGGCCGGCCCCTCGGTGAACGGCCACTGTCCCAGCTCGCAGGTGTTGGTCTTGCCGACGACGATCGCCCCGGCCGCACGCAGCCGCCGTACGGCCTCGCCGTCCTCCGGCAGCGAGGGGAACTCGCCCGGGCAGCCGAACGCGGTCGGCTCCCCGGCCACGTCCATGTCGTCCTTCACGGCCACCGGGACACCGAGCAACGGCCGCCGCCCGCCTTCCGCCAGCTCCCTGTCCGCCGCCTCCGCCTCCACGAGCGCCGCCTCGGCACGCACCCGCCGGAACGCGTTCACGGTCCCCTGACTCGCCTCGATCCGCGCCAGCGCCGCCTCCACCAGCGCCCGCGACGTCACCTCCCCGGCGGCCAGCGCCCGAGCACACTCCACGAGACCCGGCGCACGGTCCACACCCATACGGAACACCTCCGGAAGCAGGACTTTCTACCGAACGGTAACGTCCATGCGGCCACGGCGGTACGGGGAACACGCGTCGATCGGCGGGGGCGGCGATTCCTGGGGAGGCGACGAGCCGCCGTGCCGCCGCTGCCGCCGCCCGGGGGGTCGCTCAGCCGCGAGCCAAGTGGCGCATGGTGAGGGCCAGATGGAGGCGCCGACGGCCTTGGGGGGTGAGGACCGGCCAGCCGAGCAGGGCCTCGGCGTGGATCGGGCGGTCCTGGAGGGGGGAGTGGTGCACGTTGACGGCGGTGGCCGCGGACCGCAGGCCGGCCGTCGAGGCGACCGCGTGGAGCGTCGCCGGCATCCACGGCGAGTCCGCCGCCGCACGCGCCAAGTCCCTCACGTCGGGCGGGGGTTCGGCTCAGGGGGCGATCAGTTCGGCGAGCAGGGCGATGCCGCCGAGGTCGTCGGCGCGCACCACCCGCTCACCGGGATCCCGCGCGGTGCCCTCGGCCGTGAACCGCAACGCGGTCCGCGCACCGTCCCAGGACCCGGGCAGCCCGAGCACCGCCACCGCGGGCCCGACCCCCACCCGCCCCTCGGGCAGCCCGGCCGTACCGGCCGCCCCCGCGTCCCGCTCGTCCCGGCGTACGCGCGGGATGCGGGGGCGGCCGCCGAGGGGAGCGACGGCGCGGGCCAGGGCCGTGGGGTCGTCGGGATCGAGGCCGAGGCCTCGGGCGGCGTGGAGACGGTCCCGCTCGGTGACGGTGGGATCGAGGACGGTCTCGACGAGCGCCGGGTCGTCGGCGGGGGAGACGGGGACGCGCCCCCGGGTCCGGTCCAGCACCAGCCGCAGGGCGCCGGCCGCCCGCTCCAGGATCACCGCGTCCACCACGCTCGGCTCGGCGCCCCCGGCATCTCCGGCGCCCTCTCGGGGCCCGGCACCAGCCGGTCCTCGACCTCGAAGAACCCGTCCATGGTGAGGTCCAGCCGGGCCGGCATCTCGATGCCCGGCCCTGGCGCATCTGCGGGATGTCCTCCATGCTCAGCTCGCGCGGAACCATGTCCTTCAACGCCCCCGGAGCCGCGGCGAGTTCCGGGTCGAAGGGAGGGCGGGATCATGGTCATGGGCATCTCCTTGTGCGGGTACCGCGTCCACGGCGCGCACCGCGACGCGCGCCAACGGTTCGTACCGTGATGACGGGCGTCGCGGCGGGCACCCGGGCGCCGTCGCACGGCGGAGGTTGCCCGCCGATCGGCGGGTGGCCGTGGGAGGTCCGGAGCGGCGTCGCGCCCACAGCCAACACATAGTTCACGCCATAGCTTTCGGGCATCATCGTCACAGGACACCCACACGGGTGACCGGAGAGCGGACGAGGGAGAGGCGCCCGACTGCACTGCCGCGAACCGGTCATACGTCTTTGGCCAGGCACGGCGTCACCCCTCGGGCGCGCGGGCCGACAGGTCGTACGGGTGTGCGGGGTGACCCTCGGCCCACCCAGGTGGAGATGGCGCGAAATGGCTGCCGGGTTGCACAGATTTCGAACACATTCGCCAAACTGCCCTGCCACAAAGATCGGTGGCCCGAACCCCGAGCTCCCGCATGGCCGGCACGCCCCCGGCCGGAACGACCTTCACCGCTTCTGCAAGGATGCCGTCCTCATGGTGCAGATACCGAAAGAGCCCGCCCCGCCCTCGCCCCTGCAGCGATCCGTGCCGACGAGCTCCGACGTGGCTCGACTCGCGGGTGTCTCACGCGCGACGGTCAGCTACGTCCTGAACAACACCAGTGCGGTCCGTATCAGCGAACCCACCCGCCGCCGGGTCCACGAGGCGGCCAAGGAACTCGGTTACGTACCCCACGCGGCGGCCCGCAGCCTGCGCGCCGGCCACAGCCGCCTGGTCCTCATGCCCACCCCGAACGTGCCCATCGGCCCGCTCTACAGCCAGTTCATCAACGAGATCCAGTGGGCCCTGAGCCGCCTCGACTACACCGTCGTGCAGCACGGCGGCATCGGCCTGCGCGGCGACGACGCCGCCCGCGCCTGGGCCGAACTGCGCCCGGTCGCCGTGATCGTGCCCGGGGTCGGGATCGGCCCGCAGGGCGTGGCCGTCCTCAAGCGCTCCGGAGCCAAGGCCGTCGTCACCCTCACCCCCGAACCCGTCGAGGGCGCCCACGCGTTGATCCTGGACCACGCGGGCGTCGGCCACAGCGCGGGACGGCACCTGGTCGAGCGCGGCCGCCGCCGGATCGGGGTCGTCGTGCCCGAGGAGCCCGGCTTCGGGGTCTTCTCCCTGCCCCGCCTCGCCGGCGTACGACGCGCCGTGCAGGGCACGGAGGCGACGGTCACCGAACTGCCGCTCGCGTACGACGAGGCGGCCGCCGCCCGGCTCGCCCGTGACTGGCGGTCCCGCGGGCTGGACGCGGTGTTCGCCTACAACGACGAGTACGCGACGCTGCTGATGCGGGCCCTGCAGGACGAGGGCATCGGCATCCCCGACGAGACGGCCGTGGTCGGCGCCGACGACCTGATGATCGGGCGGCTGCTTCGGCCGCGTCTCAGCACCGTCCATCTGGAACTGCCGTCCGGACGCGACCTCGCCGAACTGGTCGACCGCGTGGTGCGCGACCCCGCCACGATCCCCACGACGCACGACGTACTGGCCGCGAGGATCGTCCACCGCGAGTCGAGCTGAACGCGCCCGGGTGACGGGTCCGGGCGACGGGTCCGGCTACTGACCGTTCTGCTCGACCTGCGCCTGCTGCTCGGCGACGGCCTTGCGGACCTCGTCCATGTCCAGCCTGCGGGCCTGCCCGATGACATCGGTCAGCGCCGCCTCCGGCAGCGCGCCCGGCTGCGCGAACACCGCGACCTGGTCACGGACGATCATCAGCGTCGGGATCGACTGGATACCGAAGGCCTGCGCCAGCTCCGGCTGGGCCTCGGTGTCGACCTTGCCGAACACCAGGTCGGGGTTCTCGTCGGCCGCCTTCTCGTAGACCGGGGCGAACTGCCGGCACGGCCCGCACCAGGACGCCCAGAAGTCGATCAGGACGAACTCGTTGTCGGTGACCGTCTGGTCGAAGTTCTCCTTGGTGAGCTCCACGGTGCTGCTCATGGCGTGCATCCCTCTTCCTGGTCTCTCTAGGTGCTCGGGCGAGCCGCTCTCGACAACGCCGCCCCACGGTGGCGTATTCCGCGCGCGTACCCGTGTGGCCACGGCGCACACCACCAACCAGACTGGCCCCATGACGGATACGGAAAACATCGGAACCACCGAGAGCGCGGCTGAAGCGACGGCGATCGAGTACGACGTCGTGGTGCTCGGTGCCGGACCCGTGGGGGAGAACGTCGCCGACCGCACCCGCGCCGCCGGACTGTCCACCGCGATCGTGGAGAGCGAACTGGTCGGCGGCGAATGCTCGTACTGGGCGTGCATGCCCAGCAAGGCCCTGCTGCGCCCCGCGATCGCCCGCGCCGACGCCCGCCGCGTCCCCGGCCTGCGCCACCTGGTCGACGGCCCGCTGGACGCCGCCGAGGTGCTCGCCCACCGCGACTACGAGACCGCCCACTGGAAGGACGACGGCCAGGTCGGCTGGCTGGAGAGCGTCGGAGCGGCCCTCTACCGGGGACACGGGCGCCTGGCCGGACCCCGCCGCGTCGTGGTGGACGCCCCCGACGGCGGCCGCCACGTCCTCACCGCACGGCGCGCGGTGGTCGTCTCCACCGGCAGCCGCGCCCTCCTGCCCGACCTGCCGGGACTCGCGCAGGTCCGGCCCTGGACCAGCCGGGAGGCCACCAGCGCGCAGGAGGTGCCCGGCCGGCTGATCGTCGTCGGTGGCGGCGTCGTGGCCGTCGAGATGGCCACCGCCTGGCGCTCCCTCGGCTCCGAGGTCACCGTCCTCGTCCGCGGCAAGGGGCTCCTGCCCCGGATGGAACCCTTCGCCGGCGAACTGGTCGCCGAGGCGCTCACCGAGGCGGGCGCCGACGTCCGCACGGGTACGTCGGTGAAGGCGGTGTCCCGCGAGAACGGGACCGTGGTGGCCCTGACCGACACCGGCGACCGTCTGGAGGCCGACGAGATCCTCTTCGCCACCGGTCGCGCCCCGCGCACCGACGACATCGGCCTCGACACGGTCGGCCTGGAACCGGGCTCCTGGCTGCCCGTCGACGACAGCCTGCGGGTGACGGGCAGCGACTGGCTGTACGCGGTCGGCGACGTCAACCACCGCGCGCTCCTCACCCACCAGGGCAAGTACCAGGCCCGGATTGCCGGGGCCGCCATCGCCGCCCGCGCGGCCGGTGTCCCGCTCCTGGAGAGCGATCCGTGGGGTGCCCACGTGGCCACCGCCGACCACGCGGCCGTCCCCCAGGTCGTCTTCACCGACCCCGAGGCCGCCGCCGTCGGCCTCTCGCTCGCCGAGGCCGAACAGGCCGGCCACCGCGTCCGCGCGGTCGACGTCGAGTTCTCCTCCGTCGCGGGCGCGGGCCTGTACGCCGATGGTTACCAGGGCCGCGCCCGCATGATTGTCGACCTGGACCGCGAGATCCTGCGCGGCGTCACCTTCGTCGGCCCCGCCGTCGGCGAGCTCATCCACTCCGCCACCATCGCGGTCGCGGGAGAGGTCCCGATCAACCGCCTCTGGCACGCGGTGCCCTCGTACCCGACGATCAGCGAGGTGTGGCTGCGGCTCCTGGAGGCGTACCGGGGCTGAAACGCGGAGCGGGGCGATCGGGACGATCGGGGCCGCGCGGCCGGCCGGGCGGGCGGGTTCGGTGGGGCGCGCGGTCGGTGGGCCGATCGCCGGTGTCGGCCGGTCGGTGTCGGCTAGTCGGCGTCGGCTAGTCGGGCAGGAGGAAGCCCAACTCCCTTGCGGCCCTGGCCGGGGTCGGGTCGTTCCAGCGGTCGGCCATCGCCTGGTTCGAGGAGAGGGACCGCGGTTCGGCGTGGTCGAGGTAGAGCGTGCCGTTGAGGTGGTCCGTCTCGTGCTGGACGATCCGGGCGGGCCACCCCGCGAACTCCTCGTCGACCGCCCGCCCGTGCTCGTCGAGCGCCCGTAGCCGCACCTTGGCGTGCCGGGCCACCACGGCCTGCCAGCCCGGCACGCTCAGGCAGCCCTCGTAGAACGCGTCACGGAACGACCCCACGGCCTCGTACGCCGGATTGACCAGGACGCGGAACGGCTGCGGCACCCGGCCCCGGGCCAGCCGTACCTCCTCCGGGACCGGTGCGGGGTCCTCGATCACCGCGATGCGCAGGGACACACCCACCTGGGGTGCGGCGAGGCCGACGCCCGGTGCGGCGTGCATGGTGGCGCGCAGGGCGGCGACGAAGCGGGCGAGGAGACCTGGGTCCAGCTGGCCGTCGAAGGGCTCGGCGGTGCGGCGCAGCACCGGGTGGCCCGCGGCGACGATCGGCAGCGGCCCCTCGTGGGCGAGGAGTTCCTCGACCCGGTCGCTCAGGGGGCGGGACTCGGTGCGGTCACGTTCGGAAGCCATCGGGCCAGGATGCCAACCGGGTGCGCGCGACGCGAGGCGGCTCTCGCAGGACCGCCCGCGCGACCGCCCTTCTCGGCGGCGGCGCGCCCCCGGCACACGCTCCTGTGACCCACGTCACAGAAACAGTCGGGAACTCGGAGCCCGAACGCCCCGACTACTGAACCGCCACGACGTCCCCGCATCCCGGAGCATCCGCCGATGACCATCGCCCCCTCGACCGAGACGGACGAGCCCCAGAAACCCCTCGCCAAGCCGGACGGCTCGCCGAGGGGCTGGGCCGCGCTCCGGCCGCTCGTCCTGCGGCTGCACTTCTACGCGGGCGTCCTCGTCGCCCCGTTCCTGCTGGTCGCCGCCCTGACCGGCGGGTTGTACGCCGCCTCGTTCTCCGTGGAGGACATCGTCTACGCGGACCGGACGACCGTCGCGAAGGTGGGCGAGGAGAAGCGGCCGATCTCCGAGCAGGTGGCCGCCGCCCGCGAGGCGCACCCGGAGGGCACGATCTCCGCCGTACGGCCCTCCCCGGAGGACGACGCGACGACCAGGGTGATGCTGACGGGCGTCGAGGGCATCGACGAGGGCAACACCCTCGCGGTGTTCGTCGACCCCTACACGGCCCAGGTGCGCGGGGCGTTGGAGCAGTACGGCTCCACGGGCGCGCTGCCGGTGCGGACCTGGATCGACAAGTTCCACGCCAATCTCCACCTCGGCGAGCCCGGCCGCCTGTACAGCGAACTCGCCGCCAGTTGGCTGTGGGTCATCTCGGGCGGCGGCCTGGTGCTCTGGTTCGCTCGCGGCCGCGCCCAGCGCAAGGTGCGCGGCACCTCCGGCCGCCGCCGCACCCTGGGCCTGCACGGCACGGTCGGCGTCTGGGCGGCCCTCGGGTTCTTCTTCCTCTCGGCGACCGGCCTGACCTGGTCCACGTACGCGGGCGCCAACATCGAGGTCCTGCGTACCGAACTCCACCAGGCGACCCCGGCCGTCTCCGCCGCGGCGGGCGACCACGGCGACCACGGGGGTGGTTCGGCGGACGAAGGGGCGGCCGCGGAGGGTGACCTGGACAAGATCCTGGCCGCCGCGCGTGCCGAGGGCCTCGGCGACCCGGTGGAGATCGTGCCGCCCGCCGACGCGTCCTCGGCGTACGTGGTCAAGCAGGTCCAGCGCAGCTGGCCCACCAAGCAGGACGCGGTGGCCGTGGACCCGGCGAGCGCCGAGGTCACCGACACCCTCCGGTTCGCCGACTTCCCGATCCTCGCCAAGCTGTCCCGCTGGGGCATCGACGCGCACACCGGCGTCCTGTTCGGCCTGGCCAACCAGCTCCTGCTGATGGCGCTCGCGGCCTCCCTGGTCGTGCTGATCGTCTGGGGCTACCGCATGTGGTGGCAGCGCGGCCGTGCCTCGTCCTTCGGGCGTCCGCTCCCGCGCGGCGCCTGGCAGCACGTACCGCCCCAGATCCTCGTCCCCGCCCTCGCCGTCATCGCGGTCCTCGGCTACTTCGTGCCCCTGCTCGGCATCCCGCTGGCGGCGTTCATCGCGGTGGACGTCGTCCTGGGCGAGATGGCCCACCGGCGCGGCAAGCGGTCGTACGGCGACCGGGCGGAGACGAAGTAGCGGGCGGGTCGCCTGCCCTCTGCCCTCCTACGCCGTCTCTCCCTCTCTATTCCATCGCGGCCAGCTCGGCGTTGGCGCGTTCGGTGATGAGGGTCAGTGTGCGACCGGCGGCGGCCAGTTCCTCGGCCGGGATGTCGGCGTAGATACGGGCGGAGACGGGGGCCGTCTCGGCGACGGACCTGCTGTGGGCCTCCTGCCCGGCGTCGGTGATCCTGAGCCGGGACGGTCGCGCGGGGTCCGCCTCCAGGAGCTGCGCGGCGACCAACTCCTCGACCACGGCCCGTATCTCGGCCTTCTCGGCCTTCAGCGAGTCGACGACCTGGTCCACGAGGGCCTCGCGGTCGAGGGGTTCGTCGGCGCCCGCGACGCCCCGCAGGGCCAGCGACTGCTGGAACGTCAGACCGTGTCGGGCCAGGACCTTCTCCAGCACCCCGCGGGCGGCGTAGTGGGCGAGGCCGACGACCCGGGAGTTGAGGACGGGGGCGGTGGTGGTCATGGTTGCTCCTTCTCGTGTTCCTGTGCGGTGGACGGGACGAGCGGTACGTCGAGCGGTACGTCGAGCAGGGTGGTCAGCTCGCGGGCGAACTCCCGGGTGCGGGCGCCGTCGAGGCCGCCGAGCGGTTCCAGCAGCTGGTCCATCAGTCCCTGGACGACCTCGATCGCGCGCCGGGTGACCTCGCGCCCCTGCTCGGTGAGCGCGAGCCGTACGGCGCGGGGGTCGCGAGGGTCCCGGGTGCGTTCGAGACGTCCGGCGGTCTCCAGGGCGCGGGCCAGCTTGGAGACGTACAGGGCCTCCAGGCCGGTGTGGTCCGCGAGCTGCCGCTGACTGGGCCGCAGTCCCTCCCGGTGCATGCCGTACAACGACGCCACCAGCGCGTACTGCGCGTGCGTCAGCCCCAGCGGAGTGAGCGCGCGGTCGACCGCGACCCGCCACTTCATGGACAGCCGCCAGACGAGAAACCCGGGCGTCGCACCCTCGATGACCGAACTCATACAGATACAGTACATGGCTACTATAGCCATGGCTAGTAAATGCTGCCGCCTCGCCGGGGCGGCCGTACGGTCGCCCCGGTCGGCCCTGACCGCGCCCATGGAGTACCGGGGGGCGTCTGACGGCGTGAGCCGGACGGGGCTAGGTTGGGGGCATGAGCAATCTTGATCGCGAGGCGGTGCCCACGGTGTGCGGCGGCCGGGGCTTCGTGGTGGCCGAGCCGGTTCGTGAACTCCTCAGCCCTCGCCGGGTGAAACTCGGCGAGTCCACCGAGGTGCGGCGCCTGCTGCCCAACCTGGGCCGCCGCATGGTGGGCGCGTGGGCGTTCGTCGATCATTACGGACCCGACGACATCGCCGACGAGCCCGGCATGCAGGTGCCGCCGCATCCGCACATGGGTCTGCAGACGGTCAGCTGGCTGCATCAGGGCGAGGTGCTGCACCGCGACTCCACGGGCAGCCTCCAGACCATCCGCCCCCGCGAGCTGGGCCTCATGACCTCCGGCCGGGCGATCAGCCACTCGGAGGAGAGCCCGAAGTCGCACGCCCGCTTCCTGCACGGTGCCCAGCTCTGGGTGGCGCTGCCGGACGCCCACCGGCACACCGACCCGCGCTTCGAGCACCACGCCGAACTGCCCGTCGTCACGGCGGCCGGCCTGAGCGCGACCCTCATCCTGGGCAGCCTGGACGGCGCGACCTCGCCCGGTACGACGTTCACGCCGATCGTCGGTGCCGACCTCACGCTCACGCCGGGCGCCGACCTGCGCCTGCCTGTCGAACCCGACTTCGAGTACGCGGTCCTGTCGATGTCAGGCGAGGCCCACGTGGACGGCGTCCCCGTCCTCCCCGGCTCCATGCTCTACCTCGGCTGCGGCCGCACGGAACTCCCGCTGCGCACCGACACGCACGCCTCGTTGATGCTCCTCGGCGGCGAGCCGTTCGAGGAGGAGCTGATCATGTTCTGGAACTGGATCGGACGGTCGCAGGAGGAGATCGAGCAGGCCCGTCAGGACTGGATGGAAGGCTCCCGGTTCGGGGAGGTCAAGGGGTACGACGGTGCTCCACTGCCCGCACCGGAACTGCCGCCGGTGCCGTTGAAGCCGCGGGGAAGGGTGCGTTGACCTGCGGGAACGCGTCAGCCTTGGTGGTCGCAAGGCGGAAGTCGGTCGGGTAATTCTCACTGTCTTCCACCTGCTTGCCGGAGGGCGTCCAAACAGCCGGCGGGCTCAGGTCAGTGGGGTTGGCGATTCCACGGTGTGGCCTTCCCTGTCTGAGCCCTCAGGGCTGGTCCTTGGCCCACCACAGGAACGCAGCGGCGTGCTGCTGATCGGCGAAGCCGTCGCCGAATGGCCCTCCGCCAGGCAGCACTTCAGATGAGGGCCGCTGCCGTGTCGGCGTTGCCTACGGAGTGTGCTGCAGCGCCGTAGGCTCCTCGCCATGAAGTCCGTCATCACAGCCATCGACGAGGTGTCGCCGGATGGCGGCCGCAAGTGCAGCATGCACACCGTGCCGAGCCCGAACTGCAGTGGACCGGTTGTGGCCGTGGTGACCTTCGATGACGCCGGAGGCAAGGGCAATCGCTGGAACGTGTGCCACTGGTGGCTGACCAATAACCCGGACGCGGTCGCCTTCCGGCAGCGTCAGTGACGCATCCTCCAGAGCCGATCGCCCGGTGCTTTCGCGCGGGGAGAGCGCGCCGAGCGAATCGCATGCACGCTCTCGGCTGACGGCCGGCTCGGACGTGTCTGACTCTGGGTGGTGTCGGGGTCCTTCTCGTGGTGAGGGCTGGGCTCCCCCCCGGCCGGGTTGTGGTAGGCGTCGACGAGGTGTCGCTGTCGGACCTGCGGTGACTCGGAGCGCCGTCAGCCGGTCGGTTCCGCCGCCGTGAGTGAGTCGAGGGCGGCGTCGAGGCGGCGAGTGGCCTCCTCTGCGACCGGGCGCAGGGCGTCGAGTTCGGTGAGGGCGACCATCGTGTTCGGGTCGAGGGCCTGTACGGCGGTGCGGTCGCCGTCGCGGCGGACGACGACGTTGCAGGGCAGCAGCAGGCCGATGGAGCGGTCGGTCTCCAGGGCGCGGTGAGCGAGGGGCGGGTTGCAGGCGCCGAGGATGACGTAGTCCTCCATGTCGCGGTCGAGCTTGACCTTGAGGGTGGCGGTGACGTCGATCTCGGTGAGGATGCCGAAGCCCTGTTCCGCGAGGGCGTCGCGGACACGCCCCACGGTGGTGGCGAAGTCGGTGTCGACGCGGACGGTGCGGTCGTAGCGCATGGCGGTGGCCTTTCTCGTCGACTCGCGCGGGACGGGTGTCCGGCCGTGTGCGAGGTACTCGTGCGGTGTTTCTCCGGGCTTCCCTCGCCCTTGAAAATACCCCCTGGGGTACTCGTGCTACGGTCGAATGTATACCCCCAGGGGTAAAACTTCGCTGGAAGGGAGTACCTCGTGTTCTTCGTCGACACGATCGAGGTGTCGGGGCTCGGCAACCGGAGCTACCTGGCGGGCGGTGAGCGGACGGCGGTCGCGGTCGACCCGCCGCGAGACCTCGACCGGGTGATCGCGGCGGCCTCCCGGCGCGGGGTGCGGATCTCGCACGTGGTGGAGACGCACGTGCACAACGACTACGTGACCGGCGGCCTGGAGCTCGCTCGCATCACCGGCGCCGCCTATCTCGTGCCCGCAGGAGCCCGCGTCTCCTTCGAGCGCGTGCCGGTGCGCGACGGCGACCGCACGGAGATCGATGCCGGCGCCGGGCTGACTCTGCGCGCGCTGGCCACCCCCGGGCACACCCCGCACCACACCTCCTATGTGCTGGAGGAGAACGGGGCGGCGATCGCGGTGTTCACCGGCGGCTCGCTCCTGATCGGCACCGTCGGACGGCCCGATCTGGTCGAGCCCCGGATGACCGAGCACCTGGCCCGCGCCCAGCACGCCTCCGCGCACCGGCTGGCCGCCGAACTGCCCGACGAGACGGCCGTGCTGCCCACCCATGGCTTCGGCAGCTTCTGCTCCTCGTCCCAGGCCGAGGGCAGCGACACGACCATCGGCAAGGAGAAGGTCGCCAACGAGGCGCTCACCCGGGACGTGGACGCCTTCGTCGCGGAGCTGCTGGCGGGCCTGGACGACGTCCCCGCCTACTACACGCACATGGGCCCGGCCAACGCCGCCGGACCCGCGCCCGTCGACCTGACCCCGCCCGCGATGGCCGATGCCGAGGAGATCGCAGCGCGGCTCGCGGCGGGGGAGTGGGTGGTGGATCTGCGCAGCCGCATCGCGTTCGCTCGGGGGCATGTCGCGGGCTCCTTCAACTTCGAGGCGGAGGGGCAGCTCGCCACCTACCTCGCCTGGTTGATCCCGTGGGGCAAGCCGGTCACCCTGCTTGCCGACTCGCCCGAGCAACTCGCCTCCGCTCAACGCGAGTTGGTGCGGGTGGGCATCGACCGCCCGGCCGCTGCGGCCACGGGCGGGCCGGCCGACTGGGTCCGCGAGGGCGAGGCGCCGACCTCCCTCCGGCGGGCCACGTTCGCCGATCTCGCCGGGCGGTCCGCGGACGTGGTCGTCCTGGACGTGCGCCGGGCGTCGGAGCGGGCCGGCGGATATGTCGAGGGCTCGGTCCACATCCCGATCCACACCCTGCACGGCCGTCTCGGCGAGGTCCCCGACGGCCAGGTGTGGGTGCACTGCGCGGGCGGTATGCGCGCCGCGATCGCCGCCTCCCTGCTGGACGCCGCCGGCCGGGACGTCGTCGCCGTCGACGACTCTTTCGACGGGGCCGAAAAGGCGGGCCTCGCCCTCCGGACTCCCTGAAGGCGCCGGACGCCGCAGAGGCCCGCCGATCTTCCCCGACGACGTGACGAACTGGAGCCAGAAACCGAGATGAGCATCTTCCGACGGGCCCGGAGCGGCCCGGGGCGCGTGAGCGTGCAGGAGGCGGCCCTACGCACCGGACACGACAGCGCCGACGGCGGCGGTGACGCCGTACTGCTGGACGTGCGCGAGTCCTACGAGTGGCAGGCGGGCCATGCCCCGCGGGCCGTGCACCTGTCCCTGTCGGCGCTGGCCGCCGGGGCGGGACTGCCCGCCCGTGCGCAGGCGCGGCCCTTGGTCGTGATCTGCCGTTCCGGCAACCGCTCCCGGCAGGCCGCCGAACTGCTCGTCGCCCGCGGCTCGCAGGCCGTGGACGTGATCGGCGGGATGCGGGACTGGGTCCGAGCCGGGTTGCCGGTGGTGGACGGGCGAGGGCAGAACGGCACGGTCGCGTGAGCGCTGTCGTCCTCGCCCTGGCCGCCGGGGCTGTGATCGGCCTGGCGCTCGGCGTGCTCGGGGGCGGCGGCAGTGTCCTGGCCGTCCCGGCACTGATCTACCTGCTCGGCTTCAGCCCGGTCGGTGCGACGACCGCGAGTCTGGTCATCGTCACGCTGACCTCGGTGACCGCCCTGGTCGCGCACGCCCGCGACGGCAATGTGCGCTGGCTTATGGGGCTGCTGTTCGCGGCGGCCGGGATCGGCCCGGCGATGCTCGGCGGCGCGCTCGCCGGACATGTCCCGGAGGCCGTGCTGACGGCGGGTTTCGCTGTGGTCGCGGGAGTGGCCGCCCTGCGGATGCTGCGCGCCCGGTCGGCCGCGGAGGATGCGGTGACGGTGCGGCCGGGGCGAGCCGCGGGGGCCGGGGCCGGGCTGGGCGCGGTCACCGGTGTCCTCGGCGTCGGCGGCGGCTTTCTGGCCGTGCCGGCGCTGGTGGGCGTGCTGGGTATGCGGATGCGCACTGCGGTGGGCACCAGCCTGCTGGTCATCACCGTCAACTCGCTGGCCGCGCTGGCGACCCGGGCCGGCACGGTCGAGGGGCTCGACTGGGCCGTCGTCGGCCCGTTCATCGGGGCCGCGATTCTCGGTGCCTGGGACGGCAAGCGGCTTGCCGTGAAGGTCTCCGGGCGCACGCTTCAGCGGATCTTCGCGCTGGTGCTGCTGGCGGTCGCGGCCTTCATGCTGATCGACGCGGTGCTGTGAAGGCCGCGGCGAGCAACGTCAGGCCAGGGACAGGAACAGCTTCTCCAGGCGGGCGCGCATCGCCGCGGTGTCCTCGCCGTCTTCGCCGTTCTTGCGCCCGGACTCCATGTCGGTCACGCACTGCTGCAGTCCCGTCGCGATGATCGCGAAACCGGCCCGGTCCAGGGCGCGCGAGGCGGCGGCGAGCTGTGTGACGACGTCCTCGCAGTCACGGCCTTCCTCGATCATCCGGATCACGCCGGCGATCTGCCCCTGCGCCCGCCGCAGCCGGTTCAGCACGGCCTTCAGGTCCGCACCCTCAAGTTCCAGTTCCACGATCACTCCTCGAAAAATACCCCTAGGGGTACTGTACGTCCCGGTTCGGGACGGCGGCGACCATTAAGGATCACATCTCTCATGACCGACACCCCCGCCCCTGTGGCTTTCGGCACCGAGCAGGCTCGCACGCGGCTGCACGAGCTGACCGTCATCGACGTGCGCACACCCGCCGAGTACGCCTCCGGCCACCTGCCCGGCGCCCTCAACATCCCCCTGGACCACGTCCGGCGGGCGCTGCCGGAGATACGGCACGCCGCCGAGCGCGGCGACGTCCTCGTCGTGTGCGCTTCCGGCGCCCGCTCCGAGAACGCCTGCAAGCTCCTGGCCGAGCAGGGCATCACGACGACGACCCTCGCCGGCGGCACCGGTGCCTGGGCCGCCGAGGGGCACGACCTGCACACACCGGCGGCCTGCGACACGCGGGCCGGCTGGAGCATGGAGCGCCAGGTCCGGTTCACGGCCGGCGCCCTGGTGCTCCTCGGTCTGGTCCTCGGCCTACTGGTGCATCCGGCCCTCCTGTTCGTCTCCGCCGGTGTCGCGGGGGGTCTGGTCTTCTCCGCCCTCACCGACACCTGCGGCATGGCGGCCGTGCTCGGCAGGCTGCCGCACAACCGCCCGCGCGCGGCCGATCTCGACGCCGCACTCACGGCTCTCCGCAGCCGCTGAACCTCTCACGGTCCGGGGCACCCGCACAGGCCCCGCGGGTGCCCCGAGCCCTCAGTTCGCTTCCGCCGAGCCCGCGGCGGTCTTCTGCCGCACGTCCTCCATGTCGACGGCCCGGATCTTCCCGATGAGCTCCTCCAGCGCCTGTGGCGGCAGTGCGCCCGGCTGTGTACGGGGCCGAACATCCGGCACGGTCCGCACCATGCGGCCGAGAAGTCGATCAGCACGACGTCGGCGACGGACTCGCGCCGCGGCAGTTCGTCGGAGTGGTGCTCGTAGGGGGAACCGCAGAAGACGACGAGGTCGTCCTCGATGCCGCCGACCGCGTCGCGGATGATCCGGTGGGCGTCCTCGCGCAGCCGGGTCGTCTGCGGCCCGGTGCTGGAGCTCTCCGTGTGCGTGTTGCCGTAGCGCGGCAGCACCTGCTCGCGGACGAAGTCCGGTGAGCGGCCGGAAGCGGTGTAGTCGGCGTAGACGATCCGCATCGGGCCATAGGGACCGTCCAGCACTTCATCGTCGCCGATCAGACCGCTGCGAATGCGTTCCAGCAGCGCCGACCCGGCCGGCAGGGAGGCCGTACTCATGGCTCCAGCTCGATGTCGATCTCGGGCGGCTGGTGGAGGGTGTTGTGGACCGTGCAGTGCGAGGCCACGGCCAGCAGGCCCGCGCGGCGCTGCTCGGGCAGCTCCGGCGGCGGAACGATCACAAGGCGCAGGGAGGCGACACGCGCCGGGCGGTCGGTGGCCATGACGAACTCCGTACGGACGCGCAGGCCGGCGCGGGGCAGACCGTGCCGGTGTGCAGGTAACGGCCCGCGTAGAACGCCACACAGGTGGCCAGCGACGCCGCGAAGAGCTCGGTGGGGGTGGGTGCGGTGTCCGTGCCGCCCGCCTCGGCGGGCTGGTCGACCCGGAGGCGGTGTTCGCGGACATCCACCGTGTAGGCGTCCCGGTCGACGTGGATGACCTCGAGGCGGTGCATGTCCACGGGGTACGGGCGGTTCGTGCCGAGGGTCTGCGGTGTGCTGCCGGTCATGGCCGAGCCCTTCTCGCTGGTGTCGGCTGCTCCGGATTCCAGTCGACCGCTGAGTGCGGGGGCGGGGTGAGGGGCCGACGGGGTGCGGCGGGGGCCGCTCGGCCCTCGTGCCTGGCTTCGCGGCCATATACCCTGCCGGGTATTTTATCAGGGCGTTCACGGCGGGCAAATGAGTCCTGAGGCCAGTGAGCCCGGCCGAAGACATACCCGGGTGGGTACTCGGCCGGGGACCAGCGGCCCATGCCTCGCCCCCACTTCCCGCACGACAGTGGGGGCATGGGCAAACACATCGTGATCCTCGGAAGCGGCACCGCCGGCACCATGACGGCCAACCGCCTGCAACGCACGTACGACGAGCGGGATTTGCGGATCACGGTCGTCGACCGGGACGACGACCACGTCTACCAGCCCGGACTGCTGTTCGTCCCCTTCGGGCTGGCTCAGCCGCATCACCTCGTCCGCTCCCGTCCGCGGCAGCTGAACACCGCCGTCGACTACAAGCAGGCCCGCATCGAGCGGGTCGACCTGGAGGCGCGGACGGTGCACCTGGCCGATGGCATCCGGCTGTCCTACGACCTCCTCGTGGTCGCCACCGGAGCCCGGCTGTTGCCGGAGGAGACCGAGGGACTGACCGGGCCCGGCTGGGGCGAGAGGGTCTTCACCTTCTACGACCTGCCCGGCGCCGTCGGTCTGCACCATGCGCTGGAGCGCTTCGACGGCGGCCGGATCGTGATCGACGTGGCCGACCTGCCCCTCAAGTGCCCGGTCGCACCACTGGAGTTCGCGTTCCTCGCCGACTGGTACTTCCAGCGACTCGGCATCCGTGACCGGGTCGAGCTGACGTACGCCACGCCGCTCGACGGCGCGTTCACCAAGCCGGTCGCCGCGAAGACGCTGGGCGGGCTGTTGAAGGAGAAGGGAATCGAGCTGGTCACCGAGTTCACGCTCGGCGAGGTCGACGGCCCGGGCGGCCGGCTCGTGTCGTACGACGAACGGGAGGTGCCCTTCGACCTGGCGGTCGTCGTCCCACTGCACGGCGGTGCCGAGTACGTCGGACGCTCCGAGGGACTGGGCGACGAGCTGGACTTCGTGCCGGTCGACCCGCACACCCTCCAACACCCGGACCATCCCGAGGTGTTCGCGATCGGTGACGCGGCGGGCCTGCCGGCCTCCAAGGCCGGGTCGGTGGCCCACTTCGAGGGCGAGGTACTGGTGCACAACATCGGCCGGTTCCTGGCCGGACAGCCGCTGGACGCCTCCTTCGACGGGCACGCCAACTGCTTCGTCGAGACGGGCTTCCACAAGGCCCTGCTCATCGACTTCAACTACGACACCGAACCGCTGCCCGGCCACTTCCCGGCCGCCGTGGGCCTGCCGCTGCTCAAGGAGTCGCACGCCAACCACCTCGGCAAGCTCGCCTTCGAGTGGCTGTACTGGCACAGCCTGCTGCCCGGCCGGGAACTGCCCGGCATCGGCTCGGCCATGCCCGAGCACGGCAAGCGCCACACCCACGCCTGAACCGAAGGAGCACCGCCATGCCCACCGCCACCTACGACGGCACCCCCGTCCCGGTCGACGAGGAAGGCTTCTTCACCGAGCCCGACCGGTGGACCGAGCCCATGGCCGAACAGATCGCCAAGGAACTCGGTATCGACACCCTGACCGACCGGCACTGGATCGTCATCCGCTTCATGCGCGCCCAGTACGCGGCCAAGGGCACCGGCCCCACCGTGCGGGTCCTGGGCAAGACCTCCGGCGTCGGCGTCAAGGAGCTCTACCAGCTCTTCCCCAAGGGCCCGGCGAAGACCGCCGCGAAGATCGCCGGCATTCCCAAGCCCCGCGGCTGCATCTGATACGCCGGACACGAAGGAGTGCGTGCCGTCATGGCCGACACCGCAACGATCGAGAAGGTCTCGATCATCGTCTCCAAGGGATCCCTGGAAGGGATCTACCCGGCCCTGATCATGGCCAACGGCGCCCGCGCCGAGGGCATCGAGGCCGACCTGTTCTTCACCTTCTTCGGCCTGGACGCCATCACGAAGAAGCGCTGGGAGCACATCAAGCTCGCGACCGTGGGCAACCCCGGCCTCCACCTGCCGACCCTGCTGGGCGGCATGCCCGGCGTCCCCGACCTGGTCACCCGCTACATGGAACGCAAGATGGACAAGCTCGACATCCCGCCGATCCCCGAGTTCATCGAGATGATCGCCGACACCGGCGCCGGCATCTACGCCTGCAAGGCGTCCGTCGACCTCTTCGAACTCGGCAAGGACGACCTGGTCGAGCAGGTCCAGGGCATCATCACGGTCGGTGAGTTCTACGAGCACGCGGCCGGCGGCCAGATCATCTACACCTGAGATGGCCGGCAGCACAGATGCCGGACGCGGCCTGCCGGACGGGATGCGGCGCGTGCCGGCGGTGGTCGCCCATCCCGACGACGAGTCGTTCGGCCTGGGCGTCCTGCGCACCGTGCGGGCGGGCGAACTCGCCTGTGCCGCAAGGGAACTGGGCGTCGAGCGCGTGGACCTGGCCGGTCACCCGGACGGCGCTCTCGACAACGTCCCCGTGCCCCCAGTGTCGAACGCCAGAAGGTGGGTGGGGCGCCGCTCGCCGATGAGGCGTGACCGGGCACCGGGATCATCAACGAGCCACGAGAGCCGCGCTGTTCGCCGCCCGCGGGGCGGGGGCCGCCGTCGTGGCGTGGACCCTGCCGCGGCACATGGCGGAACGGCTGTACGCCCAGTTCGGTACGTCCTTCCGCGGACGTGACCCGTCCGAGTGCCGCGTCGTCGAACGGTTGCCGCGCGAGCGGCAGGGCCGTGCGATCGCCTGTCATGCCAGTCTGTCGTCCGACAACCCGGTGCTCCGGCGTCGGCTGGAACTCCTGGGAGACCGGGAGTGTGCGCACGCCCTGGAGTGATGACGAGTACGCGCCTGGGTCAGGTGGAGGGGGAGTCCTCGCGCATCGGCCGCACGGGCTCGGCGCCGCGCTCGGCCAGGTCGGCGTGCAGGAGGAGCAGGCGGGCCAGGTCACGCGCCTCGTCTACGGTGAGTGCCGCCCACACACCCGGTTCGCCGCCCTGGTCGCGGCCCACGTCGAGGGCGACCCGGCTGATGGGCCGCTCCGTGGGCGCGAGCCGCAGGCACCGCACGGCGATCCTGCGCCCACAGCCGGTCACGAGGCGGCTGTCCTCGTTCGTCGGGGGCCGGTCACGTTCTGCCGTCGCCATCGTCCTCACGCTCCTCGGCTGGGTTGGTGGTAGTCCCCAGCGGGTGTCGACTGCGATTTGAATACCCCGAGGGGTATAAGTGGCAGCGTTTCGCGGCGCCGCATTGTTCCCCCGGGGTCATCGCCGTACGGCGTGGACGAGCGTGTCGAGGGCCGTGTGGCTGTTGCCCTCGGCGTCGGTCACCGGCCGGGTGACCGTCTCGGCTCGCAGGATGTCGGCGTGAGGCCGCCACAGGTCGGCGACCTGCTCGGCGGTGTACAGCACGTGCGGATCCTGCGGGCCGCCGTATCCGCGCTCGGGGTTGGCCGCGTGATGGCCGACGAGCAGCAGGGTCCCGCCCTCACGCACGGCCGTGGCGGCCCGGGGCAGTACCTCGGTCATCTCCGGCCAGGGCAGATGCAGATATGCGATCAGGGCCAGGTCGTACGTCGCCTCCGGGGCCGTCCAGAGCGTGAGATCGGCGTGGACGGTACGCAGCCGTACACCCCGTTCGGCGGCCAGCCGCTCGGCCTTCTCCAGCGCCACGGCGGAGAAGTCGACGGCGTCCACCTCCCAGCCGCGCTCCGCGAGCCAGACGGCGTTGCGTCCTTCTCCGGCGGCGAGGTCCACCGCTCGCCCGGACGGCTCCAGACCGGCCAGCTCCTGCTCGACGAAGCGGTTGGGCTCGGCCTTCCAGACCAGTTCGCTGCCGCGGTACCGCTCGTCCCAGCCTGCTGCGTCCATCGTGTGCACCTCACTCTTGCGTACGGGTTGAATACTCGCTGGTGCTGTCGCCGTCGTCCTGGTTCTCTGGATCGTCCCCGGCGAGCAGATACGGGTAGGGGCAGGTGGTGGGGTCCGGGGCGATACAGGCGTTGCAGGGGCGGGACCGGTCGAGAACGCACTTCGGGGTCGGTCTCATGGCTCACCGTCTGCCTCGCCCCGGGTGGGGAGGCGGCGGGACAACTGCTCCGCGGCGCGTTTGAAGGCCAGAACCGGAACGTCGTGCCGTACGCGGGCGTCCGCGAAGCACGCGTACGCCTCCGCCGTCGCCGGCGTCTCGTGGGCCGCCCGGTCGGGTGTCGGGGCAGTGGCTGCCCGGCGGCCGGGCCAGTCGGTGATGTTGGCGCGGGAGGTCACCTTGCACCCCCGGGAATGGGTTACGGGTTCTGTTCAGGCGAGTGTCAGGAACAGTTTCTCCAGTTCGGCCTCGCTCAGCGGCGGGACGTGCCCCCGCTGCCGTTCGGTGAGGCACTGGCGAATGCCGTCCGCGACTATCTTGAAGCCGGCCCGGTCCAGGGCGTGGGAGACCGCGGCCAGCTGGGTGACGACGTCCTTGCGGTCGCGCTCCGCCTCGATCATGCCGATGACCGCGGCCAGCTGTCCCTGGGCCCGCCGCAGCCGAACGAGCGCCTCGGCCCACGAGTCCGTTTTCTTGTCCATGGCTTTCACCTCCTGTCCTCACGGACGGGTGGCGAGGCGGTCCGGGCTTTCCTCGCCCGGCACGGCCGGGGCGTCGCCCGGCTGCTCCGGTGTTCGGCCGGAGCGCCTGAGCATGTACCAGCTGAAGGCGATGCCCGCCGCCGCGGCTGCGGAGGCCCAGGTCCAGGGGCTGGTGAGCAGGGTGTGGCGCAGGTCGGAGCCGGTCTGCCGGCTGAGGACGAAGACGCCCATGACGGCGACGAACCAGCCGAAGGACTTGCGCAGCGCGTCCTGCGGGATGCGCCCGGCGAGCAGGCCGCCGAGCAGGCTGCCGACGACGGCCGTCGCCGTGACGAGGGCCGCCAGGCCCCAGTCGATGTGCACGCCGGCCAGGTAACCGGCCAGGCCCGCGAAGGACTTCATCGAGATGACCAGCAGCGAGGTGCCGACCGCGACGGTCATCGGCAGCCCGCCGAGCAGGGCGAGCGCGGGAACGACGAGGAAGCCTCCGCCGGCGCCGACCAGTCCGGTCACCAGGCCCACGACGATGCCGTCCAACAGCACGTGCAGGACGGGGAGTTCGTGGTGGACCGTCTTCGGCGCCCGCTTCCGTCCCCGGATCATGGCGATGGCCGTGGCGATCATCATGAGGGCGAACGCGAGCAGGAGGATGCTGCCGGGGATGAATTCGGCGAGCCGTCCGCCTGCGTAGGCGCCGGTCATGCCGGCCAGGCCGAACAGCAGCCCGGTACGCCAGCGGACGCGTCCGGCACGGGCGTGGGAGACGACGCCTGCGGCGCTGGTGACGCCGACGACGAACAGGGAGGTGGCGATGGCCTCCTTGGTCTCCATGCCGGCCAGGTAGACCAGGATGGGGACGGTCAGGATGGACCCGCCGCCCCCAAGGATGCCGAGGCTGACGCCGATGAGCAGGGACGCGGCGACGACGACGGTGATCACGTCGTGCCCCGTAGGACGGCGACGACGGTGTCGAGGTCGGTGCGCGGGCCGCGGTTGAAGGGCAGCTTCGACAGCAGCATGCCCATGGCGCAGGTGTTGGTGAGCGCGGCGACGGTCAGCCCGGCACCGACGGCGGTGCCGATCAGGTGCAGTCCGGGCACGAACAGGCCCGCGACGCCGGTCACCAGGACGAGAACTCCGGCGACGAGCCGGACCTGGCGCTCCAGATCCCAGCGTTCGGGTCCGCGGGTGAGTGGGCCGCCTGCGGTCTCCCAGGCCATGACGCCGCCGTCGAGGACGCGCAGGTTGGGCAGTCCGGCTTCGGCGAGGGCCTGTTCGGCCTGGGTGGCGCGGGCGCCGGAGCGGCAGATGAGTATGACGTCCTCGTCGAGGTGGTGGCGCAGTTCGGCGCGGTGCTCGCGCAGGGTGTCGAGGGGGACGTTGTAGGAGCCGGGGATGTGGGCGGTGCGGAACTCACCGGGCGTGCGCACGTCCAGCAGACGCGGGCCCTCCCCGTCCCGGGTGAGGTCGCGCAGGGCGGCGGGGTCGAGTCGTGGCTTGTCGGCGTGGGTGGTCATCGCTGGGTTCCTTGATGTCGTCGATGCGGTTGGGGGCGGGCGGCGGCCGATTCCCGCGGCCGCCGCCCGGAGTGAGGGGAGCGGTGGATCAGACGTCGGCGGACGCGGGCAGGGCGAGCCAGGCGCCGTAGCCGCCGAGCAGGTCGGAGACGTCGGTGCGGCCCTGGTGGCGCAGCAGGCTGGCGGCGATGGAGGAGCGGTGGCCGCCCGCGCAGTGCACGACCAGGGGCCGGTCGGCCGGGATCTCCGCGGCGCGGCGGGCGAGTTCGGCCAGCGGGATGTGCAGTGAGCCCTCGATGAAGCCCTCTTCGCGTTCGGCGGTGTTGCGCACGTCCAGCACGAGTGGCGGTTCCTCGCCGTCGAGCAGACGGTGCAACTCGTCGGCGGTCAGCCGGCTGGCCTGCTCCATCTCGTCGGCGAGGGCGGGAAAAGCGCCCTCGGGTTCGCGCAGGTATCCGCCGACCTTGTCGAAGCCGATCCGGGCGAGCCGGGTGACGACCTCCTCCTCGCGGTCCTGCGGCGCGATGACGACGACGTCCTGTTCGGGGGCGACGACCATGCCCGCCTGCTCGGCGAAGCGGCCGTCCGCGGGCACGTTGACCGAGCCGCGCAGGTACCCGGGCGCGAAGTCCTGCGGGGAACGGGCGTCGACCACGACGGCTCCGGCCGCGCGCCGCTCCATGAACTCCTCCACCGACAGGGGCCGGGGTGCGGCGGCCGCGTCGAACAGGCCGTGTTCCTTGCGGTTGAGGATGGCGTCGTAGACGAAGTAGGCGGGGGCGGAGGGCTGGCCCTCGGTCACCAGCGCCACGAACTTCTCCTCACTCATGGGACGGCAGGCGTAGTTGGTGGCGCGCTGTTCGCCGATGGTGGACTGGCGCTGGGTGGAGAGGTTCTTGCCGCAGGCGGAGCCGGCGCCGTGGGCGGGGAAGACGCGGACCGCGTCCGGGAGGTCCATCAGCTTGTGCTGGATGGTGTCGTAGAGCATGCGGCCGAGTTCGTCGGCGGTGACGCCGATCGAGGCGAGCAGGTCGGGCCGGCCGACGTCGCCGATGAACAGTGCGTCGCCGGTGAGGACGCCGTAGGGGACGGCGTCGCCTGTGTGCTCGTACACCAGGACGCTGATCGACTCCGGGGTGTGCCCGGGGGTTTCGAGGATCTGCAGCTGCACGTCGCCGAGGCTGATGCGCTCGCCGTCGACCAGTTTGTGGATGGGGTACTCGGCCTCGGCGCGCTGTCCGTAGCCGATCCAGGCGCCGGTGCGGTCGGCGAGTTCCAGGTGGCCGGCGAGGAAGTCGGCGTGGAAGTGGGTGTTGATGACGGCCTCGATGGTGAAGCCGTGCTCGGCGGCGTCGGTGAGGTACTCGGAGACGTCGCGGCGCGGGTCGACGACGACGGCCTTTCCGGTGCTCTCGTCGGCGATCATGTAGGACGCCTGGGAGAGGCAGTCGAGGTAGTACTGGGCGAAGAACATGGTCGGGTGACCTCCGTGTCGGCCGGGATTTAATACCCAGGGGGGTATGTGAAAGGGTCTGGTCCGCCCTTGCGGGAGGGTGGGGTGGTGGCCGGCCCGGGTCGGGGGATACCCGGGCCGACCGGTCAGAGGCGGCCGGTGAGCATGCCGTGCCAGTAGATCGGCGGCAGGCCGTACCGCTTGAACGCCCACATGGTGCGTCGCTCCTTGAACGGGTCGAGCAGCGGGAAGGTGGGCGTGGGGTTGAGGTCGTAGTCGAACTCGGCGAGCAGCATCCGGTCGCGGGCGGTCACCAGCGGGCAGGACGTGTAGCCGTCGTACCGGTGTGACGGGGAACGGCCGTTCATGACGTCGAGGAGATTCGCCGCGACCACCGGGGCCTGCTTGCGTACCGCGGCGCCGGTCTTCGAGGTGGGCAGGTTCGCCACGTCGCCGAGCGCGAAGACGTTGTCGTACGAGGGGTGTTGGAGGGTGTGCTTGTCGGCCGCGACGAAGCCCTGCGGGCTGGCCGGGTCGGCGAGCGGGCTCGTCTTGACCCAGTCGGGTGCGCTCTGCGGCGGCACGGCGTGCAGCAGCTCGTAGCCGATGGTCTCCTTGGTGCCGTTCGCATGGTCGGTGACGGTGAGCTCGCGGGCGTCGCCGTCGACGGCGGTCATCTCGGAGCGCAGCCGCACCTCGATGCCGTACCGGGCGGCCACCTTCTCCAGGACCTGTGACCAGGCGGGCACCTTGAACATCGCCGGATCGGGGATGACGAGAATGATCCGGATCTGGTCCAGGACCTTCCGCCTGCGCCAGTGGTCGGCGGCCAGGTAGGCGATCTTCTGCGGGGCTCCGCCGCATTTCAGCGGGGTCGCCGGGTGCGTGAAGACGGCCGTACCCGAGCGCATCTGCCGGATCAGCTCCCAAGTGCGCGGGGCGCACTCGGGCGCGTAGTTGCTGCTCACCCGGTCGTGGCCCACGGCCTGGCCCAGGCCCGGCACACCGTCCCAGTCGAGCTGGAGACCCGGTGCCATCACCAGGTGTTCGTAGGTGAGTTCGGCGCCGCCGGAGAGGCTCACCGTGCGGGCCTCCGGGGCGACGGCCAGGGCGCGGCGGCGGATCCACCGGACGCCGTCCGGGATGACCGACCCTTCGGGGCGGCGGGTGCTGCGCAGGGGTGCCTGGCCGCCGCCGACCAGGGTCCACAGCGGCTGGTACCAGTGGGTGTCGGACGGTTCGATCAGGGTGATGTCGCTGACGCCGGCGCGGCGCAGGCGGGCGGCGACGCTGATGCCGGCGCTGCCGCCGCCGATGACGGCGACACGGTGGCGACCGGAGATCGGGGAGTCGGTGGGGGAGGGGGTGGCGGCCAAGGCGGGGCTCCTTTCCGACTGGCCGGTGTGCGGGTGTCGGACGGGGGTCAGGCGGCGTGCTCGTGTGAACCGGCCGCGACCGGACGTCCGGCGCGGGCCCAGGCGCCGGTGCCGCCGACGACGGAGTAGGCGTCGATGCCGCGGGAGGTCATCTGGTCGGCGGCCGTCTGGCTGCGGTTGCCGCTGGCGCAGATCACGAACACCGGCCGGTCGGTTGGCAGTTCGCCGCAGCGGGCGGGCACGGTGCGCAGCGGCATCAGGCGGGCGCCGGGTACGTGCCTCGCCGCGCACTCGTCCGCCTCCCGGACGTCGATGACGAGTGCGCCGTCGGCCCAGGCCGCCGCGAACGCTTCCTGTGTCACTTCACGAGCCATTTCGTTGCCTCCTCAATTACCCCCGGGGGTATCTTGCCCCGAGAGTAAGGCGACCCGGAGACGGGCGTCAAATACCCCTGGGGGTATTTGCCCGAGAGGCAACTCGCGGCTCGGCGACGGAGCCCGGACCGAGTCGGGATCCCCGCGGCGCGGGCCTGGGCAGCCGGAGGGTCATCCGTGTCCCGCCGCCCGGGCCGCAGACCGCGGTGACCGTGCCGCCATGGGCGGTGACCAGCTCCTTGACCACGGCCAGGCCGATGCCGCTGCCGCCTCCGGCACGAGCGCGGGCCCCGCGCCACAGCCGGTCGAAGACGTGCGGCAGCTCGTCGGCGGGGATGCCGGGGCCGGTGTCGGCCACCTCGACGAGAGCTTCGGTGGGTGTGGCGGACGTCGTGACGGTGACGGTGTCGCCGGGACGGCAGTGGCGGGCGGTGTTGCTGAGCAGGTTGCCGAGCGCCTGGTGCAGCCGGTCGGCGTCGGCGCGCACCGGCAGGGGAGCGGGGCCGGGGACCGTGTGCACGGTCAGCCCGGCGGTGCGCAGTTCGGCCTCCCGTGCGGCCACGGCGGCCTCGGCCAGGGCGGTCAGATCCACCTCGGCCAGGTGCAGGGACAGCCGGGCGGATTCGGCGTCGGCGAGTTTTCCGAGGTCGTCGACGATGCGGCCCAGCCGCAGGGCCTGGTCGTGCAGCGAGGCCAGACGGTCCGGGGCCGGCTCGGTGTAGCCGTCGCGCAATTCCTCCAGCCCCGCCTGCAACGAGGCCAGGGGCGTGCGCAGTTCGTGGGCGACATCTGCGGCGAGGCGGTGGCGGGCCTGCTCCGCGTGGCCCACGTCGTCGGCCATGGCGTCGAAGGCGTGGGCGAGATCGCCCAGTTCGCCGGGGGCGTCGATCCGGGCGCGGGCGCTGCGGTCCCCGGCGGCCAGCGCACGCGCGGTCGCGGCGACCCGGACGACCGGAGCCGTCAGGCGCCGGGTGACGAACCAGCTCACGCCCAGCGCCAGAGCCAGCGCACCGACGGCGGCCGCGGCCACCCAGCCCCAGGCGACGGACAGACCCGCCGACCCGGAGCCGGCCGAGAAGGCCAGGTGCACGGAGCCGACGGTGCGGCCGTCGACCACCACGAGCGCGTTCGCGCCGGGGCCCGAGCCCATGCCCTGCCCGTGCTGCCCCTGCCCCGAACCGGGCATGCCGTGCTCGTCCCGGGATTCGGATCCGGAGCCGCCGGAGATCGTCTCGTCGTCCGCGTTGCGCACCGTGAGCACCGCCCCGGCGCCCGCGGCGAGGGAACGCGCCGCCGACAGGTCGGCCGTCGACCAGTCGCCCGCGGCCCGGTAGGCGTCGGCTGCCGCCGCGGCCACCCGGTCGGCGGTGCGCTGCCGGTCGGCTTGGTGAGCGCTGCTCAGCCCGCGGTCGGTTCCGACGAGCGCCGCGGCCGTCAGCAGTGCCACGGAGGCCAGCGCCACCACGGCGAACGCGGCGAACAGGCGTCGCCCGAGCGGGCCGAGCCCGCCGGACGGCCGAACGCCGGAGCGCGGCGCACCGGGCTCACGGGTCACGGGACCACCCCAGCCGATAGCCCACGCCCAGCACGGTCACCACCAGGTCGGCGCCGGCCTCCCCGAGCTTGTGCCGCAGATTCTTCACATGCGAGTCGATCGTCCGCTCGTACCCGGCGAACTCGTAGCCGCGCACCCGGTTGACCAGCTCATAGCGCGAGAACACCCGACCGGGCACCGAAGCCAGCGCGGTCAGCAGACCCCACTCGGTGGGCGTCAACTCCAGGGAACAGCCCTCCAGTACTGCCTCGTGCCGGACCTCGTCGATCCGCAGCCGTCCGTCGCCGTACGACACGACGTGCGCTGCCTCCGTCGCCGTACCCCCGACCCGCTGCAGCACCGCACCCACGCGCAGCACCACCTCGGTGGGACTGAACGGCTTGGTCACATAGTCGTCGGCGCCCAGCCGCAGCCCGTGGATACGATCGTCGACGGTCGTACGCGCGGTCAGCACGACCACCGGCACCCGGCCGCGCTCGCGGGCCTCGCGCAGCACCTCGTCACCGTCCACGTCCGGCAGTCCGAGATCCAGCAGCGTCAGATCGATCCCCGGCTCACCGAGCAGCCGCACCGCCTCCGCACCCGAGCCGGTCGTCAGCACCCCGTACCCCGCTCGCTCCAGATAGCGGCGCAGCAGGTCTCGGATCTCCCTCTCGTCCTCGACGACGAGCACGGTGGCGGCCATGTTCCACACCTACGCGTCACGCGCCCGCCCCGCGAGGGGCCGAACAGCCCCAACCCACCCGGCGGTCGTCTCCATCCCGTCTCCACACGCAACGCACGACGACTGCAGGACCGGGCGGGACGGTGACGGTGCGGGAACGCAAGAGGCGCCCGCAGAGTCGAGGAGGTTCGCCATGAAACGCAACGTCAGGATCGCGACGGCTGTCACCGCGGGCGTGCTCGCCATCGGCGGAGTACTGGCCGGCGGCGCGGTGGCGGCGGGCACCGACGGCACCCCGATGCCGGGCACCACCACGCAGCAGCAGATGATGACGGGCCGTCAGCACTACACCGAACGGCACGGTGACGGCATGCAGGACGCCCGCCGCGACGGGAGCTGCACCGGCTACACCGCCCTCGCCGCGCAGGGCACCCTGACCGCGGCCCAGAGGACCACACTGACGGGCATGGCCGAGGAGGAGAAGCTCGCGCACGACCTCTACACGGCGTTCGCGGCACGCTACGACGTACGTGTCTTCGAACGGATCGCTGCGGCAGAGACCCAGCACCTGAGCGCCGTGCGCACCCTGCTGGACCGCTACGACGTCACCGACCCGACCGTGGGCAAGCCGGCCGGTGAGTTCACCGACCCGACCGTCCAGGCCACCTACGACCGGCTGTTGAAGCAGGGCGAGGACAGCCTGTCCGGGGCCCTGAAGGCCGGGCGGACGGTCGAGACCGAGGACATCACCGCACTGACCAAGGCGCTGTCCGGACTCACCGCCCCGGACACCCGCCAGGTGTACACCAACCTGCTCGCCGCCTCCGAGCGGCACCTGACGGCGTTCGAGCACTGGATCGCCGCGCAATAGGGAGGCGATGTCGGGTCCGCATGTGTGGTGTTCAGAGCGGGGCGTCCGGCAGGTCGTGGTCGATCGCATCCATCGCGCGTCGCCGGAAACCCGTTCCGTAGGTGCCGTCGGCGATGCCCCGGACGACGTGGTCGACGGCAGCCCTGCGGGCCGCGTCGTCGGAGAGCGCCAGGGCCTGGTCCAGGTCCTGGCGCAGCCTGCGGGGCATGCCGCGCTCCCGGTCGGCGGCCGCGCCGTGCCGTCGCGCACGCTCCGGTGCCGTGCCGGCGCCACCCCGGACGAGGGCCGCCACGGTACGCCGCAGCAGGGCGATCGGTCGTCCTGGAAGGAACCTTTGCGGCACTGGCATGATCCTGTCGTCCTTTCGTTCACCGGCCCGGGAGCGAGCGTGGCGGATCGGAGCGACGACGGTGTCAGCGTGACGTTCGGGGTGTGTAAGGAGCATCCGGCGGGCCGGCATCGGGGTGCGGTGGCAGGCATACGGTGAAGCAGGCACCGCCCTCGGGTGCGCGGCCCTCGGCGGTGATGGTGCCGCCGAGCCGGGCTGTGAGGCGGTGGGCGATGGCCAGGCCCAGTCCGCTGCCGACGGCGCGGACGCCGCGGTAGCGGTCGGTGAGGGCGCCGCGTTCGAAGGCGACGGCGATGTCGTCGTCGGTGAGGCCGGGGCCGCCGTCGCGGACCTCCAGCACGGCGCCGGCGCCTGCCGCGCGCAGGGCCAGGACGAGGGGCTCTCCGGCCGGTGTGACGCGCAGCGCGTTCTCGGCGAGGCCGTCGATGAGCTGCCGTACCCGGAATCCGTCGGTGGTGATCGTCAGGGGGACTCCCGGGCGTTCGAGGCGGAAGTCGACCTCGTGACGGGCGCACCGGGCCGCCCAGGACTCGGCGGCCTCCGCCAGCAGGGCGTCGAGGTCGGTTTCACCGGTGTCGAGGCGGAAGTCGTCGGCTTCGAGGCGGGCCAGGGCGATCAGGTCGCCGACGAAGCGCTCCAGCCGCCCGATCTCGCTGCGCAGGATGCGCCCGGCCTCGGGCACCTCGTCGCCGGTGATCACCTCGTCGGTGAGGGCCTCGGCGTAGCCCCGTGCCGTGGTCAGCGGGGTGCGGATCTCGTGGGAGACGGAGAGCAGGAAGTCCCGCTGCCGGCCCTCGCTGTGGGTGAGTGCCGCGTCCAGGGTGTTCAACGCGCCGGCCAGCTCGGCCACTTCGGTGGGCCCCTCGGCGGGCACCGTCAGCCCGCGCTCGCCCTCGGACAGCCGGTGCGCGGTACGGGCGGCGGAGACGAGCGGCCGGGTCAGGCGCCGGGCGAGCAGCGCGCCGGCGAGGGCGGCACCGACAAGACCCAGGACCAGGGGCAGGACCAGGCTGCCGCGCATGCGGTCGGTGGCCTGATCGACGGCGTTCATCGGCTGCGTGAGCACCAGCCCGCCCCCGGTGCTGGTGGGGGTGCCCTCCACCAGCACCGTCCGGCCGTCGAGCCGTGCGGTGGCGGACACGTCCTGCCCGGCGAGCAGAGCCTGGCGCTGCGCGTCGTCGACGACTACCGCCGCCGGTCCCGCGACCTCGCCGGAGGGACGGACCAGGGCGAGCCGGATCTCGTCGGGACCGGCGATGCGCTGCTGCCGGTCCAGCATCCACGAGGCCAGGGGCGGAGTGCGGGCCATGACCTCCGCCTGCCGGGAGAGCTGGTCACGTTCCTGCGCCTCGGCGTTGGTGCGGATGGCCCGCCAGGCGAACAACCCGGTCAGGACGACGGCGACCGCGGCCACCGTGGTGGTGAGCAGGACGAGGCTTCCCCTCAGGGAGCCGCGGCGGGCAGCGATCTTCATCGGGTGGTATCGGCGTCGGTGACGCTGTAGCCGACGCCCCGGACGGTGCGGATCGGGCTGGCGTCACCGAGTTTGGTACGCAACTGGGAGACGTAGACATCCATCACACGGGTGTCCCGGTAGTCCGCGTAGCCCCACACCTGCGCGAGCAACTGCTCGCGGGTGAAGACCTGTTCGGGGTGGTGCATGAGGAAGGCGAGCAGATTGAACTCGGTCGTGGTCAGCTCGACGGGGCGCTCGTCCACCCGGAGGGTGCGCCGTCCGGCGTCCAGTGTGAGCCGGCCCAGCCGACGCACCGGATCCCGCCCCGGACCCGCCGCGCGGCGCAGCAGGCTCTTGACGCGGGCGACGAGCTCCTGCGGCGAGAAGGGCTTGGTGAGGTAGTCGTCGCCGCCCAGTTCCAGCCCGAGGATCCGGTCGGTGACCTCGTCCCGCGCGGTCACGAACAGCACGGGGGTCCAGTCGCCCTGCTCGCGCAGCCGTCGGCAGAGCTCCATGCCGTCCATGCCGGGCAGGGCGATGTCCAGCACGATCGCCGCCGGGCGCATCCTTCGGGCGGCGGCCAGGGCGGCGTGGCCGTCGGTCTCGACATGGACGCCGAATCCCTCCCGGCTCAGGTAGCGCCGCTGCAGGTCCGCGATGTTCCGCTCGTCCTCGACGACCAGGACCAGCCCTTTGCTCTCTGGCATCTGCCTCTCACTTCCCGATCCGGCTCTCGATGCTAACCAGCCGCGGGCCCCGCGAGCGCTCGTGCGAGGGGTCCTTACACGCCCCGAACATTCGCCGAACGTCCTCCTCGCACCCCTTCGACACGCTGGGTCGCAGATCGAGCAAGGGGAGGATCTCGTGAATCGCTTGACCAGCGTGGCAGCCCGCCGCGCGCGAGGGACGCTGCTGGCCACCACCGTCGCTGCCACTGCCGTGACCGGACTGCTCTGGGCGGCATCGTCAGGGTCGACCGGGGCGACTACGGCCACCACGGCCACCACGGCACTCGCCGTGGCCGTCGCGGACACCGACCCGCACACCCTGCCCGCCTGGATCCCGACCGACCTCCGCACCGACCTGCGACAGCTGCGCGGCATGGACCCGGAGCAGCGTCAGAAGACGGCGGCACGGATCTGGCAGGACGCACTGGACGGTGACTACGGCGCCGTCGTCAAGCTCCGGGCCGAGCGAGCACAGCAGCGCTACCGGCTCCTTCCGGAGCAACTGCGGGGCGACCTGGGGAAGTTGCGCGGACTGAGCGGAGACGAACTGCGCGACGGACTCGTGGACATCCGCGACAAGGCACTCGACGGTGACTACGGCGACCAGGTGCGGCAGTGGGCGGAACGGCGCAGCGGGTTCTGGCAGCAGCACTGAACATGACACCCCTGAGAGCCGAATGAGAGCCGAAGTGCCCTCGGCCGTGCTCGTCGCCGTCCTGTCGCTGACGGGCGCCGCTCCCGCCGGTACCGATCCGCTGCGCCCGCGGCAGTACGGCCGGGTTCTCCAACTGCGGCGACCAGCGCTCGGTCGCCGCACCCTGCGTCGACATCCTCTGCACCGTTCCGGCGGCTACGCCCGCAAGTGGGGTACGTCCATGTCGGCGCCCCATGTCGGCGCCCCATGTCGGGGCTGAGGCGGCGCTGCTGATCGGCCGGGGTGCCGATCCGGCCACCGTCCGCGAGTGATCGCCGAGACCACGCGTCCGACGGACGACCCGGGGCTCGGGCCACCGGACCTGATGCGGCCGGCTCGGGAGGAGCGGATTCGGTCCGCCCGGGAGGAGCGGCCCTCCTCGGGCTGAGCCTCGTCATCGCCTCCGGCCTGCTCACCACGCTCGCCGTCTTCCTGCGCCGCACCCGCCGGCACCCCGTTCCCGCCGACCCCCTTGAGCCTGTCCCACGCCCACCCGGGCCTGACCAGAAGCGACACCAATGACGACGCACCCGACTGACACCACCTCCCAACTGCCCACTCCTGTCGGCAGATTGCACCGGCTCGGCCGCTGGTGCGCCCGCCGGGCCTGGTGGGTGCTCGGCACCTGGCTGCTGGTGGCGGTGGCCACCATCGGCGCCGACCGAGCCTGGGGCGGCACGTACGACGACGACTTCTCCCTGCCCGGCACCTCCGTGCAGACCGGCTCCGACCTGCTGGATGCGCACGGTTCGAAGGCGGTGCGCGGCACGGCTTCCCAAGATCGTGCTGCACACGGACAGCGGGACGCTCGACGCGCACCGGGACGCGGTCGGCGACACGGTCGCGGAACTGGCGATGCTGCCCGACGTCCTTTCGGTGACCGACCCGCTGACCAACCCGGGCGCGGTCTCCGCCGACGGTGCCACCGGCATCGTCACGGTCCGCTTCACGGAGAGCCCGGCCAAGTTCGACAAGTCCTACCTCGACCGTGTCGACGACGCCGTCCGGCCGCTGCGCACGGACGACGTCCAGGTCGAATACGGCGGCCCGCTGGGGCAGTTGGCGCGCCCCACGGCCGCCGACCGACTGTCCGAGGCCATCGGCCTGATCACCGCCGTGGTCGTGCTGCTGGTCGGATTCGGCAGCATCGCGGCAGCCGTACTGCCGCTGCTGACCGCGGTCGTCGCCCTGCTCACCGGCATCTCCGTGCTGGGCCTGCTGGCCGCCGCCGTCTCCTTCGGCAACGCGGCACCCACCCTGGCCACGATGATGGGGCTGGGCGTCGGCATCGACTACACCCTCTTCCTCATCACCCGCCACCGAAGGCTGCTGCGGGACATCGGCGACGGCGCCGACCCGGCCGAGGCAGCGGGCCGGGCGGTGGCCACCAGCGGACGTGCGGTGATCGTCGCCGCGGCGACCGTGGCCCTCGCGCTCGGCGGCCTGTACGCGTCGGGCGTCGGCTTCATCGGCAGCCTCGGTGCGGCCGCCGGCCTCACCGTGGTGGTCGCCGCCGTCGCCGCCCTCACCCTGGCCCCCGCCCTGCTGGGCATCGCGGGGCGCCGCATCGACCGCTGGCGGGTGCGCACCTCGGTGGACGAGCCGACCGGAACCACTGATACCTGGCACCGCTGGGCCGGCACCGTCGGCCGCCGCCCCTGGCTCTTCCTGGCCGTCGGCATTGTCATGCTGGGGGTCCTGAGCATCCCCACCGCCTCGATGCGGCTCGGCCACATCGACCATGGAGCCGACCCCACCGAATACACCGACCGCCGTGCCTACGACTTGATCTCCGACGGCTTCGGCCCCGGTACGAACGGCCAGTTCACCGTCGTCGCAGACCTCGGCGGACAGCAGACCGACCTCAAGGAACTCACCGCCTCCCTGCACGACGCGCTGGCGGCGACCCCCGGCGTCGCCCGCACGTCCACCCCCACCGCGACGGACGACCAGGCCCTGCTCGTCGCCACCGTCACTCCCGACACCGGCCCCGAGGACCAGGGCACCTCCGATCTCCTGCACCGACTGGAGGACGACACGCTGCCCGACGCCCTGGCCGGCACGGGTGCCCACGGCTATGTCACCGGTGTCACGGCCGCCCAGCTCACCTTCCGCGACGTCGTGGTGGACCGGCTTCCGGTCATCATCGCGGTCGTGGTCGCAGCGGCCTTCCTCCTGCTGATGACCGTCTTCCGCAGCCTCCTCGTCGCCCTCAAGGCCGCCCTGCTCAACCTGCTGTCCATCGGCGCCGCCTACGGAGTCGTCGTCGCGGTCTTCCAATGGGGCTGGGGCGGCTCTCTGCTCGGCGTCGACGAACCCGTACCCGTCGAGTCGTACGTCCCGATGATGATGTTCGCCATCGTCTTCGGCTTGTCCATGGACTACGAGGTCTTCCTCCTCTCCCGCATCCGCGAGTCCTGGCTGCACACGAAGGACAACCACCTCAGCGTCGCCACCGGCCTGGCCGGCACCGCCCGCGTCATCACCTGCGCCGCCCTGATCATGACCAGCGTCTTCCTCGCCTTCCTGCTCTCCACCAACGTGGTGATCAAGATGCTGGCCCTCGGACTGGGCGTCAGCGTCGTCATCGACGCCACCGTCGTCCGGCTGGTCCTGGTGCCCGCCACCATGTACCTGCTGGGCCGTGCCAACTGGTGGTTGCCCCACTGGTTGGACCGCCTGCTGCCCCACCTGGACCCCGAAGGACCGGCGCCGACCGCGCCCGATGCGGAGGACATTTGCGGCCATGAGCGACCGGAGTCCGCCGAGGCCTCGGCCACAACAGGAGAGCAGCGGTGAAACGGTACGTGCTGCACATGTTCCGGCGACATCGCATCGCGTCGATCACCGCCGTCGTCCTCGCCGCCCTGCTCCTGATCGTCACCGCCGCCGAACTCACCGCACGCGGCCTGCTGGAGGGCCGCCTCGCCGCCACGGTCGACCGGAAACTCGGTCAGGGCAGCGAGGTCGACATCGACGGCGGGCCGACCCTCCTCGACCTGTTCGAACGCCATCTGGACGCCGTCACCGTCAGCAGCGACCATGCCACCGTCGGCCGTGTCCCCGACGTGTCCGTCCACGCCCGCCTGGACGACATACGCCTGACCGGCGACCACTCGGGCACCGTCGCCCGCACCCATGCCGATGTCGAGGTGCCCGCCGCCTCCCTGCAGAGCCTGGCCACCGCGCCCAACGGACGGCTTCCGGTCTCCGGTGTCCGCCTCGACGCCCAGGCCGACACACTCACCCTCGTCCTCGGCCAGGGAGGCCTCGGAGAGGCAACCCTCAAGCCCGAACTGCGGAACGGACGACTGAGCCTGCGCCTCGAAGACGCCGAGATCCTCGGCACCCCGGCACCCACTGCGCTCGTCGACCGGATCCGGAAGAACCTGACTGACCGGATGGACACCGCCTATCCCCTGGGCCTCAAGGCCACCTCGGTCGACGTCACCGAGACCGGCCTCGACGTCACCCTCGCGGGAGGGCCGAGCCGGTTCCCGTCCCGGAACGGCGTCTGAGCGGGGCGCACACAAGAGCAGCGGGCCGGTCACATGACCGGCACGCCGCTCTCAGCGCTGCGGATCCGTTTGGTTCACACCGCCGCGGAGCGGTTCCCGCGGCGGCGAAGGGCGAACGCCGGGCGGGACTCCCTCCGGATGCGCCGGCACGCCGCCCGGTGCTTCGTGGGGGAGTCCTGCGTCCCCGTTGGTCGCGGGATCGCCCAGAGGCTCGTCAAGATGCGCCGTCAACCTGGCGGTCGGCCGGTCGTGCCCGGGTGGCGGCCCTTCGGCGGCTGTCGGCATCTGAGGGGCGGGACTGGGCGTCAGTCGAGATGCACGTTGAGCCAGTGCATGGCAGATACAGTGAGGACGCGCTGGCGTGGACGAGGAGTTGACTTGCCGACCCGGTGAGCCGGCAGACGGTGTTCGCGGCCGGTACCAGGCTGGCATGGTCGGCCAGCCGCGGCGGTGTTGAGACGGCCTCACCCCCCTGCGAGCGGCGCGCACCTGCCGCCTCGGCCCATTCGCCGACCTGCCGACGCGGAACGCATCGTCCTCAGCCTGCACCGCGCCTACGCCGACACACCGGCCGGCCCTTCGACCTGCCCCAGGCATTCACCGACGGGATCACCTGCAACTCGAACGCAGCCGACTGGGCGTCCTGTCCTGGGAGCAGTGAACACTGAGCATGTCGCTGCCCAACCGGGTGACGACTGTCTACGGCACGGGTGCGGAAACCGTGCCGCTGACCGGGATGCCGTCCGAGGACGGCATCCCGGCCGGTGCGTCGGCGGCCTTCCGGTTGCGCAGGCCGATCACCGCGAGTGCGGCGCCGACCAGGGCGAGGACTCCGGTGACGAGGACGGAGGTGTGGACGCCGTTCATGAAGGCGGTGTGACTGCCCTCCGTCACTGCCGCCTTCAGTGGTGCGGGCATCGCGTCGGAGACCGGGGCGATGCCCATCGCGACCGCGTCCTTCGCCTCTTCGAGGCGAGTGGCGGCCGAGTGGGGCACGCCCGCGTCGGTGAGGGAGTCCGTGAGTGTGGAGCCCACGCGGCTGCTGATGAGCGAGACGAGCACCGACGTCCCCAGTGCGCCGCCGACCTGCAGCGAGGTGGCCTGCAGCCCACCGGCGATGCCGCCGTCCTGGACGGGGGCGTTGCCGACGATGGCGTCCGAGGAGGCGGCCATCACCATGCCGACGCCGAGGCCGAGCGCGACGAACGGCGGCCACATCGCGAGGTAGGAGGAGTCGGCGCTCCACGCGAGCATCGTGAACGCGGCGCCGGCCTGGAGCACCATGCCGAGCGGCATGGTCAGGCGCGGGCCGAACTTTTCGGTGAGCTTCGCGCCGAGTGGCGAGGCGACCATGGCGGCGAGACTGAACGGCAGGGTCCGCACACCGGACTCGACGGGCGAGAAGCCGCGCACGTTCTGCAGGTACAGCATCAAGAAGAAGATCACGCCGAGCAGGATGAAGAAGTTCAGCGCGGTGACGATGGTCCCGATGGTCAGGGCCGGGTTGCGGAACAGGCGCATGGGGAGCAGCGGGTGCGCGACGCGGGTCTCGTAGAAGCCGAACAGGCCGAGGACGACGAGACCTCCGGCGATGGCGCCCAGTGTGCCGCCCGAAGTCCAGCCCCAGGTCTCGCCCTTGACGACACCGAAGACGACAGTCAGCAGCCCGGCCGCGAGCAGGATGACGCCGGGCACGTCGAACTTCTCGCTCGCGGCGGCCTCGTTCTTCGACTGCGGCAGCACCATGAGGCCGAAGACAAGGGCGATCACGCCGATCGGTGCGTTGATGTAGAAGACCGACTCCCAGTTGACGTTCTCGACGAGCAGTCCGCCGACGATCGGGCCGAGCGCGGTGGAGACGGACGAGACCATGGCCCAGATGCCGACCGCCATGCCGAACTGCTTCGGCGGGAACACGGCCCGCAGCAGGGCGAGGGTGTTGGGCATGAGCATCGCCCCGAACAGGCCCTGTACGGCACGGAAGGCGATGACGCCCTCGGCCGAGCCGACCAGGCCGATCGCGACGGACGCGAGGGTGAAGCCGACGACCCCGATGAGGTAGAGGGTGCGACGGCCGAACCGGTCACCGAGCTTGCCGCCGAGGATGAGGGTGGCGGCGAGGGCGAGCAGGTACGAGTTGGTGACCCACTGCAGTTCGGCGGTGGAGGCGTTGAGGTCGCGGGCGATCTCGGCGTTGGCGATCGAGACGACGGAACCGTCGAGGCCGACCATGAACAGGCCGAGGGCGACGGCGATCAGCGTCAGCCAGGGGTTGGTTCGGGGACCGCGGGAAGGGCGGTCGGAAACAGCCGTTACATGCATGAGTTGAGGTGTCCTCAGGACATACGGCACCCGGCTGGGGGTGCGCGGACATAGGGGGGAGCACACGCGGCCCTGCCGCGGCGGAGACGGTACTGCCGCGGGCAGAGGCGGTAGGCGTACGGGGGTTCGGGATCGGTCAGGCAGCGCTGTCGCGCAGCTGCCGGGCGAGGGCCTCCAGGGCGCCGAGCGCCGAGCCGAGGGCTGCGAGGTCGCCATCGGAGAGCGTGTGGAGCGCGGACGCGAACTGCTCCGCCGCGATGCCCTTGACCTCGGCGAGGCGCTGACGAGCTGTTGCGGTGGTGCGCAAGTGCGCGATGCGCCTGTCCGCGCCGTCCTGGTGCCGTTCGAGCAGGCCCTCTTCCGTGAGCCGCGTGACCAGGGCGCTGACGTTGTTGGGCATCATGCGCAGCGCGTCGGCCGCCTTCTGCACAGTGATGCCGTCGTGCTCGGCGACGTATTTCAAAAGCTCCAGCTGCCGCTCGGGGAGCTTGGGGTAGGGCAGTCGGCCCGCGATACCCAGCTGCATGGACCGGTTCAGCGCAGGCAGGCATTCCACGAGGCCTGCGGCCACGCGGTCGATGCTCTGGCTCTGGTGAGCCGCGCTCATACCGGACACTCGGGCGACGTTACATATGAAGAGACACCTATGTCAACATAGGCATCTACTGCGAGGGCCGGTCGGACGGAAGCCGTCGGCGCGGCGCTCCGAGCCGTCGGTCCAGACGCTGACGAGATCGACGAGGGCGCCGTCGTCGAGGCCGAGTTCGGTGAGGGCGGCGTGGTCGACCAGGACGACGCGCCGGCCGCCCTTGATGCCCCGGTAGCGGTCGTCCATGGCGTACGGGATCGTGTTCCACTGGTCGTGGGAGCGCAGCGTCTGCAGGACCAGGTGGCCCTCGGGCGCCAGGAGATCGTGAAGTCGCTGACGGTGAGGACGGCGCGCGGGCGGCGCGTTCTTCCGCAGACACGAAGCCGACCCGGATCGTCTGCGCCCGGGTGAGGTCCCACCACGTCCGGTGAGGGCCAAGTCGCTACGATCAGCAACCCCGAGCCTCGTTTCTCCGGACCCCGGGGCGCCGGGCCCGACGGGCTCGGCCCATCCGTCTCGGACACTATCTGGGGGTTCTCCCCCCATGTGCGGCCCTCTTTCCCCGTCGATGCTTGATCGCAGGCACCGTACTGACTGGAGGAACAGTGGGAACCTCGATGCGCAAGGGTTTACAGGCCGTGGTGATGGCAGGCGCGATGGGCGCGGCGCTGGCTTTGTCGGCCGGGCAGGCCCACGCCGCCACCGGTGTGACCGCGAACTCGGCCTTCATCAATATCAACGCCGCGGCCGACAAGGCGAACCAGATCATCATCAACCCGTCCGGCAGCAACATCACCGTCATCGACAACGGTGACACCGTCGCCGCGGGGGCGGGTTGTACCCAGCTCACCGCCAACTCGGTGTCCTGCCCGGCGGGCACACGGACGATCCTCCTCAGCGCGGGCGACCGCAATGACACGGTCATCCTGCGGGCGAGCCTGCGGGCCACGCTCAACGGCGACGCGGGCGGCGACACTCTCCAGACGATCGACAGCACGCAACGCGCTGTCCTGGTCGGGGGCGACGGCAACGACATCCTGATCGGCGGTGCGGGCGACGACGAGATCGTCGGTGGGGCCGGCCGGGACATCATGGACGGCAACGCCGGAAACGACCGGCTGGGCGCCATCGACGGCGTGGGAGGCAACGACTCCTCCAACGGCGACACCGGCACGGACATCTGCCCGGGGGACGTGGGCGACCAGGAGTTCGACTGCGAGAGCTGAGCCGCTCATCCGCAGGGCCGGGACCTGGTATCGGGTGCCGGCCCTCTGCCGGTTCGGTTCTGCACCGAGCGCCGTCTCTTGCACCGGGTCGGCCACAGGATGGCCGCCGCGTCCGCAAACACATCATCGGAAGCGCTGCCCGCCCGCGTGATTACGCAGGCCGTCGAGGCCGTAGCCCCGGTACGGCCCCTCCGGCAAGGCCTCGTGGCCAGCAGCGCAACCTCCGCCATTGAGAATGACGGCGTTATCGGCGGCTGCATCCAGCCCGAGATGCCACTACCCCCCCCGGGACATGCTTTCCAAGCGCGTCGGCTCGGGCGGGGAAACGCTCAGGGAGTTGTGCCTCCCCTGCCCGACTCAGAGGAGGCGCGCGTCGGCGAAGCGTGGTGTGCGTTTCTCGCTGAAGGCGGCCACGCCCTCGGCGTGTTCCGGGCCGCGGGCGGCGATGCCCTGGCTGTCGGCTTCGGCGGCCAGCACCTCGGCGATCGGGGCGTGGGCTGCCAGGCGGAAGACCCGCTTGGTCGGCGCGAATGCCTGGGCGGGACCGGCTGCGAGCACTTCCGCGCGTGACTGTGCCTCGGCCTCGAGGTCGTCGGCGTCCACGACGGCGTTGACCGGGCCGAGGGCGAGGGCCGCCCAGGCGCCCAAGGTCTGTCCGGTGGTGGCCAGTTCGAAGGCGCGGGCGTGACCGAGGGCGCGGACCAGGATGCTGGAGAGGCCGGTGTCGGGGACGAGTCCGACCTTGCCGAAGGCGCAGGCGAAGCTCGCGGTGTCGGCGGCGAGTACCAGGTCGCATACCAACGCCAGGCCCATGCCCGCGCCCACCGCGAGGCCGTTGACCGCAGCGATCACGGGAGTGTCCATCCCGGTGATCGCGGCCACGAGGGGATTGTAGGTCTCCCGCACGGTCGCGGCGGCGTCGGTGAGCTCGTGCCGGGCGGACAGGTCCTGGCCGACGCAAAGAACGTGCCCGGCGCCGGTGAGGACGACGCAGTGCACGGCTGGGTCCTGGCCGGCCCGGCGGAGGGCGGTGAGGAGGCCGCGGCGGGTGGGTTCGTCGAGGGCGTTCCGCCGGTCCGGTCGGCAGAGGGCGATCCACTCGACGGATCCCTTGCGCGTGGTGGTCACCGTGGTCATGACCGGGGTTCCCAACCGTGCACGAGGTCGTCAGGTCGCTCGGCTCCTCAGGCCGCGACGAGCTCCAGACCGAAGTAGCCGGCGCCCACGGGGTACGTCTTCGTGCGGCGCCAGCCCGACGCCGCGAAGAGGGTGTCGAACTCGTCCAGGTCGCGTTCCATGCCGTTGGTCAGGGTGAGCATGGCCATGTCCGACAGGGTGGCCAGGTCGGGCCGGCCGGGCTCGCCGATGACCATCTCGACGACCAGCGCGCGTCCCCCCTCGTTCACGGCGGACCGGCAGCGGCGCAGGATGGCCGTGCACTGGTCGTCATCCCAGTCGTGCAGGATCGTCTTCAGCAGGTAGAGATCCGCCGGGGGGACGTCTTCGAAGAAATCGCCCGCCACGGCGGAGAACCGGCCGGACAGACCGCGCTTCTCGGCCTCGGCGCGGGCGCCCTCGACGACGTGCGGGAGATCGAGGACCTGTCCGTTCAGCCGGGAGTCGGCCTCCATCAGCGCCAGGACGAAATCTCCGTTCGAACCACCGACGTCGACGACGGTGGACACACCGGTCGTGGACACGGCGGCCATGGCACCCTGTGTCACCAGGCCGGAGACGTCGCCCATCGCCTTGGCGAAGAGAGCCGCCTCCTCGGCGTTCTCCGGTTCGGCGAAATACGCGAATACGTCCGCCCCCAACGCCGTCCCCGCCTGGGTTCCCCTCTGCCGCACGGCCTCGGGGAAGTGTGCCCAGGACTGCCACAGCCCCTGGCCGGTCTGGGCCAGCACCAGGGAGCGCAGGGAGCCGGGCACATCCGAACGCAGCAGTCGGCCTCGACCGGTGAGGGCGAAACGGCGCTCTCCCTCGGGGCTCAGCAGGCCCAACGACGCGGCCGCGCGCATCAGTCGGTAGGTGGCCCGTGGTTGGCTGCCCTCGCGATCGGCCAACTCCTCGGCCGTCAAGGCCCGTTCCGCGAGGTGGTCGGCTATCCGCAGCTCCGCCAGGCCCCTCAGGACCTGGGCGCGGACGAGACCGATCAACAGGTCGAAGACAGCGGCGGCATCGGGGGCGAGATCGCTCGGCGCGGCGTCGGCATGGTCATGCTTCATATCATGCATAGCAGGATAAAACCCTTCGGGATTACCGTTTTTGTAGGGATTCACGGCTCCACTCACCCTAGGAAGATCGCCCCGCCGGCGGATGTATCGTTGTGCCTCTCTGCTGGAACGCCAGTGCCAGGAAGATGCCTGCGTCGACGATGAGCGATACCGGGAACCCCGGTCCGGGGCGGAACTTCTTCGTGGACGTCACCGCTCCGCGCACCGCACGGGACGGCTTCGACGTATTCCGGCGCGCATGGGAGTCGCAGATCGGGGAGAAGCTCCCCCTGCCACCCCTGGAGCCGCTCGGACCGGGTGACTTCCGGGTCAGGGTCCGCGCGTCCAAGGTGCACGACACGGTGATCGCGGGCCTCTACGGCGAGTCGCTGGCCGGCGGTCCGCGCAGCGCCGCCCACCACCTCGACGACCAGGTCCTGGTGCATGTGATGGGGCAGGGCGAGTGGCGCTTCGTCGATCCGCGTGGCCGGGCCGGAACCGCCGTACGGGCCGGACAGTTCATCGTGCGGCACAACGGCCCTCCGGTGCGGTTCGAGATGGAACCGCGCACGACGGCGAAGGTACTGATCCTGCCGGCCTCGCAACTCAGGCCGCTGATCCGGGACCAGGCGATCGTCGGTTCGGCCGACTCGCCGGAATTGCGGCTGCTCACGGCGTACACCAAAGTCGTCGACGAGACGGTGAACGACCTCTCGGCCGCCGGTGTGCGAGCCGCTCGCAACTCCCTGATCGAGCTGGTCAAGGGCGTGCTTGTGCAAGCCTTCGACGACTGCGAGCCCCGGCTGGCCCCCGCGGTGGTCCGGGCGGCCAGGGACGTCGCGGACGGGCGCCTCACCGATCCCGATCTCTCGCCGGCGGTACTGGCCCGTGAACTCAACATCTCGGTACGGTCGTTGCACCGGGCGTTCGCCAAGACGGAGGAGTCGGTGACCGCGTACATCCGCCGCCGACGACTCGAACAGGCCCGGCTCGAACTGGCAGTGCCGGTCGACCGGCCGAGTGTCACGGAAATCGCCGCCCGCTGGCGATTCGCCGACAGCAGTCACTTCATCCGCACCTTCAAGAAGGAATACGGCCAGACACCCACCGAATACGCCCGCTCAACCGGGTCGGCCGGAAGGCGATCAGGCTGACGATCTCGTGCGCAGTTGTCCGTGGCTCGGTGCCCAGGTAGCTCGTTGGCCTCGCCGAGATCATCGAGTACCTCGGTGCCGATCACGGGCTACCGGCCGGTGCCGCCGCACGGCTGGTGGCAGGCGCCTCCGGCCCGGGTGGCCCGGACGTGCCCGCCCTGCCCCGCCGACACCCCACCGAGGCTCATCGAGGGCTTCCCCCGATGCCCCCGGCGCGGCGGGGTTCACCAGCCGTGCGAAGACCTGCCGCGGCGCCTGCGAAGCACCAGCGATGAGGGGTTGGAGTTCGGGCGGTTGGTCCTCGTCGATCCATGCTTGCCATCAACGGCGCAGGGTGATGGCCGGGTGAGAAAGGAGCGGACGGCGCCAAAGCGCTTGTCCAGCAAGGCAGTTGGGGCTGGCGCGCGTCGTAAGGGGGGATCGACAGGCCGTGGCTACGCGAATGCGCGGGCGATAGAAAGTGAAGCAGCACGGAGCAGCGAGCAACTCTCAGAAGGGGGAGCGTCGTGATCGATCGCACAGGGCTGGCCGGCTTTCTCCGCAACCGTCGCGAGGCACTGCAGCCGGAGGACGTCGGCATGCCTCGGGGACGGCGCCGCAGAACCAGCGGGCTACGGCGCGAGGAGGTCGCGACGCTGTGCAACATGTCAGCCGACTACTACTCCCGTCTGGAGCGCGAGCGTGGTCCGCAGCCGTCGCCGCAGATGCTCGCCTCGATCGCCCAGGGGCTCCACCTGTCCATGGACGAGCGTGACCATCTGTTCCGGCTGGCCGGGCACAACCCACCGCCCCGTGGCAGCTCCAGCGAGCACATCAGTCCCGGGCTGCTGCGCATTCTCGACCGACTGCAGGACACGCCCGCGGAGATCGTCACCGAGCTCGGCGAGACCCTGCGGCAGACACCGATGGGCGTCGCCCTCACCGGCGACACGACGCAGTACACCGGTCCTGCTCGCAGCATGGGCTACCGGTGGTTCACCGACCCGAGCGCCCGCGACCTGTACGCCCCGGAGCAGCACGCGTTCATGACCCGGATGTACGCCGCAGGCCTGCGCGGGATCGTCGGCCTCCGGGGGCCCGACTCCCGAGCCGCGTATCTGGCGGATCTGCTCCTGGACTCCAACGAGGAGTTCCGCCGGGTGTGGGACGACCACGAGATCGGGATCCGCCCGCACGAGGTCAAGCACTTCATTCACCCCGAGGTCGGTGCCCTGGAGCTGAACTGCCAGCGCCTGATCGACCCGGACCAGGCCCACTCCCTGATGGTCTACACCGCCGTCCCCGGCACGGAGAGCTACGAGAAGCTGCAGGTCCTGTCCGTGATCGGCGCACAGACGCTGCACTGAACCGACGGCCCGACCACGGACCGAGAAGACGGCGGACCTGCCGCAGGTCTCCGGCCGGCCCGGCGCGGGCGGTCGTCATGCGCTGTCCTCTGTCGTTACCGGCCTGTACCGGACCGTTTCTGCCGTCCCGACGCGCGGTGTGTCACATGAGGTCGTGTCACATGAGGCCGCGTCACATGAGGCCACGTCACATGAGGCCGATCCCGCGTCATGCCGCGGACCCGGATCGGCGCCCGCTCCAGCCCCTACGGCGCGATCCCAGCCTGGGATCGGCAGAGCCTGGATGATCCTGCTCCCGACGGCCAGCCTTGGAGCAGCGCTTGACCCGGCGGCCACACGGATGGCCGCGCGGCGCCAGCCTTCCCCCTACCCCAACTTGCGACCAGCCAGGAGGCACTTGATGAACGAAGACAACGACGGGGGAGGCGCCCGTTCGGGTGTGTCCCGGCGCAACTTCGTAGGGGGGAGCCTGGTCGCCGCCACCGTGGCGCCGCTGCTGACCGGACAGGCCGAGACGGCGGAAGCCGCCTCGGCAGCCACCGTCGACGGTGTGACGCCGGTGACGTTACGGGCAGCCGTCAACGGCGATCCGGTCACCCTCCGGGTGGACCCGCGGGCCACCCTGCTGGACACACTCCGCGAGCGGCTCGACCTCAAGGGCACCAAGAAGGGCTGCGACCGGGGACAGTGCGGTGCCTGCACCGTGCACATCGACGGTCGGCGCGTGCTGTCGTGCCTCACGCTGGCCGCCACGGCGAGCGGCCACCAGGTCACCACGATCGAGGGGCTGGCCGACGGCGACCGGCTGCACCCCATGCAGCAGGCCTTCGTCGACCACGACGGTCTGCAATGCGGCTTCTGCACCCCGGGGCAGATCATGTCCGCGGTCGCCATGGTCGACGACGAAGGCCCCGCCCGCTCCGACGACGAGATACGTGAGCGCATGTCGGGCAACATCTGCCGGTGCAGCGCCTACCCCCGCATCGTCGACGCCATCCGGGAAGCGCAGCAGGTGATGCGCTGATGCGGCCCTACACCTACGCCCAGGCGCGGACGGTCCGGGAGGCCGTGCGGGGCGCCGGGCCGGACACCGCGTTCCTGGCCGGTGGCACCACCCTGGTGGACCTCATGAAACTCGAGGTGATGTCGCCCGACCGTGTCGTGGACATCAACCGGCTGCCACTGGACGGCCTCACTCTGGACCACAAGGGTCTGCACATCGGCGCGCTCGAACGAATGAGCACCGTGGCTGCCGCACCCGCTGTGCGCCGGCACTACCCGATGGTCGCGCAGGCGCTGGAGCTGAGTGCCTCGGCCCAGCTGCGCAACATGGCGAGCATCGGCGGCAACCTGCTGCAGCGCACGCGGTGCGGCTACTTCCGCGACGTCACGACCCCCTGCAACAAGCGCGAGCCGGGCAGCGGCTGCTCAGCCCTGGAAGGGATCAACCGCGGCCACGCCGTCCTGGGCACCAGCGATGCGTGCATCGCCACCCATCCCAGCGACCTCGCTGTCCCGCTGGTGGCGTTGAGCACGACCGTGCACCTGGCCTCGGCACGCGGCACGCGCTCCGTACCCCTGGACACGTTCTACACCCTGCCCGGCGCCACCCCCGACATCGAGAACGTGCTGCGGCCGAACGAACTCATCACCGGGATCACCGTGCCCCGCTCGCCCTGGGCGGCGCACTCGCTGTACGTGAAGATCCGCGACCGGCAGTCGTACGAGTTCGCGCTCACCTCCGCCGCCGTCGCCCTCCAACTGCGCGGGCGCACCATCGTGAACGCCCGGATCGCCGCCGGCGGCGTGGGGACCAGGCCATGGAGACTGACGGCCGTCGAACGGGCCCTGACGGGCCGGCCCGCCACCTCCGCGACGTTCGAGGCAGCCGTCGCCGGTGCCGCCGAGGGCGCCCGACCACGGGAGCACAACCGGTTCAAGCCCGCGCTGCTGCGTCGCACCCTGGTACGGGCGCTGACCGAACTGCGGGAGAACCGGTGAGCGGCCGGCGCGGCCCTCTCCGGCCTGACACCGTCGAGGAAGACGGTCCCCGATCTGGCGGCGAGCATGCTTGAAATCGCTGCTGCCCTGGTCGAACGTGTCCGCCGTGAGACGCCGTTCGTGGCCGCCACCGTCACGAGCGTGGCCGGCAGCGCCCCGCGGCAGCCCGGCTCGTCCCTGGTCGTGAACGCGGACGGCACGGTGCTGGGCAACGTGTCGGGCGGGTGCGTCGACGCCGCGGTCCACGACGCGTGTCGGGAGATGCTGGCCGGGGACCACCGACCCCGGGCCCTGCGGTTCGGATACAGCGACGCCGACGCGCTCGACGTAGGTCTGACCTGCGGCGGCACCATCGAGCTCCTCCTGCGTCACCACGACCCGACCACCGAACCATGGCTCGAAACGGCTCTGGCCGATGCCGTGAGCGGCCGGGCGGTGGCCGTGGCCACGATCGTGCGCGGCCCGCAGGCCCACCTCGGCCGAACGATCGCCGTGCGGCCCGGGCGACCCATCGCGGGAACGCTCGGGGACGAACTGCTCGACCAGGTCGCCGAGGCACGGACCACCTGCGCCCTGCACGCCGGGCGGACCGGCACGCTCGAACTCGGGGTGGCCGACAGCCACTGCCGGGAGCCCATGACCCTGCTGGTGGAGACCAGTTCCCCACCGCCCCGGATGCTGGTCTTCGGCGCCATCGACCACGCCGCCGCGCTGGCCCGGCTCGGCTCCTTCCTCGGGTACCGGGTGACTGTCTGCGACGCCAGGGCCACGTTCGCCACCCCGGAACGATTCCCGGACGCGGAGGTCGTCGTCGATTGGCCGCACCGTCATCTCGGGTCCCAGGCCGAGGCCGGGCTGCTCGACCAGCGCACCGTCGTGTGCGTGCTCACCCACGACCCCAAGTTCGACCTGCCGCTCCTGACCGCCGCGCTGCGCATGCCGGTTGCGTATGTGGGGGCCATGGGGTCCCGCCGCACCCACGAGGAACGCCTGGCCCGGCTCCGCCACGCCGGTCTCACCAGCGGCGAGCTCGATCGCCTGCACTCGCCCATCGGCCTCGATCTCGGGGCACGTACCCCGCAGGAGACCGCGCTGTCGATCGCCGCGGAGATCGTCGCCCACCGGCACGGCGGCTCGGGGGCACCCCTGAGCACCGGCGTCCCCATCCACCGCAGTGCCCCGTCGACCGGCGCACTCGCATCCAGCAGCTGAAGGATTCACGATGCTTCGTTCCCCAGTCGGACGCGAGACCGAGCGCGTCGACGGCAGGCTGAAAGTCACCGGCGCGGCCGAGTACTCCGGTGACTATCGCGCCGCCGACCTCGCACACGCGCATCTCGTCACCAGCACCGTCGCGCGAGGCACTCTCACCGGGATCGACACCGCGGCCGCGCTGGCCTCACCCGGTGTCCTGCGCGTGTACGCCGCGCCAGACCCCCGCCTGGGCCTGCATCCCATCACCGGCCCGCTCGCCGGCTTCGTCGAGAACTACGTCCCGCTGCGCGACACGGAGGTCCGCTTCCACGGCCAGGCCATCGCGATGGTCGTCGCCGAGACCCCCGAGCAGGCACGCGACGCCGCCGCGAGGGTCACCGCGACCTACGACACCCGGCCACCGCGCACCTCGATCGCGGACGAGCCCCACGTTCCGGCCGGCCCCACCATCAGCGGGTCACCGAGCAGCCTCAATATCCTGGCGCCCGGCGTCGCCTCGATCGACGCCGCGCTCGCCGCCAGCGACGTCGTCGTGGAGGCCGAGTTCCACCAGCACATGCAACACCACGTGGCGATGGAGCCCCACGCCGTCCTCGCCGTCTGGAAAGGTGACCGGGTCACCCTCTACGCCGGTGCGCAGGTCCCCTCGGCGTACGCGCTCGGGACGGCCCAGCGTCTCGGCGTCCTGCCCCAGAACGTCCGGCTGATCACGAAGTACGTGGGCGGCGGCTTCGGCGCCCGCGTCATCCTGTGGAGCGACACCCCGCTCGCCGCCGCCGCGGCCCGGGAGATCGGCCGCCCGGTGCGGCTCGTCCTCACCCGCGAGCAGATGTTCACCCTCACCGGGCACCGGCCCCAGCTCACGCAGACCGTCCGGCTGGGCGCCTCCCGCGACGGCGTCCTCAACGCCGTCAGCCACCGGAGCGTCTCCGAGCGCCCGACCACCGTCACCTTCCCCATGACTCCGGCGCACGCCACCACCGACGCGCTCTACCGCACGCCGAACCTGCATGTCGATGCACAGCTGGCCGTCCTCGACCTCCCCGGGAGCCGGGCGATGCGCGGCCCCAACGAGGCACCCGGGGCCTTCGCCCTGGAGACGGCGATGGACGAGCTGGCCGTCGCCACCGGCGTCGACCCGGTGGAGCTGAGGCTGCGCAACTACGCCACCACCAGCCCGTCCACGGGCCGTCCGTGGTCGAGCAAACACCTCGAGGAGTGCTACCGCGTCGGCGCGCGGCGATTCGGATGGTCGGCCCGCAGCGCCACGCCCCGCTCACGCGTCGACGGGCAGTGGCTGTACGGCACCGGCATGGCCACCGCCATCTACCCGGCGCACCGCCGGGCCGCGAGCGTGCGGGTCCGGTTGCTCGACGACGACACCGCCGTGGTCTCGACCGGGATCTCGGACTTCGGCACCGGCGGGGCGACCATGGTGGAGATCTCCGGCGCCGACGCCCTGGGAATCCCGCTGACGCGGGTGACGGCCGAGATCGGCGACACCCTGCTGCCGCAGGGCGCGCCCGCCGCCGGGTCCAGCGCCACGCACGCCACCGTGCCGTTGATCGTGAACGCCGCCCGCGACGCGATCAACGAACTCAAGCGGCTCGCCGTCACCGACGACAGGTCGCCGTGGCACGGCGCGAGCGCCGACGACCTGCGCTACGAGCGCGGCATCCTGCACGGCCAGGGCCGGTCGATGACCTTCGGCCGCCTGCTGGCCGCCGTCGACTCACCAGGCGTCACCGCCCTCGCCGAATCATCCGGCGACGCCGACCCGCGGTACGTGCACCACAGCTTCGGCGCCCACTTCTGCGAGGTGCGGGTCAACCGGTTCACCGGCGAGACCCGCGTCACCCGGTTCACCACCGTCGCGGACGTGGGCCGCGTCATCAACTCCCGCGCCGCCCGGAGCCAGCTCGTCGGCGGCGTCATCTTCGGCATCGGGCACGCCCTGCTGGAGGAGAACCCGCTGGAGCTCGACACCGGGCGCCTGGCGTCCAGCACGCTCGCCGACTATCTCGTGCCCGTGAACGCCGACGTCCCCGACATCGACGTGCACCTGCTCGGCCGGCCCGACCCTGTCCTCACCGGCCCCCTGGGCGACGGCAGCGAGGACGTCGGGACCAGGAGCCTCGGCGCCCGCGGTCTCGGAGAGATCGGCACGGTGGGTTCGGCCGCCGCGATCGGCAACGCCGTCTACAACGCCACCGGGATCCGGGTGCGCAACGTGCCCATCACCCTCGACAAGCTGATCGAGCACCTGTGAATCGGTGAACCGGGTCGCCTACAGGTCCCGGCCATCGCACGCCTGCTCGTGAGCACGGGCCGTTCGACCTCGACGGCTTCGCGCAGGCTCGCCGAGACCGGCTGGGGAACGCCTCCGCGATCCTTCCCGGCGGCCTACGGCACGGTGCGCGCGGTTCCGTGCAGACCGTTCAGGTCCGGCTACCGCGCGCACGTGTGCGGGCCTCGGCCATGTCGCACGGCCGGGACGCCGAGCAGTGGGGAATTCCGATCAACCAGGCCGAAGTCGCGTGCACCTGGCTCGACTTCACCGTGGTGCCGTTCACGTTCCTGGAGGGTGTCGGCTGTCGGCTGGCCCGCGTACCACCAGTAGCCACTCGTTGGCGGGCGTGCCGGTATTCGGCAGGCGTGCAGCCAGGTGGTCGCCATCTATGGAAAGCGGCTGAATCTTCCAGTGCAGGTCCGCCGCACCGGTGACTCCGGGGTGCGTGATGGCGAACGCTCGGATCGACTGGCCGGCAGAGGTGACGGGGTCTCGGTCCGGTCCCGCTCAGACGGCACCGATAGTCGTCTTCGTCAACTGCTCGGAGACTTCCCAGACGCGTGCGGCTTCGTCCGTGCTGCGCAGCCGCGAGTAGAGCTTCTGCTCGGCGGGAGGCCCCCCGACGCGGCCAGGCCACCGCGGACCGTAGAAGCCTCCGGGCTTGGCGTTGGGGTCCGTGGCGGCCATGAGCGCGGGCAGCTTTGCCGTGTCGACCGTCCCGATCAGGATGCCCTTCCCGGACAGGAGTCGGATCATCCTTCGGCCTGCCACCTCCTTGTCGCGGCCCAGTTCGGGGCGCGCCGCGAGCAGGTTCGTCGGAGCGAGTCCCGGATGCGAGAGGTTGCTGGTGATACCCCATCCGCCCGCGTGGCTGCGTCGGTCGAGTTCCAGACCGAACAGACCGAATGCGATCTTTGACTGACTGTAGGCGCGCGTTCCGACGTAGCCGCGTTCCCAGTTCAGGTCGTCCCAGTTGATGGAGCCCTGATTGGCGGCGATGCTCACTTGCGAGGTCACCCGCGCACGGCCGGCCCGCAGCAGCGGCATCAAGTGTGCAACGAGCGCGAAGTGACCCAGGTGGTTCGTGCCGAACTGCAGCTCGAACCCGTCGGCTGTGGTCTGTCGGTCCGGTGGGGTCATGACGCCCGCGTTGTTGATCAGGAGATGAATCGGTCGGCCCTCTTCGTGCAACGTGGCGCCGAGTGCGGCGACGGAGGTGAGCGACGCCAGGTCGAGGTTTCGCAGGGAGACCTTCGCGGCGGGCACGGAATGCCGGATCGCATTGATCGCGGTCTCCCCCTTGCGCAGGTTGCGCACGGGCATGATCACTTCTGCACCTGCCTGCGCGAGGCGTGCGGCCATCCCCAGACCCATGCCGTCGCTGGCGCCGGTTACGACGGCGAGCTTTCCCGACAGGTCGGGGATGGTGATGTCGATGGGTTTGTTTGACATGGGGCCACTCCTAGAGGTCAGGTCGTCGGTTCAACTGTCGTGGAAGTGGACCGCGTTATTCAGGGCCTGACGATCCCCCCTTGAGCACGCCGCATGCGGAGGCCCGAAGGCGGACCGGATGCCAGCGGATGAGCCAGGCACACGATGCTCTACGGCGGAACCCCCAGACGATCTGCGAGTTCGCGTTCGGCACCAGGTACGAGTTCGGAGGTGCGTTCAACACCGTGCTCCGGCCCGTGTTTCCGGCCTCCCCGAGACAGTTGCGCGCGGGCTGTCGGGCGCGCCTCGATCGCGAAGGTGGAGGTGTGGGGGAGTTGCGCAGAGCGGTGGGGTGTGGTGTCTCAGGCTCGGGGAGGGGCGCCTCGCTGTCGTCGACCTTCCAGCGCACCTCGGCATGGACATGCACGGCAGGCGGCCTGCGCGAGCCTGGGGCCCGGTTCGTGGTCGAACTGTCAGCCGCGCCGGACCGCTCCGAGCTGGGTCCGGTGCAGGTCTGGGGCGGTGAATCGCTGCGCCACCGTGCGCAGGACGCGGGCCATTGCCTGGGCGGGTGGGGTGGCGGGGCGTGCCGCGGCGCGTGCGAGGAGGATGCGGCGGGTGGGGGCCGGGACGTCGGAGGCGAGCGGCAGGAGACGTACGTCGCTGCGTCGGCTGGTGAGGGCCAGGCGGGGTGCGAGAGCGATACCGAGACCGGCGGCGACCATGGCCTGTGCCTCCTGGTAGTCGTGCGACGAGTAGGCGATGCGTGGCTCGAATCCCGCCTGGCGGCAGCTTCGGCGCAGGACGTCGGCGACGGGGTGGTTGTCGGCGCGGATGATCCACTCCTGGTCGGCGAGGTCGCCGAGGCGCACGGAGGGATGTGTGCGCAGGGGTGAGTCGGCGGGGACGACCAGCACCGTGGGGTCGTCCAGGAGGTGGGTGAGGGTGAGCGCCGGGTCGTCGAGGCGGTTCCATTCGTAGTCCCAGAGCAGGCCCTGCTCCACCTCGCCGGTGTGCAGCATCTCCCTGAGCCCCGCAAGGACTCCGGCGCGTACCTCGATGCGGATTCCTGTGTGGCGGCGGCGGAAGCGGGTGAGTGCGAGCGGCAGCAGGGACGCGCTCGCCGTGGGGAAGGAGCCGAGTCGCAACGTGCCCTGGTCGAGGGCCGTGAACGAGTCCAAGTCGGCTTGCGCCGCGCGCAGTTCACGGCGGATGGCCTGACCGCGTTCGGCCAGCGCGGCACCCGCCGGGGTGGGCCGGATACCGCGTGGCAGCCGCTCGATGAGGGGCTGCCCCGCCTCCTGCTCCAGCAGGGACATCTGTTGGGAGGCGGCGGAGGTGGTCATGCCGAGGGCTTCCGCCGCGGCAGTGAGTGAACCGCGTTCGGTGGCCTCGGTGAGCAGCAACAGACGGCGCACGTTGAGCATGCCGCCGACTTTAGCTCAGCTAAACCCAGGTGAAGCGAACTGCGATTGTTCCGAAGTCATGCCTCTGCGAAGGTCTCCGCAATCGCCGAGCGGTCACCGGCCCGCAATGCGCCCGTAACCGCCGCCTCGGCGCTTCTCCCTATCTCCGTTGATCCAGGAAGAGCCTCAGACGTGCACATTCCCGCGACCCTGGTGCGTGGCGGCACAAGCAAGTGCTGGCTGTTCAACCAGGTCGAAGTCCCTGCCGACCGTGGCGAACTCGAAAGGCTGCTGGTCGCCGCTTACGGCGCCACCGACCCCGTGGAACTGGACGGAGTGGGCGGGGCGACCCCCACCACCTCGAAGGCGGCCGTGGTCAGCGTCTCACCACAGCCCGGCGTCGACATCGACTACCTGTTCGCTCAAGTCGGCATCGGGACGGGCTCGGTGGAGTGGACGAGCAACTGCGGCAACTGCGCCACCGGCGTCGCCCTCTACGCGGTGAGCAAGGGAATGGTTCCGGTCACCGGCGACCGGACGCGCGTGGTGATGCGCAACACCAATACCGGCGCGGTCCTCGAAGGGATCGTCGACACCCCCGGAGGCGTGGTGCACCACTTCGGACGCCAGACGGTACCCGGCACCCGTGCCGGCGGGGTCGCGGTCGGCCTCACCTTCCGCGACCCCGCCAGCACCACGGCCTTACTGCTTCCCACCGGCCGCACCGCCCAGGACCTGCGGGTCGGCGACGCCGAGCCGGTACGCGTGAGCATGGTGACCGCAGGCGCTCCGGTCGTCCTTGTCGACGCCGCGAGTGCCGGGCGTACCGGTGCCGAGTCGCTGGAGCGGATGAGCGCGGACGTCCCCTGGCTGCGCACCGTCCGTCACACCGCCGCACCCCTGATGGGGCTGCTCCAGCCCGGTGCGGAACCGGGGGACGCGGTGCCCAAGGTGGGCCTGGTCGGCCCGCCGGTGCCGTACACCACCACCCTCGGTGAACCGATCGGTGCCGAGGACTACGACGTGTCGGTGCGCATGCTCACGATGAACGCCCCGCATCCCGCGATCGGCCTGACCTCAGCCGTCGCCGTCGCTGCCGCCGGGCTGTTGGAGGGGTCCGTGGTCTCCCGGACCACGGGCGGCCCGACCGACGAGTGGTTGCGCCTCGGCACGCCCGCCGGCGTCGTCGCGGTCCGCTGCACCGATGTGAGGGACGGCGTGCCGCACCGGGTCACCGTGCAGCGCGCGGCCCGACTGCTCGCCGACGCCCGGATCTACGTACCGCAAGCAGGCAGCCCGCAAGCCGCCTGAGTCGCGACGAACAGCACCTCGGTCGGGCCGGCTCCCAGCCGTCCCCACCGGGACAACCTCGCGCCCTCGGGGCGCGCCACCCCGTCCCCACCGCACCAAGGACAAAGATGTCTGCTGAAGTGATCTCCATAGGCGCCCTGTTGGTGATGTTCGTGGTCGGCACCGTGCTGCCGATCAACCTGGGCATCCTCGCCTTCGTCGCCACCTTCGCGGTCGGCACCGCCTCGCTCGGCCTCACCGAGGACGAGATCTTCGAGGGGTTCCCGGTGAAGCTCTTCGTCACCATCGTCGGCGTCACCTACCTGTTCTCCGTCGCCCGCCGCAACGGCACCATCGACTGGCTCGTCGCGGCCGGGGTGAGACTGGTACGCGGGAAGGTAGGGCTCATCCCCTGGGTACTGTTCCTGGTGGCCGCCCTGCTGACGGCGTTCGGTACGTTCACTCCGGCCGCGGTCGCCATCCTCGCGCCGATCGGCATGAACTTCGCCTACCGCTACAAGCTCAATCCGCTGGTCGTCGGCATGATGGTGATCAGCGGCGGGCACGCGGGCGCGTTCTCCCCGCTGGCCGTTTCCGGCGCGCTGGTGCTCGGCCTGGTCGACAAGACCGATCTGCAGGTCTCCGCCGTGGCGCTGTTCAGCGCCAGCTTCGTGATCAACCTGCTGCTCTCGCTCCTCACCTACGCCCTTCTCGCCAAGCGTCCCGCCCCGCTGGCCGAGGGCGCCGCGGAGGCAGCGGACGACGAGGACCTCGCCGTCTCCGGCAGGCCCGACTGGCGGCAATGGCTCACCCTCGCCTGCCTGGTGGCCCTCGTGGTCGGCGCGCTCGGCTTCCAACTGGAGATCGGCTTCCTCGCACTGACGGCCGGCGCCCTGCTGGCCCTGGTGGACATGAAGCGACAGGAGAAGGCCGTGGACGGCGTCAGCTGGGCCACCCTGCTCCTGGTCGCGGGCATGATGACGTACATCGCGATGCTGGAGAAGGCCGGCATCATCGAGGAGATCTCCGAACACGCCGCCGGCCTGGGCGCGCCGCTCGCCGTCGCCCTGCTGCTGTGCTTCACCGTGGCCATCACCTCCGCCTTCGCCTCCTCCACCGCGATCCTCACCGCGATCATCCCCATCGCCGTCCCGCTGCTCCTCTCCAGCCATCTCAGCGCCGTCGGACTGATCGCCGCGCTCGCCGTCTCCACGACGATCGTCGACACCTCTCCCTTCTCGACCAACGGAGCACTCGTCCTCAGCAATGCCCGTGGTGTGGACGCGCGCCGCTTCTACCGCCAGGTCATCGGCTACACCGGCGGAATCGTCGCCCTCGGCCCTGTCGTCGCCTGGGGCGCCCTGGTCCTGCCCTGGTCATAGCGCAAAGACCGACGAGGGCTCAGGGCGAGCGACTTCCTTCCCGTTAAGGACATAGGACAGCCCTCGCTCCTCAGGACCGAGCCGCCGCACTTGGGGAACGACACCTCGTCGATCACCAGACCTCGGGCCTGACAACTCCGGAAAACCGCTGGGCGACCCGCTGCCTGACCGGCAGCGGGTCCCACGGCGACCGGCTCACGAACTGCCGCAGGGCCTGCAAGCGCCCGTTCTCGGCGGTGTCAGAGGGCGATGCTCTGGCACTGCTGCTCGGGATCCACCGCTCGGCCCCGGTGTCCCAGCGGTAGGCGCCGCTTATGTCGGTACGCGCGTACAGCAGACCCTTCTCCTTCGGGTTGAACACCAACCCCGTGACATAACCCCCGCCCACCACCTGGGCGTTCTTCCACCTGGCCACTCCTGCGGGAGGTGAGGGTGACGGCCTCGGAACCGCTCACCTCGTCGACCTTCCACTCCTGGGAGGTGGCGGAGCTGTCGGTCTGCTGCTCGGCGACGGCCGCCTGGTCGGTCCACTGCTGGATACGGGTGCCGTCGGCGCGAACAGGAGATACGGCTCGACGAGAGCGGGCGCGCCGAGCAGCAGACCGGTCGCGGTCCAGCGACGGCGATGACGCCCGCGGTGCCCGCCGTTCGCGGGGTTGTCCATGAGGGGGAGATCTCCTTGCACGCTGTTCGTCGGAGGAAGGTCCGGGTCCCGGCCACCGGAACTGACCGGGTCCGCTCCCTTGTTGCCACAGGCCCCGCACAGGGTTGCCTCGAACCGGAAGTTTTTTCAGGGCACTTCGTGGTGCGGCAGGCACTGATCAGCGCCTGGACGGACCGATGGCGCGCACCCCTGTGTGGGGGAGTTGTGGCGGTTCGCGGCCCGGGACGCGAATCGTGTGAGAAGTGTTGACGCCGTTCGTCCGTTCTCTCATTATCTCAGCTTGATCGACATTCCGACCTGGGTTCGATATGTCGAACGCATGTAAGAGTCGCATCGCATCGGCAGTCCCACGGCCTCCGTCGAAGGCCACCAGAACCGCTTACTCGAGGATGACGAGGTCCCCATGCGCAGACGCGCCTCCCGCCGCAAACCTCTGTCCGTAGTACTCACCGCCACGGCCGCGGCCCTGGCCTTCCTGGGCGCGGTGCTCGTCGCCGGCCCGGCTCAGGCAGCCACCACCAGCGCCGTGCGAGGCGTTGCCTCCGACCGATGCCTCGATGTGTCGGGCGCCGCCCAGACCGACGGCACGAACGTACAGATCTGGGACTGCCACGGCGGGACCAACCAGCAGTGGACACTGACGGACAGCAACCAGCTGACCGTGTACGGCAACAAGTGCCTGGACGTCCCGGGCCACGCCACCACGGCCGGTACCCGGCCGGTGATCTGGTCCTGCAACGGCGGCACCAACCAGCAGTGGCGGGCGAACCCCGACGGCACGATCGTCGCCGTGGAATCCGGGCTGTGCCTGGACGTGTCGGGCAATGCCACGGCCAACGGCACGGCGGTGCAGCTCTGGAACTGCAACGGCGGCAACAACCAGAAGTGGAACGGCCTGTCCGGCGCGTCCAACTCGTGTGCTCTTCCCTCGACGTACCGGTGGAGCTCGACCGGCCCACTGGCGCAGCCGGCCAACGGGTGGCTCGCGCTGAAGGACTTCACCACCACGACGTACAACGGCAAGCACCTGGTCTACGCGACGTACTCCGACGGCAACTGGCGCTCGATGGGCTTCAGCCCCTTCACGAACTGGTCGGACATGGCGTCGGCCGGACAGACCAGCATGAGCCAGGGCGCGGTGGCTCCCAAGCTGTTCTACTTCGCGCCCAAGAACATCTGGGTGCTGACCTCGAACGGGTGGGGCACCCAATGGCCCTTCGTCTACCGCACGTCGAGCGACCCCACCAACCCCAACGGCTGGTCCGCCGCGCAACCGCTGTTCACCGGCAGCCTCTCCGACGGCAGCGCGATCGACCCGACCATGATCGCCGACGGCCAGAACATGCACATGTTCTTCGCTGGTGACAACGGCAAGATCTACCAGTCGACGATGCCGATCGGGAACTTCCCGGCCAGCTTCGGCTCGTCGTACACGACCGTCATGACCGACACGGTCAAGAACCTGTTCGAGGCACCCGAGGTCTACAAGGTCCAGGGCCAGAACCAGTACCTCATGATCGTCGAGGCCCGCGGTGCGAGCGAGCAGCGCTTCTTCCGCTCGTTCACGGCCACCAGCCTGAACGGTCCGTGGACCCCGCAGGCCGCCACCGAGGCCAACCCCTTCGCCGGCAAGGCCAACAGCGGAGCCACCTGGACCAACGACATCAGCCACGGTGACCTGGTCCGCAACAACCCCGACCAGACCATGACCATCGACCCCTGCAACCTGCAGTTCCTCTACCAGGGGCTGTCCCCCAACACACCGCAGGGCACCCCCTACGTGGAACTGCCGTACCGGCCGGGCCTGCTCACCCTGCAGCGCTGAACCGCCCGATCCCCGGTGATCGCGCCCCCGTCGAAGAGACGGGGGCGCGATCGCGCTCGGCGGCTACCTGGTTCTGAACCGCTCCGGACGCACGAAGTCCAGGCCTTCGACGGTCTGTTTGCCGAGCGCCTCGTGTGCGGCTATGTGGCCATAGCCGGTGGCCATCTTGAAGCCCTTTCCGGAGAATCCGGTGGCGCAGTAGACCCTGCTGTTCTCGTCCAGCCAACCGAGGAGAGGGTGCCTGTCCTCGGTGAAGAGGTCGGGGAAGGCGTCGGAGCGCACGATGGTGGGGGTCAGACCGGGAAGGAATTCGGTGACGATGTCGGTGACCTTCTCGACTTCTTCCCGGGTGAGTTCCCTGGGCACGGAGTCCGGGTCGGCGGTTTCCCTTCCGCGCCCGTCCAGCGGTCCGTCCACCGATGCCTTGACCGTCACGCCGTCGACGGCGGGTGCGCCGTACAGGGAGCGATCGCCGTACAGCCGGCTGAAGACGGGGAAGTTCTCCGGCGAGAACGCGGTGCCGTCTTGGGCGATGAACCAGGTCAGGACGAGCCGATGGGTTTCCGTGACGGCCTTGAGGCGGTCGGGCATGAGCCTTCGGGACCAGCCGCCCGAGGCGACGATGACCTTCTCGAACGTCCAGGTGCTGTGGCCCGAGGTGACGACCACGCCGTGGTCGGTTTCGGTGATGCTGTCCACGGGTGTGTTCTGAAGGACGGTGGCGCCGTTGGCCCGGGCCGCCGCGACGGCGGCGCTGACGGCGCGGTCGGTGCGCAGCACGCCGGCGTGGGGGTCGTAGACGGCGCAGTCGTCGGGGCGGAGGTTGTGCTGGGGGTAGCGTTCGGCCATGTCCTCCCGACCGAGGACGTGGTGTTCGGCTCCGGTGATACGTGTCGCCTCGATGAGGCTGTTGATGTAGCTTCCGTTCGCCGTCCCGATGGACAGACCCCCGGTGGTGGTGAGGATGTCCTGCCCGGTCTCCCCTTCGAGCTCGGCCCACAGGCCGCGGGAGCGCTCGATGATGGGGTGGTAATCGGGCCTGCCGAGGTAGATCATGCGGAACAGGCGGGTGTCTCCGCCCACGGCACTGCGGCCGTGCGCGGGAGTGGCTGCCTCGAAACCCACCACCGAGTCCGACAGCCGGGAGGCCTGCCACAGGGCCATGCTTCCGATGCTGCCCAGTCCGATGACGGCGAGCTGTGCGTCCATGAGAGCAGGTTCCTTTTCGTCTACTCGTGAAGTCCGGCGAGTCTGCTGCCGAATCGGGCGAGGAGTGAGGTCTTGCTGGAGCCCCTGCGCTCTTCCCACTGGTCGGCAATGCCGAAGAGCCGGTACATGGCGTGCACACCCAGCCAGCGGATGGGCTCCGGTTCCCACTTCCGTGCCCGGTAGCCGACCCAGGGAAGGGTGGTCCGTTCGGTCTCCTTCTCGAAGGCGAGCTCCACGAGAGTCCTGCCGCCGACGTAGGCAGACGTGACACCGTGTCCGGCGTAGCCGGTGGACGACCCGATCCCCGATGCCGGGTCCCAGTGCACGCCGCCGTTCCAGTCCCGCGTGACACCCAGGACTCCCGACCAGGCGTGTTCCACCTCGAAGGGGATGTCCGGGAAGAAGGAACTGAGCTTGTGCGCGATCAGGTCGATGGTGGACCGGGCGGTCGCACCGGCTCCCCCTGTGCCGGACCCGAAGCGGTAGGGGACACCGCGGCCCCCTATGGCGATACGGCCGTCCGATGTCCGTTGGGCGTAGATGAACGTGTGCGCGGAGTCGTTGAGGCACTGGGGCCCGTCCCAGCCGATCTGCTGCCACGCCTCCTCCGGCAGGGGCTTGGTCACGATCATCGAGGAATTGACCGGGATCAGGGTCCGGCTGCCGAGCAGCTGACCCGAATACCCTTCGGTGCAGATGAACGTCTTCGCCGCGGTGACGCGTCCGTTGGCCAGGGTGAGGGTCTTGTCCGCGACACTGTCCACGCGGCTGCCCTCGTAGATCCCTACCCCCATGGAGGCCAGGGTGTCGGCGAGGCCGTAGACGAGCTTCGCGGGGTGAATTCGCGCGCAGTGAGTGTAGAAGAGCCCGCCGTGGACGGTGGCGATGTTGATCCGGGACTGGAACTCCTCCCGGTCGAGCAGGTGGACCTCGTCGTCGGTCAGCCCATACTTCAGTTCGGCATCACGTCTGGCCACCAGTCGGCCCAGCCCCGCCCGCGTGTGAGCGGCGACGAGCGCGCCACCCCTGTGCTGATCGGCGTCGATGCCCTCGGTCTCAAGTATGTCCAGGACCGCGTCGACGCCGGCGACGAACTCCTGCTGCAGCGCCCGGCTCGCCTCCATCCCGCCCCCGGCACGGGCGAAGGTGGCACGGTTTCCCGGAGGCATCGCCGAGAGCCAGCCGCCGTTGCGCCCCGATGCTCCGTAGCCCACCTGTTCGGCCTCGAAGACGGCGATCGAGAGCGACGGTTCGAGCTTCTTGGCGAAGTACGCCGCCCAGAGGCCGGTGTAGCCGCCGCCGACAATGGCCACGTCGACGGAGTCCTGTCCGGTGAAGCAGGGGAACGAGGGCTTCCTGTCGGCGAGTTGGGCCACCCAGAAGCCGAGCTCTCCGTTTCGGGGTGGTGCTGCAAGGGCGTTCATGGTGTGTCCTTCATCTCTGGCTCGCCGCTACACGGCGGTGCAGACGACCTGGATCTCGACAGGGGTGTTGAGGGGCAGCCCGGCGACACCGATCGCGGTGCGCGCGTGCCGCCCGTTCTCCCCCAGGACCTCGATGAGCAGTTCACTGGCCGCGTTGGCGACCTGCGACTGCTCACCGAAGTCCGGCGTGCTGGCCACGAAGACCAGCATCTGCACGATCCTGACCCGGTCCAGATCGCCCACCGCCTGCACAGCGGCGGCGAGCGCGTTGAGCGCGGCATGGCGCGCCAACTCCCGCGCCGCCTCCAGCCCCACGTCCCGGCCGACCACACCCTGACCCAGCAACTCGCCGTCTTTGAAAGGGAGTTGACCGGAGAGACGGATGGTGGAGCCGACCGTCCGGTGGGGCACGAGGTACGTGGTGTCGGCGAGGACGGGTAGCTTCAGCCCCAGGGCCTGGAGTCTTTCTGAAGCCGAGTCACCCTCGACGGTGTGAGGCAGGGGCAGACTCATCCCGCCACCGCCTTGCCGTGGGTCATTTCCTCGGTTCTCCGATCAGGCTCAGGCGTCAGGGACGCGGCAGGCCGAAGAGGACCGGGAGGTCGGCGATGTCGGTGATCCGCTCGTAGCCGAGCCAGTGCTCGTCGTGCTCCCAGCCGCGATCCATGTACACCTTGTTCTTGATGCCCATGATCGCCGCGGGGCGGTGGTCGTACATGGGGCTCGCGGAGACGTGCACGATCTCGTCGGGTGTCACGTCGAGCTTGTCGAGCATGTATTCGAACGCGCGGAGCCGCGGCTTGTAGACGCCCATCTCCTCGGCGCTGATGACGACCTCGAACGGGGCCTTGAGGTTCTCCGCGAGGCGCTGGGCGTGGGCGGTGTCGCTGTTCGTGATGATGACCAGCGGGACCTCTTCGGCCAGGCGGTTCAGTGCCTCGGTGACACCGGGGTACGGGCCCCAGGTGGGAATGCGCTCGTACACCGCCCGCGCCTCGTCCTCGCGGTACTCGAGGCCGACGCTGCGCGAGGCGCGTTCCATGGAACGCGCGACGACCTGATGGAACGGCTGGTAGGCGCCCGTGCACTCGTCGATCCGGTACGCCTTGCAGATCCGCAGGTACTCGTCGGCGACCTCGGCCGGCAGTCGGTCGCCCAGGACCTCGCGCATCGTGTCGTTGATGCTGAATTTGATCAGCGTTCCGTTCATGTCGAAGGTCGCGAACTTGGGCTTGGCGTCGAATGCCACTGGTCCTCCTGGGTGTTTCAGTGGGGCAGCCTGTGCTCTAGTCGATTGTCGACCATGAGGTTGTCGATTGTCGACCAATCGTTTTCAACTGTCAACAGCGACAGGGGAGTGCCTGGCTGTGAACTCGGGAACTCCCTGCCGGGCGGCCGACTTGAGCCGTGGATGCAAAACCGGCGGCGGTATAGTCGACAAACGACCAAGTGGTCGTCAAGTGCCGAGGAGGGCAACGCGGTGGACCACAAGTTCGAGTGGCAGGAGCAGCGGATGACGACGCCGGACGGCGTCTACCGCACACTGCGTGCCGCCATCCTCGATGGGGCCGTGCCTCCTGGTGGCCAGCTGCGCGAGGCGCACATCGCCGCTGATCTCGGGATCAGCCGGTCCCCGCTGCGCGAGGCGCTGACCAAGCTGGAGGAGGAAGGGCTCGTCGTCAAGATCCCTTACCGCGGGGCGTTCGTCGTAGAGGTGAGCGCTCGCGAGGTCGCCGAGATCGACTCGGTCCGGCTACGTGTCGAGCCGTACGCCGCCGAGCTCTCGGCCGAAGCGTTGCGCGGTCCCGAGCGGCCCCAGTTGCTGCAAACCGTCGAGGATCTCCGCCGGGCCATGGAGAAGGGCGACATCCCGGCCAGCATCGACGCGCACCTCCGCTTCCACAGGCTCTTCTACGATCTCTCGGGGCACGGCGTCCTGCAGAGTCTCTGGAACGGCTGGGAGACCAAGCTGCGCCTCCACCTCAGCGTCGATCACCGCACGTACAGCGACGACCCGCATCAACTGGTCGTCGAGCACGAGAGGTTGGCCGCGGTTGCCCTGGAGGGCGACACCGACGCGTTCCGCCGGGAACTGGCCGCCCACTTCCCCATGGGGCTGGGGGCCCAGACGAAAGACCCAGGGGAACGCGCGCCCCGGCATGCATGAGGCCATGTCGGCGGGCGCGAAGCGGCCAAGCCCGCTCGCCGCTGTGATCGATGTGTTCTTGTAGCGGATCCTGAGTGAGGGTCGCCGGCAGCCGGCACGGTGGGGCCGGTAGGCGGCGACGGGCCGATCATGGCTGCGCGCGCGGGCCCGTTCCTCCAGGAGGGGGCGCGTCGTGGCGGCCTTCTGTCGTACGCGCTGCTTCTCCTGCGGCGCAGTCGGCGTCGACTCCGGTGTGCTCGATCAACCGGTCTGCATGATGGTCGTATCCCGGCGCGCAAAGTTTGTATTGACAGTGCTCGACGCACCCTCATATGGTCGACAAACGACAATATGGTGGCAGGTTTGAGTCACCATGCGGCGTTATGTCGCCACTGTTACTCGAGGAGAGAACCGAGTGCAGATGATCAACATCCATGTGAAGCGGGCGGCTTCCGATCGGCTCCAGGCCCTGGGGCTGACCCTGCCGGAGCTCCGTGACAACCCGTACTACGTGCACCACCGGACCGTGGGCTCCACCACCTACATATCGGGCCAACTCCCTTACAAGGACCGCGAGTTGCTGGGTCGGGGTGTGGTCGGCCGGGACGTGGGGCTGGAGGCGGCGCGGGAGTTGGCGCGCCATGCCGCGCTCAACGCGCTCGCCGCCGCTGTGCAGGCGGTGGGTGATCTGGAGCGGGTCAGGATCGTGCAGATGCTGGTCTTCGTGGCCAGCACGCCGGACTTCGGTGAGCAGTCGCAGGTCGCCAACGCGGCCAGTGAACTGCTCATCGAGGTCCTGGGGGAGAACGGACGCCATGCCCGCACCGCGATCGGTGTCGCCGGGCTGCCCCTCAACACCCCTGTCGAGATCCAGATGGTCTGCACCGCTGTGTAGCAGGCGACCGCTGTGGAGGCGGGCGCCCCTCGATCATTCCAGGCAGAACCACAAGGAGGGCAGCGTGAACCGGCTGCAACGAGCACTCGACGCTCTTGTCGAGCGGATCGACACCCCCGCGCCGATCGTGCTGGTCGACGTCATGCAAGGCAACATCGACCGCGTACAGGGCTTCGCCGACCAGCACAACCTCAAGGTCAGGCCGCACGTCAAGACGCACAAGTGCGTGGAGATCGGCCGACGCCAGATCGAGGCCGGCGCGGTCGGGATCACCGCGGGAAACGTCGGTGAGGCCGAGGTCTTCGCCGCGGCCGGCTTCGACGACATCTTCCTCGCCTACCCCATCTGGCCCGCGGGATCGAAGGGGCCCCGGATACGCCGGCTCTCCGAGTCCACCCGGCTGCGGGTCGGCGTCGACAACGTCGCGGCGATCGAGGCCCTCGCCGACGCGATGGGAGACGAGCCGGACCTGCTGCAGGTCGTGATCGAGGTCGACTGCGGCGCCCGTCGTTCCGGGGCGCCGCCCGACGCTGCGGGCGATCTCGCGCTCGCCGCCCGCAAGCGCGGCCTGGTGCCGGTGGGCGTCTTCACCTATCCAGGTCATGGCAGCGCCGGCCGGGACGCTCGCCGGCGCGCCGCGCAGGACCAGGAGGCCGCGCTCACCACCGCGGTACGCAGCCTCGCCGACGTCGGGGTCACCGCTGAGGTGGTCAGCGCCGGCTCCACTCCCACCCTCGAGTTCTCCACCAGAAGCAGCGTGATCACCGAGATCCGTCCCGGCGAGTACGTCTTCGGCGATCTGAACAACGCCCGGCTGGGCTCCTGCACGGACGACCAGATCGCCCTGTTCGTCGCCGGCACCGTGATCAGCGACTGGGTCCCCGACCAGGTCATCCTCGATGTGGGCACCAAGGCCCTCAGCCGCGAAGGCAGCCCCGAGATCGGCTACGGCGGCATCGCCGGCACGGGGGCGGTACTGGCCAAGCTCAACGAGTACCACGGATTCCTTCCGCTGCCGGACGGCGAGTTCCGCCCCAGCGTCGGCACCGTCGTACCGGTGGTGCCCAACCACGCATGCCCCGTGGTCCTCGGTTTCGAGGAGCTGATCGTCACCGACAGCACGGGTACATCGCTGCAGCGCTGGCCGGTCGACGCCCGCGGATTCCTCAACTGACCGGCCCCATGGACAAGACACCGTGGCGAGCCCGCACCCCGACGACCGACCTCCCCCGTAATGGAGTACCTGACATGAGACTCGACAACGTCACGGCCCTGGTGACCGGCGCCAGCAGTGGCATCGGGCAGGCGGTGAGTTCCCACTTCCGCCGCGAAGGAGCGCGGCTGCTGCTCACCGGCCGCAGGGAGAGACTCGACAGCGCTCAGCCCGACGACCTGTACGTTCCCGGAGACCTCAACGACGAGGCATTCGTCGAGCACTTGGCCGAGCAGGCCGCCGAGTCCTTCGGCACCGTCGACGTCGTCGTCCTCAATCACGGTCTGCAGGCCGACGGTCCGCTCACCGAGATGGCCTGCGACGATGCGAAGAACGTGCTGGAGAGCAACCTGCTCAGCGCGTTCCTGGTGATGAAGCACTTCGCGCCGCTGATACCCGAGACCGGCGGCTCGTTCGTCTGCGTCAGCTCACGGCTGGGCATGGTCGGCATGGCCGGGCAGGTCATGTATTCCGCCGCCAAGGGGGGCCTCATCATGCTTGCCAAGGGTGCGGCGATCGAATGGGCCCCGCGCAACATCCGCGTCAACGTCGTCGCTCCGGGCCTGACCGCCACCCCGATCATCGAAGCGGCGTTCCAGCGCAGGCCCGACCCCGAGGGCTACCGACGCCAGCGTGAGAGCACGATCCCGCTCCAACGCCTCGCCACCCCTGAAGAGGTCGCTGACGCGGTGCTCTTCTTCGCATCGTCGGAGTCGTCGTACGTGACCGGATCGGTCCTGACCGTCGACGGCGGGTACACCGCTTCCTGAACGTCCCTGCCCATCCCTGCTGGGCATCACCACCAGCAATGGGCTGAACGACGGCTACGCCGGGGCCGATGGACCGCTCGGCCCGCCCCCACTCCGCTGGTCACCGCCGGTCACGGCTCCAGCTTCCCCGCTGCCACTCACCCGGCCCTCCAGCCGGCGTCGCTCCGACGGCAAGGCCGCACCCATCGCGGCTCGGTCGAGAACACCGTCGGCGTCGCCGACCCCGGAGGCGAGGACGTATGACCACCCCGGTTCTCCCCCACCGGGCTGCTCTCTTGTCGGCGGAGGGCGTTACCTCGTACACAGCGATCTCATTGGTTGAGAATTCACCTATCGAGGTAGATCAAGTTAGGCTTGCCTTATATTCTGATCGAGCCCTGCCCAGCTGAGCGCGCACGGGCTCACGCCACTCTCTCCCGCATGACAGGACTCCCATGCGTACGACCACCCGCGGTCTCGTCTCGACGCTTGCCCTCACTCCGCTGCTGGCCGGCTGCTTCGTGTCCGGTGCAGCAGGATCCGGTTCGGACACGCGAGACGGGTCTGCCGGTCGGCTGAGGGTCGCGCTCGCCCGGCCGCCGGTGCAGGCACTGTCCACCTACAGCGACGACGCCACCCTGCTGGGCAAGCTCTCCGCGGTCGAAGGACTCACCGCCCTGGACAAGAACGGCGCCGCCGCACCCGCGCTGGCGAGGTCCTGGAAGCAGAACAGCCCCACCACCTGGACCTTCGAGCTGCGCAAGGCCACCTTCCAGGACGGCACGCCGGTCACCGCCGACGCGGTCGTGCGCGCCCTCGACCACGCGGACGCCGCAACGCCCAAGCCCCGCGTCCTCAGCGACGTCACCCTCACCGCGAAAGCCGACGACGCCGACACCGTCACCATCAGCACCAAGACCGCCGACCCGGTGCTCCCGCTGCGTCTGGCCAGCCCGGCGCTGGCCATCCTCTCCGCCAAGGCGTACGCGAAGGACGGCACCGCGAGCGCGATCGGCACCGGAACCGGCCCCTTCGAGGTCACGAAGCTCACCGGCAAGTCCAAGGCCACGCTCGACCGCTTCGACGGCTACTGGGGCGGCAAGGCCAAGGCGCCCGGCATCGATGTCACCTGGATAGCCGACGGCACCGCCCGCGCCAACGCCCTGCGCGGCGGCGACGTCGACATCGCCGAGTGGATCCCCACCGCCCAGGCGAAGCTGCTGGACGCCAACACCCGTCACGAAGTGCCCTCCGTACGGACCGACAGCCTCATCCTCAACACGGGCAACGGCATTTTCGCCGACCCCGCGCTGCGCGCGGCGGCCCGCGAGGCCGTGGACGGCTCCGCCCTGGTCGACTCGATCTTCGGTGGGTACGCCGCCCCCGCGCAGGGCCTGTTCGGACCCGCCGTGTCCTGGGCGGCCGACAAGCGCGTCGCGGTCACCGGCCGTGCCAAGGCCGCGACACCCGCACAGGTCAGGTCCAGGACGAAGGGCAAGGCCCTGCGCCTGGCCGCCTTCACCAACCGCGCCGAACTGCCCGAGGCCGCCACCGTGCTGCAGCAGCAGTTGGAGAAGGCCGGGTTCACCGTGAAGCAGGACGTACGCGAGTACACGCAGATGGAGGCCGACCTCCTCGCGGGCGAGTACGACGCGCTCGTCTTCTCCCGGGTGACCCTCCTCGACACCGGCGACGCGGTCGCGTACCTGGCGAGCGACTTCACCGGCGACGGCGTGTACAACATCGCCGCTCTGAAGGACGCCAAGGTGGACCGGGCCGTCAAGTCCGCCGCCGAGGAAGGCGACACGACCAGGCGGCAGCAGAAGATCATGGCCGCCGAGGCGCAGATCCTGCGCACCGACGCCGTCGTGCCGCTGGTCCACGAGAAGGTCGTCCAGGGCATCGCCACCGATGTCGAGGGCGTGCTCCTCGACCCCCGTGAGCGCTCCCTGATCGACCTCGACACCCACCTCAAGTAGCGGCCGATGAGCGTCACGTCGGCCGGTGCCGAGGCCCGCCCGTCCCGGTGGCGCGCGGGCCTCGGCCGCCTCACCGCCGGGGCCGCGCTGCTCACGGCCGTGGCCATGCTGCCCTGGCTGTCCGGGAAGGACCCCGCGCTGACGGTCCTGCGGGCCCGCTCCGGCGACCAGGACCCCACGCCCGCCCAGCTGGCCGCCGTACGAGAACAACTGGGCCTGGACGAGGGACCGTTCGTCCATCTCGCGCACTGGCTGCGCGGACTGCCGCGGGGCGACGCGGGCACTTCCTGGGTGTCCGGTGAGGCGGTGCTGCCCCAGGTGACGAGCGCCTTCGCGGTCTCCGTCACGCTGATGTTCGGCGCGCTGATCGTCACCATCGCCGTCGCCGCACTGGTCAGCGCCCGCACCCTGTACCTCGGCTCCCGACGACGGCTGCACCGGGGGACCGGGGCCATCGGCGTCGCCGTCCTCGCCGCGCTGCCCAAGTTCCTGCTCGCCGCACTGCTCGCCACCGTGTGCGGGGTGTGGCTGGGCTGGTTCCCCTCCAGCGGGTGGGAGGGCCCGGCGTCGATGGTGCTGCCCGCACTCGCCCTCGGGGTGCCGTCGGGAGCGATGATCGGCGGTCTGCTCGACCAGGCGCTGCCCGCGGCCTTCGACGAACCGTGGGCCCGCACCTGGCACGCCTACGGCTTCGCACCCGGCCATGTCGCCCGGCACGCACTGCGCCGCACCCTGGCAGGAGTTCTCCCACAACTCCTGCCGACCGTCGTGGGCCTGGTCGGCGGTGCCGTCGCGGTGGAGAAGATCTTCAACATCCCCGGGCTCGGCCGCCTCGCCCTGGACGCCGCCATCGCCCAGGACCTCCCGCCCCTGCAGACCGCGACCCTGGCCCTCGTCCTGCTCGGCATCGCCGCCGGCCTCCTCATCCAGGCCCTGCGTCGCGCACTGCTCGGCCCGGCCCTGCGGGACGGGGCCCTGCCCGCCCTGCACACACCTGCCCTCCCGCGAGGGCGCTCCACCCGCTGGGCCGCCGGAGCCTGTGCCCTCGCCCTGCTCACGCTGGTCGTCGCCGGACTGCTGCGCGACCCCCTGCACGTGGACACGGCGGCCCGACTTCTCCCGCCCTCAGTCGCACACCCGCTGGGCACGGACGCGCTCGGCCGCGATCTGCTGGCCCGCTTGGGCCACGGCGCGCTGCGCACGGTGGGCGTGGCCCTCGCGGTGACCGCGGTGTGCGCCCTCACCGGCCTGCTGCTCGGCATGGCGGCACAGGTGGGCGCGGGGCTCACGGAAGTGGTGTCGACGATGCCGGCAGTCCTCGCCGGACTGCTGACCACCGCGGTGACCGGCCCGTCGGCCTCGGGCGCCGCCCTCGCGGTCTGCCTGGTCGGCTGGACCCCGTACGCAGCCCAGGCCGCGGCCCTGCTCGAACAGGAACGGGCCAGCGGCCACATGCTCGCGGCCGTCTCCTACGGCGCCGGCCCGGGCTACCTGCTCCGCCACCACCTGCTCCCCGCGGCACTGCCGCCTCTGCTGCGCAACGCCCTCGTGCGCCTGCCCACCACCGTTCTCGTCCTGGCCTCCCTCGGCTTCCTCGGCCTGGGCGAGCAGCCGCCCACCGCGGAATGGGGCCGCCTGCTGTCGGAGAACCAGCCGTACGCGGAACTGGCGCCCTGGACCGTACTGGGCCCGGCGTGCGCGCTCGTCCTGCTCTCCGTCCTCGCCCTGTCCGGCACGGACACCGCGGCTGTGCGCAGTGCCCTGATGCGCACGCCCCTCAGCGGACCCGCGAGACGTCGAGGGCCGTGAGCGCCACGTGGAGTTCGGTGCGCTGTTCGCCGGATTCGAGGTCGCAGTCGAGGATCCGCTCGATGGTGCGCAGACGTTGGTAGACGGTCTCGCGGGACAGGCCCCCGGAGCGGGCGGCCACGGTCTTGTTGCCCGCGGCCTCGAGGTAGTGGCGCAGGGTGGTGAGCAGGTCGGTGCCATGGCGGGCATCGTGGTCGGCGAGTCGGCCGAGTCGGCGTTCGGCGTAGTCCTGGATCCGGGTGTCGTCGCGCAGGGCGAAGAGCAGGCGGCGCAGGCCGATGTCGGATCGTTCGTGGTACGAGCGGTCCAGGGGGAGCGGCTGGCCGGGCTCGGTGGCTTCGGCGACCCGGGTCGCCTCACGGAACGAGCGGGCGACGGCGGGGAGGTCGGCCGCCTCGCTGCCCGTGCTCACCGTTGTCCCGGGGACCAGGTCCAGTGCGGTGCGGCTCAGGTGTTCGACGGCGGGTCGCCACGGTTGCTCGGGTCGCAGTGACAGGAGGATGCCGAGGCGGGTCGGTCGGAGGAGGCCGATGAGGGCCTGTGTTCCCCTCTTCTTCAGCTCCTCGTGGAGGAGTTCCTCGGCCTTGGCCGTGTCGGCCTCGCAGGGGACGTTCGCGAGTACGGCGATGAAGCGGCAGCCCTCCGTGGGCAGGCCCAGCGCGGTGATCCGGGTCTCGGCGTCGGCGGGCGAGCGGTGGCGCTGCTCGACGAGGTCACGCAGCACACTGCGGTGAGCGGCACGTTCCCACGGCGTGGGGTGGGTGAGACGGGCGATGGTGAGGGCCATCGCGGTTCTCTCCAGGATCGTGACGGCTTCCGGACCGAAGGGGCCGAGGGCCGCGTGCGGGGCCGGGCCGGGCGGGGTCGGGAGCATGGCCACCCTGCCCCAGCGTTCGCCCTGGTACTCGACGGGCGCCACCAGCCAGCCCTCGGGGCCGGCGACGGTGGTCTGGTCGGTGGGCGGTGTCGCTCGGGAGCGCTGTTCCCAGGAGGTGAGCGCCGCCCCGGCCGGGTCGACGGAAGGCTCGCAGACGAGTGCCTGGTGGACCAGGTTCTCCAGCACGACGGTGTGGCCGCTCATCTCGGCGGCGGCGCGTACGACGTCCTCGGGCCCGGCGCCGCGCAGGGTGAGGGCGGTGAACGCCTCGTGGACGCGCTGGGTCCGCCGCATCACCTCGGCCTGGTTGCCGAGGATGAACGCGTGGACGACCTGGGTGACCTCCAGGAAGTTGACGTCCTTGGCCAGGGTGACGAGGGGCAGCCCGCGGACCTCGCAGGCGTGGACCAGGGCGTCGGGCGGGCGGTGGTAGCGGCGGACCAGTTCGATGACCAGGGCCGCCGCGCCGACGTCGGCGAGTTCGTCGACGTAACGGCGTACGCCGGCCGGCTCCTCGGGCAGAGGCATGCCGGTGGTCAGGACGAGTTCGCCGCCCTTCAGGAAGGAGGCGGGGTCGGTCAGTTCCGTGATGTGGACCCAGCGGACGGGCCTGTCGAGCCGGGACGAGCCGGTGACCACCTGCGGCTGTCCGGCGGCCAGGACGGGAAGGGCCAGCGCGTCGGCCACGGTGAGCGAGCGGCCGCCGGTGTTCATGTCGCGGCCCGGCAGGCCGGCGTCGGGGCCCGGCACGCAGGCGCCCGGACCGTCGGCGCCCGGCCCTGGAGCCGTGGGGTGGTTCTCGCTCACGGTGCCTCCATGGGGGTCCCGGCTCCGGTGAGGCCACGGAGCTCGGGGAATGCCACGTCACTCTGACAAGCGTCGCCGACCTGCGCAAGAGCCCGGAGGCGGTGGCCGGGAGGCGGCGGGGGCGGCGCGCGAGCACGGCGTGCCTGACACAACGTCCGGATACCGCGTCCCGGCCGGACAGATCGCGCGTTGGCGCGACCCCGGTCCGCCGAGATGCTCGTCAGACCGCAGCAGACCGCAGCAGAACACCAGCAGAACCTCAGCGGAACCGACGCGGAACCCCAGCAGAACCGACGCGGAACCGCAGCAGACCGAACACCGAGGCCGGGAGACGAACATGACCGCACTGTCGCCGCACCTTCGCCAGGCCACACCCGTGGTGGCGGCCCGGGGCGAGGGCGTCCACCTCTTCGACCAGGACGGCCGCCGCTACCTCGACTTCACCGCCGGCATCGGCGTCACCAGCACCGGGCACTGCCACCCCAAGGTCGTCGCGGCGGCGCAGGAGCAGGTGGGCACCCTGATCCACGGCCAGTACACGACGGTCATGCACCAGCCGCTGCGGCGTCTGGTCGACAAGCTCGGCGAGGTGCTGCCGGCCGGCCTGGACAGCCTGTTCTTCACCAACTCCGGCAGCGAGGCCGTCGAGGCCGCGCTGCGGCTGGCCCGCCAGGCCACCGGCCGCCCCAACGTCATCGTCTGCCACGGCGGCTTCCACGGCCGTACGGTCGCCGCCGCCTCCATGACGACCTCCGGCACCCGCTTCCGCTCCGGCTTCTCGCCGCTGATGAGCGGTGTCGTCGTCACCCCCTTCCCGTCGGCCTACCGCTACGGCTGGGACGAGGAGGCCGCGACCCGCTTCGCCCTGAGGGAACTGGACTACACGCTCCAGACGATCTCCTCGCCCGCCGACACGGCCGCGATCATCGTCGAGCCGGTCCTCGGCGAGGGCGGGTACGTCCCCGCCACCCGCGCCTTCATGGAGGGCCTGCGGGAGCGGGCGGACCGCCACGGCTTCCTGCTGATCCTCGACGAGGTGCAGACGGGCGTCGGCCGCACCGGCCGCTTCTGGGGCCACGACCACTTCGGCGTCACACCCGACATCCTCGTCACCGCCAAGGGCCTGGCCAGCGGCTTCCCGCTGTCCGGCATCGCCGCCTCCGAGGAGCTGATGACCAAGGCGTGGCCCGGCTCGCAGGGCGGCACGTACGGAGCCAACGCCGTCGCCTGCGCCGCGGCCTGCGCGACCCTGGACGTCGTACGCGACGAGAAGCTCGTCGAGAACGCCGAGGCGATGGGCAAGCGGCTGCGCCAGGGCCTGGAGGCGGTGGCCGACCGGACGCCGGGCATCGGTGACGTGCGCGGCCTCGGCCTCATGCTGGCCACCGAGTTCGTCACCGAGGACGGCAGCCCCGACCCCGAAACCGCCGCCCGCGTCCAGCGTGCCGCCGTCGACGAGGGCCTGCTCCTGCTTCTGTGCGGCGCCTGGAACCAGGTCGTCCGGATGATCCCGGCGCTCGTCATCGACGAGACGGCCGTGGACGAGGGCCTCCAGGCATGGGCGACCGCGGTCGAGGCCGGCACATCGGGAGCGGCAGGGCGATGACGGACACCACCACGGCCCTGGAGCCGCTGGTCGCGCGTCTCGCCGAGACCGCGCCCGGCCTGCGGGTGGAGACCGGCCCCGGATCCACCGGCCTCTACGCCTACGACGCCTCCAACTACCGGGTCCCGCCGAGGGCCGTGGTCCTTCCCCGCAGCGCCGACGACGTCGTCGCGGTGCTGCGGGCCTGCCGCGAGGCGCACGTCCCGGTCACCGCGCGCGGCGGCGGCACCAGCATGGCGGGCAACGCCGTCGGCCCCGGCGTCGTACTGGACTTCTCCCGGTACATGAACCGGATCCTGGACATCGACCCGATGACGCGCACCGCACGCGTCGAGGCGGGAGTGATCCTGGACGCGCTGCGCAGCGCGACCGCACTGCACGGACTCACCTTCGGCCCCGACCCGTCCTCGCACAGCCGGTGCACCCTCGGCGGCATGATCGGCAACGACGCCTGCGGCAACCGGTCGGTGCGGCACGGGCGCACGAGCGGTCATGTCGAGGCGCTGGAGATCGTGACGGCAGACGGCGTGCGCGCCGTCGCCGACCGCACCGGCCTGCGCGCGGCCGACCCGGACGACACGGACGCGGTCGAGCGGGTCGCCCGCCTGGAAGCGGACGTGCGCCGCCTGATCGAGGCCGATCTGGCGCCGATCCGCACCGAGCTGGGACGTATCCCGCGTCAGGTCTCCGGCTACCAGCTGCACCACCTGCTGCCCGAGCACGGCTTCGACATGGCTCGCGCGCTGGTGGGCACCGAAGGCTCCTGTGCGGTCGTCACCGCCGCGACGGTCCGCCTGGTGGCGACCGCACAGGCTTCCACCCTCCTCACCCTCGGATACGACGACGTGGTCGACGCCGCCGAGGACGTGCCCGAGATCCTGCGCTGGAATCCCACCGCTGTGGAGGGCATGGACGAGGCGATCGTCGCCACCATGCGTGCCCGGCGCGGCCCGGACTCCGTCACCGGGCTGCCGGAAGGGCGCGCCTGGCTGTATGTCGAGCTCGACGGCGACGACCAGGCGGCCGTCGACGCCCGCGCCGACGAACTGCTGGACGCGCTCGCGGCACAGGGCCGCATGACCGGTGGGCGGGTCGTGCACAGCCCGGCCGAACAGCGCTCACTGTGGCGGGTCCGGGAGGACGGGGCAGGGCTCGCCGCCCGCCTGGTCGACGGCGGGGAGTCCTGGCCGGGCTGGGAGGACGCGGCCGTCGCGCCCGAGGACCTGGCCGCCTACCTGCGCGACTTCCGCAAGCTGCTGGCCGCCCACGGACTGACCGGCGTGCTGTACGGGCACTTCGGCGCGGGCTGCGTCCACGTACGCATCGACTTCGACCTCGCCACGGACGCGGGGCGGACCGCCACCCGCCGGTTCCTCTCCGAAGCCGCCGCCCTGGTCGTCGAACACGGCGGAACCCTGTCGGGCGAACACGGCGACGGGCGGGCCCGCGGCGAGCTGCTGGAGGTCATGTACAGCCACCGCATGATCCGGGCGTTCACCGCCTTCAAGAAGATCTTCGACCCCGAGGGCCTGCTCAACCCCGGCGTCATCGTGGCCCCGGCCCGCCTCGACGCCGACCTCGCCCTGCACACACCCTCCGACCTGCTGCCCGTCGAGACCCTCTTCTCCTTCCCGCACGACGAGGACGGCTTCGCGGGCGCCGTACGCCGCTGTGTCGGCGTCGGCCGGTGCCGCAGCGACGCCGGCGGCGTGATGTGTCCCAGCTACCGGGCCACGGGGGAGGAGAACGACTCGACGCGGGGCAGGGCTCGTCTGCTCCAGGAGATGGTGCGGGGCGGGACCGTCCAGGACGGCTGGCGCTCCACCGAGGTGCGTGACGCCCTCGACCTGTGCCTGTCCTGCAAGGCCTGCTCCAGCGACTGTCCGGTCGGCGTCGACATGGCCACGTACAAGGCGGAGTTCCTGCACCAGCACTACAAGGGCAGGATCCGGCCCCGCTCCCACTACTCGCTGGGCTGGCTGCCCCTGACGTCCAAGCTCGCCGGATACGCGGCCCGCCCGGTGAACGCGCTGCTGCGCGGCCCCCTCGGAAAGCTGCTCGCGCGCCTCGGCGGCGTGACCACGAAGCGCCGGATCCCCGCCTTCGCCTCCCGGCAGGCACTGAGCCGGGCCCTGCGCTCGGCAAGGGCCGGCGAACCGGCGAAGTCGCTGCTGTTCGTGGACAGTTTCACCAGAGCCTTCCGCCCCGAGGTGGCCGGAGCGGTGAGCCGCGTGCTCGCCGACGCCGGCCTCCCCTGCACGGCGGAGGACGATCTGTGCTGCGGCCTGACCTGGGTGAGCACCGGACAGCTCTCCCGTGCGCGCCGCATCATGGCCCGTACGGTCGCCCGCCTGGACAACGGCGACGACCGGCCCATCGTGGTGGCCGAACCCAGCTGCGCCGCAGCGCTCAAGCGTGACGTGCCCGAACTCCTCGGCACCGACGCCGCCCGGCGCGTCGCGGCCCGCGTCCACACCCTCACCGGGGCCCTGACCGACCTGGCCGCCCCCGGCTGGACGCCACCAGAACTGCCGGACGACGTCGTCCTGCAGACCCACTGCCACGAGTACGCCACCTTCAAGGGCCGCCACCCCCGCGACCTGCTCGGCCGCCTCGGCGTACGCAACGTCGACGAGGCCGAGGGCTGCTGCGGACTCGCCGGGAACTTCGGCTTCGAGGCACAGCACTACGACACCTCGATGGCCGTCGCCGACCTGGCCCTGAAGCCGCGCCTCGACGACATCGACGCCGGCACGCCGGCGGTCGTCGTGGCCGACGGCTTCAGCTGCGCCACCCAGATCGACCACCTCGCCGGAGACCGGGGCATCCGCGCCCTGCACCTCGCGGAACTGCTCGACCCCGCCGCCGACCGACCCGGACAACCAGGAGAGAACTCATGACCGACACGCCCACGCAGTTGTTCATCGGCGGTGCCTGGGTGGACGCCTCGGACGGCGCCACCATGCCCGTCGACGACCCCGCCACCGGCGAGATCCTCTGCCATGTCGCCGACGCGGGCCCCAAGGACACGCAGCTCGCCGAGGACGCGGCCGTCGCCGCGCAGGAGGAGTGGGCCCGTACGGCGCCCCGGGCCCGCAGTGAGATCCTGCGCAGGGCCTACGAGATCATCGTCGAGCGCACCGACGAGCTGGCCCATCTGATGACCGCCGAGATGGGCAAGCCGCTCGCCGAGGCCAGGGGAGAGGTGGCGTACGCCGCCGAGTTCTTCCGCTGGTTCTCCGAGGAGGCCGTCCGGATCGACGGCGGCCACGGCACCCTGCCCGACGGCCGCAACCGGATGCTGCTCTCCCGCCGCCCGGTGGGGCCCTGTCTGCTGATCACGCCGTGGAACTTCCCGCTGGCCATGGGCACCCGCAAGATCGGCCCGGCGGTCGCCGCGGGCTGCACGATGGTGCTCAAGCCGGCCCCGCAGACCCCTCTCTCCAGCCTTGCCCTCGCCGCGATCCTCAAGGAGGCCGGGCTGCCGGACGGCGTGCTGAACGTCGTCACCACCTCCCGTGCGGGGGAGGTGTGCGAACCGCTTCTGCGCGGCGGGCGGATTCGCAAGCTGTCCTTCACCGGTTCCACGGGCGTCGGGCAGCTGCTGCTCGCCCAGAGCGCTCAGGCGGTGGTCCGGACGTCGATGGAGCTGGGCGGCAACGCGCCGTTCGTGGTCTTCGAGGACGCCGACCTGGACAAGGCCGTGGACGGGGCGATGGTCGCCAAGATGCGCAACATGGGCGAGGCGTGCACGGCCGCCAACCGCTTCTTCGTGCACCGGTCGGTGGCGGAGGAGTTCGGGCGGCGCCTGGCCGAGCGGATGGGCGCGCTGGTCGTCGGTCCGGGCACCCGGGACGGCGTCGACGTCGGCCCGCTGATCGACAGGACGGGGCGCGCGAAGGTGGAGGAGCTGGTCGCCGACGCGGTCGAGCGCGGGGCGCGGGTGCTCGTGGGCGGCCGTACTCCCGAAGGCCCCGGCTGCTTCTACCCGCCGACCGTGCTGGCCGACGTCGATCCCGGCAGCCGCCTGATGGACACGGAGATCTTCGGCCCCGTCGCCGCGATCCTCACCTTCGACGACGAGGACGAGGTGATCCGCCGAGCCAACGACACCCCCTGGGGCCTGGTCGGCTACGTCTTCACCGAGGGCCTCGACCGAGCCCTGCGGGTGAGCGAACGGCTGGAGGTGGGCATGGTGGGGCTGAACACGGGCCTCGTGTCCAACCCGGCCGCACCCTTCGGCGGCGTCAAGCAGTCGGGGCTCGGCCGCGAGGGCGGCCGGGTGGGGATCGACGAGTTCCTGGAGTACCAGTACCTCGCGGTGCCCGTGAGCTGACGGCGGTCATGCCCTGACCGCGCCGCAGCACGCACCGTGACGGGCCGCACCCGTGCCCGGTCCCCCTCCACCGCCGGGCACGGGTGGACGGCCATCGATTTCTCGCGATCTCTCGACTCCAAGGAAAGAAAGAATGTCGTTCCTGAAGACCATCGACACCGCCCCCTCCTGTGCGCCGCAGCGGTCCGGCCCGCTCCCGGAACGTCTGATCTCCGGCGACCCCGCGTTCATGACCTGGCCCCAGGACATCGCCCGCGGGGAGATGATCCATACGGGAGTCTGGGAAGCGACGCCCGGCGAGACGCGCTCGATCAAGGGCGAGACCTTCGAGTTCTGCCACATTCTCGCCGGCGTCGTCGAACTCACGCCGGAAGGCGGCGAGCCGGTGGTCTACCAGGCCGGCGACAGCTTTGTCATGAAGCCGGGATTCGTCGGTGTCTGGAAGACCGTCGAGACCGTGCGCAAGATCTACGTGATCGTGAAGTGACGCATCAGCCGGGGTGAGGCGCCGGAAGCCGGGACCGTCGTCAGGTCAGGTGCCGGGCGGTGATCTCCGCCGCCGTGTCGGCGACCAGCCGGCCCAGCTCGGGCAGCCGTCCGGGCTCGAAGCGGGAGTCGGGCAGGGAGACTGCCAGGGCGGCCAGCGGTGTTCCCTCACCGTCGAGCACGGGTGCCGCGATGGCGCAGACACCCTGCAGGTACTGGTTGTGGTTGACGGCGTAGCCACGCTCTCTCACGCGACGGAGCTCGGCGCGCAGTCGGCCCGGGTCGGTGATGGTCTGCTCGCCGTAACCCTCCAGCGTCCCGGCGGTGACCTCTGCTATGTCGGAGTTCCCCAGATGGGCCAGGACGGCGTTTCCGGCGGCGGTGGCGTGCAGCGGCGAGGTGTCGCCGATGGCGTGGAAGGTGCGTACGGCGTGGTCGCAGTCGACGCGGTCGACGACGACCATGCCGTGCAGGGCGTCCGGTACCGACAGGTGGATGGTCTCGTTGAGCGCGTCGCGGAGCCGGATCATGGGTTCACGGGCGGCGGCGAACAGGCTGGAGCCCTGGAGGGCTGCCGGTCGTACGGCGAGGACGCGGGCGCCGACCTCCCAGCGGGTGGTGTCCTTGCGGTTCGCCCGCAGCCAGCCGGCCTCGTTGAGGGTGACGAGGGTGCGCTGCACGGTGGACTTCGGCAGCCCGAAGAGCTTCGTCAGCTCGCCTACGGTCACGGGTTGATGTCGGGCGACGGCCTCCAGGACCCGTAGCGACCTGGTGACGCTCTTCATCTCCATGCGATGCCCCCTCGGACCCGTGGGTTCCTGGTTCTCACTTCTTGACTCCAGCACGGAGATGACGGTCATGATCTGTGCCGGATTCTAGCATAGCGTTCCACAATGCGGCATGATGGGGGGTCGGTCGGTCAATGGGCCGGGTGAGTGCGGGGCGGAGGCGGCCGTGACAAGGCTGAGGGCCGGCCTCACGCGCTGACGCGTGCGAGGCCGGCCCTCGACCGACGGCCTGCGGGCTGTCGTCTGCCGTTCAGGCGCCCAGGCGGCGCTGTGAGATCTCCGTGGCCGTGTCGGCGACGAGGCGGCCCCACTTGGGTGTCTGTTCATCGGCGTACCGCGCCTCGGGCATGGAGACGGCCACGGCTGCCAGCGGGGTGCCGTCCTCGTCGAGCACCGGTGCGGCGACGGCGCAGACGCCCGGCCGGAACTGGTTGCGGTTGACCGCGTAGCCGTCGGTGCGGATCCGGTCCAGCTCGGCGCGCAGCTCGTCAGGCTCGACGGGGGTCGTGTCGCTGAACCGCTCCAGCCCCGCCGCGACGAGGTCGTCGACGTCCCGCCTCGGAAGGTGGGCGAGGACGGCGCGCCCGACGGCGGTGGCGTGCAGGGGTGAGGTGTCGCCGATCGTGTGGAAGGTGCGCACGGGGTGGTCGCAGTCGACGCGGTCCACCACGACCATGCACTGCAGGGCATCCGGCACCGACAGGTGGATGGTCTCGTTCATCGCGTCGCGAAGGCGAACCATGGGTTCACGGGCGGCGGCGAACAGGCTGGAGCCCTGGAGTGCGGCGGGGCGTACGGCCAGGACGCGGGCGCCGATCTCCCAGCGGGTGGTGTCCTTGCGGCTGGCGCGCAGCCAGCCGGCCTCCGCCAGTGTGACCAGGGTGCGCTGCACGGTGGACTTCGGCAGTCCGAAGAGCTTCGTCAACTCCCCCACGGTCACGGGCTGATGCTGGGCGACCGCCTCCAGGATCCGAAGCGACCTGGTGACGCTCTTCATTTCCATCCGGTTTCCCCCTGTTAATCCGAAAAATTTCTGCAGAACACCCTCTTGACTCCTCCCGGAAGCCACTGTCATTCTCTGTGCCAGATTCTAGCACGGCATTCCACATAGTGGCACGGCCTCGGGGGAGATCCCCGGAAGTGAGCCGGACTGCGAGAACGCGGCGGTTGCGAGCCACAGGTCCACGAGGGGACCTGGCTCCCGCCCAAACCCTCTCGAATCGAACAGCCTCACGTCGAAGGCTCAGCATGCGCCTCGGCGATACGAAAGGAAAGTCCTGTGTCAGCTGCCAGGAAGCGCGTCGCGGTCGTCGGCGTGGGAACGATGGGCAGCCAGGCCGCCTGGCGGCTGGCGGCCCGCGGCGCCGAGGTCGTCGGATACGACCGGTTCGCCCCCGGCCACGACCGCAGCGCCGCCGGTGGCGAGACCCGGATCTTCCGCAGCGCGCACTTCGAGGACTCCCGGTACGTTCCGCTCCTCAAGCACGCCGACACCCTGTGGGAGCGGCTCCAGCAGGAGACCGGCCGCGAACTGCGCCGCCTGACCGGATGCCTGCTCATGGGGCCGACCGACCACCAGCAGATGGCCACCGTCCTCCAGTCCATCGCCGACCACGACCTCGACCACGAGGTGCTCGACGCCGAGTCCCTCGCCAAGCGCTTCCCGCAGTACCGCATCGAGGACGGCGACGCGGCCGTGCTCGACCGCCGCGCCGGTTTCATCCGCCCGGAGCTGACCATCCAGACCGCCGCCCGCCGCGCCGAGCAGCTGGGCGCCGTGATCCACCGCTACAGCACGGTCCGCGAGATCGTCCCCGTCGCGGGCGGCGTGGAGATCCGCACCGACTCCGGCAGCGAGCGCTTCGACACCGCCGTCGTCACGCCCGGCCCCTGGGTCAACGACCTGCTGCCCGACCTGCCGTGGGAGGTGGAAGTCCGCCGCCTCGTCAGCGCCTGGTACGTGCCCACCGACCCCGACGCCTGGTTCGGCGAGGAGCGCCCGGCGTTCATCCGGACGGCCCCCACCCACTGCTACGGCCTGCCCTCCCCGGACGGCATCTCGGTCAAGCTCGGACTGTCCCGCGCGCTGCACCGGCTCGCCGGCGACCCCAACCAGCTGGACCGCACCGTACAGCCGGACGAACTGGAGATCTTCTCCGAGCTGATCGGCCGTTACATGCCCGACCTGCACCCGGACCCGACCCGCCTCTCCGTCTACATGGAGGGCTACACCGAGAGCAGCCGCCCCCTGATCGGTCCGCTGCCCGGCGCCGACAACGTCATCCTGCTCGCCGGCTTCTCCGGTCACGGCTTCAAGCTCTCGCCCGCCTTCGGTGACATCGCCGCGGACCTCGCGCTGGACGGCACCTCGCTCCAGCCCATCGACTTCCTCTCCACCGTCGGCCGTACGGAGGCATGACCATGAACGACGTCCCCCTCTCGGTCGGCTCCCTTCAGACCCCGCCCGGCACCAAGGTCCGCGGCACCGTCCGGGCCGATCTCGGCACCCTCACCGCGGACATCCCGGTGACCCTGGTCAACGGAGTCCGCCCGGGGCCCCGGGTCGTCATCACTGCCGGAGTGCACGGCGGCGAGTTCACGCCCGTCGAAGCCGCCGTGCGCCTGGCAGGCCTGCTGGAGCCCGGCGAGGTGAGCGGCCAGGTGATCGTCTGTCCGGTCGCCAACCCACCCGCCGTGTACCAGGGCCGGCTCAACGTCTCCCCGGTCGACGGCGTGAACCTCAACCGTGTCTTCCCCGGCGACCCGGCCGGCGGCCCCACCGAACGGCTGGCCGCCTGGCTCTTCACCCACCTCGTCGACGGCGCCGACGTCTACATCGACCTGCACTGCGGTGGTATCGACCAGGTCCTGCGGGACTTCGTCGGCTACCGCCTCACCGGTGACCCCGACCTGGACAAGGCGACGGCCGAACTCGCGGGCTCCTTCGGTATCGAGGACGTCATCCTCGGGCTGACACCCGAGGGCGGCAACAGCCACGCGGCCGCCGCCCGCCGGGGCATCTCGGCGGTCCTGGTCGAGGTGGGTCAGCTCGGCCGGCGGGACGAGGCCACCGCCCTCCGCCGTGTCGACGGCCTGCTGAAGGCACTTCGCCAGCTGGGCGTCCTCGACCACGACGGTTCCGCTCCGGCACCGATCCGCGAGTGGGTCTGGTCCGCCGGCGTCACCGCCGAGGCGACCGGCCTGTGGTACCCGGAGTTCTCCTTCGACGCCGACGTCATCGGCGAAGTCGCCGAGGGCGACCTCCTCGGCCGCATCCTCGACCCGACCGACGGTACGGAGCACACCGTCCACGCCCCCGCCGACGGGCGGATCTTCTACGGCATGCACGGCCTCACCGTCGCCCCCGGCACCGAACTCGCCGCCCTCGCCGTCCCTTGGGACCCCGACACGGCCGCGCGAGCCGACACCTTCCGGGCCCCCGGCCTCGGTGCCGGATCAGACGAGGCGGATCCCCGCCCCTAGACCCCCCTTTACAGCCGCCCCCCTTCCCACGTCCCCGGCCGCCCCTTCTTACGGCCCGTACCACCAGGAGGCACCAAATGAAAGATGCCCGAATAGACCGCAGACTGTTCCTGCGAGGAATAGGAGGGGTCACGGCGGGTGTCGCCGCCGCGACCACCCTCTCCGCCTGCGGCACCGGTACCAGCCGTGTGTCGTCCGGTGGGGACAAGGGTGGCAAGACGGTGGTCGTCCGTGACAGTGGTGGTTCCTACGGTGCGGCTCTGCAGAAGGCGATCTACACGCCGTTCACGCAGGAGACCGGCATCCAGGTGAAGGTGCTGAACCTGGACGACGCCCCGCTGCTGGCGCAGATCAAGCAGGGTCGGCCGCAGTGCGATCTCATCAACAACTCGATGATGTCGCACACCAAGTACGTCAAGCAGGACGCGCTGGAGGCGCTGGACCTCGACCGGGTCAAGAGCGTGAAGAGCGCGAAGATCCCCGAGGCCCAGATCGCCGACCATGCCATCGGCAGCAGCTTCTACGGCGCCTGTATGGCGTACCGCACGGATGCGTTCGGCGGTAAGAAGCCGGAGTCGTGGGCGGACTTCTGGGACACCAAGGCGTTCCAGGGCGGCCGTTCGATGTGCAATCCGGACGGTGACCTGCCGGAGCTGGAGTTCGCGCTGCTGGCCGACGGCGTCCCGATGGACAAGCTGTATCCGCTGGATGTGGACCGCGCCTTCAAGGTGCTCACGCGACTGCGGGGTGACATCAAGAAGTTCTGGGACAGCGGCCCGCTCCCCGGTGTGCTGCTCAGCCGCCAGGAAGTGACCATGTCCACCGTGTGGGACGGTCGTATCGCGGACCTGGAGAAGCAAGGAGTCCCGGTCACCCGGCAGCTCAACGGTATGCGCCGGCAGTTCCAGGGCTATGCCATCGCCAAGGGCGCGGCCAACGTGGACGCCGCCTACCAGCTGATGGACTTCTCACTGCGTGCGGAGAGCCAGGCCGCCCTGGCCAAGGCGTTCCCGTCGAACCCGTCGTCCCCGCTGGCCTACGCGAAGCTCACCGAGGACGAGCGCAACGCGCTGGCAGGTGCGCCGAAGTACTACGACAAGGGCTTCGACGCGGACGTCGACTGGTGGCTGAAGAACGAGTCGGCCGTCACCAAGCGCTGGTTGGAGTGGGCTCGTGGCTGATTTCGGTGTCGCCGCACCGTCGCTGAAGGTGGCCGGCGACAAGCCGGCCACCTCGACCGGCAAGTCGCTGTCGGTAGTGGCATTGCGTAAGACCTACGGCGACGTCGTCGCCGTCGACGAGGCGTCGATGGAGATCGCGGCCGGGGAGTTCGTCACGTTCCTCGGCTCCTCCGGGTCGGGCAAGACCACGACGCTGATGATGATCGCCGGGTTCTGTGAACCCGACTCCGGCGCCATCACCGTCGGGGACCGTGACGTCACCCGCCTCGCCCCGCAGAAGCGGGGCCTGGGGTTCGTCTTCCAGCAGTACCTGCTCTTCCCCCACATGACGGTCAGTGAGAACGTCGCCTTCCCGCTCACCCTGCGCGGTGTGCCGAAGGACGAGATCCGCAGGCGCGTCGGGGAGACGCTGGAGATCGCGGGCCTGTCCGGGTTCGGCGGGCGTAAGCCCCGTGAGTTGTCCGGTGGTCAGCAGCAGCGTGTGGCGTTGTGCCGGGCGCTGGTCTACCGCCCCCCGGTCATCCTCATGGACGAACCCCTCGGCGCCCTGGACAAGAAGCTGCGCGACCAGCTCCAGGTCGAGATCAAGACCATCCAGCAGGAACTCGGCCTGACCGTCATCTATGTGACGCACGATCAGGAAGAAGCCCTGGTCATGTCCGACCGTATCGCCGTGATGCGCAACGGTCTGATCGAGCAGTTCGACACGCCCCGGGAGCTGTTCGAGCGGCCGAGGACGCCGTTCGTCGCGGACTTCCTCGGTGCGGCCAACTTCCTGCCCGGCCGCATCGACAAGCACGACGGCGAGCACACCCTGGTCCGCCTCGACAGCGGTGGTCTCATCAAGGCCCGCCGTCACCAGCTGGCTCCCGGCACGCAGGTGAAGGTCGCGGTGCAGCCGGGCCGGCTGCGGGCCAGCGCCGCCGACGACGGCTTCTGTACCGGCACGGTCGAAACCGCCACCTACGTCGGCACCCTCGTCCGCGCGGGCGTGCGCATCGACGGCGGTCAGGGGCCGCTGCTGCGCCTGGAGGTACCGGCCGGCCGGGGCCCCGTCGCCGGCGAGCGGGTCGGCCTCACCGCCGACCCCGAGGACGTCAACCTCTTCGCCGACGAAAAGGCGGGGTGAGTCATGGCCGCCACCCTCACCGCAGGGGCCCCCGCCCGCCCGCGCAAACTCCTCGCCTCACGCCGGACCCGGGTCGGGATCCTGTACGCGCTGCCGGTCGTCGTGTATCTGCTGGTGCTGTTCGTCTACCCGATCTTCTCCACGCTGCTGCTGAGCCTGAAGGACGCGGACGGATCGTTCACGCTGCACTGGTACGCCGACGCGCTCACCGGCGTGAACCTGTCGGTGCTGTTCACCACGCTGCGGATCTCCGCCGAGACGGCTGTGCTGAGCCTGGTGTTCGGGTTCGTCCTGGCGCAGGCGATCACCCGGCTCAAGCCCATCCTGGCGGGCCTGGCGATGCTGGTCGTGGTCGTGCCGCACTTCGTCTCCGCGCTGGTGCGCACCTACGGCTGGATCATCATGCTCGGTGACAAGGGCCTGGTGAACGAGTCCCTGACCGCCATGTCGGTCCCCGGCGCCCCCTTCCAGCTCCTCTACAACGAACTCGGCGTCGTCATCGGAACGACCTCGATGATGCTCCCTTACACCGTGCTGCTGCTGTACGGAGTGATGCGCGGAGTGGACCGCCGCCTGCTGGCCGCTGCCGCGAGCATGGGCGCAGGCAGGGTGACGATCTTCCGGCGGGTGTATCTGCCGCTGGTCGCGCCGGGTCTGGCCAGTGCCGGACTGCTCAGCTTCATCCTCTCGCTGGGCTACTACATCACCCCGGCCCTGATGGGCGGCCCCAACCAGACGATGATCGCCACCCTCATCAACCAGCAGGTCACCAAGGAGAACCAGTGGAACGGCGCCGCTGCCCAGGGCGTCATCCTGCTGGTCCTCACCCTGGCCGGACTGCTCCTGGTCAAGGTTGTCAGCTCCCTGGGGGCCAGCCGTAGGAGGAGGAACGGATCATGATGGAGCTGCGCAAGACCCTCACCGGACGCATCGCGCTCACCGCCGTCGCCACCGTCATCCTTCTCTTCCTGGCGCTGCCGATCGTCGTCATCCTCGTCACCTCCTTCAGCAACAACGCCTTCGCCGCCTTCCCGCCCGAGACGTGGACGCTGAACTGGTACAAGGCCCTGTTCGCCGACGGCAGCAAATGGCCCGCCGCGCTCTCGCTGAGCGCCCTGGTCGCCGCCCTGAGCACCGTCTTCTCCCTGATCATCGGCGTGACCGCGGCCACCGCCCTGGTCCGCAGCGAACTCCCGCTGCGCTCGGCGGTCTTCGCCCTGGTCCTGGGACCCCTGGTCATCCCGCAGATCGTCACCGCACTCGGGCTGTTCCTGCTCTTCGAGCCGGCCGCGATGCTCGGCAGCCCGATCGCCATCGCCCTCGGCCACACCGTGCTCGCCTCACCCATCGCGGTGCTCATCCTGATCGCGACCCTGCGCGGCATCGACGAACGCCTGGAGGACGCGGCCGCCAGCATGGGCGCCGGCCGCCTGACGATCGCCCGGCGCATCACCTTCCCCCTCGCCGCCCCCGGGATGGTCGCGGCGGCGATCTTCTCCTTCATCACCAGCTTCGACGAGTTCTACATCTCCCAGTTCCTCTCCTCCGTCGACACCGTCACCCTGCCCGTGCAGGTCTACAACTCCCTCACCTTCGAGATCGACCCCAGCGTCACCGCCGTCAGCGCCATCCTCATCGCCTTCGCCATCCTCGCCCTCGGCCTGGTGGCCCTGGTGCGCTGGCTCGGCTCCGGACGACAGGACTCCCTGCTCTCGGTCGAGAACACCGTCGGCGTCGCCAACCCCGGGGGCGAGGCCGTATGACCACCGCCACCGCCACCGTCACCGCTCAGTTGACCGCGGCCACCGCTCAGCGGCACCTGCTGCTCCACATGACCGCCAACGGATCGCTCGGCGACCAGGGCGAAGACCTCCTCGTCGTCCAGCGAGGGGAGGGCCCGTACGTCGACGACGCGGACGGCAACCGCTACATCGACGGTCTGTCAGGGCTGTACTGCTGCCAGCTCGGCTACTCCTACGGCCCCGAGTTCGCCGAGGCGGCCGAACGGCAACTGCGCGAGCTGTGCTACAGCCCGCTGTGGACGGGCTCCGCGCACCCCTCGGCCATCGAACTCGCCGAGCGGCTGTCCCGGATCGCCCCCGTCGACATCGAGCACACCTTCTTCTCGAGCGGTGGCGCCGAAGCCGTCGAGACCGCCTGGAAGCTCGCCCGCAGCTACCACGCCCTGCGCGGGGAGCCGGGCCGGGTGAAGGCGATCGCCCGGCGCGGCGCCTACCACGGGCTGACCATCGGCACGCTGTCGTTCAACGACGACCCCGGGCTGACGGAGCCGTACGGCCCGCCGGCGATCGACACCCGGTTCGTGTCCAACACCAACCGCTTCGGCCTGGCACCGGAGTTCGTGGACGACGAGGCGTACACGGCCTGGCTGCTCGCGGAGTTGGAGGCCGCGATACTGACCGAGGGCCCCGAGACCGTCGCGATGCTGATCGCCGAGCCGGTGCAGAACCGGGGCGGCTGCATCACCCCGCCCCAGGGCTACTGGCAGGGGTTGCGGGCGCTGGCCGACCGGTACGGCTTCCTGCTCGTCGCCGACGAGGTCATCACCGCCTTCGGCCGGATCGGCGAGTGGTTCGGCGGCGACCGCTACGGCGCCCGCCCGGACATGGTCACCGTCGCCAAGGGCATCACCTCGGGATACGCCCCGCTGGGCGCGACGCTGGTCGGCAGCAAGGTCACCGAGGTCATCAACCGGCCCGGCTCGGTCCTCAACCATGGCTACACCTTCGCCGGGCACCCGCTGAGCACCGCCATCGCCCTGCGCAACCTGGAGATCATGGAGCGGGACCGCGTCCTGGAGAACGTCCGCGGCCTCCAGGGCGACCTGGCGAGGCGCATGGCGGCGCTCAAGGACCTGCCGATCGTCGGCGACGTCCGCGGTACCGGGTTCTTCTACTCCTGCGAACTCGTCGGCGATCTCGACGACGGCGCTTTCAGCGCCAAGGCCCGGACCGAGCTGATCGGCGACCTGATCCCGCGGCGGCTGCGCGAGGCCGGTCTGCTGGCCCGCGTCTACAACCGTTCCGCGCCGCTGGTCCAGATCGCGCCCCCGCTGATCAGCGACCGTGCCGTCCTCGACCGTATCGCCGCGATCATCGCGGGTGTCCTCGCCGAGGCCTCGGCCCGTATCTGATCCACCTCTTGGAAAGGATCCACATGTACTCCATCGGTCCGCTGACCGTCGCCCCCGGCGAGCGCGCCCAGGGCCTGATCCCGGTCGGCACCAGCAGCTACGGCGTGGAGCTCGGCATCCCGCTGATCGTCGTCAACGGCGTCCAGGACGGCCCGGTCCTGTGTGTGGACGCGGGCGTGCACGGCGACGAGTACGACGGTCAGGAGGCCATCCGCCGCGTACTCGCCGAGATCGCCCCGGCCACCCTGCGCGGCACCGTCGTCGGCATTCCCTGCCTGAACACCCCGGCGTTCGAGGCGGCGGCCCGCGCCAGCGGCATCGACCACCTCAACCTCAACCGCATCTTCCCGGGCGACGCGGAGGGCTCGTACTCGCAGCGTCTGGCTGCCACCTTCGTCGAGCAGGTCGTCCCCGCCGTCGACGCCGTGGTCGACCTGCACACCGGCGGCGCCTACGGCGAGATCGCCCCGCTGGTCATCCTCCAGGGCGGCTACGAGGACCTGGCGACGGACCTCGCCCTCGCCGCCGGGCACGAGCTGGTCTGGAAGGGCGGCAAGTGGGGCGGCACGGTCCGCCACCCCGTCCTCGAAGCCGGCAAGCCCGCGATCACCATCGAGTGCGGTGGCGCCACGTACCGCGAGACCAACGTCGAGCACCACATGAACTCGATCCGCAACATCCTGCGCAGCCTCGGCATGACGGACGGCGCGGCGGAGCTGCGGGACACCTACACGACCGTGTCCGGCACCTTCGCCCGCTCCGCCGCCGGCGGCTTCTTCGTCGCCCGCGCCGAGCCGGGGGAGACCTGCAAGGAAGGCGACCTGATCGCCACCATCACCGACCACTACGGCAACAAGCTGGAGGAGGTCACCGCGCCGCAGGACGGCATCGTGCTCTGGGTCCGCCGGATCCGCACGGTCCGCCCCGGCGACGAGGTCGTCATCTTCGGCGAGGTGCTGGGGGAGATCAAGCCATGATCGACGAACTTCAGCCGACCGAGCTGCTGATCGACGGCAAGCACGTCCCCGCCGCCGACGGCCGCACCTTCACCGTCCTCGACCCGTCGAACGGCACAGCCATCGCCCAGGTGGCGCTGGGCGGCAAGGCCGATGTGGACCAGGCAGTGGCGGCGGCCCGCGCGGCCTTCACGGCACCCGAGTGGGCCCGGATGCGCGCTGCCGACCGCGGCCGCATCCTGTACCGGATCGCCGAGGCCATCCGTTACCAGGGCGAACGACTGGCCCGCCTGGAGAGCCAGGACGTCGGCAAGCCGCTGCGCCAGGCGAAGGCCGATGTCGAGGCGGCCGCCCGCTACTTCGAGTTCTACGCGGGCGTCGCCGACAAGCTCGGCGGTTCGACGATCCCGCTCGGCCCCGGCCTGATCGACTACACCGTCCGTGAGCCGATCGGCGTCTCCGGCCAGATCATCCCGTTCAACTACCCCCTGCAGAACACCGCGAGGGGATCCGCCCCGGCGCTGGCCGCCGGCTGCACGGTGGTGCTCAAGCCGTCGCCCGAGGCGCCGCTCACCCCGCTGGAGATCGGCAGGATCGCCCTGGAGTGCGGTCTTCCGGCGGGCGTCCTCAACGTGGTCCCCGGTGACGGCGAGACCGGCGCGGCCCTCGCCGGCCACCCGGACATCGACCAGGTCACCTTCACCGGTTCGGTGCCGACCGGCATCAAGGTCGCCCAGGCCGCCGCCGCCAACGTGGTGCCCTCCGTCACGGAACTGGGCGGCAAGTCGCCGGTCGTCGTCTTCGCCGACGCCGACTTCGACCTGGCGCTCGGCGCCGTCGCCGCCTCCGCGTTCGGCAACGCCGGGCAGACCTGCTCGGCCGGCACCCGGCTGCTGCTCCAGCGCGGCGCCGAGGAGTTCCTGGACAAGCTCGTCGCACACGCCGCCTCCTTGCGTGTCGGCCCGGGACTCACCGATCCGGACGTCGGCCCGCTGGTCGCCGCACGGCAGCGGGACCGGGTCCTCGGCTACCTGGAGCTGGCACGGGAGGAGGGCGCCGTGGCACGGGCCGGGGGAGGCGCCCCCTCGGACCCCGAGCTGGCCGACGGCTACTACGTACGGCCGACCGTCCTCACCGGGCTGGACAACCAGGCCCGTTGCGCCCGCGAGGAGATCTTCGGTCCCGTCGTCACGGTCATCGAGTTCGACGACGCGGACGAGGCGCTGGAGATCGCCAACGACAGTCCGTACGGCCTCGCCTCGTACGTGTGGACCCGCGACATCGACAAGGCGATGCGTATGGCCGAGGGCATCCGGGCCGGCCAGGTCTATGTCAACGCCACCGGCGTCGGCACGGGCGTCGAACTCCCCTTCGGCGGCTACAAGCACAGTGGCTGGGGCCGGGAGAAGGGCCTCGAAGGCCTGGCCAGCTACCTGCAGACCAAGAACGTCTGCATCGGGTTCGGCAATCGGTCATGAGATACCGCACGCTCGGTGAGCGCGGTCCGGCCGTGTCGGTGGTCGGCGTGGGCGGCAACAACTTCGGCAGCCGTCTCGACGAGGACGGCACGAAGGCCGTCGTCCACGCCGCCCTCGACGCCGGGATCACCCTGTTCGACACCGCCGACATGTACGGCGGGTGGGGTGAGCGGGGCGGCTCGCGCGGCGACGGCGAACGCCTGCTGGGCGCCGCCCTCAAGGGCCACCGCGACGACATCGTGCTCGCCACCAAGTTCGGCATGGCGATGAACCGGGACGCCGACCTGTACGGTCCGCGCGGAGCCCGCGCCTACATCCGGTACGCGGTGGAGGCGTCACTGCGCCGGCTCGGCACGGACCGGATCGACCTGTACCAGTACCACGAACCGGACGGCGTCACGCCGTTGGAGGCGACGGTCGCCGCGCTCCAGGAGCTGGTCGACGAGGGCAAGATCCGCTACTTCGGCTGCTCCAACCTCCCGGCCGAGCAGGTCACGGACGACTTCGTGTCCACCCAGGACCGCTACCACCTGCTCGACCGCGGTGCGGAACGGGACCTTGTCCCGGCCTGTCTGCACCACGGCCTCGGCCTGCTGCCGTACTACCCGCTGGCCAACGGCCTGCTCAGCGGAAAGTACCGTCGCGGCGAGGAGCCCCCGCCCGGCAGCCGCCTGTCCCGGCGCCAGGGCTGGCTCACCGACGCGGCCCTCGACAGGGTCGAGGCGCTCACCACATACGGCGCCGACCGGGGACTGACCCTCCTCCAGGTCGCGGTCGGCGCACTGGCGGCCTTCCCCGCCGTCGGCTCCGTCATCTGCGGAGCCATGACCCCCGAACAGGTCACCGCCAACGCGGCGGCGGCCGACTGGATACCGAGCCCGGCCGACCTGGCCGCACTGGACGCGATCGTCGCCCCCGGCGAACGCGTCGTCTGAAGCCCCCGCCCCTCTGGAAACCCGCGAGACTGAGGCTGAACACCATGAGAGAGATCGTCACCTTCGACGCCTACGCCACCTTGATCAACTTCGAGCTGGGCCCCACGACCCTGAAGGTCCTCGAGGACCGGCTCGATCTGGACAACCTGGATGTCGACGAGTTCCTCGACGACTTCCGCGTCATGCGCTTCCAGGCCGTCCTGGAGGCCTACCGCCCTTACCACGAGGTCCTGCACTCCAGTCTGCGCAACGCCATGCGCCTGCACGGCCTGGAGTACCGCGAGACCGACGGCGAGGCCCTCGTGGACGCCGTCCCCACCTTCGGCCCCTGGCCGGAGGTCCCGGAGGCCCTGCGGAAGCTGAAGACCAAGTACGAGATCGCCATCATCTCCAACTCCGACGACAACCTGATCGCGCGGAACGTCGAGAACATCGGCGTCGAGTTCGACTATGTCGTCACCGCCCAGCAGGCCGGCGCCTACAAGCCGGACCGCCAGACCTTCAAGCACGCCTTCCGGACCATGGGTGTCGAGTCGTCGCAGGTCATCCATGTCGCCCAGGGCTGGGAGTACGACCACATCCCGACCCGCGACCTGGGCCTGAAGCGCCGGGTGTGGATCAACCGCTACGGCCGCAAGGGCAGCGCCGACTACCAGCCGTACGACGAGCTGCCCGACCTGTCGGGCCTGCCGAAGCTCCTCGGCTGCTGACCCACGGCGCACCGGCGACACAGGACCGAGTAACACAGAGGACGCACGCCATGAAGCAGATCCCCTACTGGCTGGACACCGCTCCGGCCCTGCCCGACCGTTCCGGAAAGGACCTGCCCGAAGAGGCGGACGTGGTGGTGATCGGCGGCGGCCTCACCGGCCTGTCCACCGCCTACCACACCGCCCGCAAGGGTGCCCGGACCGTCCTCGTCGAGAAGGACAAGGTCGGTTCGGGCGCCTCCGGGCGCAACGGCAGCATGTGCACCCAGGGCATCACCATCAGCCCCGCCGAGGCGCGCAAGCGCTTCGGGCAGGAGCGGGCCCGTGAGCTCTACGACTCCTTCCGCGACGCGGTCGACCTCGTCGAGGAGCTCACCCGAACCGAGAACATCGACTGCGACTTCAACCGCTCCGGACGCCTCGGCGCGGTCTGCAAGCCCGGCCACTTCGACGGCCTGCGGGCCAAGCAGCGTGACCTGGCCGACAACTTCGGCCACGAGACGGTGGTCCTGAGCAAGAGCGAACTGCGGGCCGAGCTCGGCACGGACTACTACCACGGCGCCCTGCTCGACCCGGACAGCGCGGCCCTGCACGTGGGCAAGTTCGTCGGCGGCCTGGCCGGCGCAGCCGAGCGCGCCGGCGCCGAGATCCACGAGCGCAACGCCGCCACCGGCCTCACCCGCCTCCCCGGCGGCGGCTTCCTGGTGGAGACCATGCACGGCACCATTCGTGCCAAGCAGGTCATGGCGGCGACGGACGCCTACACCGACAAGTCGATGCCGTGGTTCCGCAAGCGGCTGATCAACGTCGGCAGCTTCATCATCGTCACCGAGCCGCTGGGAGAGGCACGAGCCAAGGAACTCATCCCGAACGGCCGCCTGCTGGTCGCCCACAAGAACGTCGGCCACTACGTCCGCCTCACCCCGGACAACCGTCTCGCCTTCGGCGGCCGGGCCCGCTTCGCCCCCTCCAACCCGGCCTCCGACATCAAGAGCGGTGACATTCTCAAGCGGGAGATGACCGAGATCTTCCCGCAGCTGGCGGGGGTGCGCATCGACTATGTGTGGGGCGGCATGGTCGGCTTCTCCTGGGACCGCATCCCGCACGCGGGCGAGGTCAACGGCCTGTACTACTCCATGGGTTACTGCGGGCACGGCGTCCAGATGGCCACGTACATGGGCCGCGCGGTCGCCGAGATGATGGACGGCAAGCCGGAGGCCAACCCGCTGCGCGGTTTCGGTTTCCCGAAGGTGCCCGTCCCCTTCTACAACGGCACCGCCTGGTTCCTGCCGTTCGGCGGCGCCTACTACAAGGCGAAGGACCGCCTGCTCTGAGCAGGTACCGACACCGGTGACACCACGGGGGCCTGCCGCACGGCCGAGCGGCAGGCCCCCCACCATGCCTCCCGAGAGAAGGCCCCAAGCCTCATGAACGCCGCTACCCGCACGGAGCACGACCTGCTCGGCGACCGGGACGTCCCCGTCGGCGCCTACTGGGGTGTTCACACCCTGCGCGCCACCGAGAACTTCCCCATCACGGGCACCCCGATCTCCGCCTATCCGCATCTGATCGACGCCCTGGCCGCCGTCAAGGAGGCCGCCGCCCTGGCGAACGAGGAGCTGGGGCTGCTGGCGCCGGAGAAGGCCGCAGCCATCGTCGCCGCCTGCCGGGAGATCCGCGACGGCAAGCTGCACGACCAGTTCGTCGTCGACGTGATCCAGGGCGGTGCCGGCACCTCGACGAACATGAATGCCAACGAGGTGATCGCGAACCGGGCGTTGGAGCTGCTGGGCCGTGCCAAGGGCGAGTACCGGCACCTGCACCCCAACGAGGACGTCAACCTCGGTCAGTCCACCAACGACGTGTATCCGACCGCCGTGAAGATCGCGACCGTGTTCGCGGTACGTGAGCTGCTCAAGGCGATGGCGGTCCTGCAGGACTCTTTCGCCCGTAAGGCGGTGGAGTTCCGCGATGTGCTGAAGATGGGGCGCACCCAGCTCCAGGATGCCGTGCCGATGACTCTGGGACAGGAGTTCTCCACGTTCGCGGTGATGCTGGACGAGGACCGCTGCCGCCTCGCCGAGGCCGTGGAGCTTGTCCATGAGATCAACCTGGGCGCCACCGCCATCGGCACCGGCCTCAACGCCCCCGCCGGCTACGCCGAGGCGGCCCGCCGCCACCTCGCCGAGATCACCGGGCTGCCGCTGGTCACCGCCGCCAACCTCGTCGAGGCCACCCAGGACTGCGGCGCCTTCGTGCAGATGTCGGGCGTGCTCAAGCGCATCGCGGTCAAGCTCTCGAAGAGCTGCAACGACCTTCGGCTGCTCTCCTCCGGTCCCCGCGCCGGCCTCAACGAGATCAACCTGCCGCCGGTGCAGGCCGGTTCGTCGATCATGCCCGGCAAGGTCAACCCGGTGATCCCCGAGGTCGTCAACCAGGTCGCCTTCGAGGTCATCGGCAACGACGTCACCATCACCATGGCCGCCGAGGCCGGACAGCTCCAGCTCAACGCCTTCGAGCCGATCATCCTGCACTCCCTCTCGGAATCCCTCACCCACCTCCGCGCGGCCTGCCTCACCCTGGCCAAACGGTGTGTGGACGGCATTACCGCCAACGAGGACGAACTCCGCGCGGCGGTGGAGAACTCCATCGGTCTGGTGACCGCGTTGAACCCGTACATCGGATACACGGCGGCCACCGACATCGCCAAGGAGGCCCTCGCCACCGGCCGGGGTGTGGCCGAACTCGTCCAGGAGAAGGGCCTGTTGCCCGCCGAACGACTCCGGGAACTGCTACGGCCCGAGGCCGTGGCGGGCAGCGGTCAGGTGCTGGCCTGACAGGGAACGAACACGCGCCTGCACCTGGGCGACTGCAAGACCGCCCCGGAGGCCCAACGGGAGCGGCCGACCCGCCGCGGATCCGACGGCTTCGTGGACGACTGGCAGGAGCTGCTGGACCGGTGGCAGCCCCGACCCTGTCCGGGGTCGTCACCGACCACTGATCCTCTGCCCTCGGTGAGGTCGCTCCGCACCTGGGGACGACGGCCTGCGACAGCCCCGGGCAGTGGCGCGCCACGGCCTCGACGATGGTCGTTCGATGCGGGGGTCGCTCCTGTTTCAGGCGAGGTCATGACGGCTTTCCCGGAGTTGCGCGATGACGTCGCCCAGGGGTACGGCCATGGCCCGCCCGACGTTGATCCAGTCGTCCTTGGCGTGGCCGAGGAGGTAGTCGCGCCGTTCTGGTACGCGCTCCGCGCGCCAGTTCGTGATCAGCGCGCGCAGCGTGAGTCGTGCCAGCGCGGCAATCGGCAGCAGCGGAAGTTCCCGGTCCTCGATGGGGCGTGCCCGTTCATAGCCGGCGACGAAGGCGCAGGCATCCAGCCAGGGGTGATCCGGCGCCCGGCCGAGCAGGTTCGCCAGGGAGACAGCAGGGTCGAAGATCACGGCACTGCGCATGGTGTCACCGAAGTCGATGACGCCGGTGACAAAGTCGTCGCTGTGCGGATCCACCACCACGTTGTAAGGGCTGTAGTCGCCGTGGATCACTTGCGTTTCGAGATCGTTCAGCCTCGGGACGATGGCTCCGTCGAAAAGTCGGAAGACCTCCTGAGCCAACTGACGGTGCTCGGTATTCGGCGTGTGCTCGACAAGTCCGGTCAGCTGGTGGAAATGCCGTATGTCCCATACCAGCCCCCGTCGGTCCGCGGGGTGCTCAAATGCTTTCAGCGCCACGTCGACTCGCCCCAGCATCGCGCCCACCTTGGCGAGCTGCTCAGCGGTTGGATTCGTTCGTGCCAGGACCGGACCGTCGACGAAGCCGAACACCCGTAGGAATCGAGTCCTGCCGTCGTTCGTTGTGATGGCCACGCGGTCGTCTCCGCCGACGGTCGGCTTCACCCGCTGGACCGGCAATTCGGGAGCGGCGTCTTGGAGAAAACGCATCACGGCGGTCTGCAGAGCGACAACCGTCTCTGCCTCGTCAGGGGGTGAAACCTTCACGAGGTAGTCGTTCGAGTCGGTTCTGAGCCTGAACGTGTCGTCCTTCTCCGTCGCCACTCGCTCGAGGCGTCCGCCGACGTCGTAATGTCTCTCAAGGAGGGCGCTCACCAGCATGACGTCGATGGGCCGGTGAGACGATGCCAGGCCGCTCTCCTCGAAGAGCCGTTGAGCGATTCTCATTGCCGGTGAGTTGTTCATGGTCAGATCCTTGGCCAGCGTGCTACAGACGGTCCTTCGCGACCTCGGAGAAGGTCTCCAGGAATCGGGTCACATCGGCGGAGGTGAAGGCCAGCGGAGGGCGGATCTTCAGAACGTTCGCGGCTCTGCCCGTGCCGCTGATGAGGATCCGACGGTCGCGCATGTCGTTGATGATGTCCTCGGTACGTGAGCGGTCGGGTTCCAGTTTCTCCCGGTCCTTGACGAGCTCCACACCGACGTAGAGACCGCTGCCGCGCACCTCGGCCATGTAAGGGGAATTCTTCGTGATCTCCTGGAGCCCTGCGCGCAGAGCCGTACCGTTCTCGAGAGCGCGCTGCTGCACGTTCTCGTTCTCGAAGACATCCAGGACCGCGGCGCCGGCGGCCACCGGGATCGAACTGCCGGCAAAGGTGTTGAAGTAGCGAACGTTCTGTCCGAATTCTTCGCAGACCTCGGGGCGGAAAACCACTCCGGAGATCGGCAATCCGTTGCCCATCGGCTTACCCATGGTGACGATGTCCGGCAGCACGGCGTGGCGGGTGAAGCCCCACATCGAATCCCCGAGCCGGGCGAATCCCGACTGCACCTCGTCCGCGATGTAGACACCGCCGGCCGCGTGCACCTCCTCCACCACGGTCTTCATGTAACCGACCGGGTCCGTGAAGATTCCATCGCTGGAGTAGGCGCAGTCGGTGATCAGCGCCGCGAGCCGGTAACCGTGGCGCTCGAGGTCGTCGATCGCGCCGCGCACCTGGTTGCGCATGTGCTCGGCGAGCGTGGATCCGGGCGTGACGATGCGCGGGTCGGGAGGATCGATGAGCCGGACGTTGGGTCCCAGCGGTGATCCTGTGCCCAGAGTCGGCGAGAAGCTCGCCACCTCACGAGTGAGGCCGTGGTAGGCCCAGCGGGTCACGATGATTCCCTCACCGCCGGTGTGGAACCTCGCCACCCGCACCGCGAGGTCGTTGGCCTCTGATCCGCTGCACGCGAGACTCAGCTTCGACAGTTCCTCGGGGAAGGTCGCGAGAAGCCGCTCCGCATAGTCGACCAGCGACTCCTGGACGTAGCGGGTGTTGGTGTTGACTGCCGCCATCTGGCGGGAGACGGCCTCGGCCACGTGCGGGTGGGCGTGCCCGACGCACGGAACGTTGTTGTACGCGTCGAGGTAGTCGTGGCCGTCGCGGTCGATCAGGTGGGCACCGTGACCGGAGACGAACTCGACCGGCTCCTTGTAGATGAGCGTATAGCCAGGACCGAGCACCTTGTTCCGGCGTCGGACGGTCGCCTGGAGGTGTTCGGGGAGTTCGCTCAGTCCGCCCGGGTCGAACCGGTTGGGGTAGTGGGCAAGGGCTCGACTCAGCGTCGAAGTCATCGTCGGCACACCTTTCGGCCTGGTTCCGTCGGAGTTGCTCGCTGCTATGGCCAAGACCCTACCAGTTCCAGTTCCAGCCTGAAACAATAATCTGGAGGGGGCCTGTCCGGTGCTCGGCGTTGATCCATCGCCCCTGGAAGCTTCCGCGACGGGCGCAACATCATCGAGCCTGCCCGAGGCGAAGCACCCCGAGTTCCTGGGCACTCAGCCGGTCCGACGTGCGACGTTGAGGCGTTGCCGACGTTGACCGTGATCGTAAGCTCGGCGTCATGCGGTCAAGTCGCTCTGTGGGCGCGGTGGGTCCAACGCCGCCAAGGTCGTTGGGGGCATTCACAAGCGGCTGACCGCGAAGGGCACCGGGCCCGGCTCGTTCGGCGTATCGGGCTCGCTATGGTCATGAGGTGACCAGCAATCCCACCCCGCGCGACTACAACAAGGCCTCGGTCCTTGATGTAGTCCTGACTCGGGCGCCCTTGACGCGGAACGAGCTCATCGAACTCACGGGCTTGAGCAAGGCCACGGTGTCCCGAGCCGTGGAGGAGCTCCGGGCGGATGGCTTCGTCATCGACGGCGGAGTCGATGAGGTTGTCGGCCGCGGCCGCCGGTCCACCTATCTGGACGTGCCCGGCACGACCGGGCACGTCGTCGGTATCAGCTTCGGCGCGCAGACCACCTGTGTCCTCGTGACCGATCTGAGGGGCCGCGAGGTCGACCACGTGACGGTTCCCACCGCGGACCACGACGAGGTCGGGACCGCCGCCGAATGGCTGGTCGGCTTGATTGCGAAGGCCGGCGAATCCGCACAGGGGCCGCTGCGCCAGGTCGTCGCCGCGGTGCCTGGCCGGATCCGGAACGGCAACGAGATCTTCGGCCCGGCGGAGTCGATGAGAATCTTCGCCGGCTCCGATCTCCAGCGAGCCCTTGAAGACCTGATCAATGCTCCCGTGCTCCTCGACAGTGACGCCAATGCGTCCTTGCTCGGGATCCTCACCAACGACGCCACCGTCCGGAATGCCGCGCTCTTCAGCCTCAGCACCAACCTGAACTTCGCCAGCTGCGCAGAACACGATCTCGCCCGCGGGCGGACGCCTACCTTCGGGGACATCGGGGTGCTCTCCTCCGGGGTCGACGATGAGCTCCTCGATGAGCTGCTGAGCACGAGAGGTCTCCTTCGCTTTGCTCGAGGGCGCGGCCTCGACCTGGAACGCATCGAAGACCTTTGGCTACGACCGCACGAGGAGATGCCGCATGCCGAGGTGCTGGAAGCATTCACCACGGCGATCGCGACTGCTGTCAGCGTCGTCGCCGTGACGCTGGACCCGGAAACGGTCTATTTCGTGGGTCGATTGCGCCCGGTCGTCGAAGAAGTGCTTCCTGAGGTACGCAGACGACTGGGCCAGAGCCTTCCGGCGGTCCCAGAGATGAAGGCAGTGACGCAGGTGATCGGCCTGTCGACGGCGGAAGGCGCGGTGTACGCGTGCCTGACGATGGCTCAGGACCGGCTACGAGACGCTGTGCTCGGGGCACGTCGCCCGAGCCAACCTGCAGAGCCGTCCGCACCAGCCTTCTGACGTGACCACCGAACCAACCGACCTTTCATGCTGAAGCGAGGTTCCCTGCTACGCGGAGGTGGCTGTTCGTGGTGACGACTCTGCCTGCGTCGACCCGGGAGGCTTGATCCGTGCACACCCGGGGGTGGCCTACTGCGTGCGGCGGTTGATGCAGCGTTCGGCGGTGTTCCGCATCGTCTGCGTCGCCAGGGCCGTGGGCAACAGGCACCCTCTCGGCGCCGTCATCACGTCCAGGGCTGTCGCCGACCGGTACCGCGACCAGGGCTCCTTCTCCTCCTTCACCGGCGACAGCCTCCTCCAGCGTCGTGGGCCTCACCCAAGTCGGCCGGGCCCGCACACACCACCTTCCGGTGGAGGAGGGCGGCCCCACTGCAGCGCGGCACGAGGCACGCTGCAGTGGGGCCGCCCCCTTGCCCGCCGGGGGCTGGTTACGCCAGAGACGTCCACTTCTGGTTGTTCTGGCCGTTGCAGGTCCACAGGATCAGTCGCGTCCCGTTCGCGGTGGCGGCCCCGTTGACGTCGAGGCACAGCCCGGCGTTGACGTTGCGGATCGAGCCGTCGGCCTGCGTGGTCCACTTCTGGTTGTTCTGGCCGTTGCAGGGCCAGATGATGACCTGTGTGCCGTTGGTGGTGCCCTGGTTGTTGGCGTCCAGGCACTTGTCGCCGAAGACGCGGATCTCGCCCCCGGCCCAGGTGGTCCAGAGCTGGTTGGCCGCGGTCTGGCAGTCCCAGATCAACGTCGCCGTCCCGGCCGCGGTGCTGCCGCCTTCCACATCCAGACAACGGCCGGATCCGGTACCGCGCAGGCGCGCCGTGGTGGAGGACAGGGGGCTGCCGCCGCTCATCTTGAACACGGCGACACCGTGCGCCGGGACGCTCGCCGAGACCTGACCGGACGTGCTGGAAGTGCCGCCGGTCCACAGGTCGGTGAGGGTGAACGACCCTCCGGTGAGGCCGACCTGTGCGGCGTTGGTGGTGATCGTGGCGGTGCTGTCGCCCCGGTTGAACAGGCCCACGGCGACCGAGCCGTCGGACAGGCCCTTGGCGAAGACCTCGGTGGCGCCGTCGTCGCGCACCCGGCGCCCGCCCGCGCCCAGCGAGTCCTGGTTCACCGCCAGCAGGCGGGGGTTGCGCAGGATCGCGCTCACGTCGGCGGACATGGTGCGGATGTCATTGCCGGCCATGAGGGGAGCCGAGAGCAGCGACCACAGGGCGAAGTGGGAGCGGGCCTCGGTCAGCGACAGCCCGGGACGCCCGACGACCAGCATGTCGGGGTCGTTCCAGTGGCCCGGGCCCGACTGCGCGGCCAGCGGGGCGGTGATGTCCAGGACGTTCCCGACACCCATCGGGTAGCTGTTGGTGTTGCCGTTCTGCCAGATGTCGAGCAGGTCCTCGGTCGTCCGCCACAGGTCGGCGACCTCGCCCCAGTTGTAGGAGGCGCCGGTGGGGGCGTGGAAGCTGTTGGGGTTGATGCTGTAGACGATCGGACGCCCGGTGGCGCGCAGGGCGTCACGCATGGTGGTGAACTGCGCTATCTGCTCGCTGAGGGTGCCGTTGCCGGAGCACCAGTCGTACTTGAGGTAGTCCACGCCCCACGAGGCGAACGACGCGGCGTCCTGTGCCTCGTGCCCCTTGCTGCCGGTGGAGCCGGGGTAGGTGCCCACGCCCTGGGCGCACGTCTTCTCGTTGGGCGCCTGGTAGATGCCGAACTTCAGGCCCTTGCTGTGGATGTAGTCGCCCAGCGCCTTCATGCCGCTGGGGAACTTGGTCGGGTTGGCGCGGAGGTTCCCCGCGCTGTCACGCTGCGGGTCGAACCAGCAGTCGTCGACGACGACGTACTGGTAGCCGGCGTCCTTCATACCGGAGGACACCATCGCGTCGGCGGCCTGGCGGACCTGCGCCTCGGTGATCCCGCATCCGAAGCTGTTCCAACTGTTCCAGCCCAGGGGCGGGGTGAGCGCGGGGCTGCCCGGTGCGGCCTCGGCGACCGAACCGGCGGAGGCGGTGACGCAGGCGGTGAGCGTCAGCGCGGTGGCTGTGAGGAGGCGTAGCAGTCGTGTGAGGGGGGCCATGAGGGGGGTCCTTCCTGGCCCGCACAGGGGAAGCCGCTGTGCGGGCGTTGGGGGCATGGTCACGAGCTCGGGATGACGCGCCCGGTCAGCGCTGCAGGGCGAGCAGGCCCTACGTTCTGAATTCCGAACGATGGTCGGGAAATCAAGCAGGCGATGGAAGGCGGGGAGCGATGGAGCCCCGGTTCCGCGGCGGACTCAGTTCCGCACGATGCGCCACCTGTTGTCGGTCGTGCCGTCGTCCGCGTCCTGGACCGCGAACGCGCCGACGGCGGTGGAGTTGCCCGCGATGGCGAGCAGCTTGCCGCTGTTGGCGTTGCGAATCTTGTAGGTGCCGTCCCCTTGGTCGAGCAGCGTCCACCGGTGGTCGGCGGTGCCGTTGTCCGACCACTGCAGGACCGTCGCGCCGTCCGCGGTGGACATGTTCAGGACGCCGAGCACCTTGCCGCTGTGGGCGTTGCGGAAGCGGAACCCGTCCCCGTCGGTGATCATGTACCAGTCGTGGTCGGCGGTGCCGTTGTCCGACCACTGCAGTGCGCGACCGCCGTCGGCCGTGGACATGTTCTGGATGCCCAGCAGCAGACCGCTGGCCGCGTTGACCAGACGGACGCTGCCGGTGGTGTTCCAGTAGACGGTGTAGTTGTGGCCGTGCGCGTCGTGGAACGGGCCCAGGTCGACGGTGGAGCCGTTGGCGGTGGCGGTGAAGGCGAGCGAACTGCTGCTGGTCCGCGTGATCGAGGACGTGTTCAGCGTCGGGAGCGAACTGAGCGCGGTGTTGCCGTAGTTGCCGGACAGGACGACCGGTCCGTAGGTGATCGCGGCGACGTTCGCGTCGTCGTTCGCCGCTCGCATCACGACCCGCATGGGCAGGCGGACGGTGACCGTGTCGCCGGACGTCCAGGAACGGCTCAGGGTGGCGTAGCTGCCGGGCTCGGTGGCGATGTTCTGCCTGACACCGTTGACGCTGACGGTGGCCCCGGTGGTCCAGCCGGGGATACGGATGCGCATCGCCCAGGTTCCGCTGACACTGCCAGTGACCTGCAGGTTCGTGGTGTCGCTGGTCGGGTACGAGGTGGTCTGGGTGACCGTGATGCCGCGCTCCGTCCAGTTCAGTACCGAGGGCACGAACATGTTCACGATGAGCGTGGTGTCGGTGCGGAAGTAGATGGAGTCCATCAGCCTGGTGTGCATCTCCAGGCCCGTGCCCTGGCAGCACCAGAAGGTGCCGTAGTCGGTGCTCCAGGTGCCGCCGCCCCACGCCGGGCCCACACCGCGCCGGCCGCCCGGCTTGAGCGGGGTGAAGTAGGTGACGTGACCGTGGTCGTCGGCCGGGTTCTGCTGGCCGATCATCTGGTTCAGCCACGCCCGCTCGTAGTAGTCGAACAGCTCGGCCCGGTTGGGGTCCAGCGTGAACAACTCACGGGTGAGGGTGAGCATGTTGAAGGTGTTGCAGCTCTCGCACGTGTCGTTGTTCAGGTAGCCGGCGATGGCGTTCGGGGCACGGAAGTGCTCCGCCTGGCTGTTGCCGCCGATGGCATAGGTGTGCGCGTCGACGGTGAAATTCCAGGCGTTGGTGGCGATGTCCCGGTAACGGGTCGTACCGGTCGCCTTGAACTCCCTCGCGGCCCCGATCCACTTGGGCACCTGGGTGTTGGCGTGCAGTCCGCTCAGCTTGTCCTGGTTGGCCGCCAGCGGGTCGAACACCGCGGCGTGGTCGAACCGCCGGGCGACCGTGAGCCATCGCGCGTCATCGGTCTGCTGGTAGAGGTCGGTCAGCACGGTGTTCATGCCGCCGAACTCGGTCTGCAGCATGGCCTGCATCTGCTGAGCCGTCAGCCGACCGGTGCGCAGGTCGACCCATCCCGCCAGGGCGAGCAGTACATCACGGGCCTGGGTGCTGCCGATGAGGCGCCACACGTCCAGCAGGCCGGCGAGGGTCTTGTGGATGGTGTAGTACGGCACGTTGCCGTTGGACAGGGTCCGCTGCTCGAGAGCGGTGAAGTCGGACTCGGGATATCCGGACAGGTAACCGGCGTTGAAACCGGCGGCACCGTTGTTGGCCTGGCACTTGGCCAGCTCCGCCACCATGTACGTGGCCTTGTCCCGGCAGACGGTGTCCCCGGTCACGGCGTACAACTGCGCCCATGCCGTGAGGAAGTGGCCCTGGACGTGGGTGCGGAAGGGGAAGTTGGGCGCCTCCCAGCCGCCGGTGGCGGCCGCGCCGTTGGTGGACAGCCTGTGGTTGGCGCGGAAGTTGTACAGCAGCCGGTCCACGTCGACGAACCGTAGGTAGTTCCGCGTACGGTCCTGGTTGTCCAGCCAGCGGCTCGCGGTCAGCCGGACCTGGCCGATCTCGAAGGGGTGGGCCGAGACCCCGATGTCGGCCCTGGCGGGAGGGACGACCGCATGGGCGGAGGATGCGCCGAGGAGGGACCCCGTGGCAGAGGCGGCGACGGTGGCCCCGGCTGCTTGCAGGAGGCGCCGTCTACTGAGGGAGGAAGACATCTGAACCTTTCTGTGAGCGGAGGTGGTCAGGCCCAGGAGGTGACTACGGTGAAGGAACTGTCGGCGCGGAAGGTGTCGGTGTTCTGGAAGGGGCTCACACGCGGCGTGTAGACGTAGTGGTGCAGGTGGTGCAGGTGGCGGAGAGAGCGGGCGCAGGAGTCGCGGAAGGAGCAGCGGTCGGCGTCGGCGAGGCCGGGCACGACGGTGAGAGCGGCGCTCTGCTTGACGGCGGTGGTGCTGGAGGCGCGCACCGGGGCGATGTGGAGAGCCGTCGGACAGCGCGCGAAGCCGGTGAGGCCGGGCAGTTCGGTCGGAGTGGTCCAGCCGCCGTTGTCGATCGGAACCGGGCCCGGGCCCTCCGGTGAGTCGTACAGGTACATGTTCGACTCACCGGAATCGGTGAACGCGGTCGTCGTGTACCGCGTGGCCTGCCCGGCCGACGGGGCGGCCGCGGCGGCGGTGTCCTGGAGGGCGAGCAGCGTTCTCACGGGTCTCCTCAACTCTTCCTCCGGCTTGGCCGGTCCGCTTGGCCGATCGCTGTAGCGAGCCCTTTCGTCGTTCGAAATTGCGAACAATGTGCGGTAGTTCGAGCAGAAGATAGATTTGGGGCGTGATGACGTCAATGTTTCTGACAGGTACGCCTTCAGTTTCGTCAGACATGGCATGTCTGTTCGGGGAACAAGGGTGATATAGCCGCCCAGAGTGCTGAATCCGCTGTCGACGGCAGGGACGTACTCGGTTGATCAGGGCCCGTCCACAGCGAGCAGGCCGCCGGTCAGCCGGAGCCGACCGGTGCGAGCGCCGAGCGAGGGTGGACGCGGAAAGACCCCGGCGCCTTTGCGTCGGGGTCGCGTCGAAATGTGTGCGGGCGGCTTCAGCCCTCGGCGGCCACCTCGTCGACGACGGCCCGCGCCTGCTTCTCCGGCACGCCGGCCGCGATGAGCGTGGTGACGGCCACCCGGGTGCCGTCGTCCTCCAGCGCCCCGGTGTTGACCTCTTCCAGCAGGGCGACCGTCATCGCCTCCAGGCCGGCGCTCAGCACCGGGGCCGGCAGGTGGGAGTGGAAGACGCCGTCCCGCTGCCCCCGCTCCACGATGGCCGTGACCCTGACCCGGGCGGGCTCCAGGATCCCGGCGACCCGGTCCATGCCGAGGTCCCGTCGAGCCAGCGCCAGGAGCATCCGATAGCGATCGCCCACGGGCCACAGCGACAACGAGAAGTGCGCGAGCGCCCGATCCGCCGGTTCCGTCGCCCCCGCCTCGACCGCGACGGCGGCCTGAAGCGCCTCCGCGGCCTCCTCGGCCAGCGCGTCGAGCAGCGCCGCCCGTCCGGGGAAGTGCCCGAACAGCGTGCGCCTCACGACACCGGAGGCGCGCGCCAGCTCCTCCAGGGTGATGTCGGGATTCCGCCCCAGCTCCTGGCGCGCGGTGGCCAGGATGCGGGCCCGGTTGGACCGCGCGTTGCGGCGCTGGGGCACACGGCCGACGGGCTGGGACACGAAAGGAACCTCGAAGAAGCCGGGGCGGAGGACGGACTTCTCCATTCTGGCACGCGGGCCCCGACCGATTCGCGGCCGCATCCGGGATCGGTCAGGTCCTGGTCATACGGGAACACGGGAACACGGGAACAGACGGGAAGCTCCTGCAACGCGCGCGGCTGTGCCTTCCTCGGCACTTGCGGGTAGGGACGTCGCCGACGGTGGCAGCGCTACTCGGGGCCGGTGGCGGTCATGCCCGTGTGCTGCGGGCTGTCGCGCTGCTTGTCGCGCGTTCCGCGACATCGGCGGGGGCCGCGGCGATGACTCTGTCGAGTGCGGCGCGGGAGGTCTGCAGATCGGTGATGGCCTTGGTGATCCGCTCGCGTTCCTTGGTCAGGTCGGCGAGGAGGTCGGAGCAGGTCGGCACCAGGCGTTCGCCGTCGTCACGCAGGCAGGGCAGGATGGTCGCGATGGTGGCGGTGTTCAGGCCGGCGGCGAGCAGGCTGCGGATGCGGCGCACGGTGTCCACGTCCGCCTCGCTGTATTCGCGGTAGCCGCTGGGCCGCCGCTGGGGCCGGAGCAGGTTCTGTTCTTCGTAGTAGCGCAGCAGCCGTTCGTGTACGCCGGTCCTGCGGGACAGTTCACCGATCCGCACGTCATCCTCCTCATGGATGTCTCGGGCGGGCGACGCCGCTTGACTCTCACACCGATGTGAGACTCTAGCTTTCCCGGCATGAGTAGGAACGCTGCCTCGCTCGCGGCCTTGTGCGCGAGCGTCATCGTCGTCGGTACGTCGGAATACCTGGTCGCGGGCATGTTGCCCGAGGTCGGCGCGGATCTTCAGGTGCCGCAGAGCACTGCGGGGCAGGCGGTGACCGCCTACGCGCTCGGCGGGGCCGTCGCCGCCGGCGCGCTGCGCTGGACCGGCCTGGCCGGGGCCGTACTCAGCCTGACCGGCCTGGCCCTGAGCTACCTGATCCTGTCCCGGACGAGGACCGCGCAGCCCACCGGCGATGCCCCGGTGGGCACCGCTGTCTGATCCCCGAACCCACCCCTGGAAGGTCCCCTCTGACCATGCGCGCTGTCCAGATCGACCGCCACGGCGGTCCCGACGTCCTGGCCCTCCGCGAGGTTGCCGCACCCGAACCGGCCGCCGGTGAAGTCCTTGTCCGCACCGCGGCCAGCAGCCTCAACCCGGTGGACTGCAAGACCCGCGCCTGGGAGGTCGGCCCGCCGCTGCCGACCACGCTCGGCTGGGACATCTCCGGCAGGGTCGTCGCGAGCAACGACCCTGCCCACGAGGTGGGCGCCCACGTGATCGCCATGTCCGCGCACATCGCCACCGGCCGCGGCACCTGGGCAGAGCTGGTCGCCCTGCCCGGCCATCTGCTCGCACCCGCACCGGACAGCGTGCCGTTGGCGGACGCGGCGGCCCTCCCGCTGGCCGGCACGACCGCCTTGCAGGCCCTGCGGGCCACGGAGTTGAGCGCCGGCGAGCGCATTCTGGTCGTCGGTGCCGCCGGGGCGGTCGGCGGCCTGGCGCTCCAACTCGCCCGCTCGGCCGGCGCTCACGTCGATGCCCTGGTCTCCCGGCCCGGCCATGAGCCGGCCGCGGTGGAGCTCGGCGCGGAGCGCGCCTGGCACCGTCCGCGGGACCTGCCCCGCGGACGGTATGCGGCCGTCCTCGACACCGCCGGTGCGGACGTGGCCGCGGCCCTCGCCCCCGGAGGGCGTTTCGTCTCCATCGCCGATCACCCCCTGCCCGACGTCCCGGGCGCCCGCAAGAGTTACGTCCAGGAGAACGCCACCGACCTCGCCAGGCTCGCCCGGCTCGTCGACACCGACGAGCTGCGGCTGCGGATCGCCGACCGCTTCCCGCTCGACGACATCCGCACCGCCCACGAGCGCTTCGAGGCCGGCGGCCTCCTCGGCAAGGTCCTCATCACCTTCTGAGGCACACCGCGTGCTTCACCGACGAACCCGGAACGAAGGACGCCGTCGCCGCATCGACACCGTCCGTCCCCGCATCGACGACGTTGCCGCATCGACGACGTTGCGCCTCGCGGGGCCGCCCGTAGGGAAAACGGGTTCGGCCCCGCGAGGGTGGGTCATACGCGGTCGGCGGCGATCAGGACGTATTGGAAGGAGCCGTCCCGGTAGGACTCGATGAACGCCTCCTCGATCCCCGTGACCAGCGAGGACGTGGCCCGCAGCTCCCAGTAGGGCAGCGTCTCCGGGGTGAGGTCGATGATCGTGTGCGGTACCAGCCGGTTGTCGGCCATGGCGCGCAGGTACTCACGGCGGGAGTGGATGTTGCACTCGAAGTGGGCGTTGATCTGCGAGACCCACTTCGACGGCTGGCCGTAACGGGGGTTCCAGCAGCCGGTGATGGTCACGTACCGCCCGCCGGGCCTCAGGATGCGGGAGTGCTCGGCGAACAGGTCGTGGAGGTCGACGTACATGGTCGACTCGTTGTTCCACGAGGCCGCGATGCTGCCCTTCTCGAAGGGCGTGTCCAGCATGTTGCACACACGGGAACGGACGTGGTCCTCGATACGCAGTTCCCGCGCGCGCCTGTTGCCGAATTCGGCCTGGGTGGCCGACAGCGTGACGCCCTCGACCTTGCTGCCGAAGCGACGGTGGGCCATGACCATGGACCCGCCGCGCCCGCAGCCGGCGTCCACGAGGGTGTCGTCGGGGCCGACGGTGCCGAGGTGGTCCATGAGGAACTCCGCCTGGGCCGACTCCAGCCGGTGCAGCTCCGCGATGAGCTTCTTCTCGTACTCGCTGTGCGCCGGGTCGCCGAGCGCGGCGTGGTCGACGGCGCCGATGCCGTAGTGGTGGTGGTAGAGGCCGTCCACGTCACCGAGACGGAGGTTGACGGGGCGTGCCTCGTTGTTCCAGTAGCGGGCGATGTCCTGCTGGTACGGGGTCGCCGGGGCCGGGATCTTCGCGGTGGCCGTGGCGGTGGCGGTGGTGGAGGAAGGGGTGGAGGTCGTTTCAGTGGTCATAGACATATCCGTTCTTCTCATTACCAGAAATCGGGCAGGCTGTAGCGGTAGGTATTGGTGCGGTGCCAGTCGTGGTTGCCGTCGACCCAGGCGGCCACGCCTTTGAGGAAACGCAGCACGGTCGGCACGGGGCAGGCCTGCGCGAGGTCCGCCGCGGCGGCCTCGAAGGCGTGCTGGAGTTCGTTGTGGACCTCGACGGCCTTCAGATAGGCGTCTCGCTCGGAGAGCCGCTCGCGTTCCGCCAGCACCACCGGCAGGTTCAGGTGGTGGCCCGGGCTGTCGAGTTCCTTGGTGTACGAGTAGAGGTCGTTGACGATGGTGGTCGCGTTGCCGGCCAGGGCGATGACCCGTTGCATGTCCGGCCGGGCGTGCAGGTCCGCGGGCAGTTCGTAGCCGCCGACGGCGTCGGTGATCGTCGGGCAGGGGCGGAAGTTGTTGAACTGGCGCATCGCCAGGTACTCCCACACCTCCGGAACGTGACCGGTCTGCGCCCAGGCGGCCTCGGCGAGGTAGCCCATGTGCAGCCGCGCCATGTCGTGCCGGTAGCGGTCGGCCTGGGAGGGCGTGGCAGCGCGGACGAAGTAGTCCATCGCGCTGTCGTACGCCCGGCGCGGGGCGTCCGAGGCGAGGGATTCATGCCACGCCGGCGCGTACTCCGCGGTGGTGTGGAAGTGGTCGAGCGCGGTGTGCGCGAGGAGGAGGCGCCCTCCGAGACCGACGGGCGACCCGCCGTGGTCCTCGCAGTAGCAGTCGTCCACCGCGTTCTCCGCGACCATCAGCCGCGTGGCGAGCATCAGGTGATCGACCGTCGGGGCGTCGGGATGGCAGCCGACCATGTAACGGCCGACGGAGAAGCCGTCGAACTGACCCTCCCACTCCTCGGGATAGAGCTTGACCTCGTCCTCGGCCCAGCGCTTGATCCGGCGGCTCACCTCCTCGACGCGTGCGGGATCGGGTTCCGGGACGGGGTGGTGGTAGAGGCCGGGGACCGCGCGCCCATCGGCGGACGGAGTGGGTGCCGGGGACTGCGGACGCGGTAGGGGCGGGCCGTACCGTCCGGCCACGGCGAGCGAGGCCGTGCCCGGCCCGGTCGGTCCCCGCAGGACCGCCCGGAGGGCGGAACCGGGGTCGGCCGCCGTCGTGGCAGGCACCGTCGTGTCAGGCACCTCCGGTACGGAGCCGGTGGGCGCCGGAGCAGGGGAGGGCGGGGACACGGGCGACGGTGCCGGGGAGGGCGGAGACACCGGCGTCGGCGGTGGCGGGGAGGGAAGCGTGACCGGCGGGTGCAGTGATGCCAGAAAGCCGGAGGGGATCGGCGCGACCGGAGGGTCCGTGACCACCGGGGCGGGGGCGTCCGGCACAGCTGTGGGCGGTGACGGCCGCTGCTCAGGGGGTGATGATCCGAGGGGCCCGGAGTCGGGCATCGGCGGCTCCTTGCTGCGGTGGGGTGGGTGCTCCGACGTGCGGGCGTATTGGCGTAAGGGCATGCGGGCGACGGGCGTACGGGCCCATGGGCGTACGGGCGTGTGGGTGTACAGCGGCATGACGCGGGCGGGGCGGGCGCAGAACCGTGGACGGGCGTGGACCGGCGTGGACCCGGACTCAGCGCGGCCTGGCCGCGATCTGCACGTTCTCCAGCACGCCGAGGGCGTCGGGCAGCAGCACCGCCGCGGAGAAGTAGGTGCTGACGAGGTAGGAGATGATCGCCTGCTCGTTGATGCCCATGAACCGCACGGAGAGGCCCTCTTCGTACTCGTCCGGGAGGCCGGTCTGCCGCAGGCCGATGACGCCCTGGTTCTTCTCACCCGTACGCATCGCGATGATGGAGCTGGTCTGCTCCTTGCTGATCGGGATCTTGCCGCAGGGCAGGATGGGCACTCCGCGCCAGGCGGGCACGGACTGCCCACCGAGGTCGACGTGGTCGGGGTGCAGACCGCAGGCGTTCAGGCCGCGTCCGATGGCGGCGATCGTCCTGGGGTGGGCGAGGAACAGCTTCGTGCCGCGCCGTCGGCAGAGCAGGTTGTCCATGTCGTCCGGGGTCGGCGGACCGGAGCGGGGCTGGATGCGCTGCTTGAAATCGGCGTTGTGGAGCAGCCCGAACTCACGGTTGTTGATCAGCTCGTGTTCCTGACGTTCCCTCAGGGCCTCGACCGTGAGCCGTAGTTGCTCCTCGCTCTGGTCCATCGGACCGTTGTAGAGGTCGCCGACCCGGGTGTGGACGCGCAAAATCGTCTGCGCGACGGAGAGTTCGTACTCGCGCGGCTCCAGTTCGTAGTCGACGAAGGTGCCCGGCAGGTCCGCCTCGCCGACATGGCCGGCCGACATCGCGATCTCGGCCTCACCGTGCTTGTTCTGCCGCCGCCGCGCGCGGGAGGCGAACGTGTCGACGTGGGCCCGGAGGTGGGGCGCGGAGTCCTGGACGGCGGCGAAGTCGGCGCGGGAGAGGGTGAGGAGGGTGCCCGAGGTCTCGGCGGTGAACGTGCTGTCGTGGCGGACGTCGGAGTCCGTCAGCGCCTTCTCCCCGAAGTGGTCGCCGTCCGCGAGCATCTCGACGGCGATCTCTTCGCCGTACTCGCCCTCGGAGGTCCGGCTGATCCGGCCGTGGGCGATCAGCTGGATCCGGTCCGCGGGGCTGCCGCGCTCGGCGAGGACTTCGCCCGCCGCGAAGTCGCGCTGTGCGCAGCGGTCGGCGAGTGCGGTGAGGACGTCCGTGTCGTCGAATCCGCGCAGAAGGGCCAGCTCACCGAGTTCCCGGGGGATCACCCGAACCGTGGCGCCGTCCTGGACGAACTCGACGCGCCCGTCGCCGAGGGTGTGGCGCAGCCGTCGGTTGACCCGGTAGGTGCCGCCTCCGGCCTCCACCCAGGGCAGCATCCGCAGCAACCAGCGGGAGGTGATCTCCTGCATCTGCGGAGCGGACTTGGTGGTGGTGGCGAGATTGCGGGCCGCGGCGGTGCTCAGGGACTGCCGCGGCGCGTCGGGCGGGGTCCGAGCTTCCGGGACGCTGTCGACGGACATCGGGGGCTTTCTCCTTGCGCGACGGGTCGTCCGGCGCACACGGGTGCGCCGACCGGGAGTCAGGGAGGGGTGGGCAACGAACGGGACGGATCACGGCGAATCCGTTCATCTGCGAAAAACCTAGCTCCCGGATCGGCCGTAGCCACCAGGCAGACGAGATGCTTACCTCGAAGCAGTGACAATCAGTGCAATGGTGTTTATCGCTCCGTGATGTGTCTTCGCGGCGGAGTGCGGGCGACCTGGGCCGCGCCCAGGGAAAGTGCGAGTGATCTGCGACATATGATCCGATCGCACGTTATGGGTAGCTTGAGGTGCTTGCCCCGTCCGTGGCGGTGTGCCGCCGAGGCCACCGCCCGCCGCCCTCAGATCCCCGGTCCGGGAGACCCATGCGCCCCATGCGCCCTCGAATAGCCTCCGTACCGCCCCTCGCCCTGGCGGGCGGTGCGCTGACCGTCGGTGTCGGCGGCCTGTATCTGGCCGGCCTGCTCGTCATGGGGGGTGAGATCGAGGCGGGTACGACCGTGAGCGGGGTGAACATCGGAGGCCTCACCCGCACGGAAGCCATCCGCAAGCTGGACGACCGTCTCACGGCGGCCGGCTCCCGGCAGCTGCCCGTGAAGGTCGGCGACCGCGACGCGACCCTCGACCCACGGCAGGCCGGACTCGCCTTCGACGTCGAGCGGACCGTCGACCGGGCGGCGCGCACCGCCGACGATCCGGTCGGCCTGATCGGCGGCCTCTTCCGCTCGGGCGACGACATCGAACCGGTCGTACGCCTGGACGAGGGCAAGGCCCACGCCGCTCTCGGGAAGCTGGCGAAGACCCTCGACCAGCGGGCCCGCGACGGGGCCGTGACCTTCGAGGACGGCCGAATCGAGCAGGTCGCTCCGCACCGCGGCTACGCACTGGACGTGGACGACGCGGTCGGCACCCTGCGGGCCTCGTTCGTACGCGGCGCGGCGGCCCCGGTCGGCGCGGCGGACCCGCCCACGGCACTGCCCGCACGTGTGACCGAGCCGAAGGTGGAGGCGGCGGAGGTGCGGCGGGCGGTGCGCGAGTTCGCACGGCCCGCCATGTCGGCGCCCGTCACCCTCACCGCGGGCGACAGCAGGTTCACGGTCGCCCCCGCCGTCCTGGGCGACCACCTGACGATGCGGCCGGACGACTCCGGCAGGCTGGTCCCGAAGCTCGACGGCAAGGGCCTGCGCTCCGCCCCGTCGGTGGCGGGCCCCCTGGCCGGCGTCACCGCCACGGCCGAGAACGCCGTACTGGGGCTGGACGGTGACCGGGTCGTGGCGGCGAAGGACGCCCGGCCCGGCGCAGAGGTCACCGACCAGGCGCTGAGCGGCGCCGTGCTGCCGCTGCTCACCGAGACGGGCGCGGCCCGTACCGGGGAAGTGGCCGTACGGCGGATCCAGCCGGAGGTGACCCGGGAGAACGCGGCGCGGCTGGGCCTGACGGAGAAGATGTCGTCCTTCACTGTGAACTTCGAGAAGGCCCCGTACCGCACGAAGAACATCGGCCGGGCCGCCGAACTCATCAACGGCTCCCTCGTCAGGCCCGACGAGACCTGGAGCTTCAACCGCACCGTGGGGCAGCGCACCGAGGCCAACGGCTTCGTCGAGGGCGTCATGATCCTCGACGACCAGTTCAGGAAGGCGGCCGGCGGCGGTGTCTCCGCCGTGGCCACGACCATGTTCAACGCGATGTTCTTCGCGGGGGTCAAGCCGGTGGAGTACGGCGCCCACTCCTTCTACATCGAGCGCTACCCGGAGGGTCGCGAGGCGACGGTCGCCTGGGGCAGCCTCGACCTCAGGTTCACCAACGACTCCGGCAAGGCCCTCTACATCCAGGCCGAGTCCACCGACACCTCGGTGACCGTCACGTTCCTCGGCACCCGGAAGTACGACGAGATCAAGTCGGTGAAGGGCCCCCGGACCGACGTGAAGCCGCCGGCGAAGAAGGTCAGCACCGACGAGAAGTGTGTCCCGCAGACGCCGCTCGAAGGATTCGACGTCACCGTCGAGCGGGTCTTCTACGACGCCGGCAAGGAGGTGAAGCGGGAACCCTTCCGCACCCACTACACCCCGCGCGACGAGATCACCTGCGAAGTCCCGGAGAAGAAGGAAGCCCCGGAGAAGAAACCGGAGGACGACCGGCCCGACAACGGATAGGCGAGGGCCGGCCTGACGACGGAGGGGCGTCCGCGGCGGCCTGAGAGCGGGGCGGCGGCGGGCGGCCTGAGAACGGGGGCCGAGGGCCGCCTCGTGACGGAACAGGCGCCGCCCGGCGCCCCGCCCGGCGGAGGGTCCGTGGCCATGGACAAGGCCGGCTCGCGGCCGTGGTCGCGGCGGACGGTGGTTCACGGGCGATGTCTGCCGTGGGGGCGGTTCCGGCGTGTCCGTGCGGGCGTGCGGTCTCCCGTTCCGGGAGGTATGACTGACAGGGAGCCCGGCGGACGGGGTGAGCGCACCCTGTGCTGCCGCCGGAAGGAGCCCCGGTATGCCTGAGGAAGAGACCCGGAGCGGGAGCGGTGGGCAGGATCTCGTCACCGCCGCGCCGGGTGGGCTGCTGGATGTGCTGCGGGTGGCGGCCCTCGTCCTGGGCAGTGACGGCCGGATCGTGCTGTGGAGCCCGGAGGCCGAGTCCCTGCTCGGCTTCAGCGCCGCGGAAGCGCTGGGAGAGGACGCGGGCGCCCTGCTGGTGGACCCCGAGCACCGGTCCCTGGCGCACGACCTGTTCGACCGCGTGCGCACCGGCGCGCGCTGGGCCGGCGTCTTCCCGGTGCGGCACAAGGACGGCTCCACCCGGCGGGTGGAGTTCCGCACCATGCAGCTGCGCGATACCCGGGGCGACATCCACGCCCTCGGTCTGGGCACCGATGCCGACACCGTGCGCGAGGTGGAGCGGGACCTGGCCCTCTCCCACATCCTGGTCAGCCAGTCGCCCGTCGGCATCGCGGTCTTCGACACCGATCTGCGGTGGGTGCGGGTCAACCCGTCACTGGAACGCATCAACGGCGTCCCCGAGAAGGCCGTGCTGGGCCGCCGCGTCGGCGAGGTGCTGCCCGCCCTCGACGTGGAGGCCATCGAGTCACGGATGCGGCGGGTCCTGCGCACCGGCGAACCACTGCTGGACCAGCAGACGGTGGGCCGGACAGCCGCGGACGGCGAGGAACACGCGTACTCGGAGTCGTACCACCGCATCCAGGACGCCAACGGGCGGGTCCTGGGCCTGGCGATGGCGATCATCGACATCTCCGAGCGGCAGCGGGCGACGGCCGAGGTGGCGAAGGCCCGCGAACGCCTGGCGGTGATCGCCGACGCCGGCGTCCGCATCGGCACCACCCTCGACCTGCGTCGGACGGCACAGGAACTCACCGAGGTGGCCGTTCCCCAGCTCGCCGACCTCGCGACCGTCGACGTACTGGACTCCGTGGTCAACCCCGGCGGCACGGCCGCACCGCGCACGGACGGCTCCCTCGACTTCTGGGCGCTCGCCCTCAAGGCGAACCGTCCCACCGACGCGACCGAGGCCCCGGACCCGGTCGGGGAGCCCGCGCATTACGGACCCTCCCGGCTGGTCACCCAGTGCGTACGCGAGGCGCGGCCGATCCTGCTGGAGCGCGTGGACGACGCGGCGATCCGGCGCATCGCCCGGGACGAGGACGCGGCGCAGGCGTTGCGGCGGGCCGGTGTCCACTCCTGTCTGCTGGCCCCGCTGATGGCGCGTGGCGAGGTCCTGGGCACGCTCAGCCTGTACCGCACAGCCGAGCCCCGGCCCTTCGACGACCAGGACCTCACCCTTGCCACCGAGCTGGCCACGCGCGCCGCCATCTGCATCGACAACGCGCGCCTGTACGGACGCGAACGCGACATCGCGCTCACCCTCCAGCGCAGCCTGCTGTCCCAGCAGCCACCGCAGCACGGCGGCATCGAGGTCGCCTCCCGCTATGTGCCCGCCGTCAGCGAGGTGGGCGGGGACTGGTTCGACGTGCTGCCGCTCAAGGACGGCAAGGTCGGCCTCGTCGTCGGCGACGTGATGGGCAAGGGCGTGCACGCGGCGGCGATCATGGGCCAGCTCCGTACGGCCACCCGAGCCCTCGCCCGGCTCGACCTGCCGCCGGCCGAGCTGCTGCACCACCTCGACGACCTCGCCACCTCCCTCGGTGACCCCGACACCCTGGCCACCTGCCTCTACGTCGTCTGCGACCCCCGGCACGGGCGGTGTGAACTCTCCCGCGCCGGCCACCTGCCGCCGGTTCTGGTCGCCCCGGAGGGGAGAGCCGAGCTCCTCGACGTCGCCGGCGGGGTGCCGCTCGGAGTGGGGGGCGTGCCGTTCACCGTCGAGGAGCGGGAGCTCGCCGAGGGGGCACTGCTCGTCCTGTTCACGGACGGTCTGGTGGAGAGCCGCGTGACGCCCGTCGGGGCAGGGCTGCAGCGTCTGCTCGGGCTGCTGGACGACGCCGGACTCCCTCTGGAGGAGACCTGCGACATGCTCCTCGGCGCCCTGGACCGCGAGCGCAACGACGACGTGGCACTGCTCCTCGCCCGCCGCGGGGGCCCGTGCCCGCCGGTCACTTGAGGAACCGGGCGCGACGGGGTGTGTCCGACGAACCCCCGGACAGAGGCGCGCAGGTCACCGCCCAGTAGAGTGCGCCTCTGTCGTCCCCGAGAGCCGCCCACGAACCGCCGAGGTACCCCGCAGTGACCCCCGCACGACCAGGACCGCCGTACGCCGTCACCGTCGTCGGGCTCGGCGCCGACGGCTGGCGAGGCCTCCCGGACGCCTCCCGGGCCGCCCTGCGCGACGCCGAGGTCCTGCTCGGGGGCCCACGCCAGCTCGACCTGCTGCCCCCGGAATGCGCGGGCGAGCGGATCGCCTGGCCCTCGCCCCTGCGCCCCGCCGTCCCCGCCCTGCTCGCCGCACACACCGGCCGCCGCATCGCCGTCCTGGCCAGCGGGGACCCCATGTTCTACGGGATCGGCCGCGCCCTCGCCGAGGAGGCCGGTGACCGGCTGCGCGTCCTTCCCCACCCCTCCTCCGTCTCGTACGCGGCGGCCCGCCTCGGCTGGCCCCTGGAGGACGTCGAGGTCGTCACGCTCGTCGGACGGCCCACGGCCCGGCTCGCCGCCGCCCTGCACGACGGACGCCGGCTGCTGGTGCTGAGCGCGGACGCCACGACGCCCGCCGACGTCGCCGCCCTGCTGCGGGACCGCGGCTTCGGCCCGAGCCGGATGCGCGTCCTGGAACAGCTCGGCGGAGAGAAGGAACGGACGGGCGAGGTGAGCACCGCCGACGACTGGGCGGTACGCGCGCACCCGCCCGGCGACCCCCTCAACCTCGTCGCCGTCGAATGCCGTCGGAGCCCCGACGGCCTCCGGCTCGGCGCCGTCCCCGGCCTGCCGGACGAGGCGTACGAGCACGACGGACAGCTCACCAAACGGTATGTACGCGCCGCCACCCTGGCCGCGCTCGCCCCGGCCCCCGGCGAACTGCTCTGGGACGTCGGCGGCGGATCCGGCTCGATCGCGATCGAGTGGATGCGCACCCACCCCTCCTGCCGGGCCGTCACCGTCGAACGCGACCCCGTACGAGCCGCACGCATCACCCGCAACGCCGACCGGCTCGGCGTGCCCGCACTGCGGGTCGTCACCGGTGCCGCGCCCGCCGCGCTGGCCGAACTGCCGCCGCCGGACGCCGTGTTCATCGGCGGCGGACTCACCGCGCCGGGCCTCCTCGACGCCTGCTGGGCCGCGCTGCCCGCCGGGGGACGGCTGGTCGCCAACACCGTGACCCTGGAGTCCGAGGCGCTGCTCGCCGACGCCCACCGCCGCCACGGCGGGGAGCTGGTACGGCTCGCGGTGGCGCAGGCCGTGCCCGTCGGCGGCTTCACCGGGTGGCGGCAGGCCATGCCGGTGACCCAGTGGGCGGCACGCAAACCCTTCGCCCCCCTCGATCCCCGCGACACCGTCCACACCGCTTCGGAGGCAGACAGATGACCGTGTACTTCATCGGCGCCGGCCCTGGTGCCGCCGACCTGATCACGGTCCGCGGCGCGCGCCGGCTGGCCGCCTGCCAGATCTGTCTGTACGCCGGCAGCCTCGTCCCCCGTGAACTGCTGGCCGAATGCCCGCCGGACGCGCGGCTCGTGGACACGGCCCAGCTCGACCTCGACCAGATCACCGCCGAACTGGTCCGTGCGCACGAGGAGGGCCACGACGTGGCCCGGCTGCACTCCGGGGACCCCTCCGTGTTCAGCGCGGTCGCCGAGCAGATGCGGCGGCTGGACGCGGCCGGTGTGCCCTACGAGGTGGTGCCGGGCGTGCCCGCGTTCGCCGCGGCGGCGGCCTCCCTGAAGCGGGAACTGACCGTGCCGACGGTCGGTCAGACCGTCATCCTCACGCGGATCGCGCAGCGTGCCACGGCCATGCCGGACGGCGAGGACCTCGCCACGCTCGGGCGCAGCGGGGCGCTGATCGTGCTGCACCTGGCCGCGCGGTACGTGGACCGTGTCGTCGAGGAGCTGCTGCCGCACTACGGCGCGGACTGTCCCGCGGCGGTCGTCGCATACGCCTCGCGGCCCGAAGAGGTGATCATCCGGGGCACGTTGGACGAGATCGCCGGGCGGGTGAAGGAGGCGGGTGTGCTGCGCACGGCTGTGATCATGGTCGGGCGAACGTTGGGTGCGCGGCAGTTCCGGGACAGCCATCTGTACTCGCCGGGGCGGGATCGGCACGAGTGCTGAGGGGCGGGGCGGGGAGGGGCGCGTTGTCGGCTGCGGCTCCGGTGGGGCTTCTCACGCAGTTCCCCGCGCCCCTAAGAGATCAGGCCCTGCGGGCCTGAAAAGGCTGGGGCGCAGCCCCGGCTTTTCAGGGGCGCGGGGAACTGCGCGAGGAGCCCCACCGGGCCCGCGGCCGACAACGCACCCCACCCACCCCTACCCAGCTCGCACCCCGCTGCGCCCCACCACCGTCCCCCCGCGGTCGATGCAGATGACGTCGACCGCGACCGGCGCGCCCCGCAGGACGGACAGCGCCTCGTCACGCGCGGCCGTCGCGACCAGGTCGCCCAGCGGTACCCCGGCCGCCGCGCACAACTGCAGCGCGGCCAGCCCGGTGTTGGCCCCGGCCACCTCCGCGGCCAGCGCCTCGTCCGCGCCGCCGCGCCGCGCGAGGTCCGCGAGGAACCCCTTGTCGACCTGGGAGCGGGCGGAGTGCAGATCGAGATGCCCGGCGGCGAGCTTGGAGAGCTTCGCGAACCCGCCGCAGATGGTCAGCCGGTCCACCGGGTGCCGGCGCACGTACTTCAGGACCGCCCCCGCGAAGTCGCCCATGTCCAGCAGCGCGTCCTCCGGCAGCGCGTACTCGGCGAGGACCGTCCGCTCCGACGTGGACCCCGTGCACCCGGCGACATGCGTGCGCCCGGCGGCCCGCGCCACGTCCACGCCCCGCCGGATGGAGTCGATCCACGCCGAGCAGGAGTACGGGACGACGATCCCGGTGGTGCCGAGGATGGACAGGCCGCCGAGGATGCCGAGACGGGGGTTCCAGGTGGACCGGGCGATCTCCGCGCCGTTGTCCACGGAGACGGTGATCTCGACGTCGCCGGTGCCCCCGTGCCGGGCCGCGACCTCGGCGACGTGGTCCCGCATCATCTGCCGGGGCACCGGGTTCACGGCCGGTTCCCCGACGGGCAGGGGCAGGCCCGGACGAGTGATCGTGCCGACCCCCGGGCCCGCCCGGAAGACCACCCCGGACCCGGCGGGCAGCGGACGCACGGTGGCCCGGACCAGCGCGCCGTGTGTGACGTCCGGGTCGTCGCCCGCGTCCTTCACGATCCCCGCCATCGCGCTGTCGCCGGTCAGCTCCTCGGCCGCGAGCGCGAACGCCGGGGTCTGGCCCTTCGGCAGGGTGATGGTCACCGGGTCCGGGAAGTCGCCGGTCAGCAGCGCGGTGTACGCGGCCGTCGTGGCCGCCGTCGCACAGGCACCGGTCGTCCAGCCGTGCCGCAGACCGGTGTGCTTGAGTTGGGCCGCGCGACCGCCCAGCGCCCCGTCGCCGGTCCCGCCGGCATCCCGTACTTCGTCACCGCTCATGAACGGACCCGGACTCCCATGCACGTACTGATACTCGGCGGGACCACGGAGGCCCGCCGCCTGGCCGAACTGCTGCACGCCACCCCTGGCCTCCGGCTGACCAGTTCCCTCGCGGGACGCGTCGCCAGCCCCCGGCTGCCCCCGGGCGAGGTCCGCGTCGGCGGCTTCGGCGGGGCCGAGGGGCTGGCCGCCTGGCTGCGCGAGCACGGGGTGGACGCGTTCATCGACGCCACCCATCCTTTCGCCGGGACCATGAGTTTCCACGCGGCACGGGCGGCCGCCATGACCCATGTTCCCCTGCTCGCGCTGCGCCGGCCCGGCTGGGTGCCGACCGCGGGCGACGACTGGCACGACGTCGGCTCGCTGGCGGAGGCCGCGCGGCTGCTGCCCACGCTCGGCCGGCGCGTCTTCCTCACCACCGGGCGCATGGGCCTGGCCGCGTTCGCCGCCCTGGACGACCTGTGGTTCCTCGTACGCTCCGTCGACGCGCCCGAGGCCCCGCACCCGGCCCGGATGGAGGTGCTGCTCGACCGGGGCCCGTTCACCCTCGCGGGGGAGCGGGACCTGCTCGGCCGCCACCACGTCGATGTCGTGGTCACGAAGGACAGCGGGGGAGCGGCGACCGCGCCGAAGCTCACGGCCGCGAGGGAGGCGGGGCTGCCCGTGGTCGTGGTGCGCCGACCGCCCGTGCCGGAGGACGTGCCCGTGGTGCCGGACCCGGGGACGGCGGCGCGTTGGGTCCACGGGCTTCGTGACGCCCGCCGAGCAGGGCCGGCCGAAGAGCGCCCCGACGGCCGCTGACCCCGCCGGGTCGGCACACGCGTCACCGTGCGGCGGCTCCACGACCGGCGGGCCTGGGGCCTTTCGGCCCCGGGACCCGCGGACACGCGTGTGTCTGCGCGCCGGCCCACCCCGCCGCCGCGTGCGGCAGCGCCCCGCCCCGCTCATCCCTCCGGATAGCGGCGGGGCGTCCAGACGATCTCCTCGCCGTCCCCGCGCCGGACCGCCCGGGTCTGCGAGGAGCCGACCAGCAGGATCGTGCGCATGTCGACCTCGGCCGGGTCCAGCTCCGCCAGCCGTACGATCCGCACCCGCTCGCCGGGGCCGCCCACGTCGCGGGCGACGACGACCGGCGTGTCCGGCGCCCGGTGCTCCAGCAGCAGCTCGCGCGCCTTGCCCACCTGCCAGGTACGGCTGTGCGAACCGGGGTTGTAGAGGGCGAGCACCAGGTCCGCCGAGGCCGCCGCGCGCAACCGCTCGGCGATGACCTCCCACGGCTTGAGCCGGTCGGACAGGGAGATCGTGGCGTAGTCGTGGCCGAGCGGGGCGCCCGCGCGGGCGGCGGCCGCGTTCGCGGCGGTCACCCCCGGCAGCACCCGCACCGGCACGTCCGCGTACTCCTCCTGCGAGGCGACCTCCAGCACGGCGGTCGCCATGGCGAAGACCCCCGGGTCACCGCCGGAGACGACCGCGACCCGCCGCCCGCGCCGGGCCAGGTCGAGGGCGAACTCGGCGCGCTCCGACTCGACCCGGTTGTCCGAGCCGTGCCGCACCTGACCCGCCCGGCGCGGCACCCGGTCCAGATAGGTGGTGTAACCGACGAGGTCGTCGGCGGCGGCGAGCGCGCCCCGCGTCTCGGGCGTCAGCCACAGCGGACCGGCAGGGCCGGTCCCGACCACCACGACCTCGCCCCGCTCCCGGGCCTCGGGCCGCTCGACGTCGACCTGGCTTGGCAGCACGGCCACCGAGAAGTACGGCACCGACTCCGGGTCCACGTCCGCCAGTTCGGCGAGCCGCTCCCCGGCCATGGTCGCCCGCTCGACATAACGGGCCTCGCCGAGCCGCCCCGAAGTCTCCAGCGCGCTGCGCACCTTGGTGAAGGTCCGGCCCAGCTTCATCACCACGGCCACGTCCGTCGCGGCGAGCCGCGCGGTCAGCTCCTCCTCCGGCAGGGTGCCCGGCAGGATCGTCAGCACCTCCTCGCCCTCGGCGAGCGGAGTGCCGAGCCGGGCCGCGGCGGCCGACACGGACGTCACACCGGGGATCACCTCGGTGTCGTAGCGGTCCACCAGCCGCTTGTGCATGTGCATGTAGGAGCCGTAGAACATCGGATCGCCCTCGGCGAGGACCGCGACCGTGCGCCCGGCGTCGAGATGCGCGGCCAGCAGGGCCGAGGCCTCCGCGTAGAAGTCCTCCATCGCGCCCTTGTAGCCGCCCGGGTGATCGGTGGTCTCCGTCGTCAGCGGATACATCAGCCGTTCCTCGATGTGGTCGGCGCGGATGTGCCGCGCCGCGATCGAGCGGGCGATGGAACGGCCGTGCCGGGCGCAGTGATACGCGATCACGTCCGCCTCGGAGATGACCTCGACGGCCCGGACGGTCATCAGGGACGGGTCACCGGGGCCGAGCCCCACCCCGTACAGCTTGCCGCGCACTGTCTCGCCGCTCACTCTTCCTCACTCGCGATCGCGTTGAGCGCGGCGGCGGCGATGGCGCTCCCGCCACGACGGCCGCGTACGACGAGGTGTTCCAGGCCCGAGGGGTGCTCGGCCAGCGCGTCCTTGGACTCGGCCGCGCCGACGAACCCGACGGGCACCCCGATGACGGCGGCGGGCCGGGGCGCGCCCTCGTCGATCATCTCCAGCAGCCGGAACAGCGCGGTGGGCGCGTTGCCGACGGCCACGACCGAGCCCTCCAGCCGGTCCCGCCACAGCTCCAGCGCGGCGGCGCTGCGCGTGGTGCCCAGCTTCGCCGCCAGCTCGGGGACCGCCGGGTCGGAGAGCGTGCACAGCACGTCGTTGTCGGCGGGCAGCCGCTTGCGGGTCACCCCGCTGGCCACCATCTGCACGTCGGTGAAGATGGGCGCCCCGGCTCGCAGGGCCTCACGGGCGCGGGCCACCACGTCGGGCGTGTACACCAAGTCCCGTACGAGGTCGACCATTCCGCAGGCGTGGATCATCCGGACCGCGACCTGGCTGACATCGGCGGGCAGGGCCGCGAGGTCCGCCTCCGCGCGGATGGTGGCGAAGGACTGCCGGTAGATCGCCGGGCCGTCCTTCTCGTAGTCGTAGGTGGTCACGGTGGTCTTCTCGCTGCTCTCGGTCGTCGTACGGGGGTCGTTCGTGCGGGTTGTGCGGGTTGTGCGTGTCGTGCGCGTCGTCGGGTCTGTGTCGCGCGGCCTTTCGGTGTTCTAGGGGGTGAGCTCCCCCAGGGCGGCGGCGAGTCGGGACGGGTCCGCCATGGCGGCGGTGCGCGGGCTTCGGCCGGGGGCGGTGCGGGAGAGCGCGTAGCCGCCGCCCTCCACCGCCACCACGTCGATCCGCTCGCCCCGCGGGTGGCCGCAGCGGCGCTCGCAGCCGGACCAGTACAGGGGGAGCCCCGCGCGTCCTGCCGCTGCCAGGCTCTCGGTGGCGTCCGCCCGTACGTCCGCCAGGGACTTCGCGCAGCCGGGCCGTCCGATGCAGGCGCCGACACGCAGCCAGGGGGAGGCCGGATCGGTGACGAGGCCGGTGACCGAGAGCCGGGCGAGCGCGTCGGCCGCCTGCTCCTCGCGCAGCCCCGGTACGGGTACGACGACCCCGCGCCACGGCGTCAGCCGCAGTTCGCGGGACGGTGTCGCGGCCGCGAGAGCGGTCAACTCCCGCCACTGGAGAGGGGTGAGGCGTCCGAGGGGGACGTGCACGCTGAGGGCGTCGCCGACGGCTCCCGGGACCGGGCCGCCCTCGGCCGCGGCCGTGGTCGTCCCGCTCTCGTCTCGCACCCGGCTCACGGAGTCGACGCCGACGGCGGCCAGCCGGTCCCGGACCCGGCCGAGCAGCCCGTCCTGGAAGGGGAGTTCGGTCACACGCCAGACCCGGGCTCCGCTCTCCCGCGCCGCCTCCAGGAAAGCCTCGGCGGCGGTCAGCGCGGCACGGGCCGCGTCCTCCCCGGGGAGCGCCAGGCTCTCGCCGGCCGTCCCCAGGCTCAGCAGCGCGCCACCGTCCTCGGCCGCCCGGACGGTCACGTCGGCGTCGAGCGCGGTCACATCGCCCCGCCCGTCGTCGAGCGCGAACAGGAACCGGCCCGACAGCCCCCGTGCCGCCTCGCTCGCGCACAACGCGGTGTCGAGGGCGGACAGCCAGGGCCGTACGTCGCGCAGACCGCGTTCGTCGAGACCGGACAGGGGCGAGGCGACGATGTTGCGCACGCGTTCGTGCCCGGCGGACGGCAACAGCCCGGCCGCGTCCAGCGACTCGGCCAGCTCGCCTCCGCAGCCGTCGGCCAGCCCACGCAACTGGACGTTGCCGCGGGAAGTGAGGTGAAGATCACCGTCGCCGAGCCGTCGCGACGCGTCCGCGAGCGCCTCGGCCTGGCGGACGTCCAGGACACCGCCGGGCACCCGGACCCGTGCCAGCGCCCCGTCGTCCGCCGTATGCAGCCGCAGCGTCCCCGGGCAGGCGTCGCCACGGTCCCGTGTGACCGCTGTGGCCTGGGACGATGAACGCAGGGGAGGCGTGGACATGGCGGCGAGCATACCCACCGGCACAACGGACGTATCCTCCGCCCTTTTGAGGCGACCCTTACTATGCTGATCGGTGGATCATCCGATCCATCGACGCCACCCACGGCGCTAGGGTCTGTCGTCACATTCCCTAGGGGAGGAAGCCCGGTGTGAGTCCGGCGCGGTCCCGCCACTGTGAGTCCGTCCCAGGAGGGGCGGGCGAGTCAGGAACTCCCTTCCCCGTACCGCTCGGTCCGCCCGGGCCGGGGAGACTTCGATCCGACACCGCCCGGGGCGCGGACCCCGAGGAAGGCCAGCAGCCGCATGCAGCCATCGTCCGGGGAGCGCTCCGCGCAGCCCCGCATCCTGCTCCTGTCGACCTCCGACACCGACCTGCTCAGCGCCCGCGCGGCCGCCGGCCCGGTCCCCTACCGCTTCGCCAACCCCTCCCGCCTCGCGCTGGAGGACCTCCCGGCGCTCCTCGACGGCACCGGCCTCGTCGTCGTCCGCCTGCTCGGAGGCATCCGTGCCTGGCAGGACGGCCTCGACCTGCTCCTCGCCGACGGCCGCCCGGTCGTCGTCCTCACCGGCGAACAGGCGCCCGACGCCCAGCTGATGGCCGCCTCCACGGTCCCCGTCGGCATCGCCGCCGAGGCCCACGCCTACCTCGCCCACGGCGGCCCCGCCAACCTGGAGCAGCTGGCTCGCTTCCTCTCCGACACGGTTCTGCTCACCGGCCACGGCTTCGACGCGCCCGCGCCCGCCCCCTCCTGGGGCCCGCTGGAGCGCACCGCCCGCGACACCGCCGACGGCCCGACCGTCGCCGTGCTCTACTACCGCGCCCACCACATGAGCGGCAACACCGCCTTCGTGGACGCCCTGTGCGGGGCGATCGAGGACAAGGGCGCCCGCGCGCTCCCGCTCTACGTGGCCTCCCTGCGCGCCCCCGAGTCCGAGCTGATCGAGGAACTCCGCGCCGCCGACGCCATCGTGACCACCGTCCTCGCCGCGGGCGGCACCAAGCCCGCCGAGGCCTCGGCCGGCGGTGACGACGAGTCCTGGGACGCGGGCGCCCTGACCGGCCTCGACGTGCCCATCCTCCAGGCCCTGTGCCTGACCGGATCGCGCGCCACCTGGGAGGAGAACGACGAGGGCGTCTCCCCGCTCGACGCGGCCAGCCAGATCGCCGTCCCCGAGTTCGACGGCCGGCTGATCACCGTGCCGTTCTCCTTCAAGGAGATCGACGAGGACGGGCTCCCGGCCTACGTCGCCGACCCTGAGCGCGCCGCCCGCGTCGCCGGGATCGCCGTACGCCACGCGCGACTCCGTCACATCGCCAACGCCGACAAGCGCCTCGCGCTCGTCCTCTCCGCCTACCCGACCAAGCACTCCCGCATCGGCAACGCGGTCGGCCTGGACACCCCCGCCAGCGCCGTCGCCCTGCTGCGCCGACTGCGTGACGAGGGCTACGACTTCGGGACCGACGCCGAGGTGCCGGGCCTGGCCTCCGGCGACGGCGACGAGCTGATCCGCGCGCTGATCGAGGCGGGCGGCCACGACCAGGACTGGCTGACCGAGGAGCAGTTGGCCCGCAACCCGGTCCGTATCCCGGCCGCCGACTACCGCCGCTGGTACGCCGAACTCCCCGAGGAACTGCGCACGGCCGTCGAGGAGCACTGGGGGCCGGCGCCCGGTGAGATGTTCGTCGACCGCAGCGCCAACCCCGAGGGCGACATCGTCCTCGCGGCCCTGCGCTTCGGCAATCTGCTGATTCTCATCCAGCCGCCGCGCGGCTTCGGCGAGAACCCGATCGCGATCTACCACGACCCGGACCTCCCACCGTCCCACCACTACCTCGCCGCCTACCGCTGGATCGCCGCCCGCGCCGACGACGGCGGTTTCGGCGCCGACGCGATGATCCACCTCGGCAAGCACGGCAACCTGGAGTGGCTGCCCGGCAAGAACGCGGGCCTCTCGGCGGCCTGCGGCCCGGACGCCGCCCTCGGCGACCTGCCTCTGGTCTACCCCTTCCTGGTCAACGACCCGGGCGAGGGCACCCAGGCCAAGCGCCGCGTCCACGCCACGCTCGTCGACCACCTCGTGCCGCCGATGGCCCGCGCGGACTCCTACGGCGACATCGCGCGCCTGGAGCAGCTCCTCGACGAGTACGCCCAGATCTCCTCCATGGACCCGGCGAAGCTCCCGGCGATCCGCGCCCAGATCTGGACCCTCATCCAGGCCGCCAAACTGGACCACGACCTGGGCCTGAACGACCGCCCCGAGGACGACGGCTTCGACGACTTCCTGCTGCACGTCGACGGCTGGCTGTGCGAGGTCAAGGACGCCCAGATCCGCGACGGCCTGCACGTCCTCGGCACCCCGCCGGGCGGTGCCGACCGCGTCAACCTGGTCCTCGCCATCCTGCGCGCCCGCCAGATCTGGGGCGGCACCCAGGCGCTGCCCGGTCTGCGCGAGGCACTCGGCCTCGATGAGTCCGCCGCGACCCGCACCACCGCCGACGAGGCGGAGGCGAAGGCCCGCGCCCTGGTCGAGCGGATGGAGGAGCTGGGCTGGGACGCCGACTCCGTACCGGACGAGCATGGTGAACAGGTCACGGCCATCCTGGAGTTCGCCGCCCGCGAGGTCGTCCCGCGCCTGGCGGCCACCACCGCCGAACTCCACCACACCGTGCACGCCCTGAACGGCGGCTTCGTCCCGGCCGGCCCCTCGGGCTCCCCGCTCCGCGGCCTGGTCAACGTCCTGCCGACCGGCCGGAACTTCTACTCCGTCGACCCCAAGGCCGTGCCCTCCCGCCTCGCCTGGGAGACCGGCCAGGCCCTCGCCGACTCCCTGCTGGAGCGCTACCGCGCCGACAACGGCGAATGGCCCACATCTGTCGGGCTGTCGTTGTGGGGTACGAGCGCGATGCGTACCGCCGGCGACGACGTGGCGGAGGCGCTGGCCCTGCTCGGCGTCCGCCCGGTCTGGGACGACGCCTCGCGCCGGGTGACCGGACTGGAGGCCGTCCCGGCCGAGGAGTTGGGCCGTCCCCGGGTCGATGTCACCCTGCGCATCTCGGGTTTCTTCCGCGACGCGTTCCCGCACACCATCGGGCTGCTGGACGACGCCGTACGGCTGGCCGCGTCGCTCGACGAGCCGGCCGAGGTCAACCACGTCCGCGCCCACGTCCAGGCCGACCTGGCTGCCCACGGGGACGAACGCCGGGCCACCACCCGGATCTTCGGCTCCCGCCCCGGCACGTACGGCGCCGGACTGCTCCAGCTCATCGACTCCCGGGACTGGCGCACCGACGCCGACCTCGCCGAGGTCTACACGGTCTGGGGCGGCTACGCCTACGGCCGGGAACTCGACGGCCGCCCGGCCCGTGAGGAGATGGAGACGGCGTACAAGCGGATCGAGGTGGCCGCGAAGAACACGGACACCCGCGAGCACGACATCGCCGACTCCGACGACTACTTCCAGTACCACGGCGGCATGGTGGCCACCGTCCGCGCGCTGCGCGGCACGGCCCCCGAGGCGTACATCGGCGACTCCACCCGCCCGGAGACGGTCCGCACCCGCACCCTGGTGGAGGAGACCTCCCGGGTCTTCCGGGCCCGCGTCGTCAACCCCAAGTGGATCGAGGCGATGCGCCGCCACGGCTACAAGGGCGCCTTTGAACTCGCCGCCACCGTCGACTACCTGTTCGGCTACGACGCCACCACCGGTGTGATCGCCGACTGGATGTACGACAAGCTCACCGAGACCTACGTCCTGGACGAGACCAACCGCGAGTTCCTCCAGCAGGCCAACCCCTGGGCCCTGCACGGCATTGCCGAGCGGCTGCTGGAGGCGGAGTCGCGCGGGATGTGGGAGAAGCCCGACCCGGCGGTGCTGGAGCGGCTGCGCCAGGTGTACCTGGAGACGGAGGGCGACCTGGAGGGCGGCGACAGCTGACGACGGCGCGGGGGTGCGGTGCGGTCCACCGCCCCGCACCCCCGCGCGACGGTGTCAGCGCCCGGTCCCCGGCTGCCCGTACGAGGGGCGTCGAACAGGCTCTGCCGCGCGGTGTCCTCGTGGGCGGTGCCCTCGGGGTGGCACTGCACGCCGGTGAACCAGCCGGGGGAGCCTCGGAGGCGTCGGCGCGCGGTGCGGTGCGTGGTGACCCACCCGACCGGAGCGGGCACAGGATGTCGGGTGGGGCGGGGTGGCCTCTTCCTAGCGTGGTGGTCAAAGGAAGGAGGCCGGGGTGCTGGAGCGGCTCAACCAGGCCATGGAGCACATCGAACGCCATCTCGACCAGTCGATCGAGGTGGCGGACCTGGCGCGGATCGCGGTGACGTCGGAGTACCACCTGCGGCGGCTCTTCTCGGCGCTCGCGGGCATGCCGCTGTCGGAGTACATCCGACGGCGGCGGCTGACCGTGGCCGGTGCCGAGGTGCTGGCCGACGAGCGGACGCTGCTGGAGATCGCGGTGCGCTATGGCTACGGCTCCGGGGAGGCGTTCGCACGGGCGTTCCGCGCCCTGCACGGCGTCGGCCCCGGGGAGGCCCGGCGGACCGGTGCGAGCCTGCGGTCGCAGCCCCGGATGTCCTTCCGCCTCGTCGTCGAAGGGAGCAGCAGCATGCGATACCGAGTCATGGAGAAGGAGGAGTTCCGGGTGGTCGGGAGGAAGGCCCGGGTCCCGCTCGTGCACGAGGGGGTGAACCCGGCGATCGCCGACTTCATCCGGGGCCTCGGCAAGGAGACGCTCGACCGGATCGAGAGCCTGTCCGACCAGGAGCCGAGGGGGATCGTCGCGATCAGTGACAACCTCGACGCCAGTCGTGCCGAGGGCACCGAACTCGACTACTTCCACGGAGCGGTGACGCGAGCCGCCGCCCCCGAGGACATGGACGAGCTCGTCGTCCCGGCCGGGACGTGGGCGGTCTTCGAGAACTCCGGGCCCTTCCCGCAGGCGTTGCAGCATCTGTGGCGGGACGTGTTCACCCAGTGGTTCCCGTCCAACCCGTACCGGAGTCGTCCGGGTCCCGAGATCCTGCGGACCAGGCTCTCGCCCGACGCGGCGCGGGCCGACGCGGAGCTGTGGATCCCGGTGGAGCGGGCCTCGCTCTGAGCGCCGGCGCGCGGCGACTTCACGCCGTCGCGCGCCTGCCCAGCCTCTTGTCCGCCGGTGGCGTGGAACGCCGTCGACCATGAGGCGGGGCGATGAGGGCGATCGTCGTGGGGGCGGGCGTCGGACGTGGCTGCGCGCGAGGCCGTGGTCGGACCCCGCTGACCCGTCGAGGCGCCGGCCGAGCCGGGCAAGGACCGTCCCGTGCGGGCGACTTGAGCGATCCGGGCTGCGGGCCCCGGCCGGTCCTCCCCGCTCGTCGGAGAGCGACTGCCTAGGGCAGTGGGCCCAGGAAGCGGATGTGGGGTCCTTCGCCGGGGCCGGCGGCGGTGACGGTGGCCCGTACGCCGTAGACGGCGGCGATCAGGGACTCGGTGAGGACGTCGTGCGGGGTCCCGGCGGCCACCACACGGCCCTGCCGCAGCACGACGAGCCGGTCGCAGTACATGGCGGCGAGGTTCAGGTCGTGCAGGGCGACGACGCTGGTCAGACGGAGTTCGCGGATCAGGGTCAGCAGGGCGAGCTGGTGCTGGATGTCGAGGTGGTTGGTGGGCTCGTCCAGGAGGAGTTCGCTCGGCTCCTGGGCGAGGGCGCGGGCGATCTGGACCCGCTGGCGCTCACCGCCCGACAGGGTGTGCCAGGACCGGCGGGCCTTGTCGGCCAGACCCGTGCGGGCCAGGGCCGTGCGGACGGTCTCCTCGTCGGCCCGTGAGGCGGGCGACCACGCTCGGCGGTGCGGGACACGGCCCAGCCGTACGACGTCCTCGACCGTCAACTCGACCTGGGTGTCAGCCTGTTGGGCCACGACGGCGATCCGGCGGGCGACCGCGCGGCGGCCCACCCGGTCCAGTGGACGGTCGTCGAGGGTGACGACCCCCGAGGCGGGCGCGAGGACCCCGGCGAGCAGACGCAGCAGGGTGGACTTGCCCGAGCCGTTGGGGCCCAGCAGACCGGTGACGGTGCCGGGCCGGGGCGCCACGCTGACCCCGTCCATGATCAGTGTGCCGTCGGCGGTCCGGGACACCCGCTCGGCGCGCAGCCCGGGGGAGGCGCTGGGGGCGGTGTCGGTCATCGGGCGCTCCTGGTCCGGTACATGATGGCGACGAACGCCGGGACGCCGATGAGGGACGTCACCACCCCGACCGGCACCTCCTGCGGGTCCAGGACGGTGCGGGCGAGGGTGTCGACCCACACCAGGAACACGGCCCCGGCCAGGGCGGAGGCCGGCAGGAGCCGACCGTGGCCGGAGCCGGTCAGCGCGCGTGCGGCGTGGGGCAGCACCAGGCCGACGAAGCCGATCGCCCCGGCCGAGGCGACCAGGGCGGCCGTGAGCAGGGCGGTGGCGCACAGCAGGACGAGCCGGACGCGGGTCACGGAGACGCCGAGCGAGGCCGCCGCGTCCTGCCCGAACGCGAACGCGTCCAGCGCGTGGGTGTGCCCCAGGCAGACCAGGAGCACCGCCACCAGCACCGCCAGGCACACCGTCACATCCGTCCAGTCGGCACCGCTGAGCGAGCCGAGCAGCCAGAACAGCACCGCGCGGGTGGTCTCGGCGTCGGCCGCGGTCATCACGATGAAGGAGGTGAGCGCGGAGAACAGTTGCATGGCCGCGACCCCGACCAGCACCACCCGGTCCGTGGTGCCGCCGAGGGTGTGGCTGAGCAGCAGCACGAGGCCGAACGAGGCCACCGCGCCCAGGAACGCGCCGCCGGAGACCGACAGCGCGCCGCCTCCCGCGCCGAGCACCACGACCACGACCGCGCCGGTCGACGCGCCGGAGGAGACACCGAGCACGAAGGGGTCGGCGAGCGGGTTGCGCAGCAGGGACTGCATCACCGCGCCGCACACGGCCAGTCCGGCGCCGCACACGGCGGCCAGCAGGGTGCGCGGCAGCCGTAGGTTCCACACGATGCCGTCCCGGATGGGCGTCAACTCCGTGTGCCCCCAGCCGAGATGGGCCACCACCGTGGACCAGACGTCGACCACGCCGATGTCGGCCGGCCCGATGGTGATCGCGAGGGCGACGGACAGACACAGCACCACGCCCCCGGCCGACCACGCCGACCCCCACCACAGCCCCCGACCGACGGCCCCCGCCGCAGCCGTCCGACGCGCCTTGGCGGGGGTCGGCGCTCCGGTCACCTCGTCGGCCACCGGTTTCGTGTCGGGTTCCGGGGCCGTCATCCCGTGAGGCCGTACTCGCGCAGTGCCGCCGCGAGCTTCTCCACGCCCTCGACGGTGCGGATCGTCGGGTTCATGGCCTGGCCCGGCAGCCGTACGTACCGCTTCTCGCGCACCGCCGTCATGTTCCGGGTGACCGGGTCGGACTCCAGGAACTCGATCTTCTTCGCGGCCGTCTCGGCCGTCTGCTGCTTGCGGACCAGGTCCCCGATGACCAGGACGTCCGGGTCGCGGTCGGCGACGGTCTCCCAGTTGACCTGGGGCCACTCCTCGTCGGTGTCGTCGAAGACGTTCTTCGCGTCCAGTTCACGGGTGATGATCCCGGGGGCGCCGCAGCACCCGGCGAGGTACGGCGACTGGTCGTTGGCGAACCAGTACAGGACGGTGACCCCACGCGCGTCGAGTCCGGCGGTCGCCTTCCTGACCCGGGACCTCAGCTCGGCCACCAGCTTCTCGCCGCGCTCCTCGACCCCGAAGATCCGGGCCAGATCACGGACTTCGCCGTAGACCGTCTCCATGGTCAGCGGCTCGGTGCGGACGCCGTCGCCGTCCCCGCTGTTGTCCTTGCCCACACAGTCCGACGGCGACAGATACGTGGGCACGCCGAGCTTCTCGAACTCCTCCCGGGTCGCCACCCCGCCCTTGCCGAGCGTGGAGGCGAACGAGGAGACGACGAGGTCGGGTTCGGCGTCGAGGACCTTCTCGAAGGAGGGTGCGTCATCGGCGAGCCGGGGCACCTTCGCGTTGGCCTTCTCCAGCCCCTTCGGCAGCGGATCGGTCCAGGTGGCGGTGCCCACCACACGGTCGGCGAGCCCGAGGGAGAGCAGGATCTCGGTCGTGCCCTGGTTGAGGGAGACGGCACGCTCGGGCGGGCTGTCGACCCGCACCTCGCGCCCGCAGTTGTCGAGCGTCACCGGATGACCGGCGGATCCGCCCGGGGCCGGACCCCGGTCCGACGACGCTGTGGAACCGGAGCCCCCGCAGCCGGTCAGCAACAGGGCACCGGCGGTCAGGAACAGGACGGCATGGCGGACGGGGCGTGCGAGCGGCACGGGACTTCCTTCGGCGTCGAGGGCTCATGCGCGAAGCCCGGTCGTACGGTGCTTCCCCGGGCACCCCTCGGTGCCGGGGACCGCCAGCAGGTCTTCGGACTCGGGGTCACCCGGACGAGACGCCTTCCCGGACCGCGATCGTGACCGCCGTCCAGTGGCCGTTGTCCCGCCCGTCACCCTCACCGCTGCGCGTCAGCTCCGGATTCACACCGGATTCCCTGACCCGTACGCGTACTTATGTGCGCGCACACGGGTTCGACTGGCGTCGGCAAGCTATCACACGCGCTTCCGAGGGCCCGTCAGTTCGCGGGCTTCCAGCCGGGGAGCGTCGGCAGGACCTTCTCGGCCACACGGAACAGCGCCGCGTCGTCCGGAATCTGGGAGTCCTGGCGGTAGATGACGAGTTCGAAGGTGCTGCCGCTGTCCTTCGGGTCGGTCGCGACCAGCAGCTGCCGGGCGACGCCGCCGGGAGCGGACTCCGGGTCGCTGCCGTCGAGACGGAACGAGATGCCGATGGTCCGGCCCGAGTACAGGGCCGCCGTGTGCCCGAGCACCTTCCTGGTCTCGGCGCCGGAGCCCAGATAGCCGACCGCCTCGGCGACCGGAAGATCCTCGTACGACGCCGAGAGCTCCACGGTGTACGTGTCGAGTTCGACGGTCGCCTCGGGGGTGACGGTCCTGGTGCCGTCGAACCAGGTGGACTCGTTCTCGCTGCCCGAGGCGATGACCGCCTGCTCGGTGGGCGTCCCGAGGAGCTCCGGCAGGTCGGCGCGGTTCAGCGCGGTGCACAGCTGTGCACCGGAGACCTTGCCCCGTGCCGCCGGAGAGGGGTCGTCCGACGACGACGAGCAGACGGCCGGCCCCACGGTCTCGGGGGTCGTGTCGAGGAGGTCGCCCAGCAACCACAACCCGCCCAGCAGCACACCGACGGTCGCCACCGCCGAGACCACCTGGCCGCCCGTACTCATCTCCTTCGCCGGGCCGCGTCGCGCACCGGCCCCGGGACCCGGTTCCGTCCCGTGTCCCGTGTCCGGATCGACTCCCGCACCCGTCCCCGGATCCGCTGCGGAGTCCGTTTCCGTATCCGCTCTTGAACCCGCTCCGGAATCGGCGAAATCGTCGACCATGTCCCCCCGTGCCCCCACCTTGATGTGCACACGCCTGACGTGCGCCGGGGGAGCCTAACCGGTGATCGTCGCGAGGGGGAAACGATATTCCGCGCAGGCGTGAAGCAGGGCTCCCGAGGGGAGGCCGAGACCCGGTGCGCCGCTGCCCCGGGCGTCGTGGCGGTCCACGAAAGGAAGGAACGCCATGTTCGTGCAGGACTCCCTACGTGCTCGCCGCCCTCGCCCACGACCTGCCCGTGCTGTGTGAGAAGCCCCTCACCCCGGATCCCGCCGCCGCGCTCCGGCTGCTGGAGGCGGAGCAGCGGCTGGGCCACCGCGGGTCCAGGTGGGCGCGCCCAGAGCGAGGGCGTCCGCACGGAGGTGGAACTCGTCGAACGCCCCGCCCTCCACCGCTGACCGCCGGAGCGGCGACCTTCGTTCCCAGGCGAGAACGGCCGACGCCGTCACCGTCACAGACATGTGATGTCTCACCTCGGATCAACCGGTATTCAGTGGCACGAAACCGAAAAATGACATTGTTCTGCATGGCTATTCATCACTGCGTGGCCGTTGACAGTGATGGTCCGCATGCCTGAGGTTCGTGGTCATGTCGCAATCGATCAGCAGGCGCACGTTGATGGCCGGTGCCACGGCCGTCGTCGCGGCCACCGGGGCCGACGACGCGTTCGCGGCCGGGGGTGCACCGACCGCCCCGAGGGCCTACACCCCGACCTGGGAGTCCGTGAACCGGCACCCCGCCGCCCCCGAGTGGTTCCGGGATGCCAAGTTCGGCATCTACTTCCACTGGGGGGTGTTCAGCGTCCCGGCGTACGACAGCGAGTGGTATCCCCGCAACATGTACAACCCTGACGAGCGGGCCCATCGGCACCACGTCGCCACGTACGGGGACCCGGCCGACTGGCCGTACCACCAGTTCATCGACGGGGCCGACGATCTCGCGGGCCGTCATGTGGAGTTCGCGCCGAAGCTCAAGTCGGCGGGCGGGAACTTCGACCCCGACGAATGGGCCCGGCTCTTCGTCGACGCGGGCGCGCGGTTCGCCGGGCCCGTGGCCGAGCACCACGACGGCTACTCGATGTGGGACAGCCGGGTCAACGAGTGGAACTCCGTGGCCAAGGGGCCGCGCCTGGACCTGCTGAAGCTCTTCACCGACGCCATCCGCGCCAGGAAGCTGAAGCTCCTGGTCGCCATGCACCACGCGTACAACCACACCGGCTTCTTCGAGTTCGCGCCCCCGCAGTCCGACCCGAGCCTCAAGAAGCTGTACGGGCAGTTGAGTCCGGAGGCGGAGAACCAGCTCTGGTACGACAAGCTCAAGGAGGTCGTCGACCGGTCCCGGCCCGACATCCTGTGGCAGGACTGGCGGCTCGACCACATCGACGAGACCCAGCGGCTGAACTTCCTGTCGTACTACTTCAACCAGGCCGACAAGTGGGGCAAGGAGGTCGTCGCCACCTACAAGGACGGCTTCAACAGCCACGGTTCGGTCTTCGACTACGAGCGCGGCGGCCCCGCCGACCTCACCGCGCCCTACTGGCTGACCGACGACAGCATCTCCGACTCCAGCTGGTGCTACACCGAGGGCATCGGCTACTACTCGCTCGCGCAGATGCTGCACTCGTTCGTCGACCGCGTCAGCAAGAACGGCACCGTGCTGCTCAACATCGCTCCGCAGGCCGACGGCACCATTCCGCAGGGCCAGCGCGACCTCCTGCTCGGCATCGGCGACTACCTGAAGCGCTTCGGCGAGTCGATCTACGGCACCCGCGCCTGGACCGCGTACGGCGAGGGGCCCACCAAGATGGGCGGCGGCTCCTTCACCCGGCCCACCGCCGGCACCCCGCAGGACATCCGCTTCACCCGGAACAAGGCGGGCACCGTCCTGTACGCGACGGTCCTCGGCTGGCCCGGCGGTTCGCTGACGCTCAGGACGCTCGGCTCGGACCGGATCGACCTGGACTCGCTGGCCTCGGTCCGCCTCCTCGACGCCACGGCCGGTACGTACATCGACCTCGACCCGCCGGTCCAGGGACCGACCGGGCTGAAGGTGACCCTTCCCCCGACGGCCCCCTTCGAGGCCCCCGCCTACGTCCTCAAGTTCCGCTTCTCCGGCCGGATCCCGGTCCTCCGGCCCGCCACCGGCGCCCTGGTCTTCGAGGACAGCCGCTACCGCGGTGACAGCGCCGTCCTGGCCCTCGGCGAGCACACGGCCGAACAGCTCGGCCTGGCCGGCCTCGCGCCGGGCACCCTCTCCTCTCTGAAGCTCGCCCCGGGCCACGAGCTGGTCGGTTACGCCGGCGACGACTTCACCGGCAGGTCGTGGACGTTCACCGAGGACACCGCACGGGTCCGGAACCGGATCACCTCGCTGATGGTGATGCTCGCCCCGTCCGCCTGGTTCCGGATCGCCAACGTCACCAACGGACTCGTCCTGGACGGCGGGGGAGACGTCCCCGCCGGCGCCGACCTGAAGCAGGGGACGTGGGACGGCTCCACCGGCCTGCAGTGGCACGCCGTGTACGTCGGCGACGGCTACTACAAGCTGGTGAACCGGGCCAACGGCCTGGTCGCCGACGGCCGCGGCGCCACCGGCGACGGCGCTCCGGTGAAGCAGGCGGCCTGGCACGGCGGCACCGACCAGCAATGGTTGATCACCCACCGGGGCGACGGCCGTCACTCCCTCACCAACCGCACCACGAAACTCGTCCTCGACGGCGGCGGGAACGTCCCCTCCGGCTCGCTCGCCAAACAGTGGACCTGGGGCAACAGCACCAACCTGCTGTGGACCTTCACCGAGGTCTGACGCCCGCTCACGCCCGGTCGGACAGATCCAGCAGCACCTTGGAGGAGACCGTACGGTCCCGCGCGGTCTCGAAGGCGGCGACGGACCGCTCCAACGGGAAGGTGTGCGTGACGACCGGATCGACAGGGAGGCCCTGGGCCAACAGGGACAGGGCCTCGTCGAACTCGGTGTCGAAGCGGAACGAACCCCGAAGCTCCAGCTCACGGGTGACCGCCACATTGCCGAGCAGCCCGATCTCCCCGGGCGGCAGCAGCCCGAGCATGACCACGATGCCGCCGCGCCGCACCCGCTCCACACAGCGGCGCAGCCCGGTGGGCGCCCCGGACGCCTCCACGGCGACGTCGAAGACCCCGGCCCAGCCCGGGTCGTCGGGCCGGTCCGCCCGTGCGGTGGCGCTCGCGCCCACCTCGGTCGCGATCCGCAGCGGCTCCTCGTGCAGATCGCAGGCGACCACCTCGGCGGCGCCCGCGTGCCGCAGCGCCGCCACGACCAGACAGCCGATCGGACCGGCCCCCGTCACCAGGACCCGCCTGCCCCGCACGTCGCCCGCCCGGCGCACGGCGTGCAGTGCCACCGCCAGCGGCTCGGCGAGCACGGCACGGCGCAGGTCCAGCCCGGGAGGCAGCTGCCGGACCTGGCCGGCCGGCACGGTGAGACGCTGCGCGAAACCGCCCTGCACATGCGGGGTGTGGGCCGCGCTGCCCAGATAGCGGGTGTGGGCGCAGACGTTGCGGGCGCTCCGCGCGCACTCGCGGCAGACCCCGCAAGGGGTGGCCGGATGGATCGCGACCGGCGCGCCGACCGCCGGTGCGTCCGGCCCCCCGACCCCCGGCCCGAGCGCGGCGACATGGCCGACCACCTCGTGCCCGAGCACCATGGGCTCGCTCACCGCGAAGTCGCCCACCCGGCCCCGGTGGTAATAGTGCAGATCGGACCCGCAGATCCCGCCGAGCGCCACGGCGACCGCGATCTCGCCGGGCGCGGGACCTTCGTACGGCCACTCCTCGACCCGGAGGTCACCGGCTCCGTGGACAACACACGCGCGCATGGGGGCTCCTTGGGGGTCGGCGGGGTCACAGGACGGACAGCATGCCGCCGTCGACGTACAGCAGCTGGCCGCTCACGAAGTCGGAAGCGGGGGAGGAGAGGAACAGCAGGGCACCGACCAGATCCTCCACCTTGCCCCAGCGTCCGGCCGGCGTCCGCCCGCGCACCCAGGAGCTGAACTCCTCGTCGGTGACCAGCGCGGAGGTCAGCTCGGTGTCGAAGTAGCCGGGGCCGATGCCGTTGACCTGGATGCCGTGCGGCCCGAGGTCGGCGCACATGCCCTTGGTCAGCATCTTCAGGCCGCCCTTGGTCGCCGCGTAGGGCGCGATGCCGGGGCGTACCGCCTCGCTCTGCAGCGAGCAGATGTTGACGATCTTGCCGTGGCCCCGGGGGACCATCCGGCGGGCAACCTCGCGGCCCACGAGGAAGGCGCCGGTGAGGTTGGTGGCGAGCAGGGCGTGCCAGTCCTCGTCGGTGAAGTCGAGGAAGGGCGCTCGGCGTTGGGCGCCGGTGTTGTTGACCAGGATGTCGATGGGACCGGTCCGCTCCTCCACGCGGGTGACGGCGGCGGCGACCGCCGCGGGGTCGGTGACGTCGAAGGCCTCCGCGAGAACCGCCTCCCCGAACGTGTCGCCCAGCTCCGCGCGGGTGGTCTCCAGGGCGACGGCGTCCCGGCCGTTGAGGACGACCGTGCAGCCGGCCTCCAGCAGGCCCACGGCCAGCGCGAGGCCGATGCCCCGGCTCGACCCGGTGACCAGGGCGACCTTGCCGGTGACGTCGAAGAGGGGGTGACTCACGAAGACCTCTTTTCCCACTGAGTGGAAACGCTGTCTGCTCAATGGAAAGCATCGTCGGCGCGACGGACGGCCGCTGTCAACCGAGGGGGTGCCGGCCACGAGCGGGAGGGCGGAGCGCCCCGCTGAGCGGAAGGTCTTTCCGGTCAGTGGTAATTTGCCGCTGTGAGCGGCAGCGAGGTACCGGCGGACGTGGTCGGACGGGCGATCCGGCTGCTCGTCCTGGTGGGCGAGCACCCGCACGGCATCACCCTGTCCGCACTGGCCCGCGCCAGCGGCGTCCCCGTCAGCACGGCCCACCGGCTGGTCAACTCCCTCTGCCGTGAGGGCCTGGTGGAGTTCCAGGCCGACGGCAAGCGCTACAAGCCCGGACTCAGACTCTTCCAGCTCGGCCAGCAGGCCGGTCAGGTGTACGGCTTCGCCGGCACCGCCCTGCCCGTGATGCAGCGCGTGACCCGGCAGACCGAGGAAGCCACCCTGATGTCCGTCCTGGACGGCACCCGGCACCTGTACGTGCACTACGTGGACGGCCCCCTCCCGATCGGCGTCCGCAGCGACCCCGGACGCCACGGTCCGCTGCACTGCACCTCGATGGGCAAGGTCCTGATGGCCTTCGCCCCCGACGACGTACGCGCCGACCTCCTGGCCCGCGTCGACCTCACCCCGCACGGACCGAACAGCGTCACCGACCGCGACGTCCTGCGCGCCCACGTCGCCCGTGCCGCCGAGCTCGGCTACGCCACGGCCGACGAGGAGCACCACGCCGGTCTGCGCGCCGTGGCGGTGCCGATCCTGCGCCCCGACGGCACCGTGTTCGCCGCCCTGTCCACCGCCGCACCCGCCTTCCGCCGCAGCATGGACGACCTGGTCGCCATGGTGCCGCTGCTGCGGTCGGCGGCGGCCGAGCTGGGCGTCCGGCTGCCGACCCGTTGACCGGCGCTACCCGTCCACGGTGAACTGCCTTGCGGCGGCGGTGAGTTCACGGCGGAGAGGGCGGACGGACATGGGAGACCCGGACCGGAGGCGCACAGGACCGCTCGACGGGAGGACCGCGCTGGTCACCGGGGCGGGCACCGGCATCGGCAGGGCGACCGCCCTGATGCTCGCCGAGGAGGGCGCGACCGTGGTCCTCGTCGGACGCCGGCCCCATGTCCTCGCCGAGGTGGCCGCCGCCGTCGCGGACGCCGGGGGCACGGCGTTCGCCCGCCCGGCCCACGTCGAGGACGCCGACGAGGTGCGGGAGTTGATCCGCTGGACCCGGGACACGGCCGGCCCCGTGGACGTCCTGGTCAACAACGCCGGCGCGGCCGGCCGGGTCGGTGACGTTCGCCGGCTCGGCGAGGACGAGTGGCACGCCGTGGTCGACGTCAACCTCACCGCGGTCTATCTGCTCACCCGGGCCGTCCTCCCGGACATGCTGGAGCGCGGGGGCGGCTCGATCATCACCATCTCCTCGCTCGCCGCCGTACGGCCCACGTCCCTCGGCGGAGCCCCGTACGGCGCGGCGAAGGCGGGCGTGCGCAACTTCATGGCCTATCTGCGCAACACCTACCGCGACGACCTGGTCCGGGCCACCTGTGTCCTGCCGGGCGAGGTCGACACCCCGGTCCTGGACAGCCGCCCGGAACCACCGAGCGCGGAGCGACGGGCCGCCATGGTGCGACCGGAGGACGTGGCCCGCGCCGTCCTGCTGTGCGCCACGCTCCCCGCGCGCACGGTCGTCGAGGAACTCGTCATCGCCCCCACGCGGTCGGGGCGGCTGCCTGGCCGACCGGGGTGAGGGTCGCCGCGGCCGTCCGGGCCGACCCCGGAGGGCGTGTCCCAGCAGCCGCAGTGGAACGGCGCGAACAGCACGAGCGGCACACCGGCACGCCCGCCCGTCAGCCGGAGCCGCCCCCGCAGGGCACCCCGGCGTGCACACGAAACGACCGGGCCGGCCCCGTGAGGAGCCGGCCCGGCCGCGTGCTCGGGCCGATCGGACCAGGTCGATCGGAGGACCTGGGCCGATCGGCCCGGGAGGATCAGACCAGGTCGAACCGGTCCAGGTCGGAGACCTTGGCCCAGGCCGCGACGAAGTCCTTCACGAACTTCTCCTTGGCGTCGTCGCTCGCGTAGACCTCGGCGAGGGCACGGAGCTCGGAGTTGGAGCCGAAGACCAGGTCGGCACGGGTGCCGGTCCACTTGACCGCACCGGTGTCCGCGTCACGGCCCTCGAAGAGGGTCTGGTCGGCGGAGGTGGACTTCCAGGTCGTGCCCAGGTCGAGCAGGTTGACGAAGAAGTCGTTGGTGAGCACGCCCGGGGTGTCGGTGAAGACGCCGTGCGTGGACTGGGCGTGGTTGGCGCCCAGGACGCGCAGACCGCCGACGAGGACCGTCAGTTCGGGGGCGCTCAGCGAGAGCAGGTTCGCCCGGTCGATCAGCAGGTACTCGGCGGGCAGGCGGTTGCCCTTGCCCTGGTAGTTGCGGAAACCGTCGGCCGCAGGCTCCAGCGCCGCGAACGACTCGGCGTCCGTGTGCTCCTCGGTCGCGTCCACCCGGCCCGGGGTGAAGGGCACCTCGACCGCGTAGCCGGCGTCCTTGGCGGCCTTCTCGACCGCGGCGGCACCGCCGAGGACGATCAGGTCGGCCAGGGAGACCTTCTTGGCGCCGGAGCCGGAGTTGAACTCCGCCTGGACGCCCTCCAGGACGCTCAGGACGTGACGCAGGTCGTCCGGGTTGTTGACCTCCCAGCCGCGCTGGGGCTCCAGACGGATCCGGGCACCGTTGGCGCCGCCGCGCTTGTCGCTGGAGCGGAAGGTGGAGGCCGACGCCCACGCGGTGGACACCAGCTGCGAGACCGACAGACCCGAGGCGAGCAGCTTGCTCTTGAGCGCCGCGATGTCGGCGGCGTCGATGACCTCGCCCTCGGCCGCCGGCAGCGGGTCCTGCCAGATCAGGGTCTCCGCCGGGACCTCCGGGCCGAGGTACAGCGACTTCGGGCCCATGTCACGGTGGGTCAGCTTGAACCAGGCGCGGGCGAAGGCGTCCGCGAACTGGTCGGGGTTCTCGTGGAAGCGCTTGGAGATCTCGCCGTAGACCGGGTCGAAGCGCAGCGAGAGGTCGGTGGTGAGCATCGTGGGCAGCTTCTTGGCGTCGCTGTGGGCGTCGGGGATGATCGCCTGCGCGTCCTTGGCCACCCACTGGTTGGCGCCGGCGGGGCTCTGGGTGAGCTCCCACTCGTAGCCGAAGAGGATGTCGAAGAAGTCGTTGCTCCACTGGGTCGGCTTGGTGGTCCAGGTGACCTCCAGGCCGGAGGTGATGGCGTCGCCGCCCTTGCCCGTGCCGTAGGTGGACTTCCAGCCGAGGCCCTGCTGCTCCATGGAGGCGGCCTCGGGGTCGTCGCCCACGTTGTCCGCGGGGCCGGCGCCGTGGGTCTTGCCGAAGGTGTGGCCACCGGCGATGAGGGCGACGGTCTCCTCGTCGTTCATCGCCATGCGGCGGAAGGTCTCACGGATGTCGCGGGCCGCGGCGAGCGGGTCCGGGTTGCCGTTCGGGCCCTCCGGGTTGACGTAGATCAGACCCATCTGGACGGCGCCGAGCGGGTTCTCCAGCTCGCGGTCGCCGGTGTAGCGCTGGTCGTCCAGCCAGGTGGTCTCGGGACCCCAGTAGACGTCCTCGTCGGCCTCCCACACGTCGGCGCGGCCGCCGGCGAAGCCGAAGGTCTCGAAGCCCATCTGCTCCAGGGCGACGTTACCGGTGAGGATCATGAGGTCGGCCCAGGAGATGGCCTGGCCGTACTTCTTCTTCACCGGCCACAGCAGACGGCGGGCCTTGTCCAGGTTGCCGTTGTCCGGCCAGCTGTTCAGCGGCGCGAAGCGCTGCTGGCCGCGACCGCCACCGCCGCGGCCGTCGTGGATGCGGTAGGTGCCGGCGCTGTGCCAGGCCATACGGACCATCAGCGGGCCGTAGTTGCCGAAGTCGGCGGGCCACCAGTCCTGCGAGGTGGTGAGCACCTCCGCGATGTCCTGTTTCACGGCCGCGAGGTCGAGGTTGTTGAACGCCTCGGCGTAGTCGAACGACTCACCCAGCGGGTTGGCGACGACCGGGTCCTTGGCGAGGATCTTCAGGTTGAGCCGCTCCGGCCACCACTGACGGTTCCCGCCGCCCTGGGTCGGGTGCGCGGCGCGTCCGTGGGCGACCGGGCAGCCTCCCGTCTCCTCGGGCTTCGCGTCCGTGACGATCGCGTCGTGGTTCTCAGTCATGGGAGTCCTTCCGGAACTGGTGGATCACGGTGCTAACTGCTGGCTTCGGAACATGGGGGGCACAGGCCCCAGTAGATGACCTCGGCCTCGTCGATCGCGAAGCCGCGGTCGTCGGAGGCGGTCAGACACGGGGCGTGCCCGACCGCGCAGTCGACGTCGACCACGACACCGCAACTGCGGCACACGAGGTGGTGGTGGTTGTCCCCGACACGCCCCTCGTACAGGGCCGGGCTGCCGGGTGGTTCGAGGCGGCGTACGAGCCCCGCGCCGGCGAGCGCGGTCAGGGCCTCGTACACGGCCTGGAGCGAGATGTGGCCCACGCGATCGCGCACGCCCGCGGCGATCGCTTCGACGCCGAGGTGGTCGCCGTCCCGGACGGTCTCCAGCAGCGCCACGCGCGCGGCCGTCACCCGCAGGCCGGCACCGCGCAGCTCCTCGGCGGTGTTCGGGGGCTGGGATGCGGTCATGGCGACCAACCTACCCTCATAAACACGAACAGTTCAAGAAAACGAACGATCCAAGTTTCAGTGGTGCGCCGGCCACGGTCCGTAGCCGCTCCGGCAGGGCCTGCGTGGCCCCTACCTGCGGCTGGGGTGATCGAATCAGCCCAAGGTGAGCAGCAGGATCGCGAGCGCGGCTCCGAGGGACCCGGCCGTCTGCCGGAAGTTCACCCGTTCGTGGAGCAGGGTCAGCCGAGGACCGTGGGACGGCCGGATACAGGGAGGCCAGGACGACCACCACGGGCACCCTGCCGCTGGGCCGCCCAGAGGTGGGGGAACAACGCGAGAGCGGCCCCCGCCCCGATCGCGGCCGCCGCCGCCCACACCGCCGTCGGCCGCCGGAACCGCCCGGCCCGCCGCCACAGCCCGGTGCCGACCGGACCACCACCGCCGCCCACCCCGCGACCACCGGCCACACCCCGCCGCCCGCACCGGCCTGGGCCGACCCGAGGTACGGCACCGCCACCCCCAGGCAGGCGACCAGCCCCTCCAGGGCCGCCCCGACCCGGATCCCGGGCACCCCGCGATCGCCCCCCGGCCCCGTCGCGGGGGCGCCACCGGGCCGGTTCCCCGCCGGTTCCGCCCGGCCGTCGGGTCCTCCGCCGTTCAGCGCGGCGGACGTCAGCGCGAGAAAGGCGGCCATTCGTCCCTGGGTGCCCCACGGGAGCCGGTGCCCGTGCATCGCGACGGCGGGAGGGGTACTCGGGGTTCCCGGTTCCACCCGAGGAGGTGCCCCGGATGAGCCCCATCGAGCACGCGAGCCCCACGAAGGCCCGCTCACCGGACCCGCGGGCCTACGACGCCGAACCGTTCCTCCCGAGTCGCGGCGGGCTCCCCGCCCACCGCCGGGCCGCAGCCGAGTGCCGGGGCTGTCCCTGTCCCCTGTACGAGGACGCCACGCAGACCGTCTTCGGCAAGGGGGACGGGTCCGCCCGGCTCCTGCTCGTCGGTGAGCAGCCGGGGGACCAGGAGGACCGGCAGGGCGAGCCCTTCGTCGGCCCCGCCGGGCGGCTGCTGCGGCGCGCCCTCGACGAGGCCGGGATCGACTGGGACACGGCCTATGTGACCAACGCGGTCAAGCACTTCAAGTTCACCCGGCCCCCGGGCGGCGGCAGACGCCGGATCCACAAGGCCCCGACCTGCGCGAGGTCGCCGCCTGCCGCCCCTGGCTGCTCGCCGAACTCCGCCTCGTCCGGCCCGAGATCGTGGTGGCCCTCGGCGCCACCGCCGGCAGGGGCACTGCTCGGCGGCTCCTTCCGGGTCACCAAGGACCGCGGCACACTGCTGCCCCTGCCCACGGACGGATCGCCGGGGCCGTACGCGGTCGCCACCCTGCACCCTTCCGCCGTACTCCGCGCCGACGACCGCGACGCCGCCTACGCGGGACTGGTGTCCGACCTCAGGGTGGCCGCCGAGGCGCTGGCCGGGAGGCCCTAGTCCCGGCCTCCACCCCCGGTCACCAGAACCACCTCCAGGGTGCGCGGGCCGTGCACGCCCTCCACCCGGTCCAGTTCGATGTCGCTGGTGGCGGACGGGCCCGAGATCCACGTCAACGGGCGGGCCGGGTCCAGGAGTTCGAGCGCCTGCGGCACCGACGACACGACCTGGTCCGGTACACGGACGACGCAGATGTGATGGTCGGGCACGAGCGTGATCCGGCGGCGGCCCTGGTCGGGGGAGCCGTCCAGCACGATCGTGCCGGTCTCGGCGATCGCGAGGGCGCAGGCCGTGACGACACTGTCGACCCGGTCCAACTCGTGCGCGGTGCTCTCGCCCCGGTCCGGCACCCTCGCAAGATCGGTCGCCGACAGCCAGTCCTCGCGCAGGCCCGACGGCACCAGCACCGACGTGGAGCCGTGCGCGCGCAACAGCCCTGCGATCACCTCCGCGAGTCCGTCCGCGTCGGTGCGGTGCACGAGCGCCCGGTAGTCCGCCAGGTTCTCCGCCAGCAACTCCACCGTCTCGTCGGCGCTCAGCCCGCCGTGCTCCCGGAGATAGTCCCGCCGCACGGCCCGCTCGTACGGAGTGTCGTCCCCGCGCACGTCGGCGAGGGCGCGTCGCACCCGGCCCAGGATCAGTTCCCTGCTGCTCACTTGCCCGTGTCCTTTCCACCGTTCGTGCGCTGCCACCAGTCCCGGAACGGCTCGGCGGGCAGCGCGGGAAGGTCCCGGCTGCCACTCCAGGCCCTGCCGGGGCCCGGCAGCGTACGGGGGTGGAAGCGGCGCGTGCGGGACGCGAGCCGCTGCCCGGTGCGCAGCGCGCCGGGGTGGCTGAACGCCCACCGGGCCGCGCGCATCGCCGCCCGCTCGGCCGCGTGCCCCTTCGCGGGCTTGAGCACGACCTTGTTGCCCCCTTCCGTCACCGGGCCGCCCTGCGTCACCCGTTCCCGCAGGTGCACCAGCACCTCGGGGATGTCGATGGCGACCGGACACACCTCGTAGCAGGCGCCGCACAACGACGAGGCGTACGGCAGGGAGGAGTCGATCTCGCTTCCGATGCCCCTCAGTTGAGGGCTGAGGATGGCGCCGATCGGGCCCGGGTACACCGAACCGTAGGCATGGCCGCCCGCCCGCTCGTACACCGGGCAGACGTTGAGACAGGCCGAGCAGCGGATGCAGCGCAGGGCCTGCCGGCCGACCTCGTCGGCGAGCGTGTCGGTGCGGCCGTTGTCGATGAGGACCAGGTGGAAGGTCCCCGGGCCGTCCTCGTCGGTGGTGCCCGTCCAGGTGGAGGTGTACGGGTTCATGCGCTCGGCGGTGGAGGAGCGGGGCAGGGTCTGCAGGAACACCTCCAGGTCCCGCCAGGTCGGCACGATCTTCTCGATGCCGACGACCGAGATCAGCGTCTCGGGGAGGGTGAGGCACATCCGGCCGTTGCCCTCGGACTCCACGACCACCAGCGTGCCCGTCTCCGCGACCATGAAGTTGGCGCCGGAGACACCGACCTTGGCCCGCAGGAACTTCTCCCGCAGATGCAGCCGCGCCGCCTCCGCCAGCTCGGCGGGCGTGTCGGTCAGACCCTCGGGGGCCGGGCGGCCCCACTTGCTCATCTCGCGCGTGAAGATGTCCCGGATCTCGCCCCGGTTGCGGTGGATCGCCGGGACCAGGATGTGCGAGGGCCGGTCCTTGCCCAACTGCACGATGAGTTCGGCGAGATCGGTCTCGTAGGCGTGGATGCCCTCGGCCTGAAGCGCCTCGTTCAGCCCGATCTCCTGCGTGGCCATCGACTTGACCTTGACGACCTCGCTCTCGCCGGTCGCCTTGACGAGATACGTGACGATCCGGTTGGCCTCGTCCGCGTCGGCGGCCCAGTGGACCGTGCCGCCCGCCGCCGTGACCGACTCCTCCAACTGGACCAGATAGCGGTCGAGATGACGGAGCGTATGGTCCTTGATCTGTTTGCCCGCCTCGCGGAGCGCGGCCCAGTCGGACACCTCCGCGACCGCGTTGGCGCGTTTGGCGCGGATGGTGTGGGTGGCGTGGCGCAGATTCCCGCGCAGGGTCTCGTCGCGCACGGCCTCGTGCGCCGCCTTCGGGAACGCCGGCATCCCGAGATACGTCCCGCTCATACCAGCGGCTCCTCTTCCGTGCTCGCCAGGATCTCCGCGATGTGGACGGGCCGCAGGTCCGTCCGCAGCCGGGTCATCGTGCCGCCGAGGTGCATCAGGCACGAGTTGTCGGCCGCGCACAGCACCTCCGCGCCCGTCGACTCGGCGTTGCGCACCTTGTCCGCGCCCATCGCCGCCGAGACATCGGAGTTCTTCACGGCGAACGTGCCGCCGAAGCCGCAGCACTCGTCCGCGCCGGGCAACTCCACCAGTTCCAGCCCCTTGACGGCCTGCAGCAGCCGCCGGGGCCGCTCGCCGAGACCGAGGCTCCGCAGCCCGTGGCAGGTCGGGTGGTAGGTCACCTTGTGCGGGTAGTACGCGCCGACGTCCGTCACGCCCAGCACGTCCACCAGGAACTCGGTCAGCTCGTACGTCTTCGGCACGACCGGCGCCAGCGTCCGCGCCAGACCGTCCCCGCGCCCCTCGGCCCGGGCCCGCTCACCCATGCGCGGATACAGCTCCCGCACCATCGCCCCGCACGAGCCGGACGGTGTCACGATCGCCTCGTACTCCCGGAATACATCGGAGAACTGCCGGGCCAGCGGCTCGGCATCCCGTCGGTACCCGGTGTTGTAGTGCGCCTGCCCGCAGCAGGTCTGACCCATCGGGAAGTCGACGTCGACACCCATCCTGGTCAGCAGTTTCACCACGGCGCGGCCGGTGTCCGGATAGAGCGTGTCGTTGACACAGGTCAGGAACAGAGCGACACGCATCGCGGCTCCTTGAGAGTCGATCATCGGATGAGTGCAGAGTACGACGTGCGAACGCGAAGGGCGAGAGGCCCCGCGTGACGATCGGCGGACACGGGGCCGCCGCGAGGCGGCTGAGCCGCGCACCGATCGTCGCCGGAGGAGTTCCCGTCGGGGGAGCCTCGCTGGGGGAGCCCTGCCGGGGGAGCTCCCGCCGGCGGAGGACCGGCTCACCTGCAGGTGAGCCGGTCCTCCGCCGCGCGCCAGGCCGCCGGGTCGCCCTGCGGCTCGTACTGCGCCAGCGGCTGGGTGCGGGCGAGGAGTCGCCGCATCGAGGCCCGGTCGCCGACCAGGCCGTGGGTGCGGGCCTGGACGAGGACGTTGCCCAGGGCGGCCGCCTCCGCCGGTCCGGCCACCACCGGCAGCCCGCAGGCGTCGGCCGTGAGTTGGCAGAGCAGGGCGTTGCGGGTGCCGCCGCCCACGATGTGGACGACGTCGACGGGGTGGTCGGCCAGCGCCTGGGCCTCGGCGACGGCCCGCCGGTGGGCGAGGGCCAGCGAGTCCAGGATGCAGCGGGTGATCTCGGCCGGTGTCGCCGGGACGGGCTGCCCCGACTCCCGGCACGCCTCCGCGATCCGCTCGGGCATCCGGCCCGGAGCGAGGAACGCCGCGTCCCCGGCGTCCACCACCGACCGCAGCGCGGGCACCGTCGCGGCCTCCCGCAGCAGTTCACCGAGATCCGGGTCCCCCCACTCCCGCACGCACTCCTGGAGCAGCCACAGTCCCATGATGTTCCGGAGGTAACGGACCGTGTCGTCGAGCCCCAGCTCATTGGTGAAGTTGGCCGCCCGGCTCGCCTCGGTCAGCACCGGGGCCTGAAGCTCCAGGCCCGCCAGCGACCAGGTGCCGGTGCAGATGTACGCGAACCGTTCCCCGGTCGCCGGCACGGCCGCCACCGCCGAGGCGGTGTCGTGCGAGCCGACCGTCGTCACCGGGACCGGGCCGGGGAGCCCCGTGGCCTGGAGCGCCTCGGGCCGCAGCAGGCCGGCCGGATCACCGGGCCGCCGCAGCGGTGCGAACAGGCCGAGGTCGATGCCGAGCCGGTCCGCGACGTCCCGCGACCAGTCACGGGTCCGGGGGTCGATCAGCTGGGTGGTGGAGGCGTTGGTCAGCTCGGTGCCCGGCTCCCCGGTCAGCCAGTACGTCAGCAGGTCGGGGATGAGCAACAACCGCTCGGCATGGGCGAACTGTGCGGACGACCGGGCGGCGACCAACTGGTACAGCGTGTTGAACGGCGCGTACTGCAACCCGGTCGCCGCGTACAACCATGCGGCGGGCACGGTCGTCCACACCTTCTCCGCGACACCGTCGGTCCGGGCGTCCCGGTAGTGCACCGGATTGCCCAGCAGGGCACCGTCGGCGTCCAGCAGCCCGTAGTCGACGGCCCAGCTGTCGATGCCCACGGAGTCGATCCGTCCACTGCTGAGGGCACCGGCCGCCCGCAGCCCGTCGAGTACGCCCGCATACAGCGACAGCACGTCCCAGCGCAGCCCCTCAGGCGTCCGCACCGGCCGGTTCGGGAACCGGTGCGCCTCGACCAGCTCCAGCGAGTCCCGCCCCGCGCGGCCGACCATGACACGCCCGCTGGAGGCACCCAGGTCGACCGCCACGTACGAGTTCACGGCCCCGCTCGCCGGAGTCCCGCTCATGACGTGCGTGCTCATCGCAGGAACGCGGCGGCCACGCCGGCGTCGACCGGGACGTGCAGCCCGGTGGTGTGCGTCAGCTCCCCGCCGGTCAGCGCGAACACCGCGTTCGCCACGTGCTCCGGCAGCACCTCGCGCTTGAGGATGGTCCGCTGGGCGTAGAACTCGCCGAGCTTCTCCTCCTCGATGCCGTAGGTCGCCGCGCGCTGGGCACCCCAGCCGGCCGCGAAGATCCCCGAACCCCGCACCACACCGTCGGGGTTGACCCCGTTGACGCGGATGCGGTGCTCACCCAGTTCGGCGGCGAGCAGCCGCACCTGGTGCGCCTGGTCGGCCTTGGTGGCGGAGTAGGCGATGTTGTTGGGGCCGGCGAAGACGGCGTTCTTGGAGGCGATGTAGACGATGTCGCCGCCCAGACCCTGCGCGATCATCACCCGCGCCGCCTCGCGCGCCACCAGGAACGACCCGCGGGCCATGATGTCGTGCTGCAGGTCCCAGTCCTTGGCCGACGTCTCCAGCAGCGGCTTGGAGATCGAGATGCCCGCGTTGTTGACGACGAGATCGACACCGCCGAAGGCCAGCGCGGCGGCCTTGAAGGCCTCCCCGATCTGCCCCTCGTCGGTCACGTCGACGGTCACGGCGACGGCCTTGTCCGCCCCGCCCAGCTCCTCGGCGACGGCGGCGGCGTTCTCGGCGTTGAGATCGGCGACGACCACACAGGCGCCCTCGGCCACGAGCCGGTGGGCGATCGCCTTGCCGATCCCGCTGCCCGCACCGGTCACCAGCGCCACCCGGGTCGCCAGCGGCTTCGGCTTCGGCATGCGCTGGAGCTTGGCCTCCTCCAGCGCCCAGTACTCGATGCGGAACTTCTCCGACTCCTCGATCGGCGCGTACGTCGACACCGCCTCGGCGCCCCGCATCACGTTGATCGCGTTGACGTAGAACTCGCCGGCCACCCGGGCCGTCTGCTTGTCCTTGCCGAAGCTGAACATGCCCACACCCGGGATCAGCACGATCGCCGGGTCGGCGCCGCGCATCGCGGGGGAGCCGGGCTCGGCGTGCCGCTGGTAGTAGGCGGCGTACTCCTCGCGGTACTCGGCGTGCAGTTCCTTCAGCCGGGCGATCGCCGCGTCGAGGTCGGCGCTCGGCGGAAGGTCCAGCACGAGCGGGCGGACCTTGGTCCGCAGGAAGTGGTCGGGGCAGGAGGTACCCAGGGCGGCGAGGCGGGGGTGCTCGGCGGCGGCCAGGAAGTCGAGGACGACCTCGGAGTCGTCGAAGTGCCCGACCTGAGGCTTGTCCTGCGAGGCGATGGCCCGGATGTGCGGGGCGAGGGCCGCGGCCCGCTCCCGGCGCTCCGCGCCGTCCAGCGCGGCGTACCCCTCGACGACGGGCCCGAGCGGCTCGGCCTTCCCCTTCTCTTCCAGGAAACGCTCGGCCGTGCGAATGATGTGCAGCGAGTTCTTCTCGCACTCCTCGGCGGTGTCGCCCCAGGCGGTGATCCCGTGTCCGCCGAGCACACAGCCGATGGCCTGCGGGTTCTCCCGCTTCACGGCGGCGATGTCCAGGCCCAGCTGGAACCCGGGCCGCCGCCACGGCACCCACACCACACTGTCCCCGAAGCACTCGGCGGTCAGCTTCTCGCCGTCGGCCGCGCAGGCGAGCGCGATCCCGGAGTCCGGGTGCAGGTGATCCACGTGGGCCGCGTCCACCAGCCCGTGCATCGCGGTGTCGATCGACGGCGCCGCTCCGCCCTTGCCGTGCAGGCAGTAGTCGAACGCGGCCACCATCTCGTCCTCGCGGTCGACCCCCGGGTAGACGTCGACGAGCGCCCGCATCCGGTCCAGCCGCAGCACGGCGAGCCCGGCCTCGGTCAGCGTGCCCAGGTCGCCCCCGGACCCCTTCACCCACATCAGCTCCACGTCGCCGCCGGTGACGGGGTCGGTGTCGGTTCCCTTGGCGGACGCGTTGCCACCGGCGTAGTTGGTGTTCCGCGGATCGGCACCAAGCCGCCGGGACCGGGCGAGCAGAGCTGCGGCTTCGGGATGGGTTGCCATGTGCGATCAGTCCTTACGGTGAGATGAGTACGGGGGTCGGGTCGGGGGGCGGGGGCACGTCGCCGAGCGCGGGTGAGTGGGACTTCTCGCGCAGTTCCCCGCGCCCCTGAAAACCCAGGCCCTGCGGGCCTGGAAGGCGGCGGGGCTGCTGGATGAAAAGCACGGGGCGCAGCCCCTGCTTTTCAGGGGCGCGGGGAACTGCGCGACCAGCCACGAACCGGCCCGCGGCCCGCAACCGGCAGTGACCCGGCAGACGAAACGCGGCATCGGCTTCAGCCCAGCGCAGCGGTCACGCTCCCCACCCCGCCTGCTCTCCCCCCACCCGCTCCTCCACGATCTTCGCCGCCCACCCGGACCGCCGGTACGCGCCCAGAGGATCGGGGTCCAGCCCCATCTCCTCCCGCACCTCCCGCAGCAACGGCCGCACATCCGTGTTGTACGCGTCCATCACGACGGCGTTGGCCTCCAGCACGTCCCCGGCCCGCTGGGCGGAGCGCAGCGCGTCCCCGTCGACGAGCAGCGCCTTCGCCGTGGCCTCCTGCACGTTCATCACCGACCGGATGATCGCGGGGATCTTCGCCTCGATGTTGTGACACTGGTCGAGCATGAACGCGACCTCGGGAGTGAACCCGCCCCCGCGCACGACCTCGTACATGATCCGGAACAATTGGAACGGGTCGGCGGCCCCGACCATCAGGTCGTCGTCGGCGTAGAACCGCGAGTTGAAGTCGAACGCGCCGAGCTTCCCCTCGCGCAGCAGCGTGGCCACGATGAACTCGATGTTGGTCCCCGGCGCGTGGTGGCCCGTGTCGACCACGACCTGCGCCTTCGGTCCGAGCTTGAGGCAGTGGGCGTAGGCGGTGCCCCAGTCCGGCACATCGGTCGTGTAGAAGGCGGGCTCGAAGAACTTGTACTCCAGCAGCATCCGCTGGTCGTCGCCGAGCCGCTCGTAGACCTCGGCGAGCCCCTCGGCCAGCCGGTCCTGGCGCCCGCGGATGTCGTCCTGGCCGGGATAGTTCGTCCCGTCCGCGAACCACAGCTTCAGATCGCGCGACCCGGTCGCGTCCATGATGTCGACGCACTCCAACAGGTGGTCGACGGCCTTGCGGCGGATCGCCGCGTCCGGATGACAGATGCTGCCCAGCTTGTAGTCGTCGTCCTGGAAGGTGTTGGAGTTGACGGCGCCCAGCTTCACGCCGCGCTCCTGCGCGTGCTTCGCCAGCTCCGCGTATCCACCGGAGCCCTCCACCTTGTCCCACGGGATGTGCAGGGCCACGGTCGGTGCCACGCCGGTGAACTCGTGGACCTTGCCGGCGTCGTCCAGCTTCTCCCAGGGATCGCGCGGGACGCCCGCCTGGGCGAACACCTTGAAGCGGGTTCCGGAGTTTCCGTACGCCCACGACGGCGTCTCGACGGCCTGTGTCTTGAGGGCGGCCTTCACCGCGGCGAGCTCGGTCACGTCAGGGCTCCTACCGGCTTCGATGTCTGAAACGATTCAGCACCGGAAACTATGAGCGGCTCGCCGGACTGTCAACCCCTCAGGTCAACACCGTTCTCCGTGACCGGGTCGCGACCTCTTCTGTCGAAAGAATTTCGACCGCGACCCATTGACGTGACCTGCGTGGGGTGCCTAACGTCCCGGCAACCTAGTTGAAACCTTTCACGACGCAGTGGGGCAGCCTCTCCGCCCGCCACAGGCCGTCGTCGAGGAGCCCCTATGACCCACCCGTCCGACACGGGTCCGGCCCCCGTTCTCGCGCTGAAGGGCGTTTCCAAGTCCTTCGGCGCCGTACGCGCCCTGCGGGACGTGTCCCTCGAACTGTTTGCGGGCGAGGTGCACGCACTCGCCGGGGAGAACGGCGCGGGCAAGTCGACCCTGATCAAGAGCCTCGCCGGGGTGCACCGACCGGACTCCGGTCAGGTGCTTCTCGACGGCGAGCCCACCGTCTTCCACGGCCCTGCCGACGCACGGGACGCGGGCATCGCCGTCATCTACCAGGAGCCCACGCTCTTCCCCGACCTCTCGATCGCCGAGAACATCTTCATGGGCCGCCGGCCGCGGCGCACCCTCGGCCGCATCGACCACAAGGCCACCCACGCGGCCACCCTCGCGCTGATGCGGCGGCTCGGTGTCGAGCTCGACCCCGACCGCCCCGCGCGCGGCCTGTCCATCGCCGACCAGCAGATCGTCGAGATCGCCAAGGCGCTCTCCTTCGACGCCCGCGTCCTGATCATGGACGAGCCGACGGCGGCCCTCACCGGCAGCGAGGTGGCCCGGCTCTTCGGTGTCGTCCGCACCCTGCGGGAGCAGGGCTCCGCCGTCCTCTTCATCTCCCACCGCCTGGAGGAGATCTTCCAGATCTGCCGGCGCGTCACCACCCTGCGCGACGGTGCCTGGATCTCCAGCGAACCGCTCGACGGCATGACCGAGGACGACCTGGTCCGCCGCATGGTCGGCCGCGACCTGGACGAGCTGTACCCCAAGCAGGAGGTCGAGCCGGGCGAGGTCGCGCTGAGCGTGCGCCGGCTGACCCGCGAGGGCGTCTTCACCGATGTCTCCTTCGACGTCCGCCGGGGCGAGATCGTCGGCCTGGCAGGTCTCGTCGGCGCCGGCCGCACGGAGGTCGCACGGGCCGTCTTCGGCATCGACCGCTGGGACGCCGGCGAGGTCGACATCGACGGCAAGGCGCTCACCAACGGCGCCCCCTCCACCGCCATGGCCGCCGGGCTCGCCCTGGTCCCCGAGGACCGCCGCGCCCAGGGCCTGGTGATGGACATGTCCATCGAGCGCAACATCGGCCTCACCGGACTCCGTACGACCGTCAGGGCGGGCCTGATGGACCGGGGCGCCGAGCGCAGCCGCTCCCTCGACTGGGCCGTCAAGCTCCAGGTCAAGTACGCCCGGATCGCCGACACCGTCAACACCCTGTCCGGCGGCAACCAGCAGAAGGTCGTCCTCGCCAAGTGGCTCGCCACCGGCCCCAAGGTACTGATCGTCGACGAGCCCACCCGCGGCATCGACGTCGGCACCAAGGCCGAAGTGCACCGCCTGCTCAGCCAGTTGGCCGCCGACGGCGTGGCCGTGCTGATGATCTCCTCCGACCTGCCCGAGATCCTCGGCATGGCCGACCGCGTGCTCGTGATGCACGAGGGCCGGCTCACCGCCGAGATCCCTCGCTCCGAAGCCACCGAGGAATCCGTGATGGCCGCAGCCACCGGGAGGGCCGCCGCATGACGGTGACCGCCCCTCAGAACACTCCCGTCGCCGAGGTGCCCAGGTCCAGCGGCACCCGGCTCGTGGACCGTGTCTTCAAGATGCGTGAACTCGCCATCCTGGTCGTCTTCCTGGTGATGATCGTCGTCACCCAGCTGGGCAACAGCGAGTTCCTCACCGAGCAGGGCATCAAGGACCTGCTGCTCAACGCGACCATCCTGGTGCTGGTCGCCGTCGGACAGTCACTGGTCGTCATCACCCGCAACGTCGACCTGTCGGTCGGCTCCACCCTCGGCATCAGCGCCTTCGCCGCCGGTACGTACCTCCAGGGCGGCGGCAACGCGGTCGTGGCCGTGCTCCTGGCGGTCCTGACGGGCGTCGGCTTCGGCCTGCTGAACGGACTGCTCGTCAGCCTCGGCCAGGTGCCCGCCCTCGTCGTCACCCTCGGCACGCTCTACATCATCCGCGGCATCGACTCCATCTGGGTCGGCTCCCGGCAGATCGTCGCCTCCGGACTCCCGGACGGGTTCATCGACTTCGGCTCCGGCGGCATCCACGCCGTGCCCTATCTCGCCCTGATCGCGGTGGCGGTGCTGGTGGCCACGGCGTACTACCTGAAGCACTTCGGCAGCGGCCGCGAGCTCTACGCGCTCGGCTCCAACCCGGAGGCCGCCCGCCTCGCCGGCATCCCGGTCCGCAAGCGCATCCTCATCGCCTACACCTTCTGCGGCGCCCTCGCCGGCCTCGCCGGCGCGCTCTACCTGGCCCGCTTCGGCAACGTCGACTCCAGCACCGGCAACGGATACGAACTCACCGTCGTCAGCGCGGTCGTGGTCGGTGGCGTCGTCTTCACCGGCGGCTCCGGCAGCGTCTACGGCGCGGCGCTCGGCGCCCTGCTGCTGACCTCCATCAACAGCGTGCTGCCCGCCCTCGGCGTCAGCTCGGTCTGGGTGCTCGCGATCAACGGCATCCTGCTCATCCTCGCCATCGCCGTGGACCGGGTGGTCGCGGTCCGGGTGGCGACCGCTCTGAAGAAGAGGAACGCCCGCCATGGCTGACTCCACGCTGTCGCGCGCCGCCCGCTGGTCCGCCGTGAAGAGGTGGGATTCCGCCGTCGGCGCCCTCCTCATCGTCGTGCTCCTGCTGTCCTTCACCACCGTCGACGGCTTCGGCAACGCACTCAACCTGTCCTTCCTGATCGGCAACACCCTGCCGATCGCGCTGGTCGCCCTCCCGATGACCCTCCTCGTGGTCTCCGGCGAGATCGACCTCTCGGTCGCCTCCACCGCCGGTCTCTCCGGCGCGGTGATGGGCGCCCTGTGGAACCAGGGCATGACCATCGAGACGATCATCCCGATCTGTCTGGCCCTCGGTGTGGTCTGCGGACTGATCAACGGCCTGCTGGTCACCAAGCTCGGCCTGTCCTCCCTCGCCGTCACCATCGGCACCCTCGCCGCCTACCGGGGCATCGCGCAGATCGTCCTCGGCTCCGACGCGGTCACCGACTTCCCCACCCAGTACCTGGAATTTGCGGCCGGCCGGATCGGCGACAGCTTCGTCCCGCAGGCCTTCATCCCCTTCCTGGTCCTGCTCGTGATCGCCGTGATCGCCCTGCACGCCACCCCCTTCGGCCGCTCGGTCTTCGCGACCGGGGCGAGCGAGGAGGCCGCCCGGTTCGCCGGCATCCGGGTCAAGCGGCAGAAGCTGATCCTCTTCACGGTGACCGGTCTGATGGCCTCCCTCACCGGCGTCTTCTGGGCCCTGCACTACGCCAGCGCCCGCTACGACAACGCCACCGGGCTCGAACTCTCGGTCGTCGCCGCCGTGCTGCTCGGCGGTATCGACTTCGACGGCGGCAAGGGAACGCTCGGCGGCGCGATCGCCGGCGTGTTCCTGCTCGGCACCCTGCAGAACGTGATGAGCCTGAAGGACGTCTCCGCCCAGTCGCAGATCGTCGTCACCGGCGTCCTGCTCGTCCTCTCCGTGCTCGGCCCCCGGGTCGCACGCCAGATCTCCGTCGCCAGGGCCGGCCGCAGAGCCGCCTCGGTGCCGGCCACCAAGGCGCCCACTCCAGCCCCGTGAACGGCTGGGCCCCCACCGCCGACTCCGTACCGCTCACCCGTCCGCCCCTCCGTATCGAAGGACCTCTCATGCGCAAGGCAACCCTCCGGCGTTCGTGTGCGGCGCTCGCCGCCGTCACCTCCCTCGCCCTCGCCGTCACCGCCTGCGGCGGCACCACGAAGAGCGACGTCAAGGACGACTCCGCCTCGGCCACGGCCACCGGCAAGGCAGACCCGAACGCCGAACTGAAGAAGGGCCTGACCGTCGGCTTCCTGCCGAAGCAGGTCAACAACCCCTACTTCACCTCCGCCGACAAGGGCGGCGAGGCGGCCCTGAAGGAACTGGGCTCCAGCTACAAGGAGGTCGGCCCGTCCAGCGCCACGGACACCTCCGGCCAGGTCAACTACGTCAACACGCTCACCCAACAGCAGGTCGACGCCATGGCCGTCTCCGCACAGGACCCGGGCGCCCTGTGCACCGCGCTCAAGCAGGCCATGAGCAACGACATCAAGGTCGTCACCTACGACTCCGACACCAAGCCGGAGTGCCGCAACGCCTTCGTCTCGCAGGCGAGTGCCGAGGACCTGGGCCGCACCGAGGTCCAACTGCTCGCCGAGCAGATCGAGTACAAGGGCGAGATCGCGATCCTGTCGGCCGCGCAGACCGCGACCAACCAGAACACCTGGATCGAGTTCATGAAGGACGAACTCAAGGACCCCAAGTACAAGGACATCAAGCTCGTCAAGGTCGCCTACGGTGACGACGACGCCCAGAAGTCCTTCCAGCAGACCCAGGGCCTGCTCCAGGAGTACCCGAACCTGAAGGGGATCATCTCCCCGACCACGGTCGGCATCAAGGCCGCCGCCCAGTACCTGTCGGGCTCCAAGTACAAGGGCAAGGTCAAGCTGACCGGCCTCGGCACCCCGAACGACATGCGCAAGTACGTCAAGGACGGCACGGTCGAGGGCTTCGAGCTGTGGGACCCGGCGAAGCTCGGCGAGCTGGCTGCCCGTACCGCCGTGGCGCTGGTCTCCGGGCAGATCACCGGCAAGGAGGGTGAGACCTTCACCGCCGGCGACATGGGCGAGTACACCATCGGCAAGGACGGCGTCATCAGCCTCGGCAAGCCCACCGTGTTCGACAAGGAGAACATCGACAAGTTCGACTTCTGATCTCCGCACGCGAGTCACGCCACCCCCCTCACCCCCCAGGAGCGGTATCTCATGCAGCGCGTCTGCTTCCTCCTCAAGGTCCGCCAGGACCGGATCGACGAGTACCGCGAGCGGCACGCCGCCGTGTGGCCGGAGATGCTCGAAGCACTCTCGGCCACCGGCTGGCACAACTACTCCCTCTTCCTGCGCGACGACGGCCTGCTGGTCGGCTACCTGGAGACCGAGGACTTCAAGGCCGCGCTGGCCGGCATGGAGGGCGCCGAGGTCAACGCCCGCTGGCAGAAGGAGATGGCGCCGTTCTTCGAGTCCCTCGACGGCGCCCGGCCCGACGAGGCCATGAAGCCGCTCACCGAGGTCTTCCACCTCGCCTGAATCCCCGGCCCGTGTCACGCGTCCCCGGCGCCCGACCCCCTCCCGTACCCTCGTCGTTCGACAACGGAGTCCTAGAGATGAAGAGACGTACGCTGCTCGGTACCGCACTCGCGGGCGCCGTGGTGGCCCCCGCCCTCGGCGCCGCCACCGCCCGTGCCGCCGATCCCGGCCCTTCGGTCACCCAGACCGGCAACACCCTGCTCGACAGCCAGGCCATCTACTTCGTCTCCTACGACGGACTGGTCAACAACAACGCGTTCCAGAAGAACGCCCTGCTCACCTACAAGGGCTACCAGTACGCCGTCTGGTACACCGCCGACCGCAACGCCGTCGTCGGCCGCCGCGTCCTCGGCTCCGGCACCTGGTCCACCGTCAGGGTCGGCCACACGCTGCGCTACAACGACTCCCACAACGTCATCTCCATGGGCGTCTCCAAGGTCGACGGCCGTCTCCACCTCAACATGGACTCGCACAGCGACGGCTTCACCTACGTCAAGTCCGTCGCCGGCCTCATGGACAACCCGGCCGGCCTGAGCTGGACCACGAGCCGCTTCGGCGCCCCGCAGTCCACCCTCGACGGGCTGGCGCTCACCTCGCAGTTCACCTACCCGCAGTTCGTCTCGATGCCCGACGGCAAGCTCCAGCTGAGCTACCGCGCCGGCATCTCCGGCAACGGCCGCAATGCCCTCGCCGAGTACAACGGCACCTCCTGGACCGACCTCGGCGAGTGGACGTCCTCCACCGGCACCTACACCAGCGAGCACGGCTCCTCGACGGCCCGCAACATGTACCTGCACGGCATCGACTACGACCGCAACGGGCGCCTGCACGCCATGTTCACCTGGCGCGAGCAGAGCAACAGCGTGATGTGCAACAGCGGCGGCATCACCAACCACGACACCGGCTACGTCTACTCCGACGACCGCGGCCGCACCTGGCGCAACAACGCGGGCACCGTCGTCGGCGCCACCGGCGGCTCCGACCGGGTCTCCGTCACCGACGCGGGCCTCGTCGTGGACGCGCTCAACCCGGACCACTCCCTGATGAACCAGGAGAGCCAGTGGACCGACTCGGCCAGCCGCCCGCACGCCATCATCAGCTACGTCCCGGGCCGCTTCGGCCAGTGCACGACGAACTACGTCGCCAACCGCACGGCCAACGGCCGCGCCTTCCTCGTCCGCAAGAGCGCCTCCGGCGCCTGGGCGAAGACCGAGATACCGGTGCCGCTGAACTCCAGCCAGCGCACCAAGCTGGTCATGGACAAGTACGACAACGCCTACGCGATCTTCCCGTTCGGCCGGATCGCCGGCGCCTCGGTGGCCTCCGGGCACACCGACTGGCAGATCCTGTTCGACGGTTCCGGGCTCAACGCCTTCGGTGAGGTCGTGTTCGACGAGAGCCGGATCGCCCAGGACAATGCCCTGTCCGTGATGTACCAGGTGAAGTCGAGCGGCACCACACCGTCGGCGCTCCGAGTGATCGACTTCGCCCTGCCCGCCTGACCCGTCGTACGACCGTACGACGGCCACGTTTCCGTCGCTGACCGGGCCATTTCCCCTCAGGCCCGGCGGTAATGTGAACGTATGCCCGCCGCTCCGTACCTTCCTGGAGGTCCCCGTCCGATGTCGCAGTCGGTGGGTATCAAGGACGTCGCCGCCGCCGCCGGAGTCTCCGTCGGCACGGTCTCGAACGTCATCAACCGGCCCGACTCGGTGGCCTCCGGCACCCGGGCCCGTGTGCTGGCCGCCATCGACCGACTCGGCTATGTCCGCAGCGAGTCGGCGCGTCAGCTGCGGGCCGGGCGGAGCCGCATCATGGGGTTGCTCGTGCTCGACATGGGCAACCCTTTCTTCGTCGACGTCGCGCGCGGTGCCGAGCGGGCCGCGCGCGACGCCGGACTCGGCGTGATGGTCTGCAACAGCGCGCAGAGCGCCGGCGAGGAGTCCGAGTACCTCTCGCTCTTCGCCGAGCAGCGGGTGCGCGGGGTGCTGCTGACCCCCGCCGACGCCACGGGACGCAACATCGAGGCGTTCCGCCGCCACGGCATCCCCTTCGTCCTCGTCGACCGGGTGGCCGAGGGCACCACCGAGTGCTCGGTCTCCGTCGACGACGTCGCGGGCGGTGCCCTCGCCGTACGCCATCTGGTGGACGCGGGTCACCGCTCCATCGCGTACGTCAGCGGACCGGCGGGTCTCAACCAGGTCCGCGACCGCCGTACCGGCGCCCTGGGCGCCCTGCAGGAGGCGGGCCTCGGCCCCGAGGCCCTGCGGGAACTGCCCACCGAGCGCCTCGACGTGGCCGCCGGCCGCGACGCGGGCGCCCGCCTCCTCGGCCTCGCCGACCGCCCGACCGCCGTGTTCTGCGCCAACGACCTGCTCGCCCTCGGCGTGCTCCAGGCCATGTACGCGGCCGGGGTGAGCGTCCCCGACGACCTCGCCATCGTCGGCTACGACGACATCGAGTTCGCCGCCGCCGCGGCCGTCCCCCTCACCTCCGTACGGCAGCCCGCCGTCACCATGGGCGCCCTCGCCGCCGAGCTCCTGCTGGAGGAGACCGAGGCCGAGACCGCGCCCGTCCCGCACGAGCACCGGCGGGTCGTCCTCCAGCCGGAACTGGTGGTGCGGCGCTCCAGCCTCTCGGCGCGCTGAGCGCCCGCCCAGTAGCCGCGCACCGAGGGCGGCCGCGGTACTGATCCCCGGTTCAGCGGGAATTTCTTGATCCACGGGGTCGGCCGGGCGGAGAATCTGTGCTGGACTGGATCACGGCCTGGAATCCGTCCGCTCAAGGAGCCCTGTTGTCCGTCAGCTACCGGCAGCCCGGTGTCGTCCTCACCGACCGCCGCTTCACCGTCCCCCTCGACCACGACGACCCGGCGGGGGAGCGGATCGAACTCTTCGCGCGCGAGGTCGTCGCGAGCGACAAGGCGGACGCCGAACTGCCCTGGCTGGTCTATCTGCAAGGCGGCCCCGGCTTCGGGGCGAACCGTTTCGTCGGCCGCGAGGCCTGGCTGGGACGGGCCCTCGACGACTACCGCGTGCTGCTCCTGGACCAGCGCGGCACCGGCGCCTCCACCCCCGCCAACCGCCAGACCCTGCCGCTGCGCGGCGGCCCCGTCGAACAGGCCGACTATCTGGCCCACTTCCGCGCGGACTCCATCGTCCGCGACTGCGAGGCCATCCGCCCACAGATCACCGGCGGCGCCCCCTGGGCCGTCCTCGGCCAGAGCTTCGGCGGCTTCTGCGCGGTCACCTATCTCTCCGAGGCGCCCGAGGGCCTGGACCGGGTCGTCATCACCGGCGGACTGCCCTCCCTCGACGCGACCGCCGAGGAGGTCTACCAGGCCGCGTTCCCGCGCATCGAACGCAAGGTCGCCGCGCACTACGCCCGCTACCCCCAGGACGTCGAGCGGGCCCGGCAGATCGCCGAGCACCTGCTCCAGCACGACGTCGTCCTGCCGAACGGCTACCGCTTCACCGTCGAGGCGTTCCAGTCCCTCGGCATCCTCCTCGGCCGCGGCGACGGCAGCCACCGGCTGCACTTCCTGCTGGAGGACGCCTTCGTCCGCACCCCGCGGGGCCCCGCCCTCTCCGACTCCTTCCAGGAGGAGGTCCAGGGCCTGCTGTCGTACGCCGGCCACCCCCTCTACGCCCTCCTGCACGAGGCCATCTACGGCCAGGACCCGGGCCCCACGCGCTGGGCGGCGGAGCGGGTGCGCGGGCGGCTCCCGCAGTTCGACGCCGCCAAGACACTGACCGGCGACGAACCGCTGCTGTTCACCGGGGAGTCAGTGCACCCCTGGATGTTCGACAACGACCCCGCCCTGCGCCCCCTCCGCGAAACCGCCGAGGACTTGGCCGAGGAACGGGGCTGGCTCCCCCTGTACGACCCGGAGCGACTCGCCGCCAACGAGGTCCCGGTTGCCGCCGCGATCTACCACGACGACATGTACGTCGACACCGCCTACTCCCTGCGGACGGCCCGCTCGATCCGGGGCCTGCGCACCTGGGTCACGGACGAGTTCGAACACGACGGCGTACGCGCGGGCGGCCCGAGGGTGCTGGACCGCCTGCTGGCGCTCACGCGGGACGAGATGTGACGTCGGCGCCACCGCCTAACATGTAATGCATGACTAGCCATGATGACCCTTACGAGCTGAGTGTCGGTGTGCCCTCCGTCGAGGTCTTCCGCCGGCTGCGCACCGATGCCGGTCTCTCCGACAAGGACCCCGAGGCCGTGGCCGTCGCGCTCCCCCACACCTGGCACGGGGTGATACTCCGGCACGCGGGGGAGCCCATCGGGATGGGCCGGGTCATCGGCGACGGCGGCACCGCGTTCCAGATCGTCGACATCTGCGTGCACCCCGCCCACCAGGGCCGTGGTCTCGGCAAGCGCATCATGGCCGCGCTCACCGGCGAACTGGAACGCCGGGCCCCCGCCACGGCCTACGTCTCCCTGATCGCCGACGGCCCCGCCCGCTTCCTCTACGAGAAGTTCGGCTTCGCCGACACCGCCACGCACGACTCGATCGGCATGTACCGGGTGATGAAGGGGAGTTCGGGGGACGGTGGGGGCGCGGGCCTGCTTCGCGCGGAGCCGGTGCCCAGGGGCTAATGTGCTGACATGACCGACCTTCAGCCGGTTCAGCCGGAGCAGCTCGCGCCCATGCCCGAGGACTGGCGGCGGGCTCTCGCCGTCGTGGCCCACCCGGACGACCTCGAGTACGGGTGCTCGGCGGCGGTCGCCGCGTGGACCGACGCGGGCCGTGAGGTCGCGTACGTCCTGGTGACCCGTGGCGAGGCGGGCATCGACACGCTGGAACCCGCGCGGTGCGGCCCGCTGCGGGAGCGGGAGCAGCGGGCGAGCGCGGCCGTCGTGGGCGTGTCGGAGGTCGAGTTCCTCGACCACGCGGACGGCGTCGTCGAGTACGGGCCCGCGCTGCGCCGGGACATCGCGGCCGCCGTCCGCCGCCACCGCCCCGAACTGCTCATCACCCTCAACCACCGCGACACCTGGGGCGGCGTGGCCTGGAACACCCCCGACCATGTGGCCGTGGGCCGGGCGACCCTGGACGCCGCCGGGGACGCGGGGAACCGCTGGATCTTCCCCGAACTCGTCGAACAGGGGCTGGAGCCCTGGGACGGCGTCCGCTGGGTCGCCGTCGCCGGTTCCTCCAGCCCCACCCACGCGGTCGACGCCGGCCCCGGCCTCGATCGCGCCGTCGCCTCCCTCCTGGAGCACCGCACCTATATCGAGGCACTGACGCAGGAGGACCCGGAGACCTATGCCCGCGCATTCCTCACCGGGTACGCCCGCACCGTGGGCGAGCGGTTCGGCGGGAGGCCCGCGGTGGCCTTCGAGGTATTCCCCCGGTGACGTGCGGGACCCGTGGCCTGCGGAGAACCCGTCGGTGACTTCTGGTTAGGGTGAACCGTATGGAACAGACATCCGGCGCGGCCCGCCACGCGCCTGACCTGCGTGACCTGCGCGCGGACTGCGGCAGTTGCTTCGGCCTGTGCTGTGTGGCACTGCCCTTCGCCCGCTCGGCCGACTTCGCCGTCGACAAGGCCGCGGGCACACCGTGCGGGAACCTCGGGGAGGACTTCCGCTGCGGCATCCACGTCCGGCTCAGGGGCGAGGGATTCAACGGCTGCACGGTCTACGACTGCTTCGGCGCCGGGCAGAAGGTCTCACAGGGCACGTTCGGGGGTGAGAGCTGGCGCACCGGCGGTCGCGAGCACGCCCGCCGGATGTTCGACGTCTTCCCGGTCGTCCGTCAACTCCACGAACTGCTCTGGTACTTGACCGAGTCGCTCACCCTCCCCGCCGCCCGCCCCGTGCACGCCGACCTGCGCCGCGCGCTCGACGAGACCGAGCGGCTGACCAGGGGGACGGCGGAGGAATTGGCTGAGCTGGACGTGGCCGCGCACCGGCAGCGCGTCAACGTGCTGTTGCTGAAGGTCAGCGACCTCATGCGCGCCGGCGCCGGACGCAGGCGGAACCGGCGAGGAGCCGACCTCATCGGCGCCCGGCTCAAAGGGGCCGACCTCAGGAAGGCCGACCTGCGGGGTGCCTACCTCATAGCCGCCGACCTGACCGGCGCCGATCTGCGGGGCGCGGACCTGATCGGCGCCGACCTCCGCGACGCCGACCTCACCGACGCGGACCTGACCGGCGCGTTCTTCCTGACCCAGCCCCAGCTGAACGCGGCCCGCGGCACCGCCGGCACCCGGCTGCCGACCTCAGTCACCCGCCCCGGTCACTGGACAGCGTGACGGCCCCGTAGGCGAAGACGAAGGCGACGGGGAGGGCGACGGGGAGGGCGGCGATGAGGGCTCGCCCGGCGGTGACGGGTGCTGTGCGGTGTCCCGTCCCGCCGCCCCTCTCCGCCGCTCCACGTTCAGCCGCAGCCCCTCCGGCATCAGGGTCAGCCGTTCCGCCACCCGCAGCCGGTACCCCGGCTCCGGACTCAGCTCGTACCGGCGCAGCAGCAGGCCCAGCACCAGCGTGGCCTCGTGCAGCGCGAACTGGCGGCCGATGCAGGCCCGGGCCCCCGTGCCGAACGGCTTGAAGGTGTGCGGTGCCCGCGAGCGCACCGCCGCCGCCTCGAAACGGTCCGGGTCGAAACGGTCGGCATTCGCGCCCCACACCGCCGGGTCCCGGTGCAGCATCGCCGTCAGCAGCAGCGCCCAGGCGCCGCGCCGCATCGGATGGACCCCGCCCAGCACGGTGTCCTCGCGGGCCTCCCGGGAGAAGGCGGGCGCCGTCGGCCACAGCCGCAGCGCCTCGTCCAGCACCCGGCGCACGTACCGCAGCCTGGCCACCTGTTCGTACCCGGGCCGTGCGGTGTCGCCCCACACCCGGTCCACCTCGGCGCGGGCGCGGGCCGCCAGGTCCGGGTGCCGGGCGAGGTAGTGCAGGGCGAAGGACAGGGCGCCCGAGGTGGTCTCGTGCCCGGCGACCAGGAAGGTGATGACCTGCCGTCGGACGTTCTCGGCGGACAGCCGCTCACCGGTCTCCGGATGCGCCGTCTCCAGCATCCGGTCGAGCAGATCACCGCTCCCGGCCCCGGCGCCACGGACGCCGAGTCGGCCCCCGGTGCCGGCGGAGGACCGCCGCGCCCGCACCACCGCGTCGACCGTCTCGTTGAGGTGGGCCATGTCCGCCCGGTTGTGCCGGGCGGCGTCCCGCAGCAGCAGGGGCACCAGGGGGTCGGGGACGACGTTGCGGCGCTGGGCGTAGGTCAGGGTTCCGACCATCGCCGCCACGAAGGGGTGCGGCCGTGAGCGCTCGAAGGAGCCGAAGTCGTGGCCGAAGCCGGTGCGGGCGATCGTCTCCAGCGTCAGCTTGGTCATGTCACCGGGCACGTCCACGGTCTCGCCGGCCTCGCCCGCCCGGTCCCAGTGGTCCGTCAGCCGCTCGGCGACGTCGAGCATCAGCGGGTGGTACCCGGCCATGGCCTCCCGGCTGAAACCCGGGGCGAGGACGTCGTGGGCGAGCTGCCAGTTGGGTTCGTGGTTGTACGCCGTGAAGAGCCCGTCCCCGGCCACCGGGCGCAGATTGGCGACGCCCACCCCCACGTGCTTGGCGAACCGTGACTCGTCCGCCAGTTCCGCCGCGAGATCCGCGCCCCCGACGAACACGATCTCCTTGGTGAACGCCTTTCGCCGGAAGATCGGCCCGAGCCGCCGCCCGAGCCGCACGGACTCCTGGACGGGCGTCCGCAGATTCGTCCCGAGGGCGTCGCCGATGACGGGGAGCCGGTACGGCGGGTGCGGTATGCGGTGCAGCTCGGGCCAGCCCAGCTCCGCGCTGCGGAAACCCTTGATGGTCGTGGTCCCCGTCGTCGCCGTCATGACCACCTCTCCCTCGCGCGCACGCCGTGCCGGGGCCGCCGCGACTTGTTGTACTCGGGTTCAATAGTGGTCCCAGTCTCGTCCCGCTGTTGAACCCGCGTCAAGTAAAGTGACGGCATGGCAGCCAGGCAGGGAGAGCGCCCCCGTCGTCGGCTCAGCACCGAGGAGCGGCGGGAGCAGTTGCTCGCGGTCGGGGCCCGACTCTTCTCGGAGAGCCCGTACGACGACGTGTGGATCGAGCAGGTCGCCGAGATCGCCGGTGTCTCCCGCGGGCTGCTGTACCACTACTTCCCGAACAAGCGGGTCTTCTTCGCGGCCGTGGTGGAGCGCGAGAGCGAGCGGATGCTGCGGATCATGACCCCCGCTCCCGGCGGCTCGGCGCGCGAGCGGCTGACCAACGGGCTCGACGCGTTCCTCGCGTACGTCGAGGAGCGCGCCCACGGCTTCCGGGCGTTCCACCGCGCCGACGCCACCGGGGACCAGGCCGTGCGCAAGGTCTACCAGCGGGCGCTGGCCGCCCAGGAGGCCCAGATCCTGGCGGCCCTGGCGTCGGACGCGGAGTTCGCTGCGGCCCTCGACGGGCGGCCGGAGATGCGGCTCGCCGTGCGCGGCTGGCTGTCGTTCACGACGGCGGTCTGTCTGGAGTGGCTGCGGGGCTCGGAGTTGTCCCGGGAACAGGTGCGTGATCTGTGTACGCGGGCCCTTTTCGGGGTTCTCGTTCCCTGAGTTCGGGTTCCCGTCCTCTGGGTCGGCACCTCGGCCGGTTCGTCGAGGCGAACGGGAAGTCCACGGAGAAAGTCCACAGGCTGTCCGGCGGTGGTTGGCGTACGTCCCGATCTCCTATAGGTTAGGCAAGGCTTACCTAAGGGAGGTTGGGGATGGGTGACCGTCACACCTGGACGGCCGCGCCCGCCGCGGCCGAGCGTGCCCGCTCGGTGCTCGCGGCGGCGTGGTCCTGCGCGGTGACCGCCGAGGGCGGCCGCGAGGAGTTCGTCGGCGCGCACAGCGTCACCGAGGACGGCCGGGTGATCCTGCGCGTCCCCGAGGACAGCACGCTCGTCGCCGCCGCGATCTGCGCCCCGCGCGGCGAGCCGTCCGCCGTGCTGGAGTTCGCCGATGTCGCGCCCGTCCCCGTGCGCAACCGCATCCGGGCCCGGCTGTGGGTCGCCGGCTGGTTCGCGCCCAAGGACGGCGACCTGGAGTTCGAGGCCACCCGCATCGTGCTGCGCGAGCCGTCCGGCGCGGTCGTGGTCGACCTCGACGAGTTCGCCGCCGCCGCACCGGATCCGCTGGTCACGGCCGAGTCCCGGCTGCTGACACACCTCGCCGACGCCCACCCGGACGCCGTCGAACGCCTCACCCGCCTCGTGCCGCCCGACAGCCTGCACGGCGCCGTGCGCGTCCAGCCGCTCGCCGTCGACCGGCACGGCCTGACCCTGCGCATCGAACGGGCCCGCGGCAACGGCGACGTACGCCTGACGTTCCACAAGCCCGCCGACGACATGGCGCAGCTCACCGAGCGTATGCACACCCTGCTCTCCCAGGCGAGCGCCGCGTCCTGCCCGCGCGCCCTACAGCGGCAGCGCACAGACGGCGACGGGTGACGCGAACGGCGCGCCCGCGCGCCGCAGTTCACCGTTGCCCGGGTCGACCCGGAACACGCTGACCGTGCTCGACCGCTGCAGCGCCGCGAACAGCAGGCCCCCGTCGGGCGAGAGGGCGATCTGGCGCGGGAAGTCCCCGCCGACCGGCACGGTGTCGAGCAGCCTCAGCCGCGCGCCGTCCGCCTCCACCGCGTAGCGCGTCAGGCTGTCGTGCCCCCGGTTGGCGAGGTACGCGTACGAGCCGTCCGGCGTCACGACCAGCTGCGCCGGGTAGTTGGTGCCCGCCCCCGTGCCCGTGGGCTGCGGCGGGCCCGGCGTGAGCCGCCCCCGGTCGGGCTCGTAGGCGCAGACCACGACCGTGTTGTCCACCTCGTTGGCGAGATAGGCGTACCGCCCCTCGGGATGGAAGGTCAGGTGCCGGGGCCCCGCACCCGCCCGCAGGCGCGCCCGGGAGACCTCGGTGAGCGTGCCTCGGGACTCGTCCAGCCGGTAGGTGTAGACGGTGTCGGTGCCCAGGTCGACGGCGAGGACATGGCCGCCGTCGGGGCTCGTGACGATCTGGTGCGCGTGCGGCCCGTCCTGGCCCGGCCCGGGCGGCGGACTGCTGTGCACCACCAGGTCCGTGCGCTGGCCCAGCGCGCCCGACTCCTCGACGGGGTGCACGGCGACACTGCCCGAACCGTAGTTCGCGCTCAGCAGCCACCGCCCGCTCGGGTGCACCGACAGGTGGCTGGGCGCCTCGCCGCCACTGCTCCGGGTGCCCAGAACCTTGCGGTCGGACAGCCGTACGGCGGTCACCCCGCCCTCGGGTCGCTCGTTCACCGCGTACAGCGTCCGGCCGTCCGGGTGCACGGCGAGGTACGACGGGTCGCCGACCCCGCCGATCGTCCCCTCACCCGTGACCCGACCGCTGCGTGGGTCGTACGTCGCCACTCCGATGCCGTCGCCACCGCCCTCGACGGAGGTGTACGTCCCGATGTAGAGCGGCTGGGGGCCGGTGCGGGCGGGGGAGGGCCCGGCGGTCGCGGACTCGGTGCCCGACCCGGCCCCGGCCTCCGCCGACGGAGCCGTGGGGGCGTTCGTCGCGGGGGAGGGCGACGCGGAACCGGTCGTCCCGTCGGACCCCGCGCAGCCCGCCAGGACGGCCGGCACGGCTCCCGCCAACAGCCCCAGGGCGCGGCGCCTGCTCCAGCCGCCCCGGTCCCCAACCGCCTCGCTCGTCATTCGTCGCACCTCGGGTGTCGCTTCTCTCGGCCGCCACCACCTTGACGGGTCCGAGCACCCCGGCGCAAAGGCGAAGGCGGGCGTCGCGCGCCATGCGACGCCCGCCGTTCGTCCGCGGGAGGTCGGCCGGGGCCGACCTCGGGTCCTCGCGGCCGGCTACCAGTCGCCGTCCTGGATCGGCTTGCCCGGGGCGTCGCCCAGCGGCTTGACCTGGCCGGGAGCGGGTGCCTGCCACGGATCGAGGTCGTCGCCGAGCCAGTCACCGACGGGCTTGACCGTGCCGAGGGCGTCGGCCGGGTCGAGATCGTGGGCGTCGTTGTCGTAGTACTCGAACCACGGGAGCCCGGCCCGGGTGTACGCCGCGCGGTCCACGGGCGACGGCGGCGGGGCCTCCCCGGTGATCCGGCGCCACTCGGGCGGGGTCACCAGATGCACGAAGATCCGGCCGGCCGGATGCTCCGCCCAGCTGCCGCGCGGCCAGGTGTCCCGGTAGACCTCCTGCCGCATCGACCCGCCGACACCGAGACCCATCGCCGCCGGAGCCCGGGGCGGAGCCGCGGGACCGCTGCGCTGCGGGGCCGCGGCGGGCGCCGCCATCGGGTACGCCGCACCCGGCGGCATCGGTCCGCCGCCCGGTGCGGGCGGCAGGGGAGCGCCGCCCGGCGCGGGGGGCGGCGGGGCTCCGGTGGCCGGGGGCGGCATCGGCACGGCACCCGGCGGCGGCATCGGGACCGGGCCCGTGCCGGCGAAGAGGGTGGTGGTACCGAGCTGGGCGAGGTCGCGCTCCCGTTCGGCCCTCAGCCGCTCCTCCTCCCGCCACACCGCCAGCTGCTTGTCGTTCAGCGGGAACGACTGCAGCTGCACCCCGCCGAACACCTCCTCGCCGGTGACCTGGCCCTCGACCGTGGCACCGAGGCCGAGGGGGACGGCCACGAACTGCCTGACCGTGCCCTTGCCGGAGTTGATGCCGTCCAGCCAAGGCTGCCGGGGGAGCACGACGTAGTTCTGCGGATCGCGGGCGAGCGCGCCGGTCCACGGCTTGCCCGACACCGCGCACACCTTGCCGACGCCGACCTGGAGCGCCGCCGGCTCCGTGGAACCGCCGAAGTGCAGCCACATCGCCTCGCGCAGATACACGGGGAGCATCACCCCGCCGCGCGCCCGCATCTCGGCCGGGGCGGTGTGCGGATGGTCCTCGACCCGGCGGATCGGGAAGTCTCCCAGTCCGGGCGGAAGTTGGTGCGTACCTGTCTCCGGCAGACGCAGGGTGCGGATGAAGCGCACCCGCACCCCGCCCGGCAGATGGAGTGTGGTCCCGTCGATCCGCACGGTGCCTTCGGCCATTCCGTACGCTCCCCTCGTCGTCGTGTCGCGCCTCGTACCCGGCGTCACTTAGTACGTCCGGCGAGGCCGGACCGGTTCCGCCGACGGGGGCGCACGATGCGTACGCGGTCGCGCAGGCGCGTGAGCCGGGGGGAGCGCTCGCGCTGTTCACGGGTGCAGCGGTCGAGCTCCTCCATCAGCCGCTGGGAGCGGTGCTCGGTGTCCAGCTCGTCCAGCATGCGGTTGACCTCCGTCAGCACGGCGCCGTGCAACTGCCAGTGCCTCGGGTCGCGCTGGACGTCCTCCAGGAGCAGCTGGGCGAGCTTGTCGCGGGTCGCGGCGGCGGTCGACAGCTCGGCGGCGAGCCGGTCCTCCGCGGACTCGGCGCTGCGGCTGACGTCGGTGGTGACCAGCACCGCGAAGCTGACCACCGCGTCGCCGATCTCGGCCAGCAGCTGCTCGATGGCGGCTCCCACCTGCGCCGAGAACAGCGGACTCGGCTCCCGCTCCTTGGCGAGGTCGGTGAGGGTACGGGCCAGCACCCGCAGCACCACCGTGCAGATCTCCAGCGTGTCCAGGCCGGTGCGCAGCACCACCCGGTGCAGCAGGCCCTCCCGTACGCGCGGATTGAGCTTCAGGCTGTCCTCGGCCTGCTTGAGGGCCGCGTCCACCTCGACGATGTCGAAGTCCAGCTCCCGCGCCTCGTGCAGCCGGGCCGCCGCGGCCTCCGCCGGGGTGCGGCCCGCGGCCTCCTCGCCGACCCGTATCATCAGCTGCCGCATCCGCCGGGCCAGGTCCTCGATGGACTCACCGGCCGCCTCCACCCAGACCGGGGGAGCGAGCAGCAGGTTGAAGGCGAGTCCGACGACCGCGCCGATCAGGGTCTCCACGATCCGTGCCCAGGCCGTGTCGCCGACCCTGGTGACGCCGAGCACCAGCATCGCGCTGATGGCCACCTCGGGCACGAACTCGCTCACCCGCACCAGATGACCCACCGCGAGCGAGGCCAGGATGATCAGGGCGAGGCTCCACCAGGTGAGGCCCACCAGAACGCTGAAGCCGATGGCGATGACGACGCCGGCGACCACCGAGTTCACCCGGCGGATACCGGTGGTGAGGGTGGAATAGAGGGTCACCTGCACGACCAGCAGGGCGGTCAGCGGAGCCGTCAGGGGCGCCGCCTCCGTACTGAGTTGCAGCGCCACCACATAGGCCACCGTGGCGGCCGCCGCCGACCGCACCGACTGGACGATCACCGGGTCCTGTCGCCACTTCGCGACCCGTGTGTCGATCAGGCCCCACACATCACGTACGTCTCGCATCCTTGCGCTGTTCCCGTTCCGCTGGCACACCGAACTCCTGACCGAGGACAGTAGTCACCTGGGTGATCGCCCGGGAGGACTGAAGACCACAAGGCCAGGGCGGGTTCAGTCGTACAGCTTCGCCAGGAACGCGGACAGGTTGCCCACCGTCCGGGCGATCTGTTCCTCCACGGTGAGGCTCTCCTCGAAGCGGCTGCCGCTCTCCAGGGCCTTCTTGCCGCGCACATAGAGCGAGCACGCCAGGTCCGCACACATGTACACGCCGACCGAGTTCCCCTCCCGGCCGGCCGCACCCGCCTTCCGTGCCGTCATCAGGGAGACCCCGCCGCCCGGATGCGTCGTCAGGCACAGCGAGCACATGCTGCGGTGCAGGAACCCGCGCCGCGCGGAGGGGAGCCGCAACGCGACGCCGGCGAATCCTCCCTCGCGCTCCGCGACCAGATAGCCGCGGTCGGGCGCACCGGGATCCCGCCAGCCGAGGAAATCGAGATCCGCCCAGGGCCGCTCCTCCAGATCGCGCGGTACGGAGATCCTCTTCGCCTCCCCCTTCGAGCAGTTGACGAAGGAGGTGCGGATGTCCTGCTCGGTGAGTGTCCTCATGACGGCCTGTTCTCCGGTGATGGGGTGATCTGTCTGTCTCGGAACCTAGGACTACTAGGTTTTAACCTAAGGTACGTGGACCTATGGGAAGGGTCCAATGGTTTTCGGGGCCGTCGACGCACGGACTCCGGTCGCCGACCGGGCGAACCCATCGCCATGGGCTGCTACGTGGAGGACGTCTGCGCGGCCGGACGAGCGGGGTGTGCCGTGGGGGCCCACCTGGCAGAGTGGCCCCCACGCGCAGGCCGACGAGGGGGATCGCAGTGGACGAGCAGGAACGCGCGCGGCTGGCACTCGCGGCGGCGGGGCTGCCGCCGGAGAGTCTCGCCGAGCGTCGGCCGCTCACCGGCGGCACGTACAACACGGTCGAGGAACTGCGCCTCGCCGACGGTACCCGGCTCGTCCTCAAGGTCCCCCCGCCGCCCAGCACGCCCGGCCTGGCCCACGAGCGGGAACTCCTCGCCGCCGAGGCCGAGTTCTGCCGGGCCGCCGCGACCGTCGACGTCCCCGCTCCCCGCGTGGTCGGGGCCGCCTTCGACGAGAGCGCGCCGGCGGGCCGCCACCTCCTGCTCACCCACTGCCCCGGCACCGGCTGGGACGGGCCGCCCACCGACCGGCAAGCGGCGCTGCGACGGGAACTGGGCGGCCTGGTCGCCCGACTGCACCGGGTCACCGGCCCCGGCTACGGCTACCCCAGCGGTGCCCTCGGCCCTCTCGCCCCCGACTGGCGCACCGCGTTCACCGCCATGTACGAGGCCGTCCTCGACGACGCCGACCGCTTCGGCGCCTGGCTGCCCCGCCCCCTGGACGAGGTGGCCCGCACGGCGAAGCTCGCGTACGACACCCTCGACGAGGTGACCGTGCCGCGCCTGGTCCACTTCGACCTGTGGCCGGGCAACATCCTCGTGGAGCACGGCGGTACCGCGCGCGTGGGCGGGCTGATCGACGGCGAGCGCATGTTCTGGGGCGACCCCGTCGCGGACTTCGTCTCGCTGGCGCTGCTGGGAGACGTCCGGGAGGACACCGACTTCATGACCGGGTATCAAGAGGCGGGCGGCGTCGCCGAGTTCACGCCGTCGGCCGCTCGGCGGTACGCCCTCTACCGCAGCTACCTCGACCTGATCATGCTGGTGGAGACGGTGCCGCGCGCCATGGGAGGCGACGACCTCGCCTGGCGGCGGGAGCGGGTGGCCCCGCATCTGACGGCCGCTCTGGAGGAGCTGGCCGGGAGCGCCTGACACCTCGTGGACACCGCGTGGTTTGAGTCGATCGGGCCGAGGTACCCGCGCGCGGTGCACGACAGCAGGAAGGAGCACGCCGTGGACGATCACCGCATGGAGGGCCCCGGCGAGCACCCGGACCCCATACCGAGGGACATGCCCGACCAGCAGGCGACCGAGGGCGAGGACCCGTGGGAGGCAGCCCCGACGCGTGCCGCCGCCGACGAGCGGGACGAAGGTGCCGCCGACGAGGCCACCGACGTGCCCGACACGGACGAGGCCGGTACCGGACGGCAGGGCGCCCCGCAGTCGGGCTCCGCCAACCCCGAACAGCCCGTACCCGACGAGCCCTCCGGCTGACCCACGTCGGCCGGCCGTCGGTTCCCGCTCCCTGGCTCGTGCAGAGACTCGGCGCCTCCCCGGTGGGACCCGGGGAGGCGCCGTCATGTCCGGGACGTGTCCGGCGCGCTCAGCCGACCTTCCGGCCCCGCAGCGGTTCCGTCTCCGCCCCGGCCCCGTGCCGCAGCCCCTCCAGGAACTCCTCCAGCACCTCCACCGACGTGCGCTCGGGCCGCCAGCGCAGCTCGTCGCGGGCCTTCGAGCAGTCCATCAGCGGCAGCCGCAGCACGGCGTCGAAGAGGTGCGGCGAGGCGGGCAGCAGCCGCAGGTTCCACGCGGCGGCGATCGCCGAGCGGGCCGCGACACGGGGCAACCGCACCGGACGGGACCCCAGCACCTCGCTGAGCAGCGCGGCGTCCACGGGGGACTCCGCCGCGAGGTTGAAGGCGCCACGGGCATCGGAGTGCAGGGCCAGCCGGTACGCCCGGGCGGCGTCGTCGGTGTGCAGGGCCTGCACCTTCAGCCCGGGGACGTCGGGCAGGAACGGCAGGAGATCGGGCCGCGCCAGCTGTCCCGGCAGGAAACGCCCGCCGAAGATACGGCGCTGCTCGCTAGCCGACTCCCGCTTGAACAGGAACGCGGGGCGCATCCGCACCACCCGCACCCCGGGGTGCTTGTGCTCGAACGAGTCCAGGGCCCGCTCCAGATACGCCTTCTCCCGGCAGTACGCGGCGTCCGGCCAGCCGTGCGTCGGCCACGACTCGTCCACCGCGCGGCCCTTCGGCCCGGGGGAGTATGCGCCGACGGACGAGGCGTGCACCAGCGTCGGGACCTCGGCCTGCGCCACCGCCTCGAAGACCCGGATGCTGCCCAGCACATTGGTCCGCCAGGTGGCGGCCGGGTCGTGCGTCGGCTGGAACGCCCAGGCGAGATGGACGACCGCGTCCGCCCCCTCGAACTCCTTGACCAGATCGGCCTCCTCGGACCCGACGTCCACGGCCGACCAGTCCGTCTTCGCGGGGGACCAGTCGGGGATCCGCCGGGCCAGGCCCCGTACCCGGTCGACCCGCGCGTCCTCCGCGAGCAGCCGCATCAGACTCGTCCCGACATTGCCGGTGGCGCCAGTGACCACGATCCTGCCGCCGGATTCTCCGTTCACCGCAGACTCCTCTCGCGCACTTCGATTCCTCCGGAGCCGCCCACGAGTACCCGGCCCCGGAGGATGCACGCGGCCACTACCGGCCACACGGGGCGAAGCGCCGACCGTCGGTCCGCCGATCCCGCCCGGGGCCCGCCGGAGACGGGAGATGATCAGTACATGACCGAGATCATCCTGATGTCCGACCCGAGAGTGGCGGCGGTACCCGTCCATGACCGGGACGAGCCGCTCGTCGACGTACGCCGAGCCGGTCCACTGTCGGTCGACGAGCGCAAGGCCGACCGCACGGGCGCCTATGCCCATCTGCGGGCGGAGGTGCACGACCGGCTGCTCAAGGCCCAGGACCTGCTGCCGCACGGGCTGCGTCTGCTCTTCGTGGAGGGCTACCGGCCGCCGTCCCTGCAGCGCGCCTACTTCGAGCGGTACGCGGCCGAGCAGCGCGCCCTCCACCCCGACTGGCCCGCCGACCGCATCCGCGAGGCGGCCAGCCGCTATGTCTCCCCGCCCGAGATAGCCCCGCACTCCGCGGGCGCCGCCGTGGACCTGACCCTCATGGACGCCGACGGCCACGAACTCGACCTCGGTACGCGGGTCAACGCGAGCCCGGAGGAGAGCGACGGCGCCTGCTACACGGGGACGGACGGCATCTCCGCCGAGGCCCGCGCCCACCGGGAGACGCTCGGCGCCGCCCTCGGCGCGGCGGGCTTCGTCAACTACCCCACGGAGTGGTGGCACTGGTCGTACGGCGACCGGTACTGGGCCCTCGCGACGGGCGCGCCGACGGCGCTGTACGGGCCGCGGGAACTCGACGCCTGACCCCGGACAAGGAGAAGCCCCGACCGGGACGGGGGAATCACGGTCGGGGCGGTCTGTGTGTGGGTGCGGATGGCGGTCGCCTCTCGGCGAAAGGCTCCACAGGGCTTCAGCCGAACGATCGTCCCTGTGGGCAAAAGGTGAGGCCCGGGGACACTGTCCCATCCACACCCACGGCTGGTTCAACGGGAAACTACCAGGGGGTGTTCCGTCGGTATCCGGACAATGGCGGTGATCTGTGTCACGTCGCGCCGGGCCGCCCACAGCGGCTGTCACCAGGTCATTCCTCCCGGCCCAGCGGACTCTCCTCCAGGGTGGCCAGCAGATGGGCCGGATTCCGGAACACCGCCTCCGCGCCGGCCGCCTCCAGTTCGGGCCGTGGGATGCCGCCGCAGAGCACGGCCACACAGTGCACCCCGGCCCGGGCACCGGCCCGCATGTCCCAGACGGTGTCCCCGACGAACACCGACCGCTCGGCCTCCGCCCCCGCCAGCTCCAGGGCCAGCTCGACCGGGTCCGGCGCCGGTTTCCCCCGGTCCACGTCGTCGGCGCTCGCCGTCGCCGCGATGGCGTCGTCGGCCCCGATGGCCCGCCGCAGCGCGGTCAGCTCGGCCCCGCCCGCCGAGGTCGCCAGCACCACGCTCCAGCCCTGCCCGTCGAGCCGCCGCAGCAGCCGCCCCGCGTCCGGCAGGGCGGGCAGCCGCTCGAAGTACGTCCCGTACAACGCCTTGTGCGCCGCGCTCAGCGCGTCCTTCTCCGCCGGATCCCGCTCCTCACCCAGCAGATGCGTGACGAGGTCCCCGGACGGCAGCCCCACCGCCCGATGGATGTCATGCATGGCCACCTCGTGCCCACCCTGCCGAAACGCCTCCCACCAGGAGACGACATGCAGATGATTGGTGTCGACGAGGGTCCCGTCGACGTCGAACACAGCAGCCTTTCCCATGGCTCACCTTTCTGGGAGACGATCACATCCGCGCCCCGGGAAGGGGCGCGGAGAACTGCGCGACCAGCCACGATCCACCCGTACCCACCCGTACCCGCCGACGCGCCGAACCCCCTGAGCTCCTAGGCACTCGGCACCCCCTCCGGCACCTTCCGGTCCCGAGCCCACCCGAGCACCTCCTCCACCCCCCACGTCGTCACCACCCGCTCGGCCGGCACCGCGCACTCCTCGGCCCGGGCACACCCGTGCACCTGCCACGTCAACTGCCCCGGTGCGTGTGCGTCCGTGTCTATGGAGAACAGCACCCCCGCCTCCACGGCCCGCCGCAGCAGCCGCCGCGGCGGATCCAGCCGCTCCGGCCGGGAGTTGATCTCCACCGCCGTCCCGGTCTCCGCGCACGCCGCGAACACCGCGTCCGCGTCGAACTCCGACTCCGGTCGGCCCCGCCCGGTGACCAGCCGCCCCGTGCAGTGCCCGAGCACGTCGGAGTGCGGATCACGCACCGCGGCGACCATGCGCCGGGTCATCGCCCGCGCGTCCATCCGCAGCTTGGAGTGGACGGACACCACCACCACGTCCAGCCGGTCCAGCAGCTCCGGCTCCTGGTCCAGCGAGCCGTCGTCGAGGATGTCGCACTCGATACCGGTGAGCAGCCGGAACGGCGCCCAGGTCTCGTTCAGCGCGGCCACCACGTCGAGCTGCTCCCGCAACCGCTCCGGGGACAGGCCGCGGGCCACGGTCAGCCTGGGGGAGTGGTCGGTGAGCACCGTCCACTCGTGGCCGAGGCGCGCGGCGGTCCGGCCCATCTCCTCGATCGGGCTGCCGCCGTCCGACCAGTCGGAGTGCACGTGGCAGTCGCCCCTGATCAGCTTCCTGAGCTCCGCGCCCGTGTCACCCTCCGTGAGCGGAGCCTCGGCCCCCTGCTCCAGTTTCCGCAGGTAGCCCGGTACCTCCCCGGCCAGCGCCTCACACGCCACCTGCGCGGTCTTCGGCCCGACCCCCTTCAGCGACTCCAGCGAACCCGCGGCCGCCCGCTCGGCGACCTCGTCGGCCGGCAACGCGCCGAGCACGGCGGCGGCCGTACGGAACGCCCGTACGCGGTAGGTGGGGGCCCGGTCCCGCTCCAGCAGGAAAGCGATCCGGTCCAGGGCCTCGACGGGATCCATGGCACCTCCAGCCTCCCGCTTCCAGCGTCACCCAGGCCCCGGGTACCCGCACGACGGCCGTACGATCACGGGCGCCGTCGGACCGGCGGGGCTGACCCCTCCCGGCCTCATCCGGTCACCGGCCGGACCGACCCGTCCCGGCCTCGTCCGCTCACCCCGTCGGGCCTGCCCGTCCCGTCCTCACCCGGTCAACCGCCGCCGGACCGCTCTACCCTCGAAACATGACCGAAAGCGCGAGCCCCTACATTTCCCATCCCCGGGTCCTGGTGCTCGGGGTGCAGCCCGGTACGCCGCCGTTCCGGATCGTGGAGATCGACGGTCAGGTGGTCGGCGAGGCGAGGCGGTTGACGGACGTCCTCCGGACGGCCGCCGCGTACGGGGTCGTCGTGCACGACCTCGACGATCCCGACCAGGTCCGCTGGGTGGGCGGCGACAAGCTCACCTGGACCCTGCGCTAGCCCGCCCGGACGCCGGACCGGCCTCCTTGCGCCGGCCCACCCGCAGACGCCGGCCCCAGGCGCCGCGCGGCGCCTTCGGCTGGGTCGACGCCTTTCCCCGAGCGGCTCCCTTGCCCTGGGCCGTTCCCTTGCCGCGAGCCGCCCCCGTCCCCCGAGCCGGTGTCCCGCCCCGGGCCGGTGCCTGCTTCGGCTCCCGCGGCGCCCGGGCGTGGACGGCCCGCCCGAGACGCCGCCCCAGCAGCAGATAGCCGAGCAGCGCGCCCGTCGTGTTGAGGATGACGTCGTCGATGTCGAACGCCCGCCCGGTGACCAGCGCGCCCTGCACCAGCTCGACCAGCAGCATCATCAGCGCGGTCAGGGCGGGCACCCGCAGCAGACCGCGCGCGCCGGGCGCCAGCACCGGCAGCAGGATCCCGAACGGCAGGCCCAGCAGGATGTTCCCGCCGACCTGCTTGAGCGCGTCGCGCGGGTCGGGGTGGTGCCAGTACAGCTCCAGCGAGGCGCCGGGGCGGAGGTTGCTGTGGGTGAGCGCCTCCGACGCCGGGGACGGCTGGAGGGTGAGCCCGGCCAGAACCGCGCCGAACGCCACCATCGCCAGGAACGCCAGGGTCATCACCAGCAGCCGCAGGGGCAGCGGGAGCGGTCGTGGACCGCCTTCGGCCGCCGGGGAACGGCGGCCGGAGACGGTGGAACGGGAACGTGACGTGGTGCCGGCCATGCGACCCTCCCGATTTCAACTTCCTTCTGTACCAAGGCGGTTACCCCCGATGTGGACGCGGATGCCCACCCGTGCGCCATATGCGGGAAGCCGCCGACCGGGCCCCGCCAGGGTTTCGGCCCGCCCCTCGCGGGCACCCGGACCGCGAGTGGCAGGGACCCGCTCCCGTTCGAGGGACGCCGCCAGGCGCCCGGGAGCGGAGGGGCGTGGGAAGGCGCACGGACACGCAGGCCGCGGACGGGCCGGCGTACCGCGCGCCCTCCCCGCAGCCGGGGAGGGCACCGGAGCCCGGCGTCACGACCCGTACGTCACCTTCACCTCCTCGAAGCCGAGCGACTTCAGCAGTCCTTCGAGCATGTCGGTGGTGTTGGCCTCGGCCCGCTCCGTGAGCTTGCTCTCCTTCGCGGCGTCCCCGATGTGCTTGACGGCGAGGCGCTGTACCGCCTGTTCGCCGTTGGGGTTGTCCGAGAACAGGTCGCCGAGGCGGTCGAGCAGGCCGCGCTCCTTGGAGACGGCGTAGGAGTGCTCGGTGTCGAGGGCGGGTTTGCCGAGCTGTGCGTGCGGGAGGTCGATGGTGGCCGAGGTGCGGTCCTCGTTCATCTTCACGTCGTTCTCGCCGACCTTGCCGAGGTCGACATAGGCGTCCACGGTGCCCGCGCCCACGTACAGCGTGCGGGTGCCGCGGATCGCGTCCGGCAGGTACTTGGCGTCCTTCTCCAGGTCGACGACCACCTGGAAGTTGCCTGAGGCGGCGTCGTAACGGCTCATGTCCTGGATGGACTTCAGGAGCGTCGGCCCCGAGCGGTCGTGCTCCTCGGTGCCGAACACGTCGTCCAGCCCTCCGAAGACCAGCATCCGCAGCGCGGCCAGCAGCACCACGATGAGGATGACCACGGCGGCGAGCAGCTTGGCCCAGCCGGGCACACGCGTGCGTTTGATGGACGTCGTCATGTCGACGGCCCTCCTTCCTCTTTCAACGAATGCCCTCAAAGACCGTGGGGGAACGCCCGGTTGGTGTTTGTTCCCTTAGCATGAGCCGCGCAGCCCGTAATGATCATGTTCATGCGAGGAGCCGACCGTGCGTGACATCGCCGTCTTCACCGGCAGCGCCCACCCCGAACTCGCGGGGGAGGTCTGCGCGCATCTCGGGGTGCCGCTGAGTCCGTCCCGGGTGAGCCGGTTCGCCAACGACTGTCTGGAGGTGCAGCTCCAGGCCAACTGCCGGGAGAAGGACGTCTTCCTGGTCCAGCCGCTGGTCACGCCGGTGCAGGAGCACCTCGTCGAGCTGCTGCTGATGTGCGACGCGGCGCGCGGGGCCTCGGCCGGCCGGATCACCGTGGTCATGCCGCACTACTCGTACGCCCGCTCGGACAAGAAGGACGCGCCGCGGATCTCCATCGGCGGCCGGCTGGTCGCCGATCTGATGGTGTCGGCGGGCGCCGGCCGGGTGCTCGCCATGACGCTGCACTCGCCGCAGGTGCACGGCTTCTTCTCGGTGCCGGTCGATCATCTGCACGCGCTGCGCGAACTGGCCGCGCACTTCCGGCGCTACGACCTGACGCGTACGACGGTGGTCTCCCCGGACCTGGGCAACGCCAAGGAGGCGGCGGCGTTCGCGCGGATGATCGGCGCGCGGGTCGCGGCGGGTGCCAAACAGCGGTTCGCCGACGACCGGGTGAGCATCAGCTCGGTGATCGGCGAGGTCGCCGGACGGGATGTGATCGTCCTGGACGACGAGATCGCCAAGGGCAGTACCGTCCTGGAACTCCTGGAGCGGCTACGGGAGTTGGGGCCGCGCTCGATCCGGGTGGCCTGCACCCACGGGCTGTTCGCGGCGGGCGCTCTGAAGCGGCTGAGCGAGCAGCCCGACGTGCTGGAGATCGTCTGCACCAACACCGTGCCGGTCCCCGTGGAGGAGCGCACCGACAAGCTGAAGGTGCTCTCCATCGCCCCCGCGCTCGCGGAGGCCGTCCGCCGCATCCACAACGGCGAGTCCGTCAGCGCCCTGTTCGACGCGCCCGCGGGCGACGCGGGAGGCGAGGGCTGACGCCCGGAGCGGGGTCATAACGTGCCGGACGTGGCCTCGGGCTGCCCCAGGGCCGCGTCCAGGGACGAGGCGGGCGGCAGCAGCCGGGCCAGGCCGGTGACCTTGAGGACGCGCAGGGTGAGCGGATGGGTGCAGACCAGGCGCAGTTCGCCGTCGCGGTCGAGCACCCGCTGCCGCGCCCGGTAGAGCAGCCGTAGCCCGGAGCAGTCGAAGAACTCGACGTGCCGGAGGTCGATCACGATCCGGGCGCCGGGGCGGCCGGTCTCCGCGTCGAGATGCGGAATGATCTCCACGGCCGCCGCGATGTCGATCTCACCGTGCAGTTCGAGCACGCTGTGGCCGCGGTCCGTGCGGACGCGCAGGTACCCGGTCGCGGGCGGTGGGGGGTCGCTCGACACGACGGCATCGCCTCCTACCGGACTCTGTGAGGGTGCGAGGGCAAAACCCTTCCCCGCCCTGCAAGTTACCCTCGTCAGAGTGAATTTCAGCATGTTCGATTGACATATGTCTGCGATTTCTTCGGCAAGCCGTCCGGAGTTTTGCGCAGTGCCCCCTACGACAGCGCGTGCCACGCCTTGGACAGCGCCTGCCGGAGCTGGTCGGCCTGGTGCGCGGTGAGGTCGCTGATCATGCGTTCCTCCAGGGCGCGCACGGGCCCGGCGAAGCGGGCGAGCAGCTCGCGCCCCTCGTCGGTCAGCAGGATGAGCAGCTCGCGCCGGTTGCGCGGATTGCGCTCCCGGCGCACGAGCCCCCGGTTCTCCAGGCTGCGGACGAGATCCGCGACGGACTGGGCCGTCACGAACGAGTCGCGGGCGAGCTGGGCGGCCGAGAGCCCGTCGTGGCGCTGGAGGACCGTGAGCGAGGTGTACTGCAGTGCCGTGATCCCGGCCGGCTTCACCAGCTCGTCCAGGTGGGAGCGGACAACGAGCTCGACCTGCTTGACCATGTAGAGGAGTGAAGGGGGTCCCTTGGTGCCGACCATGCGGTCAGCGTAAAGCATTGACAGGAATCCTGGGCGTGATGAAACTGCGAACCAACAGGATTCCTGTTGGTTGAAGATTTAGCGATCAAGGCTGGACCAAAGCTGAGGAGTGGGCAATGACGACCACCTTCGAGAGCGAGCCCGGGCGGCTGTTCATCGGTGGGCAGTGGGTCGAGGCGAGTGACGGGGCACGGACCGACGTGATCGACCCGTCCACGGGCCAGGTGGTCACGACCGTCGCGGAGGCGGGCGCCGCCGACGTGGACGCCGCGGTGCGCGCCGCCCGCGAGACCTTCGACGGCGGCGGCTGGTCCGGGCTGAGCGGCCGCGAGCGCGGCCGGATCCTGAACCGCGTCGCCCAGCTCATCAGGGAGAACGCCGACGAGATCGCGGCGATCGAGAGCCGCGACGTCGGCAAGCCCATCACGCTGGCCCACGCCGTCGACGTGACGAACGCGGCCAACGACTACGAGTACTACGCCTCCCTCGCCTGGACCCTGGACGGCTCCGCCCGTGACGTCCCGAACAACCGCCTCGCCTACACGAGGCGCGGCCCGATCGGTGTGGTCGGCGCCATCACCCCCTTCAACTTCCCGCTGATCCTGGCCGGTTCGAAGATCGCCCCCGCGCTCGCGGCCGGCAACACGGTCGTCCACAAGCCAGCCGAGGAGACCCCGCTCAGCGCCCTCTACATGGCGGGCCTCCTCAAGCAGGCCGGCGTCCCCGACGGCGTCTACAACGTCGTCACGGGTACGGGCCCGGTCGCGGGCGAGGCGCTGCTGCGCAACCCCGGCGTCGACAAGATCGCCTTCACCGGCTCCACCGCCACCGGCCGGTACGCGGCGAGCGTCGCCGGCGAGGGGCTGAAGCAGGTCACCATGGAGCTGGGCGGCAACGCGGCGCACGTCGTCTTCGAGGACGCCGACATCGAGAAGGCCATCGGCGCCATCATCAAGGGCTTCGTCTTCAACACCGGCCAGTTCTGCATGGGCGGCCCCCGGCTGCTGGTCGCCCGTCCCGTCTACGAGACCGTCCTCGGCATCCTCGCCGAGGCGGTGCCCGGCGTGCCCCTCGGCGACCCCCGGCAGCCGGAGACCGTCATCGGCCCGATGGCGGGCGAGCGGCACCTGAAGAAGGTCGAGGAGTACGTCGAGCTGGCCCGCAAGGAGGGCGGCCGCATCGTGTGCGGCGGCGAGCGCCTGGACCTCGACGGCGGCTACTACTACAAGCCGACCGTCATCGCCGACCTCGCCAACGACTCCCGGGTCGTCCAGGAGGAGATCTTCGGGCCGGTCCTCACCGTCCAGCCCTTCGACTCCGAGGACGAGGCCGTCGAACTGGCCAACTCCACGCCGTACGGCCTGGCCTCCGGCATCCAGACCACGAACCTCACCCGCGCCCACCGGGTGGCCGACCGCCTCCAGGCGGGCATCGTCTGGGTCAACGACTGGCCGATGCTCGACCCCGCCGTGCCCTTCGGCGGCGTGAAGGCCTCCGGTTTCGGCCGTGAGTACGGCCCCGAGGCCCTGGAGTCCTACACCAAGGTCAAGTCCGTCGTCGTCTCGCTCGACTGAGCACCTTCCCCGGGATCCCCGGTGAGCCGCGGGAACGGTCCGGTGGCTCACCGACGAACAAGGAGTTCATGAGCATGTCCACCACCACACGTGCGGCCGTGGTCGAGTCCGGGGGCGCGCCCTTCACCCTCTCCGAGGTCGTCCTCGACCAGCCGGCACCGGGCGAGGTCCTGGTCCGGATGGTCGCGGCCGGGCTGTGCCACACCGACCTGGGGGTCGCCAGCGGCGGGCTGCCCTTCCCGCTGCCCGGCGTGCTGGGCCACGAGGGCGCCGGTGTCGTCGAGGCCGTCGGCCCGGGCGTCACCGCCGTCGCCCCGGGCGACCACGTCGTCCTGTCCTTCACCTCGTGCGGCGGCTGCCAGAACTGCCGCGACGGTCACCCGGCGTACTGCGCCACCTGGCTCCCGCTGAACCTGCTCGGCGGTCGGCGAGCCGACGGCACCAGCACCATCAGCCGTGACGGCCAGGACCTCGGCGGCCACTTCTTCGGCCAGTCCTCCTTCGCCGAGCGCGCCCTGGTCGACGAGCGCGGCCTCGTCAAGGTCGACCCGGACGTCCCGCTGGACTCCATCGCCCCGCTCGGCTGCGGCGTCCAGACCGGCGTCGGCGCCGTCTGGAACGTGCTGGAGCCCCGCCCGGGCAGCACCGTCGTCGTCCTCGGCGCCGGAGCCGTGGGCCTGTCCGCCGTGATGGCGGCGAACCTGACCCCGGCGACCACGGTCGTCGCCGTGGACAAGGTGAGCGAGCGTCTGGAACTGGCGAAGGAGCTGGGCGCCACCCACACGGTGAACGCCGGAGAGGTCGCCGACATCACCGAAGCGATCATGGAGATCACCGGCGGCCGGGGCGCCGACGGCGTCGTGGAGACCACCGGCAGCGTCGCCGTGCTCCGCAAGGGCGTCGACGCCCTCGCCGCGCGCGGCACCCTGGTCATCGTGGGCGCCCCGCCGTTCGGCACGGAGGTCTCCCTCGACGTCAACGGCATGCTCGGCGGCAAGCGGGTCGTCGGCCTCACCCTCGGCGACAACGAGATCCAGACCGCCATCCCGGTCCTCGTCCAGCTCGTCAAGGAGGGCAAGCTGCCGCTCGACCGGCTGATCACCCGGTACGAGTTCGAGGACATCGGCCGGGCGGTCGCCGACATGAGCGGCGGCCGGAGCATCAAGCCCGTACTGACCTTCTGACCCGCGGGCCCGCCGGGCGTCCCGACGCCCGCGAGCTCGCCCCCGCCTCCGACGGCCCAGAAGCCATCTCCCGCCGGGGCACGTTCTCCCCGCGTGCCCTCGGCCCTGTGGGTGACCTGCACACCAGGTCACCCACAGGGCTGTCCAGGGGCACGAGGCGTCCGGCGCCGAGCGGGACCGAGGGCGGCGTACGCCTGGCGGCGGTCAGCGGCTGCGGTGCAGCGCGACCAGCAGCTGCCACGCCTGGTCGGCGATCTCCCGCGGGGTGCCGTCCAGCAGGCCGTGCAGCCAGTCCGCGAGGACCCCCGCGAAGGTGGCCGCCACGGCGGAGGCCACCAGCGGCGCGTCAGCGGCCCCCGCGAGCTCGCGTTCGCGCAGGCTGTAGGCGCGCAGGTCCCGGTGCAGCACCCGGCCGAGCGGTCCGCCGCCGCCGGGCGCGAGCAGCGCGCGGTACAGCGCGGCGTGCGGGGCGAGACCGGCGAAGAACTCGGGCAGGGCGTCCGGTGCCCGCACCGGGTCGGGGCGCCCGCGCCAGGCGTGCAGCGCCTCCACGGCCTCCCGTACGACATCGGCGCAGGCGTCGACCGCCAGCGCCTCCAGGTCCGGGTAGTGCACGTAGAACGTGGCCCGGCCGACCCCCGCCCGGCGGACCAGCGCCGCCACGCTGACCTCGTGCAGGGGGTGCCGGGCGCACTCGTCGAGGAGGGCCTCCCGCAGCCTGGCCCGGGTGCGGGAGGCCCGGGGGTCCTCCGTGCCCCGGGGCTCCTCGGGGGTCATCCGGCGGCGAGGACGGCGCCCAGGGCCAGGGCGCCGGGCAGTGCCTGGGCGACGAGGATGCGGCGGTTGGCGGTGGCGGCGCCGTACACGCCCGCGACGATCACACAGGACAGGAAGAAGATCTGCGCCCGGAAGCCGGTCGGGTCGTCGGCGATCAGGCCCCAGACCAGACCGGCGGCGAGGAAGCCGTTGTAGAGGCCCTGGTTGGCGGCGAGGGAGGCCGTCCGCCGGGCCATCTCGGCGTCCATCCCGTGGAAGGACATCCCCGGCTTCTTCTGCCACAGGAACATCTCCATCACCAGGATGTACGCGTGCAGCAGGGCCACCAGCGCGACCAGCACGTTCGCCAGGATCTCCATGGTCAACAGACTCCGTCGTTCACTCGATGTTTCCCAAATTTCATGGACAGGTGTCCACTATAGCTGGACGACTGTCCAGGAAGTCCAGTCGGCGAGGCGTCGGCGTCGACCGGTGCCGACGGATTGTCAGAGCCGACCGTTAGGTTCCGGTCCATGAGTGCGCAAGAGGTGATCGTGCGGCCTGCCCGCGCCGAGGACGTACCGGGGATCGTCGTCTCCAGCTCCCTGCTGTTCGCCGAGGACGGCGGGGAGCGGGACCCCGGCCTGAACGTGGACTGGCCGCGCCTGCACGGCGCCGAGGCCTTCACGGCCGCCCTGAAGGACCCCACCAGGCTGCTGCTGGCCGCCGTGCGCGACGGCGAGGTCGTCGGTCATCTGTCGGGATCGATGTCCGGCCCCACCACCATGCGGCCGGTCGCATCGGCGACCCTCATGGCGCTGTACGTCCGGCCCGAGCACCGGCGTTCCCGGGTCGGGGCCCGCATGGTCGACACCTTCCTGGCGTGGGCGCGGGAGCGGGGAGCGGTGCACGCGGAGGTGACCGCCTCCGCTGCCAACGCCGACGCCATCCGGTTCTACGAGCGCGAGGAGTTCCGTCCCCAGGCGCTCACCCTGCGGCTGAACCTGTAGCCGGCGGGTACCCGGGGAGCGTATGGGCGGCGGCGGACCGTCCCCCGCGCCCGGGATCCCGTACGGAGGAGACATGGCACTGGTACAGGCGGGCCTCGTGGTGCTGGACTGCGCCGAGCCGGAGAAGCTCGCGGTGTTCTACAAGGCACTGCTGGACGCGCGGGAGACGGACGCGACCGCCAACCGCGTCGAGATCGAGGGCGCCTGCGGTGCCCGGATGGCGTTCCGCCGCGACGTCAACGCCACCCCGCCCAGCTGGCCCCGCCCCGAGAACTCCCTCCAGGCCCATCTCGACTTCTACGTCGAGGACCTGGACGAGGCCGAGCGGCTGATCGTCTCCCTGGGCGGGCGCCCGGTCGACACCAAGGAGGCGAGCGGCCCCTTCGAGGAGCGCGGCTACTCCGACCCCGCAGGCCACTCCTTCACACTGCGCCGCGAACACCCCACGGCGCCCAAGCAGGGCTAGGCAGGGTCAAGGGCCCGGAAGGAGCTCGGGTGGCCCGCGCGCGGGCCACCCGAGCTCCTTGGGAACGTCAGTCCCGGCCCCCCTTCTGGTCGGCCGGCCACACCCCGGTGGACCGCTCGATGGCCTTGGCGCCCGTGCGGTCCACCGCGCTGCGCACGACCGCGAAGATCGCACCCTGGACGGCCGCCGCCAGCAGGATCTCGCCCCAGCCCCGGTCCCGGTCGAGGGCGTCGGGCGCGTCGTCCTCGTGCCGGATCAGCTTCCAGGTCTTGCGGAACGCGGCCGAGGCCACCGCACCGCTCACCCAGCCCAGCGCGAAGCCGAGCGGCTTGTAGACGACAGGCAGCTTCTTCTTCTTGGACATCTGGTCCTCCTCCTTCGCGTGCGGATGGTCATGCGGCGACGCCGTCCGGTCAGGGACGACCCCGCGGGGCCACGACCTCGGCGGCGGGCACCGGCCCCGGCGGCGTGCCGTCGCCGAACGGGCTGCCGCCCAGGTCCTCCCGCCCGTGGGGGGCGAGCCAGCCCGCGAGATCGGGCCCCAGCGGCACCACGGCGGTCGGGTTGATGCCCGTGTGCACCTGGTAGTAGTGCCGCTTGATGTGGTCGAAGTCGACGGTGTCCCCGAACCCGGGGGTCTGGAAGAGGTCACGGGCGTAGGCCCACAGCACCGGGTCCTCCGCCAGCTTCCAGCGGTTGCACTTGAAGTGACCGTGGTAGACGGGGTCGAAACGCACCAGCGTGGTGAAGAGCCGGATGTCCGCCTCCGTGATCGTCCCGCCGACGAGATAACGCTGCCCCGCCAGCCGCTCCGACAGTGCCTCCAGCCGCCGGAACACCCCGGCGCAGGCCTCCTCGTACTCCTCCTGCCCGGTGGCGAAGCCCGCCCGGTACACGCCGTTGTTGACGTCCTCGTAGACCTCGGCCATCACCGTGTCGATCTCCTCGCGCAGGGCCTCGGGGTACAGGTCGGGCGCGCCCTCGCGGTGCAGATCCGTCCACTCGGTGGCGAGGTCGAGGGTGATCCGCTGGTAGTCGTTGGTGACCAGTTCGCCGCTCGGTACGTCCACGACCGCGGGGACGCTGACCCCGCCCGGGTAGTCGCTCTCCCGGGCGTCGTACGCCTCCTTCAGGAAGCGGATGCCCAGCACCGGATCGCGGCCGCCGGGGTCCAGCGTGAACCGCCAGCTCCGGTCGTCCTGGATCGGGTCCACGACGGCCATCGACAGGGCGTCCTCCAGACCCAGCAGCCGCCGGGAGATCACCGCCCTGCTCGCCCACGGGCAGGCACGGCTGACCACCAGCCGGTAGCGGCCCGCCTCCACCGGCCAGCCGTCGCGGCCGTCGGCGGTGATCCGGTCCGCGAAGTGGCTCCTGGACCTCTTGAACGCCTTCCGCCCGTACGCCTCGTTGCCCTCACCGACACTCATGCCGTCCGTCCTCCCGGCCATGTCCGGATACGTCTGCCCTGAGAGGAGTTCCCCGATTTCCACGACCCCCACGGTGTGAGCGCGACCGGTCGGGGCAAGCGGCGAAAGTGACCCGGACACCACAAGACACCGAGACGAAGGACGAGCGGGGCGGGGCGGTTCTCGAAGGACCGGGGACCCGGGAACAGAGCGGGACCCGAGAACAGAGCGGGACACGGGCGGACCGCAGGACCAGGATCACGGTCCTCGTCGCCCTCGGCGCCAACCTCCTGATCGCCGTGGCCAAGACCGTCGGCGGACTCCTCGCCGGCTCGCCCGCCCTGCTGTCGGAGGCCGCGCACTCGGTCGCCGACAGCCTGAACGAGGTCTTCCTCCTCGCCGCGCTGCGCCGCAGCCGCCGCCCCGCCGACGCCCGGCACCCCTTCGGCTACGGCAAGGAGCGCTTCTTCTGGTCCCTGCTGGCCGCCGTCGGCATCTTCGTGATGGGCGGCTGCTTCTCCTTCTACCAGGCGATCCACGCCCTGACGGCCGAGAGCACGGACTCCTACGGCGGCTACGTCGCCGGAATCGCCGTGCTCTTCGTGGCCCTCCTCTCCGAGGGCGCCTCACTGCTGCGGGCCCTGCACCAGGTACGGCGGGAGGGCGGCGTCGACGGAGTGCGGGACCCGGCACTGCGCACGGTGGTCGCCGAGGACGGCACGGCGGTCCTCGGGGTGACCCTCGCGATCGCCGGCATGGCCCTGCACATGGTGACCGGCGAGGTGATCTGGGAGGCGTCCGCCTCCTTCGCGATCGGGGCCCTGCTCGTGTACGTCGCCTACTGGCTCGGCCGGGACGCCCGCGAACAGCTCATCGGGGTCGCCGCCGATCCCGAGCCCAGCCGGAAGATCCGCTCCCTGCTGGAGGCACAGCCCGAGATCGACACCGTCGAGGCCCTGCTCACCATGCAACTCGGCCTGGAATCGACCTTGGTAGCCGCTCGTGTCGACCTCGTCCCCGGCCTGGACAGCGAGGAGGTCGAGCTGGTCGCCGTCCGCATCAAACGCTCCATCGCCCATGTCGTCCCCGAGGCCGACCAGATCTTCCTCGACGTGACGGAGAAGACGGGGCCGGGGGAGCGGGCAGGAGAAAACCCCGCCGCGACGGGGGAACGCGGCGGGGCCTGAGACTCGGGTGCCCGGCCCTTCGGGGAACATGCGCGACGGGGCGAAGTTTCTTGTTCGTCGGGTGCGGGTCGGTGGGGGCTGGTCGCGCAGTTCCCCGCGCCCCTGAAAAAGCGGGGCTGCACCCGACTACGTGCCCCTCACCGCCGACCGGGAACGGTCACCCCTCCACCGGCTCCAGCACGAACACGGGAATCTCCCGGTCCGTCTTCTTCTGGTAGTCCTCGTACGGTGGATACGCCGCGACCGCCCGGTCCCACCACTCGGCCTTCTCGTCCCCGGTGACCTCACGCGCGGTCAGGTCCCGCCGGTCGGGCCCGTCCTGGAGTTCCACGAGCGGGTCGGACTTGATGTTGTGGTACCAGACGGGGTGCTTGGGCGCTCCGCCCTGCGAGGCCACGACCGCGTACCGCCCCTCGTGCTCCACCCGCATCAGCGGGGTCTTGCGGATCTTCCCGCTCTTCGCGCCGCGCGTCGTGAGCACGATGACCGGCAGCCCGGTGTCCAGCAGCGTCGTCCCCTGCGTGCCGCCCGAGCTCTCGTACAACTCGACCTGCTCGCGCACCCACTGGGTGGGGCTGGGCACGTACTCGCCCTCAAGAGGCATGGCAACCGTCCCTTGCTGTCGCGTACAGACTCTTCCCCGCATTCAACACCGGCCCCTCGCGGAATCATCCTCATCGGGCCACGCCCGCAAGGGACTTGCGCGAGCGCGGCCGGCCACGGGCGACGGCTACGGCATCAGCACCGCCAGTCCCGCGATCACAGCACTCGACACGAGGCCGGTGACCAGCCGCCCCCGGTGTCCGGTCAGCGCCCGGCCCAGCAGGGCGCCGCCGCCGGCGAGCAGCAGCTGCCAGCTCGCCGAGGCGAGGAACGCGGCGAGCACGAACACCGCCTGTTCCAGGGCGTTCACGGCCTCGGTGGCGCGGCTGCCGAGCACCAGCGCGGCGAAGTACACCACGGTCGTGGGGTTCAGCAGGGTGATCCCCAGGAGGGCGACGTAGGCGCGCGCGGGCCCGACCGGGTCCCGCTGGGCGCGGGTGGGCAGGCGCCGGGCGCGGTACTGGCGGACCGCCCCGATCGCGCCGCGTGCCGCCAGCGCGAGGAGCACCAGGGCGGAGGCCCAGCGCAGCGGTGTCAGCACGGGTTGCAGGGCGTTCGCGAGGGCCGTGCCGCCGAGGGCGGCGAGCAGGGCGTACAGTCCGTCGGCCGTCGCGACGCCGAGCGCGGCGCACGCTCCGGTCCGCAGGGACGTACGGGCGGTGAGGGAGACGAGATAGGTCGCGACCGCTCCGACCGGGATGGCGATGCCATAGCCGGCGAGGAGCCCCGCGACGAGCGCGGCCGTCACGACCGGGGCGGTGTCGGCTCCCACGGTCGGCCCGGCTGCTGCTGCCCCCGCACCGGCGAGGCGGTGGCGAGGAACGGCGTCAGGGAGGCGTGATGGGTGAACATGCGCAGATCCTGGGGCCCGGCGCTCCGCCCCCGCAAGCGAATTAGGACCATGACGGGCCCGGGCTCGCTCATCCAGGCCGTGCGGTTCGGCCGGACCCTTGCGGACGTCGTCGGCGGAGCCGCCCATGGGCGCGGGCAGCAGGAGGACGCCGACCCGGGCGTGCGGCGAGCGGTCCCCGCCAGGTCCGCGTACGCCGTCCAGTGTCGGTACTCAGCCCGCCGAACCGGCTCTCGGAGCCGCCGGGGCCACCGTCCTCGCCCTACGCCCTACGGGACGGACCGCTCCGGCCGATCGCCGGGACGTCGAACGTTCGTCGAGAGAGCGCCCGGCGGGTGAGGCGGGTTCAGTAGAGTCGACAGGTGACTGCGACTGCGAACACTGCCGGAGACCGGTCGGGACGAGGCGGGCCCGGCCGCGGCGAAAGGCCCTTCCTCTACGTCGTCGTCTGCGCGGCCGGTGTCGCCGCCGGGGTCAGCAAACTCGTCACCGCCGCCCAGGAGCGCGACTGGGAGGTCGGGGTCATCGCGACGCCCGTCGCCATGGGCGGTTTCTTCGACACGGCCGCCGTCGAGGCGCAGACCGGGCGCCCGATCCGTTCCGCCTGGCGACGACCGGGCGACGCCCGCCCCTTCCCGCCGCCGGACGCCGTGGTGGTCGCGCCCGCCACCTTCAACACCGTCAACAAGTGGGCCGCCGGACTGGCCGACACCCTCGCGGTCGGCACCCTGTGCGAGGCATGCGGCCTGGGCGTCCCGATCGCCGTGCTGCCCTGCGTCGCCGACGCCCTCGCCGCCCACCCCGCGTACCGCGCGAGCCTGGAACGGCTGCGCGGCATGGGTGTCAGGTTCGGCGACCCGTACGCCGGTGAGTCCGAGGGGGAGGACGGCGGGCGTGCCGAGTTCCGGTGGGAACGGGCGCTGGACCTGCTGGAGGCGGACGACGAGGGAGAGGCGGCGGTCATCGTGTAGCGGAGCGGGCCGGACGGGGCAGCCGACGCCGCCGAGGTGCAGCAGGGCGGTGCCCACGGTCAGACGGCGGCCCACCTCCCGTACGCCGTCGAAGAGGACCGTGTCGCCGGAGATCCACAGCACGCCGTGGCGCTGCCCCGGCCGGCAGAGGGCGAAGCCGGTCACCTCGCCCACGACCGGACGGGACAGCGGCGGACCGTGCCGGGCGGGGGTGGCGGTCACCTCGACGGGTGTAGTGGGCGATCCAGTGCTCCCAGCTCCGGGGCGTCACCCAGAACCGTGGATCAGGACGATCGTGTCGGGACTGCTCATCGTTCTCTTCCAGGAACTGAGGCGAACTGAGGCAAGGTGAGGCGAGGTGAACAGGGTGCTCGGGAGTTCGGGCCTTCAGGAGTTGAGGAACTCCAGCAGATCCGCGCCGAGTTGGTCCTTGTGCGTGTCCGTGATGCCGTGCGGCGCCCCGGCATAGACCTTCAGCGTCGCGTTCTTGATCCGGGCCGCCGACGCCTTGCCGCCCACCTCGAAGGGCACGACCTGGTCGTCGTCGCCGTGGATGACGAGCGCGGGCACGTCGACGGCGTCCAGATCGGCGCGGAAGTCGGTGGCGGAGAAGGCCGCGACACATTCGTAGGCGTTGCGGTGTCCGGACTGCAGGCCCTGGAGCCAGAACCCGTCCCGCACACCCTGCGACACGTCGGCCCCGGGCCGGTTGTTCCCGAAGAACGGACCGTCGGCGAGGTCCCGGTAGAGCTGTGACCGGTCGGCGAGCGACCCGGCGCGGATCGCGTCGAACACCTCGACGGGCACTCCGCCGGGGTTGTCGTCGGTCCTGAGCATGAACGGCGGTACGGCGGAGACCAGCACCAGCTGCGCGACGCGGCCCGTGCCGTGCCGCCCCACGTAGCGGGTCACCTCGCCGCCGCCGGTGGAGAACCCGACGAGGGTGACGTCCCGCAGGTCGAGAGTGTCGATCAGGGTGGCGAGGTCGTCGGCGTAGGTGTTCATCTCGTTGCCGTGCCAGGTCTGGGTGGACCGGCCGTGCCCGCGCCGGTCGTGCGCGACGACGCGGAAACCGTGCCTGGCCAGGAAGAGCTGCTGGGCCTCCCAGCTGTCGGAGTTCAGGGGCCAGCCGTGGCTGAGCACGACCGGGCGGCCCTGGCCCCAGTCCTTGTAGAAGATCTGGGCTCCGTCGGCTGCGGTGACGTACGGCATGGGGTGCTCCCGTCTGCGGGCGTGTCCGACCCGTGCATCCTCCGGCGGGGCGGCGCGGCGCCGAATCCTGTGGAACGCGTAGTCGTCACCCGGTGGACCGGGTGGACCGGGTGGACCGGGTGGACCGCCACCCGTGACCGACGCTAAGCCGAGCCCCTCCACCTCGCCACAGCTGACCGCCGCCTCAGAGGTCCGGGACGCGCGCCAGCGGTGTCCAGCTCCAGCAGGGAGCCGGTGTCACGGGCGACGTCCGTGGCCCGGCGCAGGACCGCGCGCTGGGTCTCCTCGTCCCAGAGCATCATCGTCAGGGTGACGGTGGGCAGGTACGCGCGGAGCACGTCGTCGTGCGAGGTCCGAGGGTCGCGCGGCATCTCGTGGGCCCGCAGCATCTCGTGGGCCCGCCGCATATGGGGCACGGCCCGCTCGTAGCCGTCGGTGACGAGGACGGCGAAGGCGCGCAGTACCAGCTCGACGCCGGCCGCGGGCGTCGAGCGCGGCAGCAGGTCGTCGACGGCCCGCGCGATGTCGGCGAGGGCCCGCGCGGCACGCAGGCACAGCGCGGGCGCCGCCGCGAACGCGCCCATGTCACCGAGGAAGATCATCGCGGCGAGAGCGGTACGGGGCGAGCGGGGCGTGACGCGTGGGGCTCCGTTCAACCGAACGGTTGAACGGGTCGGCGGCTTACGGCCGACGCGCGGCGGACCCCACCGATCACAGACTTACGGTGCCGCGGCGGCGGCACCGTCCCACCGACCCAGTCCGGAAAGGACCTTCCCCCACATGGCCAGCAGCTTCAGCAGGCGACGCATCCTCACCACCGGCGCGGGCGCCGCGCTCGGCGGCCTCGTCGTGACCGGCACCGCCCAGGCCGCCGGCGCGCAGGCCGCCACCGCGTCGGCGTCCGGCTCCCGTACGGTCGCGGGCTCCGAGGAGACCCGCTCCCTCGACGAGCTGTACCGCGACGCGCTCGCCGAGGGCGGCAGGCTCGTCATCTACGCGGGCGGCGACACCGCCACCCAGCAGGACTTCACGGTCCAGGCGTTCCGCGCCCGCTTCCCCGACATCGACCTGACGATGGTCGTGGACTACAGCAAGTACCACGACGTCCGCGTGGACAACCAGCTCGCCACCGGCACCCTGGTCCCCGACGTCGTCCAGCTGCAGACGCTGCAGGACTTCACCCGCTGGAAGAGCCAGGGCAAGCTGCTGCCCTACAAGCCCGCCGGTTTCTCCAAGCTGTACAAGGACTTCCGCGACCCGCAGGGTGCCTGGACGGCCGTCCAGGTCATCGCCTTCAGCTACATGTACGGCGTCGACGCGGTCGCCGGGAACGCGCCCACATCCCCCGAGGAACTGGTCGACCCGCGCTGGAAGAACGCCATCGCCTCGTCCTACCCGCACGACGACGACGCCGTGCTCTACCTCTTCTCCCTCTACCAGGAGGCCTACGGCTGGGACTGGATCGCGCGGTTCGCCGCGCAGCAGCCGCAGTTCAACCGTGGTTCGCACACCCCGGGCGTGGCCGTGAACAGCGGGCGCAAGGCCATCGGCGTGGGCGGGTCGGGCTCGCTGACCGCGCCCTCCACGGCCCCGACCCGGTTCGCGGTGGCCGACGGGCACCCCTTCATGGCCTGGGGCCAGCGCGCCGCGATCCTCCGGAAGGCGGCGAACCCCACCGCCGCGAAGCTGTACCTCAACTGGGCGCTGTCCACCGAACGTCAGCAGGGTTCCTTCAACGGCTGGTCCGTCCGCACGGACATCACGCCCGCCGGCGGACTGAAGCCGGTCTGGCAGTACCGCGACGCGCACCTCGACGGCTTCCCCCGGTTCATGGAGGACCGCGCCCAGGTCGAGCGCTGGAAGCAGACCTTCGCCCTCTACTTCGGCGAGGTCCAGGGCGCCCCCACCCCGGGCTTCCTCGGCCTGCACCCCGGCCGCTGACGGCACCCGGACCGCCGGGCACGGCGGACGACGGAGCGCCGCGCAACCGGCGCGGCGTCCGCCTGCCCGCCACCCAACCGGCATGGCGGGCAGCCGGGTTCACTCCTCTTTACCTCGGACACACGTGTCACCCCTCTACACTCGGCTGGCCCCGCCAGCCCCGTGCCCGTCCGGACCGTCGCAGAGGGAATCGCCCGCCGTGCCCGCCATCGCCGCCCCCGCCTTCGTACGCCGAGGTCCGCTGTCGCCGAGGCGGCTGCCGGACCTGCTGTTCCTCACCGTCGTCATCGGCGGTGTGGTCAGCCTCGTCGAGCTGAACTCCGCGCTCTGCTGGGAACTGGTCCCCCTCATCATGGTGTTGGCGGCCGGGTACGTGGCCGGGCTCGCCCTCTGGGACCGGCTGGGGCGCCGGGGCCGGCCGATCTGGCTCGGCGCGCTGCTGACGCTGTGGTGCTGGATCTCCTGGGCGATGCCCCCGCAGGTCGCGACCGCCTACACCTGGCTGGCACTGCCGCTGGCGATCCTCGCCCTGCGCGTGTTCACGGGCCGTACGGCGGTCGCGACCTGCGTCGGGATCACCGTGCTGCTCGTCCTGCTGATCGTCCACGCCTCCGGGACCCTGCACCCCGAATTGGTCGTCCCGCCGGCCGTGGCGCTCTGGGTCACGGCCGCCCTCTACCGCGCCCAGCAGCGGCTTCTCGGCGAACTGCGGCGCACCCGGGCCGAGTTGGCGCGCCAGCAACGCGAGGCCGGCTGTCTCGCCGAGCGCGCCCGGATCGCCCGCGACCTGCACGACACGCTCGCCCAGGAACTCGCCGGCAGCCGGATGCTCCTCCAGGCCGCCGACCGCGACTGGGACCGCCGCCCCGACCTCGCCAGGACCCAGGTCCGTACGGTCGTGGACGCGCTCGGCGCCAACCTCGCCGAGACCCGCACCATCATCAGCGACCTCACCCCGCCCGCCCTGGAGCACGGCGACCTCGCCACCGCCCTGCGCACCCTCTGCGCCCGTGACACCGCCGCGCCCTCACGGGTGCTGTTCCGCACCGAGGGCGAACCGGGGGACCTGCCCCGTGACCGGGCCGCGGCCCTGCTCCGCGTCGCCCAGGGTCTGCTGGCCAACGCCTGCGAACACGCCCGCGCCCAGCACGTCTGGGTCACCCTCGACCACCGCGACGACAGGGCCGTCACCGTCGAGGTACGGGACGACGGCGTGGGCTTCGACGCGGCCGTGGCCTCGGCCGGGCCGGGCGACCGCGGTCTCGGCCTGACGGCCGGCCGCGAGCGGCTGGGCGCCCTCGGCGGCTCGCTCACCGTCCGCAGCGCACCGGGCCGCGGCACCCTGGCCCGCGCCAGCCTCCCTGTGGACACCCTCGCCCTGGCGGGCCCGGCGGGCAGCCGGTGACCGGCCCGAGCGACAGCCCGCTGCGCGTCCTGATCGTCGACGACCACGTGGTCGTACGTGCCGGACTGCGCGCCCTGCTCAGCGGCGAACCCGGCTTCGACGTGGTCGGTGAGACCGGCGACGGCGAGGAGGGTGTCCGCCTCACCGAGCGACTGCGCCCGGACGTGGTGCTGATGGACCTCCGGCTGACCGACGATACGGCCCCCGGCACCCGGGTCGACGGCCTCGACGCCACCCGGCGGATCGCCGCAGGGACCCCCGGCAGCCGCGTCGTCGTCCTGACCAGCTCCGGGACACGGGGCGATGTCGTGCGGGCGATGGAGGCGGGCGCCCGCGGCTACGTCCTCAAGGCCGGACCGCCCGAGGAACTGTTCCGTGCCGTGCGCGCCGCCGCGTCCGGCGGCACGGGGCTGGCCCCGGAGGCCGCCGCGCACCTGGCCGGGCACCTGGCCGACCCGGGGCCGGCCTTGAGCGACCGGGAGATCGAGGTCGTCCGGCTGCTCGCGCTCGGTCACAGCAACCGCTCCATCGCCGCCCGCCTCTTCCTCACCGAGGCCACCGTCAAGACCCATCTGGTCCGCGTCTACCGCAAGCTCGGCACCGAGAACCGGGCGAGCACGGTCTCCGAGGCGGTCCGGCGCGGACTGCTCGAACTGCGCTAGGGCCGCAACAGGCCCTGGACCCCGGGCCCCGGTCAGTGGGCTCCCACCGGTTCGAACTCCGTGCCGCACGGGCCCGCTCCCTCGCTCTCCGCGAGGGCCACGGGGGCGCCGCTCATCGTCAGCGTCTCGTAGTACCGGCCGATGCGTTCGGCGGAGCGGCCCACGTAGTGGCCGATGAAGGAACGGCGGAAGCGGTCGGTGGTGCGGTTGGGCTGGGAGCCGTGGACCAGGCTGCCGTTGAAGAAGAGGACGTCACCCGGGGACATGTCGACGGGCACGGGGGTCAGACCGGGCGGCGGGGCGACGTACTCGCGGGCGAAGGACACCTCCGCGTCCGCCACCTCCGGACAGAACAGATCCATGCGGTGCGTCCCCGGCACGACCTCCAGACCACCGTTGTCCCGGTCGATCACGTCGCAGGCGATCCACGCCGCCACACAGGTCCCCGGTTCGACCCGCAGATAGAAGTTGTCCTGGTGCAGCGCCTGCCCCCGGGCCCCCGGCGGCTTGAAGTAGAACATGCTCTGCGCGGCCAGCACCTCCTCGCCGAGCAGCCCCTCCAGGATCTCCCGCAGCCGGGTGTCGAGGAGAACCCGCAGCGACATGTCGTCGATGCGGTGCGGGTGCATCACCCGGGGGTAGACATGCAGGGGGTCCGCCGGCCCGTCCGTCGGGACCGGGCACGGCTGGAAGTGACCCGGGATCGGACCGCCGGCCCGCAGCGCCGCGAACCTGTCGCACAACTGCTCGATCTCGGTGGGCGAGAACAGCCCCCGCACCACCACATAGCCGTTCTCCTCGAACTCCGTGTTGTCCGTGACTGTCATCCGTGGCACCCCTTCTCGGCGTCGTCCGTGTACTCCAAGCTAGGCACGAGTGCTCTTCCGGAGGATGCCTGTGCGTGCTGACGACCTGCCCGAGACTGCTGCGCCCGTCAATCCGTCGCCGGGCCAGGTGATCATCGGACGCTTCGACCAGCGGCCGCCCTACGCCATGCACCGGCCGCGCGGCGCGGACAGCTGGCTGTTCACCTGGACCACGGGCGGCGGAGGACTGCTGCGGCAGGGCGGCACACGGGTCCCGGCCTGCCCGGGGGATCTCGTGGTCCTCGGCCCGGGGGTGCCGCAGCACTACACGGTCCGGCCCGGCGCCGGGCACTGGGCGTTCTGGTGGGTGCACTGCCAGGCGCGCCCGTCCTGGACCGCCTGGCTGCGCCCGTACGAGACCGCCGACCGGGTGTACGCCGTGCCCTCGGCCCCCGACGGCATCCGCGAACGGGTCGGCGCGGCCTTCCGCCGCATGCTCGCCGACGCCCGCTGGACCGGTGAGGGTGCCCCGCCCGCCCCGCGCACCGACGCCGATTCGTTGCAGGGAAGCGGCACCTCGACGACGCTCGGGGCCCTCGCACCCCGTGACGAGGTCGCCGTCGCGCACGGCACGGCGGCCCGTGAACTCGCCCTGTGCTCACTGGAGGAGGTGGTGCTGCTCACCGCCGCCAGGGCGGAGCCGCGCCGGTCGGGGGTGGATCCGCGGATCAGGCGGGCGCAGGACCTGATCGCCGCCGACCCCGGCGCCCCGCACACCGTCCGCTCGCTCGCCGAGCGGGTCTCCCTCTCCCCGTCCCGCTTCGCGCACCTGTTCACCGAGCAGCTCGGCCACTCCCCGATGCGGGCCCTCGGCCAGGCCCGACTGCTGCACGCCGCCCGCCTCCTGGAGGCCACCGAGCTCCCCGTGGAACGGGTCGCGGCCGCCTCCGGGTTCGGCAGCCCGTTCCACTTCAGCCGGGTGTTCCGGCAGCGCTACGGGGTGCCGCCGGGGGAGTACCGGCAGGGGCTCCGGGACCGCGACTGAACGGCCCCGTCACCCCCGCTTTCATGCCGGACGCGCCGCCGGCGAGGCGGGCGGTGGGCCGCCTCAGCCGCCGAAGACCAGCAGCGACAGCCACAGCGCCACCACCGACGACACCAGGGCCGCCGGGACGGTGAGGAGGCCGAGGCGGGTGAACTCGCCGAGGTCCACCCCGTGGTCGTGCTGGTGGACGATGCGCCGCCACAGCAGGGTGGCCAGGGAACCGGCGTACGTCAGGTTCGGGCCGATGTTGACCCCCAGGAGCACGGCGAGGACGGCGCCCGTGCCCAGCGGGGCGGCCAGCGGGACCAGCACCAGGACCGCGGGCAGGTTGTTGATGACGTTGGAGAGGACCGCGGCCAGGGCGGCGACGCCGAGCAGGGCGAGCAGACCGGTCCCGGACGGCATCACCCGGCCCAGCGCGTCGGCGAGCCCGTTGTCGACCACCGCGCGCACCACGACCCCGAGCGCCAGCACGAAGGCGAGGAAGGGCAGGGACAGGGAGTGGAAGAGCGCGACCGGGGACGTGGTCCGGCGGACCAGCGCACGGACCGAGAGCACCAGGGCCCCGGCCAGCGCCGCCCACACCGGCTCGATCCCGAGCACGGACGTCAGCACGAACCCGGCGAGCGTGCACACGACCGTGACCAGCGCGAACATCGGCAGCTCGGGCGCCTCGCCGGCCTCCTCGGGCGCGGGTGCCGCCGCGTCCAGATCGGCCGCGAAGAACCGCCGGAACACCAGGTACTCGGCGGCCACGGCCACCGCCCACGGCGCTGCCATCAGCAGCGCGAACCGGGTGAAGGTCAGCCCGCTCGCGGTGAACGCCAGCAGGTTGGTGAGGTTGGACACGGGCAGCAGCAGCGAGGCCGTGTTCGACAGGTGCGCGGTGGCGTACAGATGCGGTTTGGGGCGGGCGCCCAGCCGGGCCACGGTCGCGAACACCACCGGGGTCAGCAGCACGACCGTCGCGTCCAGGCTGAGCACCGCCGTGATACCGGAGGCCAGCACGAACGTCGACCCCAGCAACCGACGGGGCCGGCCCGCCGACGCGCGCGCCATCCACGCCCCGCAGGCCTGGAAGAGCCCCTCGTCGTCGCAGAGCTTGGCCAGCACGAGCACGGCGGCCAGGAACCCGAGCACCGGGCCGAGCAGCTCGGCCTCGGCGCGGGCGTGATCCAGGGAGACGGCACCGGCGGCCACGGCGATCCCGGCGGCCGGTACGGCGACGACCGCCTCCGGCAGTCCGAAGGGGCGGGCGACCGCGCAGCCGAGGACGACGACGAGCAGGACTACGGACAGGACCTCGGCGAGGGCGGTGTTCACGGCAGGGCTTTCGGGGCGTTCTCAGGCGGGGGGAGTCAGGGCGCTCGACGGCGCGGAGACTGGTGCACCTTACAGCTGCCCGGCGACACTCGACGAACACACATGTGACCGCGAGGTGAGATGCGGCTCACCTCACTCGCCGAGGCCGTGCTCACCTCGCCGAGGCCGTGCTCACTCCTCCGACAGGGCCAGGTCCGCCCAGATCGTCTTGCCGTCCTCGGTGTGCCTGCTGCCCCAGCGCTGCGTCAGCTGGGCCACCAGCAGCAGACCGCGTCCCCCCTCGTCGAAGGTCTTGGCCCGGCGCAGATGCGGGGCGGTGCCACTGCCGTCCGACACCTCGCAGATGAGGGTGGTGTCGTCGTGGATCAGGCGCAGCTGGATGGGCGGGGCGCCGTGCCGGATGGCGTTGGTCACCAGCTCGCTCACCACCAGCTCCGCCGTGAACGCCGACTCGCTGATGCCCCACAGCGCCATCTGCGTCAGCACGTACTGCCGGGTCCGGGCGACGAACGCGGGGTCGGCGGGTATCGACCAGGTCGCCACCCGCTCCGCCCGGAGCACACGGGTGCGGGCCAGCAGCAGCGCCACGTCGTCGGGGGCGCCGTTCGCCGGGAGCAGGGACTGCACGACGTCCTGGCAGATGTCGTCCAGCGAGCCCTTGCGGCCGGACAGCGCCTCCGCCAGCAGCTCCTGACCGGCGTCGATGTCCCGGTCCCGGGTCTCGATCAGGCCGTCGGTGTAGAGGGCGATGACCGTGCCCTCGGGCAGTTCGAGTTCGGCGGACTCGAAGGGCAGTCCGCCGAGGCCCAGGGGCTGCCCCGACGGCACCTCGACCTCCATGGGCCGTCCGTCCGGGTCCAGCACCACCGGCGGCGGGTGCCCGGCACGGGCGAAGGTGCAGCGCCGGGTCACCGGGTCGTAGACGGCGTACAGACAGGTGGCACCCACCTCACCGGTGACTCCCTCGCTGCCGGCCTCGGCGGACAGCCGTACGACGAGGTCGTCGAGGTGGGTGAGCAGCTCGTCGGGGGCCAGGTCGACATCGGCGAGGGTGCGTACGGCGGTCCGCAGGCGGCCCATGGTGGCGGACGCCTGGACGCCGTGGCCGACGACGTCGCCGACGACCATGGCCACCCGCATCCCGGACAGCGGGATGACGTCGAACCAGTCTCCGCCGACCCCGGCCTGCGCCGCCGGCAGGTAGCGGGAGGCGGCCTCCAGGGCGGGCATGCGCGGGAGGGTCTGGGGGAGGAGGCTGCGCTGGAGGGCGAGGGCGGTCTCGCGTTCGCGGGAGTACCGGCGGGCGTTGTCGATGCAGACGGCGGCGCGGGCCGTCACCTCCTCGGCCAGCAGCTCGTCGTCGGGGGTGAACTGGTCGAGCCGCTTGAAGCGGGTCAGGACGGCCACGCCGAGGGTGGTGCCGCGGGCCCGGATCGGTACCGACATCGTGGTGTGGACGCCCAGCTCCTTGACCCGCTGGTTGCGCACCGGGTCCCAGGCGAGCCAATCGGAGAGGGTGTTGGCGGGGTCCGTCGCCACGATGGTGTGCCCGACGGACAGGGACGCCGCCTGCGGGGAGGTGGCCGGGTACACATCGGTGTGGCCCACCTCGACCACCGCCTCGGGGCAACCGGGGGTCACCGACTGGTGGGCGGCGCGGCGCAGCGTGAAGGGCGCGGACAGCGGGCCCTCGTGCGGTTCGTCGCCGTGGTCGAGGGACTGCATGAGGTCGACGCTGACGAAGTCGGCGAGGACGGGGACGCACACGTCGGCCAGCTCCTGGGCGGTCCGCCGCACGTCGAGGGTGCTGCCGATGCGGATGCTGGCCTCGTTGACCAGCTGCAGCCGCTGCCGCGCCAGATACTGCTCGGTGATGTCGTGCCCGGTGACACAGACCCCGATCGGTACCCCCGACTCGTCCATGAGCGGGGCGATCGCCGCCGACCAGGCGTGGGCCCGGTCCTCGTCGGCCGCCCGGAGGAAGGTCTGCACGTCCTTGCGGCGGCCCAGGGCCAGTACCTCGCGCAGGTGCTGCTCCAGCTTCTCGCCCTGGCGGCCGCCGAGGATCTCGGACATGTGCAGACCCCGGAGGTTGTCCTCGGGCAGCCCCACGGCGTCCGCCATCACGTCGTTGATGCCGCGCAGCCGGAGGCGGTCGTCGAAGACGGCCATGGCGCACGGCGACTGGAACATCACGGCCGCCGCGAGCGGGTCGTCCCGCACCAGCGGACCGGGATCGTCCAGCGGACAGAGAACCAGCCAGCTGCCGTCGCCCTCCGCGCTCCGCAGGCCCCGGTGGTGGGCGAGCAGCCACGCCGTCACGGTGCGCCCGTCGCGGTGACGCAGCGCGAGCGTGCCGCTCCAGCTGCGGCTGCCCGGCGGGGGTGGCAGGAAGGAGCCCCCGGGGGCCAGCAGCTCCTCGGCGGGACGGCCCACGATCTCCGTCGCGTGCCAGCCCAGCAGACGCCTGGCGCCCTCGTTCCACTCGACGATCGTGCCGTCGCCGTCCATGGCCGCCCGCGCGGTGGCGGCACCGTCCAGGGCATACGCAGGGGTGTCACCGTGCGTAACCTTGCGGCTCCTCATCGTCGCGTGTTCCATTCCGCCGGACCGAACGGGCTTACGGGCGAATTCCAGCCTATGCGCTCCGCCGGGAAAGCGGACGGGAAACCGCACCTCCGCCCGATTTGCCGAAACCGTGTTCGCCCAGTGGTGCGAGGGGCTCCTGATGCCGGATTGGCACCTCCGCGTCACGACCCGGGTCCGCGCCGGACCGACGCCGCGTGCCCCGGGTGCACGACTCCGGCTGGTGACGGGGTGTCGTCCCGCGCGACTGGTCCGTCGGACCGGACGGAAAACCAGTCCTGTCAGGACCGTTGACGGGCTGTCATGTCTCTAACAGCATGGCCGATGTCCGCATCTGGGAGCGCTCCCACGCCCTTGCCCGTACCCGTGCCACCCGTCACCGACTGCGCCCCCACCTCCCCCGAGGAGCCCAGACGTGAAACGACGCAGAACCGCCCTGCTCGCCCTGACGACCCTCCTCGCGGCCGCGCTCACCGCGCTGCCCGGCGGGCCCGCCCAGGCCGACGAGGTCGAACAGGTCAAGAACGGCACCTTCGACACCACCACCGCGCCCTGGTGGACGACCGGCAACGTCACCGCCGGCCTCACCGACGGCCGCCTCTGCGCCGAGATCCCCGGCGGCACCACCAACCGCTGGGACGCCGCCGTCGGCCAGAACGACATCACCCTGGTCAAGGGCGAGTCGTACCGCCTCAGCTTCTCCGCCTCCGGCACGCCCCAGGGCAACGTCCTGCGGGCCATCGTCGGCCTGTCGGCGGCCCCCTACGACACCTACTTCGAGGTCAGCCCGCAGCTGAACGTCTCGGGCGACCGCTACTCGTACACCTTCACCTCGCCCGTCGACACCGCCCAGGGGCAGGTGGGCTTCCAGGTCGGCGGCAACGCGGACCCGTTCACCTTCTGCATGGACGACGTGTCGCTGCTCGGCGGGGTGCCGCCGGAGGTGTACGAGCCCGACACCGGGCCCCGGGTGCGGGTCAACCAGGTCGCCTATCTGCCCGCCGGACCGAAGAACGCCACCCTGGTGACCGACGCCGCCGCGAAGCTGCCCTGGCAGTTGAAGAACGCCTCGGGCGCCGTGGTCGCCCGCGGGCTGAGCACCCCGCGCGGCCTCGACGCCTCCTCCGGGCAGCGCGTCCACTCGATCGACTTCGGCGCGTACCGCAAGCGCGGCACCGGCTTCACCCTGGTCGTCGACGGCGAGACCAGCCGCCCGTTCGACATCGACCCGGCCGCCTACGAACGCCTGCGCCTGGACTCGCTGAAGTACTACTACACCCAGCGCAGCGGCACCCCGATCAGCGACGACCTGCGCCCCGGCTACGGCCGCGCCGCCGGCCACGTCGACGTGGCGCCCAACCAGGGCGACGGCGACGTGCCCTGCCAGCCGGGTGTCTGCGACTACCGGCTCGACGTCACCGGCGGTTGGTACGACGCCGGCGACCACGGCAAGTACGTCGTCAACGGCGGTATCTCCACCTGGGAGGTGCTGAGCACCTACGAACGCGCGCTGCACGCCCGTACGGGTAAGGCCGGCAAGCTCGGCGACGGCTCGCTGGACATCCCGGAGAGCGGCAACAAGGTGCCCGACCTGCTGGACGAGGTCCGCTGGGAGCTGGACTTCCTGCTCAAGATGCAGGTGCCGAAGGGCAAGCCCCTCGCGGGCATGGCCCACCACAAGATCCACGACGAGCAGTGGACCGGTCTGCCGCTGATGCCCGCCGACGACCCGCAGAAGCGTGAACTGCATCCGCCGAGCACCGCCGCGACCCTGAACCTGGCGGCCACCGCCGCACAGGCGGCCCGCCTGTACCGCCCCTACGACCCCGCTTTCGCGGCCAGGGCGCTGACGGCGGCCCGCACGGCGTGGGCGGCGGCCCTGGAGCATCCGGCCGTGTACGCATCCGAGAGCGACGGCATCGGCGGGGGCACCTACGCCGACAACAACGTCACCGACGAGTTCTACTGGGCGGCCGCCCAGTTGTACCTCACCACCGGTCAGAAGGCGTTCCAGGACCACGTCCTCGCCTCGCCCGTGCACACCGCCGACATCTTCGGACCCATCGGCTTCGACTGGGCCCGCACGGCCGCCGCGGGCCGCCTCGACCTCGCGACCGTGCCGAACAGGCTGCCGGGCCGGGACAAGGTCCGCCAGTCCGTTCTCAAGGCCGCCGACCGCTACCTGGCCACGCTGAAGGCCCACCCGTACGGCATGCCGTACGCGCCCGAGAACAACCTCTACGACTGGGGCTCCAACCACCAGATCCTCAACAACGCGGTCGTCGTCGCCACGGCCTACGACATCAGCGGTGCCTCCAAGTACCGTGAGGGCGCGCTCCAGAGCATGGACTACCTCTTCGGCCGCAACGCCCTCAACATCTCCTACGTCACCGGCTACGGCGAGGTCGACGCCCGCAACCAGCACAGCCGCTGGTACGCCCACCAGCTCGACCCGGACCAGCCCAACCCGCCGGCCGGCACCCTCGCGGGCGGCCCGAACTCGGGCATCCAGGACCCCTTCGCGCAGAGCAAACTCCAGGGTTGCGTCGGCCAGTTCTGCTACATCGACGACATCCAGTCCTGGTCGACCAACGAACACACGATCAACTGGAACGCGGCGCTGGCCCGCATGGCGTCGTTCGTCGCGGACCAGGTCTGATCCCCTCGCACCACCCTTCGGTACCGCGCGGAAGCGCCCGTGAACTGCGGTTATTTACGGGTAAGTACCCGCGCGGTACCGTAGGCGCATGCCAGCTCTGAATGTGGAGTTCAGCGACCGCGAGCTAGAGGACCTGCGGCAGATGGCCAAGGAACGCGGTACGTCGATGAAGGCGCTCGTGCGCGAGGCGGCCGCGGCCGACATCGTGCGGCACCGGGCGCTGAAGGAGGGCGCGGAGGCCTTCCGGGAGTTCTTCACCGCGCACGCCGACGAGTTCGCCGCCGCCTTCCCGGACGACGAACCCGCCGCCAAGGCCGAGGGACGGGCCGTCTGACCGATGGCCCCCGTCATCCACATCGACGTGCCCTGGCTGCTCCAGCGACACGAAGAGGTCATGCCCGAGCAGCCCACCGTCAGCGACTTCTCGGCGCTCGTCGCCGCCGTGGCCCGGCACCGCGTCGACCCGCCGCGCCTCGGTGTGGACTCCGACCCCGCCTGGCGGGCCGCCGCGCTGCTGCACACCCTCGCCGTGCTCAAGCCCCTGCCCGCCGCCAACGCCCGTTTCGCCTGTGCGACGGCCGTGGCCTACATGTTCGTCAGTGGCGTCGGGATCGACCCGCCCTACGGTGCCCTCGTGGATCTCGCGCGTGACCTGATCTCCGGAAAGACCGATGTCTACGGGGCGGCGGACCGGCTGCGGTCCTGGCAGATCTGAGCGGGCGAAGGACTCGTCGAGCCGGTGCGGCAGGATTGCGCGCCGCTTCCCCCCCCCGGGGCCGCCGACCGAGGGCGGGAGGATCAAGGTCGGCGGCCCGTTTCGCGCGGGAGAGCCGCCGTTCCGCGCGGGGCCTTCCGAGGTGGCCGGCTTCAGTGAACAACGAACCGTCGGTGCGCCGGGAGCGTGCGCGGACCACCGGGGTGTGCGTATGGTTCACACGGGGTGCTTGAATCCTTGAGCGAATAGGAACCGGAAGGGTTCATTCTGTGAAGCGGAAGCATCGGTACCGGTCATCTGACCTGCTTTTAGTGATGCGGATGTTGCACGAGTGCCTTGTTAGCCATGAGTAACTTGTGCAAGGGTGACCTTCCTGCGCAGGGCAATGGCCCGGCCGGAAAGGCCACTTGACTTTCCCGGTAGCCCAAGGGCCCAAAAGGCTCAAGGGAGACGGTCGTCGTGTGGCTCGGTTCCCGGTCGCTCTCCCGGCGCCCGCCAAAAAGGTACGCACCAATCCAGGGCCCTTTTCGGCGGTCACAACTCCGTGTGCCATCTTCTGCCTTGGAAGGAACCCGCTCTGTGCACACCCCCCACCCTCCCCGCCCCACTTTTTCGCCCGCGCCCGGCCCGGTGCCCGGAGAGTCCGACGAGACTCTCGCCGCCCGGCTGAGGGGGTGGCCGGAGGGCGGCACCGGCGATCCCGTCGCCCTGCTGATGGCACGGCACTGGCAGTCGACCCACGACTACGCGGTGATCTGTCTCGCCGCCCAGTCGCAGGTCGCCGCGATGGTCACCGCGACCGCCTTCCACCGGGTGCTCGACGGGCTGATGCGGGGCGAGTCGGGCGTGGCCCTGCGACCGCGGCTGCTGGTGGCGGCGCGCGACACCGTCAAGGAGTGGTCCGCGGAAGGGGGCGTCTCCGGCGCCCTGGCGGATCTGCGCAAGCCCGCCGGCGGGCGCGGTATGCGGGCGGCGAAGTCCATGACGCCGGAAAACCGCAAGCTCATCGAGCGCTCGTTCCAGGCCCTCCCGGCGGTCGCCCAGTGCCTGCTGTGGCACACCGAGGTAGAGGCCGAAACGATAACCATACCCACCGGTCTGCTGGGGCTGGACGCCGACAGTGCGATGGCCACCCTGGAGCAGGCTCGCGACAAATTCCGTGAGGGCTGTGTCCGCGCCCACCGGGAACTCGCGCCGTCCAAGGATTGCCGCTTCTACAACCGGCTGCTGGACGTGCCCATTCGCCGCGGCGGCGCTCTGCTGCCGGACGTCCAGCAGCATCTGCTGGAGTGCCGCTACTGCCGTTACGCGGCCGAACAACTCAGCCATTTCGAGGGCGGACTCGGTGGGGTCATCGCCGAAGCCGTACTCGGCTGGGGCGCCCGGCGCTACCTCGACTCCCGGCCCGGCAGGATGCCGCAGAAGGGCGCGTCGAGACGTCCGGGGAGCGGCGGCGGACGCCACCGACTGCTCTCCCAGATCCCCGCGCAGCGCCGCCGCCTCACCTCCGGAGCGCGCAACCCCCGGGCCCTGATCACCGTCGGCGTCTCCTCCGGCGCCCTGCTTGCGGCCGTCCTCGGTGCCGCGTTCCTCTCGGACGACGGCAGCGGCGCGGACCCCACCGCCTCGACCAGCGCCACCGGGGGCGTCGCCACAGCGCCGGACACCGGCAACCAGGCCACCAGCGGCAGCGCTTCGCCGACCCCGCCGGCCTCGGCCGGGCAGCCCACGGCCCCCCAGCAGACCCGGCTGCGCAACCAGGCCGCCGACCTGTGCCTCGACATCCAGGGCGGCAAGGCGGTCAAGGGCGCCTCGACCGAACTCGCGGTGTGCGACTCGGGCTGGACCCAGAAGTGGTCCTACGAGGAGGACGGGCTGCTGCGCAGTGTCGCCAACCCCGAACTCTGCCTGGACTCCCAGGTGGACGCCGGTGTCGTCGTGCTCGGCAGCTGCGCGGACGACGACTCCGGGCGGGCCGACAACGTGCGCTACGACTTCGGCGTCCAGGGCGAGTTGCTGCCCCGCTGGGGCGAGGGGCTCGCCATGGCCCCCGTCGCCACCGAGCCCCGGGCGGACATCGTCGTCAAGGTCCGGGACGGTTCCGCCACGCAGCGCTGGCTCACCGACGGGGTGACCGCCAGCCCCGAGTCGCTCTCCGTCTCCGGCTCCGAGGCACCCACGCCCAAGACCGAGCCGGTCTCCGAGGAGCCGGACACGGACGCCTCCCCGGTCCCGGAATCGAAGAAGTCCGACGCACCGTCGCCGTACGCCACGCCGGAGGCCGAGGCGGCGCAGGGCGGTTCGATCATGTCGGTGGGCGACGACGGGAACGCGGACGGTTCGGAGTCGGGGGCGCCTCTGGCGCCGTTGACGTCCGTGGACGTCCCGGCGCTTCTGACCGGCCTCGGCCTGTAGGAGGGGCCGGGGGGCGCGTTGTCGGGTGCGGGTCCGGTGGGGCTTCTCGCGCGGTTCCCCGCACCCCTGAAAGCCTCAGCCCCCGCGGGCCTGAAAGCCCAAGCTCTGCGCCCCTGAAAAAGCCGGGGCGCAGCCCCGCTTTTTCCAGGGGCGCGGGGAACTGCGCGAGAAGCCCCACCGGACGGACGCATGGGGGTCAAAGGGGCGCAGCCCCTCCAGGATGGGACGGGTGGGGGCGGCGGGGGCGGAGAAAGCCGTCAGGCACCCCCGACGACGCTGTCGCCCCCCACAGACCCCGGCCCCCGATGCCCCGCCAACGCCAACGTGAGATCGAACTCGGCGAGCAGGCACCGAATCACGTGCTCCACCCCCACCTGCCCGTCGAGCGCCAGCCCGTACACATACGGCCGCCCCACCAGCACGGCGGCAGCCCCCAGCGCCAACGCCTTGAAGACGTCATCACCCGTACGCACCCCACTGTCGAAGAGCACGGTCATCCGCTCGCCCACGGCCCGGACCACCCCCGGCAGCGCGTCCGCGGCCCCGACACCCCCGGCCACCTGCCGCCCCCCGTGGTTGGACACGACCACCCCGTCCATCCCCGCGTCCGCGGCCAGCCGCGCGTCGTCCGGATGGAGCACGCCCTTCAACACGATCGGCCCGTCCCAGTGTTCACGCAGGAACGCCAGGTCGGGCCACGTCTTGCCGGGGTCACCGAACATGCCCGCGAAGTGCAGCACGGCCGCGTTCGGATCCTCGTGGACCGGCTTGGCGAGCCCCGCCCGGAACGCCGGGTCGGTGAAGTAGTTGGCGGTGCCGACGCCGTGCAGGAACGGCAGATACGCCCGGTCCAGGTCGCGGGGCCGCCAGCCGAGCAACGGCGTGTCGAGGGTGACGACGAGCACGGAGTACCCGGCGGCCTTCGCCCGCTCCAGGAAGCTCCGGGTGACCTCACGGTCCTTCGCCCAGTACAGCTGGAACCAGCGCTCCGCGTCCCCCATGGCTTCCGCGACCTGCTCCAGGGGCGTGCTGGACGCCGAGGACAGGATGTACGGCACCCCCTGCGCGGCGGCGGCCCGCGCAGCCGCCGGCTCCGCGTCCGGGTGCACGATCGACAGCACGCCCACCGGGGCGAGTGCCACCGGCGCCGGCAGCGCACGGCCCAACACCTCAACGGACAGATCGCGTTCGGCCACGTCCCGCAGCAGTCGGGGGACGATGCGGTGCCGCTCCAGCGCCTCCCGGTTGGCGCGGGCCGTGCTGCCGTTGCCCGCGCTGCCCGCCACATAGCCGACGGGACCGGCACCGAGCCGGTGCGCGGCCAGCTCCTCCAGCCGGGTCAGATCGGTCGGCAGCCGGGGCACGGTCCCGCCCATCCCGCCCAGGTAGATCTCGTACTGGAAGTCCGCCCAATGCTTCGCCATCCGTCGGTCCTGCCCCTCACCGTCGAGTACGCCCGATGTCGCCGACGATCCTGACGACCCGAACACGCGCCGTCCACCGTTCCGCACGCTTGATGGCCGCTGGGCCGGCACCCGGTGGCCGCAGCTCAGCGGGGGCAGGGGCCAGGGGCCAGGGGCCAGGGGCGACGGTAATGGCGCGTGTCGAGCGGTGGCCAGAGGGCGGTTCATCCATTCTCCGGCGGCCCGGTGGATGAATAGTCCACCGCCTTCGGCTCGGGCCGGGGCCGTTCGGGCGGTTGTCGTGAGCCGAAGCGGAATGTTTCAGGCCGATTGCCGAGCCGTGGAGATCCGGCCATTCATGATCATGGGGCGATCGAGAACCGCTCAGAATCGGGGTTTGCATGTTCGAATTCCGTGACTTCGAGCCACTAATTCAATACTCAAAGTTACCGAAACCTGTGGGGTCGATGTGTGTTCCGGCCGGGGACCCGGCAGACTCGCGCTCGCCGAACCGGCACCGTCCGGGCCGGCTTCGTACACGCGACCGATGTGGCGGAGCCGTCCGGGCATTCCTGCAGAGCGGAAGGATGCACACCATGCCGAAGACCGCGCGCCTGGCAGCGACTCTCACCCTGACGGCCGCCGCTGTCTGCGGTCCCTTCGCGGGGCCCGCGCTCGCGGACCCCGCGCCCGTGGCGAAGAGTCTCTACGCCCCGTCGGCCCTGGTGCTGACCGTGGGCCACGGCGAGACCTCGGCCACCGTCACCCCCGAGCGCGCCGTCACCCTGAGCTGCGCGCCGAAGCCCGGCGGCACCCATCCGGCGCCCGTCGACGCCTGCGCCGAACTCCGCGACAGCGGCGGTGACTTCGAGGCCCTGAGCGCCAACGCCGGGGCGATGTGCACCAAGCAGTACGACCCGGTGATCGTCACGGTGCACGGCGTCTGGCAGGGCAAGCGCGTCGCGTACGAGCGCACCTTCGCCAACGAGTGTCTGAAGGACTCCGCCGCGAGCGTTCTCTACTCCTTCTGAACTCCCGTACGACCTGTAGCTCTCGTACGACCTGTAGCTCTCGTACGACCTGTAGCTCTCGTACGACCTGTAGCTCTCGTACGACCTGTAGTTCTCGTACGACCTGTACGTCGTACGACCCGTACCTCCCGTACGACGTGAACGTCCCGTAGGACACGGTCGCCGACGGCGGCCGCTAGACCGGGGTTGCGTGGCCCCGTGAGTGATGAGCGAGGGCCCGTGGCTGGGGAGCGCGAGCCCTGTCACGGTGTGTCACGCGATCCCCGTTCGGGGGCCGGCCGAAGCGGAGTGGGGCCGCGGGCCGGCCCCCGGCATCATGCCCGGGGGTCGACCGTCACTCGGAGATGACGGTCCAGCGGCCGACCTCCTGGTGGCCGGAGTCGTACAGGGGCTGCCCGTCCCCGGGGCCGATCTCGCAGTGCCGGAGGTTGCCACCCCAGTAGCGCAGGATGCGCTCCAACTCCTGCACGGTGGTGCCCTCGCCCCAGTCCGTGCTGTCCAGGTCGACTTCGAGAAGGAACTTCACTTCGCGCGTCTCCACTTCTGTGTCGCTCGGATTCCGCACCGGTGTTCGCCGGAACGGTGTGTGCCTGCCGCAGGTCCTTCAATCGTTTCATTGAACTGCTAGTTGAGACTTGGCCGTCGCGGAGGCGGGGGAGCGGGCGGGATGTCCGGTAGTGGCGGGAAGCGGCCCAACAGGCCGGCACCGCGCAGCAGTTGGCGTATCCGGGGCTGGTCGGAGACGAGGCGGAGCCGCCCGCCGCGCGACCTGGCTGTGGACTCCGCCCTGCACAGCACGCGCAGCCCCGAGCAGTCGAAGAAGGAGACGTGGCGCAGGTCGACGAGCACGTCCGGCGGGGCTGCCCCGGTCACGGCGGCCGTCAGATGCTCGGCGAGGGACCCCGCCGACGCCAGGTCGATCTCGCCCGAGACCTCGATGACGACGAAGGGGCCGGTCCGTCGGGTGCGGGCGTAGGGATTGTCCGCCACGGCCCCGGACGCGGCCCCGGCGCCGGACTCGGGGGCCGTGTCCTCGGGGTGAGGGGCGGCGCGGTCATGGGCATCCGGTGTCATGGCGGCTCCACCTTGTCAGGGGTAGGGCGCATCGGATCCGGTTAGCTACCCCGGCGTGGAGCGCGCCATCCCTTTTCGCGCCCCGCGCAAGATCTACGACACTCGAAAAGGTGAATTGCCGTCAGATGTATTGACATTCAGATGGGGGCTGCGCGCCTTCACGCCCCGGGTACCTCAACGATCACCAACGTGCCGCGACTGCCAGGGCGGACAGCGTGCCGCGCGCCTGTCGGCACCCGGTACATCTCGCCTGCCTCTATGGCGACTTCGGTGCCGTCCACCAGCAGTTCCAGCCGCCCGTCAAGCACCAGCAGTACCTCATCAGCCCCGTGAGCCTCTTCCTGGACCGGCCTGCCGTCCATACGCAGGACTTTGACACAGGCCGTCCCCACCTGCCCCAAGGGGCAGGAGCTCCAGGCAGCCGACAGCGCGGCCGCTGTCTCCACGACGTTGATCGAATTCATTGCATGCCTCCCAGCGGGCTGCTCGCACCACGGCCCAAGCAGCCCGCACCTCACATTCAGCGGATGCCGGGAAGCTATCCGGGCAGGGGCGGTCGTTGGTCGACCGTTTGGCAAAACCTCCCGCCGACCACACCTCGATCACCTGGCCAGAGTCGCGAGACGAGCCACTAGTCGTGCTGGGAGGACTCCTCCTGGGCCCGCTCGTTGGGTGTGATCGCGTCGCCCGCCTCTCCGTCGTGGCGGCGCCGCTCGGAGCCGGTGACGTCCGTCTCGGCCCGCTCCGCCTCGCGCAGGACCTCGTCGAGTGCGGTGTCGGGCTCGTCCCTCACGCCGCGCCGGTCGTGCTCGCTGTGCCTGCCGTGCGTTCCGTGCCTGCCGTGCTGGTCACGCGTGTGGTCCGGGTTCTGCTCGTCGTGGTGGTTCATGGTGGGCTCCTTTCGGCGCGGCGGGGGGTGAGGTGGGTCGGGGCGGGTGAGTCGAGGTGCGGTCGGGTGGGCCGGGTGGGCCGGGCCTGCCGGGTGCGGTCAGCGGGCCGGGGCCGCGATGCGCAGAGGCACCGTGCCCGGCGTGCTCGCACCGGCCGACCCGGTGGCCTCGACGTCCCGAGTCACCTCCGACCACCACGCCGGGCCGTCCTCGATGTGCCGCAGCAGGACGCCCTCGCGGATCGCCCAGGGGCAGATCGTCACGCTCCTCAGGCCGGCGAGCTTCATCGTGGTGTGCCCCACCAGTGCCCCGGCGAGGCTCTGTGTCGCCCGGGGCGCGGAGATGCCCGGCAGGGCGGACCGCTGGGCCGCGGGCAGGGCGGCGAGTCGGGTGATGGCTTCACCGAGGTCCGCGCACCGCAACTCCCGTTCCACGAAGGGGCCGTGGCGGCCCGGCGCGGATCCGCACAGCCGGGAGAGCTGCTGGAAGGTGCGCGAGGTGGCCACGGCGGTGCGCGGTCCCTCCCAGCGGATGCGGGCCGAGACGTCCCGGAGTTGATGACGGACCTTGCGGCGCAGGGCCTTGATGCTCTCCATCGACGGCGGGTCCTGCCCGTGGAAGAACTCGTGCGTCAGCCGGTTCGCCCCCAGCGGCAGCGAGGCCACGAAGTCCGGCAGCCGCCCCCGCCCGAAGGCCACCTCCAGTGAGCCGCCCCCGATGTCGAGCAGGGCCAGCGGCCCCGACCGCCAGCCCATCCACCGCCGCGCCCCGAGGAAGGTGAGCTCGGCCTCCACCTCGCCGGGCAGGGTGCAGATCGGCACGCCGGTCTCCGCGCGCACGGTGCGCAGCACCTCCCGGCAGTTCGGCGCGGACCGGACCACGGCGGTCGCGAACGCCAGCGGCGTCGCCGCCCCCCATCTCTCCGCGGTCCGCGCCGCGGCCGCGACCGCCCGGCAGAGCCGCTGCACGGCCTCGTCGGGCACATCACCCCCGGGCGGAACCTGCTCGGACAGCCGCAGACGCCACTTGGCGGTGTGCACCGGCAGCGGCACACCCCCCTCGGCGTCCGCCACCACGAGCCGTACGGTGTTCGATCCCACATCCACCACGCTCATCCGCATGACCTCCGGAGTACCCGGTCGTCGCCTCAACACGCCTGTTCCGTACGGCGGCCGGTGGCACACCGTCGCATCCAGGTCGCCCGCGCGCCGCGGGGTACCACCCCGCCCGAAGGGGTGGCGACCCGAACCCCTGAGCGGAATGATCAGGCTTATTGCATATGATGCGCAGGTGCAGGAATATGACATCAGGGTGGCGCGGCCCGAGGAACTCGACGGCGCGCGGGCGGTGATGCTCGACATCGTCTACCGGGACTTCGGTACGGGCTATGTGCCGCGCTGGCACGGCGACATCATCGATCTGCGGGCGGCGTACGTCGCCCCTGACCGGCATGTGCTCCTGGTGGCGGTCGACGGGCGGGACGGCGCGGTCGTCGCCACGGGCGCGCTGGACTCCCGGGGGCCCGCCCATCCGCCCAACCCCCGTTGGCTGGCCGAGCGTTATCCGTCCGGGGAGACCGCCCAGCTGCGCCGGGTGTACGTCCGCGCCGAGCACCGGCGCCGTGGGCTGGCCCGGCGGCTGGTCGCCGCACTGCTGGACTTCGCGGCCGCCGACGGCGGTTACCGCTCCGTCTACCTGCACACCGACCCCGGTGTGCCCGGCGCCGAGGACTTCTGGCGCTCGCAGGGTGTGGCCGTGTGCGACGAGCGCGAGACGACCGGGGAACGGGTGGTGCACTTCGAGGTGCCGGTGCCGGTGCCGGTGCCGGTGCGAGTGCCCGCGCCCGTTGCGGGCAGCCCCTCGTCCGTCAGATGAAAATCATTGTCATGTAATCTGCGTCGTGCTCCATCCCGTCGCTCCGCGCCCCGTCGCCCGTCCCCCCCCACACACAGAGAACCAAGGACCATGCGCTCTCCCCGCCGCCGCCGCCGCCGTCGCGCCGCCGCCGGCCTGCTCCTCGCCCCTCTGCTGACCGGCTGCTTCGCCTCGGAAGGTGGGAGCGCCGACGGCGCGTCCGGTGACGGTGCGCGACTGCGCGTGGCCCTCGCCTTCCCGCCCGCCGAGAACTTCTCGCCCTACGGCGCCGACGCCACCCTCCTCAGCCGCCTCGGCGTCACCGAAGGCCTCACCGAGCTGGACGCCAACGGCGTCGCGGCCCCCGCGCTCGCCGAGTCCTGGACCCGCGAGAACGACCGGAACTGGCTTTTCACCTTGCGTGAGGCCACCTTCCAGGACGGCACCGAGGTCACCCCGGCCACCGTCGCCGCCGCCCTCACCCGGGCCACCGAGGCCGAGCCCGTCACCGCCGCGCTCTCCGGCACCACGCTCACCGCGAAGGCCGACGGCGACCGCCGCGTGCGCGTCACCACCGAGGACCCGGACCCCGCACTGCCGTTGAGGCTCACCAGCCCCGGCCTCGCGATCCTGTCCGCCAAGGCCTACCGCGACACACGCGTGAACCCGGTCGGTACGGCCACCGGCCCCTTCGAGATCACCAAGGTCACCGGCACCACCGCCGCCACCCTGGACCGCTTCGACGCGTACTGGGGCGGCCGCGCCCAGGCCACCGGCATCGACGCCAGGTTCATCGCCGACGGCTCCGCCCGCACCAACGCGCTGCGCACGGGCCAGGTCGACATCGCCGAGGCCGTCCCCGTGTCGCAGGCCCCCACCCTCGACAAGGGCACCCGCCGCGAGACGGCCACCACCCGCACCATCAGTCTCCTGCTCAACACCGAGTCCGGCGCCTTCAAGGACCCGAAGCTGCGGGCCGCCGCCCGCGAGGCCGTCGACGGCTCCGTCCTCGCCGACGACGTGTACGAGGGCCACGCCGACGCCGGAGTCGGCATCTTCGGCCCCGCCGTGACCTGGGCCGCCGCCCAGCGCGTCGAACCGGCAGGCCGCGCGAAGGCCGGCGACCCCGACGGCACCTCCGTGACCCTCGCCACCTACGACAACCGGCCCGAACTGCCCGAGGTCGCCCAGGTGCTGCAACAGCAGCTGCGGGAGGCGGGGTTCGAGGTGAAACTGGAGGTCCGCGAGTACTCGCGGCTGGAGAGCGACGCCCTCGCCGGCCGGTTCGACGCCTTCGTCGGCGCCCGCAACTCCCTGCTCGACACCGGGGACCCCGTCTCCATCCTCGCCAGCGACTTCACCTGCGACGGCAGCTACAACCTCGCCCTCCTCTGCGACAAGAAGGTCGACCGGGCCGTCGCCGCCGCCGAGAAGGAGTCGGACACCGCGCAGCGGCAGCGAGCGGCGATGAACGCCGAGGCCGCGATCCTCGGCACCGACGCCACCGTCCCGCTCGTCCACCAGCGGATCATCACCGGCGTCGGCGCATCGGTGCGGGGCGTGATCCTCGACCCGTACGAGCGCACACTGGTCGGAACGGGGACCCGGCGCTGACACGGGCACTCTGGCGGACCCTGCTCGCCGCGGGACTGCTGTGCGGCATCGGCCTGCTGCCCTGGCTGTCGCGCACCGACCCGGCGCTCACCGTCCTCAAGGCACGCTCCGCCGAACGCGACCCGACACCGGAGGTCCTGGCGGCCGTACGCGACGAACTCGGCCTCGACGCGGGCCCCTGGCGACTCCTGGGGGAGTGGTTCGGCGGACTGGCCCGGGGTGACGCGGGCCGGTCGTGGATCTCCGGCGCCGAGGTCACCCCGTCCGTCCTCCAGGCCCTCGGCGTCTCCCTGCTGCTGATGGCCGCCGCACTCGTCGTCGCGGCTGCCACCGCCTCGGCGGTCTGCGCCCGCACCCTGTGGCTCGGCGCGCACCGCCGCCTCGACGACCGCCGGGGCGGCGGCAGCGGCGCCGCGCTGCTCGCCGCGCTGCCCGAGTTCCTCACCGCCTCCGTGCTCGCCGTCGTCGTCGGGGTGCACCTCGGCTGGCTGCCCGCGCTCGGCTGGTACGGGCCGCGGTGGACGGTGCTGCCCGCCCTCGCCCTCGGCCTGCCCGCCGGCGCACTGCTCGGCCGGATGCTCGCCGACCTGCTGCCCGCCGCCTTCGCCGAACCCTGGGCGCTGGCCGCCGCCGCACGAGGCATACCCGGGCGGGCCACCGCCCGCCACGCCGTACGCCGCTGCCTGCCCGGACTGCTGCCCAACCTCGGCCTGTTCGTGGTCGGCCTCACCGGCGGTGCCGTCACCGTCGAGCAGGTCTTCGACATACCCGGCCTAGGCCGCACCACCCTCCAGGCCGCCCTCGCCCAGGACCTCCCCGTCCTCCAGGCAGGCACCCTCGCCCTCGTCCTGCTCGCCGCCGCGGCCGGCGCCCTCGCCCGTCTCGCCGCCCGCCTCCTCATCGGCTCCGCTCTGCGCGACGGCGCGCTCCACTCCCTGCACCGTCCCGTGCCACCGGCCCCGAGCCACGCCCCCCTGCTGCACGGCGCCCTCCTGCTGACGGTCGTCGCGCTCGGCCTGGCCCGCGACCCACTGGCCCTCGACACCGGCGCCCGGCTCCAACCGCCTTCCTGGGCACACCCGTTGGGCACCGACGCACTCGGCCGCGATCTCCTCGCCCGCATCGGCCACGGCGCCTTCACCACCCTCGCCCTGGCCGTCGCCATCAGCGCCGCCGCGCTGCTGACAGGCGTCCTGCTCGGGCTGCTGCCGCGCCTGTCCGGGCCCCTCGTCGACACCGTCAACGCCGTCCCCGCGGTCCTCGCGGGTCTCCTCGTCGCCGGAGTGGCGGGCGGCGCAGCGACGACACCCGCGCTGGCCGTGGCCGCCGTCGCCTGGGTGCCCCTGGCCGCGCACACCACGGCCCTGCTCGAACAGGAACGGGCCACGACCCACATCACGGCCACGAAGGGGCTCGGCGCGGACGACACGTACCTGCTCCGCCGCGAACTGCTTCCCGCCGTACTGCCGCCCGTCGCCCGGCACGCCCTGCTCCGGCTGCCCGGTGTGGCCCTCGCCCTGACCTCGCTGGGCTTCCTCGGCCTGGGCGCGCAGCCGCCGGACCCCGAATGGGGCCTCCTCCTCGCCGAGAACCAGCCCTACGCCGAACGCGCCCCCTGGGCCGTCCTCGCCCCCGCCGGCGCGCTCGCCCTCCTCGGCGCGCTCGCGGTCACGGCGGCGGGCGGGATGCGGTGGCCGCGCCGTCCGCGCGCCGGAGCCGTACACCGCCGACCGAAGCCCACCGCCGCCCCCACCGTCGGAGAGACCCCCACCGTCGGAGAGACCGGATGACCGAGCCCGAACAGCACTCGCCCGCGACGCCCGCGGGGCGAACGACCGGAGAGAGGACGAGGAGAGAGGAAGAAACGCGAGAGGCGGCCGGCGGCGCGGCCGTCAAGGTGTCGCGGCGCGGTACCTGGGCGAAGCTCAACCCGCTCCTGCGACTGCTGATCCTCACCCAACTCGCGTTCAACGTCGGCTTCTTCGCGGTGCTGCCGTTCCTCGCCGAGCACCTCGGCACGGCGATAGGCATGGCCGGCTGGATGGTCGGCTTCGTGCTCGGACTGCGCACCTTCAGCCAGCAGGGGCTGTTCGTGGTCGGCGGTGCGCTCGCCGACCGCTACGGCGTACGGCCCGTGGTGCTGGCCGGGTGCGTGCTGCGGATCGCCGGGTTCGCGTGGCTCGGGTACGCGGACGAGGACTGGTCGGTCATCGCCGCCGTCCTCCTGATCGGCTTCGCCGCCGCCCTCTTCTCCCCGGCCGTCGAGTCCGAGGTCGCCCGGCAGGCGGTGGTCTGGGAGGAGTCGGGCGGCGGGCCCCGGACCAGCGTGCTCGCGCTGTTCACGGTGGCGGGGCAGGCCGGGGCCTTCGTCGGGCCGCTCATCGGGGCGTTGCTGCTGGCCGTCGACTACCGGGTGGTCTGCCTCGCGGGCGCCGGCGTCTTCGTCCTCGTCCTCGCCGGGCACTACCTGCTGCTGCCGCAGCACATTCCGGGGCGGGAACGGATCGAGGCTCGGGGCGGCCTCGGCGGACTGCTGCGCAACCGGCGGTTCCTGGCGCTGTGTTGCGCGTACGGCGCGTACCTGCTGGCCTACAACCAGCTGTATCTCCTCCTTCCCGACGAGGTGGAGCGGGCGACGGGCTCCCAGTCCGCGTTGGCCTGGCTCTTCGGGCTGTCCTCGCTGCTGGTCGTGGCGGCGCAGCTGCCGGTGACGCGGTGGGCGTCCGGGCGGCTCGACCCGCGGCGGTCCATGGCCGTAGGGCTGCTCCTGATCGCCTCGGGGTTCGCGGTGGTGGGCCTGGCGCGGCCCGCCGAGTGGACCGGCACGGCGGGACTGCTGCCCGCCGCCGGGTTCGTGGTGCTGCTGACGGTGGGCCAGATGCTGGTGGCTCCGGCGGCGCGCGCATGGGTGCCCGACCTCGCCGTGGAGGGCCGCCTGGGGCTCTACACCGGGGCGATGTCCTCCGTGTCCGGCCTGATCGTGCTGGTGGGAAGCGCGGCGGCGGGTGCCCTGATGGACGCGAACCTGCCCGCCCCCGTCCCCTGGCTCGCACTCGCCGCTGTGCCGGTCGCCTCGGTCCTCCTCGTCCCGGGGCCGGCGCCCACCGCGCGCAAGAAATCAGGTGCCCTCGGCACACCCTCCGGCTAGGGTCGCGCGATGCCCGAGCTGCAGCGGCTGCGTGCCGAACACGCCACGGCGGTGCTGGACTTCGAACTGGCCAACCGTGCCTGGTTCGCCGCCTCGGTCCCCGACCGCGGCGATGCCTTCTTCGAGGGGTTCACCGACCGGTACGACGCCCTGCTCGCCGAACAGGAGGCGGGCGTCTGCGCCTTCCACGTGCTCGTCGCCGAGGACGGCTCGGTCGTCGGCAGGTTCAACCTGGTGGACATCGAGGACGGCTCCGCGCAACTCGGCTATCGGGTCGCCCAGCACGTCGCCGGCCATGGCGTGGCGACCACGACCGTACGGCAGCTGTGCCGGTCGGCGGCGACCGAGCACGGCCTGCGCACCCTGCGGGCGGCCGTGGCACATCGCAACGCAGCCTCCCGCAAGGTGCTGATCAAAGCCGGGTTCGTACCCGTAGGTCCGGCCGACCCGGACGACCTCAGCGGTGAACCGGGCACCTGGTACGAGCGCGACCTGTCGCTCTGACCGGCGCGGGTCGGGCGGGGTCTCTCGCGCGTGGGCCGGCTAGGCCATCTGACGGCGGACCAGCTCGTGCAGGCGCCCGGACGGGTTCGCCAGCAGTTCGGCCGGAGCTCCCACCTCGGCCACCCTGCCGTCCTCCATCACCACCACCCGGTCCGCGTCCATCACCGTGGACAGCCGGTGGGCGATGACGATCCGGGTCGCGTTCAGGGCCCTCGTGCTCTCGATGACCGTGCGCTGGGTCTCGTTGTCGAGGGCACTCGTGGCCTCGTCGAAGAAGAGGATGCGGGGCCGACGGATCAACGCCTGCGCGATCATCAGGCGTTGCCGCTGTCCGCCGGAGATCGCTCCGTTGCCCTGGACGATGGTGTGCAGCCCCATCGGCATGCGCTGGATGTCCTCCGCCAGGCCCGCCATCGCGGCCGCCGCCATCGCCTCCTCGGGCGTGTACGGCTCGGTGCCGCAGATGACGTCCAGGATCGACCCGGTGAACGGCTGCGCGTGCTGGAGCACGACACCGCACTGCCGGCGTACGGCGGACTGGTCCAGAGCGCCGAGGTCCTGGCCGTCGTACAGGACGCTCCCGGAGACCGGTCTGTCGAAACCGATCAGCAGGCGCAGCAGGGTCGACTTCCCGCAGCCGCTGGGGCCGACGATCGCCACGAACTCCCCGGGCCGGACGGCGAAGGACACGTCGTCCAGCACCAGCGGGCCGTCGTCCGCGTAGCGGAAGGAGACCCGGCGGGCCTCCAGCGCGCCGGACAGCACACCCGGCCGGGTGCTCGCCGTCCGGACCTCCGGCGTCGCCTCCAGCACCGGCTTGATCTCCTCGAACAGCGGCAGCACGGCGACCGCCGACACGAAGGCGCCGGTCAGCTGGGTGACCGACGTCAGCAGCATCGTCACCGAGGTGTTGAAGGTCAGGAACTCGGCCGCCGACATCGAACCGCGTGCCGGGCCCGCCAGCAGCATGAACATCAGCAGGGTGCACAGGGGCAGGTACACCGCGCCCAGCACCGTGTTGAGGTTCTTGATGCCACCGACCCTCTGCTGGAGCTCACGGCTGCGCGCGAACTCGCCGGCCCAGGCCGCGTACGCGTAGTTCTCGGCGGCCGCCACCCGGAGCTTCGGCAGCCCCCGCAGGGTCTGGAACGCCTGGTTGTTCAGCTTGTTGCCCAGCACCACCAGACGGCGCTGCCAGCGGACCTGCCACAGACCGAGGCCCAGGAAGACCGCCGCCACCACGACCAGCATGCCGATCGCCGCCAGCGCCATCGGGACGCTGTACCAGAGCAGCAGGGCGAGGTTCACCGCGCCGACGGTCACCGACTGGGCGACCACCGGACCGACGCCGGCCAGCGTGCGGCGGATCGCGCTGATGCCCATGGCGGCACTGGCCAGTTCGCCCGTGGAACGCGAGGTGAAGAACTTCGTCGGGAGCCGCAGCAGACGGTCCCAGACCGCCGGTTGGAGGGTGGCCTCGATACGGCCCTCCAGACGCAGGATCGTCAGGTTCTGCAGCAGCAGGAACGCCGCCGACACCACGCTCGCGAGCATGATCGCCAGACAGACCCGAACGATCAGGTCCTCCTGCGCCTTGGGCACGTACTCGCCGAGGATCCTGCCCGTCGCGATCGGCACGAGCGAGCCGAGCACGACCGTCACCAGCCCGCTGAGCAGCAGGCCCGTCATGTCACCGCTCGTCCCGTGGAGGCTGAACCGCATCAGGCGCAGCGGGCTCGGCACCCGCTCGGGCAGCGGACGGTAGAACATCACGGCACGCGGCTCGAACTCCGCCGCGTTCGCCTTCTCGATCGGGGTCTCCCGGCCCGACGACGGCTGGACGGCGACATAGCCGCCGCGCCGCCACAGCAGTGCCACCGGCGCACCGGACAGCGCCCGGTGCCCCACCAGCGGGCCGACGTTCTCCCGCCACCAGCTCCCGGTGAGGCGGACGGCACGGACCCGGACCCGGGAGGCGAGCGCGATGCGTTCCACCGGGTCGAGCCGGTCGCTCTCGGTGCCGCTCTGCGCCGGCTCGGAGAGCGAGATCCCCGCCGCGCGGGCGACCAGCCCGCAGGCCGCGTAGGTGGCGTCCGCGTCGGCCGCCGTCGTACGCCGGTGCGCGGAGGACTTGCCGATGGAGGCGAGCAGGGTGCGGTCGGCCTGGGCGCGTACGGCCTCACCGGCCTTGATCCCGGCGGCCGTACGGTCCTCGTGGGTGCGCTCCAGCTGCTCGATCCAGCGGTCCAGCGTGGCCAGCAGCCGGTACTGCTGGTCGACCATGCTCTGCCAGACCCCCGGGTCCATCAGCAGATCGGCCGCCGCCTCCGCGCCGTACAGCGCGCCGTACTGGACGCTGCCGGGCGGCACCCGCATCCAGAACACGTCGTCGTCGGTGGGCGCGGCGGCCTGCTCGGTGGCCATCGGCGCCTGGAAGAGGATCGACAGGCCCCGGCCGACGCCCAGGGCGAGGGCGTATTCGAGGGGGCTCGTCTGCGGGGGCACGAGCTGCGGGTTGCCCCACTCGTCGTACGACCAGGTCTCGGCGCCCGCCTGCTGGTACAGCTCACGCAGGCCGATGCGCCGGACCACGCAGTCGCGCAACGGGCGGGCGACCAGCGTGTGCTGAGGCCCGGTGACCGGACCGAGCAGCAGCGAACCCGCTTCCAGACGGCCCAGATGGTGCCAGTGGCCCTGCTGGACGGCGTCCACCGCGAACAGGTCCAGCGCACCGGAGGCCACCAGCCACAGCGTCTGCGGTCCTTCGAGGTCCAGGCGGGTGTGGCCGGCGCAGTCGAGGGGGGTGCCCATCCCGCCGAGCGCGCCGAGGACGACGTCGCCGTCGTGGCCGCCCTGACCGCCCTGGCCCTCGTGGACGGTGGTCATCTATCGCTCCCTGACCAGCTGGGCGTACGCGCCGCCGCGTGCCACCAGCTCCTCGTGCCGGCCGCGCTCCACGATCGTGCCGTGCTGCAGGACGACGATCTCGTCGCTGTCGCGGACCGTGCTGAGCCGGTGGGCGATCACCACGCAGGCACAGCCGCGCTTGCGCAGGTTGTCCATGACGGTCAGCTCGGTCTCCGCGTCCAGCGCGCTGGTCACCTCGTCGAGGACCAGGATGCTGGGCCTGCGGACCAACGCCCGGGCGATCTCCAGGCGTTGGCGCTGCCCACCGGAGAAGTTGCGGCCGTCCTGCTCGACCCTGCTGTGGATGCCGCCCGGGCGACGCGTCACCACGTCGTACAGGGCCGCGTCGCGCAGGGCCTCCACCACGGCCTCGTCGGGGATCGAGGGGTCCCACAGGGCCACGTTGTCGCGGACGGTGCCCTCGAAGAGGAACACCTCCTGGTCGACGAAGGAGACGGAGGCGGCGAGGGCACCCCGCGGGATGTCCTCCAAGCGGCGGCCGTCGATGTGGATCACGCCCTCCCACGGGGTGTACAGGCCCGAGATCAGTCTCGACACCGTCGACTTGCCGCTGCCCGAGCCGCCGACCAGCGCCACCTGCTGACCCGGGCCCACGGTGAGGTCGAAGCCGGTGAGCAGGGGCTTGTCGAGGGGGCTGTAGCCGAAGGTGATGTTCTCCAGCTCGACGTGGCCGTTGAGCCGGCGCGTGGACTCGGCGGCGTCCGGGCGCGCGTACAACGGGTCGGCCTTGAAGTTCTCCACGTCCTTCAGCCGGGCCACGTCGGCCGCGAAGTCCTGGATACGGCCCGCCACCCCGTTCAGGCGGGTGAGCGGCGCCGTGAACCGGGTGACCAGCGCCTGGAAGGCGACCAGCAGACCCACGGACATATGGCCCTCGACCGCCCGCATACCGCCGATCCACAGGATGAGCGCGCTGTTGAGCGTGGCCAGGGTCGGGGCGACGACCCCCAGCCAGGCGCTCGGCACCCCGAGCCGCTGCTGTTCCTCCAGCGTGGTGGCGTGCTGCCCGGCCCACTTGCGGAAGTAGCCCTCCTCGCCGCCGGTCGCCTTCATCGTCTCGATCAGCTGGAGCCCGGTGTACGCCGTGTTGGTCAGCCGCGCGTTGTCCGCGCGCAGCTTCGCCGTACGGGTCGCGCGCAGCCGGATCACCACCCGCATCGCCACCACGTTCAGCAGCGCCACCGCGATGCCGACGAAGGTGAGTTGCGGGTCGTACGTATAGAGGAGCACGGCGTAGAGGACGACCACGACCGCGTCGACGCCGGCCGCCGCGAGGTCCCGGGCGAGGGTCTCGGCGACCGCGTCGTTGGACTGGAGGCGCTGGACGAGGTCCGCGGGGCTGCGCTGCGAGAAGAAGGTGACCGGCAGACGCAGGAGGTGTCGCAGGAAGCGGGCGCTGGAGAGCGTGGAGGAGATCAGCCGGCCGCGCAGCAGGTTGGCCTGTTGCAGCCAGGTCAGCAGGACGGTCAGCAGTACGCACGCGCCCATCGACGCGAACAGCACACCCAGCAGGGAGGTCTGGCCGCCGATGAGGAACATGTCGATGTAGGTGCGGCTCAGCGCGGGGACGGCCGCGCCGACCGCCACCAGCAGCAGGCTGGCCAGGAGGGCTGCGGGCAGGGTGCCGGAGGTGCCGCGCATCCGGGCGGGCATGGCGCCCAGCACACCGGGCCTGCGGCCGCCCTTCTCGAACTCGTCGCCCGGCTCCATGACGAGGACGACACCGGTGAAGCTCGCGTCGAAGTCCTCCATGGGCACGAACCGGCGGCCCTTGCCGGGGTCGTTGATGTGGACGCCCCGTCTGCCGAAGCGGCGGCCCATGCCGTCGTAGACGACGTAGTGGTTGAACTCCCAGAACAGGACCGCCGGTGCCCTCACCTCGGCGAGGGCGGCCACGTCCATCTGCATGCCCTTGGCGGTCAGGCCGTAACTGCGGGCCGCCTTCAGCAGGTTGCTGGCGCGTGAGCCGTCCCGGGACACACCGCAGGCGATGCGGAGTTCCTCCAGCGGGATGTGCCGTCCGTAGTGGCCGAGCACCATGGCGAGGGACGCGGCGCCGCACTCCACGGCCTCCATCTGCAGGACGGTCGGCGTGCGGACGGTCCTCCGCCCGCCCTTGGGCACCGGGCGCTTCGGCGGCGCCGCCTTGCGTCTGCCGCGCGTGGAGGGCCGGGCGGTGTCCTGGGACGCGGTCACGGGAGCAGCCAATCGATCGGACGCTCGTCGGCCAACCGGATCGACGCCGTGGCCATGGTCATGGAGGTCAGCTCGAACGGCGGCCCGTCCTGCGAGGACCACCGGTAGCCCGACTCGGTCGACGCCGAGCGGTCCAGTCGTACGGTGACGGCCACCGGCCGGCCCTTCTTGGTGAACTGCTCGCCCAGCTGGGTGTCGCCGAGGAACGCGCCGATGGACTGCGGGGTCTGCGCGGTGCGGTCCACCTGCTTCACATGGCCGCGCAGCACGCCGTAGCGCTGGGTGGGCGCCGACTGCACGGTCAGGTCGACCTCGGCGTCCTTCGGGATCGAGGCCGCGTTCTCGGCGGGGACGTACACCGTCGCGTAGAGCGGATCGTCGGCGTCGGCGACCTTCTCGACGGCCGCGACGTTCGCGCCGGTCCGGATGATCTGGCCGATGGTGGCGGCGAGTGCGGAGACCCGGCCGGCCGCGACGGAACGCACGACCTGCTCGCCGTCGGCGGTGGCGACCTTCAGGAGGGGGGCCTTCGCGGGCAGCCGCTCGCCCTGCTTCGCGAGGACGGCGGTGACCTGGCCGGCGACCGGGCTCTGGAGCACGTAACTGCCCTGCCCATGGGTGAGGACGGCGGGCGCGTCGACCGCGGAGGCGACGGAACCCGTGACGGCCCACACGGAGGCGGCGGCCATCGCGACCACCGTCACGGACAGCACCAGCCAGCCCTGGGGGCGGGCGAAGCGCACCGGGAGGTCGAGTTCCTCGGGCGACTGGAGCTTGGCGAGGGCCTGTTGGCGGAACTGCACGGGACTTCCCTTGTAGGGCTTCAGGGCACCCCGAGAGTCCCGGAACCTGTCAGGCGGTTCCGGGACTCAGCGGCACTGGGGGTCGATCAGAGACCGGCGACCAGGCTGGTGACCGGGGCGGTGTTCAGGCCGGTGACACCCTCGACCGTGCCGACGGCGGTGTTGACCAGGCCGGAGACCGGGGCGATGCCGTCCACCAGGCCGGTGACGGTGCCGACGGCGTTGACCGAGAGGCCACCGGAGACGGCGTCGAGGGCGGCGTCCGAGATCTCGGCGGTCTCAACCTGGGGGGTGGAGTTCATGATGGAACTTCCCTTCGTATAGCTATTCATAAGGGGGGAGCGGCCCCCTTCTGGGGACAGAACGACGGCCGCGCACGTGGGTGCCCACTTCTCGATCCGGAGAGCTGGCTGCTTCCGTCTCCGAGAGCTCGGCGGCCCCCGCGGTGCGATGGATATAAGCAGATCGCCGTCGCGCACATCCAATCAACATGGCCCCCCACCAGCGCACTTGGTGACCATGACGGTTCATTGGTGCAGGCTTGCGCACGGCTTGGGGGCGACTTCTTCACACGGATCGCGGCATCGTCATACGCCCTTCATTGCCTTCAGGAAAACGAATTGGACAGTCCCGCCTCAAAGGCGCGGCACGCGAATCGCGCCTGTGCAGAACTCCCGTCGCCCGTGACCCCGCTGAGTATTCGGTGTGGAGATTCCCCGCAGCCGGTTTCCCGATCACCGGCGTCGACGGACCGCCACGGAGCGGTAGCCGAGGGTGTCGAAGCGGGGTCGAGGAGGGGGTGGGCCGCCTGCGGGACAAGGGCCCGACGGGTCGCGTGGGCGGGAAGTCGTGAAATGGCAGGCCAACGAGGGGCGTAGCGCGCTTTGCGAAATGGAAGATCGGAATCTTTCCGCGGAGCGTTGAACACCGCCTCGGAACCATCCGTACCAACTGGCAACCAGGCGCCCCCAGTTCACCCGCCGGACGGCGGTACGGACCCCGTCCCCAGGAGGTCAAGAGTTGAGTCACAAACGAGCCACCAAGCGCAAGGCGTTCATAGCCGCAGGCGGTGTGGCGGCGCTCGGCGCGGCAGCCCTCGTCCTGCCGAACGCGATGGCGTCGCAGACGGACGCCAAGGGCGCCGCCCCGAAGACGCTCGCCGCGAGTGACGCCTCGGATCTCGCCTCCCAGCTCCGGGACCTGCTCGGTGAAGCGTTCGCAGGCGCGTACTACGACTCGGGCGAGCAGCGCCTCATCATCAACGTCATCGACGGCCTTCAGATCGAGGGCGACGACAACAACGTGATCATCCAGGCCCAGGAGGCCGGCGCGGAGGTCCGTGAGGTCGAGAACAGCTGGTCCGAGCTGCAGAAGGGCGCGGCCACGCTGAAGGAGGAGGCCACCGTCCCGGGCACCGCCTGGGCGATCGACCCCCGCACGAACAAGCTCCAGGTCACTGCCGACTCCACGGTCACGGGCGAGAACTGGGACACCATCGAGTCGACGGTCAGGTCGCTGGGCGCCGGCATGGCGACCATCAAGAAGTCCGCCGGCACCTTCAAGCCCTTCCTGGAGGGCGGCGACGCCATCTTCGGTGGCGGCGCCCGTTGTTCGGCCGGCTTCAACGTCGTCAACGCCGAGGGCGCCCCGGCCTTCCTGACCGCCGGTCACTGCGGTGTCGTGGAGGCCGAGTGGTCCGAGGAGGAGAACGGCGCGCCGATCGGCACCGTCGACGCGGCGACCGCCACGTTCCCGGGTGCCGGAGACTTCGCTCTGGTCGACTACAACGACCCGGCGACGCAGGCGGCCAGCACGGTCGACCTCGGCGACGGCCGGACGGTCGACATCAACGCGGTCGGCGAGGCGGAGGTCGGTCTCCAGGTCTTCCGCATGGGCAGCACCACCGGCCTCGCCGACGGCGAGGTCACCGGCCTCGAAGCCACGGTGAACTACCCCGAGGGCACCGTCACCGGTCTCATCCAGACCAACGTCTGCGCCGAGCCCGGCGACAGCGGCGGCTCGCTCTTCACCGAGGACGGCCAGGCCATCGGCCTGACCTCGGGTGGCAGCGGCGACTGCACCGTGGGCGGCGAGACCTTCTTCCAGCCGGTCACCACCGCCCTCGCGGCCACGGGTGCCACCCTCGGCGACGGCGGCGCGGGCGCCGGCGAGGAGGCCGCCGGCGGTGCCGGTGACGCCGCGGGCGCCGGCGAGGAGGCCGACGGCGGTGCCGCCGGTGCCGGTCAGGAAGAGGGCGCCGCGGGCGTCGGCGAGGAAGAGGGCGCCGGTGACGAGGCCGCCGCCGCGGGTGCGGGTGACGCGGCCGGTGCGGGTGAGGAAGCCGCCGCAGGCGCGGGCCAGGAGCACGAGCAGGGCGTCGGCGACCAGGGTGTCGAGGAGCAGGGCGTCCACCAGTAGGTGAACGACACCCAGTACGTGGGCGACGGCCCGGGGATCAGCGGCCACTGACCCCGCCCGTCGCCCCACGACCCATCCGCCGGCTCACCCACAGCGGTTCCGGCCGGCAGATGGCACGGTCCGGCCCTCCGGCGGGAGGGCCGGACCGAACACGTGCGGCGGCGTCACCCGGCGGAGCCGGTGGCCCGGAGCAGCAGCAGCGCCACGTCGTCCGCCCGCTCCTGCGCCGCCTCGGTCTCCCGTACGAGACCGTCGGCCAGTGCGTCCAACGGCCGCTCCCCGGTCGTCGACAGCCGCTCCCCGAGGTCCGCCAGCGCGTCCTCGATGTCGACGCCCGGCGACTCGATCAGTCCGTCCGTGTACAGGGCCAGCACCGAACCCTCCGTCAGCGCCACCTCCGTCGTCGGGTACGTGGCCTCCGCGTCGATCCCCAGCAGCGGACCGCCCGCGAGGTCGAGCACCCGCACCTTCCCGTCCGGCCGGCGCAGCAACGGCGGCGGATGCCCGGCCCGCGCCATGACGGCCGTCCCGTGCTCCGGGTCCAGCCGCAGATACAGACAGCTGGCGAACAGTTCCGAACCCAGGTCGATCAGCAGCCGGTTGGTGCTGCTCATCACCTCCTCCGGCGTCTGTCCGACGGTCGTGTACGCGCGCACGGCCGTACGGATCTGCCCCATCAGCCCCGCCGCCGTCACGTTGTGCCCCTGGACGTCGCCGATGACCGCCGACGCCCTCCCGTGGGAGAGGACCAGGTCGAAGAAGTCGCCGCCGATGTCCATGCCACGGGTGGCGGGCAGATAGCGGGAGGCGGACTCGATGCCCGGGATGGAGGGCAGCGAGTGCGGCAGCAGCGCCTTCTGGAGGCCGTGCGCCACCTGGTGCTTGGCGTCGTACAGCAGAGCCCGCTCCAGTGCCTGGGCGATGAGGCCACTGAGACTGGTCAGCACCGCGCGCTCCTCGGGCGGGAACAAATGCGGCTCCGCGTACCCGAGGACCCAGGTGCCCACCGGCCGCCCCGAGGCGATCAGCGGGATGTACGCCCAGGCGCCCAGCCCGTCCGGAGTCTCCTGTCGCAGCGGGTAGAGATGCTCCAGCTGCTGGCGGGACTCGAAGAACGCCGGCACCCCGGTGGTCAGGGCGTGCGCCCCGGGCATCGCCGCGGTGAGCGGCATCCCGTCGAAACGCTCGACGAGGTGCGGGTCGGAGTAGCCGCGGTGCCCGAGCACATGCAGGCGCCCGGCGCGTGAGCCGAGCATCACCAGGGCCTGGCTGCCGAGGGCCGGGGCGATCTCGTCGGCCACCAGCTCCACCACGTCCTGCACCCCGACCGCCTCGGTGAGCGCGCTCGCCAGCGCCAGCACGTGGTGGATGGTCACCAGCCGGCCCGGTCCGTGGCCCTCCTCCCGCGCCGCGTGCTCGGCCTCGGCGACCGCCCGGGCCCGGGAGATCCGAACGCTCAGACCGTTGGCCCCCGGGTACAGCCGGAAGGACAGCCAGTCGCTCGGCGGCCTCAGCGCCACGAACGAGGTCACGTGCTGGCTCATCAGGGCCGCCCGGTACCGGTCCTCGTAGGCGGGGTCGTTGAGCCACGGCACGGACGCCCACAGCTGGGTGCCCAGCAGGCCGCTCACCGGGATGCCGAGCAGTTCGGCCGTGGCCGCGTTGGCGAAGGTGATCCGCCCGTGCAGATCGAGCGCGCACATCCCGTACGGCAGCCGCGCCACCATCCGCGCCGCCTCCACCGTGCCGAGCGTCCCCGCGACCGTGGTCGTCGACGGCGCCGACAGGTCCGGCTCCGGCCGCACCGGGCGGCCCTCCTCCTCGGCGCGCCGCAGCCGCATCGCGAGCCGGTCGCAGGCCGAGGTCAGCTGGTCCCGCTCGCGCTCGCTGAGCTCCGGCGGGTGGGAGCCGGGCCAGGTCAGGAAGACGGCGCCGTAGACGGTGTCGCGGGTCGCCACCGGCAGCGCGGCCAGGGCGAACGGATAAGGCAGGACCACGGCGATCCGGGGATAGCGGCGGGCCATCTGTTCCTCGCCGCTGACCCACACCAGCCGCCGCCCCCGTACGGCGTCGGAGACCGGGATCGGCGAGTTCAGTCCCACCCGTTCCCAGGGCGCGGCGAACGACCTCGGCAGCCCCGCCATGACGGCCATCTCCAGGACCGGCTCGTCCGGCGTCAGCAGATACACCGCGCCGGAGTGGGCCTGCACGTCGTCCATCATCGCGGCCAGCGCCAGCGACAGCAGCGGATGGCCGACGCGTCCCGTCTCGACGGTCGTCCGCGCTCCTGACGCGTGGACGTCGGACATGCCGACCACCTCCTCGCACGACCGTGCGGCAGACCCCAGGGTCAAGGCTCCTCCCTGGAGGCCGCCCGCGCACGGCGAGGGGCGGCCTCGGACACTCCGCCGTACCCCCTCTCGCCCACGCCATGCCCCCGCGCTGATGCGCGGCATCGCGCACGGGCGCCGCGAGTGCGCCCCCACGCACCCCGATGGCTGGTTCTTCGCGCCCGGGCGTGGTGGGGGGCGCCAACAATGGGCACGCGCTGAGCGGAGGACATCGGTGGCCGGCAGGCGGAGGGGCGAACGTGATCCGGGTACTTCTCGTGCACGACGAGTGTCTGGTCAGATCGGTGCTGGCGGAGTGGCTCCGCCGGGAACCCGACCTGACGGTGTTCCACACGTCCTGGCGCACCGCGCCGGGGCGGGTGCGGACCCTGCGGCCCGAGGTCTGCGCAGTGGACCTGGACTGCGCGGACGCGGTCGGCATCCCGCCGCTCGCCGATCTGCGCGGCGCGGGCGGCCCGCCCCCCGGCCTGCTGGTCCTCGCGCACGCGGGCAGACCGGGCCTGCTCAAGCGCGCGGCGGAGGCGGGTGCCCTCGGCTACGTGGACAAGGAGGGCTCCCCGCAGCGGCTGGTGTCCGCGATCCACGAGGTCGCCCGGGGGAGACGCTTCATCGACGACTCGCTCGGCTTCGGCTTCCTCAAGGCCGCCGAGATGCCGCTGACACGGCGGGAGTTGAGCGTGTTATCCCTGGCTGCCGAGGGAGCCTCCGTCGCGGAGATCGCCGGCAGCCTGCACCTCTCCCACGGGACCGTGCGCAACTACATGGCCGCGATCACCCGCAAGACGGGGGCGCGCAACAGGATCGACGCGATCAGGATCTCGCAGGGGGAGGGGTGGCTCTGAGGCGCCGGGGGAGTTCACCGGCGTAGGAACCGGGGACCAGGCGCCGACCAGGTCCCGGTACAGCGGTGAGCGGGCCAGGAGTCCGTCGTGGTCCCCGTACGCGACGGACCGTCCGTCCATGACCAGCACCCGGTCCGCGCGGCGGGCCGAGCTGAGGCGGTGCGCGACGACCACGAGGGTCGTCCCCGGCCGGCGCGCGAACGCCCGCTCCGCGCGTTCCTCCGCCTCCGCGTCCAGGTGACAGGTCGCCTCGTCGAGGATCACCACCTCCGCGTACGACAGGTACGCCCGCGCCAGCGCGACGAGTTGCCGCTCCCCGGCGGACAGCGCGCCCGGGTCGACCTCTCCGGCCGGGCCGCCCAGCCGGACCATCACCTCGGTGAGTCCCACGGCCTCCGCGGCGGCCCACAACTCGTCCTCGGGCACGGGTTTCGGCCGTAGCTCGCCGAGGTTTTCTGCGAGGGATCCCCCGAAGACGTACGCCTCCTGCGGGATGAGCACCCGGTGTGCGCGGGATGTGGCGCCGGGTACCGGCCGCCCACACAAGCGGACGGTGCCGTGCCGGGGGTGCAGGAGACCCGCGACGATCCCGGTGAGCGTGGACTTGCCGACACCGCTGGGTCCGACGACGGCCAGGTGCGTGCCGTGGGGGAGGCGGAGGTCGAAGCCGTCGAGGACGGGGATGCCCGAGGAGCCGTAGGCGAAGGTGACGGAGGCGAGGGAGAGGGCGTCCCCGGAGACCGCGTCGGGCGGGTCGGCCGCGCGGGCGGCGGCGTCGACGGAGACGGTGGTGGCGTCGACGGAGACGGTGGAGTGCGTCGGCGACGGGGCGCGCGTCGAGGGCCGCGGGGTGTCGTCCGGGGGCCGTGGGGCGGGTGCCGGGGCCAGTCTGCGGAGCACCACCGCGAGTCGGGAGCCGCTGGTGCCCAGGCCGTGGACCAGGTTCTGCAGGGCGGGGAGGAGGGACTGGGTGACGTAGGCGAGGGCGCCGATCAGGGCGCCCGCGGTCACCCCTTGGTCCAGGAGCCACGGGGTGGCCACCAGGAGCAGTACGACGGGCAGTTGGCCGCCGATCGCGAGGGAGGCGACCCGCGCGACGCCCCAGCGGGCCAGGGATCGCGCGGCCCGGAACTCGGCGTCGACGCACCGGCCGGTGTCGGCGGCGACCGCGATCTCCGCGCCGGCCGCCGTGATGTCCCGCAGCCCCGGGCAGACGGCCCCGAGCCGGTCGGCGAGGGCCTCGTCGGCGACCAGGAAGCGCTCCTGGCGGCGGGCCAGGGGCCTGAGCGTCACCAGGAAGAGGGCCACGCCGGTGACCAGCGGGGGGCCGACGACCAGCAGCAGCGGCGGGGCCAGCGAGAAGAGCCCGACGAAGGCCCCGGCGGAGGTGAACAGGAACGAGCGGGACACCATGACGAGTCCGGCGAAGGTGTCCCGGGCGATCTCCACCTGCTGGGTCAGCCCCGACAGGGCCCCGCCGTCCGCCTCCCGGACCCCCCGGTCGACCACCCCGCGCACCAGCCGGTCCCGCAACGGTTCCACGAGCCCCGCCACGCACGCGTACACCCGCCAGGTGCCCAGCGCCCCGAGCACCACCGCCCCGGCGGCGGCCCCGAGCCAGCCCAGGCCGACGCCTGCCCGCCCCGCGAGGAAACCGTCGTCGAGGGCCCGCGCGAGGGCGTACCCCATCAGAAAGGTCTGCCCCGTCTCCAGCACGGACCACAGAACCAGCCGCACGACGACCCACCCCCGCCGCCGAAGAAACCGGAGTCCCCGGCGCAACAGCCCGAACGCGGGCTCACCCGGCCGCCGCGACGCCGCGTCTCCCCGCCGGGTCCGCGTCGCGCGGGTGGTGTGCTCGGTCCCCGGCGTCACGTCGGCGTGTCCCGGTCGGTTCGTGCCGGTCGTGTGCGCGGAGCGCGTCGCTCCGGTTCCGGGGTCCCCGGTGGGGCCTCGTCGTCCCCCGGCCTCCTTCATCGGCCCCCTCCGCGCGACGCGTCCTGTGCCGCGGTGTCGTCGTGAGCCGCGGTGCCGTCGCGAGCGGCGTCGCCCCCGTCCTTGCCGGTCGGGGCCCGCGTTCCGAACAGTTCCCGGTACTCCGTGTCGTGCCACAGCTCCGTGTGCGGTCCCACCGCCCGCACCCTCCCCTTCTCCAGCCACACCACGGTGTCCGCGCGGGCGGCCGTGGTGACGCGGTGGGCGATGAGCAGCCGGCTGCCTCCGGTGGTGGGGCGAAGAAGCGCGTCGGTGATGTCGTGCTCGGTGAGGGTGTCCAGGCTGGAGAGGGCGTCGTCGAGCACGAGGAGACGACAGTCGCGGGCGAACGCGCGGGCCAGGCCCAGGCGTTGGGCCTCACCACCGGACAGGGGCGCGTCGGCACAGGGCGTGGCGTAGCCGTCGGGCAGACGGCGGACGAAGCCGTCGGCGTGCGCGGCGCGGGCCGCCTCCCGGATCCGGGCGGGGGAGGGGCGACCGGTGCCGAAGGCGATGGTGTCCTCCACCGACCCACCCAGCAGGGCCGGCCGTTCGAAGGCCTGGACGACCGCCCGGCGCAGCTCGCGGCGGTCCAGCTCCGGCAGGGGCACCCCGTCGAGCCGCACCTCCCCGTCGTCCGGATCCGTCAGCCGCCCGGCCACCGCCGCGAGCAGCGATTTGCCCGCACCGGACCGGCCCACGACGGCGACGGTGGTGCCGCCCGGCACCACCAGATCGACGTGGTCCAGCACGGCGCGCCCACCCCGGCGGACGGTCACGGAGCGCAGCTCCAGCCGCCCCGTTCCGCCGGGCGGCAGCGCGCGCTCCCCGTACTCGGTCGCGGGCTCGCTCCGTATCGCGTCCAGGCGCCGGGCCGCCGTCCGCGCGCGGACCAGGCCCGAGAGCTGCCCGACCAGGACGCCGACGCCCGCGGCCAGCACGGCGTAGCGGGACGCGGCCAGCAACTCGCCCACGGACAGGTGCTGTCGGGTGAGCAGGACCCCGGCACCGGCCACGACGGCGAGCTGCAGGAGCGGGGCCACGGTGGCCGCGCGGGCGGCGGCGTGCCCCTGGACGTGCCACATGCGGTGCCCTTGGCGGGAGAGTTCGGGCAGGGGGCGCAGGACGCGGGCGACGGTGCGGTCGGCCGTGCCGGCGGCCGCGATCGTGCGGTGTCCGGCGACGGCCTCGGCCAGGCCCCCCGCGATACGGCCCTGGGCCCGCTGGTAGCGCGCCGCGCAGTCGGAGGAGTCCCGCGCGAGGGTACGCAGCACCAGGGCGAGCAGCGGGGCGCCGATCAGGAAGACCGCCGCGAGCCGCGGGTCGATCAGAGCGAGGGCCACCACCGCGCCCAGGGGCCCGGCGAGCGCGGCGACGAGCGCGGCGCCGGTCGCGGGGGCCGTGCCCGCCTGGGCCGCGTTCCCGACGAGCCGGGCCACCAGGTCCCCCGGGCCGAACCGGGAGCCGGCCCGGGGCCCCACGGCCAGGACGTGCCGGACGAGTCGGTGGCGCAGCCACGCGGTCGCCCGGGCGTTCGTGGTGCCGCCGAGCACGGTCTCGACCGCGTCGAGCGCGGCCGCCGCGAGGACGAGCGCCGCGCACCGCAGGACCCAGGCCGAGCCGTCCGGGTCGCCCGCCAGCAGCAGGTCCAGGGCCCGGCCCAGCGCGATCGGCAACAACAGGTTCGCCCCCGTCGAGGCCATGGACACGAGCGTCAGGGCCGTACAACGGGGGGCGGAGTGCCGGACGGTCGAACGCAGCAGGGGGACGGACACGGCCGCCGGGCCGCGGGCACCGCCTTCGGTGAGGGTCGTCATACCCGTCCTGACGTGGGACGACCGGATGAACGGCCGGATGGATGACATCGGATGGATGACACCGGATGGATGACAGACGGATGAGCTCCGGACGGCTCCTCTCCCCGGACAGGGGAGAGGAGCCGTCCGGAGCTGTCGGCGCGACTCAGCCGCCGTGCCGGTCCGACGGGCGTCCCGGGTGGCCGGGACGCCCCGCTCGGATCAGAGGCAGAGCGTGATGCTGGCCGCGCTCACACAGGACAGCACGCTCAGGGAGCTGGGGCCGCCGGTGCCGGTCGTCTCGTCGGCTTCCATCGTCTGCAGGTCGAGAAGTGCCATGTCGATTCCTTTCGATCGATGGCCCGCGAACGGGCCCTTGTGGGGACGGGGTGGTGCGTCACGACCGCGCCGGACGGCGAAGCCGCGTCAATGGGGCCGCCGTCGCGGCGGCGGCAGGAACGGAAGGTGCGCGGTGGCGTCGGTGTCGGCGGCGGCCTGGGCCGCGCCGAGTGCCAGCAGGCACCCCGCCGTTCCGGTGGCGAGGTCCATGGAGAGCCGCATCAAGTGGCTGCCGGGGAAGGCCAGTTGTCCCTGGTAGGGCATCGAGTGCCAGCCGAGGGCGGCGATCTGTTCCGCCAGCCGCTCGCGCGGGGCCCCCGACCGGGCGAGGTGCAGGATCATCCCGGCGCGCCCCTCGAACAGCCCCGGCTGCGCGTAGAAGCGATAGGTCGCGGCGGTCAGGACACCCGCCCGGACCCTGGTGTACTCGTCCGCCAGGAGGCTCGTGTCTGCGCCCGTGGCCGTGCCGGTATCTGCGCCGGTGCCGGTGGGACCGCTCGCCGTCAGATGGTCGTCGAGCACCATCGCGACGCCCACGCTCCCGTCGCCGAGGTACGGCATGGTCCGCCAGCCCTCGTCGACGGCCAGCCCGCCGTTCTTCTGCACGACGAGGCACTCCAGGTCCTGCCGCAGCGCCTCGCCCGCCGCGTCGAGCCATGCGCGCTCGCCCGTCGCCTCGTACCGGCGCAGCAGGAACAGCGCGGGTCCGCTCGCGCCGCGCAGCAGGCCGGCTCGGCGGCGGGGCGGTGCGGGCCGGGGCTCGGCGAGACGGTGCACGAGGAGGTCGGCCGCCCGCGCCGCGTGGTCGCGCAGCGCGGACTCACCGGTCGTCCGCGCCAGTTCGTCGAGGACCAGGCCGAGCCCGGCGAGCCCGCCGCGCAGGTCGGACGAGAGCTTGTGCCACTTCTCCCCGAGGACCTGCTCGACCAGGTCCAGGGCGCGCTGCCGGTGCCCCAGCCGCTCCAGGGTGTGGGCGACGCCCGCGAGGCCGTCGTACAGCCCGAGCGGGGTGCCGATCGGCACCGGGTCGGTGTGGTCGAGCAGCCAGCGCTCGCCCTCCTCGTAGCGCTCGGCGCCGACCTCCGCGAGCGCGTACAGCACCCCCGCCGCGCCGTGCGCGAGGCCGAGACCGCCGCCGTCGGAGAACTGGGCGACGTCGCCGGGGAAGAGCCGGTCGTCGCGCTCCGGTGTGGCGGAGGCCAGGATCGCCTTGACCATGGAGTCACGGCTGTAGGGCCAGTCGCCGGGCTCGGCGAGGGACCAGCCGGCCTCCATGGCCGCCCCGGTCGCGGGGGCCCGGGTCCGTGCCACCGGTGCGGGCGTCCGCTCCCCGGTGCCGGTGCCGGTGCCGGTGCCGGTGCCGGTACCCATGCTGATGCCGAGGTCGGTGTCGCGGGTGATCTCCGCCACCGCCTCGTCCAGGAAGGCGCGCGGCACCTGCGGGAACTGCTCCGCGATCACCGCTGCCAGATGCGCGGCCTTCTCCCGCTCCACCACCAGCAGCGAGGTGACCGGCAGGAACAGCGCGAGGCGCAGGCACGCGAGGGCGTAGCGGTCGACGTCCGGGCCCGTGCGGTCCGGGGGCGCCAGGAATCCGGGGTGGGCGACGACCTGGCGGCCGTTCTCCTCCGCGGGCGCCGCCGCCTCGAAGTCCAGCAGCGACACCGAGTGCTCGTCGGGCGCGACCATGATGTTGAAGACGTGCAGGTCGTTGAAGACGACCCCGCGCGCGTGCACGGCCTCGACCGCCTCCTCGACGGCCCGGTGCACCCGTAACGCCCACGCCGTGTACGCGGCGACCGCGCCCGGTGCGGGGTCGGCGGCGAGTAGCGGGTGCCGTTCGGCGACGTAGGAGTTGAGCGGGCGGCCCTCGACGAAGTCCATGACCAGGAAGCGGTGGTCGCCCAGGGTGAACCAGTCGCGGACCTCGGGCACGACCCCCAGGCCGGCCAGCCGCTCCAGCGCGGCCTTCTCCCGCTCCAGCCGGGTGACCGCGTCGGCCCCGTCGGCGGCCAGCCCGGCGTGCGGGCGGCCCTCCTTGAGGACGACCCGGCGCCCGTCGCGGGTGTCGGTGCCGACGTACACGCCGCCGCCGTTGGAGAAGTGCAGCGCCTTCTCGATGCGGTACGGCAGCTCGCCGACCGTGGTCGTGTTGCGTGCCGCCAGCTGCGGCTCCAGGAACGCGGGCAGGGTCACCCAGTCGGGGACGTGGAAGGTCGGCCTGCGCTGGTCCGGCACCAGCGTGCCCGCGCCGTCACGGACGGCCGGGACGAGCGTGCCGCGCTCGTCGACGACGAAGGAGCGGGCGAAGGCGCCGTAGCGGACGTACAGCGGTCCGTCGTTCCAGCGCAGGTCGGTGAGGATGTACGGCCCCTCGAAGCCCTCCAGGAGCGCCCCGAGCTCGCGCAGGACGAGGTGCAGCTGCTCCTCGTCGGCCGGGTAGACGGTCACGAACTTGCCGCTGGTGTCGCGGGCCGCGTACTTCGCGTTGCGCAAGTGCAGCAGATGAGGGCCCGGCACGAACTTGAACGGGATCCGCCGGGGCACGCAGTAGTCCCACACGATCGCCGCGACACGGTCCGCGTTCCCCCGGGTGGCGGAGGCGTGCACTTTCCATCCCTGGGTGGGCCCGGGACGGGGCCGCCCGCCGTCGTCGACCGGGGTCAGCGTCAGCCAGTCCCCGATCCGGGCGGCCCGCCAGCCTTCGGGGACCGCGCGCCCGGCCGTCTCGTAGCCGGGCGCCGCCGTGCCGGCGCGGTCACCGGCGGACAGCCGGTCCGGTGTCTCGTAGAAGTGTCGGTCGGCGAGCGCGTACGCCTCGTACCGCTTGTCCATGCGCGTCCCCCGGGTCGTGTGCCGTCACTGCCGTCGCCCCCTGGGCCGGGTGAGGACGAGCCTTCCAGCCCGCCCCGGTGCCCGACAGTCACGGCTGTCACCAGTGACCCGTCATGCCTGTCACACGACCACTGTGCGGAACGCACGCGTAAAGATCTGTTCGGCTTCTTTCGAACCCTGGCGGCCTCCCGCGGCGGGTCCTGGCCTCGCGGAACGGTCCCAGGGGCTGCGCGAGCGTGCCGGAAGCGCTGTAATTGCGGACGTGGTCAGTGAGGGCGCTGCGGAACAGGGAACGAGGACGCTGCGTGCCGAACTCGCGCTCAAGACGCTCGGCGGCGATCTCGATCCGCACGAGCGCCTGCACGCCATCCTCGAACTGGTGCTCGTTTTCACCAGCGCGACCGTCGCCGCCGTGTATCTCCCGGACGGTGAGGGCGAGGCGCTCTCCCTCACCGCCTCCGCCGGCGTGCCGAGGAACCTGTACGGGCTCTCCGACAGCTATCCGGCCTCGGGCACCGCTCCCGTCGCCGAGACGTGCCGTTCGGGCCGCCCGCTCTGGCTCGTCTCCACCGCCCCGCACCAGCACGCCGACCCGCATCAGAACGCCGACCTGCTCCGGGACGCCGACCTGCTCCGAGACGCCGACGTCCCCGGGGGCGCCGGTGTCTCGGGGGGCACCGACGTCTCCGAGGGCGCCGACGCCCCCCAGGACACCGAGGGCCCTGGCCTTCCCGAGGTCACCGACGTCTCCGAGGGCGCCGGTGTCGCGGACGGCGAGCAGGCCTCGCAAGGCACCGAGGGCCCTGGCGTTCCCGAGGGCGCCGATGTCTCCAGGGGCACCGACGTCTCCCTGGGCGCCGACCTCCGCCGTGCCCACCCCGAGGGCTTCTCGCTGGGCGTGCTGCCGCTGCGCGAGCGCGGCTGTCTGGTGGCCGTCGGCGACGGCACGGACGCCTTCGACGCCGAGGGCCGGCACTGCCTCGGCCTGCTCGCCGAGGCGGCCGCCGAAGCCACCCCCGCCCCGCCCGCCGGACACGGGGCCTCGTTCGACCTCGCCATGGACACGGGGCGGGTCGAGGTCGACGACGGGCTGCTGGACCTGTTCGGCATCGGCCGGGACGACTTCGACGGCCGGGTCGAGACCCTGATCGCGCTGACGGTGCCCGAGGACCTGCCGGCGCTGATGTCCGTCGTGGAGGCGGACCACATGTCCATCGGCGACCGGGAGCTGGAGTTCCGCATCCTCCAGCCCTCCGGCGAGCAGATGTGGCTCCGGCTGCGCGGCCGCATCCTGCCCGGCGGCGAGAACCGGCCCGCCCGTCTCGTCGGCACCGTCGCCGACGCCTCCACCCTGCGCACCGGGCGCGGCGACGTGGCCCGCATCCAGCGCCTCGCCGCCGCCCTCGCCACCGCCGGCACGGTCCGGGACGTCAGCCAGGCCGTGGTGACCGCCCTGCGCAAACCGCTCCTGGCCGACCGGATCGCCCTCGCCGAGTTGGAGGGCGACCGCCTGGTCGTCACCGTCCTCGATCCGCCGCAGCCGGAGGTCTGGCCCGAGGTGTGGCGCTCCGAGTGGCGCTCCGAGTGGCCGGACGCGCCCGTGCGCACCATGCCGACCCTCGCCACCGCGCTGCGCGAGGGACGTGCCGGGATCTGGCCCGCCGGAGCGGATCTGGAGCCCGCCCTCGCCGACGTGGGCCCCGGCGGTCTCGCCGTTCTCCCGCTGCCCGCCGGCGGCCGGATGGCGGGGGCCTGCCTGATCGGCTGGGACAACCCCCACGACTTCGGCCCCGAGGAACGCGCCCTGCTCACCGCCGCCTCGGGCCTGGCCGGGCAGGCCCTGATGCGGGCCCACGCCTTCGACGCCGAGCACGAACTCGTCGGCATGCTCCAGCGCACCCTGCTCCCGCGCCGGCTGCCCCAGCTGCCCGGCGCGGTCGCCGTCGCCCGCTATCTGCCCACCACCGCCGGACTGGAGGTCGGCGGCGACTGGTACGACGTGATCCCGCTGCCCGACAACCACGTGGCCCTCGTCATCGGCGACGTCCAGGGCCACAACGCGGGCGCCGCCACCCTGATGGGCCAGATGCGCACCGCGCTGCGCGCGTACGCCGTCGAGGGACACCCCCCGGACGTCGTCGTCTCGCACGCCAACCGGCTCCTCATGGACATGGAGACCGACCTCTTCGCCACGTGCTGCTACGTCGACATCGACATGGAGGAGGGCTCCGCCTGGTACGTCCGTGCCGGACACATCCCGCCCGTGGTGCGTCACCCGAACGGCAGCACCGAGATCAGTGAGGCCGAGGGCGGCCCGCCGCTCGGCGTCGTGATGCGGGCCGACTTCCCGATGAGCCCCCTGCGGCTGACCCCCGGTACCGTGCTGGCCCTCACCACGGACGGCCTCGTGGAGTCCGCCGACGTCGACGTCGAGGACGGCCTCGACCAGCTCGCCGCCGAACTGTCCGCCGCCGACCCCGCGCACCTCGGCGTGGTCGCCGACACCCTGCTCGGCGGCGCCAACCGTGACGACGACGTGGCCCTGCTCCTGGTCCGCTACGACGGCATGGCCCTGCGCCCCCAGCGCGAGAACTGGAGCGTGTGGCGCGTCCCCCAGGCGGTCGGGCAGGCCCGCCGCTACACCCGGCGCGTCCTGCGCCGCTGGGGCGTCGACTCCATGGCCGACAGCGTGCTCCTCGTGGTCTCCGAGCTGGTCACCAACGCCCTCGTGCACACCGACGGCCGCGTCCGCCTCGACCTCACGCTGCTCGCCGACCGCCTGAGGGTCTCCGTCGCCGACTCCTCCCCCCGCTCCCCGATAAAACCCACCGTCATCGGCTGGGAGGCGACCGGCGGCCGCGGCATCCTCCTCGTCGAGGCCATGTCCTCCGCGTGGGGCACGGTCCCCGTCAGCGGCGGGAAGCAGGTGTGGGCGGAGATCCCCATCGAGTGACACGCTGGCCGGGTGCGCCTGCTGCTCCTCTCCGACACCCATCTGCCCAAGCGCGCGAAAGCGCTGCCCGCACCGCTCCTCGCCGAACTCCCGCGCGCCGACGTGGTCGTGCACGCCGGTGACTGGGTCGACGAGGACACCCTCGACCTCCTCCAGGCCCGCTCACGGCGGCTGATCGCCGTGTACGGCAACAACGACGGCCCCGGCCTGCGTGCCCGTCTCCCCGAGGTGGCCCGCGCCGACCTCGCCGGTCTCCGCCTCGCCGTGGTCCACGAGACCGGCCCCGCCCAGGGCCGCGAATCCCGCTGCGCGGCCCGATTCCCCGACACCGACGTCCTCGTCTTCGGCCACAGTCACATCCCCTGGGACACGACCGCGTCAACCGGCCTGCGTCTGCTCAACCCCGGCTCCCCGACCGACCGCCGTCGACAGCCCCACTGCACCTACATGACGGCGACGGTCGCGGACGGCGCGCTCACACAGGTGCGCCTGCACCGACTGCCGCCCAGGACCTGAGCCGGGGTCACGCCGCGCGCCTCACCCGGGCGGGGCCGGCGGATGGATCATCCCGGTCGTCGCCGTCAGCGGCACCCCGCTGCCGCCCCACCTCAGCGCGACCATCTCCGCCGCGACCGACACGGCCACCTCCTCCGGCGTACGGGCGCCGAGGTCCAGGCCGACGGGGGAGCGCAGCCGGGACAGCTCCGCGGTGCCGAGCCCGGCCTCCCGCAGCCGCCGGGCACGGTCCTCGTGCGTCCGGCGGCTCCCCATCGCCCCGATGTACGCGGCCGGCCGGCGCAACGCCTCCTTGAGCAGCGGCACGTCGAACTTGGGGTCGTGGGTGAGCACACAGACGACCGTGCGGTCGTCGGTGGCGGTGCCGCGCAGATAGCGGTGCGGCCAGTCGACGACCACCTCGACGCCGGCGGGGAAGCGTTTCGGGGTGGCGAACACCGGGCGGGCGTCGCACACGGTGACCCGGTACCCGAGGAAGTCGCCGATACGGGCCACCGCCGCCGCGTAGTCGATCGCGCCGAAGACCAGCATGCGGGGCGGCGGCGCGAACGAGTGCAGGAAGACGGCGACCGTGTCCTCACGCCGCTCGCCGTGCGGACCGTAGTGCCGGGTCCCGGTGACACCCTGAGCCAGCTCCCCGCGCGCGTCGGCGGCCACCGCGGCGTCCAGGCCCGCCGTGCCGAGGGTGCCGAGGGTGCCGTGGGACCCGTGGGCCCCGTCCGGCCACACGGCCAGCGTGGCGCCGCGCCGTGCCGGTCCGTCGATCACGGTCGCCACCGTCACCGGCTGCCCGGCGCCCACCGTCTCGACGACCCGTCCGAACGAGGGGTCCTCGGCCGCCGTCACCCGGCGCACCAGGAGCGTGATCTCCCCGCCGCAGGTCAGCCCGACCGCGAACGCGTCGTCGTCGCTGTACCCGAAGGTCGCCGACCGTGGCTCGCCGGACGCCAGGACCTCCTGGGCCAGCTCGAAGACGGCGCCCTCCACACAGCCGCCGGACACACTGCCGACGACCTCGTCACCGGGACCGACCGCCATGGCCGCCCCCGGATCGCGCGGCGCGCTCCGGCTGACCGCGACGACGGTGGCGAGCGCGAAGGGGGAGTCCGCCGCGTACCACTCGCCGAGCGCCGGCAGGATCTCACGCATCGCCCGCTCCTCTCGCCTTCCCGGCGGTTCCCCCTCCATCCAAGTACGCGGCCCGCCGTACGGCACACCGAGAGGCCGCCCCGCCGATGTACGCCGGCCCGAGGGCGGTCGGCCCGACGCGCGGACGCCCATAGGGACGAGGGTCCGCGCCCCTGTTCGGGTGGCCTGTGCCGCCCGCCACGCCAGGCGCGTTGCCATGCGAGGCCCAGGTACATGAAATGACCATGCTCCTGAGTCCGAGCACCCACCGCACACACACCTGGGAGGATGCATGCCCTCTGCCACTGCCCGTGGCGCCATGACCCTCGGCGTCCTGGCCGCAGCTCTCACCACGTCGCTCTCCGCACCGGCCGCACCGGCCGCAGCGGACGTCGGGGACGAGGACGTCGTACGGGTCAAGCTCGTCGGCCACGCCGCCCACGACACGACCGCCGCGCACAGCGAGCCCGGCGACAGCTGGACCACCTACCTCCAACTGCACGACCCCAAGGGCAAGTACGTCGGCGACGCCGGCTCGCGCTGCACCCTCGTCGAGGCGGACCAGCAGCGGTCCACCGCCCAGTGCACCCGGGTGCTGCGCCTCAAGGGCGGGGAGATCACCCTCCACGACATGATCAGCCGCAAGGGCCAGGAGCCCGTCACGGCCAAGACCTCCATCGCGGGCGGCACGGGCATCTACAACGACGCCGAGGGCGAGGGCTACATCACCTTGGAGCCCGGGCGGATCGTCTTCGACCTCTACGTCGATGACTGACCGGCCCTCACGAACCGACGGCACGTCGGCCCTTCCACCGTCCGAGTGCACCTTGTCCGACCTGGAGGTTCTGTGATCACATCGGCTGTCCGCGGGGTGGTCGTCACCGCCCTCACCACCACGCTCGTCCTGCTCACGACATCGGCGCAGGCCGAGCAGAAGGACGAGGACAACGACATCGAGAAGGTCGAGCTCGTCGGCATCAACCGGGTCGCCACCTGGCCGTCCCTGGACGGTGTGGTCGGCAGTACCTGGACCACCCCGCTGGACCTGTACACCAAGCAGGTCAAGAAGTCCGGCAAGCCGAAGCTGCGGTACGCCGGTGACGGCGAGTCGGAGTGCGACGTGGTGCAGACCCGGGCCCAGGCGGTGACCGCCCAGTGCACCCGCGTGCTGCGCCTGAAGAAGGGCACGCTGACCCTCAGCGACATGGTCGACTACCGGCCCCTGCGGCCCGTCACGGCCAAGACCGCCATCGTCGGCGGCACCGGCCACTACCGCTCCGCCTACGGGGACGGCTACATCACCCTGGACGGCCACCGGACCCACATCGTGCTCGACGTCGACGAGTGACGGCGAGCCCGAGCGGCACCGGTGCGGGCACGCGCACGTTGTATCCCGCACCGGTGCCGTTCGGGCTGTGTCCTCAGTCGTTCACCCCGGAGGTCTTCTCGATGAGGCGGGTGAACACGATGAGCGCGCCCAGCGCGGGCAGCAGACCGGCCAGCGTCCACAGGACGCAGAAGCCCGCCGACGCGCAGACCGTCATGAGCAGCAGCGTGGGCGCGTCCTCGGAGATCCCGGCCATCAGCAGCAGGAACACGATGGACAGGATCCCCATGCCGATGATGGTGAAGAACGGCCACAGATAGTTGACGACGGGGAGGAGACGGGCCTTTCGCGCCTTGCGCAGAAAGGTGTTGTCGCAGGCGCGGGTGATCATCGCCAGGACGGCGAACACGGACCCGATGATGACGCCCACCATGGAGACGGCGACGCCCAGCACCTCGTCCATCGGCAGGTCGTCGTCGTGCCCGATCCAGGCGCCCCCGAGGCCGCCGCACGTCGCCGCCAGCGGTTCCCCCCACCACCAGCTCCGCAGGCTCACGTGCACGAGCCTCATGAACTCCTTGAAGTACTTGTTCCCCGTGGTGAGTCCCGGGGGCTCCTCGGGGGAGGAGCCGCTGTCGGTCCGCGGTTCTGTGCCCATGAAAGCCCAGCCCGATGGTGGTCGGTCTCGCCGAACCCCTCACACACGGCTCGGTCTCTGTCGCGTCACTTCGTCACGGGCCGGGCAGGAGGTCCTCACCACCCCGCCGGAGTCTCTCCGCCTCCACCGCGGCCTCGTACCTGCCCATGTCCCGTATCGCGTCGTACAACGACGCGCAGCGCTCGTCGCGCGCTTGAGGGCGCTTCAGAGCGCTCCTCGGGTCGAAGTCGCGCGTGCCTGGCTTGTGTTCGCGGAGCCCGCGAAATGAGCTGTCCACCGCTCGTACCGCCTTTCGGGTAAGCCGGACGGAGTACGGAACAAAGGCTCAAACTGCGCTCAACCATAGGCCGGTTCCGTCGGCAGGGCCCTTCGTGGTGACGATCGGGTGAACCTCGGCTGAACTCCGAGGGGGCACGGTCGGTGACGTCACCCGTTCGGCTCAGGGGGTGCTTCGGTCGGCGCGCGCACCCCCGCGCGCCCGGGTCGGTCGCGCGCGGGCAAAGAGTCGGTCGTGAAGGGTGAACTCTTTTGCGAAAACGGGTACTTACTCGTGCGTCAGTTGCTATTGACGGCCCGCCTGCCGATTGGGACGGTAGTGCACATGTCGAATGTGGCGGACATGTCAAGATTGCGCACTCGTCTGCTCGGTGTCCTGATCCTCGTCACCGGCTTCCTGACCACGGCGGGCCCCACCCGGACCGCCTCCGCTCTCACTGACGAACTCTGGTTCGACGCCCAGGCCGCGGCCACTCTCACGGTCGACGGCGGCACCTTCAAGGACGGGCTCGGCCGCGAGGTCGTCCTGCGCGGCTACAACGTCTCGGGGGAGACGAAACTCAAGGAGAACAACGGTCTGCCCTTCGCCTCGGTCGCCGACGCGAAGAAGTCGGCGACCGCCCTCAGGGCGCTCGGCGGCGGCAACTCCGTCCGCTTCCTGCTCTCCTGGGCCTACGCGGAACCGGTGCGCGGGCAGGTGAGCTCCTCCTACCTGTCGGCGGCAACCGCCCAGATGGGCGCGTTCCTGGACGCCGGGATCAAGGTCTACCCCGACTTCCACCAGGACCTCTACTCCCGCTGGCTGTTCGACTCCGACAGCTGGTACACCGGCGACGGCGCCCCCAAGTGGGCCGTCGACCTCGGCGACTACCCCGACGAGTACTGCGGGATCTGCCCGTTCTGGGGCCAGAACATCACCTCCAACGCGGCCGTCACGGAGGCGACGTACGACTTCTGGCACAACACCCACGGGCTCCAGGACTCCTTCCTGGACACCGCGCAGAAGACCATGACCTACATGAAGGCGAACCTCTCGGCCGCCCAGTTCCAGGGCGTCGTCGGCTTCGACCCGTGGAACGAGCCGCATCCCGGGAAGCTCGACTCCGGGCAGACCAGCCGGACGTGGGAGAAGAACGTCCTGTGGCCGTTCTACGTCAAGTTCCGTGCCCGGATGGACTCGGCGGGCTGGCAGTCCAAGCCGGCGTTCGTCGAGCCGAACCTCTTCTGGAACGCCAACATCGACTTCCAGCGGCAGGAGGGCGGACTCCTCGACGCGGGCACGATCGGACCGCGCTTCGTCTTCAACACCCACTTCTACGACCAGAAGGCGATCTCCGGCATCTTCATGTGGGGCAAGGCGGGGAACGGCCAGTACGTCAACGACTTCGGGACCGTCCGTGACCGCGCCGCCGCCGGCGGCACCACGGCGATCGTCAGCGAGTTCGGGCACCCGCTCAGCGGCTCGGTCTCCGACAAGGCGCCCACGGTCTACAAGGCCATGTACCAGGCGCTCGACTCCCGGGTGAAGGGCGTCGACTGGTGGTCGAAACCGGCCGACTCCGGCCCGGTCCTCTCCGGCTCCCAGTGGCAGTGGGACATCTACTGGGGCCGCCATCACGAGCTGATGAACGACAACCCCGACAAGGTGCAGGTCGAGGGCGACGCCTGGAACGGCGAGGACCTCTCCGCCGTACGGCTCGACGACTCCGGCACGGCCGTGCTCCGCCAGGACGCCCGGATGCTGGACCGGATCTACCCGAGCGCCACCGCGGGCAAGGCCGTCGCCTTCACCTACGAGGACCGCTCGCGCGACGGCTCCACGACGCTGACGTGGAACCCGGTGCCCGGCTCCCTGCCGAACGTCTCCTCGCTCGTCGGCTCCGGCCAGTACTCCCTGCTGGTCTGGCGCTCGGACGGCAGCACCGAACCGACCGAGCTGCACCTGCCGGCGTCCTTCCCCACCGCGTCCACCACGGTGGTGTCCGACCTCGGGGTGACGGCCGCGCCGCCGGCGTACACCACCTCCACGCCGATCGCCGCCGCGAAGGAACCCGGTGGCACCGGCAGCCGCCGCCTGCTCCTCACCGCCGCCGACTCGGGCAAGCTGCACTACGCCCTGGTCACCAACGGCGCGACAGCCCCGACCGCGACGCAGCTGAACGCGGCGCGGACGGAGCTGTCGAACTGGCTGACCGCCAGGTTCAGTTAGCGGAAGGTCCGGTCCAGTCGGCGGGCACCTTCGCCACCCGCACCCGCTGGGGGTGGTCGCCGACTGCGACGGACACCGTCTTCCTCCCGGTGGCGAAGTCGATCGCCGTGACCTGGTCGGCCCCGCTCTCGGAGACCACACAGGACTTGCCGTCACCGCTGACGGTCGACCAGTACGGCTTGGAGACGGGGACCAGCGGGCCCTCCTGGAGGGTCGCGCGGTCCACGACGGTCGCGTAGTCGTCCATCGTGCCCGCGATGCACAGCTTGGTGCCGTCCGGCTTCATCGTCAGACCGTGGTGGCGGGAGTCGTTGACGAAGGTGGTCCGGTCGTCGCTGACCCCGGGGGACTTCGGCAGGGTCTTGGTGCGGGTGATCTTGTCCGTGGCGATGTCGTACTCGAAGAAGCCGTTGAAGAACGACACCTGGAAGTACAGCTTCGTCTCGTCGGGCGAGAACGCGGCGGGCCGGACGGCGTCCGAGTAGTCGTTCAGCCCGATGGCGTTGAGCCGCTCGCGCATGTCGATCACCTTCACCTGCTGGAAGGTGTTCGCGTCGGCGACCGTGATCTTCCGGTCACCCTTCGTCCAGTCCAGCCAGGGCGCGTCGGTCTGGGTGTTCACATCGCCGATCGCCATGTTCCAGATGTACTTGCCGTCCTTGGTGAAGATGTTCTCGTGCGGCTTGTCGCCGGTCTTGAACGAACCGACCTGCTTGCCGGTGACGATGTCCAGGACGTGCACGGTGTTCCCCGTCGACGCGGACACCGCGACGCGCTTGCCGTCGGGGGAGACCGCCATGTGGTCGGCGCGGTAACCCGACACCGCGAAGCGCCAGTTGATGGCGCCGGTCCTGATGTCGATGGAGACCACGTCGGCGAAGCTCGGCCGGGAGACCACCATGGAGGAGCCGTCCGGTGTGGAGTACATGTCGTCCACGAACTGGTCGTGGCCCTCGCCCACGCTGTTGCGGATCGTCATGAACGCGATCCAGCGGATCGGGTTGGCGTTGATCTCGGCCATCCGCGCGTCCTTGTCGGGGATGACGTTGACCCGGCCGATCTTCGCGAAGTCGCCGGAGGACTTGATGACGTCCGCGGTGCCCTCCCAGTTGTTGCCCACGAACATCACCTCCCGCAGGTCGGCGGCGGCGCTCGCCGGGGTCGCGGTCGCCGCGGCGGAGGCGGTCAGCGCGAGCGCGACGGCGACGGCACCGAGGTGCCGGCTTCTGCGACTGCGGGGGGTGGGGGAGAGGGGCATGTCGGATCCTCCTGCGCGGGCGGAGTCTGAACACACCAGTGTTCAGAGCAGACTTACTGGAAAGTAAGGAACGGTCCCGCTTCACCACAAGACCAGGGACACGACAAAATCGAGCGGCGGCGGCATCGGCCGTCGTACGGTGGGTCCGTCGGAAGGGAGAAACGTGTCGGGCAGGCTCAAACAGCCCACCGGCCGTTACGGGGGCAGATCCGCGGCGGAGCGCCGGGCCGAGCGCCGGGACCGCTTCCTCGACGCCGGGTTGCAGCTCTTCGGCGACAGCCCCGGCTTCCGGGGGACCACGATCGCGGCGCTGAGCGAGGCCGCCGGGTTGTCGACCCGCCAGTTCTACGAGGAGTTCCACTCCCTGGAGGACGTGCTCGCCGCCCTCCACCTGCGGGTCAACGACTGGGCCGAGGAAGCCGCGTTCACCGGGCTCGCCACGGCTCAGGGGCGGCCGATCGCCGAGCGGGCCACCGCGGCGTTCCTCGCGTACGCCGCCAATGTCACCGGCGATCCGCGCCGGCTGCGCATCACCTTCACCGAGATCGTCGGCGTCAGTCCCCGGATGGAGCGCCAGCGCCTCGAACGCCGCGCCCGCTGGATCGACTTCATCTGCGCCGAGGCCGACGCCGCGGCGGAGCGCGGCGAGGCCGTCCACCGTGACTACCGCATCGCCGCCACCGCCTTCATCGGCAGCGTCAACGGCCTCCTCCACGACTGGCAGGCCGGCTGGGTCGACGCCCCCCTCGACGAGGTCGTCGACGAACTGGTCCGCCTGCTGCTGGGAATACTCCGCCCGCCGGGTTGGCGACCGGGGGAGGGCGCAGGGGCGGAGCGGTAGGGGGCGGAGGGGCGCGGCGCTAGGGGGCGGCAGGGTGGTTCTGCGGGTGCGGGTGCGTGGGGCTTCTCGCGCAGTTCCCCGCGCCCCTGAAAAGCAGGGGCTGCGGCCCCGTGCTTTTCAGCCCCGCAGAGCCGTCGCCTTTCTGGCCTGCAGAGCCGTCGCCTCCAGGCCCGCAGGCGTCCTCGCACGCTCAACCCGCCAGACGGTCCACCGCGGTCAGGACCGGGGCCACTCCGTCCTCCGTGCGCAGTTCGGCGGCCAGGGCCCGGGCGCGGTGGGCGTACGACGGGTCGCCGGTCGCCCGGCGCAGGGCGGCCGTCAGGGCGTCTGCCGTGAAGCCGCGCAGGGGGACCGCCCCCGGTGACACTCCGAGGGCGACCAGGCGGGCCGCCCAGAAACCCTCGTCGAACTGCACCGGCACCGGCACGGCCGGGACCCCGGCGCGCAGACCGGCCCCCGTGGTGCCCGCGCCCGCGTGGTGCACGACGGCCGCCGTCCTCGGGAAGAGCAGCGAGTGCGGTACCTCGCCCACGGTGAACATGTCGTCGCCCTCGCCCCGCAGTTCGCCCCAGCCGCGCTGGATCACCCCGCGCAGCCCGGCCGCCCGCAGGGCCCGTACGACCTCGCCGCTCATCCGCTCGGGATCGGGCACGGTGGCGCTGCCCAGGCCCACGAAGACCGGCGGCGGCCCGGCGTCCAGGAAGTCCAGCAGCGGGGCGGGCAGCCGGTCCTCGCGGTCGTACGGCCACCAGTAGCCGGTGACGTCCAGCCCGGCCCGCCAGTCCCCGGGGCGTGGCACCACCCGGGGGCTGAAGCCGTGGAACACCGGCCGGTCCGGCCGCTCCCGGGCGCGCCGCGCCCCCGTCCGGCCGGCGGGCGCGAGCCCGTACTCGGCGCGCAGCCTGCGCACCTCCTCCTTGAAGATCCACTCGACGGCCGTGTTCACCGCGTGCCCCGCCGCCCGGTTGCCGAACGGACCCCAGGAACGCACCCCGGTCATCGGGGGCGCGAACTCCCTTGTCGGCGCCAGGGGTTGGAGGTTGACGCCCAGGCTCGGGATCGTCAGGCCCTGGGCGATGGTGTGGCCGAGGGGCGCAAGGGTCCCCGCCAGCAGCAGGGCGTCACTGGCGCGGGCGGCGGCCACCAGATCGCCGGCCATCCGCCCGACCAGACTCCGGGCCATCTCCACCGCCCGGTAGAGCTTCCCGGCGCCCGTGGAACTGCGGTGCAGGCCCTGCCCGCGCTCCGACTCCAGCTCTGCCCGCGGATCCACGGGCAGACCGTGGAAGGCGACCCCCGAACCCGCCACCAGCGGTTCGAACCGGGTGTGGGTCACCAGCGTGACCTCGTGCCCCGCCCGCACCAGCCCGTGTCCGAGCCCGGTGTACGGCGCCACGTCACCCCGGGAACCCGCTGTCATGATCGCTACACGCACGCCGGCCAGTATGGCGGCGTGACCACGCCGAGTCAGGGGGAGCGCACCGGGATGACCCGAAAGCGCCCCTGCGCCCGGCCCGTTCGACGGCGGACCGACCTGCTCGTCCCCGGTGTCCCGGCTACTCGTCCCAGGCCTGGACCATCGTGTGGTCGACGATCTTCCCGTCCTTCAGGGAGATCATCGAACTCGCCAGGACCCGCACCCCGTCGGGGTACACGCAGGACTCGGTGAACGCGACCTGGTCGCCCTGGACCAGGCACTGCTCGACCTTGTGCGTCATCTCCCGGCTGCACACGTCGTCGAGCATCGCGCCGATCTCGGACCGGCCGTGCAGGACCTTGGGGTGGCTGGGCTGGGTGTTGCGGTCCACGACGCGCAGCTCGGCGTCTTCCGCGTAGAGCGACGTCAGGGTCGCCGCGTTCGCTTCCTCCGTGCCCCTGCGCAGCGCTTCGACGTCGAAGGCGGGGCTGGTCGAGGTGCCCATGGATGACCTCCTTCGAAGGCCGTGGCCCGGCACGGGTCAGCGGGCCGCGAACGGCCTCTCCCCATGAGGCTCCTCCGCCGGGCGCGACACGGCAAGCGCAGGCGTGAGCGCGGGCGCGCGCCGCGCGGTGGGGCCCACGCCACACGTCCCGGGATGCGCCTCACGGGTGAGCGGCCGTGACCGGCGGGGGCCGGGAGCCGTTGCTGAGGGCATGATCTCAACTCGACGTATCGTCGCCGCCGTGGGTCTCGCCGTCGGTGTCACCGGCCTGACCGCCCCGATGGCGAACGCGGACGCCGTCGCGGAAGCGACCCAGCTCAACCCGATGACCACGCTGGACTCGCTCGCCGTCAGCGACCTGCCCGAGGAGCACCGGGCGGCCCTGCCGCGCCCCTCGCAGCAGCTCAAGAGCCTCGACCAGGTGCACGAGCTGAACCGGCTGAACGAACTGCACCAGGTCACCGACCTGGCCGCGCCCGCCCTCGGCCTGCTGGGCGCCATCGAGTAGCGAAGCCGGTGTACCGGAGCGGGAGCCCCGCCGCGTATCTCGTGGTGGGGCTCTTGACATGCCCGGGGGGCGGGCAGAGGATCACGGAACAGTAACGTAATTGAATTTCGCACTACGAACGCTCCCGACCGATCATGCTCGATCACGTACCGTCGTCGATACGTACCCCCGAGGAAGCCGCAATGGCCATCACCCGTGACCTTCTGATCGGCGGCAAGGACGTGCCCGCCACGTCCGGCCGCACCGCCGAGGACCTCGACCCGTACACGGGGGAGGTGTACGCGACGGTCGCGGCGGCTGGTCCGGAGGACGTCCGGCGGGCCGTGGACGCCGCCGACGCCGCCTTCGAGGAGTGGGCCGCGCTCACCCCCTTCGCGCGACGGGCGATCTTCTTCAAGGCGGCCGACCTGCTGGAGGGCCGGGGCGACCAGGTCGCCGACATCATGGCCCGGGAGGTGGGCGGCACCCGGCCGTGGGCGTTCTTCAATGTGGCGCTCGCGGCGAGCATTCTGCGTGAGGCGGCGGCCGCGATCACCGCGCCGCGTGGCGAGGTCCTCAGCAGCCAGAAGGAGGGCGCGCTCGGTCTCGCGGTGCGTGAACCGCTGGGCGTGGTGGCGGCGTTCGCGCCGTGGAACGCGCCCGTCATCCTCGGGGTGCGGGCCGTGGCGGCGCCGCTGGCCGCCGGGAACACGGTCGTCGTCAAGCCCAGCGAGGACGCGCCGATCGCCTGTGGTCTGCTGGTCGCGGACGTGTTCCGCGAGGCGGGCCTCCCCGACGGCGTGCTCAACGTCGTCACCAACGCCCCCGAGGACGCCGCGGAGATCGCGGAGGCGCTGATCTCCGACGAGCGGGTGCGCGCGGTGAACTTCACCGGCTCCACCGGCGTCGGCCGGATCATCGGCGAGCACGCGGCCCGTCATCTCAAGCCCGCCGTGCTGGAGTTGGGCGGAAAGAACTCCGTGATCGTGCTCGACGACGCCGATGTGGACTACGCGGTCGACGCCGTCACCTTCAGCGTCTTCATGAACGCCGGGCAGATCTGCATGTCCGGCGACCGCATCCTCGTCCACGAGTCGCTGGCCGAGGAGTTCGCGCAGAAGTTCACCGCCAAGGTCACCGGGCTCCAGGCCGGGGACCCGAACCACCCGCACACGGTGGTCGGCCCGCTGGTCAGCGCCGACGCCGCCCAGCGGATCGCCGCCCTGGTCAAGGACGCCGTCGCCAAGGGCGCCACCGTGCTCACCGGGGGCGGCCAGCCCGAGGGCGCGGTGCACCCGGCGACCGTGCTCACGGACGTCCCCAAGGACGCCGACCTCTACTACCAGGAGTCCTTCGGCCCGCTCTGCGTCGTGCAGTCGTTCGGCGACGACGCGGACGCCGTGGCCGTCGCCAACGACACCGACAACGGTCTGAGCTGCGGCATCATCACCGAGAACGCCACCCACGGACTGGCCGTCGCGCGCCGCATCCGTACCGGCATCGTGCACGTGAACGACCAGTCGGTGGCGGACGAGCCGATGGCCCCCTTCGGCGGGATCAAGGCCTCCGGCTACGGCCGGTTCGGCGGCCGGTGGGGCATCGAGGCGTTCTCCAACACCCGCTGGGTGACCATCGCCGGCCAGCAGTCGCACTTCCCCTTCTGAGGCCCCGGGGCCGGCGAGGCCCCGGCTAACCGGCCGTCGCGAGGAACTGCGTGGCCGCCAGCTCCGCGTACAGCGGGTCGGCGGCCACGAGTTCACGGTGGGTGCCGACCGCGCGGACCCGGCCCGCGTCCATGACCACGATCCGGTCGGCCATCGTCACCGTGGACAGCCGGTGGGCCACCACCAGCACCGTCGTCGTACGGGCCACGTCGGCGACCGTGTCCCGCAGCGCCGCCTCGTTCACCGCGTCCAGCTGGCTCGTCGCCTCGTCGAGCAGCAGCAGCCGGGGGCGGCGCAGCAGGGCCCGCGCGATGGCGACCCGCTGACGCTCACCGCCGGAGAGCTTGGTGCCCCGGTGCCCGACCAGGGTCTCCAGGCCCTGCGGGAGCCTGGCGACCAGCCCGTCCAGCCGGGTCGTCTTCAGCACCCGGCCGACATCGCCCTCGTCGGCCAGCGGGTTGCCCAGGAGCAGGTTGTCCCGCATCGTCCCCGACAGCACGGGCGCGTCCTGCTCGACGTACCCGATCGCGGACCGCAGCCGGGACAGTTCCCACGCGGCGACATCGCGGCCGTCGACCGTGATGAGACCCGCCTCGGGGTCGTAGAACCGCTCGATCAGCGAGAACACCGTCGTCTTGCCCGCGCCCGACGGGCCGACGAACGCCGTCATACCCCGCGCGGGGACCTCGAAGGTCACCCCGTGGTGGACGTACGGCAGGTCGTCGGCGTACCGGAAACGGACCTCGTCGAAGGCGAGCGCGGCGGGCTCCGCGTCGGGGGACGGCAGCGGAGCCGCCTCGCCGGCCGGTTCGGCGGGCAGCCGCAGCGCCTCCTGGATGCGGGCGAGCGCGGCGGCACCGGTCTGGTACTGCGTGATCGCGCCCACGACCTGCTGGATCGGCGACATCAGATAGAAGACGTACAGCAGGAACGCCACCAGCGTGCCCACGTCGATCGCGCCGGTCGCGACCCGCGCGCCGCCCACCGCCAGCACGGTGATGAAGGCGATCTGCATGGCGAGCCCGGCCGTGTTCCCGGCGGCCGCCGACCACTTGGCGGCCCGCACGCTCTGCCGCCACGACTCCTCGGCCGCCGCGTGGATCGTCTCCTCCTCGCGGTGCTCGGCACCGGACGCCTTCACCGTGCGCAGCGCGCCGAGGATCCGCTCCAGCGAGGCGCCCATCGCGCCGACCGCGTCCTGCGCGGCCCGGCTCGCCCGGTTGATGCGCGGCACGATCACCCCGAACACCACGCCCGCGCCCACGATCACGCCCAGCGTCACGACCAGCAGCACCGGGTCCACGAGACCCATCAGCACCACCGTCGCCACCAGGGTGAGTCCGCCGGTGCCGAGGCCCACCAGGGTGTCGGTGGTGACCTCGCGCAGCAGAGTGGTGTCGGAGGTGATCCGCGCCATCAGATCGCCCGGCTCGCTGCGGTCCACCGCGGTGATCCGCAGCCGCAGCAGATACGACGACAGGGCGCGCCGTGCGCCGAGCACCACCGACTCGGCGGTGCGCCGCAGCACGTACGAACCCACCGCGCCCACGGCCGCGTTGGTGACGACCAGCACGGACATGAGGACCAGCGCCCAGGTGATCGTCCGGTCGTGCGACAGGTCGTCGATCAGCTCCCGGGCCACCAACGGCAGGGCGAGGCCGGTGGCTCCGGTGACGAGGGACAGCACCGCGCCCAGCAGCAGGGTCCAACGATGGGGTCGTACATAGCCGAGCAGCAGCCGCCAGGTGGGTGGCTGCCGCTCGGCGGTGGTCTCAGGGGTGCTCACGAGGCTCCTCGGCAGGTCGGTCGGGGAGTGGGGACCGGGGCGCGGAGCTTCAGCCTACGTCGGGGGTGAGGAGCACCGGGAACGGCTTTCGACGGCCCGGCAGCGCCCTCCATGTACCGGCCTCGGCGAACATCGCCTCAGGCACCGGTGCGTCGAGGTACGGGTCCAGAGCCCGCTCACACCTCCGCGTACGGGGCCACCGGCGGCTTCCGTCTCGTACGACCGGGTGGGGATGGCCGGGCGCCCACAGGCGTCGCGGGCAGCCGTTTCCGGCCACGGCTCCGGCCGCACGGGAGGCCCTACTGGCTGGTCAGTCCGTAGGGTGACCATGGGCGGGCGACCGCCCTCTCAGGGATCGACGGAAAGGTTCACCATGGCGCAGGAAGTACGCGGCGTGATCGCACCGGGCAGGAACGAACCGGTGCGGATCGAGACGATCGTGGTGCCCGACCCGGGACCGGGGGAGGCCGTGGTGAAGGTGCAGGCGTGCGGGGTGTGCCACACCGATCTGCACTACAAGCAGGGGGGCATCAACGACGACTTCCCCTTCCTGCTCGGCCATGAGGCGGCCGGTGTGGTGGAGTCGGTGGGGGAGGGGGTCACGGATGTCGCGCCCGGTGATTTCGTCATCCTCAACTGGCGTGCGGTGTGCGGTAGTTGCCGGGCCTGTCGGCGCGGTCGCCCCTGGTACTGCTTCGCCACCCACAACGCGACGCAGAAGATGACCCTCGCCTCGACCGGACAGGAGCTGTCGCCCGCCCTCGGTATCGGAGCCTTCGCGGAGAAGACGCTCGTGGCCGCGGGCCAGTGCACCAAGGTCGACCCGGCCGCCGCTCCGGCGGTCGCCGGACTGCTGGGCTGCGGGGTGATGGCGGGCATCGGTGCCGCGATCAACACCGGGAACGTGGCGCGCGGGGACAGCGTCGCCGTCATCGGCTGCGGCGGCGTCGGGGACGCGGCCATCGCCGGGTCCCGGCTGGCCGGCGCCGAGAAGATCATCGCCGTCGACATCGACGACCGGAAGCTGACCACCGCCAAGAGCATCGGTGCCACCCACACGGTCAACTCCAAGGACACCGACCCCGTCGAGGCGATCCGCGAGCTGACCGGTGGTTTCGGCGCCGACGTCGTCATCGAGGCGGTCGGCCGCCCGGAGACCTACAAGCAGGCCTTCTACGCCCGTGACCTGGCCGGCACGGTCGTCCTCGTCGGCGTGCCGACTCCGGAGATGAAGCTCGAACTGCCCCTCCTGGACGTCTTCGGCCGCGGCGGCGCCCTGAAGTCCTCCTGGTACGGCGACTGCCTGCCCGACCGCGACTTCCCCATGCTGATCAACCTCTACCTCCAGGGCCGCCTGGATCTGGAGGCGTTCGTCACGGAGACCATCGGGCTCGACGACGTGGAGAAGGCCTTCGAGCGGATGCACGGCGGCGACGTCCTGCGATCGGTGGTGACGCTCTGATGGCCGCCCGTATCGAACACCTCGTCACCTCGGGCCAGTTCAGCCTCGACGGCGGCACCTGGGACGTCGACAACAACGTCTGGCTCGTCGGCGACGACCACGAGGTGATCGTCATCGACGCCGCCCACGACGCCGACGCGATCGCCGAGGCCGTGGGCGACCGTCGGCTGAAGGCCATCGTCTGCACCCACGCGCACAACGACCACATCGACGCCGCCCCCGCCCTCGCCGAGCGCACCGGCGCGCCGATCTGGCTCCACCCCGACGACCTGCCGCTGTGGAAGCAGACCCACCCGGACCGGCTGCCCGACCACTGGCTGGCCGACGGACAGGTCATCGAGGCCGCCGGCGCCGACCTGACCGTCCTGCACACCCCCGGCCACGCCCCGGGCGCCGTCTGCCTCTACGACCCCGGCCTCGGGACGGTCTTCACCGGCGACACCCTCTTCTCCGGCGGCCCGGGCGCCACCGGCCGTTCCTACTCCCACTTCCCGACGATCATCGACTCGATCCGCGACCGCCTCCTCGCCCTCCCGCCCGACACGGTCGTGCGCACGGGCCACGGCGACACGACGACGATCGGCGCGGAGGCCCCGCATCTGCAGGAGTGGATCAACCGGGGCCACTGATTCGGAGGAGTCCCGCACCCGCGCCCCGAAAGGGGCGCGGGGCTGTATCGAACATGCGGTTCCGCCGCGTGGGCGCGACAAGCCACGACGAACCCGCGGCCGCCCGAACACCCCCATCGACCGAGCTACTGGGCGCCCCACAGAAAACCCGACAGAAGATGTCCGGCTTCCACGACACCCTCGTGTCGACGACGCCGGACCACCCCCGGCGTCGGCCAAGCTGTCATCCGTACGCAATGGAGGTCGCAGATGTCGAAGCCGCTGGACGGCAGGGTCGCACTGGTCGCGGGAGCCACCCGCGGAGCGGGCCGGGGGATCGCCGTGGAACTGGGGGTGGCCGGAGCGACGGTCTATGTGACAGGGCGCTCCACACGGGAGCGGCGCTCCGAGTACGACCGCCCGGAGACCCTGGAGGACACCGCCGACCTGGTCACCGAGGCGGGCGGCCACGGCATCGCCGTACCCACCGACCATCTCGAACCGGCGCAGGTCCGCTCCCTCGTCGACCGGATCACCGAGGAACAGGGCCGGCTGGACGTCCTCGTCAACGACGTCTGGGGCGGCGAGAAGCTCTTCGAATGGGAGAGTCCGGTCTGGGAGCACGATCTCGACAACGGGCTGCGGCTGCTGCGTCTCGGCGTCGAGACCCATGCCATCACCAGCCACTTCGCCCTGCCGCTGCTGCTGCGCAACCCCGGCGGCCTGGTCGTGGAGATGACCGACGGCACGGCCGAGTACAACGGGGCCAACTACCGCGCCACCTTCTTCTACGACCTCGCCAAGTCCTCCGTCCTGCGCATGGCGTTCGCCCTCGGCCATGAGCTGGGGCCCCGCGGCGCCACCGCCGTGGCCCTCACCCCCGGCTGGCTCCGCTCGGAGATGATGCTCGACACGTACGGGGTCACCGAGGAGAACTGGCGGGACGCCCTCGAACGCGTCCCCCACTTCGCCATCTCCGAGACCCCCCGCTTCGTCGGCCGGGCCGTCGCCGCCCTCGCCGCCGACCCGGAGGTCGCCCGCTTCAACGGGCAGTCCCTCTCCAGCGGTTCCCTCGCCCGGACCTACGGCTTCACCGACCTCGACGGCAGCCGGCCGGACGCCTGGCGCTACGTCGTCGAGGTGCAGGACGCGGGCAAGCCGGCGGACACCACCGGCTACCGCTGACCGCCGTCACCGGCGCCCGGCCGGCCGCCGTCACCCTGGTTCAGTCGGACACCTTCGCCGTAGTGGGGTGGCGGGGACGGCAGCTGCCAGTGCGCCGCGTGGCCGGGCGGGAGCGCCAGGTCCTCGCGCACGGCGACGTAGTAGGCCTCCCGCCCGGCGCGCTGCCGCTCCAGCAGTACCTGCCAGGCCGCCGGGTCACGGGTCCCGGCACGCAGGAACTCCTCCATCCTCATCACCGTGACGACCCAGGCACGGGCCTTCTCCACCACCTCGGGGCTGCCGAGGAGCAGCAGGGCCTCGCCGGAGGGGTCCCGGGCGACCGTCGCCTCCGCCATGAGGGGCGCGGCCTCCTCCGGTGACAGGGGATGGGGATGGGGGTCGTTGCCGAGATGGGAGGCGACCCGGTAGGTCAGGGTGATGGACTGCTTCAGGGCCCGTGCCCAGTCGGCGTACACCGAGAGCCGTCGCTCCTCCCAACGGGTCTCCCGCTCGCGCCGGAACCGCACCTGCTCGCCCCGCACCACCACGAGGTACGAGCCGAGCGCGCCGATCACCACGCCGAGCAGGGCGGGGAGTTGCTGGATGAAAGTCGACATGATCAGACCGTATCCGGGACGAAGATCGCGGGGCATCCGTCCCGGTGACGTGACGCGTGACGCGTGATGCGTGATGCGTGACGCGTGCTGCGTGCTGCGTCACCGGGACGGGCGGAGGGCGGCGTGACGGGCGGCTGCCGGCGGTCGGCGCGGAGTACGTTCTGCCGTATGCATGCGACGGGACGCTTCGAGGGATACGGGGTTCTCATCACGGGCGCGGCGCGCGGGATCGGCGCGGCGACGGCCCGGCGGCTGGCCGAGGAGGGGGCACGGGTACTCGTCACGGACGTCGACCCGGCCGCGGCCGAGCGCACCGTGACCGATCTGCGGCAGCGGGGGCTGGCCGCGGAGGCGCACCGGTGCGACGTCGGGGACCGGGAGTCCGTCGAGGCGGCGGTCGCGCACGCGGTGGCCGTCCTCGGTTCGCTCGACGTCCTGGTGAACAACGCCTTCGGCTGCACGCCGGACGTGCCGCTGTTCGAGGACACCCCGGACGAGACCTGGGCCCGCGACCTCGACCTCACCCTGACCGGGGCGTTCCGGTGCTCCCGTGCCGCCCTGCCGCACCTGGTGGCCTCGGGGCGCGGTGCCATCGTCAACATCGGCTCCGTGAACGGCCTCCAGGACTTCGGCAACCACGCCTACAGCGCCGCGAAGGCCGGCCTCGGCTCCCTGACCCGTACCCTCGCGGGCGACGCCGCGCCCCGTGGCGTCCGCGTCAACCTGGTGGCCCCCGGCACGGTCCGCACCCCCGGCTGGGCGGGCCGCGAGGCTCACTTGGACGACCTGGCCGAGATCTATCCCCTGGGCCGTGTCGGCGAGCCGGCCGACATCGCGGCGGCCGTGGCCTTCCTCGCCTCCCGGGACGCGGCCTGGATCACCGGCACCACCTTGCGCGTCGACGGTGGTCTGCTGGCCGTCAACACCGCGTTCGCCCGGGCGGCGCGAGCCTGGCGGGACGAGGAGCGGGCGTAGGGCCCTCCGGGGTCACGGACCCGGCGGCAGCGGTCACAACCCGGTGGTCGCGTCCACCGTCTCCGTCGCCGCCATCACCGCTGCGAGAACGCGTTCGGTGTCCGCCGCCGTCGTACGCCAGTTGCTGAACGCGGCCCGCAGCGCGTGCGTCCCGCCGAGGACGGTCGGGGTCACGAAGGCCTCGCCGGAGACGGCGATCGCGTGGGCCAGGGCCTGGACCCGTTCCCGGGTGGGCCGTTCGGCGAGGGTGAAGCAGACGACGTTCAGCCGGACGGGGGCCACCAGGGTCAACCCCGGTACCTGGGCCAGCCGTTCACCGAGGGCACGCGCGAGCCCCACGTTGCGCTCGACGATCTCGCGGTGCCCCGCCCGGCCGTACGCCACGAGCGAGAACCAGGCGGGGAGGGCGCGCAGCCGGCGGGAGTTCTCCGGTGTGAGGTGCAGGAAGTCGGGGTCGCCGGTGGGCAGGCCGAGGTACGGGGAGTCGTTGCGGAAGACGCGCACCTGGAGGTCCTGGCGGCGGGTGAACTGAACGGCGGCGTCGTAGGGCACGTTCAGCCACTTGTGCAGGTCCACGCAGATCGAGTCGGCGCCGTCGAGGCCGTCGACGAGATGCGCGTACGACGGCGACAGCGCGGCGAAGCCGCCGAACGCGGCGTCCACGTGGAGCCAGAAGTCATGGCGTTCCCTGAGCGCGGCGACGGCCCGCAGGTCGTCGAAGTCGACCGAGTTGACGGTCCCGGCGTTGGCCACCACGATCGCCGGCCGCCCCTCCAGTGCCTCCAGGGCGGCGGCGAGGGCCTCCACGTCCACGGCCTCGCGGCCCCCGGGCAGCAGGGGGACGGTACGCAGCCGGTCGCGGCCGAGGCCGAGCACGGAGAGCGCCTTGGCGACGCTGGAGTGCGGGCTGCCGGAGAGCACGTCGATGGGGCCGAGGGCGGCGACGCCCTGCCGGGACACGTCCACGCCCAGCCGCTCGCCGAGCCACTCGCGGGCGACGGCGAGCCCCACGGTGTTGGAGACGGTCGCGCCGGTCACGAAGGCACCGCCGTACTCCGCGCCCAGCCCGAACAACTCCCGCAGCCACCCCAGGGTCTGCCGTTCCAGGGCGCTCGCGGAGGAGTCTTGGCCGCCCGAGACGTTCTGGTCGTAGGCACCGGTCAGCCAGTCCCCGGCGAGGGCGGCAGGAGTGGCCCCGCCGGTGACGAAGCCGAGGTACCGGGGCCCGGCCGATCCGGAGAATCCACCGGCCCAGCGCTCGGCGAACTCCGTCAGGGCCCCCGACGCGCCGACGCCCTCGACGGGCAGCGGTACGGTCCCGGGCGGTCCGTCGAGCCGGGCGACGGGCCGGTCCGCGAGGCCGGCCACCTCCCCGGCGGCGAAGTCACGGGCGTCCTGCAGCAGTTCGTGAAGCCGGGAGAGATCGTCGGCGAGTACGGGGTCCATGATCGGCAGCGTAGGGCGGGGAGCTGCGCGCGGTCCCGGTCCACTTGCGAGGAACTGGCCCTGTCGGCGAGCGGAGACGTGACCGGTCCTTCCCCTTCCGGTAATTCCCCGGGGGCTGTCGGCGAATGATGCGCCTATTCCCGCTAATCGGGCAAGCGCTTCCGGGAATTTGCTGAAGTTACTCCGGCGTACCCCGCGACAGAAGCCGTCAAGGCATGTGAAAGACCGTCATAGGCGTACGATCCAGGCACTGTCGAAAAACTTCGTTGAGGCTTGAACGGCGCCCGTGTTCTTCGCGTATTCGACGGAGTGAGCAGGAATCCCGTCACCGTCACCGTCGCGTACCAGGTGGTGCCGGGGCGCGAGGCCGACTTCCACTCCTGGGGGTGGGCCGCGCTGCGTACGAGTGCACAGCAGCCGGGTTTTCTGGGGGGTGGCGTACTTGTCGACGGAGAGGCTGATTGGCATGTGGTCTACCGCTTCGACAGCGAGGACTCGGCCCGGACCTGGGAGAATTCCGTGGTCTGGGCACAGCTGTCGGCCCGCGCCGACCCACTGGCGCAGGAGACGGGTCGGCGGAGCATCGTGGGTTCCAGGGCCTGGTTCGACTCCCAGACCGCGCGGGCCCCGACGCCGGCCGGCCCGCCGGGGCCACCCCCGAAATGGAAACTCTGGTTGGTGAATTCCGGTGCGGTCTTCCCGCCCGTGTTCTTGTTCAACCAGGCAATACTTCCCTATCTCAACGACCTGAATCCGCTTTTCCGTACACTTCTGCTGTGTCTGACCGTGGCAGCCATCGTCACCTGGATTCTCATGCCGAGACTCCAGAGATTCCTGAAGAAATGGCTGTATCCGCCGTTACAGGCGTTGCGCGGTAGGCACAAACGACGGACCGCCTAGGTCCGAGAACGAAGAGGGGGGTGGGCGGGTGAAGACCCTGCTCATCGACAATTACGACTCGTACACGTACAACCTGTTCCAGCTGATCGCCGAGGTCAACGGCGAGGAGCCGGTGGTCGTGCTCAACGACGCCTCGGCCGACGACATTCCGGCGTTGGGGGAATTCGACAACGTGGTGGTGTCGCCGGGACCCGGGCACCCCGCACGACCGCGTGACTTCGGTATCGCCGCCAGGGTGATCGCCGAGGCCGAGATTCCCGTCCTCGGCGTCTGCCTGGGACACCAGGGCATCGCGGTGGGGGAGAGCGCCGATGTCGAGCCCGCGCCGTGGCCCCGCCACGGGCACCTGTCCACCGTCCGGCACAACGGCCGCGACCTGTTCCGGGGCCTGCCGCAGAACTTCACGGTCGTCCGCTACCACTCGTTGTCCGTGCGCGAGCCGCTGCCGCCGGCCCTGGAGGCGACCGCCTGGTCCGAGGACGGCGTCCTCATGGGGCTGCGGCACCGCGAACGGCCGCTGTGGGGCGTCCAGTTCCACCCCGAGTCGATCCTCACCGACCACGGCCACCGGCTCATGGTGAACTTCCGCAACCTCACGGCGGAACGGGCGGGCAGCCCCCGTACCAAGAACACGGCGGTCGCCCCCGTCCCCGGCACCCACCCCACCGTGCCCGGTCCTCTCGCCGGCGCCATCCCCCGCCCCCGGCGGGCCCCCGGTCCCGCCTACCGGCTGCACACCCGTCGCATCGCCGGCGCCGTCGACGCCGAGGCCGCCTTCACCCGGATGTACGCCGACGCGCGGCACGCCTTCTGGCTGGACAGCTCCCGCGTCGAGCCGGACCTGTCGCGGTTCTCGTTCTTCGGTGACGGAAGCGGCCCCCTCGCCGAGGTCGTCCGCTACGACGTCGACAGCGGCCTGTGCGAGATCGAACGCGAGGGCCGGCCCACCCGCCGGGTCCGGGCGAGCGTCTTCGACTACCTCAAGCGGCAGTTGGCCGGCCGCAAGGTCGACGCGACGGGCCTGCCCTTCGACTTCACCGGCGGCTACGTCGGCTACTTCGGCTACGAACTCAAGGCCGACACCGGCTCCGTGAACCGGCACAAGGCCCAGACGCCCGACGCGGCCTGGCTGTTCGCGGACCGGCTGATCGCCGTGGACCACCTGGAGGGCCACACCTACGCGGTCTGCCTCTCCGAGGACACGCCGGCGGCCTGCCGCGAGGCCGGCGACTGGCTCGACACCGCGCTGGCCCAGCTGACCTTCGTCGGCTCGGACGCCACGGTCCCCCTGAAGGCGGCCACCGCGCCCTACCCGCGCGCCGCCGAACCCTGGCTGGTCCGCGACCGCGCCACCTACCTCGCCGACATCGACGCCTGCAAGGCGGAGCTGCACGCGGGCACCAGCTACGAGGTCTGTCTGACCAACGCGGCCCGGTTACCCGCTCCCTACGACCCGTACGACTTCTACCGGGTGCTGCGCCGGATCAACCCCGCCCCGTACGCCTCCTACCTGAGGTTCGGCCACCTCGACATCGCGGGCTCGTCCCCCGAGCGCTTCCTGCGGATCACCCGCGACGGCGTCGCCGAGGCCAAGCCCATCAAGGGCACCGCGCCCCGGGGCACCAGTCCGGAGGAGGACGACCAACTCCGCGACGAACTGGCCGCCGACGCCAAGACCCGCGCCGAGAACCTGATGATCGTCGACCTGCTCCGCAACGACCTCGGCCGCGTCTCGCGGACCGGCTCCGTGAAGGTCACCCGTCTCATGGCCACCGAGACCTACGCCACCGTGCATCAACTCGTCTCCACGGTGGAGGGCAGACTGCGCGAGGGCACCGACGCCGTGGACTGCGTCCGGGCCTGCTTCCCCGGTGGCTCGATGACCGGGGCGCCCAAGCTGCGCACCCTGGAGATCATCGACGCGCTGGAGACCGAGGCGCGCGGCGTGTACTCGGGAGCCCTCGGCTACCTCGGGTGCAGCGGCGGCGCGGACCTGAGCATCGTCATCCGTACCGCCGTGTTCCAGGGCGGCCGTATGCACCTGGGCGCGGGCGGAGCGATCGTCCTCGACTCCGATCCCGCCGCCGAGTACGACGAGATGCTGCTGAAGACAGCGGCACTGATGCGGGCCCACCGGGAGCACGCCTCCGCCCCGGCCGTCACCGAGGAGCCGACGCGATGACGATCACCACGACCTCCCGGCCCACCCGGCGGGCCGCCGACGCAGGTGCCCCCGGCAACCTGGCGGCCCATCTCGCCGCCCTCGTCGAGCGACGGGGCTGGACCGACCGGCCGGCCTTCCACCAGGGCCACCGGGCCTGGTCCCACGGCGAGATCCACGATCTCGCGGCCCGCACCGCCACCGTCCTCGCCGACCACGGCGTCCGCCCCGGCGACCGCGTCCTGCTCGCCCTCCCGGACTCCGTCACCTGGGTCACCACCTTCCTCGGCCTGGCCCGCCTGGGCGCGGTCGCGGTCCTGGTCAACCCCGAACTCACCCCGCCCGAACTCCAGTTCATGGCAGAGGACACGAAGGCGGTCCTGTGGGTGACGGGCCCGGGGCTGGAGCGTCACCTTCCGGCCCGTGTCACCGTGCCCCGCCAGGGGCGCGGGGCTGTGACACATGCCGCTCCGCCGCGTGGGCGCGACCAGCCACGCACGATCCGCCCGGTGGAGACGGCGGCAGCGGCCCCACGCCTCGGTTCCGACCAACTGTCGGCTCTGAGCACCACGGCCACGCCCAGGGAAACGGCCCACCCCGTCGACGCCCACACCCCCCTGTACATCCAGTACACCTCCGGAACCACCGGTCACCCCAAGGGCGTCGTCCACGTCCACGGCGACCCCAAGACGTACCACGACCTCATCGGCCGACGGCTCCTGCGCATCACCCCCGACGACGTCACCCTCTCCGTCTCCCGGCTGTACTTCGCCTACGGCTTCGGCAACGCCCTGGTCTTCCCGCTCTTCTCGGGCTCCTCCGCAGTCCTCGTCGACCGCCGTCCCACCCCCGCGGCGGTCGACGAACTCGTCGCCCGGCACCGTGTGACGCTGCTGTACTCGGTGCCCTCGGCGTACGCCGCCCTCGTCACCGACCGGGCGGACGGCCACCAGGACTGCTTCGCCTCGGTGCGCGTCGCGGTGTCGGCCGGCGAGGGCATGCCCGCCGGACTCGGCACGCGGGTCACCGAACTGCTCGGCGCCCCCGTCCTCGAACAGATCGGCTCCACCGAGGCCGGCCACGCCTTCTGCGCCAACAGCTTCGACCACAACCACCCCGGTACGGTCGGCCGGCCCGTCCCCGGCTTCGAGGTCGAACTCCGCGACCGCGCCGGCAAGCCGGTGCCGGACGGCGAGACGGGCGAACTCTGGGTGCGCGGACCGACGGTGACACCCGGCTACCTGAACCGGCCCGAGGAGACCGCCCGCACCCTCGTCGGCGGCTGGCTGGCCACCCGGGACCGGGCCGTCCGCGAACCCGACGGCACCTACCGCCACCTCGGCCGCGCCGACGACATGGAGATGGTCGGCGGCATCACCGTCTCCCCGCTGGAGGTGGAGGCGCTGCTGCGCACCCACCCCGGCGTCCGCGACGTCGCCGTCGCCGCCGTCACCGACGAGCGCGGCGCCAGCAGACTACGGGCCTTCGTCATCCCCGTCCCGCCCATCGGGGTGGGCCTGGAGGCCGAACTGATCTGCATGGCCCGCGACACATTCGCCGCCTTCAAGGTCCCCCGCAGCGTCAGCTTCGTGCCCACGCTGCCCCGCACCGCGACCGGCAAGCTCCGCCGCCACCTCGTCCGCCAAGGAGCGTGGTGAGCCATGGCCGACACCCTCGTCCCCGTAGAAAGGTCCGCCGCCATGCGAGACCGGCTCCCCATCGACCGGCAACCCGTCCTCGCCGGCCGCGGGTTCTACCTGGGCTCGATGTTCAGAGAGGCCGCCGACCGCCACGGTCCGGTCTTCGTCACGCTGGACCGGCCCCTCGGCGTCAACCCCGACATCGGGACCGACCTCACCTACACCGTCCTCGCCGACCTCGTCGACGAACTCTCCGGGCGCCTGTGGGAAGCGGGCGTACGCCCCTCCGAGGAGGTGGTGGTCCACAAGACCGACAACGTCGACATCGTGCTGCTGACCTGCGCGGTCTCCCGGATCGGCGCCGTCCCCGTCCTGCTCTCGCCCGGCCTCGCCGGCCCGGTGGTCGGACAGCTCCTCGAACGCCTGCACAAGCCCTGGCTGATCACCGACCGGGCCAAGCTCGAAGGCCCCCTGAAGGACGTCGGCCTCACCGGCCTGGTCCGCCGCACCCTCGGCGTCGACGACGCCCCGGGCGCCGAACCGCTGCAGAAGTACCAGGGCGCGCCGACCCCGGCCGCGGTCCGCCTGCACCACCGGGACGCCTCCCTCATCACCCACAGCTCCGGCACCACCGGACTGCCCAAGCTGGCCGTGCACTGCCCGAACACCATGTGGAACCGGCTCGTTCCGCAGAAGGCGATGGGCTGGCCCACCCGGGGCGAGACCGCCGCCCTGCACATGTCGTTCGTGCACTCGCGCTTCTACCACCTGCTCGGCGTCCTGCTGCACTTCGGCAGCCCGCTGCTCCTGATCGTCGACCCGGAACCGTCGAACGTCGGCCCGCTGCTGGCCCGCCACCGCCCCGGCATCGTCGAGACCCACCCCAACACCTTCGTGCTGTGGGAGGAGCTGGCCGACGCACCCGGTGCCCCGCTGTCCCGCGTCCGCTCCTACGGCTCCACCTTCGACGCGATCCACCCGCGGACCGTGCAGCGGCTCCTGGACGCCTCGCGGCGCCGCTCGCCCTGGCTCATCCAGCTGTACGGACAGAGCGAGACGGGCCCGGTCGCCTTCCAGTGGTTCACCCGCCGCAGCGCCGCCCGCGCCGACGGCCGCCGGGTCGGCATCGGCATCCCCGGCTTCACCCGCGTCCGCGTGGCCGACGACGCCGGGCGGCGGGTCGCCCCCGGCACCGCCGGCCGGATCGAGGCCCGCACCCGCGGCCGTATCCTCACCTACCTGGGCGCCCGGGACCGCTATCTGCGCCAACTCGACAGCGGCTGGTGGCAGATGGGCGACATGGGCTACCAGAGCCGCTGGGGCGCCCTCTACCTCATCGACCGCGAGATCGACCAGATCGACTCCGTGCACAGCAACCTGGAGGTCGAGGACACCCTGATGTCCCGCCTGGAGGAGCTGCGCGAGGTCGTCATCGTCCCCGGCGCCGACCGCGAACCCGTACCCGTGGTCTGCGTACGCGGCGAACGGCCCCTGGACCTGCGACGCTGGCACGAGGCCACGGCCGATCTGCCCGCCATGGCGGAGCCGAGGCAGTGGCGCTTCGACGAACTGCCGATGACCTCCACCTGGAAGGTCAAGCGCGTCGAGATCACCCGCATGCTCGCCGAGAGCGCCCGCGCATGACGACCCCCGCCCTCGTCGTGGGCGCCGGGCCCGTGGGGCTGGCCGCCGCCCTCGCCCTGCGCGCCCACGACCTCCCCGTCACCCTGCTGGAAGCCGACCCCGAGGGCCGTGAACGCCCCGGCAGCCGCGCCCTGTTCGTGCACCGCGAGACCCTGCACCTGCTGGAGGAGATCCGTCCGGGGCTCGCCGCCGCGATCGCCGGGTACGGGCGGACCTGGCACACCAGGCGCACCCTGTACCGGGGCCGCGAGGTCTACGCCCGCACCTTCCCGCCGACCACCGGCACCCCGCCCTTCACCAGCCTCCGCCAGGTCGACACCGAGCGCTTCCTGCTCACCGCCTGCCGGGAGGCCGGCGTGGAGTTCGTGTGGGACGCCCGGATCACCGCCGTACGGACCGACCCGGACGGGGTGACCCTCACCGGCGAGGACGGCCGGACCTGGAGGGGCACCTACGCGGTCGCCGCCGACGGCGCCCGCTCGGCGGTACGCCGCGAACTGGGCATCCCGCTGGAGGGCACCCACGGCGAGGGCTTCCACGTCGTGGTGGACCTCGCGGACATCCCCGGCGCCGCACTGCCCCTGGAGCGGGTCTTCCACTACGAGCACCCGGCGCTCGGCGGCCGCAGTGTCATGCGGGTGCCGTTCACCGGCGGCTTCCAGCTCGACCTCCAGTGCCGCGACGACGACGCGACAGAGGACTTCGGCACCCGGCAGGCCGTATGCCGCTGGTTGCCCGACGTCGTCGGCGACGGCTACGGCGAGCGGATCCTGTGGGTGTCCACCTACCGCTTCCTGCGCAAGGTCGCCGTCGACTTCACCGACCCGCACCGCCGGGTGCTGCTGACCGGCGAGGCCGCGCACCTCTTCCCGCCGTTCGGGGCGCGCGGCATGAACAGCGGTATCGCGGACGCGGTCGCCGCGGCCCGTGCGATCGCGGAGGGCACCCCCGAGGCGGTCGACTCCTTCGCCGGGATCCGCCGTGCGGCGGGCCTGTTCAACAGCGCCGCCGCCGGCACGGCCCTGGACCATCTGCGGCCCCGGCGCCGTATCGTCCGTGTCAAGCAGCGGGCGGCGGCCGCCCTCGCCCCGATGGTGCCGCGCTGCGGAGCCTGGCTGGAGCACGCGCCGTACGGCCCCCGGCACGGCGCCCCGGCCGTCGCGGGCCGCAAGTACTGAACCGGAGAGACCCACAGGAGCACTGAGTGACACAACCCGCCGTCGTGGAAGGTCTGCTGACCTGGTCACCCGAACACGGCCTTGTCCCCGGCCAGGCACAGGGCGGACGCCTCCTCGTGGCGGACTCGTGGCTGCTGCGCGACGGACGGGTGCGCGGCTTCGACCGGCACCGCGAACGCTTCACGCGGTCCTGCGGCGAGTGCGGCGCGCCGCCCCTGACGCAGGTCGTCGACTTCTGGCAGGACATGACCCGTGCCCTGCCGCGTACGGGGGAGTGGTTCCCCCGTGTGGAACTCGCGGCGGGATCCCTGGAGTTGAGGGTGCTGCTGCGGCACGCCCCGCCGCTCACGGCCGAGATCCGGGTGTGGGCGGCCGGTCAGCCCGACCCGCGCACCGTGCCCCGCCGCAAGGGGCCCGACCTGGACGCCCTGGCCCGGGTGCGCAGACGGGCGGCCGGTGCCGAGGCCGACGAGGCGGTACTGATCGCGCCCTCCGGTCTGGTGCTGGAGGCCGCCAACTCCAGCCTGCTGTGGTGGGAGGAGGACACCCTCTGCCTCCCGCCGCCCCGGCTGCCGCTCCTCGCCGGTGTCACCACGGCCCTCGTCCTGGAACACGCCGCCCGTACCGGAGTACGGGTCGCCCACCGCGAGCGTTCGCTGGCCGAGCTGGACGGCCGTGAGGTGTGGCTCGTCAACGCCCTCCACGGCATCCGCCCGGTCGTCGCCTGGACCGGACGACCGATGACCCCCGGCCGGGCGGTCCGCGCCCCCGAATGGCGCCGCTGGCTGGACGGGCTCATGCAGCCGCTGCCCGACCACTGAATTCAACAGCGATGTACGTGCGCGCAGAAGCGCCGGGGCGAAGAGGAATTCGGCCCGGCGCTGAAGGTCGTTCGCGGTATTTCGATGATTCGATGGATTGATGAATTGTCTGGAATTTCCCGGGATTCCGGAATCCCGGGCCTGCGGTGCTACTTCTGGGCGGGCTGGTAGGCCCCCGGGACCATCCGTGTCGCGATGGCGATCCGGTTGTACGCGTTGATCACGGTCGCCGCCCAGATCAGCGCCGCGATCTGTTCGTCGTCGAACACCTCGGCGGCCTCGGCGTAGACGTCGTCGGGCACGTGCCCGTCGTGGACCAGCGTCACCGCCTCCGTCAACGCCAGGGCGGCGCGCTCGCGGGCGGAGAAGAAGGGGGTCTCGCGCCAGGCGCCGAGCGCGTAGATCCGCTGCTCGGTCTCGCCCTGCGCGCGGGCGTCCTTGGTGTGCATGTCCAGGCAGAAGGCGCAGCCGTTGATCTGCGAGGCGCGAATTCGGATCAGTTCGAGGATCTCGGGCTCGACCTTCGCGTCGCGGGCCGCGGAAACGGCGGCACCGTGCAGGGAGCCCATCGCCCCGGAGACATCGGGGGTAATTCTCTTCAACGCCACGCGAGTTATGGATTCGCTGTTGCTCATGGGGGTAACTGTATATCCGAATTCCCGGCTGTGTAACTGTTTCGTCTCAGCGTGGGCTCTCCCACAACCGTCGCAGCCGGTGGCCTGTCTAGGCAGGCAGGACCTAGAAACCACGCGAAAGGGAAAGGCCCGCCATGGGGGACATAGGCAGAAGAGGCGCCGTCGCACTCACGATCACCGGACTGCTCACACCGCTCACGCTCGCGCTCGGCACCGGGCCCGCGCAGGCGGCGAGTTGTACGACGTCGACGGGGCCGTACCAGAAGCAGGTCGAGAAGTTCCTCGGCCGGACGGTCGACGGCAAGCAGTCCGCCGGCGACTGCAAGGCGATCAAGGCTTTCCAGGCCAAGCACGGCATCACCCCGACCATCGGGTACGCGGGATCCGTCACCTGGGGCGTGATGGACCTCATGAACAAGCAGAAGGCCGTGGGCAAGAACCCCAACAAGGCCGGCAAGTGCCCCACCAACAAGGGCCGTATCGCCTGTGTGAACCTCACCCTCCAGCTCAGCTGGATCCAGGACGGCGGCAAGCTCGTCTACGGCCCCGTCCCGGTCCGCACCGGCCGTGACGGCTACGAGACCCGCACCGGCCTGAAGAAGATCTACTGGCGCAACATCGACCACGTCTCGTCGATCTACCACGTGCCCATGCCCTACGCCCAGTTCTTCGACGGCGGCCAGGCCTTCCACTCCGTGGGCGTCAGCATGTGGAACCCGCCCGGCTCCCACGGGTGCACCAACATGACGAAGACCGACGCCAAGAAGTACTGGTCGCTGCTGAAGAAGGGCGACGACGTCTACGTGTACGGCCGCAAGCCGGGCACCTGACGGACGGCCGGGAGCCCGGCAGGGTGCAGCGGGCCGCGACCCGGGCGTTCACGTCATTCAGGTGCTCGTGCTCGGGGCGGTGGAGCCGTAAACGCAGAGTGATCAGCTTCACGGTCCGTAATGTCGGAAGTGGCGCCTTTACTCACATCGGCTTCACGTTCGAGGACATATGGTTTACACCATGTCCACTACCCCTGATGTCGTCCTGGAAAGAGCGGAAGTACCGGCGCGAACGGCCGCCGAGGTCAACGAGGAGATCCGGGCGCTCTGGTTCCGGAGCGGTGGGACGTTGAACAGGGAGCAGCGGAGCGAGTACGAACGTCTGGTTCTCGAGTGGGCCGCCGCTTCGTAGGTCGTCGGCCGGCGGGCCGGTGGGGGCTGATCGCGCGCTTCCCCGCGGCCCTTGTGAGCGCGCCCCTCGAAGGGGCGCGCTCGACTCGTTTCCAGCCCCGCCTCCGAGCGTTTCTAGCTCCAGCTCTGTGAGTACTGGCGCCGGTACGCCTGGCGGTCCTGTTCCGTGCGGATGAAGCGGGTGGCCGCCAGGGCGACCATGCTGCCGGCGATGACCAGCAGGCCGGGGCCGACGTTGCGGGGGTCGACGAGACGGTCGATGAGGTCGGAGGCGGCCTCGATGGACTCGACGGACTCCACGGCACCCGGTTCGGCGGAGCCCGGCGCGGCGGCACCCTGGGCGTCCTCCTCGGAACCGTCGCCCGCCGCTGTCGGCCGGACGGCGGACTGCGGCAGACCGTTCAGCTGGACACCGAGATCGTCGAGGGCGTCGGACAGCGGCTGGAAGAACGTCGTACCGCCCTCCTCGCAGTCGCCGTTGCCGCCCGAGGTCACCCCGAGCGCCACGCCCTCCGAGAAGAGCGGGCCCCCGCTGTCGCCCGGCTCGGCACAGACCGTGGTCTCGATGAGACCGGTGACCGTGCCCTCGGGGTAGTTGACCGTGGCGTCGAGACCGGTCACCTCGCCGTTGCGGAAGCCGCTGGTGCTGCCGCTGCGGAAGACCCGCTGCCCGACCGCCGCGTCACCGACGGAGGTGATGCGCACACCGCGGCCGTCGCCGACGGAGACGACGTTGGTCTTGTTGCTCGGCGCGTCCTGGAGGTACTGGACGAGCGAGTAGTCGGCGCCGGGGAAGTTGGTCTCGGTCGTCCGGCCGATCTCCTGGCGGCCCTGGTCGTCCGAGAACCAGACGGAACCCGCGGGCCCGCAGTGCCCGGCGGTCAGCATGAAGTCGTTCTCGCCGTCGGTCACGTTGAAGCCGATCGAGCAGCGGCCACCGGTGCCGAAGATCGGCTGCGCGCCGTTGAGCCGCATCGTGTACGCGCCCTCGGTGCGTTCCATCCGTACGGAACCGCCGATCTCCTTGGCGAGGTCGGTCAGGCTCGACCAGTCCTTCTTGGAGACGGTGCTGTCGGCGCGGACCACCACCTCGTTGGAGGCGGGGTCGATCGCCCAGGAGGTGCCCGGCACCCGGGGCGCCGAGCGCAGTGCCTCCGTGGCGGACTTCAGGTCCTCGCCGCTGTACTCGACCATCTTCGGGCGGGCGCCCGCCCGCTTGACCTCGGCGGCGGCCTTCTCGTCGGTGACGGCGACGACCGGACTGCCGTCCTCGGCGATCCAGGTGCCTGCCGTCCGTTCGGTGCCGAGTTCGCTCAGCAGGCCGTTCCCGGTGCCGGACGCGGCCAGCACCGCGCTGGGGGTCGCGGGCGGGGTGACGGCGGGTTCGGTCGCCATCGCCGCCTGCGTGACCATCAGGGCTCCGCAGATCACTCCACCCGCGGCTGTCAGCCGCGCCACCCGCTTCACGACTCGTCGTCGTGCGTGCCTCATCGCCTGGCTCCCGAACCCCGTCCGACACGGTGTCAACACCGCCAGGGCGTCCGGTCCTTGAGCGCCCTCCTTTCATACGTGCGATGACCGGCACATGTTCACCAGTCCGCGTCGACGTATCCCAACGTCCGGTTCATGGCGATCGCACGGCTGTTGGCGGGGTGATGGACCGTACGGACGGTGCTCACCCCGCACATCCCGGCGAACCCGATGCCGAAGGTCTTCATGGCCACCGAGACGCCCCGGCCGCGATGGCCGGCCCGCACGCCGGTCATCTCGTTGAACACGAATCCGGAGTCTCGCCGGTCCGAGGTGGCCGCCATGCCGATCCACCGGTCGCCGTCGAGGGCCAGCACGACGCCGCGCGGGTCGTAGGAGGGCACCTCGAAGCGGAGCCGGTGGTACTCGTCGTAGGCGAAGAAGGCGCCGCGCTCGGGGATGTCGGCCGAGCACTCCTTGTTGAGGTCGTACAACGCCCGTCGGTTCTCCGGGGTGTCGCCGAGTTCGGAGAGCGTCGTCAGCCGGATGCCTGAGGTCCGGCACTTGTCGACGTACGGCTGGAAACGTGCCAGGTCGAAGCCGGTGACGTCCAGTTGGAGCCGGACCAGGTGCGTCGTCATCAGCGCTTGCCTCCCACGCCGCAGTACATGGCCACTTCCTCCGGTTCGCCGGTGTCCTCGTCGGTGGGCTCCGGGCGCCAGCGCGAGCAGGAGACGACGCCCGGTTCGAGGAGGTCGAGGCCGTCGAAGAAGCGGGCCACCGTCTCGGGGGTGCGCTGGGTCAGCCGCGGGGTGCCGTGCGCGTTCCACCAGGCCGCCGCGATGTCCACGTCGGGCCACCGCGGGTCGGTGACGGTGTGCGAGAGCATCAGATGGCTGCCGGAGGGCAGCGCGGCCATGAGGCGGCGCACGATGCCCTGCGGGTCCTCCTCGTCGGCCACGAAGGCCATCACGTCGAGCAGCATCAGCGCGACCGGCCGGCTCAGGTCCAGGGTCCGCGCGGCGTGTTCGAGGATCGAGTCGACGTTGCGCACGTCCTCGTCGACATGGTCCGTACGGCCCTCGGGCGCGCTCGTCAGCAGGGCCCGCGCGTGCACCAGGACCAGCGGGTCGTTGTCGACGTAGACGATCCGCGCGTCCGGGAGGACGCGCTGGGCGACCTCGTGGGTGTTCTCCGCGGTCGGCAGCCCGGCACCGATGTCCAGGAACTGGCGGATCCCCAGATCGGCGGCCAGATGGCGCACCGCCCGGCGCAGGAACCGCCGGTCCGCCCGGGCGTAGTCGTGGATGCTCGGATGCAGTCGGCGGATCTCGTCCCCGGCCTTGCGGTCGACCTCGTAGTAGTCCCTGCCGCCGAGCCAGTAGTTCCAGATCCGCGCCGCGCTCGGCCGCGTGGTGACGATGCGACGGTTCAGCGACGAGGACGGGAAGTCCGAGGCTGCCGGGTTGTCCGTCACGGCATCAACTCCTGGATCTTCTGTGAAAGAGCGCTCGTTCAACGGGCAATGTAGACCGGCGGGTTGGTGTTTGCCGAGTGTTCTGCGATCTTCACAGTCCGCGGTCGGACCCACGGGCCTTGTCCCGTCGAAGAACGTTCGTCGCGACCTCTCTACTAATCAGTAACTCTTGGGTAGTCTCCCGGCCACTGATGGACATGACCATGACGACTGCGGCGAGGGATCCGACCACCTCGCCGCTTTGACATGACAAGAAGGGGACGAACATGACAGCAAGCGGTGTGGGACGCCGCGTCACCACGGTCGCCACGGTGGCCGTCCTGGGCCTGGGCGCCTCGATGACCGCCGCCGGGCCGGCCGCCGCGGCGCCGGTCACGGCCGCGGTCGGCGCGGCCGCGGCCGCCGAAGTGGACTACGCGACCTGGCAGAAGGACGTGAAGACCGTCATCGACACGGCCACGCCCTACATCCAGCAGCGCACCGCGAACTCCTCGGGGCAGAAGCTCGCCATCGTCTTCGACATCGACAACACGACGCTGGAGACGCACTACACGCCCTGGTACCAGCTGCCGACCCCGGCCCTGAAGCCCTCCCTGGCGCTGGCCAAGTACGCCAAGTCCCGTGGGGTGGACGTCTTCTTCGTCACCGCCCGCCCCGGCATCATCGAGTCCCTCACCGAGTGGAACCTGAAGAACGTCGGCTACCCGGTCGACGGACTCTATGTGCGCGACCTGCCCGATCTCTTCTCCGAGGTCTCCGCCTACAAGACCGCCTCGCGCGCGGACATCGAGTCCGACGGCTACACGATCATCGCCAACGTCGGCAACAACACCACCGACCTCGTCGGCGGCCACGCCGAGCGCACGTACAAGCTGCCCGACTACGACGGCCTGCTGGACTGACGCCGCCGCACCGTCCGTTCCTGGGAGTACGGCCGCCATGGTTTCCGCCGGCGGCCGTGCGCCCGGGCCCGTCACAGGGGTCCTAGACTCCCGTCATGGCCGACGACACCACGCTCGACGCGCTCGGCGCGGGCAAGTACCTGCTGGTCACCACCTACCGCAAGAACGGCACCACCGTGCCGACTCCGGTGTGGGTGGTACGGGACGGCGACGCCCTCGGAGTCTGGACCGTCGCCGACTCCTGGAAGGTCAAGCGCATCCGCAACCGCGCCGACGTCCTGGTCGGCCCCTGCGACGTGCGCGGCAACCCCACAGGCGACTCCGTCCCCGCCCGCGCCGAGATCCTGGACGCGGCCGGCTCCGCCGCCTATCGGGGGCTGATCGCCCGCAAGTACGGGATCTTCGGCCGGCTCACCCTCCTCGGCAGCCGACTGCGCCGGGGCGCCGAGGGCACGATCGGCATCCGGATCACCCTCACGACGTGATCCTCACGCAGTGACTATGACGTGCCGTGGCCCGCGTGCCCGGTCCGCCACGCACACGCCGCGATCTCGACCCGGTTCCGGGCCGCGAGCTTGAGCTGGACAACCGGCGGGCCCAGATCGTCACCGAGACCCGCCGGGCGGAGCGCTTCGCGATGGCCGCGGACCTGCATGACGTCGTCGCCCACGATGTCACCCGGATCCTGGAGCGGACGCAGGTCGCCCGCATCATGGCCGTCACCCGGCCCGAGCGCCTCGCCGCCGTGCTCGCGGACATCGAGCGAGCCGCGACCGAGGCGCCGGCCCCGATGCGCCGCACGGTCGTCTTGCCGCGCGACCACGAGGAGGAGACCGGGAGCGCCGACCGGCGGCCGGTGGGGGATCTTGCGGGCGTCCACGAACGGGTGCGCCGTTTCGGCGGTGTCGGCGGTGTCGGCGGTGTCCGCGGTGTCGGCGGACGCACGGTGCGCGTGGCACCGCCCCGCCGCCCTGCTGCGCCACGACGACTCCGTCCCCGACGGCCTGCCGAACTAGGTGCAGTCCGCAGCCTTCCGCGTGGTGCGGGAGGCCCTGACGAACGTCCGCCGGCACGCCGCCGACGCCACCGAGGTCACCGTCCACGTCCGCCGCGGGCCCGGTGGCCCGGAGGTCGTGGTCCGTGACGACGGGCGCGGCGGCGCACGGCTGCCGGAGGCCGCCCGGGGCGGTGGCTTCGGGCTGGGGGGTCTCACCGAACGGGTCACCGCGCTCGGTGGCCCTCTCCGGACCCGCCCGCGCGCACAGCCCCGGCTGGGAAGTCGTCGCCGCGCTCCCGACCGCCCCCCCGGCGCCGCCCCCTGCGCTGAACCTCCCGGCCCGGCTGCCCGTATCTCCTCTCGGGGATGGCGGGAGACCGCGTGCACAGAAGGAGAACAGCGTGTCGAAACCGCCCGAACCGGGCCGGACGGCGAAGCGTCCCACGATCGAGCCGACCTACGTCGTGCGCCGGCGCAGGACCGAGGCCCTGGCCGAGCTGCTGCGTGAGTTCGAGCAGTACAAGGGGACACCCGCGGCCGACGACGAGTACGAGACCGTCGTCGTACCCCCCACCCCGGCACCGGTGCCGTCGCCGCCGCCGTCGGCACCGCCCTCGGCGCCGACGCCCGCAGCCGGGACGGAGCCCGCTCCCGAGCGGATCCTGCCCCGGACGGAGTACGAGACCGAGGAACTGCCCCCGGTCATGGTCGGCGAGGACTTCGGCTCGGGCACGGTTCCGCGCGACGAGGGACACCGGCGCCGGCAGCGGCGTCGGCCGGCGCCCGGCGACGGTTCGGGCCTCAAGCGCGCCGCCGTGGTGGTCGGCGTCGGCGCGGCGGCCCTGCTGGGCTTCGCCGCCGCCCTGCTCCTGCCCGGCGCCGGCACGGAGAAGGAGGCACGCGTCGTCACCCCGACCCCGTCGGCCCCCGCTCCTTCGGCCCCCGCTGCTTCGGCCCCCGCGACCTCGGCGCCCGCCCCGGACGACGGCGCCGACCCGGACGGCCCCGGCACCCTGCGCGAGGGCGACAGCGGCCCCGAGGTCTCCGAACTCCAGCAACGGCTGCTGCGCATCCCGAACGTGTACGACAACGGCTCCACCTCCGGCCGGTACGACGTCGTCCTGAAGGAAGCGGTGGCGCGCTTCCAGCTCTGGTACGGCATCCGGGGTGACGAAACCGGCGTCTACGGCAACGACACCCGCAAGGACCTCGAATCCCGCACGGTGCTTTAGGGGGCGGCCGCCCGCCGGGGCCATCGACCCGGCACGTCATGGGCGTGGCCAGGTTGTTGCCCCGCCCTGATCGGACCATCCTGGCCATATGGTGACGAAGGCGTCCGGCGCGTCGCGGGCTGCCACGGCCGGTGAGGCGATGGCGGTGGTCGACGCGCGCGGCCTCGTCGCGGGGTGGAGCGAGGGCGCCCGACGGCTCACGGGGTACAGCGCCCAGGAGGTGACCGGCAGGCCGGCGGCCGACCTGGTCGACGGGGACCCGGCCGCGGTCTGGCGGACGCTGCTGACGGACGGCGACGCGGTGGTGGACCTGCGCCACCGGGACGGGCGCCGGCAGAAGGCCGCCGTGCGGATCTGCCCGGTGCGGGGCGCTGAGGGGGAGCGGCGGCGGTTCGTCGTCCAGGTCGCGCCCGACCCGACCGAGCGGGGCCTCGGCGAGCTGGCCTTCAACCAGGCATCGATGTCCATGTCCGTCTTCGACACCGGGCAGCGCTATCTGCGGATGAACGACTGGGCGTGCGAGGTCATGGGCCGGCCCGAGGAGGAGTTCCGGCACCAGTACTTCCTCGACACCGTGGAGGACGCCGAGCACAGCCGGGGCTTCCTGCGCCATCTGGAGATCGTGGTGGAGACCGGACAGCCGGTGCACTACGAGAGCTGGACCCGTTCGCCCTCCGGTCGGCGCATGCGTTCCTGGAGCTTCGAGATGTGGCCCGTGCGCGACCGCGCCGGCGAGCTGATCGGCACCGCGCTCGCCGGGTTCGACAGCAGCGAGCAGTTCTGGGCCCGCCAGCGCCTGGCCCTGCTCAACGAGGCCGCCGGCTCCATCGGCACCAAGCTGGACGTCGTCCATACCGCCCGTGAACTCGCCGAGCTGATCGTCCCACGGCTCGCCGACTTCGCCAGCGTCGACCTCCTGGAGTCCGTCCTCCAGGGCGAGGAACCCGAGACGGTCCCCGTGGAGGACGGTGTGCGGCTGCGCAGGGCCGCCCATCACTCCGGTACGCCCGGTGTCCCGGAGGCGGCCATCGCGCTCGGCGCCGCCGACGTCTACCCGCCCTTCTCCCCACCGGCCCGGGCCCTGCTCAGCGGCGAACCCGTGCTCACCCGCACCGGCGAGCACCTCCTCGACTCCTGGTTCGCCCAGCACGGCGCCCGCTCCGCCAAACTCCAGGAGGCCGAGGCCCCCGACCTCTCCCTGATGGCCGTACCGCTGGTCGCGCGCGGCACGACCCTAGGGGTCGCCGTCCTCGTGCGGATCCTGACCCCCGAGCACCCCGACGCCTTCGACCAGGACGACGTGTCCCTGGCCGAGGAGCTCTGCAGCCGGGCGGCCGTCTGCGTCGACAACGCCCGCCGCTACACCCGGGAACGCAGTACGGCACTGGCGCTCCAGCGCAGTCTGCTGCCGAAGACGGTCGCCGGGCAGGCGGCCGTCGAGTTCGCCTCCCGCTATCTGCCGGCGCTGTCGCAGGCCGGAGTGGGCGGCGACTGGTTCGACGTGATCCCGCTGTCCGGGACCCGGGTGGCACTGGTCGTCGGCGACGTGGTCGGCCACGGCATCCACGCCTCCGTCACCATGGGCCGGTTGCGCACCGCCGTGTGGGCGCTCGCCGACGTCGACCTGCCGCCCGATGAACTCCTCACCCACCTGGACGACCTCGTCGAACACCTCGCGGCCGGCGACGGCACGGGGGAGGGGGAGATCGGCGCGACCTGTCTGTACGCGGTCTACGACCCGGTGGACCGCAGCTGCTCGATCGCCTCGGCCGGGCACGTCCCGCCCGTGGTGGTACGACCCGACGGCAGCGTCCAGGTCGTCGAGGTGGCGGCCGGGCCGATGCTCGGCGTCGGCGGCCTCCCGTTCGAGGCCACGGAGTTCCAGCTGCCCGAGGGCTCGGTCCTCGCCCTGTACACCGACGGTCTGGTCGAGGCCCGGGACCGTGACATCGACACGGGCACCGCCGCCCTGTGCGCCGCGCTCCAAGGGTCGGTCGACGGCCTGGAGCGCGCCTGCGACACCGTGCTGAAGGCACTGCTGCCGGAGATCCCGGCCGACGACGTGGCGCTGCTCCTCGCGCGCACCCGCGCCCTCGACGCGGAACAGGTCGCCGTCTGGAACCTCACCGACGACCCGGCGCTGGTCGCGGGGGCGCGCAAGCTCGCCACCGACCAGCTCAACCGCTGGGGCCTGGAGGAGGCCGTCTTCGTCACCGAGCTCGTGGTCAGCGAACTCGTCACCAACGCCATCCGCTACGGCGGCGCCCCCATCCAGCTGCGCCTGATCCGCGACCGCACCCTCATCTGCGAGGTCTCCGACGCCAGCAGCACCTCGCCCCATCTGCGCCGGGCCCGCAGCTTCGACGAGGGCGGCCGCGGCCTGCTCCTGGTCGCCCAGCTCACCGACCGCTGGGGCAGCCGCCCGAGCGGGGCGGGCAAGACCATCTGGGCCGAGCAGGCGCTGCCGCCGAGCCCGTAGAACAGACAGCAGTCGGGGGCGGCTCACGTCACCCCCGACTGCCTCACTCCCGAAGGAGTCAGTGCTTGCGCAGACGCACTGACACCCCGTGCGCCGTGAAGACCTGCTCCGCCGACCAGCCCTCGACGGCCACCGAGACCTCCGAGAACCGGCCCTGCAGCGACCGCGCCCCGACGACCGCGACCGTGCTGCCGGAACGCGGCGCCTGCTTCGCGTCGAAGCGGACCACCAGCTTGCTGCCCCGCTCCAGGACCGCGCGCCCGTCGACCACGAGGGCGGCGTCGGTGCCTCGGTCCAGCGTCACGTCGAGGACACCGGCCTGCGTGTAGCCGCCGCGCACCCGGACGGTACGGTCGCCGGTGGCCAGCGTGCCGCCCTTCACCCGGACGTCACCGCGCCCGAACGCCTCCTTCGAGCCCGCCGCGAGGACACCGGCCTCCACGACCGTGCCGCCCGTGTACCGGTTGGCCCCGGACAGGGTGAGCGTGCCGCTGCCCTTCTTGACGAGCCCGCCCGCACCGTCGATGTCGTTGCGCCAGGTGTCGGCCGCGGCGAAGCCGCCGATCGCGGCGTCCAGCGTGACGGTGACCTCCGAGTCGAAGGCGCCGTAGCCGTCCGCCGCCGCGAACAGGTTGAGCCGGCCCCACTGCTCCCAGCCGTCCAGCAGCACATAGCCCGACGGCAGCGCGGTCGTGCGCAGCACCTCGCGCCGCTGCGCCGCGTCGAGGTACGGCAGCCGCGTCTCCAGCAGGACCTCGGCGCCCTTGGGCACGGTCAGGTCCTCGGAACGCCCGCGCCGGGTCAGCACGTACGTCAGCTTTGGCTCGACCAGCCGTGCGTTGGCGCAGCGGTCGGCGTACGGGTCGGTGTCGCTGCCCGCGGAGTGCGCGTACGCGTACAGCGTGTCGGCCGTCGTGCCGGTCTCGGCCTGGAAGTACTCGGCGGCCTGTCGTCGCGCGGCGGCCTTGAGCTCGGCGTTCTTCGGGTCGGCGAGTGCCGCGGCGGCCAGGGCCGTGGCCATGACGCGACCGCCGACGACGTCGACCGCGGAGTGCATGCCGGAGATGATCCGGTCGTGGCTCGCCTCGAAGGCGCGGGTCACCATCTCCTGGAAGCGCTCGGGGACGGCGTACGCGTAGGCCAGGGCCGCCAGGTGCAGCGCGTTGGTGTGGCCGCTGGGGAAGCCGCCGTCCTCGGCCGGGTTCTCGCCGCGCTGCCGCAGCAGCTGCGGGGCGACGATCACGGCGGATTCGTACACCGGGTACCCGAACTCGTCGATCGCGCCGGTGTCGACGACCTCGCTGTTCTCGTTCATCCGCCAGGGGCGCGGGTACTGGTAGGAGAACTTCGAGGGGTTGCTGGACGCGAACGGCCCGCGCACGGTGTTGACGAGTTCGGCCACCTTGCCGAGCCGCGAGGTGGTCGAGCCCGCGCCGTTCGCGGATCCGGCGGGCGCGTCGGCGGGGACGGAGTCGCTGATCTTGCCGGGCGGGGTGCCGTCGGGGGCGGAGGTGATCGAGGTGACCGCCATGGCCCCGGCCTTGTACAGGTCCGCCAGCGGGCCGAGACCGCTGATCACCGAGTAGCTCTGGTGCTGCCGGTCGGTGATGAACGCCTCGCGGGCCTGTGCCTCCGTGCGGCGGCCGGTCAGGCGCGCGCAGTAGCGCATGTTGGCGCGCAGGATCTCCGGCAGCAGCGGGGTGCCGGTGTTCCAGGCGTCGCCGGTCTTCCAGATCTCGGCGAAGCCGCCGAGCGCCCGGACCACGGCGTTGGTCTCCGGGGTCAGGTTCGCCGTGACGTTGGTGGTGTAGTCGTCGACGAACGGCGCGAACGCGGTGGCGGCCTTGGCCTCGGGCGCCTGCCAGAGGTTCGCGACGGTCGGAGCGGCGATCAGGCCGGCCGAGACGCCGAGGGAGTTCCTGAGGAAGACACGGCGGTTGAGCGTGTGATGCCCGGCAGATGACGGCATGGAGCGCCGCTCCTTTCGCGGTGGGTTGATCAGGTGCGGGCTGAGCGTGGAACTGACGGATGACCGGTCCATGTCCGGTCGACGACCGGCCGGTGATCAGCCGGTGGCCGGTCGGAGGAGAGTACGTGCAAGTGCCAACGCCCCTTCTACCGGGGGCACTTGGAGCACATGCGGTCGCGCGGACGGTACCGCCTCGGCGAGGGCTTCGGCGAATGCCGCGTACAGGGCGGGCCGGGACAGGATCGTCCCGCCGGCCACCACCACGTTGTCGACGGGGACCCGGCGGGCGTCGAGCCGCGCCACGAGCGAGGCGAGGGCGCGGCCCCCGTCCGAGATCACCTGGCGGGCGAGTTCCGAGCCGTCCTCGGCGGCCTCGAACACCTCGGGAGCGTGCCGGCCCCAGTCGGCGGACATCGCCGTGGCGGCCTCCAGGGCCCCGCCGAGCGCCGGCACCTCGCTCACCCCGAAGGAGGCGACGAGCCGGTCGGCGAGCGCGTCGGGTGCCTCGCCCCGGTCGTGCGCGGCCCAGACGGCACGGCACGCCTCCCGGACCAGACCGGCGGCGCCGCCCTCGTCACCGAGAACCGCGCCCCAGCCGCCGACCTGCACCGCCGTACCGTCGGCGGACCGGCCGACGGCCACCGACCCGGTGCCCGCGACCAGTCCCACCCCCTTGTCGAAACCGGCGGCGGGAGCCAGCAGCTCGGCGTCGCCCACCACCAGACACGGCACCTGAAGCCGTTCCTGGAGGGCGAGACGTATCCCTTCGCACTGCCGGGGCGTCTCGCAGGCATGGGCGCCGACGGCCACGCCGGACGCAGGGGTGTGCGCGGGCAGCACCTCCCCGACCAGCGTGGCCAGCCATGCGGCCGCGGCCGCCCGGTCGTGCGGCCGCCAGCCACGGCTGGTGCGGATGTGGTCGGCGACCGGGTCCGTCCCCGTGACAGCACGGAGATGGGTCTTGGTGCCGCCCACGTCGATACCGACCGCGACGGGCCTTGAGTCCGGCACGTGAGGCCTCTTTCGTCGTTGCGTTGCGATGGGCGCAGCGACGGCTGGGCGAAACCGTGCCTGGACACACAGGGTCTGTGGGGGGTGCTAGGGAAGCCCCGGGACGGGCCTCTGACGGTGCGGTAGGCGAGTACCGCTTGACTTCGTTAGGAAATTAACTAACGAATTAGAGGGCGTCAAGGGTGACCGGACGCCTGATACCGCACGACCGTGCGGCCGGATGATCGCGGCACGACTGGGGAGACCATGCAACTGAGCGAGAGCGCGCGCGCCGTCTTCGCCGTACTGGCCGCGTCGAGCACCGCCACCCGCCCCCAACTGGCCACCGGGGCGCGCCTTTCCAAGCCGACCGTCTCCACCGCCGTGGCGGAGCTGGAGGCCGCCGGACTCGCCGCGCGCTCCGGCACGCTCACGGGCGGAACGGGCAGGTCGGCGGCCGTTTACGACCTGGGGCTCGCCGCCGGCGCGGTCCTCGCCGTCGACCTCGGGCCGAGCGTCACCCGGGTGCGGGTCTGCGCCCTGGACGGCGCCCTGCTCGCCGAGGGCACCGGACCGCGGGCGGACACCGTCGACGTCGTCGCCCAGGCCCTGGGGCGGCTGTCGGCCGGGGCGCCGCTGCGGGCCATCGTGGTCGCCGTCGGCGACGTCACCACCCAGGGCCGGGAGGGCATGGCCGTGCGGCCCGCGACCGCCAAGGCGGGCCCCATCTTCGACGCCCTGACCGTGGCCCTCCCGCCGGGCGTGCCCGTGCACGTCGAGAACAACGTGAACTGCGCCGCCCTCGCCGAGCTGCACGAAGGCGCGGCCCGGGGCCGGGACACCTTCGGCTATCTGCGGATCGGCGTCGGTATCGGTCTCGGTGTCGTCATCGGCGGCCAGGTGCTGCGCGGCGCGAACGGCGCCGCGGGCGAGGTGGCCCGGCTGCCCTACCCGTGGGACGCGGACCGGGAACCCCGCCACGAGGGCCTGGAGGCGCACATAGGCGCGGGTTCCCTGCTGCGGCGGGCGGCGGACGCCTGGCGGGGCGTGGACGGCGTGTGCCCCGACACCGTCGACGGGCTGTTCGCGCTGGCCGACGCGGGACACACCACGGCCCGCGCCGTCGTCGGCCGGCACGCCGCCGACGTGGGCCGACTGGCCGCCGCGGCGACCGCCGTGCTGGACCCCGGCCTGATCGTGCTGGGCGGTGCCGTCGGCTCCAAGTCCCGCCTGCTGCCCGGCGTACGGGCCGAGTTGGCCCGCCTGAGCTGGCCCACGGAGGTCGTGAGCAGCGCCCTCGGCGACAGCGGCACCGTGGTGGGGGCCAGCCGCCTGGCCGTGGCCCGGGGAATCCAAACCGTGACCGGAGGGTCGGGGTGAAGCATTGACGGACTCCACCGGCATCTGCCAATGTCCGGACAAGCGCTTTCTAGGTCGGCCGGGACGCCGACTTGGGGCGAGTCGTCCCGCCCGTACGCGACGTACGGCAACCGCACGAGGGCGTGCCCGTGCGGTGACAGCCAGAACGGCTGGGGAGCCCGCCCCACGTGGAGACGCGGCCGGGCGAGGCCGCGCCCGGAGAGCGACGTTTCCTGCAAACTGCACCCGTGCCGCCTCGGTCGGCCCCGTGCTCTGTCCCCATACGACGAAACAAGGGATCAAAGATGACCACTGTGGGTGTGCGGCGCTCCAGCCGACTCGGCCGCGGCGGTACGCGCCGCCTGGTTCCCCTCGCTGCCGGTGTCTCGGCGGCCGCCCTGTTGCTCTCCGCCTGTGGAGGAGGGGAGTCCGACTCGGGCGGTACCTCCAAGTCGCTGACGTTCTGGATCTCCACGGTTCCCGGGCAGGACGCGGGCTGGAAGAAGATGGTGGCGCAGTACGAGAAGGAGACGGGCGTCAAGGTCAAGCTCGTCAACATCCCCTACGAGGGCTACACGACGAAGCTGCGCAACTCCGCGCAGGCCAACTCGCTCCCCGACGTGGCGGCCGTGCCGGCGCTCGACCCGATCTGGTCGAACAAGCTGATCGACCTCAAGGACATCGCCGACAACAAGGCGAACAAGATCAACACCAACTTCGTGGCCAAGGACTCGTCCGGGAAGGTGCTGTCCATCCCCTCGGACGTCACCGCGTCCGGCATGTTCATCAACAAGTCGCTCTTCGAGAAGGCCGGCGTCGACTACCCGACCTCGCCCGACAAGACCTGGACCTGGACCGAGTTCATCAAGGCGGCGAACGAGGTCCGGGAGAAGACGAACGCCAAGTACTCCCTGACCTTCGACCAGTCGCCGTCCCGGCTGCGCGCCATGGTCTACGAGATGGGCGGCAAGTACGTCCACGCCGACGACTCCGGCAAGTTCTCGGTGGACGACGCGACCAAGAAGGCCGTGAAGACCTTCGTCGGCTGGAACGACGACAAGACCATGCCGAAGTCGGTGTGGACCAGCGGCGCCGACCCGTCGGCCATGTTCCAGAGCGGTGACGTCGTCGCCTACTGGTCCGGCGTGTGGCAGGTCGCCGCCTACTCGGAGAGCATCACGAAGTTCGAGTGGGCGAGCGTCCCGACCCCCGCCCAGCCGGTGCAGGCCAGTGACGTCAACAGCGGCGGCATGACGGTCGGCTTCAACAACAACGCCGACGCGGCCGCCGCCGCGAAGAAGTTCCTGTCCTGGCTGTACGAGCCCGACCACTACAGGACGCTGTGCGAGACCTCCGGCTTCCTGCCGGTCGAGAGCGGTCTGAACCCGAAGTACCCCTTCAAGTCCGAGGCGGCGCAGGCGGCGTTCAAGCTCTACAACGAGTCCATCCCGCTCTACGACCCGATCTCCGGCTACTTCAACAGCGCGCAGACGAGCTGGGCGCTGAAGGGCAAGAGCCTCGCCGAGGACCCGACCAAGACGGAGCTCGGCAAGGCGATCAACGGCCAGCAGTCGTCGGACAAGGCACTGGAGAACATCGTGGCGGGCTACAACCAGCAGGTCGGCGGCTGAGCGTAGGCCGACAGTCCCGGGCGGCGGATTCGAGACGCCGCCGCCCGGGCCCCCCAGGCCCGCGTGATGCCGGGCTCAGATCCTGAGCCCACCGGAACTCAATCCACCAGCACGGAGTCAGGAAGATGACAAAACGCGCCTCGGCCGTGTCCGCGAGCCCGCCCAGGAGACGCAGCAAGTACACCCTTGCGCCGCTCGTGCTCATCGCGGCCAATGTCGTGCTCTTCTCGCTGTTCTTCGTCTGGCCGGCGGTGATCGGGCTCGTCTACTCCTTCACCAACTACACAGGCGTGGGGGCGTTCCAGTTCATCGGACTGGACAACTACGACAACCTGCTCGGGGACTCCACCTTCTACGACGCGCTGACCCGGACGCTGCTGTACACCGTCCTCTTCGTCCCGCTGAACTTCGTGGTCTCCCTGCTCGCCGCCAACCTGGTGGTGAGCAAGCACGCCAAGGGCGGGTCGGTCGCCCGTGTCATCTTCTTCATTCCCTGGCTGCTGTCGCCCATCGTCGTGGGTGTCCTGTGGCGGTGGATGTTCGGTGAGAACTTCGGACTGGTCAACTACGTCATCGAGAAGTTCGGCGGAGACGCCGTTCCGTGGCAGTCGAACGCGGACCTCTCGCTGCTCGTGGTCGTGATGGCGGCGGCCTGGGCCTGGACGGGCTTCACCATGCTGCTGTTCATCGCGGCGATCAAGAACGTACCGGTGTCGTACTACGAGGCCGCCTCGCTCGACGGCGCCGGCCCCTGGCGCCAGTTCTTCAGCATCACCCTGCCGAGCATCGCGCCCACCTCGTTCATCGTCATCCTGCTCAACACGATCAACGCGATGAAGGAGTACCCGGTGTTCGTCGCCCTCAACAACGGCGGGCCCGGCACGTCGAACAACCTGCTGGTGCAGTACATCTACGAGACCGGCTTCAAGCGGGGCCAGATCGGCTACGCGAGCGCCGCGTCGTTCGTGCTCATGCTCATCCTGATGGCCGTCGCGATCATCCAGCTGATCGTCAACCGGCGGGTGGAGAACCGATGACAACCACAGACATCCCACGCCCGGTCGACGCCGGTGCCGGTGCCGGCCGGACCGTCTCCAAGAAGCGGCCCCGCCGCGGGGGCCGCGACGGTCTCCGGCAGGCGGTCTCCGCGACGACACTGCTGTGGGTCCTGGCGTGCCTGTACGGGCTGCCGGTGCTGTGGTTCATCCTCAGCTCCCTCAAGCCGGCCGGCGACCTGTTCTCCGTTCCGCTGACGCTGATCCCGCACAACCCCACGCTGTCGGGGTTCAGGGCGGCGTGGGACAGCGCCAACTTCTCCCAGTACTTCATCAACACCACCATCGTGTGCGTGATCACGACGATCCTCACGGTGGGAGTGAGCTGCTGCACCGGGTACGCGCTGGCCAAGTACGACAACAGGTGGCTGAAGGCCTTCTTCCTCTGCATCCTGGCCACCACCATGCTGCCGGGCGAGGTCATGCTCGCCCCGTCGTTCCTGGTGGTCCGCGACCTCGGCCTCTACAACTCGTTCGCCGGCATCATCCTCCCGGCCGTGCTCACCGCGACCGGATGCTTCATGTTCCGCCAGTTCTTCCTGACGGTTCCCGACGAACTCGTGGAAGCCGCGCGCATCGACGGCGCGCGTGAGCTGTCGATCTTCCTGCGGATCATGGTGCCGATCTCCCGGCCCATCATGCTCACCCTCGCCATCCTGTCCTTCCAGTGGCGGTGGAACGACTACATCTGGCCGCTGCTGATGCTGAACGACCCCAACAAGTTCACCGTGCAGATCGGCATCCAGAGCATCGTCGGCGCGCAGAACATCAACTGGTCGGTCCTGCTGGGCGCCTCGGTCATCTCCATGATCCCGCTGATCGCCGTCTTCCTGGTCTTCCAGCGCTACGTCATGAACGCCGACATCAACGCCGGCCTGAAGGACTGACCTTGCCCACCCCGCTCGACCACGAGTTCGTCCGCGCGGCGGCGCTCGCCGCCGACGGGTCGGCCGCCCAGCTCGCGGCCGACCCGTCGGCGGAATTCATCGGGCCGCACCGCGCCCTGGCCCGCCGGGTGAAGACCCTGATCGCGGCGTACCGCTCGCCGGAGTCGGCCCTGCACGGCAGCGAGCGGGCCGTCGCCGCCGCGCTGATCCACCTGCGTGCCCTGCGGTCCCTGCAGACGGCCTCCGGCCTCTTCGCGGGCGGCGACAACGTGCAGTCGCCGCCGGACTCCGCGTTCACCGTCAACGACGTGTGCGACGCGCACGTCCTCGCCGTGGGCGCGGGGCCGGAACTGGACGACGTCACCGCGGCGCTCGCCGAGATCGCCGGCGCCGCCACCGGCAGTCTTCTGACCGGCGGCGTGCACACCCCGAACCACCGCTGGGAGCTGTCCGCGGCGCTGGCGCGGCTGCACAGGTCGTTCCCGGACGACAGGTTGCTCGCCCGCGTCGAGGAGTGGCTCGCCGAGGGCGTCGACATCGACGCGGACGGCCTCTACTCGGAACGCAGCGCCGTCTACGCGTCCATCGTCACCAACCCGGCGCTGCTGTTGCTGGCCGAGGTGCTCGGGCGCAGCGACCTGCTGGACGCCGTCGAACGCAACCTCACCGCGACCCTGGACCTGATCAGGCCGGACGGCACGGTGGAGACCGTCCACTCGCGCCGCCAGGACCAGAGGCTGTCGTTCGCGCTGTGGCCCTACCTGCCGCACTACCGGCTGCTCGCGATCCGCACCGGACGGGGCGACTTCGCCCGCGCGGCCCGCCTCGCGGTCGCCGACGGCATCGTCGACCCCGACCTGCTCGCCCAGACCCTCCTCACCCCGGATCTGTGCCGCGCCCTGCCGGCCCCGGACGCGGAGAAGCTCCCCCGCGCCCGGTACCTCACCACCGCACGCCTCGCCGCACACGCCTCCGCGACCGCGCACACCGTGGTGTACGGGGGCTCCGACGTGCCCGAGCACCGGCGCATCCGCTCGGGCCTCGCCTGCAACCCCACCTTCCTGCGCCTGTTCGCGGGTGACGCCGTCCTCGACGCGGTGCGTCTGTCGCGCGTGTTCTTCGACCTGGGCCCGTTCCGCGCCGCCGACATGGAACGGCTCGCCGACAACCGGTACCGGCTCACCCAGACCCTCACCACCGCCTACTACCAGCCGCTCCCGAAGGACCGCAGGCGTGAAGACGGCGCCTACCCCCTGGTGGACGAGGGCCGCTTCTCCGCGGCGATGGCCTTCCCCGACCGCCCTCAGGACGAGGTCTCCCACACCACCCACGTCGAGGTCGACCTGCGGGACGACGGCGCCGACCTGCGGATCGACATCAGCGGACCCCGGTTGCCCTGGGCCCTCGAACTGACCTTCCGGCCGGGCGGCGTGGCCGAGGGAGCCGAACCGATCGGCGAGGGACGCTGGTGCCTGACGACCGGACCGATGACCTACCGCGTCGGAGACGACGAGATCCGGGTCGAGGCCGAAGTCGAGGCGGGCGAACCGCTCGCCGGACCGGACCGGAGCGACGTACTGCGCTACGACCCCGGGCAGGACCACACCGTGGTCGGCGGCACCGACGCGACGACCGGAAACCGTGTCTACCTCGGTGGGCACGGGCCGCAGACACTGACCCTCACCCTGCGTGCCCGCCGGCCCGCACCCGCCGTGTGACTCCCACGAACCACACCATGGCCACCACAGGCTGAAGGACTGATCCCCGTGCACCTCACGTCCCCTCCCGTGCATCTCCCACGCCAGCTCGGCCCGCTGCACGACCTGCCGGACAGCCCCGAGGCGTACGACGCGGTCCTCGCCGACGTCGTCGAGCAGGCCCTGGAGCGGATCACGCCCGAAGGCAACCTCGAACACCCCGCATGCGTCGACGACATCGGTGACACCTCCCTCGGCATCACCTCACTGCTGGCCCTCGCCTGGCAGCGCACCAAGGACCCGCGCCTGCCCGGAGCGGTCGGCCGCAGCACGGACTTCCACCTCCAAGAGCGCGTCTTCACCGACGACAACCCCGGCTACCCGAACCTCCGGATCCGCGACTCCGGCTTCCCGTACGCCCGTTACACCCTGGCGCCCGGCGCCCACCCCATCGGCGACTGGCCGAGCACCGTCTGGGCGCTGCTCCAGGCCGTCAACCTGCTCGACCTCGCCGACGGCCTTCTCACCGAGGAGCAGACCCACGCCCTGCGGGAGACCAGCCGGGGTTACTGGCGCTGGCTCACCGAGGCGACCTTCTTCAACCCGCAGGAGGCCGGCAACCAGGCCATCGGCTGCGTCGTCGGCGGCCTGATGCTGGCCCGCCACCTTCCGCCCGAGGACGGCAGGCGGATCCGCGAGCAGGCCATCGCCCTGTACGTGGACGAGATCCGCGCCCACCGGGTACGCGACCGGGGCGCTCTCCTCCCGCCCGAGCACGGCGGCGCCTACGACAACAACTACGGCCCGATCTCCCTGTCCTTCCTCGCCCAGGCCCACCTGGTGAGCGGCGAGCAGATCTTCGCCGAGGACGGGGAGGCGCTCGCCCGCTACATCGACGCACGCCTCACGGTCGGCGGCTTCGACAACGGCGGCCCCCGCTACAGCGAACAGCACTCCGGCTTCGAGTCCGTGCTCGGCCTGCGCTACTTCGGCCATCGTGTCGGCGCCGACCTGGGCCGCTACCGGGGCGACACCCGATGGGGCCGCCACGCGGTCAATCCGGACGGCGGGGTCGACGGCCACTTCGCGTGGATGCTGGTCTGGCAGATCCAGGACACCACGCCCTGGCACCGCGCCCCGTCCACCGATCCGGTCCGGCACCAACTGCGCGCCGGCCGGGTCTCGGTCGCCTTCGACTCGAGGATGACACCCGCCCTGGTCGAGGCCGACGGGACGTACTTCCTCCCCGCCGCAGTCAACCGCCAGCACGGCTTCGGGCCGGTCGTCGACGGCTTCCTGCTCTGCCGCCCCATGGGCGAGACCCGGGTCCGGGACGTCCGCGCCCACGGCCTGGCGGCCAAGCTCGTCACCAAGCCCGTCGTCACCCGCGACCACGTCCTGCGGCACGTCCGGTCCCTGTACGCCACCGACGGCACCCGGCTGTGGACCACGGTCGTCGTCGAGCGCCTGCCCGGGGAGCCGTACCTCCTCGCCGGACTGCCGTACGTCGCGGACAGCGCCGAGGGCCTGCGCCGGATCGCGGACGCCGACGTCGCCTCCGCCGGGGACCTGTGGCTGACCCATCCGGCCGCCGAGGGCCCGGAGTTCTTCGACGCCCGCGCCGACACCACCCAGGAGAGCGCCGCCTTCGCCCTCGCCGCCGACCCCCGCGGCTACGGGAACCCCGACGAGGGCTGGTCCCACCTGGTCGCCTCCACGGCCGTCGAGGCCACCCCCGCACCGGGCGCGCCGGACGACCTCACCGTCTTCGCCGTCCGCTACGGCGGTTCCGGCGAGGTCTTCGCCCCCACCTTCGACCGTGTCGCGGAGGGGCTGAGGGTCCGTACGGAGGCCTTCACCGCCGTGATCGGCGACCCGGCGGGCGACCACCGAGGTGAACCGACACTGACCCTGCGAGCCTGACCCCGCGGCCCGACGACGGGCCCCACGAGCCGGCAGCCCGACGTTCCTGACGACGTCGGGCTGTCTCGTTCCCCCGGCCCGCTCCTACGCTCCCGAGTCCACCGCGGGCATCGCCGACCCCGGCACGATCAGGTCCGCGTACGGCCTGGTCGACGCCACCAGCTCCGCGTTGCGCTCGTCCGTGCGCAGCACCCAGGCGACCGCCTCGTCGTGCCCCTTGCCGAACTCCTCGTGCCGGGCCACCAGACGCCGGACGCGTTCGGCCTCGTCGAGGTCGCAGAACCACACCTCGTCCAGGTGGGAGCGGACCCGCGACCAGGGCTCCCCCTTCACCAACAGGTAGTTCCCCTCGGTGACCACCAGACGCGCGGACGGCGGGACCGGGATCGACCCCGCGATCGGCTGCTCCAGGGTCCGTTCGAACCCCGGCGCGTACACGACGTCGTCCTCGTCACCCCGCAACCGCTCCAGCAGGGCCGCGTACCCCGCCGCGTCGAACGTGTCCGGCGCGCCCTTGCGGTCCCGGCGGCCCAGGCGGTCGAGCTCCACGTCGGCCAGATGGAAACCGTCCATGGGGACATGGGCGACCCAGGGCTCGCCGCCGCCGTTGAGCTCCCGGATCAGCCGCTCGGCCAGAGTGGTCTTCCCCGCACCGGGGCCGCCGGCGACACCGAGGAGGGCACGACGGTCGGGGCGGACCAGGGCGGCGGCGCGACGCAGCAGGTCGTCGAAGGTGACAGGCATGGGGAAGACGGTAGACCCGCCCGGCGTACTGGCGCCCGGACCGGGCAGACGACCCCTGCTGCCATCGGAAAGCGAGCGAAGCGGAAGGTGCCCATGCGTGCGAGACCCTGGTCGGAGCCGGACGGCGACGACGAGGCGGTGCGGGAGGAACTGGCGCGACTGCGCGCCGAGGTGCGGCAGCTGCGCACCCGGATGGAGGGCCGGCCGCTGGTCGCCCAGGCCCAGGGCATGCTGCGGGAGCGGTACGCCCTGCCGGACGCCGAGACCGCGTTCGCGCTGCTCCAGCGGGCCTCACAGCAGTACAACGTCAAGCTGCGCACCCTCGCCGAGGCCGCCGTGGGCGCGCCACGTCCCGATGACCGCGGCGCGCTGTGGTTCCCCGGCCGGGCCCGGCACGCCGAGCCGGCCCTGAGCTTCGAGGAGGAACAGGACCGCCGCGCCGGACGCGGCAACCGGAGCCGCGTCCTGACCGCCGTCCTCAGCCAGACCCTCGCGATCGTCGGCACCGACATGGGCAACGTGCAGATCGCCGACCGCACCGAGGGCGGACTGCGCATCGAGCGGCACACGGGACTCACACCGGACTTCGTCGACTTCTTCGCGTACGTCGGGGACGGCGGCACCTCCTGCGCCAAGGCCGCGCGGGACGTCGCCCAGGTGACCGTCGAGGACGTGGCCACGGACGCGGTGTTCACCGAGGACGCCCGCTCCGCCATCCTCCACGCGGGCAGCCGCGCGTGCCACAGCGTGCCGCTCATCACCGCCTCCGGGCTGTGCGTGGGCATGGTCTCCGCCCATTTCGAGCGCCCGCAGAAGGGGCCGACACGAGCTCAGCTCAAGGCGTTGGCCGTCGCCGGCGCCGAGGCGGGCGAGTGGCTGGCCTGGTACGACCGGACCGTCGTCCTGGACGCCCTCGAACACCTCCACGCCCTCGGCCGTGCCCACGGCGGCGGCAGCATCAGTCGCCGGTGAGAGGGGTTCTCACCCGCGCGGCCCACTGATTCCCGCCCAGTGGGAACCCCCACCCACCCTGCCCGCCGCCCGTGAACGCGCGGCCCAACTCGGCCTGACGGGCGCCGCGTTCCCCTGGCGGACCCTCGACGGGGACGAACCCCGGCGCCCGGACGCCCCGGCCCTGAAACGACCCGGCCCGGCGCCGGACCGGCCCCCGCACCGGCGCCCGGGCCGCCACCGGGGCCGAGCGGGCTGAGTCAGCCGCAGAAGGTGGACTCCAGCGTGCTGTTCACCGTCGCGTACACGGTGCCGTTGTTGGACGTGTTGGCGAACGAGGTCACGCTGCGCTTGCCGTTCTTCGAGGTGAACGCCCAGGTGTAGTAGCCCTGCACGGTTCCCGTGTGCCCGTACACCGATACCCCGCACGACAGGTCGCGCCGGCGCAGTCCCAGGCCGTACGCCTGGGTGCTGTTGACCGGCGTCCACTTGAGCATCTCCTTCAGCCGGGCCGCCGAGGTGAGCTTGCCCTGCACCAGCGCGGACATGAACTTGTTCAGGTCCTTGGCACCGGAGACCAGACCGCCCGCGCTCTGCGCCCACGACGTCGTCTGCAGCGTCGAGTCGATCTTCTTCCCGGTGGAGTCGGCGGTCATGTAACCGCGCGAGTGCTTGCCGGGGATCGTGTTCTTCGGGTGGACGTAGAACGTGTCCGCCAGCTTCAGCGGTGTGATGATCCGGTCCTGGTACGCGGTCGCCACCGGCTTCTTGGTGAGCTTCTCGATGAGCATGCCCGCGACCACGAAGTTGGCGTTCGAATACGCGTAGGACGCGCCCGGCTTGTTGGTGACCGGCTTGGCGAGCGACAGGTCCATCAACTGACGGTAGGTGAACACCTTGTTCCGCACCTTCTCGAACCCTGCCACGCTGGGGGAGAAGAGGGTGTTGGCGTAGTCGTACAGTCCGCTGCGGTGGCTGAGCACATGGCGCACGGTGATCTTCTTGTCGGGCAGCAGCCCCGGCAGATACGTGTTGACGGGGGTGTCGAGCTTGATCTTGCCCTCGTCGACCAGCTGCAGCAGGACCACCGCCGTGAACGTCTTGGTGACGCTGCCGACACGGATGCGGTCCCCGGTGCCGAGGGCCCGCTTGGTGGACCGGTCCGCGACCCCCTCCGCCAGGTGGTGCACCTTGCCGTTGTCGTCGATCCGCGCGAACGCGCCCGGCGCTCCCTGCGACAGCGCTGTGCGCAGCGTTTTTCGCAGCTCGGTCGTGTCGGGCCCCGCCGCCGGGGCCGCGTGGGCGGGGACCGTCAGCAACGACAGCGCGACCGCGCCCAGCGCCACCACACCCGTGCCCACCGTTCTCGAAACCATCTGATCCGTCTCCTGTCACCCGCTGTCATCGACAGGGTGCATTGGAGTCGAGTGGTAACGGAGAGTCAAGTAGCGCAGTGCGGAGGTGAGTTGCCCGACTCGAAAGAGGGACAGTTCGAAGGTTCGGTTTCATCCGCCGAAGAGCTGGGTCCAGTAGGTGCCGGCCGGGCCGCCTCCGGCGAAGCCGATACCTATATGGGTGAAGCCGGGTTTGAGGATGTTGGCCCGGTGGCCGGGGCTGTTCATCCAGCCGCGCACCACCTCCGCGGCGGAGCGCTGACCGCAGGCGATGTTCTCCCCGATGGACCGGCGGGTGGAACCGGCCGCCGCCGCGCGGTGCCAGGGTTCGCGTCCGTCGGGGGAGGTGTGGGAGTAGAAGGCCCTGGCCACCATGTCGGCGCTGTGCGCCTGGGCGGCGGTGGTGAGAAGGGGGTCGGGGGAGAGCGGGGGCAGGCCGGCCCCGGCTCGTTCGGAGTTGGTGAGGGTGATGACGTCGGTCGCGGTCCGGTGCAGGCCGCCGGGGGAGAAGGGGTGGGCCCAGAGCGCCGTCCAGAAGACGGTGCCCGAGCGGGGGTCCGTGGCCTGGCCGAGGCCCGCCTCGCGCCAGGAGGGCTCGTGCAGGGTGCGTCCGGCTTCGGGGTCGGAGCGGCAGTAGTCCACGAACTCGGCGGGGGTGCGGGGGCCGGACACCAGGTGTTCGCCGATGGTGAGGTAGGCGTAGCCGGTGGTGGTGACGCGCTGGTAGACGGAGACGCCGTCCTTGCCTTCGGCCGCGAGGCGGCCCTGGGTGGCCATCGCGGTGGCGTGGGTCCGGGCCGCGGTGGTGAGCTGCGGGTTCAGGGTCACCGGAGGGGAACCCGCGGTGGCGCGGGTGGAGTTGACCAGGCTGAGGAATTCGTGGGTGGGGGGTGGTGAGGCAGTACGTTCGACACCCGCCGGTGGGGGCTGGGCGCGCCCATGCGGCGGAGCCGCACATGTCGCAGCTCCGCGCCCCTGACGGGGCGGCGGCTCTTCCAGTACGTCCACCCCGAAGTCCCGTGCCACCCCTGCCAGTCCGTCCGCGTACCCCTGGCCCAGGGCCCGCAGCTTCCAGACCGGCCCCCTGCGGTACAGCTCCGCCAACAGAAGTACGGTCTCGCGGGTGGGTCTCGGTGGGGTGAAGCGGGCCAGCGGGCGGCCGTCGGGGGCGGTGACGAGCAGGGTGGGTGCGGGCAGGTGGCCCAACGGTGTGTCGGGAACGGACGGGCTGATCGCGAGGGTGAGACGGGTGGCGCCGGGGCGCAGGCCCGGTGGGTTCACCGTCAGCGTGTCTCCGGACAGCCGGGCGCCGGGGGCCGTCGGCTGGTTGTAGAAGACGAAGTCCGCGTCCCCGCGGACCTTGCCGGTGTCGTCGGTCACGAGGGCGGAGACGTCGAAGGGGCCCGGCACCCTGATCGTCAGGGGGCCGCTCGGCAGAGGGGTGTTGCCCCCGGGTACCAGCTCGTTCATCGGCGCCGTCCGTCGCAGTGACCGTCAGCCCGACAACGTCTCATCCCCGCAGGGCGGTTCCCGTGCCCTCCTGCCGCTCCAGGGCTGCCATGGCGTCCTGGCGGCCGGAACGCATGGACCTGATCGCCAGGAGCAGGACCCCGATGTCGTCCAGGTAGACCGGGTCGGGGACCAGGTCGGTCGGCAGGACGAGATAGAGCACGGCACCCCAGAAGACCCACTTGGGGCCGGTGGGGAGCCCGGCCCGCCGCAGCTCGCGCCGGGTGCGGACGAGCCGCAGGAGCAGCCAGACGGCCGCTCCGAGAAGAGCGGCCGCGACCACCGCGACCGCGACGATCACCCACGTCCAGGAATCCATCGGTCCCGCCCCTCTGTCGGGCCGGGCGGTCCGCCCGGCCGGTGCCTGTCCATCGTCTTCCCCCCGAGGACGCGGTGTACCGCGACGCGCGGGGGAGAGGCGGGTCAGTGCGCGGCGCGGGCCAGGTTGTGGTCGACGAGGGCCTGGCTGACGGCCCGGATGGAGCGGGCCATGTGGTTCAGCTGCATGACCTCGGCGGCGTACATCTTGATGGTGTGCTCGATGACCGACTCGGACATGCCGAGGCTGGGCAGCTCGGAACGGGCGGTCTGCAGGGCGGTGCGGGCGACCCGGATCTCGTGCTGGACCTGGATCTGCGCGTGGCGGGCCAGCAGCACGGGGTGGCGCATCATCGCCGGGTAGGAGCCGTAACGGGCCGGTACCAGCTCGCGCAGCCACTTGGCCGCGGACCTCTCCCAGTCGTAACTGCCCGGTGTCTTGACCTGACACGGCCAGTCCGTGCGGAGGGGCGAGGAGGTGAGGGCCATGTTCAACGCTCCGGTCTTGCATCGACGCCATTGTGTGCAACGGGTGTGGAGTCTGGGCGGCCCCGGCATAGGGGATGGCCGGGGCCGCCTCACCCGGGGCGCCGTGCGGGTAGGAGCGGACGGACCCGGGTGGACGGTGTGCCCCGGAGTCCCCCGGGTCACGATCCGCGAGCAGTATTTATATATACCGATGAGTTTGCAAGGGCATGAAAAAATTCATGTCGGGAAAGCCGTGAATAATCCCCTGCTGTCCGGGCCGGACCGGGGCGAACGGGATCAGTCCCGCAGGAAGAACTGGTGCTGCTCCGAGACCTGCTCGTACGCCTCCAGGCGGGCCTGGGTGCGCTCGGGGTCGGCGTCGGTCATGGCCTGGAGCAGGGCGGAGGACATCATCACGGGGGCCGCGTAGGAGTCGAAGACCAGGCGTGAGCCGGTGCCCGTGGCGAAGACGGCGTCGGCCTCGTCCGCGAGCGGCCCGAGCGCCAGATCGGTCACCAGGGCCACCTTCAGGCCGGCGCCGTGGGCGACCCGCAGCGCGGTCAGCGTCTCCTGCGCGTGCCGGGGCATGGAGAACGCCAGGACCCAGGTGCCCCCCGCCTCGCGGGACTGCAGCAGCGCGTCGTAGGCGACCGTGCCGCCCTTCGTCACCAGCCGGACGTCGGGGTGGATACGGCGGGCGGCGTACGCGAAGTACTCGGCGAGCGCGCCGGAGATCCTGAGGCCGAGGACGGTCAGCGGGGCCGAGCGGGACAGCGCACGGCCGATCTCGATCACCTGGTCGGGGTCGGCGAAGTCGCGCCGCAGGTTCTCCAGGTTCTCGATCTCGGCGTCCACGGCGGCCTGCAGTTCGTTGCTGCGGTCCGCCGCGGAGATCGCCGGGGCGCTGCCGAGGGTGGCGAGCGCGATGGCCTGGAGCCGCTCCCGCAGCGCGGGGTAGCCGCTGAAGCCGACGGCGGCCGCGAACCGGGTCACCGAGGGCTGGCTGACGCCGACCCGTTCCGCGAGATCGGTGATCGACAGGAACGCGGCCTCGGTGATGTGCTCGATCAGGTACTGGGCGATCCGCCGCTGCCCCGGGGAGAGCCGGGGGCCGTCGAACAGCTCCCTGAGCCGGGACGTGGGCGACTGCTCGGTGTCCGCGGCCGTCCGCCCCGACGTGATCGCTGATGCCTGCGCACGTGCCTGCTGCGGCGATGGCACCCGCGCGCCTCCTTCGTCTCCCACGAGCACTCAACATAGCCCACGGCCCGCGCGGTGCCGGGCGAATCCCGCGACCTGCGAGAACCCCGTTTCGAGCACACCATGGGGGTACCCGGGGTACCCGCACCCTGTCGTTCACACGAGGGAGAAGTCTCGTGACCCTGCCCAGTCTGCCCGTGTCCCAGGTGGAGGTCGTGCTCTGCGACTGCTCCGCCCAGGACGCCGAACGCGTCTTCGCCTGTCTGCGCGCCCACTTCGAGTCCGACCGGGGCCCCGACGACCCGCCGCACGAGACCGGCACCGACCGGCCCACGATGTGGACCGGCATGTACGACACGGCCGCCGCCGTCACCACGGGCGCCGGCCGGCACCCCGAGCCGCCGTCCGCGCCCGTCACGGTGGAGGTCCAGGGGAGCCCGCCGGCCGTACGGCTGCTGCGGTCCGCGCTGGAGGAGGAGTACGCCGTGCGTCAGGTCGGCGTCGAGGCCGGTGACCAGGAGGTCCAGCTCCAGCTGCGGGTCGCGGGGCGGGAGGGGCGCGGCTGATGACGACTCTGGGGGTGGGCAGCGGGCGCGCGGCACGGGGTTCGGCGACCGAGGGTGCGGCCCGCGCCGGACTGACCGCGCGTGGCGTCATCTATCTGCTGGTCGGGGCGCTGGCCCTGCAGATCGCGTTCGGCGGGAGTTCGGAACAGGCGGACCGGCAGGGTGCCCTGGAGGAGATCTCCGAGAAGCCGCTGGGTTCCGTGATGCTGTGGGCCCTGGGCATCGGCCTGGTGGGCATGGCGCTGTGGCGGCTGTCGGAGGCCGTGTTCGGGGCGGCGGGCCCCGACGGCCGTAAGTGGACCAAGCGGCTCGCGTCCGCCGCGCGCTTCGTCTTCTACGCGTTCGTCGCCTACTCGGTGCTGACCTTCGCGGCGGGCGGGGGCGGCGGCGGAGGGGGCGGCGGTTCCAGCGACGAGCAGTCCCGGGACGTGACGGCCCGCGCGCTCGAACTCCCCGGCGGCCAGTGGCTCGTGGGCGCGGCGGGCCTCGGAGTGATCGCCGCAGGCGGATGGATCGGCGTACGGGCAGCGATGCGCTCGTATCACAAGCATCTCCGGCTCGGCGAGATGTCACGGCGCACGCGCCGCCTCGTCGACGTCACGGGTGTGGCCGGCGGGGTCGCCCGCGGCCTGGTGTTCGCCACGGCCGGTGTCTTCGCCGTGCGCGCCGCGATCGAGTACGAGCCCGACAAGGTCAAGGGTCTCGACGACACCCTGCGCTCCTTCGCCGACTCCCCCGCGGGCCCGGCGCTCCTGGCCTGTGTCGCGGTCGGGCTGGTCCTGTTCGGGCTGTTCTCGTTCGCCATGGCGCGCTGGCGCAAGGTGTGAGGCACATCGGGACGGCGAGCCGGCCGGAGAGCGGGGCGTGCTGTCTCCGGCCGTGCGCCAGATTTGCTCACGGGAACAGTCGGTCGAGGAAGGCGTTCCCGTAGACCCGGTGCGGGTCGAGCCGGTCCAGGACCTCCCGCGCACCGGCCCAGCCCGGTCCCGCGCCGTCGTCGAAGGACGCCGGTACGACCGTGCCGAGCACTTCCTCGTCGCTCCAGGCGGCCTCGTCCGTGTAGCCCCAGCCCTTGGACCACTCGACCCGGGTGAGGGCGTGGCCGCCGTCGTACGTGGTGAGCAGGAACCGCTCCAGCTCCCGGAAGAACGCCTCCGCGTCCGGCGTTCCCGGCAGCGTCAGCACGTCCAGCCACACGGCGGTGTCCCACTCGGGCCGGTCGGCGCGCGGTCGCAGCGCCGACAGCAGCGGGGCGCGGGCGCCGGCCACCCCGACGTCCGCCGGATCGTCGAGGCCGGTCACGCGGATCTCCACCGACCCGTTGACGGGGTACCGCCCCCGGGCCGCGTACGCGGCGAGCCGCTCCCGGTAGAACGCCGCGAACTCGGAGACCACGCGCTGCACCTGGTCCCGTGAGGTGAGCACCGCGTACCCGTTGGCCGTCACCCGCAGCGTGGTCGGCTTCAGGTAGAGGAGCGTGTTCTTCGACGGCCCCCAGATGTCCGCCGAGAACGTGGTCGTCAGCCCCAGCGTGGCCGTGGTCAGCTGCGCGTTGCCCAGCACCGGCGCGAGGTACCAGGCGGCGTCGGACACCATCCGCCCGACGAGGTCGGCGACGACGGTCGGCACGTTGTCCGAGAAGGGGTAGTTGTAGGGCGAGGTCACGCGCCGGGAGGTGAGCGGGCGGGTCGGCTCGACGCTCCAGACCTTGAACCAGGGGAACTCGGTGAACGCGAACCAGATCGCCTCCAGGCGCCCCGCCTCGTCCAGGAAGCTCGCGAACGTCCGCCCTCCGGAGCCGGGCGGGGCGAACAGCTCCCCGGCCGGGATGTCGGTCCGGCTCAGGCACCGCAGATTGCTGTTCGCCCCCACCCGCAGCACGACCTCGGTGACCAGCGCGCGGCCGACATGGGTGAGCAGCGCGGCCCCGTCCGCGTCGTCCCGCCGGAAGGTCCGCAGGACGTAGGCGTCGCTGCCGGCGTCCCACACCACCGCCGTCAGCGACAGCACGAGGTTGCTGAGCGAGCCGTACGTGTGACCGGGCGGCCGTGTCTCCCCGGCCGCGGGTACGGCCGTGCCGTGCGCGTCGACCGCGAGGGCGCCGCCGAGGGAGAGGTCACCGGGCGCGGGGCAGGCGGTCACTCCGAGGCCGTGGCCCTCCAGGAAGGTCAGCAGCGCCTCCAGCGAGGCGCCGGAGCCCACCCGGACGGCGGCCGGCTCGGTGGACTCCAGGGTCATGGCGGTGAGGTGCGTGGTCGTGTCGACGAGCAGCACCGGGGCGTCCGAGTCGGTGCCGGGGGTGATCGTCAGGGGCGACCAGCCGTGAGAGTGGCCGCGTGCGCGGACCGTCCAGCCCTGCCGCCGTGCCCAGTTGACGACCGCCACCACCTGCTCCGCGTCGGCCGGCGCGCACGCCCACAGGCCGGACGCCGTGATCTCTCCGTCCCAGTTGCGGTACACCGACCTGTACAGCTCGACGTCCGAGGGGAAGCCGGGCAGTTCGGCCGCGGCGGCGGCCGGGTCCTGGCGGACGAGCTGCGGGGTGAGGGCGAGCGCGGCGGCACCGAGGAGGAAACCCCGGCGGGACGTTGCGGAGGAGTCGGTCACGGCGATCACGCTAGGCCGGAGATGGGCACAAGTGACCGATCCGCCAACTGGATTCACTCGTGAGAGTGAAGATGCGTAGGGGTGTGCCAGGGCAGAGGGGCCACGGCACCATCCAGGGAAGGGAACATCGACCGACCGGGAGGACCTGTGACCGAGGTGCACGGCAGCCAGGACCGAGGCCGCGACGAGACCGAGGACGAGCGGGCCGACCGCCGCTGGAGCGAACTCATCCAGGAGGTGCGGGTCGCCCAGACCGGTGTGCAGATCCTGTTCGGCTTCCTGCTCACCGTCGTCTTCACCCCGCGCTACGACGGTCTGCCGCAGACCGAGAAGACCATCTACATCGTCACCGTCGTCCTCGGCGCCGCCGCCACCGGCGCCCTGATCGGCCCGGTCTCCTTCCACCGGATCGTCGCCGGACGCCGCATCAAGCCCGCCGCCGTCGAGTGGGCGAGCAGACTGACCGTCGTCGGGCTGATCCTCCTCCTCGCCACGATGACGGCGGCCCTGCTGCTGATCCTGCGCGTGGCCACCCACGACGAGTACGTGCCGTGGCTCGTCGGCTGCGTGGTCCTCTGGTACCTGCTGTGCTGGTTCGCGCTCCCGGCCTGGATCCGCCGCCGCCACGCCGACGACGAACCCGAGCGCCGTCACACCCGCGAGTGACGCCGCCGGTGGCGTGAATGGCGGTGTTGCCCGTGGGCCGTGTGGTGCGCGAGCGTGCCGGGTCATGGACCGTGACCAGAGTCGCCCCACCCCACCCCTGACCCGCCGTCAACTCCTCGCCGCCACCGGTGCCACGGGGGCCGCCGCGGTCATCGGCACCGTCGGCCCGGCCGCACCCGCGGCCGCCCTGCCCCGTACCGCCGACGCGGCCCTCTCCCTCACCTTCACCCGGGCCACCAACGGCTCGGCGTCCCTCGCGCCAGCCGGCGACACACTGATCGCCGAGGTCCAGAGCGGCCTGTGGTCACTCCCGCGCGGCGGCGGCCAGGCGGTCCCCCTCACCCCGGCCGGCCTCGAACCCAACCGGCCCACCCACTCCCCGGACGGCGCTCTCGTCGCCTTCTGCGCCTACCAGGGCGGCGGCTTCCACCTGTGGACCATGCGCCCCGACGGCTCCGGCCTGAGGCAGCGCACCGACGGCCCCTGGGACGACCGGGCACCGGCCTGGTCGCCCGACGGCACCCGGCTCGCCTTCGGCTCCGAGCGCGGCGGCGACCCCGACGCCCCCGCGGGCGGCAGCCCCTACCGCATCCACGTCCTGCACCTCGGCACCGGCGCCGTCACCCCCGTCACCGGCCTGCCCGGCCAGGACGGCCCCCTCCAGGACGGCCCGTGGGAGGACTTCGACCCCACCTGGTCACCGGACGGCACCCGGCTGCTGTTCGTGCGGGCCAAGGTCGTCACCACCGGCACCACCCCGACCGTCGAGTCCCGCACGGTCGCCGCCGTGGCCGCCGACGGCACCGGTGCGGTCACCGTCGAGCACACCGAGACCGCCGCGGCCCAGGTCATGACCCCCGCCCTCGCCGCCGACGGACGCCTCGCGTATCTGCGCACCACCGCCTCCCCGAACGGCTCCTGCGTCCTGGTCGTCGCCGGGGAGCCCGTCCCGGTCGACGGCGACCTCGCGCCCGTGCCGCCCCGCTGGACGGCCGACGGCCGGCTGCTGCTCACGCTCGACGGCGCCTTCACCCTCGTACGCCCCGACGAGCCCGCGAAGCCGGAGGAGATCCCCTTCGAGGGCGTCCTCCCGGTGGACCGGCCGCGCTACCACGTCAAGGAGTACGACCTCGGCCAGGAACGGGTCCGCCCCGTGCGCGGCATCCACCTGCCCGCGCTGTCGCCGGACGGCCGCAGCATCGCCTTCGCCGCTCTCAACGCACTCTGGGTGACCGGCACCTCGGGCGGTCGCCGGCCGAAGCGGTTGCGCGAGTCGCCGCCCACCCGCACCCTGCTCGCGCCCTCCTGGGCACCCGACGGGCGCTCGCTCGTCTACGCCGACGACCGCGACGGACTGCTCGGCGTCTACCGCCACGATCCGGCCACCGGCGAGGAGACCGCCCTCGCGACCGGCGGCCGGGTCATGCCCGCGCTCTCGCCCGACGGCGAGCGGCTCGCGTGCCTCGACATGGTCGGCCGGCTCGTCGTCCGGGACCTGGCGAGCGGCGCGGAACGCGTCCTCGTGGCACCGCTCGGGGGTGGCGGCATCCCCGGCAGACCGAGCTGGTCGCCCGACGGCCGCCACCTCGCACTGTGCGATCGCAACCGTCTGGGCGCCCGCTTCCGGGAGGGCTACAACCTGATCCGGGTCGTCGACGCCACGACCGGCGCCGACCGGCTGCACACGGTCGCGCCCCACACCTCCATCGCCGACCGCTACGACTCCGGACCCGTCTGGTCACCCGACGGACGCTGGATGGCCGTGATCGTCGAGTCCGCGCTCTGCCTGCTGCCCGTCGCCCCCGACGGCACCCCACGCGGCAGACTCCGCACCCTCACCACCGAACCCGCCGACCACCCCACCTGGTCCGGCGACTCCAGGACCCTGCTCTACCAGTCCGGCACCCGGCTCCGCCTGATCGACGTCTCCGGCGACCACGCCCGCACCGTCCGCGTGCCGCTCGACCGCACCCGGCCCACCCCCGCCGACATCGTCGTCCACGCGGGACAGGTGTGGGACGGCACCGGCGAGACGGTCCGTGACGACGTCGACATCGTCGTGCGCGGCGGCCGGATCACCGCCGTCGAAGCGCACCGGGGCAACCGCCGCGCCGCGCTCCGCCGGATCGACGCCTCCGCGCACACCGTGATCCCCGGCCTCTGGGACAGCCACACCCACCCCTGGCAGAGCACCTACGGCAGCCGACAGGCCACCGGACAGCTCACCTACGGTGTCACCACCGCCGTCTCCCTGGGCGGCTTCGCCCACGAACAGGCACGCATCCGCGAGGAGGTGAACGCCGGCCGGCTCGCCGGACCCCGGCTGCTCACCACCGGAGAACTCCTCGACGGCGCCCGGGTGGCCTACAGCATGGGACGCGCCCACCGTACGAGGGCCGGACTGCGCCGCTCCCTCGAACGAGCCGAGGCCCTCGACTGGGACTTCGTCAAGACCTATGTACGGGCGCCCGGTTGGGTGATGAGCGAGGCCGCGCGCTTCGCCCACGAACGCCTCGGTGTGCGCACCGGCGGCCATCTGCTCTCCCCGGGCGTCCAGCTCGGCCAGGACCTGACGACCCATCTCCAGGCCACCCAGCGCGCGGAGTTCGGCCACGCCATCACCACGAGCGGCCGGGCCCACGAGGACGTGGAGGAGATCTACAGCCGACAGGGCGTGGACTTCTCCCTGATCGCCACCCCCTTCACGGCCTCACCCCTCATGGGCGCCGACCCGGCGCTGGCCGACGACCCCCGGGTCACGGTCGTCATGCCGCCGTGGGACGCCGCCGTGGTCCGGCAGGGCGCGGGTGTCCCGCCGACCCCCGCCCAACTCGCCGCGCTGCGCTCCGAGACCGACATCTACCGGCGGATCCTCGCGGCAGGCGGCGTCGTCGCCCTCGGTACCGACCAGCCGCTCGGCCCTGTCGGCCTCTTCCTCCACCTCGCCCTGCGCGCCCTGCACGCCGGGGGCCTCAGCCCCAGCGAGACCCTGCGCACCGCGACCGTCCTTCCGGCCCGGCTCTTCGGACTCGACGACGACCTCGGCACGGTCGAGACGGGCAAGCTCGCCGACCTGACGATCGTCGACGGCGACCCCTTCACGGACTTCGCCGACCTCGTCCGCACGGTGACGGTCCTGCGGGGCGGAACGCCGTACACCACCGAGGAGTTGGTGGCCGCCTACCGGCCCTCCGCCCGACGGGTGAAGGCCGCCGCGACGGAGGAGGACTGGCTGGAGGTCGGCCGGCTGATGCGCCGCGACGGCTGCTGCCACGACGGCCACTGAACGTCCCGGCGACCGCCGGGATCAGTGATCGGTTCCCTTGCCGATGAACAGCTCCGCGAAGGTCGACGCGGCGGCGGGGGAGCCGAGCACCCGGCGGAGCCTCGCGGTGGCGGCGCCGGCCCGGAACGGGTCGCCGGACGACGGCCCGTGCAGCAGCTCCGCCAGCCACTGCGAGAACTCCTGGTAGTGCCAGACCCGGCGCAGACAGGCGTCCGAATAGCCGCGCAGCCCACGGTCGTCGCCCGTGCGGAGGCAGGCGATCAGGGCATCCGCCAGCAACAGGGCGTCGTACAGGGCCAGGTTCATGCCCTTCGCGGCGATCGGAGCGACGAGGTGCGCGGCGTCACCGGCGAGGTACAGCCGGCCGTACGCCATCGGCTCGGTGACGTAGTTGTGCATGTCGAGCACCCGCTTCTCGACCAGCGGGCCCTCGGTGAGCGGCCGGGCGCCGGGCGCCGCGAGGCGGGTGTGCAGCTCCGACCAGACCCGGTCGTCCGGCCAGTTCGCCGGGTCGTCGCCGGCCGGGACCTCCAGGTAGTAGCGGGTGACCTCGGGCCCGCGCGCCATGTGCCCGGCGAAGCCCCGGGGATGCACACCGAGGACGACGCAGTCGGCCGACGGGGGTGCCTCGGCGAGCAGTGCCAGCCATCCGACCCCGTGGTCGTGCCGGGCGACCGTGGTGTGCTCGGCCGGCAACGCGGTCCGCGTGACACCGCGGGCACCGTCACAGCCGGCGACGAACTCACAGGCGAGGACGTGCCGTTCACCGGTCGCCGGATCCACGTACGACACGGACGGGTGCTCGCCCTCCTCGCCGTCGATGTCGTGCAGCGCGACCTCGCGCACGCCGAACCGGATGTCACCTCCCCGGACGTCCGCGTACTCCCTGACCAGATCCGTCACGAGCAGCGGCTGCGGGTAGACGTAGTGGTGATGACCGGTGATCTCCGTGTACGGGAAGCGCTGCCGCCCGCCCGCGAAACGGAACTCGAACTCCGTGTGCACCGGGGCCCGTTCCAGGAGCCGCCCGGCCAGTCCGCGCCGCTCCAGCGCGCGCACCGCCCACTCCTCCAGGAACCCGGCCCGGGGTCGCCGCTCGATGTACTCGCGGCTCTCGGTCTCCAGCACCACGCAGTCCACGGAGGCGGCGCGCAGGATGTTGCCGACGGTGAGCCCGGCCGGTCCGGCGCCGACGATGACGACACGGGCGCGCTCGGACGGGTGCGGACCCGGGAGGGGAGTGGGGGTGGTCACCCGAGCATTATGCCGGGTGACCGGAGACCGAGGACTGTCCTCAAGTGGGGTACAGGACAAGGGGGTTGGGGCCGGGGCGCGCTGTCACCGCAGTTCGAACCGGCGGGCCCACTCAGCGACGTCGGCCGTCGTCGCGTTCCCGCCGCAGACCACGAGGCCCAGCCGGGCGCCGTCGCCGACGCGTTCGAGGACCTGCCGGGCGGCGGGCAGCAGACAGCCGGCGGCCGGCTCCGTCCACACCTTGCCGTGCTCGGCGAAGTCCAGGACCCCTTGCACCGCCTCGGCGTCGGAGACCACGAGGACGTCCTCGACGAAGGCGGTCACATGGTCGTAGGTGAGCCGGGAGACGGACGGGGCGCTGAGTGTGGTGACGACGGAGGAGAGAGGCACGGTCACGGGCCCGCCCGCCACGATCGCGTCGGCCATCGCCGTGGCCCCGACGGTTTCCACGCCCCAGACGCGGACGCCCGGCAGCAGCGCCCTGAAGGCGGCGGCGACACCGGCGACGAGACCGCCGCCGCCGATGCTGACGAGCACGTCCGTGGGCGCGCCGGTGTCCCCGGTGGCCGCCGTCGCCCCGGAGTTCCCGAGGTCCTCGGCGAACTCCAGGCCCACGGTGCCCTGACCGGCGATCACCAGCGGGTCGTCGAACGGGTGGACCAGGGTGAGTCCCTCCGACCGGAGGCGCTCGGTGAGCGCGAACGCCTCCGCCATCCCGTCGGTGAGCCGCAGCGAGGCGCCGGCGGCCTCGACGAGGTCGGCGGCCCGCCTGGGCGCGGACCGGGACATCACCACCGTCGCCTTGATGTGCAGGGCGGCGGCCATGTGCGCCAGCGCGATGCCGTGGTTGCCACCGCTGACCGCCACGACCCCGGCGGCCCGCTCCGCCTCCGAGAGCGTCAGCAGCTTCGCCGTCGCGCCGCGCGCCTTGAACGAGCCGGTGCGCTGCAGCAGTTCCAGTTTCGTGGTCACCGGGGCGCCGAGGAGCGTGGACAGCCCCGGGCTCGGCACGGTGGGCGTGCGCACGACGTGGCCGGCGATTCGCTGGGCGGCGTCCTGGATCTCGCCGATCCCGATCAACACGATGTCACTCCGTTCGGTGGGGCGGGTGTGCTGGGGTGCGGGTGTGGGTGCGTCGTCGGGTGCGGGTGGGGTGGGGGCTTCTCGCGCAGTTTCCCGCACCCCTGAAAAGCCGGGGCTGCGCCCCAGCCTTTCAGGCCCGCAGGGCCTGATCTTTGAGGGGCGCGGGGAACTGCGCGAGAAGCTCCCACCGGGCCGCAGTCGACAGCGCACCCGAATCCCCGAGCTCCCCCCGCTCAAGTCACCGTAGCGCCGACATCCAGTCCCGCGGGACGCGCCCCGCGGGGCCCGGCGACGGCTGCCCCTCCGGATGGCTGAGGGGCGGCGCGAGGTTCGGCCCCGACTCGTACATCTCGTCCGTCTCGTAGTTCCAGAACCACGACTCACCCGGCTCGTAACTCTGCACGAAGGGATGCCCGGTGGCCCCCGCGTGGGCAGTGGCGTGCTGGGCCGGGGAGGAGTCGCAGCAGCCGACGTGACCGCACTGGGCGCAGCGCCGCAGGTGGAACCACCAGCCGCCGGCCTCCTCGCACTCCACGCACCCGTCGCCGCTCGGCGGAACGGCGGGGTCGATTCCGGCGGGCAGGGTCATGAGGTCTCCTCGGGGTCGTCGGCGAGCGTGACGTCCAGGTCGGCGGCCGGTGCCGTCAGCGGCAGGAGGACCTGGAAACGGGTGTCCCCCGGCCGGGAGTGGACCTCGATGTGCCCATGGTGCTTGTTGACGACGATGCGCCAGGAGATGTCGAGGCCGAGCCCGGTGCCCTGACCCACCGGCTTGGTCGTGAAGAAGGGGTCGAAGATCCGGCCCTTGATCTCCGCCGGGATGCCGGGGCCCGTGTCACGGAACTCGACCAGGACCTGATCGCGGTGGTCCAGCGCCGTCCGTACGGTCAACGTGCCCGTGCCGCCCGCGTCGTTGATCGCCGCGACCGCGTTGTCGATCAGGTTCGTCCACACCTGGTTCAGCTCGCCCGGATACGCGGGGATGCGCGGCAGCGAGCGGTCGTACTCCTTCACCACCTCGATGCGGTCGCCGATCTTCCCGGACAGCATCAGCAGGGTGCTGTCGAGGAGTTCGTGCACGTCGGCGTTCTGGTAGGGCGCGCGGTCGAGCTGCGAGTACTGCTTCGCCGCGTCGACGAGCTGGGTGACACGGGTCGTGGAGTCCTCGATCTCGTTCATCAACAGCTCGGTCTCGACGGTGTAGTTGAGCCAGCGCACCGCCCCTTCGAGGGTGTGCTCGTCCACGGCCTCCGCGACCTGGTCCAGCCACGCGGTGTCGAGTCCGGCCTGCACGAAGTTCGGCGCGAGCTGCCAGCCGCCCGCGATCCCGTGGTCGTCGAGCCAGTCCGTCAGCTCGTCCTCCCGGTCGGAGGCCTCCAGCGGACTGAGCGGCGTCGCCTTCGCGACCTGCTCGGCCGTCCGCTCCTGCAGATCGACCAGCGACTCCAGCATCGCCCGCTTGTACGGGCCCGCGGCGATCACCCCGAGCTTGTGCCGCATCCCGGCCACCCGCTCCCGCAGGGCCGAGGTCGCCCGGACGGCCGCCGCGGCCGGGTTGTTCAGCTCGTGCGTCAGCCCGGCCGACAACGAGCCCAGCGCCAGCAGCCGTTCCCGCTGGTTGATGGTCCGCTGGGTGTTCTGGCTCCCGAAGAACAGGCCCTCCAGGAGGTGGACCGCCATGGGGAACCAGTCGCGCATGATCTGGGCGAAGGCCGCCGCGGGCAGGATGTAGAAGCGCGAGGGGACGGTGACCCGCATGGAGCCCTTGTAACGGGCCTGGTCCGCCTGGTCGCCGAGATACGCCTGGAAGGCGCCCGCGTACACCCCGACCTGGGAGCTGCGGCTGACCTCCACGTCGTCGTCGCCGACCTGCCGCGACAGCACCACCGTGCCCTCCAGGAGCACGAAGAAGCAGGTGGCCGGCTCGCCCTCCCGGTAGACGTGACCCGGCTCGAACCGCTCCACCCGGCCCTCGCGGCACAGCCGGTCCAACTGCGCGTCGTCCAGCTTCTCGAACAGGAACAGACGCCCCAGCTCGGCCCGGTCGCACGGCGACGGCTGCCCGCTCACGACGACACCCCGACGGATGTCATGACTGCTCCAGATACCTGTGCACCAGCATCACGGCCATCGCTCCCTCTCCCACGGCGGACGCGACCCGCTTCGCGGACTCCGACCGCGCGTCCCCGGCGACGAACACCCCGGGCACGTTGGTCTCCAGGTGGTACGGCGGCCGGTCCAGCTCCCAGCCCGCCGGCGGGCCCCCGTCCGGGGTCATGTCCGGCCCGGCCACGATGAACCCGCGCTCGTCACGCAGCACGGTCCCCTCCAGCCAGTCGGTGTGCGGCTCGGCGCCGATGAACACGAACAGCCACTGCGCGTCGACGAGTTCCTCACGCCCGCTCGCCACGTCCTTCAGCGTCAGCTGCTCCAGCTGGTTGGTGCCGTGCGCCGCCTCCACGATCGTGCCGGGCCGCACGAAGACGTTAGGGGCCTCGGCGAGCTGCTGGATCAGATAGTGCGACATGGACGCGGTCAGCGACTCGCCGCGGACGAGGAGGGTGACCGACTTGGCGCCCCGGGACAGGTACATCGCCGCCTGCCCGGCCGAGTTGGCGCCGCCCACGATGTACACGTCGTGCCCCTGGCAGCCGGCCGCCTCGGTCAGGGCGGAACCGTAGAACACCCCGCAGCCGGTGAGGTCCGCGCAGCCCGGCGCGGCGAGCTGGCGGTACGACACGCCGGTCGCGAGGATCACGCTGTGCGCGGCGACCGCCGAGCCGTCGGAGAACCGGACGGTCCGCGCCGCCCCGTTCACCTCCAGACCGCTCACCTCACGGGCCGTGAGGATCTCCGCGCCGAACTTGGTGGCCTGACGGCGCGCCCGGCCGGTGAGCTGACCGCCGGACACCCCGTCGGGGAACCCGAGGTAGTTCTCGATCCGTGAGCTCTGGCCCGCCTGACCGCCCGTGGCCGACCGCTCGACGAGGAGCGTCCGCAGTCCCTCCGAGGCGCCGTACACGGCGGCGCCGAGCCCGGCGGGTCCGCCGCCGATGACGACCAGGTCGTAGAACTCCTGGGCCGGTGTGGTCGCCAGCCCCACCTTCTCCGCCAGCTCCGGGTCCTCAGGCGCCACCAGCGGCGTACCGTCCGGGGTGACGACCAGCGGCAGCCGCGTGCCGTCGGCCCCTGCCGCCGCGAGCAGCCGCCGTCCCTCCGGCTCGTCCGACGAGAACCAGCGGTACGGCACCTGGTTGCGCGCGAGGAACTCCCGTACCCCCGACGACCGCGCCGACCACCGGTGCCCGACCACCTTCGTCGTCCCCGCACAGGTACGGTCGGCGGCCCGCCAGGCCTGGAGCAGGTCGTCCAGGACCGGATAGAGCTTCTCCTCCGGCGGGTCCCAGGGCTTCAGCAGATAGTGGTCCAGGTCGATGACGTTGATCGCGTCGATCGCCGCGCCGGTGTCGGCGTACGCGGTGAGCAGGACCCGCCGCGCCCCCGGATAGACGTCCAGGGCCTGCTCCAGGAACTCGATGCCGTTCATCTCCGGCATGCGGTAGTCGGCCAGGATCACCGCCACCTGGTCGCCGCGCAGCTTCAGCTCCCTGAGGGCCTCCAGCGCGGCCTGCCCGGACTCGGCCCGCACGATCCGGTACGACTCGCCGTACCTGCGGCGCAGATCCCTCGCCACCGCACGGGAGACCCCGGGATCGTCATCCACCGTGAGGATCACGTTCCGCGCCGGACCGACAGCCTGAGTCATACTCCTCCACCCCGAGACCAACGGGCCCATCGTATGTTCGACCCTGCCGCTGCGCGCGGTTTCCGGGCAGCCACGGTCCGGGACGCGAGGGCGCCGTCAGGTCCGGGGCGGGGCCAGCACGCAGAACTCGTTGCCCTCCGGGTCCTGGAGCACGACCCAGGGCTCGTCACCGGTCTGCCCGATGTCCGCGTGCCGGGCCCCGAGGGCGAGGAGGCGGGTGACCTCGGCCTCCTGGTCGTCGGGGCGGAAATCCAGGTGGAGGCGGTTCTTGCCGTTCTTCGGGTCCGGGGCGCGCCCGAACAGGAGGCCGGGCAGACGGTCCGGGGCCGGACGGATCTCGTACTCGTCGGGGGACTCGTCGACCGCCACCCACCCGAGCGCCTCCGCCCACCAGCGGCCCAGCGCCGCCGGATCGGCCGCGTCCACCAGCACCTGCTCCCACTGCAAGGTCATGCGATGAGCGTAGTGAAGACTGGGTCCGTCAGCCATGTGACGACCGAGAGGTGGCCGATGACGACGCGCCCGATCACCGCCGCAGTGGACGGTACCCCCGAGAGCCTCGCCGCACTGGCGTGGGCCGGCCGGGAGGCCGTACGCCGGGGCCTGGCGCTGCGGGTGGTGCACGCGTGGCGGTGGGAGCCGCACGAGGCGATCACCGTGGACCGGGACGGACAGGCACGGTGGGCCGAGGAGGCCCTCGCCGAGGCCGCGCGGGAGGTCGCCGAGCGGCACCCGGAGCTGGAGGTGACCACGGACCTGGTGGAGGGCCCGCCGGTCGAGACGCTGGTCGCCGCCGCCGAGCACGCCGAGACCCTGGTGCTGGGCTCGCGCGGGCACGGCGCGGTGGTCGGCTTCCTGCTGGGCTCCGTGGGACAGCAGGTGATCGTCGAGTCACCGCGTCCCGTCGTGCTGGTGCGCGCCGAGGACAGCCCGAGCGCCGAGGCCGCCGGACGCGAGGTCGTCGTCGGCCAGCAGGGCACGCCGGAGGACAGCGCCGACACGCTGCGGTTCGCGTTCGAGACGGCCGCCGCGCGCGGGGCGTCCCTGCGCGCGGTGCGTGCGTGGACGCTGCCCCCGCTGTACGCGTACAGCCCCGGCTCGCTGAAGCTCCTCGACGAGGCCGGCGGGCTGGAGCCGTACGAGAAGAAGGCGCTGGCCGCCGCGCTGGAGCCGTGGCAGGAGCGGTTCCCCGGGGTGCGGGTCACCCAGCACGTCGAGATGGGCAGCGCCGGGCAGGTGCTGCTGTCCGTGGCCCAGCGGGCCCAGCTGGTGGTCGTCGGGCGCCGCGCCCGCCGTACGGCCGTCGGTGCCCGCATCGGCTCGGTCGCCCACGGCGTCCTGCACCACGCGCACTGCCCGGTGGCGGTCGTCCCCCACAGGTGACCCGCGCCGGCGACCGGCGGCCGGGGCCACCGGCCCCGGGCGCCCGTCGGCTCAGTCGGCGGTGACGTCGTCCACCTTCGGCGGCAGCTGCGCCAGGGTCTGCGGCAGGACGTTGTCGATGTAGTCCTGCACCGCCGTGTCCAGACCGATGTCGTGCTGGGCCCGCTCGGACAGGTACCAGCGGTGTTCGAGGAGCTGGTGGTAGATCTCCGCCGGGTCCATCGAGCCGCGCAGTTCGAGCGGGACGGCCCGCACGGTCGGCCGGAACACCTCCCGCACCCAGCGGTGGGCCAGCACCTCGGGGCGGGCGCCGAGGGGGTCGCCCGGGGCGTAGTCGTCCTGGGTGGCCATCCAGCTCTCCAGGTCGGTCAGCAGGCGCCGGGCCTGGTTCTCCTCGGTGTCCAGACCGGTCAGCCGCAGCAGCTGCCGCTGGTGGTGGCCCGCGTCGACGACCTTGGGCACGAAGGTCACCGTGTCGCCGTTGTCGGCGTGCTCGATCTGCATCTCGGCGACGTCGAAACCGAGGTCGTTGAGACGGCGGATCCGGCGCTCGATGTAGTGGTACTTCCCGGCCGGGTACACCGACCTGCGGGTCAGCTCCTCCCAGAGCCGGTGGTAGCGGGAGCAGATCTCGTTGCCGAAGTCGATCGGGTCCACCGACGGGTGCAGTGCCCCGGACGCCTCCAGGTCCAGCAGCTCGCCGCTGATGTTGACCCGGGCCAGATCGAGGTCGTACTCCCGCTGCCCGGTGCTCAGCCGCGCGTGCAGATCGCCCGTCTCGGCGTCCACCAGGTACGCCGCGTACGCGCCCGCGTCCCGCCGGAACAGCGTGTTGGACAGCGAGCAGTCGCCCCACGCGAACCCGGCCAGGTGCAGCCGCACCAGCAGGACGGCGAGGGCGTCCATCAGCCGGTGCATGGTGGCCGGGCGCATGGTCGTCTCGAACATCGAGCGGTACGGCATCGAACCGCCCAGGTGCCGGGTGATCAGCACCGGCTCCAGCGGCTCGCCCGCCTCGTCGAGACGGCCGGTGACGACCCCGAGCGCATCCACCGCGGGGATGCCGATCCGGTCGAGGTCGCGCAGCAGTTCGTACTCGCGCAGTGCGGGCCGCTCGGCGAGTTCCTTGACGGCGACGACCTCGTCGCCCGCGCGGGCGTAGCGCACCACGTGCCGGGAGATACCGCGGGGGAGCGGCACGAGGTGGTGTTCGGGCCACTCCTCCAGCGGCAGGTGCCACGGCAGTTCGAGCAACAGCGCGGGGTGTTCGGGGTTGGTGGCGCTGATCTGCAGTGCCATGGGTCTCGGTCCTCTGCCTTCGTGTCACGGTGGTGCGGAGTGCGGCCGGGCGGGGCGGTCTCCCGCCTGCCACCCGGAGCATCTCCGCATCCCAGGGACCGTTTCGTCAACAGCGGCCCGACCCGTGGTCGGACGTTCGGGTGTCCGGTCGTTTCGGTCAGTGCCGGCCGCGGCGGAACACGTCGTCCGGGTCCGAGTCGTCCCAGCCCGCGAACTCCTCCGAGAGGGTGCGACGGGCGGTGCGCGCCGAGGTCGCGTACATCGCCTCGATCTCGGCCTCGTACCGCCGCACGATGGTGTCCCGGCGCAGCTTCATCGACGGCGTCAGCATCCCGTTGGCGAGGTCGAACGGCTCGGGCAGGATGCGGTAGACACGGATCGACTCCGAGCGCGACACCGTGCTGTTGGCCGCGGCGATCGCCCGCAGCACCTCCTGCCGCAGCGCGTTCTCCTCCCGCGCCTCCCGGCCCAGCAACTCACCCGGCGCGGACAACGACCCCCGCCAGTGCGCGAGGAACTCCGGGTCCAGCGTGAGCAGGGCGCCCACACAGGGCCGGTTGTCGCCGACGACGACCGCCTGGTGGATCAGCGGATGCGTCCGCAACTGCTCCTCCAGCGGCGCGGGGGCCACCCCCTTGCCCCCGCTGGTGATGATGATCTCCTTCTTGCGGCCGGTGATCGACAGATAGCCCTCGGAGTCCAGCCGCCCGATGTCCCCCGTGGCCAGCCAGCCGTCCTGGAGCGCGGCCCGGGTGCCCGCCGCGTCGTTGACGTACCCCTGGAACACCGAGGGTCCGTTGACCAGGATCTCCCCGTCCCGCGCCACCCGGATCTCCGTGCCCGGCAGCGGACGGCCCACGGTGCCGAACTTCTCCCGGCCCACCGGCTGGGCGGTGATGCCCCCGGCGGTCTCGGTCAGGCCGTACCCGTCGTGCACGAGGATGCCGATACCCGCGTAGAACAGCGTCAGGTCGCGGTTGAGGGGAGAGCCGCCCGAACAGCCGCCGCGCACCCGGCCGCCCAGCGTCGCGCGCAGTTTGCGGTACACCGTCTTCTCGTAGAAGGCGTGTTGCAGCCTGAGATCCATCGCGGGCCCGGGACCCGTGCCCAGCCGCTGCCGCTCGACGGCGAAGGCGTAGTCCTGCGCCGTGCGCACCGCGCGTTCGAACAGCGTTCCCCGGCCCGCCTGTTGGGCCTCACGCAGGAAGTTCTTGTGGATCCGCTCGAAGAGATACGGGACACCGTAGAGGAACGTCGGCCGGAACGAGCGCAGCGCGGCGGACAGCGCCTCCTCGTTGAACTCCGGCTCGTGCCCGAGGAGCAGCCCGCCGCGCAGACACATCCCCTGGATCATCAGCCCGTAGACGTGCGAGAACGGCAGGAAGGCCAGGATCGCGGGCTGTTCACCGGGCGCCGCCGCCGTATGCCGCCAGCCGGCGAGCAGCGCGTCGCAGGGACTGGCGAGGCTGCGGTGGGAGAGCGCGCAGCCCCGGGGCCGGCCGGTCGTGCCGGAGGTGTACGCGATGACGGCGGTCGAGTCCGGCATGACGATACGGCGCAGCGAGTCCACCGTCGCGTCCGGTACGTCCCGGCCCGCCGCGACCAACTGCGGCAGGGACTCGGCGTCCAGCTGCCAGACGTACCGCAGCAGCGGCAGCTTGGCGCACACCGAGCCGACGGTCATCACTCCCAACTCGTCCTCGACGACCACGCCGACACAGGCCGCGTCCCGCAGGATCCACTCGATCTGGTCGCGCGACGACGTCGGACAGACCGGCACGATCTCGGCGCCCACGGCCCACAGCGCGACGGCGAGCACCGTCCACTCGTACCGGGTCCGCGCCATCATGGCCACCCGGTCGCCCTGCCGGATCCCGGACGCGATCAACCCCTTGGCCAGATCGGCCACTTCGTCCCGTGCCTCGGCCGCGCTCACCCGTGTCCAGGTGTCGGGGGAGGCGCTGTCCCGGCGCGCGAGCTGAGGCAGCGCGGGATCACGGTGCGCCGTCTCGAACAGCGAATCGGCCAGCCCTCCGGTCATGACCGGGCCCGTCGACGGAGGGATGCCGAAGTTGCCCATGCGACGCTCAGAACCTTCCCTGCACACGACCTCGCCGACGGTGCGCCAACCGGCGGTGATCGAACGTAGCGTACGGCGCCGAAGCCCGCGCGGGGAATCGGCAAGTCGGCCTCCACGCATCCGCACGGTGGGCCGTGAACGTGATGTGCGGCACGTGGCCGACCTGCGTCGTGGGGCCCTCGCGGGAATCGTCGCTGCCCACGCCTTGATCACCTCTGACCGGCGGTGATGCCCCGGACCCGGACGTCCGACGGGTGTGGCACTGTGGTGCGCGCGAACGCGGGAGGTGTCCCGCCGATGTGGAGAGGTGGACGGTGCGCGAGCCCAACGTGATCGGGGACTGGCAGGAGTACGACGGCGATCTGGCCGGCCTGCGTGTGCGCGTCCACGGAGTGGAGTGCGCGGAACCCCCACGGGGACGCGACGACGCCGCCGAGGGCCTCACGTACTTCCGGTTCCGGGTGACCGTGGAGAACCGCGGCAGCGACCACGTCGGCCTGCACCTGGAGGACGGCCAGCTCGACATCCGCACCGGCCCCGACGGGGAGAGCGCCTTCCTCGACTGGCGCAACTCCCGGTTCATCGAGGGCTTCGACCTGTACCCGCTGCGCCGCGCCACCTCCGTCCTGTACGCCGCCGCCCCCGAGGCCCAGCTCACCCAGTTCGACATCCAGGTCCAGCTGCGCGCGGACGAGGAGTGGACCGAGCGGTACCTGTGGTCCGGCGGCATCGGCGTCGACGAGGACCTCCTCGACCCGGCGGGCGGCCCGGGCCGCGCGGACCTCGCGGGCCAGATCAGCGCCTTCCTGCACGAGGAGGCGGAGCGGGGCGCGGGCTGAGCGCCCGACCGCCGGTCACCCGACCTCGGCACCGCGCCTCCGCGTGACCAGCCGCTTCAGCAGCGGCCAGGCCAGCAGTACGGCGATGATCACGTACACCGTCACCGAGAACGGCGTGTTCACCAGGCCGGTGACGCTGCCGTCGCTGATCTGCAGGGCCCGGCGCAGCTGCTGCTCGGCGCCCGGGCCGAGGATCACGCCGATGACGGCGGGCAGCACCGGCAGACCGTAGCGGCGCATGCCGAAGCCGATCAGGCCGATGACCAGCAGGATCACCAGGTCGATCACCTCACCGCCGACCGCGTACGCGCCGACGGCCGCGAAGAACAGGATCCCCGCGTAGAGGTACGGCCGTGGGATGCGCAGCAGCTTCGCCCACAGCGGGGCCAGCGGCAGGTTGAGGGCGAGCAGCAGGACCATGCCGACGAAGAGCGAGGCGATCAGGCCCCACACCAGCTCCGGCTCCCGTTCGAACAGCAGCGGGCCCGGCTGGATGCCGTACTGCTGGAACGCCGCGAGCATGACCGCCGCGACCGCCGTGGTGGGCAGCCCGAGGGTCAGCATGGAGACGAGGGTGCCCGCCGCCGAGGCCGACGCCGCCGACTCCGGGCCGGCGACGCCCTCGATGGCGCCCTTGCCCCACTCGTCCTTGTGCTTCGACAGCCGTTTCTCGGTGACGTACGACAGGAAGGTGGGGATCTCCGCGCCGCCCGCCGGGATCGCGCCGAACGGGAAGCCGATGAACGGGCCCCGCACCCAGGACTTCCAGGTCCGCCGCACATCGGAGCGGCCGAGCCACGGCCGGCCCACCGGGATGGGTTCCGGCGCACTGCGCCGCAGATGCGCCGCCACCCACAGGGCCTCCCCGATGGCGAACAGCCCCACCGCGACGATCACCACGTCCACACCGTCGGCGAGCTGGAGCGAGCCGAAGGTCAGGCGTTGCTGGCCGGTCATCCCGTCCAGGCCCACCAGACCGATCGTCAGGCCGATCAGCAGGGAGGCGAGGCCCCGGATACGGGACGAGCCCAGCACGGACGTCACCGCGATGAACGCCAGCACCATGATCGCGAAGTAGTCCGGGGCGCCGATGTCCACGGCCAGCTCCGCGACCTTCGGCGCCAGGGCCACCAGCAGGACCGTGCCGACCATGCCGCCCGCGAAGTGCCCGATGGCCGCCGCCGCCAGCGCCTGCGCACCGCGCCCCGACTTGGCCATGGGGTTGCCCTCCATGGCGGCGACCACGGCCGCGCTCTCCCCGGGCGTGTTGAGGAGGATCGAGGTGGTGGAACCGCCGAACATCGCCCCGTAGTAGATGCCCGCGAACATGATGAACGCGCCGACCGGGTTCAGTCCGTACGTCACCGGCAGCAGCAGCGCCACCGCCATGGCGGGCCCGATCCCCGGCAGGACACCGATCGCGGTGCCCAGCAGGACACCGATCGCGGCCCACAGCAGGTTGATCGGTGTCAGGGCCGTACCGAAGCCGTCGAGGAGGGAGCTGAAGGCGTCCATGTCACAGCACTCCCATCAGTGGACCACCGGGCAGCGGCACCCCGAGCAGCTTGTCGAACACGGCGTACGTGACCAGGGAGATGACGGCCGCGATGAGCGGATCACGGTCCAGGTGGCGGCTGCCGAGGGCGTACGCGGCGCCCCAGAACAGCAGGGCGCCGGATATGGGGAAGCCCAGCGGCTCGATCAGGACCGCCGCGCCGAGGAACACCCCGGCCAGCAGCAGCACCGTGCGCCAGTCGGCGGGCTCGGACAGGTCGATGTCCTCGCCGCCCTCGGCCTGGCCCCGCCCGCCGCGCAGCACGTCCACCGCGAGCAGCGCGGCGATCAGCAGGAGACCGCCGCCGACCACGATCGGCACGGTCCGCGGCCCGACGGGACCGCGCTGGGCGATGTCGACGTCCATGGTGAGCGCGTCGGTCAGGACGAGGACGCCGAGCGCCAGCAGCAGCACGCAGACGCCGAGCTCGGAGTGGTCGCGCAGCCAGGAGCGGCGCTCGTCGGCGGGTGTCGGGGCAGTACCGGTGGTGGTGTCCGTCCGCGTCGTCACAGTCCCAGCTCCTTCAGCACCGACACCACGCGCCTGTCCTGGGCGTCCAGGAAGTCGCCGAACGCGTCGCCGGTGAGGAACGCGTCGTCCCAGCCGTTCTGCTTCATGGACTGCCTCCACTCCGGCGAGTCGTGCAGTTCCTCGATCAGCCGGGTGAGCTTGTCGCGCTCGGCGTCGGTGAGGCCGGGCGGGGCGACGATGCCGCGCCAGTTGGTGAAGTTGACGTCGTAGCCGGCCTCCTGGAGGGTCGGCGCGTCCAGCCCGCGCACGCGTTCCGGGCCGGTCACCGCGAGCAGCCGCAGCTCGCCCGCCTTGATCTGGTCCAGGTACTCGCCGACGCCGGACACCCCGAAGGCGACCTTGTCGCCGAGGATCGAGGCGAGCAGCTCACCGCCGCCGTCGAAGGGGATGTAGTTGACGTCCTTCGGCGCGATCCCGGCGGCCTGTGCCATCAGCATCGGTGCCAGGTGGTCGGGCCCGCCCGGTGCCGAACCGCCGCCCACCGGCAGCTTGCCCGGGTCGTCCTTCCAGGCCCCGACGAGGTCGTCGATCGTCTTGTACGGGGAGTCCTTGGCGACCACCACGACGTCCTGCTCCTCGGTGAGGCGGGCGATCGGGGTGGTGTCGGCGAGGGTCTTCGGCGCGTCGTTGGAGCGGACGGCGCCGACGACACCGAGCCCCATCGACATCGCGAGCCGGCCGTTGCCGTGCTCGCTCACCAGCCGGCTCAGGCCGACCGTGCCACCGGCGCCCGGCAGGTTGAACACCTCGATGTTGTGGGTGAGCCCGGCGTCCTCGGCGTTCTTCGCGGCCGTCCGTGCCGTGATGTCGTAGCCGCCGCCCGGTGTGTTCGGCACCATGAAGCGCAGGCCGGGGATCTGGGTGCCGGTCTCGCTGTCGTCGCCGGTGGACAGCAGGGGCGGTCCCACGAGCACGAGCACGGCCGCCCCGAGCAGGGCGAGCGGGATGCGCAGTCGCACGAATGCCACCACCTGTCGGTCGGGTCGAGGGGGGAGGGTGACCTGGGCCACATCGTGCCCGCGTGGGAGGGGCCTGGCACCCTTGCGAAAGCAACGGAGGTTGTGGTCGTAGTGGTCACGGCCCCTGTCACCTTATGGGCACGTCCCCCACACCTCCCTTTCCCGGATCGCACGCGGGCGCCATGATTGGGCGACCCACCGCACAGGGCGGCGCCCGAGCCGCGGACCGCCCGGCGTGGTGCCGGACCGGGAAGAGCGAAACGCCGGACGCGGCGTCGACGCAGACAGGAGCGAGGCGCCCGACGCGGCGTCCGGTACAGAGATGAGCGGCGCCCGGGACGGCGTCGGCAGAGAGAAGAGTCCGTCGTGGTGTTCCGTCGCCATACCCTCGCAGGCGAGATGCTGGTCCTCCAGCTCGCCATCGTCGTGGTGGTGCTGCTGGCGGTCGCGGCGGTCTCGCTCACTCAGTCGGCGGCCACCTTCAACCGGGTCGAGGGCCGCCGGGTCACCGCGCTCGCCGAGCAGCTCGCCGCCAACCCGCTGGTCCGGGACCGCCTCGCACGGCCCGTCGCGCACGAGGCGCTGGCGCCCCTGGTGAACTCCACCCAGACCCAGTCCGGGGTCACCTCCGTCACCGTCGCCGACGCCGACGGCCGGATCGTCAGCTCCACCGACCCCACGGCGATCGGCGACCCGCTGCCGGTGGGCGAGGGCGCCGTCGCGGGCCGCGGCTGGTCCGGCTCACTGACCCTGGACGGCAGCCGCGAGCTCGTGGCCCAGGTGCCCGTGCTCGGCGCGACGACCAACGACAACCTCGGCCTGCTGCTGGGCACGGTCATGATCGGCGAGGCCTCCCCGACGGTGTGGCAGCGCCTCAGCGGTGCCTCCTCCTACCTCCTCGCCTACCTCGGTATCGCCAGCGGCCTCGGCCTGGTCGGCTCCTGGCTGCTCGCCCGGCGGGTCAAACGGCAGACGCTCGGCCTGGAGCCGCAGGAGATCGCCGGCCTCGCCGAACACCGCGAGGCCATGCTCTACGGCATCGCCGAGGGCGTGATCGCCCTCGACCCCCACCACCGGCTCACCCTCGTCAACGAGATGGGCCGACGCCTGCTGGACCTGCCGGAGGACTGCGTCGGCAAGAGCCTCGCCGACCTCGGCGTCGAGGGGCGGCTGCGGGACGTCCTCGCCGGGGCCCAGGAAGAGGCACCCCACCAGCGCGACGAGGTCGTGATCAGGCGCGGCCGGGTCCTGGTGATGAACCGGATGACCGTCACCAAGGACGGCCGCCACCTCGGCTCCGTCACCACCCTCCGGGACCGCACCGAGCTGGCCCGCCTCGAACGCGAGATCGGCTCCTTTCGCAGCTCCTCCGAGCTGCTGCGCGCCCAGGCCCACGAGTTCGCCAACCAGCTGCACACCATCTCCGGGCTCATCCAGATCGGCGAGCAGGACGAGGTCGTGCACTACATCCGGGCGCTGAGCCGGCACCGCCACTCCCTGGACGTCACCCTCAGCCGTCGCGTCCGTGACACCGCCGTCGCCGCCCTGCTCACGGCCAAGACCTCGCTGGCCGCCGAACGCCGGGTCACCCTGCGGATCTCGGACGCCACCAACCTCGACCGGCTCGCCCCCGAGGACGCCGCCGACGTGGCGACCGTCGTCGGCAACCTCGTCGACAACGCCGTGGACGCGGCCGCCGCCCCCACCGCCCCCGAGGACCCCGACCGCTGGGCCGGCGCCGACGCGCGCGAGGCCTGGGTCGAGGTGGAACTGCGCCAGGACGCCTCCAGCGTGGAGATCGTCGTCCGCGACTCGGGCCCCGGGGTGGCTCCCGAACTCGCCCGTGAGGTCTTCTCCCACGGTTTCACCACCAAGGCCGCGCGGGAAGGCGAACGCGGTATCGGCCTGGCCCTCACCCGCCTGGTCTGCGAACGACACGGCGGTGAGATCTCGGTGACCAACACCCCCGACGGGGCCATGTTCACCGCCCGTATGACCGTCAGCCACCTCGCCGACGCGGTGGCGGAAGGAGCGACACCATGACCGGCACGAGCAGACCGTCCGGTACGAGCGACACCATGACCGGCACGAGCAGACCGTCCGGTTCGAGCGGCCCGCCCGGCACCATCGACGTGCTCGTGGTCGACGACGACTTCATGGTGGCCCGGGTCCACCGCACCTTCGTCGAACGCGTCGAGCCGTTCCACGTGGTCGGCGTCGCCAGCACCGGCGAACAGGCCGTCGCCGCCGTCGACGAACTCCGCCCCGACCTGGTCCTCCTCGACCTCTACCTCCCCGACGGCTTCGGCCTCGACGTCATACCCCGGCTGCGCACCGCCGGACACGACTGCGACGTCATGGTCATCAGCGCCGCCCGGGAGGCCGACAGCGTGCGCGGCGCGGTCCGCCACGGCGTCGTCGACTACCTCCTCAAGCCCTTCGAGTTCGAGGAACTGCGCTCCCGGCTCCAGCGGTACGCCGCCCAGCGCGGCCGGCTGCTCACCACCGTCGTCCGCGGCCAGGCCGATGTCGACCGGGTCCTCGCCGGAGCCACCGCGCCGGCGTCGACGGCCGGGGCCCTGCCCAAGGGCATGAGCGTGGAGACCGCCGAGCTGATCGAGGCCACCCTGCGCGCCGCCGACGGCACCCTCTCCGCGACCGAGTGCGCCACCCTCACCGGCATCTCCCGGGTCAGCGCCCGCCGCTACCTGGAGTACTTCCACGGCACCGGCAGCGCGGACGTCTCCCTGCGCTACGGCGTGGCCGGGCGCCCGGAACGGCGGTACAGCTGGCGGGTGTGAGCGCTCGCCCCGCCCTCCGGCCTACAGCCCCAGGTGGCGTCGTACGACGTCGACGACCTCCCGCGGCCGGTCGTTGAGGTAGAAGTGACCGCCGGGGAACACGCACAGCTCGGTCGGTCCGTCGGTGTGGCCGCTCCAGGCCCGCGCGTCCGCCACCGGAGTCACCGGGTCGGCGTCGCCGGTGAGGACGGTGACCGGGCAGGTCAGCCGGTCGCCCGGGCGCGGTTCGTACGTCTCCAGCGCCTTGTGGTCGCCGCGCAGCGCGGGCAGCACCAGCCGCACCAGCTCCTCGTCCTCGAAGACCTGCCCGTCGGTGCCGCCCAACCGGCGCACCTCCCGGAGCAGTTCGGCGTCGCTGCCGAGGTGCAGCGCGGGGCCCGCCCGGCGTGCGGAGGGCGCGCGCCGCCCCGAGACGAACAGTCGCACCGGGGCCCGGCCGGCCGCCTCCAGGGCCAGTGCCGCCTCGTGGGCGACCACCGCCCCCATGCTGTGCCCGAAGAGGGCGAGCGGCCGGTCGTCGTCGCCGGTGACGGCCTCGACGATCCGCTCGGCCAGCTCCCGGACGCTCTCCGACGGCGGCTCGGCATAGCGGTCCTGACGCCCCGGGTACTGCGCGGCCAGCACATCGGCGTCCGGGGCGAGCGCCAGCGCCATGGGGTGGTAGGCGCTCGCCGAGCCACCCGCGTGCGGCAGACACAGCAGCCGTACGGCCGCCTCGGGCGCGGGCCGGTAACGCCGCAGCCACGGACCACTGTTGAGCGCTGAGGTCATGGACCCACTCGCTTTCGGATTCCTGCTCGCGCCGCCGGCGTCGGCACGCGTTCCAGGACGCCGCCCGCGAACACGTCGTACAGGGGGAGCGTTTCGAGGTGGACGTAGCCGATGTGGCAGTCGCAGACGGACAACGGGCAGGGGCGGGGCGCCAGCGCCGTGCGGAAGGAGCCGTCGTACAGGTTGCCCAGTTCGGTTCTGACGAAGTGGCAGCGTCGTACCGTGCCCTCCCCGTCCACTGACACGACCGTGGAGCCGGTGCGGCAGGCGCGGCCCGCCGAGCGGTGCGGGTGGCGGCTGAACGGGAACAGGGGGTCCAACTCGGTCCAGAGCGCCGCCTCCTCGTCGGTGTAGGTGTGCCCCTCGGCGGCGTTCACCCACAGATACACCTGCTCCGGCAGCTCCCCGCGCAGCCGCCTCGCGTGCTCCAGATGCTCCGGCAGTCCGACGATCCCCACGCTGAAGCGGATCCCCGCACCGGCCAGCCGGAGCGCCTTGCCGAGGAACCTCTCGTACGGTGTCTGCCCGGGGTGGTACGTGCACCACAGGGCCACCGTGTCCGGGTCGGCCTCCGCCAGCCATTCCGTGCGGCAGCTCAGGTTCGTCTGGATCGCCACCCGGCCGATGTGCGGCTCGTGGGAGAGCTCGACCAGGGCCTTGCGGTACCAGGACCGCACCAGCCCCTCGCCCCACGGCGTGAACAGCACCGAGAGCCGGTCGCCGGTCTGTTCCCGGGCCCACGCGGTGAAACGCTCCAGGGCCGCGCGGTCGGCCCGCAGCCGGTCCGTGGAGTCGCGGCGCTTGGCGAACGGGCAGTAGGGGCAGTCGTAGTCGCAGGAGGCGAGCGGGCCCCGGTAGAGGATCGTCAGGTCCACGGCGTCGTCACTTCGGCTCGTACGCGGCCATCGCCGCCCGGACGGCGGGGGAGAAGAACTCGGGGCCGATGGCGTCCGAGTGCGCCAGCCCCTCGGCGGAGAGCTGCAGCAGCCCGGGGCCCGTCCCCGCGAGCCAGCCGCGCGCGGCCAGCAGGTCCAGCTCCACGGGGAAGTCGGCGTACGGGTCCGACCCGAACCGCCGCCGGTAGTCCGCCACCGGCAGCCCTCGCGCCTGGAGCAGCGACTGCAGCAGATGGCGGCGCCGCGCCTCGTCCTCGTCGACCACCCGACCGTGGACGGCCCGGCCGAAGTCCTCGGTGGCGGTGTAGTCGTCGATGATCGTGCGGATCTGGCTCATGTGCACCGCGTAGTCGAAGGAGTAGTGCACCTTCGACGTGTACGAACGGGCTCCGCAACCCAGGCCGATCATGCCGTCCGTCTGGCAGGCGTGGTCGTCCGGGCCCTGCGGCGGAGCGTCCGCACGGCGGAACATCCGCATGGAGACCTGCTCGTAGCCGTGGGAGAGCAGGTGGTCGCGGCCCTCGCGGTAGCGCCGCAGCCGGGCCTCGTCCCAGTCGCGGTCCGCGAGCACCGGGTCCGTGTTCCGGCCGAGCCCGGTGAGCGGCCGGACGTACAGCGGATAGAGGTAGATCTCCTCAGGCCGCCAGGCGAGGGCCGTGTCGAGCGACAGCCGCCAACTGGCCGCCGTCTGCCCGTCGATGCCGTAGATCAGGTCGATGTTGAGGATCGGTATCGCGGCGTCCCGGATCCGGGACAGCGCCGCCTCCACGTCGGACCGCCGCTGCGGTCGTACGGCCGCACGCGCCTCCTCCGGCACGAAGCTCTGCACGCCGAGGCTCAGCCGTGTGGTGCCCCGCTCGGCGAGCACCGAGAGCCGGTCGGCGGTCGCCGTGGCCGGGGATGCCTCCACCGACAGCGGGATCGCCCGCAGGTCCGCGCCCATGTGCCGCTCGGCGATGTCGCACAGCCGCTCAAGCTCCGCGGCCTCCAGATAGGTCGGGGTGCCACCGCCGAACGCCGCGTTCGCGAACCGCACCGGCTCCGCGTCCCCGAGCGCCTCCCGCACCGCGATCGCCTGCCGTTCGAGGGCGTCGAGATAGCGGCCGGTCAGCCCGTCGGGCGCGCCGATCCGCGTGAAGAGGTTGCAGAATCCGCAGCGCACCTCGCAGAACGGTATGTGCGCGTACAGCGACAGTGCCTGCCGGGACTCACCGGCCCACAGGTCCGCGAGCAGCGGGGCGCCGGGCAGCTTCCGGTAGGCCGTCTTGTGCGGGTAGGCGTAGACGTAGTGCTGGTAGGGGCGGACCAGGGGCGCGGTCACGGTCATGCGGACGGCTCCAGGAAGAAGTGGCTGTAGGGGACGGTCCACACGGCCTCGTGGCCGAGGCGGTGTCCGGTGTACCCGTCCTCGCCGTAGGTGGTCCCGTGGTCGGAGCAGACGACGGCGAAGCAGCGGCGCCGTGAACTCATCGCGGCGAAGAGCCGGCCGACGTGCCGGTCGACGTACTCCAGGGCCGCCGCGTGCGTGGCCGGGCTGTCGCCCGCCTCGCGGGTGGCGCCCGGCAGGTGGAACCAGTTGGGCTGGTGCAGCGCTGAGACGTTGAGGAAGAGGAACAGCCGCCGGTCGGCGGGCAGTTCGGCCACGACCTGTTCGGCGCGGGCCACCTGGGACTCGAACGACGTGGGTGAGGCCACGGAGAACTCCGGCTCCCAGTGGCTCTCCTGGAACAGGTCCGGCAGGGCGCTGCCGAGCGCCCCCTGCTTGTTGAAGAAGCCGACACCGCCCACGCACACCGTGCGGTAGCCGCGCGCGGCCAGCCCCGAGACCAGGTCGGGACTGTCGAACACGAAGGTGCGCTCCTCGGTGGTCTCGCTGCCGGCGAACCGGCCCGCGAAGAGCCGCGGATGCGGTCCGGGCCTCGCCGGGGTGGGCAGGAACCCCGCGAACATCGCCTGGTGCGAGGCGTAGGTGAAGCTGCCGGGCGCGTGCCGCTTCTCCCAGGTGCCGCCCGGCAGACGGGCGGCCAGATTCGGCAGCCGGCCCTCCGCCGCGAGCTGCACGGCCACGTCGTAGCGCAGGGTGTCGAGAGTGAGCAGCAGCAGGTCGTCGCGGCCCACCACCTCGTTCATGTCCGGCTCGACCGTGGTGGTGCCGGCCGGGTCAGAAGCGTGCATGGTCTTTCCTTGCCTGGGGGTGGTGCGCGGGCGCCGCGAGCATCGCGCTCCGCACCGCCGCGAGTTGTGCCGTGTACGTGTCGAGACCTTCCGCCGGGCCGCCCGGCAGTCCGGTCAGCCGGGGCAGCAGATCGCCGAACGCGTTGACCTCGCCCACCGTGAACCGGCGCCAGCCGATCGCCGGGAGCAGGTCCACGCCGACGCACAGCGTGTCCGGGAAGCAGGCGGCGGCCCGCTCGCAGATGTCCAGTGCCTGCCGCCAGCGGTCGCCCGCCGCGTCCACGACCGAGGTCAGATCACCCCGTGCCCCGCCGAGATGGAGATTGGTCATCGGGAAACGGCTGGTGCGGACGACCGCGTGCGTGGCCCGGCCCGCCACCACCAGCACCCGGAGATCGGCGGACCTGCCCTGCGCGGACGCCTTCGGCAGCCAGCGCTCGATGTGCAGCCCGTCGGCCGCGAGAGCGTCGACGATGCCGGCGATCTCCCGCTCGTCCGCGTAGCGCCGCACCCGCAGGGAGTTGTGCAGCCGCGGCGGGGCGTGCGGCCCGCCGTCCGCGGACACCTCCACCGAGGTGGTGGCCCGCAGCCGTCCGCTCGCCGATGTCTCGACCGCCAGCACACCGGACGCGGAGGAGCCGTGGGCCGGTTTCACGAAGACGCGCGGCATGCCGTGCTCCCGCATCACCGCCCGCACGTCGTCCCAGCCGCCCACCGCGAGCGTGCCGCCCGAGGTGGGCGACGGCGGCACCGGGACCCCGGCCGCGGCGAGCCGGGCGTGGCACAGCCGCTTGTCGAACAGCACCGCCAGATCCGCCGGACCGTCCAGCCGCAGCCCGCCCCGCAGTGAATCCACGGCGGCCAGGAAACGGGCGTACCAGGTGGCCGAGCCCTCCACCCGTGTCGGGTCCCCGAGATCGCGCAGCAGCCGGTCCACCTCGGCGTTCTCACCCGGCGATTCCAGCCGGACGATCTCGTCGTCGGCGAACTCGTGGCCGCCGTCGCGCAGCACGTCCCGCCACTCGACGACGCGGGGCCTCCCGGCGCCGGCCGCCTCCGCCGCCGCGAGGAACAGCCCGACCCGCCGGTTCTCCCCGTTCCCGACGACCACCCACCTGTACGGGCCGGGTCCCATCCCCGCCGCACTGCTCCGACCGGACACTCCGCCCCCCCTTCGCCCGCGTACCCCTACGCGCTCACTCGCCCACCGCGACGAACCGCCACACCGTGCCGTCCTCCTCCTCGTCCGACTCGGCGTCGTCGGCGTCGACGTCGACCTGGACCCCCTCGGCCTCCAGCGAGTCCCGCAGGCGGTCGCGCACGGCCGCGCTCAGGTAGTTGTGGTGCAGGTCCAGCGTCTTGAGGTGGGTGAGCGGCTGACCGGTGAGGAGCGCGGTCGCGCCGTCGTCGGTGAGGACGCCCATCGACACGTCCAGCACGTCGAGGCGGGCCACCACCGGGGCGGCGGCCAGGGCCGCGCAGATGTCGTCCTGCATCTCGCTGTTGCGCAGCCGCAGGTGCTTGAGGGCCGGGAGCCGGGTGCCCGCGAGGATCGGCGCCAGGTCGGCCACCTCACTGTCGCCGCCGTACTCCGAGGTGCCGAGCCACAGGTCCAGCTCGACGAGGGCCGGCAGATCGCTGCCCGCGACTCCCCGGACGGCCTCGGCGGGCATACCGCCGGTCTCCACCGTCAGCGAGCGCAGCCGCTCGTGCCGCAACGCCGGGAAGACGAGCCCCTGGCCGCCCCGCACCCCGAACTCCTCCAGTTCCGGGAAGGCGTTCAGCAGCGGACTCACATCACCCTGGTTGATCCAGGAGATCTCGCACTCCTCCATCACGATGTCGCCGAGGAACAGCGCGCGCAGCGAGGGCAGCCGGTCCTTCGCCGCCACCAGGGCCTCGACGATCTTCTCGGGGCCGTTGTCGTAGACCTCGTTCCAGGCGCCCACCACCAGCGCCCGCACCTTCTCGGTGTCGACCGAGGCCAGGAACCGGCCGAACGCCTCCCCCCAGCCCTCCTCGGTGTCGTACGAGTCCACGGTGATGTTCCAGGCCACCGACTCGGGCGCGGGCAGACCGGCGGCGCCCGGCCGGTCCTTCACCGACTTGGGGAAGCGGTGGACCGGCAGGTCGTGGAACTCCTCCAGATGGCTCCCGATGGTCATGTGCGCCCCGCCCCTTCGTTCCATGTCCATGAGCGGAGGCCGGGTCCCCGCCCGGTCCGCCCGTCGCGCACCCGGAGCACACAGCGCCGCCGGGTAGGGGAGTTCTACCAAGTCCCACTGACACCGCGTGCGGCGGACCCCCCGTCCTGTGGACGAACACCCGCGCTCGCCCCGGCGAACCGCCGTGCCGGGCTGATTGTCAGTGGCGGCCCCTACGGTCGTCTCGTGGCACTGGAAGTGCCCGACGGGAGGGAGACCCATGTACCGGCAAGGAGACGTCCTCATTGTGTCGTTGGCGCGGAGCGCGGTGCCCGAAGCCGCGCTCGACGCCACGTCGGAGCCGCGCGACGGGCGCGGCCGGCTCGTCCTCGCCCTCGGCGAGGTCACCGGTCACGCGCACGCCGTGGTCGGCCCCGGCCGTCTGATCCGCGAGGCGGGCGTGTTCGGGCCGATGCTGCTGCACGTCCCCGAGGGCGCCCGCGTCGTCCACGAGGAGCACGCCGCGATCTCCCTGCCCAAGGGCTGGTACCGCGTGATCCGTCAGCGCGAGTACGTACCGGGGTCGGTGCGGATCGTCGCCGACTGAGGCCGTGGGGCGGAGACGGCGGCCGTGACGTGCGGCGGCCGTGTGGACAGACATCGACATCCAGGAGGAACGGCGTGACGGAACAGGCGAGTTGGCGGGCGGTGGCGGCGGCCACCGGGGCGGGCGACCGGGCGCGGACCGAGGCGGGCGTGCGTCTGGCGTACCGGCGGGCGGGGCTGGCGGAGCCCCAGCGGATCGTGTGGGCCCGCTCGCCCCTGGCGGCGCTGCGCCTGCTCTCGGGAGCGGCCCCGGAGGACGGCGAGGCGCTCCCGGCGACCGGGGCGAGCGTCCGTGACGCCGTCCGCAACCGACCGGTCGCCGCCGCCCGCGCCCGGCTGCACACCCGGCTGGGCCCCACCGGCTGGGGCGACCACTGGCGGGCGACCGGCGCCGACCTCTGGGAGACCACCCGGCCCCTCGTCGACCGCGTCCGTACCGGAATCGTCGAGGCCCTGGCCCCCGGCGACCGCAAGCAGGAGACCGGCGTCCGGCTGCTGCTCCTGGACGCGGTCCTGGGCCAGCACGACGCGGCCTGGCTGGCCGCCCTCGACGCGGCCCCCGAGCTGGACGGACTCGCCGAGGTGGCCCGCACGGCCGGCTGGTGGTGGCCGTACGAGCATGTCGCGGTCGTCGCCGAACGGCCCGTGGAACTGCACCGCGACGAGGCGGGCCGCCTGGACCGCGGGGACGGGCCCGCGCTCGCCTTCTCCGACGGTTTCGCCCTGCACGCCTGGCGCGGACTGCCCGTCCCGGCTCAATTCCTCGACCGATTGGGCGGGTTGACCCCGCAGGAGATCCGGGCGGAGGAGAACGCCGAGCTGCGCCGCGTGATGCTGGAGTACTACGGCTACGACCGCTACCTGGAGGAGTCCGGGGCGAAGCCGGTGCACCGCGACGAGACGGGAGTGCTCTGGCGGATAGCCCTGCCGGGCGACGAGGACGTGGTGATGGTGGAGGTCGTCAACTCCACACCGGAGCCGGACGGCACGAGCCGCACCTACTGGCTGCGGGTGCCGCCCACCACGACCACGGCCCGAGAGGGCGTGGCCTGGACGTTCGGCCTGCGACCCGAGGTGTACGAGCCGCTGCGGCAGACCTGAGCCCCGACAGGGGCCCGGACCTCACTCGAACCGTGAGGTGTCGCCCGCGCCCTTGCGGATGATCTCGGCCTCGCCGCTGGAGAAGTCGATGACGGTCGTCGGTTCAGTGCCGCAGTCCCCGGAATCCACCACCGCGTCGACCAGGTAGTCCAGGCGCTCCTTGATCTCCCAGCCCTGCGTCAGCGGCTCCTCCTCGTCGGGCAGCAGCAGCGTGCTGGAGACGAGCGGTTCACCCAGCTCCGCGAGCAGGGCCTGGGTCACCCGGTGGTCGGGGATGCGCACACCCACGGTCTTCTTCTTGGGGTGCAGAAGCTTGCGGGGCACCTCCCTCGTGGCGGGGAGGATGAAGGTGTAACTGCCGGGCGTCGACGCCTTCACGGCACGGAACACGTCGTTGTCGACGTGCACGAACTGGCCCAGCTGCGCGAAGTTCTCGCACACCAGGGTGAAGTGGTGACGGTCGTCGAGCTGCCGGATCGTACGGATCCGCTCGATGCCGTCACGACTGCCCAGCTGGCACCCCAGGGCGAAGCAGGAGTCCGTCGGATACGCGATCAGCCCACCCTGACGAATGGTGTCGGCCACCTGCCCGATGGCACGCGGCTGAGGATTGTCGGGGTGGACGTCGTAGTACTTGGCCATTGTCCGAGCTTATGCCTCAAGGGGCCGCGGACCCGTCGATGGGGCCGCGGACCCCTGAAACGGGGCGCGGGGAACTGCGCGACCGGCCACGAACGACCCGCGCTCGACCACGGTCCGCAGTTCCCCCCAGCCCGTCGGCGGAGTGCTACGCGCCACTGGCGCGCAGCATGTCCTCACGTTCGACGATCTTCACGCGCTCACGGCCCTGCGGCTCGCCGAGCGCCTTCTCCGCCGCGTCGAGCTTGTACCAGCCCTCCCACGTGGTGAAGCGCACGTTCCGCTCCGCGAGGAACGCGTCGACGGCCTCCGGCGCGGGCGCCGACGGCTCGTGCAGCCGGCCGTTCGCGAAGTCGTCCAGGAGGTTGGCGACGGTCTCGTTGGCGTCGCCCTTGGTGTGCCCGATGAGGCCCACCGGACCGCGCCGGATCCAGCCGGTGACGTACGTCGACTGCAGGTGCGCGCCGGTCTCCTCGATGACCCGGCCGCCCGCGTCGGGGACGGTGCCCGAGTCGACGTCCCAGGGCAGCTTGGGCAGCTTGTCCGAGAGGTAGCCGACCGCGCGGTAGACGCCGGTGACGTCCCAGTCCTTGAACTCGCCGGTGCCCTTGACGTTGCCGGTGCCGTCCAGGGCGGTGCGTTCGGTGCGCAGGCCGACGACCTTGCCGTCCTCGCCGAGGATCTCGGTGGGCGACTCGAAGAAGTGCAGGAACAGCTTGTGCGGGCGGTCGCCGGCGTCGCGGATCGCCCAGTTCTCCAGGGTCTTGGCGACCATGTCGGCCTGCTTGTTGCCGCGCCGGGTCGCGATGGAGCCCTCGTCGTAGTCGATGTCCTCGGGGTCGACGATGACCTCGATGTTGGGGGAGTGGTCCAGCTCCCGCAGCTCCATCGGGGAGAACTTCGCCTGCGCCGGGCCGCGGCGGCCGAAGACGTGGATCTCCAGGGCCTTGTTGGCCTTGAGACCCTCGTAGACGTTCGCGGGGATCTCGGTCGGGAGCAACTCGTCCGCCGTCTTGGCGAGCACCCGGGCCACGTCGAGCGCCACGTTGCCGACACCGAGGACGGCGACCTTCTCGGCCTCCAGGGGCCAGGTGCGCGGGACGTCGGGGTGGCCGTCGTACCAGGAGACGAAGTCGGCCGCGCCGTAGGAGCCGTCGAGGTCGATACCGGGGATGTCGAGCGCCCGGTCGGCCGTCGCGCCCGTGGAGAAGATCACGGCGTCGTAGAACGCGCGCAGATCGTCCAGGTTGATGTCCGACGGGTAGTCGACGTTGCCGAAGAGACGGATCTGCGGCTTGTCGAGCACCTGGTGCAGGGCGGTGATGATGCCCTTGATGCGGGGGTGGTCGGGGGCCACGCCGTAACGGATCAGTCCGAACGGGGCGGGCATCCGCTCGTAGAGGTCGATGGACACACCGGGCTCGGTGGCGACGTCGGACTTCAGCAGCGCGTCGGCGGCGTAGATCCCGGCGGGTCCGGCTCCGACAATGGCTACCCGCAGAGGGCGGGGCATGTTCAGGTTCCCTTCGAGCGGAAGAAAAGCGTCTCGTCGGGAACCCTAAACTAAGGTGACCCTAACCAGGTACGCGGGTCGGGTCTATGACCTCATAAAGCGATCTTATGCCATGCGGGGGAATGGCCGGACGGCGGGGAAGGCCCTGGCGAAGGGCCGGGAAGGGCCGGTGGAGACCGTCACGGTCCTTCTGTGGCCCCTCTGCGACCGCTCCCCGGCCTCTCTGCCCTGACATGACGTGTTTGCCGCGGCGGTGAACGGCAACGCGGTTTCCATGACTCGACCGAACAAAGACCCGAACGAGAACTCCGCGTCCGCCGAAACGGCCGCGGCCAAGGCCCGTCGCGCCACCGGCAAGGCGACCGCACCCGCCACCGCGTCCGCGAAGACGGCCGCGATCAAGGTGGACGACGCGACGTCGTCCGCCAAGGACGGGGCGGGACGCGCGGCCGACGCGGCCAAGCGCGCCGCCGACAGCACGAACGGTGCCGTGCACAGCGCCGTGAAGGGTGTCGAGGCGGGGCGCCAGGCGGTGGTGCAGGCCTCCGGCCAGGTGGCCGCCACCGCGAAGACCGCCATGACGGTGATCGCCCACCGCAAGCTCGTCGCCGCCGGCGTGGGCGCGGGCCTCACCGCCCTGACCGCCGCCTCCTACGCGGCGGGCCGCCGCTCCGGCCGCCACGTCCACGGCCCGATCACCCGGCTCACCGGCGGCCGCATCTGACGTGCCCGCGGGGGTCGTCCGGCGTGCCGCGCCGGACAACCCCCGCACGCCGTCCTACCAGCGGCTTTCCACCTGCTCCTTGATCCGGCGGTCGTACAGCTCCCGGATCGCCGTGAGCGTCTCGCCGGACAGCTCCGGCAGTGCGGCGGCCGACGCGTTGGCGCGGGCCTGCTCGGGCGTGCGGGCGCCCGGGATGACCGTCGTGACGCCCGGCAGCTGGATGATCCAGCGCAGCGCCAGCTGGGCCGGGGTGAAGTCCTCGGGAGCGAGCGCGGCGAACTCGACGGCCGCCTCCACGCCCGTGCCGTAGTCCACGCCGGAGAAGGTCTCGCCCTGGTCGAAGGACTCGCCGTGCCGGTTGTAGGTGCGGTGGTCGTTCTCCGCGAAGACCGTGTCCTTGGTGTACTTGCCGGACAGCAGCCCCGAGGCCAGCGGAACGCGCGCGATGATCGCGACCCCCGCCTTCTCGGCTGCCGGGAGGACGTCGAGGAGCGGCTTCATCCGGAACGGGTTGAGGATGATCTGCACGCTCGCCACGCCGGGCCGGGCGATGGCCGTCAGCGCCTCCGCGCAGGTCTCCACGCTGACCCCGTACGCGGCGATGCGCTCCTCCGCGACCAGGGTGTCGAGCGCGTCGAACACCTCGTCGGAGGAGTAGACCGGCGTGGGCGGGCAGTGCAGCTGGACCAGGTCGAGGCGGTCCACGCCGAGGTTGCGGCGGGAGCGGTCGTTCCAGGCCCGGAAGTTGTCGAGGACGTAGTTCTCGGGGATCTGCTCCACACGGCGGCCCATCTTCGTCGCGACGAAGACATGCAGATCGGGCCTGCTCCGCAGGAACGTGGCGATGGTCTGCTCACTGCGTCCGTCGCCGTAGACGTCGGCCGTGTCGAAGAAGGTCACCCCCGACTCGGCCGCGGCCTCCAGCACCGCGAGGGCTTCCTTGTCGTCGACGTCTCCCCAGTCGGCGCCCAGCTGCCACGTGCCGAGACCGACCACGGACGCGTGCTGACCCGACCTACCGAATGCGCGTTCTTCCATGGCGCCAGTCTGTCACCTGTTTCCCGTGGTCAGTGTGTTCACGCGGGAGTACAGCGCGGGTCCGGTCGGTGAACCGGACATCGCCCACCCTTGCGGGACGGCGCGTACACCGTGCTGGGCAACGATTTACGCGGGCCGGGTCAACGGCTACCGTACCGGCCAGTAACCGGATCGACCGGACCGGACCGCACCTCAGGAGGCCCTCATGCCGCAGCTCGAAGTCGACGGCGCCGCGCTGACGTACGACGACGAGGGCCCCCGCGAAGGCGACGGCGTGCCCCTGGTGTTCGTCCACGGCTGGACCGCCGACCGGCACCGCTGGGACCACCAGGTCGCGCACTTCGCCGCGAAGCGGCGCGTGATCCGCCTCGACCTGCGCGGGCACGGCGAGAGCGGCGGCGCCGGGGTGCGCACGATCGAGGAGCTGGCCGGAGACGTGCTCGCCCTCCTCGATCACCTGGAGGTCGAGCGCTTCGTCCTGATCGGCCACTCCATGGGCGGCATGATCTGCCAGACCATCACCCTCGCCCACCCCGAGCGGGTGGAGCGCCTGGTGCTGGTCAACTCCATCGGCCGCATGACCTACAGTCGTGGCCGCGGCCTGCTGATGGCGGTCTCCACCCGCGTCCCGTTCAAGCTGTTCGTCGCCGCCAACATCCAGCGCGCCTTCGCGCCCGGCTACCCCCGCGAGGAGATCCGGGAGTACATCCGCGCCTCCGCCGCCACCCCGCGCGAGGTCGTGCGGACCCTGTACGGCGCCATGCGCGCCTTCGACGTCCTCGACCGCCTCGGCGAGATCAGCACCCCCGTCCTCCTCGTCCACGGCTACCACGACATCCAACTGCCCGTCGCCCAGATGCTCCGCATGGCCAAGGCCTGCCAGGACGCCGAGGTGCGGATCCTGGACGCCGGCCACGAACTGCCCGTGGAGAAGCCGGCGGAGCTGACCGCCACCCTGGACCGCTTCCTCACCGGCTCCCGGGTCTGAGCCCGCCGCCGACCGAGGAGCCGAGGCCACCGAGGGAGCGGAGCCACCCGGCCACCGCGTCGACCACCGCCCGGGTCCGCGACAGCCGGTCGATGTCCGCGGCGAGGGACAGCGCCGCCCCCGTCCACGCGAAGCCGAAGGACCACACCGACAGCCACTCGCACAGGTACAGGGGTGTGACCGTCCAGTCGTCGCCCACCTCGGTCGCCGCCGCCACGGCGGCCAGCGCCATGAAGACGAGGATCAGCACACCGGCCACCAGATAGGGACGCCGCGCGTACGGCCGGTCCTTGAAGCCGGGCGCCCGGTACATGGAGATGCAGAAGGCCGCCATCGCCGTCAACAGGGCGACCGCGAAGACCTGGTGGAACACCGAGACCGTCCGCTGTCCCGTGTCGCCCCCGGACCCCGGCGCGGTGGGGAAGAGGGCGACGCCCAGGGCACAGGCGCCGGCGACGGTGCCCAGGATGTCGTTGAACCGGTCGAACCGGTAGACGATCAGGAAGATCCCGAGCGCGCACAGGGCACCGACGAAGACGTCACGGGTGCTCGTGTAGTACGCGCCGCTCATGGAACCGGGCCAGGAGTCCTCACCGGTCCGCCCGTCGATCCGCGCCGCGATCCAGTTGCCGGCCGGCAGCGCCAGGGGGAGCAGGACACCGATGACCCCGACCCCCAGGCGCAGCCGCATGACCGTCCGCGCGTCCTGGTCCTTCTTCCGGGCCGCCGCCCCACGCCGCGGGGGCCCGGCGGCGTCCCCGTCCGTCACGCTCACGGGCACCTCCTCACCGAAACGCGCGAGGCGAAGGCGTGCCCGCCACCGGACGATGTCCGGCACACGTCGAACGCAAACTCGAACGCGGGGCCCCGAGTCGGGCTCGTCAGCCGGTCAACTGCCCTTCCGCGGCAGCCAGTAGCTCCGTCACGCGCAGCGCGAACGCGGCGTCGCACGGATGCGGACGACCACTACGGACCGCCGCCAGCAGCGCGTCCCCCGCCCGCACCAGAGCCGGTACGACCCCTTCGTCGGTCGTGGGCAGTACGGCCGTCCCGGCCCGGCCGCGCAGCTCGACCGTGGCACCGGCGGCCGCGGGCGGGGCGGTGAGGCTGAGGGTGAGCGTGCTGGACGCCCCGCCGGTGTGCAGGAGCACCAGATGGACCGTGTCCCGGGGCCCCCGCACGGCGGCGGCCACCTTCACCACGTCCCCGAGGACCGGCAGCAGCACGGACAGGGCGTGCGGGCCCACATCCCACAGTCCGCCCTTCTCCCGCCGCCACGGCGAGTTGGCGAACGGACTGTCGCTCTCCTCGGCGAACAGCGACCCGAACCACTCCGCGCGACCCGTGAACCAGCCCTCCCGGGCGGCCTGTTCGGTGATCCACGCGTCGATCGCGGTCTGGAACCGGGCGGTGAAGAAGACGACCGAGGCGACCCCGCTCTCCTCGACCGCCTCGACGACCGCCCGCCCCTGCTCGACGTCGGTCGACAGCGGCTTGTCGAGCAGCAGATGACAGCCCGCCCGCGCCGCGCGCACCGCGAGCGGTGCCTGCACGGAGGGCGGCAGGGCCACGGCGACCGCGTCCACGTCCGCGAACAGGGCGTCGACGTCCTCGTACACCGGCAGCCCGCCGTGCCGGTCGGCCAGTTCCTTGGCCGCCTCCGGGCGCCTGCCCCACACCCCCGCGAACTCCAGTTCCTGGTGGGCGCTCAGCGCAGGGGCATAGGCCATCTCGGCCCACGGTCCGGTTCCGAGCAGTCCTGTACGCATGCTCCGGTCTCTCCTTGTGCGTTGGGTGCCGGGTCCTTCCGGACGCGGCTGTCCGGCGGCCGTCAGGGCAGCGCCTGTTCGGTCCAGATCGTCTTGCCGGTGGGGGAGTAGCGGGTGCCCCAGCGCTGGGTGAGCTGGGCGATGAGGTACAGGCCCCGGCCGCCCTCGTCGGTCGTGGCGGCGTACCGCAGATGGGGCGAGGTGTGACTGCTGTCGGTGACCTCGCAGATCAGCTGCCGGTCGTGGATGAGCCGGACCCGGATCGGGCCGCCGCCGTACCGGATGGCGTTGGTCACCAGCTCGCTGAGGATCAGCTCGGTGGTGAACTCCAGCTCCTCCAGGCCCCAGACGGCCAGCTGCCGGGTGGCCTCGGAGCGCGCCCGGCGGACCGCGGCCGGGTCGCCCGGCACCTCCCACTCGACGACACGGCCCGAGTCCAGTGCCCGGGTGCGGGCGACGATCAGCGCGATGTCGTCGCTCGCCCGGCTCGGTGGCAGCGCGTCGAGCACGGCCTCACAGCTGCCCTGCGGCGAGCCGTCGGCCCCCGCCAGGGCGGCGCGCAGCAGTTCGAGCCCGTCGTCGATGTCCCGCTCCCGGTCCTCGACGAGACCGTCGGTGTACAGCACGATGCGGCTGCCCTCGGCGAGGTCCAGCTCTGCCGTCTCGAAGGGCAGCCCGCCCAGACCGAGCGGCGGACCGGCCGGCACGTCGGGGAAGTCGACCGTGCCGTCGGGCCGGGCCACCGCGAGCGGCGGATGACCGGCGCGGGCGACGGTGCAACGCCGTGATACCGGGTCGTAGATCGCGTACAGGCAGGTCGCCCCGGTGATCGGGGCGTTGCCGTCGAGGGCCGCCTCGTCCTGGTCGATCCGGCTGACCATCTCGTCCAGCAGCCCCAGGATCTCGTCGGGCGGCAGGTCCAGCGCGGTGAAGTTGTGGACCGCCGTGCGCAGCCGTCCCATCGTGGCCGCCGCGTGCAGACCGTGACCGACCACGTCGCCCACGACGACGGCGACCCGGGTGCCCGACAGCGGCAGCACGTCGAACCAGTCGCCGCCCACCCCGGCCTGCGCGGGCAGATAGCGGTAGGCGACCTCCAGCGCGCTCTGCTCGGGCAGGTTCCGCGGCAGGAGACTGCGCTGCAGGGTCTCGGCCATCGTGTGCTCGCGGGTGTAGCGGCGCGCGTTGTCGATGGAGACCGCCGCGCGCGCCACGAGTTCCTCGGCGAGCGCCAGCTCCTCCTGGTCGAACGGCTCGGGTTTCTCCGAGCGCCAGAAGCTGGCGACGCCCAGCACCAGCTGGCCCACCCGCAACGGCACGGTGATCAACGAATGGATGCCGTACTCGACGACCTGTGCGGACCGTTCGAGGTCCTGGGCCTGCCAGCCGGTCGCCCGGCTGAGGTCGGCCACGAGGGTCGAGGTTCCGCTGTCGATGCTGCGGGCCTGCGGCGAGGAGGGGACCAGGTCGATCAGCTCGCCCACCTTGTACAGCGGCGCGTCCTTGCGGATCCCGGTGCACGCCGTACGGCGCAGCGTGGTGGCCGTCTCGGGCTCGTCGCCGCTGAGCGCGGCCGGGGACAGGTCCACGGTGACGAAGTCCGCGAACCGGGGGACCGCCACCTCCGCCAGTTCCTCGGCGGTACGGGTCACGTCCAGGCCGGTGCCGACGCCCACCCCGGCGTCGTAGAGCAGCTTCAGCCGCTCCCGCGCGGCCTCCGCGCGGCCCGAGAGGGCACGCAGCTCGGTGGAGTCGCGAAGCGTGGCGACGCTGCCGGAGGGCTCGCCCTGGAGGTCGGTGGGCCGCTGGTTGACCGCCAGCAGCCGGTCGCCCACCAGGTGCACCTCGTCGTTGGCGACCCGCCCCGAGGCCAGCAGATCCGCCATGTGCGTCTCGAGACCCAGGGAGTGGACGTCCTGGCCCTCCGCGTCCGCGGGGAGGTCCAGCAGCCGGTGCGCCTCGTCGTTGGCGAGCAGCAGCCGGCCTCCGCCGCCGACGATGATCACGCCCTCCCGTACGGCGTGCAGCACCGCGTCGTGGTGCTCGTACATGCGGGTCATCTCGGACGGGCCGAGCCCGTGGGTCTGCCGCAGCAGGCGTTTGCTGACGAGCGCCGTGCCCGCCGTGGCCAGGGCGAGGGCCGCCGCGGCGGCGGCCAGCACGAGGGGCAGCTGCTGCTCGGCCGCCCCGCCCACGTTCTCGGTGGTGATCCCGGCCGACACCAGGCCCACCACCTTGCCGTCGGGATCCTTCACCGGCACCACGGCCTGGACCAGCGGGCCGAGGGTGCCGTTCACCTCCTCGGTGAAGGACTCGCCCTTCAGCGCGGGTTCGATGGCGCCGACGAACTGCTTGCCGATGCGGTCGGTCTTCGGATGGGTGTACCGGATCCCGTCGGTGTTCATCACGACGATGAAGTCCACCTCGGACTGGACCCGGGCGGCCTCGGCGCGCGGCTGGAGCACCGCCGTCGGATCGGGGGCGTTCAGCGCCTCCCGGGTGCCCGGCGCGTTGGCGAACGTCTCGGCCACCGCGAGCGAACGGTTGTGCGCCTCCCTGGAGCTGTCGTGCCGCACCTGGAGGACCAGTGCCACCACGGCCGACACGACCAGTACCAGCACGATCACGACCTGCAGCAGGAACACCTGCCCGGCGACACTGCGCCCGCTCAGCGCCGACCGCAACCCCGAGAGCGGGCCCCGGCCGTGTTCCGGCTCCCGGCTCGGGCCGCCGTCCGATCCGTGCGGAACCCGCCGGGCGCGGTCGTCCCGGCCCTGCGCAGGCCGACCCTGGGGACGGCGGGTCGATTGAGAGCGAGATCGACCCAGGAGACGGACCATGTGCCCATGTCTACACTGCCCCGCGCCCGGAGGCGAGAGGGGGTCGTGCGCTGCCCCGGCCGAGGCATTCGGCAGCTCGGTCGCGAGAGCGCTTGCTACCCCTTTGACCATGTGTGATGCCCTGCCACCTGTGGGATTTCTGTGAATCTGCGAGGCGTTTGAACACATCGAGGTCCGGCTCCGTATAAGGCTGGGGTTTTTTATGTCCGGACCCGACCACGACGTTGTAGGAGCTATCCGTGGGACGCACCACCAGGCGCAGACGCCCATCCGGAGCACGGCGCGCGACCTCTGCCGCGATCGCGCTGATCTTGGGCGGAGGTGGCCTCGTGGCCGTCAACGTCTACGCGTCGGCCACCGAGGACGGTTCGCCCGACGACTGGGTCGAGCGGGTCGCCTCCGCCGCCGGCACGATCGACTGCCCGGATGTCGGCAGCGAGCTGACGGAGGTGCCCGAGGGGGCACGGGAGGGCGTCGACAAGGAACTCGCCGCCCTGGACCAGCAGATAGCCGAGGCCTACCAGCGGCTGCAGAACTCCGTCCAGGCCCAGCAGCAGGACAGCGGGTTCGCCGACAACGCGATCATGAACCCGCTGAAGGAGAAGCGGGCGGCGACGATCGAGCGGATCGCGATCGCCATCGACCGCGTCGGGGACCGCCCCGAGGGACTCGACTCCCTCGCCGCCTGCGAACTGCGTCCCGCCGAGAACCAGGACGCCGGCCAGGACGGCGGTCAGAACGGCGGTGAGCAGGACGGTGGGGAGCAGAACGGCGACGGCCAGAACCAGGGCGGCCAAGGCGGTCAGGACCAGGGCGGCCAGGGGCAGCAGGGCAACGGCGGCCAGGCCGGCAACGGGCCGGTGGCCGCGGACTACGCCGACATCAGGTCCGTCCAGCCGAACGCCGGGAACCGCGGCGGCCAGAACGGCTCCACCGGCTCCTTCAGCACCGACTGCGGCGTGAACGCCAATGGCGTGTTCAACTCGGACAACGTCATCGTGGCCCCCGGCGTCTCCAACGGCGCGCACCACTTCCACGACTACATCGGCAACCAGGGCAACAACGCCTTCGCCAGCGACGAGGACCTCGCCGCCGCCGACACCAGTTGTGAGAACCAGGGCGACAGGTCGTCGTACTTCTGGCCCGTGATCCGGCTGCAGAACGGCACCGCCGAGCAGGACGCCAACTCGCCCGGCGGCGGCATCGAGGGCAACGCCGGTGAGATCGTGACGCCCAAGGAGGTCACCATGACCTTCGTCGGCAGCCCGCGGGGCGAGGTCGTGGAGATGCCGCGGCTGCTGCGCATCATCACCGGCGACGCCAAGGCCTTCGTCAACGGCCCGGCCAACGCCAACGCGTCCTGGAGCTGCACCGGCTTCGAGGACCGGCAGCTGAAGGACAAGTACCCGCTCTGCCCCTCCGGCAGCGACGTCGTGCGCACCTTCAAGTTCCAGAGCTGCTGGGACGGCCGCAACATCGACAGCGCCAACCACCGTACGCACGTGGCCTTCGCCGCCGCGGACGGCAGCTGCGCGGCCGGCTTCAAGGCCATCCCGCAGCTGGTCCAGCGCATCGTCTACGACGTCGACGCCCCGAGCCTCCAGGACGGCGGCCGCACGACGCCGCTGTTCGCCGTGGACTCCTTCCCCGAGCAGCTCCACAAGGCCGTCACCGACCACGGTGACTTCATCAATGTCTTCGACGAGGACCTGATGCGGGCGATGGTGGACTGCATCAACGACGGCCGCGAGTGCGACGCGGCCGACCTCGGCGACGGCCAGGGCGACGGTGGCCAGGGCGACGGCGACGGTGGCCAGGGCGACGGTGACCAGGGCGACGGTGGCGACCAAGGAAACGGTGGTGACCAGGGCGGCGACGCCGGCCAGGGTGACGACCAGGGGCAGGACCCGGGCCAGGGCCAGGACGGCGGTCAGGACCAGGGTGAGGACCAGGACCAGGGACAGGAGAAGCCGGACGACGGTCAGGACGAGGGCGCTGGCCAGGACCAGGACGAGAACACGGCCGAGCCCTCCGAGACCGCCCAGGCACCCGGCGGCGCCGACGAGCAGGCCGGCCAGGGCGGCGACAAGGAGCCCCAGGTCCTCGGCTCGGTGAAGGCGACCCAGCGCGGCAACCCCGCCGGCGGCGACCAGGCGGACCAGGGCGACCAGGGCGGCGAGGGCGCGGACGACGCCGGGGACGGCGGCGACGCGGTCGCGGCCCCCGAGCAGACGCCCGCGGCGAACGTGCCGTCGGCCGCCGGGCAGCCCGGCGCGCAGGGGTCCGGGTCGGCGTCGGGCAGCCTCGCCGAGACCGGCTCGCAGCTGTGGCCCGCGATGATCGGCGGTGTGGCGGTGCTGGCCGGTGTCGTCCTGCTCCGCCGGGTCAGGCGCGGGAACTACTGATCCCGTACCGCCCCCTGGATGCGATCCCCATGCTCCGTCAACCTTGTTAGTTTGAAAGGGACTTGATCCTGCATCAGCTGACGGGGTGGGGCGGAGCATGGCGGAGGGCCGGGCCCGGCGGCTGCGGTTGCCACCGGGCGACGTGGCGGCCGCCGCCGTGCTGTTCGTGGCCATGACCGTCGTACGGCTCGGCGCGGGGGAGGACCCCGACGCCTCACCGCCCCTTGTCCTGGCCCTCGGCGCGATGATCGCCGGGGGCCTGGCGGTCCGGCGCCGCGCCCCGCTCGCCGGGTACGCGGTGGGTACGGCGGGGCTCGTCGTGGAGGCCCTGTGGGTGGGGCCCGGCCAGTTGACGCCGGTCGCGAACCTCATCGGCGTCCATTCGCTGGGCCTGTACGCGAGTCCCCGCAGGGCCGTGCTCGGCGCGCTTCTCGTACCGCCCGGTGTGCTGGCCCACTTCGCGCCGAAGGACGATCCGTGGGTGACCCAGGCCGCGGTGGTCCTCGTCTGGCTGCTGGTGTGGGTGGCGGGCTGCGCCACCGCCCGCCGCCGCCGGGAGACGGAGGAGCTGCGGCGGTTGCTGCGCCGCGAGACGGTCGTCGCCGAACGGGTCCGCATCGCCCGGGAGTTGCACGACATCGTCGGACACGCGGTGAACGCCATGCTGGTCCAGGCCGGTGCGGGACGCATGGTGCTCGACACCGACCCCGAACGCACCCGGGACCTGCTGATGAGCGTCGAACGCACCGGCCGTGACGCCCTCGCCGAACTCGACCGGCTCCTCGGTGTCCTGCGCGCGGACGACGACGCCACCGATATCACCGACGCCACCGACGCCCCCGACATCATTGACGCCACCGTCATGACCTTCCCGCAGGACAGGGACACCGAGGGCGGCCTGGCCCACCTGGTGCGCCCCATGGCGGACGCGGGCATGGACGTACGGCTGTGCGTCGAGCCGGAGACGCTCACCCTGCCGCGCGCGCTGCGGCCGACCGTCCACCGGATCGTCCAGGAGGCGCTGACCAACGCGCTGCGGCACGGCCACGCCCGGTCCGCCGAGGTGACGGTCCGCAGACAGCGCTGGGGGAACGCGGTGCTCGTGCGGGTCGTGGACGGCGGCGACGGGCCGCCGCCGGAGTACCGGCCGGGGCGCGGGCTGCGCGGGGTCGGCGAACGGGCCGCCGCGCTCGGCGGATCGGTGGCGCACGGTCCGGCCGACGACGGCATCGGCTTCGCCCTCACCGTCGAACTGCCGCTGCCATGAGCGCGCCCGCCGCCCCGACCGTCCGCGTGCTCCTCGCTGACGACGACGCCCTGTTGCGCACCGGTGTCGCGGTGACGCTCGGCACCGCCGCGGACATCGAGGTCGTCGGAGAGGCCGCCGACGGGATACGGGCCGTGGAACTGTGCCGCGCGCTGACCCCCGACGTCGTCCTGATGGACGTACGAATGCCGGGCATCGACGGTATCGAGGCCACTCGGCGGATCGTCGAGGCGGGTCTGGCCGCGCGGGTCCTCGTCCTGACGACGTTCCCCGACGACGCGTACGTGTGGCGGGCGTTGCGGGCCGGTGCCAGTGGCTTCCTGCTCAAGCGCGCCACGCCCGAGCGGCTCATCGACGCCGTCCGCACGGTCGCCGCCGGGGACACCCTGCTCGACCCGTCCGTCACCCGGGCGCTCGTCGCGCGCTTCGTCCTCGACGACCGGAGGGCCCGGCGCGAGCCGGACTCCGGCGAGTGCGCCCGGCTGCGCGGCCTCACCGCCCGCGAGGTCCAGGTGCTGCGGCTGATCGCCGAGGGGCTGTCCAACGCGGAACTCGCCCAGCTGCTCGGGATCGCCGAGTCCACGGCCAAGACGCACGTCAAACGCATCCTGCACAAGATCGATGCCCGCGACCGGGCCCAGGCCGTGGTCCTGGCGTACCGGTCGGGACTGATGGACTCGCGTGGCGCGCCCACGGACCTTCTCGGGCCGCCCGGGCCCCCCGGCTTCGGCTGACCGGCCCTCGCCCCCCCGCAGACCCCCACGCCCCCGATCTCCGCACACCCCACGCCCCTCGACCGACGCACACCTCACACCCCTCGACCGAAGCGCACCCCCACGCCGTCGCCGGCCGAGTACCCCCACGGGGGTACGTTTCGGCACCCCCTCGGGGGGACGCCCGCCGCCCTCCGTCCTCCTACGGTCAGCCCAGTCGCCAGGAGGGGAGCTGGGATGAACGCGAGGGACGTGGGGGCGGTTCTGGCAGCGGACGTGTGGCGTGCCATGCGTCCGCTTGGCCGCTTCCAGCGGCTTCTGTGGTGGTGCGGGACCGCTCTGCTGGTCTCCGGTGCGGTGCACGGGCTGGTGGCGGTGATCGACTGGCAGCCGTGGTGGGGGCCGGTCTCCTGGCGCAAGCCGGTCGCGTTCGGAGTGTCCTTCGGGCTGTTGGTGTGGTCCGTGGTCTGGGTCGTGCGTCAGCTGCCCGCCCGCTGGTGGGTGCGGTTCCCGGCGGGCCTGATCGCGGTCGTCGCCCTCTTCGAGGTCGGGCTGATCACCGCCCAGCGCTGGCGCGGGGTCGCCTCCCACTTCAACCAGGCCACGGACACCGACTCGGCGATCTGGTCCGTGATCGGCACCCTGATCCTGCCGCTGATCCTCGGCCTGGTCTGGCTGTTCGTCGCCGCGCTGGTCCGGTTCGACGGCGGCGGGCCCTCCCGCGTCGCCACGCTCGTGGGGCTGGGGGCCGTGCTGGTCGCCGGCTACATCGGCATGGACATGGCCGCCATCGGGGAGGCCGCCTTCGACGACACCGGACGCGTCCCGCGCGAGGTGCTGTTCGGTGCGGCGGGCAGCGCGAAACTCGCCCATGCCGCCGGACTGCACGGCATCCAACTCCTCGCCGTGCTCGCGATCCTGGGTGAGGCGGGCCGACTGTCGCCCCGCCGGGCGGGGCGGGTCCTGGCCGTGGCGGCGCTCGGTTATGCCGCCGTCTTCTGGGCGGTCACCGCGACCGCCTACGCGGGCCGGGCCCCGTACGACCCGACCGCCCCCTACGCGATCCTGCTGGTGGCGGGCGTCCTCACGACCGGTGCGGCCCTCGTCGTCGTCCTCGCCCAGGCGTCCCCCGCCCGCCGGGTGCCCGCGCCCGCCCCGGTCGAGGAGAACCCGTCGCCCGCCGGGCGAACCGGAACGTGACCCGGAGGCGTCAACCAGCTGTGGAGCCTGTGATTTCCACGCACCGACCAGCAGTGCTGCCGATGCTTTCGCGCCACCTCTCGGGCAGTGGTCACGAAGTGAAATCGATCTCCGTCCGCGCCCGAGAATCACCTGTCGCGGCATCGAGTTTCGGCCGTACACTGACAATTCGTAAGCATGCGGGTGGAGTTGACGGGGGGACCCGAGATGTCCGGGGATCAGTACGGGGTAAGAGACCAGGACGGCTGGAGTCACAGCTACGTCGTGCCGCCGATGCCCTCGGCGCCGCCCCCCGGCCCCGCGGACGGTTGGCGGGCTGCCGGGGTGGGCCTGCTGAACCTCAGTGGTCTGGGGCTCGGCTACGCGCTGATGCGCCGCCCGCTCCTGACCGTGCTGTGCTGGGCGGCCACCGGGCTGCTGCTCTTCTCGGTGCTGCCGGCCGACCCTGACGGCGTCTCGGGCGCCACCCTCACCGTCTACGGCCTCTTCCTGCTGCTCGCGGCGGCCCACGGCGCCTTCCTGGGCCTGCGCAACCGCCTGGTGTGGCCGGCGAAGTCCCCGATCGCCATCGCGCTCGGCGTCCTCCTGCTCGGCGTACCGGTCGCGAGCGGTCTGCTGTACGAGACCGCGCGGAAGGAAGCCGTCGAGGAGATGCTCCTGGACCGGCTGGGGAAGGCCGACGAGCTCGTGGACAAGGCCTCCGGCGAGTCCTTCTCGACCACCCAGTCCGAGTACCGCAGGGCTCTGGCCGCCTACGACGACCTGAGCACCGACCACCCCGACTCCCGCGCCGCCGAGAAGGTGCCCGACCGGTTGAAGACCTTCTACACGACCGTCGGCGCCCCTTACGAGGACAAGGAGTATTGCGAGGCGGTCGCTCCCCTCGAATACCTGCGTACCGTGCCTGGCACCGTGAGCAAGCAGGATCTCGGCTCGCTGGCCGCCTGGCCCGACGACCGGCTCGCCACCTCGCTGTACGAATGCGCCTCCGAGAGCCTGGCGGCCGACACCGCCGGCTGGCAGGACCAGTTCAGCGACCTCCTCACCACCTTCCCCGACTCCGATCAGGCGGCGAAGGTCGAACCCGACGTCGAGCGGGCCGTCGACAAGGCGGTCAAGGCCGTCGGCGGCGACGACCCGTGCGCCGCCGTGGACCGGCTGGAGACGCTCGGCTCCCAGGTCAAGGCGTTGCCGGGGGAGAAGGCCGGGGTGGCCGACGGGCTCGCCGCGGCCGCCGGAAAGGCCGAGAAGTCCGCCTCCGCCGGTGTCTACACCTGCGGTGTCGACCAGTACAAGGACGGCGACTTCGCCGAGGCGGTGACGTCGATGAACGACTTCGTCGACGCCAACAAGAACCACAAGAACGCGCCGCGCGCCAAGAAGATAGCGATCGCCGCCGAGATCGCGCAGGAGGTCCCGGAGGCGGGCAAGAAGCTGCCCACCACACGGACCGGCGGCAGCATCTCCGTGACGGTGAAGAACGACAGCCCCGACGAGATCCAGGTCATGTACACCGGCCCGGTGACCGGCACATTCACCCTGAAGGGCTGCTCCACCTGCACCAGCTACGACTGGAGCAGCACCCTCGCCTCCAGCTTCAAGCCGTGCAGCGGCAACGACAAGTACCCGCAGCGCACGATCAGCCTGCCCGTCGGCACCACGTACTTCCTCCACAAGCCGAAGGGCGACAACGCCTCCAGCGCCGCCTCCGACACGGCCAAGCTGGAGTCCGGCTACATCTACACAGAGTGCGCCTATGTGACCTCGGGCTTCGGCCTGAACTCCTGACGCACCCGGTGACCGAGGGCCGCGGCGGCTCAGTCCCTGCGGCCCTCCACCCACCCGGCGACGTCGTCCAGGTCCTTCGCGATCGCCTTGCGGACGGCCCGGGCGCCCAGGGGGCCCATGACCCTGGCGAGCAGGCCCGCGACCGTGCCGGTCGGCCGGGCGGAGAAGGTCAGCACGATCGTCGTCGCCCCCGGTCCGTCGGCCCGCAGCACCCACTCCGAGACATAGCGGGAGCCGTGCGACTCGGCCTCCACCACATAGCGCTCGGGCGGCTCGCTGACGGTCACCCACATCTCCTCGGTGGCGTCCGTGCCGAACATACGACGGGTCTCCCGCCACCGAGTGCCCACCCCGAAGCCCCCGTCCGTGAGGACCTCGACCCTCATGACACCGCTGAGCATCCGATCCATACCGCCGAGGTCCGTCACGGCCTCCCACACCCGGCCCTGGGAGGCGGCCACCCGTCGCTCGACGACGACACTTCTGCTGGTCATGCCTCCCATGAAAGCACCGGGCAGCGACGGCCGCCCCAGGACGGCCGCCGTGCCGGGACGCGCTCCGGCCGGCGCGCCAGGTTCCGTAACCAGGGTGCGTAGTTCTACGGACGACCACGTGGCAGGCGTTCTGGAAGCCTCGGATCCGCCGGTGCGTCCGGGGGCGGTGGGGCCGCGTGGAAGGGATCCGGCCGTGGGCATCCCTCCTCCACGCGTTCGACCACGACGCCCCGCCGCCCCGTCCCACGGCCCCGCGGGGCGATCCGGCTCCGCCGCCGCACCCCGTCCACCACGACCGAGGAGAACCCGATGACCGAACGCCCCGAGGGTGCACCGGCACAGCCGCAGCCGCATGACCAGCCGTCCGCGTCACCGTCGGCACCCCCGCCCGGGCAGGCCCCGCCGCAGACACCCACCCAGGCCGAGATACCGGCCCAGCCCGCGCAGGCGCAGGCCCCGACGCAGGCGGCCGTCCCGAGCGCCTACCCCTACCCGCACCCCCAGTCCCCGGCGGCGAGCCCCCAGCCCCCGGCCGGCTACGGACCTCCGGCCGCCACCGTGACCGCCCAGTCGAACCCGTACGGCCAGCCGCCGGGTGGCTACCCGCCGGGGGGCTACCCGCCCCTCGGGGCGCCGCCCGCCACGGGTGCCGGCGGGCGGGCCGTGCTGTGGGCGCTGGTCGGCGCGGCGGTGGCCTCGGCGGCCTGGGCCGGCGGGGTCTTCCTGCTCGGCAAGGACGAGACGGAGGCCGACCTGCGCGGCTACCGGGCCAAGTCGGACATCTGCCCGTCCGTGGACTACTCGTCCTTCAAGAACGAGTACCCGGAGGAGGACGACGCCCCGGTCAACAACTCCCTGGAGCACGCGGCCCTCGACCAGAGCTACTGCAGCATCTCCCTCAAGGAGTCCTCGACCTCCACCCTCTCCGACGCGTACTTCTCGGTCCAGATCGACCTGCACAAGAAGACCGACCCCGGCCCCGAGTTCACCGCCTTGTGGTCCGAGTACGACCAGCGCTACGAGGACTACGAGGTCGAGAAGGTCGACGGCTTCGGGGACGAGGCGTACGTCATCACCGAGGACACCACCTCGGGCGACGACACCAGCGGCAGCCGGTCGGCCACCCTCGCGGTGCGCGACGGCTGGATGACGTACGAGATGCGGTGGAGCGCCTACGGCTCCAGCTACGACGACGTGACCATGCCGGACGTGGACGACGTCGTCGACTGGCTCAAGAACGACACGAACGCGACCCTGGACAACCTGCGGGGGGCCGACGGCATCTAGCACGCCGGACGCGGACGCGCGCGGAGGCCGTGGGCGTGCGGGCCGTCGTGGGTGTGGTGGCGTGGATGGAGGCGGGGTGTGTGGTGCCCCGCCTCCACTCCCTCTCGCACCCGGACCTTGGGCTCAGTCCCCCTTCGCCTTCGCGTAGTCCTGGGCCATCTGGCCGGCGAAGTCGTACAGCAGGCACTGCTCGTCACCCACGACCCACGCGTCGTGCCCCGGCGGACACACGAAGGTGTCGCCCGGTCCGACCTCGCCCTCACCGCCGTCGTCCATGCGGATGTGCATGCGCCCCTGGACCACATAGCCGTTGTGGTGGACCTGGCAGCTCTCCGTGCCCGCGAGAGGGGCGACGGACTCCGACCAGCGCCAGCCCGGCTCGAAGGTGGCCACGGCGAAGTCGAGCCCGGTGAGGTGCACGGCCTCGAGGTGCCCCCGAGGGAAGTCGCGCCGCTCGTCCGGCTTCTCGACCGATTTGATCTCCAGCATGACGGCTCCTTCCGTTCCGTCCCACCCCCCTCATCGTCCGCCTGTCAAGCCGGGGCCGCCAACCGGGGGACCGTGATCTCCCGAGGTGCCGGGGCACCGGGAGCGTCGTGTAATGAGGGCCGGAGATCGCTGCCGTGGGAGAGACGATGCGCTCAGGTCGTTCCGGTGGGAAACGTTCGGGCGAGGAAGCGGGGTCCGAGGTTGCCGGGGGCGTGCTGCGGCGGCTCGGCGAATGGTGCGCCCGGCACTTCGTGATCGTCATCGTCTCCTGGCTGGTCGCCCTCGCTGCCGTCCAGGTGCTGAACCGGTCCTACGGCGGCGACTACTCGGACGACTTCACCCTTCCGGGAGTGCAGTCCGAGAAGGGCCTGGACGTGCTGAAGGAGCACGATCCGGCCGCCGGCGGCTACGGCAGCCAGATCGTCCTGCACGACGAGGACAAGGCCCTCACCTCGCTCGGCTCCCAGATGTCCGAGACGGTCGACGACCTGCAGAAGCTGCCGCACGTGCTGTCGGTCCAGAACCCGCTGACCGCGCCCACCACCCAGCCCTCGCAGTCGTCGGACCAGTCGCAGCAGCCGAACGTCGGTCCCCTGTCCTCCGACCAGAAGACGGCGTACATCACGATCCGCTTCGACGTACAGCCCTCGACCCTCGGAGCCGGCTATCTCGACGGCGTGGACGACGCGGTCCAGCCGCTGCGGTCGGCGGGCGCCGAGGTCGAGTACGGCGGACCGCTCGGCGAACTGGCCCGTCCCGCCGCCGACGACCGGGTGAGCGAGCTGATCGGATTCGCGGTCGCGATCGTCGTCCTGATGATCGGATTCGGCAGCGTCATCGCCGCCGGACTGCCTCTGGTGAGCGCGTTGCTGAGCGTCATCGGCGGCCTCGCCTGCCTCGGTCTGCTGGCCGCCGCGTTCACGTTCGCGACCGTCTCCCCGACCCTGGCGACGATGATCGGGCTCGGCGTCGGCATCGACTACGCGCTGTTCCTGACCACCCGTCACCGGCAGAACCTCATGGACGGCGACGACCCGGTACGGGCGGCCGGACGCTCCGCCTCCACCAGCGGCCACGCCGTCCTGGTCTCCGGCTGCACGGTGATCGTCGCCCTCGCCGGGCTGTACACGTCCGGTGTGAGCTTCATCGGCAACCTGGGACTCGCCGCCGCCGTGACCGTCGTCTCCGCGCTCATCGGCGCGGTCACGCTGGTCCCGGCCCTGCTCGGCCTCATCGGCAGACGCATCGACCGCTACCACGTCCGCAAGCCCGTCGCCGAGACCGGCGCGGAGGCGGGCGAGGAGATCACCGGCACCTGGCACCGCTACGCCCAGCGCGTGGAGCACCATCCGTGGCGCTTCCTCGCGGCCGGTGTCACGACGGTGGCGGTCCTCGCCATCCCCGTCTTCTCCATCCAGCTCGGTCACATCGGCGACGGCGCCGACCCCACCTCCTTCACCGACCGCCGCGCCTACGATCTGATGACCGACGCCTTCGGGCCGGGCTCCAACGGTCCGCTCACGGTCGTCATCGACCAGACCTCGGTGCCGTCGTCGGACCGCCAGGGCCTGCAGAGCACCGCGCAGAAGAACCTGGACGCGGTCGAGGGGGCGTACGCGGTCACCCCGCTGACCCCCACCCAGGACGGGGACGTGCTCATCGGCACGGTCTACTCCAAGGAGTCCCCGCAGAACGCCGACACCACGGACCTGACGAACCGCCTCGTCGACGACACGCTCCCCGCCTCGGTCTCCGGCACCGAGGCGAAGGGCTATGTCACCGGGACCACGGCCTCCCAGGTCGACTTCCGTGACATCGTGGCGAGCCGGCTGCCCATCATCATCGCCGTGGTCGTCGGCCTCGCCTTCCTGATCATCCTCGCCGTCTTCCGGGGGCTCCTGGTCGCGGTGAAGGCGGCGGTCCTCAACGTGCTGTCCATCGCGGCCTCGTACGGCGTCGTCGTCGCCGTCTTCCAGTGGGGCTGGGGCGGGCCCGCCCTGGGCGTCAACGGCACGGTGCCCATCGAGAGCTATGTGCCGATGATGATGTTCGCCATCATCTTCGGCCTCAGCATGGACTACGAGATCTTCCTGCTCTCCCGCGTCCACGAGGCCTGGACGCGCACCGGCGACGCCCGGGCCTCGGTGGCCCACGCGCTGGAGATCACGGCCCGGGTCATCACCTGCGCGGCCCTGATCATGGTCAGTGTCTTCGCCGCGTTCATCGTCAGCGACAACATCGTGGTCAAGATGCTGGGGCTGGGGCTCGCCGTCAGCGTGCTCATCGACGCCACGGTCGTCCGCCTGCTCATGGTCCCCGCGGTGATGACCCTCCTGGGCCCCCACGCCTGGTGGACCCCGCACTGGCTGGACCGGATCATGCCGCACATCGACGCGGAGGGGGACACGGCGAAGCGGCCGGTCCCGACGGGGCGGGACCGGCCGCTCGGTGACTGACGGGCCTCAGACGGCTGTCAGTTGACGATCTGTCAGAACGTCAGCTTCCAGCTGTTGATGTAACCGGTGTCGAGGCTGGCCACGTCCTGCACCCGCAGCTTCCAAGTGCCGGCGGCCGTCTCCGAGGAGGCGTCCACCGTGTACGTGGCGATCACGTCGTCCGCCGAGTCGGACGCCGAGGAGTTCTTCAGCCGGTACGCCGTGCCGTCCGGGGCCACGAGGTCGACGACCAGGTCACCGCGCCAGGTGTGGACGATGTTCACGTCCACGGTGAGCGTGCTGGGCGCCGCTCCGGCCCGGTTGACGTTGATCGGCGACTCCACGGTGGAGTTGTCGGGGATCTGGTAGTCGGCGGTGTTCTCGAACACCGACTGGTTCCCCTCCTCGTCCACGCGCCAGGCGAAGCTCGCCGTGCCGGTCTCGCCGGCCGCGTCCGTCACGGTGACCGTCGGCGTCGAGTTGCCCGCCGTGGTCGGGGAGCCGGAGATCCGGCCCGTGGCGGCGTCGATCGACAGCCCGTCCGGCAGTCCGGTGGCCGCGTACGACAGGGCGCCGGCGTTGGTGGAGGATGCCTGGACGTCCAGCGTGACCGTCTGGCCGACCAGGGAGTACTGGGCGGCCGGCGGGACGACCGTCACACCGTCGAGGATCCGGGAACCGACGTTGATCGCGGCCCAGGCGTTGGCGGTGTTGTTGTAGGTCACCGAGCCGAGCCCGTACAGGTCGGCGGCGGCCTGGAGGGTGGCGGTGCGGGCGGCCGCGTAGTTGGTCGTGGACGTCATGTACGTGGTGAGCGCCCGGAACCAGATCTTCTCGGCCGCGTCCCGGCCTATCGGGGTCACCGGCAGCCCGTCGAAGGTCGGCGAGTTGTAGGAGACGCCGTTGACGACCTTCGCGCCGCTGCCCTCGGAGGCCAGGTAGTACCAGTGGTTGGCCGGGCCCGATGAGTAGTGGACGTCGATGTTGCCGAGCGTGGAGGACCAGTAGTCGCGCGAGGAGCCGTCCTTGCTGGGCCGGTCCATGTAACGCAGCGGCGTACCGTCGCCGTTGATGTCGATCTTCTCGCCGACCAGGTAGTCCCCGACATCGTTGGCGTTGCCCGCGGCGAACTCCACGGCGGCGGCGAAGATGTCGGAGGTCGCCTCGTTCAACCCGCCCGACTCACCGCTGTAGACGAGGTTCGCGGTGACCGAGGTCAGACCGTGGGTCATCTCGTGCGCGGCCACGTCGATCGAGGTGAGCGGGTTGGCGTTGCCGGAGCCGTCGCCGTACGTCATGCAGAAGCAGGAGTCCTGCCAGAACGCGTTGACGTAGTTGTTGCCGTAGTGCACCCGGCTGTAGGGCGCGACACCGTCGTTGCGCAGCCCGTTCCTGCCGTGCACGTTCTTGTAGTAGTCCCAGGTCAGCGCGGCGCCGTAGTGGGCGTCCGCCCCCGCCGTCTCCAGGTTCCCGGTGGTCCCGTCGCCCCAGATGTCGTCCGGGCCGCTGAACAGCGTCCCGGTGCCGGAGGAGCCCCGGTTCAGGTTGTACGTGCGGTGGTTGCCCCGGTCCGCGTCGGTCAGCGTGTACGACGAGCCGGACTGGCTGGTGCCGAGCGTGACCGTGCCGCTGTAGCGGGTGTTGCCCGTGCCGGTGTGCACGGCCTCGTACTCGAACAGCTTCTTCCCCGTCTGCGCGTCGGTGATGACGTGCAGCTCGCTGGGCGTGTCGTCGTGCTGGAAGCCGCTGACGACGGTCTCGTAGGCGAGGGTCGGCGTGCCCTTCGCGGCCCAGACGACCTTGCGGCTGCTGTCCGGAGCGGTCTTGGTGGACCCCTCCTCCTTCGCCGCCGCGAGCGCCTGCTTCTCCGCGGTGGCCCTGCTGACCTCGGGGCTGAGGTCCGACACCTTCAACTCGGGCTTGTAGGCCCGGGTGACGCTCTCGACCGCGCCGGACTTGGCGGCGTGGACGACCAGGTCGCCGCCGAGCACGGGCAGCCCGGCGTAGGTGCGCTCGTAGCGGGTGTGCGTGGTGCCGTCGGCGTCCTTGACGACGTCGCGAACCCGCAACTCCTCCTGGCTGCCGAGGTCCAGGCGGTCGGCGGTCCGGTCCGTGGCCTTCTCGGCCTGTCGGACGAGGGTCGCGCGCTGTGCGGGGGTGAGCTGTGCGGGCAGTGACCCGCGGTCAGCCTTGGCCGCCGCGGGACGGGCGGTGCCTTCGCCGCCGTCGCCGCGAGCGATCGCGGGGGAGCCCGGGACGGCGACGGCGAGTACCGCCGCCGCCACCACGAGGGCGGCTGTGGCCGTGGTGCGTCTGTGGGGGGTGGATCTCACGCGAACTCCTTTGCTGCGGCCGACGTTGGACGAGCGGCCGTACGAAGGACCCGGTGCACGGGTCGAGGCACCGGGTGGTGCAGGGAGTGCTGCGATGCGGGTGCGCGTGCGCCGTCGTGAGACGGGGTGCGCACAGAGTGACAGATGTGGAGCTCTTGTGTCAGGAGCACAACAAGTGTTTGGCCGGAAAGTGATCGATCATCGACCGTCAACCGGCCATGCGCGGACATGTCCACCGGCGCCCGGGGAACTTCTCGGCCCCGGTCGCGCGTCTTCGGGGTGAGGCCGGACGGATCCGGTGCGCCGCGGAGGGGGTTGCCATGACGACGAACGACCCGGGCACGATCGAGACCACGCTGGCCGACGGCCGGCGCATGACCCTGTCGCTGCCTCCGACGGACGCCGGATGGGCCGCCGACGGGATCAAGGCGCTGCGCGCCGTTCCGCCCACCCACACCGGACACGGGGAGAATCCCCCCGCCCTCCCCGAGCGCCCCGCCCTCCCCCTGGAGGTCGCGCTGCTGGGCTTCGGGGCCTGAGGTCCTTTGGCCGCTGCCGCTCACGGCGCGGCGCAGGGGAGGGGACGGGGAGGCGGCGTGCCGGACGGATGGCAGTGGGACCCCACGCTCTTCCGGGGCAGCGCGGCGTACTACGAGCGGGGCAGGCTTCCCTACGCCCCCGGCTTCGCCGAGGCCCTCGCCGGGGCCCTCGGCCTGGACGGAGGCGGCCGACTCCTCGACGTCGGCTGCGGACCCGGGATCGTGCTGCTGCCGCTGGCGCGCTACTTCGAGGAGGCCGTCGGCGTCGATCCCGACGAGGACATGCTGACGGAGGCCGAGCGCCGGGCCACGCGCTCGGGGGTGACCAACGCGCGCTGGGTGGCCGCGCGCGCCGAGGATCTGCCGGCCGGGCTGGGGACCTTCCGGGCGGTGGTGTTCGCCCAGTCCTTCCACTGGACGGAGCGTGACCGGGTCGCGGCCACCGTGCGGGGGATGCTGGAGCCCGGCGGCGCGTTCGTCCACGTCAGCGACCTCAAGGACCCGACACCCGACACCGCTGCCGTCGCCCGCGCCGCCGTACGACCGGATCGCTGACCTGGTACGCCACTTCCTGGGACCGGTGCGCCGCGCGGGGCAGGGGCGGCTCGTGCACGGCACCCCCGGCGGTGAGGAACTCGTCATCGCGCGCGCCGGTTTCGAGGGCTGCGCACGGCATGTCGTGCCCGCCGGGCAAGTGGTGACCCGGACCGTCGACGACCTCGTGGCGTGGGTGTTCTCCAACTCCTTCTCCGCCCCGCACCTGTTCGGCGTCCGGCTGCGGGAGTTCGAGCGGGACCTGCGGGCGCTTCTGGAGCGGGAGGCCCCCGACGGCCGTTTCGCGGAACGGCTCCCGGCGACCGAGATCAGGACCTGGCGGAAGCCACGCGCCTGAGACGCCATCCGATGCTCACTGTGCAGCCCTACGCACGGGGGGCCGCCCGGTCAGGGGTGCCGGAGGCACAGGTAGGCTCTCCAGCGCGCTCGGGGTGCCGGCAAGCCCGGGGCGACGACCGGCAGTCGCGAGGGAGGCGGTTCGATGACCGGCGGGCAGGAACCCGTGCTGCTGCACACCGTCGGGCGGGCCGCCCACATCACCCTCAACCGACCGAAGGCCCTCAACGCCCTCAACCACGCCATGGTGCGCCGCGTCGACGAGGCACTCACCGCCTGGGAACACGACCCGGCCGTGGAGACCGTCGTCGTCACCGGGGCGGGGGAGCGGGGACTGTGCGCGGGCGGCGACATCCGCGTCGTCCACGACGACGCCCGCGACGGGGACGGCACCGCCTCGGCGGCGTTCTGGCGCGACGAGTACCACCTCAACGCCCGCATCGCCCGCTATCCCAAGCCGTACGTCGCCGTCATGGACGGCATCGTGATGGGCGGCGGCGTCGGCATCTCCGCGCACGGCAGCGTCCGCGTCGTCACCGAACGCTCGCGGATCGCCATGCCCGAGACCGGCATCGGCTTCGTCCCGGACGTCGGCGGCACGCACCTCCTGGCCCGTGCCCCGGGCGAACTCGGCACCCTCCTCGCGCTCACCGGCACGGCGATCGGCGCCGGCGACGCCCTGCTGTGCGGGCTCGCCGACCACTACGTACCGTCCGCGTCACTCGGCGCGCTCCTCGACGACCTCGCCGAACTGCCCGCCCGGGACGCCGTCGCCCGGCACGTACGGCAGCCGCCGCCGGCCGAGTTGCGGGAACGACAGGCATGGATCGACGCCTGCTTCGCCGCCGACACGGCCGAGGAGATCGTCCGGCGACTGCTCGCCCACGGCGACCCGGCCGCGAAGGAGACCGCCGAGACCCTGCTGGCCAAGTCCCCGACCGCCGTCAAGGTCACCCTCACCGCCGTGCGGCGGGCCCGAGGCTTCGGCTCCCTGGAACAGGCGCTGGACCAGGAGTACCGCGTCTCCTGCGCCGCCCTGGCCACCGCCGACCTCGTCGAGGGCATCCGCGCCCAGGTCGTCGACAAGGACCGCCGCCCCCGTTGGAACCCGCCGACGCTCACCGACGTCACCGAGGCCGACGTGCACCGCTTCTTCAGCCCGCTCGGCGAGCGTGAGCTGGGCCTCCGCTCCGGCCGCACCGATCACGACAACACCTAGGCTGCCACCGTGACCCCCCACGTCCCCCACACCACCCAGGCCCTCCGTATCCGACCCGGCGGCCCGGCCGACGCCCCGGCCATCCTCCGTATGCTCGACGCGGCGGTGGCGTGGATGAACGCGCGCGGCAACACCGAGCAGTGGGGCACGATCCCGTACTCGCGGCGACCCGACGGCCCGTCACGCGTCGAGCGCTACACGACCGAGAACTCCCCGTACATCGCGGAGTGGGACGGCACACCCGTCGGAGCAATGGTCCTGGACTCCGGCCCCAGCCCGCAGATGCCGATCCCCCCGGCCGACGAGCCCGAGCGGTACGTCCGCCTTCTCGTCTCCGACCGCCACCGAGCCGGCCATGGCATCGGCGCGGCCCTCCTGTCCCACGCCGTCGACGAGACCCGCCGCGCCGGCGTGGGACTCCTGCGCGTCGACTGCTGGGCGGGCGACGACGGCCGTCTCGTCGCGTTCTACGAACGCAACGGCTTCACCCCGACCACGCCCTTCCGCTCCGGCACCTGGCCGGGCCAGGTACTGGCCCGCAGACTCGACTGACCGCAGGGCCGGGCGCCGACGCGGATCAGTGCGGGATGCCGTCGATGAGGTCGCGGGCGCCCTGGCGGAGCAGTGCCACCGCTACGGAGGTGCCGAGGGTCGCGGGGTCGAGGCGGCCCGCCCATTCGTGGGCGTTGAGGACCGTCTTGCCGTCGGGTGTGAACACCGAGGCCCGCAGGGAGAGTTCGCCGTTGCGCTCGGTGCGGGCGAAGCCGGCGATGGGGCTGTTGCAGTGGCCCTGCAGCACGTGCAGGAACATCCGCTCGGCGAGCGTCTCGCGGTGGGTGTCCGGATCACCGAGCCCGCTGACCGTGTCGATGGTGTCGGTGTCGTCCTCCCGGCACTGCAGCGCCAGGACGCCCGCGCCGATCGGCGGCATCATCGTCTCGACGGACAGGATCTCGCTGATCACGTCCGCACGGCCGATCCGCTCCAGCCCGGAGACGGCCAGCAGCAGCGCGTCCGCCTCGCCCGCGGCCAGCTTCTCCAGCCGGCGGTTGGCGTTCCCGCGGAACGGTACGCAGTCCAAGTGCGGGTGGGAGGCGGCGAGTTGCGCGGTACGCCGTACGGAGGAGGTGCCGATACGGGTTCCGGCGGGCAGCTCGTCCAGGGTGCGTCCGGCGGGGTCCACGAGCGCGTCCCGGATGTCGTCCCGCTTCAGGAACGCCGCGAACATCGTGCCGGCCGGGAGGGGCCGGTCGGCGGGGATGTCCTTCACACAGTGCACGGCGAGATCGGCCTCGCCCGCGACGAGCGCGGCGTCGACCTCCTTGGTGAAGGCCCCCTTGCCCTCGACCTTGGAGAGATCACCCATCCACTTGTCCCCGGTCGTCTTCACGGGGACCACCTCGGTGCGCAGCGCCGGGTGGAGCACGGCGAGTTCGGCGCGTACGCGCTCCACCTGCGCCAGAGCCATGGGCGAGTCTCGGGAGACGATACGAATCAGGTCCTGCGACATGAAGGCACGATAGCCCCTCGGGACGGGCCCGCATGACCACAACGGCCCCGGGGCCCGACCCGACCGCCGCCCTCGCACATCTGTGTCATACATCCGCCTGCTGGTACTGCCCGAGAAAGTCGAACTCCCCTTCGGTCACGCGGTACAGGAACAGCGCGTCGTGGTTGTATCCGTTGTCCGCGGTGTACGCGACGGTGCGGCTGATGCCGGTGTACGACACCTCCCGCATACGCCGCACGATCGCGCCGCGCTCCCGCAGGGCCGTGCCCCCGCTCGCGCACGCCTCGGCCAGGAACAGCACCGCGTCGTACGCCTCCGCCGCGTACCGGCCCGGCCGCTTTCCGTACCGGGCCTCGTACGCCTCGGTGAAGGAACGAGCCGCCGGGACGGCCGTCGGATCGATGAAGGCGGTGGCGAGGACCCAGCCGTCGGCCGCCGGGCCCGCGCGCTCCAGGAACCGTGTGCCGAAGGCCCGTTGGGTGGCGACCCGGGCACCGGAGAACCCGGCCTCGCGCAGGGCGGCGGCGAACGCGCCCGCCCGTTCCTGCCCTCCGCTGAACACGACCGCGTCCGACCCGGCCGCGACCACCCGCCGGGCGAGCGCGGCGTGGTCGAGCTTCCCGGCGGCGACACTCGTGACGCTGGTGTCCCTGCCGTCGCGGCCGAGCCTCCGCTGGATGTAGTTGCACAGGGTCCAGGCGAAGTCGCCCTCGGCCCGGTCCTCGACCAGGAACACCTTGCGGGCGTCGGCCTCGCCCGTCAGATACACGTTGCACGGGGCCGCGAGCAACTCGTCACTCGGTGAGAGCTGCGCGTGAGAACGAAGCGTGGACGGACCCGCGTCCCTGACCTGGGAGCCCACCCCCACGGACACGGAGACGACGGGCAGCACGGCCCGCGTGTACGCGGTCTCCGCGGCGAGGAAACAGGGGTCCGTGGTCGGTCCCAGCACCGCGAGGACCCGCCGGTCCTTCGCCAGCCGGGTCGCCCGGTCCAGGGTCCGGTCGGGCTCGCCCCCGTCGTCGTACGCGCGCAGCGTCAGCCGGAGCGGACGGTCGTCGTCGGCGTTCACGTGTGCGACGGCCAGCCGGGCGCCGTCGAGCTGGGCTCGCCCGGTCTCCCCGGTCGCTCCGGACAGGTCGCCCTGGAAGGCCACGACGAGTTCGGCGCGCGGGCCGGACGAGGGGGAGCCGCCCGCGCCGGCCTTCCGTTCGCCCCGGTCACGCCACCACCAGGCCCCGCCGCCGACCGCGAGGAGTCCGGCAGCCGCCCCAGTGGAGCCGAGCGCCAGGAAACCCCGGCGACTCGTGCCCCGGGCCCGCGCCTGCTTCTGCGCCTCGCCTTCCGGCCCGCTGAGCGACGTCACCGTCACCATGTCCGGGTTCGCCGACGCCGGTGCGGATGCCGATGCCGAAGCGGGAGACGCCGAAGCGGGGGACGCCGGCGCGGTCACCCGGGTCGGCTCGATCGCCCCCATCGCCAGCACCGCCGCCGACCGCTCCGCGATCAGCCGGGTCACCGGCTCCGGCAGCCACCGCTCCCGGTCGGCCGGCACGGCCGCGTCCAGGGCAGCGCCGACCTCGGTGGCGGTGGGCCGGCGCGCCGGGTCCTTGTCCAGACACGCCCGGACGACCGGCTCCAGCGCCTGCGGGATCCCGGGGAGTTCCGGCTCGTCGTAGACCGTGCGCAGCAGCACCCCGGCGGCCGCGCCGGTGCCGAACGGCCGGACGCCGGTCGCGGCGAACGCCAGGACGCAGCCCAGCGAGAAGACATCGCTGGGCGGGCCGATCCCGGCGCCGCGCGCCCGCGCCTGTTCGGGCGACAGGAAGCCGGGGGAGCCCACGATGACGCCGGTGGACGTGAGTGCCGTGCCCTCCGGTGCGCGCGCGATACCGAAGTCGATCAGGCGCGGGCCGTCCGGGGCCAGCAGCACATTGCCCGGCTTGACGTCGCGGTGCACCAGTCCCGCCCGGTGGACCGCGTCGAGCGCCTCGGCGAGCCGCGACCCCAGCACGGACACCGCTTCGGGGGACCAGGGTCCGTGTTCCTCCAGTGTCTCGGAGAGCGACGGGCCCGGTACGAACGGGGTCGCGAGCCACGGGTCCTCCGCGTCGGCGTCCGCGTCCAGCAGGGGGACCACCCAGGGGCTCTCCACCTGCCGGGCCACGTCGATCTCCCGGCGGAACCGGGCCCGGAACCCCGCGTCGTCGGCGTGGGAGGCCCGCACGACCTTGACCGCGGCGAAGGCCCCGCCGGGGGCACGGGCCAGGAAGACGACGCCCATGCCGCCGGCGCCGAGCCGCCGCAGCAGGCGGTAGTCGCCCAGCCGCGACGGATCGGCGGTGCGCAGCGGCTCCATCAGGCGGTCAGCGGCGCGGGGCCGCCGTACACGAACGCCCCGTCCGCCACGCGCCAGAGGTAGCCGCCGGTGCCGTCGATGACGGGCAGACCGTTCTTCTGGAAGCCGTACGTCCGGGTGACGCCCTGGAACTTGGCGGCCCGCAGCGCGGCGAGCAGTTCCTCGCGGGTACGGCTCTTGGCCGGGAGGCCCGCGAGGGAGGTGAGCACCATCGACGTCACGTCGTAGGCCTCCGCCGCGTACCGGGGCGGCACCTTCTTCCACCGCTTCCGGTAGGCGGCCACGAACTTCTTCGCCTCGGGGACCTCCGACGGGTCGACGACCGGTGCGACGATCGTCCACCCGTCGGCGGCTTCCTCGGCCGCCGTGAGGAAACGGGGGTCGAGCAGAGCCGGTCCGGCGGCGCGGGCGCCGGTGAAACCGCGCTCGCGCAGCGTCCGGGCGAACGAGGCGGCCCGGTCGGACAGTCCGGCGAAGGCGAAGGAGTCGATGTCGGCGGCCAGCAGGTCGTCCACCGTGTCCCCGAAACCCGACCGCATGGTGCTCACCACGCGGGGTACGTACGGCTGACCGGCCCGCCGCAGCTGCTGGCTCAGATTGGCGCTGACCTCCCAGCCGTAGTTGTCGGCCGCCCGGTCGACGACCACACCGACCCTGCGGGGCCGGGTGCTCCGCAGGAAGGCGTCCATGTAGAACGGCAGCAGGGAGTCGGGCAGGCGGGCGTGCAGGAACGAACGGAAGCCCTGCACGGACAGGGAGATGGCGCCGGGGGACACCGCGACGACGGGCAGCAGGGCGGCGTCGTAGGCCGCCAGCGCGGACTGGGCGGCCGCGTCCGTGGTCGGGCCGACCACGGCGAGGACGGCGGGATCGTCGGCGAGCCGCTTCGCCACCCGGGCGGACTCGGCCGGGTCGCCGGCGTCGTCCTCGGCCCGCACCTCCACCCGGAAGGGCGCGTCGCGTCGGGCGTTGAACTCCGCGACGGCGAGCCGCAGTCCGTTCTCCTGGGCCTTTCCGGTGTCCCGCGCGTCGCCGCTGAGGTCGCCGTGCAGCGCGACGGTGTAGGCGGGTCGTTTCGAGGGGGCGGACGCGGACGGCTTCCCGTCCCCCGAACCGTCGTCCCGGCCCAGGGTCCACCAGGTCGCGCCGCCGCCCGCGGCGAGCATTGCGCCCGCGCCGCCGAGGAGGACACGACGCCTCGCGGGGGCCGCCCGGCTGTCAGTGGCTGCGACAGGCACGGTGTCGGCGGAGCCGGAGCTGGAGCTGGAGCCGGGCGTCGCGGGATCGCGGGGGCCGGGGAGGCCGCTGTCCGGCATGGTGGTGGACAACACGGAGACGGGTGCGGCCTGCGAGGCGGCGTCCGCGCCGGAGGGGGCGGTGGAGATCTCGGTGCGGTCGATGTCCGGCAGCGCGAGCGCCTCGGTCGAGCGCCGGGCGATCAGCCGGACCACCTCGTCGGGCAGCCAGGACCCCAGGGGGGCGCCGCTCGCGTCGGCGGGGGCATCGGCGGGGGCATCAGCGGGCTCGGCCGAGGCTTCGACGGCGTCGGTCTCGGCGTCGGCTTCGGCGGCCCCCTCGGGCAGCAGCTCCCGTATCAGCTCCGTCACCTCGGGGCGGGCGGCCGGATCCTTCTCCAGGCAGCGGGACAGCAGTTCGCCGAGCGGTGCCGGTACGCCGTCGAGGTCTGCCGGATCGTGCACGGCCCGGTAGAGGAGGGCGTCGAGCGCCCCCGTGCCGAACGGCGGCCGGCCCGTCGCCGCGAACGCCAGGACACAGCCGAGGGAGAACACGTCGCTGGGAGCGCCGACGGCCAGGCCGCCACGCCCCTCGGCCTGCTCCGGAGAGAGGTAGCCGGGCGTACCGACGACGAGCCCGGTCGCGGTGAGTCCGCTGTCCTCGGGCGCCCTGGCTATGCCGAAGTCGATGAGCCGGGGCCCGTCCGCCGCCAGCAGGACGTTGCCGGGCTTGAGGTCCCGGTGGACCAGCCCCGCCCGGTGCACCTCGCCCAGGGCCTGCGCCAGCCGGCCGCCGAGGACCCGCAGCCCGTGCTCGCCGAGCGGTCCGTACGCGGCCACGGCCTCGGCCAGGGAGGGGCCGGGCACGTACGCCGTCGCCAGCCACGGCGCCTCCGCGTCCGCGTCGGCGCCGATCAGCGGGACCGCCCAGGGACTGCTGACGCGCCGGGCCACCTCCACCTCGCGCCGGAACCGCTCCCGGAAGCCCGTGTCCTCGGCGTACTCCGCCGCCAGCACCTTCAGCGCCACCAGCGAACCGGCCGACGTACGGGCGAGGTACACCACGCCCATGCCGCCGGCGCCGAGCCGGCCGAGCAGCCGGTGGTCGGCGATCCGCGCCGGGTCGGACGAACGCAGCCGTTCCATCAGCCCTCACCCCCGCCCAGTTCGTACCTCACCCGGTCGAGCATGGTGGTGGTGCCGCGCGTCATGAACTGCTCCAGTTCGGCGACGGTGTAGCCCTCGGCGCCCTTGATCGACACCGTCATGGTGACCGGCCCGAGCCGGGTCACCATCCACCGGTAGAACGCCTTGCCGGTGCCGGTGAGATAGACGCCCGTCTCCAGGACCGAGTCGTCGGCGTAGTTGTTGCCGCGCATCCCGAGAGGGGTGCCCACGGACATCAGTTCCGCGATCCGCTCGTCGGCGCGCACCTGCTGCTCGGGGCAGCGCAGCGCCTCCTCCAAGGTCGCGGACACATGGTCGTCGGCATCGAGCACCGCCGTGTGCACCGTCACCGTCGCGGTCACCCGGATCGTGCCGCGCTTTCCGGTGCCGGGCAGTTGGCTGTACAGGGACAGAGAGGCCAGTACGTCGTCGGGGAGCGCCGTGCGCTGCCACCGGCACTGGTCGTCGAGCAGCGCGATGGTTCCCTCGGCGCTGCGGGCGAGCGGCTGGGCCTCGAAACCCGCGCCCCAGTCCTTCGGCCGCATCGCGACCGCCTCCGCCAGCGCGGCGCCGTCCCGCCTGGCGCGCGGCACGCGATCCGGGTCCGCCACGAACGGTGTGGCGGACGCCGACGCAGTCGGCTCCGCGCCCTCCGCCGAGACCTGCCCGGACGCGGATGCGGAAGGCGTCGCCGACCCGGACGCCGTGGGTTCGGACGTGTCCGCCCGCTCCGTCGCCCCCGCGCTGCACCCGCCGAGGAACACCGCCGCGACGGCCCCCGACGCGGCGGCCCTCAGCCGCCAACGACCTCTTCGCCCAGCCCTTTTGTCGTCCAACACCCGCCCCCTCCACCGCGATACCCCGTGCGTGACCGGTGATCGTACAGAGGTACGCATTCCCGGCGTGAGTGGTTCCCGCGAGTCTCTTCGCACATGCCCGAACCATTGACGCGGAGGCTGAACCACCCCATTCTGAACGGATGTTCAGAACGAGTGTTCAGAACGCGCGCCGGACGGTGGCCGATTGTGGTGACGGTCGTCGACGCACCCACGCCGATGTGGTGGTGATCGGCGGCGGAATGGCGGGCATGGCCACGGCGCTGCGCCTCCAACGGGCCGGTCTGTCCACGATCGTCCTGGAGGCGCACGGCCACGCGGGCGGCTGCGCCGGCTACTACCGCAAACGCGGATTCTCCTTCGACGTCGGCGCGACGACGCTGGTCGACTTCGGCCCCGGAGGCGTCGGCGGCGAACTCCTTGCCGCCGTCGGGACACCACCGCTGGACGCCGAGGAACTCCCCGGCTACCGGGCCCATCTGCCGGACCGTCAGGTAGTGCTCCACCGCGACCGGGCCGCCTGGCACGCCGAACGGCTGCGCCGGCTCGGTGACAGTGCACGGCACCGCGCGTTCTGGGACCTGCTCGACGGCCTCGCCGACACGTTCTGGCGGGCCAGCCGGGCGGGCGTACGGCTGCCGATCCGGGGTCCCGCCGACGCCCTCCACGACCTCCGGGCGGTCGGCTGGTCCGGGCTCCCGTACGCCCGTCATCTGAACCGGACGCTGGGTGACGCGCTGCGCGACCATGGCCTGCGCGCGGACGCCGCCCTGGTCGGACTGCTCGCCATGCTGGTCGAGGACACCGTCCACACCGGGGTCGACGACGCGCCCCTCATCAACGCGGCGCTCGGGGTGACCATCCGGGGCGCGGGCCTCAGCAGACACCACGGCGGCATGCACGGTTTCTGGCGGGTGCTGGTGACCCGCTACCGGGAGCTGGGCGGCACACTGCGGACCGCCTGCCGTGTCTCGCGGGTCCGGGGCGCGCCCGGCGCCTTCGAGGTGACGACCCGTCAAGGTCCTTTCCAGGCACGGCGGATCGTGTGCGCGGTACCGGCGGCCACCACCGCCACGATCTGCGCGGGGCTGCCGGTGGCCCGCCGGCTCCGCGGCTATCTGGAACGCGACGCGGACTCCCTCGGCGGCGCGGTGGTCGCTTTCCTCGGGGTCCCCGAATCCGAGGTCTCTGTACAGGAGTTGACGCATCATCAGCTACTGGACTCGTACGACCGCCCCCTGGGTGACGGCAACAACATGTTCGTCTCCGTGTCCGCGCCCGGAGACACCCTCAGCGCACCGCCCGGCCATCGCGCCGTGATGCTCTCGACCCACACCGACCTTGCCGACTGGCGAGACCTCGACGCGGCCGAGTACGGGCAGCGCAAGAAGGAGGCCGGGGAGCGGCTCCTCTCCCTCGCGCGGCGCGCGTACCCACGACTCGGCGAGCGCGCCGTCTTCGCCGAGACGGGGACACCCCGCAGCTACGAGCGGTTCGCCTTCCGCCCGGAGGGCGCGGTCGGCGGCGTACGCCAGCGCCTCTCCAACACCAACCAGCACGCCGTACCGCACGACCTCGGGGGCCCCGGCCTGTGGCTGGTCGGCGACACGACCTGGCCCGGCCTCGGCACGGTCGCCTGCGTGCTGGGCAGCCGGATCGTCGCCGAGGGACTGCTGAAGGAGAGGAGACGCGCGGGATGACCACATCCGACAGCCCTGATGTGAGCGGCTCGAACGACTCGGACGACTCGGACGACTGCAATGGCGCGAACGGCGCGAACGGCGCGAACGGCGCGAACGGTTCGGCCGGTTCGGCCGGTTCGCGTGGCCGCCTTGAGAACCCCCCGGCCCCGGGCCTGCCCACCCTCGCCGAACTCGGCGACGACCTGCTCGTCACCACGCGGCGGCAGCGGATCGTCGCGCTGGTCCGGCCGGGCGTCGGCGTCCTGCTGTTCGCGGGCGCGGTGTGGCTCGGCTGGTGGTGGCTGACGCCCCTGATCGTGTTCGGGATCTTCGTCGCGGTCGTGACCGTCACCCACGACGTGGTGCACCGCACGATCGGCCTGTCCCCACGGGCCACCGACTGGGCGCTGTTCGCGATGGGGCTGGCCCTGCTGGAGAGCGGGCACGCCTACCGGGCCACGCACACCCAGCACCACCGGCTCTTCCCGCACCCCGACGACCCGGAGGGCCACCCCGCCGAACTGTCCCTCGTGGGCGCGATCTGCTACGGCCCCGTCTTCCTCGTACGTCTCTGGCTCTGGTCCTACCGGCGGGGCCGTGACCGCCGCTGGCTGCTGGCGGAGGCGACGGCCCCGTTCGCCGCGCTCACCGGGGGAGTGCTGCTCCTGCCGTACAACCCGGGACTTCTGGTCTATACGGTGATGGCGATCGTCGGAAGCTGGGTGTACCCGCTCCTGACGGTGTATCTGCCGCACCACGACTACGGAGACACCCCGTTGACGCAGACCCGCACCCTGCGCGGGAGGATCATCCCCGCCGTCTTCCTGGAACTCACGTACCACCTGGAGCACCACCTGTACCCGAGGGTGCCCAGTCACCAGCTGCCGGAGCTGGCCCGCAGGCTCGAAGGCCACTTCGCCGCGCACGGGGTACGGCCGGTGCGTGTTGTCTGAGCAGCGAGGCCCCCGGGGAACGCAGGACGGCCGCGGCACCCGTGACCGGGTCCTGGAGGCCGCCCTGTCCTGTCTCGTCCGCCACGGTCACGGCGGGACCACCGCCCGGGCGATAGCCCAGGTCGGCGGCTTCGCGCCCGGGGTGATCTACTACCACTTCGCGGACCTGGACGACCTGTTGGTGGCGGCGCTGGAACGGACCAGCGGGGACCGCATCGACCGTTACCGTGCCGAACTGTCCGGCCTGGACCGTGCCGTGCCCGTGGTCGCGCGGCTGCGCGAGCTGTACGACGAGGACGGCGGCACCGGGCACATCGCCGCCGTCCAGGAGCTGTACGCCGGGGCGCGGCCGGGGACGCGGCTGGCCGCCCAACTGGCCCTGGAGACCCGCAAATGGGAGGACCTGGCCGAGGAACTGCTGACGGCCCTGCTGCGCGGCAAGCCCCTGGCGTCCGTGGTCCGGGTACGGGTCCTGGCCGGCGCGGCCGTGGCCTTCTACCTCGGGATGGAGACCCTCACCCACCTCGACGGCGACCGCTCCCGTCCGGAGACCCTGTTCGCCCAAGGGGCCCGCCTCGCCGCGATCTTCGACCGCGTGCCCCGTATGAAGCGACGCGCACGCGGGGCGAGATGAGCAAGGACCGCCGCCGGGGCAATGGGCTGGGTGATCCAGTGATCACGCATGTGAACTGGCTGTGGCGGTGGGGTGGATGAGGAGCAGGGCGATGTCGTCGCTGCGCGGTGCCGAGCGGCGGGCGTGCCGGACGAGGGAATCCGCGACGGCGTCCATGGCGTGCGGGCCGGAGAGGTCGGAGCGCGCGAGGGCGCGAGCCAGGTCGTCGACCGCGTCCTCGATGTCGATGCCGGGGGCCTCGACGAGCCCGTCCGTGTAGAGGGCCAGGACGGACCCGGGCGGCAGCGGGATCTCGGTGGACGCGTAGTCGGCGTCGGCGTCGATGCCGAGGAGGAGCCCCGGGGGCAGGGGGAGGGGTTCGGTGCGGCCGTCGGGGTGGCGCAGCAGCGGGGGCGGGTGCCCGGCGCTCGCGAGGCAGGCGGTGTGCGCGCCCAGGTCGAGGTGGACGTAGAGGCAGCTGGTGAAGAGGTCGGGGTCGAGGTCGGTCAGGAGCCGGTTCGTCCTGGCGAGCACCCCGTCGGGGGCCGTGCCGGCATTCGCGTGGACGGCGGTGCGGACCTGCCCCATCAGCGCGGCGGCGTTGACGTTGTGCCCCTGCACGTCCCCGATGGCCGCGGCGGCCGTGGTGGGGCCGAGCCGGATGAGGTCGTAGAAGTCGCCGCCCACGTCCATGCCGCGGGTGGCCGGGAGATAGCGCGCGGCCACGTCCAGCCCGGCGACCCGGGGCAGGGTGTGCGGCAGCAGCCCCGCCTGGAGGTTGTGGGCGAGCTGGTGCTTGGTGTCGTACAGCCGTGCCCGGTCCAGGGCCTGGGCGATCAGCCCGGCGGTGGAGGTGAGGACGGCGCGCTCCTCCGGCGTGAAGTGATGGGGCTGTTCGTAGGCCAGGACGAGGGAGCCGACCGGCCGCCCCGAGGTGATCAGCGGGAGGAACGCCCAGGCGCCCATCGCGTCCTGGAGGACGGCCGGGGGATAGGCCCGCTTCAGCTCGGCGAACGTGGCGAAGAAGGCGGGGACACCCGTGGTCAGGGCGTGCACGGCGGGGGTGTCCGAGGTGAGCGGGGCGGCGTCCAGGCGTTCCATCAGCTCGGTGGTGTAGCCGCGGTAGCCGGTGATCCGCAGTCGGCCGTCCTCCGCCGTCATCAGGGCCAGGGCGGCCGCGCCGAACGCCGGCAGGATCTGGTCGGCGACCTGGTCGACCACGTCGCGCACCCCGACGGCCTCGGTGAGCGTCGCGGCCAGGTGCATCAGGTGGTACAGGTTGGTGGCCCGCCCCGCGGAGGGAACGGCGGGCGGACCCGACCTGGTGGACGGGGAGGTCGGTGCGTGGGCGTGCGCCGAGTGGGTGGGCGCGATGCGCACGCTGATGCCGGAGGCGTCCGGCACCAGGCGGAAGGACAGCCAGCGGTCCGGTGGGCGCAGGGCGATGAACGACACCGTCTCGCGGCTGAACATGGCCGCCCGGTAGCTGTCCTCGGCGATCGGGTTGGCGCCCAGCCAGCGCAGCGCCTCCCACGGTTTGGCGCCGAGCAGCTCGGGGATGCCGCCGCCGAGCAGCTCGGCGGCCTCGGTGTTGAGAAAGGAGATCCGCCCGTCCACGTCCAGCGAGCAACTGCCGCCGGGGAGGCGCTCGGCGAAGTCGACCGCCGCCTGCGCCTCGGCCGGTCCCGCGAGCCTGCGCCGCAGCGGGGGCAGCATCACCGGCTCGGCGGCGGGCCGGACCGGGTGACCGTCGTCCGCCGCCTTCCGCAGGAGCAGTCCCAGCCTGTGACAGGCGCCGGCGATCTCCTCCCGCTCCCGGGGGCTCGGCCGGGGCGGGTGCGAGGCCGGCCAATGCAGCACCAGACCGCCCCAGATGTCGTCCCCCGTGGTGATGGGGGCGGCGGCCAGTGTGAAGCGGTAGGGCACGACCAGCGCCAGCCGTGGATAGCGACGCGCCAGCTCCTCCTGGCCGCTCACCCACACCAGCCGCCGCTCCCGTACGGCGTCGGACACAGGGGAAGACGTTTTCACCGGCACCCGTGCCCACGGCATGGAGATCTCCCACGGGACACCGCCCAGCACGGCCAGCTGCAGCACGGGCTCGTCCGGCCGCAGCAGATAGACCGCCGCCACCGAGGTGCCGCTCCCCCGGGCGACCTCGATCAGGGCGGACTGCAGCGGCTCCGGACCGACGGTGGTGGGACCAGGCACAACCTCACCCGCCCCGGACCGGCCCGACGGAGCGGACAGGCAGCCGTCGAACGTCACCCATATGCGGACCATACGCCCACGCCGGGGCGACGGCACGCGGATGGGGCAGCCGCTCGGCCGCCGCTCCGGGGCACGGCTCCGCAGGGCGCCGCACCGCGCAGAACGCCGACGCTCGTCGCCGTGCAGCCCGCCGACGCGCGTTGCCGCGCAGACCGTCGACGTGGCGACCGCCGACCAGCCGGCCCGCCCGCCCTACCCGTCGGCCCGCTGCCCTTGCCCGCCGGCCATGTCCGCCGGCCGGTCGGTCCGCCTGTCCTGTCCGCCGCCCGGTGGCCATGTGAGTCGGCCGGTCGTTCCCCCGGCCCGGTGCCCCTGTCCGCCGCCGCTGACCGTCGGCCAGTCGATCCGCCGGTCGGTCGGTCCGGCATCCGGTTGGTCCGTCTGCCCTGTCCGCCGCCCCGCTGGCCCCGTCCGCAGCCCCGTCGATCCGCCGCCTCGTCGATCCCTGGTCGGTCGGTCCGCCGACCCGTCGATCCGCCGGCCGGTCGGTCCGCCTGCCCGCCGCCCCGGTCCGTCGTTCCGGCGGCCGGCAGGTCCGGCCCAGGTCCGGCAGGTCCGGCCCAGGTCCGGCAGGTCCGGCCCAGGTCCGGCAGGTCCGGCAGTCAGTCAGTCCGCCTTCTCGCCTGGTCGGGGCCCCGGCCTCCCGGTCGCGCGCTCAGCTCACCTCGGTGGGCGGGTGTTCCGTCGGCTCCGTGCCCCGGTCGCGTACGGCCAGCAGGGCCGTGCCGATGTGTGCCACCGCCCGTGGGTCGGAGAGGGACCGGGACGTCAGCTCCTCGACGCGGCGCAGCCGGTACCGCACGGTGTTGGGGTGCACGAACAGGCTCCGGGCGGCGTCCGTGGCCGAACCCGCGGCGGTGAACCAGTGCTCCAGGGTCCGCAGCAGACGCGCCCGCTCCGCGACCGGGAGGTCGAGCACGGGCCGCAGGACCACCTCCACCAGGTGCGCCGCCTCGGCCGGCGCGGCGGCGACCACCATGGCCAGCGGGTCGTCGTCGAACAGCGCCACGCCGGGACCACCGCCCCGCAGCCCGGCCAGCGCGAGCCGGGCGAACCGCAGCGCCTGCGGGGTGTCGCGCAGGGAGTGGAAGCTCGGGCTGACGCCCACCCGGGCGCGGGTCCGGCGCAGGACGCCCAGGCAGGTGCCCTCCGCCGTCGCCGTGGGCAGGGCGATCAGACCGATCTGCTGGTCGGGCAACAGCCTCCAGGCGGAGGGGAGTTGGGCCTGACGCAGCCCGGCCTCGACCCCCGCCAGCGGCTCCTCGCCCGGCGCGCCGGCCGCCGCCGCGGCGACCGCGTAGGGCCCCCGCTCGGGCAGCCCCAGCTCGCGGGCGGCCTCCCACAGCGTGGTCCGGTCGGCGATGACACCCGTGAACAGCGCCTCCACCAGCGCCGACCGCCGGGCCTGGCCCCGTGCGGTCAGCTCGGCCGCCGTCTCCCGGTAGGCCGCCGCGACCGCCTCCGCGTACCGGCCGAACAGCGCCCAGATCTCCGCAGACTTCGCCACCAGCTGGTCGTCGGACACCTCCGGATGGGTTCGCGCCTCCGCCACGATCTCCGTCCACAGCAGTTCGAAGCCGACCCGGTACGCGTGCAGGGTGTCCGCCAGCGGTACACCCTGCTCGGCACGGACGCGCCCCGTCTCACGGGCCGGGCTCGGGTCCGCGGTGGCACCCGCGCGGAGGTGGTTGAGGATCAGGTCCGCGTTGGCCGTGCACGAGCGGCGCAGCGAGTCGAAGGGGATCAGCGACTCGTCGTCGTAGGCGTCGACGTCCGACCGGATGCGCCCCGCGATCCGCTCACCCAGTTCCGGCAGTCTGGAATGCAGCGCCGCCGCCACGCCCGAGATGTCCATCTCCGCAGCCTAACGGCCCTGTTTTGTTCCCCCGGACAACCCCGGGCGGCAGGCGCTGTCGTACGGCCCATAGGCCGCCGCCGCGTGTGGCAGCACGATGTCGGGCAGGTGAACGGCGGATTTCGACGGCGACTTTCGTGGAGGCGGGGCATGGCCAATCTGGCGGAGTACCTGGTGGAGACGGCACAGCGGCAGCCGGGGCGTCCGGCGCTGCGGCTGGGCGACCAGGTGACCGGCTACGCGGAGCTGGACCAGCGCAGTGCCCGCGCCGCCGCGCTGCTGAGGGCCGAGGGTGTACGGCCGGGGGACCGCGTCGCCCTGATGCTGCCGAACGTGCCCGAGTTCGTCGTCCTGTACTACGGCGTGCTGCGCGCCGGAGGCGTCGTCGTCCCCATGAACCCGCTGCTGAAGACGCGAGAGACCGCGTACCACCTGACCGATTCCGGAGCGGTGCTGCTGTTCGAATGGCACCAGGCGCCGGGCGAGGGCGCGCGAGGCGCGGCCGACGCGGGTGTGCGGCACGCCGCCGTCGAGCCCGCGGCGTTCGCGCGGGCGCTGGCCGGACACGAGCCGCTGCCCGGCGTCGCCGAGACGGCGGACGACGACGTGGCCGTGCTGCTGTACACCTCCGGCACCACCGGCCGCCCCAAGGGCGCCACGCTCACCCACGGCGGACTGCGGCACAACACCGAGGTCAACACGGTCCATGTGCAGCGGATGACACCGCAGGACGTGGTGGTGGGCTGTCTGCCGCTGTTCCACATCTTCGGCCAGATCTGCACCATGAGCGTGGCCGTGCGGGCCGGCGCCTCGCTCACCCTCATCCCGCGCTTCGAGCCGCAAGCCGTGCTGGAGGCCATCGCGCGGGACGGGGCCACGGTCTTCGAGGGCGTGCCGACGATGTACGCGGCGCTGCTCCAGCATCCGGCGCGGACCGACGTGTCGACGCTGCGGATGTGCGTCTCCGGCGGAGCCTCGCTGCCGGTGGAGATCCTGCACGGCTTCGAACGGCGCTTCGGCTGCGCGGTGCTGGAGGGCTTCGGCATGTCCGAGACCAGCCCGGTGGTCACCTTCAACCACCCCGACCGACCCCGCAAGGCCGGCTCCATCGGCACCCCGATCAAGGACGTGGAGGTGCGACTGCTGGACGACAAGGGCCAGGACGTCGCGCCCGGCGAGGTCGGTGAACTGGCCGTACGGGGGCCGAACGTGATGAAGGGGTACTGGAACCGGCCCGAGGAGACGGCGGCCGCGATCCCGGACGGCTGGCTGCGCAGCGGCGACCTCGCGCGGCAGGACGAGGACGGCTATCTGTACATCGTCGACCGCAAGAAGGACATGATCATCCGCGGTGGCTACAACGTCTACCCGCGCGAGATCGAGGAGACCCTGCACGAACACCCGGCCGTCGCCCTGGCCGCCGTCGTCGGGGTGCCGCACGACCACCTGGGCGAGGAGATCGCGGCCGCGGTCGTCCTGCGGCCCGGCGCCCACGCCACCCCCGACGAGCTGCGGGAGTTCGTCAAGGACCGGGTCGCCGCGTACAAGTACCCGCGCGAGGTGTGGCTCATGGACACCCTGCCGACCGGCCCCAGCGGCAAGATCCTCAAGCGGGAGATCACCGCACCGATCGGATGACCCGACGCCTCATTGCCGCAGGGCCGGACCGCCGCCGAGCCCGATCTCGTTCCCGTCCGGGTCGTGGTACGTGAACTTGCGGACGCCGTTGGCGTAGGTCTCGCGGCTGCTGGGCTCCAGCCCCCGCCCGGTGATCCCGGCGACCCGGGCGTCGAGGTCGTCCACGAAGACGGTGTGCAGCGCGTGGCCGGCCCGTCCGGGCCGGTGCTCGATGTACACGTAGCGGTGCTCCGCCAGCTCCCACACCGCCTCCGTGTCGTTCGGGAAGAACGTCGGCGGGGAGCCCAGCAGGCGCTCGTACCAGGAGAGCGCCGCTGTGTAGTCGTTCACCGGGATACCTGCGAAGAGGACGACGGCCATGCGGCCATCGTAGGGGGCGACGGCTCTGACGGGACGTACGTGATCATGTCGCGGCCCCGCCCGGTGACCTTGACGGCGGCGCACCGAGCGGGGCCCGGCGGATGCGCGGCGCGGACCTTGTGGGTCGGCTGTTTGGGCGCAGGCGCTCCTCGTGCTCAGCCCGCCGCTCTGCGGACGAGCTCGACGATCCGTGCCTCCGTGTCGTCCGTCAGCTCCGTCAGGGCGTACGTGGTCGGCCACAGGGGGCCCTCGTCGAGGTGGGCCTGGTCGCTGAAGCCGAGGGTGGCGTACCGACTCTTGAACTTCTGCGCACTCTGGAAGAAGCAGACGACCTTGCCGTTCCTGGCGTACGCGGGCATGCCGTACCAGAGCTTCGGCGCGAGGTCGGGCGCGGCCCCGCCGACGATCCGGTGGATCCCCTCGGCGAGAGCACGGTCCGCGTCGTCCATCGCGGCGATCTTGGCGAGCACGTCGCTCTCCCCGTCCGCCCGGGTGGCACGTGCTCCGCGACGGGCGGTCGTCTTCAGGTCCCGCGCGTGCTCCCGCATCGCCTCGCGCTCCTCGGCGGTGAACCCGTCGAACTTCTTCTCGGCCGTGCTGCTGCTCGGGGTGGACTTCCGGGTGTTCGTCATGGCGGTCTGCCTTCCTCGTACCGTCTGCTTGTTGTTCGTGTGGGTGTGGGTGTGGGTGTGTGTGGGCGGGGGCGGTTCAGCCCAGCCAGCGGCCGTCGCGCATCAGCTCACGCCCCCTCAACTCGTCCGCCTCGCGCCAGGCTTGAACCCGGACCGGGGTGACGCGGAACCAGAGGTAGGACGTGGCGGAGACCCGGGGGTCGAAGCCGGCGCGCGCGGCGAACCGGTCGGCCTGCTCCGTCGGCAGCGCGTCGACCGGGAGCACCTCCACCACGCCCTCGATCATGGACACGTCGCGGGTGGGGCCCAGCCCGAGCCGGGTGGTCCGTGTCGCGGCCAGGTTCCTGCCGGTCGGACTGTCGCCCGGGGTCGCCATCAACAGCGTCTCGCCGTCCCAGTCGAAGGACAGCGGAACCAGATACGGCACACCGTCCGCCGAGGCACTGGCCACCCAGACATCGGCGTCGTGGGCGAGCCGGTGCTCCGTGTCGCCGCGACGCACCGCGCGAGGGCGGGGGCCGGCGGTCGGGGCTGCGGGCGAACCGGTCATGGTCACTCCTGTGTCGCTGAGGCTTGCGGGGACGGTGGCCGCGACCGGCCCGAGGTGTCCGCCGGGTGCGATCGCCGTGGTCACAGCCTCCCCCGAGGGGGCCACGGCCCGCCTCCGTGGTGAGCACGGAATCCACCACGGAGAGGCCACGGAGCAGCGGATAATGACCCGGTGTCCACTCCAGTGATCTCGGCCCGGGAAACCGAAGTGCTCGCGCTGCTCGGGGAACACCTCAGCAACGCGGAGATCTCCGCGCGCCTGTTCATCTCCGTGCGCACGGTCGAGTCCCATGTCTCCGCCCTGCTGCGCAAGCTCGACGAACCGGACCGGCGGGCACTCTCGCGGCGCGCGGCCGAGTCGGTCCGTACGGACCGGCCCCGCCCGGTGCCCGTCCTCCCCGTACCGCTGACGGCGTTCGTCGGCCGGGTGCGCGAACGCGCCGAACTGGCCGAGGCGGTGAAGACGCGTCGGCAGGTCACGGCGGTCGGTCCGGGCGGGGTGGGCAAGACCCGGCTCGCGCTGGCGGTGGCGGCGGACGCGGCCGGTGACTTCGCCGACGGGGTGTGGTTCGTCGACCTGGCCCCGGTCACCGATCCGGCGCGGGTCGGCGCCGCGGTCGCGGAGGCCGTCGGGCTGGGCGAACAACCCGGGCGCGGTGTCGAGGATTCGGTGCTCACCGCCCTGGCGGACCGCGAGGCACTGCTGGTCCTGGACAACTGCGAGCAGATACGCGACGGGGTCGCCCCTTTCCTGGAACGGCTGTTGGGCGCCTGCCCGGGGCTACGGGTGCTCGCGACGAGCCGGGCCCGGATGCTGGTGCCGTTCGAGTGGGTCTTCCCGGTGCCGCCGCTGTCGTCGGACGGCGGCGCCGACTCGGAGGCCGTGACGCTCTTCCTGGACCGGGTGGCGGCGGTCGGCCGGCCACCCGAAGCGGCCCTGCTCGACCGGGTCGCGGCCATCTGCGAACGCCTCGACGGCATGGCGCTCGCGATCGAACTGGCGGCGGCACGCTGGCCCACGCTCGGACCGGACGGTCTGACGGCCGGCCTCTCCGACCAGTTGCGGATCCTCGCGGGCGGCCCCCGCGCGGACGACCGGCACCGGTCGGTGCGGGCCGCGCTCGACTGGAGCCATGATCTGCTGGAACCGCCCGACCGGGCGCTGCTGCGGCGGATCTCGGTGTTCGCCATGCCGTTCACCGCCGAGGCGGCCGGGGTGATCGCCGGGTTCGCGCCGCTGGACCCGGCGGCGGTGGCCGACGGGCTCGGCCGACTCGCCGAACAGAGCCTGCTCACCGCGACACCGACCGCGACCGGCACCCGCTACCAGGCGCTGGAGACCATCCGCCAGTACGGGACCGAGCGGCTCGCCGACGCCGACGAGCTGACGGGGGTGCGGTCGCGCCACGTGGCCTGGTGTCTGGCCGGGGCGGCCGCCCTGGCCGGGGCCGAGGTCCCCGACTGGCGCGCACGCTTCGACGCCGTCGCCGACGACCTCCGAGCGGCCCTGTCCTGGGCGACCGCCCGCCCGGACCACCGCACCCCCGCCCACCACCTCGCCCTCGCCCTGGCGGGCCTGACCTTCACCCGCAACCTGCTCTGCGAAAGCCAACAACGATACGAACAGGCGGCGACGCTGGCTGGGGTGGCCGGTGCCGCCGCCGCTGCCGAAGCCCTGCGGGAGGCCGCCGGGGTGGCCGGCTGCCGACGGCTCGGCGATGACATGTACCGCCTGCACCGTGCCGCCGCCGAGGCGGCCCTCCGGGCGGGCGACCCCATGGGCGCGGCCCGCGACCTGGCAGCCGCCGCCACTGTCGCGTACCGCTTCTCCAGCGAGTTCGCCCAGCTCCCCACAGCGGACGAGGCGACCGCCCTGCTCACGGCGGCTCGCGAACTCTCCGGCGCCATGGACCTGCCGCCCGGCGCCGCCGCTCCGCAGCCCGGCGGCCCGCAGCCTGTGCCCCGTACGCCGCACGGTCCGTCGGCCTCCCCGCCCCCCGGCCCGGCCGCCGAGCCGGCGGTCGCAGGTACGGCCGCCGCCCTCGCTCTCGCCGAAGCCGCCGTGGTCGTGGACGCCTTCGGGGCCGTTCAGGGGGACGTGGACAACAGTGCACGGGAGACCGTCCGTCATGCCGAGCGGGCCGTCCGGCTGGCTCGGTGCGCGGGGGACCCGGTCGCCGAGTCCGCCGCTCTCGACGCGCTGTCCGGGGCCCGGACCTGGGCCGGTGACCCGTTCGGCGCGGCGGAGGCCGCCCGGCGCCGGATCGACGTCCTGGCCCCCGCGCCGCCCACCCCGGCCGCCACACAGGAACGGATGGACGCCCTCGCCATGGCCGCCGGCACCGCCCTCGGCGTCGGCGAGCTGGCGCAGGCCCGCCGATGGGGCGGGCAGCTGGCCGACCAGCCGCTGTTCGCCGAGGTGACCCACCACGCCACGTCCTGGCTGATGGTCGCGGACGCGTTCGCGGGCCACGGCAGGGACGTGCTCAGCGGCAGCGAACGGTTCCTCGACTCCTGGCACAGGAGTGGCCGTCAGCGGTCGTTCTCGCTCGGCCCCGCCGCCGCGGCCGTCGCGATGATCCACGGACTGCGCGGCGACCACGACGCACGGTCGACCTGGCTGACGATCGTCGAGGAGGCCGGTACGGCGGCGGAGCACCACCACGGCTACGGCGCGGTCTTCGACGCCATGGTCCTCCTCCACCTCGGCGACCCGGACGCGGCCCTGGCCCGGGTGGCACCGGAACCGGACCAGGTGTGGAAGTGGGTCTCCTGGATCTGGCACCACTGGTACGTGGGCCTGCGCGCCGAGGCCTCGGTCCTCTCCGGCCACCCGGAGGCCCGCGCGCGGGTCGCCGCCGCCCGGCGACCGGTCGCCGGCAACCCGGTCGTCACGGCCCAAGTGGACCGGGCGCAGGCGCTCCTGGACGGCGACCTGCCCGGCCTGCTCGCCGCCGCGAAGGCGTTCGACGCGGCGGGCTGCCCCTACCAGTCGGCCCGCGCCCTCCTCCTCGCCGGGGGCGACCACACCGCCACCGGCAGGGAAGCCCTCACCGCCCTCGGCCTCGCCCCCGGCTCCTGAACGAGCCGGTCCGTCCGCGGCCCGCTCACCCGGGGCCTGTCGTTCGGATCACGCCTGGGCCGCGAGCCGTCAGGCGCCGTCGCCCGAAGCCGGCGTGATCCGAGCGACAGGCCCCGGGCCGACCGGTGCGCGGGTGTCAGCGCCCCTTGCGCACCCGGGCGGCCGCGCGGGCCTCCGCGGTCTTCCGGGCCTCGGCGGCCTTGCGGGACTCCTTCGCGGGGCGCCCAGGCCGGCTGCCGAGGCCCCGGAAGGGCGCGTTGCCGCCGCTGGACCCCGTCCCGGCCGGTGGCCGCTTCGCCCCGGTGATGGCGGTCAACCGCGCCTCGCCGGACCGCACTTGGGTGACCGTCGGCCGGATCCCGGCCTCGGACATCATCCGGTTGACGTCGCGCCGCTGATTGGGGGTGACCAGGGTGACCACCTTCCCGGACTCCCCGGCGCGCGCCGTGCGCCCGCCGCGGTGCAGATAGTCCTTGGCGTCGGCGGGCGGGTCCACGTTGACGACGAGGTCGAGCGCGTCGATGTGAATGCCCCGGGCCGCGACGTTGGTGGCCACCAGCACGGTGACCGCGCCGTCCTTGAACTGCCCGAGCGTGTGCGTGCGCTGGGGCTGCGACTTGCCGCTGTGCAGGGCGGCGGCCCGTACGCCACTGGCCCGCAGATGGCGGGTGAACTGGTCCACCCCGGCCTTGGTGTCGAGGAACATCAGCACCCGGCCGTCCCGGGCGGCGATCTCGGTGGCCGTCGCGTACTTGTCGGCGGGGTGGATGTTCAGCACATGGTGTTCCATCGTGGTGACCGAGCCGGCGACCCGGTCGACCGAGGCGAGCACCGGATCGTGCAGATGGCCGCGCACCAGCTGGTCGACGTCGCGGTCGAGGGTGGCGGAGAACAGCAGCCGCTGCCCGTCGGGCCGGACCTGGTCCAGGATCTCCGACACCTGCGGCAGGAACCCCAGGTCGCACATCTGGTCCGCCTCGTCCAGCACCGTGATCCGGACCCGATCGAGGAGGCAGTCCCGACGCGACACCAGGTCGGCCAGCCGCCCGGGTGTCGCGACGACCACCTCGGCACCCGCCCGCAGCAGCGCCTGCTGCTTGTTGATCGACAGCCCGCCGACCACCGTCGCCAGCCGCACCCCCAGGGTCCGCGCGTACGGCGTGAGCGCGTCGTCCACCTGCTGCGCGAGTTCCCGGGTCGGCACCAGGACCAGCGCGAGGGGTCGCTTCGACTCCGCCCGCTGCCCCGCCGTCCGGACCAGGAGCGCGAGCCCGAACGCCAGTGTCTTGCCCGAACCGGTCCGCGCCCGGCCGAGGACGTCCCGGCCGGCCAGCGCGTTCGGCAGCGTCGCCGCCTGGATCGGGAACGGCTCGCGCACCCCGAGCTCGGTCATGGTCCGCAGCAGCTCCGGCGGCAGCCCGAGCGCGTCGAAGGACTCGGCCGGCGGCAGCTGCCCGGACACCGCCTCCGGCGTCGGGGACTCGCCGCGCGGCTCGCCGGCCTGCCGGGACGCGTCGGCGGGGGAGGGCCCGGGGGCCGAGGACGACGGCTTCGCGTTCACAAGGGGAACCTTTCCTGGTGTGGTCGCCCGGAACGCGCCGGGGCCCGTACCCCTCGGTACGGGCCCCGGCGGTGTCGAAGCGTGCCCCCATTTTACCAGCGGGCGCCCACGGGCCGACCGGCCCGTTCACCCCCGCCCGGCAGCCGGTGGCGCGGTCTAGAAGTTGCCGTAGTTGACCTGCCAGGTCGGCAGTCCCATCCGCCGCCACACGGCGACGACCCGGTCCCGGTCGTCGAGCGAGACCCGCACGGCGAAGCGGTCCCGCACATGCCGGTCGAAGAGCTCCGCCTTCACCACGTCGTCGCGACGCTGGTCACCGGCCGCCCGCATCCACAGCTCGTCGTACGGCACCTCGTGCGCCCGCAGCCACGCCTCTGTCCGGTCCCGGTGTTCCTCCCCGCGCCCGGAGAGCAGGACGATCACATCGCCGTCGGCGCTGCGGAACGAGCGCAGCGCGCCGCGCACCGACACGTTGAGCAGGTCCTCCTCGCAGCGCGTGAAGTCGTACGCGCCCCGGTCGCCCCGGATCGCGAGCGTGCCGTCGATGTCGCACATGACCGCCGAGGGCAGCGCCGGGTCGGCGGTGTACGGCTCGACGGCGGGCTCGTCGTTCAGCCACTCCGCCGTGAGCCGCCAGCCGCCCCTGCGGGACTTCTCGTGCTTGTCGGCGAGGATCCGGATGATCTCCTCACCGACCGGCCGCTCCCGCGCGGCGTCCCGCCGCAGGCACTCCTCCACCGGGACGTCGGTGAAGTCGTGCACGACGAACGTGGCCAGCCCCGCCACGGCCGCCTTCAGCCGCTTCGGGATGTGCGGCGTCATGTGCGTGTTGTCCACGACGACGTCGAAACCGCCGTCGACGGCCGCCCGCACCGCCGCGTCCTGGATCGCCAGCACGGTCTGCTCGTGCGCGTACGACCGGCGCTCGGCGCCCTCGGGCAGCGGGATGTCGAGCATCTGCCGCAGATCGTCGAGGTTGACGCGGCGCATCCGGCCCCCGGACTCCGCCTGCAGCTCGCGCGCGGCCGTCGTCTTCCCCGAGGCGGGCAGCCCCGTCATGACGTGTACCACGGGCACGGTCAGTTCTCCTCGTCGTTCTTGAAGGGGTCGGACGCCTCCGGCCGGGTGGACCGGTACGTCACGAGGACGGTCGAACGCCCGTCCAGGCGCTGGAACATGGCGGGGCGCACGGCCGCGTCGGGCAGTTCCCGCACCGCGCGGGCGAACGCGCCCCGGTCGCCCGCGAGATGCGCGAGCGACCGGAACGCCTCGTCGATCGCCCGCTCACGGTCCTCGACCTGCTTCTCGATGCCCGCGACGACGCCGCGCACCCAGGCGTCGAACTCGTCGGGCACCTGCTCCAGCAGCGCGTCCAGGGGCCGGCCGCCGGACGCGACGACGTCCTCGGGCGAGCAGTTCAGCGCCTGCGCCACCTGCTTGGCGGGCAGGCCGGCGAACCGCTGGATGCCGTGACCGCGCCAGATGTCCCGCTCGGTCACCCCGGTCAGCACCTTGTGCAGCCGCACGTACTCCGCGAACTTGGCCTTGGCCCGTACACCCGAGGCGAAGCGCAGCACGAAGCCCTCCGCGTCGGTGCCGGTTGCCGGCAGGCCGCCCGGCAGCCGGTTGCCGTCCGTCATCGCCAGCAGGTCGGCGAGCGGCACGGCGGGCCGCACGGTGACGACCGAGCCGATACCCCGCCACCCCACGGCGGCCTCCGCCAGGGGGACCTCGGTGCCGTCCTTCGCGAACGCGGCCAGCAGCACCACGTCCCGACGGTCGCCGTAGTCGACGACGATCCGGTTCTCCGGGTACAGGATCTCGGCCAGGTAGGTCACCCCGGGCACGAGACCGGACGTGTCCTTCGCGTCCAGCAGCCGCTGCGCCCAGGTGGCCTGCACGCTCACGAACGACCCCTTGGACGCGACCCGCCACCGGCCGGCGTAGTGGAACACCACCGCCAGGCTGCCGTCTACCTTGTCGTACACCTCGAACGGCTCGTCCGGGAGGCTCGGGGCGTAGGGCTGACCGGCCTCGTGCTCACCGACGTTGAAGAACTTCGGCAGCGGCAGCGCGACGATCTCCCCGGTGCCGTCGTCGGCCACGAGGCCCCGGCAGCGCGTGGTCACACGGTTCCACACCCGCTCGTACTGACATGTCCGCGTGTACGTGTAGATGGACAGTGGCAGTTCCGGGTGCGCCTTGCGCGTGACGTGCCCCGCTTCGAGCGCCGCCGCGAGCTCGTCCGGCGGCAGCAGCTCATGAAGAGTCAGGTGGGCCTGGCTCATGTGTTCCTCCCCTTGATGGCCCCTGATTGTCACGTGGGGAGGGGCCCCGGGCCACCCGATTTTCCGACGCCCCGCAGCTCAGCCAGGGACGGGTTCCCGGGAACCCTTGTTGTGGGGTCCGTCACTCTCTGATCGTCTCGGGATCGGTGGCCACGATCATGATCAGGATGAACGCTCGTTTCCTCGGCATCCCCGAGCTGCGCGAAGCCCCGTCCGTCGCCGTCGTCATCGACGTCATGCGTGCGTACACCGTCGCCGCGTGGGCCTTCGCCCGGGGCGCGGAGAAGATCGTCCTGGCCGGGTCGCTGGACGACGCGGCGGCGCTCAAGTCCGCTCACCCGGACTGGGTGGCGCTCAAGGACGGGCCGCCCGCGCCGGGATTCGACGCCGTCAACTCGCCGGGCCTGCTGCGGTCCATGGATCTCGGCGGACGGACCGTCGTGCAGAAGACCACGGCGGGGACGGTCGGCGCGCTCGCCGTGAAGGACGCCTCGCTGGTGCTCTGCGCCGGCTTCGTGGTGGCCGAGGCGACGGCACGGGTGCTGCGGGCGCGCGGCGGTGAGAGCGTCACGTACGTGGTCACGGGAGAGGACGGGCGGGCCGACGAGGATCTGGCCTGCGCCCAGTACATCGCGCGGCGAGCCGACGAGGCCGAGGCCGGAGCGGGGACGGCCGCCGGGACGGGGAGGGACCCCGGGGTGGGGACGGATGCCGCCGGATTCCTGCGCCGTGCCGCCGCGTCGCGGGCCGCCGTCGACCTGGCGCAGGGTGTGCGCAAAGGGGTCCATCCCGATGACGTCGCGCTCTGTCTGGAACTCGACCGGTTCCACTTCGCCATGGTGGCGTCCATGGAAGGTTCGCTGATGGTCCTGCGGCCGTGCGCCGCGCCTTCGCCGAGCGAGGACGCCGGGGTCTGACGCGGACCCGCACGCTCGTCACGGGAGCCGTGCCGGCCCCGGCGTCAAGGCCGTGCCGCCCGTTCGTCAGTCCGGGTGAGGCGGCGCGTTCCGGCGCGGCGGCACGGGGAGGGATGCGGTGCGTCCGGTCCCCAACTCCCGCCCAGTCGAAGGTGTTCGCCCATGACCCAGACCGTGCCCGCGTCGTCCGCCGTCGGCCGTTCGCGCGGCAAGCAGAGCCCGGTGGACATCCGGCCGCAGGACATCGACCTCTCGGCGCTGCCCCCGCTGCGGTTCGCCCACCCGCCGGCGCTGGACCTGGAACTGCACTTCGACGCCCCCGAGACCCCTCGGCCCCGAACCGGCCTCGCGCAGGCCCAGGGCGGCCGGCCCGACTGTGTACGGGACGACGAGGGGACTGTGAAGGCTGCGCCGCCGCCCGGCGGGGAATGCCTGGTGCGGGTGGGTGCCGACCGCTACGAGCTGGTCGACGTGCACTGGCACACGCCGTCCGAACACACCGTCTCAGGCGTGGCGTTCCCGATGGAGCAGCACATGAAGTACCGGCGGGTGACCGACGAGGCCGGCGAGGGCGACGCGGGCGAGGACAGCGGGTTCGCGGTCGTCGGCGTCTTCGTGCACCCGGGCCAGGCCAACGACTCCCTCGACCGACTGCTCACCTCCGCCCGTCGCAACGAGGAGCCCTGGGAGGTCCCCGGCGTCGCACTCGACGCCCTCCTGCCGTCCTGCACCGAGTCGTACCGCTACGTCGGCTCCACCACCGTCTGCCCCTACACCCCCGGAGTGCGCTGGACCCTGCTGACCCATCCGATCCAGGCCTCCGCCTCCGCGCTGGCCCACTACCGGAAGGTCTTCCCGAGGGGCAACGCCCGCGCCGTGCAGCCGCTCGGTGACCGGCGTGTGGCCGGGGACCGCCACCGCTGGTGGTGACTGCGCGGCAGGCCGTACCCGCCGCGCCGGCCGTGGTCAGGAGGGCCCGCGGCCCCCGGCCCCCTGGTGCGAGGAGAGCGCCGGACGGGGCGCCCACCACGTTGGACGAGCTGCAGGACGTGAATCATGCGACGACCGTGACGACGCGTGGAGCCGGACGGCCACCGAATAGCGAGCCCGAGCCGTCGCAGCGCTTTCCTGGTCGCCGAGCCGTGGCGGCGACGTCGGGTTCGGTGTCGTCGGTGGTCGGGAACGCGGGCAGGGTGGGCCGGGAAGTCACGCGGCGAGCGCGGCCGGTTCGCCGAGGCGGGCCGCGGCCGTGCGCCAGGCGGCGGTCACCGCCGCGTGCGCCTGGCGGGTGTTCGCGGTGTGATCGGCGGTGAGGGAGAGCGGCGCCCCCACGTGGACGTGGAGTGCGGGCCTGCGCAGAGGCGCGGTGAACAACCCCGCCAGCTGCTTGGCCGTACCGCCGGAGGTGACCCGGCGGGCCCCGGCCTGCCCGACCGGGACGACGGGCGCCCCGGTGCGTGCCGCGAGCCGGGTCAGACCGCTGCGGAACTCCCCGGGCGCGGCTTCGGCGGCGTCCTTGCGGACCGGGATCCCGCCCTCGGCGTAGATGAGGACCGTCCGGCCCCGCGCCAGCGCGGCGGCGGCCAGGTCGAGCGCGTCGGCGGCGCGCGGGTCCCTCCGGTACACCGGGATGTACCCCTCGCGGGTGAGCGCGCGGCCCAGCAGCGGGATCCGCCAGAGACCCGCGGCGCCCATGGCGACGGGTTCGACGCCGAGGCGGTGCAGCGCGGCGAGCACGACAGCGGGATCGGCGAGGGAGGTGTGGTTCGCGACGACGATGCTGCCCGGCGCGCAGACGGATCCGGCATCGGTGGTCACCGTGAGACGTCCGACGGCGGGCACCAGGACGTCGGCGAGGCGGCTGAACATGAGGTCTCTCCCGATCTCGATGAGGAAGACCCCATCGTCGGGGCGGCCGCGGCACCGGATCCTGAGTGCGCGTACTCAGCTTCGACGGCGCCGGTACCCATTCGACGGCGCCGATACCCAGAGACAGTGCCGTGTCCGAGATCACGCCTGCACACCGAGATCGTCACGGCACGTGGTGAACCGCCGCCTGCGTACAGGGCATGGAAGGATCGCGGCCATGCCAATCAGCGTTCCCCGCCTCCGGATCGGCTCGACCGAGATCATCGCTCTGGCCGACGCCGAGGGCCCGTTCTTCTCCCCGCGCACCGAGGCCTTCCCCGAGGCAACGGCCGCCCAGTGGGCCGAGGCCGACCGCTACGACCCGGGCGCGGTCGACGCCGAGGGCCGCTGGTGGCTCCGGTTCCGCGCGTACGCGATCCGCAGCGACAGGGGCCTGACCGTCGTGGACGCCGGGATCGGTCCGGCGGACAGCCCGGCCGGTTCGTGGGCGCCCGTGCCCGGCGTGCTCCCCGAGTCGCTCACCGCCGCGGGCATCGACCCGGCCGACGTCGACACGGTGGTGCTCACACATCTGCACACCGACCACGTCGGCTGGGCGGTCGTGACGGAAGCGGTCGTCCTCTCGGCGGGCGGCACCGTGGACGGCAACGCCTCGACCGGCGTCTCGACCAGTGGCCGCCGCCCCTATTTCCCGAACGCCGAATACCTGCTTCAGCGGGCCGAGTTCGACGTCCTCGACGTGCTCAACCCGCACCTTCGCGATACCCTCACCGACCCGCTCCTGGCGACCGGTCAGCTCCGGCTCCTCGACGGGGACACGGCACTGCGCGCCGGGCGCGTGGTCGCCACACCCGGTCACACGCCCGGGCACCAGAGCGTGCTGGTCGCCGACGGACGTGAACGGGCGCTCGTCACCGGCGATCTCCTGGTGCACGCACTCCAACTGCTCCATCCCGAGCTCGCCTACTCGCACGAGGCCGACCCTGAGGCGGCCCGGCACGCGAGGGAGCGCATGCTCGACCGTGGAACCGCCACCACGCTGCACCTGGCGACGCCGCATCTGACGGAGCCGTTCATCTCGGTGTGACGGCGTGAGCGGACGTCGGTGGAAGTACGCAGAGGCATACGTAACTCGCTGAGCAGGCGCTCTCCGCCCCGTACGCCTCGGTTGGCCTCCCCGTACGCCTTTGACCGTCGATCAGTTGACGGGATATGTGGAGAGCGGACTGGACGCCGACCTGGCGGGCTGTTCCCCGACGAGGAGCGCGTCGACGTTGCGCGTCGACCCGCCCGGTCGCCCCCTTCCTCACCGGACTCCCGCCCGCCGCCGCGACCGCGCCGGCCGCGTTCGACCGCAGGGTCCACTCGGGAGCCATGGTGCGGTTCCTCGACATCGCCGACTGGTCGTACGCCTTCGAGTTCGCGAAGAACGACGCGGTGATCCTGGACACCGACCACGAGACGGAACTCTCCGACGACGACGTGTGGTCCATCGGCTGCGACGGCGGAGGCGACTACTACGTCGTCCTCACCAGCGGCCGTGTCGCGGCGTGGTTCCACGAGGAGCAGGTCGTCGAGGCCGACACGCAGTACGACAACCTGGACGCCTTCCTGTGGTCGGTCGTCCGGTACGCCGGCGTGCTCGATCCGGCCGCCGTCGAGGCCGACTTCCGCTCCCTCGGCCGGCCCGGAGCCCTGGCCCCGGAGATCAGACTCCTCGCCCTGATGCCCTGATGCCCTGACCTCGGAGCCACGATCCCGACCGGCCTGCCCTCCGCGCCGGCGCCCCCTTCACCCACCTTTGCGTAGCCGATTGCGCGAGGCTACGCAGGTCTCCACCACGGGCGGGATCACCGTGGAGACGCGCGCCGGCTGTTCGAGGTCCAGGGCCAAGGAGCGGGTGATCAGTGCCTGCGCGACATCGTGGCGGAAGGGCTCCAGGAGGTGTGCTTCAAGGACGGTGGCCGCCGAGCCGCCGGTCTGGAGGTCGCCCTCCAGGACATCGGCTGCTTCGACGTGTCGTTCTGACGGCCACCCCTGGCCGGTTGATGAATCTATCGAATATCGATAGGTTTCTACCGTGGTTCGAGCGAAGGGGTGAAGGAGGCTGTCATGGGGAAGCTGACGGTGCTGGCGTTGCGGGTCGTGATCGTGGGGTTGTTCGTCGGTGCGGTGTTCGTGCAGGTGGTGATGGTGCCGTTGCTGGCCGCCGATCTGAAGGGGCTCGACGCGGACGTGGCGCACATCCGCACGCCGACGCTGGTGATCGTGGTCCTCGGCGTGGTGACCGTCCAGGTCGTTCTCGGCTGTGTGTGGCGGCTGGTGACGATGGTCCGGCGTGACACGGTCTTCTCCCACGCGGCCTTCCGCTACGTGCACGGGGTGATCGGCGCGATGGTGGCGGCGGCGCTCCTGGTGTTCGCGCTCGGGGTGGTGCTGGCCCCGGGAGAGGCGGTGGCCCCCGGCGTCGTCCTGTTGGTCGGCGGTGCCGGCCTGGCGGTGCTGGGGATGGTGCTCATCGTCCTCGTCCTGCGCATGCTGCTCGCGCAGGCCGTCAACCGTGACATCGAGGCGACCCGGATGCGGGCCGAGCTGGCCGAGGTGATCTGATGCCGATCGCCGTCGACATCGACGTGATGCTGGCCAGGCGGAAGATGTCCGTGGGTGAACTCGCGGAACGCGTCGGCATCACCCCCGCGAACCTGGCGGTGCTCAAGAACGGCCGCGCCAAGGCCGTCCGCTTCACCACCCTCGCCGCGCTCTGCGAGGTACTCGAATGCCAGCCGGGAGACCTGCTCCGCTGGGAGGGCGGCCACCCCACGGCCACCGGCGGGCCCGCCGACACCGACGGTCCCAGGGCCATGGATGACCGCACGGAGACCGACGGCTCCACGGCCGGGGCGCGGTCATGACCACGGACACGCACCGCCCGCTGCTCTTCCTGGACGTCGACGGCACCCTCCTGCCCTACGGCGGGGCACGGCTCCCCTCGGCCGCCGGCGAGTGGGTCGCCTGGCAGCACACGTCGAATCCGCAGCTGGCGCGGATCGACCGCGCGCACGGGCCGCGCCTGCTGGGGCTGACCTGCGAGCCGATGTGGGCCACGGCGTGGATGGACGATGCCAACGAGGTGATAGCCCCGCTGCTCGGGCTGCCCCGGTGGCCGGTCGTCGACCTGCCGGAGGCACCGGAGGAGGATCGGGCGGATCTGCTGCACTGGAAGACCCGGGCCCTCGTCCGCGAGGCCGCAGGGCGCCCGTTCGTCTGGGTCGACGACGAGATCACCGGCCTCGACCGCGCCTGGGTGGCGCGTCATCACCCGGGACGGGCCCTCCTGCACCGCGTCGAACCCCAAGTCGGCATGAGTGTCGGGGACTTCACCGTGGTCCAGCGGTGGATGGGAGCCGGGTGACGAAGGCGGTCCGCTTCCCGCCGCCGGTGCTCGGCGGCGTCGCGGTCATCGGATCACGCTGACAGCCTCCGCCGTGACTCCGTCAAGGATTCCGGCCCCGCCCCGGACCCCTAGCGGACGAGCTTCCAGTCCTGTGAGCCGTCCGAGGACGCTTTCTGCAGGGTGTGCGGAGCCCCGGGCGAACCGTCGGCTGACACACAGTCGTCCGCTCCGGCGAAGGGCTCCGCACGAGAACGTCTCGTGCGGAGCCCTTCGCCATGGTCGACTCCCTTACCGGGGAACCTCGTCGGTCGCGGTGTGAACCGTTCGGGGCACCTCGTCCGATGAGGGGGTGTGAGCGAATTGAAACGGGGGAGTCCGGGCGACGCCGAGCTGTTGCGGGCGGTCGCGGACGGGGATCGTCGCGCCTTCGAGGAGCTGTACCGCCGGTACGCGCCCTGGCTCGTGCTGCGGCTGCGCGGACGGTGCGCCGATCCGGTGCTGGTCGACGACGTCGTCCAGGAGACGTTCCTCGACGTCTGGCGGGGCGCCGCCCGCTACCACCGTGAGGGCGACGTGGCCGGCTGGCTGTGGCGCATCGGGTCTCGGCGGCTGGTGGACGCGCTGCGGGGCGACGGGGCCCGGGGCCGACTGCGCCAGATGCTCGCCCGGCTGCGGCAGCGTGACGAGGCGTCGGCCGAGGAACAGGTGCTGGCCCGGGTGCAGCACGGCGACCTCGCCGACCCGCTCGCCGGACTCTCCCCGGAACTGCGGGCGGTCCTCCAGGCCACCGTGATCGACGGCCTGACGACACGTGAGGCGGCGGTCCTGCTCGGCATTCCCCCGGGCACGGTCAAGACCCGGGCCATGCGCGCCCGGAAGCAACTGCGGGAGGGCCTCACATGAGCTGGCACGCCGACGACGAGGACCTGCGGGACTACGCCTGCGGAACGCTCGCGGCCCCCCGGCTGTGGTCCGTCGAGACGCACCTCGCGGCCTGCGCCGACTGCCGGGCCGCCCTGTCGTCCCACGTCCCGCCCGCCGAGATCAGCGCGGGTTGGGCCCGGCTGGAGGCCGCGCTGGACACCCCGAGGCCCGGCCCCGTCGAGTCGTCGCTGATCCGGCTGGGAGTGGCCGACCACACCGCGCGACTGCTCGCCGCCACCCCGGTGCTGCGCCGTTCCTGGCTCGGCGCCGTGGTCCTCACGCTGCTGCTCGCGGTCGGCGTGGGCCTGGCCGCGTCACCGCTGATGCTCCTGGCCACGGCGCCGCTGCTGCCCCTCGCGGGGGTCGCGGTCTCCTTCGGGCCGGGGCTCGACCCGACGTACGAGACGGCCGTGGTCGCGCCGATGCACACCTTCCGTCTGCTGATGGTGCGGGCGGTCGCGGTGCTGGCGACGACGACGGCGCTCAGCGCGCTGGCGAGTCTTGCCCTGCCGTCGTACGGCCTGGCGGCGCTCGGCTGGCTGCTGCCCGCTCTCGCGCTGACCTCGACGGGCGTCGCGCTGACCGCTCGGCTCGGCCCCGTCCTCGCGCCTGCGCTGGTCGGGGCCGGCTGGACCGCACTGGTGGTGCTGAGCCGACTGCTGGCGTCCGGGACGCCACTGCCCTTCACCGCGCAGGGCCAGGGCGCGGCGGCGGGCATCGCGGTGCTGGCGTCGGTGCTGCTGGTGGCGGCACGGGACCGCTTCGACAGCGGCCGCGCCCAGAGCCCTTCCTTCCGCTCCCCACGACGTTCTCGATCCCTCTGATCCACAGCCTGGAGGCTGTCATGACACGACCCACGGTCTCGGCCGCCGGGCTGACCCTGAGCTATCGCGGTACGAGAGCGGTGGACGACGTGACGCTGCGGTTCGCCGAAGGGGTGACGGGGCTGCTCGGCCCGAACGGCGCGGGCAAGACGACGCTGTTGCGGATCCTGGCGACGGCGACGCCCCCCGACCACGGCGCCCTCACCGTCCTCGGGCACGATCCGAGCACGGTCCACGGACGGCAGAACGCGCGCAGGGCCCTGGGCTACCTGCCGCAGAACCCCGGATTCCACCCGGACTTCACCGCCTTCGAATTCATCGACTACGTCGCGATCCTCAAGGAACTGACAGACCGGCGCGCCCGCCACACCGAGGCCCGACGGGTCCTGGACGCGGTCGGTCTCGCAAGCGAGCGCGGCAAGCGGATACGGCGGCTCTCCGGCGGCATGCGACAGCGCGTCGCCCTCGCGGCGGCCCTGGTCGGCGACCCCGGCTTCCTCGTCCTGGACGAGCCCACGGTCGGCCTGGATCCCGAACAGCGCATGCGGTTCCGGGAGTTGATCGCGGAGGCCGGCGAGGGCCGGACGGTGCTGCTGTCCACCCACCAGACCGAGGACGTGGCGATGCTGTGCCATCGGGTGGTGGTGATGGACAAGGGGCGCGTGCGGTTCGACGGTACGGCCGCCGAACTGACGGCGGTGGCGGACGGCCGGGTGTGGCACAGCGGGGAACGGCAGCCGGGCGCCAGAGCCGGATGGCGCACCGGGACGGGCGAGTTCCGCAACGTAGGGGACCCGCCCGAGGGCGCCCGGCTGGTCGAACCGACGCTGGAGGACGGCTACCTGCTGGCGCTCGGCGGCGCCCCGGTGGCGGAGGTGACGGCATGACGGCCATCACCGGCCGCCCCGCGACCGCGCCGAAGCCGACGCCGCGACCGAAGCCGGATCCGGTACGGGTCCGGGGCGGCCGACGGGCCATGCTCGCGCTCGCCCGGGTCGAGGCACGGCGTCTGCTGCTGCACCCCCTCGTGCTGATCGCCCTGGTGGCGTATCTGACCCTCGTCCTGTGGCCCGGCGCCGAGCCGGAGGACGCCCATCCGGTCCTCCAGGACATCGACCGCGAGACCCAGACGGGACAACTGCTGCTGGGACTGGCGGTGTTGGTCGCCGTGAATCTGGCGGTGCTCCGCTCCCACCGGCGGGGCACGGACGCGTCCTTCTCGGTGCTGGTCCTGCCGCCGTGGCGGCGCACGGTCGCGCATGCGCTGTCCGTGCTGCCGTCCGTCCTGGTGGGGGCGCTGATCGTGGCCGGACAGTTCACGGCGGCGGCACTGAAACCCGGGGCGGTCGGCCACGGTTCGGTGTCCGAGCTGGTGACCGGGCCGCTGCTGATCCTCCTGCCCGGCGCCGTGGGAGTGCTGCTCGCGCGGGTCGCCCGGTCGGCGTTCGTCGCCCCGCTGGCCGTGGTCGCCTTCCTGGCGTTCACCATGGTCTTCGTCGCCGACTCCAGCAGCCCGGCGTGGGTGCGCGGGCTGGCCCCCGTGATGTTCGACGAGGGCGCCAGGCCGCTGCCGTCCGACCTGCTGGGCAGGCCGGCGGCGAGCCACGCGCTGTATCTGCTGGCGCTCGCGGTCCTGGTGACGGCGGGTGCGGTGCTGCTGAGCGGGGGCCGTACGCGCGCGGTTCGGGCCACCGCCCTGGGCGCGCTCGGCGTGACCGTGCTGGCCGTCGTCCTCCAGGGGACGGCGCCCTCGGACGCGGTGCGCGCGGCCCGGGAGGTGGCGACCCGTGACCCGGCGCAGGTGCAGGACTGCGAGCGGCACGGGACCACGACGTACTGCGCCTTCCCCGAGTTCACCCCCTGGATCGACGACTGGGCCCGGGTCACCGACCGGGTGCGAGCGCTGGCCGGCGCACCGGACGCGGAGCGGGCACTGACCGTACGGCAGCGGGTCGCCGCGCTCGACGGGCCCTCGGGCGTCAGGGAGCTCGCGCCCGCCGCGCCCGGTGAGGTGACGGCCAGCACCGCGTGGGGCGGTGCACGGGAACTGGAGTTCGCGGCGGGCGTCGCCCGGGGCCTCGTCGTCGGGCACGAGCGGTACGAGGGAGCGTACTGCGACGCGCGGGGCGTTCTGATGGTGTGGCTGGCGGTCCGCGCCACCCGGGACGGTGAGGCCGTGTTCGACAGGACCGGCGACGACCACAACAGTCCCGGAGTGATCCAGGCCCCCGCGACCGCCGTCGCCCTGCGGGGCCGCGAACTCGCCGTCGTCCAGGCCCTGTTCGCGCGCCCGCGGGGCGAGGTGGAGCGCGCGGTGAAGGCGTCCTGGGCGGAGCTGTCCGCTCCCGGTACGACCACCGACCGTGCCGCGGCCCTGCTCGGTGTCACCGCCCCGGCCGAGACCGCCGACGACCGGGAGTACCAGTGCGCATGACGCGAGAGTCCGTGTGCACGGCGCGGGAGTCCGTGCGCAGGGCAGAGCCGCCGGTGCGCGGCCGTCGGCGGCTTCCGGTGGTCGTGGCGCTGCTGCGGCCCACGGCGCGGTCGCTGCCGTGGAGGACGGCGGCCGCCGGCTGGGCACTGGGGCTGGTCATCGCCGCCGTACCGGCCCTGCTCTCCCTGGACCTCCCCGCGGAGGTGCTGGTCAATGTGATGCGGGCGGCGGCGCTGTGCGGGGCGGTGGGGACGGCCTTCGTCCTGGACGATCCGGCCCGGCACACCACCGGTGTCCCGCCCGTGCCGCGCCCGCTGCGCCAGGCGCTGCGGGCGGCCGTAGTGGTCCCGGCGGTCGTGGTGTGGTGGACGGCGGTCCTGGCCGTCGCACGGGTCGGCGCCGACCCCGAGCACCGGGCCGCGCTGCCGTCGGGGGCGGTGACCGTCGAGGCCGCCGCCCTGTGCGTGACCGCGCTCGCCCTCGCCGCCGCGGCGGTGCGGTTCGGCCAGGCGCGCGCACCGGGGCCCGCCGTGGCCGGCGCCGTCGTGGCGCTCCCGATCACGGCGGGTGTCCTGTTGCCTCCCCGCTTCGCCCTCTTCGTGCCCCCGCTCGATCCCCGCTGGGACGACGCGCATGTGGTGTGGGCGGCCGTTCTCGCCACGGCCCTCGCCGCCTGGCTGCTGTGCGCGCCGGAGCCCCGCCGCCGACGTGGGCGCCCGCGCCGCCGCCGTCCCGGCTCGGGCGGTGGCGCTCAGGCCACCGCGTAGTGCCGGAGGGCAGGTTCCAGCAGGCCGAACGCATCGGCGGTCTCGCTCGCGACGACTGCGGCGATGTCGTCGTTCGAACGGCCGGCGAGGGTCAGCTCCTGGACGCGCTGGAACAGGACGCGGTGCACCGCCGAGAGGAGGGCCGCGGCGGTGCGCGCGGTGATGTCGTCGGGGGAGCAGCCGGTGGCCTCGGCGAGGGCGGTGGCGAGTGCGTCCTCGCGCCGGTCGTGCAGGGTGCGCAGGCAGGCCGAGAGGGTCGGACTCTCATGGACCATCCGGGAGAAGTCCGGGCCGGCGAAACCGATGACCGGGTCCTGGGCGGCGACTGCGGCCTCGAAGGCGTGGCGCAGCGCCCCGAGGGCGGACTCCCCGGCGGGACGGGTGCGGACGGCCTCGGCCAGGCCCGCCACGAACGCGTCCTGATGGTCGAGGGCCACGTCCTCCTTGCGCGGGAAGTAGTTGGTCACGGTCTTCTTGGCGACACGGGCGGCGGAGGCGATCTCCGCGATGGGCCGTACCGCCGCCGCCGACATCGTCCTACTGCGCCGCGGCACGGAGGTCCTGCCGGCCGATCAGCGCGACCAACGCGCCGGAGGGCTCATCCTCGCGTTCACCCTCGACTCGGGCATCGCCCAGGAAGAGGACGGACTCCGGGCAGCGGGCGTCGACATCACCCTTGCCGCTGCGGGAAGAGCCGTGGGGCGAGCGCCTCTTCCGGGTCACCGACCCCAACGGTGTGGTCGTCCAGTTCGTCGAATGGGCGGCGCCCGTCTCGTGACGGCCGTTCACCCGCTCGCCGCGGCCCGGGTGCGGGCACCGGCGGGACGGGGGACCCTGACCTCGGCCGGTGGCCGCAGGTACCCGCCAACGCCGAGCCACGGAGGAGAACGCCCATGACCGGACCGGCCCACGAGTCCCCGCACGGGGTACGCCGGATCACCCTGGACGCGGCCGGGCTGCCGCTCTCCGCGCTGCTCAGCGAGCCGCCCGGCGGCTCCCCGCGCGCCGTCGTCGTCGCGGTGCACGGCGGCGGCATGAACGCGGGTTACTTCGACTGCCGGGCCCATCCCCAGCAGTCGCTGCTCACGCTGGGGGCGAGCCTCGGCCACACCGTCCTGGCCGTGGACCGGCCGGGCTACCGGCACTCCGCCGCCCGGCTGCCCGAGGGACAGGGCCTGGCGGAACAGGCCCTGTCGCTGCGCGCGGCGCTGCGCGACTTCACCTCCCGTCACGACACGGGCGCCGGCCTGTTCCTGCTCGCCCACTCCTACGGCGGCAAGGTGGCCCTCACCGCGGCCGCCGACGCCGGCCCGCCGCATCTGCTCGGGATCGACATCTCCGGCTGCGGCCATCTGTACGCCGTCGAGCCGCACGACCTGCCCACCGCCCACAACAGCGGGCAACTGCGCAGGAGTTGGGGGCCGCTGCGGCTCTATCCCTCGGGCACCTTCCGGGAGAGCGGCTCGATCGTCGAGCCCGTGCCCGCACTGGAGCGGGCCGAACTGGCCCGCTGGCCGCTGCTGTTCCGCTCCACGGCCCCCCGCGTCCGCGTGCCGGTACGGCTGACCTTCGCCGAACACGAGAGCTGGTGGCGCCATGACGACGAGGCCCTCACCGACCTGGTCGCGCACTTCACGGCCGCACCGAGGGTGAGCGTCGAGCGTCAGCCGGGGGCCGGACACAACATCAGCCTCGGGCGGGCCGCCCGCGCCTACCATCTGCGCGCGCTCGCCTTCCTCGAAGACTGCCTTGCGGCCCGCGAGACGACCCCCGCTCCCAGCGCCGTCCGCGAGACGCCCCCCACCCCCCAGGGAGTCCACCCCCTTCCGTCCACCGTGGCCTCCTGACCGGCCTCGCACCTCCCGCGGGTGTACGCCTCGCGCCCGCGTCGCGGCCGGAGGAACAGGCTCCGGGGTCTGCTGCGAAGCTGCCGTCGGCCACCGACTGAGCCTCGTCGAGGCGGTGGAACGCCGCCGATGGGTCGCCGGTTTCGGCCGCGAGGTCGGCCGGCGCCACCACCTCCCGCGCCCGTCGGCGTGTGCCGGAGCTGCCGGCCGGGCGTCACGGTGTCACGGTCGTCGGCTCACCCCTCGTGCAGCCACGCCCGTGTCCCGAACGACGCGCACGCCCGCGAGGCCACCGCCGTCGCTTCCCGCAGGGCCTCGACGAAAGCGTTCGACGTCAACACGGCACGCCCGGCGAGGCCGTGGACGAGGGCCCCGTGCAGGACGTCACCCGCGCCCAGCGTGTCCGCCACCCGCACGGCGGGAACGGCCACGGTGCCCCCGCCGTCGGGGCCCGCCCACACCAGGGACCGCCCGCCCCGGCTGACCGCCGACCGGGAGACCCCGTGGTCCCGCAGGAACCGCAGGATGTCGGCGGGCGCGCTCCTCGGCGTGTCCGTGCCGGGCGGGCGGAAGTCCTCCGAGCAGACGGCCACGTCGACCGACGGCAACAGCCGCTCCGTCCCGGCCTTCCAGCTGCCACCGTCCAGCACGGTCCGACGGCCGGCGGCCCGCGCCTCCCGGGCGGCGGCCACGGCCAGTTCCATGTGGTGGCCGTCGAACTCCACGATGTCGCAGGCCGCCACCAGCGCGGCGAGGCCGTCCGGCGGGTCGAGCCGGTGGCCCGTCGCATTGGTCGAGGCGACGGCCCGGTCGCCGCTCGACGCGGTCACCAGCACGGACGACACGGCAGGCGGCTCGACCGAGTCGGCCGCCAGGTCCACCACGGTCACGCCCAGCCGGACCAGGTCCGCGGTGACGGCGGCCCCCAGCGGATGGCGGCCGATCGCCGTGAGCAGGGTGGCCGAACCGCCCAGATGGGCGAACGTGACCGCCGCGTTCGCCGCGGGACCGCCCGCCGCCACCAGCTGCTCGCGTGCCGTCAGTTTCTCGTTCGCCCCCGGCACCCGGTCGACGAGCTGCACGACGTCCAAGGTGCACAACCCGACGAACAGGCCCCGGCGCCGCCCCCGAACCTCGGCCGCGCCACCCTCCGACTCCACCAAGGTGTCCTCACTCTCCGCCGAGCCCGCCGAGTCCGCCGAGCGGACGAGCACTCGGACGTCCGGTCGCCTCGATCCCCTCGATCCCCGCAGGGCGGACGGTACCCCCAGCGCGGGAAGTACTGCCGCCATTCGGCCCGGGAGACGGTCGGGAAGGCCGTATCGCAGATACGGGCGGCGACGTGTTCGGCGTCGGGGTCCCACAGCAGGGCGGTCCAGTCCTCGCTGCCGGTGGCCAGTGTGCGGCCGTCGGGGCTGAAGGCGAGGGTGTCCACGGGTTTGGCGTGGGCGCTCAGCAGCACCGGTTCACTGGCGTCGCCGACGGCCGTCAGCCCGTACAGCCGCACCCTCTTGTCCGCGCTCGCGCCGGCCAGCGTCCGGCCGTCGGGCGCGAAGGCCACGGACTCGACGGCGGCGCCGCCGGCCGGCAGGGCGGACAGCGGGCGGGGGCGGCGGAGGTCGGTCGTGTTCCACAGGCGTACGGTGCCCTGCTCGCCGCCGGTGGCCGGGGTGCGGCCGTCCGGGCTGAACGCCAGCGTGTTGACGTGCCCGATCCGGCCGGGAACGGTGCGCGCCGGCCGGGGGCGCTGTCCCGGGCCCAGGGCCCAGGCCTCGCCTCCACCAGGGGCGCGTGGCGGGTGCAGTGCGCGTAGAAGTCGGCGCGGACGCCCAGGGCGACACGACATCGGCCGCCGCTGTCGGCCGCGGCGGACACGAGGGCCTCCACGAAGCGGTTCCGCTCGGCGGCGTCCCGGCAGAGCGTGAACGACTCCTCGAACTGGTCGACGATCAGCACGAGTTCGCGGCGGCCTTCGGCGCCGGGCTCCCGGCCGGGGGTGGGCCGGCAGGTGATCTGCCGCACCACGCGGCCCAGGTTGGCCGGGTCCTGCCCCAACTCGCCGTACAGAGCGCCGGGTGCCAGGCCCGCCGGCGCCCCCAGTCGTACCGCGCACTCCTCCAACGGCCGTGCCCCAGGCGTCGGGACGACCACCGTCGTGCCCGGGCTCCGCCGCAGCCGGGGTACCAGCCCGGCCCGCAGAAGCGAGGACTTGCCCGATCCCGAGGCCCCGATCACCGCCACGAACCGCTGCCGCTCCAGCCGCCCGGCCAGCTCCTCCAGCGGCCGCTCCCGCCCGAAGAACCACGCGGAGTCCCCTTCCCGGAAGGACCGCAGACCCGTGTACGGGGGAGCCGGGCCGACGTCGGCCTCGGACCCCTAGGCCACCTCGCCCAGCAGCTCGGCGGCCGCCGGCCAGCGCTCCCGCCACCCTCGGTGTCCCCGGCGCAGGCGCGGACGTAGGCCAGCGTCACCGCCAGTGTGGGCAGCCGCTGCCCGGACGCGGCGGAGGAGAGGGGCGAGATCGAGTAGTGCGCCCGGTCCGCCAGTCTCCGGTACGGCGGATTACCGGCCTTGCGCCTCAACTGCCGCAGTCCCGCGGCGAATTCGACCAACGGACCGTCCCCGTCGTCCAGCGGTCCCTCCCTGCTCGGCATCGCCGCACCTCCCCGAGGGGCCCGGCGGCTCCCCGTTCCCCCGTGCCGCGGGTCGCACCACCGCTCCCCAGTCTTCAGCAGTCACCTGTCCGGCACCAGTGACCGCACACGAACGACGCGGAGCGGCTACATCTCGAGCACCCGGCTCCACCGCCCGCCGCGGGGGGAGGACACGGGTGGTCCGGCGACCGGGGCCGCCGGACGACGTCGCAAGTGGGCATCCGGACGGTACGGGACGTGGCAGGGTAGGAGCGCGGGTGCTCCGGGTGGTCGCGCGCCATGTCTGGCGCGCCCGGCGCACAATGAAGCTTGGAAGAGTGCCCCGCAGTCGATCTGTGAGCCCAGGGACCACGGCTCCGGTCGTACGGAGAGAAGGAACGATGGGCGAGCACGGTGTCGCCACGGCCGCGGTCGACGCCAGGGGACTGGTGGTCGCGTGGAGCGACACCGCGCGACGGGTGCTCGGCTACGAGCACGGCGAGGTGCTCGGCCGCCGCGCGGCCGACCTGCTGGCCCGGGCGCTTCCCGCGGCGGCGCGCAGCCGTCTCACCGAACCGGCCGACTGGCGCGGCCCCGTGCACGCACGGCACCGGGACGGTCACGACGTGGAGCTGGAGCTGGAGGCGCATCCCCTGCTGGACTCCGCGGGCCGGACGCAGTGGTTCCTGACGGCCACGGTGCCGGAGCCCGCCGCCCGGCTGCGCCGGTGGGCCCTGGACCAGCTCCCCGTCCCGATCGCGCTCTTCGACCAGGACGGGCTCGCGGTGTCCGCGAACTCGGCCATGGAGCGGGTGATGGGCAGGCCGCAGCAGGACCTGCTCGGCCGACGGGTGGGGGTGTCCGTCGACGGGCAGCGCCGGCTGCCGGGCTTCGAGGGCCTCGACGACGTGGTGCGGCGGGTGCTGCGAACGGGTGAGCCGATGCCGTACGAGGCATGGCTGCGCGCGCCGGGCGAGGCGCACGAACACGCGTGGCTGGTCTCCCTCAGCCCGTTGAAGGACGCCTCCGGCAACGTACGGGGCATGTGCCTGGCGGCGATCGACAGCACGGAGCAGTTCCTGGCCCGCCGACGCCTGAGCATGCTCAACGAGTCCAGCCACCGGATCGGCTCCACCCTCGACGTGTCCCGTACCGCCGAGGAACTCGCCGAGGTGTGCACGGACCATCTGGCCGACTTCGTCATCGTGGACCTGCTGGACTCCGTGCTCGCCGGTGAGGAGGCCACCCCCTCGCCCGACGCCGCCCCCCTGGTCTTCCGCCGCGCCGCCCACAGGTCCGTGCTGGAGGGCTGCCCCGAGGCCGTCGTCCCGGTCGGCAGCCGGCACACCTACGACGAGGGGTCGCCGTCGGGCCGCGCGCTGGCCACCGGGCGCGCCCTGCTGTACGAGGCCGACGACGTCACCAGGCTGCGCTGGGCGGGGGGCTCACCGGAGCGGGCCCGCAGCATCGAGGTCCACGGCATCCACTCGATGATGGCCGTGCCCCTGCGCGCCCGCGGCCTCACCCTCGGCCTGTCGATCCTCTCCCGGCATCGCACGGCCGAGCCCTTCGGCGAGGACGACCTGCTGCTGGCCGAGGAGCTCGCCGCCCACGCCGCCGTCTGTGTCGACAACGCGCGCCGCTACACCCGCGAGCGCGCCATCGCCCTCGAACTGCAACGCAGCCTCCTGCCGCACCGCGCTCCCCGGCAGTCCGCCGTCGAGGTCGCCTCCCGTTACCAGCCGGCCAGTACCCGCGCCGGCATCGGGGGCGACTGGTTCGACGTCATCCCGCTGTCCGGGGCCCGGGTGGGGCTGGTCGTGGGCGACGTCGTCGGCCACGGTGTCCAGGCGTCCGCCACCATGGGCCGGCTCCGGACGGCCGTACGCACCCTGGCCGACGTCGACCTCGCCCCCGACGAGTTGCTCACCCAGCTCGACGACATCGTGCTGCGGCTGGACTCGGAGCGGACGGCGGACGAGGCCGAGGACGCGGACACGGAGAGCCCGGGCGAGATCGGGGCCACCTGTCTGTACGCGGTGTACGACCCCGTCGCGCGCCGCTGCTCCATGGCCCGGGCCGGCCACCCGCCGCCGGCCCTGATCGGCCCCGACGGCGAGGCCGCCTTCCTCGACCTGCCGATCGGGCCGCCGCTGGGCGTGGGCGGTCTGCCCTTCGAGACCGCGGAGTTCGACGTCCCCGAGGGCAGCGTGTTCGCCCTGTACACCGACGGCCTCGTCCACGCGGCCGGCCGCGACCTGGACGACGGGCTCGACCGGCTGCGCCAGGCACTCTGTGGCACGGGCCGCCCGCTGGAGGAGACCTGCGACGGAGTCCTGGGGAGCCTGCTGACGGACCGTCCCGTCGACGACGTCGCCCTGCTGCTGGCCCGGACCCGGGCCCTGGACGACGACCGGGTCGCTGTCTGGGACGTTCCCGCCGACCCCGCGTCCGTGGGGCGGGCCCGCAAACTGGCCTGCGACCAGCTCGCCGCCTGGCGGCTGGAGGAACTCACCTTCGTCACCGAACTCGTCGTCAGCGAACTGGTCACCAACGCCATCCGCTACGGGGGGTCCCCGATCCAGCTGCGGCTGATCCGTGAGGCCACCCTCATCTGCGAGGTCTCCGACTCCAGCGCCACCGCTCCGCACATGCGCCGGGCCCGTGCCTTCGACGAGGGCGGCCGGGGGCTCCTGCTCGTCGCTCAGCTCACCCAGCGCTGGGGCAGCCGCCACACCCGCACGGGCAAGACCATCTGGGCCGAGCAGGCACTCACCGACGAGGAGCGGGCGGTCTAGGGTCCGGCCGGCCGTCCGCCCACGCGGCGCGGACGGCCGTGCGACTCCTTGACCCCCGGTCGGCACTCCACGATGCTGTGTTGCGGTACACGCTATGCGTATCGCGATGAGAAACATCAGACACAGGTCTCGTACCAGCCGAGGAGTGGCCATGGCTCACCAGGTCCGTGCTGTCGTCGCGCGGGGCAAGGGTGCCCCCGTCAGCCTGGAAACGATCGTCGTGCCCGACCCCGGGCCGGGTGAGGCGCTGGTGAAGGTCGAGGCCTGCGGCGTCTGCCACACCGATCTGCACTACCGCGAGGGCGGGATCAACGACGACTTCCCCTTCCTGCTCGGTCATGAGGCGGCCGGTGTGGTGGAGTCGGTGGGGGAGGGGGTCACGGATGTCGCGCCCGGTGATTTCGTCATCCTCAACTGGCGTGCGGTGTGCGGTAGTTGTCGGGCCTGTCGGCGCGGTCGCCCCTGGTACTGCTTCGCCACCCACAACGCGACGCAGAAGATGACCCTGCTCGACGGCACCGAGCTCTCCCCGGCGCTGGGCATCGGCGCCTTCGCGGAGAAGACGCTCGTGGCCGCTGGCCAGTGCACCAAGGTCGACAAGGCCGCCGCTCCGGCGGTCGCCGGACTGCTGGGCTGCGGGGTGATGGCGGGCATCGGTGCCGCGATCAACACCGGGAACGTCGGCCGGGGCGACACGGTGGCCGTGATCGGCTGCGGCGGTGTCGGGGCCGCGGCGGTCCTCGGATCCGAGCTGGCGGGCGCCGCGAAGATCATCGCGGTGGACATCGACGACCACAAGCTGAAGACCGCCAGGAAGCTGGGCGCCACCCACGCCGTCAACTCCCGCGAGACCGACGCCGTCGAGGCGATCCGCGAGCTGACCGGTGGTTTCGGCGCCGACGTCGTCATCGAGGCGGTCGGCCGCCCGGAGACCTACAAGCAGGCCTTCTACGCCCGTGACCTGGCCGGCACGGTCGTCCTCGTCGGCGTGCCGACTCCGGAGATGAAGCTCGAACTGCCCCTCCTGGACGTCTTCGGCCGCGGCGGTGCCCTGAAGTCCTCCTGGTACGGCGACTGCCTGCCCGACCGTGACTTCCCCATGCTCATCGACCTCTACCTCCAGAAGCGCCTGGACCTGGACACCTTCGTCACGGAGACCATCGGGCTCGACGACGTGGAGAAGGCCTTCGAGCGGATGCACGGCGGCGACGTCCTGCGCTCGGTGGTGGTCCTCTGACGGGCGGGTGACAGAGCGGACCGCGGCCGCGTCGGCGTAGCCGCGGAGCACGACGGACGAGCCGTGGTCGGGCGCCCGACCACGGCTCGTCGCGTGTCCCGGGACCCGGGCCGCGGTCGGCCGCCGGCGCGTCCGGCCGTGGCACCCCGTGTCGGCCTATGGTCCCCCTGGACTCCACGGCGGCGATCGGCAACACCCCACGTCGAAGTCGATCGCCGTCCGTCAGGAGCCGGTCTCCACCTCGACTCTTCTTTGACGCGGCCGTGGGAGTGCCGGGAGGCGGTGCGGCCACCGCCCACCCCCGGCCGATCTTCGGGCCTTCGTCCTCGCCGCCCCGGGCTTCGTGGTCTTCGCCTTCAGGGTGCGGCTCCCGTTGTTCTATGTGAGGTGAGTTGTGGATGCCGCAACGTGAGAAGTGGCCCAGAGGGGCTTTCGGGATGCCTTGACAAGGGTTCGGGGCGACCCCAGACTGATGTTGCGCTTACCGCAATCCGTTTCGCTATATGCACCCGAGGTGTCATGATGATTCCCGCGTGCCGTCTCGCGGATCTCCCGCGAGGTGAGGCCTTCCGGCTCGACATCGACCCGCCGGTCTCGGTGTTCCACACCGACGACGGCGAGGTCTTCGCCATCGACGACACCTGCACCCACCAGGACGCCTCGCTCGCCGACGGCTGGCTGGAGGGCTGCGAGGTGGAATGCCCGCTGCATGCCTCCAAGTTCGACCTGCGCACCGGCGCGGTCGACTCCCCGCCGGCCAAGCTGCCGGTGCGGACGCACGAGGTCGTCGTCGAGGACGGCATGATCTACGTCCGGCTCTCCACGGACGCTCCGAACCTGCCGCCCTGCATCTCCGCCAGGCTCGCCGGAGGTCCCGCGTGAGAACCGTCGCCGTGGTCGGCGCCTCGCTCGCCGGCCTGTCGGCGGCTCGCTCCCTGCGCAAGCAGGGCTTCGACGGGCGCCTGGTCGTCATCGGCGACGAGCTGCACCGTCCCTACGACCGGCCCCCGCTCTCCAAGGAGTTCCTGGCCGGCACCCTCGGCGAGGCCGAACTCGCCCTGGAGACGGACGGCGAGGACCTGGCGGCCGAGTGGCTGCTCGGCACCCGTGCCACCGGACTCGACCACACCGCGCGCACCGTCCGCCTGGCCGACGGACATGAGGTGCGCGCCGACGGCTTCGTCATCGCCACCGGCGCCGTCGCGCGGGCCCTGCCCGGCTCGGCGGGCCTCGCCGGAGTGCACACCCTGCGCACCCTGGACGACGCCCGCGCCCTGCGGGACGAACTGGCCCGCGGCGGACGCCTGGTGGTGATCGGCGGCGGCTTCATCGGCGCCGAGGTCGCCTCCACCGCGTACGCCCTCGGCCTGGAGGTGACCGTCGTCGAGGCGGCCTCGACCCCGCTGGCCGGACCGCTCGGCGACACCATGGGCGCCGTCGTCTCCGGCCTCCACGCCGACCACGGCGTACGCCTGTTGTGCGGAGTGGGGGTCAAGGGCCTGAGCGGCGAGCACCGGGTCGACGCCGTTCTGCTGGAGGACGGCCGCAGCATCCCCGCCGACCTCGTCGTCGTCGGCGTCGGGGCCCGGCCGTGTGTCGAGTGGCTGGCCGGTTCCGGTGTCGCGCTGGACAACGGCGTGAAGTGCGGCGCCGACGGCCGGACCAGCCTCGCCGGTGTGGTCGCGGTCGGCGACTGCGCCAACTGGTACGACCCTCGCGCGGGCCACCACCGCCGCGTGGAGCACTGGACCGGCGCGCGCGAGCGTCCGGAGGCCGCCGTAGCCACCCTGCTGGCGGGGGGCGCGGTCGAGCCCGGCGTACCCAGGCCGCCGTACTTCTGGTCGGACCAGTACGGCGTCCGTATCCAGTTCGCCGGCCACGCGGCCGAGGCCGACAGTGTCACCGTCGAGGCGGGCTCGGCCGAGGGCCGCGACGTCCTCGCCGTCTACCGGCGCGCCGGCCGGCCGGTCGCCGTGCTCGGGATGAACCAGCCGCGGCTGTTCATGCGGGTGCGCAAGGAGCTGGCCGCCACCACGTCTTGACACCGTCCCGGCGTCACCTCATGCTGCGGTTGCCCACAGCGCGCAGCGTTGCTCCATGCACAACGCCGACCGGAGGCGTTCCTCCCGGCGTCCGCCTCACCCCTCCGCGACGTTCCCCGAGGAGTGCCCCGTGACCTCGACCGGTCTGCCCGACAGCCTGATCGCCACTCTCCCCGGCTCCTCCTACACCGATCCGGTGGTCTTCGCCCAGGAGCAGGAGCACATATTCGAGACCATGTGGTTCTGTGTGGCCCGCGCCTCCGAGCTGGCGAAGCCCGGCGCCTTCCGCACCGTCGACGTGGGCCGCGAGAGCATCCTCGTCACCCGGGCCCGGGACAACTCGATCCGCGCGTACTTCAACGTCTGCCGGCACCGTGGGGCCAAGCTCTGCACCGAGGAGTCCGGCGAGGTCAAGCGGGCCTTCCAGTGTCCGTACCACGCCTGGACGTACGGTCTGGACGGCAAGCTCGTCGCGGCGCCCAATCTCACCAAGATGCCCGACGTGGGCCGTACCGAGTACGGCCTGGTGAGCGTCGCCGTGCGCGAATGGCTCGGTTATGTCTGGGTCTGTCTCGCGGAGAACCCGCCGTCCTTCGAGGCGGATGTGCTGGGCGCGGTCGTCGAGCGGCTCGGTGACCTGGAGTCGATCGAGCGGTACGACATCGGCAACCTGTCCGTGGGGCGCCGGATCACGTACGACGTGAAGGCGAACTGGAAGCTGATCATCGAGAACTTCATGGAGTGCTACCACTGTGCCACGATCCATCCCGAACTGACCGAGGTGCTGCCGGAGTTCGCGGACGGGTATGCGGCCCAGTACTACGTGGGCCATGGCGCGGAGTTCGGTGAGGAGGTCCAGGGGTTCACCGTCGACGGTTCCGAGGGGCTGGACCGCATCCCGGGTGTGGCCGAGGACCAGGACCGCCGCTACTACGCGATCACGGTCAAGCCGCAGGTGTTCATCAACCTCGTGCCCGACCACGTGATCTTCCACCGGATGTACCCGGTCTCCGTGGACCGCACGATCGTCGAATGCGACTGGCTGTACCTGCCGCACGTCGTCGAGAGCGGCAAGGACGTCAGCCGGTCCGTGGAACTCTTCGACCGGGTCAACCTCCAGGACTTCGAGGCATGTGAGCGGACCCAGCCCGGCATGAGCTCCCGGTTGTACGCCAAGGGCGGTGTGCTGGTGCCCAGCGAGCACCACATCGGCGCGTTCCACGACTGGGTGAACGAGCGCCTCGGGACTTCTCAGGGGTGAATCAGCCCAGGAACCCCATCCGGTGGCTGATCTCGGCGGCGCCGTCGAGCAGCACCGGGGACAGCTCGTGCAGACGCTCCTCGGTGAACCGGTAGGAGGGGCCGGAGGCGCTGAGGGCGGCGATGACCTCGCCGTCCCGGTTGCGAACCGGTGCGGCCATGGCGTGCAGACCGATCTCCAGCTCCTCCAGGGTGAAGGCGTAGCCCCGCTCCCGTGCCACGGCGAGGTTCTTCTCCAGCTTCGTCTTCGCGGTGATCGTGTGCGGGGTGACCTTCTTCAGGCCCGAGTCCGAGAGCAGCGTGGCGCGTTCCTTCGCCGGCAGGTGGGCCAACAGGATCTTGCCGCTGGACGTGGCGTGCAGGGGGGTCAGCTGGCCCACCCAGTTGTGCGCGGTGATGGCTCCGGGGCCGCGCACCTGGTACAGGTTGATCGCGTAATGCTCCTGCATCACGGCGATGTTGACCGTCTCGCCGATCTCCTCGGCCAGCCGTTCGCAGACGGGACGGCCCTGTTGGGTGATGTCGATACGACCCGTGACCGCGCCGGCCAGCCGCACGATGCCGAAGCCGAGCCGGTACTTGCCGCGTTCGCCTGCCTGTTCCACCAGGCCGCGTGCCTCCAGGGCGCCGAGAAGGCGGAAGGCCGTGGACTTGTGCACCTCGATCTCCGCCGCCACCTCGCTGACGCCTGCTTCGCCGCGCTGGGCGAGGATCTCCAGGACGCTGATGGCGCGATCCACCGACTGCACCCCGCCCGGGCCGGCGTGTGAATTCGACGTTTCCGTGTCAAGGCTGTAGTTGCTCACAGTGCAACTATACGCGCAGTAAACAACACACCTGCAAGTAACCGGCGCGAAACGAAGTTCCAGAAGTTGCGCGGTTCGCAACCTGGTGCGTATCGCGCTACCGGTCTAGCATGCCTCGCATATCTACGGCGCGAGCGAGACGAGGCACCATGGCTCCTGTGCAGTACGACTTCGTCATCGTCGGTGGTGGTTCCGCGGGCAGTGCACTGGCAAACAGGCTGTCCGCCGACCCGGCGAACCGAGTCCTGGTCCTGGAGGCGGGCCGGACGGACTTCCCGTGGGACGTCTTCATCCACATGCCCGCGGCGCTGACCTACCCGATCGGCAGCCGCTTCTACGACTGGAAGTACGAGTCCGAGCCCGAGCCCCACATGGGCGGCCGGCGCGTCTACCACGCGCGCGGCAAGGTGCTGGGCGGCTCCAGCAGCATCAACGGCATGATCTTCCAGCGCGGCAACCCCATGGACTACGAGCGCTGGGCGGCCGACCCGGGCATGGAGACCTGGGACTACGCGCACTGTCTGCCGTACTTCCGGCGCATGGAGAACTGTCTCGCGGCCGACCCGGACGACGAGTTCCGCGGTCACGACGGCCCCCTCGTCCTGGAGCGCGGTCCGGCGGACAACCCGCTCTTCGGTGCCTTCCTCAAGGCCACCGAGGAGGCGGGCTACGCCCCCACCGACGACGTCAACGGCTACCGGCAGGAAGGTTTCGCCAAGTTCGACCGGAATGTCCACCGCGGCCGTCGGCTCTCGGCCTCCAAGGCGTACCTGAAGCCCGTCCGCAAGCGCCCCAACCTGACCGTCACCACCCGCGCCCTCGTCACCAGGGTCCTCTTCGAGGGCAAGAAGGCCGTCGGCGTCGAGTACCAGCGCGGCAAGGGCGCCCCGAAGCAGGTCCGCGCCAAGGAGGTCATCCTCTGCGGCGGCGCGATCAACTCCCCGCAACTGCTCCAGCTCTCCGGCGTGGGCAACGCCGAGGAACTGCGGGCGCTGGGCATCGACGTCGTCCACGATCTCCCGGGCGTCGGCGAGAACATGCAGGACCACCTGGAGGTCTACATCCAGTACGCCTGCAAGCAGCCCGTCTCCATGCAGCCGTACCTGGCGAAGTGGCGCGCGCCCTTCATCGGGCTCCAGTGGCTCTTCCGCAAGGGCCCGGCCGCCACCAACCACTTCGAGGCCGGCGGGTTCGCCCGCAGCAACGAGGACGTCGACTACCCCAACCTGATGTTCCACTTCCTGCCCATCGCGGTCCGTTACGACGGCTCGGTGCCGGCGGGCGGCCACGGCTACCAGGTGCACGTCGGGCCCATGTACTCGGACGCCATCGGCTCGGTGAAGATCAAGAGCAAGGATCCGCGACAGCACCCCGCCCTGCGCTTCAACTACCTCTCCACCGAGCAGGACCGCCGCGAGTGGGTCGAGGCCATCCGGGTGGCCCGCAAGCTCCTCAACCAGCCCGCGCTCGCCCCCTACAACGACGGGGAGATCTCACCCGGACCGTCCGTCGAGTCGGACGAGGAGATCCTCGCCTGGGTCGCCAAGGACGGCGAGACCGCCCTGCACCCGTCCTGCACCTGCAAGATGGGCACCGACGAGATGTCCGTCGTGGACCCGAACACCATGCGCGTGCACGGCGTGGAGGGTCTGCGCGTCGTGGACGCCTCCGTCATGCCCTACGTCACCAACGGCAACATCTACGCGCCCGTGATGATGATCGCCGAGAAGGCCGCCGACCTGATCCTCGGCAAGGAGCCGCTGGCGCCCTCGAAGGCCGCGTACTACCGCCACCGCGACGTCCAGAAGCAGGCGGAGTAGGCGTTGGGCGCCGGGGGGCTGCGCACACTGCTGAAGACGGTGCGCTACGAGGTGCTGCCCGCGAAGGCCACCGAGGAGAAGGTCCTCGCCCATGTCCCGCGCGACGTCGTCGTCACCGTGACGGCCTCGCCGGTCAAGGGCCTGGAACCCACCCTCGACCTCGCGGGCCGGCTCGCCGCGCACGGCTACCGGGTCGTCCCGCACGTCCCCGCCCGGCTCCTGCGGGACGACCTGCACCTGAAGGAGGTCGCGGGCCGGCTGCGCGAGGCGGGCGTGGACGACGTGTTCGTCCCGGCGGGCGACGCCGACCCGCCGGCCGGGCCCTACGACGGGGCGCTGCCGGTGCTGCGCCGGCTCGGCGAGCTGGGCGGGCCCTTCGCCCATGTCGGCGTCACCGGCTATCCCGAGAGCCATCCGCTCATCCACGACGACATCACCGTCCAGGCGATGTGGGACAAGCGCGAGCACGCCACGTACATCGTGAGCAACCTCTGCTTCGACCCGCGGGTGCTCGGCGACTGGCTCGTGCGCGTACGGCGCCGGGAGGTGGCCCTGCCGGTCCATGTGGGCGTCGCCGGGCCCGTGCAGCGCGCGAAGCTGCTGGCGATGGCGACGAAGATCGGGGTGGGGGAGTCCACCCGCTTCCTCACCCGGCACGCGTCGTGGTTCGTGCGCTTCGCCGCGCCCGGCGGCTACTCGCCCGAGAAGCTGCTCACGCGCGCGGAGAACGCCCTCACCGACCCCGCCTCCGGGGTGGCGGGGCTGCACGTGTTCACCTTCAACCAGATCGCGGAGACGGAGAGGTGGCGGCGGTCCCTGCTGGACCGGCTGGATGCCTGAGCGCGCCCCCGCAGGCAGGACGCCATCCGTCGAACGCAGAACGCAGAACGCCGGACGGGTTCTCGACCCGTCCGGCGTTCGTATACGGAGGCGGTACCGCTCAGCGGAAGACGACCGTGCGGTTGCCCTCGACCATCACCCGGCTCTCGCTGTGCCACTTCACCGCGTGCGCGAGCACCTGGGCCTCCACGTCCCGGCCGACCGTGACCAGCGCGGCGGGGTCCAGCGAGTGGTCCACCCGGACCACGTCCTGCTCGATGATCTGGCCCTCGTCCAGGTCCGAGGTCACATAGTGCGCCGTCGCGCCGACGAGCTTCACACCGCGGTCGTAGGCCTGGTCGTAGGGGCGTGCGCCCTTGAAGCTGGGGAGGAAGGAGTGGTGGATGTTGATGGCCCGGCCCTCCAGCTCCTTGCACAGGTCGTCGGAGAGGATCTGCATGTAGCGGGCCAGGACGACCAGGTCGATGTCCAGGTCACGGACGAGTTCGAGGAGCCGTGCCTCGGCCTCGGGCTTGGTCTCCCGGGTCACCGGCACGTGGTGGAAGGGGATGTCGTACGTCTCCGCGAGCTTCTCGAACTCCCGGTGGTTGGAGACGATCGCGGGGATCTCGATGTTGAGCGCGCCCGCCCGTTGGCGGAAGAGCAGGTCGTTCAGGCAGTGCCCGAACTTGGACACCATGATCAGGGTCCGGGTCGGCGTGGAGGCGTCGCTGAGGGACCACGAGATGCCGTAGGCCTGAGCTACCGGACCGAAGCGGTACCGCAGGCCCTCCAGGTCCACGTTCGGGTCGGAGACGTCGAAGTGGACCCGCATGAAGAAGCGGCCCTGAAGTCGGTCGTCGAACTGCTGGCTTTCGAGGATGTTTCCGGAGTTCCTGACGAGATAGCCGCTCACGGCGTGGACCAGCCCGGCACTGTCGGGGCAGGAAAGGGTCAGAACGAACTCGCGGCCAGGTTGCGGTCGGGGGAACCTCATGGACACGGCGGCCTCCGTCGGTGCGTATTGCACAACAAGGTGAGCGATACGCAACATGGTCGGGTCGGCGTGGCTTGCGGTCAAGGGTGGACGGGTAAGTGGCCGCATGGCCAAATCGTCATCAGTCAACATCTTGACGTCCGTCTGGCCAGCGGCCAGGGTGTTCCATCACAAGCAATCGGGTGCACGATGCGCAACGAATTTCAGTTGAAAGGCTCGGCGCGTGGCAGACCTGTACGTGAATGGCGAATGGCGGGCTCCGGTGGCCGGCGGTCACCGGGAGATCCGATGTCCCGCTGACGGCACGCTCACGGCGACCGTCTCGGAAGGGACGCGCCCCGACACCGAGGCGGCGATCGCCGCGGCCCGGGAGGCCTTCGACGCCGGCCCCTGGCCGGGCACACCCGAGCGGGAGCGCGGCGCACTGCTGCTGCGCACCGCCGACATCATCGAGCGCGACACCAAGAGCTTCGCCCGCGCCGAGTCGCTCGACACCGGTAAGCGGGTGGTGGAGAGCGAGTACGACATCGCCGACGTCGTCTCCTGCTTCCGCTACTACGGCGGACTCGCCGGTACCGACGCCGGCCGGGTGATCGACACCGGCCGTGACGACGCCGTCAGCCGGGTCGTCTATGAGCCGGTCGGGGTGTGCGCACTGATCACCCCCTGGAACTACCCTCTCCTGCAAGCAAGTTGGAAGGTCGCCCCGGCGCTCCTGGCCGGCAACACGATTGTCCTCAAGCCCAGCGAGCTCACCCCCTCCACCTCCATCCTGCTGATGAGGGCGCTGGAGGAGGCCGGGCTGCCGGCCGGCGCCGCCAACCTGGTGCTGGGCGCCGGACCCGAGGTGGGTGCCCCGCTCTCCGAGGACCCCCGCGTCGACCTGGTCTCCTTCACCGGCGGCCTGGACACCGGCAGACGGATCATGGCCACCGCCGCTGCGACCGTGAAGAAGGTCGCGCTGGAGCTGGGCGGCAAGAACCCCAATGTCGTCTTCGCCGACGCCGACTTCGAGACGGCCGTGGACTTCGCCCTCACGGCCGTCTTCCTGCACTCGGGCCAGGTCTGCTCGGCCGGTGCCCGGCTGATCGTCGAGGACTCCCTGCACGACCGCTTCGTCGACGAGGTGGTCCGCCGGGCCCGGCTCATCCGGCTCGGCGGCCCCTACGACGCCGAGGCCGAGACCGGGGCGCTGATCTCCGCACAGCACCGGGAGAAGGTCGAGGCCTATGTCGCCTCGGGCCTCGCCGAGGGAGCCGTGCTGCGCTGCGGCGGCGCCCGCCCCGACGACCCGGCGCTGGCGGACGGCCACTACTACCTGCCCACCGTCCTCGACGAGTGCCGGCAGGACATGCGGGTGGTGCACGAGGAGTCCTTCGGACCCGTGCTCACCGTGGAGCGCTTCACCGACGAGGACGACGCCGTACGCATCGCCAACGACACCGAGTACGGGCTGGCCGGGGCCGTCTGGACCGAGGACGCGGGCAAGGCCCAGCGGGTCGCCCGGCGGCTGCGCCACGGCACGGTGTGGATCAACGACTACCACCCCTATGTGCCGCAAGCGGAATGGGGCGGTTTCGGGCATTCGGGTGTGGGCCGGGAGCTGGGACCGACCGGCCTGAACGAGTACCGAGAGCCCAAGCACATCTGGCAGAACATCCAACCCCGGCCGCAGCGCTGGTTCAGCGGCTGAACGCCGAAAGAAGGTCGAACATGACCACCCAGACCGAGGTGCCGCAGCGGCGCGGCACGCCCCAGGACTCGGGTCCCACCCCGGTCATCTCCGTGCGCAGGCTGTGGAAGGTGTTCGGGCCGAAGGCCGACCGGGTGCCGGAGTCCGAGGAACTGTGCGGGCTCTCCCGCCGCGAACTGATGGACCGCACCGGCTGCACCGCCGCCGTGCGCGACGTGAACTTCGACGTCTCGCCCGGCGAGGTCTTCGTCGTCATGGGCCTGTCCGGCTCCGGCAAGTCCACCCTGGTGCGATGTCTGACCCGGCTGATCGAACCCACCTCGGGCGAGGTCGTCTTCGAGGGCGAGGACATCCGCCAGGCCGACGACAGGCGCCTGCGTGAGCTGCGCCGCCGCAAGTTCTCCATGGTCTTCCAGCACTTCGGACTGCTGCCCCACCGCCGGGTCCTCGACAACGTGGCCTTCGGGCTGGAGATCCGCGGCTTGGGCCGGGCCGAGCGCGTCAAGCGGGCCCAGGAGGTCGTCGAGCTGGTCGGCCTCGCCGGCTACGAGAAGTCCTACCCCGACCAGCTCTCCGGCGGTATGCAGCAGCGGGTCGGACTGGCCCGCGCGCTGGCCGGCGACCCGGACGTGCTCTTCTTCGACGAGCCGTTCTCGGCGCTCGACCCGATGATCCGCCGCGACATGCAGAACGAGGTCATCCGGCTGCACCACGAGGTCGGCAAGACGATGGTCTTCATCACCCACGACCTCTCCGAGGCCCTCAAGCTGGGCGACCGCATCCTGATCATGCGCGACGGCAAGATGGTCCAGTGCGGCACCGGCGACGAACTGGTCGGCGCCCCGGCCGACGACTACGTGCGCGAGTTCGTCAAGGACGTACCGCGCGGCGACGTGCTCACCCTGCGCTGGATCATGCGGCCGCTGGAGGACGGCGACGCCCTGGACGGCCCCGAGCTGGGACCGGACGTCGTGGTCAAGGAGGCCACGCGGGCGGTGCTCGCCGCCGACAAGCCGGTCAAGGTCGTCGAGAACGGCAAGCTGCTCGGCATCGTCGGCGACGAGGAGATCCTCGCCGTGGTCGCCGGGCAGGAAGGCGGCGCGTGATGACCGTCGTCGTGGAGAAGACCGAGCCGCCGGGCGGGCCGGAGACGATCCGGCCCGCCGAGGAGCCTGCCCCGGCCCCGGAACCCCGCCGCGTCAGCCGGTCCATGGTGATCGGCGCGATCCTGCTCGTCTGGCTGGTCCTCTTCTTCGTCCTGCGCGGCAAGCAGACCCTCGCCCTCGCGGCGGCGGACCTGACCGATCTGCACCGGTGGTTCAACGACGTCAACGACTCCATCGGCGCGAACCGCAACTCCAACCCCCTGTTCCTGTACTTCTTCAACGAGATCCGCCTGGTCATCGACACCCTGGTGACCTTCGTGCAGGAGCTGATCTCACAGCCCTCCGCCGACCGCCCCCTGCCACAGATCGGCTGGCTCGGTGTCGTCGGCATCGCGGGCTACGTCTCCTGGGCGTTCGGCAACTGGCGCGTCGCGCTGCTGGCGGTGGCCGGCTTCACCTTCCTCGGCCTGCAGGGCCTGTGGCAGGAGAGCATGGACACCCTGGCGCTCACCGTCTCCGCGGTGTGCGTGGCGCTGCTGTTCGCGATCCCGCTGGGTGTGTGGGCGGGGCTGTCCGACCGGGTCAACCGGGTCATCACGCCCCTGCTGGACTTCATGCAGACGATGCCGACCTTCGTCTACCTGGCCCCGCTGACCCTCTTCTTCCTCATCGGCGGAGCCTCCGCCACCATCGCCACCGTGATCTACGCGGCGCCGCCCGCGATCCGTATCACCGCGCACGCCATCCGGACCGTGCCGGAGACGACCGTGGAGGCCGCCGACTCCCTCGGGGCGACGCGCGGGCAGGCCCTGCTGAAGGTGCTGCTGCCCATGTCCAAGCGGACCGTGGTGATGGGCGTCAACCAGACCATCATGGCCGCCCTGGCCATGGTGACCATCGCGGCCCTCATCGACGCCCCGGGCCTCGGCAAGACCGTCGTGCAGGCCCTGCAGTCGCTCGACGTGGGCACGGCCTTCAACGCGGGCCTGTCCATCGTCGTCATGGCGATCGTCCTCGACCGGGTCACGACCGCGGCCAGCGCCCGCGAGGAGGAGGCCCGGCGTTCGAAGAACCGGTTCCTCGCCTGGCGGCGGCCGCTGCTCGGCGCGGGCGCGGCGGTCACGGCCGTCCTGGTCTACATGTCGCACACCTATGTGTGGGCGGCGGAGTTCCCCGGCGAGGGCGGTGTCGGCAGCTCCATCGCGAGCGCGGCCGACACCGCGACGACCTGGGTGCAGGACAACCTCTCGGGCGTCACCAACACCGTCCGCGACCTCATCACCAACGGGTTGCTCAACCCGTTCCAGTCGCTGCTCACCGACTCCCCGTGGTGGCTCGTCGGCGCCGTGCTGATCACGCTCGGTGTCGTCCTCGGCGGCTGGCGGGCCGGTGTCACCACGGCGGTGTGCGTGGGCCTGCTGGTGGCCACCGGGGTGTGGTCCGACAGCATGACGACGCTGGCGTCGACCGTGGTCGCCACCGTCCTCGTGATGCTGCTCGGTGTCGGCTTCGGCGTGTGGATGGGCCGCAGCCGGCTGGTGGACCGCATGCTGCGGCCGAGCCTGGACGCGGCACAGGTCATGCCGCCGTTCGTCTATCTGGTGCCGTTCCTCGCGCTGTTCGGCGCGACCCGTTTCACGGCGATCGTCGCCGCGATCGTCTACGCGGCCCCCGTCGCCATGAAGATCATCGCGGACGGGGTGCGGAACGTGCCCGCGACGACCGTGGAGGCGGCCACCTCCGCCGGGTGCAACACCTGGCAGATCATCACCAAGGTCCAGCTGCCGATGGCACGCGGCGCCCTGACTCTCGCGACGAACCAGGGTCTGATCTATGTACTGTCGATGGTTGTGGTGGGCGGCCTGGTAGGCGCCGGCGCCCTCGGCTACGACGTCGTGGCCGGTTTCTCGCAGGGCCAACTGTTCGGGAAGGGGCTCGCCGCAGGGCTCGCCATCGTCCTTCTCGGAGTCATGTTCGACCGCATCACTCAGGCCGCGGCGCGGCGAACCAGCGCATGAAGGAGCAAGTCACCATGGCAAGGCATGCAACACGATGGAGAGTCGGCGCGGCCGGCATCGCGGTTCTCGGCCTCACCCTCACCGCCTGCGGCGGTGCGAAGGTCGGTGAGGATTCCTCGGACGCGGGCGGCTCGGGTGGCTCCGCCAAGTGCGGCACCTTCAACCTCGCGGTCAACCCGTGGGTCGGCTACGAGGCCAACGCGGCGGTTCTCGCCTACGTGGCGGAGAACGACCTCGGCTGCAAGGTCACCAAGAAGGACCTGAAGGAGGAGATCGCCTGGCAGGGCTTCGGGACCGGTGAGGTGGACGCGGTCGTCGAGAACTGGGGCCACGACGACCTGAAGAAGAAGTACATCACCGACCAGAAGACCGCCGTGGACGCCGGTGCGACCGGCAACGAAGGCCTGATCGGCTGGTACGTGCCGCCGTGGCTGGCCAAGGCGCACCCGGACATCACGGACTGGAAGAACCTCAACAAGTACGCGGCGAAGTTCAAGACGTCCGAGTCCGGCGGCAAGGGCCAGCTCCTCGACGGCGACCCGTCGTTCGTCACCAACGACGAGGCTCTGGTGAAGAACCTGAACCTGGACTACAAGGTGGTGTACGCGGGCAGCGAGACCGCCCTCATCCAGACCTTCCGCAAGGCGGAGAAGAACAAGGAATGGGTGATCGGCTACTTCTACGAGCCCCAGTGGTTCATGTCCGAGGTGCCGCTGGTGAAGGTCAAGCTGCCCGACTACAAGGCGGGCTGCGACGCCGACGCGGAGAAGGTGAACTGCGACTACCCGGTCTACACACTGGACAAGATCGTCAGCAAGAAGTTCGCCGAGTCGGGCAGTCCGGCCTATGACCTGGTGAAGAACTTCAGCTGGACCAACGACGACCAGAACATCGTGGCCAAGTACATCGCGGTGGACAAGATGACGCCCGAGGCCGCGGCGAAGAAGTGGGTCGAGGACAACCGCGTCAAGGTGGACGCCTGGCTGAAGTAGCGGCAGGGGCCGGACGCGGGAATCCGGTCGGAGAAATGCCCGGTGGGCGGCGCGCGGGTTGCGCGCCGCCCACCGGGCATCGCCGTGTTCCGGCCTCTTCCCCGGTCTCCGGCACGGCTTCTTCTCCGGCCCGTTTTCCGAGGTCCCGGGGCCCTTGACACCCACCTGCGCGGAAGGCACATTGAGTTGCGCAACCTGAATCGCGTTGCGTAAACAGCAACTCGATCGGCTTGACCGGTCAACAAGGCGGAGGTGCGGCGATGGCGGGACCCCGAGTGGTCATCATCGGAGCGGGAGTCGTGGGAGCGGCTCTCGCGGACGAGATCTCCGCGCGAGGCTGGACCGAGGTGACCGTGGTCGACCAGGGCCCGCTCCCCGCCACCGGGGGCTCCACCTCACACGCCCCGGGCCTGGTCTTCCAGACCAACTCCTCCAAGACGATGACCGAGCTGGCCCGGTACACCGTCGAGAAGTTCTGCTCCCTCGACGTGGACGGCAAGCCCTGCTTCCTCCAGGTCGGCGGCCTCGAAGTGGCCACCACCCCCGAGCGCCTGACCGAACTGCGCCGCCGGCACGGCTGGATCACCGCCTGGGGCATCGAGGCCCGCCTGCTCACCTCGGACGAGTGCGTCGAGCGCCACCCGCTCATCGACCCCGACAAGGTCCTCGGCGGCCTCCTGGTCCCCACCGACGGCCTCGCCAAGGCCGTCCTCGCCGTCGAGGCGCAGATCCGCCGGGCCACCGAGCGCGGCGTGACCTTCCTGGCCCGCCACGAGGTCCTCGACGTCCTGAAGGCCGACGGCGAGGTCACCGCGGTCCTCACCGACCAGGGCGAGATCCCCGCCGACATCGTCGTGTGCTGCGCCGGCATCTGGGGCCCGAAGATCGCCCGTATGGTCGGGATGAACCTCCCGCTGACCCCGCTCGCCCACCAGCTCGCCTGGACGGGCCCGATCCCGGCCCTCGCCGGTCAGACCGAGGAGGCGATCCGGCCGATCCTGCGCCACCAGGACGCCGACCTCTACTACCGCGACCGCTTCGACGGCATCGGCATCGGCTACTACGGCCACCGCCCGATGCCCATCACCGCCGACGAGATCCTCTCCGTGGACGAGGCCGACAGCATGCCGTCGGTCCTGAAGTTCACCGAGGACGACTTCGCCGACGCCTGGACCGAGACCCAGTCGCTGCTCCCCTCCACCAAGGAGGCGGACATCGAGGAGGGCATCAACGGTCTGTTCTCCTTCACCACCGACAACTTCCCGCTGCTCGGCGAGTCCCCGGACGTCAAGGGCTTCTGGGTCGCCGAGGCGGTCTGGGTCACCCACTCCGCCGGAGTCGGCCGGGCCATGGCCGAATGGCTGGTCGACGGCCACTGCTCCTCCTTCGACCTGCACGAGTGCGACGTCAACCGCTTCGAACCGCACCAGCTCTCCCCGGAGTACGTCCTGGCCCGCGACTGCCAGAACTTCGTCGAGGTCTACGACATCCTCCACCCCCTCCAGCCGTCCGGCGACCCGCGCCCGATCCGCACCAGCCCCTTCCACGCCCGGCAGAAGGAGCACGGCGCCTTCTTCCTGGAAGCGGGCGGCTGGGAGCGCCCGCAGTGGTACGAGGCCAACGCCGGCCTCGTCGAGGGCCGTTCCATCCCCACCCCGAACGACTGGGCCGCGCAGTACTGGTCCCCGATCGTCGGCGCCGAGGCCCAGGCCACCCGCGAGACCGTCGCGATGTACGACATGACGGCCCTCAAACGCCTGGAGGTGAGCGGCCCCGGCGCCGCCGACCTCCTGGAGCGCCTGTGCACCGGCAAGGTCGCCAAGTCCGTAGGCTCGGTCACCTACACCCTCTTCCTCGACCACGACGGCGGCATCCGCAGCGACGTCACCGTCGCGCGGCTCGCCCGCGACACCTTCCAGATCGGCGCCAACGGCAACCTCGACCTGGACTGGATCACCCGCCACCTCCCGGCCGACGGCACGGTCCAGGTCCGTGACATCACCCCCGGCACCTGCTGCGTCGGCCTGTGGGGTCCGCTGGCCCGCAAGGTCCTCCAGCCCCTCACCGACGCCGACTTCACCAACGACGGCCTGAAGTACTTCCGTGCCAAGCAGGCGTACATCGGCTCGGTGCCCGTCACCGCGATGCGCCTGAGCTACGTCGGCGAACTCGGCTGGGAGATCTACACCACCGCCGACCAGGGCCAGAAGCTCTGGGACACCCTGTGGGAGGCGGCCAGGCCCCTCGGCGGCGTCATCGCCGGCCGCGGCGCCTTCAACAGCCTCCGCCTGGAGAAGGGCTACCGCTCCTTCGGCACCGACATGACCTACGAGCACGACCCCTACGAGGCCGGCGTCGGCTTCGCCGTCAAGCTCGACAAGGACGACTTCATCGGCAAGGACGCGCTGCTGCGCCGCAAGGAGAACGTCCGGCGCAAGCTGACCTGCCTCGTCATCGACGACCCCCGGTCGGTCGTCATGGGCAAGGAACCGGTCCTCGACGGCGACCGCCCCGTCGGCTACGTCACCAGCGCCGCCTACGGCTACACCATCGGCAAGGGCATCGCCTACGCCTGGCTTCCCACGGAACTCACGGCACCCGGGACCGCGCTGCACATCGGCTACTTCGATCAGCGCGTCGAGGCCGTCGTCACCGAGGAGCCCCTGTTCGATCCCACCATGTCCCGCCTCCGTGGCTGACACCCGGCCGCGACCGCAGAGGGAGGAACACCGCCGGTGAACGCACAGCTGCTCGACGGCAAGGCGACCGCCGCCGACATCCGCCGCGAACTCACGGAGCGCGTGGCCAAGTTGACCGCCATCGGCGGCCGTCCGCCGGGCCTCGGCACCGTCCTGGTCGGCGAGGACCCCGGCAGCCACGCCTACGTGGCCGGCAAGCACCGCGACTGCGCCCAGGTCGGCATCGCCTCCCTCCGCCGCGACCTGCCCGCCGACGCCTCGCAGCAGCAGGTCGAGGACGTCATCGACGAGCTGAACGCCGACCCGGCCTGCACCGGTTACATCGTCCAGCTCCCGCTTCCGCGCCACCTCGACGCGAACGCCGTGCTCGAACGCATGGACCCGGCCAAGGACGCCGACGGACTGCACCCGGTCAACCTGGGCCGGCTCACCCTCGGCGTCGACGCCCCGCTGCCCTGCACCCCGCGCGGCATCGTCGAACTCCTGCGCCGCCACGGGGTGCCGCTCGCCGGCGCCCGGGTCTGCGTGGTCGGCCGGGGCATCACCGTCGGCCGTCCCATCGGCCTGCTGCTCACCCGCCGCTCCGAGAACGCCACCGTCACCCTGTGCCACACCGGCACCAAGGGTCTGGCCTGGCACACCCGCGAGGCCGACATCGTCATCGCGGCGGCCGGTTCACCCGGGCTGATCACCAAGGACATGCTGCGCCCCGGCGCGGCCGTCCTGGACGTCGGCATCACCCGCACCGACCAGGGCCTGGTCGGCGACATCCACCCGGACGCCGCCCAGGTCGCCGGCTGGATCGCGCCGATGCCCGGCGGAGTGGGCCCCATGACCCGCGCGATGTTGCTGGCCAACGTCGTCGAGGCCGCCGAGAGGAACGCCACCGCCGTATGAACGCCCACGTCCCCCCGTACCTGCAGCATCCGCACCTTTCGGAAGACGGAGACGTCCGATGAGCCCCCGTACCCCAGGCGCAGACCTCCCCGAGCACCCCGACTGGCTGTGGCGTGACCCCGAGCCGAAGAAGTCGTACGACGTGGTGATCGTCGGCGGCGGCGGCCACGGCCTGGCCACCGCCCACTATCTGGCGAAGAACCACGGCATCACCGATGTCGCGGTGCTGGAGAAGGGTTGGCTGGGCGGCGGCAACATGGCCCGCAACACCACGATCATCCGCTCCAACTACCTGTGGGACGAGAGCGCCGGCATCTACGAGCACGCCCTCAAGCTCTGGGAGGGACTGGAGGAGGAGCTCGACTACCCGATCCTCTTCTCCCAGCGCGGTGTGCTGAACCTCGCGCACAGCCTCCAGGACGTCCGCGACAGTGTGCGCCGCGTGGAGGCCAACCGCCTCAACGGCGTCGACGCGGAGTGGCTCGACGCCGACGGCGTCAAGGAAGTCTGCCCGATCGTCAACATCTCGCAGGACGTGCGCTACCCCGTCCTCGGTGCCACCTACCAGCCGCGCGCGGGCATCGCCAAGCACGACCACGTCGCTTGGGGCCTGGCCCGCTCCGCCGACGCGGCCGGCATCGACATCATCCAGAACTGCGAGGTCACCGGCCTGGACGTGGTCGACAACCGCGTCGTCGGCGTGCAGACGACCCGGGGCCGCATCGCGGCCGGCAAGGTCGCGCTCTGCTCGGCGGGCCACACCTCGGTCCTCGCCGCCATGGCCGGCATCCGACTGCCGGTCCAGAGCCACCCGTTGCAGGCCCTGGTCTCCGAACTCCTGGAGCCGGTGCACCCCACGGTCGTGATGTCCAACGCCGTCCACGTGTACGTCAGCCAGGCGCACAAGGGCGAGCTGGTGATGGGCGCGGGCATCGACGCGTACAACTCGTACACCCAGCGCGGCGCGTTCCACATCGTCGAGGAGCAGATGGCCGCGGCCCTGGAGCTCTTCCCGGTCTTCGCCCGCGCCCATGTGCTGCGTACCTGGGGCGGCATCGTCGACGTCAGCCCCGACGCCTCGCCGATCATCGGGCTCAGTCCCGTCGACAACCTCTATCTCAACTGCGGCTGGGGAACGGGCGGTTTCAAGGCCACCCCGGGCGTCGGATGGGTCTACGCCCACACCATCGCCCACGACACCCCGCACGCCCTCAACGCCCCCTTCTCGCTCGACCGTTTCACCACTGGCGCGCTCGTCGACGAGCACGGCGCGGCCGCGGTGGCCCACTAGGGAGCCCAACCATGCTGCTCATCACCTGCCCGTGGTGCGGGCCCCGCGACGAGGCCGAGTTCCACTACGGCGGCCAGGCCCATGTGGCCTACCCCGAGATCCCCTCGGCCCTCACCGACGAGGAGTGGGCCCGCTACCTCTTCTTCCGTGACAACACCAAGGGCCCGTTCGCCGAGCGCTGGAGTCACGCGGCGGGCTGCCGCCGCTGGTTCAACGCGGTCCGTGACACCGCGACGAACGAGATCCTGTCGGTGTACCGCTCGGGCGAGGAACGCCCGGAGACCCCTGAGGGGCTCACACCCCGGCCCGGCTCGGTACCTCCAGCCCGTCCGGAGTCCGAGTCGGAGCCGCTTCCGGTCACTTCTGAGCCGAGCCCGGCACACTCAGCCAGTCCGGCGCTTGAGGACGAGGCCGTTCAGGCCGAAGGGGGGTCTGGGGGCGCAGCTCCCAGGGACGGGACGGGTAGGGGCGGCGGGGGCGGGACGACCCAACCCTTCCGCCACCCCACCCGAGGCCGCGTCGACCGCGACACCACCCTCACCTTCACCTTCGACGGCACCGAGTACCAGGGCCACCGAGGCGACACCCTCGCCTCCGCCCTCCTCGCCAACGGCGTCGTCCAGGCAGGCACCAGCATCAAGCTCGGCCGCCCCCGCGGCATCTTCTCCGCCGGCGTCGAAGAGCCCAACGCGGTCATCCAGATCGAGGAGCCCTTCCCCGAGCCGATGCTGCCCGCGACCACCGTCGAGCTCTACGACGGCCTGGTCGCCACCAGCCTCCCCGGCCAGGGCCGCCTCGCCACGGAGCCCGACCCGGCCCGCTACGACGCCGTGCACGCCCACTGCGACCTGCTGGTCGTGGGCGCGGGCCCGGCCGGCCTCGCGGCGGCCGCCGCGGCGGCGCACAGCGGCGCCCGTGTCATCCTCGCCGACGACCAGCCGGAACCCGGCGGCAGCCTCCTCGGCACCGGCGAACACCTCGACTGGGTGGGCGAGACCGCCGCACTGCTCGACGCCGCCCCCGAGGTCCGGGTCCTGCGCCGCACCACCGTCTTCGGCTACTACGACGACAACCACCTCCTCGCCGTCGAGCGCCGCACCAACCACCTCGGCGGCGCCGCTCCCGGACACGTCTCCCGCGAACGCGTCTGGCGCATCCGCGCCCGCCGCGTCGTCCTCGCCACCGGCGCCCACGAACGCTCCCTGGCCTTCGCGGACAACGACCGCCCCGGCGTGATGCTGGCCTCCTCGGCCCGTACCCACGTCAACCGCCACGGCGCCCTGCCCGGCCGCCACGCGGTCGTCCTCACCACCAACGACAGCGCCTACGAGGCCGCCCTGGACCTCGCCTCGGCGGGCCTGACGGTCACCGCGATCGTCGACACCCGCCCCGAACCGGGGGAGTGGGCCGAGCGCGCCACGGCCGCCGGCATCGAGGTCCTGGCCGGGCACGCCGTCACCGGCACCGAGGGCGAGCCCCGCCTCACCTCCGTGACCGTCGCCCCGTACGGCGAGACCGCCGGACAGCGGGAGTTCGCCGCCGACCTGCTGCTGGTCTCCGGCGGCTGGAACCCGGTGGCGCACCTGTTCAGCCAGTCGGGCGGCAAGCTGCGCCACGACGAGTCGCTGGGATCCTTCGTGCCCGACACCGGCCGCCAGGCGGTGGAGGTCGTCGGCAGCGCGAGCGGTCTCCTCGACCCGGCCGACGTCCTCGCCCAGGGCGCCGCCGCCGGTGCCCGCGCGATCGAGGCCGAGGGGTACACGGCTGAGGCGCCCCGTCTCCCGGTGGTGGCCGCGCGGCCCGCCCCGACGCCGCCGATGCATGTGTACGTCGTCCCGGGAGAGACGGACGCCCCCCGGTTCGTCGACCTCCAGCGCGACGTCACGGTGGCCGACCTGGCCCGCGCGACCGGCGCCGGCCTCCGCTCGGTCGAGCACACCAAGCGGTACACCACGGCCGGCACCGCCAACGACCAGGGCAAGACCTCCGGCGTGCTGGCGAGCGGCGCCGTCGCCGAACTGCTCGGCGTGGACGTCTCGGCCCTCGGCACCACCACCTTCCGTCCGCCGTACACCCCGGTCTCCTTCGCCGCCCTCGCGGGCCGCGACCGGGGCGTGCTCAGCGATCCGGTCCGGACGACCGCCCTGCACGAGTGGCACGTCGGGCACGGCGCGCTGTTCGAGAACGTCGGGCAGTGGAAGCGCCCCTGGTACTACCCCCAGGACGGCGAGGACATGGAGACCGCCGTGCTGCGCGAGTGCGCCGCCACCCGTGAGGGCGTGGGCTTCATGGACGCCTCCACCCTCGGCAAGATCGACGTGCAGGGCCCGGACGCCGGTGTCTTCCTCGACCTGCTCTACACCAACATGATGAGCACCCTGAAGGTCGGCATGATCCGCTACGGCGTCATGTGCCGCCCGGACGGCATGGTCTTCGACGACGGCACGGTCATCCGCGTGGCCCAGGACCGCTTCCTGGTCACCACGACGACCGGCAACGCCGCCACCGTCCTCGACTGGATGGAGGAGTGGCTCCAGACGGAGTGGCCCGAGCTGAAGGTCCACTGCACCTCCGTGACCGAGCAGTGGGCCACCGTCGCCCTCGTCGGTCCGAAGTCCCGCGAGGTGATCGGCTCCCTCGCCCCCGGGCTCGCCGTCGCCAACGAGGACTTCCCCTTCATGGCCTGGCGCGAGACCTCCGTCGCGGGCATCGAGGCCCGGGTCTGCCGGATCAGCTTCTCCGGTGAACTCGCCTACGAGATCAACGTCTCGCCGTGGGAGGCCCTCACCCTCTGGGAGGCGCTGTACGAGGCCGGCGCCCCGTACGGCATCACGCCCTACGGCACCGAGACCATGCACGTCCTGCGGGCCGAGAAGGGCTACCCCATCATCGGCCAGGACACCGACGGCACCGTCACCCCGCAGGACCTCGGTATGAGCTGGGTGGTCTCGAAGAAGAAGTCGGACTTCGTCGGCAAGCGGTCCTACACCCGCCCCGACACCGTCCGGCCCGACCGCAAGCACCTGGTCGGGCTCCTCCCCGAGGACCCGGGCGACTTCCTGCCCGAGGGCACCCACCTGGTCGCCGACAGCGTGCTGCCGGCCCCGCCCGTCCCGATGCTCGGCCATGTCACCTCCAGCTACCGCAGCTCCGCCCTCGGCCGGACCTTCGCGCTCGCCCTGGTCAAGGGCGGCCGGGACCGCATCGGCGAGCGGCTGTACGCCCCCGTGGGCGACCGGCTGGTCCCCGTGACCGTCGCCAGCCCTGTCCTCTACGATCCCGAGGGAGCCCGCCGCGATGGCTGACACCGCCCCGACCTCCCGGCTCCGCAGCCCCCTGTCGGGGGCCGCCGACCGGCTGGCCGCCGCCACCCGCACCTCCGGAGGGAAGCTCAGGCTCGCCGAACTGCCCTTCCTGACCCAGCTCGACGTACGTCTCGACGCCAAGGGGGCCGCGGCGGACGCCGTCGGCCTCGCGCTGGGCCTCCCGCTGCCGCTGGAGCCCGACACCGTCGCCCGCGCGGGGGAGCTGACCGCGCTGTGGCTCGGCCCCGACGAGTGGCTGCTCGTGGGGCCGCCGGGCGGCGCGCGCGAGCTGGAGAGCCGGATCCGGGAGGCCGCCGGGGAGGAGCCGGTCTCCGTCACCGACGTCTCCGCGCAGCGCACCACGGTCCTCGTCGCGGGCTCCGCCGCCCGCGACCTGCTGGCCCACGGCTGCGCGCTGGACCTGCACCCGAGGGCCTTCGGTCCCGGCCGCTGCGCCCAGACCACCCTGGCCCGCGCCCAGGTCGTCCTGGTCGCGCGGGAGGAGCCCGGCGCGGGCTTCTGGGTCCTGGTGCGTTCGTCGTTCGCCGGCTATCTGGCGGACTGGCTGCTCGACGCGGCGACGGAGTACGTCTGAGCCCTGCGCGTCCCCGTCAGTCCCGGTCAGCGCGTCGAAGGCCGGACACCGGTGACCGTCGCGGCTCACGCGGCCGTGGCACATGTCCGCGCCCTGCTGGAGTCAGGGCGCGGACATCGTGGACGTGGGCGGTGAGTCCACCGGTCCCGGCGCGGTGCGGCCGTCGGTCGAGGGGGAGCTGCGGCGGGTGCTGCCCGTCGTCCGGGGCCTCGCGGCGCCGGGCGCGGGGCCCCGCACGGGCGCTCAGCCCAGATAGCCCATCCTGCGGCTGATCTCCTCCGCGCCCCGGGTCAGGACGGGCACGAGTTCACGGATGCGTTCCTCGGTGAAGCGGTAGGCCGGGCCGGAGGCGCTGAGCGCGGCGATGACCTCGCCCTCGCGGGAGCGGATCGGGGCCGCCATGGCGTGCAGTCCGATCTCCAGTTCCTCCAGCGTCACCGCGTACCCGCGCTCGCGCGCCTCGGTGAGCGCCTGCTCCAGCTTCGTCCTTGACGTCAGCGTGTGCGGTGTCAGCCTGCGCAGTCCGGACGCCTCCAGCACCTCGGCCCGCTCCCGCTCCGGGAGGTGGGCCAGCAGGATCTTGCCGCTGGACGTGGCGTGCACGGGGGTGAGCTGGCCGACCCAGTTGTGGGTGCCGACCGCCCCGGGGCCGCGTACCTGGTGGAGGTTGACCGCGTAGTGCTCCTGGAGCACGGCGATGTTGACGGTCTCGCCGATCTCCTCGCTGAGTCGCTCGCAGACCTGCCGGCCCTGCTGGGTGATGTCGAGCCGGCCCGTGACGGCGCCGGCGAGCCGCACGATGCCGAAGCCGAGCCGGTACTTGCCCCGCTCGGCCGTCTGCTCGACCAGTCCGCGTGCCTCCAGCGCCCCGAGGAGACGGAACGCGGTCGACTTGTGGACGTCGATCTCGGCGGCGACCTCACTGACCCCGGCCTCGCCGCGCTGGGCGAGGATCTCCAACACGCTGACGGCACGGTCTACGGACTGCACGCCGTTCACCGCGGGACCCGTCGTTGCGCCCTCTGCCGCGTAGTTGCTCATGGTGCAACTATACGCAGTCGCCCCGGAGGTTCCGAGGGGCTCGGCGAGTGCGGTGACCTTGGCCGGAACCAGTCGCTCGCATGCTCGCACGGACCTCCCCGGTCGGGGAAGGGGGAGGCGGCGAGGGGGAGCGGGCAAGTCGGCGCGGCCAACCCCTTGACAGTGGGTGTCCCCGAGGAGACAGTTTGGTCGTCGTTGCTCATAGCGAAGATGGTTGCGCTATATGAGACGTAGCGATCGGAGGGGCCCGGCCACGGTCTCCACCCGGGCCCGATGAAGTGCCTCCCCTCCCCACTCCGTCCCCCCACGCCGCCCCCTCCCCTCCCTCCCTCGACGAGGAGATCGACCGTGACACACGAGGTACGCGCCGTCGTCGCCCGCAAGAAGGGCGCCCCGGTCTCGGTGGAGACCGTGCTGGTGCCGGACCCCGGCCCCGGTGAGGCGCTGGTGCGGGTGCAGGCCTGCGGTGTCTGCCACACCGACCTGCACTACCGGGAGGGCGGGATCAACGACGAGTTCCCCTTCCTGCTCGGCCACGAGGCGGCGGGCGTGGTGGAGTCGGTCGGCGAGGGCGTCACCGACGTCGCCCCCGGCGACTTCGTCATCCTCAACTGGCGTGCCGTCTGCGGCACCTGCCGCGCCTGTCGCAGAGGCAGGCCCTGGTACTGCTTCGCCACGCACAACGCCACCCAGCCGATGACCCTGGCGGACGGCACCCCGCTCTCCCCGGCTCTCGGCATCGGCGCCTTCGCCGAGAAGACCCTGGTCGCCGCCGGACAGTGCACCAAGGTGGACTCCATGGCCTCCCCGGCCGCCGCCGGCCTCCTCGGCTGCGGTGTGATGGCCGGATTCGGCGCCGCGGTCAACACCGGTGCCGTGGGGCGCGGCGACTCCATCGCCGTGATCGGCTGCGGCGGCGTGGGCATGGCCGCGATCGCGGGCGCCAAGGTCGCCGGAGCGGGCCGCATCATCGCCGTCGACGTCGACGAGCGGAAGCTGAAGTGGGCCGAGCGGTTCGGCGCCACCGACACCGTCGACTCCTCCAAGACCGACGCCGTCGAGGCGATTCGCGAGCTCACCGGGGGCTTCGGCGCCGATGTCGTCGTGGACGCGGTGGGCCGCCCGGAGACCTTCGAGCAGGCCTTCTACGCCCGTGACCTGGCCGGCACCGCCGTCCTGGTGGGCGTCCCCACGCCCGAGCTGAAGCTCGAACTGCCGCTCCTGGACGTCTTCGGCCGCGGCGGCGCCCTGAAGTCCTCCTGGTACGGCGACTGCCTGCCCTCCCGCGACTTCCCCGCCCTGATCGACCTCTACCTCCAGGGCCGCTTCGACCTCGGCGAGTTCGTCACCGAGACCATCGGCCTGGACGACGTCGAGGCCGCGTTCGCCAAGATGCACCACGGCGACGTCCTGCGTTCGGTGGTGGTCCTGTGACCGCCCGCGTCGAGCGCCTCGTCACCTCCGGCACGTTCGAACTGGACGGCGGCACCTGGGAGGTCGACAACAACGTCTGGCTGATCGGCGACGACGAGGAGGTGCTCGTCGTCGACGCGGCCCACGACGCGGACGCCATCTCCGCCGCCGTCGGCGACCGCCGCCTGGTCGCCATCGTGTGCACCCACGCCCACAACGACCACGTCAACGCCGCCCCGGCCCTGGCCGCCCGTCACGAGGCGCCCATCCTGCTCCACCCCGCCGACACCGTCCTGTGGAAGATGGCGCACGGCGAGGGAGCGCCCGAGTTCCGCGAACTGGCCGCGGGCGAGACCCTGGGTGTCGCCGGCGTCGAGCTGACGGTGCTGCACACCCCCGGCCACTCGCCCGGTGCGGTCTGCCTTCACGCGCCCGCGCTGAACGCTCTGTTCTCCGGCGACACCCTCTTCCAGGGCGGCCCCGGCGCGACCGGTCGCTCCTTCTCGGACTTCGGCACCATCATCGCCTCCATCCGGGACCGGCTGCTGGCGCTCCCCGCCGACACCACCGTCCACACCGGTCACGGCGACACCACCACGATCGGCGCCGAGGCGCCCCACCTCGACGAGTGGATCACCCGCGGCCACTGAACCGCCCGCCCCGCTTCCCGACATTTTCCGAAGGTGACTCGATGACCCTCACGAATCTGCCGCCCAGCCTGATCCCCACGCTGTCCGGCGAGTACTACACGGACCCCGGAGTCTTCGCCCAGGAGCAGGAGCGGGTCTTCGAGGCCATGTGGTTCTGTGTGGCCCGCGCCTCCGAGCTGGCGAAGCCCGGCGCCTTCCGCACCTACCAGGTCGGCCGCGAGAGCGTCCTCGTCTCCCGCTCCCGGGACGGCTCGATCAAGGCCTTCCTCAACATCTGCCGGCACCGCGGGGCCAAGCTCTGCCTGGAGGAGTCGGGCGAGGTCAAGCGGGCCTTCCAGTGTCCGTACCACGCCTGGACGTACGGCCTTGACGGCAAGCTGATCGCCGCGCCGAACCTGACCTCGATGCCGGACATCGACCGCACCGAGTACGGCCTGGTCAACGTCCATGTGCGGGAGTGGCTCGGCTATGTGTGGGTGTGCCTGGCCGACGAGCCGCCGTCCTTCGAGGCGGAGGTGCTGGGCGCGGTCGTCGAGCGGCTCGGTGACCTGGAGTCGATCGAGCGGTACGACATCGGCAACCTGTCCGTGGGGCGCCGGATCACGTACGACGTGAAGGCGAACTGGAAGCTGATCATCGAGAACTTCATGGAGTGCTATCACTGTGCCACGATCCATCCCGAACTGACCGAGGTGCTGCCGGAGTTCGCGGACGGGTATGCGGCCCAGTACTACGTGGGCCATGGCGCGGAGTTCGGTGAGGAGGTCCAGGGGTTCACCGTCGACGGTTCCGAGGGGCTGGACCGCATCCCGGGTGTGGCCGAGGACCAGGACCGCCGCTACTACGCGATCACGGTCAAGCCGCAGGTGTTCATCAACCTCGTGCCCGACCACGTGATCTTCCACCGGATGTACCCGATGGCGGCCGACCGCACGATCGTCGAGTGCGACTGGCTCTACCTGCCGCACGTCGTGGAGAGCGGCAAGGACGTGGAGCGTTCGGTGGAGCTCTTCCACCGGGTGAACCAGCAGGACTTCGACGCCTGTGAGCGCACCCAGCCGGCGATGAGCTCGAAGGCCTACGCCAAGGGTGGCGTGCTGGTGCCCAGCGAGCACCACATCGGCGAGTTCCACACCTGGCTGCAGAACAAGCTCGACGTGGCCCCGGGGCACTGACCCCGTCCCGGCCCCTTGACACCTCAGAATTCCGCCGAAACCATGTTGCACATAATGCGCGTCGTTGTGCGATGTGAGACACCCTCCCGTCTGGAGCCCGCATGAGGAGCATCACCGTCGTCGGAGCGTCGCTGGCGGGCCTGAGCACGGTCCGCGCGCTGCGCGCGGAGGGCTACGACGGCGAGATCGTCGTCGTGGGGGAGGAGCGCCACGCTCCCTACGACCGTCCGCCGCTGTCCAAGGACTTCCTCAAGGGCGAACTCGACGCCGACGCGCTCGCTCTCGGCGACCCCGACGAGTACGACGACCTGGACGTGCACTGGCTGCTCGGCGAACGGGCGGTGCGCCTCGACCCGGCCGCCCGGACCGTCACCCTGACCGGGGGCCGTCAGGTGCGCACCCACGGGGTGGTCGTCGCCACCGGCGCGAGCCCGCGCACCCTCCCCGGCTCCGACGGACTGGCCGGCGTCCACACCCTGCGCACCCTGGACGACGCCCTGGCCCTGCGCTCGGAGCTGCTGAACGGCCTGCCCCGGCTGGTCGTCATCGGCGCCGGGTTCATCGGCGCCGAGGTGGCCTCCACCGCCCACCGGCTGGGGTTGCACGTCACCGTCGTCGAGGCGGCCGAGGTACCGCTGGAGCGGCAACTCGGCCGAGAGATGGGCCTGGTCTGCTCCTCCCTGCACACCGACCACGGCGTCGCCCTGCTGTGCGGCACCGGCGTGGCGGAACTCCTCGGCAAGGACCGGGTCACCGGTGTCCGGCTGGCGGACGGACGGGTGCTGCCCGCCGACATCGTGGTCGTCGGCGTGGGCGTCCGGCCCAACACCGACTGGCTCGCCGGCTCCGGAGTGCTGGTGGACGACGGCGTGGTGTGCGACACCGGCTGCGCGACCACCGTCCCCGGTGTCGTCGCCGTCGGCGACGTGGCCCGCTGCCCCCACCCGTTCACCGGACGGCACGCCCGTGTCGAGCACTGGAGCAGCGCCACCGAGCAGGCGAGGACCGCCGCCCGCACCCTGCTGACCGGGGTGTCCGCGCCCTCCCCGGTCACCGCCCCCTACTTCTGGTCCGACCAGTACCGCACGCGCATCCAGCTCGCCGGGTACGTCGCCCCGGGCGCCGTCCCCGAGGTCGTCGAAGGCGATCCGGACAGCCGTACCTTCACCGCCGTCTACCGCCACCAGGGCGACCCGGTGGCCGTGCTCTCCCTGAACCAGCCGAAGTTCTTCAACCGGCTCCGCCGCACCCTCGTCCCCGTCGCCGCGGTCGCCGTGTCCTGAGCGTCCCGCTCGTGAGCGTCCCGCCCTCGCCTCCTCCCTCCGGAAACCGCACAGGAGACCGCCGATGACCTCGTTCAACCAGTCCCTGCACGACCTCGACCCCCAGGTCGCCGTCGCCCTCGACGCCGAGCTGCATCGTCAGCAGTCCACCCTGGAGATGATCGCCTCGGAGAACTTCGCTCCGGTGGCGGTCATGGAGGCGCAGGGGTCGGTCCTGACCAACAAGTACGCCGAGGGCTACCCGGGCCGCCGTTACTACGGCGGCTGTGAGCACGTCGACGTCGCCGAGCAGATCGCCATCGACCGGGTGAAGGAGCTGTTCGGCGCCGAGTACGCCAACGTGCAGCCGCACTCGGGCGCCTCCGCCAACCAGGCCGCGCTGTTCGCCCTCGCCCAGCCCGGCGACACCATCCTCGGGCTGGACCTGGCGCACGGCGGCCACCTCACCCACGGCATGCGGCTGAACTTCTCGGGCAGGCAGTTCGAGGTCGTCGCCTACCACGTGGACACCGCGACCGGCCTGGTCGACATGGCGGAGCTGGAGCGCCTGGCCAAGGAGCACCGGCCCAAGGTGATCATCGCGGGCTGGTCGGCGTACCCGCGTCAGCTGGACTTCGCGGAGTTCCGCCGGATCGCCGACGAGGTCGGCGCCCGACTGTGGGTGGACATGGCGCACTTCGCCGGTCTGGTCGCCGCCGGGCTGCACCCCAACCCGGTGCCGTACGCGGACGTGGTCACCTCGACCACCCACAAGACGCTCGGCGGACCGCGCGGCGGCATCATCCTGGCGAAGAAGGAGTTCGCGAAGAAGCTGAACTCCTCGGTGTTCCCCGGCTTCCAGGGCGGTCCGCTGGAGCACGTCATCGCGGCGAAGGCGGTGTCGTTCAAGGTCGCCGCGAGCGAGGAGTTCAAGGAGCGCCAGCGGCGCACGGTCGAGGGCGCGCGGATCCTGGCGGAGCGGCTGACGGCCCCGGACGCCCGCGAGGCCGGTGTCGACGTGCTCTCCGGCGGCACCGACGTGCACCTGATCCTGGTCGACCTGCGCCATTCCGAGCTGGACGGGCAGCAGGCCGAGGACCGCCTCCACGAGGTCGGCATCACCGTCAACCGCAACGCGGTCCCCAACGACCCGCGTCCGCCGATGGTCACCTCCGGCCTGCGCATCGGCACGCCCGCCCTGGCCACCCGGGGCTTCACCGCCGAGGACTTCACCGAGGTCGCCGACGTCATCGCCGAGGCACTCAAGCCGGCCTACGACGCCGAAGCGCTCAAGACCCGGGTCAAGGCACTTGCCGACAAGCACCCGCTCTACCCCGGCCTGTAAGAGAGACAACCTCCCGCAGCGGGCGTGCCGACACCGATCGGCACGCCCCTCCAACCCACGGAGCGTGGCGTGGCAATCAGTGTCTTCGACCTGTTCTCCATAGGCATCGGCCCGTCCAGCTCGCACACCGTGGGCCCGATGCGCGCCGCCGGGATGTTCGTCAGGCGGCTGAAGCAGGACGGAGCGCTGGCCCAGACCGCCGCCGTGCGGGCGGAGTTGTTCGGTTCCCTCGGTGCCACCGGCCACGGCCACGGCACCCCCAAGGCGGTGCTGCTCGGCCTGGAGGGCAACGAGCCGCACACGGTCGACGTCGCCGGAGCCGACGCGGACGTCGAACGGATCCGCGCCACCGGGCGCCTCCGTCTGCTCGGCGCCGAGATCGGCCCCGCGCACGAGATCGGCTTCGACACCGCGGCCGACCTGGTCCTGCACCGGCGGCGCTCACTGCCGTACCACGCCAACGGCATGATCCTCTTCGCGTACGACGCCGACGGCGCACCCTTGCTGGAGAAGACGTACTACTCCGTCGGCGGCGGCTTCGTGGTCGACGAGGAAGCCGCGGGCGCGGACCGGATCACACTCGACGACACCGTGCTGCCCCACCCGTTCAGCACCGGCGACGAACTGCTCCGGCTCACCCGGGAGACCGGCCTGTCGATCTCCGCGCTGATGCTGGAGAACGAGAAGGCCTGGCGCAGCGAGGAGGAGATCCGCGCGGGCCTGCTGGAGATCTGGCACGTCATGGAGGCCTGCATCGCACGCGGCCTGGGCCGGGAGGGCATCCTCCCCGGCGGTCTGAAGGTGCGCCGCAGGGCCGCCGCGGCCGCGCGCGCCCTGCGCAGCGAGGGTGACCCGCTGGCCCGCGCCATGGAGTGGATCACCCTCTACGCGATGGCCGTGAACGAGGAGAACGCCGCCGGCGGCCGGGTCGTCACCGCGCCGACGAACGGCGCGGCCGGCATCATCCCCGCCGTCCTCCACTACTTCCTGGAGTTCGTGCCGGGCGCCGACGACGACGGCATCGTCCGCTTCCTGCTCGCCGCCGGTGCCATCGGCCTCCTCTTCAAGGAGAACGCCTCCATCTCCGGCGCCGAGGTCGGCTGCCAGGGTGAGGTCGGCTCCGCCTGCTCCATGGCGGCAGGTGGACTCGCCGAAGTCCTCGGCGGCAGCCCCGAACAGGTCGAGAACGCCGCCGAGATCGGCATGGAGCACAACCTCGGCCTCACCTGCGACCCCGTCGGCGGCCTCGTCCAGATCCCCTGCATCGAACGCAACGGCATGGCGGCGGTGAAGGCCGTCACCGCCGCCCGTATGGCGATGCGGGGCGACGGACGTCATCACGTCTCCCTCGACAAGGTCATCAAGACCATGAAGGAGACCGGTGCCGACATGAAGGTCAAGTACAAGGAGACCGCCCGCGGCGGCCTCGCCGTCAACGTCATCGAGTGCTGAGCGCGGCGGCGCACCGGCCGCGGCCCCGACGGCAGAACCGGGAGTGAGGCCGCCGGGCCGCCTCCGCCGCGCTCCCGGTTCTGCCGTCGAACTCGCCTCGGGAGGCAACGCCGAACTCCTCGTCCCCCGGCTCGCCCGGCCCTGACACCACGGGCGGCGGAGGTCATGGCTTGCGCGCCACCGCACCCAACTGCGGTACCACCGTGCGCTCGTCACCAGGGTCGGGGCGCCACCGCGAACAGGGGACGAGGCCCGGCTCCAGCAGGGTGAGACCGTCGAAGTACCGGGCGATCTCCGCGCTGCCGCGGGCGGTGACCGGTGGTTCGGCGTGGGCGTTCCAGAACTCCATGGCCTCCAGTTGCAGGTCGCCGCCGAGTTCGGGCTCGGTCGTGGGGTGCGTCAGCACGAGGAAGCTGCCGGGGGCGAGTGGTTCGAGGAGCCGCCGGGCGATGGCGCGGGCCTCGGCGTCGTCGAGGACGAAGTTGAGGATGCCGAGCAGCATCAGCGCGACGGGCTCGCCGAGGTCGAGTGTCTCTCCTGCGATGCGCAGGATCGTGTCGGCGTCATGGGCGTCGGCGTCGATGTAGACCGCGGCGCCTTCCTCGGTGCCGGTCAGCCGGGTGCGGGCGTGGGCGAGCACCAGCGGGTCCTTGTCGACGTACACGATCCTCGACGAGGGGGCGATGCGCTGCGCGATCTCGTGGGTGTTCTCCAGCGCGGGCAGTCCGGTGCCGATGTCGAGGAACTGGCGTATCCCGTGCTCCGCGGTCAGCCGGCGCACCGCGCGGACCAGGAACCGCCGGTCGGCGGAGGCGATGTCCCGGATGACGGGGATCATCCCGGCGACGTGATCCCCGACCTGCCGGTCGACCTCGTAGTGGTCCGTGCCGCCCTGCCAGTAGTTCCAGACGCGGGCGTTGTGCGCCGTCGTGGTGTCCGGGGTCTCCGGGGTCTCCGGGCGCTCACGCGCGACGTCGGCGGTCTGGTCCTCGCTCACGGGGTCCTCTCCTGGCACGCCCAAGGATCCGATGACGGAGGGCAGTTGGGGCCCGTGTGGCGTGACATGGCGTCATTGTGCCGCTGCCTTCTCCCTGGCGTTCGCGCACACCCCTAGACATCCGATGTATTGTCCGGCAACGATGATCGAGCCTCCGACCGAGGTCGACGTGGCGCCGAAACTGCCGTAAAGAGCCGATGACTGGGCCGGGAGATCTCACCGTGATCGATGCATCCCCACCGCAGCGACGAAGCCTCCTCAAGTTCGGCGGTGCCCTCGCGTTCGCACCTCTGGCCACCGGGTTGACGGGCACCACCGCCACGGCACAGCCCGCCACCGGGACACGCGACCCGCAGTCCGTCCGCCCGCCGGCCCTCACGCGCGACGCCCTGCGCTACACCGTCCCCGCCATGAACTGGGAGGCGCAGGCCCTGCCGATCGGCAACGGCCGGCTCGGCGCCATGCTCTTCGCCGACCCCCACGAGGAGCGCGTCCAGTTCAACGAACAGAGCCTGTGGGGCGGGGTGAACGACTACGACAACGCCCTCGCCGGCAGACCGGACAGCGACTTCGACACCGGCATGAACGGCTTCGGCTCGTACCGGGACTTCGGCGACCTCGTGATCACCTTCGCCGACGCGCCCCGGGCCGAGGTCACGGCTCCGGGGGGACCGTACAGCAGCTCTCCGTCCGAGGGCGTCGACAAGACGTACGACGGCGAGACGGCCACCAAGTGGTGCGTCGAGGGCCCCGGGGCGAAGGTGCTGTGGCAGGTCGAGCTCCCCGCCCCCGTGGAGGTCGCCTCGTACCGGCTGACGAGCGCCAATGACGTGCCGCAGCGCGACCCGCAGGAGTGGACGCTCTCCGGTTCCGCCGACGGTGCCGCCTGGACCGTGCTGGACAGCCGCACGCTCGGGGCGCCTTTCGAGAGCCGCTTCCAGACGAAGCGGTTCACCTGCGCGAACCCGGCGGCCTACCGCTTCTACCGGTTCGACTTCGTCCCCAAGGCCGGCGTCAGCCACTTCCAGGTCGGTGAGATCGGCCTGACCGGCGTCGACCTCGGCGCGTCCGGGGCGGTGTACCTGTCGTCGCCGAGCGGGGAGACCGAGGGGTCCTCCCACGGGTCCGGCTCCGGCGCCCGCTCCACGGACATCTCATGTTCCGTGGACGGCGACCCGGCCACGGTCTGGCGGGTCGCGGGGACCTCACCCGCGCTGGTCTGGCAGGCCGATCTGCCCCGCGCGGTCGCCGTCACCTCGTACACCCTGACGGCGGCCCCGGACCGCGCCCAGGAGGACCCCCGGCACTGGACGCTGGAGGCGTCGAAGGACGGCAGCACCTGGGTGACCCTCGACACACGGCGGCCCGGTGGGCCGTTCGCCGACCGGGGCGAGACGCGCACCTTCCGGTTCACCAACACCACGGCCTACCGCGTCTACCGGCTCACCCTGACCCCCGACGCCTCCGCCGGAGCCTGCCGGATCGCCGAGATCGCCCTGGCGGGCGAGGACTTCGACACCCGCACCCGGCGCACGGTCGTCGACTACCGGCGCGCCCTCGACTTCGTCGACGGTGTCCACGTCACCCGCTTCGGCGCACCGGGGCGGCGCGTCGTCCGGGAGGCCTTCGCCGGCCGCGCCGCCGACGTCATGGTCTTCCGGTACACGACGGAGGCGCCCGAGGGACTCTCCGGAGCGATCTCGCTGACCTCCGGTCAGGAACAGGCCCCGACGACCGTGGACGCCGCCGCCCGCCGGATCGCCTTCAAGGGCGTCATGGGCAACGGCCTCAAGCACGCGTGCACCGTCCGGGCCGTGCACACCGACGGCGACTTCGGCGCCGACGGGTCGGTCCTCCGGTTCAGCGGATGCACGACGCTGACCCTGCTCCTGGACGCCCGCACCGACTACCGGCTCGACGCCGCCGCCGGATGGCGCGGACCCGATCCGCAGGCAGCCGTCGACCGGACGCTCGACAAGGCCGCCGCCCGTTCCTACGCCGCACTGCGCAAGCGGCACACCACCGACACCCGCGCCCTCATGAAGCGTGTCTCGGTCGACTGGGGCACCACCGAGGACGCCGTCCTCGCCCTGCCGACCGACGCCCGGCTGGCGCGCTACGCGGCGGGCGGGGAGGACCCGACCCTCGAACAGACGATGTTCGACTACGGCCGCTACCTGCTGATCAGTTCCTCCCGCCCGAAGGGCCTGCCCGCCAACCTCCAGGGCCTGTGGAACGACAGCAACCAGCCGGCGTGGGCCGCCGACTACCACACCAACATCAATGTCCAGATGAACTACTGGGGAGCGGAGACGACGAACCTGCCGGAGTGCCACGAGGCGCTCGTCGGGTTCATCGAGCAGGTGGCCGTGCCCAGCCGGGTGGCCACCCGCAATGCCTTCGGCGCCGACACCCGTGGGTGGACCGCGCGCACCAGCCAGAGTGTCTTCGGCGGCAACGCCTGGGAGTGGAACACCGTCGCGAGCGCCTGGTACGCCCAACACCTCTACGAACACTGGGCGTTCACCCAGGACCTGACCTACCTCCGCACCCTCGCGCATCCGATGATCAAGGAGATCTGCGAGTTCTGGGAGGACCAGCTCAAGGAGCGTGCGGACGGACTCCTCGTGGCGCCGAACGGCTGGTCCCCGGAGCACGGGCCCCGCGAGGACGGCGTCATGTACGACCAGCAGATCATCTGGGACCTGTTCCAGAACTACCTCGACTGCGAGGCGGTCCTCGACGCGGACCCCGAGTACCGGGCCGAGGTCGCGGACATGCAGGCCCGTCTGGCGCCCAACAAGGTCGGCAGATGGGGGCAGTTGCAGGAGTGGCAGGAGGACATCGACAGCCCCACCGACATCCACCGCCACACTTCGCACCTCTTCGCGGTCTACCCGGGACGCCAGATCACCCCGAGGACGCCCGACTTCGCGGCGGCGGCCCTCGTCTCCCTCAAGGCGCGCTGCGGAGAGAAGGACGGGGTACCGTTCACGGCCGCGACCGTGTCGGGCGACAGCCGCCGCTCATGGACCTGGCCGTGGCGCGCGGCCCTCTTCGCCCGCCTCGGCGACGGGCACCGCGCCGGGATCATGCTGCGCGGCCTGCTGAGCTACAACACGCTGCCCAACCTGTTCTGCAACCACCCGCCGTTCCAGATGGACGGCAACTTCGGCATCTCGGGGGCCGTCGCGGAGATGCTCCTGCAGAGCCACGACGGAAGCATCCACCTGCTGCCCGCCCTGCCGGACGCGTGGAAGACCGAGGGGTCCTTCACCGGCCTGCGCGCCCGGGGCGGTTACCAGGTCGCCTGCGAGTGGCGCGACGGCAAGGTCACGTCCTACGAGATCGTGGCCGACCGGGCGCGGAGCCGGGGCAGGGTCACCGTCCGGGTGAACGGCACCGACGTCAGGGTGCGCCCGCGCAGGCCCTGACGGCGACGCGGGCCCCGGAGTCGGCGGCGACGCGTGCCCCCGAGTCGGCGGCGACGCGGGCTCGGGACTCGGCGGCGACGCCGGCTCAGGACTTGGCCGTAGCCTCGGCCGGGGTGTCGGCGGCGTCCGCCTCGCTGCGGGCCATGTGCAGAAAACGCCGGATCGCCTCGACCGACATGTCGAGCGCGTCGGACGCCGACTGCTCGTCCCCGAACACCTGAACCGCCTCGGTGACGGCCACGGCGAGTTCGGCCTCCGCCTTGCGGACCTTGCCCTCCGCCTTGTCCACGGTGTCGACGACCGACAGCTGGCGGCGCTGCTTCTCCTGAAGCCGCTGTTTACGGGAGAGGGTTCTGTCAACGTTCTGCACAGTCATGCCCAAGATCATAAGGGTCCGGGCACGCCCCCACCGAACCGTCAACTCCTGCTGATCGCAGCCGTGTTCGACTTGCTCGGTGGTGTCGGCGTGCTCCTCGTGGGCGTGCGACGCTACCCCAGGCACATCTGAACCGGCGGGGCCACCCGCCGGGGCCGGCCTTCACCCCGAAAGAGGAACATGCGTTCTCTGACCTTCGTCTTCGGTACGGGACGCAGCGGCTCGACGGCGCTGTCACGCATCCTCAACGCCCACCCGGACGTCCTGAGCCTCAACGAGTACATGGCCTCGGTGGGCGACGCGGCCTTTCCCCCGGGGCGGGTGGACGGCGAGGAGTTCTGGCGGGCGCTCTCCCGGCCCGCCCCGCATTTCGAACGGATGATCCGCAGCGGGCTGCCGCTGCCGGAGTTCCTCCACACCCGGCGCCCCGGCCGATACTCGGCGCGCACCTCCGGCATCCCCGCGCTCTCCCTGATGGTGCTGCCCCACCTCACCGACGACCCGGACACCCTCCTCGACGAACTCGGCGCGGCGGTGGTCCGGTGGCCGGAGCGCCCCGCCGCCGAACACCACCGGGTCCTGTTCGACCTGCTCTGCGCCCGGTTCGGACGCACCGCGGTCGTGGAGCGCTCCGGCTACTCGACCGGCTGGGCCCCGGGTCTGCGGGAGGCCTTCCCCGAGGCCAGGTTCGTGCACATGTTCCGCGACGGCCCGGACTGCGCCCTGTCCATGAGCCGCCACCCCGGGTACCGCGCGATCTCCCTGCTCCGGGAGATCAGGACCCGCTCCGGTGTCGACAGCTTCGCCGATCTGACCACCGAGCACGTCCGCGCGTTGCCGCCCGACCTCGCGCCCCTGCTCGACGACCGCTTCGACCCGTCCCTCGTGCGCGACCGGCACATCCCCCTGCGGACCTTCGGCACGCTGTGGTCCGAACTCGTCACCGAGGGAACGGAGTTCCTCCGCGGACTCCCCGCCGACCGGCGCGCCACCCTCTCGTACGAGAACCTCCTGGACCACCCCGTCGAGGAGCTGACCCGCCTGGCCGGGTTCATCGGTGTGGCGCCCGACCCTCGGTGGCTGCGCGCCGGATCCGCTCTGCTCGACCATGGCCGGCGCGGTTCGGCGGCCACCCTGCCTGCCGCGGAACGGGCCGTCCTGCGGGACACCTGCGCGCCGGGTGCGCGCGCTCTGGAGTCATAGCTTTCACCTTCATTCATTGCAACGCTATGGGCTGGTTTCGTTGCGTTGATCGTGGGGTCGTTGCAATGAAAAGCAGCTCTTGAACTGCTCCTATCGAATCTCTGCGCTCTATCTGTGTTGCTGAATCTATGAACGCAACGTAGCGTTTCCGCATCGAGAAACGGTGGGCGATCGAGGGGGCAGGCCATGGAGACAGCGCACAGCCGACGGCAGGCGGCACCTGGCGCCCGCACCGCCTTCGCCCGCTTCGTGCTCTGCGGCGGGGGAGTGGGGATCGGCTCCAGCTTCGCCGTCGCGGCCCTGGCCTCCTGGATCCCCTGGGCCCTGGCCAACGCCCTGATCACGGCCGCCTCCACGCTGCTCGCCACCGAGCTGCACGCGCGCTTCACCTTCGGGGCGGGCGGGCGCGCGACCTGGCGTCAGCACGCACAGTCGGCCGGTTCGGCGGCGGCCGCGTACGCGGTGACCTGCGGCGCGATACTCGTCCTGCACCAGCTGGTGGCGGCACCCGGGCCGGTGCTCGAACAGGTCGTCTACCTGTCCGCCTCCGCCCTCACCGGCGTCGCGCGCTTCGCGCTGCTGCGCCTGGTCGTCTTCGCCCGTACTCGCCCAGCCGGATGGAATCGCCGCAGCCGGGCGGGTGCAATGCCGCAGCAGGCGTCCGTCCGCGTGTGCGAACGGCGGAAGGCTGTCGCACATGCTCACACCTCTTGCGCGACCAGCGTGGCGGCGGTCTGGTGAACGCCCCCGCCGGTTCTCCCCGGCCCGGGCCGGCACCGTCGCCGCCGCCGTCCTGGCACTCCTGCTGTCCTTCCCCGGCACCGCCTCCGCGGCCCCGGGCGACCTGGATCCCACCTTCAGCGGCGACGGCAGGGTGCTCACCGGCTTCGCCGACGACGATCACGCGGGCGACGTGGCGGTACAGCCCGACGGGAAGATCGTGTCGGTCGGTGCCTCCGCCGACCATTCGGTGACGGAGAGCCATTTCGCCCTGACCAGGCACAACCCCGACGGCACCCCGGACACCGGGTTCGACGGCGACGGCAGGGTCACCACCCCGATCAACAACATGGGCCCGAATTTCCAGTGGAGCGAGGCCAGCGCCGTGACACTGCAGTCCGACGGCAAGATCGTCGTGGCGGGCATGAGCTGGCGGGAGTACGAGAACTGCTGCTGGTTCGTCGTGGCCCGCTACAACCCCGACGGCACCCTGGACGACACCTTCAGCGACGACGGCAGGGTCTTCGCTGAGATCAGCGGACCGACCGAGGCCCTCGACGTGGCGATCGACGCCGACGACAGGATCGTGGCGGCCGGCTACAGCGGCGGGTTCGTCGCGCTGGCCCGCTTCGACGACCAGGGCACCCCCGACCCCTCGTTCGGCGGTGACGGGGTGGTGACCGTCGACCCGAACCCGAACACCCAGGAGGCGGGCGGTGACGCCCGCAGCCTGGCGCTGCAGCCCGACGGGAAGATCGTCGTCGGGGGTGAGGTGGGATCGACCAGCTTCGACTTCGTGCTGATGCGCCTCAACGCCGACGGCACCGTGGACAACGGGTTCGGCACCGCCGGCATCGTCCGCACCGACTTCGGCGGCTACGACGGGGTGCGAGCACTGGCGATCCAGCCCGACGGCAAGATCGTCGCCGGCGGCTCCAGCGACGCCCGGGTCGCCCTGGCCCGGTACACCGCGGGCGGCACCCTGGACCCGAGTTTCGACGGTGACGGCCGGGTCCTCACGCCCGGCGCCTTCGCCTCCGACATGGTCCTCCAGCCGGACGGACGGATCGTCAGCGCCGGCGGGACGAACGGTGACTTCGCCGTGCTGCGCCACAACCCCGACGGCAGACTGGACACCGGCTTCGGTGCCGGGGGCGTCGCGACCGCCGACTTCGGTGGCAGCGACAGCGCCCGCGGCCTGGCCCTGCAGTCCGGCGGCGGGATCGTCGCCGCGGGCGGGGGAGGGCCGAACGCCGACTTCGCCCTGGCCCGCTTCCAGGGTGGTGGCAGCGTCCCGCCGCCACCCGCCGGAGTGGACCTGTCGGTGACGAAGTCCGGTCCGGCCACGGCCGCCATCGGTGACCGTCCCACCTACACCGTGCGCGTGACCAACAACAGCACCACCACCTCCGCCACCGACGTGAACCTCTCCGACACGTTCAGCGGGGTCGCCGCCTCGGTCGTCTCGGCGACCACCACCTCCGGCACCTGCACCACGACCGCGACCGGCGCGACCTGTTCCCTGGGCACCCTCGCCCCCGGTGCAGCCGCCACGGTCACCGTCGCCGCCGAACCCCGGGCCACCGGCACCCTCACCGATCGGGTGACGGTCGGCGCCACCCAGACCGACCCGAACACCGGCGACAACACCGCCACCGCGACCACCACGGTCAACAACTCCCGTGGCTGCACCCGCATCGGCACCAGCGGCAACGACACCATCACCGGCACCTTCGGCAACGACGTGATCTGCGCCCTCGGCGGTGACGACACCGTCAACGCGGGTTCCGGCAACGACACCGTGCACGGCGGTCACGGCAACGACCGCGTCGACGGCGGCAACGGCAACGACACCCTCAACGCCGGGCCCGGCACGGACAACCTGATCGGCAACTTCGGCACCGACAACCTCAACACGGTCGACCAGGTCTCCGGCAACGACACCGCCAACGGCGGCCCCAACACGGACACCTGCACCACGGACGCGGGCGACACCCGCCTCAGCTGCCCCTGACCCGCCCGTCGGACCCCGGGCCCCGCGCGTCACCGTGCGGGGCCCGGCTCAGCGCCTCCAGCGGGTACGGGGTGGTCCTGCTCTCGTGGCGGAAGCGGTGGTGGAAGTCGCCCATCACCACGGCGACCGGCGCGTGACGACGGAGGACCGCCGCGATCGCCGGCGGCATGCCCGCCGGGAACTCGCCCCGGGCGCAGGCGCGCACGAACTCCCGACGTTCCTCCGGTGCGCACCCGTACAGGGCGACGACCAGCCAGTTCACCAGATGGGTGACGGTGTAGTGCCGGTCGTAGGTGCGGTGCACGTCGTAGAAGTCCGCCTCGGCCCGGGTGAGTTCGAAGCTCGACGCGAGGGAGAGGCCGTAGTCGGCGAAGTAGAGCCGTCGGCCGTCGGTGAGGATGTTCTGGAAGTGCGCGTCGAAGTGCAGGAGCCCGTGGTCGTTCATGAACGACACGCCCGCTTCCAGCTCCTCCTCCACCATGGCGCAGGCCTGCTCGGCCGCCTCGTCACCGGCCCCGATCCGAACGCCCAGCCAGTCGTGCAGGTTGTGCGGGATGTACTCCAGGAACAGCGTGAGGCTCGCCGAGGAGTGCCGCAGTTCCTCGATCCGGCGGCGTATGCCCGGACCGCCTCCCCAGTAGGCCACGGCCCGTTCCACGTCCGCCAGTTCCTCGGGGAGCGGGCGACCGGCGTCGGGGAGGACGCGCCAGTGATGCATCAGGGGGAAGCCCTCGTGATCTCCCGCGATCACCCAGTTCGTCGTCATGGCGTGTACGGCCAGCTCGCGCCAGACCCCGAACCCCGGTCCGCCGACGCTGCCGACACCGTACTGGCAGTGGACCGGCAGCCCGAAGAGGTTCGCCGTGGACCGGGCGTGCTCCGGGCGGCGTTCCAGATCGGTCAGGCGCACCTGCTTGACGAAGACCGGTGTCGCGTCGACATCCAGCAGGACCGACGTTCCGCCGATGCCGGAGCCCAGCGGGGTGGCGGCGTCGACCAGCTCCCGCAGTTCGCGGTCGCCGCACCGCGCCAGCGACGCGGCGACGGCGCTGTGCGCGGCCAACCGGGCGGCACGGGACATGTCTACGTCCGGTACAGGCCCGCGAGACGCAGGGCTCTGGTCATCGCGGGCCGGTCCAGCTCACGCCAGTCGGGTTCGTTGACGAGCGACATCAGCAGGTCCGGCGTCAGCCGGTAGTTCTCGGCGTGCTCCAGCAGTGTCTCGGCGTCCTGTGTGGGCATGGCGCCGTGGTCCTCGTCGGCGATCGTCCTGAGCACGTCCTTCCGGTCGACGAAGCGGCTCATCCCGCAGTCGAGTCCGTCGTCGCCGAGGCTCGCCGGATAGGGAGCGCGGGCCCAGTCGCCGTTCTCGAACCAATAGACACAGCCCAGTTGATTACCCGACAGCAGATCCCGCAGCTGCTCGTGGGGGAGCCAGTCGGGTGCGCCGACGAACATGTCGACCGGGGGCTCGTGCCACTTGACCCCGCTCGACTCGTCCTCGCCGTAGAGCACATAACGGCCCTCACCGCGGGGCGCGAAGCCCCACCACGTACAGCCGCAGTCGTCCAGATGGAGTCCCTCGTCGTCCACCCAGGTCCCCGTGCGGTGGATCCCCTCTTCCTCGTCCGCGGTGGTCGTCTCCAGCACGGCGATCAGGGCCCACCGCGCCCACAGCACCTCCGCCGACGGCAGATCCTCGCCCAGCCCCGGCCGGTTGATGGCCATGTCCTGTCCTCCGGCCTCGACACCGATCGATCCATCCATGATCGGACCAAGGCTCTCACGGACCGGGCGACCCCGCTGCACCGCCCGCCCCCTCCCGTTCGCATGACACGCCACGCGACAACTCCATGTCCGGGCGGGCCGATTGACGGATTCATCGCCGTCCCGGGCGGGCAGCTCCGATAGTGTCATGAGCACGACTAACCTTCCCCCACAAGGAGGTCGATCATGCACATCCGTACGCTGACCGGCGGCCTGACAGCGGCCCTGATGGTGTCCCTGTCCCTCGTCGGCGGCCAAGCGGTCGCCGCCGCTCCCGACGCGGCCGCCGCCCCCTTGGCCGCCCGGGTCCTCACCTACGACGCGCGTGGCTCCGCGGAGTTCAGGAGCGCCGTCGACCGGGGCGCGGCGATCTGGAACGAGAGCGTCGACACCGTCGAGCTGCGGCCGGCCGCGGCCGGCCAGCGCGCGAACATCCGGGTTCTCGCGGACAACGGCTGGCCACGCGCCCTGCCCACGACCCTGGGCAACGGCACCGTCTACATCGGACGCCAGGCCGTCGACCAGGGCTACGACACGATCCGGATCTCCGCCCACGAACTCGGCCACATCCTGGGCCTGCCCGACCGCAAGCCGGGACCGTGCTCCAGCCTGATGTCCGGCTCCACCGCCGGCACCGCGTGCAAGAACCCGTATCCGAACGCGGCGGAGAAGGCGGAGGTCGAAGACAACTTCGGTGGTCTGCTCGTCGGACGGACCCCGGAGGCGCTCCCCCACGTGATCGTGGACTGACGCGCCCGCTCGCCGCCCGGCCGAGTCCGCCCGGCCCCGTCCCCTCGGCCGAGTCCGCTCGGCCGGACGGCGAGTTCCGCACCGCTCGGCGGCAGCCGGCCCGGTGACCCCGCGTGGCCGACGCCCGTCGACGAGAACGCGTCGACTTTCGCCAGGACGTGTGCGGATTCACGGGAGGCGGACCCAACAGCCCCTGAAACAGCCTATGTTCACGGCGAAGACGATGTCCTCACCGTCTTCGATGCCCTCACCGTCTTCATTGCCCTCGCAGCCCTCACAGTGCTCACTCGCCTTGCAGGAGGCCCGCATGCGCCGCACGTTCCGTACCGCCGTCGCCGGGGCGGTGACGGCCGCCGCCCTCGTATGGGGCGGCACCGCGCACGCCACGCCGGCGGGACCGGGAGTCAGCGGCCGGGTCCTCAGCCAGACGACCGTGAACGGCACCGACTACATCCTGCGGGAGGTCACGATCCCGCCCGGTCAGGCCACCGGCTGGCACTACCACGACGGACCGCTGTACGGCTTCGTCAAGCAGGGCACCCTCAGCCACTACGACTCCACCTGCGAGACCGACGGCGTCTACCGCACCGGCGACCGTATCCAGGAACCGGCCGGCCCCGACTACGTCCACATCGGCCGCAACCTGGGCGACACCCCGCTCGTCCTGGTCGTCCTGTACGTCCTGCCCCACGGCTCCCCGTTCTCGGAGGACGCCCCTAACCCGGGCTGCTCCTTCGAGTGATCAGCCTCAGGCGCGTCGGCCGAGGGCGACATAGGTGTTGCCGAAGAACCGCAGGCCGCTCAGGTCCTGTCCGATGTCCGCGAACGCGTCGTCCCAGCGGGCGATGTCTTCCGTGGTGACGAGACCCTCGGAGAGCAGGGCGTCACGTGCCGCCCAGGCGGGACCGCGCATGCCGGGCGGGGGAGTCATGACGTTGATGTGGCCCTCGTAGGCGATGACGTCGAGGCCGGCCGAGGTGAGGAGTTCGTCCAGCCGGGTCCCGATCGCGAGATCGTTGCCCCGGCGCCGGTGCAGTTCGCGGTAGCGCTCGTGCATCTCGTCGTACGCGGCGGGCGCGCCCCGCAGCCGGAAACCGGTCGCGTCGACGTCGACGAGGTACACCACGCCGCCGCCGGGCCTGGCCAGCTCGGCGAGATGGTCCACGATCGCCTGCTCCCGGCCGCCGTTGTGGGCCAGCACATGACGGAGCATCACCACGTCGAAGGTGCCCTCGGCCAGGCCGGTGGCGTCGGCGGATCCGGTGCTGGTGTGCACGCGCACGCCGGTGCGCTCGGCGAGCGCGGAGGCGACGGCCAGCGCGTCGGCGTCGCGGTCCACCGCCCACACACCACCCTCGGGCCCGACGATGTCCGCCAGCCGCACGGACAGCGCGCCCGGCCCGCATCCCACGTCCGCGATGCGCGCCCCGGGTGCCACCCCGGCGGCCGCCCACAGCTCGCGTTCGCGCCGCTCGGCGAGGTCGGCCATGAGCCGGTACCGCGCGATCTCCGAGTCGTCGAGGGTCAGTGAGTAGTCGGCCACTGTGGTTCCTCCCAGGTTCGTCGGTGGCTCATTGTGTGCGGTGCGACGCCTCCGCGGACCCAGTAGGACGCACACGGCGTTTCGCCGGTTGTCGCTGTCGCTGTCGCTGTCGCTGTCTCCGTCGCTGTCTCTGTCGGTGTCGGTTGTCGGTCGCCGTTCACGGTCCGGGCGCGGGGCGGATACGCCGTTGATCCGCTCGTCGTCCGCCACGTAGGTTCGCCCGTATGACGAACGTACGGATCGGTGTGATGTACGACCGCGACTGGGCCCCGGAAGGGTTGCCGGAGTTCGCGCGGCGGGCCGAGGCGCTCGGGGTGGACGACCTGTGGGTGGTGGAGGACCTCGGCTGGAACGGTGGCGTCACGGCGGCGGCCGTGGCCCTGGGCGCGACACAGCGTCTGCGGGTGGGCATCGGCATCACTCCGGCCCCGCTGCGCAGCCCGGCGCTGCTGGCGATGGAACTGGCCACGCTGGCCCGGGTGTTCCCCGGCAGACTGGTGGCCGGCATCGGGCACGGCGTACGGGAATGGATGGCCCAGGTCGGCGTCGCGCCCCGCTCCCCGTTGGCGCTCCTGGAGGAGACGATCACCTCCGTTCGCGCGCTGCTGCGCGGTGAGCGCGTGGAACTGGCGGGGCGTGAAGTACGGCTGGACGGAGTCGAGTTGGTGCACACGCCGACCGAGGTCCCGCCGGTCGTCGCGGGCGTGGTGCGGCCCCGTTCCCTCGAACTGTCCGGCCGCGTCGCCGACGGCACACTGATCGCCGAGGGCCACGGGCCGCGCGACCTGGAGCACACCCGCGAGCTCGTCGCCAAGGGGGGCGCGACCGCCGACCACACCCTCACCGTCTTCGCCTTCGCTTGCGTCGGTGACGACCCCGGCGAGGTCGCCCGTACCCTCCACCCCCATACCGAGGGGCACGGCGCCTGGCTGGGCCGTCCCCAGGAGGAGGTCTTCACCGTCTCCGGCGACGCCGCCGGGGCCTCCGGCGCCGTCCGGGCGCTCGCGGATGCCGGCGCCGACACGGTCGTCCTGCGCTTTGTGGGCGAGGACCCGCTGCGGCAGCTGGGGGCCGTGCTCGAAGCGTGGCGGGCGGCACCCACCACCTGACCCTCCTGCCGACTGTTTCTGATCCGCTCAGGCGGGGACCCGCCTGATTATGGTGCAAATCGGCTACACGATGATGACCGAGCAGGCAGGCCCCCGTGACCTCGTCGACCACGTGGTGCGGGCGGAGGGCGCGGGGTTCGACTTCTCGGTGACCTCCGACCACTACTTCCCGTGGCTGCGCTCGCAGGGTCACTCACCGTACGCGTGGAGTGTGCTCGGCGCGGCCGCCCAGGCCACGTCACGCATCCCGCTGATGACCTACGTGACCTGCCCCTCGTTCCGCTACCACCCGGCGGTGGTGGCGCAGAAGGCGGCCACGATGCAGTTGCTGTCCGAGGGGCGGTTCCGGCTGGGGCTCGGTTCCGGGGAGAACCTCAACGAACACGTGGTGGGCGGCGGTTGGCCGTCCGTGAACGTCCGGCACGAGATGCTCGAAGAGGCGGTGGAGATCATCCGGGCGCTCTTCGGCGACGGCCATGTGAACCATCACGGCACGCACTACGACGTGGAGTCCGCCCGCCTCTGGGACCTGCCGGACGACCCGCCGCCCCTCGGCATCGCCGTCTCCGGCGAGCAGTCGTGCTCCCTCGCGGGCAGGCTCGGCGACCTGGTCATCGCCACGGAGCCCGAGGCCGGGCTGCTCCAGGCGTTCGACCGGCACGGCGGCACGGGCAAGCCGCGGGTGGGCCAGCTTCCCGTCTGCTACGACCCCGACCGCGCCACGGCCGTGCGGCGCGCGCACGACCAGTTCCGCTGGTTCGGCGGCGGCTGGAAGGTCAACTCGGAACTGCCGCACCCGGATTCCTTCGAGTCGGCCACGCAGTACGTCACGCCCGACGACGTTGCCGCGTCCATCCCGTGCGGCGACGACCCCGACGCGTTCGTCGAGGCCGTACGCCCGTACGCCGAGGCCGGGTTCACCGAGATCGCCCTGGTGCAGATCGGCGGCGAGTCCCAACCCGCGTACCTGGACTGGTCCGAGACGACCCTGCTGCCCGCCCTGCGCGAAGCCTTCGCCTGACACCCGTCATCAAGGCCCCGCCCGCGAGACCGTAGACCCGAGACCGTGGACCCGGGGGCTACGCCCCGTCGCTGCCCCGCCGCTCCGCGCCGCGTTCCGAGCCGGGTTCCGATCCGGTGGACGGGCCGCCCTCCGCGGATTCCTTCCTCTGATCGGTGGCGGCGGGACGCGAGGAGGTCTTGGGGCCGCCCTTGAAGCGCTCCAGCGTGCGCGCCAGCTGTTGGAACGGGGACACCGCCGGTTTCCCGGACGGCTGCTGTGGGGCGGGGGCCGCCTCGGCGGACTCACGGTAGGCGGCCAGCGCCTCATGCGCGCGCTCGGTCGCCTCCCGGTACAGGTCCCGGGACGCGGTCATGGCCTCCAGCGCCTCCGCGTACATCGCCACCCGCTTCCGCTCCCGCGCGAGTTCCTCCTCGAGAGTGAGCAGGTGCCAGTCGTCCCGCAGCGCCGTGAGGGCCTCGTCGGCGCCGTCCGGCAGCGGGCGCGACAGCGCGGCGAACCGCGTGACCGCCGCGACGAGGTCGACCGGTTCCGAACCGTCCAGGAACACCGTGCGCACGGTGAAGTCCTCGGCGTCGTAGCCGGAGGGAGCCGGAGTGCCGGGCAGCACCACGGCGCCGCCGCGCGGTACCTCGGCATCGAACTCACGCAGCGCCCAGTTCACGACCCGCACCTGGTGCGGGGCGGCACGGTGCTCGACCACGCGGTGGCGCAGACTCGGCGACAGCCAGCGGGCCAGGGGCAACTGCCCGCGCTCGTCCGTGGTCATCGCCTCATGGACGACGACGTGCACGCACCACCCTCCGCGCCCCGCGTCCCGGAGCACGCGCCGTACGTCCTTGTCGTCCTCGGGGAGGGCGTTGATCCTGCTCAGCGACAGGCCGGTGACGGCGTCGTGGTCCCAGTCCCCGTACTCCGGCCAGAACCGGGTGACGGGGGAGGGCCACGCCGGATCCCACGGTTGTTCCGCCTCCGCGAGGAGGGTCCATTCCCGGCCGCTGCCCTGGTCGGGCGAGAGGGCGAGCCGGGCACGCACGGTCACGTCGTCGGCGACCCGCCAACGGGCCTCGAAGACCCGCTCCGGGGACTCGCCCCCGGGGTCGGGCACTTCGAGGAAGTCGTCGATGAGCTGACTGTCCTTGAGCTGCCGCAGAGTACGACGGAGGACGTCCTCCGCGTCGGGTCCGATGTGGCGGCCGCGAGCCGGCCACACCGTCGGGGGAGTGGGACGAGCTGTGGGGGAGGTCGGCATGAGTCCATCGGGAAGCAGGGGTACGTGCGTCCACCAGTATCCCCGCCGCGCCTACCCGCGGATCACGCGGGGGTCTCGCCGCGGCCGCAGCCCGCCGGTGCTCCGCCGTCCCGGGGCGCCAGGGCGGCGCTTCTGTACCGCCACGAACGGAAAACACGTTGGCTCGCCGTCGCCGGACTGCGACGATGCCCATCTGATTTTCCAGCGGAGGACGTTTGTTCGTTTTTGAGTGTGCGGGGTGCGGTGCTGCGCTGACCGCCCCGCTGTCCCGGGTCGTCCTGCCGGTTCACGCCCATCACAAGTACGGGAATGGGATTCAGCTGCCGGTGCTCATGGAGTCGGGGACCTTCGCCGTGGAGGTGGAGCCCAGCGGCCCACCGTGGCGGTTGTGGGAGGAGATCGATCCTGAGGTGGCGGCGGCCCGAGGCATCCACGCGCCGGTCCCTGCCCTGTCCTACGGCCCGCCCGGCGCGGTGGTCATCGCCCCCGGAGACGCCCGCGGCACCCTGCTGATCCCCGAGAAGGCCGGCGGCTACTGCTGCGGTCTCGACGGGGCCGACGGCCCCAACATGGCCTGCGAGGCCTGCGGCCTGCCCGTGGCGAGCCGAATCGACGACTGCTCGCTCTGGCAGGCGGTGTGGCTCTCCCCGAACGCCGTGCGCCGCCGCCGCGTGGGCCACAGCCCGCTGCTGTCCTGGTCGGAGTTGATGGAGACGGCGCAGATCACGCCCCCGTTCGAGCCGATCGCCGCATGGGGTTCGCGCTCGGGCACGTACCACTGGTGGTCGTGGAGCCCGCAGTGGGAAGCTGCGGCTGGCAGGGCGCTCGCGCACCTGCTGGCGGCCTCGGACGGCCGGCCGGTGACGGTCCCGGACGGCCTGACGGCGGAGGTCTTCCGGCGCGCCCTCGACGCGTTCCTGCCGGCCGGCCCGTTGCGGCCGCCCGCCGACCCGTCGGCGCTACGAGCCGTCCTCGCAGGGCCGGAGTGCCCCGCCCCCGACTCCGGCGCCGACTTCCTCCTCGTACCGGTCCATCCGCAGACGGGGGAGCTGTGGACACCCCTCGGCGGCCGGTCCCGCGCGGCCACCGGGGCACCCACCCAGGCACCCACTCCAGTGGCGTCGGCCGCCCGCCTGGTGCCGCTGCCGTTCGGGGTGTGGCGGTGGCTGGTCTTCCCCGAACCGTCGCCGCCCCTGCTCGCATCGGGCGGAAAGCACGCCGACATCCTCCGCGACGATCCGCCCCCACCGCGTCCCAGGTATCCGTTCCGGATGGACCCGGGCGCCTTTCGGCACACCCTGGCCCGGTTGCCGGCCGCCCGCAGCCCGTGGCTCCGCGAGATCCTGGCCGACCTCGTACGCCACATGCAGGCCGGCATCTTCTAGCCGGCCGATGGAGGCAGGGGCGGCATCCGGGGTCTCAGCGCCGCGCCAGTGCCAGCACACTCAGGCCGAACATCAGGACTCCCAGGGGCAGATGGACCGCCGGGACATGGGCGATGCCGACCACGACCTGCACCGAGGCGAGGGCGAGGAAGCCGGTCGCGTGCAGGACGGGCCGGGGCGAGCCGCCGCCCGGCTTCCACGCCAGCACCGCCGCGAGCACGTACAGCATCGACGCCCCGTACATCACCCGCGCGCCGACACTGTGCAGCGTCGCGCCGTAAGTCGAGGTCAGCAACAGTCCGGCGGAGATCGCCTGGAGGAAGATCGTCAGGGTCTGCAGCGCGATCGCGGTCCGCAGGAATGAGGAAGTGCGCTGGGTGTTCGCCGTCACCGTCGTCGTCACCTGGGTGGCCATGTCGCGGTCTCCTTCACGCCCTCGGGCAGTGGATCGATAAGGTCTCACCAGTCCGACGACGTGGGCCGGCGAAAGGTAAGGCGAGTTGGGCGAGGGGGCGGCGGTGGACGGATCGACCGGCGTGCGGGCGGTGGACGGGGAGCGACGTCAACTGCTCAATGTCGCCTACCGGTTGCTCGGTTCGGCGACGGAGGCCGAGGACGCGGTACAGGATGCCTACGCGCGCTGGTACGGGCTGCCGAGCCGCAGGCGTCAGGAGATCGAGTCACCCGGCGCGTGGCTGACGACCGTCACCGGCCGAATCTGCCTGGACCTGCTTCGCTCGGCGCGGGCCCGCCGTGAGCGCTACGTGGGCGTGTGGTTGCCCGAGCCGCTGCCGGACCGTACCGAGTGGGAGCACGCGGCCGTCGGCGTCCACGCCGGGAGCTCCTGCGACCCCGTCGGCCCCGCGCGTCCCGCTGATCCGGCCGACCAGATCGTGCTGGACGAATCGGTGGGCATGGCCTTCCTCGTCGTCCTGGAGTCCATGACGCCGGCCGAGCGGGTGGCGTTCGTGCTGCACGACGTCTTCCGGTATCCGTTCGCCGAGATCGCCGACGTTCTCGGGCGAAGTCCCGGGGCCTGCAAGCAACTGGCCGCCTCCGCCCGACGACGGGCGGGCGCCGCACGTGCCCCTGAGCCGACGGCCGACCGCGCGGAGGTCGTGCGACACGTCAAACAGGCGTGGGAGAGCAAGGACATCGCCGCCCTCGTCGGCCTCCTAGACCCGGGCGCCGTGATGACCGCCGACGGCGGCGGCGTGGTCGGTGCCGCGCTGCACCCCGTCGAGGGCGGCGCGCGGATCGCCCAGTACATGGTCGCCATCGCCGACAGGGCGCCCGGCCTCGAACTCCTGGAGCGGTCGGTCAACGGCGTGCCGGGCCTGGTGGCCCGGCGCGAGGGCGTCGTCATGACCGTGGCCGCGTTCGACGTCACCGACGGCCACGTCAGCCGCATCTGGGCGATCCGAAACCCGGAGAAGCTGCGCCCGTGGACGACAACGCCCTAGGAGCGCCGCTCGACCGGACCGGCCAAGCTCAGTCGAGGCAGAACTCGTTGCCCTCGATGTCCTGCATCAGCAGGCACGACTCGTTGTACTCGTCGGCACGCAGCAGGCGTACGCGTACCGCGCCGAGCGCGACCAGCCGTGCGCACTCGGCCTCGAGCGCGGCGACCCGCTCGTCCTCCACGAGCCCCGTGCCCACCCGCACATCGAGGTGCACCCGGTTCTTGACGACCTTTCCCTCGGGAACGCGCTGGAAGTACATCCGGGGTCCGACCCCGGAGGGGTCCATGCACACGAACCCCGCACCCTGACGCTCGGGCGGCAGGGAACGGTCGTACTCGTCCCAGGAGGTGAACCCCTCCGGCGGCGGCGGTACGACGTACCCCAGCACCTCGCACCAGAAGCGAGCGACGCGCTCGGGTTCCGCACAGTCGAAGGTGACCTGGACCGTCTTGATCGATGACATCGGCGCACCATAGCAAGGGTGCCGGACCGCCTGCCCGGGAAATATCGGCGGGCCCGGGGAAGTTGATCAGAGCGTGACTGCTCCATGGAACCGCGCTCGACATCATCGGCCAGTAGCGGCCGTCCGTGCTCTCCGGCCGACGTCGGCACACGTGATCTCCGCCCGGCGGCGGCCGCGCGCCGCTCACAGGCTCGTCCCATAACCTCGTGCAGGGACAGGCAGGTTGCCGCCGGAATCCACGCAGGGAGGCGATGGTGTTCGGAAAGGGAACGCGGTTGCTCACGGGCGCCGTCGCCGTGGTCTGTGTGGTGATGCTCGGCTCCAGCTCGCCCGGCGACGGCCTCTTCGCCCGGTCGCAGCCCGTCGACCCCGTCAAGGACGTCGTACCGAACCGGGTGATGACCTGGAACATGTGCAACCCCTGCAAGGAGAGCAACGTCGACCGGGCGGCGGAGATCGCCCGGTACGCACCGCAGGTCATCGGGTTGCAGGAAGCGTGCGCGCGTGACGTCGAGCGGATCCGGGAGTACCTGGAGAGCCTGCACGGGCTGGTCTACCACGTCGAGTACGGAACCGTGCTGCGGAACTGGAACCGTTGCGGGGGCGTGCCGTGGAGCCCGGGCGGCTACGGCCAGGCGATCCTCTCGGCGGCACCGATGACGGACCGCGTCAACGTGGAGTACCCCGACGGCGGATCGGAGGACCGTGGATACATGGCGGTCACCACGAAGATCGACGGCCGGTCCGTCCGGGTTTTCAACACGCACCTCGCCCAACGACAGCAGCCGGAGGTCCGGGCGCGGCAGATCCGGGTGCTCGCCCCGGTCGTGGCCCGGTACGACCGTGCCGTCCTCGTCGGCGACTTCAACGCGGTGCCGGACGCCCCCGAACTCGCCCCGCTGTGGAAGCTGGCCACGGACACCGATCCCGGGTGCCGTCCCGCACTGGCCGGCGACTGCGAGGTGACCACCGACTGGCAGAGCAAGTTCGACTACGTCTTCCTGCGCGGCATCACCGCGCTCCGGCACGAGGTGCGGCTCACGGAGGTCTCGGACCACCACCTGCTCCACACCGACCTGGACATCGGCTGAAGCCGCCGCCCCAACACCCTGCCCGGATGCACGCTAGGGCGTCTTCCACGCGCGGGCGCGCAGGCGGCGCAGCATGCGGGCGTCCTCGAAGCCGACCGAGCGGGCGGCCGCGTCGATCGTCGCACCGTGGCTGATGAGGTGCTCGGCGCGCTCCAGACGGAGGGTCTGCTGGTAGCGCAGCGGGGTGAGACCGGTGGCGCGGCCGAAGAGCCGGGTCAGGGTGCGTTCGCTGACGCCGGCCGCCGCGGCGAGTCCGGCCAGCGGGAGAGGCCGGTCGAAGCGGGTGTCGATGAGGTCCTGGACACGGTGCACGGTGTCGTCGAGGTGGGACCGGTGCCGGAACATCGCGCTGGACTGCGGCTCGTCGCCGTTGCGGCGGGCGTAGACGACCATGTCGCGTGCGACCTGGGCGGCGACGGCGGGCCCGTGCCGTCCGGCGACGAGGTGCAGGGCCAGATCGATGCCGCTGGCGATACCGGCCGAGGTGATCACCCGGTCGTCGGCGGTGAACAGGACGTCGCGGACGACGACCGCCCCGGGGTGGCGCAGCGCCAGCTCGTCCTGCACGTCGTGGTGGGTGGTGCAGCGGCGGCCCTTGAGCAGACCGGCCCGGCCGAGCGCTTCCGCGCCGGCGCAGACGCTGGCCACGGTGCCGCCGCGCGCGTGGTGGTCGGTCAGCGCCCTGAGGGAGGCGTCGGTGACGGCGGGCGAGTCGGCCAGGGTCACGGTCCGCCAGCCGGGCACCACGATCAGGTCCTCGGGTGCGAGGTCGGGCCAGTCGGTCCGTGCGGTGAGGGGCAGCCCCTGGGCCGAGAGGACCTCCGGCCGCTCGGCGACGTAGGTGAGGGTGTAGGGGTGCCCGAAGTCGGCCGCGGTGGAGAAGACCTGCGCGGGGCCGGCCAGGTCCAGCAGATGGACTCCGGGCACCAGGAAGAAGACGATCCGGCTCACGATGCGGTCATCATGCCGGAAGGTCCGCCGCGGCCTCCAGCTCGTCGACCGTCGCGATGGTGGCGAACCGGCCGGCGAGGGCGTACTCGGTGCGGCGGACGACCTCGTCGGCGGGCAGGGTTCGGGGGTCTGCGAGCAGTTCGGCGACGGCCTGGTCGGCGGGGGCGTCGCGGTGCGGGATCGGGTGCGTGGCGGTCGCGTCGACGGCGAAAGTGACCAGGTAGCCGAGGTCGCTCGCGAGGCGGGCGGTGGTCTCCACGCACTGCTCGGTGCGGATGCCGCAGACGGTGAGCTGCCGGATCCCGCGTTCGGTGAGGAGCTGCTGCAGGTTGGTGGTGCTGAAGGCGTTGTGCGAGGTCTTGTGGAGCAGTGGCTCCTCGTCCTCCCGGCGCTCCAGCCCCGCGTGCAGCCGGACGTGGCCGAGAGCCGGGTCGAAGACGTCGCCGCTCCCGGGCTCGGCGTGCAGGACCCACACCACCAGGTCCCCGGCCCGGCGAGCCAGCCGGACCAGCCGGTCCACCTTGTCGGCGACCTTCGGATCGGAGACCGCCTCCCACAGGGGGTGGGCGCGGAAGGACTCCTGGACATCGATGACGATCAGTGCTCGGGTCATGTCCCCAGCCTCGGCCGTACGGACCCGGTGGCGACAGGCCGCATCGGGTCCCCGAGCGGACCGATCCGGTCAGTCGCCCTGAGCGGTCGCCCGGCGAACACAGGCGATCGCAAGTGATCCGCGGGCGCGGTGATGTGCGACTGCCTCGTTCAGTAGCGGAACTACGCGGGTGTCGTCGCCGGGCAGCTCGTACGTTCCTCATACCGGCGGAGAGGGCACTGCCCGAGCCGCGCAGCGAGCGACAGGAGATGCCGACATGGCCAATGTGGAGATTTCCCTGAAGGAGATCATGACCTCGATCGAGGGTTCCCTGGGGACCGCGCTCGTCGACTACACCAGCGGTATGGCGCTGGGCACGCTGGGGGGTGGAAAGGATCTCGACCTGACGGTCGCGGCGGCGGGGAACACGGACGTGATCCGCGCCAAGACCCGCACCATGGAACACCTCGGACTGACGGGGGCGATCGAGGACATGCTCATCACCCTCGGCAGTCAGTACCACATCATCCAGCCGCTCAAGGGCCGCAGCGGCAACGGGCTCTTCCTCTACCTCGTGCTCGACCGGACCAAGTCGAACCTGGCCATGGCCCGCCACCAGCTCAGGCGCATCGGGGCCGAACTCGACGTGTAGACAAACGCGTTCTCCATGGCCTCGCACGCCCATGAGTTGAAGATTTCTTCAAGTGGACATATCCAGATCGGGTCAATCCCCTGGGTGTGCGGGGCCGGATCCACGAGGATGGGGACGCAGTACGGCCTGCGGTGGCACACAGGCCGCCGTGCCCACGGAGTCCGTCGAAAGCGGCAGGGAGCGAGCGATTCTCATGCAGGTGCCCCTCTACCAGGCGAAGGCCGAGTTCTTCCGGATGCTCGGGCACCCGGTGCGCATCCGGGTCCTGGAACTGCTCCAAGGCGGCCCGCTGCCCGTGCGCGACCTGCTGAGCGAGATCGAGATCGAACCGTCCAGTCTCAGTCAGCAGCTGGGCGTCCTGCGCCGCTCCGGCATCGTCGTCTCCATCCGGGAGGGCTCCACCGTCAGCTACGCCCTCGCCGGCGGTGACGTGGCCGAACTGCTCCGCGCGGCCCGCCGGATCCTGACCGAACTGCTCGCGGGACAGAGCGAACTGCTCGCCGAACTCCAGCAGGCGGACCTCCCGTCGGCCCCGCCCCGGACCCGGTCGGCGGAGGCGTCCGAGCCCGTGCCACAGCCGGTGGCGCAGGCTGGTGCCAAGTAGGTACCATGCCGGGTATGCCATCACTGAACGTGTCCTTCACGGACGAGGAAATGGAAGGTGTGCGGGCGGCCGCGGCGGCCGAGGGCAAGAGCCTGAAGCAGTACATGCACGATCTCGGGGTCCGTGAGATGCACCGCAAGCGGTTCGTCGCCGGTGCCACCGCGTGGGCGGACCGGCTGCGCGGCGAGTTCGACGAGGCCTTCCCCGACGAGGTGCCGCCGTCCCAGCGCGATCAGGGAGTCACCGCCGCCTGATGAGCGAGACCCTGTACGTCGACGTCTCCTGGCTGCTGGACGTCCAGGAGGCCGCCCTCGGCAGCGAGGACGTGTCGGTCACGGACTACTCCGCCCTGGTGGCGGCCGTCGCCCGGCACAAGACCCGGATGCCCACCCTGGAGAAGTCGAACCCCGACGCCGCCTGGCGCGCGGCCGCGCTGCTGCACACCATCGCGCGCCTGGAGCCCCTGCCGCACCGCAACAGCCTCGTCGCCGCCTTCGTCGCCGCCCAGTACATGGAGCAGGCGGAACAGGGCATCGATCCGCCCTACGGCGCCCTGTCGGACCTGATCAGGAAGGTCCGCGAGAGCCGCTTGACCATCTACGAGGTCGCGGACACCCTGCGTTCCTGGAGGATCTGACCCGGACGGCGGACGTGCCGCGGTCCCTCGGGGCGATGCACCGGCGGACGTTGAAGCCGCGGGCCGGCGCCGGACGCCCGCACGGCGTCCGGCGCCGGTCGGGTCAGGTTCGGGTGCAGGCGGTCCCGTTCAGGCTGAAGCCGGTCGGCGCGGCGAAGGTGCCGCCGTAGGTGCCCTGGAACCCGAAGTTCTGGCTGGCACCGGGGGAGATGGTCGCGTTGTGCGTCAGGGCGCTCGCCGTGACCGGGCCCGAGGACGCGGAGAGGGAGGCGTTCCAGGCGCCGGTGACGCTCTGGCCTGAGGGCAGCGTGAAGGCCAGCCGCCAGTTGTCGACGGGCGCCGAACCGGTGTTGGTGACCGTGACGTTCGCGGTGAAGCCGCCCGGCCACACGGTGGTGGCGTACGACACCGCGCAGGCCGTGCCGCCGCCCGGGGTGCCGGGGCCGCTGCCGCCGGTCTCCACGGTCGACGAGAAGGAGTTCACGGTCAGCCCGGTGCCGTTCTGCCAGGGCTCGAACCCGGCCTGGACGCTGGTCAGATACCAGTTGTTCTGGGCCAGCCCCCGGGACACGGCCTGGCGGACGAAGTCCATCACGTCGAAGCTCCAGCTCGCGATCGCCGACGGGGCGACGAAGGACAGCACGTCGTTGGTCCCGTTGCCGCCCGACCACACCTGCCAGGAGCGCCCGCCCACGGTCGCCGTGCCCACCGGGGAGCCGATGGGCTGGATCGGGCCCACCTTGTTGAACCAGATCATGATCTCGGTCCGGTTCACGCCGTCGGTGCGGGGCGTCGGGTCCAGCCAGATGTCGTACGAGGCGTTGTAGACGGCGTCGCCGACATAGCCGTACGAGATGCTGCTCGGCGCGCTGGAGATGCCCGAGAGCTGGGCGGGCAGACGGGTTCCCGGCGAACAGTTGGTGTAGTGGCAGCCGTTGAAGACGGAGGGGTACGACTTCGGGGCGCCGTTGGTGGGGACGGAACCGTCGGCCCGGGTGACCCGGAAGCCGGTGTCCGTGGTGGTGACGCACTGGGGCTGACTCGTGCCCCAGCGGTTGTTCTGGACGACGTAGCGCCCCTGGATCACGCTCGATCCGTACTGCTCGCAGACGGTCGTGTCGGCCTGGGCCGAGGGCGTGGCGGCGAAGAGCGCCGCGATGGTCGCGAGCGCGGTGACGAACGCGGCCAGTGCGCCGCGCGCGGTGCGCGGGAGATGGGGGGAGGGTCGCATGGGGGACCTCTTCTCGGAGGTACGGCCGGGACATGGGGTGGCTCGGGCGCTCCTCGGTTCCCCGTATGGGAGCGCTCCCATTTCCGTTCTGTTCCGGACTGTAGGAGCGCAGGCATGCCCCTGACAACCCTGCTGCGGCAGCTCGTCGCACGAGCCAGGGCCGTCTCCGCGGTGCCCCCGGCGCCGACAGAGACCCTGTCGGCGCCGGGACGTACGGCCGTGTCGTCAGGCCAGGCCGAACCGTTCGGCGTGCACCTGCCGTCGTGGGACCGCCAGTTCACGCAGGGCGCCGAGAACGGTCGCAGTCATCGAGGGCGGGCCGCAGACGTACACGTCGCGTTCGGTGATGTCGGGGACCAGAGCCCGCAGGCTGCCCGGCTCGAACGGCGGGGTTCCCTCGCCCCTGCGGCCGGTCAGCAGGTGCAGTCGCCCGCCGCGGGCCGCGACCAGCGCCCGTACCTCGTCGACCAGCACGGCGTCCCTCTCGCTGCGCACCCGGTAGAGCACGACCACGTCACCGGTCGCCTCCTCCTCCAGCAGGGAACGGACGGGGGTGATCCCCACCCCGCCCGCGATCAGCAGGGCACCGGGCCGGGTCCGGTGCAGCGAGGTGAACGCACCGTACGGGCCCTCGACGAACGCGCGGCTCCCCACCGGGAGTTCGCGCAGTCCGGCGCTGCCGCTGCCGACCGCCTTGGCGGTCAGTCGCAGCGTCCGGCCGTCGGGCGCCGCCGACAGCGAGAACGGATTGGCCAGCCACCAGTGGTTGTGTCCGGGGAACCGCCAGACGCAGAACTGGCCGGCCCGGGCCGGCAACCGGTCGAGGTGGCGGCCGGTGACGTGCACCGACACCACGTCGTCCGTTTCCGGTACGACCGCCGCGACCTGGAACCGGTGGTAGGCGTTGCGCCACACGGGCAGGACGAACCGGCCCGCGACCAGGGCGCCGAACGCGAACAGCCACAGGGCCCACCAGTAGGCCCACGCGAACGCGGAGGAGGCGAACGTCGTGGTCTCCAGCAACTGGTGGACGAACGCCAGCCCCAGCGCCACGTACAGCAGCAGATGCAGGCCGTGCCAGGTCTCGTACCGCAGCCGTCGGCGCACCGCACGGGCGGAGACCGCGGCGACCACGACCACGATCGCCGCGGCGAGCATCCCGAGCAGGGAGGCCGGCACCCCTGCCAGCGCGAAGAAGGTCTTCGCCATCGACGCGTCGTCGAGCCTCGCGTAGCCCAGCACCACCAGCACGGCGTGGGTGAGGAGCGTCCACAGCAGGGTGAAACCGACCCACCTGTGCCACACCGTCAGCCGGTCCATGCCGATACGACGGTCGAGCCACGGCAGCCGGGCGACGAGCAGCAGCTGGAACAGCATCAGCACGGCGGCGTGCAGACCGAAGAACTTGGCGACCGTGAGCACCCCGTTCTTGCCCGTGCCCGTGGTGAAGAACAGGATCTCGACGATCGCCAGGTTGACCACGACGAACGTCCACAGCGCCCAACGCGCCGCGGTGACAGGAGCTATGGTGCCGTGCCGCACCCTCGTACTCGTCGTCTCCACCGCTTCCCCTTCGGTCCATGTGAGGTGTTCCGCCCGCTCCCGACGAGTCGCGGGGACCGAGCGCTCGAAATCCGCCAAGCCCCCGTGGGCGGAGCAAGAATAGGGAACGTGGCAAGAAGTAGACCCCGCTGGGCCGATACTGGTTCCTCCTCGTTACGGCAGCACGTGAGTTCGGCCGTCGCTGCGCCCCGAATCCTGCTCCGCGGCCCAGGTCCGCAGCAGGGTCTCGGCCTCTTCCTGTGACAACGGGCCGCGTGCGAGATGCAGATCCTGCAGATGGCGAGCGGCCGCACCGATCAGCGGGCCCGGGGGCAGTTCCAGCAGCTCCATGATCGCCTTGCCGTCCAGCGCCACCGGGACGTCGGGGGAGCCTCCCGCACCTCTCGAACTCCGCAGCGGCACGCGCCGCTTGCTCGCGCTCCGCCGACTGCCGTCGATGCCACTCGTCGTACGCGGCCGCCCACCGAGCGGTCCGGCCGGCCGACCGCCAGCCGCCCATGTCCTGTTCCCGGCCGAGCCCCAGTTCCTGGAACAGGTCGTGACGGCCCGCCTCTTCGGAGCCCTCCACCACGACATCGACCAGGGCGAGCGCGGCATTGATCGGCCACTCCTCCCGTGGGCCGGTGAAGTCCCGGGTGTGGGCCGGGCCCCAGACCTTCGTGCCGGTTCGCCACACGGCGGCGGTCTGGTGGCCGACACCTCCGTGGAAGTCCGCCTCCACCAAGGCGATCGGCCCGCCGTGGGAGCAGTTGCTCGGGATCGGCTCCGCGAGGAGCCGGGTAGTGACAGGAACCAGCCCCATGCCCCGGCGGAGCGGGACGACATCCGCGTCCCGCATCCCGGCGGTCCCGCTCCTGAGCAGATCGAAACGTCCCACGACGGCGTTGAGCTCGTACGGCGTTCCCGCAGGTGGACGCAGCACGGCAGCGCGCGTGACGCGGGCTGTGACCGCCTTCTCGTGGGCGCGTCGGGTGATGTCACGAAAACTCGGGGAAGAAGGTGCGGCAACCGATCGGAGGTTGTCGTGGAAGGTGCAGACCTGGAACTGGGTGAGTTGTTGGCCGCTGCGGAGGCGGCCCCGCCCGGCGATTCCGTCGAAGTGGTGGCGCACGATCTGCAGAAGCGGCTGGGCGCGGAGCATGTGTCGTTCCTGTTCGTCGACCTCATGGGGCAGCGGCTCGTACGGCTCCCCGCACCGGCCGGTGAGTTCGTGGACCGGACCGAGCCGATCGATCTGCACGGCAGCGTCTACGACGACGTACTGCGGAGCCAGCGCCAGCACATGGAACCGGACGGACAGGGCGGACAGCGCGTCATCACGCCGGTCACCAACCGAGGTGACTGCATCGGCGTCCTGGAGGTGACCCTGCAGCACACCGCGGACCCCGTGCTCCGGCAGGTCCGCGACGCGGCCCACGCGTTGGCCTACATCATCGTCACGGACCGCCGCTTCACCGACCTGTACCACCTGGGCAGACGGACCACCCGCACCAGTCTGGCCGCCGAGATCCAGCACCAACTGCTGCCCTCGTCGCCCTGCTGCGAGGCGGCCCAGTTCACCCTCGCGGCCGGGCTCGTCCCGGCCGACGACATCGGGGGCGACACCTACGACTACACACTCGACCGAGACACCCTGCACCTGTCCATCACCGACGCCATGGGCCACGACACCCAGTCCGCCCTGCTCGCCACGTTGTTGGTCGGCGCGCTACGACAGGCGCGCCGCAGCGGCTGTGACGCCCTCGCCCAGGCCTCGCACGCCCACCAGGCCCTGTTGCGCCACAGCCGGGGCCTGGCCACCGGGCAGTTGCTCTGCGTCGACCTGGCGACCGGCCTGTGCGAACTGGTCAACGCCGGACACCCTTGGCCGCTGCGGCTGCGTGACGGCGCCGTCGAAGAGGTCGCACTCGCCGTCAACCTGCCCTTCGGAGTGTCGGCCCCCGTCCCCTACCGCGTACAGGAACTGCGCCTGCGCCCCGGTGACCGCCTGATCCTGCTCACCGACGGGATGCAGGACCGCGGCGCGGCGGCCGCCGATCTGGTCTCGGTCCTGAAGGACACCCGCGACCTGCATCCGAGGGACGTCGTCCGCAGCCTGACCGCCGCCGTGCTCGACGCCTGTCACGGCCACCTCAAGGACGACGCCACGGTCCTGGTGCTGGACTGGCACGGCAATCCTGAATGAGATCCACCCATGCCCCAGTTGTGCCTTCACAAACAAGGAAAATTGGGGGATTGGTGAAGCATTGGCAGGGCAAACGGTGGCGCAGGAGGTTGATGACAATGGTTCCCCTGCTTCTGGTTCTGCTTCTCGCCGTGATCCTCTTCGGTGCGGGTTTCGCCCTCGAAGTGCTGTGGTGGGTGGCGCTCGCCGTCCTGGTGCTGTGGCTGCTGGGCTTCGTGATGCGCTCCACCCACGCCGGTGGTGGCCGTGGCCGCTGGTACCGATGGTGACGCGAGCGAGATGCCGACGGCCATGACCCGTACGCGAGACACGACCGGTACAAGACATACGCCCGAGTCGGCTCCCCGACTGCTCGAAGGCCCTGGCACGCCGTCCGCGGAGTACCGCGTCCTGCGTCTGCGCCGACGGCTGGAACGGCTGATAGGAGTCGCGGCGACCGAGGGCAACGCGCTCACCCCGCTGCGCAACGGGGACGAGATCTTCACCGCGATGCTGGGCGCGATCCGTCGTGCCCGGCACACGGTGGACATGATGACGTTCGTGTACTGGAGGGGGGACATCGCCCGCGAGTTCGCCCAGGCGCTCGCGGAGCGGGCCCGCGCCGGGGTGCGGGTACGGCTCCTCCTCGACGGGTTCGGCAGTCGGCTGATCGAGACCGAGCAACTGGAGACGATGGAGCGGGCCGGTGTGCAGGTGGCGTGGTTCCGTAAACCGCTCTATCTCTCACCGCTCAAACAGAACCACCGCTGCCACCGCAAGGTCCTCGTCGTCGACGAGGAGACGGCGTTCACCGGTGGGGTGGGCATCGCCCAGGAATGGTGCGGTGACGCGCGTGACGAGAACGAGTGGCGCGACACGCACGTCGAGGTCCGCGGGCCCGCGGTCGACGGCATAGCCGCCGCGTTCGCGCAGAACTGGGCCGAGTGCCACGACGAACTCTTCGACGAACGGGACCGGTTCATCGAGCACCGCCCGCAGGGCGAGGCGATCGTCCAGGTGGTCCGTGGCTCGGCCAGCCTCGGCTGGCAGGACATGCAGACCCTGATGCGCGTCATGCTGGAGTCCGCCGAGGAACGCTTCCGCCTGGCCACCGCCTACTTCTCGCCGGACGCGTACTTCGTGGATCTGCTGTGCGCCACCGCCCGGCGCGGGGTGGAGGTGGAGATCCTCCTGCCGGGGCGGCACACCGACAAGCGGGTCTGCCAGTTGGCCGGTCAGCACTACTACGACGACCTGATCGCCTGCGGAGTGCGCATCCATCAGTACCGGCCGACGATGATGCACGCGAAGATCGTCACCGTCGACCGTGTCGCCGCGCTGATCGGTTCGACCAACTTCAACCGCCGCTCCCTCGACCACGACGAGGAGATCATGCTGGCCGTGCTCGACGAGGAGTTCACCCGTACCCTCGACGCGCACTTCGAGGCGGACATCGCGTCGAGCGACGCGATCCTGCCCGGCCGGTGGAAGCGGCGCTCCCTCCTGCAGAGGGCCCGGGAGACCGCGGTACGGCCCATCCGCCGCTTTCTCTGACCGGGACGAGGTCCCGGTGTCCGCGTGAGTCCCGCTACGCCACCGCGCTCAGCGTGTCCGCGAGACGTCGGCGGGACGCGCGAGCCGCAGGTACGGCGGCCAGGGCCAGCGCACCCAGCAGCGCCGCAGCACCGAAAGCGGTCAACGCCAGGAGGGAGGGCCCCTGCGCGATGCCGGCCCCGATGCCGCTCGACCGGCCCTGCGCGTCGATCAGCCATCGGGCGAGGGGCAGACCCAGGGCCAGGGCGACCGTGAGCGCGGCCAGGGCGGTGCAGCCCGTGGCGGTCACGGTGATCGCGGTGATCTGCCGCGGGGACAGTCCGGCCGCCTTGAGCGCCAGCAGGTCCCGTTCGCCCTCGCGCACCGTGCCGCCGATGACGGTCAGCAGCTCGACCAGACCGATCAGCGCGAGAACGCCCAGCAGACCGACGACGACACCCCGCAGCGGCGAGAGGCCGTCGGCTGGGTTCGTCACGGCGTGCGCCTCCAGCTGTCCCCGGTCCGCCGCTCCGGTCAGATCGGCCGCGACCGCCTGCGGATCGGCGTCGGGGCGCAGCCGCAGTTGGTAGAGCGTGGAGCGGAGTGCGGGGTCGTTCTCCCGGAGCGTGTCCAGGGAGGTGGAGATGACGCGGCCGGCGTTGTCCGGTTCGATGCTGCGGCCCACGATGTGCAGGATCTGCGGCCGGCCGCCCACCGTCATGCGCACCCAGTCGCCCACGCCGACGTCCAGCAGGTCCAGCAGCCCCTGCCCGGCCACCGCCTCGTCGGGTCCCCGGGCGGTACGGCCCTCGGCGAGCGTGAAGGGGAAGGGGTCCGCGTCCGTGCCGAGGCCGCGCAGCGCGATCGTCGCCGTCTGGCCCGGCACCAGGGCGGCCACCTCGACCCCGGGGTGGACGGCGGTCACGTCCGGATGACGGGCCAGGAGAGCTTGCGTGGCCGCGGCGTTCGCACCGTCGTCGGCACGCACGGTCAGCGCGGCGGGCAGGCCCATCCGCTCCGGGTGGCCCTGGAAGCGGTCGATGGTCGTCCACGCACTCATCGCCACCACGATCAGCGTCAACGGCAGCGCGAGCCGCCCGACGGTGGCGAGGGTGCGCGGTCGGCGGGTGAACGCCTTGTGCCAGCCGAGCACCAGTGCGGGCGGCAGCCGCAGGGCGAGCGCCCGGCGTGCCGGCGCGGACAGCGGCCCGCCGGCCGGCAGGGCGGCCCGGGGCACCGGCACCGGGGGGACCCGCCCCGCCCGCCAGGCCGCGAGGCCGGTGGTCGCGCCGATGAACAGCACCACCGCCACCGGCACCACGACGAGGGCCGTCGTGTGCCCCGGCAGGCCCTGCCACACATCGACCGCGTCCCCGAGCCGGCCCGGCAGCCGGGGCGCCAGCGCCTCGGTGAGCACCGCCGCGGCCACCGCCCCCAGCAGGGCGTAGGCGAGGTGTTGGAGCAGGAAGACACGCACCAGCTGGCCCGGGGTGAACCCGATCGCCTTCAGGATCGAGATGTCCCGCAGATGCCCCCGGACCCGGGTGCCGATCGCCCCGTGCACGGCGAGTCCCGCGGCGACCAGCGCACCCAACCCGAAGAGCCCCAGCACCTGGCCGAGCAGCCGGTCGTCGCCCTGGGCCTCGGACCGGGCCTGCTGCCAGGAGGAGACCTCGCTGACGGCGCCGGCCCCGAGCAGGGTGACGGCCCGCTGGACGGCGTAGTCGGTGGCGTCCGGGTCGGTCAGCCGCAGCCCGATCACCTGGCCGCCGGCGCCGCCGGATCGGGGCAGGACGGCGGGCGCCGCCCAGACCACACCGGGCCGCTCGCCCTTGCGGTAACCGGGCTCGGCACTGTCGGCGACCCCGAGGACGGTCAGCGTCCCGCCGCTGCCCGGCAGGGTGAGGACGTCCCCGGGTCCGGCCAGCAGTGCCTGGGCGAGGCCGCTCTCCAGCACCACCCCGTCCGACCTGGCGGGATCCAGCCAGCGGCCGGAGGTGAGCAGCGGGCGGCCGGTGACGGGCCGCTCGCCGGTGCCGCGCAGCTCGACCGAGGCGCGCGTGCCGCGGGAGGCGAGCGTCGTGGCGGCGGTGGGGTAGGGGCCCGCGACGGCCTCGACCCCGTCCAGGTCGTCCAGCGCGGTGAGGTCGGAGGCCTCGGCGGAGGCGGCGGTGTGGATCCACACATGGGCGCCCCGGGACTGCGTGAAGACACGCTGCCAGGGGTTGGTCGCGTAGCCGAAGAGGGCCGCCGCCAGCAGCAGGGAGGTGACGATGCCGACGGTGGCGAGGACCAGGAACAGCGCCTCGCCGCGATGGGTCCGCAGGTCCGAGTGCGCCCAGCGCAACATGGCTCGCATCGGTCAGTCCCTCAGCTCCAGCACGGCGGGCACCCCCGCGCCGGGCGTCGGCGTGCCGTCCAGCTCGACGTCGTCGGCTATGCGGCCGTCGAAGAAACTGATGACCCGGTCCGCCGCGCTCGCGAGACGGGCGTCGTGCGTGACCAGGAGGATCGTCTGCCCGCGCCGGTGGAAACGGGACAGCACCCGCGTCACCTCACGGGTCCCCTTGCTGTCCAGGCTGCCCGCGGGCTCGTCGGCCAGCAGCAGCGGGGGATGGTTCACCAGGGCGCGGGCGAGTGCGACGCGCTGCTGCTCGCCGCCGGACAGTTCGCCCGGCATGCTGCGCTCCTTGCCCGTGAGCCCAAGCTCCGCCAGCAGCTCCTCGCGCTCGGCGCGCGCCTTCTTGGCGGAGACCCCGGCCAGCAGCGCCGGCAGTTCCACGTTGTCCGCGACGGACAGGTCGGAGACCAGGTTGAAGAACTGGAACACGATGCCGATCCGGCGCCGGCGCTCGACGGCCCAGCGCGCCTCGCCGTAGTCGTCCGTGCGCTCGCCGCCCAGCCAGATGCTGCCGCTGTCCGGCCGCTGCAACCCGCCGAGCAGATGCAGCAGCGTCGACTTGCCCGCCCCGGAGGGACCGGTGACGGCCACGAACTCGCCCTCCCGTACGCACAGGTCCACTCCGCGCACGGCATGGGCGGGCGCGCCCTGCCCGTGATGGGTCTTGACGAGGCCCTCGGCCCGCAGCACAGGGATGGGGGCGTCGCTCACCCGGGCTCCTCCAGCTCCTCCTGGCAGCGCTCCAGCCAGTCGAGGTCGGCCTGGAGGTGCAGCATGGCGCCCTCGATCAGCAGCCGGGAGACACGGTTGTCCCGGCCGTTCTCGGCTGTGGAGAGCTTCGACAGATTGCGCATGGTGTTCAGGTAGTGGCGCCGTTGTCTGTTGATCAGGGCGATCTGGTCGGCGAGACCGGTCTGCGGGGCGAGCGCGAGCTTCATGAAGAACTCGTCCCGGACCCGCGGCTCGTCCGCCGCCTCCTCGTACCAGGCGCGCAGCGCCTCCCGCCCGGCGTCGGTGAGGTGGTAGATCTTCTTGTTGGGCCGGCTCGACTGCTCGACCTCCTCGCCCTCGATCAGGCCCGACTTCTCGAGGCGGCCGAGGGTCACATAGATCTGGCCGACGTTCGGCTGAGGGTACGCGGCGCCCAGCAGTTGCTCAAGGTCCTGCTTGAGCTCGTAGCCATGGGCCGGGCCGCGCGCCAGCAGGGCCAGGAGGGGCAGGCGCACTCGAGCTGTCCTCCTCGCAGCCTCGTATTGTGTTCCAGGCCCTAGTATCGCCCATACCTAACAGGTATACATGGCCTCTGACTCCGGGCGAAGGTGCCCGGTGCCGGTGTACAGGGAGGAACCTATGCGGTGGATACGCGCCGCCGGTAGGGGCCTTCTCGTCCTCGCGGTCGTTCTGGCCGGTTACGGCGCCTCCGGCGCCCAGGCCGACGGCGGACTCAGGGGCCGGGGTCCGCTGACCCTCGCCACCGCGGGCGACCTCACCGGCTATCTCGGCCCCCTCCTCCAGGGCTGGAACCGCGCTCACCCCGGGGAGAAGGTCACCCTCGTCGAGCTGCCGGACTCCGCCGACGAGACCCGCGCCCAGATGATCACCGATCTGCGCGCCGGTGAACGGGGCCGCTTCGACGTCCTCAACATCGACGTCACCTGGACGTCGGAGTTCGCGGCCGCCGACTGGATCCGTCCGCTGCCGAGGAACCGCTTCCCGCTCGGCAGCTTCCTCCCGCCGGTCGTGGACACGGCCACGTACGACGGCCGGCTCTACGCCGTCCCGTACGTCACCAACGCGGGTCTGCTCCTGTACCGCTCGGACGTCCTCGCGCAGGAGGGCCTGCCGCCGCCCCGCACCTGGGCCGAGCTGGAGCGTTACGCGAAGACCGTCGCGCCCCGGCACGGACTGGAGGGCTACGCGGGCCAGTTCCTGCCCTACGAGGGCCTCACCGTCAACGCGGCCGAGGCCGTGTACTCGGCGGGCGGCACCATCCTCGGCGACGAGGGCGAACGCGTCACCGTCGGCTCGGCGGCCCGCGAGGGCATCGGCTTCCTCGCCCGCGGTGTGCGCGAGGGGTGGATCCCCCGGGAGGCGCTGGAGTACAAGGAGGAGGAGTCCCGGCGGGCGTTCCAGGACGGCCGGCTGCTCTTCCTGCGCAACTGGCCCTACGCCTACGTCAGCGCCTCCGCCCCGGGCTCCGCGGTCGCCGGGAAGGTCGGCGCCGTGCCGCTGCCGGGTCCTGACGGGCCCGGGACCAGTGTGCTCGGCGGCTCCAACCTGGCCGTCAGCGCCCACGCCGAGCACCCCGACACCGCCGCGCGCCTGATCGCGTACCTCACCGGCGAGCGCGTCCAGCGGCAGGTCCTCACCCGGGGCGCGCTGCCTCCCGTACGCGCGGAGCTGTACGAGGACCCGGAACTGGTGCGGGAGTTCCCGTACCTGCCGACGCTGCGCGCCAGCGTCCTCGCGGCCGCGCCACGTCCGAAGAGCCCGCGGTACGACCAGGTCAGCATGGTCGTCCAGGCGGTCGTGCACGACGCGATGGCCGGGCACCGGACGCCCGAGGAGACGGTGCGGCGGCTGACCCGCGAACTCGCCGCCATCTCCCAGGGCTAGTCCTCCGCGTACTTCCTGCGGGCTCCCCTAGTTACATGTTAGGTAACGCGGCGATCTCAGGTGGCGCTTAGATGCCCTGATAAGTCCGTATTTAAAGCCCCAACTGCCCGGTAGCTTCCGTCAACTCGTTGACACCTGCGTGACACGCCTACCTAACATGCATGCATAACCGTCAGGTCGCACAGACAGGTCAACGGGTGAGCTCCAAGCACATCGACACACGTCGCTGGTGGCGCGACGCAGTGATCTACCAGGTGTACGTCCGCAGCTTCCTGGACAGCACGGGCGACGGTGTCGGCGATCTCGCCGGCGTCCGGGCCGGGCTGCCGTACCTGAGGAAGCTGGGCGTCGACGGGATCTGGCTGAGCCCGTTCTACCCGTCGCCGCAGCACGACCACGGCTACGACGTCGCCGACTACCGTGACGTCGACCCGCTCTTCGGCGACCTCGCCGAGTTCGACCTGCTGGTGGCGGACGCCCGGCGGCTGGGCATCAGGATCCTGCTCGACATCGTGCCCAACCACTGCTCCAGCGAGCACCCCTGGTTCCGCGAGGCACTCGCCGCGCCGCCCGGCAGCCCGGCCCGGGCCCGCTTCCACTTCGCCGACGGGCGGGGACCGGACGGGGCCGAGCCGCCCAACAACTGGCACGCCATGTTCGGCGGACCCGCCTGGTCCCGCGTCACGGAGGCCGACGGCGGCGCCGGCCAGTGGTACCTGCACATGTTCACGCCCGAGCAGCCCGACTGGAACTGGCGCGACGCCGAGGTCGGCGCGTACTTCGACGGCGTCCTGCGCTTCTGGCTCGACCGGGGCGTCGACGGCTTCCGTATCGACGTCGCCGCGGGGCTGTTCAAGCACCCCGAGCTGCCCGACTCGCCGGACCCCGAGGCCGACGCCCGCACCCGTGACTCCGTCAACCCGCTCGCCTGGAACCAGCCCGAGGTCCACGACGTCTGGCGGCACTGGCGCGCGGTGTGCGAGGAGTACACCGCACGCGACGGCCGTGAGCGGCTCCTGGTCGGCGAGGTCTCCGTCCCGACGGCACGCGAACACGCCCGCTACGTCCGCCCCGACGAGCTGCACCAGGCCTTCTTCTTCGACCTGCTCAGCGCCTCCTGGGACGCCGACGCCTTCCGCAAGGTCATCACCGAGGCCATGCAGGACATCGCCGGCACCGGCTCGACCGTCACCTGGGTCCTGAACAACCACGACCAGGTCCGCACCGTCACCCGCTACGGCGAACCGGCCACCGAGGGCAGCGGTCTCGGCGCCGCCCGCGCCCGCGCGGCGGCCCTGCTGATGCTGGCACTGCCCGGCGCGGCGTACATCTACCAGGGCGAGGAGCTGGGCCTGCCCGAGGTCGTCGACCTGCCCGACGACGTGCTCACCGACCCGATCTTCCGCCGCACCGGAAGCCGCGCCCGCATCCGCGACGGCTGCCGGGTCCCGCTGCCGTGGTCCGGGCAGGCCTCGCCCTTCGGCTTCACCTCCGGGGTGGAGGGCGCCAAGCCCTGGCTGCCGCAGCCCGAGTACTTCGCCGAGTACGCCACCGACCGGGCCCTCGCCGACACCCGCTCCTTCTGGCACCTGTACCGCGACGGACTGCAACTGCGCGCCGCGCTGCCCCAGTTGGGCGAGGGCACGCTGCGCTGGCTGGACACCCGGCCCGGTGTCCTCGGCTTCGTCCGCGGCGACGGCCTGGTCTGCGCCGTCAACTTCGGTACGGCGCCCGAGCCGGCGCCCGTCTCCGGCACCCCTCTGCTGTCCAGCGGCCCCTGCCCGGCCGGGGTCCTCCCCGGCGCCACGGCCGCCTGGTGGATCGGCGACGACACCGATTCCTGAACCCCCGCACCTCCCGGCCTCCCCCACCGGACCGATCCGTCCTGGCCGTCCGCTCCATCACCTTCCGAAGGGACATCGACGATGATGCGACCACGTACCACCCTGCCCGCGAGCTGTACCGCCCTCATCCTCACGCTGGCGCTCGGCGCGACCGCCTGCGGGGGCGGCGACCCCGTCTCGGCGGGCGGCGGCGACAAGCCGCTGAGCGGCCGGACCGTCTCCGTGGCCGGCGTCTGGTCCGGCGCCGAGCAGAAGAACTTCCAGAAGGTCCTGGACGCCTTCACCGAGAAGACCGGCGCCAGGACGCAGTTCGTGTCCACCGGCGACAACGTCTCCACCGTCGTCGGCAGCAAGATCGAGGGCGGCAACGCCCCCGACGTGGTGATGGTCCCGCAGGTCGGCGTGCTCCAGCAGTTCGCCGAGGCGGGCTGGCTCAAGCCGTTGTCCGCCACCGCCGCCAAGTCCGTCGACGCCGACTACGCGGAGGTCTGGAAGGACTACGGCAGCGTCGACGGCACCCTGTACGGCCTGTACTTCAAGGCGGCCCACAAGTCGACCGTCTGGTACAGCCCCGACGCCCTCGACCAGGCGGGCGTCCAGCCGCCGAAGTCGTACGAGGAGATGCTGAAGGCGGGGCGGACCGTCTCCGACTCGGGCCTCGCCGCGTTCTCCGTCGCCGGACAGGACGGCTGGACGCTCACCGACTGGTTCGAGAACGTCTACCTCTCCCAGGCCGGCCCCGAGAAGTACGACGCCCTGGCCGCGCACGAGCTGAAGTGGACCGACCGGAGCGTGGTCGACGCGCTCACCACCCTCGGTGACCTCTTCGAGGACAAGCAGCTCCTGGCCGGCGGACAGAAGGGCGCCCTCAACACCGACTTCCCCGGTTCCGTCGAGAAGGTCTTCGGCCCCGAGCCCGAGGCCGGCATGGTCTACGAGGGCGACTTCGTCGCCGGAATCGCGAAGGACCAGTTCGGCCGGAAGATCGGCGAGGACGCGAACTTCTTCCCCTTCCCGCCGGTCGGCGGCGGGAAGGCACCCGTGGTCAGCGGCGGTGACGCGGCCGTCGTCCTGAAGGACGGCAAGAACACCGAGGCCGGCATGGCCCTCCTGGAGTACCTGGCGACCCCCGAGGCCGCCGCCGTGTGGGCGGAGGCGGGCGGCTTCCTCTCCCCGAACAAGGGACTCGACCTGTCCTCCTACGGCGACGACGTCACCCGGACGACCGCCAAGTCCCTGATCGAGGCCGGGGATTCGGTCCGCTTCGACATGTCCGACCAGGCACCGGCCGCGTTCGGCGGCACGAAGGGCGCGGGGGAGTGGAAGATCCTCCAGGACTTCCTGCGCGACCCGTCCGACCCGCGGGCGACCGCGGCCCAGCTGGAGAACGCCGCGGCCAAGGCGTACAAGGGCTGACCGGGATGACCGCCACACTCACGAAGGTGGCGCCCGCGCCCGCCGCCGGAGGCGCCGCACCCCAGCGGCGCGCCCGGCGGCGGGGCCGGACCGTCGCCCTGCTCTTCGTCCTTCCCGCGCTGGTCCTGCTCGGCGCCCTCGTCCTCTACCCGGTGCTGTTCTCCGTCGGCCGCAGCTTCTTCGACGCCTCCGGCACCCGGTTCGTGGGCGGCGACAACTACACCGAGATGTTCCGCGACCCGGCCACCCTCAAGGCCGTCCGGAACACCACTGTCTGGGTCGTGGTGGCGCCCGCCCTGCTCACCGGGCTGGGGCTGATCCTCGCCGTACTGGTGGAGAAGGTCCGCTGGGCCACGGCGTTCAAGCTGCTGCTCTTCATGCCGATGGCCGTCTCCTTCCTGGCGGCCGGCATCATCTTCCGGCTCGCCTACGACGAGGACCCCGACAAGGGCGTCCTCAACGCGGCGGTCGTCGGCGTCCACGACGCCTTCCGCGGCACCTCCTCGTACCCCACGGCCCGCGCCCGTGACGGCCAGGGCCTCACGGCGGGCGCCGACGGCTCGTACCGTACGACCGCGACCGTGTCGCCGGGCGACACAGTCGCCCTCGGGCTGGTCGGCGTCGCGCCGAAGGACCTCGAAGGCGCCGAGCCCGCCCATGCCGCGGCGGCCCGCGCGGCGGAGCCCGGCGAACTGCGCGGCGTCGTCTTCCTGGACTTCACCCCCGGCGGGGGCGGCAAGCAGGGCGCGGTGGACCGCCGGGAGAGCGGACTGCCGGCGATGAAGGTCGAGGCGGTGCGGGAGGGGAGGACGGTCGCGAGCACGACCACGGCGGCCGACGGCTCCTTCCGCTTCCCGGAACTGGAGGCGGGCGCCTACACCGTGACACTCCCCGGCTCGAACTTCGCCCCGGCCTACGAGGGCATCTCCTGGCTCGGTCCGACCCTCGTCACCCCGGCCGTCATCGGCGCCTACCTGTGGATCTGGACCGGCTTCGCGATGGTGCTGATCGGCGCGGGCCTGTCGACCCTGCCCCGGGACACGCTGGAGGCGGCGCGGATGGACGGCGCCAACGAGTGGCAGGTGTTCCGCCGGATCACCGTGCCGCTGCTGGCCCCCGTGCTGACCGTGGTCTTCGTGACCCTCGTCATCAACGTGATGAAGGTCTTCGACCTCGTCTACATCATCGCGCCGGGACCGGTGCAGGAGGACGCCACCGTGCTCGCCACCCAGATGTGGCTGGTGTCCTTCGGCGGCGGCAACGACCAGGGGCTCGGCAGCGCGCTCGGCGTCCTGCTCCTGCTGCTCGTCGTCCCCGCGATGGTCTTCAACGTCCGCCGCTTCAAAGGGAGTCAGCGATGAACGTCACCGCGCTCAGGCGGGCGCTCGGCAACAGTCTCGTCCAGGCCTTCCTCGTGGTCGTCGGCCTGGTCTGGCTCACCCCGCTCGCCGGACTGCTGCTGTCCTCCCTGAGATCCACCGAGGACACGGCCAGGGGCGGCTGGTGGACGGCGCTCACCAGCCCCGGTCAGCTGTCCTTCGACAACTACTCCGCGCTGCTGGGCAACGCCGGCATCACCCGGGCGTTCTGGAACACGGTCCTGATCTCGGTGCCCACGACCGTCCTCGTCGTCGTCATAGCGGCCCTCGCCGGATACGCCTTCGCCTGGCTGGACTTCCCCGGCCGTGACCCGCTCTTCCTGCTGGTGGTCGCCCTGTTGGTGGTACCGGTGCAGATCGGCCTGCTGCCGGTGGCCAAACTCTTCGGCCAGCTGGGGCTGTTCGGCACCATTCCCGGAGTCGTCCTCTTCCACGTCTCCTACGGTCTGCCGTTCGCGATCTTCCTGCTGCGGAACTACTTCGCCGAGATGCCGAAGGAGATGCTGGAGGCGGCCCGCATGGACGGCGGCGGTGAGTGGCGCATCTTCACCCGTCTCGTCCTGCCCGTGGGACGGCCGGCCCTGGCCAGTCTCGCCATCTTCCAGTTCCTGTGGGTGTGGAACGACATGCTGGTGGCGCTCCTGTTCGCCGACAGCTCGGCACAGCCGCTGACCGTGGAACTCCAGTCACAGATACGGCAGTTCGGCAGCAACATCGACGTACTGGCGCCGGGTGCCTTCCTGTCCCTGATCGTGCCGGTCGCCGTGTTCTTCGCCTTCCAACGGCACTTCGTCCAGGGGGTGATGGCGGGATCCGTGAAGTGACGCCGGTGGCCCGCCGGACGCCCCGAACGCGGCGAACATGACGCGCTCCCGACTTGCCCACTGGGAAAGTCGGGAGTTAACTTTCCCTACAGGAAAGTCGAGTTGGCGCGGGAGGGCGAGCGACGTGGGCATGCCGGTGGACGCCGAACAGGCGTGGAGGGATCTGCAACGCATCCGAGTGCCGCAGGAACGGGTGTACGACGAGTTCGAGCACGCCGTGTCCGGCGGGCGCCGCATGACCTACGGCACGGCCGCGCTCATGTGGGTGTTCCTCGCCGGCGTGGGCATGGACCTGCCCCAGTGGGGCGTCGTACTGCTCGTGACCGCCTACGTCGGCCTGTTGAGCGTGCTGGTCGTGCTGAACAGCCGCAGGAGCCGGATGCAACTGCACCACACGCGCTGTCCCGGGCGCATGTGGGCCGCGTTCGGCGCGGTGGCGGTGCTGGTCGGCGGGACGATCGTGCTGGCGGACCACCTGACGGAGCCACTGGAGCCGTTCTACGCAGGCCCCCTCCAGGCCACGGCCGCGGTGGCCGTGTACCTGCTCTGCCTCGGTCCCGCCAACCGCTGGGCGGCCGACTCGGTGCGGCGCGGCGGCGAACCGGTGGCCGACGAGGAGGCGTGCCGATGAGCACCCCCGCCGGTTTCGACGAGTTGATCCACCCCGCCACCCGGCTGTCGGTGGTCGCGCTGCTCGCCGCCACCGAGTGGGCGGACTTCGCGTTCGTTCGCGACAGCCTCTCGCTCAGCGACTCCGCGCTCTCCAAACAGCTGCACACCCTGGAGGAGGCCGGCTATCTGGAGCTCCAGAAGGAGGGCGGCGGCCGCAAGCGGCGCACCCGGGTCCGGCTGACCGAGCGGGGCCGCACCGCCTTCGAGGGGCACGTCGCGGCGCTCCGGGCCATCGTCGAGGGCGCGGGTGCCCCGGTGACTTCCGAAGCACCGTCAGGGCGGCGGCACCACTCGGGGGCAGGCCGATGACGCAGGAGCACACACCCGCCCGGCCCGTCGTCCACGCGCGCGGCGTGACGATGACGTACGGCGACACGGACGTCCTCCGCGGCGTCGACCTGGACATCGACCGCGGCGAGGTCTTCGCGCTGCTGGGACCCAACGGCGCGGGGAAGACCACCACCGTCGAGATCCTGGAGGGCTTCAGGCGGCGTTCCGGCGGCGAGGTGCGCGTTCTCGGCACGGATCCGGAGCGGGGCGACGACGCGTGGCGCGGCCGGATCGGACTGGTCCTGCAGTCCTGGCGCGACCACGGCCGCTGGCGGGTCGCCGAGTTGCTCGGGCACTTCGCCGAGTACTATCCCGACCCGCGCGACCCGGCCGAACTGCTGGCCCTGGTCGGCCTCACCGAACAAGCCGGGCGACAGGTGGACCGGCTGTCGGGCGGCCAGCGCCGGCGGCTGGACGTCGCGCTCGGCATCGTCGGCCGTCCCGAACTCCTCTTCCTGGACGAGCCGACGGCCGGCTTCGACCCGGAGGCCCGGCACGAGTTCCACCTCCTGGTGGAACGGCTGGCCCGCGCCGAGGGCGTCACCGTCCTGCTCACCACCCACGACCTCGTGGAGGCCGAGCGGCTCGCCGACCGGATCGCCATGCTGGTCGGCGGCCGGATCCGGGCCTGCGGCACGCCCGCCGAACTGGCCCGGCGCGCCGCGGCCCGGGCCGAGGTCCGCTGGACGGCCGACGACGGGACGTCCCGCCGCGAACGCACCGAGGACCCCTCGCGACTGGTCTGGGAACTGCACCGGCACGCGAACGGCCCGATCGCCGATCTGGAGGTCCGCCGCCCGACGCTGGAGGACACCTACCTGCACATGGTGCGCGAGGAGGCCGACGGCACGCACGGGGCCGAGAACGTAGACGGGGACGGGGACGGGGACGGGGACGGGGACGGGGGCGCGGACACGGACACGGGCCCGGACGGAGAGGTGAGGGTCGCATGAGGAAGACACCGATGACGAACAGTCTGCGGGCCGGGATCCGGCGCGGCGGCATCGAACTGCGGCACTTCCTGCGCAACGGCAAGGAGTTGTTCAGCCACTTGACTAACGTCGCCGTGGCGCTGCTCGTCGCCGCCTTCCTCGGCGACGACGTGCCCGGCACCCGGATCCCGATGAGCCATCTGGTGCTGGCGGGCTTCGCCGCCTATCTGCTGTTCCAGGTCGGACTGATCAACCTCCCGCAGATACTCGTGACCGAGCGGGAGGAGGGCGCCCTGCTGCGGCTGCGCGCCACGCCCGGCGGGATACCGGCCTACCTCGTCGCCAAGTGCCTGTTGGTGGTCGTCGTGGCCGTGGGCACCCTGGCCCTGCTCCTGGCGGCCGGGGCGCTGGTGGTGGACGGGCCGGTGCCGAGGGGGCCGGGCGACTGGCTGACGCTGCTGTGGGTCACCACGCTCGGGCTGCTCGCTGTCGTACCGCTGGGCGCGGCCATCGGAGCCGTACTGCCCAACCCCCGCGAGGCGCTGGCGCTGATCATGCTGCCGACGATGGGGCTCCTGCTCATCTCCGGAGTGGTCTTCCCGATCACCATGCTGCCCGTCCCGGTCCAGCAGGTGGCCGCGGTCTTCCCGCTCAAGTGGATGGCGCAGGGCCTGCGTTCGGCGCTGCTCCCCGACTCGGCCCGGACCGCCGAGGTGGCCGGCTCCTGGGAACTCCCCCTGGTCGCCCTGGTGCTGACGGCCTGGGCGGTGTTCGGGTTCCTTCTCGCGGTGCCCCTGCTGCGCCGCGCAGCCCGCCGCGAGTCCGGCTCGCGTCTGTCCGCGCGCCGCCGCCGAGCGGAACGAAGCGGCGCGCCGGCCGCCTGACCGGCGTGCTCTGTGGTGGGGACACGGAGACCGTGTTGACATGTGCACGATTGATTTCTATGGTCCGGACCAAGCTTCTGCATGCGGAACGGTGTTCTTGTTCCTGAACGGACCGTCTGAATGGAAGAGGTCATCGGATGCCACGGACCAGAACCGCCCTGCTCGGTGTACTCGCCCTGCTGGCCGGACTGTTGAGCGTGCAGTTCACCGGCCCCGCCCCACGCGCGTCGGCCGCGCCGGCCGTCTTCACCCACCCCGGTGTGCTGGTGAGCCGGGGCCAGCTCGACCATGCCCGGTCGCAGGTGCAGGCGGGCCGGCAGCCGTGGAAGGCCGCGTACGACGCCATGATGGCCAGCTCCTACGCCTCGTTGTCGCGTGCCGCGAAACCGCGGCCCGTCGTGGAGTGCGGTTCGTCGTCCAACCCCAACAACGGCTGCACCGACGAGCGCCAGGACGCCATCGCGGCCTACACGCAGGCGCTCGCCTGGTACTTCACCCGGGACAGCCGGTACGCCAGGAAGTCGATCGAGATCATGGACGCCTGGTCCGCGACGATCAGGGACCACACCAACAGCAACGCCCCGCTGCAGACGGGCTGGGCGGGTTCCACCTGGCCGCGCGCCGCCGAGATCATCAAGTACACCTACGACGGCGGCTGGCCGGGCGCGGGCCGGTTCGCGACCATGCTGCGCGACGTGTACCTCCCCGAGGTGATCAACGGCGCGGCCACCAAGAACGGCAACTGGGAACTGGTCATGACCGAGGCCGCGCTGGGCATCTCCGTGTTCATCGAGGACCGCGCCGCCTACGACAAGGCCGTCCGCACCTACCTCGCCCGCGTACCGGCGTACGTCTATCTGAACGGCGACGGTGACCTGCCCGAGCCGCCCGCCGGCAGCAGCATCGACACCAGCGCCGAGATCATCAAGTACTGGCAGGGGCAGAGCACCTTCACCGACGGCCTCGCCCAGGAGACCTGCCGCGACTTCGGGCACACCGGCTGGGGCATCGCCTCCCTCGCGAACATCGCCGAGACCAGCCGGATCCAGGGCCAGGACCTCTACCCCAGGATCCAGGACCGGCTGCGCCACGCCCTCGGCTTCCACACCTCCTACGAGAACGGCACCGCCGTACCCTCCTGGCTGTGCGGCGGCTCGGTCGCCAAGGGGCTCGGCCGTGTCACCGAGGTCGCCTTCAACGCCCTCCACCACCGCCTCGGCATCACGATGTCCAACACCCAGAAATACACCGAGGCGCGCAGGCCGTCGGGCACGGACAACTACTTCAACGCCTGGGCGACGCTCACCCACGCGGGCAACCCCAACTGAGCGCTGTGCGTCGGCGGTTGACGGTCGGCCGCCTCCCACGGCGCCCGGCGGGGTGATCTACGCCTCACGAGCAACCCTCCCGGCGCGCACGGCATCTTGATCGGTGACGGGCGCCGCCCCGACTCCTTGGGGCGGCGTCGATTTTCGCGCTCTATACACGTCATGTATACGCAGAGTGTATAGAGCGCATCCACCGAAAGGGTTCCATGTACGGCAAGGCGTTCGCCCCCGAATACCAGGGCGCTCTGACCACCCTGTCCGTGAATTCCTCCCTCACCGAGGTACTGGCGGCCGGTACACGGCAGTTGAGAGAGGCCGAGAGCGTGGGGGAACACGGCGAGGCGGCCCGCTCCGGGCTCGCCGTGGCCGAGGCGCACCGTCGGCTGGGGCAGATCGGGGAGGCCGACCGGGCGTGGAAGGCGAGCTACCGTGCGGCCAGAGCGGTGGGTGACCAGGGAGCGATGGCCTGGACCCTGTGGAGCGGCGGCACGCTGGCCCGGCAACGTGGTTCGTTCGCCCTGGCCCGGCGGCTGCTCGGGCTGGCGGCCGAGATGGGCGAACGGGGCGGGGACGTCGTCGTACGCGGCTACTCCCTCGCGGGACTGGCCGAGACGGGCAGGATCCAGGGCGACTACGAGGCCGTCGCCCACCTGCACGAACAGCTGCTGGCCGAGGCCCGTCGGCGAGGGGAGGCGCGGCACACGGTGTGGGCGCTGGAGGGCATCGCGCAGATCCACCGCCAGCGGGGGTCCTACGACAGTGCCTACGCGATGTTCGAAGAGGCTGCCGCGATAGCCGAGGGCGCCGACGACCGACGCGGGCACGCCTGGGCACTGCGCGGGCTCGCCGACATCGTCTCGGCACGTGACGGTGACGTCGAGCGGGCGCTCACCCTGCTGTCGGAGGCGGAGACCGTCTGCCGGGAGATGCGGCTCTCCAGCGCGCTGGCCTACAACCACAAGATGCGCGGCAACGTCCTCTACCGCGCGGGGCGTTACGCCGAGGCGCGGGACACCTACGAGCTGGCGCTCGCGGAGTTCCGCGAGATGAGCGAGCCGCGCGGGGAAGCGCTGGCCAGGCTGGGATTGGCCAAGTCCCTCGCCCGGCTCGGCCGGAGCCACGCCGAGACCGCTGCCGAACTGGACTACCTGGTAGGGGAGTTGGACCGAATCGGGCTACGGCACGCGCGGCAGATGGTGGCGCGGGCGCGGGACGAACTCGGTCTGCGGGACCAGGCCGCAGTCGGTCCGGGCCGGCATGTCGAGCGCGCCGCACGCGGCCGGGCGGTGCGCGGCGAGCAGGCGGATCTCGGCGACGGGGCGGCTCGTCGGGCGCGGGCAGCAGATCGCGGTGTGCGGGCGGAGGTCGTACGGTGACGCCGGTCTCCTCGGCGGTGCGGGCGGCGACGGACGTCCCCCTCGTGCTGGAACGCTGCCGCGAACTGGTGCGCCCGGCGCTGGTGGAGGCCATCGGCCGGACGCACCCCTGGGTGGGCGAGATGGCCGCGTACTCCCTCGGCTGGTGCGAGGTGGGCGGAGCCCCCGCCACCGCGCCCGGGGGCAAGGGGGTGCGACAGGCACTGGCCGTGCTCGGGGCCGAGGCGGTGGGCGCCCCCGGGCGGACCGGGGTGCCCGCGGCGGTCGCGGTGGAGTTGGTGCACACCTTCTCGCTGCTGCACGACGACATCATGGACGGGGACGCGGCCCGCCGCCGTCGCCCCGCCGTGTGGAAGGCCTACGGCACGGGGCCCGCGGTGCTCGCGGGCGACGCCCTGTTCGCGCTGGCCGTCGAGACGCTCGCGGCCACCGAGGCGGGTGCCGCCGCGACACGCGTACTGTCGGTGGCGCTGGGCGACCTGGTGCACGGGCAGGCGGAGGACCTGCTGTTCGCCGCGCGCCCCTGGACGGGGCCCGAGCGGGTGCGGCCCGGGGAGTACCGGGTGATGGCCGAGCACAAGACCGGGGCGCTGCTCGGCAGCGCGGCCGCGCTCGGCGCGCTGCTCGGCGGTGGCAGGCCGCCCGTCGTCTCGGCGCTCGACCGGGTCGGCCGCCGTCTCGGCCTCGCGTTCCAGATCGTCGACGACGTGCTGGGTATCTGGGGCGACCCCGACGTCACCGGCAAACCCGTGCACGGCGATCTGCGGGAAGGCAAGAAGACCTTCCCCGTCCTCGCCGCGCTCGACTCCCCGTCCTCCGCGGCGCGACGGCTGGCCGTGCTGCTGCGGTCGGGGGGCGATCCGCGGGAGGCGGCCGAGCTCGTCGAGGCGGCGGGCGGCCGGACGGCGGCGCTGGACGAGGCACGGGCTCACATCGCCGCCGCGGAGGCCGCGCTGGCCGACGTCTCGTCGGAGGGCGGGGCCGCGGACGAACTACGGGCGCTGTCGGCGTACCTGGTACGACGCGACCTCTGAGGAGCGGGCCCGTTTACGTCGGCTTCCCTCGGCTTCCCTCGGCGTCCGCCGGCCCCCGGCCGGACAGGTGCGAACGCGTTCGCGTCGCGTCCGTCCTGCCGGGGCGCCCAGCTCGGCCACACTGACCGCCGCGCCTTCTCCACGCGTGACGGTTAACCGTGGGGATACGGGTACACGGGGCGGCATGACGCCGAGAGAAGACCACCTGATGCCGCCGCCCGCCGTGCGGCAACTCCGCAGGATCCGCACCTTCTACGGGACCGCAGCCTTCCTGTGGGCGGTGTCGGCGCTCGCGGAGGGGTGGACGCGTCCCGGGAGCCGGCCCATGTGGGCGTCCGTGCTCCTTCTGGTGGTCTTCACCGGGCTGTGGTCCGTGACCTCCCTCTGGTTACGGCGTCACCGGACCGCCGAGGCGGGCCAGACGGCGCGGCAAGGGGCCGCGGCCGCCGTCGGGGACGGTCCACAGGGTCTGGCCCCTGACGCCCCATCGCTCCAGCAGCGCGTTGGCGGCGAGGAATCCGCTGGTGGCCGCCCGCTCCATGAGGGCGACCGGGAGACCGGTGCGGACCAGATCGCCGGCCACCACCAGAGCGGGGTCGCTGGTGCGCACCGTGGGCCGGTCGCCGTACCCGCCGACTGAGAACAGGGGGCAGTCGGCCCGCCACTCGTGCCGTTCGTCCAGCACCGTCGCCGCACGCGTCTCGGGGTACACCCGGTGCAACTGCTCCAGCAGACGCTTCTGTTCGACGTCGTGGGGCGTGCGGTCCGACAGGGCGTAGGCGTGCAGTTCCACGACGGACCCGCCGGTGCGGGCGGCCCAGCGCGCGGCCTCGCCCTCCCAGCGTTCGAGCACGCTGACGTTGTCGAGCGTGCCGTAGCCGGCCGTGCCCAGGAAGCCGGGACGCTCGGCGGCGACGGGGCGGTCCAGCCACAGACGGGAGACCAGGAAGGGCGGCGCGCTCCGTAGCGCCGCCACCCGCTCGCGCCAGGCGGCGTCCGCCAGCCGCGGGGAGCCTTGGACGAGGGAACGAAGGCCCCCCGTGTCCAGGGCCAGGACCACCGCGTCGTAACGCCGTTCCTCCTGGCCGGCGACGAGGAAGCCGCCGTCGGGCGTGGGCTCGACCGCCTCGACCGGGGTCCCGGTGCGCAGGTCGGCGCCGTGGCCGCGCAGATAGCCGGCGAGGGGGTCCCACAGGGCGGTGGGGAAGGGCTCGCCGGGGACGTCGAACAGGAGTCCTTCCGCCGAGCCGAGGAAGTAGATGTGGAACATGAGGACCATCTCGGCCGCTGACAGTTCGCGCGGGTCGGCGAAGAAACTGCGGGAGAACACCTCGAACGCGAGGTGCTGCGCGGCCTCGGGGAAGCGGATCGCGTCGAGGAAGTCGCGCGCGCTGACGTCGTCGAGACGGGTGTGGACCTCGGGGACCCGCACGTCCAGGAGGGGCAGCGCGGCGACCGGGTTCATACGGAACAGGTCCCGGAGGCCGAAGGAGGGGCTCAGGGCGACGAATCCCAGCGCGCTCCACGGCGGGGTGCGCGGGACGCGGCGGAAACTGTCGTACATTCCGTCGGCGTGTCGCAGAGGGTAGTCCGGCAGGCCCCGTAGACGGGTCAGGCCGGGGTCGGTCCGCCGCAGCAGTCCGCGCAGGTTGTAGTACTGGCGGAAGAACGCGTGGAAGCCGCGGCTCATGGTGACGGTGGTCCCGTCGGACAGCACGGTCGGCCAACCGGCCAGACGTCCGCCGAGGGTCGCCTCCCGTTCGTGGAGGGTGACCCGCACACCGCGTTCCGCGAGCGCCGTCGCGGCCGCCAGTCCGGCGATGCCGCCCCCGACGACAGCGGTCGTCGGGGGCCGCTCGCCCATGAAGCGCGGGGCGCCCGGCACCGGGTTCATCCTGCGGATCCGGCGGTCCCTGCCCGGCCTCAGCGGGTCGCTTCCCCGGCGGGCCCTCATCGGCCGTCCTCCGCCGTGGCCGGCCGGCGGGCGACGATCGTGTGCGCGATGCCCGTCTGCCAGCCGGGCAGGGGCAGGGCCCGCACGGCCTCGAAGCCGTGGGAGCGGAGCCGGGCGGCGAAATCGTCGGCGGTGTCGAACTCCACGACGCTGCGCCACAGATGGCGGTAGAGGCCGCCGTCGCCGAGGACGGTCGCGACAGGCAGGACCAGGCCGCGGCAGACGGCCGTCCACACAGCGCGGTCGACGGGCCGGCCGCTGAGTGTGTACTCGTGCACCGCCAGGCGGCCCCCGGGAGCCAGGACGTCGCGCACGGTCGACAGGACGGCGTCGGGATCGGTGACGTTCCGGAAGAGATAGGCGGCGAACACCGCGTCGAACGGCCCTTCCACACCGGCCTCCGCCAGCCGTTCGGCGGGCGCGTGCACGAAGTTCACCCCCTCGCGCCACTGCTTGCGGGCCGCGCGCTCCAGCATGCCCGCCGAGGCGTCCACGGCGGTGATCTCGGCCTCGGGGAGGACGGCGGTGAGCGCGGCGGTGGACGCGCCGGTCCCGCAGCCGAGGTCGAGGACACGCAGACCGGCCCCCCACGCGGGGAGTCCGAGACGGCGCGCCGAGCGGCGCAACTGGCCGTGATAGCCGGGATTGGCGGACACCAGAGTGTCGTAGCTGCGCGAGGCGTGGTCGAACGCGGCGGCCAGGTCCTCGTCGCGGAGCAGCGTCATGGGATCTCCTCGGTCGGGTGCACGGAAGGTCGCCGTGCCGGTCATGGGCGACCGGGGTCGCGGTCGGGGAACGGCTCGCCGGAGCAGGGCAGTTCTGCGGGGGAGGGCCGGTCGGTGGAGAAGGGCTGTTCCGCCGACGAAGGCCGATCTGTGGGGGAGGCCGGCTCGGTGGGGGCGAGGTGTTCGGCGGGGACGCGGGGCAGCCAGGACAGCTCCGCCGCGGAGCGGAGCATCGGCAGCACGGGCGTGCGCAGGCCGAGGGCGAGGTCCTCGTGCAGGCGTGTCTCCCCGTCCAGGAACCGCAGCAGCCGTTCCGCCGGAACCCGCGAGAACAGCCGGGTGAAGAACGCGGCGCCGTCGACACGGCCGCTGTCCAGCGCCCTCAGCAGCACCGCGTCCATCGCACGCGAACGGGCCGTGTGGGCCGGGGGAGGCACGGGGTTCCGGCCGGCGCGGAGCGCGGCGGCGATCGCTCGGGTCTGCCGCTGGATCGCGGAGAAGGTGTAGCCGGTGGAGGGCCGAGTGGCGCCTCCCGCCGTACCGATGCGGAACACCGAAGGGCCCGTCCGGCGGTCGAAACGCGCGTCGGTCATCGGGATGACCCCGCTCTCCGTTGCGACGACCTCGAAGCCGCGCAGCCCCAGCACGTCCTCGCTGTAGCGACGCAGCGCGGCGTCGTAGGCGTCGCGGGGCAGGACGGCCCGGGAGAACTCGGTGTACTCCACCAGCGCCCGGCGGCTGTCGGTGGGCAGGACATAGCCGAAGGCGAGCCCGCCCGGTGGCTGCGGTACCCGGAAGTCCATGAACTCCACCGTTTCGTGGTCGAACACCGGTCGAGGGGCGCGGACGAACCAGCCGCGGAAGTGCTGCAACAGGGTGGTGCGGGCGGGGGGCAGGCTCCCGAGGGGCCGGGAGTCGAAGACCCAGCGGACGCGGACGGTCAGCGGGGTGCCCTGACCGGACCGGGCGCGGATCTCGGCTCCCCCGGGGACGCCGTCCACCGTCTCGACGGCCGCTTCCAGCCGGCGGACCTCGTCGCCGCGGGCCAGTTCGCGGGTGACGAGGTCCTCGAAGTCGTCGGAGCGGAGCATCTTGTAGGTCAGGGGCGCGATGTCGTGCTGGAGGACGCGGCCCTCGGGGGTGCGCGTCCGCAGCCGCCGCCAGACGGCGCTGAGGGCCGCGTCGTACGGGCCGGGCCCGTTCTCCCAGAAGCACCAGGTGCGGCTCGGGGGACGCAGCGGGCCGGGAGGCGCGTCCAGCAGGATCACCGAGAGGCGGGGTTCGCCGGGGGCGCGTCGTGACAGACGGTGGGCGAGGGACAGTCCGGCCGCCCCCGCGCCGACAATGGCCACATCAGCTTCCAGCACGTGCCGCTCCCTCCTCGTGGTGGCCCTCCGCAAGCTTTCCGCCTCGGGGGCCGCCTCGGCGACAGGCTCGACGGACGGGGAGCGGTTCGCCAGGTCCCCGAACTCCAGATCGATCGCGTCGATTCCGCATCGATTCCCGTGTCGGCCGAGCCCGCCGCAGGGCGGGCCGGCCGTATCGACTCCCGTTTCACGCCAAGGCGTCCGGGACGTCCGGGACGCCCGGGACGCCTTCCTCCCGCAGGCGGTGACTCAGGCGCCGCAGCCCGCGCCGCGCATGGCTCTTGACGGTCCCCAGCGGCCAGCCGGTGACCTCGGCGATCTGCGTCTGTGTCAGGTCGTCGTAGAAGGCGAGGGTGAGCACCAGGCGCTGGGGGGCCGGGATCCGGGTGAACTCCCGGCTGATCAAGACCCGGTCGAGCACGGCGTCGGGCAGCGAGTCCGGGTTGACGGGCGCCTCGGTCAGGCGCGCCCCGGCCGCCGCCACGAGTTCGGCCCGCCGCGTCCGCGCCGCCAGGGCGTCGGCGATCTTGCGTCGGGTGATGCCGACGAGCCAGGCACCCAGGGGGCCGCGCTCCGGGGCGTACCCGGCGCGTCCGCGCCAGGCGGCGAGGAAGACCGACTGCCGGACGTCCTCCGCCTCGCGGGCGTCGCCGAGGGAGCGCCGGGCCAGAGTGAACACCAGGGGGCCCCACCGGTGGTAGGCGGCGGTCAGGCTGCCCTCGTCCCCCGCGACGAAACCGGCGGCCAGGTCCTCGCCCGCGGGGGAGTCGTCCGCCGGGGTCCGGGGCGGTACGCCGTCATGGGTGTGCCTGGTGGCCTGCTGCGCAGTCATGGCGGTCATCGCGGTCATGGCAGTCATGGCAGTCATGGCGTCTGCTCCTTGTGCGGGCTGTGGTCCGTCGGGTCCCACGGGGTGACGGACGGACTGCGGGGCACCCGTCCCGTTCGAACCGGCTCGCGCGCCGGCCGCTGCGACTCCTCCACCCTGCGAGGGCGGACCGAAGGGAGACAACTTGCATCGCCTGTGCAGCGCTTTGCGTCGTACCGCGTCGCTTCGCAGCGGTGCGCGTCGCTTCACATCGCTTCGCCGGCGCGCCCGCCGCGCTGTCGCGCGCGCCGGGCGCGCCGGGCGCGCCGGGTGCTCATCGCGAACCGGCCGCACCTTTTCACTCCTCCGGCGCATCCGTGCGCGCCTCTGCCACGGAAGGCGTTGAAGCAGACACCGCTGTTGCCGGCGACGGAAGGAACCCTGATGGGCCCCAGCGACGCGAAGGAACACCCCGCGGCAGCGTCACCGCCCGGATCCGGTGAGGAGGACCCCTCAACCGTGCCGGCGGACGACGCGTGCGGTCCGCACGCCGTCGACCGCGGGCCGCAGGCCGTCGACCGCGACGTCCCCGGGGCCGTACGACGTGTACTGGAGGGTCTGCTGGCGGAGCGCACCGAGCGGGCCGCCGCGCTCGACCCGGTCTTCGCGGGGGATCTGGCCGAGCGCGTGGCACGCTTCGCCCTGGACGGAGGCAAGCTCACGCGGCCGCGCTTCGTCTGGTGGGCCCTGCGCGCATGTGGGGGAGGGGCCGCCGAGACGGAGGCCGCTCTGCGGATCGGCGCAGCGCTCGAACTCATCCAGACCTGCGCGCTGGTCCACGACGACGTCATGGACGGCTCCCGGCTGCGCCGCGGCCGACTCGCCCTGCACGCCGACATCGCCGCGCAGTACGCCGACGTCACGGAGCCGGCCCACGGGACGCGGGAGACGCGTTTCGGGGAGGCCGCGGCCATCCTCGCCGGCGATCTGGCCCTGGCCTGGGCGGACGACATCGTGGCGGCCACCAGGGCGACACCGGCCGCCGAGCACGCCGTGCGCGAGCTGTGGAGCACCATGCGCACCGAGATGGTGGCCGGTCAGTACCTGGACATCCAGGGCCAGGCGACCTCCTCCAGGTCCCTGGCCCGCGCGATCCGCGCCGCCTGCCTGAAGAGCGCCCTGTACTCGGTGGAGCGACCCCTGGCCCTCGGGGCGGCGCTGGCGGGCGCGGACGCCGCGCGGACCCGGGCCCTGTGCTCGGCCGGCCGCTGCGTCGGCATCGCCTTCCAGCTCCGGGACGACCTCGGCGACGTCTTCGGCGGTCCCCGGCACGTCGGCAAACCCACCGGGGGCGACATCCGGGCCGGCAAGCCCACCTACCTGGTCGCCGTGGCACAGGCCCGGGCCGAGGCGGCCGACGACCGCCACGCCCTCGCCGTACTGGGGCGTTCCCTCGGCCGGGCCGATCTGCCGGAGCACCGTCTCGCCGAGGTCCGCGACGTCCTGGTCCGCACCGGCGCGCGCGACATCGTCGAGGCGAAGATCGAGCGTCTCGTCGCCCAGGGCCTGCGTCACCTGGAGTCCGCCCCACTGGAGGCCGAAGGCCGACTGCGCCTTCGGGAACTCCTGCACACCACGGCAGGTGCCCCAGCACCGCCGCCTCCCTCCTCCGCCGCCCACGGCCCCTTGGACGGCGTGCCGGTCTCGCTGCTGCTGGGCGCCGTCGAAGGGGCCGCCCGATGACCAGGACCGTTCCCGGGCGCACGGACCACGTGGTGGTCGTCGGCGCCGGACTCTCCGGCCTGGCGGCCACCCTGCACCTGCTCGGAGCCGGCCGCAGGGTCACCCTCGTCGAGCGCGACCCGCTGCCCGGCGGCCGCGCCGGACGCCTGGAGCGCGGCGGCTACCGCATCGACACCGGCCCCACCGTGCTGACCATGCCCGAGCTCGCCGACGAGGCCTTCGCCGCGGTCGGCGCGACCCTGCGCGACCGCGTCGACCTCATCCCCCTGCACCCGGCCTACCGGGCCCTGTTCGCCGACGGCAGCGGCCTCGACGTCCACACCGACGCCGACGCCATGGAGGCGGAGGTCGAACGCTTCGCGGGCGCCGAGGAGGCCGCGGGCTACCGGCGGCTGCGCGGCTGGCTGGAGCGGCTGTACCGGGCGCAGATGAGACGCTTCATCGACACCAACTTCGACTCCCCCTTCCAGCTGCTCACCCCGGACCTCGCGCGGCTAGCCGCGCTCGGCGGCTTCGGACGGCTGGACGCCGGCATCGGCCGCCATCTGCGCGACGAACGCCTGCGCCGGGTCTTCTCCTTCCAGGCGCTCTACGCGGGCGTCCCGCCGGCGCGTGCCCTCGCCGCCTACGCCGTGATCGCCTACATGGACACCGTGGCCGGCGTGTACTTCCCCCGCGGCGGGATGCACGCCCTGCCGCAGGCCATGGCGGACGCCGCCGCCGAAGCGGGCGCGGACCTGCGGTTCGGGCGGGACGTCACCCGGCTGGAACGCTCCGGCGACCGCGTCACCGCCGTGGTCACCGCACATGAGCGCATCCCGTGCGACGCCGTCGTCCTCACCCCCGATCTGCCCGTGGCCTACGCCCTGCTGGGCCGCCCGCCGCGCCGCCCGCTGCGGATCAGACACGCGCCGTCGGCCGTCGTCCTGCACGCCGGCGCCGACCGGACCTGGCCGCAACTCGCCCACCACACCCTGTCCTTCGGCACCGCGTGGCGACGCACCTTCGACGAACTCACCCGCACCGGAAGCCTGATGAGCGACCCGTCCCTGCTGATCACCCGCCCGACCGCCACCGACCCGACGCTCGCCCCGCCCGGCCACCACCTGCACTACATCCTCGCGCCCTGCCCCAACACCGACATCGGACCGGACGCCGCCGCATGGGGCGACCTGGCTCCCCGCTACCGCGACAGCATCCTGCGGGAGCTGGAACGCCGCGGCTTCGACGGCCTCGCCGACGCCGTCGAGGAGCAGGCGCTCGTCACCCCGGCCGACTGGCACGCCCAGGGCCACGCGGCGGGCACCCCCTTCTCCGCCGCCCACACCTTCGCGCAGACCGGCCCGTTCCGGCCGCGCAACCTCGTACGCGGCACCGCCAACGCCGTACTCGCCGGCTGCGGCACCACCCCCGGCGTGGGCGTGCCGACAGTCCTGCTGTCCGGCAAGCTCGCCGCCGCCCGCATCACCGGCCGACACGCGACCCCCGTCCCCAGACGTCGGCGCACCGCGTCGGCCGCACCGGAAGGAACCCCCTCATGACCGCCCGCGAACTCGACGCGGCGGGCATCACCGGCCCGGTGCTGCGCGACGCCTACACACGCTGCCGCCGCCTCAACGCCCGGCACGGCAGGACCTACTTCCTCGCCACCCGGCTGCTGCCCGTGGAACGCCGCCCCGCCGTGCACGCGCTCTACGGCTTCGCCCGCTGGGCCGACGACATCGTCGACTCCCTGGACACCGACGCGCCCGCGCACCACCGCGCGGCGGACCTCGCGCTCCTCCACGAAGGGCTGGAACGAGGACTGCGCGACGCCCACGCCCGAACCGACGCCCACGCCCGGACCGACAGCCAGGGCATCGGCGACGGCATCGGCAACGAGCCGGTCGTCCTCGCGCTCGCCGACACGGCCCGCCGGTACGCCATCGACCACCGGCACTTCAGCGACTTCATGGCCTCCATGCGCAGCGACCTGGAGGTCACCGACTACCCGACCTACGACGACCTGCGCACCTACATGCACGGCTCCGCCGCCGTGATCGGGCTGCAGATGCTGCCGATCCTCGGCACGGTGGTCCCGCGCGAGGAGGCCGCCCCGCACGCGGCCGCCCTCGGGGTGGCCTTCCAGCTGACCAACTTCCTGCGGGACGTCGGCGAGGACCTCGACCGGGGCCGCCTCTACCTGCCCGCCGATCTGCTGAGCGCGCACGGAGTGGACCGGGAACTGCTGTCGTGGAGCCGCCGCACCGGCCGGCGCGACGGGCGGATCACCGAGGCACTGCGGGCCTTCGAGGACCTCACCCGTGGCGTCTACCGCGAGGCGGCCCCGGGCCTCGCCCTGCTCGACCCCGTCTCACGCCCCTGCATCCGCACCGCGTTCGTGCTGTACGGGGGCATCCTGGACGCCGTCGCCCGCGACGGCTACGCGGTGCTGCACCGCCGGGCCGTGGTCCCCCGCCGACGGCGCGCAGCGGTGGCCGTCGACGGACTCGTACGCCTGACGGCGGCACGCGCGGCGGCGGCACGGGCGGCGCGCGCCGGGGCACGGCGCCCGGGACCGCGGCAGCCGGACACCGTGCCCGCCGCGCCCGCCTCCGGACATGAGCCGACCGCCGTCACCGCCCCGCCCCACCCGCTCCACGAGGAGGTCGCGTGAGCCCCCGACGCCCCGACCGCGGCCGCCGCCGGTATCCCCTGTCCCTGAACCGCGACCCGGTGCCCTGGGAACGCCAGCGGCCGACCTGGCGCGAGGCCCGCCCGGCCGTGATCGCCGAGGCCCTCAAGCGCGCGCAGGCCCGCCCGTCGGGCAACTGGTACGTCGTCGGCGCGACCCGGGACGTCCGGGACGACCGTCCGCTCGCCCGGACGATCGCGGGCCGGGAGATCGTCGTCTGGCGCGCCGCGGACGGCCGTCTGGTCGCCGGGCCCGGCGTCTGCCCCCATCTGGGCGCGCCGCTGAAGGACAGCCCGGTGCGCTGCGGCACCCTCCTGTGCCACTGGCACGGACTCGCCCTGTCCGGCGCCCCGTTCGCGGGCTGGGAGCCGCTGCCCGCGTACGACGACGGTGTGCTGGTCTGGGTACGCCTGGACGACGTGGGCGGCGAGTCGCCTCTCGAAGCACCCGTGGTGCCGGTACGGCCGGACCGCGCGGCCTCGCTGTCGGCGGTCTACGTCGGCGTCGGCGTCTGCGAGCCGGAGGACGTGGTCGCCAACCGGCTGGATCCGTGGCACGGCGCCTGGTTCCACCCGTACTCCTTCGTCGATCTGACCGTCGTCGACGCGCCCGCAGGGGAGGAGGACGGGTTCACGGTCGACGTGTCCTTCAGGCTCACCGGGCGACTCGTCGTGCCAGTGCGGGCGGTGTTCACCGCGCCCGAGCCGCGCACGGTCGTCATGCGGATCACCGAGGGCGAGGGCGAGGGCTCGGTGGTGGAGACCCATGCGACACCGCTCGCTCCCGACGATCGGGGCCGGCCCCGGACAGCCGTCGTGGAGGCCGTCGTGGCCGCCTCGGACCGGCCCGGGTTCGCCTTGGCCCGCAAGGCGGCGCCGCTGCTGCGACCGCTCGTACGAGCTGCCGCGGGCCGCCTGTGGCGCGACGACCTGGCCTACGCGGAGCGGCGCTGGCACCTGCGTTCCACGGGCCGCTTTCCGGGGTGAACTCGGACTCCGTGCGCGCATCCGTTCGGCCATGTCCGCCGGAAGACAAGCCGTGCGGGCGGCCCGTGGCTCGGGCGGCCCTGGCTCGGGCGGCTCGTGGCTCGGGCGGCTCGTGGCTCACGCAGGGTGTGGAAGGAGGCAGGAACCATGGCGGGACGTCCCACGCCCGGCTCCCTCGCTGCTGTGCCCGAGCGGGTCGCCGAACTGCCCCGCCACGGGGTGACGACGGGCTTCCTCGCGCGCAGGCTCGGGGTGTCACCGACGACGCTGCGCTCCTGGGACCGCCGGTACGGCCTGGGGCCCGCCGTACGGGCCGAGGGCCGCCAGCGCCGCTGGTCGCCCGAGGACGTGGCGATGCTCCAGGAGATGTGCCGGCTGACGGCCGCGGGAGTGCCTCCGGCGGAGGCCGCCCGCGCCGCCATGGAGCGGGCGAGGGGGCAGGCCGCCGAGGCGCCCCGCGCGACCCCCGTGTCCCCGGGCGCGCAACCCGGTGACGTGGGCGTTCCCGCACCCGCTGCCCCGGCCGTCCGGGTACGGCGTGGTCACCCCCCGGCCTCCGCCCTGCCCCTGGGCGACGTGCGCCAGGAATGCCGAGGGCTGGCCCGTGCCGCCGTCCGGCTGGACGCGGCGGCCGTCCAGGAACAACTTCTGGCCGTCGTGCGCGCCTACGGGCTCGCCGTGGCGTGGGAAGAGGTGATGGCGCCCACCCTGCGGGCGGTCGGCCGCAAGTGGGAGTCCTCCGGCGACCGGTACGTGGAGGTCGAGCACCTGCTGTCCTGGCACATCTCCACCACACTGCGGCACATGTACCTCTCGACGCCGGGACCGGCGGGGGAGGCCGCGCCCGTCCTGCTGGCCTGTCTCCCCGACGAGCACCACACGCTGCCTCTGGAGGCGCTCGCCGCCGCGCTGGCGGAGCGGCGCGTCCCGGTGCTGATGCTCGGCGGAGCGGTCCCGGCCGAGGCACTGGACGCGGCCGTACGACGTGTCGCCCCGGCCGCGGTCGCCCTGTGGGCCCAGTCGCGGGCCACCGCCGGCCTGGCGCTGGCCCAGCACATCGCCGCGACCCGCTGGGGGATCCGCGGCGCGCGCAGACAGAGCCCCGTGCTTCTGTGCGGCCCCGGCTGGGGCCGCCGCACTCCGGAGGAACTGCCGCGGCCGTCCGGACTGCAGGACGCGGTGACCATGCTCGTGCCGCTCTCGGCTTCGACGCGACCGTAGGAGCGCGCCCGAACACCGAACGAGAGCCTCCCGGAAGCGCGTCAGCCGCACATCAGTCTCGCGTCAGCCGCGCTTCAGTTCCCGTTCTCGTCGCGACGGCAGTACAGGAACAGATGCGGCTCGGGCCCGGCGCCGGGATGGTCCGGCGTGAACACGGCGCTGTGCCGGGACAGGACCGTCAGCCCCGCCGCCTCCACCATGCCGACGACGCCCTCCTCGGCGAAGCTGGTCGCGCGGACCGGCAGGCCCATGAAGAGCACCTCGACGTCCTCCACGTCCGCGGGCACGGTGGCCAGCACCAGATGCCCGCCCGGCCTGAGGGCGAGAGCCAGCCGCCGCGTCAGCGCCGTCTGCTCGGCGCGCGTCATCTGCAGCAGCGAGAAGAACACGCACACGCCGTCGAACGAGTCGGCGTCGAGGGGGAGATCCCGGATGTCGCCGTGCCGGAACTCGGCTTCGGGGACCTGACGGGCGGCGAGTTCCACCATGACGGGGGAGACGTCGACGCCCAGCACGGAGTGGCCCGCCTCGACCAGCGCGGCTGCCGTGGGCCGCCCCGTGCCGCTGCCCACGTCCAGCGTCCGCGCCGCCGGCGGCAGCCGCTCGATCAGCCAGTCCAGCGCGGACAGATGGGCGGGAGCACGCGCGAACGCCTTCTCGTAGGAGGGACCCAGCGCGTCGAACAGCGCCGCGGCGGGCGGCCGTTGGTCCTCTTGCCTCACGTCGGCGTCCCTTCGCTCATCGACCCGTATGGTCGCACCCGCGGGACACACGCCACAACGGCCGCCCGGTGCGCGTGCGTCACGGCGGGCCGGGCAGGGGAGAATGAGGACCGTACTCGGAGGACCGTGTTCAACGGTCCTCGACGGTCGACCTTTGCGGAGGAGCGGGGCATGCAGGACGCGCGAGCGGGGCAGGTCGCCGGGCCCGAGGACCTCATCGACGTGGCCCGTCTGGTCACGGCGTACTACGCGCTGCGGCCGGACCCCGCCGAGCCCGGCCAGCGGGTGGCCTTCGGCACCTCGGGACACCGCGGCTCGTCCCTCGCGGCGGCGTTCAACGAGGATCACATCGCGGCCACCAGCCAGGCCATCTGCGAGTACCGCGCCGCCCAGGGCACGGACGGCCCCCTCTTCCTCGGCGCCGACACCCACGCCCTGTCCGAGCCCGCGCGGATCACGGCCCTGGAGGTGTTCGCCGCCAACGACGTGACCGTCCTCATCGACCAGACCGACGGCTACACGCCCACCCCGGCGGTCTCGCTCGCCATCCTCACCCACAACCGTGGCCGTACGTCCGGCCTCGCCGACGGCGTGGTCGTCACGCCCTCGCACAACCCGCCCGCCGACGGCGGCTTCAAGTACAACCCGCCGAGCGGCGGGCCGGCCGGCTCGGAGGCGACCTCCTGGATCCAGGACCGCGCCAACGACATCATCGCGGGGGGCCTGAAGGACGTACGGCGCGTCCCGTACGCCCGCGCCCTGGCGGCCCCCGGCACCGGCCGGTACGACTTCCTCGGCGCCTACGTGGCGGACCTCCCCGAGGTGCTGGACCTGGAGGCGATCCGGTCCGCCGGCGTACGGATCGGCGCCGACCCCCTGGGCGGCGCCTCGGTCGCCTACTGGGGCCGCATCGCCGAACAGCACGGGCTCGACCTGACGGTGGTCAACCCGCTCACCGACCCCACCTGGCGCTTCATGACGCTGGACTGGGACGGCAAGATCCGCATGGACTGTTCCTCGCCGTACGCCATGGCCTCCCTCATCGAGCGGCGCGACCGGTTCGACATCGCCACCGGCAACGACGCCGACGCCGACCGGCACGGCATCGTCACACCGGACGGGGGCCTGATGAACCCCAACCACTATCTGGCCGTGGCGATCTCGTACCTCTTCTCGCACCGGCAGCAGTGGCCCGCGGGCGCCGGCGTCGGCAAGACCCTGGTGTCGTCCAGCATGATCGACCGGGTTGCGGCGGACGCCGGCCGCCCGCTGGTCGAAGTCCCGGTCGGCTTCAAGTGGTTCGTGGACGGACTGTCCGACGGCACGCTCGGCTTCGGCGGCGAGGAGTCGGCCGGCGCGTCCTTCCTGCGCCGCGACGGCTCGGTGTGGACCACCGACAAGGACGGCATCATCCTGGCGCTGCTCGCCTCCGAGATCACGGCCGTCACCGGCAAGACCCCCTCGCGGCACTACACCGAGCTGACCGACCGCTTCGGCGCCCCCGCCTACGCGCGCGTCGACGCCCCGGCGTCCCGCGAGGAGAAGGCGCTACTGGCCAAGTTGTCGCCGCGCCAGGTCACCGCCGACACCCTCGCCGGTGACCCGGTGACATCGGTCCTCACCGAGGCCCCCGGCAACGGAGCCGCCCTCGGCGGCATCAAGGTCTCCACCGCCAACGCCTGGTTCGCGGCCCGCCCCTCGGGCACGGAGGACGTCTACAAGATCTACGGGGAGTCCTTCCTCGGCCCGGACCATCTGGCCCGGGTCCAGGAGGAGGCCCGGTCCGTGGTGCTCACGGCCCTGGGCGGCTGACGCCCGACCCTTCACATGGCGTGAGGCCGGTGGCGGGCACCCGGGCATCCGCGGGATGCCCGGGTGCCCGCGACGGGTCGGTCCGAAGCTCGCCCACCACCCGAGTACCTGACACTCCACCAACAGCCCGAACCGGACATCGTCGGTTACTTCCCGAACGTCGAACCGGCCACCCTGACCGCTGTCGACTCCGCATCCGCGCGCATCCGCGCCGACGGGGCGCGCGTTCTGCGCAGTGTTCTGATGAAGCCGGAGTCCGGACACCACGTCAGGAGTGGCGCCTCAGGGTCGAGCACCTCACCAAGGCCCGCTGAGCGGTCCGCCATGCGTGGGCCATGCCCCGCCGGAGAGCAAGCGGAAATCCGGACCGGCCGAATAAGCAGGGTTACCCCGAGTCAAGGACAGAGCGGCTGATCTGAGGCTGTTTGGCATGTCCTCGCCCGGCCTAGGTTCGCTGTGCCCGCACATCGATCGGCCATGTCGGTCATGCCGTCAGAAGTACGCACTCACTCCCGAGTGCGCCCTCCCACGATCTTCGAAGGAGCTACTTCGTGCGCAGTCTCAGACACGCGATACTCCCGCTGGCCGCGGCCACCGTCCTCGCGCTGATAGGTGCGGCAACGACAGCCGAGGCGGCCCCCGCCCCGGCGCAGACCCGCACCCAGACCGAGCGCGCCGGCGGTGATCCCACCGCCGTCGGGAGCGGTGCGACCAGCGCCGGCCGGACCGCACGTCTGTCGAGCGGTGACCCGGTCGACTCGGCCCAGGACATCGCCGCGCTGGAGCGCTACTGGACACCGGAGCGGATGGCGAAGGCCGTCTCGCTCGACAGAGCGCCCGCGTCCTCCGGCGCCGCCACCACGAAGGCCGGCCCCACCGGGAAACCGGGCACGATCCCGTCCGCCCCCGCCCGTTCCGACCAGGCGGCCCCGCGCATCAACGAATCCGCGGCGGTGGGCAAGGTGTTCTTCACCAACCCCAGCAACGGCGGCACGTACGCGTGTTCGGCGAGCGCCCTCAACAGCGACTCGAAACAGATGGTGGTCACGGCCGGGCACTGCGTCCACGGCGGCAGCGGCGGCACCTGGATGACGAACTGGGTCTATGTGCCGCGCTACCGCTCCGGGGCCCGCCCGTTCGGCACCTTCGCCGCCAAGCAGATGCGCACGTTCAACGCCTGGATCAACAGCAGCGACCTCAGGCGGGACGTGGCCATGGTGACCACGTGGCCCCTCAACGGCAACAAGATCGTCAATGTCACCGGCGGCCACGGGATGAGCTGGAACTTCTCGCGCACGCAGCCCGTCACCATCCTCGGCTACCCGGGGAACTTCGACAGCGGTGAGATCCAGTGGGCCTGCACGGGCACGACACGGGCGGCCAGCGACAACGGCATCGAGCTCCAGTGCAACTTCGGCGGCGGGTCCAGCGGAGGACCATGGCTGCGTGTGTTCAACGACTCCAACGGCCTCGGATCGGTCAACGGCGTGATGAGCACCGTCACCTCGACCGGCTGGAACGAGGCCGCCTACTTCGACGACGCGGTCAAGGGAATGTACGACGCCCAGGGCGGCGTCACCTGAAGCACCTGAAGCACCTTCAGTACCTGAAACGTCTGAAGCACCTGACAGGAACAGGAGGCAGCCATGCGTCGTAGCGGTACGAGCCGTTGGGCGGCGGCCGCCGCCGTTGTCGCGGCCGTCGTGGTGGCGGTGGCCGCCTGGCGCACCGCGGCCACCGCCTCGGACCCCGACTCGCAGCCGGACTCCGGCACCACGGCCCATGAGACACGACAGGAGCCGGAGAAGGTCCGGCAGTACTGGACGCCCGAGCGGATGAGGGAAGCCGACGGCGCGCCCATGCCGAAGCGCGACTGACGGGCGAGCACCCGCCAGGAGCATGGCACCAGTCGGAAGCTTGGCACCCCGGGGCGTGGGAGACCCCACGCCCCGGGGTGTCGTGTCAGTCCGCCGCGGGGTACACCCGGGTCACCTTGCCGTCGGTGTCGGCCTCCAGGTAGCCGGACTGGTTGTACTCGTCGCTCAGGTACACGGCCATTCCGGCCGGGGTGTCGAAGATGTCGTTGGGCTGCTTGACCAGCAGATAACGATTCTCCGGATCGGGAACGTTGAGCTTCTTCTCCGCCTCCTTCAACAGGGCGGGAACCTTGTCCCAGTCGAAGTCGTCGAGGCTGACGGGCTGTTCGCCACCGGCGAGCGTGCCCTTGATGATGCCCTTCTCCACGCCCCGCCCCGGGCGGTAGGTGTAGCTGTCGTACTTCGTGTCACTGCCCTCGACCATGAGCTGGGCCGACACGTAGTCCGGGTAGACCGAGAAGTCCCCGTACCTGTCGCGGCCGGTCTCCTTCTCGAACGCCTTGATCGCCGTGCGGATGCCGTTCGGGGTCAGCATGCCGCCGACTGCCACGTCGCTCGACTGCTGGGTGTCCTGGTCGTCCTCGGTCGGTGACGCGTCGTCGGACGGTGCGGCGGACGACTTCGACTTCGACTCCGAGGCCGAGGTGGAGGTGGTCGGCCCGGCGTTCGCGTTCGTGTCACGGGCGTCGTCCAGGGGCAGCAGCCACCACAGCAGGACCAGGACACCGGCGAGCGACACCCCCGACAGGCTCAGCAGGACCGCGAGACGGGGCCCCTGTCGCCGTACCTCCTTCACGGGCGCGGTCGTCGGCTGGTACGGCCCCGAGCCCGGCAGCGACTGGACCAGCGGGGCGTGGCCCAGCGGTGGCTGAACGGGCGGCGAGTGGTGTGGCGGTGAGTGAACGGGTGGTGTGTGGACGGGGGGTGACTGGGCGGGCGGCGGACCGAAGCCCGCGGAGGTGACGCGCGTGGTGCCGGAAACTCCCGGCCCGACCCCGGTGCCGGGAGTCGGCGGATGCAGCGCATACGACGTGGGTTCGTCCCGCACGGGCGGGGTGGCGGGCACGGTGGCCGTCCCCGACTCGACCTCGGCGAGTCGCGCGTCCAGTACGGCCGCGGACGGCCGCGCCGCCGGATCGCGCACGAGCACGCTCATCAGGACGTCGCCCAGCGCGCCGGCGCGCACCGGGGGCGCCACGTCGTCGTTGAGGACCGCCGCGAGCGTGGCCAGGGTGGAGCCCCGGCGCAGCGGGTGGTGTCCCTCCACGGCGGCGTACAGCATCATCGCCAGCGACCACAGGTCGGAGGCGGATCCGCCCTCGTGCCCCGATATGCGTTCCGGTGCCATGAAGTCGGGCGTGCCGATGACGGAGCCGGTGGCGGTGAGACCGCTCGTCTCGCGGATCGCGGCGATACCGAAGTCGGTCAGGACGGGGCGCCCGTCGGGGCGCAGCAGGACGTTGGCCGGCTTGACGTCACGGTGCTGGATCCCGGCGTCGTGCGCGGCGGTCAGTGCGCCCAGCACCTGCCGGCCGATCCGCGCGGCCTCGGCCGGCGGCATCGGGCCCTGGGTCAGCCGGTCGGCCAGCGAGCCGCCGCTGACCAGTTCCATCACGATCCACGGGTAGGTGCCGTCGCCGCCGTCGACGATGTGGTGGATGGTGACGACGTTCGGATGGTCGATGCGGGCCAGTGCCCTGGCCTCGCGCAGCACCCGTTCCCGTAGCGTCCGCGCGCCGTCCGGGTCGTACTCGGCGAGGTCCCGGTCGGGCGGGCGGACCTCCTTGACCGCCACGAGCCGGTGCAGCACCAGGTCCCGGGCCCGCCAGACCGTCCCCATCCCGCCCCCGCCGAGGCGGGTCTCCAACTCGAAGCGCCCGTCGACGACTCGTCTGACGGGGCCTCTGTCGTCCTCGTTCATGGGCGGGAGCATAGTTGCCGCGACCGACAGCCCTCTCGGCCCCCGGGGCCCGGTCTCGCGGGAGACCCGGAGGTGACGCGGTCAGCGCATGCCCGCCGCGTCGAGCAGCGTGGTCACCGTGGGCTCGACGAGGCCCGTGAGAGTGTCCGCTCCGATGCCCGCGCGGGCGCCGGCGCCGTCGAAGACCAGGCTGAGCTGCCGGGCCAGCAGGTCGGGGTCCTTCGCCCCGCCCCGCTCGGCCTCGGTGCGGAAGAAGCCGGTCAGGTTCTGCTTGACCTGCCGGGCGACACGGCTGGCGGGATGGTTCTGGTCCTTCAGCTCGATCTGGGCTGCCAGGTAGGGGCAGCCGTGGAACTCGGGCGTTCCCGACTGCGCTTCCATCTGCCGGAAGACGTGCAGGATCCGTTCCCGGGGCGGCCGGTCGTCCTCCGCCGCGGGCAGGAGCGCCGCCACGTAGTGGGCGGTGCGCTGCTCCAGGCTCGCCGCCAGCAGGTCGTCCTTGCTCTCGAACAGCTGGTACATGGAGCGCTTCGACACCCCCGCCGCCCTGCACAGGGCCTCGACGCCGATGCCGACGCCCTCTCGGTAGGTGAGGGTGGCCGCCGCGCTGAGCAGCCGCTCCCGGGGACTGGGCTTCGCCTCGGTGGTCATACCGCGAGGCTAACGCGATTCACGCCGAATGAAAACTGATCGGTTTCCAGTGGGGGTCTGCGCACCCGTGGCGGATCGGCCCCCGGCCTTGCGCCTGGAAACCGATCGGTTTACGGTGAGGGAAACCGATCGGTTTCCCATTCTTCGGAGGTAGTCATGACCGCATTGAAGGGCGCACACGTCTTCGTCACCGGCGGCAGCCGTGGCATAGGCAAGGCGCTGGTGGAGGAGCTGTTCGCGCGCGGTGCCGGCAAGGTCTACGCCACGGCCCGCGACCCGCGCACCGTGACGCACCCCGACGCGGTCCCCGTGGCGCTGGAGGTCACCGACCCCGCTTCCGTCGCGGCCGCCGCCGCACGGGCGGAGGACGTCACCGTGCTGATCAACAACGCCGGTGCCTCGGTCGGCGCGTCCTTCCTCGACTCCCCGGTCGACGACGTGCGCCGGGAGTTCGAGACCAACTTCTACGGCCCCCTCCTCCTCACCCGGGCCTTCGCGCCCGTCATCCAGCGCAACGGCGGCGGCCACCTCCTCAATGTCCACTCCGTGCTCTCCTGGCTGGCTCTCGGCGGCTCCTACAGCGCCTCCAAGGCCGCCCTGTGGTCGCAGACCAACTCCCTGCGCCTGGAGCTCCAGCCGCGCGGCATCTCCGTCACCGGACTGCACGTGGGGTACGTGGACACCGATCTGGCGGCCGGCGTCGACGCGCCCAAGTCCGACCCCCGTGACGTCGCGGCACTGGCCCTCGACGGGGTCGAGACGGGCGCGTACGAGGTGCTCGCCGACGACATCTCGCGGCAGGTCAAGGCGGGCCTGTCCGGTGACCTGGCCGGGCTGTACGCCCAGCTGGCCGCGTAGGAGAGGGGAAGCGGCGAGATGCCCGTACGGGAGTCAGGGCCCACGATCCACATCCCGGGGACCACGAGCCACACCATCGCCCCGCGCGCGGAACTCCGGGGCCGCGAGGGGACACTGCGCTACCTGAAGGCGGGCTCCGGCGCCCCCCTGGTCCTGCTGCACACCGTGCGCACCCAGGCCGAGCACTTCCGTCACCTCATCCCTTCCCTCGCGGACCGGTACACCGTGTACGCCCTGGACCTGCCGGGGATGGGCTACTCCGAGATCGTGCCCGGGGCGTCGTACGACGAGCCGGCCATGCGCGCGGGCGTGGAGCGTCTCCTGGCCGAACTCGACCTCCAGGACGTCACGTTGGTCGGAGAGTCCATGGGGGCCGTGCTCGCCCTCACCACCGCGGCCGATCTCCCGGAGCGGGTACGGCGCGTCGTCGCGGTCAACACCTACGACTTCCGCGGCGGCATCGCCCGGTCCTCGCTGCTCGCCCGGCTGGTGGTCGGCGGCGTCCTCGCGCCGGGAGTGGGCCCGCTGATCGCCGGGGTGGAGCCCAGGGCCGCCCTCAGCAAGATCCTCCGGGGCGGCCTCGGTGACAGGAGCGCACTGCGGGAGGACTACGTCGACGAACTCCTCCGGGTCGGAGGCCGCCCCGGCTACCCGGCCGTCGCCCGGGGCGTGTACCAGGCCCTGCCCAGCCTCATCGCGGCCCGCGCGCGCTACCCCGAGGTCAAGGCCCCCGTCCACCTCGTCTACGGCGAGAAGGACTGGTCCCGGCCGGCGGACCGGGAGGCCGATCGGCGACTGCTCCCGAGCGCCGACTTCACCGAGGTGCCGCAGGCCGGCCACTTCATCGCCCTGGAACGGCCCGACGTACTGGCCGACCTGTTGAACGCGGTGGCGTGACCCGGGTGAACCGGCGTCCACCCCAGAGGGATCGCCCTCCTGGACCGGGTTCCGGCGAACCGGGTCCCAGGCGGCTCGCTGGGCTTCCGGTGGGGGAGGGGGAGGCCGGGCGAGGCCGCTGGAATCTCGACCTGGCGGCGTCGTCCCCGAACTGACCCTGCTCGAACGGGCCGAGGGGACGGCCGTGATCACGCTGCCCCGCTTCGACGAGGGCTCGACGGAGGGCGGCTCGACGATGGTGTGCGCGGTCCCGGTGCGCCGGAGGTGAGAGGCGAGCGCAGTGCCGGGACGCGGTCTCGTTCGTACGCGCGGCTCGGTCACGGAGCCCCTCGCCTCCGGGTGGCGGGCAGTGATGCGGCCCAGCACCTCGGTGACGGGCCGCATCGACCGTCGCCACATGCACGCCGGACACAGCGGGGCGGGCCGACGAGGAGTGGCGTCGGCCCGTCCCGCTGTGTCCGGCGAATCATCGGGGCGCGGCCGCCTCCTGCGACTGGGCCGATGTTCCGGGAGGCGTCAGGTCGAAGTCGACGGACACCACACCCTCCACGGCACGGACGAGCCGGGCCGCCACCGGTACCAACGAGGTGTCCCGGACCCGGCCGCCCAGTCGTACGACACCGTCCCGCACGTCCACCCGGACCGCGGAGTCCGGGGACGGGAAGAGGTAGGCGACGACCTCACGCCGGACCTCCTCGGCGATCTCCTCGTCGGTCCGGAGGAACACCTTCAGCAGATCCACGCGGCTGACGACGCCCACCAGCACCCCGCCCGCGTCGACCACCGGAAGGCGCTTGACCCTGGCCCGGGCCATCGTGCGGGCCGCCTGGGCGAGCGTCTCCCCCGAACCGACCGTGAGGGCGGGGGAGGTCATCAGCTCCTCGGCGGTCACCGCACCGGCCTTCGCGAGATCCGCCAGGCGTCGCAGCTGGGTGTACCGGTCGGGGTCGCTGTCGCGGAACTCCTCCTTGGGCAACAGGTCCGCCTCGGACACGACACCGACCACCCGGCCCCCTGCCTCGACCACGGGCACGGCGCTGATCCGCCTGTCCCGCATCAGCCGGACGATCTCCTTGAAGACCGTCCCACGGCCGACTGTCACGACCGTCCGGGTCATGACGTCGCCGACGACGTGCGGTGTGCCGTGCATGATCTCTCCTTCGAAGTCCGTGCTGGGCCGTGCTGGGGAGGGCGGGCGAGTGGCCTCAGCCGACGTTGCCGGCTCCGTAGGGGGCGTACAGGTCCAGCAGCCGGGTCCGTGCCGCCTGCAGACGGTGGGCGAGCACCTCTCCTACCCACAGGCCGACGGCCCGGCCCATGTCCGGGTCCTCCTGGCACATGAGACGCACGGCCGTGGCGTCGAACTCGTACGCCCGCACCGGTGTCGTCGCCTCGGCGCCCAGGTGCCAGACGTGCGGGGGGAACAGCCAGGACCAGCCGACGAGTTCGTTGTGCCGGAGCGACTCGATGACGGCCGGCCGGCGGCCCGGCACCCGCATGTCGAGTTCGACGCTGCCCGTGCGGATGATCCAGAACCGGTCGGCCCGGCTCCCCTCCTCGAACAGCCGTGTCCCTTGTGGGAAGGCCACCTCACGGGCGACGCGCATCAGCCGCTGCCGGTGCTCGGCGGGCAGCGCCCGCAGCATGCTGGGCGTGGGTGTGGTGATCATGGCGTGCCTCCAGGCGGTCTACCGGAACTGCCATGCCCAGCCTGTGCCGCGCCGCCCCCACCCGCCATGGGCCGTCCGGTCCTCCACCCGGGCCGGTCGGCACGGCGGACGAGCCTTCCGGCACCCTGTGGCGGCCCGGGCCCCGCTGTTCCATGGAGACATGGGAAGACCTGCCCGAGCGAGGGGGATGAGAACCGTGGGTACCTCACTGACTCCCGACTTCTGGAGGCTGTTCGCCGTCCTCCTGGCCGTGTCCGCGACGCTCACGTTCGTGGTGAGCGCCCTGCTGGACGCGCTGTACGTGCGGCGGCTGCGGCGCCGGCGGGACCGGCAGCCCACCGCCCACACGGACGGGACCCCGGGCGGGCCGTCCCCCACCCCGACACACCGCACATCCGACCGCTCGCCCGCGACCCCCGCGCACCGCACACCCGATCACCCGCCCGTGACCCCGGCGGACCGCACCCCGCCCCCGCCCCGGCGGACGCCGGCACACCACTGAGGGGCCGGCCCCCGTCCGGGGACACGGCGACCGGGCAGCGACCGTGGGCGGCCCGGGCGGCCCGGAGCACCCGTCTCCGGGCCGCCCGGGCCGCGGCAGGCGCCGGCCCGAAAACCGGCCGCACACCGTCAGGACCGTACTCGCCGCCCCTGGAGGACCGAGTCATGCGTATGGTCGTCGCCCTCGGCGGCAACGCCCTGCTGCACCGGGGCGATCGCCCCGACGCGGCCGTCCAGCAGGCGAACGTGGACCGGGTCGCCACCGCCCTCGCCGCTCTGGCCCGTGACCACGAAATCGTGGTCACCCACGGCAACGGCCCCCAGCTCGGGCTGCTCGCGCGGGAGAGCGAGTCGGACGCCGCGCTGAGCGCGCCCTACCCGATGCACCTCCTCGGGGCCCAGACCCAGGGCATGATCGGCTCCCTGCTGGCCCGCGCCCTGCACAACGCCATGCCGCGCCGCCGGATCGCCACCCTGGTGACCCACACCCTCGTCCGGCGTGACGACCCGGCCTTCGACCGGCCCGCCAAGCCGGTGGGCCAGGTGTATCCGCGGGACGCCGCCCGCCGCCTCGCCCGCACGCACGGCTGGCACATGGCGCCGGCCGGCGAGGGCCGACGGCGCGTCGTACCCTCCCCGAGCCCCGAACGCGTCCTGGAGACCGACACGGTGCGTGAACTCCTCGCCACCGGCACGCTGGTGATCTGCGGAGGCGGCGGTGGCGTACCGGTCACCGCCGACCCTGTCACCGGTGCGCTCACCGGCGTCGAGGCGGTCGTGGACAAGGACCTCACCGCCGCCCTGCTCGCCGAGGAACTGAAGGCCGACTTCCTGCTGATCCTCACGGACGTGCCCTACGTGTACGACGGCTACGGCACACCGGAGCAGCGCCCCCTCCTCGACGCCACCCCCGACCAGCTGCGCGGGCGCCGCTTCCCCGACGGTTCCATGGGCCCGAAGGCCGAGGCCGCCGCCCGGTTCGTCAGCCGTACCGGAGGGCTGGCCGCCATCGGCGCCCTGGACGCGGCCTACCAGATCGTCCACGGACTCTCGGGCACGCTGATCCGCCCCGGGCTGCCCACGCAGTGAGCGCACGCCGCCGCCGGGTCCCGGGCCGCCCGGCACCGGAGAAAGGGCCCAACGGCCCGGTCGCGTGCGCCCCTCGGCACTCCCCGCGCCCGGCGTCGAGCGACCAGCATCCGAGGGACAGGCAGGTGCGACGAACCGAGGAGAGGACCGGCGATGACCGCGACCACGACCGTGGGCAGCCGAACGAGCGACGCCTGGCGGGACTTCGCCGGGACGCACTGGCGCGAACAGGTCGACGTGCGTGACTTCATCCAGGCCAACTACACCCCGTACGAGGGCGACGCCGGCTTCCTGAGCGGCCCGACGGACCGTACCCGCGCGGTCTGGGAGAAGATCGTCGCGCTCTTCCCCGAGGAGCGCAGCCGTGGCGTCCTCGACGTCGACACCGCGACCCCTTCGACGATCACCTCGCACGCGCCCGGGTACATCGACCGCGACCGCGAACTGATCGTCGGCCTGCAGACGGACGCGCCGCTCAAGCGCGCGATCATGCCGAACGGCGGGCTGCGGATGGTGGAGAACGGCCTGCGGGCCTACGGCTACGAGCCCGACCCGTTCGTCACCCGGGTCTTCGGCACCTACCGCAAGACCCACAACGACGGTGTCTTCGACGCCTACACCCCCGAGATGCGGGCCGCCCGCAGGGCGGGCATCATCACCGGGCTCCCGGACTCCTACGGACGGGGCCGGATCATCGGCGACTACCGTCGCGTGGCGCTCTACGGCACGGACCGGCTGACCGAGGCCAAGAAGGCCGAGCGGGCCCTGCTGGACGCCCGGCCCTCCACCGCCGACGTCATCCGGGACCGGGAGGAACTCGCCGAGCAGATCCGGGCGTTGGGCGCGCTGACCCGGATGGCCGCCGGCTACGGCTGCGACGTCTCCCGCCCCGCGGCCACCGCCCACGAGGCCGTGCAGTGGCTCTACCTCGGCTACCTCGCCGCCGTGAAGGAACAGAACGGCGCCGCGATGTCGCTGGGCCGCACCTCGACCTTCCTCGACGTCTACCTCCAGCGGGACCTGACCGACGGAGTGCTCGACGAGACCCGCGCCCAGGAGCTGATCGACGACTTCGTCATCAAGCTGCGGATCGTACGGTTCCTGCGCACCCCCGAGTACGACGCCCTCTTCTCCGGCGACCCCACCTGGGTGACGGAGTCCATCGGCGGCATCGGCGCCGACGGACGCCCGCTGGTCACCCGCACCTCCTTCCGCTTCCTGCAGACGCTGTACAACCTGGGCCCCGCCCCCGAGCCGAACCTCACGGTGCTGTGGTCGCCGCGGCTGCCCGAGGGCTTCAAGCGGTTCTGCGCCCAGGTCTCCATCGACACCAGCGCCGTCCAGTACGAGTCCGACGAGCTGACGCGCCCCCGCACCGGGGACGACACGGCGATCGCCTGCTGTGTCTCCGCCATGACCGTGGGCCGGCAGATGCAGTTCTTCGGCGCCCGGGTGAACCTCGCCAAGGCACTGCTGTACGCGGTCAACGGCGGCCGGGACGAGATGACCTCCGAGCAGGTCGCCCCTGCCATGCCCCCGCTCACCGGGGAGTACCTGGACCACGAGGAGCTCTCCGCGGCGTACGACCGCGTCCTGGACTGGCTTGCCGCGACGTACGTCGACGCGCTCAACGTCATCCACTACATGCACGACAAGTACGCCTACGAAAGCATCGAGATGGCGCTGCACGACCACCCGGTGCACCGCTTCATGGCCTGCGGCATCGCGGGGCTGTCGGTCGCCGTGGACAGCCTGTCGGCCGTCAAGTACGCACGGGTGAAGGTGTTCCGGGACGCCACCGGCCTGGCCGTCGACTTCCGTACCGAGGGGGACTTCCCGACCTTCGGCAACAACGACGACCGCGCCGACGACATCGCCGTCCACCTGGTCGAGTCGTTCATGGCGAAGGTGCGCGCGCACCCCACCTACCGGAACGCCGAACACACCCAGTCGGTCCTCACCATCACCTCCAACGTGGTCTACGGCAAACACACCGGCAACACCCCCGACGGCCGCCGCGCCGGACAGCCCTTCGCGCCCGGCGCCAACCCCATGAACGGCCGCGACCGGCACGGGGTCGCCGCCTCGGCCCTCTCGGTGGCGAAGCTGCCGTACGAGCAGGCCCGCGACGGCATCTCGCTGACGACGACCATCACCCCGGAGGGACTCGGCCACCGTCCCGACGAGCGCGCGGGCCATCTCGTCGGCATCCTCGACGCCTACACGGCCGCGGGCGGCTTCCACATGAACGTCAACGTGCTGGACCGCGCCACGCTCCAGGACGCGATGGAGCACCCGGAGAAGTACCCCGACCTGACCGTCCGCGTCTCCGGATACGCCGTCAACTTCGTGCGGCTCACCCGCGAGCAGCAGCTCGACGTGATCAGCCGCACCTTCCACGGGTCGATGTGAGCCGGATGCACTCGCCCACGGGCCGGATCCACTCCTGGGACCTGTCCACCGGCGTGGACGGTCCCGGGACCCGCTTCGTCCTCTTCGTCGCCGGCTGTCCGCTGCGCTGTCTGTACTGCGCCAACCCCGACACCTGGCACATGCGCGACGGGAAGGAGACCACGGTCGACGAGGTGATGGCGGAGATCGAGAAGTACCACGCGTTCCTCACCACGGCGGGCGGCGGGGTCACCCTCACGGGCGGCGAACCCCTCCTCCAGTCCGGTTTCACCGGTGAGGTCCTGCGCCGCTGCAAGGAGCTGGGGCTCCACACCGCCCTCGACACCTCGGGTTTCCTCGGCGCCCGCGCCACCGACGAACTCCTGGCCGTCACCGATCTGGTCCTGTTGGACATCAAGTCCTTCGACGTCACCACCTACCGGCGGCTCACGGGCGGCGAACTGCGCCCCACCCTGAACTTCGCCACCCGCCTCGACCGGCTCGGCGTCCCGATGTGGATCAGATACGTCCTGGTGCCCGGCTGGACGGACGAACCGGAATCCGTCGAGGGCCTCGCCCGCTTCGTGGCCGGCCTCGGCGCGGTCGACCGCGTGGACGTCCTGCCGTTCCACAGGCTCGGCGCCGCCAAGTACGAGGCCCTCGGGCTGCCGTTCCCGCTCCGCGACACCCCCTGCCCGGACGCCGACCTGACCGAACGGGTCCGCGAACGGTTCAGGACGCACGGCGTGCGCGCCTACTGATCCGGCTCCGGCCCCGGCGCCCAACAGGCCTTGTGCGCAGGGACGTTCAGCCCACCGGCCGCAGACCTTCGGCATCCGGCGCGGCGGGCCTGACGCGACGAGAGTGAAGGCAACACACAAGGTCCCCACCGTTCCCGAAGGGAAGCCCATCATGGCCGTGCACGAGCACCCTCACCGGAGGCCGGGCCTCCACCTGCCGTCCTTCCGCGCGGGCCGGACCGCCTCGCCGACCGAGCCCGCCCTCGCGGAGGCGACCGGAACGCACGTGGTGGCGGCCTACGCCCTCGCCTCCCTGCGTCTGCTCACCGGATTCGTCTTCCTGTGGGCGTTCCTCGACAAGACCTTCGGCCTCGGCTACGCCACCCAGTCCGGCAAGGGCTGGATCGACGGCGGCTCGCCGACCAAGGGCTTCCTCGGCTCCGTGGCCGTCGGGCCCATGGAGTCCACCTTCCACTCCTGGGCGGGGGACGCCTGGGCCGACTGGCTTTTCATGCTCGGTCTCCTCGGCATCGGAGTCGCCCTCACCGCCGGTGTGGCGCTGCGGCTCGCGGCCGTCGCCGGCACGGTGATGATGGCGCTGATGTGGATCGCCGAATGGCCGCCCGCGCAGCACCTGTCCGACGGCTCGCCGAGCATGTCGACGAACCCGTTCGCGGAGTACCACCTCGTCTACGCCGTCGTCATGGTGGTGCTCGCCGCCACGGCCGCCGGCAACACCCTCGGCCTGGGCAGGTTCTGGGCCGGACTCCCGCTGGTGCGCCGCAGCCCCTGGCTGCGTTGACCGCAGGAGGGGCCGCGGGCCCGAGGGTGGGCCCGCGGCTCCACCATGCCCCCGGGCAGGGCCGGTCGGCCCACCCGAGGGACCTGCGGCCCCTGCCGGGAACCGCCCCGGCGGACGAAGCTCGAACCGGGACCCCGAAGCCCTTGCGCCACCCCTCCGATCAGTACCCCGACCCCAAAGGTGGAGATCATGAACCGCACCGTCACCGTCGGCCTCGACGGCTCGCGTGAGAGCCGCTCGGCGGCCGAGTGGGCGGCCCGTGAGGCCCAGCTGCTCGGTGTGCCGCTGAAGCTGGTCCATGTCTGGGAGCCCGTCCCGGCACCCATGGCGCAGGCACCGCTGCTCGGCACGGAGACGCAGCAGCACTGGACCGAGCGCGTCCCCCGCGAGGCGGCCGAGGGCATCCGCCTGCGCCACCCCGGGCTGGAGGTCGTCACCGAGCACGTCTCCGGTCGCCCCTCCGAGGTGCTGGTCGACGAGGCGAAGGACGCCGAACTGCTGGTCCTGGGCTCCCGCGGACTGAGCGGCATCGGCGGATTCATGGTCGGCTCGGTCGGGCTGGCGGTCGTGGCGCACGCCGAACGGCCGACGGTCCTGGTCCGCGCCGCCGAACTGGCCTCGGACGAGCACGAGATGGACCCGGCCGGCATCCCGTCCGCGGCGACACCGTTCCGGCCCGTCGTCCTCGGCCTCGACATCGAGAGCCCCGACGAGGAACTGATCGAGTTCGCGTTCGCGGCGGCCGCCCGCCGGAACACCTCCCTGCGTGTCGTGCACGGCTGGAACCCGCCGCCCTACTACGCGTACGGCCTCTCCGTCGATCTGGAACTCCACGGTGCCCTCGCCCGACGCGAGACCACCTTCCTGGCCGAGGTCCTGCGCCCGTGGCGCGAGAAGCACCCGAACGTCGAGGTCACCGAGGAGTCGCACTACGGCACCCCCGGCAACCACCTCGTCGACGCGTCCCGCGAGGCCTCCCTGGTCGTCGTGGGCCGCCGGATCCGCCGCAACCCCTTCGGCGCCCACATCGGCCCCGTCACCCACGCGGTCCTGCACCACAGCACCGCCCCCGTCGCCGTCGTCCCGCACAACTGACGCCACCAACCGAGGAGTTGAACCCATGAAGGCAGCGGTCGTCCGAGCCTTCGGCGAGCCCCTGGTCATCGAGGACCGCCCCGACCCCGAGCCCGGCCCCGGCCAGGTCCGCATCCGTGTCGAGGCGTCCGGGCTGTGCCACACCGACATCCACGCCGCCCACGGCGACTGGCCCGTCAAGCCGAGCCCGCCGTTCGTCCCCGGTCACGAGGGCGTCGGCCTGGTCGAGAAGCTCGGTGACGGCGTCACCCACCTCCGCCTCGGCCAGCGTGTGGCCGTGCCCTGGCTCGGCAGGGCCTGCGGGCGGTGCGAGCACTGCCTGTCCGGCTGGGAGACGCTGTGCGAGCAGCAGATCAACACCGGCTACGGCTGCGACGGCGGGTACGCCGAGAAGATGCTGGCCTGGGCCGACTTCGCCCAGCCCGTGCCGGACGGCGTCACCGCGGTCGACGCGGCACCGCTCACGTGCGCCGGCGTGACCACGTACAAGGCGCTCAAGGTCGCCGACGTGCGACCCTCTCAGCTGGTCGCGATCTCCGGGGTCGGCGGACTCGGCCACCTCGCCGTGCAGTACGCCAAGATCGCCGGAGCGACCGTCGCCGCGATCGACGTCACCGACGAGAAGCTCGAACTGGCCGCCGAACTCGGTGCCGACCTCGTCGTCGACGCCCGCAAGGAGGACGTGGGCGAGGTGCTCAAGCGGCACGGCGGCGCCCACGCGGCCATCGCCCTCGCCGTGAACGACGCGGCCTTCGCGGCCGTCAACACGGGCCTCAGGCGCGGCGGCAAGCTCGTCATGGTCGCCCTGCCCGCCCATGGCACCGTCCAGATCCCGATCTTCGACACCGTCCTGAACGGCACAAGTGTGATCGGCTCGATCGTGGGCACCCGGCAGGACCTCGCCGAGGTCTTCCAGCTGCACGCGGCCGGCCGGACCAGGGTCATCAGCGAGACCCGTCCGCTGGCCTCCGTCAACGACTCCATCGACGAGGTGCTGCGCGGCCAGGTCAAGGCCCGGATCGTGTTCGACATGAGTACGGGACGGTGAGCGGGATGAAGCGGGACCTGCCGGTCGTCGTCGGCGTGGACGGCTCCGAGTCGAGCCTCAGGGCCGTGGACTGGGCCGCCGACGAGGCCGCGCTGCGCGGGGCGCCGCTGCGGCTGGTGTACGCCTCGCTGTGGGAGCGCTACGAGGGCGCTCACGTGGCCGAGGACGTGAGCGAGACGTCCGAGGGGGAGCGGCCCGAGGTGATCGTGGAGAGCGCCGCCCAGCGGGCCGGCCTCCGCCACCCGGAGGTGAAGATCACCACCGAGGTGCTGCCCGAGGAACCCGAGTACACGCTGCTCCGGGAGAGCCGCACCGCCTCCCTGCTGGTGACCGGCAGCCGGGGCCGCAGCAGCCTCGCCGAGGCCCTCCTGGGCTCGGTGAGCCTGACGGTGGCCGCGCACGCCCACTGCCCGATGGTCGTGGTCCGCGGCAGCCACGACAACCGGGCCCTGCCCGCCACGCACGGCCGGATCGTCGTCGGTGTCGGGGAGCGGCCGACGTCCTCGGCGGCGGTCCGGTTCGCCTTCGAGGAGGGCCGGCGGCGCGGCGCCGAGGTCGAGGCCGTACGGGCCTGGCGGTGCCCCGTGCACGAGACCGCCGACCACCCGTTGCTGACCGGGGACCTGGACCGGCTGCACGAGGAGCGGGCCGTCGAGGGGCTCGAGGCCGCCCTCGAGAAGGCCCCCGACGACGTCCGGCTGCGCCGCCGTACCGCCGAGGGCCATGCCCGGACCGTGCTGTCGGACGCCTCCCGCGACGCCGACCTGCTCGTCATCGGGGCCAGGCGCAGGCAGCGGCACTTCGGGCTCCAGCTGGGCCGGGTGACGCACGGCGTGCTGCACCACTCCGCCTGCCCGGTCGTGATCGTGCCCGAGCCGGAGTGAGCAGGGTGACCGGCTGTTCAGAGACCCGCCGCGTGATCGGGGACGTAGGTCTGCAGATCACGCGGCGGACGCTCGTAGCCGGTCGACGGCGGGCGCTCCGGCAGTTCGATCACCGGGGGCGGCACCTCGCGGTAGGGCACGGACGCCAGCAGATGGGCGATCATGTTCAGCCGGGCCCGGCGTTTGTCGTCGCTCTCCACGACGTACCACGGCGCCTCGGTGATGTCGGTGTGCACCAGCATCGTGTCCTTGGCGCGCGAGTACGCCTCCCAGCGGGTGAGCGACTCCAGGTCCATCGGCGACAGCTTCCAGCGCCGCAGCGGGTCCTCCACACGCCGTCGGAAGCGGTCCTGCTGCTCGGTGTCGCTGACCGAGAACCAGTACTTGCGCAGCAGGATCCCGTCCTCGATCAACATGCGCTCGAAAATGGGGCATTGGCGGAGAAAAAGCTGATACTCCTCCTGTGTGCAGAAGCCCATGACGTGCTCCACACCGGCCCGGTTGTACCAGGACCGGTCGAACAGCACGATCTCCCCGGCGGCCGGCAACTGCTCGACGTACCGCTGGAAGTACCACTGGGTGCGCTCGCGTTCCGTCGGCTTGGGGAGCGCGGCGATCCGGGCGACACGGGGGTTGAGGTGCTCGGCGACCCGCTTGATCGTGCCGCCCTTGCCCGCCGCGTCCCGCCCCTCGAAGACCACGACCAGCCGGGCGCCCTCGGCCCGCACCCACTCCTGGAGTTTCACCAACTCCGTCTGCAGGCGCAGCAGTTCCTGCTCGTACGCCGCACGCGACACACGCGACACCTTGGTCGCCTTCTTGCCGGCCATGCCGTCCTCCACCGCCCGACGACCCCGTCGATGAGTTCCGGAGTCACCCATGACCCAGGTCGAACACCAGAACGTCACCGTACTTTCCGACGACGAGCTGCGCACCCTGGACGCCCACTGGCGGGCCGCCAACTACCTCGCGGCCGGACAGATCTACCTGATGGCCAACCCGCTGCTGACCGAACCGCTGCTCCCGGAGCACATCAAGCCGCGGCTGCTCGGGCACTGGGGCACCTCGCCGGGCCTCAACCTCGTGTACACCCACCTCAACCGGGTGATCAAGGCGCGCGACCTCGACGCCCTGTGTGTCTGGGGCCCCGGCCACGGCGGGCCGTCCGTCCTGGCCGGCTCCTGGCTGGACGGCAGTTACAGCGAGACCTATCCCGACGTCACCCGCGACGCGCCCGGCATGGAACGGCTCTTCCGGCAGTTCTCCTTCCCGGGCGGGGTGCCGAGCCACGTGGCGCCCGAGGTCCCGGGCTCGATCCACGAGGGCGGTGAGCTCGGCTACTCCCTCGCCCACGCCTACGGCGCCGCGTTCGACAACCCCGACCTGCTGGTGGCCTGTGTCATCGGCGACGGCGAGGCGGAGACCGGCCCCCTGGCCGCCTCCTGGCACTCCAACAAGTTCCTCGACCCGGTCCACGACGGGGCCGTGCTGCCCATCCTGCACCTCAACGGCTACAAGATCGCCAACCCGACGGTGCTCTCCCGTCTCCCGCAGGCCGAACTCGACGCCCTCCTGCGCGGCTACGGCCACGCCCCCCTGCACGTCACCGGGGACGACCCGGCCACCGTCCACCGCGCCCTGGCGCGCGCCTTCGACGAGGCGCTGGACAGCATCGAGCTGATGCGACGCACCGCCCGCGAGGACGGCGTCGCCGAACGCGTGCGCTGGCCCATGATCGTGCTGCGCACCCCCAAGGGCTGGACCGGCCCCGCCGAGGTCGACGGGCAACCCGTCGAGGGCACCTGGCGTGCCCACCAGGTCCCGCTCGCCGGCGTACGGGAGAACCCCGAGCACCTGCGCCAACTGGAGGCATGGCTGCGCTCGTACCGGCCGCACGAGCTGTTCGGCCCCGACGGCCGCCCGGTCGACGACGTGCTGGCCTGCGTCCCCTCCGGCACCCGGCGACTGGGCGCCACCCCGCACGCCAACGGCGGACTCCTCGTCCGCGACCTGCCCGTCCGCTCCCTGGACGACTTCGCCGTACCGGTCGAGAAGCCGGGCACGACGCTCCACGAGCCGACCCGGGTCCTCGGCGATCTCCTGGCCCAGGTCATGAAGGACACCCGCCTGCGCCGGGACTTCCGCGTCGTCGGACCGGACGAGACCGCCTCCAACCGCCTGCAGGCTGTCTTCGACGCCAGCGGAAAGGCCTGGCAGGCCGAGCACCTGCCGGTCGACGAACACCTCGACCGGCACGGCCGGGTCCTGGAGATCCTCTCCGAACACCTCTGCCAGGGCTGGCTGGAGGGCTACCTCCTCACCGGCCGGCACGGACTCTTCTCCTGCTACGAGGCGTTCGTGCACATCGTCGACTCCATGGTCAACCAGCACATCAAGTGGCTCAGGACATCACGGGAGTTGCCCTGGCGGGCCCCCATCGCCTCCCTCAACTACCTGCTCACCTCGCACGTCTGGCGCCAGGACCACAACGGCTTCTCCCACCAGGACCCCGGCTTCGTCGACCACGTCCTCAACAAGAGCCCCGAGGTCGTCCGCGTCTACCTGCCGCCGGACGCCAACACGCTGCTGTCGGTGGCGGACCACGCCCTGCGCAGCCGGGACTACGTCAACGTGATCGTGGCCGGCAAACAGCCCTGCTTCGACTGGCTGTCGATGGACGAGGCCCGCGCCCACTGCGCGCGCGGCGCCGGGATCTGGGACTGGGCGGGCAGCGAGAACGGCGGCGAACCGGACGTCGTGCTCGCCTGCGCCGGCGACGTGCCCACCCAGGAGGTCCTGGCCGCCGCACAGCTGCTGCGCCGCCATCTGCCCCAGCTCGCCGTGCGGGTGGTCAACGTCGTGGACATGACCCGGCTGCTGCCCCGCGAGGAGCACCCGCACGGCATGACCGACTTCGAGTACGACGGCCTCTTCACCACGGACAAGCCGGTGATCTTCGCCTACCACGGCTACCCATGGCTCATCCACCGCCTCGCCTACCGCCGCGCGGGCCACGCCAACACACACGTCCGCGGCTACAAGGAGTCCGGGACGACGACCACCCCGTTCGACATGGTCGTCCGCAACGACCTCGACCGCTACCGCCTCGTCATGGACGTCATCGACCGCGTCCCCGGGCTCGCCGTCCGCGCCGCCGCCGTACGCCAGCAGATGGCGGACGCACGGACCCGTCACCACGCCTGGATCCGCGAGCACGGGACCGATCTGCCGGAGATCGCCGACTGGCACTGGGCCTGACGCCGCCGGGCCACGGTCTCACCCGCGTGAGGCCGTGGCCCGCTGCACCGGCACCTCGTCGCCGAGCACCTCGGGCAGGTCCGGGTGCACCTCGAAGGCGTCGCTCAGCCCCGTGCACCGCAGCAGCCGCCGGAAGGCGCTCGCGCGCGTGACCAGCCGCAGCCGGCCGTGCCGGGCCCGGATCCGGCTCTTCGCCCGGCACAGGACACCGAGACCGGAGCAGTCGACGAAGGTCACGCAACGCAGATCCAGCACCAGGTCGGGACGGGACACGGCGGTCAGGGCGTCCAGGGTCGCCGAGAGGGCCGGTACCGCCAGCAGGTCGAGCTCGCCGTGCAGCGTCACGACCGTGCTGCCGTCGGCCGCCCGCGCCGTGCGGTACGGGGAGGACCTCGTGTGGTTGCCGTCCATGGAGAAAGACAAGCCAACCCGTGCGATCCGCGGTAGGGCCGTTCGGTACCCACCGCGGATCCCGCATGGCCCGCTCGGCCCGTCCCACCCGGCACCCCGCACGTCGCGACCCCGCGCCACGGCCCGAACGTCCCTGCGGACAGGGGCCGTTCGGCACACCGCCGGGTTCTCCCGGCTCCTGCCCCCCGAGGTGGACCACGGCGAACATCGTGGGTGAGAGCCACCGTCCGGTGCTCCCCGGTCACAGCCTGTCGAGAGAGAAGCCGAGCCATGACCCACCACCACGTCGTCGTCGGAGTGGACGGCACCCTGTCCTCCACCCGGGCCCTGGACTGGGCAGCCGGGGAAGCGATCCGCCGTGACGCCCAGCTGCGGCTGGTGTGCGCCGCCGCGGACCGCGCCGAGACGGTGCCGATCCTGGCCGCCGCCGTCTCACGCGTCCGCGCGCGGCACCCCGGCCTCCCGGTGCGGACCGTCGCGGCCGAGGGCGGCGCGGTACGGGCGCTGGCGCGGGAGGGCGCCGACGCGGCGCTCACCGTCGTGGGCTCCCGGGGCATGGGGCGCGTCGCCGGCCTGGTCCTCGGGTCGGTGGGCCTGCGGCTGGCCCGACGTGCGCGCGGCCCTCTGCTCGTCGTACGCGGGGACCACCCGTGCGACAGCGGGCGTGAGGTGGTGCTCGGCCTGGAGGACGACAGGGACGAGCGGGCCGCCGTCTACGCCTTCGAGGAGGCCCGGCGACGCGGCACCCGGCTGCGTGTCCTGCACTCCTGGCCCCACCGCCGCGTCACACCCGCACTGCCGCCGCTCGTGGGCACACAGGGCCCACGACGGGACCCGGCCACCTCGCACGAGCGGGTGCAGGAGGCCGTCCCGCGTTTCGCCCTCGCCGCGCTGCGGGAGCGGTACGCCGATGTCACGGTGGAAGCCGTCACGGTGCGGACGAGCGCGCCGGAGGCGTTGCTGGCGTCGACCCGTGAGGCCGGTCTGGTGGTCGTCGGCTCGCACCACCGGACGTCCGCCGTCGCCCCGCCCCACACGCAGGTCGCCCCCGTCCTGCTGCGCCACGCGCACTGCCCGGTGGTCGTCGTACCCGCCGCGTGACCGTGGAGACGCAAGGAGACCTGCCCATGTCACCGTCCCGTTTCATCGCCGCCGGACTGGACGGATCGTCGGAGAGCCGCGCCGCCGCCGACTGGGCCGCACGTGAGGCCCGGATGTACTCCCTGCCCCTCCGGGTCGTGCACGCCGACGACCTTCCCCCGCACAGCTACGTGCCCTTCGCCGGCGAACGCATCGCTCCGCCCGGCGCCGACCGCTCCGCCGCGCTGCTGCGCGAGTCGGTCACCCGACTGGCCCACCGCTACCCCGGTCTGCGGGTCGAGGCCGAGCGGATCCCCGGGCACCCCGCGTCGGCCCTGGTCGCGGTGGCCGAGGACAGCGAGGTGCTGGTGCTCGGGTCACGGGGACTGGGCAGGGCCGCCGGGTTCCTGCTCGGCTCGGTCGCGGCGGCCGTGGTGGCGCGGGCCGGACGACCGGTCGTCCTCGTCCGCGCCGAGGCAGCGGGTGAGTACCGGACCGACGCCCCCGGTATCGGGACGACCGCCGACCGGGACGTCGTGCTGGGGCTGGACCTCGACGATCCCCACGACACGGTCGTCGCGTTCGCCTTCGAAGCGGCGGCACGGCGTGCGACGGGGTTGCGCGTCGTCCACGGACACGGCACGTCGCCGTACGGAGACAGAGGAGAGACCGGGGCCGAGCAGGGGCCGTCAAAGGCAGAGGACGAGCAGGAGTCGTCCGCCGTACTCGCTCCCTGGCGGGAGAAGTTCCCGGGCGTGCGGGTGACCGAGGAGGCCGTGGTCGGCCGCGCCGGCGCGCATCTGGTGGACGCCTCCGCCGACGCCTGCCTGGTGGTCGTGGGCCGCCGCATCCGCCGAACCCCGTTGGCCCCGCACATCGGTCCCGTGACCTATGCGGTCGTACGGCGCTCAAGGGCTCCGGTGGCCGTCGTCCCGCACCGTTGACGCGGCACCCTTGACGCGGCACCCGACCGCCCCGCCCCCGGACAGGAGGGGCAGGGCGGCGCTTTCGTGGGACGGGCGTCTCTCGGGTACGGGGCGGAGCGACACCGCGGGGGATCGGTGCCGCTCCTGTCTCTCACTGTCCCGCTGACCGCGATGCCGCACGAGTGCCGTTGGTCCCGATCAGGGTGGCCCGGCCGGCCTCCAGGCGGGCCACGGGGACGCGGAACGGGGAGCAGGAGACGTAGTCGAGCCCCGCCGCGTGGAAGAAGTGCACGGACTCCGGGTCGCCGCCGTGCTCGCCGCACACCCCGATCGTCAGGTCGGGACGGGCGGCGCGACCCTCGTCGACCGCGATCCGCACCAGGCGGCCCACACCGTCACGGTCGATCGTCTCGAACGGGGAGGCCGTGAAGACGCCCTTGTCGAGGTAGGCGGAGAAGAAGGCCGCCTCGACGTCGTCGCGGGAGAAGCCCCACACGGTCTGGGTGAGGTCGTTGGTGCCGAAGGAGAAGAACTCCGCCTCCTCGGCGATCCGGCCCGCGGTGAGCGCGGCCCTGGGCAGTTCGATCATCGTGCCGACGGGACAGCGCACGGCCACACCCGTCTCCTCCTCGACCCGGGCCAGCACCTGCTCCACCTCCGCGCGGGCGAGCCGGAGCTCCTCCACCGCGCCGACCAGCGGGACCATGATCTCCGCGTGCGGCGCGCCACCGGCCCGGACACGTTCCACGACGGCTTCGGCGATCGCCCGGACCTGCATGGCGACCAGACCGGGCACCACCAGTTCGAGGCGCACGCCCCGCAGCCCGAGCATCGGGTTCTCCTCGTGCATGCGGTTCACCGCCTCCAGCAGCTCGGTGTCGTGCGCGGTGGGAAGCTCACCCCGGGCCTCGGCGGTGGCGACACGGACGGCGAGCTCGGTGCGGTCGGGCAGGAACTCGTGCAGCGGCGGGTCCAGCAGACGGATGGTGACCGGCAGGCCGTCCATCGCCTCCAGGATGCCGACGAAGTCCCGTCGTTGCAGGGGCAGCAGCGCCCCGAGCGCCCGCTCGCGCTCGGCGTCGGAGCGGGCCAGGATCATCGCCTCGACCAGCGCGCGCCGCTCGCCGAGGAACATGTGCTCGGTGCGGCACAACCCGATGCCCTGCGCGCCGAACCGCCTGGCGCGGGCCGCGTCCTCCGGCGTGTCGGCATTGGCGCGCACCTCCAGCCGTCGCACGGAGTCGGCGTGTCGCAGGGCCCGGGCGCCGGCCGCGACGACCGTGTCCGCCTGCTCGCCGGTCTCCAGGTGGCGCATGAACGCCGAGGCCACCAACGGAACGCCGCCCAGGTACACGGCACCGGTCGATCCGTCGACCGACACGACCGTGCCCTCCTCGACGACGGTGCCGTCAGGTGTGATGAAGCGGCGGGCGTCGGTGTTCACGGTGAGGTCCTCGGCGCCGCACACACAGACCTTGCCCAGGCCGCGGGCCACGACGGCGGCGTGGCTGGTCCTGCCGCCGCGGCTGGTCAGCACCGCCTCCGCGGCCAGCATCCCGGGCAGGTCGTCGGGGGTGGTCTCCTGGCGTACGAGGACGACCTTCTCGCCGGTGGCGGCCCGGCGTACGGCCTCGGCCGAGTCGAAGACCGCCGCGCCGACCGCGGCACCGGGTGAGGCGGGCAGCCCGTGGGCGAGGGCCTCACCGGTCGCGGTGGTGTCGAAGCGCGGGAACATCAGCCGTGCCAGCCCGTCCCCGCTCACCCGGGCGAGCGCCTCGTCCGGCGTGATGAGCCCCTCCTCGACCAGCTCGGCGGCGATGGCGAACGCGGCCTCGGCGGTGCGCTTGCCGACCCGGGTCTGCAGCATCCACAGCCGACCTCGCTCGATGGTGAACTCGATGTCGCACAGGTCGCGGTAGTGCCGCTCCAGGGTGCCCATGTGGTCGCGCAGCCGCCGGTACGCGTCCGGGTCCAGCCGTTCCAGGTCCGTCAGCGGGACGGTGTTGCGGATGCCGGCGACGACGTCCTCGCCCTGGGCGTTGGACAGATAGTCCCCGTAGAGCCCGGGGTGCCCCGTGGCCGGGTCCCGGGTGAAGGCCACACCGCTGCCGGAGTCGTTCCCGAGGTTGCCGAAGACCATGCGCTGCACGGTGACCGCGGTGCCCAGGTCCTCGGGGATGTGCTCGCGCCTGCGGTACAGGCGGGCGCGCTCGCCGTTCCAGGAACGGAAGACCGCGAGGACGGCGAGGCGCAGCTGCTCCGCCGGGGACTGGGGGAAGTCCTCCCCGGTCTCGTCGCGGATCAGGGACTTGTAGGTCTCCACGAGCCAGGCCAGGTCGCCCGCGTCGAGTTGCACGTCGTCCCGGACCTCCCGAGCCTCCTTGAGCAGGGTGATGGCGCCTTCGAAGAGGGCCGCGTCGACCCCCAGCACCGTGCTGCCGAACATCTGAACGAGTCGACGGTAGGAGTCCCAGGCGAACCGCTCGTTCCCCGACGTCTTGGCGAGTCCCTGGACGGATTCGTCGTTCAGACCGATGTCCAGGACCGTCTCCATCATGCCGGGCATGGAGAACCGCGCCCCCGAACGGACCGACAGCAGCAACGGGTCGTCCCGCTGCCCCAGGGACCGTCCGGCCGCCCGCTCCACGGCCGTCAGGTGCCGGGAGATCTCCTCCGTCATCCCCTCCGGTTCGTCACCGGTGGCCAGGAAGGCCCGACAGGCCTCGGTGGTGACGATGAAACCGGGCGGGACCGGAAGACCCAGCCGGGTCATCTCGGCCAGGTTCGCTCCCTTGCCGCCGAGCAGGTCGGCCATGTCCCGGCCGCCCTCCGCGAAGTCGTACACGTAACGGCCCATGTCGCCGGTCTCCTCGGGTTGGCTGCGGACTCGCTTCGGCTCCAGCGTCGAACGGACGGTGCTCCGCCCGGCAGGTGCTGTCCGTCCCCCGCGGCGGGCCGATGGGCCCTGGTCCGCTGTTCGTCCCCGGCCGCGCGGACTACCGTGGCTCATGACCGGAACGGTCGGTGCCCCTTGCTGGGACCGAGGACGGAGGAGCACGGTGGCACGCTCCGACGAAGCCCGTGTGAGCCTGCCGCAGCTGAGGCTGGATGAGCTGCTGGAGGAGTTGCAGGCGCGTCTGGACGCGGCGCGGGGGACGCGGGATCGGGTGCACAGTCTGTTGGAGGCGGTGCTGTCGGTCGGGCGTGAGCTGGAGTTGGAGCAGGCGTTGCGGGGCATCGTGGAGGCGGCTGCGGTGCTGGTGGACGCGGAGTATGCGGCGTTGGGTGTGATCGGGCCGGACGGGAAGCGGTTGTCGGCGTTCCATACGGTGGGGGTGAGTGAGGAGCGGATTGCTCGGATCGGTCCGTTTCCGGAGGGGCACGGGATTCTGGGGGAGTTGATCAGTCATCCGGAGCCGTTGCGTCTGGCGAGGTTGTCGGAGCATCCGGCGTCGTACGGTTTTCCGCCGAATCATCCGCCGATGAATTCGTTCCTGGGTGTGCCGATCCGGGTGCGTGAGCAGGTGTTCGGGAATTTGTATCTGACGGAGAAGCGGGGTGGGGCGCAGTTCGACGAGGAGGACGAGTCGGTGCTGTCGACGTTGGCGGTGGCGGCGGGTGTGGCGATCGACAACGCGCGGTTGTACGAGGAGTCGCGGTTGCGGGAGCGGTGGCTGCGGGCCAACGCCGAGATCACCCACGACCTGATGTCGGGAGCGGAGCAGGCCCTGGTGCTCCGCCTGATCGCCGAACGCGCCCGGGACATCACCGGCGCGGCACTGGCCGTCGTCGCGGTGCCGATGGCGGGCACCGACTCGCTCACCGTCGATCTCGCCATCGGTGAGGGGGCGCGGACGCTGAGCGGGCTGGTCCTGCCCGTCGAGGGCACTCTGATCGGCGAGGCCTTCGCCGGCGCGACCGTGGTCACCAGCGAGGACGTCACCAACGACGAGCGGGTGTGGGCCGGACCGCCCCGCTTCGCCGGTCTCGGTCCGGCCGTGGCCGTCCCCGTCGGCACCCGCGACGAGGGCATCCGTGGCGTCGTCCTGCTGGTCCGGGAGGCGGGACAGTCGCCCTTCACCACGAAGGAGACCGAGCCGCTGCGCGTCTTCGCCGCCCAGGCGGCCATCGCCATGGAACTGGCCGAACGCCGACGGGACGCCGAGGAGGTCGCGGTCCTCAAGGACCGCGACCGGATCGCCCGGGACCTGCACGACCTCGCCATCCAGCGTCTCTTCGCCACCGGCATGACCCTGCAGAGCGCGGGTCGCCTCATCGAGCACCCGGAGGCATCCGAGCGGGTGCTGCGGGCCGTGGACGACCTCGACGAGACCATCAAGATCATCAGATCGACCATCTTCGGGCTGCGCACACGGGACGGCGCGGACGACGTCGGCCTGCGGACCCGCGTGGTGCGGGTCGCCGCGGAGTCGGCGCCGATCCTGGGATTCGCCCCGAGCATCCGGATGGAGGGGCTGATCGACACCGACGTACCGAAGGAGACCGCCGACCACACGGTCGCCGTGCTGTCCGAGGCGTTGACCAACATCGCCCGCCATGCCCGGGCGGACCGCGCCGAGGTCGTGGTGACGACCGACGGACGGGAGCTGGTGCTGACGGTCCGGGACGACGGGGTCGGCATACCGCCGGAGGGCCGCCGCGGCGGTCTGCGCAACATGGCCGAACGGGCTGGGCAGCTCGGCGGCCGGATGGAGTGGCACTGCCCCGAGGACGGCGGCACCACGCTGGTGTGGCGGGTGCCGTTGGCGCGGTCGTAGGGGACGTCCGGCGCGGCGAAGGGGCCGCTCGGCCCCGTGCCGGGACAGGCCAGGAGTCCGACGCTGAAGGTGTAGCGCTGCGTCACCCGAGCGCCCTGGAGGTCGCCATGGCCGGCACTCCCCATCTCGTGAGCGATGTGATGACACGCACCGTGGGGGCCGTGCGCCACCGGGCGGCATTCAAGGACGTCGTGCGGGCCATGCGGCAGTGGCACGTCAGCGCGGTTCCCGTTGTGGACGACGAAGGGCATGTCGTGGGCGTGGTCTCCGAGGCCGACCTGCTGCACAAGGAAGCACTGCGTGACGGTGACCCGGACCTGCCCAGGGCCGGACACACCTCCGCGGCCGGACCCCCGTATCCGCCGCTCCGGCGTCTGTCGGACCTCTCCAAGGCGGCCGCGGTGGAGGCCGGGGAACTCATGACCGCGCCGGCCGTCACCGTCCACACGGACACCACCTTGGCCCAAGCCGCCCGGCTGATGGCCCGGCACCGGGTCAAGCGGCTTCCCGTGATCGACGCCCACGGTCGGCTGTGCGGTGTGGTCAGCCGCTCCGACCTGCTGAAGGTGTTCCTGCGCGACGACGTCGACATCGCCGAGGAGATCCGGCGCGACGTCCTGCCGAGGCTCACCCCGGACACCGACGAACCGGTTCGGGTGGATGTGCGCAAGGGCGTCGTGATCCTCAGGGGCCGGGTCCGGCACGCCGCCCTCGTCCCGGTGGCCACTCGTCTCGCACGCGCCGTCGAGGGTGTCGTGGACGTCGACTGCGGGCTCACCGGCCCGGGCGCCCGCCCCGACCTCGACCGGCGCGTCGGATCGTGAAGCAGCGCCCCGGACAGGGGAAACGCACGCTCGACCGTGAAGGAGGCCGCATGGCCGGCGTAGCCCGGGAACCGCTCGCTCCGGCGCTGGGACAGGTCCGGGCGGTCGTGTTCGACACCGACGGAGTGATCACCGACTCGGCACGGGTGCATGCCGCGGCCTGGAAGACCGCCTTCGACGCCTTCCTGCGCGCGCACCCGCCCGACGACCCGCAGCAGGGGCGCGCCTTCGACGTCCGCGACGACTATCTGCGCTTCGTGGACGGCAGGTCCCGACTCGACGGGGCAGCGGCCTTCCTCGCGTCGCGTGGCATCGAGCCGTCCGAGCGGACGGTGCGTGACGTGGCGGCGGACAAGGAACGGCTGTTCACCCGGCGGTTGAGCGAACAGGGCGTCGACGCCTACCCGGGCACGGTACGGCTGGTCCGTGCCCTGCGGGCGGCACGCGTCCCCGTGGCGGCGGTGTCGGCGTCCCGGCACGCCCGTGAGCTGCTGACCGGGGCGGGGGTGGTGGAGCTCTTCGACGCCCTGGTCGACGGGGCCGAGGCGGCCCGGCTGGGCCTGGCCGGCAAGCCGTGCCCCGACCTGTTCCTGGAGGCGGCCCGCCGACTGGGTGTCCCCCCGGACCGTGCGGCCGTCGTCGAGGACGCCCTGGCGGGAGTCGAGGCGGGACGGCGCGGCGGCTTCCTCCTGGTCGTCGGAGTGGACCGTGCCCAGGGCCCCGACACCGGCGAGCGCCTGCTGCGGCACGGTGCCGACCTCGTCGTCGGCGACCTCGGTGAACTCCTCGACGGCGGACCTCAGCAGTGAGGAAGCAGTGAGGAACCGGCCGGGACCCACACCGCACGAGACGCGCGGCCCTGGTTCCGGGCTCGGCTCCCGCCCGGTCAGCCCGTCTTCTGGCTCCACAGCGGGCCGATCCGGGCCCACTCCGTCCCCCACAACGCGATCCTCCGCCGGTCGAGCCACCAGCGTCCGGCGCCGCCGACGCCGAACACCAGACCAGTCAGGGCGAGCCCGGCGGCGACGCCCAGGACGCCCGCCTCCACGGCCGCCTCGGTGGGCGTGGGCGGCTCCGTGGTCAGCCCGCCCCGACCGTCCGTCCAGACCTCCACCTCGGTCCCGGCCCGCTGTCCGGTCTCCACCAGGGTCGAAGCCGTACGGGTGACGCCTTCGGGGGTGGTCCAGCGCACCTTCGCCGAGGTCCTGTCGTACGTGCCGCCCACGCCCGTGGCCGTCCGCGGGACGTCGGAGACGAGCACGGCCGAGACGGGACGACGGTCGGCACGCTGTTCGGCGAACACCCCCTCGGCGGCGCGGGCCGTCATGACCCCGGTGAGCGTGCCACCGACGACCACGGCGATCCACACGGCCAGCACGATCCATGCCTCTGCCGCGTCGTCGCGTCGGCGCAGCGGGTTCCGCCGCCACCGCCACAGTGCCCTGCTCGTCTTCCTCGGGTGCCTGCCGCCGTTCATCGGTCCCAGCCTCCTCGTCGCCGTCTCTTCAGGAAGGTGACAGCCGGGGAACGGCCAGAACATGGGCCGAGCAGGCGCCGACGCCGGGCCGATCGGGACCAAGTCCGATGCCCGGAAGGGACCTTCAGCCCTGGCCCGGTCGGGGCCCGGCGACCAGAGGGCCGACCGGCCCATGCGAGGTCCGGCCGGGAGGGCCAAGCTGGATCTGCGGGGCAATCCCGGCACCGCACCTGTGCCCGGGCGCAGCGGTCCATGGGTGAACGACCGGTCCGCGGACCCGGGGGAGACAGAGAAAGGCAGGGATCGTCATGAAGGGCTTGGTCTTCCAGGGCCCCGGAGAGTCGTCGTGGCAGGAGGTGCCCGACCCGGGGATCAAGGACCCCACCGACGCGATCGTCCGGGTCGACACCGTCACGATCTGCGGGACGGACCTGCACATCCTCAAGGGTGACGTGCCCGAGGTCCGACCCGGCACGGTCCTGGGGCACGAGGCCGTCGGGGAGATCGTCGAGGTCGGCAGCGACGTACGGACCGTGCGGCCCGGCGACCGGGTGCTCGTCTCCTGCATCACCGCCTGCGGCCGGTGCCGCTACTGCCGGGAGGGAGCCTACGGCCAGTGCCTGGGCGGGGGAGGTTGGGTCCTCGGCCACCTGATCGACGGAACCCAGGCCGAGTACGTCCGCGTCCCGTACGCCGACCTGTCCGTCCACACGCTGCCCAGCACGCTTGCCGCCGAGGACGCCGTGCTGCTGGCGGACATCTTCCCCACCTCCTACGAGGTGGGCGTGGTCAACGGATGCGTCCGCCCCGGCGACACCGTCGCCGTCGTGGGCGCCGGCCCCATCGGCCTCGCGGCGATCGCCACCGCGCGGCTGTTCTCGCCCGAGCGGATCGTCGCCGTGGACCTGGCCCCCGCGCGACTGGAGGCCGCGAGGCGGCTCGGGGCGGACGCCGTGGCCGACGCCCGGGAGGCCCCGGACCAACTGGTCGCCGACCTCACCGACGGGCTCGGCGCGGACGTCGTGATCGAGGCCGTCGGCGTACCGGAGAGCTTCGAGCTCTGCACCCGCATGGTGCGTCCCGGCGGACATGTGGCCAACATCGGCGTGCACGGCAAACCGGCCACGCTGCACCTCGAAGACCTGTGGATCAAGAACGTCACCATCACCACGGGCCTGGTGGACACCCACTCCACGCCCACCCTGCTGCGGATGGCCGCCGCCGGCCGACTGCCCACCTCGTCCCTGGTCACGCACACCTTCCCACTGGACGACATGGAGGAGGCGTACGACGTCTTCTCCCGCGCGGCCGACACCGGGGCGCTCAAGGTCGTGCTCGGCGGGCCCCGGCACGACGTCGTCGCCGTTCCGGCCTGATCGGCCCTCGGAACGTGTCCGGCGGGACCGGGCCGGACGGACCTCCGCAGGAGGGGGCCGCTCTCCGGCCCGGCAGGGACCGATGGCCCTCATCCCGGGCCCGCACCGGACGGACGATGGAGCGCACACCCGATGTCCGGGTGGGTGGAGCGCGAAGCAGGAGACGGATGGGCCGATGTACGCCAACGACGGATTCCGCGAACTGGACAGGCAGGAGTGCCTGCGGCTGCTGGCGAGGGCGCCCCTCGGCCGTATCGTCCACACCCGCCAGGCGCTGCCGGCCGTGCTGCCGGTCAACTTCTGCCTGGACCCGGAGGGCTCGGTGCTGTTGCGTACGTCGGCCGCGTCGGAACTCGCCCGCGCCGTGGACGGAGTCGTCGTCGCCTTCGAGGCCGACGAGGTCGACACGCTCGCCCACTCGGGCTGGAGTGTCGTCGTCACCGGGAGGGCGACGATCGTGACCGATCCGGCCGAGCGCGCGAGACTGGCCCGTACCGGCCCGCGCTCGTGGGTCGCCGCGCCGCGGGACGTCTTCGTCCGGATCCAGGCGGAACTGGTCACCGGCCGCGAACTCGTCGGCGGCCGGACGATGTACGGGGTGGATCTGACGAACTGACCTCCAGCCCCAGGGCCTCAGCCCCAGGGCCCCCAAGGCCTGAGCCCCGTACCGCCCTCCGGAACCCCGGTGGGCGGTACGGGGCGTTCTCTGGGTGACCGCAGGGGCGGGCGGCGGCCCTTGCGGTCGGTGCTCACACGACGAGGCGCCCCAGCCTGCTGCCGCCGCATCCGCCGCATCCGCCGCATCCGCCGCATCCGCCGCATCCGCCGCACCGGTCGAAGGGCCGAACCGTGGGGCGCCGGGCGGCGCGGCGCCCTCACACGGCTGCTGTCGGGCTCTCTGCCGTGTTCGCGCCGCCGTGCCCGGCCCCCTCGTACGCCGCGCGCATCAGGGCCTCCATGTCGGCGAGCATCGGCATACGCGGGTTGGCGGGGGCGCACTGGTCCTCGTAGGCGTTCAGGGCCTGCTGGGGCAGCGCGTCGAGGAAGGTCCGCTCGTCGACGCCGAGCGCCCGGAACGACGGCTCGATGCCCACGGCCTCCCGCAGCCGCTCCACGGCGGCGGCCAGGCTTTCGACGCCCTCGGCGGGAGTGGCGGCGGGCAGGCCGAGCGTGCGGGCGATGTCCTGGAAGCGTTCGGGTGCGCGGTAGTGCTCGTACTTGGGCCAGCCGGTCAGCTTCGTCGGGACGGTGCCGTTGTAGCGGATGACATGGGGCAGCAGGACCGCGTTGGTGCGGCCGTGGGCGATGTGGAAGGTGGCGCCGAGGGTGTGCGACATGGCGTGGACGATGCCGAGGAAGGCGTTGCCGAAGGCCAGGCCCGCGATGGTACCCGCGTTGTGCATCTTCTCCCTGGCCCGAGGGCTGGCGGCGCGATCGTTGACGGCCGCCTCGATGTGGTCGAAGACCAGTCGGATCGCGTGCAGGGCGAGCCCGTCGGTGAAGTCGTTGGCGTACACGGACACATACGCCTCGATGGCGTGGGTCAGGGCGTCGAACCCGCTGTCGGCCGCCAGGGCCGGGGGCAGCTCGGTGGTGAGCAGGGGGTCGACGATGGCCACGCTCGGGGTGAGCGCGTAGTCGGCCAGCGGGTACTTCTTGCCGGTCGCCGGGTCGGAGATCACGGCGAAGGGAGTGACCTCCGCACCCGTCCCGGACGTGGTGGGCACGCACACCAGGCGGGCGAGCGCCCCGAGCACCGGGAAGCGGAAGGCACGCTTGCGGATGTCGGAGAACTTCTGCCGCATGTCCGCGAAGTCCATCTCCCGGCCGGCGGCCTGCTGCTCGTACAGCAGCCACATCACCTTCGCCGCGTCCATCGGCGAACCGCCGCCCAGCGCGATGATCGTGTCCGGGCGGAAGTCGCGCATCAGACGGGCGCCGCGCCGCACCGAGTCGATGCTCGGCTCCGGTTCCACGTTGTCGATGACCTGCACGGTCACCGGCTCATGGCGTCGTTGCAGGACGCGGTTGACCCGGTCGACGAAGCCCAGCCGGGTCATCGTGGCGTCGGTGACGACCGTGACCCGGTGGACGTCCGGCATCGACTGGAGATACCGGATGGCCTGCGGCTCGAAGTAGATCTTCGGCGGGACCTTGAACCACTGCAGGTTGTTGCGTCGGGCGGTGACCCGCTTGACGTTCAGCAGTTGCGCGGCGGAGACGTTGTCGGACACCGAGGTGCTCCCCCACGAACCGCAGCCCAGCGTCAGCGACGGCAGCAGACTGTTGTAGATGCCGCCGATGGCGCCTTGTGAGGAGGGGGAGTTGACGATGATCCGTACGGTCTTCATCCGCCTGCCGTACGCCTCGGTGACCGCCCGGTCCTCGGCGTGGATCACGGCACTGTGCCCTTGGCCGTGGAAGGCGACCATGTCGGCCGCCAGCTCGAAGCCGTGCTCCTGGGAACCGGCGCGCAGCACCGTGAGCACCGGGCAGAGCTTCTCCCGGGTCAACGGCTCCGCGGGACCGACCCGTTCGGCCTCGACGAGGATGAGCGAGGTGCCGGCGGGCACGGAGAAGCCGGCCTGCTCGGCGATCCACTCCGGGCTCTGCCCGACGGCCGCGGAGTTGACCCTCGGCTCGCAGCCGCCGCCCACGCCCTTATCGCCCGGGAAGAGGAAGGACTCCAGCTTCTCCTTCTCCTCGGCGGTCGCCAGGTGGGCGCGCAGGGTGCGGAACTCGGCGAGTGCCGCGTCGTAGATCTCGTCGTCCAGGACGACGGCCTGCTCGGAGGCGCAGATCATCCCGTTGTCGAAGGACTTCGACAGCACCAGGTCGTTGACGGCCCGCCGCAGCTCGGCGCTCCTGTGCACATACGCCGGGACGTTGCCCGCCCCGACGCCCAGAGCCGGCTTGCCGGCCGAGTAGGCGGCCTTGACCATGGTGTTGCCGCCGGTGGCGAGGATCAGCGAGACGCCCGGGTGCCGCATCAGCAGGCCGGTCGCCTCGACGGACGGGGTCTCGATCCACTGGACGCAGTGCTCGGGAGCCCCCGCCGCGACGGCCGCGTCGCGTATGACGCGCGCCGCCCGCGCGCTGCATCGCTGGGCGGAGGGATGGAAGGCGAAGACGATCGGGTTGCGGGTCTTCAGGGCCATCAACGCCTTGAAGATGGTGGTCGACGTCGGGTTGGTGACCGGCGTGATCGCGCACACCACCCCCACCGGTTCGGCGATCTCCACCATGTCCTCGATGTCGTCGCGCGCGATGACGCCGACCGTCTTCATCGGACCCATGCTGTGCGTGACGTGTTCGCACGCGAACATGTTCTTGGCCGCCTTGTCCTCGAACACACCGCGGCCGGTCTCCTCCACCGCGAGGCGGGCCAGGGCCGTGTGCTGGTCCAGAGCGGCCACCGACGCCTTCTTGACGATGTGGTCGACCTGTTCCTGGGTGAGGCCGTCGTAGTCGGCGAGTGCCTTGAGGCCGTCCGTGACCAGACGGTCCACGGCCACGGCCGTCCGGGACGGCGCCTCGGTGGTCGTGGTGGCCTCGGGGCCACGGTCGTGACGGGTCATGAGGAATGCCTCCGGGGTCGAGCGCCACCGCTGGGGGAGCGGTGGCGTACGGGGTGAAGGGCGGCGCCGCACTGGGGCCTGCTACGAAGGTGGCGTCGCACGGCAGGCGCCACCTTCGCAACAGGCCCTGGGCCGCCGCCCTGGGACCGATGTCGCTCAGCCGCTCACTCTCGTCCGCCGCGGCCGGATCCCGGAGGTGCCGATGGTCCCTCGTCGGGACTGAACGGCCCGACGGGCTCCGATCAGCCGGTGATCTCGCGGGAATCAGGGCCGACAGGCCCTGGCCGTACGGCCCCGATACGACGAGGATCTTCTGGTCGAGGCCCATACTGTTCGTGGCGGACAGGGCGGCGTGAGTGCGGAACCGAGGAGTGAAGCGATGCCGGTCAGCGAGCAGCCGGGTTCGGAGAGCCCGATCCGGGTCTTCCTGCTGGACGACCACGAGGTCGTACGTCGTGGAGTGCGCGACCTGCTGAACGACGAGCCGGACATCTCGGTGATCGGCGAGGCCGGAACCGTGGAGCAGGCCCTGGTGCGCGTCCCCGCCCTGCGGCCGCAGGTGGCGGTGCTCGACGTCCGCCTGCCCGACGGCGACGGGATCACCGTGTGCCGGGAACTGCGCTCGCGCATGCCGGACCTCATCTGTCTGATGCTGACCTCCTTCGACGACGAGGAAGCCCTCCTGGACTCGATCATGGCGGGGGCCTCCGGGTACGTCCTGAAGCAGATCCGGGGCTCGGACCTGGTGTCGGCGGTGCGCACGGTGGCCGCGGGCCAGTCCCTGCTCGACCCCAGTGCCACCGCGCGGCTGATGGCGCGCCTGCGGCAGGGCCCGAAGGAGGAGCAGGAGCCCGAGGCGCTGCCGGGTCTGACCGAGCGGGAGCGGGAGATCCTGGCCCTGATCGGCGAGGGCCTGACCAACCGCCAGATCGGTCAGCGGCTCTTCCTCGCCGAGAAGACGGTCAAGAACCACATCTCCCGTCTGCTCGCCAAGCTCGGTGTGGAGCGGCGCGTGCAGGCCGCCGTCATCGCCACCCAGGCCCAGGACCGGCTGCGGCAGGAGGGGCAGTAGGCCGCGGACGCCGGGTGAAGCCGCAGGCCGGACGCCGTGCGTCCGCCCGGTCGGGGCAGGCACGGGTGGACCGCGTCCATGTCGAACCCGTGCGCGACCGGATCCGCTACCGTCCCCTCTGACGGGCCGTTACCGTGGCCCACGACAGCGGCGGAGCGGGTGGCGCCGGCAGGCTGCGGCGATGTGGAGGAGTACCGGTGGCAGGCGTGGAGAGGGCCGGGGAGGCTCGTGTATTGCTGCCGCAGCTGAGGCTGGATGAGCTGCTGGAGGAGTTGCAGGCGCGTCTGGACGCGGCGCGGGGGACGCGGGATCGGGTGCACAGTCTGTTGGAGGCGGTGCTGTCGGTCGGGCGTGAGCTGGAGTTGGAGCAGGCGTTGCGGGGCATCGTGGAGGCGGCTGCGGTGCTGGTGGACGCGGAGTATGCGGCGTTGGGTGTGATCGGGCCGGACGGGAAGCGGTTGTCGGCGTTCCATACGGTGGGGGTGAGTGAGGAGCGGATTGCTCGGATCGGTCCGTTTCCGGAGGGGCACGGGATTCTGGGGGAGTTGATCAGTCATCCGGAGCCGTTGCGTCTGGCGAGGTTGTCGGAGCATCCGGCGTCGTACGGTTTTCCGCCGAATCATCCGCCGATGAATTCGTTCCTGGGTGTGCCGATCCGGGTGCGTGAGCAGGTGTTCGGGAATTTGTATCTGACGGAGAAGCGGGGTGGGGCGCAGTTCGACGAGGAGGACGAGTCGGTGCTGTCGACGTTGGCGGTGGCGGCGGGTGTGGCGATCGACAACGCGCGGTTGTACGAGGAGTCGCGGTTGCGGGAGCGGTGGCTGCGGGCCAACGCCGAGATCACCCACAGCCTGATGTCCGGCGGCGAGTCCGGCGAGGTCCTCCAGGTGATCGCCGAACGCGCCCGGGAGATCATGGCCGCGGCTCTCGCGGTCGTCGCGGTGCCGATGGCGGGCACCGACTCGCTCACCGTCGATCTCGCCATCGGTGAGGAGGCGACGGCCCACCGCGGGCTGGTGCTGCCGCTGGAGGGCAATCTGATCGGCAGGGCCTTCTCCGACGCCGCCCCCGTCACCAGCGTGGACGTCTCCCGCGACGAATCCGGCGTGACGGGCGTGACGGGCGTGCCGGGCCTCACCGGTCTCGGACCGGCCGTGGCCGTCCCCATCGGATCGGGGGAGGGAACGCGCGGCATCCTGCTGCTGGCGCGCGCGGAGGGCCGGACGGTGTTCACCGAGCCGGAGATCGAACGCCTCCAGGGCTTCGCCGCGCAGGCCGCGGTCGCCATGGAACTGGCCGAACGCCGGCGGGACGCCGAACAGATCGCGGTGCTGGAGGACCGCGACCGGATCGCCCGCGACCTGCACGACCTCGCCATCCAGCGGTTGTTCGCCACCGGTATGACCCTGCAGAGCGCGGGCCGCTTCATCGAGCACGCGGAGGCCTCCGAGCGGGTACTGCGGGCCGTGGAGGACCTCGACGAGACCATCAAGATCATCAGGTCGACCATCTTCGGCCTCCGGTCGCGCGAGAGTGCCACCGGCGTCGGCCTGCGGGCCCGCGTGGTGCGTGTGGTCGGCGAGGCGGCACCCGTCCTGGGCTTCGCCCCCAGCCTGCGCCTGGAGGGACTGCTCGACACCGACGTGCCGAAGGAGGTCGCCGACCATGTGGTGGCCGTACTCTCCGAGGCTCTGACCAACATCGCCCGGCATGCCCACGCGTCCCGGGCCGACGTGGTGGTGGAGGCCGCCGAGGGAGAGGTGCGCCTCACGGTCGCCGACGACGGGGTGGGCATTCCCGCCGAGGGCCGCCGCAGCGGACTGCGCAACATGGCCGAACGCGCCCGGCAGTCGGGCGGGGAGCTGGAGACCACCAGCCCGCCCGGCGGCGGCACGACCCTCGTGTGGCGGGTGCCGTCGAAGCACGGCCGTTGACGCCCTCGCCTGCGTGAAAGCAGTCGATTCCGGTCAGCACCGCTACGCGGTGCCACCCCGGGTTCCTGCTTCACGGGCCCCTGCCACCCGGAAGTGGTCTCACAAGGCCTCCACAGGCCTGACTTTCCGCCCGTCCGGCGGTAGGTCCGCCAGCCACGTTGTCGGACAGAGCGACTTCAGCGGCGACGCTGCTCCCCTACGGGCCGCCGAGGCAAGGATGCCCTGCACCTCCACCCTGAAGGCTGGAGCACTGGGCAAGTGTTCGGTAGCGGAGGACCCCTCGGCGAGGAGTCCTACGAGGCGGGCGCCGGCTGCTCGCCCGAACCCCGGACGATCAGCCGGGTGGGGACGGTGAGCGTACGTGCGCGGGAGCGGTCGCCGTCGAGTCGGGCCAGAGCGGTGGTCGCGGCGGTCCGGCCGAGCTCCTCGGGGTCCTGCGCGACGACGGTCAGGGCGGGTTCCAGCGCCTCGGCGAGCGACACGTCGTCGAAGGCGACGACCGCCACCTCCTTGCGCTTGCCGCGGGCGAGTTCGGCCACTGTCCCGAGCGCCATGATGTTGTTCCCGGCGAACAGGGCGGTCGGCGGGTCGGGCAGTTCGAGGAGCTGGGCGGTCGCGGCCTCGGCACCCCGCTGGTCGTGCGCGTCGGCGACCAGCGCGGGGTCGTAGGGGATGCCCGCCTCTCCCAGGGCGGCACGGTAGCCGGCGAGCCGCTCGCGGCGGGTGTACAGCTTGGCCGGCAGGTCGCCGACGAAGCCGATGCGCCGGTGCCCGTGGGCGATGAGGTGGGCGACGCCGTCCTGGGCCCCCGCCCGGTTGGTGCTGACGATGCTGTCCGTGGTGAGTCCGACGCCGGGGCGGTCGAGGAAGACGACGGGCAGCCCCGCCGTACGCTGCGCCCGCAGGTGGGAGTGGTCGGCGCCGACGGACGGCACGACGATCAGGATGCTCACGCGCCGGGCCAGGAACTTGGCGGTCAGGGAGCGTTCACGGTCGGGGTCGTCGGCGGACGATCCCATGAGCAGCGTCAGCCCGCGTTCGCGGACGCTGTCCTCGATGCCCCGGGCGACGGCCCCGAAGAACGGGTTGCCGAGGTCGGGGACGACCAGTCCGACGGTGGTGTCCGGGCCGCCGACGCGCATGTTGCGTGCCATGAGGTTCGGCTGGAAGCCCAACTGAGCCACCGCGGCGAGGACTTGCTCCCGGGTCTGCGCCGAGACGGGGCCGTCCTCGTTGAGGACGCGGGAGACCGTCTTGGCGCTGACGCCGACTTCTCGGGCGACGTCGGCCAGGGTGGGGCGGCGGTTCGCTGCCATGGAGGAAAGTCTCCTGTGGGCTCTCGGTCCCGGCCGCGGCCTTCGGCCGGAACTGCGAGAGCGTGTCGTGCTGTCAGGTGGCCTGTACTCCGGCGGCCTTCGCGGCCTCCGAATCCGCTACGACAGTAGCGCCGGCCGCGTCCACGGTGAGCGCGCCGGTCATGATGGCGACGACCTCCGCCATCGAGTAGTCCGACGGCTTGATCACGGCCGCGCGCCTGCCGAGGCGGTGCACGTGGATCCGGTCGGCGATCTCGAAGACATGCGGCATGTTGTGGCTGATCAGGACGACCGGCATGCCCTTGTCACGGACCCGGCGGATGAGGTCGAGGACCTGACCGGACTCCTTGACGCCGAGGGCGGCGGTGGGCTCGTCCATGACGACGACGCTGCGGGCCCAGGCGACGGCGCGGGCCACCGCGACGGCCTGCCGCTGCCCTCCGGAGAGGGTCTCGACGGCCTGCGTGAGCGAGCGCAGGCCGATCTTCAGGTCGGCCATGTGCTCCGCGGCCTCCTGGCGCATGCGCTTCTTGTCCAGCATGCGGAAGGCGCTGCCGAGCACACCGGGGCGGCGCAGCTCACGGCCGAGGAACATGTTCGAGGCGATGTCCATGGACGCCGCCACGGCGAGGTCCTGGTACACCGTCTCGATGCCGTGGGCGCGTGCGCTCTGCGGACCGGAGAAGGTGATGGGCTCCCCGTTGAGGCGGATCTCGCCCGCGTCCGGGGTCACCGCGCCGGTGAGGGCCTTGATCATGCTGGTCTTGCCGGCGCCGTTGTCACCGATGACGGCCAGCACCTCGCCCGGCATGAGGTCGAAGTCGGCGCCGTCGATGGCGGTGACATGGCCGTACCGCTTGACCAGACCGCGGGCCTGCAGAACGGGGATCGGGGTGGCGGTCATCGGGCCTTCTTCCGGGAGATCTGGTCGACGGTCACCGCGAGGATCACCAGCACACCGGTGATCAGGGTCTGGTAGATCGAGGCGACGCCCATCAACTGCAGCCCGTTGCGGAAGACACCGACGATCAGGACACCGATGAAGGTGCCCAGGACCGAGCCGCGTCCGCCGAACAGGCTGGTGCCGCCGAGGACCACGGCCGTGATGCTGTCCAGGTTGTCGGTCTGCCCGGCCTGCGGATCGCCCACGCCGGTACGGGAGATGAGCAGCAGGGCGGCGATGCCGTAGAGCACGCCCGCCACGGTGTAGACGCCGATGGTCAGGCGGGAGGTGCGGATACCGTTCAGCCGGGCCGCCTCCGGGCTGTTGCCCAGCGCGTAGACGTGTCGGCCCCATCCGGTGCTGCTCAGCGCGTAGGCGAGGAGGAGGAACAGGGCGATGGTGACCAGCGAGCCGTACGTCACGTCGGTGTAGCCGAGCGGGAAGGTCTCTCCGAGCGCCGTCAGCGGACCGGGCAGGTTGGTGACCGTCTGCTCCTCGGAGTAGATGTGGGTCAGGGCGAACGCCACGTTCAGCATGCCGAGGGTGACGATGAACGGCGGCAGCGGGATCTTCTGTACCAACACCCCGTTGAGCAGGCCGAATCCGCCGCAGACGACCAGGCCCAGGCCGATGGCGGCCAGCGGCGGGAGCGTGCCCTCGGCCGCCATCCTGGCGATCACGATGCTGCCGAACGCCATCACGGCACCGCACGACAGGTCGATGCCGGCGGTGAGGATGATCAGGGTCTGGCCGATGGCGAGCGTGCCGACGACCATGACCTGCTGGATGATCAGGGAGAAGTTGCCGCCGGTGAGGAACTGGTCGGTCGAGAGGGAGAAGAAGGCACAGGCCAGGAGCAGGGCGGCCAGGGGCCCGGTGGTCGGAGCCGTGAGCAGCCTGCGGGCCGTCGTCGGAGCCTTCAGCTCCGCGTACGGCGAGGAGGTGCTCGGGGGCGTGGACGTGGCTGTCATGCGAAGTCCTTGTCGGAAGACAGATCCTTGTCGCCAGGACAAGGGGGGCGGCCGCCGCCCCCACCGGTCGGGGAGGTGGCGGGCCGGCCGCCCCGCTCAGGGAGGTGGCGGTCTCGTACGGGCCTGGGCGGCTCAGCCCCAGCAGTTCTCCAGGCCGTAGGCGGTGTCCTTCGACGCGACGCCGTCCTGTGCCTTGTCGGAGATCAGCGTGACGCCGGTGTCGGTGTAACCGGACGCCTTCTTGCCGTCCTTCGCGTACGTCACCACGGCCTTGACGCCCTCGGCGGCCATCTTCAGCGGGTACTGCTGCGAGGTCGCGGCGATCTTTCCGTCCTTGACGGCCTGGGTGCCGGTGCAGCCGCCGTCGACGGAGACGATCAGGACGTCCTTCTCCCGGCCCTTGGCCTTCAGCGCGGTGTAGGCGCCGAGGGCGGCCGGCTCGTTGATGGTGTAGACGACGTTGATGTCCGGCTCCTTCTGGAGACAGTTCTCCATCGCCGTCTGGCCCTTGGCCTGGTCGCCGCCGGTGTCCTGGGCACAGGCGACGTCCTTGTCGGTGGCCCCGAAGCCCTTCAGGAAGCCCTCATGGCGCTGCACGCCGACGGAGACCCCGGGCGCGAGGTCGAGGGCGGCGATCTTCGCCTCCTTGCCCTTCATCGCGGCCTTGGCGTACTCGCCGATCAGCTCGCCCGCCTTGACGTTGTCGGTGGCGAAGAGGGCGTCGACCGCGCTCTCCGGCTCCGTCGGGGTGTCCAGGGCGATGACCAGGACGCCCTTGGCCTTCGCCTTCTCGATCGCGGGGACGATCGCCTTGGAGTCGCTGGGGGTGATCAGGATGCCCTTGACCCCGGCGGCCACCATGTTCTCGATGGCGGTGACCTGACCGGCGTTGTCCCCGTCGAACTTGCCGGCCGCGGTCATCAGCTCGACGCCCTCGGCCTTCGCGGTCTTCTCCGCGCCTTCCTTCATCTTCACGAAGAACGGGTTGGTGTCGGTCTTGGTGATCAGACCGACCTTGACGTCGCCCGAGCCGGAGCCGGAGGAGTCCGAGCCGGAGTCGGCGCCGGAACCGGGCCCGCAGGCGGTGAGGGCGAGTGCCGCGACACCGGTCACGGCGGCGGTTCTGAGGACGGCGGAGGACAGGCGAGCGGTGCGAGACATGGACACTCCTGTGGGATTTCGAGCGGCACGGGGCCGGGAGTTCGGAGCATGCCGCCCCGATGTGTCATCGCTGACTTATGTCATCGTTGACACTGCATGGCGAGGATGATGGACTCCGTCTCGCGGCAACGTCAATGCCTTGTACCCGTCACAAATCGGCAACGTCCACGACCGCGGGCCCCGCGCCCCGTTCCGCGGCCGTGTCACCGAGCGCCCGCTGTCCCGGTCCTCCCGGAGAGAAGAGCAGCCCATGAGCCCGCGCCAGATCACCGTCCTGGGGGAGTGCGTAGCGGACGCCTTCGCCGAAACCCCGGCCGCCCCGAACGAACTCGCGCTGCGCGTCCTGCCCGGCGGCGGACCAGCGAACACGGCGGTGGCACTGGCTCGTCTGGGCACCCCGGCACGCTTTCTCGCCCGCCTCTCCGACGACCTGTTCGGGCGTCTCTTCCGGAGCCATCTGGAGGCGTCCGGCGTGGACCTGTCGTACGCCGTCGCCGCCGCCGAGCCCAGCACGCTGGCCGTGGCGGAGCTGGACGCACGGGGGCAGGCCGCGTTCTCCTTCCACGCCCAGAACACGGCCGACTGGCAATGGACTCCGGGAGAACTGGAGCGGGTGGACCTGTCGGAAGCCGCCTGCGTGCACACCGGCTCACTGGCGCTGGTCCGCGCGCCGGGCGCGACCGCGGTGGAGGAATTCCTGGACCGGGCGGCGCCCCGGACCACCGTCAGCATCGACCCCAACGTCCGGCCGCTGCTGGTCCACCCCGACGTCTACCGGGAGCGGCTCGCGCGCTGGTGCCGCCTCGCCGACATCCTGCGGCTGAGCGAGGACGACCTGGAACTGCTGCTGCCTGGCACCGCGCCGGAGCAGGCGTGCGACATCTGGCACGCCGCGGGGGTGCGCCTGGTCGTGATCACGCTCGGCGCCGACGGTGCCCTCGCCTCCCTCGACGGCGAACGGGTGCGGGTGCCCGGCGTGACGACCCGGGTCGTCGACACCGTGGGCGCCGGGGACTCCTTCACCGCCGGGCTGCTGCACCACCTCGCGGAACGCGACCTCCTCGGCGGCCGGCTGGCCGGTCTCGACGTCGACGACGTGGCCGAGGCCTGCCGTTTCGCCGCCCGGGTCGCCGCCCTGACCTGCTCGGTCGCCGGCCCCAATCCGCCCTGGCGGGAGCAGGTGGCGCAACCGGTGACCGCCGCCGACGCGTGACGGCGCGTACGCCGCCCGGCCACTGAATCCGGCGACCCCGACACGCGGCCCCCTCACTCACCTCGGCCCACCCGCTCCCCGGCCCACCCACGGACAAGGACACGCAACCATGACGAAGACCCTGCTCGCCGAGTTCACCGCCCGAGAAGGTGCGGAGGACGAGGTCTCCCGCCTGATCCGGGACTACGCCCTGAAGGTGCGCGCCGAAGAAGGCAACCTCGCCTTCGACGTCTACACCAAGGAGGCCGCGCCGCGCGCCTACTGGATCTTCGAGGTCTACCGGGACGAGGACGCCTTCCAGGCACATCTGAACGCTCCCTACGGCGCCCCGTTCAACGCCGCCCTCACCCCGCTGATCGAGGAGGACGCCTCGGTGCTGACGTTCCTCGAACCGCTCGACACGCGAGCGTGACCCGCTGCCCCCGTGATCGTCACGGGTGGGGCCAACAGGCCCTGCCCCGAGGGCCTTTCGGCATCTAAGGAGCGTCGCGGCACCCGGGCGAGGCTGTGGGGGCAGACAGGAAGCAAGGACGCGGGAGGTGCCATGGACGCGTCGACCTCCCCGTCGCTGTCCGCGCCGCTCGCCACGCACGAGTCGTACGTGGCCGAGCCCTCGCACGGAGCCCCGCCCGACACGCGACCTCTGGTGTTCGAGTCGTGGCAGCGCTGTGCGTCGTGCGGCGTGCGGCCCGACGGAAGCCGACTGCCGCCGCTGCGCCGCACGTCCCGGGATCTCGCGGCCTACCGGAGCACGCACCCCCTGGCCGCTGTCATGCCCCTGCTACGGGAGCTGCTCGGCTCCGGTGCGGCGGACGACGGGCACGTGTTCGCGGTCGGGGACGCCGAGGGAACCCTGTTGTGGGTCGAGGGTGACACCAGGACCGTCGCGCGCGCCGAGAGGATGCACTTCGCGGAAGGAGCCGGGTGGTCCGAGGGGCAGGCCGGAACGAACGCTCCCGGCACCGCACTGGCGCTGGGCCACCCCGTCCAGATCGTGAACGACGAGCACTACAACTCCGCCGCACACGCTTGGTCCTGCGCGGCGGCCCCCGTACGCGACCCCGCCACCGGGCTGCTGCTGGGCGTCGTCGACCTGACCGGCGGCAGCACCATCGCCACACCCCCCGCGCTCGCGGCGGTGCGTGCCGCCGCGCTGGCCGCCGAGGCGGAACTCGCCCGCGGACTCCCCGCACCGCCCGTCCTGCTCGGCCCCGACGGACGACCGCTGAGCCCACCTGACGCCGTCGCCGCCCGGTACGGCGCCGACGTAGGGCTGACCGCGCTGGGCCGGGACAGCGTTCTGCTGGCGCACGCCGGCCGCGTGCACCGGCTCAGCCCACGGCACAGCGAGATCGTCGTGGCGCTCGCTCTGGAGGGCCGGGGCGTGCCCGGCGGCCGACTCGCCGTGGACCTCTCCGAACGGGAGGTGCCCCCGTCGACGCTGCGGGCCGAACTCACCCGGCTGCGCGCGGAGCTCGGTCCCGGCCTCCTCGGCTCCCGGCCCTACGCGCTGCTGCGGCCCGTGCGCAGCGACTTCGGGGACGTCGCCGCGCTGCTCGCCGAAGGGCGGGCGGAGCAGGCGCTGGACCGGTACCCCGGACCGCTGCTGCCACGCTCCGAGGCGCCGGTCGTCGTGGAACACCGGCGCGCCCTGGAACAACAGGTGCGCGGTGCCGTGCTCGGCGCCGGCGACCCCCGGCTGCTGCGCCGCTGGGTCGACAGCGCCTCGGGTGCCGACGACGCCGTCGCGTGGCGGACACTCGCCCACCTGCTCCCCGGCGGTTCCGCACAGCGCGCCGCCGCGGCGGCCCGCGCCCGCGCACTGGTCCCCGAGACCCTCGTGCCACCCCAGGCCCGGCGGTATGCAGCGGAGTTGCAGCGTTCCCCTTCCTAGCGTGGTGACCATCACCCCGATCGTCGTGACGGGACACCGAAGGGAGAGGGGACGGTCATGAAATACGAGTCTCCGGGCAGGCCGGGCAGCGTCGTCGATGTCGCTCCCCGGTACGAGAACTTCATCGGCGGCAAGTGGGAGGCACCCACCACGGGTCAGTACACGACCAATCTGTGCCCGGCCACCGCCAAGCCGATCTGTGACATCCCCAGGTCCGGGCCCGAGGACATCGAACTCGCCCTCGACGCCGCGCACTCGGCGAAGGACGCGTGGGGCGAGGCCTCCACGGCCCAGCGGGCCGCGGTGCTGAACAAGGTGGCCGACGCCATCGACGCCCACCGCGAGGAACTCGCCGTCGCCGAGAGCTGGGAGAACGGCAAGCCGGTCCGTGAGACCCTCGCCGCCGACATCCCCCTCGCGGCCGACCACTTCCGCTACTTCGCCGCGGCGATCCGCGCGGAGGAGAGTGAGATCACCGAGATCGACAAGGACACCATCGCCTACCACTTCCACGAGCCGCTCGGAGTGGTCGGACAGATCATCCCGTTCAACTTCCCGCTGCTGATGGCCGCGTGGAAGCTCGCCCCCGCGCTCGCCGCGGGCAACGCCACCGTCATCAAGCCCGCGTCGCCCACCCCGTGGTCGATCCTGAAGCTGATGGAAGTCATCGGCGACATCGTGCCGCCCGGCGTCCTCAACGTCGTCAACGGACCGGGCGCCGAGATCGGCAAGGCGCTCGCCGCCAACAAGCGCATCGCCAAGGTCGCCTTCACCGGGGAGACCACCACCGGCCGGCTGATCATGCAGTACGCGGCCCAGAACATCATCCCGGTCACCCTGGAGCTGGGCGGCAAGTCGCCGAACATCTTCTTCGACGACGTACTGGCCCACGACGACGACTTTCTCGACAAGGCGGTCGAGGGACTGGTGCTGTACGCGTTCAACAAGGGCGAGGTCTGCACCGCTCCCTCGCGCGCACTGATCCAGGAGGACATCTACGAGGAGTTCATGGGCCGCTGCCTGGAGCGCATCCGCGCCATCAAGCAGGGGCACCCGCTCGACACCGAGACCATGATCGGCCCGCAGGTGTCCCGCCAGCAGGTCGAGAAGATCGCCTCCTACGTCGACATCGGCGTCAAGGAGGGCGCCGAACTGCTCGTCGGAGGCCACCGGCCCACCCTCGACGGAGAACTGGCCGACGGCTACTTCTACGAGCCGACCGTCCTCAAGGGGCACAACCGCATGCGGGTCTTCCAGGAGGAGATCTTCGGCCCCGTCCTCGCCGTCACCACCTTCAGGGACGAGGCCGAGGCGCTGCGCATCGCCAACGACACGCTGTACGGCCTCGGGGCCGGGGTGTGGAGCCGCGACGGCGCCCGCACCTACCGCATGGGCCGCGCCATCAAGGCGGGCCGCGTCTGGACCAACTGCTACCACCAGTACCCGGCCGGTGCCGCGTTCGGTGGCTACAAGGTCTCCGGCATCGGCCGCGAGACCCACAAGATGATGCTGGACCACTACAGCCAGACCAAGAACCTCCTGGTCAGCTACAGCGACAAGCCCCTGGGACTGTTCTGAGGGGAGGGGTCGGACATGCCCGCGAACGTCGAGTACGGCACCGTCGGGCGCGTCACGGCCACCCGGGCGGCGCGCCGGGCCATCGCGGCCCTGCGTGCCGCCCACGGGGGGCCGGTGATGTTCGTCCAGTCCGGCGGCTGCTGCGACGGGAGCGACCCGATGTGCTTCCCCGCCGGGGAGTTCGCCGTCGGTGAGGGCGACATGCTGGTCGGTGTGATCGTCGGTTGCACCTTCCACATGGACGCCGACCAGTACGAAGCCCTCGGCCGCCCCCTCTTCGTCCTGGACGTCGAGCCCGGCACACCGGGCGGGTTCTCCCTTCCGGCCGGGGAGGGGCTGAGATTCGTGACCCGCGTCAAGGAACCCCGCCGCAAGGCCGGCTGACCGGCAGGCAGCCACCGCACCGCAGGACCACGCTGAGAGAGGGAAAGATCATGAAGGCAGCGGTCGTCACCGACTTCGGCAAGCCCCTGGAGATCCAGGAACTCCCCGTCCCCGAGCCCGGCCCCGGTCAGGTGCTCGTCCGGATGGAGGCCTCCGGGCTCTGCCACACCGACATCCACGCGGCCCACGGCGACTGGCCCGTCAAGCCGCGGCCGCCGTTCGTCCCGGGCCACGAAGGCATCGGCCCGGTCCACGCCGTCGGCGCGGGCGTACCGGCCGACCTGGTCGGCACCCGGGTGGCCGTCCCATGGCTCGGCTCGTCCTGCGGCACCTGCCGATTCTGCGTCTCCGGCTGGGAGACCCTGTGCGAGAGCCAGGTCAACTCCGGCTACTCCGTGGACGGTTGCTACGCCGAGTACGCCGTCGCTGACGCGGGCGCCGTCGTCCGGGTCCCCGAGGGCGTGAGCTCGTTCGACGCGGCACCCCTGACCTGCGCGGGCGTCACCACGTACAAGGCCGTCAAGGTCGCGCACGTGGTCCCCGCCGAACGCGTCGCCGTCTTCGGCATCGGCGGACTCGGCCACCTCGCCGTCCAGTACGCGCGGCTCGTCGGAGGCTTCGTCACCGCCGTCGACCTCGAACCGGACAAGCTCGGCCTCGCCCACCGGCTCGGCGCCGACCACCTCGTCAACGCCCGTACGCACGACCCGGTCGAGGAGATCAGGAACGCGGGCGGCGCGGACGTGGCCGTCGTGCTCGCCGCCGCACCCAAGGCGTTCGAGCAGGCCTACCGGTCGCTCAACCGCGGTGGACGCCTGGTCATGGTCGCCCTGCCGGCCGACGACGCGTCGATCGACGTGCCGATCTTCGAGACCGTGCTCGGCGGGATCTCCGTCATCGGCTCCATCGTCGGCACCCGTCAGGACCTCACCGAGGTGTTCGCCCTGCACGCCGCCGGACGCACCCAGGTCATCGCCGAGCCGCGCCGCCTGGACCAGGTCAACGACTCCTTCGACGAGGTGCTCGGCGGACGTGCCGAAGCACGGCTCGTCTTCCAGTTCTGAGGCCCGGAACCCCGGACCGCAGGGAGAGGCAGCAGATCATGGCCACCGTCACCGTGGGAGCCGTACGGGAACGAGCGCCCGGCGAACGCCGCGTCGCCCTCGTCCCCGAGACCGTCACCCTGCTGCGCCGGGCCGGTCTCGACGTCCTCGTCGAGACCGGAGCCGGAGCCGGCGCCTGGTTCACCGACGCCGAGTACACCGAGGCGGGCGCGACCGTCGTGGTCCTGGGCGAACTGTTCGCGGCCGCGGACGTCGTCCTGTGCGTGGGGCCGCCCGACCCGGACACCGCACGGTTGCTGCGTCCCGGCCAGACCCTCGTCGGCCTGCTCGAACCACTGCGCCACCCCGAGCTCGTCGCCGAGCTGACCGGCCGCGGAGTGCGCACGGTCAGCCTCGACCTGCTGCCGCGCACCCTCAGCCGCGCCCAGTCCATGGACGCGCTGACGTCCCAGGCGAGCGTCGCCGGCTACAAGGCGGCCCTGCTCGCCGCCGACGCCTACGACCGGTTCTTCCCGATGCTCACCACCGCCGCGGGCACCATGCGGCCCGCCCAGGTGATGGTCCTCGGTGCCGGCGTCGCCGGGCTCCAGGCGATCGCCACCGCCCGGCGCCTCGGCGCCGTCGTCACGGCGTACGACGTACGCCCCGCGTCCCGAGGGGAGGTGGAATCCCTCGGCGCCCGGTTCCTCGACATCCAGAGCCCTCACCACGAGGAATCGGGCGCCGGGAAGGGCGGCTACGCACGGGAGTTGACCGAGGACGAGCAGCGGGCCCAACGCGAGGCGCTGGACGCGCACATCGCCCGCTCCGACGTGGTGATCACCACCGCCCAGGTCCCGGGACGCAAGCCCCCGCTGCTGGTGACCGGCACGGCACTGGCGCGGATGAGACCGGGCTCGGTCGTCGTCGACCTCGCGGCCGGCGAACTCGGCGGGAACGTCGAGGGCTCCGAGCCCGACAAGACGGACGTGCGAGCGGGCGGGGTCACCGTCATCGGCGCCGGGCGACTGCCGTCGGCGATGGCGACCGCCGCGTCCACGGCGTACGCCCGCAACCTCGTCGCGCTGCTGCGCCACCTCGTGCGCGACGGAGAACTCGTCCTCGACCCGACGGACGAGATCACCGGAGCCCTGACGGGAGGCGGAACATCATGAACGACCTCGATCTGCTCACCGCGATCACCGTGTTCGTGCTGAGCGTGCTGGTGGGTGTCGAAGTCATCAGCAAGGTCCCCGCGACCCTCCACACACCCCTGATGTCCGGCTCCAACGCCGTGCACGGCATCGTCGTCATCGGCGCCATGCTGATCGCCGCCGAGTCGCACGACTGGATCGGCTGGACGCTGGCCTTCGTGGCGATGGTGTTCGGTGCCATGAACGTCGTCGGCGGGTACGTCGTCACCGACCGGATGCTGGAGATGTTCAAGGCCAGGCCGGCCGTACCGAAGCCGGAGCCGTCCGTCACCGGCACACATGAGAAGGCGGAGGTGTGAGCGGCATGGACACCGTCTCGAACGCCGTCCACTACATCTTTCTCGGCGCTGCCGCGTGCTTCGTGCTGGGTCTGCACCTGATGAACCATCCCCGCACCGCCCGCCGCGGCAACACCCTCTCCGCCATGGCCATGGCGGCGGCGATCGCGGCGACCGTCTGGCTGGTGGTGGACGAGGGCGTGATCGACCGGGCCGGCTGGCTCGTCCTGGGCACCGGCGGACTCGTCGGTGCGGCGCTCGGTCTGTGGGCCGCGCGTGAGGTGCGGATGACCGCGATGCCGCAACTGGTCAGTGTCTTCAACGCCGTCGGCGGTGGCGCCGCCGCCCTCATCGCGATCAACGATCTGCTCCGGGCCGACGACCCGGCCGCGATCGGCGCCAGGGTCACGCTTCCCGGGGCGCTGGACATCGTCATCGGCGCGGTGACCTTCTCCGGATCCCTGATCGCCGCCGGCAAACTCCAGGGCCTCGTGTCCGGGGCGCCGGTGGTGTTCCCCGGGGCACGGCTGCTCAACGCGCTGCTGCCGGTCTCCTTCGTCGTCGGCACCGTCTGGCTGGTGCTCGCCCCGGACTCCCGCCCGGCCCTGTACGGACTGACGGCCGTGGCACTCCTGTTCGGCGTGACGATGGTGCTGCCGATCGGCGGCGCCGACATGCCGGTGGTCATCGCCCTGCTGAACGCCTTCACCGGGTCGGCGGTCGCGATGGCCGGCTTCGTGCTCGACGAGACGGCGCTCATTGTCGCCGGCATGCTCGTCAGCTCCTCCGGCGGCATCCTCACCAAGCTGATGGCCGACGCCATGAACCGGTCCGTCGCCCATGTCGTCGTGGGCGGCTTCGGTACGGGTGACAGCGCCCCGGTGACAGCAGCCGCGGGCGGGACACCCGCCCAGGTGCGGGCGGTCTCCGCCGACGACGTGGCCATCCAGCTGGCGTACGCGAGCAAGGTCGTCATCGTCCCGGGCTACGGGCTCGCCGCGGCCCAGGCCCAGCACGAACTCGGCGACCTGGCACAGCTGTTGACGGACCACGGCATCGACGTCAGCTACGCCGTCCATCCGGTCGCGGGCCGAATGCCGGGCCATATGAACGTGCTCCTGGCGGAGGCGAACGTGCCCTACACGCAGCTGAAGGAGATGGAGGACATCAACCCGCAGTTCCCCCAGGCGGACGTGGCCCTGGTGGTCGGCGCCAATGACGTGACCAACCCGATGGCCCGCCGCCCCGGCAACGCCATCTCCGGAATGCCGATCCTCGATGTCGACAGGGCCAAGAGCGTCGTCGTCATCAAACGCTCCATGGGACACGGCTACGCGGGCGTCGACAACGAGCTCTACACCGACCCCAGGACCGGGATGTTCTTCACCGACGCGAAGAAGGGGCTGGCACAACTGAAGTCGGCGGTACGGGAGTTCGTCGGCTGAGAGGCAGGACGGGATCGGGGGGGAGGTCCGGGGAGAGCCGGAGGGCGGGGGAGCCCTCCGGCTCGGCCGGGTCCCGTCGGCGGTGTCACAGCTTGAGCGTGAACCAGGTGGTCTTCCCGTCGTCCGTCGGGCGCACCCCCCAGCTCTCGGAGAGCGTGCGGACCAGATGCAGACCACGCCCCGACTCCTCGTCCTCCGCCGCGAGGCGCGGCTGGGGGAGTTGCGGGCTGTTGTCGCTGACCTCGACCGTCAGATCCGTGGCCGTACGGCACACCCGCAGTCCGACGGGGCCCTCGGCGTGCTGGACGGCGTTCGTCAGGGTCTCGGAGAGCAGCAGCAGCGCGTGGTCGGCCGGCTCGGCGCAGTCCCAGGAGGTGAGCGCCTTGGTGAGGAACGCCCGGCCCTCGGGCACCGAGGAGGGAACGGCCGGCAGATCGGTGGTGACGGACGCGAGCGGGGCGGCCGGCAGCTGGGCGAGGAGCAGCGTGACGTCGTCGTTGTGGCTCTCGGCGTCGGGCAGCAGCCGGGCGAGCACGTGGTCGGCGGCCGCCTCCAGACACGAGTCCTGGACGAAGAACCCGTCGAGGGAGGAGACGAGTTCCCCGATGTGGTCGTCGATGTCGCTGCCGGGGGTCTCGACCAGGCCGTCCGTGTAGAGGACGAGCGTGGCCCCCGGCGGGATCTCCTCGCAGGACTGCTGGTAGAGGATGCCCCCGACGCCGAGGGGCGCGTTGACGGGTGTGGTGAGCCGGCGGACGCGGTCGCCGGGAGAGGCGATCAGCGTCGGCAGATGGCCGGCCGAACAGACGGTCACGGTGCCCGTGTCCGGCGCGATGACCAGGTAGCAGCAGGTCACGAGCTGGTCGGGGACGTCGAGGTCGGCGACGCAGGTGTCGAGGGCCTGCATCAGCTGACGCGGTTGCATACCGGTCTTGGCCAGTGCGTGCGCGGCGGACCGCAGCTGGCCCATCACGGCGGCGGCCTCCAGGCCGCGGCCCATGACGTCACCGATCAGCACGCCGACCCGGCCCGCGCCCAGCGGGACGAGGTCGAACCAGTCGCCGCCGACGCCGGCGCCCTGGGTGGCGGGCCGGTAGCGGCTCGCGGTGGCCAGTCCGGTGATCGCGGGCGGCGTACCCATCAGGCTGCGCTGCAGGGTGAGGGCGATGTGCCGTTGCTGCTCGTACAGGGCGGTGAGTTCGGCCTCGGCGCGTTTACGGTCACTGATGTCCCGCACGATGGCGCAGGCACCGACGACCGTGCCGTCGGTGTCCCTGGTCGGCCACAGCGTGACGTCGACGTCCAGCAGGGCCCCCGCCCGGGTCAGGCGCAGCGTCTCGAAGTGCTCCACCTTCTCGCCCTGCCGCAGCCGCTCCATGAGCGCGCTGATCTCGTGCCTGCGGTCCATCGGGGCGAGGAACGACATGTGGCGGCCGATGGCCTGCTCGGCCGTGTAGCCGTACAACCGGTGGGCGGCCGCGTTCCAGTACGTGATGTGGCCGTCGAGGGTCTTGGCGAGGATCGCGTCCTGCGACGACTCGACGAGCGCGGCCAGCTCGTTGATACGCCGCTCGGCGGCCTTGCGGTCGCTGACGTCACGGACGGCGGCGGACACCAGCAGCCCGTCCGCGGTCTCCAGCGGACTGAGGCTGATCTCGACCGGGAACTCCGTGCCGTCCCTCCGCAGCCCGTGCAGCTCCAGTCCGGCACCCATCGGGCGCACCTGCCGGTTGGCGGCGTACCCGTCGCGGTGCCGGGTGTGGTGGTCGCGGAAGCGGTGCGGGATGAGCAACTCGACCGGCCTGCCCAGCAGTTCCTCGCGCCGGTAGCCGAAGAGGGCCTCCGTCTGGGCGTTGACCAGCCGGATGGTTCCTGTGTCGTCGACGATGACCATGGCGTCCGGCGCGGCCTCCAGCAGCCCCCGGAACCGCTCCTCGACCACGCTCGGTCCACCGCCGCCTTCCAGTCGCACACCGCAGCGACCGCACTCACGATCGGTGGTCCCGGCGCGTCGCGCCGACCCCACCGGGACGAAGTCGTCCATGTCCGTCCCACCCCGCCTTCCCTGACGATCGGGTCATCCCACTGCATCCGTGCCGGGTGGGCCGCTGTTTGTCAGCAACTGTGCTTCTATCGAATGAATTTGCATGATTGGCGCCTCAAATGCCCGTCCTGTCACGTCCGCTGTCCGAGAGCCAGGACACCGCGGAAGTCCAGGACCGACAGGCTCCCTTCGGGCCCGATCGGCTCACGCGGCCGGTTGCCCCGCGGAGAGACGCTGAAAGTGACGAGGAAGGAGGCAGACATGAGCGGCATGATCGAGCGACTGCCCCTCTGGCCGGCACTGCCCGACCTGTTCGGCTGGGCCGAGACCGGCCTGACCGGGCCGCACGGCATCCGTGTCGAGGAGCACCTGGCGGACGGCAGGTACGTGGTGCGCGCCGAACTGCCGGGGATCACCCCCGAGAAGGACGTCGAGATCACGGTCACCGAGGGTGTGCTGACCCTGCGGGCCGAGCGTCGTGAGGAGATCGCGGAGAAGCACCGCACCGAGTTCCGCTACGGGACCTTCACCCGGTCCGTACGGCTCCCGGCCGGAGCCAGGGGCGACGAGGCGACCGCGGAGTACAAGGACGGCGTCCTGACCGTCACGGTCCCGGTGCCGGAGACGAGGACGGCCACCCGGACGATCCCGGTGCGGGCTGCCTGACCGGGGCGGTTCCGGACCACACCGTGGGCGCAGCCGACCACCATCTCGGCTGCGCCCATGTCTGCGCGCGCAGGGTCGCCGGTCTTCAGTGGGGCAGGGGACGCCCGGAGGGTGTTCGCAGGTCCGGGGGCTACGGGACGTACGAGAACGCGGGTCGGGGCCGTTGCGCTGGTCGGGGGCGTCGGGTGTCACGTTGTCCGGCCGCGCGGCTCGAAACCCGCGCGGCCGCCGCGCGGGGTGCACAGGGCGCCGAGGCGCACAACGCGCCGACCGACGGCCCGGTGCACGGACGGGCAGCACCCCGCCGACCGTCGCCTACGCGGTCCGCCGTCCGGCGAAGGGCGGCGTGCCGGAGGGGTCCGGCGGTGAGGCGTGCCGTTCGGTGACGGGCACCGTGACGACGGGGACCGTGGCGTGCCGCAGACAGTCACGGGCGACCGCGCCGACTGCGGGGTGCCCGTACTCGTGGTGGTCGCCGCGCCCCAGGGCGAGCAGGTGCGCGCCGCGGGCGTGCTGCAGCAGGACCCGCGCGGGCGACCCCTCCACCACGACGGCGCGCACGGCGCCGTCGAAGCGCGGGCCGAGGGCCTGGCGCACCGCTCCCGCGAGCAACCGCGCGGCCCGAAGACGTTGCTCGGCGGCGCCCGGGTGGGCCGACGCCGGAGCGTAGGGGGCGAGCGCGGGGCCGACCCGTTCCCAGGCGTGGACGGCGACGACGTCCGCGCGCTGGGCCTGGGCCTGCCGCACGGCCCAGCGCAGCGCGGCCACGGACGCGTCGGATCCGTCGACGCCGACGACGATACGGTTCTTCCCGGTGGTCGGGTTCGGCATGGCGGCCTCCCTGGACGGTCTCTGGTCCCACCGTGCCTCTCACCGACGCCGCGGGCCGTGGGCCGGGGGACCCGTCCGCGTGCCCAACGGCCCCTTGCCGCCGGGCCGCCCGGCGGCCCCTCCGAGCCCACGGTTCGCTCTCACGCCTGGACAGGGCCGGTGAGCTGAACGATGTCGTCGGACGCGACGTCGTGGAGGCGGATGGCCAGGTCCTCCAGGGCACGGCTCGCGGCGAGTTCGTCGCCGATCTCCGGGATGGGGCGGTCGATCGGGTTGCGCCGGGCCACCCCCCTGCCGGTGAGGTGCGAGGTGTCCCGCGTGCCCAGGACGGCACGTGCGTGGGTCTCGTCACCCTCTTCGCTGATGTAGATCTGGACGGTCCACCGCTTGGCTTCCATCATGATCACTTCCGTCCCGCTTCTCGTCTTCCACTTCTCAGCGTGCGCCGGTCCCAAGGGACGGTCCAGGGCCCGTAGGTCCCCGGCCTTCGCGGCGCGGCGCGTTCAGGACTCCGGCTCCGGGCGGCGACGGCAGCCGTCGGCCCGGCGGCGCGCGTGTCCAGCCGTGCTCAGGCCGGGCGGCGGTGTCCGGTGTCCGGCCTGGCGAGGTGAGTGGTGAACCAGTCGCGGGCCAGTTCGGCCGCCGTGGCCAGGGTCCCCGGCTCCTCGAACAGATGGGTGGCGCCGGGCACGACAGCGAGCCGGTGTTCACAGCGGAGCCGGTCGGCGGCGAGCCGGTTGAGGCTGAGCACCCGGGAGTCCAGACTCCCCACGACGAAGAGGGTCGGGGCCCGCACCCGGCCCAGAGCCGCCGGGGTCGCCAGGTCGGGGCGCCCGCCCCGGGAGACGACCGCGCGGATGTCGGCCCCCGGCGCGGCCGCGGCCTCCAGGGCGGCGGCGGCTCCGGTGCTGGCACCGAAGAAGGCCACCGGCACGCCGGTTCCCTCACGCAGCCAGGTGGCGGCGGCGTGCAGTCGACCGGCCAGCAGCGCGACGTCGAAGACATTGCGGCGGTCGCCCTCCTCCTCCGCCGTGAGCAGGTCGAGCAGCAGGGTGCCCAGGCCCGCCCGGTCGAGGACGTCGGCGACATACCGATTGCGCGGACTGTGCCGGCTGCTTCCGCTGCCGTGTGCGAAGACGACCACCACCGGGGCCGCGTCGGGCAACACCAGCCGCGCGGGCAGCCGTACGTGTCCGGCGGGCACCCGCACTTCGCGGCCCGCGGGCCCTTCCGACCGCCGGGACGGGGACGGGCGCCGGGACGGGCCCGTGGACCTCTCCCCGGCCCGGCCGGCCGGGACAGCCGTCCGTCGGCCCGGGAAGGGCGGTTCGAGCATGACAGCGCCGGGAGCGGGAGGCGGCGACTGGGCCGGGGCGGCACGGGTGAGGAGGCCGATCACCTCGGAGTCGCGCGTCTGCGTGAAGTCGCGGTACCACGCGCCGACCGAGCCCAGGCCTTCCACCGTCTCCGGGCAGACGACGTGATCGGCCACCGCGCTCAGCCGGGCGACGGCCTCCACCGAGCCCACCGGGACGGCGAGGACGACCCTCGTCGCGCCCTGGCCCCGCACCACCCGGCAGGCCGCCTCGGCCGTGGCGCCGGTGGCCAGCCCGTCGTCCACGACCAGCGCGGTGCAACCCGCCAGGGACACACGGGCACGCCCGGACCGGTAACGGGCCACACGCCGCTCCAGCTCCGCCCGTTCGGCGCGTTCGACGTCGGCCAGCTCCTCGTCCCGCAGCCCGCAGCTGTCGATCACGTCCTGGTTGAGGACGCGGACACCGTGCTCGCCGATGGCGCCGAAGGCCAGCTCCGGCTGCCACGGCACCCCCAGCTTGCGCACCACCAGCACGTCCAGCGGTGCCTCCAGTGCTCCGGCCACCTCGTACGCGACCGGCACGCCGCCCCGGGGCAGTCCCAGGACCACGACATCCTCGCCGCGCAGGTTCCCGAGACGCCGGGCCAGTCGGCGTCCGGCGTCCGTGCGGTCGTCGAAGGGCATACGCCACCTCCTCGTGCGCCCACCGCGACGAAGCGGGGGAGTCGGTGTGGAAGAAAGGGCGCCTCCTGCCGTTCCCTCCATTGCACCGCGCAGTGGTGCGAGCGCGCGAGGGGCCTTCGGCCCAGGTGAGGGCCGGACGGTCCCTCGCGGTATCGGCGGCACCGCCGCAGACTTTTCCTGGGCCGTTTTTTCACGCGCCGCAGACTTTTCGTGGAGCGGATACCGGATCGCCTCGCCGGGAGGTTGCGATGACCACGCGAGAGCTGGACACGAAGACGGTGACCGATCTCGTGGCCGACGCCACGGCCGCCCCGTCCATGCACAACGCGCAGCCCTGGCGCTTCCGGTTCCTGACCGACGAGCGCGTCCTGCTGCTGCGCGCCGACCTCGACCGGGCCATGCGCCGCACCGACCCCACCCACCGGGCCCTGCACATCGGCTGCGGGGCGGCGCTGTTCAACCTCCGCGTCGCCGCGGCGCACGCGGGCCTGTCGCCGCTGGTCCGGCTGCTGCCCGACCCGGGCGACCCCCGGTTGCTGGCCGCCGTCCAGCTGGCCGCCGCGCAGCCGGTGGACCACAGGGGGCCGACGGCGGACGAGCAGGATCTGGCCCGGCTGCACCCCGCCATCCGCCAGCGGCACACCAGCCGCTACCCCTTCGACGACCGGGACGTCCCCGAGGACGTGCGGTCGCGGCTGAGGGTCGCCGCCGCCCGGGAGGACGCCGAGCTCACGTTCCCCGGTGCCTGGCACCTCGACACCGTCCTGGAACTGGTCCGGGACGCCGAGAGCCGCGACATCCTGGATCCCGGAGGCCGCGAGGACCTGGAGCGCTGGACCCGGCTCGGCCCCGAGGCCGACATCGCCACCGACGGCGTACCCGAGTACGCGTTCGGCCCCCGCCGCCGGGACGGCCGGGCCCCGCTGCGGGACTTCGCCGGGCGACGGCCGGTGGCCGACCGCGGCAGCACCGCCTTCGAGAGCAGCCCCCACCTGGCCCTGCTGTACACCCGTGGTGACACGGTCCTCGACTGGCTGCGTGCCGGGCAGGCGCTGGAACGCGTCCTGCTGGAGGCCACCACAGCCGGACTGGCCGGCGCGCTCACCTCTCACCCGCTGGAGAACGACGACCTGCGCACCCTCGCCCGCGACCCGCTCTCCGGGCTGGGGTACGTCCAGATGGTGCTGCGACTCGGCTACGGCCCGCACGGCCCGGCCACGCCCCGCCGCCCCGTCCGTGACGTCCTCGACATCACCTGACGGGCGCCCGCCCGCTCCCTGGCCCTACCGGCCGCCGGCCCGCGAGGCCGGTCCCACGTGGGACCGTTGCCGGTCAGGTCCCCATGCCCGTCGTCAGCCGGTGCCGCAGGGCCAGCGCCGCCAGGACCAGCAGGGCGGTCGCGAACGCCGCGAGGACGGCGAGTTCGCGCAGGATCGCCGACAGGTCGCCCGCCCGGGAGAGCAGGGTGGTCCACGCGTCGACGGCCCAGGCCTGCGGCACGGCGTGGCCCACGGTGCGCAGCCAGTCGGGCACGAGGGCCAGCGGCCACATGCAGCCGCCCAGCATGCCCATCCCGATGCCGAGGGCCGGGCCGATCGCGTGGACCTGCTCCGGGGTCCGGAACAGGGCACCGACCAACAGACCGGCGCCCGTGCCGACCAGCGCCCACACCGTGACCAGTGCTCCGGCGGCCACCGGATCGCCCCAGGCCACGTCGAAGGCGAGCGCGCCGACGGTGACGATCAGCAGGGACTGCGCCAGCGCCAGCAGCAGATGGGCGAGGGTCTCGCCGGCGACCAGTGTGCGGGCGGAGACCGGGGCGGCCAGGGCGCGGGCGTACACACCCGTGCGACGGGTCTGCACGATGGTCGCCCCGCCGCCCAGGGCGTTGATGAACACGAACAGCACCAGCATGGTGGGGGTGCTGTAGCTGTAGCCGAGCGGCAGGAAGTCGCTGTCGCCGTCGACGGTCTCGCCGCGCACCACGATCGGGGACGCGGCATCCTCGGCGCCACGGGCGAGAGCGAGGGCGTCGTCGAAGGAGCCCCGGGTCTCGGCGGCGGCGAACCGGGCTGCCTGCAACCGAGCCGCGTGCCCGGCGACGACGGCCGACACCGAGGACACGGCCCCGTGCCCGGCACTGCCCGAGGGCTCCACCAGTACCCGCACGGTCACCGGCCGCCCGGCGCGCACGTCCGTGTCGAGACCGTCCGGTATCACGACGACCGCGTCCAGCTCCGAGCGCCGCAGCGCGGTGCGGGCGTCGCCCAGGGTCTCGTAACCACGGGTGCGCAGCCCGGGAGCCTCCCGCAGCTCCGACACCAACTCGCCTGCCACGGGGCCGGCTCGGTGGGCCGGGACGAGTCCGACCCGGAACCGGTCGAACCCGCTGACGGTGACGCCGATGAGCACGATGATGGCGACCGGCAGCAGCACCATGAAGAACAGCGCGGTGCGGTCGCGCAGCATGCGCGTGAGAGTCGCCCCGGTCACGGCGAGCGCGGTCATGGCGTCCTCCTCAGCCACAGGATCAGTGTGGTCGTCGCGGCCACGGCCAGAGAGAACACCGCGATGCCGAGCAGCGGGGCACCGACCGCGTCCCAGCCGCGTACTCCGGTGCCCAGGTCGGTGAAGCCGCGCAGGGCCCAGCCGTTGGGCGTGAAGAGGGCGAGGGTACGGATCGTCGGCGTGCTGTTCGAGGCGAACACGAAGTTCCCGCCGAGCAGGACGAGCGCGAAGACCAGGATCGAGGCGAGCCCCTGCGCCTGCTGCTCGGTCCGGACGAGCGAGATGACCAGGGCGGTCAGACACACCACGCACACCGCCATCGCCACACTGAGCGCGGCGACCCCCACCGGATCGGCCCACCGCGCGTCGAAGGCGAGCCAGGACACCAGCGTCACGGTGGTGAGCCCGGCCAGACTGTAGACGAACGTCGACAACGACTTGCCGAGCAGCAACGCACCGCGCCCGACCGGCGCGGCGGCGATCCGGTCGAGGGTCCCCTGCTGACGCTCGACGAAGTAGCCGCGGGCGCCGAAGCCGACACAGAACAGCACGAAGAACATGCCCATACTGGGGCCGAAGTAGCTGATCACCTTCAGCGGATCACCGCTCAGCCCTTGTGCCCCGACCTCCTCGGGCAGCCGCAGCAGGGCCGCCCTGGCGGCCAGTTCGGGCACGTCGGCCTCCGGGACACCCGCGGCCACGGCGGTGGCCACCGAGAGCCGGTCCGCGTTGACCTGGGCCACGTACGACTCGGTGACCGCGCGGGCGAGCTGGGCCTGGAGGCCGTAGTCGACGCTGCCCAGGACCCTGACCGGCGCCGCCCCGTCGCCGTGCAGCGACTGGCTGAACCCCGCGGGCACGACGATCGCGGCATGCACGTCCCCGGCGTCGACGGCCCCGCGTGCCGCGCCCTTGGTGTCGTACGACCGGACCTGGACGGTGCCTTCCAGCTCAGGGCTCCGCAGCACCTGGGTGAGGCCCGTGGCGGCGGGGCCCCGGTCCAGGTCGACGACCCCGATCTCCGCGCGGAACTCGCTGCTGTTCCCGAACGCCAGCGCCATCAGGGCCGAGATCAGGACGGGCGCGAGGAAGACGATGACCCAGGCCGAACGGTCCCGCAGGCGCTGCCTGAGGTCCTTGGCCGCGACGGCGATCACCACACGCACGGCGGCTCACTCCCTCAGAGCGGTGCCGGTGAGATGGAGGAACACCGCCTCCAGGTCCGGTTCGTCGATCTCCACGCCGCGGATGTCGACATCCAGGTCGTGGGCGAGGTCGAGGAGTTCCGGGAGCAGGCTGCGAGCGTCCTTGACGACCAGTTCGAGCACGTCGCCGCCGCGTGCCGCGCCCTCCACGCGGGTCAGCCGGCGGCAGGCGTCCGTGTACCCGGCCAGGTCCCCGGCGGCCGTCAGCCGCACCCGGTCGCGCTCGGCCACCAGTGCCACCAGTTCGCGCGGTGTGCCCTCGGCGACCAGGCGGCCCCGGTCGATGATGCCGACGCGGTCGCAGAGCCGTTCCGCCTCCTCCATGTAGTGCGTGGTGTAGAGGACGGCCATGCCCTCCTCGCCGAAACGGTGGACGCTCTCGAGGATCGCGTGCCGAGACTGCGGGTCGACCCCGACCGTCGGCTCGTCCAGCACCAGGAGCGTCGGCGCGTGCACCAGGCCGGCGCCGATGTTGAGCCGTCGGCGCATACCTCCGGACAGCGAGTCGACGCGGTCGCCGGCCCGGTCGCCCAGTTCCACGAGGTCGAGGACCCTGTCCACCCGCCGGTCCAGCAGCCCGCGCCGCAGACCGTACAGCCGGCCGAAGAAGCGGAGGTTCTCACGCACGCTGAGGTCCGGGTACAGCGCCACGTCCTGCGGGACGAAACCGATGAGCCGCTTGGCCGGTCCCGCGGCCGTCGTCATCGGCCGGCCGGCCACCCGCACGGTTCCGGCATCGGGCCGCAGCAGCCCGCAGACCATCCTGATCGTGGTGGTCTTGCCCGCGCCGTTCGGCCCGAGCAGACCGTAGGTCTCGCCGGGCGCGATCCGCAGGCCGACGTCGTCGACGGCCGTGCGGTCCCCGAACCGGCGGACCAGATGGGCGCATTCGAGCACGGCGTTCATGGCATCCCTTCGACAGGTGTGGACTTCCCGACGGACGAGACGGATGAGACGGACGAGACGGACGCCGACAGGGACCGCCGCCCCGGGCCGCGGACCTCAGTCGTGCGGGACGACCGCGACCGGGGTCGGCACGTGGTGCAGCGCCGCGTGCGCGACCGGCCCGAGCCGCCAGGTGAGGTGGCCCGGGTGCTGCCGGCGTCCCACGACCAGGAGCCGGCCGTGCGCCGCGGCCGCCGGCAACACCTGGGAAGGGCGGCCGGTGACGACCTCCTCGGTGACGGAGACCTCGGGGAACTTCCGCCGCCAGGGCGCCACCGCGGCGGCCAGCCGGGCCTGTTCCCGCGCCCCGGCCGCCGAGTCGCCGTGCGCCGCGGTGTGCGGAGTGTGCGGGCGGGGCCACAGCGTGGCCCTGGGCAGAACCCGCAGCACACGCAAGGGCGTTCCGCCGGACGCGGCCTCGGCGAAGGCGAACTCCAGCAATGGGTCGGCTGCGGGCCCCGACTCCCGCACGCCGACCACGACCTCGCCCCGGTCGGCTGCCGCGGGGTGTTCCCAGCCGTTCTCGACGGCCGGGTCACCGGCCCGTACGGCCACGGCCGGGCAGCGTGCGAGTCCCAGCACGTGCAGGCTGACGGAGCCCAGCAGGAAGCCTCCCAGGGAGCCGTGACCACGGGTGCCGAGCACGAGCAGGGAGGCGTCCTGGCTGCGCTCCACGAGTTCCCGCGCGGCCGGGGCCGACACGAGATCCGTGCCGAGCTCCAGATCGCCGTAGCGGTGCAGCAGTTCGGCCGCGGTCCGGTGCAGGATCTCGCGGCCGTACCGCTCCTTGCTGCGGGCCTCCTGCGGCACCGTCGGCACGTCCAGCGGCTGGGTGGTCCACGAGTGGAGCAGGACGACCGGCAGCCGCCGGAGCGTCGCCTCGCGCGCGGCCCACCACGCGGCCGTGACGCCGGCGGGGGAGCCGTCGAGCCCGACGATGACGGGGCCGGTCATGGCGCACCTCCGGGGTGACAGGCGGGCGTCGCCGCGGCCACCGCGACATCGGTTCGCCCCGCTGAAGTCGCCACTCAGTGTGTTCGCGGGGAAGCGGCGGGGCGAGGGCCGGACGGGACGTACCCCGGGGCCTTCCGGCCCCGTGCGGGATGTGGTCGGCGGGGAGAGGCTGAGGTGCGAAGGAACGGCGCGGGGCAGCCGGGCCCACGCGGTCCGGCCGCGCAGCGCTGCCCTCGCCCGTCCGTCTGACCCGGCGCTCCGGCCGGTGTGTGCGTCCGCGCCCCGGACAGGGGCGGGAGAGAGCCCCGGGCAGGGGTGGGAGAGAGGAGAGTCGCGATGAGTGCTCCCGTCGTCGTCGGAGTGGACGGCTCGCCGTCCGGCCTGGCCGCCGTGGAGACCGCCGCGCGCGAGGCCGGTGCGCGTGGAATCGGCCTGCGGCTGGTCCATGCCTTCGGATGGCCGGGCACACATGTGCCGCCCGGCGTACCGCCCTGGAATCCGGCCGGGGCCGGCTTGCGCGAGATGGTGGACGGGACCATGGCGGAGGCCGAGCGACGGGCCCGTACCGTGGCGCCCGGGGTGGAGATCAGCCGTGAGGTCGTCGCGGGCGAACCGATCATGGTGTTGGAGATCGAGTCGCGCACCGCGGCGCTGGTGGTGGTGGGCAGCCGGGGACTGGGTGCCTTCGCGGCCCTGCTGCTCGGCTCGACCTCCGCGCACCTGGCCGCCCACGCCCACTGCCCGGTCATGGTGGTGCGCGGCACCCCGCATCCGGAGGATCCCGTGCTGCTGGCCGTCGACGGCTCCCCGGCGGCCGAGGGCGCCGTGGAGTTCGCCTTCGCCGAGGCCTCGATGCGCGGCACGGACCTGGTCGCGCTGCACGTCTGGAACACCCGGACGGAACGGGTCTACGACGGTGCCGCCGACCCGCCCTTCGTGACGTACGACGAGGACCGGCTCCGCGACGAGGAGGAGCGCCTGTGCGCCGAGTCGCTGTCGGGGATGCGCGAGAGGCACCCGGAGGTGACCGTGCACCGGCGGCTGGTCAGGGGACGGGTACGGGCATCGCTGATCGAGGCGAGCGCCGAGGCCCAGCTCCTCGTGGTCGGGGCACGCGGGAGGGGTGGCTTCGCCGGGCTGCGTCTGGGGTCGGTGAGCCAGGCCGTGCTGCACCACGCGCACTGCCCCGTCACCGTCGTCCGCTCGGGGAAGGAGTGACGGGTGGACGTACCGACGTCACAGGCCCCCGGACGGCCCCGGCCCACCCACCAGGTGCGGGACGCCCATCGGCTGCCGCCCGCGCTGGTGGCGGACCGGGTGGGTGTCGATCCGGCCGTGGGGCTCAGCGCCCGGGAGGCCGCCGAGCGGGCGGCCGCGTACGGTCCCAACCGGCTGGCCGAACCGGCCCGACGGCCGGAGTGGCTGAAGTTCCTCGACCAGTTCCGCAACTGGCTCATCGGCATCCTGCTGATCGCCGCCGTGGTGGCCGGAGCCATCGGCGACGTCAAGGACGCGGTGGTCATCACCGTCGTCCTCCAGATCAACGCCGTGCTCGGCTATCTCCAGGAGCGGCGCGCCGAACGGAGTCTCGAAGCCCTGCGCCGCATGCTCGTGCCCACCGCCAGGGTGCGCCGCGACGCTGCGGAACGGGTGGTCGAGGCACATGCCCTCGTGCCCGGTGACGTGGTCCTGCTGGAGGCCGGGGACCGGGTGCCCGCCGACGGACGGCTGACCGTCGCGGAGACCGTGGAGGTGGCCGAAGCGGCGCTGACCGGCGAGTCCCAGCCCGTCGCCAAGGCCGTCGCGGCCGTCGACGCCGGCCCGTCGGGCGAGGTGGCGCTCGCCGAACGCACCGACATGCTGTTCATGAACACCGCCCTGACCCGCGGCCGTGCCGAGATGGTCGTCACCGCCACCGGCATGCGCACCGAACTGGGCGCGATCGCGGAGGCGTTGCGCACCGGCGCCGAGCCGCCCAGCCCGCTCCAGGTCCAGCTGGACAGCCTCGGCCGACGGCTCGCCCTGCTGAGTGGTGCGGCGGTCGCGGCCTACGCGCTGGTCGCGCTGGTCCGGGGCGAGAGCCTCTCGGACATCGGGCTGCGGGCGGTGGCCCTGGCGGTCGCCGCGATCCCGGAGGGACTGCCCGCCGTGCTGGCCCTGACGCTGGCCCTCGGCGTCCATCGCATGGCCCGGCGCGGCGCCATCGTCAAGCGGCTCGCCTCGGTGGAATCGCTCGGCGCGGCGACGGTCGTGTGCAGCGACAAGACCGGGACGCTCACCCTCAACGAGATGACGGTACGCAGACTGTGGGCCGCCGGGAGGCTGTACGACGTCACGGGCGAGGGCTACGGCACGGAAGGTGCCGTCCGCGGTGTCGACGTGCCCTCCGGGAGGGTCCGCGCGGCGGTGCTGCCCTTCGCCCTGTGCAACGACGCCCGTCTGACCGGCGAGGGCTTTCTCGGCGACCCGACGGAGGCCGCGCTGGTCGTGCTCGCGGCCAAGGCCGGTGTCGACGCCGACCAGGAACGCCGCGATCGGCCGCGCGTCGGCGAGGTGCCCTTCGACGCGGCCACCAAGTACATGGCCACCTTCCACACCGAACCCGACGGCCGTACCCGCGTCCACGTCAAAGGCGCGGTGGACGTGCTGCTCGGTCTGTGCGTCCGGGCGCGGACCGAGGACGGGGTGCGCGACCTCGACGAGCCGCTCCGGGACGAGATCCTCGGTGTGACGTCGCGGCTGGGCGGCGAAGGACTGCGGGTCCTCGGCGCGGCCACCGCCGTGACCGACCGCGTACCGGAACCGGGCGGACTGCCCGCTCTCACCCTGGTGTCCGTCGCGGGCATCGCCGACCCGCCCCGCCCGCAGGCGCGGGACGCCGTCCACCTGTGCCGCACCGCCGGCGTCCACGTCAAGATGATCACTGGTGACCACGCGGACACCGCGGCCGCCATCGCGCGTGAACTGGACATCGGCGGCGAGGTCGTCACCGGTGCGCAGCTGGACGCGATGACGCAGGAACGGCTCGCCGCCCGCATCGAGGACATCGGGGTGTTCGCCAGGGTCGCTCCCGAGCACAAGGTCGCGATCGTACGGGCGCTGGCGAGCCGGGGGCACATCGTCGCCATGACCGGGGACGGGGTGAACGACGCGGCCGCCCTGCGCGCCGCCCACATCGGTGTGGCCATGGGCGTCACCGGCACGGACGTGGCCAAGGAAGCCGCCGACATGGTCCTCACCGACGACGACTTCTCCACCATCGTGCGGGCCGTCCGCGAAGGACGGGCCATCTACGCCAACATCGTCAAGTTCGTCCGCTTCCAACTGGCCACCAACATCGGCGCGATCCTGACCCTCCTCAGCGCCACCCTCGCCGGTCTGCCCTCCCCGCTCACGGCCACCCAGCTGCTGTGGATCAACATCATCATGGACGGACCCCCGGCGATGGCCCTGGCCGTCGACCCCGCGCCCGACGACGTCATGCGACACCCGCCGCGCGACCCGGGCGAGCGGATCCTGGACCTCCGCCGCCTCCTCGCCGTCGGGCGGGCCGGTGCGGTGATGGCCGTCGGCACGGTGACCCTGCTGGCCGTGGCCCGTCCCCGCGTCGGCACGGACACCGCGCTGACCATGGCGTTCACCACGTTCGTACTGTTCCAGCTGTTCAACGCGCTCGGCGCCCGCGCGGACGACGGGCCGCTCCTGGGCCGCCATCAGCTGCGCAACCGCGCGCTCTGGCTCTGCCTGGCCGGCGTCCTCGCCATCCAGGTCCTCGCCGTCCACCTGCCCTGGGGGCGCGCCGTCTTCGGCACCGTGCCCCTGACCGCGGCCGAGTGGGCCGTGTGCGCGCTCACCGCCTCCACCGTGCTTCTGGCCGAACTGGCCGTCCGCGGTGCGCGATCGACGCTGCGACGACCCTGACGACCCTGACGACCCTCCTCCCGTGCGGTCGGCCCGACGGGAGGACCGGGCCCGGCTCACCGGGACAGTGGCACCACGTTCTCGTCCAGTACCTGCCCCGCCGACCGCCGAGGTGAAGGGGGGCCTTCCGGCCCGTAGCCCAGGCGGATCACCATCTGGGCATGGGCGCGGCGGCCCTCCTCCGGCGGGACGAGCCGCTCGCGCAGGTCCGGCCATTCCAGGGCCTGGTGCAGCAGGGAGGCCCGCAGCCCATGGGCGGTGGCCACCAGCAGGACGCGTTCGAGGGCCTGTCCGGCCCGCAGCCAGTCGGCCCTGCGGTCGTGCGCGGTGAACAGCACGTTGATCGACGGCCGCGTCTCGAAGGGCCGGCTGGCCAGTGCGGAGGGGTGCCGGTGGGCGCCGAAGTCCCGCAGGGGAACCCGCTCGCGGAAGTCCTGCGGACCCACCGTCGCCGGCGGCATGCCCAGGGACCCCGCGTTGGGCTCGTGCACCCAACGACGGCTCTCCGCGGCCCTGTCGGCGTCGGCGGTGTTGCGGTGCTCGGCGTCACGGGTGAGCCGCAGCAGACGGTCCGTGGCGCTGGGGCCGGGGCGCCTGAGCAGAGCACCCTCGCTGTGGGCGGCCTCGGCCAGTTCCGCCGCCAGCGCGGTGGGCACGGGCACGTCGGAGAAGGGGAACCGGCTGCTGTGCCGGCGCCACAGCGCCTCGAACAACCCGGGAAACGGCGTGGTCCGCACCGGGCCGCCGAACCGTACGGTGGCGAGCAGGTCCGGCTCGTCGGGCCGGGGCAGCAGCCGGGTCACCGGCTCCCGGCCGAAGTGGGCCACCGCCACCCTGAGGTTGAGGACGGCGCATCCGACGGAGAGGTGCAGGGCGCGGCCCGTGGGGTCGATGTGGCGCAGGCCGCGATCCGCGACGGCGCGGATCTCCAGCGTCACCGTGTCCGGATCGAGCCGGAACCGCCAGGGCTGGGTGTTGTGGATGGAGGGCGCGGCAACGGCCGCCGAGATCAGTGTCTCCAGCGTCCGGGCGTCGAGGGTCTCGGACCACATCAGAAACTCCTCCCCGCCCCGCGTACGCGGAGCCGGTGGGCCTTGGAGGCGGACCCTGCCCAGTGTGGTGGCCCCGCCCCGGGCGCGGCATGGGCCGTACGGTCCCGCCCCCCGCCGGTCGGCCCGGGTGCCCCGCCCCGCGCGGCAGTTGGGGCCGAAGGGCCCGGCGAAAGGACTGTGCGGCCCCCTGCGCGCGCGGTGGTCCTCCACGAGGCTGCGCACAGGAGCAGCCAGGCCCGAGAGCAGGAGGCGCGCACCATGCAGCGACACGTGACCGTCGGAATCGACGAATCGACCGAGAGCCTCGCCGCGGCGCACTGGGCGGCCAGGGAAGCCCTGCGCCGGGGCGCCGAGTTGAGGCTCGTGCACACCTGGGCGTGGCACCCGCGTCCGCCCGCCTCCGTACCGGCCGACGTCAGTGAGCTCCGCTGGGCCGAACAGACGCTGGACCGGGCGGTCGGCAGCGTGCGGTCCGCACACCCCGGACTGCGGCTCGTCGACCGGCTCGTCGCGGACTCCCCGGTGGACACGTTGCTGGAGGAGGCCGAGAAGGCGGAACTGCTGGTGCTCGGCTCCCGTGGACTGGGCGCGGTCACGGGGTTCGTCGTCGGCTCGGTCTCACAGCGTCTGGTCGCCAGGTCGCCTCGTCCCGTGGTGCTCGTCCGGGCCCGGCAGACCCTCGCCGACGAACACCTCCCGGCCCCGGACGGCATCTCGCCCGAGGAGATACCCGAGACCCCCTACCGAGACGTGGTCCTCGGGCTGGACACCTCGCGTCCCTGCGACGAACTCGTCGAGTTCGCCTTCGCCGCCGCGGCGCGGCGTGACGCCCGGCTCCGCGTGGTCCACGCGTACCGGGTCCCCGCGGCCCACACCGTGGACGACACCTCCGTACCGACACCGGCACCCGAGCTGCTCGCGGCGCGGGAGCGTGCCGTCGTGGCGACGCTGCGCCCCTGGTGCGACAAGTTCCCCGGGGTCCCCGTCGTGGAGAGCGTCGTGCGGGAACGGGCCGCCACCGCGCTCGTACAGGCAGCGACCGGGGCCGGTCTGGTCGTCGTGGGACGCCGGATCCGGGACACCCGTCTCGGGATCGGTCCGCACGTCGGTCCGGTCACCCACGCGGTGCTGCACCACGCCGGCTGCCCCGTGGCCGTCGTCCCGCACCCCTGAGCCGATCCGGCTTGCGCCGACCTGACGCCCGGGGACGCCCGTGTCCCGGTCCCGACCGGCGCCCCGGCGCCCCGGTTCCAACCGGTCTCCCGGTCGGCCTCAGACGTCGGCCTCAGGCGTCGGCCTCGACGGCCGTGAGGCGGATGCCGGTGACCAGATCCGGGCGGATACGGACCGCGTGGTCCATGGTTCCGCTCACCCAGGGCCGCAGCATCGCCTGGTAGCGGGCAAGCTCCTCCGGATCGGTGACCGGACGCGCGTAGCCGGTGACGACCACGCTCCAGCCGAGGTGCGTCTCCGGATCGATGGCGTCGGCCTCGTACGCCACCACGACGCCCAGGTCGTCCGCCTCCTGGGCCCGCGCGGTCAGTGCCGTGCCCTCATGGGTGCGGATGACGATGTCGCCGTCGTCCAGCACATGGTTGACGGGACGGACGGTCGGCAGCGCGTGCCGGGTGAAGACGATCCGTCCGAAGGACACACTGCCGAGCAGCCGCAGTGCCTCGTCACTGTCGAGGTCGACTGACCGCCGGGACTTGGCGGCTCCGTTGGGTTCGCTGATCGGCATAGTGGTCTTCCGCGCGGGTGGGTGTGCGTGCTGACGGCATCAGGCATGGGCGGCCTCCATGGAACGGTGATCGCCCGTGCCGCGGTAGGGCCGTTCGGCCCCGGCCCTCCGGGCGGACCGGCCCCTCCTGGAGAGGACGCCGACGGGATCGCTCAGCTCGCCAGCTGCGACCGGCGCGACGTGCCCGGGTCCGAGCCCGCCGACGTGTCGGAGTCGTCGATGCGATGCTCCAGGTCGGCCGAGACGTCGACGACTCCGTCCACACCGCCGCACAGCCGCACCACGACCGGGACGAGGGAGCTGCGCTCGACGGTGCCACGGAGCGTGACCCGTCCGTCGACCACTCGTACGAGGATCGCGTCCGGCGCGATGCCCAGGGTGCGCAGGAGGACGTCTCCGTTGATCTCCTCGCGGATGGCGCGGTCGCCCCGCAGGAACACGCGGAGCAGGTCCGCCCTGCTGATCATCCCGACCAGCCGGCCCGCCTCGTCGACGACCGGCAGCCGCTTGACCCGATGGCGCTCCATGACCTGGGCGGCCTCGACCACCGTCCACTGCGGTCGGGCGGTCACGGCCGGAGTGCTCATCAGCCCCGCGGCCGTCGCCGCCTCCGCCTTCGCGCGGCCGGCGGGCTTCGGGTGCAGCACCGGCAGCAGACCGGCCGGATCCAGTTGTGCGGCCTCCTTGCGCAACAGGTCCGCCTCTGAGACGACGCCCACGGGACGGTCGTCGTCGTCCACCACCGGTACGGCCGTGATGTCGTACTCGGCGAGCAGCTTGGCGATCTCCTTGAACCCGGTGTCGGGGTGCACCCGGACGACCGACATGGTCATGAGGTCGCTCACCAACCGGTGCCGCATGGTCCTCGCCTCCTGAAAACACTCGTGTCTCTCCAGCTGCCTCCCACCCACTCTCCGCCTGTGCCGGGCAGGGCTCCATGGGCCGGTCGGCCCCGGCGGGGGACCTGCGGCCCCTGCTCCCCGGGGACCCGCCACCACGACGCTGCAATCGGGGAGTCCGGCCGAGGGGGGAGGGTCTCCCCGGCCAGGAGGCCGGGGAGACCCTCACGGTCGCCCCTCCTCGCCCGACCCGCCCGCAGTTCCCGACCCCGTGAGGAGCACACCGCCATGACCGTTCGCGTCGGCATCAACGGCTTCGGCCGTATCGGCCGCACCTACCTGCGCGCCGCCCTGGCCCGCGCCGAGGCCGGCACCCAGGACGTCGAGGTGGTCGCGATCAACGACATCACCTCGCCGGCCACGCTCGCGCACCTGCTGGAGTACGACTCGACGTTCGGACGCATCGGACGCGAGGTGAGCCACGACGACAGCTCGATCACCGTCGACGGCCGGCGCATCACGGTCACCGCCGAACGCGACCCGGCCGCCCTGCGCTGGGCCGACCACGGTGCCGACATCGTCGTGGAGTCAACCGGCCGCTTCCGCGACCGTGAGTCCGCCGCCCTGCACCTGAAGGCGGGCGCGCACACCGTGCTGCTGTCCGCTCCCGGCAAGGGCGTGGACGCCACCATCGTCATGGGCGTCAACGACGGCACCTACGACCGCCACCGCGACCGGATCGTCTCGGCCGCCTCCTGCACGACCAACTGCGTGGCCCCGATGGTGAAGGTCCTCGACGACGCCTTCGGCATCGAACGCGGCGTCATGACCACCATCCACGGCTACACCAACGACCAGGCCCTCCTGGACGGCCCGCACAAGGACCTGCGCCGCGCCCGCTCGGCGGCACTGAGCATCATCCCGACCAGCACGGGCGCCGCCCGCGCCGTCGGACTGGTGGTACCGGAGCTGGCCGGCGCCCTGGACGGGATCGCGGTCCGGGTGCCCGTGGAGGACGGCTCCCTGACCGACCTGGCCGTCGTGCTGGAGCGCGAGGCCACGGCCGAGGAGGTCAACGCCGCGTTCACGACGGCCGCCGACGGGCCGCTCCACGGCGTCCTGCGCGTGTCGAAGGCCCCCATCGTGTCCCGCGACGTGATCGGGGACCCGTCGTCCTGCGTCTTCGACCCGGCCCTCACCCAGGTGAACGGCACCCTCGCCAAGGTCTTCGGCTGGTACGACAACGAGTGGGGCTACACCAACCGCCTCCTCGACCTGACCGCACTGGTCGCCGACGACTGAGGACACAGGGGAAGCACGAGGAAGCACGATCCCCCGTCTGCCGCCGTGCCCGCGTCGAACCGGGGGCGGCGGGCCTAGGCTCGACAGAACGATGGGACGCCCACGGGCTCCGCGCGGCCCCGCCGCGCAGCGGGCCGCGCGGAGCCCGACGTGCCGGAGGACCGGATGCGTGACTGGATCTGGGAGTACCAGGGCTACGACCCGGGGCAGGAGGGCCTGCGCGAGGCGCTGTGCACCCTCGGCAACGGCTACTTCGCCACCCGCGGCGCACTGCCCGAGTGCGGCGCCGACTCCGTGCACTACCCGGGCACCTACGCGGCCGGCTGCTACGACCGGCTCACCTCCGAGGTGGCGGGCCACCGCGTCGAGAACGAGGACATGGTCAACCTGCCCAACTGGCTGCCGCTGCGCTTCCGGCTCACCGGCGGGGAGTGGCTGAGCCCGGACCGCCACCGGCTGCTCGACCACAGTCTGGGCCTGGACCCGGGGACCGGCCTCCTGGAGCGCCGCTCCACGTACGAGGACGGCGCCGGCCGCCGGCTGCGCGTACGGCAGCTGCGGCTGGTGCACATGGGGGATCCCCATCTCGCCGCCCTGCGCACGGAGTTCACCGCCGAGGACTTCTCGGGGGAACTGGAGGTGGAGGCCGCCCTGGACGGCCGGGTGCGCAACACCGGAGTGGCGCGCTACCGGGACCTGGAGACCAGGCACCTCGTGCACGTCCACTCCGACTCGGCGGACGCCGACACGGTGTGGCTGCGCTGCCGCACCAGCGCCTCCGACATCCGTATCGGCATGGCGGCACGGACCGTCAGCGCGAGCGGGGAGCCGTCCGAGGCCCGGCACGCGGGACGGCGGGCCGTCCAGCGGTTCCGCCTCGCCCTGACGCCCGGCCGCACCGTCACCGTGGACAAGACCGTCTCCCTGTTCACCTCCCGCGACCCGGCGATCGACGACCCGCTCCAGGCGGCCGTCGACCGGGTCGGCCACGCCCCCGGCTTCGACGAGCTGCTGGAGTCCCACCTCACCGCGTGGGACCTGCTGTGGCGGCGCGCCGATCTGGAGGTGCCCGGGAAGGCGGGCCACATCCTCCGGCTGCATCTGTTCCACGTCCTGCAGACGCTCTCCCCGCACACCGCCGACCTCGACGTCGGCGTCCCCGCGCGCGGACTGCACGGCGAGGCCTACCGCGGACACGTCTTCTGGGACGAACTGTTCGTCCTGCCCTATCTGAACCTGCACTTCCCCGAGGTCTCCCGGGCCCTGCTGACCTACCGTCACCGCCGCCTGGCCCGGGCCCTGACCGCGGCCGGGGACATCGGGCGGACCGGGGCCATGTACCCCTGGCAGAGCGCGAGCGACGGCCGTGAGGAGACCCAGCGACTGCACCTCAACCCGCGTTCGGGGCGCTGGCTTCCCGACCACTCGCACCTCCAGCACCATGTGGGATCGGCCATCGCCTACAACGTGTGGCGGTACTACGAAGCCAGCGGCGACACCGAGTTCCTGCACACCAAGGGCGCCGAGATGCTGCTCCAGATCGCCCGTTTCTGGGCGAACGCGGCCACCTGGGACGAGGGCCTCGGCCGCTACCGCGTCCGCGGTGTCGTCGGGCCCGACGAGTACCACGAGGCCTACCCCGGGTCCGACCGGCCGGGACTCGACGACAACACGTACACCAATGTCACCGCTGCCTGGGTCCTCGCCCGCGCCTGCGAGCTGCTGGAGACGCTCCCGTGGCCGCGCCGCCGCGAGCTCGCCGACCGCACCGGCTTCGACGGCGGCGAACTCGAACTGTGGGAGGACGTCTCCCGCTCCCTCCACGTACCGTTCCACGCCGGTGTGATCAGCCAGTTCGAGGGGTACGGCGAGCTGGCCGAACTCGACTGGGCGGCGTACACGGCGAAGTACGGCGACATCCGCCGACTGGACCGGATCCTGGAGGCCGAGGGCGACACCGTCAACCGGTACAAGGCGTCCAAGCAGGCCGACGCGCTGATGCTCGGCCATCTCTTCTCACCCGCCGAACTGCGCGCGCTCTTCGACCGGCTCGGGTACCGGCTGGACGACGAGACCTGGCGGCGCACGGTGGACTACTACCTGGCCCGTACGTCCCACGGCTCCACGCTCAGCGCGCTCGTGCACGGCTGGGTACTCGCCAGGGCCCGCCGCTCGGAGGCATGGACCTTCGTCCAGGAAGCGCTCGCCGGCGACATCGCCGACCTGCAGGGCGGCACCACCGGTGAGGGCATCCATCTCGGAGCCATGGCGGGCACCCTCGATCTCGTGCAGCGCGGGCTGACCGGCCTGGAGACGCGCGGCGACACGCTGAGGCTCGCCCCCGTGCCGATCCCGGAGCTCTCCGAGTACGGGTTCTCCATCCGCTACCGGGGCCACTGGGGTGTGCACCTGCGGCTGCGGTCCGGACAGCTGCACATCACCGTGCCCGACTCCGACCGCGACCCCATCACCGTGGCCCTCGGCGACCGCACGGTCTCCGTCGCGCCGGGGGAGTCCCGCACGCTCGTCCTTCCGAACTGAGGACGCCTGGCGGGTGCCCGAGCGGTCACCGCATGGTCCTGATGGATCCGCGTGCTCTCAACTATCTTGAGAGAAAAGGGTGTTGGTGGAAACCGCCGGATACTGGCGTGGCGTCGGTACCGGTGGTGACGGCCCGTGGTGCGCGCGTCGGCGAGGCGCGGAATTCCTGAAGCGAGGACACGGCGAGGGGAGGGTTCGTGACGTATGCGAGAACGCGGCTGGTCTGCGGAAGCATGCTGATGTGCGCGATGCTGCTGGCAGGCTGCACGGACGGCGGCAGCGGTCCGGGCGACGGGACCAAGGCGGAGTCCGGCCCGGACGCCACCGGGAGCGGGAAGCCCGCGGACGAGGGCACAGGCTCGGTCACCGACGCCGACGTCCTCCCCGCCGTCTCGCCGACCGAACAGGCGGACCCGGCGAAGCAGCCGCGCACCGCGGCCGAGGCGCGGGCGCTGGTCCGGAAGGTGATCGTCGATCCGGAGTATCTGGGGGCGGGAGCGGTACCGGCGACGCCGTACGAGAGCGACCCGAACACCTGGGCCGTGCTGGGTGAGGACTGCGCATGGCAGCGACAGCGGCTGCCCAAGGACGTACTGGCCACCCTCACCCGCCACTTCGAGGTACCCGTGAAGGGCACCGAGGCGCCGGCGTGGCTGTCGACCACCGTCACGGTGCACCGGACGGCGCTGGACGCGGCCTGGGAGCAGGCCGGGATGCTGGAGGAGGCCGTCGCCTGCCGCGAGCAGACGCTACGGCCCGGCGAGCGCCTGACCGGTCTCTCCTCCATCGCCGCCGCGTGGGGTGAGAACGCCAACATGACCAGCGACGACTCGCTGACGGAGACGGGCACGTGCGTCAGCGACACGAGGGGCGGCCCGTACGACTACGACTGGACGCAGTCCGTCTTCGGGTCGGTCGTGGTCTCCACGTCCGTGTGCGGGGTCCGCGAGGGCGCGATCGACGGGGTGGACGTGGCGGTGAGGATGCTGCTGCGGGTGCAGGACGCGATCGGAAGTCCCGTCGGGTCCGGTTCGTCCTCACCGGACCCGGCCGCCCCTTCCGGCAGTCCTGGCGCCGAGGACGGGAAGGGCGGCGAGTGATGGAGCGGCTGCTTCCCACCGACCCCTCCCGCCTCGGCGGCAACCGCCTGCTGGGTCGTCTGGGAGCCGGCGGAATGGGCGTGGTCTACCTGGCCCGCACCGGGACCGGCGACCTGGCCGCGGTGAAGGTGATCCAGCCCGAGTACGCCGAACAGGCCGATTTCCGGGCCCGTTTCCGCCGCGAGGCGTCCTCCGCAGGGCAGGTCGACAGCCCCTGGGTGGTACGGGTGGTGGGCGCCGACACGGAGGCGGCCGCGCCCTGGTTGGCCACCGCGTTCGTGCCCGGCCCCTCCCTGGCCGAGGCGGTCGCGGCCTGCGGTCCCCTGCCGGACCGTGCGGTACGGGTGCTGGGCAAGGTGCTGGCGACCGCCCTGGCCGCCGTGCACGAGGCACGTCTGGTGCACCGGGACGTCAAACCGGGCAACGTCCTGCTCGCCCTCGACGGCCCCCGCCTGATCGACTTCGGCATCGCCCGCCCGACGGCGGCCGACGAGACCGAGCTCACCTCGGACGGCATGGTGGTCGGCACCCCCGGGTTCCTCTCTCCCGAGCAGGCGCGGGCGCGGCAGGTGGGCGCGGCGAGCGACGTCTTCTCGCTGGGGTGCGTGCTCGCGTACGCGGCCACCGGGCGCCCGCCGTTCGGCACCGGAGCCGTGGACGGGTTGCTGTACCGCACGGTCCACGACGAGCCCGAACTGGACGGCGTGGCGGACGCCGCCCTGCGGGCGCTGCTCGTCCGCTGTCTGGCGAAGGAGCCGGAGCAGCGGCCCACAGCCTCGGAGGTGGACGCGGAACTGGTGGAGGACGCCCCGGTCGGCACCGTCGACTGGCTGCCCGACCCGGTGGTGCGGATGATCGCCGACCGGTCGGCGCAGATGCTCGCGCTGCCGGGCATCGAGCCCACCGAGGTGTCGCGGGAGCCGCTCGGCCGCAGCCGTCGCGGGATCCTCGCCCTCGGCGGTGGCGCGGCGCTGCTGCTGGCGGGTGGAGGTGCCGCGCTGTGGGCGGCGCTGCGCGACGACGAGGACACCTCGGGGGCTGCCGCCGCGAGCGGCCCCTGGGTCATCGGCCTCCACGCGGATCTGACAGGCCCGCTGCGGGAGACCGGACGGGCGCAGGAGCGGGGTGCGCGGCTGGCGGTGGAGCGGTTCAACGCCCGCGAGGGCAGACCGTTCACGCTCGCCCTGAGGACCGAGGACGATCAGGGGGAGCCGGCCCGCGCGGTCCGGGCGGCGCGGCGGCTGACCGGCTCCGCCGATGTCCTCGCGGTGCTCGGCCCCACCGGCTACTCCTCGGCACAGGCCGCGCTGGAGGTCTACGACGGCGCGGGGATGCCGCTGGTGACGGTGTCGGAACTCTCGACCAGCGCCGCGGAATCGGCCATCGCCGGCGACACCCCCCGCTCGTACTTCCAGGCCGCGACGCTGTCCGCGTACGGTGCCCTCGCCACCGTCGCCGCACTCGGCGCGGACGGTGTGGGCAGGCTGGGCCTGCTGGGCGACAGGGCGGGCAGGCTGGCCGGGATGGAGTCCATGCTCGTCGTCGGCTTTCAGGCACAGGGCCGACTCGACCTGTATCTGCGCGTGGTGCCCGCCCTCGCGCGCACCGGCGACCTGGCACCCGTCACCGTCGACATGCTCGGCCGCGGGGTCGACGGCTTCTACTACCTGGGCACCCCCGATCGCGCCGCCGCCGTCGCGCGCACCCTCGCGGAGCGGAACTTCACCGGGCCCCGCTACCTCGACGCCGCCTCCGCCACCGCCGCCTTCCTCTCCGGGGCCGGCCGGGCGGCCGAGGGCTGGCAGGTGCTGACGTCGTACATCGGACCCGACTCCGCGCCCGTCAGCGCCTTCGCCACCGCCCACCGCAAGCGTTACGGCGGTGCGCCGGGCCCGTGGGCGGCCGAGGCGTACGACGTGACGCGCCTGCTCGCCGACCGGCTCACCGCCCTCGCCCCGAAGGGCGGGAAGCGGCCCACCCACGACCGGGTCACCCGGGCCCTCACCGCGGCCCGGTTCACCGGCGTGGCCGCGACCTACGCCTTCGACGACCGGAAGCGGATGAAGCGGCAGGTGCTCCACCGGTACCGCGTCCAGGACGGGCGGTTCGCCTACGTGGGCGCCATGGACGTCACCGGAAGCTGAGCCGATGCGCTGGAAGCGGAGGCGCCGGGCGGCGCCCAGGAGGTTCGTGGGACCGGAGGACCAGGACTGATGCGGGCGCTGCGCGCGCACGACCCCGGCGAACTGGGCGGGCACCGGCTGCTCGCCCGGCTCGGCGCGGGCGGCATGGGCGTGGTCTACCTGGCCCGGACCGCCGACGGGGCCCTGGTCGCCGTGAAGGTCATCCGCGCCGAGTACGCCGCCGACCGTGCCTTCCGGGAACGGTTCCGGCGCGAGGCACGGCTGGCCAGGGCGTTCGCCTGCCGCTGGCTGGTGAACGTCACCGACGCCGACGCCGAGGCCCGCGAGCCCTGGCTCGCCACCGCTTTCGTGCCGGGGCCCTCCCTCGCCGAGGCCGTGGACGGCCACGGCCCGCTGCCGCCGACCGCCGTCACCGTGCTGGGCGCCCGGCTCGCGGAGGCGCTGGCCGAGGTGCACGCCGCGGGCCTGGTGCACCGGGACGTCAAGCCCGGCAACGTCCTGCTCGCCCTCGACGGCCCCCGCCTGATCGACTTCGGTATCGCCCGGTCGCCGGGCGGCACGGCGCTGACCGACCCCGACGTGATCGTCGGCACCCCCGGCTATCTGTCCCCCGAGCAGGCCCGGACCGGCGGCGAGGCGGCCCCGGCGAGCGATCTGTTCGCCCTGGGCTGTGTGCTGGCGTACGCGCTCACCGGGCAGCGGCCCTTCGGCCTGGGCGACCCGGCCGCCGTCCTGTACCGCACCGTGCACGAGGAACCCGACGTGCCCGGCCTCGACCGGCTGCCGCTCCCTCTGCGCACGGCGATCACCGGCTGCCTGGCCAAGGACCCCGCGTACCGGCCCACGGCGGCCGAACTCGCCCGCTCCCTGCGTGACAACCCTCCGACGACGGCGACCGGGCCCGTCCGACAGGACGCCCTCCGACAACAGGCAGCCCCCGCAGACGAGTTCACCCCCGCCTCCGGCGCCCCGGCCGACTGGCTCCCCTCCGCCGTGCTCCGCATGGTCGCCGACCGCTCCACCCGCGCGCTGGACCCGCCGCCCCGGCAGAGCGGACCCGTGGCCCAGCTGGAGCCCACGCTCGTGGAAGAGGGCCGCGCGCCCTCCCGGCGCCGGCTCCTCGCCATCGGCGGATCGGTCGGCGCGGTGCTCGCCGCGTCCGGCACCGCGCTGCTACTGACGGGCCGTCAGGGCGCCACGCGGGGCGGCTCGGCGCAGGACCTGCCCGTCCATGTCATCGGCTTCCAGGCAGCTCTGACGGGTGACCACAAGGAGGCGGGACTGGCGCAGGAGCGCGGCGCCCGGCTCGCCGTGGCCGCTCACAACGCCCGTGAGGACACCCGCTTCCGGCTCGCCCTGAGCTCGTACGACGACCGGGGCGAGGCCGGGCGGGCGAAGGAAGGGGCCCGTACGCTCCTCGCGGAGCGGTCGCTGTGCGCGGTGATCGGCCCCACCACCGTCGCCGCCGCCCGCGTGGCGGTCCCCCTGTACGGGAAGGCGTACACGCCGGTCCTGCTCGTCTCGGCCGACTCCAGCGCTGTGGGGCCGTCCTCGACCGGGACCCGCACCCGCTGCGCGACCGTGGTCCCGTCCAGCTTCCGGAACCTGCCCGTGCTCTCCTACCTGACCCGGGTACGCGGGGTCGAGCGCACCGCCGTGGTCCATGACCGGGCCGCGCCCGGGATGGCCGAGACCGCTCGCAACCTGCGGGAGTCTCCGCCCAGCGAGGGCAGCGCCACGGTTCATCCTGTCGCTTCCGGTACGGAGGACTTCGGCCCGGCCGTCGCCGCCGCGCTGGCCACGCACCCCGAGGCCGTCGTCTACGCGGGCACCTCTCCGACCCGGGCCGCGGCCTGCGCCCGCGCCCTCGCCTCGGCGGGTTTCACCGGCCCCCGCGTGACCTACGAACCCGTCATGCGCCCGGCCTTCACGAAGACCGCGGGCGAGGCGGCCGAGGGCTGGGTGATCGAGGCGCCCTACAGCCGACCGCAGTCGTCGGACACCGAGGCCGCCAAAGCGTTCACCGCGGCGCACCGCGCCCGCTACGGCCTGCCTCCCGCCCGTTGGGCCGCGGAAGCCCACGACGCGGTGGGGCTGGTCACCGCGGCCCTGGAAGCCCTCGGCGGCGGCGTCGGCATCACCCCCGGGCAGGTCGCCGAACGCATCTTCACACTCAGCTACGAGGGCGTGGCCAAACCCATCCGCTTCACCCAGGACCTCACCCACAGCCTGGAACCCGAGAACACGAGCTTCCTGTACCAGGTCGAGGACGCGAAGTTCCGCCTCCTCGGCCGGTACGACCAGGTGGGGTGACCCGCGCCGGCCCCGTCCGGCGGTGCCGCCGTACCGACCGGCTCGGTCCGCTGCCGTGCGGTCGCGGTGCCGGCCCGGGGCCTCCGGAGGCGTCCGGTTAGGGCCGACCGGCCCCCTGCCCGCCCCCGGACAGCCCATGGGATCACCTTCCGATCCGCTGGATGCTCGAAGTGTCACCGGCCCGGAGGAGACCTGCCATGACGGACGACCTGCTCAGCCGCCCCCCTGTCCACGCCCTGCTCGCGGACGGAACGACCGTTCGCATCCGGGCCGTGGAGCGAGGCGATCACGATCAGCTCCAAGGACTCTACGAGGAGATGTCCTCGGAGAATCTGCGGCTGCGGTTCTTCGCGGCGAGCCGGCGTTCGGCCAAGCTGGCGGCGGACCGGGCCTGTGCCCCACCGCGTCAGGGGTACCGGGCGCTCCTGGCGGAGCGCGCCGGCCAGGTGATCGGCCTCGCCGAGTACGAGACCGGCGAGGACGCCGGCACGGCCGAGATCTCCATCGCGGTGGCCGACGGACTGCACCACCGGGGCGTCGGCACCCTGCTGATCGAACACCTCGTCTCGGCCGCCCGCGCGGAGGGGATCACCACCTTCACCGCCGACGCGCTCAGCGAGAACAGCGAGGTGCTCCGGCTCTTCTCCGACCTCGGACTGGGCATGTCCCGCAGGTTCGACGGCCCCGAGGTGCGCTGCACCATCACCCTGACCGAGGACGACACCTACCTCACGGCCGTCGAGGCCCGCGGCCGGGCCGCCGACGTCGCCAGCCTGGAACCGCTGCTGCGACCCCGCACCGTCGCCGTGATCGGCGCGGGCCGCAAGCCGGGTTCCGTCGGACGCGCCGTCCTGCACCACCTGCGCACCGGCGCATTCACCGGACGGCTGTTCGCGGTGAACCCCGCCGCCGCGTCCCTCCTCGGCGTGCCCTGCCACCCGTCCGTCGCCGCACTGCCCCAGACCCCCGACCTCGCGGTCGTCGCCGTACCCGCCGCCGCGGTCCCCGCCACGGCCGAGGAATGCGGCAAGGCCGGCGTACGTGCCCTGCTGGTGGTCACGGCGGGCCTGGACCGTGACCAGGCGCGCGCTCTGCGGGAGGCCTGCCGCACACACGGCATGCGCCTCGTCGGCCCCAACTGCCTGGGCATCTCCCACACCGACCCCGCCGTCCGCCTCGACGCGACCTTCGCCGCCGGCCATCCGAGCCCCGGCACCGCCGGTGTCGCCGTGCAGTCCGGCGGGGTGGGCATCGCCCTGCTCGACGGGCTCTCCCGGCTGGGCATCGGCGTGTCGTCCTTCGCCTCGCTCGGCGACAAGTACGACGTCAGCGGCAACGACATGCTCCAGTGGTGGGAGAGCGACGGCCGCACCGACCTCGCCCTGCTCCACCTGGAGTCCTTCGGCAACCCCAGGGCGTTCTCGCGCACCGCGCGCCGGGTGACCCGGCGCGCGGTGCTCACCGTCGACGCGGGTCGCACCGAGGCCGGGCGGCGGGCCGCCGCCTCGCACACGGCCGCCGCCGCCACCCCGACCATGACCCGCCGGGCCCTGTTCACCCAGGCCGGTGTCACCGCCACCGGCTCGGTCGGCGAACTCCTCGAAACCGCCGCCCTCCTGCACTCCCAGCCCCTGCCGAAGGGATTCCGCGTCGCCGTCCTCACCAACGCGGGAGGCGCGGGCGTCCTGGCCGCCGACGCCTGTGTGGAGGCCGGACTGCTCCTCCCGGCGTTCACCCCCGAACTCGCCGACGACCTGCTCGCCGTGCTGCCCGGTGGCGCCTGCGTCGGCAACCCCGTGGACGCCACGGCCGCCGTCACGGAGGAACAGCTGAAGGACGCCGTGGAACGGGTGCTGCGGCACGGCGGGATCGACGCCGTGCTGCTGGCCCTCGTCCCCACGGCCGTCGCCGAGGCGACCGGCGACGACCTCGTCAGGGCCCTCACCGACGCCCCCGGCCCCAGGCCGAAACCGGTCGTCGCGGTCCGACTCGAACAGGACCTGCCGGTCAGGCTGTTGCCCGCCACCGGCGGTGGCACCGTCCCGTCCTACGCCGAACCCCAGGCCGCGGCACGGGCCCTGACCCACGCCGCCCGCCGCGCCGCCTGGCTGGCCCGCCCCGCCGGAACCGTGCCGCACCTGGACGGCATCGACACGAGCCGCGCCCACGACATCGCCGACACGTTCCTGTCCGTCCACCCGGACGGCGGCTGGCTCGACCCGCGGACCTGCGCCGACCTGCTGTCCTGCTACGGCATCCCGCAGATCCCCTGGGCCTGGGCCGAGACCGAGGACGCCGCCGTCCTCGCCGCCGACCGGCTGCGCGGGCCCGACGGCCGCGTGGTCATGAAGGCCCACTGGCCGGGTCTCGTGCACAAGAGCGAACAGCACGCGGTCCACCTCGACCTCCAGGGCGACTCGCAGGTCCGCGCCGCCTTCCGCGACTTCGAGACCCGCTTCGGGGACCTGCTGGCCGGCGTGATCGTCCAGCCGCTCGCCCCACGCGGCACCGAACTCTTCGCGGGCGTCGTCCAGGACGAGGTCTTCGGCCCGCTCGTGCTGTTCGGACTCGGCGGCACCGCCACCGAGGTGCTCGGCGACCACGCCGCCCGGCTCGCCCCGCTCACCGACCACGACGTCCACGACCTGATCACCGCACCGCGCTGCGCCCCGCTGCTGTTCGGCGCGCGCGGCAGCGGACCGGTCGACCTCGAACGCCTGGAGCGGCTGCTGCTGGGGCTGTCCCGGATGGCGGCCGACCTGCCGCAGCTCGCCGAGGCCGACTTCAACCCCGTTCTCGCGACGCCGGCCGGAGTCTCCGTGCTCGACGCGCGCGTGCGCCTGCTGCCCCGCAGGCCCCAGGACCCCTATCTGCGGCGCCTTCGCTGAGGAGGGAAGAGCCATGAAGCATGACAAGGTCGGCTCCGTGATGACGACCGACGTCGTCCGTGCCGAGTACGACACCCCGTTCAAGGAGGTCGCCCGACTGCTCGCCGACCACCGGATCAGCGGACTTCCGGTGATCGACGACGACGAGAAGGTCATCGGGGTCATCTCCGAGACCGATCTGATGGCCAGGCAGGCCGAGGCTCCCGACCCCTACGAGCCGCGCAGGCGCCACCCCTTCGGCGCGCTGACCCGCAGGGCACGACGGCAGGCCGCCAAGGCCGAGGCCCGCACCGCGGGCCGGCTGATGACCGAGCCGCCGATCACCGTGCACGCGGAGGACACCGTCGTCGAGGCGGCCCGGACCATGGCCCAGCACCGCGTGGAGCGGCTGCCCGTCGTGGACGAGGAGGAGCGCCTCGTCGGCATCGTCACCCGGCGCGACCTGCTCCAGGTCTTCCTGCGGCCCGACGAGGAGATCCGCTCCACCGTGACCCGGGAGGTGGTGGTGCGCACCCTGTGGCTGGCCCCGCACAGCGTCGACGTGACCGTGGACCAGGGCGTCGTCACCCTCTCGGGCCAGATGGAACGCAAGAGCGAGACGGAGATCGCCGTCTCGATGACCCGCCAGGTCGACGGGGTGGTCGGCGTCGTCGACAAACTCACCTGGCGGCTGGACGACGCACACATCGACCCCGCCGAACAGGCACTGCACGGCGTCGCGGACCCCTGGCTGCGCAGGCTGTGAACGGCAGGCCGTGACGCGCGGTCCGCGAGGGCGGGCCGCCGCGCAGGGCCCTGAGAGGGAGGCTCAACGTCATGAACGCCAAAGTCCTGGTCGCCTACGGGACGACCAACGGATCCACCGCACGGATCGCCGAGACCATCGCCGAGACCCTCAACAAGGAGGGGCTGACGGCCGAGGCCCGGCCCGCCGAATCGGTCGTCACCCTGCTGCCGTACGACGCCGTCGTGGTCGGCGGCGGGGTCTACGCCGGCCGCTGGCAGAAGAACGCCCGTCGCTTCCTGCGCCGGCACCGCCGCGAACTGCCCGACCGCCCGCTGTGGCTGTTCAGCAGCGGGCCCCTCGACGCCTCCGCCTCCGAGCGGGACATCCCGCCCGTGCCCGGCGTCCGCAGGGCCATGATCCGGTTCGACGCCAGGGAGCACATCACCTTCGGCGGCTGTCTGGAGAAGGGCGCGAAGGGCTTCATTGCCCACAAGATCGTCGAGTCCGGCAAGGGGGGCGACTTCCGGGACTTTCCCGCGATCGAGGCGTGGGCGGGCCGGATCGCGAAGGAGCTGCTGGGGGTGCCCCAGGGGGAGAGGAGTCGCTGACCTGGAAGGGGTAGCGGGCGGTGAAGCGGGACACACGGTACGGCGGGCCTCCCGCCGTACCGTGTGTCCCGCTTCTTCCTTCTTCCGCGGCTGCTCCGGGCCGGTCCCTCACGGCCAGGTACCTCACGGCGCCAGCGAGAAGTAGTTCTCCTCCTCCTGGTCGAAGTGCAACCGCAGGACGCCGTACAGCCCGTACAGGCAGGCCCGCAGGTCGTCGAGGTTCTCCGGGCGGAGCCCGCCGTCCGCGTCGGTGAGGGTGAGGTGCGTGGCGATGCGGTCGGCGAGACGGTCGATCTCGGCGTGAGCCCTGCTCATCGTGGCCGTGGCCTCCGGGCCTCCCAACGAGTCGGCGAGCGCGGGATAGAGCTGGTGCTCCTCGGCGTGCTCGTGCGGCAGCAGCCGCTCGGTCAGCAGCCGGTGCACCTGCTCGACGGATTCCCGCGCCTGCCCCTGCGGGGCCTGCGACAGCCGGTCCGCCGCCGCCCGGACAGCCTCGACCACCTCCCGGAGGTCGTCGTGTTCGGCCGCGAACCGGTGCACCAGCTCCTCCGCGGTGGGCGTGAGTACCTGGGTGTCCTCACGGCCCGGGAGCAGCGCGCGCAGCGCGTTGAGGATGACGGCGACGTCGATGCCCTCCTGGAGGAGGGCTCCGGCGGCCGGAGGCAGCAACCCGAAGGCCGCCGCCACCATCGCGGCCAGCGACATGACCATGCCGCCCAGCGCGCTCTGCACGGCGATGCGGCGGGCGCGTACGGCGATGCCCATGGCGTCGGCGAGCCGGTCCACCCGATCCGTGGTGAGCACGATGTCGGCCGCCTCGGAGGACGCGCTGGAACCGCGCGCCCCCATGGCGACCCCGACGTCGGCGGCGGCCAGCGCCGGAGCGTCGTTGACGCCGTCGCCGACCATCACGGTGACGGCGTGGGCGCGTTCGGCACGGACCGCGGCGACCTTGTCGGCGGGGGACTGCCCGGTCCGCACGTCGTCGAGCCCGAGGACGGTGGCGACCTCGTGGGCGGGTTCCGAGCGGTCGCCGGTGAGCATCGTCAGCCGCCGGATGCCGGCCGCCCGCAGCCGCCGCAGCGTCCTCGGAGCGTCCCGGCGCAGGGGATCACGCAGCAGGACGGCACCGGCCACCTCCCCGTCCACCGTCACCCAGACCACGGTCGCCCCGTCGAGCACGGACCGGTTGTCGACCGCACGGACCCATGCGGCGGTCTCCGGCCCGACGGGCATCCGGCCCACGAAGAGCGTGTGACCGTCCACGGAGCCGGTGGCACCGCGCCCCGGCTCCTCGTGGACGTCCGCAGGCATGGACAGTTCCAGCCCGCGCCGATGCGCCTCGTCCACGAGGGCCTGGGCCAGGACGTGCGGGGAGAACCGGTCGAGGGAGGCGGCCCGGCGCAGCACCTCCGCCGGATCGGTGCCCGGGGCCGCGGCGACGTCCACCACACGGGGACGCCCCGCTGTGAGCGTGCCCGTCTTGTCCAGAACCAGGGTGCGGGCCCGGCCCAGGCTCTCCAGGGCGCCGCCGTCACGGACGACGACACCCCGGCGGGCCGCCCGCGAGAGCCCCGAGACGATCGCCACCGGCGCGGCGAGCAGCAACGGACAGGGTGTGGCGACCACCAGCACCGCGACCGCGGACGTGGCCGACCCCCCGAGCAGCCAGGCCAGACCCGCCACGACCAGGCTCAGCGGCACGAACCAGGCGGCGTACCGGTCGGCCAGCCGCACCACGGGGGCGGTCTCGGCACCGGCCTGCCGGGCGAGCCGGACGATCTCGGCGTACGCGCTGTCCTCCGCGGTGGCGGTGGCCCGCAGTTCGAAGGCGGTACCCGCGTTGACGGCCCCGCTGCGCACCAGTTCTCCCCGGCCGTGCTCGACAGGAAGGGACTCACCGGTGAGCACCGACTCGTCCAGGACGGCGACGCGGTCGACGACCCGCCCGTTCACAGGGACGACCTCTCCGGGGCCGACCACCAGCAGATCGTCCACCGCGACCTCGGCCAGTGCGACCGTGCGCACCTCGTCCCCGACGCGGCGGCGCGCCGATCGCGGGGCGTGCCGCACCAGCGCGCTCAGATCGCGGGAGGCCCGCTGCCGCGCCGCCGCCTCGAGCGCCCGGCCGGTCGCGAGCATCACCGCGATCAGGGCCCCGGCCAGGTACTCGCGCACGGCGAGTGTGCCGCCCAGGGCCAGGACGGCGATCACGTCGACGCCCGCGTGTCCCTGGTGCAGGGCGCGCAGGATCCAGATCACCGAGGGCGCCACCGCTGCCACGGTGCCTGCCGCCCAGCACAGATCCGCCACCTCGGGCGCGTCCGCCAGCCAGGCGATCCCGCCGGCGACGAGCGCCGCCGTGGTCACCGCCAACAGCAGCGCGTCCGTTCCGTACCGTGCCAGTCGCGCACGCATCAGCCGGCCTCCTCGCCCCGTCCGGCGCGGCTCCGCTCGCTGGACGGGCCTTCGGTCGGCGCAGGGCTCCGATCCCAGCGTCCCGCACAAGCGGCGGTCCGGCCCGGGGCCGCACAGTCCAGGCAGAGGGACGGACGGCCCCTCCCGCCGGGCCCCACCGGTCCCGGACGCTGGAGGCGGATGGTTCACGAAGGGCGGAACACCATGTCCGTGTCGTACGAGATCGCTGCTCCCTCGTCCCCCGCTCCCGAGCTCCTCGGTCACGCGGCCTTCCATCTGGCCCGTGCCGCCACCTGGGCGCCGTCGATCCACAACACCCAGCCCTGGCTCTTCGTCGACGAGGGCGGGGACCAGGGCTTCGAGGTGCACGCCGACGCCGCGCGACGGCTGCCCCTGACCGACCCGGCGGGCCGGGAGATGGTGATCAGCTGTGGAGCCGCGCTGTTCAACGCGCGGGTCGCCGTACGGCACCTCGGCTTCCGGCCGATCGTGACGCTGCTCCCGGATCCGGCGCAGGCGGCCTTCCTGGCCCGTGTCGCCTGGGGTGCCCACCTCCCCGAGTCCCGCGAGGTGAGGCTGATGGAGCGCGCGATGACGTACCGGCACACACACCGTGGGCCCTTCGGGCCCGAGCCCGTGCCGTGGTCCCTGGTCGAGGAGCTGCGTGCCCACGCACGCGCCGAGGGCGCTGTGCTGCACACGGTCGACAACCCGGAGAAGCTGCGGATGCTCGCGAGGTCGGTACGGGCGGCGGAGTCCGTGCACCGTGCCGACCCCGGCCATGTCTCCGAGGTGTCCGGCTGGTCCGGACACGCACGGCGGTCGTGGCGGGAGCGGGTGCCCCAGGCGTACCGCCTCGACCCCGACCGCCTGCTGCTCGCCGGTCGTGACTACGCGGGCCTGGCCACCGTGTGCGAAGGCCGGTCCCGGCGGTGGACCCCGCGGACGGGCACCGTGGTCGTGCTGTCGACCCCCCAGGACACGCGCCTGGACTGGCTGCGGGCGGGACAGGCGCTCCAGCGGGTGCTGCTGTACGCGGCGGTCCACGGGGTCATGGCGGCCTTCCACACCCAGCCGCTCGAACTACCGGACCGACGCGCCGAGTTGCGGGCGAGACTCACCGGGGACCGTCACCCGCAGCTGGTCCTGCGCCTCGGGCACTCGGCGTGCGTACGCACGTCACCTCGTCGGCCGACCGCGGCCGTGCTCCACGGGAGCCGTCCGGCGGGGACGCGTGTCGTCGCAGACCGTGCCCGGGGAGCCCGCCCGGGTGGAGCTTCGGTCGTGGACATGACGGTGGCGGAGCGTTGACCCGGGACCTTCCGGGCCCGGTGCGGCCCGGAAGGTCCCGGGGAGGGACCCGGTCGGCCCCTGCCCGCCCGGGCATCGCGCTGGGAGATTTTCCCTCAAGGAGGCCGCCGTGTCCGGCGGGTCCTCACGACCACGAGAAGGTGCGAGGGGGTGTCGAACGATGGCTCGCAGTCGTCACCGCACGACGCGGAGACTGTGGCTGTGGCGCTGGCGGGCGAACCCGCTCCGGCGCCGGAGCGACATCGTGGAGGGCTGGCTGCTGCTGGCGGTCAGCGTGCTCGCCGTCGCCCTGGGCGCCTTCGTCGGCGCGGCGACCGCGCACGGCGTGGAGCGGAACCTGAACGAGCGGAGGGCCGAGCGGCACGCTGTCTCCGCGGTCCTCACCGAGGACGCTCCCGCCACCGTCTCCGCGACCGCCGGTACCGGCGGCCAGGTGTGGGCCAAGGTGCGCTGGACGGCGGCCGACGGCACACCCCGGACGGGGTCGGCCCGGGTCGAGCCCGGCACGGACGGCGGCGCCACGGTCCGGGTGTGGCTGGACCGCCACGGCAACGTCGTACCCGCGCCTCTCGACAGGGACGACGCGGCGGTCCAGGGCGTCGCCCTGGGCACGGCCACCGCCGTGGGCACCGCCGTGACCGTCTCCTGCCTCGGCTGGGTCGTCCACGGTCGCGCCGAACGGCGGCGGATGGCGCAGTGGGACACGGAGTGGGCGCGGTTCGGCCCGCAGTGGGGGCAGCGGACGAGCTGACGCGGAGCCTGCCTGGAGCGGGGTCCGACGGTCCGACCGTGTGTCCGCCGTGGCCGGGCGGGCGTCATGCGGAGGGCAGGGCGAGCGCCAGTTTGCCGGTGACCCGGCCGTCGAGGAGGTGGCGGACGGCCGCGGCGGTGTCGGCGAGCGGGTGGACGCGGTCCACGACGGGGCTGAGCGCTCCCCCGTCGATGAGCGCGGTCAGGTCGCGCAGCCCGTCGGCGTGCTCGGACGCGATGAAGGTGCCCAGCTGCCGGCGGATGAACGGGGACAGCAGCTGCGCACGGAGTTGCCGGTCGGTGCCGCCGAGCCAGCGACCGCTCGTCTCGCCGCCGGTGATGACCAGCCTGCCGCGGGGTGTGAGGGCGCGGCGCAGATCCGCCAGACCGCGATTGCCCGCGATGTCGATGATGGTGTCGTAACGGCGCCCGTCGGCGAGGAAGTCCTCGCGCGTGTAGTCGATCACACGATCGGCGCCCAACGACCGTACGGCGTCGAGCTTGGGGGTGCTCGCGACCGCCGTGACCCGGGCTCCGAGATGGTGGGCGAGCTGGACGGCGAAGGTGCCCACGCCGCCGGCCGCTCCCGTGATCAGTACCTGCTGACCCCGCTGGACCCTGCCCTTGTCGCGGACCGCCTGGAGTGCGGTGAGCCCACTGACGGGTACCGTCGCCGCCTCCTCGAAGGTGAGAGCCGTCGGCTTGGGAGCGATCCTGTCGGGGCGGGCCGCGGCGTACTCGGCGAATGCGGCGGGTGCCGTGCCGTAGACCTCGTCGCCGGGTGCGAAACCGGTGACGGCGGGCCCGACCGCCTCGACGACACCGGCGAGGTTGCGGCCGGGATTGGCGAGCCTCGGCCCGCGCAGCCCGCTCACGGGGCGGACCGCGTACGGCAGTCCGGCCATCATGTGCCAGGTGCCCCGGTCGACGCTGGATGCGCGGACCCGTACCAGTACCTCGCCGGGCGCGATCTCGGGCCGGGCCGTCCGCGCCATGCGGAGCACTGCTTCCGGCCGGGTGCCGTACCGCTCCTGCACGACCGCCGCCATGGTCGCGCTCTCGTCGGTCGCGGTCGGTCGGCTCCTCTTCCTTGTCGTCATCGTCCCTGTTCCCTCTCCATGAACTTACGGTGTAAGTGTTTACTTACGCCGTAAGTAAACACTTACACCGTAAGCTCGTCAATGCCGAAGAGAGACCGCGAGAGGAAGCGACGCCCACCGTGCCCCGACGCTCGACCCCACAGACCGACCGTGAGCCGCTCACCCGGCAGCGCGTCCTGCGTGCCGCCGTGGAACTCGCCGACGCCGGCGGCGTGGAGACGCTCAGCATGCGCAAGCTCGGCGAGGCCGTCGGGGTCGAGGCGATGTCCCTCTACAACCACGTGGCCAACAAGGACGACCTGCTCGACGGCATGGTCGACCTGGTCTTCGGCGAGGTGGAGCTGCCCCGGCCCGGCGACGACTGGCGACAGGCGATGCGGCAGCGGGCGATCTCCATGCGCCTCGCGCTGTCCAGGCACCGCTGGGCCATCGGGCTGATGGAGTCCCGGTCCACTCCGGGGCCGGCCACTCTGCGTCACCACGACGCCGTTCTCGGCTGCCTCCGCCAGGGCGGGTTGACCCTCACCCTGACCGCCCACGCCATCTCGGTCCTGGACAGCTACATCTATGGGTTCGCCCTGCAGGAGAAGAGCCTGCCCTTCGAGTCCCCCGAGCAGACCGCCGAACTGGCGGAATCCATCATGGGTGGCTTCGGTGACGGTGAGTACCCTTACCTGACCGAGATCGCGACCGCTCACGTCATGCGCCCCGGGTACTCCTACGGTGACGAGTTCCTCTACGGACTGGACCTCATCCTCGACGGCCTCGACCGGGCGACAGGCTGACGAACCGCGGACGTGCGCGCCGTGCGGCTCCAGGCCGGATCCGGGAACGTCGCTCGAACTCTCAGCAGATACGCGGCAGTTGCTCGCCCAGCGGCATGTCCATGATCCGCCGCGCGCCCACCCTCGTCCGCAGGGTCACCCGTCCGGCCGGTCCTCGCGCCGCCACCTCACCGATCCGCACCGCCCGCGCGCCCTCCGGCAGGGACCGCATCGCGGCCAGGGCCGTCTCGGCCACCGGCGCCGAGACGAAGGCCACCAGACAGCCCTCGTTGGCGACGGTCAGCGGATCCAGGCCGAGCAGGTCGCAGGCGGACGCGACGGCCTCGGGCACCGGGACCGCGCTCTCGTCGATCTCGACGGCGACCCGGGAGTCCCGGGCGATCTCGTTGAGCGCGGCGGCCAGCCCGCCCCGGGTCGGGTCGCGCAGGGCATGAACGTCCGGGGCCACGTGTGCGAGCGCCTCCACGAGGCGGTGCAGCGGACGGCTGTCCGAGGCGATGTCGCTCTCGAAGCCGAGCCCCTCCCGGGTGCTGAGGACGGTCGTGCCGTGCAGTCCGATCGGCCCGGACAGCAGCACCGCGTCCCCGGGTCGGGCGAGGGCCGCGGACGGGTGCAACGCACCGTGCCGCTGCCCGACGCCGGTGGTGTTGACGAAGAGCCGATCGGCGGCCCCGCGCCCCACGACCTTGGTGTCGCCGGTGACCACGGGGACCCCGGCGGACCGAGCGGCCTTCCCCAAGGAGGCGACGACCGCGTGGAGTTCCGCCAGCGGCAGCCCCTCCTCGATGATCAGGGAGACGGACAGGGCGATCGGCCAGGCGCCCCGCATGGCGAGGTCGTTGATCGTGCCGTGCACGGCGAGGGAACCGATGTCCCCGCCGGGGAAGAACAACGGGCTCACCACGAAGCTGTCGGTGCTGATCACCAGCTCCCGGTAGCCGGGCAGCAGCGCCGCGTCCTCCAGAGGGCCCGGCGCGCCGTCGAGGGACGGCAGGACGAGCCGGTCGAGCAGCTCGGCGGTGAGCCGTCCGCCGGCGCCGTGGCCCAGCAGCACGACCTCGTCCTCGTGCGTCGGGGTGGGGCACTCGATGGTCATCCCGGGCTCCTTGTCGTCGGTGGGGAAGTCGTCCTCGCGCGTCCCGCGCCGTGGAAGGCGGCGCAGGTGCCCTCGGACGAGACCATGGGGGCGCCGAGGGGGTGGCGGGGCGTGCAACGGGTGCCGTAGGCGGGGCAGTCGGTGGGCAGCCGCGCTCCGGTGAGCACGGCGCCCGCGATGCACTCGGGATCCTCCACGGACCGCAGTCCGTCCACGGCGAAGCGGCGGGCCGCGTCGAAACTCCGGTAGGCGTCGGTGAGTTCGAGCCCGCTGGCGGGAAGTGTGCCGATGCCGCGCCAGGCCCGGTCGGTGACCCGGAAGACGGCCCGCACCGCGTCCTGCGCCCGGGTGTTGCCCGAGCGCCGCACCGCCCGCGCGTACTGGTTCTCCACCACGTGCCGCCCGGCCTCCAGCTGCCGCACCGCCATCAGGATGCCCTCCAGCAGGTCCAGCGGTTCGAAGCCGGTGACCACGATCGGCACCCGGTACGTCTCGGCGATCGGTTCGTAGTCGCGCCAGCCCATCACCGCGCACACGTGCCCGGCCGCGAGGAACGCCTCCACCTCGCAGTCGGGATCCTCCAGCAGCGCGGTGATCGCCGGCGGCACGAGAACGTGACTGACGAGCACGGAGAAGTTCGTGAGGCCCAGCCGGGCCGCGTGCAGCACGGCGGTGGCGTTGGCGGGCGCGGTCGTCTCGAACCCGACCGCGAGGAAGACGACCTCTCGGTCGGGGTGTTCGGCGGCCAGGCGTACGGCGTCCATGGGGGCGTACACGACACGTACGTCGGCGCCCCGGGCCCGCAGCGACAGCAGGTCCGTGTGCGTGCCGGGCACGCGCAGCATGTCACCGAAGCTCGTGAGGATCACCTCGGGGCGGGCCGCGACGGCCATGGCCCGGTCCAGGACCTCCAGCGGGGTCACACAGACCGGGCAGCCGGGACCATGGATCATCCGCATCCCGGCGGGCAGCAGTTCGTCGATGCCCTGGCGCACCAGTGTGTGGGTCTGGCCCCCGCACACCTCCATGATCCGCCACGGACGCGTGGCGGTGCCCGCCAGCTCGTCCAGCAGTTGCCGGGCGAGCACGGGGTCGCGGTATTCGTCCAGGTACTTCATGGAGACCTCGGGCGAGTCGTCGGGCCCGGCCCGGGGGCGATCAGCGGTGCGAGAGGTCGAGACGGATGTCGACGACACCCTCGACCGCCCGCACGGCACGGGCCAGGACGGGCACGAGTGCGCGTTCGGGCAGCGAACCGCCCAGCGTCACCACGCCCTCCGTGACGGTGACCGTGATCGCCTCCGTGGACGGGAGCGAGGTGAGGACGGAATCGCGTATCTCCTCGGCCATCTCCTCGTCGGGGCGGAGGAACACCTTGAGCAGGTCCCCGCGGCTGACCACGCCCTGGAGCATGCCGACCCGGTCGACGACCGGGAGCCGCTTGACCTTGCGGCGCGCCATGATGCGGGCGGCCTCGGCCAGGGTGGCGTCGGCGTGGACGGAGACGGCGGGGGCGTTCATCAGTTCACCGGCGGTCACCGCACCCGCCTTGAGGCGGTCCGCGAGCTCGCCCCGGGTGTCGTCGGCGTCCCGGAACTCCTCCTTGTGCAGCAGGTCGGCCTCCGAGACCACGCCGACGACCCGGCCCTCGCCCTCCAGTACGGGCAGGGCGCTGACCTTCCACTGGTCGAACAGCTGGACGATCTCCTTGAAGGGCGCGTCACGTCCCACGGCGACGACGGTGTGCGTCATCACATCGCTCACGGTGTACGGCGAGTCAGGCATCGGGGCCTCCTTCAGGTGCGGACGACGGTCAGGTCGAGGAAGTGGGTGGAGCACGAGATGCACGGGTCGTGGTTGCGGATCGCCCGTTCGCACAGGGCCGTCAGCTCCGCGTCGTCCGGGTCGCCGTCGGTGATCGCGTCCTGGGCGAGGCGCAGCAGATCGTCCTCGATGGCGCCCTGGTTCTGCGCGGTCGGCGGCACGAGCCGGGCGTCGGTGAGGATGCCGTCCGCGTCGAGCGCGTAGCGGTGGTAGAGCAGTCCGCGCGGGGCCTCGGTGGCTCCGTGGCCGACCCCGGCGGTCGGCGGCACCTCGGTGTACGGGCGGGGCGGCGGCTCGTACGCGTCGATGATCCGCAGCGCCTCGTCGACGGCGTACACGACCTCCACGGCCCGCACCAGGATCGACCGGAAGGGGTTGCGGCACACCACGCCCTCGCGCGGATCGCCGAGCCCCGCCGCACGGGCGGCCTCCAGCGCCGGCGGTGACAGCAGACGCCCGCCCACCGCGTACCTGGCGAGGGCACCGGTGAGATGGCGTCGCCCGTCCAGTCGGGCGTGCAGAGCCGTGGAGTGCGGCACCTGGGTCTCGGTGACGTGGTCGGTGAAGTCCCGCACCGGGAAGGACCGGAGGGTGCCGTCGGAGCGCAGCACGGTCGGGGTGCCGCCCTCGATGGCGTACGTGTCGGGAGAGGCCAGCGCGAACAGGTCGGCATCGACCCGGGCCTCGGGAAACTCGAATCCGGCCACCCAGCGCACGGTCTCCAGCGCGTCGTCGAGAGCTCTCCGCAACTCCTGTGCCAGCGGCCGCAGTTCGGCACGGGTCGGAGTGCGATGGAAGCCCCCGAGCCGCACGTTGACGGGATGGACGGCCCGTCCGCCCAGCAGCTCCATCAGGGAGTTGCCCGCCTTCTTCAGCCTCAGCCCCCGCTCGACCTCGGCCCGGTGCGTGCGCGCCAGCTCGATCGCGCTCGCCCGGCCCAGGAAGTCCGGCGCGTGCAGCAGGTAGACGTGCAGGGTGTGGCTCTCGATCCACTCGCCGCAGTACAGCAGCCTGCGCAGGTCACGGATCCGCGGGTCGACGGTGACGCCGCAGGCGTCCTCGACGGCCGCGCACGCGCTCATCTGGTAGGCCACCGGACAGATTCCGCACACCCGGGCGGTGATGTCGGGCGGCTCGGTGTACGCCCGGCCACGCAGGAACGCCTCGAAGAAGCGGGGCGGTTCGTAGATGTCGAGCCGGGCCTCGCGCACCGTACCGTCGTGGACGCTCAGCCGCAGCGCGCCCTCGCCCTCCACCCGGGCGAGCGAACCGACGTGCAGCACTCGGGAGCCGCGATGGGTCACTTCGTCAACTCCTCTTCGAAAGCAGGGGCGTTGAAGGTGTGCAGCATGCGGTCGGTGGCGTCCTCGTCGAGGCCGTCCCGGCGCAGCACGGGGATCAGCGCGGGCAGGTTCACCGTGCCCGAGGGCCCGAAGCAGCCGTAGCAGCCGCGCCCGTACGCCGGACACAGGGCCCCGCAGCCGGCGTGGGTGACCGGTCCGAGGCAGGGCGTGCCGTGGGCGACGATCACGCAGACCGTGCCGCGCCGCTTGCACTCGAAGCACACACTGTGGTCGGGCACGTCCGGCCGGCGACCGGCGAGGAACGCGGTGATCACCTCGATGAGCTGCCGCTTGTCGATCGGGCAGCCGCGCAGTTCGAAGTCGACGTCCACGTGGGCCGACACGGGTGTGGACGTGGCCAGGGTGGAGACGTACTCCGGATGCGCGTAGACGACCCGCCGGTACTCGTCGACGTCCGCGTAGTTGCGCAGCGCCTGGATGCCGCCGGCGGTGGCGCAGGCCCCGATGGTGACCAGTCGACGCGAGGCGGCCCGGATCTCCCGGATCCGCTCCGCGTCCTCGGCGGTGGTGACCGAACCCTCGACGAGAGCCAGGTCGTACGGTCCGTCCCCCACCGCGCTGGAGGCCTCCAGGAAGTGGGCGACGTCCACCTGCCCCGCCAGCGCGAGGAGTTCGTCCTCGCAGTCCAGCAGGGTCAGCTGGCAGCCGTCGCAGGAGGCGAGTTTGAACACGGCGAGCCTCGGCACGGTCATCTCACAACTCCCTCACGGACAACAGGGGTTCGGCCCGGTCCCAGCCGACGACCGGACCGTCCCGGCACACCAGCAGCGGACCGAGCTGGCAGTGCCCGCACGTTCCCGTCGCGCACCGCATGTTCCGCTCCAAGGACACTCGGATCTGTTCCGCGGGTACCCCGCGGTGAGCGAGGTCCCGGGCGGTGGCGCGGATCATCGGCTCGGGGCCGCAGACGAAGGCCCAGGTGCGGTCGGGCTCGAACGGTGCCCGGCCCAGGAGCTGGGTGACCACGCCGACATCTCCCCGCCAGCCGGGGTCGGGCCGGTCGACGGTCACCCCGGTGTACGCCGTCGGCCAGCCGTCGACCTCCTCCCGGCCGATCAGGTCGCCCGGTGTACGGGCCCCGACGAGCACGCTGAGCCGGCCGTAGGCCCCGGGCTCGGCGAGCACGCTCAGGATCAGCGGGCGCAACGGAGCCAGGCCGATGCCACCCGCCACCACCAGGACGTCCCGGCCGCGCGCCCGCCCTACCTCCCAGCCGGTGCCGTACGGCCCGCGCACGCCCAGTACGTCACCCGCCCGGGCCGCGCACAGCCCGTCCGAGACGGCGCCCACCCCCCGGACGGTGTGCGCGAGGCCGCCCGTGCCCTGAACGGAGCTGACCGACAGGGGGATCTCGCCCCGGCCGAAGCAGTGCACCATCGCGAACTGTCCCGGCGCGAAGTCCGCCAGCGTCTCGCCCACCGGTTCCAGCCGCAGCGTGACCGTCTCCGGGGTCTCCCGCCGCCGGTCGACCACGAGATGCGGGACGGGCACGGCGGTCATCGCGCACCCCCGCCAGGCGCGTAGCCGTACAGGTCCACCAGACGGGCGCGGGCCGCGTTGAGCCGTTGCGAGACGACCCGGCCCACCCAGTGACCGACGGCCCGGCCGAACTCGGCGTCCTCCTCGCACATCCGGCGCACGGCGACGGCGTCGAACTCGTGCGCCGCCACCCGGGTGACGGTCTCGGCGCCGAGCTGCCAGATGTACGGCTCGTACAGCCAGGACCAGCCCACCAGGTCGCCGGTGCCCAGGGTCTCGATCACCGGCGCGTGACGACCGGGTACGTGCAGATCGAGGGCGACGCGGCCGCTGCGCACGACCCAGAAGCGGTCGGCGCGTGCGCCCTCCTCGAAAAGCCGCAGGCCCGGCGGTAGATCGACCTCGCGGGCGACGCGCAGCAGCCGGTCGCGATGCTCGGGAGGCAGCGCGTGGGTCAGGCGCAGCATGGGGGAGACGCTCATCGCTCATGCCTCCGGGGCGGGCTCGCGACGGTCGGGGTCGAGTTCCGCGTCCAGCGCGGCGACCTCCTCCGTGATGTCGATGCCGGTCGGGCACCAGACGATGCACCGTCCGCAGCCCACGCATCCGGAGGTGCCGAACTGGTCGTGCCAGGTGCCGAGCTTGTGGGTGAGCCACTGCCGGTAGCGGGAGCGCCCCGAGGAGCGCACCGGGCCCTCGTGCAGGTAGGAAAAGTCCAGGTCGAAGCAGGAGTCCCAGCGCTGCCAGCGCTCGGTGTGGTCACCGGTCAGGTCGGTGACCTCCTCGGTGGTGACACAGAAGCAGGTCGGGCAGACCATCGTGCAGTTGCCGCAGGTCAGACAACGGGCGGCCACGTCGTCCCAGCGCTCGGCCTCCAGGCTGGCGCCCAGCAGCGTCCGCAGGTCGACGGGGGGCAGGGACCGGCCCATGCGCTCCCGCGCCGCGTCCACCGAGGCGCGGGCGGTGTCCCGCGTGCCCGCGTCGGCCTCGCGGTGCGGCACCCGGTCCAGCAGCCGGGCCCCCTCGTCGCTGCCGACCCGGACGAGGAAGCGGTGTCCGTCGTCGTCCACGACCTCGGTGAGCGCGAGGTCGTACCCGGGATCGGCGGCGGGGCCGCCGCCCGTCGACACACAGAAGCAGGTGGCGCCCGGCTCGGTGCACTCGGCCGCGATCAGCAGCGCCCGTCCGCGACGCTCGCCGTAGCCGCCGTCCGCGTACCGCCCCCCGGTCAGGACCCGGTCCTGGATCGCGATGGCCCGCAGGTCACAGGGCCGGACCCCGAGGAAGGCGTACGCCGGTGCCGAGGGCTGGTGCGCGGTGAACACCGGCTCGCCGTCGGCCGTCCGGTCGGCACTCCACAGCTTCTCCCGCGGCGGGCGGAGGAAGTTCTTCCAGGACTGCGGACCCGCGCTGTGCGCGAACGCGGCGCCGTCCTCGCGGGGGACGAGCCGGTACCGGCCGGCCTCCAGCTCGACTCCCCAGCCATAGGGCAGCTCGGCCGCCGAGTCCAGCTCCGCGAGCACGATCGCGCCGTCACGGACCGTCGGTCCGACGACGGTCCGGCCGTCGGCCACCAGGGCCGCGACCAAGGCGTCGAGGCCGTCGCGGTCCAGTACCGCCGGGGGCGCCGTGCGGGTCATCGCGTTCCTCCTCCGTCGAGGCGGTTGCCTGCGCCTGACTTCCAGCGTCCGGCCGGTCCCGGTGTCCACGGCAGGGGCCGTAAGGCCCCTGGACCGGGCCGGTCGGGCCCGGTCGTGGCCGGCCGGGCCGCCGCGGCGGACGGTCCGCGGCGCCTCACGGCTCTGTGGCGGAGCCGGGAGACGGCAAGGTCGGCGAAGCGCCCAGCTCCGCCTCCACCGCACCCGCCATCGCCCGCAGCACCTCCAGCGTCCGGTGCGCCTCCGCCTCGTCCACCTCGGTGATCGCGAAGCCGACGTGCACGATCACATACGTCCCGACACCCGCGTCGGGCGTACAGCTGAGGCAGACCTCGCGCCGTACGCCGCCGAAGTCGACGGTGCCCATGCGCAGCCCCGCGTCCTCGTGCACCTCCAGGATCAGCCCCGGAACGCCCAGGCACATCTCCGTTCACCCCTCTCCGGCCAGCCGGGCGGCGGCGACCGCCGCCTGGCCGTAGCTGATGCCGCCGTCCCCGACCGGCACGGCGCCACCGACCAGCACCCGCACCCCCAGCGCCCGCAGCCGCCGCCGGGTCTCGGTGAGCAGCCGCCGGTTGACGAAACAGCCGCCGCCCAGGCACACCGTGCGGGGCGCGCCGTCGGCCACGATCCGGGCGACCAGGTCGGCGGTGACGGTCGCGAGCGTCAGATGGAAGGCCGCCGCCAACCGGGTGACCGGCTCCCCGTCCAGCCGTCGCCGCAACAGATCGGTGAGGGTCGCTGTGGAGTCGTACACCCACAGCCCCTGCGCCCGGACGACCCGGTGGGCGAGCGGCAGCGCGTGCTCGGCCCCGGCCGCCGCCTCCAGCAGCACGGCGGCCTCGCCCTCGTAGCCGGTCTCGTCGCAGAGGCCGAGGAGCGAGGCGACCGCGTCGAAGAGCCGTCCGGCGCTGGAGGCGCGCGGGCAGTTGACGTCCCGGGCCACCATGGCGCGTACCGCCGCGACCTCCGACGGATCGAGCCGGTCCGTGAAGGACCTGGTCAGCCACGGGTACGGCCGCGGGGTGCCCAGACGCTCGGTGTCCAGCAGATGGCCGAGGGCGGTCCGGGACGGATGGCGTACCGCCGCGTCGCCGCCCGGCAGCGGAGCGGTCGCGAACCTGCCCGCGCGACGGTAGCCGCGCCGGTCGGCGACGAGAACCTCACCACCCCACAGGGTGCCGTCGTCGCCCAGCCCCAGACCGTCGTAGGCGACACCGACGAAAGGCCCGCGCACCCCGTGCTCGGCCGCGCAGGCGACCACGTGCGCGTGGTGGTGCTGGACGGGGACGAGACGTGTTCCCTGCTCCCGCGCCCACCGGGTGGACAGATAGCCGGGGTGGAGGTCGTGAGCGATCGCCGTCGGTTCGATGCCGGTGAGCCGCTTGAGGTCGTCGTACGACGCCCGGAAAGCCTCGTACGTGGCCTCGTCGGCCAGGTCGCCCGTGTGCGGCCCGAGATGGGCCCGGCCGTCGGCGGCGAGCGTGAAGGTGTGCTTCAGGTGCCCGCCCGCCCCCGCCACCGGCTCCCGTACGTCGAGGGGCAGCGCCGCGGGCGCGAGGCCACGGGCCCGGCGGACGGTGACCCGCACCCGGCCGGTCACCTCCACCACGGAGTCGTCGTACCGGGACCGGATGGGCCGGTCGTGGGTGAGGAACCCGTCGGCCACGCCCTTCAGGGTCCGCCGGGCCTCCGCGTCCCCGAGGGCGATGGGTTCACCGCACCGGTTGCCGCTGGTCACCACGAGCGGGCGGTCCAGATCGTCCAGGAGCAGTTGGTGCAGGCCCGTGGTGGGCAGGAACAGGCCGACGCGGCCCAGACCCGGGTGGACCCCCTCGGCCAGGAGGTCGCCGTGGCGTCGGCAGCGGGCGAGCAGCACCACGGGCCGGGCCGGGGAGGTGAGCACCTCGTACTCCGTGGCGCCGATCCGGGCCAGCCGCGCCGCCGCCCTCGTGTCGCGCACCATCACGGCGAACGGTTTCGTGGGACGGCGCTTGCGGCGGCGCAGCTCCGCCACGGCCGCGGAATCGCCCGCGTCGCACACCAGTTGGTAGCCGCCGAGTCCCTTGAGCGCGACGATCCCGCCTCCGGCGACGGCCTCGGCAGCCGCGCGCAGCGCGTCCTCACCGCGCAGTTCCCCCCACGCCAGGCGCGGCCCGCAGACGGGGCACGCGACGGGCTCGGCATGGAAGCGCCGGTCGCCGGGATCGGCGTACTCGGCCGCGCACCGGGCGCACAGCGGGAAGCGGCGCATCGTCGTACGGGTCCGGTCGTACGGCAGGTCCTCGATGATCGTGGCGCGTGGCCCGCAGTCGGTGCAGTTGATGAACGGGTAGCGGTGGCGGCGGTCGCGGGGGTCACGCAGCTCACGCAGACAGGCGTCGCAGATTCCGGCGTCGGGCGGGAGCTCGCGCGGTGTTCCTCCCGCCCGGCCGGGCGGGCTGTGCCACACCTGGAAGCCGTCCCGGGGCGCGGCCTCCCGCGCGCCGGGCGTCAGCCGGACGTGGCGCACCCGGGCGAGTGCCGGCGCGTCGATCCGCAGCCGCGCCGCGAACTCGTCGACGGCGCCGGGCTCTCCGGCGACCTCGCCCTCCACGTGCCCGTTGACGTTGGCCACCCAGCCGCTCAGCCCGAGCGTCGAGGCGGTGCGGTACACGAAGGGCCGGAAGCCGACTCCCTGGACGATCCCGTCCACCTGGAAGCGGCGCACGGTGCGGCCGGCTCCGCCACGGGCGGGCGGAACGGGCGCCGTGGGGCCGCGCTGGGGAGGCGGGCGGTTCCCGCCCCCTGGGTCCGCCCCCTGCGTCGCTTCGGGCCGTACGGTCATGGCAGCCTCCCCACCGACGCGGCGCGATACCGCGCGATCTCGTCCCGGACCGTGCCCACGAGGGGGTCCACCGCGGCCGTGACGGCGGGGGAGAGGCCGGTGCCGAGGGAATCGTCGGCTCCCTCCACCGCGTAGACGACCAGACGCTCCGGCAGCCGCCCCAGGGCGCGGGCCAGCTCGACGGCCTCACCGAGGCCCAGTCCGTGCGAGCTGGTCGCTGTGGACCGTGCCAGGCGCTCGCCGTCGAGTTCCAGGCGGTGGACGCGCCCGGGACTCCCCGGATGCGCGTGGGCCGCGTCGACCACCACGGCGAGACCCGCGTCCTCCCAGAGACCGATCAGCCTGGCCGGATCACCGTCACAGGTGGCGAGCACGGTGTCCGCCGGCAGCGGCGGGCCGCCCGCCCGCTTCCGCAGCCGGGCGATCACGGCCCAGCCCACGCCGTCGTCACGGCGGAACTCGTTCCCGACGCCGATGACGGCGATCCTGCTGCCCCTCGTCATGGTCCCCACCGTCCGTCGGGACGCGGCCGCTCAGCAGGGGCCGAACGGCCCGTTGCCCTGGGCCGGTCTTCCTCGTCCCGGCCGCCGGCCCGACACGGCCGCCGGCCGGGACGACGGACCGGCCCAATCGTCATGGGCGCGTCCCCGGCTCACTGCCGCCCTGGTCGAGACGGAACGGCGGGTAGACGTCCGTGAGCAGCGACGTGTAGGCGGCGACCCGCAGCACCCACCGGTCCAGGCCGATCACCAGATCGAAGATGCCGCGCGGATAGACACCGGTGAACAGCAGGGCGACCCCGGCGAAGAACGTCAGGAGCGAGATGAGCCCTCCCGAGGTCCAGGTGACGTGGATGCCACCCCCGATGATGCCCAGCACCAGGTAGTGGGGGATGGCCAACAGCCACCACTTCACCAGGACCAGCCCGCGGGACAACTGCTCGGGATACGCCACGTCCAGGTGTGCCGGGTAGTCCGGCACCTCGGCGAGGGTGAAGGGCGGGTAGCGGTCGGTGCCGAGGGCGCCGTACGTGTAGAAGGCCACCCGCCAGCTCCAGCGCAGCACTCCGGTGCTGAAGTCGAACAGGGGGCGTGGATAGCGGCCGGTGAAGAGGATCGCGAAGAACGCCACGATGCCCACCACGACGAACGCCACCCACAGGAGGGCCAGGACGATGTAGTGGGGCAGCGCGAGCAGCCACTTCACGAGCCACAGCCAGCGGGACAGCTGTGGATCACAGGTCGCGGTCACCCGGACCGGCTGAAGGGGACGCGCACTCGGCGGGACTGTTTCCGATGCCATGGTTCTCGGGTCCTTTCCCAGCTGTTCTCGGTCCCCCCGGCACTGTGCTGATCACTGTCGGTAGTGGCGATGGTCGTCGTGTTCGCCGATGTAGTGGCGCTCCTCCAGGACGACCTCGCGTTCGCCGGGCCGCCGGACCACACCGGGCGTTCCCAGGAAGGCGATGAGTCCGAGGAAGCCGAATGCCATCAGGACGAAGCCGACGACGAGCGAGCTGTAGCCGAAGACCAGGCAGGCACCGAGCACCGCCGCGCCGATCAGAATGAACGGGATCATGATCTCCTCCTGCTGCGGACCCGGGCCGTCCCCGGGGCAGAGAGGAACCCTGGGGCGGACGGGCCCCGCCGTCGTCCGGCGGCCCCTCCCGGGTCGGCTCCTCGCTTCCAGCCTCGGAGGGTCGGGGCTCCGTTCCCAGGGGCTGAACGGGCACCAGAGCGGGGCCGCTCGTCCCTCGACACCGGCGATCGGCCGACCGGCACGGGGGACGGTCGGCGCCGACGGCCGGCCCGTCGTCTCGCCCAGCCCGGGACCCGGCGCGCTTGGGCCGGTCGGCCCCGCACGCAGACCTGGTGGCCCATGCCCGCGGGACCCGACGCGGCACGACGCTGAGGGTGACGAGTCGACCGCGAGCCGACCGGGACGAGTGGATCGCATCGACGAGTGGATCGAATAGGGGAGGGACACATCATGCTTCCGCCTGTGGTCGCCGGTGTGGACGGATCGGCGCAGAGTCTGGCCGCCGCGGAGTGGGCGGCGCGCGAGGCCGCCCTCCGGGGGCGCGCCCTTCGTCTAGTACACGCCTGGAACTGGCAACCCCGCTCCTCGGAGAGCGAAAGCGAGCACGCCGTTCAGCGGCACCTGGGCCGACGGATCCTGCGCCAGGCGGAGCAACGGGTCCGTGCCGTGTGCCCCACGGTGCGACTGACCGACGAGCAGGCCGAGGGCCCGGCCACCCCGGCCCTGCTGCGGGCCGCGGAGCAGGCCGAACTGCTCGTGCTGGGCTCGCGAGGACTGAGCGGTTTCACGGGGTTCCTGGTCGGTTCCGTCGCCCTGGGCGTGGTCGCGAAGGCCACGCGCCCCGTCGTCCTCGTACGGGCCGAGGAACAGGCCGCGGACGAGCGTCCGCCCGGGGCGGACGGCGGCGCGTCGGCCCTCACCGGCCACCGGGACGTGGTGCTGGGCCTCGACCTCAACGATCCGTGCGACGAGGTGATCGAGTTCGCGTTCGAGGCGGCTCGACTGCGCCACGCCCGTCTGCGGGTCGTGCACGCCTGGCAGACCCCGTCCGCGATCTCTCTGGGACCCGGGGACGTGGGCCTGGTGGACGAGGTGCTTCAGGGGCAGGAGTGGCAGGGGTTCATGTCCGCGGTGCTGCGGACGTGGCGGGACAAGTACCCCGAGACGACCGTGCTGGAGACCGTGGCAGAGGGCAGGGCCGCGACCACGCTGGTCCGTGCCGCCTCGGCGGCGAGCCTCCTCGTCGTGGGCCACCGCCTGACGGACCGGCCGACGTTCCCGCGCACCGGACCGGTCACCCACGCCGCGGTCCATCGGGTGACCTGCCCGGTGGCCGTCGTCCCCCACGAGTGAGCCACGCGCGGTGCCCGCGGGTCTCGCGGTGTCAGCTCCCGGTGTCGCCCTTCACGAGCGAGGCCAGGGCGGCGTCGAGGCGGTGGTGGTGAAGTCGGCGCCGAGGCGCACGGTGCGGTCGTAGTGCAAGGCGATGGCCTGCCCTTCGGTCGTCCCGCCTGGTCGGGAAATACCCCCTGGGGGGTGCCCAGGACACTCCCGGGCGTATCTCTGTCGAGAACGATGTACCCGTGTCGCACGTGCGTGAGGAGCGATGCGCAACGCGGGACGCGTGACGGTGGGGGAGGGGCGGCAGACCTGTGTGAGCCGTGTCGCCGGACGGGCGCCGGACTCGTTCTCGGCGTGCGGCGTGCGGCGTGCGGCGTGCGGCGTGCGGCGTGTGGCGTGCGGCGTGCGGCCGAGCGAGCCGTCGGCTGTGGGGGGTCGGTCGGCGTCCGGCGTGCACGCGCGTCGCGTGAGCGTCCCGCGTGACGAGGGTGCTCAGGCCAGGGACAGGAAGAGCTTCTCGAGGCGGGCGCGCGTCTGCTCGGTGGCCTCGCCGTCGCGGCGGCCCGACTCGATGTCGGTCACGCACTGCTGGAGGCCCGTCGCGATGATCGCGAAACCGGCCCGGTCCAGGGCGCGGGAGGCGGCCGCGAGTTGGGTGACGACGTCCTCGCAGTCCCGTCCCTCCTCGATCATCCGGATCACGCCGGAGATCTGGCCCTGCGCGCGGCGCAGCCGGTTCAGGACGGTCCGCAGGTCCGCACCCTCGAGCTCCAAGTTCACGATCACTCCTCGCTTAATACCCCTGGGGGTACTCTATGCCCCGATTCGGGTGGGTGTCGACCATCGGTCGTGCTACGCCCACGGATACCCCGCGGGGCATCCGGCCGCCCGGTTCAACCGGTGCCGGCGCGGCTTTGTTCCAGGCAGACGGGCGGCAGCGGGAACCACCGCATGTGCTCGAAGCCGGCCGGCAGTCCGGTGGGACCGTCGTCGACGGAGGCGGGCTGGGCCGCCAGTACTTCACGGGCGCGTTCGAGTTGTCCGGCCAGCGCTTCCTCGCCCAGTCGGCGATGCCGGGGGGCCGGGGCGACGATCGGCCCGTCGGAGTCGAAGCGCAGGTCGGTCAGCCGCAGCGGGGACGCGGTCGGGCCGCTGCGGTGGTGCCACTGTCCGCTGTGCGGGTCGAAGCGGTAGTCCCGCAGGAGCCGGTGCCCCTGCCTGGCGACCAGGTCCACGGCCTCCACGAGGTAGTCGCGGACGGTGTCGCTGATGAAGTAGTTGAAGTTGACGCGTGTCCAGCCGGGCTTGATGCCCTCGCAGCCGTGCACGACCTCGTCGAGCAGTGCGTGGGAGGTGGCGGCGTCGATGGCCAGCAGTCTGTGTCCGTAGGGGCCGGCGCAGGAGCAGCCGCCGCGGGCCTGTATCCCGAAGAGGTCGTTGAGGAGGGCGACGACGTAGTTGTGGTGCAGATAGCCGTGCTCGCCGTACCTGATGCGGAAGGAGACGATGGACAGGCGGCGGGCGTGTCGGTTCCCGAGGACCTCGATACCGGGCGCGCGATCCCAGTGCGCGAGCGCGTGGCGCCAGTGGCGCTCCTCGGCGGCCTGGATGGCGTCCGCCCCGACGGCCTGTTTGAGGGCGAAGACCAGTCCGGCCCGGATGGACTCGATGATCGCCGGGGTACCGCCCTCCTCACGGACCACGGGGTCGTCGAGGTAGCGGTGGACGAGCGGATCGACGAAGGAGACCGTGCCGCCGCCGGGCACGGTGGGCACCGGGTTGCGCACGAGTTCCCGCCGCACGACGAGGACGCCCGGTGTCTGCGGGCCGCCGACGAACTTGTGCGGGGACAGGAACAGCGCGTCCTTGTGGTCCCCGGCGCCGGGGGCGCTTTCGCCCATCCGGATCGGGATGTACGGCGCCGCCGCCGCGTAGTCCCAGAAGGACAGTGCGCCGTGGGCGTGCAACAGGCGCGCGATGCGGTCGGTGTCGGTGAGGATGCCGGTGACGTTGGAGGCGGCGGAGAAGCTGCCGATGCGCAGCGGGCGGTCGGCGTGACGCCGCAGTCCCGCTTCGAGCCGGGCGAGGTCGATGTGACCGTCGGGATCCCCGTCGATCACCACCACGTCGGCGACGGACTCGCGCCACGGCAGTTCGTTGGAGTGGTGTTCGTACGGTCCGACGAACACCACGGGACGCCGGGCGTGCCGGGGCCGGTCCGGACGCCGCAACTCCATGATGCCGACCAGCTTGTTGACCGCCGCGGTGGCTCCGGAGCCGCAGAAGACGACGAGATCGTCCTCGGTGCCGCCGACCGCCTCGTGGATGATCCGGCGGGCGTCCTCGCGCAGCCGGGTGGTCTGCGCCCCGGTGCTGGAACTCTCCGTGTGGGTGTTGCCGTAGCGCGGCAGCACCTGCTCGCGCACGAAGTCCTCGATGAAGTCGAGCGAGCGGCCGGAGGCCGTGTAGTCGGCGTAGACGATCCGCTTCGGCCCGTAGGGGCCCTCCAGGACCTCGTCGTCGCCGATGAGGCCGCGGCGGACGCGATCCACGATGTCGCCGCGCCGTCGCCGGCCGGGGCTCTGGGGCGTGCTCGCGGTCATGGCCGGGCCCTTCTCGCTCGTGTCCACCGCTCGAGGATTCGGTGGACCGCGGGGGCGTGGGGAGTGGCCGACGATGGGAGCGGACCGGCCGACGGCCCTCGTGCCCGCCTCTGCGGTTTATATACCCTGCCGGGTATTTTATCAGGATGCGTGCGAGGCGTCAGCGGGACTCCGGGTGAGGGCGCCCGTCGAGGTCATCTCCCGTACGACGGTGGGGACATGGGCACACACATCGGCGTCCTCGGCGGCGGCACGTCCGGCACCATGGCGGCCATCCGCCTGTCCGCGCGCACGACCGGCACGAGCACCGACTCACGGCCGTCGACCAGGACGTGCTCAGGTCCCGGGGAGGATACGGCGCGTCTCGTAGGCCCACATCGCGATCTCGACCCGGTTGCGGGCGCCGAGTTTGGCCATCAGGCTCGCCAGGTGCGTCTTCACCGTGCTGAGGCTGATGTGCAGCGCATCGGCGATCTCGGTGTTGGTCAGCCCGCGAGCGACGGCCAGGAGCACCTGCTCCTCACGGGCGGTGACGGGGGAGACCGGCTGGGCCGCGGGCCGGCCGGCGGGCAGGTCCGCGAACGCCTGGAGCAGACGGACGGTGACGCTGGGTGCGATGAGCGCCTCGCCGTCGGACGCCGACCGTACGGCCTGCGCCAGAAGGTCCGGCCCCGTGTCCTTGAGGAGGAATCCGCGGGCGCCGGCACGGAGTGAGCCGTAGACGTACTCGTCGAGGTCGAACGTGGTGATGACGACCACGACCATCGGGTCGGCGACGCCCGGGCCGGCGATCAGCCGGGTGGCCTCGAGTCCGTCCAGCAGAGGCATGCGGATGTCGAACAGGCAGACGTCGGGGCGCAGTTCGCGGGCCAGGCGTACCGCTTCGTGTCCGTCGGCGGCCTCGCCGACCACCTCGATGCCGGGCTGGGCGTTCAGCATGATCCGCAACCCGGTGCGGATGATCGTCTGGTCGTCAGCGACGAGGACGCGAATGGACACCGCTGTCGTTCCTCGCTCTCGGCAGTTCGGCTTCGACATGCCAGCCCCGGTCGGTACCCGGGCCGGCTCGTAGTGTGCCGCCGAGCAGGGTCGCGCGCTCGCGCAGCCCGGTAAGCCCGTATCCGTCGCGACCCCGGCCGGTGCGCCGGCCGTTGTCGCGCACGCTCACCCGTACCGTGTGCCGCTGCGCGGCGACTCGAACGACGAGCTCGGTCGCGTCGACCGCATGGCGCAGCGCGTTGGTCACCGACTCCTGCACGATGCGGTAGACGGCCGCGTCCACGGCCGGGGGCAGTGAGTCCAGTTCGCCGTCGAGCCCCAGGTCGACCCTGAGGCGGCCACCCGGGGTGCGCACCAGGCGCTCCAGATCCGTGACTCCGGCAGGGGGCGCCAGCTCGGCGCCCACTCCGCGGTCGCGCAGCGCGGCGACCATGGCGCGCATCTCCTCCAGCGTGCGCGCCCCTTCCTCCTCGACCTCCTCCAGCGCCTTGACGGCGGCGGACGGGTCGGCGCCGGCGAGCACCCCGCCCGCCTGGGCGATGATCACCATGGCCGACACGTGGTGGGCCACCGTGTCGTGCAGTTCCCGGGCGAGCTGCTCGCGCTCGCGGGACCGTACCTGCTCCACCTGCCGCTCGCGAGCGGTCACCCAGAACCGCACGGCAGCCCCGACCACGCCGGGCAGCAGCAGGAAGACGATGCCCACGACGTTCTCGACGACCGGCGTCTCGTCCGTGACGGAACACAGCACGCCGACCGTGAGGATCACCGCGCCGCCCAGCACGATCTCCCGTCCCGATCCCCACCGGGGCAGCGCGTACACCAGCACGAGCACGACCATGCCGGTGTACAGGCCGACGGGCTCGCGCGACGCGGCGACGAACGAGGCCACCTGGAGCAGCATCACCGAGCCGAACGCCAGCGTGACCATCGCCAGCGGGCGGGTCCGGCGCCACAGGGACAGCAGGCACAGCCCTACGGCGAACACCACCGCCACCGGCCGCCACACGACGTCGTCGCGCAGGGTGGCCTCCAGCACCACACCGCCCAGGCCCACGGCGAGCAGCGCCCAGTCCCGCCACACCCGGGCGGGCGCGCCGGGCGGCCGGGGTTCGGTCCACAGGTTTCGCAGGTCGTCTCGCAGCACGGTTCTCAGCCTAGAGACCCCGCCGTGCCGCGCATCGGCCGAAAGGACGGGGTGTCACTCCGACTTGGGGCCGACGCATCCGAGGCCCAGGAGCCGATGCCGCAGAGCGCCGTGGCGACCAACCTCGGCAGCGGCGGCCGTACAAGGACGGCCGACGAGGTGGTTGGAGGACCCGATGCTCTCGAAAGCCCTGTTGCGTATGGGCGCAAGCGCCGCTCGCCATCCCTGGCGGGTGATCGCGGCATGGCTGATCGCCGCCACGCTCGCCGTCCTCGCCGCCGTCGCCTTCGGCGGGCGGAATGCGGATTCGATGACCGCTCCGGGACTGGACTCCCAACGGGCCGCGGAACTGATCGAGCGGGCCGGCACCGACCAGGAGGGGATGACCGCCCAAGTGGTCGTCACCCCCCTCGACGGTGCCGCGACGTTCGTCGACGACGACAGTGCGCGTACCGCTCTCACGCGGCTGCGGACCGAGGTGAAGCGGCTGCCGCACGTGCTCGGCACGAGCGACCCGGCGGGGGCGCTCGGCGCGGGCGGGGACACCGCCGTGCGCGGCGGCCTCGTCTCGGCCGACGGGCGGATCGCGGTCGTCCGGGTGCAGTACCCCGACCAGAGCAGGTTGTCGGCCGCAGACCTCGACGCCCTCGTCGATCTCGGCGACCGGCTGCGCGCCGAACTGCCCCTGCGCATCGAGATGGGCGGGAGCCTCTTCTACGCCTTCTCCGAACCCGACGGCGGCGTGAGCGAGTTGATCGGCCTCCTCGCCGCGGCCGCGATCCTGTTCCTGGCGTTCGGTTCGCTCGTCGCCGCCGCGCTGCCGATCGGCATGGCGGTCTTCGGACTGACCGTCGGGGTCGCCACGATGACGGTACTGGCGGGGGTGACGGACGTCCCCACCTTCGCACCGGTCCTGGGCAGCATGGTCGGGCTCGGAGTGGGCATCGACTACGCGCTGTTCGTGCTCGCCAGGCACCGGGAGTACCTCGTGCGCGGGCTCGATCCGCACGAGGCGGCGGGGCGAGCGGTGGCCACGGCGGGGCGGCCGGTGGTCTTCGCCGGCGGCATCGTCGTCGTATCGATCCTCGGCCTGGCGGTCGCGAACGTACCGTTCATGACGGTGGGCGGGCTCGCCGTCTCGATCGTCGTTCTGACCATGGTGGTCGCGTCGGTGACGCTGCTGCCGGCCTTCCTCGGCGCCGCCGGCCCACGCCTGGCCCGGGCCGGCCGGATCGGCCGGGCTCTGCAGACCCGGAAGCCGGGCCGCCTCGCACGGCGGCGGGACCCGGCGGCAGGCAACGCCCCCGCCGCCGGGTGGCGCCGCTGGATCGGGCACGTCGGCCGGCACCCGGTGCCTTACGCGGTCGGCGCGGCGGGGCTGCTGCTGACCGCGACGCTGCCCGTGCTCGGCCTGCGCGTCGGCCTGCCCGACGACGGCTCACTGCCCCACAGCCGTACCGAGCGCCGGGCCTACGACCTCGTGGCCGAGGGGTTCGGCCCGGGCACCAACGGTCCCCTCGTCATCGCCGCGGACCCCGCCGGTGATCCGGGAGTGCTGGACCGACTCGTCGGGGCGGTCGCGGCGGATCCGGGTATCGCGTCCGTCGCGCCGACGCAGATCGATCGGGCCACCGGCATCGCGACCCTCGTGGTGTTCCCGACCACCAGCCCTCAGGACAAGGCCACGGCCGCCACCATCGCCCGGCTGCGCACCGACGTGCTGCCCACGGCGGTCGGGCACGGCCCGGCCAGGGCCCACGTCGGCGGCGCCGCCGCGAGCCTGTCCGATGTGGGCCGACGCACCAGCGAGCGCCTGCCGGTGTTCGTCGCCGCCGTGCTGGCGATGTCGTTCCTGTTGCTGATGCTGGTCTTCCGCTCGATACTCGTGCCGCTCAAGGCGGTCCTGCTGAATCTGCTGAGCATCGGCGCGGCCTACGGCATCATGGTCGCGGTCTTCCAGTGGGGCTGGGGAGGCGCACTCATCGGGCTGGAAGCGACCGTTCCGATCGTGTCGTTCATCCCCATGTTCCTCTTCGCCATCCTGTTCGGCCTGTCGATGGACTACGAGGTGTTCCTCCTCTCCCGCGTACGCGAGGAGTACCTGCGCACCGGCGACAACGGCACGGCGATCGTCGAGGGCGTCTCGGGCACCGCCCGGATCATCACCTCGGCCGCCCTCATCATGGTGGCGGTCTTCCTGTCCTTCGCCGTCGCCGAGGACCCCTCCACCAAAATGTTCGGGCTCGGCCTGGCCACCGCGATCTTCATCGACGCCACGGTCGTACGCATGGTGCTGGTACCGGCGACCATGACACTCCTCGGCCGGACCAACTGGTGGCTGCCGAAGTGGCTGGACCGAATGCTTCCCCACGGCCCGGTCGGCACCGACGACACCGACGCGGAGTCCACGGGTGAGGCCCCGCGTCCACGGCTGATCGACCGTTGACTCACCTCCTGCCCGCCCAGTGGTGGTGGTCGCAGGTGTGTCAGGGCCGCGGTGCGTTCGGTGTTGCTGGTGCAGAGCCGTGGGCACGCCCGGTCCGCCGCGGGACCACGGCGACCGGACACGCGCAGTGGTGCAGCAGGGTGTGGGCCACCCGGCCGAGCTGGAGACCGAAATGCCCCTGGCGACGCACGGCTCCGACGACGACGAGGCCGGCGTCCACCGAGGCGTCCAGCAGGACACGGTGTGCGGGACCCTCGACCGGGTGGCGTCGGATCTCGACGCCGGGGTGTTCCCGTACGGCCTCGTTCAGCGCCTCGTCGAGATCGGCCGAGGCCCTCTCCCGGTACCCCTGATCGGTGTGGTCCGCGGGCAGCGGACTGTCCATGCGCTCATGGGCCGGACTGCGCCACGCCCGTACGGCGGTCAGGGCACAGCCGCGCAACTCGGCCTCACGGACGGCGAACCGTACGGCGTCCGTGTGTTCGGGGTCGTCGCCGACGCCCACCACGACCGGGCCGTGGTCCGCGGCACGGGGCTCCGGGCCACGGACCACGACGACCGGGCACACGGCGCGTGCCGCCACCGCCAGACTCACCGAGCCGAGCAGCAGCCCGGCCAGCTCACCTCGCCCGCGCTCTCCCACGACCAGGGCGAACGCCTCGGTGGCCGTCCGCAGCAGGGCCGGTACGGCGTCGTCGGGCACCGCCTCGCCCGACACCTTCACCCCGGGGGCGCGGAGCCTCGCACGCTCCGCGCAGGAAGCGACGATGTGCTCCGCCAGCACGTCCCCGGCGGGACGACCGGTGGAGAAGGACGGCACGGCCCGTTCGTAGCGTTCCCAGCGGGAGGCGTGCACCAGGCGCAGGGGCAGTCCGTGCCGTGCGGCCGCGTCCGCCGCCCAGTCGACCGCCAGCAGGCTGGACTCGGATCCGTCGACGCCCACGACCAGCGGCAGTTCCATCACCATCTCCGCCTTCCCGTCCGCCTGCTGTCGAGACTCCTTCGGAAACACCGTCGCACCACCCGAGGACCGTCGCGACACGGACCGGTCGGCGAGCGGCCCGGGTTGCGCGGGCCCACGGCCCGTCGATGCTGGAGACGTGCGGTCGAAACCCGTCCCGGGTCACCTGACCACAAGTGATCTCGAACCTCCGCTCCCAAGGGACCCGTGCCCATGCCCGACACCCCCCACATCGTCAGTGACGTGATGACCCTCCCGGCGGTGGCCGTCCGGCGCGACACACTCTTCAAGGACGTCGTGCGGGCCATGACGGACCGGCAGCTCAGTGCCGTGCCGGTGGTGGAGGGGGACGGACGGGTCGTCGGTGTGGTCTCCGAGGCCGACCTGCTGCCCAAGGAGGAGTTCCGGGACCGCGACCTCACCCGGGCCGAGCAGCTCCGGCGGATGTCCGACCTCGCCAAGGCGGGGGCGGTGACCGCGGAGGAGGTCATGAGCGCGCCCGCGATCGTGGTGGCGCCGGACGTCACGCTGGGGCAGGCGGCCCGGATCATGGCCGTCAACGGGGTCAAGCGTCTGCCGGTGATCGACGACGAGGGACGGCTGCTCGGCGTCGTCAGCCGTGGTGACCTGTTGAAGGTCTTCCTGCGGTCGGACGAGGACATCGAGGAGGAAGTGCGCCGCACGGTGGTGGCCTACCTCTTCCCCGCACTCAGTCACACGATCCATGTGTCCGTGCACGACGGGGTCGTCACCCTCGTCGGCAGGGTCCGGGATCCCGCGCTGGGCTGGGTCGCCGAGCGGCTGGTCCGCGCTGTGGAGGGCGTGGTGGACGTGCGTTCCCGGCTCGGCGACGTGGACGCCGCCCCCGGCCCCGCGGACGAGCGCTGACCAGCGGCCGCAGGCCGGGGCGCCACCTCATTCCTCCGCCGGCGTGATCCGTCGACCGGTCAGGCGCTCGGCCCGGATGGACACCCACATGTCGCGCGTGCCGCCCGACCAGGGCGTCGTGTGCGCCCGCTCGGTGAGGTGGCGTACGGCGCCGGCTTCCGTGACGACGCTCGCGGGGCCGACGGCGAGCACGCTCCAGCCCTGGCTCAGCGGCTCGTCCACGTGATCGACCTCGAAGGCGACCTCCGTTCCGACGGCTGCCGCGAGCAGCGACTCGGGGGCGGTCCGGAAGGCGATGGTGTCGCCGACGACCTCGTAGTTGACCGGGACGACCGCCGGGCGGCCGTCGGGGGCCGTCACCGCGACGCGTCCCACGCCGTGCGTGGACAGCAGCCCCCGGCATTCGTCCACGTCGAGGTCCCTCAGCCGCGGATGCGGCAGTGCCCGCCCCTGGCCGGGCGGCTGATCGACGCCCCCTCCGCGCAGAGCGGTGGCGGTGGTGCCCAGCGCGTCGGCCAGGCTGATGAGGGCCGCCCTGGTCGGGTCGGCGGGATACTCCTCCAGATAGGCCAGGTAGCCGGGCGACATCCGGGCGCGTCGGGCCGTCTCCTCGCGGCTGAGCCCCCGCCGCTCTCGTTCCGCGCGCACGCGTCGGCCGATGTCACCGGGACCGACGGCGTCCGACGACGGTGCCCGTTCGGCGTCGGCGGGTCCGTCGTGCGCCGCGCGGGAGGCCGTCGCGGGCGCTGCGGACTCGAGATGGTTGACGTGGGCGTCGGGGCCGGGGAACACGAGCGTCACCTCGTTCGTGTCCGACCAGCGCACCTCGTAGGGCGGTGTTCCGTCCTCGTGGTGGAGTCCGACGATCTCCCCGTCCCGCCGGGCGGCGCCGGACGTCGTGCTTTCGATGACGAGCTGGTCGCCGAGATGAGCTTGCATGTCGCCCCACTTCTCAGAGTCTTCCTGTGCCGTGCCACGAACCGGGGCCCGTGGCGGCGAGGTCGGGCCGACGCAGGCCACCCGTCGGCCCTCGGGCCCGCACGACGGGGCTCAGCCGGTGATCTCGACCCGCCGGGCCCTGCCCTTCTCGGTCTTGGGGACCCGCACCGTGAGCACGCCGTTGTTCAGCTCGGCGCTGATGCGCTCGGCATCGGCGTTCGGTGGCAGGGTCGTGCGGTAGTCGAACTGGCCGATGCGCCGGGTGTGCCTGCGGACCGCCCCCGTGCGCTCCTTCTGCCGGACCTCACCGTGGACATCGAGTTCACCCTCGGAGACCTCGACGGTGATCTGCTCCTTGTCCATGCCGGGCAGTTCCAGCTCGATCAGGTAGGCGTCCTCGGCGTCCTCGATGTCGGCCGCCGGCGCCCACGGTTCGGAACCGCCGGACGTGGGCCATCCGCCACCGACGAAGGCGGCGTGCATCAACTGGTCCACCCGCGCGCGCAGGTCGTCCAACTCGCGCAGAGCGCCCGGCGAGGCGGTGGTGGAGTGTCGTGCGGGATGTGTCATGGCTGCTTCCTCCTCGGCTTCCTCGCTCCTGCGGGCCTCGCGCCCCGTCGTGGCATCACCGGGGCCGGTCCGGTCTTCACATGGCCGTCCGGTCCTCACAGGGACCACCCGGTGGCCTGCGAGCTGCTCGGCCGTGCGGCTCCCACGCCCTCGATGTCACGCTCGGCGGCCCTGATCAGCTGCCGGGCGAGGTTGTTCATCGCGCGGCCCGCCGCCAGTTCGTCACCGATCTCCGGCACCTCGGCGTCCGCGGGATGCCGGTGCGCCGAGCCGCGGCCGACGATCTGCGTGGCACCGGTGTCCACCACCAGACGGGCCTCGGTCCTTCCCTCGTCGTCCTCGAAGAGATGGAGGCGAACCCTCCATTCCGACACGTGCGCCATGGCCTTCCTCCTCATCCCGGCACGGGCCGATGAGCCGCGACCGTGTTCTCGACGCGGTGCCGGACCCGTGCGGTGAGTCCGGTCAGCCGCTCCGAGGGCGTGGCACGGGGCGCCACCGGTGCCCTGATCCGCCGGGCCGAAGACGGCAGTTCCGCCATGTCGTCCGCGCATCTCGCCCGGCACTCGTCGAGCGTGGACGGCCTTCGCGTGCGCCGTCCGTTCCGCATCACCGTCTCCAGCAGCGCCAGGGCGTCGTCCGGTCGCTCCTCGTCGGCGAGGCCGACCACATCGGCGCAGCCGCGGCGGCGGAACACCTGTTTGGCACCCGGGGCCGTCACCTTGGCCGCCGACAGCTTCATCACCGGACGGCCGTCGTACTCCACCATTTTGTACGCCGAGTCCAGATACGGCGCGTCCGCCGCCACCCCCACGCGGGTGCCGACGGCGTAGGTGTCGATCGGTGCCCCGGAGCGCACCAGGTCGTCGACGGAGTACTCGTCGAGACCACCACTGACGACGATCCGCACCCCCGGCAGGCCCGCGTGGTCGAGGACGGACCGGGCCCGCACCGCGAGGCCCCCGAGGTCGCCGCTGTCCAGCCGTACGGCGGAGCCGGGTCCGCGGGCCGCGAGGTCCAGGTCGCACAGCACACGCGCCGCCGCACGGACGCCCTCCTCGGTGTCGTAGGTGTCCACCAGCAGGGTCACCGGCCCCGGGTGGGCGCGGGCGAACGCGCGGAAGGCGTCCTCCTCCGAGGCGAACGCCTCCACATAGGAGTGGGCCATCGTCCCGACGGCGGGAATGCCGAGCGCCGTGGCCGCCGCCACATTGCTGGTCCCGGCGAATCCCGCCAGCGCTCCGAGCCGGGCGGCCTGGAACCCCGCCTGCGGACCGTGCGTGCGGCGCAGGGAGAAGTCCACCAGCGGCCGGCCGGCCGCCGCGAGCGCACACCGTGCGGCCTTCGAGGCGACGGCCGTCTGATGGGTGAGCTGATTCAGCAGGTACGTCTCCACCAGCTGTGCCTCGGGCAGGGGAGCCGTCACCTCCAGCAGGGGCTCACCGGCGAGCACGACCCGGCCCTCCGGCACCGCCCGTACCCGCCCGGTGAACTCCAGGCCGAGCAGGGGTTCCAGATCCCGGCGTGGCCGGTGCAGCGCGGCGGCGAAGGCGTCGACGTCCTCGGGGCCGACATGGAATCCGCTCAGGTGGTCCAGCGCCGACTCCAGTCCGGCCGTGACCAGGAAGCCGCGCTCCGGGGGCAGGTCACGGACGAAGAGACTGAACGTCGCCGGGGCGGTCATCCCCTCCCGCAGGTAGGACATGGCCATCGTCACCTCGTACAGGTCGGTGGTCGTCGCGTCCGACATTCCGGCTGCCTCCTCCCGCTCGCGCGGCCCGCGTCCGATCCGAGTGCGTCATCGGCGGAAGCGGGCCGACCACAGTGGCTCCACCCGGTCCCAGTCGGCGGCCCACCGTGCATACCTCGCGCGGTCCAGCAGCAGACGCGTGCCCGACCGGACCGCGTAGCAGCCGAAGGCCACTCCGAACGCCGCCATGCCGCCCGCCAGCCAGCCGGAACTCTTCGCGTTGAGCGTGTTCATGGGCGGCGAGGTGAGGTTCCCGTCGCGGTCCAGCCACACGCGCACGGACGCGCCCTTGTCGGTCCCCGCCTTCACCAGGGCGTCCCCGGTGCGTACGTCGCCCTCCTCGTCGGTCCAGCGGACCCGCGCCGGCTGCTTCGACGCGTCGTTGTCACGGTCCAGATCCTCCGTCAGCCGCGCGGTGATCTCGTGCCGTTCCGCGGTCTGGGCGCGGACGGTCTCCATCGACGACTCGTACACCGTCGTCCCCGCGCCGTAGGCGGCCACCGGCAGCCCGAGGAGGAGCACGACCAGCAGAAGGCGCCGGAGCCAGGACTCGAACCGGTCGGACGGCCGCCTCAGCGGGTTCGCGCTCCCGGGCAGGTGCTCGCCGCGCGGGGAGGACGGGTCCGGCGTGTGCGGCGTTCCTGGTGCGCTCATGGGTCGGCCTCCAGCTGCTCGCTGGTCGCTCCCCCCGGGTGCTGGTCCCACCTTCGGACGTGGGCGGGCTCCGGCCATAGGGCCGAATGTCCCTGCCGTCGAGCATTTGGGCCCGGAGGAGCCCGACCGTGCGGCCCGACCGCAGGAAATCCGGGCCCTTGCCCACTTCCCGCCCTCGGTCCACATGCGAGGCCGGGGGGATTGGGGTACTTCTCGAAGGAGGGAAACCCAGCACCGCCCGGCCGGTCGACGAGATCCGGGCCGCAGGAGCCGGCGGAGTCCTTCGCCGTCGGCCGCCGCCGTACGTATCCAGCTTCACAAGAGACGGAGGCCGCCGCCATGGAACCAGTCGTCACCGTGGGCCTGGACGGTTCACCCGCGAGCCTGGCCGCCGCCCGTTGGGCCGCCGACGAGGCCGAGAAACGCAGGCTCACCCTTCGGCTGCTGCACGCGTGGCCGTTGCTGGCACCGGAACCGACCCACGTCCCCTCCGAAGTCGACCAGAACTACTGGGCGAAGCGCCTGGTCCACACCGCGCAGGCGGAGCTGAGCGGACGCCATCCGGGGCTGTCCGTCGTCGGCAGTCTCGTCGCCGACGACGCCCAGGAGGCTCTGATCCGCGCCGCCGCGGAGTCCGAGATGCTGGTGCTGGGATCCCGGGGACTGGCATCCGCCGAGAGCTACTTCATGGGCGATGTCAGCATGCCGGTCGTGGCGCGGGCCGCTCGGCCGGTGGTCCTGGTCCGCGCGGAGCCGACCGAGGAGCGGCCACGCACCACCTCGGCCGACAAGGTCGTCGTGGCGATGGAAACGCGCGGATCCTGCGACGAACTGCTCGACTTCGCGTTCCACAGCGCGGCGGCCCGGGGCGTTCCCCTGCTCGCCGTCCGCGGCCGCAGCGTGCCGTTCCACGCGCGGATGCCCTGGGGAGTGGACCACGGCGTCAGCGAGGAGCTGACCCGGGAGGCGCAGGAGGAGCTGAGCAAGGCTCTGCGTCCCTGGCGCGAGAAATACCCGCAGGTGGACGTGGAGGACACCATCCGTCTCACGAGCCCCGCCAAGGCTGTCGTGCACGCCTCGGAGGGTGCCGCGCTGCTGGTCGTCGGACGGCGGGTGCACCACCACGGTGCCACGCACCATCTGGATCACGTGGCTCACGCGGCCATCCATCACGGACGCTGCCCCGTCGCCGTCGTCCCTCATGAATGAAACCGGCACTCCGGGGGAGCGCTCGCCACGCGCGGGAGTGGCCGAGACCCACACCGCGATCGTGTTCTTCGCGGGTGATCGCGCGTACAAGGTCAAGAAGGCGGTCGACCTGGGTTTTCTGGACTACACGGAACGGTCCGCCCGTCGGACGGCCTGCACACGCGAAGTGGCGCTCAACCGCCGCTTCGCGCCGGATGTCTACCTGGGCGTCGGCGAAGTCGTCAGCCCCGGCGCCGAGGCGTCCGAACCCCTCGTCGTGATGCGCCGTATGCCGGCGGACCGCCGTCTGTCCGCACTGGTGCGAGCCGGTGCGGACGTCGACGAGGTCCTGCGTGCCGTGGCCCGGCGCCTCTCCGCCTGGCACGCGGCGGCGCCCCACGGCCGCGACGTGGACGAACAGGGCACCAGGGACGCGCTGGCGTCACGCTGGGAGGCGAGCTTCGAGCAGGTCCGCGCGACGACCGGGAACGGACCCGAACTCGACGGAGTGCTCGAGGCCGAACGGCTGGTGCGCCGCTATCTCGCAGGCCGCCAGGCGTTGTTCGACTCCCGGATCGAGCAGCGGCGGGTGGTGGACGGCCACGGCGACCTGCTGGCCGAGGACATCTTCTGCCTCGACGACGGCCCCCGGGTCCTGGACTGCCTGGAGTTCGACGACCACCTGCGCTACGTCGACGGACTGGACGACGCCGCCTTCCTCGCCATGGACCTGGAACAGCTCGGCGCGCCGGAGGCGGCGGCCCGCTTCCTCGCCCGCTACAGCGAGTACTCCGGTGACCCCGCGCCGCCGTCCCTGTGGCACCACTACGTCGCCTATCGCGCGTTCGTCAGGGCCAAGGTGTCCCTCATCCAGGCGGGTCAGGGAGCCCCGGGGGCCTGGTCGGCGTCACGACGACTGCTCTCGACCACGCTGCGCCACCTGCGTACCTCCGCCGTCGGCCTGACCCTCGTCGGAGGGCTGCCCGGCAGCGGGAAGTCCACCCTCTCCGGCGCGTTGGCCGACCGGCTGGGCGTCACCCTGCTCAGCAGTGACCGCCTCCGCAAGGAGCTGGCGGGTATCTCCCCGGACACGCCCGCGCCGGCCGCGTACGGGGAAGGGCTGTACACCCCGGAGTGGACGACCAGGACCTACGCGGCCCTCCTCGACCGCGCCGCGGCGCTGTTGGCGCGCGGCGAACCCGTGGTCCTGGACGCCACCTGGTCCACCAGGGAGTTGCGCGCGCAGGCGCGGCGGGTGGCCGAGGGCACCCGCGCCGATCTCGTGGCCCTGCACTGTCAGGTACCGGGAGAGGTCTCCGCGGCTCGCCTGAACACGCGTTCCCCCGGGCCGTCCGACGCCGACCTCGGCGTCGCCACGGCGCTCGCGGCCCGGGAACCGCCCTGGCCGGACGCCGTCACGGTCGACACCAGCGGCCCGCTGGAATCCGCCGTCTCCCGTGCGCTCGCCGCCGTACGCCCCTGGGGCGCGGACCAGGCCCCGGTCTTCCGCCGTCCCTACGGGGAGCCGGACCAGGACTGACGTGTCCGAAGGTAGGGCGCCCTCGACGGTCCGCCCGGCTCCACGCTCCGCGGGCAGGACCCGACCGGCACGCCGAGCGGAGGCCGGTCGGCCCGGCGTGAAGGGCCTTCCGGCCCTTCAACCCCGGTGGGCTCGGCGGTGCCATGGAAGTGAGCCGAGGGCCACGACGGGACACGGGGAAGCGGAGCAGGAGCCGCGCACCGTGCGATTCGGGCCCGCAAGAAGTGGGCGGCCCCCGGCTCCCGTCGCGCCCGGGCCCGGCCGAGACCGGGCCCGTCGACCTGCCCGCGGCCGACGTGCGGGCGGGGCGCGGGTCCGCGACGCTGGAGGGCGGGGGCAGTGCTGGGAGGAGCGCCGATGCACTGGGAAACCATCCACAAGGACCCCCCGGTCGTGCTTCCCCGTCTCATCGACTACGACCGTGCCCGCTCCGCCTTCACCTGGTCACATGCGCGCGCGGCGCTGTCCGGCCTCCCCGGTGGCGGCCTGAACATCGCCCACGAGGCTGTGGACCGGCACGCGGCCTCGGACCGCGCGGACGAGGCGGCGCTGCGGTGCGTCGCCCGGGACGGATCCGTCTCCACCGTCACCTACCGGGAACTGGCCTGCCGTACGGCCCGCTTCGCCAATGTCCTGCGCTCCCTCGGCGTCGGGCGCGGCGAGCGCGTGTTCACCCTCCTCGGGCGCTGCCCCGAGCTCTACACGGTCGTGCTCGGCACCCTGAAGAACACCAGCGTGCTGTGCCCGCTGTTCTCCGCCTTCGGCCCGGACCCGGTGGCACAACGGCTGGAGCTGGGTGACGCCCGGGTGCTGGTCACCACCGCGGACCTCTACCGACGCAAGGTCGCCGAGCGGCGGGCCTCACTGCCCGGTCTCGAACACGTCGTCGTCGTCGGGCCCGGTGCCGAGGAACTTCCCGGCACGCTCTCCTTCGGCGGGCTGACGGCAGCGGCTTCGGACCGGTTCACCATCCCGCCGACCTCGCCCGAGGACATGGCGCTCCTGCACTTCACCAGCGGTACCACCGGCACCCCCAAGGGCGCCGTCCACGTCCACGACGCCGTGGTCGCCCACTACGCCACAGCCGCGTACGCACTCGATCTGCACCACGACGACGTGTACTGGTGCACCGCCGACCCCGGCTGGGTCACCGGCATGTCGTACGGCATCATCGCCCCGCTCGTGCACGGTGTGACGGTGGTCGTCGACGAGGGCGACTACGACGCCCGCCGCTGGTACCGGATCCTCGGCGAACAGCGTGTCAGCGTCTGGTACACCGCGCCCACGGCGCTGCGCATGCTCATGCGCGCCACACCCCGCGAGGGCCCCTACGACCTGCCGCGCTCCCACGACCTGTCCGCGCTGCGCTTCATCGCCTCGGTCGGCGAGCCCCTCAACCCGGAGGCCGTCGTCTGGGGCCGTGACGTGCTGGGTCTGCCCGTGCACGACAACTGGTGGCAGACGGAGACCGGTTGCATCATGATCGCCAACTACGCCGCCTGCGACATCCGGCCCGGCTCGATGGGACGGCCGCTGCCCGGTGTCGAGGCGACCGTGCTGGAACAGGGCGAGGACGGCCGGGCCCTGGTCGTCGACGGCAGGGTCACCGAGGAGCGGCGCCCCGACGCCGAGGGCGAGTTGGCGCTGCGGCCGGGCTGGCCGTCGATGTTCCGCGGCTATCTGCACGACAAGGAGCGTTACGACGCGGCGTTCGCCGACGGCTGGTACCTGACCGGCGATCTGGTGCGCCGGGACAAGGACGGCTGGTACTGGTTCGTGGGGCGGGCCGACGACGTCATCAAGTCGGCGGGCCACCTCATCGGTCCGTTCGAGGTGGAGAGCGCGCTGATGGAGCATCCGGCCGTGGCCGAGGCCGGGGTCATCGGACGGCCGGACCCGGTCGCCGGGAACGTCGTGAAGGCGTTCGTCTCCCTGCGCCCCGGAGCGGAGCCGTCCGACGCCCTGGAACGCGAACTGCTCGCTTTCGGCCGACGCAAGCTGGGTCCCGCCGTGGCGCCCCGGGAGATCGCGTTCGACCAGAACCTGCCCAAGACCCGCAGCGGGAAGGTGATGCGGCGGTTGCTGCGCGCACGGGAGCTCGGCCTTCCCACCGGTGACCTGTCGACCCTGGAGGGATCCGCATGACCGTGGCCCGCCCCACCCGAACCCGGAACGCCCCGAAGGCCGCCAAGCCCGCGAAACCCGCCAAGAAGGGCACCAGGACCAAGAAGAGCGCGAAGAACCGGACCCCGGCACCGACGGCGGACACCGGGCACCGCGGGGCCCTGCTGGAGGCGATGCTGCGCATCCGGCGCTTCGAGGAGCGGTGCGTCGAGCTGTACAGCGCCACGAAGATCCGGGGCTTCGTCCACCTGTACATCGGTGAGGAGGCCGTCGCCGTCGGCGTCAACGAGGCGCTGACGGCCGAGGACGCGGTCGTCTCCACCTACCGTGAGCACGGTCACGCCCTGGCCCGCGGCATCACGGCCGAGGCGGTGATGGCCGAGATGTACGGGAGGACGACGGGGTGCAGCGGCGGCCGGGGCGGATCCATGCACCTGTTCGACGCGAGCCGGCGCTTCTACGGCGGCAACGCGATCGTCGCTGGTGGCCTCCCGCTGGCCGCCGGGCTCGCGCTCGCCGACCGCATGCGCGGACAGAACCATGTGACCTGCTGTTTCTTCGGCGACGGTGCCTTCGCCGAAGGAGAGTTCCACGAGACGGCGAACCTCGCCGCGCTGTGGAACCTGCCCCTGTTGCTCGTCTGCGAGAACAACCGCTACGCCATGGGTACCGCCCTGGAACGCCACCAGGCACAGACCGACCTGGCCCTGCGCGCCGCTTCCTACGGCATGGTCGCCTGGCCCGTGGACGGCATGGACGTCGAGGCCGTCGAACAGGCCGCCCGGCGAGCGGTCGAAGGCATCCGGGCCGGCAGCGGACCCCACTTCCTGGAACTGCGGACCTACCGCTTCCGCGCCCACTCGATGTACGACCCGGACCGCTACCGGGACAAGGCCGAGATCGAGTCGTGGAAGTCGAGGGACCCCATCGGCCTGCTGGTGGACCGCATGCGGGAGAACGGTGATCCGGTCGACAGGGACGTCGCCCGGATCGAGCGCCGGGTCACCACCGAGATCGACCACGCGGTCGAAGCGGCCGAACAGGCGCCGGAGGAGCCCGTCGAGACACTGCTGCGCCATGTCACCAGCGCACCCTCCGAGGCGGTGACCTGACCATGGCCGGTGCCACCACGACGGCGAGGACCAGCTACCGGGAGGCCCTGCGCGAGGCGCTGCGGGACGCCCTGCGCTCCGACGACCGCGTCTTCCTCATGGGCGAGGACGTGGGCCGGTACGGCGGCTGCTTCGGCGTCAGCCTCGGACTCCTGGAGGAGTTCGGACCCGAACGCGTCCGCGACACCCCGCTGTCGGAGTCCGCGTTCGTGGGTTCCGGGATCGGCGCCGCCCTGGCCGGGATGCGGCCGATCGTCGAGATCATGACCGTCAACTTCAGCCTTCTCGCCCTGGACCAGATCCTCAACAACGCCGCCACCCTGCTCCACATGTCAGGTGGCCAGCTGGCCGTGCCGCTGGTCATCCGCATGACCACGGGCGCCGGCCGGCAACTGGCGGCGCAGCACTCGCACAGCCTGGAGGGCTGGTACGCGCACATCCCCGGTGTCCGGGTCCTCGCACCCGCCACCCTGGAGGACGCCCGGCACATGCTGGCGCCCGCTCTCGCCGACCCGGACCCGGTGCTGATCTTCGAGCACGGCAGCCTCTACAACGTGTCCGGCGAACTCGACCCCCGCGCGGCACCGGCGGACCTGGACCGTGCGGCGATCCGTCGTACGGGCACCGACATCACCCTCGTCACCTACGGCGGTTCGCTGCCCAAGACCCTCGCGGCCGCGGACGAACTGGCCGTGGACGGCATCAGCGCCGAGGTGATCGACCTGCGCACACTGCGTCCGCTCGACACCGGTGCCCTCGCGGACTCGGTGGCCCGTACCCACAGGGCAGTGGTCGTGGACGAGGCATGGCGGACGGGCAGCCTGGCCGCCGAGGTGTCCGCCCGTATCGCCGAGGACTCGTTCTACGACCTGGACGCGCCCGTGGAGCGGGTGTGCAGTGCCGAGGTCCCGATGCCGTACGCACGGCGCCTGGAGGAGGCCGCCCTGCCCCAGACCGCCGACATCGTTGCGGCTGCCCGTCGGGCGGTGGACTGACCATGGGCGAGTTCACCATGCCCTCCCTCGGCGCCGACATGGACGAGGGCACACTGCTGGAGTGGTTGGTGAGGCCGGGGGAACCGGTCCGCAAGGGCGATCCGGTCGCCGTCGTCGAGACCGCGAAGTCGACGATCGAGGTGGAGTGCTTCGAAAGCGGCACCATGACGGAGCTGCTGGTGGAGCCGGGTGCGACGGTGCCGGTGGGGACGCCTCTGGCGGTGATCGGGCCGGCGGGGCGCCCGGCCCCGGAGAGCCCGGCGAGGCGGCCGGTCCGCAGCACCCGGACGCCGAGCGACCGTCCGGAACGGCCGGTGCCGGCCACGGCCGAGCCCGTAGGGGAAGCCGGAGACGAGCACGACCTGGCGGCCACCACCGGGGTGGTCACTGAGGCCGGGGGCGGCGCGGATGCCCGGGCCGCAGCCGCAGCCGCAGCCGCAGCCGCAGCCGCAGCCGAAGCCGCAGCGGAAGCCGAAGGCGAAACCGAGGCCGCAGCTGAAGCCGAAGGCGGTGCCGAAGCTGAAGCGGAAGCCGAAGGCGAAACCGAGGCCGCAGCTGTAGCCGATGCCGATGCCGATGCTGCATCCGAAGGCGAATCCGAAGCCGCCCCGGTCGTCGTGACCGCTTCCGCCCCCCTCCCGGAGGGCTCGTTCCCGGAGCGGTCGTCGCAAGCCCACGCGGAGGCCGGTCCACTGGCCCGCCACCTGGCGCAGCGAAGCGGCGTCGATCTCCGGACGCTGCGGGGCTCCGGACCCGGAGGGCGCGTCACCCGTGCCGACGTGGAGAGGGCCGCTGCCCGCGGCGGCACCCCGGCCCGGGTGCGGAGCACTCCACTCGCCCGGCGGCTCGCCGCCGAACTGGGTGTCGACCTCGGCACGGTGACGGCGACGGGCAGGAACTCGGCGGTCCGCGCCGCGGACGTACGCCGCGCGGCACCCGGCCCGACGGCACCGGCCCGGTCCACGCCCGCAGACGTGCGTCCGCCGGCGGTGGGTCCCGCCGCCCCGGCCCAGCCCGCCGCCCCGGCACCGTCCGCGGTCCCCCGGGCGGCCATGCGCCGGGCGATCGCCGACCTGATGAGCCGCGCCAACCGGGAGATCCCCCACTACCACCTCTCCACCACCGTGGACATGGCCGCCGCCATGGACTGGCTGCACGAACACAACCGTCGCACCCCGGTCGGTGAACGGCTGCTGCCGGCCGCCCTGTTGCTCAAGGCGGCGGCTCTGGCCGCACGCGACGTTCCGGAACTCAACGGTTTCTGGGTCGACGACCGCTTCACGCCGGGCGAGGGCGTGCACCTGGCCGTGGCCGTGTCCCTGCGCGGCGGAGGACTTCTCGCCCCCACCCTGAGCGACGCCGACACCCTGGCGCTGCCGAACCTGATGGCATCGCTGAAGGACCTGGTGACGCGGGCCCGCACGGGCAGGCTCCGGGGCTCCGAGGTGTCCGGCGCCACCCTCACGGTCACCAACCTCGGCGACCAGGGCGTGGAGAGCGTCTTCGGCGTGATCCACCCGCCGCAGGTGGCCCTGGTCGGCTTCGGGCGCATCGCCGACCAGCCGCGCGCGGTCGACGGCCTGCTCGGGGTGCGGCCGGTGGTCACCGCGACCCTCTCGGCCGACCACCGGGCGACGGACGGCGCGGTCGGCGCGCGGTACCTCACGACCGTCACCCGACTCCTGCAGAATCCGGAGCAGCTGTGAACATGACCCGAGCCGAAGCACTGGACCTGGTCAGGGACTCGATCTCCCGGGCCGTCCCCGGCGCCGACGTCGCCGGCCTGGGACCCGACGATCCGTTCCGCGACGTGCTGGAGATGGACTCGTTGGACTTCCTGAGTTTCGTGGAGATCCTCGGCGAGCGGTCCGGCATCCGTATCGAGGACGAGGACACGTCCCGGCTCACCACGCTGAACGGTGGGGCGGACTTCCTTCTCGCCCGAGCCGGGTGACCCCCTCCCGTGGACGGGAGCCGCTCACCTCGCGTCGATGGCGTCGACGACCTCGACCACGTCGTCGATGTCACCGACCGTCGCCAGCAGTTCGGGGACGACTTCCCTGTCCAGCCGCCCTCCCAGCGTCACCACACCGTTCTCCACCGTCACCTCGACGGTGCGCGGATCCAACAGGCTCTGCCCGACCAGGGTTTCGACCTCGCTGCGGATCTCGTCGTCGTCACGGATCAGGGCACGCAGCAGGTCCTCCCTGCCGACCACACCGACCAGTCGGCCCCGGTGGTCGGTCACGGGAAGCCGCTTCAGCCGGGCGTGGGCGGCCGTCCAGGCCGCGTCCGCCACGCGCTGCTCCGGATGGACGGTCACCGGTGGGAAGGTCATCAGCGTCGCCGCCGTGTCGCCGTGGCCCTTCTCGTACAGGCGGTGTCGCCACAGCCTTCCCGCGAGGCCGTGCCGCCGCGGCTCCGCCGTCACGGCCACCTTGGCCAGCAGATCGGACTCCGAGACGACCCCGATCACGCGGTCGTCGGCGTCGACGACCGGTACGGCGCTCACCCCCGCGCGAGCGAGTGTGTGGGCCACGTCCAGAAACGGCAGATCGCCGGGCACGGAAGCCGCCGGCACGCGCATGACATCCCGGACGCGCGGCACTGCGGGGGCCCGGGGGACCGACACGGGAGCCTCGGCCTTCAGCTCGGCGTCCGCGGGACGGGCTTCCGCGGTGTCCCTCGTCGACGCGGCGGTGGCGACCGCGGCGAGATAGCGGTGCAGCGCGGCCTGCCGCGGTTCCTCCATGGGGGTCCAGGGGCGGCCCGGGGTGGTCCCGCGGGCCTCCTGTTCCGTGGAGCGTTGCTCGAAGTCGCTCACGGCTGCCTCCCGGGTGTGCCGTCGCCCTACGAGCTCAGTCTCGCACCGAGGTACCGGTGCGGCCTCCGGGCCGAACGGCCCCGATCCCGGGACCGGTGGCCCCGCGCGGCGCGACATCGCGGTGGCTATCAAGGAGAGTGGGAAGCGGGGCTCTCGAGCCCGCCTGGAGGAGCGTTCATGACGGGTTTCCGGGACTTTCTCACTCGATTCCGGCCGGTGGCGACGCCCGGCCGGGCGTCGCCACCGGCCGGAATCCCGGCGGACCGGAGCGCCGCGCTGCGCGCGGAACTCGCACCGCCCCTGGCCCTGCTGGAGGAGGCGGAGACAGCGGCGCGGGACGTGCGCCGACAGGCGGCCGCGGCAGCCGCCGCGCGACGGCGTGAGGCCGAGAGCAGGGCCGCGGAGATCCTGGCCCAGGCGCGTCGGCAGGCCCACCAAACCCGGGCGCGGGCAGCCGAGGAGACATCGCGCGCCTCCGAACGCGAAGCGGCGGAGATGCTCGCTGACGCGGACCGCAAGGCGGCCGCGGTACGAGAGGCGGCGCGGACCAGGACGAGCGATCTCGCGGAGCGGGCCGTCGCGCTGGTGCTGGAGGACATCGCGGCGGACCGGCTGCCGTCGCCGGCACAGGAGGCCGAGTCCTGATGGGCGCAGGCTGGGTGGCCGGGACGACCAGGGCACGGGCGCTGCGCACCAGGTGCCTCGGGCGCGAGGGCGCCGGGGAGTTGGCCTCGTCCGGCACGCTCGACGAGGCCCTGCGTCACCTCGCGGCCACGGCTTACCGTCGTGACGTCACCGTGGGCGCCACGACGGCCGAGGCCCAGCGCGCGATCTCCTCGACCCTCCTGTGGCATCTGCGGGTGCTCGCGGGCTGGCAGCCCTCCGCCGGGGCCCGAGCGGTGCGGGCACTCGCCGCGGGTTTCGAGATCTCGAACGTCATGCATCACCTCAGCGGCATGGCCCCCGACGCCCACGGGCCCGGTCCGGGCACGGAACGTTTCCGCCCTCCGCCCCACCGTCTGGGCGCGCTGGCGATCGCCTGGCCCCGCCTCTCCCGCACCCGCTCCGCGGCGGAGCTGCGCACCGCGCTCGCGTCCTCCTCCTGGGGTGATCCGGGAGGCGACTCCCCGGCCGCCGTCGCCTCCGGCATGCGGATCTCCGCCGCCGTACGGCTCGCCGACGCCGTTCCCGACGCGGCGCGTTGGGCGGCGGCTCGGGTCGCTCTTCAGTTCGGCCGCGAGACGTTGGTCCTCCGCCGTCGCCTGCCGGATGTCAGCCTCCGCCGCGCGGCGCGGCTGCTCGGCCCGCGAGCGGTCGCCTCGGGCGCCTACGCGGATTTCCGGCAGGCGCTGCCGCCCACCGCGAGCTGGCTCTTCGACGACATCGACGAGTCGGCGGATCTGTGGCGGGCGGAGGGCCGGTGGTGGCACGCGGTCGACCAGGACGGTCGTGAGCTGCTGCGCCGGTCCGGTTTCGGACCACAGCCCGTGGTGGGCGCCGTCGCCCTGCTGTCGGCCGACGCCTGGCGGACGCGCGGCGCGCTGGAACTGGCCGCGCGGGGAGGCGGGTCGAAGCACTGGACCGTGGAGGTGCCCGATGGGCCGGGCTGAGACGGCGATGCCGGTCCGGATGCGCAGGGTGGCCCTCGTGGCCCCCGAACAGACGCTGCGGGAGAGCCTCGTGCGGATCGCCGAAGCGGGCTGCGTCCAGATCGATCTGGCCGACGACGGCGGAACGGACACCCGTGGGCCGGCGGCGAGGCGGCTGCAGCGGTTGCGCGTCGAGTCGGCCGCACCCCCCGTTCTCAGCGAGGCTCCCCCCGACCTGGACGCGCTGGAGCGCGAGGGCAGGGCGGACCTGCTGGCGGGCGAGGCGCAGCTGGAGGAACGTCTCGGCAGTGCCGTCCGGCACGGTGGGGTCGCCGCCCTGGCCGGTTGGTGCCCCCAGGCGGAGGTGGGCCCGACAGCGGCGCGCGTCGCGGTCGCCGGGGGCGCCCTGGTGCCGCTGCGGCCCCCGCGCGGTGTCGATCCACCGACCTTGCTGGCGGGGGCCGGCACCGCGCCCTCGGCGGGCCCGGCGAGGCCCGTGCGGCGCTCCTTCACACCCCTGGTCAGCACGTACGGGACCGTGCCGTACACCGACCTCGACCCCACCCTGCCCGCGGGAATCGTGTACGTGGTGATGTTCGGCCTGATGTTCGGCGACGCCGGACACGGGTTGCTGCTGGTTCTCGGCGCCCTGATGCTGCGCGCGGGTCGACCGCGCCGGGCGGCGGCGCTGCGCCCGCTGTGGCCGTTCGTCGCGGCGGCGGGTGCGGCAGCCACCCTGGCCGGGCTGGCGTACGGCGAGTTCTTCGGTCCGACCGGAGCGCTGCCGGTGCTCTGGCTGGAACCGCTGGAGCAGCCCATGCGGCTGCTGGGCGCCGCCGTCGGACTGGGGGCCGTGCTGCTGGCGGTGGCCTACGGCGCCGGGATCGTCAACCGGTGGCGGGAGGGCGGACCGGCGGCGGCCCTGTACTCGACGACCGGTGTCGCCGGGGCGGCGCTGTACCTCGGCCTCGTCGCCGTCGCCGCGGCCGTGTGGCTCGGTCAGACGGTGTACGGGGCGGTCGGGGCCCTGATCGCCGTCACCGGTCTGACGCTGGCGGGGGCCGGCCTGTACGCCACGACGGCGGGCGGGCCGGGGGGTGCCGTGCAGACCGGCATCCAGCTCTTCGACACGCTGGTACGCATCGGTTCCAACGTGGTGTCCTTCGCACGTCTGGCGGCCTTCGGCCTGACCCACGCCGCGCTCGGTGCGATCGTCTGGGACGCCACGACGGCACTGCTGGGCCGGGGCGCGGTCGGCGCCGTCCTCGCGGTCGCGGTGTTCCTGGTGGGCAACGCCGTGACCTTCTCGCTGGAAGCGCTCGTGGCCGGGGTGCAGGCCCTGCGCCTGGAGTTCTACGAGCTGTTCTCCCGGCTCTTCGATGCGGAGGGACATCCGTTCCGGCCCTGGCAGCTGCCCGTCCAGCGTGCTCGGGATGCGCCCCCGACCATGGCGGGCGTCGAACACGGCTCTGTGAGAGAGGAGCGGTCGTGATCACCTGGTTCCTGGCCCTGCCCCTGATCGTGGCGGGATTCGTCGCCGTACGTCTCGTGGCGAGGCGCTCGGGCCGAACGGCCCTGTGGTGGATGGTGGCCGCCGACGCGGTACTCCTGGTCGTCTCCACGGTCGTGCTGACAGTGGCACTCGGCGGGACGTCCGCGCAGGCCGCCACCACGGCGGCCACCGACTCGGGATCCGGTTCGGCGGCCTTGATCGGAGCGGCGATCGCGGTGGCCGGAGCGACGATCGGGGCCGGTGTCGCCGTCGCCTACACCGGCGCGGCGGCACTCGCCGCGCTCAGCGAACGCCCCGAACTCTTCGGACGGGCCATGGTGATCGTCGGCCTGGCCGAGGGCATCGCCATCTACGGTCTGGTCGTGGCCGTCATCCTGATCGGGAAGGCGTGACCGTGGGACGCGTCGTCGCACTCGGAGAGCGGACCAGGGTCGCGGGTCTGGCCCTGGCCGGAGTCGTCGTCCTGGTCGCCGACGACCCCGGTGCCGTACACCGGGGCTGGCGGGAACTGCCGACCGACGTCGATCTCGTGATCCTCACCCCTGCCGCCGCCGGGAGCCTCGGTCTGCGACCCGCGGAGCCCACGGGCCGACGTCCGCTGATCGCCGTGATGCCGCCATGACGCCGACGACCCCCGGGAGCACGGCGGACCCGCTCGACCCGGTCCGGGCGGAAATGCTGCGCGCGGCCCGCGCCGACGCGGAGGCACTGTCGGCCCGTGCCGCGAAGGAGGCCGCGGCCGTCCTCGACGAGGCAGGCGCCGGAGCCGCGGCGATCCTCGACGAAGCACGTCGGCAGGGCGAGGCCGACGGAGCGACGGCGGCCCGGGATCTTCTTCTGCGCGCTCGACGGGAGGCCAGGTCCCGCATCCTCTCCGCCCGCCGGGAGGCGTACGACGATCTGCGCCGGGCCATCGCCGACCGGGTCGGCGAGCTGCGCCGGACGGACGACTACGCGGATCTGCGCGGGCGGCTGGAGCGGCTCGCCCGTGCCCTGCTCGGCCCGGACGCGGAGGTGACCGGGCATCCCGAGGGGGGTGTGGTGGCGCGGGCACCGGGACGACGGGTCGACCTGTCGCTGACCGCGCTGGCGGACCGTGCCCTCGACCGACTGGGAGGGGAGGTGCGGGTGCTGTGGGAGCCGTGACGCGGTCCCCGGGGACAGGCGGGCCGGCGGCCTGCCGGATCCTGCGCGTGACCGGGCCGCTGGTCGAGATGGAGTACCGGGGCGGCATCGCGATGTACGACCTGGTCTCCGTCGGCCCCGCCGGACTGCCCGGCGAGGTCGTGGCCATCAGCGGTGACGTGGCCACCGTCCAGGCCTACGAGTACACGGGCGGGCTCGCTCCGGGACAGACGGCGGTACCGCGGGGCCACCCGCTGTCGGTGCGCCTGGGACCCGAACTGCTCGGCGGCATCTTCGACGGCCTGCTGCGTCCCCTCGCCGGTGCCGGGGACTGGCTGGGGCCCGGCACCCCCATGGCCTTCGCGTCCGAGCGCGCCTGGTCCTTCGCCCCCCTGGTGGCGCGGGGGGACCGGGTGGCCGAGGGACAGGCGGTCGGAGAGATCCGTGACGCCGGACCGGTACGCGTGAAGGTCCTCGCCCCGCCGGGCTGCGCGGGCACGGTGACGGAGATCGCCGCAGCCGGTGAGCTGCCGGGGGACGCCGTGACCGCTGTCGTGGGCGGCACGCGGGTGACGGTCGGCGCCTCCTGGCCGGTGCGTCGGCCACGCCCGGTCAGAGAGCGCGTCGACAGCCGCGAGGCGCTGAACACCGGTCAGCGGGTGATCGACCTGCTCTTCCCCGTCGCCCGGGGCAGCACGGTGGCGGTCCCGGGCGGGTTCGGCACGGGCAAAACCATGCTGCTCCAGCAGATCGCGAAATGGTGCGACGCCGACGTCATCGTCTACGTCGGCTGTGGCGAGCGCGGCAACGAGATGGCCGATGTCATCACCGAACTGGCGGAGCTGCGGGACCCGCGGACGGGCGGGCGTCTGACGGACCGCACCGTGACGATCGCCAACACCTCCAACATGCCGATGATGGCCCGGGAGGCGAGCGTGTACACCGGGGTGACCGTCGCCGAGTACTTCCGCGACATGGGCCTGGACGTGGTCGTCATCGCCGACTCGACGTCCCGGTGGGCGGAGGCGCTGCGCGAGTTCGCCTCCCGCACCGGCGCACTGCCGGCGGAGGAGGGCTACCCGGCGGGGCTGGCCTCGGCCATCGCCGCCTTCTACGAGCGGGCCGCCACCGTGACCACCCTCGGCGGGGACCGGGGCTCCGTGACGGTGATCGGCGCGGTGTCCCCGCCCGGCGGGGATCTGACCGAACCGGTCACGGCACACACCGAACGCTTCGTCCGCTGCCTGTGGACCCTCGACCGCGACCTCGCCTACGCCCGGCACTACCCGGCCGTGTCCTGGGCGGGCTCCTTCTCCCGGGACGTCCCGGTCCTGGCCGGCGGACACCGGGCGGCCGGCGACACGGAGTGGGCGCGGCGCCGCGACCGGGTCGCGGCCGTGCTGGCCGAGGCCGACCGGCTGGCCGACCTGGTCGACCTGATCGGCATCGCCGCCCTTCCCGGGCGGGAGCGGATCGGCGTCCTGGCGGGCCGGCTCCTCAGGGAGGGCGTGCTGCAGCAGAGCGCCCTGTCGGAGCGGGACGCCTACTGCGGACCGGAGAAGACGGCCGCCCTGGCCGACGCCGCGCTGGCGGTCGCCGACCGCTGCCGCGACCTGGTCGACGCGGGCGTCCCCGCCGCCTCCGTCGAGGAGATCGACTTCGGCCCCCTGCTGCGCGCCCGCGAGGACACCGGGCCGCACGACGCCACCGGGGTGACGGCGCGACGGGACACCATGCTCGCCGCGCTGGACGGGGTGCGGCCATGAGCGCGCCCGGCGGGATCGAGTACACGGCCGTACGCGAGCTGCGGGGCCCGCTCGTGATCGTCGAAAGCGTCTCGGGTGTCGGCTGGGACGAGTACGCGCACATCACACTCGCCTCGGGCGAACGACGGCACGGCGTGGTCCTGGACGCCGACCGGGACCTGGCGGTCGTCCAGGTGCTGGAGGGCACCTCGGGCATGGACCCGCAGGGCGTGCGCGCGGCGTTCTCCGGCGGCCCGCTGCGCGTCCCGGTCGGCACGGACTGGCTCGGCCGGGTCTGCAACGGCCGGGGCGAGCCGCTCGACGGCGGACCGCCCGTCCTCGGCTCCCGCACCGCCGAGGTCGGTGGCGCCCCCATCAACCCGGTGCGGCGCGAGCCGCCGTCGGAGCCCGTGCTCACCGGCGTCGGGGCCGTCGACGCCCTGACCACCCTCGTCCGCGGCCAGAAGCTCCCGGTGTTCTCGGTCGCCGGGCTGCCTCATCTGGAGCTGGCCGCCCAGATCGCCGCGCAGGCGACCGTCTCCGGTGAGGCGTTCAGCGTCGTCTTCGCCGGCATGGGGCTCACCCACGCCGACGCCTCGTTCGTGCGCGACGCGCTGGAGGAGCGGTCCGCGGCGGGAGAACTGGTCCTGCTGCTCAACACCGCCGACGACCCGGTGATCGAACGGATCCTCACCCCCCGGATCGCCCTCACGGTGGCCGAACACCTCGCCTTCACCGAGGGACGGCACGTCCTGGTCGTGATGACCGACATGACGACCTACGCCGAGGCGCTGCGCGAGGTCTCCGCCGTCCGCGGGGAGATCCCCGCCCGCCGCGCCTACCCCGGCTACCTCTACAGCGACCTCGCCTCCCTGTACGAGCGCTGCGGACGCGTCCGGGGCCGTCCCGGATCGGTCACCGTGCTGCCCGTGCTCACGATGCCCGCGGGCGACATCACCCACCCCGTGCCCGACCTGACCGGCTACATCACCGAGGGACAGATCGTGCTCTCGCCCGCGGTGCACGCCCGCGGTGTGTATCCGCCGCTGGACGCGCTGTCCTCGCTGTCCCGACTGATGCGCAAAGGGGCCGGCCCCGGCCGCACCCGCGACGACCATCTCGATGTCGCGGCGCAACTGCTGGCCGCCCTGGCCCGCGCCCGACAGGTCCGCGACCTCGCCGACCTGGTCGGGCAGGCGGCGCTGACCCCCACCGACCGCCGCTACCTGGACTTCGAGGAGGCGTTCCTGCGGGACTTCGCCGACCAGGGCAGCGACGAGGCGCGCGGACTGGAAGCGGCCCTGGAACGTGGCTGGAGCGCCCTGCTCACCCTGCCGCGCGGCCAGCTCTCGATGCTTCCCGCCCACCTCCTGGACGCCCATGGGGCGACGGGTGCCGGGGACGACGCGCCGGACGCGGGCCGCGCCCCCGAAGGCACCGCCACATCCGCGACCGGCACCACCCCGGACCCGGAGGCGCCCTGATGACCGGGCTCCGCCGTACGCCTCCCGGTCGTGCCGGGAGGCTGAGACTGCGGCACAGCCTCGACGTCGCCGAGCGCGGCGCTCATCTGCTGGAGCAGAAGCTCCGCGTCCTGAGTGCCGAGCACGCCCGGCTGCTGAACGCGGCGGAGACCGCCGGACACACCTGGGGCGAGCTGCTGGCCGAGGCGGAGCGCTGGGTCCTTCGGGGACTGCTGCTCGGCGGGGAGCAGGCCCTCGACCGGGCCGCCGTCGGCATCGACGCCGCCGAGGCCGAGGTGAGCTGGACCACCGCCATGGGGGTGCGCCATCCGGCGGCCGCCTCCGTGTCCGTACCCGCCCGCCCGCCCACCGCCGAGGCTCCCGCGAACACGGCGCTCGTCCATGCGGAGGCGGCGTACGCCCGTGCCCTACGGGCCGCCGGCGAGTACGCCGCGGCCCGTACCGCGGCCGAACTCGTGGGCGAGGAGGTGGTGCGGACGCGCCATCGGGTCCGTGCCCTGCGACGGCACTGGATTCCGCGGCTGAGGGAGACGCTCGCCCGCGCCGATCTGGCCCTGGAACAGGCGGAGCACGAGGACGGGGTCCGGCGACGGTGGGCCGCCACCGGCCGTTCCCCCACCAGCGCGCGGGAGCACGGACGGGGTGAATCTTGAGGTGGGAGCACAGTCGTACGAGAGCGCGATCGTCTGCGCAGAAGGAAGGCGTCGTGAGTGGACTCGTGGTCGTGGGCGTGGACGGTTCGGCGTCGGGTCTCGCGGCGGTGGAGGTCGCCGCGCGAGAGGCGCGGCTGCGCGGTGCGGGGCTGCGGGTGGTGCACGCCTTCGTCTGGCCCGCGATGCATGTGCCTCTGGGGCCGTCTCCGCTGGGCCCGCCGGAGGGCGGACTGCGGAACATGGTCGAACGCCTGGTGGCCGAGGCGGTGCGGTTCGCGCGAACCGTGGAGCCCGAGGTCGACGTCAGCCATGTGGTGGTCGCCGGGGAGCCGCTGACGGTGCTGGAGGCCCAGTCGCGTGCCGCGGAACTCGTGGTGGTGGGCTCCCGGGGCATGGGTGGCTTCGTCGGGCTGCTCGTGGGTTCGACTGCGGTGCATCTGGCCGCGCACGCCCGGTGTCCGGTGCTGGTGGTGCGTGAACAGCGACACCAGGACGGCCCGATCCTGCTGGGCGTCGACGCCTCGGCAGCCGGGGAGAGAGCCGTGGACTTCGCCTTCGCGGAGGCCACCCTGCGCAACGCGCCGCTGGTGGCGCTGCACGCCTGGACCACCTGGAACGCCCCGCTGCCCGCACCGCAGGACGCGTCGGTGCCGTACGCCAACCCGCCCGGTGCCCTGGCGGCGGAGGAGGAGCGTCTGCTGGCCGAGGCGCTGGCGGGGCACCGGGAGCGCTACCCGGGGGTCGAGGTGGAGCGCAGGGTGGTGCACGGCAGTACACGGGAGGCGTTGATCGAGGCCAGCCGGTCCGCTGGGCTCATGGTGGTCGGTGCGCGCGGGCGTGGTGGTTTCGCCGGGCTGATCCTGGGATCGGTCAGCCAGGCCCTCCTGCACCACGCGCACTGCCCGGTCGCGGTCGTGCGGGGAGCGGGGGAGCGCACCTGAGGACACGGTGCTCGGGGGCGTCGGGACCACCGCGGGTTCCGCGAACCGGCGGACCGCCGGAAGGCGGGCCGGTCACTGGAATGCCGCATGGATCTCCTCCTCGGTCGCGGTGTGCGACACCAGAAGGAGTTCGTCACCGGGCAGGAGCCGGACCGCCGGGTCCGGCACGGTCGGCTGCCCGTCGCGGACGATGGTGGCGACGACCGTCCCCTCGGGCAGCCGCACGTCCCCGAGGGCCCGCCCCGCGGTCCTGGACCGCTCCGTGATGGCCGTCTCGATGACCTCGACGCCCGCCTTGCTGAGCCGGAGCAGGGCGACGGTGTCGGTGGCGCCGGTGGCCTCCTCGATCAGGGAGATCAGAGGAGTCGCGGCCGGGACGGCCACATCGACCCCCCAGCGCCCGTCGAACAGCCAGGCGTTGTCGGCGTCGTTGACGCGGGCGGCCACGCGCGGCACCGAGAACTGACGCTTGGCCAGCAGACTGATCACGAGGTTGTCCTCGTCGTCGCCGGTGGTGGCGATGACCAGATCGGCGGTCAGCACGCCGGCGTCCTCCAGCAGAGCCGGTTCGCAGGCGTCGCCCGCCACCAGCCGCACCGGGACGCGGCCCCGCAGGTCGGTCACCCGGGCGTCGTCGTTGTCGATCAGTGTGACCTCGTTGCGGGCCGCGGCGAGCACCTGGGCGATCTGGGTGCCGAGCCGTCCCGCCCCGGCGATGAGCACGTTCACGTCCCCAGCTCCTTGTCGAGAAATCCGCGCAGTCTGCCGAGGGCGGTGGCGGCGACGGCGAAGGTGACCAGGTCGCCGGCCAGCGCGGGAGTGCTGTGGGCGGGAATGAGGGAGCGGCCCGCCCGGGTGACCTCGACCACGCGGATCTCCCCGTCGACGTCGAACTCCGTCAGCCGCCGTCCGACCAGGTAGCCGGGCACCTCGGAACGGATCAGCAGCGTCTCGCCGTTGCCGAAGCTGAGTTCCGGACTCAGATGCCGGTGCAGCAGCATCCGGTGGATCTGATGCACGGTCCAGCGGACGCTGGCGATGGTCGGGATCCCGAGATCGCGGTAGATGTCGGCCCGCCGGGGATCGTAGATGCGGGCGAGGACGACAGGGACCCGGTAGGTGTCCTTGGCCGTACGCGCGCTGACGATGTTGCTGTTGTCCCCCGAGGTGACGGCCACGAAGGCGTCCGCGTGCTCGATCCCGGCGGCCGACAGCACGGACCGGCTGTATCCGTTGCCCTCGTGGAAGCGGATACGGGGACTGTCGGGCAGCCGCCGGGCCGCCTGAGGGCGCCGGTCGACCACGCGCACGTCGTGCCCTTCCCTGGCGAGCAGGCCGGCGAGCATGGAGCCCACCCGTCCGCAGCCGATGACGATCACCTTCACCGTGGGGCTCCTTTCCGGTGGTCGGCGCGTCCGCGCAGCCATGCCTTGCGCGCCTCGTCCGCGAGCAGGGGCAGGGTGCCGAGCGCCACCAGCACGACCCAGTCGCCGGCGTCGAGCGGCGCGGTGTTGAAGACGGACTGCAGCGGGGGCAGATAGCTGATCGCGGCCATGAGGGCCACACCGAAGCCACCCGCCGCGAGCAGGGCCGGATTGGAGAGCAGACCCACGGTGAGGATGCTCTGCCGGTCGGTGCGCACGGCGAGCGCGTTGAAGAACTGGCTGACCACGATCCCCGCTTGGACCAGGGTGATCGCCTCCTGGTACGCGGGCGTGTCCTCGGTGAAGTCGTCGAAAGGGATCCCCGAAGCCCCGATGTGCCAGAAGAACAGGGCGCTGACACAGACCGCCTGGATCCCGCCCAGGAAGAGCACCCGTCCCACCACCGAGCCCGAGAAGAGCCGTTCCCCGCGAGAGCGCGGCGGCCGGTCCATCACATCGGGTTCGGCGGGCTCCGCGCCGAGGGCCAGGGCGGGCAGCACGTCGGAGCCCAGATCGATGGCGAGGATCTGCACGGCGCTGATGGGCACCAGGGGGAATCCCACGAAAGTGGCCGCCAGAATGGGGACCAGCTCCCCGATGTTGTGGCTGAAGAGGTACACGAGGAACTTGCGGATGTTCTGGTAGACGGCCCGGCCCAGCCGCACGGCCGCCGCGATGGAGGCGAACGAGTCGTCCAGCAGCACCATCGAGGCCGCCTCCCGGGCGACATCGGTGCCCGACGCCCCCATCGCCACCCCGATGTCGGCGTGCTTGAGCGCGGGAGCGTCGTTCGCGCCGTCACCGGTCACCGCGACCACCTCGCCCCGCCGCTGGAACGCGGTGACCACGCGCATCTTGTGCTCGGGGCTGACCCGGCACAGCAGCAGCTCGGAGGGCTCGGCGAGGAGCGTGTCGAGCGCGTCGTCGTCCAGGGAGTCGAGGCGGGCCCCCGTGACCACCACCGGATCGGGCCGGCGCACGATGCCCACCCGGCGCGCCACCGCCTCCCCGGTCAGGGGATGGTCGCCGGTGACCATGACGATCCGGATGCCCGCCCGACGGCAGGACGCGACCGCCTCGGTCACCTCCGGGCGCGGCGGGTCCAGCATCCCGACCAGACCCAGGAGGGTGAGCCCGGACTCGGCCTCCTCCTGCGCGGGGAGGGGGGCGGCCACCTCCCGCCGTGCGACGGCCAGGACCCGCAGCCCCTGTGACGCCAACTCGTCCCCCGTCGTGACGACGGACACCCGGTCCCGCTCCGTCAAAGGCCCGCGCCGCCCCTCCCACTCCACGTCGACGCAGCGCGCCAGCAGCTCCGCGGGAGCCCCCTTGACGCAGGCCTGATACGACGCGCCGGCCCGGTGGACCGTGCTCATCAGCTTGCGGTCCGAGTCGAAGGGGAACTCCGTCACCCGGGGGGTCGCCCGCTCCTGCGCGCCGAGGTCCAGCCCGGCCTTGGCGGCCACGACGAGCAGGGCGCCCTCGGTCGTGTCACCGAGCACCCTCCAGTGCTCCCCGGGGCTCCCGGGCGGCACCAGCCTGGCATCGCAGCACAGGCCCGCCACCCGCAGCAGCTCGCGCACCCCCGCCGCGTCGGCGACCTCGCCGTGCGGCGCGTAACCCACCCCGGTCACCGGGTGCGCCGCATCGCCCGCCCACACCCGGGTGACGGTCATCTCTGCCTGGGTGAGCGTCCCGGTCTTGTCGGTGCAGATCACCGTGGTCGATCCGAGGGCCTCCACCGCCAGCAACCGTTTGATCAGCGCCCGGCGGCGCGCCATCCGTCGAACGCCGATCGCCAGGGAGACCGACAGGGTGGCGGGCAGTCCCTCCGGGACCAGCGCCACCATCACCCCGAGCGCGAACACGAACGAGGGCACCAGGGACTCACCGGTGGGCAACCGCACGACGAACATCAGCGCACCGATCGCCAGCGCCGCCCCCGCCACGCGCCGCGCCATGACGGCCACTTCGCGCTGCAGAGGCGTTCGCTGCCGGGGCGCCGCCGCGGCCAGCCGGTGGATGCGTCCGAACTCGGTTTCCGCGGCCGTGGCGAAGACCACCGCACTCCCTGCCCCCGCGACGACGTCGGTCCCCATGAACACGCAGTTGCGCGCCTCCAGCGCGGGCCCGGCCGTCATCGCGTCCGCGGATCGCGCCACGGCGTTGCTCTCACCGGTCAAGGACGCGTTGTTCACCGCCAGTTCGTGCGCCTCTACCACCCGGCAGTCCGCCGACACGGCGTCCCCGGCCTCCAGCACCACCACGTCGCCCGGCACCAGCTCCCGGGCAGGCACCTCCAGTCGGACACCGTCGCGCAGCACCCGGCAGGTGTGCGGCACCATCGCCTCCAGGGCCTGCGCCGTACGTTCCGCCGAGTACTCCTGCGCGAAGCCGATGGCGGCGTTCAGCACCACGACGCCCAGGATCGCCACCGCCAGTTGCAGGGTGCCGGGGTCACGCGGCTGTTGCAGGCCGTACGCCAGGAACGTGATGGCCGAGGCGACGAGCAGCACCACCGCGAACAGGTCCGTGAACTGCGCCCCCAACTGCCGCCAGACGCCGCGACGCCGGGCACGCGGCAGTTCGTTGGCCCCGTACCGTTCCAGCCTCTCGCCGACCTGCGCGGGGGTGAGGCCACGCCGTGACGTGCCGAGCGCGGTGAAGACACCGGCGGCGGTGATCTCGCGCACCCGCGACGGATCGCTCGTGCCCACGGGTGCCGCCGCCTCCGCGGCGCCGGCCGACGAGGCCGTACCCGCGCGCATCACACGATTCCGGACGAGGCCGGGGGGACTGCCGTGGGCGCACCCGTCCGCATCGCGAGGAGGGCCGTGCGAGAGGCTTCTTGCATCACGCGCTCCAGGGAGTCGGCCGGACGTTCCGCCGGTCCACCGATCGGAGGCGGCGGCGCGTTCTCACCCTGCTGCCGGGCCGGTCGGCACCACCAGGGCCGTCCGGGGCAGAGATCGGACCCCGGTGGGCCCTGCCGTGCCTACGCGGCCTCACACAGGGACGGTGATCACCGGGCACCGGGCGTGGTGCAGCACACCCTGGCTCACCGACCCCAGCAGCATGCCCGTGAAGCCTCCGTGCCCATGGGTCCCCACCACCAGGCCCAGGGCGTTTGCCGAGGCTTCCGCCAGGACCTGCACCGGGTGCCCACGCACGACCTCGTGACGCAGGTCCACTTCCGGGTACGTCGCCGCGCGGCCCGCCGTCGTCTCGGACAGCACCCGGCGGCATTCCCGCATCGCCGCCTCCTCGTCGAGAGTGCCGAGCAGGGGCGGATGCCACACGTACAGGGCGCGGAGGGCGGCCCCGTGCAGGGCCGCCTCCTCGAACGCGAGGTCCACCGCCGCGGCGGCGTGCGGGCTGCCGTCGACACCCACCACGAGGTACGTGGGCTGCTGTGCGGTGTGCGCCGGTTCCGGGACGACGACGACCGGGCACGGGGCATGGGCGATCAACGGCAGGGCCACCGAGGCGGAACCGAACAGTTCGCGCCGGGTGTTCAGATGCCAGGAGCCCACCACGACCATCGAAGCGATCCGGGCCTCCTCGCGCAGGACCCACGCCGGTTCGCCGTCCGCCAGTGACGCCGACACCTCGACCGCCGGCCGCCGGGACTCCACGAGGGCCACCGCTTCCCCGAGCACCCGCTCACCCACGGAATGAAGCGCCTGGTCCCCCTGTTCCCAGGACCGCCGCGCCTCGCCCGACCGGTAGCCGCCGTACAGCACGCCGCGAACGTGGACGAGCCGCAGCGGCGAGCCCCTGCGAGCCGCCTCGTCGGCGGCCCAGAACAGGGCGAGTCGTTTCGAGGGGTCGGGATCCACTCCCACCACTACGGGCCGACGCCCGCCCGCACCGTCCATGACGCGCCTCCACGTGATCTCCGCGGCGCTGACTGCCCGGCTCCTTCCAGCCTCGCCCCTTCCGCCGAGTCCCGCCACGCCGCGCCCCCACGGACCCGGGTCCGGTCAACCGAGGTCGAAGGTGACCTCGGGCGGAACGCACAGCGTGTTGTGAAGGGCGCAGCGGCCTACCACCGCGCGCAGGCTCTGCTCCAGTACCGGGGAGAGGGACTCGGGGAGGAGGACGCGGACACGGACGGCCGTGATGCGCGGCGCGGGGACCTCGGCCCACGTGAAGTCCGCCTTGACGCGCAGGTGTTCGTACGGCTGGTCCAGGAGTCGGAGGAAACGGACCGCGTCGGAGGCGACACAGGAGGCGAGGGCGGCGACGAACAGCTCCACCGGCGTGGGGCCGTCGTTGTCGCCGCCGGTCTCGACGGGCTGGTCGACGCCGAGTTCGTGGTCGCGCACGAAGAGGGCGAACGCGCGGTCCGCGACGTGGGTGACCTCGATCGTTCCGACGGGCGCGGTGTCCGGTCGGCGGGGAACCGGAATGCGGGGGGCGAGGGTGGGTGGGGTGGCCATGGAAACCTCCTTCGGCGCGCTCCGGGTGGTGGCACGCGGGCACGGGTGGGTCAGGGACCGGACCGTTCGACGGTGAGCCAGGCCAGGGCGCGGGTGATGTCGGCGAGCGTGACGATGCCGACGGGACGACCGCCGTCGAGGACCAGGGCCCTGTGGTCCCGGCTCGCCTCCAGACGCGGCAGGAGGTCCACGACCGGGTCCTCCGGGCTTGCCGTGATCACGTCGGACAAGGGGCGCATCACGTCCCCGATCGTGGTGGCGGAACGGGTCGGCGACGGCGCGCGGGAGATCAGGCGCAGGGTGACCAGACCGGCCGCCGTGCCGTCCGGGGCGAGGACCGGGAACGAGGAGTGCCGGTAGTGGCCGAAGGGATCCTCGGTCAGGAACGACGTGAGCGTCGTGGACATCGGGACGGTGACGGGGTCACTGGTCATCACACGGCGGACCGGAATGCCGTCCAGCACGCCACGCAGCTCGGCCTGACGCTCCTCACCGGTCGCGGTGGCGATCAGGAACCAGCCGATCAGGGCGGGCCACAGCCCTGCGGGACCCCCGGTGAGGAGCACCGAGGCGAAACCCGTCACGATCATGAACCAGCCCAGCGCCCGGCCCGCCGCCGCGGCGCCCCGCGTGGCCCTGAGCCGGTCCCCGGTGCGGTGCCAGAGGAACGCTCGCAGCAGCCGTCCGCCGTCCAGCGGGGCGGCGGGCAGAGCGTTGAAGACGGCCAGCATCACGTTGATGCCGGCCAGCCAGGCGACCGCCTCGACGACCAGCCCCGAGGCGCCCAGCACGTCCAGCCACAGGGCCAGGAGCAGGAACGATCCGCCAGCGACCACGCTCGTCAGCGGTCCGACCGCGGCGATGCGCAGTTCCGCGCCCGGCGTACGGGCCTCGCTGTCCAGGCGCGCGACACCGCCGAGCATCCACAGGGTGATGCCCTGGACCCCGACCCCGTTGCGTCGGGCCACCACGGCATGGGCGAGCTCGTGCGCCAGGAGCGAGGCCAGGAACACAAGGGCCGTCAGGAGTGCCAGTGCCCAGTAGGCAGGAGCCGAACGGCCCGGGTGGGCGTCGGGGAAGCGACCCTCGGCGAGGGTGACGGCCACGAGGGCGACGATGACCAGCACACTCCAGTTCAGGCCGACGCGGACACCCGCGATCCGCCCCAGCGACAGTGTCTCCCTCATCGAACTCACCTGCTCGGGCGCCCGGCCCCGTCGGCCGGGCCCTTCTCCGCCGACCACGTGGCCGAGGACCTCGCCTGCCCGTCCACCTGCTGCTCCGTCCCTGACGTTCGTCCGACGGTCGTGCCCGGCCCGGAGCCGACCTCGTGGCCCGAGGCCCTCCTCACGCCGTGTGCCGCGCTCTCCATCGTCGGTCGTGAGGGGGCGGCGGGGGTTGGGCCACCCGGCCCTTGTCCGGGGACGATCGGCCGTGGCGCGGTCGGGGCGATGGCCCGGCGGGGCGGCCCTACGGCCCGCCGCTCCCTCGACGGGCACGACCGCCCCGCCACGCCGGTCCTACGACGCCCGCCCGCCGCGCCTGTACCGCCACGAACGTGCGCCCCGTGTCGGTCCTCGCCCCGCGGACGGCCTTCGTACGACGCGACCCCGCACACCGCTCCCGGGCAGCGCCTCTCTCGCCGCCCCGTCCGGCGGCTGATACACACGCTGTTCCCCAGGACACGGGGCGCCGCCGACGAGACGGGGCCCGAGCCTCTCCGGAGAGCCGACGGTGCCGCCGCACCGCCTCCCGGTGGACAGCACCGCGGGGCGGCCGTTGCTCAGCCAGGCCGTTCGGCCCTCCCCCTGATCCGTCGCAGACGCGAGAATGCGGGAGAGAACGTCGGCGCGGGCCGGGTTCGGCTCGCGCCACCCGCTCGGACGCCGCGGGAGGCACGAGTGCCATGGCCGTCACCATCGCGCTGGCCGGAGACACCATGCTGGGCCGCGGGGTCGCCGAGAGACTGGCCCACCGCCATCCGCGTCCGCTCTTCACACCGGCGGTGCACAGGGCGGTCGCCGACGCGGACCTGTTCCTGCTCAACCTCGAGTGCTGTGTTTCGGACCGGGGCGCACCCGTGAACCTGCCGGGCAAGTCCTTCTTCTTCCGCGCTCCGCCCCGCGCGGCCGACGTCCTGGCCGGCCTCGGCGTGGACGCGGTGTCCCTGGCCAACAACCACGCGCGCGACTTCGGCCCCGAGGCCCTCCTCGACACCCGCGCTCTGCTGGGGCGGGCGGGCATTCGCGTGGTCGGGGCGGGAGCGACGGACCGTGAGGCCCGCGCCCCGCTGATCATGGAGGCAGGTGGGCTGCGCCTCGGCCTCCTAGCGGTCACCGACCACCCCGCCGAGTACGCGGCGGAGACCGACCGGGCCGGTGTGGCCTACGCCGACCTGTGGAACCAGGAGGTGCCCGGCTGGCTCGTCGACGCCGTCCGCACCCTCTCCGACGACGCGGATCTGGTCCTGGTCAGCGTGCACTGGGGGCCGAACATGACCATCCGCCCCGTTCCGCACGTACGCCGCGCGGCCGCCGCTCTGACCGCCGCCGGAGCCGACCTCGTCATCGGCCACTCCGCGCACGTCTTCCACGGCTTCACCCGCGAGGTCCTGTTCGATCTCGGGGATTTCATCGACGACTACGCCGTTCACGCGGACCTCCGTAACGACCTTGGCCTGCTCTGGCTCGTCACCCTCGACGCGAGCGGTGTACGGCGCACCGAGGCCGTTCCGATCGCCCTCGACTGTTGTCACACCCGCCTCGCCGACGAGGCCGAACGCCTCTGGACAGCCGACCGGCTCACACGTGTCTGTGCCGAGCTGGGCACCCGGGTCGCCACACAGGGCGATCGTCTCGCCGTCGTCTGGCCACGGTAGGCGGGGCGCGCGCCCGACCCCGCCCCCGAATCGTGGCGCCGTCGCGCGCGGCTGACCTGCCGTCAGCGCTGACGGCGGCACCGAGCCGTGTCGATGCGGACGATCACCTGCGCGTTCCGCGTGCCTGATCGGTTGCACCACCCGGGCCGTCACCTCGGGCGGAGCAGGACCGACCGACGGGTGCGTACGGCGGAGAACGCCGCATCCGCTTCCCAGCGGTACCAGGCCGCCGCCGCGTGCGCGTCCGCCACCCGCCGGTGCCGGTCTCCGGGAACGGCCGTCGCGTTCTGGGATCGCCCGACGCGAGGACGTCTCGTCCGGCGGCCGTGCCGTCTGCCTGCGACCACCGGCCTCATGCCCCACCGGCCGCCCTGTCGGAGGCGAGTCGGGCGGCCCCGTCGCTCTCGAAAGGCCCCGGAACGGGGAGATACGCCCGCAGGAAGTCGGTGAGCAGGGCCTGTTGGGCGGTGATTTCGTCCTCGCCGGAGACCGTGTCGTTGAGGCAGAAGACCTGCCTGTCGCGGTGCGCCAGCAGGGAGGCGAGGCGAGTGCCCAGCGCCGGGTGGGTGACGTCGAGATAGGCGTAGCGGAGGTGGCCGGGGACGGCCCGGGCGGTGTGGAAGGCGTAGTAGTGGTGGAGCGAGGAGACGATGGACAGGTCGTCCGGACTGCGGAAGCGGTGCGACGCGGTGGCGTGATGCCGGTCCGCGAACCTCGCCTCGATCTCGTACAGGACGCTGCGCCTGAGCGCGTGCGGAGTGTGCTTCATCTTGTGGCCGATGACCGTGCCGAAGGCCGCCTCGATCAGAGCACGGTTGTTCTTGCCGGCCGCCGTCACCGGTACGTCGTCCGCGGTCGGTTCCCCCGGGGGGATGAGCGCCTTCGACGGGAAGAACTTCGTCAGCCCGTTCGCGAGGAAGAAGTCCTGGGGAACGACCGGGCGTCCGAGGAACACGTCGTCGTTGAAGTACAGGAAATGCTCGGACAGGCCTTCGATGTGGTGCAGTTGGCTCTCTATGGCGTGCGAGTTGAACGTGGGCAGTTGGTGAGGGTCGTCGAAGATCTCCTTGTGGCTGACGACGTGCAGGCCGGGAGTGCGGGTGCGCAGCCAGACCGGGATCTGGTCGTCGGTGACCAGGTGGACGGTGCGCACCCAGGGGGCGTACTGGTGCAACGACCGCAGTGAGTAGCGCAGTTCGTCCCGGCTCAGGTACCGCGCCGCGTTCGCGGCCTCCTCGTGGTAGGTCCCTCCCGCGCAGGAGGCGCGGCGTCGGAGCCACTCGGGGTCGTGCCCGTCGACCCAGGTGTACACGACGTCGACGGGGAACCGGATGTCCTCGACACCGGGCCGGGCGAACTCCGCGCGGGTACGCACCCGGGGCAGGGCGCGGTCATGGGGGAGGAGCCAGGTGAACCGGGCCTCGGGTACGTACACCGGGAGGTCGGTGCGCGATACCCGTTCGGCCGTCCGGTTCGGCCGCGGCGCCACCAGGAAGTCCCCGTCCGACGCCCAGAACTCGATGTCACAGCCGTACTTGGGGCCGAGCGTCAGCTCCCCGTCCGGATCGCCCTGGTACCAGGTGAGACGCAGTACGTCCGCCTGCGCGAGCCGCCGCCAGGTACGCGCGCGGAACGCCGGGCGGGTCGCGGGGCGCTCGCGCCGACGCGAGGGGAGGGCACTGACGTAGCCGGGCCGGACGCGGCACGCCCGGGCCAGGGCGCGATGGGCGGCGGGCCGGTCCTCGTCGGCGAGGGCGACGACCGCGGACGTCTGGCTGTGGCCGCGCACCTGGAAGTGGTCGAGCCCGGCGCCGTCGAGTGCCGCGCGAACCGCCGTCACGTTGGCATCACGTGCGGTCAGGGGCGACAGGTCGGGGCGGGTGAACACCACCGTCGGGACACCGCGCACGAGCCGCACCTCCCGGTCCGGGCCCGTGTACAGGGCGGGGTGTCTGCTGACGAGGTAGGCGCCACGGGCCCGGCCGAGCAGATGGCGGACCGAGGGAAGGTGTGCGAAACGCTGCTTGACGCGAGCGCGGGCCTGGGGGGTCGTACGGGCGATGACGGCGCGTCTGACGTGTGCGGGCACCGCGACGCGGTAGAGGCGCACCGGCCAGGAGATCTCGGGATCGCGGCGGACCGTGGGGACCTGGCGGGGTTCCGGCCGGTGGGAGGTGTCCTTCGCGGATGCCGGGGCACTCATGACGGCCCTCCTCGTGCGTCGCATCGCTGTCCGGTCACCTTCTCTCGGGACGTCCGTGGCCCACATGAGACCTTCGGGCCCGATCCGGGGCCGAACGGGCCGTGCGCGCCGCCCCGTTCGGCTGCGAGGCGAAGCACGGGCACGAGAACGCAGCGTGATTGCAGCGTCGCCGGTGCCAACGTCGAGGGAAAGGGAAGGAGTTGAGGACCATGTCCACATCCGTGACTCTGCGCGACCTCCTCGGTCTGAGTGACCGGCCGGCGGCGCTGAAGGACTCGGTCCTGCTGATGATCGACTGCCAGAACACCTATCGCCACGGTGTGATGCGCCTCGAAGGTGTCGAGGCCGCGCTCGCCGAGGCCGCCCGGCTGCTGGCACGCGCGCGGGCCGTGGGGGCTCCCGTCGTCCACATCATGCACGACGCGGGTGTGGGCTCCGCGTACGACGTCACCGCCCCCATCGGCAGGATCAGCGGCGAGGTGGCGCCACGGTCCGGGGAGGCCGTCGTCGTGAAGAACTTCCCCAGTTCGTTCTTCCGGACCGATCTGGACGAGCGTCTGCGGAGCACGGGACGGGGCGACCTGGTCCTGGCCGGGTTCATGACCCACATGTGTGTCGACGCCACCGCCCGTGACGCCTTCAACCTCGGTTACCGGCCCACGATCGTGGCCTCCGCGACCGCGACCCGTGACCTGACCGGAGCGGACGGCGGCCCGGTGACGGCCGAGGCACTCCAGGCGGCGGCCCTCGCCGCTGTCGCCGACCTCTTCGCCGTCGTCGTCGGGAAGCCGGACGACATCCCCGACCGGAACGCCCCGGAGCACTGACGGCTCCGCACGAGGGAAACAGCCGCGGCGCCGCCAGGTGCGCGCACTTCGGCGGACGCCGTACGCGTCGGCGTCATGTTGATCGCCGCGGTCCGCACGGCGTGCGGTCGGCCACCTGCCGGCGGTGAGGTCGGCAGTGAGCCTCTCCCGCACAGGAGGGGGCCGTGCGTCCGAAGCCGAGCGCACGGTGGCCGCCGTTGTTCTCCGGCCGCTCCTGCTGGACGATGTCGGCCTCGATGGTGACCCCAGGTGGTTGGCCTGCCCGGTGAGGTCGGCCGACGGGGAGTGGTCCACGCCGTCCGTCCTGAACGCCGGGTTGCGCAGGTGGCACCACGGGATTGGTGAACATGCCCGGCTCCCGAGCCGCGCGAAGGCCTCGCGGACCTCCTGCGGCTGCCGGTCCGCCTCCTGCGAGCCGAAGCCTGTGCGCGGAGCGGCGCGACATCGCGTCCAGCACCCTCCAGGGTGCCGGCGACAGCGTTGCGGCCGCCCTCGACGGCGAGTTCGACGAGGAGAACCGAGCTGCGCCGCGTGACCGTGAGCGGTGCCCGTCGACCCCTCGTTTTCTCGGGCCGCCCTCCACCATGTCGTGCCGCGTGATCGCCCGACACGGCCCCACGGGTCCCTTGCCAGAGGCCGAACGGCCCTCCCACGGAACTCGCCGGACCGGCGGTCTCCTCGTCGTCCACCAGGACCCGCGGGTGCTTGTCTGGAACAGTGGAAGAGGGGCGGAGACGGTGCGGGACGGGCCCGCGCGCCGCCGCCGCGGGCGAAGGAGGAAGCGATGAGTCGCCCTGTCCTGGCGGGTGTCGATGGATCCGAGCGCGCTATGGCCGCGGTCGACTGGGCCGCGCGGGAAGCCGTCCTGCGCGGCCTGCCCCTCCGTCTCGTACAGGCATCACCGTCGCTTCCGGACGAGGTCGTCCCGGACGCGGCCGCGGAGATGCTGCACCGCGTGGGTGAACGGGTGCTCCAGCGGGCGGTCGCCGATCTCGGTGCCCGCTGTCCGGACCTCCAGGTGCGGGCTGAGCAGACCGCCGAGGCACCGGCTACGGCGCTCCTCGCGGCGGCGCGCGACGCGGCGCTCCTCGTGGTCGGAACGAGGGGGGCGGGCGGCTTCGACGGCCTCGCGGTCGGATCGGTGGCGCTTCGCGCGGCGGCGGCGGCCGTCTGTCCCGTCGTGCTGGTGCCTCCCCGACCGGTCGGGGGCTTCGAGGCCGGGGAGGGCGCGGGGAGCGCCGCCGAGGTCGTGGTGGGTTTCGACTCCCACCGTCCGGTCGGCGAGGTGGCGGACTTCGCGTTCACGTCTGCCGAGGGCCGGGAGGCTCCGCTGCACGTGGTGAAGGCGTGGGCTCTCCCGGCCGAGGCCGTCTCTCCACAGAGGCTGTTCGTGACCGAGGAGGACCGGGCCACCTGGGAGGACCAGGAGGTCTTTCGGGCGGCCGACGGCCTGCGGCCGTGGCGGGAGAAGTACCCGGGCGTGACCGTCCGCACCGATGTCGTCCTGCTCCATCCGGCGCAGGCGTTGCTGAACGCCTCCCGCCGGTCGGACCTGCTGGTCGTGGGTCGTCGTACCGACCCGGCGGCGGTCGAGGGTCGGCTGGGGCCGGTGACCCACGCGGTACTGCACCACACCCGCTGCCCGGTCGTGGTCGTACCGCACGAGGGGTGACGGCGGAGCGGATCGGGCGCGGGCGGCGGTGGATCACCTGCCGTCGGCGGGGCGCCCGATCACCCGAAGAACACCCCGAACTCCTCGTACAACGACGGATCGACCAGCTTCGTCCCCTTCCTGGTGTCGTCGAGGGGGACACGCACGATCTCGGTGCCGCGCAGGGCCGTCATCGTGCCGAAGTCGCCGTCCTTGACCGCGTCGACCGCGTGCAGCCCGAAACGCGTGGCGAGCCAGCGGTCGAAGGCGCTCGGGGTGCCTCCCCGCTGGATGTGGCCGAGGACGGTGGTACGCGCCTCGGTCGCCGTGCGTGCCTCGATCTCCTGGGCGAGCCACTCGCCGATGCCGGACAGCCGTACATGGCCGTACTCGTCCAGCGAGCGGTCCTTGAGGACCATCTGTCCTTCCTTGGGCATGGCTCCTTCGGCGGCGACGACGATCGGCGCGTAGTTGATCTTGAAGCGGTTCTTCACCCACTCGCACACCTGGTCGATGTCGAACGGCCGCTCCGGGACGAGGATGGCGTTGGCGCCGCCCGCCACGCCGGCGTGCAGGGCGATCCAGCCGGAGTGCCTCCCCATCACCTCCACCACAAGCGTGCGCATGTGCGATTCGGCGGTGGTGTGCAGACGGTCGATGGCCTCCGTCGCGATGCCGACCGCCGTGTCGAACCCGAAGGTGTAGTCGGTGCCGGACACGTCGTTGTCGATGGTCTTCGGCACACCGACGAGGTCGACGCCATGACGGCTCAGCTCCGTGGCCGCGCCGAGGGTGTCCTCGCCACCGATGACGACGAGCGCGTCTATCCCGTGCTTCGCGAGGGTCTCCTGAATGCGCCGGGGCCCGTCCTCGTGCTTGAACGGGTTGGTGCGCGACGAACCCAGGATGGTGCCCCCGCGCGGGAGGATCCCCCGTACGTCGGAGACCTCCAGCGGTACGACGTCGCCCTGGAGGGCGCCGCGCCAGCCGTCCCGCAGGCCGACGAAGTCGAAGGAGTACTCCTGAACACCTTTGCGTACGACGCTGCGGATCACGGCGTTGAGTCCGGGACAGTCGCCGCCGCCGGTCAACACTCCGACCTTCATGGCGTCCTCCCTGCTTCTCGCACACGCCGACGCCGCCCGTCGGACGGCTGCCGGCCCTGGCATTCGATGTGGTGCGGCCCGGCCGTACCCGACTCGGGGACGGCGCCGAGGGCTACGGCCCACCTCGGCGGACGCGACTTCCGACAGTTGTGTGACTCTCTTCCAGCATGGGTGAAGACCGCCCCGTCGGCGACCCGCCCGGGGCCTTGTCTCGGGGGCGCTCGCGGGGTGGGCCGACGCCCTCAGGACGGTGCCTGCGTGTGAGGCGAGGCGGCCCGCAGGTCGGCGAGGAGCTCGGCCTGGCCGGCCAGCACGCCGGACAGGATCGTGCGGGCGACCCGAAGCAGTTCGGCGATGTGTGGGCTGGTCAGCGAGTAGTACACGGTCGAGCCCTCCTTGCGTGTCACCACCAGGTTCGCTCGACGCAGCACGGCGAGTTGCTGCGACAGGTGCGCCGGCTCGATTCCCACCTCCGGAAGCATCTCCGCCACCGCGTGCTCGCGGTCGCTCAGCAGCTCCAGTACCCGGATGCGCGCGGGGTGACCGAGGGTCTTGAAGAACTCGGCCTTCAGTTGGTAGAGCGGGGTCGTCACGGTGAAGTCCCCTCCCCGGTGGCTCGGTACGACCGTGTCGGCCGCCCCGTGGCGCAGTACTTCCGCCCACTTGTCACACACATGTGGTCCATCCTCGCCTGTGGGGACGCCGACACCGAATCGCGCGGCAGAAGGGAACCGCCGGCGATCGCATCGCCGGCCCGCGCGGGTGTGGTCCGGCGGACGCGACGCCGAGCTCTTGCTCGACCGTGGTGGACCACGCGAACGTCATCGTCCTGGACACGGCGCGGCGTGCCGGATGTCGTGGCTGACCCGCGACGCCGGTGGCGTCACCGCACTCCGGTGGGACGGCAGGCCGGGCCGGGGACTCATCACGCCTCCGCGCGAATCAGGCGGAAGCCGGTCACGGTCTTGGGGACCAGGCGCAACAGGGTGTCGTGCGGGCCGTGGGCCCAGCCGGAGAGCGTGCGCCGATGATGAGCGGCCTCGTCGGGGTCGGAAACCACCTCGATCGGTCCGGCGACGGTGACGAGCCAGCCGGTGCCTCCGACGGCACGGATCTCGTCCACGTGGTAGGTCGCCGTGACCTCGGCGGCGGGCGCGGGTGTGCGCACGACCAGCCGACCGTGCTCCCAGGTGTGCCGCGCGGGCCGGACGACGAGCCGGTCCCGGTGCGGGTACACCAGGCGCCCCAGCGAACTGCCCTCGAGCAGCCACAGGGCCTCGGCGCCGGACACCTCGACCATGCGCAGAGCCGCGGGGGGAGTGCTCATACGACGGTTTCCCCTGTCTCCTCGGTGACGTGCCGGGCGCCCCGGGCACCAGGCAGCAGCACGTCCGCGGCCTCCCGGGCACCACGCGGCGGCAGCACACCCGCGCACTCCAGGTGGGCTCGGGCGCCCTGGATCGCCTCGGGGGTGGTGACGTACTCGCCGCCCTGTCGGCACAGCAGTTCCAACGCGCCGACGGAGTCCAGGACCTGCCGCTGACCGGGACGGATCCCGGAGGCCATGACCACGATGCCCCGGCGGTTGAGCTTTTCCACCACGTCCTTGAGGACGAGGGCGCCGGTGGCGTCGACGGTCGTCACACGGGACATGCGCAGGATGACCACGCGCACGTCGGCCACCTCGGCCAGTTCGAGGAGGAAGCGGTGCGCTGCCGCGAAGAACAGGGGCCCGTCGATGCGGTAGGCCACGATGTGCTCGGCCAGCAGGGCGTGCTCCTGGGCGCTGTGGTCTCCGCGGTCGAGCGGGACCTGGTCCAGGCGAGCCTGGCGTGCCACCGCACGCAGGGCGAGTGCGCCCGCGACGAGCAGGCCGATGATGACGGCCTGGACGAGGTCCAGTGCGAGGGTCGCGACGGCGGTCAGGACGAGGATCAGGGCGTCGGAGCGGGTGGCCCTGGCCATCGCCCGCAGCGAGCCGACCTCGACCATGCGGACCGCGGTGGCCAGCAGCACGCCGGCGAGGGCGGCGAGCGGGATCTTCGAGACCAGAGGCGCGGCCGCGAAGACGATGGCGGCCAGGACGGCGGCGTGGACCAGGGAGGCGAGCCGGGAACTCGCACCGGTCCGTACGTTGACCGCGGTCCTCGCGATCGCGCCGGTCGCGGGCACACCCCCGAAGAGGGGGGCGGCGATGTTCGCCACGCCCTGGCCGAACAGTTCGCGGTCCGGATCGTGCTTCTGGCCCACCGTCATGCCGTCGGCGACCGACGCCGACAACAGGGACTCCAGGGCCGCCAGCGCCGCCACCGCCACCGCCGGGGCGAGCAGCGAGGTCAGCGAGCCCAGGTCGAGGAAGGCCAGCGAGGGGGCGGGCAGCCCGGCCGGTAGATCGCCGATCGGCTTCGCCGAGTCCAGACCGGCCGCCTGTGCGACGACGGTGGCCGCGATCACCGCGAGGATGGGGAAAGGGACGGTGGGCCGTAGGCGTGCGCCGACCAGCACGAGGGCGGCGACCGACAGGGCGAACGCGACGGCGGTCCAGTTCGGGTTCCTGGCGAACTCCTCCAGAGCGTGCCAGGTCACCAGCAGGACGCGGTCGCCCTCGGGCTTGGGCACCCCGAGCGCACCGGGGACCTGTTGCAGTCCGATCACGGCGGCGATGCCGAGAGTGAAGCCCTCCACCACGGGCGCCGGTACGTACTGCATGTACTTGCCGGTCCTGAGCAGCGCGAGGCCGACGAGCAGCACGCCCGCCATCAGACCGACCGTGAGCACCCCGGAGGGCCCGTGCTCCGCGACGATCGGCACCAGCACCACGGTCATCGCGCCGGTCGGCCCGGACACCTGCAGATTCGAACCGCCGAAGATCGCGGCGAGCGCCCCCGCCACCACCGCGGTCGCCAGCCCCGCCTCGGCACCGAGCCCGGAGGAGACGCCGAATCCGAGCGCGAGCGGCAGCGCCACGACCGCCACGGTGAGTCCGGCCAGCAGATCCCTTCGCGGATTCCGGCGTATCTCCGCCAGATCCCCACGGCGGGGCAACAGTGCGGCACCTCGGGCCACGACCCGGCCGAGCGACGTCACGACGTGCCGCCCCCGGCCCTCTGGTACAGCGGAACGGACACTGCAGGCCCTCATCTCTTCTGCGGACACGGTCGGCAGGCACAGCATCTAATCAATTGCTAAATTTGGCAATTGCTAAAGTCGCGACCGCCGTGCCGATCGGCGCGGGCCGGGCGATGCACCGTCGCCGTCGACGTGGCCGAACGGGCTCGCGCCGCGACCGCCCTCCACGAGCGGACCGGCTGCTCAGCGTCGGCGGTGGTTCCACCACTGCTCGGCGAAGGCGACTGCCGCACGCCCAGACCCACGCGGTGGTGCCGCCCCACCGCTCACGTCGCGCACCGCGCCGACCTCCTCGACGCGGTACGGGCCGCGGTCCCCGAGGGGGCGCCGCGGCTCGGCACCCGTCTCGCGAGCCTGCGCGCGCAGGCGTACGCGCGGCACCCGGTCCAGACGCGGTGGCTCGGCCCGGACCGAACGCGCCGGCCGCGAGCAGCCTGGGTGGCGGCGAGTTCGTCGACTCCGAGATCTCGGGTCTTCCGAGCGCGGAGCCGGTTCCTCGTGGGGCGAACCGTCACCTCGCCGCGGCTGCTTCGGCGCGGGAGAGGGCGACGTCGAGTACGACGAGGAGGGCGTCTCGGACGGAGCCGGTCCTGCGCGCGTCGAAGACTGTCAGGGGGACGTGTTCGGCGATGTCCAGGGCCCATCTCACGTCGTCCAGGCCGTGCTCGATCTCGCCGTCGAAGGCGTTGACGGCGACGGCGAAGGGGATGCCCCTGTGCTCGAAGTAGTCGACGGCGGCATAGCAGTCGTCGAGGCGGCGGGTGTCGACGATGACCAGGGCGCCGAGAGCGCCCTCGACGATGTCGTCCCACATGAAGCCGAAGCGGTCCTGGCCCGGTGTGCCGAACAGGTACAGCTTCAGGGTCGGGTCGATGGTGATGCAGCCGAAGTCCATGGCGACGGTGGTGGTCGTCTTGTCGGGCGTGTGGGTGAGGTCGTCGACCCCTGCGGCGACCTCGGTGATGGCGGCCTCCGTGGTGAGGGGCCGTATCTCGGAGATCGACCCCACGGTGGTGGTCTTGCCGACCCCGAAGCCGCCGGCGATGACCAGCTTGACCGGCAGCGGCGGCGGCTGCTGCGGCTGTTCAGCCGCTGTCACGGAGTGTGCCCCGTGAGTCGGGAACGGCACGGAGACCATTGATGACCCTTCGCAGTACGGAGATGTCCTGGGCGATCCTGGCGTGCGGCACGTGGACCGCCAGGTGGCCCGCGGCGCAGAGATCCTCGGCGAGCACCCGGACCACGTTGAGGTGCAGTCGCAGGCGGGCGGCCAGTTCCGCGACCGACTGCGGCCGTCGGCACGCGGCGACGATGTCGTGGCGTTCGAAGGCGAGCGCGCCGAGCACGGAGAGTCCGGCGGACGTCGACACGATCTGGGTCTCGATCGGGAGGGGTGCCGCTGTGTCCGCTCCCGAGACCCGGCCTGCGGTCAGCAGGAACGGTCGGACCGCGGGGGCGCGGCCGACCGGTTCCGGCCCGTCGACCGGTTCCGGTCCGTCGACGGGGTCCCGCCCGTCGACGCGTTCCGGCGGGCCGCTTCGCGTGTCCTCCGCTGTCCCGTGTGGTTCCCGCCCACCTGTGTCGTGTGGTTCTTGCCCACCGACGGCCATGGCGACCTCCTGCTCGCGGAGCGTTTCAGCCGGCTGCCGCGGAGCCGACGTTGTTCTTCAGCTCCATCACCAGTTGGGGGGTGAGCGCGGCACCGGCGCGGTTGGCGAAGAGGGTCATCTCGTAGGCGATGTTGCCGAGTTTCGCCTCCTTGGAGGCGACGACGCCGAGCACGGCGCCGTTGCCGATGGCGGAGACGAGGACGTGGCCGCCTTCCAGGTCGATGATGACCTTGTTGAGGCCGCCCAGCGCGTAGTTGCCGGAGACTCCCGCGGCCAGGCTGGTGATGCCGGACACGATCGCGGCGAGCCGTTCGGAGTCGTCCCTGTCGCGCAGTTCGGAGACAGCGATCAGCAGCCCGTCGGAGGACACGGCGATGGCATCGACCACGCCGGCGGTCTCCGTGGCGAAGCGGTCGAGCAGCCAGGTGAAGTCGGCCGCCGCGGTGCGCAGGTCCGTGGCCTTCGGCGGTTCTGAGGTGCTGTCATCTGTCGACGTGGTCACTGCCCGTCTCCTTCTGGCCTTCTGTGTTTTCCGGTGTCGCGGTGGTGCCGGGTGTGTGCGGGGATGCGGCGCTGTCCTGCTCGGCTCGGCGTACGGCGTCCTCGAACTCGTCCAGCTCGGCGCGGACGGCGTCGGCGTCGGCGGGCCTGCGGGCCGCCGCACTGCTCCGCTCGGTGGGGAGGGTGGCCGCGGCGAGGGTCGCACCGCGAACACGGCGCCGCAGCGGGCGGGTTGTCGCGGCCGGGTGAGCGTCGCCGGAGGTGTCGGCCGCTCCCGTGGGTGAGCGGGCAGGAATGCGTCGGGGCAGGTCACCCTGCGAGGACCTGACGATCGGGCGCCGTTCGGGAGCGGTGCTGGCGGCGGGTACGGCCGCGACCGCTTTGCGCTCGGTCCGGGGTTCGGCCGCCGCCCTGGACGTCGCCGTGGACGTCGCCATGGCCTCCGCCGTGCCGGCGGGAGCCGGTGCGACGTCCAGTGGGCTCATCGCCAGCAGGACGGTGGGCGGTATCCAGACCGTGCTCGTGACACCGCCGCCCGGAGTCCGGCCCAGGGTCACCCGGAGCCCCAGGCGGCGGGCGAGGCTGCCCACCACGAAGAGACCGAGCACCTTGGTCGGAACCAGATCGAGGCGTTCACGGCGGACGAGGCGGGCGTTCTCCTCGGCGAGGCGTTCCGCGCTCATCCCGAGGCCGTGGTCGATGACCTCGATCAGCGCCCCGCCGTCCTGGGTGACGTCGGTGCCGGGTCGGACCACCACCTCGACGGGGGTGTCGGACGGGGAGAAGGAGACCGCGTTCTCCATCAGTTCGGCGAGCAACAGCGTCAGGTCGGCGATGATGTCGGGCCCCACGGTGACGTCCGTCTCCGAGCGCAGGGACACCCGCCGGTACCCCTCGATGCGGCCGAGGCCGGAGCGTATGGCGTCGGCCAGGGTGGTCGGCCGGGCCTCGACGTCCGCCTCCCGGATCCCGGCGAGCAGCATCAGGCTGTCGGCGTTGCGCTGGAGGCGTACGGCGATGTGGTCGATGCGGTAGAGCCGGTCGAGGAGGTCGGGGTCGGTCTCCTCGCGTTCGACGGCATCGATCAGCAGCAGTTGACGTGTGGTCAGATTGCTGACCCTGCGCCCGACGTTGCCGAACATCTCGGCGATGTTGCGGCGGCTGAGCACCTGCCGCTCCAGCAGCGCGGCGGCGGTGACCTGCACCTGGTTGAACGCCTCCGCCAGCTGGCCTATCTCGTCGCGCACCGGGACCTGTATCGCCCGAGGGCTGAACGGGGTGCTCTCGGCCAGTTCATCGTCCGCGACCCGGGCGAGTTCCTCGTCGGCTGCCTCCACCACCTCCTGGGCCGCCCCGGTCAGGGCGGTGAGGGGACGGATGACCGAACGCCGTACCAGGACGCAGAACGCCAGCCACGCGGCGAAGCCGAGCAGTGCCGCACCGAGCATGAGCCACGCCCTGTAGCGGGCGCTCGCGGCGGCGGAGTCGGCCCGTGCGGCGGTCTGCTCGATCAGGGTCCGGGTGATGCCGAGGCGGGTCTCGGCCTGCCGTTCGCCGGTGGTGATCTTCTCGCGCAGTTCCCGCGTGGTCTGTGTCTGCAGGGCGCTCGGTTCGATCTGGAGTTCCGCGAACTGGGAGGTGATGTCGTTCTGTTCGGCGCTGCGTTCGATGCCGGCCATGCTCAGGACCTGCGACGGCGCGGCGATCCGGCTGAAACGGTCCGCCTGGTGGGTGTACAGCTCGTGGGCACCGGCCGCGCGGGTGTACTCGGTGAGGGCGTTCGCGTCGGGTGTCTGGGCGGAGAACACGGCGCTCTCGAACGCCGCGTGGGCGGCGTCGGCGCGCAGGATCGCGTCCAGCAGATTGGTGACCGGGGACGTCGAGGTCGTGGAGAAGCGGTCGAGTCCGATGCCGTCGATCAGGTAGCCGACGGCTGCCGCGTAGGCGGGGTCGATGTTGGCCGCGGGCACGTAGTCCCGGCCGAGCTTCTCGCGCAGGACGTCCAGACCGGTGATGTATTCGAGGGCCTGCTTCTCCTCGTCCGGCAGGCTCGACCCGAACGCGGTCCGTACGGAGGCGACTTGGGCGTCCGTGGCCTGCTGCGCCTCGCGGTAGGCGGTGGTGGACGGCCGGGCGGCCCCGGGGCCGGTCGCCTCGTACTGCACGGACAGCAGCAGTGCCAGCCGGTGTTCGGCCTGTACGTCGTTGATCAGCGTGGCGACCTGCTCGCTGTCGCGGACGAGTTCGGCGACCCGGTCGGCGTCACGGGCCTGCTCCACCTGGTCGGCGACGCCGACGGCGAGCAGCGCGCCGACCACGGCGATGGGCGCGACGACGAGGACGTTGAGTTTCCGCCGAAACGGCCACCGGACGAGAAACGCTCCCGCCTTCCTGCGCAACGGAGGAGTCGGGTCCCGGCGTCCGGGCGGCGGCTCCACTGCGTTCGCGGGCACGCTGGCCTCCTTCGGTGTTCGGGTGGGTGACGTCCGCGGTGTGCTGCCGGAGGACCGGCGACACCGGGCGGGAGCCCGACGCTCGCACGGTGTCGCCGGGCTCGCGCGATCGGGCAGGTGGCATGAACGACGGGATCACGTCATGTGTCCGGATCGGGACGGTCGGAGACTATCGCCTGTGTGATCGTCGTGAGCCTGTGTGTAATCAAGAATTGATTACGAATTGTTCGCTCGTGCCTACTGAGCGGTATCGCCGTCGCGGAGGGCCTGGTGAGGAAGCCTGCTACATTCCCACCGCGCCGGCCGTCTGCCGGATCGTTCTCCCCCCCCCACGCCACCCTTGCCCTCATGTCCAGTTGAGGAGACCCTGTGCTTCCCACCCGCAAAGCGACCGCGGCAGCCGTGACGTTTCTGGTCGTGGCCGCCGCCGGCTGTACCAGCGGCTCGACCACCGAGGCGTCCACCGTCGGTGCGCGGGAGCCGGGTTGCCCGGCCGTCCTCGCCGAGGCACAACAGGCCGTCAAAGCCGCCGAGGACATCAACGCCCCCTGGGGTGGCCCCACCAGAGGACCCGACGCCGTCCCCGGCAAGACCATCGCCTATGTCGCCCAGACCATGACCAACCCCGGTGTCTCCGGCGTCGCCAAGGGCGTCCAGGAAGCGGCCGAGGTCATCGGCTGGGACGTCCGCACCTTCGACGGCCAGGGCACACCCGCCGGGATCAAGAGCGCCTTCGCCGAGGCGCTCGCTCTCAGGCCCTCCGGCATCGTCATCGGAGGGTTCGACCCCGCCGCGGCGGCCGATCAGGCGGAACGGGCGGGCGCGGCGGGCATCCCGCTCATCGGCTGGCACGCCACGCCGGCCCCCGGCCCCAGCACGGACCCGGAGCTCTTCACCAACGTCACCACCAAGGTCGAGGAGGTCGCGGAGATCAGCGCCGACTGGATCATCGCCCGCTCGGAAGGCCACGCCGGCGTGGTGCTGTTCACCGACGCGTCCATACCGTTCGCGAAGCGAAAGTCCGATCTGATCAGGAAGAGACTCGCCGCCTGCTCCGACGTGGAGCTGCTGAGCCTCGAAAAGATCCCCATCCCGGAGGCCAACACCCGCACCGTCGACAAGGTCGCCTCCCTGCAATCCCGCTTCGGAGACAGATGGACCTACTCCGCCGCCATCAACGACCTCTACTTCGACCACGCGGCACCCGCGCTGCGCGCCGCCGGTCACAAGGGGGACGGCACCCCGTTCAACATCGGTGCCGGTGACGGTGACCCGTCGGCCTTCGAGCGGATCAACGGCAAGCGGTACCAGGCCGCCACTGTCCCCGAACCCCTGTCCGAACAGGGCTGGCAGATCGTCGACGAGTTCAACCGCGCCTTCGCCGGCGAGCCGGCCAGCGGCTATGTCGCCCCCGTCCACATCACCACCGCGGACAACAGCGGCGGCGCCCTGTCCTGGGACTCCGAGGGCTACCGCCAGGCCTACCGCAAGATCTGGGACAGGTGAGCCGACGGCGTGGCCCGACCGGCGGCAACCTCGGCCACTCGACCGGCGATTGGGTGCACCGCCCCCGTATCCACCTCGTACTCATGGGGCATGGGTCAACAAGTGGGTCAACCAGGGAACAGCCATCGCAGGGAAGAGAGACAGAGGATGGTCCGAGCGGAACCCGAACCCCAGAGCATCGGCGTCCCGGCCGAGTCCACCGCGGGGGAGACCAGGGTGGCGGCCACGCCGGTCACCGTGGGCAGACTCGTCGCGCTCGGGTACGACGTGGTGGTCGAGCCGGGGGCGGGTGAGTCGTCCCGCTTCTCCGACGCGGCCTACGAGGAGGCCGGCGCCCGGCTCGGTGACCCGTGGGCGGCGGAGATCGTGCTCAAGGTCAACGGCCCCTCCACCGAGGAGATCGGCCGACTGCGCGACGGGGCGACGCTGATCGCGCTCATCGGCCCGGCACACAACCCGGACCTGGTCGACGAACTGGCCCGGCGACCTGTCACCGTCCTCGCGATGGACGCCGTGCCCCGCATCTCCCGGGCCCAGTCACTGGACGTCCTCAGCTCGATGGCGAACATCGCCGGATACCGGGCCGTCGTCGAGGCCGCGCACGCCTTCGGTCGCTTCTTCACCGGTCAGGTGACCGCCGCCGGCAAGGTGCCACCCGCGAAGGTCCTGGTGGCCGGTGCCGGGGTCGCCGGACTCGCGGCGATCGGCGCGGCCCGCAGCCTCGGCGCCGTCGTCCGCGCCACCGACCCCCGGCCCGAGGTCGCCGAGCAGGTCCGCTCCCTGGGCGGCGAGTTCCTCACCGTCGCCGCCGCGCAGGACGTCAGCACCGACGGCTACGCCAAGGCGACCTCGGAGGACTACAACCGGCTCGCCGAGCGGCTGTACGCCGAGCAGGCGGCCGACGTCGACATCATCATCACCACCGCGCTCATCCCCGGCCGTCCGGCACCGAGGCTCATCACCGCCGCCGACGTCGCGCGCATGAAGCCCGGCAGCGTCATCGTCGACATGGCCGCCGCACAGGGCGGCAACGTCGAGGGCACGGTCGCCGGCAAGGCCGTCGTCACCGACAACGACGTCACGATCATCGGCTACACCGACCTGCCCGGCAGGCTCCCCGCCCAGGCCTCACAGCTTTACGGCACCAACCTCGTCAACCTGATGAAGCTGCTCACCCCCGGCAAGGACGGCCGGCTCGTCCTCGACCTCGACGACGTCGTGCAGCGCTCCATGACCGTGGTCCGCGACGGCGAGAAGACCTGGCCCCCGCCCCCGGTGCGGGTGTCCGCCGCGCCGGCCCCCGACGCGGCCCCGGAACCCGCGACGCCGTCCCCCACCGGAGCGGCGGCGAAGCCCGCACGCCCGGCCCGCTCCGCCTACGCCCTCGTCGGCGCCGGAGCACTCGCCCTGTTCCTGGTGACCGCCTTCTCGCCGAGCGAACTCATCGGCCACTTCACGGTGTTCGTGCTGGCCATCGTCATCGGCTTCTACGTCATCGGCCAGGTGCACCACGCGCTGCACACCCCGCTGATGTCGGTCACCAACGCCATCTCCGGGATCGTCGTGGTCGGCGCGCTGCTGCAGATCGGGCAGGGGAACACCGCCGTCACCGTGCTGTCGTTCGCCGCGATCCTGCTGGCGAGCATCAACATCTTCGGCGGATTCGCCGTCACCCGCCGCATGCTCGGCATGTTCTCGAAGGGCTGATCAGGGATGACCACCGTCACGGCCGCAGAGGCCGCCTACGTCGTCGCCGCGCTGCTGTTCATCCTCAGCCTCGCGGGGCTCTCCCAGCACCGGACGTCCCGCTCGGGAGTCGTCTGGGGCATCGCGGGCATGGTCATCGCCCTGGCAGCCACCGTCGGGCTCGCCTCCCGCAGCATCACGGTCACCGGACTCGTGCTGATCGCCGTCGCCACGGCCCTCGGCGCCGGCATCGGCCTGTGGCGCGCCCGGGTCGTCGAGATGACCGGCATGCCCGAACTGATCGCCATCATGCACAGCCTCGTCGGTCTCGCCGCCGCGTTCGTCGGCTGGAACGGCTACCTCGGCGTCGACGCCCAACTCACCGGTTCGCTGCTCGGCATCCACCACGCCGAGGTGTTCATCGGCGTGTTCATCGGCGCCGTCACCTTCACCGGCTCCGTCGTCGCGTACCTGAAGCTCTCGGCGCGCATCGACTCCCGCCCCCTCACCCTTCCCGGCAAGCACCTTCTCAACGTCAGCGCCCTCGTCGCCTTCGTCGTGCTCACCGTCGCCTTCGTGGCCCGCCCGAACATCGGCCTGCTCATCGCCGTCACCGTGATCGCGCTCGCCCTCGGCGCGCATCTGGTCGCCTCCATCGGCGGCGGTGACATGCCGGTGGTCGTCTCCATGCTCAACAGTTACTCCGGCTGGGCCGCGGCGGCCTCCGGCTTCCTCCTCGCCAACAACCTGCTCATCGTCACCGGCGCACTCGTCGGCTCCTCCGGCGCCTACCTCTCGTACATCATGTGCAAGGCGATGAACCGCTCCTTCATCTCGGTGATCGCGGGCGGCTTCGGCACCCCGGCGGCGGACGACGAGGGCGAGCAGGGCGAGCACCGGGAGATCGACGCCGAGGAGACCGCACAGCTGCTGCGCGACGCCTCCTCGGTGATCATCGCGCCCGGCTACGGCATGGCGGTCGCACAGGCCCAGTACCCGGTGGCCGAGCTGGCGCGCAAACTGCGCGAGCGGGGCGTGGAGGTGCGCTTCGGCATCCACCCCGTCGCCGGACGGCTGCCCGGACACATGAACGTGCTGCTCGCCGAGGCCAACGTCCCCTACGACATCGTCCTCGAGATGGACGAGATCAACGACGACTTCCCCGCCACCTCGGTCGTCCTCGTCATCGGCGCCAACGACACCGTCAACCCGGCCGCCATCGACAACCCGGCCAGCCCCATCGCCGGCATGCCCGTGCTGCACGTGTGGGAGGCGGCCCAAGTGGTGGTCTTCAAGCGGTCCATGGCGGTCGGCTACGCGGGCGTGCAGAACCCGCTGTTCTTCCGCGAGAACACACAGATGCTCTTCGGGGACGCCAAGCAGCGGGTGGAGGACATCCTGCGCGGCCTCGACGCCCTCGACGCGCCGGTCCCGGAGATGGCCGGCACGTCCCGCTGAACCCACGCCGTGCGAGACGTGTCCCGGCCGGTACGTCGTCCGGGACACGGGTCCCCACCGCACCGCTCAGTCGTCCCTGCCCGTCGACTTGCTCGGCAGGCAGACCTGGCGGGCCCAGAGGCCGAGCAGCGCCATTCCGCCGACCCACAGCGGCACGGGGTCGACGGCCGTCGGCGCCAGCGCGTAACCCAGCGCCGAGACCGTGCAGACGATCAGGGGGATGAACGCCGCGGCTCCCTCCATCCCCGATCGGAGCATCGGCCGACCGGCGCCCAGGACACTGGCCCCGCCGGGCACCCAGGGGCTGACGGCGACGATCAGCAGTCCCGCGGTGCCGCAGACGTCGGCCACGTGCGAGGACATCGCCTCGGGGCCCGCCGCGCCCACCCGCGACAGGCGCAGGGTGTCGCCGACCAGCATGAGGAACACCCCGACGATCGCCGTCCACAAGGTGGCCTGCTGGTCGCCCCGTACGAGGCGTCGCAGAGCGAGCAGAAAACCGAAGAACACCACTTCCGAGGTCCACAGGACGCCGAGCATCCCCGTCTCCGGCCGCCAGCCGTCACCGGCCCTGCCCAGGAGCACCCATCCCGCCATGAAGACGGCCCCGGCCATGACGGCCCCGTCGAGCAGGCGCCGCAGCCACGCCCGCCACCCCGTACCGGCATCGGCCGCGACCACCAGACCGGCCAGCCCCAACCCCACCGTGACCGTCACCCCGGCGACCACCGCCAGACCGACCCACCCCGCCGCGCCCGGTGCCGGCCGCGGGTCGGTCGACAGCGCGACGAGGGAGGCCCGGTAGACGGCGCCGGCGGTGGCGGAACCCGCCACCAGGAGCAGCCGGGTACGCACCCGTCCCCGTGTGCCCCCGGCGCGGAGCAGGAGAGAGAGCGTCAGCACCAAGCAGCCGACGGCCGGTCCGAGGGACAGCGTCATCCACCCTCCCCAAGGCCGCCGGATCCCGACACAGACCGTACGGAACGCACTCCGGCACCGAGCGGTGAAGTCGGCTGATTCACTCGTGTTGCGTAAGCGGAGGCTGTGGCCTTGTGCGGTCGGCCGCCGCTTCGTGCGGGTGAAGGCAGGCGACCATCCGGACGTCGACCGCGTGGCGTGCCGTCGGCCGTGGCGCGCGTGGTGTGCCCTGACGGTCTCGGGACGACTCACGCGTGAAGGAGACAGACGGCATGTTCGGACAGACACAGGCGTTCAGTGGCTTCGCGGTGGACGACCTCGGCGAGGCCCGCCGGTTCTACGGCGAGACCCTCGGGCTGCGGGTGGAGGAGTCCGGGCAGGGGGACATGCGGATGCTGACCCTCACACTCGGCAGCGGCGCGCGGGTCTTCGTCTACCCGAAGGAGACGCACACCCCCGCGACGTTCACGCTGCTCAACTTCCCCGTGGACGACATCGAGGCCGCCGTCGACGAACTGGGGCGGCGCGGCGTGACGTTCGAGCGCTATCCCGAGTTCGACCACGACGACAAGGGCATCGTCCGGACCGGCGACGGCGGCCCCGCGGCGATCGCCTGGTTCACCGACCCGGCCGGGAACGTCCTCTCCGTGCTCCAGGAGAAGTGACTGCTCCAGGAGAACTGACGACGGCTCCGGTCGAGGCGTGCCTGTGCTTCCCGGTGGGCACGCGTGCCGTGGACGCGGCGCACGTGCCCACCACCGTTCAGACCAGGTCGAACCGGTCGAGGTTCATCACCTTGTCCCACGCGGCCACGAAGTCACGCACGAACTTCTGCCCCGCGTCCCGCGCCGCGTAGACCTCCGAGACGGCTCGGAGCTGGGAGTGCGAGCCGAAGACCAGGTCGACCGCGGTGGCGGTCCACTTGAGTTCGCCCGTGGCGCTGTCCCGGCCCTCGAACACGTTCTCGTCCGAGGTCGACGCCTTCCACTCCGTGCCCATGTCCAGCAGGTTGACGAAGAAGTCGTTGGTCAGTGCCTCCGGCCGGTCCGTGAAGGCACCGTGCCGGGAGCCCCCGAAGCCGGTGTTCAGCATCCGCATGCCGCCGACGAGCACCGTCATCTCGGGAGCCGTCAGCGTGAGCAGGTTGGCGCGGTCCAGCAGCAGGGTCTCCGGCGACAGCTTCTCTCCCGCCCGGAGGTAGTTGCGGAACCCGTCGGCCCGGGGTTCGAGCACGGCGAACGACTCCACGTCGGTCTGTTCCTGCGAGGCGTCCGTACGCCCCGGTGCGAACGGGACCGTGATGTCGTGACCGGCGTTCCTCGCGGCCTGCTCGACGGCCGCGCAGCCGCCGAGGACGATCAGGTCCGCGAGCGAGATCCTGGTGCCGTCGGACCGTGAGCCGGCGAAGTCCTCCCGGATCCCCTCCAGCCGCCGCAACGTCTCGGTCACCTCGGGCAGTCGGTTGACCTCCCAGTCCCGTTGCGGCGCGAGCCGGATCCGCGCCCCGTTGGCCCCGCCCCGCTTGTCGGTGCCGCGGAAGCTCGCCGCGGACGCCCAGGCGGTGGTGACGAGCTGGGAGAGGGACAGGCCCGAGGCGAGGATCGTGCTCTTCAGAGCGGCGATGTCCGCGTCCGCGACGAGTCCGTGGTCGACCTCGGGGACGGGGTCCTGCCACAGCTGCGCTTCGGGGACCCACGGGCCGAGGTAGCGCGTGACGGGTCCCATGTCACGGTGCAGCAGCTTGTACCACGCCCTGGCGAAGGCGTCGGCGAGCCTGTCCGGGTTCTCGTGGAAGCTCTTCGCGATCGGGCCGTAGACCGGATCCAGACGCAGCGCGAGGTCCGTCGTCAGCATCATGGGGGCGTGACTCCTCGACGGATCATGGGCGTCGGGAACCGTGCCCCGGGCCGCGGGATCCGTGGGCGTCCACTGCTTGGCGCCGGCCGGGCTCGTCGTCAGCTCCCATTCGTAGCCGAACAGGTTGTCCAGGTACCCGTTGTCCCACCGGGTCGGCGCGGAGGTCCAGGCGCCTTCGAGTCCACTGGTGAGCGCGTCGGCGCCCTTGCCGCTGCCGTACCGGTTGCGCCAGCCGAGACCCTGTTGCTCGATGGGTGCCGCCTCGGGTTCGGGGCCGATGTGCTCGGGATCGACCGCGCCATGACACTTGCCGAACGTGTGGCCGCCGACGATGAGCGCGACCGTCTCCTCGTCGTTCATCGCCATGCGCGCGAACGTCTCGCGAATGTCCCGGGCGGCGGCCAGCGGATCCGGATTGCCGTTCGGACCCTCGGGATTGACGTAGATCAAGCCCATCTGCACGGCGCCGAAGGGAGCGGCGAGTTCCCGGTCGCCGCTGTAACGCTCGTCCCCGAGCCAGATGTCCTCGGGCCCCCAGAAAATCTCCTCGGGTTCCCAGATGTCCTCTCGCCCGAATCCGAATCCGAACGTCTTGAATCCCATCGATTCCATGGCACAGTTACCCGCGAAAACCAGAAGGTCCGCCCAGGAGATTTTCTGTGCGTACTTCTGCTTCACCGGCCACAGCAGTCGGCGCGCCTTGTCCAGACTCGCGTTGTCCGGCCAGCTGTTGAGGGGAGCGAAGCGCTGGGCACCGCTGCCGCCGCCGCCCCGGCCGTCGGCGATCCGGTACGTGCCCGCCGCGTGCCAGCTCATCCGGATGAAGAGCGGCCCGTAGTGGCCGTAGTCGGCGGGCCACCAGTCCTGCGAGGCCGTCATCACGTCGAAGACGTCCCGCTTCAGCGCGTCGACGTCGAGCGCCGCGAACTCGGCCGCGTAGTCGAATTCTTCGCCCAGGGGATTCGAGCGGGGCGAGTGCTGGTGGAGGACTTGGAGGTCCAGCTGATTCGGCCACCAGTCCCGGTTCGTCCTGGGCCGAGTCGGCGTGGGGGTGGGGGAGGCGATTGCCGGGTTTTCGCTTTCGCTGCCGGACACGTCGTCCTTCTTTCTGTCTCGGTGTTTCCGCGCGCCATGCCGAGGAATGTGATGTCGGCGTCCGTATGGTCGCGCACCGCAGACGGCACCGCCACGAAACACGCAGGGCGCACTCGCCTGACAAGCGTGCGAGGAATTCCCCCTTTCCGCGCACGCTCGCGAGGCGGTCGTGCCGGGATCCGAGCCGACTCTCGACCGGATTTCGCGCCGCACGCGAGTGGGGTGCGTTGTCGGGTACGGGTCCGGTGGGGCTTCTCGCGCAGTTCCCCGCGCCCCCGAAGAGCAGGGGCTGCGCCCCTGCTCTTCGGGCCGAGAAAGCAGGGGCGCAGCCCCGCTTTTTCAGGGGCGCGGGGAACTGCGCGACCAGCCCCCACCGGACCCGCGGCTCGACAACGCACCCCACTCGCCTGCGGCGCGCGCCGCCATCTCCGGCCGGGTCCAGCCGGTCCCGTGTTCCGGAGAGTCCGAACCCGCCGACGGCCGGCGAACTGCCCGCAGTATGTCGGCGACCGGCTCGGCGACCGCCTCCGCGGCCGGGGCAACCGTCCTGCTCGTCACGCCTCCCGTCGCTTGCCGCCGGTGATCCGGCCGCGGGCCTCGCCGAAGCCGATCCGGGTTCCGTCGGCGCCCGGGGCCGTGGCGGCGAGGACGACCTCGTCGCCGTCCTCCAGGAACGTGCGCGGCCGGCCGTTGACCGTGACGGGCTCCTTGCCGCCCCAGGTCAGTTCGATGAAGGCACCCCGCTGCTCCTTCTCCGGGCCCGAGACGGTGCCGGACGCGAACAGGTCACCGGTGCGCGAGGGAGCGCCGTTGACGGTCTGGTGCGCCAGCATCTGGGCGGGCGACCAGTACATCGCGGAGTACGGCGGCCGGGAGACCACCTGACCGTTCCAGGCGACCGTCAGGTCGACGTCCAGGCCCCACGGCCGGGCCATCCGCAGATACGGCAGTACGGCAGGCTCCTGCGGCGGGACCGGGACCCGGGCGGCGTCCAGGGCGAGCAGCGGCACCACCCAGGGCGAGATCGTCGAGGCGAACGACTTGCCCAGGTTGGGGCCGAGCGGGACGTACTCCCAGGCCTGGATGTCGCGCGCGGACCAGTCGTTGAAGAGCACCACCCCGAAGATGTGCCGCTCCGCGTCCTCGGCGGCGATGGAATCGCCCATGGCGCTGCCGGTGCCGACGACGAAGCCGAGCTCGGCCTCGATGTCGAGCCGCGTCGAGGGCCCGAAGACCGGCGCCGGGTCCTGGGGGCCCTTGCGCTGCCCGGAGGGACGGACGATGTCGGTGCCCGAGACCACGACCGACGCCGCCCGGCCGTGATAACCGACAGGCAGGTGCTTCCAGTTCGGCAGCAACGGGTCCGGGTTGTCGGGCCGGAAGAGCCGGCCCAGATTCGCGGCGTGGTGCTCGGAGGCGTAGAAGTCGACGTAGTCGGCGACCTCGAACGGCAGGTGCAGGGTGACCGCGCCCAGGTCGTGGACCGCTTCCTCGGGGATGGCGCCACTGAGCCGCTCGGCGATCCCGGCCCGGACCTCGACCCAGCGGTCGTGGCCCTGCGCCATGAAGGCGTTGAGGCTCGGCCGGGCGAAGACGTCGTCGTCGAGCAGCACGGCCAGATCGATGACGTGGTCGCCGTAGCGGGTCGCGACGCGCGGTGCCCGGCCGGGCACCGAGTAGACGCCGTACGGCAGGTTGGTCAGGCCGAACAGCGAGTCGGCCGGGACGGTCGGCAGGGTCGTGCCGGTCATGGGGACACCTCGGTCAGGTCGGCGACGGTCGTGGCGGGCAGCAGTCCCAACCCGGCTGCCTCGGTGGCGGGTTCGGCGACGGAGCAGGTGCCGAACGAGCGGAACAGATCACGGACCCGGGGCGACAGGGCGCGTACCCGTTCGGCGACCCGGTCGCCGTCGCGGTCGGACAGCAGCTCGACCAGCGTCGCCTCCTCGGCGCCGCGCAGAGCGGCGTCGGTGGCCAGGAGCAGGTTGAGGAACCCGTGCTGCTCGAATCCGGTCTCGGGGTCGGTGTTGCGCAGTGCGTGGTGCAGCCCCGCGGTCGCCTTGAACGCCACCCCGGCCCGCACCGCGGCCAGGACGGCCGCCGCGAGTTCACGCTCGTCGGGGTAGAGGTCGGCGCGTACGCCTCCGGTCCGGAACTTGGCCAGGTAGGGCGTGCCGGCGAGGGCGGCGAGCAGTGCCTCGCGCCGGGCGTCGCGCGGCACCTCGACATAGACGGTGAGCGTGGTGTCGTCGTCGATCGCCTCGGCCAGGGCGGGAACGACCCTGTCGGCGGCGACTCCGTCCGGGACGGCGACCTCCAGCCCGACCAGCCGCACGGCCGGGATCCGGTGCGCGGCGGCGAGCGCCTCGCGGACACCCGGCAGGGGCACGGTCACCGAGAGGTCGAACGACCCCGCGGCGAGGCCCCTGGTCGGCTCGGCGAGCCGGTCGATGTCCTTGGCGGCCAGCACGAACGCCCCGACCAGTCCCGCGTGGGCGCCCCGGGTGTGCGCCACGTGGGCCGGGACGGCCTCCTCGACGGGCAGGCTGCCGGGTGGGAAGACCGCCGCGTCGTCGAACAGACCGGCGAGCACCGGGGGGATCCCCGGTGTCGGCGAGGCGCTCATCGGTTCTGCTCCCAGGAGTAGACGTAGCTCCCGTCGTCGGTTGCGCGGGCGGCCTCACCGAGCTGGAGGGGACGGAAGGTGTCGACCATGACCGCGAGTTCGTCGAAGAACTCCGCCCCGATCGACCGCTCCGTCGCGCCCGGCTGGGGACCGTGGGGGTGGCCGCCCGGATGCAGGGAGATCGAGCCCTGTCCGATCCCGGAGCCCTTGCGGGCCTCGTAGTCCCCGCCGCAGTAGAACATCACCTCGTCGGAGTCGACGTTGGAGTGGTAGTACGGCACCGGGACGGACAGCGGGTGGTAGTCCACCTTGCGCGGTACGAAGTTGCAGATCACGAAGTTGTGGCCCTCGAAGACCTGGTGGGCCGGCGGCGGTTGGTGAACCCGTCCGGTGAGGGGCTCGAAGTCACGGATGTTGAACACGTACGGGTAGAGACAGCCGTCCCAGCCGACGACGTCGAAAGGGTGGTTCGGCAGCGTGTGCACGGTCCCCACGACGCCGCCCGGCCCCCGGTGCTTGATGTACACCTCGACGTTCTCGCCCTCGACGGACTTCGGGCCGTCCGGGAGGCGGAAGTCGCGCTCGCAGTAGGGCGCGTGTTCCAGGAGCTGACCGTGCTTGGACAGATAGCGCCGGGCCGGCCCCAGATGGGAGTTGGCCTCGATCGCGTAGATCCGTACGGCCCCGTCGCCGTCCGGGACGATCCGGTACGTCGTCGCCCGCGGGACGATCACATAGTCCCCGTCGCCGACCTCCAGGTCACCGAAGACCGTCTCCACGCGTGCGCGCCCGTCCTCGACGTAGAGGCACTCGTCGCCGATCGCGTTGCGGTAGTACGGGCTGATGGTGTCGGCCACGACGTACGCCAGCCGCACGTCCTCGTTGCCCAGCAGCAGTCTGCGGCCGGTCACCGCGTCGACGCCGGGCCCGCCGTCGGTGAACAGCTTGTGTGTGGAGAGATGACGGGGCACCAGGGGGTGGTTGGGGGTCAGGGACTGGTCGCCGAGGTCCCACACCCGGAACGCCCGCACCGCCGAGGGGATGTGCCGGTGGTAGAGCAGCGAGGAGTCCGAGGAGAACCCCTCCTCGCCCATCAGCTCCTCGTAGTAGAGGTTCCCGTCCGGGTCCCGGTGCTGGGTGTGACGCTTCGGCGGAACCGCGCCCGCCCGGTGGTAGTACGGCACGTCTCTCTCCCTTGCGCGCTCAGCGCACATTTTTGTGCGTTGGAAGCGACGACTTGACGTTAGGTCTGGGGCGACGGCCCAGTCAAGGTGCCGCTCGGGATCCTGGGCACCACTCGCCCGTCTGACGTGCCCTAACGTGGCGCCCGAAGAAGCGCTGTCGGTTTTCTCGGAGGTGTTGATGGCCACCCTGCAAGGTCTGGACCGTGGGCTTCGGGCTCTGGAGCTGGTCTCCCTGACGTCCGAGGGGCTGACCGTGGCGGACCTGGCGGCGCGGCTGGAGATCGACCGGGCCATCGCGTACCGGATCGTGCGAACGCTGGAGGAGCACGGCCTGGTCTCCCGGCAGGGCAAGCGGGTGCGGCTCGGCGCCGGTGCCGCGACGCTGGCGGGACGGTTCCAGCATCAACTGGTCCTGGCGGCCCAGCCGGTGCTGCAGGAACTCGCCGACGCCACCGGGACCTCCGCCTTCCTGACGGTGGCGCACGGCGCGCGGGAATGCGTTCCGGTCGCGGGTGCGCAGCCGACCGTCCAGCACGGTCCCGTCCAGGTGGGCTACCGCATCGGCGTGCGCCATCCGCTGGACAGGGGGGCGAACGGTGTCGCCATCCTCGCGCTCCAGCCGCCTGTGCCGGGCGAGGCCGACGAGGTCGCGCTGGCTCGGGAACAGGGCTACAGCGTCACCTCGGGGCAGCTTCAGCAGGGTGCCACCGGGATCGCGGCGGGCTTCGAGGTCGCGGGTGCGGCGGGCGCCTCGGTCGGGGTGGTGGCCATGCACACGTTCGACATCGAACCGGTCGCCGCACGGGTGAAGGAGGCGGCCGACCGGCTGGCGTCGCTCGGCAACGCCTGATCCCGCACCCTCTCCCGGCTGGGCAGATTGTATAGATGAAGCCCGGAGGAGGGAGGCAAACTGAGCAGCTTGAGCAGCCCGGAAGGTGACTCTTGTGCAGGCCCGAGGGCTGGGTGTGTTCTACCGCCACGCGCCGGAAGCAGGCACACCGAAAGGGATGACGCATGAGCATCGAACAGACCCTCACGAGCCAGGAGCGGTTGGCGGAGCTCGACCTCCAGCAGCTCAAGCAGCTGGTCGGGCTCGTGGAGTACGACGCCCAGGGCGATCCCTTCCCGGTGACCGGGTGGGACGCGGTGGTCTGGGCGGTGGGCAACGCCACGCAGGCGGCGTCGTACTTCCAGACGGTCTTCGGGATGGAGCTGGTCGCCTACTCCGGCCCGGAGACCGGCAACCGCGACCACCACGCGTTCGTGCTCCGCTCCGGAGCGATCCGGTTCGTGCTCAAGGGCGGTGTCGACCCGGACAGCCCACTGCTGGACCACCACCGCCGCCACGGTGACGGCGTGATCGACATCGCCCTCGAAGTGCCCGACGTCGACCAGTGCGTCGAGCACGCCCGCGCGCAGGGCGCGACCGTGCTGGAGGAGCCGCGCGACAGCACCGACGAGCACGGCACCGTCCGTACGGCGGCCATCGCCACGTACGGCGAGACCCGCCACACCCTGGTGGACCGCTCCCGCTACAGCGGCCCGTATCTGCCCGGATACGTGGCCCGGACCTCGGGCTACGTGAAGCCCGACAACGAGCCCAAGCGCATCTTCCAGGCCCTCGACCACGTCGTGGGCAACGTCGAACTCGGACACATGGACGAGTGGGTCGACTTCTACAACCGCGTCATGGGCTTCACCAACATGGCCGAGTTCATCGGCGACGACATCGCCACCGAGTACTCGGCACTGATGAGCAAGGTCGTCGCCAGCGGCAACCACCGGGTGAAGTTCCCGCTCAACGAGCCGGCGATCGCGAAGAAGCGCTCGCAGATCGACGAGTACCTCGACTTCTACCGGGGCCCGGGCGCCCAGCACCTCGCCCTCGCCACCAACGACATCCTCAGGACCGTCGACGTGCTGCGGGCCAAGGGCATCGAGTTCCTCGCCACGCCGGAGAGCTACTACACCGACCCGGAACTGCGCGCCCGGATCGGCAAGGTCCGCGTGCCCATCGAGGAGCTCGCCTCGCGCGGCATCCTCGTCGACCGCGACGAGGACGGCTACCTGCTGCAGATCTTCACCAAGCCGATCGGCGACCGGCCCACCGTGTTCTTCGAGTTCATCGAGCGCCACGGCTCGCTGGGCTTCGGCAAGGGCAACTTCCAGGCCCTGTTCGAGGCGATCGAGCGTGAGCAGGAGAAGCGCGGCAACTTCTAGCGACCGGGATCCCCGGACCACCGCACAGGCCACCGCCGAGCCCGGCGGTGGCCTGTCGTACTCATGTCGAGAAGTCCAGGCATTCGGTGACCTGTCAACTACGTCTACACTTTGTTCATGGGAGAGACGGCGCGATGGCTCACGCCAGAGGAGCAGCGCGCGTGGCGCGGCTTCGTCCGGTTGCACGAGCGGCTCGGCGGACGCCTGGCACGCATGCTGCAGTCGGAGTCCGACGTGTCGGCCGCGGACTTCGCGGTGCTCGTCCATCTGACGGACTCGCCGGAGGGACGGCAGCGGTACCAGGACCTGGCGCGGGCGCTGGAGTGGGAGAAGAGCCGGATGTCCCACCACATCGCCCGGATGGCCGGCCGGGGCATGGTGGTGCGGGAGGAGTGCGTCGAGGACGGGCGCGGCGCGTACGTGGTGATCACGGACGTCGGCCGGGCCGCCGTCGAAGCGGCCGCCCCGCGACATGTCGAGGCGGTGCGTGAGCTGTTCATCGACCATGTGACGCCGGCCGAGCTGCGGGTCCTGGCCGAGATCTCCGAGCGCGTCATCCGCGAGCTGGACGAAGACCAGGTCTGACGCGAAGACTCCGGCCCGCCGGGCGGGGGAGCGGTGACAACGGCTCGGTGGACCCCCGCTGTCCGGTCACATGGCCAGTCCGAGCGTCACCGCGGCGGCCACGGCGAGGAGCAGGAAGACGACGGGGCGCAGCGTGTTGTTCCGGGTGGCGGGATCGGCGTAGTCGCCGGCCTTGGCGTGGTAGCCCACCGCGCCGATCATGGTGACGACGAGACCTATGGCGGCCGCGATGCCGAGCGGCTGCCGGAACAGCCCGACGACCAGTCCGACGGCCGCGCTCGTCCATCACATGTCCGCAGGACTTCGGCGGGGTGTTTCCACGGGGTGCTTGCTCAAGATGGACACGCGATTGAAAGCGCCGATGGTGATGGCCACCCAGATCACTGCCGAGATCTGGTCCTCGGTGAGCACCCGGCGGGCGGTCTCGTACGCAGCCTCCTGGGCGGCGGAGTCGGTGATGTCGGTCGTCGCCTCCGCCAGTGCCAGCGCCGCGCGCTCCGAGGGGGTGAACAGACCGGTGTCCCGCCAAGCCGTCAGGACCCCCAGTCGCTGCGCCGACTCGCCCGCGCGCAGCGCCCTTCGGGTGTGCAGGTCGAGGCAGAAGGCGCAGCCGTTCACCTGCGACACGCGGAGGTTGATCAGCTCCACGGTCGTACGGTCGATGCCCGCCTCCGTAGCGGTCGCGCTCACCGCCTCCGATGCCTTCACCATGGCCTGAAAGGCCTGGGGGCTCTGTTTGTCGACGAAGATCCTGCGTGGTGCGGATCCGTTGACGTGCTCGCTCACTTCGCGCCTCCCCGGGGTGGGGCCGAGGCCGCGCGCCGTCCGCGCGCGGTAGCCGCCGGCCCGCTCTCGAGACATGTTAGTTGATGTGACAACTAGAGCGTTCGGGAGGGGTGTTGTTCCCGTTGCATCTTCTCGCCGCAGCGAGTCCAGATCTGACGGGAGGGCGAGGTTGCGTGCCGCGTTGCCCGGCTGCCCCGCCGGCCGCGCCCCGGTGAACGGGTCGCCCGTCCGCAGGGCGAGCCGCTGCGCGGCCGCACGGAAGCTCGTGTGCTGCATGGTGGCACGCGCGCTATGAGACACCGGTCGCATGCTGTGTGATGTCCGGCGCTGCACCATCACGCGCAACAGCACCTCTGCCCGGGAGTCCGGCGACTTCCGGCGCGCCGCTCCACGAAGAGGGTCGGCTTGAGGGCCGGCCGCGCCCAAGAGGTCTCCAGTCCGGCGTCCAGACAACCGACCACGATGAAGAGCTGTTCATGAATCCGCAAGAGAAGCGTCCCCACGATCCTCCTCCACCTCACCGGGCGTTACAGCCCGATGACTCCTTACAGGACCCGTTCGTGGCCGTGCTGCTGTACCTGAGCCCACTCGACCACGGACACCTCCACTCCGAGGGCGATCTGAGCCGGGCGATCAACGACTGCCACCGGTCGTACGGAAGCGCGGTCGACCTCGGCACCTGGTACGGACAGTCCTTGCGCGCCCAGAGGACCGCGCACACGGCGGCCGTCGTCCAGGAACGGCGCGCATGGGCCCTGCGGATCGCCGCGGACCTGGCTCACCGTCACCCCTACGACCACACCCTGCCCTGGTGCTCGGGCGTCACTCTGCTTGACGCCCTCCAGTCCGCGCGCTCGGAGCGCATGGCGCGGCCGGGGCGCCGCGCGATTCTCGCCGCTGCCCCTGTGATCGGCCTGTATCTGGTGATCAGCTGTCTGGGGGAGTCGGCCAAGAGTGTCATGGGCACGCCAGTAATGGGGAGCTGGTTGAACGTAGGGCTCCTGCTCGGTCTGGTCCAGCTCGTCGCCGTCGCGGCATGGGTCCAGTGGTATGCCCGGTACTGCAGAACCTCGATCGACTCGCTCGTCGAGAACCCGGGAACGCCGGGCGCGAGACTGGAGCACCGCCCATGACGGGGTCCTACGTCACAGCCGATCTGCCCGTCTTCTTCGTCTTCCTCGTCTGCGCCCTGTTCCTCGTGATGTGGGCCGGCCCTCGGCGGGGCACGGTGACCGAGTTCTACGTCAGCGACGGCCAACTCAAGCCCGCGCACAACGGTCTCGCCCTGTTCGGGGACGTCATGTCCGCGGCGGCCCTGCTGGGCAGCCCCGGTCTGATCGCGCTCACCGGGTACGACGGCACGCTCTCCGTCCTGGGACCGGCCGTCTCATGGATCGTCATTCTCCTGCTGGTGGTGGAGCGCTACCACAGCACCAGCGAGTTCACCATCGGTGACCGTCTCGCGCGCCGTCTGCGGTCCCGCCCGGTGCATCTCGCGGCAGGTGTCGCGACACTCGTCGTCTGCCTGCTGTACCTGATCGCCCAACTCGTCGGAGCCAGTGCGCTCACGGTGGGCATCCTGGGCTCGGCCGGGCGGGGCATGGAAGGAGCCGTGTCCGCGGGCCTCGGCGCGCTCATGGTCCTCTACATCGTCCTGGGCGGGATGCGGGCGGCCACGCTGGTCCAGACGATCAAGGCGGTGCTGCTCGTGGGCGGCGGTATCGCCCTCGCGCTGCTGGTCCTGGCCAGGTTCGACTTCAGCCCCGGGGCGTTGCTGAGTTCGGCCGCGAGGGGAAGCGGTCACGGTGACGACTTCCTCGTCCCGGGCCTCCGCTTCGGCGGCGGATCGACGCAACTGGACTCCTTGAGCGAGCAGTTGGCGCTCCTCGTCGGAGCCGCCGGTCTGCCGCATCTGCTCATGCGCATCAGTACCGTGCCCACGGCGAGCGGCGCACGTCGATCGGTCCACTACGCGGCCCTGTTGACGGTCGCGTTCTATCTGGCCGCCGTCGTGCTCGGCTTCGGTGCCGCGGCCCTCGTCGGCTCTCAGGTGATCGCGGGGGACAGCCCTTCCGGCAACACGGCCGTGCTGCTTCTCGCCGCGAACATCGGCGGATCACTCCTGCTCACCTTTGTCGCCTGCCTGGCGTTCGCCACCGTCCTGGCCGTCGTGGCGGGTGTCACGCTCGCCGCCGCGACCTCGCTGGCCCACGACATCTACGGTGCCTTCCTCACCCGGGGCACGGCGTCCGGGAGCCGGGAGCTGCTCGTCGCGCGCGGGGCGGCCGTGGTGGTCGGTACGACCGCCACGGTGCTGGCCGTGTTCGCGCGCAGCCTCAATGTCTCGTTCCTCATCGGACTGGCATTCGCCGTGGCGGCCTCGGCGATCGTTCCCGCCCTGCTGTACAGCATGTTCTGGAAGAAGTTCACCACGCGGGGCGCGACCTGGAGCATCTACGGTGGTCTGCTGACCTCCGTGACGCTGATGGGTCTGTCGCCCCAGGTGTCCGGGAACGCGGTCGCGCTGTTGCCGCACCTGGACTTCGCGGTGTTCCCGCTGCGCAACCCGGGGCTCGTGGCGATCCCGGCCGGATTCCTGCTCGGCTGGCTCGGCTCGGTACTCCCCGGATCAGCGGACCGGGCCGATGCCGCACCAGGTGCGCGCATCGCCCCGGAAGGGCGCGGGGTCGCGGAGAGAGTGGCGGGGGCCTGATCGTGCCTGCCGATGGCCGGAGCCGATGCCGGGATGCCGACGTCGGCGCCGCCGACGAACGCAGCGTGCGCCCGCAGACCGTGAGGAGGGTCGTGCCCGCTTACAGTGGTGTGGTGTCCTCAGGAACTGCCGTCGTCGCGCGCAACGTGCGCCATCTCAGGGAGCAGCGGGGTCTGTCCCTGGCCGGATTGGCCCGGCAGGCGGGCCTCGCCAAACAGACCCTGTCCAACCTGGAACAGGGCACCGGTAACCCGACCGTGGACACGTTGTTCTCGATCGCGACGGCGCTGGGCGTGCCGGTGACCCGGCTGGTGGCCGAGCGCGAGCAGGTGATGACGGTACAACGCGGTGCCGATGTCGTCTGGATGGAACACGAGGGGTACGAGACGCGGGCGTTGGACCATGTCTACGGCTCCGGTGTCATCGAGAACTATCTCGTACGCGTCGGCCTCGATCCGGACGGCACGAGGAAGCCGACCGAGCCCCACCCGGTGGGCACGCTGGAGCACTTGTACGTGATCAGTGGCCGGGTGCGGGTGGGACCGGCCGACAGCCCGGTGGAGTTGTGCAGCGGTGACTTCGTGCGCTACCCGGGCGACAGGCCGCACGTCTATCAGTCGCTGGAGGGGGAGAGCCTGGTGCACATCGTGGTGAGCGTGCCGCGGGTGCAGCCCGGCACCGGGTCCGGGAGTACGAACAGGGTGCGGACCCACGGTGACGTAGCCCTCTGACCCGGCCCCTGCCGATTGCACGGGAGCGGCCGTCGGCGCCTGCGCGACTCCCCGTCGCCACGACTTCGGCCACCGTGCCTCGGCCCGCGGCGTGGTGGAGCGCGACGACGATGCCGTCACGGACTGCACGAAGAAGCCCCGGCCGCAGGGGAGATCGCGTTTCGGGCACTCGGATCCCCTTGCTCTCCCTCCGGTCGACGCCGGGCTCGAGTCGGTGTCCGGTTCTCGACGCCGCCGCTCCCGTCCGCACCCGAAGTCAGGCGAGGATGGGAGCGGGCGTCCGCATGCGGGCAGGCCCTGGCGTCGTCGTTTCTCCATGGCCGATCCGGTCCGCCGCAACCGTTGCACGCACGCATGCTTGCTCCACCGGTCCCACAGGGGTGCACTCCCGTTCCGAGCTCATGTCGGTCACGAGTGGGGCGCCGGACGCGGCGTCACGCGATGGCCAGAACCCAGCCGGGCCGAACAAGGTCGGTGACGGTCAGAGGGTGGGCCTGCACTCGGCGCCCGACGGTGCACGCCGCTGGGCCTTGGTGGCCGCGTTGATCGCCCGTGCCGCCTCGTAGGCGACGCGGCGCAGAGCGGGGGCGAAGCGGGCCCGGTCGAAGCGGTGGTCCGCGCCGGCGACGGAGAGGGCCGCGACCGGTTGACCTGTGGGCCCCATGACCGGCACGGCGACACAGGCGAGGCCGAGGGCGGCTTCCTGGCGGTCGTGCGCGATGCCTTCCTGGCGGATGCGCCGTAGTTCGGCGCGGAAGGCGGCCGGGTCGGTGATCGTGTGGTCGGTGAGCTTCGGCAGCCCCGCCGAGATCGCCGCTTCCATGGCGTCGTGGTCGAAGGCGAGCAGGGCCTTGCCGACGGCCGTGCAGTATGCCGGCAGGCGGGCGCCGATATGGGAGGGGGAGCGGGTGGCCCGGTGCCCGTGGATCTTGTTGACGTACACGATGTCGGTGTCGTGCAGGACCGCGAGGTGCACGGTCTCCTGGGTCAGTACGTACAGGTCCGCGAGATGCGGTAACAGTCGCTCGCGCAGCAGCAGGGAGGTCGGGCCGTAGACCCGGGTGCCGATGTCGAAGAGCTGGGCGCCGAGCCGGTAGTCGCTGCCGACCCGTTCGACCAGGTCGTTGCGCTGAAGGATGCCCAACAGCCGGAACGCGGTCGACTTGGTGAGTCGGGTGCGGCGGGCCAGCTCGCTCACGCCGATCTCGCGGTCCTCCTCGGCGAGCGACTTGAGCAGGACGAGTGCCTTGTCGACCGCGGTCCGTTGGTCCGACCGGGCCGTCCGCCCGGGGGAGTGCGAACCGTCCGCGTCCGTGAGGGAATCGTCCGCGAACGAAGGGTCTTCGAGGGGGCTCTCGATGAGTTGGGCCAGGGGGGAGTGAACTGACATGGGGGGCTCCCGGAACGGTGCGAAGCAGCCATCAAAATGGACGCGCGTCCAATCTAGAGACCCCCTGCCCGCGTTGTAAACGGGTGGGAAAGGTGCGTGGGCCACCTGATTCGGTGTGCCGCATCGCGGCACACGGGCTGTGCCGGGCCTTCGCGATCGGCGTCTGCTGAGCCCATGCACCGACTCGACACCGCAGTGCCGACGCCCCGTTCAGCAGGCCGTGGGCGTCGGCACCGACGCGCAGCGCGACCTGGGGGGTCGGGCGCCGTGAGGGACCCACGCGCCGGATCCGGACGCCTGGCCTCCGTGCCGGTACCCGCACGCGCGCCTGTACACGCCCCGGCACCCGGCCGCCCGGGCCTCGCCTCGACCGGCGCCGAGGAGGTCCGGCGATGACCTCCGCACCCACAGGGCCCGTGGACCGTCTTCCCGGTGTCCCGCGCCCCTCCGCCGACGTGAGTGCCTGCTTCGACCTGGACCGCGGGCTGGTCGACCGCACGATCTTCAGCGACCGGGCCCTGTACGAGCAGGAGCTGCGCCGGGTCTTCGCGCCGAGCTGGCTGTTCCTCGCCCATGAGAGCCAGTTCACCAAGCCCGGCGACTTCTTCACCACCTACATGGGTGAGGACCCGGTCATCGTCGCGATGGGCCGCGACCGCAAGCTGCGGGCGTTCCTCAACGCCTGCCGGCACCGCGGGATGCGGGTCTGCCGTGCCGACGCCGGGGCGACCAAGGCGTTCACATGCAGCTACCACGGCTGGTCGTACGACACGTCGGGCAGGCTCGTCAACGTCCCCAACCAGGACGACTATCCGGACCATTTCGAGCAGGACCGGTGGGGACTGCTGGAGGTCGCCGGGCTCGACTCGTACAAGGGGCTGGTCTTCGCCACCTGGAACCCGGAGGCGCCGCCGCTCGTCGAGGCGCTGGGCGGGATGACCTGGTACATGGACGCGATGCTGGACCGTGATCCGGAGGGCACCGAGGTCGTCGGCGGGGTGCACAAGTGGGTGCTGGAGGGCAACTGGAAGCTGGCGGCCGAGCAGTTCGCCTCCGACTGGTACCACGTCAACGTCTCGCACGCCTCCGCGCTGATGGTCATGTCACCGACGGGCAAGGGACCCAAGACGGACATCGTGCAGACCCCGGGACGGCAGTACACCGATCCGCTCGGCCACGGGCACGGCTTCCCGACGCACCCCAAGAGCCGCTTCGACGACCGGATCGTGCACGCCCACTACGACTACGAGGCGCTGCGCGAGCGGCTCGGTGACGCCCGGGTGGAAGGCCCGATGACCACCGGGCACGCCACCGTCTTCCCCAACTTCTCCTACCTCCCGGTCAACGGCTCCATCCGGGTCTGGCACCCCAAGGGCCCGGACCGGATGGAGGTCTGGGCCTGGACCCTCGTGGACAGGTCCATGCCGGACGAGGTGAAGGACGCCCAACGGCTGTACAACCTGCGCACCTTCGGGCCCACGGGCATCTTCGAGCAGGACGACGGCGAGAACTGGAGCGAGTGCCAGGCCACGGCACACGGCTTCGTCTCCGGCTCTATGACCCTCAACTACCAGATGGGCCTGGGACTGGACGCCGAGGACGGTGTCCATCCGGGCACCACCGGCCGCCTCTACACCGACGGCGCCGCTCGCGGCATGTACGCCCGCTGGCGCGACCTGATGAACACGCCCGCCTGGCACGAGACGCCCGAGAGCGAAGAGAAGGACACCTGATGAGCACGAACACGAGCGGCACCGCTGTGCGCGTGGCCACCGTCGGCGACATCGAGGACGGCGAGGCGCTCAAGGTGCCGCCCGAAACCAGCGGTCACGACGACGCCATCGCCGTCTTCCACGACCGCGGCATCTACTACGCCCTGGACGACACCTGCTCGCACGGCCAGGCGTCCCTGTCCGAGGGCTGGATCGAGGACGGCGAGGTCGAGTGCCCGGTGCACAGCGCCCGCTTCTGTCTGAAGTCGGGCGAGCCGCAGTGCATGCCCGCCACCCTCGCGGTGCGCACCCACCGCGTCGAGGTCCGTGACGACGCCATCTGGCTCCACCTGCCCCGGTCCGGTGCGGAGTCCGCCCCATGAGCCCCCCACCGTCCTCGCCCCGGCGGATCGGCGTCGTCGGGGCCGGCCTGGCCGCCGTCTCCACCTGCGACGCGCTGCGCGCCCAGGGCTACGACGGGGAACTGACCCTCTACTCCGCCGAGCACGGCCTGCCCTACGACCGGCCGCCGCTGAGCAAGGACGTCCTGCTCGGCAAGGCCCGGCGCGAGAACATCCTGCTGCGGCCCGAACAGTGGTACGGCGAGCGGCGCGTAGAGCTGCGAGAGGGCGCCCGGGTCCGCGCGATCCGCCCCCAGCTGGGCGGCGTGGAACTGGCCGACGGCACGCTCGCCACAGCCGACCGGATCGTGCTGGCCACGGGAGGCACACCGCGCCCGCTGTCGGTGCCCGGCGGCGACGATCCGGCGGTCCATTCCCTGCGGACCTGGGAGGACGCCGAGCACCTTCGCCGACGGCTGTTGCCCGGAGCCCGGGTGATCGTCGTCGGCGCCGGCCTGATCGGCGCCGAGACCGCCGCCGTCGCGGTGGCCCTGGGCTGCCGGGTCACCCTGGTGGACCCCGTGCCGGTGCCACTGGCAGCGGCCGTCGGCGGTGACATCGCCGGCGCGCTGCACCGCAGACACGCCGCCGAGGGCATCGACGTGGTCACCGCCGGCGTGGTGAGCGTGGAGCGGAGCCCCCAGGGCGTTGTCGTACGTCTCACCGGGCACGGCGGCACCCTCGCCGCCGACACCGTGGTGGCCGGCATCGGCATCAGCCCGGCCACGGAAGCCGCCGAGGCGGCAGGACTGCGGGTCGACAACGGGGTCGTCGTCCGGGCCGGGCAACGCACGTCCCACCCGAACGTCTTCGCCGTCGGCGACGTGGCCCGCCTGGACGGTCACCCCGTGCGGCACGAGCACTGGGAGGCCGCCCAGCGGGACGGCGAGGCCGCGGCCCTGGGCATCCTGGACCGCCCGGTGCCCGACGTGGGCGCGCCCTGGTTCTGGTCCGACCGGCACGGCTCTCGTCTGGAGGCGGTCGGCGTCATGGCGGACGCCTGGCGGCACGTACGGCGCGGCGACCCGGACAAGGGCGCCTTCACCGTCTTCGGCCTGCGCGGAGACCGGCTGGTCGCGGCCGCCGCCATCGACCGGTCCCGGGACATCAAGGCCGCCCGGCGTCTCATCGACCGGGGGGTCCATGTGTCCCCCAGGGACCTGACCGACGAGCACACCGACCTGCGGGCCCTCCTCAGGCGCTGACCCCGGGCATCCGTCGGGCGCACCTCGTGGGCGCGCCCGACGGATGCCCGGCACCTGTGCCGCTCCGTGGCACACGCCCTCCCCGTGCCGCGTACTCCGCGTTGGAATGCCTGCAAGCAGTCAGGCCCGCAGGAGGAACCACCGATGAGTAGTCAGGCACCAGGGTCGGTAGTCGCCGGGACGGAGGCAGCGTTCGGTGAGGCCGCGTTCGATCCCGAGATTCGACTGCACTTCGAAGCACAGCGGCTGTACGCCCGTGAGGCGCAGTTGCTCGACCAGCATCGCTACGCGGATTGGCTGGAACTGTTCGCGGAGGATCTGCACTACTGGGCGCCGGTGCGCACCAACCGGCTGCGGCGGCAGCAGGCGCTGGCCGACGGGGCACCCGGCGAAGTGGCGATCTTCGACGAGACCAAGGCGAGTCTGGCCTGGCGGATCCGCCGGTTCGACTCGGGCATGGCATGGGCCGAGGACCCACCCTCCAGGTCCCGGCACCTGATCACCAACGTCACGGTCCGGGCCGCCGAGGAGCCGGGGGAGTACGTCGCCGAATCGGCGTTCCTCTGCTACCGCAACCGTCTGGAGCGGGAGGTCGACCTCTACGCCGGTGGCCGTACCGACCTGCTGCGCCGCGCCCCGGACGACGGAAGGCTGCTCATCGCCCGCCGCACGATCCTGCTCGACCAGAACGTCCTGCTCGCCAAGAACATCAGCACTTTCCTCTGACCGGACCACCCGCCCCGGACGGCTGGACGAACGGACGGCGGATGAACAGCGACCGGTCGAACGAACGACCGGATGAACGAACGACCGGGAGACCTCTCGTGGGCACAGACCAGACCGAAGAACCGAAGCTCGTCGAGCACACGGTGCGGACCACGCTCGGGCCCGTCGCGGTCAGCGAGACCGGCGAAGGGCCGGCGCTGGTGATGCTGCACGGTGGCGGCCCCGGTGCGAGCGCGGTCGCCAACTACCGCCAGAACCTGGCGGCTCTCGCCCCCCGCTTCCGCGTGGTCCTGCCCGACCAGCCGGGCTTCGGCGGCAGCTACCGGCCCACCGAGGCGGACCTGGACGCCCGCAGCATCACCGAGATCACCGTCGACGCGCTGCTGCAGACCCTGGACATCCTCGGCATCGACCGATTCCACCTGCTGGGCAACAGCCTGGGCGGCGCCGCCGCCATCGCCACGGCACTCGCCGCGCCGGAGCGGGTCGGAAAGCTGGTGCTCATGGCCCCCGGTGGCGGCTGGCTGCCCTTCGGGCCCACCCCGACCGAGGGGCAGAAGGCGATGTTCCGTTACTACAACGGAGAGGGCCCGACGCTGAAGAAGATGCGTGACTTCATCGGTGTGATGACCGCCGAGCCCAAACGCTGGACGGACACCGCCCAGGCCCGCTACGAGGCATCGCTCGACGAGTCCCACATCGCCTTCTACCACGCGTACAACAAGGCCTTCGCCAAGCGGTACGGCATGGACCCGCTCTGGCAGGACGTCCACCGGATCAAGGCGTCCACCCTCCTGCTCTGGGGCCGGGACGACCGCACCATCACCCTCGACGGCGCACAGCTCATGCTCAAGCAGATCCGTGACGTCCAGCTGCACGTGTTCGGCGGCTGCGGCCACTGGGTGCAACTGGAGCGGCAGGCCGAGTTCGAGCGCCTGGTCACCGACTTCCTCAAGGAGGCCTGACCATGAACAAGGGCTGGCTGGAGGACGAGGTCGCTCTGATCACCGGCGGCGGCTCCGGCATCGGCCGCGCAGTGGCCCTGCGCTACCTCGCCGAGGGCGCCCGCGTCGCGATCCTCGGACGTACGGCGGCGCAGCTGGAGGAGGTGGTGCGCGCCGCCGGCGACCGGGGCGACCGGGTACTGCCGCTCACCGGTGACGTACGCAGCACGGACGACCTGCACCGGGCGGTGGAGACGACCGTCGAACGGCTCGGCAAGCTCGACATCCTCGTCCCGAACGCCGGGATCTGGGACTACCACCGCAGTGTGACCCGCCTGACGGGCAAGGAACTCGCCGAGACCTTCGACGAGATCTTCGCGATCAACGTCAAGGGGTACGCGCTGGCCGTGGAGGCCGCCTGGCGGGAGCTGGTCGCCACGCGCGGCAGCATCGTGATGACCCTGTCGAACGCCTCCCTGCACACCGACGGCGGCGGCTCCCTCTACACCGCCAGCAAGCACGCCTGCCTCGGGCTGTTGCGTCAGTTCGCCTTCGAACTGGCGCCGAGGGTCCGGGTGAACGGCGTCGCCGTCGGCGGTATGCGCACCCAGCTGCGCGGCCCCGAGAGTCTCGGTCTGCACCACCGTACGCTCGCCGCGTCCTTCGCCAGGAACGAGGAGGCGCAAGCCCTCTCCGGTGAGAAGCCGACGCCGCTGATCCCGTTGTACGACTCCAGCGTAGAACCGGAGGACTTCACCGGCCCGTACGTCCTGCTGGCCTCCCGCACCGAGAGCGGCACCGTCACCGGAGCCGTGATCCCCGCCGACGGCGGCATCGCCGTACGCGGGTTCCGCGCCCCCGCCGGTGGCGCGGGCCTGTGACCCCCGCACCTGTGAGTGTTCCGTCCGACAGCCATCGAAGGAGCCGCCGTCATGGCCGCCGTCGACATCAGTCCCGCCGCCGCGCTGCATCGCAGGGCTCCGTACTCCACGGCACCCGCCGTCGTCTACGAGGGCCGTGAGGTCTCCGCGTCGCAACTCAGCGGCACCGTGAAGGAGTTCGCCGCCGGACTGTCCGAGCACGGTCTGCGCCGGGGGGACCGGATCGCCTACCTCGGCTTCAACAGCGTGACCTTCCTGGAGACGTTGTTCGCCGCGGCCCACCTCGGCGCGGTCTTCGTTCCCCTGAACTTCCGCCTCGCGGCCGACGAGGTCCGTCACATCCTGAACGACTGCGGAGCCCACACCGTCGTCGTCGAGGAGGGCCACCGCGCATTGGTGGAGTCGATCCTGGCCGACGTACCCGCCCGGCGACATCTGCTCGTCGACACGGACCCCGAGTGCCCTGCCACGCACGAGCCCGCACCCGCCTGGACCCCCTTGTCGGAGCTGCGCGGCCCGGGACGTCCCGTGCGGGAGCCCGTCGCGCTCCGGGACGACACCCTCGCGGCCCTGATGTACACCTCCGGCACCACGGGCCGGCCCAAGGGGGTCATGCTCACCCACGGCAACCTCTGGTGGAACGCGGTGAACGTCGACGCCGTCGTGGACACCCGCGCGGACGACGTGAACCTGGCCCTCGCCCCCCTGTTCCACATCGGCGGACTCAACGCCTTCACCCTGCGCACCCTGGTGCGTGGCGGCACCGTGGTGCTGCGCCGGGCCTTCGATCCGGTCCAGTGCCTCCAGGACCTCGTCGACCACCGTGTGAACACCTTCTTCGCGGTCCCCGCCATGTACGCGGCCCTCGCCCGGACACCCGGATTCGCCGAGGCCGACCTCGGTGCGCTGCGCTCCGCGGTCGTCGCGGGGGCTCCCGTACCGCCCCAGCTGATCAGGGACTACGGCGAGGCGGGCCTGCTGCTCCAGCAGGCCTGGGGGCTGACCGAGACAGCGCCGTTCGCCACCTATCTGCCCGCCCGGATGACCCTGGAGAAGGCCGGATCGGCCGGCCTCGCGATGCCGTACACCGAGATCCGGCTGACGGACCCGGGCACCGGGGCCGGGATCGACGGCCCGGACACCCGGGGCGAGATCTGTGTCCGGGGCCCCAACGTGACCTCCGGCTACTGGGACAACCCGGATGCCACGCGGGCCGCCTTCGACGACATGGGCTGGTTCCACACCGGGGACATCGCCCACCGGGACAAGGACGGTCACTACTACATCGTCGACCGCCTCAAGGACATGATCATCAGTGGCGGCGAGAACGTCTACCCGGCCGAGGTGGAGCGCGTTCTCGTGGAGTACCCCGGAATCCTGGAGGCCGCCGTCGTCGGAGTGCCGGACGCCAAGTGGGGCGAGACCGTCCTCGCCGTCGTCAGCTGCGCGGCCGGCACGGAGCCCACGGTGGAGGAGGTGAGGGCGTTCGCGGACCGGTACTTGGCCCGCTACAAACTCCCCACCGCCGTCATGGTCATCGGCGAGCTGCCCCGTAACGCCAGCGGCAAGCTGGACAAGATCGAGCTGCGCCGGTGGGTGACGGCGCGGCGGAGTGCGCCGGGCACTCCCACGGCCTGACCCGCCGTCCCAGGAAGCACGAGTCATGGCCACATTTCCCGACACCGCACCGGCGACCGCCCTGGGCGGCGGCTGGTCCCTGCGGCCGGCCGACGAGCCGCCGCCCGTCGGCCGTTCGCCCGCCCGCCGCTACACGGCCTCCCACGGCGACGGTGACGAACGGGTGGATCTCCTCGTCCGGGTCCAGCGAGTCCGGCACCACCCGTTGCGGGCCTGTTACCCCTACGGCCAGCACGACCTCGTCGTATGGCTCGACGACGATGGCGGCGGCGAAGGCGACGACGGCGCAGGCTGCGGTGGTGACCGCGACGAGCCTGCGGCGCACGGGCCCGTGTCCGCCGCCTCGGGCCTGCTGCGGGTGCTGATTCCCGCGCTCTTCGCCGCCGACGCGCGCTGCCGCCGTGTGATCGCCGCGCCGGACGAGCGCGACGTCCACGCCCAGCGGATCCTGGCGGACGGTGGCTTCCGCAGAATCACGGAAGCGGACCTACCGGGGGGCGGCTGCGTCGTGCTGTTCGCCGCCGAGCCACCGGACGTCGCCGAACTGTCCACCGCCCTGGACGACATGCCTCACTGAGGCGGCGGGCCGGGCACCTCCACCACCTCGTCGGCCGCGCCGCGGGCCGGGACTGTCCCGGCCCGCGGCGCGGCCGTGGCGCGTCGGTCGCGCATCACTGGCGCGTACACCGAACCCGTGCTGCCCAGCGGCACACGCACTAGGGCAGGTCGGCCGGTCGGAGCGACCGTGGCCGCGTGCTTGCCGCAACCGCAATCTCCCAGAGCGCCGCCGACCCGCTGTCGGGGCTGGTGCTGCGCGATGTCCCCGAACCGACCCCGCGCCCCGGCTGGTCACGCGTCCGCGTGGTGGCCTCCTCGCTGAACATGCACGACGTGTGGACGCTGCGGGGGGTGGGCCATCCCCCCGACCGGCTGCCGATCATCCTCGGGTGTGACGCCGCCGGCTACGACGAGCAGGGCAATGAGGTCATCGTCCACCCGGTGATCGGCGACCCGGACGCGGGCCGGGGCGACGAGACACTCGACCCGGACCGGGCGCTGCTGTCCGAGCGACACGACGGGGCGTTCGCGGAGTACGTGTCCGTTCCCGCCCGCAACCTGGTCCCGAAGCCGCCCTGGCTCACCTTCGACGAGGCCGCCTGCCTGCCGGTCGCCTGGACCACCGCCTACCGCATGCTGTTCACCCAGGCCCGGATCACCGCCGGTGACCGGGTGCTCGTGCAGGGCGCGGGCGGCGGTGTCGCCTCCGCGGCCATCAGGCTGGCGGTGGCCGCGGGTGCCGTCGTCTACGCCACCAGCCGGAGCGCCGACAAGCGTGCCGAGGCCGTCTCCTGGGGCGCCCGCGCAGCCGTGGCCGCCGGTGAACGGCTGCCCGAACGGGTGGACGTGGTGATCGAGACCGTCGGTGAGGCCACCTGGTCCCATTCGCTGAAGTCGCTCCGGCCCGGCGGCACGGTGGTCGTCGCCGGCGCGACGAGCGGGATGAACCCGCCCGCCGACCTCGGGCGGATCTTCTACCTCCAGCAGCGCGTCCTCGGCTCCACCGGCGCCACCCGCGTCGAACTGCTGGCGATGCTGCGGCTGATGGAGGCCACCGGGGTCCGGCCGGTCATCGACCGGACACTGCCGCTCGCCGAGATCCACAAGGGCTTCCAACTCATGATCGACGGCGGTCTCACCGGAAAGCTCGTCGTCCATCCGCCGGGCCCGGCCCGGCCACGCACCCCCCAGAAGTAAGGAACCGCCGTGACCGCAGCAGCCGTGGGGCTGTCCCACTCGCCCCTCATCGGCAAGAACGATCCCGATCCCGAGGTCGTGGCCCGGGTCGACCGGGCCGTCGAGGGCGCCCGGGAGTTCATCCGCGCGTACGAACCGGAACTGGTCGTCCTCTACGCGCCCGACCACTACAACGGCTTCTTCTACCGGGAGATGCCGCCCTTCTGCCTGGCCACCGAGGCCCATGCGGTGGGTGACTTCGGGTCGTCCGCGGGCCCGCTCGCGGTCGACACCGCCGCCGCGAAGGCACTGGCCCGGGGTGTGCTCGACCGGGGCGTCGATCTGACGGTGTCGGCCCGGATGACCGTCGACCACGGGTTCGCGCAACCCCTGGACGTGCTCTTCGGCGGGATCGACAAGGTGCCCGTGGTGCCGGTGTTCGTCAACGGTGTGGCCACGCCGCTCGGCCCGGTCGGCCGGGTGAGGGCGCTCGGCACCGCGATCGGGCGGGCCGCGGCCGAACTCGACCGCAGGGTGCTGTTCCTGGCCTCCGGCGGTCTCTCCCACGATCCGCCCGTGCCGGTTCTGGACGGGGCGCCCCCCAGGGTCGCCGACGCCCTCATCGAGGGCCGCCCGCCCACCGCCGAGCAGCGCGCCAGGGGCGAAGAGAGGGTCGTCGCCGCCGGACGCGACTACGCCGCCGGCTCGTCCGCGATGATTCCCCTCAACCCCGCCTGGGACAACCGCTTCCTCGACCACCTGGAGAACGGCGAGCTGGCGGAGTTCGACACCTGGACCGTCGAGGGCATGGCGACGGCGGGCGGCAACTCCGCCCACGAGGTCCGCACCTGGATCGCCGCCTTCGCCTCCCTCGCCGCCTTCGGCCCGTACGACCTGACGTCCCGGTTCTACGAGGCGATTCCCGCGTGGATCGCCGGGTTCGCCGTGGCCACCGCGAAGGGACGGTGATCGCCATGGCCGCTGATGTGTACGCGGTGGCGCGCGCCGCCGCACGGCTGGCGGGCGCGGCGGACGACGGGCGCCCGGTCCCTCCGGTCCGCGATCTGCTCGGCGAACACGACATCGATGCCGCCTACGCCGTGCAGCGGGAACTCACCGAGCGCAGGCTGGCCGGCGGCGCGGTCGTCGTCGGGCGCAAGATCGGACTCACCTCCCCGGCTGTGCAGAAGCAACTCGGCGTCGACCAGCCCGACTTCGGGGTGCTGTTCGCCGACATGGACGTCTCGGCCCTGCGGGAGGTCCCGTCGCAGCGGCTGCTCCAGCCGAAGGCCGAGGCCGAGATCGCCTTCGTCCTGGGCGAGGATCTGGCCGACGGGGACTTAGACGCCGCCGGTGTCCGAAGCGCCGTGGAATACGCGGTCGCGGCGATCGAGATCGTCGACAGCCGTATCGCCGCCTGGGACATATGCCTCACCGACACCGTCGCCGACAACGCCTCCAGCGGCCTGTTCGTGCTGGGCGACCACCGGGTCACCCTCGACGCGTTCGAGCCGCGCGAGGCCACCATGCGCATGTACGTCGAGGACGAACTGGTCTCCGAGGGTGACGGCGCCGCCTGTCTCGGTGACCCGTTGAACGCGCTCGCCTGGCTGGCCCGTACCTGCCAGGCGTACGGAGCGCCGCTGCGGGCCGGGCAGGTCGTCCTGTCAGGAGCTCTCGGCCCGATGGTCCCGGCGCCGCCCGGCGCCCGGATCCGGGCCGAGATCCATCCGCTGGGCACGGTCGGTGCCGTGTTCTCCGAGAGGCCGGACGGGCCCCGCAGTTCCGAGGAGAAGGGGAGCGGCGCGTGAAGAGGACCAAGGTCGCCGTCATCGGGTCGGGCAACATCGGCACCGACCTGATGATCAAGATCCTGCGCCTGTCGGACACCCTGGAGATGGGCGCCATGGTCGGCATCGACCCGGCCTCCGACGGCCTCGCCCGTGCCGCCCGGCTGAAGGTGCCCACCACCCACGAGGGCGTGGACGGTCTGATCGCGCTGCCCGGCTTCGACGACATCGGCATCGTCTTCGACGCCACCTCGGCCAAGGCCCATCTCGCCAACGCCGCCCGGCTGGCGCCCTACGGCAAGCGGCTCATCGACCTCACCCCCGCCGCCGTCGGCCCGTTCGTCGTGCCACCGGTCAACGGGGACGCCCAACTGGACGCCATGAACGTGAACATGGTGACGTGCGGCGGCCAGGCCACCATCCCCGTCGTCGCGGCGGTGTCGGCGGTGACGCCGGTCCCCTACGCGGAGATCGTCGCCTCCATCGCCTCCCGGTCGGCGGGGCCGGGCACGCGCGCCAACATCGACGAGTTCACCGAGACCACGTCCCACGCGATCGAGTCCGTCGGCGGCGCCTCCCGGGGCAAGGCGATCATCGTCCTGAACCCGGCCGAGCCACCCCTCATCATGCGGGACACGGTGTTCTGCCTCATCGGGGACGCCGACCACGACGCCGTCCGCGCGTCGGTCGAGGCCATGGTCGAACGGGTCGCCCAGTACGTCCCCGGCTACCGGCTCAAGCAGCAGGTGCAGTTCACCCCGGTGGACGGCACCGAACCGGTGCACACCCTGGTGCCGCCGGGCGCCGGGCCGGTGACCACCCGGGTGTCGGTGTTTCTCGAAGTCGAGGGCGCCGCCCACTACCTGCCCGCCTACGCCGGGAATCTCGACATCATGACGTCCGCCGCCCTGCGGGTCGCCGAGTCGATCGCCCGGCGCGACGCCGTTTCCCCGGAGGACCGCCCATGACGCGCAAGCTGTACATCCAGGACGTCACCCTGCGGGACGGCATGCACGCCATCCGGCACCGGATCGACCCCGCCGACGTCGGACGGATCGTCGCGGCCCTCGACGCCGCCGGGGTCGACGCGATCGAGGTCGCCCACGGCGACGGACTGGCCGGCGGCTCCGTCACCTACGGGCCGGGCAGCCACACCGACTGGGAGTGGATCGAGGCGGCGGCCGAGAACCTCACCGGTGCCGTGCTCACCACCCTGCTCCTGCCCGGCATCGGCACCATCGCCGAACTGGAACGCGCCCACGCCCTCGGTGTCCGGTCGGTGCGCGTCGCCACGCACTGCACCGAGGCCGACATCTCCGCGCAGCACATCGCCACGGCCCGCGAGCTGGGCATGGACGTCGCCGGGTTCCTGATGATGAGTCATATGGCTCCCGCCGCCGAACTCGCCGCCCAGGCACGGCTGATGGAGTCGTACGGGGCGCACTGCGTGTACGTCACCGACTCCGGCGGCCGGCTCACCATGGACGGTGTGCGCGAACGGGTCCGCGCCTACCGCGACGCGCTGGACCCGGCCACCGAGATCGGCATCCACGCACACGAGAACCTGTCCCTCTCGGTCGCCAACAGCGTGGTCGCCGTGGAAGAGGGGGTCACCCGGGTCGACGCGTCGCTCGCCGGGCAGGGCGCCGGCGCCGGGAACTGCCCGATCGAGGCGTTCGTCGCGGTCGCGAACATCCAGGACTGGAAGCACGGCTGTGACCTGTTCGCCCTCCAGGACGCCGCCGACGACCTGGTCCGACCACTGCGGGACCGCCCGGTCCAGGTCGACCGGGAGACGCTCACCCTCGGCTACGCGGGCGCCTACTCCTCGTTCCTGCGCCACGCCGAGGCCGCCGCAGGACGGTACGGGGTCGACGCCCGTGCACTGCTCCTGGAGGTGGGCCGCCGGGGCCTCGTCGGCGGCCAGGAGGACATGATCGTCGACATCGCGCTCGACCTGGCGGCCGCGAAGGGCGGCAACTGACCGCTCCCGCCGCCACTTCGCCCACCTCGCCCGTCCCCGGGAGAGGTGGGCGAAGTGCCGGGAAAAACATGCATATTGCAGGTGCTCGACACCTCGGCCGGTGACGATCGGCACCTGTTCCACAGGGTGGCACAGCCGTGCGCCGGCCGGTCGCCCGCCTCCTACAGTCCACGGCACCAGTCCCCACTGTGGCCCGGATCACTTCATGTCCCGGCCTGTCGGAGGTGAACCGCTCCATGTCCGAAGCCGGCAGCGACGCAGCAGCAGTCGGAACCGCCACACCCCCCGCCCCACCGCCCGCGGCGAGAAAGGACGTTTCCCGCGTCGCCGTCGCGAGCCTGGTCGGCACCACGATCGAGTACTACGACTTCGCCGTGTACGGCACGGCCGCCGCGCTCGTCCTCGGCCCGGCCTTCTTCCCGTCCGGCAGCTCCACGGTCTCGACCCTCGCTGCCTTTCTCACCTTCGCCGCCGCGTTCCTCGCCCGCCCCGTCGGGGTCGTGCTGTTCGGGACGATCGGCGACCGGGTCGGCCGCAAGCGGGCCCTGGTGATCTCGCTGGTGCTGATGGGCATCGCCACGGTCGGTGTCGGACTGCTGCCGACCTACGAGACCGTGGGCATCCTGGCTCCGGTGCTTCTGGTGGCCCTGCGGCTGCTGCAGGGCGTGAGCATGGGCGGTGAGTGGGGCGGCGCGGTGCTGCTCGCCGCCGAGCACGCCCCGCCGGGGCGGCGGGCGATGTACGCGTCCATTCCCCAGATCGGCGCGCTGCTGGGCTTCCTGCTGTCGAGCGCCGTGATCCTGCCGACGATCGCCGTCGCCGGCCGGGACGGATTCGCCGCCGGGGCATGGCGCGTGCCGTTCCTGCTGAGCACGCTGCTCATCGTCGTCGGGTTCTGGGTGCGCAGCCGGGTCAGCGAGTCACCCGTGTTCAGCGGCCGGTCCTCGTCCGACCGCCCCGCCGCCCCTCGGTTCCCGCTGGGCGCCCTGGTCAAGGAGTACCCGGGACAGCTGCTGCTCGGCATCGGCTCGGCGGTCGGCGGCTCGGCGGTCTACTACCTGACGATCGTCTACAGCCTGTCGTACGGGCCGAAGGCGCTCGGTATCGCGCAGAACACGATGCTGGCCGCCGCGAGCGTGGCCGCCGGCGTCACGGCCGCCGCGGTGATCCCGGTCGCCCGGCTCGCCGACAGGACGGGCCGACGGCCGGTGATCATCGCCGGGGCCGTCGGATGTGTGGTGTGGGCGCTGCCCATGTTCGGCTCCCTGCAGACCGGCAACGGTCTGGTCATCACCGGGGCGTTCACCGTGGGACTGCTGCTGTTCATCCTGATGTTCGCCCCGATCGCGGCCTTCCTGCCGGAGCTGTTCCCGGCCCGGCTGCGCTACACGGGAGCCTCGGCGACGTTCATTCTCGCCAACACCCTCGGCGGCGGGTTCGCCCCGCTGGTCGCGACCTGGCTGAACTCCCAGTGGAAGTCGCCGCTCGTCCTCGGCGCCTACGCGGGAGGCCTGTGCCTGGTCAGTCTGCTGTGCGTCCTGGCGCTGCCCGAGACACGCGACCGCGACTTCGCGGTCTGACGCGCCACCGACGCGTGACCGGGCGCGGTCAGCCGCAGCGCCGGGCGCCGGCGTCACCCTGCTGATCGCGCGACGTGCCCCCGACCGTCCGCGGACACGGACGGTCGGGGGCTTGAGCCGCAGCACGGCCGTCGAAGGTCACCGTGCGCCGGAGCGGGTGAGCGGACGCGGCCCCAGGCGGCGGTGCACCTCGACCGGCGCGTTCCGACGGGCGGAGGCGCGGGTGAACGGGAGGGTCCGTGACGGGCTTGTCTCCCCTGCGTGCCCTACCCTCCCGTCGATCCGTGCCGGGCGTCTCCACATCGCCCGGCTCACGTGTGCTCCCGGTCGGATCGCCCGTCGTGCCGCTCTGCGGCACGCAAGGGTGACACCCAAATGTTCAAGGACATCTCCTGTTAACAGCCCGGTAGTGAGTTCTCCCTCCAAGGACGGCAGGAGATCTGATGCGGTGTGAGACTGTCGTTGCCTTCGCGTGCCGGACGAGAACGACGGCCCGTCCCCGGTGAGGCGGCCTGCCCCGGAGCACGGACCCGACGCACCCACGCCTCTCCCCGCTCGCACATCCCTCAGGATCCGCTCCTTCATCAGCCCGGGACGAGGCGTACTCGCTCGCGGTGCGGACGGGACCGCTGCCGTCGCCGCGGGCGGAAACACGGCTGAGCGACGGCAGGCGCGCGCCATCTCCGTCAGCTGCGACCACCACGTGACCGGTTCGACAGGAAGAGACGCCATGAACCAACGACTCCGGTGGGGCCGCGCCGACCGGCCCGGGACCACCCCCGCGATCGGCGAGGTCCTGTCCCACGGCACCCCGACCGCTCCGAGCCCCGCGGATGCGGCGGCCCCGCGCGAGGAGGGCCGCTGATGCTCACCAGGACAGCGACCGTCCACCCCGTCGGCGACACCGTCCGTCCGCTCCTGCTGCACCGCAGCGAGAACCCCTGGGGCGCGAGTCCCAAGGCCGTGGCGGCGGCACAGGCCGAGCTGGTGCGCGTCAACCGCTATCCCGACCCGGAGCACACCGCGCTCATCGACGCCCTCGCCGCCCACCACCGCGTCACCACCGGCAGCGTCGTCGTGGGCAACGGCCTGGACGAGGTCGTCATGATGCTCGCTCTCGCACTGCGCGACACCCGCCGCGCGGTGGTCAACGAGGCCACCTTCCAGGGCTACCCGAAGAGCCTGGAGGCGGTGGGCCTGGACGTCGTGCGGATCCCCCTCGACCACCACCGCGTGGGCCCCGCCGCGCTGATGGAGCAGATGGAGAACGGCGCGGCCCTCGTCTTCGTCTGCAATCCGCACAACCCCACCGGATCGGTCCTGGACGCCGGCGCGGTGAAGGACCTGTGCGAGACGGCGCGCGCCACCGGCTCGCATCTCGTGTTCGACGAGGCGTACGCGGAGTTCGCCGACGACTCCTTCACCTCGGCCCTGCCCTGGGCGCGCGAGGGCGGTCCCGTCAGTGTGCTGCGCACGTTCTCCAAGGCGTACGGACTCGCCTCCCTGCGCGTGGGCGCGTTGATCGGCTGCCCCGACCTGGTCTCGCGGATGGGGGCCGTGCAGGACGCCATGCCGTTCCATGTGAACCGGCTCGCGCAGGCGGCGGCCCGTGCGGCGCTGCAGGACCAGGCCTTCCTGGAACAGACCAGGGTCCGCACCGCCACGGCGCGCGCCACCCTGTGCTGCGGCCTGGACCGGCTCGGCATCACCTACCTGCCCTCGCAGACCAACTTCGTCACCGTGCATCTGCCCGGCATCGCGGCCGAGGTCACCCGGCACCTGCTCGCCGACCACATCCACGTACGGCACACCACGGACATGGGGATGCCCGACTGGATACGCATCTCCCTCGGCACCCCCTCCGACGTCCTCACCCTCGTGCGCCGTCTCGAAGCCGCCCTCACCACCACCGATCAGGAGGCATCCCGATGACCGCAACCGCCCCCCACGACACCGGCACCCCCCTCAGCATGCGTCAGGCGTTCAACGGCACGGTCCTCGCCTCAGCCGTCAGCGCGGCCACCGAAATCGGCCTGCTGGACGAACTCCGGGAGCGAGGGGCCTGCGCCCTCGACGAGTTCGCCGAGAAGCACGGTCTGCGCCCCATGGCACTGCGCCTCGTCGCGGACGTCCTGCAGGGCGCGGACGCGGTGGCGACGGTACGGGAGAACGGCACGGACACCCTGGTCCGCGGGCCGCACTTCGCCGATCTGTGGGAGAACAAGGGCTACTTCGTGTGGCTCGTCCAGGGGTACGCTCCCCTCCTCGCCCAGGCCCACACGCTGGCGGGGACGGGCCGGGGCAGGGACGCCATGCGGCTGCGGGACGGGGCGGCCGTCGCACGGTCCGGCCGCGACTACGGCCACTTCCACGTCGACCCGGTCTTCGACCGTGTCATGTCCGGCCTCGACTTCGAGCGGGCGGCGGACCTCGGCTGCGGCAGCGGCCGGCGCGTCATCCGGCTCGCGCAGCGGCACCCGGACAAACGCTTCGTCGGGATCGACATCGACGCGGGCGCCGTCGAGGTGGCCAGGAAGGCCGTCGCCGACGCCGGGCTCCTGGACCGGGTGGAGATCGTCCACGGCGACATCTCCCGCCTGGAGGAGGGCCGTTACCCCGGCGTCGACCTGGTCTTCTCCTTCTTCCTCGGGCACGACCTGTGGCCGCTGGAGGACTGTGTGGCCTCGCTGCACGGCTTGCGTGAGGCGTTCCCCGACGTACGCCGGTTCCTGCTCAGCGACACCTACCGCTCCGAGCTCAGCAAGGACGCCGGAGCACCGGTCTTCTCCCTCGGGTTCGAATACACCCACGCCCTGATGGACCAGTACATCCCCTCCCCGCAGGAGTGGGAGGTCGCCTTCTCCCGTTCCCCGTGGCAGCTGCGCGACCGTACCGAGCTGGGCATCCCCTTCAGTTGCATCTTCCATCTGACGCCGACTGCCTGACACCACGTCACCTGCGGCCGTCCCTTCTCTTCGTCAGCCGTGCCCCCACACGACCCGTTCGACAGGAAGAAACGCCATGGACAAGCAACCGGAGCGGGGCCTCGCCCGACCCGAGACCCCCGCCACGACCGACGAGACCCCGGCGGGTGCCCGATGAGCCTGCCGCCCCGGACCGTCACCGTCGGAACCGGCCCGCTCTCCTTCGACGACGTCGTCGCCGTGGCACGGCACGGCGCGACGGTCCGGCTGGGCGACGACGCACTCTCGGCGCTGGACAAGGGCCGGGCCCTGGTGGAAGACCTCGTGGCCGCGCCGGTCGCGGTGTACGGGATCTCGACCGGGTTCGGCGCGCTGGCGACCGAGCGCATCCCGCCGGAGCAGCGGGCCCAGCTCCAGCGATCCCTGGTCCGCTCCCACGCGGCCGGCTCGGGGCCGGAGGTCGAGCGGGAAGTCGTCCGCGGAATGATGCTGCTGCGGCTGTCGACGCTCGCGACCGGGTACACCGGCGTACGCGCCGAGACGGCGGAGCGGCTCGCCGCGATGCTGTCGGCCGGGATCACCCCGGTGGTACGCGAGTACGGCTCCCTCGGATGCTCCGGCGACCTGGCACCGCTCGCCCACTGCGTGCTGGCGTTGATGGGCGAGGGCGAGGTGCGCGACGCGTCGGGTGCCCCGATGCCCGCCGCCGAGGCGCTCGCCGCCGCGAGGATCACCCCGGTGCAACTCCAGGAGAAGGAAGGCGTCGCTCTCCTCAACGGCGTCGAGGGCATGCTGTGCCACCTCGTCCTCGCGGTCACCGATCTACGGCGGCTGCTGAAGACCCTGGACATCGCCGCCGCCATGTCCGTCGAGGCACAACTCGGCACCGACCGGGCGTTCGCCTCCGACCTCATGGCCCTTCGCCCCCATCCCGGACAGGCCGCCGCCGGGGCCAACCTGGTCGCCGTCATGGCGGGTTCCGGGGTCCGGGCCTCCCACCGGGGGCCGGACTGCACCCGCGTCCAGGACGCGTACTCCCTGCGCTGCACACCCCAGGTCCACGGCGCGGCCCGCGACGCCGTCGAGTACGCCGCCACCGTGGCCGGCCGTGAGATGGCGGGGGCCGTCGACAGCCCGGCCGTGCTCTCCGACGGACGGGTGGAGTCCAACGGCAACTTCCACGGCGCACCCGTCGGTCACGCCCTCGACTTCCTCGCCATCGCCACCGCGGACGCCGCCTCGATCAGCGAACGCCGGACCGACCGGTTCCTCGACACCGCCCGCAACCACGGCCTGCCGCCGTTCCTCGCCGACGACCCCGGGGTCGACAGCGGCTACATGATCGCCCAGTACACCCAGGCCGCGATCGTCTCCGAACTCAAGCGCCTCGCCGTACCCGCCTCCGTGGACTCCATCCCGACCAGCGCCATGCTGGAGGACCATGTGTCCATGGGCTGGAGCGCCGCCCGCAAACTACGGCGTGCCGTCGACGGCCTCACCCGCGTCGTCGCCGTCGAGATCCTCACCGGTGCACGCGCCCTCGACCTGCGCGCCCCGCTGGCCCCGTCGCCCGCCACCGGCGCCGTCGTGGAACTCCTGAGGTCCTCCGGCATCCCCGGCCCCGGCCCGGACCGTTATCTGTCGCCCGAGATCAACGACGCCGTCGAGCTCGTCGCCTCGGGCGCCGTCCTCGCCGCGGTCGAGTCGGTGACGGGAGCCCTCTCGTGACCGCGCCGCGAGAAGGGACGGACATGCCCGCGACGGACGAGGCCGACCTGATCCGCCCGCTGCCCGAACTGCTGCGCGCGCACGCCGAGTCGCGCGGGACCAAGGTGGCGTACTCCGATCAGCGGCGCACGGTGACCCATGCCGAACTGGAACGGCGTACGGCACGGCTCGGCGGGCATCTGGTCGCGCTCGGTCTGCCCCGAGGCGCACGGGTGGCGCTGCTGCTGGGCAACCGAGTGGAGATGGTGGAGAGTTATCTCGGCGTCCACCGGGCCGGCTGTGTCGGAGTACCCGTCAACCCGCACTCCTCCGACGCGGAGCTGCGGTACCTGCTCACCGACAGCGACGCCCACGCGGTGATCACCGACTCCGCGCACGCCGACCGGGTGCGCGCGGTGCTGCCCGCCGGATCACGGCACCTCGTCGTGGTCGGCGACAGTCCGGGCGCGGACGTCCTGTCGTACGAGGACCTGACCACGCGCGAGCCGGCCGTCCCGGCGCGCGACGACCTGGGGCTGGACGAACCGGCCTTCCTGCTCTACACCTCGGGCACGATGGGCCGTCCCAAGGGCGTGCTGTCCACCCAGCGCGCCGTGCTGTGGAACGCCGCCCACTGCTATGCCCCGATCCTCGGACTCTCCCCGGCCGACACGGTGTTGTGGCCGCTGCCCCTGTTCCACAGCCTCGGTCACAACCTCTGCCTGATGGCCGTGACCGCCGTCGGGGCCGGCGCGCATCTGGTCCCGGGGTTCTCCGCCGACGAGGTGCTGGACGAACTGCGCGCCCGTCCCTACACCTTCCTGGTCGGCGTGCCGACGATGTACCACAACCTGGTCCGGGCCGCCGGCACGGAAGGGCTCACCCTGCCCGCGCTGCGTGTGGCCTTCGTCGCGGGGGCGGTCACCACGCCCGCGCTCGCCGAGTCGTTCGAGGCCGCCTTCGGCGTCCGGCTCACCGACAACTACGGCTGCACCGAGACCAGCGGGCCGACCATCACCATGCGGCCGGGCGGTGAACGGGTGTCCGGTTCCTGCGGGTTGCCGGTGCCCGGGCTGAGCGTGCGCGTGGTGGACCCGGACACCGGTGCCGAGCTGCCCACCGGCGCGGAGGGCGAGATCTGGCTCAGCGGCCCCAACGTCATGCTGGGCTACCACAACCGGCCCGATGCCACCGCGGAGGTGCTCCGCGACGGCTGGTACCGCACCGGCGACCTCGCCCGCCGTGATGACGCCGGCTACTTCCGGATCACCGGCCGGCGCAACGCCGTGATCATCCGGGGCGGGGAGAACGTCCACCCCACCGAGATCGAGGCCGTGCTCGCGCAGGTGCGCGGGGTGCGCGACGCAGCCGTGACGGGGTTGGCGGACGAGGAGTTCGGCCAGGTCCCCGTGGCCCTGGTGGTACCCGGCCCTGACGGTGTCGACTGCGCCGAGCTGTTCGCGCGGTGCCGCCGGGACCTCGCCTACTTCAAGGTGCCGGTGGAGATCAGGGCCGTGTCCGGACTGCCGAAGACGGTCACAGGCAAGATCGCGCGCGAGCCGCTGACCGAACTGCCCGGCCGTCTGCTCGCGGTCTCCGGCTCCCACGACGGCCTGCACCTCACCGGGCCGGACGGCGAGCCGACCCCCCTCTTGGGCACCGAACTGCCCACCGGACCCAGCCCGATCGCCGGCCACCGACTGACCCTGGAAGGAGACGCCGGCGAACTCGCGCAGCTGATCGCCGACCACCTCGTGAGCGGTCACGGGGCCCGACGCGCCGAGCCCTCGGACACGGAGCGGCACATGGAGCCGTCCGCCGCCGAGCACGGCGTCACCGCCACGGTCACCGGCTCCGTCGTCACGCTCGCCGTCGCCGGGTCCGCCCCCACCACCCTGCTGCTGGGGGAGGGGCTGACCGGCCACCGGATCCGCAACGCCGTGGACGTGGCACTGAGCCGACCGGGCCGCACACTGGTCGCGGCCGTGCGCCCGGTGTCGCCGGCCGCGTCGGAGACCCTGCCGACCAGGGTGGACCTGACCGGGGTCACCGGCACCGACCTCGCCAGGAGGCTCGTCGAGCTTGTCACGGGCCAGGTCACCGAGGTGCTGGGCGCGGTCGACGGTCTCGATCCGGACCGGGCCCTGCGCGAGTACGGGCTCACCTCGGCCGACGCCGTGCGACTGAGGAACCGTGTCGCCGCCGCCGTGGGACTGCGGCTGCCCACGACACTGGTGTTCGACCATCCCTCGGTACGGGCGATCGCCGGGTATCTGCGCGACGAACTCACCGGTTCACAGGTCCCCACCGACTCACCCCGGGTCACCGGCGCACCCGAAGCGCGCACCACGACCGCCGCGTCGCCCGGTGACGGCGGCCACCCGACCGCGGACGACGACCCCGTGGTGCTCGTGGGCATCGGCTGTCGCTACCCCGGCGGGGCCGATTCCCCCGAGGCGCTGTGGCGGCTGGTGGCCGACGGAGTCGACGCCACCTCGGAGTTCCCCGACGACCGGGGCTGGGACCTCGACCGACTGTTCGCCCCCGACCGCAGCGGCACATCGTGCACCCGGCGGGGCGGATTCCTCCATGACATGGCCGACTTCGACCCCGAGTTCTTCGGGATCTCGCCGCGCGAGGCCCTGGCGATGGACCCGCAGCACCGGCTGCTGCTGGAGACCTCCTGGGAAGCGCTGGAACGCGCCGGGATCGACCCGACATCCCTGCGCGGCGAGCGGGTCGGGGTGTACGCGGGACTGATGCACCACGACTACATCGCCGACCCGGCCCAGGTGCCACGCGAAGTGGAGGGCTACGTCGGTACGGCCATGGCCGGCGCCGTCGCCTCCGGACGGATCGCCTATGTGCTGGGGCTGCGCGGCCCGGCCCTCACCATCGACACCGCCTGCTCCTCCTCGCTGGTGGCGCTCCATCTCGCGGCGCAGTCGATCCGCCGGGGCGAGTGCGCACTGGCGTTGGCCGGCGGCGTGGCCGCCATGGCGACGCCCTACGGCTTCGTCGAGTTCAGCAGGCAGCGCGCGCTGTCCGAGGACGGACGGTGCAAGGCGTTCGCCGCGGCGGCCGACGGCACCGGCTGGGCCGAGGGCGTCGGCATGGTGGTGCTGGAACGACTGTCCGACGCCCGCCGCGCCGGGCACCCGGTGCTGGCCGTGATCCGGGGCTCCGCGGTGAACCAGGACGGCGCCTCCAATGGACTGACCGCGCCGAGCGGGGCGGCCCAGCAGCAGGTGATCCGGCTCGCCCTGCGCGACGCCGGGCTGACCCCGTCCGACGTGGACGCCGTCGAGGCCCACGGCACCGGCACCCGCCTCGGCGACCCCATCGAGGCCGGTGCGCTGCTCGCCACCTACGGGCAGGACCGGCAGACCCCGCTCTGGCTGGGCTCGTTGAAGTCCAACATCGGGCACACCCAGGCCGCGGCCGGGGTCGGCGGCGTGATCAAGGTCGTACAGGCCCTGCTGCACCGCACCCTGCCGAAGACCCTGCATGTGGACGAGCCGTCGCCGCATGTCGACTGGGCGGCGGGCGACGTACGGCTGCTCACCGAGAGCAGGCCGTGGCCGGAGCGGGGCCGGCCGCCGCGCGCGGCGGTCTCCTCGTTCGGCGTCAGCGGCACCAACGCCCACATGATCCTGGAGGCGCCCCCGGAGGAAACCGCGCCGACGCCCGCCACCGAACGGCCCCCTCGGCCGCTCGCCGCCGAGCCGCTCGCCGCCGAGCCGCCCGTCGCGTGGACGTTGTCCGGGAAGACCCCCGAGGGACTGAGGGACTGGGCGGCCCGACTGCTCCCCGTGGCCCAGGACGCCGCACCGGTGGACATCGCGCACTCGCTCGCGGTGTCCCGCGCCCACTTCACCCACCGCGCCGTCGTGATCGGCGGTGACCGCGACGAACTGCTCGCCGGGCTGCGGGCCGTCGCCGAGGGAAAGGCGGCGCGGAACGTCGTCTCGGGAGGGCCCGGAGCGTCCGGCGTGGACGGCAAGGTGGCCTTCGTCTTCCCCGGACAGGGCACGCAGTGGCTGGGCATGGCCGCCGGCCTGATGAGCGAACCGGTGTTCGCCGAATCGATCCACGCCTGCGAACGGGCCCTCAAACCCCATGTGGACTGGTCGCTCACCGAGGTGCTGGCCGGCGACACCGACCGGCTGGCACGACTGGAGGTCATCCACCCCACGCTGTTCGCGGTGATGCTGTCACTGGCCGCCCTCTGGCGCTCCCACGGGGTCGAACCCGACGCGGTGATCGGCCATTCCATGGGCGAGGTCGCGGCCGCCTGTGTCGCGGGCGCCCTGTCGCTGGAAGAGGCCGCCCGCGTCGTCGTGGTGCGCAGCCAGGTCATCGCCGAACTCGGCGTCAGCGCCGGCATGGCGTCGGTGAACGCCTCGCGCGCACAGCTGGACTGGATGATGGAGCGCTGGCCGGACCAGCTCTGGGTCGCCGCCCTCAACGGGCCGTCCACCACCGTGGTCGCCGGTGAGGACCTGGCGATCGACGGCCTGCTCACCGAGTGCGCGCTGGACGGCCTGCACGCCCGCCGCATCCGCGTCGACGTCGCCTCGCACAGCCCCAAGATGGAGTCCCTGCGCGAGGAACTCGTGACCCGGCTGGGGGAGGTGCACACACGCGCGCCCTCCGTGCCCATGTACTCCACCGTGGACCTGGACTGGGTCGGCGACTCCACGCTCACCGGCCCCTACTGGTTCCGCAACCTCCGCCGGCCCGTGCTGTTCCAGCCGGCCGTCGAGCACCTCGTCGAACAGGGCTTCCGCGTCTTCGTGGAGGCCAGCCCGCACCCGGCGCTCACCTCCGCGATCGAGCAGACCCTGGACGAGAGCGGCACCACCGGCGTCGTCACCGGCACCCTGCGCCGCGACGACGGCGGCTCCGCACGGTTCCTGCTCTCCGCCGCACAGCTGTACACCCGGGGCGTGGCAGGCGTGGACCTCGCCACCGGCACCGGACGGCCCGTGCCCCTGCCGACCACACCGTTCCGGCGCCGGCGCTTCTGGCTCACCACGACCGCCTCGCCCGAGCAGGGCTCCGGTCACCCGCTGCTCGGCACGTTCGTCGCATCCGCCCGCAGCGGTGAGTCCGTGGCCACCGGTCGTATCTCACCGGTCGAGCAGTCCTGGCTGGCCGACCACGGGGTCGACGGCACATGCATCCTGCCCGGAACCGCCCTGCTCGACCTCGCGCTGCGCGCCGCGCACGACACCGGCGGCACCGGGATCGACGAGCTGGTCATCGAGACGCCCCTGGCACTGTCCCGACAGGGCACGGCGGCGCTCCAGGTCGTGGCCGACCCCGTCCGACGTACGGTCGAGGTGTTCAGCAGACCGCAGCAGCCCGGCAGCCAGTGGAGACGCCACGCCCAGGGCAGGATCGACGACACCCCCCATGAGCCGTTCGCCCCGGCACTGCCCCCGGCCGACGCCGGGGAACTCGGCATCGACTACGCGTCGCTGGCCGACCACGGCTACGAGTACGGTCCCGCGTTCAGGGCCGTACGCGGGCTGTGGCGGCGGGGCGAGGAGCTGTTCGTCGAGCTGCGGCTGCCCGAGGAGGCACCCGGCGGGTTCACCGGCCCCGGACTGCACCCCGTGCTCGGTGACGCCGCCCTGCACGCCCTCGCCCTGACCGAGGAGCGCCCGGACGGCCAGGTCGGACTGCCCTTCGTATGGCACGACGTGTGGGCCGGCGACCGGTACACCCCGCACGCCTACGCCCATCTGGCACCCGGTGGTCCGGACGCGTACACGGTGACGCTCTCCACCGCCGGGGGCGAACCGTTCTTCCGGGGAACACTCGGCATACGCACGGTGGCCCTGCGGGACCTGACGGGCACGGTGCCGACGGACTCGGCGTACCGGATGCGATGGACCGACATCGAGGACCCCGCGGCCGCGCCCGCACCGAAGTTGGCGCTGCTGGGCCCCGACCGTCTCGACGTGATCGCCGACCCGGTCGACCTCGCCGACGCCGACGCCGTCGTGTGCACCCCGGTGCCCGACGACGTACGGGCTGCAACGCTGGAGACGCTCTCCCACCTCCAGCACTGGCTGGCGGCCGACCACCCGGCCGACGTCCTCCTCGTCGTACTGACCCGCACCGACGACCTGGCCCACGCGGCCGCACGCGGGCTGGTGCGATCGGCGCAGACCGAGCACCCCGGACGGTTCCTGCTGGTCGAGACGGACGGCGACCCCCGCTCCTCGGCCCGGCTGGCCGACGCGACGGCCGCCGGACGGCCACATGTGCGGCTCGCCGAAGGACGGCTCCAGGCACCGCAGCTGGAACGCGTCACACCGGGCCTAAGGGCCCGACCGGACCTCGCCGACGGCACCGTACTGATCACCGGCGGCACCGGCACGCTCGGCTCACTGGTGGCGCGGCACCTGGTCACCGAGTACGGGGTCCGCAGCCTTCTGCTCACCAGCCGCCGAGGGGCACGTGACGCGGAGCCCCTCATCACGGAACTGACCGAGAAGGGCGCTGAGGTCACCATCGCCGCCTGCGACGTCGCCGACCGGGACGCACTGGCCGCCGCCCTCGACCTCGTACCGGACCGCCACCCGCTGGTCGCCGTGGTGCACGCGGCGGGGGTGCTCGCGGACGGTGTGACGACCTCGCTGACCGCCGACCGGGTGGAACAGGTGCTGCGCCCCAAACTCGACGGTGTGCGCAACCTGCATGAGCTGACCCGGGACAGCGATCTGGCGGCCTTCGTGCTGTTCTCCTCGCTGTCCGGGGTGCTGGGCAGCCCGGGGCAGGGCAACTACGCGGCGGCGAACGCGTTCCTGGACGCGTTCGCCGAGCGCCGCAGGGCCGAGGGGCTGCCGGCGCAGTCCCAGGCGTGGGGCCTGTGGCAGGAGGCATCCGGGATGACCGACGTCCTGCGCGCACCCGACCGGGACGGCACCCTCCCGGACGGCACCGTGCCCATGCCCACCGAGTTCGCGCTGGCCCTGTTCGACGAGGCACTGCGGCAGGACGACCCGGTCCTCACCCTGGCCAGGTTCGACCTCGCCAAGCTGCGCACCCGTGGAGCGCCGCCGCTGCTGCGCGGCCTCCTGCCCGCGGCACCGGCCGTCTGCGCACCCACCGTCCGGCTGCACGACCTGGCCCCCTCCGAGCGGGCCGAACGGCTGCTGACCGAAGTGCGCACGGCCGCGGCCGAACTGCTCGGCCACCGGGACGGGGAGGCCCTGCCGCCGGACCGCAAGCTGCAGGAGTTCGGCCTGGACTCGCTGACCTCGGTGGAACTGCGCAACCGGCTCAGCACCCTCACCGGCCTACGGCTCCCCGCCACCCTCGTCTTCGACCACCCCACACCGAAGTTGCTCGCCGACCACCTCCACGGGGCACTGGACGCCCTGGCGGAGACGGGCACCTGACCCAGCGGCCGGCGAGGCCCCGGCGCGGACGGGCATCCCGCGGTGCGGTCATGCCGAGGCCCCGGCGCAGCCCCAGAGATTCCCTCGATCCCTCTGATGTCCATGGAGGTTGTGATGTCCTCACCCACGACGGACCTGACCGGACTTCGGGTCATGGTGACCGGTGCGGCCGGTGGCCTCGGCCGGGCCATCGCCGAGGCCGTGCACACGGCGGGCGGGCAGCTGGTGCTGACCACCCGCGACGCCGACTCGCTGCCCAGGGCCGCCGACGGTCTCGACCGGGGCCCCGAGGTCGTCACGGCCGTCGCCGATGTCACCGTCGACGCCGAACTGACCGAGGCCGTCGAGCTGGCCACCGAACGGCTCGGCGGGATCGACGTGCTGGTCAACAACGCCGGCGTGCCCGGACCGGTCGGCCCCGCCTGGGAGAACGACCCGACCGCATGGTGGCACGCCATGGCGGTCAACCTGGGCGGTGCGCTGGCGGCGTGCAGGGCGGTGCTGCCGGGCATGATCGAGCGTGGCCGGGGGAGGGTCGTCACCATCTCCAGCAACGCGGGCCACACCCGCTGGCCGCACGTCAGCGCCTACTCGGTGTCCAAGGCGGCCGTGAACAAGCTCACCGAGAACATGGCCATCGAACTCCTGCCGCACGGGATCAACGTGTTCAGCTACCACCCGGGTTTCGTCGATGTCGGCCTCGGGGCGGCCGAGGCCGTGCCACGGCAGAGCGACGACCCGTGGCGGCGCCGTATCGACTCCTGGCTCGACGCACAGCGCCAGGACGGCAAGTACACCCCGGTCGCCGAGGCCGTCGCCAACCTGCTGCGGCTCATCGGCGGCGAGGGCGACGTACTCACCGGCCGCTATCTGACCCACGCGGACGACCTCGCGGCCCTCGTCGCGGCCAGTGGCCGCACCTGACGCCCGGCGGTACCGACGGAGGACATCATGACCGCACACCCCGGCGACCACCCCGTGCGCGGGACCGTCTACGCGCCCGCCCTGGGCGCACTGGGCATCCTCGGCACCGGCTCGTACCTCCCCGACCGGATCGTCACCAACGCGACCGTGGCGGAGCGGGCCGGAGTGAGCGCCGAGTGGATCGAGCGGAAGACCGGGATCGTCGAACGACGGTACGCCGCCGACCACGAGGCGGCCTCCGACCTGGCCGTGGAGGCCGCGGCACGCGCCCTGGCCGACGCGGGTACGGTACCGGACGACGTGGCGTGGATCGTCGTGGCCACCTCCACGCCCGACCACCCCCAGCCGGCCACCGCCGCCATCGTGGCGCACCGGCTGGGCGCCCGGCGTGTCGCCGCGTTCGACGTCAACGCCGTGTGCTCCGGGTTCATCGCCGCGCTGCACATGGGGACCCGGCTGCTGGCCGGACCAGAGGCGGACGGCGGCCGCAGGCTGGCGCTGGTCGTCGGCACCGAGGTGTACTCGCGGATCATCGACCGGGGCGACCGCAGGACGGCGCCGCTGTTCGGCGACGGGGCGGGCGCCGTGGTGGTGGGGCCGGTGCGCGAGGGCCGGGGGATCCTCGGCATGGGAATCCGCACCGACGCGCATCTGCACGACTTGATCGGTGTCACCGCGGGCGGCAGCAGGGCTCCTGCCTCGCAGAGGACTCTGGCCCAGGGCGACCACTTCTTCCGTATGCAGGGGCGCGCGGTACGGGAGTTCGTGGAGCGGGCACTGCCGGACGCGATCGCGGGCTGCCTCGACGCGTTCGGGGTGGCGGCCGACGACGTGGCGCACTTCGTGCCGCATCAGGCCAACGGGGAGATGCTGCGGTCGGTCCTCGGGCGGCTCGGCCTGGGGGCGGCCCGCACCCATCTGCCGGTGGACCGGCACGGCAACACCGGCGCTGCCTCCGTCCCGCTGGCGCTGGACCACGCTCGGCACGGCCCCGACGGCCCGGTGGACGACGAGTTGGTGCTGCTCGCCGGGTTCGGCGGCGGTATGACGGTGGGGACGACCCTGCTGCGCTGGGGCGACTGAGACCGGGCCCCGGGGGACTGAGCCCCGGGGCCCGGACCGTACGTCAACGGTGTGGCGTGCTCTGTTCGCACGCCTGCCCGGCGCGGACTCATTCCTTGCGGACGGACAGCACCTGGGTGTCGGTGTGCTCCAGCACGCCTTCCACTCCGTTCTCGACGCCGAGGCCGGAGGACTTGCGGCCGCCGAAGGGCACGTCCGGGGTCGGTATCGCCTCCTGGTTGATCCAGACGGTACCGACCTCCAGCCGCGCCGCCAGTTCCTCGGCCACCGCGAGGTCACGGCTCCAGACGGTGCCGGCGAGCCCGTACTCGCAGTCGTTGGCGCGGCGGACCACCTCGTCGACGTCCCGGAACCGCAGCAGGGGCACGATCGGGCCGAACGGCTCCTGGGTGACGACCGCCGAGTCGTCGGCGGGGTCGTCCACCACGGTCGGGTGCACGAAGTAGCCGGGCCCGTCCGGGATCGCGCCCTCGACCAGCAGTGCGGCGCCGGAGCCGATGGTCTCCTTGACCAGGCCGACGACCCGCTCGTACTGCGCGCGGTTCTGCAGGGGGCCCAACCGGACGCCGTCCTCCAGGCCGTTGCCGACCTTGACGGTGCGGGCGAGTTCGGCGAAGCGTTCCGCGAACGCGTCGTAGATGTCCTCGTGGACGTAGACCCGCTTGGCGGCGATGCAGATCTGGCCGCTGTTGGCGAAGCAGGTCCAGAAGACGCGGACCGCGACCTCGTCCACGTCCACGTCGGGCAGCACGATCGCGGGGTCGTTGCCGCCCAGCTCCAGAGTGACGCGGGAGAGGGTACCGGCGGCGGACGCCATGACCTTGCGGCCGGTCGCGGTGGAGCCGACGAAGGCGATCTTGCGGATACCCGGGTGCCCGGTGAGTCTCGGGCCGAGACCGTCCCCGCCGCTGACGATGTTGAGGACGCCGGCCGGTACGACGTCGGCCAGCAGCTCGCCGATGCGCAGGGTGGTGAGCGGCGTGTACGGCGAGGGCTTGAGGACAAGCGTGTTGCCGGCGAGCAGCGCGGGGGCGATCTTCTTGGCGGCGATGACGACCGGGTAGTTCCACGGCACGATGCCGACGACGACGCCGAGCGGTACGCGACGCACCCGGATGCGACGGGTCTCGGTCTCGATGACCTCGTCGTCGTGGAAGTCCAGGGCCACATGCCCGTCGAGCCAGTCGGCGAAGACCGCGATCTCGACACGTGCGTCGGCCAGCGGCTTGCCCTGCTCGGTGGTGAGCAGGGCGGCGAGTTCCTCCAGGTGCTCGCGGACGGTGGCCGCGCAGGCGGTCAGCACGGCCCGCCGCTCGTCCAGGGAGGTGGTGCTCCAGGCGGCGAAGGCGTGTCGGGCGGCCGAGACGGCGGCATCGAGCTGGCCGTCGGTGGCGTCGGGGGCACGGCCGGCGATCGCCTCGGTCGCGGGGTTCAGCACGTCGAGCGGGTCGCCCTCGGCGCCTACGAGCCGGCCGCCGATGAGCATGCGAGGGGTGGGTTCCGGATGGGGCACTGAGGTCACTTCCCTGATGAGTGGGCGTGTTCTGGAGCAGCTGCGGGTGTCCTGCGGGGCCGGCCCGCATGCGTGAGGGCCCTCGCTCCTGGCGCCCGAGCGAAGGCCCTCTGTTCGGACCGGCCGGACGGTCAGCGGATGCAGGCCTTCGTGCGCATCAGGAACGTCTCGAGAAAGTCGTCGTGCGGGATGCCGGGCGGCAGCCAGTGCGTGGGATGGTCGCCGAGGTAGACGTTGGAGATGCTGGGCTCGGCGAACAGCCGGTCCACCAGGGCCTCGTCATCGGTGACGGCGGTGAGCACCACGGTGTCCCGGAACGGCGCGACCCCGGCCTGCGGGCTCCACGGCGCCACCCACACACAGGGGAAGCGCAGTTCGACACGGCTCTGCGGCGCATCGGGGCGCGGCAGTTGGTGCACGGCGGGCCGCAGAACCGCGGTGCCGTCCCCGAGATCGTCGACGATCCCGTCGCCGCCCAGCCACGGGGTGGTGCCGGCTGCCTTGGCCAGCATGTACTTCTCGATCCTGCGGGCCTCGTCCAGCGGCTTCACCGGCAGGACCGCCTTGGGGTCCTGCGGCGGCAGACTGGGCAGCACGGCGAGCCGCTCGGCGATCGCCCGCGCCACCGGCGCCGGGTCGCCCTCGACGAACACCGTGCTGGTGTTGATGCACGCGGTCCCGGCGTGGCCGGCGACCGAGGAGACGATGGCGTCCAGGTACGACCTCCAGTCGGCGTCCTTGGTCACGAGGAACTTCGACCGGCCCGGACCCTGCGGCAGCACCGTCGCCGTCGAGCCGTACTTGCGCACCACCTCCTCACCGCCGTACACCATCGACAGATCCGCGCCGCGTACGACGTCGTCGGCCGTGGCGTAGTCGGTCGGCAGCAGCGCGACGCGGTCGGCGCCGAAGCCGGCGTCGCGCAGTGCGGTGATCCACCGGTGCGAGCTGAACGGCTCGCGGCTCGACGGCCGGACCACCACCCGGTAGCCGAGGGCGAGGGACTGCAGCCACAGGGTGTGGGCGCTCGGGGTGTTGCCGGGGGCGTGGACGGCGAACACCTCGCCGCGCCGCGCCCACACACCGCTGCCGTGCCGGGTGCGCGGGTCGCGCCAGTCGTTGACCGCCCCGACGGGACGGGCCAGCTGGGAGCTCAGATACGCGCGGTCGGTGTACCGCACGGTGTAGTCGAGGGCCGCCTCCGTCGTGGCCCAGGGCAGGCCCGAGACCCGGCACACCGCGTGCTGGTACTCCGAGACGGACAGTCCGCCGACGGTCTCGGTGGCGAAGGCCCGGCCCGCCCTGGCGATGGCGTCCAGGCGCTGCTCCAGCGGCAGCGGGTCGGCCTTGCGCAGTGCCGTCATCGTCCTGGTGACGAAGAGCGGGGGAACCAGGCTCAGTTCGGCGCACGGCGTGCCGTGGATGTCGTGGACGGTCTGGATGTTCCTCGACCGGTACGGGCCGCTCGGGCCCAGGGCGTCGAGCCGGATGAGATCGCTCTTGACGCTCACTAATAGACCCCCTCGATGACGGCCTCCCCGTCGAAGACCCGGACCGGGGTCACATCCGCCACGGAGTCACCCACCTGCCCCGGCAGCCCCGGTACCCGGGTGGCCATGTCGCGGTCGAGGTTGTTGGGGAGGAGGAAGCTCCGGCTGACATGGTTGACGACGACCCGGCCTCGGGTTCCGTGGGCGACGGGTTCCCCGCTGTCCGGGTCGACGACCCGGAAGGTGATGTACGGGGCCGGCGGGTCGAAGACGCAGGCGCCGGAGTCGTCTTGGGCCTCGGTGACCCGCTGGCCGCAGCTGTGCAGCATCATCGTGCTGCCGAAGAAGCCGACCAGCGCGACATCGGGGAACACCTCGCGGCCCAGCAGGTCACGGGTGTTGACGTCCATGTGCGCGCCCGCCCAGACGATCGCCTTGACCTTGGCGCGCACCAGCTCGGTCAGCTCGTCGTCCGCGGCGAGGCGTTCGAGGACCGGCGGGGTGATGGCGAGAACGCCGACGTCCTGACCACGCAGCAGGTACCGGGCCTGGTCGAGCAGATGGGCGGAGTAGGCGCGGGCGTCCTCGTCGCGGTCGGCGGCGATGAGCTGCTTGACCCAGCGCGGGTCCATGTCTATGGAGAGGACGTTGCCGCCCCGTCCTACGGCCAGCTGGGTGTACGCGTAGCCGCCCATGTGCGGCCCGGTGGGGAACATCGACAGCCAGTTCGTGTCCCTCGGCACGCCGTGCGCGTCCAGGGTCGCGCCGAGCCATTCCTGCGACTTGAGGAACCAGTCCTGCAGCAGGACCACACGCTTGGGCCGGCCGGTGGTGCCACCGCTCTCGAAGATCCCGCGGATGTCCGGCCGCTCGCCGTAGCCGCGGGGAACGAGATCCTCGATGCGTACGTCGCGCAGTTCGTCGCACACGTTCGGGAACAGCGCCAGATCGTCGACGCCCTTCACATCGGTGAGCGGGTCGAAGTCGAGTGTCCTCGCCCGCGCCAACCAGAACGGCGAACCGGTCCTGGGGTCGAAGTGCCAACGCATCGCCGCCCGGACGAACTCGCCGGGATCGGGACAGTCCCCGATCGGAGTGTCGAGAACGGTGTCGATGTCGTCGTTCATACTGCCTCCGGTGTATCGCTCGTCCTGCGGGCCCGGCTCGGCGCCGTCATGTCAGCGCCGAGCGGGTGGCTGGGTCAGGAGCAGGGGGTGCCGGTGTGCGGCCCGGCACCGCGCCGCGGCATCGCCCTGCCGGGACGGCACGACGGTCGGCCCGAGGGGGTTCGGGCGGCGGGCGTCACAGGCTGAAGTCCTTGTCCCGGGTCTCGGGCAGCGCCAGGATGCAGCCGAAGCTGATCAGGCACAGCGCGCCGGCGTAGAGGCCGAGGACGAGTGGCGACTGCCAGTGCGAGGTCAGCCAGGTGGCGACCAGCGGGGCGAAACCGCCACCGAGGGTGACGGCGAGGATGAAGGTCGCCGAGGCTCCGGTGTAGCGCATCCGGGCCGGGAACAGCTCCGGCAGGAACGCGGCCATCGGCGCGAACATCATGACGAACAGCACGAGTCCGACGGCGAAGGCCAGGGTGATCAGGACACCGTCACGGGTCTGCAGGGAACCGAACATGGGCAGGGCCCACAGGACGCTCCCCGCCGCGCCGGCCAGCATCACCGGTCTCCTGCCGATCCGGTCCGCCATGATCGCCACCGGGATGGTGACGATCACATCGGCCGCGGCGGCGATGCTCGCGGCGGTCAGCATCGTGGGCTGCGGGATACCGAGCGCGGCCGGCCCGTAGGAGAGGCTGTAGACGGTCGCCAGGTAGTACGTCGCCGCGCCGCCGAGCGCCGCGCCCACGCCGAGGAGAAGTTTGCCGGGGTACTCCCTGAGCAGGGCGGCGAGCGGGAAGCGGGCCACGGGAGCCTCGTCCGTGGACCTCTCCTCGAACACGGGGGACTCGGTGATCCGGGCCCGGACCCACAGGCCGACCACGATCAGGACCGTGCTCAGCAGGAACGGGATGCGCCAGGCCCACTCGGCGAAGCCGTCCTTGCCGACGATCGCCAGCGTCGGCAGGATCACGGCGCTCGACAGCAGGAAACCGAGCGGTGGGCCGGCCTGCGGGAACGACGCGTACAGCGCGCGGCGACCCGCAGGCGCGTGCTCGGCGGCCAACAGCACCGCTCCGCCCCACTCGCCGCCCATGCTGACGCCCTGCAGCAGCCGTAGGGCGACCAGGAGCACGGGCGCGGCGAGCCCGGCGGTCTCGTACGTGGGCAGGAGTCCGACGCCGACCGTCGCCACACCCATCAGGACCAGGGAGAGGAACAGGGCACGCTTACGGCCGAGTCGGTCGCCGATGCTGCCGAACACCACCACACCGATCGGCCGGGCCACGAACGCGGCGGCGACGGTGAGGAAGGCCGCCAGTGTGGACACCGTGGCGTTGCCGGAAGGGAAGAAGGCAGGGCCGAGGACGAGGGCGGCGGCCGTGCCGTACACGGCGAAGTCGTAGTACTCGATGATCGTGCCCACGAGGCTCGCCACGGCGACCCGTGAGGCGGTGGACTTCTGTGCGGCGGCTGTGCTGGTGGCGGTGACGGTGACCGGTTCGACTCTGCTGTCGGTCTCGGACATGGAGCGGCTCGCTTCCGATCAGGCCCAGGGGCTCAGTGATCCAGGACACATGCGAGGGGGGGACTGCGGGGACTGTAGTGCTGCGGCCGAGGGGGAAAGAGGCCGTGTGCCACCCCGTGGCACGGCACAAGGGGCACACTCTGGCACCCCGGCCCCCGGGGCGGTACGTCAACGGGAGGGGGTCAGAACGTGGAGGGCCTGCCCCTGCCCGCGGTGCGGACGCCCCTGTTGTTCTTGCGGCCGAGGGCGCCGGTGGCGACGAGGGCTTCGAGGAGCTGTGCCGGTTTCTGCTCCGGGCGGGCGAGTCGGTCGTACAGGTGGTGCTGGATGGCGAGGGCGACGTCGAGACCGATGGTGTCGAGGAGGGCGAAGGGGCCCATGGGGTAGCCGTAGCCGTTCTGGACGGCGGTGTCCGTGGCCTCGATGTCGGTGCCGGGGCGTCGGAGGAGTTCGACGGCGGCGCCGAGGTAGGGGAAGAGCAGACCGTTGACGATGAAGCCGGCGCGATCGGGGCAGGTGACCGGGGTCCTCCCCAGCGCGACGGCGAAGGCGCGGGCGTCGGCGAACACATCGTCGGAGGTACGGTCGGTGCGGACCAGTTCGACGAGGCGTAGTGCGGGCGCGGGATTGAAGAAGTGCATGCCGACGACATCGGCGGGCCGCCCGGAGGCTTCCGCGCAGGCCGTTACGGACAGGCTGGACGTGGTGGTCGCCAGAACGGCTCCTGCTGCGGCGAACGTGCCCAGCCGGGCGAAGAGGCCGCGCTTGACGTCGAGGTCCTCCACCACCGCCTCGATGACCAGATCGCACTCCGCGACCGCTTCCACCGCCGTGGCGGGGGTGAGCAGCCGCAGGGCCGCCGATTTCCGCTGAGCCGAGATCCTGCCCCGGCGAACGGCACGGGTCAGGGACTCGGAGATCGCCGCGAGGGCGGCATCGGCCTTCTTTGGACCACGCGCCACCAGCACGGTCGGATGACCCGCGGTCGCCGTGACCTCCGCGATACCGCGGGCCATGACACCGGAGCCCAGGACGGCGACCGTACGCAGCGGGCGACGGGCGGCGGCGGGGCGGTCCACGAGCCCGTCCGGGGACGCGGCGCCCTCGTTGTCGTAGGTGTAGAACCCGTCGCCGGTCTTGCGCCCGAGGCGGCCGGAGTCGACCAGGCTCGTCAACAGCGGGGCGGGCGCGAAGGAGGCGTCACCCGTCTTCCGATGAAGTCGCGTCAGGGTCGCGTGGGCCGTGTCCAGGCCGATGGTGTCCAGCAGTTGCAGCGGCCCGTCCGGCAGACCGCAGCCCAGTCGCATCGCGGTGTCGATGTCGTCGCGGCTGGAATGCCCGGCGTCGAGGAAGGCCACGGACCGGTTGAGGTAGGCCATCACGAGTGCGGTGGCGTCCTCCGCCGGTCCGGCGCCGATCTCGACCGGCGTCAGGTCGAGTGCGGTGATCAGCGCGTCGACGGCGCCTACGGTGGCTTGGGAGGTCAGGGCGGTGGGAGCCGGCTCCACCGTGCCCCCGGGACCGGGAGGGACGAGGAAACGCAGACCTGAGATCGTCTCCGGCCGGCCGGAGACGATGGCGAGTCGGGGGACGGAGAGCGAGGCGGTCGTCGTGAGGACCGGGGCCCGCGTGATCCCGCCGATACGACGCAGCACATCGATCTTCACGGCCGGGTCCTCGGGTACGGCCTCGATCACCACGGTGGCGTCCGCGATCTCCGCCAGGTCGTCCGTGAGGACGACCTGCGCCTCGGTGGTCGCCGCCCTGCCGTCCTGCTCCGGCGTCGCCGCGGTCAGCGACTTGAGGCGGTTGCCGACCCGTGCGAGGACGCCGAGGTCGCTGTCGACGGCCACGATGCGATGACCGGCCCGATGCGCCAGCCGAAGGAATGCCTCGCCCACCGTGCCGAGACCGACGATGCCCGTGAGGGGCGGTGGATCGGTGGTCATGACGTCTCCTCACACCTTCCGCTCGCGGAAGCGGTTGATGGCTCCGAGGTGCTTCGTGCGCAGTACGTGGTCGCGCACACCGAGCCCTTCCTCCGGGGCCATGCAGAGGATGCCGACCTTGCCCTGGTGGAGGTTGGCGTGGACCTCGTAGGCCGCCTGCCCGGCCTGCTCCAGTGGGTAGACCTTCGACAGCGTCGGGTGGATCCTGCCCTTGGCGACGAGCCGGTTGGCCTCCCAGGCCTCGCGGTAGTTGGCGAAGTGTGAGCCGACGATGCGTTTCAGCGACATCCACAGATAGCGGTTGTCGTACTCGTGCACGAATCCGGATGTGGAAGCGCAGGTGACCACCGTGCCGCCCTTCCTCGTCACATACACCGAGGCGCCGAACGTCTCCCGGCCCGGATGCTCGAAGACGATGTCGACGTCCTCGCCGCCGGTGAGCTCCCGGATGCGCTTGCCGAACCGCTTCCACTCCCTGGGGTCCTGGGTCCGTTCGTCCTTCCAGAACCGGTAGCCCTCCGCGCTCCGGTCGATGACCGCCTCGGCACCCATCGCACGGCAGATGTCCGCCTTCTGCGCGCTGGAGACGACACAGACGGGGTTGGCTCCCCCGGCGAGCGCCAGTTGGGTGGCGTACGAGCCGAGTCCGCCGCTCGCCCCCCAGATCAGCACATTGTCGCCCTGCTTCAGCTGCGCCCCGTTGCGGGAGACCAGCTGCCGGTACGCGGTGGAGTTGACCAGGCCCGGAGCCGCAGCCTCCTCCCAGGTCAGGTGCTCCGGCTTGGGCATCAGCTGGTTGGACTTCACCAGCGCCAGCTCGGCTAGGCCCCCGAAGTTGGTCTCGAATCCCCAGATCCGCTGCTCGGGGTCCAGCATCGTGTCGCCATGACCCTCGGGGCTCTCCAACTCCACGGACAGACAGTGGGCCACCACCCGGTCACCCGGTCGCCACCGGTTGACACCGGGCCCGGTGCGCAGCACCACGCCCGCCAGGTCGGATCCCAGCACGTGGTAGGGCTGGTCGTGGCGTCTGGTGATGTCACTGAGGCGTCCGTAGCGCTCCAGGAAGCCGAAGGTGGGCAGCGGCTCGAAGATCGAGGACCATACCGTGTTGTAGTTGATCGCACTCGCCATCACGGCGACCAGGGCCTCGCCAGGACCCGGCTCCGGCGTCGGCACCTCCTGCACCTGCAGGGACTTGCGAGGATCCTTCTCCCTCGACTCCAGGCCCTCGAACATCGAGGTGTCCTCCCGGCGCACCACATTGCCCCGGTAGTACTCCGGCAGGCGCAGACCGGCCACATCTCGCGATGTGATCTCCTCCGAGAGGAGTGCGTCGACGATCTCTTTCATATGCCATCCCGTGACGTGTCGAGGTGGATCAGGTTCACCACTCCGGGCCGAGTGCGTCGGGCCGGATGGGAAACCGCGAGGAGTCGGGGGACGTACGGGTGCGGCGCCGCGTCCGCACGCGGGGGCGGACGCGACGGACTTCCGCACCGGAAGTCCTGTGGTCGGCAGCTGATGGGGGGCGGGAACGGGGGCGAGGTGGGTTGGGGGGTTGGGGGGGGGAGGACCGGTCGGCCCGGAACCGACAGGACAGTGATCGAGAACCGACGCCGCATCGGCTCCACTGCCGCCTTCGGACGGACAACTCACTGCCGGGCCGTTACCAGGAGGTGTCCTTGAGCATTTCCCTGTCATCTCGGCGTGCCACAGAGCGGCACAGGCGGAGGCGGAGCGCGGCGGTCAGGGACACGCTCGAAACGCGCAGCCTAGGAGAAGACCCGCCGCACCAGCCGGAGTCGACCTGAGGAGTGACCCGACTGTCCCTCACATTCCTTGCCAGGCAGCCCGGTACTACGCGCCGCACGCCATCACGAACGACTCACTGGCCACCCCTGTGTCCCGGGGCCGATGCATGGGCGCGACCGGACGAAGCCGGCACGGCACCCTGCTCTCGGTCGACCACAACCCGTGCAGTGGTTCCGGCCGCTGCCGGGCGACCACCGGGACCCGGCCGCCCAGGACCACGACCGGCGACTGGGGGACGCCGAGGCCGCCTACCCCTGGCCTGCGATCGACTTCACCACGAGCGAAGACGACTGAGAGGAAGAGCGACATGAGCAGTCGGCCCACCGAAGCGCCGGTCGAGGACGTGGAGCCGCGGTTCAGGCCCTACTCGGCGAAGGCGACCGAGCCCTGGGAGGAGTTCGCGCATGACCGGGCCCGCTGTCCCGTCGCCCGCAACGCCGAGCTGAACGCGGTGCAGGTCTCCACCTACGAGAGCGTCAAGGCCGTACTGGCCGGGTACCAGTCGTTCTCCAACGCGTCCGGCAACGTCTGGCCGCTCAAGGAGCCGCTGCCGATCGAACAGCAGGTGCTCGGCTGGTCCGATCCGCCGCGCCACACCCGCCAGCGGAAGCTGCTTGTCAAGGCGTTGTCGGCGTCCCGGATCGAGAAGATGCGCCCCTTCACCGAACGCTTCGCTGACGACATCGTCGACAAGCTCGCCGAGCGGGGATCGTTCGAGGTGTACGCAGACTTCGCGGCTCCGATGGCCGCCGGTCATGTCACCGAGCTGCTGGGTATCCCGGAGGACGAGCGCGAGGCCTACGCGCGGTCGGCGCAGGAGATGGAAGAACTGTTCACGGCCACCCTCGACGGGCATGCGGAACCCGGGTACAACAGTGACATCACCGAATGGCTGGACCACCTCATCGAGATGGTCCAGGCGAAGCGCGCGGCCGGGCCGGGCAGTGACGACCTGATCACCCAGCTCTGCTTCGCCCAGGTGGACGGCGACTACTTCGAGGTGGAGGAGATCGCGGCCTGCATCCAGTTGCTGAACGCGGCGGGGATCGGCACGACGATCGGCGCGATCGGCAACACCGCCTATCTGCTGGACCGCCACCCCGACCAGAAGGCCCGGTTCCTGTCCGACATCGAGGGGTTGTCGCGCTCTCTGGCGGCGGAGTCCCTCCGGTACGAGCCGCCCATCTCGGGTCTGTGGCGCACGTGCACGAAGCCCACCAGGCTCGGGGACGTCGACATCGAGCGGGGGGAGAAGGTCTTCGCTCTCATCAGCTCCGGGACACACGACCCGCTGATCTATGACCGGCCGGACGAGTTCATCATCGAGCGAGACTGGGCGAACCTGCCGGCGGACCTGGCGTTCGGTCAGGGCATCCACTTCTGCGTCGGTATGAACATGGCCCGGCTGCAGATACAGGTGGCCGCCTCGAAGCTGTACAGCCGACTGCCCAACCTCCGGATCAAGCCCGGCTTCGAGCCCGAACTCCAGGCGGGGGCGGTGTTGCGGCGCTTCACCAGGCTGGAACTGGTCTTCGACGGCCCGGCCCGCCCGAGGACGACCTGACCCCACGCGCGCGGCGGCCCGGGAGCAAGCATCGGTCCGGGCCACCGCGTACGAGGCGGAGGTGAAGTTGCTGGTCGAGCTGCGGCAGGAGGGTGGCCGCGGTGCGTGCGTGGCCATCACCCCCGAGGGCCGCACGAGCTCCAGACGCCAGCCAGCGTGTCCTGCCATGTGATCGAGCAGCTGGAAACGTGAGCTCGTGGTGAGCGGGAGGAATAACCAGGCGTGAGGGCTTGCTGCAAGGGCGTCCCCGGCACTCACGGGCGGCCACGAAGCGTCCGTCGTACCCGTTCGAGCATCGGTCGGCCGCGCTCCGGACCGTATGGAGAAGGGCCCGGGAGAAGGAGGAAGGGAACCATGACCGACAACTTCAACGCCTACCCGGCCACCGGCGGGGTGGCGCCCGACCGTTGGGCCAGTGCGCTGCACCTGTTCGACAACGGCGTCGGAGTGCCGCACGAGGAGACCACGGCCGAGCGGTGGGAGCGGGCCCGACTGCTGTTCGACGCGCGCGATTACATCGGTGCCGCGAAGCTGCTCGTCGACGTGGTCGAGGAGGTTCCGGAGCAGACCGGCCCCCGTCTGCTGCTGGCCCGCGCCTACTACCACTCCGCGCAACTGCGGCGGGCGGAGGACCAGTTGCGGGTGATCGTCGAGCGCGATCCGGTGGAGCACTACGCCCACCTGATGCTCGGACGCACCCTGCAGCGCCAGGGACGCCGGGGCGAGGCGGAGCCCTGGCTGCGGATGGCCGGCGCGTTCGCGGGCGAGTTCCCCACCGTGGAGTGAGCGGAGCGGGAGGAACAACTGAGGGGCGGGCACCGCACGACCGGTGTCCGCCCCTCACCTGCGTGGCGCCCTGGCAGAGCGTGGGAATCGTCCGAGCCTGGGTACCCGATCTCGTCACGCAGGAAGGCAGTCCGAAGCGGACCGGGCGCCCCACTGCGCGGCCGGGCCCTGTCTCAGGGGCGGGCGCGGGGTACGACCGGGGTGACCAGCGATGAGCGACGACTGCGTTCCCCGCGCCCGGACGCACACTCGACGGCCAGGAGCTCCGCGAGGTCACCGGGGGAGGGGGCTCCGCCGACGGTCGGCGTGCTGCCGCCGCGTAACCGTGCCGGTGTCACTCCCGGGCGCCAAGTAGCGGCCGACCGTCGGCTCAGCTCCCCCGCTCGATCATTGCACAGTGCAAAGGTTGCCGCCAGTGGCCCGGCCGTTCGGATCGTTCGCCTGCTGCGGATCGTTCGAACCGCCTTTTGTCGCCGCCCCTTTGAGGAGGGGGCGGCGAGGAGGCTGTCGGAGCGGGCGGGGCGCACGCGAGGATGCCGTGCGGGGGCGCGAGGAGGCCGTACGGGGGACGTGCGCGTCGCCTCGCCACCCCCGATCGGCTGCTTGCCCGGCACCGGCACCAGCACCAGCACCGAGACTGAGACCGGCACTGGCACTGGCACCGACACCGGCAGGTCGGCCGTCGTGTCCCCTACTTGGGGGCGACGTCCTTCTCGACCTCCTGGAAGGTGGAGGCGTCGACGAGCCCGGTGTCCTCCAGGACCTCCATGTGGTCCAGGACGGTCTGGTTGGCCTGACGGGCGTGGCGGCGGATGAGGTCGTTCTGGGTGGCGGCCCGGACCTCACCGATCGTGGCGAAGATCTTGCCGTGGGACGCGCGCAGGACGTTGGCGAAGAGCTTGTCGAACTCCTCGCCCTGCGCGTTCTCCAGATCCCGGACCCACTGCTGCTGTTCCTCGGTGGCCTCGTTGGGGATGTCCACGCCGAGGATCTCGGCGTCCTCGCGCACGAGTTGGTCCAGTTTGCTGTGCCCGTCGATCAGGTGGTCCCCGGCCCGCTTGACGGCCTCGTTGGAGGCGTGGGTCTGGGCGAGCCGTCCGGCCGGGATCTCCCAGAGGCCGGCTTGGCGTACCTTCACGAGGAACTCGCGGTCCACTTCCGTCACGGTCAGGTCGGCGCCACCCTGGCCGGTCGCCGCCTGTCCGGCGCCTCCGGTGGTGACATGGCCGCCGGCGTGCTGGGCCTGGCCCGCGATCGTCGGGTTGGCCGAGGCTTCGTCACCGCCCGCCCTGATCGCGATGACGGCGGCGGCTATCACGGCGCACACGGCCGCGATGATCGTGAGGGTCCGCCTCGACGTCCGCGTGGACACGGCGTGTCGGTTCGCATGCATGTGTTCTCCCGGTCGGGTAGAGAGTGATTCCTCCAGGTCGGTAGGAGTGGACACCTGTTGCGGCTGGCACGGCACGCAGCGAGAGGTACGCACGGGAACGCGGCAATGTTCAAGAGGTGGTCAAAAACGGTCCGCCGGGGCGGGGCTCTCGTCCGAACCGGCCCAGGGGATGAATTTGCGCCCCATTGTGACGTGTACCTGTCCAAGCGGCGGGTGGGATGGCACTCTGCGTTGCGCGAGTTCGTCCTCGTCCCCCACCGCACAAGGAGTACGCGTGAGAGACATACGCCGCTCGTCCCGCCCCTCCCGCTCCCCGCGCAGGTCCCGCCCCGTCTTCGCGGCGCTGCTCGGCGCCGCCGCGCTGCTCGGCACCGGCGTGTTCGCTTCGCCGGCCGGGGCGGCCACGGCCGCGGCCGACCCCGCCTCGTTCTGGACCGCCGAACGGATGCGCCAGGCAACGCCGTTGGACCTGCCGACCGTGGACCGGGCCCAGGTGAAGGCCCCCTCCCTTGCCAAGGGCAAGGCGAAGACGGTCGCCCCGACCCTCCCGGGCACTCTGAACGAGGTCGGAGTGCTGGCCTTCCCCAACAGCGGTGGTGCCTGGAGCGGGGGCGGAGCCGTGGTGTCCACGGCCGGGCGGGTGTTCTTCACCTACCAGGGGCGCACGGCCTCGTGTTCCGGCAACGCCGTCACCAGCTCCAACAAGAGCACCGTCATCACCGCCGGGCACTGCGTGAAGCTGGAGGGCTCCTGGCACACCAACTGGGTCTTCGTGCCCGGCTACCACGACGGGCAGGCACCGTACGGCAGATGGAGTGCGACGAAGACGCTGGCCACCCCGCAGTGGACCGCGAGCGAGGACATCAACTACGACATCGGCGCGGCCGTCGTCGCCCCGCTGGACGGGAAACTGCTGACGGATGTCGTCGGCGGGCAGGGGCTGGCCTTCAACACCGGCTACAACCGGGCGATGTACGCCTTCGGCTTCCCCGCCGCCTCTCCGTACGACGGGGAGAAGTTCATCTACTGCAGCGGCACCACCAACCGTGACTTCCTGCTCTCCAACGACCACGGCATGAACTGCAACATGACCGGCGGCTCCAGCGGAGGCCCCTGGTTCACCCAGTTCAACGAGGCCACGGGTACCGGCCTGCTGTCGTCGGTGAACAGCTTCAAGTACAACTTCCTGCCCAACCGCATGTACGGGCCGTACTTCGGCACCGACGCGCAGAACCTCTACCAGACCGCGCAGTCCTCCTGACCCGCGGTCGCACCACCGGGAAGCCGGCCTGAGGCTGACATACGACGTGCTTGCGCGGCACTCGCGACCGCGCAAGCACGTCGGCCCCTGCTCGGAGGGACAGCTCCCGAGCCGCGTCCGCTGCGCATCGGCGAGCTGAGGAACGAGATCCAGGGCATCAGCGGCGCGCCGACCGGCCTGGGCCCTGGGCTTATGACTCATGACTCAGGGCTCAGGGCTCGGGGCTCGGGGTCAATGGCTCAGAGGTCGTTTTCTCCTGCAATTTTCTCCTGGGCATCCTCGTTACCGGTCCCACGAGCAATCCTGGCCCCCGGATCACGGCAGGGTCCCTGCTCGCCGCCCGCCCCTGTAATCAACTCCGTTTGTTTCATTGACATCTCACTCAGAAGTCCTAGCTTTGGGAGCGCTCCCATAACAGCCTTGCAACTGGAAGGAGTCCCCCCACATGCGCAACAAAAGTCCGTTAACCGGGCGTTCGCAGGCGTCCCTCCGCCGGTCTCTCCAGGCGCTCGTCATGCTCTTCGCCGTGACCGTCGGCGCCCTCGCCTGGTCGACCCCCGCCCAGGCCCACGGCACCGTCGTCGGCCCCGCCACCCGCGCGTACCAGTGCTGGAAGACGTGGGGCAACAACCACACGAACCCGGCCATGCAGACCCAGGACCCCATGTGCTGGCAGGCCTTCCAGGCCAACGCCGACACCATGTGGAACTGGATGAGCGCGCTCCGCGACGGCCTCGGAGGCCAGTTCCAGGCGCGGACCCCCGACGGGACGCTCTGCAGCAACAACCTCTCGAGGAACGCCAGCCTGGACAAGCCCGGATCGTGGAAGACCACCACCATCGGCAACAACTTCTCGGTCCAGCTGTACGACCAGGCGTCCCACGGTGCCGACTACTTCAAGGTCTACGTGAGCAAGCAGGGCTTCAACCCCAAGACCCAGACCCTGGGCTGGGGCAACCTCGACTTCATCACGCAGACCGGCCGCTTCGCCCCGGCACAGAACATCACGTTCCCCGTCCGGACCTCCGGCTACACCGGACACCACATCGTGTTCGTGATCTGGCAGGCCTCGCACCTCGACCAGGCCTACATGTGGTGCAGCGACGTGAACTTCGGCTGAGCCGCACAGCATCGCACGCGACACCGGCTTCTGCCGGGTGCCGGTAACCCGCCGCCCGGCCGACCGAGCCCCGTCGGGGCGGGGCCCCATGCGGTCACCCCGCCCCGACAGTGCGCGTCGATCAAGCACGCCGACGGCTTCGTGTTCCGGCTCTCCTGCTGACGCACCAACTCCCGCAACAGGCCGTTGAGCTGGGCAAAATTGCCGTCGGACAAGCTCAGGGCTCAGGTGAGGTTCTTCTCCAGTGCGGCCAGGGGGCCCGCGGCTCGGTCGATGAGGCCGCCGATCCGCGGCATCGCGTCACAGCTCCCATACGCTGGCCGCCGAACGCCTCCGGGTTTACGGGCCACGGCCCCCTCCCGGACGATCAGTCCCAGACGGCGGCCTTCCCCCGGCCATCGGCTGCGCGAGCGCCCACGCTCACGTCCCGCCGGTGTACAGATGCGCGTGCACCGCCCGACCGTGTACCGCCCGACCGTGTACCGCTCGACCGTGTACCGCTCGTGCAACAGGCCCTCGCGCACGTGCCGGAGTATCTGCACCCGGACCCCTGGCGGTGGGTGCGCACTCGTGCCGCGCTGAGACGGCCCGAAGACAAACGGCGTCAGTCAGCGCAGTCGGCGTACGCGCAGCACGAGGTCGTCCGTGTGGTGCGCGCCGGCCCCGCCGTCAGGTGCGAGGCGGGGACGTTGCTCGTCCACCTCCACTTCCCAGTCGTCGTCGAGGAGTTCGGTGACCATCGAGGGCCAGACGTAGTCGGCCGGATCGAAGCCGTTCTCGTGCCCCTGACGGGTCTCCATGCCGGCGTGGTGGACGAGGAGCAGTACGCCGCCGGGTGCGACGGCGGCGAGGAGGGCTCGCTCGGCCGCGGCATCGGGGGTGCGCAGGAGGGCCGGGTACTGGGCCGAGACGAGGTCGAAGGAGGCCGGCGGGAGTGCGGCCCGGGTGAGTTCGGCGTGTACCCAGTGGATGGTGAGGCCGGCGTCGCGGGCGTGTCCGGCCGCGCGTTCAAGCGCCACCCCCGAGACTTCGAGCGCGGTGACGTCCCAGCCGCGGCGGGCGAGCCAGAGGGCGTCGGCGCCCTCGCCGCAGCCGACGTCCAGGACGCGTCCGGGTGTGAGCGAGGCGGTCTCGGCCACGAGCGCGCCGTTGGGCTGCCCGCTCCACAGCTGCTGCCGGTCGGCGTAGCGGCTGTCCCACTCCGCTCGTACGGCCGGATCGCCGGTGTAGTCGCCGGCGAGCGACGGGGGGTCGAACAGGCTTGGTCCTGCTGCGGTGATGTCGGTCATGTGCCCCACGGTCGCCCAACCCTTCGCCGACCGACAATCGCTGTTGCCGGTTCGGCAAAAGAAGGGCCGGCGAGTGCGGTGAGAACGCGAGCGACTGCGGGGTTCGAGTCGGCTGTTCACCGGTTCACGGTGTGGCCGTGGTCGATCAGCCGGCTGGGCTTCGACACCGTCACGCCGGCGCGCCCTGGCCGACAGCTGGCGCTTCGAGCCGGAGACCGACCCGTACGCCCTGCCGTACTCCGCCGACCGCGACGCCGTGCGGGCCTTCTGGGCCGAGGTGGGGAGGCCCTCCGCGCCGGTACCCCGCCGCAGAGGCCGCCCCGGTCGACCAGGGCGTCCCGCAGCCCGCGGCACGGCTGCGCACCCTGCTCGCCGACACGCCCCGCAAGCTGGCCGCCGACCGCGTCCTGGTCTGACGTCTGACAACCGACATCGGCCACCACGCGAAAGCCGGTCCCGTCCTCCTGCTGCCCGGATACGGGTATTGGCGATTTTCAGCCGCGGGCTGTTGCTGTGGCTGGTTTAGGTGCATGGTGTGGGTGCGGGAACCGAGCCACCCCCGGGTGAGGTTCCCTCTGCCGGGTCCTGCCGTCGCTGACGGCAGGACCCGCCGCGCCTCCCGGCTCCCCACGGGAGGCCTGCGGGTTGCCCGCGCTCTGGTCCGGAGGCTCCCTGGCGCGGGCACAAACGCTCGAAGGTACTTCCATGGCCCCACCGCACGGCTCGCACTCAGCGAAACCACGTAACGGGCTACGTAATCCCGGGACGACGGGCCGCGCCCGGGCCCGCCGTCCCGGGAGGAGCCTCGGGGGAGTCGGAAATGATGAACGTCATGACTGACGCGCCATACTCCCGGCTTGTTGCCGAGCATCTGCCCTGGCGACCTCGCCGCCCACCGGTTCGACCAGGCCCGGCTCACCGTCCAGAGCTAACCGGCTCCGACCCTCGTGCGCCGCCACGCTCACGGCGGTGGCGCTGGGACGTACGGCAAGAGGTCGAACGGAAGAGGTCCAACAGTAGAGGTCTCCCCGAACGGCTTTGCGTCCTCGGCGATCGGCATGGATGCTGGCTCGTCGGAGGTACTGCAGATGATCAATGTCGTGTTGCGGCTGTCAGTCCGTGACTTGGTGCACGCGGACCTGGCGTCGTGCGGGTGGGCTGGGTCCGACTACCACCTGGCCAATGTCGCCGAGCAGTTGGAACGTGTCCGGACCGGCGAGGTCGACTACCTCGCGGTCTGCCCGGCGACGGACATCCCCGTGGCGAAGGGCGGTGTCGACTACCAGGTCAAGGAAGGGGTCGGCACACTGTGGCAGCTGGCGGTCCACCCCGCGTTGCGGTCGTGCGGGATCGGCGCGTTCCTCGTCGAAGCGGCGGAACGGCGGATCAGGGGCCGGGGTCTGCGGCGGGCCGAGCTCGGTGTGGAGGAAAGCAACCCCCGGGCTCGCGCGCTGTACGAAAGGCTGGGTTACGTCGCGTACGACCGCCGGCCGGACTCGTGGATCGAGCAAGCCCCTGACGGGTCGTCGCGCCGCTACGAGACGACCTGCACGCTGATGCGGAAGGAACTCACGTAGGTCGCGGAGTCGGCGGCGGAACGGCGCCCGGCCGCCGTCGCGGGTCTTTCCGCGGACGACGTCACCTCGGTCCACCTGCGAGAGCCGATCCGTTCCGCTTCGTCCCGGCGCCTCTTGTTGGACATCTGCCCCGTGTGACAGGGTGGTTCAACTCAGTACGATCCGTAACCGGGCCTGTCGGATTGGACGGGTCGTGGCGTTGCCCGCTACCCCCACAAGGCGGTCGCGCGGTACCGCCGAGGCGGTCACCCGGCACCGCACACCCCCTCTCCGCGCGGCCACGGCCAGGTCCGCGCTGCCGCTGTACCCGCACCGCCTCGGATGAGGTTGCCCAGTACGCCCTGGGAGAAGGAAAGCCCCCTGTGCCATTCGCTCATCCGCTTCCCGCCAACTCGGCCCCCGACCCCGAGACCGCTCCAGGGATGTCCGACGACGCACTCGTCGCCGCGCTGAGAATGTCCCGGACCATCGAGGGCACGACTCCCGTCGCCGCGCTGATCGCACGACATGGGCAGGCGGTCTCCGACTACGCGGAGATCTGCGCCTCCGGTTCCCCCGCGCTCTCCCGGGCGATCGCCTCCGCCGCGTTCCGCCAGGTGGTGCGGGAACTCCAGAAGGCCGGGTCCACCAGCGCCCTGCGCCCTCGCCTTCTCGTCACCGTGCGGGAGGCCGCGCGTGCGCGCTCGCAGACGGGCTCCGTCCCAGGGATGTCGTACGACCAGGCCGGGACCACCGACGGCGACAGGTCACCCCATCCGGTCGCCGATAACCGGCTCCTGAGCCACACCGCCTTTTTCCGGCTCCCGAGGACCACGCAGTACGTCCTGTGGCACATGGAAGTGGAAGCGGAACCGTCGGCCGTCCCCGCGGCCCTGCTCGGTGTCGAAGGGGACCTGCCGCCCTTCGAGTTGGACCGGGCGCGGGAGCAATGGAGATCGGCGGTGCTGCGCACGCATGTCGAGAACTCGGCCGGGAGAGAGTGCCGGGACTACAGCCGCCTGCTCGACGCACCCTCCCGCAGTGCGGGGTCCGCGTTGCCCGAGGTGCAGATGCACCTGGACCAGTGTTCCTACTGCCGACACACCGCCGAGCAGCTGAGGCTCTGCGCCGGTGAACCGGGCGTGCTCCTGGCGGAAGCGCTCCTCGGCGAAAGCGCACACCCCTACCTGACCGCATGCCGGGCACGCCCTGCGCGGACAGCGCCCGTCGCCACGGCCGCCGCCGGAGCCGACACCTCTCCCTCGGAGAACGGGCGCACGACACCGAGGCCGACGAGGAAGAGAAGCCCTCGTGCCGGCCGCAGAGGCACGAAGCTCGTCGTCGCCGGGATCGCCGCCGGGTCGGCCGCTGTCGCGGCAGTCCTCATCGTGACCGGAACCTCGTCCGACGAAGCCGCACCAGCCCCAGGAGAGCAACTTCCCACGCCCACGCCGTCCTCCTCGGCCCCCGCGGCCTCCACCGGCCTTCCCGTCTCCCCGGAGAGCGGCAGACTGCGCAACGCCGGCGCCGACCTGTGCATGGACGTACCCGGATCGCCGCCGGAGCGCGGCGCGGAGGTCACTCTGTCCCCCTGCTCGACCTCCAGTACGCAGCGGTGGACCTATCTGGAGAGCGGGCTCCTGCGCAACCTCGCCGAACCGGATCTGTGCCTCGACGCCGGAGGGGACGACGAGGTGCTGGACATGGAGCTCTGCGACTCCTCGGGCGACGTCTCGTTCGGCCTCCGCTTCGAGCTGAGCCCCGAAGGGCAACTCTTCACACGGGACGAGGGGAACCTCGTGATCGCCCCGGCCGCACCCGAGGTCGGCACCATTCTGGTGCCGAGCCCCCGGAACGGGGAGGCGGAACAGCGATGGCTGGTCGAGCCGCTCTCTTGAACGACCACGCCTTGCCACCAAGGCACGCGCGCCCGCTGAACGCCATTACGGCGGTGATCATCAGCATCGCGGGCTGCTGAGGGCACCACACGCTGAGACGGGCCGGCCTCGTGCGGCCCGGGCGTCGGCGAGGCGCACTTCCTGATGCCGGCCGACCTGGCGAACAGGCGACTCATCGCCGACGTCGCCGCCCAGCACTCCACCGACGTGTAGTCAGCGTGCAGACGGGACTCGAAACGGATCGTCGCGTAGACGTCCCCGATCTCGATGCGCCCGTCCGCCGTGGGTCCCGGAGCCGTAGGAACAGTCGACCGGCTCACTCCGGAAATGGGAGGTGAACGGGAGGACGACCTGGTCACCGCCGGGCAGGGCGACCTCAAGCGGCGGCCGTACAGGGGCCGTTGGGGCCAGCCCGGCCAGGTTGGCCAACAACCTGGTGACATTACGGGGACGCAGATAGATCTCGTAGCTGTAGATCAGTCCCACGTTTCCCCCTGTCCCAGGATCGAGTTCGGGATCGAGTTCGAGATCGAGCTTGAGATGGAAGCGAACCGCATCGCACCCCCTCACGGTCCGCCCCCGGCGCGCTCGCCTCATTCCGCGATGTGCCTGCCGGCCATGAGCGGGCCTCTACGATCTGCGCATGGCGATCGAGTACGAGTGGCGGGGCGAATTCGACAACACCGCCCTCAACGCCCTGCATGCCGGGGGCTTCGGACACCCGGTCGCTCAGACCGACTGGCGAGAACGACTTGAGCGCCACAGCCTCGGCTGGGTCTGCGCCTGGGAGGACGGCTCGCTGATCGGCTTCGTCAACGTGGCCTGGGACGGCGGGGTTCACGCCTTCCTGCTGGACACGGTGGTCGCCCGCACCGCGAGCGGAGAGGTGTGGGCGGCGCGCTGGTAGCCGCGGCTGCGCACGAGGCTCGTGTCGCGAAGTGCGAGTGGTTGCACGTCGACTTCGAGGAGCACCTTCGTGCCTTCTACGTCGACGCCTGCGGCTTCAAGGAGACGGCAGCCGGACTGATCGCCCTCTGACTCGGTGAGCCTGACTCTGTCCCGGGGCACACCGGGCCAGTCCACCGCGCCGCGCGCATACTTCGGCGCCCGACCGGCGCGCTTCCTTTCAGCTGTGGCCCTCCCCACTGGTAGCGGCACAGCCCAGCGGGCGCGCCGGAGAGCTGCGGAGGGGAGATCCGCCGCTGCTCGGCCTCTGCCGTCGCACTCGCAACCGGCCCCACCACGACAGCGGATCATCCGGCTGCACAGGTGCGTCCGGCAGTGCCGAGAAGACGTCTGCCTCTGCGTGCCAGCCGCGGAACACGCTTCGGAACATCTGGTGCGGCTCGTGCGGTAGAGGCCCCTTCGAAGAAGCCACGCTTCAGTTCGCCGAGCCACGACAGGTCCAGATCCGGATTCATGGCAGCTGGATCCAGATCCTCACCACGAGATCGTACTGTCGACGGTCACGGAATTCCCCAGCCGTGACGGGTTGAGCGTCACGCAATTCCCCACCCTCACGGTCATGAGTCCCCATGGGGGCGGCGGTCGCAGGGAGTTGAGAGACTCCCGCTATGGGATCTTGGGGAACTTTGGGGCCGGCATTGTTGTCTCTGGCCGGTGTCGCACTCGGCGCCGGCGGGTCGATCTTTGGCCAGTATCTCGTGTCGCGAGCGAGTACCAAGCAGCTCGAGGTGCAGGAATCAGCCGCGCATCGCGCGGAGTTGAAGAACGCGGTCCTGAAGTTCCTCGGCATTGCGTCGCAGGTGGAGAAGGCGGCCCTCGCGCGCCTGGTCAGTGATGGCACGGCAGACGATGCGGTGCTCGACCGACTCGTCGATGACCTGTGGCTCGCGCAGGCGGAGATCGACCTGGCGGCCAGAAGCGAGCCCCTGCGAGGCTCCGCCTATCGTTACGCGTTCCGCCTGGTGCAGGCAGTCCGGGGCGAGATAGCCGACTCCTCTGCGCTGCGCGGGCCGCAGGCGCAGTTCATGGACGCTGCCTATGACGACATGTGGCCCGGCCAACGGCGGGCAACCGGGGATTCGGCCGCACCTAGGTGAGACGGACAGAGGGTTTCCCCATGTCGGGCGGTTTGAGCGTCATGTAGTTGTTTATGCAGATTCCTCCTGATTGGCCATGGGTGCGGCGGAGTTCGGGACCGAGGGACCTGGTCGTCGCGGAGCTGCTCATGTTCCTCGTCCCGTGGTTCTGATGGCCGATGGGCAGCCCGGATGGCGAGGAGAACGTTCGTCGTGGTCGACATCACCGAGATTTACGTCCACTGGTACGCGGGCCGCTCGAAGAGCGCGCTGGCAGCGTCGCTGGGGGGTGGACCGCAAGACTGTCAGGAGGTATCTGGCGCCGGCGGAGGCGTCCGGGATCACCCCGGGCGGCCCGCCCATGAGCGAGGCCGACTGGGCCGGGCTGATCGAGGGCTGGTTCCCCGGCCTCGTGGACAGGAGACTGCGGCAGGTCACCTGGTCCGACATCGACGAGCACCGCGACTACATCAAGGACTTGCTCGGGACGGTGACGGTCTCCACGATCCACCAGCGGCTGCGGGACGAGCACAAGCTGAAGGTGTCGATCTCCTCGTTCCGCCGCTGGGTCCACGCCACGCTGCCCGACGAGGTGAGCCGGTCGCAGGTCACCGTCCTGCGTGACGAGGTTGAGCCGGGCGAGGAGGCCCAGATCGACTACGGGTTCCTGGGCCAGTGGACCAACCCCCGCACCGGCAAACGGCACCGCGTCTGGGCGTTCGTGATGGTGTTGCCCTGCTCACGGCACATGTTCGTCCGCCCGGTCCTGCACCTGGACCAGCACGCCTGGACCCGAGGCGCACGTCGCGGCCTTCCGCTACTTCGACGGCGTCCCGCGCCGGCTGGTGCCCGACAACCTGAAGACCGGCGTCGACAAGCCCGACCTCTACGACCCGAAAATCAACAAGGCGTATGCCGAACTCGCCACCCATTACGGCGCGTTGGTGGACCCGGCGAGGGCTTCGAAGCCGAAAGACAAGCCCAGGGTGGAGCGGCCCATGCCTTATGTCCGCGACTCGTTCTGGCGCGGGCGGGAGTTCACCTCGATCGAGCACATGCAGACCGAGGCGATCACCTGGGCTCAGCAGGTCGCCGGACGCCGGCAGTGCCGGCCGCTGGGCGGGGCGGCCCCGATGGCCGTGTTCGGCGCGGTCGAGGCGGCCGCCCTGCTGCCGCTGCCGCCCACTCCGTTCACCCTGGCCCGCTGGTCGACGGCCACCGTTGGCCCGGACATCCACATCAAGGTCGGCCGCACCCTCTACTCCGTGCCCTGGAAACTGATCGGCCGCAAGGTCGACGTCCGCTCCACCGCCACCATGGTGCAGTTCTTCCTCAACGGCGATCCGGTCAAGACCCACGCGGCACTTGAGCAGGGAAAACGCACCGACAAGAGCGACTACCCGCCGGAGAAGATCGCCTTCCAGATGAAGACGCCCATCTGGTGCCGCACCCAGGCGTCCGAGGTCGGCGACGCCTGCCGCGAGGTCGTCGACCAACTGCTGGAGGTCAACGCGCTCTACCGGCTCCGCGCCGCCCAGGGGGTTCTCGGACTGCGGAAGAAGTACGGCGACACGCGCCTGGAAGCGGCCTGCGCGAGAGCGATCACAGTCGGCGACCCGTCCTACCGCACCATCAAGGGCATCCTCATCGCCGGCACCGAAACCGATCCCGAGCCCGAGACCAGCGGAGACGCGGGCGCCGCAGACTTCCTCCACGGCCCGCAAGGACTGTTCGGCTCCGTCACACCCCCGGACACACCGGAGGACGACCGCGACGACCAGGTCCACGGCGAAGACGAGGTGGCAACGCGATGAGCGTGATGGACACCGCCCTGCGCGAGTCGCTCAAGTCCCTGCGGCTGTCCGGGATGCTGGAGACCCTCGACGTCCGCCTCGCCCAGGCCCACGGCGGCGAACTCGGACACCTCGACTTCCTGCAGGTCCTCTGCCAGGACGAGATCACCCGCCGCGAGACCGTCGCCTTCCAACGCAGGCTCCAGCGGGCGAAGTTCGAGCAGCAGGTCACCCTGGAGGAGTTCGACTTCACCGCCTCCTCGAAGCTCCCCGCCGCCCAGATCCGCGACCTCGGAGCCCTGCGCTGGCTCCACGCCGGCGAGTCCGTCATTCTGTTCGGCCCGGCCGGAGTCGGAAAGGCGCATATCGCCCAGGCGCTGGGACACCTCGCCGTCCGCCAGGGCGCCCACGTCCGCTTCGCCAAGACCAACCGCATCCTCGCCGAACTCGCCGGCGGCCACGCGGACCGCACCTGGGAGAAACGGATCCGCGAACTGGTACGGCCCGACGTGCTCATCCTCGACGACTTCGCCATGCGCCAGCTCTCCGCAGCCCACGCCGACGACCTCTACGAACTCGTCTCCGAGCGACTGGGCCGGTCCCTGATCATCACCAGCAACCGGGCGCCCAGCGACTGGTATCCCCTCTTCCCCAACCCCGTCGTCGCCGAGTCCCTCCTCGACCGGCTCATCAACACCAGCCACCAGGTCATCATGAACGGCCCCAGCTACCGCCCGAACAAGCGCCCCAAGAACCCCACCGACAAGCCCGCCAAACCGCCGGTCAAGTAGACGACATCGGCGCCCGGGGCTGGGGAATTACGTGAACTCAGCCCTGGGGAAATACGAGAACGTCCACACATACGGACCGAGGTCTCCGTGCCACCCGTTCAAGCTCCGTCGGCGGCAGCGTGCCCGGCCCAGGCGTGGGTGCGCAGATCCGCCTCCCGTAGGACGTCCAGGGCCGTGCCGGCCAGGGCCTCCACCACGGCCATGAGAACCTCACGGGCGGGTTCGGACGCTGCGGCCGCGGCGAACTCGGGGGTGTGGTCGCTGCCGCCGGAGTCCATGATCGCGACGAAGGGGTGGATGGCGGGCACCCGGCCGCTGACGTTGCCGATGTCCGAGGAGCCCAGGTAGATACCGGGTTCGGGCGAGGCGAGGGTGATCCCCGCCCGGCTCAGATGGCCGGCGAAGCGGTCGGACAGCACCCGGCTGTCCCGGAAGTGTTCGTAGCGGACGCTCGCCCGCTCGACCTCGAAGGACGTGCCGGTGGCCAGGGCGACGCCCTCCGCCGCGGTGTGCAGGCGCGCGGCCAGGTCGTCCAGGGCGGCGGTGGTCTCCGCCCGCAGTCCGAAGCGGCCCTCGGCGAGGTCGGGCACGATGTTGGTCGCGGTGCCGCCGTGCGTGACGATCCCCTGGACGTGCGACCCCTGCGGCAGCCTCCGGCCGAGCGACGACAGGACGTTGAACAGCTCGATCAGCGCCGCGAGGGCGTCGATGCCCTCGGTGGGGTCCCCCGTGGGGTGGGCGGCCCGGCCCCGGAACGCGACCCGGTACTGCTCCTGCGCGGTCAGCGGCGCCCGTACCCAGTCGTACACGCCGGGGTGGAACATCAGGGCGGCGTCGACGTCGTCGAACACACCGGCCTGTACTTCGAGTGCCTTGCCGCCGCCGCCCTCCTCGGCAGGCGTTCCCACCGCCATCACCGAGCCCTCGCTGCCGTGCCGCAGGGCGTCCACGACGAGCGCTGCGCCGAGGCCGGCGGCCGCGATCAGATTGTGGCCGCAGGCGTGCCCGAGCCCGGGCAGGGCGTCGTACTCCAGCAGGAGCGCCACGGCGGGCCGACCGCGGCCCGAGACCGCCGTGAAGGCCGTGGGCAGACCCGCCACGTTCCGACGTACCTCGAAACCCGCGCGTTCCAGCTCACCTGTGAGCCGTTCCGCCGCCCGGTGCTCGGCGAAGGCAGTCTCAGGATCCGCGTGCAGCGCGCACGCCACGTCCCACAGGCCGTCGGCGCGCCGGGCCACCTCCTCGCGGAGTCCTGGGTACGACGCGGGCTGCGGGCTGGACACGTCGGATCTCCCACCGGGTCGGCGCTCGTCTTCGCTCGTCTTCACTGCCGGGGTCGGGTTCCTCCCCGGCCCGACTCCAACCGCCGCGTTTCGAAGGCCACCCGTGGTGCACCCGTCGAGTAGGTACGACGCCGTGCCGGACGTGCGCCGCTGTTTCCGGGGGCCTGCTGGGAGGAACCATGGATCATTCGCGGGTACCCGTACTGGAGGCGTTGCAGGACTTCCGACGCCGTGGGGACATCGCCTACGGCCCGCCGGGGCACAAGCAGGGCCGCGGAGCGGATCCCCGGGTGGTGGAGATCGTCGGCCTCGACGTGTTCCGCTCGGACGTCCTCTCCCTCAACGGCCTGGACGACCGGCGCCAGTCCCAGGGCGTGCTGAGCCGGGCGCAGGACCTGATGGCGGACGCGGTCGGCGCCGAACAGGCGTTCTTCTCCACCTGCGGCAGCTCCCTGTCGGTCAAGACCGCCATGCTGTCGGTGGCGGGACCCGGCGAGAAACTGCTGCTCTCCCGCAACGCCCACAAATCGGTGATCGCGGCCGTCATCGTGGGTGGCGTCGAGCCGGTCTGGGTCCACCCGAAGTTCGACACCGAACGGCACATCGCCCATCCGCCGGAGCCCGACGACGTGCGCAGGCAGCTGCGCGAGCATCCGGACGCCAAGGGCATGCTGCTGATCACACCCACGGACTGGGGCACCTGCGCCGACGTCCGAGGCGTGGCACGGGCCTGCCACGAACACGACGTGCCCCTGATCGTCGACGAGGCGTGGGGGGCGGTCTTCCCGTTCCACCCCGGGCTGCCGCCGTGGGGCATGGACGCCGAGGCAGACCTGGTCGTCACCAGCGTCCACAAGACGGGTGGGGCCATCGAGCAGAGTTCCGTCTTCCACCTCCAGTACGACCGGGTGTCGGCGGAGGTCCTCAAACAGCGGGAGGACCTGCTCGGCACCACCAGCGCCTCCTCCCTGGTGTACGCGACGCTCGACGGCTGGCGCCGCCAGATGGTCGAGCAGGGGCACGACCTCCTGGACACCGCGCTGCACCGCGCCGAACGGATCCGCGCGACCGTCGGCGAGCTGCCCGGCCTGCGTCCGATGGGCGGCGAGGTCGTCGAGGAGGGCCTCGCCGCCTCCTACGACCCCCTGAAGATCGTCATCGACGTTCGGGACCTCGGTATCAGCGGCATGCAGGCCGCCGAGTGGCTCAGGACCAACCGGCAGGTGGACACCGGGGGTTCCGACACCTGCCGTATCAGCGCGTCGATCACGTACGCCGACGACGACGAGACCGAGAAGACCCTGCTGGACGCCCTGCGTGCCCTCACCGAGGGCGCCGACTCCATCGAGCGGCAGCCACCGGTCCGCCTGCCCGAACCCCACGCCCTGGAGCTGGAGCAGGCGATGTCACCGAGGCAGGCGTTCTTCGCCGAGGTCGACCATGTGCCCGCCGAACGGGCGGCGGGCCGGATAGCGGCGGAGATGATCAGCCCGTACCCGCCCGGTGTACCCGTGATCGCGCCCGGCGAGGTGATCACCGACGAGATCCTCGACTACCTGCGCAGCGGCGTCGAGCACGGCGTCCTGATCCCGGACGCGGCCGACCCGTCGGTCGAGACCCTGCGGGTGGTGCGGCGTTGAGCCGCTGCCGAGTGATGCGGAGTGATGCCGGTGATGCCGAGTGGTGAGCGCCCGCAACGGCCCCGGCCCCTCCAGGACCTGGGACAGCCCCCGGAGCCGGGGACGCACCGCACCACGGTCGCTCCGAGACCGCCCCCGCACGGCCTGACCAGACTCAGGCCGCGGTCACGTGCGTGCAGGCCGACTCGGCGGGTCAGGAGCAGACGCCGCCGAGTGGGCGAAGATCATGCGGCGTGTGCCGCACGTCATGCGGGTCGGCAGATCACCATGGTCAGCGCCTCCCGCAGCAGACGGGTCGCCTCGGTGATGTCGACGGCGCCGCCCGGTCGGCGCCAGGCCACGTACCCGTCGGGGCGGACGAGCAGCACACCCTCCTCGTCGATCTCCGCGCGGCGGCTCCACTCGCCGTACGCGTCGTGCGCGTCGCGGTCGATGACGACGGTGCGCAGGTCGAGACCGAGTTCCCGGACCAGGGTTTCGGCGGCGTCGGCCCACGTGGCTCCGGCCAGGCCGGTGACGACGGAAAACCTGCCCTTCCCGACCAGGTCCAGCGTCGAGACGCGCCCGCCCTTGTCGTCCACGAGCCAGGCGTGCGGCAGCTTCGCACCGGGGCGGGAGGTCGGGCGTCCGAAGAGTTCGTCGTCGCGGGAGATCGTTTCGACGGTGCCGTCGGGGATGACGGCGGCCGACTTGTAGCGCTGGTTGTGCTCGACGCCGTGGGCGTTGAACTCGTAGTGCTTCAGTTCGATCGCCTCGCGGATGGCCCGCCGCTTCTTCGCCCCGTCGACGTCCGGCTGCCGGGCCGCGTGCAGCGCCTTGGAGATGCCTTCCTCGTCGCCGCCGACGACGCCGAGGGCCTCGAACAGGGGCAGGAACTGGTCCCGGGAGAGATTGGCGCGTTCGACGATCTGCTGGGCGACGGGGGCTCGTTCGTCGGAGTAGGTGTCCAGCAGCTCGGGCCCGGCGTGTCCCTTGAGGACGGCCGCCAGCTTCCACGCCAGGTTGTAGGAGTCCTGGACGGAGGTGTTGGAGCCGAGGCCGTTGGACGGCGGATGCCGGTGGACGGCGTCCCCGGCACAGAAGACGCGGCCGACGTGCAGCCGGGTGGCATAGGCGTGGTTGACGGTCCACAGGGAGGCGCTGTCGATCTGCACGTCGAGTTCGTCGTCGCCGACGAGGTCGCGGACGATCGCTGCCGCGGCTTCGTCGGTGAGCGCTGGCGGGGGGTTGTCGATGTCGTAGCCCCAGACGATGAGCCACTCGTTCCAGGGCCGGACCATGCGCAGCAGGCCCATGCCGATGCCGCCGACGTCGGCGCCCGGGCGCATGATCCAGTACAGGACGCTGGGACGGTGTTCGACGTACTGCGTGAGGTCGGCCCTGAAGACGATGTTCATGCTTCCGGCCTTGCCCATCTGCCCTTCCATGGGCAGCCCGAGCTTCTCCGCGACGATGCTGCGGCCGCCGTCGGCGCCGATCATGTAGCGGGCACGGACCGTGTGCTCGGTTCCGCTGGGCCGGTCGCGCAGGCGCGCGGTCACGCCGTCCGCGTCCTGCTCGAAGTCGACGAGTTCCGTGTTCAGCCGGACCACGGCGCCGCGCTTGGCGGCGTTGGCCAGGAGGATGGGCTCCAGGTAGGTCTGCGGGAGGTCGATCATCCCGCAGGGACTCTGGGAGGCGTACTCGGTCAGGCTCTCGTCGCCGGTGCCCCAGGTGCGGATGCGGCCGATCTCGTCGCCGAGGAGTGAGGTGGCGAACACGGTGTCGCCCATCAGATGGCTCGGTGTGCCCTTGGCCAGCGCCTCCTGCTCGATGCCGAGGTCGCGGAAGACCTCCATGGCGCGCTGGTTGGTGATGTGGGCCCGCGGGGTGTCGGCGAGCCATCCGTACTTGGTGACCAGGTGGGTGCGCACACCGTAGGTGGCCAGCAGCAGGGCGGCGGTTCCGCCGGCGGGTCCGCTGCCGACGACGAGGACGTCGGTGTCGTAGCTTTCAGGCGTGCTCATGCTGTCTCCGTGAAGCTCTGTGGAAAACCGTCAGGGAACGGGCAACGGGCGCTCAATGCCCGAGACGCGCGATGCGGAAGGTGAAATCGAGTTGGCGCCACTCGCCGTCGACAGGCCGGCCGTCGGGCGTGGGGCCGGTGCGCCGGACGAAGTCCGTGACCAGGTCGTCCTTGACGCCGAAGACCGCGTCGCGTCGGCCCGGGGCTCCGTCGAGGTAGGCCCCGCCCCGGACGAACAGCTGGGTGATCAGCGGCTGGTGTCCGGGGGCGTTGATCAGGAAGTGCACGTGCGGTGCACGGTAGGGGTGGCGTCCGACGGTGTAGAGCATCTTGCCGACCGGACCGTCGTCCGGGATCGGGTATTCGGACGGCAGGATCGACCAGAACGTGAACCGCCCGTCGGCGCCGGTGGTGAACCGGGCACGCAGCACCGGCCCGTCCAGATCAGGGAGTTGGACGTCGTAGAAGCCGTCCTCGTTGGACTGCCAGACGTCCACGACGGCACCGGCGACCGGTTCCCCCTCCTGGTCGGTCACCGTGATGTCCGCCCACATCGGCGTGCCCCTGAAGTCTCCCGCGATGTCGCTGCCGTGTTCGGCGGCGGGCGGCCCGGCGACGTAGAAGGGTCCGAGGATCGCGGAGGAAGTGGTGTCGGGCGTACGGGAGTTGGCGAGGGCATCGACGACGCTGGACACACCGAGGGTGTCGGAGAGGAGGATGAACTCCTGCCGCGTGTCGGTGGTGATGTGGCCGGCCTCGGTGAGGAAGTCGATGGCCCGCTGCCACTCCCTGGGGGTCAGGTCGTTGCGGATCGTGTAGGCGTGCAGGGTGCGGGCGAGATCGGTGAGCAGCTGCCTGAGACGCGGGTTGGTGCAGCCGTCGAAGCTGGCCACGACCTCGTCGGTCAGCGGGCGAAGGTCGGGAACGGACCCGGCCGCCGCCTGCGGGCGGTGGCCTTGCCAGGCGTCCCGCAACAGGCCGGCGAGGCCGGTGCGGGTCAGTTCGCGAGGGTTCGGATAGGGCTGTGCGGTGGCCAGTTCCGCCGCCCTGTCCAGGTCGGCCTCGGCCATGCCGAGATCGCGCAGCGACGTCGGTCCGCCGACCCGGCGGATCAGGTCGAAGACGCCGGTGGGGGCGTCGGGCACGCCCAGGGCGCGCGCGATGCGTTCCATCGTCTGCTCGGCGGCGGGCGCGTTGTACGCCATGGCGTGCGGGAGGATCACCGTGTGTGTCTCGGCGTGCGGCAGGCCGAAGGTTCCGCCCAGCGTGTGACAGAGCTTGTGGTGGAGTCCCATGCCGACGGCGCCGAGGCAGCTGCCGGACAGCCATGCCGCCTGCAGCAACTCCGCCCGTGCCGCCACGTCCGAGGGATTGTCGTGGAGGGCGGGGAGGGCTCGGCCGATGGCGGCGACCGCTTCCAGGGCCATGGCGTCGGTGACGGGATCGGCGTCCGGCGAGTAGAGGGCTTCCACGGCGTGGGCCAGGGCGTTGATGCCACTGGTCACGGACATGGCGATGGGGAGAGCGAGGGTGAGCTCGACGTCGTAGACGACCGTTTCCGGCAGGATCGCGGGGGAGGACCGGGTGACCTTGCGGCCGTCCACCGTCTCGCCGAGGACGGGGGTGACCTCGGAACCGGCATAGGTGGTCGGCACGATGATCTGGGGCAGGTCCGTGCGGACCGCCAGCGCCTTCGCGAGGCCGGTCGTCGAGCCGCCGCCGATGGCCACCAGGCAGTCCACCCGCTGGTCGCGCAGGAGACGCAGGGCCTGCTCGGTCACCTCGACGGGGGTGTGCATGGCCGCGCCGTCGAAGTCGGCCACCACCAGGTCACCCAGGACCTTACGGAGCCGTTCGGTGTCCTTGCGCAGGGCCGGTGATCCGTCGGAGAGGAGCAGTACCCGGGACCCGCCGAGCCGTTCGGCCTCATCGCGGACCTGCGGGAGTGTTCCCGCGCCGAAGACCACCCGGCTCGGGCTGGCCGTGTGCACAAAACTCCTCATGAAGCTGCTCTCCGTGCTGCGGGGGTCAGGGGTCTTTCGCAGTATTCGAGGCCGTGCACCGGCGTTCCTGCACAATGTCGGCATCGCTTTGCACAGAAACGGCGTCGGCCGCCTGGTCCGTGCTTGCCCGCCCGTACGGAAGGCAGCAAGACTGTGCCGTGAAGGAGGGCCGCATGAGCGAGATGGGACTCGGTGACACCCACGGAATACTGGTTCGGCCAGGGGTGCGTCCCGTCCGCACGAGTGCGGGTCTCGGCTGGGAGAGGCTGTATGTGTCGACGCAGCGGGAGCTGCCGTACCGGGATGCCTTTCAGGGAGCCGGCAGCCACCTGGTGATCCTGCATCTGGACGGGCCCGTCACCGTCCGCAGGGGGCGCCGGGGGCTGACGGCCGCGCGGCAGGTGCCGCCCGGTGGTCTGTTCCTGCATCCGGCCGAGACGGAGCTGGACGTGGAACTCGGCGGCTACCTGAACACCGTGCATGTCTACCTGTCGGACGCGGCCCTGCAAGCGACCGCGGAGGGTGGCCGGCCGGTACGGCTGGAGGAGGAGTTCGGCACCACGGATCCGCTCCTGGAGCAGCTGGTTCTGGCCCTCGACGGGGTCGTACGGCGCTGGGAGCCCAGTGCCGGCACCTACGCGGATCAACTCGCGCTCATGACCGCGGCCCAGCTGGCGCGTCGCCACAGCGTGCGGCAACCGGTCGGCGAGCGGGCGGAGCGGCAAGTGGGGCTCACCGACCGGCAGTTCGCGGCCGTTCGGGAACTCATCGACGCCCGGCTGTCCGAGCCGCTGTCGCTGGAGGACCTCGCCTCGGCCACGGGCCTCGGAGTCAGCCAGTTCGCCCGGCGTTTCAAGGCCCGCATCGGATGCCCTCCCCACCGGTACCTCGTGCGCCTGCGCGTGGAGCAGGCCGCCCGCCTGCTGCGCGCGGGATCCATGCCCATCGCGCAGGTGGCGGCCACGTGCGGCTTCTCCCATCAGGAGCACCTGACCCGAGTGATCCGCTCCCACCTCGGTACGACGCCGGCCGCTCTGCGCCGCGCGGGCTGACGGCAGTCGCTGCGGGAGGCGTGCGGGATGCAGCGGGCTATAGTTCCCCGTCGTCGAACGAAGGGAGCCACCATGGTCGCGCGCCTCGCAGGATTTCTCCCCGGCGGTCTGACCGAGGAACAGGCCGCGGTCTACCAGGCCATCTCCGGAGGCCCACGCGCCGCCGGTCCCCAGCTCTTCGCCCTCGCCGACGACGAAGGACGGCTGCGGGGACCGTTCAACGCGATGCTTCTCAGCCCTCCGGTCGGAGCCGCGCTGCAGACCGTGGGTGCGGCCGTGCGCTATCGGTCCTCTCTGAGCGACCGCGTCCGGGAGATGGCCGTCCTCCTCGTCGCCGCACACTGGGGCAGCGCATTCGAACGAGAGGCGCACGAGGCCGTGGGGCGTGCCTGCGGTCTGACCGAGGAGGAACTCGGCTCCCTGCGCTCCGGTGCGCTGCCGGCCCTCACCGATCCCGACGAGACCATAGCGCTGCGGACCACGGCCGCCCTGCTGCGCTGCGGCACCCTGGGCGACGACGAGTACGGCGCGGCCGTGTCGGCGATCGGCGAGCGCGGCCTGTTCGAGCTGACGACCCTGGTGGGCTACTACTCCACGCTCGCCCTGCAGCTCCGCGTTTTCGCAGGTGAGGAAGGCGAGCCGAGGCCGTCGGCGCCCTGAGGGCAGCTCGGTCACCCTTCCGGCGAGCGCTCCGCCATCCGTTTCGCGACCCGCGCGACGGTCTCGCGAAGCCACGTGTGCGCCGCGTCGTGGGTGTGGACGGGGTGCCACCAGAGAGCTTCGTGGAGGGGCATCGTGCCGTACGGCGGCTCCATGATCCGAATGCCTGCGGCGTCCCGCAGCCGCTCGGCGAGCCGGGCCTGGACCAGGGCGATCCTGCGGGTTCCGGCGACGAGGAAGCACAGCGCCTGGAAGGTGTCGGCGGAGACCTCCGAGCGGGGCTCGATGCCGAGCATGCTCAGCTGCCGCGTGGACGGTGTGTCGTACAGCCGCCGGTACGTCACCCAGGGCAGCCGGCTCAGGTCGTCCGGCGTGAGCTCGTCGCCCACCTCCGCATTGTCCTGTGAGACCACGAAGACCCAGCGGTCCTGGAAGACCTCCACCGCCGGGTAACCGCTGATGAAGCCGTGCGGCAGCAGCATCCCGTCGGTGGTGCTCAGCAGCGCGGCCGTCTCCTCGGTGACCGTGGCGGGAGTCAGCTCGAAATGGAGCCGGACCCCGGGCGCCTCCGCGTGAACGGTGCGGGTCAGTTCGGTGCCGAAGACCGTCACCGCGTAGTCCGAAATGATGATCTTGAACTCGTGGCGGTCCTCGACCGGGTCGAACTCGGCCTGGCTGCTGAAGACCCGTTCCGCCATGTCGCACGCCCTGGCCGTCCGCTCCAGCAGCGCCTGGCCGAGGGCGGTCAGCTCGTAGCTGTTGCCTGTCCTGAACAGGAGCTCGTCGTCGAAATGCCGGCGCAGTCGCGCGAGGGCGCCGCTCATCGCGGGCTGGCTGAGCCCGATGCGCTGTCCGGCCTTGGTGACGTTGCGTTCTTCCAGCAGAGCGCGCAGAGCCACCAGGAGATTCAGGTCAAGGCTGGCCAGATGCATGGCGCTCCCGAGGGCTGGTCGCCCGTCGAGAGACGACAGACGAGACAAGAGGCTCATCGGTGCGACCAATGAGCTTCATCCGGCGAATCGATTTCCCCAATCGGCCGTGGTGCGGCCAGATTAGTCGCACCGCCACCGAGAGGACACATCCGTGAAACGTGATGTTGATTCACCGCCCTTCTCGGGCCCCTTCGCCCTCGGCACCGTCAGCGCACCAGGCCGGGATCCGTTCCCCGCTCTGATCGTGCCGGGCCGCCGCGTGCTGGACCTGCGTGCCGCTCTGAGCGCGCCGGGGCTCACCGTGCGCACGCTGCTGGAGGGCTGGGACGAGGTGCTGCCCCGTCTGCGCGCTCTGGCCGCGGACACGGCCGGTGACTGGCTGCCGCTGGACGGCCTTCGGGTACATGCCCCGGTGGAGCCGCGGCAGGTCTTCCAGTCCGGCGCCAACTACCGGCAGCACGTGATCGACCTGGCCGTCGCGCACCGCGCCCCCGACGATCCCCGCACGGTCCAGGAGGCGCGGGCGGAGTTCGCGGAGGTCATGGACCGGCGAGCGCGCGAGGACCTGCCGTACGTGTTCATCGGTCTGCCGAGCGCGATCACCGGCCCGTACGACGACGTCGTCCTGCCCGCATGGGCCACGCAGCCTGACTGGGAACTGGAGCTGGCGGCCGTGATCGCCAAACCCGCCCACCGGGTCTCCGTGGAGGAGGCGCTGGAGTACGTCGCCGGGTACACGATCGCCAACGACCTCACCGACCGCGCCACCGTCTTCCGCCAGGACATGCCCGGCATCGGCACCGACTGGCTGCACAGCAAGAACGCGCCCGGCTTCACCCCGCTCGGCCCGTGGATCGTGCCCGCCGAGTCGATCGCGGACCCCGGTGACCTGCGGGTCACGCTGAAGCTCAACGGCGACACCATGCAGGACGAGTCCACCAAGGACATGCTCTTCGGGATCGCCCGGCTGGTGTCGTACATCTCCCGGACCTCCCGGCTCCTGCCCGGTGACCTGGTGCTCACGGGCAGTCCGGCCGGCAACGGCATGCACTGGGGGCGGCTGCTGCGCGACGGCGACGTCATGGAGGGCTCCATCACCGGGCTCGGTGTGCAGCGCACCCGCTGTGTGGCGGAGACACCGGCATGAGCCCGGACCGGCGCGACCCCGAGGGCGCGATCGCCGAGGCCGCGAAGGCGTACTCGAACTGGGGACGCTGGGGAGAGGACGACGTTCTCGGCACCCTCAACTTCCTCGATGAAGCGAAACGCCGCGAGGGCATGGCCCTGGGCCGACGCGGGGTGAGTTTCTCGCTCGCACAGCGGTTCGACATGAACGGCCCGCAGAAGGGCTGGCGCAGGCGCACCAACCCCGTCCACACCATGCTGATGACCGGGACCGACGCGGCGCTCGGCAACCAGGGCACCCCGCACGGCATCGGCGGCGCCGACGACCTCATCACGATGCCGCTGCAGTGTTCCACCCAGTGGGACGGACTCGGCCACGTCTTCGACCACGGCTTCGCCTGGAACGGGCGGCGGGCCGACAAGGTCGTCACCTCCGACGGCGACCTCGTCACCGGCATCGAGCACATGGCCCCGCACGTCGCCGGGCGCGGCGTCCTCCTCGACGTGGGACGGGTCATCGGCATCGGTGGGGGCACCTCCCGCTCGAGCGGAGCCGAGAGCGGGGGAGAGCTGCCCGACGGCTTCGCCATCACCGAGGAGCACCTGACCGCCACGGCCGAGGCACACGGCGTCATCGTCGGCCGGGGTGACATCGTCCTCGTGCGCACCGGGCAGCTGACCCGGGTCCGGCGCGAGGGCTGGGGCGACTACGCGGGCGGTGACGCACCCGGCCTGTCCTTCACCACCGCCGGGTGGCTGCACCGCACAGAGATCGCCGCGATCGCCACCGACACCTGGGGTTTCGAGGTCCGGCCCAACGAGTTCGAGAACGCCTTCCAGCCGCTGCACCAGGTAGTCATCCCCAACATGGGCCTGCTGGTCGGCGAGATGTGGGACCTCGACGCGCTCGCCGCGGACTGCGCGGACGACGGCGTGTACGAGTTCTGGCTCACCGCCGCACCCCTGCCCATCACCGGAGCCGTCGGCTCACCCGTCAACCCCATCGCCGTCAAATAGCGCATCGGCCCGATCGCCGTGAAGTGGCTGGATCGCACAGCCAGAGGAACAAGGGAGTTCCCCATGACCGACACCCGCCCCCAGCCTTCTGCCGGGGGTACCCCCATCGTCCTCGTCGTCGGCGGCGGCACCGCAGGAAACGGCCTGACCGTCCTGCTCCGCAAAGCCGGCATCGACGTCGACCTGGTCGAAGCCAAGGCCGACTGGAACGTCCACGGCTCCGGAATCACCACTCAAGGCAACGCCCTGCGCGTCCTGCGCGAGATCGGCGTGTGGGAGGAGGTCGAGAAGCACGGCTTCGGGTTCGACGCGCTCGGCATCACCGCTCCCGACGGGACGGTGCTGCACGTCGACGCACATCACCGCACCGGCGGACCGGACCTGCCCGCGGTTGTCGGCATGCAGCGGGCGACCCTCCAGCGCATCCTCATCGACGCGGTCCGAAGATCCGGTGCCCGGGTCCGGCTCGGCACCACCGTCCGGCAGCTGGAACAGGACGCCGCAGGTGTCGACGTCACCTTCAGCGACGGCACGTCGGGCCGGTACGACCTGGTCGTCGCCGCCGACGGACTGCACTCCGCGACCCGCGCCATGATCGGCATGAGTGAGCGGCCGGAAGCCGTCGGCATGGGGATCTGGCGCGTCTGCGCCCCTCGTCCCGCAAGCGTCGAGCGCACCGACCTCGCTTACGGCGGGCCCTGTTACATCGCCGGCTACTGTCCCACCGGCCCGGACTCCCTCTACGCGTACCTGGTGGAACCCCTGCGGGACCGCGCGAGCCTGGTCCCCGATGCCTACGCCGAGGAGATGCGCCGTCTCGCCGAGCCGTACGGCGGTGCCTGGGACGAGATCCGCGCGTCCATCACCGATCCGAAGAAAGTCAACTACACGGTGTTCACCCGGCATCTGGTCGAGGGCTCCTGGCACCGCGGCCGCGTCGTGCTCGTCGGCGACACCGCACACAGCTGCCCACCTACTCTCGCCCAGGGCGCGGCGATGTCCCTGGAGGACGCTCTGGTCCTGGCGGAGCTGCTCGCCGGCCACGACGACTGGAACGACGAACTGCTCACGGCCTACTACGAGCGGCGCATCCCCCGGGTCCGGCTGGTCGTGGACGGCGCCGTCCAGATCTGCCGGTGGCAGCTGGACGGTGTACGCGACGCCGACGTGCCCGGTCTGATCGGCCGCACGATGACCGTGCTGACGGAACTGCCGTGACAACGCCGACCGTCGACGTCCACGCCCACGTCGTACTCCCCGAGCTGGAGGAGGCCGTCGCCGGGTGGCCGGAACGTGCCGCCGCCCGTGCTCTGGAGGCCCGCCGCACCGGCCCGGAGGCCCAGGCCGTCAGTGCGCCCATGATCCGTGAACGCATCCCCATGCTGACCGACGCCAGAGCCCGCCTCGCCGCGATGGACGCCTGCGGTGTCGACATACAGCTCGTTTCTCCCGTCCCCGACTACCACTACTGGGCGGACGAGGAGCTGGCCCGCACGGTGTGGGAGCTGGCCGACACCGGTGTCGCGGCACACTGCGCGCAGGCACCGGAGCGGCTGCGCGGCCTCGGGCTGGTCCCGCTCCAGCACCCGCACCTGGCCGTCCAGGCTCTCGAACACGCCTTGGAACAGGGCCTGTCGGGTGTCGAGATCTCCTCGCACGCACCCGGCCGCGAACTGTCGGACCCCGCATACGAACCCTTCTGGAGCCGCGCCGAGGAGACCGGGGCTCTGCTGTTCCTGCACCCCTACGGCTGCACCCTCGACGAACGCCTGGACCAGTGGTACCTGTCCAACACCGTCGGCCAGCCCACAGAGAACGCCGTCGCGCTCTCCCACCTGATCTTCTCCGGTGTCCTGGACCGGCACCCGGAGCTGAAGCTGATCGCCGCGCACGGGGGCGGTTATCTGCCCACCCACATCGGCCGCTCCGACCACGCCTGGCGGGTCCGTCCCGACGCCCGGGGCTGCGCCCACCCGCCCAGCAGCTACCTCAAGCGGCTGTACTTCGACTCGCTCGTCCACGATCCGTCCGTCCTGCGCGAGCTGGTCCGGATCGCGGGCGCCGACCGGGTGCTGCTCGGTTCCGACTTCCCCTTCGACATGGGGGCCGACGACCCGCTGGCCGCCCTGAGCGCCGCTCACCTGCCCGATCCCGACTTCCACGCCATTCGCGGTGCCAACGCGGCATCGCTGTTGCGCCTCGTCTGAGGCCACCCGAACAGGAGCCCCACTCATGACCGAGCGTCTGCTCACCCACCTGAGGCATGTCGACCTCGCCGTGCCCGACTACGACAAACAACTCGACTTCTACGCCGGCATCTGGGGCCTGACCAAGGTCGCCGAGGACTCCGGCATCTCCTTCCTCGCCGCCGAGGGCAGCCCCGAACAGTACATAGTGCGGCTGCGCAAGGCCGGCGAGAAGCGCCTCGACCTCATCTCCTACGGCGCCGCGAGCGCGGCGGACGTGGACATCCTCGCCGAACAACTCCTCGCGGGCGGCGTGCAGTTGATCTCCCAGCCGGGCAAGATCGACACACCCGGAGGCGGCTACGGCTTCCGCTTCTTCGACGTCGACGGCCGCACCATCGAAGTCTCCGCCGATGTCGCCGTACGACAGCACCGCAGGATCGAGGAGAAGGAGTCGATCCCGGTCAAGCTGTCGCACGTGGTCATCAACTCGCCCGATCTGAACGCCACCAAGGAGTGGTACGAGCGCCACCTCGGCTTCCGGCTCTCCGACACCCTCTGGCATCCGAAGATGGGTGAGGCGATGCACTTCATGCGGATCAGCTCCCAGCACCATTCCATGGCCATCGCCCAGGGCCCGCACACCGCCCTGCACCACATCTCCTTCGAGATGCGCGGCATCGACGAGTACATGCGCGGCACCGGCCGACTGCTGCGCGCCGGCGTGCACAAGGTGTGGGGCCCAGGCCGCCACTACGCGGGCGACAACACCTTCTCCTACTTCCACGACCCGCACGGCAACACCGTCGAGTACACCACCGAGCTGGAGCAGCTGGACGAGGACACCTGGCACCCCCACGTCTACGACTTCTCCACCGACGAGGTCTCCGACCAGTGGGGCACGGCCAACCCCGTGAACGAACTGGTCGCCAAGGAGTCCTTCAACGACCCCGACCGCGGCTGCTTCATCGCCCCGCCGGTCTGAACCTCCCTACTCCGGGGACGCGGCCATGCCCGGCTGATGGCCCTGAGTGCCCGCCGCGCCCCGGCCCAGCCCCTTGGAGCCCCCATGCGCTTCGCCACGTACGAGTACCAGGGCCGCCGCCACTGCGGCGTGATGGACGGTGCCGCCCTACGTCCCTTCCCCGACGGCACGACACTGCTCGACCTGATCTGCTCCGGCCTCCCGCGAGCGGCAGCGGACCTCCCACCCACCTCGGACCCGGTCCCGCTGGACGCCGTAAGGCTGCTTCCGCCCCTGGAACCGCCGTCCGTGCGCGACTTCTACACCTTCGAGGAGCACATCGAGGGCGTACGGCGCTCCGGGGACCGCGGGGTACCCGAGGCGTGGTACGACGCGCCCACCTTCTATTTCACCAACCCCCAAGCCCTGATCGGCGCGCACGACGACGTCCCGTATCCGCCAGGCAGCAAGGTGCTGGACTTCGAACTCGAGGTCGCGGTCGTCGTCGGCCGAGAGGGCCGCGACCTGACGCCCGAGCAGGCGCGCGACCACATCGCCGGATACACCCTGTTCAACGACTGGTCGGCCCGCGACCTCCAGATCCGCGAAATGCAGGTCGGACTCGGCCCCTGCAAGGGCAAGGACACCGCCACCACCCTCGGCCCCCACCTCGTGACCCCGGACGAGCTGGAGCCGTACCGCGACGCCGACGGCTTCCTGCGCCTCGCCCTGACCTCGGAGATCAACGGCGAGGTCGTCGGCAAGGACCTGCTGTCCAACATGAGCTGGACCTTCGAGGAGATGGTCGCCTACGCCTCGCGCGGTACCGTCGTCCGCCCCGGCGACGTGCTCGGCTCGGGCACCTGCGGCAACGGCGGCTGCCTGGCCGAACTGTGGGGTATCCGAGGCGAGCGGATCCCGCCGCCGCTGAAGCCGGGCGACACCGTCACCCTCACCGCGGACGTCCTCGGCTCCGTCCGCAACACCGTCGTCCCCGGCCCCGAGCCGCTACCCCTCCCGACCGGACGCCGACGTCCCCGAAGCCGTCCCTGAACGGACCGGACTCGGCCGAACAACCCGCACCGCTCAGGCCACGACACCCCATCGGCCGCGCGGATGTGCCGGATCCGGCACACCGATCGCCCGGAGGGTGGGCGGCGGGCCCCCGAGGCCGCACAGTCGTCCCACCCGCACGCCGCGTCCCCCTTCCGCGTCGGCGTGACGTCCTCCCCGCATGCCGAACGCCGTTGGCGCTGTACGGCATGCCCACTCCACACACCGTCCCCAGGAGTTGCCATGACTGCTTCCGTGCCCTTGCCCTCCGCCGCGATCGACGAGTCCGCCCCGCCGTCCGTGAGTGTGTCGGGCCCGGCGCACCTGCTACGGGTGAGCGCGCTGATGGCCGGCAGCTGTCTGCCCGTGCTGGGCGCGGTACTGATCGCTCCTGTGCTGCCGAAAATGCAGGACCACTTCGCCTCGACCCCCGGCGCCACGGCGCTCGTCCCCCTCGCGCTGACCGTTCCGGCACTGGCACTTGCGCTGCTGGCACCGTTCGCCGGAGTGTTCGTGGACCGCGTGGGCCGCAAGCGTCTGCTCCTGGTGGCGACCGTCCTGTACGCGCTGTTCGGCACCGCACCGCTCTGGCTGGACTCGCTGGGCGCCGTCATCGCCAGCCGCGCCCTGGTCGGCGTCACCGAGGCCGCCATCATGACCTGCTGCACCACCCTGATCGGCGACTACTACTCCGGTCACCGGCGGGTGAAGTACCTCGCCCTGCAGACCATGTGCGCCTCCGCGTCCGCCACGGCGTTTTTCGTGCTCGGCGGCGCTGCCGGTGCGGCAGGCTGGCGCGTCCCGTTCTGGGTGTACGCGGTGAGCCTGCTGCTCGCCCCGGTGCTGGCGCTCGCTCTGCCCAGACCGACGGTGCGCGAGGTCACGGAGACAGCCGTGGAAGGTCTCCCGGCTGCCCATCGCCCGTTCCCTTGGCGGCAGATGACGGGCATCTGCGCCCTGACCTTCTTCGGGGCGATGGTCTTCTACACCGTTCCCGCGGAGATGTCGTACCTGCTCGATGACCTCGGCGTGGAGAGCACCGGTGTCATCGGTCTGGCAACCGCGGGCGCGAGCGCCGCCACGGTGGCCGGAGCGATCACCTTCGCCCGGCTGAAGCGCTCTCCCGACCCTATGCTGCCCGCCGTCCTCGCCGTCTGCGCGGCCGGTTTCGGCGTGATGTTCCTCGCCGACAGCGTCCCGCTGATGGTCGTCGGTGCGGTGATCAACTGCCTGGGTACCGGAATGCTGTTGCCGGCGGTCCTCACCAGTGCCATGTCCCGGCTGAAGTACGAGGACCGCGGCCGGGGCACGGGGCTGTGGACATCTGCCTACTTCGGCGGCTGTTTCGTGTGCCCGCTGGTGCTGCTCGCCGTCGAGTCGGTGGTCGGCACTCTGGCCGGTGCCGTGGGCCTGCTGGGCCTGGCCACCGCGGCGATCGCGCTCGGGCTGCTGGTCGCCGGGCGGCGGGCCGTGCACACAGGCCCCGCACGATCTGTGTGAACACCCCGGAGACCCCGATCGACGGCGGCCTCACCGCGCACAGCGGCGCCGAGCCCGGCTCGGCGCCGCTGTGCGCCAGGAAACCTGAACCACGCGCTCCGCGCCGCCGGGGCACCCGAACCAGCGGAAGGCCCTGTCACTCATGGACAAGGTCCGCCCAAGCGCCGACGAGGCGGTCGCCGACATTCCCGACGGAGCCTGCCTGGCCGTCGGCGGCTTCGGCCTCAGCGGCAGTCCCGACGTGCTCATCCAAGCCGTGCATGCCCAAGGCGCGACAGGCACGGAGGTCGTGTCGAACAACTGTATCTGTCGGGCGAGTTGGACGTGGAGCTGGTGCCGCAGGGCACGCTCGCCGAGCGGCTGCGCGCCGACGGCGCGGGCATCCCCGCCTTCCACACCGGCCGGGGTGGGCACCCAGGTGGCGAAAGGCGGTCTGCCTTGGCGGTACGCGGCCGACGGCATGGTGGTTGCCGTGGCCTCCCCGCCCCAGGAGACCCGCGACCTCAACGGCCGTACCCACGTCCTGGAGCACGGTACGCGTCCGGCGCGGTCCTCCGCGCGGCGTGATGCCACTCCTCTTCGAGGATGCTGAAGATCAAAGAGTCCCGCCAGCCGTCGCGGATCAACTGTGTGTGACGCAGTCGTCCCTCGTGCGTCATGCCGAGCTTGGCCAGCACCCGGGCGGAGCCCAGATTCCGCGGGTCGCAGGTGGCGTAGATCCGATGGAGCCCCAACTCGCCGAAGCCGCGGGCAAGGAGCTGCCTCCCGATCTCCGTCCCGATGCCCTGGCCCCAGACGCGCGGATGCACGCTGTAGGAGATCTCTCCCTGACGCTGGACGGCACTCCGGACATGCAGTTCCCCCATCCCCACCGCATCCCGGCCGAGGCGGGCCACATAGGGAAACCGGCGCTGGGGTTCGTCCGACCAGGCCTTGACCGCGGCCTCGACGAAGTCCCGTGTCTCGTCCTCCGTGTTCGGCCCCCACGCCTGATAGCGACAGACCTCCGCCAGAGACGCCCATGAGTGGACGGCCGGCCCATCCTGCGAAGTGATCTGGGACAGGGTCACAGAGTGCTGTTCCATGAGGTGATCATGTCCACCTCGACGTGCCACCTACAAGGGCAAGCCCTCCGCCACTGTCCGGCCTCGTGCGGCGGCGCAAGCGCTCCGGCGCGGGGATGTTTCCGGTCCACCTTCCCTCATGTGCATGCCGTTCGGGGGAGTAGCCGCGGTGGTGACCTGAAGCCCGGCGCACACGGCGCGGACGTCACCCACTCCGACGGGCACCCGCCCGCCTCGGCCGACCCGCGCGGCCGAGGACCTGGCCGTGGCCGGGGCCGAACGCGCCGAACCGGAGGCGGCCGACGGGCCCATGCCGCCCGCCGCAGAGGTGGTCTTCCCGCGGAGCGTCCCCGCCAGGGTCGACCGGAACTGGACGGCCGTCATCCACCCCGGAACCGTGTTCGCCGCGCCCCCTCATCGGCCTCGTCACCGGCGTCCTGGCGATCTACCCGTCCTGGCGGGCCTTCCGCGTCCAGCCCGCCGAAGCCCTACGACGGTAGAGCCGGCACCGCGAGCGCCCACGGCGGTCGGGACCCGTGCCCCATGCGCGGCGGAGACCGGGCCCGGCACGCTGACCGCACATCGTCCGACGGCATACGCCACTGACCCAAGGGGCCCTCCATGACCACCGCACAACCGATCTCGCGCGACAACTGGACCGACGTGGCGGCCGAACTCGGCAAGCGCGTCGCGCTCGTCCACCCGGCCGACGCGGAGCTGATCCACGCCATCGAGGCGAGCACGTTCCCCGAGTCCCCGTCCCCGGTCCTCACGCGGGACGGATCCCGCGGCGCCGGCGTCACCGTCCGTGCCTTCTGGTGGGGCTTCCACGTCGAGATCGACCACTCCACGCTCGGTCAGGTGCTCGACTCCGCCGACACGGTGAACACCCTCGTCGGCACGATCGGCGGCGCCATCCCCAGCCCCGCCCAGCCGTGGATCGTCCTCGTCGCCAAGTTCGTCGCCGGCGCGCACCAGCTGCTCCGCGCCCTGGACCGGGGCAACGGCATCTACATCAGCATGAGCTGGTTCGCCCCGGGCGTCTTCGTACCCACCACCGTGGTGTGAGGGAGTGGAAAATGCCTGACTACCGGATCAGCGTCCACACGGGAAACGTGAACGACGCGGGGACCGACTCCAACGTCTACCTGACCATCTTCGGAACCAACGGCAGCAGTGACGAGATCCAACTGGACAGCGGCCGGGACGACTTCGAGCGCGACGCGGCCGACACGTTCACGCACACGCTCAAGGACCTCGGGGACCTGTACCGGGTTCGCATCCGGCACGACAACTCGGGTTCCTGGCCCGGCTGGTTCCTGGACCGCATCACCGTGCGCGACGAGGACGCCGACGAGGAATGGGCGTTCCCGTGCTCGAGGTGGCTGTCGACCGGCGAGGACGACCGTCGCATCGATCGCTATCTCGACCTGGCCTGACGGACAGGGGCGGCCCGGCCGGTGCGACCGGGCCGCCTTTTCCTGCCGCCGACGGCAACCGACGGCAACCGACGACAGCAGACTGGTGCGATGGCTGCCCGCGTGAGCGTGTGGATCGTGGTGTTCTCCGGCGTGTGCGCCGTGGCGTTCGCCGGATGGGTGCTCTCGTTGCCCCAGGCCGGCCGACTGCCGGAGAACGGCGACATCGGCTACGTGGTGCTGATCGGCGGCGTCGCCCTCTCCTGGACGTTCACCGGGGCGGCCCTGACGCGGCTGCGCCCAGGGAACACGGTGGGCCGGCTCCTGCTCGGGATCGGCGCGAGCTCGGCCTGGCAGTTGGGCCTCGCGGCGTACGGCGGGTACGGCGTCGCCGTGGCCCGCCCGTCCTGGCCGCTGGCCCCGGTGGCCGTGTTCGTGGCCTGCGCACTGATCGCCCCGGCCACGTTCACACTGCCGACCGTCCTCCTCGCGGTGTATCCCGACGGCCGCGTGCCCGGGCCGCGCTGGCGCTGGCCCGTCGGTGCCGCCGTCACGGGGATGGCGCTGCTGGCCCTGACCGTTCCCTTCGACCCCGGCGCGTACGGCGAGATCGTTCCGGACCGCGAACCCCCGCTCCAACTCCCCGACGCCGTCCTCGCCTCGCTGCTCGTCGCGGGACTGGTGGCGGTGGGACTGGCGGCGGTGGTCGCCGCGGTCGGCACCCTGCTGCGACTACGGCGGGCCGTGGCACCCCTGCGACCCCAACTGGCCTGGATGGCCTGTGTGAACGCGGCCTTCCTGACCACTCTGGTGTCCTTCGAGACACCTGTCGCGGCCGGAGTCGCCCACCTCGTTCCGGTGGCGGTGGCCGTCGGCGTCCTGCGCCACCGCATGTTCGGCATCGAAGCGGTACTGCGCAGGGGCCTGGTGTACGCGGCCCTGACCGCCGCGGTCTTCGCCGCCTACCTCACCACCACCGCCCTGGTCGGCTCCGCCCTGTACCGCCGTCCCCTTCCCGGAGTGCTCATGGCGGCGGTCGTGGCGGTGGCGCTCACACCGCTGCGCGACCGACTCCAGAGAGCGGTGGACCGGCTGGTGTACGGCGCCCGACGCGATCCGCTCCGTGCCGTCACCGACCTCGGGAGACAGATCGCCTCCCGAGGCGCACCGGACCTGCTCCCGGCCGCGCTCGACACCGTGGCCCGTGCCCTGCGCGCCCCCGGCGCCGTCGTGACGTCCCTCGACGGGCATGTCCTGGCGTCGCTCGGAGCCGACCCGGGCACGGACGGCTCGACGGTGTCGCTGCGTGTCGCGGGGCGTGACATCGCCACCCTCACCGTCGCCGCTCGCGGACCGGACGAGCCCTACGACGCAGACGACGTCGGACTGCTGTCGACGCTGGCGTCCCAACTGGCCGTGATCGTACGGGCCGTGGAACTGTCCGACGCCCTGGAGCGGGAACGCGACCGCATCCTCGTGGCCACCCGCGCCGAGCGCGACCGTATCCGGCGCGATCTGCACGACGGCCTGGGGCCCTCGCTGTCCGGTATCGGCCTGGGGCTCGAGGCCCTCGGTGACGCGCTCGACCGGCAGGACGCCACAGGGCAGCGCGCGCTGCTGTCCCGTATGCGTACCGAGGTGGCCGGGACGGTCGGCGAGATCCGCCGCATCATCGACGCGACACGTCCTGGGGCCCTGGACCGGCTGGATCTCGTCGAGGCCCTGCGCGGGCACGCGGCCATGGTGTCGGCCGCCGTCCCCGTGCGCATCACGGTGGGTGCGCTGCCGTCGCTGCCGTCCGACGTGGAGACCGCCGTCCACCGGATCGTGACGGAGGCGGTCACCAACGCCGTCCGGCACGCGGAGGCACGCCACATCTGGGTCACGTTGCTGGCGGTGGGCGAGTCGCTGCGGGTCACGGTCGCCGACGACGGACGCGGGTCCGACGGCGTGGAGAGCGGTGTGGGACTGGCGTCCATGCGGCGGCGGGCGGAAACGCTCGGAGGCACCTTCCGCATCACGTCGGTGCCGTACGAAGGCACCACCGTGACCGCGACCGTGCCACTGGTCCCCCGGTGACGGACGCGGGGGAGGGGGCGGTGCGCGGGGAGCCTGGTTCACGGGGTGCCGAGGCCCGCGTCCCTGGCCCGGGCGACGGTGGCGGCACGGTCGTTCGTTCCGATCTTGTTCATCACGGCCGACACATGGTTGCGGACGGTTTTCTCCGCCAGGAACAGACGCCGGGCGATCTGGTGGTTGCTGTGGCCCTGGGCGACGAGTTCCAGGATCTCGCGTTCGCGTTCGGTGAGTTCGGGGAAGACCTGGGCGGCGTAGTCACGCTGCGCCTGGGTGAAGAAGGCGTTGATGCGCCGAGCCACCGCCTCGCCGTAGACCGCGTTCCCCGACGCTACGGCGAGCACCGCGCGGGCGATCTCGGTCCGGTCGGCGCCTTTCAGGAGGTAACCGCGGGCGCCCGCGCGCAGGGCTCCGATGAGGGCCTCGTCGTCCTCGTGCATCGTCAGTACCAGGACCCCGATCCGGTCGTCGCGGGCGTGGATCTCGCGGATCGCCTCGGTGCCGCCGAGGTTGGGCATGGCGAGATCGGTGAGGACGACGTCGGGCTCGGTCCGCTCGACCACCTTCACGAGTTCCGCGCCGTCGGCCGCCTCCCCGACGATCTCGATGTCGTCGTGCCCGGCCAGGGCGGCCGTGAGACCGAAGCGGTACATCGGGTGGTCGTCCGCGATGACGATCCGGACGGGCACTGCTCGGGTCATGGTCCCTCCAGCGGCAGGATGGCGGTGATGATCGTCCCGCGGGCCGCGGGCTCGACGGTGAGGCTGCCGCCGCGGGCCTCGGCACGGCGGCGCATCGACGCCAGGCCGACGCCCGTGGGTGTCCCGGTGGGAATCCCGCGCCCGTCGTCGGTGACGGTGATCGTCAGGAGGCCCGCGTGCGCCGCCACGGTGACCGTGGCCTCTCGCGCACCGGCGTGCCGGGCGATGTTCGTGGTGGCTTCGGTGATGATGCGATAGGCCGTGCTCTCCACCTCCGGTGGGAGCGTGGGCAGTTGTGCCACCAGAACGCTGACGGGCACGGCGGGCGCCAGGGCCTCGGCGTGCCGTCGCGCGGCCTCCGCGAGCCCCAGCCGGTCCAGGACGTCGGGGCGCAGGTCGTCGATGATCCGCCGGATCTCCGCCACCGCGGCGACGACCTCTTCCCGGGTACGGCTCACCAGCGTGCCGGCCACGGCGGTGTTGCCCAGCGACAACTGGTCCGTGGCGGCCTGCAGCCCGAGCCCCATGCCGGCCAGCGACGGCCCCAGACCGTCGTGCAGGTCATGCCGCAACCGGTCGCGTTCGACTCGGGTGGCCTCGACGACCTGGTCCCGCTGAACGGCCACGACATCAGCCAGTTCCAACGCCCTTACGACTACGGCGACTTGCTGGGCCAAGGCCGCCAACAGCCGTTTGTCGTCCTTGCCGTACGCCTCGTCCGGCGTGCGGGCGGACACCTGCATGGTGCCGAGTGTCCGCCCCGCCAGGCGCAGTTCCAGGGTGCACCCGACCGCCGTGTTCCGGCCGAGCGCCGCGAGCGTCGTACCCCGGGCGTCCGTCACCCGGATCCCCGGGGCGCGCACGGCCTGCGTGACCGCGTCCAACGCGGCGGGCAGCAAGTCGTGTTCACCCGCGTCGGCCATCCGGCTGCCGAGCCGTGCCAGGGCCCGCAGCGGGTCCCGGCGCCCGCCGTAGATCCACCAGTCCACGGCCCGTTGCAGACGTTCGCGGGCCGGAGCGAGGCCCACCGCGACCACGGCGGCCGACAGCACCCCCGGCAGGGCACTGCGGTCCCACACCGTACCCACGGCTGTCGTCACCAGTAAGTACACGATGATCACGACAGCCGTCAGCAGCGCGTAGACCAGCCCGCGCCGCATCACCGTCTCGATGCCGAGCATCCGGTAGCGCAGCACCCCGACGGCCACCGCGACCGGGACGAGCACGCCCAGACTCGCGTGGACGACCGGTCCGGCGGAGAAGAGGGCGGTCAGGAAGACCGCCAGCACGCACATCATCCACGCCAGTTGCTGACGCACCGGAGGCTCGGACCGGACCAGGCGGACGACCGCCTCCACGGTGACCACGAGCGCGCTCAGGCCGATGAGGAGAAGGCACACCACGTCCATGGCGCCGATCACTGCGGACGGCAGGGACGCCGGCGGGGTGCCACCGGGCACGATGTCGTCGTACGCCTGCGCGTCGAACGCCGTACCCACGGTCAGTACCGCGATCGCCGCCCCCGCCGCGCCGACCGGCCACCACAGCCACCTCGCACCCGGTCGGCCCCGCGGATAGAGCGCCAGCACGAGAGTGGGCAGCGCGAACAGGGACGGTACGTGCGCCCCGCCCGCCACGGCAGCGGCGACCGACGCCCCCGGCCAGTCCGGCTCGGCAACCGCCACACCGTGCCCGCCGTACGCCGCCAGACCGACCTGCCAGGTCCCCGAGCCACCGATGACGAGGAACAGCCACCCCAGAGGATTCCGCGGCCGCAAAGAGACCAGCACGGCCCCGGTCACGGCCCATGACACCAGCACAGTCCCCCCTAGAACCACCTGGAGACCGCTCTGGTCGACCCCCGGCACCCCACCGGCCGACACCGCCACCCACCCCGCGAACGCCACCGCCACCACGCCCGACAACGGCACCGCCCACACGCCCCCGCGCACAGCCACACTCCATTCTGCGGCGGCCCGCCCTCGACGCACAGCGTTAGCGGCGGCATTACCCGGAGTCGTCCCGCGCGGTGAGGGGAAAACGGGCCCGCACATGGGTTCCCCCACCGTCGCCGGGCAGGACGGCGAACTCGCCACCGAGTTCGGTGGCCCGCATCCGCATCGAAGCGATGCCCACTCCCGCCACATAGTGCTCGCCGAAACCCAGCCCGTCGTCGCGGACGTCGACGCACAGACAGGCGGCGGTGCGCGAAATCGCCGAGCGAGTCAGACGCGCCGCACGGCCCCCACCATCCACACCGGCCGACCCGCTGAGAGAGACCCGCAGTGTGCGGGCATGGGCATGACGCACCGCGTTCGTGACCGCTTCCAGCACGACGAGATAGGCGGCTTCGGCCACCGCGGGCGGCAGCTCCTCGGGCACGTCCTGACAGCGCAGTTCCATCCTGGGGGCAGCGGGGGAGGCGGAGAGACGCCGCAGATGGTCCCGAATCCCCTCGCACAGGCCCAACTCGGCCAGCGACCCCGGCCCCAACGAATCGATGACGCGCCGGACTTCACGTGTGGCGCGGTGCAGTTGCGCGCCGGCCGAGGCAAGGCTGCGCGCCACCACGTCGTCGGAGTCCAGGGTCGCGGCGGCGCCTTCCAGGAGGAGGCCGGTTCCCGACAACAAGGGGCCCAGACCATCGTGGAGGTCACGGCGCAGGCGTTCCCGGTCGGTGGCCTCGGCACGCACGAGGCGGTCGTGCGCCCGGACGAGATCCTCCCGAAGCCGTGCGTTGTGGACGGCGGTGGCGACGAGGTGGGTGATCTCGGCGAGCAGCGCGAGGTCCTTCGGACGGTATGCCTCGCCGGGGCTGCGCAGCCGTACGCTCAGGTGGCCCAGCAGCTCCGTACGGTGGACCAGCGGCAGATCCACTCGGGACGCCACCTGCGGGGCGGGCGTATCCGACTGCGGCCCGTGCTCGTACAGATGAACGTCCGCGCCGGGGGCGCGGACGCTGCGGGCCGCCACGTCCACAGCCACCGCGGCCACTTGGGCGGGAGTCACCGCCGTGTGCAGACGCCCGCGCAGTTCCTGGAGGGCCCGCAACGGTTCGTCGCGACGGCCGTAGACCAGCCTGCTCGCCGCACGCTGCAGGTGTCTGCGGGCCGGGTCGGCAACGCAGGCGATCACCGCCGCTGCCGCGAGGGCGCCCAGGGGCGACGGACTGCCGCCCACGAGCAGCCCGGAAGCGGCGGCCATCGCCAGGTACCCGGTGTACACCACGGCCGTGAGCGCCAGCGACACCCGGGTCCGGTGGATGATCACGTCGATGTCGTACAGACGCAGGCGCAGCACGGCCACACTGATCGCGCCAGTGAGCATCACGGGAATCAGGAAGAACCCCGCCTGCGCCACATGGTGGGGCAACAGGCCGTTCAGGGCCTCGACACACATCGCCGACACAACCGCGAAGACCAGCCACTTCAGTTGCCGGCGTTCCTCGACCCGGGCTCGCCGCCAGCGCACGAACAAGGACGCGAAGGCGGCGCACACGGCACCGACCGCGAACACGCCCGCCGCCGTCACCAGCGGATCGGCGACGGCGGGAGACAGCGCCAGGGGATTGCGCAACGCGACCTGGGGTGTCCGGGGGTGTTCCACCAGAGGGCCTGGTCGCAGGGCCGCGGTGACGGCCACGGCTGCCGTCGCCGCCCATGACACGGTCACGACGAACCGTCACTTCGGTCGGGCCGGCCGTCCGTCGGGGAACAGCGCGGGAAGCATGGTCAGCAGCGGCATCAGGCACAGGGCCCACAGCCACCCCGTCGGCCACGCAGCCCAGACCGCCCCCGGCCACCCCCACGCCATGGCCGCGGTCGCGTACCCCTCACACAGCGAACCGGCCCCGAGTGCCCCACCGGCACCCAGCAGGATCCGGCCGATGACCGCCGCGGAGGATCTGCGCGCGAGCAGACCGCCGGCCGCCACCAGCACCAGAGGATGGACACAACTGCCCGCGAGCGCCCAACCGAAGGCATCGGGGACACCGTCCGCCACGATCAGCAACACGCTGCCGCACACCGTGGCCGCGACAGCCACGGCCACGGCGACTGTCACCGTGCGGCCCGCCCAACCGGTCACGCGGACCTCCGACACAGCCACGCGCTTCACCGTGCCAGCCGACCGTGAGGTCGGCAACCGTACCGGTGTCCCCCCTGCCTCGCTGGCCGAACCTCCCACATTTGCCCCGGACTTGGCGCAGGGCTGACATCGCCTCGCATCCGCCCGACACTGGGGCCGTGCCCGCCGAGCCGCGCCCCTCCGACGTCGCACTGCGCTCCACCGGACTGATGTTGGCCGCCATCGCCGCGACTCTGGTCGCCCTGACGATCCTTCTCGGACGTGGACTCGCCTTTCCCCCGTCCGTCGGGGCGCAGCCGGTGCCGTACGGCGAACTGGCCGGCGTCACGATGGCCATCCCCGCCGGTGCCGTCCTGCTCCTCGCTCGTCCCCGCAACCCCCTCGGCTGGCTGCTGCTGACGTTCGCCGTGTTCGGCACGGCTCAGGACGCCGCCTCCGTCTACGCGGTGCGTGCGGTGGCCACCCCCGAGGGGCCGTTGCCGGGTGCCTCATTCGCCTACTCCCTGGGGGCCTCCCTCTGGGTGCCTGCCTTCGGTCAGTTGATCCTGCTGCTGGTCTACTATCCGAGCGGCCGACTGCCGGCCCCCTGGTGGCGCTGGGTCACCCGGACGACGGTCTGGAGCACAGCGCTGGTCACCGTCGCGCTCGCCATGACCCCGCAGCAGCCACGGGACCGCATCTGGGGCGAGGGAGCCGTACTGGAACTCCCGGCACCCTGGGCGACGGGGTTGGCCCTCGGCGGAGCCCTGCCCCTGGCCGGTGCGGCCGTGCTCGTGCTGGGCGGAGGGCTGGTCCGTACATGGCGCGGCCGGGCGCCGGAGCGTCAGCAACTGCTGTGGCTGCTGGTGAGTGTGACCCTGCTGCTCTCGGTGTCCTTCGTGCCGGCGTGGGACTGGCTGTTCCCCATCGGCTTGGGCTTGATCCCGTGCGCTGTCGCGGTAGGTGTCCTCTGGTACCGACTGCTCGGCATCGAACTGATCGTTCGCCGGACCCTGCTCTTCGGCGGGCTCACCGCACTGGTCCTGTGCCTGTACGCGGGGGTGACCGCCGCCGTCTCCGCGGCCATTCCCACCAGCCCCGTGCCCACCGTCGCCGCGGCCGCGGTCGTGGCCACACTGCTCGCCCCCGCCCGGGACCGTTTCCAACGACTCGTCGACCGGGCGGTGTACGGGGCCAGGAACGACCCCCTCCGCCCCTTCCACCGCCTGGGGACCGAAGTAACCGCGGTGTCGGAGGCATCCGCGGACGTCCTTCCGACCGTCGTGGCCGCCGTCGCCGCCGCTGTACGAGCTCCTTACGCGGCCGTCGTCACAGCTGAGGGCACCACTCTGGCGGCGACCGGCACCGCCGGAGCCCCGGCCGTGGTCCGTCCGCTCACCATCGCCGGGACCCACCTCGCCGACCTCGTCGTCCGCCCCGCCGACGAGGACGGTCTGTCGGCGGCCGACGGACAGATCGTCGACGCGTTGACCGTCCCGGTCGCGCTGATCCTTCACGCCCAGCGCCTCAACGCGGAGTTGGTGGTCGCACGTGAACGGGCCGTGGGCGCGGCCCTGGCCGAGCGGGACCGGATCCGCCATGACCTGCATGACGGGCTCGGGCCCTCGCTGTCGGGCGTCGCGCTGGGCCTGGAAGCCGTCCTGGACACGGTGCGGTCGGTGGGGACGGTTCGGTCGGTACGGACGTCCGTGTCGGACGGCGACGATCCCCCGGGGTACGCGGCGGCAGGCATTCGCCGGATCGAGGAAATCGAGGAACTGGTCAGTCGATTGCGGGCCGAGGTGGGCCGCGCGGTGGAGGACGTACGGCGCATCATCGACGCCCTGCGCCCTGCAGCCCTCGAGCGTCAGGACCTGGTGTCCGCGCTTCGCGAGCGCGCCACGTCCATCACCGACCGGACGGCTCGGCGCCTGACCGTCACCGTGGAGGCGACCGCCCCCTTCCCACGGCTCCCGCCCCTCGCCGAGACCGCGGCCTACCTGATCGTCGACGAGGCCCTCACCAACGTGGTGCGGCACGCACAGGCCACACACTGCCTCGTCCGCCTGTCCACCAGCACCAGTACCGGCACCAGTACCGGCACTGCGTTGATCGTCGAGGTGCATGACAACGGACGCGGCCTGGTCTCGCCACGTCGTGGAAGCGACGGCGTCGGCCTGGTGTCCATGCGCAGGCGGGCCGAGGAACTCGGTGGCACGTTTCGGATCACAGCGGACGCCACCACCGGTAACACCGTGACGGCTCAACTCCCCTTGGAAGGGGGTCAGTAGATCCCCGCACGCGGGTCCCGGCGTACCCCGAGCGCACCGTTCCCGGGAGGTCCGGGCGAACTGCCCATGCGCACAGGGACACGCGCCTCAGGTGAGTCCTGGCCCGGGCGCGGACGATGCGGATGTGAAGGGCCGCTGCGACGCAACGGCCCCACCGGAAGCCCACCGGAAGCCCACCGGTAGGCCACGGAAGCCCATCGGAACAAGAGAGGCACAGATCATGCCCGTACCACAGACCCGTGCGCGGACCCCGGAGTTCACCAGGTCCCGGAGCGCACAGCCGCCGGAGATCGCTCCCGTACCCGCCGGCGAGCAGGCGGAGCACGAATCGAACGGGATGGTCCCGACAGCTGCACTCGCGGCCCAGCCGGCGTCGCTGGAGCGCTTCTTCCCCGGCTGCTTCGAGATCCTCCTGCCCGCCGTCACCAACGCGCTCCCGCAGATCTTCGCGGCGTTCCGCGTCGAGAACGACTCACGTATCGCGGAAGCGGCGCTGTCCGACCAGGAACTGGACCGCGCCTTCGCGGAGTTGCTCTCGCTCGTCGCCCCGCTGCTGTCGGAGGTGCTGCCCGTACTGATCGAGCAGATCCACGACTTCGGCGCGCGGCGGGCCGCCGGGGGAGCGGATACCGTCGACGACGAGGCCCTGGAGCGGTTCCTCGCGCCGCTGCTCGGCGCACTCGTGCCGGTTCTCGTCGAAGCACTTCCGCCGGCTCTGCAGGGTGTCGGCGGGCTGAGCGGGCTGATCGGGGGCCTGTTCGGCGGTGCCCGTGACGGTGAACCGCCCCTGCCCAGCCTCATCGACAGCGAGGTGTCGAGCCGTTTCCTCGGCCCGATCCTCCAAGCCCTCGTGCCCGCCGTCGTCGAGAGCCTCCCCCTGCTCTTCTCCCTGATCACCGGCCAGGGTGAACCTGTGCCGCGTGACATGAGCGTCAACTGGGCCGACTTCGCGGACAGGCACCGCCTGTGGGACAACGACATGATCCAGGTGCGGACGGAGCCGATCGACGATCCGAACGCCGTGGAGATCGCGCTCGAACTGGCGTGGCACAAGACCTGGGGGAAGGCCATCGAGATCCAGGACGACAGCGGTGGGTTCGTCGCCGAGGTCTCGGTGCGGGACGGCAAGAAGGTCGACGTCGTGCGCGTGGACGCCCGTACCGTCGTCGACGCCAACGGCTACCTGCTCTTCAAGAAGGCCAAGATGTTCGGCGTCATGACCGGCATGTACCGCCTGCAGACCGGCGGTAACCAGCAACTGCGCGGTCGGCGGGCGACGTTCTACTGGTCGGCGGACTGAGGGGAGCGTGCACCGATGCGAACGCTCCGATGGGGAGACAGCGGCGATGACGTCGCCGCACTGCAACAGTCGCTTCAGGCACTGCGGTTCTACGACGGTGCTGTCGACGGACGGTTCACGGCCCGGACCAGGAGCGCCGTGGTGGCGTTCCAGCGCGCTCGCGGGCTGATCGCCGACGGTGTCGCAGGACCGACGACACTGGCCGCTCTCGGCCCCGGGGAACCCGCCTCGCCGGGCCAGCAGTTCCCGGTCCCGCAGCTCCCGGTCCCGCAGGACGGCGCGCCGCAGTCACCGCCCGCGGGAGCCGGCGCGCTGTCCCTGCACATCGGGCTCAACAGCGTGAACAAAGCCGCCTACGGCGGTTGGTCCGGACGGCTCGGCGGCGCCGAGCAGGATGCCCACACGATGACTCGGATCGCCAGGACGGAGGGCTTCACCACGCACCGGCTGCTCACCGAGGAGGCGACCGTCCCCAACGTGCTCGACGCGATCGCCGACGCGGCACGCCGACTCCGCCCTGGGGGCTTCTTCCTGCTCACGTACGCCGGACACGGCGGGCAGATCGCCGCCACCGACGAGGAGGGCGAGCCCGACCGGAAGAACGAGACCTGGGTGCTCTACGACCGGATGCTCATCGACGACGAGTTGAGCGCCGCGTTCGCGGCCTTCCGCGAAGGCGTGAACCTCGTCCTGGTCTCGGACAGCTGCCACAGCGGCACCCTCTACCGTCGCGGTCCCGAGGTCTCCGGCGATGCGGAGAGCGAGTACGCGGCGGTGAAGCGCTCGTTCTACGAGAGCCTCGGTGTGGGGCGGGATCCGCTGAGCGTCGCCGGCACCGTCCCGCACCTGCTCACCGACCGGCGGGACGGCCTGCGGGGCGCCTCGAGGGACGAACCGGGGGACGGCTCGCGGGACGAACAGCGTGTCGTGTTGCGTGTCGTGACGCGCGAGATTCCGCTGGACGTCAACGCCGAGGTCGTTCTGGCCGACGCACGGTTCTACCGGAGCATCCGGAACAGGGTCCGCTCGCGCTCTCCGATCACGGCCAGTGGCGTGGCTCTGAGCGCCTGCCAGGACAACCAGCTCTCACAGGAGGTCAACGGCGCGGGAGTCTTCACCACCGCCCTGCATCGCATCTGGGCAGACAACGGGTTCACCGGCTCCTACGACGCCTTCCACCGCGCGATCGTCGCGCAGATGGGCCCGAACCAGACTCCCGAACTGGGCCTGTTCGGCAGGCGCCCGGAAAGTCTGCTGGCCCGCACACCGTTCGACCCCGGCAACGGCGGGGCGTCCGCCACGAGGCCACCGCGGTGGTGATGAACACGAGGTGCCTGAGGTGACAGGGGGCCCTGGCCGGCATCGTCGGCGAGGGCCCCTGCGGAGCGGACCGCACACTCGCCGACACCGTCCGCTACCCGGCAATGCCGAACCCGTCCGCAGCTGCGCGTGTCCGTCGGCCGAACGGGGCCGTCGGCGCCGGCAGGACAACCTGCCGGCAGGGGCCCGATCGGCATGGGCCCGCGCGGCGATGAGTTCGCCGGTTCCCACAGGTCTACCTTTTGACCGGGACGACCATCTCATCGGGAGCAAGCCATGGGCCTCATCCACATCGAACTGTTCGCGACTCTCGATCTCGTCGGGCAGGCGCCCGGCGGCCCCGACGAGGACCCGGCCGGGTTCCCGTTCGGCGGCTGGCAGGCACCCCTGCTGGACGAGGTCGCCGGGGCGCCGATCGGCGCCGCGTACGAGGGCACGGACGCCCTTCTGCTCGGTCGGCGGACGTACGACATCTTCGCCGCCTACTGGCCGCACCAGAAGGGCGGCGAGGACGGCGAGATCGCCGACCTGTTCAACCGTGTCCCGAAGTACGTGGCCTCCCGTGGCAAGCCTGACCTGTCGTGGGCCGGCTCTACGCAGCTCGGCCCGGATCTGGCCGCCGCGGTACGGGAGATCCGTGACCGGCACGAGCACGTGAAGGTCGTCGGGAGCCTGGACCTGGTGCAGAGTCTCCTGCGGGAGAAGCTCTTCGACCGTCTCGACCTCTGGGTGCACCCGATCGTGCTCGGAGTGGGCAAGAAGGTGTTCGACGGCGGTGAGGTGCCCACGAACCTCACGCTTCTCGAACCGCCGGCGGCCAGCCCCAAGGGCACCGTGTACCTGCGTTACGGACTCGCCGACGGCACACCTGCCACGGGGGACATGAGCGCACCTGATCGCGGCGTCGGGCGCGCCGACTGAGACCGGGCGCCTGACCCACGCACCGCTCGCAGCCGAGGGTGGCGGATCCATCCGCCACCTTGTTGCGAGGCGCACTCGCACCTCCCCACCCCCGCGCGTGTTGAGCGACCGTGAGATCAGGGGCCGTCGCTCGCGTCGAGAGGGCTGGACTTCGGGTATCGCACGGAGAGGGCCGCGATGTCGTCGTCGAGTCTTCCGTCGCTGAAGCGGATCAGGTCCTCGTGGAGCCGGTCGAGCAGCTGATGGGGTGAGACCGGCTTCTGCTGTCGCATCCAGTGATGCAGCGGGAAGAACGCGCCGTCGTGATCCCGGGTCTCCGTCACGCCGTCGGTATAGAGCAGGAGTTGGTCGCCCGGGGTGAAGGGCACGGTGTCGGCGTGGTAGTCGTCCTTGACGAGTGCCGCGAGGTTGAGAGGCGGCGAGGGCTCACTGGGCTCCAGGACGTACGTCTCGCCTCGGTGTACGAGCAGCGGAGGTGGGTGCCCGCAGTTGAGGAGTTTGACGTGGCTGCCGTCGCGTGGGATCTCCGCGAGCAGAGCGGTGGCGAAGCGCTCCGGGAGGTCCTGGGAGGGGTGGGCTGCGCTGTGGCGGCCGATGCTGGTCTCCAGGCGCCGGATGACGCCCGTCAGGTCGGGCTCGTCGTGTGCGGCCTCTCGGAAGCAGCTGATCAGAGCGGAGGCGGCCCCCACCGCGGACAGGCCTTTGCCGCGCACGTCTCCCAGGAGGAGGCGGACGCCGTGAGGTGTTTCCGCCGCCTCGTAGAAGTCGCCGCCGATCCGGGCCTGGGCCTGCGCCGCGACGTACAGCGATTCGATCTCGATGCCGCCGAGGCGGCTCGGCAACGGTCGCAGCAAGACCTGCTGGGCGGCGTCGGCGACGAGCCGGATCTGGAGCAGGGCCTCCTCCCGCCGGATGCGGACGTGGCTCGCGTAGGCGGCGGCCAGGGTGACGGCGGCGATCGCGGCCGCCGTGTAGGGAGTCCCCAGGTCGGTGTAGAAGAAATTCAGGCCGAGCATGATCAGCGCGCAGAACGCGCCCAGGAGGATCGTGGGGAGGACGGTCCACATCGAGGCGGCCAGAGCGGGCGCGGCGGGCAGGAGGCGGCTGACGGCGATGTCCCTCGGCGTCGCGAACGCCAGCGCGGCGATGAGGACGGTGAGGATCACCGGTGACAGCCGGACAGCGTCCCATCGGTCACCGCGTGGGCGACGGTGTCGCTGTCGCCTCAAAGTAGGCACGAATGAATCGTAACTACAACAAAGCGGTCATCGAGTCAGGTGAAACGAATATTCACGTCGGCTCCGCGTCCCCGGCGTCGCGCGGAGCGTCCGGCAGTGGCGTGTTCGCCGAAAGTGCCCGCAAGGACCCGCCTGGACGATCACGCACCGTAATGACCCGCGGTGCGCCAGTCGCGCAACTGCCGGGCGATCCGGGCTACGCCGAGTGTTCCGGCGGCCGCGTCGCGTACAAGGACGACGGCCGCCTTGGGAGGGTAGTCGAGTGCGTGGGAGTTGAGCGTCAGGTAGGCCTCGGTCGCGTGCCAGGCGAAGGCTTCGTTGGAGTGTTCGAGGGGCGGCAGCTTCGCCAGGGTCTGCAGCAGCGCGGCGGCCTTGAGATACAGGGATCCGTAGATGTCCCGCTCCAGCGCCCGCGCGTTGACCCGGGCGACCGCGGCGTAGAGCGGTCCGTAGTCGTCGACCTGTGGGTCACCGTCGAGAAGCTCGGCGGCGTGCAGCAGGAAAGTGACGTCGAGCGCCACAGGTCCCGGCTCGGTCACGCTGTGTGACCTCGCTCCTGCTGATCGAGCCCCTGCTGCGCCTGCCGCTCGGCCGCCCGCTGCTCGGCACTGGGATCCATGGTGCCGGGGTCGGCCGCGAAAGCCGCGCCGCTACGTGCCATGGAGGCGCTGAAGCCCTCCAGGAACCGGCGCTCCACGGCGGTCGCACGGTCGTAGGCCGCCGAGAGGATGAACTCCTGCATGCTGACCCCGGCCTGCTTCGCGGCTGCCGCGATGGCGGCCCGCTGCTCAGGGTCGGGGAAGCGGAGACTCATCGCTTTGGGGTCGGACATGGTATCGACGGTACCAGCGATACCACCTTGGCCGTGCGAGGTCACCGGCACCGGCACTGGCACCGGGCACCGGGCACCGATCACTGACACTGACACCCACACCGATACCGCCACTGTCGGCACGTCGCCGCCGCCAAAGGGCGAGGGGGAGGGGTCACCGGTAGTGCCTGACCGCCGGTCACGAGAGGCGGACCGCCGTCAAGCACGGGGGGTGGACCGCGATGTCAGCGCCGCACCGTAGGGTTTCGGCATGTCAACACAGCCAGTCATATCGCTGGAAACGCCGATTTACAGTCGCCTTGTCGCCGAGAGGGGCGACATCCTTGCCCGGGCGCGCGACGAAGCCGACCGTGTGCACCGCCTGTTGGAACCGCACTTCCCCGACAGAGCCGTTCCCGAGCGCCCGCAGAGTCAGGGACAACAGGGCTCCTACTTCGGCACCGCGCCCTTGTCGCCGAGAGGCCTGCCGTCTCCCGACAACAGGGGCGGCGCCCCCAACTGGCAGGCATCCTCACCCTGATCGGCTCCGCAGTAGCTGTCACGCCGTCATGCCGCTCCATGGAGCGGCTTGTTCGGGCGTCGAGCGCCAACCGGGCAGGCCCGTCGCCGTGCCCTCGGCGCTTTCGCCGACGGCAGAGTCCGGTCAGCGAGCCAGGACGGTGTGCGGGGCCCCGAGCGGACACGCGCCCGTGCCGTTCGTACTGTGCCCGGGGGAGAGCGCGGCGAACACGTGCGACGTGTTCGAGGGGGAGCGGTGGCAGCGGAAAGTGGGGGATGGGTCGGCATGGACTGGGACTGGTCGGATGCCGACGACATTCGCCGACGTCTCGACGAAGGAGCCGACCCGGAGAGATGGAGCGGGGGCCTGCCCCTGCACCGGGCGGCGGTGTTCGGCTCCCCGGAGGCCGTCGCGGAACTGGCCCGCCGGGTCGCGGACGTCGACGCGCTGGAGGACGGGGTGACGGCACTGTGGGAAGCGGTACTGTCCAGGAAAGCGGACAACGCACGTGCGCTCGCCGCCGCCGGGGCCGATCCCTGGCGGCTGTCCCTCGGCGGCTGGTCCCCGGGGCGACTGAGCCTGGCCGGACCGACGCCCGAGTTGCTCCCGGTACCGGAAGGGATGGCTCTGACCGACACCGAGCGGGCGGCAGCACAGGAGGCCGATCGGCTCACCAAGGCGCTGGGCGACTTCTACTACGACGGCACGGGGCTGGCCTGTGTGGCCGGTATCGACGCGGACGAGGCGGTGCGCCGTCTTCAGGCGACGCCCGTGAACGGCGAACTCCTCGCTGAGCTGGACGAGTTCCTGGAGGAGCCCTACGCCTACGCCACGGACGAGAGCCTGCGCATCATCGGCGTGACGTCCGTGCCGGGCGGTTGCGTCGTCACCCAGCCCTGGGGATACGCGCCGCAGATGCCCGGCGTGCTGACCCGGTTGTCCGTCGGCACGGTCTGCTACGGCCTCTACGCCAATCCCAAGAGCGGCAACCAGGGCAGCATCGCCCGGGACGGAACGATCGAGGGCTCGGACCTGCACCCCGGCGGAGGACCGGACGAGGACGACTCCTCCGCGGAGGTGCTGGCCTCGTACCTCTACGTGCACAACGCCGTCGCCTACGCCTGCGCCTTCGCGGGACTGCGCCTGACCGACCGGCGCGCCGTCGTCGGGCCGCCCGATGTGTGGGTCGAACTGCCACGCCGCGACTACTGGAGTAGCTGACATGGCGTGCGGGGTCAGGCGCCGCGTGGGGTGACCAGGCCGGATTCGTAGGCGAGGACCACGAGTTGGGCGCGGTCGCGGGCGTGCAGTTTGGTCATGGCCCGGTTGATGTGGGTCTTGGCGGTCGCCGGGCTGATGACCAGGCGGTCGGCGATCTCGTCGTTGGACAGGCCGTGTGCGGCCAGCGCGACCGCCTCGCGTTCGCGGCTGGTCAGTGCCTCCAGCCCGCTGTCGGTGCGGGCGGGCAGGGGCAGGGTGACGTATCGGTCGATGAGTTTGCGGGTGATGGCGGGCGCGAGGAGGGCGTCGCCCCGGGCGGCTACCCGTACGGCGTGCAGGAAGTCCTCGGGCAGGATGTCCTTGACCAGAAACCCGGCGGCTCCGGCGCGCAGCGCGTCGTAGACGTACTCGTCCATGCCGTAGTTGGTCAGCATGACCACGTGTACGTCGGCCAGGGCCGGGTCCGCGGCGATGCGTCGGGTCGCCTCGATGCCGTCCATGAGGGGCATCTGGATGTCGATGAGCGCGACGTCGGGCCGTAGTCGCTCGACGAGCGCGAGGCCTTCCCGACCGTCGGCGGCCTCGGCCACCACCTCGATGTCGTCCTCGAGGGCGAGCAGCGCGCGGAAGCCGCTGCGGATGAGCGGTTGGTCGTCGACCAGCAGGACCCGGATCACGAGGCTCCGTTCGTGGGGAGTTCGGCCTGGACGGTGAAGCCGCCCGCGTCGCGCGGCTCGGTCCGCAGGCGGCCGCCCAGGGCCGTGACGCGTTCACGCATCCCGAGCATCCCGAGTCCTGGCGTCGGGCTGCGGTCCGAGGAGGCCTTTCCGTTGTCGTCGACGCGGATGGTGAGGGCGTCCGGCCGGTAGTCGATGAGGACCGAGGCGGCGGTGGCGGCGGCGTGCCGGGTGACGTTGGTGAGCGACTCCTGAACGATCCGGTAGGCGGTGCGGCTCACCGGGGCCGGCACGGCGTGCGGATGTCCCTCGATCGTCAATGTCGTCTCCAGGCCGGTGCCTTGGAACTGTTTCACCAGGTTGGGGACATGGTCGAGGCCGGGTGGCGGGGTGGTGTCGTCGTCGCGCAGCGCCTCCAGGGTCGCGCGCAGCTCCCGGGTCGCCTCCCGGCCGGCCTCCTGGATCGCGAGCAGGGCCTGTGGCACCTGCTCGCCGCGGCGCCGGGCCACGTGGACGGCGACCTCGGACTGCACCTTGATGACCGAGATCTGGTGGGTGAGCGAGTCGTGCAGCTCCCGTGCGATGCGCAGCCGCTCCTCGTCCGCCCGGCGGCGCGCGGTCTCCTCGCGGGTGCGCTCGGCTTCGTTCGCCCGCCGATCGGCCTGCCGCACCGCCTCCCCGGCGGCGAAGGCGGCGATCAGCCAGGCGAGTTCAAGGGTGCTGCGGGCCAGCGCCACGACCTCGCGCACCGGCCCGTGGTGCAGGAGCAGGGCCGTGAGGTGGAGCGCGACCAGCAGGCCGACGGAGACAGCCAGCGTGACGGCACGATGCCCGGCGCGCACCGCGCCGTAGACCGCGACCAGGTAGGAGACAGAGAGCGCCTCGAACCCGGCCCCCAGGTAGCCCACCGCGCACAGCCCGGTGAAGCCCAGCACCACGAGCGGCGCCCGGCGGCGCGCGGCCAGCGCCAGCCCGCCGGCCGCCAGCAGCGCGGATCCGAGCACCTCGCGCCCTCCGGACGGATGCGGCCCGGACAGCCCGGTGCCCAGCAGCAGTGCGGCCACGCCCAGGGCGGTCGCCCAGTCGGTGACTGCGACGGGGACAGCGAACCGTCCTTTGTCCATGCGTGCACCGTAGCCGGACGCGGCGGTGGGCGGGTCCGGCTGGGGGAGGAGCGGTGGCCTACCGCGTGTGCGGTAGCCGACCCCCGCCTGCCGCCGCCGCGGTATCCGGATACCGCGGCGGCGGCACCGGGAAGTGCCCGCGTCTGCTGGACGACCGGCGGCAGGGCCGGCGCGCATGCTCTCCAGGGCCATCGACGTTGCGAGCGGCGACGCGGAAACAGGAGGAGAGCGGTATGAGGACTGCAGCGGTACTGACGGCGGCCGCCGAGGGCGGGATCATCGGCGACGGGCGGACGGGGGCCAACCTGGCCCTCGGGGTGGGAGCGATCGGACTGGCCGTCGCCTGGCTGGCCCTGGCCCTGGCCCGCGCCGCCCGCCGGAGCGGAGTGGGCAACGCGCGCACCGCCGGGGCGGCGGCCGTCGCGGCGGGAACGCTCGGCACGGTGCTCGCGCTGCTGCACCTGGCCACCGCCGACGGAGGCCCCGGCACCGGCAATGGACTCGTCGGCGCCGTCGTGGCCCTCCCGCTGGGGCTGGGCGCGGTACTCCTCGGCCGCCGGGTCCTGACCCGCTGTCGGCGCGCCGCCGGGCCCGCCGATCGGACGCCCGCCTGACCACCACCCGGTCACGACGTGTACGCGGCCGCTGCGCAAGGCGTCTCCGCTCTCCGGCGCCGGGGACGGTGCCGACTCACCAGCCCGTCAGCAGCAGGTGGTTGAGGAGCAGGCCCAGCGTCGCCTGCGCGGTCAGCCAGGCCCGGGGGCGGTCGAGGACGGCGCACGCGGCCGGCAGCCACAGCGCGAACGGCAGCCAGATCCGCTCCGTCTCCGCCTTGCTCATCCCGGACAGGTCGGCGGCGACCAGCATGAGCAGGGCCGCGCACAGCAGCAGGCCGAGGCGGCGCTCGGCGACGGGCGAGGCGTGCCACCGCGCGAGCAGGGCGCCCGTGCGGCGCAGGCCCGCCACGGTGGCCGGGCCGACGACGAGGACCGTGCAGGCGAGATTGGCCCACACCCAGTAGCCGTACGGGCGGAAGCCGCCCGCACCCTGGTGGTAGCGCTCGACCAACAGGCGGTACGCCTCCCACCAGTTGAAGCCCGCCATGGTGAACACGAGCGGGACGACGGCGAGTCCGGCGAGCGCGTACGGGAGGATCGGCAGCCGTCGGAAGCCGAGCAGCAGGACGGTGGCGGCCATCACGGCGAACAGGGTGAGGCCGTACGACAGGTAGAGAGTGAGACCGAGGAGGAGCCCGGCGGCGAAGGCGGTCGCGCGTGGCCGGTGCCCCGTCACCGCCAGGGCGAGGAAGGCCACGGCCCAGGCGGCGACCGCCGCGAAGTACCCGTCGGCCGAGGTGCCCGCCCAAACCGCCGCCGGGGCCAGGACGAGGAAGGGGGCGGCGCGGCGTGCCAGTGCCTCGCTCGCCAGCGCCCGTACGGTGACGAGGACCGCGACCGCGCCGGTCGCCCAGGCGGTGATGACGAGGACCCCGGCCCAGCCTCCGCCGCCCAGGCCGATCCGGTCGAGGAGGACGAAGGTGAGGGTGGCCCCGGGAGGGTGCCCGGCGACATGAGGGGGCCAGTGGTCCGCGGTGCCGAGCAGGATGTGGTCGGTGAAGCTCCGCAGGGCGGCGTGGATGTCGTCGAAGCGGTCGATGACCTGGAGGTACTCGTACCTGGTCGTCAGGCGGCGGGCGATGCCGCGGTGCCAGCCGTCGACGAGGGCGAGGGAGAACGTCCATGCCGTGGCGGCGGCCCACACGGTCCACAGCAGGGGCCGCCAGGGCAGCCGGGCGGCCGGCGTCGGGCCGTACGCCACGACGGCGACGGCGACGGCGATCGCGGCGGGGGTGCCGGGGCCGGTGTGAGGCAGCCAGTTGGCGTACAGGGGTGGCCATCCCACGTGCAGGACGTCCTCGGCGCGTTTGATGGCCATGCCGACCACAGCGGCCGTCACGACGAGCAGGGCGGCGGCGACGACGGCGTACAGGTCGCGGCGGTGATCACGGTTCACGCCCGAGACGTTAGGCCGGAGGGGACCCGGTATCCGCCCGACAGGCACGGACGTCAGTGTTTCGTCATGAGTCGCGCGCCCACTCACCGAGGGGTCCGGGCCTAGCGTCTGAGCATGGAACGGTCTCCTTCCTCGCCCGCCTTCTGGCGCAGCCCGCTGCGCGGCCCCTGGTTCACCTCCGTCCTCGGCGTGATCCTGCTCGCCGGGATCACCGTGCTGTTCGTGACCGGGCTGCTGTCGTACGCCGCCTACAACCCGGGTCTGTCGCCGGTGAACGACAAGACCCCGGCCAAGGGCGTTCTCGGCTTCTACCTGTTCCCCTGGCCGACGGACCCGCACTGGCTGTACCGGCTCACGCAAGGCGTCCACGTCACGCTCGGGATCGCCCTGGTCCCGGTCCTCCTGGCCAAACTGTGGTCCGTGCTGCCGAGGCTGTTCCAGCTGCCTCCGGCGCGGTCCTGGGCCCATGCCCTGGAACGGGTCTCGCTGCTGATGCTGGTCGGCGGCGTGCTGTTCGAGTTCGTGACCGGAGTGCTGAACGTCCAGCTCGACTACGTCTTCCCCGGCTCCTTCTATCCGCTGCACTTCTACGGAGCGTGGGTGTTCTTCGCGGCGTTCACGGTGCACGTGGTGCTGAGGGCGCCGGCCGCCCTTCGCAACCTGCGCCGGATGCGGGCGGGCGAAGAGGAAGCCGCCCCGCCTCCGGTGTCGTCGGAGGAGCCGTCGCTGGTCTCCCCGAACCCGGCCGAGCCCACCGTGTCGCGGCGCGGTGCCCTCGGGCTGGTCGGCGGCGGCTCGCTGCTGCTCCTCGCCACCACCGTGGGACAGAACTTCGACGGGCCGCTGCGGCGTACGGCCGTCCTCGCCCCGCACGGCGGCGCAGAGCCGGGCAGCGGGCCGAACGGATTCCAGATCAACAAGACGGCCGCGTCGAGGGGGATCAGCGCGGCCGAGACGAGCGAGGAGGCGTGGCGACTGGTCGTCACGGGGCCTTCGGGGACCGTCCGACTGAGCCGCGCCGAGCTGCTGGAGCTGCCCCAGCACAGTGCGGCGCTGCCGATCGCCTGCGTCGAGGGCTGGTCCACCTCCGACCAGTGGTGGCGGGGCGTACGGCTGGGCGACCTCGCCACACTCGTCGGATACGAGGCCGGGACGGCCCCCGATGTCCTGGTGGAGTCCCTCCAGCGGCGCGGTGCCTTCCGCCGGGCCGCTCTGCGCGCCAACCAGGTCCGCGACCCGCGCTCCCTGCTCGCCCTGGGCGTCAACGGTGAGCCGCTGTCCCCCGACCACGGCTATCCGGCGCGCGTCATCGTGCCCGCCGCGCCCGGTGTGCTCAACACCAAGTGGGTGGCCCGGATGACGTTCGGAGACCTGTGATGGGGAAGTACCGGAAGTACCGCCTGCCGCTGGGCGGGGGGAAGTACCGCCTGCCGCTGGGCAGTCCTTTTCAACTGCTGCTTCTGGCCTGCTCGTTCACGCTCGCCGGGTACGCCGGGGTGCGACTGCTGGCGGACGACTGGTTCGGCGTCGCGCTGTGGTTCGTCGGGCTCGCGGTCGTCCACGACCTGGTCCTGGCACCGCTGTACGCGGCGGCGGACCGCGCGCTCGTCGGCGCGACGTCCGCTGCCGGTCGCCGGGCGGGGACGCCGCCCACGCCCTCGGGGAGGCAGGGGAGGGCCGCGTACGTGCGTGTGCCCGCGGCCCTCTCCGGACTGCTCCTGCTGGTGTGGTTCCCGCTGATCAGCGGGCGGGTGACGGAGCGTTACGCGTCCGCGACCGGGAGGCCGGCCGACGGCTTCCTCGGCCGCTGGTTGCTGATCACAGCCCTGCTCTTCGGCGGTTCGGCGCTGTTGCTGGCGCTGCGGGTGCGCAGGGCGACGAAGGAGCGCCCGCCCGCCGACCACTGATCGCAGGGGCGCCAGCCGTGCGGGCGGGCGTACCGCAGCAGCGCGGGTGTGCCGAGGCGGGCCCAGGGGAACGGGGACTCGCCTTCCCCGCCCGTCTCGATGCCGCTCACGAGGCGGACCTCGGCCCGCTCGTCCACGTCCATCGGCACCGTTTCGGCGATCAACAGGCCTCCGGGGAACAGGAGTTCGGCCGTCCGGCGCAGGAGGGCGGACGGGTCGCCGCCGATGCCGAGGTTGCCGTCGAGGAGCAGTGTGGTGTCCCAGCGGCCCTCGCCGGGCAGCGGCTCGAACACCGAGCGGGCGAGGGCCTGGCCGCCGAGCCGCCGGGTGTGGGCGACGGCCGCCCGGCTGATGTCGATGCCGAGCACGGGCCGCCCCCGGGCGGCGAGTTCGGCGACCAGCCGCCCCGGGCCGCACCCCACGTCGAGGACGGCTCCCTCGCACCGTTCCAGGACCTCGAGGTCCACCGCGTCGGCGCGGGCGCACCACCGCTCCACCTCCAGGGGCAGCAGCCAGCCGTCGCCCCGACGCAGGAAGAGCGGCCCGCGACCGGAGCGCAGGGCGTCGGCATAGGGATCCGAGGACCAGTCCGGCCGTCGCATGGTGTTCTGCCCCGGCCCGCTCATCGGCCGCTGACCGCTCGCAGCCGGGACAGCTCCGCCGCGAACCGGCTGTGCGGCGCGAGCGCGGCGACGGCTTCGGCGTCGGCGGCCGTGTCGACGTCCCGCAGGACCGGAAGGTCGTGGACCCGTAGACCGGCGGAGACCAGTCGGGCGCGCTGGACCGCCCCGGTGAGGGGCGTCGACATGGGCACCCCGCGCAGCAGAGCGGGGTTCGGCTCGGCGAGCCCGAGCGCCCAGAAACCGCCGTCCTCGGCCGGACCGAAGTACGCGTCGCGTCCGGCGAGTTCCACGGTCAGCAGGTCCGGCGTGACCTGCGGGGTGTCCATGCCGATGAGCAGGGCGGGGCCGTCGCAGCCGGCGAACGCGGCGGCGAGCCTCTCGTCCAGCCCTCCGTCCTGCTGCGGTACGACGTCGAAGCCGGGCGGCAGCCAGGGCCCCGGCTCTCCGGCCAGGACCAGGACACGGCGGTCCGCGGGAGCCGCGGCCACCGCACGCAGGGTGTCCATGAGCGCGGCCTCGGCCAGCGCCGCCGCAGCCTCCGGGGTGAAGGGCGGAGTGAGGCGGGTCTTCACCCGGCCCGGCCTCGGTTCCTTGGCGATGACGAGCAGCGTGGTCATCGGCGGACCCCTCCCGCCTCGACCGACGCCGGTGCTTCGTTCAGGACGCGGCTCATGTCGCGTACGGCCTGCCAGGTGCCACGCCAGGTACCGGTCACCTTCGAAGCCCCCGAGCGCGGCAGGTACGGCACGTCGTGTTCCGTGACGCGCCAGCCCGCGTCGGCGGCGCGCACCACCATCTGCAGCGGATAGCCGCTGCGCCGGTCGGTCAGTCCGAGGGCGAGGAGCGGTTCGCGGCGGGCGGCACGCAGTGGGCCCAGGTCGCGCAGACGCAGTCCCGTGCGGCGGCGCAGCATCCGGGCGAGCGCCAGATTGCCGGCCCGGGCGTGCGCGGGCCAGGCTCCCCGGCCCTGCGGCCGTCGTCTGCCGAGCACCAGGTCGGCCCGCCCGTCCGCCACTTCGTCGGCGAAGGGGACGAGGAGCGAGGGATCGAGGGAGGCGTCGCAGTCGCAGAAGCACACGATGTCGGCCGTGGCGGCGGTCAGCCCGGCGTGGCAGGCGGCACCGAAGCCGCGGCGCGCCTCGTGGATCACGCTCGCGCCCAGCCCTCGCGCGATGTCCGCCGACCCGTCGGTCGAACCGTTGTCCACGACCAGAGCGCGCCACCCGGCTGGAATCCGGGCCAGCACCCAGGGCAGGGCCTCCGCCTCGTCCAGGCAGGGCAGCACGACATCGACGCCCGAAGGCGGGGGAGAGGAGGTAGTCACGGCTTTCAGCCTACGAGGACAAAGTTCCCTTATCGGACGTGGCGTCCTTACGAAACGGGGACGTCGACGGCCCTTCGCGCCGTCCGCACCCTCCGCACGCCCGACGAGGTGCGAGGCTGGCCGCATGGAACAGAAACCGAGCGGGCCGGCGGCCGCGCGCGTCCTGGTCGTGGACGACGACCCCACGGTCGCCGAGGTCGTCACCGGGTACCTCGACCGCGCCGGGTACACGGTCGACCGCGCCGAGGACGGTCCCGCCGCGCTGGCCGCCGCCGAGGCGCACTGGCCCGACCTGGTCGTGCTCGACCTGATGCTGCCCGGCATGGACGGCCTGGAGGTGTGCCGTCTGCTGCGGACCCGGGGCCCGGTACCCGTCATCATGCTCACCGCGCGCGGCGACGAGGACGACCGCATCCTGGGCCTGGAGGTCGGCGCCGACGACTACGTGACCAAACCGTTCAGCCCGCGCGAACTGGTCCTGCGCGTCGAGTCCGTACTGCGCCGCGCACGGCCCGCCCCGGACACCCGCCTCCTGAGCTCGGCCGGCCTCTCCCTGGACCCGGCGGGCCGCCGCGCCACCCGCGACGGTGACGAACTCGCCCTGACACTAAGGGAGTTCGACCTCCTCGCCTACTTCCTCCGCAACCCGGGCCGCGCCCACAGCCGGGAGGACCTGATGCGCGAGGTATGGGGCTGGGACTTCGGCGACCTGTCCACGGTCACTGTCCACGTCCGCCGACTGCGCGGCAAGATCGAGGACGATCCGGCGCGGCCCCGGCTGATCCAGACGGTCTGGGGCGTCGGCTACCGCTTCGACCCCACGCGCACGCCCGTCGTCGGCGACGGACCGCACGCCCCCTTCGAAAGCCGGAAGGACTGACGATGACCGCCAACGTGCTCATCGCCCTGTACGCGTTCCTGGGTGCCTGCGCGGCCGGACTGCTGGGCGCGCTCGTGCTGTGGCCGCTGCGCCGCCGCTCGCTCACCGCGTCGCTCACCGTGGTGGCCGCCGTCGCGGTGGCCTCCATGCTCGCCGGCACCCTCGCCGTCGCCTGGGCCATGTTCCTCTCCCCGCACGACCTGAGCGTCGTCACCACCGTCGTCGCCATGGCCGCCGTCGTCTCACTGGCCACCGCGCTGCTCCTCGGCCGTTGGGTCGTCGCCCGCAGCCGCGCCCTCCAGATCGCCGCGCGGTCCTTCGGCGACGGCGGCGACTTCACGGCCCCCGACGGCCCGGCCACGGCCGAACTCGCCGCACTCAGCACCGAGCTGGCCGCCACGAGCGCCAAGCTCGCCGCGTCCAGGGAACGCGAACGCGCCCTGGAATCCTCGCGACGTGAACTCGTCGCCTGGATCTCCCACGACCTGCGCACCCCCCTGGCAGGTCTGCGCGCGATGGCCGAGGCCCTGGAGGACGGGGTCGCAGCCGACCCCCACCGCTATCTCAGGCAGATCCGCACGGAGGTCGAAAGCCTCGACGCCATGGTCGGCGACCTCTTCGAACTCTCCCGCATCCACGCGGGCAGCCTGACGCTCTCCCTCTCCCGGATGTCGCTGTACGACCTCGTCGGCGACGCACTGGCGGGCGCCGACCCGCTCGCCCGGGAACACGGCGTCCGGCTCGTCGGCGCGCGCGTCGAACCCGTGCCGGTCGAGGTCGACGGCAGGGAGATGAGCCGCGTCCTCGCCAACCTGCTGGTCAACGCCATCCGCCGGACCCCGACCGACGGCACGGTCGCGGTGGCCGCCGAACGGTCCCCCGACGGCGTGGTGCTCTCCGTCTCCGACGGCTGCGGCGGCATCGCCGAGGAGGACCTGCCGCGCGTCTTCGACACCGGCTGGCGCGGCACCCACTCCCGCACACCCCCGGCCGGAGCGGGCCTGGGCCTGGCCATCGTCCGGGGGATCGTGGAGGCCCACCGAGGGCACGCCTCCGTACACAACATTCCCGGCGGCTGCCGCTTCGAGGTGGTGCTGCCCGCGGCCGCTTCCTGAACACGGGCAGCACCACCGGTCCAGAAGGGGCTACGAACCCCGCATCCCGGCCCGCGCGAACTCCCGCATCCCCTCCGCGAACCCGACCTCCGGCTTCCATCCCAGCTCGGCCCGCAGCCGTCGCGAGTCGGCGGTGATGTGCCGCACGTCCCCCAGCCGATACTCGCCGGTGACCACCGGCTCGGGTCCGCCGCACGCGGCGGCCAGCGCCCGCGCCATCTCCCCGACGGTGTGCGGCTCGCCGCTCCCGGTGTTGTACGCGACCAGCGAGCCCTCGGCCGTATCCGCCTCCAGCGCCGCCACATTGGCCGCCGCCACATCCCGGACATGGACGAAGTCCCGCCGCTGACGGCCGTCCTCGAAGACCCGGGGAGCCTCTCCGCGCGCGAGCGCGGAACGGAAGAACGAGGCGACCCCCGCATACGGAGTGTCGCGTGGCATCCGGGGCCCGTAGACGTTGTGGTACCGCAGCGACACGGCAGCCCCGCCCGTCGTCCGGGCCCAGGCCGTCGCCAGATGCTCCTGGGCGAGCTTCGTCGTCGCGTACACGTTGCGCGGGTCGACCGGCGCGTTCTCCCCGACCAGCCCCGGCGACAACTCGGCCCCGCACTCGGGGCACAGAGGCTCGAAGCGTCCGGCCGCGAGATCGGCCCGGATCCGCGGACCCGGCCGCACCACCCCGTGCCGCTCGCACTCGTAGCTTCCCTCCCCGTACACCACCATCGACCCCGCCAGCACGAGCCGCCGCACACCCGCGTCCGCCATGGCGGCGAGCAGGACGGCCGTCCCCAGGTCGTTGCGGGAGACGTACTCCGGGGCATCGGCGAAGCCCGTGCCGAGACCGACCATCGCCGCCTGATGACACACCGCGTCCACGCCGTCCAGCGCGCGGGCCACGGCCTCCCCGTCCCGGACGTCCGCGCCCGCGTCCACCGCCGTGTCGAACACGACGGGTTCGTGCCCGTGTGCCGCCAGCGCGTCGACGACATGGGACCCGATGAATCCGGCACCGCCGGTGACCAGTACTCGCATGCCGCCCACGCTAGAAGCGGCCACCCGCCGCGCCCCAGGGCCACGCCCGGGACGTCACGCTTCCGTAAGGCGACGGCAGGCCGACAAGACGCCGACGAGGCAGACGTAAGGATTTCGTCATCGGCGGAGCCGGGGCAGGAGGACCGCGCACGGCGTTGGATGGGGAACGTGACCACACGAACGACACGTACGACAACACATCAGACAGGAAGCGGGATCGGCATGAGGCGGCGCAGGCCGAGAAGGCGACTGATCGCCGGGCTGGCGGCGGTGACGGTCATGTGCGTGGGCGTGGCCGCCGGGCTGTACTGGTTCCAGCCGTGGAAGCTCTGGCAGGACCGGACGGTGACGGAGTCCCTGCCCGGCGCGGTCGTGGAAGCCTCCTCGACCCCCGGGACGAAGCCGGACGCGAACGCGGGAGCGTCGTCCTCCCCCTCCTCCTCCGCGCCGAGCGGACCCGTGACGGTGGCGAGCGGCGGGCTGATCAGCCACGAGCACCCGACCACGGGCACGGTGAAGCTCGTACGGCTCGCCGACGGCACCCACGTGATCCGGCTGGAGCGGCTCGACACCAGCAACGGCCCCGACCTGCGCGTGTGGCTGACCGACGCCCCGGTCAAGGAGGGCAGGGCCGGCTGGCACGTCTTCGACGACGGCGCGTACGTCAGCCTCGGCAAGCTCAAGGGCAACAAGGGCAGCCAGAACTACCCCCTGCCCGACGATGTCGACCCCTCCCGGTACACCAGCGTCACCGTCTGGTGCGACCGCTTCGACGTCTCCTTCGGCGCCGCCGCCCTCACAGCAACCTGAACCGGTCTTCCGGGCGCCGACTCAGATGATGTTCAGCCGCCGTGCCTCGCGTATCCATGACGGGAACTCGGACAGCAGCCGGTCGTAGAGCTCGGCATCCGGTACGCGGCTGATGTCGTCGACGGCGAAGAAACCCACGTTGTCGACGCGTCGGCCGGGCAGGGTGTCGAACCGTTCCAGCACGCCGTAGTTGGAGCGGCCCAGCCCGACGAACTGCCAGAAGAGCGGTTCGTCCACGGCTGCCCGCAGTTCGGTCTCGATCTCCTTGTTCCGGTAGACACCTCCGTCGGAGAAGAAGAGGACCAGGGTGGGGGCGGCCGCCGGGTGTTCGCGCACGTACGCCCGCACCTCGGCGATCACCTTCTGTTCCTCGTTCTGGATGCCGACCGCGCGCATGTCCACCTGGCCCGGCAGCAGACCTTTCCGCGGCTTCTTGCGCCGGAACAGGGTCAGTTCACCGACCCGGACATGGCGCCGCAGCCACTCCGGCAGGTCACCCAGGGCGAGGTCCGGGAGCCGGGCCGGGTTCGACGCGAACGTCCACGCCTGCATCTCACCGTCGTCGTCGAGCTGGGCGGCCACGGCCGCCATCCGCTCCACGACATCGGCCACGACGCCCTTCGAGTACAGGAACGACATCGACCCGGAGGCGTCCAGGACCAGGATGACGCGTGCGGTCACTCCCTCCGCCCCGTGCTTGCGCAGGCTGACGGCTATCTGCTCCTTGCGCAGGGAGAGCCGCTTGCGCATGTCCACCGGCAACTGCTCCTCGCCCTTGACCAGACGCGGGGCGGGGGCCGCCGGGGTCCGGGGCAGGGTGGGAGGGCCGGCGTGGGGTCCGGCGTTCGGGACGGCAGGTGTGGGAGTGGGGGCGGCGGGTGCGGACGGGAAGGCGGGTACGGGCGTGGGCGCGGCGGAGGAAGCGGGGGTGGACGGGAACGGGGGAGTGGGGGCGGAGGAAGCCGTCGAGGCGGTGGCGCTCGCCTCGTCGTCCACGCTGATCCCGAAGTCGGTGGCCAGCCCCGCGAGTCCGGACGCGTACCCCTGTCCCACCGCGCGGAACTTCCACTGACCGGCCCGCCGATACAGTTCTCCGCCGATGAACGCGGTCTCTGTCGTGGCCTCCATCTCGAACAGCGCCAGCTCCGCACCCGTCCCGGCGTCGAGCAGCCGGAGCCGCAGACCGGACAACTGGCCGAAGGTGCCACCGTCCGCTGAGGCACCGAGAACGACCCGTTCGATCTCCGGCTCCAGGGCCCCCAGATCCACCCCGACGGTGTCCGTCGTACCGCCACCGGTCCGCTGTTTCCCCAGATGACGCACGGCACCCGAGGCGTGCTGGGGCTGGTTGTAGAAGACGAAGTCCCCGTCGTCCCTCACCCGCCCGTCGGCACGGAGCAACAGCGCCGAGGCGTCGGCGTCCGGCGCACCGTGGCCCCCGGACCAGCCGAGCTCTACCTGTACCGCCGTGGCGGCGACGGGAAGGTTGCCGCCCTTGGCCATCGATGTCGCTGTCATGCGCCCAGTCTGCCCAAAGAACCCGGTCTCGGGACCGTGCGCTGCACAACTGCACCGGCCTCGTTGTCGGTGGCGGCTGAGAAGCTGAACCGTATGGACAGTGAGGATGAGCAGCTGATGCGCGGCCGCATCTACGGCGCGGACCACGACCACCCGGGCCCGAAGCCGGGCCATAGCTACGCCGAACTGGTGGGCGGGCCGCTGGACGGATTGCTGCTCGACATCACCGGCTGGAGCCCGCAGAAGATCGACGACGGTGTCGCCCTGGCCACGGAGCTGGGACAGTTCGGCCCTGGCGGCCGGGCCCTGTACGACCCGCGCCCGGGCGACCCGTCCCGCTGGGACTGGGGCGGCGACAGCCCCTGACGGCCGCCGCTCGGTGGAATGGCCGGAGCACGTTGGCCGCGACCACCCTGCGGGTGGAGGGCACGCGGTGCGCAGACAGGTCCGGTCCCGTGGTCATCGGCCGATGATCGCTGAGCCGCTCTCCCACTGTCATGTGAATTCGCATGGCCTCCGCCCAGGCCCGGACGACCGGCCGGCGCGAGTGCGCGGGCCGGTCAACGGGTCTGCGTGCGGGGCTCAGGAATGGAGAGGAGGCTGGGGTTTCGCTGGGGGAACACCGCGAAGTCGGCGTCGGGCGGCAGAGCGGTCGCCATGCCCGAGACCGCCGGGGACAGCGTCGTCAGCACCACGGCCACGAGCAGGCCGCCGTACATGCTTGACAATGAGGAGGCAGGCTGCCCATCCGGCCGACCTACGAGCCTTGCGTCCGTGGAACCCGTCCCGATACGCATCAGGACGTGCGGCAGGGCCGCTCCCAGTATGCACGCCAGTTGCAGGCTGAGCGGCGCCCAGGAGCCGTACCGGGCTCCAGACGAACTCCCGCCGAGGCCGGCCACGACGACTGAGCGCAGTCTCCGTCGATGTCCAGGACCGTGGCCCGTCACGCCGCCATCTGGTCCTCCAGACGGACCGGCATCAGCAGCGAGAAGGCGTGCTCGTCGTCGGGCCGACGGATCGCGAGCGGGGCCGTGGGCGCGCCCAGTTCGAGGATCAGCTCGTCCCGGGCCCCGGCGGTGAGCCCGTCCAGCAGGAACTCGCGGTTGACGGCAACGTTGTCCGGGTCGTCGTCACCGTCGGCGCAGACGATCACGGTCCCGTTCTCCGCGACCCGGAGCACGCTCAGGTCGTACGGCTCGCTGTCCTGCTCCCGCGTCTCGCCCTCGCGGACCGGGCCGGTCTCCAGGGCCTGGCGGAAGGCCGCCGTCCCGACGCGGGCCCGGCGCCCGGCGGGGAGGTGGCCGAGGCGGCGGTAGTCGGGGAACTCACCCCCGAGACTCTGCCCTGCCGCCTGCCGGTCCCCGGTCTCGAGCGTCACCCGGTCACCGTCCACGATGAGTTCGGCGGGCTCCTCGCCGGTCAGCAGGGCCCGCATCGCGTCGGCGAGCGGCAGAGGCACCACCACCTGCGTGCGGGGCCCGCCGTGCCCGGTCGTACGTGTTCGCGCGACCGCCATGCGGTAGCGATCGGTGGCCACGAGGTGGAGCAGTTCTCCCTCGATGTCGAACAGGATCCCGCCGAGCATCGGCAGCTCCGCGTCGGTACCGGCCGCGAAACGGACCGCGTCCAACGCGGCGGCCACCTCCGGCGCGGGCACGGAGAACCGGGCGGCGGCGGTGGTGTGAAGCGAGGTCATGGAGGCTGTCTCCCTGCGGTCGAGTAAGGCTCGGAGTGTGGAGAACTCGCTGCGGGCATCGGACAGCCCCGACTCGAGACGGCGCAGGTGCGCCTGCAGCAGACCGCGCACCAGTTCCGTGTCCGCGCCGCCCCAGCCGGCCAGGATGAGCCGGATGTCGGCCAGCGGCATGCCCGCCCGACGCAACCGGCCCAGCAGCCGGGCCTCTTCGAGCTGTTCGGGCGCGTACCAGCGGTACCCGCTCACCGGGTCCACCCAGGCGGGGACCAGCACGCCGGCACGGTCGTAGAACCTCAGGGCACTCACCCCGAGCCCGCTGTCCCGGGCCATTTCTCCAATGCTGCGCATCTCGCTCTCCACACCCAGGACTCTGGTGCCTCGACCATGTCGAGGGTCAACCTGGTCCCCTTCCCCTTCCCCCTCCGTTTCCTCGCTCAGGTGGGACAGTCGACGAGCGTGGTGGCCGTGCCCCAACGGGTCATGAGAGAAACCGAGAGCGCGCACGCTCCCGAGCACCGGGCCCGACCGTGGCAGGTAGCCGCGCTGCGACACCTCGCGAGGGCTTGCCAGGGCCTGGCCAGTGCTCGGACTGATGTCGCGGCCGTCCGCCGTCCCCGACGGATCTCACCGAACCCGGCGGTACCGCCGGGCTCGGTCGGTGGGCCTGAACCATTGCCCGGGTTCAGGCCGCGAGGAGTTCCTGTTCGCGGTCCGGGGTCTTGACCTTGGGCTTCTTGTTCGGGAGCGAGAGCCGGACCACCTTGTGCCACGCCGAGAAGACCTGCTTGGGCAGCGGCCCGGTGACGTACTCCAGCTCGTACTTCTCGAACAGCGCGCGCACCTTCACCGCGACCTCGGCGTACCGGTTGCTCGGCAGGTCGGGGAACAGGTGGTGCTCGATCTGGTGGGAGAGGTTGCCGGTCATGAAGTGCATGGCCTTGCTGCCGCTGATGTTCGCCGAGCCCATCATCTGGCGCAGGTACCACTGGCCGCGCGTCTCGCCCTTGATCGACCGGCGCTCGAAGACCTGCACACCCTCGGGGAAGTGCCCGCACATGATCACCGAGTGGGACCAGATGTTGCGGACCAGGTTCGCGGTGAACGTGGCGGCGAGCGTGGTGAGGAACGACGGGCCCGACAGCAGCGGGTGGATCACATAGTCCTTGAGCACCTGCTTGCGGATCTTGCGGCCCACGGCCCTGGCCCGCGCGCGGAACTCGGGGTTGTTGCGGCGGCGCTTGTGCAGGTTCTTGCCGAGTTCCAGGTCGTAGGCGGCGATGCCGTACTCGAAGAAGCAGGCGTTGATGAAGTTCCACAGCGGCTGGCCGAGGTGGAAGGGGTGCCACTTCTGGTCCTCGTCGACGCGCATGATGCCGTAGCCGAGGTCGTTGTCCTTGCCGATCACGTTGGTGTACGTGTGGTGGAGTTCGTTGTGGGAGTGCTTCCACTGGTCGGCGGGGGAGACGTGGTCCCATTCCCAGGTGGTGGAGTGGATCTTCGGGTCCCGCATCCAGTCCCACTGACCGTGCAGGATGTTGTGGCCGATCTCCATGTTGTCCATGATCTTGGCCACGGACAGACCCGCGGTGCCGATGATCCACGCGGGCGGGAAGAACGAGAACAGCAGCACGCCCCGGCTGACCAGCTCCAGCTTGCGCTGCGCCGAGATGACCTTGCGGATGTAGGCGGCGTCCTTCTCGCCGCGGCTCGCGATCACCTCGTCGCGGATCGCGTCCAGCTCGCGGCCGAGCTCCTCGATCTGCTCCGCGGTCAGATGGGCGGTGGGGTCGATGGCGGTCAAGGTGCTCCTACCGTTCGATGTCGCAGGGGCCCGCGGCGGCGGACACACAGGTCTGGATGAGGACGCCCGGCTCGGCCTCGGTGATCTCGCCGGTGCGCAGGTCGCGGACGGCGCCCGCCTTGAGCGGCGTGACGCAGCCGAAGCAGATGCCCATGCGGCACCCGGAGGGCATGAGCACACCGGCCTCCTCGCCGACGTCAAGAAGCGGCGTGGCGCCGTCCGCGTCGACGGTCTTGCCGGTGGTGCTGAAGGTGACCTCGCCGCCGTCGCCGGCGACGACGATGCTCGGGCGGAAGCGCTCGGTGTGCAGACGCTCCGGGACGCCGTGGTCGCTCCAGTGCTTCTCGGCGGCGTCGAGCAGGCCCGCGGGCCCGCAGGCCCAGGTCTCGCGCTCGGCCCAGTCGGGCACGAGTTCGTCGAGACGGGCGATGTCGAGCATGCCGTCGGTGTCGGTGTGCACCTCGGTGAGCCGCAGCTTCTTGTCCGCGACCAGGGTGTGCAGCTCGTCGCGGAAGATCACGTCCTGCGGCCGCGGCGCGCAGTGGACCATGACGACGTCGTCGAACTCGGTGTCGCGCAGCATGCCCATCACCGGGGTGATGCCGCTGCCGGCCGTCAGGTAGAGCACCTTGGCGGGCTTGGCCCGCGGCAGCACGAAGTCACCGGTCGCGTGGTCGAGCTGGATCAGCGTGCCCGGCTTCGCCCTGCGGACCAGGTGGTTGCTGACCTTGCCGTCCGGGATCGCCTTCACGGTGATCGTGACGCGGCCGTCCTGGCGGTTCGTCGGCGACGTCACCGAGTAGGCACGCCACAGGCGCACCCCGTCGACGTCGACCCCGATCCGCACGTACTGACCGGCCGTGTGGCCGCGCCAGCCCCGTCCCGGTCTGATCACGATCGTCGCGGCGTCACCCGTCTCGGGGTGCACGGCCTCGATGCGCCCTCGCAGGTCGGCGCCCGCACGCAGCGGGCTGACCAGGTCGAGGTAGTCCGACGGCAGCAGCGGCGTCGTGACCATCTCCAGCAGTTTCCACGCCCTGCTGCGGAGGGCTGTACTCGTCATGAGTCCAGCTTGCTGTGCCTCAGGGCGTAAAGTCCTGACCGCAGGATGTGAATCTGGTCGGCTGAATTGTTCGCAGGGAATAGAAACATGAGTCACGCGATCCGCAGGGTCAGCGAGCTGGCCCTGGATGAGACGACGGTCACCGCACTTCGGGCCGCGCTGAGGACCACTGCCGACGAGGTCGTCCAGGCGATCATCGACGAGGTCCCTCCCTACGCAGGCGCCCTGTCGGGCCACATGGGCGCCACCATCCGCCGCGCCGTCCGCACCGCCCTGGGGCACTACCTGGACCTCGCGAGCGGGAACGCCACCGGCGGCGACGCCGGGGACGCGGCCTACGAGCTGGGCCGCGGCGAGGTCCGCGACGGCCGTTCGATGGACGCACTGCTCAGTGCCTACCGCGTCGGCGCCCGCGTGGCCTGGCGATGTCTGGCGGCGGGTGCCGTCCCCGCGGGGCTGCCCGCCGCCGAGGTCGCCAAGTTCGCCGAGCTGACCTTCGCCTACATCGACGAGCTCTCCGCCGCGAGCGCCGCGGGCCACGCCGACGAGCTGGCCGCCCGGGGCAGGGCCCACGAGCGCCACCTGGAGCACCTGGCCCGCGACCTCCTCGCCGACGCGAGCTCGGACGTGCTGATGGCCTCCGCGCAACGGGCCGGGTGGCAGCCTCCGGTTTCGCTGACCGCGGTCCTGCTGCCCGCCGCCCAGGCCCGGCCCGCCTACCGCGTGCTCGACCCGAACACCCTTGTCCTCGACGATCTGCCGGACGCCGCCGGCGTGCTGCTCGTCCCCGATGCCGACCGGTCACATCTCCTGCGGCAGCTGACCGACCGCAGCGCCGTGGTCGGCCCGGCCCGGCCGTGGGCGCGCGCGTCGGCCTCGTACGCGCGCGCCGTACGCGCGCGCTCCCTCTCCGCTGACATTCGCGACACCGAGGACCACCTGCCCGAGCTGGTGCTGAGCGCCGACGCGGACGCCTTCGCGGACCTGCGTGCCCGAGCCCTCGCCCCTTTGCGGGCCTTGCCTGCCGCGACCGGCCGGCGGCTGGAGGAGACGTTGCGGGCGTGGCTGCTGCACCAGGGCAGGCGGGACGAGGTCGCGGCGGCGCTGTTCGTCCATCCCCAGACCGTCCGCTACCGGATGTCCCAGCTGAGGGAGCTGTTTCCGGACCTGGCATCGCCGGACCGGGTCCTGGAACTGACGCTGGCGGTCGGTCTGCGGACCGACTGACGCGGCTCGACCGGATCCGGTGGACCATGCGCCCCGGACCGGCACCCCGCGCGAGGGATGATGGGGACGGAAAGACGGAACGTGAGGTCAGGAGCTTCCATGACGAAGCGGGTCCACCGCCCCCGCGAGGACGCGGAGTTCGATTTCATCCTCGGAATGAGCGGAGTGCCGGTCCTCGCATACTTCACCGGGACATGGCCCAAGGCGATCGAGCCCTGCCGGGTGATGGACCTCGTCGTGGGCGCCGTCGCCGACGACTGCGCGGGCCGTCTGACGGTCGTCCGCGCCGACATCACGCGTTGTCCGGCCGCGACCGAGCGATACGGGATCACCGGAGCCCCGTCCTGCGTCCTGCTGAAGGAGGGAGAGGTGGTGGCCCACGGCACGGGGCCCATGACCACCGCCGAGGTACGGCAACTGCTGGACGGCCACCTCTGAGCGGCTGCCGCGGCGCATGGAACCGGCCGTTCACTTGCCGAAGCCGGCGGTGAGGCCGCCGATGAGCCGGCGTCGGCCGAGGATGTAGCCGTGACAACGGCATCGCCAGGCTCCACAGCATCCCCAGCGCCCGGACGGCCGCCTGATACCGCGTCTACACCGATGAGCACGCCGAGACAGTCCGCCGCATCCGGATCCGGCTTGCAGCAGGCCTCAACACCGAGGCCATCAGGGAAATCCTGCCCTGCATGGACGACGACGGCGCGTACCTTCGGCGGGCCGTGTGGTGGCCGCCCTCGCCGACAGGTGGCATCACCGAGGAGTGGGGGAGGGCGGGCGGTCATGTCACCTGCCAGGGAGACCAGTTGGTGCCGTACTGGCCACCACGTCGGCCACCACGTCCGTATCGTTGCGCCATGACGGACGAACAACTGCCCCCACAGGTCTTCCCGAACCGCTTTCCCGAGGCGGTGGACTCCCGGCCCGGGGTGCCGCAGGACCGCTGCCACTGCTTCAGCCAGGGCCGGGTGAGTCCGCCCGGCGCGGGGACGTCCTTCCACGGTGACATCCAGGACACCCGCGCTCCCGGCTGGCTCCGGCTGCTGGAGCTGATCGAGGAGGCGGCGGCGGATGGGCGAGAGGAGTTCCGCCCGCTGCCGGAGCTGAGTCCGGAGGAGCGGCGGCAGATCGTGACGCTGCCGGCGTCGATCGGGCGCCTGACGGCGGTGCGGACCCTCGTGCTGTACGGGAGCAACCTGGTGCGGATACCTCCGGAGATCGGAGACATGACGAGCCTGGAGGAGTTCAGCCCGTACACCTCGCGACGGCTGCACTGGTTCCCGTACGAAATCACACGGTGCGCTCGGCTGGTGAACAGCACGGTGAGCACGCGCTCGATCTACGGCAACTACAAGTACCGGCCGCCGTTCCCGCCGCTCCGCGCGCCCGGCGACACGGACCTGTCCCTCGAAAGCCTGGCGCCGTCCCGCTGGGGCAGCAGCGCGGTCCGCACCTGCAGTGTCTGTGCCGGGCCCATTCCCACGACGGGCCCACACCAGGCATGGCTCTCCCGGCTGGTGGCGACCGACGTCCTGCCACTCCTGGTCAACGCCTGTTCCCAGGAGTGCCTTGACGCTCTGCCACCAGGGGCGAAGGGCCACATCCCCACACATCATCGGGGCGGGAAGATCGAGCAGCCTTCGTCGCGTTGACCCCTGTCACCCAGCCCAAGTGGCCGGCGTGGTGTCGATGGTGGTCGGATCGGAGACCGCCAGCCGGGTCCCTCCCGGGCAGCGGAACTCACCGACCGACTCAGCCGAGCGGCCTGCTCCGCGGCTCCGGGCGGACTGGTTGGACAGTTCCAGCTGTCCGACGTCGGGGTGCCGGAGTCGTTTGATGCCGCCGTGGCAAATGCCGACGTCGTGCGCGGCCCATTGCCTGCGGAAGTCGGGGCGGAGTGTGGCCAGTTCGCGCGTGCGGCCCAAGCTACCCGGCGAGAGAAAGCGCCGTACTCCCGGGCGCTGCCGGGAGCGGCCGGTTGGCCGCTGTCCTCAACGAGTGGCTGTGACCAGCGCCTTCCCGACGAGTCCTACTCGACCCGGACCACGTACTCGCCCCGCACCCCGCCCGCCTCCAGCGCCCGGTGTGCCGTCGCTGTCTCTGCGAGCGGGAACCCGACCCGTGGCAGGGCCTCCGGCGGCTGGCCGAGACGGTCTGCGAACTGCAATGCGAGCCGACTTCCACCCCTCCGAAGCGCGCTGTCGCTGCGCGGCCTTCCGCTCGCGGCCGACGGCTCCCAGGCACAGCAACCCACCAGGGCCTGACGCGAAGCGGCGCCTGCCGCGCCACCCGCCTGCTCTTCGAGCGACGCAGCCGTCCGTCTCAGGCGTCGAAGCGGTGCCGGGAGGTCTCGATGTGGCCGAGGTATCGGTGGGTCCAGTCGCACAGTCCGTCGATCGTCACCCGCAGGGCCTGGCCCGGCTCGGTGAGGGCGTACTCGACCCTGGGCGGCACGACGGGGTGCACCGTCCGCTCGACCAGACCGTTGCGCTCGAGCATGCGCAGGTTCTGGGTGAGCATCTTGTGGCTGATGCCCTCGATCTCGTTCCGCAGTTCGCCGAAGCGCAGGGTGTGCTCTCCCAAGGCCTCGATGATCAAAAGTGCCCATTTGTTGGCAACGTCCGAAAAGATCTCCCGTGCCAGAGAGTCCGCGCGCCGAAGATCCGCTTCGTCGGGCGAGCCTGTGAACTGCTTGGTCACCGTGAGGTTCTCCAGTCACTGAAAAGTGCGTACTTCCACGTCAGCAGCCACTCTCCTACGGTTCCTGAGTAACCACAAGAGACCGAGGCGCCCTTGGTCCGGTGGCGGAGAGCCCACGGGCTCCCTCTATGAGGAGGCAGACAGCATGGCCATCACACTGGTGAACCCCGACGGATTGCCCAAGATCGACGTCTACCGGCAGGTGGCGGTCGCGACGGGAACGAAACTGGTCTTCATCGCCGGGCAGGTCGCCTGGGACGCCGAAGGAGCCACGGTAGGCGAGGGCGATCTCGCCGCCCAGGTCGAGCAGTGTTATCTCAACATCGCCACCGCCTTGGCCGAGGTCGGCGGTTCCTTCGACGATGTGGCGAAACTGAATGTCCACGTCGTCGACTGGACCCCCGACAAGATGCCCCAGCTCCTGGAGGGGATCGATCGCGCGTCCGCGAAGCTGGGCGTCACCCCGGCCCCGCCGGCCACGCTGTTGGGCGTTGCGGCGTTGGACATACCCGACCACCTGGTGGAGATCGAAGCCACCGCGATCCTGAACTGAAGGAATTCCTTCACCTCGCGGGCCGCCATCGCTCCTCGGAACGGCCACCGCAGCCCGACGGGCCCGGTGGCGGTGGCGGTGGCGGTGGCGGTGGTGCCTGGCGTGCACAGAGCAGGCCTGTCCCTCTGCTGCCCAAGCATCGTGAAGGATCTGGATCCTGCCGGCTGCACCAGTTGCTTGCCGAACATGGCGTCCGCCAGGACCGCGCCCGCGATCGCACCCCTGCCGGCACGCACGACAGGGGTGCCGTACCCGGAGTCCTCTCCCGTCTCGGGGTGACGCACCCCGAAGTCACCGCCGACCGTGCGCCACCCGACCTCGGCCGTGTCGGCTGAGGCCGCGGATCGCCTCCGGATGCGAGAGGAACCCTGTCGCCATCCCCCCGACCCGGACCCGACGTCACGCAGGGGCGCCGAGCGGCGGATGCTCGAGCACGCGGGGCTTGTACTCGACCAGTTGGGTGCGGCCGTCGAAGGTGCGGTGCTCGATCATCTCCAGGGCGACGTCCGGGTAGCCGTCGTAGATGCGTTCTGCGCCCGTGGCCCCGGTGATCACCGGGAACATCACGACCCGGAAGCGGTCGACGAGTCCGGCTCGCAGCAGGGACCGGCACAGGCTGAGGCTGCCGATCGTGCTGAGGAGCCCCGTGCCGTTCGCCTTCATGGCACGGACCGCCTCGACGGCGTCGTCGCGGACCAGCGTGGAGTTGGCCCACGTCAGTGGCTCTTCGAGGGAGGAGGAGAACACCACCTTGGACGCTTGCGTGAGTTGGTCGACGGACGCCTCTTCTTCGGGCCTGAACTCGTCCTGGCCCTCCGGGACCTCGCCCGCGGCGAAGCCCGACATCAGGCGGTAGGTGTTCGCTCCCATCAGGTAGGTGGCCTCGGGCTGCTCGCCGAGCCATGCGAGGTACTCCGGTCCTTCGAGGCCCCAGAATCCGGGCCATCCCTCTCCCGATGCGTAGCCGTCGAGGGAGGTGATGAAATCGACGAGAAGCTCCGACATGGCGGTGTCCTTTCCTGGGCTGTCACGAGCTTGGACCGGCTGGGAGCCGCAAACTCATCGGCCGCGCTGTGAAACGACGAGAAAACCCGTGGCGCTGCATCCGATCAGGTCAGCCCAGCGGCATTGCTTCGGGAGGCCCGGAGGACCGGTTCAAGGGTGGGTTCTGAGGGGCACGGCGGCCAGAACTGACGCCATCAGTCAGTCGGGGTCTTCGAAGCCGTGGGCTCCGACCCCCTGCAGCTGGCGAAAAGGACGGGACGAAGGCTGTCCATGACTTGGACTCCTCGGCCCTGCCGGGCCGTGGACCCAAGTGCGGGCGCCGGGAATGTGGCCGATGCGGGGCCATCCTCACCCGGTGCCCTCCGGGCGGCGGCTGCTTCCGCCGAGACTGACTCGCTCGCTTCCGTCCGCTGCGGACCTGGCCGATGCCGCCCAGCGCCACCCGTCATCACATCGATGACATCGTGCCTGGCTGCCGGCACTCCCTCTGCTGCGTCCAGGCCGCTTCGGCGGCTGTACCGCATCGCGAACGGGTTCTCCAGCTGGTCGTCGACGAAGACGGATGGTGGGCAGACTCCGCGGCGTCGCGGGGCCTTACCGTGTCCTCCGACCGGGAAGCCCGTAGGTCGCCGAGCGCGCAGTCGTCCTGCGGCTCGAGAACGGCTTGAGGAGACAGCTACCGGAAGATGTCTCAAACTCGAAGGAGGGCTGCCCGTCGATCACGTAAGGGGGCGGACCCGTGCACGATGTGCCGCTGTGGCTGTGGATGGTGTTCGTCATCACCGTGTTGGTGTCCCTGACGGTTGATCTGGTGGCCCACCGGCAGGCGCATGTCATCGGGTTCCGGGAAGCCGCTGCCTGGAGCGGGGTGTGGGTGGGCCTGGCGATCGTCTTCGGCGTCGTGGTCTTCCTCGTGGTCGGTACGAGTGCCGGTGTGGAGTACACCACCGCGTGGCTACTGGAGAAGAGCCTCTCGGTCGACAACCTCTTCGTCTTCGCGCTGATCTTCGGCTACTTCAGGGTGCCGCGTGCCTACCAGCACCGGGTGCTGTTCCTCGGCGTCCTGGGCGCTCTGGTCTTCCGCGGGATCTTCCTGGCCGCCGGTGTGGCGGTGGTCAGCCGCTTCACGGCTGTCTTGTTCGTCTTCGCGGCCATCCTCTTCTACAGCGCCTACAAGATCTTCAAGGAGGAGGACGACAGCTTCGACCCCGGCAAGAGCATCGCGGTCAAGCTGCTGCGCAAGATCATGCCCGTGCGGGACGAGTACGCGGGAACCCACTTCTTCGTCAAGGAGGCGGGCAAACGCGTCGCTACACCGCTGCTCGCCGTGGTCGCCGCGATCGAGGCCGCGGACCTCGTCTTCGCAGTCGACAGCGTGCCCGCCGTCCTGGCCGTCAGCAGTGACACCTTCATCGTCTACACCAGCAACGCCTTCGCCATTCTGGGCTTGCGAGCCCTCTACTTCATGCTGGCCGGCCTGCTCGACCGGTTCCATTACCTCAGCACGGGCCTGGCGATCATCCTCGCCTTCATCGGCGTCAAACTCATCCTCCAGGCAACCCACAAGACCATCAGCACCGGGGTCCCCGAAGTTCCCTCCCTGCTCAGCCTGGCCGTCATCGCCACCATCCTGACCATCTCCATCGCACTCAGCGTGCTGCGCCACCCAACCGACCACCCCGGAGGGCCGGGCCCGCCGTCAGGCCCCCCAGAGCACCACGAGCCCACCTGAGCCGACCGCCCAGGAGAGCCTAAAAGAATATAAAAATGGTAGTAAAATGCAGTTTATGGAAGATAAGCGCAACTCACAGGAAGCCCGACCGCCCACCTACGTCTGCGGCGCGTGCCAGCAGCCGGTCGACGCTGTGGTGCAGCGTCACAGGAACATGGGTGTCTACGTACCGACCTGGATCGCAGGGCCCTGCCACAACCCGCGCTGCGCGGATTACGTACCGCGGCAGGTGCCTGTCGGCTCCGTACGCAGCTCCACCTGGAAATCCCTGACCGGTTGGACAAGCCACTGACCAGCTCGCCGGGCACCATTCTTGGTGACCAAGCTCGTCAATGAGCTGGTCGAGGCCGCCGACGAGAAACAGCAGCCGACTGCTACGGAGGACGCCGGTAGCGACGCCTGGAGCGTCCACCGGACGGGCCCGGGCCGGTTCGCCTGGCGGTCAAGCCCCGTACCAAGTGGTGCCCAATCCCGTCAGCTGCGCCCTCGCCCGCCGCTATGCGCTCGAGTCGTACCCCACCCTCTCGACAAGGTGATGAGGTGGCCCGTGGTTCGCCGCGAGAGCGGGGTGGCCGCGGAAGGTCATCGCCGCTGCCCGTCAGGTTCGGCGGTCTGTGGATCCGTCGGGAGACGCGCGACGACATCCACGAAGTGTGTCCGCCCCCATCATGTGCCCCCATCTGCTGGCGGCGGCTGCGCGTTCTGGAGAGCGATGCCGTGGGCTGGTCAGTCGTCGCCAGTCGGTTCAGAACCCGGCCGGGGGTGACTGCCGTCCGGTCGCACCGGACCGGCCGGTCGGGACGGAGACTCCGTTGGTCGGTACGGAGACACCGCCGGTCGGCAGGGCGGTACCCGCCGACAGGCGGGGGTGTCACCGAAGGCTGTGGGATGGTCCGCCCCCTGGCGGCCCCGCGAGGTTCTTCGTATGACACAGACACAGCCGCCTCAGGAGACGTCAGCTCCGCAGGAGAACGCGCCTCCGCCACCCCGAACCTCCCCCGAGTCCGCCGTGCCGGCCTCGCCCGGTCCCTCGATGGGGCGCCTGGTCGGGGTGGATCTGGCCCGTGCGCTGGCGGTGTTCGGCATGTACGTCGTGCACATCGGCCCTCCGCTGTCGGCCACCACGGGCGTCGGCAGCTGGGTCCGGTACATGTCGGACGGTCACTCGTCGGTCCTGTTCGCCACTCTCGCCGGGTTCTCCCTGATGCTGCTGGCCGGCCGTCGCGAACCGAAGACCGGCCTGGCCGGCCGGCAGGCGAAGGCCCGCATCGCGATCCGCGCCCTGGTCCTGCTGGCCTTGGGAACGGTGATGGCGATGGAGTTCGGGGGAGTGATCATCCTCGGCTTCTACGGGGTCTACTTCCTCCTCGCCCTGCCCCTGGTGCGACTGCGTGCCAGGACCCTCGCGATCATCGCGGCCGTGTTCGCCCTCGTCACACCGCAGTTGGCGTTCGCCCTGACCTCGCTGCTGACCCCTTCGGTCCGACAGAGCATCAACGCCTTCGACCCGCTCCGCCGCCTCAGCGAGGTGGGAGTGCTCGATCTGCTGCTCACCGGCTTCTACCCGGCGCTCACCTGGATGTCGTTCGTGATCGCGGGCATGGCCCTGGGCCGCCTCGACCTGTCCTCCCGCACCGTCCAGCGGCGCTTGGCCGCGCTCGGAGCCGCCCTGGCGGTGCTCGCGTACGGCATGTCCTTGCTGCTGGCCGGCAAGGGCGCGTTGCGCAGCCTCGCAGAAGACGGGCCGTCCTCCGGAGGCCCCGGATCGATGTCCCTCGACAACGGGTCCCTGCCCGACATGCCGGCGTCGTTGCTCCTGACAGCCGGGCCGCACAGCGGCACCACGTTCGACATCGTCGGCAGCATCGGAGTCGCGATCCTCGTCATCGTGGGCGCCACGGTGGCAATGGAGCGCCTGCCGCGACTGCGCCGCCTGGCGAAACCGGTCATCGCCGTGGGCACGATGTCCCTGACCGCCTACGTCGGCCACTTCGTCATACAGCCCATGCTGTCCATGCCTGCCGGAAGCAGCACCCAGCAGTCCTGGGTACCCCTGCTCCTGTTCGTCCTCGGGGCGATCGTGTTCGCCGCGATCTGGTCCCGCTTCTTCCGCCGCGGCCCCCTGGAGTACGTCCTCAACGCCGCCACCAAGCCGACGAAGTACATCCGCCCACTGAACCCCTGACGCCGCCACGGACGACGCGTGCGTGAAGGGGCGGCACCTTCGGAAGGTGCCGCCCCACACGTGCGTAACTCGGGCCTCGGCCGTCAGGCGGCTACAGAACTCGCCCAGTCGTTGTAGGCGCCGAGGTTGGAGCTGTAGGTGTTGGGGCTGATGGAGATCTGCCCACCGTTGCCCCCCTCGTCACGGGCCAGCCAACCCCACTGGCTGGAACCCTGGTTGTTGCGCCACGAGGACGTCTGGTCGTTGAAGCCGTACTCGTTGAGGTTGTGCCAGTAGTAGTCGCTGAAGATCAGCCGGCGTCCGCCCCCGTTGGCGTGCTCGTACAGGCACAGCCAGCCGCTCGCGCAGGCCGGTGTGGCACGGATCTGCGCCGCGTTCTTGCCCTTCATCAGGGGGTCGGTGGCGCGGGAGTAGCCCAGCACCCGGTCGGCTTCCTCGTGGGTCTTGAAGCAGCGCACCGATGTCGTGGAGTACACCACGCAGCTCTCGGCGGAGCCCCACCCGTCCTGCTTCAGGTTGATCTTCTGCTGTCCGAGGGCGGCGACGGCGCCGCCCATCGACGACTCTGAGGTGGCCGCCGTCGACGCCGGTCCCGTGAGCAGGATGCCGGTCGCCGCGATCGCGGTGGCGAATAAGATCGAGCTCACTTTCTTCATTCGTTCCCCCTTGCCTGGTTCTGCAGGCCGGTCCTGCCCTTGTCCCCCTTGGCACGTCGACTCCGGCGAGGCCCAGCCTTGGTCATGGCCATGTCTATGGGGTGATTTGCCGGGGGTCAATAAGTTGCGCACCCGCTCATGACTTTTGGCTCAAAAGTCACAGACACCCGCTATGGCCTCGTAGGGCTATCGCCGCCCCGCCCGCGGCAGGCCGCTCCGGCGAGAGGGATTCACCGGCGCACCAGGCGGTGAGTCATGTCGAAGACGCGGACGCCGGGGCGGACCGGGCCAGGGTCGCGTCGGTTCTGTCGGGGCCGACCCACACCGTGCGGTCGTCGCCGCTCACGCCCACGGGCATGTTGCCGCGATGCGGGAAGGCGATCCCACCGCACAACCGCCTCTCGACGACGTCCTGGTCAGGGCCCAGTCGTCGTCTGATCCGCTCCGCCAGTCCTCGTCGTATGTCACAGAGCTTCCCCTTCCCGTCTGCCGAGCCGGTGCTCAAGGTGGCGAAGGTCCTTGCCGATGGACGAACGGACCTGGCGGGCCAAGAGCGGCGCGGCCAGCCGGTAGAAGCCGCCCTCACCGCCTCGAACGCGGATGCGGGCGAGGGTGCCACGCGGGTCCGGATCGAAGGTGTACGTGACGTGCATGGGCATCGGACCGGCCACGGAGACCATGTCCAGCAGGCGGGGCGGCTCGTACCCTGCCACGCGCATGACGTAATCGATGCGACGACCCAGGAAGTACGCAGTCCGGGTGACCTCGGCGCCCAGGCCGAAGCCGCCCTCGTCCGCCTCGCGAGTCAGCTGCGCGATGCGGATGCCCTGGGTCCACTCGTGGTCGTGGCGCCAGTCCATGGCGTACTCCGCCACCCGTGCGGGAGGGAGCAGGATTACGCGCTCCGCGGACACATCGATCGTCATGGTGTTCGTGCCTTGTCCTTGGTCTTCTCATCAGCCGGTCAGCCGGTCAGCCGGGATGCAGGGCCCGGCCGGTGCCTCCAGGATCCGGGAGGCGGGAGGTCGGCGCACGACGAGCCGCGAGCGACGAGCGACGAGCGGCGCACGACGAGCGGCCGGGCACCCCGGAACCCATCGTGTGCCGGTGAGGAACCCGCCGTGTTTCGGTGCGTCGTGACGGGACAGCGCGTGATTTCCGCGAGACGCTGCCGTCGGCACCTCAGCCCCCAGCCCTGCCCCCCACCCCCCGCCGCCCCTGTCCGCTCTCTCCCGGAGGCCCCCATGGCAGCACCGTCGGTCCCGTCCGCTGAGGACGGTTACCGTTTCGACGACCTGCGTGCGCTCTTCATCAATTGCACGCTCAAGCCCTCGCCCCAACGCAGCCACACGCAGGGGCTCATCGACAAGAGCCGGGCACTCATGGACGCACAGGGAGTGACCACGGAACTCGTCCGCGCGATCGACCATGACATCGCGACCGGCGTCTACCCCGACATGACCGAGCACGGGTTCGCCACGGACGCCTGGCCCGCGCTGTACGAGCGGGTGATGGCCGCGGACATCCTGGTCATCGCCGGGCCCATCTGGCTGGGCGACAACAGCTCCGTCACCAAGCAGGTCATCGAGCGCCTGTACAGCTGCTCCAGTTTGCTCAATCCCCAAGGGCAGTACGCCTATTACGGACGGGTCGGAGGGTGTCTGATCACCGGCAACGAGGACGGCGTCAAGCACTGCGCCATGAACGTCCTCTACAGCCTGCAGCACCTCGGCTACACCATCCCGCCGCAGGCGGACGCCGGCTGGATCGGCGCCGCGGGTCCTGGCCCCTCCTACCTGGACCCCGGCTCGGGCGGCCCGGAGAACGACTTCACCAACCGCAACACCAACTTCATGACCTGGAACCTGATGCACCTGGCCGCCATGCTCAAACGGGCCGGCGGGGTTCCGCCCCACGGCAACCAGCGCACGGAGTGGGACGCCGGTTGCCGACCGGGCGCGGACAACCCCGAGCACCGCTGAGGGGGCCAGGGCCCTCGCAGCGCGGGGGCGGCGTAGGCCGGGGCCGTGCGGTCATGCCGTGTCGGCGGGATCGGGGCAGAAGACCGGCACCCGCTGGACGAGGTTGTTGGCGAACCCCCCTCGGTTCCAGGGCTGCTCCAGTGGCTGGCTGTTGCCCGCCGCGTCGTGGGCACGGGCGCTCAGGACATGCTCGCCCGGGAAGGCGGACCACATGGAGGACCATCGGCGCCAGGCCCACCGGTGCCCGTGATCCGGTTCGAGCCGGGCCCTCTGCCACGTCTGGCCGCCGTCGGTGCTCACCTCCACCGAGGTCACCGGGGCGCGTCCCGACCAGGCCCGTCCCTCCAGCAGAACCGGACCCGGCGCCACCACCCGCGTCCGGGACATGAAGTCGGGAAAGCCCGGCGGGATCAGCAGGGCCCTGGGAGCGATGCGGGTGACCGGCTCGCCCGCCTCCTCGGGTGCCTGTCGGATCCTGTAGGCCACGGATTGCTGGAAGCCCGTGAACGGTGTGTCGACGACCGTGATGTCACGCAGCCACTTCACCTGGGCCATCCCGTACCAGCCGGGCACCACGAGACGCAGCGGGCTGCCGTGCTGGGGCGGCAGAGGTGCGCCGTTCATCGAGTAGGCCACCAGGACCTCCGGGTCGTCCCCGGTGGCCACGTCGAGAGGGAGGCCGCGTCGGTAGTCCTGCTCGACACCCCGCTCCACGCCGTGGTCCACGGCGGTGAACACGACATCGACCGCGCCCGACTCGACTCCGGCGTCGTCGAGCAGCAGACGCAAGGGCACTCCCGTCCAGTCCGCCGTGCCGACGGCCTCGACCAGCCACGGCTGGCTCACCGGCCGTGGCGCCAGCAACGCCCGGCCGTTTCCGGCGCACTCCAACGTCACGCGCGTGGTAACCGCGGGGTAGGCGCGCAGCCGCGCGAGGGAGAGGTCGAGGACGTGCCGTACGCGTCCGCTCACCGTCAGCCGCCAGGAGGCGTCATCCGGTACATGGGGGATGTCGTAGTGCGTCAGCACGTAGTGCAGGCCGGGTGGGGTGACGTCGTGGCGCATGGCCTCCAGCGGCAGGCCGTGGTTGCGGGCGGCCAGCGCCAACTCGTCCTGCCCGAGGCCCTCACCTGACGAGGCCAGCCGGGCGGGACGGCTCACGTCGGCGAGTCGACGCCTCATGCTCCGATTGTCCTCTTCCCCTGCCTGCTGTGCATCGCCGGCCGAGGGGCGCGGCGGGTTCGCCTGAAGCGGGAGGGCGTGACAGAGGTGCTACGGAGCATTGCCCATTTCAGCAGCGAAGACCACGGGGTCGCAGTCGAATCCTCGGACCATCTCGTGGAACTCCCAAGCCGAGGAGGCGGCCCGGGTGAACTCCGCGACGGTGGTGGCGCTGGCCCCGGCGACCCGTGCGAAGTCGTCCTTCAGCAGCTCCTCGTACCCGTGGACCACCAGCACCCCGGCGTTCGTTATGTCACCGAAGGTCTTGGGACCGCTGTTCTGGTGGATCGCCACGCCCACGACCACGCGTGCGAGGGAGGACGCCATGCGGTCGAATTCCAGAGTCATCGCCTCGACATAGCCGAAACCCTGACCGGTTTGGCTGTGTCGGCTCATGTTGATGGTGCCGTCCGGCGAGCGGCTGTCGAAGTGGACGACGTACACGGGTCGCCCGTAGGGGGCGTCCGCCGCGTAGGTCGCGGCGATGATGTCGAGATGATGAGGCGGCTGATTCCAGGGACTCGGATCCCACTTCAGCCGCACCTCGGCCTTACCCACTCCCTGGCTCTCGCTGCGCACCGAATTACTGCCTCTCCCGCATCAGACCACCACGGGATGGTCCCCGTACGATCAAGTATGGCTCTCAACCGCCGTGTTGAAGCCTCGCTTTCCTGGAAGGTCGAGGCGTCGACGAGCCCGGTGTCCTCCAGAACCTCCGTGTGGCAGGACGAAGGCGCGCGCAGCCAGAGGCCGTCGAAGGGTTCCTTGCGGCCGTGGCCGATTCCGTGGATCCGGTGACCGAGCCAGGTCAAAGGCCGGGGTCGGCTTCGGAGTCTTGGCTCAGCCGCTGGGGGAGTTCGGTACGGGAGGTGATGCCGAGCTTGGGGAAGGCCCGGTAGAGGTGGTGGCCGACTGTGCGCGGGCTCAGGAAGAGCTGGGTGGCGATCTCGCGGTTGGTGGCGCCGGTGGCGGCCAGCCGGACGACCTCGCGTTCCTGGGGGCTGAGCCGGGCCAGCGGGGTGTCCGCCCGGTCTTCCGGACCGATCTGCTCGCCGGTGGCCTGGAGTTCGGTGCGGGCGCGAGTGGCCCAGGGCCGGGCGTCCAGGGTCTCGAAGGCTTCGAGGGCGGCACGGAGGTGGCGTCGGGCGTCGGTGCGACGACGTTCGCGGCGCAGCCACTCGCCGTACAGCAGCTCGGTACGGGCCCGTTCGAAGGGACGGCCCTCGTCGTTCCGGCTGACGTCGTGGCAGCACTCGTCGTACTGGTGCAGGGCTTCCTCGAAGTGCCTCTCGGCATCGCCGGGTTGCTCGAAGGAGCCGGTCAGAGCACGACAGCGGTGGAGCAGTGCGAGCGCCGCCGGGTGGTTCGAGGCCCTCACCCATTCGGTGAGGCGAGCGATCGACTCGGCGGCCTGGTCCGGGTGCCCGGCGCGTACCGCTGCCTCGACGAGATCGGGCAACAGCCAGGCCGACAGCGCAGGATGGCCCACCCGGACGCGCGCTGCCTCCAGGTGGGCAAGCGCGCTCTCGGCAGCGCCGAGCCCGAGGTCGAGCAGACCGAGGGCCCGGTGAGCGTGGGCGGCGGCCAGCGCGATGCCGTGGGCTTCGGCGTGCTCCAAAGCCGTCCCGGCGAGATCGGCGCACCGGTCCTGGTCGCCGCGCAGGGCGGCCAGCGTCGCCAGGGTCGCCCGCAGGTATGCGCCCCGGTGGTCGCGGCCGTACTCCTCGGCGATCGCGAGGCCTTCCTCGGCGGTGGCCTGCGCCTCGGCGTAGCGTCCCAGGGCCAGTTGGGCCTCGGCGAGCAGGTGCAGCGCGGTGTGGAGCCAGCCGAACACGTCCTGGGCGCGGCAGTCCCTTACGCACGCGGAGGCTATCTCGTACGCGGTGCCGTGGTCGGCGAGCAGCTGGGCGTGCACCCCGGCGGTGATCCGCTCGGCGAAGTCGGGGGCGGGGGCCGTCGGGACCGCCATGGCCGCCGGGCCGTCCGTCGCGATGGGCACGCCTGCTGAGGCCGGAGCGCCTGCGGCGTCCCGAACGCCCGCCGTGCCCTGAGCGCCCGCGGCACCCTGAGTATCAGCCGCGCCCCGCACGCCCGCCGCGCTCCGAGCATCGGCCGCGCCCCGCACGCCCGCCGCGCTCCGAGCATCAGCCGCGCCCCGCACACCCGCCACGCCCCGAGCATCAGCCGCGCCCCGCACACCCGCCACGCCCCGAGCATCAGCCGCGCTCACGCCGCGTGCCACGTCCGGGGCATCCTCCGTCCGGAGTGCGGCGCCTGGTGCGGCACGCGCGATGTCGTGGGACTCCGGCGCTTCGGCAGCGGGCAGCACCGTCATCGCGCGCATCACCGCGTACTCCGGCGCGTCGGGAATTCGGGCCGCCACTTCGGCGAGGAGGTGCAGGTCGCTGGCGGAGTACGCTGCCTGGACGGCCTCGGCGAGAAGACCGGAGAGGTCGGCGCTGGTGCCGATCCGGTCCGCGCAGGCGAGGAGTATGCGGGTGGCCTCGGCCGGTGATCCGCGGTCCAGCTCGACGATGGCCCGGACCCGGGCGAAGTCGGCGAGCGTCTCCGGGTCGAGCGCGAGCGCGTTGATCCGGTCGGTCAGGGCTGCCGTACGGGCGAACCCCCCGGCCTCCGCCGAAGTGAAGGCCGCCGCGGCCAGCAGCCGGGCGCGCCTGGCGGGGTCCGCCGTGAGCTGGGCGGCGCGCTCGTACGCGGCCGAGGCCGCGGCTGTACCCTGCCGGCCGCCGGCCCGCCGCGCGGCGGCCACCATCTCGTCCGCCACTCGCTCGTCCGTCCCGGTGGTGGCCGCGGCCAGGTGCCAGGCCCGGCGGTCGGCCTGCCGGTGGCCGCCGGACCCGCCCTCCAGCGCGTCGGCCAGTGACCGGTGGGCGGCGAGTCGGCGTGCCAGGGCGGCGTCCTGGTATGTGGCCGACCTGATGAGAGGGTGGCGGAAGGACAGGGTGTGCTCGGTCAGCAGGACGAGCGTGGCGCGTTCGGCCGGCTCCAGGTCCTCCAGCGTCGCACCGAAGCCGGCCGAGGCCCGCAGGACGAGGTCGAGGTCGCCCGTGTCGTCGGCGGCCGCCACCAGCAGCATCGCCCGGGTGGCCTCGGGCAGCTGGCGGATGTGGTCCTGGAAGGAGTCCTGGATGCGGCTGGCGGGAGAGGACAGCCCGGCGGGCAGGGTGACCGGGTTCAGCTGGCCCGCGCGCTGCTCCGCGGTGAGCGCCGCGGGCAGTTCGAGCAGCGCCAGGGGATTGCCCTGTGCCTGCTCGACGATCCGGTCGCGCACGTACGGCGGCAGGTCGGCGGCCCGGTCGGCGAGAAGGGCGTCGACGGCCCCGGCGTCGAGTCCGCTCAGCCGCAGAGTCGGCAGGCCCGTGATCCGGCCACCCTGAACACCGTCACGGACGGCGAACAGCATCACCACACTGCCGGTGCGCAGCCGGCGCGCCGCGAAGGTCAGGGCGTCCAACGATGCCTGGTCCAGCCATTGGGCGTCGTCGATCAGACACAGGAGCGGCTCGTCGCCGACGACGGCCTCGGTGAGGGTCGCCAGCACCGCCGTTCCCACGGCGAAGCGGTCGCTCACCGACTCGCCTCCGAGTCCCAGGGCCGCCTTGAGTGCGGCGGCCTGTGTGTCCGGGAGCCGGTCGAGCCGATCGGTCACGGGCCACAGCAGCTGGTGCAGGCCGCCGAACGGCAGCTCCATCTCCGACTCGATGCCCACGGTCCGCAGTACGCGGGCGGAGCCGGCGGTCGTGGAGACGTACGCATGCGCATACGCCAGCAGAGCCGTCTTGCCGATGCCGGCCTCGCCGTGGATCACCAGCGCGCCGCTCTCGCCCTTCCGGGCACGTACGAGCAACTGATCGATCCGGTCCTGTTCTGCCCCCCGCCCGTACAACATGCGGTCAACCTACCCGACGTTCACGAGCTTCCCGCGCCTCGCGTTACGTCACGCCGACCGATGCGGCGGTCAGTCAACCGCCCCTACCTTCAGTGGGGTTGAACACCTCGACAACCTCGATGACCGTCTCGACAACCTCGATGACCACGTCGAAAACCTCGATGACCTCGATCCCGCTCGTCAAAGGAGTCGCCGTCTTGGCCGCACACGCGCACATCACCCCGCTCCACCGCATCACCGTCACCGAGACCACCGCCTGGCACCAGATAGTCGCCGCCTCGACTGCCCACGATCTGCCGGGAGTTCCGCCACCCGGCCCCGGGCAGATCCACGCCCAGCTCACCAAGCCCGCCCTGGGCAGCCAGCGGCTGACCTGGATGGCGACGGACGAGGACGGCACCGCCGTCGCCGTCGCCGGCCTGCGGCTGTTCACCCAGCCCGGACAGGCGCACCTGGCCGAGCTGGAACTGCACGTCGCCCCCGAACACCGCCGCCGGGGCACCGGATCCCGCCTGCTGTCGACCGTCGTCGACGCCTGCCGTAAGGAGAACCGTCGCAGCCTGGTCGTCGCGACCGGCGCCGACGGCCCGGGCGAGGCGTTCGCCGAGCGGTGGCACTTCAAGCCGGTCCTGACCCTCGACCACCTGATCCTGGAACTCGACCGGCTGGACCAGGACGTGATCCAGGGCGTCGCCGACGCCGAACACGCCGGCTACCGGCTCACGGGCTGGACCGGCACGGTCCCCGACGATCTCGCGGCAGCCTTCGCCTCCGCCAAGAACGCGATGAACGACATGCCCATGGGCGACGTGGACTACGGGCACGTCGAGTGGGATGCCGCCCGCGTCCGCGAGATGGCCCGCGTGGTCGCGGACCGCGGGGACACGCTCCTGACCGTCGCCGCCCTCCACGACGACGGCACCATGGCTGGCTACACCGAAGTCGTCCTCCCCCACGGCGCGTCGCCGCGGGCCCAGCAGTACGACACCGCGGTCGTGCCCGCACACCGCGGGCACGGTCTGGGGCTGTGGCTGAAGGCCGCGATGGTGCGCCGGCTGTGCGCCGAACACCCCGGTGTCACCGAAGTCGAGACCGACAACGCCGAGGACAACGTCCACATGCTGGCCGTCAACCGGGAGCTGGGCTTCCGCGCCTACCGGCGTACGCGTGAGTTCCAGCTCGACCTGGCCACGAACTGATCCGCGACCCCGGACCGCTCTCGGCCGTCCACCGCTCCTGATCCACCCCGCCCCGGAAAAGAGGCACAGCCATGACCATCGAGCCCTCCGCCTGGACCGGCATGGTCCCGGTCGACGACACCGCCCTGGCCGTCACCGACACCGGCGGGAGCGGTCGTCCCGTCGTCTACCTCAACGGCTCCTACGCCGACCGGACGCCCTGGCGACGCGTCATCGCCGACCTCGGCAGCGACTTCCGGCACATCACCTACGACGAGCGCGCCCGCGGCAAGTCGAAGCAATCGGCGGACTACTCGTTCGAGGCGTGCATCCGTGACCTCGACGCCGTCCTCACCGCGCGGGGCGTGGAGCGGCCGATCCTGGTCGGCTGGTCCTACGGAGCGCTGATCGCGGTGCACTGGGCCGCCCGCAACCCCGACCGCGTCCACGCGGTGGTACCCGTGGACGGCGCGCTGCCGAGCGAATGGCTCGACGAAGCCACCCGGGATCAGGTCCGCGCGCTGTTCCGCCGGCTGAGCCCGCTGTTCCCGATCGCCCGACGGCTCGGCCTGGCCGCGCGGATGAGCGCCCTTCAGCACGCCGAGATCAACCTCGAGGCCAACGAGCTGTGTGCACCCGCTGCCCTTGAACCGGTCCTCGACCAGGTGGCCGCACCGACCCGATACGTGATCGCCACGGGTGGAAACCTGGGCGCCGACGCGAAGACGATGGAACAGCTTCGCGCCAACCTCGACCCGGTCGTCGCCCGCAACCCGAACATCCGCATCAGCAGAAAGGTCGCGAGCAATCACTCCAAGATCCTGCGCAAGGACTTCCGAGCCGTCGCCGACGCGGCACGCGAACTCGCCGCCATCTCCGGGGCCTTGCGCCGATTCCCTGGGGATGGCGCAGAATCGGCGACTGTTGCTTGATCGGACGAAGGGGAACCGTCACATGCGAGTGGTGTTGTCGTCCTACGGATCACGCGGGGACGTCGAGCCGATGGCGGCGCTGGCGATCGCGCTGCGGGGAATCGGAGCCGAGGTGCGGGTGTGTGCGCCCGAGGACGAGGAGTTCGCCGAGCGGTTGGCCGGCGTCGGGGTGGAGATGGTGCCGGTCCGTCTGTCGATCCGCGCGCTGGCGGCGGGAGCGAGGTCCACGGCCGCGCCCTCCATGACCGAGCGGGTGACGACGCTGGCCACCGCGCAGTACGAGGCGGTGACCAAGGCCGCCGGTGGGGCGGACACGGTGGTCGCGACCGGTCTGTTCCCGGCCGTGGCCGGGGCCAGGACGGCGGCCGAGAAGCTGGGACTGCGGTTCGCGTACGTGTCCTACTTCCCCGGCATGCTGCCGTCGCCGCACCACCCGCCGTACGCGCTGCCCGGCCGTCCCCTCCCCGAGGGCGTCACCGACAACCGGACGCTGTGGGACCTGGACGTCGAGGGCCAGAACGCGGTCTACGGCCCCGGACTCGCTGCCTTCAGGAAGGAGGTGGGGCTGCCGCCCCTGGACAGTGTCCGCGATTACGCGATCACCGGTCGGCCTTTGCTGGCCGCGGACCCGGTGCTCGGACCGTGGCAGGAGCCGGCGGATCTCGACGTCGTACAGACCGGCGTCTGGGTCCAGCCGGACGAACGCCCCCTCCCCGCCGACGTCGAGACCTTCCTCCATGCCGGCGAAGCACCGGTGTACGTGGGGTTCGGCAGCATGGCCATGCAGGGTTCGTCCGACGCCGCCCGGGTGGCCATCGAGGCGGTACGCGCCCAGGGCCGCCGGGTGCTCGTCTCCCGGGGCTGGGCCGACCTGGCGCTGATCGACGAGCAGGACGACTGCCTGGCCGTGGGGGAGACGAACCACCAGGCGCTGTTCCCGCGCGTGGCCGCCGTCGTCCACCACGGAGGCGCCGGCACGACCACGACGGCGGCGAGGGCGGGTGTGCCCCAGGTGGTGGTTCCCCAACTCGTGGACCAGCCGTACTGGGCAGGCCGGGTGGCCACCCTGGGCATCGGCGCGGCCCACGACGGCCCGGCCCCGACCGTGGAGTCCCTGTCGGCCGCTCTGGCAACGGCCTTGGCGCCTCGGACCACCGCCGCGGCAAGGGAGCTGGCGACCACCATCCGCACCGACGGCGCGGAGAAGACCGCCGAGCTCCTCCTCGAAGGCTTCGGCGAACAGGCCTGACAGCCCCACCCGGTTCCACGTCCCCCGCCGAGCGGTTGGCCGGCCGTGTCGGCACCCCTGTGAGCGATGACGGTCGGCCTCCGGGCTGGCAGGGGGTAGAGATGCCGGTGGCTCCGACACGGACTCCCTCGCGCACCGGATGACGGACCCGCCGGTCTCCAGCGCGGCCGCCCCACCGGCCTCGCCCTCAGGTGGGAGCCCAGTGTCCTGCTGGTCCCGCCGGTCCGTGCGCGCCACTACGGCAGGTAGCGCACCTCGGGGAAGGTCCGCGACGGGCCGTCGAGCAGGTGGCCTTGGTTGTGGCGCAGGTGCTGGTCGAAGAAGGCGCGGGGGTAGGCCTGCTGGATCTTCACGGCCCTGGCCGGGGAAAGGGTGCCGATCCAGCCCCGCAGGTCTTCGTCGCTCATGCCGACCAGCCTCGCCAACTGGGGCATGAGCACCTGGGTGTCGCCGTACGACTGATGCGTCGCGCCGTCGGCCTGGAGGCTGAGTCGCCAGTCCTTCAGGTGGGACCAGAACACAGCTACGTTGGGGTCATCAGCGCGGGTGAAGTCGGCGGTCATCATCATGAACGGCCGGTCCAGTTCGGTGGTGACCGTGGGCTGCGTCGGCCCGGGCTGCATCGGTCCGTCCAGGCTCAGCCCGGCCCGTACGCGCCGGTCCGCGAGCATGACGCAGGCGGTGGCCGTGCCGCCCTTCGACCAGCCGAACATGCCGATGCGCGACACATCGAGGGCCTCGCACAACCCGGTCGGCAGCGGGCGGTGCCCGGCGTCGGGGTTGTGGCCGGCGGCGAGCTGCTCGACGCAGTCGAGAACGAACCGGACGTCCGTGGCGTAGTCCACTGCGTACAACCTGTGCTGTCCGTCCCTGATCGGGGTCACGACCCGGCCGTCGGGCAGCTGGCTGTAAGCGTCGTTGACGTGGTCCACCGTCACCACGACGTAGCCGTGGCTGGCGAGTTCCTGCACGATGACGGTGTGGTCGGAGCGGTGGCTGCCTGCGCCGTGCGAGTACACGACCACCGGCAGGCCCCGTCCCGTGCGGTGCGCCGGCGCGCCCTTGTGGCCGGCCGTCAGCGGGGCCTGAGCAGCGTCGGGCGGGAAGCCCGCGGAGGCGAGCAACGCCCGCAACGCGCCTGCGGGCATCCACGGCACGCGCGGGTACCGATCGGCGTCGCGACGGGCGGGATACCAGACGCCGGCCATCAGCTGCCGGTACTGGCCGGGGCCGGCTTCGGGATCGGGGCGAGAGGTGTCGACGAGGTGCAACTCGGCCGTGCCCACCCGGTACGGGCCGGTGGGCTCCGGCAGTGTGAGCTGCGCCGGGGCCAGGCCGGGCGGGGCCGGATCGCTCTCCTGGTCGGACGGGCCCGGGCCGGCCCAGGCGGGAGCCGCGGAGGCGAGCGGCGCGGCGAGCCCCGCAACGAGCACGCCTCCCAGCATGCGGCGGCGTGTCATTCCGTCTCGGCGTGTGAATGGCATGCTGGTCACGGCCCCTCCCAGGGTGATCCTGCTCCTCGGACGCGTCACGAAGCCCAACCGGGCGGTCCATGAGCACGATCGGAACGCTGTCACGCGCCCCACTCGGGCTGCATCCGCCCGCAGGTTGACCCTCCGGGAGCTCATCGGCCCACCGATTGCCATCCACAGGATGACCCGCTACCTGGAAGGCCGGGTTCGGTGGTGTGGGGTCGTTACTGGTCAGGGTGGGAGGGTGGGGGAGGTCGCCGGGGGCGACGGACCGGTGGGTGGGACAACATCGTTTTCGGCTGGGGGAGTTGCTGGCTTTGACGCGGGGCGGGTGGGGCGGGTGCGGTGGCAGTTGCGGCTGCGGGCTGCGGGCTGCCGAGCGGGAGGTGTTCGAGGCGGCATCTTGGTGTTCATCGGTGTCGCGATGCCACCTGGGTGTACCGACGATCGCTGCAGGCCGACGGCCAAAGGGCGACTGTTGCCTGATGGGACACCAGCCACCGAACACAACCCCGTGCCGGGCCCCTCTGTGGAGGGGCCCGGCACGGGGTTGCCGAGGATCAGGAGGATGCCGTGGGGCTGGGATCCGCAGTGGCCTCGGCATTGCGCTGCTGGAGCCAGGCCTTCCAGATCTCCTTCGTGGCGTTCGGCAGCAGACCATCCTCCTTGGTGTACGCCAGCCCCTTCGAGTAACCACCGCCGCCGCAGCCATCGGACTGGTGGGCGAGCTTCACGTCCACGGACTCGTCGATGAAGGGCTTGGCCGCACCCGCGCGGGTGACACGGAGGCGGACCGGGGCGGTGTCGGGGTCGACGTCGTCCGGCAGCCTGACGGACACATTGGCGATGCCCTTCTGCCTCAACTGGCCCTTGGCGCACTCGCCGCGAGTGCACAACTCGTAGGTGGCGCCCGTGAGATGGCTGTGGCCGTCTTGCACCACGTAAACGCCGACCTGGGACACCACATCGACCCCGGCGCAGATTGACGAGTCGACACAGCCGGACAGACCCGCGAGGAGGGCGGCGACACCGCCTAGCACGCGTGCGTGCCGTGCCGTGGTCACCACTTCTTCACCTCTCCGGGAAGCGCCTTCTCCACCAGGAAGACGGTCGGTGAAGAGTACCTTGCACTTACCATCCCAGGACTCGCTGCCGTCGCCGTCGCCGGAGACAGAGGCGCATTCCGAGCCCGCGATCATGCCCTTCGTGTAGACGTAGCCGTGGACTTCACGGTGTAGACGGGGCCTTTGGAGGGCCCCGCCGATGACGCACGAGTCGGAGTTCTTCTGCGCCAGGGTCATGTTCTGGGCGACTTCTCCCTTGCTGTACTTCCACCGCTTCTTGTCGCCCGGGAGCGCGGACTGCTCCGCCCAGGTCCCGGCGATCGGCCTCGGCGATCGCCTCTTCCGGCAGGGCCTGGAAGACGCCGGCGTCCCGCCACCGCATGAAGCGGTTGTAGACCGTCTGCCAGGCGCCGAACCGTTCAGGCATCTCCCGCCACTGGCTGCCCGTGCGGAACCGTCAGATCACCCCCTCGAACTGCTCACGCAGTCGCCCGGGGTACGGGCCGAATCTGCCGACAGGCAGGAACGGCCCGATGAACTCCCACTCACCGTCGGTAAGTTGCGCATGCGTCACATCACAGTCCTGTTCGGACCTACACCCCACCCCGGGCTTGATCGCACCTGAAGACGGCCCCCAGCAGGAAGGGGCGGCTGCGCCCGACCTCGGCAGCGCCTTCGGTCGTGTGTGCGGGGCCGGTTGGGGGTGATCGGGGCAGCCTCCTCGCGTCCCTCGCCCTCGCGCTGGTCTACGGCCTCGGCGGCTGGTTCGCCCTGCGCGGCAGGCGACACCCTCGTACGGTCCCTGCCGGACGGCCTGGAGACGGGGTGGTCGTGCGAACGCGGCTACCGCCTCTCCGGCGGCGAGCGCCAGCGCATGACCATGCCCGGCTGCTGCTGGCCCGCCAGCGCGTGGTCATCCTCGACGAGGCCACCGCCCACCTCGACAACACCTCGGAGCCCGCCGTTCAGGAGGCCCTGACTGAGGCCGAGGGCCTGGTCGACCGCACCGCCCTCGTCATCGCCCACCGCCTGTCCACCATCCGCGCGGCCGACCTGATCCTGGTGATCGAGAGCGGCCGGATCGTAGCCCGCGGCACCCACGACGAGCTCCTGGCGGCCGACGGCCGCTACACCGAGCTGTACCGGACACAGTTCGAGCAGCGGGAGAGCAGGGCGCCGGGGCCCGTCGCGGCCGCGGGGGAGATCGTGGCGTAGGGGAGGGCGGTCGTTTCGGAAAGTCCTTGCTCGCGGAGGACCCACCGGGGGCGGTGCGGCCCGTGCCGCGCAGTGACCGGACCTGGCCCACCCCCTACCCGGGTATCACCGCGTCCTGGCTCCCTGGCGTGACGCCCCGGCGCCCACCGCGTCTCTACCTTCTCGTCTTCCCACGGACGAGACAGAGGGAGACGAATGGATGCGCCGCTTCGGGACGTTGCCGACCACCGCCGTAGTGACCACGCGTGCCGGCAGCACACGGCGAAGCTCGCCTCCGCCGCACCCCGAGAACGCCACCGCGCGACAAGCCCCACCGGACGCGGGCAGCGAGTTCACGCCGCTGCTGCGTGACGTCAAGGGACAGGGGCTGCTCGACCGGCGCCCCGGCTGGTACGCGCACCATCGCGACCAACGCGCTTGCCGCCATCGTCACCGGCACGGCGCCCATCGGCGGTTGGTGGGTCGTCGCGCTGGCCTCTGTGCTCGCCGTTCGGTGTGCCCGCACGGCGTTCATCGGCCACGACGCGGGCCATGCCCAGATCAGCGGCAACCGCGCCAGCAACCGCCGTATCGGGCATGGAGGGCACGCTCCTCGTCGCCCACGTCGCCGGGTACGTCACCCTCCTCCTGACGACCATGCCGCTCACGCACGCACTCGTCTTCGCGGCGCTCCACCAGGCCCTGTTCGGGCTGCACCTGGGCATGGCCTTCGCGCCCAACCACAAGGGGATGGACATGCCCGACCTCGACGGCGAGAAGTGGGGACACCTGCGGCTCCAGGTCCTCACGTCCCGCAACGTCAGGGGCAGCTTCCTCACCGACTGGTTCCTCGGGGGCCTCAACTACCAGATCGAGAACCACCTGTTCCCCAGCATGCCCCGCCCGCACCTGAGGCTCGCCCAGTCCATGGTGAAGGCCCGCTGCCGCGACCTCGGCATCCCCTACGCGGAGACCGACCTCGTCGACTCCTACCGTCAATCCCTGCGGCACATGTGGGAGAACCGCTGCGTGCCGACATATGAGGAGCCGACGCCTTGCGCCACTCCGGACGCCGTCGCGGTGCACATAGGCTGGTGCGCATGACCTCAGTGGAGGAGGAACGCCCGCGCGCACTGCTCGCGGGGGCTTCGCGGCGATGGGTGCGGCTGCTGCCGTGGGCCGTGGCGTTCGTGCTGTGCGTCGCCCTGCTGCCCACGACCATCGTGGTCCTCACCGCCGACTACGGCCTGACCGGAGGCGTCGCCGGCGGGTTGGCCGTCGCGCAGGCCGCGCCGCTGCTGCTCGCCGTCGTACGGCCGCTGCAGGCCTGGTACGTGGTCTTCGTCGCGGACGTCGCCGGGGCGCTCGCCCTGCTCACCGTCGACTTCCAGGAGCGGCTGCTGTGGCCGTTCCCGCCCATGGAGATCGTCGGGTACGTCGGCCTCTGCCTCGCCCTGGGGCTGCGCGAGCGGCGCCGGACACTGCTGCTGGTGTGGCTGGCCACGGCCGCCGCGAACGTGGCCCTGGGGTTCGTCGCGCCCCATGGCTTCGGCGCCATGGGCCTGCTGTTCACCATCCTCGGGGGCGTCGCGCTCCTGCTGGGCGGTGCGCTGCGCGAGCGGTCCGAGGCGCGGCGCAGGCTGGTCGAGCAGGAGACGATCAGCGAGGCCGAACGTGGCCGGCGGACGCTGCTGGAGGAGCGCGCCCGGATCGCCCGCGAGCTGCACGACGTGGTGGCACACCACATGTCCGTCATCACGGTGCAGGCGGACACCGCGGAGTACCGCCTCGACAGGCTGCCGCCGGACGCGCGGGAGGAGTTCACGTCCATCGCGGCGACCGCGCGCGAGTCGCTCGGCGAAATGCGACGGCTCCTCGGCGTGCTGCGCAACGAGGAGGCGCACGGCGAGCTCGTGCCCCAGCCGGGCCTGGCGCAGATCGGGCAGCTGGTGGAAGCGACGGCGAGGGCCCGCGGGCCGGTGGAGTTCACCCCCTGCGACGTCGAGGTGCCCGAGGCGGTCGGCCTGTCCGCGTACCGGATCGTCCAGGAGGCTCTCTCGAACGTCGTGCGACACGCGCCGGGTGCCCGCACGCAGGTGTCGCTGTCGGTGACGGAGTCCGATCCGCAGGACGGTGCGCGGCTCACCGTCCTGGTCGTCAACGGACCGCCGCCCCAGCCGCCCGACGGGCCGCTCGAGGTGGGCGGCACCGGGCACGGCCTCGTCGGCATGCGCGAGCGGGTGCGGCTCGTCGGCGGCAGCCTGGACACGGGGCCGCTGCCGGACGGCGGCTTCCGGGTCGCCGCCCAACTTCCCCTGAACTTCCTTGACTGAAAAGGACTTCACGTGACAACGCGCGTCATCGTCGTCGACGACCAGGCCATGGTGCGGGCCGGCTTCGCCGCCCTGCTGGCCGCCCAGAGCGACATCGACGTGGTGGGCGAGGCCCCCGACGGCGCGCAGGGCGTCGAGCTGAGCCGGCGTACCCACCCGGACGTCGTGCTGATGGACGTGCGGATGCCCGAGATGGACGGGCTGGAGGCCGCACGCCGCCTCCTGGAGCCGGCACCCGGTGTGACACACCGGCCGCGCGTCCTGATGCTCACCACCTTCGACGTCGACGACTACGTCTACGAGGCGCTCCGGGCGGGCGCGAGCGGCTTCCTCCTCAAGGATGCGCCGCCGGCCGACCTCATCGCGGCGGTCCGCGTCGTGGCCTCGGGCGACGCGCTGCTCGCCCCTTCCGTGACGCGCCGCCTCATCGCGGACTTCGCCAAGCAGCGTCCCGCCGTCCGGGGCAAGCCCGCGCTGCGGCTCAATGGCCTGACGGAACGCGAGACCGAGGTCCTCATGCTGGTGGCGCGCGGGCAGTCGAACGGGGAGATCGCGCAGACGCTGGTGCTGGCTGAGCAGACGGTGAAGACGCACGTCAGCCGCGTCCTGACCAAGCTAGACCTGCGCGACCGCGCCCAGGCGGTGGTCTTCGCCTACGAGTCGGGGCTGGTCGCTCCAGGCGGGTAGGACCGCCCCCGCCCCTCCTCCACCCCCTACCGCGGTAGCACCCCCACATTGGCTCCCCGGTATGACGCCCGGCGCAAGGCCGTCCCCGCACTCTTCACCCGTCACAGAAAGTGCACGTGAGAGGGAGACGGGACATGAGGCTACGCAGGGGCAAGCGGCAGAAGGCGGACAACGGGCCCGAGGTCCCGGCCGCCACGCCCGGTCTCGCCGTCGAACTGCGCGACGTCCGGCGGCAGTACGGCCGCGGGGCGGGCACGGTGCACGCCCTCGCGGGCATCGACCTCGCCCTGCCGCGCGGCACGTTCACCGCGGTCATGGGCCCGTCCGGGTCCGGCAAGTCCACCTTCCTGCAGTGCGCCGCCGGGCTCGACCGGCCGACGGCGGGATCCGTGCGCCTCGGCGGCACGGAGATCACCGGCATGAGCGAGAACGAGCTCACCGAGCTGCGCCGCAGCCGCCTCGGCTTCGTCTTCCAGGCGTTCAACCTGCTGCCGTCGCTGACCGTGGAGCAGAACGTGCTGCTGCCCATGCGCCTGGCCGGGCAGCGCCAGGACCGGCGCCAGGCGCAGGCGGTGCTCGCCCAGGTCGGACTCGCCGACAAGGTGAAGCGCCGGCCCGGAGAGCTCTCCGGCGGTCAGCAGCAACGCGTGGCCGTCGCCCGCGCCCTGGTCACCAGCCCCGACGTGATCTTCGCGGACGAACCCACCGGCTCCCTCGACACCGGCACCGCCGCCGAGGTCCTCGGCCTGCTGCGCAACGCGGTGGACGCTCTGGGCGCCACCGTTGTCATGGTCACCCACGACCCGGCCGCGGCCGCCTGGGCCGACCGTGTGCTGTTCCTCGCCGACGGCGCCTTCGCCGACCACCTCGAGCGCGGTTCGGCGGAGCAGATCGCGGCACGGATGGCCGTGCTCACCTCGCGCGCCTCCCACTCCGGTGCGATGGCGGGGGTGGCGGCATGACACGCCCCAACGGACTCGCCCGTGAGGCCGTGCGCTTCAAACCCGCGTCCTTCGCGGGGACCTTCCTCGCGCTGCTGATGTCCGCACTGATCGTCTCGGCCTGCGGAATCCTGCTCGAGACCAGCCTGCGCGCCTCCGTGCCGCCGGAACGGTACGCGAACGCGCTGGTCGTCGCGGCGGCGGACCAGAACAAGTACGTCGTCACCGGCAACGGCGAGGACCGTGAGAAGGAGGCGACGCCCCTGCCGGACACGGCACGGATGGACGCCGGGCTGGCGGCGAAGGCCGCCGGGGCGCCGGGTGCGGCCACCGCCGTCGCGGACTTCACCTTCCCGGTGCGCGCGACGGACGCCGGCGCCCGTGCACTGACTGTTCCGGGCGGTGTGCTCACCGCGCACGGATGGGGCTCGCACACGTTCACCGGCACCTCGCTGACCACCGGCTCCGCACCCCGCGAGGGGGAAGTCGTCCTCGACGCGGGAACGGCCCGCGCCGCCCACGCCGCGGTCGGCGACACCGTCGTACTGGAGACCGCCGCCGGCCGGCAGGACTTCCGCGTCGCCGGCGTCGCCGAGGCCGGCCCCGCGGAGACCGCCCGCGACTCCGGCGACGCGGGTGCCCTGACGTGGTTCGCCGACACCCAGGCCCCCATGCTCGCCGGGCATCCCGGCAAGGCCGACGCCGTCGTCGTGCCGGCGGAGGACGGCACCGACGCCGACGCCCTCGCCGGCGCCGTGAAGCAGGCCCTGGCCGGCTCCGGCGTCCAGGTCCACACCGGCGACGACCGCGGTGCCGTCGAGGACCCGGGCCTCGGGTACGCCAAGGTGACGCTCTTCGGAATCGGCGGCTCCTTCGGCGGCATCGCCGCCATCGTCGCGGTCTTCACGGCCGCCGGAACCGTCGCGCTCTCGGTTGGTCAGCGGGCCCGCGAGTTCGCCCTGCTGCGCGCCGTCGGCGCCACCCCGCGGCAGGTCCGCCGCGCGGTCGCCTCCGAAGCACTGCTCGTCGCGCCGCTCGCCGGGATCATCGGCTGCCTGCCCGGCATCGGGCTCGCCCACTGGTGGTTCGGGCAGCTCCAGGACCGGGGCGCCATCCCGCGCGCCGTGGACCTGCACGTCTCCGGGCTTCCGCTGCTCGCCGCCGTCGTCATGGGGCTGCTCACCGCGCTCGCCGCAGGCTGGATGGCCGGGCGCCGGCCCGCGAAGATCAAGCCCGGACAGGCGCTGTCGGACGCGTCGGTGGAGCGGCTGCGGCCCGGTCTGGTCCGTACCCTCCTCGGCGTCGGCGCCCTCGTCGGAGGCGCGATCCTCACCGGCGTGTCCGCCCGCTCCGCCGGGGACGACGCGGCCGGCGCCGCCCTCGGCGTCGTCATGCTCTTCATGCTCGCCGTCGGGCTGCTCGGCCCGCTGGTGGCACGGCTGTGCGCCGGCCTGTTCGGCCTCCCGCTGCGCGGCGCGGGCCCGTCCGCCGAGCTCGCGGCCGCCAACTCCCGTACCAACGCCCGCCGCCTCGCCTCCGCGATCACCCCGATCGTGCTCGCCGTGGCCTTCTCCTCGACCCTCGTGTTCATGCACACGAGCGAGACCCACGCCGCCGACAAGCAGCTGCGCGCGGGCATCACCGCGGACCACGTGGTGACGGACCCGGCCGGGCTCCCGGTGGACGCGGCGGCACGCGCCGCCCGCGCGCCGGGCGTGGAGGCGGCCGTCGGGCTGCTGAACACGCAGGTGCTGGTGCCGACCGGCTCCGGCGAGTTCAAGTCGCTCCAGGGCGCGGCCACCCAGGGCGTCACCGGCTCTGGCGCCGAGCTGGCGAAGGTGCAGGACCTGGACGTACGCGACGGCAGCCTCGACCGGCTCGGCGAGGGGCGTATCGCCATCGACAAGACCCTGGCGACCTCGGCGGACGCCGGTGTCGGCGACCGGCTCCCGCTCTACCTCCCCGACGGGACGGAGGTCAGCCCCGAGATCGTCGCGGTCTACGGCCGCGGCCTCGGCCTGGCCACGGTGACCATGGACCGGGCGTCCCTGGCCGGGCACGTCACCTCGGGCTTCGACAGCACGCTCCTGGTACGGGGCGGCTCGGAGAAGTCGCTCACCGCCCTGGGCGAGGTCACCGACGCCTCCGGCTACGCCACCGAGCAGAACCGCGACGCGAAGCTGGGCGCCTGGATGAACAACACCATGGCCGCGGTCCTCGGTGGGTTCGCCGCCGTCGCCGCGGTCAACACCCTGGTGATGACGGTCCTGGACCGCCGCCGCGAGCTGGGCATGCTGCGCCTCGTCGGCTCCACCCGGCGTCAGGTGATGACGATGCTCCGCTGGGAGGGCCTGCTGGTCGCTGTGGTGGGCGTGGTCCTCGGCTCCGCGATCGCCGCGGCCACGCTGATCCCGATGATGAGCGGCGTGACCGGTGACATGCCGTACGTGCCCCCGCTGGTGTACGGATGCTTCGCGGTCGCCGTCGGTGGCCTGGCCCTGCTGGCGGTCACGCTGCCGGCCCGGGCCATGCTGCGCCGCTGGTCCTAGCCCATCCGGGGCGGCAGCCGGCATCGCATCGGCCCCCGTACCCGGCTCCCACCCCGTATCGGCTCCCGTCTCTCGGGCCGCGGAGCAGCGCACACCGTGCCGCGGCGACCCTTGCCCGCGTCCGGCACGAGCCGCGGGGCGGCAGCGCCACATGCCGTGCGCGCCCCCCCTCTGCCCCCTTCCTCACCCGGGCAATGACGGAAAGGACACTCATGACCACAACCCTGGCTCCCCCGGTCCCCATCGGGAAGGCCGCTGTCGGAGCCCTCGGGTTACTGGCACTGTCCACCGGAGCTCTGGAGTCGGTGGTGTCACCGACGATCCCGCTCCTGGAACGCGAACTGGACATGAGCCAGTCCGAAGGGGCGCTGCTCAGCATCGTGCTCCTCATCACCGGGGCACTCATCACGCCGTTGGCAGGCAAGTTCGGCGACCGCTACGGCGGGAAACGGGTCCTGATCCGGCTGATGGCGGTCGTCGCGGTCGGCGGCACGGTGTCCGCCCTGGCCCCGAACCTGCCCGTGCTGCTGCTCGGGCAGGTGCTGCAAGGGGCGATGGTGGGCGCGCTTCCCCTGTCGTTCATCGTCGTGCGCAAGAACCTGCCCCCGGGAGAGTCGAAGGTTGCCATCGGGGTGGTCAGCGGACTCTTCGTCGGGGGAGGGATGGTCGGCATGCTGTCGGCCGGGCCGGTGGCGGAAGAGCTCTCCCGGCACTGGATGTTCGCGCTGCCCACGATCGCGGTCATCGGGGCCACCCTGCTCGTGAACAGGCTCATGCCGTCCGACCAGCCGGGCGGGTCGGACGACGCCGACATCGACTGGCCCGGCCTGCTGCTCCTGAGCGGGATACTGGTCACGCTCATGCTCGTACTCGCGCTGGCGCCCGAAGCGGCCTCGCAACCACTCGTGCTCGGCGCCCTCGTCGTGATTCTGGCCGTCTTCGTCACCGGTTGGGTGTCCGTCGAACGGCGTGCGGCCTCTCCGATGATCGATCTGCACATGCTGGCACGGCCCGCGATCTGGAAGGCGTGTGCGCTGACATTCGTGATCTGCCTCGGCACCTCGATGGCGGCCTATCTCGTTCCGCAGCTGCTCGACGAGCGCGGCGACGGGTACGGATTCAGCGCCAGCGCCACCGAGATCGGCTTCTTCCTGCTGCCCGGCGCCGTCGCCGCGACGCTGGCCGGGCCGCTCGGCGGTATCGGGGACCGGCGTTTCGGCTCGCGTGCCGTGGTCAACACCGGGGTCGTCATGATGGCCGTCTCCCTGGTCGTCCTGGCGTCCGTGCACACCGAGGTCTGGCACGTCGTCGTCGGCAAGGCGCTGATCGCGCTGGCCAACGGCCTGTGCGTCACGGCGATGATGACCAGCACCGCCACGGCCGTCGATGCCAAGGACACCGGCATCGCCACCAGCCTGATCCTGGTGAGCCGCGTACTCGGCTACGCCGTGGGCGGGCAGCTCGGTGGTGCGCTCCTCACCGCCGCAACCCCTTCCGGGTCGGAGGTCTCGGCCGAATCGGCCTACGTCACCGGCTTCGTCATAGCCGGCGTCGTCACGTCGCTGGCCCTGTTCGTCACTCGCACCATGCCCAAAGGAGTCAAGGAATGACCCTCACCGATCAGCCGACGGATGTCCGTAGCACGCCGAGGCGCAGGGTCCTGATATCCGGGGCCAGCATCGCGGGGCCCGCCCTCGCGTTCTGGCTGAACCGCTACGGATACGCGGTCACGGTCGTGGAGAAGGCGCCCACCCTGCGTGGGGGCGGCTATCCCATCGACGTGCGCGGCACCGCACTGGAAGTCGTTCGGAGGATGGGGATCCTGCCGCGGCTGCGGGACGCGCACATCGACCTGCGGCGGCTGACCTTCCTCGATTCGGACGGCAGCGAGGTGACCTCCCTTCACCCGCATGCCGTCACCGGCGGCGTCGCGGGACGGGACCTGGAGGTACGGCGCGGGGATCTGACGGAAGCGCTGTACACGGCGGTCCGTGACGACGTGGAGTTCCTGTTCAACGACTCCATCGACACCCTCGACCAGAGCGACCACGGGGTCGACGTCACCTTCCACGGGGGCGGCAGCCGTACGTTCGACATGGTGTTCGGTGCGGACGGCATGCACTCGCGCACCCGGGAGATGCTGTTCGGCCCCGAAGAGCAGTTCCACCGCTACCTCGGCTACTGCTTCGCTGTGTTCACCATGCGCAACACCTTCGGGCTCTCCCACGAGACCGTGATGTGGAACGCCCCGGGCAGGGCCGCGGCACTCTACGCCGTGGGGGACGACGACGAGGTGCACGCCTTCCTGAACTTCGCCCGGCCGGAGCCGCCCATGGACGCGTTCCGGGGCCCGCAGGCCCAACGCGACCTGGTCGCCAAGGTCTTCGCCGACGCGGGATGGGAGGTCCCGGGCATGCTGGCCGCCCTGCGCGAGGCGGAGGACCTGTTCTTCGACGGGGTCAGCCAGATCCGCATGCCCCGCTGGTCCAGCGGCAGGGTCGCGCTGGTCGGCGACGCCGCGTACGCGCCCTCGTTCCTCACCGGACAGGGCACCAGCCTCGCGCTCGTCGGCGCGTACATGCTCGCCGGCTGCCTCGCGGACCGGGGTCACGGCGCGGGCTTCGCCGCCTACGAACGCGACACCCGGCAGTTCGTGACCGCGAACCAGGGGCTGGTCAGCCAGGGCGGCGCCACCCTCTTCCCCACCACCGCCCAGGCCCTGGAGCAGCGCAACGAACGACTGCGCAGCCTCAGCGCCATGCCCCCGGCGGAGGGAAAACCGGCTCATTCGGCGCTCACTCTGCTCGAGCCCCTGCGCCCGGCATGACCGCCGAGCCGGGTCGGGCCCTGCTGGCTGATGGAGCTCCATCTGGAACAAGTCGAGCCGTTCCGTCGCCGACCCGTGTCATGTCGTCAGCGCGGGTCGACGCGCGGCCCTAGCGGGCGATCGTCTTGTTCAGCTGTTTCTCGTCGGCAGCCTCGACGAGCTCGTTCTCCAGCTTCGTGGCGAGCGTGTAGCGCACCCGGTAACTCCGGGCGGCCCCGCCGCTGTCGTTCTCGCACCGGCCGTCACTGGGGAAGGAGGCATTGTCAAATCCTGTGGATTGACCGGACAGCCCAATGACCGGTCGGTCAAGCAAGCGGCTTGCGGTAACGGACGTACTCGTTCTGCCGCCGGAACCCCACACTCTCGTAAAGATCGTGGGACCGGTGCGGATTTGCCGTGCCCGTGAACAGCCGGGCGGTCGTTGCACCCTGCTCGCGAAGGCTGCGCAGCCCGTCCAACAGCAGGGCCCGGCCGATTCCGAGGCGTTGCTGGTCCGTCCGGACACTCAACTCTTCGACCTCGCCCACGGTGTGGTCGTGACGGCGGATGGAGCAGAGGGCGACGCCGACCATGTCCTGCCCGTTCCATGCACCCCTCCAGCATGCCGGGTCGGCGGTGTCGACGAAGTCCTGGAAAGGCCATTTCTGAGTGAAACCGGTGTCCGCGTACGAATCGACGACCGTCCTCCAGGCTGCACGGTAGTGGCTTGTTCCGATCGGCCCCGTCCGTATCCCTGCCGGCAGCTCGCTGCCCCGCTCGGGCAACTGCTGCAGATCGCCCAGCTCCAGCTCGACGAGGCGGAAGACGCGTCGGTAGCCGGCTGCGAGCAGCAGCCCCGTGGCGTCCTCCTCGGAGGCCATGGCATTCGCGCCGATCACTGCCGTTCGCGCCGTTCCATGCTGTTTGACGAGCTGGCGGATCCGCTCTTCAGCCCAGCTCAGCATGGCTGAGCCGATGCCCTGGCGGCGATGCTCGGGCAAGAGGTAGCCGCGGTGCAGGTACAGCCACGTATCGTCCCGCTCTTGCCACCACCGGATCGTCGAGTAGCCGACGACGCTCCCGTCGCGCACCACCAGGATCTGGTTCTTGGACGGCTCCTCCAGCTTGGCAGAGGCTTCGGCGATCTCGGCCGCTGTCGGGAGCCCTTCCACAACCGAATGGGCATCGACCCGGTCCCGTTCGGCACACCCCAGCCGCACTGCGGCCATGGGGCCGTGGTCTTCGTCGCCGCGATACGGCCGGAACCTGAAGCCGAACGGAAGGTCCTGTCCTGGCGCGTCATCCGGCATGAGCGGATGATCTCGAACTTCGAGGCAGGTCCGCCACCCTATTCATGCCGCGGTCGTCTGTGGCCGTTCAACGAGCCGGCCGCGTTCGAAGCGGGCTCCGGCGCGGACGAGGGCGACGAGGTGGGGTGCATTCACCGCGCGCCAGCGGACCTGGGCGGACTCGACGAGCTTGAAGACCATCGCCAGTGCGGCCGCCGCGCTGCCGGCGCCTTTGGTGACCTTGGTGCGCAGGCGGACGGTGGCGAAGGGCGACTCGATCGGATTCGTGGTGCGCAAGTGGATCCAGTGCTCGGCGGGGAAATCATAGAATGCCAGCATTTCGTCCACGTCGTCGGTGATCTTCTTGACGACCTTGGGGAACTTCGCGCCGTAGATCTTCTCGAACGCCGCGACGGCTTTGAGCGCGTGGTCGCGGTCTTCGGCGTTGTAGATGTCTTGGAGGGCCTTCTTCGCGCCGGGCTGCGCGGATTTCGGCAGGGCGTTCGCAACTTTGGCGATCTTGTGAACCCAGCACCTCTGGTGCCGGGTCTCGGGGAACACCTCGGCCAGGGCCTTCCACAAGCCGAGTGCCCCGTCGCCAACTGCGAGCTCCGGAGCCCGCATCCCGCGCCGCTGACAGTCGCGCAGCAGGTCGGCCCAGGATTCGGCTGATTCACGGTAGCCGTCGCTCATGGCGATCAGCTCTTTCGTGCCGTCCGCGCGCACGCCCATCAGCACCAGCACGCACGACTTCGCCTCCCGCAGGCGTATGCGCAGGTGGATGCCGTCGGCCCACACGTAGACGTAGTCGCTGGCGGACAGATCACGCTCGCCGAGCGGCGTGATCTTGCTGCCACTGTTGGGTGAGCCGGGTGACCGTCGCTGGCGACAGCCCGGCCGCCGAGCCGAGGAACTGCTCCAGCGCGGGCACGAAGTCGCCGGAAGACAGGCCGTGGAGACAGAGCAGTGGCAACACCTCGGTGATCTTCGGGGACTTGCGGCACCAGGGCGGCAGAATCGCCGAAGAGAACCGCTTGCGCTCGCCCGTGGCCTCATCGACGCGCTTGTCGTTCATGCGCGGGGCCTTCACCTCGATCACCCCGGCCGCGGTCGTGACCTTCCTCGGCTGGTGACAGCTATTACGGCACGACCAGGCGACGCCCGGTCTCATCACGCTGGTCGGCCAACTCGGCTATGTAGGCGTTGACTTCGGCCTCCAGGGCGGCGGCGAGCGTGCGCCGCGCGCCCTCACGGACGATGTCATCGATCAGGAAGCCGGTTTCCGTTGTTCCATCGGCATTCACTTCGCTCAGCACGGGCGTGCCTTCCCGGCCGACGGTGCAACGTCGGCCTACCCGATGACCAGAAATCGATCACTCGGGAAGGTACGCCCTTCGCGTCCAACCCGAGGCCGATCCACAAGTCATGAGCATTGCTCTGCGGGCCGTGCTGCACGCCAACGATCTGGTCGTCTACGACGGCAGCACGGAGATCGCCCGGCACGAACGGCTGATCGCCAAAGGCGGAGAACGGCTGGTTCTGGACCACTACCTGGAAGCCCTGGTGCGCAAGCCCGGCGCCCTGCCCGGGGCGACCGCCCTCGAACAGGCCAAAGTCGCAGGGAAGTTCGCTCCCGTCCACGACGCGTGGTGGGCTGCGGCCTGCAAGGCCCACGGTGACCGGGACGGTACTCGGGTCCTCTGCGGGCGAGATGACGTCGAGAGATCCCCGTGAACAATCGATGCGCCAGTACCGCCCGATTGACCATGATCGCCACAGCCGGATCATGCCACCGGCCAGGCGCGTCGCCTCACCCGCTGTCACGCACCCACTTGTAAAGCCCCTCATGCATCCGATGCACCCGCGTATGCCTTGGTATGCGGTCCACCACCGCGACGGCCCTCCACACGTTGCTCCGAACCAGAAGCTCACACCGTCCGTGTTGTTCTGGGAAGAGTCAGGGGAGGAACGTTGGCCGACCGATCAGTCGCCGCGTCGTGCTGCCCGGGCGTGGCCGCTATGACGGTTGCCGCAGCCGCTTCGCCCCCGCGCTCGGGCACGCTGCTCACGGAGGACAGTCAGCTACGACCGTCCCTTCAGCGCGGACGTCGGGACCGTCCGGCTGGTGAACCCGCGAGAGCGGCAAGGTGATGGACGTCAATGGCGCCTCGACCGCCGACGGCGGTGCGGTCATCCAGTGGCCGTGGAGCGAACCAGTAGAGCCCGGGCGGTTCCGGCCAGGGCGACGGACTCAACCAGAGAACCGACGACGGTGGCGACAACCAGTCGTGGAGGCTGGTGCCTTCGATCAATGGCTACTACCAGTTCGTCGACGTCCGCAACGGCTGGTGCGCCGACGTCAAGGATGCCCCCCCGCGGACGGTGCCAAGGTCACCCAGTGGCCCTCCACCGGCGGCTCCAACCAGGACTGGCCGATCCTCGCGGTGTGAGCCGCCGGGACGCTCAGTGAGGGCGGAGTCGTCCGGCCCGGATCGGTGGCAGAACAGGTGCCGAGTGGCTGGCACCAACGGCGATCCCCCCACCCGCTGATTCACCATCACTCGCAGAAGAGGACGCCTGTATGAGAAAGCCCTGGATCTTTCCCCTGGTCACGCTTGTCGCCGCCGTGCTCGGGATGACGGCGGCGGGTGTGGCCCCTGCCTCCGCCGCCTCCGACACCCCTTTGCGGGTCATGCCGTTGGGTGACTCGATCACCTGGGGCGTGGGCAGCAGCACCGGCAACGGCTACCGCGAGCCGTTGTGGAACAGGCTTGCGGCGGACGGACATCCGCTGGACTTCGTAGGCACGGGACGGAGCGGCCCGATGTCCGACCCCGACAACGAAGGCCACTCCGGATACAAGATCCACCAGGTCGCCGCACTCACCGACGCCTCGCTGACCCGCTACCGGCCCAACGTCGTGACGCTGCACATCGGCACCAACGACCTCAACGAGAGCTACCAGGTCTCCACCGCCACCGCCCGGCTGAGGTCGCTGGTCGACCAGATCACCGTCGCCGCCCCCGACGCGACCGTCCTGGTGGCCTCCCTGGTCGTGTCCACCAGCGGCTCGGAGGAGCAGTACCGGGGCGCGTACAACCAGGCGATCCCGCAGATCGTGAGGGACGCACAGTCCGCAGGCAAGCGCGTCGCCTACGTCGACATGAGCGGCCTGACCACGGCCGACCTGGCCGATGCGCTGCATCCCAACGACGCGGGCTACCAGAAGATGGCCGATGCCTTCCACCGCGGCGTGCAGGCTGCAGACAGCGCAGGGTGGCTGAGGAACCCCGCCCCTGCCCCCGCACGCGTGCAGTCCGGCATCGCCGGCAAGTGCATGGACGTCAACGGTGCCGGCACCGCCGACGGGACCGCTGTCCAGACGTGGAGCTGCGGCGACAGTGCCAACCAGTACTGGTCCGCCTACACCGACGGCACCCTGCGCTCCATGGGCAAATGCCTCGACGCCGCCGGCGGGAGCACCGCCAACGGCACCAAGGTGCAGATCTGGGCCTGCCACGGCGGCGCCAACCAGGTTTGGCAGCCCCACAACGGCGGCTACCGCAACCCCGCCTCCGGCCGCTGCCTCGACGTTCCGGGCGCCTCCGCGACGAACGGCACACAGCTCGTGCTGTGGGACTGCAACGGCGGCTCCAACCAGAAGTGGACCACCCTCGCCACCGGATGACCCCCACTGACGGGGTCTGAACCCCTTCCGGGTTCTCCTTGGGTGAGGCCGACCCAGGGCCGGCCACCCGAACAGGGAACGGCCCGCCGTACCAGGAACGCTGGTACGGCGGGCCGCTCGCGGTTCTCAGCTCTGCTGCAGGGGAGTCAGGAGAAACAGCGCGCGTCACCCCAGTGACGGCGAGCGTGCACTATGCGAAGCCCGACGACTCCGTCTGCTGCCCGACCGGGGAGACCCGGAGTCACGTCCGCGGGAGTGGTGTATTGACGGCCACTCGGTGATCCAATTTCAGGCTATGCAGTGAGTTCACTCGGCAGGGTGAGATCGTCGCTTTCTCCATCGATCGGGTGGAGACGGGCCATGGCGAGAAGTTCGCGGCCCATGTAGTGGCGGACTTCGGTCCGTTCGTCGTTCTGCTCGGCCAGGACGGCGCCGCCCAGGCGGATCACGGCGGTGCGGTCGGGGAAGATCCCGACGACGTCGGTGCGGCGACGGATCTCCTTGTTCAGCCGTTGCTGCGGGTTGTTCGACCAATCTGCCGCCGGATCTCGCGGGGGAAAGCGGTGAAAGCCAACAAGTCCGCCCTGGCCGCGTCCAAGTGGGCTGCGGCCTTGGGGAACTTGGCCTCCAGGGCGTCCATCACGTGCGTCATCTGGGCGTGGACCGCGTCGGTGTCGGGTTGTTCGAAGACCGTCCTCAGCAGGGTCGCGACCCAGGGCTGGGCGGACTTGGGGACCTGGCTCAGTAAATTTCGGGCGTAGTGGGTGCGGCATCTCTGCCACGAGGCGTCCGGCAAGGTCGCGCCGAGCGCGTTCACCAGGCCGGTGTGTGAGTCGGAGATGACCAGCTGGACACCGGACATGCCGCAGGCAATCAGGGAGCGCAGGAAGGCGAGCCAGCCAGTGCCGTCCTCGGCGGTGGCGAAGTCGAGTCCGAGGATTTCACGGTGCCCGTCAGCGTTGACGCCGACCGCGATCAGCGCGTGGATGTTGATGATGCAGCCGCCCTCGCGGACGGACTCGGCGATGTTCTCCACCCGACGGGTGCTGACGCCGAGCAGGTAGGCGGTGGTTGATGCGTGCGTCGCTGACCTGCCCGTATTCGGCATTGCAGAAGGCGTCGGCCTCGGCGGACATGAGCGCGTCGGCGAACGTCTTGACCATCGCCCGCAGCAGATCCGGACTTGCCGCGGCGACCCCGACGGGCTGGTCTCCGCGAGTGTCGAAGTCTCGAAGGAGATCAGCACGATGACCGCACCAGACAGTCTGCCCCTGCACGCCCTCGCGGAGACAACCCGGAGGGCTGCGGGCCGAGGGGACGGCGGCCGAACGTGATGCCGAGATCCGGCCGTCCGGTTTCTGTGGCAGGACGGGGCCGACCGGCCTTTACTGGAAGGAGAGGATCACCGGTACAGGCGGCCAAATCATTTCGTCCGCCGCCGGGTGCTTCGCCACGGCAGGAGGTCGTGCCATGGACCAGCCTCAGCGAGGGCGCAGCTTGCCGCAACTCGTGGTCGACCGACCGGACCGGATGCGCGGCCGGGTCTTCGTCATCGACAACCAGCCGATGCTGGTCGGGCGGGACTCCGACTGCCAGATCCAGGTGGGCGATCCGGGTGTCAGCCGACGGCACGCGGTGGTGTGGCGGGCCTCGGGCCGGACCACGGTCGAGGATCTCGCCTCCACCAACGGCACCATGGTGAACGGGCACCCGGTGCTCGGGCAGCAGGTGCTGCACTCGGGCGACGTGCTGGATTTCGGGCCCCTGGAGGTGCATTACGAAGAGCGGCGCTCCGCCGACCGGACCGTTCAGACCCCGAAGCCGGGAGTCAGCGGCACCCCGGGCGGTACCGAGGACACCATGCCGGGATGGGGCCCCGCCCATGCGCCCGGGCCCACGCCTCACGGCGCTCCCACCGCAGGGCCGCCACCCCCCGGCCCGCCGGGCCGCCCGGCACCGCGCGAGGCCCACCGTACGCCGCCCGGCGGCGAGCGGCGGTTCGACATCGGAGGACAGCAGGCCGACCGGCTGAGCAACATCGCCGGGGACCAGTACAACTACGTTCAGCAGGCGCAACGCGAGAGCTTCTTCAAGGAGATCGCCGCGACCCGTACCAGGGCACGACACCTGATCCTGCTCGGCTTCCTGCTCTTCCTGGTCGGGGCCGGGATCTACGGCTGGGTGATCATTCGATTCATTTCCGGCGCCGACGACGACATCTCGTCGGGGAGTTCGAACTTCGACTCTTCCCCGGAACTGCTCGGGCCGAAGGTGGCCGGGGTGCCGGTAGGGGCGGTCGGGTTCGCGATGGCGGCTGTCGGGACGGTCCTGATGGTCATCGGGATTGTTCTGCACGTCGTGGCGACGTCCCGACGCCGCCGTTTCGAGGATGCCGAGCGGCAGGCGTTCTGGCGGCAGCGGTGAGGAGATGGGGAGCCATGGCCTTCAACATCGGCAACCAGCAGGGCGGCGTGGTCAACAACGTCGCCGGGAACCAGACCGTTCACGATGGCCAGTCGGCCGTCTTCACGGCGGGCGGACAGGAGGTACGCGGCCTGGTCCGCGAACTACGGGCGTCCATCGAGCAGACGGCACTGCCGCCGGCCATCGAGCCCGAGGTGCGGGCCGAGCTGGACTCGCTGGACGAGGAGGTCGCCCGGCCGGAGCCAGACCGAAAGGCGGTGGCGGGCCGACTCGGCCGCATCACCCGGCTGCTGTCCTCGGCGGGTGCGCTGGCCACGGCCGGCACGAGTTTGATCGGGCCGCTTGGAGCGCTCGCGGGCTGGCTCGGCGCACTCGGCCAGCCGATCCTGCGGGCGATCTCAGGCTGATGGGAGGAGGCTGACGGAGAGGGCCTTGACTCCGGATGTTGGACAGGGGTCACCCGGGTCGGGCACCCGGCTTCAGCCGCTCACCACAGGGATCACCATCCGGCACCACCTAAAACGGGCAAAAGCCTCGGTAGCTACTATCGGGGTGCGAGATTCGACGGTGACGGTCTCCACGATCCACCAGCGACTGCGGGACGAGCACAAACTGAAGGTGTCGATCTCCTCGTTCCGCCGCTGGGTGCATGCCACGCTGCCCGACGAGGTGAGCCATGCGCAGGTCACCGTCATGCGCGATGAGATCGAGCCGGGCGAGGAGGCCCAGATCGACTACGGCTTCTTGGGCCAGTGGACCAACCCCCGTACCGGCAAACGGCACCGCGTCTGGGCGTTCGTGATGGTGCTGCCCTGCTCACGGCACATGTTCGTCCGCCCGGTCCTGAGGACGGGGCGCAGCCGGAGGGGCAGATCTCGACCCGGCCGCGGTGGGTGAGACGGAGACGGCGTTCTAGGATCTCGATCCATGCCTGTGCGAGCAGCACTTCGCGAGCCTGCGGGGGGCGGCGGCGAGTGAGTGGTCCGCGATGTCCTCGTCACCGACTGGGCTGAGGCCCCTCCGGGAAGGTGTCCTCGGTGGACTCCCCGGCCGACTCGGTCGCCTCCGGGTCGCTGGCGAAAGGGGTCAGCGCTGCGGGAAAGGGCTGCTCGGGCCTCCAGCTCCACCACCGCTGCGTGGGACGAACTGGTCGCAGAGCACGGTCAGTTCACAGTGAGTGCGTGCCATATTGTGAAGTGATCACACTCACCGTCAGGCAGGGGAAGACGCGAAGATGACCAGTCGTCAGTCGAACCGCGTGCCAGCTGCAGCAGGGGTTCTCGCGCTGGCCGTTGCCGTTGGCTTGAGTTCTGCCTGCGGCGCGTCAGATGCCTCGGAAGGCGCCGCGAAGGCTCCGGAGTCTGTATCACCGAGCGCGTCAGCCAGCGCGTCCATTTTGGACAGGAATGCACTGGAGGCGGCTTTGCCAGATCAGTTCAGCGTCTATCCGGACGTGGCGCAGCCGCGTATGCGCAAGGCGTGTGAGGCCTCCGATACCGAGATCTGCCTGTCCGAACAGTGGCCAAGCGACTGGTGCGCCAAGGCCGTTTCCATCGGACTGTCCGCATTCACGGACATGGAAGATCGAGAGCTCGCTGTACAGATGATCTCCTTCCCCGATGTGAAGACGGCAGCAGCTGCATTCAAGGGAGAGGGGACCGTCGACGAGGTCGGCAAGAACCCTCCAGGAGACGAGATCGACGGCTTCGAGATCGAAGAGCCCGACGGCAGCACAGTGCCGGCTGGTCGAGGGATCAACGTGCGGAAGGGGGCCGTCGTCGCCAAGATCCAGTACACGTGGGCGACGGAGGCTTCCGTCGAGCCGGACGCGCTGATCTCGCTTACGAAGATGGTCGTCAAGCGCATCGAGCAAGCGCAGTACGGCGAGAATCCCACGGAGTCAGTCCGGTAGCCGACAAGCTCACACGTGCTGGCAGAACGTGGGCTGGATTGCGAACCGGGGGCTTCATGAGAAGGTTGCCTGATTTTGCGCACTCCGCTGCGAGCGGGCACGGTGTCACTCTCGCGTGCAGTGCCCGAGTCCCATACAGTAAACAGCCCCCTCGACCTGGTAGTTGAGAGGGCTGTCGTGTTGGTAGCGGGGACAGGATTTGAACCTGCGACCTCTGGGTTATGAGCCCAGCGAGCTACCGAGCTGCTCCACCCCGCGTCGGTAGGACCACCCTACGCCACTGGTGCCGTGCTCCCGACCGAATTCACGTAGACCATCAACAGGCCCTGGCGGGACGCAACTCGTTCCCCTCCCGGGGCTGGCCCGCACTTCCGTCTTGATTACGACGGATACGAAGCGGGTTGCGGCATAGGAAAGGGTGCCCCGACCTGGTCGGAGCACCCGGTTTGGTGCGGGCCAGTTCAGGCCGCTGTGCGACGGTCGGGGGAGTCCTGCTGGACGGTTCGCTGGCCACCGGGACTGGTCTTGTGACAGGTACGGCAGACGGCGATGACGGCATCGTATCCGACGGTGAGGGCGGTCAGGCCGAGTGCCACGACGGTGTCGCTGTCGTGGAGCACATGGGTGCAGTGCAGGGGGGCGGTGGTGGCTATCGCGGGCAGCGTAAGGGTTCCTGCCGGGCGGCGGACGGACTTGATGCTGGTGTACCAGCGGGCCCGGACGTCTTTGGGCGGGATCACGCTGGAGCGCCAACCGGGGCTGGTCTGCGGTGCGTCACCCTGGAGGTCGGGGACGAGGGTGAGGTTGTTCATGTGCGCTGTCCTGGGGCGGCCGGAGTGTGCCGGCCGGGTCCGGGCAGGGGCGGGTGCGCGTTGGTGAGGGATCATTTGTACTCCTCGTAGCCGAACATGTCGTTGTCGTCTTCATCTTCGAGGAAGGCGTCGATGGGGTTGATCTGTTTGAGAAGCGCGGTCTCGCGGGCGAGGATGTGGCTGACGCGGCGGGCGTCCCTGCTGTCGCGGGCGATGACGAGGCCATCGCCGAAGGAGCTTCTCACCCGTGACGGCCTTGTACATGTACTTGCTGGCTTCCCAGGGCTTCTCCAGGAGTTCGCCGCTGTCCTGGAGCCAGACGATCATTCCGTGGCCGATGGCGACGGGCAGGGTCGCGGAGTCCAGGACGTGATCGCCGACAGGAGTCGTCCACCGCCTGGCGGTCGACGTCGCGGTGCACCTGGTCGCGGCCGCGCACAGGGGAGTGCCCCCGGACCGGGCGGTCCGGGGGCACCGAAGGGAGTGTCAGCGGGACGCTGGCACGGGGTGGTTCAGCATCCTTGCCGAGGACCGAAGCGTCCCGGGGCCAGCGGCTGGTACCGGGACTCGTTCGCTACCCGCTGCCCGGCGTTCTCACGACTCTGCTCGGCGGTCCCCTGCGGGCCTGCTTGATGTACATGGCGCGGCTGTGCCTCGCGAGCGTGCTGGGTGGGGGACTTGGTCGCCATGCGCGAGCGCAGCGCCTTTTCCTCCTGCAACTTGTCCGCCGCCGTGGCTTGCTTGCGCGCCTCGCTACGGTGTTCCGTGGCCTGACGTTCGGCGATCTCGGCCTTCCTGGTGACGGTGCGGTCGGTGATCCGCTCGATCTCGGGGAGCCGTTCGCGCATCGCGTGTGAGCCGGTCCTGCAGTTCGGCTGGACGGCGCCCTGGCCGAGTGCGACCGCCTCGGTGACGGCCGGGCCGACTACTCGGCCAAGCACCGTCGGCACGGGGTGAACGTGCAGGTGGTCACCGACCTCCACGGCGAGGTGCTGTGGCTGTCTCCGGCCCTGCCGGGGCGCTGCCACGACCTCACCGCGGCCCACGCCCACCGGATCATCAGGATCTGCGAGCGCCAAGGAGTGCCGATCCTCGCCGATCGCGCCTACACCGGTGCCGACGCGTGGGTGACCACACCGGCCAGACGGCCTGCGGGAGGCGAACTGACGCTCACCCAACAGACCGTCAACCGCGCGCTGTCGAGGGCGCGGGCCCCGGTCGAGCGCGGCATCGCACGCGGCTCACCGCGAGGCCATCGCTGCGGCGATTCTCAACCACCCCGGCTTCGTCATCGCCGATGCGGACTCGCCGCGCGAGGACACCATCACCATCCAGTCCCGCAACCCGGTGCGCCACCTCTTGGTCCTGGACGTCGACCGCGGCAACGCCCTCGCCCCGGAAGACCTGTCCACCCCTGCCGTCGACGTCGCCCGCGCCGCCGACCAGCTGCTCGCCAGCGACCCGAGCGACTCGGAGCGCGTCACGGCCGAACTCCTCAACTACATCTGATGCTCGCGGGCCGGGCCGACCGTACGAGCAGGATCCCGTTCGGCCCGTTCCTGCTCGTCGGGACGCTGGCCGGCGTGCTCCTGGGCTCCCACGCCTCCTGAACCCCAGGCTCCTGGAGACGGGGAACGCTGGCTCGGGTGCTGTGTGCCGATGGCGCATGGGGCGGGCTTCGTGCTGACTAGTAGTGCTTCGTTAGGCTCTGGGTCTGTTTCTGCGTGTGGTGAGGGGCGGCCGCAGGTGGTGCAGGCGCCGGTCCAGCACCTCAACAGGTCCTGGAGCGTGTCGAGGACCTGGTAGAGAGTCAGGCCGGCATCCGGGGTTTTGGATCGAGCCGCCGGAGGGTGAGGAATGCTTGGGCGGCAGTGACGAGCGTGACGTGGTGGTGCCAGCCGCGCCAGGTGCGGCCCTCGAAGTGGTCCAGTCCCACGCCATGTTTGAGCTCGCGGTAATCGTGCTCGATCCGCCAGCGCATCTTGGCCCACCGCACCAGGTCAGCAACCGGGGCGGCGGCGGGCAGGTTCGATATCCAGTAGTCCGTCGGAGCGTCGTGGACGTCCGGCCACTCGACCAGGAGTGTTCGGGTGGGCAGGGCGCCGTCCCATCGGTTGCGGCCGCCGTCCGCCTCCTGAGCTGCGGCCAGCGACTGCTTGCCTGCGGGCCGCACTGTCAGCACCGCGAACCGTGAGGTCATCGCGCCTTTGCCGCCCTGCCTCCTGGTCACTTCGGCGAATCCCTCCGCACCGGCGTCGACCACGAGCACTGAGACAGCTCGCGCGGGGTGCGGAACGGGGAAGGGCCGGCGGGCCCAGCCCGCCGGTGGGCGACTTCGAGCAGGTCGAGCGGGAGACGCCACTTCTCCTGGTGCACCACGTCGCCGGAGACTCCCGCCCTATGGCATCGGGCCAGCTCCTCCGTCCACTCGCGCGGCAGATACAACTCCCAGTTCAACGGGCACGAGGCGGTGTCGGTGGCGGCATGCACACTGACCGCGACCTGACAGTTCACCCGTTCCCCGACCGCTCCGCAGCACTGGCGAGCCACCCCGACCGAGGCCCTGCCGCACTTGGGGAACGACACGGCGTCAATCCCTCGCACCTCAGGTGTGATCACCTGGGACAGTCGCTCGGCGACCCGCTGTCGGACCGGCAGTGGATCCCACGGTTCACGAACTGCGGCAGGGCCTGCATGTTCCCGTCCGGCAGACGCTCGGCCATCGGCTGGATCGACTTGCGCCGGCCGTCGAGCATCACGCCCCGCAGCTAACACTCGCCCTACCGCCGCTGATCCCGCTGCGGCAGCGACCCGAACACATCGGCACCGAACTCCGCCCCTCACTCACCACGGAGCCGTTCCACCTCTCCCAACCTCACTCCAAGAAGCTGCCCACGACCAGCTGTGATCACTCAACGTAACGAAATGCTACTAGCCGAGTTTCCGCAGCACCTCGGCGATGGTGTCCCGGTATGTCCGCAGCGCCTGCAGCCCGGCGGCGTAGCGGTCACGGTGCCTGGAGATGTCCACGGCCTGCTCCGCGCCCGGACAGCATGCCAGAGCTCGGCCGTATGGTGGCGGCGCTTGCAGGTGACGTCCGCAGCGGCGGTGGCCCGCTCCCGCAGCGTATGCCGGGTGTTGCCGTCGCTGCCCCGCTGCCAGGCGGTGTCCGTGTATGCCGCCACGGGGTCGGGATAGCGCGTGAATCCCTGTTCTGCTACACAGTGGGACCACTCATCCCACGCCGCACGGAGGCGCGGGTCGCGCTTGACGGCCTCGTCGATCTCGATCGCCCGTGTACTTGCGTAGAGCCAGTCCCGCTTGACGTCGATGCCGCGCATCAGCCGCCGGCTCGACTCCGCGTTGCAGGCGGGGAAGTCCGCATACTCGGCGTTAGTCATCCGGCGGCCCTTCGGTCTCACAGCCCGGGACTTTGCCGGGTCCCAGCCGTAGCCCCAGCGGCGTGCGGCGGCGAGATCCAGGGCACCGTAGTCGGTGCTGACCGCGGTGGCGACGATGGGATCGCTGGGGTAGCGGGGGTCGAGCGGGAAGTCCGGGTGGCCGTGCTCTGCCATGCACTGCCGGACCAGCAACGCTGATGCTTGCTGCGATCGCTGGTAGTCCTGCGGCGTGTAGTCGTAGCGGTCGGCCGGCAGGGGGCCGAGGTCCGACGCCGTACGGATGACCTCCGGCTGTCCTGGACCGGAAGCACAGAGCGCCGCCAGCACCGCCACGACACCCAGTCGCCACCCCCGCATTGTCATGCGCACGGATGGTAGCGAAGAGCGTGCAAGGGCCGACCACGGCCCCAGCAACTCAGCCACGCGGAAGGTCACCACGATCGGGTCCGATCGGAACCCGCTCAAGAGCTCGTGCAGCGGGACCAAGTTCGGGTGATTAGCTCCTCTGCTCTCCAGCAGCGGGGCGAGTCCCGGCGTGGCCGCCCCGGTCAGCCCTCGAGCGCGGCGGAAGGCGCGTCCCCGTTCTGGGCCTGTCGGGCCCGCTTGGCGAGCACCGTGGCCAGGTCCCGGACACTGTCCTCGTTGACGCCATCCGTGTCTTTGTCCATGGAACCCGCCAGCGTCCACAGCAGCGTCGTGCCGACCCGGGTCTGGGTCACGGCGCCGGGCTCACCGAAGTGGCCGGAGGAACCGAACCGGGCGTCGCGCTCGTCTCCGATCGGGCCGAGGCTGAACGTCTTGGCCCGCTGTCCCGCCTTCTTGCCGTAGTAGCCGTCCCAGAGCACGTCGTACGCCTTACGGGCGGCCTGTTCGCTGTCGTAGGCGATGATCAGAAAGGTGACAGTGGCGGCGTTGTCGTTGCGCCGGAAAGTCGAGGCGCCGAAGAAGCGGGAGTTCTCGCAGCCCGCGTTGCCCTTGATGGGGCAGGCCTCCGAACGGTAGTTGAGCTTGTCCATCTCAACGGTCGTGGGCCGAGCCGACTCCTTCCAGCGCTTCATGGCCCCGCCATCCGGCAACGTCTCCCGTACCTGTTCCTTCGTGAGCGCCACCGCCTTGCCGTTCCAGCTGTCGCTCTCCGCGCCACCGCCGCAGCCGGCCAGCAGTGCCGCTGCGAACGCCACGCACCACCGGTAGTTCCTCATGGCCATGCCACCACCCCTCGAGTGGTGATCTTACGTGGACCGCCGTCGCGAGTGACCTGTTGGTCGACGTCAGTAGTTTCATGATCAACAACTTCTGTTGGGGCCTTTCAGGCGCGAACGCGCTGGGGCTTCATGGGGTGAAGTCAGTCCCGTCGCCATTACCGAACGCGCCCGTAGGGCATGTGGAGTTGTGGGTTGAGGCAATCGGGGTGTCGACTGGGACCAGAGCCAGGCGGCCGCGGATCACCCCATGGAATGCCACTACAGCTCATCTATTACGGAACGTCACAGATCACCGGTTCTGACTCAACTTCTCACCACCCGTCGCCCTTCCTGCTATGCGGCAGCGAGTTGGAGGAGTTCTGGAACGCCCTGGGCGTCCTGGTAGTGCTGGAAGCGGGGGAGGAGGTCGTCGACTAGCTGCACGCAGCGGGGTGCTCCGATGCGACGGGCCAGGGGCAGTGACTGGGTGGCGGCGGCCGCGGCGGGCTCGGGTTCCTTCAGGTCGAGGTAGCTCGCGGCACGGTAGGCGAGGAACACCCCGCGGGTCTTGTCCCGGGCCGTGGGCAGCAGGCCTTCGCCTTCAGTGATCAGCCGGTGAGCCTGGCCGGTGTCGCCGAGGTCCAGGAGGGCCTGGCCGGAGTCCACGGCGAGATCGGCTTCGGATACTCAGGCGCACCAGGCGGGCCGATCGGTGCCGGCGTCGCCCAGGTGTTTCTCCGCCGCGGCAAGGGCGCGCAGCACGGCTCGCCGCTCGCTCCGGTCGCCCTGTGCGGCGAGGGTGCGGGCGAGGCGTAGCTGGAGCAGAGAGCGGGCGGCGGGGTTTTGGGCGCGGGTCAGGGCGTAGTCGAGGATGTTTGCCGCGGTGGTGTGGTCGCCTCGCCAGTCGTGTGACGCCCGGTTTGTGTTCGCGAGGTCCCAGGAGGTGAGGGGCGCCGAACGTCGCAGGCCCCACGAACTCGTGTGCTGATAGCTTCGCGTCCGTGATCGTGTATCCGCTGTGGCATGTCGGCCACCAGAACGAAGCCGGCGACGACGGCTCGACAGTGCACGTCGATGAGAGCGGCGTGTTCTGCGACGAGGAGGACGGCGACGACGTAAAGCTGCTCGGTATCTACTCAACCCTCGAACGGGTTGAAGAGCGTATGCGTCAGGCTCGACTGCTGCCAGGCTTCCGTGATGAACCGGAATGCTTCCACTTCGACGCCTTCGAGCTCGATGAGGACCATTGGGCCGAGGGCTTCGTTCGAGTTCCGCCGGCTGAGTAGGCCGGTGGGCAGACAGGGCTTGATCAAGTTCCCTGAGCGTCCGGGTTGTTGGTGATGCCCAGGAGTGGGAGGGCTCGTTCGGGCTGGTCGCGGATTGCGCGGGTGGTCTTGGCGATGTTGACGGCTCCGAGGGTTTCGAGCAGGCCGATGGCGAGGTTGCGGAAGGTCGCCATGGCGCGGGGTGCGGTGCCGGTGTGGAGGGTGGAGGCGTCCTCGGCGTAGGTCACGTCTCTCACGTGGTGCAGGGCCTCGACGGCCCAGTGGCCGCGGACGGCGGCGGCGAGTCCGGCCGGGGTGGTCTGGTGGGCGTCGAGGCTGGTGACGGCGTAGATGGTCTAGCGGCTTTCGTGCTCGCCGGTCTGTTTGCGGCGTCGGTGGACGCGGAGGGCGAGGCGGCCGTGGGGGAAGGCGATCCCGCCGAGTTCGTCGGCGATGCCGCAGGTCTTGATCGAGCGGGACTCCCGGCGGCCGTGTCCGGCAGAGGAAGCGGTGTGCTGGACGGCGATGCCCGGCCAAGGCAGGGCGGCGAGCTGCCGGTGGGCGGTCGACTGATTCCGCTTGATCATGGCGAGGAGGATCGCGGTCAGCGAGTACCAACGGCCCCGCCTCGCCCGCGGGTCGGGCACCCGCTCCAGAAAGGGCCGCAGGCCAGCGACTTGACTGGCATCCAGCGGACCCAGCTTCACCAGCACCGGCGGGATGAGAGAAGATGCAGCGGCAGGCACGGGCCACCTCATGATCGTTGAGCTTCGACACCCCAATGATCACGAAGCCCGTGCCTGCTCTGCTATGCACCCCAACCGGTCACGGCCCGACCAACCGCCCGACCCCGGAACTCGCCCAAGCCCTGCTACCCACCGGGCTGTGAGCCAACCAACCCGCTACAGGCTTGATGCCCCGAGGGTCTGCCGCGGCACCCTTGCGTGTGTCAGAAGCAGGGCGTGGAGACGTTGCCCACCTCATTGCCCTTGAGTAGGCCGCCCCAGATGTAGTTGCCGTCGGACAGGAGCACCCACTTGTCGTGGTAGATGCCGTTGGCGTTGACAAAGCCGCCTACCAGCCAGCACTCGGCGCTCAGGTTCTGGTTCGCGGCGACGGTGTAGGCGATGCGGTAACCCGTCGAAGGCCCGATCCGCACATTGCCGTTGATCCAGGTGGTGACGGTCTGGGCCTGAACGCTCGCAGTCCGGGCGGGCTGCTCCGCCGAGTGGGCCGCTGCGGCAGCGGGAGCGGCCGCGCCAACCGCCACTACGATCGCTGCCGCCGCTGCGGTCGTGAGTTTCGTCATCAAACGTGAAGTCGTGCGCTGCATGGCGATCTTCTCCTAGTTCAGTTACATGTGCCGTGCGATCTCTGCTGTCCGCCCCGCGGCACTTCCACGCGCCCCTTGTTTCCCGGGACTTCAGGCAAGGGCCAACTGCGGCCGCTCCTGAACCGCCGTCACACACCGCCCTCCAACAGCGAAACCCGCATCCAGCACCTCGATACTCACGCACCCCCGAGCGCATGGACCAGCATTTCGATCCCTCTCAAAGAGCAGTGACCGGACGACAGACCGCCACGATTGAGAGTCGGCCGTCAACCGGGTACGGCAGAGCGCCGGCACACCCGAGTACGGCTCATGGGGCCGTGCGCTCATCCGCGAGGACGTCCACCCGCGAGTCCACCTCCAGCGCGACAACGAGGCGGGCCCCGCCAGGTGCCTGCCGGCGAAGAACAACAGCTCCTCCGCCGTCGCCACACTGACGCCCGTGCCCCGGCCCGTGGTGTGGGCGCTCGACGAGTACCTACCCGTGCGCACCCCGCACCCCGCACTCCGGCCCCGAGCACGGGCCGCTGCTGCTTTCCCGTACCGGACGCGGACTGGACCGGGTCACCTTCCCCAAACTGCTGCGCGACGTCGCCGCCACCCGCTCCGACCTGGCGGAGATCGCCCCCACCCTGCTGCCGGACGCCATGGCGCACTCGCCAAGCCCGTTCGCCGGGGAGACCGGCGCGGCTGCCGGGGACGACGAGGCTGGGCGGTGACGCTGTACCGGGCGATCCTGCGGTCCACCGAGGGCGGTCCGGCCGTCACCGGCGAGTGGGAGAACGACGACTCCGTCACCCGCAGGACGTACAGCACCTGCACGGACCCGGCAACGGCGGCATGACTCAGCCCGGCGGACCTGATGGCAACGCCCGGGCAGTCCGAGGCGGGCCCCAGCCTTCCCCAGCGACACATGACAAGGAGGGCCATCTCGGCGGCACCGACAGGGACGCGCCCGGCCGTGGGTGGTCGGGCGCGTCCCTGTCGGTGGTGGGGTGTGCGTGCGGTGTCGGGTCAGTGGCGGCCGCCGCCGTTGTTGTGGTGGCCGCCGCCGTGGTGGTGGCCCCAGGAGTCGCTGTCGATGTAGCGGCGGCGGTCGTTGCTGAGGGTGGCGGTGTCGGAGCGGTTGTCCCCGACGTAGCGGCGGCTGTCCTGGTACAGGTCGCTGTCGGTGTCGCGTCCGCGTCCGGCGTGGATACGGACGGTGGCGCGGCCCTCCAGGCGGTAGTCCTCGAAGGTGTAGGTGTGGCCGTCCTCGTCCTTCAGGGTCCAGCCGTCGAGATTGACGCTGCGGCGGGCGATGTTGGTGATCTCCACCCATTCCCGGTTCAGGGAACGGTTGGAACGGTCGTCGTGGCCGGGGGAGTTACTGGACGTCCGAGATCGTCAACCTCGACCGCTCAGGGCGGAGTGGTCGGCGGCCGACGCCGGCAGCGTGACCATGGAGACCACCGCGCTGGCGGCGAGCGCGGCGGCGACGAGACTGCGAGCGGTGACAGAAGCGGAAGTGGACATAAGTCCCCCTCAGGGTGCAGACACCCTCCCCTGACAGCCAGTGCAGGCCCCGGGATCCGGTGTGATGTGCGTCGGCGACCGGCCGGCCGCACACACACCTTGTCCACACCACCGCGCACTCACAGGCAGAACATGACCTCTGTTACCTGCTGATCATATTTCCATGACTCCCGGATGCAACGCCCGCTTATGCCGCATTTAGCCGTGTTGACGTACCCACAGGTCGGGGGAGGTCTTGCAGGGGTTGAGGCACGGTGTCTCTCCGCCACGGTGCGCCACCCTGCCGGGGTTCGGGCCGTCACCCGAAAGTGAGTAACAGCAGGCCGACTACGAGCACTCGCGCCGACTGTCAGATGACAGCCCGGCCCGCTTGTACGTCGGCGGTCGCGGAGCACATCGCTGAAGACGAGCAGCCCGCATCGTGCGGGGCGGGGCTGCCGTCTGACCGCCTGTCCGGACCAGGAGCGAAGGGCCCGCCAGTGAACTGACGAGCCCTCATGCAGCACTCATTGCGAACGGGTGCCCTTTACGGGAAGCCGGGCGTGCCGCCGCAGCAGGCGACGGTGTCGGTCTGGTCAGCGTCGGCGAGGGGTGTTACGGCGAGCGCCGCTGCCAATACCACGAACAGGTCGAGTACGGCTTTACGCACTTTCTCCTCCTGATTGTCGGTATGCGGTACCGCTCGAGGCGGTCACTGATTCAGATGTGTGAAACAGAGGTCTGGCTTGTAGGGGAGTTGCGGCTCATGCGGGAGCGCACCCGCGCCTGGTGGGTCTCCAGGGAGTATTCCGTGTCGCCCACCGGTCTCGCCGATCGCACGGTGGCCTCAACGGCCAGAGCACAGTCACCCCAAGCGCCAGGAAGGAAAGCACCTACTCAGTGCGGGAGCTGGGGGGACGGGGTCATCGTCCAGGAGCGTCAGCGGCGTTCGGGCAGGTCCGATTCGGCCGGGAGGACGGACAGCTCGGGCCGCGTGTGCGACGAAGCCTTCGTGGTCGGCTTCTTGCCGCAGAACGCGGCTTCGAGGGTGCCGCCGAGCGCGGTGTTGGCGGACCCCTTGTTCGAGGTGTTGGCCATCGCGGAAAGGCTGCGCTTGCCGTCGCCGGTCGCGAAGGCGTAGGTGTAGTAGCCCTGCACGGTGCCGGTGTGCCCGTAGACCTGCGTACCGCAGGACAGGTCGTAGCGGCGCAGACCGAGGCCGTAGAAGCGGGTGTTGGTGGTGTCGGTCGGCGTGACGGTGGTCATCGCCTTCAGCATCTGCGGCGACAGCAGCCTTCCCCTCATCAGCGCGGTGACGAAGGTGTTCAGGTCCGCCGGGCTGGAGATGACCGCTCCGGCCGACTGTGCCCAGGAGACCGTCTGCTCGGTGGAGTCCACCAGCGGCGCGCCGGCTTCGTCGGGGTGCAGATAGCCGTTCACGTGCAGGCCCGCGATACGGACGTCGGGGTGCACGTACGAGGTGTTGCGCAGCCCCAGCGGCTTGATGATGCGTCGCTGGTACTCCTTGGCGACCGGCTTGCCGGTGATCTGCTCGATGAGCATGCCGGCCACCACGAAGTTGGTGTTGGAGTACCGGTAGGAGACGCCGGGCTCGGTGGTGCGGGGCTCGCTGAGCGAAAGGTCGACGAGTTCCTGGTAGCTGAACACCCGGTTGCGTACGGCCTCGAAGCCGGGCACGGTCTGCTCGAACATCGCGTTGGTGTAGTCCGCGAGCCCGCTGCGGTGGGTGAGGAGGTGGCGCACCGTGATCCGGTCGTCGGGCAGCAGGCCGGGAAGATGACGGTTCACCGGGGCGTCGAGCTCCAGCCGCCCCTCCTGGACGAGTTGGAGCAGCACCACGCTGGAGAAGGTCTTGCTGACGCTTCCGATGCGGAAACGTGCGCGGACGTCCATGGGGACGCCGGACTCCCGGTCGCGCACCCCCACGGTCCGGGCCCGGACGCCCTCGGGGCCGGTGAACCGGGCCATCGCCCCCGGTGCGCCTTCGGCCATCGCGGCGTCCAGCGCGGCGACCACGCCCTCCATGTCGGGTGCGGGTGTGGTCACCTCGGTGGCGGCCGGGACGGCAGGGGCGGCGTGCGCGGCGGTGACGGGGACGACACCGGCGGCGAGTGCGGCGATCAGGGTGGCACCGGCGGCCAGACGTCGGTGGTTGTTCAACGTCACGTCAGTTCCTCAAGTCGAAGGGTGGGGCGAAGAGCGGCATGTACGGTCCGCGTATCTGGCAGGGCACGGTCGGATCGGCTGCGCGGCCGATCCGCCCCCCCGTTTCTCGTGTGTCTTCTGCGCGGAGGCACAGCGATGGGCGCGGTCGGTCAGCCGCCACCGTCCCCCGTGGTCGGACACAGTCTGTTCACAGGCGGTGCCGTGACCCAGCATTTCGAGCAGCTTCAAAACGTGTCCTCGTCGGCACCTTTGCCCAGGCTGTTCGAAACTTTTACCAAAACCCGTTCGTCTCAAGAGATGTCAGTACGTCGACGGGGGAGTGTTCATGGCCCGATTCTCCGAGTTGTGTCTGGGACCCCTGGAGACGGTGCCGGTGTCCGTCGTGGCGCAGCCCGGTGTGACCCTGATGTCGCTCGTCGCGGATGCGCTGGGGGGCCGTTCCCAGGGCCTGCACCCGACCTGGCGGCGCGCGATACGTTCCGCGGTGCCCGAGGGGGCCGAGCGAGTGCTACGGCCGCTGTTCGCCCCTGAATACTCGATGGTCCCGGACTGCCTCACCCCCACGGCCCCGCTGTGGGAGACCGATCTCTCGGTCCAGCTCGACCGTCTGGCGGAGGTCCCGCCGCATCTGCTGCTGGGCGAGCTGGAGACGGACTTCGGGGGGACGGTCCCACGGCAGTGGCAGTCGGTCGTCGACCGGCCGAAAGCCTTCATCCACGCCTACGCGACCATTCTCAGCGCCGTGTGGGAAGCCTTCGGGCCGGTCTGGTCACGGGCCGGCGCCCTGCTGGACCGGGAGATGGAACGGGTGGGAGTGGCGGCCGTCAGCAACGCCCTGCCCCTCGTCATGAGTGGACTCGGACCCAAGATTCGCTTTTCCGGGCAGACGTTGTACGTGCCCGATCCGCACCCCGAGAAGTTCGAGCGGGGCGCCCGCCGCGTGGTGCTGGTACCCATCGTGTCGGGCAACGGTGCCTCGGTCTTCAGCTTCGACCGCTCCGACGCCGTGTGGTTCGGCTATCCCGCGCCCGGCCTGAACTCGCTGTGGACCGGCCAGGACGCCACCTTCGGAACGGATCGGCTCAAGCTGGTGGTGGGCCCCCTGCGGGCGGGGATCCTGCGCGAGCTGGTCCGCCCGTGCACCATGGGGTCGCTGGCGTCCACGCTCAACTGCACGCCGGCGACCGTGACCTACCACTGCGGTCAGCTGGAGGCGGCCGGCCTCCTCACCCGGGAACGCCGAGGACAGCACGTGGTCGCGCGACGCACGAACTCGGGCGGTGCACTGGTCGGTCTGCTGTCGGGGTGAGCCCGCGGGCCGGGAACCGACCGTCCGCACAGAGCGCGAGCGGCCACCCTGACATCCGTCAGGAGGGTCTGTCCGCTGCGCGCCAAAATCCTCTACCAGATCCTGGTGGGCTGCGGCGTGTACTCACTGCGCAGCCAGGAGGGCTGGTTCAGGGAGCTGAGCCGGTCGTTGTGGCAGGAGGGCGTCGCTGGAGGAAGCTGCTTGCCCGGGTGGAGCCGAAGCCCCGGTACGCCGGTGACATCGACATGAAGCTGCTCAAGGACTTCCTGAACCGGTTGGAGCGGGGCCGCTGGCCGATGGTGGCCGGTGCCGTGCTCTATGAGAACGTCATCGAGCTGCGCAACGCGTTCGAGGACATGCTGACGCTGCTGCTGGGGTCGGTGCGCAAGGCCGAAGTCAGGCTGCCGTAGAAGTCCAATGCCGCCTTCAACATCGGCTGTGCGAGCGCCGGGGCGGGTTCCCCGTGCCACCGGGACGGCCGCATGGTGGGCTGCGTGCTGCTGGGGCCGGTGGCCGGGCTGTCCCGTTCCTCGGGTGTCTTCCGGTGTCGTGTTTTGTGGTTGCTGCCGCGCGGGCGGGGCAGGGGTTGCGGGCGGCTTGTGCGTGAGTGGGGCGTCTGCGGAGGCTGTCGGTCCGCGTAGGCTCGCGCCGGGCTGCGAGGGGTGCGGGACCGGGC